>NZ_CP014007.2 GCF_001658025.2 Kosakonia oryzae
GTGTCACTTTCGCTTTGGCAGCAGTGTCTTGCCCGATTGCAGGATGAGTTACCAGCCACAGAATTTAGTATGTGGATACGCCCATTGCAGGCGGAACTGAGCGATAACACGCTGGCACTGTACGCGCCAAACCGTTTTGTGCTCGATTGGGTAAGAGATAAATATCTTAATAATATCAATGGGCTGCTGAATGAGTTCTGCGGCCCGGATGCCCCACAGCTGCGTTTTGAGGTGGGTTCCCGTCCGGTCAGCCAGTCGCTGAAAGAACCTGCGACAGTCTCTGCGCCCGCTCAGGCGGCGCAGGTCGTCGTTCAGCGCGCAGCGCCAGCGGCGCGTCCAGGCTGGGACAATGTTCCTGCGCCGGCAGAGCCGACCTACCGTTCCAACGTTAATGTGAAACATACCTTTGATAACTTCGTCGAAGGTAAATCCAACCAGCTGGCCCGCGCGGCGGCTCGCCAGGTTGCGGATAACCCCGGCGGCGCCTATAACCCGCTGTTTTTATATGGCGGTACAGGTCTGGGTAAAACGCACCTGCTGCATGCGGTGGGTAACGGCATTGTGGCGCGAAAGCCGAATGCCAAAGTGGTGTATATGCACTCCGAGCGCTTTGTCCAGGACATGGTAAAAGCCCTGCAAAACAATGCGATCGAAGAGTTTAAACGCTACTACCGCTCCGTTGATGCCCTGCTGATTGACGATATTCAATTCTTTGCCAATAAAGAACGATCCCAGGAAGAGTTTTTCCACACCTTTAACGCGCTGCTGGAAGGCAATCAGCAGATCATCCTCACATCGGATCGCTATCCGAAAGAGATCAACGGCGTTGAGGATCGTTTAAAATCCCGCTTTGGCTGGGGTTTAACGGTAGCGATCGAGCCACCGGAACTGGAAACCCGCGTTGCGATCCTGATGAAAAAAGCAGATGAAAACGATATTCGTCTGCCGGGCGAAGTGGCTTTCTTTATTGCCAAGCGCCTACGCTCGAACGTGCGTGAGCTGGAAGGGGCGCTGAACCGCGTGATTGCCAATGCCAATTTCACTGGTCGTGCGATCACCATCGATTTTGTCCGTGAAGCGTTGCGCGATCTGCTGGCGCTACAGGAAAAACTGGTCACCATCGACAATATTCAAAAGACAGTGGCCGAGTACTACAAGATCAAGGTTGCGGATCTTCTCTCGAAGCGTCGATCCCGTTCGGTAGCCCGTCCGCGCCAGATGGCGATGGCGCTGGCAAAGGAGCTGACTAACCATAGCCTGCCGGAAATCGGTGATGCTTTTGGTGGTCGCGACCATACTACCGTGCTGCATGCCTGCCGTAAGATTGAGCAGTTGCGTGAAGAAAGCCATGATATCAAAGAAGATTTTTCCAATTTAATCAGAACATTATCTTCGTGACGCTATGAAATTTACCGTTGAACGTGAACATTTATTAAAGCCGCTGCAACAGGTTAGCGGCCCATTGGGCGGTCGCCCGACGTTGCCTATTCTCGGTAATCTGCTGCTTCAGGTTACTGAAGGCGCACTGTCGCTGACCGGCACCGATCTTGAAATGGAGATGGTAGCGCGCGTTGCGCTGGTTCAGCCGCATGAACAGGGCGCAACCACGGTACCGGCGCGTAAATTCTTCGACATCTGTCGCGGTCTGCCGGAAGGTGCGGAAATCGCCGTGCAGCTGGAAGGCGAGCGTATGCTGATCCGTTCCGGGCGCAGCCGTTTCTCGTTATCCACGCTGCCCGCTGCGGACTTCCCGAATCTGGACGACTGGCAAAGCGAAGTGGAGTTCACGCTGCCGCAGGCCACAATGAAGCGCCTGATCGAAGCGACCCAGTTCTCCATGGCGCATCAGGATGTACGTTACTACTTAAACGGCATGCTGTTTGAAACCGAAGGCGAAGAGCTGCGTACCGTGGCCACTGACGGCCACCGTCTGGCGGTCTGTTCAATGCCGATTGGCGAATCGCTGCCGAACCATTCGGTGATCGTGCCGCGTAAAGGCGTGATTGAGTTGATGCGTATGCTCGATGGTGGCGATACGCCGCTGCGCGTGCAAATTGGCAGCAATAATATCCGTGCGCACGTCGGTGATTTCATCTTTACTTCCAAGCTGGTTGATGGCCGTTTTCCGGATTATCGTCGCGTATTGCCGAAGAACCCGGACAAAACGCTGGAAGCGGGTTGCGATTCGCTCAAGCAGGCGTTTGCCCGTGCGGCGATCCTCTCCAACGAGAAGTTCCGTGGTGTGCGTCTGTATGTCAGTGAGAACCAGATCAAAATCACCGCCAACAACCCGGAGCAGGAAGAAGCCGAAGAGTTTCTCGATGTCACCTACGCTGGCAGCGAAATGGAAATCGGCTTTAACGTCAGCTATGTGCTGGACGTCCTGAATGCGCTGAAATGTGAGAACGTGCGTATTCTGCTGACGGATTCAGTGTCCAGCGTGCAGATTGAAGATGCGGCCAGTCAAAGCGCAGCCTATGTCGTCATGCCAATGCGTCTTTAGTGTTTAAAGGGGCTGGTTTACTTGCCATTTCGCCTCCCGGCAGTGCTCGAAATGCTCACGTACTTCGTGTACGCTCCGCTTTCTGCGCGCTGGCGGTAGACGAACTGGCTGCGACACTCACGCCCCTGGACTGAAGTACTGAACTATGTCTCTGACGCGATTACTGATCAAAGATTTCCGTAACATCGAGAATGCGGATCTCGCGTTATCTCCCGGCTTTAATTTCCTCGTCGGCGCCAACGGCAGCGGTAAAACCAGCGTGCTGGAAGCCATTTACACGCTCGGTCATGGCCGGGCGTTTCGCAGTTTGCAAATCGGCCGCGTGATTCGTCATGAGCAGGAATCGTTTGTTTTACATGGGCGATTGCAGGGCGAAGAGCGCGAAACCTCGATTGGTTTGACCAAAGATAAGCTCGGCGACAGCAAGGTGCGCATTGACGGCACCGACGGTCACAAAGTGGCTGAACTGGCTCTGCTGATGCCGATGCAGCTCATTACCCCTGAGGGGTTTACTTTACTCAATGGCGGCCCCAAATATCGAAGAGCATTCCTTGATTGGGGTTGTTTCCACAATGAGAGCGGTTTTTTTACCGCCTGGAGCAATCTCAAGCGCCTGCTGAAGCAGCGCAACGCCGCATTGCGCCAGGTGAGCCACTATGCGCAGCTTCGTCCGTGGGACAAAGAGCTGATCCCGCTGGCGGAGCAGCTAAGCCGCTGGCGTGCGGAATACAGCGCCGCCATTGCGGAAGATATGGCAGATACCTGCCGCCAGTTTTTACCGGAGTTCTCCCTCACCTTTTCATTTCAGCGCGGGTGGGAAAAGGAGACTGATTACAGTGAGGTGCTGGAGCGCAATTTTGAGCGCGACCGCATGCTGACTTACACCGCTCACGGTCCGCATAAAGCGGATTTCCGCATCAGGGCGGACGGTGCGCCGGTTGAAGATACGCTGTCTCGCGGGCAGTTAAAACTCCTGATGTGCGCGCTGCGTCTGGCGCAGGGTGAGTTTTTAACGCGTGAAAGCGGACGACGCTGTTTATACCTGATAGATGATTTTGCCTCCGAACTTGATGACGAGAAGCGTGGCCTGTTAGCCAGCCGGTTAAAAGCCACGCAGTCACAGGTTTTTGTCAGCGCGATCAGCGCCGAGCACGTAATGGACATGTCGGACAAAAATTCGAAGATGTTCACCGTGGAAAAGGGTAAAATAACGGATTAACCCAAGATTAAATGAGCGAGAAACGTTGATGTCGAATTCTTATGACTCCTCCAGTATCAAAGTCCTGAAAGGGCTGGATGCGGTGCGTAAGCGCCCTGGTATGTATATCGGCGATACGGATGACGGCACCGGTCTGCACCATATGGTATTCGAGGTGGTAGATAACGCTATCGACGAAGCGCTCGCAGGGTACTGTAAAGACATTGTCGTCACTATCCACAGCGATAACTCTGTCTCTGTACAGGATGACGGCCGTGGTATCCCGACCGGTATTCACCCGGAAGAGGGCGTTTCCGCAGCGGAAGTGATCATGACCGTTCTGCACGCAGGCGGTAAGTTCGATGATAACTCCTATAAAGTTTCCGGCGGTCTGCACGGTGTAGGTGTTTCCGTGGTTAACGCTTTGTCGCAGAAACTGGAGCTGGTGATCCAGCGTGACAACAAAGTCCACCGTCAGATTTATGAGCACGGCGTGCCGCAGGCTCCACTGGCGGTCACCGGTGAAACCGAATCGACCGGTACGATGGTGCGTTTCTGGCCAAGCTATGAAACCTTCACCAACGTCACCGAATTCGAATATGAAATTCTGGCGAAACGCCTGCGTGAGTTGTCCTTCCTCAACTCCGGCGTTTCTATTCGTCTGCGCGACAAGCGCGACGGCAAAGAAGACCATTTCCACTATGAAGGTGGCATCAAGGCGTTTGTTGAATATCTCAACAAGAATAAAACGCCGATCCACCCGAACATTTTCTACTTCTCTACCGAAAAAGACGGTATCGGTGTGGAAGTGGCGTTGCAGTGGAACGACGGCTTCCAGGAAAATATCTACTGCTTTACCAACAACATTCCGCAGCGCGACGGCGGTACTCACCTTGCAGGCTTCCGCGCGGCGATGACTCGTACGCTGAATGCCTACATGGATAAAGAAGGCTACAGTAAGAAAGCCAAAGTCAGCGCCACCGGCGACGACGCTCGCGAAGGCCTGATTGCTGTGGTTTCGGTAAAAGTGCCAGACCCGAAATTCTCCTCGCAGACCAAAGACAAACTGGTCTCCTCGGAGGTGAAAACGGCAGTTGAACAGCAGATGAACGAACTGTTGGCTGAGTACCTGCTGGAAAACCCGTCCGACGCAAAAATCGTGGTTGGCAAGATTATTGATGCGGCGCGCGCCCGTGAAGCTGCGCGTAAAGCCCGTGAAATGACCCGCCGTAAAGGCGCGCTGGATCTGGCCGGTCTGCCGGGTAAACTGGCGGATTGCCAGGAGCGTGACCCGGCGCTGTCCGAACTCTACTTAGTGGAAGGGGACTCGGCGGGCGGTTCTGCGAAGCAGGGCCGTAACCGTAAGAACCAGGCGATTCTGCCGCTGAAAGGTAAGATCCTCAACGTTGAGAAAGCACGCTTCGACAAGATGCTCTCTTCGCAGGAAGTGGCGACGCTTATCACCGCGCTGGGCTGCGGTATTGGCCGCGACGAGTACAACCCGGACAAACTGCGCTATCACAGCATCATCATCATGACCGATGCGGATGTCGATGGCTCGCACATCCGTACGCTGCTGTTGACCTTCTTCTACCGTCAGATGCCGGAAATCGTTGAGCGTGGTCACGTCTACATCGCTCAGCCGCCGCTGTACAAAGTGAAGAAAGGCAAACAGGAACAATACATTAAAGATGACGATGCGATGGATCAGTATCAAATCGCCATCGCGCTGGACGGCGCAACGCTACACGCCAACGCCAGCGCGCCAGCTCTGGCCGGAGAGCCGCTGGAAAAACTGGTTGCCGAGTATAACGCAACACAGAAAATGATCGGTCGAATGGAGCGCCGCTTCCCGCGTACACTGCTGAAAGAGCTGGTATATCAGCCGACGCTGACGGAAGCCGATCTTTCCGACGAACAGAAAGTAACCCGTTGGGTGAACGCGCTGGTTACCGAGCTGAATGAGAACGAACAGCACGGCAGCCAGTGGAAGTTTGATGTGCGTGAAAACAGCGCGCTGAGTCACTTCGAGCCGATCATCCGCGTACGTACGCACGGCGTCGATACCGACTATCCGCTGGATCATGAGTTTGTTACCGGTGGCGAATACCGTCGTCTGTGCACGCTGGGTGAAAAACTGCGCGGCCTGATTGAAGAAGACGCCTTTATCGAACGCGGTGAGCGCCGTCAGCCGGTCGCCAGCTTTGAGCAGGCGCTGGACTGGCTGGTGAAAGAGTCCCGTCGCGGTCTCGCTATCCAGCGTTATAAAGGTCTGGGCGAAATGAACCCGGAACAGTTGTGGGAAACCACCATGGATCCGGAAAGCCGTCGCATGCTGCGCGTCACTGTGAAAGATGCTATCGCGGCTGACCAGCTGTTCACTACGCTGATGGGCGATGCCGTTGAGCCGCGTCGCGCGTTTATCGAAGAGAACGCCCTGAAAGCGGCAAATATCGATATTTAACGGCTCGCGGGCCAAATTATAGGCCGGGTAAACGCAGATCCAGCCGGCGACAAGCGCCTGATGGCGCTGTGCTTATCAGGCCTGGAGGCTAAATCCTCCGTTTTATCGCGCAAAAGGGGAATCCCGGTTCCCCTTTCTATCCCCCTTTTAACCCCGTTGCGCTGCTGTTTTTTGAGCGGAATCGCGTTAGCATGGGTCCTGAAAAATCTCATCAGGGGATCTCATGGCTATAAAACTTATTGCAATCGATATGGACGGCACGCTGCTGCTGCCCGATCACACCATCTCTCCCGCTGTTAAAAATGCTATCGCCGCTGCGCGCGAGCGCGGTATTAACGTGGTGCTGACCACGGGCCGACCGTATGCAGGCGTTCACAGCTACATGAAAGAGCTGCATATGGAGCGGGAAGGTGATTATTGCATCACTTACAACGGTGCTTTGGTACAGAACGCCAGCGACGGCAGTACGGTGGCGCAAACGACGTTGAGCTATGATGATTACCGCTATCTGGAGAAACTCTCCCGCGAAGTCGGTTCCCATTTCCACGCCCTTGATCGCAATACGCTTTACACCGCAAACCGGGACATTAGCTACTACACGGTGCACGAATCTTACGTGGCAACGATTCCGCTGGTGTTCTGCGAGGCGGAAAAGATGGATCCCGCAACGCAGTTCCTCAAAGTGATGATGATTGATGATCCCGTTATTCTCGATCAGGCTATTGCCCGCATCCCGCAGGAAGTGAAAGAGAAGTATACCGTGCTGAAAAGTGCGCCGTACTTCCTCGAAATTCTGGATAAACGCGTCAATAAAGGCACCGGTGTGAAATCCCTTGCCGAGGCGCTGAATATCAAGCAGGACGAGATCATGGCGATTGGCGATCAGGAAAATGACATCGCAATGATCGAATATGCCGGCATGGGTGTGGCGATGGATAACGCCATTCCATCTGTGAAAGAAATCGCGAACTTTGTCACCAAATCCAACCTTGAAGACGGCGTTGCTTACGCCATCGAGAAATTTGCCCTGAACTAAGCGATTCTCGCAGGCAGGAGCGCATTGCTCTTGCCTGTAGCCTTCCGAATCGTAGTCATTTTCCCACGGATCCATTACTCTGAAGCGCTTACTCCGCTTCCGGGTCTATCCGCTAATGAAACAACTCACCTTCGCTGCGCGTCACCATCAACTGACCAATATTCATAGCTGGACACCAGACAGCCAGTGGCTGGTTTTCGATGTTCGCCCTTCCGGTGCATCGTTTACCGGGAAAACCATTGAGCGTGTCAATGTGCACAGCGGTGAGGTTGAAGTGCTGTATACCGCAAGGGACGGCGCGCATGTCGGCGTGGTGACGGTCAGCCCACAAGCGGAAAAATATGTTTTTATCCATGGCCCGGAAAACCCTGACGACAACTGGCAGTATGATTTTCACCATCGCCGGGGCGTTATTACGGAAAAGGGAGTGACGCGGAATCTGGATGCGCTGGATATCACCGCGCCTTACACGCCGGGCGCATTGCGCGGCGGTACGCACGTGCATGTGTTCAGCCCGAACGGTGAAAACGTCAGCTTTACCTATAACGACCACGTTATGCATGCGCTTTCTCCGGCAAAAGATCTACGTAACGTCGGCGTTGCGGTGCCGTTTGGTCCGGTAACGCCGCCCTGCACCCATCCGCGTGAATATGGCGGCAGCCATTGGTGCGTACTGATCAGTCGTACAACATCCACGCCCGTGCCGGGCAGCAACGATATTAATCGTGCTTACGAAGAGGGATGGGTTGGCAATGACAGGCTGGCGTTCATTGGCGATACGCTTTCGGCTGGTGGTGAAAAAGTGCCGGAGTTGTTTATCGTTGCGCTGCCTGGCGATGAACAAGGCTGGAAAACCGCAGGTGATGCGCCGTTGGCAGGCAGCGAACAAACCCTGCCTGCGCCGCCAAAAGGCGTGGTGCAAAAACGTCTGACATTCACGCACCAACGCCGTTATCCTGGCTTAGTGAACGTGCCGCGCCACTGGGTACGCAGCAATTCGCAGGCCACACAGATTGCATTTCTGATGCGTGATGAGCGCGGTATCGTGCAGTTGTGGTTGATAAGCCCGGACGGCGGTGAACCGCGCCAGTTAACCTTTACCGCCAGCGGTATCCAGTCGGCATTTAACTGGCATCCCTCTGGCAGTGCGCTGGGATTTGTACTGGAAAACCGCATTGCGCTATGCGATGCCGGGAGCGGCAACATCACCTTTTTGACATCCGATCACGCAAATCCGCCTTCTGCCGATGCCGTGGTGTTTTCACCGGACGGGAAGCTGATCGCCTGGATGGAAGAGGTGGAGGGTTTCCGCCAACTTTGGATGACAGAAACCGGACTATAAATCAGGGAGCCGGCATGGGCGCTGGCGGGATCACTGAGTTGGTTGCCAGGTTTGCCTGTTCGCTCTTTTCAACCCGCGATTTGATGGAATCATCCTTGCGGAAGAGATCCCACGGCAGCAGTAAGGTATCCATGACGGCGGTAAAAGGCATATCCAGCACCACCAGCGATTTGGTGCCAATACCAGTATCATCATCGGAAAGCATGGCCGAACTGGCGCGCGTTCCAGGATAAACCCCTTCTTTGCCGCCCGTATGCGACATGACGCTTGAGCAACCTGACAACATCATTCCGTAGAGCAAAACAGAAACTATAAGCGTTGTTTTCATCATCGATTAATCATCGTTGTTTGTCGTTTGAATGCTACTCAGGCGGTTATAGCCTCCCTTTTGGGAAAGAGATAGCATTCGGGTTCCGCTCTGTGGCGGTACTCGCACTTTGTCCTTTTGTGCTGTGATCCCAGTCTATGCATTGCGCCAGAAAGTGCAAAAAAAAGTCGGTGTTCTGCCCTTGAAATCTGACCCGTCAGCCCTATTTTAGGAATGTAACCACAAAAACACGCCGGAAGGGTGCTAGGTTACGGTAACGGCCTGTCCCTTGTGGAAGGCATGGAAAAATCTCGCTGATTTCAGGAGCTTTTAAGTATGCGTAATTTCGATCTCTCCCCGCTTTATCGTTCAGCTATTGGTTTTGACCGCCTGTTTAATCTGCTGGAAAACAACCAGAACCAGAGCAATGGCGGTTACCCTCCGTACAACGTTGAATTAGTGGATGAAAACCACTACCGCATCGCCATTGCTGTGGCCGGTTTCGCTGAGAGCGAACTGGAAATCACCGCGCAGGACAACCTGCTGGTGGTGAAAGGCTCCCACAGTGACGAGCAAAAAGAGCGTACTTACCTCTATCAGGGCATTGCCGAGCGCAACTTCGAACGCAAATTCCAGCTGGCGGAAAATATTCACGTCAATGGCGCCAACCTGGTGAACGGCCTGCTCTATATCGATCTGGAACGCGTGATCCCGGAAGAGAAAAAACCGCGTCGCATCGAAATTAACTAATTGTTCCGGGTCGCCATTGGCGGCCTGGTCCCGACATGCTCGCCGACAGGGGGCATATGTGAGCCATTGTGCTCGCAGGTACTCACTCGCTTCTTAGAAGGAGAAACACTCATGCGTAACTATGATTTATCCCCGATTCTTCGTCAGTGGATTGGCTTCGACAAACTGGCTAACGCCCTGCAAAGCACCGCTGAACAACAGTCTTTCCCTCCTTACAACATTGAGAAAGGCGACGATAACCACTACCGCATCACCCTTGCGCTGGCCGGTTTCCGCCAGGAAGAGCTGGATATTCAGCTGGAAAATAACCGCCTGACCATTAAAGGCACGCCGGAAAAACCGGCCAACGAGCCAAAATGGTTACATCAGGGGCTGGTGATACAGCCGTTCAGCCTGAGCTTTACGCTGGCCGACTTTATGGAAGTTTCCGGCGCGACCTTTACCAACGGTTTGTTGCATATCGATCTGCTGCGGAACGTGCCGGAAAGCGCAGCGCCGCAACGCATTGCCATCAGCAATCGCCCTGCGTTAAATAGCTAACGGCTACAGAACAAAAGGCTCCGCATGCGGAGCCTTTATTGTTTATGCGCGAACGCGCTGCAAAAAACGCTGCCGCCAGGGTTTGAGCACGAAAAAGGCCAACAGCGCGCAGAGAATATCAAGCGTGATGGCGCAGCCAAACACCAGATTCCAGCTTCCCGTTTGTTGATACATCAGCGCCGCCAGCGGTCCGCCAAAGATGGAACCAATCCCCTGCGAAATATAGAGCCAGCCGTAGTTCGTCGTTGCATGCTGCGTACCGAAGGTATCGGTGAGCGTGGCAGGGAAAAGTGAAAAAATCTCGCCCCAGCCGAAAAAAACCACCCCGGAGAGCAGAACAAACAGCAGCGGATCGTCTTTGCACAACAACCACAGCGCCATCGCGCAGCCTTCCAGACCAAAAGCGATAAACATCATATTTTCGCGACCGATGCGGTCAGAAATATAACCGCACACCGGGCGCGTCAGCCCGTTCATAAAGCGGTCGATGGTCATCGCCAGCGGCAGCGCTGCCACGCCCATTACGGTCACCGCGGTAATACCAAAATCTTCGGCGAAAATCGCCATCTGTGACGTGACCATCAGGCCGGATGTGGACATCATGGTCATCATGACAAACATCAGCCAGAACAGCGGTTTGCGTAGCATCTCGCCAGGGGAAAAACTCTTATCACTCATCGCCAGGCTGCTATTGATCTCCTGGGTGTTGAGCGTCTGCGGCGCGCGTAGCCCCTGGCTGGCGATAAAACCAATGACCGCCATTACCAGCCCGAACTGCCAGAGCGTGTTTTCCAGCCCTTTCGCGGCCAGCGATTGTGTGACCGGAAAAGTGGTCAGAATCGCGCCCATGCCGTAGCCCGCCGCCACCATCCCTGTGGCAAATCCGCGTTTTTCCGGGAACCAGCGCACCATCAGACCCACCACACCGATGTACACAATCCCGGTGCCAAGGCCGCCCAGCACACCGTAATAGAGATAAAGTTCGCCCAGGCTGCTGACGGTTGAGGTCAGCATCCAGCTTACGCCGCTCAGCACAGTACCAACGGCAATCAATCTGCGCGGGCCAAACTTATCGATTAAACGCCCCTGAAAAGGCGAGAAGAAGGTTTGCAAAATGATCAGCAGGGAAAAAGTGAGCTGAATTTCCGCCAGCGGAACGTTCAGCTTTGCCATAAAGGGTCGCGTAAACAGCGCCCAGACATATTGCGGGCTGGAGATGGAGATCATACACAGCAAACCCAGAGCTAACTGGCTCCACTTTTTCTGGCTGGTAACCACTACGTGAGTCAGTGTTGTATTTGTCATGTCGCCCCCTGTTTTTAACAAAAGTGGGCTATTGCATTAACTATGCCATAACCTTTTGTTGTCTCTGACATTCCCGGAATGCTTAGCAGGCGCACGGTTTTTTCCGCCTGTGTCGTCACAAGGGGGGCTTTTGTTCAGGGCAATCGTTTTCTGCTGGTGCAATCTGCGCCACATTCTGAAGCAAAGAAATCCCATACACTTTATAGGGTGTAACCTATACAGCTATTACGTGTTCTGCCAAACTTCCTTGCAGTCATCATGTACAGGGAAAAGATCATGAGTGATATTGCGTTAACGGTAAGCGTACTGGCGCTGGTAGCCGTTGTCGGGTTGTGGATCGGCAACGTGAAGATACGCGGCGTGGGTTTTGGTATTGGTGGTGTGCTGTTTGGAGGGATAATTGTCGGCCACCTTATAGATAAATTGGGTATCGCTATAAGCGGTCAGATACTGCTTTTTGTGCAGGAATTTGGCCTGATCCTGTTTGTTTATACCATCGGCATCCAGGTGGGACCGGGGTTCTTCGCTTCTTTACGCGTTTCTGGCCTGCGCCTGAATCTGTTCGCTGTTTTAATCGTTGTTCTCGGTGGTCTTGTCACCACCATTCTGTATAAACTTTTTGCCATTCCGCTGCCGGTGGTGCTGGGGATTTTTTCCGGTGCGGTCACCAATACGCCAGCGCTTGGCGCAGGGCAGCAAATCCTGCGTGATTTAGGCATTCCTGGCCCGCTGCTCGACCAGATGGGGATGAGCTACGCCATGGCATATCCGTTTGGTATTTGCGGCATTTTGTTCAGTATGTGGCTGTTGCGCGTGTTATTTCGCGTTAATGTCGATGAAGAGGCGCGACAGCACGACGCAACACTCAGCCATGGCACTTCACTGATCCGCACCATCAATATCCGCGTGGAAAATCCGAATCTCAATAATATGGCGATTCAGGATGTCCCCATTCTCAATAGCGACAAAATCATCTGCTCGCGTCTCAAACGGAATGATTTACTGATGGTGCCCTCGCCGGGCACGCTGATTCAGTCCGGCGATTTGTTGCATCTGGTAGGGCTTCCGAAGGATTTACATAACGCGCAGTTGGTGATCGGCAAAGAAGTTGATACCTCTTTGTCGACGCGCGGCACAGATTTGCGCGTCGAACGCGTGGTGGTGACCAACGAAAAAGTTCTGGGAAAAAAAATCCGCGATCTGCGCTTCAAGGAGCGCTACGACGTCGTGATTTCCCGCCTGAACCGCGCTGGTGTGGAGCTGGTTGCCAGCAGCGACGCCAGCCTGCAATTCGGCGATATCCTTAATCTTGTCGGGCGTCCGACGGCAATCGAAGCGGTGACTAACGAGGTCGGCAATGCGCAGCACAAGTTGCAGCAGGTACAAATGCTGCCGGTGTTTATTGGCATTGGGCTTGGTGTTCTGCTGGGATCGCTGCCGTTGTATATACCAGGGTTTCCGGCAGCGCTGAAGCTGGGGCTCGCGGGCGGACCGCTGATTATGGCGCTGATCCTTGGGCGAATTGGTACGATCGGCAAGCTGTACTGGTTTATGC
This sequence comes from Kosakonia oryzae, assembly GCF_001658025.2. Taxonomy (NCBI): domain Bacteria; kingdom Pseudomonadati; phylum Pseudomonadota; class Gammaproteobacteria; order Enterobacterales; family Enterobacteriaceae; genus Kosakonia; species Kosakonia oryzae. The sequence continues at coordinate 13,001 of NZ_CP014007.2, forward strand.
CGCCCAGTGCGAACCTGGCACTGCGTGAGCTGGGAATTGTGTTGTTCCTGTCGGTGGTGGGGCTGAAATCCGGCGGTGACTTTATCGCCACGCTGACCCAGGGCGATGGAGTGAAATGGATGTGTTATGGCATCTTTATCACCGCAATTCCGCTGATCACCGTCGGTTTGCTGGCGCGAATGCTGGCGAAGATGAACTATCTGACCCTCTGCGGCATGTTGGCCGGGTCGATGACCGATCCGCCAGCGCTGGCGTTTGCCAACGGCCTGCATGCCACCAGCGGCGCGGCGGCACTCTCGTATGCGACGGTTTATCCGCTGGTGATGTTTTTACGTATTATCACCCCACAACTTCTGGCCGTACTGTTCTGGGGGATGGGTTAATAGCGTGTCGGTATGAATACGGCGCAGATGGTAATCCACCTGATACTCGCTGGTGTTGCGGAACATCACTGAGTAGTTAAGAAATTCGCCGCTGTCGCTGTAGGAGAGTGAAGTAATACGCAGCAGCGGCGTTTGTTCCGCCACGTTCAGCAAGCTGGCCACCTGTTTATCGGCCAGCACCGGTGTCAGGCTCTCGTAGTTACCACTGATGGTGATGCCGCATTCCTTCTCGATATAATCGAATTTCGACCCCTCCAGATGCCCCAATGACAGCGAACGGAACAGCTTCACCGGCATATAGCTGTCTTCCAGCATCAGCGGTTTTCCCTCCACGTAACGAACCCGCCGCGAGAAGTAGATCCGTTCGTTAATGTGTATGCGCAACTGGCTGGCAATGGCTGGCGGAGCGGGCATCACTTCGAACTGCAAAACCTGACTCTGTACCTCTTTGCCCTGTCGGCGCAGCACTTCTACCAGCCCGGTCAGATTGGTGGTTTCATGATGAACATCTTTGCGTGCGACAAATGTCCCGCTGCCGTGACGGCGAACCACTAATCCCCAACCCACCAGCAGATCAACCGCCTTGCGAATCGTCATTCGCGCCACGCCAAACTCCAGCGCCAGCGCCTTTTCGCCCGGTAACGGGCTGCCGATATTGTAATCCGATGAATTGAGCCGCAGGCGTAATCGCTCGGCGATAGATTTGTAGATCACCTGTAGACCTCTCTGCCCCCGTCAGCGGGAGCATTGCCTCTGAATATGTCCATGTTTTTCCTGAAAAGTAGACCTGAGCGCATGAAATAAAACCATGAAAGCGATCACGAATCGCAGCGGCGCGCCATGTTGGCGCGGCGGCGGCTTCTTATGCTGCTCACAGGCCCACAAAAAACCTACAAGGCCTCTACCCCCTACAAGTTGTTACATGAGGATTCTATGATGCTCAGTCAAATACAACGTTTCGGCGGTGCCATGTTCACACCGGTACTGCTCTTCCCGTTTGCCGGTATGGTGGTGGGTATTGCCATCATGCTGGGTAATCCCCTGTTTGTCGGCGCAACCTTAACCGCACCCGACAATCTGTTTGCGCAATGTGTCCATATCATTGAAGAGGGCGGTTGGGCGGTGTTTCGCAATATGCCGCTCATTTTCGCCGTCGGTTTACCTATTGGTCTGGCAAAACAGGCGCAAGGGCGAGCTTGCCTGGCGGTGCTGATCAGTTTTCTGACCTGGAATTACTTCATTAACGCCATGGGAATGACCTGGGGTCACTTTTTTGGCGTCGATTTCAGCATTGAACCCACGGCGGGCAGCGGTCTTGCGCTGATTGCCGGGATCAAAACCCTCGACACCAGCATTATCGGGGCGATTGCGATTTCCGGCATTGTCACCGCCATCCATAACCGCTTTTTCGACAAACCGCTGCCCGTCTTTCTTGGCATCTTCCAGGGCACCTCGTTTGTGGTAATTATCGCCTTCCTGGTGATGATCCCCTGCGCCTGGCTGACGCTGTTGGGCTGGCCGAAAGTGCAGCTTGGCATTGAATCATTGCAGGCTTTTCTGCGCTCTGCTGGGGCGCTGGGCGTGTGGATTTACACTTTCCTGGAACGCATCCTGATCCCGACCGGGCTGCACCACTTTGTCTACGGTCCCTTTATCTTCGGCCCGGCGGCGGTGGAAGGCGGTATTCAGATGTACTGGGCGCAACATCTACAGGCATTCAGCCAGAGCACCGAGCCGCTGAAAGTCCTGTTCCCGGAAGGTGGCTTTGCACTGCACGGTAACGCGAAAGTGTTTGGTTCCATCGGTATCGCGCTGGCGATGTGGTATACCGCCGCGCCGGAAAACCGCGTCAAAGTCGCGGGTCTGCTGATCCCTGCAACGCTGACGGCCATACTGGTGGGTATCACCGAACCGCTGGAATTCACCTTCCTGTTTATCTCCCCGCTGCTGTTTGCCGTTCACGCTGTACTGGCAGCGACGATGGCGACGGTAATGTATAGCTTCGGCGTGGTGGGCAATATGGGCGGCGGGCTGCTCGACCAGTTCCTGCCGCAAAACTGGATCCCAATGTTCCATAACCATGCCGCGACGGTTTTCACCCAGATTGCTATCGGCCTCTGTTTTACCGCGCTCTATTTCGTCGTTTTCCGCACGCTGATCACTGTCTTAAACCTGAAAACGCCCGGCCGGGAAGAGAGTGAAATCAAACTCTATAGCAAGGCCGATTACAAAGCGGCGCACGGACAAACCACGGCGGCAGCGAAAGACTCGCTGGGCCAGGCCGCCGGATTTTTGCAGGCGCTGGGCGGTGCAGCAAACATCGAAAGCGTCAACAACTGCGCGACGCGGCTGCGCATCACGCTGGTCGATACGGCGAAAACCCAAAGCGACGACGTCTTTAAAGCGCTGGGCGCGCACGGTGTCGTGCGACGCGGCAACGCCATCCAGGTGATTGTCGGCCTGCATGTTCCCCTGCTGCGCGACCAGCTTGAATCCCTGATGAAAACCCCTTTGACCAATGAACCATCCACCATGACGGAGGCAGTATCATGAAACAGTTTTCAGTGGTTATCGCCGGCGGCGGTAGCACCTTTACTCCCGGTATCGTTTTGATGTTGCTGGCTAACCGCGATCGCTTCCCGCTGCGGGCGCTGAAATTCTATGACAACGATGGCGCGCGCCAGGAAACCATCGCCGAAGCCTGCAAAATTATCCTGCAGGAGCAGGCACCGGAGATTGAATTCAGCTACACCACCGACCCGCAAAAAGCCTTTACCGACGTCGATTTTGTGATGGCGCATATCCGCGTCGGCAAATACCCGATGCGTGAAAAAGATGAAAAAATCCCGCTGCGCCACGGTGTATTAGGCCAGGAAACCTGCGGGCCTGGCGGTATTGCCTACGGTATGCGTTCTATCGGCGGCGTGCTGGAGCTGGTTGATTATATGGAAAAATATTCGCCCAATGCGTGGATGCTTAACTACTCCAACCCGGCAGCAATCGTCGCAGAAGCCACGCGTCGCCTGCGCCCGCAGGCCAAAATTCTTAACATCTGCGATATGCCTATCGGCATTGAAGGACGGATGGCGCAAATCGTCGGTCTGAAAGACCGCAAAGAGATGCGGGTACGCTACTACGGGCTTAACCACTTCGGCTGGTGGACATCGATTGAAGATCTGAACGGTAACGATCTAATGCCGAAATTGCGCGAATATGTGGCGAAACACGGCTATGTTCCGCCTGCGGATAACGCGCACACTGAAGCAAGCTGGAACGATACGTTCGCCAAAGCGAAAGATGTGCAGGCGCTCGACCCGGATACCATGCCAAACACTTATCTGAAGTATTATTTATTCCCGGATTACGTGGTTGCTCACAGTAACCCGGAACGTACGCGCGCCAATGAGGTGATGGATCATCGTGAGAAGCAGGTGTTTGGCGCCTGCCAGGCGATTATTGCCGCCGGGAAATCTTCCGCCGGTGAACTGGAAATCGACGAACATGCTTCTTACATCGTCGATCTGGCTACCGCCATCGCCTTTAACACCCAGGCCCGCATGCTGCTGATCGTGCCGAACAATGGCGCTATTCATAATTTTGATGCCGATGCGATGGTAGAAATTCCTTGTCTGGTGGGGAAAAACGGCCCGGAACCGCTGACGGTCGGTGATATTCCGCATTTCCAGAAAGGGTTGATGAGCCAGCAAGTGGCGGTGGAAAAACTGGTGGTCGATGCCTGGGAACAGCGCTCCTACCAGAAGTTGTGGCAGGCGATTACGCTGTCGAAAACTGTGCCCAGCGCGACGGTGGCGAAAGCGATTCTCGACGATCTGCTGGAAGCGAACAAAGCGTACTGGCCGCCGCTGCATTAATTCTCCTGTCCGGCACCTTCAGGGTGCCGGCTTTCCATTGCGTGAAAGAGTCGAAAAGCGTCAGTTTATCCGCTACTTTGAAGGCCAAGCCGGATCGGTTTTCCCTTTACCGCTGCAAGAAAGGGCAATGCCGGCAGGGTTATCAACGTGGAAGGAGAACAGATGAAAATTTCCCGCGTCGGTGAAGCGCCGGACTACCGCTTCTCGCTGGCGAATGAGCGCACTTTTCTTGCCTGGATCCGCACCGCTCTGGGGTTTCTCGCGGCGGGCGTTGGGCTGGACCAGTTAGCGCCGCAGTTCGCTACGCCGCTGATCCGTGAAGTGCTGGCGCTGCTGCTGTGTCTCTTCTCCGGCGCGCTGGCGCTCTATGGCTATCTGCGCTGGCTGCGCAATGAAAAAGCGATGCGCCTGAAAGAAGATCTGCCCTATACCCGCGTGCTGATGGTAATAAGCGTGGCGCTGCTGGTGGTTGCGCTGGTGGTGATGGTGCTGGTGTTCTATGCCGGATAACCGCAAAGCCCGGCGCGAAACGGATCCTGGCCTGCAACCGGAACGAACATCGCTGGCATGGTTGCGCACGCTGTTCGGCTACGGCGCGCTGATGGCGCTGGCGGTCAGGCATAACTGGCAACATTCGGGCATGCCTTTCTGGATCTCGCTCATCATTCTGGCGTTGGCCGCGTTACTGCTCTGGCGCTACACCCATAAGCGTATCTTAATGGACGTCAATAAAAGCGATTTCGCCTTGCCCGGCGCAATACGTGACAAATTATTGATCTCCCTCGCGGTGCTTTCCCTCGCATTACTGTTTGCTGTAACGCATATCCGTCAGCTTATTCTTATCTTGTGAGGATGTTTGCATGCCAGGCTGCCACGTTATGGCTAAGCCCGCCAGTTCACGCTGCAACCTTAACTGCCGCTACTGTTTTTACCTCGAAAAACCGCAGCAAAATGTTATGGATGACACCACGCTGGAGGCATTTATTCGCCAGCAGATCGACGCCCAGCCGGGCGAAAAAGTGCCGTTTGCCTGGCAGGGCGGCGAACCGACGCTCTGCGGGCTGGAATTCTTTCAGCGCGTTGCCGCCCTGCAAAAAAAGCATGCCAACGGCAAACGTATTGAAAATGCCTTCCAGACGAATGGCCTTCTGCTGAATGAGGAGTGGTGCCGCTTTTTTCACGACCACGGCTGGCTGGTAGGCGTTTCCATCGATGGCCCGGCGGATTTGCATGATGCTTACCGTGTGAACCGCAGCGGCAAACCATCACATGCGAAAGTGCTTACTGCCATTGCGACACTGAATAAACATCAGGTCGAGTACAACCTGCTGTGCGTCGTCAATAATCTCAATAGCCAGCAGCCGCAACGCCTGTATCGCTATTTACGCGCGCTCGGAACGCCGTTTTTGCAGTTTATTCCGTTGGTGGAGCAGGACGCGCAGGGGCGCTTGTCTGCCGAATCAGTCAGCGGCGAAGCCTGGGGAAACTTTCTTACCACGATATTCGACATATGGGCGCGGGAAGATATTGGCCGCGTTTACGTGCAGTTATTTGACTCCACGCTCGGCGTCTGGAGCGGCTATCCGTCGCAAATGTGCAGCTTTGGCGAGACTTGCGGCCACGCTTTTGCGCTGGAGGCGAACGGCGATCTCTACCAGTGCGATCACTATGTCGCCCCGGATTACCGGCTGGGCAATCTGCATCAGATTCCGATTAAAACCCTCAACGCCAGCCACGAAGCTGCCGCTTTCGGGCAGAGTAAAAAAGCCAGCCTCAGCGAAGCCTGCCTGCGTTGTGACATGCTGCGTTTTTGCCGGGGCGACTGCCCGAAGCACCGCATCGTCGAGGGAAGAAGCGCGCTGTGTCACGGTTATCACCACTTTTTTAGCCACAGCGCGCCGCATATGCGCGTGATGCGCGATCTGCTGCGCCAACGGCGCTCCCCTGTTGAGCTGATGGCCTGGCTACGCCAGAGCGGCTGATTTAGCGAGCTTGCGCCAGATAGTGCGCCATCTCATCGGCGGGCACCATTCCGCCGCCGGTGGCCCATACCAGATGGGTGGCTTGCGCCAGTTGTTCCGGGCTAAAGCCGTGCAGTTGATGATAGCCGCTGTCGCTGCAAATTCGCTGCGGCCCGGACATTCCCGCCAGCGCCGATGGCTCCAGTTGAATGCCCTCTTCCTGCGCCAGCCAGCCGAGCTGCTGGAAAAGCGTGTTGTCATCAACGGTGTAGAAGCCGTCCAGCAGGCGCTCCATTGCCCGTCCGACAAAGCCGGAAGCGCGCCCGACCGCCAGACCATCGGCCGCCGTCTGGTTATCAATCCCCAGATCCTGCACCGCAATGCCGTCATGCAGCCCGGTATACACGCCCAGTAACATACAGGGAGAATGCGTCGGTTCGGCAAAAATGCAGTGTACCGCGCCGCCGAATGCCAGCTTCAGACCAAAGGCGACACCACCAGGACCGCCGCCGACGCCGCACGGCAGATAGACAAACAGCGGATGCGCGTTATCCACCACTTTGCCAAGCTGCGTGAACTGATCTTTCAGGCGCTGTCCGGCGACGGCATAGCCCAGAAAAAGGGTGCGGGAGTTCTCATCATCAATGAAAAAGCAGTTCGCATCCGCTGCCGCCGCTTTGCGCCCTTGTTCAACGGCCACGCCGTAATCTTCGGCATACTCCACCACGTTTACGCCGTGGCTGCGCAGTAGCGCTTTTTTCCATGCCCGGGCATCGGCCGACATATGCACCGTGACGCGAAAACCGAGCCGCGCGCTGATAATCCCAATCGATAACCCCAGATTTCCCGTCGAGCCAACGGCGATGCTGTACTGGCTGAAGAAACGGGCAAACTCAGGCAACAGTAGTTTGCTGTAATCGTCATCTGGCGTCAGTAATCCGGCCGCACAAGCCAGTTTTTCCGCGTGGGTCAGCACTTCATAAATGCCGCCGCGCGCTTTAATAGAACCGGAAATCGGCAAATGGCTGTCTTTTTTCAGCCACAGCTCGCCGATGATATCCGGGCCGAGACGGCGCTGCATTGCCGGGATCGGAACCACGTCAGATTCAATCATGCCGCCGCTTGCCGCCGTTTCCGGGAAAGCCTGAGCGATAAACGGCGCGAAGCGGGCAAGCCGCGCGTGGGCTTCGCTAACATCCTGTTGTGTCAGGCCAACATGCGGCAAAGCCCGGGCAACGGAGGTACTATTAGGGTTAAACCACTGCGTTTCTTTCAGCGCGATCAACTGCTCTATAAGCGGAAACTGCTGGATGAGTTTCTGAATGTCGGCGTTTTTCATCGGTTCATTTTCGTAAGAATCGGAGCGTTAAAGAAAACAGGAATCGGCCAACGGTGCAAGTGGGCCGCGGTTTTGAGAATTTATTACGTATTGCTGCTACACGTGTAAACGCAAGCATGCTAAATACATGTATTCATCCCTGATTTTCACAAGGTCAACTGTGTTAAAACCACTGATTGCAGTTGTTATGCTGTTAGCGGGAACCTCTGCGTTTGCCGCTGATACTCCGCTGACGGCGGCGCAATATGCGCAAAAGCTGGGGGTGGGGATGGATGTCGACTGGGCGCGTACCGATCGGGGTATCCGCGAGTTCGACCCGCTGATTGTGCGTGATTTCTACGACGCCGGTATCCGTCATGTGCGCATTCGCGTTGCCGATAATATGACGGAAGCGCGGCTTATCCACCTGCGTAAACTGGTGGAGGCCTGCGAACAGTATGGGGTGATTCCGATAATTGCCTATCAGGCAGACAGCTTCAAAGCCGATCCGGATGCCAAAAACGAAGCGCAGCTGGTGGCGTGGTGGTCAACGGTAGCGAACTTTTTCGGTACCGGGCACCCGATGCTCGGTTTTGATGTGATTTATGAACCGGCTGACAAACTTAACCGCGATTTGCCTGCCCTGAATCGCGCTTATGAAAATGTCGTGCGCACCCTGCATGATGTCGACGCTCAACGCATGATTTTTATTGCCCCGCGTATGCGCGCCGCGCCGGAAGATCTCTCCTCGCTGAAACTGCCGCCGCACAGCCAGAACTATTTGTTGGCTGAGTGGCACATTTTCCCGTGGGGGCCGCTGAAAAATAACGGTAAATATCCGTGGACATCGGGCACGGCGGCGGAAAAAGCCACCATCCGCGCGCGGATTAATACGGCGGTGCGCTGGCAGCAGAAATCCGGGCATGCCAGCTGGGTTGGCGGCTGGGCGGTAGGCGAATCCATTAAAAACGCGCCCACCGAATCGCAAATGGCTTTCGCCCGGTTTATGGCCTGCGAACTGAATAAGGTAAAAATTCCTTATGCTATCAATACCGATACGCAATTTTATGACGGGGAAGAGGGCGCATGGCGGCCAGGGCCGGAGCCGTTACTGAAAATGATGATTGCGCCGGAGTGCGACAAGCCCGACGCGAGGCCGGGCCATCATGAGGTTAAATCACCGGTTCATGGCGAGAAAAACGCGTCGCCAGCGGCAGCCAGCACAACAGAATTAAAAGCCCCGCCAGCGTCATCAGCATCCCAAGGCTAAACTGGCCGTTCTGCGGCAACTGTGAAGAGAGCCACGCCAGGCCGCCGGATCCGATGTTCTGCAACCCGCCAACCAGCGCGCCCGCGGTGCCCGCCAGAAATGGGAATGGCTCCATCGCGCCGCTGGTCGCCAGCGGGAACAGCATCCCGGCGCCGAAGAAAAACAGCGCGGCGGGCACGATCAGCGTCCAGATATTCATCACCCCGACAATGCCCGGGATCCACATCATCAGACCGGCCGCCAGGCAGCAGATCACCGACTGCCACATCAACGAGGTAAAGCGCTTGTTCTGCCGCCCGGCAAACCACGCGCCGAAAAAGGCCGCTGGCACCGGCAGAATAAACAGGACGCTGACCGTCATGCTGTTCAGGCCCAGCACGCCGCCCATCAACACGCCCGAGCTGGCTTCAAAGACCGCAATTCCGGCCAGACCGCCAATCAGCATCAGCAGATAACAATTAAATGCGCCATTGCCGAACAGGGTTTTGTAGCTGGCCAGCAGGCGGATGCGCGGCGCGTCTTTGGGCCGGGTTTCCGGCATCCAGCGCGCCATACTCCAGGTGACGACCAGGCACAGCACCAGCAAAAAGATAAAACAGGCGCGCCAGTTAAACAGCGTATTCAGCACACCGCCGATCAGCGGCGCAAGCAGCGGGCTAACCAAAATCCCCATATTCAACAAACTGTTAGCGTGACGCAGTTCCGTACCGGCATACAGATCGCGCGGCAGCGTGCGCGCCATCACGCCGCCCACGCCGGTGCCGATGCCCTGTAAGGCGCTGGCCAGAATTAATATCGACAGGCTGTGCGTGGTAATGGCGATCAGTGTTGCCAGCAAAAAGATGCTCATCCCGGCAAGGATCACCGGGCGGCGACCGACTCTGTCTGCCAGCGGGCCATAGAAGAGCTGGGAGACGCCGTAAGTCAGCAGATACGCTGCCATAACGCTTTGTACCACGCCTTCGCGAACATTCAGGGTGAGCGCCATATCCGCTATCGCCGGGATATAGATGGTTTGCGCCATCTGCCCGACAGCCACCAGAAGCACCAGCATCAATAACAAATTGACGTTTCTCTGCCTTTTCATGTCGATGATTACTTTTAAAAAATGGAAGATTAAAGAATATATGGCTGCGATAAAGCCTTAATTCCGGAGAAATCTAGCACAGCCAGATGACAGAACCACAATTATCCGGTGCAAAGACAGGCAGGAGAGAGGCAGGTTTTATAGACAACATTCGGCAACTTTTGTTGCCAGTAAGTTTCAGGAAAGGCGCAGCAGTATCGCGCCAGCGGCAATGCCACAAGCGGCAGCAATCCGCAGCCCGGCAACCTGCTCTTTGAGAAGAACAAAGGCAATCAGCGCGCCGAACAGAATTGAGGTTTCGCGCAGCGCAGCAACCACCGCCAGCGGCGCTTGCGTCATTGCCCACAGCGCCAGGCCGTAAGAACCCATGGTGCCGATGCCGCCGGGAATGCCCTTTTTCCAGTTGGCGAGCAGATAACGCGTCACCTCTTGCCGCCGCGCCAGCATTGCCCAGAACAACAGGCAAAAACCGTTGAGGAAGAAGGTCCATAATGTGTAACCCAGCGCAGAACCGGCAAGACGAACGCCGGTGCCATCGACCAGCGTGTAACCCGCGATAAACCCCGAATTAATCAGTGCCAGCCAGATCCCTTTGCGGGACCGCGTGCGTCCGTTAAACGCCATCGCCAATATCGACAGGCAGATCACGGCAATACCGCCCCACGCCACGCCAGAAAGTGAATCGCCGAGGATCAGCACGCTGACAAGCGCCACCAACAGCGGCGCGGTGCCGCGCATCAGCGGATAGGTCTGGCTCATATCCGAAACCTGGTACGTTTTCGCCACCAGCACCGTGTAAACCACCTGCAACGCGCACGAGACGGCAAGATAAGGCACGCTGGCGAGCGTCGGCTGTGGTGAGAAGGGTAACAAAATCAGTGCGATCAGCGCAGCGGAACCGCTAACGGCAATCGCCGAATAGAGTTTGTCGCTGCCGGATTTCACGATGGCATTCCAGCTGGCATGAAGCAGAGCGGCAAACAGCAAAATGCAGAAAACGGAGAGTGTCATGGTGGCCCGGGCGAGTGAGTTGTCAACAAAATGTAACATGCCGACCGCAGCGGATACCATATTAGCGGTGTTAAAGAGGGGCGGTTGCCCGCCCCTCTTTGGTGCGGCTTGAACCTGAATTAACGCAGGAATTTCAGGACAGCTTCAAGCAGTTGCAACAAAGCAACAATGAGTTTCAGGATCAGAATAAACAGTTCCATTCCGCTCATACGCGTCTCCTCTGGTTCAGGAGCACCGGCTGGCTTACCTTTCCGCTGCCTGTTGTCAGCCGTGTTGTTGGCGTAACGCAGTGTGCTCACTTAGGGGTTAAGGCGCTGACGGCACCACCCGTTTCAGCCAGGACTTCTTTGCGCCGTAGAGTTGCGGCCCCTGCACACCGATTAGCAAGGTCAGTATATATTAACACTGTTTATATATACAGTATTTATTGGACGAAATTTTGACCTTGATCCATACTCAATGCGGGAAAAAACGCCTGAAAATTGCACGGCGGCCTGTTTCCGCGTATAGTTTCCCTGTTGACGTAACGCAGTGTGTTTGCGGCCACCAACCGCAAAAAACTGTATAAAAACCTCGCTCCGGCGGGGTTTTTTTGTTTTCAGCGGCTGCATAACCAAACGTGATCCGCCGCGCAGTTTTCTGCGGGTGCGTAAAAAGCAGTTGTCGGCGACGAAATCCTGTGTTTGTATAAATCCTGTTAATTACATGACAGACAGGTCCCTAATGAACGCTTCCACAATGTCGATGAACCTACTAAAAACCGCGCATAACGCCGCGGTGGTCGTCGTGCGTGTGGTGGTGGTCGTCGGCAATGCGCCGTAGGGTCCGGAACAACACACGATTCCAAAACCCCGCCGGCGCAAACCGGCGGGGTTTTTCGTTCAACACCCTCCGGAAAGCTGGCCCAGAAGAAAAGGACTGGAGCATGGCAAGTTCGGGCAGCACATCACAACCCACGCGCTACACTGGCGCGCAACTGATTGTTCATTTACTGGAACGACAGGGCATCACCACGGTAACCGGTATTCCTGGCGGTACGGTTCTGCCGCTGTACGACGCGCTCAGCCAGAGCAAACAGATTCGCCATGTGCTGGCGCGCCACGAGCAGGGCGCAGGTTTTATTGCGCAGGGCATGGCGCGTACGCAGGGTAAACCAGCGGTCTGTCTGGCCTGTAGCGGGCCGGGAGCGACCAACCTGGTGACCTCCATTGCCGATGCGCGCCTCGATTCCATCCCGCTGGTTTGCATTACCGGCCAGGTACCCGCCTCGATGATCGGCACCGATGCGTTCCAGGAAGTGGACACTTACGGCATCTCTATCCCCATCACCAAACACAACTACCTGGTGCGTGATATCGCTGAACTGCCGCAGGTGATCTGCGATGCGTTTCGCATTGCGCAGTCTGGCCGCCCCGGCCCGGTGTGGATAGATATTCCTAAAGATGTGCAGACGGCGGAAATCACCCTGAGCGAGTTGCCGGAACCTGGCTACAAAGCCCCTGCTCCGGCCTGGAATGCGCAGGCGGTACGCGAAGCCGCAGAGATGATCAATGCCGCGCAGCGCCCGGTACTCTATCTCGGCGGCGGGGTAATCAATGCGCCGCAGCAAGTTCGTCATCTGGCGGAGAAAGCCAATCTGCCGACTACCATGACGCTGATGGCGCTCGGCATGCTGCCGAAGCAACACCCGCTGTCATTGGGCATGCTGGGGATGCACGGCGCACGCAGCACCAACTTTATCCTGCAAGAGGCGGATTTACTGGTGGTTCTGGGGGCGCGTTTTGATGACCGGGCGATTGGTAAAACGGAGCAGTTCTGCCCGAATGCCAAAATTATCCATGTCGATATCGACCGCGCGGAGCTGGGCAAAGTGAAGCAGGCCCATGTGGCGATCCAGGGCGATGTCGGTGAAGTGCTTGACGCGCTGATCCCGCACGTTGAGGCGCACTCCCGCCACGCCTGGCGTAACACGGTTGAGCAACTGCAACGCGAGTTTCCGGGCGCCATTCCGCAGGGTGGTGATCCGCTGAGCCACTACGGTCTGATCAACGCCGTTGCGGCTTGCGTGGACGATAACGCCATTATTACGACCGATGTGGGCCAGCACCAGATGTGGACGGCGCAGGCTTATCCGCTTAACCGTCCGCGCCAGTGGCTGACTTCCGGCGGGCTGGGCACCATGGGTTTTGGGCTTCCTGCCGCCATTGGCGCCGCGCTGGCGAACCCGGATCGCAAAGTTATCTGTTTTTCCGGCGACGGCAGCCTGATGATGAATATTCAGGAAATGGCCACTGCCGCAGAGAATAACCTCGATGTGAAGATCGTGTTGATGAACAACGAAGCGCTGGGGCTGGTTCACCAGCAGCAGAGCCTGTTCTATAAATCGGGCGTGTTTGCGGCAACTTATCCGGGAATGATTAATTTTATGCAGATCGCCGCAGGTTTCGGCCTGCAAACATGTGATTTAAACGCCGCCGCCGATCCGCAGGCCGCGTTGCAGGAGATCATCGCCCGTCCTGGCCCGGCGTTGATCCATGTCCGTATCGACCCGCAAGAAAAAGTTTATCCGATGGTACCGCCGGGCGCGGCAAATACAGAAATGGTGGGGGAATAAGCCATGCAAACAACTGATAACGTCATTCTCGAACTCACCGTGCGTAACCATCCGGGTGTCATGACGCATGTTTGCGGGCTCTTTGCGCGACGAGCGTTCAACGTGGAAGGCATTCTCTGTTTACCGCTACAAAATGGTGAACAGAGCCGCATCTGGCTACAGGTTGCCAACGACCAGCGGCTGGAGCAGATGATAAGCCAGATCGACAAACTGGAAGATGTGGTGCAAATCATCCGTCATCAGAGCGATCCAGGCGTGTTTAACAAACTGGGGCAATTCTTCGAGTAATCGCGCTATTTATGCGAAGCGCCCGGTAAGCCGATAATTAACTGTCGGCTTACGGCTGTCTTTACGGCTGTGCGTCAGAGGGGATTTCCCCGTATGATGAGCCTTTTTTACGCGCCGGGAGCAGGTATGATTTGGTTGATGTTGGCAACGCTGGTGGTTGTTTTTGTGATTGGCTTCAGAGTGTTAACCTCTGATTCCCGGCGGGCGATCCGCCGTCTCACCGACCGGCTTAACATTCAACCTGTTCCGGTGGAATCAATGATGGATCAGATGGGCAAAACGGCGGGCAACGAGTACTTAAGTTACCTGGCGCGCCCGGATGAAGCACATCTGCAAAATGCAGCGCAGGTGCTGCTGATCTGGCAGGTTTCCATTGTCGATAGCAGCGAACAGAACCTGCAATACTGGCACCGGCTGATGCAAAAAGCGCGGCTTGCCGCACCGATAACCGATGCGCAGGTGCGGCTGGCGCTCGGGTTTTTACGCGAGCTGGAGCCGGATACCATCGAACTGAACAACTTCCAGTTGCGTTATAACGCCCAGTTTATTCCGCAAGAGGGCGTCCACTGGCTGCACTGATCCCCATCATAAAATGAGTTGCCGAATTGTTAATTGCGTCACAGATGATGAATGTTACACTGCGCGACCTTCACGACGAATAACTAAGCAGGTGACAAATGAGTGAGCAAACTGTGGCGCAATCGGACGCGGTAATCCGTCCTAACTGGTCAGCCGTTTTCGCGGTGGCTTTTTGCGTTGCCTGTCTGATCACCGTGGAGTTTTTACCGGTGAGCCTGCTGACACCAATGGCGCTGGATTTGGGCGTTTCCGAAGGCGTTGCCGGGCAAACGGTCACGGTAACCGCGTTTGTGGCTATGTTTGCCAGCCTGTTTATTACAACGGTGATCCGCGCCGCCGACAGGCGTTATGTGGTGATCGCCTTTGCGGTGCTGCTGACCCTCTCCTGCCTGCTGGTCTCTTTTGCCACTAACTTTATGCTGCTGCTGGCAGGCCGCGCCTGTCTGGGGCTGGCGCTCGGCGGTTTCTGGGCGATGTCGGCTTCGCTGACCATACGTCTGGTGCCGATGCGTACCGTGCCGAAAGCGCTGTCGGTGATTTTTGGCGCGGTGTCGATTGCGTTAGTGATCGCCGCGCCGCTGGGCAGCTTCCTCGGCGGCATTATCGGCTGGCGCAATGTCTTTAACGGCGCGGCGTTGATGGGGGCGATCTGCATTCTCTGGGTATGGCGGGCGCTGCCGTCGCTGCCGGGTAAAACCGAACATCATGAGAACATGTTTGGCCTGCTGAAACGCCCCGGTGTGCTGGCGGGAATGATCGCCATCTTTATGGTCTTCGCCGGGCAGTTCTCGTTCTTTACCTATATTCGTCCGGTGTATATGAACCTGGCCGGGTTTAGTGTCGATGGCTTAACGCTGGTGCTGCTGAGCTTTGGTATCGCCAGTTTTGTCGGAACGTCCTTCTCTTCGGTGGTGATGAAGCGTTCGGTCAAAATGGCGCTCGCTCTTGCACCGCTGACGCTGGCTGTCAGCGCGCTGGTGCTGATTTTGTGGGGCAGCGATAAAGTCGTTGCTGCGGGGATCGCCATCGTCTGGGGGCTGGGTTTTGCGCTGGTGCCGGTGGGCTGGTCAACCTGGATCACCCGTACGCTTGCCGATCAGGCGGAAAAAGCCGGTTCCATTCAGGTGGCGGTGATTCAGCTTGCCAACACTTGTGGCGCGGCGATTGGCGGTTTCGCGCTGGACCATTATGGTTTGCTGTCGCCGCTGGTGCTCTCCGGTAGCCTGATGCTGCTGACGGCGCTGCTGGTGGCGGCGAAAGTGCGAGTAAAAGCGTGACGGCGAGAGCGGCAGCACTGAAGAGTTGATTGGTGGTGTACCGAACTTCCAGCCGTGTGGCCGCGTAAGGAGAGGTCGCTTCAGGCGACCTCTTGCTGATAGAGCAGTACATTGCGTGTGAGTCGGTTATTTTACGAGAGGATTTTTCTGCAGATTTAGCGCCTTCATAAAATTATCATCAAGTTGCAGGTGTTGCTTCACTAATTCCGGCGGCGTATTTGCCAGCCACTGATTGAGTGAAATGTCGGCATAGTAATCGCTTTTAAACAGCTCAAGAAAACGCAGCGGCGAGTTCCCGGTATTTTCGATGTAATGCCCCATCGCAAAAGGAACATAGCCCACATCTCCGGCCCGATAGTCAAACGTTCTGGCCTGGCCTGACGACGCGAAAACACCCATTCTTCCTTCGCCTTCGAGATAGTATTGCCATTCGTCATTATTCGGATGCCAGTGGAGTTCTCGCATCCCGCCGGGTAGTACTTCAACTAAGGCTGCGGAAATGGTTTTAGACACCGGAAAATTAGAGGAGTCCGTTATTCTGACAGTGCCTCCCGGTGCTTTTATGGGATCCTGACCGAGCATGTGATGGGTAAAGGCAATATCTGATTTCATTGACCCTTTAATACTGTCCGATGAAAGTGAACCGGGCACATTACCCGCAAATATATATTCGTTCGCGGGCGAAGGGAGATTAGCGAATGTTGCCACAGGAACCTGAAAGTTTTTCGCTAATATTTCAGGTGGAACATGTTTAAACCAGTCAGAGAGCAGGAAGGTACTGTCCTCATCAAATCCGCCACTATCAAATGCTAAAAGAAATTCACAACCATCGGGGCCGAGACCCTGAATGGAATGCGGAATACCCGACGGGAAATACCATATATCGCCAGGACCAATATCATCGACAAACCATCCTCCTTTAGTATCAAACGCGGTAACTCGTGCGTTTCCATAGAGCATATATGCCCATTCGGCTTCCTTATGCCAGTGAAGTTCCCTGATCCCGCCCGCGTTCAGTCGCATATCCACGCCAGCAATAGTCGTGGATATTCCTAATTCGCGCTGGGTAACTTGCCGGGTCCAGCCTCCGCTTCCTTTGCGGATATGTGAATCACTGAAGGAATAACGCAGATTCGGTAACGTACCACTATCCGTTGCGGGTGGATTTACGATATCCGGGTTTTCTCCTTCACGAATAGGATCGTGTGGTCCGGGATCGCGTTGTCCAACTGGATAAGTTTTTACAGTGTCATCATGCGCAAGCGCTTGTCCCGCAGCTAACATGACCGTACCGCCCGCTGCAAAAGCCATGAAGCCTCTTCGGGATATTTTTTGCATAAGAGAAATTCCTCCAACCATTATTAGTTCGGTGATTTTATTAAGTGGCAATTTGGTTATAGATAAACTGGTATGGTATGGAGGGTTGTTTTTGTAACAGGAACAATTCCCGCTAAAGCGAGGCGCTCTTTGCAAGAAATGACTAACTAATTAAATTAAATAGCTTGCTAATTATTTTCACTGCCGTTTTTTGCAGTAATAAAAAATGAAAAGAGAAAGTTATTGCTACACCTTAAGGTAAATTCTTTGGCATTTTTACGTTAAGTAACATTGGATAAAAAAGATATTTATCTTCTCGCGAGAATATATTTTCCGCCATGAGAAACGGAGACGGCAGGTTCGCCGCCTCCGGCGTATCATCAGAACCAGGCTTCCCACATCGCGCCAACGTTAAACGAATCGAGCGTGCTGTCGTCGGTGCCATTGACTCGCGCGGTACGTTTGTTATCCACTTCGCCGCCGGTCACGTAAAAGCGCAGCATCGGGCGGAATTCCGGCCCCATCGCAATCGAGATGTTCTGCGACAGCGTCAATTTCCAGCCGTGGTTATCGCCGCCATTGTCATAATCAACGCGCTGATAACCGGCTTCCAGCCAGGTTGAATGGACATCGTTCCACCAGTGCATCGGGCGAATAATCGCGCCATAGTTGCGGCGGTTATCGGCTTTGTTGGCACTGTTATCGTAATCGTGGAAGGCCAGCAGGTATTCCACCTGGGTTTGCTGGCTGAACTTGTAGTTGCCTTCGAAGCTGGCGTAAATCGCCGTCAGATCGTCGGTTTTGTTGAATACGCTGTTGTCCGCGTTATCGGAATAACGGGCGATCACTTTGTTCACGCCGTGGTCATTGGTGTGGCTCAGTACCACGCCGCCCTGCCAGGCGCGCAGGCGGTCTTCGCTTTCGATCGCTTTGGAGTCAAAGCCGTAGTTGGCATAGATCTCCAGATCGAGCGGGCCGACCTTCATGCCGTGAATTTTCGAGGTGACCGCATAGTTACCCTTGTCCCCGACGTTCGAACCGCCCGTACAGGTAATGCGTGACGGGTTGGCTTCATCCTCCAGCACTTCCGGGCTACAGGATTCCACGGCGGCCACGGCGGCTACGTCAAATTGCACGCCGCCAATATCGAAGTTTTTCACCCCGGCACCCTGACCATCATGGTTCATCCAGAAGTAGTCGTTGATGCCCTGTTGCGGACGCTGGTGGAAGTCGCGTCCCGCCCAGAAGTAAGCATTCGGGTTCGAGGCCAGCAAGTTGGTTACCCCGGCATAGGCTTTTTTCAGGTTAACTTCGTCGCCCCAGTGATCGAACATCACGTTAACGTCCCAGATTGCGCCGTTATCGCCTTTGAATGCCTTGGAGAGCTGGAACTCGCCGCCGTTGCCTTCGTTACCGAGGCGGCCAATGGCGGAGGCGCCATTATAGGAACCATCGACGCCGACATATTTCTGATCGCCAGACTGGAAGTGCGCGCCGTAGCGGGCATAACCGCTGAATTTCACGCCGTAAGGAATGGCTTTATCCGGTTCCTGGGCGGTGGTTTGTGGTTCAACAATGACATCTGCTTTTTTATTGATGGCGGCATCCATTTTAGCCTGCCGTTCCGCCAGCGCTTTATCGACCGCTTTGGCGACAATGGCATCGATTTGCTCTTGCGTAAATTCTTGTGCGAAGACGGAGCCAGAGCAAAGGGTGGCCGCAACCGCCAGCGCCACTGGAAGTATTTTATTTATTCTCATGGTTATCTCAATTTAGTAAGTTATTCGCAGACAATAGTTACCCTGCGCTGGCAGGGTAAAAATATTGCCATCACCAAAAACTAATATTTATTTTGTAGAGTCGGGTACAGATTAATTAAGATTTACCGTAATCAATTCTCCATTTATTACTGCCGATATAATGAATGCAATTGAATGATTTCTTCGGATAATTCGCGGGCCAATAATGATGTCATTAAATGATCCTGGGCATGCACCATAATTAATGTCATTGGCTGACGAGCTTCCCCGGCATCCTGCTCAATCAATTGCGTCTGCATTTTGTGCGCCTGGCGTGAATAACCATCGGCCTCGCGCAGCAGGCTGCGGGCTTCTTCAATATTGCCCTCCCTGGCCGAGCGCAGCGCCTCAAAGCACAGGCTTCGCGACTGTCCGGCGTTGACGATAATTTCCATTACCGCTTCTTCAAGTGCGACCATAATCATTATTCCTGAGTAAAACCATTAAGCGCGGCGGTGGCGGCAAACCACTCTCCACTTTTCTTAATAGTGCGTTGCTGAGTTGCCAGATCTAATTGCACAAAACCGTAGCGGTTCTTATATGCGTTACACCATGACCAGTTATCAATAAATGTCCACATATGGTAGCCGAGACAATTACAGCCTTCGCTGATTCCTTTATGTAGCCATTTCAGGTGATCGCGAACAAAGGTAATACGATAACTATCGTTAATTTGTCCGTTTTCAATAAAGCGTTCTTCATTCTCGACGCCCATACCGTTTTCAGAAATAAAACAGCGTGGGTTGCCATAATTCAGACGCAGATTGGTGAGAATATCGTAAATACCGGGCTCGTAAATTTCCCACCCGCGATACGGGTTCATTTTACGGCCTGGCATTTCGTAATAATCAAACAACCACTCCGGCATAAATGGCGCATCGGGATTAACCGCGCTGTCCCGGCACTTTACCCGCCGTGGCTGGTAATAGTTGATGCCGAGCAGGTCGATTTTCCCTTCTGCAATCAGCGAGATATCTTCCGGCTGGCAGGCGGGGAGCTGATCGTACTCTTTGAGCAGCGCCACCAGGTCAGCGGGATACTCGCCGCGCAGTACCGGGTCGAGAAAACTGCGGTTAAACAGCAAATCCGCGTGGTGTGCCGCTTTCACATCTGCAGGATGTTGCGAGCGCGGATAAGATGGCGTCAGGTTTAGCACAATGCCGATGTCGCCGGAGTGGTGCCCGGCGCGAAACGCTCTGACCGCGCTGGCATGAGCCAGTACCGTATGGTACGCCACCGTCGCCGCGCGTTTGAAATCCACCACGTTCGGATAATGGAAATCGTACAGATAGCCGCCTTCGACCGGCACGATCGGCTCGTTAAAGGTAAACCAGTGCTGCACCCGATCGCCGAACAGTTCAAAACAGATTTGCGCGTAGCGACTAAAAGCCTCAACCACTTCGCGGCTTTCCCAGCCGCCTTTCTCCTGCATCACCATCGGCATGTCAAAGTGAAACAGCGTGATAAACGGCGTAATTCCCTGCGCCAGCAGTTCGTCGATGACGTCGTTGTACCAGGCGACCGCCTGCGGGTTCACTTCACCGGTTCCATCCGGGATCAGGCGCGACCAGCTCAGCGAAGTACGAAAACTGTTGTGATTAAGCTGCTTCAACAGCGCGATGTCTTGCCGCCAGTGACGGTAAAACGTCGAGGTCTCCTGCGGCCCAATCTGTTGGTGAAAACGCCACGGTTCGCGGGCAAACCACGTATCCCAGGTGGTGGCGCTTTTACCGCCTTGCAGGCTTTCCCCTTCGGTTTGCAGTGCCGAGCAGGCGCTGCCCCACCAGAAGTTTGCGGGAAAAACGTATTTCATTACCGACTCCTTTTCGTTACTGCTAATGCGTTACGGCTTAATTACTGCGGACGGTTTCCGTCATCGGTGCGCTGGTCTGCGCTTTTTGTTCTTCCGCTTTCATCAGCGAGTGTTCATACGCCCGCAGGAACGGCAGATACATCAGGGCAGACATCACCATACAAATCAGACACATCACCACCGGGCTAAAGGCCCAGTTCGCCGCCCATGAGGCACCAATTGGCGCAGGCGTTGTCCACGGCGTCAGCGAAACCACCTGTGCCAGCAGGCCCATTTTTGTCGCGGTGTAAGCCAGCACGGCGTTAACTAGCGGCACGCAGACAAACGGCACAAACAGCATCGGGTTCATGATGATGGGCGCACCGAAAAGAATCGGTTCGTTGATGTTGAAGAAGCTTGGCACAACGCCCATTTTGCCAATGGTACGCAGATGCGCGACGCGGCTGCGCAGCAGCAGGAATGCCAGCGGTAAGGTCGACCCCACGCCGCCAATCAGCAGATAGTGATCCCAGAAGCCTTGCAGATAGACGTGCGGCAGCGCAGCGCCAGCCGCCAGCGCGGCCTGGTTGGCGGAGAGGTTGGCCATCCAGAACGGGTTCATGATGCCGGTGACAATCAGCGAACCGTGAATACCGGCGAACCAGAAGATTTGGCACAGTAGCACGGAGAGCAGAATGGCGGGCAGGGAATCAGAGGCGGAAACCAGCGGCTCCAGCAGGTGCATAATCGCCTGTGGCAGAATCATCCCGGTTTGCGCTTCGATAAACAGATTCAGCGGGTGCAGCGTACCGATGATCACCACTACCGGAATCAAAATCTCAAACGAACGCGCCACGCCAGTTGGGACCTCTTTCGGCAGACGGATGGTGATGTTGTGCTGTTTGAGCCAGGCGTAAACGCGCGACGAGTAGATGGCGGTCAGCAAGGCGGTAAAAATGCCCTGACCGGAGAGATACTGGGTGGAGATTTTGCCGTCCGCATACGGCGCGGCAACCAGCAGAAACGCCATAAACGCCAGCAGGCCGGTCATCACCGGGTCGAGGTTAAACTGACGACCGAGGCTGGCGCCAACTCCGACGGAGATAAAAAACGTCATCACCCCCATGCTGAGGTTAAACGGCAGCATCAGTTGCGCGCGGTATTCGGTAGAGAAATCGAGCCAGGCGCGGGCGAAACCGACGGTGGTGTCGGCGGAAAACGGTGGGAAGATAAACACCAGCATAAAGGAGCCGATGATCATAAACGGCAGCGCAGCGGTAAAACCGTCGCGGATGGCGATAACGTACTTCTGCTGTCCAAGACGACCGGCCAGCGGCGTAATGGATTGCTCAATAAGCGTAATCATTGATTGATATAAGGAACTCATAAGAACACCTTTTTAATGCGCCGCTTCAATCAGCGACAAAGCGTAGTCCAGTACCTCATTACCGCGTTGCATGCCGTAATCCATCGGATTGATGGGTTGAACCGGAATGCCGTGTGCGGCGGCCTTTTCTGACAGCGTATTTAACATGTACTTAACCTGCGGTCCGAGAAGCACGACCTGATAACGCGGAAATTGCGTGTCGAATTCCGCGACGCCGTACGCGTCGATCTCCACTTCCAGCCCCCGTTCCTTCGCCGCCTCAAGCATTTTCCTCACCAACAAGCTGGTGGACATCCCGGCAGAGCAGCACAACATAATCCTGAACATCGTTAACCATCCTCGAAGTGTAAAAAGTTATTGCGGGGATGATTGGATATCATATGGAAACCGGTTTCCATTTTTTCTCCACAGAAGTGTGATAGCTATCAACATCTACTACCCATAAGGCTTTTTTATTGGATTTACATCACGGAATTTTGCGCTTCGTTGATAGCAAAAGAGGTGAAATGGAAAATCGGTTTCCATCAAAAAGGGAAACCGCTATACTGCGAGTGGTTATAGATTGAACCGATTTTGCAGGACGAATTTTCAGGCGCAGGCTACGCGCCGCTCAGGGGAGAAAGATGTCTACAATCAACGATGTATCACGTTTAGCTGGGGTCTCCAAAGCCACAGTCTCACGGGTGTTGAGTGGTTCGCGCGGCGTTAAGGAAGCCAGTCGCCTCGCGGTACTGAAAGCGGTCGAAGAGCTGAATTATCGGCCCAATGTTATCGCCCAGTCATTGCTCAGCCAGTCGACAGGCTGCATCGGGGTGATTTGCGCTCAGGAGAATATTAACCAGACCACCGGTTACCTGTATGCGCTGGAAAAACATCTCAGCCAGAGCCAGAAACATTTGCTGTTGCGATTCGCCAATACCAAAGCCGGGGTGATGAGCGCGCTGGATGAGCTGACCTGCGGGTTGTGCGACGATGTACTGATTATCGGCGCGCGTTTCCCTCTGAAAATTGAAGATGAAAATGTGATTCTGGTCGATTGCGAAGAGTCCATCGACTCCACGCCCAACAGCATTCAATTCGATCACGCTTTTGCGGCGGAAACCGCCTGTAACTACCTGATTAGTCAGGGCCGCCGACAGATAGCGCTTATCCATCCCGACACCGCTGCGGCCGAGCAGGTACTGCACGGCTACAAACTGGCGCTGGAAAACAATTTCCTGCCGTTTAACCGCAACCTGGTCTTTATGGATGACACCAGTTCATCGGTGGCGTTGCAGGTGCTGCTCAATAATGCCACCACGCTGAATTTTAACGCGTTGCTGGTAGCTGACGAGCAGGAAGCGCAGCGCGTGATCCCGCAGCTACAAGCGTTTAATAAATCCGTGCCGGGCGACATTATGGTCTTCAGCCTTGCTGGCTCCTTGCATTTACCGGGCATTCCAACCATCCCGGCGATTGAATATTCAATGGATGCGATGGCGGCGCGCATTGTGGCATGGCTGAATGAGAAAACGCAGAGCGTGCTGGGTTCGTACCGCGTGCGCGGCGATTTAATTATTCCTGACGTCGGTAAGCGCTAATAAAGAAAAAGCCTCCATGCGGAGGCTTTTTTAGTGGCATCTCAGGCCTTACGCAAGGCTATATTCTTTCACCAGCGTGTTAATATCCAGTTCATCCGAATAATCCACACCCGCCATGCCAAAGCCGTTCAGTTCATGAAACTCCTGCAAATAACCAGCAAAATCGCCGATGACTTTAAAGTTATCCGCAGTCACCTGTTTTCTGAGTAATTCCACCACGTTTTGCACATCCGGGCGAAGTTCATAATCATCCATGCGAATCAACCGTTGGGCATCGGTAATCACGTTGCCAAGGGGGGGATAAAGATGATCAAGCATCAGCCGGTGCATTTGCTCAATACAGGTTTCATGTAACCGTTTCTGTTTCATGACTTTATATAGCAGGGTGATATAAAGCGGAAACACAGGAATAAACGCACTGGCCTTGGTGACCAGCGCTTTACAAGCAACCGCATAAGCATTGCCGCTAATACGTTGCAACTGCGCATTAATTTCATCGGCGGTGTTATGTAAATGCGCTTTTGCAGCACCTAAAGAGCCATCTTTATAAAGCGGCCAGGTTGATTCCGGGCCAATATACGAATAGGCAACCGTTTTAAACCCTGTGGCTAATACATCGGCTTGTTCCAGCATGGTGATCCAGCGCTGCCAGTCTTCGCCACCCATCACTTTTACCGTATCGGCAAGCTGTTGTTTGGTAACCGGCTCCAGCGTCTGTTCTACCATGCGCTGACTTTCCAGTTCAAAACCAGGGCCGGAGAAAGCCTGGCCGCAAACGCCCAGCGTTGATTGATAACGCGTACCGTCAGGATGAATACGTATACCAGACGCAATGGAATACACCACCAGATCAATTTTCCCGCCAAATTCTTGCTGGATAAAATCAATCACGTTTTGCCGCGTGGTATCGGAAAAAGCATCGGCAATAAAGTTTTTCGCGATCAGCCCCTTCTCACTCGCCCGGCGCTGAAACAGCACGTTGTTATACCAGCCCGCGCTGCCAGCGCCCTTTTCACCAGGACCTTTTTCAAACGAGACGCCAATGGTGTCGGCGCCGCCGCCAAATGCCAGTGCAATACGTGAAGCCAGCCCATAACCGGAGGATGCGCCAATCACCAGAACCTTTTTAGGCCCGTAGATCTCGCCGTGTGATTCGACATAGGCAATCTGTTTATCAATGGCTTTCAGCAGCCCTTCCGGGTGGCAATTTTTAGCGACATTACCCTGAATAATCGGTTTCATACTGTGTTATCTCCGGTTAGTGTTTTACGGCGGGAGATAACACAAGTGCTTCTCCTTTAATGACGACATCACCATGCTGGTTTGTGCAGGTGGTTTTCAGGCTGACCCGTTTTTTCTCCGTATCAATAGCAATAATTTCCACGGTTGCTGTCACCGTATCGCCAATAAAGGTTGGTTTGGTAAATTTAAGATCTTGCGCCAAATAAATAGAGCCTTTGCCGGGCAGTTTATTTGCAATAACCGCAGAGATTAAACCGCTTACCAAAATTCCGTGAACGACACGTTGGCCAAATATACTTTTTTTACCCGCATCATCATCAAGATGAACAGGGTTCATGTCACCTGAGGCCTCTGCAAAATTTATCACATCTTCTTCAGTGAGTTTTTTTGTAAATTGCGCTTTTTGCCCTGTTTGTAAACATTCGGCTCTTTCTGTCATTTTTTAAAAACCTCCGTTTAAATATATCATGTAAACATCCTTTGTAGGCGGCGATAAGAATTATCAAATTTAAATACTATCAATCCTGAAACCGCCGCATTTATATAAAATTCATATTGAAGATTGAATAAATTGTATGGGTCAGCTTTTACTCAAACATTGACATTAATCAAAGTACCCTTTCACCTAATTAGGATAAAAATTCCCTTAGTTTAATTAAGCGAAAGGCTAAAATAATGAAGGACACTGATATTGTTATACTTGGTGCAGCAAGGACAGCTATTGGCTCGCTTAATGGTTCCCTTGCCAATATATCTTCACCTAAACTGGGATCTATAGTGATTAAATCACTTCTTGAAAAATCTCATATTTCAGAAAAAGAGGTGGATGAAGTAATCATTGGTCAGGTTTTAACGGCGGGGTGTGGGCAAAATCCAGCGCGACAAACATTAATTCATTCCGGTATTTCACAGGATGTTCCCGCGCTGACAATTAATAAAGTTTGTGGCTCAGGAATGAAAGCATTACAGCTTGCATATCAGTCATTAAAGTGCGGTGAAGCGGAGCTGATTATTGCGGGCGGGCAAGAAAATATGAGTCAGTCGCCGCATATTCTCCCTCACTCCCGTAATGGAATGAAAATGGGCAACTGGCAAATGCAGGACAGCATGGTTAATGATGGATTATGGGACGCATTCCATGATTATCACATGGGGATGACCGCGGAAAATATCGCGGAGAAATATGGCATTACGCGTGAAGAGCAGGATGAATTTGCGCTGGCCTCACAGCGTAAAGCCGCTGCGGCTCTTGAGACTTCCCGTTTTGACAGCGAGATTGCGCCGGTTGTTATTATCAAACCCGGTAAAGAACCCATCGTAGTTGAAAAAGATGAATTTCCGCGTCCGCAAACTACGCGTGAAGGGCTGGCAAAATTACGCCCGGCTTTCAAGAAAGAGGGAACCGTAACCGCCGGCAACGCTTCCGGGGTAAATGATGGCGCGGCTATGGTTATTTTGGCTACTGCGAAAAAAGCCAGAGAACTGGGTATTACGCCGCTTGGCCGGGTCGTTGAATTTGCGACCTCAGGCGTTGCACCGGAAATAATGGGAACCGGGCCGATTGAAGCTTCCCGAAATGTACTTAAAAAATCAAACTGGCAGGTCAGCAATCTTGATCTCATTGAAGCCAATGAAGCGTTTGCGGCGCAGGCTATCGCGGTTAATCGAGAAATGGGCTGGGATCTGACGAAAGTGAATGTTAATGGCGGCGCCATTGCTCTCGGTCACCCTATTGGCGCGTCTGGCGCCCGTATTTTTGTGTCGTTAATTCATGAAATGCAGCGCCGGAAAAGTAAAAAAGGTCTGGCGACATTATGCATTGGCGGCGGCATGGGTATTGCTGTCACGGTTGAGATGGATTAACGCTGCGATCCGGAATTTTATTTGATACAGGAAACAGGTCATGGAAGAAAAAGTTGCACTGGTAACGGGCGGAATTCGGGGCATTGGTGAAAAAATTAGCCTGCGATTTCTTAAAGAAGGTTACCGGGTCGTTGCGTTTGATAATGATGCCGGTCGGCTGAATGACTGGGCTGAAACGCAAAAAGCCGCAGGCTTTGAAAAAATTGATACGGTTGTTTGTGATGTCAGTGATTATGAACAATGTCAGGCGGCCGTTGCCTCGGTATTGAATAAATACGACCACATTGATGCCCTGGTTAATAATGCCGGCATCACCCGGGATGCCACATTTAAGAAAATGGATAAATCCCAGTGGGATGCGGTGATTCAGGTTAACCTGAATAGCATGTTTAATATGACCAAACCGGTGATTGAGAATATGTTAACCAATCAACGCGGTCGCATAATTAACATGTCATCTATTAACGGTCAGAAAGGGCAGTTTGGCCAGGCTAATTACTCTGCGGCTAAAGCTGGCGTGCACGGTTTTACCAAAGCGCTGGCGCAGGAAGTCGCGCGTAAAAACATTACCGTAAACACCATTTCTCCAGGATATATCAATACGGAAATGATGCAGGCGATTCCGGATGATGTGCTGGAAAATATTAAAGCGCAAATTCCGGTTGGCCGTCTTGGCGAAGCCGATGAAATCGCAGAGCTTGTGTTATATCTCTGCGGTGATAAATCAGGTTATATCACCGGCTCTAACATTGCCATTAATGGTGGCCAGCATATGTGTTAACAGGCAAGTGATTGCCGAATTTCAGCAGGTATGATGGCTCATGCCTGCTGAGCTTTGAGTGAGTATTCAGGACATTCCATTATGCTAAAGCAGCTAGATTCATTTTTAGAGTTAGCCAAAAGAAAAAGTCAGAAAACCATTGCAGTAGCTGCTGCGGAGGATGCTTTTGCGCTTGATGCGATCAGGATGATCATCGTGCAGGGGTTAGGTCGCGCTATTTTAGTTGGTTGCCGCGAAAAGATCGTCACTATTGCCGGGCGTCTGGATTTTGATATCAGAGAAGTTGAAATTATTGATCTTCCCGATAAAACGCAAGCGTGTAATAAAGCTGTGGAGCTGGTGAAGTCAGGAAAGGCCGATATTTTAATGAAAGGCCTGGTCGACAGCCCTGTTTATCTGCGGGCAATCCTCAATAAGACCTTCGGGATTGCTGAATCCAGCCTGGTCACGCAGATGGCTTTTATTCAGAGTCCTTTTTATAGAAAATTATTCGCTATTACTGATGCCGGAATTAATATTTCCCCGACAAAACAGGATAAAAAAATCATGGTTACGCAGTCGGTGGATTTACTCCATCGGCTGGACATCAGTAATCCGAAAGTTGCGCTCATCGCCGCCGTGGAACACGCCACGCCTGCAATCCAGGCAACGGTAGATGCAGCGGAATTAAGCGAAGAACGTTTCGAAAACTGCATTGTTGAAGGGCCGCTCTCTGTCGATCTGGCGTTTAGCCACGATTCCTGTCGGCATAAAGGGCTGGATACGCGGGTCGGCGGCGATGTTGATTTAATCGTGCTGCCCGATGTCAACAGCGCAAACGTCTTCTATAAAACCGTGATGCAGCTCGGCAGCGCTTCAAGCGCCAGTGTCCTGACAGGTACTTCCGCTCCCGTGGTATTTACTTCGCGCTCGGACACGGCCACCACGAAGTATTTTTCTATTGCTTGTGCAATAGCTCAGTGTAAGGACTAGTTATGTATATTCTGGTCATTAATCCTGGATCAACTTCAACTAAGTTGGCGATTTATAACAACAGAACGCAACTGATTTGCCGGACATATAGCCATAACGAAGCTGAGTTAGGCCCGTATTCAAATATCCTGGAACAAAAACAATTCCGCAAAGAAATCATTCTTCGCATGTTACATGAGCATGGTTTCCGAACCAAAGATATGGATCTGTTTGTCGGGCGCGGCGGGCTGGTCCGCTATCTTGAAAGTGGTGTTTACCGTATTAACGACGCCTACTTACACGATGCAAGCGTGGGTCTTAACGGTGAGCATGCTTCAAATCTCGGCGCAATTCTGGCCTGGGAACTGGCAAAAGACGCTGATAAAGAGAATATGGCTTATACCGTCGATCCGGTGGTGGTGGATGAGTGTGATCCCATCGCTAAAATCTCCGGCATGCCGGAAATATCGCGGGTCGGCGCTTTTCATGCCCTTAACCAGAAAGCGGTTGCCCATCGTTACGCCATTCAGGTGGAAAAACCCTATGCCAGCCTGAATTTAATCGTTGCGCACCTGGGGGGTGGCATCAGCGTCGGCGCTCACCGCGATGGACGGATTGTTGATGTGAATTCCGCATTAGGCGGCGATGGACCGTTCTCGCCGGAGCGAGTGGGTCGTCTCCCTTGCCTGGCTTTATTAAAGCTCTGTTTTTCTGGTGAATATACTTATGATGCGCTGAAGAAAAAGCTCATTGGTGAAGGCGGTGTGTTTGGCTATTTAGGCACGAAAGACATTCGCGATGTTGAGCAGCTAATCAGCGATGGAAATCAAAAAGCGTTAGAGGTGCTTGAGGCGATGGCTTACCAGGTCGCCAAAGAGATCGCCTCATGCGCGGCTGTTCTCGCGGGCCGCGTCGATGCCATTATCCTCACCGGAGGCGTTGCCTGGAGCGGCAGAGTGATTAATGACATTCGTAAACGCATCAGCTTTATTACCCCAGAAATTATCGTTTACCCCGGCGAGGATGAATTGTTTGCTCTGGTTGACGGAGCACTGTCGGCAATAGAAGGCCGAAGAGAATTACTGGAATATTAATGGAGAACATTATGTTAGATAAAAGCAATACAACGCTGACCCCTGACAGAACAACATTGATCGAGTCGAATGGCAATGTTTATCTTTCTCTCGCATTTAATGATAAGAGAGGTAATGTTTTAATTAAACTTGGTATGTTTGAAGTGAATTATCTTGCCGATGAGTTTGATGACTTAAATCAGCGGATCCTTATTAGCTCTGAATATAATTAGCCAACAAGCCAATCGCAAAGTTCTGTGCTACGGACGTTATTCCTCAGTAACGTAATTAACCACGCATGCAGCCACAGGCAAACAGGAAGCGCTTCTTTCTGTTTGCCTGTTTTTTTTCACTGCGATAAAGCGACCTCAGTCATTAAAACCACCCATGAAAGCGCTTACGACCAGAGAGGGTTTTGACCGGATTCTGCGGGTTCCTTAACTCGTCGGCACAATACGGTTTGCCAGCCACTTAGCAAATTAATGGCATTGATTTGCCATTAATTTACTAATGACAATTTGCTATAAGCCAGATTTTTTCGTTGTTAGACAGGGTGCGGTGCGGCTTTTATCGTTCGTCATGATTTGTAAATTCCACGCAATCATTTGATGAGGGAGCAATTTTGTCCAGCTTACTGAATAGCTTAAAAACAAAACCCACGCGCTTTACTCTGGCGCTGAAAATCGCGTTACTCAGCAGCCTGGTGGCTTTCTCTTCAGCCTCTTTCGCCGATGAACCCTTAAAAGAGGGCATTACGCCAGCCACCGATGCCAGCCAAATTCCGGCGGCGGCTAAGCTGCGTAAAGACACGGTGGTGGCAGGCATCTCTGAACCGCAGGGTATTTTTAACCCCTATTTCTTTGTTAACGGCTGGGACGAGAACGTCACCAACGTGATTTTCTCACGCCTGATCGACTGGGACAGCCACGGCAATCTGGTGCCTGGCCTGGCGGAAAGCTGGAGCGTCAGCCCGGACAACAAGGTCTATACCATTAAGCTGCGCCCGAACCTGACTTTCAGCGACGGTTCGCCGCTGACCGCCGAAGACGTGGCGTTTACCCTGACCGTGCTGTATGACCCGAAATACGATGGCGATACCGATATCACCCTCGCTAATATTGCGGGCGGCGCGGAGTATAAAGCCGGGAAAGCTGATAGCGTTAGCGGCCTGAAAGTGATCGACCCGCTGACCTTACAGGTCACCACCACGCAGCCAGGTGCGACAACGCTGGCGAAAATCGGCGGCCCGGTGCTGTCGAAAGCGTATTACGGTAAAGGGTATCAACGCGGCAACCTCGATTATCTGCGCACGCTGCACGGTAAACCGCTGGGCAACGGGCCGTATGTCTATGAAAAATATATTCCGGGCCAGGAGATTCGTTTCCACGCCAATACCCATTTCTACCGTGGCACACCGCCGACGCCGCGCTTTATCTACCGCGTGACCAACCCGTCCACTAACTTCCAGTTGTTCCAGACCGGCGAAACCGATTACGACGCGTTTACTTCGCGTCCGGATGATATCGAACAACTGAAAATGCTGGGCTTCGCCAATATCAACCTGTATGGCTCCAGCGACTACAGCAAAGTGGAATTCAACGTACGTCGCCCGGCGTTGCAGGACGTGAAAGTGCGTCAGGCGCTGATTTACGGCCTTGACCGCCAGAAGCTGATCGATGTGGTTTATCAGGGCTACGGCAAAGTAGCGATTGAACCTATCGCCCCGATTTCATGGGCGTATAACACCGACGGCGTGAACCCGTACAAATTCGACCCGGCGCAGGCGAAGAAACTGCTCGATGAAGCGGGCTGGAAACCGGGGCCGGATGGCATCCGCGTGAAAGACGGTAAACGCCTGGAGCTGACGCTGCTGGTGAGCAAGAAAGTGCTGAACGATGCACTGATCCCCATCGCCAAAGAGAACTGGCAGCAGATTGGCGTGCTGCTGAAACCGCAGGTGGTGGATTTCAACGCCCTGATGGCGCAGCGTAAAGCGGGCAACTATGACCTGGCCTCTTTCAGCACCAGCACGCTCAACGATCCGCATGATGGCGTGTGGGATTACTACAGCACGGAAGCGAAAGAGTCCGGCTATAACAATCCGCAGGTTGATAAGCTGATCAACGAGGGCAATGCGGTGCTGGATGTGGAAAAACGCAAACCGATTTATCACCAGCTGTATAAAGTGCTGGCGGACGATCCACCGGCGATTCTGCTGGGTAACCGCGAGATTCTGTCGGCCAGCAGCGCCCGCGTCACCGGCTTTAAGCCGGATATCTACAACGGACTGACCGGTAGCCTGCCGGATGTGAAAATCGTCAAGTAACACTAACAACTGCCGGGGCTCCCCGGCAGTTGTCATGAGAAAGCTATGCGAAATTTTATCCTCAGGCGACTGCTGCAAACCCTGCCAATGCTGCTGCTCGCATCACTGATTATTTTTATGCTGTTCGCGAAAACGCCGGGTGACTTTATCGACGGTAACATTACCCTCACCGCCGCCCGCGCCGCCGAACTGAAAGCCATTTATGGACTCGATCAACCGCTCTTCAGCCGTTATTTGCACTGGCTCGGCCAGTTGCTGCGCGGCGATTTGGGGTTCTCGTTGCAATACCAAATCCCGGTGAGTCAGCTACTTAATCAGTACATCTGGAACTCGTTCCTGTTGGCAAGCGTTGCGCTGGTGTTTTACTGGGGCATCGGGCTGGCGGTGGGCATTGCCTCGGCGCTGAAACCCAATTCGCTGTTCGATCATCTGGTCAGCGTGGTGGTGTTCGCCGCCATGTCATTCCCGACCTTTTTCCTCTGCCTGCTGCTGATTAAGTGGTTCGCGGTCGATCTGCACTGGTTGCCGGTGGGCGGCATGACCAACACCGGCAGCGACGACAGCGGCTGGGCGTGGGTGATGCAGGTCGCTGCGCATCTGGTGTTGCCGGTCATGGCGCTGGTGATGTTGCAGGCGGGCAGCCTGACGCGCTACTTCCGCGCCAGCATGCTGGACGTGGTGAAGATGGATTTTATCCGCACCGCGCGCGCCAAAGGGCTGCGCGAACGGACGGTGATCCTCAAACACGCGCTGCGCAATGCGTTGCTGCCGATCATCACCCTGCTCGGTTTTGAGCTACCGGGGCTGTTTTCCGGCGCGATCATCACCGAAAAGGTGTTTAACTGGCCGGGCGCGGGGCATATCCATATTGATTCGCTGGCCGCCCGCGATTACCCGGTGCTGATGGGGTTTACCCTGTTTCTGGCGGTATTAACCATTGTTGGCAACCTGATTGCCGATGTGCTGTACGCGTGGGCCGACCCGCGCATTCGCGTGAGGTCGTGATGTTCGGTTCTCTTTTCTCAACGAATCGCCGCCTGCGCAAGGCGGACATTCCGGCGCTGGCGCAGGCCACGCCCTCTCCGTGGCGTCAGGCGTGGAAAGCGCTGCGCCACAATCATCTGGCGATGCTGTGCCTGGTTCTGCTGGTGGTCATGACCATCTGGTGCGTGCTGGGGCCAGTGTGGTCGCCGTGGAAAGATGACGCCACCGACGCGCTGATGATCAACAAACCGCCTGGCGCAGAGCACTGGCTGGGCACCGATTTTCTTGGCCGCGACATCTATACCCGCTTGCTGCTTGCCGGGCGTATCTCGCTGATTATTGGCCTGCTGACCATGCTGCTGTCGGTGGCGCTGGGCTACCTGCTGGGCGCGATCTCCGGTTATGCCGGCGGCTGGACGGACAAACTGATTATGCGCCTCGCGGATCTGGTGATGACGATTCCCAGCCTGCCGCTGCTGATTGTCGCCGGAGCGATGTTGTCAGAGCTCGATTTCTCGTCTGATTCGCGCATCTATATGGTGGTGGTGATGCTCAGCCTGCTGGAGTGGCCGAAGCTGGCGCGGCTGGTGCGTGGGCAAATCCTCTCGCTGCGCGAACGCGATTTTATGCTGGCGACACAGGTTTTGGGCCTCTCTTCGCGCCGCCGCCTGTTCGGCCATCTGTTGCCGAACACCATTCCCATTCTGGTGGTGATGGCGACGATGGCGGTGGCAAACGCCATCCTGATGGAATCCGCGCTCAGCTATCTCGGCCTTGGCGTCGTACCGCCAACGCCCTCATGGGGCAATATGATGGATGCGGCCAACAGCCTGATCGACTTTCAGCGTCGCCCATGGTTGTGGATGCCGCCGGGTATCGCCATTTTTCTGACCGTCATCGCCATTAACGTGCTGGGTGATGGCCTGCGCGATGCGCTGGATCCGAAGATGAAACGGAGCCTGAAATGAGCGAGCCGCTAATTACCTTTAACAACTTATCCATCTCCTTCGCCAGCGAGCAGGGGCGCGTGCGTGCGGTACAGGAGGTCTCATTTGCCATTCAGGCCGGGCAAACCATTGGCGTGGTGGGTGAATCCGGTTGCGGCAAAAGCGTTACCGCCATGTCGCTGATGGGGCTGTTACCGCCGCAGGTTGCGCGTATCGACGGCGGAGAAATCCGCTTTCAGGGCAGCGATCTGCTGCGCCTGAAGCCGTCGAAAATGGCCGATCTGCGTGGTAATCAGTTAGCGATGATTTTTCAGGAGCCGATGACGGCGCTCAACCCGGTGCTGACCATCGGCGAGCAGCTCTGCGAACCGCTGATTCGCCATCGTGGTGAAACGCCAAAAGCGGCCTGGGCGCATGCCACGCAACTGATCGCCGATGTCGGGCTGGCGCGGGCGGAGAGCCTGATGAGCAGCTATCCGCACCAGCTTTCCGGCGGTATGTTGCAGCGCATCATGATTGCCATGGCGCTAAGCTGCCAGCCGAAACTGCTGATTGCCGACGAGCCCACCACGGCGCTGGATGTCACCGTACAGGCGCAAATCCTGCGTTTACTGCGCGACCAGGCGCGGGCGCAGCAGATGGCGCTGATGCTGATCACCCATGATTTAGGGGTTATCGCGCAGATGGCGGAACATGTCGTGGTGATGTACGCCGGGCGCATTGTTGAGCAAGGTCCGACCGCCGATGTGCTGCGCAACCCGCTGCACCCTTATACCAAAGGGCTGATCGCGTCGCGTCCTGTTCCGGGCGAGCGCCGACGCCGCCTCTATTCCATTCCCGGCCAGGTGCCGGATCTGGCCGAACTGCCGCCGTACTGCGCGTTCTACGATCGCTGTGAACGCGCCACGGCGCAGTGCCGCGCGGGTATTCCGCCGCTTATTGGGCAAACGCGGCAAGCCGCATGTATTCACAGTGAGTTAGCGGAGCCGATCGCATGAGCCAACAATATGTGATTGAAGTCGAGGGGCTGAAAAAACACTTCCCGCTGCGCGACGGGCTATTTGGTCAGGAAACCGGGCAGCTACGCGCCGTGGACGGCGTCAGTTTTAATATTCGACCCGGCACCATTTTTGGCCTGGTGGGCGAATCCGGCAGCGGTAAAACCACCGTCGGGCGCACGCTGCTGGGGCTGTACGACAAAACGGCGGGTAGCGTGAAGTATCGCGGGCAGGAGTTGCAGGATCTGACGCCGAAACAGATGCGTGCGCTGCGCCCGAAAATCCAGCTGGTGTTTCAGGATCCTTACAGCTCGCTGAACCCGCGCATTCGCATTGGCGATGCGATTGGCGAAGCGATGCTGGAACACAAGTTGTGCAGCAAAGCGGAACTGCGCGACAAAGTGCTGGAGGTGATGAAAATCTGTGGCCTGGCCCCGCAGCATTACAATCGCTTTCCCCATGAGTTCTCCGGCGGCCAGCGCCAGCGTATCGGCATTGCCCGTGCGCTGATCCTCAACCCGGATTTTATTATCGCCGACGAACCGATCTCAGCGCTGGATGTCTCCATTCAGGCGCAAATCATTAATCTGTTTTCCGATTTGCGCGATGACCACGGCGTCACCTTCCTGTTTATCTCCCACGATCTCGGTGTCGTGGAACATTTGTGTGATGACGTAGCGGTGATGTATCTGGGGAAACTGGTGGAAACCGCCAGCCGCGATGCGCTGTTCAGCCAGCCGCTGCACCCTTACACCCAGGCGCTGCTGGCGGCGGTGCCGACGCTCGATCCGGAAAGCGAACCCGTGGCGGTGGTGCAGGGGGAAATCCCCGATCCGTCGCGCCCGCCCTCCGGTTGCCGCTTCTCTTCCCGCTGCCCGCAGGCAACGGAACGCTGTCGCAGCGAAATCCCGGAGCTGCGCGAAGTACGGCCCGGCCATCAGGTGGCGTGCCACTGGGTGGAATCGGGGCAATAAAAAAGGGAGGCTTCCGCCTCCCGGGTTGATCAATTCACTTTCGGGAAATCCACCACCGTATCATTGACGCGGTTAATCATATTGGTGAACAGAATCGCACTGACGGCGCTGATGGTTTCTACCACCTGGCGATCGTCGAAACCGGCATTGCGAAAGGCGGCAACGGTATCGTCAGCCAGTGTGCCGCGCGTGGTGACCAGCGTTTGCACGAATTTCACCAGCGCATCAATGTGCGCATCCTGCGGGTATTCGCCGCGACGCAACTGCCGGGTCTGCTCTTCGCTATAGCCCGCGCCTTTGGCTGCCAGCGTGTGGGCGGCCAGGCAGTAATCACAGCCGCTTGCTTCGCTGACGGCAAGGTTAATGGCTTCACGCTCTTTGGCGCTCAGGCTGCTTTTCGTCAGCATGGCATTATGTTGCAGCGCCTGGCCCAGCGCCTCCGGCGAGTGGCTGCCGATGGTCAGATAAGCATTCGGCACTTTGCCCATTGCGCGTTTGATGGCAGTAAATAATTCTGCGGCTTTACCGGTGGCTTCTTCAGCCTGAATGTGGGTTAAACGGCTCATGATTCTCTCCTGTTCAGTTTTAAATACGGGCCGCTGTGGCGGCGTTGGGCTTATGTTAGGCTGCGCGGACGGTGTAGAATGCGCCAAATCGTCTCTGTTTTTTGTCTTATCGTCTCAGGGGAAAGATGGATACTCTTAGCCAGATGCTCACTCTGCTTGCGCCAGTCTGCGCGGTAAATCTTCACTGCCGTTTCGCCGGGCGCTGGCAGGCCGATCACGTTCAACTCGCACCCGGTGCGGTGCCCTGGCATGTGATCCTGAAAGGGGAAGCGCGGCTGAATGTAGCGGGTAAAACCTACGATGTGCGCGCGGGAGATGTGCTGCTGCTGCCGCACGGCTCGCCGCATCTGTTGCAGGGGCTGATTGACTGGGGACACCTTGCGCCGGTGTCCAGCCAGTACAACGGCACGCTGACGGAGGTTGTTGCGGAAGGTGAAGGCAGCGCGGTGGAAGTGTTATGCGGCGAGTTCAATTTTGGCCCGCATAGCGGCTGGCTGTTTGCCCATGAAGTCGATGTTGTCCATTTGCATACCGACGGGCAGCAGGATTTCCCGGAGCTGCAAACCCTGCTGGCGATGCTGGTGCGTGAAAGCCTGAGTAACCAGCCCGGCGGGGCGAAGATGGTACAAAGCCTGGCGATGTCGTTTTTAACGATGCTGCTGCGCATCTTACTGGCCGCGCAGGAGCCGCCAGCCGGGCTGTTGCGGTTGATGAGCGATCCGCGCCTCGCGCCAGCGGTACTGGCGGCGCTGGCCGATCCGGCGCAGCCGTGGACGCTGGAGATGCTGGCGCAACGCTGCTTTCTTTCCCGCGCAACTTTTGCCCGCCATTTTTCCCGCTGTTATCACCTGACGCCACAAAGCTGGCTGACGCAAATCCGCCTTGCGCAGGCCGCGCGTTTGCTACATCAGCAGCGTAGTTTGACGGTCGATGTCATTGCAGAACGCTGTGGGTTTCTCTCCCTCTCTTCGTTTTCCCGCGCGTTTAAACAGCGCTACCAGCAAACGCCCGCGCAATACCGGCGTACATAGCATGGTTTTTAGTCACAGATTCATGGCAGAAAAAGGCGAACGAGACGATGTGATAAAAATCGTCATGGATGCACTGCCGGTGATTTCCGGGTTGTATTAAACCCGGTTTACGTTGCAGGCCCGGTAAGCGTCGCGCTACCGGGCATATCGTGGTTAGATAAAGGTGAAGATTTCGTCGCGCGGCAGGCGGGATTTCGGCAGCGCGGCGTTGAAGTCTTTATCGCTGCGTACGCCGAGCGAGACCAGCACCACGCTGGTCAGCCCTTTTTCACGCAGGCCCAGCGACAGATCCAGCGCGCGCTGGTCAAAACCTTCCATTGGCGTGGCGTCAATGCCAAGCATTGCCGCGCCCAGCAGCAGGCCGCCTAACGCCAGGTACACCTGTTTCTCCATCCACTGCGGCAGATCGCGCTGTTCATAGCGATGCATATCGACGTAAGAACGGCGGCTCTTATCCTGGCCCGCCTGCGCGCCTTCTGCGACAAAGCGGCCATCTTTCTGCTCCTGCGCGAGGACGTTTTGCAGGTGTTTATCGTCAATATCACTGCGGATGCACAGCGCAATCACATGAGAAGCGTTCAGGACTTTCGGCTCGTTATAGGAAAAAGCGCCGGTGGTGGATTTGGCAATGGCTTCACGCCCTTGCGCCGTGGAGGCGACAACAAAGTGCCACGGCTGCGAGTTAACGGAAGAGGGGCTGTTTTGCAGCACGTTCAGCAGCGTTTCGATTTTATCCTGCGGCAGGGTCTGGCCTGGTTCGAACGCTTTCACGGTATGGCGGGCAACGACGGCATCATCAAGGGTCATTTTTCTCTCCTGGTGAAAATATAAACAAATCAGGGACGGTACTATTGATTGCAGCGAGCATAAACGCAAAACATAACCAGATAAATCAGTGTAAAAAGGCAGCACTTTCACTCCAGGAGTGAAAATAACATTTCCCACTGAAGGGTTTTCTGGCAAAACAGAAGGGTTTTTGTGCTACGGGAGCCGCCATGATTCGCCTGGAAGATGTCACGCTGTTTGTTCGCTCGGCCATACTGGGCAGTTTTTCCAATGCCGCTCGGGAAGCCGGATTACTGCCGGGCCAGGTCAGCGCCGCCGTCAACCGGCTGGAGCGCGATCTGGATAAGCGCCTGTTTGTGCGCTCAACGCGCAGCCTGCGTCTGACCGCGGAAGGAGAAAAATATCTGCCCTTCGCCCAGGAGATGCTGGAAGTGGTGCAGGCGGGCGCTGAAAGCTTGCACAGCGGCGATAACGAGATCCGTGGCGAATTGCGCGTTGCCGTTCCTTCGGACATTGGCCGCAATGTCTTGCTGCCGCTGATCACCCGTTTTTGCCAGCAGTACCCGAAAATTTCGCTGCGCCTGTCGCTTTCCGATCAGATAAGCGATGTCTTTCGCGATCCGGTCGACATTGCCATTCGCTACGGCGTGCTGGATAACAGCAGCTATGTTGCGCTGCCGGTGGCCGAGGATAATCGCCGTGTGCTGGCCGCTTCCCCTGATTATCTGGCACAACACGGTCGCCCAACAACGCTGGATGAAGTGGTGAATCACCACTGTCTGTTATTCACCATGAACAACCAGGTGTATGACAAATGGAGCTTTCCGGAAAACGGCATGCGGCGTCAGCTTATTGTTAAAAGCCGTATGTTGTGTGATGACGCGGATATTGCCCGCCGCTGGGCGCTGGACGGAATGGGCATCGTCTATAAATCCTGGATCGATATCAGCGCGGATGTGCTGGCAGGCCGGCTGGAGGTGCTGCTGCCGCAGCATGCTGGCGAAGCCGCGCCGCTGAATCTGGTGTGCCCGCACCGCAAACAGTTCAACCCGGCCATTCGCCACCTGCATAGCGTACTGCGCGAAAATCTGCGACCGATCACCGCGTTATTGCAGACGCATCCGGTGTTTAAACCGCACGGATGACCAAAAAACGCACGGCTCAGCAGGCCAGGATTAAAGTCTTTGCGTAAACAGATACGCTATTTCACGGAGGTATGAGCAAATGGCTTTACGTTCACTGGGTACAACTGGCTTGCAGATCCCCGCACTGGTTTTTGGCGGCAATGTTTTCGGCTGGACGGTAGATGAAAAGCAGAGCTTCAGCCTGCTGGACGCGCTTTTCGAACGCGGCTTTACCGCGATTGATACCGCCGATGTCTATTCGGCATGGGCACCGGGCAACAAAGGCGGCGAATCAGAAACCATTATCGGCAAATGGCTGGCGGCGCATCCGGGCGCGCGCGACAAAGTGACACTCTTTACCAAAGTGGGAGCCGATCTGCGCGAACCGGGTAAAAAAGGGCTTTCCGCCCGCTGGATAGCGCAGGCGGTTGAGGATTCACTGCGCCGTCTGCAAACCGACTATATCGATCTCTACTTTTCCCACTGGCCGGATAACGACACGCCGTATGAGGAAACCCTTGGCGCGTATGAGAAGCTGCTGAAAGCGGGGAAAATCCGCGCCGTCGGCGCGTCGAACCTCAATGCGGAGCAACTGGCGGAATCGCTAAAAGTGGCGGATGCGAAAGGGTTGCCGCGCTACCAGGTGCTGCAACCGGAATACAACCTCTACGATCGTTCCGGTTTTGAAGGCGCGTTGCAGAACTTAACGGTGCGGGAGAATATCGGCGTGGTGACTTACTACAGTCTCGCTTCCGGTTTCCTCTCTGGGAAATACCGCAGCGAAAAAGATCTCAGCCAGAGCCAGCGCGGGCAGGGCATTGCCAAATACCTGAATCCACGCGGTTTCGCCATTATTGATGCGCTGGAAACCATTGCCGCAAAACACAACGTAAAACCGGCCGAAGTCGCCCTCGCCTGGCTGATTAACCAGCCGGGCGTCACCGCGCCGATCGCCAGCGCCACCAACGTTGCCCACATTGAAAGTTTTGTCACTGCCGTAGCGTTAAACCTCTCTGCTGATGAACTGGCAACCCTGACCAAAGCGGGCGACTGATCCTCAGAGGCCCGGCGATGGAAAGCGTGCCGGGCCGGTTTTTGACCGTCATCTGGTTAACATATGAACGACGCTCATTTATGATGCCCTCCAGGACGCATTGCTAACAAGGATGGACGGGTGAGCGATTTATCGATTCAAGAGATTCATAATTTTTGCCTTGAGACGACCCAGAAAATTATTAACGGTTTCGGGTGGGATACGCTTTCTGTTGGGGTATTGAGTGAAGATGACAGAGCTCGCCTTGAAAAGAAGATTGACTCAAGTGTCCTCAACTGGACGTGGGCAATGCAGCACTACAGGGGTTCTGCCGATGATGGGATCCTGGACATTCATTTAAAAATTGCCGATTGGGTCGATCCTGATTCGCTGCACGCCGTTATCATTTGCAAATATGATTTTCGACGTAACGAGTTTGCTATTTGTATGCTCGAAAACTTTATTGCTCATGAAGACACGGTTTTAACAGGCAATGTGCTGGTAATCGCACTTATTTACTCAACAACTTTTTGCGACATGGTGGGCCTTGAAGAGATTTACCTTCAGGATCCGATCGTTGCAGCTCAACCCCATTATAGAGCCTATGGTTTTGCGCATGCTGCAAACGCTCATAACAGGATGTCAGCGTAAGTGTTTGATATACTTGAGACTATTCGACGGAAAATGAATGGGACCGTTGCTGGCGAAGAGTAACGGATACCGTTATGTGCCGAGCCGGTTGTTTGTTAAGTGAGCAGGGATAAGATAGTATTGCGTCATGGCTGAAAGCCGGACAGGAGGCGTTATGATCACGCAAAAGAAAAAAATCGATTCCGTAAAAGCGATGGCTGCGGCCAAACGCTCTGAAGATTTTTGGTCCGCCATTGATAGTAGCAAGCTTGCTAAATTCGGTAAAAATAACAAAGAGATGGATATTGTAGGGCTGGCAAAGAAGGCGAAATTCGCCAGGACCGCCTGATTAGTTTTAAGTAGAGAGATAAGGCTCCCACAGGGAGCCTTATTTTTTTACCCTCTCCGTTCTCTTGTAGGGTAACGCGAACAGATTGCGCTAATGCGACAAGAGTTAGCAGCTTATCTCAAAGCTGACTCACCTGCGCCCGCCTACCCAGCGCCATACAGATCATCGGCAGCGGCAGCGTAACGATCAGCAGCAGCCACAGCAGGGTATAAACGGAATCGACGCCGTCGTTTTGCAGGTTGGTGTAGAGCTTGACCGGAATCCCCTGCGGAAAGTAAGCGAAGATCATCACAATGCCGAACTCGCCAACCGCCCGCACCCAGGCCAGCGCAATAGCCGAGGCCAGCCCTGGCATCGCCATTGGCAGCGCCAGATAGCGAAAGCGCTGCCAGCCGCCCGCGCCAAGCGTCTGCCCGGCTTCAAGAATCGTTTTCGGTACGGTGCTGAAGGCGCTGCGCGCCACCACAATAAAGTAGGGAAGTGCGCCGTAAAGTTGCGCCAGCACAAAGGCGGCAGGATTGTTGACCAGCGTCATGCCGACCTGCGACAGCCACTGACCAAACAGGCCGTACGGCCCCCATGCAGAAACCAGCAAAATGCCCATCGACAGCGGCGGCGTCAGCAGCGGAACCATCACCAGCAGCTCGGCGATCAGACGTTTGCGCCCGGTAGCTCGCGCCAACCACCAGGCTACCGGCAGGCCGATCAGGATAATCAGGCACAGGGCCAGCAGCCCAAGGCCGAGCGACACGGCAATCGCATGGTCATCCCGCCAGGCAAGCCGGAAGTGGCCCCACGGCGTTTCATGCAGCAGGGTAACAAACGGAATGCACAACAGCAGCAATGCGGGAAGCGACAACCAGCCCGCCATACGCCCGGCCTGGCGCATCAGCGATACAGCGCGTTGCCTTTCGGCGCGGCGTAACCATATTGGTTAAAGATCCGTTGCCCCTGCGCACTTTGCATAAATTCAACGAATTTCTTCGCCTGATCGGTGCCGTTTGGCGCGTTCTTCAGCACTGCCGCATAGAACACCATCGGCTGCGTGTGCAGGGTTTGATCTTTACCTGCGCTATCTTTAATGGTGAAACTGACGGTGTCATACCACTGCTTCGCCAGCGCCGGGTTGCTGAGGTTGATCTCATCCGGCAGCGCGACATATGGCAGATGGGCGGAACGCACTTCGCTTTCGTAACCGGCTGCAGCGTCAATCTGGCCGCTCTCGAGGCGCGCCAGCAGGCCGCCTTCCTGGTGAGTCTGTTCCGGGTTTTGCAGGTCGCCCAGCACTTTCTGCGCGATGCCCGGCTGGTGGTAATATTTTTCCGCCAGCAGCAGAGTAAAGACAATGTTCTGCCCTTTCGGATCGGCATACGGATCGGTACGGCCGAAGTGAATATCTTTCTGCGCCAGCAGCTTCAGCCAGCCGGCATCATGATGTTTACTGGAGTCGGCAAACTGCGCGGCATATTTCCCTTTCGGGCTGTACGCTATCACCATGCTGGTGCTGGCGACCGGGACGGCATCATCGATTAAGCCTGCATCTTTCAGGATTTGCATGGGGCCAGGGTTGATGGAGACAAACACGTCCGCCGTCAGTTTATGGCTCGCCAGCAAACGCGCCATCCCGTAAGCGCCCTGTCCCTGGCCCTGCCAGGCACCGTTTTCCGCTTTCGCAAACACCGGCCCCAGTCCCTGATCCATCACTTTGCCCATCGAACCGGCATAAGTGACGCGAATATCTTTTGCCAGAACGGGCGTAGCGCTAAACACCGCCAGCGCCATCACCGCTGCACACTTACCTGCCATCGTTTTCATCATGCTTCTCGTTATATACCAAAGTAAATAACGATTATCTTTTCCGCACGGGGAATGAACAACGTAAGTGGCCGATTCGTTGATGTTTTGTTGAAGTTAGCGAAACGGCAGGCGGCAATTACCGTGCACTGACATCTCCTGTCAGCGAGGACGTTTATCTTTCCCTTAATAGAATCAGGGGATTGCATAGCACGCGGAAATTTCATTTTAGTTTTCCTGTTTTCTGCCGTTAATCCCTATGAACAAAAACAAGGTTTTACCTGAAACTTCGGGCCGTGGCGCGATAGTCAGGCTGTACTTTTAACGTCTTGTGAGACTTTATTCCGGAACCCGCAGCAATGAAGGAAAGTCACGACAGAAAACACGACCCGTTGATTGAGCGGCTGTGCGAAATTTTCGCTGCGCTCTATCAGGGCAAAACCATCGATAAGGCGTGGCTGTGCGATAAATTCGGCATAACGGAACGCACGGCTTACCGCGACCTTGCGCGGCTGGGGCATATCCTCGATCAGGTTTCGCCAGGACGCTATAAACTCAGCGCCCACCTTCTTCCGACATTACACAGCGGTCATCTGGCGGAATTCGCTGACTTTACCGGCGTGGCGCATCTCTTCCCGCGGCAGGACGGACAATCGCTGCGTAACAGCATGAAACAGCGCAGCAATATCGCCTTTCACGCACCGAGCAGCCGGCAAAACCAGCAGCTTGAGCCGTTGCTTAACCAGTTAAATCAGGCCATTAGCCAGCGTACAGAAGTGGAATATCGCTACCGCGACAAAGCCCGGCGCGCGCAGCCTTACCGGCTGATTAACCAGTACGGCTTGTGGTACCTGGCGGCCATAGAAAAAGGGCAGTTAAAGGCGTTTGAAGTGGCGCGTATTGAGCGG
Organism: Kosakonia oryzae; assembly: GCF_001658025.2. NCBI lineage: Bacteria > Pseudomonadati > Pseudomonadota > Gammaproteobacteria > Enterobacterales > Enterobacteriaceae > Kosakonia > Kosakonia oryzae. The sequence goes on from NZ_CP014007.2 coordinate 56,896, forward strand.
CTAACCAGCACCGAACAGCGCTTTGAGCTGCTCGCTGAGGTGGTCGCCGAGCTGGAAAATCATGTCGGTATTCGCTTTGGCTCGCGGGTGGAGACGGTACTGCGCGTATCGGCGCATGCCGCGGAATATGTTACCCGCCGGGCGCTGTTCCCCGCGCAACGCATTATTGAACACCACGACGACGGTAGCCTGACGCTCTCCACGGCGATCAGCGATCCGCATACGCTGTTTCGCTGGCTGCGCTACTGGCTGCCGGACATCGGCATTCTTTCGCCCGCCTCGCTGCGCGAGCAATTTGAACAGGATTTACATACCCGTTTTCACGCCATATAGCGACCGCGACGTTATCAAGGACAGGGATTTTATATGTTTGGTTCGCGTAAACCGAAACCGTTAACACAGAGAGGCGACAGTATGACATCCGGACGCATCAGCCCGCAGTTCTCCCGGCAGCGGGAAAAAGCCGATGACGAGGAGACATCCCTTTTCGCTCCAGCGATTGCGCCGCGTTTTACGCTGGAAAGCGATGTCGCCCTGGCGGCGGAAGTGATTGAACAACTGGATGAAGCGAAAGCCAAAATCGAGCACTACCAGCAGATCTACCTTGACTGGGGGTTCTCTGCCGTTGACCCGCAAGGAAAAGGTATTGTCCTTAATTTTTACGGCCCGCCAGGCACCGGAAAAACCCTGACCGCCGAGGCGCTGGCCGGTTCGCTGGCGCGCAATATCATGCTGGTGAGCATTACCGACCTGGAAAGCAAATTCATGGGCGAAACAGCGAAGAATATTGCTGCGCTTTTTCGCCAGGCCGAACGCGAAAATGCCGTATTGTTCTTTGACGAAGCCGACACGCTGCTTGGTAAACGCCTCTCTTCTGTCACGCAGGGTATTGATAATGAGGTCAATGCCATGCGTTCCACCTTGCTTATCGAACTGGAAAAACACGCGGGTATCGTGATTTTCGCCACCAACTTTGTGAAAAATTACGATAGCGCCTTCCTGAGCCGCATCACCCATCATATCGGCTTTACCCTGCCCGGCGAGCCTGAGCGCCAGCGCATCTGGGACAAACTGCTGGTCGCGGCCATTCCACTGGCGGATGACCGCGAAACCCTGATCGCGCAGGCGGTTACCCTTTCCGATGGCCTTTCCGGGCGCGATATGCGCAATGCGATGCGGCTGGCATTGCCGAAAGCCGTTCGCAGCCCGCAACAACAACTGGCGCTGGCGCATATTGAAAGCGCGCTGACGCAGATCCGCGAAGCGTATCGCGCGATCGCCTCTTCTGCATCACACATACCTCCACACATTGACACAGCAAGAAAAATGCTCGGCGTGAGCTAAGGGATTAAAAAAATGGGTTTTTTCAGTTCGGTATGCAGTTTTGCTTCCTCTGTGGTTTCCTCGGTTGGCAGCTTTGTTTCGTCGGCGGTGAGCAAGGCGAAAGAGTACGTCAGTAGCGCCATTGGCTGGATGGCGGAAAAAGCGGAAGGTTTTGTCGGTAAAGTCAGCCAGATGTGGACGCGCATTAAACCGCACATCAGCAAAGGCCGCACTTTCCTGAAGATGGTAGGCGCGTACTTTACGCATCCCTGGGTCAAAACAGCGCTGGCATTGCTGGATAAAGGGCTGGCGTGGCTGGAGAAAGCCGATAAACACCCGCTGGTGCGTCGCGCGCAGAAAGCGATTCAATGGGTGATTGACTGGTGCAAAGGCGCGCATCAGCAGCAGCTCGATAAAGCCGCGCTGGAAGAGGCTCGCCGCCATGCAGAAGCGCTGGCTGAAGCGGAACGTGAACTGCATGGCGAGGAGAAATCCGCCGTTTCCGCCATTGCGATGCTGAACAACTACATGATTGCCAAAGCGGAAGTGGACATCGCCCTTGAGCGCGACGATTTGCAGGACTTTGAATACTACCTGCGCCTGCGTGCGGTGCAGAAACTGCTGGCGTTTTACGAAAGCCGTATGGAATCCGTTACCCGTGTGGAAGAGATTGATGATGACCTGCTGTTTATCATTTTCGCCGCTAACCGACTGATTAAACAGGATGCGGAGTTCAGCGAAGCGCACACACTACAACTGGATGCGCTGACGACTCGTCAGTTCGGTAAGCCGATCATTCCGTTTATCTTTGAAGAGATGATCATCGCCTGGGAGAAAAGCCGCCAGTTACTGGAGGCGGATTGGGAACGCGATAGCAAGGTGCTCTCCCGCAGCCGCATGCTGCGCGATCGCTTGTTGCGCGCCCAGAACAATGAAACGTTGAGCGCGGAAGATATGGCTATGCTCAACGACTTGCAGATTTCCCTGCCGCGCGAAGAACAAGAACTGAATGCGCTGGAAGATACCTTGCAGGCGCGTCGCTGTTACGTGAATGCGGCCGAAGGCTTCCTGCAAATGCTGGAAAAAGACGAACAGCAACTGATTGATGAAGGAAATGAATTTCTGCTGGAGCGCGGCGCGGAAGTGGGGCGTCTGCTGATTCAGTGTTCGCAGGATAACCGCCCGTGGTCGGCGCTCTCGACGGAAGAACAGTATCTGATCAATGACTTTGCGATCATCTTTGCCAACGATTGCGAACAACGTACCGAAAAAGGGCTGATGGTTGAGGTGATGGCATGAACCTGCTGGTCGAGGTCGGTCATTTCCTGATTCCCGGTCTGGATGTGTTACAGCTTATCTTCTTTATAGCGATGGTGGCTGGCGTGACGCTGACCATTCGCGGCGTGAAGCGTCGTGCGAAAGAGGCGAACTGGCAAACATTATGGGATGGTCAGACGCAGGGAAAAATGAATTCCGGGCTGGGTTCTGCTGCTGAACTTAGCCAGTCGGTGGCGACGAAAGCGGAGAAGATCGCCGCCATTATGCCGGGGATGCTGTTAATTGTCGGCCTGCTGGGCACGTTTCTTGGCCTCGGGCTGGCGCTGGATAAAGCCTCCGGCATTCTGCATAACACCGGCAACAGCATTGGCGCGATGGACAGCGCCATGGGCGATCTGATGAATATGATGCAGGGGCTGGGGGTGAAATTTAAAACCTCTACCTGGGGGATTATCGCCTTTATTGTCCTGAAGTGGTGGGAAACCCATAACGGCTATGAAGAGCGCCGCTTAAGCTGGTGCATGGCCCGGTTGCAGCAGGCAATTGATGAAAGCCGTGAAGCGGAAGAGGCCGCGCGCCGTGCGCAACTTCAACAACAGCAGCAGGCGCAAATAACGGCGACTGACACGCTCGTTGCGGCATTCGCGCAGGAAACCCAAACGCTGCGCGATATGTTTGCGCAGCAGGTAAAACAGGGCGAAGAGGCCGAAGCGCAGCGCCACGTGCAGCAACAGCAGGCGCAGAAAACGGCCACCGAAAGCCTCGTCGCGGCGCTGGCGCAGCAAACTCAGACATTACGCGATGAGTTTGTTCAGCAGGCGAAACGCGCCGAAGAGTACGAAGCGCAGCGCCATACGCATCAACTGGCGACATTGACGGAAATTGCCGATATCAACGGACAATCCCGCAGTCTGCTGGAGAGCTATACGCGCAGCAGCCAGCAGAACCTGGAGGCGCTGCAACAGGCGGCTGGCGCGATGAGTAACGCTTCGCAGAAAGTGGCGGATTCCGCGGAAAGCCTGCAAGGAGTTGTTTCCACGCTGGGCGAGGATTTAAGCAGCGTGATGAACGATATCCGCAGCGAGCTTTCTGCTGTGGTGACAGAGATGAACAGCGACTTTACCCGCAACGTACAGCAGATGAGCGAGATGCTGTCTGCTTCCACCCGCCAGCTAAGCGCCACCATGGAAACCATCGAACGATCCCTCAAAGCGGCGATTGGCGAGATGGGCGATGCCTTCAGCAGCAATATGTCGGAGATGGCCAGCCAGCTCACCTCGGCGACCACGGTGATCAGCCAGTCGGTCGATACCATGTCGGCGCGTATTGATAGCACCATGACGGAGCTGAGCGAGAAAACCAACGAGGCGGCGAAAGTACAGAGCCGGGTGATGAACGACTTCTCCATCACCAGTGAAAACCTCAACATTGAAGTGCAGGAGATGACGCAATACATCAAGCGAGTCACCAAAGAGATCCAGACCAGCCTGATGGCCGTCTCCGTCAGCAACCAGCGGCTGGAGTCGCTGCCGAAGCGCTTTAATGAGTCGCAAGCCGCGCTGGAAAACGCCTGCAAGGTCATCGTCACGCTGCATGAGAAGCTGGAAGATCTGTGCGATGTTACGGCGAAACAGCTCGCCAGCCAGTTGCCATCGGCAGAAAAAGAGGCGCTGATTGCGGCGGTGATGGATATGCAGCGTAAGCTCGCGACATTGCTGACCGAAGCGCAACACTACAGGCTGAATCCGCTGCCTGAAAGCGCAGAGGCGTAAATCAGCCGATGAAAGATAAACCAAATGAGTGGGTCTCTATCTCGGATCTGATGGCGGGCGTGATGGCCGTGGTCATGCTGATGCTGGTGTTATCGGTGCTGCAAAATAAAGTGGCGGAAGTGAAGCGCGAGCAGGAGAAAAACAGTGGCCTGGCGGCAGCGCAGCAGAAGCTGAACACCCTGATGCACAGCATGCAAAAGGAGATGACCGATCGCGGAGAAGAGATGCTGGTGGGGTTTGATATGGCCAGCGGCAAAATCACCCTGCGCGACAAAATTTTCGCCAAAGGCAGCGCCTGTATCACCGATCAGGCAAAAGATGCGCTGGCGCGTCTGGCTCCGCGGATTGCTGAGTTTGTTGGCAGCGCGGCGAATACCCAGGTGTTTGTTGAAGGGCATACCGACAACTTGCAGGTCAGCAATCCGGTCACCGATATTTCCCGTTTCTGTACCGTTTATGACGACAACTACACGCTCTCAGCCGCCCGTGCGCGGGAAGCGCGCAAACTGCTGGTCACCTCGCTGGATGAACAACAATCGCGGCGCGTGATTGTCGCCGGTTTTGGCGATTCACAACCGCTCAGCGGCATTTCGCCTGATGATGAGCGCAACCGCCGCGTTGAAGTTCAATTTCTCACCCATGCTGCCGCACGTCAGGACAGCGCTACCACAGAGTCAACAACCGATGGCAAATAACTACAGGCAGGATACAGACCTGGAGCTTCTGCGCTATGCAGACCAGGAGATGCTGGGCGTACTGGTGAACTATTTAACCACCGACAAAGATGGTTCCACGCGTTACACCGAGTCGTTAACCGGCGATGAGGCATTCAAGGCGGCAAACGGCGATTTTCGCAAAGTTTGGCAGCTTATCGGCGCGGAATTACAGCATTTTGGCGGTGATTCGCTGATGAACTTCATTCGCCGCAACGGCGTGCCGTACAAAGAGATCCTGACCGATGTGTGTAAAAAAATCGGCGTGAAAACGGATTTCTCCGCCGATACGGTAGAAATCGAGAAAGCGATGCTGGCGAAGTTGTTTGAGGACTCCTGGGAAAACATGAGTGAAGCCGAACGCGCCAGCGTGCGCGCACAATTGAAAATCAACGGCAATCTGGCGGGCGGCGCGGCGCTGTCCGCCATTATCGCGGCGATTCGCCTCGGCGGGTTTATGTCTTACCAGGTGTCGCTGATTGTGGCCAATGCTGTCGCCAGAGCGCTGCTGGGACGCGGGCTGGCGCTGGCTGCCAATGCGGGGCTGGTGCGGGCGATCGGTATTTTCGCCGGGCCAGTGGGAATGGCGATCTCCGCGCTGCTCACACTACCGGCGCTGACCGGCCCGGCTTATCGCGTTACGTTACCGGCGGTGGTGCAAATTGCGGCGATGCGCCAGCAGCTTCTGAAACCTGAAGAGGACATTTTTTAATGGATACGATATTCACGTTTGACTGGCTTAAGGTCTATCCGGACGTGCTGGAAGCGCTGCAAAACGGGAAAGCGGTGCTGCGCGACGGTGTGGCGTACTGGACGGAACTGGCGGAAAAATCAGGGATTGCGCAGCATATGCCGCTCAAACAGATCCCTTTTAACCCGGAATCCATCACCGAATTGAAGCAACTGGTGCAGATGGCGCAAGCCACGCAACTGGCGGCGATCGGCCTTTCGACGGGTATTGTTGTCGGCGCAATTGTGGTGCAAACCCTGTATCTGGCGAAAAAAATCGACAAGCTACAGCAGAGCATTGACGTGATCTCCGCCGATATTCATGCGCAGAACGTCATCTTTTATATGGAAAAACTGTCGCGCTATTTTGGCGTGGTGGAATCGGCCCGCGTGTTGCTGCTGGATAAAGCGCTGGTGGAAGAGACCAAAGACGTAGCGGCAAGCCTGCTGGCGCAGTTGGCCTGCGAGCGTAATGAAGTGTTGTCGCTGATTGATAATCTGCTCTCGTTCGCCGATGAGCTGACCGATCGCCACCTTGAGCAGGTGCTGGATTTTATCACCCTGATGATGGATATCCTGCCGAAAGCGATCTACATCGAAAGCCAGCTTTGCGACCGCTACGGCAAATTCCGGCTGGCTGAACACTTAATGCGTGAGAATGCACAGCGCTACCGCGCCACGCTGGAAGAGTACCGCCAATGGTGTAACCGTAAAGCGAAACAGGCGATCAGTGGTAAAGCGAACCCGGAAGCGCTGGCTTTCCATAACAAAAAAACGGAACTGAGCGACCTGTTTAACTCGCCGGATAACCCGCTGTTGCTGAGTGAGTTGCAGCGTTTTACGCCGGAATTGTTGCCACGTTAAACCGGCGCAGGCACGCCCTGCGCCACGGTTTTACAGCGCTTGCCGCGTCGGGCGGAAGAGAATTTCGTTGATATCCACATCGTCGGCGATCACCACCACGTTGTTCTCACCGTTATTCATGACTTCTTCGTTAGCCGCGATATTGCTCGTCGGTAACCTGTTCAAGCCAGGTCACCGGGCTGCCATTTAACGACTCGGCGATGGCAATATGGGTCATCGCCGTATCTGCTGTCGCGCCGTGCCAGTGTTTAACATCCTCCGGGATCCAGACGATATCGCCCGGGTTCATCTCCTGAATGGCTTCGCCTTCGCACTGGATCCAGCCTTTACCGTGGGTGACGATCAGCGTCTGGCCGAGCGGATGGGTATGCCACGCGGTGCGCGCGCCCGGTTCAAACGTCACGGTTGCGCCGCCCACGCGGGCAGGTTCTTCGGCCTTAAACGGCGCGTCGATCCGCACGCGGCCAGTGAAATATTCCTGCGGGCCTTGCGCGGAAGGAATGGAAGCATTGCGGGTGATCTTCATGGTTTTCTCCAGTGTGGTCTTATCGTTAAGTTTACTCACCGGGCGGAAAATCGGTGGCGGCTGGCATGACCGATGCCCCGCACGGTTTCCGGGAACAGCGATCATAGCCCTGCCAATTACCTGCGACTATTGGGGGAAATCGGCATGATCTTATGAGCCGGAATCATGAATGGCGGCGCAATACCATCGCCGCGCTGGCGAGCGTGAAGAGTGCCATGACCCATGCCATTGTCCACGGCGTACCGTCGCGAAACCACGTCAGCAGCAGGGACGAAATGATGCCGCTGCCGTACTGTAAGGAACCCATTAATGCGGCGGCTGACCCGGCAATGGTTGGTACGGCATCAAGCGCCGCGGCGGTGGAGGTTGCAGCGATAATGCCGTTCATCGAGAAGAACAAGAAGACGCAGACAACGACCGCAGCAATGCCGCCCAGTTGCAGCTTCACCACCAATGCCAATGCGACGGCTGCAACAGCCGCACCCGCTACAGCGATTTTCAGCAGCCGTTCCAGCGGATGGCGCTGTACCAGCCGCCGGTTCACCACGCTCATCCCCATCAGCCCCACAATATTGATGGCGAACAGCCAGCCGTAATATTGCGGATCGATACCGTAATAGCGGATATAGACGAATGGCGACCCGGTAATAAATGCGTATGCGGAAACGTAGAAAAAAGTCAGGCACAGCGTAAAACGCATAAAGGCGCGATTGTGCAGCAGCGAGAAATAGTTGGTAAATGCGCCCGCCAGCGAGGTGTTGACCCGTTTTTCCGGCGGCAGGGTTTCCGGCAGCGCATAGAGGGAGAGGAACATCAACCCGCCAATCACCGCCAGCAGCCAGAAAATGGCGTGCCAACTGGTGATCTTAATGATTTGCCCGCCCGCCAGCGGCCCGATAATCGGGGCGATAGCCATAATGATGGTCAGCGTCGAGAGCATCTGCGCGGCGCGGGTGCGGGCAAACAGATCGCGGATCATCGCCCGCGCCAGCATCGGCCCGGTACAGGCGCCAAAGGCCTGAAACACGCGCCAGAAGACAATTTGCTCAATATCCGTCGACAGGGCGCAGCCAGCGGAACCGATAATAAACAGCAGCATACCGATAAACAGCGGCCGACGGCGGCCTATGGCGTCGCTGATCGGTCCCCATACCAGTTGTGCCAGCGCGAAGCCGATTAAGAAACCGGTAATGGTCAGTTCGATATCCCCTTGCAGCTCGCTGGCCATTAGCGGCATGGCGGGTAGATAGATATCTGTCGACAGAGAAGTAAAGGCCATCAGCGCGCTGAGGATCGCGAGGAACAGCGGCCCGTGTATCTTGTTGCTCATAGGATCCTGATTCAATAACGAGGAGGGTACCGACAAAGGCGGAACGTTATCTTAATCAGAGCGACACAAATGATAACGTCATTAAATCATAATGACGTTATGAGCGATGTTCATGAATGGCATTCGCTGGCCGTTATGGTAAAGACCACCGGCTGCGCGCGGTGGCTGGCAAGTGGTGCGGGATATCTGTTTGCGCTACGGCGTGGTACCGGCCATTCACCCGGTGGTGGATCTCTACAACGCTATTCGCCTGCGCTACGCTGTTCCGGTTGGCGACGGAAATTGGGGTTCATCCTCGAGAGCCTGCCGGAAATGCCGCAGGCTGCATTATGTGAGGCAGGCGACGAACTTTTCGCCGGATTGCAACGTATGATGCCAGGCTATTGCTGTGAGAAAACAGCGCTGGGTTTATGACTCTGAAGGGGGTAAAGCATGGATTTCACGGGGCTGAGCGCATTTCCGCTGACGCCGCTGGTTGATGAGCGGCTGGATGAAGCTGCATACGTTCGGCTGATCGAGAAGCTCCGCGTGGCCGGGGTGGATTCGATTGGCGCGTTAGGATCGACGGGTTGCTATCCCTATTTCAGCCGTAATGAACGCGCTGCCGCGCTGCGTCTGGCGACGGAGCACTCCGGCGCGGTGCCGGTGATCGCCGGGATTGGCGCACTGCGTACCCGCGATGTGCTGTGGCTGGCGGAGGATGCGCAAAAAGCGGGCGTTAGCGCGGTGCTGCTGGCGCCGGTTTCCTATCACGCGTTAACCGAAGAGGAAGTCTTTGGCCTGTACGCGGCGGTGACTCGCGAATTGTCGGTGCCGCTATGTGTTTACGATAATCCCGGTGCGACGCATTTCACCTTCAGCGATGCGCTGCTTGCTCGCATCGCCCGGTTACCCAATATTGGCTCGATCAAAATTCCTCCCCTTGGTGCGCAGGAGCGGATTGCGGCGCTGCGGGGGCACATTCCGGCACATATTACGCTCGGCATCAGCGGCGATGCTATCGCAGTGGACGGTCTGAGCGCTGGTTGCGGGATCTGGTATTCGGTGCTGGGCGGACTCTTCCCGCAAGCGGCGCTGGCCATCTCCCGCGCGGCGCAGGCTGGCGACATGGCGCAGGCGCGGGCGCATTCCGACGCGCTGGCACCGCTGTGGGATCTATTCAAACGCTATGGTGGCAGCCTGCGGGTGATCGCAACTGCCGCCGAATTGCTCGGTGTGGTGACGGCGCCGTGTCTGCCGCCGCCATTACAGACGCTGCAAGGTGACGCGCGCCGTGAAGTGGCTGGGGTGATCGAAAGGCTGCGTCTGGCTGCAGAGTGATTGTCGCCCCGGCATTGACGTTCCTGCCGGGGTTAAGCTCCCAGCCTCTTCGCCACAAAACGTGAAATCGCCGGGCCGGTGATCAGCACCAGAATAAAGCGTCCGGTCTGCATCGCCATCACAAACGAGATATCAACGTGGCTTGAAGAGGCGATGATCGCCACCGTGTCTGCCCCGCCGGGGCTGGTGGCGAGATAGGCGGTGAGCGGATCGATACCGGCGAACTGCACCAGCAAAAATGCAAAGCCGCAGCACACGGCTACCAGTGTCAGCACCGACAGCAACACGCGCGGCAGTGCGCGGGCGGCGTACCAGACAATCTCCCGCGTAAAGCGCAACCCGATGCTCCAGCCAATCACCGCGTAGGAGAGCGCCAGCAGCCACGGCGGCAATTCCAGCGACAACACCCTGGTATCTTCGATAATGGTCCCCAGTATTAACGTTATCAGCATCGGACCGGAGGGAAGTTTTACTCGCCGGGCGATCAGATAACCTGCCGCAATGACCAGCAACGTACCGGCAAACGGCAGCCAGCGCACCGGGCCGAACAGGGTAAATGTCGCAACCGCGTGATCCGGGCTGGTCGCGCCCATCCATATGCGGGTTACCAGCACCGCGACCAGCGCCACAATCATTACCCGCAGATACTGCATAAATGCCACCAGGCGGACATCGGCACCGAAACTCTCAGCCATAATGGTCATGGCTGCCGCCGCGCCCGGCGACGACCCCCAGATCGCCGTGGAGCCTGGAAAAACCTGTAGCTTCGCCATAATCCAGCCGAGAATGGCGCTGGCGAAAATCACCGAGACAATGCAACTGATAAACAGCGGCCAGTCGGCAGCAATACGACCGAACACCGAGGGGGGAATGGCATGGGCGATCATTGCGCCAACCACCGCCTGCGCAACGCCGAAACTGGTTTTGCTTACCACTACCGGTCGGTTAAGGATGGCGAGAATAATCCCGGCAAACATCGGCCCCAGCAGGAGCGCAGCGGGCAGATGGACCCGCTCCATCATGGCGACAAAGAGCAGTGAGAGGAAAAGTAGCGGCAACCAGTTACGCAGTTTGGGCATCGCCATCAGCAGCACTCCGGATGAGTGGCAGTGATAACCGTGGGATCAGCGAAAGACATAACACTCCCTGAACAATAACAGTTTGAAAAGCAAGGCATGTCTTTCGAATGTAAGCGTTCTATACGGGTAGTGCAATCTTTCATCTGGCACTGGGCAGCAGAGTTCGCTTTTGACTATTACAGATAAAATTTAAGAGGCTGGTTAACAACGTCGTTTGTCAGCTTTGTGTAATCTGCAATTGTTAATTAATTTCTTAATCATTCGCTTGCTGTATGAAAAATCCTAAAACATGATCGGCATTCTTGCTATTAAGAAAAAGATAACTAATTTTAGTAGGTAACTATTCGACAGGTAGCAAAAGTTAGAAAATAAAATTTTCCCTTCATCCATTTTTTTCTTTTTTAATAATTAAGATACGTTAATCAACCTGTTAATTAATACGGTGTTACAAAATTCCGTATGAATAAGCGCTTTAGCGCTCATAGTGCATTGCTTTGATATATTCCAGTTATTTTTTTTCGTTTTATTTTACCGATTAGCTTGCGAAGTTTTTAACGGAAATATAATGTATTATTAACAACTCTAACGGTGCAGGCGAGACGGTAGAGTAGAATACCTGGTCATTATTTATTCATAATATTATGGGTGGAAAACCTTTATTTTTCAATGGGAAAGGTAAATCCTGCAGCAAACGTTAACACTACTCTGACAAACGTATCAGTCATGTGGACGAGGCGAGAAATAACCTTATCGGGAGGCTGAATATGTATATCATCTCACAAGATAGTTACTTTGTGATGGGCATGGATATACTGCTCAAAACGATTAATCCTTGCGCAACACATACATTGATTGCGTACGATCGTGGGGATGAACAAATATTATTCTTTAGCGTGGATAAACTCATTTTAATCCTGAGTGAAGAAAAAAGTTTTCCTTCGTTTATATGTTCACGATTCATAAAAGTGGATAAATCTTCCTCTTTATCTTTCCTGAAGCATGAGCTTAAGAAAACCATTAAGTTATTGAAAGGAAAATCAAAGTTTGATATTACCCGAGAAATCCACCTGAATAAAACGGAGCATAAAATTTTACTCCTGCTTCTGGATTACCAGGCGGGTGATGAAATTGCGCAAGCGCTCGGTTTGGATAAGAAAATCGTCAGTAATTACAAAAACTCGATCCTGCGAAAACTCGGGTTAAACAGCGTCGCGGAACTGATCCAGATCTACAATAACTGGAATGACTGTTTTTGCTGTATTGCCGGTAAAGTTGTACCGGAGGCGACCTTTCAGGAGCGCAAAGACAGCAACGAGTTGAAAATGGTCAGATCCCCGACGCGCTACAATTTCCCTGCTCCCCCTACCCGACGTTTGTTAATGCATATGCAATAAGACTTATTCACAAAACGGTTCAGGTCACCTGGTGCACTGCCACTACCACGTACCAGGAGATTCTGTTGGATCTTCGTGACGTATTCACGCCATCAGGGCCATCAAAAATCATAGGCATTGATGATCTTCATTAATTCCTCGTCGTTTTTATACTTTTCCCGTAACGTTTTGAGCTGAACCACGGCTTTGCCGCAGGTGGCTTCAAGGTTGGCATCCAGCGCTTTTTGCTGTTGCTCATCGAGATCGCTGTCCTGTTCGCTGGCAAAATGTTCGCACTGCTCGGCAAGCGCGCGGAAATCACTGACATCTTTCGGTAACGGTGCTGCGGCAAAAGCGGTGTTGAAGTAAAAAACGGTGGCGACGATAAAAAATGAGCGTTTCATCGGTTGTTGTCTGTTGGTTGTTATCTATCGGTTTTTGGAGTGCCTATGTTACTCCTGAACGCCCTGAGTGATAAATCACGGTGGCGCCCGATATCGGTTGTTTTATGCGCAGATAACGTTGGTGAGGACGGGGTTCGTCTTGCTGGCCGGGCGCGTTTGGCGAATACGGTAATATTTTCCTCATCCTCTATTATTATCGTCACCCTTGCAAATACAGAAGGGCCCATTAGAGGTGAAGGGAAAATAGTGTATTGCATTGTTAATGCAGTTTGCGTTGCGTCTTAACGCAAATAACAAATCATCAAATAAAAATCATTGTGTTAAACGCGTTAGTGTTTATTGTAATTCTTATTTAAAGCGTTTTTAGAAGATTCTTACAGTGCATACTTATATAGTTTTCATTCATGCGATCAGATCTTAATGTACTTTTTAATGGGTTAATAACTTATAAAATTAAGGTGCAATGTAAATGAATGAAATATTAAATGGATTTGAGAAGTGCGTCGATATTTATAGGGATTACAATAATTATCTTGATAAGCATCAGCTTAATGGTATTTGCTTCGGTTCCTCGCTGTACTGGACTTCTGATGCGCTGCGAGAAATTGCCAATGATAAAAATACAGTTGGATTTGCCATTAATGACAAACAGCGTTTTTTTGATTTTGGTAATTATGTGCAAAATTCTGCCATAAAAATGCACAGAACAACAGAAGGGCGTATACAACTTCTGCAAACGTTAAACAGGCAGGAGGATTTATTAGCAAAGCGAGCCGGTTACAGATTACATTATGAGTTGGCGGGCGATACTGCTGCGAGATTTCACATGGAATGTATTCTGAACAATGTCCCAGCATATAATAATACTGCCATTGTTATATCCACGGCATTAAGCGAAAGGATCCTGCATCCCCTTGAGCATACGTATTCCAGCTTTTCACATTCTACGGCACTGTTAAATTGTGGCGGATCGGTTTATTTATTTGATGTTAACGAGGGGGTTTACAGGCTGAGAAAAAATAGTGCCTGCTCATGCGAAACTGTTTTTAATGTTATCGCCCATAACCTTGGTTTATCCGGTATCGGAAATATAAACTATGATCTGCGCTGGGATGGACATGTTTTTATGCGCTTGAAAAAAACAAGATCGTGATTATAAAAAACTGATGAACCATAACGTCTCGGGGGTGTTTTATACCTCCGATTGACAATCAAGGGTATTAAAAAACAATTTTATTATATATAAAATTGTGATTATTTCTTTAGCCATTATATTAATGAAAATAAAAGATTCCACTATTCACGTGGCTTTTTACTCCACGGAAGTAAATCTGCGATGCTTTTCTCTCCTTCCGACTCTTTTAAGCGCCGCTGTTGCTCAGCAAACTGGACGTATTCCGTTTGTGCTTTTTCATCTGCTGCTTTTTTAGTTATTTTTCCTGCATCTTGCAGAACATCACGGTCGTTGAATTGCAGAAATTGATCCAACTTTAACTGCCAGTCACGCAGAAATACCTGCTGACGACGGCGGGCCTGGTCTTCGGCAAAGTCCAGCCACATATTGACCACGCGGTTGAGTTCGCTAACCTGGCGGGTTCTGCCTGCTGAACCTGTAATTAAGACTTACAGGTTGTGTTTTGTTCAAGCTCTCCTTCTTCATAAATGGCTTTGATATGTTGGGTTATTGCTTGCGGGCTGACCTGGTAAAGTGCGGCAATGGACGCCTGCGGGAGCCATAAGGTTTCATGCTCGAAGCGGCATGTAATGCGTACTTTCCCGTCACCGCTGGCGAACATGATAAATTCACCTGCCGGGGATTGGGTTAAGCGTTCATCTGCCATGCCTGCGCGATATGCGTTCTGATTGCTGAATAAGCTATGCAGTATGCCAGATACTCATACTGCATTTCATTAGCGCAACCACTATGAAGATAAAGGAGAAAGGGCGCTCAGTTAGGCTTTGATTGCAGATAGGCGTTTTTCATGACGCTTTTCACTTCCCTGAGTTGCCTGCGGGTTTTATCCAGCTCGCTTGCCAGCCACTCTTCCTTCTCGCTGTGTTTGGTTAGCACAATGCAACCCTGCATCACTTTCACCAGCAGATGTTGCCCGGTATCAAACCCGGCATCGCGCAACCACTTGCCGGAAAGCATAATGCACGGCGTACTGGTGTCGCCCTGATTCGGGCGATAGCGCACAATTACACTGTGCTCGGTTCCGGTGGGCGTAAAGTCTGGGGTAGAATGCGGATCAGCCATTATCAACTCCTTGATAGTTGGGGATGGTTAGCTCTCGTCTGGTATCGCAAGTACCTGGCGAGGGCGTTTAAATGTCAGGACGACTTATGCCAGGGGACGTGCCTGAGTGGTTAAAGATTATGCTTTAGGTACGTACATGACAAAAGCTAAACGTGACACTAATCAGTCAAAATGCGGCAAAGCTCCCACATTTCAAATTAGGATCACACCAGAGTTGAAAGCGCAGTTTGAAGCGGCTGCAAATGACGCGGGGATGAGTTTGGGGAATTGGCTCAAAACCCTTGGTAGAAAGGAACTGGAAAGGTTGGGTGTTGAGCCGTTAAATGCTGAACTTAGCAAAATCTCTAAGTAGCCGCTTGGCATAATCCATTTTTTAATGCTGAGAATGCTTTTGAGGCTTTTTGGCATTCTGTCGCAGCATTTTGAGCTTGGTTTAAAATTGATGGAAGAATGTTAATGGAACATTCATTAGCTTTCTGCTGCGCCTCTTCACAAATAGTTTTGAATTTCCTCGCGGTTGCTAAAAGGTAGTTGGCCTCATCTTTCTGTGCAATTAAATTAGTTTCATTATTGATCCTGTCTTTAATTTTTTCATAGTTGCTTTCAATTGCATCAAATGCAAAGGAAGAATTACGATTGAAAATATTTATCAGCCTAACGCTATCTCTCTTTGCATGGCCTAATAACGAATCCTCGAAAGAATAAAGAATATATTTGGCATATCGGTGTGCCTTATACGCGTCAGTTAATGAAGTTATCACTGAATTTGCATGAGCGTAAGAGTGCCGCCAAGTTAATATTTGATCATAAGTTTTATTGATTTCATTTTTGAGTTTTATAGAATACTTGGAAACTTTGTTCTCAAAATTAAAAAGATCGCCATCGAAATGGCTTAAATATTCCTTTAGTGTTTCGTATTTAATCCTACTATTAAGATAGCTGTATTTCCTTTCAACTTGATGAGAGAATTTATCATGAAAAAGATCAGCATAGTTTATTAAAATAGTTTTAACACAATTTTCATAGTTTGCAGCTAAACTAATGACCATTAAACCTGCAAATTCATTCCGAATTGAACGATTCTTTACATCGTTTTCAGGAGCTAATTTATCAAGCTCTAAAAAAAGAATATCTATTTTTCTAAAATATTCAACCAAACAGCTATTCATCATCTTGAAGTAACTCCTTTGCAAGGTGAAAGCGTTCATGCAGCACAGATACATCTGCTGTTGAAATTGAGGAGTTGTTTATAAACCGTTGATCACCTACAAGAGAAAAATATTTTTCCTCAAATTTATCATTCATAAATTGTGGGTTTTCGAGCAAAGTAACTAATATAGAATCCAGGACAGCTAAATTAACGACATTTCTTGGTCTAAATGGTCTTTCAAGTTTTTCAATAATAAATTTAATAGCTTGAGGAAATCTTTCTTTGAAAACTGTAGCCTTATGACTATTGAACGTTCTTTCTTCTTGCATTGTATTATTGAGAAAACGAATCATAGGTTTTTCATATTCTCTCCAGCTCTGAAATAATGAGAAAACGCGCAGGAGAATTTCCATATCTTTTTGATGTTTATCACCGGTTTTAATATTTAATATTTTCCTCCAGTTTGGGTCATTGCATAATTCTTTTAACTCTTCGACAATCGGCCCTCGATAAACAGCATTCCGTATTTCTTGAGGTTTCAGTTGTGTCCCTCCGGTGTTAAGTCGTTCAAAAATATGGAATACACTATCATTTCGTTTACTTGGCTTTAATTGCTTGATATGTATTGCACGTAATGTTGAATTCCTTATTTTTCGTTGATCCTTTGGCGATAAATCAGCAAAAGTTAAACCGTTATATTGAGATACTTCAGACAAACCTTTTAACTTAAATATTTGTCTTTTCCCTTTTATCTCATCACCGAAATATCCATCGATGAAATATTTTACCGACATAATTCTCTGTTGACCATCAATGACTTCAAGTTGATCATCGTCGTTTACATATAAGAATATTTGTGGAACAGGTAACCCCATTAAAAAGGACTCAATAAGTTTTGATGCTTGTTCTATTTTCCATACATAATTCCTTTGGTAAAAAGGTATAATTATGTCGTTTCTATTGATTTGATTTACAAGTAATTCTAAAGTGGGATCTGCTGGCGAAACGGAGATATCAAATTCTACAAAAGGAGCATCATCAATTTCTTCTTCCGTTTGGACTATTGATTCATTAGATGTCTGCTCGTCATCAGGCGCAACGTTATAAATTTGCTCTTCCATATCCTAAACTCTCAATCTCTTATTAATACATGAGATGATAAAATAATACTTTAGAGGTGGAATTGGAAATAAATATATTGGCAACTTTGGCGGAAGATCACAGGAGTCGAACCTGCCCGGGACCGCTGGCGGCCCCAACTGGATTTGAAGTCCAGCCACCTCACCGGAGATGACGATCTTCCGCGCCTGCATTGCTACATGGAGGCGGGGCGCATTATAGCTACTTTCAGTCATTTACCACATACCCTCATCAGAATTTTTCTCATTGTGCGGCCAGTAAAATAGACCGTTTAAGATAAATCCCTATCTTTTCCATTGCTTAGCCGCTTCGCTTCGGTGAAAGGGGGAGCGATCACAGAAAAGAATAAACGTAAATTGATAACAAGAAATCGCAATACCCGGCTGAAAACCAATCGTTTACAACGTGTGAAACCGCTCTCTGTGCACTTTTCACGCGTAAAGGAAACAAAAATGGACAGTCAGATTATTTCTGTGAAAGAAAAAATTGGCTACGGGATGGGCGATGCCGCCAGCCATATCGTCTTCGATAACGTGATGTTGTACATGATGTTTTTCTATACCGATATTTTCGGTATTCCCGCCGGGTTTGTCGGCACCATGTTCCTGCTGGCGCGCGCCTTAGACGCCATTTCCGACCCGTGCATGGGGCTGCTTGCCGACCGCACACGCAGCCGCTGGGGGAAATTCCGCCCGTGGATCATCTTCGGCGCGCTGCCGTTTGGCGTGGTCTGCGTGCTGGCCTACAGCACGCCGGATCTCAGCATGAGCGGCAAAATGATTTATGCCGCTGTAACTTATACGTTACTCACCCTGCTTTACACCGTGGTCAATATTCCCTATTGCGCGCTCGGCGGCGTTATCACTAATGACCCGACACAGCGCATCTCGCTGCAATCCTGGCGCTTCGTTCTCGCCACCGCAGGCGGCATGCTCTCTACGGTGCTGATGATGCCGCTGGTGAAATTAATTGGCGGCGAAGACAAAGTCGCCGGTTTCCAGGGCGGGATAGCGGTGCTCTCGGTGGTCGCCTTTATGATGCTGGCGTTCTGCTTCTTCACCACCAAAGAGCGTATCCAGGCACCGCCGAGCACCACCTCAATGCGTGAAGATCTGCGCGATATCTGGCAGAACGACCAGTGGCGCATCGTCGGCGTGCTGACCATCCTCAACATCCTCGCCGTCTGCGTGCGCGGCGGCGCGATGATGTATTACGTCACCTGGATCATGGGCGATGCCGCTATTTTTACCGCGTTCCTCACCACCTACTGCGTCGGCAACCTGATTGGCAGCGCGCTGGCGAAACCGCTGACCGACTGGAAATGCAAAGTCACCATCTTCTGGTGGACTAACGCCGCGCTCACCGTGCTGAGCATCGCCATGTTCTTCGTGCCGATCCAGGCCAGCGTCACCATGTTCATCTTTATCTTTGTCATCGGCGTGCTGCACCAGCTGGTGACGCCAATCCAGTGGGTGATGATGTCCGACACCGTCGATTACGGCGAATGGTGCAACGGTAAGCGCCTTACCGGCATCAGCTTTGCCGGTACGCTGTTTGTGCTGAAACTCGGCCTTGCATTTGGCGGCGCGTTGATTGGCTGGGCGCTGGCTGGTGGCGGTTACGATGCCGCGGCTCACAGCCAGAACAGTACCACCATCAGCATCATTATTGCCTTGTTCACGCTGGTTCCGGCGCTTTGCTACCTGCTCAGCGCCATTATCGCCAAACGCTTTTACACGCTGAAAACGCCGTTCCTGAAAGCGATCATGGCGCAACTGGCGCGTGGCGAGTACCGCGGCAAACAGGGGTTTGGCCATGTTTCTGCCCGGGAAGAATTACTGTAAGGAGTGACAGATGAAAATTAGTGATGGCAACTGGCTTATCCAGCCGGGGTTGACGTTAATCCAGCCGGTTCAGGTATTTGAGGTTGAACAACAGGGCAATGAGATGGTGGTCTATGCCGCACCGCGCGATGTGCGTGAGCGCACCTGGCAACTGGATACCCCTTTGTTTACGCTGCGCTTTTCCTCGCCGCAGGAAGGGATTATCGGTGTGCGCATTGAGCACTTTCAGGGCGCGCTGGATAACGGCCCGCACTTCCCGCTTAACGTTGCGCAAAACGTTCACGTGGAGATACGTAACACGGAAGCGTTTGCCGAGCTGCAAAGCGGTTCGCTTAGTGTTCGCGTGGGGAAAGGCGACAACTGGGCGATCGATTTTCTGCGCGATGGCGAGCGCATCACCGGCAGCCAGTTGAAAAATAATGGCTATGTGCAGAATGGCAACAGCGGGCGCAACTACCTTTTTGAGCGGCTGGATCTCGGCGTGGGTGAAACGGTGTATGGCCTCGGCGAGCGCTTTACCGCGCTGGTGCGCAACGGCCAGGCGGTGGAAACCTGGAACCGCGATGGCGGCACCAGCACCGAGCAGTCGTACAAAAATATCCCCTTCTACCTGACCAATCGTGGTTATGGCGTGCTGGTTAATCACCCGGAAGCCGTGGAATTTGAAATCGGTTCGGAGAAGGTCTCCAAAGTGCAGTTCAGCGTTGAAGGCGAGTATCTGGAGTATTTCGTTATCGACGGGCCGACGCCGCAGACGGTGCTGGATCGCTATACCCGCTTCACTGGCCGTCCGGCGCTGCCGCCCGCGTGGTCATTCGGCCTGTGGCTGACCACTTCGTTCACCACCAACTACGACGAAACGACGGTGAACAGCTTTATCGATGGCATGGCCGAACGCCAGTTGCCGCTGCATGTGTTCCACTTTGACTGCTTCTGGATGAAAGCCTTCCAGTGGTGCGATTTCGAATGGGACCCGCTGACCTTCCCGGATCCGGCCGGCATGATGAAGCGGCTGAAAGCGCGCGGGCTGAAAATCTGTGTCTGGATTAACCCCTATATCGGGCAAAAATCGCCCGTTTTCCGCGAGCTTAAAGAGAAGGGTTACTTGCTGAAACGCCCGGATGGCTCGCTGTGGCAGTGGGACAAATGGCAGCCGGGGCTGGCGATTTACGACTTTACCAACCCGGAAGCCTGCCAGTGGTATGCCGATAAGCTCAAAGGCCTGGTGGCGATGGGCGTGGACTGCTTCAAAACCGATTTCGGCGAACGCATTCCGACCGATGTTGCGTGGCATAACGGCGCGTGCCCGCAGAAGATGCACAACCATTATGCGTACATCTACAACGAACTGGTGTGGAATGTGCTGAAAGAGACGGTTGGCGAGCAGGAAGCGGTGCTGTTTGCCCGCTCGGCTTCCGTGGGCGCGCAACAGTTCCCGGTCCACTGGGGCGGCGACTGCTACGCCAACTACGAATCGATGGCCGAAAGCTTGCGCGGCGGGTTATCGATTGGTCTTTCCGGTTTTGGCTTCTGGAGCCACGATATCGGCGGCTTCGAAAATACTGCGCCTGCGCATGTTTACAAACGCTGGTGCGCGTTCGGGCTGTTCTCCAGCCACAGTCGCCTGCATGGCAGCAAATCCTACCGCGTGCCGTGGGCGTACGATGAAGAGTCCTGCGATGTGGTACGCCACTTCACACAGTTGAAATGCTGCCTGATGCCATACCTTTATCGCCAGGCTGCGCAGGCGCATGAATCTGGCGTGCCGATGATGCGTGCCATGGTGCTGGCCTTCCCGGACGATCCGGCCTGCGACTATCTCGACAGGCAGTATATGCTCGGCGATGCGCTGCTGGTCGCGCCGGTGTTCAGCGAAGCGGGCGATGTGCAGTTTTACTTGCCGGAAGGATGCTGGACGCATCTGTGGCATAACGACGTACAGATCGGCAACCGCTGGCATAAACAGCGCCACAACTTTATGAGCCTGCCGGTTTACGTGCGCGATAACACGCTGCTGGCGCTGGGCAGTAACGATCAACGCCCGGATTATGCCTGGCACGAGGGTACGGCATTTCAGCTTTTCGCGCTGGATGATGGGCACGAAGCGTTGTGCGAAGTACCGGATGCCCGCGGCGCGGTGATCTTCCGTCTGCGGGCGAAACGTGCAAATGGCGTGATTACGATTCAGGCTGACGGTGCAGGGCGTAACTGGACGCTGTGCCTGCGCAATATTGCGCAGATTGCCGGAGTGCAGGGCGCAACGCAGTCCGGCAGCGAGCTGGGTGTGGTGATTACGCCGCAAGGGAGTGAAGTGCGTATTACGCTCTAATTTTGCGGGGGTATTTCCCTCTCCTGGCCGGGAGAGGGAGCGATTACAGTAAACCCGGCACAATAATCGCGGCGAAAATCGCGATAATAACCAGGTATTTCAACGCATAGTAGAGCTTGCGGCTGCGTTTTTTAAGGCGCTGGCCGCCTTCTCGCAGGGCATAAACATATTTGAAGATCCGGTTGATGGCGCCGGTACGGTCGCCTTCGTCGTTCGGCGAACTGGCGGCAGACATCAGCGTGGCACCAACCCAATGGTTGATCGCCTGCGCCCATCGCCATTTCATTGGCCGTTCGATGTCGCAGAACAGAATAATGCGTGTCTGGTCCGTTTTGTTTTCCGCCCAGTGAACATATGTTTCGTCAAAAATCACGGCTTCTCCGTCGCGCCAGCTGTGGCGTTGGCGATCGACCTCGATAAAACAACGATTGTCATTCGGCGTGGATAAGCCTAAGTGGTAACGCACGGAACCGGCATACGGGTCGCGGTGTTTACCAAGATAAGCCCCCGGAGGAAGCTCGGCAAACATCGCCGCCTTAATGGAGGGGATCTGGTTTACCAGCCGGGTAGTGACCGGGCAGAGCGCCTGCGCCGAAGGATGGGCATCGTCGTACCATTTCAGATAAAAACGCTTCCAGCCGCGTTTAAAGAAGGTGTTAAAACCGGCGTCATTATTGGTCTGCGCTGCTTTGATGTGATCCTGCAAACGCAGTGCTTCTTCACGTATTACCTGCCAGTTATCCGTAATTGGCTGTAACTCGGGAAACTCGGCGGTATCAAAAAAAGGCTGCTTTGGCGGCAGGCGCGAAAAACCGGTCATAAACATATTGATCGGCGCCATAAACGTCGAATGATCAAACAACTGGCGCGAAAGCTTTTGTTTCTCTATGCCGCGGGAATGCGCATAAAACACGCTGATAAGAAAAACGGCGAGAATGATAACGGCGGTCATCGTAACAGTCCTTCCTGAAAAATTGAGAAGAAGCGTAGATCACCGTTAAAAAGCCTTCCACATTCGCACGGGGAAGGCGCAATTTTTGTTAAAGCAATGTTTCAGGGCTGGGCAGGGGCGGGCTGTGCGGGAGCCTCAGTTGCGGGAGGCGCCACTACGCCGCCCGATACCACGCCGCCATGCATGCTCTGTTTTACCTGCTGTTTCTGTACGTTCACCGCAGATAACTCGCCGTTAACGCTGGGCTTCAGCGGGGCATCGGCGCGTATGCTGCCGCTGGCGGTCAGTTGCAGGTTGCCATCTCCGCTAATCGGTAACGCTGGCCAGCCCCACTCCTGGAGCACATTCAGCGGTACGCCGCGTCCGTTAAGGCTGACATTGACGCTGCGATCCGGCGTTTGCGAGACCACGGCTTTCGCTTCCAGCAACCCCTTGTCGGTGAAAGCGCTCAGTTCGGTAATATTGACCACGTTGCCGTTGGCATTCAGCGCCAGCGACGGGCGGCGCACGTCCACGCGGTTGAATGTTGCCGCTGCGGCATTCAGTTTTGCGCTACCGCTCCAGACGCCCCATTTTCCTTCGCGCACCAGTTGCAGATTGTCGCCATAACCATCCAGCGCGGTGAGCTGCCACGGGAACGTCGGATCGATATCAATCACCAGGTTGCGGCTGGCGCTGAATTTCTTCAGCGTTACCGTGTTCAGCCACGGCGGTAGATCGTCCATCCACAGTTGCTTCCAGTTTTCCGGCAGCGTGTACTCCAGCCCGGCGAACGCGGCGTCGTCGAGCACCAGCGCATGGCCCGCGCGATACCAGTTACCGGAGGTGCGCACCATGCCGTTTTCCCAGCGCGAGGTGAACTGTTGTAGCGCAATTCCCTGCGGAGAAAAGTTGGCATTCAGGATCGGGTCGAACAGATGCAGCGAGCCGTAAATAAACTCGCTGGCGTTCATCGACAGCCTGCCGTCGTCGCTCTGCCAGTCACCCTTAATCAGCGTCAAATTGCTCAGGCTCAGATCGAGGTCGGTAACCGCCCAGCCCGGCCCCTGTAAACGCGCGTCCGTCACGTCGACACGGCCAATCTGTAATGACGGTAACGTGGTCAGCGGATTGAAGAAATCGAGCAGGGTTTTATCGCTTTGCAGGCGAATATCGTTCAGGCGCAGGTTATTCACCACCCAGCCGCCATCAGCAGTGCGTTTTGCATCGCCGGTCAGCGAGCCGCGCGCCATGTCCGCGCCGATAGTCGTCAGGGTAACAACATCTTTGTCAATACTGCCCTGAATGAGCACGTTGCTGGCCGGAACACCGTTTAACGTCAGCGAACCGGCGCTCATCTGAATTTGCGTTTTACTGCCCAGCACATTGCCGGCCACCGGCTGCCAGGGCGAGACGCCGCCCATCACCCGTTGCGCGCTCAGATCCCAGCCCGTGGTCGGGCTATTGAACGCCATATTATTGAGCTGCAGGCGATCGGCCTGGAAGGGAAGCGGCGCGGCAGACGGGGAGAAATTGAGCGTGCCATCCTGCAATAAAATAGTGTCGGCGTGCAGCGGATCGGTCAACTGGCGGCTGCTCAGGCCAATATCCACGGTTTTAGCGACCAGTGTCGCCGGGTTACCTTTGCGGCCGAAATTGACGTTTTTCAGTAACACATGGGAAGGCGAGGAGAAGCGGTGATCAATCACGTCGAAGGTGAGGTGATAGTCGCTGTTGTCATTTACCCAGTTGCTGACCTGTGTCGCGCCCCAACGGGTTTGCAGCAGAAAATAAGCGGCCACTATCGCCAGTAGCAGGACGATAACGACAACTAAAAGCAGCTTTCCAAGAAATTTCATGATCTTCCATCCCCGAAGTGTCAATCAGGCAGTTATGCACGATTTATGCGCAATGCTCAAGGGCGGAATGATGAAAGGAGATGACAGCGGCAGCCGGTAAGCCCGGCTGCCGTGGCGCGGTCAGTTTTTCTCTGGCGGAAAAATCAGATTCAATACAATTGCGGTGATACCGCCTGCGGCGATACCGGAGGAGAGCAGGTTTTTCAGCCAGTCTGGCGCGAATTGCAGGATCTGCGGCTGCTGGGAAACGCCAAGGCCCACGGCCAGCGACAGCGCGATAATCATAATCGCGCGGCGGTTCAGCGGCTCGCGGGAGACGATACGCACGCCGGATGCGGCAATCGTACCGAACATCACCAGCGTTGCGCCGCCGAGCACTGGCTCAGGCAACTGCTGAACGAAAGCGCTGACCGCCGGGAACAGACCCAGCACAACCAGCATCAGCGCCACGAAGAAACCGATATAGCGGCTGGCGACGCCGGTCAACTGAATCACGCCGTTGTTCTGGCCAAAGCAGGAGTTCGGGAAAGTGTTGAACACCGCCGAAACAAACGAGTTGATGCCGTTCGCCAGCACGCCGCCTTTCAGGCGCTTCATGTATACCGGGCCGGCGACGGGCTGCTCGGAAACGTCAGAGGTGGCGGTGATGTCGCCGATGGTTTCCAGCGAGGTGATCATAAATACCAGCATCAGCGGCAGCAGCAGGTTCCAGTCGATGCTCAGGCCGTAATAGAGCGGCGTTGGTACCATAAAGGCGTTCGCTGGCGCGCTATATTCCGGCAGCATGCCCATAAACAGCGCCAGAACATAACCGACCGCCATGGCGATCACCAGTGAAGCAATACGCAGGTACGGATTACGCTGACGGTTGAGCAGAATAATGATCGCCAGCACCACGCCCGCCAGCAGCAGGTTTTTCGGCGCGCCGAAGGTGTGGTTGCCCATTGCGGCAAAACCACCGCCGACGGAAGTCAGGCCAACCTGGATCAGCGACAGGCCGATAATCATCACCACCACGCCGGAAACCAGCGGAGTAATAATGCGGCGTGCCAGCGGCAGAATGCGCGAGATAACCATTTCGGTACAGCTTGCCAGCATCAGGGTGCCGAACAGCGCAGCCATCATGGTTGGCACATCCGCACCGCCGGTTTTCAGCGCCGTGCCGCCCATGATTAACGGCGCAACGAAGTTGAAGCTGGTCCCCTGAATCGACAGCAGACCGGAACCCACCGGGCCCCAGGCTTTAATCTGGATGATGGAAGCGACGCCGGAGGCGAACAGCGACATGCTGATGATGTGCTGAGTGTCCTGAGCCGGTAACCCCAGCGCCTGGCAGATCAGCAGCGCGGGCGTAATCACGCCAACAAACATCGCCAGCAGGTGTTGCAGCGCGGCAAACAGGGTTTGCGGCAGCGGCGGGCGGTCTTCAAGGCGATAGATCAGCTCGCTGGGTTGAGTCTGCGCAACCGGTTGCGCATTTTCGGACTCGATGGTGTTTAAGGACATCTCAGACAATCCCCTGATGGAAAAGCGCTGATTTTATCGGACTGTTTGGTAAAAGCAAACGGTTGCTATGTTAAAAACACACTTTTCGAAGGGATGTTCTTTCTACCGGATAAGGTTCTGAAACTCAGGCGTTGGAGTAGCGTTCTGTTTCCGGCATCCAGCGTTCGATTAATGCCGCTGCAAGCTGCGGATAACGCTCGTGAATATGGCGGGCGACGCGCTGAACTTCCGGGATCATCGCCTGGTCGCGCAGCAGGTCGGCGACTTTGAATTCTGCATTGCCGGTCTGGCGGGTTCCCAGCAGTTCGCCGGGGCCGCGAATTTCCAGATCTTTTTGCGCAATGACAAAGCCGTCGTTGCTGTCGCGCAGCACCTGTAAGCGTTTTTGCGCTGTCTTTGAGAGCGGGGATTTGTAGAGCAAAACGCAGTGCGAGGCTACCGCGCCGCGCCCGACGCGCCCGCGTAGCTGGTGGAGTTGCGCAAGGCCAAGCCGCTCCGGGTTTTCGATAATCATCAGGCTGGAGTTTGGCACATCCACACCGACTTCAATTACCGTGGTCGCGACCAGCAGATGCAGCTCACCCTGTTTGAACGCCTGCATGACTGCCTGTTTTTCCGCTGGCTTCATGCGGCCATGCACCAGCCCGACATTCAGCTCTGGCAGCGCGAGCTTCAGCTCTTCCCAGGTGGCTTCTGCCGCCTGCGCTTCCAGAAGATCGGACTCTTCAATCAGCGTACATACCCAGTATGCCTGGCGGCCTTCGTCGATGCAGGCGTTGCGCACGCGATCGATAATCTCATTGCGGCGAGTATCCGGAATGGCGACGGTGGTTACCGGTGTGCGACCCGGTGGCAGTTCGTCGATAACCGACGTATCGAGATCGGCGTAGGCGGTCATCGCCAGCGTGCGCGGAATCGGGGTGGCCGTCATGATTAACTGGTGCGGATGGAATCCTTGCTGCTGGCCTTTCTCCCACAATGCCAGACGCTGGTGGACACCAAAGCGGTGTTGCTCATCGATAATCACCAGCGCGAGGCCGTTAAACTGCACCTGCTCCTGGAAAATAGCGTGCGTGCCGACCACCATCTGTACTTCGCCATTGGCAATGGCATCCTGCTGTGCCTGGCGCGCCTTCCCTTTTTGTTTTCCCGCCAGCCAGCCCACTTCGATACCGAGCGGCGCAAACCAGTTGCGGAAATTGTTGGCGTGCTGCTCAGCCAGCAGTTCGGTTGGTGCCATCATCGCCACCTGCTTACCGTTGGCGATCGCCCGTAACGCGGCCAGTGCGGCAACCAGCGTTTTACCGGAGCCGACATCGCCCTGAACCAGGCGCATCATCGGGATATCCAGCGCCATATCGCGCTCGATCTCCGCCACGACCCGCGCTTGCGCGCCGGTTGGTTTAAACGGTAGTGATGCCAGCAAGCCTTGCTTCAGTTCATCTTTAGCAATGAGCGGCTGAGCATGATA
The DNA here is from genome assembly GCF_001658025.2 of Kosakonia oryzae. NCBI lineage: Bacteria > Pseudomonadati > Pseudomonadota > Gammaproteobacteria > Enterobacterales > Enterobacteriaceae > Kosakonia > Kosakonia oryzae. The sequence goes on from NZ_CP014007.2 coordinate 84,094, forward strand.
GCGCTGAGCCCCGGCGCGCAGCGCCAGCATACTCAGGTTATGCGCCAGTAATTCTTCAAGGATCAAACGACGCTGCGCCGGATGCGTACCCGCTTCAAGTTCGGCCAGTTGCAATGACGGCGGCGGGCGATGCAGCGTGTGCAGCGCTTCCGGCAGGCTCATCATGCCCTGTGCCAGCTCAGGCGGCAGCAGTTCGCTGATGGCGCAGGTCGCCAGCAGTTCCAGCGCCTGGTCGGTCAGTTTGCGCAATGTCGCCTGCTTAATCCCTTCGGTGGTGGGGTAAACCGGCGTAAGCGTTTCCTGTAATTCGGGAGTACTGAGATCGCCCTGCACGCGGTATTCCGGGTGAATCATCTCCGCACCATACTTTCCGCGCTTTGCTTCGCCATAGGCCAGCACGCGGCGGCCCGTGGCGAGGCTGTTTTTCATTGCCGCGTTGAAGTTGAAAAAGCGCATGGTGAGGATGCCGGAACCGTCGCTGATCTGGCAGGTCATCATTCGGCGACCACCGAAAGTGATATTACAGTTCAGCACTTCGCCTTCCACCGTGGCGTAGATGCCCGGCAGCAGGTCAGCAATGGGGTAAAGCTGGGTGCGATCTTCGTAACGCAGTGGCAGGTGAAGCAGCAGATCCTGCACGGTGTGCAGGCCGATTTTCGCCAGTTTGCTGCTCTGCGCCGCGCCGACGCCGGTCAGCGAACTTAAGGGCACCGCGTCGAGCAGCTTACCTTTCATCGGTTATCCTGCCGCCTGCATAGTGGCCCACCACGTCGGATCGGCTTCGATCTGGCCTTCCGAATTGACGTGCGGGTAAGGCAGCCCTTTGCGTTTCGCGACTTTCGCCAGCACCGGGTAACCCCCTTCGAACAGCAGGCGCTGCTGCTCTTCATCCGGCAGCATGCTGTTTTCGCGCTGGTACATACCGGCGTTTTGCCGCTGACGTTGCGCTTCATACAGAATTAATGCTGAGGCCACGGAAACGTTGAGCGACTGCACCATGCCGATCATCGGAATGATGATGTCCTGATCCGCCAGATCCAGTGCTTCCTGCGTGATCCCGGTTTTCTCCTGGCCCATCAGAATGCAGGTCGGGCGCGTGTAGTCGATCTCGCGAAAGTCGACCGCGTTGTCCGACAGATGTGTGGCGAGCACCTGCATGCCGCGCGCTTTCAGCACGCCGACAGCATCGCCAATGGTACGGTGTGTTTTCACTTCCACCCAGCTATTACTGCCTGCGGCGGAGGAGGCCATGGTGCGCATGCGGTTGCCCGGCCAGACAGCGTGGACCTCATGCACGCCGACGGCGTCTGCGGTGCGGATAATGGCAGAGACGTTATGGGGCTTGTGAACCTGCTCCATGCAAACTGTCAGATCGGGCTGACGTCTGGCGAGCATCTCGCGAATACGCGCATAACGTTGAGAATTCATACAATTAGTTTCTGTTACGGGTGACTTTAATCACATCCGGCATCACGCGGATTTTACGCATGATATTCGCCAGATGGACGCGATCGCGCGCCGTCAGTCGGATGAAAGCGCTGTACACGCGGCCATCTTTCTCTTCCGTATTCAGACTCTGAATATTGGATGAGGCCGTATTAATTGCCGCCGTGAGGTTCGCCAGCGCTCCCTGATGGTTGAACATATCCACCTTGATTTCGGTGATAAATTCCTGCGCGGTCTCTTTATCCCACTCTACAGCCATAAATTTCTCTGGCTCTTTCTGGTAGCCACGAATATTACGGCAGGACTCATGGTGGATAACCAGCCCTTTACCGGGGCTGACATGGGCGACAATCGGGTCGCCGGGGATCGGACGGCAGCATTTGGCAAAGGTGATCAGCACGCCATCTGCGCCTTTAATCGGCAAATGACCGTTGCCGCTGGAGCTGGACGGCGTTGGCGCGGCTTGCACCGCTTCCCCTTGCTGCAGGTTTTTCGCGACCACGACGCTCATGGCGTTGCCAAGGCCGATTTCAGCCAAAAGATCGTCGAGCGTCGCCAGCTTCATACGCTCAAGCTCGCGCTGAATATGCTCCTGCGGAATTTCGGCCAGCTTGCGGCTGCCGCCTAACGCATGATTCAGCAGGCGGCGACCGAGGCTTACCGAGTCGTCACGCTTGAGGTTTTTCAACATCTGACGGATTTTCGCGCGCGCTTTTGAGCTGACGACAAAGTTCAGCCATGCGGCATTCGGGCGGGCACCCGGCGCGGTAATAATCTCTACCGTCTGGCCGCTGGCGAGCGATTGCGACAGCGGATATGGCTGGCGATCAACGCGTGCGCCGACGCAGGCGTGGCCGATATCCGTGTGTACCGCGTAGGCAAAATCCACCGGCGTCGCGCCAGCGGGCAACTCGACAATGCGGCCTTCCGGGGTGAAAACATAAATCTCATCGGGGAAGAGATCAGATTTAACGCTCTCGATAAATTCAAATGAGCTACCGGCGCTCTGTTGCAGCTCCAGCAGGCTTTGCATCCAGCGCTGGGCGCGGATTTGCGCGGTGGTGCTGCTCTCGCCGTGCTCTTTATAGGCCCAGTGCGCAGCAACCCCCATTTCCGCCATTTGATCCATATCTTCAGTACGGATCTGCACCTCGACCGGTACGCCATGCGGACCAATCATCGAGGTATGCAGGGATTGATAGCCGTTCGCCTTCGGAATGGCGATGTAGTCTTTCACGCGACCGGGACGCGGTTTGTACAGGCTGTGCATCTGCCCCAGGACGCGGTAGCAGGTATCCAGGTCATGAACGATAACGCGGAAAGCGTAAATATCCATGATCGAGTGAAAGCGTTGCTCTTTCAGCACCATCTTGCAATAGATGGAATAGAGGTGCTTTTCACGTCCGCTAACGCGGCAGGGAATGCCCGCTTCCTGTAAACGCCCTTCGATTTCCGAGAGGATTTTTTGGATCATCTCTTTGCGGTTGCCGCGCGCGGCTTTCACCACTTCTTTAATCACGCGATAGCGGTTCGGGTACAACGCCTCGAAACCCAGCTCTTCCAGCTCGGTTTTGATGTGGTGAATACCTAAACGGTGCGCCAGCGGACTATAGATTTCGAGGGTTTCACGGGCGATGCGGCGACGCTTGTCCGGGCGAAGCGAGCCCAGCGTGCGCATGTTATGGGTGCGGTCGGCCAGTTTGATCAGGATGACGCGGATATCCTGCACCATCGCCATGATCATCTTGCGAAAGTTTTCGGCCTGCGCTTCTTTTTTATCCTGAAACTTGAGCTTATCAAGTTTGGATACCCCTTCCACCAGCTCGGCAACGCTTTTGCCGAACAGTTGTTCCATATCCTGGTAAGTGGCTGGGGTATCTTCAATCACGTCATGCAGCAGCGCGGCCATCAGCGTTTCGTAGTCGAGTTTCATCTCGGCCAGAATACAGGCCACCGCTACCGGGTGTGTGATATAGGGTTCACCGCTTGAACGTGTCTGGCCCTCGTGAGCGTCACGTGCAACGAGATACGCCTGCCTGAGACGTTTAATTTGATCTTCAGGCAGATAGTTTTGAATCAGTTGATTCAGGCTTTCAAACAGATACAAGGGTGACCTGCAGGTTAATTAACGACGACCTTCAGCAATGGCGGTAACGGCCTGCAGTTCTGCGGCTTCCTGCTCTTGCTGTTCCTGGCGCTCACGCACGTCAAGGATCTGGTTGTTGATCAGACCTTCTTCGATTTCGCGCAGCGCGATAACGGTGGTTTTATCGTTTTCTTCCGGTACTAACGGATCTTTACCGCCAACCTGCATCTGACGAGCGCGACGCGCGGCGACCAGCACCAGGTCAAAACGGTTACCTACTTTCTCTACAGCGTCCTGAACAGTTACGCGTGCCATACTTAAAATGCTCCACAGGTGAAGAAATGACTGGGCATGATACTGAAACCAGGCTCAGTCTGCCAATAGTTTGCTGATTAAAGCGTCATGTCGCTGCTTCTGGCGGCTCATACGCAGGCGTTCAGCGCGAATAATGGTTTTCAGATCGCCCAGAGCGGTATCGAAATCATCATTCACAATCAGGTAATCATATTCTGCGTAATGGCTCATTTCCGCAACGGCCTGCGCCATCCGCTTTGCAATTACCTCTTCGCTGTCCTGGCCGCGTCCACGCAGACGGCGATCCAGCTCCAACTTCGACGGCGGCAGAATAAAGATGCTGCGCGCCTGCGGCATGCGGGTGCGAATTTGCTGCGCGCCCTGCCAGTCGATATCAAGGAACACATCCACGCCGGTCGCCAGCACTTGCTCGATGGCTGCGCGGGAGGTGCCGTAAAAGTTGCCAAATACTTCGGCATGCTCAAGAAACGCGTCATCATCAATCATGGCTTTAAATTCGTCATGATTAACAAAGAAATAGTGTTCGCCGTGCACTTCACCCGGGCGCGGTGCGCGCGTAGTGTGCGAAACAGAAACCTGAGTGTCGTATAACGGTTGGGTTTTCAGCAAAGCCTGGATGAGGCTTGATTTACCCGCGCCGCTGGGGGCGGAAACAATATATAGCGTGCCTTGAGCCATGAGAGTCTTTTGTATGTGAATTGCGAAAGGAAACTTACATACGTGCCTATTATACACATCAGCGCTACGTGACGTAGCATTTGTCACACTTTTTCCCTCTCAGTATGGCATTTTGCGGCCCGCTTTCCTGTTTTGTTTGCAAATTTTCACCGCCGTAGCGAATCTCCGGAACCTGCCTCGCAACAGCTCTGTTTATTGATCGAAAGCCATTCCCTCCTGGCGTTATAACGATTGCGCTATCAAAAGGGAGAAATATCTATGTGGAGAAGAGCCGGAGCTGCAGTTTGTCTGTTGCTATGGAGCGTATTCAGCTTTGCAACTTGCCCTGTCTGGTCGCCTTCGCGGGCGCAGGAAGAAGTAAGCCGTTTGCAGCAGCAGCTCGCGCAGTGGAATGAGGCGTACTGGAAATCGGGAGCAAGCGACGTCAGCGATGATGTTTACGATAGACTAAACGCCCGGCTTGCCTATTGGCAGCGCTGCTTTTCGCTCGAAATATCCTACAACTCATCAATACCGCCTGGCGGTAATACCGTTCATCCTGTTGCGCATACCGGTGTGCGCAAACTGGCGAATAAGCAGTTGCTGCAACAGTGGATGGCCGGGAAAAAAGATCTCTGGGTACAGCCAAAAGTGGATGGCGTAGCGCTCACGCTGGTCTACCGTCAGGGCAAGCTGGTGCAGGCTATCAGCCGTGGAAATGGGCTGGCGGGCGAGGACTGGACGGCAAAAGTCCTCGCGATCCCGGCCATTCCCAACAATGTTAGTGGCGAGCTGGCAAACAGCGTTTTGCAGGGTGAACTCTTTCTGCGCCGTGAAAACCATATCCAGAAGCAGTCGGGTGGCTTAAATGCCCGAGCCAGGGTTGCAGGTGCGATGATGCGACGCGACGCACCAGAGCCGCTTCGTGAACTGGATTTCTTTGTATGGGCATGGCCGGATGGCCCAACAACGCTGGCACAACGGCTGGTTGCGCTGAGCAAGAGCGGATTTAGTGAGGTGCTCGATTACAGCGTGCCGGTCAATACTGTGCAGGACGTAGAGCGTTTACGTGTCCGCTGGTTTACCTCCCCCTTGCCCTTCGTGACAGACGGTATCATCGTTCGCTCGGGGTCTGAACCTCAGGGCAAGGCGTGGTTGCCTGGGCACGGTGATTGGGTCGTGGCATGGAAATATGATCCGATAGAGGAAGTCGCCAGCGTAAAAGATATTCAGTTTACCGTTGGGCGTACCGGGAAAATTGCCGTCGTTGCACAGCTTGAAGCTGTACAACTGGATGATAAACGCGTTCAGAGGGTAAATCTTGGTTCTGTCCGGCGCTGGCAGGAACTGGACATCGCACCGGGCGATCAGGTTTCCGTGAGCCTTGCCGGGCAAGGGATTCCCCGTCTTAACCGCGTGGTCTGGCGCAGCCTTATTCGCGAAAAACCCGTTCCACCGGCTCCGCTTTTTTCATCGCTTAGCTGCTTTTATGCCACGGCAGAGTGCAATGAACAGTTTATTGCCCGGCTGGTATGGCTAAGTTCTGCAAAGGCGCTGGGGATCGAAGGGCTGGGAGAAAGCGGTTGGCGGATGTTGCATAAAGCACATCATTTCGAACATCTCTTTTCCTGGCTGGCATTAACAAAGGAGCAGTTGCAGGCGACGCCAGGCATTTCTCCTGTCCGCGGGCTAAAGCTTTGGCATCGTTTTAACGTAGTACGTCAATATCCTTTTATCCGTTGGATTAACGCGTTAGGAATTCCTTTGCCTCAGGCTGCATTAAATGCACAGGGCATCAGCCGCTGGCAAGAACTTATCGGCAAGACAGAACAAGAATGGCTTGCGTTGCCTGGCGTGGGGGCAGAGCGTTTTCGACAAATACAGCGCTGGTTGAGTCTGCCGGAAGTGACATTTCTGGCGGACTGGTTGGCAAAACAGAAAGTACAAGGATTTACTGTCGGCGGTGAGTAGCCATTCGATATTTTTAGAGATAAATCAATTGAACAGCATCACATTAAATTTGGACAACAATGCGGTTTTTTAATAAAAAGAGCCAGCGGTAATACACTGGCTCTTCCTGTTAATTACAGTTTTTTTATTTAAAAAGGTTACCAATGGCTGTAATTACTGCACTTACCAGACCGTTATAACCATTGGCAATGTTTGCTTTAGCATCAGTAAAATTCAGCGAACATAATTGACCGATACCTGTACCAATCTGGCTGGTATAGCTGCCGAAGTTAGTAGACAGACCAATTTTTGATGTGAGGAAGTCGAAAATATTTCCTGCCTGAAAACCTAAAAAACCTCCAACGGAGGCCAGGCTGGCACCGGATACTGCTGCAATTTCTTGAGTATTTAATTCACGCATTTCTTTTTCCCATAAATAAATGTATTGGTGACGTTTTAATTTTATTTTTCTCCGGAAGGACAAGTCAATATTTATTCTTTTGATTTGTATTTATCGAACATTTTCTATTTTTAATGGTGTGGTTTATTTCTTGATATTAATAATTTAATTGTTTTTATTTTTTATGACAATATGTCTTATGCAGAGCGCGAGAAAAATATGATTTTTAGTTCTCGGGATAAAACAGGCTTGCCAGAACTGTGACAATACAATTAGTATCGCCTTTGGTAAATAAAGGAAGGCTGGCTATAGAAATTTTTATTTTATAGTAATGGTTTATCGGAATTTTAATGCGATTTGAGCATGGCCTATTGTCACTTTATTTGTGGGTGGAGTTGTGGGTCGATGTTTATCGATAAATGAAGGAATAACAAGTGACAGGACGTTAAGATGTTTACTGTGTTGTGTTATTAAATTCATTTTATTGGTGCGGTTGTTAAATGAATAGCAACAGCATTTATAATCATGGCTTTAATTATTTTCCCCGGACAAATACTGACTTATTTATCTGGGTGTCAGTTTTTCTTTAATTACTGATTGACGACAACTTTCATATATAGACATGCACAAATAACTAAAGATCATATTCAGAGGTTACAATGAAACAAAAACGTTATTTAGTTAAAGTAACACCTATTGCTACTGCGGTTATCTTGTCATTACCGTTGGCCGTACATGCGGACATGATTAACAGCAATCGCGCAGCAGCGGCCAGAGCTGTTAATAATGTGCCGGTTATAGATATCAATAAAGCGAATGAAAATGGGCTTTCGCATAATATTTATGACAAATTTAATGTGGGAAAGGAAGGTGTAATATTTAATAACAGCACCAATGGTACCAATACTATTCTCGGTGGAGCGATAAGCGGTAACAGCAACCTTACTTCCGGTAGCGCTAAAATTATTCTTAATGAAGTACGTTCAGGTCGTACAAACCTGGCTGGCATGCTGGAAGTCGCAGGTGATGAAGCGCATCTGATCATTGCAAACCCATCGGGCATAACCTGTTCAAGCTGCGGTTTTATTAATACGAATAAAGTAACGTTAACCTCCGGGACGCCTGATGTACAGAATGGTGTACTGAAAGGATACGCCGTTAATGGCGGTGATATTAGCATTGAGGCTCAGTTGCTTAATGAGTCCCCAACGGAACTTATTACTCGCTCTGTAACGGTCAATGGTTATGTCGGCGTAGCTAAAGATCTGACACTCGTTCTGGGTAATAATTATGTCAATACGAACAATCAAATCACGGGCAGCGTGAGAGCTGAAGGTTTCCGTAAAAGCAATAGCCTCGACGTTGCTAAGTTGGGCGGAATGTATGCGGACAAAATTACGCTTATCAGCACAGAACAAGGCGCTGGCGTCAATAATAGCGGTGTGATCGCCGCAGGTAAGGGTGGCTTTACTCTTGATGCCCGTGGTCAGTTACAAAATAAAAATGCGGCTATTAAATCAAACGCCACTGTTCTGCTGAAGCTGGCCGGTGTTCTTAATAACTCTGGCGGCAGTATTGTCAGTGACGAATCAGTCTATATTGATACCGCAAAAAATACGCTGGACAACTCTGGCCTCGGTAATATCCAGGCAGGTAAAGACATTGCAATCAGTAGCGGCTATCTGAACAACATGAATGGCAAAATGGCTTCGGCTGGGTTGCTGGCGATCAACACCAATGGTAATACACTGCGTAACTCCGGAACGGAAAAAACATACGGTCTGACCGGTGGGATCGTTGCCCTCGAAACAGGGTTCTTTGACAATAGCGATGGACAGATTAACGGCGGCTATATTGGCATTAACTCTCTGAATACAGCAAACAGAAATGGTACTATGGATGCGATTCAGAATATCGAGTTAGTTAATAATAGTTATAATACTATCGACAATACCGGTGGTCGTATCCGTACTGTAAATGGTCATATCAAAATTGATGCTAAAAACAGTACGCTGATTAACAATAATACAAAGACCGCCGATGTTGTCAGCAGTGATTCTCGCGGGATTATTGCCGGCGATGGCGGCATTATGATTTCATCGTATTCGCTGGAAAATAATGGTCAGATTTCGGCGAATGGTAATATCGATATCAAGAGCAGCTACAATATCGATAACCACTACGGGAAAATCTCTTCAGAGAAGAAAGTTAACATTGAGACAAAAAACCTGGTTAACTATGCAAGCAGCATTGGTGCTATTGGCGATGTGAGTCTTTCGGTATCCGACAAGCTTGAAAACTATGTTGGTGCGCTCCGCTCTGATGAAGGAATACTGAACATAAATGGCGGGTTAATTGATAACTACGGCGGTCTGTTGCTCGGTAAAGATATTAATATCACTGCTACAGGTGATGTGAATAGTAACGCAGCCCTGGTTGTTGCTGTTAATGATATCAACATTACCACTAAAGGTAACCTCTTCAATAATAATGGTAATATCTACGGTGATCCCTATGGCTTCTATTTTGGCATGGCTGACCAAAGAGGCGGGCTTATCGGTAAACGTTCAGTTAATCTGACTGCTAAAAATATTTATAGTGAAGATAGCCGCATTATTGCTCAGGCAGGTACTTTAGATATCAATACCACAGGCCTGTTTTATAATGCAAATAGCCAGACATTAGGAGGCGCGGCAGCAAATATTAAAGCTAACGCTATAAATAATGACTATGCCATTATCAAGTCTTATGGTGATGTTAATATCACCGCCGCGTCACTGGATAACGATAGCTCCGGTAGCGCCAAAAATGGCAATCTGACGGGTGTTATCACTGCGGATAAAGATTTGGTCGTGACAATGAGCAATTCTTTTGAGAACAAAGGATACCTTGTTGGTAAAAATAAGGTTTCGTTTACCACGACAAAGGGTTCATTAACTAACAGAAATACTATTTCTTCTGATAATGAAATGAACTTTAACTTAGCAAACAATCTGAATAACTATGGTGATATTTTTGCCGGGAAAGTTATTAATATCAATGCAGGTGGCGGTGTTTATAACTACAGCAACCTTTTCAGCAACGGTGTAGTCAATATCACAGCACAGTCGATTAATAACCTGCTCGGGGTTATTGGCGGTGTTCAGGGATTAAACTCCAGTGTTCCTGTGAGCAACATTTTGGGTACGGTTGTCGGTAAGTAATTCTGATATCCATGTTCAACATAAAAGCAGCAGCAATGCTGCTTTTATGGAACAGTACCGGACGATTATCATCCGTAGTGAATTCGTGGATGATGTGCTCTCTATCCGGTATAAAACTCAGCAAAAAAGCCATTTTTAAATGGCTTTTTTTAATGATAACGCTACAGAGCGAAAAAGATTACTCGATATTTTGAATCTGCTCGCGCATCTGCTCAATCAACACTTTCAGTTCAATAGCTGAATTGGTGACTTCAGCATTAATCGACTTGGATGCCAGCGTGTTCGACTCGCGATTAAATTCCTGCATCATAAAGTCGAGGCGACGACCCACGGCTTCTTTTTTCTTCAGAATGTTGTAGGTTTCTTTTACGTGCGCTTCGAGCCGATCCAGTTCTTCGGCCACATCAATACGCTGCGCCATCAGCACCAGTTCCTGCTCAAGGCGATTATTCTCCAGTTGTACCTGCGCCTCTTCGAGCCTGGCAACCAGCCGTTCGCGCTGCCATTGCAGAATTTCCGGCATATGCGTACGCACTTTGGCAACTTCGGTACTCACACCTTCCAGACGCTGCTCGATGAGCGCTTTCAGCGCCTGGCCTTCGGTTTCACGGGCGACGATAAAGTCATCCAGCGCGCCGTCCAGCGCAGCGAGAATTTGTGTCGCAATGGCATCTAAATCCTGTTCTTGTGCGGCCATTACGCCAGGCCAGCGCAGGATATCCACCGGATTAATTTCCCCTTCGTCACTCTGCAATTTGATCCAGTTAGCGGCAGATACCAGCTGTTTAGCCAGTTTTTCGTTGAGGATCAGTTCCCCTTGTGCGCTGGAATCGGGTTCAAAACGCAGGTTGCACTCCACTTTGCCGCGGGTCAGACGGGTACGAAGACGTTCACGGACAACCGGTTCAAGGCTGCGGAATTGCTCCGGCAGGCGGAAGTAAGTTTCCAGATAACGCTGGTTTACCGAGCGCAGTTCCCAGGAGGCTGAGCCCCATTCACCCTTGATTTCACGCCGGGCGTAGGCGGTCATACTGCGGATCATAGACGTTCCCGTTATTAAAGAGATATGCGGGGATTATAGCTTTCGTGGCCTTATCAGGATAGGAATAACCACGGTAAGCCAGTATAATGCGCAGCCACATTCGAATAGCCGGAGAAATCATCATGCGTCCAGCAGGTCGTAGCGCCACTCAGGTACGTCCCGTCACCCTGACCCGTAACTATACAAAACACGCTGAAGGCTCCGTGCTGGTTGAATTTGGTGATACCAAAGTGCTGTGCACCGCCTCTATTGAAGAGGGTGTGCCGCGTTTCCTGAAAGGTCAGGGACAGGGCTGGATCACCGCGGAATATGGCATGCTGCCGCGTTCCACCCATACCCGCAACGTGCGTGAAGCCGCGAAAGGCAAACAGGGCGGTCGCACCATGGAAATCCAGCGTCTGATTGCGCGTGCGCTGCGTGCAGCAGTTGACCTGAACGCATTAGGTGAATTCACCATTACGCTCGACTGCGATGTGCTCCAGGCCGATGGCGGCACCCGTACCGCTTCTATCACCGGTGCTTGTGTGGCGCTGGCGGATGCACTGAACAAACTGGTTGCGGCCGGGAAACTGAAAACCAATCCGATGAAAGGCATGGTTGCCGCCGTATCCGTGGGTATCGTTAACGGCGAGGCCGTGTGCGATCTGGAGTATGTGGAAGACTCCGCCGCCGGGACCGATATGAACGTGGTGATGACCGAAGATGGGCGCATGATTGAAGTTCAGGGCACGGCGGAAGGCGAGCCGTTCTCCCATGAAGAGTTATTGGCCCTGCTGGCGCTGGCCAGAGGGGGAATCGAATCGATTATCGCGACGCAGAAAGCGGCGCTGGCGAATTAATTATCAAGGGCGACTGAGAGTCGCCCTTTTTTTTGCGCGTCATAATTCACGCAGCCTTTTTGTCAGCGGCAGGCTCTGGTTGCCTGCACATTGCTGCGCGAACTATTTTGCGTAATCTGTAAATTGAAAAGTGAGATGAGGAGCGAATCCATGAAAGCGTATCAGCGTCAGTTTATTGAATTTGCGCTTAATAAGCAGGTACTGAAGTTTGGCGAATTCACGCTGAAATCCGGGCGTAAAAGCCCCTATTTCTTCAACGCCGGGCTGTTTAATACCGGGCGCGATCTGGCTCTGTTAGGCCGTTTTTATGCCGAAGCGTTGGTGGATTCCGGGATTGATTTCGACCTGCTGTTTGGCCCGGCTTATAAAGGTATTCCGATTGCGACTACCACCGCGGTGGCGCTGGCGGAACATCATGAGCGCGATGTGCCGTACTGCTTTAACCGTAAAGAGGCGAAAGATCACGGTGAAGGCGGTAATCTGGTTGGCAGCGCATTGCAGGGGCGTGTGATGCTGGTGGATGACGTTATCACTGCGGGCACCGCTATCCGCGAGTCGATGGAAGTTATTCAGGCCAATGGCGCGACGCTGGCTGGCGTGCTGATTTCGCTGGATCGCCAGGAACGCGGCCGCGCTGATATTTCCGCGATTCAGGAAGTGGAGCGTGATTACGGCTGCAAAGTCATTTCAATCATTACGCTGAAAGATTTGATTGCGTATCTGGAAGAGAAGCCGGAGATGGCCGATCACCTGGCTGCGGTTCGCGCGTATCGCGAACAGTACGGCGTATAACCGTAGCGCCCGGCAGGAGGTGCCTGCCGGGCGTGTGCCATAACAGTTTTGTGCCCTGCGCGTTCACATAGAGTAAATAAACTGAAGTGCTTGAGGCCATCAACAGTCAACGAATTGCGTTGCTTTTTTCACAGATTGCCGGAAAGTGAGAATGCAGCCACAAAGGCTGCATAAAGAAAGGTTATTGCAGTTGCGCGGCGAGCAGCGGCCAGCGAGCGTCAAAGTCGTCGGTTGGGCTGTATTTAAATTCACTGCGCACATAGCGCGAGAGCATCCCTTCACAAAACGCCAGCAGCTGGCCTGCCAGCAGCGTTTCGTCAGTGGCATAGGCTTCGCCTTCACGCATTTTGCGCTCGCGCAGAACCTGGCGCAGTTGCGCTTCAATACGTTCGAATAGCTGGTTAATGCGCCCTTGCAAGCGATCCTGCTCAAACATCAGCGCATGGCCAGTCATAATGCGCGTTAAGCCAGGATTACGTTCACCGAAGCCGAGGATTAGCTGCACAATCAGGCGCAGGCGCGTAGTTGTGTCTTTCTCATCCTTTAAAATCAGGTTAATGCGGCTGATAAGGCTATCCTCGATAAACTCAATCAGGCTATCGAACATGCGCGTTTTACTGGGGAAATGACGGTACAGCGCGGCTTCGGATACGCCAACGGAAGCGGCCAGTTTCGCGGTAGTAATACGCTGGCTTCCATCGCTGGATTCCAGCATCAGCGCCAGAGACTGAAGTATTTCCTCGCGGCGATTCCTTTTCGCAGTTTGTTTTTCTGCCATGTTCTAAAATACCCCTGAAAATAAACACTTGTCAGGCGAGCGACCACACGGCGACCGCAAACAATGTGCGTTTGCGGTGATGTTATCGCGTTATTTCGCCGTGTGATGCGTTAAATAGAGCGGTTTACTGACGCCCGGAATGGCCAAAGCCGCCTTCGCCGCGTTCAGTCGCGTCGAACTCTTCCACCAGATTAAATTCTGCCTGTACAACGGGTACAAACACCATTTGCGCGATGCGCTCGCCCGGAACGATAGTGAAGCTGTCCTGGCCGCGGTTCCAGACGGAAACCATCAGTTGCCCCTGGTAATCCGAGTCAATCAGACCAACCAGATTACCCAGCACCACGCCATGCTTATGGCCCAGCCCCGAACGCGGCAGAATAACCGCAGCGAGCGACGGATCGGCAATATGGATTGCCAGACCGGTTGGCAGCAACGTTGTTGCGCCAGGCGCCAGCTCTACGGCGTCGTCGAGACAGGCGCGCAGGTCAAGTCCGGCGGAACCGGAGGTGGCATAAGTCGGTAGCGGAAATTGCTTGCCGACACGCGGGTCCAGAATCTTAACGTCGATTTTTTTCATCATAACGGGTAACGATCTCGTCCAGTAATTGGTGGCCCAGAAGTTCTTTGCGTTCCAGCGGCAGGCGTTTGTCGCCTTCCTGCCAGAAAAGATGTAAGGCGTTGTTGTCGCTATTAAAGCCTTGATCTGATTGAGAAACATCATTAGCGCAAATCAGGTCAAGGTTTTTGCGGGCGCGTTTCTGCCGGGCATATTCTTCCACATTATTTGTTTCGGCGGCAAACCCCACAACAAAGGGACGATGTTCAGAAAGTGCGGCAACACCAGCGACGATATCCGGGTTTTTTACCATTTTTATCGTGATTTCATCGCCTTGTTTTTTAATTTTCTCTTCCGCCACGCTGGCAGCGCGGTAATCCGCGACGGCGGCGCAGCCGATAAAAATGTGCTGTTGCTGAGCGCTACGCTGCACGGCCGCTTCCATCTCCAGCGCGGTGGTGACATCTACGCGTTGCACCAGCGCAGGTGTTGGCAGCGTGACCGGGCCTGCAACCAGCGTAACGTTCGCTCCGCGGCTGGCGGCAGCGGCGGCAATAGCGAAGCCCATCTTACCGGAGCTGAGATTAGTAATGTAACGCACCGGATCCAACGGCTCACGGGTTGGGCCGGCGGTAATCATGATGTTCAGATGTTGCAGATCTTTGACAGGCGAAAAATACGCGGCTGCCATATCAACGATCGTCAGCGGATCCAGCATGCGGCCAGGGCCAACATCGCCACAGGCCTGACTGCCGCTGTCCGGCCCCCACAGCAGCAGACCGCGTGAGGCCAGTACCTGCAAATTATGCTGGGTTGCTGCGGCGCGATACATTTGCTGGTTCATCGCCGGTACTACCGCGACAGGCGAAGGGGTAGCGAGGCAAATCGTGGAAACCAGGTCGTTGGCCATTCCGGCAGCGACGCGGGCAATCAAATCGGCGGTGGCGGGCGCCAGGATCACCAGATCGGCCCATTTACCGAGCTCGATATGACCCATTGCCGCTTCGGCAGCGGGATCGAGCAGGCTATCGGAAACCGGATACCCGGAAACGGCTTGCAGGCTCAGCGGGGTAATGAAAGCTTTAGCACCTTCGGTCATTACCACGCGAACTTCCGCGCCGCGATCGCGCAAACGGCGCACCAGCTCAGGCGCTTTGTAAGCCGCAATACCGCCGCTTACGCCGAGGACAATTTTTTTACCCGCCAGACTGATCATGATTCTTTCCTGTTGGATTTCACCAGAAGCTGGGCATTTTATCACAATCCTGATGTTGTCGTGCTTTTGCCCGCAGAGCACTTTGCGAGGCGCTACGCAGGCTTTGAAATTGGCTGTCGAAGGAGGGAGCGTGAAATGGCAACATAAATGTGGGATCGGGAGGAGGGAATATGGACATTGTTTTGACACCCCAGAAGCCGCGCGAAAAGATGCTGCAGTACGGCATTGAGGCACTATCGGATGTGGAGTTATTAGCGCTTTTTCTGCGCACCGGAACGCGAGGAAAGTGTGTATTAACCGTTGCCCGCGAGCTGCTGAAGCAATTTGGTTCGCTTTATACATTACTCTCTTCTGAGCTGGAAGATTTTCAGGATGTACACGGAATCGGCGTGGCGAAATATGCGCAGTTAAGAGGCATCGGCGAGCTGGCGCGTCGTTACTATAATGCGCGCCTGCTGGAAGAGAGCTCGCTGCTGAGTCCTGATATGACGCGTGAATTCCTGCAGAGTCAGTTAGCGGGAGAAGAGCGCGAGATCTTTATGGTGATCCTGATGGATAACCAGAACCGGATACTGAAGCACTGCCGATTGTTTAGTGGCACCATTAACCATGTCGAAGTGCATCCGCGGGAAATTCTGCGTGAAGCGTTAAAAGTGAATGCAGCCGCCGTGATCCTCGCGCATAATCACCCTTCAGGTAACGCTGAGCCAAGCAAGGCGGATAAGCAAATCACTGAGCGAGTGATAAAATGCTGCCAGTTCATGGGCATCCGTGTGCTTGATCACCTGATCGTTGGTCGCGGAGAGTGCGTTTCGTTTGCAGAACGCGGCTGGATTTAAGTCATTTTAGACGATCCATCGGGATCTTTGTCTGTTCGGGACTTGAGCACACCGCCGACTCAGCGTATACTACGCCACCTTTGAGAATCTCGGGTTTGGCATTTGGGCCTGGCAATCGAGAGTTCACTTAGACGCTAAATCATTCAAGTTGCATCAAGGCGGCAAGAGAGTGAATCCCTGCGAGCGTACAGAAGTACGTGACCTGGATAAGCGAGTGCAGCCAATGCAGAAGCAGCCTGAAGGATGACGTGTAGAACTGCGATGACCGGGCTGTAAAGCCTGACGAGGCGCCGATACCCCATACGAAGCTCGAGCTAATTTGATTTTTGGAGAATAGACATGTCCCGAGTCTGCCAAGTTACTGGCAAGCGTCCGGTGACCGGTAACAACCGTTCCCACGCACTGAACGCGACTAAACGCCGTTTCCTGCCGAACCTGCACTCTCACCGTTTCTGGGTTGAGAGCGAGAAGCGTTTTGTCACCCTGCGCGTATCTGCTAAAGGTATGCGTGTAATTGATAAGAAAGGCATCGATACAGTTCTGTCTGAACTGCGTGCCCGTGGCGAAAAGTACTAAGTACTTAGAGGATATAAATCATGGCTAAAGGTATTCGTGAGAAAATCAAGCTGGTTTCTTCCGCTGGTACTGGTCACTTCTACACCACCACGAAGAACAAACGTACTAAGCCGGAAAAACTGGAACTGAAAAAATTCGATCCAGTTGTCCGTCAGCACGTGCTGTACAAAGAAGCTAAAATCAAATAATTTTAGTTTTCTTGCACAAAAACCCCGCACTGTCGGGGTTTTTGCATTTCTGATAACCCGCAAGCGGAGATGAGATGCCTGAATTACCCGAAGTAGAAACCAGCCGCCGGGGTATCGAACCGCACCTGGTTGGCGAAACCATTCTTCATGCGGTGGTACGCAACGGGCGATTACGCTGGCCGGTTTCCGATGAGATCCACGCCCTGAGCGATAAACCGGTGCTGAGCGTTCAGCGTCGCGCGAAATATCTGCTGCTGGAGCTGCCGGATGGCTGGATCATCATCCACCTGGGTATGTCCGGCAGCTTACGCATTCTTCCCCATGAGCTTCCGGCTGAAAAGCATGACCATGTTGATCTGGTGATGAGCAACGGCAAAGTGCTGCGTTACACCGATCCTCGCCGCTTTGGCGCATGGCTGTGGACCAAAGAGCTGGAAGGCCACAATGTGCTGGCACATCTTGGCCCTGAACCGTTAAGCGAAGCTTTTAATGCCGATTATTTGCAGCAGAAGTGCGCGAAGAAAAAAACGGCCATCAAACCCTGGCTGATGGATAATAAGCTGGTGGTCGGCGTCGGAAACATCTACGCCAGCGAATCGCTGTTCGCTGCCGGGATCCATCCGGATCGCCTGGCCTCTTCGCTGTCGCGTCAGGAGTGTGAAATGCTGGTGCGGGTGATCAAAGCCGTACTGTTGCGATCCATTGAGCAGGGCGGAACTACGCTGAAAGATTTTCTGCAAAGCGACGGGAAACCAGGCTATTTTGCGCAGGAGTTACAGGTGTACGGGCGGGAAGGGGAACCTTGTCGCGTCTGCGGTACGCCGATTATGGCCGCTAAGCACGCACAGCGCTCAACGTTTTACTGTCGCCGCTGCCAGAAATAAGCGCGTTTTTTGCCGGATGCTTTGTGCTTTACTAAATGGCAGCTCTGTTTTTCAGGCACACCGGTGTTGCAAGCCTGATAAGCGAAGCGCCATCAGGCACTAAGCTTTTCCAGCAACGCCTGGTGCACGTTCGGCGGCAGGAAGTGCGCGACATCGCCCTGGTGGCGCGCCACTTCTTTCACCAGCGATGAAGAGATAAACGACCACTCTTTCGACGGCATCAGAAACACGCTTTCCAGTTCCGGCATCAGATGGCGGTTCATATGCGCCAGCTGCATTTCGTACTCGAAATCTGCAACGGCACGCAGACCGCGGATCAGAATATTTGCCTGCTGTGCGCGGGCAAAGTTCGCCATCAAATCACTGAATCCCACCACGGTAACGTTCGGCAAATGCGCCGTCGCTGATTGTGCCAGCGCTACGCGTTCTTCAAGGTTGAACATCGGCTTCTTACTTGGGCTGGCGGCAATGGCCAGTACAACTTCAGTAAACATGTTTGCAGCGCGGGTCACGATATCAATGTGGCCATTGGTGATCGGATCGAAAGTACCTGGATAAATCGCTTTTGTACTCATCGCTTATCCTTTCTCGGAATAACCGTGGTTCAGCGCCCACAGCTCGGTATATTTATTAAACGTATACTGCGCGTTAACCACCGCCAGCAGCCAGCCCTGTTTGCCATCGAGCACGCCGCCGCGCAGCAGCAATGTTTTTGCGAATGCGCCCAAAGTATGAGCGAAAATCCCCGGCAGCGAGGTTTTTTTCCCGCGCTGATGGCGTTCCTGCGCCCACGCCGTGGCGTAATTGAGCTGCTTGCGCTGGAAGCTGGCGAAATCACGACAGGTCAGATGCAGTAAATCACCGCTCAGGGCGATGGTCTGCGCCTGCGGTGCATCGAGTGACTCATGAACGCGGTTATCGTTGTACTGGTAACGTTCGCGTTCGTACAGGCGCGTGACGCGATCCGGATACCAGCCGCTGTGGCGCATAAAACGCCCGAGAAAGTAATTGCGACGGGCAATACTGTAAACCGCGCCGGGCTGCGGCGCAGCCAGCGTCTGACGCAGTTGTTCTGCCAGCTCAGGGGTTACGCGCTCGTCGGTATCAATCATCAGAATATAGTCGCCGCTGGCATAACGCTGGGCAATTTGACGCTGAATGCCATAGCCCTGCCAGTCGGTATGGCTGAAGACTTTAGCCCCGGCGCGGCTGGCAATGCCGGAAGTGTCGTCGCTGCTGCCGGAATCGAGCAGCACGATTTCATCTGCCCAGGCCACTGACGCAAGGCAATCGGGCAGCAGATCCGCCGCATCTTTGGCGATCATCACCACCGACAAACGTCTGGACATTAATGGCTCCGCTGAGGCAAATACGGTTGCAGGAGTTGCAGCAGACGCGCCAGCGCGCCCTGGTTCTGGTGCAGAACCTCAACGGCATGGCGACCGTACCATAAGCGGTAGTCTTCATCCGTCAGCAGTGTGGAAACTTCTTTCACCAGCGAATCGGCATCGGTCACAGTGATCAACCCTTCCGCTTCCTGCAAACGCGCGCAAATATCTTTGAAGTTAAAGGTATATGGCCCCATCAGCACCGGAATGGCATGGGCTGCGGGTTCCAGAGGATTATGACCGCCGCGCTCAACCAGGCTGCCGCCGACGAAAGCAATATCGGCAATACCATACAGCAGCATCAGTTCGCCCATGGTATCGCCAATGACCACCTGGGTGCTGCCGGACGGGATCTCGCCCGAGCTGCGCAGGATATAGCTGAATCCGGCTTTTTGCGTCATGTTGCGCGCATCCGGAAAACGCTCAGGGTGGCGAGGAACCAGGATCAACAGCAAATCGGGGAAGGTTTCCAGCAGCTTGCGGTGCGCCTGTAAAATGATGGTTTCTTCACCGTCGTGCGTACTGGTGGCAATCCATACTTTACGGCGCGGCGCCCACTGGCGGCGCAGAGTCACGGCGCGCGCGGCAAGTTCCGGCGTCACAGAAATATCAAACTTCAGGCTACCGGTGACGGTCAGCTGATTGCGTTTCAGGCCCAGTTGCAGGAAACGGTCGCCATCTTCCTGATTTTGCGCGGCAATTAAGGTGATTTTGCTGAGCAGACGACGCATTGCTTTACCCAACCGGGCATAGCCTTTCGCCGAGCGCTCGGAAAGGCGCGCGTTAGCAATTACCAACGGAATTTGCCGGGCATGAAGGGCAGAAATCATATTCGGCCATAGCTCAGTTTCCATTACGATCACCAGCTTCGGGCGCACGGTATTCAGGAAACGGTTCATGGCACACGGTAGATCGTAGGGCAAATAAACGTGATGAACGTCTTTACCAAACGCGGACATCACGCGTTCCGAGCCGGTTGGTGTCATGGTGGTGACGGTGATCGGTAATGCAGGGTAGCGATGACGCAGCGCGCGCACCAGCGGGATGGCCGCCAGCGTTTCGCCTACCGAGACGGAATGCAGCAAAATACCGTCCGGCTTCACTTTGTTACGACAAAATCCATAGCGTTCAGCCCAGCGCTTACGGTAAGCAGGGGCTTTGCGGCTGCGAAGTAATAATCGCAACCACACCAGAGGCTGTATTAAGTAAAGCAGGGTGGTATACAACAATTCCAAGCGACTATCCGTTTTTTTAAGATTCGGCGGGCAAATTCTAAGCATTTAGGGCAGCTAAAGCTATACCTTATGCCAGATACCTTTTGAGACGGAAGTAGCGGCGACCAAGGCGCCAGCGCAAACGCGGACTTTTTGCGCTTTTCCAGATGAGCTTCCAGATGCCTTTCTCGAAAAACTCGCGAATGATCATCGCCTTCTTGCTTTCATCCTTCATGTTATCAAAGGTATGGATAATGCCGAGCCCTTCTTTGGCTATCTGCCAGTAACATGCCGGTATATTTTTCACTTTATCCGCATAGCGCTGGTTAATGGCGTCCAGCATTTGCAGGATTTTCATGTAGTGGCGCGCCGAGCGAATCAGCGTGTCGTCAGTGTCCGGCATGTGCGAAACAGACGCTGAGTGGATGTAGTAATCGTAAAATTGCTCACTGGTGTATTGCACGCGCTCGGCAGCGAGCAGGACTTCTGTTGTCCAGGGAATATCCTGATGGCGAAGGCCCGGTTCGAAATGAAAATTATGCTGACGAATGAAATCGTGGCGATAGATATTCAGCCAGGTGACATGCAGGAATTTACGTGAATCCAGAGCCTGCTTAAGCCAGGCCGGGCCGGTCATTACACCCGTTGACTGTAATTTTTCAGGCGGAAAAATCGGACGGGTGGGTTTTTTATCATTTTCCCAGACATAGTTACCGTTACAGGTCGCAACATCCAGATTCCCCGTGTTGGCCATATCAAGCAGGCGCTGATACATACCGGGTTTGAAAACGTCATCAATATCCGGGAAAGAGAGGTATTTTCCCTTTGCGCAGGCCAGCCCGGAATTGCGGGCAACCGATACGCCCTGGTTTTCTTGCTCAATAATCTGTAATTGCGGTAGTCGATCGCGCCATTGCTCCACGATCCGCATCGATCCATCCGTAGAACCATCATTAACGATGATCACTTCCATGCTGTCGATTTTTTGCGCGACGAGGCAAGTGAAAAACTGGTCGAGGAATGCTTCGCCGTTATAGACGGCAACCACCACGCTTAACATTGGCGCTGAAATTTGCATAAGAAACCTGATTACTTATTATTTTCCGCCAGAGCAAGATACTGCTGGCAAATCGCGTTGATACCGTAAGATGAAATTTTCTCGCCATCTATTCCATGGGAAGTATTGGCATACATATCGGATAACGTTTTTGCCAGCGACTCGTCGCTCAGGCCGCTAAGGCCGCGAGCAAGTGGCCCGGTCAAAATCTCCGCAGGCCCACCAGGGCAGTTAGTGCTGACCGGTGGTGTCTGGCAGATAATCGCCTCGACCAGAACATTACCAAAACCTTCGCAGTCTGAGCTTAACACTAAGAGGCGGGCGCCTTTGATCCAGGGATAGGGGTTAGGTACAAATGAACGAAACACCACTCTGTCAGCAATTCCAAGACTGCTTGCAAGCGCCTTTAACTGGGCGATTTTTGCTTCTGAGCCGTTACCCATCATCACTAAAGGCGCCTCGATTTTGCTAAGCGCATAAGCGCGCAGCAAGCGGTCGTGCCTTTTGTGTTCGTGGAAACGCCCAACGTGAATCAGGTAATCCTGCCCCTGCATTTCAAACGGCTGTCCGGCCAGTTGCTGGATAGCTTCAATATCGAAGGGGTTATGGATAACCGCGCTGCGACGCAGAGGGATTGCCAGCGTGTCGGAAAGATCGTGCAGCACGGCTGACGAGACGGCCACCACATTGCGGTTTTCGTAGATGTGCCGAATCTTCAGATGTTTAAACCAGCGGGAAAACCCACGGCGGTGGTAAAGGTAGGAAAATGAGAACATGCCGTGAATACAAAACCAGACTTTGTCGCGATCAAGCGCGCGGCTGTGGGCGACAATACGGTCAGTTTTATGTAGATGGGAAAAAATAATATCAAACTTTCCGCTACGTTCTGCCGTAGTAATCGCTTCATCTAACAGCTTTGCCCGACGCGGGATCTCTGTAAGCTTGCGCCAGGGTTTTTTGCATTTATCCTGAATTACCTGGAAATCCACACCTTCGGGAATGGGGTAATCGCACACTTTACGCAGTGAGAAAAGCGAGACCTGGTGTCCCATTTCCACTAAGCCGCTGGAGAGCGTGAGGACGGTTTTTTCTGCGCCTCCACCGGGTAAGCCATCAATAATCATCAGGATGCGCATATTAATCCAGAATATTTTGATAAAGCGAAATTAGCTGGCTTGACAGCTTTCCTGGGGTTGAGTCCTTAACCTTATCGCGGGCTTTCCTGCCCATGTCATTACTCTTTTCCAGTGATGGAATGGCCATCACAGCCTCTCTTAACCTGCCGATATCAAGGGCATCACAGAAGAAACCATTCCTTCCTTGTTCTATAAATTCCGCTCCACCGCAGCTATTCGAAGTGATGACGGGTAAACCGCATGCCATCGCTTCCAGAATGACGTTTGGGAAAGGATCATACAACGTTGGTAGCAACAGGCCATCGGAAAGTTGATAAAAAGGCAACGTCTCTTTTTGCATACCCATAAACCGGATCTGTTCTTTACAGCCCAGTGACTGGGCAAGCGCCTGATAACGCTTTTCTGCTTTATCCTGGCCTATGACAATCAGATAAGCCGTAGTCCCTGCTACCGCCTCAATCGCCGCCGCGAGGCCTTTTCGTTCAAAACCTGAGCCAACAAAGCAAAAAACAGTTGCCGCAGCAGGAAGCCCATACTGCTGGCGCAACGCTGCACGCTGTGCGCTCTCCGCCGGAATGAAACGGCTGGAATCTATTGAATTATAAATGACGTGAATATTTTTTGCGTCAACGGAAAAGTCTTCGATGATTTCCCGCTTAATCATCTCCGCATTGCAGATGACGGCTTTCAGCTCTGGCGATTGATACATTTCGCGTTCGGCGTGCATGACATAGCGGTGATAGCGGTCATGCATCAGCATTTTGGCACGCCAACCGGGAAGAATACGCGAACGCTGCTGGAGCCAACGTTGGTGCACGCCGTCGCCGGCGCGATAGATATCGCATCCCGCAATACGCTCGTGACTCTGAACGATATCAAATTGCTGCTCCTGCCATAGCGCGCGCGCAGCGTTAGCAAAGCCCCGTTCCCGGCTAATACGCCCCCATTTGGCAGGATTGCAAATATGGATGTGCCAGTCGTCCTGGCGCTCCCCTTGCCATTCGCGGGTGATGACGTTTAATTCCAGATCCTGATCACCCAGCGCCATGAGCGCACGGGAAACAAAGCGCTCCGCTCCGCCATCAGGACGATATTTTTGACGAACAATAGCCAGACGATGACGTTTCATGCCAGACACCTCTTCGCTGCATCGACAACCGCATCAACGGGGATGGCATCGAGATAACGTTCACTGGTTTTGGTATCAACGGCGTCAGGGTCGGGAAGCGGTCCAAAATTACCCGCCCAGATCACTTCGCCATTGACCTGCCAGGGCGACCAGAACGTGAGTTTTGACGGGCCGAAAAGCGCAACGCAGGGTGTTTGCAATGCTGCGGCCATATGCATGGGCACAGAATCAACGCCGATAAACAGGTCGGCATGATCGATAAGCGACGCAAGCTGGCGCAGCGAGAGCTGGCCTGCCAGCGAGATAACGCCGGTCTGCGGCGATGCGCTAAGGATCCTATCGACCATCGACAGCTCTTTTTTATCCGGTCCGGCCGTCAACACAATGGTATGGCCTTCCTGCCGCAGCGCCGTGATAGTTTGCGCCATTTTGTTTTCATCCCAGCACTTGAAGAACCAGCGTGATGTCGGCTGAATGACGATATAGCGATCGCTGATGCCCTGTGCTGCCAGCTGTTGCCGGGCGACATTCCAGTCATCCGCGCTGTAACTCATCGTCACTGTGGAAACGGGAGGAACCGATAAGGGAGAAAGAATAGATAAATTCTGCTCGACGGTATGCAGCGCATTATGGTTTGCAACGGAAACCAGTTCGGTATGACAAAAGCGCCAAAAGGCGTTTTTACGCTTATTGAAGCCGAAGCCGAGACGAACCGGTGCGCCGGTAAAGCGAGTAACGATAGCGCTGCGCCATTGATCGGCAAGGTTTATCACCAGATGATATTGGCGGGCCCTGAGGGCGCACAGCAACTGCCACTCTTTTTGCAAATGTTTGAGCGTACCAAGTTGCTTCCATTTGCGATCGATACCATAAATCGTATTAATCGCCGGGTGCGCTGCCAGCATATCGCGTGTTTCTTCGTACAGCAGGACATCAATTTGCGCGCCCGGCAAGCGCTGGCGAAGCGAGTTTATCACCGGTGTCGTCAGCAGCATGTCGCCATGATGACGAAGCTTAATCAATAAAATGCGTAAATCAGGCGTATTCAGTATGTTATTCATCATCGTCTTATCGGCAACAACCTGCCTGCAATTCTAATAGACCTGCTGTTGTCTTGCACTCTTTCTCCATGCCGTCAGGATTTTATCTCTAAGGGTTTACTCATTGTGATGAGAGTGCGTAACATAGCGCTGACCTTTATTTTACCTGGGCTAAATATGGATAAACCGGCGTTTATCATCACGATTGATACAGAGGGTGATAACCTCTGGCAAAATCGCCGCGAGATCAAAACGGAGAACGCGCGGTATCTGGCACGTTTTCAGTCATTGTGTGAGCGTTTCGGGTTTAAACCTGTCTGGCTAACCAATTATGAAATGGCAACCGATCCGGTGTTTGTTGAGTTCGCGAAAGATGTCATTGCCCGGGGGGAAGGGGAGGTTGGCATGCACCTTCATGCGTGGAATAGCCCCCCGGATCATGATTTAACGGGCGATGACTGGCGCTGGCAGCCCTATCTGATTGAGTATCCCTCGGCAGTATTGCGTGAAAAAGTCTGTTTTATGACGCAGTTACTTGAGGATACATTCAGCACCAAAATGTTGAGTCATCGCGCCGGACGCTGGGCGTTCGACAGCCGCTACGCGAAATTGCTTATCGAACTGGGCTACCAAGTAGACTGTTCGGTTACACCTCGTGTTAACTGGCGCAATGCGAAAGGCGCGCCGCAAGGTTTTGGCGGTACGGATTACCAGCACTTCCCGCAACACGCCTATTTCCTTGATGTTGATGATATTTCTAAGCCCGGAACCAGTTCTCTGCTTGAGGTTCCGATGAGCATTCAATATAAGCATCCCGCGTGGCTCAATGCGATTAAGCAGAGTTACGATCGGTTGCGCGGCAAATACCGTTCGCCTTCGGTGAACTGGCTACGCCCTTCCGGCGGGAATACAGCACAGATGATTGATGTTGCGCAAAAATGTCTGGCGCAAGGGAATGGATACGTCGAGTTTATGCTGCATTCATCGGAATTTATGCCGGGCGGCAGCCCAACCTTTAAGGATGAAGCCGCGATCGAGGGGCTGTACCGGGATCTTGAAGAGTTGTTTGAGTGGCTGGCTGCCAGAACACAAGGTATGACGCTGGCCGGGTTTTATCAGCAGCAGAAATAAAAAATGCCCGATTTATCGGGCATTTTTTTATCGTCACGCTTCCTTTCGCGAAAAGGATGTGGCCAGCGCAAAGATGGCCATAAAGAATAGCACCGCCTCCGAACTCAGAAGTATGACGTCAGTCATTCCGTACAGTAGCAAAAGCAGCACCGTTACCAACAGCAACCCGTTATTATTGCGGATGGCGTTAGCAATCACCGAAATAAAGAAGAACAAGAGCAGCAGCAATCCCGGGATACCCTGAAGCGAGTACTTCTCGATAAATTCATTGTGCAAATGAATCCTGATGTAGTGCAGCGAGGCCACAAGATGAGGATGCCCCTCTTTGACGTAATTCTGCGACCAGACTTCACGGCTCCCGATGGATTGCCCCAATGGATGTGCAAGGCCGTTTTGTACGCCAATAATCCACATGGAGAAGCGCGCGCCGAGCGAAGTGCCATCCTGGCCCTGCTGGTAATCCTCAATCTCCGATTGCGTTTGTGCAATCTTAGGCGCAATCAGCGGCTTATAGCTTACGAGGAAAATACCTGCCACGATGCAGCAAAAAATCACCATGGATTTAAGATGGAATTTACGGAAATGGTAAAGTGTCAGCACAATGGCCAGAATTAAATACAGACCCATGGCCGCTCGCGTACCGGTCAGCAGAATAATGAACCAGGAAAGCAAAATAGTAACGCCAGCCAGCACGTAGAGTTTTACGCTTTGCTGCAAATAGAGGCTATAAACGAAGGCCAACGAAAGAACGGAATATACATAAGCGGCCACGGTTGGGCGATCAATCGCCATCATAACGCGATCCACTTTCTGTGAGGCTTGCCACAGGCCGTAAGCCGTTGCCAGCGTAAAACCCGTTGCCGTGGCGATCAGAAAATATTTCTGGAAGTTCTCTTTGGTTATATAGCACTTAAATCGGTCAACATAGAAAACTAACAAACTTGCCAGCATCAGCTTCTTGCTGGCGCCAAGGTAGTCGCTATATCTGTTAATGCCTTCCGTCTGGTACTCATAAATGAAGTACCACGCCAGATTTAACACGCCGATAAGTAAAATTGGCAGTGCGATGCTAAAAGGACGAAGAGAAATTCTTTTGTATTCAAAAAGTAAGCCAATAATACTGGCGTATACGGCAATATAAAAGCATTGTCTCTGCATGCCTGAATTGACAAGGGCAAGTGCCACCGAGGCAAATGCTAAAACAAGTGTGAACTGATAAAGCCGTAATCTTACTTTTTCCATAGTGCCTCAATGACCCTTTTTTTATAGCTGAAACGAACATCGCTGGACAGATAAAATGAAAGCGAATAAAGCTCGCTGACACGCTGCCTGACTATGAGCAACTGTTTATCAGTAAGATATTTTTTATGATTACTGTAAATATCAAACCAGTGGCAATTAACCAGGTGCCGGAATTGACGTGGAAAGGTTTTTTCCATCTGTAACGTACATTCAATAAGCGGCGCAATTTTGCTGGCGTTCAGGGTGCTGGAGAGGCTGTCGTTACGTTTAATGTAATAATAATATCCCTGACGCTGATAAAATATTTTCTTAGCCTGCATCAACATCCCGGGAAAGACAGCAAAATCTTCATAACAAATCATTGCAGGAATAGGATTGCTGTTATAGAGCTCCCGGCGTATAAACTGCCCAATAAGATGCGCCTGAAAATCTTTATGCAGCAGAAAACGTCGCACGGCATCATGGGTTGATAACGGTATCGGATTAAAACCCTGCCACGAGGTGGAAATTTTGCTGGTATCGCGGATCTCAAGCAAACGCGTCAATAGCATATCTGGCTGCTGTGCTTTGAGGAAATTCACTGCATCACGCAGACTATTGGGTTTTAGCTGGTCATCACTATCGAGCATGGTGATGTATTCACCCGAGGCCAGGGAAACAGCACTATTACGAACCTGGCCGACATTGCGGTAGCTTACCTGATGGCTAATAACGTGCGGGAGTTTATCCTTCCACGCCTCAATAATGGTTTGCGTTGCATCTTCTGAGCTGTCGTTAAAAATAATAACTTCAAGATCTTCAGCACATGTGTCGATTGCTGCCTGCAGGCTTTCAAGGGTCGCGGTAAGTGTTTTTTCAGCGTTATGTGCTGCGATGATGACGCTAAGAAAAGCCATAGAATTAGTTACCTTGTGCGTCGCGAACATTTAGTAATGCGCTGGCTTTGGGTAATTCACGAATGAATTGTTCAATCTGCTCAAGCGAGGTATCAGTAACGGCGAATAACTCCTCACGATCCTGCGAAAAATAGTATTGTGTTTCAAAAACATAAGAGCAAATATTCTTATCATCACCAATCAAAAGAGTCTTGCCCAGGGGGCGTTGTTCGTAATGACAACACGGCCCGAACAGCATAACGACCGGAACATTAACCGCATCGGCGATATAAATATTCCCCGAATCCGAAGCGATATAGCAGTCCATTTTGGAAATAGCCCAGGGCAATTCTTCAAGTGAGACTTTACCTATCATATTAACGAAATTGGGGAAGTTGCCGTAGGCTGCGATAATGTCATCCATCCACGACTGTTCATTCGGCGTTCCAAACACGTAAAACACGCAGGGTAGCGTTGCCAGGCAATCAACAATCCGTTTCCAGATAACCGGAGGAACCGTTTTGGCTTTGTTACCTGCGGAAATGCTGATACCGATACGAATGACGCCAGGTTTATCGAGGATCTCCGGATAGACGGCAGGCCTGAAGAGCGGTTTAGTCGCGTGTTTGGGAGACATCTCCCAGGAAAGTGAGCGGTCTGCCAGTTGCAGATAGTTGGTTACGGACAGCGTCTTTTTTCCATGATCGACGATACCGTCTGCCGTTGCATAGAAAACCCAGTGATACCACTTGCGTGCGTAGGTACTGAGGAATTGCTTATTACTGGCATTACAAACAGCGGCAAAGAACAGGTTTGCGCTATTCGGTTGCAGCAGATAAACATTGTCGTAGCGGTTCATGATATGACAGGCGAAACTGAGTTTTTGCCACAGATTGCGTTTGCGCTGCTCAATAAAAAAAGCCGTTTCAATGGTCTCATCATGCTGTGCCAGCATGCTGACGCTTCGGCTCATCAGTACGTCACTTTTCTGCAGGTACGCCAGTAAGGGGGTCACGTTAATAAAATCGCCGATTTTAGCCGTTTGAATGACCAGATTGCGCCCGGTTTTCTTACGGGATAGCTTGCCGATAATTTTCACCGGCAGTAATAAAATCAGCAAAAAAATATAACTCATTGATTAGGCATCTCTGTCGCGCAGTGGCTGGTGGTTCTGAAGAAACGTGAAAATCTCATCCGCTGTTATATCTCCCATCCGCCCGGTTGGGCTTACCACCTGATGCTGATTTTTGCCGTACCCGCCAATTAGCCCCGGATCGGTTGGGCCAAACAGCGTGATATTAGGGCGATCGAGCGCGGCCGTTAAGTGGCTCAGCCCCGTATCGACGGAAACGACAGTCTGCGCGCCGGCAAGTTGTGCCGCAACCTGCGCCAGCGAAAGTTTAGGCAAAACTTCAACATGATCAAAGCCTGCAGCCATCCGTTCCGCTCGTTGGCGTTCATGTTCTGCGCCCCAGGGGAGTTTAATATGGATGCCGCTTGGTTGCATTAAGGCCAGCAGCTCGCGCCAGCGGTTCTCCGGCCAATGTTTATCGTCGCGGGTGGTGGCGTGCAAAAAGATGGCATACGGCGGATGCGCCGTATCGGCAGCGGCAAAATGGCGTGCAATCGCATAATCACCCTGGGTTTGCGGTTTTGCGTAACCGAGGCTTTTGGCAAACAGCTCGCGGATACGTTCCACCGCATGTTGCTGTTTTGCGATGTGGTGGCGACGATTGTAAAACAGGCTTGCCAGCGGCTCGCGTGCGCTGCTCCAGTCCAGCCCGTGTTTCACTCCGTGCGCCAGCCGGGTGACCAGCGCGGCGCTTTTCACCAATCCTTGCGCATCAATGATGGCATCGTACCGTTCGGCCTGCACGGCTTCGCGGAAGGCTTTGCGCTCTGCCGCAATGGGCGCGGAAAACCAGGCTTTACGCCAGCGGCGGATTGCCACCGGAATGACGCGATCAACGGCGGCATGCCAGGAGGGGATCTGGGCAAATCCCTCTTCGACCACCCAGTCAAAGCGGACCCCAGCAATCGCCTGCATGGCATCTGTCAGCGCGGGCAAGGTATGCAGCACATCGCCCATCGAGGAGGTTTTCACGATCAATACCCGCATTGATTATCCTTCCGCATCCAGCAGCAGTGCATTTAACTCTTCCAGTACGCGTTGCGGCGTAATATCGATCAGGCTCTGGTGATAGCCTTCGGCAGCATCACCTTTACGCACTTTGTGATAGCCGGAAATCAAACGGATGACGCGCGCTTTGTGCGACAGCGGCGGGGTAAAATCCGGGCTGCTTGGGCCATACAGCGCCACCAGCGGGCGGTTGAGCGCGGCGGCGACGTGCATCAGACCGGAGTCGTTGGAGACAACCGCTTTGCAGGCGGCGATCAACACCACGGCTTGTTCCAGCTGGGTTTCCCCGGCCAGATTGCGGCACCAGGCTTGTTGCTCGATATTCAGCGCGGCGAGGATCTCGTTGCCCGCTTCATGGTCTTTCGCGGAACCGAACAGCACCACCTGATAACCTTCGTCAATCAACTGCTTTGCCAGTTCCGCATAGTGATAGTGCGGCCAGCGTTTGGCCGGGCCGAACTCCGCGCCGGGGCAGAAGCCAATTATCGGGCGCTCTGCTGAGAGGGCAAACGCGGCACAGGCCTGTGATTTTTCCCCGTCATTGACCTGCAACTGCGGCCACAGCAGCGGCTGCGGTAAATCCCTCGCCGAGGCCATGGTGCCTTTGTCGTAGGCCAGCGCGACGTAGCGTTCGACCATCAGCGGCCAGGCTTGCTTATCCAGTACCCGTGCATCGTTCAGCAGGCCATAACGCATCTCGCCACGCCAGCCGGTACGATGAGGGATTCGGGCGAAGAAGGGGACCAGCGCCGATTTAAAGGAGTTTGGCAGGACGTATGCCCGGTCATAGCGTTTTTCCCGCAGGCTATGGCCCAGCTTACGGCGCTCGCCAATTTCCAGCGCGCCGTGGCCCAGTGGCATCGGGATCGCTTCGTTGACTTCCGGCATACGTGATAAAAGAGGACGGCACCACGCGGGTGCCATCACATCGATTATCGCCTGGGGAAAGCGCGCTTTGAGCGTGCGATAGAGACTTTGCGACATCATCATGTCGCCGACCCAGGACGGGCCAATGACCAAAATTTTCATACTTACGCGTCGCGGTTCAGCCAGGCCATATACTCGGTTACGCCTTCGGCAACGGTTTTAAACGGCTTGTCATAGCCCGTTTTGCGCAGGTTGGTGAGATCCGCCTGAGTAAACGCCTGGTAGCGGCCTTTCAGTTTCTCCGGGAACGGAATGTACTCAATAGAACCTTTCTTATGGTAAGCCAGCGTCGCGTCCGCAACGGCCTGGAAAGATTCCGCGCGGCCAGTGCCGAGGTTATAAATGCCGGAAACGCCGTTTTCCCAGAACCACAGATTCACGGCGGCCACATCGCCAACGTAGACGAAGTCGCGCTTAAAGTTATCGCTACCTTCGAACAGTTTCGGGCTTTCACCATTGTTCAGTTGGGTATTGAGATGGAAAGCTACGCTCGCCATGCTGCCTTTGTGGCCTTCACGCGGACCATAAACGTTGAAGTAGCGGAAACCGACCACCGGTGAATTCGCTTCCGGCAAAATGCTGCGCACATATTCGTCAAACAGCATTTTTGAGTAGCCGTAAACGTTCAGCGGTTTTTCATACTCGCGGGATTCAATAAAGTCGGAAGTACGACCGCCGTATGTGGCTGCGGAAGAGGCGTACAGGAAGGGAATTTCACGTTCCAGGCAGTAATGCAGCAGTTCTTTAGAGTACTGATAGTTGTTATCCATCATGTACTTGCCGTCCCACTCTGTCGTGGAGGAGCACGCGCCTTCGTGGAACACCGCGTCAATGTCGCCGAACTCTTCCCCGGCCATAATCTGGATCAGGAAGTCTTCTTTATCCATGTAGTCGGCGATATGCAGGTCAACCAGATTGACAAACTTGGTGCCGTCTTTCAGGTTGTCCACCACCAGAATATCAGTGATGCCTTTATCATTCAGGGCTTTAACGATGTTACTGCCGATAAAACCCGCGCCGCCGGTAACGATGATCATAACTGTACCTTTGAAAAGTGGAGCGTTGAGACAATCTCAGACACTAATAATTCTTATCATACCATCACATTGCTGCCCCTTCAGCCATTCCCCCAGAGAAGGGCTTAGCGATGCGTGATTTATGCTACAAATTACATAATGGGTGATGCGTCATCTCGTATCACCGCATAGCTTTCGGTAAGATGTGCCGAAATTTGCCCAGTCTGGAGAATTGCGATGCGTGGGGATTTTTATCAACAGTTAACGAATGACCTGGAAACCGCCCGGGCGGAAGGGTTGTTTAAAGAAGAACGCATTATCACGTCGGCTCAACAGGCTGATATCACCGTGGCGAATGGTAGCCACGTCATTAACTTCTGCGCCAATAACTACCTCGGCCTGGCCAACCACCCCGAACTGATTGCCGCCGCGAAAGCGGGAATGGACAGCCATGGTTTCGGCATGGCGTCGGTGCGCTTTATTTGCGGTACTCAGGACAGCCACAAAGTGCTGGAGCAGAAGCTGGCCGAGTTTCTCGACATGGAAGATTCCATTCTCTACTCCTCCTGCTTCGACGCCAACGGCGGGCTGTTTGAAACGCTGCTCGGCGCGGAAGATGCCATTATTTCCGATGCGCTGAACCACGCGTCGATCATCGACGGTGTGCGTTTGTGTAAAGCGAAGCGCTATCGCTATGCCAATAACGATATGCAGGAGCTGGAAGCTCGCCTGAAAGAGGCGCGTGAAGCGGGCGCTCGTCACGTGCTGATTGCCACCGACGGCGTGTTCTCAATGGATGGCGTGATTGCGAATCTGAAAGGCGTTTGCGATCTGGCGGATAAATATGACGCGCTGGTGATGGTGGACGACTCTCACGCGGTTGGTTTTGTCGGCGCGAACGGTCGCGGTACGCATGAGTATTGCGAAGTTATGGGGCGCGTGGACATCATCACCGGTACGCTCGGCAAAGCGCTGGGTGGCGCATCAGGCGGTTACACCGCCGCGCGCAAAGAGGTAGTGGAGTGGCTGCGTCAGCGTTCCCGCCCTTATCTGTTCTCTAACTCGCTGGCACCGGCGATTGTTGCCGCCTCCATTAAAGTGCTGGAGATGCTGGCATCCGGCGCGGAGTTGCGTGACCGTCTGTGGGCCAACGCTCGCTTGTTCCGCGAAAAAATGACCGCCGCAGGCTTTACGCTGGCAGGCGCCGATCACGCCATTATCCCGGTGATGTTGGGTGATGCGGTCGTGGCGCAAAACTTTGCCCGCGAGCTGCAAAAAGAGGGTATTTACGTCACCGGTTTCTTCTACCCGGTGGTGCCAAAAGGCCAGGCGCGTATCCGCACGCAGATGTCTGCGGCGCATAGCACTGAGCAAATTGAACGAGCGGTGGCGGCGTTTATCCGCATTGGTAAACAACTGGGTGTGATTGCCTGAGGGCCTGACATGAAAGCGTTATCCAAACTGAAAGCGGAAGAAGGCCTCTGGATGACCGACGTCCCGGAACCGGAAGTCGGCCATAATGATCTGCTGATTAAAATTCGTAAAACCGCGATTTGCGGTACTGACGTGCATATTTACAACTGGGATGACTGGTCGAAAAAAACCATTCCCGTGCCGATGGTGGTGGGCCACGAATATGTCGGCGAAGTGGTGGGGATCGGTCAGGAAGTGAAAGGCTTCAAGATTGGCGATCGCGTCTCCGGTGAAGGTCATATTACCTGCGGCCACTGCCGTAACTGCCGCGCCGGGCGTACGCATCTGTGCCGCAACACCATTGGCGTCGGCGTAAATCGTCCGGGTTGTTTTGCTGAGTATCTGGTGATCCCGGCGTTTAACGCATTTAAAATTCCGGACAATATCTCTGACGATCTGGCCTCTATTTTTGATCCGTTTGGCAACGCCGTGCATACCGCGCTCTCTTTCGATCTGGTGGGGGAAGATGTGCTGGTCTCCGGCGCTGGTCCGATTGGCATCATGGCGGCGGCCGTGGCGAAGCATGTCGGCGCCCGTCATGTGGTGATCACCGATGTGAATGAGTATCGCCTGGAACTGGCTCGCAAAATGGGCGTTACCCGCGCCGTGAACGTAGCCAAAGAGAGCCTGGCCGATGTGATGGCAGAGCTGGGCATGACCGAAGGGTTCGATGTGGGCCTCGAGATGTCCGGCGCGCCACCGGCATTCCGTACGATGCTCGATACCATGAACCACGGCGGGCGCATCGCAATGCTCGGTATTCCGCCTTCGGATATGTCGATCGACTGGAACAAAGTCATCTTCAAAGGACTGTTTATCAAAGGGATTTACGGCCGTGAAATGTTTGAGACCTGGTACAAGATGGCGGCGTTGATTCAGTCTGGTCTGGATCTTTCACCGATTATCACTCACCGTTTCGGCGTTGACGACTTCCAACAGGGCTTCGATGCCATGCGCTCGGGTCAATCCGGCAAGGTGATTCTGAGCTGGGAATAAATAAAAAAGACGCCTGCGGGCGTCTTTTTTACAACAAAATTCACCTTCCTGACGCGCAATTCTGTGTAACTGCAATATTTCACCTGGCCGATAATATTAATTCGGCTACGCTGTTGATGATTGGTTTAACTTTCATTGCGGGTGAGCGATATGTTCAAAATATCGGTCTGTTTGCTGACATTTAATTCGGCGCGCCTGTTACGGGAAGTCCTGCCGCCGCTCATTGTCATTGCAGATGATTTCGTTGTTGTGGATTCCGGTAGTACGGATGCAACGCTGGAAATATGCCGGGAATACGGAATAAATGTTCATCATCGTCCTTTCGATATGCACGGACGGCAAATGAACTATGCCATTAGTATTGCTGCTCACGACTGGGTTCTGTGCATGGATAGCGATGAAATACTCGATGAGCAGGTCATTAACTCTATTCTTAAATTAAAAGCGGGTGAGGAACCCTCGCCTGAGCGGGCGTGGCAACTTCCCCGTTACTGGTATGTGCTGGGAAAAGAAGTGCGTACGCTCTATCCCATTTCTTCACCGGATTTTCCGGTACGTTTATTTAACCGTCAGTGTGCACGCTTTAACGATCGTCCGGTTGACGATCAGGTCATCGGAGAGATGACCTGCGAAAAAATACCAGGCCGGGTACGTCATGATACGTTTCATACACTGCACGAGATGTTTAATAAGCTAAATAGCTACACCTCGCGGTTGGTTAAATATCGTGATATTCGGCCTTCTGTTTTGCGGGGAATTATTAGCGCTATCGGGGCTTTTTTTAAATGGTATCTGTTTAGCGGCGCATGGCGTGAAGGGAAAGTGGGCGCTGCCACCGGGCTGTATGCCACGCTCTACAGCTTTATGAAATATTTCAAAGCCTGGTATGCCCACAAGGAAGAGAAATTCTCTGCAACGACGGAAGATCATGAGAAAAGAACAACTTAAGGCAGCCACTCCGCCCAGAGCCGTGCAGCACATTTCAACAATAAAAGGGGCCGCGGCCCCTTTGTCATTTCTGTAACTTCTCTTGATCGGTCAGATAACGCACTTTACGCGTATAGTCCTGACCTTTGAAAAGCAATTTATTATCTGTCGAGTCGAGATATTTTTGCCATTCGGAGAGCGGAAAACCGCCATGGGCGCCAATAACCTCTTTGGGAATAACCGCTTCCTGACCACCGATTTTTTTGGAAACCGGCCAGTTCATCCAGTCACCCAAATTAATCGTCTTTAGGTCCAGCAAATCCAGTAACGCTGCGAGCGGCAGCTGATCGGTTGGCGGCTGGCTATCGTCCATCAGTTCCCAGGTATCCTGGAACAACGTCAGCCAAAGCGGACAAATACGCCGCCAGGTTTTTTTTGTTGCCGCAAGAAAAGCGCCGTTAACGTGATCCACTAAATACGGGCGCACAGTCTCTTTATAGTAAGCAGGAACCTTTTCTGCGGGCGCGCCGTCCAGCTTGGCAATCATTTTCCCCTGGCGGAAGCTGGAATATATATGCATATCTGTCATACGGATTTCAGGCATTTTGAGTAAATTCAGATCGGAATCGATCATCAAAATACCTTCTCCCCTGGCCTGCAAAGGCGCATTCAGCTTAATCAGGCGGCTCAGGTAAATTTGTTTGTAGCGATAATGCTCTTCACGTTTCGGCAGATCGAGCGTCACGATGCGCGTTTTAGCGGGCAACTGACCAAATGCGGATGCTGGCTGGTCGCTGACAATGACAATTTCCGTTATCTCTTGCGCATAACGTTCGGCAAAGGTTGCCGATAACAGCGCTTCCTCAACGTAATCCGCGCCTGTGCAGGGAATGACGACGGAATCCACCGCAACACGTTTCTCGTTCGGAGAAAGCGTCGTGTAAGGAATATTGTGGCGGCCGGTAATATGGCGGTATCGGGAGTTGAGAAATTTAAACATGACGCTCTCGTTCTGAAGAAGGGGTTGCTAGCACGGCTTCAACGCCAGCCACGTAATGCTCAATAGCGTAATGACGGCATACATTTTCGTAGGCTCTGGTGACCAGCTGCGAGCGCAGCGTTTCGCTTGCCCATACCTGCTCCAGATGTGATGAAAGCTGAGCGACATCACTCCACGGAAACAATAATCCTGTTACCTGATCTTCGATAAGCTCGGCCGTACCGGTCACGGCGGATCCAATTACGGGAATTTTTAACAGCATGGCTTCCAGCACAACGCGCGGTAGACCTTCGCTTTGCGATGCCAGAATAAAGGCATCGAAAGTGGAAAGGTAGTCAAAAGGCTGGTTCTGAAAGCCGGTAAACACGACCCGATCCGCCATTCCCAGTGATTTTGCCTGATTAAGCAGCGCGGCGCGTTCCACGCCTTCGCCAACAATGATCATCTTCCATTTAGCCTGCGGGTGGCGCTGGCTAAATGCACTTAATGCGCTGAGAGTATGATGGTTCGCTTTGCGCGGGATCAGCGAGCCGATACTGCCAAAAATAAACGTTTCATCATCCAGCCCCAACTGTTGGCGCATTGCGCGGCGGTCCGGCATTTTCTGATGGATATCAATAGCGTTATTTACCGTCGTACAGAGCTCCGGCTTAACGCCATGCTGAAGCAAAACGCGTTCAACGCCGTGGGATACGGCAATGATCTGCGTGGCATAGCGGTTCACCAGTGCCACCAAAGGTTCATTCAGCACGGGCTCGATACGGCAGTGTTGAATCAGGCGCACTGGCAACCTCGCCGCTGCAAGGTAGCCTTCTTCGTTGGAACCTGGCTGGTTGTTCATGTACAGCGTATCGTAGCCACCTTGTTTCAATAAGCTCTCAATACTGTGTACATTCGGCTGAATGCGCCACAGCCGGTCGATATAACGGGTATAAGATTTACGCGCAGCTCTGGAAAAAAAGAGTAACCCGCGGCCCGTTTCTTTAGCGAGTTTTGCCCACCAGGGCTGCTTGCGCTGCGGGATGACAATAAGCGGAATGCCGATGCTGTGTAAAACCTGCTCGATAGTTTGCTCCTGGGCGCGGCTGTAATTAGTGTAAAAACAGCATGTGATATCGAACTTCTGGCGATCGATACGCTTCAGAAGTTCAAGCATGCTGTTTGTACCACCACCCCACTCTTTACCGGTATCAAGCAGGAGAATCTTATGTCGTTGCGGCATTTCTTAACCTTTTGCTTGCACAATAGAGATGCTTAAAACGAACAGGCACCTGTGCTGAATCTCAGTTAACCAGCGAGAGAAATTAGTCTTTTTTGCCCCAGCCGCGCCACTGGTTTTGCATATAGTGAACCAGCGAACTGTCGCTAATGCTTTCGCCCACCACGCTAAAGAAGCGGCTGGCATAAACTGGCTGCGGTTTTTGCTTCGTTTTACACTGTTTAACACCGCGGAACGGGTTACGCGGTGGCGGAGTAATGCTGCCGGGCGCGGTGGTATTTGGCGTTGATGTATCGATCTGCGGTTCATTCAGCAGGCTGCTCGGGCGCACCAGCGTGATATCCGCAGGCAGGCTGGATAGCACCTGTTGCAGAACGCGGACGGTCGCCGGATGCGGATGACCGATAGCAATCGCGGAACCGTTGCGGCGAGCCAGTTCAACGGCGCGGTTAAACTGACGACGAATATCGCCTTCGTTTTGCGTATCGTCGAGAAACACTTTGCGCTTCAACACTTTTACGCCGGTTCCCGTCGCTGCACGCATCGCCTGGCTGTTGCCGATAGTCATGCTGTCGAGAAAGTAGAGGTTATAGCGCTCCAGTGCCTGCATCACTTTCTGCATGCCGAACAGGCTCGACGTCATGGCGCTGCCCATGTGGTTATTCAGCCCCACGGCGTAGGGCACTTTGCTGACGGCATCGCTGATAATACGTTCAATCTCCGCGCTGCTCATTTCCGGACGCAGCGTGTCTTTTTCCAGCGGCTGTTTGCTGAGCGGTGCCATCGGCAGGTGAATCAGCACTTCATGGCCGCTGTTGTGGGCTTTGGTCG
Source organism: Kosakonia oryzae (assembly GCF_001658025.2). Taxonomy (NCBI): domain Bacteria; kingdom Pseudomonadati; phylum Pseudomonadota; class Gammaproteobacteria; order Enterobacterales; family Enterobacteriaceae; genus Kosakonia; species Kosakonia oryzae. Next base: position 122,605 of record NZ_CP014007.2, read on the forward strand.
CCATTTCCCGCGCATGTGTGGCGTTGGGCAACACTGCAACGGAAACCGCCTGCGGCATCGCCAGCACCTGATTTTCAGTCTGAGGACGGTAACCAAAGTCGTCGATAACGATAGCCAGTTTTCCGGCGAGAACCGGCGCGGAGAAAGCCAGCGCACCGGCGAGAGAAAGCACAAGATGACGAAACTGAAGCAAAACTTATCTTCCCAACCACGGCTGTGGATTGACCGCCTGACCCTGACGGCGAATTTCGAAATAGAGTGAGGGCCGGCCCTGACCGCCACTGCTGCCTACGAGGGCTATCGGTTGGCCTGCGCGCACCTGCGTGCCGACGCTGACCAGGGCACTCTGGTTATAACCGTAAAGGCTCATATCGCCTTTACCATGTTCAACCACAACCACCAGGCCGTAACCCTGTAGCCAGTCGGCCAGGATCACGCGTCCATCGGCGATCGCTTTAACTTCGCTGCCTTCAGACGCACCGATAACAATCCCTTTCCACCGTAGCTCACCCTGCAACTGTTCGCCATAACGATGCAATAACGGACCGCGAACTGGCCAGATTGCCTGGCCCGAAGGCGAGCCTAACCCGCCGGTACGGGACATCAGCGAACGCTCGCTTTCAGTAGGTTTGTAGGTGGTGCCTTTGCTGCTGGCTTCTTTCTGGCGATCGCGCACGGCCTGCGCTTCACGCGCTTCGCGATCGGCGCGCGCTTTGGCTGCCGCTTCCGCACGGGCTAAGCGGTCACGCAAGCGGGATTCGTTGGCGCGCATCTCGCTGAGCTGCTGTTGCCCCTCCTGGATGGAGGATTCCAGCCCGGAAAGGGTTTTCTGCCGCTCATTACGGGCTTGCTCAAGCTTGGCCTGCTGCGCTTTTTGCTCGTAAAGCAGGGTTTGTTGCTGGCTCTGTTTCTCTTCCAGCTCGGTTTTCTGCGTTGCCACTTCTTCACGCGTCTGCTTCAACTGGGCGATCGTTTCCTGGCGTGCCTGGTTGAGATAGCCGAAGTAAGCCTGTAAACGCTGGCCGCGCTGGCTCTCTTCACCGCTTAAAATCAACTGAATGCCCGTGTGCGGCCCCTGGCGGAACGCGGCATCAAGTTGCGCTGCCAGGTTGCGTTCCTGCGTCGCGCGCTGGCGTTCCAGTTTGGCGATCGAGGCATTCATCTCATCGATTTGGCGGTTGAGTTGCGCAAGTGTGTTCTGGGTTTCCCGCAGCTGGCGGGCGGCGGCGGAAATAGCCTGTTCCTGCGCTTTAAGCTGGGCAAGAAGGCCGGAGCGTTGTTGCTGTTGCTGGCGTACCGCGCGCTCTTTCTCGGCGATATCAGCCTGAATGGATTTGAGCTGGTCGCGGTCATCCGCATGGGCGGAAACGGCGCACAGCAATGCGCCAGCGCTGAGTGCGCTGGCGCAGAGAAGGGGCCGGAACCTGCCCCATGTAATTGAAAAAATCGCCTTTCCCCTCATGGGGAGCGATTATTCCACGATGAACAGCGGCTTACCAGTCATCTCTTGCGGGATTTCCATGCCCATCAGCGTCAGCATGGTCGGTGCGATATCGGAAAGTTTTCCGCCTGCAACAGCCTTCACTGATTTATCGCCAACATAGATCAGCGGCACCGGCAGGTTAGTGTGTGCGGTATGCGCCTGGCCGGTAGCCGGGTCGCGCATCTGCTCTGCGTTACCGTGATCGGCGGTGATCAGCAATTGACCGCCCACAGCTTCGACCGCTTTGGTCACTTCTGCCACGCAGTGATCCAGCGCTTCAACCGCGGCAACTGCCGCATCGAATACGCCGGTATGACCGACCATATCGCCGTTCGGGTAGTTACAGATGATGGTGTCGTATTTGCCGCTGTTGATCGCCGCAACCAATTTTTCGGTCAGCTCGGCGGAGCTCATTTCCGGCTGCAAATCGTAAGTTGCCACTTTTGGCGAGTTGATCAGAATACGGTCTTCGCCCGGGAACGGCTCTTCAACACCGCCGTTAAAGAAGAAGGTCACATGCGCATATTTTTCTGTTTCAGAGATGCGCAGCTGCGTTTTGTTGTGCTTCGCCATCCACTCGCCAAGCGTGTTAGCGAGAGAGGCTGGCGGATACGCCACAGCGGTTTTGATGTCGGCGGCATATTCCGTCAGCATCACGAAATTCACGTTAACCACTTTCTTACGCGCAAAACCATCGAAATCCGCATTAACGAAAGCGCGGGTAATTTCACGTGCGCGGTCAGCACGGAAGTTCATGAAAATCAGCGCATCGCCATCCTGCATCGCGGCATCAGCCTGACCTGCAGCACGGATCACGGTTGCTTTGACGAATTCATCGTTTTCATCGCGAGCGTAAGCCGCTTGCAGGCCTGCCACAGCGCTGTCGACTGTAAACTCGCCTTTCGCTTGCGTCATCAGATCATATGCCTGTTCTACGCGATCCCAGCGATTGTCGCGATCCATAGCGTAGTAACGGCCGATGATTGAAGCGACGCGGCCTTTACCCAGCGCGGCAAACTTGTCTTCGAATTTTTTCAGTGAAGATTCAGCGCTGCGCGGCGGCGTATCGCGACCGTCGAGGAACGCATGCAGGTAGATTTTGTCAGCACCGCGCTCTGCGGCCAGTTCTACCATCGCCATAATATGGTCTTCGTGGCTGTGCACGCCGCCTGCAGAAAGCAGGCCCATGATGTGCACGGCTTTACCGGCTGCCACGGCTTTATCCACCGCGCCGCTCAGCACCGGGTTGCTGAAGAAGGTACGTTCTTTAATTTCAACGTCCAGACGGGTCAGATCCTGATAAACAATGCGACCGGCGCCGAGGTTGACGTGGCCGACTTCGGAGTTCCCCATCTGGCGATCCGGCAGGCCGACTTCAAGGCCTGACGCATCAATCAGGGTGTGCGGACGTTTTGCCCACAGCTGGTCCATTACCGGGGTCTTTGCGTTGAAAATAGCGTTATCCTGCTGGTCTTCGCGGTAGCCGTAGCCATCCAGAATCACCAGTACCATAGGTTTTTTAGAAACCGACATTGCGACACCCTCTTGCTCAGAAGACAAAAAAAATTTTGCGTAATTTTACTACAGCTGAATCGATAAAATAGCCGCAGAAGATCAAAGAAAGCGGCTGCCTGGCAGGCTGATTTACGGGTGTTTCTTTCTTTTTTTCGTAACACTCCGCAGAAAATGTATTCCATCGCGCTCGCTGGCTGTATTTGCCACACTGCGCAGGTATACTCCTTTCCTGGTTTTTTAATCACTAAGTCGGGAGCTGTTACCCCAGATGCAAGAAATTATGCAATTTATTAGCCGCAACCCCATACTGTGTATCGCCTGGATTGCGTTATTCGGGGCTGTATTATTCACTACTTTCAAAGGCCTGGCGTCGAAAGTAAAAGTGATTTCTCGCGGCGAAGCCACACGCCTGATCAACAAAGAAGAGGCTGTTGTTGTGGATTTGCGTCAGCGTGATGATTTCCGAAAAGGGCACATTGCAGGCTCAGTTAATTTGCTGCCAAACGAAATCAAAGCCAATAATGTAGGTGAGCTTGAGAAACACAAAAGCGCGCCAATTATCGTTGTTGACGGTACTGGCATGCAGGCGCAGGCACCGGCAAATGAGCTGGTGAAAGCAGGCTTCGAGAAAGTCTTTGTGCTGAAAGAGGGTATCTCAGGCTGGGTCGGTGAGAATCTGCCACTGGTTCGCGGTAAATAATTGCTCCGGCGAGCTACGGCTCGCAGGGGACATCAGGAGACTAAAGTCATGGCCAATATTGAGATCTACACGAAAGCAACCTGTCCGTTCTGCCATCGTGCAAAAGCGCTGCTCAGCAGCAAAGGCGTCGCTTTTGCTGAGCTGCCTATCGATGGCGACATGGTAAAACGTGAAGAGATGATTCAACGTAGTGGCCGTACAACGGTTCCGCAGATTTTTATTGATGCACAGCACATTGGCGGCTGTGACGATTTATATGCGCTGGATGCGCGTGGCGGGCTGGATCCGCTTTTACGTTAATGCTTTTAAAGCACTACAACACTTAAGGGTTATTCACTCATGTCTGAACAAAACAACACCGAAATGACTTTCCAGATTCAGCGTATTTATACGAAAGATATCTCTTTCGAAGCGCCGAATGCACCGCACGTCTTCCAGAAAGAGTGGCAGCCGGAAGTGAAACTGGATCTCGACACAGCCTCCACGCAGCTGGCTGAAGGCGTTTATGAAGTCGTATTGCGCGTTACTGTAACGGCTTCCCTCGGTGAAGAAACCGGCTTCCTGTGCGAAGTGCAGCAGGGCGGTATCTTCTCTATCGACGGTATCGAAGGAACGCAGATGGCGCATTGCCTGGGTGCATACTGCCCGAACATTCTGTTCCCGTATGCCCGCGAATGCATCACCAGCCTGGTATCCCGCGGTACATTCCCGCAACTGAACCTTGCGCCGGTTAACTTTGATGCGCTGTTCATGAACTACCTGCAACAGCAGACTGGCGAAGGTGCTGAACAACATCAGGATGCCTGATGAACGCACTTAATGCTGCAATGACTGTGATCGGTGCCGGCTCTTACGGCACCGCTCTTGCCATCACGCTGGCAAGAAATGGCCACCAGGTTGTGCTGTGGGGTCATGACCCGAAACATATCGCGACCCTGCAACACGATCGTTGCAATGCCGCGTTTCTTCCCGATGTGCCTTTTCCTGATTCGCTGCAATTAGAAAGCGACCTCGCGCGAGCGCTGGCCGCCAGCCGCAATATTCTGGTGGTCGTACCCAGCCATGTTTTTGGCGATGTGCTGTCACAGATAAAGCCGCTGATGCGCGATGATGCACGTATTGTGTGGGCGACGAAAGGTCTGGAAGCGGAAACCGGACGACTGCTACAGGACGTGGCGCGTGAAGTTTTAGGTTCGGCGATCCCGCTGGCGGTGATCTCCGGTCCGACATTTGCCAAAGAACTGGCGGCTGGTTTGCCGACGGCTATCTCGCTGGCTTCTACCGATCCGCAATTTTCTGAAGATCTTCAGCAACTTCTCCACTGCGGCAAAAGCTTCCGTGTTTATAGCAACCCGGATTTCATCGGCGTGCAGCTTGGCGGTGCGGTGAAAAACGTGATTGCGATCGGCGCGGGAATGTCTGATGGCATTGGTTTTGGCGCGAATGCCCGTACGGCGCTGATCACTCGCGGTCTGACGGAAATGTCGCGTCTTGGCGCGGCGCTGGGAGCCGATCCGTCCACCTTTATGGGCATGGCGGGGTTAGGCGATCTGGTGCTGACCTGTACCGACAACCAGTCGCGTAACCGTCGCTTCGGCATGATGCTTGGCCAGGGAATGGATGTGCAAAGCGCACAGGACAAAATTGGCCAGGTGGTGGAAGGTTATCGCAATACCAAAGAAGTTCGCGCGCTGGCGCACCGGTTTGGCGTTGAAATGCCAATAACCGAGGAAATTTATCAGGTATTGTATTGCGGAAAGAATGCACGCGAGGCAGCATTGACGCTATTGGGTCGTGCTCGCAAAGACGAACGCAGCAATCACTAAATACACTTCTTCTTGTTGCCTCTTTGTTGGCTGAGCCTGTGCCCCCGGTTGCTTGTATAAGCGCCAGGGCGCACGGGCTTGCTGCTTCGACGCATCCTGAATACTTTTGTTTATTGAAACGCAGATATTCCTGGAGTAAGCAATGCCGTGTGAAGAACTGGATCTGGTCTGGAATAATATCAAAGCCGAAGCCCGGGCGCTGGCGGAGTGTGAGCCGATGCTGGCCAGTTTTTATCATGCAACGCTACTCAAGCACGAGAATCTGGGCAGCGCCCTGAGTTATATGCTGGCGAACAAACTGGCGTCGCCGATTATGCCGGCCATTGCCATCCGCGAAGTGGTGGAAGAAGCCTACGCTGCCGATCCGGAAATGATCGCCTCCGCCGCCTGCGATATTCAGGCCGTGCGCACGCGCGACCCGGCGGTGGATAAATACTCCACGCCGCTGCTCTATCTGAAAGGTTTTCACGCCTTACAAGCCTATCGCATTGGTCACTGGCTATGGTCCCAGGGCCGCCAGGCGCTGGCAATTTTCCTGCAAAATCAGGTGTCGGTGAGCTTCCAGGTGGATATCCACCCGGCGGCGAAAATCGGCCGCGGTATTATGCTCGATCACGCCACCGGGATTGTGGTTGGTGAAACCGCCGTCATTGAAGACGACGTCTCGATTCTCCAGTCGGTTACTCTCGGCGGTACCGGGAAAACCAGCGGCGATCGCCATCCGAAGATCCGTGAAGGGGTGATGATTGGTGCCGGAGCGAAAATTCTCGGCAATATTGAAGTCGGGCGCGGTGCGAAAATCGGTGCCGGTTCGGTAGTGCTACAACCCGTGCCGCCGCACACCACTGCGGCCGGTGTCCCGGCGCGCATCGTGGGCAAACCCGAAAGCGATAAACCGTCGATGGATATGGATCAGCACTTTAATGGGATTAACCACGGGTTTGAGTACGGCGACGGGATCTAATTTTCCGGCTATTTTACTCGCCAGTTTGAACCAGGGCAGTGCTCAAAATCCTCACGTACATTGTGTACGCTGCGATTTTTCCGCGCTGTCCGTGTTCAATCCGGCATTGCCAATAACGCCAGAAAAATTGACGCGTTAACACCAACTTCCAGGTCGGATAAGGCATTGCCGCTATCCGACAATCCGTTAACTCCGCAGCACCGCGCCGGGATAGCCTAACTGGCGCCAGGCTTCATACACCACCACGGATACAGCATTTGACAGATTCATGCTGCGGCTGTCCGGCATCATCGGAATACGGATTTTTTGCTCTGGCGGCAGCACATCAAGGATCGTGGCGGGCAGGCCGCGCGTTTCCGGGCCAAACATCAGATAATCTCCGTCCTGAAAACTGACCGCGCTGTGTGCAGGGGTGCCTTTAGTGGTGAGCGCAAACAGGCGCTGCGGCTGCTGAGCTTCGACAAACGCAGCGTAATCCGCGTGGCGCTTCACGGCAGCGAACTCATGATAATCCAGCCCTGCGCGGCGCAGGCGTTTATCGTCCCAAGTAAAACCCATCGGTTCGATAATGTGCAGGTTGAAACCGGTATTGGCGCACAGGCGAATAATGTTCCCGGTATTGGGCGGGATTTCAGGTTCAAATAATACGATGTTTAACATACTGCCCCCTTAATAGCGGGGGCAGGATAGCACTCTCTAAGCCGCATCGCCATGCGTCAGCGGCGCCAGCGCGGCGGGTAGCTGCTGGAGCGTTTGCACCAGCGATTCTTTGCTGATTTCGCGAATCGATTTCGCGCCGGTCAGCGTCATTGCCACTTTCATCTCTTTCTCGATCAGATCCAGCAAGTTCGCCACCCCCTTGCGGCCATGCGTTGCCAGCGCATACAGATACGCGCGGCCCAGCAGCACGGAATCGGCACCGAGCGCAATCATACGCACCACATCGAGACCGTTGCGAATACCGCTGTCAGCCAGAATGGTGATGTCGCCTTTTACCGCATCGGCAATCGCCGGTAATGCACGGGCGGAAGAGAGCACGCCATCCAGCTGGCGGCCACCGTGGTTGGAAACCACAATGCCATCAGCGCCGAAACGCACCGCATCGCGGGCATCTTCCGGATCGAGGATCCCTTTGATCACCATCGGGCCGTCCCAGAATTCGCGGATCCACTCCAGGTCTTTCCAGGAAATGGAGGGATCGAAGTTCTTCGCCAGCCAGCCAATATAGTCTTCCAGCCCGGTCGGTTTACCGAGATAGGCGGAAATATTGCCCAAATCATGCGGACGGCCATTTACCCCCACATCCCACGCCCACTGTGGATGCAATACCGATTGCACATAGCGGCGCAGGGCGGCATTGGGGCCGCTCATTCCGGAATGGGCATCGCGGTAGCGTGCGCCGGGCGTCGGCATATCCACGGTGAAAACCAGCGTCGAGCAGCCTGCGGCTTTTGCCCGCTCCAGCGCGTTACGCATAAAACCGCGATCGCGCAGCACATAAAGCTGGAACCACATCGGGCGTTTAATGGTAGGAGCCACTTCTTCAATCGGGCACACCGAAACGGTGGAGAGCGTAAATGGGATGCCTTTCGCATCTGCAGCGCCTGCGGCCTGCACTTCGCCACGACGGGCATACATACCGCACAGCCCGACCGGCCCCAGTGCCACCGGCATACTGAGCTTCTCATTGAACAGTGTGGTGTCGAGGCTGAGCGTGGACATATCCTTCAACACCCGCTGGCGCAGCGCCACCTGTGACAAATCTTCCACGTTGCGGCGCAGGGTATATTCGGCATACGCGCCACCGTCGATATAGTGAAACAGGAACGGCGGCAAAATGCGTTTTGCCGCTGCGCGATAGTCGCTGGCTGCGGAAATAATCATGCTTTTTTCTCCCTTGAATACGAATGCTGCTCGTCTGGCAGGCGGGTGATGCGCGCCTGGCGGGCCTGATCTTCATCAAATTGTCGAATAGTGGTATGCACAAAACCGAGGTGCGCCATCATCGCCTGACGCGCGCCATCAGCATCGCCCGCGAAAATGGCGTCCATCACCGCGCGGTGCTGTTCGGTCAGACGGGCAAAAACGGGCGGCACAAGATACATGCGCTGGCGGCTCTGCTTGACTGAGGATTGCAGCAGGTCGAAGAAGCCGCGCATGGTTTGCAGCAGCACCACGTTATGCGAGGCTTCTGCAATGGCGAGATGGAAACGCACATCCGCCTGCGACGCGAGATCGGGGTCATCCGACTGCGAGGCGTCAAAGCACAGGGCAATCTTCTCTTTATCCGCTTCGGTGGCGCGCATGGCGGCATGCCATGCGGTGCTGGCTTCAATGGCGTGACGGGCTTCGAGGATATCAAAGCTGTAATCGGGGTCATCGCTGAGCAGCGTTTTCAGCGGCTGAACAATATTCTGTTCTGACCAGGTATCATGCTGCCAGCGTACAAAAGTACCGCCGCCGCGACGGCTCAGCAGCACGCCTTCGCTGACCAGTTTCGCAAGGGCTTCACGCAACGAATTGCGTGAAACTCCAAGCTGTGCGGCCAGCTGGCGTTCGGCGGGCAGTTTCATGCCCGCTTCCAGTTGTTGTTCAGCAATCAGCGCCCGAACGCGGTCTGCAACCTCGTCAGCCAGGCGTCGGGGTAAAACCGTCATGGGATCATCCAGGTCAGTACATAAGCCTGAAGTGTGGTAATCACACCCACCAGGCAGGTGAAAATCAGGCTGTGTTTAACGGTAAAGCGGAACAGGTCCGACTCTTTGCCAACCAGTCCGACCGCCGCACAAGCAATGGCGATCGACTGCGGCGAGATCATTTTGCCGGTGACGCCGCCGGTGGTGTTGGCTGCGACCATCAGCACATCCGAGACGCCGATCTGCTGAGCGGCGGTCGCTTGCAGCGCGGCAAACAGCGCATTCGATGACGTGTCGGAACCGGTGAGAAACACCCCCAGCCAGCCGAGGAACGGCGAGAAGAAGGTGAAGGCGCTGCCGGTATGTGCCAGCGCGAGCGCCAGCGTCGACGACAGCCCGGAATAGTTCGAGATAAAGGCGAAGGCCAGCACCATACCGATCGAGTAAATCGGCAGCGCCAGATCTTTCAGCGTACTGACAAAGGTGCTGACCGCCTCTTTTGGTTTCATGCGCAGCCAGACAATCGACAGGATCGCTGCGAACAAAATGGCGGTGCCGGTAGCGGAGAACCAGTCGAATTTATACACCGCGGCATAGGGCGTAGCGGCACTGACAACCGGCGGCATGCGGGCAACCAGCTTGTCGAGATGCGGCACGGAAATATTGAAGACCCAGTCATACAGCGCGCCGCCTGGCGCAAACAGCGCTTTGAACGGCGGTACGCTCCACAGCGTGACGGTTGCTGTCAGGAACAGGAACGGCGACCAGGCGCGCAGAACCTGCCCGGCACTGTAGTGCGTGCGTTTTAAATCGAGATCGACCTGCGCTGCGCCCATATCGCCAAAGCGGAAGATGCGCACCGGCCGCCAGCGTTTCAGGAACAGCGTCAGGCACACCAGCGAAACCAGCGACGAAATGATATCCGGCAGTTCCGGGCCGATAAAGTTGGAGCTCAGATATTGGGCCACAGCAAACGAACCGCCCGCCACCAGCACCGCAGGCCAGGTCTCTTTCACGCCGCGCCAACCATCCATAATCGCCATGATCCAGAACAGCACGATAATGGTCAGGAATGGCAACTGGCGGCCTACCATCTGGCCAATCTCAAAGCTCTCCAGCCCGGTGACCTGGCCTGCGACCAGAATCGGAATACCCATCGCGCCAAACGCCACGGGCGCGGTATTCACAATCAGGCATAAACCGGCGGCATACAGCGGATTAAAGCCCAGCCCGACCAGCAATGCGGCGGTGATTGCCACCGGCGCGCCGAACCCGGCCGCCCCTTCGAGAAACGCGCCAAACGAGAAGCCAACAATCAACATTTGCAGACGCTGGTCGGGCGTAATCGAGAGGATTGATGAGCGGATAATGTCGAACTGTCCGGTTTTCACCGAGATTTTGTAGACAAATACCGCCGCCACGATGATCCACGCGATCGGCCACAGACCATAGAAGAAGCCGTAAACCACCGAGGCAAGGGCGTGATCCACGGGCATATGGTAAAACAGCAGCGCCACCGCAAGGGCGATGGCGACCGTCCAGCTCGCGGCTACATAGCCTTTAAGCTTGAGTTTTATCAGAGCAAAAAAGAAAAACAGGATCGGTAGCGATGCGATCAGACTCGATAGCCAGAGGTTCCCGGCCGGGTCGTAATTCTGTTGCCAGAGGCTCATGCAGGTGTCTCCAGAGAACCACAACAAAGCCGGTACGCGGTAAGTCTGTGCTTAATTCTGCGTCACACGTTTTGTAAAAGTGGTCCTGCCAATGCGATGGTGTAGGGTTGGTGATAACGAATGGTTATCCAGATGTTGCATTTGAGCAATGGGTATGTGACGGGATTTAATGGAATTGTGAAGCAGGGAGAGAATCAAAGTGGAATTGGTAGGGCCAATTCAGATCGCCCTCGCGCTCAGCACGCGACGAGGGCGATTCCGATTAGAATTCGCTTTTGGCAAAGCCAGTCATTACGTCGAGACCCATTTCGCGGCCCAGCGCCGTCATTGGGTGCACAACCACCAGCCCGCGAACGCTTTTTTTCAGCTTTCCGAGATCGGCCTGCTCTTTTTTGCTGATGGCGCGGCTGAACGGCATTTTCTGCAGTTTTTGCGCTTCTTTGCTTAGCTTCTGGTTGTGTTGTTCGCGCAGGCGGGCAATTTCCGTCTCCAGCGTGGTTTTCTCTTTTTCCAGTTCAGCGTATTTTTCTGCCGCATCGACTAAAGAGAGGTCAGCCTGCTGGTGGTGAATCGCATCGAGGCGGTCGCTCAGGCGCTTGATTTCGTTCTTTTCAACGTCTTTCATGGTGCTCAGTTTTGTTGGGGGAAAATGCAAGGATACAACATTTGCGGCGGCGCTTACTTATGGAATGCCTTTTTTAAGCTGATGCGGGAGATGAGCTCAGTCAATGAAAGCACCATGGTGGAACGCACCACTTGCTGGTAGCGCTGCTTCTGCATGGCGAACAGATCGGCATCGCTGGTATCAAATTGCGGGGTTGGCGGCAGGGCGGCTACACAATGTAGTTCACCGAACGGACCGAGAATTTCATCGTCGGTAAAGGCATATTCCGTACCGTCGTGATTCAGCTCTTCACGCAGCGCCATCAGGAGCTCCGCGTCTTCATACTCCGCACGGGAAATCACGCCCAAGCCGTAAATCAGCTTCAGCCGCACGGATAAATTGCCCAGCGGTCCATCTCCGTCAAGCAGCGGCTCTACAGCATATTTCACCGCGTAGTCGTCTTTGCGAAATACCTGCAACACCAGAATATTGATGGCTTCATTGAGCAGTTCAACGGCAGCAATCAAAAAGCTTCGTACGGTTTTGCCCGCATTCAGACGCTCGAGTACACGGTTTTCGAAAGCCTGCGTTTGTTCCATTATTGCCTGCATATCTGACAATTTCGTTAACTGGCGCGGGGATTCCCGCGCCAAAACCGGCATCATGCCTTTGCGTTATATGCGTCGATGGCTTCGGTAACGACCGGGCTGTTGGCATCCAGGCCGGAAATTTGCGCCAGCGCAGCCTGCGGGCCTTTCTCTGCGATAAGCTGGGCCAGCTCCTGCGCCTGCGGATCCTGCTCGCTGCGGTAGTGCATCGCGGCGGCGATACCTTTCACCAGGTTTGCGTGGGGCAGGTTGTACTCCAGCGTGCCGAGCAGCGGTTTAATCAGACGGTCGCCGGCGCTCAGTTTACGCAGCGGCTGACGGCCAACGCGTTCCACATCGTCTTTCAGCCACGGGTTTTCAAAACGGCCGAGGATTTTCTGAATGTACGCAGCGTGCTTTTCGGGATCGAAGCCATAACGCTTGATCAGTACCGCGCCGCTCTCTTCCATTGCGCCTTTCACCACGGCGCGGATAGCGTCGTCGAGGATGGCATCGCGAATGGTCTGATGGCCGGTCTGTTTTCCAAGGTACGCGGTTATAGCATGCCCGGTATTCAGCGTGAAGAGCTTACGCTCAACAAATGCCATCAGGTTATCGGTTAACTCCATGCCTGCAATGGCTGGCAGCGCGCCTTTGAACTGGGTTTTATCAACAATCCACTCGCTGAAGGTTTCCACGGTCACTTCCAGCGGGTCGTTGGTTGCGGATTCCGCTGGTGGAACGATGCGGTCAACGGCCGAATCGACAAAGCCGACATGCTCTTCTACCCACGCTTGATCGGCATCGGCCAGCGCGGCGATCACATGGCCTTTCAGTTGGGTGGTGCCGCGTACCATGTTTTCACAGGCAATAATGTTTAGCGGTGTGTTGACGCCCTGCGCTTTGCGCTTCGCCAGACCTTTGGCGATCGCCGGAGCGATACGCTCCAGCACAACCGGTCCCACGGCAGTGGTAACCAGATCGACGTGCGCTATCAGGTCAATTACTTCATCACCGATGCTGCTGACAGCGTTGACGCCGGAAACGGTATCAATCTGCTGTTTTTCTCCCACAACGTGAACCTGATAGCTATGACGGGCATTCAGGGCGTCGAGCACCACCTGATTCACATCGGCGAATGTCAGTTCAATCCCCGCGTCGGCAAGCAGTTTGCCGATGAAGCCACGTCCGATATTACCTGCGCCAAAATGTAATGCTTTCATAGAATTAACCTTCATAAATGTTTTACCCGAGAGGGCCTGGGTGAAGAACCACATACTGTTCTCCTCACCCTGACCCTCTCCCCGAAGGGAGAGAACAAAAGCCCGGTAAGCATTTTGCCACCGGGCTTCGGGGATTACTTGTTCAGCAACGCCAGCACTTCTTCAACGCTGGAAGTCTGAGCCAGACGTTCAATGACCGTCTCATCATCCAGGGCATTGGTCAGGCTGGTGATCACCTGGATATGCTCGTTGTTACGCGCGGCGATACCGATGACCAGACGGGCAATGTCACCTTCTTCTTCGCCGAAGCGTACACCTTGCGGATACTGGCAGAACACCACGCCGGTTTTCAGTACGCGGTCTTTGGCTTCCACCGTACCATGCGGAACGGCGATCGACTCACCCAGATAGGTCGGGGTCAGTTTTTCACGATCCAGCATCGCTTGCACGTATTCCGGCTCAACATAGCCGCCTTTCACCAGTTGCTCACCGGCAAAACGAATCGCTTCTTCTTTGGTATTCGCGCTGAGACCAAGGAAGATGTTCTCTGCGCCCAGCTTGAACAGATTGCTGTTGGTCTCATCAAAGCTGTCTTTCAGGCTGGTCGTCACCTTTACTTCGTTGTCCGTGTGGCGCTGCGCGGCAACCAGACGTTCAGTCAGGCTGGTGTACAGGCCGCTGTCCAGGAAGTTGGTCAGCGAAATATGCTGCGCCTGCGGTACCTGGCGCATAGCACGCTCGGTCAGATCGCGGTGCGTGATCACCAGGTCGACATCCGGCGGCAGGCTGTTAATTGCGCTGTTGGTCACTGAGATGTTGGTCAGGCCAGCATCCTGGACTTTCTTACGCAGTACGCCTGCGCCCATGGCGCTGGAGCCCATACCGGCATCACAGGCTACGATGATTTTACGTACGTGGCTCAGGTCGTTGGTGACATCGCCAGCCGACAGCGGCGTTGCGCCTTTGGACTCAGCTTTCATGTCCTGTACGCGACGGGTAGCGGCTTCAATATCTTCATCTTCTTCTTTCACTTTGCTGGTTTTCAGCAGGATAGAAGAGATAACGAAGGAGACAACCAGCGCAGCCAGAATCGCCGTGATGTTAGCGAAGTAGGCGCCTTTCGGCGTCATCGCCAGCACTGCCAGGATGGAACCCGGAGAAGCCGGAGAAACCAGACCGCCGTTCAGCACGCTCAGCGTAAACACGCCAGTCATACCGCCGAGGATCACCGCCAGCAGCAGGCGTGGGTTCATCAGCACATACGGGAAGTAAATTTCGTGGATACCACCCAGGAAGTGGATGATTGCCGCGCCGCCCGCAGACTGTTTCGCGCTGCCGCGACCGAAGAACATATACGCCAGCAGTACGCCCATCCCCGGACCCGGGTTTGCTTCGATCAGGAAGAAGATGGACTTGCCGAGTTCATGAGACTGCTGAATACCCAGCGGTGAGAAGATACCGTGGTTGATGGCGTTGTTGAGGAACAGGATTTTCGCCGGTTCAACAAAGATAGACGCCAGCGGCAGCATGTCATGCACAACCATGAAGTTAACGCCCGCAGCCAACGCTTTGGACAGCACTTCAACGGCCGGGCCGATGCCCAGGAACGCCAGAATGGCGAGGATCATACCGATGATGCCAGCGGAGAAGTTATTCACCAGCATTTCGAAACCGGATTTGATCTTGCCGTCTACAGCGGCGTCAAATTTCTTGATGCAGTAGCCGCCCAGCGGGCCGGCAATCATCGCGCCGAGGAACATCGGCATATCCGCACCGACGATAACCCCCATTGTGGTGATAGCACCCACCACGCCGCCGCGATCGCCGCCAACCAGACGACCACCGGTGAAACCGATGAGCAGCGGCAGCAAATACGTAATCATAGGGCCGACGAGTTTCGCCAGCGTCTCGTTTGGTAACCACCCTGTAGGAATAAACAATGCGGTAATGATACCCCACGCGATAAACGCGCCGATGTTGGGCATCACCATATTGCTGAGAAAGCGACCAAAGCTTTGCACCTTGATCTTGATATCGGATGACATAAAACACCCCTTCTTATGTTTACTATCGCACAGGCCGGAAGCCCGAGGTTTTGTTGTTAACGTGGCGGCAGAGGTAGCCGGACCTGGGTTATCTGTGAGGCGAAATCTCGCACCGAATTGCGTAACTGTCCAGACGATGGCCTTTAACGTGATATTGATCACACTAATGAGGGGGATACCCCGCCAATTAGCGTGATTCTGATCACAAAAAATTAGTGTAAAAAAAGAACAAAGGATAAAAACTGAACGCTGAAGGGGATTAAATGTGATCGAATTCACAAAAGGTTGGCGCGACTTTGTTATTTATTTGTGATCCAAATCACAAGATATTTGTGCCAGGAGTTTTCCGAGTGTGATCGCCAGCAAACTGTATTTTTTACACTCAGGACAACCTGTAACTTCCTTTCACGTAGTCTGACGAGGCTTAATCTAGTATCGGAAGTTTTCATATTGATGAAACAATTTACGACGACTAGTACATAATTAACTTTTTGTTGGCAAAAAAGGACCCAAAAATGAAACTTATCGGCAGCTACACCAGCCCTTTTGTCCGCAAAATCTCCGTGATGCTGCTGGAAAAGGGGATCACCTTTGAATTTATCAACGAGCAGCCCTACAACGCGATCAACGGCGTGGCGCAATACAACCCGCTCGGTAAGGTTCCCGCGCTGATTACGGATGAGGGTGAAGTCTGGTTCGACTCGCCGATCATCGCGCAATACATTGAGTTACTGGCTATCGCACCGGCGTTATTGCCGACGGAGCCTGTGGCTGCGCTGAAAATCCGCCAGCTGGAAGCGCTGGCCGACGGCATTATGGATGCTGCGCTGGTCTCGGTGCGTGAACTGGCGCGCCCGGTTGAGCAGCAATCGGAAAGCGAGCTGCTGCGCCAACGGGAGAAAGTTTCGCAGGGTCTGGATACGCTGGAACGCTACCTGCAAGAGGGAACGCTCAGCGTGGATACGCTGAATCTGGCGACCATTGCTATCGCCTGCGCGATTGGCTACCTCAACTTCCGCCACGTCTCGCCGGGCTGGTGCGTGAATCGCCCGCTGCTGGTGAAGCTGGTCGAGAACCTTTTCCAGCGCGAGAGTTTCGCCCGTACGGAGCCGCCAAGGGCCTGATAAGCATGGTGTCGGCCTGAGCAAAGTCGCTGTACAATCCCCTCACGTCAATCCCCCTGACGGGAGGGGGCAACTCATAGCCAGGCCTTTTCATGACAACTCTTTACAGCCAGATCCCATCGACCGATCGCCTGTTACGTGACGAGGCGTTCGCCACTTTATTAACCCTTTTCGGCCACAGCCGCGTAACGCAGATGCTGCACCAGCTACAGGATGAAGCGCGTGAGCAAATCCGTCAGCAGCAGACATTACCCGACTGGTGCGATGCCTGGGCCAGTGAAACGCAAAAGCGGCTGGAACAGAGCAGCGCCAGCGCACTACGCCCGGTGTTTAATCTGAGCGGCACCGTACTGCATACCAACTTAGGCCGCGCGGTGCAGCCGCAGGCAGCGGTCGATGCCGTTGCGGCGGTCATGGGTTCTGCAGTGACGCTGGAATACGATCTCGACGGCGCCGGACGTGGTCACCGCGATCGCGCACTGGCGGATTTACTCTGCCAGCTAACCGGCGCGGAAGATGCCTGCATCGTCAATAACAACGCTGCCGCCGTGTTGCTGATGCTGGCAGCCACGGCGGCAGGGCGTGAAGTGGTGGTGTCGCGCGGTGAGCTGGTGGAGATTGGCGGTGCGTTCCGCATTCCTGATGTGATGCGCCAGGCGGGCTGCGTGCTGCATGAAGTGGGAACCACTAACCGCACGCATGCTAAAGATTACCGTCAGGCGATCAACGACAACACGGCGCTGCTGATGAAAGTGCATACCAGCAATTATCATATTGATGGTTTTACCGCCGCGGTGGACGAAGAGGAGCTGGTGACGCTTGCCGAAGCGGCCGGTCTGCCGGTGATTGTCGATCTGGGTAGCGGCTCGCTGGTGGATTTAAGCCGCTACGGCCTGCCAAAAGAGCCGATGCCGCAGGCGCTGATCGCTGCAGGCGTCAGCCTGGTGAGCTTCTCCGGTGATAAGCTGCTTGGTGGCCCGCAGGCGGGCATTATCGTTGGTAAAAAAGCGCTGATTGCGCAGTTGCAGCAGCACCCGCTGAAACGGGCGCTGCGGGCCGACAAAATGACGCTGGCGGCGCTGGAAGCTACGCTGCGTCTCTATCTGCACCCGGAAAAGTTACCGCAGAGCCTGCCGACGCTGCGTTATCTGACGCGTCCGGAGCCGGAGATCCGCGAGCAGGCGTTGCGGCTGTGCGCGGCGCTGAATGCGCGCTATAGCGAGTTCGACCTGCGTGTCGAAGCCTGTTTGTCACAGATTGGTAGCGGCTCTTTGCCGGTCGATCGCCTGCCCGGCGCGGCCGTAACCTTTACGCCGCGCGACGGCAGTGGGCGGCGGCTGGAAGCGCTGGCAGCGCAGTGGCGGGCGTTGCCGCAGCCGGTGATTGGCCGTATTTACGATGGTCGCCTGTGGCTGGACTGCCGCTGTCTTGATGATGAATCCCGCTTGCTGGAGATGTTGCTGAAATGATTATTGCCACTGCCGGGCATGTTGACCACGGCAAAACGACCCTGATTGAGGCGCTAACCGGCGTGAATGCCGATCGTTTGCCGGAAGAGAAAAAACGCGGTATGACCATCGATCTGGGCTACGCCTACTGGCCGCAGCCGGACGGGCGCGTACCGGGGTTTATTGATGTGCCGGGGCACGAAAAATTCCTCTCGAATATGCTGGCGGGCGTCGGCGGTATCGACCATGCGCTGCTGGTAGTCGCCTGTGATGATGGTGTGATGGCGCAAACCCGCGAGCATCTGGCCATTTTGCAGCTCACCGGTAATCCAGCGCTGACCGTGGCGCTAACGAAGGCCGATCGCGTGGATGACGCGCGCATTGAGCAGGTGCGCGCAGAAGTACAGGAGACGCTGAAAACCTTTGGTTATCCGCAGGCGACCCTGTTTGTCACCGCCGCAACAGAGATGCGTGGCATCGCTGAATTACGTGCGCATCTGTTGCAGTTGCCGGAGCGCACGCACCCGGAAAATCAACGTTTTCGCCTGGCGCTGGATCGCGCGTTTACCGTCAAAGGCGCCGGCCTGGTGGTGACCGGTACGGCGCTCTCTGGCGATGTGCGCGTGGGTGATACGTTGTGGCTGACCGGGGTAAATACACCGATGCGCGTACGCGGCCTGCATGCGCAGAACCAGCCGGTTGATCATGCTCATGCCGGGCAGCGCATTGCGCTCAATATTGCCGGGGACGCGGAAAAAGAGGCGCTCAGCCGCGGTGACTGGTTGCTGTCCCAGCAACCCCCGGAGCCAACGGAGCGGGTGATTGTCGCGCTGCAAACGCACACGTCGCTGAGCCAGTGGCAGCCGGTGCATATCCATCATGCCGCCAGCCATGTTACCGGCCGCGTTTCGCTGCTGGAAAATGGTCTCGCCGAGCTGGTGCTGGATACGCCGCTGTGGCTGGCCGATAACGATCGGCTGGTGCTGCGCGATATCTCTGCACGCAGTACGCTGGCCGGCGCGCGCGTGGTCACGCTCAACTCACCGCGCCGCGGCAAACGTAAACCCGAGTATCTGCAATGGATCGCGGAGCTGGCGCAGGCGGGCGATGATGCGCAGGCGCTGCTGGCGCATTTATCGCGCGGTGCCGTTGATCTGACGGCATTTGGCTGGGCGCGGCAGCTCAGCGCGCGCGGGCTGGAAGCGCTGCTGGATAGCCCCGGTTTTATTCGTGCCGGTAATAACTTGTTGAATGCGCCAGTGGCCGCGCGCTGGCAGCGTAAGCTGCTGGAGACGCTGGCGATCTACCATGAGCAGCACCGCGAAGAGCCTGGCCCTGGGCGCGAGCGTCTGCGGCGCATGGCGTTGCCGATGGAAGATGAAGCGCTGGTGCTCACGCTTATCGAACGGATGCGCGAGGCGGGCGACATTCACAGCCATCATGGCTGGCTGCATCTGCCGGATCACAAAACCGGCTTCAGTGATGAACAGGCGCATCTGTGGCAAAAAGTGGCGCCGCTGTTTGGTGACGAACCGTGGTGGGTGCGCGATCTGGCACGCGAAACCGCAAGCGACGAACAGGTGATGCGCGGCGTGTTGCGACAGGCGGCTCAGCAGGGGCTCATTACGGCGATCGTGAAAGATCGTTATTACCGTAACGATCGGATTGTTACTTTCGCCAGCATGATCCGCGATCTGGATCAGGCGCGCGGTTCCACCAGCGCCGCCGATTTTCGCGATACGCTGAACGTGGGACGCAAACTGGCGATTCAGATTCTGGAATATTTTGACCGCATTGGTTTTACCCGCCGACGCGGTAATGACCATATCCTGCGCGACAAGGCCCTTTTCCTGAAGGAATAAGCTCCAGGCAGAGCGCCAGAAATGTTCATGCAAATGACAAATCTGGCGCCTTTCCCCTCTGCGATCAAAGCGCGGCAGCGACGCTTTCGGCACTCTTGGCTTTTTTAACGCCTGCTGGAGTGGAGAATGAACCGTTTTATTATCGCCGATTCGGCAAAATGCATTGGCTGTCGCACCTGCGAAGTGGCCTGCGTGGTGTCGCACCAGGATAATCAGGACTGCTCAACCCTCTCGGCCGCCACCTTTTCTGCCCGCATTCGGGTGGTTAAAACCGGTACATTTTCCACGGCAGTGACCTGCCATCACTGTGAAGATGCGCCCTGTGCGAATGTCTGCCCGGTTGGCGCGATTCATCGCGCCGACGGTGCGGTATTAGTGGAACAATCCCGCTGCATTGGCTGTAAAAGCTGCGAGATCGCCTGCCCGTTTGGCGCGATGCAGGTGACGCGGGTTGACGCGCGGGTACAGGCGCTGAAGTGCGATTTGTGCCAGCATCGCGAAACCGGACCCGCCTGCGTGGAAGCCTGCCCAACCAGCGCTCTTAGCTGTGTGAACCCATCGCAGCTGCGTGAGCGTCGTCTGCGAAGCCAGCTAGCGTAAGCCGTTAAAGTTTCACGTCAGCGTGCCGGTGCGCGTTCGCCAGTGGAGTTGTGCGCAGCGGGCTGCGGCACAATCAGTGTTTCATCACGCAATCCTTTTTCAGGCAGTGTGTTGAATGGTGATGACACGTGTTGCAGCGAAGACGTGCCCCCTTACGGGGGCACAAAAAGGTTTACTGCTGGGTTGGTTTTTATATGCCGCCGACGACACCGCTGAGAGGCTTCGTGGTGGTGCTTCCACTGGTGTTGGAGGAATTGTTGGTGGTTAATGGCCGCATTCAGGGCGGTATTACCTTCGCCAGTAGCCCGCAAGCATCGGCAGAAACACCGCCGCCGCAATCGTGCTGAGGTGGCTAAGGTTATTCGTTGCCATATTGATACTCCGCTCAATTAAAACGCCGGACGGCGTATGGATTAAGTGTAAATCGCATTTATAGACCGGCAATGCTGGCGCGTTAATATTTTGCAAAATAATGAAAAATATGAATATTCCTAAAGTGACAGCATTTTTATTATGTATTTGATTCAAAATCAATAAGTTATGAGTGATGGCGTCCTTTAAGCCACGCTTAATAAAGATTTCTTTTTTTAGGTTTTATTAAGCAGGGATATATCCTTGACTGTGATTTTAATTAATAGAAAAGAAGTTTCACTTTTATTTATGAAATATATCCATGTAAAAACAGCTCGCTGTTTAATTAAAATTAATCTTTGTGTGGTTATCTGGCAGGCATAAAAAAGCCATCAGGACGATGGCTTTTTTTAAACTCTTTTCAGGCCTCGTTTTCTTGCCAGGCTTTTTCAACCTCTTCGGCGAGAATTTTTACCCCGGCTTCGATAAGCGCCGGTTCCGGTACATAGTTCATGCGCATGCACTGATGCGTGTGCGGCCAGGGTTTATCCAGCCCCGGGAAGAAATAATCGCCCGGTACCATCAGCACGCCGCGTTTTTTCAGGCGCTGATAAAGTAATTCGGTGCTGATGGGCAGATCCTTGAACCACAGCCAGAGGAAAATCGCCCCTTCCGGTTTATGGATCAGGCAGCGCTCTTCCGGCAGGTAGCGGCGCAGAATAGCGAGGGTTTCCTGAACCCGCTGATAATAGAACGGTTTAATCACCTCTTCGGAGAGGCGCAGCAGATCCTGGCGCTTAATCATCTCGCACATCATTGCCGGGCCGATACCGCCAGGCGCAAGGCTGATGATGCCGTTCATGTTGCGAATGGCCGAGATAATTTTGTCGTTGGCAATGATAATTCCGCAGCGGCTGCCCGGCAGGCCCAGTTTCGACAGGCTCATGCATAGAATAATATTCGGGTTCCACAGCGGACGCGCTTCGCTAAAGATGATGCCCGGGAAAGGTACGCCGTAAGCGTTATCGATCACCAGCGGAATGTTGTGCTGATTCGCCAGCACATCGAGTTTCATTAACTCTTCGTCGGTGATCACGTTGCCGGTAGGGTTGGTTGGCCGCGAGACGCAAATCATCCCGGTCTCTTCGCCGATATGCAGATGTTCGAAATCGACATGGTATTTAAACTGGCCATCAGGCAGCAGTTCAATATTGGGCCGCGCCGAGACAAACATCTCCTCTTCCAGCCCGGAATCCGCGTAGCCGATGTACTCCGGCGCTAGCGGAAATAATACTTTTCTGGTGCTTCCATCGGCACGACGGCCTGCGAACAGATTGAACAAGTAGAAAAACGCGCTCTGGCTGCCATTTGTCAGTGCAATATTCTGCGGTTCAATATCCCAACCTAGCTCTTCGCGCAGCATGCCGGCCAGCGCGGTCAGCAGCTCGGTTTTGCCTTGTGGACCGTCATAATTGCAAAGCGCATCAGTCGCTTTGCCGTTTTCCACCATCTCTGCAAGCAGGTTATGGAAGTAATCGGTCATGGCCGGGATTTGTGCCGGGTTACCGCCGCCGAGCATGATGGCGCCAGGGGTGCGTAAACCGTCGTTGAGATCCTCCATCAGGCGCGTAATGCCTGCATGGCGGGTAAATTTGTCGCCGAAAAGTGAAAATGTCATCGCTACTGCTCTGTCGGGCTACTGTTCAAAGTGGCTAACCATAACGCTCCGCAGAGCAGTGTGCAAATTGCCGCGCCGTGACGATTTTAGCTGTTTATACTAACTCTGTATTTTTTGTCAGCATAATATGCTGATATTTGCCTTATGACTCAGCGCGGGACCGCACCTGCCCAGACAACCATGACTTTGTCTTCTCCTTGCTCGCGAACGAACCCATATCCCTGCGGCAATGTCAGTGTGGTTTGTTTTCCCGCGCCCAGTGCCGGATGGCGTGCGCGGAACTGGCCCAGCGTTTGCCAGTGGCGCAGGCTTTGCGCGGCTTTGCCGTCAAGATCCTGCCAGTTCATGTCCGATCGCGTGCCTTGCAGCGGATCGGATCCTGTGGGGCCAAACGGACGTGCGGATTCGTCACCGTAAAAGATCTGCACCGCGCCTGGCGCAAGCAACAACAGTTCTGCCGATTGCTGGCCGCCTTCGCGGAACAGGCGGGTATCGTGTGAGGAGAGATAACTCAGGGCGTTAAAACTTTGCAGCTTGTCCGCCATTTGCTGCCAGACGGTATCCATATTCGCCAGGCATGGCACAGCGCTGGCGGCCTGCTCTTGATAATCAAAATTGATCATCGCGTCGAAACCGTGGTCGTAGTAGGCGCTGCGCATGACGCCATGGCCCCAGGATTCGCCGGTCATCCAGAATGGCGCATCATCAATTTTCTTCTGCGGGTTGGCTTTTTTCCACTCGGCCAGTGCCTCTGTTGCCTGGGTTTTCAGTTGCTGCCAGGCCGCCAGTTCAACGTGTTTGGCGGTATCAACGCGAAAACCGTCGATACCATAATCGCGCACCCACTGGCTGAGCCAGTGAGTCAGATAATCGCGCGGTGTGTAACCGGCAATCTCCCGCGCGTGGGTGTCCGGTTTATGTTGGTAGAAAACGGGCAAACCGGATGGCGTGGTCGATTCTGTTTTCAGATCCGGCAAGAACGCCAGCGACATGGTCAGATCGTCAAAACCGGGGTTGTCATAATCGCCGATATCGGTGCGGATCCACTTTTTGCCCCACCAGTTTTGCCACGCCGTTTTATCGCTGAAGTTGATGTAATCATTGAAACTGTGCCATGTCTGGCCGGCGGCGGGCTTCCAGTCTGTCCAGTGCTCGCCGAGGATTTTTCGCCGTTCATCCTCTTTCAGATAAAGTGCGCCAAATTGATACGTCTGCATATCCGCAAGTGTGGCGTAGCCGGTGTGGTTCATCACCACGTCAAACAACACGCGGATGCCGCGTCGGTGCGCTTCATCGACCAGCGTGCGTAAATCTTCTTCGCGGCCCATATTGGCATCCAGGCGCGTCCAGTCTTGCGTGTAGTAACCGTGGTAGGCGTAATGGGGAAAATCGCCTTTCGTGCCGCCGCCTACCCAGCCGTGGATCTGCTCCAGCGGCGAGCTTATCCATAATGCGTTCACGCCCAGTTGCTGCAAATAATCGAGCTTGCTGGTCAGCCCTTTCAGATCGCCGCCGTGGAAGGTGCCGATCTCCTGCATACCATCTTTGTGGCGCCCGTAGCTGTTGTCGTTTGACGGGTCACCATTCACATAACGGTCGGTTAAAACAAAATAAACGGTGGCGTTATGCCATTGGAAAGGCGCAGGACCATGAGTTTCCGCGCTTTCTAACAGCAGCAGCCCGTCGCTCTCTGCCGCAGGCTGAAGGGTGATTTTGCCGTTGCGGACGGTGGTGATTTGCTGGCTGTAGAAGTCGCGTACCTGGCTGCCTTCCGGGAACGTTGCGCCGACATCTATCGTCAGCGGCTTATCGCTGCGCACCGGGCACTGGCGCGCCACGTTCGCGCGGGTGTCGGCATTCTCGCTTTTCACGCTCAGCAACAGAGTGGGCGTGCCGGAACGGGTATCGAGCTGCAACTGGTAATCGCCATCGCGGAAAATACGCCACTGCGGCGTGCTACCGGTGCAGGGAACCAGCGACAGCATCTGGTTGAGTTTCACCCCTTCAGCCGGTTGCCAGCATTGCTGGCCCTCTTGCAATGTGAGTGGATAAGCCCCTTTTTTCAGCGTCGCCTGGCTGTGCCACAGACCGGTGCCATCGTTGGTTAAGGCGGGAAAATGGCTGGCGGACCAGTCGGCGAAGGCGAAGCAGGATATAAAAAGCAGTGAAAGCGCGGCGTGTTTCATCTGATGTCCCGTTAACGGCGGTTTCTTTCAGTTTGCCACGCTGAAAACAGCGCCGACTCCTCCTGTGCGCGTTATCGCCAGGGAGGAGAACACCGGGTGAGTGATAAGCCACACAGAACGTCGCGGATTTGCGATAACCACCACATTTATCACTCTCTGTCCATTTTCTACACAATTTCCTGGTGACATGGTTTCGGAATTGGATTATTTCTGTACGTGCTCTTGTAAGCTATTTTTGGTATGATTTGAGATTCAGCTCTCAAATTTATGCAAAAAAGAAGGTGTTGGAATGTTCATATCCGACCAGGAGACCTAATGATATCGATACCCATGCGACGACCTGGGGCTACGATACTCATGTTTTTCACCCTTATATTTTCGGGTGGGGTGCTGGCAAAGACGCACACAGAAACAGCGAGTCACAAAGCCCACGTCACTAAGGCAAACGTAAAGAAGCAGGCAAGCAGTAAACAAGAGTATTCTCGCAATAGTGTAAATAGCAGTTCACTTCCTGATTTGCGAAAATACCCTTCCGGAACCCCAAGGAAAAAAGCGTTTCTCCGGACAGTAATGCCTTATATCACCAGTAAAAACTCAGCGATTACCGCCGAGCGTAACTGGCTGCAAAAGAAACAGTACGACAGCCAATGGTCGCCTGCCGAACGCACGCGCCTGAAGGATATTGCCAAACGCTACAAAGTGAGCTGGTCCGGGAATACGCGCCGTATCCCCTGGAACACGTTGCTGGAGCGCGTGGACATTATTCCTGACAGCATGGTCGCCACCATGGCGGCGGCGGAAAGCGGCTGGGGCACTTCCAAACTGGCGCGTACCAACAACAATCTGTTTGGTATGAAGTGTGCCAAAGGTGCCTGTAAAAATGGCCCGGGTAAGGTGAAAGGCTATTCCCACTTTGAATCCTTGCAGGAGTCGGTGGATGCCTACGTCACCAATCTGAATACGCATGCTGCTTATGCGTCGTTCCGTAAATCCCGCGCGCAGTTACGCAAGGCCGATCAGGAAGTGACGGCTTCAAACATGATTCATAAGCTGAAGGGTTACTCGACCCGTGGCGCGAGTTATAACAACTACCTGTTTGCCATGTATCAGGACAATCAGCAGTTAATCGCCGCGCACATGTAACTGTTTTCGCTGCTAAAACGCCTTCCCTGTGGAAGGCGTTTTTCTTTGCACGCTATATCAGTACTTCGCTGTAGCGGTCGCGGTAGTCTTTCGGCGTGCTGTCGTACTCTTTTCGGAAGACAGAATAGAAATATTGCAGCGACGGATAGCCGCACATTTGTGAAATCTCGTTGATCGAGAGCGACGTTGAAATCAGCAGGCTGCGCGCTTTTTCCAGTTTCTCCGCGTGGATCACCGCGTGGATGGTTTCCCCCACTTCCTCTTTAAAGCGCTTCTCCAGATTGGAACGCGAAATACCGACAGCATCCAGCACCTGATCAACCTTGATCCCCTTGCAGGCATGATTGCGGATGTAGTGCATCGCCTGGATAACCGCTGGATCGTTCAGCGACCGGTAATCAGTCGAACGTCGTTCCACTACCCTCACCGGCGGCACCAGCAGCCGCTGAAGCGGCAGGTTTTCGCTATCCAGCAGACGATGCAGTAATTTCGCCGCCTGATAGCCCATCTGCCGCGTACCCTGCGCCACGGAAGAGAGCGCGACGCGGGAGAGGTAGCGGGTCAGTTCTTCATTATCGATGCCAATGACGCACAGCTTTTCCGGCACCGGAATATGCAGATGGTCGCACACTTGCAGAACGTGGCGGGCGCGGGCGTCGGTAACGGCAATGATGCCGGTTTGCGGCGGCAGCGTTTGTAGCCAGTCGGCGAGCCGGTTCTGCGCGTGCTGCCAGTTTTCTGGCGCGGTGGTCAGCCCCTGATAGACCACGCCGCGGTATTTCTCCTGCGCAACAAGCCGGCAAAAAGCATATTCACGTTCCGCAGCCCAGCGCTTACCGCTGGAAGCGGGCAGGCCGTAAAAAGCAAAACGGTGTACGCCTTTCTCTTTCAAATGCAGGAATGCGCTCTCAACCAGCGCGTGATTGTCGGTGGCGATGTAATGGACCGCAGGGTAGCTTTCCGGCGTGTGATAGGAGCCGCCAACACCGACGATCGGGACGTCAACATCGGCCAGTACCTGTTCTATTTCCGGGTCGTCGTAATCGGCAATTACACCGTCGCCAACCCACTCTTTAATATTTTCAATGCGTGCGCGGAAATCTTCCTCGATAAAGATATCCCACTCGGATTGCGACGCCTGCAAATACTCGCCGACACCCTCGACAACCTGGCGGTCATAGGCTTTATTCGCATTAAATAACAGCGTGATGCGATGGCGTTTTTCAAACATGTCTCTATGATTCCTGGCTTTCGACCTGTTCTGATTATCATATTCAGGACACTGCCGGATAAAAAAGATCCGGCAGTGTGATCGCGCCTGTATTCACTCCTTTCAGGCCCGGCGTTTGGTCGCGGAATCCATCCACACCGCCAGCAGTAAAATCGCACCTTTGACGATGTATTGCCAGAAGGTGGGCACATCCATCATGCTCATGCCGTTATCCAGCGAAGCCATAATAAACGCCCCCATTACGGCACCCGCAACGCTACCGATCCCGCCTGCGAGGCTGGTGCCGCCAATGACACAGGCGGCAATGGCGTCCAGCTCGGCGATATTCCCGGCCGAAGGCGAACCCGCGCCGAGGCGTGAGCTGAGGATTAACCCGGCGATTGCCACCATTAATCCGTTGATGGCGAATACCGCCAGCTTGGTACGTTCAACGTTGATACCGGAAAGCCGGGCCGCTTCCAGGTTGCCGCCGATGGCGTAAATCCGGCGGCCAAACGCGGTTCGCGTAGCCATAAACATCCCGGCCAGCAGCAGAAACGCCAGCAGCAGCACCGGTGTAGGAACGCCGCGATAATCATTGAGCAGCCAGATAGCACCCAGCACAATCACTGCGATAAGCGCCTGACGGCCAATCGCGCTGGTGGAGGCGGGTGTTGCGAGGCCGAGCGACTGGCGGCGCAACCGCCCGCGCCATTGCCAGAGCACAAACACCACCATGCCCAGAACGCCGACGCCGAAACCGACGCCGTCTGGCAGGTAGCTCTGGCCGATTTGCGACATCGCCGCGCTGGTGGGAGAAACCGTGGTGCCGTTGGTGATGCCGATTAACACGCCGCGAAATGCCAGCATACCGGCCAGGGTGACGATGAATGACGGCACCTTGCGGTAGGCCACCCACCAGCCGTTCCATGCGCCCAGCAACAGACCGAGCACCAGCGTTACTGCCACTGTGAGCGGCAGCGGCCAGCCAAGCCAGACATCAAAAATCGCCGCTGCGCCGCCGAGCAGGCCCATCATTGAACCCACGGAGAGGTCAATTTCAGCGGAAATAATGACGAACACCATGCCGACCGCCAGAATGCCGGTGATGGCGGTTTGGCGTAGCAGGTTAGAGATATTGCGCGCGCTCAGGTAAGCGCCATCGGTCATACCGGTGAAAAACAGCATGATCACCACAATGGCAGCGATCATGACAAAGACCTGTAAGTTGAGGGATTTCAGACCGGAAAATACGCCCGGTGAGACCGTGGATAGCTTCATTTCAGACGGGTTGCTTTTCGACATGATGTTCGCTCCTCAGTGCCGCTTCCATGACCTGCTCCTGGGTCAGATTACGATTGATAAGATCGGCTTTCAGCTTGCCTTCATGCATCACCAACACCCGGTCGCTTAAGCCCAGTACTTCAGGCAGTTCGGATGAGATAACGATGACGGCAATCCCTTGCTGCACCAGTTGGTTAATGAGTTTGTAGATTTCATACTTCGCGCCGATATCAATACCGCGCGTTGGCTCGTCGAGGATTAAAATGCGCGGGTTGAGCAGCAGGCAGCGGGCCAGAATCGCTTTTTGCTGATTGCCGCCGCTGAGGCGACCGATGGCGAGCGCTGGCGATGAGGTTTTCACTTTCAGCCGCTGTAGAGACTGTAAAATGCAGGCCTGCTCTGCGGCATCGTCCAGGCTGCTGAGCACGCCGGTAAACTGATCCAGCGCCGCAAGGGTAATATTTTTCCCCACCGGCATAACCGGCACGATGCCATCTTTTTTGCGATCTTCCGGCACCATCGCAATGCCATGCGCAATGGCCTGCTGGCAGTTGTGGATCTCCACCTGTTTGCCATTAAGGTAAATCGTACCCTCCCAGCGGCCAGGCCACACGCCGAACAGGCACTGTACGGCTTCGGTTCTGCCTGCGCCGACTAACCCGGCGATACCGAGGATTTCGCCGCGTTTCAGGCTGAAGGAGACATCGTTAACGCGTTTAATATGGCGATTAACCGGGTGCCAGGCGGTCAGATGTTCAACGCGCAGAATCTCCGCGCCGGTAGTATGCGGCTCGCTGGGATAAAGCGCCGTCAGCTCGCGACCAACCATCATGGTGATGATGTCATCTTCGCTCATGCCCGTCGCATCGCGGGTGCCGATATGTTTGCCATCGCGAATGACGCAAATCACGTCGGATATCGCTTTGACTTCATTGAGTTTGTGGGAAATGTAGATACAGGCGATATCGTGGTTGCGCAGGTCGCGAATGATATCCAGCAACACCGCGGTTTCCTGTTCGGTAAGCGAGGCCGTCGGCTCATCCAGAATAAGCAGCCGCACCTGCTTATTCAGCGCTTTGGCAATCTCCACCAGTTGCTGCTGCCCCAGCCCTAAATCGCCCACCCGGGTGTCCGGAGAAATGGCCAGGCTCACCTGCTTAAGGAGTTTTTCGCAGCGCAATGTCATCAGGTCGTAATCCATCACGCCGTTACGGGTGATTTCTGTACCGAGGAAGATATTTTCCAGCACCGTCAGGTGCTTCACCAGCGCCAGTTCCTGGTGAATGATAGCGATACCTTTACGTTCGGTGTCGCGGATATGGCTGGCCTGCAAGGTTTCGCCGGCAAACACGATCTCCCCGTCGTAGCTGCCCGCCGGGTAGATCCCGCACAGGACTTTCATCAGTGTTGATTTACCGGAACCATTCTCGCCGCACAGTGATAACACTTCGCCGGCATTCAATCGCAGGCTGACATTATCAATGGCTTTCACAGCACCAAAGGCTTTGGTGATGTTTTTCATTTCGAGTAAATAAGGCATAGCTGCTCCACGTCATGTGCTGGTCTGACAACGCCTGAAAGAGGAGGCGGAGGGCGCGCCCGCAATGGAGAGGCGCGCCGAACGTGCTAGAGCTGGTTTTTCTGATGGAAACCATCTTTGATGACGGTGGCGTCGATATTGTCTTTCGTCACCTCAATTGGCGTCAGCAAGCGGGACGGAACATCCTTCAGACCGTTGTTGAGCGTGGTATCTGCTTTCGGCTGCTGGCCGTTGCCCAGTTCGACGGCAATTTCCGCCGCCGTGTTGGCAAGCTGCGTAATCGGCTTGTAGACGGTCATGGTCTGGCTGCCGTTAATCAGCCGTTTTACCCCGGCGAGATCCGCATCCTGGCCGGAGATAGCGACTTTGCCTGCCAGCCCCTGGGCGCTAAGCGCCTGGATTGCGCCGCCAGCGGTGGCATCATTTGAGGCGACGACAGCATCGATTTTGTTGTTGTTAGCGGTGAGCGCGTTTTCCATTATTTTCAGCGCATTTTCCGGCAGCCAGCCATCGACCCATTGATCGCCGACAATTTTAATTTTTCCGCTATCGATATACGGTTTTAAAACTTTCATCTGCCCGGCGCGGAACAACTTGGCGTTATTATCCACCGGTGAGCCGCCCATTAAAAAGTAATTCCCTTGCGGCACTTTCTTGACCAGGCTTTGCGCCTGTAATTCCCCAACTTTTTCATTGTCGAAGGAAATGTAGAAATCGATGTCGGCATTATTAATCATGCGATCGTAAGCCAGAACTTTAATTCCTTCCTGTTTGGCTTCTTTTATTACGTTACTTAATACCTGACCGTTGTAGGGAATAATAACCAGCACATCAACGCCACGGTTTATCATATTTTCAATTTGCGACATTTGTGTTTCTTCATTGCCATTGGCGGACTGAACAAACACATCAGCGCCGAGCGATTCGGCTTTTTTAACAAAAATATCGCGATCTTTTTGCCAGCGTTCAAGGCGCAGATCGTCAATCGCCATGCCAATCTTCACTTCTTTGGCGTGGCCAACGGTGCTGGCAAGGAGCAGGGAGGCGCAGAGTGTAAGGCAAAGGTTCTTTATCTTCATAATAGTAATACCTTTCGTAGGGTGATGAGCGAGATAAAAGAAACATGCAATGCTTTGGACGAGCAAATTTTTAACACGGAACGTTAAGTTGGCAATTACTGATTTTTATCCACGCATTACGTTTTTTGGTTTATTTGCTGATTTATGACCGCGATCTTATTTTAAAAAAAGCAAAACCGATTTTGCATAAAAAAGAGGAAGGCGATACGCAACAATTGTCGGCGTTATTTTGCGAGCCAGCGCACGTTTGTGCATTCTCTTAATAGCGGTGTGAAATAACGTAATTGAGCAAGCCAGAGAGAGAATCCAGTATTACTTCAGAATTGTTCACTCGCCAATGGAGCTCATTATGCAAGCTTATTTCGATCAGCTGGATCGGGTTCGTTATGAAGGCCCAAAAACCACGAATCCTTTAGCGTTTCGTCATTACAATCCGGATGAGCTAGTGCTCGGTAAGCGCATGGAAGATCACCTGCGTTTTGCCGCCTGCTACTGGCACACTTTCTGCTGGAATGGCGCGGATATGTTCGGTGTGGGCTCTTTCGATCGCCCGTGGCAGCATCCTGGCGAGGCCATGGAACAGGCGAAACGCAAAGCTGATGTCGCTTTTGAGTTTTTTCATAAGCTGAACGTTCCTTTTTACTGCTTCCATGACGTCGATGTCTCTCCTGAAGGCGCATCGCTGAAAGAGTACCTCAACAACTTTGCGCAGATGGTGGATGTGCTGGCTGAAAAACAGCAGCAGAGCGGCGTGAAGCTGCTGTGGGGCACGGCGAACTGCTTTACCAACCCGCGCTATGGCGCAGGCGCGGCGACCAATCCCGATCCGGAAGTCTTCAGTTGGGCCGCCACGCAGGTGGTGACGGCGATGAACGCCACCCATAAGCTCGGCGGCGAAAACTATGTGCTGTGGGGCGGGCGTGAAGGGTATGAAACCCTGCTGAACACCGATTTGCGCCAGGAGCGCGAACAAATCGGCCGCTTTATGCATATGGTGGTTGAGCACAAACACAAAATTGGTTTTCACGGCACGCTGCTTATTGAACCGAAACCGCAGGAACCGACCAAACATCAATACGATTATGACGCAGCCACTGTGTATGGCTTCCTGAAGCAGTTTGGTCTGGAGAAAGAGATCAAACTCAATATCGAAGCCAACCACGCCACGCTGGCGGGCCACTCTTTCCATCACGAAATCGCCACCGCCATTGCACTGGGGCTGTTCGGTTCGGTGGATGCGAACCGCGGCGACCCGCAGCTCGGCTGGGATACCGATCAGTTCCCGAACAGCGTGGAAGAGAATGCATTGGTGATGTATGAAATTCTCAAGGCTGGCGGTTTCACTACCGGTGGGCTGAACTTTGACGCCAAAGTGCGTCGCCAGAGCACCGATAAATATGACCTCTTCTACGGACATATCGGCGCAATGGATACCATGGCGCTGGCGCTGAAAGTGGCCGCTCGCATGGTGCAAGACGGCGAGCTGGATAAACGCGTTGCGAAGCGCTATGCCGGCTGGAATGGTGAGCTGGGCCAGCAAATTTTGCAGGGACAGCTTAGCCTGGCGGAGCTGGCGAAGTACGCTGAGCAACAGAACCTGGCGCCGCGCCATCAGAGCGGTCACCAGGAACAACTGGAAAATCTGGTTAATCATTACCTCTTCGACAAGTAACCGGTGCCGCGCCGCGGGCAACGCGGCGCGCATCAACAGGAGTGGTCACTATGTATATCGGGATCGATCTCGGCACCTCAGGCGTGAAAGCTATTCTGCTCGGTGAGCAGGGGGATGTGCTGGCCTCTCATACGGAAAAACTCAGCGTATCGCGCCCGCAGCCATTATGGTCCGAGCAGGATCCTGAACAGTGGTGGCAGGCAACGGATCGTGCGATTCAGGCGCTGGCCGCCGCGCATTCATTACAGCAGGTGAAGGCCATCGGGCTTGCCGGGCAGATGCACGGCGCCACGCTGCTGGATAACGAAAACCGCGTGCTACGCCCGGCCATTTTGTGGAATGACGGCCGCTGTGGCGAAGAGTGCAAACTGCTGGAAGCGCAGGTGAAAAATTCCCGCGCTATTACCGGCAACCTGATGATGCCTGGTTTCACCGCGCCGAAGCTGCTGTGGGTTCAGCGTCACGAGCCGGATGTCTTCGCCAGAGTCGCGAAAGTATTGCTACCCAAAGATTATCTGCGTCTGAAAATGTCCGGCGTTTTTGCCAGCGATATGTCGGATGCGGCGGGCACTATGTGGCTGGATGTCGCGAAGCGCGACTGGAGCGATGAGATGCTGGCGGCCTGCTCGCTCACCCGCGCACATATGCCTGCGCTGTTTGAAGGTAGCGAAATAACTGGCGAACTGCTGCCGGAGGTTGCCCGACGCTGGTCGATGCCCGTTGTTCCCGTGGTGGCGGGCGGCGGTGATAATGCGGCGGGTGCCGTGGGCGTGGGGATGGCCGATGCCGGGCAGGCAATGCTTTCGCTGGGGACGTCCGGTGTTTATTTCGCGGTCAGCGAAGGGTTTCTGAGCAAGCCGGAGAGCGCGGTACACAGCTTTTGCCACGCGTTGCCCGGGCGCTGGCACCTGATGTCGGTGATGCTTAGCGCGGCTTCCTGTCTGGACTGGGCAGCAAGGCTGACCGGGCTGGAATCGGTGCCCGCGCTGATTCATGCGGCGGAGCAGGCGGACGACAAGGCGGGCGATCTCTGGTTTTTGCCCTATCTTTCCGGCGAACGCACGCCGCACAACAACCCGCAGGCGAAGGGCGTTTTCTTTGGCCTGACGCATCAGCATGGGCAGGGCGAACTGGCGCGCGCGGTGCTGGAAGGCGTGGGTTATGCGCTGGCGGATGGTATGGATGTGGTGCATGCCTGCGGCGTGACGCCAAAGAGTATTACGCTTATCGGCGGCGGCGCACGCAGCGCCTGGTGGCGGCAAATGCTGGCGGATATCAGCGGCCTGCAACTCGATTACCGTACCGGTGGCGATGTTGGCCCGGCGCTGGGTGCGGCGCGGCTGGCGCAGGTCGCGGTGAACCCGGATGTTCCGCTGGCAACGCTGTTACCGCAGCTTCCCATTGAACAACAACACCTGCCGAACGCTGAACGTCATAATGGGTACGCTTCGCGTCGCGAGACGTTCCGGCGCATCTATCAGCAGCTGTTGCCGCTGATGTCCTGACCGTTCCGGCTCACTTTCTTCAGTGGGCCGGAATCACCCTGAGGTTGTCCTTTTTTGGTCTTAGCAGACGTAACACTCCTTGCCAGAATAGCGTTATCCCCACTGAGCAAGGAGTCCTGAAATGTCACGTACCGCCCTTATCAATATCGATACACAACAATCTTTCTTTCATCGTGAATACTGGCAGGAGAAGGATTTTCCTGCTTTCCAGCAGGCCATTTCTGCTCTGATTTCCGGCTGTGAAGCGCGCGGCATTCCGGTTGTCGATATCTTTCACGTTGCTGACAGCGGCCCCTTCTCGCTGGAGAGCGGTTTTGTTGCGCCGATGCCTTTTCTGACACATCAACCAGCCGTCACCTTTTACAAGCATGTGCACAATGCCTTTACCGATACTGGGCTGGATCACTGGCTGCGCGCGCGTGATATAAATCATCTGATTATTTGCGGTATTCGCACTGAACAGTGCTGCGAAACCACAACGCGCGTGGCGTCGGATTTGGGTTATCGTGTGACGTTTGTCAGCGAAGCGACGCTGACCTTCCCGATGACGCATAAAGGGATTACGCTGGATTGCGATGCGTTGCGCCATCGCACGGAAACAGTGCTGGAAGGCCGCTTCGCCACGATTAAAACCGTCCACGAAATTCTGGAACGCTAATGACGATAGATGTCTGGTTTGTGATGTTGCCGGGAGTGCTGGCGCTGGATATGGCCGGCCCGGCGGAAACATTCGTGCTGGCACAGGATGCTTTCCGCCTGCATTACATCGGGCCAGACGCCGAAGTGCCTACGTCGATTGGCCTGAATATGGGCAACATCTCGCCGCTACCGGAAACCTTGCCGGCAGGCAGTTTGCTGGTGTTGCCCGGCGTCAGCGATTCGGCGAATTTTTTCAACACGCCGCAGGCCAGTCTCGTACTGCACTGGCTGATGCGCCTGCAACCGCAGATCCACAACCAGAGCATTACCCTGATGTGCGTCTGTTCGGGCGCAGTGCTGGCGGCGAAAGCCGGGTTGTTGAGTGGCGTGCAGTGCACCACGCATCATGACGTGATTGCGCGATTAAAAGCGGCAGCGCCGACGGCGCAGGTGAAAGAGAACCGTATTTTTATTGAAGATCGCGGCATCTGGACCAGCGCAGGTATCACCTCCGGCATCGATCTGGCCTTACATTTGATCAACCGCCTGCGGGGGCCGGAAATGGCGCTGGCGGTAGCGCGTGAGATGGTGGTCTGGTTCCGCCGTTCCGGCGACGATCCGCAGATTTCTCCGTGGCTGCGTTACCGCAATCATCTTCACCCGGCAGTGCATCGGGCGCAGGATGCGCTCACCGCCGAGCCGCAAAAAGCATGGCAACTGGCGGATATCGCCGAATGCGCACATGTCAGCCCGCGCCATTTGACGCGCCTGTTCCAGCAACATCTGGGCATCAGCGTGCGCGACTACCTTGAACAGTTACGCCTGGTGATTGCTGAGCAGTGCTTGTTGCAGGGGCACGGCGCGGAGCAGGCGGCGCTGGCCGCCGGGTTCTCTTCGCCGCGCCAGTTGCACCGGGCGCGGTCGCGAATGGCTAGCTAACGAAACGCCGTCGGTCGAGGCGCTGAACCAGCATCGACAGCGCCAGGCTTGCCAGCAGCGTGGCGACAAAAATCCACACGATATCGAGTAGCGGCCAGCCGCGCAGCTCCACGCCGCGCGTGCGCAGCGCATGGATAATGAGCGCGTGGAAACCGTAAATCCCCAGCGAGTGGCGCGAAATCAGCGTCAGGCCCGGCAGCGTGCGATCGTTCAGCGTATTTTTAACCAGCGTGAACAGTGCGATGGCGCAGAGGAACACTAACGGACCGCAGTAAAGATACCAGGTGTCGGCAAAGTTGCCGCGCCACTTCAGCTCGTGCAGCGTCCCGCGTGAAATTCCCCAGACCGCCAGCAAAAAGATCGCCGCGCTGAAAAGCGTCAACTGCCGTCTTTGCGTCTCCATCATACCGATCGCCCGACCCAGCATGCCGTAAAGGATGTAGTAAAACGTGTCGCCGTTAATGTAGAGGTTGATGGGCAACCATTCGAAATGGCCGATCTTCTGCGACACCGTATTCGGGTTGGCCACAATGCCAATGACCACGACCAGCGCCAGCAGCATTTTGCCGCTGAGCGCTTTCACCTGAATCAACGGCGAAACCAGGTAGATAACGATAATCGCGAAGAAAAACCACAGATGGTAGAACACCGGTTTTTGCAGCAGGTAACGTAGAGATAACTCGCTGTTAATCGAGGTAAAAAGGACGATATAGAGCAGGGCGATAAGGCTGTAAAACACCAGGCACAGTGCAATGCGCAGGAAATGACGCGGCTGTGCGCTGCGTTCGCCAAAAAAGAGATAACCCGAAATCATAAAAAACAGCGGCACGCTGACGCGGGAGGCGGAATTCAGCAGATTCGCGACATTCCAGTCGAAAGTGGTAATGCTGGCCGGGTTGGTAATGTACCAGGTGGTGGTATGGATCATCACCACCATCAAACAGGCTATCCCTCGCAGATTATCTATCCAGTAAATTTTCGACTGCATCAGTTCCTCTGTTTTAACGTTAAATATCCTCTGACCTGCCGTTTATCCACCTGACGCTCTGGATAATTCTGAGTTTTCCCGCACCCGCTTGTGCAGTTTTTCACAGATTTGCAAAACTAGTACTCTTACCTTTAAAAATAACAGCCAGCGAACAGGGCAGTGATAAAAATGATGAAATCTCTCATACCGATGTTGCTGCTGTTAGTGGCAGGATGCAGCGCCGCGCCGGGCACGCCCGTGCAGCGCGCGCAAAACGCCAGACC
Organism: Kosakonia oryzae; assembly: GCF_001658025.2. Lineage (NCBI taxonomy): Bacteria > Pseudomonadati > Pseudomonadota > Gammaproteobacteria > Enterobacterales > Enterobacteriaceae > Kosakonia > Kosakonia oryzae. Next base: position 159,372 of record NZ_CP014007.2, read on the forward strand.
GGATCCGGTTCGCTCCCTCGATATGGAGCAGTTATGTCGGCAAAACGCCGCGCATCGCTACAATACCGCAGCGCAAAAAATTGCCGTTACCGGTTTTGAACAGTTTCGCGGCAGCTACGAAATGCATGGTATGACACCCCGTAGCGAGGCGTTTGTCTGTGCTTTTGACGTAGAAGGCCAGTTTCTACATCTTTCGATGCGCTAAGCGTTCAGAACGCGGCCCGCGGCCGTGTGAATTTCCCAATTTTCCTTAAACACCTCCGTTTCATACTGTATATCTTGCAGTCAGCGGGTATACTGGGCGCTTCCTTTAAATCCACACGTATCCAGCACGAAAGAATATGCAAAAGTTTGATACCAGGACCTTTCAGGGTCTGATCCTGACCTTACAGGATTATTGGGCCCGTCAGGGCTGCACCATCGTTCAACCTCTGGACATGGAAGTTGGCGCCGGTACCTCCCACCCGATGACCAGTCTACGCGCGCTGGGGCCAGAACCGATGGCGACGGCCTATGTCCAGCCATCCCGCCGCCCGACCGATGGCCGTTATGGCGAAAACCCGAACCGCTTACAGCACTATTACCAGTTCCAGGTGGTGATTAAACCTTCCCCGGATAACATTCAGGAGCTGTACCTCGGGTCACTGAAAGAGCTGGGTATGGATCCGACGATTCACGATATTCGTTTCGTGGAAGATAACTGGGAAAACCCGACGCTGGGCGCCTGGGGGCTCGGCTGGGAAGTGTGGCTGAACGGCATGGAAGTGACGCAGTTCACTTACTTCCAGCAGGTAGGCGGTCTGGAGTGCAAACCGGTTACCGGTGAGATCACGTACGGTCTGGAACGTCTGGCGATGTACATTCAGGGCGTAGACAGCGTTTACGACCTGGTCTGGAGCGACGGCCCGCTGGGTAAAACCACTTACGGCGATGTTTTCCATCAGAACGAAGTGGAGCAGTCCACTTACAACTTTGAATACGCAGACGTCGACTTCCTGTTTAGCTGCTTCGAGCAGTATGAAAAAGAAGCGCAGAAGCTGCTGGCGCTGGAAAACCCGCTGCCGCTGCCTGCGTACGAACGTATTCTGAAAGCCGCCCATAGCTTCAACCTGCTGGATGCGCGTAAAGCCATCTCCGTAACGGAACGCCAGCGTTATATCCTGCGTATCCGCACGCTGACCAAAGCAGTCGCTGAAGCGTATTACGCTTCCCGTGAAGCCCTTGGCTTCCCGATGTGCAACAGAAATAAATAAGAGGCGGCCATGTCTGAGAAAACATTCCTGGTGGAAATCGGCACCGAAGAGCTGCCACCAAAAGCACTGCGCAGCCTGGCCGAGTCCTTCGCTGCCAACTTTACCGCTGAACTGGATGCCGCGGGCCTGGCTCACGGCGACGTACAGTGGTTTGCCGCGCCGCGCCGTCTGGCGCTGAAAGTGGCAAAACTTGCTGCATCGCAGCCGGATCGCGAAGTTGAAAAACGCGGCCCGGCGATTGCGCAGGCGTTTGATGCCGAAGGCAAACCAAGCAAAGCCGCAGAAGGTTGGGCGCGTGGTTGCGGTATTACCGTCGATCAGGCCGAGCGTCTGACCACCGACAAAGGCGAGTGGCTGCTCTATCGCGCCCATGTGAAAGGTGAAAGCGTCGAAACGCTGCTGCCGAACATGGTTGCCACCTCGCTTGCTAAGCTGCCGATCCCGAAACTGATGCGCTGGGGCGCGTCGGAAGTGACGTTTGTGCGTCCGGTGCACACCGTTACACTGCTGCTGGGTGACACCGTTGTTCCGGCGACGATTCTGGGCATCGATTCCGATCGTGTGATCCGTGGCCATCGCTTTATGGGCGAGCCGGAATTCACGATCGATAATGCCGATCAGTATCCGCAAATTCTGCTTGAGCGCGGCAAAGTGATTGCTGATTACGATGCGCGTAAAGCCAAAATCAAAGCGGATGCCATCGATGCAGCGCGCAAAATCGGCGGTAATGCCGATCTGAGCGACAGCCTGCTGGAAGAGGTCACTTCGCTGGTGGAATGGCCGGTAGTGCTGACGGCGAAGTTCGAAGAGAAATTCCTCGCGGTTCCGGCGGAAGCGCTGGTCTACACCATGAAAGGCGACCAGAAGTACTTCCCGGTTTACAGTAACGACGGCAAACTGCTGCCGAACTTTATCTTCGTCGCCAACATCGAATCGAAAGATCCGCAGCAGATTATCTCCGGTAACGAGAAAGTGGTGCGCCCGCGTCTGGCGGATGCCGAGTTCTTCTTTAATACCGACCGTAAAAAACGCCTTGAGGATCATCTGCCGCGCCTGCAAACCGTGCTGTTCCAGCAGCATCTGGGCACGCTGCGCGACAAAACCGACCGCATTCAGGCGCTGGCGGGCTGGATCGCCGGGCAGATTGGCGCTGACGTCAATCACGCCACCCGCGCGGGTTTGCTCTCCAAGTGCGATCTGATGACTAACATGGTGTTTGAATTTACCGACACCCAGGGCGTGATGGGCATGCACTATGCGCGTCACGACGGCGAAGCAGAAGATGTTGCCGTGGCGCTTAACGAGCAGTATCAGCCGCGTTTCGCCGGTGATGAACTGCCGTCGAACCCGATTGCCTGTGCGCTGGCGATTGCTGACAAGATGGACACGCTGGCGGGTATCTTTGGTATCGGCCAGCATCCAAAAGGCGATAAAGACCCGTTCGCGCTGCGCCGTGCCGCGCTGGGCGTGCTGCGTATTATCGTTGAGAAGAACCTGGCGCTGGATCTGCAAACGCTGACCGAAGAAGCGGTGCGTCTGTACGGTGACAAGCTGACCAACGCTAACGTGGTTGATGATGTGATCGACTTTATGCTGGGTCGCTTCCGCGCCTGGTATCAGGACGAAGGTTTCAGCGTTGACACCATTCAGGCCGTACTGGCGCGCCGCCCGACCAAACCGGCGGACTTCGATGCGCGTATGAAGGCGGTTTCGCACTTCCGTACCCTGGAAGAAGCGGCGGCGCTGGCGGCAGCCAACAAGCGTGTCTCCAACATTCTGGCGAAGTCTGATGAAACGCTGAACGATATCGTTCATGCCTCGGTGCTGAAAGAAGCGGCCGAAATCAAACTGGCCGGTAATCTGGTGGTGCTGCGCGATAAGCTGGAGCCGTTCTTTGCAGAAGGTCGCTATCAGGAAGCGCTGATCGAACTGGCGCAACTGCGTGAGCCGGTCGATGAGTTCTTCGAGAAGGTAATGGTAAACGCCGACGACAAAGACGTGCGTATTAACCGCCTGACGCTGCTGGCGAAACTGCGTGAACTGTTCCTGCAGGTAGCGGATATTTCTCTGCTGCAGTAATACCGCGGTAATATTTTTGCCCGATCACATTGAGGATGCCTGGTGCATCCTCAATTTTTTTGGTGCTACTTATTTTCCCCGATCTAAATCAATTACCCGGTCTGCGGATGCAATAGTGGAAGGGCGGTGAGCAATAATAACCCGCGTTATGCGCAATGATTTGATGGCGGTGTTGATCTGCGCTTCGTTTACCGTATCCAGATGGCTGGTGGCTTCATCGAGAAATAAAATTGATGGTCGGCGATATAATGCCCGGGCGATCAATAACCGTTGTTTCTGTCCGCCGGACAAACTGCCGCCCAGCTCGCTGATCAATGTCTGATACCCCATCGGCATGCGAAGAATATCTTCGTGAATATTGCTTAGCTGTGCGCAGTGTTGCATCCATTTTTCATCAGGCTGCGGATCAAACGCGCTGATATTATCTGCAACGGAACCGGCCAGCAGCGAATCGTCCTGTAATACACAAGCAATACAAGCGCGATAATTACGCAGCCCTGTGGTTCGTATGTTCATGCCATTGATATGTACTTCACCGGTTGTGGGTTGTAAAAGGCCAGCCATAATTTTCAATAACGTAGTTTTTCCTCTGCCGGAGGGGCCAATAATCGCCACGCTTTCGCCGGCGTTTATTTCTATGTGCAGCTCACTAAACAGAGGGGGAACAAAAGGATCATACTGAAAAGATAAATTGTGTAGGGTTAGCGTTGCGGGTTCCCCTGGTGCCAGCAGTTGACGGGTATGTTCACTGAGGGGGCTTTCCGCTTCGGCATGGGCGATATCCGCCACGCGTTCTTTATGCAGGGAAAGCATGCGTAACTGAAGCAGCATATTCAGTAAATTATTGGCGCGATCGGCAAACTGCCCGCGATAGGTATTAAACGCCACAAACATACCCAACGTTAGCTGTCCGTCTATTACCTGATGTGCACCCAGCCACAGTAAAGCAATTTGCTCAAGCGCGGCGATCAGGATATTTCCTCCGCTAAATAACATCTCATAACGAGTTTTGCGTACTGTCGCATTAGCGCTTTCAACGTTGAGATTTATCCAATGCTGGGCGCGTTGTTTATCCAGCCCCAGCGCTTTAATGGTATTAATGCTGTACAACGTTTCCATAAAATGCGAGCCAGCGCGGGCCTCGCGAACAATTAATTCCTCTGAAGCCCGGCGCCAGGCCGGATAAGTCATCAGGCGGAACCCTCCCCATGCGAGGAAAAAAGCCAGCACAATCCACAGCAGCCAGCCGCCATATAACAGCATCATCACTATCAGCCCGACAAGCATAATCCCGTCCATAATCGCGCTGACGACATTGTTGGTGAGCGTGGTTCTTAATATTCCAAGCGAAGAGAAACGCGACTGAATATCCCCCAGTCGGCGTTTCTCAAAATAAGCTAATGGCAGGGATAACATGCGCTCAAATAATCCGGCCTTCCACTGTATATCTATGAGCGTGCTCGCCACCAGAGAAGTCCAGCCTCTGAGCATACTGATGCCGGTTCTGAACAGCACAAAAAAAAGCAGCCCCAGACATATTAAGGTCAATAAACTTGTGTCGTTTGCCGGAATAGCATGATCCATAATTAGCTGCATGCCTGCTGGCAACAATAAACCGCAAGATTCAACCAATATTGAATAACAGAAGAGTTTGGTCAGTGTAATAGCAAACCCGGCAATACGGCCGGTGAGCGTACTCAGACGGAGCCGGTTGCGTGGTTGCTGCTCCTGTTTCATCTCACCCGCAGGCCACAGCTCCAGAGCCACACCGGTGAAATGCAGCGACACCTCTTTCATGCCCATAATCCGTCGCCCGGCCGCCGGATCGTGGATGACCACCTTTCCCCGGCGAATCGCGGCCAGCACGACAAAATGATTCAGATCCCAGTGCAAAATGCAGGGCAGTTTCAGCGCGGGGAGGTTATCCATATCCAACTGCAGGGCGCGGGATTTCATGCCAATCGACGCAGCGGTATCCATCACCATGCGCAGAGTGGCACCACGGATAGAAAAACCGCCATATTGGCGTAAGTTACGGACATCCGTCGGCAGGTTATACCAGTCAGCAATCATTGCCAGCGAAACAAGCCCGCACTCTGCTGTTTCCGTTTGCAGCAGTACCGGCATTCGGTGTCGCAGCGTTAAATGCAGGCGGGAAAGTAGTTGTTTTATTTCAGGCTTTGTCACTAACTGGCTCCGAAATGCTGTTTTTCAGCGTGTAATAGGGATAGAACATCCATTGATATAACGGACGTTTTTCCAGAAAAAGGGTGGCCTGCGCCTGCATTCCGCTGACCAGCGGCAGCCTTTTTCCCCGCCACTGTAGTTTTTCTTTATCCACCGCTACCACGGCCTTGAACCATATTTTGCCTGGTGATTGCGGTATGCTGGCGCGTTTTCTCAGCTCTGATCCCGTTACCGGCGCCGACGATACGGAAATGATTTTCCCCGGGAATTGTCCATATTTTTCCGCAGGATAGGCGGCATAACGGATATTAATGTCTTCTCCGGGTTTGATATAAGGCACGCTGTCATCCGGCAGCCACAGCACCAGATGAAACAGGATTCCCGTGGAAGGAACCAGCTGCACGACTTCATCTCCGGCGGCAACCATTTGTCCCTGCGTGATATTTAAGGACGAAACATGGCCCGCTGCGGGCGCGGTAATAAGACGGGTTTTACTCACGTTCGCTTCAGCCAGTTGTCGCTTAATATCTGCCTGTTGCAGAAGGTAGCGCGATTTCTGTTCATCAAACTGAGCGGCGCGGGTTACCAGATCGCTGCGCAGAGAATTTATCTGCATATCCTGCTGAACAATCTGCGAGCTGAGGCTATTCCAGACGCTCATCTGCTGATAAAAAAGGTAGCGCTGATTGTTTTGCTGGTCTGTTGTAACCAGCCCCTGACTGCGATATCGCTCATAGTCCTTCATGCTGGAGCGCATGGCATTAACGCCTTCAGCAGAGATGTCTACCATGGACACGGTTTTTTGCCGTTCGATCGATAGCTGATCCAGCTGTTTTTGCAGGCTTTCCAGTGTGACGTGCTGGTTGTAATCGATGTTTCTTAGCGCCTTATCAATCTGCACGGATTGATTTTCCAGTACAGCCAGCGTGGTGGAACTGAGGTTGCCGGAAGGCGATGTTTTACTGACATCCAGTTCATAAAGAGCAGCACCGGCGCGGACTGTTTGCCCCGGTGTGATAAAAACACGGGCAATAACCCCTTCTTCGGGGGCGAATAAATCAGTGGTGTGCGGCCAGGAGTTGATTTCACCGCTGACATTAACTTGCCTGGTATAATTACCGTAAATTAAAAACAGTAATAATGCGGCGATAAATAACAGCGTCACTGCGATCGTCAACCAGACTGGCCAGCCGGTTAATAATAATACCTGCCCGGATTGATGTGATCGGATATTTTCGGCAACTTCTTTACGAAAAAGCATAACTGTTACGTCCCTGCTTAATTTCTGAATTGACAGAGTGCTGGCATAATATTGGCAAAGCGTTCTCTTGCGACTCTGCTTGTATTTAATTTGCGTGCCATATTCATTTTTAATCTCACGATAAATTAAACATAACAAGACTGTAATAGTGTAAAAGGTAATATTATGCAGTACGCAAAAATAATCCTTGCAATATTTTTGCAGTGTTTTATTCCAGCAATTATTGGCCCGGCCAGTGAAAACCAGCCGGGCAGTCGGTTATTTACGGCAGGGTTGAGACAATGCCGCCTACTGTACCAAGGATGTCATCAACAGCACCGGTAACTGCGCCAACAACCGGAATGCCTTCCGTCGGCTCAAGTGCGTCCCCTATACCACTAATTACACCGCCTGCTATGGGGCCAAGACCTGCACCAGAAACCATATCCAATTCTTCTGCATTCAGTTCGCGTACAGTATTCATTTTAGACCTCATTGATAATTAACCATATTAAGGTGAAGGCATTGCTGATTAAGATGTGAATAGATAACTCAACAATGCGCAAAGAAAATGTACACTATTTTTCTGGTATCAGAAGGCAGAATAAGAATATGCCTAATATATTTGTGTTTTATTTTAAAATCAAAAGGATAAAGGTCTGTTTTTATTGTTTTTTATATTTTCGTAGGATGTGGTTAATAACGTCTTTAATAATATATCAGTTATCATTCAGAGCGTTATCTGCGTTAACGTAAAAAGTTTCTTGAAATTAATCATTATGTCTGAGTACAAATATAGGATAATTCACATTGTTCATTTTTTTGATAATTAATTTGATTGTTTTGATATTCAAAGAGTTGATGGCCTGCCAGATGTTCGCCTGTTTCTTATTTATTGGAAATACATCGGTTTTATGTTTTTTATAGCGTTGGTCGCTTTTTTATTTTTTATTTTCCTGGTTTTTATAGGGGTATTCTTCAGGGAATGTATGAATTACGTGTAAAAGATAATGTTAATACGCTCAATCATAAGTTTTTTTGGAACTTTTTAATGGCTTTGCCCACTCATAAAATTAAATGGGGCTGCATAAATAGCACCCTTTTTCGGAGATAACGGCTATGAATACTATTGCCCAGGGTTTGCGTCAGTTGTGCTGTATTTCCCCATCAGCGGAAGAGTCCACAGAACTTCAACAGACATCGGCGGTAAGAACAGCTTCGCAACATGAAGTGTCTGCGACAGTGTCAAATCCATCACAGAATCTGGCGGTAGATTTACCGGCAAGCGAAAATATTCACGCAATTTCAGCAGAAAAAAGAAATTTATATGCCGGTTCATTTCATTTTCGTCATCCCCGGCATGGAAATATTGAAATTTTTCGTCTGGCAAAAAGCAATACGCAAAATACCCTGGACTTTAAAATAAACTTGTCAGGGAAGGGGGTTGAATCGTCTTATCTTCAGCGTATGTACGTGGCCGATCGCGACGGCAATTACAATAACGCCTCGACGTTAGGCTATTCGGATATCTTTTTGCCAATAGAAATGCAGCACAGAGGCATCATTTATTTATTACATTTTGCGGCAGCAGAAAGTGCCCTGCGCCTTGGTGTCGATAAATTTGTTGTCGATAATGCGGTCAGTGCAGAGATGCATAAGGTTTGCCAAAATCTCGGATTAAATGCAGATGGCGTCGGATTTGGCTATTATTCTGGCGCAGCGGAGGGCGTGAAAGAACGCTGCATCGACTATATGCATACGAAAGGCTGGATGCATATGCCTGAAGTTATGCCAACCGCCCTGGCTGACATACAAAAAGGCTGGCGATAAGCATAAGGTATTTCGCTTAATGCCGATTTCTCATTTCTCATCTCACTACGCGCTGCAATCCCCGGTAATAAGCGGGTAAAAAGAGGGGCATAGAAAAGTATGATCTACTGGTTATGCTAATAAATCAGCCGATCGTCTTTATGCCCGTTCGTTCATTGTGTCAGAAATTGTCTTAGCGCCGTTTCACCACCACTGCCGGAGCGGGTTTTTTATAGCCCGACGCCATCAGCTCTTAACCGGTCGCGGTTGTCGGGTGGCGGATTTTACGCGCACCGTATTGCGACCTGCGCGTTTGGCCACGTACAGCGCATCATCAGCGCTCTGAATAAGCTGGCCGTATTCTGTGTGCTGTTGCTGGTTGTGGCTGGCGACACCAATGCTCACGCTGACGATGCCGTCTGGCGAGTTGGCATGGGGCAAATCCAGCAGTTGAACGCTGGTGCGTAACCGTTCGGCGATTTCCACCGCATCGGCGGAGCGCGTTTCCGGCAGCAGGGCGCAGAACTCTTCGCCGCCATAGCGAAACAGAATGTCGTTCGGGCGATCCAGCGCATTACGCATGGCATTCGCGATCTGTTGCAGACATTCATCTCCGCGCTGGTGGCCGTAGCAATCGTTATAGCGTTTGAAGTGATCGACATCGATAAGCAGCAGCGACAGCGATTTGTTGTTGCGCTTGCTGGCGCGCCATTCGCGATCAATGCAGAGATCGAAGTAACGCCGGTTGCCTACACCGGTAAGACCGTCCGACAGCGATTGTGATAACAGCTCATGCGCCTGGTCGCGCAGCAGGGATTCGCGGCGGACTGCGGCCGTAACATCCACAATCTGGATCAGGCAAAACCGTTCAGCATCACCCAGCGGGACAATCGTTACGGCCTGGCTCAACCGGGCGGCAGGCCGCGCCGGTTCGGCATAAAGCGGAAATGGAGAACGGTGCAGCGACTGCGACAGCAGGGCTGATAAATTGTGACCAATTGCCTGATGGATAGCATCGCCAACGCGGTGATACAGCAAATCAGGAAAGACAGTAAAAAAATCCTCCCCCAGCGTTTCGCTGGCGGCAAGACCGGTATGGGCTTCCAGCCAGGCGTTCCACAACGTAATGCGGTATTGCGCATCAACGATGATTACGCCGAGGCTGAGCGCAGAGAATGCATCCAGTAACAACTTATCTTTCATGATTACATTCCGTCGGGAACACAACCGGACTCAATGCGGTTGATATAAAGCCGGATTTGCTCACGTAAGTCTTGCAGCGCGGACATATCAAGGATAAACGCGAGATACCCCTGAATTTGCTGGCGCTCCAGCGCAAAATCGATGCGCAGCATCATCACTATCGGATCGTTTTCATCTTTGTCCGGATTGAGGATCTCCTTGCTGGTGCCGACGCGCACCTCGGGCAGCGAGCCCTGTAGCTCTTTCTGGAACATGTTCGCCAGCGTGCCAACACAGGCGTTGAGCACAATATTACCGATTTCGCTCATCGCTTCGCGTTCCATCTCTCCCAGTTCGTGGGCGGGGATCAGATCGCCAACCATCATGCGCACGATTTCAAAACTGGCGGCTTCCGGAAACATCAGAATCGCTTCCGTGGCATACGCGCCCTCATAATACTGGCTGATACCAAACAGCGAGACGCCTGCACCCAGCTCGTCGGCGGCTTCCGAGCGGGTAGTAAAGCGGATGGTCGGCACCGACATGCGTACTTCTTCATTGACGATATTGCTCATCGCTGCGGCCGCATGGCCGACGCCAATGTTGAAGATCTCCATCAGGCTGTCAGCTTCGATATCGCTGATATCCGTCAGCGCGTTCATGAGTTCGTCTCCAGGCTGTTCAGCAATGCATGGAGCTGCGGCTCTTTCAGCGGTTTCGGCAGGAAGCCAAGGCCAAGTTCTTCGGCGACGGCTTGCACGGAATGCTGCACATTGGCTGTGAGCAGAACAATGTGGGTTTGCGGGTGGCTTTTACGAATGCGCGAAGCCGTCTCCAGCCCGCCAATGCCCGGCATATTAACGTCCAGCAAGATCAGATACGGCGCCGTTGTTGCAGCCAGAGCGATCGCTTCTTCGCCCGTGCCGGCCTCGTCAATTTTCCAGTCGTTATGCAGATTTGTGACAAACTGCCGTGAAATCATGCGCGACAGGCGGCTGTCGTCAACAATCAGAATATATCGGGACATCATTCATTCTCTTTTAGTGGTTCGTTGCCGTAACACCAGAACAATGCTTCTCTGTGGAACTGCCTTCCCTGATTATTGCTTGCACTTGCCGCAGCGTTGCGCTTTGCGTTAACGCCGTGTGTAGTCGTTTCCTTTGTAAAATTGCGTACCTGGATTACACGCCCTGCCTGCTGCTTTTAGTTAAGTCATCATATTCATCGGCAATCGCGCGCAAAAAATTAGCGCTGAATAACAGCATCGCGTGAAATTTAGTTCTGAAGAGCAGAGAGTAAGGCCTACAGTTGTTGGGAGCCTCAATAGTGGTATTGGTTGTTAGGGGAGAGCATTTTCTCAAATGACGAGGCCGTTGGGGGATAATGCTTGAGCTATAAAAATAAAAACGTTAGGTTTTGTAACTCGTTTATTTAAGTGTGATTGTCAGTAAAAGTGAATGGTTTTTCGCCATTGTTCCTATGCTCTTTAGGATCCTTAGGCTAATGCTCCCATCACAAGGAAAAAACATGACTTTGCCTGGAATGAATTCCGAAAGAAATTTGCCTGGTTACGAACTGGCTCGTATGACCGGTATGGTACATCAGATTTCGATTTTAAAGCCCTCGGGACCTCAATGGACTGTTCGCGTGAGTTTTCTCAGGCTGGAATCATCTATGCTGATGGCTCGCAGCGTTACCTGGTGAGACCCGGCAAACGTCACCCTAACGGACAGAGTGGTATTGTGACACATGTCATAGTCACAAAAGCGTCAACACAGCCGTCGATCTCCAGTACAGGTAAATCCTTAACGGAGGCAGTATCAGCGACTTCGATGGGCACAGAAATAGCGTCTACAGTGCTCTCCTGCGGCGCGATGATTATCACAGCAGGCGTCACAATTGCGGGTACAGCTGCAACTCCGTTGACCGCAGGAAGTAGCGGTCTGCTTGTGGCTATCGGCTATGCAGGCACAATGGCCACCGGGATACAGTGCTTGAACGGTCTCTATCGTATCTATGATCTGGTTGAAAATGGTGGGGAGAATGTTGCCTGGCTGGATTCGCAAGAATGGTATGTAGCGACTTCGACCTCACTAGATATTATTTCCCTCGCCAGTGCTGGAGGGGCATTGAAAGAAGCGTTGGCAACATGGCGTGCGATGAAATCCGTCTCGTCGTTAAAAGCGACGGAATGGCTAAGAAACTATCCGCGACAGGATCGTACACGGCTCACTGAATTGATTATTCGAGCACAGAATCCAGGTATCAGTAATAAAGAAATCAAGGCCGCGATCCGTGCCGGTCTTTATCCGAAACGTTTTCCCATTGAGCCTGTACAGTTAGAACTGGCCCGACAACTCGGACAGGTGGTAACCAGTGCAGCGGCACTGGCGGGTAGTGCAGTCAGTGGTGTTGTTGCCGCGCCAGGTAATATCCCACGTACTGGGCGCTATCTGGTTGGCACAATTCAGTCTTTGGCGGTGTTTTGATGTCACTTTTAAGTTGGTTGCTTGGCCGTGTATTCTGTGATTTGTTGCAGCACGGCCGTGAAACAGAACGGCTGATTGCGCGTAAGGACGCGAGTCTGCTGGCACATACAACACCGGAACTAGAGCGTTATTTTGATAAACTCCCAACAGCGCTTCCCCGACAGAATGCTTTCCCGGTAGCGATCTTGTTGCTGCTGCTGCTGGTGGCTTTCGCCCTCAACTTACTCACGCTGTTGCAATCGATGCCGAATGTGGCACCACCTGTGCACGCGCTGAGTTTCTTTGCACCTTCCCTCGCCATGATTATGATTCTCATGGTTTCCAGTTTTTTGCTCGCGCGCGGTTTCAATGCGGGACTGGCGGGATTTTTCTGGTTGTTGGGCGCGTTGTTGTTACTCACGGTTGGTCAACTGATTGTCGGGTTGATTATCGGGGGCGGCTCGTCCGGAGCTTTGCTACTAGCCTGCGCCTTGCTGGCTGGTGCGCGTATCGTAGTGAATGGCCGGGGATTTGTGCTCTTTGTGCTTTATTGCCGTACGCGGCGTATCACGTCAGTCGCCAGGGGGATTCGGCTGAGGCAGAAATAGCAAACCCCCGGCTCAGCGGGGGCTCTGGTGGCAAAACATTCAATCAATAAGCTGTTTGCTGAGCGTCGGGTTAGCATGAATCAGACGCATCAGTTTCATTTCAGTCGCGGTGGGTTTTATTCGTTGTGATTCCCACTCATGCACCATTGATACCGAGACTCCCATTACACGAGCGAAGTCATCAATTTTCAGCCCGGTTCCGCGTCGCAATTGTTCAAAGTCACTAAAGGAATTCGGCTTTTTGCTCAGAGTTACCGGCTGCGTTACTTCATTTTTCAAAACAATCTGTTCCAGACTGCTCAGCAGTTCAAACATAGGATCTTTATATTCCATTGAGCACTCCTCTTAAAAAATCACACAGCGGGATCGTGATACAGCTTATTAAGAATAGTCGTGAAAATTCCTGGTGTGTGGTTTTGCCTGTGATTAATTAAACGGTAACTGACTTTTCATGCGCTTCAGATGCATCTTAAGCGGGCTTTCTACCGCTTAATTGTTTGATTAATCTGCATCTCCCGGCGCTCAGTATTTTTTTGTAAAACCTTTCGTTTAATTTGGATTAAGAATTATCTGCACGCCTTCCCGGAAATTTTCATGCCAGGTCAAATTCATCGTATTAAGAATGTAAGTAAAGGGTATCTTGCGAGGCGGACCTGGACTATCCTTGTAAGCCGTCAGGCACGCGTGTGCCGGTGTGCGCTTTTATGGGTGAAAGGAGTAAGAAAATGGCGACAGGAAAGTCCTGCTCTCGCTGGTTTGCGCCTCTTGCGGCGTTATTAATGGTAGTTAGCCTGAGTGGGTGTTTCGATAAAGAAGGCGATCAACGCAAGGCGTTTATCGACTTCCTGCAAAATACGGCGATGCGTAGCAGCGAACGTCTGCCCGCTCTGACGGCAGATCAGAAAAAACAGTTCGGCCCGTTTGTCTCTGATTATGCTGTGATTTATGGCTATTCCCAGCAGGTGAACCAGGCGATGGATTCCGGTCTGCGTCCGGTAGTGGATAGCGTTAACGCCATCCGCGTACCGCAGGACTATATGACCCAGCGTGAACCGCTTCGTCAGGCCAATGGCTCGCTCGGCGTACTCAGCCAGCAATTGCAGAATGCGAAAATGCAGGCAGATGCTTCCCATGCGGCATTAAAGCAGGCGGACGATCTCAAGCCGGTGTTTGACCAGGTGTATACCAAAGTGGTCACCAATCCGGCTAACGCGCTGCAACCGCTGATCCCGGCGGCGCAGGTCTTTACTCAGCAACTGGTGCAGGTGGGCGACTTTATTGCCCAGCAGAATACGCAGGTGAGCTTTGTTGCCAACGGCATCCAGTTCCCGACGTCCCAGCAGGCCAGCCAGTATAACGCGCTGATTGCTCCGCTCGCGGCGCAGCATCAGGCGTTCAACCAGGCCTGGACCGCGACCATTAACGCCACGCAGCAGTAAGCGAGCGCGAAAAAAAAGAGGCGATTAATCGCCTCTTTTTTTATGTCCGCAGCAGGGTGAACCGTCAGCCAGCGACCTGCGGATTGACGCAGTTTTTCTCCACCTTGCCATTGAGCGCGTCAATCAGATTATCCACCGCGCAGGCCGCCATGTTGTAGCGTGTCTCGTGCGTTGCGGAGCCGATGTGCGGCAGCGCCACGACGTTGGGCAGTGACAGCAGCGGCGAATCAACGGGCAGCGGCTCTTTCTCGAAGACGTCCAGCCCGGCTGCATGAATCTCGCCGTTTTGCAGGGCTTCCACCAGCGCATTTTCATCGACTACCGGGCCGCGTCCGGCATTAATGAAAATCGCCGATTTTTTCATCATTTCAAACTGTGCTTTTCCGATCAGATGATGCGTCTCTTCGGTCAGCGGCAGCACCAGACATACAAAGTCGGACTCCTGCAACAGGGTATCGAGATCGCAATAGCGCGCCTGGAAGCGCGTTTCCGCTTCGGCGTGATGGCGACGTGCGTTATAGAGAATCGGCATGCCGAAACCGAAGTGCGCCCGTTGCGCCAGCGCCAGACCGATACGACCCATCCCGATAATGCCCATTGTTTTGTGATGCACATCGACGCCGAACCAGTCTGCGCCAATGCCGGATGTCCATTCCCCCGCTTTTACCCGCCCGGCGACCTCTACCACGCGGCGAGCGCTGCTCAGCACCAGCGCCATAATGGTATCGGCGACCGTTTCCGTCAGCACGGTCGGGGTATGCATCAATAAAATCTTACGTGCGTTCAGCGCGTCCACATCAAAGTTGTCATAGCCTACCGAGACCGTTGACGTCGCGCGCAGCTGCGGCATTTTCTCCAGCAGCGCAGCATCGACTTTCTCGCTGGAACCCAGCAGCCCTTGCGCAGTGGCGAAAGCCTCAGCGTGCTGTTGCACCGTTTCCGGTTTCAGGTTGGCAACCTGGGTTACGGTGAAATGCTCGGCCAGACGTTGTTGCAGATCATCGGGTAAGGCTTTGTACAGGATGATAGACGGCTTCATGCGGTTCTCCCTTGTGATGGTGCGCCTGCCGGAATCTGCTTATTGTTAGCAGGCTTAACAATTAAAGTAAGCCACACAGAGGCGAAAAGCGCTACCCCCATGAAAATGTACGAGGCCGACGGGCTGCCGGTTGCGCCATTCAGGTAACCTACCACCCACGAACCGCAGAATGAGCCAAGCGCGCCCATGCTATTAATCAGCGCCATCGCGCCACCGGCGACGTTGCGCGGCAGCATTTCCGGGATGATGGCGAAGAACGGCCCGTACGGGGCATACATTGCGGCACCGGCGATCACCAGCAGGGTATAAGAGACCCAGAAATGGTTGGCACCCACCGCCCATGAACCGATAAAGGCGAATGCGCCAATCAGCAGCAGCGGCCAGACAAACAGTTTACGGTTTTGCAGTTTATCGGAAGCCCAGGAGGCCAGTATCATTGCCAGCGTTGCAGCAAGGTACGGAACGGCAGAGAGCCAGCCCACTTCAACCATGCCGAGGTTTTCGCCGCCGCTGCGAATAATTGACGGCAGCCACAGCACAAAACCGTATACGCCAATGCTCCAGGCGAAGTATTGCAGGCACAGCAGAACGACATTCCGTGAGCGGAAGGCTTCACTGTAATTACGCACGGCTTTGATGCCCTGCTGCTCTTTTTCAAGCTGGGCCTGCAACGCCGCTTTCTCATCGCTGGAGAGCCACGCTACCTGCGCCGGTTTGTCTTTCACCAGCACCCACCAGCAAAACGCCCAAATCACAGCCGGAATGCCTTCAATAATGAACATTTCGCGCCAGCCGAAAGCCTGGATCAGATAGCCGGACACCACCGACATCCACAGTACCGTTACCGGGTTGCCGAGGATTAAGAAGGTATTGGCGCGCGAGCGTTCCGATTTGGTAAACCAGTTGCTGATATAGATAAGCATCGCGGGCATGACCGCCGCTTCCACCACGCCGAGAATAAAGCGGATGGCGGCCAGCATCGGGATATTGCTGACGATACCGGTTAACGACGCACAGCCGCCCCACAAAATCAGGCAGATAAAAATCAGTTTGCGGACGCTGCGGCGCTCTGCATAAATCGCGCCGGGGATCTGGAAAAAGAAGTAGCCGAGAAAGAAGAGTGCGCCGAGCAGCGAAGAGATGCCTTTGGTGATGCCCAGGTCGTCATTGATACCGGCGGCGGAGGCGAAACTGAAGTTCGCACGGTCGAGATACGCCAGACTGTAGGTGATAAATACAATCGGCATGATGTACAGCCAGCGTTTGGACGAATTTGTCGCGTTACTCATAAGATTGCCTCTATGGTTGAGGTTACTTACCGCCTGTGTGTAGGGCACAGGGCGGCGGATGTTTTTGGTTGAATAACTTTCAGTCTTTACAACTACAACGCGCCCAACTGCGCGCGTGTCGGCAATCCTTCGCTGTCGCCCGGCACCTGAATGGCCATCGCGCCGATGGCGTTACCCCGGCGTACCGCTTCAGGCAGTGTTTTACCTTCCAGCAGCGCGCTCAGTACGCCCACGGCGAAACCATCCCCGGCACCGACCGTATCGACAACATTTTCCACTTTGACCGGCGGCATCGCGCCCTGCTCGCCGCTGGCGGTTTTAAACCATGCGCCATCGGCGCCCGTTTTGATCACCACCGCCTGAACGCCGCGTTGCAGGTAGAAATCGGCGATCCCTTCCGACGTGCGCTGGCCGGTCAGAATGACGCCCTCTTTCAACCCTGGCAGAACCCAATCGGACTGAAAGGCGAGGCGGTTCAGTTTCTCCACCATCTCCGCTTCGCTGTTCCACAACACCGGGCGCAGATTCGGATCGAACGAAATGGTTTTGTTTTGTGCTTTCATCCGCGCGACGGCATGTTCCAGCAGCGCATAGGAGGTTGCCGATAGCGCAGCCGCCACGCCGCTAACGTGCAAATGGCGCGCCTGGCTAAAGATGTCGGCATTAAAATCCTCCGGCGACAGATGGCTGGCCGCCGAGCCCTTACGGAAATACTCCACGATGGGATCGGTTCCATTTTCAGCTTTAGATTTAAGCTGAAAGCCGGTAGCGAAGCGCCCATCCAGCGTCACGCAACGGGTATCAATTCCCTCCTGGCGCAGCGTATTGAGGATGAAACGCCCGAAGCTGTCATCGCCGACGCGGCTGACCCAACTGACTTTCAACCCCAATCGCGACAGGCCGGTCGCCACATTCAGTTCTGCGCCTGCCGCGCGTTTAATAAAGTGTCCGGCCTCGGCGAGGTCGCCGGTTTCGGTGGCGACAAACATGGCCATCGCTTCGCCAATGGTGATGACATCCAGCGCGTTATGCATGGCGTGGCTCCTTACGTAACAGTTCAACGTAATGACGGGTAACGGCGATCAGGTCGTCGCCCTGCAGGGGAAATTCAATACCGCGCGGCGCGTCGGCGGGCAGGTTATCCAGCAGCGCCAGCCAGCGGGCATCGGCTTCATCCGGCGGTACGGCGCGGAAAGTGTGCCCGTGAGCGACAGCCGCTTTGACGTGGATATAGCTGACTGCGGGTGCCAGATGGCGGGCGGCTTCTTCGGGTGAATCACCGACCCACAACCAGTTGCCGGTATCGAATGTCAGCGTCACCGGCAGCGCGAGGGTATGGCAGGCGGCTTTAAAGCGCAGCATCGGCGCAAGTTTGCCGCAGTCCGTCTGGTCGTTTTCCACCACCAGCGGCACCGGGCTGGTCAGCAGCCAGTCGCGCAGCGTTGCCAGTACCGCTTGATCGGTAAAATGGCCCAGTGAGACTTTCAACCAGCGGGCTTTCAGCATGTGAGCTTCGTGCAGCAAAGCGGGTAAATGAGGATTGAGCGCGCCATCCGCCAGGCACAGCGGCTCCGGCGCGGAATAACAGGCTTGCAGATTGTGCATTTCAATGGCGAACGCCAGCGAGGACAAACGGTCGATCTCCTCGCTGCTCAGCAACTCGCGGCGGATTTCTACACCGTCAGCCCCGGCGGCGGCGATAACCGGCAGCAGGGCCATCTGCCCGCCCATGGTGTGGATCGTGTCATGACCGTATGCGGCGGTAACAACGATAATTTCTCTCGACATACTCCGGCTCCCCGGCAAAGACAGCAAATAGGTTCTGTCTTTAACGCTAGATGGAACCGGTTCCAAAGAAAAGCGCAGTATGTCGAATTTATGATCGCTATCACGCCGCGTCGTTAACGAGACGTGGAGCCGCGGACGATCAGTTCGCCGGAAAATACCTGCTCGCGCACCGTGTCGCTCTGGCCTTCAATGC
Source organism: Kosakonia oryzae (assembly GCF_001658025.2). NCBI lineage: Bacteria > Pseudomonadati > Pseudomonadota > Gammaproteobacteria > Enterobacterales > Enterobacteriaceae > Kosakonia > Kosakonia oryzae. The sequence goes on from NZ_CP014007.2 coordinate 177,946, forward strand.
GCCGTACCACCTGTTCTACAGCGGCATAACCGATTTGCCAGGTTGGCTGTTTAAGCGTGGTAATGCCTACGCCCGCCAGCTCGGCCCACTCCAGCTCATCAAAACCGAGCAGGCCAATGTCGCTGCCCCAGTTCAGGCCGATGCGTTTGAGCGATCGCGCGACCTGTAAGGTCAGCGCGCCGTTGGCGGAGATCACCGCTTTGCGCATCCCACGGTGGCGGGCATGGAACTGGCGCAGGGCATTGTCCAGTAGTGCAGCTTCATGCAGCGGCACTTCGGCGTTTTCCGCCACCACGCCCGGATAGCGGGCGAGGGTAGCGCGAAAGGCGCTGAGCCGCTCGCGACGGGTGTTTACCGTTCCCAGCGGTTCGCTGAGAAAGAGTAATGCTTCAAAGCCCTGCTCAATCAGGTGCTCTGTGGCCGTGGTGGCAGCCTGGGTGTTATCCAGCCCCACCACATCGCAGGCGAAATCAGGGATTTTACGGTCAATCAGTACCATTGGCAGGGCGGATTGTTGCAGCCGGTTTAATCCCTCTTCACGCATGCCGACCGCATTCACTACGATGCCTTCCACCTGATAACTGCGCAGCAGGTCGAGGTAATGTAGCTCCTGATCCAGCTCGTTGTTGGTATTACAGACCAGCGGCGTAAACCCTTTTTCCCGGCAGGCCGCTTCGATGCCGCTTAGCACATGCACTGAATAGGGGTTGGTGATATCGGCGATGATCAGGCCGATAAGCCGGGTTCGACCGCGCTTAAGACCGCGCGCCATCAGGCTTGGGCGATAATCCAGATCGGCTATGGCCTGCTCAATACGCGCCAGCAAGGCAGCCGACAGCAGATGTCTTTCACCGTTAAGGTAACGTGAAATGCTGGTTTTCCCCGTTTTCGCTGCTTTTGCCACATCGCTGATGGTTGGGCGTGCCGTTTTCGCCATTGCTGCTTCCCTCGCCGTAAATGATTGTCCACACCTTAGCGCGAAATCGCGGGCAATCAAGCACTAACACAGGCATATCACCCGGAGTGTGCGCGTAATGACGTTTAATTCTTTGCGATTAAACCGCGGCTGTGGATGATAGAGCGAACAGAACATCAGAGCGGCATCGTGCCGCCATCACCTGCAAGCTATTCAGGAGCGCGCTTTGGCAAACCCTGCTATCAAAACAGTTCTTACGGCGGCCCACTGGGGGCCGATGCTGGTCGATACCGACGGTGAAAATGTGCTCGCTTCTCGCGGCGCGCTACCGACTCGCCACCCTAACTCACTGCAAACCGTGGTGCAGGAGCAGGTGCACAGCCCGACGCGCGTGCGCTACCCGATGGTGCGCAAAGGCTTTCTCGCTTCGCCGACAAATCCGCAGGGTGTGCGCGGGCAGGATGAATTTGTGCGCGTGAGCTGGGACGATGCGTTGGCGCTGATCCACGCCCAGCACAAACGGATTCGCGACAGCTACGGCCCGTCGTCTATTTTTGCCGGTTCCTACGGCTGGCGATCCAACGGCGTGCTGCATAAAGCGGCGACGCTGCTGCAACGCTATATGAGCCTGGCGGGCGGTTACACGGGTCATCTGGGCGACTATTCCACCGGCGCGGCGCAGGCGATCATGCCGCATGTCGTCGGCAGCAACGAAGTCTATCAGCAACAGACCAGTTGGCCGCTGATTCTGGAGCACAGCGAAGTGGTGGTGCTGTGGAGCGCGAACCCGCTCAACACCCTGAAAATTGCCTGGAATGCGACTGATGAACAGGGCATTCCTTATTTTGATGCGCTGCGTAAAAGCGGCAAGCGGGTGATCTGTATCGATCCGATGCGATCGGAGACCGTCGATTTCTTTGGCGACAGCATGGAGTGGATTGCTCCGCATATGGGAACCGACGTCGCACTGATGCTGGGCATCGCCCATACACTGGTGGAAAACGGCTGGCAGGATGACGATTTCCTGACCCGTTGTACAGAAGGTTACTCTACGTTTGCTGCCTACCTGACCGGCGAGCAGGACGGCGTCGCGAAAACGGCAGAATGGGCAGCGGAAATTTGCGGCATTGATGCGGCGAAAATCCGCGAACTGGCGCAACTTTTCCATGAAAATAACACCATGCTGATGTCCGGCTGGGGTATGCAGCGCCAGCAGTATGGCGAGCAGAAACACTGGATGCTGGTCACGCTCGCTGCGATGCTCGGGCAGATTGGCACGCCCGGCGGCGGTTTTGGTCTCTCTTACCATTTTGCCAACGGCGGTAACCCGACACGGCGCGCAGCCGTGCTGGCATCGATGCAGGGCACGGTGCAGGGCGGTGTTGACGCGGTGGATAAAATCCCGGTGGCCCGTATTGTGGAAGCACTGGAAAACCCCGGCGCGCCGTATCAGCACAATGGTATGGACAGGCACTTCCCGCAGATCCGTTTTGTCTGGTGGGCCGGCGGTGCGAACTTTACCCATCATCAGGATACCAATCGCCTGATCCGCGCCTGGCAGAAGCCGGAGCTGGTGGTGATTTCGGAGTGTTTCTGGACGGCAGCGGCGAAGCATGCGGACATCGTTCTGCCTGCCACCACCTCGTTTGAGCGCAACGATCTGACGATGACCGGCGATTACAGCAATCAACATCTGGTGCCGATGAAGCGCGTGGTCGCTCCGCAGTATGAAGCGCGTGATGACTGGGAGGTGTTTGCCGAGCTGAGTGAGCGCTGGGAAACGGGTGGCCGCGAGCGTTTTACCGAGGGCAAAAGCGAGCTTCAGTGGCTGGAAACCTTTTACAATATTGCCGCTGAGCGCGGTGCCAGCCAGCAGGTGACGCTACCGCCGTTTGCCGAATTCTGGGCAGCAAACCAGCTGATTGAGATGCCGGAAAGCGAGCAGAACGCCCGTTTTGTGCGCTTTGCCGATTTCCGTCGCGATCCTGCACAGTTCCCGCTGAAGACGCCGAGCGGCAAAATCGAAATCTTCTCGGAGCGCATTCGTAGTTTTGGCTACGCTGATTGTCCGCCGCATCCGATGTGGCTGGAGCCGGACGAATGGCACGGCAATGCCGAACCGGATCAGCTGCAGGTGCTGTCGGCTCATCCGGCGCATCGCCTGCACAGCCAGCTAAACTTTACCCGTTTACGTGAACAGTATGCTGTTGCAGGCCACGAGCCCATTACCCTGCATCCCGCCGATGCGCAGGCGCGCGGAATTGTCGCGGGCGATGTCGTGCGCGTCTGGAATGCGCGCGGGCAGGTTCTGGCGGGGGCGGTGGTGACCGAGGGTATCAAGCCTGGCGTGATCTGTATTCACGAAGGCGCCTGGCCAGATCTGGAGCCTGCGGCGGGCGGCATCTGTAAAAACGGCGCCGTGAACGTGCTGACCAAAGATCTGCCCAGCTCGCGCCTGGGCAATGGTTGTGCAGGAAACACGGCGCTGGCGTGGGTAGAGAAATATACCGGCCCGGCGCTTACGCTGACGGCCTTTGATCCGCCTGCCAGTTCATGATCCACGTCGGGTGGCAGGTCTCTTCCTGCCAGGCGCTCTCTTCAATACGAAAGCCCTGCGCATGGTAGAACTTCACCGCCCGTTCGTTTTTCTGGTACACCTCGAGGCTTAGCCAACGAAAGCGCTGTTTGACGTGATTCATCAGCGCTTTGCCAATTCCCTGGCCAATGGCGGCAGGGCGCACGAACAGCGCCCCGATAAATTGTTCATCCATCACGCTGATAAACCCTTCCAGTTCGCCATTCGCTTCCCAGACCCAGGTTTTCGCCGATGGGAGATAGGCATTGCGCACCAGCGCTTCGCTCTCCTGCCAGTAGCGCGTGTCGATAAACGGATGAGCAAAACAGGTGCTTTCCATCCACAGTGTCAGCAGCGGCGATAAATCCCGGCTATGCCACGCGCGGATCATGCAGGCCTCCGGGGTGGCAAAAGCAGCCAGTAATATGGTCATTGACCAGACCACAGGCCTGCATAAACGAGTAGCAAATGGTGGTGCCGACGAATTTAAAGCCGCGCTTTTTCAGCGCCTTTGATAAAGCATCTGACGCTGCTGTCGAGGTTGGAATTTCGCCGAGCGTCGCCGCCTGGGTGATTTGCGGTGTGTTATCGACAAACCCCCAGACAAATTCTGAAAATGACTCGCCGTTTTGCGCCATCGCCAGGTATGCGCGGGCGTTGCCAATAATGGCTTCTATCTTGCCGCGATGGCGAATGATGCCGGCATTTTGCAGCAGAATCTCCACATCTTCTGCGCTCATCGCGGCTACGCGTTCAGGGTCGAATTGATGAAAAGCCGCGCGATAATTTTCCCGTTTTTTCAATACGGTAATCCATGACAGCCCGGCCTGTTGCCCTTCCAGGCAGATCATTTCAAACAGCTTTTTACCGTCCCTTTGCGCGACACCCCACTCGGTATCATGGTACGTGAGATACAGAGGATCCTGAGTAACCCAACCACAACGCTGCATATTCTTACTCCATTTATGCCTGGTAAAATAAACGTCCGCCTGTCTTGACGCGCACACCAGAAAGACAATATTTAGTAAAGGGCTTTAGCCCATAAACAATGATAACGAATACGCCGGATTCGGCTCTTCTCTGGAGTCGCAACTTGATGAAAATAAATAACAGTGGCCTTTCGCTGGCGCTATTGCCTGCGTGTCTGCTCTTTGTTCAGACGGCGGCGGCGTGGCAGCAAGAATATATTGTTACCGACCCGCAAAGTACTGCGCCCGAACGCTATACCTGGGATAGCGAGCGACAACCCCGTTATAACGATATTCTGGAAGAGCGTATCCGCTCTGCGCAAAATTCGCCGGGTATTGCGCTGAATTTGCCGGATGACACACCGTTAGATCCGATTAGCACCATGAGTATTGGCTGGAATATTCCGCTGGTCAGCCGCGTGACCACCGGCCCGGTTGCGGCCTGGCATTACGATGGCTCAGCCACGTCAATGTATAACGAATTTGGCGACAGCGCGACCACCGCGCAGTACAGCGATCCTTTATGGCACGCCAGTGTTAGCTCGCTTGGATGGCGCGTAGACAGCCGTTTTGGCGACCTTCGCCCGTGGGCGCAAATCAGCTTCAATCAACAGTTCGGCGATAATGTCTGGAAAAGCCAGTCCGGCCTTAATCGCTTAACGGCGGCGAACCAGTACGGTAACTGGATGGATGTGACCTTAGGTGCCGATATGCTGTTGAACCCGCACTTCGCTGCTTATGCGTCGTTATCGCAGTCGGAAAATGTAACGCTGGGGCAACATTATTTATACAGTATGGGCGTTAGTGCACGTTTTTGAAGCACTCTAAAAACAACCTTTTTACACTTAAGAAACAATAGCTGGCGGGTTTCTTATTGATAGTATGTACTAACTTACGTTGATTTATTGATGGCATGAAATTCCACTGTGTCATTCATTCCCGCTTAGATGCATTTCATTCCTCCTTTGCTGCATTTCATGCCTTTTTTCACCAGGCATGAAATGCGCTTCGTTATGGTTGTCGGCAGTGAAACTTCTCTTTTATTTCTGCAGGACAACTGCCATGAAAACTTCAACTGCTAATCACACCCGCTGGCTGACGCTTATCGGCACCATTATTACGCAATTCGCGTTAGGGTCTGTTTATACCTGGAGCCTGTTCAACAGCTCGCTGGCGGAAAAACTGAACGAACCCGTCAGCCAGGTTGCCTTCTCTTTCGGTTTGTTGAGCCTTGGCCTGGCGCTCTCATCCTCTGTTGCCGGGAAATTGCAGGAGCGCTTTGGCGTGAAACGCGTCACCATGGCTTCCGGTATTCTGCTGGGTCTGGGGTTCTTCCTGACCGCGCATTCCAACAACCTGTTGATGCTGTGGTTGAGCGCAGGCGTGCTGGTGGGTGTGGCAGATGGTGCGGGTTATCTGTTAACGCTCTCGAACTGTGTGAAATGGTTCCCGGAACGTAAGGGCCTGATTTCTGCCTTCTCTATTGGTTCTTATGGCCTCGGTAGCCTCGGTTTTAAATTCATCGACAGCCAGTTGCTGGCAAGTGTTGGCCTGGAAAAAACCTTTATTATCTGGGGTCTGATTGCGCTGGTGATGATTGTCTTCGGCGCAACCCTGATGACCGATGCGCCGCTGCAGAAAGCGGCTACCGAGAATGGCGTTATTGCAAACGACTTCACCCTGGCGCAGTCCATGCGTAAACCGCAATACTGGATGCTGGCCGTTATGTTCCTCACTTCCTGCATGAGCGGCCTGTATGTGATTGGTGTGGCGAAAGATATCGCTCAGGGCATGGTTCATCTGGATGCCATCACAGCGGCGAATGCGGTTACCATTATCGCCATTGCTAACCTCAGCGGTCGCCTGGTTCTCGGTATTCTCTCTGACAAAATTGCCCGTATCCGTGTGATTACTATCGGTCAGGTGATTTCGCTGGTCGGTATGGCGGCGCTGTTGTTCGCACCGCTGAATGCGACCACCTTCTTCGCCGCCATTGCCTGTGTTGCCTTTAACTTTGGCGGTACGCTCACCGTGTTCCCGTCGCTGGTTAGTGAGTTCTTCGGCCTCAACAACCTGGCAAAAAACTACGGTGTGATTTACCTGGGCTTCGGTATCGGCAGTATCTGTGGTTCGCTGATTGCGTCGGTGTTTGGCGGCTTCTATGTCACCTTCTGCGTTATCTTCGCACTGCTGATTCTTTCGCTGGCGCTCTCCACCACCATTCGTCAGCCGCAGCGTAGCGTGTATAAAGAAGCGCATGCCTGATCGCTAATCGACAATATGAAAAGCCGCCGTTTTGGCGGTTTTTCTATCTCTGGCACCAACCGTCTCCAGAACGTCTATCCTTATTGGTCAGGTTCTTCCCTACTGAAGGAGTCTATAGATGTCTTTAGAAAAAGTAGTTTATCGCGCTAAAGCAAAAGCAACCGGTGGCCGTGATGGGCGTGCTGTCTCCTCGGACGGCGTTCTGGATGTAAAACTTGGCGTACCCAAAGAGATGGGCGGCGCTGGCGGTGAAGTCACTAATCCGGAGCAGCTTTTTGCTGCGGGTTATTCAGCCTGCTTCCTTGGAGCACTGAAACATGTTGCCTCGGTAGAGAAAAAGAAAGTCCCACAGGATGCTTACATTGAAGGACAAGTTGGCATTGGGCCACTACCGACCGGTTTTGGTATTGAAGCGCAGCTGGATATTCACCTGCCGGGCATGGATCATCAGGAAGCCGAAGCGCTGGTACAAAAAGCACATATTGTATGTCCTTACTCCAACGCAACGCGTGGCAATATTGACGTAAAACTGAATGTGATTACCTCCTGATAACGCCTTTTAGTGCTAATTTTCTGACGCCGGCCGTATATTTTGTAAATATATGGCTGGTTAAGCTTTCCCCATGACACTTTTCCGCCCCGCTATGGTCTACTTACCACGCTTCAGAAGTTTCCACTGTTAACTTCCGCTGCCAATTAATAGCCTGCCTGAGTCAGGTTCTTTCCCCTTAGTTGTAGAGTTGCTTGCATGAGTTATATCAAAACAATGACGCAGCAGAAGCTGAGCTTCCTGCTAGCGCTGTATATCGGTCTGTTTATGAATAGCGCGGTTTTTTTCCGTCGGTTTGATGGATATGCGCAATCCTTCACTGCGTTGAAAGGTATCTCCGCAGTTGTTGAACTTGTTGGTACGGTACTGGTCACTTTCTTTTTATTACGCCTGTTGTCGCTGACGGGGCGCCGTGTCTGGCGCGTGCTGGCTTCGCTGGTGGTGGTGTTCTCTGCGGCCGCCAGCTATTACATGACGTTTCTCAACGTGGTGATTGGCTATGGCATCATTGCTTCGGTAATGACCACGGATATCGATCTCTCCAAAGAAGTGGTGGGCTGGCAGCTTATTGTCTGGATGGTGGCAGTGAGCGCGCTGCCGTTGCTGCTGATTTGGGGCAACCGCTGCCGCTTTACGCTGCTGAACGAGCTACGTACGCCGGGGATGCGTATTCGTAGCCTGGGCCTGGTGCTGTTAGCCGGGTTGTTGGTCTGGGGGCCAATCCGCCTGCTGGACATGCAGCAGAAAGAGGCCGAGCGGACGTCAAAGGTTGATATGCCGAGCTATGGCGGGGTAGTGGCGAACTCCTATCTGCCGTCAAACTGGCTCTCTGCGCTGGGGCTGTATGCCTGGGCACAGGTGGATGAATCCTCCGGCAATAAATCGCTGATCAACCCGGCGACGAAGTTTACCTATGTCGCGCCAAAAGATATCGATGATACCTGGGTGGTATTCATTATTGGCGAGACCACGCGTTGGGATCATATGGGGCTGCTGGGCTACTCCCGCAATACCACGCCGAATCTGGCGAAAGAGAAGAACCTCGTGGCGTTTCGCGGTTACTCATGCGACACCGCGACCAAGCTCTCTCTGCGCTGCATGTTTGTCCGTGAAGGCGGCGTGGAAGATAACCCGCAGCGCACGCTGAAAGAGCAAAACGTCTTTGCCGTGCTGAAACAACTGGGCTTCGCCAGCGATTTGTACGCTATGCAGAGCGAGATGTGGTTCTACAGCAATACCATGGCCGACAACATCGCTTATCGCGAGCAGATTGGTGCGGAGCCGCGTAACCGTGGCAGAAGCGTGGACGATATGCTGCTTGTCGATGAAATGCAGAATTCGCTGGGCAATAAATCTGCAGGTAAGCATTTGATTATTATGCATACCAAAGGCTCACACTTTAACTATACCCAGCGTTATCCGCGCAGCTTTGCGCAGTGGACGCCAGAGTGTGTCGGCGTCGATGACAAGTGCAGCAAAGCAGAGCTGATTAACTCTTTCGATAACTCTGTCAGCTATGTCGATCACTTTATTGATAGCGTGATTGATAAGATGCGCGACCGGAAAGCGATTATTTTCTATGCCGCTGACCACGGGGAGTCGATCAATGAAAAGGAGCATCTGCACGGTACGCCGCGCAAAATGGCGCCACCGGAGCAGTTCCGCGTGCCGATGATGGTGTGGATGTCCGACAAGTATCTTGAGGATCCGCAAAAGGCGCAGATGTTTGCCCAGCTTAAGCAGCAGGCAGCGTTTAAAACGCCGCGTCGCCATGTTGAACTGTACGACACCATTATGGGTTGCCTTGGTTATACCTCGCCAAATGGCGGGATTAACGAGAACAATAACTGGTGCCATTTGCCGGCTCAGGCGGCGAAATAAGTGCTCTGCTGGCTTTATCGCCAGTCAGTATGCTTTTTTACATTAGGGGATTGACGGGGTAGCTTCACGGCAGTAAGATGCGCCCCGCATTCGGTGATTGGCGCAGCCTGGTAGCGCACTTCGTTCGGGACGAAGGGGTCGGAGGTTCGAATCCTCTATCACCGACCAAATTCAGAAAAACCCAACCGCAAGGTTGGGTTTTTTGCTTTCTGAGCCTGAAAAGAGGATGAGAACCTCCGGGGGAAGAGGTTCGACTCGAGCATCGCGAGAGAACGTTGCTTCAGCAACGGCCCGCAGGGCGAGCCACGCAGTGGCGAGTTATCCTCTATCACCGACCAAATTCAGAAAAACCCAACCGCAAGGTTGGGTTTTTTGCTTTCTGAGCCTGAAAGGCGCTCTCACCCGCCGTTAAGAAACTTCCCGCTCTCAATGCCCGTCTCTCTCATAGTGTCTGTGTTGAAAATAAAATAGACTCCTGGCATATAAATCAATACGTTAACGCATAGGCATGTTTTGTACGGGCGCACAGGAACTTCTCTTATAGCTGCATGGTTGGCACTGATTGCCGTTGCCATGCTGTTTGTCGCCCCTGCTATCTCTCAATCCCTCTCTGCCCAAACCGCGTGTCAGAACACGCAATCCGCCATGCCTGCGCATTGTGCCAATGCCTCTCCCATGGATTACCGGATGATCTCCGGCAAGGCGATGTCGCCAGGGGAAAAGATCGTCTGTGGCTATTGCCAGTTACTGCTCCATCTGCCGTTTATCCCGTTAGTACTGGCAGCCCTGTTCTGGCTGCTGCTGATTTTTGTGACCCGCAGCCCGCTGGTTCAGTTAATGTGCGCGCCACCTGCCGTTTTTCTGTCTCCGTTGAACCACTAACTACAGATATCCGTAACCTTTTTGCTCATCTCCGGACGGGCAGGATGCGTTACGCCAGAAAAACAGTAAGGTACGAAATGAAAACACAGCAATTTGTGAGCACTCCGCTCGCTTCTTTGATCATGATAGTGCTGCTACCGAACGCCGTATTTGCCGACGCACCACACGACCATGCACACGAGCTGGATGAATTGGTGATGATCGTGACGGCACCCGCCACCTCGCCGCTGGAAGTGATGACCTCGCCTAAAACGCCGCGCCAGCCGGTTCCGGCAAGCGATGGTGCCGATTATCTGAAGACGATTCCTGGCTTTTCTCAGATCCGTAATGGCGGCACCAACGGCGATCCTGTCTTTCGCGGTATGTTCGGTTCACGCCTGCGTATGTTGACCAATAGCGGTGAAATGCTGGGTGCCTGCGCCGCGCGCATGGATGCCCCCAGTTCCTATATTTCACCAGAGAACTTTGATCTTCTGACGCTGATTAAAGGGCCGGAAACCGTACTCTGGGGCGCGGGCAACTCTGCGGGAACCCTGCGTTTAGACCGTGAACCGCCCCGGTTTGATAAACCCGGCATTCAGGGCACAGCCAGCCTGCTTGCAGGATCAAACAATCGCTGGGATCAAAATGCAGATATCAGCCTGGGCAGTGAAGAGGGCTATCTGCGATTAACCGGTAATAACGCGCGCGGAAGATTACAAAGACGGTAATGGCAATCGCGTACCCTCGAAGTGGAATAAGTGGAATGGTGATGTGGCTCTCGGCTGGACGCCGGACAGCAATACGCTGCTGGAACTGACGGCCGGTCAGGGAGATGGTGAAGCCCGTTACGCCGGACGCAATATGGACGGTGCGCAGTTCAAACGAGAAAGCCTGGGCGTGCGGTTTGAGAAATACAACATTGGTGAGGTATTCGATAAGTTCGAGACCAATGTTTACTACAACTACGCCGACCACATCATGGACAACTTCTCGCTGCGTTCGCCCGGTAGCGGTATGCCAGGCATGGGGCATTCAACGCACATGAACATGCCGATGGAAATGGAGGTCGATCGCCGTACCGTGGGCGGCCGCATGATGGGAACCTGGTTATGGTCCGATTTTGAACTGCGTAGCGGTGCCGATATGCAGCTCAACACCCATCGCAGTAAAGAGGAGGGGCACTGGATAAAAGATGCCCGCTTCCATGATTATGGGCTGTTCAGTGAACTGACATGGATCGCCACGGGGCAGAGCATCGTGGTCAGCGGCGCACGCGTGGATAGCGCCAGCGTTGATAATTTTAGCGGTGCGGGTTCCGCTGTGCGCACCGCTACGCTACCTGCGGGGTTTGTCCGTCTGGAACATACCCCTGCCGGGATGCCGGTGATGATGTATGCCGGGATCGGCTACACCGAGCGTTTCCCTGATTACTGGGAACTGTTCTCGCCGACCTACGGGCCGGACGGTGCCAGCGCGGCCTTTGATAGCGTGAAGACGGAAAAGACGACGCAGATTGATATTGGCGCGCAATATAAAGGGGCACGCCTTAACAGTTGGGTATCTGCCTATGTTGGGCGGGTGAACGATTTTATTCTCTTCCGCTACGACCCCCACAAGGCGGATATCAGCCAGGCCGATAACGTCGATGCCCGCATTATGGGCGGCGAAGCCGGTGCCAGCTATCAGCTAACGGAAAGCTGGAAAACCGACGCCAGCCTTGCCTGGTCGTGGGGGAAAAATACCGACAGCAACCAACCGTTACCGCAGATGCCGCCGTTTGAAGCGCGTCTCGGGTTAACGTGGGAACAAGGCGACTGGAGTGGCACCGGGCTGTTGCGAATGGTGAGTAGCCAGCATCGTGTCGCCATCAACCAGGGAAATGTCGTCGGGAAGGATTTTGACAACAGTGCCGGTTTTGCGATCGTCTCGGCCAACGCGGCCTGGCGCGCCACAAAAAACATCAAGATCAGTGCAGGCGTGGATAACCTGTTTAACAAGGCTTACAGCGAACACCTGAACCGGGCAGGTAACAGCGGTTTCGGGTATTCAGCCAATACATCGTTGAACGAGCCTGGAAGAACGTTCTGGGGGAAAGTGAACGTCATATTCTGATCCGGCGTGAGATCCCGGCTCGCAAGAACCGGGATATAAACAGCCCTCTGGCGCGGAAAATCACCAACAAGCGCGTTTCATTATTGAGGGGATTTTCAAAGATGGCGCGATTATTATATTTCCCGCTGCCAGTTCACTGTTTTCTACAATATTCCATCGTATTTTTTTATATATGTTTGGATCTTTTTTCGCGTTGCTTATGGATAATGACAGCATTTTTCGCTGTGCGTTTTAGCGTTCACGGCATTAATCGCTCAGATAATCATCATTCTGCAAGAAATTTTTCATAATCTGCATGAAAGTTAATCACTGGCTTTGAGGTTGTAATGAGCGAATTATTCTGCTTTCGCGGCAGTAGCACAAATTTCCCTGCTGAAAATAGAGGCTTGAAGTTTTTTTAAACTTTGTTTACCGATTCTCACCGTCGTTGTAAATCCCGGTTACCTGTATTGACGTTTTGACATTCTGTTGACAGATTGTAGGGCATGAGGGGCATTTCAAGGAGAATCTGCACTGCAACTCAGTCAACCTTGTGAAAGGAATCCCCATCTCTCATAACGCCTTCGGGCACAACCGACCAGACCGGGTAAAAAACTAATAAAGGTCTGTCGGACATACCCACTGCATGGGTAACAACACATATCACATTGGAGCAGAATCAATGAGTATTTCCTTGAAGAAGTCAGGGATGCTGAAGCTCGGTCTTAGCCTGGTGGCTATGACCGTCGCGGCAAGCGTGCAGGCTAAAACCCTGGTTTATTGTTCTGAAGGCTCGCCTGAAGGCTTTAACCCACAGCTTTTCACCTCTGGCACCACTTACGATGCCAGCTCCGTACCGATTTATAACCGTCTGGTGGAATTCAAAATTGGCACCACGGAAGTGATTCCAGGCCTGGCTGAGAAGTGGGATATCAGCGCTGACGGCAAAACCTACACTTTCCACCTGCGTAAAGGCGTGAAGTGGCAGGACAACAAAGATTTCAAACCGACGCGTGATTTCAACGCGGATGACGTGGTGTTCTCCTTCGACCGTCAGAAAAACGATCAGAACCCGTACCATAAAGTCTCTGGCGGCAGCTACGAATACTTCGAAGGCATGGGTCTGCCTGACCTGATTAGCGAAGTGAAGAAAGTCGACGACAACACCGTTCAGTTCGTGCTGACCCGTCCGGAATCGCCGTTCCTGGCCGACCTGGCAATGGACTTCGCTTCTATTCTCTCCAAAGAGTACGCGGACAACATGCTGAAAGCCGGTACGCCGGAGAAAGTGGACCTCGACCCGATCGGTACCGGTCCGTTCCAGCTGCTGCAATACCAGAAAGATTCCCGCATCCTGTACAAAGCGTTTGACGGTTTCTGGGGCACTAAGCCGAAAATCGATCGTCTGGTCTTCTCCATCACTCCGGATGCTTCCGTACGTTATGCCAAACTGCAGAAAAACGAGTGCCAGGTTATGCCGTACCCGAACCCGGCTGATATCGCTCGTATGAAGCAGGACAAAAACATCACGCTGATGGAACAGGCTGGCCTGAACGTTGGCTACATGTCCTTCAACACCGAGAAGAAACCGTTTGATGACGTGAAAGTGCGTCAGGCGCTGACTTACGCGGTGAACAAAGAAGCGATCATCAAAGCGGTATACCAGGGCGCTGGCGTGGCGGCGAAAAACCTGATCCCGCCGACCATGTGGGGCTATAACGACGACGTTAAAGACTACACCTACGATCCGGAGAAGGCGAAACAGCTGCTGAAAGAAGCCGGTCAGGATAAAGGCTTTACCGTTGAACTGTGGGCGATGCCGGTACAGCGTCCGTACAACCCGAACGCTCGCCGTATGGCTGAGATGATTCAGGCTGACTGGGCGAAAGTCGGCGTACAAGCCAAAATCGTGACCTACGAGTGGGGTGAATACCTGAAGCGCGCGAAAGCGGGCGAACACCAGGCGGTGATGATGGGCTGGACCGGCGACAACGGGGATCCGGATAACTTCTTCGCCACTCTGTTTAGCTGCGCAGCGGCGAAAGATGGTTCCAACTACTCTCGCTGGTGCTACAAGCCGTTTGAAGATCTGATCCAACCGGCTCGCGCAACCGACGACCACAACAAGCGTGTTGAACTCTACAAACAGGCTCAGGTAGTGATGCATGACCAGGCTCCGGCGCTGATCGTTGCTCACTCCACCGTGTATGAGCCGGTGCGTAAAGAAGTTAAAGGCTATGTTGTTGATCCGTTAGGCAAACACCACTTCGAAAACGTGTCTGTCGAATAATAAGCACGATAGCTGCCCTCTCTCCTTTCCGGGAGAGAGGGTAAAGTGTTTTCCCTCTGCGGAGGGAATTCCTGTTTGTGAGCAATACAGACGCGCCGCCGCCAGGCGCTGCGTCACTACTGAGAATCCGGGTTATGTTGCAGTTCATTCTCCGACGTCTGGGGCTGGTTATCCCAACGTTTATCGGTATCACCCTTCTCACCTTTGCCTTTGTCCATATGATCCCCGGCGACCCGGTAATGATCATGGCGGGTGAGCGTGGTATCTCTCCTGAGCGTCACGCTCAATTGCTGGCTGAGCTTGGTCTTGATAAGCCGCTTTGGGAACAATATGTCCACTATGTCTGGGGCGTATTGCATGGTGACTTAGGCATCTCTCTGAAGAGCCGACTTCCGGTGTGGGACGAGTTTGTGCCGCGGTTTAAAGCGACGCTGGAACTCGGTATCTGCGCCATGATTTTTGCGGTCGCTGTGGGTATTCCGGTGGGCGTGCTGGCCGCCGTCAAACGTGGCTCTATTTTCGATCATACTGCGGTGAGCCTTGCGCTGACCGGCTACTCCATGCCTATCTTCTGGTGGGGCATGATGCTGATTATGCTGGTCTCGGTGCAGCTCAACCTGACGCCGGTTTCCGGGCGCGTCAGCGATATGGTGTTCCTTGACGACAGCAATCCGTTAACCGGCTTTATGCTGATAGACACCGCCATCTGGGGCGAGCAGGGCAACTTTATCGATGCCCTTGCGCATATGATCCTGCCTGCCATCGTGCTCGGCACTATTCCGCTGGCGGTGATCGTGCGTATGACCCGCTCCTCAATGCTGGAAGTGCTGGGTGAAGATTACATCCGTACCGCGCGCGCAAAAGGGCTGACCCGCATGCGCGTGATCATCGTGCATGCGCTGCGCAACGCGATGCTGCCGGTGGTGACGGTTATCGGTTTGCAGGTCGGCACGCTGCTGGCGGGCGCGATCCTGACGGAAACCATCTTCTCCTGGCCGGGTCTGGGGCGTTGGCTGATTGATGCGCTGCAACGCCGTGACTATCCGGTGGTGCAGGGCGGGGTATTGCTGGTCGCGACGATGATTATCCTCGTCAACCTGCTGGTCGACCTGCTCTACGGCGTGGTGAACCCGCGTATTCGGCATAAGAAGTAAGGGGCCATCATGTCACAAGCTACTGAAAATAAAGTTATCGCTGCACCGGTGCCAATGACGCCGTTGCAGGAGTTCTGGCACTATTTCAAACGCAACAAAGGCGCGGTCGTCGGGCTGGTGTATGTCATCATCATGCTGATAATCGCCGTGTTCGCGAACTTCCTTGCGCCGCACAACCCGGCCGATCAGTTCCGCGATGCGCTGCTGGCGCCGCCGGTCTGGCAGGACGGCGGCACCTGGACGCACATTCTGGGTACCGATGATGTGGGCCGCGATACGCTGTCGCGCCTGATGTTTGGTGCCCGTCTGTCGCTGCTGGTGGGCTGTCTGGTGGTGGTGCTGTCGTTGATTGCGGGCATCGTGCTCGGCCTGGTGGCCGGTTACTTTGGTGGCGTTATCGACAACATCATTATGCGTGTCGTCGACATTATGCTGGCGCTGCCGAGCTTGCTGCTGGCGCTGGTGCTGGTGGCTATCTTCGGCCCGTCGATCGTCAACGCCTCGCTGGCGCTGACGTTTGTCGCCCTGCCGCACTATGTGCGACTCACGCGCGCCGCCGTGCTGGTGGAGGTGAATCGCGACTACGTCACCGCTTCCCGCGTTGCCGGTGCGGGCGCGATGCGCCAGATGTTCGTCAATATTTTCCCCAACTGCCTCGCGCCGCTGATCGTTCAGGCGTCGCTGGGCTTCTCGAACGCCATTCTCGACATGGCCGCCCTTGGCTTCCTTGGCATGGGCGCGCAGCCGCCAACACCGGAGTGGGGCACGATGCTCTCCGACGTGTTGCAGTTCGCGCAGAGTGCCTGGTGGGTCGTGACCTTCCCGGGTCTGGCGATCCTGCTGACGGTGCTGGCATTTAACCTGATGGGTGACGGACTGCGTGACGCGCTCGACCCCAAACTGAAGCAGTAAGAGGTTCGAGATGGCGTTATTAAATGTAGATAAATTATCGGTGCACTTCGGCGACGTTGGCTCCGAGTTCCGCGCTGTAGACCGCGTAAGTTATAGCGTGAACCAGGGCGAAGTGGTTGGCATCGTCGGTGAATCAGGCTCCGGTAAATCCGTCAGTTCACTGGCGATTATGGGATTGATTGATTTCCCCGGCCGCGTAATGGCCGAAAATCTGGAGTTCAACGGCCAGGATCTGAAACGCATTTCGGAAAAAGAGCGCCGCAGTCTGGTGGGCTCCGAAGTGGCAATGATTTTCCAGGATCCGATGACCAGCCTGAACCCGTGCTACACGGTCGGTTTCCAGATAATGGAAGCGATTAAGGTGCATCAGGGCGGGAATAAGAAAACCCGCCGTCAGCGCGCGATTGACCTGTTAACGCAGGTTGGTATTCCCGATCCGGCCTCGCGTCTGGACGTATACCCGCACCAGCTCTCCGGTGGGATGAGTCAGCGCGTGATGATTGCTATGGCGATTGCCTGTCAGCCAAAACTGCTGATTGCCGATGAACCGACAACCGCGCTGGATGTGACCATCCAGGCGCAGATCATCGAGCTTTTGCTGGAGTTGCAGCAAAAAGAGAATATGGCGCTGATCCTGATCACTCACGATCTGGCGCTGGTGGCGGAAGCGGCGCACAAAATCATTGTGATGTACGCAGGCCAGGTGGTGGAAACCGGCGAAGCGAAAGATATCTTCCGCGCGCCGCGTCATCCTTACACCCAGGCGCTGCTGCGCGCGCTGCCGGAGTTTGCGCAGGACAAAGCGCGTCTGGCTTCGCTGCCGGGCGTTGTTCCGGGCAAATATGACCGCCCCACTGGCTGCCTGCTGAATCCGCGCTGCCCGTATGCAACGGACAAATGCCGCGAGCAGGAACCGGCACTGAACACCGTCGATGGCGGCCGTCAGTCCAAATGTCACTACCCACTCGATGACGCCGGGAGGCCGACACTATGAGTACGCACGAGGCCACCTCGCAGCAGCCGCTGTTGCAGGCTATCGACCTGAAAAAATACTACCCGGTGAAGAAGGGAATGTTTGCCCCGGAACGCCTGGTGAAAGCGCTGGATGGCGTATCGTTCACCCTGGAGCGAGGTAAAACGCTGGCGGTGGTAGGCGAATCCGGCTGTGGTAAATCCACGCTCGGCCGTTTGCTGACGATGATTGAAACCCCGACCGGCGGCGAGCTGTATTACCAGGGGCAGGATCTGTTGAAACACGATCCCCACGCACAGAAGCTGCGTCGGCAGAAGATTCAGATTGTCTTTCAGAACCCCTATGGCTCGCTGAACCCGCGTAAAAAAGTGGGGCAGATCCTCGAAGAACCTCTGCTGATTAACACTTCCCTCAGCAAAGAGGCGCGTCGGGAAAAAGCGCTGGCGATGATGGCGAAAGTTGGCCTGAAAACCGAGCATTACGATCGCTATCCGCATATGTTCTCCGGCGGTCAGCGTCAGCGTATTGCTATCGCTCGTGGTCTGATGCTCGATCCGGACGTCGTGATTGCCGACGAACCGGTTTCCGCGCTGGACGTCTCCGTGCGCGCGCAGGTGCTTAACCTGATGATGGATTTGCAGCAGGATCTGGGGCTCTCTTACGTCTTTATCTCCCACGATCTCTCTGTGGTTGAGCACATTGCCGATGAAGTGATGGTGATGTATCTCGGCCGCTGCGTGGAGAAAGGCACGAAAGACCAGATCTTCTCCAACCCGCGTCACCCGTACACTCAGGCGCTGCTCTCGGCAACGCCGCGCCTGAATCCGGATGAACGTCGCGAGCGCATTAAACTGACCGGCGAGCTGCCAAGCCCGCTGAATCCACCGCCGGGCTGCGCGTTTAACGCGCGCTGCTCCCGTCGTTTCGGCCCCTGCACGCAACTGCAGCCGCAGCTGAAAGATTACGGTGGTCAATTGGTTGCCTGCTTTGCCGTCGACCAGGATGAGAACGGCGAGAAACCGCACGCGTAATCCTCATATGCCCGGCAGCGTTCAGGTTGCCGGGCATATCGAACCCGGACAATCGATATTCTCCGTTGCTGACAAACCTTATAAGCGTTCCGGCTTAATTCTGGAATTTCCAATAAATTTCCCTTAAAACGGACCAAGAGATAATTTCAGCAGGAATAATGGGTTAGCGGAATAAAACAGTTTTATGACTCCCAATAGTTATTTCTAAATATTTCTCTGAGTAAGCAAAAATTAATGGTATTATTTCTTTGTCTGGATTATTACTCTTTTAATCAATGAAGAAATGACATTTATTAATATAAATTTAGGTTAAGCTGGTTTTTATCCCCATAATATCCCTACGTTTTTGGGCGTTAATACTTTAATAGATACAGCAGCAAAAAAAGATGGCACATGTATGGGTATTGTTTATATATTTACCAGAAATAAACATCGTGTTAGCAGAAGTGAAATGTAACACGTAAAAACAGGCGGAAGGCCATCGCCGAAACATTATCTTGTACCCACTCAACACAGCACAGCCAAAATAAAAAGCCACAACTCGACCAATATCCGGGCGCTGAGATCTTTAGCGGTGGTGGGTACAATATTATTTTGTAAATCATGAGATTAACAATGAATCATTATGATGATTTGCAGAGGTTTAAGGATAAAACCCGCAACCAAAAACACAATTTTAAGGATCTCTCTGCACAAAACCCTGGCAGCGACCAGGGAAACTGGACGCTGATCCAGCAGCTCTCTCCGGCAACGGATGAATCGACGCTGACCATGGGCGGCCATGTTTCTCTTCCTGTCCCGCAATCTGTTGAACCGGATCTCTTTGCCCGTACAGAAAATGCGCCTGCGGCCGATGTCAGTGAGCCAGCGCCAATACCGGCTCCTTCCATTTTTCAAGGGGTTGCCAGCCAGCTTGCGACAGTTACTCCGCCCCCGGTGCCTGTGCCCACCCCCACCCCGGTGAGAGCCTTGCCTGCCGGAGAGGTAAAATCTGCCGCCGTCAATTACGCGCAACTTTTCGCCGCCAAAGCGCCGGAAGCAAAGCCGAAAACGGAAAAAAACCAGCCATTACACTCGTTGTTAGAAAGGATCGCGTCATGCCGCTGATTTGTGTTTGTTCGCCGAAAGGCGGTGTCGGAAAAACGACCCTGACGGCGAATCTGGCGTACGCGCTGGCCCGTTCAGGCAGCAAAGTGCTGGCGCTCGATTTTGATGTGCAGAATGCGCTGCGCCTGCATTTCGGCGTACCGCTAACGGACGGGCGCGGCTACGTTGCCAAAGCGGCGGAATCGTCGGACTGGAGCCAGTTTGTCCTCACCGCGGGCGGTAATATCTTCGTCCTGCCTTATGGCGACGCTACGGAAGAGCAGCGCCTCACATTTGAAGAGCGGCTGGCGAATGACGAGCACTTTTTAACGCGTGGGCTGAATACGCTGTTGAACTATCCGGGGCTGATTATCGTCGCGGATTTTCCGCCAGGGCCGTCGGCGGCGCTAAAAGCCATGTCGCGGCTGGCCGATGTGCATCTGGTGACACTGCTGGCGGATACCGCATCGCTCTCCCTGCTGCCGCAAATCGAAAACAACCGCCTGACGGGAGACGTGCTCAACCGTAAAGCCGGCCACTTTTTTGTGGTCAACCAGAGCGACAACCGCCGCCAGATCAGCCGTGATGTCACCACGTTTCTTGAGCAGCGCCTGGGCAATCAGCTTCTCGGCGTGCTGCACCGCGATGAAAGCGTTGCCGAAGCGAATGCCTCACAGCAATCGGTATTCGATTTTAGCCCGGCTTCCGCTGCCGCTTTCGATATTGAACTCATTGCAAAACGCGTCGCCGGCATCTTAGGCGTCAAAATCGGTGACGGGACGGTTCACAACTCGCCGCGCATGTCAGGTTTCTAACGCTCACGGGCTACCTATGAAAAAGCTTCTTTCTGTTTTGCTGGTGCTGGCAATGGTTCCTGTCGCCCTGCTGGTGGTCATTACGCCGATGGACAGCCAAAAGCAGTATATTTTTGGCCTGATTAGCATCGGGATTTTGTTCCTGCTTGGATTCAGCAAAAAGCGCAGTGTTTCGGTGATTATGGTCGTGATGTCGGCGCTGTTATCGACACGCTATATCTATTTTCGCCTGACGCAAACCCTGCATTTTAACTCTGAGATTGAAACCCTGCTCGGCATGGGGCTGTTCCTTGCGGAAGTCTATGTCTGGGTGATGCTGCTGCTGAGCTACCTGCAAACCGTCTGGCCGCTGAAGCGTGAAATTGTGCAATTGCCGGATGATATGAGCCAGTGGCCGACGGTGGATGTCTACATTCCGACCTACAACGAACCGCTGGACGTGGTGCGTGATACGGTGCTCGCCGCGCAGTGTATTGATTACCCGCGCGATAAGATGAAAATCTACCTGCTTGATGACGGTAAACGCCGGGAGTTTGCGGTGTTCGCCGCCGATGTCGGCGTCGGGTATATCACCCGTAATGACAATGCGCACGCCAAAGCCGGCAACCTGAACCACGCGATGAAGCTTACCCACGGCGAGCTGATCTGTGTCTTCGACTGCGACCATGTTGCCACGCGAATTTTCCTGCAAGCCACGGTCGGTGGTTTCCTGAAAGATCCAAAACTGGCGCTGGTGCAGACGCCACACTACTTCTATTCACCGGATCCGTTCGAACGCAACCTGTCGGTAGGCCGCAACATTCCTAATGAAGGCTCGCTGTTCTACGGCCCGATCCAGCAAGGCAACGACAACTGGAACGCCACCTTTTTCTGCGGCTCGTGCGCGGTGATCCGCCGCAGCGCGCTGGAGGAGATTGGCGGTTTTGCCGTGGAAACGGTGACCGAAGATGCACATACCGCGCTGAAATTGCAGCGCCTGGGCTGGGGCACAGCGTTTATCGATATCCCGCTGGCGGCCGGTCTGGCGACAGAACGTCTGGTACTGCATGTGATCCAGCGTACCCGCTGGGCGCGCGGCATGACGCAGATTTTCCGCCTCGACAACCCGCTGCTGGGACGCGGGCTGACCTTTCCGCAGCGTTTGTGCTACCTGAGCGCGATGCTTTATTACCAGTTTGCGCTGCCGCGAATCGCCTTTTTGACCGCACCGCTGGCTTACTTACTGTTTAACCTGAACATTATTCACTCCTCGGCCACGTTGGTCTTCTCCTACGCGCTGCCGCATTTGTTCCTTGCGGTGTTCGTGAACTCACGTCTGAACGGACGTTTCCGTTACAGCTTTTGGGGTGAGATTTATGACATTGTGCTGGCGTTCCATATTGTCCTGCCGACCGTCGTCACCATGCTGTTTCCGAAACGCGGGAAGTTTAACGTCACCGATAAAGGCGGCCTGCTGAACGTCGGCTATTTCGATTTCAGCGTGGTGCGCCCGCATTTAATTATCGCGGTGTTGCTGGCGGCTGGGGTGGTGGCCGGGATTGTCCGCGCCTGCGCCCATGATTACTTCGGCGTCGATCCGCGCGTTATCGCCCTAAACGTCGGCTGGGGTCTGTACAGCCTGATTTTCCTGCTGGCGGCAATTGCCGTGGCGCGGGAAACCCGCCAGACCCGCAAAACCATCCGTATTGATGTCGATATTCCGGTATTGATCCACTATGCCAGCGGTATTACCTCGCGCAGCCAGACCGCCGATTTGTCGATGGGCGGCTGCCGCATCGTGGTGCCGGACGATCGCCACCAGAGCGATGAAATCGAAGAGATTGAGCTGCTGCTGCAATCGGGCGCGATTGCCATTCCGGTTAGCATCATCGCCAGCGATGCAGAGTATATCCGCCTGATGTTCGACGATATTCCGCTGTCGCGCCGCCGTGAACTGGTACGTGTGGTGCTGTCCCGCGCGGACGCGTGGATTCATCCGCCAAAACCGCAAGATAACCCGTTCCGCTCGATGCTGACCATTGTGCGCTGCGTCTTTGATCTCTTCTGGCTGACCTGGACATCGCGTCGGGAAAACCGCCGCCTGCGGGCAGAGCTGGCGGCGAAGGCGACGTCGGAGGAGGGCAGCGTATGAAACGTCTGACAACGCTGGCTATGCTGGTCGGTACACTGTTTATGGCGCCGCTGCACAGTGAGGAAACCACGGTGTCGTCGCTGCTGCCGGTCGATTTACCCCCGCCGACAGCGGCGCAAAGCGCATCGGCCTTTGTGCCGTCGGTGGTCAGCAGCGTCAGTCTGGCGCAGATGGGGCAACCGCAGGGGTTAACCCTGAGCGGCGGTCAGTTCCAGGGCGGCGTCGATTTTACCCTGCCGATGGATCAGGTCATCACCAACGCCCGGCTGGCGCTGAATCTGAAGATCTCCCCGGCAATGGCGGCGCGTAATGCTACCCTGCAATTGATGCTTAACGGCCAGCCGCTGGGCACCGTACCGCTGACTGCTACCGATAGCGATTTGTCGCGCTACCAACTGGATATTCCGGCAGCGCTGATGGTTTCCAGCAACAACCTGAGCTTCAAAATCAATGATGGCGATGCGATGCAGTGCCAGCGCGATCTGAACGATAAGTATCGTGTCACCGTCCTGCCGGATTCGCGTTTTGAGCTGGAAGGGCAGCAACTGGATATCGGCACCGATCTGAGCCACTTCCCGCGCCCGTTCTTTGACAGCATGCAGATGTCGCCCACCAGCATTGCGATGGCATTCGGCTCGACGTTGAGCGCCGATGCCATTAGCGCGGGTGCATTGATCTCCTCGTGGATGGGGATTCAGGCTGATTATCGCGGCATCTCGTTTGCGGTATATCACGATCGTCTGCCGGAACAGAACGGCATCCTGATCGGCCATCCCGGCGAGCAGATCGGTGGCCTGACGCTGCCGCAAACCACGCAGCCGCTGCTGAAAATTATCGATAACCCGGCGAACCCGGTGTACAAGCTGCTGCTGGTTGTCGGCAAAGATGAACATGAACTGCGTGCGGCGGCCTGGCGGCTGACGCGTGGCAATTTTACGCCGCAAACATCTGCGCTCGATGTTACGGCGCAAACCATTCCGTTGAGCAAACCCTATGATGCGCCGCGCTGGATCCCAACCGATCGTCCCATCAAGCTTCATGAGTTGATCCGCAAAGATCAAACCCTGACAGCCACCGGGATCTGGCACTCGCCATTGCAGGTGGCATTTCGCGCCGCGCCGGATCTCTTTTTGTGGGACGGTGAAACCATCCCGCTGCACATTGGTTACCGCTTCCCGACGGAAAACTGGATCGATGAGCAGCGCTCCTGGCTGAGCATGACCATGAACGACACTTTCCTGCACAACCTGCCGGTCAATAAACAGGGCGCGCTGGAAACGCTGTGGCACAAACTGGGCGGCGATGCGCGTCAGGAGTCGTTCGATATGCCGCTGGAACCGTACATGATCTACGGCGACAACCAGCTTTCTCTCTACTTCAACATCGTGCCGAAAGCGAATGCGCCGTGCAGCACCTTGCTCAACAACAACATCAAGAGCCGTATTGATGATGATTCGTGGATCGATTTAAGCCACACGCGTCACTTTGCGTTGCTGCCGAATCTCTCCTATTTCGTTGGCGCGTCGTTCCCGTTTACCCGCATGGCGGACTACGCGGAAACGGTGCTGATGCTGCCGCAGAATCCGTCAGAAACGCAGCTCGCCACGCTGCTGGATATGGCTGCGCGCTCCGGTAATGCCACCGGAACGGCGCTGGGACATAACCGCGTGCTGCTCGGCGTTCCCACCGGCGGCGGTCTGCGGGAACTGGTACGCGATCGCGACGTGCTGGCGGTCACGGGCATGGATCAGCACGACTTCAACCAAGCGCTGCTGGCGGATTCGCCGTTTACCACCCATGACAACACGCTGGGCGTGCGTGCGCCGTCCCTGTGGCAGAAAGTGCAGCGCTGGATGGCGGGCGACTGGGCAGCCGAAGGGCTGGAGGCTGACCGCTATTTCTCATCTAACGAAGCGTGGCGCGGCTTTATCAGTTTCCGCTCACCGTGGAACGATGAGCGCCTGGTGGTCCTGGCGCTGGGCAGCAGCGATGAACAGCTTTCGCATCTGCATAGCGATCTGGCCTCGGCGCGCATTAACGCCGGTATTCGTGGCGATGCCGCCATCATCACCAATGAAAATGGCGTGCGCAGCTTCCGCGTCGGCGAACAGTTCCCGAGCGGTCAAATGCCACCGCAGATGATGGTGGTCTGGTATGCCAACCAGCACTCAGCGCTACTGGCCATTCTGGGACTGCTGGTCGGTTCGCTGGCGGGCTGGCTGTTCTATCTGGCGCTGAAAAAGCGCGAGCGTAAACGTCTGCATCCGGAGAACAGCAAGTGAAAAGGGTGACCACAATGCGAAACAAAACCGCCCGCCGGTGGACGACCGTTTATCTCTCCGGCGCACTTGCGCTCAGCGTCGCCGGGCAGGCACAGGCCGCGCCGAATGATGCGGCATTAAAAGCGCTGTTCGATCAGGCCAACTACTGGCATGAAAAATCCCATGACGACCTGGCGATGGAGTCGCTGAAAAAGGTGTTAATGGTTGATGCCAATAACACCCAGGCGATGTATCTGATGGCGCTGTGGGCGCAGCAAAATGGTGATTTGCAGACCGCCGCGCAGTGGCGTTCGCGGCTGGCGCAAACCGCGCCCGGCGATGGCGAATTGCAGGCGCTGGATAATGCCAAACAGATGGCGCAGGTGCCGCAAGGCCAGCTCACGCTGGCGCGTCAGCAGGCGCGGAGCGGCAACATTCCGGCTGCGCTGGAGACCTGGCGCAGCCTGTTTAACGGCAATACGCCGCCGCCGGGCCTGGCGCCGGAATATTACCTGACGATGGCGAGCGACAAAGCGCTCTATCCGCAGGCGCTGGCGCAGATGCAGCACATTGTGGCGCAGAATCCGCAGGACAATGCCGCGCGCGTGGCACTGGGCAAGATGCTCACCTGGCGTGAAGAGACGCGCCGCGACGGGATTTTAATGCTCGAACCGATGGCCAGCGGCAGCAAAGATGCCGATGCCGGTTTACGCCAGGCGCTGCTGTGGCTTGGGCCGCAGTCTGGCGATGAGCGCTTCTACGACACCTGGTTGCAGCGCCATCCGCAGGACAGCGAAGTTCAGGATTACTACCGCAAAAACATCGGCGGCGCGGCGAAAGGCGCGGGCTTTACCGCCCTGAACAGCGGCGACAGCAGTACGGCGAAGCGGCAGTTTGAACAGGTGCTGCAAACCAATCCGCAGGACGCCGATGCGCTGGCGGGCATGGGTTATATCGCCCAGCGCAATGGGGATTATCAGGCGGCGGCGCAATACCTGAACCGGGCGGCGAGCCTGGGTGGTGATGCCTCTGCCGAGCGCAAAACGCAGGCGGAGGACGCAGCGTTTTACGGCCAACTGGCGCAGGCGCAACAGGCGCTGAAAGAGGGCAATGTCAGCCAGGCGCTGGCCTTATCTGCACCGCTGGCGCAGCAGAGCGGCGAGCGGGGAACGGCAGCAAAACTGTTCCGCGCCGATGTGTTACGCCAAAACAAAGATTACCCGCAGGCGGAGCAGGCGCTGCGCGCGATTCTGAACGACCAGCCACAAAATGCTCCGGCGCGCGAAAACCTCTATTACGTTCTGCGCGATCAAAACAAAACGGCAGAAGCCCAGAGCATGCTGCGAACCTTACCGGCCAGTTTGCAGGCGAAGCTGCAACCGCGCGTGGTCACCGGCGCGCCGGGCGATCCGCTGCGTCGTCAGGCGCAACAACTGGCCGCCAGCGGTAATACGCCGCAGGCGATTGCGCTGTTGCGTCAGGGCGTTGAGCGGTTGCCGGACGATCCGTGGCTGCGCCTCGATCTGGCGCGCTTATTACAGCAATCCGGCCAGCAGAATGAAGCGGCGAGCGTTATGCTTCCGGCGCAAAGCAGCGGCGCGGGCGCCAGCTCCCTGTATGCCGCCGCGCTGTTCGCCAGTGAAAATGGCGGCTGGCAGCAGGCCAGCTCGTTGTTGTCGCGGATCTCGCCCGCAGGGCAAAACAGTCAGACGCGCGATCTCGCCCGCCGGGTGAACTACAACCTGCAAATGGCGACCGCCGATCGTTACCTGGCGCAGGGCAATACTGTTGCCGCGTCGAATACCCTGAAAGCGCTCGCCAGCACGCCGCCGGAAAGCCCGGCCGATGCCGGGAAACTGGCGCGGATGCTGGCGCAAACCGGCGATCTGACAACGGCGGTTTCGCTGGTGCGGGCCAATATGCAGCGGGGTGTGCAGGGCAATGCCGGGGATTACGCCGATCAAATTGCCGTGCTGAATCAGGCCGGGCTGAACCAGGAAGCACAGGCCTTTGTTTCCAGCCCGGAGATGCAGGCGCGCAGCACCCCGGCGCAACTGGCGGGCGTGCGTAACGGTTATGTGATTAATGAAGCCGATCGTCTGCGCGAGCAGGGTAATTATGCCGCCGCCTATGACAAGCTGATTCGCGCGTTGCAAAGCGATCCGCAGAATACCGATTTGATGTTCGCCATGGGCCGTCTCTACCAGAGCGGCAAAATGAACAAAGAAGCGGGTGTGCTGTATGACTATCTGATGACGCGCGACAGCGACGATCAGGCCGCGCGCGTCGGCGCGATTGATGTGGCGCTGGCGGAAAATAATATTGATAAAGCACAGACGCTGGCGAATGGCCTGCGCAGTAATAGTTCGCCGGAACGCCTGCTGCTGCTGGCGCGGCTGGAAGAGGCAAAGGGCAACCATCAGCAGGCGATGACCCTGTTGCGTAGCGCCCGCGGCAAGCTGGTGGGGCTGGAGTCAACCAACAGCGCGGACACGCCGACCATTGGCGGCGTTTTGTTGGCGGATAACCCGTTTATGACCACCAGTAAAACCACCGCAGACACGGCGGCGCCGCAGTCGCTGTATGGGCAGACGTTGCCGTGGCAGGTGGCGCAGGTCGCCCGCGAGCCGGGCAGTAATCTGCCGGGTACTACGCGCACCGATCTGCCGGTGGAAACGGCGCAAAGCCGTACGCTGCGCCAGGTGGATGACATGATGCAGCAGATGAACGAAAAAACCGGCATGTGGCTGCAAGGTGAAGTGGATATTCGCGGGCGCGACGGGGAAACCGGCACCAGCAAGTTAACGGAAGCGAAAGCGCCGCTGACCTGGTCCAGCTCGCCGTTCGGCGATGCGCGTTTTGAATTTACCGCCACGCCGGTCAGCCTCAGTTCCGGTAGCGCTTCGGGCGATGCCTGGCGTCGTTATGGTTCCAACCCGCTGGCGGATGCGGCGAGCAATATTGCCACCTCCATCAGCAATGCCAACAGTTCTACGGCAACGGACGGCAGCGATAAATTTACCGATCTGGCACGTTACGCCGATGCCAGCAAACTGACACCGTTTACCGATGAGGGTTACAACAATCTGACCTCTTTATTGGGTTCGAGCCGCCTGAAAAGCCTGAGCGCATCGAACTACAAGAAGAATTACAACGATGCAATTAACGCCTCTACCGATTCGCAAAATGCCAGCGGTGTGGAGCTGAATATGGCGCTCAGCGGCGACAGCTACAAGCTGGATATCGGCAGTACGCCGCTCGGTCAGGATCTCACTTCGCTGGTGGGCGGCGTGAAATGGTCGCCGAAACTGACCAATTACCTGACGCTGATTTTCACCGGCGAGCGCCGCGCAATCACCGACAGCCTGCTGTCGTACGTCGGGCTACAGGATAAATACTCCGGTCAGCGCTGGGGGCAGGTCACCAAAAACGGCGGATCGGTACAGTTAAGTTACGATGATGGCGATGCCGGGTTTTACGTCGGCGGCGGAGGTTACAGCTATCTCGGAACGGACGTTGCCAGCAACACCAGCATGAACGCCAATGCCGGAGTCTATTTACGCCCGTGGCATGACGATTTCCGCCAGTTGCAGGCCGGGTTGAGCGTGAGCTGGATGGATTTCTCGAAAAACCTCAGCTACTTCACCTACGGCCAGGGCGGTTATTTCAGCCCGCAGAACTATGTCAGCGTCTCTTTACCGGTCGATCTTTCGCAGAAAATCGATAACTGGAAGCTCAGCATTGGCGGCGCGGTGGGTTATCAGTCTTATACCCAGGATAAAAGCGACTATTTCCCGACCGAGCCTGAGGCACAGAAGATGCTTCAGCAACTGGCGGATCTGGGCTTTGTCAAAGAGGCGCAGTACCAGGGCAAGTCGCAAAACGGTATCGGCTACAACTTCCATGCGGGGCTGGATTACAACGTGAATAAAAATATGACGGTGGGCGGTAAAGTCGGCTACGACACCTTCGGCAATTATAACGAAAGCACCGCCGGGATTTGGCTCCGGTACATGTTGGGAGACAAATGATGACACACACTTCTGATACGCCGTTGCTTGCGTGGTTTCAGCAGCAGCAAACGGCACCGGGTTGGTTCGATCTGCTGAGCGTGATGATTGACGGCATGGTAAGCAACGTCGGCGAAGCGGAAAGCCTGCCGTTCCTGCGCCAGATGG
The DNA here is from genome assembly GCF_001658025.2 of Kosakonia oryzae. Taxonomy (NCBI): domain Bacteria; kingdom Pseudomonadati; phylum Pseudomonadota; class Gammaproteobacteria; order Enterobacterales; family Enterobacteriaceae; genus Kosakonia; species Kosakonia oryzae. Next base: position 206,887 of record NZ_CP014007.2, read on the forward strand.
GCGACGCGATGGCGGAACGCACGCCGCTTCCGCCTTCGGAAACTGTGGGCGAACTGGAAGCCAATATCAATGCGCAACTGGCGCTGTTCAACTGGGGCTTTATCGATATCGATACCCGTGATGACGGGCTGGCATTTCGTCATCAGGGCTTGCCGGTCGCGCGGGAAGAGGCGCACCGGAAGCGCTGGTGCTTTGCCTTTTGCGCCGTGCTTGAGGGGATGTATACCCGCTGGATGCAAGAGCAGGGCGGCGCGGCAGGCCTCGTTTTTACTCGCGAAAGGCTCTATTCTGTGTCGGATGTTCTCTTCCGTTACGCTAACCCAAGTGAGTAAACCCATGTTGAAGCGCGTATTCGCCGCACTGGTGGTGATGGTGAGTCTGTTGTTTACGTCATTTTCCCAGGCTTCTGCGGCCTGGGATAGTTATAAAGCCCGTTTTTTAATGCCGGATGGACGCGTCGTCGATACCGGCAATAAAAATGTTTCCCATACTGAAGGCCAGGGTTACGCCATGTTGATGGCGGTGGCCAGTGATGACAGAGCTGCCTTTGACAGCATGTGGAACTGGACGAATAAGACCTTGAGAAATAAAGATAACGGCCTCTTTTTCTGGCGTTATAACCCGGTGGAAGCCGATCCTGTTGCTGATAAAAACGATGCGACGGATGGCGATGTTCTGCTGGCCTGGGCGCTGCTGAAAGCGGGGCAGCGCTGGAATGTTCCTGCTTATACCAGCGCGTCGGATGCTATCACGCAGGCCGTGCTGAAACATACGGTGGTGAGTTATGCCGGTTACCGCGTAATGCTGCCGGGGGCGAACGGTTTCAATCTCAACACCTATGTGAACCTGAATCCCGCCTACTTCATTTTCCCGGCGTGGCAGGATTTCGCGAATCGGAGCCATCAAGTGGTGTGGCGCGATTTGATCGCCGACGGGCAAAAGCTGCTGGGAAAAATGCGCTTTGGCAAAGCGCAGCTCCCGACAGACTGGGTTTCGCTGGCGGCGGATGGCAAGCTCTCCCCGGCAAAAGAGTGGCCGCCGCGCATGAGTTATGACGCTATCCGTATTCCGCTGTATATCAGCTGGCAGGATCCGCAAAGCGCGCTGCTGACGCCGTGGCGTAACTGGTGGCAGGGTTTTAGCCGCAATCAGACGCCAGCCTGGGTGAATGTGACGACCAACGAAACGGCGCCGTATATGATGAATGACGGTCTGCTGGCAGTACGTGATTTAACGCTGGGAGAAACGCTGGCCGAGCCGCAGATCACCGCGCAGGATGATTACTACTCTGCCAGCCTGAAGATGCTGGTGTGGCTGGCGCAGCAGCGCTAACCGATTGACCCTCTCCCGTGCGGGAGAGGGCGCAGGACGTTACTGCGGATACGGTACCCAGTCGCCGCCATTCAGGCGAACATATGGCTTGTTCTGGTACTGCAACACAATGGCGTTGGCGTTTTCAGAAACCGGCGCCGTTTGCGGCAGATTGCTGGTGAGCTGCTGCCAGTTGACGCTCTCCTCGGTGAAGATTTTGCCATCCAGCACGCGCGTCACCAGTTCCGATACCGCCAGGAAGCTGCTCGGCTGGTTAATCTCAATCGGCGCGCCCTGATGCGGCGCTTTCATGCCGAAGAATTTAATCGCGGTCGGGACGTTGGTAATTGACGGGCTGGGGATATCACGCAGGCCGGAAACCTGCATTTTGTCGCCCTTCAGCGCCGCGCCGTGTTCCGGCACCAGCACCACCATCACTTTCCGCCCGGATTTCTCCAGCTGCGTGAAGAAGGCATCCAGCTCATCAAACAGTTTCTGCGCACGCAGTTTGTAATCCGCCGTTTTACGATCGCCCGGATAGTGGTTGCCGTCGTGCAGCGGCAGCAGGTTGTAGAAGGTTGCAGTGCGCTGCCCCTGCTTGAAGCTGTCCGACTCCATCCAGCGGTTCAGCACGGCAGTATCGTCATAGATCGGCGAACCATCAAAAGAGAGCAGCACAGGCGGCAGGCCAGACTGATCCATCAACGGTACCTGCACGCCGCCGTTATCGCGGATCTCTTTCAGGAAGCCGCCAAACTCGCCGTTATGGTCCATCATCAGCTGCTGGGTAAAGCCCAGTTTCGCCAGATTATCGAACAGATAGCATTGGTTGTTGGCCTGCTGATAGAGGTTTTTGTGCGACGACTGGCCGCAACTGGCGCGCAGCAGACGAATCGCCGCCGGGCCGCTGTAAGCGGTGGCAGAATTGAAGTGTTTAAATACGATGTCGAAGTGCGACCACAGCGGGTGCGACATCAACCCTGCCGCTTCGATATCGTCCCACGAGAGGGAACAGATATTGATGACCAGCAGATCAAACGGCTGGGCGTCAGCGGGAAGCTGCGCCGGGAACGTGCTTTGGCGCTTCTCTTCCGAGGCGTAGAAACTGGCAAGATAAGCATTCAGATTTTCCGAGGTCGGCGGCGCGGTTTGCGCGGGCATATCGCCGACTACCGGGGTATCGCCTGCCGTTGCGACGGTTGCCGCTGCACCGCCGCCGGTCGTGGTCACCGTGGTGGTTGGCTGGCCGCCAGGCCACAAGTTAAATGCCGGCCCGGTCAGGGTCAGCACATTCAACCAGATCATAATGGCGACGACAAACACGGTAACGCGGATCCACTGCGATAAAAACAGCCACGCCACCAGCAGGACAAAAACCCCGCCAATCATTTGCCAGTTGATAAAACGGGTTACCAGATCAAGCAGATAGTCGGCGCTGAAGCCCGCAACCTGCGAACCCTGGCTCAGAATACTTTCCGGGCCGGGCAGCCAGGTGTCATGCCAGAAGAGACCAAAACCAATCGGCAGCGCGATCCAGTGGCGCAGACGATGTAACCTCACGCGCGGTAGTGGCATCAGCAGGAATGCCATAAATACCAGGTTCAGTAGCGGATGAAAGTTAAGATAGCCCGCCCATAACAGCCCGAATTTCACCAGAAAATAGAAATTCCAGCCGGAAAGGCCGCGCCAGTATTGCCACAGCGGCGAGGGCGTTGAAGTGGTCATCGATGAATTAGTCATGTTTGCGGTCTGCCTTGACGAACGATTCCCGGCGCAATATTCCTGCCGGTTTTACATAGCGAGGTCTGGTAAATAAGATGCGAAACGCGGACCGGATAGGACGTATCCAATGGCGCGCAAGGTAGCCCAGCGGGAAGAAGATCAGTGCGCAGAAGATGATAAGCTGAACGATATCGCTGACTGACATCATGATGTGCGCTCCGTGGTGTCACTGAATAAGCGGTAAGGCTCCGGAATACGACGCCAGCCAGTGCCGTCATGTTCGGCGTTAATGACTTTCTTCGTTTTGGCCGTCTCAGACAGCGGTTTAGCCACTTTTTCCGGCGTCAGCATACGCATTTGCACCAGCTCTGCGGCGATCTGATGATCTTCAAACCACACCATTCGGTTTGAGAAGATATCGGCCGTTGGCAGCGGGAAAATATGGTTCAGGGCGGTATCAAGATCGTTGACCCGGCAAAAGGACAAAAACAGCACCAGCCGGTTGTCGCTCATGCTGACAATATCCCCCACGCGGTTAGGGCGACAAAGGGTAAGCGCCTGTTCGACGCGAATGCCCGGTACCGGGCGCAGCGCAACCATCACGCCTTTGCCATCCGGCGGCAGCAGTTGGTTATTGACCATATTGCTTATCGCATCGCAGAAGACATTCCACGGCTGGTAGCCGCGCAGCTTCAGAGGTTGGGTCATGGAAAGCAGGGTGGTGATATCTTCCGGCACCAGCCGGTTGAATTGTTGCCCCTGCACGCTTTCAATCAGCGTCAGGCAGCGCGACAGCGGCGCGTTCCAGGGGATAACCATATTCGCGCCGCAGCCCAGCAATAATCGCTCATCGGTCGCGCGCAGGCTGGCCTGGCTTTCACGGACGATAATTTTTAAGCTGCTGCCGCGCTGGCGGCGCAGGGTATGTACCTGGCGGGCGATGTTGTCGATCTGGTTGTTTTGTGCCAGCGAGAAAATCAGCGTTGCCGCCTGGCTTGCGCGGGCTTCTTCAAACAGGGCTTCGTTTGTTTTAAATAAAGACCAATATTCGGAAAGCGGCGGCGCACCTTCCAGAACCGCCACGTTACTTAATATTCTTTTTTCATCGCTGCGCGGTTGTACGGCGGTTTCTTCCTGCTTCGCTAATTGCCAGCGGTCGTCATGGTGATGAAGAATCAGTTGCTGGCGGGCGCTGATCCCTTTTTCATTACACCACCAGGCGACATCATAAAGATGCATACCGTTTTGATAGCGTAAACTTGCCAGACCAAACAGTGATCGATATTCACTCATCAAAATCGAGGCTTGTTTGTCATTGTTATTGCCGGGATTAATAACCAGCAGAGTACAATTATGATATTTCGCCCACTCATGCGTTTTTTCTAACCATTGATGTATTTTGGGACCAGGAACATTCTGCCAGGCATTATTAGCACAGAGCAGTATAAGTAAATAATTCTCAGGCTCAATACTGCAAAGTAAATCGCGGGCGAGAAAGTATAGGCTATTACTCTGGTTTGGCATGGAAAAGAGGCGAATTTTTTGGGGGCCGCGATCTTTCTCCAGTTTAAGGATGCCCCGTAGATCGTGGTCCATACCGATAACCGCGACATTCGCCTCGGTATCTTGCTGTGCAATGGTTTGATTAATAAGGCTAAATGCGTCAATTTCGCGATCGATATTTAACCACCAAACGCCGCCCGTAGGCATATGCCGCAATTCGTCCCATAAAGACTGAATGCCAATAGAAAATATGGGGTCCACGATGTCCCTCTTGAAACAAATTTATCTGTATCTCAGTTTACTAGCGAAAGCTGAGAAATAAACCTAACATTGAAATTAAAGAACATCAGTTTTAGCATGTAAATGAATTTCGTCAGGCACGATGCCTTGCTACAATCAGTACACGTGTTTTCTATTCAAAGGGATCGGGCCAGAATGCATAACGATGAACCAAAAACGCAAACAGACCCCACTCTGGGTTATACATTCCAAAATGATTTTTTGGCACTGAGCAAGGCTTTTTCACTACCCGAAATAGATTACGCCGATATTTCCCAGCGTGAACAGTTGGCGGCAGCTATTAAGCGCTGGCCGCTACTGGCTGAATTATCCCGTCAACAATAAGGCAACTGTAGATGGCCATTTTGGGATTACAGGGGATCCGCGGCGGTGTGGGTACAACATCAATTACGGCGGCTCTGGCCTGGTCATTGCAATTATTAGGCGAATCGGTGCTGGTTATTGATGCCTGCCCTGACAATCTGCTGCGCCTGTCATTTAATGTCGATTTTGCCAGCCGTGGCGGTTGGGCGCGCTCCGTGCTTGATGGTCAGGACTGGCGCGATGCCGGTTTGCGCTACACTTCGCAGCTTGATGTATTGCCGTTCGGCCAACTCACGACGAGCGAGTGGGATGTTATTCATCAGCATGACGCGTTAAACCAGCTTGCTGCTCTTTTACAGGCGTTAAAAACGCAGCAACAGTATCACTGGGTACTCATCGATCTGCCGCACGGTTTTTCACCGTTGACGCGGCAATTCGTCGCCGCGTGCGACCATGTTTTCACCATTATCAAACCCGATATCAATTGCCATATTCGGCTGCATCAGCAGCCGCTGCCTGCGGGGTCGCATATTCTGATTAACGACCTGCGGATTGGTAGCCAGTTGCAGGATGATCTGTGGCAGGTCTGGTTACAAAGCCAGACGCGCATCCTGCCGACCACTATCCATCGTGATGAAGCGCTGGCGGAGTGTCTGGCAGCGAAACAACCGCTGGGGGAATACCGCAGCGACTCGCTGGCTGCAGAAGAGATGGTGACGCTGGCCAACTGGTGCCTGCTGCATTGCGCACAGCCGCGCGAAGGTGGTGAGCGCGAGAGGAGCCAGCTATGAGCGGCCCCGCCAGCTGGTTGCTGATCCCACCGGTCAGCGCACGCTTACGCGCGCGCTATCAGCACTATCGCCAGCATGGCGCATCGTGGTTCAGCGCGGCTTCTGGCTGCTTCTGGGTGATCCTCGCCTGGCTGTTTATCCCGCTTGAGCATCCGCGCTGGCAGCAGTTGCGGGCGCAGCAGCAGCACTGGTTTCCGCATATTGATCCTGACAGACCGCTCCCGCTTGATCCGGCGCGCTACCTGCTGCAAAGCCTCTGGCTGCTGGTGACATTACCCTGGGGACCGCCGAAATCGGCGCGGCGCCAGCGTTTTGCCCGTATCCGCGCATTGCGTGGGCGTTGGTATCACTGGCTTGATACCTTGCCGGAACGCGTGACGCATCGCACGGGTCATCTCGATCACAAAAAAGAGCTTAGCCATATCAGCCCGCACCTGCGGCGCTTTATTTTAGGCGTCATTGTGGTGTTTTCGCTGATCCTCGCCCTGTTGTGCATTACGCAGCCGTTTAACCCGCTGGCGCAGTTTGTTTTCCTGGTACTGTTGTGGGGTGTTGCGCTGCTGGTGCGCCGCATTCCGGGACGCTTTTCAGCGTTGATGCTGATTGTGCTGTCGCTGACTGTCTCTTGTCGCTATATCTGGTGGCGCTATACCTCAACCCTCAACTGGGACGATCCGGTCAGCCTGGTGTGCGGCCTGGTGCTGTTGTTTGCCGAAACTTACGCCTGGGTAGTGCTGGTGCTGGGCTATTTCCAGGTTGCCTGGCCGCTGAACCGCCAGCCGGTGCCGCTGCCGAAAGATATGTCGTTGTGGCCGTCGGTGGATATTTTCGTGCCGACCTATAACGAAGATCTCAACGTGGTGAAAAACACCATTTACGCGTCGCTCGGTATCGACTGGCCGAAAGACAAACTCAAAATCTGGATCCTCGATGATGGCGGCCGCGAAGAGTTCCGCCAGTTCGCCAGTATGGTGGGCGTGGAGTACATCGCCCGCACCACGCATGAGCATGCGAAAGCCGGGAACATCAATAACGCGCTGAAATATGCGAAGGGCGAGTTTGTCTCGATTTTCGACTGTGACCACGTTCCGACGCGCTCTTTTCTGCAAATGACCATGGGCTGGTTCCTGAAAGAGAAAAAGCTGGCGATGATGCAGACGCCGCACCACTTCTTCTCGCCGGACCCGTTTGAGCGTAACTTGGGGCGCTTTCGTAAAACGCCTAATGAAGGCACGCTGTTCTATGGTCTGGTGCAGGACGGCAACGACATGTGGGATGCCACTTTCTTCTGCGGCTCCTGCGCGGTTATTCGTCGTGGGCCGCTGGATCAGATTGGCGGGATTGCGGTGGAAACCGTCACCGAAGATGCGCACACCTCGCTGCGTTTACACCGCCTTGGGTACACCTCTGCATATATGCGTATTCCGCAGGCGGCAGGGCTGGCGACCGAGAGCCTTTCGGCGCACATTGGTCAGCGTATTCGCTGGGCGCGTGGCATGGTGCAGATTTTCCGCCTCGACAATCCGCTGTTTGGTAAAGGGCTGAAACTGCCGCAGCGGCTGTGTTACGTCAATGCCATGTTCCACTTCTTATCGGGCATCCCGCGGCTGATCTTTCTGACTGCGCCGCTGGCGTTTCTGCTGTTGCATGCCTACATCATTTACGCTCCGGCGCTGATGATCGCCCTGTTCGTACTGCCGCACATGATTCACGCCAGCCTGACGAACTCGAAGATTCAGGGGAAATATCGCCACTCTTTCTGGAGCGAGATCTACGAAACGGTGCTGGCATGGTATATCGCGCCGCCTACGCTGGTGGCGCTGTTCAACCCGCACAAAGGCAAGTTTAACGTCACCGCCAAAGGCGGGCTGGTGGAAGAGGAGTATGTGGACTGGGTGATTTCTCGTCCTTACATCTTCCTGGTACTGCTCAACCTGGTGGGTGTGCTGGTGGGGATCTGGCGCTATTTCTACGGCCCGGAAAATGAAGTGCTCACCGTGTTCGTCAGTATGGCCTGGGTGTTTTACAACATGGTGATTCTTGGCGGTGCGGTGGCGGTATCGGTCGAAAGCAAACAGGTGCGCCGCGCGCACCGTGTCGAAATCTCCATGCCAGCGGCCATTGCCCGCGAAGATGGTCATCTCTTCTCCTGTACCGTCCATGACTTCTCCGACGGCGGTTTGGGCATCAAGATTAATGGCCAGGCGCAGGTGCTGGAAGGGCAGAAAGTAAACCTGCTGCTGAAGCGCGGCCAGCAAGAGTATGCGTTTCCAACTACGGTAGCGCGTGTCATTGGCAACCAGGTCGGTCTGCAACTGATGCCGCTCACCACCAAACAACATATCGATTTTGTGCAGTGTACCTTTGCCCGTGCAGACACATGGGCGCTGTGGCAGGACAGCTTCCCGGAAGATAAACCTCTGGAAAGTCTGTTTGATATTTTGAAACTGGGTTTCCGCGGCTATCGCCATCTCGCGGAATTTGCTCCGCCGTCCGTCAAAGTGATTTTCCGCTCATTTACCGATCTGGTGGCCTGGGTGGTGTCATTTATTCCGCGTCGCCCGGCACGGAATATGGCCGTGCAGCAACCAACGACGTGACTGGCTCAACAATGATGAAAACGCGATGAAAAGAAAAATTTCATGGATTTGTGCTGTGGCGGTAGGGGTAAGTACCCTGTCCCCGATGATGACTTCTGCCGCGCCCTCGCATCCGGCGCCTAATGTCCCGGCTGTCGCACCGGCTACGGATCCGGTCGCAACGCCCGCGCCGCAGCAAGCTGAATCGCTGACGCCAACAACGCCGACCGCAGGGAATGTTGTAGGCCAGGTAATGCCCGGCCTGCCAGGCGCTAATGCGCCGGTGGTGGCGACAGATTCGCCATCCCGCGACGTCAAACTTACCTTCGCGCAGATCGCCCCGCCGCCGGGCAGCATGGTGCTGCGCGGTATTAACCCGGACGGTGGCGTTGAGTTTGGCGTTCGTAGCGACGAAGTGGTGTCAAAAGCAGTGCTTAACCTTGAGTACACGCCATCGCCGTCGCTGTTGCCGGTTCAATCCCAGTTAAAGGTTTATCTGAATGATGAGTTGATGGGCGTCTTGCCGGTCACCAAAGAGCAGCTCGGTAAGAAGACGCTAGCGCAGGTGCCGATCAACCCGCTGTTTATTAGCGATTTCAACCGCGTGCGGCTGGAGTTTGTTGGCCACTATCGCGATGTTTGTGAAAACCCAGCCAGCAGCACGCTGTGGCTGGATATCGGTCGCAGCAGTTCGCTGGAGATGACCTACCAAAGTCTGCCGCTGAAAAACGATCTCTCCCACTTCCCGGTACCGTTCTTCGACCCGCGTGATAACCGGGCGTTAACTCTGCCGATGGTCTTTGCCGGTGCGCCGGACATCGCGCAGCAGCAGGCTGCGGCGATCATCGCTTCGTGGTTCGGTTCACGTGCTGGCTGGCGCGGCCAGACTTTCCCGGTCTCTTATAATAGCCTGCCGGATCGTAATGCCATTGTTTTCGCCACTAACGATAAACGCCCGGATTTCCTGCGTGACGCGCCAGCCGTGAAAGGGCCGACCATTAGCATGATCAACCATCCGGGTAACCCGTATGTGAAGTTGCTGATCGTGATGGGGCGCGACGATAAAGATCTGTTGCAGGCGGCAAAAGGTATCGCTCAGGGCAACGTGCTGTTCCGTGGCGATAGCGTCACGGTGGATGAAGTTAAACCGCTGCTGGCTCGCCAGCCGTATGACGCGCCGAACTGGGTGCGTACTGATCGTCCGGTGACCTTCGGCGAGCTGAAAACCTATGAGGAACAGTTGCAGTCCACCGGCCTGGAGCCATCGTCCATCAACGTGTCGCTGAATTTGCCGCCGGATCTCTATCTGCTGCGCAGCACCGGTATCGATATGAATCTCAACTATCGTTATACCGCGCCGCTGACCAAAGATAGCTCGCGCATGGATATCAGCCTGAATAACCAGTTCCTGCAATATTTCAACCTGACCAGCAACCAGGACACGAACCGTCTGTTGCTGCGCCTGCCGGTACTGCAAGGTCTGCTGGACAGCAAAACGGATGTGTCGATTCCGGCGCTGAAACTGGGGGCAGTCAACCAGTTGCGCTTCGACTTCCAGTATATGAATCCCATGCCGGGCGGCAGCATCGATAACTGCGTGACGTTCCAGCAAGTCCCGAACCGCGTGGTGATTGGCGACGACTCAACCATCGATTTCTCGAAGTATTACCACTTTATCGCCATGCCGGATCTGCGCGCCTTCGCGAATGCAGGCTTCCCGTTTAGCCGGATGGCGGATCTGTCGCAAACCGTTATTGTCACCCCGACACAGCCGACGCCAGCACAGGTTGGTACGCTGCTGAATACGCTTGGCACCATCGGCGCGCAAACCGGCTTCCCGGCCATTAATATGCAACTGACCAGCGATGCCAGCCAACTGCAGGGGAAAGACGCCGACATCATGATCATCGGCTCGATTCCGCAACCGTTGAAGAACGACGAGAAGATCGACCTGCTGGTAAATGCGACGCAAAGCTGGGTGAAAACGCCGCTGCGCCAGTCGCCATTTATGGCAAGTGAAGAGGATGCCGCTGACCGCAAAGCCGATACGAAAACGGCAGTCAGTTCCGATGGCCCAATGGCGGCAGTGATTAGCTTCCAGTCGCCGTTCAACGATCAGCGCAGCGTTGTGGCGCTGCTGGCGGACAGCCCGCGCGGCTACGAACTGCTGAACAATGCCATGAACGACAGCGGTAAACGCGCGGCGATTTTCGGTTCGGTAACGGTGATCCGTGAATCCGGCGTTAACGGTCTGCGCGTAGGCGATGTCTACTATGTCGGTCACTTGCCGTGGTTTGAGCGTATCTGGTATGCGCTGGCGAACCACCCGGTACTGTTGGCCATTCTGGCTGCGGTCAGCGTTGTCTTGCTGGCATGGGTACTGTGGCGCTTGCTGCGAATTATCAGCCGCCGCCGCCTTGATTCGGACCACGAGTAATCAGCCATGAAGGCGCTACGTTGGGTGGTGATGATGGCGCTGATGCTGGCGGCGATGAGTACGCGCGCCGCCTGCACCTGGCCTGCCTGGGAGCATTTTAAACAGGCCTATATCAGCGAGGGTGGTCGGGTAGTGGATCCGAGCGATGCGCGCAAAATCACCACTTCGGAAGGGCAAAGCTATGCGCTGTTCTTCGCGCTGGCCGCCAACGATCGCAAGGCATTTGATAACCTGCTGCAATGGACGCAAAACAACCTCGCGCAAGGCTCGCTCAGCGACCACCTTCCTGCCTGGCTGTGGGGGAAAAAAGACCAGCAGAACTGGACGGTGCTGGATACCAACTCGGCTTCCGATGCCGATCTCTGGATCGCCTGGTCACTGCTGGAAGCCGGGCGCTTGTGGAAAAACGATGCTTACACCCACCTGGGGAAAGCGCTGTTAGACCGCATCGCCAAAGAAGAGGTGGTGAAGGTGCCAGAGCTTGGGTTGATGTTGCTGCCGGGAAAAATCGGCTTTGCCGATGACAGCGCCTGGCGGTTTAACCCCAGCTATTTGCCGCCGCAACTGGCGAGCTATTTCACCCGTTTCGGCGCGCCCTGGACAACGCTGCGCGAAACCAATCTGCAACTGTTGCTGGAGACTGCGCCAAAAGGCTTTTCGCCGGACTGGGTGCGCTATCAAAAGGGGCAGGGCTGGCAACTCAAAAGCGAAAAGACGCTGATCGGAAGCTACGACGCGATTCGCGTCTATTTGTGGGCTGGCATGCTGAATGACAGCGACACGCAGAAAGCGCGGTTGCTGGCGAAGTTTAAACCGATGGCGACGGTCACAACGAAAAATAACGCGCCCCCGGAAAAAGTGGATGTGGCGACCGGCAAGATCGAGGGTAACGGGCCGGTAGGTTTTGCCGCTGCGCTGTTGCCATTTTTACAGGATCGCGATGTTCAGGCCCGGCTGCGGCAGAACGTCGCAGACCATTTTCCCGGTGACGATGCCTACTACAGCTATGTTCTTACCCTGTTTGGACAAGGGTGGGATGAGCACCGTTTTCGTTTCACCCCTCGTGGTGAGTTACAACCTGACTGGGGCCAGGAATGCGCAAGTTCACAGTAAGTCTTCTCTGTTTCTCACTTGGCCTCGCGCTGGTGCCAACCGCGCGCGCGGCGGATACCGCCGCACAGCAACAGTTGCTGGATCAGGTGCGGCTGGGGGAAACAACCAAACGCGAAGATTTAGTTCGTCAGTCGCTCTATCGCCTTGAACTGATCGATCCGAACAACCCGGAGGTGATTGCCGCCCGTTTCCGCTATTTGCTGCGCCAGGGTGACAATGCCGGCGCGCAGCAGCAGCTCGATCGAATGAAGCAACTGGCTCCGGAATCCGCGGCTTACCACTCCTCCCTGCTTGCGATGTCGCTCTCCACGGCGGAGGGGCGTCAGGCGTTGCAGCAGGCGCGTTTGCAGGCCACCACCGGGCATACGCAGGAGGCAATTGCCGCCTACGATGCGCTGTTTAAAGGTAATACGCCGGATGGCGATTTGGCGGTCGAGTACTGGGTACTGGTGTCGAAAGTCCCGGCGCGCCGTGCGGAAGCCGTGAATCAGTTGAAACGGCTGAACGCCCGTTATCCCGGCAACGATCAGTTGCAAAACTCGCTGGCGCAGCTGCTGTTTGCCGATGGCCATGATGCGGAAGGCTACGCTGTGCTGGAGCAGATGGCGAAATCGAGCAATGGACGCAATGCTGCCGCCACACTCTGGTATCAGCAACTTCAGAACATGCCGGTCAGTGATGCCAGCGTGAAAGCGTTGCAGCATTTTCTGACGATATTCAGTTCGGGCGATGCCGTTGACAGCGCGCGTACGCTGCTGGCTACGCAGCAAAAACAGATGGCCGATCCGGCGTTTCGCGCTCGCGCCACGGGCCTTGCGGCAGTGGATGCCGGTAAAGGTGCGCAGGCGGTGGGGGAATTGCAGCAGGCGGTTAACGCTAACCATAACGACAGCGAAGCGGTGGGTGCGTTGGGGCAGGCATATTCCCAGCGGGGCGATCGCGCCCGTGCGGTCACGCAGTTTGAGAAAGCCATCGCCATGGATCCAACGAGCGGCAGCCGCAGCAAATGGGAAAGTTTGCTGAAAGTGAACCGCTACTGGCTGCTGATCCAGCAGGGTGATGCGGCGCTGAAAGCCAATAATCCGGCGCAGGCCGAGCGGCTTTACCAGCAAGCGCGCAGCATTGATAACACCGACAGCTATGCGGTGCTGGGCCTCGGCGATGCGGCGATGGCGCGTAAGGATAACGCAGCGGCGGAGGGTTTCTATCGTCAGGCATTGCGCATGGACAGCGGCAACAGCAACGCGGTGCGCGGCCTGGCGAACATTTACCGCGCCCAGTCGCCGGAAAAAGCAGAACGCTTTATAGAGTCGCTCTCTGCCAGCCAGCGGCGCAGCATTGACGATATTGAGCGCGGCATGATGAACGATCGTTTGTCGCAGCAGGCCGAAGCGCTGGAAAACCAGGGGCAATGGGCACAGGCAGCGGAGTTGCAACGTAAACGGCTGGCGCTCTCGCCCGGCGATGTCTGGATAACTTATCGACTGGCCAGTGATTTACGCCAGTCCGGAAGGCGTGGCGAAGCCGATTCGCTGATGAGCCAACTGGCTGTGCAAAAGCCGGACGATCCGGAGCAGGTCTTTGCTTACGGGCTCTATCTGTCGGGCAATAATCAGGAAATGGCGGCGCTGAATCATCTCAACCGGCTGCCGAAGGCAAAATGGAACAGCAATATTCAGGAACTGGCCGACCGGCTACAAGCCAACCAGCTACTGGAGAAGGCGAACAGGCTACGGGACACCGGCGACGAAGCGCAGGCGATTGCCTTCTTAAACCAGCAACCCGCTGCCACGCGTATTGATTCAACCCTGGCTGACTGGGCGCAGCAGCGCGGCGACTTCAGCGCGGCCAGGCAATATTACCAGCGCGTACTTGAGCGTGAACCGGCCAATGAGGACGCATTACTTGGCCTTGCGGAAGTGTATACCGCAGAAGGCAATAAGATGGCGGCACGCGATCAACTGGCAAAACTGCCTGCACCGACAGCGGCGCAACCGCGTTCCATTAATACCCAGCGGCGTATTGCGCTGATGCAGGCATCGCTTGGCGATAGTGCCAGCGCGCAGCAGGCTTTCAGTGCGCTTGTACCGCAGGCTAAATCCCGGCCACCATCCATGGAGAATGCGCTGGTATTGCGCGATGCCGCCCGTTTCGAAGCGCAAAATGGCGAACCGCAGCAGGCACTGGAAACCTGGAAAGATGCGATGGTCGCTTCCGCTATTACCACCACGCGCCCGGCGGATAACGACAGCTTTACCCAACTGACGCGCAACGATGAAAAAGATGACTGGCTGAAGCGCGGCATACGCAGCGATGCGGCGGATCTTTACCGCCAGCAAGATGTTAACGCCACCCTGCAACATGACTACTGGGGTTCCAGCGGTACGGGCGGTTATTCTGACCTGAAAGCGCATACCACCATGTTGCAGGTTGATGCGCCGCTATCGGACGGGCGCATGTTCTTCCGTACCGACGTCGTCAATATGGATGCCGGGAGTTTTGCCACCACCAACGGCACTTACGATCCGACGTGGGGGACATGTTCCGCCACGCCGTGTCGTGGCAGCACCAGCCAGACCGCGAACGGCGCGAGCGTTGCCGTCGGCTGGCAAAACAGTACCTGGGCGGCGGATATCGGCACCACGCCGATGGGATTTGATGTGGTCGATGTGGTCGGCGGCGTGAGTTACAGTAGCGATCTCGGCCCCATTGGTTATACCGTTAACGCGCACCGGCGCCCGATCTCCAGCTCACTGTTGGCCTTTGCCGGGCAGAAAGACCCGAATACCGGCACCACCTGGGGCGGCGTGCGCGCGACTGGCGGCGGGGTCAGCATCAGTTACGATAAAGGTGAAGCTAACGGCGTCTGGTCGAGCCTGAACGCTGATACTCTCACCGGTAAAAACGTCGAAGATAACTGGCGCGTTCGCTGGATGACCGGTTACTACTACAAGCTGATCAACAAAAACAACGAGCGGTTGACCGTTGGCGTCAACAATATGTTGTGGCACTACGATAAGGATTTGAGCGGTTATTCGCTCGGCCAGGGCGGTTACTACAGTCCGCAGCAATATCTCTCTTTTGCTTTGCCGGTCAACTGGCGCAAACGCACGGAAAACTGGTCGTGGGAGTTGGGTGGTTCGGTCTCGTGGTCGCACTCGAAGACCGATTCGATTCTGCGCTATCCACTGCAGAACCTGATCCCGGATAACCAGTTCTTCCCGGACGGTACGGCAATGTATGCGGATAAAGATAATTTAGGCGCGGGCAGCAGTTCGAACGGTTTCGGTTATACCGCAAGGTTGCTGGTGGAGCGGCGCGTCACATCGCACTGGTCAATTGGTGCGGGCATCGATATTCAGCAGGCGAAGGATTACACTCCAAGCCACGGCATTCTGTTCGTGCGGTATTCAATGGCGGGCTGGCAGGGCGATATGGATATGCCTCCGCAGCCGTTGACGCCGTACGCTGACTGGTAATACAAGAACATTCCTGGCGGGAAACGCGGTAAAGACAGGCTGTCGATACCGCACTTAACCGCCAGATATTCAAACTGTTATCTTCCTTTTCTGCCGTTGTTCCGCCCGCGAAAACGATCTATCAGCCCGTTTATCTAACCGCATTGCGATCGAGTATACTCTGGCGTCAGAGTTTTCTGTGTTAGCTCTGAACTCTTGGCTTTGTGTCTCTGGAGAAGTAATTTTGCGTGTCAGCCGTTCTTTAACCATTAAACAGATGGCCATGGTTGCTGGTGTTTCCATGGTGTTTGTTTTTATTTTCTGCGTTATTTTGCTGTTTCACTTCTTGCAGCAGAATCGCTATAACACGGCTACGCAACTGGAAAGCATTGCCCGCTCTGTGCGCGAACCGCTCTCGGCGGCCATTTTGAAAGCCGATATCCCCGAAGCGGAAACCATTCTGAAACAGATCAAACCGGCGGGCGTGGTCAGCCGGGCGGATGTGGTGTTGCCGAATCAATTCCAGGCGCTGCGCGTACGCTTTATCGCGGAACATCCGGTGCCGATCACCATCACCCGCTTTTTCGAATTACCGATCCAGATTACGCTGCCGATTTACTCGCTTGAGCGTCCGGCGAACCCGCAGCCGCTGGCGTATCTGGTGTTGCAGGCGGATTCCTGGCGCACCTACAAATTTATCCTCAGCACGCTCTCTATGTTAGTAACGACTTACTTACTTTTGTCGCTGATGATTACCGTGGCGATCACCTGGTGCATTAACCGGCTGATTGTCCATCCGCTGCGCAAACTCTCTGCCGAACTGAACGCGCTGTCCGCGCAGGAAAGCATTGGTCATCAGTTGACGCTGCCCGGCCACCACTTTGATGATGAAATCGGCGTTCTGGTGCGCAGCTACAACCGCAACCAGCAGATGCTGCTGCGCCAGCTTGAAGAGATGAATCTCCAGTCTACCCGCTTCCCGGTTTCGGAGCTGCCCAACAAGGCGTTTCTGATGGCGATGCTGGAGCAAACTGTAGCCCGGCAAAAGCCGACGGCGCTGATGATTGTCTCCTGCGAAACGCTGCGCGACACCGCCGGTGTGTTGCAGGAATCCCAGCGTGAAGTGCTGCTGGTCACGCTGGTTGAGAAGCTGAAATCGGTGCTTTCTCCGCACATGATGCTGGCGCAGGTCAGCGGTTATGACTTTGCCATTATCGCCAACGGCGTTCAGGAACCGTGGCATGCGATGACATTAGGTAAGCAAGCACTCACTGTCATTAATGAACGTGTTCCGTTGAACGGTATTCAATTGCGGCCCAACGCCAATATCGGCGTGGCAATGTTTTATGGCGATCTGAGCGCCGGGCAGCTTTACCATCGCGCCATGTCGGCGGTGACCAGCGCACAGCGTAAAGGGAAAAACCAGATCCAGTTCTTCGACCCTGAGCAGATGGAGCTGGCGCAGCAGCGGTTAACGCAGGAGAGCGATATTCTCACCGCTCTCGATCAGGGCGAATTTGCGCTCTGGCTTCAGCCGCAGGTGGCGATCGACAGCGGTGAACTGGTCAGTGCCGAAGCGTTGCTGCGGGTTCGCCAGCCTGATGGGAGCTGGGATTTGCCGCAGGGGTTGATTGAACGCATTGAATCCTGCGGCCTGATGGTGACCGTTGGTTACTGGGTACTGGAAGAGTCCTGCCGCCTGCTGGCCGCCTGGCAGTCGCGCGGCATTATGCTGCCGCTATCGGTCAATCTCTCGGCAATGCAACTGCTGCATCACGATATGCTGCCGGACATGCTGGCGCTGTTGAATCGCTACCGAATCGCTCCGCAAACGATGATCCTTGAAGTGACGGAAAGCCGCCATATTGATGACCCGAAAGCCGCCGTGGAGATCCTGCGCCCGCTGCGTAATGCCGGGGTTCGTATTGCGCTGGATGATTTCGGCATGGGCTATGCCGGTCTGAGTCAACTTCATCATATGAAATCACTGCCGGTGGATATGCTGAAGATCGATAAAATGTTTGTTGAAGGTTTGCCGGAAGACGACAGCATGGTGTCGGCCATCATTCATCTGGCGCGTAGCCTGGAGTTACACATTATCGCCGAAGGCGTCGAAACGCAGGCGCAGCGGGAGTGGCTGGCGGCGGCTGGCGTGGAAGTGGCGCAGGGCTTTTTATTTGATCGTGCAACGTCGGCGGATCAGTTTGAGCATCGCTACCTTGCCGCTTCGGAAAGGGTTGAGAAATCCTAAATTGTTACGGAGTTGTGCGAGTCAGTTCAAACTTTTAACATTGTTGTTTCTTATTTGATGTAAGTTCATTTCTGTCATGTTTGTCGGGTGTTATTTTTAAACCGCAGGCTTAATGAAAGCCCTAATAAGCCTGAGGTTTTAATTTCAAGGACACCTTATGAAAACCTCTCTGTTTAAAAGTCTCTACTTTCAGGTTCTGACGGCAATCGCCATCGGTATTTTACTTGGCCACTTCTACCCTGACATTGGGGCGCAGATGAAACCTCTTGGTGACGGCTTCGTGAAGCTCATCAAGATGATCATCGCCCCTGTAATCTTCTGTACGGTTGTTACCGGTATTGCCGGTATGGAAAGCATGAAGGCTGTAGGTCGCACCGGTGCGGTTGCGCTGCTCTACTTTGAAATCGTCAGTACGCTGGCGCTGATCATCGGCCTGATTATTGTTAACGTGGTGCAACCCGGCGCAGGCATGAACGTTGACCCGGCGACGCTGGATGCAAAAGCCGTGGCCGTTTATGCCGAGCAGGCAAAACAGCAGGGGATTATCGACTTCCTTCTGGATGTGATCCCGTCCAGCGTTATCGGTGCCTTCGCCAGCGGTAATATCCTGCAGGTGCTGCTGTTTGCCGTGCTGTTTGGTTTTGCGTTGCACCGTTTGGGCCACAAAGGCCAGCTGATTTTTAACGTTATTGAAAGCTTCTCGCAGGTTATTTTCGGCATCATCAATATGATCATGCGCCTGGCACCCATTGGCGCTTTCGGCGCGATGGCTTTCACCATCGGTAAATACGGCGTCGGTACGCTGGTGCAACTGGGGCAGCTCATTATCTGCTTCTACGTCACCTGTATCCTGTTCGTGGTGCTGGTGCTGGGGTCGATTGCCCGCGTTACCGGATTCAATATCTTTAAATTTATCCGCTACATCCGCGAAGAGCTGCTGATTGTGTTGGGCACTTCCTCGTCGGAATCTGCGCTGCCGCGCATGCTGGAGAAGATGGAGCGGCTGGGTTGCCGTAAATCGGTGGTGGGGTTGGTGATCCCAACGGGTTACTCGTTCAACCTCGACGGAACCTCCATTTACCTGACGATGGCGGCGGTATTTATCGCGCAGGCCACTAACAGCCATATGGATATTGTCCACCAGGTTACGCTGCTGGTGGTGTTGCTGCTCTCTTCCAAAGGCGCAGCAGGGGTGACGGGCAGCGGGTTTATCGTGCTGGCGGCGACACTTTCTGCGGTCGGCCATCTGCCGGTGGCCGGGCTGGCGTTGATTCTGGGTATTGACCGTTTTATGTCCGAAGCGCGTGCGTTGACCAACCTGGTGGGTAACGGTGTGGCGACGATCGTGGTGGCGAAATGGGTAAAAGAACTCGATCAACAACAGCTTGTCGATACGCTGGATAATCGTACAAGCACCGCGAAAACGCGCGAAATCTCCTCGTAATTTCGGTACTTAAGCCAGCAGCCCTTGTCGGACTGCTGGCTCCTGC
This sequence comes from Kosakonia oryzae, assembly GCF_001658025.2. Classification (NCBI taxonomy): domain Bacteria; kingdom Pseudomonadati; phylum Pseudomonadota; class Gammaproteobacteria; order Enterobacterales; family Enterobacteriaceae; genus Kosakonia; species Kosakonia oryzae. The sequence goes on from NZ_CP014007.2 coordinate 226,145, forward strand.
GCATAATTGACCCCTGTCTCCGTTACCATTCATGATGAGTTTTCGGGAAAATTCGCTTCGTGTTGTGACGTTTTGCGTTTCCTGCGGTCTAAAAGCGAAGTGTTTTTATCTCTCTTTAGCCTCCTTCTGGCGGGCATACTTTTTAACCAGGAATGTTGATTAGGGGTTCACATGCAGGGCACAAAAATTCGACTGTTAACGGGCGGTTTGCTGATGCTGGCGGCCGTCGGTTATGTGCAGGCAGATGCGCTCCAGCCCGACCCGGCCTGGCAACAGGGGACACTGGCGAACGGTTTTCAGTGGCAGGTGTTAGCCACGCCGCAGCGTCCCAGCGATCGCATTGAAATTCGCCTGTCTATTGATACCGGTTCGCTCGCCGAAAGTACGCAACAGAGCGGCTACACCCATTTTATTCCCCGCGTCGCGCTGACCCACAGCGGTCGTCTTGAACCGGCGCAGGTTCGTTCGCTGTGGCAACAAGGGATCGACCCTAAACGCCCGCTGCCGCCGGCGCTGGTCTCCTATGAATACACGCAGTACAACCTGAGCCTGCCGAATAACCGCACGGACCTGCTGAAAGAAGCGCTGGTCTATCTGGCGGATGCGACGGGCAAACTCACCATTACGCCTGCCACCATCAGTCACGCGCTCGCCAGTAACGACATGGTGGCAACCTGGCCTGCGGATACCAAAGATAGCTGGTGGCGCTACCGTCTGAAGGGTTCGTCGCTGCTGGGACACGATCCAGCGGAAATGCTGAAAGAACCGATTGATGCGGCGCAGCTGAAAGCGTACTACGAAAAATGGTACACGCCGGACGCCATGACGCTGGTCGTGGTCGGCAATGTGGACAGCCGCGCGGTGGCCGAGCAAATTAGCAAAACCTTCGGCGAGCTGAAAGGTAAACGCCAGACGCCCACGCCGGTGGCCACACTTTCTCCGCTGCCGCGCCAGGCGGTCAGCCTGATGAGCGAGTCGGTGACCCAGGATCGATTGTCGATTATGTGGGATTCCGCCTGGCAGCCGATCCGCGAATCCGCCGCGCTGGAACGCTACTGGCGTGCGGATTTGGCGCGCGAAGCGCTGTTCTGGCATATCCAGCAGAACCTGACGAAAAATAACGCCAAAGAGATCGGTCTGGGCTTTGATTGCCGCGTGCTGTTCCAGCGCGCGCAGTGCGCCATTAATGTCGATACGCCAAACGACAAGCTCAACGCCAATGTCGGCGTGATTGCGCGCGAACTGGCGAAAGTCCGTGAAAAAGGGTTGCCGGAAGAGGAGTTTAAAGCGCTGATTGCGCAGAAAAACCTTGAACTGCAAAAGCTTTTCGCGACCTACGCCCGCGCTGATACCGATATTTTGATCGGTCAGCGGCTGCGCTCGTGGCAGAACCAGGTGGTGGATATCGCGCCGGAGCAGTACCAAAAGCTGCGCCAGAGTTTCTTAAATGGCCTTACGCCGGAAATGCTGAATCAGGATCTGCATCAGCAGTTGTCGCAGGATATGGCGTTGATTCTGATGCAGCCGAAAGGCGAGCCGGAATACAACATGAAAGAGTTGCAGGCAACGTGGGATGAGGTGATGAGACCAGCGGGTTCCGCAGCAGCGCCTGCAGCGGCTGACGACGGGCATACCGATGTGTCGGATATCCCGCCGCAGCAGTAATGTTTGCCCTCTCTCTTCCGCAAGGTTGAGCGAGGGCAGACGCTTTACTCTGACTCAGGCATTGCTTCGCGTGGAATAATCGCTCCGCGATACTGAATGACTGTACTGGCCGTTAAGTGACCACGTTTTGCCGCTGCCGTGGCATCGCCGCCGGTCAGACGTACGGCCAGGTAGCCCGCACTGAAGGAGTCGCCCGCCGCGGTTGTATCGATCACTTTCTCTTTCGGCAGTTTCACGGCCGGCACTTCTACCAGCGCTTCACCGGCAATCGCCACCAGGCAAGAGTCTGCGCCGCGCTTAATCACCACTTCTTTCACGCCCGCGCGCTGCGTGCGTTCGATAACCTCTTCGACCGGTTTTTCGCCCCACAGCAGATCTTCATCGTCCAGCGTCAGGAACGCAATGTCGGTGCAGGCCAGCATTTGCTGATACACCTGGCGCGTCTCTTCTTTGCTGGCCCACAAGCGCGGACGGTAGTTGTTATCAAAAATGACTTTGCCGCCGTTGGCGCGGCAGGTTTGCAGCAGCGACAGCAGCTTGTTGCGGCTGGCCGGGCTCAAAATCGCCAGGCTGATACCGCTCAGATAGAGATAATCGAATGACGCCAGTTCTTCGCAGATTGCCGCAGATTGCTCGCTCTCCAGCCAGAATTTCGCCGCCGCTTCGTTGCGCCAGTAATAGAACGTGCGCTCGCCGGTGCTGTCGGTTTCGATGTAATAGAGGCCCGGCAGACGGTTTTCCATGCGCTGCGTCAGACGGGTATCGACATCTTCGCTTTGCCAGGCGTCGAGCATCTGCTGGCTGAAATTGTCGGTGCCAAGTGCCGTAACGTAGTGCACAGAAAGCGCTGACGGATTGACCTGGCGGGCGATATAAACGGAGGTGTTAAGGGTATCGCCACCAAAGCCACGATTAACTTCTGCGCCTTTTTGTGACAATTCGATCATGCATTCGCCGATGACGGCAATTTTCCTGGACATAGTCGTGAACCTGGATCAGATAAATTAACGGTAGTGTGCGTTTTGCGTGAAGCGCGGTCAATCATATTAAAACAACGTTCCAGTATTTTTTTGAGCTAAACCCTGTTCTGCGCAGATTCCTGCATTCTGGTTTTTAATTTTGCCGAAAAGCAGGACATAAAGTTCTTAGTCGTAGCGCCGATAACCCATTGACGAGTTGTTCCAGCTCATCCCCATCGACAGGACACCAGACATGAAGTTAAAGCAGGTCACCCAGCGACTAAACATTCCTGAAGCGAGTATTGAAAGCCTTGAGGAGCGTCGTTATTGGCTGCAATGCGAACGTGCTTATACTTATCAACCCATCTATAAAACCGATGGTCGTCTGATGGCTGTTGAAGTATTGACCATTGTGACGCATCCGTCACAGCCGGATCAGCGAATTGCCCCCGATCGTTATTTCAGCCAAATCCCCGTGCGCCTGCGCGTGGAAGTGGTACATGAGCAGGTCGAATTGCTGGCGGAACAGCGGACTTTCTTCGCTGATAACGATGTGCTGGCTTCGGTCAATGTCGATGGCCCGACACTGCTGGCGATGCGCGAGAATACGCAACTGATGGCGTTGGTTGAGTCGCTGCCGTGGATCCGTTTTGAACTGGTGGAGCACATTCGGTTACCGCAGGATTCCACCTTTGCGTCGATCAGTGAAATTGGCCCGCTGTGGCTGGATGATTTCGGCACCGGGATGGCGAACTTCTCGGCGCTGAGCGAAGTACGTTACGACTACATCAAAGTGGCGCGCGACCTGTTTATCATGCTGCGTAAAACCCCGGAAGGGCAAAACCTGTTCACCATGCTGTTGCAGTTGATGAACCGCTACTGTCAGGGCGTTATCGTTGAAGGGGTTGAAACCCTCGAAGAGTGGCGCGACGTGCAGGCGTCTCCGGCCTTTGCGGCGCAGGGCTATTTTCTGTCGCGTCCGGTTCCTCTGGCCCGACTTGAACATGTGATACTCGATTTGTAATTCCGCCCTTTCAGTGAGCCTAAACTATCTTTATGAGAGGTAAGGCTTAAGAGGAAAGGGAAACAATGACAAAAACGCGTAAAGCGATCACCGCTGTTATAGCCACCGTACTGTTACTGATTGTGGTTGCCGTCGTTATCATCGCCACCTTCGACTGGAACCGCCTGAAACCCACCATTAATGAAAAAGTCTCCGCCGAACTGAATCGTCCGTTTGCCATTCGTGGCGATCTGGGCGTGGTCTGGGAGCGGCAAAAAGAGGAGACCGGCTGGCGCAGTTGGGTGCCGTGGCCGCATGTTCACGCTGACGATATTATGCTGGGCAACCCACCGGGTATTGATGAAGTGACCATGGTGCATTTGCCGCGCGTTGAAGCCACGCTTGCGCCGCTGGCGCTGCTCAGCAAAACGGTCTATCTGCCGTGGATCAAACTGCAACAGCCGGATGCCCGCCTTATTCGCCGCTCAGAAAAACTCAATAACTGGACCTTCACCCTCGCCAGCGACAGCAACAAAGAGGCGAATGCGCAGCCCTCTTCGTGGTCATTTCGCCTTGATAACATTCTCTTCGATCGCGGACGTATTGCCATTGATGATGCGGTGACGCGTGCTGATATCGAGATCCTCGTCGATCCGCTCGGTAAGCCGCTGCCATTTAGCGAAGTAACCGGCAAAAACGATGGCACAGCAAAGGCGGGCGATTATGTTTTTGGCCTGACGGCAAAAGGGCGTTACAACGGGCAGCCGCTCTCCGGGACGGGGAAAATCGGCGGCATGCTGGCGCTGCGTAGTGAAGGCACGCCTTTCCCGGTACAGGCGGATTTTCGCTCCGGCAATACCCGCGTTGCGTTTGTTGGTACGGTCAATGATCCGCTGAACATCGGCGGTGTCGATCTGCAACTGAAGTTCGGCGGTGATTCGCTGGGCGATCTGTATGACTTAACCGGCGTGCTGTTGCCGGATACGCCGCCGTTTGAGACCGATGGTCATCTGGTGGCGAAGATCGGCAATGAAAAAGGCTCGACATTTGATTACCGCGATTTCAACGGCCATATCGGCGACAGCGATATTCACGGTTCGCTCAAGTACACCACCGGTAAACCGCGCCCGAAACTGGAAGGTGATGTCGAGTCGCGCCAGTTGCGGCTGGCGGATTTGGGGCCGCTCATTGGTGTGGATTCCGGCAAAGGGGCGCAGCACTCCGGACGCAGTGAGCAGCAAAAAGGGGAAAAAACGGTGCAACCGGCGGGCAAAGTGCTGCCGTACGATCGCTTTGAAACCGATAAATGGGATGTGATGGATGCCGATGTCCGCTTTAAAGGCCGCCGTATCGAGCATGGTTCAACCTTACCCCTCAGCGACCTCTCCACGCACATCATCCTCAACAACGCCGACCTGCGCCTGCAACCGCTGAAATTCGGCCTTGCGGGCGGCACTATTTCGTCGAACCTCCATTTTGAAGGGGATAAAAAACCGATGCAGGGCCGCGCAGAGATCCAGGCGCGGCGGCTGAAGCTGAAACAGCTGATGCCGAACGTCGAACTGATGCAAAAAACACTCGGCGAGATGAATGGCGATGCAGACATTCGTGGCGTGGGGAACTCGGTCGCCGCGCTGCTCGGCACCAGTAACGGCAATCTCAAGCTGCTGATGAACGACGGGCTGGTGAGCCGCAATTTGATGGAGATCCTCGGCCTGAACGTGGGCAACTATGTTATCGGCCAGTTGTTTGGCGATGACGAAGTGCGGGTCAACTGCGCGGCGGCAAATCTGGATCTGACGAACGGCGTGGCGCGTCCGCAAATCTTCGCTTTTGACACCGAAAATGCGCTGATTAATGTCACCGGTACCGCCAGCTTTGCCTCTGAGCAACTGGATTTAACCATTGATCCGGAGAGTAAAGGCATTCGCATCGTGACGCTGCGCTCGCCGCTGTATGTGCGCGGCAGCTTTAAAAATCCGCAGGCCGGGGTTAAAGCCGGGCCGCTGATTGCGCGCGGCGCAGTCGCCGCGGCGCTGGCGACATTAGTGACGCCAGCGGCAGCGTTGCTGGCGCTGATCTCGCCCTCAGAAGGGGAGCAAAATCAGTGTCAGACGATTTTGACGCAGATGAAACATTAAGAAGTGACCCTCTCGCCGGTGGCGAGAGGGGAAAAGATTACAGCGACTGGTGTTTAGTTTCGTGGGTCAGCAGCAGGGCAATCAGCGTTAACCCGGCCATGGCCGCCAGGTAGAACCCGACATACATCAGGCCATAATTCGCCTGCAACCAGGTGGCGATATACGGTGCCACGGACGCGCCGAGAATGGACGACACGTTATAGGAGAATGACGCACCGGTATAACGCACTTCGGTCGGGAACAGTTCCGGCAGCAGTGCGCCCATCGGGCCGAAAGTCAGCCCCATCAGGCTTAAGCCAATCAGCAGGTAAGTCATCACCAGCACCGGGTTACCGGAACCCAGCAGCGGCGGGAAGATAAACAGCGCGAACAGAATGATAAGCGTGGTGATGATCACCATGCTTTTGCGACGGCCAAACGCATCGGCCAGCAGGCCCGCCACCGGCACCATCACGCCGAAGCCAATCACTGCCATCATCAGCATCCACAGCACTTCATTACGCGGCATGCCAAGCCCCTGCGGCGAGGTGCTGAATGTCATTGAATAGACCGTCATGATGTAGAACAGCGTGTAGGTTGCCAGCATGATAAAGGTACCCAGCACCGTCACGCGGACGTGTTTGGTCAGCAGCGTACCCAGCGGAATTTTGACCTGTTTTTTCGCTGCCGCGACTTTGGCGAACACCGGCGTTTCATGCAGCGAAACGCGCACATACAGGCCGATCAGCACCAGTACCGCAGAGAAGATAAACGGTACGCGCCAGCCCCAGTTCATAAACTGTTCGTCGGTCAGCAGCCAGGAAAGCAGCAGGAATGTGCCGTTCGCGAAGAAGAAGCCGATTGGCGCCCCCAACTGCGGGAAAGAACCGTACAGCGCGCGTTTGCGCGGCGGGGCGTTTTCCGTGGCCAGCAGCGCTGCGCCGCCCCACTCGCCGCCAAGCCCCAGACCCTGGCCAAAACGGGCCAACGCCAGCAGCAACGGCGCCATTACGCCGATCGTTTCGTAGCCCGGCAGCAGGCCGATCACCACGGTAGAGATGCCCATGGTCAGCAGCGACGCCACCAGCGTCACTTTGCGGCCAACGCGGTCGCCAAAGTGGCCGAACACCGCAGAGCCAATCGGGCGTGCGATAAAGGCAATGGCGAAGGTCGCCAGCGATTGCAGCGTGGCTGCCGTTGGGTCGCCCTGCGGGAAGAAGATATGCGGGAACACAATCACCGCAGCGGTCGCGTAAATGTAGAAGTCGAAGAATTCGATGGCGGTGCCGATCAGAGAAGCAACGACGACTTTATTGCGTGAGTTTACTGGTGGGTTTTCCTGCTCGTTGTCGAAAGTGGTAGCTGTAGCTTGCATAGAATTTTCTTATTTTTGCGCGAACGAACAGCCATATTAGCCACAGCAAAAGCGACATTTCAATCTGTAACAAAACGGTAAATCGCGTGAAAAATGCGCAAAAAGCGGATAATTTTCACACGTGCGATTTCTCTTCCATGAAATGCTTCACACATTTTATAAATTAGTGGATAAAACTGGTTTTCGGTTAAATAAAAGTTACGACCTGGATTTTCATGCTAAAAAGTGAGATCGGGCTGATATTTTACATTTTCACTCAGCCCGATCGTGAATTTAGTGGCGGGTTTTATCCGGCATGCGCTGATCGCCTTTGTATTGCGCGGTGGCAATCCATGCGGCGCAGAACAGCGTCAGGCGGGCAAAGAAGTAGAAGAACGCCATCAGTCCGAGTACCGAACCAAACGCCGCGCCGGAGGGCGATTTCACCAGCGATGGCAGCGTCCAGGTCATTACGATTTTGATCACCTCAAAACCAATGGCAGCGATAAAGGTGCCGCGGATCAGCGCTTTTTTGCGCGGGCGATGACGCGGCAAGCGCCAGAAGATCCAGAAAAAGAGCAGATAGTTGGCGAATATGGAGATCATCAGGCCAATCAGCCGCCAGGCCGGTTTTAGCCACTCGATATTATCGAGATAAAGCGCCGAGATAATCATCTGCTGCGCCGAACCGGCAATCGAGGTGATCGACAGCGTGACGATCAGGGCTACCAGCAGACCAATCAGCGAAATAAAGTCGCGGAAATATTTCACCCAGATTTTCTCCGCGTCCTGGGCATTGCGCTCCCAGACATCGCGCGACTGGGCGCGGATTGCCTCGCGCAGGTTGCCCATCCAGTTCACGCCGGAGTAGAGGGCGATGGCCAGCCCGACAATTCCGACCGTGGTGCGCTGTTGTACGGCGATATTGATGGTGTTCTTCAGCATTGCCGCCATGGTCGGATCGCTGACGCTCAACACAATTTTGTCGAAGATGTCCTGCAACAGCGTGGGATGCGAGGCCAGCACAAAACCGGCGGCAGCAAACGAGACCATCAGGATCGGGATCATCGACAGAAAAGAGAAGTAGGTGATGGCCGCGCCAAACTGGTTTCCCATACGATCATTAAAGCGTTCTGCGGCGCGGATCAGGTGCGCAATGACGGGAAGGCGCTGGAGTTTTTGCACCGTGTCGGTCACGGTCGCCAGCGTGCTGCTGACTTTTCCTTCCGTGGCGTTCTTCTGCTGTGCAGGCTGTTCCGTCATCTTCCTTACGGGTTCATAGTCGAGATCTTGCGTCGGGCGTTTTTCATGATTTTCCGGCGTCATCAGCGCTTTTTTCCTTCTCCTGAATATGTCTGTAACGGAAATTATAGCCTGGCGCTAATCGACATAATCCTTCAGCGCCGTCACCAGCCACTCCATAAACAGATGTACGCGGCGGGAGAGATTGCGGCGGTGCGGGTAAATCAGCGAGACCGGCATCGGCTCGGCGCGATATTGCGGCAGGATCTCCACCAGCTTTCCGGCGCGCAGCGCTTCGCGCACGCCGACGCGCGGCACCTGAATAATCCCCAGCCCGGCAAGGCAGGCGGCTTGATAAGTTTCGGTGCTGTTGACTGTCAGAATGCCGCCGGTTTTTACCCACCGCGTCTGCTTATCCTGCCAGACTTCAAAACCTTGCGGACGCGTACCGAGGTTTACCGCGTAATGCACCAGCGCATGCGAGGACAAATCATCCAGGCTCTCCGGGTAACCGAATCGCGCCAGATAATCGGGGCTGGCGCAATTAATGACCGACAACCGCCCCAGCTGGCGGGCGATTAAACCGGAATCTTTCAGCGTGCCAACGCGTACCACGCAGTCGAAACCTTCGCGGATAATATCCACCAGCCGATCGCTGCTGCTCAGTTCCAGTTCAATACCGGGATACTGTTGCACGAAAGCGGGCAAGCGCGGGATCACCAGATTCTTCGCCACGCCGACCGGCATATCCACGCGCAATCGCCCGCTGATGCTGGATGGGTCATGTAAAAACAGGCCGTCCAGCTCATCCATATTCGCCAGCAGATCTTTTGCCCGTTCGTAATAGACCGCCCCGTCCTGCGTCAGCTGTACCCGGCGGGTAGTGCGGTGCAACAACTGGGTGCCGAGATGGGTTTCCAGCGCCTGAATCTGGCGAGATACGCTACCTTTAGGCAATCCCATTGAATCCGCCGCCCGGGAAAAACTCTCCAGTTCCGCGACGCGGATGAACAGTTGCATTGCGTAAATTTTATCCATACCGACACTCTATTGTTGTCGTGTGTGAAACAGTGAAGCGTAATTTAGCACCTTTATTGTTTCTGTGTCAGTTAATAAGCTTTTCTCACTCTCCACATCAGCGAAAACGAGGTTTCTTATGACACAACCTATTGCATTAGTGACTGGCGGCAGCCGCGGGCTGGGTAAAAATGCGGCCCTGAAGCTGGCAGCGAAGGGAACGGGCATTATCCTGACCTACAACAGCAACGCCGAAGAAGCACAGAAAGTCGTACGCGAAATTGAAGAAAAAGGCGTGAAAGCCGTGGCATTACAGTTGAACGTCGGCGATATTTCGAGTTTTGCTGCCTTTACCCGTGAAGTCCATGGACAGCTGAAACAGGTCTGGCAGCGTGAGACGTTCGATTATTTATTGAACAATGCTGGAATTGGCATTCACGCGGCGTTTGCCGATACCACCGAAGCGCAGTTTGACCAGTTGGTGAACATCCACGTTAAAGGACCGTTCTTCCTGACGCAGAATCTGCTGCCGTTGCTGAAAAATGGCGGTCGCATTCTCAATGTTTCCAGCGGTCTGGCGCGTTTTTGCCAGCCAGGATATGCCGCTTATGCGTCAATGAAAGGGGCGATGGAAGTATTGACCCGCTATCAGGCGAAAGAGCTGGGCGCGCGCGGAATTGCGGTGAATATCATCGCACCAGGCGCTATCGAAACCGATTTTGGCGGCGGCCAGGTGCGCGACAACGAGCAGATTAATCAGTATCTCGCTGCGCAAACCGCACTGGGGCGCGTAGGCCTGCCGGACGATATTGGCGATGCGATGGCGGCGCTGCTGAGCGATGAGCTGGGCTGGATGAATGCGCAGCGTGTGGAAGTTTCTGGCGGTATGTTCCTGTAAAATGACGACGCCCGGCAGGTTTCTGGCTGCCGGGCGCGCATCGGCTACTGTTTCTGAAAATGTGTAACCCGGATAAACGCGGGCTGCTGTTTTTTATCCAGCGAGCCGCTGATACCGACGAGTTCATCCGGCGATACGGATTTGCCGTCAAATAGCGCCAGCGGAATCACCACGTTTATCTCGCCTGTTTTATCGCGCAGCAGGTAGTGATCCTCGCTTTCCTTTTTCACCAGGTTGCCGCGCAGCGAGACGGATGCGCCGTCATGCATGGCTTTTACGTCTTTGATGGTGGAGCTTCGCGCATCTTCCATTCCACGGTAGCCATCCTCCATCTTGTGCGGTGGCGGCGGGGCTTTATCGGTTTTCAGACCGGGTGAATCTTCGGCGAATGCCGTCATGGAGAACAGTGTTGCTACACAGAGGGTGAGCACAGTTTTCTTCATAACTTCTCCTGTCAGTTGCCGGAACACGTCTTTAAGCCTGGCAGAAGGGCGTGCGATGTGCTGGTAAATTAGCCTTTTTCTGTATATTCATGGCGCAGTAAGCCAAACAGCCAGTCGTTATGCCACGCTCCCGCCAGCCACCAGGCCTCCCGCAGTTCGCCTTCCAGTACAAACCCTGTTTTTTCCAGTAAGCGGCGCGAAGCCAGATTCCCGGCGGTGACTGTGGCGACCAGACGACGAATACCGCCCTGGTTAAATGCGTAATGACACAGGGCGGTAAGGGATTCCTGACCGTAACCTCTGCCCTGCGCTTGTGGCGCAAACAGGAACCCCACTTCGGCGCAATCATCCTCACGATGAATATAACCGGTCACCCCCAGCGGCGCGTTGGTGGCGTTATCGCGTACCAGCAAACAGAGCCAGTGCGGGCTACCGGGGTGCCATTCAGGTAGACGGGCGTCAAATGCCGCGCGGATCTCCTGTTCACTGCGGGTATCCGAAACGTAACGCATCACATCGGGGTGTTGTTGCAGCGCAAGAAAAAAGGGCCAGTCCTCTTCAGACAGCGGTGAACAGATCAATCTGGGCGTATGAAATATAAGCATGATGAATGTCTCCGGCTATTTTTTTCAGGCGTTGAAACCAGTATCACTGATCATAATCCTTAAGTGGTCTATCTTTTAACTACACGTAATTAAAGAAAAAATTCAGCGCTAACAATGGCCAGATAATTATTTCTTCAGTTGTACTTAAAGGAAAATAATGACAAGTAACGCCCCAGTTAATACGGGTGAACAGTTTGAAAAATGCATTGCCGTGATTCGCCAGGCGTCCGTCGAAATTCTGTTATTACTGAATGTCCGTTTCGACGAGGGTAAAGATCCGCGCTGGTTTTTAGAACAACTTGATATTGCGCGTCTGAGCATGGGTGGCTGGGGCGCGGTGGCTAAACGACTAAAACTCAACGATGCGGAATTAACACAGTTCACTTTGCAGCTCCGTCACTTGCAGCAGCTTGTCCCGCGCTATGAGAGCGGGCAGAACGTGACGGAAAATCAACTGATTGCCGCGCTCCGTTTTGTTAGCGCGCTGGAAAATCTGCGCACCCGGCAGCCGTTACTCAGCTACAGCACCTCGCTAAAAGTGGAGGAGAGCCAGCAGAAGCGCGGTCAGCAGCAACTGCGCGCGCTGGAGATGATGATCGCCTCGCTGGTGGCGCAGGCGTGGCCGGATACGGAACGTCTGCGTAACCATTTGAAAACGCAGTTTGGTGCCGATCATGTGCGCCGCTGGCTGCGGTTGGGCGATCACAACGATATTTTGAGCGGGATGCGCTTTAGCGAGCTGGCATTATTGCTGGTGGATAAAAAAGAGTTCAGCCAGCATTACGCCCGTTTGTTTAACGATAACGCGGTATTAAGTCTGTATCTGGAAACGCGTAAAACGTTGCACACGTTCCTCGACGATGTGCGGCACATGCGCGCTTTGGTCGTGGCGGGACAGCCGCTGACCTCCAATCAACTCAGTTTACTGGATAGCTACTATCCGCAGATTACAGGACCGGTACAACGCGCATGGGAAGAGGGGCGCACCACAACCAATCCCGCCGAAATATTGCGCGAGGCGGGCAATAACTTAGACGCTTTCTGGGAGCAGGCACGGAAAAAAGACCGCGCCGCAGGAGGTGATGCGATGCCAATGCGTGACAGTATCGACAGACCAGCTAAACGCGCGGTACGTAGCCGCGAAGAACGGGAGCAGCTGTTTGTCAGCATGTTATGGGGCTCGGTGGCCGTGGTGGCGCTGATCGTGGCGATTGGCGGCTTCTGGCTGTTCCTCAGTGATGTTCAGGCACCGATGGCGCGCGGAAGCGGCATAACGGTGCCCATTTCGCAGGATAAGGAAAAAATCTCGCCGAAAGAGGAGCTGAGCCGCATGGGGCTGCCGCGCGACGAGAACAACTTCCGCTCGGCAATCGATCGTAACGATACGCGCGTGGTGTCGCTGTTTTTGCGTACCGGAATGAACTGGAAACTGTCGTGGACGGAGCAGGCGGTGGTGGACAATCATATCGAGGTGCTGGATATGCTGCTGCGTTACCGGATTCAAATGGATGAGAATCGCCCCTGCCGTCGGTTTATCAGCACGTTGACCCATGAAATGGCGACGAATAACAAAGGGTTGTCATCGATCGGCAAAAGTTATTTGCAGGCGTTTTGCACCATAAAACCGGTGGTTGACCGTCAGCGTTATGAAATGGAACAGGCGCAGTTGCGTTACCAGGCAGAGCCGAATGACGAAAACCGTAAATGGGCGGATATTCAGACCGCTATTTATAACGCCATCGATTAAGGTGGCCTGATAAGCGAAGCGCCATCAGGCGGTTATCCTGATGGCGCAATCGACGAAGTTCGGCGAACGTTACGGTTCGCCGTACAGCCCGATTAACCGGCGTACCACGCCGTTTGTCCAGCCGAAACCGTCCTGCAACGGGTATTCACCCCCGCCCCCTTCGCGCGGCGTGCTGCTGGCAATGTGGTACTTCTCGATCAGCTTGTGGTGATTCTGGTAGTAGTGATTCACCGTTTGCAGCCAACTGCGGGCGATCTCGTCACCCAGCGCATCGTTACCGTAAAGCTTAAAGCCCTGCACCGCCATCCACTGTAACGGCGCCCAGCCGTTGGGTTTATCCCACTGTTCGCCGGTTTCATATTCCGTCGCCAGAATACCGCCCGGTGTGAGCAGGCGGTTTTTCACTGCTTCTGCCAGCCGATCCGCCTGTTCATGCGTCGCCATACCGACATACAGCGGCACGATACTGGCGGCGGAAAACAGCGCCATCGCTTCACGGCGCCAGTCGTAATCGCGGTAGCAGCCATTCTCCTCATCCCACAGATAGCGGTTAACCGCCGCCCGGCGATCGCTCGCTTTCTGACGGAATTCCGCTTCACGCTCGCGGTCGCCTTTCAGCCCGGAAATATTGGCGATTGCGCTTTCCAGTTTGAACAAAAAGGCGTTCAAATCGATGGGAATAAACTGCGTGGTACGAATGCTCGCCAGCCGGTGCGCGTCACGCAGCCAGCGGGAGGAGTAATCCCAGCCGGAGGCGGCACCAGCGCGCAAGTCGCGATAAACTTCGTTCGCCGGGCGACCGGAGTGGCGGGCGGTTTCCACGTCCTCCAGCCAGGATTCATCTCGCGGCGTATCACGATCGTCCCAGTAACGGTTGAGCAGCGAACCGTCTGGCATCCGCACAACATGGCGGTAAGCCTGGTTCAGCACCAGCGATTCAGCGCCATCCATCCAGAAAGCGTACTCCATCAGCAGATGCTCAAGGTAGCGCCGCGCACCGCGCACGCCATCCTCTTCAAACAGCTCGACCATTAGAGCGAAAACCGGCGGCTGCGAACGGCTCAGATAGTAAGTGCGGTTGCCGTTCGGAATATGGCCGTAGCGTTCGATCATCCACGCGAAGTTATCGGCCATACAGCGCAGCAGGTCGTCGCGACCGCTCTCCGCCAGCCCCAGCATGGTGAAGTAAGAGTCCCAGTAGTAGGTCTCTCTGAATCGACCGCCTGGCACAATGTACGCCTGCGGCAGCGCCAGCAGCGACGACCACGGAATATGATCCTGCGGTTCGCGGGTCAGCACCGGCCACAGATTGTCGATATGCTCTTTCAGCGAATGCTCCGGATTGGAAACATACGCCTTAGTCGTATTTTCCGGCAGCCAGAAATGCGCTTTCACGAACTGTTTCAGGTCGAACTCGGGTTTGCGTTTGATTTTGCGATAGCGAATCAAAATGTCGAGCGGATCCCGTTTCGGCGCACAGTCAGGGAAGGTTTTGCTGTCGGCAAAGAGACGTGACGACTGCACGTGTTCAAACAATTCAAGATAACGGTCGGCAGGCGTCAGCGCATCGGACGCCGGCAGCCCTTCGATCATTTCGGGTTCCGGCTCCGCTTCAATCATTTCATCCAGTTTTAACTCGCACGGATCGGTTTCATAGAGAAGCTCTTCTTCGATGATAAACTCGACGTTTTCTGCGCTTTGTAGTTTCTGGTTGAACATAGTGGCTCTGGCCTCCGGATGTCGTCGTAAAAAATGACGGGTGTGTCCCGGCTATCTATAAAGCGTAGACATTCGCTTCGATCTCTGGGGGATGAAATGTGCGTTAGATCACGTTTTGTTTCCCGTTGTGCGAAAGCAAAAATTAAGCAACTCATTGATTAATTTTGTTAAATACGCAAAACAGCTCGGATAACGCAGCGGCGGCTTTCAGAGTAATCAATTTGCAACGATTTATGAATAATCGCCCCTGCATGCTTACATTGCCCGGAAGCCCCATGATGATGGAGAGAGAACCCGTGAATTTCGCCACTATTACGTTAGAGCAATGTCTGGATATTCGCCAGGCGGTGCTGTGGCCGCATCTGGAACGCAATGCTTCACGCGTGGAGGGCGACGAAAGCGCGACACATTTTGGCGTGCTGTTCAATGCTCAGGTGGTGAGTTGTCTGTCGGTGTTCATCATCGGCGAGAAGCGTTGCCAGATCCGCAAATTCGCTACCTTGCAGGCGTATCAGCAGCAGGGTTTTGGTGGTTTTCTGTTTCAGTCGGTGCTGGATAAGCTGATGCAGGACGGGGTGAAAACGGTCACGCTGGACGCCAGAACTTCAGCGGCAGGATTTTATACGCGCTTCGGTTTTACCCCAGAAGGCGAGACGTTTTATAAAAAAGAGGTGCAGTACATTCGGATGTCGCGCACGTTGTAAAACACCCGACGGCATTCACCGCCGGGCTGTGGATCAACGCGGGATTTGCTGGGTAATGCAGTGAATATTACCGCCGCCGAGCAGAATTTCGCGCGCCGGAACGCCAGTGATGACGAAATCCGGGAACATCTCCTCAAACAGCGCCTGCGCCGCGCCATCGGTGGCCGGGTGCAACTGCGGATAGATAATCTGCTGGTTGCTGACCAGATAGTTGACGTAGGAACCCGCCAGACGATTGCCTTCGTGGCGCTCAATCGCCGTGCCTTTTTCCACATCATTGGTCTCTTCCGCACTGGCGTACAGCGTCGGCGGCGACGGGACTTTCCATACTTTCAGCGTACGACCCTGCGCATCTTTGGTATTTTCCAGCACCTGCAACGCCGCCGCGGAGCGGGCGTACTGCGGGTCATTCTGGTCATCAGTCCAGTGCAGCGCCACTTCGCCGGGGCGCACGAAGCAGCACATGTTGTCGATGTGACCGTCGGTCTCATCGTTAAACACGCCTTCCGGCAACCAGATGATCTGCGACACGCCAAGATAATCGCGCAGTTGTTGCTCGATTTCCGCCTGGCTCAGATTCGGGTTGCGGTTAGGGTTCAGCAGACACTCGGCGGTGGTCAACAGAGTGCCTTCACCGTCAACGTGAATGGAACCGCCTTCCAGCACTAAATCTGTGTTGTAGCATGGCATTTGGTGGTAATTCGCCACCTGGCCCGCCACTAATTGATCGCGATCCCAACTGGCATAAAGCCCGCCGTTCAGACCGCCCCACGCGTTGAACGTCCAGCTAATACCACGCTGTTCGCCCGCCGGATTCAGCACTACGGTCGGGCCGGTATCACGCATCCACGCGTCATCGCTCTCCATTTCAACCAGCGTCACTTCCGCTGGCATAGTGCTGCGCGCTTTCGCCATTTCCGCCGCAGGAACGCCCATGATGACCGGCGTATTGCGGGAAATCGCTTTTGCCACGGCCGCAAACGCCTGCTGGGCTGGTGCGGCATTGGCGCGCCAGTTATCGGTGCGATAAGGCCAGATCATCCATACGGCCTGATGCGGAGCCCACTCTGCCGGCATTGCGAACCCGTCTTTTACGGGCGTGGTCAGCTGCGCCATCGCTTAGCTCCTCACGCTGCCGTCAGAGGTGGCAATGGCGCCGTACATGTTCGGGCGGCGGTCGCGGAACAGACCCCAGGAGGCGCGCTGTGCGGCAACGGCATCCAGATCGAAGGTGTGCACCAGCACCGCTTCGTCGGTTTTATTGGCCTGCGCTACCAGTTCACCGGTCTGATCGGCGATGAATGAAGAACCGTAGAAGGTCATTTCCAGGCCTTCAATGTATTTACTGGCTTCGGTGCCGATACGGTTCGAGGCAATCACCGGAATGACGTTGGCGGCAGCGTGGCCCTGCTGAACGCGGGTCCAGTGCGGCTGGCTGTCGATGTCCGGGTAGGCCGGTTCAGAGCCGATCGCGGTCGGGTAGAAGATCAGCTCTGCGCCCTGCAATGCCAGGCAACGCGCGGTTTCCGGGAACCACTGATCCCAGCAAATACCGACGCCGATTTTGGCGTAGCGGGTGTTCCAGACTTTGAATCCGGTATCGCCAGGGATGAAGAACTGTTTTTCCTGGTAAGCCGGACCATTCGGAATATGGGTTTTACGGTAGGTGTCCAGCACGCTGCCGTCGGCATCGATCATCACCAGCGAGTTGTAGTACGCGTTATTGCATTTTTCGAACAAGCTCAGCGGCAGCACCACTTCCAGCTCTTTCGCCAGCGCTGAGAAATGCTTAATCAGCGGGCTGGTCGCCACTTCCTGCGCCAGCGCGTAGTGCTCCGGGCTCTGATCGATGCAGAAATAAGGGGCAGCAAAAAGCTCCTGGATCAGGATCACCTGTGCGCCCTGGCGGTGCGCTTCGCGAACTAAACGTTCCGCGTTCTGTACGTTTTTTTCCAGTTCCCAGGTGCAAGCCATCTGGGTCGCGGCAACAGTTACATTTCTCATCAATTCTCTCCCGTTGGTCTCGGTTCAGACAGTGCAAATCATCCGCACTTCTTTTGCTGCAAACTATAGCAACGATCTTCGTTATGCATAAAATGTATTGTTATCATGAAAACATGAAAAGGGTGCATAGTGGTGGTCGATCTGAATTTGCTGCGGCTGGTGCCGATCCTGGCGAAAGAGAAAAACGTGACCCGGGCGGCGCAGAAGGCCAATCTTTCACAATCTGCGTTTAGCCATGCGTTGAACCGTCTGCGCGAGCAGCTCAAAGACGAAATGTTTATCCGCACGCGCAACGGCATGGAGCCGACGCCGTACGCAGCGATGATGATCCCGGTGATTGAGAATGCGCTCAGCAAGCTGGATACCGCCACACGCGGGCCAAGCCACTTCGATCCCGCCCGCGATGCGCATACTTTTTACATTGGCGCGGTGGATTACTTCGAATTTATGTTTATGCCGGTGCTGACCGCCCGCTTTAAAACCATCGCCCCGAATGTGCGGTTGTCGGTCGATATTCTTTCGGAAACCATCAAGGTCGAACGGGTTGAAAAAGGGCAGCTCGACGCGTTTATCGGCGTTGATACCGTGCAGCATATTCCGCACTACTTTAATCGATACCCGCTGATTTCCGACCATTTCGTGGCGATCGCTTCCGTGGAGCGCACCGATTTGCCGGAAACGCTGACGCTTAAACATCTGGTCAGCGAGTCACAGATCCATTTGCCGGCGGTCAGCTCTGGCGCGGATCATATTGATAGCTGGCTGCTGTCGCAGCATCTCTACCGCCCGCTGGCAACGGTAGTGCAAAGTTATGCTGTGGGAGGACGTGTGGCCGTCGCGACCGGTTATTTGATGTGCGTTCCGTTCCGTATCGCCCAGGAGCTGGCAAAGATGATGCCGCTGCGCATTATGGCGCTACCGGACGGCGCGCCCTCTTACGATTTACTGCTGCTTACCCACCGGCTTTATGATTATCAGCCTGCGGTGCAGTGGCTGATCAATGAGTTGAAGGCGGTGCAGGTTTAGCGAATCTACAGGCGAAAAAAAACCGACTGGTGAGGTCGGCTTTTTTACATCCGGAACAGCCAACTGCTCTGGCCGGTTTTGAACTGTCTCTGACTAACCGCTGCAGTATAAAACAAGGGGGATAAGCGAGCAAATTTTGAACTCGTCGGATGCCCTGAGGGTGGTTATAATCTGCCCGTTAGTGCTGGTGACAAGACTACTCCGGGGCCACTTTTACGCTTTTTAAGTCCTGGCCGGATGTACGGGTGGTGCCGCATCGGGTGCTCTGGCCGGAGTAGAACTGTCTCTGACTAACACTGAGATCAACCTCTGTGACAGGCAGTCCACGAGTAAGCAGCGGCGTTCTCACTCCGTTTTATGGAGAAAACGGGGGATTGATAAAGCAATCATCATTCTGGGAGCGTTAATCGCGCTGCTGGAATTGATCCGTTATCTACTTCAGTTGCTGAACTGATAACGGAAACGTACCTAAGGGCAGGGAGTTAACCACTTCCTGCCTTTTAATATTTCAGGCCGATAAGCCGTGAGCTTCGCAAATGAACGTGTTTTTAATTCGCCATCCGCAAACCGAGTGGAACCGCGCCGGAATTATCCAGGGGCGGCTCGATAGCCCGTGGACATTGCGCGGGCAGGAAGAGTGCAACGCACTGATTGCCGGGTTGCAGGCCGAGGGAGTAACGCCTGGCGCTGTT
The DNA here is from genome assembly GCF_001658025.2 of Kosakonia oryzae. NCBI lineage: Bacteria > Pseudomonadati > Pseudomonadota > Gammaproteobacteria > Enterobacterales > Enterobacteriaceae > Kosakonia > Kosakonia oryzae. Next base: position 245,343 of record NZ_CP014007.2, read on the forward strand.
ATCTCCTCTCCGGCAGGCCGGGCACAGCAGATGGCGGCGCGCATAGCCGCGCATTTCGCCTGCGATTTTCAGTTGCACGACGCGCTACAGGAGCAGCATTTTGGCGAGCTTGAAGGCCGCAGCCTGAGCGAAATACAGCGCGCATATCCGCCGTTTATCGACGATGAACATTTCTGTCCGCCGCAGGGCGAATCGTTGGCGCAGGCAGCGCAGCGGCTGCGCACTTTTCTGCACAGGTTGCCGGATGTCTGCTCGCAGGAAACGGTGGCACTGGTCTCGCATGGTCATGTGATTCAGGCGGTTATCGCGCAGCTGATGGAAAATTCACTGAGCAGTGTCGCGCGTTACCACCACCCGAATGCCAGCTTTTCACTGTTGGCGATAGAGGAGAAATCTTGGCGGGTGATGCGCTGGGGAATCGCCAGCCATTTATTGAGGCTGCCCGCGTGATACGTTTTGTGGTTCAGCTTGCTTGTTAAAAAGTGGGTGATTTCTTGCATCAGTGACGGTTCGCTTTCTGACTAACATTCCGCCCTGGCGATACGCATTTCTCCGCTCATCTGATGCAGGCGACACCGATGCAAAAAAGAAGCCCCATTTGGGGCTTCTGCGTGTCGTTTTACCGCTGATGCTTAGCGCATCGTGACAAACTCTTCTGCTGCCGTCGGGTGAATGGCGACGGTGTTGTCGAAGTCTTTTTTGGTGGCGCCCATCTTCAGCGCAACCGCAAAGCCCTGCAACATCTCGTCCATGCCGGATCCGATACCGTGGATACCAACGATTTTCTCTTCCGGGCCGACGCAGACCAGCTTCATGCGACATGGCTGGCGATGAGAGGTGACGGCGGTATACATCGCGGTGAATGACGATTTATAGATTTTCACCTGCTCGTCGCCGTACTGCTCGCGCGCCTGCGGCTCGGTTAAACCGACGGTGCCAATTGGCGGATGGCTGAACACAACGGTAGGAATATTGTTGTAGTCGAGATGCTCATCCGGCTTGTTGTTAAACAAGCGTTCAGAGAGACGACGGCCAGCGGCAACGGCAACCGGAGTCAGCTCTACCGCGCCGGTGTTATCGCCCACCGCGTAAATCCCCGGCACGCTGGTGTTCTGGAATTTATCGACTTCGATATAACCTTTGTCATTGGTTTTCACGCCAGTGGCAGCAAGGTTGAAGTTATCGGTCGCCGGTTCACGGCCAATCGCCCAGATCAGGCAATCAACGGTTTGCGAGCGGCCATCTTCCAGGGTGATGGTCAGGCTGCCGTCAGCGTTTTTCACTACCGTTTTCGGAATCGCGTGGGTATGCAGCGTTGGGCCTTCCGCCGCCATCACTTCGACCAGCGTTTCAGTGATCAGCGGATCGAAGTTGCGCAGCGGCGCGTGTTTACGCACGAACAGGTGCGTTTCAGCACCAAGACCGTTCACCACGCCCGCCAGCTCAACGGCGATGTACCCTGCGCCAACAATGGCAACGCGTTTTGGCAGCCCGGGCAGGGCGAAGAAACCATCGGAATCAATACCGTATTCCGCGCCCGGAATGTCCGGGTGGCTCGGACGGCCGCCAGTGGCGATCAGAATATGATCGGCGGTGATCGTTTCGCCGTTCACTTCCACGGTTTTGGCATCAACAAAACGGGCAAAACCACGGATCACATCGACGTTATTTTTACCCAGCACGTTCTCGTACGAGGTATGGATACGGTCGATGTAAGCGCTGCGGCTGGCAACCAGTTTGCTCCAGTCGAAATGGTTGACGGTGGTGTCAAAGCCGTAGTCCGGGCCGTAGAGATGAATGGCTTCGGCGATCTGTGCGGCGTGCCACATCACTTTTTTCGGAACACAACCTACGTTCACACAGGTGCCGCCAAGATCTTTGGCCTCAATCAGCGCGCATTTTTGACCGTACATGGCTGCACGGTTGATCGATGCAATACCGCCGCTGCCGCCGCCAATGGCGATGTAGTCGTAATGTTTGCTCATGGTTTTTTCCTTAATCCTGAACGAAGTCGAAAATTGTCGCGATTGTAACGCGCAACCCGAAAGGTTCCACCGATGGCTGCGATTACTCCGGCACGATCTGGTGAACCAGCGTGTGCCCGGTACCGGCAGGCACCAGCTTGCTGTGCAACCACGGCAGCAGGTTGTTCATCTGCGCTTCCAGCTTCCACGGCGGGTTAATGACGATCATGCCGGAAGCCGTCATGCCGCGCTGATCGCTATCCGGTCGCACGGCCAGTTCGATTTGCAGAATATTGCGAATGCCGGTCTCTTCCAGATCGCGCAGCATGCGTTTGATCTGCTGGCGCAGCACCACCGGATACCACAATGCGTAAACACCGGTGGCAAAACGTTTATGGCCTTCCTGAATACCGCTCACTACTGCCTGGTAGTCGGTTTTAATCTCATACGGCGGGTCGATAAGGATCAGACCACGGCGGGAAACCGGCGGCAGTTTGGCCTTCAATTGCTGATAACCGTCGGCGCGTGCAACGCGGGCGCGGCTGTCTTTCTGGAACTCCTGGCGCAGCAGCGGGTAATCGCTCGGGTGCAGTTCCGTTAATTGCAGGCTGTCCTGTTCGCGCAGCAATTCACGGGCAATCAGCGGTGAACCCGGGTAATAGCGCAGTTGCTCGCCGCGGTTGAAGTGGCGCACTGCATTCATGTACGGCTCAAGCTCGGCCGGTAAATCGTCCTGCTGCCAGATGCGGGCGATGCCTTCCAGATATTCGCCTGTGCGCTCCGCATGTTCGCCAGAAAGCTGATAGCGCCCGGCACCCGCATGGGTGTCGAGATAGAGAAACGGTTTCTCTTTTTCTTTCAGCGCTTCGATGATCAGGCTCTGAACGGTATGTTTAAGGACGTCGGCGTGGTTGCCAGCGTGAAAGCTGTGGCGATAACTGAGCATGGGGACTGAGATTCCGGAAAATAAACGAGATTCTGCACAGTTTACCGTAGATTGCCGCAGATTACCGCTGCACCGCGGGCTTGTTTCATTTCAGCGGAAAAGGTTTCAAAACATAACGGTGTCATGAAAGTGTCAAACTGCCGCGCTAGCGTCAGGTTCAGGCAAGGTAATTGTTTGAATAAAAGGATAAAAAATGAAAATCCGTCTCACTCTTTTAACTGCCGCGCTGCTGTTGGCTCACCAGGCGATGGCAAAAGATATTCCGCTGGTGCAGGCGCGCGATATCGCCAATACCACCACGCCAGCCTCGGACAGCCAGGCATATGTTGCGCTGGAAGCACAATCACTGGCCGGGCTGCGCCAGGCCTTGCAGGGTAATGCGGCAGCACTGACTCGCGATCAACTGGAGCACTCCGCGCAGAGCGCTAAACAGGCGGACAGCGCCTGGCTGAAAGCGCGCGGTTATGATTTCCAGACTAAAACGAATCAACAGGCGGGCATCGCGCTGCTCGCCAGTTTTAGCGCTCTGCCAAAGCCGGTGCTGGATGCCAACCTGCATACCGTTGAGGCAATTAACCGCGATGCCACGCAGGGTTTGCGCCGTCAGGCGCTGGCTGATGCTGAGGGAATCAGCTATCTCTATTTTATTGCCGATGCGCTGGGGCCAAAACTGGGCAACGCTTTCCTCACCGCCTATGACAAAGGCGAATTAGGCAAAGCGGCGGCGTTAATCAAAGCCAGCGAAGTGAGCACCGGCGCGGCGAAAAAACATTTCGACTATAAGCGCCCGTTCCTGATCCAGAACAACAGCATCCACCTGGTGCCGGACGACGTGGTGGTGAAGGATAACAAAGCTTATACCGCGGATGGCGGCTCGTTCCCCAGCGGCCATACCAATACCGGTTATACCGATTCGCTGCTGATGGCGGAGATGATCCCGGAACGTTTTGACGCTCTGCTGACGCGCGGCGCGCGCTATGGTTATTCCCGCGTGGTGCTGGGCGTGCACTACCCGCTGGATGTCATCGGTTCACGGATGGTGGCGGAGCGTAACGTCGCGCATTACCTGAATGATGCGAAATACCGCGCCCTGTTTAATGAAGCCCGCGACCAGCTCCGTGCCGCGCTGGAAAAAGAGTGCGGCACGTCGCTTGCGCAATGTGCGCAGAGCGCCGGAAAAGACGATCCGTATCGCGACCCGGCGATGCGCGATTTTTACCGTTTCACCATGACTTACAATTTGCCGCAGCAGAAAGGGGCAGAGAAAAAACTGAAAGTACCGGAAGGGGCTGATGTGCTTTTGGAAGCGGCGTTGCCGAATCTTTCCGCCAGCCAGCGCCGTGCGCTGATGGTGAAAACGGCGATACCGGCGGGTTACCCGCTCTCTGGCGATAACGATGAACAGAGCTTCTGGCAGCGCCTGAACCTGTCTGCGGCCTATGAGATGGCGCATAAATCCCGCTGAGGTTTGTGCGTAATGCCCGGCGAGCGCAATGCCGCCGGGCGTTTTCTTCGTTGTGGCTTATCGCAGCGATACCCTGGCACGCGGAGCGCACGGGATTGAAATCTGCGGGACTTGGCCCCATTCTTAACCAATACTTCATACCAAGGACTGCGCTATGACCAACCCATTATTGACGCCTTTTGTGCTCCCCCCTTTTTCTAAAATTCTTCCTGAGCATGTTGTTCCTGCGGTGACCAAAGCGCTGGACGACTGCCGGAGCGCAGTGGAGCGCGTTGTTGCGCAGGGCGGTCCCTACACCTGGGACAATCTTTGTCAGCCGCTGGCTGAAGTAGACGATCGCCTTGGCCGTCTCTTCTCGCCGGTCAGCCATCTGAATTCAGTGAAAAACAGCCCGGAACTGCGCGAAGCATACGAACAAACGCTGCCGCTGCTGTCGGAGTACAGCACCTGGGTCGGGCAGAACGAAGGGCTGTACAACGCCTATCGCGATCTGCGCGACGGCCCGCATTACGCTGCGCTGAGTGTGGCGGAGAAAAAATCTGTGGATAATGCGCTGCGCGACTTCAAACTGTCGGGCATCGGCTTGCCAAAAGAGAAACAGCAGCGCTATGGCGAAATCGCCTCACGTCTCTCTGAACTCGGCAACCTCTATAGCAACAATGTGCTCGATGCCACTATGGGCTGGAGCAAGCTGGTTACTGACGAATCTGAACTCTCCGGCATGCCGGAAAGCGCCCTGGCGGCAGCGAAAGCGCAGGCAGAAGCCAAAGAGCAGCAAGGCTGGTTGCTGACGCTGGATATCCCGAGCTATCTGCCGGTGATGACCTATTGCGATAACCAGGCGCTGCGTGAAGAGATGTATCGCGCTTACAGCACCCGCGCTTCCGATCAGGGGCCGAATGCGGGCAAGTGGGATAACAGCCCGATCATGGCCGAGATCCTCGCGCTGCGTCACGAGCTGGCGCAACTGCTCGGTTTTGAAAGCTATGCCTTTAAATCGCTGGCCACCAAAATGGCGGAAAACCCGGCGCAGGTACTGGAATTCTTAACCGATCTCGCCAAACGCGCGCGTCCGCAGGGCGAAAAAGAGCTGGCGCAACTGCGCGCCTTCGCTAAAGCCGAATTCGGCGTTGATGAGCTGCAACCGTGGGATATCGGTTACTACAGCGAAAAACAGAAACAGCATCTTTACAGCATCAGCGATGAGCAACTGCGTCCGTACTTCCCGGAAAACCGCGCGGTGAACGGCCTGTTTGAAGTGGTGAAACGTATTTACGGCATCACCGCCAAAGAGCGCAAGGATATTGATGTCTGGCATCCGGACGTGCGTTTCTTCGAACTTTACGATGAGAGCAACGAGCTGCGCGGCAGCTTCTATCTCGATCTCTATGCCCGCGAGCACAAACGTGGCGGCGCGTGGATGGATGACTGCGTTGGCCAGATGCGCCGCGCCGACGGTTCGCTGCAAAAACCCGTCGCTTACCTCACCTGTAACTTTAACCGCCCGGTCAACGGCAAACCGGCGCTGTTCACCCATGACGAAGTGATCACCCTGTTCCATGAGTTTGGTCACGGTCTGCATCATATGCTGACGCGCGTTGAAACCGCCGGTGTTGCAGGGATCAGCGGTGTGCCGTGGGATGCGGTCGAGCTGCCGAGCCAGTTTATGGAAAACTGGTGCTGGGAGCCGGAAGCGCTGGCGTTTATCTCCGGCCATTATGAAACCGGCGAGCCGCTGCCGCAGGAGCTGCTGGACAAAATGCTGGCGGCGAAAAACTATCAGGCGGCGATGTTTATCCTGCGTCAGCTGGAGTTCGGCCTGTTCGACTTCCGCTTGCACGCCGAATTCATCCCAGAGCAGGGGGCAAAAATCCTCGAAACGCTGGCCGAAATCAAACGCCAGGTCGCCGTGGTGCCGGGGCCGTCGTGGGGCCGCTTCCCGCATGCCTTCAGCCATATTTTCGCTGGCGGATATGCGGCGGGTTACTACAGCTATCTGTGGGCCGATGTGCTGGCGGCGGATGCCTTCTCCCGCTTTGAAGAAGAAGGCATTTTCAATCGCGAAACCGGGCAGTCGTTCCTCGATAACATCCTGACCCGCGGTGGCTCGGAAGAGCCGATGGAGCTGTTCAAACGCTTCCGTGGTCGCGAGCCGCAGATTGACGCCATGCTTGAGCATTACGGTATCGAAGGCTGATGCAGTGAAAATCTGTTTGCTGGATGAAACAGGCGCCGGAGACGGCGCCTTATCTGTTCTTGCGGCCCGCTTCGGGCTGGAGGCGGATGACGACAACCTGATGGCGCTGGTGTTAACGCCGACGCATCTGGAACTGCGTAAGCGCGATGAGCCGAAACTGGGCGGCATCTTTGTCGATTTTGTCGCGGGCGGTATGGCGCACCGGCGTAAATTTGGCGGTGGTCGCGGTGAAGCCGTCGCTAAAGCGGTTGGCATCAAAGGCAGCTATTTACCGGAGGTGGTGGATGCCACGGCAGGGCTGGGGCGCGATGCGTTTGTGCTGGCGTCGGTAGGTTGCCGCGTGCGGATGCTGGAGCGTAATCCGGTCGTTGCTGCGCTGCTGGAGGATGGTCTTCATCGCGGCTATGCGGATGCGGAAATCGGCCCGTGGCTGCGCGAACGGCTGCAACTGATTCACGCTTCCAGTCTGACGAGCCTGGCGGATATCACGCCGCGCCCGCAGGTGGTTTATCTCGATCCGATGTTCCCGCATAAGCAAAAGAGCGCGCTGGTGAAGAAGGAGATGCGGGTATTCCAGTCGCTGGTTGGCCCGGATCTCGACGCCGACGGTTTGCTGGAGCCTGCGCGCAAGCTTGCCATCAAGCGCGTAGTGGTGAAACGCCCGGATTATGCGCCGCCGCTGGCCGGTGTTGCCACGCAATCGGCGGTGGTGACCAAAAGCCATCGTTTCGATATCTATCCCGGTTCCGGGGAATAAAAAAGCCCGGTCGCGTTGCGCGTACCGGGCTATGTTCAGGCTAACGGCTAATCGTTAGCGGGAATATCAATCCTCTTCTTCATCCCGCAGCGGGACAATCAGCATATCAACGTGAACCGTGTTGATCAGCTGGCGCGCGGAGGACATCAGTTTGCTCCAGAAATCCTGGTGATGGCCGCATACCACCAAATCCATATCGTATTTTTTAATCGCATCAACCAGTACCTGGCCCAGGTCGCCGCTGCCGCTCAGAGTTTCGGTAATCGGATAACCCGCGTTTGTGGAGAGTTCGGTCAGCGCCTGGTGAGTTTCATCGGAAATACGTTTTTGCATATCGCCGAGATTAACGTCGATAAGACCGGTATAAAGATCGGAGTAGTTTACATCGACATGAATCAGGGAAACCTTCGCGTTGTATGGCCGCGCCATGGATACTGCTTTCTCAACCAACAATTTGCTTTCGGGGGCGAGATCGACTGCGATGAGGATATGTGTGTAAGCCATAGTGTTACTCCTTCCATAAGTTGTCGATGACCATTGGGGCTATGCCCCTGATACAGTTGCACTGCGCCCGCATCCTGCGTTTCACGTGAGCGTAGCGCCCGGCCTTAAGGATCTTTTGTAGATATTTCTACCTTATAACGCTCTTATAGCACCGTCAATTAACCTGGATCACGAATCACTTAAGTAATATTTACAGCTATATACATTGATGGTGATTAAGCTTGTGGCAAAAAAATAAACGGATCTCCTACACTATAAATAAACCGTACGGAAACAGACGGCGTCCCCCAGTTATCCGCGTAAGGAAACGCGGTCAATTGCGGGACTCCGCCTGTGCTTGTCTTCCCGTTCGGGGATTGGTAACACTATTCGTTGTCAGACTTGGTTGGGTATCCAGGCGCGAGCGTTCCGGAGTCTTTCTTCGCGGGCGATCGCTGGGGAGGGGATATGGTGATCAACACTGTTGCGCTGTTTTGGGCTTTATGTGTGGTGTGTTTGGTTAACATGGCGCGTTATTACTCATCGCTACGCGCGCTGTTAGTGGTACTTCGTGGTTGTGATCCCTTACTCTATCAGTACGTGGATGGCGGCGGCTTTTTTACCGCGCACGGCCAGCCCAGTAAGCAGATGCGTCTGGTTTGGTATATCTATGCCCAGCGCTATCGCGATCACCATGATGACGAATTCATCCGCCGCTGTGAGCGCGTTCGCCGTCAGTTTATTTTAACCAGCTCGCTGTGTGGCCTGGTGGTCATCAGCCTGATTGCGCTGATGATTTGGCATTGAGCGCGGCGCTAATCTGAGAATAAAAAAAAACGGGCCAGTTTCCTGACCCGTTTTTTATTGCGTCTTCGCTGCGTTAAATCAGATGCAGCGAGAGCCAGTACAGCACGCCGGACAAAATAATCGAGGCTGGCAGAGTGAAGATCCAGGCCATCAGAATATTGGTCACGGTTTTGCGCTGCAAACCGCCGCCGTCGACAATCATTGTCCCGGCCACGGAAGAAGAGAGCACGTGCGTGGTGGAAACCGGCATCCCGGTATAACTGGCCAGCCCGATAGACACCGCCGCAGTCATCTGCGCGGACATTCCCTGGGCGTAGGTCATACCTTTCTTACCAATTTTCTCGCCGATGGTGGTCGCCACGCGGCGCCAGCCGATCATTGTGCCAATACCTAACGCCAGCGCTACCGCCATGATGATCCAGATTGGCGCATACTCAATTGTGCTCAGCATATCGCCTTTCAGTTTCTTCAGCAGACGCTGGTCGTCGGCGCTGATATCCGGCTGCTTCGCCACTTTATCCGTAATATCGGAGAGGCAAAGCATAATACGGCGCAGCTGGCCGCGCTGCTCCAGCGGAATCTGCTCGTAGTTTTCGATACCAGTCAGCATCACTTTTGCCCGATCCAGCGCCACAATTGCGCGACCCGGATGGCAATGGAATTCGCCAGGTTGCGTGTTCACCTCTTCTGGTGCCGGAATCAGCGGATCAACGCCGGTCGCTTTTTGCAGCAGCGTTGGGTGTTGCTGGAAGTAAGTTTCCACGTTGTTGACGGCATCACGCGTACGAGTAATGTCATAACCTGATGCGTTCATATTTACCACGAAGCCCGCGGGCGCAACGCCAATCAGCACCAGCATAATCAGGCCGATGCCTTTCTGGCCATCGTTCGCGCCGTGGGAGAAACTCACGCCGATAGCGGAAAGAATCAAGGCGATACGCGTCCAGAACGGCGGCTTTTTCTTACCGTCGATCTTCTCGCGTTCAGCTGGCGTCATATGAATACGCGCGCGTTTTTTGGTATTGCTCCAGTAGCGGCGCAGGATAAATATCAGGCCGCCTGCGATCACCAGCCCAACAATCGGTGAAAGAATGAGGGAGGCGAAGATCTCCAGCACTTTCGGGATATTTAAGGCATCCACGACTGAAGTGCCGGACATCAGCGCATTGGTTAAACCAATACCGATAATCGCGCCAATCAGGGTGTGGGAGCTGGAAGCTGGCAGACCCAGATACCAGGTACCAAGGTTCCAGATAATCGCCGCCAGCAGCATGGAGAAGACCATTGCCAGGCCGTGCGCGGAGCTGACATTCAGCAGTAGATCGGTTGGCAACATATGCACAATCGCATAGGCAACGCTTAACCCGCCCAGCAAAACGCCGAAGAAGTTAAATATCGCCGCCATCACCACCGCCAGCTGAGAACGCATAGCACGTGTATAAATTACGGTTGCCACGGCGTTTGCTGTGTCATGGAAGCCATTGATTGCTTCGTAGAACAGAACAAAGACCAGAGCAAGCAAGAGTAATAACCCGGTATGAAGATCCAGGCCAGCAAACAAATGTAGCATAGACGTTAAGCCATTTTGAGGTCATGAACGCGGCGCATTATCAGGGACATTAGCGGTGTCGGCAAAGTGAAATATGTATTTTTTTTGACATTATTTCTTACATTCCGCTGAAGCTTTGAAATTATCGTATATTTTTCAATGCCATGTTGTTTTTCGCTCTCTCCGCGCTGGTGTGACCAGCGTGAACTCTTTACAATTCGCCACGATTTTTTTATGAGGGTGCAGGTGTGGAAAGGTTTGATGCCATTGTTATCGGCGCGGGTGCGGCGGGCATGTTCTGTGCAGCGCTGGCCGGGCAGGCGGGCTGTCGTGTGCTGTTACTGGATAACGGCAAAAAACCGGGGCGCAAGATCCTGATGTCCGGTGGCGGTCGCTGCAATTTCACTAATCTTTACGTCGAACCCGCAGCCTATTTGAGCCAGAACCCGCATTTTTGCAAATCTGCTCTCGCGCGCTATACCCAGTGGGATTTTATCGATCTGGTCGGCAAGCACGGTATCGACTGGCATGAGAAAACGTTAGGGCAACTTTTCTGCGACGATTCGGCGCAACAGATTGTCGATATGCTGGTGGCCGAGTGCGAAAAAGGCCATGTCACACAGCGCCTGCGCAGCGAAGTGCTGAGCGTGACGCGCGATGATCAGGGTTACACGCTGCAATTGAATGGCGACAGCGTACAGGCCGCGAAACTGGTCATTGCGTCCGGCGGGTTGTCGATGCCGGGGCTTGGCGCCTCACCATTTGGCTACAAAATCGCCGAACAATTCGGCCTGAAAGTGCTGCCAACACGCGCCGGTCTGGTGCCTTTTACTCTGCATAAGCCACTGCTGGAGCAGATGCAGACGCTCTCCGGCGTGTCGGTGCCTTCGGTGATTACCGCTGAAGACGGTACGGTTTTCCGGGAAAATCTGCTCTTTACTCACCGCGGGCTTTCAGGTCCGGCGGTTCTGCAAATTTCCAGCTACTGGCAGCCGGGCGAATTCGTCAGCATTAATCTGTTGCCGGAGTGCGATCTGGCAAGCTTCCTGGATGAACAGCGCGAAGCGCACCCGAATCAAAGCCTGAAAAACACGCTGGCGATGCAGTTACCGAAACGGCTGGTCGAATGTTTGCAGCAGTTAGAACAGATCCCGGATGTCACGCTGAGGCAGCTTAACAGCCGCGAACAGGAGTCACTGGTCGAATTACTCACGCACTGGCGCGTTCAGCCGAACGGCACGGAAGGATACCGTACTGCGGAAGTGACGCTGGGCGGCGTTGATACCCACGAACTCTCTTCCCGCACGATGGAAGCCCGCAATGTGCCAGGGCTTTACTTTATCGGCGAGGTGATGGATGTCACCGGCTGGCTGGGTGGCTATAACTTCCAGTGGGCGTGGTCCAGCGCGTGGGCCTGCGCGCAGGCGCTGGCAGAGTAAGCTGGCGGCGTTGCCTGATGGGTGAATCACACTATTCGGTTCATCCATTACTATCATTTTTGGTGAATTTCAGCCTCCCCTTTAAGACCTTTATATTTCCTGCCTGCTGCCGATAACTTCATCACTACACCTCTATTGCGCTACTCCATTTGCGCTGACAAAGGAATGAAAATGAAAACGGGCAAGTTTCTTCTGCCAGCATTACTGGCCGTGACGTTAAGCAGCCATGCGGCTGACGGGCAGGGCAAAAAAGTCGTTAGCAGCACGGTAAATCCGCTGCTAATGATTCGACTTAACGATCGCATTACGGCAATGAATCATATTGTTTTTGAAGATGGGCAAAACATTAACCGTTGGGACGGCTTCGATTGCTCCACGCAAAAAGCGGTGAAACTGTACTGGGAAATGCTCGACGATCAAGAGGCGGTCGTGCGCCGCTTTTATGGCGATAGCTACGGACGTTATGCCGCCCCCAGCCCGAACAACGAACTGAATGATGTCGCCGCCAGCCTCTGCAAATCTCCCGGGCTGAAAAATGCCAACTGGGTCTACATTGAAAAAAAATCGCAATATGACACGCCGATCCTGCTGGATACTGCTTCGGTTATCCGCGCTAAGGATCTGTTGATTGCGAAAATCGGCTTCGAATACAACGAGATTCAGTACGATCCGCCGTATGACGCGCCATTCGATATGAAAATCGAAGTACACGCTTATAACTGCGCAACCAATAAAGACAGCGTGCTCGCCGGGCTGGATATGACGCCGGAAGGTTATGTATCCGATAGCCTGAGCGGGAAAGCAGCGCTGCGCCGGGCGGCGGATTTTACCAATACGCCCGCCACCGCTGCGGCGTTTAAGCAGCTATGCGCAATGAGCACGCCTTCTGCTTTTAAAGGGGAAGGGGCTTATGTTCCCCAGGCGAAGAAAAAAAGCGTCTCCTCTACGCTTGGTCCGATGCTGCCGGATATGAGCAGCAATTCGCCACAATGGCTGGCGCAATTCCCGCTGCCTGTGGAGATAGACAAACAGGCGCAGCAGATTGTGAATCCGTGGGCGACGCCTCGCTTCAAAAAAATGAAATGGACCCTGCTCTGGGGGAGTGATGAAGGCGTGCCGATGGAGCTGGATGTTCAACCCAATGGGTTGATGCTGCTGCTGGAAAATTACAACGTGTTTAAGGCACAGCGCCTGACTCTGGGTAACCTTGGGCAATTAAAAGGCGGTATCAGCCTGGATAGTTCGCCGAGTATCATCAGCGAATTACACACCAACCTGCGTTTCCCGCTGCATCAGGGACAGAAATTTACCTTTGATACGGTGCTGCCTGCGAAGGGCAAAACGGGCGACAAAACCGCGATCAACCGCCATTGCGAAGTGACCGGTAGCGATGAGGCTCGCCAGATCAGCAGTGCACTGAGTGGGCGCTACTGGAAAGTCGCATGCGAAATGGAGAGTGACAATAAAGGCGAGAAACAGACGCTGGCCTGGCTTGTCGATTACAACGTCTTTATGCCATTAACGCAGTGGAAAGACGGCGCGGAGCTGCCTGTCACCATCAAAGATCTACAGATAACACGCTAACCCGAATCAACCTGAGCCGAAAGGCTCAGGTTTTCATATCCCAGATACGCACGATTTATCTGTAGTAACGAAGCGGCTGACAGGAAATATTTCATTATATTTCCTGTCAGCCGTGCCGTTATTTACCGATTGTTTTTATTAATTATTTTTCGAGTATTACTCTTTCTTTTTACTTTCACTTATTCACCGCGTCACTGATTTGGCCGGTTTACGCTCAGTTATCCCGACAACTAAGGCCGCTATTCCGCGAATTGTTTATTGGCGTTATGTCGCATCATAAGCGATATGCACCATACAAACAGGATTAACCACCATGCCACTAACGACCGAATCAGGCGTTTCGTCGGCGCGATTCCTCGGAATGGCGCCTTTTTTGCGTATGAGTATTGCGGGTGTTGATTTCACCTCGGCCACGCAGGAGATGATCGCGCAGGCGCAGAATGCCCCTGAAGATGCCGTGTTATGGATGAATCTCGCGACCGCGATGATGAGCCTGAAGCACGAAGAACTGGGCCTGCAAATCCAGGCGCAGGCGCTGGATATGCAGCGCGTTTATCACTGGCCGGCGCGTCAGCCGACAAAATTACGCCTGCTGATGTTAATGGTGCCGGGCAATCTCTCGGCAAATATCCCGCTCGACTGCCTGATGGAAGACAGCGATATCGACCTCATCTATTACTACGTCGATCCGCTGAACGACAATCCGCTGACGGCACCGGTGCCGGAACATGACGTGGTTATGGTGGCAATTGGTGCCAGCGATGAGCAGGAATCCGTGCTGCTGCGCCTTGAATATGCTCTGCGTAACTGGCCAAAACCGGTACTGAACCCGCCGAAAAACGTCCCGACGTCTGAGCGTCATAACGCCAGCCTGCTGCTGCAAAATGTCCCTGGTTTAGTGATTTGTCCGGCGCTGCATGTTTCCCGCCAGGCGCTGCATGATGTCGCTTGTGGTCAGAAAGCGCTGGCAGATATCGTCGCTGATCACGACTTCCCGATTATTGTTCGCCCGGTAGGCAGCCACGGCGGTCACGGCCTGCAAAAAATCGACTCTGCCGCGGCCATTACAGCCTACCTGGAAGAGACGGCCGGGGAGGAGTTTTTCGTTTCGCGCTTTGTCGATTACAGCGGCGAAGATGGCCTGTTCCGCAAAATGCGCGTGGTGCTGATCGACGGTAAACCGTTCGCCTGCCATATGGGCGTCTCTTCGCACTGGATGATCCACTACGTTAACGCCGGGATGTACGAAGATGCGGACAAACGTGCGCAGGAAGGCCGTTTCTTCAATGAGTTTTCTGACTTTGCTGAACGTCATCGCGAAGCGCTGAATGCTATCAGCCAGCGTACCGGGCTGGAGTATATCGGCATCGACTGCGCTGAAACGCGCGACGGCGAACTGTTGATTTTTGAAATCGATCCGGCAATGGTTGTTCATGCGATGGACGATGAAGAGATGTTCCCGAATAAGCAAATTCACATGCTGAAAGTGAAAACCGCGATGCGGGAAATGCTGCTTAAGTACGCCGGTCAGGCCCTTTAAAACGATAACTATGACTCAGGAAATAACATGTCATTAAATCCTAACAACACCCTTAATTTCTCCGGCGGGCCGGGCGCATTACCTGACGTCGTATTAAACCAGGTACAACAGGCTATTATTAATGTCCCGGAAGTGGGCCTGTCGATTCTGGGTATCAGCCATCGCTCCGCATGGTTTGAAAATGTGGTACGCGAAACCGAAAATAATATTCGCACGCTGCTGGGTTTGCCTGCGGATTATCACATTCTGTTTTTACAGGGCGGCGCAACGCAGCAATTCTCGATGGTGCCAATGACCATGCTGCGCGGCAAAAAGCACCCGGCTGAGTATTTCGATACCGGTTACTGGAGCCGCAAAGTGATCACCGAAGCTATGCGCGAAGGGCCGGTACGCGTGATCTGGAGCGGTGAAAAAGAGGGTTACCGTCGTCTGCCGACCGACGAAGAGCTGGATTTCTCCCCGGACGCACCTTACATCCACTATGTTTCCAATGAAACGGTGGAAGGCTTACAGTTCGATCGCGTGCTGGGCCGCGATGATGTGCCGCGCGTTTGCGATATGTCCTCTGATTTTCTCTCCAAACCGTGCGATGCCGGTAAATTCTCGCTGATTTATGCCCACGCGCAGAAAAACATCGGCCCGGCGGGCGTGACCATCGTACTGGTTCGCGACAGCGTGGTGCAAAACGGCCCGACTAACCTGCCAGCGTTTCTCGATTATCGTCGCCAGGTGGAAGCGCACTCTAACCTGAATACGCCGCCGGTATTCGCCATTTATGTGGTGATGCTGGTGACCCGCTGGTTGCTGAATGATATTGGCGGCCTGGAAAACATGGCGCGCATCAACCAGCAGAAATCGGCGCTGCTCTACAGCACCATTGATAACAGCGACGGTTTCTATCGTAACTGGGGAGATGCGGCCTTCCGTTCAGATATGAACGCCGCGTTTACACTGCCAACGGCGGCGCTGGAGGATAAATTCCTGCAGGAAGCGGAGCTGGCGGGTTTCTCTGGCCTGACGGGACACCGCGCGATCGGCGGCATCCGTGCCTCGATCTATAACGCGCTGACGCTTGGTGCGGTGGAAAAACTGAGCAACTTTATGGAAGATTTCCGTTTCAAACAGCACGGAAAATAAGCCCTAAAGCCATGCGTTGCGCGGTAAGCCAACGCATGGCAACCTCAGTAGCGGCGAAACGACGCCAGCTTGTGCAGCTGGCGGCTACGGTCGTCGAAGTTATCTGTGCGCAGCCAGCCAGTTATCATTGACGAGATCGCCGGCCATTCCCGTAAGGTAATCGAGAACACTGAAATATCCGTCAGATGGCCTTTGCGAATGCGCTTATCCCTTAATACGCCTTCTTTCACAAAACCAATTCGTTCTGCCGATTTAATCGCTTCCGTATTATAACTGCTGGTGCGCCATTCACAGCGGCGGTATTTTAATTGATCAAAGAAATAAGCCAGAACCAAATAAAGGCTTTCGGTACTCATGCGCGTCCTTTTCATTAATGGCGTCCAGTTAACGCCGCCAATATCGAAGGAGCCATTCTCCGGATCAAATTTACCGACATAAAATATCCCTTTTATTTGCTGATCGGCTTTATCCTGTACGGCGTAATAAATTCTTTCTTTGTGTGTAGACAGATTTCTTAAATAGGAATAACAGGCCGTCATATCCTTTGGCCTGACATCCTCAAGGTAGGTCCAGTCGCGATCGTCGTCGATGCTCTGCCATTCCGGGAAGAGGTCTTCGGCGTGATCAACCGCCAGTGGAACAACGTTACAGTATTGACCAGTAAGAGCGACTTTCTCGGGCATCGCCCGTTTTGTCCATTCCGAAAATTCCTGACCAATACGTTGTCCATACTGATTATACGTTTCCATTATTCCCTCCAGTTTAGTACTAATTTAATCCTGCTTAACGACCATTAAATGGGTATTAAATATTCGTAGGGTCTATGCCTTGGGCATATAATGGCTTAATTTAAGATAAGTAAAAAATAAGGATGCGATGGTAATGAAAACGTTATACCGTGTTTCTGGTCGGCTGTCTCATTTTTAATGTGAAAGCGCGAGAAGAGGCGAGAAAACGTTATCACCGGTCTGGTTTTATCTGTGGTAAATAAAACCTGTATGACACGTTTCCGCGTGAGTAAATGTCATAAAAATTTCGTATAAGTATTATTTCCAGATTGTGCTACGTGGCTAACCCTCTAAAAATTGGCGGGTTTTCTGGTTTTTAGATACCTGATTAGGACTATTCCTGGCATTTCTCGCGCCGAAAAATCAGACAATAACGTCCTTTTACATTCACAGAAATTTTGCGGTAGCGTGTCAATTATTCCGTAACATTAAACTTACAGGCGAAGCCCGGAGCGGCTTGCGCCGTTATGTCAGGATCCGATTTATGAGCAATCGTATTACTGTTCAGTTACCCGTCGAAGGACTGCTTTTCTGGAAATTTTCAGGTCGTGAGGCGTTATCCGAAGCGTTTGCATTCAACCTGCAACTGCTGGGCACCGACGCGCGCATGAATCGCAGCCAGTTGCTCGGCAAAGCGGTCACCGTTACCGTGCCCACGCAATCGCTTTCCGGCTCCCGCTACTTCAACGGCAAAATCACCCGCGTGGCAGTCAGCGCGGTGGAACTGAGCGGGACACGCTACGCTGTCTATCAGCTTACCGTCGAGCCGGATCTGTGGCCAATGAAACGCGACCGCAACCTGCGCATCTTCCAGGGGCAGACGGTGCCGCAAATCGTCAAAACCCTGCTTGGCGAATACCAGGTCAATCTGGAAGATAAGCTGAGCGGCAGTTACCGCGTCTGGGAATATTGCGTGCAGTACCAGGAGAGCAGCTTCGATTTCATCAGCCGCCTGATGGAGCTGGAAGGGATTGCTTACCACTTTAAGCATGAAGCAGACAAACACACGTTGGTGCTGACCGACGCCGCCACGCAACATCAACCGTTCAGCGGCTATGAAATCATTCCCTATCACCAGACGCCGTCCGGCGGCAGCACGGATGAAGAGGGCATCAGCCAGTGGGCGCTGGAAGATAGCGTCACGCCGGGCATCTACAGCCTTGATGATTATGATTTCCGCAAGCCTAACGCATGGTTGTTCCAGGCACGGCAGAACCCTTCATCGCCGCAGCCGGGCAGCATTGACGTATACGACTGGCCGGGGCGTTTTGTCGAGCATGGCCACGGCGAATTTTATGCCCGCATCCGTCAGGAGCGCTGGCAGGTCGAACATCAGCAAATCGAAGGCACCGCCACGGCGATCGGTATCGTGCCAGGCAGCACTTTCCAGTTGACCAATGCCGCGTTTTTCAATGATAACGGCGAATATCTGGTGACCGCCGCGCATTACAACTTCGAAGAGAACCGCTATGCCAGCGGTGCAGATAGCCAGACGGTGCACCGCATTGATTTCAGCGTCATTCCCTCCTCGGTGGTCTTCCGCCCCGCACAGCAAACCGCCTGGCCGCGAACGTATGGCCCGCAAACTGCGCGCGTCGTCGGTCCGCAGGGCGAAAGCATCTGGACGGACAAATATGGCCGGGTGAAGGTGAAGTTTCACTGGGATCGGCTGGCGAAGGGCGACGACACCAGCTCCTGCTGGGTGCGCGTCTCCAGCGCCTGGGCGGGCCAGGGCTTTGGCGGCGTACAAATTCCACGCGTCGGCGACGAAGTGGTGATCGACTTCATCAACGGCGATCCGGACCGGCCGATTATCACCGGGCGCGTCTATAACGAAGCCAGCATGCCGCCGTGGGCGCTGCCTGCTGCTGCGACGCAAATGGGCTTCCTCAGCCGTTCGAAAGATGGCTCAGTCGATAACGCCAACGCCCTGCGCTTTGAAGATAAAGCCGGGGAGGAGCAGGTGTGGATCCAGGCCGAGCGCAATCTTGATACCAACGTGAAAAACGACGAAACGCATACCGTTGGCGGCTCGCAGACCGTAAACGTGACGCGGGATTACACCGGCGCAGTGGCGGGATCGCATACCCAGGCCACGCAACTGGCGCATGAACAACTGGTCGGCGGCGGTTTTACCCAAAAAGTGCAGGGCGCGCTGGTGCAGGCTTCCGACAGCGGCATCATGCTGGTGGCGGGCAAATCGGTGCTGACGCTTGGCGCCAACGGCACGGTTTCACTGCAATGTCTGAACTTCAGCATCGATGCGCTGAGCAATGGTGAAATCAACACCGGCGGCACGCTGGATCTCAATATTACACGGCCAGAGAGCCTGCCAACTGTCGAGCCGACACCGGAACAAATTCAGGCCGCGGTAAAAGCCGCATTTAATCAAGGGACGGATAAATAATGGCGACGTTTACACTCTCTGAAGGCGTGCTGGCGTTACCGGGCGCGTATCAGGATCACAGCATCAATGTGCTGAAATTCAAAGAGCAGGGCGCAACGCTCGTCATCACCCGCGCGTGGGATATCAAACCCGGCGAGGAAGAGAATTTCCTCCAGCAGCAGTTGGCGAAAGTGAAGCGCAGCATGAAAAAGGTGGTGCTGGACGAGGTGCAGGATAGCGACATCGGCGGGCTGCCCGCCCGTGAAGTCGCGCTGCGTTTTGAAAATCAACACGTTACCGTGTATGAAAAACTCGCCGTCGCCCGCGTGGAAGATCACCTGATGGCGTTCACGCTCAGCCGTGTCGCCCCGTTTGATGCCGACGCAGAGGCGTTCTGGACGGCGGTAAAAAGCGGTGTGCAGCCGGGGGCGTAACGGATGACGGATTACCTTGCAGCGCGCATTGATGACCCGCTGATCCATAGCTCCGCGCTGGCGGATTTTGTCGGCGGGTTAGTGGAAGGAGCGATTGTCGCCGCGATCTTTATTGCCGCTACCACGCCTATCGGTATCGTCGTCGCCGGTGTGGCGGTGGCTGGCTTGATGTTCAGCGGTGCGCTGGAGAGCGTGGGCAATGCAGCGGGAAAACTCGTCGATAGCCTGATAGACCCTGGGCCTCCCGATGCGCAAATTATCTCTGGCTCGGATAACGTGCTGATCATGGGTAAAAAGGCGGCGCGTGCCGCTGGTACCGTCGATCGCGATTACCTGAATGCGACCGCTTCTGCGGATGAGAGCAGCTTCGACTGGGCCGGGTTCGGCATGATGGCGCTGGCGGGCGTCGCCGCAACGCTGAAAACGGCGCTGATGCCGGGCGAAGCGCTGATGGCGATAGCTGAACGCGCCAGCAAGCTAACCCTCGACGATGTCAAACAGTGGGGCAAAAACACCTGGAACGACCTGACGCAGCCGCTGGTGGAGAGCGCCAGCCCGTATGCGTCTCCCGCGCCGCACGATAACGTGGCCTGCAAAAAAGGCCATATGGTTACCAGCAGCAACTTTATCGCCCAGGGTTCAAAAGCGGTGCTGATCAACAACCAGCCCGCTGCCCGCAATGGTCACCTCAGCACCTGCGAAGCGGAAATCAAAGTCAGCGAAAACCCGCGCGTGCGTATCGGTGGCGACACCATCACCGTGCGCGATATCCACAGCGGTAAAAACCAACTGGCTTACCTCGCGGGCAACCTGCTTGGCAGCGCGGTCGTGGCGATTATCCCCTCGCTTATCAAAATGGGCTGTAACCGGCTGATCGTAAACCGCCTGATGCGGGAAATTATCTGTCCGCTTGGCGCTTATGTCGCTTCGGCGGGGGTGATGCCGGTACTGGCGGCGGCAGTAAACACCGTGCATCCGGTCAATATCCTTACCGGCGCGAAAATCCTCAGCAAAGAAGAGGATCTCGATTTCGTGCTGCCAGACAGAATGCCGCTCTACTGGCAGCGCATTTACCACAGCCGCAACCTGTCAACCGGCATGCTCGGCACCGGCTGGATGCTGCCGTTTGAAACCCGCCTCTACCGGCGGGCGGATAATCAGCTGATCTTCCTCGATATGACTGGCCGTGAGCTGGGCATGGGAAATGTGCAGCCGGGCGACATGATCGATTACCAGGAAGATGGCATTAAGCTGTTCTGTAGCCCGAACGGGGCGATGGTCATTCAGCAAAATGACGGCGAGCACCAGTTGTACGAACCGGACCCAACGCGTCCTGGCGAGTGGCGCATTCAGCGCATTTATGACCGCCATGAAAACGTACAGCACTTTAGCTGGAACGAGCGCGGGCAACTGGTGCGCATCTCCGGCGATAACGAAGCGCTGGACGTTGAGCTGGAGTATGACGCGCTCTCCGGCCGCCTGTGTGCGGTTTATCAGGTGTACGATGGCGCGCGTCATCTGTTGGTCTCTTACCGTTTTAACGAGCAGGGGCAATTGATCGCCGTCACCGACGCCGACGGCATCGTCACCCGCCAGTTCGGCTGGGATCAGGCCAGCGAGATGATGGCCTGGCACGCCTACGCCACCGGGCTGAAAGTGCAGTACCAGTGGCGGCCCGACGCCAACTCGCGGCACTGGCGCGTTGAGGCGTACCAGGTGCTTGACGATGGGGGCGAGGTGCTGGAACGCTGGCGCATCGATGCCGACGAAACACAGCGCCGTGCGCGCGTCAGCAACGACGAAGGCGTCTCAAGCGAACATCACTGGGATGAACTGTTTCGCATCACCGCTTACACCGATCCGCACGGCGGCAACTGGCAATTTCGCTGGGCGGGCAACTCCGAACAACTGCTGGCGATGGTGCAGCCGGATGGCGCGAACTGGGAATATGCGTGGGATGCGCGTGGCAATCTGACCATGGAGCGCGATCCGCTGGGCCGCACGACGCTGACCAGCTGGCATCCGCTGTACGCCTTTCCGTTGAAAGAAGTGCTGCCCGATGGCGCAATCTGGCAATACGAATACAACGTTGCGGGCGATGTGGTGAAGCTGACCGACCCGGAAGGCGGCGTAACGCGCTTTGAGTGGAACGCGCAGGGCGATTTGCTGCGGCGCATTGATGCGCTGGAGAACAGCCACCGTTTCTGGTGGGACGCGCTCGGCCAGCTTATCCGTGAAGAGGATTGTTCCGGTTACCAGAGCCGTAACCAGTACGACGCTTCCGGCAAACTGATTAGCACCACCGATCCGCTCGGCAACAGCGAACGCTATATCTGGAGCCCGGCAGGCCGTCTGCAAACCTGGATCCGCGCCGACGGGCGAGAAACCCTGTTCAGCTATAACCACGCCGGGCTGCTGTGCGGGCAGAACATTGATGGCCTGCTGGAGCGTAAAGTGACGCTCAATGTGCGCGGCCAGGTGATTGAGGCTATCGATCCCGCCGGGCAGGTGACGCGTTTTCGCTTCAACCGTGCGGGCCGCCTGGTGACGCTGACCAACGCTAACAACCAGCAATGGCGCTTTGACTATACGCCTGAAGGCTTGCTGACCCGCCAGCACGATTACGCCGGTCGGCAGACGGAGTATCAGTACAATGCCATGCAGCAGGTGGCGACGCTGGTGCGTCATCCCGCCAGCGGTAGCGGTTTGTCGCCGCTGGTGACGAATTATGAGTACGATGCGATCGGCCGCATGGTGGCGCGGGAAACCGAGCAACACCGCACCGAGTATCGCTACAACGCCCTGACCACTGAAATTCACCGTTTCCCGTACAGCGCGTGGCGGCAGGCGATGATTGCCCGGCGCGAGCCAGAAAATGGCGAGGTGGTGATTTTCCGCCGCAATAAACTCGGCGATCTGGTGGGGGAAGAGAACCATTCCGGCGCGTATCTGCATCAGTACGATGCGTTAAGCAACCTCAGCGCGACCACTTTCCCGGACGGGCGGCAGTTGCAGTATCTGCGCTACGGTACCGGACATTTGTTGGAGATGCAGCTTGCCGTTGGCGGGAATACGCTGTCGGTTGCCAGTTACCAGCGCGACAAATTGCACCGGGAAACCCGCCGCACCACGGGGGCGGTGGAGCTGGAAACGCACTACGACATCGCCGGGCGCATCAGCCAGCGGCGCTGCGTTGATAATGTGCGCCAGCGGCTGGTGTTTGAGCGCCGCTACCAGTGGGATCGGGCCGATCAGATCATCCGCCAGATGTACACCGATGGCGCGCCGCCGACGCCTGCGGATAAATATCGCCAGTCTCTGTGGGGATACGATGCGGCAGGACGCATGACGCAGAGCATTCAGCCTTCCGGAGAAGAGCGTTTCTGGTATGACGCGGCAGACAACCGCACAACAGCGGATTTGCCGCCGGTCTGGGACAACCTGTTAAAACGCCTCGACGGCGTGCGCCGTGAATATGACGGCTTCGGGCGCATGACGGAACGCCACGATACGCATCGCGGTATCGTGCAGCGCTTCAGTTATGACGATGAGCAGCGCATCAGCCAGGTCATCATTGAAGGCGACGCGGAGTTCAGCAAAGCGGAATACCGTTACGACGCGCTGGGCCGCCGCACGGAGAAGCAGGTGTGGCGACGCCACAGCCGCACGCCGGAACGCACGCAGTACGCATGGTCCGGGCTGCAAATGGTGGGCGAAACTGGCGACCGCGACCCGGAAGCCGCCGTGCAGTATATCTACACTGAAAACAGCTACGAGCCGCTGGCGCGCGTCGACAGCCGCCAGCAGTATGCAGAAATTTACTGGTATCACAGCGAAATCAACGGGTTGCCGCAATCGGTCACCGACAGTAACGGCGATATTGTCTGGCGCGGCGCGTTCAGCGCATGGGGACGCACGGAGCGGGAAAACGACGCGCTGAGGTGGGACACCCCACAAAACCTGCGCTTCCAGGGACAGTACCTCGATCGCGAAACCGGGCTGCACTACAACACGTTTCGCTACTATGACCCGACCGGCGGCTGCTACACCCAGATGGACCCGATAGGGTTGCTGGGTGGGTTGAATACGTATACCTATGTGGTTGACCCGCTGGTGTGGGTGGATCCGCTGGGGTTGATGAGTTGTTCGAGTGATGCGGCCACATTAAGGAAAAATATGACGCTGGATGGTATGGTTACGCCTGGATATAAAAATGCTGCTCATCATATTGTTATGTCTAATTCAACTGACCCACGCATGGTTGCTTTGCGTCTAAAAATGGATGACTTTGATTTACATGTAAACCAATCTTATAACGGCGTCTTTTTACCAACGAGTTCTAAAGAGAAGATACTCGCGAATGTAAGTAGTCCAGCCCATAGCAGAATTCATACTGATGCCTATAAGCAAAATGTTTATGAAAGATTGATCAATGCAAAAGATGCCGATGAGTTTGTCGATGGCCTGGAAAATATCCGTCAATTAATTATGAAGGGCGATTTTAATTATTAGGGTGGATTATGAAAGAAATGATTGATTTAATTGATTTTTATGGCTTTTTGCAACAAGAGCAGAAAGTTAAACATGAAGAGTTTCTTAACAATGTTGAAAAGAATAAAGCAGTTACTAAGTATTCTGATAATGTGTTAGTGGAGTTTTTTCCATTTGAGAATGAAATTTTTGGTCTGAAAAAAGGCAAAGAATTGAGCCTTCCTAAGGAAATTACAAAAGATGTAAAAAGGAATGTATTTGATCATAGTGGTTCTTTAATAATGACAGAGGATGTGCTTGCCGGAGATCGTGTTACCAGCAGGACTTTTTATTTTTATTACAATGATTATTCAGAACGTATCTCATTCCAAAAAGTTGGGACCTTCAGGTTAAAGACGGTTTCACGATTCTTTAATAAGCATGAAAATTCAATTTTATTGATAAAAAGTTCTATAGGGGAAGGACAGTGGGATTTTAAGTTTGAAGATAACATTCTGAACCATATTATTATTAGCGAAAGGGATTGCGCAACTGATTCCAGCACAACGAGAGTTGTTGAACTGAAATATAATGAAAGTCACAAGCTTATAGAGGTGATAAATAAATATGAAAATGGCTCATCTCAGATAATATATAAAGTAAAATAATAATGCTATATATATTTATCTTTTAATGGCCAGAAAAAACTGGCCTTATTTATTATGTTAACAGGTATTATTATACTGAAATGTATTTGTAGAGCCTGGTGTAAGACAAGTGTCTCATGTTCGTCAGATAGATGAATGTAATTCATTTCAGAATATGCAGATTCAATAAGATAATATCTGCTTTATTAACTTATTGAACTATCATATCTTTAAGTTTTTATAGAGAATTTCTGTAAGATAAGCTATGGTCTCTCGAATATTGGACGATATCGATTTGATAACAAGAATTTTAACTGCAGGGAATAATGCCAGTTGAGTTTTAACCTGTTTATAGTTTTCTTATAGGAAGTGGTAAGTTCCGGTGTGAAAAATACATTTATCGGGGGATAGAGGCAACTGCTTATTCAGTCGGTCAGCCAGGTCATATCGAAGGCGACACCACAGCCGCACGCCGGAACGCACGCAGTACGCATGGTCCAGGCTGCAAATGGTGGGCGAAACTGGCGACCGCGACCCGGAAGCCGCCGTGCAGTATATCTACACGGAAAACAGCTACGAGCCGCTGGCGCGCGTCGACAGCCGACAGCAGTACGCGGAAATTTACTGGTATCACAGCGAAATCAACGGGTTGCCGCAATCGGTCACCGACAGTAACGGCGACATCGTCTGGCGCGGCGCGTTCAGCGCATAAAATCTAGAAATGTTAAAGATTCAGCAGCACTGACCCGGATGACCTATCCTGATATGCCAGAAGTGGGTAAAAGATGGAAAGAAAAATAATGCATTCTTCAAATCTGAAGACGACCAAATAAATATCGGCCCAGGAAAAGGTAAAGCGTTAGATATATTCAATAATGGCATTCAGAGTTTTGAGGGGTTAAATTAATATAAATGATACCTGAAAAGAAAAATTTGATTATTTCGTTAATGAAAAACGATATTGACTTTTCAAGATTTCTTAATAAATTCAATGAAGCGCATGGAGAACTAGATATATGCAACGAACTTATTTTAGCCCGTGAAGCGAAGGATGGTGAATTCGTTGATCTATTGCTATATCTTGCTGCTGTGGTAAGTTATGAATTCAAATGCATTGATGTCTTAAATGATTTGATTACAGATGATTGGCATGAAAAGCATGAAGAATTGGTTAGACTATTGGATTTTTATAAGAGTGCGTCAAGTGTAAATTCTCTATATTACGCAGCATTATTAAAGCTCAGTTATCGTGATTATGATGAAGATTTCGTGTTGGCAGATAAATGTATAAGAACCTTGGCAAAAATAAATAATAAAGATGCTATTGAAAAATTAAAGTTACTTAGTGCCGCTAATAATGATGCAATAAGTAATAGCGCGAAGAAACAATTAAAAAAGTTGGGAGTAATTGTAAGCCCCCCGTTTTAGTTCCACATCCTTTTTTGAGATTTCCAGGCGCAAGCCATTTCTCACAAAACGGATGTCAGGCAAGCAGACGTACGCAAAACCATCCCCTATACTGCGGAAAACAAAGAGAAAATCACTTTTATCAATATCAACAGGGTAAGGGATGGATACAGCTGAATTTTTCGGCCAGCTTGTGCAGCAACTGTTGCTCTCTGCGCCGCTCTTTTTACTGATTGCGCTGGGATACTCGCTGGGGCGCTTTGCTGGTTGGCCGGAATCGGTCAATGAGGGGTTAAACCGCTTCTGCTTTAACGTGGCGATCCCCTGCATGTTGTTCAAAGTAATGAGTAAATTCTACGAAAGCCCGGCGGTGGATGTGCGGTTGCTGATTGCTTATTTCGGCACCTGCTTTGTGATCTACGTTATCGGGCGGATTCTGGCGAAAGGCGTATTCCGCCTCGATTCGGTTTCTGCTTCGGTATTTGGCCTTGCGGGCATCTTCTCTAACAACGTGATGCTCGGCATTCCGGTCGCGGTAATCCTGCTTGGCCCGGCGAGTCTCGCTTCGGTGGCACTGGTTTTAGTGTTTAACAGCCTGATCCTGTGGACGCTGGTCACCGTGTCAGTGGAGTGGGCGCAGAACGGCAGCTTCTCGCTGCGCGGGATTGGCAAAACGCTGCTCAGCGTACTGCGTAACCCGATTATCATCGGCATTTTCACCGGTTTTGCCTGGAGCTTTCTGCTGCATCGCCCGGTGCCCACTTTCCTCGATAGCCCGGTCAGCATGGTGGCGCAGGTGGCCGCGCCGCTGACGCTCATCACCCTCGGCATGAGCCTGTCGCGCTATCAAATCCGCAAAGGGCTGCGCGAAAGCGGCGCTATCTGCCTGTTGAAGTTGATCCTGATGCCGGGGCTGATTTGGGCGATAGCGTATCTGCTGCATCTGCCGCGTCAGGAAAGCCAGGTGGTGGTGCTGTTAGGCTCAATGGCGGTGGGGATCAATGTCTATCTGATGGCGCAAAAGTTCCAGGTATTGCAGGGCGCAACGGCAACCAGCATGCTGCTTTCCACGCTGTTCTCTACCGTAACGACGCCGCTGTTTATGATTTTGATGGCCCATTTCTACCCCAACTGGCCCTGAAGATTCTCTCTCTTGCGTCTTCAGGACTTGAATTCATTTGCCGTATGTATGTATATATAACGATCTATATAAGTCGTTATATATTTCTGCGGGTGACTAATGGATATTCTCTCTGATATGCCTTACGCCTTTCTCGGTAGCCGGTTAAAACGGCTGGCCGAGCAGTTGCAGGCGGAAGCCAGTGTATTGGTACAAAATACCGGGATTCATGTACCGGCCGGGCTGTACCCGGTTTTGCTGGCGCTCTATCGCCAGCCTGGTTTGACGATTGGCGAACTGGCCCGCTGTTCGCGGGTTAGCCAGCCTGCGATGACCAGCAGTATCAACCGCCTGATCCGCGCCGGGTTAGTCACCCGCCAGAGTGACGGTGAGGATCGGCGAAAATCGTTTATTCGCTTAACGGACGAGGGGACAAACGCCATTGTGCGGGGCGAAGAGATGGCATGGCCGCTGCTGGGCAAAGTGGTTCAGGAGCTGACGGCCGGCCTTTCGGGCAACTTTATCGAGCAGATCGCGCAGCTTGAAAAACGCCTTGCCGAACGCCCGTTGCCGGTTCGCGGCGCGCGTTACACCAAACTCGATGTTCGCCCCGTGAGGGAAGACGAAATCGCCGATGTCGTCACATTACTGAACCGCGCTTACCGCAGCGGTGGCGAGGAAGCAGGCTGGACAACCGAAGCGGGTTTGCTGGATGGCGATCGCATTAGCGAGCAAACGCTACGTGAAGAACTGGCGAGCAAACCGCAGGCGACGTTGCTGGTCTGGAAAACCGCCAGCGGCATTGATGGCTGCGTCTGGGTAGAGCCGCAGCAGGACGGCGTGTGGTATCTCGGATCGCTGGCGATTGCGCCGTCGCAGCAGAATGCGCAGTATGGCCGACGCCTGCTGGAAGCGGCGGAACAGTGGTGTCGGGCGCGCGGCGGGAAACGTGTCCTGATGACGGTGTTGCAGGTGCGGGAGTCGCTGCTGGCCTGGTATCTGCGTCGCGGTTATCACCGCACCGGGGAAACCGAGCCGTTTCCGGTGGATGATACCCGGTTTGGCATTCCGACCCGGCCCGGTTTGCTGTTCGAAGTACTGGTGAAAACGCTTAGTTGAAACAGTGGCTGCCCGGGTTGAGGGCAGCCACCGGCTCAGACAATATCGTCCACCACGCCGCCATCAACGCGCAGCGCCGCGCCGGAAGTGGCCGAAGCCTGTTTTGAACAGACGTAAACCACCATGTTTGCTACCTCTTCGACGGTAGCCGCACGCTGGATCACCGAGCTCGGGCGGTGCGCCATCACAAACTCTTTCGCCAGCGTTTCCAGCGATTTACCGGTTTTCTCGATCTCGTCTTTCATCATATCGGCAAAACCGTCCGACATCGTCGGCCCCGGCAGTACGCTGTTAACCGTCACACCGCTACCGGCGACGAATTTTGCCAGCCCGCGCGCCAGCGAGAGCTGCGCAGTTTTCGTCACCCCGTAATGAATCATATCCGCCGGAATATTCAGCGCCGATTCCGAAGAGATAAACACCACGCGGCCCCAGCCTTTTTTCACCATGGCCGGCAACAGCGCGCGGGAAAGGCGCACGCCGGACATCACATTGGTCTGCCAATATTTTTCCCAGGTTTCATCATCGGTAGCGTAAAAATCCTGCGGGCCGTAAATCCCGGCGTTATTGACCAGAATGTCGGCTTCCGCCGCTGCTTTCAGCAGTGTTTCCACGCCCTGCGCCGAGCCGAGATCGGCAATCGCCGTGCGCAGACGCGCGCCCGGCACCTGCTTCGTTAGCGCCTCTTTCGCCTTATTGACTGACCCTTCGCTGCGTCCGTTCAGGATCACTTCCGCACCGCTCTGGGCCAGACCTTTCGCAATTGCAAAGCCGATCCCGCCCGTTGAGGCGGTGACCAGCGCGACTTTATCGTGCAGCTCAATCTTCATCGTCCGCTCCTTGCCAGTTAGATTTTACAAATAACTAAGGCTAGCACCTGCGCCGCAGAACCGTTGTCAATTGTTGCGCCATTACGCGTGGAGGCTGGCTTATGCCATTCCCGGCATTGCTTTTCCGGTTTTATTCGTTCCCTCGTTTTCAGCGCTCTACCAGAATGGATTGCACAAAATATATTGATTTTTTTTTGCTCATTTCAGGGGACCGACAAACAGATGAATAAATACGGCATATTTTCCCTTCTCCTTGCAATAAGCGGCGTGCAGCAGGCCAGTGCGGCAGAAGAGAGCGTACCCGCGCATCCAACATTTACGATTCAGGCGGATAAAACATTAAACGCGAAATTACCTGCCGATATTGCAAAGCGTGGTTATATTATTGCCGGTACCAATCCAAATACGCCGCCAACCACGTTTTATCAGGAAGATAATAAAACGCTGGCCGGGCGTGAAATCGATATTATGACCGCCGTTGCCGAACGTCTCGGTGTGAAAGTGCAATGGCACGATACCGGCGGTTTCGACAATATTATTCCGGGGCTGAAATCAGGCCGCTACGATGTGGCGCTCGCCAATATTAACGCCACACAAAAACGCCTTGAGCAGGTTGATTTTGTCAGTTATTACGACGCCTCGCGCTTAGGCATTATTTCCCGCCAGGATGCCAATATTCCCGCCTTCACCGAACTCACCCAGGTGTGCGGCAAAGAGATTGGCGCCGGGGCTGGCACCACGCAAATCAACCGCCTGAACGAAGGCAGCAAAGCCTGTGAAGCGCAGGGTAAACCGCCGATTAAAGTCGCCGTCTTCCCGGATCGCCCGGCAGGTGTACAGGCGGTGGTCAGCGGCCGCGTGCCGATGTTCTTTGGCCCTTATGAAGGCCTGACCTGGCAGGTCAGCAAAGTGAAACCGCTGACCATGAGCGGGCAAATCAGCGTTAACGACGCACCGGTTTCTATCGCTTTCCCGAAAGGCTCCGGGCTGGAAGAGGCCGTTCAGGCCGCGCTCAACTCCCTGATCAAAGATGGCTCTTACCAGAAGATCCTCGACCACTGGTCGATCGGTTTTGGCGCGGTAAAAGAGTCCAAACGTA
Source organism: Kosakonia oryzae (assembly GCF_001658025.2). Taxonomy (NCBI): domain Bacteria; kingdom Pseudomonadati; phylum Pseudomonadota; class Gammaproteobacteria; order Enterobacterales; family Enterobacteriaceae; genus Kosakonia; species Kosakonia oryzae. The sequence goes on from NZ_CP014007.2 coordinate 275,511, forward strand.
ACGAAGAGATTTTCTAATGGCGCACACCACCGCTTCACAATCGCAGGATGAACTGCGCATCATCGGAAAACGCTACTACGGGCGCTGGTTCAGCGCCCTGTTCGTTTTGCTGCTGCTGGCAGGGCTGCTGCACTCTGTTTTCAATAACCCGCGTTTTGAGTGGGGCGTGGTGGCGCAAAGCTTCACCGAAGAGTCCATCCTCAGCGGCGTGCTGATGACGTTGCAACTAACCGCTATTTCGGTGGTACTGGGCTTTGCCGGCGGCACTGTGCTGGCGCTGATGCGCCTTTCATCGAATCCGGTGCTGGTCGCTGTTAGCTGGGGCTACACGTGGTTTTTCCGTGGCGTGCCGATGCTGGTGCAACTGTTCCTTTGGTACAACATTGCGGCGCTCTATCCAACGATTTCAGTAACCTTGCCAGGGATTGGCGAACTCTACAGTTCTCCGGCGAACGCGCTGATAAGCCCATTCAGCGCGGCGGTCATTGCGCTGGTGATGCACCAGTCGGCCTATGCGGCGGAGATTATTCGTGCCGGAATTCAGAGCGTCGGTAACGGCCAACTGGAAGCTGCGCGGGCGCTCGGCTATTCGCGCGGGCAGATTTTCCGCCATACCGTGCTGCCGCAGGCAATGCGCGCGATTCTACCGCCTGCCGGTAACGAAGTGATTGGTCAGCTCAAAACCACCGCTGTGGTATCGGTGATCTCCTTGCAGGACGTGCTTTACTCGGCACAAATCATCTACCAGCGCACCTATGAAGTGATCCCGCTGCTGCTGGTGGCAACGGCATGGTATCTGCTGCTCACCTCGGTGTTGTCGGTCGGGCAGTTTTATGTCGAGCGCTACTTCTCGCGCGGCGTGAAACGCGTGGAAGCAAAAGTCTGGTTTGCCCGTAAGCTGCCGGTTTATCTGTTGAATGCCAGGAGAGTGAGCAATGGCTGAAGCCATCGAATTACGCAACATTACCAAACGCTTCTCCGGGCAGACGGTGGTCGATAGTGTCGATCTGGATGTCGATGCCGGTTCGGTTACCGTGATCCTCGGCCCGTCGGGTTCCGGGAAATCTACGCTGCTGCGCTGCATTAACCATCTGGAAAAACTCGATGCGGGCACCATACGTATCGGCGGAGAGCTGGTGGGTTATGAACAAAAAGGCCGGGCGCTGTTTGAAGTCAGCGACAGTAAAATCGCCCGTCAGCGCAGCCGCATTGGCATGGTGTTCCAGCAATTTAATCTGTTCCCGCATCGCACGGTGCTGCAAAACATTATCGATGCGCCGATCCGCGTGAAGAAACAGCCGCGCGCGCAGGCGGTGGCGAAAGCGCGTTTGCTGTTGCAGCAGGTAGGGCTGGCGGGGCGGGAAAACGACTGGCCGCAGCAACTTTCCGGCGGTCAGCAGCAGCGCGTGGCGATTGCCAGAGCGCTGGCGATGGACCCGGAAGTGATGCTGTTTGATGAACCAACCTCGGCGCTGGATCCGGAACTGGTGGGTGAAGTGTTGCAGGTGATCAAAGCGTTGGCGCACTCCGGCATCACGATGGTCATCGTCACTCATGAGATCGGTTTTGCCCGCGAAGTGGCCGACAACATCGTCTTTATGGAGTCAGGCAAAATCATCGCTTCCGGCCCGGCACGCCAGTTGCTGGAGAATAACGCCAACGCCCGCGTCAGCCATTTCCTCTCTACGGTGCTGTAATTATGGCTTCTGTTACCCACAGCTCGCACTGGGGCGCATTCACCGCCTCCGATAGCGGCGACGAACTGCAAATTACGCCGTTTCCCGGCGATCCCGATCCCAGCCCGCTGCTGGAAAACCTTGCTGATACGCTGCGCCACCCGGCGCGTGTCACGCAGCCGATGGTGCGTAAAGGCTGGCTGGAGAATGGCCCTGGCCCGGATGCGCGTCGCGGCGCGGATGAGTACATCGCCATTAGCTGGGAGCAGGCGCTAGATCTGGCGGCCAATGAATTGAAACGCGTAGCGGATAATTTTGGCCCGCAGGCGGTGTTCGGCGGCTCTTACGGCTGGTCGAGCGCCGGGCGTTTTCACCATGCGCAAAGCCAGCTTCATCGCTTTCTCAACACCACTATTGGCGGTTATGTGCGCTCGGTGTGGTCGTACAGTTCCGCCGCCGCCTGCGTCATTCTGCCGCATATTGTTGCTCCGCAGGATGAGATCGCCCGGCGCGGCGTAAGCTGGCGCGAGATCGCCGAACACAGTGATATCGTGCTGGCGTTTGGCGGGCTGGCGCTGAAAAACTCGCAGGTCGCCAGCGGTGGGATGAGTGAACATACCGAGCGCGGCTATATGCGCCAGGCCGCCGCGCGTGGCGCGACGTTTATCTCCGTTAGCCCGCTGCGCAGCGATTTACCGCAGGAAGCTGCCGGTGAGTGGCTGCCGGTACGTCCGGGCACCGATGCTGCCTTGATCCTCGCGCTGCTTCACACGTTGTGGCGCGAAGGGCTGAGCGATGAAGCGTTTCTTGCCCGTTATTGCACTGGCTGGCCGCTGCTGGTGGCTTCGTTATCCGGCGAGCAGGATGGCACCGTGCGCGATGCCGCCTGGGCAGAAGCTATTTGTGGCGTACCGGCGGAGAAGATTGTCGCGCTGGCGCGGCGTCTGCACGGTAAACGGGTGCTGGTGACGGTCGCTCACTCCCTGCAACGGGCGCAATACGGCGAGCAGCCGGTATGGCTGGGCCTGGTGCTGGCCGCCGCCCTGGGGCAACCTGGTCTGCCCGGCGGCGGATACGCCTATGCGCTGGGGGCGCTGGGGCATTACGGCAAAGCGTTTAACCGCGTCTCGTTTCCTGCGCTACCGCAGGGCGTCAACGGCGTGGAAGATCTTATTCCGGTGGCGCGCATTGCCGATATGCTGCTCAATCCCGGCGAGCCGTTCGACTTCAACGGCGTGCGTCGCCGTTATCCACACATCAAATTAGCGTGGTGGGCGGGCGGCAATCCGTTTCATCACCACCAGGATCTGGCGCGGCTGCGCCATGCGTTTTGCCAGTTGGATACCTTAATCGTTCATGAGCACAGCCTGACGGCCACGGCCCGCCATGCGGATCTGATTTTGCCCGCCACCATGACGCTGGAGCGTGAAGATATTGGCGGTGCGCCGACCGATCGCTATCTGTTCGCCATGCATCCGGTGGCGCAGCCGTGGGGACATGCGCGGGATGACTTTGCTATTTTCCGTGATATTGCCGCCCGTCTGGGGCGTGAAGAGGCGTTTACCGAAGGCCGGACGGTGCGCGAGTGGTTACAACATCTGTACGGTCAAATGCAGGAGAAACTGGCGCAGGAAGGGGTCTCCACGCCCGCGTTTGACGATTTCTGGCGGGAAGGCATATTGCAACTGCCGCAGGTGGACGACGGCGGGCGGCTGATGCGCCGTTTTCGCGCCGATCCTGATGCGCATCCGCTGCCAACGCCGGACGGGAAAATCCAGATCTACTCGGCGACCATTGCCAGCTTTAATTACCCGGATTGCCCCGGTCTGCCGGTGTGGCTGACGCCGGACGAGCAGCCCGACGCCCAGCATCCGCTGTGGCTGATCGCCAATCAACCCGCCACCCGCCTGCACAGCCAGCTTGATTACGGGCGGCACAGCGCACGGCACAAAAAGCAGGGGAAAGAGGTCTGTACGATGCACCCGATAGACGCCGCCGCGCGCGGTATTGACGAGGGCGCGATTGTAATGCTGCATAACACGCGCGGTGCGGTACTGGCAGCGGTACGGATTGCCGACGATATTATGCCCGGCGTCGTCCAGCTTCCGACAGGCGCCTGGTACGATCCCGTCGATCCGCTGGCGCAGCGTCCACTGTGCCGCCACGGCAACCCCAACGTGTTAACGCGCGATATCGGCACCTCATCATTAGGCCAGGGTTGCAGCGGGCAGATCACCGTGGTGCAGGTTTCCCTCTTCACCGGCGATGTCGGCGAAGTGCAGGCCTTTGCGCCGCTCTAAACCAGCAGCAATGCCTGTAATGCCGGTAACGCGTGCGCGTTTTCCAGCCGTGTTAGCGCGAGCCAGTGTTCGCGGGTGGCATCATCCACCTGCGGCAGGCAGCGGCGCAGCTTCTCCGTTAGATCCACCCCCTGCGCCAGTAACTGCTGGCGCGTAGCGTGCGCGGTAAACTGCGCGCCGGAGCGGGTGGTTAAAGTCAGGCGATGAAAACGCGCTGACGGGTTAAGGGCATCGGGCGGAGCACTGTTATCCGGCGTACGGATGATGCGGGCCGCCAGCTCGGCGGTGCGGGCTTTTACCGCACCGGGCGCGAAGCTGCCGAGCGGTAAGTCGTTTTCCAGCAGGCATTCGGCAACCACATATTCCAGGCTGAAACGGGCTTCAACACCGTTCGCGGGTGCGCGAATAAACGCCGCCACATCGCCGCCGGGCGGAAAGGCCACCGCAATCTGTTCCACCTCAGCAAATAAATGTTCGACAGAAAATCCCGCCGCCAGCCACCGCGCGCGCAGATCCAGCGCCGCCAGCGCCGCGCCGTGGGTGCCGCTACAGGTCGGCCAGGGTTTGAATTCCAGCCCCGGCGTGATAATGCGCCAGGGCGCGCCCCAGCCAGCGGTCAGTTTTGCCGGATCGGCCGTCGCCGGGCTATAAGCCGCGAGAAAACCGGCCAGCGCGCCGTCGGTTTTCGCTTCCACGCCATGCTGTGTCAACTGCACGGCGGTAATCGCCGCTCTTGCTGCCAGCCCGGCGTGCAGCGGTTTGATATCAGAGCCGAACTGCACGCGCAGCCCGGCGGCCTGGCTTGCGGCAATGGCGAGGATATTCGCCGTCTGCGCTGCGCTGGCATTAATCAGCCGTGCGCAGGCGGCGGCTGCAGCCAACACGCCCAGCGTACCGGTATTGTGAAACCCCTGCACATAATGGCCGCTGCCCACCGCCAGCCCGAGGCGACCCGCCATCTCGACCCCCAGCACAAACGCATCGAGAAAACGCGGCCCCTCCGTTATATCGTCTGCCGCCGACAGCGCCAGCAGCGCCGGGAGGATAACCGTTCCGACGTGGCCGCGAAAATCCGGGTGAAAATCATCAAAGTCCAGCGCATGACCGCTGTAGCCGAGACGCAATGCGCGTGACTGGGCATCCTGCCCCGGCCAAATTTTGCGCAACGCCAGCAGCGTGGTGTCGGGCAGCGTGCCGTTCACCAGCGGCAGCGCGACGGCAAAGAAATCGAGCACGCCGCGTCGCGCCTGCTCCCGCGCGTTATCGTCGGGTTGCGCGTCAACAATCAGCCGCGCAACGGCTTGGGTCAGTTCGCTCATGCGGCGGCCTTTTTTAGCGCCTGCACGGCCAGATTTGCCAGCCATTGCGACGTCGGAAACAGCGCGGCGTCATCAACGCGGAATTGCGGGTGATGCAGGGCATAAGGGCCGCCGGAACCGATCATGATGAACGCGCCGGGCAGATGCTGCTGGTAAAACGCGAAGTCTTCACCGATCGGGTTGGCGGCAATGCGCCGGGCGTCAAAACCGCTCTGCCGTCCGGTTTCCAGCGCCAGATCAACCCACGTTTCGCTGTTGACCACCGACGGCGGCCCGGGCTGCCAGTCGAGGGTGATTTGCGCGTTAAACGCCGCGCCCAGCCCGGAGAGCACATCACGCAGGCGCTGCTCGATTTGCTCGCGTACCGTCTGGCTAAAGGTACGCACAGTACCTTCCAGCCAGGCGCAGTCGGGGATTACGTTCCAGGTACTGCCGCTGTGAACCTGGGTAATCGACAGCACGGCATTTTCATCGGAGGGAACATTGCGGCTGATTAAGGTTTGCAATGTGGTGATAAGCTGCCCGGCAATCACCACCGGATCATTACCTTCGTGCGGCCGCGCGGCGTGGCTGCCGGTGCCGGTAATATCAATGCGGAAACGGTCAACCCCGGCGGTCAGTGCCCCGGCTTTACTGCCCATTACCCCAACCGGCAGCGCCGGATCGTTGTGAATACCAAAAATCGCCGTTGCGCCATCCAGCGCGCCTGCGGCAATCACCGCTGGCGCACCCTGGCCCGTCTCTTCCGCCGGTTGAAACAGAATGCGCACCCGGCCCGGGAGTTCCGCTTCCTGCGCTTTTAACAGAATGGCCGCGCCGAGCGCGCTGGCACTGTGGAAGTCGTGGCCGCAGGCATGCATTACGCCGGGATGCTCAGAGCTGAACGGCACGCCGGATTTTTCGTCAATCGGCAGCGCATCGATGTCGGCACGCAGCACCACCAGCGGGCCAGGCTGCTGGCCGCCCAGTTCAACGACCAGCCCGGTGGCTAAATCCAGCGGCAGAATACGAATCTGGTGTTTTTCCAGCGCGGCACGCAGGCGGGCGGTGGTGGCGAACTCCTGGTTAGAGAGTTCAGGGAAACGGTGTAATTCATGGCGAAAGTCGGTCAGCCAGCCGGATAATGCAGCGATATCAGTCATAGGGTTACTCATCAGGGAGATTGACGTGCCAGCCACGCGCTGTGGGCGGCGTTATCAAGGATTTTCTTCATAAACAATGTGATATGGCCTTTGCCCAGATCCGCTTCATGGGAAGGCTCAAAACCATACTGCTGATAAAACGGGATCAGCCACGGATGGCTGATAGCAGTGCCCAGCGATACCGCCGGGGCGCGAAGCTGCTCGCGCAGAATATGCGTTTCCACCCAGTCGTAGATTTGCCGCCCGCGCTGCTCGCCGCGATAGCGCGGATGCGCGCCAAACCAGCCAATATGCGGCAGACCAAATGGCCCCGGCAGCGGTCCCCACGGGTAGCGCAAGGTGATCGAGGCGGCCAGATCGTCATCGATAAACAGCCCCCAGACGCCGTGCTGTTGCAGGTGTTGCGTCACCTGCGCCTTGCTGGTGGTGGCGGCATCAAAATGGATCCCCAGCGCTTTCACCTGCGCGTAGGCTTCCAGCATCAACGTCAGGTAGATCTCGCTGTCGGCAGCGGTAAGCTGGCGGTAGTGTTCGCTCATTGCGGCTCCAGTAATGCGGAGCGATCGGCGGCACGCAGAACGTCATTTACCTTTTCCACCGCGCTGCCGAGGTAACGCGCCGGATCAAGCCACGCATCGAGATCGGCTCCGCTGATCGCCGCCGCGATTTCCGGCTGCTCTGCCAGCACGCTTTTAAAATCGCGACCAGTCTCAAAAGCGGCCATCGAGCAGGTGTAAACCAGGTGATGTGCGGTCTGTTTGCCGAGGGTTTTTCCCGCTTCAAACATCACGCGTTCAGAGAGCAGCAGCCCGGCCTGAATATCCAGGTTAGTACGCATTTTCGCTTCGTTGACCGTCAGGCCGCTGAGAATGCCCTGCGCATTTTGCAGTTGCGCCGAGAGATAAAGGCAAATCTCCGGCAGCGCCAGCCATTCGGCCCGCCAGCTCATGGCGTCGCGTTCATGCTCAACGTGCATCGATTCAAAAATCAGCCCGGCGCTGTGGCGCACCGGCGCAGTCAGGCTGGCCAGCCCTTCAATCGCCGCCGGATTACGTTTATGCGGCATGGTGGTGGAGCCGATTTTCCCGGCGCTGAACGGCTCTTCAACTTCGCCGATTTCGGTGCGCATCAGGTTATAGAGTTCATTGCCAATTTTGCCGAGCGAGCCGCTGATCAGCACCGCCAGCGAGGCGAATTCACTCAGGCGATCGCGCGCCGATTGCCAACCGATATTCGGGCTTGCCAGCCCCAGCAGCGCCAGTGCGCGGCGTTCCACTTCCGGGCCTTTATCGCCCAGCGCCGCATTGGTGCCGATCGCGCCGTTGATATTGCCGGTCAGCACGCGCGGGCTGATTTCATCAATGCGCGTCAGGTGGCGCAGAAATTCATCCAGCCAGACGGCGACCTTAAAACCGAACGTGGTGGGCAATGCCTGCATGCCGTGGGTGCGGCCGACCATCAGCGTGCGCTGATGCCGTTCAGCAAGCTGACGCAGCGCGCGTGCCACCCCCACCGTATCGCGGCGGATAATGGTCAGCGCATCGCGCAGTTGCAGGATCGTGCCAGTATCGACAATATCCTGCGTCGTCGCGCCGTAATGCAGATACTCGCCCGCCGGGCCAATCTGCTGTTGCAGCGCCGTCAGGGTCGGCATAAACGAGTGTTTCATTTGCGCGGCCAGCGTGGCGATATCGCTCAGTTGCAGCGCCTGCGGTTGCGCGCGCTCGGCGATCTCCTGCGCCGCCTGCGCGGGAATAATGCCCAGTTCGCCCTGAGCGCGGGCCAGCGCCACTTCCACGGCGGCCTGCTGGCGAAGACGGTTTTCCTCCGACCAGATGGCGCGCATTTCCGGCGTGGCGAAGTTATTGCCGATAATCAGAAAATCGATGGGATGCGATGACATAGACGCTGTTACCTGTCGGTGAAAAATGAAAAAGAAGCATGGTTAAATTTATTTTCTGCTCAGCATCTTCACGGATGAATATATCGGCGGCAAGGTATTTGTCGCTATAGCTAATATTGTTCTATCGATATGAAAATACAGGAAATGGCAAAGATTGTTTTTTATTTTTATTTTTGTAGCATGAGGGAATAACGGCTGTTAATCCCTCTCAATATGGACAATCTCATGCTTGCAATAAAAACGCCGCACACCTGGTTTCATCACGCAGGTATTCGTCATGATGCAGGGGAATATATTGCGCCGCTGACGCAAAATATTTTAATTATTACCAGCGCGCAGGCCTGGGCGCGGGTGAATCCGGCTCTGGAAAACAGTTTGCGCAGCAGCGGCATCGCATGGCAGACGGAGATCATGACCGGTTACTGTACCGATGAACGCGTGGCGCACTACGTTAAACGGGCGCACAAACTGGGCGTGCAGTATATCGTTGGCGTTGGCGGCGGGCGCGTGCTGGATACCGCCAAAGCGGTGGCGGATGCTCTTGACGGCGGCGCATCGATCACCATTCCGACGGTGGCATCAACCTGCGCGGCCTGGTCGCCGCTGTCGGTGTTTTACACCGAAGAGGGTGGGCAGATACGCAGCCAGCCATTAAAAACATTGCCGCGGCTGGTGCTGGTGGACAGCGAAATTATTGCGCAAAGCGATGTGCGTTATTTAAAAGCGGGCATCGTTGATGCGCTAGCAAAATGGTATGAATTCCGCCCCTATTTACAGCACACGCCGGATAACTTATCGCTGCAATTAAAAGTACAGACCGCGCGGCTGGCGGTGGATATTTATGAAAAACACGGACAGCAGGCGTTGCGGGATAATCAGGCGCACCTTGTTAGCGATGCGCTGATCAGCGTTATTGACGCCAATATTGCGGTTGCCGGAATGGCCAACAGTATTCGTGGTGAAATTCCCACGCCCGGCGTGGCGCACGCGATTCATAACCGTTTGACCTATGAACCGGCACTGCGCGACTGGCTGCACGGCGAACGCGTCGGTTACAGCCTGCTGGTACAGTCGTTTCTGGAGCAGGACAGCGACACGCCGGATGCCACGCTACTGGCGCTGCTGCGCCAGTACGATGCGCCGCTGACGCTGGCGCCGTTAAAGGAGATCCGCCTGGCGGTGATTCAGGCAGTGGCGCGCAGTATCAGTTTCCCGAAGGCGGCGGCCGATCACCTGCCGTTTTCCCTCGATCCGGCGCGTATTGAGCGCGCGCTGCGCCAGACGGAGCAGTTTTTCACTCCGCGCTACGCCGTGTAATTATTCTTCTGTCAGGCACTGCAAATGGCCGTGGCGCACGCCGCGCTGGGCAATCACATCGTCGGCGAAATGCTGCACATCGCCCATTTTGCCTTTCAGCACGGCGATCTCCAGACAGTCGTCGTGACTGATATGCACATGCAACGTGGCGACAGAAAGCTCGTGATGGTGATGCTGCGTGGCGACAAGGCGGCTCGCCAGATCGCGCTTTTCATGCTCGTAAACGTAGGAGAGCACGGCATAGCCCTGCTGCTCGCTGTTCTGTGTCGATTCCTGCGTCAGTGCGCTGCGCAGAATATCGCGCAGCGCCTCCGAGCGGTTGTTGTAGCCGCGCTGTTCGCTCAGGTTATCCAGCGTTTCCAGCAGATCATCGTCAAGGGTAATGGTTACGCGTTGCATAGCGCTCTTCTTTGTCGTGGGGAGGGGAAGGCGGGTAGCACCGCCTGTTGTAATGCCTGGCCTGCGGTGGAGGTAAAGCGCAGCGGCGCGGCAACCTCCACGGTTTCAACAATACTGCCGTTTTCCATCACCATCACCCGCTGGCAAAAACGTTCGACCAGCCGCAGGTCGTGGGTGATAAACAGGCACGCCTGGCCGGTCCGCTGTTGCAGGCGCTTCAGCAGTTTAATCATTCCGGCTTGCAGCACGCCATCAAGGCTGGAGACCGCTTCGTCGAGGATCAATAACCCCGGCTCTACCGCCAGCGCCCGCGCCAGGCAGACGCGCTGAAGCTGGCCGCCGCTAAGCTGCGGCGGGCGTTTATGCTGCAACGCTTCGTCCAGCTCTACAGCTTGCAGTAACTGCGCGATACGCGCCTGCTGCTCCGCTCTGTTAAGCGCCAGTAAATGGCGTAGCGGCTCGCGCAGGATCTCGCGCACCGTCTGACGTGGATTCACCGCGCTGAGCGGATCCTGAAACACCATCTGAATATCGCGGCGAAACGCTTTACGTGTACGGGCATTCAGCCGGGAAAGCGGCGCGCCCTGCCAGAAAATTTCGCCTGCGTGCGGCGCTTCCAGCCCGACCAACAGCCGCGCCAGCGTACTTTTGCCGCAACCGCTGCGTCCGAGCAGCGCCACGGTTTCGCCGCGCTTAAGTTGCAGGGAGAGCTGTTGCAACACTGGCTGTTGCTGGTAGCGATGGGATAACCCCTTAACCTCAAGAATATTCATTGCGTCAGCTCCATGCCGTACAGCGCCAGATGCGCCGCCACTAACTGCCGGGTGATGGGATGCTGCGGCGCGGTAAACAGCGCTGTCACCGGGCCGTGTTCGATAATTCGCCCGTTATCCATCACTGCAACATCATCGGCCAGACGGGCAACCACGCCCATATCGTGCGTCACCAGCAGCATACCGGGCTGGCGCTGTTGTACGATTTCATCAAGCAGATCGAGGATGTGCGCTTGCGCCACGGCGTCGAGATCGGTGGTGGGTTCGTCGGCGATGATAAACGGTGCATCGCTGAGCAGCGCCATGGCGATCATCATACGTTGCAACATGCCGCCGCTCATCTCAAAGGGATAACAACCCAGCACGCGCTGCGGTGCTTCAAGCCCGACGCTGCGCAGCGCGGCAATTAACGTCGCGTCATCGGCAGGTTTGCCAAGCGCATGGCAGGTTTCCCGCGCATGCGCGGCCATCGTACGCAGCGGGTTAAAGGCGCTGCGTGGGTTTTGCATCACCGTGGCGACGGTAACGCCGCGCAAGGCCTGCGGGCTGACGGGCTGTGCATCCAGCCGCAACTGGCCGCTTACCTGCCGCACGCCAGCAGGTAACACGCCGAGCGCTGCCGCGCAGGTCAGTGATTTCCCGCTGCCGCTACCGCCAACCAGTGCCAGCACGCGCCCGCGTTGCAGCGTCAGCGAAACCTCCTGCACCAGCGGCCGTTCGGCATGCAGGGTGAGATTCTCCAGAGAGAGTTGTCCAGGCATCAGTGTGCGTGCTCCGTAACCAGATGAGGATCGAGGTGGTCGCGCAGGGCGTCGCCCAGCAGATTAAACGCCATCACGCTGATAAACAGCGCCAGCCCCGGCCACAGCATTTGCAGAGGCTGCGTCCAGATAAACTGCCGCGCATCGTTGATCATCACGCCCCATTCCGGCGTGGGCGCGGTCACGCCAAGCCCAAGAAATGACATGCCTGCCACGTGCAGCATCATATGTCCGATATCCAGCGTCGCCAGCACCAGTAACGAGGGGATTACCGCGCCCGCAAGATGGTCGCGAAACAGCGGCAAGTAGCCTGCACCGCTTAAGCGCGCCGCCAGTACATACTCCCGGCTGCGCAGGGAGATCGCCAGGCTGCGCACCATGCGCGCGTACCATGCCCAGTGGGAAAGGGCGATGGCGATAATCACATTGGTCAGCCCGGTGCCGAGCACGCCGACCATAAAAAACGACAGGATCGATGTGGGAAAGGTCATGAAAATATCCGCCACGCGCATAATCGCCTGATCGACGCGCCCGCCCAGCAGCCCGGCGCAGCCGCCCGCCACAAGCCCTAACGCCAGCACCAGCAGCAGGCAAATCATCACCGCGCCGAGTGACACGCGGGTGGCGGCCAGCAACCGGGAGAAGATATCGCGCCCGAGGTGGTCAGTGCCGAGCCAGTGCTGGCTGTCGGGCGGCAGCAGGCGCGAAGGCAGATCAACCGCCTGCGGATCGAACGGCACCCACCACTGACAGGTCAGCGCAATCACTAACAGCACGAGCAGGATCAGCATCGCGACACGAACCGACCAGCGCGCGGTAAGAAAAAAATGCATTAGTGCGCTCCTTCATGATGGCGAATGCGGGGATCCAGCGCGGCGCTCAGCAGATCCACCACCAGGTTGCACAGAACAAACACCACCACCATCACCAGCGTAAAGCACTGGATCACCGGGTAGTCGCGGTTAAAAATCGCCGACACTGCATAGCGGCCAATACCGGGCCAGGCGAAGATGTTTTCGATGATCATCGTGCCGCCAATCAGTTCGCCAATATGCATGCCCAGCGCGGTGATCACCGGCAAACCAGCGTTACGCAAGATATGCCCGCGCTCGGTCTGCTTTTCGTTTAAGCCACGCAGCCGCGCCCAGGTGACATGGCGCTGGCCCGCCGCTTCCAGCATGCTGGCGCGCAGCAGACGAGCGTTGATCGAAAGTGACATCAGCGCGATCGACAGCGCAGGCAAAATCAGGTGCTGCCAGCCGCCGTAACCCAGTGCAGGCAGCCATTGCAGGTGCACCGAGAAGAACATCACCAGCAAAAAAGCGAGCCAGAAGTTGGGCATCGACACGCCGAGAAAGGCAATCGCGCGCACGATAAAATCCGGCAGACCGTCGCGATGGCGTGCCGCCCAGATACCGAACGGCACCGAGATGAACAAAATCAGCGCCAGCGCCGCGCCCGCCAGTAGCAATGTGGCGGGCAGAAAGTGCAGCACGTCGTCCAGCACCGGGCGCTGGGTGGCGTAGGAGATGCCGAAGTCAAGGTGCAGCGCGCGCCACAGCCAGTGGAGATATTGCGCGGCCAGCGGTTGGTCGAGACCAAGCTGCGCCCGCGTGGCTGCAATCATCTCCGGCGTTGGCGGCAGGCTGGAAAGGCGCAAATAGTCCATTGCCGGATCACCCGTACCGAGGCGCAGCAGCAGGAAAATCACCACCGATGCGGCGAGGATCATCGGGATCAGGATAAGCAGACGACGAAGTAAATAACGGCTCATTGCGCCGCCTCCGGCGAAATCTGATCGAAGGGGATCTCAGAAGCAATTGGCGCGAACGGAATCACACCCAGTTCTGGTTTTGCCACCACCATCGTTGATACATAGCTGATCGGCAGATAAACCGCGTCGTTGTGCAGACGAGTAAGAATATCGCGGTACAACGCCTGGCGCGCGTGTTCATCGCGGGTGGTCAGCACCTCGCCGATCTCGCGGTCGATGATGGCTTTATCCGCCAGGCCGCGCTGCGCCTGGTAATCAGCATGGGACGGTACACGCATAGAACTCATAAAGGCGTGCGGATCGTACGGTGCGCCCCAGCTCCGGTTGAAAATCATACCGAAACGGCCATCGCGCTGACGGGCGTAAATGCTGCTCTCCTCTTCCCCCACCAGCGCCACCTCGACGCCCACCTGGCGCAGGTTGGCCTGGATTATCTCCGCCATCGATTTGCTCAGCGCGTCGGTGCCGATAAACGCCAGTTCGATATGCAGCGGCTGACCGGCTTTTTCGCGGATGGTTTTCCCGGCGGGCAGTGTCCAGCCAGCGTTTTCCAGCAATGCCCGCGCCCGATCCGGCGAGTAGCTGCGGGGTTGTAGCCCAACATTGGCGTAAGGCACCGTTGGCGCAAATAGCGTATCGGCAACCTGCTGCGTGCCGTAGAGCGCGCCATCAATCAGCGTTTTTTTATCCACCGCGTAGTTCAGCGCTTCACGTACCGCCTGCTCGCTGGTGGGCGTACGCGTGGAGTTAAGTGCCAGCATTACCGTTTCTACCGGTGCGGAAAGCTGCGTACGCCAGGCCGGGTTATGGCTGAAGCGGGCGAAGGTATCCAGCGTCAGCAGCCCTTCGTTGCCGTAAAGCAGGTCGATATCACCGGTTTCGAACGCCACCGCGCGGCTGGTGGCATCGGGAATCACCTTGATAACAACTTTGCCGATGGCCGGTTTTTCACCCCAGTAACGTTCGTTACGCACCATGACGTCGTATTGATTGAGCCGGGATTCCTGCAACACCCACGGCCCGGTGCCGATCGGCGCGATGATGCCGTTCATGGTTTGCTGGTTTTTAAACTGCGACGGGGCGATAAAGCGAAACGGGCGGGGCAGGGAGAGTTCTTGCAGAAATGGATAGTAGGCGCTTTTCAGGGTGATTTGTAACTGGCTGGCGCTCAGGGCTTTGACGTCGGTTATCTGGTTTACCAGCTCCAGCCAGGCATGGCGCTGGCGGTTCGCGAGCACCGCGCGGAAGTTCTCTGCGGCGGCCTGGGCGTTAAACGGCTCACCGTTGGAGAACTGCACGCCGTCGCGCAGGGTAAACACCCAAGTTTTGCCATCCTCCGAGTGCGTCCAGTGGGTGGCCAACCAGGGTTTTACGCTGCCGTCAGCCTGATATTTCACCAGCGGTTCATACACCATGCTCTGGGCGAACATCTGGTTCGGCGTGTAAAGGTGCGGGTTGAGCGGGCCGACATTCACCGGCCAGGCGGTGGTCAATGTGGGTAGCGCCGCCCAGGCGGCAAAAGAGGCGCATAACAGCAGCGCGGCGGCGTGGCGAAAGAAGGACACGTTGAATTCCCTGACGAAAGTCGGTGGCGAGAAGGTATGACGATTTTATTTATTCATCATACTAATGGCCTGTCCTGGATCAAAAGCCATGCGAATCATATGGATTTATCTCCCGGCGCGCGGGGCTATGCCTTAAATAGCCGCAACAGCATCTCAACTTGTTCATCCAGCGGCGCGAGATCTTTTTTTACGATCAGATGCAGCGGCGTGGCGCGTCGCGCGCCGTGGCTGAGCGGCAGTACTTTCAGCACGGCGTTTGTCAGCAAAGGCTGAATGCGCTCTTCTGGCAACCAGCCATAGCCGACCTGATACTGCACCGCTTCTATTGCCGCATCGATGGTGGAAAAGGTCCATGACTCTTGCGCACTCTGGTTTTGCCGGGCATCGCTCTCGGCAATGCGGATTAACGGCCACTCGGCCAGCATCTCTTCGCTCACCTGTTGCGCCGCGCCCAGTGGGTGATCGCGGTGCGCGACGGCGACAAAATCGATATTCATCAGCCATTCGCCGCGCCCGGTGGTGTCCTGGCGGCGAGTCAGCACCATCACATCCGCCTGCGCATACACCGGCAGCTCGTTAGAGGCGTTTTCCAGCACCTCGGTCAAGCGCACCTGGGTTTGCGGATAGCGCTGCTGGAACTGGCGCAGGATGGCGAACAGGCGCGCGCGGGGAAAGATGTTATCCACTACCAGATCCAGCCGGGTGCGCATGCCGTTACGCAGCGTTGCCGCGCGGGTTTCGACCCAGTCGAAGGCTTTGAGCAGCGGTTTCACCTGGTTGAGCAGCAATTCGCCCGCGGGTGTCAGCACCGCGCGACGCCCTTCCTGGACCAGCAAGGCAACGCCCAGCCTCTCCTGCAATAGCGCCAGGTTGTAGCTCACGGATGACTGGCTGCGGTGCGTTTCGTCGGCGGCTTTGGCAAAGCTGCCCAGCTCCACCACTTTTTGCAGCAGCGTCCATTGTTCCAGCGTGGTCTTGTGCATAACTCATCTAAAAATTGAATGAATGTGATGCAAATATAGCGTTATTCATTGGATTTTTACGAGTGTAGGATCACCTTATCGAACAGAGGAGATGAAAAATGAGCACCTTTGATAAACATGATTTGAGCGGTTTTATCGGCAAACATCTGGTTTATACCTACGATAATGGCTGGAATTACGAGATCTACGTGAAAAACGGCGAAACCCTTGATTACCGTATTCATAGCGGCATCGTGGCGAACCGTTGGGTGAAAAACCAGCATGCGTATATTGTTCGCGTGGGGGAAAGTATTTATAAAATTTCCTGGACTGAACCGACCGGCACCGATGTCAGCCTGATTGTGAATCTCGGCGATCGCCTGTTCCACGGCACCATCTTCTTCCCGCGCTGGGTGATCAACAACCCGGAAAAAACCGTCTGCTTCCAGAACGATCACATTCCGCTGATGGAGTCTTACCGCGCGGCGGGCCCGGCTTATCCGACCGAAGTGATCGACGAATTCGCCACCATTACGTTTGTGCGCGATTGCGGTGCGAATAACGATAGCGTGATAGACTGCGCCGCCAGCGAATTACCGGCTAATTTTCCGCAGAATTTGTCCTGATTCCGTATTCAGAAAATATATTTAAACAGTAACGATAGAAATAATTAATTGCATATCAATATTAATTTTTTCCGCTTTTGTTGATGTTCCGTTTAAATAACAAGGAAAACGCCTTTGTATACAACGCAGAGGCGTTAATTGTTTCAGTTTTTTGACAATAATCACAGCTTAATTTTTTATTCCATTAATTTAATGCATTGTAAAATAAATATTTTTTATATTTGTTAAATTTGTCACATCCCAGCTTTCTTAATCTTGTCCTAATATTTCCTTGGTAACATCTACCAACCAACTGTGAATGATGATTAATGCATAAAAATTGCAGTCATTATATTGTGGTTTAACATTCATCCGCCATTTTACTCACTAGCCGCAAAGTGTCTTTGTGGCGGTCTGTTTATGCGTCTTTGACGCCAAGGAAAAATGATGAGTGATTTTTTACCGTTCTCGCGCCCGTCAATGGGAGATGAAGAGTTCGCAGCCATTCAGCAAGTGCTCTCTTCCGGCTGGATCACGACAGGTCCGAAAAACCAGGCGCTGGAAGAGGCTTTTTGCACGCTGACCGGTAATCGCCATGCGATTGCGGTGAGTTCTGCGACAGGCGGAATGCACGTCACGCTGATGGCGCTGGGGATTGGCGCGGGTGATGAAGTGATCACCCCGTCGATGACCTGGGTTTCCACTCTCAACATGATCGTCCTGCTCGGCGCGACGCCGGTGATGATCGATGTCGATCGCGATACGCTGATGGTCACCCCTGAAGCGATTGAAGCGGCGATTACGCCACGAACCAAAGCCATTATTCCTGTCCATTATGCGGGCGCGCCTGCTGATATTGATGCTCTTCGCTCCATTGGCGAGAAGCACGGTATTCCGGTGATTGAAGATGCAGCGCACGCGGCCGGAACTTACTACAAAGGTCAGCATGTAGGTTCGCGCGGTACGGCGATTTTTTCCTTCCACGCCATTAAAAACATGACCTCCGCTGAAGGCGGGTTAGTGGTGACAGACGACGAACAACTGGCCAACCGTATTCGCAGCCTGAAATTCCACGGGCTTGGCGTGGATGCCTACGATCGACAGACCCACGGCCGCGCGCCGCAGGCGGAAGTGATCTCCCCTGGCTTTAAATACAACCTGGCCGATATCAACGCCGCCATTGCGCTGGTGCAGCTTGGCAAGTTGCCAGCGGCCAATGCCCGCCGCCAGGAGATTGCTCAACGCTATTTACTGGAACTGGCTGATACCCCGTTCCAGCCGCTGGCGCTGCCGTCATGGCCGCATCAGCACGCCTGGCATCTGTTTATTATTCGCGTTGATGAACAACGTTGCGGTATTTCCCGCGACGCACTGATGGAAACCCTGAAAGCGCAGGGCATTGGCACTGGCCTGCATTTTCGCGCGGCACATACGCAGAAGTACTACCGCGAACGCTTCCCGATTGTATTACCCAATACGGAGTGGAACAGCGCGCGTATCTGTTCCCTGCCGCTTTTCCCGGATATGACCCATGACGACTCAACCCGCGTCATTGATGCGCTCAAAAACATTGCAGGGCGCTGATATGTTTACCTTACCGCTTGTCGAAAAAGTTTCCGTGGTTATCCCGGTTTACAACGAGCAAGAGAGCCTGCCGGAACTGATTCGCCGCACTACGGCGAGCTGCAATCTGCTGGGCATTGATTACGAAATTCTGCTGGTTGATGACGGCAGCAGCGACGACTCCGCGCAGATGTTAACCGCTGCGGCCCAACAGCCAGGCAGCCGTGTTGTTGCTGTGTTGCTGAACCGCAATTACGGCCAACACTCGGCGATCATGGCCGGTTTCAGCCATGTCACCGGCGATCTGATCATCACGCTGGATGCCGATCTGCAAAACCCGCCGGAAGAGATCCCGCGTCTGGTGGCGAAAGCCAATGAGGGTTATGACGTGGTCGGTACCGTGCGCCAGCACCGCCAGGACAGCCTGTTCCGCAAAATGGCGTCACGCACCATCAACCGCCTGATCCAGCGCACCACCGGTAAAGCAATGGGCGACTACGGCTGCATGCTGCGCGCTTACCGCCGCCATATTGTCGATGCCATGTTGCATTGCCACGAGCGCAGCACCTTTATCCCAATCCTCGCCAACACCTTTGCCCGCCGGGCGGTTGAGATCCCGGTGCAGCACGCCGAACGTGAGTTCGGTGATTCGAAATACAGCTTTATGCGGCTGATCAATCTGATGTACGACCTGGTGACCTGCCTGACCACCACGCCGCTGCGCTTGCTGAGCGTCTTCGGCAGCGTGATTGCCCTGGCGGGCTTCTCGCTGGCGGTACTGCTGGTGGTGCTGCGTCTGGCGTTTGGCCCGCAGTGGGCAGGGGAAGGGGTGTTTATGCTCTTCGCCATCCTGTTCACCTTTATCGGCGCGCAGTTTATCGGCATGGGGCTGCTTGGGGAGTATATCGGCCGTATCTACAACGATGTGCGCGCTCGTCCCCGCTACTTTATTCAACGTGTTGTCCGTCAAGAATCTGATGATTCGCAAGAGGAAAAAAATCAATGAAAGCCGTAGTTTTTGCTTACCACGATATGGGATGTGTTGGTACACAGGCGTTACTGGATGCCGGATTTGAGATTGCGGCGATTTTTACTCACCCTGACAACGCGAACGAAAACCACTTTTTTGGCTCCGTGGCACGCATTGCCGCTGAGCGCGGCATTCCGGTCTACGCACCGGAGGATGTTAACCACCCGCTGTGGGTGGACCGTATTCGCGACCTCAATGCGGATGTGATCTTCTCGTTCTACTACCGCAACTTGCTGTGCGAAAACATCCTCAACACTGCGCGTTTTGGCGCGTTCAACCTGCATGGCTCTCTGCTGCCGGCTTACCGTGGTCGCGCACCGCTGAACTGGGTGCTGGTGAATGGTGAAACGGAAACCGGCGTCACCCTACATCGCATGGTCGCGCGGGCCGATGCGGGCGCGATTATCGCGCAGCAGCGCGTGGCGATTGAAGAAAATGATGAAGCCCTCTCGCTGCACCGTAAGCTCTCCGAGGCGGCAAAAGCGATGCTGAGCAGCGTGCTGCCCGACATCAAAGCGCAGCGCTTTAGCGAAACCGCGCAGGACGAAAGCAAAGCCAGCTATGTTGGTCGCCGCACGCCGGAAGATGGCCGTCTTGACTGGGAAAAACCGGCGCAGACGCTGCAAAACCTGGTGCGTGCTGTTTCCGATCCGTGGCCGGGCGCTTACAGCTTTGCCGGCACCCATAAATTTATCGTCTGGAAATCCCGCGTGCGTACCGATCTCAGCCCGGCCCGCGCAGGCACTGTGCTGTCCGTTGCGCCGCTGGTTGTCGCCTGTGGCGAAGGCGCACTGGAAATTTTGACCGGCCAGGCCGACAACGGCGTTTATATGCAGGGCGCACAACTGGCGCAGTCGCTGGGGCTGGTCGCTGGTGCATTGCTGACCAGCAAACCGGTGGTGGCGGTAAAACGCCGTACCCGCGTGCTGATCCTTGGCGTGAACGGCTTTATCGGCAACCATCTGACCGAGCGTCTGCTGCGTGATGACAATTACGAGATCTACGGCCTGGATATCGGATCGGATGCGATCAGCCGTTTCCTCGGCTGCCCGCGTTTCCACTTCGTCGAAGGCGATATCAGCATTCACTCCGAGTGGATCGAGTACCACATCAAAAAATGCGACGTGGTGCTGCCGCTGGTAGCGATCGCTACGCCAATCGAATACACCCGCAACCCGCTGCGCGTGTTCGAGCTGGATTTCGAAGAGAACCTGAAAATCATCCGTGACTGCGTGAAATACAATAAACGCATCATTTTCCCGTCGACGTCCGAAGTGTACGGCATGTGTACCGACAAGAATTTCGACGAAGATAATTCGAACCTGGTGGTCGGCCCGATCAACAAACAGCGCTGGATTTACTCGGTATCGAAACAACTGCTCGACCGCGTGATCTGGGCATATGGCGACAAGCACGGTCTGAAATTCACCCTGTTCCGTCCGTTTAACTGGATGGGGCCGCGCCTGGATAACCTGAACGCCGCGCGCATCGGTAGCTCCCGCGCTATCACCCAGCTGATCCTCAACCTGGTGGAAGGTTCGCCGATCAAGCTGATCGAAGGCGGTAAACAAAAACGCTGCTTCACCGATATTAGCGACGGTATCGAAGCGCTGTTCCGCATTATCGAAAACAAAGATGGTCGTTGCGATGGCGAGATCATCAACATCGGTAACCCGGATAACGAAGCGAGCATCAAAGAGCTGGCCGAAATGCTGCTGGCGAGCTTTGAGAAACACCCGCTGCGCGATCGTTTCCCGCCGTTCGCCGGTTTCCGCGAAGTGGAAAGCAGCAGCTATTACGGCAAAGGTTACCAGGATGTTGAGCACCGCAAACCGAGCATCCGTAACGCGAAACGCTGCCTGCACTGGGAACCGACCGTGGATATGCGCCAGACCATTGACGAGACGCTGGACTTCTTCCTGCGCACCGTCGAACTGACGGATGAGAAATAAGCATGAAATATGTCGGCTTACGCATTGATGTCGATACCTTTCGCGGCACGCGTGATGGCGTACCGCGCCTGCTGGAGCTGTTAAAAAAGCACCATATTCAGGCGAGCTTTTTCTTTAGCGTCGGGCCGGACAACATGGGGCGCCATATCTGGCGCCTGCTTAAGCCGAAATTTCTGTGGAAGATGCTGCGCTCGCGCGCGGCATCGCTCTACGGCTGGGATATCCTGCTGGCCGGAACGGCCTGGCCGGGACGGTTAATCGGCGAAGGGAATGCGGAAATTATTCGCCAGACCGCGCAGGGCCATGAAGTCGGGCTGCACGCCTGGGATCACCACGGCTGGCAGCGCTGGAGCGGCGTATGGGATCAAAAGCGTTTAGAGGCGGAGATCGAACGCGGCCTGCTGGCGCTGGAAGTGATTATCGGTCGTTCGGTGACCTGTTCAGCCGTTGCGGGCTGGCGCGCCGATCAGCGGGTGGTGAAAGCAAAGTCTGCGTTCGACTTCCGCTATAACAGCGATTGTCGCGGTACGCAGCCGTTTCGCCCGCAGCTGACGGACAACACCTGTGCGGTTCCGCAGATCCCGGTGACGTTGCCGACATGGGATGAAGTGGTTGGCACCACGGTAAGCGCCACAGAATACAATCGCTATATTCTCGACTGTATCCATCGTGATAACGGGACACCGGTTTATACCATTCATGCTGAAGTAGAAGGGATCATCGGCGCGGATGGATTTGATGAATTACTGACAATGGCGGCCCGCGAGCAAATCGTCTTTTGCCCGTTGAGCCAGCTATTGCCGGATGATGTAGCCACGTTGCCGGTCGGCAAAGTCGTGCGTGGAGAAGTGGCCGGCCGGGAAGGCTGGCTGGGTTGCCAACAACTGTTGAGTTCAGGGTCATGAAATCCCGTTATTTTACGCTGGTGCTGTTCGCGCTATTTGCCCTCTACTATCTCATTCCCATTGAATATCGTTTGCTCTGGCAGCCTGATGAAACCCGCTATGCGGAAATCAGCCGGGAGATGCTACACAGCGGCGACTGGGTGGTGCCGCATTTCCTCGGCCTGCGCTATTTCGAAAAACCGATAGCCGGTTACTGGATCAACAATATTGGCCAGTGGCTGTTTGGTCACAATAACTTCGCGGTGCGTTTCGGTGCCATCTTCTCGATTGCGCTGTCGGGGCTGCTGGTTGGCGGGCTGGCATGGAAGATGTGGCGCGACAAACGGATTGCAGTGCTCTCCGGCGTCATATTCCTGACGGCGTTTTTGGTTTACGGCATCGGCACTTATGCGGTGCTCGACCCGATGATCACGCTATGGATGACACTGGCGATGTTCAGCTTCTGGCTTGCGTCGCAGGCCACCACGCTGCGCGGTAAGTTTGGCGGCTATGTGCTGCTGGGCGTTGCCTGCGGCATGGGGGTGATGACCAAAGGGTTCCTCGCGCTGGCGGTGCCGGTGATCGGTGTGCTGCCGTGGGTGATTGTGCAGAAACGCTGGAAAGAGGTGCTGCTCTGGGGCTGGCTGGCGGTGATCTGCTGCGTCGTGACTGTGCTGCCCTGGGGGCTGGCGATTGCTGCCCGCGAGCCGGATTTCTGGCGCTACTTCTTCTGGGTGGAGCATATTCAGCGTTTTGCCCAGCAGGACGCGCAGCACAAAGCACCGTTCTGGTATTACATTCCGTTTCTGGTTGCCGGTTCGCTGCCGTGGCTCGCGCTGTTACCTGGCGCGCTGAAAACGGGCTGGCTGGCGCGTAAAGAGGGGCTGCGCGAAGCTTTCTATCTGCTGGGTTGGGTGGTGATGCCGCTGATTTTCTTCAGCATCGCGAAGGGGAAATTGCCGACCTATATTCTGCCGTGTTTCGGACCACTGGCGATCCTGATGGCGCGCTATGCAGTGGCGGTAGCCAAAGAGCATGGCCGGGCGCTGCGCATTAACGCCTGGATCAACATTGCTTTTGGTTTGATCGGTACGGTTGCCGCGCTGGTGGTGTCGCCGTGGGGCTTTTTAAAGCATCCGGTATGGATGCCGATCGAAGTGTATAAAGCGGCGCTGGCAGCATTTGCCTTTTTCTGCTGGTTGCTGGTCGGGCTGTTTACGTTGCGCGCCAGCCACGAGCGCTGGTCGTACGCCGCGCTGTGTCCGCTGGGGGTTGCACTGCTGGTGGGTATTGTTATCCCGGACAAAGTGATGGATTCCAAACAGCCGCAATTTTTAATTAACTTCGTCAATGACTCGCTGACCCCCAGCCGCTATGTGCTGGCCGATAACGTCGGGGTTGCCGCCGGTCTGGCGTGGGAGCTGAAGCGCAAAGATATTATTCTCTTTGGTACGGAGGGTGAGCTTACCTACGGGATGGCGTATCCTGACGGGCAGGGCCGCTTTGTCAGTGAGGATGGTTTTACCGACTGGCTGGCACAACACCGTCAGCAAGGCGTGATATCGCTGGTATTGCACCAGTCTAAACCGGATGATTTCACCCGCTTGCCGATCCCGAAACCTGATAACGTCTATGTGCAGGGGCGTATGGTCTTTATTCAGTACTATCCACAATGACAAGCTGGATCTGGCTCCTCCTCGCCAGCCTGTTGAGCTGCGTAGGGCAACTGTGCCAGAAACAGGCGACACGCCCCGCGCCGCCGGGGCATCGCGGCAGGCATCTCGGCCTGTGGCTGGGGCTGGCGCTGGCATCGCTGGGCGCCGGTATGGCGCTGTGGCTGCTGGTGCTCCAGCGTATTCCGGTCGGCGTGGCGTATCCGATGCTGAGCCTCAATTTTGTCTGGGTTACGCTGGCCGCGCGCTTTATCTGGCATGAGCGAGTTACCGCGCGTCATGCGGTGGGTGTTGCGCTGATCATTGCCGGTATTGTGCTGCTGGGGAGTACGCGATGAGGGGCATGGTATGGGCGCTGGCAAGCGTGCTGCTGGTCAGCGTCGCGCAGTTATTGCTGCGTTACGCGATGGTTTCACTGCCGCCGGTGAGTCTCTCGTGGGAGTTTGTATCGGTGCTGCTTCAGCCGCAGAAAGGGACGCTGGCGCTGATTGCCGGGCTGTTCGGCTACCTGGCGTCGATGGGGTGCTGGTATTTTGCGCTGCACCGTTTGCCGCTGAGCAAAGCTTATGCCCTGCTCAGCGTGAGTTACATTTTGGTGTGGGTCGCCGCTATCTGGTTGCCCGGCTGGCATGAACCCTTCTCTCTGCGCGGCGGGCTTGGCGTGCTGCTGATTGTCGCCGGTGTGCTGGTTATTTTTCTGCCTGGGCGGTCTCGAGCTGGTCGGCAGAGATCGTAAAAGGTGTGGTTGTGCAGACGGCAAGGCTCAGTGCCGGGCCTTGATAATGGCTCAGATGCAGATTCAGGGGGTTACAGCTATCAACGCTCACCATCTCCCAGGCGCTGCCGCCGCGTTGTTTGATGATGGCTTCCTTTCGTGTCCAGATGCGCCAGAAAGCATCCAGTTGTTGTTCCGGATGCTCCTGTTCGATTTCACGGTGTTCCGCCTGGCTAAAAACGGCATTCGCCAGACTACGCCAGTTGCTGCGGGGGCGAATCACTTCAATATCGCAGCCGACTTCCCCTTCATCGCTGACCAGCAGGGCAATGTGATCGCCGCTGTGGCTCAGGCTAAACCAGAAGGGAAAATCGCCGGGAAACCCCGGCTTCCCCTGTTCACCATAGACTATCTCCGGCAGCGGGGAGATCGCGCGGCTCAGCAACATTCGCCCGGCAAGCCAACGATTGTGCCGAGCGCCTGTTGGTGCTTGCAATTGTAACGCGGGCGGGATCGAACCTGCGCACAGTTCAGAGATCGAACCCAGTACAACACGATACATTGTTACGCCCAGCGTTTGATGATGATTGACGTGTTTATCCCGCCAAACGCAAAGTTATTGCTTTGCAGGAATTCGCAATCAATATGCCTTGCTTCGCCACGGATATAATCCAGTTCGCCGCAATTTTCATCTGGCGTATTCAGGTTTAGCGTCGGCGCAAACCAGCCTTCACGCATCATTTGCAGGCTCATCCAGGCTTCCAGGGCACCGCAGGCGCCCAGCGTATGGCCGAAGTAACTTTTTAATGAGGAGATTGGCACTGTGTTACCGAAGATCGCAGCGGTGGCCTGGCTTTCAGCGATATCGCCCCGATCGGTAGCCGTACCGTGTGCGGAAATATAGCCAATATCCTGCGCGCTAAGTCCGGCGATTTTGAGTGCCTGTTGCATGCAGGTTTGCATGGTTTCCCGCTGGGGTTGCGTGATGTGTGCGGCATCGCAGTTGGTGGCAAAGCCGACGATTTCACCATAGATGGTGGCACCGCGCGCCTTTGCATGTTCCAGCTCCTCCAGAATCAGGGTGCCTGCACCTTCACCAATCACCAGGCCATCACGGCGGGTATCGAAAGGCGACGGCGTGGTTTTCGGCTCATCATTGCGCTGGCTGGTGGCAAATAGCGTATCAAACACGGCGGCTTCCGACGGACATAGCTCTTCCGCACCGCCTGCGACCATTACATCCTGATAACCGTGGCGAATGGCTTCCCAGGCGTAACCTATTGCCTGGCTGCCTGAAGTGCAGGCGCTGGAAGTGGGAATAACCCGACCGCGCAAGCCGAAGAATAGCCCGGTGTTAACGGCGGTGGTGTGCGGCATCATTTGCACATAGGTGGTGCCCGTAATGTTGTTGGTGTGCTTTTCCGTCAGCATAGTCGCAAACTCACTCACCGGGCCGGTACTGCCGGTCGATGAGCCATAAGCAATACCGGTACTGCCATTGGTCAGCACCGGGTCGTCGATTAACCCGGCCTGCTCCAGTGCCAGTTCGCTGGCGCGCGTGGAAAGCAGGGATACACGGCCCATCGCACGGATGCGTTTGCGGGTGTAATGCTCCGGCAGCGCGAAGTCGTCAATCGGTGCGCCCAGCAGGGTATGCAGCCCATCGTAAATCTGCCATTCCGGCATTTTCCGTACGGCATTCTCGTAGGCCAGTAAGCGCTTCGCGACATCCTGCCAGTTCTGACCAAAGGCGGTGACGCCGCCCATACCGGTAATGACTACGCGACGCGTCATAGCATCCCCCCATTAATGGAAATCACCTGACGGGTGACATAACCCGCAATGTCGGACATTAAATAACTGGCCAGTCCGGCGACTTCTTGCGTCTGGCCCATACGCTTCATGGGAATCATGCTCATCGCTTCTTTCAGCGCCGCCTCTTCCATGTCGATCATCCCGGTATCAATCAGGCCCGGCGCAATACAGTTGACAGTGATTTTGCGTTTCGCCAGTTCAATCGCCAGCGCCTTGGTTGCGCCAATGATCCCTGCTTTTGCCGCACTGTAGTTGACCTGGCCACGGTTGCCCATCACGCCAGAGACCGACGAAAGCGTAATAATACGTCCGCCATTGCGGGCGCCAATCATCGGCATGATGCAGGGTTGAATCACATTGTAAAAACTGTCGAGATTGGTATGGATGACCGCATCCCAGTCCTCTTCGCTCAGCGCCGGAAAGGCTGCATCGCGTGCAATTCCGGCATTGCTGACCACTCCGTACCACGCGCCGTAGCGGGCGATTTCGCTCTCCAGTACGTCGCGGCACTGCTCGCGGTTGCCCACATCGAAGCTGAGCAGTCGCGCGCTTCCTCCAGCCTGTTCAATCGCGTGCAGCGTTTGCTGCGCACCTTGTTCATCGCGATGATAATGCACGCCAATCGTAAAGCCATCAGCGGCAAGTTGTTGGGCGATGGCGCGACCGATGCCTTTGCTGGCACCGGTGACCAATACTGAACGATTCATGCCGTTTTCCCTTGAGTAAAAAGTGACGTTAACTCTTCCTTTGTTGGCTGGAAGGTATTGACCCGGCCCGAAGCCAGTGTGGCGGCCTGTGTCTGAATGGTGCAGTCGAAGCTGCCGAAACGTTCATCCTGCATCAGCAATTTAACGTGGATATCCAGCACGGTATTCGCGGGAAATGAGCCCGCCACGCAGGTTAATTCTCTCGCTCCCAGCACCATACCGAGAGCAATGTTGTCAGCACCGCGTTGCTGGCGATGCCAACCCGACCAGACGCCAATAGTTTGCGCCATCAATTCCAGCGCATACCAGCCAGGCAAGTTGCCTGCGGCATCAATAAACGGCGCAAGAACACCATTCTTATCGACGGCCACGCGGCAGTGGGCGCTATCAGCTTCGACGGCGATAACCTCAGCCAGCAGGATCATTGGTGCGTCGTGAGGTAAATAGGCACCCGGGGTAAGGTAATGGCTCATGGCACTCTCCCTAGCAAAATGCTGGCATTGTTTCCGCCGAAGGCGAAGGAGTTAGATAAAATCACCGGGCGCGAAAGTGGCTGTGGTTGGCTCAGCAGGCCGCACTCCGGTAAGGTTGTATCCCGCGGAGATTGGCTGAAATTCTGGGGCGGCAACGGAAGATCGCGCAGCAGAATCAGTGCGCTTAGCGCCGCTTCGGTGATACCGGCCGCGCCAAGGGTATGGCCGGTCAGATGTTTGGTGGAACTGCACGGTGTACGGTCGCCAAACAGCGTATGTACGACATGCGATTCAATTTGATCATTAAGGATCGTGGCGGTGCCATGCAGATTGATATAGCCCACATCGTCTGGCGTCAGGTTGGCCTGGGCGAGCGCCATATTTATTGCGCGGATCGCGCCTTCTCCTTGCGGATGTGGCGCAGAAATATGCCAGGCGTCACTGGACTCCCCGCAGCCAAGCAGCGCCAGCGCCTGCGGCTCACGGGTTAATACCATCAGCGCGGCGGCTTCACCAATGGTGATGCCGCAACGGTCACGGCCAAACGGCTGGCATAAGGTCGGGGAGAAGGATTCAAGACTGTTAAAGCCATTGACCGGCATCCGGCTGAGCGTATCCGCGCCGCCAACGATGGCAACATCAGCAAGCCCCGCATTAATCAGGCGCTGACCATTAATGATTGCTCTGGCGCTGGATGAACAGGCGGTGGAAACGGTAAATGCCGGGCCATTGAGCACCAACCAGCGGCTTAAAAAGCGCGAAGGATCGCCAAGCTCCTGCTGCGGGTAGCGCCATGCCAGACTCTCTTCGCCGTTATGCAGATAACGAACGTGTCTATCTCCTTCATCGAGACCCGATGTGCTGGTGCCCAATACGACGGCGACGCGATCGCGACCATAACGGGAAATCGCCTCATCCACTGTCGGTTGGATCTGCTCCAGCGCGGCCAGTAAAAGCTGGTTGTTACGGCTGCGATGTGCTTGCCACGCCTCAGGAATCGACGGAAGTGCGGCATCCACACCGCCGAGCATCACTTCTTCATCGCCCTGTAACCAGCCTTTACGGGGGATCATCCCCGGCGCAACGCCGCGGCTCATATTGGCAGCAATGTCATCAAACGTGTGGCCCAGCGCATTAATCATGCCGATGGCGGAAATGTAGATCATCTCAGTCACCCAGATATTGAATGGTGATGTGGTATTTAAAAACGTGCTGCTCAATGCTAATGGGTTCGCGCTTGCCTTTGCGTTGTAAATAAGTGATTTCCGTCACCAGCTTCCCGCGTGCATTGCGCAGCTCACGTTTGTCACCTATGTCAGTTAGCGTCCAGCCTTTTGGCAGTTGCTGCTGCCAGACAGCGATAGGCCAGTGGCTGATCATCACGTCGGCCAGGACCTGGCTTGCCGGTGGTAATTGCGGTACGACGATGGATTGCTCGGTATGAATGCCACGTTCGTCATACGTCACGAGAAACAGACGAATGCCCACGGAAGAGAGCCCGGCAAGCGTAATTTTTTTATCGTCTGCAGTCATCATTACCAGCAGTGACTGAGTTTGCCCGTTAAAGCTGCCGGTGAGTAGCTGCTGGGAATTGACCGCCGGGGTAATGCCCGGCGCAGGCAAGGTAATACGTGTACCCGGTTCCAGCCATGCTTGCGGGCGAGCGTTATCGGAGGAGCGCGTTGTGTGACTGCAGCCGGTGAGTAGCAGGGCAGTGGCCAGTGCCACGCCAGTCCAGAGGGTGCGGATCATCGTTTTCTCTCTTTTTTACCCGGCATTGCGAGCGGTGAAAGCAAAAAGGCGGTAAAGATGCCGCTTACCAGCACAATACCGAAACTGCTAATCGCCTGAGTGGCGCTGAAGACCAGCATACCTAGAGTGAGAAGCGTCGTGGCCATCGCCAGCGCAATCGCCAGCAGGGATGTGAGCGGCGTGCCGCGAGGATTACTAAAAAATAGCGTGTAGTTAATTCCAATCCCCAGCACCAGTACCAGCGCCAGCAGGGAGAACAGGTTGAGCGAATGGCCACTGAGCGACAACGCGGCCAGCCCGCATCCGAGCGACAGAATTGACGGCACCAGGCTGATAAGTCCTTTTTTCCAGCCCAGACGGAGTACTGCACCTGCCGCAATCACCGCCAGCGCGACAAAGAGCAGCCCGGTGAGGACCAGACGGTAGATCGCGAAAAGCGTATCGAAAGCACTTTTCCGATCCACCCATGCGATGCCCGCTTTCGCCTCTGCCAATGTGCTTAGCGCTGCGCTGTCTTTTACACCATCAACGGGAACCAGTACGCCGCTTTGCCCGTCAGGCAGGGTCAGCCATAGCAAACGCCAGCCTTCACTGGCCGGACTGGCCAGCCACTCCTCGACCGTAACCGTCATTGGGCTGAGATCGGGTGTAACCGCCTGCAATCCGGCATTCTGCAAGGTTTGTGCAACGGTAGGAGCCGCATTTTTGAGTAACCTTAGATCCTGTTGCTGGCGCGCAAGCGAATTGACGGGAACGTAACGAAAACCGGAAATTGTCCCCTTCTCCCGGGCATGTTCCAGTTGCGGAATAAAGGACTCCAGCCGTTCCAGCGTTTGCTGAGGCGTCTGACCGTAGATGACAAACCATTTCTGGTCGACGCTCTGTCCGGTCAGCGAAGTAATGGCCTTCTCCTGGGCAAGAATATCCTGCGGCAACGCCTGCAACTGGCTGATATCGTCATTGATACGCAATGTCGCCAGCCCGGCAAGCGAGACCAGAGCGAGCAGCGCCGGTAACCCCACGGAGAGTTTTTTATTGCGCCGCCAGGCGGCCAGCCAGCGCAGTAACAAGGTCATTGCCGGAACGGGGCGCACCGGCAAACCACGGCACAGCCAGGGGTGCCAGAAAATAACGGTCAGGCACGAGGCGCTAAGACCGGTGGCGGCGAAAATTGCCATCTGGCGAATGCCAGGGAACGGCGCCAACATCATGATCAGATACGCCGCGACCGTCGTTGCCAGCGCCAGCAGCAGCGCATTGCGCACTTTGGTAAGGCTTTGCCATGGCGACGCGTCTGCGCCGTGCACCATGCGCTCGGTCAGATAGTAGAGCGTATAATCCGCAGAGATACCGATGATGCTCATGCTCATCACCAGCGTCATCAGGTGCAACTCACCGAATATCAGTAGCGTGACCACCGTTCCTGCCAGCGCGCCAATAGCGATAGAAATCAGGCATAACATCAGTGGGCGCAGAGAGCGGAACACGGCAACAATCAGCAGCATTACGCCGACGATCGTCGCGATCCCCAGCGTCGAAATATCGCGTTTTGCCTGCTGGCTTGCGTAATCGCTATAGAATACGGTGCCGCGAGACAGCAGTTGCGCCTGCGGGAAGCGCGTCTTCAACTGCTTTTCCAGCGAGCCAAGCGTGGTCACAAACTGGTGCGTTTGCTGCATATCAAAGGAGGAGCCTGCCAGCTCGCCATGGAGCAGATACCAGTAATTGCCGTCATTGTCCTGTGTGACTAACCACCCATCCATCAGCCGCAGTCGCTGCGTATTTTGCGCCATCGCCAATTGCGCACCGCGCATCAACATCAACGGATCGTTTTGTAGCTCTTTACCTGATACACCGGAAAAGGCCGAGTAGAGCTGAGTCAGCACCCATTGCGCCTGCGCCTCGCCGTCGTTTTGTAGACGTGCGCGGGTTGCGCTGTCGAGCAACGCGTTACGGTGCTGCCAAAAAAATGCCCCCCACGCTTGCTGGTTCTCTGCATCCATCGCGCCTTTCAGATGATTAACAGCCTGCGATTGGCGCAACAGCGTCAGCCAGTATTGCGCCGCCTCTGGGCTGGCTTGTTTACCAGGGCTGACTAGCCAGACCAGCTGTTTATCGAGGCGCTGCATAAAACCGTCATTCAATGCCGCGGGCAGCGCGCCCATGGTCTGCGTTGGCAGCATTGCCAGCACGCTGCTGTTCATTCGCGCTTTAGGAAGCAGAACCAGCAATATGCCCAGCAACACCAGACATACCGCACTCCAGAGCAGCGCCGGGCGCGGGGAGTTAGTGTGTGGCAAAACGTTGGCGTTCGTCATCGGTCAGCGTCGTGGGCGTGAGTCGGTGTTGGGAAAAAGCGATATCGGTGAGATCGCCCTGTTTATCATTCAGGCGAATGCTGTCGAGATATTGCTCCCCGGCCAGGTCGATGGAGGCGAAAATTTTATCCAGCGGCGTGGTAATCGGCGTCAGTTTCAATGTCCAGCGACCTGCACCTGCGTCTTTAAAGTCGATGCGGAAGTTCTGCTCAAGCACCGCGCGATCGGCCTGAAACAGCGCCCGCAGAAGATGGTTAAACTGGAACATTTGCGGATTGTTCTGCGCGGTGATCACCTGCGGCGGCTGACCGTTGATGATTTGCACCATCCGCGAGTCATCCAGCATCAGCGCCATCGGGAACGGCGTAGTTTGATCCCATAATAATCCCTGCTCCCGCGCGATCAGCATCTCGCCCTGCGATCGCAGCGGCTGCGGCAGATCTTTAATGGTTCGGGTTTGGGTAAAATGCGCACGTACTATGGGTTGCTGGGTAAAGCGCTGCTGCAACTCTTCCAGCGTCACTGCACTGGCGAGTGGGGCGAAAAACAGCACCAGCAGAGGCCAGTATTTCATGGTGTTACTCCCATACGTTCAAACAGAATGGCCGGGCTGACAAAGCACATTTCCCTGCTTTTCTCCTCCACCGCCACCTGAATGGTGTAACCGGTGGTGGTACGTTTGCCGCTGGAGGCGTCGAAGATTTCGTAAGCGATTTTCAGGCGGTTTTCGAACTCTTCGATTCGGGCGCGCACGCGGAAATGCTGTTCAAATGTCAGTACATCGCGGTATTTCACCCGTGTATCCACGACCGGCCACAAATAGCCCGAAGCTTTCATCTGGCGGTAGCCGTAATCAAATTGATTCAGTAGCGCCTCGCGCGCTATTTCAAAATAGCGAAAATAGTTTCCGTGCCACACGACGCCCATCATATCGACGTCATGAAAGGGAACGCTCAGCGCAACCTCGGCGGTAAAACGGGGATCGTTTAACACCTTTACTCCTTATCCATGGCTTGCGGTACGTGGTCGGGCAACCGCCAGAAATCAAAAAAGTTAAACCAGTCGAGTGGTGATTGCAGGGCGTAGTGCTCAAGGCGTGAAGCATAGTTATCGACGGCAGCACGCAGCGCCGCTTGCCGGGTTGCGCGTGGCATGGGCAGCGGATCGGCAAAGTGTTCGCAATGCAGACGTAATTTGCCGTTCTGACGCAGGGCAAACATTAACAGCACAGGGCAACGCAGCGCCGCCGCCAGAATAAACGGCCCCTGCGGGAAGGGCGCAGCGTGGCCCATAAAGGTGCTCCAGCATACCCGCCAGTCGCCACCGCGCTGTGGATTAACGGCAATACGATCGCCGACAATAGCCACCCATTCGCCTTTATCGAGCTTATCTTTCAGCAGCATGGCGGTGTCCGGGCCGATATGCGTTACCGGGATCAGGTGCACTCCGGCTTCGGGAGCCATCTCCTGCATGATCTGTTTAAAGCGTTGTGCGTTCTCATGGAACACCAGCGCATTGATCACTTTGCTGTTATGTAGCTGCGCCAATGCACGACAGGCTTCAACGTCGCCCAGATGTGACGCCAGCAACAGCTTGCCTTTGTTATCGTCCAGCCCCATCGCCGCTTCAGCACCAGGCGCAAATTCAACGTCGCGACCTAACTGGAGCTCGCCGCGCCAGCCTGCCACTTTATCCAGCATGGCTTCGGCAAAACGCAGAAAGTGATGATAGCTATTGAGTTTTGCCGGTGCTGCCAGCCCACGCAGCGCCAGGGTGGTGCATACGCGTGCCAGCCAGAGCTGTGATGCCCGACGTGCGTTACCCGCGCTAATCCAATAGACGGCAACAACCGGATAGAGCAACAGTGAGAATGCGCGTCGTCCCAGAACTCTCCAGACCAGCAGCATAAAGCGCATCCCCCATAATCCTTTCCTCTCCTGCTGCTGCGCCCAGTGCGAACCGGAGCGGCGAAACAGTAACGAAGGAATGCGCGGCAGCATGCCGAAGAAGAGCCGGGTATGCATCAGCGAAATGCGGACATTGTCTTTAAACGCGTCAAAATGAGAGAGCCCGTCCTGCGGATAAGTCACGCGTGTCGGAACAAAGTAGCTGGGCGTTCCCTGCCAGTAGAGGCGAACCATCACTTCAGTGTCGAAATCCATACGCTTGCCCAGCGTAACGCGTTCAGCAAGATGTAGCGTTGAGGCGATGGGGTAGACGCGAAAACCGCACATACTGTCTTTCAATTGCAAAGAGAGCGTTTCTATCCATACCCACACGTGCGTGACCCAACGGCCATAGCGCCGCGAACGGGGAATGGAGTCATCATAAATAGGCTGGCCGGAAATCAGCGCTTGCGGGTGCTGTCTGGCCAGCTCCAGCAGTTTGGGAATGTCTTCAATCGCATGCTGCCCGTCGGCATCCACCTGGATTGCGTGGGTAAAACCCGCGCGGGCAGCATGTTGTAAACCACGAATCACCGCCTCGCCTTTACCGGCGTTTTGCGCAAGACGCGTCAGAGTCAGTGTTTCGTGCTCTTTGGCCAGCGTTTCCAGTACCTGACGTGTCGTGTCATCGCTACCGTCATCGACGATAAAGCAGTGCAGACCTGTCGGTTGCAGGCGTTCAATCACACGCGCCATCATTGCGCCGTGGTTATAGCAAGGAATGACCACACACGGGTTAAATGTCACTGACATAAGCGAATCTTCCCGCTGCTACAGGTATGGCGTTCTTCGCCCGCATGGCGCTGGTAGCTAAAGCTCAGTTGCTGCTTCTGTTCCTGCCAGTCGAGTATCAGCGTGACGCTATCTCCCGGCAGTAGCGGTGCCTGAAATTTGACGTTTTGAATACTGTGGAAACGGTAGCCGGGCGCGAGCATCAGCGTCACATAATGCATCACCCAGTCGAGCTGTGCCACGCCGGGCAGTAGCGGCTGAACCGCGAAATGACCGCGGAACCAGAACAGATCCTTCTCCAGTTGGATGTCGATTTCTGCGTGAGCGGGCGACACCAGGCGGCGTTCAACTTCATGAGGTTTCATGAAATAACTCCTGTAGTTGCGCATAAACACGCTTGTTCATACTGTTGACGGGAATTTCCTCCAGGATGCGCCAGTAGCGCGGCACTGCCACCGGCTCCAGCCACGGAATCAGCGCCCTTCGCCAGGCGAGTTCCATTGCTTTGCTGTCGCAATTAAGCCACTGGCGGCGTGCTTCTTCTTCCAGCACCAGTAGCACACCAACGCCCTGGCGTCCGCCACGGGAGATGGGGAGTGCTGCCGCTTCCCGAATCCCTTCAAGCGCAAGTACACGTTTTTCTATTTCGCTGAGTGAGATGCGCTTTTCTTCGATTTTAACGACACGCCCACGACGCCCGGCGATGTGGAACGTCCCGCTGCCATCAGCGATCAGGATATCGTCAAGCAGCAGACCGTCCGGTTCGGGAATAATCGGTGAATGCGCGCGAAATGCGTCGCCTTCCGGCACAATCGTGACGCCCGGGAAAGGTTGCCACGGGATCATATCCTGCTGGCGGTGCCGCCAGGCCAGAATTCCCGTTTCCGTGCTGCCATAAATCTCATCCGGTTGAATACCACACCAGACGGCGGTTTCCTGAACATCTGACCATGGCAGCTTTCCGCCAGCCGAGAGAATGATGGCTAACGGCGGCGGCGCGAGCCTGGGATCAAGGCGTTTTAAGAATGCGGGACTGCTGATAAACGCATAGCGATGGTGGCTTTCCAGTGCGGCCAATTGCTCGGCGTAATAGAGCATTGCGGCATGGAGCGGCAGCCCGAGCGACATTGGCAGGAAGATGCGGAATGTCAGCCCGTATAAATGTTGCGGCACGACCGACGCGACGACACGACAGCCCGCCAGCTTGTCACCAAAACGCGCGGCCAGGAGCGTCGCTTCGCGATCGAGGCAGGCGACAGGTTTGATGACACGGCGCGGTTGTCCGGTCGAGCCTGAAGTAAACAGCTCGATAAATGCCCCTTCACGAAGTGGCGGAAATGCGTATGTTTGCACTGTGTGTATCGTGTTTGCCTTCACCACCGAATGTGGGCCATCCCAGCGTAAAGCGTGATCGCTCAGGACGCCCTGAAAGAGTGATTTTTGCTCAGCCAGCAGCGATTCCCGGCAGTGTCCGGGGATCACCGGGATTTTTCCGGCATGCAGCGTGCCCAGTAGCGCAACGATAAACAGGTAGCTGTTTTCAAAGCACAGCGCCCAGCGTTCCTCATCGTGCTTCTGTAGCCATACCATAAGCTGAGCGACATCGTGGCGCAGGTCTTCCAGCGTCCACGTCCTGTCGCCAAGCCAGGCGACAGGCGTGTCATTGGCCCGCGAATAGCTTAGCCAGGCGGTGAAAGGAAGAGTCTTCATTGCATCTCTCGTTTAATCAGCTGGCGGCGTATCAGCCATTCACCTGCCATCAGTAACCCCATCAGCAGGTAGGAGATCATGCCATTCCAGAGCGTCCACAGACGCATATCGCCGTACAGCGCCGTAAACAGCGCGATCCCGCCATTTACCATGAAAAAAACACACCAGACCTGCGTGACGCGGCGGGTATAGCGTACGGCTGACTCAGGCAGATCAGGTGTACGCAGGCGCGCCAGGCGTTCAACCAGCGGCATGTTGCTCCACAGTGAACAGCCAAATACCAGCAACATGATGAGGCTGACGGTCACCGGGTAATAGAGCAAGAGCTGATGCGTTT
The DNA here is from genome assembly GCF_001658025.2 of Kosakonia oryzae. Classification (NCBI taxonomy): domain Bacteria; kingdom Pseudomonadati; phylum Pseudomonadota; class Gammaproteobacteria; order Enterobacterales; family Enterobacteriaceae; genus Kosakonia; species Kosakonia oryzae. Next base: position 311,614 of record NZ_CP014007.2, read on the forward strand.
TTAGCAGCCAGCTTGTTGCGCACAACGCGATACCGGTCAGCGCCACGCTGCGCGTAACAAAGCGCATCGGCGCCAGCGCTTGTCGGGCTTGCCGCAAACGGAAAAGCAGCATGACGGCCATCAAAGGGAGCAACCAGTGCAGACTGTTATGCGCAAGGCCGAACCAGACCACAAAGGGCCAGCAGAGCATCAATAACGCGGCGATCAGCTTCAGTCCCGTTTCCAGACGAGATCCAGACACGGTGGCTTATTCTTCGCGCAGAAGACGTTCTACGGCATCGACAACATCCTGTACGGTGCGCACGGCTTTGAACTCTTCCGGTTTGATTTTCTTACCGGTCTTTTTCTGTAGATGCACAATCATGTCGACGGCATCAATGCTGTCGAGCTCCAGATCTTCGTACAGACGGGCATCGGGAGAGATATCCTGCGGGTCGATTTCAAACAGCTTGCTAAGAAGTGCAGAAACTTCCTGATAAATTTCGTTTTTCTCGGTCATAGCGAATCCGTTTTATGCGCGTTGAGACTGGATAAAAGATGCCAGCGTGGCGACAGAGTAGAAATGCTGGCGCATCTCTTCGCTTTCCGCTGAAAGTACCACCGCGTATTGATTTTTGATCGCCAGACCCAGTTCGAGCGCATCGATGGAGTCCAGTCCCAGCCCATCGCCGAAGAGCGCGCTCTCGGTTTCGATGTCATCGGCGCTGAGTTCATCCAGATTCAATGTGCTGATAATAAGATTTTTAATTTCAAGATAGAGCTGTTGCATCATCCGTTCCTAAAAAGGTGCAAAACCTGATGTTAATTGACGCAGAAGATGCCGGTTAAGCTGTCTTGCCGCCAGCGCCGGTTCTTGCGATTCCGCATCATAAAATTGTTTTATTGCCACGCGCTCCCGCACTTTAACGGTAAAGAGCGGCTTGCGTGGTGGGACGTCATACCATCGGCTGTGTTTGTCCAGCAGATGTTCACTACAGTGGATAACCACGATGCGTAAATCACAACCGCAGCGCACGGCGATGTTTGCCGCGCCACGTTGCAGTGTCATTTTTTCGCCGGGGCGTGTACGCGTGCCTTCCGGGAAAATTAATATGGTTTCGCCTTGTCGAAGGCGTTGTTCGCAGGCGGACAACAGTGTGTCTGCCTGGCTGTTGATCAAGTAATCTGCGGCTTTAATGACACCGCTAACGAAGGGGTTGTTAAGCAGCGCGCTTTTGACCAGACAGTCAGTTTCCGGCATCACCGAGGCCAGTAAAACGTAATCGATCAGCGTCGGGTGGTTCGCAATGACCAGGCAACCGCGCTCGCTGCGCAGGGCTTCAATTCCCTCAATACGGTAATCCAGCGCGCCAGTAAACTTTGCGGTGTTTAAAAACAGACGAAAACTGGCGGCAATACTGCGGCGCGCCAACATACGCCGCTTTGCTTTGTTACGCACCACGACGATCAGCAGATTAAACCAGACTAACGACAGCAGCAGGCCACCGATGCCGAACAGCGCAAAGCACAGCCCGGTCATGAGTAAGCGCCACAGCCAGTTGAGACGGCTCATGCGCGGCTCCAGCGCCAGTTAAGACGCTCGCCAGCAATGCTGAAAGCAGATTCATTACGCAGATAATGCTGCAAAAACTGCACGCTTTGCGGCAATCGGGGTTCGCCATTCCCTTCTGCCACTTCGCTGATGCATTGAAAGGCGTCGCCTGCTTCGATAACCAGCGCAACGGCATAGGCCCAGGTGGGCATATCTGGAGGCAATCCTGGATGATAAAATGCCGGCAGATTGCCGTCGAAATCCACCATTAACACGCGTTTATAGCCAGCCTGCAGGAAGCAGATCGCTTCACACAGCCCCTGCTGGAAAGTGTCGAGCCCGGCTGAAACGGAGGATGAAACAATCGGCTGTTCCATGGCGATGGTAAGATTACCCACCGCGGAGTTATGCACTGACATGGCAAAATCGGTAGGAGAAATATCCTGTCCGCTCGCCAGCGCTTGCAGGATGCGATAGTTGCGTTCCAGTTCACCGTGACGGCTGCTAAACACGACGGCATCCACCGCATGCTGGCGCATTAGCGTCATGCCACATTCGACAGCCAGACGGCTGCCAGAACTGAGGCGGCGCGCGGTCATCATCGGCAACGCGGCCAGTTTTGCCTGCGGTAGCGCAGCATCGATGGCGCCACTACTCAGCGACCACTGTTGCCACTGTGTTGTTTCGCTCAAACCCGGCGCCCTGGCCAACCAATCCGTAATGTTTAGTGCAAATTTCATCAACGCGTATCCGCGAAAAACGGTTTTTCCATTGATGCCCGTCAGGCATCACGGCGGCACCATTGCCGCTCTGTCTTATTTTTTATGACATATCAATAAAGTATGCCCAACCCCGAGATTATCGAGGCGTTTTTCAATGCTGAATCCGGCCATTTCCAGATAGCGCAGAAAATTCTCCGCACTGTAAAAACGGCTGTTACCGTTCGCCATACAGGTGAAATACAGCGAGGTTGCATTCAAGCTGAATGCGGCAGCATCAAATTTTTGCGCATCCCAGAACAGCTCCATGATACACAGCCTGGCACCCGGTTTCATGACGCCCGCTATTTTGCTTAATATCCGAACAATCTGTTCCGGAGAAAAGCAATCCAGGAATTGACTCATCCACCAGATATCAGCTTCACTGGGTAGTGGCGCTTCGCTAAGCATATCGACCGGATGAAAATGAATCCGTGCTGAAAGTCCTGCGGCATTAACATTTTTCTGTGCCAGTGCAATTTGTTCAGGCAAATCTAATAAGGTTACCGTGACATTTGCATCATATTTGCAGCAGGTCATCGCCCATTTTCCGGTATTGCCGCCAACATCGTACAGACTTACAGGCTGGCTGGCGAATATATGTGGCAGCGCCGCTGTAAATGCCGCATCGGAATAATAATGATCAAAAGCGAACCAGCTATCCCGGGCCGGGTTTGGTAATTGCGATAAAGCCGGATAAATCGTTGGCCACTCGCCAAATACGCGCAATCCTGCGGGTTTTCCGTGCCTTAAAGCCTCTTCAAGGAAATAAAGCCCCTGATAGCAAACATCCTGGGAAAAATCCATATTCACGCGCGTCATTGGATCATGCAGTAGGAAATGTCCAACCTTCGCGATATAAAAACGATCTTCACTTTGGGTGATAATTCGTCCGCTAAGTGCCATGTCGAGCAACACGCTGGCAGCGTACTCATCTGCTTCGCAACCTTCGACAACCTCATCAAGCGTGGCACCCCGCTTTCCTTGTTTATCCAGAAATTCCAGCAGCCCAAATCTCCGCAAACAGACTGCGGTCTGAAATAACATTGGGGCGAAAGCAATACGCTGCGCTTCAGCTATCGCTTCCAGCGCGCTGAATGGATCCTGTTCATACATGGTGTGCACAACCTTAATTAAGAGCACATTGATTATCGGACCGTTCCCGGTCCGACTTTAGGCAGAATGACAATTAAAGCGCAGCGCCTGCAGACAAATTCAGCTGAATATCTTTGTCGAGGTTGTTAACCCAGCGGTTGTAATTCTTATGAATTTTACCGTCCGAGGCTTTCAGATTCAGGCTATTTTCGTAGTTTATTGAATAGCTGTTTGCCGAGTAGTTAATGCGAATTTCTGCAACATGGTCGCGACTTTGCATACGGCCTTTGATTACGCCTGGGCCCGCATCGGTCATGATCCACTGGCGTTGTTGACCCGCTTTCAGAATCGCAGCACGAACCTGCGCCTGAGAATGGCCCGCACTGACCGGAGTGTTAATATTATGAATGCTGGTTGTACGCGCGCAGCCCGTCAGCGCACCTACGACAGCAATCGCAGTCAGTAATTGAACAATCTTTTTCATGAGAACTCCGTATCAAATAAATATAAGATTGGTGACACATTTAATATCGTAAGCTAAGGCGAAATAATGATGTTGTTCTGAAGGTAAATGAGACTACCTTGATTTTTATGATGGAATCATATGACTTTACAGAACGCGCATGAATTCACGGGAGTAAAATACCATTATGTTTTGCGCAACGGTAGCTTTTATTAAGGGATGAGAACCCCAAAGGTTAGTAGAATAGAGGGCTGCTGAGTTTCCTGGTTAATAAGTGTCTATTTAATTACGTTATATATTTGTTATATTTATTATGTCATCTTAAGGTAAATTTTTGCGATTTATCTTATGCGGGATTTAAAAATAAAAACGCCCATAAGAACCTGGGCGTTTTTATTTTCTCCATATTAGTAACCGGGACTACAGATATAAAAATCGCCCCATTGGTAGACACTTTACCCGGGCAGGCGGCTTTTCGGTCTGCCTGGCCCCAGTAAAATCGCCAGCTTGCTGCCACCGGTGGTGGTTTCCATCCAGATCTTACAGACGCTGGTCAGCGGTACTGACAGGAGCATACCGATCGGGCCGAGCAGCCATCCCCAAATTAACAATGACAGGAACACCACCAGCGTGGACATCCCGAGACGGTGGCCCATCATGCGCGGCTCAAGAATGTTGCCAATCACCATATGCACCACCAGGAACAGCACGCCAACCAGCAAGCATTCATAAGCGCCATTGAACAGCAGCGCCTGAATCATCGGCGGGATCGCGGAGAGCACCGAGCCGATATTGGGGACATAGTTGAGCAGAAAAGCCAGCACGCCCCACATTAACGCAAACTGAATATCCAGTAACACCAGCCCCAGCCAGACAATCAGACCGGTCCAGACGCTGAGCAGCGTTTTCAGCGCCAGATAGTGAGAGACGCCTTTTAACGCGCGGTGCAGCCCGGCAATATGCACCTGCGGGTTGGTCAGAGCAAAACGCATTTTGTAGGGAACGTGGCGAACTTCAAACAGCATAAACACCACGGTCATCACCAGTAGCACAATGCTGGCCATCGCGTTCGATAGCTGGGTCGCCATGGACGTTGCGAAAGTCATTACCCGATCGGAATCCATGCGCTGCAGCATGCGCTCTGGCGACATATGCAGCCGGAGAAACGGCATGGCATCCTGCAACTGGAGAAATTTGCGCGTGAACTCGCGATTGTATTTCGGCAGCAGGGTCATAAAGTCATTCACCGATGCGGCAAGCACCGCGAACAGCGCGGTGAGGAAAATCAGCATCACCAGCACCACAATTGCAATGGCGACCGGGCGTTTCAGGCCGCGGCGAATAAACCAGCTCACCAGTGGGTTAAGGACGATGGCGAAAAAGAGCGCCAGCAACAGTTGCACAATAATATCAGCGGCGGCATGGATCCCGGCAAGGATCACCACCAGTGCTGCCAGTTTTAACAGAATATGAAGACCTGCCTGGTCCGGTTGAGGTTGTGTCATTCGGCATTCCTTTTGTCATCATGCCCGTTAAGTGTAGTGCTCCGTAACGTCTTCGCCCGACAGAGATATTCTTAAAGTGGGTGCTGATTTCTGCGCCCTGACGTGATAATAGTGAAACACTGTTGTGAATCTCTGGGTCAAACTTCATGCCTGAAAATGCCGCTGAACCGGCGCTTAGCGGATTGCGCCTCAATCTGCGGATTTTGTCCGTCGTTATTTTTAACTTTGCCAGTTATCTCACCATTGGACTGCCGCTGGCGGTTCTGCCTGGCTATGTCCATGATGTGATGGGCTATAGCGCCTTCTGGGCCGGGTTAGTGATCAGCCTGCAATATTTCGCCACGCTGCTCAGCCGACCGCATGCCGGGCGCTATGCCGATTTATTGGGACCGAAAAAGGTCGTTATCTTTGGTCTGTGCGGTGCCTTTCTTAGCGGTCTCAGTTATTTGCTGGCGGCAATGGGCAGCAGCCCTGGCATATTAAGCCTGGTGTTGTTGTGCCTCGGGCGTGTGATTTTGGGTATCGGTCAGAGCTTTGCCGGAACCGGCGCGACGTTGTGGGGCGTGGGCGTTGTTGGCTCCATTCATATTGGTCGCGTGATCTCGTGGAATGGGATTGCCACCTACGGCGCAATGGCGCTGGGTGCGCCGCTCGGCGTCCTCTGCTACCGCTATGGCGGGTTACAGGGGCTGTCATTAACCATTATGGGCATTGCGTTGCTGGCGATTGTGCTGGCATTACCGCGAGCGAGGGTGAAGGCCAGCAAAGGCAAACCACTACCGTTTCGCGCAGTGCTGGGGCGCGTCTGGCTGTACGGCATGGCACTGGCGCTGGGTTCGGCAGGGTTTGGCGTGATAGCGACCTTCATCACGCTCTATTACGCGGCCAAAGGCTGGGACGGCGCGGCATTTGCCCTGACGCTGTTTAGCTGTGCGTTTGTTGGCGCACGTTTGCTGTTCCCTAACGGCATCAACCGTTTTGGCGGCCTGAATGTATCGATGATCTGTTTTGTGGTCGAAACGCTCGGCCTGGTACTGGTGGGGCTGGCGGTAGAGCCGTGGATGGCAAAACTCGGTGTATTCCTTGCCGGTGCCGGTTTCTCGCTGGTGTTCCCGGCGTTGGGTGTCGTAGCCGTGAAAGCGGTACCGCAGAATAACCAGGGCTCTGCGCTGGCGACCTATACGGTGTTTATGGATTTGTCGCTGGGTATTACCGGCCCGCTGGCAGGGTTGCTGATGGCATGGGCGGGCGTGTCGTCGATTTATCTGGCGGCGGCAGGGCTGGTGGCAATCGCCTTGCTGCTGGCCTGGCGATTAAAACAAAAGCCGGTGTTGGTGGGATGATTACCCGCTAGCGTTTTGTTTATCGGGCCGACAGTGCCATCCGGCAATAAAAAAGGGAACCTGCAGGTTCCCTTGTTACCCCTCGCAGCGAGATTATTTCACCACGATGGTATTGATGATGTTTTCTGCGGCGGTTTGCGCCTGCTGCTGGTTATCCGCCGGCAGCGTGACCTGCAAGGTCAGCAGTTTATTATCCACTTTGCCCAGCACCACGGAAGACCAGGCCGTCTGACCTTTAGCCGAGATAATACTGTCGAGTTGTTGCAGCGTCTGGCCTTTGATCTCAATCGCTTTATTGGTCACAACCTGCAACTGCGGGTCGCGACCACGCTGTTGATCTTCCAGGCGTTTCGCCAGCGCCGCTAAATCTTCCTGCGTGTTGTCGCCAACGATGACGATCACCGCTTTCTGGCCGGTGGCGTCGGAGTAGACGTGCATATTATTAGACTGGGTGCCCAGCTTGCCGCTCTGATCGGTCATATCCGCCGGCAGCGAGAAGCTGAGTTTGCCGTCAAGCAGCGTTACCGGCTGGCCCGTTGCATTGCTTTCAGCCGAAGCGGCCTGAACCGGCTTCTTGCTGTCGCTGTTATCACAGGCAGCCAGCCCGACGACCAGCAGGCCAATACCGACATATTTAACCAGATTGCGCATTGACTTCTTCCTTTCAATAAACAGCCATAACGGCTCAGCGCTCCATCTTATCACATCTGCTTAGCGGTACTCTTAACTGGCCTGCAACGCGTTAATTTCAGATTTGTCTGCCAGCCTTTTCAGTAACATATTCAACAACACACCATACATCGGCAGGAAGAAGGCAATGCTGATAAGCACTTTAAAGCTGTAATCCACCAGCGCGATTTCCGTCCAGTGCTGCGCCATAAACGCATCCGGGCTGCGCCAGAAAGCAATAAAGAAGAACGCAACGGTGTCGCTGGCGTTTCCGAATACGGTGGAAGCCGCAGGCGCAAGCCACCAGCGGCGATTCTGACGCAGGCGGTTAAACACATGCACGTCGAGAATTTGCCCCAGCGCATAGGCCATAAAGCTGGCGCTGGCGATACGGGCGACAAACAGGTTGAAATGCGCCAGCGCGCCAAAACCCTGCCAGCTTCCCATATAGAACAGCGAAGAGATTACGTAAGAGGCCAGCAGCGCGGGCACCATCACGGCGAAAATAATACGTCTTGCCAGCGGTGCGCCGAAAATGCGCACGGTTAAATCTGTCGCGAGGAAAATAAACGGGAAACTGAATGCGCCCCAGGTGGTCTGGAAACCAAAAATGGCGACAGGCAGCTGCACCAGATAGTTACTGGAGATAATCACCAGCAGATGAAAAAGCGAAAGCCAGACCAGCGCTTTCATGCGCTGAGAGGATGAAAATTGCGTCATATTGTGACCTTTTTGGTAAATGGGGTGAGGGAACCCAGTACTTTTTTGTGCTCTGCCACGCAGAGCCGCCGCATGATACTGCAACTATTGCCGGATGCAATGGTTAATTTTAACGCAATCGTTAACCTTGCTTGCGTCACAAAAAAGGCGGCGTAAACTAATGCGGTTTTTTCCCTTGCGAGATGAAGATGACCGATTTCTTTTCCACTGCTGACCATACGCTGGATGCGCAGGGTTTACGCTGCCCGGAGCCGGTAATGATGGTGCGCAAAACCGTGCGCAATATGCAGGTTGGCGAAACATTGCTGATTATCGCCGACGATCCGGCAACCACCCGCGATATTCCCGGCTTTTGCCGTTTTATGGAACACGAGCTGGTCGCCGGGCAAACCGAATCACTGCCGTATCGGTACGTGGTGCGTAAAAGCCACTAATCTTTGCTGCGTAACAGGCGCAACGCATTGGCTGTCACCAGCACCGTTGCGCCGGTATCCGCCAACACGGCCAGCCACAGCCCGGTCATTCCCAGCAGCGTCGTCAGCAGAAAGATAGCTTTCAAACCCAGCGCCATGGCAATGTTCTGGCGAATGTTGTTATGCGTCGCACGCGCCAGGCGGATCATCTGCCCAATGCCAATCAGGCGGTTATGCGTTAATGCCGCGTCCGCCGTTTCCAGCGCCACATCGGTGCCGCTGCCCATCGCAATCCCGATGGTTGAGGCTTTCATGGCGGGCGCATCGTTGATGCCATCGCCTACCATCGCCAGCGGTGAACGCTGATTCAGCGCCTGTACCGCCTGCACTTTATCTTCCGGCAACAGTCCGGCGCGGAAATCCAGCCCCAGCTCCCCGGCGATTGCCGCCGCCGCGCGCGGGTTATCTCCGGTCAGGATCACGCCCTGAACGCCCAGCGCATGCAGCGCGGCAACCGCTTCTTTGGCGTCATCGCGCAGCGTATCCTGCAGCGCCAGCGTGCCAATCGCTTCGCCATCGCGCTCAACCACAATAACGGTCTGGCCGAGGCTCTCCTGCTGATGAATATGCGCTAACAGCGCGCTCGCTGGCATTCCTTGCGACAGTTTATCCGGTGCGCTGATGCGAATATATTGCCCGTCAATCTGTGCTTCGATCCCTTTTCCGGCCAGCGTTCTCTGTGCTTGCGCCGTCGGAATCGGCAACTGGCGGCGCTGTGCTTCCTTTACAACAGCCTGCGCCAGCGGGTGAGTGGAACCCTGTTCAACGGCGGCGCTGAGCGCCAGCAGTTCCGCTTCGTCAATCCCCGCCAGCGGCGTGACCGCGACAACCTGCGGTTTGCCAATGGTCAGCGTGCCGGTTTTATCAAAGGCTACCTGGCGGATGCGACCAAGTTGCTCCAGCGCCGCACCGCCTTTGATTAACGCGCCACGCCGTGCGGCGACAGCCAGCCCGGAAGTAATGGCGGCTGGTGTAGAGATCACCAGCGCGCACGGGCAACCAATCAACAGCAATGCCAGCCCTTTGTAGATCCACGGTAACCACGGCGCAGCGAACAGCAGCGGCGGTATAACTGCGACCAGCAGCGCTACTGCCATAATCGCCGGTGTATAGATGCGGCTAAAGCGATCGATAAAGCGTTCAATTGGCGCGCGACGCTCTTCGGCTTCTTCAATCAGCTTGAGGATACGGTCGATAGCGTTTTCGCCGGGCTTCGATACCACTTCCAGCGTCACCAGCCGATCGACGCTGGTGGCACCGGCCGGTACTGATTCGCCGCAAGTGCGCTCCACCGGTACCGATTCGCCGGTTAAGGCACTTTCATCAAAACTGGCAAATGCCGACACCAGCTTGCCGTCCGCGGGTAAACGCCCACCCGCAGGCACTTCAATGGTATCACCCGGCTGTAACTCGCTGGCGGCGACCGTCTGGCGCTCACCGTTACGCAAGCGGATGGCGGTATCCGGTTTTAGCGCCATCAGTGCGCTGACGCCGCGACGTGCGCGGCTGGCCGCCCAGCCTTCAAGACGTTCGCCAATCAAAAATAGCAGCAATACCATCGCTGCTTCCGCCGTTGCGCCAATAAACAGGGCGCCAATCGCCGCCACGCTCATCAACGTTTCAATAGCAAACCAGCTACCGCTTTTGATTAAGCGCAGCGCCTGGCGGGCAATCGGCCACAGGCCGACCAGCGTGGTGGCGACAAAAGCCGTCTGGCCAAAGGGATGGTTGAACTGCTCAAGCGCCCAACTGAGCGCCATCATTACCATCAGAACAATCAGCGGCAGATTTTCCCGCAACCGCGAAGGGGCGGGCTCGGGCGTGCTGTTCTCGCTGCGTAGCTGGTAGCCAGCCTGCTGAACGGCCTGCTCGACGCGTTCGCGCACATCGCCATCGGCGACAACGATCAGTTTTTCTGTCGCAAAAGTCACCTGCACCTGGCCAATGCCTTCAACCTGGCGGACGGCATTTTCCACTTTGCGGGCGCAGGCGGCGCAGTCCATACCAGAAACCAGCCAGCTATAGCGTTCGCCTTCCGCGCTCAGCACCGGTTGCACCTTGCTTTCGCAGGCACCATCAGCGCAGCAGGATTGCGGTTTCTCCGGCAACGGGCGCAGTTTAATGGCCGCAAACTGTGGGGCTTTTTTCGTGTCGGCGGGCGAAGTGGGGGTCGGCATGGCATCCTCCGGTGAATGATAATTTTCTCATTAACCGGAGGATACACTCTGGAGTCGACTCCAGAGTCAAGCCTTTTAAATATACAGCGAACGGACGATCAGAAAATGTCCGGCGAAGTAGCAAGCCGAAGCGATGGCATTATCGGCACGGAAGCGTTTACGGTAGTGGCTCCCCAGCCAGACAATATTGCCGAGCAGCAGCAACGCCGCACCGACAAACGCCGACAGCGCAGGGCTGGTAGGGCGGAAGAACCACAGTTCGCCCGCCAGCCAGACCATCACCAGCGTCATGGCGATAAAGGCACATACGGCCATGCGCAGCTCTTCGAGGCGCGTCCAGATCACTGCTAACAGCAACGCGCCAATAATCAGCAACACCACCGGCAACGGCCAGAAAAAGGAGAGGGTCATCTGGCTGGCGAAGTAGATGGTGTAAAGCAGATGGGCGAGGAAAAAAGCGCCGATGGCGTAGAGCATTTTTTGCCGCGGCAGCAAAGTTAGCGCATCACCCACCAGCGAGGCGCAGAGGCCAGCCAGCACCAGATAACTGATGGCGTCGAACATCGGCGCTTGCCAGGCCAGTAACAGCAGGAGCAGTAGGGTAACGGGTTTAAAAACCCAGCGCTGCCAGGTCGGGCCGCGATAAGACGCATCGACATACAACCAGCCGGACAAACAGACAGCGATAAATGACCACAGCATAATTAAGTCCCTGTATCTGTTATTGTTGCGTAAATCTCTCCTGTTCAGTGTAGTGGCGGAAAAAGGAGGATGACAATGCTATTTCACCCGCGATAAGCTCAATTCCGCTTTTTCTGACAGGGTGCAGCCATGAGTAAACCACCGCTTTTTTTCATTCTTGTCATTGGCTTGATCGTCATACTCGCTTCTTTTCGCTATGTTCAACAGCGGCGGGAAAAGGCGGAAAACGATGCCGCTCCGTTACAGCAAAAAAACGTGGTGGTGAGCAGTAAGCGGGAAAAACCGCTCAACGATCGCCGCACGCGTCAGCAGCAGGAGATCCCGGCGGGCAGCGCCATGCGTTATGAAGCGCGTTTCAAACCACAAAGCGGTGGGCTGGAGATGGTTTTCCGCGTCGATGCGCAGCAATATCATGCGCTGACGGTCGGTGATAAAGGCGTACTGAGCTATAAAGGCTCGCGTTTTGTCGGCTTTGAACAAGCCCGATAAGCGCGACGCTTCCGGGCTATAACATTACTTCTTCGCTTTCAGTTTTTTCTGCCAAATCAATAGCTCAAACACGCCGAACAGGAAAATGCGGATCTGTTCAGCCTTGCTCATTTGCGGGCCCTCTTTCGGCAGCGCGGTTTTCAGCATGGTCGCCTGTAAGGCATGCATGAAAACGGTAAAGACCAGCGCGACGTTGACGAAAATGTTCAACGGGCGCGGAAACGGCTGGATCAGGTTCCAGAGCAGAAAGACCCAGACGCAAAGCATCAGCAGGCGTCCCAGATTAATCAGCAGCGGCATGCTTCTCTCCTTGTGGTGCTTCGCGGTGATATAAACGATACGCGACCTGGCCCGCGACTTTCTCCCGGTGCAGAAGCCAGTGCGCTGGCACCGGCGGTAAGCCATTTTCGACTTCACTTTCGATATAAATTAATGCGTCATCGGCGAGCCAGCCGTTGTTTTCCAGCAGGCGGACTGTCTCTTCCAGCATCCCCTTACGGAACGGCGGGTCGATAAAGGCAATGGTGTGCGGCGTGCCCTGGCCTGCTAAATAGGCCAGCGTATTGGTATTCACCACTTTGGCGTTGACGGCTTTTAGCGTCGCCAGATTTTGCTGTAACTGCTGCGCGACGCTGCGCTCCATTTCCAGCAGGGTCGCACTGGCGGCGTAGCGCGAGAGCGCTTCCAGCCCTAATGCGCCACTTCCGGCAAAGCAATCAAGACAGTGCGCATCAACCATCGATGGCGCCAGCCAGTTGAATAAGGTTTCCCGCACGCGATCGGTGGTTGGACGCAGGCCGGGGCTATCCGGAACCGGTAATTTGCGGCCCCGCCACTGCCCGCCAATAATGCGTATCTGGCCGCTCGCGGCACGGTTAGGTTTCTTCATGGTTTTCGCTTTGCTCATCATTTCGGCCTGCTATTCTAGCGGTCTGACGAAGGACGTTAAACCCTAATCCTCAGGCCGTGATGCGAGTTGCGGAAAGTGTTAGACTATCCGACTAATTAACAAATGTTTTCAGTCCCTGTCATGTAAGACGGGCTGCGCCATGAATCAACAGCGGGAGTGTAGTCGCCAATGGCAAATGAGAAGAAACGTGGCTTTTTTTCCTGGCTCGGCTTTGGGCAGAAAGAACAGGCCGAAGAGGCGCAAACCGAACCACAGCAGGTAACTGAGCAGCCGGTCGAAGAGACACCGGCAACTGAACCTGCCGCCGACAGCGAAAAATTTGCCGAAGAGGTCGTTGAGGTCAGCGAACAGCTGGCGCACGAAGAGGCGCAGCCGGAGCCCGTCGTCGAAGAGCAGGCGCTTCAGGTTGAACATGAAGAACTGCCGCTGCCGGAAGAGGTCGCAGAGCAGGAGATCGGCGCGGAAGAGTGGCAGACGGAAGCTGAACCGCTGGTAGAAGAAGATGCGCCGCTGAGCGATGAAGAGCTGGACGCGCAGGCGCTGGCGGCGGAAGCCGCGGAAGAAGCGGTGATGGTTGTGCCGCCGGAGGACGCGGTGCAGGAGCAAGAGAAACCGACAAAAGAGGGTTTCTTCGCTCGTCTGAAACGCAGTTTGCTGAAAACAAAAGAAAATCTGGGTTCCGGATTTATCAGTCTGTTTCGCGGTAAAAAAATCGATGATGATCTGTTTGAAGAGCTGGAAGAGCAACTGCTGATTGCGGATGTTGGCGTTGAGACCACGCGCAGAATCATCACCAACCTGACGGAAGGCGCAAGCCGTAAGCAGCTTCGCGATGCGGAAGCACTTTATGGTTTGCTGAAAGAGGAAATGAGCGACATCCTCGCGAAGGTTGATGAGCCGCTGAATATTGAAGGCAAAACGCCGTTTGTTATTTTGATGGTTGGCGTTAACGGCGTGGGTAAAACCACCACCATCGGCAAGCTGGCGCGTCAGTTTGAGCAGCAGGGCAAATCGGTGATGCTGGCGGCGGGCGACACCTTCCGCGCGGCAGCGGTTGAGCAGTTGCAGGTTTGGGGCCAGCGCAACAATATTCCGGTGATTGCCCAGCATACCGGCGCGGATTCCGCTTCGGTCATTTTTGACGCCATTCAGGCGGCGAAAGCGCGCAATATTGATGTGCTGATTGCCGATACCGCCGGGCGTTTGCAGAACAAATCGCATTTGATGGAAGAGCTGAAGAAAATTGTCCGCGTCATGAAAAAGCTGGACGAGGATGCTCCCCATGAAGTGATGCTGACGATTGATGCCAGCACCGGGCAAAATGCGATAAGCCAGGCCAAACTGTTCCACGAAGCTGTGGGTCTTACCGGCATCACGCTGACCAAACTCGACGGCACCGCCAAAGGCGGCGTGATTTTCTCGGTGGCGGATCAGTTCGGTATTCCGATCCGCTACATTGGTGTCGGCGAACGTATCGAAGATCTGCGTCCGTTTAACGCGGGCGATTTTATTGAGGCGCTTTTTGCCCGAGAGGATTAACAATGATTCGCTTTGAACATGTCAGCAAAGCCTATCTCGGTGGGAGACAAGCGTTGCAGGGGGTGACATTCCACCTGCAACCAGGCGAGATGGCCTTTCTGACCGGGCACTCCGGCGCGGGGAAAAGTACCCTGCTGAAGCTTATCTGTGGGATTGAGCGGCCAAGCACCGGGAAAATCCTGTTCAGCGGCCACGACATTAGCCGTCTGAAGAACCGTGAAGTGCCATTTTTGCGTCGCCAGATCGGCATGATTTTTCAGGATCACCATCTGTTGATGGATCGCACCGTGTATGACAACGTGGCGATTCCGCTGATCATCGCTGGCGCGAGCGGTGATGATATTCGTCGTCGTGTGTCGGCGGCGCTGGATAAGGTCGGGCTGCTTGATAAAGCGAAAAGCTTCCCGATTCAGCTTTCCGGCGGTGAACAGCAGCGCGTCGGCATTGCCCGCGCGGTAGTGAATAAACCGGCTGTGCTGCTGGCAGATGAACCGACCGGTAACCTGGACGACGCTTTGTCGGAAGGGATTTTACGTCTGTTTGAAGAGTTTAACCGCGTTGGGGTTACGGTACTGATGGCGACCCACGATCTGGGGCTGATTTCCCGGCGTTCGTACCGCATGCTGACCCTGAGCGATGGCCATTTGCATGGAGGCCAGGCGGGTGAATAAGCGCGACGCATTAAATCATATCCGGCAGTTTAGCAGCCGGCTTGACCGTTTCCGTAAATCCGCCGCTGGCTCCGGCGAGGGTAATCGCAGTACTCCACGACGTGGCAAAGCGACAAACAAACCGCCATCACGTAAAACCAATGTGTTTAACGAGCAGGTTCGCTATGCCTGGCACGGCGCGTTGCAGGATCTGAAAAGCAAACCGCTGGCGACGTTCCTGACGGTGATGGTGATTGCCATCTCGCTGACGCTGCCGAGCGTTTGCTATATGGTCTACAAAAACGTCAACCAGGCAGCGTCGCAGTACTATCCGTCGCCGCAAATCACCGTCTATTTCGACAAAACGCTGGATGATAACGCCGCTCAGCAGGTGGTGGCCCAGCTCCAGTCCGAACAGGGCGTGGAGAAGGTGAACTATCTTTCCCGCGAAGATGCGCTTGGCGAGTTCCGTAACTGGTCCGGGTTTGGCGGTGCGCTGGATATGCTGGAAGAGAACCCGCTGCCCGCCGTGGCGGTAGTGGTTCCGAAACTGGATTTTCAGAGCACGGATTCGCTGAATACGCTGCGCGATCGCATCTCTCATCTCCAGGGCATTGATGAAGTGCGTATGGACGATAGCTGGTTTGCGCGTCTGGCGTCGCTGACCGGGCTGGTCGGGCGCGTGTCGGCGATGATCGGCGTACTGATGGTGGCGGCCGTCTTCCTGGTTATCGGCAACAGCGTGCGGCTGAGTATTTTTGCCCGCCGCGATACCATCAACGTGCAGAAATTGATCGGCGCAACGGACGGTTTTATCCTGCGCCCGTTCCTGTATGGCGGCGCGTTGCTCGGCTTCTCCGGCGCGTTTTTATCGCTGATCCTGTCGGAGATTCTGGTGATGCGGCTCTCCTCGGCGGTTACCGAAGTGGCGAAAGTGTTCGGCACGCAGTTCGAGCTAAGCGGCTTGTCTTTTGACGAGTGCTTATTGCTGCTGCTGGTCTGTTCGATGATCGGTTGGATAGCTGCCTGGCTGGCGACGGTGCAACATTTACGTCACTTTACTCCCGATTAAAAAAACTCTGGTATACTCTTTCCCTGCAATGAAGTATTCCCGTAGCAGGGAAAGCGTATCGCCCCTTTCTGATGTTTTCCTTGCACCGGCTTTTTCATCCAGTTGTCACAATTTGTGCGTAATTTATTCACAAGGCGACATGGAACTTGTGGATAAAATCACTGTCTGATAAAAGTGTGAATGCTAATCTCGTTGCTCATAAGGACTGGCATGTTTGTTGCCTGATGGGGACAGACCGCCGCCAGTG
The DNA here is from genome assembly GCF_001658025.2 of Kosakonia oryzae. Classification (NCBI taxonomy): domain Bacteria; kingdom Pseudomonadati; phylum Pseudomonadota; class Gammaproteobacteria; order Enterobacterales; family Enterobacteriaceae; genus Kosakonia; species Kosakonia oryzae. The sequence continues at coordinate 327,957 of NZ_CP014007.2, forward strand.
GAAAGTAAATTGAGAGGATTTGAATGACCAAAGAAATGCAAACTTTAGCTTTAGCCCCTGTTGGTAACCTGGAATCTTACGTCCGGGCCGCTAACGCATGGCCGATGTTGACGGCTGATGAAGAGCGGGCACTGGCTGAAAAGCTGCATTACCAGGGCGATCTGGAAGCAGCGAAAAAGCTGATTCTGTCTCACCTGCGCTTTGTTGTTCATATTGCTCGTAATTACTCGGGCTATGGTCTGCCGCAGGCGGATCTTATCCAGGAAGGTAATATCGGCCTGATGAAAGCTGTGCGTCGCTTCAACCCGGAAGTGGGTGTGCGACTGGTTTCCTTCGCCGTGCACTGGATCAAAGCTGAGATCCACGAGTATGTGCTGCGCAACTGGCGTATCGTGAAAGTGGCAACCACCAAAGCACAGCGCAAACTGTTCTTTAATCTGCGTAAAGCGAAACAGCGTCTGGGCTGGTTTAACCAGGACGAAGTCGAAATGGTGGCCCGTGAACTGGGTGTGACCAGCAAAGACGTGCGTGAAATGGAATCGCGTATGGCGGCGCAGGACATGACGTTTGATATGTCCCCGGACGATGACGCCCAGGACAGCCAGCCGATGGCTCCGGTGCTCTATTTGCAGGATAAATCGTCGAACTTTGCCGATGGCATTGAAGACGACAACTGGGAAGAGCAGGCCGCTAACAAGCTGACCGACGCAATGAAAGGGCTGGACGAACGCAGCCAGCAGATCATCCGCGCCCGCTGGCTGGACGAAGAGAACAAGTCCACGCTGCAGGAGCTGGCCGACCGCTACGGCGTTTCCGCCGAGCGCGTACGACAGTTGGAAAAGAACGCGATGAAAAAACTGCGCGCTGCTATCGAAGCGTAAGCGTAAGCAGTGAACAAGCCGGGTCGGCGCAAGCCTCGCCCGGCTTTTTGTTTTTTTTAACGCGCTGCGTTTTTGCTTCCCGGCGCTTCGCGTATCAGTTCTGCAAGCCCGGCAAACACCGGCTCCATCTCCTCTTCCTCCATCGCTGCAAATCCCATCAACAGGCCGCGCGCTGGCGTGTCGCCGCTGTAATAACGCGAAAGCGGCCGCACCAGAATGCCACGCGCGTTAGCCGTTTGCGCCAGCGCCACGTCATCGCAGGTAGCAGGCAACGACAGCACCAGATGCAGCCCGGCATTATCGTTAAACTCGCTAAGCGCCTCTTTGCCAAGATAATCGGTGATAAGTTGCGCCAGCCGCGCGCGGCGTCGGGCGTACAGCAACCGCATCCGGCGGATATGCGCCGTGTAATGCCCCTCACGGATAAACTGCGCCAGCGCTTCCTGATCCAGCAAACGCCCGCCGCGATAGAGTTCGGCATGCGCAGTTTTAAGCGCCTGCATCAGCGGACGCGGCAACACCAGATAACCGAGCCGCAGCCCAGGGTAGAGCGTTTTACTGAACGTACCGGTATAAATCACCGGCGCATTGTCCACCAACCCCTGCAAAGCGGGAATGGGCTGGCCCGAGAAGCGAAATTCGCTGTCGTAATCATCCTCAATAATCCAGCTACCGGTTTGCCGCGCCAGCGCTAATAGCCGCTGGCGGCGTTCCAGACTCATCACGCAGCCCAGCGGATACTGGTGCGAGGGCGTGACGAAAATGAGTTTCGGCGGCACATCGCCTGGTTCCGGCGGGTTCATCCCGGATCTGTCAACTTCGATGGCCTGCAAGTTAACGCCATTTACCGCCAGCACATTACGAATTCCCCAGTAGGCTGGCTCCTCAATCCACGCCAGATCGCCCGGATTGCACAGCATGCGCGATACCAGATCGATGGCCTGATGAATGCCTTCCGTAATCAGGATCTGCTCCGCGCTACAGCGAACCGATCGCGTGACCCGCAAATACTCCACCAGCGCCTGCTGCAGCGCGATGCTGCCGCCAGCGTTGCTATAAGAAAGCTGTATTGCCTGCGGTTTTCGACTTACGCGAGACTGTATTTTTCGCAACAGCGCATGCGGGAACGCGTTGATATCCGGGACGCCAGGCAGAAACGCGCCCCACTGGCGCGCGCTGGCATTGCTGTGGCTCAGCAGATGCTGACCGCGGGCGGAAAGCTGTGAAGGCAGGCTGGCGCTGAGTTTTTCGCCCGCTGTCATGGGCGCGGAAAGCAGGCTGTCCGGGACGGTGCCGGCCACAAAGGTGCCGCTGCCGGTACGGGAAACAACATAGCCTTCGGCCAGTAGCTGCTCATACACCGTCAGCACCGTATTGCGCGACAGATTCAGTTGCGCGGCTAGATCGCGGCTCGGCGGCAGGCGGCTTTGTGTCGGCAGGCTACCGTCGAGTATCGACAGGCGAATCGCGTTATATAATTTCTTATGCAGCTTGCCTTCGTGCTGCTCGTCCAGACGCAGCTGCAGCAAGTCAGAGACGAGTGAGCGCAATTGGATCCCTCAATTATTCAAAACTGGTACTCGATTATAGAACCACTTATGTCATGTTTTCACAACAGACGCAGCAACAACGAACACAGACGAGGGTAATCAGGTGAAGAATAACGAACTACATCAGCGCCGTTTACAGGCGACGCCGCGCGGTATTGGAGTGATGTGCGGCTTTTATGCGGAAAAAGCAGAAAACGCCACATTGTGGGATGTCGAGGGCAATGAGGTCATCGACTTTGCCGCTGGTATCGCAGTACTTAACACCGGGCATCGTCACCCGAAAGTGATGGCCGCAGTGGAAAAGCAGTTGCAGGCATTTACGCACACCGCTTACCAAATCGTTCCTTACGAAAGCTATGTTTCGCTGGCGGAACGTATTAATGACCGCGTGCCAGTTGATGGCCCAGCGAAAACGGCGTTTTTCTCAACCGGCGCGGAAGCGGTGGAGAACGCGGTGAAAATTGCCCGTGCTTACACCAAACGCGCTGGCGTGATTACCTTCGGCGGCGGTTTTCATGGTCGTACGTTTATGACCATGGCGCTGACCGGGAAAGTCGCACCGTACAAAATCGGGTTTGGTCCGTTCCCCGGCTCGATTTACCACGCGCAGTATCCGAATGCGCTGCACGGCGTCAGTACCGAAGATGCGCTGAAAAGTCTCGAACGCATCTTTAAAGCGGATATCGCACCGGATCAGGTTGCGGCCATCCTGCTGGAGCCGGTCCAGGGCGAAGGCGGCTTTAACGTGGCGCCAGCGGATTTCATGAACGCGCTGCGCAAACTGTGCGACAACCACGGCATTCTGCTGATTGTTGATGAAGTGCAGAGCGGCTTTGCCCGTACCGGCAAATTGTTCGCGACCGAGTATTACGATGTTAAACCGGATCTGATCACCATGGCGAAAAGCCTGGCGGGCGGGTTGCCGCTGTCTGCGGTAGCAGGGCGCGCAGAGGTGATGGATGCGCCTGCGCCTGGCGGGCTGGGCGGCACTTACGCCGGTAACCCGCTGGCGGTGGCTGCGGCACACGCGGTGCTGGATGTGATCGACGAAGAAAACCTCTGTGAACGCGCTAACCATCTGGGCAAACATCTGGTGGAAGTGCTGACGCAGGCAAAAGCGCAGTGCCCGTACATTGCGGATATCCGCGCGCAGGGTTCGATGGTGGCCGTGGAATTTAACGATCCCAGTACCGGCGCGCCATCGCCTGAATTTACCAAACAGGTACAGGATAAGGCGCTGGCGGCAGGTGTGTTGCTGCTGAGTTGCGGCATATACGGCAACGTGATCCGTTTCCTCTATCCGTTAACCATTCCGGAAGTTCAGTTCCGCAAAGCGCTGGATATTATCCACCAGTCGCTGACCCGCTAATTATTCAGCCGCCTTATGGGCGGCTTTTTTACAGCGTGTCATCACTCTGTCGCATAACCTTCAAAATTGTTATTCCATATTCTGAAAAATGGGGTATGTTTTAGCAGAGTATGCTGCTAAGGCACGGGCAGAATGTCTAATAACTACTATCATATTCTTTGCTTATGATGGTAATCAAAATAATGTGCCGCATAACAACATCACAACAAATGCAATAACCATAACAATGGGGAAACTCAGGATGAAAATGAAGGGCAAAGCGTTACTGGCAGGATGTATTGCGTTAGCAATGAGCAACGTGGCATTCGCCAAAGATATTAAAGTTGCCGTTGTCGGTGCGATGTCCGGTCCGGTTGCGCAGTATGGCGACCAGGAATTTACCGGCGCTGAGCAGGCTATCGCAGACATCAACGCGAAGGGCGGCATCAAAGGCGACAAACTGGTAGCGGTAAAATATGACGATGCGTGTGACCCGAAACAAGCGGTTGCAGTAGCCAACAAAGTGGTCAACGACGGCATCAAATATGTTATCGGTCACCTGTGCTCCTCTTCTACTCAGCCTGCGTCTGATATTTATGAAGACGAAGGTATTCTGATGATCACGCCTGCGGCGACAGCGCCGGAGCTGACCGCGCGCGGTTACAAACTGACGCTGCGCACGACTGGTCTGGATTCCGATCAGGGCCCGACCGCGGCGAAATACATTCTGGATAAAGTGAAACCGCAGCGCATCGCGGTCATCCACGACAAACAGCAGTATGGTGAAGGTCTGGCGCGTGCGGTGCAGGATGGCCTGAAAAAAGGCGGCGCCAACGTGGTGTTCTTTGACGGTATCACCGCCGGTGAGAAAGATTTTTCCACGCTGGTGGCGCGTCTGAAGAAAGAGAACATCGATTTCGTTTACTACGGCGGCTATCACCCGGAAATGGGTCAGATCCTGCGTCAGTCACGCGCGGCTGGCCTGAAAACTCAGTTTATGGGTCCGGAAGGCGTAGCGAACGTCTCCCTGTCTAACATCGCGGGCGATTCAGCAGAAGGCATGCTGGTGACGAAGCCGAAGAACTACGATCAGATCCCGGCGAACAAACCGATTGTTGATGCTATCAAAGCGAAGAAACAGGATCCGAGCGGCGCATTCGTGTGGACCACCTACGCAGCCGTACAGTCTCTGGCGGCAGGTCTGAACCAGACTGCGGAACCGGACGCGATTGCCACTTACCTGAAAGGGCACACTGTTGATACCGTGATGGGTCCGCTGTCATGGGATCAGAAGGGCGATCTGAAGGGCTTTGAGTTTGGTGTGTTTACCTGGCACGCGAACGGTACGGCGACTGACGCTAAGTAATTTTATGAACTGACCGTCGCCTTTCGCGCCGCAGATGCGTTGGCTGCATTCACTTACCCCGGTCACTTACTTCAGTAAGCTTCCGGGGATAAGCGAACTTGCCGCCTTCCTGCGCCACGGAATTCCTGGTCAGAAGATCGTTATTTTCTATGCCGGGCAAGCAGACGCTACCCGGCATTTTTTATCGTTTTTCCCAGCCATTTTCCTGCGCGGTAAAGCCCAGCGTCTGAGCGAATGCCGCCATCACATTGCGATCTTCGACACCAATATCGGCAATCCACCAACTGGTAATGCTGGGATTATCACGAATCACTTCTTCAACAAGATACTGCCCGACGCCGCGACGGCGGGTGATATCGCGCACGCGCAGCGAATCCAGCGCGCCTTCGGTGCCGCGCAGGGTTACGCGCACGGCGGCCAGCAGGCGATCGTTAAAGCGGGCCGCATAAATGCGGTGGTCGTCATCCACTTCAAGGGATGCGGGGGAGTATTCCGGCCAGACTTTCGCTAAATCAATATGATCCTGCTCGGTAAAAGTGACCAGTCGGATGATAGTCAATTTCATGTACAGCTTGTCCAAAACGCAAAAGATAGTGTGAGTGTAATCAATTTCATCGGCCGGGGAGGGAGAGTTTTTTAGTTTTCATTCGACAGGTGAATAATTTTGCCGCAGACGCTCAGCCAGTGTGAAACATCAGGGATCGAAAAACAGGCAGCATTTTAACCTGATTGGTAGTGATTTATTCCGCTTTATGTACCATTATTTTATGCTGGCAATGGGACTTTTTTTGTTTATCTCCGATTAAATACAGAATATTATCTGTGCTTAATCGCCTGAAAAATAGAGGATTTAGTCTGGTTTTTGCCAAAAAACTGCGCTAAACCATTAAAGGCGCTGGTAAAAATAGCGTTGTGCATTAAAAGTACAGAATGCTTTTTAACCATAAAAAAACAAAATTATTACACGACATCACGAATGGGGATTTACAACAATGAAAAGGAACGCGAAGACATTAATCGCGGGAATGGTTGCACTTGCGATGTCTCACGCGGCCGTGGCGAAGGATATTAAAGTGGCGGTTGTCGGGGCGATGTCCGGTCCTGTTGCGCAGTGGGGCGACATGGAATTTAACGGCGCGCGCCAGGCTATCCACGATATCAACGCCAAAGGCGGAATCAAGGGCGACAAACTGGTTGCTGTTGAATACGACGACGCCTGTGACCCGAAACAAGCTGTTGCCGTCGCGAACAAAATCGTTAACGACGGTGTGAAATATGTGATTGGCCATCTCTGCTCCTCCTCCACGCAGCCTGCATCCGATATCTACGAAGACGAAGGTATTCTGATGATCACGCCAGGCGCGACGAACCCGGAACTGACTCAGCGCGGCTATCAGCACATTATGCGCACTGCCGGGCTGGACTCTTCACAGGGGCCGACCGCCGCGAAATACATTCTGAATTCGGTTAAACCACAGCGTATCGCCATTATTCACGATAAGCAGCAGTACGGCGAAGGTCTTGCGCGTTCCGTGCAGGAAGGGCTGAAAGCTGGCGGCGCAAACATTGTCTTCTTCGATGGCATCACCGCCGGGGAGAAAGATTTCTCCGCGCTTATCGCCCGTCTGCAAAAAGAAAATATCGATTTTGTCTACTACGGTGGTTATTACCCGGAGATGGGACAAATGCTGCGCCAGGCGCGCGCCAGTGGACTGAAAACCCAGTTTATGGGGCCGGAAGGCGTGGGTAACGCGTCTTTGTCTAACATCGCGGGCAATGCGGCGGAAGGCATGCTGGTGACTATGCCGAAGCGCTATGACCAGGATCCGGCGAACCAGAGCATCGTCGATGCCCTGAAAGCGCAGAAGAAAGATGCGAGCGGGCCATATGTGTGGATCACGTACGCCGCCGTGCAATCGCTGGCGACCGCGCTGGAGCGTACCGGCAGCGACGATCCGCTGACGCTTATCAAAGATTTAAAAGCCAACGGGGCTAAAACCGTGATTGGGCCGCTGAACTGGGATGAAAAAGGCGATCTGAAAGGATTTGAGTTTGGCGTCTTCCAATGGCACGCCGATGGTTCGTCCTCTGTGGCGAAATAACTGTCATCCCGCTTCCAGGGCGCAATGCCCAGGAAGTTTTAAGAAGGTTAAGTTATGTCCGAGCAGTTTCTCTATTTTGTGCAGCAGATGTTTAACGGCGTAACGCTGGGAAGCACCTATGCATTGATCGCCATTGGTTACACCATGGTTTACGGCATTATCGGCATGATCAACTTCGCCCACGGCGAGGTTTACATGATCGGTAGTTATGTCTCCTTTATGATCATCGCCGCGCTGATGATGATGGGCATCGACAGTAGCTGGCTGCTGGTCGCCGCCGGTTTTGTTGGCGCCATCGTGATCGCCAGCGCATACGGCTGGAGCATCGAACGGGTGGCCTATCGCCCGGTGCGTAACTCCAAGCGCCTGATTGCGCTGATCTCCGCCATCGGCATGTCCATCTTCCTGCAAAACTACGTCAGCCTGACCGAAGGTTCGCGCGATGTGGCGCTGCCGAGCCTGTTCAACGGCCAGTGGATTGTCGGCAGCAGCGAAAACTTCTCTGCTTCCATCACCACCATGCAGTTGGTGATCTGGATTGTGACTTTCGTGGCGATGCTGGCGCTGACGCTGTTTATCCGCTACTCCCGTATGGGCCGCGCCTGCCGCGCCTGTGCTGAAGATCTGAAAATGGCCAGCTTGCTGGGGATTAACACTGACCGCGTTATCGCGCTGACCTTCGTGATCGGTGCCGCAATGGCGGCGGTGGCTGGCGTATTGCTGGGCCAGTTCTACGGCGTGATCAACCCCTACATCGGCTTTATGGCCGGGATGAAAGCGTTCACCGCAGCGGTGCTGGGCGGTATTGGCAGCATTCCTGGTGCGATGATCGGCGGGCTGATCCTCGGCGTTACCGAATCGCTCTGCTCTGCGTATCTCAGTACGGAATATAAAGATGTGGTCTCGTTCGCGCTGTTGATCGTGGTGCTGCTGGTGATGCCTACCGGTATCCTCGGCCGCCCGGAGGTGGAAAAAGTATGAAACCGATGCATTTTGCGATGGCGCTGCTTTCCGCCGCAATGTTCTTCGTGCTGGCTGGCGTTTTTATGGGTGTCCAGCTTGAGCTGGATGGCACCAAATTGGTGGTGAACACCGCGGCGGATATCCGCTGGCAGTGGATCATCATCGGTACTGCAGTAGTCTTTTTCTTCCAGTTGCTGCGACCGCTGTTACAGAAAAGCCTGCGCGGTGTTTCCGGTCCGAAATTCGTTCTGCCGGCAATTGATGGCTCGACGGTAAAACAGAAACTGTTCCTGCTGGCGCTGCTGGTTATCGCCGTGGCGTGGCCGTTTGTTGTATCGCGCGGCACGGTGGATATCGCCACCATGACGATGATTTATATCATCCTCGGCCTTGGGCTGAACGTAGTGGTGGGGCTTTCCGGCCTGCTGGTGCTGGGCTACGGCGGTTTTTACGCCATCGGTGCCTATACCTTCGCGCTCTTGAACCACTATTACGGGCTGGGTTTCTGGACCTGCCTGCCGCTGGCGGGGCTGGTTTCCGCTGCTGCCGGGTTCCTGCTGGGCTTCCCGGTGTTGCGTCTGCGCGGCGACTATCTGGCGATTGTGACGCTCGGCTTCGGTGAAATCGTGCGTATCCTGCTGCTGAATAACACCGAAATTACCGGTGGCCCGAACGGCATCAGCCAGATCCCGAAACCGACGCTGTTCGGCCTGGAATTCAGCCGTACCGCGCGTGAAGGCGGCTGGGATACTTTCAGCAACTTCTTCCATGTGTCCTATGATCCGAACGACCGCGTGGTTTTCCTCTATCTGGTCGCGCTGTTGCTGGTTGTGGTCACGCTGTTTGTCATTAACCGCCTGCTGCGTATGCCGCTTGGCCGCGCGTGGGAAGCGCTGCGTGAAGATGAAATCGCCTGCCGCTCGCTGGGCCTGAATCCGACGCGCATCAAGCTGACCGCTTTTACCATCAGCGCCGCGTTTGCCGGTTTTGCCGGAACGCTGTTCGCTGCCCGCCAGGGTTTTGTCAGCCCGGAATCCTTCACCTTTGCCGAATCTGCCTTTGTGCTGGCGATCGTGGTGCTGGGCGGTATGGGCTCACAGTTTGCGGTTATTCTCGCGGCCATCCTGCTGGTGGTTTCCCGCGAGTTGATGCGTGATTTCAATGAATACAGCATGTTGATGCTGGGTGGTTTGATGGTACTGATGATGATTTGGCGTCCGCAAGGCTTGCTGCCGATGACCCGTCCGCAGTTGAAATTGAAAAACGGGCAAGCGAAAGGAGAGCAGGCATGAGTCAGCCATTGTTATCCGTAAACGGTCTGATGATGCGCTTCGGCGGTCTGCTGGCGGTGAACAACGTCGCGCTGGATCTGCATCCACAAGAGATCGTTTCGCTGATTGGTCCGAACGGTGCGGGGAAAACCACCGTATTTAACTGCCTGACCGGTTTCTATAAACCGACCGGCGGCACCATTATGCTGCGTGATAAGCACCTCGAAGGGTTGCCGGGCCAGCAAATCGCGCGGATGGGCGTGGTGCGTACTTTCCAGCACGTGCGCCTGTTCCGTGAAATGACGGTGATTGAGAACCTGCTGGTTGGCCAGCATCAGCAACTGAAAACCGGCGTCTTTTCTGGCCTGCTGAAAACCCCGGCGTTCCGCCGCGCGCAAAGTGAAGCGCTGGATCGCGCCGCAGTGTGGCTGGAGCGTATCGGTTTGTTAGCCCACGCTAACCGCCAGGCCAGTAACCTGGCTTACGGCGATCAGCGTCGTCTGGAGATCGTCCGCTGCATGGTAACGCAGCCGGAGATCCTGATGCTCGACGAACCGGCGGCCGGTCTGAACCCGAAAGAGACCAAAGAGCTGGACGAATTGATCGTCGAGCTGCGTAACAACCACAACACCACCATTCTGCTGATTGAGCACGATATGAAACTGGTGATGGGGATTTCCGACAGGATTTATGTGGTGAACCAGGGGACGCCGCTGGCGAACGGGACGCCGGAAGAGATCCGTAACAATCCGGACGTGATCCGCGCATACCTGGGTGAGGCATAAGATGGAAAAAGTGATGTTATCTTTTGACAAAGTCAGCGCCCACTACGGCAAGATTCAGGCGCTGCACGATGTCAGTCTGCACATTAATCAGGGGGAAATCGTGACCCTGATCGGCGCAAACGGCGCGGGCAAAACCACCCTGCTGGGCACCCTGTGCGGCGATCCGCGCGCGAGCAGCGGGCGCATTGTATTTGACGGCAAAGAGATCACCGACTGGCAGACCGCGAAAATCATGCGTGAAGCGGTGGCGATTGTGCCGGAAGGGCGTCGCGTCTTCTCACGGATGACCGTGGAAGAGAACCTGGCGATGGGCGGTTTCTTCGCCGATCGCGAACAGTTCCAGAGCCGCATTGAGCGGGTTTATGCGCTGTTCCCACGTCTGCATGAACGGCGTATTCAGCGTGCGGGCACCATGTCCGGCGGCGAGCAGCAGATGCTGGCGATTGGCCGCGCGCTGATGAGCCAGCCGCGTTTGCTGCTGCTGGATGAACCGTCGCTGGGCCTGGCGCCCATCATCATTCAGCAAATCTTCGACACTATCGAGCAACTGCGTAAAGAGGGAATGACCATCTTCCTGGTGGAGCAGAACGCCAACCAGGCGCTGAAGCTCGCCGATCGCGGTTACGTGCTGGAGAACGGCCACGTGGTGCTGGAAGATACCGGCGACGCGCTGCTGGCGAACGAAGCGGTGCGCAGCGCTTATCTCGGCGGGTAATGCCTTGAAGTAACCGAATTTAAACCGGCCTCCAGGGGCCGGTTTTTTTATCACACTTTATGCTGGCAAGTACTCTGGCGGCTTGTCGATATACCTGACAGGCTGAATCACCGGGCGATTCATGTAATAAAAAGGCTTCTCTGCGACAGAGAAGCCTTTTTACCTTTACGGGCGGCGTCATGAATCGCCGATGAGCCGCCATTTTTCCGTCACCGTACCATCATCTTCGCGACATTTCCCTGACGCTTGACTGTCATCTGATTGTAATTAAAAGGTTATTTTTCTGTCATTCGAGCGTGTCATGTTACCTCGCGAGCATAAAAACGCGTGATATCGCGCATCCCGCATAACAAGAGAGATCACAATGACAACGTTACGGCATACCGCTTTGGGTCTGGCTATGGGGTTAGTTTTTGCAGGCAACGCCATGGCTGCAACCACCATTCCGTTCTGGCATTCGATGGAAGGGGAGTTAGGCAAAGAAGTTGACTCCCTGGCGCAACGTTTCAATGACACACACCCGGATTACAAAATTGTTCCGGTTTACAAAGGCAACTATGAGCAGAGCCTGAGCGCAGGTATCGCTGCGTTCCGTACCGGTAACGCGCCTGCCATTTTGCAGGTTTATGAAGTGGGTACCGCCACCATGATGGCGTCCAAAGCGATCAAGCCGGTGTATCAAGTATTTAAAGATGCCGGTATCAACTTTGATGAAAGCCAGTTCGTGCCAACTGTTGCCGGTTATTACACCGATTCTAAATCCGGCCATCTGCTTTCTCAGCCGTTTAACAGCTCCACGCCGGTGCTGTACTACAACAAAGACGCCTTCAAAAAAGCCGGTTTAGATCCGGAACAGCCGCCAAAAACCTGGCAGGATCTGGCCGCTTATACCGAGAAGCTGAAAGCGGCCGGAATGAAATGCGGTTACGCCAGCGGCTGGCAGGGTTGGATCCAGATTGAAAACTTCAGCGCCTGGCACGGTCTGCCGGTGGCGACCAAAAATAACGGCTTCGACGGTACTGATGCGGTGCTGGAGTTCAACAAGCCAGAGCAGGTGAAACATATCGCCATGCTGGAAGAGCTGAACAAGAAGGGCGATTTCAGCTACTTCGGGCGTAAAGACGAATCTACCGAGAAGTTTTACAACGGTGATTGCGCCATTACCACGGCTTCTTCCGGTTCACTGGCGGATATTCGTCACTACGCCAAATTCAACTACGGCGTGGGCATGATGCCTTACGACGCTGACGTGAAAGGCGCGCCGCAGAACGCCATCATTGGCGGAGCCAGCCTGTGGGTGATGCAGGGTAAAGATAAGGAGACCTACAAAGGCGTGGCGCAGTTCCTCGACTTCCTGACGAAACCGGAAATTGCTGCCGAATGGCACCAGAAAACCGGTTACCTGCCGATCACTACTGCCGCTTACGATTTGACCCGCAAGCAGGGCTTCTATGACAAAAACCCGGGCGCTGATATCGCGACGCGTCAGATGCTGAACAAGCCGCCGTTGGCCTTCACCAAAGGTCTGCGTCTGGGCAACATGCCGCAGATCCGCAGTATTGTCGATGAAGAGCTGGAAAGCGTGTGGACCGGTAAGAAAACCCCGCAACAGGCGCTGGATTCTGCCGTTGAGCGTGGTAACCAACTGCTGCGCCGTTTCGAGCAGTCAACGAAGTCCTAATGTAGAAATGCCGGGTGGTGGCTTTGCCTTACCCGGCCTGCACATGCTTGCAGGCCGAATAAGCGGAGCGCCGCCCGACACGGTTCAGGAAGCAAATCGCAATGTCATCATCCCGTCCGGTGTTCCGCTCGCGCTGGCTGCCCTATTTGCTGGTTGCCCCGCAACTGATCATCACCATTATTTTCTTTATCTGGCCTGCGGGCGAAGCGTTGTGGTACTCGGTACAAAGCGTGGATCCGTTCGGGCTTTCCAGCCAGTTTGTCGGGCTGGACAACTTTATCGCACTGTTTCATGACGGCTACTATCTGGATTCGTTCTGGACCACGATGCGTTTTAGCGCGCTGGTGACCTTTAGCGGCCTGTTTGTCTCGCTGTTTTTTGCGGCGCTGGTGGACAACGTGGTGCGCGGCAGCCGTATCTACCAGACGCTAATGTTGCTGCCTTATGCGGTTGCGCCAGCCGTTGCCGCCGTACTGTGGATCTTCCTGTTTAACCCCGGGCGCGGGTTGATTACCCATTTTCTGGAACAGTTCGGCTACAACTGGAACCACGCGCAAAACAGCGGCCAGGCGATGTTTCTGGTGGTTTTCACCTCGGTGTGGCAGCAGATCAGCTACAACTTCCTGTTCTTTTTCGCTGCGCTGCAATCGATTCCCCGCTCGCTGGTCGAGGCGGCGGCTATTGATGGCGCCGGGCCGGTTCGCCGCTTCTTCAAACTGTCGCTGCCGCTCATCGCGCCGGTCAGTTTCTTCCTGCTGGTGGTGAACCTCGTTTACGCCTTCTTCGATACCTTCCCGGTGATTGATGCCGCGACCGCTGGTGGCCCGGTGCAGGCAACCACGACGTTGATTTATAAGATCTACCGCGAAGGGTTTGTCGGCCTGGATCTTTCTGCTTCGGCGGCGCAGTCGGTGGTGCTGATGGTGCTGGTAATTGTGCTGACGGTTATCCAGTTTCGCTATGTTGAACGTAAGGTGCGCTACCAATGATTGAGAATCGCCCCGGATTGGCGCTGTTCAGCCATATCATGCTTATTCTCGGTGTCGCCGTGGTGCTGTTTCCGCTGTATGTCGCCTTCGTGACCGCGACGCTGGATATCAACGCCGTCTATGACACACCGATGACCTTAATTCCCGGTACTCACCTGTGGGAAAACCTGCGCAACATCTGGATGAACGGCGTCGGCGTAAACAGCGCGCCATTCTGGCTGATGCTGACCAACAGCTTCATCATGGCGCTGGCGATCACGGTGGGCAAAATCACGGTGTCGATGCTGTCGGCTTTCGCCATCGTCTGGTTCCGCTTTCCGCTGCGTAACCTCTTCTTCTGGATGATTTTCATCACCTTAATGCTGCCTGTCGAGGTGCGTATTTTCCCGACGGTAGAAGTGATCGCCAACCTGAAAATGCTCGACAGCTACACCGGTCTGACGTTGCCGCTGATGGCGTCGGCCACCGCAACATTCCTGTTCCGCCAGTTCTTTATGACCCTGCCGGATGAACTGCTGGAAGCCGCGCGCATTGATGGCGCCTCGCCAATGCGCTTTTTCCGCGACATTGTGCTGCCGCTTTCCAAAACCAACCTGGCAGCGCTGTTCGTGATCACCTTTATCTACGGCTGGAACCAGTATTTGTGGCCGCTGTTGATTATCAACGACGTAAACCTCGGCACCGCCGTGGCAGGCGTGAAAGGCATGATTGCCAGCGGTGAAGGCACCACGCAATGGAACCAGGTGATGGCAGCGATGCTGCTGACGTTGATCCCCCCGGTCGTTATCGTTTTAGCCATGCAGCGCGCGTTTGTGCGTGGTTTAGTGGACAGTGAGAAATAAGATGGCAGGTTTAAAATTACAGGCTGTAACCAAAAGCTGGGACAGCGGCAAAACACAGGTGATTCAACCGCTGACGCTGGACGTTTCGGACGGTGAATTTATCGTGATGGTTGGCCCGTCGGGCTGCGGGAAATCAACGTTGCTGCGTATGGTTGCCGGGCTGGAGCGCGTCTCCAGCGGCGATATCTGGATCGACACCCAGCGCGTGACCGAAAAGGAGCCGAAAGATCGCGGTATTGCGATGGTGTTCCAGAACTATGCGCTCTACCCGCATATGAGTGTGGAAGAGAACATGGCGTGGGGGCTGAAAATTCGCGGTATGGGCAAAGCGCACATTGCCGGTCGGGTGGCGGAGGCGGCGCGTATTCTTGAACTGGATGGTTTATTGAAGCGCCGTCCGCGCGAGTTGTCCGGCGGCCAGCGTCAGCGAGTAGCAATGGGCCGCGCCATTGTACGCGATCCGGCGGTGTTTCTTTTTGATGAACCGCTGTCGAACCTCGATGCTAAATTGCGCGTGCAGATGCGTCTGGAGTTACAACAACTGCATCGTCGCCTGAACACCACTTCGCTGTATGTCACGCACGATCAGGTTGAAGCGATGACGCTGGCGCAACGCGTGCTGGTGATGAATAAAGGCGTGGCTGAACAAATTGGTACGCCGGTGGAAGTGTATGAAAAACCCGCCAGCCGTTTTGTGGCGAGCTTTATCGGTAGCCCGGCGATGAACCTGCTGGAGGGCCGCATCAATAGCGAGGGCACCCATTTTGATCTGGGAAGCGGTATGGCGTTGCCGATCAACTGGTACTATCGCGGCTACGCCGGGCGCAAAATGACGCTGGGTATCCGCCCGGAACATATTGCGTTAAGCTCACAGGCCGAAGGTGGCGTTCCGCTGGTGATGGAGACGCTGGAGATGCTCGGTGCAGATAATCTGGCGCATGGTCGCTGGGGCGAGCAGAAGCTGGTGGTTCGTTTATCGCATTACGAACGCCCGGCTGTGGGCAGCACGTTGTGGCTGCATCTGCCGGAAAATCACCTGCACTTATTTGATGGTGAAACAGGACAACGCGTATGAGTAACTGGCCTTATCCCCATATTGTCGCCCATCGTGGCGGCGGGAAACTGGCACCGGAAAACACGCTGGCGGCAATCGACGTCGGCGCGAGTTACGGGCATACCATGATTGAGTTCGATGCCAAGTTGTCGAAAGATGGCGAGATTTTCCTGCTGCATGACGACAACCTTGAGCGTACCAGCAATGGCTGGGGCGTGGCGGGCGAACTGGCGTGGAATGATTTGCTGAAAGTGGATGCCGGCGGCTGGTTTAGCGGTGAATTCAAAGGCGAGCCGCTGCCGCTGCTTTCACAGGTGGCGGAGCGCTGCCGTCAGCACGGCATGATGGCGAATATCGAAATCAAACCCACCACCGGCACCGGTCCGCTGACCGGCAAAGTGGTGGCGCTGGCCGCCCGCGAATTATGGGCAGGCATGACCGCGCCATTGCTCTCTTCGTTTGAAATCGATGCGCTGGAAGCCGCGCAACAAGCCGCACCGGAACTGCCGCGCGGCCTGTTGCTTGATGAGTGGCGCGATGACTGGCAGGAGCTGACCACGCGCCTCGGATGCGTCTCCATCCATCTCAATCACAAACTGCTGGATGAAGCGCGGGTGCGCATGTTGCGCGACGCGGGCTTACACATTCTGGTTTACACCGTAAACCAGCCCGCGCGCGCTGCCGAGCTGTTGCGCTGGGGCGTGGACAGCATCTGCACCGATAAAATCGACGATATCGGGCCGAACTTCCGTTATTGAGCGGTCGTCGACGGCGGCGTGCTTTGCAGCATGCTGCCGTTTTGATTCTGCGGCAGCATGTGCTGCTGCGTTGTCATCCCGCCAGAATCCGTTCCGCCGCTTAACATTCCGCTACCGGTATTCGGCAGCACCTGCTGGCCCTGGTTAAGCGCGCCGGGCTGCGCCTGTTTAATCCGCTGTGAGTTGTTATCCATTTGCGTTTGCAGATTTTGCTGTTGCAGGCGGCTTTGCGTCTGCTGCTGCTGCCTTAGCATGCCCTGCTGCTGTTGCTGCTGGTTGAGCATTTGCGTCTGCATCCGCTGTTGGCTGGGGATCACATACCCCGGCTGGTTTGGGTTATTCGTCGGGTTTAGCGGCTGTGCAAAGGCGCTAAAAGGCAGCAGAGCCGCCAGAATCAGTAAATGTTTCATCGTTGTTCCCTCCTGTTGAGGCTTTCTTTCAGTTTACTTGCTTTCATTCATGAAAATGATTTTTTAAGAGTTGTGAACCAGGCTTAAGCGGGAACTGTAGCCCCTTACTCGGGAGTAATGACGATGATGAAACAGAAGTTTGCGCGTTGGGTGTTGATTGCCGCGCTGACAGCGGGAGGGTGTTTTAGCGTTGCGGCTGCGCCGCCGGAAGGGCAGGCAACCGCGCCACCGCCGGTCTCGTACGGTGTTGAAGCCGATGTCTTCCACCCGGTGGTTGCGAAGCAAGGCATGGTGGCTTCGGTGGATGAAGCTGCGACGCGCGTCGGCGTCGATATTCTGAAGCAGGGGGGTAATGCTGTTGATGCGGCTGTCGCGGTGGGTTATGCGCTGGCGGTCACGCACCCGCAGGCCGGTAACCTCGGCGGCGGTGGTTTTATGTTGATTCGTACCAAAGAGGGGAAGGTCACGGCGATCGATTTCCGGGAAATGGCGCCCGCCGCCGCCACGCGCGATATGTTCCTTGACGATCAGGGTAACCCGGACAGCAAAAAATCCCTGACCTCGCATCTGGCATCCGGAACGCCCGGCACGGTGGCGGGTTTCTCAATGGCGCTGGAAAAGTACGGTACGCTGCCGCTGAAGAAAGTGGTGCAGCCTGCCATTAAACTGGCGAAACAGGGCTTTGTAGTCAACGATGCGCTGGCGAACGATCTGAAAACCTACGGCAGTGAAGTGCTACCAAATCATGAAAACAGTAAAGCGATCTTCTGGAAGGATGGCGAACCGCTGAAAAAGGGCGACAAACTGGTGCAGAGCAATCTGGCCAGAAGCCTGGAGATGATTGCGGAAAAAGGGCCGGACGCCTTCTACAAAGGCGCTATCGCTGAGCAAATCGCCCAGCAGATGAGCAAAAACGGCGGGCTGATCACCAAAGAAGATTTAGCCAATTACAAAGCCGTGGAGCGCACACCGATCAGCGGCGACTACCGCGGCTATCAGGTTTACTCCATGCCGCCTCCTTCTTCCGGTGGGATCCATATCGTTGAGATCCTCAATATTCTGGAGAACTTCGATCTGGCGAAATATGGCTTTGGCAGCGCCGATGCCATACAGGTGATGACCGAAGCGGAAAAATACGCTTATGCCGACCGCTCCGAATATCTCGGCGATCCGGACTTCGTCAAAGTGCCGTGGCAGGCGCTGACCAACAAAGCGTATGCCAAATCGATTGCCGCGCAGATTGATCTCAATAAAGCCCGCCCTTCCAGCCAGATCCGCCCCGGCAAGCTCGAACCCTACGAGAGCAACCAAACCACGCACTATTCGGTGGTGGATAAAGAGGGCACGGCGGTGGCCGTCACCTATACGCTGAATACGGTTTTTGGCACCGGCATTGTGGCTGGTAATACCGGCATCCTGATGAACAACGAAATGGATGACTTCTCCGCCAAACCCGGCGTGCCAAACGTGTATGGTCTGGTAGGCGGCGATGCGAACGCCGTTGGGCCGGGCAAACGGCCGCTGTCGTCGATGTCGCCAACCATTGTGCTGAAAGACGGTAAAACCTGGCTGGTGACCGGCAGCCCTGGCGGCAGCCGGATTATTACCACGGTGCTGCAAATGGTGGTGAATTCCATCGATTTCGGGATGAACGTCGCGGAAGCCACCAACGCACCGCGCTTCCACCATCAATGGTTGCCGGATGAGCTGCGCGTCGAAAAAGGCTTTAGCCCGGATACGCTGAAACTGCTGGAACAGAGAGGGCAAAAAGTGGCGGTGAAAGAGGCGATGGGCAGCACGCAGAGCATTATGGTGGCGCCGGACGGTACGCTGTATGGCGCGTCAGATCCGCGCTCGGTGGATGATTTAACGGCCGGATATTGAATGATTTCCCTCTCCCGCCGGGGAGAGGGAATGGCTTAGCCTTTCATGCGCGCCATAAAGTACGAATCGACAAA
Source organism: Kosakonia oryzae (assembly GCF_001658025.2). NCBI lineage: Bacteria > Pseudomonadati > Pseudomonadota > Gammaproteobacteria > Enterobacterales > Enterobacteriaceae > Kosakonia > Kosakonia oryzae. The sequence goes on from NZ_CP014007.2 coordinate 346,630, forward strand.
CTCGCCGTTACGCAGCGCATAACGTTTACCGGTGCCTTCAATTTCAAAACCGAATTTGCGGTACACCGCCAGCGCCGGAGCATTATCAACAAACACGGTTAACTCAATTCTGTCGATGCGTAGCCAGTTGTCGCACAGGTTGATCATCTCGCGCATCAGCGCACTGGCGACGCCACGGTTATGAAACGCCGACGAAACCGCCATGCCAAAGGTGGCAACATGGCTGCGGCGCGGGTTTTGTTCCACCATCAGCGTCAGGTTTCCGGCCAGTTGATTATCAATGCAGGCGACCAGTTGACGGCGTCCTGGCTGTGGTTTCAGGCGATCTTCCCAGAGTTCGGCAGGTGGATGCGGTAGCTGTAGCAGGTTGTGATACACCTCAGGTAGCGCATAGAACTGACGTAAATCTTCGGCATCGCGCGCTTCGGCATGGCGTATCACTATCTCACTCATCCTGCTTCTCCGTTTGGTTAGGTTTACTCATACCTTCCGGGCATTCATAAAAAGCGTCAACTGCCATTTTTTTGCAAAAAGGTGTAGACAAGTGCGAATGATAATGATTATTATTGCCATGCATTCAGGGAAACCGTTGCGGTAATCCTGAAAGCACGACATTGCTCACATTGCTTCCAGTATTTCTTAGCCAGCCGCGTGCTGGCTTTTTTTTGCCCGTCATTTGCCAACGGCTGCCTTTTGAGAAAAGGGCGAGGGGCACGGCTTTCGAAGTTGCGCTATGGTAGTGACAGTCACCTCAACAAGGACTGGATCATGACTCTACATTGCGCATTTATCGGGTTTGGCAAAAGCACGACCCGTTATCATCTTCCCTATGTTCTTAACCGGAAAGCGAGCTGGAAAGTGGCGCACATCTTTCGCCGCCATGCAAAACCGGAAGAGCAACATCCCGCGTATCAACATATTCATTTCACCAGCGATCTGGACGACATCCTGCTCGATCCGCAGGTAAAACTGGTGATTGTCTGTACTCACGCCGACAGCCATTTCGACTATGCGAAGCGCGCGCTGGAAGCGGGGAAAAACGTGCTGGTGGAGAAGCCGTTTACCCCGACGATGGCGGAAGCAATCACGTTGTTTGAACTGGCGAAAAGCAAAGGCCTGACGGTTTCGCCGTATCAGAACCGCCGCTTTGACTCCTGCTTCCTGACCACTAAAAAAGCGATCGAAAGCGGTAAGCTCGGCAATATTGTTGAAATTGAAAGCCACTTTGACTATTATCGCCCGGTGGCGGAAACCAAACCCGGCTTGCCGCAGGATGGCTCATTTTATGGCCTCGGCGTGCATACCATGGACCAGATTATCTCGCTGTTCGGCCGCCCCGATCATGCGGCCTACGATATTCGCAGCCTGCGCAACAAGGCCAATCCGGACGATACCTTTGAAGCTCAGCTCTTCTATGGCGATTTAAAAGCCATCGTGAAAACCAGCCATCTAGTAAAAATCGATTACCCGAAATTTATTGTGCATGGTACGAAAGGGTCGTTTATCAAATACGGTATCGATCAGCAGGAAACCAGCCTGAAAGCCAATATCATGCCGGGGGAACCGGGCTTTGCCGCCGACAACAGTATCGGCATTCTGGAGTATGTGAATGCGGCGGGGGAAACGGTGCGCGAAGAGGTTAGGCCGGAAACCGGCGACTATGGCCGCGTCTATGATGCGCTCTATCAGACGCTGACAACCGGAGCGCCAAATTACGTCAAGGAATCTGAAGTTCTCACCAACCTTGAGCTGCTCGAACGCGCCTTTGAGCAGGCCTCTCCGGCCACGATAACCCTCGCGAAATAACCATAAATGGCTCCTCTGGAGTTGTTCATTTTTTTTGAACAGAGGAGTCAATTTTCACCCTCTATGATTGCCTGACGTTTGCGTCCACACTTACCCCATCGAAAACATACGGGGGTAAAAAAGATGATCTATTTACGTAAAGCAAACGACCGCGGCCACGCAAATCATGGTTGGCTGGATTCCTGGCATAGCTTCTCTTTTGCCGACTATTACGATCCGAATTTCATGGGTTTCTCAGCGCTTCGCGTGATTAACGATGACGTGATCGATCCGGGCCAGGGGTTTGGTACGCATCCGCACAAAGATATGGAAATCCTGACCTATGTGCTGGAAGGCGCGGTTGAACACCAGGACAGCATGGGCAATAAAGAGCAGGTGCCCGCTGGCGAATTCCAGATTATGAGCGCCGGTACCGGGGTGCGTCACTCTGAGTACAACCCGAGCAATACCGAGCGTCTGCGTCTGTACCAAATCTGGATCATTCCGGAAAAAACAGGTATCACGCCGCGTTACGAACAGCGCCGCTTCGACGCCCTGCAGGGCAAACAGCTTGTGCTTTCGCCGGATGCCCGCGACGGTTCGCTGAAAGTGAACCAGGATATGGAGCTGTACCGCTGGGCGCTGTTGAAAGATGAGCAGTCTGTCCATCAGATTGCCGCCGAACGCCGCGTCTGGATCCAGGTAGTGAAAGGCAGCGTGACCATTAACGGCACCAAAGCGACTACCAGCGATGGTCTGGCAATCTGGGATGAGCAGGCTATTTCGGTTCATGCCGATAGCGACAGTGAAATTCTGCTATTCGATTTGCCGCCAGTTTGATCTGATTTAGTTGAATAAATAATGCAACCTTTCGGTTATTACCGGAAGGTTGCGCATTGTCCGTGATAAACTGAGAAACTCTCTCTCAGATAAAAATGTCAGGACGATGAAAAAGAAAAGACCCGTACTTCAGGATGTGGCCGATCGCGTTGGCGTGACCAAAATGACGGTCAGCCGTTTCTTACGTAACCCGGAACAGGTTTCCGAGGCATTACGTGGCAAAATCGCCGCTGCGCTTGATGAACTGGGTTATATTCCCAATCGCGCTCCCGATATTCTCTCCAATGCTACCAGCCGGGCTGTTGGCGTTCTGCTTCCCTCTTTGACCAACCAGGTTTTCGCTGAAGTGTTACGCGGTATTGAAAGCGTGACTGATGCGCACGGCTATCAGACGATGCTTGCCCACTACGGTTATAAACCGGAGATGGAAGAGGAACGTCTGGAATCGATGCTTTCGTGGAATATCGACGGGCTGATCCTCACTGAACGCAAACACACCGCGCGCACGCTGAAGATGATTCAGGTTGCGGGTATTCCGGTGGTGGAGCTGATGGACAGCCGCTCGCCGTGCATTGATATCGCGGTGGGTTTTGACAACTTCGAAGCCGCACGGCAGATGACCGCCGCCATTCTCGCACGCGGACACCGGCGCGTGGCGTATCTCGGCGCACGTCTGGACGAACGTACTATCATCAAACAGAAGGGTTACGAGCAGGCGATGCTGGATGCCGGGCTGACGCCGTATAGCGTCATGATGGAGCAGTCATCTTCTTATACGTCAGGGATAGAACTGATGCGTCAGGCGCGCCGCGAGTACCCGCAACTGGACGGGATTTTCTGTACCAACGATGACCTTGCCGTCGGCGCCGCGTTCGAGTGCCAGCGTCTGGGGCTGCGGATCCCGGAAGATATGGCGATTGCCGGGTTCCACGGCCACGATATCGGCCAGGTGATGGAGCCACGTCTGGCGAGCGTCCTGACGCCACGTGAGCGCATGGGGCGCATTGGCGCAGAGCGCTTACTGGCGCGCATTCGCGGTGAAGCAGTTACGCCGAAAATGTTAGATTTAGGTTTCACTTTGTCACCAGGTGGATCTATTTAGTCTGACAAATTTGAAGTAGCTCACACTTATTTATCTCTGGCACGAATGGATATTGCTTCTCCCAGACCCCAGCAGGACAATGTTACCGATAACAGTTACCCGTAACAATTCACTCTTGCACTTTGTGGGGGCTACCCTTGAGCACGACGAACTTTGATCACCACATTTATGTCCTGATGGGCGTTTCAGGCAGTGGTAAATCTGCTGTCGCCAGCGAAGTGGCGCATCAGTTACATGCCGCGTTTCTCGATGGCGATTTCCTCCATCCGCGCAGCAATATCATGAAAATGGCCTCCGGCGAACCGCTTAACGACGACGACCGCAAACCGTGGTTGCAGGCGCTGAACGATGCCGCTTTCGCCATGCAGCGCACTAATAAAGTGTCGCTGATTGTGTGCTCGGCGCTGAAAAAGCACTATCGCGACCTGCTGCGCGACGGTAACCCGAACCTCTCCTTCATCTATCTGAAAGGGGATTTCGAGGTTATCGAGAGCCGTCTGAAGGCGCGTAAAGGCCACTTCTTTAAAACGCAAATGCTGGTAACGCAGTTTGACACCCTTCAAGAGCCGGGTGCAGACGAGCGCGATGTTCTGGTCGTTGATATCGACCAGCCGCTGGAGGGTGTTGTTGCCAGCACCATTGAGATTATTAACAAAGGCAATGCGTAGTGAGTACATTAACGCTGGTTTTAACAGCAGCCGGCTCCGTGCTGTTGCTGCTGTTTTTAGTGATGAAAGCGCGTATGCACGCTTTCGTCGCTTTGATGGTGGTTTCCATTGGTGCAGGGCTCTTTTCCGGTATGCCGCTGATTAAGATCGCGCAGACCATGGAAAAAGGGATGGGCGGAACGCTCGGTTTTCTGGCAATTGTGGTCGCGCTTGGCGCCATGTTCGGCAAAATTCTGCATGAAACCGGGGCGGTGGACCAAATCGCCGTCAAGATGCTGAGATCTTTCGGCCACAGCCGCGCGCATTATGCGATTGGTCTGGCCGGGCTGATTTGCGCATTGCCACTGTTCTTTGAAGTGGCGATTGTGCTGCTGATTAGCGTGGCCTTCTCAATGGCGCGCCATACGGGCACCAACCTGGTGAAACTGGTGATTCCGCTGTTTGCCGGTGTTGCGGCTGCTGCGGCGTTTCTGCTGCCGGGGCCAGCGCCGATGCTGCTGGCTTCGCAGATGCACGCTGATTTCGGCTGGATGATCCTGATTGGCCTGTGCGCGGCCATTCCGGGCATGCTGATTGCCGGTCCGCTATGGGGCAACTTCATCAGCCGTTATGTCGAACTGCACATTCCTGATGACGTGAGCGAGCCGCATCTTGGCGAGGGCAAAATGCCGTCATTCGCGTTCAGCTTGTCGTTGATCCTGCTGCCGCTGGTGCTGGTGGGGATGAAAACCATCGCTGCGCGTTTCGTTACCGAAGGCAGCAACCTGTATGACTGGCTGGAATTTATCGGTCACCCGTTCACGGCGATCCTCGTGGCGTGCCTGGTGGCGATTTACGGCCTGGCGATGCGCCAGGGGATGCCGAAAGATCGCGTGATGGAAATCTGCGGCCACGCGCTGCAACCGGCGGGCATTATTCTGCTGGTGATCGGTGCGGGCGGTGTGTTCAAACAGGTGCTGGTTGATTCCGGCGTCGGCCCGGCTCTGGGTGAAGCGCTGACCGGCCTGGGTCTACCCATCGCCATTACCTGCTTCGTGCTGGCGGCGGCGGTGCGCATCATTCAGGGTTCAGCAACCGTTGCTTGTCTGACGGCGGTTGGTCTGGTGATGCCGGTTATCGAACAACTGCACTTCAACGGCGCGCAGATGGCGGCACTCTCCATCTGTATCGCGGGCGGTTCCATCGTGGTGAGCCACGTGAACGACGCCGGTTTCTGGCTGTATGGCCGTTTTACCGGTGCAAGCGAAGCGCAAACGCTGAAAACCTGGACCATGATGGAAACCATCCTCGGCACCACCGGTGCAATTATCGGGATGATTGCTTTCACGCTGTTGAGTTAAACTGCATGGCCCGGTGGTGAGATGCTTACCGGGCCAAAATAGTCATTACTTCTTTTATTTCCTGTGGGCGCGACAAGCGCTACTTATTCGCCAGTTCGTGGCGAGCTGCCTGCGCAAGAAAATGGCTCCGATCTTTATAAACAGCGCGTTTATCCTGAATAAAGCCATCGATACGCTTAATCAGCACATCCGGTAAGGTGATATTCACCCGCTGCTGCTTGCCTTCAAATCCTGTCAAATCGACGTCAATCATGAACCAGGAGTCGCAGTGTGCATAATCCGGGTTCGCGGCATACACCATGTAGCCAGCATCGGTTATATCCTCCACCGAATGCGCGCCGCTTAGCATCATCTCTTCAACAATGCTGAGAATCGCCTCACGAGCCATCACCGGGATATCAATCTGCTCATCAGCAGCGGAAACACAGCCGTAGTCGAATTGATCGAAAGCCGGAACAGCAATGCCATACGCGGTATCGGCATCTTTAGGTGATTCAACCCCGACAGAGAAAAACATAGTTACCTCCATAGTCGGCGGGGATTAGATCCCCGCCATTTTTTTGATTGATCTGACCGTTCCCAGAGGTAAATCCTTCTTTGGATGCGGTACGGGGAAGGTTTTCCCCGTGATGGGCGACCACCAGATGTGATGGCTCCCTCCGTTATGCCGCTGAAGAACACAACCGGCGGCGATCAGTTCTTTCAACAGGTCAGCAGATTTCATAGGTCCTCCCTAACCCAAAAATCATTATACACACATATACACACAAAGAAAGAGCGGAGGTGTGCCGGGCTTAACCCTTCATCCACACCCGAATGCCGTCGAGGAACATCTGGGTGGCGAGCATCACCAGAACCAGCCCCATCAGACGTTCCAGCGCGTTCACCCCTTTCTCGCCGAGCAGGCGTAAAAACAGCGTCGATTGCAGCAAAATGGCGACCGTTCCACCCCAGGCGATTAACAGCGCAATCACCAGATGGCTCATTTGGTTTGGATACTGATGTGAAAGCAGCATCAGCGTTGCCAGCAGCGTAGGGCCAGCGACCAGCGGAATCGCCAGCGGCACGATAAACGGTTCTTCACCGGCCGGCAGGCCCGAACTACTGCCGGTTTCGCTGGGGAAAATCATCTTAATGGCGATCAGGAACAGAATGATGCCGCCGGAAATCGACACTGTTTCCGCGCGTAAATTGAGCAGCGCGAGGATTTTCTCCCCGGCAAACAGGAAGATAAACATCACCAGCAGGGCGATCAGCAGTTCGCGGATCATGATCGCCCGGCGGCGTTTCGGCTCGGTATGTTTTAACACCGACATAAAAATGGGCAGGTTGCCTAACGGATCCATTATCAGGATCAACAACACTGCTGCGGAGATGATTTCACTCATTTATTATTATCCCTGACGCTGGCGGCCAACTGGCAGTAATTAGCCGCATTTCTGATGCATTCGCTATCATTGATTAATTTCACTTGCGACTTTGGCTGCATTTTGTAATGTGAGCACTGGCCCAGTGGGATACTGGTACACATCTTCAGCACATACCTCTGCAGGAACTTTCGCTATGAAAAATGTTGGTTTTATCGGCTGGCGTGGAATGGTCGGCTCTGTACTCATGCAACGCATGGTTGAGGAGCGCGATTTCGACGCCATTCGCCCTGTCTTCTTTTCCACTTCCCAGTTTGGGCAGGCTGCACCAGCGTTTGGCGGCCATGCAGCAGGTACGCTTCAGGACGCGTTCAACCTGGAAGCGCTGAAGGCACTCGACATCATTGTCACCTGCCAGGGCGGCGATTATACCAACGAAATCTATCCAAAGCTCCGTGAAAGCGGCTGGCAAGGTTACTGGATCGACGCAGCATCTTCTTTACGCATGAAAGATGACGCCATTATTATCCTCGACCCGGTTAACCAGGCGGTTATCAATGACGGCCTGAACCACGGCATCAAAACCTTTGTTGGCGGCAACTGTACCGTCAGCCTGATGCTGATGTCGCTGGGCGGTCTGTTCGCCAACGATCTGGTGGAATGGGTCTCGGTAGCGACCTACCAGGCGGCTTCCGGCGGCGGCGCGCGTCATATGCGCGAACTGCTGACGCAGATGGGCCAGTTGCACAACCATGTGGCGGCAGAACTGGCGGATCCGGCTTCGGCTATTCTCGACATCGAGCGCAAAGTCACGGCATTGACCCGCAGCGGCGAACTGGCGGTGGATAACTTCGGTGTACCGCTGGCGGGCAGCCTGATTCCGTGGATCGACAAACAGCTCGACAACGGCCAGAGCCGCGAAGAGTGGAAAGGCCAGGCCGAAACCAACAAAATTCTCAACACGGCGTCCACCATTCCGGTTGACGGTCTGTGCGTACGTATCGGCGCGCTGCGCTGCCATAGCCAGGCGTTTACCATCAAACTGAAAAAAGATGTGTCGATTCCGACCGTGGAAGAGCTGCTGGCTGCGCACAACCCGTGGGCAAAAGTGGTGCCGAACGATCGCGAAATCAGCATGCGCGAACTGACGCCTGCGGCTGTCACCGGCACGCTGACCACGCCGGTTGGCCGTCTGCGCAAACTGAACATGGGGCCGGAGTTCCTCTCTGCCTTTACCGTTGGCGACCAGCTATTGTGGGGCGCGGCGGAACCATTGCGTCGAATGTTGCGCCAACTGGCGTAAGCGAAAAATAAAAAAAAGGGTGCTTCGGCACCTTTTTTTATGAGTTTTTGCCGGAAAATGTGGTTGATGTGTTTATTTTCTCAGGAGTTGAAAAGTGTTGGCTATGCTTTAAGTAAGGTGTCTGAACGCCTTACCTGAAAGCGGGACGGAGCATAGAGGATGCGCACATTTGTGCTGCTCCGTTCAGGTTCAAAAGTATCGCAACCGCGTGAAACGGCGGTGGAAAGCGCGATACCACCATAACAGGATGAAAGCCATGTCTGTTCATATCGACAGAGACGTGATTAATGCACTAATTTCCGGCCATTTTGCCGACCCTTTTTCCGTTCTTGGCATGCATTGTACCGATGCCGGTATTGAAGTTCGCGCTCTGTTGCCTGACGCCACTGAAGTGTGGGTTATTGAGCCGAAAACCGGGCGCAAAGTAGGACAACTGGAGTGCCTGGATTCACGGGGCTTCTTCAGCGGCGTGATGGAGCGCCGCAAAAATCCTTTCCGTTATCAATTTGCTGTGATCTGGCATGGCCAGCAGAATCTGATTGATGATCCCTACCGTTTCGGCCCGCTGTTGCAGGATCTGGATAGCTGGCTGCTCAGTGAAGGAACCCATATGCGCCCCTATGAAACGCTGGGTGCGCATGCGGATACGATGGATGGCGTGGTCGGAACACGATTCGCCGTCTGGGCGCCAAATGCGCAGCGGGTTTCGGTAGTTGGGCAGTTCAACTACTGGGACGGTCGCCGCCATCCGATGCGCCTGCGTCGTGAAAGCGGGATCTGGGAGCTGTTCATCCCTGGCGCGCTCAACGGTCAGCTCTACAAATTCGAGATCCTTGATGCAAATGGCAGGTTGAGGATTAAGGCCGATCCTTACGCCTTTGAAGCCCAGATGCGCCCGGACAGTGCCTCATTGATCTGCGGTCTGCCGGGCAAGAAAACGCAGAGCGAGGAGCGCAAGCAGGCAAACCAGTTTGATGCGCCAATCAGTATTTATGAGGTGCATCTGGGTTCCTGGCGTCGCCATACCGACAACAACTTCTGGCTCAGCTATCGTGAACTGGCCGATCAACTGGTGCCGTATGCCAAATGGATGGGATTTACCCACCTTGAATTGATGCCAGTGAATGAACACCCCTTTGATGGCAGTTGGGGCTACCAGCCGACCGGGCTATACGCACCGACCCGCCGCTTTGGTACTCGCGATGATTTTCTGCACTTTATTCATACCGCCCATGCTGCCGGGCTGGGGGTGATCCTCGACTGGGTACCGGGGCATTTTCCGTCGGACGATTTTGGCCTGGCTGAGTTTGACGGAACGAAGTTGTATGAGCACAGCGATCCGCGTGAAGGCTATCACCAGGACTGGAACACACTGATTTATAACTACGGGCGTCGCGAAGTGAGTAACTATCTGGTAGGCAATGCGCTCTACTGGATCGAACGCTTCGGGATAGATGCGCTGCGCGTCGATGCGGTGGCCTCGATGATCTACCGCGACTACAGCCGCAAAGAGGGCGAGTGGATCCCCAATGAGTTTGGTGGACGCGAGAACCTGGAAGCGATTGAATTTCTGCGTAACACCAACCGCATCCTCGGCGAGCAGGCACCGGGCGTCGTCAGTATGGCGGAAGAGTCCACCGATTTTGCCGGCGTTTCGCGGCCGCCTTCTCAGGGCGGGCTGGGTTTCTGGTACAAGTGGAATCTGGGCTGGATGCACGACACGCTGGACTATATGAAGCTCGATCCGGTCTATCGCAAGTACCACCACGATAAACTCACTTTCGGCATCCTCTACAACTACAGCGAAAACTTTATCCTGCCGCTGTCCCATGACGAAGTGGTTCATGGCAAGAAATCGATCCTCGACAGAATGCCCGGCGATGCCTGGCAAAAATTTGCCAATCTGCGCGCTTACTACGCGTGGATGTGGGCCTTCCCTGGCAAAAAATTACTGTTTATGGGCAACGAATTTGCCCAGGGACGCGAGTGGAACCACGACGGCAGCCTGGACTGGCATCTGCTTGAGGGCGGCGATAACTGGCACCACGGCGTACAGCGGCTGGTGCGCGACATGAACCATCTCTACCGTCACCACAAAGCGCTGCATGAGGTGGATTTTGACCCGTACGGTTTTGAGTGGCTGGTGGTGGATGATCATGAAGCGTCGGTGTTTGTCTTTATCCGGCGCGACAGGCAGGGTAACGAAATCATTGTCGCCAGTAACTTTACCCCGGTGCCGCGCTACGATTATCGCTTTGGTATCAATCAGCCTGGCCGCTGGCGCGAGGAGTTAAACACCGATTCGATGCACTACCACGGCAGTAATACCGGTAATGGCGGCGTGGTACACAGCGATGCGATTGCTAACCGGGGGCGTGAGCACTCGCTGTTACTGACGTTACCGCCGCTGGCGACCATCTGGCTGGTGCGGGAGGGGGAATGACGAAGCTGACGGTGGGGCAATCGTTGCCGCCCGGCGCAGAAGTGCAGGCGGACGGCGTTAATTTTACGCTGTTTTCCGCCCATGCGGAGCGCGTCGAGCTGTGCCTGTTCGATGACGAAGGTAACGAACAGCGCGTCGATCTGCCCGGCCGCACCGGGGATATCTGGCACGGTTTTCTCAGCGGCGCAAAACCCGGCCTGCACTATGGCTACCGGGTGCATGGCCCCTGGGAACCGGCGCAAGGCCACCGTTTTAATCCGGCAAAACTTTTGCTTGACCCCTGCGCGAAGCGCGTTGACGGCGAGGCCGTTGACAGCCCGCTGTTCCACGGCGGCCATGATTCGCCGGATCCTCACGATAATGCCTCGCTTGGCTTGCGCAGCGTAGTGGTGCATGACGCGTTCGACTGGCAAAACGATGTGCCGCCGCGCACGCCGTGGGGCAACACCGTCATTTACGAAGCGCACGTCAAAGGGCTCACCTGGCTTCATCCTCAGTTGCCGGAAAATATTCGTGGCACCTATAAGGCGCTGGGGCATCCGTTGATGGTTGCCTGGTTTAAGCAGCTTGGCATCACCGCGCTGGAGCTGCTGCCCGTCGCCCATTTTGCCAGTGAGCCGCGCCTGCAACGGCTGGGGCTTTCTAATTACTGGGGCTACAACCCGCTGGCGCTGTTTGCGCTCCATCCGCACTATGCCAGCGATCCGCAACAGACCATCAATGAATTTCGCGAAGCGGTGAGGGCGCTGCATCAGGCGGGGATCGAAGTGATCCTCGATATTGTGCTTAATCACAGCGCCGAAACCGATCTCGACGGGCCGACTTTCTCCCTGCGCGGCATTGATAACAGTACCTATTATTGGATCAGAGAAGATGGCGATTATCACAACTGGACCGGATGCGGCAACACGCTGAATCTGAGCCACCCCGCAGGCGTGGACTATGCGCATGCCTGCCTGCGTTACTGGGCGGAGACCTTCCACGTTGACGGTTTCCGCTTCGATCTGGCGACAATCATGGGACGCACACCGGATTTCGATCCGCAGGCGCCGCTGTTTACCGCGATCAAAAACGATCCGCTGCTTTGCGATCTGAAACTGATCGCCGAGCCGTGGGATATCGGCCCTGGCGGCTACCAGGTGGGGAATTTCCCCGCGCCGTTTGCCGAATGGAACGATCATTTCCGCGACGCGACGCGCCGTTTTTGGCTGGAACAGTCGTTGTCGCTGGGGGAGCTGGCCGGGCGGTTTGCTGCTTCCAGCGATCTGTTTAAACGTGCGGGCCGCTTGCCGTCGGCTTCGGTCAATCTGATCACCGCGCACGATGGTTTTACTTTGCGTGATTGCGTCTGTTTCAGCCACAAGCATAACGAGGCGAACGGTGAGGACAATCGCGACGGTACCGACAATAACCACAGCAATAATCATGGACACGAGGGTCTGGGTGGCAGTTTGGATGTGGTCGAACGGCGGCGCGCCAGCGTGCATGCCCTGCTGACCACGCTGCTGCTTTCTCAGGGAACGCCGATGCTGCTGGCCGGAGATGAACTGGGGCACAGCCAGCACGGTAATAATAATGCGTACTGCCAGGATAACGCGCTGACATGGTTGAGCTGGCAGCACGCGGATAGCGGGCTCATGCACTTCACTGCCGCACTTATCCAGCTACGTCAACGGATCCCCGCTTTGACGCGCAACGTCTGGTGGGAAGAAGGAGACGGCAACGTAGCCTGGCTGGATCACGCCGGACAACCATTGACGGCGCAGGCGTGGCAGCACGGTGCTCTGCGCTTACAAATTTTGCTCTCCAATACGGTTTTAATCGCCATTAACGCAACCAGCGATGTTGCAGAAATGGTTTTGCCTCAAGGGGGTTGGCACGCCATTCCTCCCTTTGCCGGAGAGGACAATCCGGTAGTGATAACTGCCTGGCATGGGCCTGCGCATGGAGTTTGCGTATTTCAGCGGTCATAAAAACGGAGTCTGTCATGGTGAGATTAGATAAGAACGACCCTACAATGTTAGCGCGCCAGTTGCCCTTGAAATCAGTCGCCCTGATTCTGGCGGGCGGGCGCGGGACGCGCCTGAAAGATTTAACCAAAAAACGCGCCAAGCCGGCGGTTCACTTCGGCGGTAAATTCCGCATCATCGATTTTGCGCTCTCCAACTGCATCAACTCCGGTATCCGCCGTATTGGGGTTATTACCCAGTACCAATCCCACACGCTGGTTCAGCATATTCAGCGCGGCTGGTCTTTCTTCAATAACGAGATGAACGAGTTTGTCGACTTATTGCCTGCCCAGCAGCGTGTGCATGGCGAAAACTGGTATCGCGGCACGGCAGATGCGGTGACGCAGAACCTCGATATTATTCGCCGCTACCGCGCGGAATATATCGTCATTCTGGCGGGTGACCACATTTACAAACAGGATTACTCGCGCATGCTGCTCGACCATGTCGAAAAAGGGGCGCGTTGCACCGTGGCCTGCTTGCCGGTGCCCATTCACGAAGCAACTGCCTTTGGCGTGATGGCGGTTGATGAGCAGGACAAGGTGGTCGAATTCGTCGAAAAACCGGCGAATCCGCCCTCTATGCCCGGCGATGACAGCAAAGCGCTGGCCAGTATGGGGATCTATATTTTTGATGCTGAATATTTGTACGACCTGCTGGAGGAGGATGATAAAAACGAGAACTCCAGCCACGACTTCGGTAAAGACATCATTCCGCAAATCGTCAAATCTGGCATGGCCTATGCACATCCATTCCCACAATCCTGTGTGCAATCGGATCCGAATTCAGAACCTTATTGGCGCGATGTGGGAACGCTTGAAGCTTACTGGAAAGCGAACCTCGATTTAGCGTCGGTGATGCCAGAGCTGGATATGTACGATCAAAACTGGCCTATCCGTACCTATAATCAATCTCTGCCGCCGGCGAAATTTGTTCAGGATCGATCGGGCAGCCACGGCATGACGCTCAACTCGCTGGTTTCTGGCGGGTGCGTTATTTCAGGCTCGGTCGTTGTGCAGTCGGTGTTGTTCTATCGCGTACGCGTCAATTCTTTCTGCAACATCGATTCGTCGATATTGTTGCCGGAGGTATGGATAGGGCGCTCCTGCCGCTTGCGCCGCTGCATTATCGACAGAGGTTGTGTGATCCCGGAAGGCACAGTGATCGGTGAAAACGCAGAAGAAGACGCGCGCCGATTTTACCGCTCCGAAGAGGGCATCGTGCTGGTAACGCGAGAGATGCTACGCAAACTGCAAGGCTGAAAAGTGAATTGAAACCTTGCGCGGAAGAGGTCCGCGCACTGTTTCCCCCCTGACGGCCATCCTTGCCGTATGGATTTGAACAGGAGCGATAATGCAGGTTTTACATGTCTGTTCTGAAATGTTTCCGTTGCTGAAGACCGGAGGTCTGGCGGACGTTATTGGTGCATTGCCTGCGGCGCAAATCGCCGGTGGTGTTGATACACGCGTACTGTTGCCTGCATTCCCGGATATTCGCCGTGGCGTGAGCGATGCTCAGGTGGTTACCCGCCGGGAGACCTTCGCCGGGCCCATCGCGTTGCTGTTTGGGCATTTTAACGGAGTAGGGATCTACCTGATCGACGCGCCGCATTTATATGCGCGCCCCGGCAGTCCTTATCACGATACCAATTTATTTGCCTATACTGACAACGTATTGCGTTTTGCGTTGCTCGGTTGGGTGGGCAGCGAGATGGCAACCGGGCTGGATCCTTTCTGGCGCCCGGATATAGTTCATGCGCACGACTGGCATGCGGGGCTGGCTCCGGCCTATCTGGCGGCGAAAGGGCACCCGGCAAAGTCGGTTTTTACCGTCCATAACCTGGCCTACCAGGGAATGTTTTTTGCCCAGCATATGAATGACATCCAGTTGCCATTGTCATTCTTTAACATGCACGGGCTGGAGTTTAATGGACAAATTTCATTTCTGAAGGCGGGGCTGTATTACGCGGATCATATTACCGCCGTTAGCCCCACCTACGCCCGGGAGATCACCGAGCCGCAATATGCCTATGGTATGGAAGGGTTACTGCGCCAGCGCCAGCAGGAGGGCCGCCTCAGCGGCATTCTGAACGGCGTGGATGAGAAGATTTGGGATCCGGCGACGGATCTGCTTCTCGGTGCGCGCTACACGCGGGATACGCTGGAAGAGAAAGCGGAGAACAAACGTCAGTTGCAAATCGCCATGGGGCTGAAGGTCAACGACAAAGTTCCGCTGTTCTCCGTGGTCAGCCGTCTGACCAGCCAGAAAGGGCTGGATTTGGTGCTGGAAGCTTTGCCAGGCCTGCTGGAACAGGGCGGCCAACTGGCGCTGCTGGGCGCGGGCGATCCGGTCTTGCAGGAAGGTTTCCTCGCGGCAGCGGCGGAGCATCCGGGTCAGGTCGGCGTACAGATTGGCTATCACGAAGCGTTCTCCCACCGCATTATGGG
This sequence comes from Kosakonia oryzae, assembly GCF_001658025.2. Lineage (NCBI taxonomy): Bacteria > Pseudomonadati > Pseudomonadota > Gammaproteobacteria > Enterobacterales > Enterobacteriaceae > Kosakonia > Kosakonia oryzae. The sequence continues at coordinate 361,934 of NZ_CP014007.2, forward strand.
CGGCGCGGATGTCATTCTGGTACCGAGCCGTTTTGAGCCGTGCGGCTTAACGCAGTTGTACGGTCTGAAGTATGGGACGTTGCCGCTGGTGCGGCGAACCGGCGGGCTGGCGGATACTGTTTCCGACAGTTCGCTGGAAAATCTGGCGGATGGCATCGCCACCGGTTTTGCTTTTGAAGACAGTAATGCCTGGTCGCTGTTAAGGGCGATCAGGCGTGCTTTCGTGTTGTGGTCCCGGCCTTCGCTTTGGCGTTTTGTACAGCGCCAGGCGATGGCCATGGATTTTAGCTGGCAGGTCGCAGCGCAGTCTTATCGCGATCTTTACCTTCGGTTGAAATAGTTTTCCAGGAATCACTTATATGAATGCACCATTTACTTATGCCTCACCGACATTGAGTGTTGAGGCATTAAAACATTCGATTGCCTATAAACTGATGTTCACCATCGGTAAAGATCCGGCTATTGCTAACCGCCATGAATGGCTGAACGCCACGCTGTTCGCCGTTCGCGATCGTCTGGTGGAGCGCTGGCTGCGTTCCACCCGCGCGCAACTTTCCCAGGAAGTCCGCCAGGTCTACTACTTATCGATGGAGTTTCTGATTGGCCGCACCCTCTCCAACGCCATGCTTTCGCTCGGTATTTATGACGACGTGAAAAATGCGCTGGAAGAGATGGGGCTCGATCTTGAAGAGCTGATTGATGAAGAGAACGACCCCGGCCTCGGCAATGGTGGTCTCGGGCGGCTGGCGGCCTGTTTCCTGGATTCGCTGGCGACGCTGGGTTTGCCCGGCCGCGGCTATGGCATCCGTTATGACTACGGCATGTTTAAGCAAAATATCGTTGACGGGCGGCAGAAAGAGTCGCCGGACTACTGGCTGGAATACGGCAACCCGTGGGAATTCAAACGCCACAATACGCGCTATAAAGTGCGTTTTGGCGGGCGTGTTCAGCAGGAGGGTAAGCGCAGCCGTTGGGTGGAAACCGAAGAGATCCTCGCGGTAGCCTACGACCAGATCATCCCCGGTTACGACACTGATGCGACCAACACCCTGCGCCTGTGGAATGCGCAGGCCAGTAGCGAAATTAACCTCGGTAAATTTAACCAGGGCGACTACTTTGCGGCGGTGGAAGATAAAAACCATTCGGAAAACGTCTCCCGCGTGCTCTACCCGGACGATTCCACCTATTCCGGGCGTGAATTGCGTTTGCGGCAGGAGTATTTCCTCGTTTCAGCGACCGTGCAGGATATCCTCAGCCGCCACTATCAATTGCATCAAACCTTCAGCAATCTGGCGGATAAAATCGCCATTCACCTCAACGACACCCATCCGGTGCTGTCGATTCCGGAGCTGATGCGCCTGTTGATCGACGAACATAAATTCGAATGGGATGAAGCATTCGAAGTCACCTGTCAGGTCTTCTCTTACACCAACCATACGTTGATGAGCGAAGCGCTGGAAACCTGGCCGGTGGATATGCTGGGCAAAATTTTGCCGCGTCATCTGCAAATCATCTTCGAAATTAATGATTATTTCCTGAAAACCTTGCAGGAGCAGTACCCGAACGATACTGCGCTGCTGAGCCGGACGTCGATCATTGACGAATCCAGCGGCCGCCGCGTGCGTATGGCGTGGCTGGCTGTGGTGATCAGCCATAAAGTCAACGGCGTGTCTGAGCTGCACTCTAACCTGATGGTTCAGTCGCTGTTTGCCGATTTTGCCGCTATTTTCCCGATGCGTTTTCTCAACGTTACCAACGGCGTGACGCCGCGACGCTGGCTGGCGCTGGCCAACCCTTCGCTTTCCAGCGTGCTGGATGAACATATTGGTCGTACATGGCGTACCGATCTCAGCCAGTTGAGCGAGCTGGAGCAGCATATCGATTATCCGTTGGTTAACCAGGCGGTGCGGCAGGCCAAGCTGGAGAACAAAAAGCGGCTGGCGGATATCATTGCCCATCAACTTAATGTGGTGGTGAATCCAAAAGCGCTGTTCGATGTGCAGATCAAGCGTATCCATGAATATAAACGTCAGTTGATGAACGTCCTGCACGTCATCACGCGTTACAACCGTATTAAGGACGATCCCACCGCGCATTGGGTGCCGCGCGTCAATATCTTCGCAGGGAAAGCCGCTTCGGCGTATTACATGGCGAAGCATATTATTCATCTGATCAACGATGTGGCACAGGTGATCAATAACGATCCGCAAATCGGCGACAAGCTGAAAGTGGTGTTTATCCCGAACTACAGCGTCAGCCTGGCGCAGGTGATCATTCCGGCGGCGGATCTGTCAGAGCAGATTTCCCTGGCGGGGACGGAAGCCTCTGGTACCAGTAATATGAAGTTCGCCCTTAACGGCGCGCTGACAATTGGTACGCTGGATGGTGCCAACGTTGAGATGCAGGAGCATGTCGGCGCGGAGAATATCTTTATCTTCGGCAATACGGCGGATGAAGTTGAGGCGCTGCGACGCAAAGGTTATTCGCCGCGCGAATACTACGAAAAAGATCAAGAACTGCATCAGGTGCTGACGCAAATCGCCACCGGTCAGTTCAGCCCGAACGAGCCTGGTCGCTACCGCGATCTGGTGGATTCGCTCATCAACTTTGGCGACCATTACCAGGTGCTGGCGGATTTCCGCAGTTATGTCGATTGCCAGGATAAGGTGGATGAGCTGTATCGCCACCCGGAAGAGTGGGCCACCAAAGCGATGCATAATATCGCCAATATGGGGTATTTCTCGTCGGATCGTACGATTCAGGAGTACGCCGAATATATCTGGCATATCGATCCGGTACGCCTGTAACGATGCAGGCCCGGTAGCGTGATGCTTACCGGGCCTGCAAATATGCAGAACTCTGCAGGCCGGATAAGGCGTAGCCTCCATCCGGCACAACCATTACGACGCCAGCGATAATTCCGCTTTGTTATGACGCGTTAACCACTGCGCCACACGGGATTGCTCTTCGGCGCTCAGCCACATTCCCAGCTTCGTACGACGCCAGATCACATCATCAAGGCGGCGCGCCCATTCATGTTCGACCAGGTAACGCAGTTCGGCTTCATACAGCTCGTGACCGAAATGTTCTCCCAAATCTTCAATGCGGGTGGCGTTTGCCAGCAGCAGTTCGCTATTGCTGCCGTAGGTGCGGGCAAAATGGCGCGCCAGTGATTCACTGATAAACGGATAGCGACGGCGCAGTTTCGCCGCGTAGTCGTCGCGATCGCCGCTGATATCGCCGCCTGGCAGCACGCAATTTTTTGTCCACGCCGGGCCGATGCCTTTGTAGTACGGCGTCAGTTTTTCCAGCGCATGTTCGGCAAGTTTGCGGTAAGTGGTCAGCTTGCCGCCGAACACCGACAGCAGCGGCGCCTGGCCGTTCTCATCGTGAATATCCAGCGTATAGTCGCGGGTAATGGCCTGTGGCGAATCGGATTCGTCGTCGCACAGCGGGCGCACGCCGGAATAAGTCCAGGCGATATCGTCGCGCGTGAGCTGTTTTTTAAAGTGCGCGTTATAGACTTTCAGCAGGTAGTTGATCTCGTTTTCATCGATCTCAACGTGTTTCGGATCGCCTTTGTACTCCACATCGGTGGTGCCGATAATGGAGAACTCATCCATCCACGGAATAACAAAGACAATACGTTTGTCTTCGTTTTGCAGAATATAGGCCTGCTTCTGCGAGTGAACGCGCGGCACCACAATATGGCTGCCTTTGATCAGGCGAATACCGTACGGAGAAGGCAGATGCATACCGTCGTCGAAGAACTGTTTGACCCACGGACCGGTGGCGTTCACCAGACCGCGCGCCTGCCAGCTATATTTTTCTCCGGTATCGATATCTTCCGCTTCAACAATCCACAGCCCATTTTCACGGCGTGCGCTGGTGGCGCGGGTGCGCGTCAATACTTTGCCGCCTTTACGCTCAACCATCTGCGCATTCGCCAGTACCAGACGCGCGTCATCCACCCAGCAATCGGAATATTCGAAACCGCGCACGATTTCCGGTTTTAGCACCGATTCTGAGCCAAAACGCAAACCGGCTGAAGCCGGAAGGCTGGTGCGTTTTCCAAGGTGGTCGTACATAAACAGACCAATGCGAATCATCCACGCCGGGCGCAGATGCGGGCGGTGTGGCAAACGAAAACGCATCGGGAAAGCGATATGCGGTGCCATTTTCAGCAGCACTTCACGCTCGGCAAGCGCCTCGCTCACCAAGCGAAATTCGTAGTGTTCAAGATAGCGCAAGCCACCGTGAATCAGTTTGGAGCTGTTGCTGGATGTCGCACAGGCCAGATCCTGCGCTTCCAGCATCAGCACGGATAAACCACGCCCTGCGGCGTCTACCGCGATACCGGCACCGTTGATGCCCCCGCCTATCACAATCAGATCTTTGGTTTCCATGCTGCCCTCACGCACTTTCGTTAAAGCTCATAAATGTTCGTTATCGCTCATGATAGCAAAGGAACGCGCTTTTGGTAACATCAAAAAAACAATTTAGAGTGATATGCATAACATAATGGCGTTTACCCGCCGTCACGACGTACACTTGACGGGAGAATAGCCATTTCCTGTGTCAATTAAGAGAACGTCATGGATCACTTTGAATGCATTAACGTAGAAGAAACCCATCAGAAATTGCATCAGCAGCAGGCAGTGCTGGTGGATATCCGCGATCCGCAAAGCTTCGCGATGGGGCATACGCCGGGCGCATTTCATCTGACCAACGATACGCTGGGCGCGTTTATGCGCGACAACGATTTCGATACCCCGGTGATGGTGATGTGTTACCACGGCAACAGCAGCAAAGGGGCGGCGCAATATCTGCTCCAGCAAGGATATGATCAGGTCTACAGTGTGGACGGCGGTTTCGACGCCTGGCACCGTCATTTCCCGGCGGAAGTCGAACACGGTACGCTTTAGGCATCCGTCCCGTGCCGCTATACTGTCTCTCTTTGTATGGATTAAGCGACGCCCGCCATGTTGATGATTACCTCTTTTACTAACCCTCGCGTCGCCCAGGCGTTTGTCGATTATATGCAGACCCAGGGCGTGATCCTCACTATTCAACATCACGAGCAAAGCGATATCTGGCTGGCAGATGAGAGCCAGGTTGAGCGCGTCAAAATTGAACTGGCGCGCTTTATCGAAAATCCAGCCGACCCGCGCTATCTGGCCGCGAGCTGGCAATCCGGGCAGGTCAACAGCGGTCTGCGCTATCGTCGTTTTCCCCTGACGGCGGCCATTCGCGAACGCGGCGGGCCATTGACGCTACTGATGACCGCGCTCTGCGTGTTTGTCTTCGTGGTGATGAACGTGATTGGCGATCAGACGGTGATGATGTGGCTCGCCTGGCCGTGGGATGCTAGCGTGCAGTTTGAGGTCTGGCGTTACTTCACGCACGCAATAATGCATTTTTCGCTGGTACACATCCTCTTCAACCTCTTCTGGTGGTGGTATCTTGGCGGAGCCGTTGAAAAGCGTCTCGGCACCGGCAAACTGGTGGTTATTACCCTGATTAGCGCCTTATTAAGCGGTTTTGTGCAGCACCAACTTACCGGCCCGTGGTTTGGTGGTTTATCCGGCGTGGTGTATGCGCTGATTGGTTATGTCTGGCTGCACGGCGTACGCGATCCGGTTCCTCAGGTGGCATTACCGAATGGGCTGTTTATTTTTACGGTCGCGCTGATGGTCGCCGAGTGGTTCGGCGTAATGGGCTTTGAGATTGCTACCGGTGCGCACACGGCTGGCATGGTGATTGGGCTGGCGATGGCGCTGGTGGACTCGCAGAATGTGCGGAAACGAACATAATTATCCAGGGACATTTCATGAAACAAACACAGCGTCATGACGCGATTATTGAACTGGTTAAACAACAGGGATATGTCAGTACCGAAGAGCTGGTTGAACAATTTTCCGTCAGCCCGCAGACCATCCGCCGCGATCTGAATGACCTCGCGGATCAAAACAAAATCTTGCGTCACCACGGCGGCGCGGCGCTGCCTTCCAGCTCGGTGAACACCTCCTGGCACGATCGCAAATCAACGTTGACGGCGGAAAAAGAGCGTATTGCCCGCAAGGTAGCAGAACAGATCCCGAACGGCGCAACACTGTTTATCGACATTGGCACCACGCCGGAAGCCGTCGCCCATGCGCTGCTGGAACACAGCGATCTGCGCATTGTGACCAACAACCTGAACGTCGCGAATACCCTGATGAAGAAAGAGGATTTCCGCGTGATCCTCGCGGGCGGCGAACTGCGTAGCCGCGACGGCGGCATCGTTGGCGAGGCGACTCTCGATTTTATCTCTCAGTTCCGCCTCGATTTCGGCATCCTCGGCATTAGCGGCATTGATGCGGATGGCTCGCTGCTGGAGTTCGACTACCACGAAGTGCGCACCAAGCGCGCGATCATTGAAAACTCGCGTCACGTCATGCTGGTGGTTGATCACTCGAAATTTGGCCGTAACGCGATGGTGAATATGGGCAGCATTGGCCTTGTGGATGCGGTGTACACCGATGCCATGCCGCCAGCCGGAGTATTACAGGTGATCAACCACAACAACGTGCAACTGGAGCTGTGCTAATTACACGCCGTAGCCCATCATTTTCAGCAGCCGCTGTGCGTGTTGCACGGCATCCTGACGATGGGCGACGCCCAGTTTCTGATAAAGATTGCGGATGTGAGTTTTAATGGTCGTCGCGGCGACGTCCAGCTCGCCGGCAATCTGTTCATTGCTATAGCCAGAGTAGATCAGCCCCAGCACCTGCCATTCGCGCTGGGTCAGCGGGCTGGTGCGGATAAGCTCCGGCACATCCGGATGCGTCAGTAGGCGTTCGACGAAATTCTCATCGAAATGCGCGAACTTATGCCGGTGATGCTGGTTGATGTCGCGCAAAATACGCTGGGCGCGATGCTGTTCGAGCTCCGGCAGCGTGTTCAACTGGATCAACTGGCGCAACTGCTGTGCCATCGCTTCGCCTTCAATCACAAAATGACTGATAAATCCGGTGCGGTTAGCCAGTTGCAGCGCTTCCAGCAGCACGCGCTGCGCGTCGTTTTTGCGCCCGGCCTGCCAGTAAAGCTGGTTGAGCAGCAACAAATTGCGGTTGATGTCGCTCATCAAGCGCAGGCTGCGCGCGTTTTCATTTAACTCTTCCAGCACCATCTCTGCGGGATCAAACTCGCCCAGCAGGATCTGCGCACGGGCGATGTTGCGCCACTGGCTCTGCAGGAAATGGTTATTGGCAAACTCCGGTTTTGGCGTCAGGCGCAGCCACTGCGCGGCGGCCTTTTTGTCGCCGGTCATCTGCCAGTAGATCACCCGTACTTTATCGGCATTCGACACCCAGTCGCTGTGGTATTGACCGTTGCCGAGCAGATTCTCCAGCCGGTTCAAATGGCTGCGGGCATTATCCAGATCGCCGCGCGCCAGCGAGTTTTGCACCAGCAACGCCAGACATTGCAACTGCTGCTGCGGCTGCATGGCGGAGAGCACTTCTATCCCCTGGCGCGCCGCCGCTTCGGACTCATCAAGCCGCGCCCACGCCCACAGTAACTGGGCGCGAATGCGCAGCAAAAATTCATGCATCGGCAGTTGCTCAAGGTGCTGCTCGCGGATCAGCGTAAAGGCTTTTTCCTGTGTCTCCCAGGCCGCCTGCAGAAACCCCTGCGCGAACAGGATTTCGCTTTGCTGGATCAGGCTCCACAGCGCGTAGTGCCAGACATCGTGGCGACGCGCCATCTGCTCGGTTTGCTGCATCACCGACAGCGAACTGGTCAGCTCGCCTTTGCAGTGCAGCACTTCACCATGTACGGAGGTCGCTACGATACGGCTGTAATAGTTAGCCAGCGGCAACTCGTCGAGCGCCACCATCGCCAGCCGTTCCGCTTCCACCGGATCGCCATCGTTAATCGCTACCTGGGCGCGCAGGGCGTTGAAATCACCGTGCAACGAGGCGTCCATTTGTGTGGTCATCTCCTGCTCGGCGCGCGCCAGCAGCGTATTCACTTCACTGTAACGGTGCTGGCTTTGCATCAGCCAGGCCTGCAACAGTACCAGACGCGGATTTTCCAGCAGGCTTTCCCACGGCAGCGCTTTCAGCGACTCTTCCAGTACGCTCAGCTCGCTGTGATTAAACAACCCCCAGGCGTGATGCAGCAGAATATCGCGCAGCATAATGCCGTCTCCGGCCGCCAGCGCGTGGTGAATGGCTTCACTGGGGAAACCTTGCGCCATCCAGCTTTCCGCCGCGGCGCGGTGAATATCCGGCAATTCAGTCGCCAGTTCCCACTGACAGCGCTGGCGCAGGAAATTGCCAAACAGCGGGTGGTAACTGAACCATTCGCCGGAATCGTCCATACGTTGTAAAAACAGCCCCTGGCGCTCAATCTCTTCGAGCCGCATTTGCCCGTTCTCTTCACCGGTCACGCGGACGATCAGCGCGTCGTTCATCGAACGCAGCAGGGCGCTTTTCAGCAGAAACTTACGCGTATCGATATCGACATTATCCAGCACTTCATCCACCAAATAATCGGAGAGATGGCTGGCATTAATGCCGGAAAGACGGCGTGCGGACTGATGCGGGGCGCTGTGGTTTTGCCGCGCGGAGAGGGCGATAAGCTGCAGCGCTGTCGCCCAGCCAGCAACGTCGTCGCACAGGCGGCTGCTTTCTGCTGCTTCAATCGGCGACGTCAGGCGGCAGTCAAAAAACTGTTTTGCTTCCTGATGGGTAAAGGCGAGCTGTTGGCTGCTTACTTCCAGCAGTTGTTCACGTACGCGCAGGTTGGCGATGCCTAACTGCGGCAAATTACGCGACAGCACAATCAGCGTCAGGTTTTCCGGCTGATGGCGTAAAAAGAAACGCATTGCATCATGAATCACCGGGTTGGTGATCAGATGATAATCGTCGATGACCAGAAACAGTGGACGCTGCCACTCTGTCAATTCAACGAACAACTGGGAAAAGAGTGATTGCAGGCTGGCGTACTGGCGTTTTTGCGCCATCGCCTCGCTGCTGACGCAATGCCCGCCCGTCGCCTGCTGAACCGCAGCGATAAAGTAGCTGGCAAAACGCTCCAACTGGTTATCCCCTTCATCGAGGGAGAACCAGCCGACATCATTTTTTCCGGCTGCCCATTGCGAAATGAGCGTGGTTTTTCCGTAACCCGCAGGGCTGGTCACCAGCGCAAGGCGATAATTGTTCGCGCCGGAAAGTTTAGCCAACAGGCGCTCCCGAACCACGGTGTGGTCGAGACGAACCGGGCGACTTAATTTTGACGGAATCAACATAGTTATCACTTCACTGTGCGAAAACGGAGGGGGTGATTTTTTTTGCGCTTCGTAATTAATACTAATAAGGTCGGTCAGATGAAGAAATATTGCAAGTTATGTCCGGATCTAACGATTGTGAATTTGCACTATGTCACATTTCTATTTATTTCATGAATAGTTAAGGAGAAAAAGACGAAAAATAGCCGGGGCACGGCTGGCGCGCTACGCATGGCAGAGGGCTTAATAGTTATACATGTAGTAAGGGTTTGTTCACATTATTAACCGGCATATCAGACAAAACGCACTAATAGCAAAAATTGATTAGCGATAGTGAAGTGAATATTATTTTTTCTGCTTTTAATGCGTAACTAAAACTAATTTCCCCCGAAACGATATTTCATTTTTATTGAACAATTTCCAGTCAATTTGATTGAATAACGTGCGAAAAAAACGCTACCTTTAGGTGGCGGCGATCACACTTTTTGCTCATCCCCGCTGCTCCTCCCCGGCTAATCCCTGGCAGGATGAGGAAGTCATAAACCGAGCCAGGCACACTAACGCAAACGTCGATTTACTTCATTACAGGACCCGGATTCTTTATGTCAAAGCCAACGTTTAATAAAGCGGAATTTGCAGCGGCGCTCACGCGCCAGCAGCAGCGTTTAGGGATTCAGGTTGCCGGTGACATGACAACCCGGCAGTGGTGGCAAGCGGTGAGCGGTGCGCTGGCAGAATTGCTGGCGGCGCAGCCCGCGCCGAAAGCGGCGAAAGGGCAGCGCCACGTTAACTATATCTCAATGGAATTCCTGATTGGCCGCCTGACGGGCAATAACCTGTTGAACCTGGGCTGGTATCAGGATGTTGGCGCGGTATTGCAGGAACACAACATCAACCTGACCGACCTGCTGGAAGAGGAGATCGATCCGGCGCTGGGTAACGGCGGTCTGGGGCGTCTGGCGGCCTGTTTCCTCGACTCGATGGCGACGGTTGGCCAGTCGGCGACCGGCTACGGCCTCAATTATCAGTACGGTCTGTTCCGCCAGTCTTTTGTTGATGGGCAACAGCATGAAGCCCCGGACGACTGGCATCGCCGCAGCTACCCGTGGTTCCGCCATAACGAGCAGTTGGATGTGCAGGTGGGGATTGGCGGCAAGGTGAGCAAATCCGGACAGTGGCAGCCCGCTTTTACGCTGATTGGCGAAGCCTGGGATTTACCGGTTATTGGCTACCGTAACGGCGTGACGCAGCCGCTGCGTTTATGGCAGGCGACACATGCTCATCCTTTCAATCTGACCAAATTCAACGACGGTGATTTCCTGCGCGCCGAGCAAACCGGGATCGACGCGGAAAAGCTGACAAAAGTGCTCTACCCGAACGACAACCACCAGGCCGGGAAAAAGCTGCGTCTGATGCAGCAATACTTCCAGTGCGCCTGTTCGATTGCCGATATTCTGCGTCGTCACCATCTGGCAGGGCGCAAACTGGCGCAGTTGCCGGATTTCGAAGTGATCCAGCTTAACGACACGCACCCGACTATCGCCATTCCGGAACTGCTACGCGTGCTGCTCGACGAGCACCAGCTAAGCTGGGACGATGCCTGGGCGATCACCAGCCGGACGTTTGCCTATACCAACCATACGCTGATGCCGGAAGCGCTGGAGTGCTGGGATGAAACGTTAGTCAAAGCGCTACTGCCGCGGCACATGCAAATCATCAAACAGATCAACGACAAATTTAAGCTGCTGGTCGAGAAAACCTGGCCGGGCGACGACGCGGTATGGGCAAAACTGGCGGTGGTGCATCACAAACAGGTTCGCATGGCGAACCTTTGCGTGGTGGGCGGGTTTGCGGTTAACGGCGTGGCGGCGTTGCATTCGGATCTGGTGGTCAAGGATCTGTTCCCTGAATATCACCAGCTCTGGCCGGGCAAATTCCATAACGTCACTAATGGCATCACGCCGCGTCGCTGGATCAAGCAGTGCAACCCGTTACTGGCCGCGCTGCTCGACAAAACGTTGAAAAAAGAGTGGGCCAACGATCTCGATCAGTTGATCAATCTGGAGAAGTACGCCGACGACGCGGCATTCCGCAAGCAGTATCGCGAGATTAAACAGCAAAACAAAGTGCGGCTGGCGGCGTTCGTCAAAGCCCGTACCGGTATTGAGATCAACCCGCAGGCGCTGTTCGACATCCAGATCAAACGTCTACATGAATACAAACGCCAGCACCTTGGGCTGCTGCATATTCTCGCCCTGTACAAAGAGATTCGCGAAAACCCGAAAGCCGACCGCGTGCCGCGCGTCTTCCTGTTTGGCGCCAAAGCTGCGCCGGGCTACTACCTGGCGAAAAACATTATCTTTGCCATCAACAAAGTGGCGGAAGTGATTAACAACGATGCGAAGGTCGGTGACAAGCTGAAAGTGGTATTCCTGCCGGATTACTGTGTTTCGGCGGCGGAGAAGCTGATCCCGGCGGCGGATGTATCGGAGCAGATCTCCACGGCGGGCAAAGAGGCTTCTGGTACTGGCAACATGAAGCTGGCGCTGAATGGCGCGCTGACCGTCGGTACGCTGGACGGCGCGAACGTTGAAATTGCTGAGCAGGTTGGCGAAGAGAATATCTTTATCTTCGGCCACACGGTGGAGCAGGTGAAAGCGCTGAAAGCCAAAGGCTACGATCCGCTGAAATGGCGTAAAAAAGATAAGCTGCTGGATGCGGTGCTGAAGGAGCTTGAAAGCGGGAAGTACAGCGATGGGGATAAACATGCTTTTGACCAGATGCTGCATAGCATTGGCAAACAGGGGGGCGATCCCTACCTGGTGCTGGCGGATTTTGCGGCCTATGTGGAGGCGCAAAAGCAGGTGGATGTGCTCTATCGCGACCAGGAAGCCTGGACTCGTGCGGCGATCCTGAACACGGCGCGCTGCGGTATGTTTAGCTCTGACCGCTCAATCCGCGATTATCAAACCCGCATCTGGCAGGCAAAACGCTAAGGAAGCGCGATGGAGAGTAAACGTCTGGAACAGGCCGCACTGGCGGCGGGGATCAGCCCAAACTACATCAATGCGCACGGTAAGCCGCAGTCCATTACGGCGCAGACAAAACAGCGTTTGCTGGCGGCAATGCACGCTGCAAACGCAACGGCGCTCAGCGTACCGCCGGTTCCTGCCGTGCAGGTATTTATCCACGGCAAAAAGAAAACGTTGCCGGTGGCAGGCAAAGGGAGTTTCCAGTGGCAACTGGTCACAGAAGCTGGCAAGCAGTACCAGGGCCAGGTCAACGGCGGAGAAAATCTGCCGTTGCCAGGCGGTCTGGCGCTGGGCTATCACACGCTGACGCTGGAACAGCAGACGCAGCGCTGGCAGTGCCGGTTGATCATCGCACCTGCCCGCTGCTATGAGCCTCAGGCTCTGCTGGAAGGTAAAAAGTTGTGGGGCGCCTGTGTTCAGCTCTACACCCTGCGTTCAAATGATAACTGGGGGATAGGGGATTTCGGCGACCTGAAAAAGATGCTCGGCGATGTGGCGCAGCGCGGTGGGGCATTTATTGGCCTCAATCCGATCCACGCGCTCTACCCGGCGAATCCGGAGAGCGCCAGTCCCTATAGCCCTTCATCACGGCGCTGGCTGAATATTATCTATATCGACGTTAACGCAGTGGCGGATTTCCGCGACAGCGAAGAGGTGCAGGCGTGGTGGCAACTTCCCACTACTCAACAAACCTTGCGCGCCGCGCGCGATGCGGAGTGGGTGGATTACGCCTCGGTGACGGCGCTGAAGCTGGCGGCGCTGAGCCTTGCATGGCGGCGTTTCCGCCAGCGTGCGGATGATGACGCGCAGCAAGCCGCGTTTCGCCGCTTTGTTGAACAGCAGGGCGAAAGCCTTTACTGGCAGGCTGCGTTTGACGCGCTGCATGCGAATCAGGTGAAAGAAGATGTGCTGCGCTGGGGCTGGCCGGTATGGCCGGAAGGGTTTCAATCTACCCGCAGCCCGCAGGTAAAAGCCTTCTGCAAGGCGCATGCTGATGAGGTCGATTTTTATCTCTGGTTGCAGTGGCTGGCTTATACCCAATTTGCGGAGTGCTGGGAAACCAGCCAACACAATGGGATGCCCATCGGCCTCTACCGCGACCTGGCGGTCGGCGTGGCGGAAGGCGGTGCAGAAACCTGGTGCGATCGTGAGCTGTACTGTCTGAAAGCTTCCGTCGGCGCGCCACCGGATATTCTGGGGCCGCTTGGGCAAAACTGGGGGCTGCCGCCGATGGATCCGCACGTAATGCGTGCGCGCGCCTATGCGCCATTTATCGATCTGCTGCGTGCCAATATGACCAGCTGCGGCGCGTTACGTATCGACCATGTTATGTCGATGCTGCGTCTGTGGTGGATCCCGTACGGCGAAACGGCGGATCACGGTGCTTACGTGCAATATCCGGTGGATGACCTGCTGGCCATTCTGGCGCTGGAAAGCCAGCGGCATCAGTGCATGGTGATTGGCGAAGATCTGGGAACCGTGCCGGTAGAGATTGTCGGCAAGCTGCGTAGCAGCGGCGTCTACTCCTACAAAGTGCTCTACTTCGAAAACGATCATCAGAAAAACTTCCGTGCGCCGCAGGCCTGGCCGCAGCAGTCGATGGCGGTAGCGACGACGCACGATCTTCCGACCCTGCGCGGTTATTGGGAGAGCGGCGATTTAACCCTCGGCAAAACGCTGGGGTTATATCCCGACGAAGAGGTACTGCGCGGTTTGTATCAGGATCGCGAACGGGCGAAGCAGGGGCTGCTGGATGCGCTGCATCAGCATGGTTGCCTGCCGAAACGCGCCGGGCATAAAGCGTCGCGCATGCCGATGACGGCAATCCTCAATCGCGGGATGCAGCGCTATATTGCCGACAGCAACAGCGCATTACTGGGGTTGCAGCCGGAAGACTGGCTGGACATGCCGGGGCCGGTGAACATTCCGGGCACCAGTTATCAGTACAAAAACTGGCGACGTAAGCTGTCGGTATCGCTGGAAGCGATGTTTAGCGATGAGAAGGTTAACAAGCTGATTAAAGATCTCGACCGACGGCGCAAAGCCGGAAGAAAACGTTAATAAAAAAGCCCGGATATCCGGGCTTTTTGTTGTCCTGTAAGCGTAAGCGCCACCGGGCAATTGAAAATCAGACCACCATTCCCAGCAGCAGACAACCCACCAGGCCGCACACCGAGATAATGGTTTCCAGCGCCGACCATGAACGCATGGTCTCACCGATGGTCAGGTTGAAATACTCTTTGAACAGCCAGAAGCCCGGATCGTTAACGTGAGAGAAAATCACGCTACCGGAGCCAACGGCAATCACCATCAGTTCCGGGCTGACGCCGGTGGTCGCGATCAGCGGTGCGGCAATACCGCCTGCGGTAATAGCTGCAACGGTTGCGGAACCCAGCGCAATACGCAGTACCGCAGCAATTGACCAGGCCATAAACAGCGGAGAGAGGTTCGTGGAATGCATCATGGCAGCGATGTATTTATCCACGCCGCTATCAACCAGCACCTGTTTGAACGCGCCGCCGCCGCCGATGATCAACAGCATCATGGCGATGATTTTGATGGATGAGGTCAGCGTGTCGTTGATGTCATCCATAGAACGGCCGCGGTTCAGACCGAAAGTGAAGACCGCAATCAGTACCGCGATCATGGTTGCCATCACCGGGTCGCCGAAGAACTCTGCATAAGGCAGAATCGCATGGCCTTTCGGCAGCAGCATTTCCGCAACCGCGCGCAGCGCCATCAGAATCACCGGCACCAGGGAAGTCCAGACGCTGACGCCAAAGCCTGGCATCTCTTCTTCGGTAAAGGTTTTAGAGTTGTACAGACCTTCCGGGATCGGCTTATCAATGTTTTTCAGGAAACGCGCATAGACCGGGCCTGCGAGGATCACGGTCGGGATACCGAGCAGCGTGCCGTACAGCAGTGTTTTACCCATATCCGCATGGAAGATGGTGGCGATAGCTGTCGGGCCCGGGTGCGGCGGCAGGAAGCCGTGCGTCACAGAGAGGGCTGCCGCCATCGGTACGCCAACGTACAGCAGCGGAATGCGTGCAGAGGCGGCGATGGTAAATACCAGCGGCAGCAACAGCACAAAACCGACTTCATAGAACAGCGCGAAACCGACGGTGAAACCGGTCAGCACAACGGCCCATTGAATGTGTTTACGACCGAACTTTTCGATAAGCGTAGTGGCGATGCGCTGTGCGCCACCGCAGTCTGCCAGCAGTTTACCGAGCATGGCGCCGAAGCCCATGATCAGCGCAAGACTGCCCAACGTACCGCCCACGCCCGCTTTAATCGATTTGATAACGGCATCCAGCGGCATGCCCTGCATCATCCCGACGGCGAGCGCCACCAGAATCAGAGCGATAAATCCGTTGAGTTTGAAACGGATCATTAACAGGAGTAAGAGGACAACACCGATAGCGACAATGACTAATGGCATGATTTACCTGGCCTTTAATTTGTTATGGGTAACGTCAGTGTTTCTTGGCAGCCGCTAAAAGCTCCCGAACCGGGAAGGGCGAACTGCGGCACCATTACGGCTGGACATCCATTGCTAAAAATTGTAGTCGGATGTTTTTATCTTGTTGGTGCTGGCTGGAATGATACGGGTAACATCCTTGAAAAGAGAATCACCCCGCCGATCTAAATGTGAGATCTGAGACATGCGTCATATTAACGCCGGGGAACTAGTTTGCTTTAAAGGGCAGGAAACGCGCGCAAAGATACGGGTAACAGCCTGAGATAACAGGTAGAAAGCGGATCGGGTGCAGGTGAGATGTGCTGAAGATAACCCTTGTGCGGAGGATTAGCGCGCCGGTTGGTTGAGCCTGATAACAGGCAGGCCCGGCACGTTTTCACGCTACCGGGCAATACTCTGCCGAACAGGCTTAGTAGTAGGAGTGCTCGCCGCGCTGGTGCTCGGTGAGATCGCGCACGCCTTTCAGTTCCGGGAATTCAGTCAGCAGCTGCTTCTCGATCCCCTCTTTCAACGTGACATCGACCATGGAGCAACCGTTACAGCCGCCGCCAAATTGCAGAATGGCGTAGCCTTCGTCGGTGATCTCCATCAGGGTGACGCGGCCGCCGTGGCCAGCCAGCTGCGGGTTGATCTGCGATTGCAGCAGGTATTCAACGCGCTCCATCAGCGGCGCGTCGTCGGAAACTTTACGCATTTTAGCGTTTGGCGCTTTCAGCGTGAGCTGGGAACCTAATTGATCGGTCACAAAATCAATTTCCGCATCTTCCAGATACGGCGCGCTCAGTTCATCGACATAGGCAACCAGTTGTTCAAATTTTAGCGCGGTATCGGTCGCTTCAACCGCATCTGGCGGGCAATAAGAGACGCCGCATTCAGCGTTTGGCGTACCTGGGTTAATCACAAATACGCGGATTTGTGTCCCTTCTTCCTGATTTGCCAGCAGTTTGGAAAAGTGCGCCTGGGCAGCGTCGGAAATACGGATCATAGCAATGGCCTAATAGTTGACTATTTTACTTGGTTATAATACGCCCATCATCGAGGGTCTACAAGGTTCGACACAGGCACCAGACCTGAACAGTCGCTGCGCCGCTGCGCAAAAGCAGCCGGGAGATCTCCGCAACAGTGCTGCCAGTCGTGACGACATCATCCACCAGAACGATATGGAGCCCGGCTATTGGCAATTCAAGGCGAAAAGCATTTTTCAGGTTCTGCCTGCGTAGCCTGGCGCTTAAATGATGCTGCACCGGCGTTGCCCGCAGACGCTTAAGCGCCGTGCGCGAATAGCGGCATGACAGCCAGCGCGCCAGCGGTCGGCACAGTAAATCGCTTTGATTAAACCCGCGCCGCCACTGGCGTCGGGCATGTAGCGGAACGCTGAGAAGCAGGTCCGGTACCGGACATTTACCGCTCTGTATCACCCTCAACAGCAATAGTCGCGCCAGTGGGCTGGCAAGCTCCGGGCGCGGATGAAATTTAAACTGCTGTACCAGCGTACTGAGCGGCGGCGCGTAGTCACCCACCGCGATGAGCCGCTGCCAGGGCGGCGGTTTTTGCAGGCAACGGCCGCAGGGAACATTTTCATGAGCGGCAGGTAAACCGCACAAAGGGCAAATTTTTCCCTGCATTTGCATCGCGCGGGCGCAGCCCGAACAGATCCCCCAGTGACTGAGCATTAACGGCATTCGGCATAGCCAGCACAAGCCCGGCACTGTTAGCATGTTCCACCTCCTTGTGTGAAGAAAGGGAACGATAGCGGATGAAAGACATTTGGTGGCAAACCAAAGGTGAAGGCGATTGTCATCTTGTGCTGCTGCACGGCTGGGGACTGAATGCCCAGGTATGGGATTGCATAACTCCGGAACTGAGTGCGCATTTTACGCTGCATCTGGTCGATTTACCGGGCTACGGCAGAAGTACGGGATTTAGCCCGTTATCGCTTGGGCAGATGGTTGATATTGTTCTGGCGCAAGCGCCGGAACGGGCGATTTGGCTGGGCTGGAGCCTTGGCGGGCTGGTGGCCAGCCGCGTAGCGTTGCAGGCACCGGAGCGTGTAAGCGCGCTGGTGACGGTTGCCTCCTCGCCGTGCTTCAGCGCACAGGGCGAATGGGCGGGCATTAAACCCGAAGTGCTGGCCGGTTTTCAGCATCAGTTGAGTGAGGATTTTCAACGTACCGTCGAACGTTTTCTCGCGCTGCAAACGCTGGGAACGGAAACCGCAAGGCAGGACGCGCGCCAGCTAAAAAACGCCGTGCTGTCGCTGGAAATGCCTTCTGCTGAGGTGCTGAACGGTGGGCTGGAGATCCTGAAAACAGCGGATTTGCGTGAAGCATTATCATCGCTGACGCTGCCGTTTTTACGCCTCTACGGGCGGCTCGACGGGCTGGTGCCGCGCAAAATCGTACCGGTGTTGGATGAGATGTGGCCTGCAAGCGAATCGATTGTGTTTGCGAAAGCGGCGCATGCGCCTTTTATCTCGCATCCGGCCGAATTCTGCGAAACCCTGCTGGCGTTAAAAGCGAAGCTGTGAAAGCCGCCCGGTAGCGTGCTGCTTATCGGGCCTTCAGCACAGTGTCCACCACTCCTGCTGGCAGGCGCTTTTTCCTTCCGGACACTGTTTACAGCTACCGGTCAAACAACCGGTAGCATCTTCCTGAACACGCATCACTTTACCCATCGCTTCCATGCGACTCAGCATGGCATCAATCATCGCTCTGGGCGTGCGCAGCGTGCTGCTCAACTGCTGCGCGTCCATTCTGCCCCGAAGCGCCAGCAGATCGCGAATCTCAAGTAATGATGCCATTGCTTCACTCCTTAATGGCAGTCGCCCGCCGGGCTGTCACAGCAACTGGCGACAGTTTTACGCGTAGTCAGCGTACTGATATCCACCCGGCTTCTGGCCCGGCGCAGCGCGCCAATCACTACTACGTTAAACAGGAGAACCGCCAGAATGCAGGTCAGGCTGTAGAATGGATGCTGGTCAAAGGTGACACTTTGATAGAACAACGTTGCCAGTGAGTAGGCGATATTCAGCCCCCACAGCACCGAGAAGCCCATCCAGCCGCGGCTCGCTTCGCGGGCGATTGCGCCCATCGCGGTAATGCACGGCACGTAAAGCAGGACGAAAATCAGGTAGCTGTAAGCGGCGGCCGCGCTGCCGAATTTCTGGCTCATTACGCCCATCGTGCCCGTTGCCATTTCACCGTCGCCTTTACTGGCTTCGATTGGGTTGGCCAGCACGCTCAGGCTGAAGGTATCGCGCACGCTCTTCACGGTGTCTTCCAGCGCGGCAATCAGTTCGCCGCTCAGGCTGAATTCCGCCGGATTAAAGCTGGCTTGCTCAATATTTTCGGCGGTATAGAGCGTATTCAGCGTACCCACGACCACTTCTTTCGCCATCGCGCCGGTAACCAGGCCGACGGTGGCCTGCCAGTGATCGCCATGCACGCCAATCGGCTCCAGCAACGGCGTAAATACCCGGCTGATCGATGCCAGCGCAGATTCATCGATTTTATGTACCGTACGGCCATCCAGCGAGAAGCTATTCATCGCGCTGAGGAAAATGCTGACGATAATGATGACTTTACCCGCGCGGAGCACAAAGCCTTTCAGGCGCTGCCAGGTTTGCAGCAGCAGGCTTTTCAGATGCGGTACATGATAGACCGGAAGCTCCATCACGAACGGCGAGGCTTCACCGCGCAGCAGGGTAAATTTCAACATCAAGCCGGTGAGGATCGCCATCACAATCCCCAGCACGTAGAGTGAGAAGACGATGATCGCACCATGCTGGCCGAAAAATGCCGCCGAGAAGACGGCGAAAATGGCCAGGCGCGCGCCGCAGGACATAAACGGCGCCATCATGATAGTAATTAACCTTTCACGCGGCGCATCCAGCGTACGGGCACCCATCACTGACGGTACGTTGCAGCCGAAACCAACAATCAGCGGCACAAAGGATTTTCCCGGTAGCCCCAACGATTGCATCAGCCGATCCATCACAAAAGCCGCACGCGCCATATAGCCGGAATCTTCGAGGAATGACATAAACAGGTACATCATGCCAAGCTGCGGCACCAGCGGCAGTACGGTATTCACCCCGCCGCCAAGCCCCTGTGCCAGGAAGACTGTCAGCCATTCCGGAAAGTGCAGCGTGGCGCCCAGCCACTGAATGCCATGGATAAAAATCGCCACTGAACCGGCGTCGAAGATCGGCTGGAACGCGCCGCCAATATTGATGGCGAACAGGAACATCAAATACATGACGAACAGAAAGATCGGCAGACCCAAAAAGCGGTTGATCACAATGCGGTCAACGGCTGCGGTAAACTGGCTCGGCTCGGCCGTTAACGTGTTGCTGACGGTATCGCAGATGGCGGCAATTGATTGATAACGCGCATCGGCAATATGCAGCGCCGGATCGTCCATCCCCTCTTTCAGGCGGGCGAGTGCAGCGTCGAATTGCTGGTTGTTGATGCCCGAGTTCGCGCGGCTGTAGATATCACCCTCGAGGATTTGCAGGCCCATCCAGCGGCGCTGCTGCAGCGGAAGCTCATCCGACATTTGCGCGGCCAGCGCGTCGGCTTCATGGGAAAGCGGTTGGGCGTAATGCACCAGTTCGATATTGTCATTTGCGCGATGACGATCCACCGCCAGCTTCAGCGCTTCAATGCCGCGACCACGGGTTGATACCAGCGGGATCACCGGGCAGCCAAGACGGGCTGAAAGGGCATCAATATCGATGCGCACTTTTTGCTTTTCCGCGATATCCAGCATGTTAAGGGCGATGATGCACGGCACGCCCAGTTCCAGCAGTTGCAGTGTCAGATAAAGATTGCGTTCAAGATTCGAGGCATCCACCACGTTGATCAGCAGATCGGCATCGCCGCTCAAAATGTAGTGACAGGCAATCTGCTCATCCAGCGATGTTTGCGCCGAAATGGTGGTCAGCGAATAGGTGCCAGGCAGGTCAACCAGCGTAACCTGGTGATCGGTTGTGGTGAAAAATCCCTCTTTGCGCTCTACCGTCACGCCAGACCAGTTTCCAACCCGCTGGCGAGCCCCCGTTAGCTGATTAAATAATGTCGTCTTGCCAGAATTAGGATTACCAATTAAACCAATGGTCAATTTTTTCATTTTGCTTAGCACTCTATGTCATAGCTGACCGGTTAACGGGAAATCGCTTCCAGTTCGAGAAAAGCGAGATCTTTTTTCCGTAACACTAAATTAACGCGGCGGGTTTCGATATGAATGGGATCGCCTAATGGCGCCACCCGTACCACATTAAAAGATGAGCCGGGCAACATACCCAATGACAATAGTTTTTGCCGCCAGGCCGGGCTTATTTGCTGTGAGAAGCCGGTAATTTTCCACACGCTTTCAGGAGAGAATTGCATAGCGCCTACTTATTTTCTTGCTGCGAACCAATATTTGCCGTGCGAAGACACAGCGCACGGTAAGCCAGAGAGAGTAAAGAATAATCAATGCGAACAATGGTAATGAGAATAGTTTTTATCTTCAATAATAAAAATGCACCTGCGCACTAAACAAAACCACAATTCGATTTTAATTTGATGCAGCTCAATAATTAGCACGTATAGTATTTTGTGCAGCGAAACAAATTATTAACACATAAGAAATGTTTGTTATTTATTCGCCAGACATAATGTTTTATTGATATTTAAAAGTGATGCGACGAGAAAATGGCGGGTCAGGTGCTGCATATAAATAATACAATGACAGAAATGGGTTAATAATTTTGAATATAAATTATCAATAAAAATAATGCGTTAATAATCATTGCGCGTAGAAATGATAAAAGAAAATACGTTTTTCAAAGGGGTTGCACAGAAAAATACCCCTCCCCGTAGGAGAGGGGGAGATGATTAGCGTTTTTTACCCATCGCCGCCGCCAGCGCATCCATCATTGCGCTGTTGCCGCCGGGTTGAGGGCTGCGATCCCGCGGTGATTTCGCCGGACGCGCGCTGTTCCGGTTACCGGCATCACGACTAGCACCATTACCACTGCCGCGACGGCTGTTGCTGTCGCCCGGTTGTTCGTCCAGACGCATGGTTAATGCGATACGTTTACGCGGCAGATCGACCTCCAACACTTTCACCTTCACGATATCGCCCGCTTTCACCACCGTATGCGGATCTTCAACGAACTTATCCGCCAGCGAGGAGATATGCACCAGCCCGTCCTGATGCACGCCGATATCAACGAACGCGCCAAAGTTGGTGACGTTGGTCACTGCGCCTTCCAGCACCATGCCCGGCAACAGATCGTTCATGGTTTCGATGCCTTCGGCGAAGGTCGCGGTTTTGAACTCCGGACGCGGGTCGCGGCCCGGTTTCTCCAGCTCTTTGATGATGTCGGTGACGGTCGGCACGCCGAACTGCTCGTCGGTAAACTCGGACGGTTTCAGCTTACGTAACTCGGCGCTGTTACCCATCAAATCGCGCAGGGATTGTGCGGTTGCCGCCAGAATTCGCTCGACCACCGGATAGGTTTCCGGGTGAACGGTGGAAGCATCCAGCGGGTTGTCGCCGTGGTTAATACGCAGGAAGCCTGCGCACTGTTCAAAGGCTTTCGGCCCAAGGCGGCTCACTTTTAGCAGTTGCTGACGGTTCTGGAACTGACCGTTTTCATCGCGCCATGAGACGATATTTTGCGCCATCATGCGGGTTAAACCAGCCACGCGCGTCAGCAGCGGCACCGAGGCGGTATTCAGATCAACGCCGACGGCGTTCACGCAGTCTTCAACGACCGCATCGAGTTTACGCGCCAGTTGTGTCTGGCTGACGTCATGCTGATACTGGCCAACGCCGATTGATTTCGGGTCGATTTTCACCAGCTCAGCCAGTGGATCCTGTAAACGGCGGGCGATAGACACCGCGCCGCGCAGAGAAACGTCGAGATCCGGGAACTCCAGCGCCGCCAGCTCAGAGGCGGAGTAGACTGATGCGCCCGCTTCGCTGACAATCACTTTCTGCGCGGTCACTTTCGGGAACTGTTTCTGCACATCGAGGTAAAAACGCTCGGTCTCGCGCGATGCCGTACCATTACCGATCGCCACCAGTTCGACGTTGTGTTTCTCGCACAGCGCCGCCACAGTAACCGCCGCTTTCGCGGCCTGCCCGGTGTGCGGATAAATCGTGTCGGTTGCGACCAGTTTGCCGGTGGCATCGACCACCGCCACTTTTACGCCGGTACGCAGGCCCGGATCGAGCCCCATCGTTGCGCGCAGCCCGGCCGGCGCGGCCATCAACAGATCGTGCAGGTTACGGGCGAAGACGTTAATCGCTTCATCTTCCGCGCGTTCGCGCACGGTACCCATTAATTCTGTTTCCAGATGCATCAGGACCTTAATGCGCCACGTCCAGCTCACGACGCTACGGCGCCAGCTGTCTGCCGGGGCGTTATTCAGGCGCAGGCCGAGATGGTCGATAATAATCTGCTCGCAGTGGCTCTCTTTCGGCGGCTCGTCAAACTGTGGATCGGCATTCAGCGCCAGTTGCAGCACGCCCTCATTACGCCCGCGGAACATCGCCAGCGCGCGGTGCGAAGGAACAGTAGAAACCGGTTCGTGATGATCGAAATAGTCGCGGAATTTCGCGCCTTCTTCCTCTTTGCCGCTGACCACCGTCGCCACGAGATGGGCGTTTTTCCACAGATAGTCACGGACTTTCGCCAGCAGGGCCGCATCCTCAGCAAAGCGCTCCATCAGGATATAACGCGCGCCATCCAGCGCCGCTTTGCTGTCAGCAACACCTTTATCCGCATCAACAAACGTGGCGGCCAGCGTTTCCGGATCCTGCGACGGGTCATTCCACAGTTGGTCTGCCAGCGGTTCGAGACCGGCTTCAATCGCAATTTGCCCGCGCGTGCGACGCTTCGGTTTGTAAGGCAGATAGAGGTCTTCGAGTTCGGTTTTGCTCAGCGTACCGTTGATGGCTTTCGCCAGTTCATCGCTGAGTTTGCCCTGCTCGCCAATCGATTTCAGGATTGCCTGGCGGCGCTCTTCCAGCTCGCGCAGGTAACCAAGGCGGGTTTCGAGCTGACGCAATTGCGTGTCGTCCAGACCGCCGGTGACCTCTTTACGGTAGCGCGCGATAAACGGCACGGTATTCCCTTCATCAAGCAGGCGAACGGCGGATTCCACCTGTTCGGTTCGTGCCTGAAGTTCACCCGCAATAATGCGGCAGAGCGAATCATTCATCATTTCTTTCATCATCTTCTGAACAAAATCAGCGGATAGTTATACGGACTGGCACTGTAAAATGCCAGTCGCCGGGGTGGTTCCTGGATTGTTCTGTGGCGGTTATTTCACATATTCGATTTCGTTGACGTACCAGGTAGCTTCGCCGCCCGGTGTTTGTACGACCGCCACATCACCCGCTTCTTTTTTCAGTAGGGCGCGGGCCATCGGCGAATCGATAGAGATGTAATCCTTGCGGCCAAAGATCTCATCGTAGCCAACGATGCGAAAGCGCAGAGTATCGCCGTCATCGTTTTCGATCTCCACCCATGCGCCAAAGAAGACTTTGCCTTCCTGCTGCGGTGAATAATCAACAATTTTCAGGTTTTCCAGGCATTTCGTCAGATAACGAACCCGGCGGTCTATTTCGCGCAGGCGTTTTTTGTTGTACTGATAATCAGCGTTTTCGCTGCGATCGCCCAGGCTTGCCGCCCAGGTCACTTTTTTCGTGACTTCCGGGCGCTCCTGACGCCAGAGAAAATCGAGTTCCTGCTTCAGTTTGTCATAACCTTCGCGGGTGATCAGGGGCGTTTTCATACTTCGGCCTTCTGTTTGTGACACGCTTTGATGTACAGACTTTACAAACGGTATTGCGTAAAGTGTGGATTAATCATGTTTTATGTGACGTTGAATGCATATAACTTGCTGTTAAATATGCTTTGTAACAATTTCGACTAGAATTTATACCAGATTTCGCTGGTCGTTAACGCGCACTTTTTTAGAATACGGAAACAGAAATTTCGGAACCTTTGGGAGTATAAACAATGCAAGAGAATTATAAGATTCTGGTAGTGGATGACGACATGCGTCTGCGCGCATTACTTGAGCGTTACCTTACCGAGCAGGGCTTCCAGGTTCGTAGCGTGGCGAACGCCGAACAAATGGATCGGTTGTTAACCCGTGAATCTTTCCACCTGATGGTGCTGGATCTGATGCTTCCGGGGGAAGATGGTCTCTCCATCTGCCGCCGCCTGCGTAGCCAGAGCAACCCGATGCCGATCATTATGGTGACGGCAAAAGGGGAAGAAGTGGACCGTATTGTTGGCCTGGAAATCGGCGCCGACGACTATATTCCGAAACCGTTTAACCCGCGTGAACTGCTGGCGCGTATCCGCGCGGTATTGCGTCGTCAGGCGAATGAACTGCCGGGCGCGCCGTCGCAGGAAGAAGCGGTAATTGCGTTTGGTAAGTTCAAACTGAACCTCGGCACGCGCGAGATGTTCCGTGAAGATGAGCCGATGCCGTTAACCAGCGGTGAGTTTGCCGTGCTGAAAGCACTGGTTAGCCACCCGCGCGAGCCGCTCTCCCGCGACAAGCTGATGAATCTGGCGCGCGGCCGTGAATATTCAGCGATGGAACGTTCCATCGACGTGCAGATCTCCCGCCTGCGCCGCATGGTGGAAGAAGATCCGGCGCATCCGCGCTATATCCAGACCGTTTGGGGCCTGGGCTACGTATTTGTGCCGGACGGTTCTAAAGCATGATGCGCGTGCGCTTCTCGCCGCGAAGTTCATTTGCCCGAACGCTGTTGCTTATCGTCACTTTGCTGTTCGTCAGCCTGGTGACGACATACCTTGTGGTGCTGAATTTCGCCATTTTGCCCAGCCTCCAGCAGTTTAATAAGGTGCTTGCTTACGAAGTTCGTATGCTGATGACCGACAAATTGCAACTGGAGGATGGGACGCAACTGGTGGTGCCACCGGCGTTTCGTCGCGAAATTTACCGCGAACTGGGCATTTCTCTCTATTCCAATGAAGCGGCGGAAGACGCGGGTCTGCGCTGGGCGCAGCACTATGAATTCTTAAGTCAGCAGATGGCGCAGCAGCTCGGCGGCCCGACCGAAGTGCGCGTTGAAGTGAACAAAAGCTCTCCGGTGGTGTGGCTGAAAACGTGGCTGTCGCCCAATATCTGGGTGCGCGTGCCGCTGACGGAGATCCACCAGGGCGATTTTTCGCCGCTGTTCCGCTACACGCTGGCAATTATGCTGCTGGCGATAGGCGGCGCCTGGCTCTTTATTCGTATTCAGAACCGACCGCTGGTGGATCTTGAACATGCGGCGCTGAAGGTTGGGCGAGGGCATATTCCGCCACCGCTACGTGAATACGGCGCGTCAGAAGTTCGTTCCGTTACCCGCGCTTTTAATCAGATGGCCGCCGGGGTGAAACAATTGGCGGACGATCGCACGCTGCTGATGGCCGGGGTGAGCCACGATTTGCGCACGCCGCTGACGCGTATCCGTCTGGCGACGGAGATGATGGCGGAAGAAGATGGTTATCTCTCTGAATCGATTAATAAAGATATCGAAGAGTGTAACGCGATCATCGAGCAGTTTATCGATTACCTGCGTACCGGCCAGGAGATGCCGATGGAAGTGGCGGATCTGAATGCCGTGCTGGGTGAGGTCATTGCCGCCGAAAGCGGTTACGAACGTGAGATCGAAACGGGTCTGAACGACAGCGAGATTTTTGTACGCATGCACCCGCTCTCCATTAAGCGTGCAGTCGCCAATATGGTAGTGAATGCGGCGCGCTACGGTAACGGCTGGATCAAGGTTAGCAGCGGCACTGAACTGAATCGCGCCTGGTTCCAGGTTGAGGATGACGGGCCGGGGATTAAACCTGAACAGCGTGAACATCTGTTCCAGCCGTTTGTTCGCGGCGACAGCGCACGTAGTACCAGCGGCACCGGTTTAGGGCTGGCTATCGTACAGCGAATCATCGATAACCATAACGGCCTGCTGGAGTTAGGCACCAGCGAGCGCGGCGGATTGTCGATTCGCGCCTGGCTGCCAATCCCGGTTGTTCGCCTGAGCGGATCCTCCAAAGACGCATAAAAAAACCCGCCGGATGGCGGGTTTTGTTTCTCTTGCGTAGCCGAATTACAGTTTCGGTCCGGCGCTGACCAGCGCCGCTCCGGCTGCGGTATCGGTATATTTATCAAAGTTCTCAATAAACAGCTTCGCCAGCTGCGTCGCTTTCTCCTGCCACTGTTCCGGCGATGCGTACGTATTGCGCGGATCGAGAATGCGAGAATCAACGCCATGTAACGATGTCGGCACCGCCAGGTTGAACATCGGCAGGGTGAGGGTTTCCGCATCGTCCAGCGAACCATCCAGAATCGCGTCGATAATCGCCCGCGTATCTTTGATGGAGATGCGTTTGCCGGTTCCGTTCCAGCCCGTGTTCACCAGATACGCCTGCGCACCAGCAGCCTGCATCCGTTTTACCAGCACTTCAGCATACTGCGTCGGGTGCAGCGACAGGAATGCTGCGCCGAAGCAGGCGGAGAAGGTTGGCGTCGGCTCGTTCACGCCGCGCTCTGTTCCGGCCAGTTTAGCGGTAAAGCCAGAGAGAAAATGGTACTGCGTCTGGCTGGCTGTCAGGCGGGACACCGGCGGTAATACGCCGAACGCGTCAGCGGTCAGGAAGATCACTCGCGTGGCGTGACCGGCTTTCGACACGGGTTTGACGATGTTGTGAATATGGTAAATCGGATACGACACGCGGGTATTTTCCGTTTTCGACGCATCATCAAAATCGATGCTGCCGTCGTCGCGGACGCTGACGTTTTCCAGCAGCGCATCGCGGCGGATGGCGTGGAAGATATCCGGTTCAGCCTCTTCCGAAAGCCGGATGGTTTTGGCGTAACAGCCGCCTTCAAAGTTGAAGACGCCGTCGTCATCCCAGCCGTGCTCGTCATCGCCGATCAGGCGACGTTTCGGATCGGTGGACAAGGTCGTTTTGCCGGTGCCGGAAAGGCCGAAAAAGACTGCAACGTCGCCTTTCTCGCCGACGTTAGCAGAACAGTGCATCGAGGCGATCCCCTTTAACGGCAACAGGTAGTTCATGATCGAGAACATCCCTTTTTTCATTTCGCCGCCGTACCAGGTTCCGCCGATCAACTGGATGCGTTCGGTCAGGTTAAAGGCAACGAAATTCTCCGAGTTGAGGCCCTGCTCCTGCCACTGTGGATTGGTGCATTTCGCCCCGTTCATCACGATAAAGTCGGGCTTGAAGCCTGCCAGCTCCTCATCCGTCGGGCGAATAAACATGTTTTTGACGAAGTGCGCCTGCCAGGCGACCTCGGTGATAAATCTGACTGAAAGACGGCTGTCCGGGTTCGCGCCGCAAAACGCATCGATAATAAACAGACGCTTGCCGGAGAGTTGCTCCGTCACAAGGCCTTTTAAATGCTTCCAGACTTCCGGCGAGAGCGGTTTGTTGTCGTTCTTGCCTTTGCCTTTATCGGCCCACCACACGGTGTCGCGGGTGGTTTCATCTCGGACAATGTACTTATCTTTTGGCGAACGGCCGGTAAAAATACCGGTGTCGACGGCGACAGCACCAGAATTCGTCAGCACACCACGCTCAAATCCTTCCAGGTCTGGACGGAGCTCTTCCTGATACAGCGTATCGTAATCGGGGTTGTAGACGACATCCTGAACATCGTTGATACCATAAGCCTTGAGATCTTGCGGGGTTAAGCTCTTAACGCGCATGTCACTACTCCTTAGCCAATTGTACTGCCTGAAATTGTAGGGTTGTTTATCGCCGCTTACCCGGACGATGTTCATAGATTTTCGAATCCCGATAAAGCTGACTTCTGCAAAACGCTGTTATTTGCGTCAATTAGCGAGATGTATTGTGGCAAAAACAGTGACAATAATCGGGAAAATGTTCCCAAAAGGCTATAAGCCGATATTTTTAACCGTCACTTTGTGAGTGTAATCGCTTTCATGAAAGAAAATTACGTAAGGATTACATTTGTGATTTTAGCGGAAACGTGACGTGTAATGCAAAAAATGCCGCCCGAGGGCGGCATGAGGGAAGGGGAATTAATGAACCTGCGGGTCGGCCGGAGAGGCGTTATTGCGGATCTCCGCAATATCCATCGCATTAAACAGATAGTGATTGCCGCAGTAATCGCAGTGCATATCGATTTCACCTTCTTCGGCAATAATGCTGTCCACTTCTTCATCCGGCAGCGTTTTCAGCGACGCAGCGCATCGTTCACGCGAACAGGTGCATTTAAATTCAACGTCCTGCGGATCGTACAGCGTGACCTCTTCTTCATGGTACAGACGCCATAACACATCTTCTGCCGCCAGGGAGAACAGCTCTTCCGCTTTTACCGTTTCAGTCAGAACCGCCAGGTGTTCAAAATCGTTGGCCTGGGTTTCCTGCGCGGGCAGTACCTGCAGCAGCATACCGCCAGCCGCCAGTTGGCCATCCACTTCACTCGTGCGGATGAACAGGCGGGTCGGCAGCTGTTCTGAACGCATAAAGTAATCTTCCAGGCACGCCGCCAGCGTATCGCCTTCGAGGCCAACCACGCCCTGATAACGCTCGCCCTCTTCCGGCGTAATGGTGATCACCAGATAGCCGTTACCCACCAGCGTTTTCAGATCGGCATCGGCCGGGACGTCGCCCTGCACGCGGGCAACGCCGCGCATTTGCTGGCGGTTGTTACCGTTGATCACCGCAAGATTCATCGGGCCATCGCCCTGCAACTGCACGGTAATATCGCCGGCGAATTTCAGGGTGGCGGTCAGCAGGCTGGTCGCAACCAACAGTTCACCGAGCAGCGTTTTTACCGGCAGCGGATAGTTATGGTTTTCCAGTACCTGTTTCCAGGTGTTGGAAACAGTCACCAGTTCGCCGCGCACGGCATAATTTTCAAACAGATAGCGGTGTAATTGGTCTTGATTGGCCATGATTATCTCTCTTGCAGGTGCGCGTTACTCGCTGCCACCAGATTTAAATTTCAGCAGATCGCGGCGCTCTTTTTTGTCCGGTCGGCGATCGGGGTGCGGCATTGTCAGCGCGTTCAGCTTACGCGCCAGCGCCATTTTTTCACGTTTCTCAATACTTTCAGCCGTCTCTTCATACAGCTCAACGGCTTCAGTTGCCGGGCGGCGCTGATCCGTCACGCCTTTGACGACCACGGTACGTTCGTCGTTTCCCTGGCGCAGCGTGAGCGTGGCATTCAGCTCGACGATTTTACTCGGCTTGCTGCGCTGACCGTTGTAATGCACTTTGCCGCCTTCAATCATCTCGCGGGCGAGGGCGCGGGTTTTATAAAAACGCGCCACCCACAGCCATTTATCCAGACGGACTTCTTGCGCGGGCTGCTGTTTCATCACATCTCCTTGAGAAGTGAGGGGATCAGATAACGGTAGTCATTGGTTCCAGGGTGGCGCAGATAGCGTTTATCTGCCAGCCCGGAATCCGGGTTCGTCACGCCAAGGCAGTAACGAATGCCAAAGGTTGCTGCTGCATCGAGAATCGGTTCGCTGTCGTCGATAAACAGCGTCCGTTCGGCACATAGCCCGGTCTCTTTCGCTACGGCCTGCCACAGGCGCTGATCCTCTTTCGGATAACCAAATGTATGGGTGGAAAGTAATAAATCAAGGTGCGAAGCCAGACCCGTATGCTCAAGCTTGACGGCAAGATTGTGCGGGTGCGCATTGGTCAGCAGAATACGGCGCTTACCGCTTTTTTTCAGCGCATCCAGAAAAGGCACCGTATCTTCACGCAGCACTGCGCGCGGCCCTTGCTGTGTCGTCATCGCACAAATATCCAGTCCGAGACGTTCGCTCCAGTAATCCAGACAGTACCAGTTTAGCGTATGCTGCACTGCGTGATACTCCTGGCGAAGAACGTTCTGCGCTTCCTCTGGCGTTAGCCCTTGCTGAGCGGCGAAAGTTTCTGGCACCAGTTTTTGCCAGAAAAAGTTATCAAACGCCAGATCAAGCAAAGTGCCGTCCATATCCAGCAGAACGGTATCAACGTCCTGCCATGCAATATCAAGGTGCATTAAAACTCCAGCCAGGGGAAAACGTGCGCGACAGATTAACACAGCTCACGTTGCGGATGGTTATCAGGTAAGGCTGTCCTGCGTAGGAAGCAGGCGCGGATTCAGGCAGCTTTCGTAATACTGCGTAATCTCTTCGAGGCGCGTACGGTTACGCTGGTAGCGACGCAGCGCCAGCACGCCGTTATAGAGGCAACAAATGACCATGGCAAACAGCAGTAGTGTTGTTCCGGCGTAGCGCCACAAGCCCGTAGCATCCGGCATGCGGTGCAGGCTAATGTGCCGGGTACCGTTGGCGTCGGTATAGATATTGGTAATGATCCCTTCAGCGTGGAACGGCGTCTGCATCAGCATCTGCGCCAGCCGTTGAAACTCGGTCCACTGTTCCTGCGCCGGGTAGTCATACAGCGCAATTGGCGGCCAGGGCTGATCCACCAGCTCGTTACCCTCTTCGCTAATAATCAGGAACCCGCCCGGCGCCGGGCTGTTCAGCGCCTGTGCGGCACGGGTTGTCTCGCGCAGGATAAAAGGTGCGGTTGAGGTGGTCACCAGATTATCCAGAGATTCGGCGCTCACCGGACGCAGTAGCACGTTAACACCGGTCAGCTTGCCATCGCTGGCGCGTTTGGTCAGCGTATCCCAGTCTTTACTGTTTCCGAGGTTTACCAGTGCATTTTTTAACCTCAGACAATCATCTTCTGCTGAGCATAAATCTTTGGTTTTCAGTACGATATCAGCAAAATCATCCAGCAAGACCATACCCGACTTTTGAATAGCTGAGCGTAGCACCGGGCTAACACGTGAATCATCTTCGGCTGTCGGGTGTAGCTGACGGCTCACTGCTTGTGCAAGTGCAGTGGCTTTGGTCACGGTATCCGATTCCGGCAAGGGCAGTGGGGGGGCGTTATTCCAGATAATCTGCGAACAGTCGAACGGCGTAAATGGCGATATCTGGCGCGATGACCAGTTTTGCGTGTGGATGTTGCACATGCCGGTACCGCTGATCCGCAGCGTATCGCCGATGCGCAATCCGGCGGATTCAAGCTGATTAACGCTGCTCGCTTCGATAGTTTGCGCGCCTTTAATCCACGAAACGGTGAATTTGATCGGCATGTCCAGCGGCACCCAAATCAGCAGCATCGCCACCACCACCAGCGAACCGGTGGCGATCACCGCACTGCGCACCCAGTGCTGCAACGGGAAATTTTTCACTTCGTCATGCAGGGACAAAAAGCGTCCCTGGCGAACAACATGGCGATCCAGATAAATATCGATATCTGTTTGCTGACCGAGATCGCGAGTGATAAAGGGCTGCCAGTGGCGGGGATAAATCAGATCGATAATCCCCAGAGAGATGTTATTCATCTGCTCCTGATTGTTTTCACCGAACAGCCCCCAGCGCTTTGGCGTACCGCGCAAACAATGAATTTCGCGCAGCGTGTTTTTCGCCGGCGGCGCATACAGCCCCCACATCCCCGCAGCGAACAGCATCACGGCGCCGCCCGCCAGCCACGGAACGAAAACCTCCGGCGCCGCCAGACAGAAGAAAAAGAGTAAAAAAGAGGCGCAGATCAGCAACGCTTCACGCATACCATCCGGGCGGCTTAATGAGTACTCTTCCGGTGTTTCACGGCGAATATTCAGCAGCTCTATCTGTTCTGTCTCTTCGCCGCGAATAGCGGAACGTGTGGACGATACGAGCTCCAGCTCGCCGCTGCGCTCTTCCTGCATATATTCGCTAAGCGTATGGCCGTTTAACGAAATGATCAGCGGCATGGAATCGGTGCGGATCAGCTCAACATTGTTCTCATCGGTAATGTATTGCTCCCAGGAGGGCGGCAGATGCACTTCGACAGAATCGAGATAGTAGCGCCATTTGTTGGGAGCATCGGTGGTGATGCCATAACGCGTGATCGAGTGCGAGACAAACAGGACGGTGTTGCTTTGAGCATTGAGTTTGATGGAGACCGGCGCAGCCGTAGCGCCCGTTGGGCCTGGCGTATTTTGTATACGGGAAAGCGCGTCCAGGTAGCGCTCAACAGCATCGCGCTCCTCTGGCAAGAGTTTACGGGTTGTCGCGCCGGTAAATGCCTGTAAATGAGGCAACCTGTACCGGCGTTGAGACCTGAACCTGAAAATCCATCCAGCGAGGAATGCGCAGGCCAGCATAGCAGCGAAAAAAATCAAAATGGTGCTCATGCTTTCCCCATCTTACTTTTTCTAACAGGTGTAGTCAGTTGCACCCTTCCTGTAAACATTTAATGTGGCTGGCCGCTGTAAGCAAGAAATTACTTGAGAATTTTTAAGCGCATACCATTGCGAGAAAGAATAGCAAAACCACCCAAGCGGGAATATCAGCAAATTCTTAGTTTTAAATCAACCTATTGACTTTTTTGATAAATTGGGGTTGCTTTCAGAGAGGTTACAAGAATGTAAATTAGCGGCGATTGACATTGCCGAAACAGTGCGTAGTGTCGCACAATAACGTAAGTTTCTCTGCAAAGACCGATAATAATGAGCAAATCATTGCAAAAACCCACCATTCTTAACGTAGAAACGGTCGCCTCTTCACGACTTTTTAACGTTGAAAGCGTGGATCTGGAGTTCAGCAACGGTGTGCGCCGTGTTTACGAGCGCATGCGTCCCTCTACGCACGAAGCAGTAATGATTGTGCCGATTGTGGACGAGCACCTGATTCTGATCCGCGAATACGCCGTTGGAACCGAATCTTACGAGCTGGGGTTTTCCAAAGGGCTTATCGATCCCGGTGAGAGTATATACGAAGCGGCGAACCGTGAGTTAAAAGAAGAAGTAGGATTTGGCGCAAAAGAGCTTACTTTCCTGAAAAAACTCAGTATGGCCCCCTCCTATTTCTCCAGCAAGATGAACATTATCGTGGCGGAAGATCTTTATCCGGAGTCGCTGCCGGGCGATGAACCGGAGCCGCTGCCGCAGGTGCGCTGGCCGCTGAAGCACTTGATGGATTTGCTGGAAGACCCGGATTTCAATGAAGCCCGCAATGTCAGCGCGCTGTTTTTAGTGCGTGAATGGCTAAAAGGGCAGGGTCGGCTCTGACGGCACAAAATCATAAATAAAAAGGGCGCCGCAGCGCCCTTTTTGCTTTCCTGGGTTCACGCGCTATCAGAACAGCTCGTGCGTTTCCCCATTATCAATGATCGTCGTGCCCACTTCATGTACTGCTTGCTGCGTCGGCTGAGTTCCTTCTATGAAGTACTCCTGACGGCTGCTGCCACCACTGGCCAACTGCCCGGTGCTACGGTCGATGTTGACGGTGACCACGCCCGGCGGCGGCGTTAACGGATCTTCCGGCACACCATCCAGCACCACTTTCATGTAAGCATCCCAGGCTGGCTGGGCGCTTTTCGCACCGCCTTCGTAGCCGGAAATCTGATCTTTGATCGCGCCGGAAGCAGTGGTTCGCCCCAGATCGCGACGATGATCGTCAAAACCGATCCATACGGAAGTGACAACGCCCGGACCATAACCGGAGAACCAGGCATCTTTCGAGCTGTTGGTGGTGCCGGTTTTACCGCCGATATCGTTACGCTTGAGATCGCGTCCCGCGCGCCAGCCCGTACCCTGCCAGCCAGGTTCGCCAAAGATGTTGCTGTTCAGCGCACTTTTAATCAGGAACGACAGCGGCGTACTAATTACATGCGGCGCATACTCTTCACCGCCGCTGCGCTGAACCAGCGCCTGGTTTGCCTGCTCCAGTTGTGGCTGCGGCACCGAGCTGTTTTGCTGCTCCAGCGACGTGGCGACGTTTTCCATATCTTTGTTTTCCAGCACATTTGATTTCGGCGTTTCGCCGTAAATCACCGGAATGTCGCAATCGGCGCAGGCCACTTTCGGGCGCGCCTCAAACAGCACATTGCCCTGATCGTTTTCGATTTTCGTGATGTAGTACGGATCGACCAGGAACCCACCGTTCGCCATCACCGAATAGCCTCTTGCCACCTGCATCGGCGTAAATGAGGCTGAGCCCAGCGCCAGCGATTCAGTATGCACAATGTTTTGTGCCGGGAAACCGAAGCGCTGCAAATACTCTGCGGCATAATCAACGCCCATCGCACGCATTGCACGTACCATCACTACGTTCTTCGATTGCCCCAGCCCCTGGCGCAGACGGATTGGACCGGCATATTCATCCGGCGAGTTCTTTGGCCGCCAGTCGGAACCTGCACCCACATCCCAGCGGGAAATCGGGGCATCGTTGAGGATACTTGCCAGCGTCAGACCTTTATCCATCGCCGCCGTGTACAGGAACGGCTTGATGTTCGAACCCACCTGGCGCAGCGCCTGGGTTGCACGGTTAAACTTGCTCTGGTTAAAGTCAAAGCCGCCGACCAGCGCCAGTACCGCGCCATTATGCGGGTTGATAGAGACCAGCGCAGAGTTCACATCCGGCACCTGTGCCAGCCACCAGGCGTTATCGACCTGGCGCACCCAAATCTGTTGCCCGGCCTGTACGGCATCCGTCACTTTACGTGGCGTGGCGCCTTGCTGCGTATCTGAGCGGTAAGGGCGAGCCCAGCGGATGCCGTCCATGCGCAATGAAACCGATGTGCCATCAGCCATCATCGCCACGGCTTCCTGGGGATTTGCGCTGGTGACGACCGCCGGAGAGAGCGGCCCGTAAGTCGGCAGCGTTTTCAGCGAGTCAGTGATTTTTTTACTGTCCCACGCGGGTTCACCGATTTTCCACAACACATTCGACGGACCACGATAGCCGTGGCGCATGTCGTAATCCATCACGTTATTGCGTACGGCGTCCTGCGCAGCCTGCTGCACTTTACGCGTAATGGTGGTGTAAACGCGGTAGCCATCCTCATAGGCTTTGTCGCCATAACGGGCGACCATATCCTGACGCACCATCTCGGAAAGATAAGGGGCGGAGAAGGCGATTTCCGGCGCATGGTAGTTTGCGTCTATCGCCTCGCTGCGCGCCTGGTCGGCTTGCTGTTCAGTGATATAGCCTTCACTTTCCATACGCGCCAGCACAACGTTACGACGTGCGGTTGCCCGGTCAAGGGAATAGAGCGGGTTAAAAGTCGATGGCGCTTTCGGTAGACCGGCGATGACCGCCATTTCACTTAGCGTCAGTTGATCGACTGACTTACCAAAATAGACCTGTGCCGCAGCGCCCACGCCATAAGCGCGATAACCGAGGTAGATTTTGTTGAGGTAAAGCTCAAGGATCTCGTCTTTGCTCAACAACTGCTCAATACGGATCGCCAGGAACACCTCTTTGATTTTACGCATCATGGTGCGTTCCGGGCTCAGGAAGAAGTTACGCGCTAACTGCTGCGTAATGGTACTGGCTCCCTGTGATGCATGACCGGAGAAGAGCGCGACGCTGGCGGCACGGAAAATCCCCACCGGGTCAACACCATGGTGCTCATAAAAACGGCTATCTTCAGTCGCGATAAACGCTTTTACCAGTTCTGGCGGAATTTGGCTCAGGGTCAGCGGGATACGGCGCTTTTCACCATACTGCGCGATCAATTCGCCATCTGCGCTGTATACCTGCATTGGAATCTGTAACCGGACGTCTTTGAGCGTCGCGACATCGGGTAACTGTGGCTCAATATATTTGTACAGACCGTAAATCGAGCCTGCTCCCAGCAGAATGCAAAAGACTGCAAGGATGAATAAATACTTTACGAACTTCACTGGAGATTTCCCATTAAGAGTCATTTGGGCAGTTTATAAACAACCGCGCGGTAGTATAAAGGCAAGCCTGATGCATTGATATAGCGTCATCCCCGCAGACGATAAGGAGATCGTAACTTATGGCATTCAGGCACTGGCAAATTGGGCTGCATATTCAACAAGATGGAATCTTTATTGTGGCGCTTGCCGCCGCTCGTGGCGGTCAGGCTTTACGCCGCTGGTGGCACTTTCCTTTACCTGCCGGAACGATTGTTCAAGGGCGTATTAAAACACCCGAGCCGCTTCTTGCCGCGCTGCGTCCCTGGCGACAATCTTTACCGCAACGGCACTGTGTCCGGCTGGCCTTTCCCGCCGGACAAACCCTGCAAAAAAAGCTACCACGTCCGGCTATTGCGCTGCGTGAAGAGGCGCTTAACCGCTGGGTATCACAGGCTATGGCACGCGAACTGGAAATGGCGGAAAACGAGCTCTGCTTTGATTTTACGGAAGATGAGCCGGGAAAAACCTATGGCGTGACCGCGGCGCAGAATAAAGATGTGGCGGTGCTGCTCGATATGGCGCAGGCCCTCTCACTGCACCTCTCTTCTATTACGCCCGATGCCAGTGCGTTGCAGGCTTTACTGCCTTGGCTCGTTCCGCCTGCTCGTTGCCTGGTGTGGCGCGACGAACGGCAATGGTTATGGGCAACGAAAGAGAGCTGGGGCCGTCGTGCGCAGGAGGACGCCGATAGCGCTATTCAGTTAGCCAGCGTGCTGGGGCTGCCTGCTGATGAAATTGTGCAGTGCAGCGATTCACCCGGCGGCTTTGATTGCTGGAGCGCGGTACCTTCGCGCCAGCCGCCGTTGCCGACAGCAGGAGATCGCTATGCTGTCGCTCTCGGGCTGGCCGTCGCCAGGGGATATTGATGGCTGGCGTGAATTTTCTGCCCTGGCGGCAATACCGGCGGCGGCGCAGAGTGCGTTTCTGGATGAGCGTTTTTATCGCCAGCCTACTGCTGACAGGCGGCGTTGGCTTGCTTTGGCGAGCATCGGTAGCAGTCGAACTTCACGGGCGAGCTCTCTGGCAGCAAGCCGATGCTGCGTTGCTGGCCTCGCTGAAGGCGGGTGAAAAACCTTTGCTGGCGCGCCAAGAGGCGTGGCGCAGGGAGCAGGTTCGCAAACAGCGGCGGCAGGATACGCAGGCATGGCAGCCCCGCTTGCTTAGCCTGGCCGCAAATCTCCCGCAGAACGCCTGGCTGACGCAACTGCGCTGGCAGCAAAACCAATTGACGCTATCAGGCTTTGCCCGCTCAGTTCGGGCATTAGGTGTGCTTGAACAGCAACTGCGCAGCATCGCGGGGTTTCAGTTACAACCAACTGGCGCAATGGAGCGGGATGCACAGGGGCGCTGGCAATTTCACTACCAGCTTAATAAGGAGAACAAGGATGTCCCTGAACGCTGATTTCTGGTTTGCGTTATCGCCGTGGCAACGTACGGCATGCTGGCTGCTCAGCATGATTTGCAGCTTGCTTTTGCTGTGGTGGTTAGCCATTTCTCCGCTTAGTGCGGCGCAGGCGCAGTTAATCATTCAGCTACGCGGGCAACAGGCCGCATTACAGGATCAGTGGCGCGCTCTACGTGCGTTATTCCCGCCAACAGAAAGCGAGCCCTTACCCGCCGCGCAGCCTTTTAGCCCTCTGGATTTTCAGGAGACCAACAGGCAACTCATCCGCTGGCAGCCTGGAAAAAATGGCGGAGAGCTGGTACTGGAAACTCGCTGGGAACCGGTGACAGAAACTTTTGCGCGCCTTGCCAGTTACGGCATGCAGGTTCCGGCATTTTCGCTGGCAGCTGGCACTGATTTGTTGCGTTTTACCCTGCAACTGGAGCATGACGATGATCGCTGAACGCGTGGTTTTTGCCTGTGCGTTATGCCTGCTGTTGAGCGGAATGCGCGACCCTTTCCAACCACCGCCGGATACCTGCCAGCTCGCCCAACTGAATCAATGGCAGTTTCACGGCATGATTCAGGGCAAGCATGCGGTGGGCATATTGCGTGATGCCAGTGAACACTGGCATCGGGTCGCTGCGGGCGAGTTGTTGCCAACGGGCTGGCGCGTTGTTTCTTTCACCGTGGATGAACTGCACATTTCCACAGGTAAGGATTGCATCCCGGCGCAGTGGCGCTGGAAACGAGAAGGAACTCAGAATGAAAAAATGGATAACGGGCTTCATGCTCTTCGCCCTGCCGTACGCCAGCACAGCGACAACGCAGCTCGTCACGCTGACCGTTGATGATGTGCCGGTTGTACAGGTGCTACAGGCGCTGGCCGAGATTGAAAAGCAAAATCTGGTGATCCAGAAAGACGTCAGCGGCACGTTGTCGCTGCACTTAACCGATGTTCCCTGGCGGCAGGCGTTGCAAACCGTGGCAGAAAGCGCCGGGTTAACGCTTAGCCAGAAGGGGACAATCTGGCAGGTTCACTCCGCGTCGTGGCAGCAACAAAAACAGGCAGAGCAGGATGCCCGGCAGGCCCGACAAAAACAGAATGCCCCGCTGCAAACGCGCAGCATCGTGTTGCGCTATGCGGACGCCGAAGAGCTGGCAAAAGCGGGAGGAAAACTGCTTAGCCCGCAAGGCGCCATAACCGTGGACTCGCGGCTTAACCGCTTGCTGATCCGGGATAATAAAGAGGGGCTGGCAACATTCGAAAAATGGGTGGTGCAAATGGATTTACCGGTCGAACAGGTTGAGCTGGCGGCGCATATTGTCACCATCAATGAAAAAAGCCTGCGCGAGCTGGGTGTTAAATGGGGGCTGGCGCAGAGCGCCGAAACAGCGCGGGGGCAGATAAACGCATTATCTGCGGACCTCTCTGTTCCCGATGCCAGTACGCGCGTGGGGTTCAATATCGGCAGTATTAATGCCCGCTTACTCGATTTGGAGCTTTCCGCGCTGGAGCAAAAGCAGCAGTTGGAAATTATCGCCAGTCCACGTCTGCTGGCTTCACACCGGCAGCCAGCCAGCATCAAACAGGGGAGCGAAATTCCTTATCAGGTTGCCAACGGCGAAAATAATACCTCGGTCGAATTTCGCGAGGCTGTGCTGGGGATGGAAGTGACGCCAACTGTGCTGCCTGATAAACGCGTTCGCCTGAAGCTGCGTATCAGTCAGAATATGCCTGGCCAGGTGCTGCAACAGTCCGGAGGGGAGGCCCTGGCGATTGATAAACAGGAAATTGAAACGTTGGTGGAGGTTAAAAGCGGCGACACGCTGGCGCTTGGCGGAATTTTTTCGCAAAAGCGCACCACGGATAAAAACCAAATTCCGGGGCTTGGGTCTCTGCCTGGCATTGGCCGGCTATTCCGTCAGGATGGGAAGGATAGCGAACGGCGAGAGCTGGTCGTATTTATTACCCCCAGGTTGGCTGCGGTACATTAAACCTGCCGTAATCCCCCTTTTTCTTCGGAACTTGGTCCAGGTGTTTGACGTGAGAGATGATTTAGCTTACAAGGAGTACCGATTTGAGCGTCAGTGGTCTCCGTCGTATAGCAAGCAGCGTGAAGGATAACGTGTTTATTCAGTTGCCAAACAAGCCGGAGTACTGAGATAATTTTCGATCTGACTCTCGCACTATCGCATATGAGGTTTCAGTTCATGTCCTGCTACGCTGGGTATCTGCGAAGCGGGTTTATCATCAACGAATAGTCTTAGTAGTACCGAAAAAATGGCAGAGAAACGCAATATCTTTCTGGTTGGGCCTATGGGTGCCGGCAAAAGCACTATTGGGCGTCAGTTAGCTCAACAACTCAATATGGAATTTTACGATTCTGATCAAGAGATTGAGAAACGAACCGGAGCTGATGTGGGCTGGGTCTTCGATGTTGAAGGTGAAGAAGGTTTCCGCGATCGCGAAGAAAAAATCATCAATGAGCTGACGGAAAAACAGGGCATCGTTT
Organism: Kosakonia oryzae; assembly: GCF_001658025.2. Taxonomy (NCBI): domain Bacteria; kingdom Pseudomonadati; phylum Pseudomonadota; class Gammaproteobacteria; order Enterobacterales; family Enterobacteriaceae; genus Kosakonia; species Kosakonia oryzae. The sequence continues at coordinate 402,425 of NZ_CP014007.2, forward strand.
TGGCGACTGGCGGTGGTTCTGTGAAATCTCGCGAAACCCGTAATCGTCTCTCCGCCCGTGGCGTAGTGGTGTATCTGGAAACCACTATCGAAAAGCAATTGGCTCGCACTCAACGTGATAAAAAACGCCCGCTTCTGCAAGTGGACGCACCACCGCGTGAAGTACTGGAAGCACTGGCTGACGAACGTAATCCTCTGTACGAAGAGATTGCAGACGTGACCATTCGCACTGACGACCAGAGCGCTAAAGTGGTCGCAAACCAGATTATCCATATGCTGGAAAGCAACTAATTCTGGCTTAATACACAGGCCTGCGGGTTTAAGCAACTAAGGTGGATGTCGCGTCATGGAGAGGATCACAGTCACTCTCGGGGAACGTAGTTACCCTATCACCATCGCGGCTGGTTTGTTTAACGATCCAGCTTCCTTCTCGCCTCTGAAGTCTGGTGATCAGGTGATGCTGGTCACTAATGAAACACTGGCTCCGCTCTATCTTGATAAGGTCCGCCACGTTCTTGAACAGGCTGGCGTGAAGGTCGATAGCGTGATTCTTCCCGACGGCGAGCAATATAAAAGCCTGACGGTGATGGATACCGTATTTACTGCTTTGTTGCAAAAACCACATGGGCGTGACACGACGCTGGTTGCCCTGGGTGGCGGCGTAATCGGTGATTTAACCGGTTTTGCAGCGGCCAGCTATCAGCGCGGCGTACGCTTTATTCAGGTTCCAACCACGCTTCTGTCTCAGGTTGATTCCTCCGTTGGCGGTAAAACGGCAGTAAACCACCCCCTTGGCAAAAACATGATCGGCGCGTTCTACCAGCCAGCGTCTGTCGTTATTGACCTTGATTGCCTCGCAACCCTTCCGGCCCGTGAACTCTCCTCCGGTCTCGCGGAAGTGATCAAATACGGCATTATTCTTGACGGTGAGTTCTTTGACTGGCTGGAACAGAATATGGATGCGCTTCTGCGTCTCGACGGTCCGGCGATGGCATACTGCATCCGGCGTTGCTGTGAGCTGAAAGCTGAAGTTGTCGCTGCCGATGAGCGGGAAACCGGCTTACGTGCTTTACTGAATCTGGGGCATACCTTCGGCCATGCTATTGAAGCGGAAATGGGCTACGGTAACTGGCTGCACGGTGAAGCTGTCGCGGCTGGCATGGTGATGGCGGCACATGCTTCTGAGCGTCTTGGTCAGTTCAGCAAAGCAGACACGCAGCGTATCAAAGTGCTGCTCAAGCGTGCTGGCTTGCCAGTGCAGGGGCCGCATGAAATGGCGGCTGAAGCCTATCTGCCACATATGATGCGCGATAAAAAAGTGCTGGCGGGGGAAATGCGCTTAGTGCTCCCGTTGGCAATAGGGAAGAGTGAAGTCCGCGGCGGAGTGTCGCACGACGTAGTACTTGGCGCTATTGCTGATTGTCAGCAGGCGTAACTATTAGAAAGGTCAGGTCACCTCTTGCGTGACGTTTAACTTCGGGCGCTATGCATGTCGTGGCATACGCCTTTGTGTGGGGTGTTAAATGGATGAATACAAACCAGAAGACGAGCTGAAAACCGATCCCAGCGATCGTCGTACTGGTCGTTCTCGTCAATCTTCCGATCGTGTCGATGAACCGCAGATCAATTTCGATGATATTGATCTCGATGCCGACGACCGCCGTCCTTCGCGTACCCGCCGGGCGCGTGATGAGCGCGAAGAAGAGGGCTACGACGAAGAAGAAGATGCTCTGGACGAAGAGCGTGAAGAACGTCGTCCGCGCAAGCGTAAGAAAGCGGCTGCCGCGAAACCTGCTTCGCGCCAGTACATGATGATGGGCATTGGCGTTCTGGTGCTACTGTTGCTCATTATCGGTATCGGTTCTGCGTTGAAATCCCCTGCGCCTTCCACGGCCAATGAACAGAATGCTCCGGTAGAGAAGAATATCGATCTCTCCGGTAACAATGGCAGTGCGGATAGCTCCGCCGCCGCTAACCAGGCGAATAACGCGCAGCCCGCTGCCGGCACATCGCCAGCCCAGCAACCTGCTGGCAATGCACCGGCACCGCAGGATGTTACCTTACCGCCGATCTCCTCGACGCCCTCTCAGGGTGAATCGCCTGCAACGCCTGCGGGACAGCAGCGTGTGGAAGTTCAGGGCGATCTGAACACCGCGCTGTCGCAGCCGCAAAGCCAGTCGCAGATTGACAATGCGGTCAGCTCCACGTTGCCAACAGAACCTGCAACGGTAGCGCCTGTGCATAACGGCAACGCGCGGCAGACGACAGAAAATCATCCGTCTGCAACTCGCCCTGAGCGTAAACAGATGGTGATTGAGCCAAAACCGGTCGTTAAAGCACCGGTCGCGAAAGCCGAGTCAAAACCGGTTGCCCAGCCGCCAAAACGCACTGAGACTGCTATAACGGCTCCGGTGAAAGCACCTGCGACAACGACAACGGCCGCGACTGCTGAGCCGGTACAACAGCCGAAGGCCACCGCGCCAGCGGCCAATGCCGCATCTTCCGCACCTGCTGCAAGCAGCGCAGTCTCAACCGGGAATGTTGGCGCGCTGAAATCGGCTCCGGGCAGTCATTACACGCTGCAACTTAGCAGTTCATCGAATTACAACAACCTGAATTCGTGGGCGAAGAAAGAAAATCTTAAAAACTTCGTGGTTTATCAGACGACGCGTAACGGCCAGCCGTGGTATGTGCTGGTAAGCGGCGTGTATGCATCAAAAGATGATGCAAAACGCGCAGTTGCTACGCTTCCCACTGATGTGCAGGCGAAAAACCCGTGGGCCAAGCCGCTCCATCAGGTTCAGGCCGATCTGAAGTAATGTTTAAAGCGCAGGATGCTGTCGGAGCTTTCTCCACAGCCGGAGAGAGTGTAAGTAATCAGTCAGCATGAAAAAGAATCGCGCTTTTTTGAAATGGGCAGGGGGGAAATACCCCCTGCTGGACGATATCGGAAGGCATCTGCCAAAGGGTGAATGCCTGATCGAGCCGTTCGTCGGCGCGGGTTCGGTGTTTCTTAACACTTCGTTCTCCCGCTACATCCTCGCTGATATCAACAGCGATTTGATTAGTCTCTATAACATCGTCAAAAACCGCCCTGATGAATACGTTCAGCATGCGCGCGAATTGTTCATGCCTGCGACGAACCAGTCGGTGATTTACTATCAGCTGCGTGAGGAATTTAACCAGTGCCAGGATCCGTTCCGGCGCGCGCTGCTGTTTTTGTACCTCAACCGACATGGTTATAACGGCCTGTGCCGTTATAACCTGCGGGGCGAATTTAATGTGCCGTTCGGTCGCTATAAGAAACCCTATTTTCCGGAAGCGGAGTTGTATCACTTCGCGGAAAAAGCGCAGAATGCCTTTTTTTACTGCGAATCCTATGCCGACAGCATGGCGCGCGCTGACGAAAATTCAGTCGTCTACTGCGATCCGCCCTATGCCCCGCTTTCTGCAACGGCAAACTTTACGGCGTACCACACAAATAGTTTCAGTCTGGAGCAGCAGGCGCACCTTGCCGCCATTGCTGAGAATCTGGTGCAGAACCGGATCCCGGTATTGATTTCCAACCACGACACTGCGTTGACGCGTGAGTGGTATCATCAGGCAAAATTGCATGTGGTGAAAGTGCGCCGCAGTATCAGCAGTAACGGCGGCACACGTAAAAAGGTGGATGAATTGCTGGCGCTCTATCGCCCGGCGACACCTTAACTCGCTTTCGCCGCGTTGCCAGACCCTATTTTCTCAAGGAGATGCGGATGAAACAGTATTTGATTGCCCCTTCGATTTTATCGGCTGACTTTGCTCGCCTGGGCGAAGACACTGCCAACGCGCTGGCCGCTGGCGGCGACGTTGTCCACTTCGATGTGATGGACAACCATTACGTACCGAACCTGACTATCGGGCCGATGGTGCTCAAAGCGCTGCGCAACTACGGCATCACCGCGCCTATCGACGTGCATTTGATGGTGAAACCGGTTGACCGCCTGGTGCCGGATTTCGCCGCCGCAGGTGCGAGCATCATTACCTTTCATCCCGAAGCTTCCGAGCATGTTGACCGCACGCTGCAACTGATCAAAGAGCAGGGTTGTAAAGCGGGGCTGGTGTTTAACCCGGCGACGCCGCTGAGCTACCTGGATTATGTGCTGGACAAGCTGGATGTGATCCTACTGATGTCAGTGAACCCCGGTTTTGGTGGTCAGTCCTTTATTCCGCATACGCTGGATAAACTGCGCGAAGTTCGCCGCCGCATTGATGCTTCCGGTTTTGATATTCGTCTGGAAGTCGATGGCGGGGTTAAAGCCAGCAATATCGGCGAGATTGCCGCTGCTGGTGCGGATATGTTCGTGGCGGGTTCAGCAATTTTTGATAAGCCGGATTACAAACAGGTTATTGATGAAATGCGTAGCGAACTGGCGAAGGTAAGTCATGGATAAATTGCAGTCAATTCAAGGTGTGGCGTTCGATCTGGATGGCACGCTGGTGGATAGCGCGCCGGGGTTGACGGCCGCCGTAGACAGCGCGTTGTATGCGCTGGAACTCCCTCAGGCCGGTGAAGCGCGCGTGGTGACCTGGATTGGTAACGGCGCGGATGTGCTGATGGAACGCGCATTCCACTGGTCGCGCCAGGAACGCTCTATTCAGCGTGCTGCGCAGGGCAAGCCAGACATTGAAGAGCATGTTGCGCAGGGAGAGCAGATTCGCATGCTGCGTAAGTTGTTTAATCATTATTACGAAGAGACGGTGGAAGAGGGCAGTTTTCTGTTTCCGGATGTGGCTGACACCCTGGCGGCGCTGCACGCCAAAGGCATGCCGTTGGCGCTGGTGACCAACAAACCGACGCCGTTTGTCGCTCCACTGCTGGAAGCGCTTGATATCGCACAATTCTTCTCGTTTGTCGCCGGCGGCGACGATGTGGTGAACAAAAAGCCGCACCCGGAACCGTTGCTTCTGGTGTGTAAAAAGCTCAATATTCAGCCTCACGAGCTACTTTTCGTGGGTGATTCGCGTAACGATATCCTGGCGGCGAAAGCGGCAGGCAGCGTTTCTGTGGGCCTGACTTACGGTTATAACTACGGCGAAGCGATCACCCTGAGCGAACCAGACCTCGTCTTTGATCACTTTAAGGACTTACTGCCCGCATTTGGGCTTTCGCATATTGAACATCAGGAAATGAAAAATGACTAAGCCCATCGTCTTTAGTGGCGCACAGCCCTCAGGTGAACTAACCATTGGCAACTATATGGGTGCGCTGCGTCAGTGGGTAAACATGCAGGACGACTACCACTGTATTTATTGTATCGTTGACCAGCACGCAATTACCGTGCGTCAGGATCCGCAGGCGCTGCGTAAAGCGACGCTGGATACGCTGGCGCTGTATCTGGCCTGTGGTATTGATCCGCAGAAAAGTACTATTTTCGTTCAGTCGCATGTGACTGAACATGCCCAGTTGGGCTGGGCGCTGAACTGCTACACCTATTTTGGTGAGCTGAGCCGTATGACGCAGTTCAAAGACAAATCTGCTCGCTATGCGGAAAACATCAACGCCGGTCTGTTTGATTATCCAGTACTGATGGCGGCGGATATTTTGCTGTATCAGACCAATCAGGTGCCGGTTGGGGAAGATCAGAAACAGCATCTGGAACTGAGCCGCGATATCGCTCAGCGTTTTAACGCAATCTACGGCGATATCTTTAAAGTGCCGGAACCGTTCATTCCGAAATCCGGTGCGCGCGTGATGTCACTGCTGGAGCCGACGAAGAAAATGTCTAAGTCGGACGATAACCGTAATAACGTGATTGGCCTGCTGGAAGATCCGAAATCCGTGGTGAAGAAAATCAAACGCGCGGTGACCGATTCCGACGAGCCGCCGGTTGTGCGTTATGATATCGCCAACAAAGCGGGCGTTTCCAACCTGCTGGATATTCTCTCCGCCGTTACCGGCCAGAGCATTCCGGAGCTGGAACAGCACTTCGAAGGCAAAATGTACGGTCATCTGAAAGGCGAAGTGGCGGAAGCGGTTTCCGGCATGCTGACCGAGTTGCAGGAGCGTTATCATCGCTACCGCAATGACGAAGCTTTCCTGCAGCAGGTGATGAAAGAGGGGGCCGAGAAAGCCAGCGCACGCGCCTCTGAAACGCTGAAGAAAGTCTACGAAGCGATTGGCTTTGTCGCCAAACCGTAATTGATAATTGCCGGATGAGCGAAGCCGCCATCCGGCAATTTATTTCAAAACCACTTCAGCTTATCGCGTAGCGCCACGACGCGACCCACAATAATCAGCGCCGGGCTTTCCACCTGCTGCGCCAGTTCGCCGAGTTGCGATAAATCACCACTCACCACACGCTGCTGTACCGAGGTCCCGTTTTCCACCAGCGCCACTGGCATATCGGTCTGCATACCGTGTTCAATGAGCTGTGCCTGAATGGTGGCGGCCTGATTTAAGCCCATATAAAACACCAGCGTCTGTTTTTCTGCCGCCAGGTTGGCCCAGTCCAGCTCGCTGCCAGTTTTCAGATGCCCCGTTACCAGCCGTACGCTTTGCGCATAATCGCGGTGCGTCAGGGGAATGCCTGAATAGGCCGAACAGCCGGATGCCGCGGTAATCCCCGGTACAACGGAGAAGGGAATTCCTGCATGGCACAAGGTTTCCAGCTCTTCACCGCCGCGGCCGAAAATGAACGGATCGCCGCCCTTCAGACGCACAACGCGTTTGCCCTGCTTCGCTTCGCGCAGCAGGATCTGGTTGATCTCTTCCTGCGGCACGCAGTGATAGCCTGCGCGTTTACCGACAAAGACACGATCGGCGTCGCGGCGCACCAGATTCATGATCTCATCGGAAACCAGACGATCGTAGACCACCACATCGGCCTGCTGGATCTGCTGCAAACCTTTCAACGTCAGCAATCCGGCATCGCCAGGACCTGCGCCCACCAGCACCACTTCGCCACGGTTATCCAGCGGTTCGGTCAGCAATTGTTCGGTGATTTTCTCTACCGCCGAAGTATTCTGGTTCGCCAGAGATTGCGCCAGCCGGTCGTTAACAAACAGTTTCTCCCAGAAACGGCGGCGTTCGCCGACGCTGGCGAACTGGCGCTTTACGCGACTGCGTAGCTTACCGGCAAAGTGGGCAACATGGCCGAGATGCTGCGGCAGCAGCGATTCCAGCTTCTCACGCAGCAAACGCGCCAGTACCGGCGAAGTGCCGCCGGAGGAGACGGCCACCATCAGCGGTGAGCGGTCAATAATTGACGGCATGATAAAACTCGCCTGCGTGGGAGCATCGACCACATTACAGAAGATGCGGCGCGCTTCAGCCGCAGCGCTGACCTGCTGGTTAACGGCTTCGTTATCCGTGGCGGCGATAGCCAGCCAGCAATCATCAAGCAGCGTCTCTTCGAACGCGCCTTCCGCCAGCGTCAGCATGCCTTCTGCCGCCCAGACGGTAAACTGCGGCGTAAACGCGAGTGCGTTAACGGTCAGCCGGGCGCCTGCGTCCATCAGCAGCCGGGCTTTGCGTTCGGCAACATCGCCGCCGCCAACCAGCAGGCATGCACGATCGCGTAATTGACAGAAAATGGGCAAATGATCCACGACATTACCTCGGTATTGTTGTTGTTCGACGTAGCATACCAGCAAGAGAACTGCGGAAGTTAAGGGAATCTTGAAGGCGCGGGAGCGTTGCGCTCCCGCTGGAGAGTCAGGCTTTGATCTGGACTTCGCCCTCTTTTACTCGCGCGTCGAAATGCGCGACAGAACGGCTTTCATCCTCCATACACAGGCCATCGCGCAGACGGAAACGCTGTTTTTTCAGCGGGCTTGCCACCCATAGATCGCCCTGATGCTCGGCGATAATCCCACGCGAAAGCACACTGGCTTCAAAGAAGGGATCAATATTACTGATGGCAAAAACCTGATCGTCATGGCGCGGGCGGAAAACGGCGACTTGTTTGCCGTTTACCAGCGCGCAGACGCCGGTGGCAGGCACGATGTCATCGATTTTGCAGATAGTGTTCCACTGGCTCATGCGTTTTCCTCCACTAATACGACCGGAATACGTTCATAGGGCGTTGCCGGGCGATGTTGTTCGCGTTCCGGTACCACTTGCACATTCGGGTCGCGGCGATCGCTGTTGATAAAGTGTTTGAAGCGCGTCTGGGCAGCAGGCGTGTTCACGGTTTCTGTCCATTCGCAAATTACCGCTTCACGCAGGCGGGTCATCTCTTCTTCCAGTTGCGCGTCAAAGCCCAGCTTGTCGTCGATAATCACGCTTTTCAGGTACTCAATGCCGCCTTCCATGCTCTCCAGCCAGGAAGCGGTACGGGTGAGCTTGTCGGCGGTGCGGATGTAAAACATCATAAAGCGATCGAGGTATTGCAGCAGGGTTTCACGGTCGAGATCGGCAGCCAGCAGATCCGCATGGCGCGGTTTCATACCGCCGTTACCGCAAACATACAGGTTCCAGCCCTTTTCGGTGGCGATAACGCCGACATCTTTCCCCTGCGCTTCCGCACACTCGCGGGTACAACCGGAAACGCCGAATTTCATTTTGTGTGGCGTACGGATGCCTTTGTAGCGATTCTCCAGTTCGACGCCAAAGCCAACGCTGTCGCCAACGCCGTAGCGACACCAGGTGGAGCCAACGCAGGTTTTCGCCATACGTAATGCTTTAGCGTACGCATGGCCCGTTTCGAAACCGGCGTCGATAAGTTGACGCCAGATTTCCGGTAGATCGTCTTTTTGCGCGCCGAACAGGCCGATACGCTGCGAACCGGTGATTTTGGTGTACAGGTTAAATTCACGGGCGATACGGCCCACTTCCATCAACCCTTCTGGCGTGATTTCGCCGCCTGCGGAGCGCGGGATCACCGAATACGTACCGTCTTTCTGGATATTGGCGAGGAAGTTGTCGTTGGTGTCCTGCAACGGCGTATGTTGTGGTTTCAGGATGTACTCGTTCCAGCAGGAAGCGAGCAGCGAACCAATGGTCGGTTTACATACTTCGCAGCCGTAGCCTTTACCGTATTTCGCCAGCAGCTCGTCGAAGGATTTAATCCCTTCCACGCGGATCAGGTGATACAACTCCTGGCGCGAGTAGGCAAAGTGCTCGCACAGATTGTTGGTGACTTCGATACCCTGTTTTGCCAGTTCTGCGTTCAGCACTTGCGTCACCAGCGGGATACAACCGCCGCAGCCGGTACCGGCTTTGGTTTCGGCTTTCAGCGCAGCAACGGTATGACAGCCTTTATTGATGGCGGCGATCAGCGTGCCTTTGGTCACGTCGAAGCAGGAGCAGATTTGCGCGCTGTCCGGCAGCTTATCGACACCGATTGACGGTTTGCCGCTGCTGGCATGTGCAGGCAGGATCAGCGCATCCGGATTCTCAGGCAGTTCGATGGCGTTGAGCACCAGTTGCAGCAGGTTGCCGAAATCGCTGGTGTCGCCCACCAGCACCGCGCCGAGCAGGGTTTTGTTATCCGGGCTGACGATCAGGCGCTTGTAAACCTCTTTGCTTTCGTCGAGATAAACATAGCTGCGAGAACCCGGCGTACGGCCATGCGCATCGCCGATACCGCCCACATCAACACCGAGCAACTTCAGTTTGGCGCTGAGATCCGCGCCTTCAAAGGCATTTTGCGTACCCAGAATATGATCTACAGCGACCTGCGCCATTTTATAACCCGGCGCGACCAGGCCATACACGCGGTTATTCCAGTTGGCGCATTCGCCGATGGCGTAGATGTTCGGATCGGAGGTCTGGCAGTTATCGTTGATCACGATACCGCCACGTTGCGCCACTTCCAGGCCGCACTGCGTCGCCAGCTTGTCGCGCGGTCGGATACCGGTTGAGAAGACGATAAAGTCCACTTCCAGCTCGCTGCCGTCGGCAAAGCGCATGGTTTTGCGCGCTTCGCTGCCTTCCTGCACGATCTCTTTGGTGTTTTTGCTGGTGTGAACGCGCACGCCCATGCTTTCGATTTTACGCTTCAGCTGTTCGCCGCCCATCTGATCGAGTTGCTCGGCCATCAGCATCGGGGCGAATTCGATCACATGCGTTTCGACGCCGAGATTTTTCAGCGCGCCAGCGGCTTCCAGGCCCAGCAGGCCGCCGCCGACCACCGCGCCACGACGGCTACGACGCGCGCAGGCTTCAATGGCGTTTAAATCTTCAATGGTGCGGTAGACGAAGCAGTCCTGCGTTTCCGAGCCTTTGATCGGAGGGATCCACGGATAGGAGCCGGTCGCCATGATCAGCTTGTCGTAATAGACTGTGCGCCCGGCGCTGGAGTGGATCACTTTTTCCTGCCGATTGATGGTAATGGCGCGTTCGCCTACCAGCACTTTTACACCGTGTTTTTCGTAAAAACCTTCGCGAACCAGCGACAACTCTTCGGCAGTATGATGAGAAAAATAGGATGAGAGATGGACGCGGTCGTAGGCTTTACGCGGCTCTTCACAAAAGACAGTAATATCGAACTGAGCGGCGTCGGTTTTATCGAGGAGATCCTCAATAAAACGGTGGCCGACCATGCCGTTACCGATAATAGCGAGTTTGACTTTGCTCATTTTTGCCTCGATTTCTTTTCTATTACCTCCTACCTTAACGATTCAGCCCCCCTACTTATTGATGTGCATCAAATACATCTTCGCCTACCACTTAATGAGTAGCTCATTGATTTTTCTTGGTTTTTATAAGTTGCGGATATCCATGGCTTTTATGGTTTGCGTTAAATGTGTGCAAAAAAAAGCGGGTTTTTGCTCGCGTCTCTGATACAAGATATCTGACGAAAACACGGAGGCATGCTATGTCGGCAACACCGCTTTGGTTGGTTCAGAATGTGCATTTACCCGATCGTGAAGGGCTGTGGCAAATCGCCATTGAGCAGGGGTGCTTTGGCGAAATTACGCCGATGGGCGCAACGCATAGCGATAGCCTCGAAGTGCTGAATGCTCGCGGCGGCCTGGCGCTGCCGCCGTTTATCGAACCGCATATCCACCTTGATACTACGCAAACCGCCGGTGAACCGAACTGGAACCAGTCCGGCACGCTGTTTGAGGGGATTGAACGCTGGGCGGAACGCAAGGCGTTGCTTAGCCATGAGGATGTGAAAGCACGCGCCTGGCAGACGCTGAAGTGGCAAATGGCCAATGGCGTGCAGCATGTGCGCACCCATGTTGATGTCTCCGATCCTTCCCTGACCGCACTGAAAGCGATGCTGGAAGTGAAAGCGGAGGTCGCGCCGTGGATCGATCTGCAGATTGTCGCGTTTCCACAGGAAGGCATTCTCTCTTACCCCAATGGTGCGGAGTTGCTGGAAGAGGCGTTACATCTGGGTGCCGATGTTGTCGGGGCGATCCCGCATTTTGAGTTTACCCGCGAGTACGGCGTGGAATCGCTGCATATTGCCTTCGCACTGGCGCAAAAATATGACCGTCCGCTGGATATTCACTGTGATGAGATCGATGACGAGCAGTCGCGTTTTGTCGAGACGGTGGCTGCACTGGCGCTAAAAATGGGTATCGGCCCGCGTGTGACGGCCAGTCATACCACCGCCATGCACTCTTATAATGGCGCTTATACTTCGCGGCTGTTCCGCCTGCTGAAGCTTTCCGGCATCAACTTCGTTGCCAATCCGCTGGTCAATATTCATCTGCAAGGGCGTTTTGATGATTATCCGAAACGTCGGGGCATTACGCGGGTGAAAGAGCTGCTGGCGGCGGAGATCAACGTCTGCTTTGGTCATGATGATGTGTTTGATCCCTGGTATCCGCTCGGTACGGGCAATATGCTGCAGGTGCTGCATATGGGGCTGCATGTCTGCCAGTTGATGGGCTATCAACAAATTGATCAGGGGCTGCGTTTAATCACCCATAACAGCGCCAGAACTTTCGGTCTGACGCAGTACGGTATTGTCCCCGGCAACCCGGCCAATATGATTATTTTGCCGGTGGAAAGCGGGTTTGATGCTGTGCGTTGCCAGGCACCGGTGAGATGGTCTATTCGTCAGGGGCGAGTGATTGCCAGTACGCAGCCTGCGCAAAGTTGGGTGAAGATGGATAGCGGCGGTGAAGAGGTTCAGTTTAGCCGTTATCACACCCGGTAACCTGTGGCGTCAGACCGTATCTTGCGATTGTGAGCGGTCTGATGTTACATATGTTTCCAAATACGTAAAATTAAGTAAAAGGCTGGCCTGCTGGCTGACTGCTCTTTAGAATCAAGCCACTCGCTTTCTTTACTGCACTTCGTTAAGGAAACCCTATGGTTAAATCGACTCTGGCGGCTGTTGTGGCTGTGTTTGCCCTTTCTGCTCTTTCCCCTGCTGCGATAGCTGCAAAAGGCGACCCCCATGTTCTGCTCACCACCTCCGCAGGTAATATCGAACTGGAGCTGAACAACCAGAAAGCCCCTGTGTCGGTGAAAAACTTCCTTGATTATGTTAACAACGGTTTCTACAACAACACGACGTTTCATCGTGTGATCCCGGGGTTCATGGTGCAGGGCGGTGGTTTCAACGAGCAGATGCAACAAAAACAGCCTAACCCGCCGATCAAAAACGAAGCTGACAACGGCCTGCGTAACACGCGCGGCACCATTGCAATGGCGCGTACTGCGGATAAAGACAGCGCAACCAGCCAGTTCTTCATCAACGTTGCGGATAACGCTTTCCTTGACCACGGCCAGCGTGATTTCGGCTATGCGGTATTTGGTAAAGTCGTGAAAGGGATGGATGTGGCGGATAAAATTTCTCAGGTGCCTACGCACGATGTCGGCCCGTACCAGAATGTCCCGTCAAAACCGGTTGTTATCCTTTCCGCAAAAGTGCTGCCGTAACACTCCTTTCGCACGGGTTTTTCGCCCGTGCTTAGTTTGCTTCCCTGCGTAACGTTAAATTGCTGCTTATAATTTGGGCAACTACATGTGCAAACAGGGAGGCGCTATGCCGAAAAAACTCACCGACAGGCAAAAATCCCGTCTCTGGGAGCAGCAGCGTAATGTGAACTTCCAGGCCAGCCGACGACTGGAAGGCGTGGACACTGCGCTGGTGACGCTCACCGCCGAAGAAGCCAACATTCGACTTGCAGAACTCCGGAGGCACTATGAGCGATAAATTTGGCGATGGCCGCGATCCGTACCTCTACCCAGGCCTGAATATGATGCGCAACCTGCTGGGTATTCACCAGGCGCAGCGTCTGGAGCAAGCCGCTTATGAGCTGACGGCACTACGCGCAGCGACGCTCGAACTGGGGCCGCTGGCGCGCGGGCTTCCGCATCTGTGCGCTATTCATCATCACCTTTACCAGGATGTGTTCGACTGGGCCGGGAAGTTCCGGGAAGTGGATATTTACGAGGGCGATACGCGTTTTTGCCATTTCGAATACATCGAAAAAGAGGGCAACGCACTGATGCAGCAACTGGAAGAGGAAGAGTGGCTGTGCGGCCTCTCTTCGGATGCGTTTATTGAACGGCTTGCACACTATTACTGTGAAATCAATGTGCTGCATCCCTTCCGTCTCGGCAATGGCATCGCACAGCGCATCTTTTTTGAACAGCTTGCGCTGCATGCCGGTTACATTCTGGACTGGCGCGGTATCGTGCCTGAACGCTGGAGCGCGGCGAACCAGGCCGGAGCGATGGGGGATTTAGATCCGCTATGCGCCATCTTCCGTAAAGTGGTAAGCGAAGCTGTCGAAAGCGAGTAAACTAGCGCGGTTTATTTTACCGAGGCCGCTATGATCCTGCTTATCGACAATTACGACTCCTTCACCTGGAACCTGTATCAATACTTTTGCGAACTGGGCGCAAGGGTGGAGGTGAGGCGTAACGATGAGCTGGCGCTTGAGGATATTGCCGCGCTGGCACCGCAAAAAATCGTTATCTCGCCTGGTCCCTGTACACCGGATGAGTCCGGTATTTCGCTGGAAGCCATTCGCCATTATGCAGGCAAACTTCCTCTGCTGGGCGTCTGTCTTGGTCATCAGGCGATTGCCCAGGTTTTTGGCGCGAAGATTGTCCGTGCGGCAAAAGTGATGCACGGCAAAACATCGCCCATTACCCATAACAACCGCGGCGTATTTACCGGGCTTAATAATCCGTTAACCGTCACCCGTTACCATTCTTTGGTGATTGACCCGCCTACGCTACCCGCCTGCTTTGAAGTCACTGCACGCACGGAAAGCGGGGAAATAATGGGGATTCGCCACCGGCAGTGGGATCTGGAAGGCGTACAGTTTCACCCGGAAAGCATTCTTAGCGAGCAGGGCCACCAGTTACTGGAAAACTTCCTCAAACGGTGATTTCTGGTTGCCATGCAGTGATTTTTTATGCATATTTCGTGATTATATTTTCATAATCAATGCGACAAAAAACTGGATGGGCAAGACATGGCAACTCAGCAAGACGCGGTAACGCGTGCAAACTTCGATGAAGTGATTCTGCCAATTTACGCACCGGCCGAGTTTATCCCGGTGAAGGGAAAAGGCAGTCGTGTGTGGGATCAGCAGGGTAAAGAGTATGTTGATTTTGCAGGTGGAATTGCGGTAACTGCGTTAGGTCACTGTCATCCCGCGCTGGTAGAAACGTTGAAAACGCAGGGTGAAACGCTGTGGCATATTAGCAATGTGTTCACCAACGAACCGGCTCTGCGTCTGGCGCGTAAACTGATTGACGCGACTTTTGCCGAACGCGTGGTATTTATGAACTCTGGCACGGAAGCGAACGAAACCGCCTTTAAGCTGGCGCGTTTTTATGCATCTACTCGCCATAGTCCGTATAAAACCAAAATTATTGCCTTCCACAATGCCTTCCACGGTCGTTCGCTGTTTACCGTCACGGTGGGTGGTCAGCCGAAATATTCCGATGGCTTTGGCCCGAAACCGGCCGACATCATTCATGTGCCATTCAACGATCTGCACGCGGTGAAAGCTGTCATGGATGATCATACCTGCGCGGTGGTGGTCGAGCCGATCCAGGGCGAAGGCGGTGTTACGGCAGCAACGCCGGAGTTTTTGCAGGGTCTGCGCGAACTGTGCGATCAGCACAAAGCGCTGCTGGTATTTGATGAAGTGCAATGCGGCATGGGCCGTAGCGGCGATCTGTTTGCTTATATGCACTATGGCGTAACGCCGGACATTCTGACCAGTGCGAAAGCGCTGGGGGGCGGTTTCCCGATCAGCGCGATGCTGACGACCAATGAGATCGCCAGCGTGTTCCACGCCGGTTCACATGGCTCCACCTATGGTGGCAATCCGCTGGCCTGCGCGGTTGCGGGAACGGCTTTTGACATTATCAACACGCCGGAAGTGCTCAACGGTGTGAATGCTAAACGCCAGCTTTTCGTCAAGCATTTGCAGCAGATCGGCGAAAAATATCAACTCTTTAGCGAAATTCGCGGCATGGGACTATTGGTTGGCGCTGAATTGACTGCGCCGTTTAAAGGCCGCGCGCGTGATTTTCTCTATGCTGCCGCAGAGGCGGGCGTAATGGTGCTGAACGCCGGTCCGGACGTCATGCGCTTTGCACCGTCGCTGGTTATTGACGAGCAGGATATTGATGAAGGGATGCGCCGCTTTGCCAGCGCAGTCGAGAAAGTGGTTAATGGTTAAGACGTCGGCTTAGCCAAATGCCGTGATGCGGGCGCTGACGCCATGCCACTGACGAAATGGTGTGCATGGTGTTCAGATGCCCGATAACCCGTTGTAAATGCTGTTCAAGCGTGCTCATTGGCCCGTGGGTCAGCGTTTCCGGCGCTTCCAGAATATTGACGTCACCGGACTCTCCCGGCCCGTCATACTCCAGCCGCTGCTGACAACGCTGCAGCGCAATTTCACAGGACTGCAAATAGCGCTGCGCCAGTTCCGGCGTCAGCATCGTATGCTCGCGCGCCAGCGTGGTCATCGCATTGATATGTTCGACAATAAATTGGCTGTGTGTGACCCACAACTTCATATCTTCCAGATAGCGGGTGTTAAAGCCGGGTTCCTGCATTGCCTGATTGAGCGAGTTAAAAAGTGCATTATGTGCCTGGTTGACGCGCATACGCTGCCAGGCGAGCGGTGTTGGCTGCGGGTCATCGCTGAGGATCAGGCGAATCGCCTGCTGATCTGTTTCCAGCGCGTCGTGGGCATTCTGACGCAGCAAGCCGCTTTGCCATTGCGGCCACAACCAGACCATACCGCCAAAGGCGATCAGGCAGCCAATTAAGGTATCGATTAGCCGCGCGACAATAAATTCTTCGCCATTTAAGGTCAGCAGTTGCAATGAGTACACCGCGGTAATGGTAAAACCGACCATCGCCCAGCCGTAACTTTTGCGGATAATCAGATAGCTGACCAGCGTAATCAATAACATGGCCGTCAGCGTAAAACCGAGCGGAACATGAAAGTGCAGCGTGATCCCGGCGATCACCAGCCCGGCAAGGGTTCCTGCCGCCCGGTGGACAATGCGCACGCGTGTCGCGCCATAACCATTTTGCGTGACAAACATAATCGTCATCATGATCCAGTAGGGCTTCGGCAGATGCAGGGCGCTGCCCATCAGGCTGGCAATACTGAGCATTACGCTGATGCGCGCCGCATTACGCAGCGCGGCAGATTTCAGGGATAAATAGCTTTTCAGCGCCGGGAGCAATGGCAATCGACGCTGCTTCTCCGCCATCAGATCGCGGATGTACAGAGGACGCTGCGTACGCAGTACGCGGGCGATGCGGCTAAAGTGCCAGGCGCAAAACTGGCCTACCGGATTATCCGGGTGCTGGCGGGCGATTTTTTCCAGCGCGCCGATTTGCTTCTCCATTGTGAAACGCGTCGGATAGCGATGGTAGAGAATGTCGTCCGCCAGCACGCGTAAACGGGCGGCGACGGTCTGCGCATTCCAGCGAATCACCTGCTCGGCGTGGGTTTGTTCAACCAGCTTTTGTACCTCTTCCGGCTGGTGCAGGCTGACGGAAATATGCTCTTGCAAATCCAGCGCGACCTGGAAAACGCGCAGCAGGCGTTTGTAGTCGTTATGCTGATTGGCCGCCAGCATATGCAGCTGTTGGTAGCACTGGCTAATCATATCCACCACTTTTTGCTGGCGTGCAAGCAGCGGCGGCAGGGCTTTTTCCGGATCGGCATGCTGCGTCAGCAGGCTGTATTTGGCTTCGCAATAATCAGCCAGTTGCCGGTAGAGCAAACTTAACGATTCGCGCAGTGGTTGTTCTCGCCACATCCAGAACCAGAACCAGTTAAACAGCCCGTACCATAGCGTGCCCAGCGTGTAGATCAGCAGTGGCTCCCACACCGGCATATTCCCGGCGAGGCTGAGCGTGAAGATGGCGGCAATCAGCGAGGCGGGCAATAAACGCCCGTGCAATGCGCTGATCTCGGCCGTGACGCCCAGTAGCAGAGTCAGCATGGTAAAGATCAGCGGCAGCGGAAGATCTTCCGCCAGCAACAATTGCACCGCCAGGCTGCTACCTGCAAACAGACAGCCGCCAATCATCAGGCGCTTAAAGAAGCGCTTATGCGGCGTGTCGAGACCGGCAATGTTGCAGCAAGCGGGAACGAGTGAGAAAAGCAGACCCTGTTGCAGATGGCCGACGAGCAGGCCAATCGCCACAGGCAGACATAACACCAGCGTTTGTCGCAGTGCGTAGTTGATTTCGGGGTGATAAATCAGCCTGCGCCACATGAGGAGAGAAAACGGCGCGCCGGGTAAACGATGCGCCGTTTTACGGATTAACGTGTTCCGTATACCACGATGGTTTTGCCGTGGGCGGAGATCAGGTTTTGATCTTCCAGCATTTTCAGGATGCGGCCGACAGTCTCACGGGAGCAACCAACGATTTGGCCAATCTCCTGGCGAGTGATTTTAATCTGCATGCCGTCCGGGTGAGTCATTGCGTCCGGCTGTTTTGCCAGATTAAGCAATGTCTGCGCGATACGGCCCGTTACGTCCAGGAACGCCAGGTTGCCGACTTTCTCCGAGGTCACCTGAAGGCGACGCGCCATCTGCGCGGAGAGACGCATCAGAATATCCGGGTTCACCTGGATAAGCTGACGGAATTTTTTGTAGGAAATTTCGGCGACTTCACAAGCGGTCTTGGCGCGTACCCAGGCACTGCGCTCCTGACCTTCTTCGAACAAGCCCAGTTCACCGATAAAATCACCCTGATTAAGGTAAGAGAGAATCATCTCTTTACCTTCCTCATCCTTGATTAGCACTGCCACTGAGCCTTTAACGATGTAATACAGCGTTTCCGCCTTTTCACCCTGGTGAATCAGCGTGCTCTTCGACGGGTACTTATGAATGTGGCAATGAGACAAGAACCATTCGAGAGTCGGGTCTGTTTGCGGTTTGCCAAGCACCATGCGCGGTTATCCTCTGTTATAAGCTGGCTCCGAAAGCGGGGATATAGGTTTCAGCCTGCTTGCGGGGTTGCAATCAAAGCTTCTCATGTCCTGAGAAGTGGGCCGTCAGCGTTATCTGCGGCCTCTAATCTACGATGTCATGCATACATGCGTAACATCCATTTATCTTTGTAGCATCCAGATTGTTTTAGCATAGGTTTTCACGCCTGTCTCCTGGTGTCTCGCTTCAGCATGACGCAGGTCGCCTTCCGTTGCGAGTTTTGTTATGTACGCGTAATCTGTGGAGAAAATTACTACTCCGGAGTGTATAAAATGCAGGCACGTGTGAAATGGGTTGAAGGGTTGACCTTCCTGGGTGAGTCCGCATCTGGCCACCAAATTCTGATGGACGGTAATTCCGGGGATAAAGCGCCAAGCCCGATGGAGATGGTGCTGATGGCGGCGGGCGGTTGCAGTGCAATCGACGTCGTTTCCATCCTGCAGAAAGGGCGCCACGACGTGACCGACTGCGAAGTGAAGCTGACTTCCGAGCGCCGTGAAGAGGCACCGCGTCTGTTTACGCACATCAATCTGCACTTTATCGTCACCGGTAAGGCGCTGAAAGACGCGGCGGTTTCCCGCGCGGTGGATCTGTCGGCGGAAAAATATTGCTCCGTAGCGCTGATGCTGGAGAAGGCCGTGAAGATCACTCACTCCTACGAGGTTATCGAAGCCTGATGCCCTGGCCCGGCGCCAGGCTTGCCGGGCTACTTAATCTTTTTCCCTTCCATCAGCCGTTGCACCAGCGGCGTCATAATCAATTCCATCGCCAGCCCCATCTTGCCGCCCGGTACCACCAGCGTATCCATATGGGAAATAAACGAACCCTGCAGCATCGCCAACAGCCACGGGTAATCAATGCCCTGCAAATTCTGGAAGTGAATGACTACAAAGCTTTCATCCAGCGACGGAATGCCTTTTGCGGCAAATGGGTTAGAAGTATCGACCGTCGGCACGCGCTGGAAGTTGATGTGCGTGCGGGAAAACTGCGGGGTGATAAAGTTGATGTAATCTTCCATCGAGCGAACCACCGAATCCATCACCGCTTCACGGGAGTGCCCACGTTCGCTGGTGTCGCGAATCAGTTTCTGGATCCACTCCAGGTTGACGATCGGCACCACGCCAACCAGTAAATCAACGTGCCGCGCCACGTCATTTTGCGGTGTCACTACGCCGCCGTGCAGCCCTTCGTAAAACAGCACGTCGGTGGGTTCCGGCAGCGGTTGCCAGGGCGTAAACGTGCCCGGAACCTGATTCCACGGCACCGCTTCATCGTAGGTATGCAGATATTTACGCGTTTGCCCGGTTCCGCTCTGGCCATATTCGCTAAAGGTCTGTTCGAGCAGGCCAAAGTCATTGGCATCCGGGCCAAAGTAACTGATATGCCGCCCAAGATCGCGGGCTTTGCGGATCGCCATATCCATTTCCGGACGGGTAAAGCGATGGAAGCTGTCACCTTCCACTTCTGCGGCATGCATGTTGAGCTGGGCGAAGATTTTACGGAAGGCGACGCTGGTCGTGGTGGTTCCCGCGCCGCTGGAGCCAGTAACGGCGATGACCGGATGTTTGGCGGACATAGCAACTCCCTGAATAAAACTGTGTTTGCAGTATAGTCAGCCGCCATCTACCCGGTTAATTGTGGAACTGCCCACGCGGCATAATATTTACCGTCTCGTGCAGTTCCGACCACACCAGTACAGCTTCACCGCGTTGCAGTTGACGTTTAACGTCAGCGACCTTTTGTTCTAGCGAACGTTCATGTTCACCATAATCGGTGCCTTCGCGCAAGACAAAGCTCTCAATCAGATTGTTCAGCGTGTCGGCGTCAATCTCTTGCCAGGGAATAATCATGATGTTCTCAGCCAGGTGGAAAGCCAATCCGGAATGCGCTTTTCCAGCCACATTTCTGGTCGGCGCAGCGTACCGCCGACAAACCCGACATGACCGCCGTGTTCTGTCAGTTGGTACTCAATATTCGGCGGTAAATACCCGGCGTCCGGAATAACGTTATGATCCATAAATGGATCGTCTTTGGCGTGAATGATCAGCGTCGGTTTGCGGATCAACGGCAACTGCGGCATGGCGCTACAGCGGCGATAGTAATCCAGCGCATCAGCAAAGCCGTGAATTTTGGCGGTGATCAGATCGTCAAACTCGCGAATACGCCGCACTTTCCGCAGTGCTGGCAGCGTTGTCGGCAGCGAGCCAGGATAGGCTCTTAATTTGCGTGCGGCGTTCGCTTTCAGCAAATTTAGCAGGTAACGCTGATAAAAGCGGGAAAACCCTTTTTCCATATGATAGCTGCACGCTTCCAGCATCAATGGCGCAGAGACGATCACGGCTGCATCAACGGGAAGAGAATCATCGGCTTTGGCCAGCAGACAGCCGAGCATATTGCCGCCCAGCGAATAACCTACCGCTGCGGTCGGTGCCGGGCCGAAGGTTTCTGGCAGCCAGCGTAAAAACCAGGTGCCATCTTCGGTTTCACCGGAGTGGTAGATGCGGTTCAGGCGGTTGGGAATGCCGCTACACCCGCGAAAATGCATCACCACGCCCAGCCAGCCGCGCTCTTTTGCCGCATGGATCAGACCATGCGCATACGGGCTATGCAGGCTACCTTCCAGCCCGTGAAACACGACCAGACGCGGTTTGTGTTTTGCCTGCCCGGGCTCTTCGCTCCAGGCGAGATCGACGAAGTCGCCGTCCGGCAGCTCCAGGCGCTGCCACCAGGGATCAAACTGTAAGCGGCGGCGTAGAATGCGAGGCAGCATCGTTTGTAGATGCGGATTCCGCGCACCCGGCATCGGATGAAAGTTGTGCGAATCTTCCTGATTTTCAAGAAGATTTGCAGGTGTAATATCTGCCATCGTGTTAAATCATCTCAAGAAACTGACGCTTATTATACTTGCGAATATTTAAGCTGTTTAATACTTTGCTGCTGTTGTACCGTATTACGCTCTACGGACAGCCTTATAACGATTTAATAAATCAGCAATTTTATTCCATTACTGCTGTCCGCTTTTCACTCATTGAGGACTCATTGGATGACGGAAAATACCTCGCTTGACCTTGCGGCACCACAGCAACTCAATCAGGCAATTAACGACTTACCCGGCAGTGAAAATTTAACCCCAGCCGAGCAAACGCAAATCCAGAATATTGTTGAAGAAATTAATATTAACGATCCGGTGTTCTCGCTGGCCTTTGGCGCCAAAACCATGAACAGCATCTCGCAGTTTTCCGAATCGCTGATGCAGGAAGTCCGGGCGAAAGACGCTGGCGTGATTGGCGCGCAATTGACCGATCTACTGATGAAAATCAAGCAGGTGGATATCAGCGCCTTCGAGCAAAAACCGGGTTTCCTCGCTTCACTGCCGTTGTTGGGATCGCTGTTTAACCGCATCGAGCGCACCATGCTGGAGTACCAGACGCTGGCGAAGCAGGTCGATACCATCACCGAAAAGCTGAATGAAGCGATGGTAGATCTGCTGCGTAATATTTCCGTTCTGGAGATCCTCTTTGATCGTAACCGCGACGTTTTTCAGCAAATTACGCTGCATATTATTGCCGGCAAGCAAAAGCTGGAGCAGATCAAACAGAACGAACTACCCGCTTTGCAGGCGCAGGCGACAAGCGATCCGATGAACGCGCAGCGCCTTCGGGATCTGCTGGAGAGCATCCAGCGCTTTGAGCGTCGTCTGCATGATTTGATGCTGTCGCGCACCATTGCAATGCAGTCCGCGCCGCAAATCCGCCTGATGCAAAGTAACAGCCAGTCCCTGGCGGAAAAGATCCAGAGCAGCATTCTTTCTACTATTCCTGTCTGGAAGAGCCAGATTGCGCTGTCAATGTCATTACAGACTCAGCGTCAGGCGGCAAAGCTGCAAAAAGATGTTGCCGATACGACCAACGACTTACTGCGCCGCAATGCGGAAATGCTGCAAACCGGAACGCTGGAAACGGCGCGTGAAGTGGAGCGTTCGGTAGTGGATATCGAAACCCTGCGTGAGGTGCAGACGCGGTTGCTTAGCACCATTGAAGACTCGGTGAAGATCGCTACCGATGCGCGCCAGCGCAGAGCCGAGGTGGAAAAAGAGTTGGTCACGATGGAAAACGATCTGCGCAGCCGCCTGGCGTCTATTGCCAACGGCGCGGTGCGTCAGCAGTAAGGCGGGAGAAAGAGGATGTTCGATAAAGCAGGAATGCGGCTGGACGCTATTTATAGCAAGCGTTTGAATCGGGTCTCTCTCCAGCTATTTATGTTTTTCATTGGAGGGATGTATTCCGCCTATTTTGCTCCGTACGCCACGCAGGCTAATACAAGGCTGGGTAGTGAAGCGGGCGGGATAGAAACGAGCTTCGCTGTGGTGGACTGGTTTTGTTTTATTTTGCTCTGCCGCACGTTGTTCTTCGATCGTACCGCGCTGGGTGTCGGGATGCTGGCGGGCTTTTGCTGGCTTTTTGTGGGCGATGCGATAGCGCTGCCATTTTGGGCAGGAACAATGGCGCTGTTGGTGCACATCTACAGAAGCTGGTGGAGCAAACTGGGTAAAATCCACCTCTGGTATCTGTTTTTATGGTTCTCGGCCGCGTTGAGTTATGGCTCGATCTATGAATACACCGCGCATCCTGTTTACCTGACGCTGTTTGCCTTGATATTTGCCGGATGCCTCCTGTACGAGCAGGCGCTGAAAGTTAACGCCCGCCGGCAACAGGCCCGGTTGGCAATGTTTGCCGAAGCGGAAAGAGAGAAAGAAAAGCTTGCTGATTCGGATAAAGCGCTGGCGCAGCGGATATCTCGTCTGGAACGTATTAGCGATCTGCCAGGACCGCTGCTGGTTGAGCTTGCTCAAATCATTCATTCGGCGCAGCAGATTGTGGTGTGCATGAAGACTGACGAGCGGGATGAAGTGCCCGGACGGCGGTTTTTGGATCGCTACTTGCCAGGCGTTGAAATGATCGTGACGCAGGGGCAGTCCCTTTCAAAGCAGTTGATAGACGATGAGTTGCGCCAAAAGACAACACAAGATCAACTGGATATGTTGATCCGCTTAAGAAGTGCTTTTCATCAGCAGCATCAGGCGCTGCTGGAAAACGACACGGACGATTTTGACTCAGAGCTCAGAACGCTGGATAAACTTCTTAAAACAGACGGCTATGTGAAATAAAAGCGCCTGTACCCGCAATAGCGCGGGTGCAGGCCTTTTTCTTCTGCCGTCACCCACTCTCATCCCTCGCTCCATAATACTTTTCGTACCCGGCGAAACTGATCCACATCACAAATTGTTTCGTTGATTATTACTTTCAGACTAATGATTTTATCGCCTCCTTAATTGATGCTTCTCTTAGCAACGCGCACACTGAGTTCAGTGTTAAGCAAGTCAAAATGATGAGCTGAATCAGGAGGTTAACAATGTTATCTGGGCAAACGCCAGCACAGGTATGGAACACACGGCGCAGCGAGAAACAGCGTCGCCTGGCGTCCATTCCCGTGCAGGGCAAGGTACTGCCGACCGGCGACCTTGTCGCCATGCTGGAAAAACTGATCGCCCCCGGCGACCGTGTCGTTCTCGAAGGGAACAACCAAAAGCAGGCGGATTTTCTCTCCCGCTCGCTCGCTGAAGTTAATCCGCAGAAAGTGCACGACCTGCATATGATTATGCCGAGCGTCGGCCGTAGCGAACATCTTGATATCTTCGAAAAAGGCATCGCTCGCAAGCTCGATTTCTCTTTCTCCGGTACGCAGAGCCTGCGTATTTCGCAGCTACTGGAAGATGGCCTGCTGGAAATCGGCGCCATCCACACTTACATCGAACTTTACTCCCGCCTGTACGTTGACCTGTGTCCGAACGTGGCGCTGATCGCCGGTTACAAAGCCGACCGTAAAGGTAACCTCTACACCGGCCCAAGCACCGAAGATACGCCAGCGCTGGTGGAAGCGGCCGCATTCCGCGATGGCATTGTTATTGCCCAGGTCAACGAACTGGTGGATGACGAATGCGATCTGCCGCGCGTCGATATCCCTGGCTCGTGGATCGATTACGTGGTGGTGGCGGACAAACCATTCTTTATCGAACCGTTGTTTACCCGCGATCCGCGTCTGATCAAGCAAGAACACATCCTGATGGCGATGATGGCGATCAAAGGCATCTACGCAGAACATCAGGTGCAGTCGCTGAACCACGGTATCGGTTTCAATACGGCGGCGATTGAACTCCTGCTGCCAACCTACGGCGAACAGCTCGGTCTGAAAGGCAAAATCTGTAAACACTGGACGCTGAACCCGCATCCGACGCTGATCCCGGCGATTGAGAGCGGCTGGGTGGAAAGCGTGCACTGCTTCGGCGGCGAACTGGGGATGGAAGAGTATATTCGCGCGCGTCCGGACGTCTTCTTCACCGGTTCTGACGGCTCAATGCGTTCCAACCGTGCGTTCTGCCAGTTAGCGGGCCAGTACGCGGTGGATATGTTTATCGGCTCCACGTTACAGGTTGATGGGCTGGCGAACTCCTCCACGGTTACCCGCGGTCGTCTTTCCGGCTTCGGCGGCGCGCCAAATATGGGGCATGACCCGCACGGTCGTCGCCATGCAACACCTGCCTGGCTGAACATGATCACCGAACCGGATCCGATGCAACGCGGTAAAAAACTGGTCGTGCAGATGGTCGAAACCTTCCAGGCCGGGGCGAAACCGACTTTTGTGGAAAAACTCGACGCTGTTGAAGTGGCGAAAACCTCCGGCATGCCGCTGGCACCCGTCATGATCTATGGCGATGACGTGACTCACGTACTGACCGAAGAGGGGATCGCTTACCTCTATCGTGCAGAAAGCATCGAAGAGCGCCGAGCGATGGTAGCGGCGGTGGCCGGTATCACCGATATCGGTCTGGGTGTTGACGCCAAACGCGTGGCGCAACTTCGTCAGAGCGGCAAAGTAGTTTACCCGGAAGATATGGGCATTCGTCGTACTGACGCTACCCGTTCGTTGCTGGCAGCCAGCAGCGTGGCGGACCTGGTGGAATGGTCCGGCGGTCTTTACAACCCACCTGCGAAATTCCGGAGCTGGTAATGAAACTTCTGCCACGGATTGAAGCTGAAGGCGGTGCCGATTGGCTGGCGCGAGCCGCCACACAGAGTCTGATTGACGAAGCACGATTAAGCCCCAAGCCCGGTCTGGTGGACAGTCGGGGGAAGGGTGCGCACCACGATTTAACGCTTGAACTGATGGAGCGTTCCGCGCACAGCCTGACCCCCACGTTTCAGGCGCTGGCGCAACAGAGCTGGTTACGGCCGGTGGATGTGGCGCTCAGACAAACCATCGGGCGATTGGGCCGTGAAGGCGAGCAGCAGATGATGGCAGCAACCGGCGGTGTGAATACACACCGTGGGGCTATTTGGGCGCTGGGGTTGCTGGTTAGCGCTGTCGCCATGCTCGGCGGCAGCGGTTCGGCTGAGGCGATCACCGCCACCGCCGCAAAGCTGGCGCAACTGCCGGACGAGGCCGCGCCGAAAGTGTTCAGTAAAGGCCTGCGCGCCACCCACCGTTATCGGGTGCCCGGCGCGCGCGAAGAAGCGCAGCAGGCGTTTCCACACATCATGAAGCTGGCGCTGCCGCAGTTGCAGCAAAGCCGCCAGCGCGGCGGCAACGAAACTGCCGCACGGCTGGATGCGTTGATGGCGATCATGACCTCGCTCAGCGACACCTGTGTTTTATCGCGCGCCGGTCTGGAAGGGCTGGAGACGATGCGCACAGGCGCACGGCATGTGTTGCAGGCAGGCGGTGTTGCCCATCCGCACGGCTGGCAAGCGCTGGCTGACCTCGACAGGCAAATGCTGGCGCTGAACGCTTCACCCGGCGGCGCGGCGGATTTACTGGCCGCCACACTGTTTCTCGATCGCCTGACCACGCCTTATTTAGCGAATTAAGAGGAAGTTATGGAACATATCACGATCACTGTGCCTGCCGGCCGCGTATTGCGCGGTAAAGCACTGGCAGGCGTTGTAGGCTCCGGGGATATGGAGGTGTTATTCACCGCCGACCAGGGGCAGACACTGACAATCGATATCACCACCTCCGTGGACAACAGCCGTGGACGTTGGGAAGCGCTGTTCACCCGTCTGGGGCTGGTCAGCACGCTGCCCGCTGGCCAGCTTGTGATTCACGATTTCGGCGCGACGCCCGGTGTGGCGCGCATCCGTATCGAACAGGTATTCGAAGAGGTGAGCTATGCGTGACGATCGCAGTTTTATCGAACTCAAAGCGCGTCAGCGCGCGCAGGCGCTGCTGGATGAAGGCAGCTACCGCGAATTGTTGGATCCGTTTGAGGGCATTATCTCCCCGTGGTTAGGGCCGCAGGGCATTGTTCCGCAGGCAGATGACGGCATGGTAGTCGCCAAAGGCACCATCAATGGTCAACCGGCTGTTGTCGTGGCGATTGAAGGCGCGTTCCAGGGCGGCAGTATGGGCGAAGTCTCCGGCGCGAAAATGGCGGCGGCACTGGAACTGGCGGCAGAAGATAACCGCAAAGGGATCCCGACACAGGCGGTTCTGTGCCTTGAAACCGGCGGCGTTCGCCTGCAGGAAGCCAACCTCGGCCTGGCGGCGATTGCCGATATTCATGCGGCGATCGTTGACCTGCGTCGTTATACCCCGGTTGTCGGTATTGTTGCCGGTACGGTGGGCTGCTTCGGTGGGATGTCTATCGCCGCCGCGCTGTGTAGCTATCTGATTGTGACTCGCGAAGCGCGTCTCGGTCTGAACGGCCCGCAGGTGATTGAGCAGGAAGCGGGGATTGAAGAGTACGACTCCCGCGACCGTCCGTTTATCTGGAGCATGACCGGCGGTGAAGTGCGTTATCGCAGCGGGCTGGTGGATGCGCTGGTCGGCGACGGCGTGAACGCGGTGAAAAACGCGATGAATGACGCCCTTGCTAAAGGTGTTCCGGCGAAACACCGCACCGATAACTACGACGATTATCTGCAACGTCTGACCCGGTTCGACACCCGTAAACAAGCGGATGCCGAACAGATCAACGCGTTATTTGCCGGGGAGGGTAAAGCATGAACACGACAGTCAGCCGTGGTGCCTTATGGCTGGAAAAACTGGCACCGAATGCGCAACGTCTGAGCGGGCTGTGCCCGTCCGTACAGGCCGCTGATGGTCAGGTGAACGGTGAAGCGGTGCGTTTTATCGCCGTGGTGCCGGACGCCAACAACCACTACCCGCGTGCCGCGAAAGGCGAAGTCGGTTTGCTGGAGGGTTGGACGCTGGCGAAAGTGGTCAGCGAAACGGTCGCTGCCGATGCGAACAGCAGCATGAAACGCCCGATCATTGCGGTGATTGACGTGCCAAGCCAGGCTTACGGCCGTCGCGAAGAGGCATTTGGTATTCACCAGGCGCTGGCTGGCGCGGCTGCGGCGTATGCCAATGCGCGTCTGGCGGGCCACCCGGTGATTGGTATGATCGTCGGTAAAGCGATGTCCGGGGCGTTTCTGGCTCACGGCTACCAGGCCAACCGCCTGATCGCATTTAACGATTCCGGTGTGCTGATCCACGCAATGGGTAAAGACTCGGCGGCACGCATTACGCTGCGTACCGTGGAAGCGCTGGAAAAACTGGCGGCGACCATTCCGCCGATGGCCTACGACATTAGCAACTATGCCACGCTGGGGCTGCTGTCGGATCTGCTGAACATCAGCAATCCGGATGCGCCTTCAGAAAGCGATTTGGCGCAGGTGAAGAACACTCTGCAACAGGCAATCAAAGACGCTCGTCAGGACACCACGTTGAAAAACCGTCTGGGTGCTGACAACCGCCGCAGCTCCGCTCTTGTGCGCGAACGCATGAAAGCAAGCTGGTAAGTAAAAAAGAAACCTGCCAGATAGCAAACCCGTGGGCGCGTGCGCCGCGCCCACGCGGCATTCTGCATCTGAAAATAATAACCATCGCGCTATTTCTCTTTTTTCTTAAAGGCTTATAGGTGATCTATGACTTATGTAATTGTTCATGCCCTCGCACCCATTTTTGTCATCATGCTGTTGGGTTTCTGGGCAGGGAAGGCCAAAATGGTCGACAACAAGAACGTTTCCCTGCTGAATATCTTCGTAATGGATTTTGCCTTGCCCGCCGCGCTGTTTAGCGCGACCGTACAAACGCCGTGGGCCGGTATCATCGCCCAGTCGCCGCTGATTGTGGTGCTGGTTCTCGCGATGTGGATCACCTACGCGGCTATCTACTTCCTGGCGGTCTCTGTCTTCAAAAAATCGCCGCAGGATGCTGCGGTATTAACCCTGACAGTGGCGCTGCCAAACTACGCTGCGCTGGGGCTGCCGATCCTCGGTAGCGTACTGGGCGAAGGGTCTGCAACGTCTCTTTCCGTCGCGGTTTCCATTGCCTGCGGTTCGGTACTGATGACGCCGTTCTGCCTGCTGATCCTCGAACGTGAAAAAGCGCGTGCGGAAGGCGGCAACACAGGTTCTACGCTGGCAATGCTGCCGGTGCTGATGTGGCGTTCGGTGAAAAAACCGATTGTCTGGGGACCGCTGCTGGGGGTTGTGCTTTCAGCGTTTGGTCTCAAAATGCCGGAACTGCTGCTGGCTTCCATCAAACCGCTTGGCCTGTCTGCGACCGCTGCGGCGCTGTTCCTGACCGGGGTGATCCTCTCGGCGCGTAAACTTGCTATCAACACGATGGTTATCTCCGCCACGATCACCAAACTGCTGATCCAGCCTGCTATCGCCTGGGGGATTGTGCTGGTGCTGGGCCTGCATGGCTCTGTCGCTATCACCGCGATCCTGATGATTGCGTTGGCGGCTGGTTTCTTCGGCGTGGTATTTGGTAACCGCTTTGGCGTGCAGTCGCCGGATGCGGAAGCGGTACTGCTGTTAAGCTCTGTACTGTGTATCCTGTCGCTGCCGCTGTTTATCTCGCTGACTTCAGGAATGTAATCATGACCACAACATTACGCCCGCACGATCTTCTCTGGCTTGGCGCACGCGATGCGCTGGAAGGGGTAACTGAACCCTGGGTCGATGAAGTGTGGCATGCCGGTTTACCGGTAGTGGTGCGGCGTGATGTTGTTCAGGACGGGCGAATCCCCGTTGGCGTGCGCGGTTTGCGACGCGATCAGCGCGCTGCGGGGTGGGTGAGGCCAGAGCGCATTACCCGCATCGTCTCACCAGAGCAGCTTGTCGCACCGTTGGAACTGCTTCGTTCCCCCTTTATTTCTCAGCCGCCGGTGCAACTGGCTGCGCAACTGGCGCAGCAGAACTGGCCGTGGATATGGGGCGTGACCGGCAGCACCGGCTACGCGCTGGCGACGGGGATTCCGGTTATCCATGCGACCAGCGATCTTGACCTGCTGATCCGCGCTCCGCAGCCGCTTTCCCCCGATGATCTTTTACGCTGGCAACAGCAACTGAGCGGTGGATTGTGCCGGGCGGATACCCAGATTGAGACGCCGAATAGCGGTTTTGCGCTGGCGGAGTGGTTACGCGATGGGCGGGCAATGCTGAAAACCAATCATGGGCCGCGGCTGGTCAGCGATCCGTGGTACAGGGAGGCGTAATGAAAATTCTGTTTACCTTTCCGGGGCAGGGGACGCAGCGTCCCGGTATGTTGCACGGGCTGCCTGGCACTGAACTGGCGCAAGCGCGTGAAATATTAGGCGCGGAAGTGGATTCACTCGATACGCCGCAGGCATTAGAACATACGCGTGCCGTACAACTGGCGCTGCTGATTTCCGGTGTCGCCTGGGCGCGGGAGCTACAGCGCCGGGGCATGACAGTGGATATTACCTGTGGATTATCGATTGGCGCATTTCCCGCTGCCGTCGTGGCCGGAGCGCTTGATTTCCGCGATGCCTTGCAGCTTGTCGCGCTGCGCGGCGACTTGATGGAACAGGCCTGGCCGCATGGGTACGGCCTGACGGCAATTATGGGGCTGACGCTGCCTGTCGTGGAAATGCTGCTCGAAGGGAGCGGAGCGTATATCGCCAACCTGAACGCGGAAACGCAGATTGTCATCGCCGGTAGTGATGAGGCGATGGCGCTGGTCGCGCAGCGTGCGCTGGCCAAAGGCGCAAACAAAGCGCAGCGTCTGGCGGTCAGCGTGCCTTCGCATTGTGAACTGCTGGCTGCGCCCGCGGAAAAACTGGCGCAGGCCTTTACCCACGTCACGCTGAACCGGCCGCAATGCGCTTATTTAAGCGGCAGTACTGGTCGTGTGCTGTGGCAGCCGGAAAAAATTGCTGACGATCTGGCGCGTAATATGGCGCGCACCGTGCGCTGGCAGGAGGCGATGGTTGCCGCGAATGAACGCGACGCAAGGCTGGCGATTGAGATGCCGCCGGGCGGTATTCTGACCTGTCTGACGCGCCAGGCGGCGTGGAACGGCGAATGCATTTCGCTGGAAAGAAGTGGTGCGGATGTCGCGCTGCATCTGGCTAAGCGGCTGCGTGGATAAGTTCGCTTGCCCGATGGCGCTCCGCGTATCGGGCTTGCAGGTTAGCGAACGGCTTGCGGTGAAGGTTGATTGCCGGATAAGGCGCAGCCACCATCCGGCAAAAATCAGGCGCTATCCCCCAGACTGCGGGCGTACATTCGCCCTTCGGCGGCCAGCGCCAGTAAATTGGGATCGTGCTCGCGGTTGCGGGCGAAGACAATGGCGATCAACTGTTGCATCTGATACGGCTCGGCGAGACGCAGCAACTGCAGGGAGCTTTCGTACACCTTTTTCATTCTTCCCGGCATCAGGGAAAAACCCACGCCCGCCTGCACCAGGCTGAGCATGGAAAAAATGTCGTTTACGCGGGTGACAATTTCCGGCTCGAAGCCAGCAATATGAAACGCTTCCTGGAAGCCGGCGTAAGTGGCGAACCCTTCGGCCAGCGAGACGAATTTTTGCGTACGATAATCGCGCAGATCGGCAAAGTCGTCGCTTTTCAGCGTGGCGCTGGCTGGCGCAGCAAGAAAGATATCGTCATGGAACAGCGGCAGCATTTCGAAATTATTGTGGTCGAGTTCACTGCCGGAGATTGAGATGAGAATGGCATCGAGCGTCCCCTCTTCCAGCATATGCAGCAGCGCCTCGTTTGACCCCATAGTCAGATCCATTTCCAGATCCGGACGGCGCAATTTCATGCCCATAATAAGCCTCGGCACGGTTTCCAGCGTCAGCGAGTAAAGCGTGCCAACACGTAAACGGCCCTGACCGACGCCCGCCGTTTTCCGCGCTTCATCCAGCCCGCGCTCCATCAACTGCATGACTTCCTGGCAATACTCCATCAGCGTCCAGGCCGCAGGCAGCGGGAGCAGGTTGCGCCCTTTATGCACGAACAGCGGGCAACGCACATTTTCTTCCAGCGTATGCAGCGCGCGATGCACGCTGACGCCGCTCAGGTTAAGGGTTTCCGCCGCGCGGGCGATATTTCCCTTTTCCATAAACGTCATGAAAATGCCCAGCTTGCGAAACGTAATGTCGTTAGTGATATCCAGATTCATAACTCTCTCGCCCGCTGTTATCGCCCGTTATTCCCCTTGCAGCATCGCTTCCAGCTGCTCATGCGCTTCAAGCCACGCCATTTCACACTCTTCCAGACCGGCTTTCGCCGTCGCCTGTTGTTGCAGGCAGGTGGTCAGCTCGGCTTTACGGCTTTGATCGTACAGCCCGCTGTCGCCGAGCTTCTCTTCGGCCTGCGCCAACTGCGCGTTGAGTTTTTCCATCTCTTTTTCCAGCCGGGCGATCTCTTTACGCAGCGGCTGGGTTTGCGTGCGCAGTTCCGCTTCGCGACGCTTTTGATCTTTACGTGCCTGAGCGCTGTTGCCGTTATCTTTTGCGGCTTCTGCGGGCTGACTTTCCTGCTTCTGCACGTCGCTCAGCCACTGCTGATAATCTTCCAGATCGCCTTCAAACGGCTCCACTTTGCCGTCGTGCACCAGGTAGAGATCGTCAGTCGTAGAGCGCAGCAGGTGACGATCGTGCGAAACGACGACCAGCGCGCCTTCGAATTCGATCAACGCTTCGGTCAGCGCCTGGCGCATATCGAGATCCAGGTGGTTAGTCGGTTCATCGAGCAGCAGCAGGTTCGGGCGCTGCCAGACGATTAGCGCCAGCACCAGCCGCGCTTTTTCGCCACCGGAGAAGCGTTCCGTCACTTCGGTAACCTTGTCGCCCTGAAAACCGAAACCGCCGAGATAATCGCGCAGCTTCTGCTCCAGCTCCTGCGGTGCCAGGCGCGCCAGGTGTTGCAGCGGTGACTCATCCGCGCGTAAAAACTCCAGTTGATGCTGGGCGAAATAACCCAGCTTGATGCCTTTCGCCAGGCCGATTTCACCGCTTTGCGGCGCCAGTTCACCGGCTAACATTTTGATCAGCGTTGATTTACCCGCGCCGTTGCGCCCCAGAAGGCCAATACGCGAACCGGGTACCAGGTTCAGCTTGATGGCATTCAGAATGGTGCGATCGCCGTAGCCCGCGCTCACTTTTTCCATTTTCAGTAATGGGTTCGGCAGGCTTTCCGGCGCGCGGAAGCTGAAATGGAACGGGTTATCAACGTGCGCTGGCGCAATCAGCTCCATGCGTTCAAGCATTTTGATACGGCTCTGCGCCTGTTTGGCTTTGCTGGCTTTCGCTTTGAAGCGATCAATAAAGCTTTGCAGGTGCGCCACGCGCTGCTGCTGGCTTTCGTAAGTGGCCTGCTGCTGGGCGAGACGCGTTGCACGCTGGCGCTCGAACGAACTGTAGTTGCCGGTATATTCGAACAGGCTTTGTTGTTCGATATGCAGAATTTTGTCGACCACCGGATCGAGGAAATCGCGGTCGTGGGAGATCAAAATTAGCGTGCCCTGATAGCTCTTCAGCCACTTCTCCAGCCAGATCACCGCGTCCAGATCCAGGTGGTTGGTCGGTTCATCGAGCAGCAGTAAATCTGAACGGCAAATCAGCGCCTGCGCGAGGTTCAGACGCATGCGCCAGCCGCCGGAGAAGTCGCTTACCGGGCGATCGAGTTGCTCGTTGGTAAAGCCCAGCCCGTGCAACAGGCTGGAGGCGCGGGAACGGATAGTCCAGGCGTCAATGGCATCGAGTTTGCCATGTACCGTGGCGATGGCATGGCCGTCATTGCGCTCGTTGGCGCTGTTCAGCTCGGCTTCCAGTTTGCGATATTCACGATCGCCGTCTATCACATAGTCTATCGCCGCCTCGTTCAGGGCCGGGGTTTCCTGATTCACCCACGCCAGTTGCCAGGTGCCCGGAAACGTGACGCTGCCGCCATCGGCGCTCATCTCGTTTTTTAGCAGCGACAGCAGCGTTGATTTGCCGCAGCCGTTTTTACCCACCAGACCGACTTTCTGGCCCGGATTAATGGTGGCCGTGGCGTTATCCAGCAGGACACGCACACCGCGACGAATTTGTAACGAGGAGAAAACAATCATAAGGCGCCGTATGTTCAGACTATGTTAATTTGTCATTATGATAATGTAAGGTTACGGCCAAATGCCGTACCGGGGCCGCAATGGTAGCCCAAAATGAAGGCGATAGACAAAATCATTCTGGGCGGGCAAAAGCGGCCGCGCCGGAAGAATAACAGGTACGACACCCGGGAGGGGAATGATGTCGCAGACAGCCAAAGTGTTGCTGCTGTATGCCCATCCGGAATCTCAGGACTCGGTGGCTAATCGGGTTTTGCTTAAACCGGCAATGCAGCTCCAAAATGTCACGGTGCACGATCTCTACGCGCGCTATCCCGATTTCTTTATCGATATTCCTTATGAACAAGCGTTGCTGCGCGAGCATGACGTGATCGTCTTTCAGCACCCGCTGTATACCTATAGCTGTCCGGCATTGCTCAAAGAGTGGCTGGATCGCGTGTTAAGCCGCGGTTTTGCCAGCGGTATTGGCGGGAATCAACTGGCGGGAAAGTACTGGCGTAGCGTGGTCACCACCGGCGAGCCGGAGGCGGCTTATCGTCATGATGGCCTGAATCGCTACTCAATGAATGACATTCTGCGCCCGTTTGAGCTGACTGCCGCCATGTGCCGTATGCACTGGCTTAGCCCGATCATTGTTTATTGGGCGCGCAGGCAGCCGCCGCAGGAACTGGCGAATCACGCCAAAGCTTACGGCGACTGGCTGGCGTCGCCGCTGTCGCCAGGAGGTCGCTGATGGAGGGTTCCGCGCTGCTACTGGCCGGTGTGCTGTTTCTTTTCGCTGCTGTCGTCGCCGTACCGCTGGCTGCCCGGCTTGGCATTGGCGCCGTGCTTGGTTATCTGCTGGCGGGGATTGCCATTGGCCCATGGGGGCTGGGGTTTATCAGCGACGTTGACGAAATTCTCCACTTCTCCGAGCTGGGCGTGGTGTTCCTGATGTTTATCATCGGGCTGGAACTGAATCCGGCCAAACTTTGGGAATTGCGGCGCTCGATTTTCGGTGTCGGTGCCGCGCAGGTGCTGCTGAGCGCGGCGATTCTGGCCGGATTGCTGATGTTGACGCAATTCGCCTGGCAGGCCGCCGTAGTTGGCGGTATCGGCCTTGCGATGTCATCGACGGCGATGGCGCTGCAACTGATGCGCGATAAAGGCATGAATCGCAGCGAATCCGGGCAACTGGGTTTTTCTGTGTTGCTGTTTCAGGATTTAGCGGTGATCCCGGCGCTGGCACTGGTGCCGCTGCTGGCGGGAAATGGCGACGATCATCTTGACTGGATGAAGGTCGGCATGAAGGTGCTGGCCTTTGCTGGCATGCTGATTGGCGGGCGCTATCTGTTGCGCCCGGTGTTTCGCTTTATCGCCGGTTCAGGCGTACGCGAGGTTTTTACTGCAGCAACGCTGTTGCTGGTGCTCGGCTCGGCGCTGTTTATGGATGCGCTGGGGCTGTCGATGGCGCTCGGTACTTTTATTGCCGGTGTGCTGCTGGCAGAGAGCGAATATCGCCACGAACTGGAAATCGCTATCGAGCCGTTTAAAGGTTTACTGCTCGGTCTGTTCTTTATTTCTGTCGGTATGGCGCTGAATCTGGGTGTGCTTTATACCCACCTGTTATGGGTGGTGATGAGTGTTGCGGTGCTAGTGGTGATCAAAACGCTGGTGCTGTACGTGCTGGCGCGCGTGTATGGACTGCGCAGTTCGGAGCGAATGCAGTTTGCCGGCGTGCTTAGCCAGGGGGGAGAGTTTGCGTTTGTGCTCTTCTCTTCTGCCTCATCCCAGCGCTTGTTTCAGCACGATCAGATGGCGCTGTTGCTGGTCACTGTCACCCTGTCGATGATGACCACGCCGTTACTGATGCGCGGCATCGATAAGCTGCTCTCATGGCGCTTTAACACGCCGGAAGATGAAGACGAAGCGCCGTGGGTGGAAGATGACAAACCGCAGGTGATTGTCGTCGGGTTTGGTCGCTTTGGTCAGGTGATTGGCCGCTTGCTGATGGCGAATAAGATGCGCATTACCGTGCTGGAGCGGGATATCAGCGCCGTTAACCTGATGCGTAAGTACGGTTATAAAGTTTATTACGGCGATGCGACACAGGTGGAACTGCTACGCTCGGCGGGTGCGGAATCAGCACAATCCATCGTTATTACCTGCAACGATCCGCTGGATACGATGAAACTGGTGGAAATCTGTCAGCAACATTTCCCGCATCTGGCCATTTTGGCGCGGGCGCGGGGGCGTGTGGAAGCGCACGAGCTGCTGCAGGCCGGCGTGACGCAGTTTTCCCGCGAAACCTTCTCCAGTGCGCTGGAGTTGGGGCGCAAGGCACTTATTTCGCTGGGGATGCATCCTCACCAGGCGCAGCGCGCGCAACTGCATTTTAAACGGCTGGATATGCGTATGCTGCGCGAACTGATGCCGGTGCATACCGATACACTACAAATTTCCCGCGTACGCGAAGCGCGGCGCGAGCTGGAGGAGATTTTCCAGCGTGAAATGCAACAAGAGCGTCGCCAGCTGGATGGCTGGGACGAGTTTGAATAAGGGGATTCGAATGGCTGTACGTAAACGTTTTATTGCCGGGGCGGTTTGTCCTTCATGCCAGGCGAAGGATTCGCTGGCGATGTGGCGTGAAAATAATGTCGATATAGTTGAGTGCGTTAAGTGCGGACATCAGATGCGTGAAGCCGATAAAGAAGCCCGCGATCATGTTCGCAAAGATGAGCAAGTTATTGGGATTTTTCATCCGGACTAGCCATATCGGGCAGCTTTTTTTAAGCTAAAGGGTACACGGGTGCAGAATTCCGCTACAATCTGCGCCAGTAATTTTCCCACGCTCAGGAGATATCATGAAAGTAGCAAAAGACCTGGTGGTCAGCCTGGCTTACCAGGTACGTACAGAAGACGGTGTGTTGGTTGATGAGTCTCCGGTGAGTGCGCCGCTGGACTATCTGCACGGTCACGGTTCCCTGATCTCTGGTCTGGAAAACGCGCTGGACGGTCACGAAGTCGGCGATAAATTCGATGTGGCGGTTGGCGCGAACGACGCTTACGGTCAGTACGATGAAAACCTGGTGCAGCGCGTACCGAAAGACGTCTTTATGGGCGTTGACGAGCTGCAGGTTGGCATGCGCTTCCTGGCAGAAACCGACCAGGGCCCAGTACCGGTAGAAATTACCGAAGTCGAAGACGACCACGTTGTGGTTGATGGCAACCACATGCTGGCTGGCCAGAACCTGAAATTCAACGTTGAAGTTGTCGCGATCCGCGAAGCGACTGAAGAAGAACTGGCTCATGGCCACGTTCACGGTGCGCATGGCCACGATCATGACCACGACCACGATCACGACGGCTGCTGCGGCGGTCACGGCCACGATCATGGTCATGACCATGGTAAAGGTGGTTGCGGTGGTAACGGCGGCTGCGGTTGCCACTAATAAAATCCTGTCGTCTTTCGCACTGCAGGCGCGTTGGCTTCACTTTCAAACCCCGGCCACATAGTTTTCTATGCTCCCGGGGATTTTCAAGTTTGCCGCCTGCCTGCAACACGAAATACTTAGGGATTTATGCACTGAGCGGGGAAACCCGCTTTTTTTACGCCTTAATAATGGGGCGGCGGCGTTTCTTCTGACGGCGATGCCATATGAGAAGGCTGGCTGGCTTTGAGTTTTTCTGCCATCAGTCGCAGATGCTCGCGCAGTTTTGCCATCTCCAGTTCGTGGGCAATAACCGTCTGGTTTAGCTCTTCGATCGTTATCTCCTGAAAAGCCAGTTTGCTCTCCAGTTCAGCCAGTCGCGCTTCTGTTGTTAGC
The DNA here is from genome assembly GCF_001658025.2 of Kosakonia oryzae. Taxonomy (NCBI): domain Bacteria; kingdom Pseudomonadati; phylum Pseudomonadota; class Gammaproteobacteria; order Enterobacterales; family Enterobacteriaceae; genus Kosakonia; species Kosakonia oryzae. Next base: position 440,046 of record NZ_CP014007.2, read on the forward strand.
TCTTGCATTCTTCACCTCGGGTCTGCTTCCGGCTCAAATTTCATAAACCGGGCGAATTTTACTGAAGTTTGTCATGCGGTACAGCATTACGTCAGAAAATCAGAAACTAATTTAAACAAAAATAGTCAGAAAACAGGTGAATTCGGGTAGTGTCCTTATGTTGATTTCTACCGCAACGCTTTATAGTACGCTTCTTACTTTAATGTTTAACCCTGGGGCGAGATGCCCCGGCCCCTGGAGAAATGGATGAAATCACTGTTTAAAGTCACGCTGCTGGCGACCACAATGGCCGTTGCTCTTCATGCACCGATCTCTTTCGCTGCGGAGACGGCGAAGAAAGAGACTGCTGCTGCAGCTGACAGCAAAGCGGCATTTAAAAATGACGACCAGAAATCTGCTTATGCGCTGGGCGCGTCTCTGGGCCGCTATATGGAAAATTCCCTGAAAGAGCAGGAAAAACTGGGCATCAAACTGGACAAAGCCCAGCTGATCGCCGGCGTTCAGGACGCGTTTGCTGATAAGAGCAAACTGAGCGACCAGGAAATTGAACAAACGCTGCAAGCGTTCGAAACGCGCGTGAAAACTGCCGCGCAAGAACGTATGGAGAAAGACGCTGCTGACAACGAAGCGAAAGGTAAAACCTTCCGTGACGCCTTCGCCAAAGAGAAAGGTGTGAAAACCTCTGATTCCGGCCTGCTGTACAAAGTCGAAAAAGAAGGGACTGGCGATGCGCCGAAAGACAGCGACACTGTTGTTGTGAACTACAAAGGTACGCTGATTGATGGTAAAGAGTTCGATAACTCCTATACCCGTGGCGAACCGCTCTCCTTCCGCCTCGACGGCGTGATCCCGGGCTGGACTGAAGGCCTGAAAAACATCAAGAAAGGCGGCAAAATCAAGCTGGTGATCCCACCGGCTCTGGCTTACGGTAAAACCGGCGTTCCGGGGATTCCTGCTAACTCCACGCTGGTGTTTGACGTAGAGCTGCTGGATATCAAACCGGCTCCGAAAGCTGACGCCGCTGCGCCGAAAGCGGATGCTGCCGCGTCAGATGCTGCTCCGGCTGCCGCAGATAAACCTGCTGATGCGAAAGCTGCCGATACTGGCACCAAGTAACAGTGTGAAAAAAACGCCGCCTCCGGGCGGCGTTTTTTTTTGTAGTAAGGATATAATCTTAACGTACGATGTATTAATTTATATCCCCATATAAATACTGAGCCTGCCCTGAAAAGTTAACGACAGGCTCCTGAAAAGGAGTGTTTTTTTTCATGTCCAGGTCGCTATTAACCAACGAAACCAGTGAACTTGATTTACTGGATCAACGTCCTTTCGATCAGACCGACTTCGATATCCTTAAATCCTACGAGGCGGTGGTGGACGGGTTAGCGATGCTCATTGGCTCACACTGCGAAATCGTTCTGCACTCCCTGCAAGACCTGAAATGTTCCGCTATCCGCATTGCGAACGGCGAACACACAGGACGTAAAATTGGCTCGCCGATTACCGACCTTGCCCTGCGCATGCTGCACGATATGACCGGTGCCGACAGTAGCGTCTCCAAATGCTACTTCACACGCGCGAAAAGCGGCGTGCTGATGAAGTCAGTGACTATCGCTATCCGTAACCGCGATCACCGGGTGATTGGCCTGCTGTGCATCAACATGAACCTTGATGTGCCGTTCTCGCAAATCATGAACACCTTTATCCCGCCGGAAACTCCGGATGTTGGCTCGTCCGTCAACTTTGCCTCTTCGGTAGAAGATTTGGTGATGCAAACTCTGGAGTTCACCATCGAAGAGGTTAATGCCGATCGCAACGTTTCCAATAATGCCAAGAATCGCCAGATTGTGCTGAACCTTTATGAGAAGGGTATCTTCGACATTAAAGATGCGATTAACCAGGTAGCCGATCGACTGAATATCTCGAAACATACCGTTTATCTTTACATCCGCCAGTTCAAAAGCGGTGATTTTTCCGGACAGGATCGTTAATGCGTTTTGCCCTGATGGTCACCGGCCCGGCGTACGGCACTCAGCAAGCCAGTAGCGCTTATCAATTTGCGCTGGCGTTGCTGGAAGCCGGACATACGCTGAGCAGCGTCTTCTTCTATCGTGAAGGGGTAAATAACGCAAATGCGCTTACGGCGCCCGCCAGCGATGAGTTTGATCTTGTACGCGCCTGGCAGCGTTTGCATGATGAACAGCAGGTCGAATTGCATATCTGTGTCGCCGCCGCACTGCGCCGTGGCGTGGTTGATGACAATGAAGCTGAGCGATTAGCGCTGCCTGCCGCAAATTTACAGGCAGGTTTTTCACTCACCGGGTTGGGCGCGCTGGCGGAAGCTGCGCTCTCTTGCGATCGGGTGGTGCAGTTTTGATGAAGCGTATTGCATTTGTCTTTACTTCCGCGCCGCACGGTTCATCCTCCGGGCGTGAAGGGTTGGATGCCTTACTCGCGACCTCGGCATTCACCGACGGGATTGGCGTGTTTTTTATCGGCGACGGCGTGTTTCAGCTATTAGCCGGGCAGCAGCCGGATGCGATTCTGGCGCGTGATTACATCGCCACCTTTAAAGTCCTTCCTTTGTACGACATTGAACAGTGCTGGCTGTGTGCGGCCTCGCTACGCGAACGCGGTCTCGGTGAGGAGGCGGCTTTCGTCTTACCTGCGCAACAGCTGGAGCCGGAAGCGCTGCGTGAACAGCTCGATGAGTACACTGTCGTACTGACGTTTTGAGGCGCCTATGCTGCATACTTTGTCCCACTCTCCCTGGCAATGCGATATGGCGGCGCTGTTGCGCATGTTGCGCTCTGGCGATGATCTACTGCTGTTATCGGATGGCGTCACGGCGGCGCTGGAAGGCAGCCGTTATATTCCTTTATTGCTAAATGCCCCCGTAACCATTCATGCGTTAAATGATGATGTGCAAGCACGCGGATTGAACGGTCAAATTTCGAGCAGTGTTGTCAGGGTTGGCTATACTGATTTCGTTAGCCTGACGGTAAAACACGCCGTTCAGATGCATTGGTAATGTGGGATCGCTGTATATTTCTTGACACCTTTTCAGCACAGCCATAAAATTCTGCGTCCTCATATTATATGAGGTCGTTTTATTACGTGTTTACGAAGCAAAAGCTAAAACCAGGAGCTATTTAATGGCAACAGTTAACCAGCTGGTACGCAAACCACGCACTCGCAAAGTTGCAAAAAGCAACGTGCCTGCGCTGGAAGCATGCCCGCAAAAACGTGGCGTATGTACTCGCGTATATACTACCACCCCGAAAAAACCGAACTCCGCACTGCGTAAAGTATGCCGTGTTCGTTTAACCAACGGTTTCGAAGTGACTTCCTACATCGGTGGTGAAGGTCACAACCTGCAGGAGCACTCCGTGATCCTGATCCGTGGCGGTCGTGTTAAAGACCTCCCGGGTGTTCGTTACCACACTGTTCGTGGCGCGCTCGACTGCTCTGGTGTTAAAGACCGTAAGCAGGCTCGCTCCAAGTACGGCGTGAAGCGTCCTAAGGCTTAATGGTTCTCCGTTAAGTAAGGCCAAACTGTTTTAACTTTAATGTCAAACTAAACTCTTAGAGTTTTGGACAATCCTGAATTAACAACGGAGTATTTCCATGCCACGTCGTCGTGTTATTGGTCAGCGTAAAATTCTGCCGGATCCGAAGTTCGGATCAGAACTGCTGGCTAAATTTGTAAATATCCTGATGGTAGACGGTAAAAAATCTACTGCAGAAGCAATCGTATACAGCGCGCTGGAGACCCTGGCTCAGCGTTCTGGTAAAAATGAACTGGAAGCTTTCGAAGTAGCCCTCGAAAACGTGCGTCCGACTGTCGAAGTTAAGTCTCGCCGCGTTGGTGGTTCTACTTATCAGGTTCCGGTTGAAGTTCGTCCGGTTCGTCGTAATGCCCTGGCAATGCGTTGGATCGTTGAAGCTGCTCGTAAACGCGGTGATAAATCCATGGCTCTGCGCCTGGCGAACGAACTTTCTGATGCTGCAGACAACAAAGGTACTGCAGTTAAGAAACGTGAAGACGTTCACCGTATGGCCGAAGCCAACAAGGCGTTCGCACACTACCGTTGGTAATCCCTTCGGAGTTTTAGTCACCAGGCGGGCGCTTCCAGTAAGTCGTCCGCCGTTTGGCAACTTAAATCTGAGCGCCTAAGAGACAAACGAGGAATCAAATGGCTCGTACAACACCCATCGCACGCTACCGTAACATCGGTATCAGTGCGCACATCGACGCCGGTAAAACCACGACTACCGAACGTATTCTGTTCTACACCGGTGTAAACCACAAAATCGGTGAAGTTCATGACGGCGCCGCAACCATGGACTGGATGGAGCAGGAGCAGGAGCGTGGTATTACCATTACCTCCGCAGCAACTACTGCATTCTGGTCTGGTATGGCGAAGCAGTATGAACCGCATCGCATTAACATCATCGACACCCCTGGGCACGTTGACTTCACCATCGAAGTAGAACGTTCCATGCGTGTTCTTGACGGTGCGGTAATGGTTTACTGCGCAGTTGGTGGTGTTCAGCCGCAGTCTGAAACCGTATGGCGTCAGGCTAACAAATATAAAGTTCCGCGCATCGCGTTCGTTAACAAAATGGACCGTATGGGCGCTAACTTCCTGAAAGTTGTTGGTCAGATCAAAACCCGTCTGGGCGCGAACCCGGTTCCGCTGCAGCTGGCAATTGGTGCTGAAGAAGGTTTCACCGGTGTTGTTGACCTGGTGAAAATGAAAGCCATCAACTGGAACGATGCAGACCAGGGCGTAACCTTCGAATACGAAGATATCCCGGCTGACATGCAGGATCTGGCTGAAGAATGGCACCAGAATCTGATCGAATCCGCTGCTGAAGCTTCTGAAGAGCTGATGGAGAAATACCTGGGTGGTGAAGAACTGACTGAAGCGGAAATCAAATCTGCTCTGCGTCAGCGCGTTCTGAACAACGAAATCATCCTGGTAACCTGTGGTTCTGCGTTCAAGAACAAAGGTGTTCAGGCGATGCTGGATGCGGTAGTTGACTACCTGCCGTCCCCGACTGACGTACCTGCGATCAACGGTATCCTGGACGATGGTAAAGATACTCCGGCTGAGCGTCACGCAAGCGACGAAGAGCCGTTCTCTGCGCTGGCGTTCAAAATTGCTACCGACCCGTTCGTTGGTAACCTGACCTTCTTCCGCGTGTACTCTGGTGTGATTAACTCTGGTGATACTGCCCTGAACTCCGTGAAAGCTGCACGTGAGCGTTTCGGTCGTATCGTTCAGATGCACGCTAACAAGCGTGAAGAGATCAAAGAAGTTCGTGCAGGCGATATCGCTGCTGCTATCGGTCTGAAAGACGTGACCACTGGTGACACTCTGTGTGACCCGGATAACCCGATCATTCTGGAACGTATGGAATTCCCGGAACCGGTAATCTCCATCGCAGTAGAACCGAAAACCAAAGCTGACCAGGAAAAAATGGGTCTGGCTCTGGGCCGTCTGGCGAAGGAAGACCCGTCATTCCGCGTATGGACTGACGAAGAATCTAACCAGACCATCATCGCTGGTATGGGTGAACTGCACCTCGACATCATCGTTGACCGTATGAAACGTGAATTCAACGTTGAAGCGAACGTCGGTAAACCTCAGGTTGCTTACCGTGAAGCGATTCGCAAAAGAGTTGACAATGTCGAAGGCAAACACGCCAAGCAGTCTGGTGGTCGCGGTCAGTACGGTCATGTTGTTGTCGACATCTACCCACTGGAGGCGGGCTCTAACCCGAAAGGTTACGAGTTCATCAACGACATCAAAGGCGGTGTAATTCCTGGCGAATACATCCCTGCCGTTGATAAAGGCTTCCAGGAGCAGCTGAAGTCTGGCCCGCTGGCTGGTTACCCGGTAGTAGATATTGGTATTCGTCTGCATTTCGGCTCTTACCACGACGTTGACTCCTCTGAACTGGCGTTTAAACTGGCTGCGTCTATCGCCTTTAAAGAAGGCTTTAAGAAAGCGCAACCAGTTCTGCTTGAGCCGATCATGAAGGTTGAAGTAGAAACTCCGGAAGAGAACACCGGTGACGTTATCGGTGACTTGAGCCGTCGTCGCGGTATGCTGCGCGGTCAGGAATCTGAAGTCACTGGCGTTAAGATTCATGCTGAAGTGCCGCTGTCTGAAATGTTCGGATACGCAACCCAGCTGCGTTCTCTGACCAAGGGTCGTGCATCATACACTATGGAATTCCTGAAGTATGATGATGCACCGAACAACGTTGCTCAGGCCGTAATCGAAGCCCGTGGTAAATAAGCCTCAGGGTTAAAACCAAAGTCCGTGCTCTCTCCCGAAGGGGAGAGCACTATAGTAAGGAATAAAGCCGTGTCTAAAGAAAAATTTGAACGTACAAAACCGCACGTTAACGTCGGCACAATCGGCCACGTTGACCATGGTAAAACTACCCTGACTGCTGCAATCACTACCGTTCTGGCAAAAGCCTACGGTGGTTCTGCTCGCGCGTTCGATCAGATCGATAACGCGCCGGAAGAAAAAGCTCGTGGTATCACCATCAACACTTCTCACGTTGAATATGACACCCCGACTCGCCACTACGCGCACGTAGACTGCCCGGGGCACGCCGACTATGTTAAAAACATGATCACCGGTGCTGCGCAGATGGACGGCGCGATCCTGGTTGTTGCTGCGACTGACGGCCCGATGCCGCAGACCCGCGAGCACATCCTGCTGGCTCGTCAGGTAGGCGTTCCGTACATCATCGTGTTCCTGAACAAATGCGACATGGTTGATGACGAAGAGCTGCTGGAACTGGTTGAGATGGAAGTTCGCGAACTGCTGTCTCAGTACGATTTCCCGGGAGACGACACGCCGATCGTTCACGGTTCTGCTCTGAAAGCGCTGGAAGGCGACGCAGAGTGGGAAGCGAAAATCATCGAACTGGCTGGCTTCCTGGATTCCTACATCCCGGAACCGGAGCGTGCGATTGACAAGCCGTTCCTGCTGCCGATCGAAGACGTATTCTCCATCTCCGGCCGTGGTACCGTTGTTACCGGTCGTGTAGAGCGCGGCATCATCAAAGTAGGTGAAGAAGTTGAAATCGTGGGTATCAAACCTACCGCGAAATCCACCTGTACTGGTGTTGAAATGTTCCGCAAACTGCTGGACGAAGGTCGTGCGGGCGAGAACGTGGGTATTCTGCTGCGTGGTATCAAACGTGAAGATATCGAACGTGGTCAGGTACTGTCGAAGCCGGGTTCCATCAATCCGCACACCAAATTTGAATCTGAAGTTTATATCCTGTCCAAAGACGAAGGCGGCCGTCACACTCCGTTCTTCAAAGGTTACCGTCCGCAGTTCTACTTCCGTACAACTGACGTGACAGGCACCATCGAACTGCCGGAAGGCGTGGAGATGGTAATGCCGGGCGACAACATCAAAATGGTTGTTACCCTGATTCACGCAATTGCGATGGACGAAGGTCTGCGTTTCGCAATCCGTGAAGGCGGCCGTACCGTTGGCGCGGGTGTTGTAGCAAAAGTTGTCAGCTAATTATTTAGCTTTGAATGAAAAAGGGCGCTTCGGCGCCCTTTTTGCTATCTGTTATTTGGTCACAATTTTATCTTTTCTGCCGATGTACCTTTACGATCGTGCTATTGTAATCGTAACCATTCTCATTTAGACTTCTGTGCATAAAGTGAACGGGAGTGATTCATGTACGTTTGTTTGTGTAATGGTGTAAGTGATAAAAAAATTCGTCAGGCAGTTCGCCAGTTCCACCCCCAATCATTTCAGCAGCTTCGCAAATTTGTTCCGGTGGGAAATCAATGCGGTAAGTGTGTTCGTGCGGCAAGAGAGATTATGCAGAACGAACTTACACAGATGCCGGAATATCAAGAGATCGCTTAAGGCACTATCTTTTTTTGACATCCCTGTAGGCGCATCTACGCTTCAATAAGTGGAAGCGGAGGGACTACATAATGAAAGGTGATGTTAAAATCATAAATTATCTCAATAAATTATTGGGAAATGAGCTTGTCGCAATAAACCAATACTTTCTCCATGCGAGAATGTTCAAAAACTGGGGGCTGACGCGCCTCAACGACGTTGAATACCACGAATCCATTGATGAAATGAAACATGCTGATCAGTACATCGAGCGTATTTTGTTTCTTGAAGGATTACCGAACTTGCAGGATTTGGGCAAGCTCGGAATAGGGGAAGATGTCGAAGAGATGCTGCAATCTGACCTCAGGCTGGAACTGGAAGGCGCAAAAGATCTGCGCGAAGCCATTGCCTATGCTGATAGCGTTCATGATTACGTCAGCCGCGATATGATGATCAATATTCTCGCCGAAGAAGAGCACCATATTGACTGGCTCGAAACAGAACTCGATCTGATTGCGAAAATTGGTATTCAGAACTATCTCCAATCGCAAATCAAAGTTGAAGATTAAAACGATACCAGTGTTGGGTATCCAGTCAGCAGACCCGCGGCCGCCAAAAATGGACCTAACGGCAGCGGGTTTTTTAATGGCTGCCAGTTATGAGTGCAGATGCATCTGATTCCTGCGACGCAACAGGCCAACAAAGATGCAATGACAACCAGAGTGGGCAAACTTTCCCAACCATGCCAGGCCCCCAGCGCAGAAAAGTATTTTACATCTCCATATCCCATTCCTTCCCGGCCACGCCACAGGCGATAACCCCAGTAGACAGCAGCAAAAGCAGAATAGCCGGCGATTGCTCCCCATACGGCATATGGCAAAAAAGCCATATGGGAAAGGCTGTGCCAGCAAAGCCCGGCCCATAATAAAGAGCAGGTAAAACGGTCAGGGAGCAGACCGCTACGAATGTCATGCCAGACGAGTAGCAAGTTCAGGAATAAATAGATAAAGAGAAAGAGCATTTTGCCTCAAGTAAAGAGTGATCTCGTACCCGGAGAGTGGCGAAGGAGTGGATGACTGCATAATGTATTTCTGCAAAATCACGAGAGAACTCGCCAGAAATATCGTCTGATTGATTGCAACGACATTTCTTCTGCGAAGTTGCGCGCAATATTGCTTATTTTCTAAACGGCACTTGCGTCCAGCCCAGATTTACGTATAATGCGCGGGCTTGTCGTAATTGACGGCGGGTTCAATCTGAACCCCGGCAGTGTTTTTAGCTGCTAACAATGCCCCCAATCGGGGGGCTATGTTATGAACGATTACACTCCCCCATCAATCGTAATGGGTGTGAGGAGTAATTATTTTCGTCTATAAATAATTGGAGCTCTGGTCTCATGCAGAACCAAAGAATCCGTATCCGCCTGAAAGCGTTTGATCATCGTCTGATCGATCAATCAACCGCGGAAATCGTCGAGACTGCCAAGCGTACTGGTGCGCAGGTCCGTGGTCCGATCCCGCTGCCGACCCGCAAAGAGCGCTTTACCGTTCTGATCTCCCCGCACGTTAACAAAGACGCGCGCGATCAGTACGAAATTCGCACTCACAAGCGTCTGGTTGACATCGTTGAGCCAACCGAGAAAACCGTTGATGCTCTGATGCGTCTGGACCTGGCTGCCGGTGTAGACGTGCAGATCAGCCTGGGTTAATCAGGTCATCGAGCGATTGAGAGGTTGAAACAATGATTGGTTTAGTCGGTAAAAAAGTGGGCATGACCCGCATCTTCACTGAAGATGGCGTATCTATCCCAGTAACCGTAATCGAAGTTGAAGCAAACCGCGTTACTCAGGTTAAAGATCTGGCTAACGATGGCTACCGCGCTATCCAGGTTACCACCGGTGCTAAAAAAGCTAACCGTGTAACCAAGCCGGAAGCTGGCCATTTTGCTAAAGCTGGCGTAGAAGCTGGCCGCGGCCTGTGGGAATTCCGTCTTGCTGATGGCGAAGAGTTCACTGTAGGTCAGGCAATTAGCGTTGAGCTGTTTGCTGAAGTTAAAAAAGTTGACGTAACTGGCACCTCTAAAGGTAAAGGTTTCGCAGGTACCGTTAAGCGCTGGAACTTCCGTACCCAGGACGCTACCCACGGTAACTCCCTGTCTCACCGCGTTCCGGGTTCTATCGGTCAGAACCAGACTCCGGGCAAAGTGTTCAAGGGCAAGAAAATGGCAGGTCAGCTGGGTAATGAGCGTGTAACTGTTCAGAGCCTGGACGTAGTACGTGTTGACGCTGAGCGCAACCTGCTGCTGGTTAAAGGTGCTGTCCCGGGTGCAACCGGTAGCGACCTGATCGTTAAACCAGCTGTGAAGGCGTGAGGAGATAGCAATGGAATTAGTATTGAAAGACGCGCAGAGCGCGCTGACTGTTTCCGAAACTACCTTCGGTCGTGACTTTAACGAAGCGCTGGTACACCAGGTTGTTGTAGCTTATGCAGCTGGTGCTCGTCAGGGTACTCGTGCTCAGAAGACCCGTGCTGAAGTAACTGGTTCCGGTAAAAAACCGTGGCGCCAGAAAGGTACAGGCCAAGCTCGTTCCGGTTCTGTCAAGAGCCCGATCTGGCGTTCTGGTGGCGTGACCTTCGCTGCGCGTCCGCAGGACCACAGTCAAAAAGTTAACAAAAAGATGTACCGCGGCGCGATGAAAAGCATCCTGTCCGAACTGGTACGTCAGGAGCGTCTGATCGTTGTCGAGCAGTTCTCTGTTGAAGCACCGAAAACCAAGCTGCTGGCTCAGAAACTGAAAGACATGGCTCTGGAAGATGTGCTGATCATCACCGGTGAGCTGGACGAGAACCTGTTCCTGGCCGCGCGCAACCTGCACAAGGTTGACGTTCGCGACGCGACTGGTATCGACCCGGTTAGCCTGATCGCCTTCGACAAAGTCGTAATGACTGCTGATGCTGTTAAGCAAGTTGAGGAGATGCTGGCATGATTCGTGAAGAACGTCTGCTGAAGGTGCTGCGTGCACCGCACGTTTCTGAAAAAGCGTCTACTGCGATGGAAAAAACTAACACCATCGTTCTCAAAGTTGCTAAAGACGCGACCAAAGCAGAAATTAAAGCTGCTGTGCAGAAACTGTTTGAAGTCGAAGTCGAAGTCGTTAACACCCTGGTAGTTAAAGGGAAAGTTAAACGTCACGGACAGCGTATCGGTCGTCGTAGCGACTGGAAAAAAGCTTACGTCACCCTGAAAGAAGGCCAGAATCTGGACTTCGTTGGCGGCGCTGAGTAAGTCGGAGGAGTAATACAATGGCAGTTGTTAAATGTAAACCGACATCTCCGGGTCGTCGCCACGTAGTTAAAGTGGTTAACCCTGAGCTGCACAAGGGCAAACCTTTTGCTCCGTTGCTGGAAAAAAACAGCAAATCCGGTGGTCGTAACAACAATGGCCGTATCACCACTCGTCATATCGGTGGTGGCCACAAGCAGGCTTACCGTATTGTTGACTTCAAACGCAACAAAGATGGTATCCCGGCAGTTGTTGAACGTCTTGAGTACGATCCGAACCGTTCCGCGAACATCGCGCTGGTTCTGTACAAAGACGGCGAACGCCGTTACATCCTGGCCCCTAAAGGCCTGAAAGCTGGCGACCAGATTCAGTCTGGCGTTGATGCTGCAATCAAAGCGGGTAACACCCTGCCGATGCGCAATATCCCGGTTGGTTCTACCGTTCATAACGTAGAAATGAAACCAGGTAAAGGCGGTCAGCTGGCACGTTCTGCTGGTACTTACGTTCAGATCGTTGCGCGTGACGGTGCTTATGTCACCCTGCGTCTGCGTTCTGGTGAAATGCGTAAAGTTGAAGCTGAGTGCCGCGCTACTCTGGGCGAAGTTGGCAATGCTGAGCATATGCTGCGCGTTCTGGGTAAAGCAGGTGCTGCACGCTGGCGTGGTGTTCGTCCTACCGTTCGCGGTACTGCGATGAACCCAGTAGACCACCCACATGGTGGTGGTGAAGGTCGTAACTTTGGTAAGCACCCGGTAACTCCGTGGGGCGTTCAGACCAAAGGTAAGAAGACCCGCAGCAACAAGCGTACTGATAAATTCATCGTACGTCGCCGTAGCAAATAATTTTAGAGGATAAGCCATGCCACGTTCTCTCAAGAAAGGTCCTTTTATTGACCTGCACTTGCTGAAGAAGGTAGAGAAAGCGGTGGAAAGCGGAGACAAGAAGCCCCAGCGCACTTGGTCCCGTCGTTCAACGATCTTTCCTAACATGATCGGTTTGACCATCGCTGTCCATAATGGTCGTCAGCACGTTCCAGTATTTATTTCCGACGAAATGGTCGGTCACAAACTGGGTGAATTCGCACCGACTCGTACTTATCGCGGCCATGCTGCTGATAAAAAAGCGAAGAAGAAATAAGGTAGGAGGAAGAGATGGAAACTTTAGCTCAACATCGCCATGCTCGTTCTTCTGCTCAGAAGGTTCGCCTTGTTGCTGACCTGATTCGCGGTAAGAAAGTGTCGCAGGCTCTGGATATTCTGACCTACACCAACAAGAAAGCGGCTGTACTGGTCAAGAAAGTTCTGGAATCTGCCATTGCTAACGCTGAACACAACGATGGCGCTGACATTGACGATCTGAAAGTTGCGAAAATTTTCGTAGACGAAGGCCCGAGCATGAAGCGCGTTATGCCGCGTGCGAAAGGTCGTGCAGATCGCATCCTGAAGCGCACCAGCCACATTACTGTGGTTGTGTCCGATCGCTGAGACTCTGGAGACTAGCAATGGGTCAGAAAGTACATCCTAATGGTATTCGCCTGGGTATTGTAAAACCATGGAACTCTACCTGGTTTGCGAACACCAAAGAATTCGCTGACAACCTGGACAGCGATTTTAAAGTACGTCAGTACCTGACTAAGGAACTGGCTAAAGCGTCTGTATCTCGTATCGTTATCGAGCGTCCGGCTAAGAGCATCCGTGTGACCATTCACACTGCTCGTCCGGGTATCGTTATCGGTAAAAAAGGTGAAGACGTTGAAAAACTGCGCAAGGTCGTAGCGGATATCGCTGGCGTTCCTGCTCAGATCAATATCGCCGAAGTTCGTAAACCTGAACTGGACGCAAAATTGGTTGCTGATAGCATCACTTCTCAGCTGGAACGTCGTGTTATGTTCCGTCGTGCTATGAAGCGTGCTGTACAGAACGCAATGCGTCTGGGCGCTAAAGGTATCAAAGTTGAAGTTAGCGGCCGTCTGGGTGGCGCTGAGATCGCACGTACCGAATGGTACCGTGAAGGTCGCGTTCCGCTGCACACTCTGCGTGCTGACATCGACTACAACACCTCCGAAGCGCACACCACTTACGGTGTAATCGGCGTAAAAGTGTGGATCTTCAAAGGTGAGATCCTTGGTGGTATGGCTGCAGTTGAACAACCGGAAAAACCGGCTGCTCAACCTAAAAAGCAGCAGCGTAAAGGCCGTAAATAAGGAGCGTCGCTGATGTTACAACCAAAGCGTACAAAATTCCGTAAAGTGCACAAAGGCCGCAACCGTGGTCTCGCGCAGGGCACGGATGTGAGCTTCGGCACTTACGGTCTGAAAGCTGTTGGCCGTGGTCGTCTGACCGCTCGTCAGATCGAAGCAGCACGTCGTGCTATGACTCGTGCTGTTAAGCGTCAGGGTAAGATCTGGATCCGTGTATTCCCGGACAAACCGATCACCGAGAAGCCGCTGGAAGTTCGTATGGGTAAAGGTAAAGGTAACGTGGAATATTGGGTTGCCTTGATTCAGCCGGGTAAAGTCCTGTATGAAATGGACGGCGTTCCGGAAGAGCTGGCCCGTGAAGCCTTCGAGCTGGCAGCAGCAAAACTGCCGATTAAAACCACCTTTGTAACTAAGACGGTGATGTAATGAAAGCAAAAGAGCTGCGTGAAAAGAGCGTTGAAGAGCTGAACACCGAGCTGCTTAACCTGCTGCGCGAGCAGTTCAACCTGCGTATGCAGGCTGCAAGTGGCCAGCTGCAACAGACTCACCTGTTGAAGCAAGTGCGTCGTGATGTCGCACGCGTTAAGACTTTACTGACTGAGAAGGCGGGTGCGTAATGACCGATAAAATCCGTACTCTGCAAGGTCGTGTTGTTAGCGACAAAATGGAGAAATCCATTGTTGTTGCTATCGAGCGTTTCGTGAAACACCCGATCTACGGTAAATTCATCAAACGTACGACTAAACTGCACGTACATGACGAGAACAACGAATGCGGCACTGGCGACGTGGTTGAAATCCGCGAATGCCGTCCGCTGTCCAAGACTAAGTCCTGGACGCTGGTTCGCGTTGTAGAGAAAGCTGTTCTGTAATACAGTACGCGTTCTCAAACGAATAAACGGCTCAGCGATGAGCCGTTTATTTTTTCTACCCATATCCGAGATCCGGTGTTATAATGCCGCGCCCTCGATATGGGGCTTTTTAACGACCCTGATTTTAGGGTCTTCAGTAGTAGTTGACATTAGCGGAGCACTGAAATGATCCAAGAACAGACTATGCTGAACGTCGCCGACAACTCCGGTGCACGTCGCGTAATGTGTATCAAGGTTCTGGGTGGCTCGCACCGTCGCTACGCAGGCGTAGGCGACATCATCAAGATCACCATTAAAGAAGCAATTCCGCGTGGTAAGGTCAAAAAAGGTGATGTGCTGAAGGCGGTAGTGGTGCGCACCAAGAAGGGTGTTCGTCGCCCTGACGGTTCTGTCGTTCGCTTCGATGGTAATGCTTGTGTTCTTCTGAACAACAACAGCGAGCAGCCTATCGGTACGCGTATTTTTGGGCCGGTTACTCGTGAACTTCGTTCTGAGAAGTTTATGAAAATCATCTCTCTGGCACCAGAAGTACTCTAAGGAGCGAATCATGGCAGCTAAAATCCGTCGTGATGACGAAGTTATCGTGTTAACCGGTAAAGATAAAGGTAAGCGCGGTAAAGTAAAAAATGTCCTGTCTTCCGGCAAGGTCATTGTTGAAGGTATCAATCTGGTTAAGAAACATCAGAAGCCGGTTCCGGCCCTGAACCAACCAGGTGGCATCGTTGAAAAAGAAGCTGCAATTCAGGTTTCTAACGTTGCAATCTTCAATGCGGCAACCGGCAAGGCTGACCGTGTAGGCTTTAGATTCGAAGACGGTAAAAAAGTCCGTTTCTTCAAGTCTAATAGCGAAACTATCAAGTAATTTGGAGTAGTACGATGGCGAAACTGCATGATTACTACAAAGACGAAGTAGTTAAGAAACTCATGACTGAGTTTAACTACAATTCTGTCATGCAAGTCCCTCGGGTCGAGAAGATCACCCTGAATATGGGTGTTGGTGAAGCGATCGCTGACAAGAAACTGCTGGATAACGCAGCAGCTGATCTGGCAGCTATCTCCGGTCAAAAACCGTTGATCACCAAAGCGCGCAAATCTGTTGCGGGCTTCAAAATCCGTCAGGGCTATCCGATCGGCTGTAAAGTGACTCTGCGTGGCGAACGCATGTGGGAGTTCTTTGAGCGCCTGATCACTATTGCTGTACCGCGTATCCGTGACTTCCGTGGCTTGTCCGCTAAGTCTTTCGACGGTCGTGGTAACTACAGCATGGGTGTCCGTGAGCAGATCATCTTCCCAGAGATCGACTACGATAAAGTCGACCGCGTGCGTGGTTTGGATATTACCATTACCACTACTGCGAAATCTGATGAAGAAGGCCGTGCTCTGCTGGCTGCCTTTGACTTCCCGTTCCGCAAGTAAGGTAGGGTTACTTCATGGCTAAGCAATCAATGAAAGCACGCGAAGTTAAACGCGTAGCTTTAGCTGAAAAATACTTCGCGAAACGCGCTGAACTGAAAGCGATCATTTCTGATGTGAACGCTTCCGACGAAGATCGTTGGAATGCTGTTCTCAAGCTGCAGAGTCTGCCGCGTGATTCCAGCCCGTCTCGTCAGCGTAACCGCTGCCGTCAAACTGGTCGTCCGCATGGTTTCCTGCGGAAGTTCGGGTTGAGCCGTATTAAGGTCCGTGAATCCGCTATGCGCGGTGAAATCCCGGGTCTGAAAAAGGCTAGCTGGTAATTGTCACCAATTGAATCACGGGAGTAAAGACAGATGAGCATGCAAGATCCGATCGCGGATATGCTGACCCGTATCCGTAACGGTCAGGCCGCGAACAAAGCTGCGGTCACCATGCCTTCCTCCAGGCTGAAAGTGGCAATTGCCAACGTGCTGAAGGAAGAAGGTTTTATTGAAGATTTTAAAATTGAAGGCGACACCAAGCCGGAACTGGAACTGACTCTCAAGTACTTCCAGGGTAAAGCAGTGGTAGAAAGCATTCAGCGTATCAGCCGCCCAGGTCTGCGCATCTATAAGAAAAAAGATGAGCTGCCGAAAGTTATGGGTGGTATGGGTATCGCGGTTGTTTCTACCTCTAAAGGTGTTATGACTGATCGTGCAGCGCGCCAGGCTGGTCTTGGTGGCGAAATTATCTGCTACGTAGCCTAATCGGAGGAAAAAATGTCTCGTGTTGCTAAAGCACCGGTCGTTATTCCTGCCGGCGTTGATGTAAAAATCAACGGTCAGGTTATCACGATCAAAGGTAAAAACGGCGAGCTGACTCGTACCCTGAACGATGCTGTTGAAGTTAATCATGCAGACAATGCTCTGACCTTCGGTCCGCGTACTGGTTACGTGGATGGTTGGGCTCAGGCTGGTACCGCGCGTGCCCTGCTGAACTCAATGGTTATCGGTGTTACCGAAGGCTTCACTAAGAAGCTGCAGCTGGTTGGTGTAGGTTATCGTGCAGCGGTCAAAGGGAACGTAGTAAACCTGGCACTGGGTTTCTCTCATCCTGTAGAACATCAGCTGCCGGCCGGTATCACTGCTGAATGTCCGACTCAAACTGAAATCGTGCTGAAAGGCGCTGATAAGCAGGTGATCGGCCAGGTAGCAGCAGATCTGCGCGCCTACCGTCGTCCTGAGCCGTATAAAGGCAAGGGTGTTCGTTACGCCGACGAAGTCGTGCGTACCAAAGAGGCTAAGAAGAAGTAAGGTAACACTATGGATAAGAAATCTGCTCGTATCCGTCGTGCGACCCGCGCACGCCGCAAGCTCAAAGAGCTTGGTGCGATCCGCCTGGTGGTACATCGTACCCCGCGTCATATTTACGCCCAGGTAATCGCATCGAATGGTTCTGAAGTTCTGGTAGCTGCTTCTACTGTAGAAAAAGCTATCGCTGAGCAACTGAAGTACACCGGCAACAAAGACGCGGCCGCAGCTGTGGGTAAAGCTGTAGCTGAACGCGCTCTGGAAAAAGGCATTAAAGATGTGTCTTTTGACCGTTCCGGGTTCCAATATCATGGTCGCGTCCAGGCACTGGCAGATGCTGCCCGTGAAGCTGGCCTTCAGTTCTAAGGTAGAGGTGTAAGATGGCTCACATCGAAAAACAAGCTGGCGAACTGCAGGAAAAGCTGATCGCGGTAAACCGCGTATCTAAAACCGTTAAAGGTGGTCGTATTTTCTCCTTCACAGCTCTGACTGTTGTTGGTGATGGTCACGGTCGCGTTGGTTTTGGCTACGGTAAAGCCCGCGAAGTTCCGGCAGCGATCCAAAAGGCGATGGAAAAAGCCCGTCGCAATATGATTAACGTCGCGCTGAACGACGGCACCCTGCAGCACCCGGTTAAGGGTACTCACACGGGTTCTCGTGTATTCATGCAGCCGGCTACCAGAGGTACCGGTATTATTGCCGGTGGTGCAATGCGCGCCGTTCTGGAAGTCGCTGGGGTTCATAACGTTCTGGCTAAAGCATATGGTTCCACCAACCCGATCAACGTGGTTCGTGCAACTATTGCTGGTCTGGAAAATATGAAATCTCCGGAAATGGTCGCTGCCAAGCGTGGTAAATCCGTTGAAGAAATTCTGGGGTAATTGACCATGGCAAAGACTATTAAAATCACTCAAACCCGCAGTGCAATCGGTCGTCTGCCGAAACACAAGGCAACGCTGCTTGGCCTGGGTCTGCGTCGTATTGGTCATACAGTAGAACGTGAGGATACTCCTGCGGTTCGCGGTATGGTCAACGCGGTTTCCTTCATGGTTAAAGTTGAGGAGTAAGAGATGCGTTTAAATACTCTGTCTCCGGCCGAAGGCTCCAAAAAGGCGGGTAAACGCCTGGGTCGTGGTATCGGTTCTGGCCTCGGTAAAACCGGTGGTCGTGGTCACAAAGGTCAGAAATCTCGTTCTGGCGGTGGCGTACGTCGCGGTTTCGAGGGTGGCCAGATGCCACTGTATCGTCGTCTGCCGAAATTCGGTTTCACTTCTCGTAAAGCAATGATCACGGCAGAGATTCGTCTGTCCGATCTGGCTAAAGTAGAAGGCGACGTTGTAGACCTGAACACGCTGAAAGCAGCTAACATTATCGGCATCCAGATCGAGTTCGCGAAAGTGATCCTGGCTGGTGAAGTAGCTCGTCCGGTAACTGTTCGTGGCCTGCGTGTTACTAAAGGCGCTCGTGCTGCTATCGAAGCTGCTGGCGGTAAAATTGAGGAATAAGTAGCAGATGGCTAAACAACCGGGGTTAGATTTCCAAAGTGCCAAAGGTGGAATTGGCGAACTGAAACGCAGACTGCTGTTTGTTATCGGTGCGCTGATTGTGTTCCGTATTGGCTCTTTTATTCCGATCCCTGGTATTGATGCCGCTGTACTTGCCAAACTGCTTGAACAACAGCGTGGCACCATCATTGAAATGTTTAACATGTTCTCTGGTGGTGCTCTCAGCCGTGCTTCTATTTTTGCTCTGGGTATTATGCCGTATATTTCGGCGTCAATTATTATCCAACTGCTAACGGTCGTTCACCCGGCCCTGGCGGAGTTAAAGAAAGAAGGGGAGTCTGGCCGTCGTAAGATTAGCCAGTACACCCGCTACGGTACCCTGGTGTTGGCTATATTCCAGTCGATCGGTATTGCTACCGGTTTGCCGAATATGCCCGGGATGCAGGGCCTGGTAATGAATCCGGGCTTTGCATTCTACTTCACTGCTGTTGTAAGTCTGGTTACAGGAACCATGTTCCTGATGTGGCTCGGCGAACAAATCACTGAACGTGGTATCGGTAACGGTATCTCGATCATTATTTTCGCCGGCATTGTGGCGGGTCTTCCGCCAGCCATTGCCCATACTATCGAGCAAGCGCGTCAAGGCGACCTGCACTTCCTCCTGTTGCTGTTGGTTGCAGTATTAGTATTCGCAGTGACGTTCTTTGTTGTTTTCGTTGAACGTGGTCAACGCCGCATTGTGGTAAACTACGCGAAACGCCAGCAAGGTCGTCGTGTCTATGCTGCTCAGAGCACACATTTGCCGCTGAAAGTAAATATGGCGGGGGTAATCCCGGCTATTTTTGCTTCCAGTATTATTCTGTTCCCGGCGACCATCGCATCATGGTTCGGGGGCGGTACTGGTTGGAACTGGCTGACAACAATTTCGCTGTATTTGCAGCCTGGGCAACCGCTTTATGTGTTACTCTATGCGTCTGCAATCATCTTCTTCTGTTTCTTCTATACGGCGTTGGTTTTCAACCCGCGTGAAACAGCAGATAACCTGAAGAAGTCCGGTGCATTCGTACCAGGAATTCGTCCGGGAGAGCAAACGGCGAAGTATATCGATAAAGTAATGACTCGTCTGACTCTGGTTGGTGCGCTGTATATTACTTTTATCTGCCTGATCCCGGAGTTCATGCGTGATGCAATGAAAGTTCCGTTCTACTTCGGTGGGACTTCTCTGCTTATCGTTGTTGTCGTGATTATGGACTTTATGGCTCAAGTGCAAACTCTGATGATGTCCAGTCAGTATGAGTCTGCATTGAAGAAGGCGAACCTGAAAGGCTACGGTCGTTAATGGTCGCCCGAGAAGTTACGGAGAGTAAAAATGAAAGTTCGTGCTTCCGTCAAGAAATTATGCCGTAACTGCAAAATCGTTAAACGTGATGGCGTCATCCGTGTGATTTGCAGTGCCGAGCCGAAGCATAAACAGCGCCAAGGCTGATTATTTCGCATATTTTTCTTGCAAAGTTGGGTTGAGCTGGCTAGATTAGCCAGCCAATCTTTTGTATGTCTGTACGTTTCCATTTGAGTATCCTGAAAACGGGCTTTTCAGCATGGTACGTACAAGTAAAATTATAGGAGTGCATAGTGGCCCGTATAGCAGGCATTAACATTCCTGATCAGAAACATGCTGTGATCGCATTAACTTCGATCTATGGCGTCGGTAAAACCCGCTCCCAAGCCATTCTGGCTGCTGCGGGCATCGCTGAAAATGTTAAGATCAGTGAGCTGTCTGAAGAACAAATCGACACGCTGCGTGACGAAGTTGCCAAATTTGTCGTTGAAGGTGATCTGCGCCGTGAAGTTAGCATGAGCATCAAGCGCCTGATGGATCTTGGTTGCTATCGCGGTTTGCGTCATCGTCGTGGTCTCCCGGTTCGCGGTCAGCGTACCAAGACCAACGCACGTACCCGTAAGGGTCCGCGCAAACCGATCAAGAAATAATCGGGGTGATTGAATAATGGCAAAGGCACCAATTCGTGCACGTAAACGTGTAAGAAAACAAGTCTCTGACGGCGTGGCTCATATCCATGCTTCTTTCAACAACACCATCGTTACTATTACTGATCGTCAGGGTAACGCGCTGGGTTGGGCAACAGCCGGTGGTTCCGGTTTCCGTGGTTCTCGCAAATCCACTCCGTTTGCAGCTCAGGTTGCAGCAGAGCGTTGCGCTGAAGCCGTAAAAGAATACGGTATCAAGAATCTGGAAGTTATGGTTAAGGGACCGGGTCCGGGTCGCGAATCTACTATTCGTGCTCTGAACGCCGCTGGTTTCCGCATCACTAATATTACTGATGTGACTCCGATCCCTCACAACGGTTGTCGTCCGCCGAAAAAACGTCGCGTATAACGCGCTCGTTTTCTAGGATTGTTGGAGAAAGAAAATGGCAAGATATTTGGGTCCTAAGCTCAAGCTGAGCCGTCGTGAGGGCACAGACCTGTTCCTTAAGTCTGGCGTTCGCGCGATCGATACCAAGTGTAAAATTGAACAAGCTCCTGGCCAGCACGGTGCGCGTAAACCGCGTCTGTCTGACTATGGTGTGCAGTTGCGTGAAAAGCAAAAAGTTCGCCGTATCTACGGTGTGCTGGAGCGTCAGTTCCGTAACTACTACAAAGAAGCAGCACGTCTGAAAGGCAACACAGGTGAAAACCTGCTGGGTCTGCTGGAAGGTCGTCTGGACAACGTTGTATACCGTATGGGCTTTGGCGCCACTCGTGCAGAAGCACGCCAGCTGGTTAGCCACAAAGCAATCATGGTAAACGGTCGTGTTGTTAACATCGCTTCTTATCAGGTTAGTCCGAATGACGTGGTTAGCATTCGTGAGAAAGCGAAAAAGCAGTCTCGCGTGAAAGCCGCTCTGGAGCTGGCTGAGCAGCGTGAAAAGCCAACCTGGCTGGAAGTTGATGCTGGCAAGATGGAAGGTACGTTCAAGCGTAAGCCGGAGCGTTCTGATCTGTCTGCGGACATTAACGAACACCTGATCGTCGAGCTTTACTCCAAGTAAAGCTTAGTACCAAAGAGAGGACACAATGCAGGGTTCTGTGACAGAGTTTCTAAAACCGCGCCTGGTAGATATCGAGCAAGTGAGTTCGACGCACGCCAAGGTGACCCTTGAGCCTTTAGAGCGTGGCTTTGGCCATACTCTGGGTAACGCACTGCGCCGTATTCTGCTCTCATCGATGCCGGGTTGCGCGGTGACTGAGGTTGAGATTGATGGTGTACTTCATGAGTACAGCACCAAAGAAGGCGTTCAGGAAGATATCCTTGAAATCCTGCTCAACCTGAAAGGGCTGGCGGTGAGAGTTCAGGGGAAAGATGATGTTATTCTTACTCTGAATAAATCTGGCATTGGCCCTGTGACTGCAGCCGACATTACCCACGACGGTGATGTCGAAATCGTCAAGCCGCAGCATGTGATCTGCCACCTGACCGATGAAAACGCATCTATCAATATGCGTATCAAAGTTCAGCGCGGTCGTGGTTATGTGCCGGCGTCTGCCCGAATTCATTCGGAAGAAGATGAGCGCCCGATCGGCCGTTTACTGGTTGATGCGTGCTACAGCCCTGTAGAGCGAATTGCCTACAATGTTGAAGCAGCACGTGTTGAACAGCGCACCGACCTGGACAAGCTGGTCATCGAAATGGAAACCAATGGCACAATCGATCCTGAAGAGGCGATTCGTCGTGCGGCAACCATCCTGGCAGAACAACTGGAAGCTTTCGTTGATTTACGTGATGTACGTCAGCCGGAAGTTAAAGAAGAGAAACCAGAATTCGATCCGATCCTGCTGCGCCCTGTTGACGATCTGGAATTGACTGTCCGCTCTGCTAACTGCCTCAAGGCAGAAGCTATCCACTATATCGGTGATCTGGTACAGCGTACCGAGGTTGAGTTGCTGAAAACGCCGAACCTGGGTAAAAAATCTCTTACTGAGATTAAAGACGTGCTGGCCTCACGTGGTCTGTCTCTGGGCATGCGCCTGGAAAACTGGCCGCCGGCAAGCATTGCTGACGAGTAACCGGATCACAGGTTAAGGTTTTACTGAGAAGGATAAGGTCATGCGCCATCGTAAGAGTGGTCGTCAACTGAACCGCAACAGCAGCCATCGCCAGGCCATGTTCCGTAACATGGCAGGTTCTCTGGTTCGTCATGAGATCATCAAGACGACTCTGCCGAAAGCGAAAGAGCTGCGTCGCGTAGTTGAGCCGCTGATTACTCTTGCCAAGACTGATAGCGTTGCTAATCGTCGTCTGGCATTCGCCCGTACTCGTGATAACGAGATCGTGGCAAAACTGTTTAACGAGCTGGGCCCGCGTTTCGCGAGCCGTGCCGGTGGTTACACTCGCATTCTGAAGTGTGGCTTCCGTGCTGGTGACAATGCTCCGATGGCTTACATCGAGCTGGTTGATCGCGCCGAGCCGAAAGCAGAAGCTGCTGCAGAGTAATCTGTAGTAACGTAAAAAGACCCGCTTCGGCGGGTTTTTTTATATCCTAAGCATTATCACTTTCCTACAATGCTCGTATCTTTCTTGCTCATCCCTGGAGACCCATTATGTGGTTGCTTGATCAGTGGGCAGAACGGCATATTCTTGACGCCCAAAATAAAGGTGAATTCGACAACCTTCCCGGTTGCGGCGAGCCGCTCACTCTGGATGATGATTCTCATGTTCCTCCGGAGCTTCGAGCTGGGTACCGTTTATTGAAGAATGCTGGCTGTCTACCGCCAGAGCTTGAATATCGTAGAGAAGCTATTGCGCTGGCTGATTTGTTAAATAGCGTGGGGGAAAATCACCCACAGCATCGAGAGCTGCTACGCCGCTTATCTTTACTTGAGCTCAAATTGCGCCAGGCCGGTTTAAGTACTGATTTTTTGCGCGGTGATTACGCCATAAAACTGCAGCAAAAGTTAAATGAGGAGTAGCCTATGTACCGCATTGGTGAAATTGCAAAGCTAGCTGAAGTGACGCCCGATACCATCCGCTACTACGAAAAACAACAAATGATGGATCATGAAATACGGACGGAAGGCGGTTTTCGTCTTTATACGGACAGAGATTTGCAACGTCTAAAATTTATTCGCCATGCGCGCCAGTTAGGATTTACGTTAGAAGCGATACGTGAATTACTGTCGATCCGAATTGATCCCGAACATCACACATGCCAGGAATCAAAGAGTATTGTGCAGACCCGTCTGGCTGAAGTGGAAGCGCGTATCGATGAACTCCAGACAATGCGGCGTTCCCTACAGAAACTGAACGATGCCTGTTGTGGTACTGCGCATAGCAGTGTCTATTGTTCCATTCTGGAAGCGTTGGAACAGGGCGCGAGTGGTAAGACTGATTCGTCGACATGTTGATCTTCTCTGCGCAAAGATCTACACTTCGGCCGTTTTAATTACACAAACTGGAGAAATTATGAGCCGCTATCAGCATACCAAAGGGCAGATTAATGATAATGCCATTGAGGCATTGTTGCATGATCCACTGTTCAGGCAGCGTGTTGAGAAAAATAAGAAAGGGAAAGGGAGTTATCTGCGAAAAGAAAAACATGCAAACCGGGGATATAAGGAGGCCAGTGGCAAGCAAGCATATCGCTTATTTACCACTGGCCTTCTGGTTTCTGCTTAATTAATTACGGTTATTCTGCTCTTTCAGCAGGTCTCGGATTTCACTCAGCAATACTTCTTCTTTGCTTGGCGCCGGTGGGGCTTTAGGCTCTTCTTCCTGATTGCGTTTCAGCTTATTAATTACCTTGATCGCAAGGAAGATGGCAAAAGCAACGATGATAAAATCAAATACATTCTGGATAAACACGCCGTAATGCATTACGACTGCGGGCACATCGCCCTGAGCATCACGCAACGTTAATGCAAACTGTTTGAAATCAATTCCGCCAATTAATAATCCAAGTGGCGGCATAATGATATCTGCTACCAGTGAAGATACGATTTTACCGAATGCTGCACCGATGATCACACCAACGGCCAAATCCACTACATTGCCGCGCATTGCGAACTCGCGGAACTCTTTCAAAATACTCATATCCTTCTCCATGTGCAGGCTGTCTGGATAAGTTTAACAAATTACCGTTCAATTTCCATTTGAAGGGATAACTAACCAGATTTCTTAATCCCTTATTAATTCATGGATTAAGAAAGGATGCGGGTATTCGCATCCTTTGATGATTAAAGGAAGAAGGGGCTTGGCTGGAAGAGCCTTTCAACATCCGTAATATATTTTTTGTCGGTTAAAAACATAATTACGTGGTCGCCTTGCTCAATACGCAAATTATCATTAGCAATCATCACATCGTTGCCACGTACCACTGCGCCAATAATCGTGCCGGGTGGGAGTTTAATCTCATCAATAACACGACCCACCACGCGAGAGGTCGTTTCATCACCGTGAGCGACAGCTTCGATCGCCTCGGCGACGCCACGACGCAACGAAGAAACCCCGACAATATCGGCTTTGCGCACGTGGCTAAGCAGCGCGGAGATAGTTGCCTGCTGTGGTGAAATCGCAATATCAATTACGCTGCCCTGCACCAGATCGACGTAAGCGCGGCGCTGGATGAGCACCATCACCTTTTTCGCTCCCATACGTTTGGCCAGCATTGCCGACATAATATTCGCTTCGTCATCGTTGGTGACGGCAATAAATAGATCAACTTGATCGATGTGTTCTTCAGCCAGCAATTCTTGATCCGAAGCATCCCCATAGAAAACGATGGTGTTTTGTAATTTTTCTGCCAGCTCTGCGGCACGCTGCTGATCGCGTTCGATCAATTTGACGCTGTAATCTTTCTCCAGCTGGCGTGCCAGACCTGCACCTATATTCCCGCCGCCAACCAGCATGATGCGTTTATAAGGTTTTTCCAGACGCTGTAGCTCGCTCATTACTGCACGAATATGCTGCGATGCGGCAATAAAGAACACCTCATCTCCGGCCTCAACGATGGTAGAACCTTGCGGGCGGATAGGACGGTCGTGGCGGAATATGGCCGCAACGCGGGTATCAATATGCGGCATATGTTCGCGCATGGTCGATAAGGCATTACCAACGAGCGGCCCACCGTAGTAGGCTTTAACTACGGCAAGGCTGACTTTCCCCTCAGCGAAATTCACTACTTGCAGCGCTCCCGGATATTCGATCAGCCGATAGATACTATCGATAACCAACTGTTCCGGTGCGATTAAGTGGTCGATTGGCACAGCTTCTGAATGGAACAGCTTATCGGCATCGCGCACATAGTCTGGCGAACGAATACGTGCAATGCGGTTCGGCGTATTAAACAGCGAGTAAGCAACCTGACAGGCAACCATATTGGTTTCATCTGAACTGGTCACAGCGACCAGCATATCGGCATCATCTGCGCCGGCTTCACGTAATACACGTGGATGCGAGCCATGCCCCTGCACAACGCGCAGATCAAACTTGTCCTGCAGGCTGCGCAAACGATCGCCATTAGTGTCGACAACGGTAATGTCGTTATTCTCCCCGACCAGGTTTTCCGCCAGCGTGCCGCCAACCTGTCCTGCGCCCAGAATAATTATTTTCATCTGCTGTGGCCCGTTGTTCTCATCACTGTTTGATTATCTTAGCGTAAAAGAATCCGTCACCTTCTTCCGCTCCCGGCAATTTCTGCAACCCTGGCTGTTCCGGCGTACCGGTCAGGCTAAGCTGCGCATCTGGCGTACGCTTGAGGAAAGCTGCAACCTGCTGGCTGTTCTCTTCCGGCAGGATCGAACAGGTCGCGTATACCAGTGTGCCGCCGGATTTTAGATGCGGCCAGATAGCATCCAGAATTTCAGACTGCAATTGCACCAATTCAGGAATATCACGATCGCGACGCAGCCACTTGATGTCCGGGTGTCGACGAATGACCCCTGTCGCAGAACAAGGCGCATCTACCAGAATACGGTCAAAGGCTTCATCGCCACACCACTGTGACGGGAAACGACCGTCTCCCTGTTTAACCTGCGCTTTCATACCCAGACGTTTCAGGTTGTCGTAAACGCGGGATAAGCGTAGTTCGTCAACATCCACTGCCAGGACGCTGGCTTCCGGCGCCGCTTCAAGAATATGCGTTGTTTTGCCGCCTGGTGCAGCACAAAGGTCGAGAATGCGTTCGCCATTTTGCGGGGCGAGGAATTTGATACAACCCTGGGCTGACGCATCCTGCACGGTGACCCAGCCTTCCGCAAATCCAGGAAGTGCGGTAACGGGAGCTGCCACCGCCAGACGAACGGCATCCAGGTAATCCGCATGGGTAAACCCTTGCAAACCATGTTCTTCCAGTAATGCCAGCCAGCCGTCACGGGTATGGTGTTGGCGGTTCACGCGCAGCCACATTGGTGGGCGTTGGTTGCTGGCCTCGATAACCTGCTGCCATTGCTGCGGATAAGCTTTTTGTACTCGTTTTAGCAGCCATGCCGGAAACAGATAGCGGTTATCGCTGCTAGCGAATTCCGCCAGTAATTCCTCTTGCTGACGTTGAAACTGGCGCAACACGCCATTAATCAATCCCTTAAGCTGTGGCCGTTTGATAGCAACCGCACCTTCTACCGTTTCTGCCAGCGCCGCATGCGCAGGAATTCGGGTATGTAGAAGCTGATAAAACCCGACCATGATCAGGTAGTGTACTGTGCGCTGTTTTCCGGTCATCGGACGCGACATCAGCTTATTGATCAGCCAGTCGAGCTGTGGCAGCACGCGTAAAACACCGAAGCACAACTCCTGGAGCAGTGCCTTATCTTTTTCAGAGACTTTCTGTTGAAGTGGCGGCAGGATATTGCTGAGCGATTGCCCTTGTTCCATCACCTGCTCGATAGCCTGCGCAGCCATACTGCGTAAATTGTTCTGTTTTTTCATAACCACAAACATAAAAATGCCCGGCAAAACCGGGCTAAGAAATGCGTGTCACGCCAGGCGATTGCCGGGGACAAACCACTCACGCCGTGAGTTCAGGAGATCCTGCGCGCTCATGGCTTTTTTACCTGCTGGCTGTAGAGATTCAAGATTCAGTATTCCGTCGACGGTAGCGACCTGAATACCCGCTTTTGAAGCATCCAGAATCGTACCGGGCTCAGCACGGGTAGCTAAAGGAATCACCGAGGCTTGCCATATTTTCACCGGCTGCTCATCAATCATGAACCAGCTCATTGGCCACGGGTTGAAAGCACGGATGCAGCGTTCCAGCTGCGCGGCGCTGAGCGACCAGTCAATGCGAGCCTCTTCTTTGCTCAGTTTCTCTGCGTAAGTGACCAGCGCTTCGTCCTGCACCTGCGGCTGCGCATTGCCCTGAGCGAGCTGTTGCAATGTGACAAGCAGCCCCTGCGGGCCAAGCTCCGCTAATTTCGCATATAGCGTGGCGCTGGTGTCTTGTGCGGTAATAGGGCATGAAAGCTTATATAGCATATCGCCAGTATCGAGCCCCACATCCATCTGCATAATAGTGACGCCAGTTTCCTCATCTCCAGCCCATAATGAGCGCTGGATCGGCGCCGCACCGCGCCAGCGCGGCAGCAGAGAACCATGCACATTGATGCAGCCCTTGCGCGGCATATCCAGAACGGCTTTGGGAAGAATCAAACCATATGCCACTACGACCATGACATCGGCGTTGAGGTCGGCGATCAGTTGCTGATTTTCCTGTTGGCGCAGAGATGCTGGCTGAAACACCGGCAAGCCTTTTTCTTCTGCCAGCACTTTCACCGGGCTGGGCATCAGTTTTTTACCGCGGCCGGCGGGGCGATCTGGCTGGGTGAAAACCCCAACGACCTGATGCTCAGAAGACAACAGCGCGTCAAGGTGACGCGCTGCGAAGTCAGGTGTGCCGGCGAAAATAATACGTAGAGAATCTGACACGTTTATCCCTTTTTGCCTGCGTTTAAGCGCGAGCGTTCATGCGATCCAGTTTTTCAACTTTCTGGCGAATGCGCTGACGTTTCATCGGCGACAGGTAATCAATGAACAGTTTACCTACCAGATGATCCATCTCGTGCTGAATACAGATAGCCAGCAGCCCATCAGCTTCCAGTTCGAATGTTTTTCCGTCACGATCCAGCGCACGGATTTTCACTTTTTCAGCGCGCGGTACTAATGCTCGTTGTTCCGGAATGGACAGACAGCCTTCTTCGATGCCTGTTTCACCGCTTTTTTCCAGCAGTTCCGGGTTAATCAGTACCAGTTGTTCGTCGCGATTTTCAGAAACGTCGATCACGATAATGCGCTGATGGATATCAACCTGCGTTGCCGCAAGACCAATACCTTCTTCTGCGTACATGGTTTCAAACATATCATCCACAATACGTTGAATGTCCGCATTCACTTCTTTAACCGGCTCGGCGACTTTGCGAAGACGCTCGTCCGGAATATGTAACACATGCAAAACTGCCATAAATATCCAGAGTCGTGTTCAGGAGTTGGTGAGAATATTATCTCTATTCTAGACAAAACCCCCACTGATTGACAGCATCGGTGACCAATCGCAAGGATTGCCAGGACGGCTTGTGGCAGGGGAAATGGATGACATCCACAGAGATAAGATTACGTTTACTACAGGTCGGAGACCTGTGCGGCGATAAATGGCTACGAACAGCACAATGGCTGGAGCAAAACAAGGGAGCAACGTCTGAAGAGCTTGAGCATTTCGGGCTGACAACAGCGCAGGTCAGGCGTTTTTTCTCTTTATCAGCGCAGGACCTGGAGAGGGGCCTGGACTGGTTGAGCCAGGCTAACCATCATCTCATTAGTGCCAGTGATGCGGCATATCCCGAATCTCTACGCGCTATTGCTGATTATCCGGGGGCCATTTTGGTGAAGGGCGAAGTCTCAGCGCTAAAAACTCAGCAACTGGCAGTTGTTGGCAGCCGTGCCCATTCCTGGTATGGAGAGCGCTGGGGACGTCTGTTTTGCGAGGTGCTTGCCCGAAGTGGTTTTACCATTACCAGCGGTATGGCTCTGGGGATCGACAGTATTGCCCACCGGGCCGCGTTGAATGTTGGAGGCAAAAGCGTAGCTGTGTTGGGAAATGGCCTTTTTAGCCTCTATCCCCGACGGCACTCGGCGCTTGCCAGCCAACTTATTGATTCCGGTGGCGCACTCGTTTCTGAATTTCCCCTTGCGGCGCATCCCAAACGGGAACATTTTCCTCGACGAAATCGCATTATCAGCGGGCTTAGTCGTGGAGTTCTGGTTGTTGAGGCAGCGCTACGCAGCGGATCGCTCGTCACCGCCCGAAGTGCACTTGAGCAAGGTCGTGAGGTTTTTGCGCTGCCCGGCCCGATTGGGAGTCCCGGTAGTGAGGGGCCGCACTGGTTAATCAAACAAGGGGCAACTTTGGTGACATCTGCCGGCGAGATCCTCGAAAGTTTGCAATACGGGCTAAGCTGGCTACCTGAACCAGGTGGAAATTCATTTTATTCTTCAGATCAAGAAGAGGTGGCATTGCCATTTCCTGAGCTCCTGGCTAACGTAGGAGATGAGGTAACACCTGTTGACGTCGTCGCTGAACGTGCCGGCCAACCTGTGCCAGTCACAGCTGCTCAATTGCTTGAACTGGAGTTAGCAGGATGGATCGCAGCTGTACCCGGCGGCTATGTCCGATTGAGGAGGGCAAGCCATGTTCGACGTACTAATGTACTTGTTTGAGACTTACATCCATAACGAAGCTGAAATGCGTGTGGATCAAGACAAACTGGAACGGGATCTTACCGACGCCGGATTTGATCGTGAAGATATCTACAACGCTCTTTTGTGGCTGGAAAAGCTGGCTGATTATCAGGAAGGCCTCGCCGAACCGATGCAGCTTGCTTCTGATCCACTCTCAGTGCGTATCTATACTGCTGAAGAGTGCGAAAGGCTGGATGCCAGTTGCCGGGGATTTTTGTTGTTCCTTGAGCAGATTCAGGTGCTAAACCTCGAAACCCGAGAAATGGTGATAGAACGTGTGCTGGCGCTGGATACGGCAGAGTTCGATCTGGAAGATCTTAAATGGGTCATTCTGATGGTACTCTTCAATATTCCAGGATGTGAAAACGCATACCAGCAGATGGAAGAATTACTCTTTGAAGTGAATGAAGGTATGCTGCACTAATCATTTTTGCAGCTTCAAGAGTCGTTATGGCCAAATCAGCACTGTTTTCGGTGCGCAACAACGAGCCCTGCCCACAATGCGGGGCTGAACTTGTTATCCGTTCCGGGAAACACGGCCCGTTTCTCGGATGTTCCCATTATCCGGAATGTGACTACGTTCGTCCCCTGAAGAGCCAGGCGGATGGACATATTGTTAAAGTTCTGGATGGGCATCCGTGCCCGGACTGCGGCGCGCCGATGGTATTACGGCAAGGGCGTTTTGGTATGTTTATCGGTTGTAGCCAGTATCCGGAATGTGAACATACCGAGCTGATTGATAAGCCTGACGAGACCGCCATTACCTGCCCGCAGTGTCAGAGCGGACATCTGGTGCAGCGCCGTTCCCGATACGGCAAAACCTTCTATTCCTGCGATCGCTATCCTGATTGCCAGTTCGTTATCAATTTCAAACCGGTGGCGGGTGAATGTCCTGCATGCCACTACCCGCTGCTTATCGAAAAGAAAACCGCGCAAGGTGTAAAACGCTTCTGCGCCAGTAAACAATGTGGACAGCCGGTAACGGCGGAACAAACTCGTGAAGAATAACCTGCCAACAGATCCTGTCGCTTCAGCGATTGAGGTCCTGAATAAAGAAGAAGTCATCGCTTATCCAACTGAAGCTGTTTTTGGCGTCGGCTGCGACCCGGACAGTGAAACTGCCGTCTATCGTCTGCTTGAACTGAAGCAGCGTCCGGTTGATAAAGGATTAATCCTGATTGCTGCCAACTTTGATCAGCTGAAACCCTATATTGATGACAGCATGCTGACGGACGAACAACGCCAGGCCGTCTTCAAATGCTGGCCTGGCCCGGTAACCTTTGTGTTTCCGGCAAAACCAACCACACCGCGCTGGTTAACCGGGCGTTTTGACTCGCTGGCGGTACGTGTCACCGATCACCCAATGGTCATTGCACTTTGCACGGCTTACGGTAAACCGCTGGTTTCGACAAGTGCCAATTTATCCGGGCTGCCACCTTGCAGAACGGCGCAAGAGGTTATCGAGCAATTTGGTGCCAGCTTTCCGGTGATTGATGCGCCAACGGGCGGCCGGCAGAACCCTTCTGAAATCCGTGATGCCCTCACCGGCGAACTTTTTCGCCAGGGATAATAGTATGGAATCCTACGCAGTCTTCGGTAACCCTATTGCTCATAGTAAGTCACCCTTTATCCATCAACAGTTTGCCCTTCAGCTTGGCATCGACCATCCCTATGGGCGGGTGCTTGCTCCAGTGGATGACTTCGTGAATACGCTGGATGCCTTCTTTACTGCTGGTGGTAAAGGCGCGAACGTTACGGTTCCCTTTAAAGAAGAGGCATTTGCTCGAGCCGATGAGCTGACAGAACGCGCAGCTCTGGCCGGCGCGGTAAATACATTAAAGCGCCTTGATGATGGGCGCTTGGTCGGAGATAACACCGATGGCATCGGTTTGCTCAGCGATTTGCAACGGCTGGGCTTTATCCGCCCGGGATTTCGTATCCTGTTGGTTGGCGCGGGAGGTGCGGCGCGCGGCGTATTACTTCCTCTGTTATCCATGGATTGTGCGATAACGATTACTAACCGAACGTTTTCACGGGCGGAAGAGCTGGAGAAGCTCTTTGCTCATACCGGTAGCGTCGTTGCCGTGCAAATGGCTGATCTTCAGGGGCATGAATTCGATCTGATCATTAATGCAACTTCCAGCGGGATTGGTGGGAAAATTCCGGCATTACCGTCGTCGCTCGTTCATGCCAGGCTTTACTGCTACGACATGTTCTACCAAAAAGGGAACACACCGTTTCTGGACTGGTGTATAAACCTGGGAGCAAAACAGTGCGCCGATGGTTTGGGTATGCTGGTGGGGCAGGCTGCACATGCGGTATTGCTGTGGCACGGCGTGTTGCCGGATGTTGAACCAGTCATTCAGATGCTGAAGCAGGAGCTGGCGAAATGAATCAGGCTATCCAGTTTCCGGATCGCGAAGAGTGGGATTCCTTAATGCAGGCTGTCTGCTTTCCGGCACTGGTTAATGGAATGCAGATGATATGCGCCATTAAAGGCGATGATCTAAAGCAACGTTTCGATGCTGAAACACCGGAACAGTTTCTGGCGACATTTCGTGACTATCGCTGGGATCTGGAAGAAGAGGCGGAACAGTTGATCCGCCAACAGAAGGAAGATGATCAGGGTATTGTCTGGTTATCCTGATCCAGATACTCATCTTTCCATTTCACATAGTTGTTCGCCGAGTACTTTAATCCTTCTATTTCCGCTTTCTTCAGGGGGCGGATCTGTTTTACCGGGCTTCCCAGATACAAATATCCACTCTCCAGCCGCTTATTTTGCGGCACCAGACTACCCGCGCCGATCATGACGTTGTCTTCAATAACCGCGCCATCCAGCAAAATAGATCCCATTCCAACCAGCACGCGATTGCCAATGATGCAGCCGTGCAGCATCACTTTGTGCCCAACGGTGACATCCTCGCCGATGATGAGGGGGTTTCCCTCTGGGTTAGAAGAGGATTTATGCGTAACATGCAGAACGCTACCATCCTGAATATTGCTGCGGGCACCGATCTCTACATAGTTCACATCACCGCGAATGACGACCAGCGGCCAGATGCCTACATCATCGGCAATTCTGACATCGCCAATTACCACGCTGCTGCTATCAACCATGACCCGCAAGCCGATTTTAGGGAAGAAATCCTTATAAGGACGTAAAACAACTGACATAGCTACCTCATCAAAAACGGGCTGAGATAGAAACTTTGATCGTTAGAAAGGCCTTCTGCAAGCCTTTTACGCGTCATTAAATGCGCAGATCGTACGGGATCGCAGCAAAAAGAATGAAAAAACAGCAGTCAGAAAAAAAGATCGCAAAAAGACTTGTGCTTAAAATTGGGATCCCTATAATGCGCCTCCGTTGACACGACAACGTGAATCACTTCACGAGATGGTCGGGTAACGAAAGAGAAAAATCCTGAAATTCAGGGTTGACTCTGAAAGAGGAAGGCGTAATATACGCCACCTCGCGACGAAGCGCTGAAAGCCGCGTCGCAACTGCTCTTTAACAATTTATCAGACAATCTGTGTGGGCACTCAGGTGACGCGGATTCTTGATGTCTTCGGACAAAAAATGAATACCAAGTCTCAACGAGTGAACACGTAATTCATTACGAAGTTTAATTCATTGAGCATCAAACTTTTAAATTGAAGAGTTTGATCATGGCTCAGATTGAACGCTGGCGGCAGGCCTAACACATGCAAGTCGAACGGTAGCACAGAGAGCTTGCTCTCGGGTGACGAGTGGCGGACGGGTGAGTAATGTCTGGGAAACTGCCTGATGGAGGGGGATAACTACTGGAAACGGTAGCTAATACCGCATAACGTCGCAAGACCAAAGAGGGGGACCTTCGGGCCTCTTGCCATCAGATGTGCCCAGATGGGATTAGCTGGTAGGTGGGGTAACGGCCCACCTAGGCGACGATCCCTAGCTGGTCTGAGAGGATGACCAGCCACACTGGAACTGAGACACGGTCCAGACTCCTACGGGAGGCAGCAGTGGGGAATATTGCACAATGGGCGCAAGCCTGATGCAGCCATGCCGCGTGTGTGAAGAAGGCCTTCGGGTTGTAAAGCACTTTCAGCGGGGAGGAAGGCGGTACGGTTAATAACCGTGCTGATTGACGTTACCCGCAGAAGAAGCACCGGCTAACTCCGTGCCAGCAGCCGCGGTAATACGGAGGGTGCAAGCGTTAATCGGAATTACTGGGCGTAAAGCGCACGCAGGCGGTCTGTCAAGTCGGATGTGAAATCCCCGGGCTCAACCTGGGAACTGCATTCGAAACTGGCAGGCTGGAGTCTCGTAGAGGGAGGTAGAATTCCAGGTGTAGCGGTGAAATGCGTAGAGATCTGGAGGAATACCGGTGGCGAAGGCGGCCTCCTGGACGAAGACTGACGCTCAGGTGCGAAAGCGTGGGGAGCAAACAGGATTAGATACCCTGGTAGTCCACGCCGTAAACGATGTCGATTTGGAGGTTGTGCCCTTGAGGCGTGGCTTCCGGAGCTAACGCGTTAAATCGACCGCCTGGGGAGTACGGCCGCAAGGTTAAAACTCAAATGAATTGACGGGGGCCCGCACAAGCGGTGGAGCATGTGGTTTAATTCGATGCAACGCGAAGAACCTTACCTGGTCTTGACATCCACAGAACCTGGCAGAGATGCCGGGGTGCCTTCGGGAACTGTGAGACAGGTGCTGCATGGCTGTCGTCAGCTCGTGTTGTGAAATGTTGGGTTAAGTCCCGCAACGAGCGCAACCCTTATCCTTTGTTGCCAGCGGTCCGGCCGGGAACTCAAAGGAGACTGCCAGTGATAAACTGGAGGAAGGTGGGGATGACGTCAAGTCATCATGGCCCTTACGACCAGGGCTACACACGTGCTACAATGGCGCATACAAAGAGAAGCGACCTCGCGAGAGCAAGCGGACCTCATAAAGTGCGTCGTAGTCCGGATTGGAGTCTGCAACTCGACTCCATGAAGTCGGAATCGCTAGTAATCGTGAATCAGAATGTCACGGTGAATACGTTCCCGGGCCTTGTACACACCGCCCGTCACACCATGGGAGTGGGTTGCAAAAGAAGTAGGTAGCTTAACCTTCGGGAGGGCGCTTACCACTTTGTGATTCATGACTGGGGTGAAGTCGTAACAAGGTAACCGTAGGGGAACCTGCGGTTGGATCACCTCCTTACCTTAAAAGAACCCTTCCCTGAAGTGCTCACACAGATTGTCTGATGAAAAGTAAAAAGCAAGGCGTCTTGCGAAGCAGACTATGTGTCCCCTTCGTCTAGAGGCCCAGGACACCGCCCTTTCACGGCGGTAACAGGGGTTCGAATCCCCTAGGGGACGCCACTTGCGCGGGAATGTGTGAAAGGCGTTGCCCATCCGTATCTCAAAACTGACTTACGAGTCATGTTTGAGATATATGCTCTTTAAAAATCTGGATCAAGCTGAAAATTGAAACACTGAACAACGCAAGTTGTTCGTGAGTCTCTCAAATTTTCGCAATGCGATGATGAATCGGAAGAAACATCTTCGGGTTGTGAGGTTAAGCGACTAAGCGTACACGGTGGATGCCCTGGCAGTCAGAGGCGATGAAGGACGTGCTAATCTGCGAAAAGCGCCGGCGAGGTGATATGAACCCTTGACCCGGCGATGTCCGAATGGGGAAACCCGGTGCACTTCGGTGCATCATCACAGCATGAATCCATAGTGCTGTGAAGCGAACCGGGGGAACTGAAACATCTAAGTACCCCGAGGAAAAGAAATCAACCGAGATTCCCCCAGTAGCGGCGAGCGAACGGGGAGGAGCCCAGAGCCTGAATCAGCTTGTGTGTTAGTGGAAGCGTCCGGAAAGTCGCGCGATACAGGGTGACAGCCCCGTACACGAAAACGCACAGGTTGTGAGCTCGATGAGTAGGGCGGGACACGTGGTATCCTGTCTGAATATGGGGGGACCATCCTCCAAGGCTAAATACTCCTGACTGACCGATAGTGAACCAGTACCGTGAGGGAAAGGCGAAAAGAACCCCGGCGAGGGGAGTGAAAAAGAACCTGAAACCGTGTACGTACAAGCAGTGGGAGCACCTTCGGGTGTGACTGCGTACCTTTTGTATAATGGGTCAGCGACTTATATTCTGTAGCAAGGTTAACCGAATAGGGGAGCCGCAGGGAAACCGAGTCTTAACTGGGCGTTAAGTTGCAGGGTATAGACCCGAAACCCGGTGATCTAGCCATGGGCAGGTTGAAGGTTGGGTAACACTAACTGGAGGACCGAACCGACTAATGTTGAAAAATTAGCGGATGACCTGTGGCTGGGGGTGAAAGGCCAATCAAACCGGGAGATAGCTGGTTCTCCCCGAAAGCTATTTAGGTAGCGCCTCGTGAATTCATCTCCGGGGGTAGAGCACTGTTTCGGCTAGGGGGCCATCCCGGCTTACCAACCCGATGCAAACTACGAATACCGGAGAATGTTATCACGGGAGACACACGGCGGGTGCTAACGTCCGTCGTGAAGAGGGAAACAACCCAGACCGCCAGCTAAGGTCCCAAAGTCATGGTTAAGTGGGAAACGATGTGGGAAGGCCCAGACAGCCAGGATGTTGGCTTAGAAGCAGCCATCATTTAAAGAAAGCGTAATAGCTCACTGGTCGAGTCGGCCTGCGCGGAAGATGTAACGGGGCTAAACCATGCACCGAAGCTGCGGCAGCGACACTGATGTGTTGTTGGGTAGGGGAGCGTTCTGTAAGCCTGCGAAGGTGGCCTGTGAGGGCTGCTGGAGGTATCAGAAGTGCGAATGCTGACATAAGTAACGATAAAGCGGGTGAAAAGCCCGCTCGCCGGAAGACCAAGGGTTCCTGTCCAACGTTAATCGGGGCAGGGTGAGTCGACCCCTAAGGCGAGGCCGAAAGGCGTAGTCGATGGGAAACAGGTTAATATTCCTGTACTTGGTGTTACTGCGAAGGGGGGACGGAGAAGGCTATGTTGGCCGGGCGACGGTTGTCCCGGTTTAAGCGTGAAGGTGTGTGCTCCAGGCAAATCCGGAGTGCTTTAACACTGAGGCGTGATGACGAGGCACCACGGTGCTGAAGCAACAAATGCCCTGCTTCCAGGAAAAGCCTCTAAGCTCCAGGTAACACGAAATCGTACCCCAAACCGACACAGGTGGTCAGGTAGAGAATACCAAGGCGCTTGAGAGAACTCGGGTGAAGGAACTAGGCAAAATGGTGCCGTAACTTCGGGAGAAGGCACGCTGATGCGTAGGTGAAGCGACTTGCTCGTGGAGCTGAAATCAGTCGAAGATACCAGCTGGCTGCAACTGTTTATTAAAAACACAGCACTGTGCAAACACGAAAGTGGACGTATACGGTGTGACGCCTGCCCGGTGCCGGAAGGTTAATTGATGGGGTTATCCGTAAGGAGAAGCTCCTGATCGAAGCCCCGGTAAACGGCGGCCGTAACTATAACGGTCCTAAGGTAGCGAAATTCCTTGTCGGGTAAGTTCCGACCTGCACGAATGGCGTAATGATGGCCAGGCTGTCTCCACCCGAGACTCAGTGAAATTGAACTCGCTGTGAAGATGCAGTGTACCCGCGGCAAGACGGAAAGACCCCGTGAACCTTTACTATAGCTTGACACTGAACATTGAGCCTTGATGTGTAGGATAGGTGGGAGGCTTTGAAGCGTGGACGCCAGTCTGCGTGGAGCCAGCCTTGAAATACCACCCTTTAATGTTTGATGTTCTAACGTTGACCCGTGATCCGGGTTGCGGACAGTGTCTGGTGGGTAGTTTGACTGGGGCGGTCTCCTCCTAAAGCGTAACGGAGGAGCACGAAGGTCAGCTAATCCTGGTCGGACATCAGGAGGTTAGTGCAATGGCATAAGCTGGCTTGACTGCGAGCGTGACGGCGCGAGCAGGTGCGAAAGCAGGTCATAGTGATCCGGTGGTTCTGAATGGAAGGGCCATCGCTCAACGGATAAAAGGTACTCCGGGGATAACAGGCTGATACCGCCCAAGAGTTCATATCGACGGCGGTGTTTGGCACCTCGATGTCGGCTCATCACATCCTGGGGCTGAAGTAGGTCCCAAGGGTATGGCTGTTCGCCATTTAAAGTGGTACGCGAGCTGGGTTTAGAACGTCGTGAGACAGTTCGGTCCCTATCTGCCGTGGGCGCTGGAGAACTGAGGGGGGCTGCTCCTAGTACGAGAGGACCGGAGTGGACGCATCACTGGTGTTCGGGTTGTCATGCCAATGGCACTGCCCGGTAGCTAAATGCGGAAGAGATAAGTGCTGAAAGCATCTAAGCACGAAACTTGCCCCGAGATGAGTTCTCCCTGAGACTTCGAGTCTCCTGAAGGAACGTTGAAGACGACGACGTTGATAGGCCGGGTGTGTAAGCGCAGCGATGCGTTGAGCTAACCGGTACTAATGAACCGTGAGGCTTAACCTTACAACGCCGAAGATGTTTTGGCGTGAGAGAGAATTTTCAGCGTGATACAGATTAGACCGGTGTGCCCTGGTGGCATGGCGGTGAACAGAATTTGCCTGGCGGCACTAGCGCGGTGGTCCCACCTGACCCCATGCCGAACTCAGAAGTGAAACGCCGTAGCGCCGATGGTAGTGTGGGGTCTCCCCATGCGAGAGTAGGGAACTGCCAGGCATCAAATTTAGCGTGCTGATATGGCTCAGTTGGTAGAGCGCACCCTTGGTAAGGGTGAGGTCCCCAGTTCGACTCTGGGTATCAGCACCAGTTATAGCGGTTAAAGTTCGGCATTTAGAAAGAATTTGCCTGGCGGCATTAGCGCGGTGGTCCCACCTGACCCCATGCCGAACTCAGAAGTGAAACGCCGTAGCGCCGATGGTAGTGTGGGGTCTCCCCATGCGAGAGTAGGGAACTGCCAGGCATCAAACAAAACAAAAGGCCCTGTCGAAAGACGGGGCCTTTTGTTTTATCTGTTGCTTATCCACAAACACTATCTCTTGGTAAAAATTATTTCGTGTTCAGTGCCTCAAATGTTGCGCTGCAACGACCTCTCGTAAAACACTCTGACATCAAACAAGAGCGATAAAAAAGGCCACCTGCGGGTGGCCCTGAAACGCGGCGATAACGATCAGTGGATAACTTGCGACAGGAAAGCGCGGGTACGTTCTGATTTCGGGTTCGCAAAGAACTCTTCAGGCGGCGCCTGCTCAACAATCTCACCGCGATCCATAAAGATCACGCGATCAGCGACGGTGCGGGCAAAGCCCATTTCATGGGTTACGCACAGCATCGTCATACCAGATTGTGCGAGGCCAATCATCGTATCCAGCACTTCTTTCACCATTTCCGGATCCAGCGCTGACGTGGGCTCATCAAAAAGCATGATCTTTGGCTTCATGCAAAGCGAACGGGCAATCGCCACACGCTGCTGCTGACCACCCGAAATCTGTCCGGGAAATTTGTGCGCATGCTCGGCAATACGCACGCGCTCAAGATAGTGCATTGCCAGCGCTTCAGCTTCCTTCTTCGGCATTTTGCGCACCCAAATTGGTGCCAGCGTACAGTTCTGTAATACGGTGAGATGCGGAAACAGATTGAAGTGCTGGAAAACCATGCCCACTTCCTGGCGAATCTTTTCAATATTGCGAATATCTTCGTTCAGCTCGATACCATCAACAACGATACGGCCCTGCTGATGCTCTTCCAGATGGTTGATACAACGGATAGTCGTTGATTTCCCTGAACCGGAAGGGCCGCAGAGTACAATACGTTCACCCTGCTTAACGTTCAGATTGATGTCCTTCAGGACATGGAACTGCCCGTACCACTTGTTCACATTATCGAGCGTAATCATCGCGTCGGCAGGTTGCATAATCATATTACTCATGGTGTTCCTCAGTGCGGTGTACGCCCGGTGTTAAAGCGCTTTTCCAGATGCTGGCTGTAGCGCGACATGCTAAAACAGAAAACCCAATAAACTAACGCGGCGAAAACATAACCCTCAGTCGACATGCCGAGCCATGCCGGATCGACCGTAGCCTGTTGCACGCTGCTGAAAAGATCGAACAGGCCGATGATGATCACCAGGCTGGTATCTTTAAACAGCGCAATAATGGTGTTCACCAGGCCCGGGATCACCAGCTTCAGCGCCTGCGGCAAAATCACCAGACCTTGTGTTTTCCAGTAGCCCAGCGCCAGAGATTCTGCGGCTTCGTACTGGCCTTTTGGCAGCGCCTGCAAACCGCCGCGCACCACTTCCGCCACATAAGCAGACTGGAACAGGATCACGCCGACCAGCGCGCGGATCAGCTTATCAATGCTGGTTCCTTCCGACATAAACAGCGGCAGCATGACCGAGGACATAAACAGAACGGTGATCAGCGGCACCCCGCGCCAGAACTCAATAAACACCACCGACAAAATACGCACGACCGGCA
Organism: Kosakonia oryzae; assembly: GCF_001658025.2. Classification (NCBI taxonomy): domain Bacteria; kingdom Pseudomonadati; phylum Pseudomonadota; class Gammaproteobacteria; order Enterobacterales; family Enterobacteriaceae; genus Kosakonia; species Kosakonia oryzae. Next base: position 480,653 of record NZ_CP014007.2, read on the forward strand.
TTTTTGAACGGCGCCCCAGCGCCAGCAAAATGCCCAGCGGCAGTGCGCCGGCAATACCGACAGAAGCGATAATCAGTGTCAGCGTTAGGCCGCCCCACTGGCGGGTTTCAACGCGATCCAGTCCCAGAAAGCCGCCAAACATTAACCACCAGACAACGATCGGGTAGATAACAGCCCAGCAGGCAATGTAGCGGCCACGATGCGGTAAAGCTTTCCAGAACATCGGCACAATCGACAGCAGGCCAATAATCAACGCCAGATTAATACGCCAACGCTGTTCATGCGGGTAGAGGCCATACATAAACTGGCCAAAACGCTCATGAATAAACACCCAGCAAGCGCCTGCCTTTGTGCAGTCCGCCCGCGTTGAACCCACCCAGTTCGCCTGAAAGAACGCCCACTCCAGCAGCGGCGGAATCAATTCCCACATCAGCCACAGGCAAACGATCGTTAGCAGTGAGTTAGACCAACTGGAGAACAAATTTTTTCGTACCCACAACACCGCGCCATTGCTTCTTGCAGGTGTCTGGCGCGCAGAGGGAGACAGAATAGCTTTTGTCATCGTAATTCCTTAGCGCTCAATCAGTGCAATGCGACGGTTATAAATGTTCATCAGTAGCGAGATCGACAGACTGATAAGCAGATAAACAGACATGGTGATAGCGATGGTTTCAATGGCCTGACCGGTCTGGTTCAGTACCGTTCCCGCGAAAAGTGACACCATATCCGGGTAGCCGATAGCGGCCGCCAGAGAGGAGTTTTTCACAATATTCAGGTACTGGCTGGTCAGCGGCGGAATGATGACGCGCAATGCCTGAGGGATAATGACCTGGCGCAGCGTCACCGGATTTGGCAGCCCCAAAGAACGCGCGGCCTCATGCTGACCATGGGGAACGGACTGAATGCCTGAACGGATAATCTCAGCGATAAACGCTGAGGTATAAACCGATAACGCAAGCGTCAGCGCAGCAAGTTCCGGGATCAGTACCATTCCGCCCTGGAAGTTAAAGCCGTGCAGTTGCGGGATTTCCCAGTGCAATGCTGCGCCGAAAACCCAGTGCGCCAGCAACGGCAGCGCAATGATCAATCCTAGCGCAGCCGGCCAGGTACGACGCAGCTGACCGGTCTTGATCTGATGTGCTTTATTAAAACGAAACAGACCGACAGAAATGATCACTGCCACGATAACCGCGGCAGCAAAGGCCAACAGACCTTCACCCATTTGTGGAGAAGGGATATAGAGGCCACGGTTGCTCAAAAACAGCAAATCCATCGCATTAACTGCCTGGCGCGGGCCGGGCAGGTTACGCAGTACCGCAAAGTACCAAAAAAAGATTTGCAGCAGCGGCGGGATATTGCGGAAGGTTTCGATATAAATCGTCGACAGTTTTCGCAGTAACCAGTTTTCCGACAGGCGCGCCAGGCCAAGGAAAAAGCCGAGGAAAGAGGCGAATACAATGCACAATGCCGAGACCAGCAAGGTGTTAAGTAAACCAACAAGGAACACCCGGCCATAGGTGTCGCCCTGCTCATAATCAATCAAGTGTTGAACAATACCAAAACCAGCGGCGCGATCGAGGAACGCAAAGCCGGAGGTGATTCCGCGATTGTTCAGGTTAGTAACCGTGTTGTGTACCAAATAGATTGCGATAACGACCACGGCGACAATCGCAAGGATTTGAAACAGCCAGGCACGAACCGCAGGGTTAGAAAGGGAGAAGGAGCCTTTCACGGTTGGGCGGCGATGGGACATAGCAAAAACCTCAGTAACCATGACTCTGGGCTGGGCACCACGCGAGGTGGTGCCCGTTACAGCACTTGCGGATTAACGCACTGGCGGAGCGTACTGGATACCGCCGTTATTCCAGAGGTTGTTCTGGCCACGTTTGATTTTCAGCGGGCTTTCAGAACCGACGTTACGTTCAAAGATTTCGGAATAGTTGCCGACTTTCTTGATGATGTTGTAAGCCCATTTATTATCAAGCTTCAGATCCTTACCAAAGTCGCCTTCTTTGCCCAGCAGGTGAGCCATATCCGGTGTCGCCGGGTTTGCGGCTTTCTCATCAACGTTCTTCGAGTTAACGCCCATCTCTTCCGCATTCAGCATCGCGAACAGCGTCCAGCGCACGATGGCAAACCAGTCGTCGTCGCCACGGCGAACAACCGGACCCAGCGGCTCTTTCGAAATCACTTCCGGCAGAACGATCCACTCAGCCGGATTGCTCAGTTTGATGCGCAGCGCATACAGCTGAGACTGGTCGGAAGCCAGGGTATCGCAACGGCCTGACTCCAGCGCTTTTGCTGATTCGTCAGAACGATCGAAGGTGACCGGGGTATATTTCATGTTGTTGGACTTAAAGTAATCCGCCACGTTCAGCTCGGTATCTGTACCGGCCTGAATACAAACGGTTGCGCCATCCAGCTCTTTTGCGCTTTTCAGACCCGCTTTGTTATGGGTCAGGAAGCCGATACCGTCGTAATAAGTTACGCCAGTAAATGACAGCCCCATGCCGCCATCGCGGGAAGAAGTCCAGGTGGTATTACGGGAAAGAATATCCACTTCGCCGGACTGCAATGCGGTAAAACGCTCTTTCGCAGTCAGCGGGGTGTATTTCACTTTGCTGTCGTCACCGAAAACGGCGGCGGCAACGCCACGGCAAACGTCTACGTCGATACCGGTGAATTTACCGCTCGCGTCCGCGTAGGAGAAGCCAGGCAGGCCGTCGCTGATACCGCATTGTACAAAACCTTTCTTTTTAACGGCATCCAGCGTTGTACCCGCATGCGCCTGATTTGCAAGGGCAAACAGCGCACCGGCAGCGACCAGGCTGGCGATCATCATCTTTTTCATAATGTATCCTGTGTGGCGAAAAATTTATCGTTATATAAAAGGCGTCCGGGAAACGCCTGAAACCTGTCTGTGGCTATGGCCATTCTCTTTTAAGCAAAGGGAATGCCAATATTGCGAATGACGTGTTTGAAAGGGGCGTATACGCAATATTGAGAGTGTAGACAGGAAAAAATAAAACCAGTGCCCCGTCATGGTGCAAAACTACAACCTGCGCCACAAAATGGAGCAAAAAAATCACAGAAATTACTTTTTATTAACAGACAAGTTTCGCAGGTGAATATAAGCAAGAGAGTGAATGGGTAGGGGGTGTGAATCAGCTCACGAAGAAAAGGCAGATATATAAAAACAGGATATTAATACGTGGCGGTTAATGTTTTATTTTTTGAATAATGGCAGATATGAAATGTCGGACATTTACTGGCGGAAAAAAGAGTGCACCATAATAAAGCAAAAGCGCGGTGAGCCGCGCTTTTGATAAGTTATCGGGTCAACGCCACGATGCCGAGCGTCAGACCGGCCAGCGCTGCTGCGCCACCCGCAATCGCTCCGGCAGTTTCCCAGTTATCCTGCGTTGTTCCTTTCATACAGGTATTGGTATGCACCAGGCGCCCCTGATCGTCATACACTGGCACACAAGGAGAATCATGAGCACAACCAGCAAGCAGTGTTGTCAGTAATGCTACAGCGATGAAATTTTTCATAATGTTACCTCGAAATAAACACAACTCCCGATATCAATACCCGTGATATCTCTACTGAGTCGATGTTGATTATTTTACCATCCGGTAACAGTGATTCCCTGGTGTAATAATCTCAAAGTATGTGCAGTGTAAACATCATGGAGAGAAAAGTGCTGCCGGGAAAAGAAAATGCAGAAAAGATGAAGCAGACAATAAAAATAGCGCCGGTTCCACTATAACGTATTGATTAATGACCAACCGGGCGCGGCATGGTGAAATTAACTGTGAACTAATAATTCAGTTTATCGCTCTGGTAAAATAAAAGCGCCGTTAAGCGCCTTGATTTAACTGCTTAATTATTTTCAGGAAAGGGTATCCGTTGGGCTAAGTTTATTACCATAAGCAGTAATGGATTCCGCACTTACTGGTTTCCCTAATAAATAACCTTGCAGCGTGTTGCAGCCCAGTTCAGTGAGAAAAGCCTGTTGTTCTTCCGTTTCCACCCCTTCCGCCACAACTTTCAGGTTCAGCGTTTTGGCCAGCGCGATGATTGCCGAAACAATCGTAGCATCCTCGCCTTCTTTACACAGTTCTCGAACAAAGGCGCGATCGATTTTTAATTCGCAAGCCGGCAGACGTTTCAAATAAAGCAAGCTGGAATAACCGGTGCCGAAATCATCAATCGATGCCTGCACACCGGCATCAGTCAACGCGGTTAATACGCGCACGCTCTCATCAGGATTGCTCATGGCGGTGGTTTCCGTCACCTCGAGAATCAATTTTTCTGGCGGAACATCATGCTTTTTCAGCGCGTCCAAAATGGTCTGTACCAGCCCATTTTGCTCGAATTGCATAGTGGAAAGATTAACGGCAATCGACCACTCCAGATGGCCCTGTTTGCGCCATTCGCTAAGCTGCCGACACGCTTCATCCACCACCCAGTTACCTAGCGGAACTATCAGACCGGTTTTCTCCGCCAGCGGAAGAAACACGTCCGGCGACAGAACACCCTGAAAAGGATGATGCCAGCGTAATAGCGCTTCAAAACCAATGACCGGCCCGGACGGCGCTTTAAATTTCGGTTGGTAGACCAGGCGAAACTCCTGGCGTTCCAGCGCTAACCACAAATCATTGAGCAGTTGCAGTTGGGTTTGCGCCAGCGTATTCATCGAGGGCTGGAAGAAGTGATAGCCGTTACGCCCCATATGTTTGGTGTGATACATCGCCGCATCGGCGTTAAACATCAGTTCGCGCTCGTTTTTACCATCATGTGGATAGAGGGCAATCCCAACACTCAGCGTGACGATCACATCGTAAGGATCGATATTGAAGGGTTTATCAATTGCCCGAACCAGCGCATTGGCAAGGGTTGCTGCTTCATCCGGGGCACTGACTTCCGCCAGCAGAACAAACTCATCGCCGCCGATACGCGCCAGCGTATATTGCCCTTTCAGCGGCTGCCGCAGACGATCGGTAACCGCTACCAGAAGCTTATCGCCAACATCATGCCCCCAGGCATCATTTACGGTTTTGAAACCATCCAGATCCATAAACATCAGCGCAAAGAAAGATCCTTCGCGTCTGGCTTTATTAATCGCTTGTTCAAGGCGATCTTCCAGCAATACGCGGTTTGGCAGACGGGTCAGCGTATCATGCAGGGCCAGACGCGCCAGCTCGCGGTTAGCCGCCGCCAGTGACGCCGCCAGCAGGGAAGTCCGCGCCTGTAAACGGGCATCGAACATTGAGACCAGCAGCGTAATGCCGAGCACAGAGAACGCCATCATACTGACCAGAATGACCAGCCAGTTATTGTTGAATCCGTGGTGCCCTGTTGCATGCTGTGGAGGAAATTGCGCCGCCATCATGCCGGTATAGTGCATTCCGGCAATGGCAATCCCCATCAGGATCGCCGCGCCAAAGCGCATCAGCGCCACTTGAGCGGCTTCATGACGCAGACGGAAAGTGAGCCACAATGCAGCGAAGGATGCTGCCAGGGCAATCACCACCGACAGCGCGACCCAGTTCATATTCCAGACGATAGCCGGTGAAACCTGTAATGCAGCCATGCCGGTGTAATGCATAGCGACAATCCCCAACCCCATAATAATGGCGCCGGGTATCAGGCGTTGGAGGTGAAGCTGCGGACCGCTGACGAGCCAAAGGGCGAACAGTGATGAGCCGATGGCGATAACCATCGAAAGGGCAGTCAGAACGGGTTCATACAGCATGCTCATCGAAATGTTCATCGCCAGCATGCCAATAAAATGCATCGCCCAGATGCCGATCCCCATCGCCACGCCGCCGCCGCTTAGCCAGACCCACGACGCGGTTCCGCTGCTGGAGGTGACGCGTCCGGCCATATTCAGGGCGGTGTAAGAGGCCAGAATGGCGACAATAAAAGAAACAACAACAAGGATATAGTCGTATTGGCTAACCAGCATGATGTCATCAACTCATTCACTAGGATCGTTACGTATTACTACGGTCGTACGGGCGAAAAGGGCTGAGACATTATCATCGACTAAAGATGACGCAAAATGATTTTAAATCCCCGATATATGCAGGGGATAGCAGCACGTTCGCGAAATTTCGCTACAAGCAATCACTTACAGATTATCGCAATTCACCAGTTTGAGAGGATTGACGGAATTCATATTGCGGCATTTATCGACTTCGGTGGTGATGTACTCCACCCAGTGCATGATTAAGCCATCCAGCGCAAGGATTGAGAGGGCGAAAACGACCAGCCACCAATATTTGCGAATCATTCCGTATCTCCCTTTCTTGCAACCATTGGCTGAAAATATACACGAATCCGCAACCGTATAAAGAGCGGGAAAGCGGGATTTTTAGCGTCATTTCAGGCAATAAAAAAGGCGCTTCCCCATGCCGGTTAGCGCCTTTTTATCAATACAACTTACTGATTCAAAATCAGTTCATGCCGTATTTTTTCAGTTTTTTACGCAGCGTGCCGCGGTTGATGCCCATCATCAGCGCCGCGCGGGTCTGATTACCACGGGTGTATTGCATCACCATGTCCAACAGTGGCTGTTCTACTTCAGCCAATACCAGCTCATACAGGTCATTAACATCCTGACCATTCAGTTGAGCAAAATAGTTCTTCAGTGCCTGTTTTACCGAGTCACGGAGCGGTTTTTGGGTTACCTGATCCTGAGAGTTAACGGTAGAAACGGTCAGTACGTCAGAATTTACGCGTTGTTCGAACATAGTTCTGTCAGCTCTTTATTTCTGTTTACGCAAAATTTTCGAAGTATGCCTCCAACGCCTCCAGCTGTTCGCTGGCATCCTCAATGGCGTTGAATGTGCGCCGAAACTGGTCATTCGGAGCGTGCTCCTGAAGATACCAGGAGACGTGTTTACGTGCGATTCGGTAACCTTTTGCCTGACCATAAAAGTCATGCAGTTCCCGAACATGCGCGCAAAGCAAGCGCTTAACCTCTGCCAAAGGCAGCGGGGCCAGCAGCTCCCCAGTGTCCAGATAGTGCTGGATTTCCCGGAAGATCCAGGGTCTTCCCTGAGCTGCGCGGCCTATCATCAGGGCATCCGCCCCTGTATAGTCGAGCACAGCTCTGGCTTTTAGCGGGTCAGTAATGTCGCCATTCGCGATAACCGGAATGGAAACTTTCTGCTTAACTGCCCGAATACTGTTGTACTCAGCTTCTCCGTTGAACAAACAGGCGCGGGTGCGTCCATGAATGGTCAGAGCCTGAATGCCACATTCTTCAGCCAGTTGGGCAATTTCTACGCAGTTACGGTGTTCCGGAGCCCAGCCCGTGCGAATCTTCAGCGTAACAGGCACATCCACTGCATTCACTACCGAGGTCAGGATAGACTTCACCAGATCCGGGTACTGCAGCAGAGCCGAGCCTGCCAGCTTGCGATTCACCTTTTTCGCCGGACAACCCATATTGATATCAATAATCTGGGCGCCACTTTCCACGTTAATACGTGCGGCTTCCGCCATTTCATCCGGATCGCTCCCTGCAATTTGCACGGTGCGAATACCGGGTTCATCAATGTGCACCATCCGCAGTCGGGATTTGTCGCTTTCCCACACTTGCGGGTTAGACGACATCATCTCGGATACGGTCAAACCTGCTCCCATCTCGTAGCACAACGTCCGGAATGGTCTGTCAGTAATGCCAGCCATAGGCGCTGCGATCAGGCGATTTCTGAGCTGGTGATGTCCGATACGCATGAGTTAAGAAATGACCATACTGTGACTGCAAGGCGGCGTATATTACGCATTTTTTGCACGAGATGAAAGGCCAAACTTTGAGCAATCCTCTGTTGTAGATCAAGGAATCGCCAGTCCGCCAGAGTGATTTTAAAATTAAATTATATATTTCATGTGGTTATGATGAAGATAAAAATTTCACGTAACTAATAAATTCGCGCGAGTTATCGTTTTTTACCGGGCCATCAGGGGCAGAATTGCTGTTTTTTACAGCATAAAAAAGCGGATTTTGCGAACTTGCTCCCATTTTTATGCCGATGGTTTTTCGTGGCCAGGCCGCCATACATCGGCTTTAGCGGGCGATGATGTGCGTGAACAGCGTCCGGATTGCGGCGGGAAAATTGTCAAAGGGTGTTTCGCCCACAGACTAGCGGCAGATCAAAGGCGGGGGAGATAAAAAGCGTGGCCCGCAGGCCACGCTTGAGCATTACTTCTTCTGGCCGGTGATACGGCACCACTCCTCTTTCTCGACCACCGGATCGAGCGTAAAGAGATCGGCATAAGCTTCGCAGACGCTTTCTGCCTGGCTGGCGAGGATACCGGAAAGCCCCAGCAGGCCGCCCTCAACGGGCAGTACGCTGATTAATGGCGCCAGTTCGCGCAGAGGGCCAGCCAGGATATTCGCGACCACGACATCCGCTTTCATCACCTCTGGCTGGTCATTGGGGAGATAGAGATCCAGACGATCGGAGACGCCGTTACGTTCGGCGTTGTCGCGGCTGGCCTGGATCGCCTGAGGATCGATATCAATGCCGATCGCCTTTGCGGCACCCAGTTTCAGCGCCGCGATCGCCAGGATCCCCGAGCCGCAGCCAAAGTCGATCACCGTCTTACCGCTCAGATCGAGGCTGTCCAGCCATTGCAGGCACAGCGCCGTCGTTGGATGAGTGCCGGTGCCGAACGCCAGGCCCGGATCGAGCATCACGTTGACCGCGTTTTCGTCCGGTACATCGCGCCAGCTTGGGCAGATCCATAGCCGCTCGCCAAAGCGCATCGGGTGGAAGTTATCCATCCATTCGCGCTCCCAGTCTTTATCTTCCAGCTGCTCGATTTTATGGGCAAAGCCTTCACCCAGCAGCGGGTGCAGTGCAAGCTGGGCGACCACATTAGCCATATCTGTTTCGGCGTCAAACAGGCCGATAACGTCGGTATCGCCCCACAAGCGAGTTTCGCCCGGCAATGGTTCAAACACGGGCGTGTCGTGCGTATCCTGGAAGGTAATGGATACCGCACCCGCCTCCATCAAAGCATCGCTCAGATCTTCAGCATTTGCGCCGGTGGTGTTCAGTTTCAGTTGGATCCATGGCATGTCGTAACTCTTTATTCATTAACAGAAACAGTCGGAGCCTGCGACGACGGTTGACCAAAACGGTTCCCGACGATGAAGGCCAGCAAACTTAACAGCAACGAGGGCACAATCGGATGAAAGCCCAGGTACTGAATATTAAAGGTGGCGAGAACGGCATACAGTACGCCGCCCGTGACCATGGCGCTCAATGCGCCAGCAGCATTCGCCCGCTCCCAGTACAACCCCAAAACCAGCGGCCACAGGAATACCGCTTCCAGACCGCCAAACGCCAGCAGGTTTAACCAGATAATCATCTCTGGCGGACGCCATGCCGCCAGCATCATCAGCACGCCGAGCACCAGGGTTGTCACGGTGGAGATCCGTTTCAAACGCGGTTCATGACGAATTTTAGTCGGCTGGGCGCTTAACCACAGATCTTTGATGATCGTGGCCGAAGCCTGCAACAAATGCGCATTAACGTTCGACATGATTGCAGCCATCGGTGCAGCAAGAAACAGCCCGGCAGCCCACGGCGGTAAGACCTCGACCATCAGCGTCGGGATCACCTGATCGGGTACCGAAAGATGTGGCAACACGGCGCGGCCGAGTGCGCCAGCGAGATGCATTCCCAGCATTAATAGCGCGATGACAATAGTGCCGATAATAATGCCGCGATGAACCGATTTACTGTCTTTATAGGAAATACAGCGAACGGCGGTGTGCGGCAGGCCGATCACGCCAAAACAGACCAGCACCCAGAATGAGGTCATAAATGCCGGTGAAAGGATATCATGGGCGCCGTGCGGGCTTACCAGTTGCGGATCGATCTGTTGCAGCGTTGCTACCGCACTGTGCAGCCCGCCAGCGGCATGGATCACGCCGACGAGCAGCACCAGCGTGCCAATCAACATCACCATCCCTTGCATCGTATCGTTGAGTACGCTGGCGCGAAAACCGCCAAATGCGGTGTACAGCGCAATGGTGATGCCAAAGATCAGCAGACCGGATTCGTACTTGATCCCGGCGGCGGTTTCCAGCAGACGCGCGCCGCCGATAAATTGCACGGCGATGGCGCCGACAAAGGCAACCAGCAGGCTAAGGCTGGCGATCCACACAACCGCACGGTTCTGGTAGCGGGCCATCAGCATATCATTCAGGGTAATCGCATTGTAACGGCGCGCCAGGATGGCGAACTTTTTGCCGAGGATACCCAAAGAGAGCCAGATAGTCGGCACCTGGATCATCGCCAGCAGCACCCAGCCGAGGCCAAATTTATAGGCCGCGCCCGGTCCGCCGATAAATGAACTGGCGCTGACATAGGTGGCCGTTAGCGTCATTGCCAGCACAAAACCGCCCATCGAACGGCTGCCAAGGAAGTATTCACTCAGGAACGTGCCTTTGCTGCGCTGGCGCATAGCATAAAAGGAGAGGCCGAATACTACGAGCAAGTAGATAACCAGTACGGCGATAATTTCACTCTGCATCGTTATCCTCCAGCGGAATATCACGGAAGATAAAGCGCACCATGGCCCAGCACAGCAGCACAAAGACCAGCGGCGTCAACAGGCAGGCCAGCTCAAACCAGCGCGGCAGCCCGGTGAATCCCTGCTCCGTACCAGGTAGGTAAGCGCACACTAACCATGCAGCAAGATAGAGAAGGGTCAGCCACAGCGCCCAGCGGGCTTCTTTGTGGGCCTGAACAAAACGGTTGTCCATTTTTTTCCCTTGTGGATGAAGAAAGCGGGGATTGTACCCTATGGAAAAGATGAGGGGAGAGAAAAAGAAAAAAGGCCGGAAAATCCGGCCTCTTGCGGTGATTGCAGATTATTTTTCCTGCAAGCCGAGTTTTTTCTCCAGGTAGTGGATGTTGGTGCCACCGTGCTGGAAATTCTCGTCGTTCATGATGCGGGTCTGCAAATCCACATTGGTTTTGATACCGTCGATAATCAGCTCCTGCAACGCATTCTTCATGCGCGCAATCGCCACATCGCGGCTCTCGCCGTAGCAGATCAGTTTGCCGATCATGGAATCGTAATACGGCGGCACGGTATAGCCGGCGTAGATGTGCGATTCCCAGCGAACGCCAAAGCCGCCCGGCGCGTGGAAGCGCGTGATTTTACCCGGGCTTGGCAGGAAGGTGTTCGGATCTTCGGCGTTGATACGGCATTCCACCGCATGGCCCCTGACCACAACTTCATCCTGCTTGATGGAGAGCGGCTGACCGGCTGCAATGCGCAGCTGCTCTTTGATCAGGTCAACACCGGTGATCATCTCGGTAACCGGGTGCTCAACCTGAATACGGGTGTTCATTTCAATGAAGTAGAACTCGCCGTTTTCAAACAGGAACTCGAACGTACCCGCCCCGCGATAACCGATATCGACACAGGCTTTGGCGCAGCGTTCGCCGATATAGCGACGCAGTTCCGGGGTGATGCCCGGTGCCGGCGCTTCTTCGACCACTTTCTGGTGGCGGCGCTGCATGGAGCAGTCGCGCTCGGCCAGATAGATGGCATTGCCCTGGCCGTCGGCCAGCACCTGGATCTCGACGTGGCGAGGATTTTCCAGGTATTTCTCCATGTACACCATGTCGTTGTTGAAAGCGGCTTTCGCTTCCGCACGGGTCATGGCGATGGACTGCGCCAGGTCGGCATCTTTGCGCACAACGCGCATGCCGCGACCGCCGCCGCCGCCGGAGGCTTTGATAATGACCGGATAACCGATGCGTTTGGCATGCGCGCGGTTAGCGTCATTATCATCGCCCAGCGGGCCGTCAGAACCCGGAACGGTCGGCACGCCGGCTTTCTTCATGGCGGTAATCGCGGACACTTTGTCGCCCATCAGGCGAATGGTGTCGGCTTTCGGGCCGATAAAGATAAAGCCGGAGCGTTCAACCTGCTCAGCAAAGTTGGCGTTCTCTGAAAGGAAGCCGTAACCCGGGTGAATTGCCACGGCGCCGGTGATTTCGGCAGCCGAGATAATCGCCGGGATGTTCAGATAGCTTTTCACGGACGGTGCCGGACCGATACAGACCGTTTCGTCCGCCAGCAGTACGTGTTTTAAATCGCGATCCGCGGTGGAGTGCACGGCGACAGTCTTGATGCCCAGTTCTTTACAGGCACGAAGAATACGCAGAGCGATCTCGCCGCGGTTAGCGATAACAATTTTATCCAGCATGTGCGCCTCGTTACTCGATGACGACCAGCGGCTCGTCAAATTCAACCGGTTGGCCACTTTCCACCAGAATGGCTTTCACCACGCCTGCTTTATCTGCTTCGATCTGGTTCATCATTTTCATGGCTTCAACGATGCACAGGGTGTCGCCCACGTTGACTTTCTGGCCGATTTCGATAAACGCTTTCGCGTCCGGGCTCGGAGTGCGATAGAAGGTTCCAACCATCGGGGAACGTACGATGTGGCCACTGATTTCTGCTGCGGCAGCGGGTGCTTCCGTAGCGGTTGCGGCTGGTGCGACAGCGGCTGCCAGAGGCTGGGCTACCGGCGCAGCATAAGCCTGCTGCATCATCGGGTAACCAACATTCGGCGTGCTGCGGCTGATGCGAACAGACTCTTCGCCTTCAGAAATTTCCAGTTCGGAGATGCCTGATTCTTCAACCAGCTCGATCAGTTTTTTAATCTTACGAATATCCATGAGTGGGTTCCGTACTCTTGTTTAGTGTGTTTGTGACAGGCGTTTTACCGCCGTCTGTAAAGCGTATGTATAACCATCGGCGCCTAATCCACAGATAACACCGACAGCGATATCGGAGAGATAAGAGTGATGTCTGAATGGCTCGCGCGCATGGACATTACTCAGATGGATCTCGATAAACGGGATATCCACCGCCAGCAGTGCATCACGAATCGCGACGCTGGTATGCGTAAAAGCGGCCGGATTGATCAGGATGAAGTCCATTGTATCTTTTGCCTGATGAATACGGTCGATCAACGCAAACTCGGCGTTCGACTGAAAATGCGTGAGCGTGACGTTTAGCGCTTCCGCTTCATTTGTTAAACGGTTAACAATCTGCTGCAGGGTGAGTGAACCGTAGGTTTTTGGTTCACGGGTTCCCAGCATATTCAGATTGGGGCCGTTCAAAAGCAAAATACGCAATTTGTCCGCCATTGTGCTGCTATCTCCTGCAATTTTCCGGTAAAAAACAAAATATACCTTCGTTGCGTGGTTGTCACGTTGTTAAAGTCCGAAAACCCTGCCGTGAAAACCAAGGTCGCACATTATAACGATTTCGTAGCATTTGGCAGCTAAATACTGGTCTTATCAGGGAAGATTATTAACCACCCGGCTGACATATGGACGCGGATGATAATAATTTTGCGGGAAAGTGCACAGATTGCCGCATTAACACCACCATTGGCGGAACTTCTTGTAACGCCATGCTAAAAGCACGATCGCGGCAGCGGCGTACAGCAGCGGTTGCGGGGAGAGAATCTTTACGGACCAGAGATAGTGAATCGGTGCGAGGATCGCCACCAGATAGACGAAGTTATGTAATTGTTGCCAGCGTTTGCCCATTTTGCGCTGTGCCCACTGCGTTGATGTGGCCGCCAGCGCCAGCAAGATCAGCCAGCTTACGGCTCCCAGCGTTAAATAAGGACGCGTGACCAGTTCCTGGCCGAGCAGCGCCAGATTATTGATGCCCAGCTCCAGCAGCGTATAGCTGGTCAAATGAAGCGTCGCCCAGGCAAAACACCACAGCCCGAGCAGTCGCCGCGTGCGGATCAATAAAGGTTGTTTCGCATAGCGCGCCAGTGGTGTTACCAATAACGTCGCCAGCAGGAATTTCAGCGCCATTCTGCCGGTAAAATGCTGAATATCTTTCGCCGGATCGGCGCTGAAGTAACCCTGATTTACCGCCCAGAAGAGCCAAAGAAAAGGCAGTAGTCCCGCCAGATGTAACGCGACTTTAAGCCAGGTAACCTGTTTTGCTGTTAAACGCACTCAAAAATTCTCCCGTAGATCCAGCCCGTGATAAAGCGAAGCCACTTCCTCAGCGTAGCCGTTAAACAGTAATGTTGGCTGGCGTTTTACATCCAGCGCGCCGCCGGAACCAATAAAGCGCTCCGTTGCTTGCGACCAGCGCGGGTGATCGACATGTGGATTCACATTAGCGTAAAAACCATATTCGTCTGGCGCGGCGAGGTTCCACGTGGTGGGGGGCCGTTTACTGGTGAGCTTAATACTGACGATTGATTTGATGCCTTTAAAACCGTACTTCCACGGTACCGTTAGCCGGATCGGCGCGCCATTTTGCGGCGGTAGCGCTTTGCCGTAGACACCCACCGTCAGCAGCGTTAACGGATGCATTGCTTCATCTATACGGAGCGCTTCGACATAAGGGTATTTCAACCCGCCGCCGATAAACCGATCTTTTTGCCCCGGCATCTCCTCTGGTGCGTAAAGGGTTTCGAAAGCGACATACTTTGCGTTACTGGTGGGTTCGACCAGCGCCAGCAGCTTATGCAGCGGGAAACCAATCCACGGCACCACCATCGACCACGCCTCGACACAGCGCATGCGGTAAATGCGCTCTTCCAGTGGGAAACGCGACGTCAGGGCTGCGTGATCAAGGGTTAACGGTTTCGCCACTTCGCCATCAATGGTCAGTGTCCAGGGATCGGTTTTCATCCCCCCGGCATTAGCGGCGGGATCGGCTTTATCCAGACCAAATTCATAAAAGTTATTGTAGCCAGTGACCTTATCTTCCGGTGTTAACGCAAGTTTGGCTTGCCACTGTGCAGGCTGGCTGAAGTCGAGGGGTTTTCCTGCGGGAGCTTTTGGACGGTCATGACCTTTAAACCAATCCAGCAGATCCGCCTGCGCCATCGGCGACAAACTTAGCGTTGTCGCGCCAATACCGAGCATTTTTAGTACCTGACGGCGCTGCAACATAAATACGGATTCAGCGGTTACGTCGGCTTCAGTCAGTTTTTTCTTCATTGCATCCTCCGCGAATTTTGTTAATAAGCATGGTGTAAGCGATGCGATAGCGCGAGTGGGAGTGTGTTACCAAACATTGGGGATTCTTTGCTGAAAACAATCATCCGGACGATTGCTGATTGGAAAAATATTTATGAGGACTATACTCGCAGGGGTAAAACGTCCTCGGATTTTTCTAACTTTACTCCTGACTATTCCATATCGCAGTTAGATTTGAAAGTTAGTGCTTACTTTTTAAGAAGCTCCGGGGCGGTATCGTCTTGTTCTTTAATACAACGGAGTTAACACAGGGATGCGATTAACGACGAAATTTTCCGCTTTTGTGACGCTGCTGACCGCGTTGGCGATTTTCGTCACGCTGATCGGTTCCTCACTGAGCTTTTATAATGCCATACAAAACAAGGTGGCTAACCGCGTGGCGGCGGTCGCTGCGGTTGTGGATACCCGCCTGATTTCTACCCCTGCCAACCGGCTTTCGCCTCAGCTTGATGAACTGATGGTGCCGCTGGATATCATTAAAGTTGAGATCAAGCAGGGGAAGAAAACCCTGCTCAGCTATGCGCACAACGGCATCTACCGTCCGGCAGGCAGTAGTTTACAGATCCGTGAATTGTCCGTTCCGGCGCTGAAAAACCCCGGCCTCACGATTTCGCTTATCTACCTGGATCCGATGGCCAACTACTTTCGTTCGCTGGTCAATACGGCGCCGTTGACTGTCGCGATCGGTTTTATGATTGTCATTATCTTTCTTGCTGTGCGCTGGCTGCGTCGTCAGCTTTCCGGACAGGAACTGCTGGAAGGACGGGCGACGCGTATCCTTAATGGCGAGCGGGGCCCGCAGGTTCGCGGCAGCATCTACGAGTGGCCATCACGCACCAGCAGCGCGCTGGATGTGCTGCTGACAGATATCCAGTTTGCCAGCGATCAGCGCAGCCGGATGGATACGCTGATCCGCTCTTATGCGGCGCAAGATACGCGTACTGGCCTGAACAACCGTCTGTTTTTTGATAATCAACTGGCGACACTGCTGGAAGATCAGGAAAAAGTCGGTTCGCACGGGGTCGTGATGATGATCCGCCTGCCGGATTTTGATCTCATGCGCGAGAGCTGGGGGCTGACCACGGCGGCGGAAGAGTATTTCTTCACCCTCATCAACTTACTTTCTACTTTTATTATGCGTTACCCTGGCGCGCTGCTCGCACGCTATCATCGCAGCGATTTTGCCGTGTTGTTGCCGCACCGGACATTAAAGGAAGCGGAAAGTATCGCCGGGCAGATCCTGAAATCTGTCGATGGGCTGCCGCACAATAAGGCGCAGAATCGCGAAGATATTATGCACATCGGCGTTTGTGCATGGCGTAGCGGCCAGTCAACGGAACAAGTGATGGAGCACGCGGAAGCGGCGGCGCGCAATGCGGTATTGCAGGGTGGTAACAGTTGGTCGGTTTATGATGATTCCTTACCCGAGCAAGGGCGTGGCAATGTGCGCTGGCGGACGCTGATAGAGCAGATGTTGAGCCGGGGCGGGCCGCGCGTTTATCAGAAACCCGCGGTCAATCGCGATGGGCTGGTGCATCACCGTGAGCTGATGTGTCGTATTTTCGACGGTGAACAAGAAGTGATCGCCGAAGAATATATGCCGATGGTGCTCCAGTTTGGCCTCTCCGAAGAGTATGACCGCCAGCAGATCACCCGTCTTATTCCCTTCCTGGGATTCTGGCCGGAAGAAAATCTGGCGATGCAGGTGACAGTTCAGTCTCTGGTACGCCCGCGTTTTCAACGCTGGCTGCGCGACACATTAATGGAATGCGAAAAATCTCAACGTAAACGGATTATTTTTGAACTTGCTGAGGCTGATGTTTGTCAACATATCAGCCGGTTACAGTCGGTGGTGCGATTAATTAACGCTCTGGGCGCGCGCGTAGCGGTAGTACAGGCGGGTCTGACGTTGGTGAGCACCAGTTGGATTAAAGTGTTGGATGTGGAGTTATTAAAGCTGCATCCGGGACTGGTCAGGAACATTGAAAAGCGTACCGAAAATCAGTTGCTGGTTCAAAGCCTTGTGGAGGCGTGCAAAGGCACGCGGACACGCGTTTTCGCGACAGGCGTTCGCGCGCGGGCTGAATGGCAGACGCTGGTGGATCGGGGCGTTGTCGGGGGACAGGGCGATTTTTTCGCGTCTTCTCTACCGCTCGATACCAATGTGAAAAAATATTCGCAAAGATATTCGGTTTGAACTGCTGTTTGAGTCGTTTTCACGTAGAATAATGCGCGCTGTCATTTTTGGGGGTGTGCTTGCCTGCCCGCCGGATTGCGACAGTAATAAAAAACCGGTTTGACCTTTGAATTAACGCAAAAGTAATACGCTGGAACAGAAGAGTTTTTTCTGCTTCCGGCCGAAGTCGTGTCGTTTTGCGACAAAGGAAACAAACTGCACTAATTTTCACCGTAGCAGATGATTCTTACGCCTTGTCGCTGCTGCGTGTGGTTGGTAAAGTAAGCGGATTTTGTATCCGCCCCAGCTTTCAGGATTATCCCTTAGTATGTTGAAAAAATTTCGTGGCATGTTTTCCAATGACCTGTCCATTGACCTGGGTACCGCGAATACCCTGATTTATGTAAAAGGACAAGGCATCGTATTGAATGAGCCGTCCGTGGTGGCCATTCGTCAGGATCGTGCCGGTTCACCGAAAAGTGTGGCCGCAGTAGGTCATGAAGCGAAACAGATGCTTGGGCGTACACCGGGCAACATCGCAGCGATTCGCCCGATGAAAGATGGCGTCATTGCTGACTTCTTCGTGACCGAAAAAATGTTGCAGCACTTTATTAAACAAGTGCACAGCAACAGTTTTATGCGTCCTAGCCCGCGTGTGCTGGTTTGTGTGCCGGTTGGCGCGACCCAGGTTGAACGCCGCGCGATTCGTGAATCCGCACAGGGCGCAGGCGCGCGTGAAGTGTTCCTGATTGAAGAACCGATGGCGGCCGCAATCGGCGCAGGCTTGCCGGTATCTGAAGCGACCGGTTCTATGGTTGTGGACATCGGTGGTGGTACTACGGAAGTTGCGGTTATCTCTCTTAACGGCGTGGTTTACTCCTCTTCCGTGCGTATTGGCGGCGACCGCTTCGACGAAGCGATCATTAATTATGTCCGTCGTAACTACGGTTCCCTGATTGGTGAAGCGACCGCTGAACGTATCAAACACGAAATCGGCTCCGCTTACCCGGGCGACGAAGTGCGTGAAATCGAAGTGCGTGGTCGTAACCTGGCTGAAGGCGTACCGCGTGGCTTTACCCTGAATTCCAACGAAATCCTGGAAGCGCTGCAGGAACCGCTGACCGGCATCGTTAGCGCCGTGATGGTTGCTCTGGAACAGTGTCCGCCGGAACTGGCTTCCGACATCTCCGAACGCGGTATGGTATTGACCGGTGGCGGCGCGCTGCTGCGTAACCTCGATCGCCTGCTGATGGAAGAGACCGGTATTCCTGTTGTGGTTGCAGAAGATCCACTGACCTGTGTAGCGCGTGGTGGCGGCAAGGCGCTGGAAATGATCGACATGCACGGCGGCGACTTGTTCAGCGAAGAATAGTCCGCGTCAGAACCGGAGTGATATCCCGCTCCGGTTCTGTCTGGCCTGAGAATACGCAAAGCCTATGAAGCCAATTTTTAGCCGTGGCCCGTCGCTACAGATTCGCCTTTTTCTGGCGGTTTTGGTGGCGCTTGGAGTCATCATCGCCGACAGCCGCCTCGGTACGTTCAGCCAGATCAGAACGTACATGGATACTGCCGTCAGCCCCTTCTATTTTATTTCCAATGGTCCCCGTGAATTACTCGACAGCGTGTCGCAAACGCTGGCATCGCGCGACCAACTCGAGCTTGAAAACCGGGCATTGCGTCAGGAACTGCTGCTGAAAAACAGCGAACTGCTGATGTTAGGGCAGTACAAACAGGAGAACGCGCGCCTGCGTGAACTGCTGGGATCGCCGCTGCGTCAGGATGAGCAGAAAATGGTGACCCAAGTGATCTCGACGGTAAACGATCCGTACAGCGATCAGGTTGTCATCGATAAGGGCAGCGCGAACGGCGTTTACGAAGGCCAACCGGTGATCAGCGACAAAGGTGTCGTCGGTCAGGTCGTCGCGGTGGCGAAACTGACCAGCCGCGTGCTGCTGATTTGCGATGCGACGCACGCGTTGCCGATTCAGGTTCTGCGTAACGACATCCGCGTGATTGCCGCCGGTAACGGCTGTACCGATGATCTGCAACTGGAACATCTGCCAGCGAACACCGATATTCGCGTGGGCGATGTGCTGGTTACCTCCGGTCTTGGCGGTCGTTTCCCTGAAGGATATCCGGTTGCCGTTGTTTCATCGGTGAAACTGGATACGCAGCGTGCGTACACGGTGATTCAGGCGCGTCCGACGGCGGGCCTGCAACGTTTACGTTACCTGTTGCTGCTGTGGGGCGCAGATCGTAACGGCACCAATCCTCGGACGCCGGAAGATGTGCACCGCGTGGCGAATGAACGTCTGCTGCAAATGATGCCGCAGGTTCTGCCTTCGCCTGATGTGATGGGGCCGCCTGCGCCGATGCCTGCTCCGGCAACTGGTATTACACAGCCGCCGCCGCAACTCTCTCCGGGAGGGCAATAGTGGCAAGTTACCGTAGCCAGGGGCGCTGGGTTATCTGGCTCTCGTTTTTCATTGCTCTGTTGCTTCAAATCATGCCCTGGCCGGACGACATTCTTGTTTACCGGCCAAACTGGGTGCTGCTTATTCTGCTTTACTGGATCCTGGCGCTCCCGCACCGCGTAAATGTCGGTACGGGTTTCGCTATGGGTGCCATACTGGATCTGATTAGCGGATCCACCCTTGGCGTTCGTGCATTGTCATTAAGCATTGTCGCCTATCTGGTTGCACTGAAATTTCAGTTATTCCGTAATCTGGCGCTCTGGCAACAGGCGCTGGTGGTAATGTTGTTGTCGCTGGCGACCGAAGTGATTGTTTTCTGGGCTGAGTTCCTGGTCATTAACGTTTCGTTCAAGCCCGACATTTTCTGGAGCAGCCTCGTAAATGGCGTGCTCTGGCCATGGCTCTTCCTGTTAATGCGTAAGATCCGCCAGCAGTTTGCGGTGCAATAAAGGTTGTTATGACAGATATCTGGCTCGCTTCCGGCTCCCCCCGTCGTCAGGAACTGCTCACCCAATTGGGTGTGGCTTTCGAACGTATCGTTCCGGGAATTGAAGAACAACGCCAGCCGCAAGAGAGCGCGCAGCAGTACGTTCTGCGCCTTGCGCGTGAGAAGGCGCAGGCGGGCGTAGCGATGGCACCGCGCGATCTGCCGGTGTTAGGCGCGGACACGATTGTGATATTTAATGGTGAAGTGCTTGAAAAACCGAAAGACTCCTCGCATGCTGCCAGTATGTTACGTCTGCTTTCCGGGCAAACACACCAGGTGATGACCGCTGTGGCGCTGGCCGATCGCCAGCATCTGCTTGATTGTCTGGTGGAAACAGAAGTGACCTTCAGAGTGTTATCAGAAAAGGATATTGCCGCCTACGTCGAAAGCAAAGAACCGCTGGATAAAGCCGGCGCGTACGGCATTCAGGGGCTGGGTGGGTGTTTCGTCAGGAAAATTAACGGTAGTTATCATGCCGTTGTGGGTTTACCGCTGGTGGAAACCTGGGAATTGCTGAGCAATTTTAACGCACTGCGTGAAGGAAGAGATAATCATGACGGCTGAATTGTTGGTCAACGTTACACCATCGGAAACACGCGTCGCCTATATTGACGGCGGTATTCTTCAGGAAATTCACATCGAGCGCGAAGCACGGCGCGGGATAGTAGGCAATATCTACAAAGGTCGGGTCAGCAGGGTACTTCCGGGTATGCAGGCGGCTTTTGTAGATATTGGTCTGGAAAAGGCGGCGTTTCTACACGCCTCCGACATTATGCCGCACACCGAATGCGTCGCCGGGGAAGAACAGAAAAACTTCACCGTTCGCGATATCTCCGAACTGGTTCGCCAGGGGCAGGATCTGATGGTGCAGGTGGTCAAAGATCCGCTCGGCACCAAAGGCGCGCGCCTCACCACAGATATTACGCTGCCGTCCCGTTATCTGGTGTTTATGCCGGGTGCGGCGCACGTTGGCGTTTCCCAGCGTATTGAAAGTGAAGCCGAGCGCGAGCGCCTGAAGCAGGTCGTCGCCAGTTACTGCGATGAGCAGGGCGGCTTTATTATTCGTACTGCCGCCGAAGGCGTGTGCGAAGAGGATCTCGCGTCTGATGCCGCTTATCTTAAGCGTGTCTGGACAAAAGTGATGGAGCGCAAGAAGCGCCAACAGACGCGCTGCAAGCTCTACGGCGAACTGGCGCTGGCGCAGCGCGTACTGCGCGATTTTGCCGACGCGCATCTGGATCGTATCCGCGTTGATTCACGGCTGACCTTTGAGGCGCTGCTTGAGTTTACGGCCGAATACATTCCGGAAATGACCAGCAAACTGGAACATTACAGCGGTCGTCAGCCGATCTTCGATCTCTACGATGTGGAAAATGAAATTCAGCGCGCGCTGGAGCGTAAGGTCGAACTGAAATCGGGCGGCTATCTGATCATCGATCAAACCGAAGCGATGACCACTGTCGATATTAATACCGGCGCATTTGTCGGTCATCGCAACCTCGATGACACCATCTTCAATACCAATATCGAAGCCACTCAGGCGATCGCCCGCCAGCTACGGTTACGTAACCTTGGCGGCATTATCATTATTGATTTTATTGATATGAATAATGAGGATCACCGCCGCCGCGTGCTGCATTCGCTGGAGCAGGCGCTGAGCAAAGATCGGGTAAAAACCAGTATCAACGGTTTTTCCCAGCTTGGGCTGGTAGAGATGACCCGCAAACGCACGCGCGAGAGCGTGGAGCATGTCCTGTGCAACGAATGTCCCACCTGTCATGGCCGTGGAACGGTGAAAACCGTGGAAACCGTGTGCTATGAGATCATGCGCGAGATCGTCCGCGTCCACCATGCCTACGATTCCGATCGCTTCCTGGTCTATGCTTCACCTGCGGTAGCGGAAACCCTGAAAGGCGAAGAGTCGCACGCGCTGGCCGAGGTGGAAATCTTCGTCGGCAAGCAGGTAAAAGTGCAAATCGAGCCGCTCTATAATCAGGAGCAGTTTGACGTAGTCATGATGTAATACGCAGCGTGCTGCGACACAAGCGGGTCTGATTGGGTTGACAAGGAGAGAGGCGTGAGGCGACTGCCGGGGATATTGCTGCTTACAGGGGCGACGCTGATTGTTATCGCGGCGCTGCTGGTGAGCGGTTTGCGCCTGGTGTTGCCGCACCTGGATAACTGGCGCGAGGAGATCCTGACGCGCATCACGGCGCAAACCGGCATTCCGGTTTCGGCCAGCCAGTTGCAGGCGCGCTGGGAGAATTTCGGCCCTGAGCTGGAAGTGCGCGATATCCAGGCCCGCCTGAATGATGGCGGCGATCTTTCCGTTAAGCGCGTGACGCTGGCGCTGGATGTCTGGCAGAGCCTGCTGCACCTGCGCTGGCAGTTCCGTAATCTCACCTTTTATCAACTGGTCGCGCGCACTAATACGCCGTTGCAACGGAATGACAACGGTGAGCCGATTGCCAGCGATCGCATCAGCGATCTCTTCTTACGCCAGTTCGATCATTTCGATCTCCGCGACAGCCGCATCAGCTTTCTGACACTTTCCGGCCAACGCGCCGAACTGGCGATCCCGCAGCTTACCTGGCTTAATGGCAACGATCGGCACCGCGCTGAGGGGCAAGTCAGTCTCTCGAGCCTGACCGGGCAGCACGGTGTGATGCAGGTTCGGATGGATCTCCGCGACGACAACGGACTGCTGAATAATGGCCGTGTCTGGCTGCAAGCCGATGATATTGATGTGAAACCGTGGCTCGGCACGTGGATGCAGGACAATGTGGCGCTCGATTCTGCCCGTTTTAGCCTTGAGGGCTGGATGACGCTGAATAAAGGCGTGGTGGAAAGCGGCGATGCGTGGCTGAAAAAAGGCGGCGCAAGCTGGCAGGGAGAGCAGGCAACCACCCACCGTTTGACGGTCGATAACCTGACCGTCCATGTTTCCCGGCAACAGCAAGGCTGGCAGTTTGATGTGCCGGTAACACGTATCGCTATTGATGACCGCGCATGGCCGCAGGGCGCGCTGAGTTTCGCCTGGGTTCCGGCGCAGGAAGCAAGTGAGGTGAACGGCGTTCGCAGCGATGAATTACGCGTTCGCGCCAACAACCTTGAGCTGAGCGGGCTGGAAGGGCTGCTGCCGATTGCGCAGAAGATCTCGCCGTCCCTGTACGACATCTGGCGCACCATGCAACCGGAAGGTTCGCTGGAGCAACTGGCGTTGGATATCCCGCTGCAGGCAGCCGACAAAACGCGTTTCCAGGCACAGTGGAAAGATATCCGCTGGAAACAGTGGCAATTGTTGCCGGGGGTTGAACATTTCAGCGGCAAGCTGGAAGGCAGCCTCGCTGACGGGCGCTTAACGGGCGCAGTGACACAGGCGAAAATGCCGTACATCGGCGTGTTCCCGGCGCCGCTGGAGATTGAGAAAGCGGATGCCACGCTGAACTGGCAGAAGAACGAACATGGCTTCCAGCTTGATGGGCGTAACATTGATGTGCAGGCGAACGCGCTACATGCCCACGGTGGTTTCCGTTATCTCCAGCCGCAGGATGATGAACCTTGGCTTGGCATTCTGGCGGGGATCGATGTTTCCGACGCCGGGCAGTCCTGGCGCTACTTCCCACAAAACCTGATGGGCAAAGCGCTGGTGTCGTATCTCAGCGCCGCCATTAAAGGCGGCCAGGCGCATGATGCCACGCTGGTGTACGGCGGCAACCCGCACTTATTCCCCTATAAGCACAATGAAGGTCAGTTTGAAGTGCTGGTGCCGCTGCGCAATGCGACCTTTGCTTTTCAGCCTGACTGGCCGGCGCTGCAAAAGCTGGATATCGAGCTGGATTTCCTCAATGACGGTCTGTGGATGAAAAGCGATAAGGCGGCTCTCGGCGGTGTGACCGCCAGCAATCTGAACGCGGTTATTCCTGATTACGAAAAAGAGAAGCTGCTGATTGATGCCGATATTAACGGTCCGGGCAAAGCCGTTGGCCCCTATTTCAAAGAGACGCCGCTGCACGATACGTTGGCCAGCGCGCTGGATGAACTGCAACTTGATGGTGATGTAAGCGCTCGCTTACATCTTGATATTCCTCTGGATGGCGAGATGACCGTCGCCAAAGGCGATGTGGCGCTACGTAACAACAGTTTGTTTATCAAGCCGCTCAACAGCACGCTGAAAAACCTCAGCGGCAAATTCAGTTTCGATAACGGCACCCTGAAGAGCGAGCCGTTACAAGCAACCTGGTTTAATCAGCCGCTGAACCTCGATTTTTCCACCACCGAAGGCGATAAAGCGTACCAGGTTGCGGTCAATCTCAATGGCAACTGGCAGCCAGCGCGCACGGGCGTATTACCCGCACAACTTGAGTCTGCGCTCGGCGGCAGCGTGGCGTGGAAAGGGGATGTTGGCATTGAGCTGCCGCATCGCGGCGGTGCGACCTACAAGGTCAATATTGATGGCGATCTGAGTAACATTGCCAGCACCTTGCCGCCGCCGCTGGATAAAGCCGCAGGTAAAGCGCTGCCGGTAAAACTAAAAGTGGATGGCGATCTGCGTAGCTTTACGCTGACCGGCAACGCCGGTAGCAATAATCACTTCAATAGCCGCTGGCTGCTTAACAACAAACTCACGCTCGATCGTGGGATCTGGACGTCGGATAGCCGCACCCTTCCGCCATTGCCGGAACAGGCCGGGCTGGAGCTGAATCTCCCCGCGATGAACGGCGCGCAGTGGCTGGCGCTGTTCCGCCAGGGGGTGGCGAATAATGTCAGCAATTCAACGAGTTTCCCTTCCAGCATCACGTTACGTACGCCAGCGCTGACGCTGGGCGGGCAGCAGTGGAATAACCTGAGTATCGTTTCACAGCCGCAGCTTTCCGGATCGACCATTGAAGCGCAGGCGCGGGAAATTAGCGGTACGCTGACGCTGCATGATAATGCGCCGTGGCAGGCGGCCATTCGTTACCTCTATTACAATCCGTCGAATACGCAGCCAAATGATGATGATATTTCGTCGCCGTCGACGTTGCTGCGTGGCAAAACCCGTATTGATTTTACCGGCTGGCCGGATTTGCAGTTGCGCTGTGCTGAATGCTGGCTGTGGGGGCAAAAATATGGCCGCATCGACGGTGATTTTTCGATCAACGGCGATACGATGACGTTGGCAAACGGCCTGGTGGACAGCGGCACCGCGCGTCTGACGGCAGACGGCGAATGGGTGAACCGGGAGGGAGCGGAACGCACATCGCTGAAAGGCGTGCTGCGCGGTGAGAAACTCGATGCGGCAATGAGTTTCTTTGGCGTGCCGACGCCGGTTCGTGGCTCCTCTTTCGATATTAATTATGACCTGCACTGGCGTAGCCCGCCGTGGCAGCCGCAGGAAGAGTCGTTGAACGGCATTCTGCGTACGCGGCTGGGGAAAGGGCAGATCACCGATATCAGCACCGGTCATGCGGGTCAGGTGCTGCGCCTGTTCAGCGTCGATGCGCTGCTGCGCAAACTGCGCTTCGATTTTAGCGATACCTTCAGCAGTGAAGGGTTCTGGTTTGATTCGATCCGCAGCACCGCATGGATCAAAGATGGCGTATTGCACAGCGACGATACGCTGGTTGACGGGCTGGAAGCGGATATCGCGATGAAAGGTTCGGTCGATCTGGTGCGTCGCGAGCTGGATGTTGAAGCGGTCGTGGCACCGGAAATTTCGGCGACCGTA
Source organism: Kosakonia oryzae (assembly GCF_001658025.2). Taxonomy (NCBI): domain Bacteria; kingdom Pseudomonadati; phylum Pseudomonadota; class Gammaproteobacteria; order Enterobacterales; family Enterobacteriaceae; genus Kosakonia; species Kosakonia oryzae. The sequence goes on from NZ_CP014007.2 coordinate 506,572, forward strand.
GGTGTGGCGGCCGCTTTCGCCGTCAACCCGATCGTAGGCGCGGCCGTGTTTGCCGCCAGTAAAGTGCTGGGGCCGCTATGGAATAAAGTCTCTATTCTGCGCTACCGCATTACTGGCCCGGTCGATCAGCCGCAGATTAACGAAGTCCTGCGCCAGCCGCGTACGGACAAAACGCAATGATTTGACGGCATCGGCGAATTGCCTCAAGCTCCTTGTATCGCTTTTTTTATTGCCCGATGTGGCGGCAACGATGAGTAAAAAATGATGAGTCTTAATCTGGTGAGTGAACAACTGCTGGCAGCGAATGGCCTGAGTCATCAGGATCTGTTTGCCATTCTCGGTCAATTGACCGCACGTCGTCTTGATTATGGCGATCTCTATTTCCAGTCGAGCTATCACGAATCCTGGGTTTTAGAAGACAGCATCATTAAAGATGGCTCTTACAATATCGATCAGGGCGTGGGCGTTCGCGCGGTGAGCGGTGAGAAAACCGGTTTTGCCTATGCCGACCAGATAAGCCTGCTGGCGCTGGAGCAGAGCGCGCAGGCCGCGCGTACCATTGTGCGTGAAGACGGCGACGGCAAAGTGAAGACGCTGGGCGCGGTGGAACATACCGCGCTTTATACCAGCATCGATCCGCTGCAAAGCATGAGCCGCGAAGAGAAGCTGGATATTCTGCGTCGCGTGGATAAAGTGGCGCGCGCGGCCGACAAGCGCGTGCAGGAAGTAACCGCCAGCCTGACCGGCGTTTATGAATTGATTCTTGTCGCGGCGACCGACGGTACGCTGGCCGCCGATGTGCGTCCGCTGGTGCGTCTCTCGGTGAGCGTGCAGGTGGAAGATGACGGTAAACGCGAACGTGGTTCCAGCGGCGGTGGCGGTCGTTTCGGTTATGACTGGTTCCTGCAAGACGTTGATGGCGATGTACGTGCAGATGCGTGGGCGAAAGAGGCCGTGCGCATGGCGCTGGTGAACTTGTCTGCTGTTGCGGCACCAGCGGGCACACTGCCGGTGGTGCTGGGCGCAGGCTGGCCGGGCGTGCTGTTGCACGAAGCGGTCGGTCACGGTCTGGAAGGCGATTTCAACCGTCGCGGCACATCGGTATTCAGCGGGCAGATGGGCAAACTGGTGGCTTCAGAGCTTTGTACGGTGGTTGATGACGGCACGATTGCCGATCGTCGCGGATCCGTGGCGATTGACGATGAAGGCACGCCGGGGCAGTACAATGTGCTGATCGAAAATGGCGTGCTGAAAGGCTACATGCAGGACAAGATGAACGCACGTTTGATGGGCATGAAACCGACCGGCAACGGCCGCCGTGAATCTTACGCCCATTTGCCGATGCCGCGCATGACCAACACGTATATGCTGGCCGGGAAGTCGACGCCGCAAGAGATTATCGAATCCGTTGATTATGGGATCTATGCACCCAACTTCGGCGGCGGCCAGGTGGATATCACCTCCGGCAAGTTCGTCTTCTCCACCTCGGAAGCGTACCTGATTGAGAAAGGTAAAGTGACCAAAGCGGTGAAAGGCGCAACGCTGATTGGCTCCGGGATCGAAGCCATGCAGCAGATCTCGATGGTCGGTAACGATCTGAAGCTGGATAACGGCGTCGGCGTATGCGGCAAAGAGGGACAAAGCCTGCCGGTTGGCGTGGGTCAACCGACGCTGAAAGTAGATAACCTGACGGTAGGCGGTACGGCTTAATCGTTAAAATCCTCTCCCTGCGGGGAGAGGATTATCCGCTCAGGCACTGCGCCCCTGCATTCCCTGATATACCTTTCCCACTTCAATAAAATATTCCGTCATGTAGTTAATACAGACCTGCACTTTCAGCGGGAGCTTATCTTTTTCCGTATACAGCGCATAAACCGGGCGCGGATCGGACTGATAGCGCGGCAGCAGGATCTCCAGCTGGCCGCTGTTGATTTCATCGATCACCCACATCAGCGGGACATAAGCCAGCCCGGCACCGGCGGTCAGCCAGCGCGTCAGCGTCATCGGATCGTTGGTGACAAAACGTCCCTGCGGAATCAGCCGCGTTGAGATCCCTTCTGGCGCGATCAGTTCAAATTCGTTATCCGGGCGGACGCTATATTCCAGCCACGAATGATTTGCCAGATCGGTGGGTTTTTCCGGCACGCCGTATTGGGCAAGATAGTTTTTTGCCGCGCACAGCACCATCGGCATCGCGCCGAGGCGGCGGGAGAAGAGGCTGGAATCCTGCAATGCGCCGACGCGGATCACCACGTCCAGCCCGTCGGCGATTAGATCCGGCGCCGGGATGCCGGTTACCAGGTTAACGGACAACCCTGGATGCTCTTTCAGCATCTCTGCCGTCATTTTTGCCAGCACATTTTGCGCCATGGTTGAAGAACTACCAATGCGCAGCGTACCAATCGGCGTGTTGTTGAAAGCGTAAAGTTGCTCGTGAACATCCTGCACTTCATGCAGCATGCGACGACATCCCTGATAGTAAATTTTTCCGGCTTCGGTCAGCCCCAGGCTGCGTGTGCTGCGGTTTAGCAGCTTGACCTGTAATTCATCTTCCAGCTTCGCCACCGTCTGGCTGATGGACGAAACGCTCATTTCCAGCTGTCGGGCGGTGGCGGTAAATGAACCCAATTCCACCACTTTGGCAAACACCGACATGCGTTTTAGTCGTTCCATTATTCACTCTTACTTAAAAGTGATTTAGATCACACAATATAGATAACAGCATAACAGTTACGTTAATATACTATCTCTGAAGAATATTCACGTCACTCTCGCCCTGGCACTCCTTGTCCTATTCCTGCGGTGACGTAAAAACAATTTCACCTGCTTGTTCTCGAATCAAGGTCAACATGAGTCTGTTTCCCGTAATCGTGGTGTTCGGTTTGTCGTTCCCACCGATTTTTTTCGAATTGATTTTGTCACTGGCGATTTTCTGGCTGGTGCGACGGGTGCTGATCCCTACCGGAATCTATGATTTCGTCTGGCATCCTGCGTTATTTAATACTGCGCTGTACTGCTGCTTGTTTTATCTGCTGTCGCGTCTGTTTGTTTGAGGTCGAAGTGAAAACACTAACAAGAAATATCTCCCGTACCGCTATTACGGTCGTTCTGGTTATCCTGGCGTTCATCGCAATTTTCCACGCCTGGGTCTATTACACCGAATCTCCCTGGACGCGCGATGCGCGTTTCAGCGCAGATGTGGTTGCCATCGCGCCGGATGTCACCGGGCTGGTGACTTCGGTCAACGTGCATGACAACCAACTGGTAAAAGAGGGGCAAGTGCTGTTCACCATCGATCAGCCCCGCTACCAGAAAGCGCTGGCAGAAGATGAGGCGGATGTTGCTTATTACGACGCGCTGGTCAACGAGAAGCGTCGCGAGGCCGGACGTCGTAACCAGTTGGGCGTACAGGCGATGTCGCGCGAAGAGATCGACCAGGCGAACAACATACTGCAAACGGCGATGCATCAGCTGGCGAAAGCGCAAGCGGCCCGTGATCTGGCGAAACTTGATCTGGAGCGCACCATCATCCGCGCGCCGGCTGACGGCTGGGTCACCAACCTGAATGTTTACGCCGGTGAGTTTATTACTCGCGGTTCCACCGCTGTGGCGCTGGTGAAACAGAACTCTTTCTATATTCTGGCTTATATGGAAGAGACCAAACTTGAAGGCGTTCGTCCTGGCTACCGGGCAGAGATCACGCCGCTCGGCAGCAACCGGGTGCTGAAAGGCACGGTGGACAGCATCGCCGCCGGTGTGACCAACTCCAGCAGCAGCAACGACAGCAAAGGGATGGCGACCATCGATTCTAACCTGGAGTGGGTGCGGCTGGCCCAGCGCGTGCCGGTGCGTATTCGCCTCGATAAACAGCCGGGAAATCTCTGGCCTGCGGGCACGACCGCGACCGTTGTGGTGACCGGGAAAACCGATCGTGACGAAAGCCAGGACTCCTTCTTCCGTAAAATGGCCCACCGTTTGCGTGAGCTGGGGTAATCGCTATGGGGCTGTTGTCGATAGCCAGCCAGCATTTGCGCTTTGCCGTCAAGCTGGCCTTTGCCGTGGTGCTGGCACTGTTTGTCGGTTTTCACTTTCAGCTTGAAACACCGCGCTGGGCGGTGCTGACCGCCGCGATCGTTGCGGCTGGCCCGGCGTTTGCCGCCGGTGGCGAGCCCTATTCTGGCGCTATCCGTTACCGCGGGATGCTGCGTATTGTCGGGACGTTTATCGGCTGTATTGCCGGGCTGGCGATCATCATTGTATTGATCCGTACGCCGCTGCTGATGCTGATGGTGTGTTGTATCTGGGCCGGTTTTTGTACCTGGCTCTCCTCGCTGGTACGCGTTGAAAACTCCTACGCCTGGGGGCTGGCAGGGTATACCGCGTTAATCATCGTCGTGACCATTCAGACGGAGCCGCTGCTGGCACCGCAATATGCCGTGGAGCGTTGTAGCGAAATCGTCATCGGCATCCTCTGTGCCATTGTTGCCGATCTGCTGTTTTCCCCGCGCTCGATCAAACGTGAGATTGACCGTGAGCTGGATGCTCTGCTGGTGGCGCACTATCAACTGATGCAATTGTGCATCAAGCACGGCGATAGAGAAGAGGTGGATCAAGCGTGGGCTGCGCTGGTGCGCCGTACCACCGTGCTGGAAGGCATGCGCAGTAACCTGAATATTGAATCCTCTCGCTGGGGGCGTGCTAACCGGCGGTTAAAAGTCATCAACACGCTGTCATTAACGCTGATTACTCAGGCTTGCGAAACCTACCTTATTCAGAATACGCGTCCGGAACTGGTCACTGATACTTTCCGTGAATTGTTCGCGGATCCCATCGACAATGTGCAGGATGTGCATAAGCAGTTGAAACGCATGCGCCGGGTGGTGGCCTGGACCGGTGAGCGCGATACGCCGGTAACCATCTACAGTTGGGTGGGCGCGGCGACGCGCTACCTGCTGCTGAAACGCGGTGTCATCGGTAATGCCAAAATCAGTGCGGTTGAAGAAGAGGTTCTGCAGGGCGAAGTGGTGGTAAAACCGGAATCCGCCGAACGTCACCATGCAATGGTTAACTTCTGGCGCACCACTTTATCGTGCATGCTGGGCACACTTTTCTGGCTGTGGACCGGCTGGACATCCGGCAGTGGATCAATGGTAATGATTGCCGTTGTTACCTCGCTGGCGATGCGTCTGCCGAACCCGAAAATGGTGGCAAAAGACTTTATCTACGGCATGCTGTGGGCGTTACCGATCGGCGCGTTGTTCTTTCTGGTGATTATTCCCTCGACGCAACAAAGTATGCTGCTGCTCTGTATCAGCCTGGCGGTGCTGGCCTTCTTCATCGGCATTGAGGTACAGAAGCGCCGTCTGGGATCGATGGCGACGCTGGCGGGCACCATCAACATTCTGGTGCTTGATAACCCAATGACCTTTAAATTCAGCCAGTTTCTCGATAATGCGCTCGGCCAGTTAGTGGGCGTGGTGCTGGCTATGGTGGTACTGCTGCTGGTGCGGGATAACTCGCAGGCACGTACCGGGCGTACGTTGTTGAATCAGTTTGTTTCGGCGGCGGTATCGGCAATGACCACCAATACGGCGCGACGGAAAGAGAACCATCTGCCCGCGCTATATCAGCAACTGTTTTTACTGCTGAACAAATTCCCCGGCGACGTGGCGAAGTTCCGTCTGGCATTAACGTTGATTATTGCCCACCAGCGTCTGCGCGATGCACCGGTGCCGATCAACGATGATCTTTCCGCTTTTCATCGCCAGTTACGCCGTACCGCGTCGCAAGTGATTTCGGCCGGATCGGATAACAGACGACGGCGTTACTTTACGCAACTGCTGGAAGAGCTGGATATCTACCAGGAGAAACTGCGCATCTGGGATGCGCCGCCGCAGGTGACCGAACCGGTGCAGCGATTAATCGGGATGCTCCACAAATATCAGCATGCGCTGACCAGCAACTAAACAGAAAACCGACGCCAAAAAGCGTCGGTTTTTTTATGGCTATACTTTGTGGAAGCTGATAACACACCGATCGGGAGAGCAAATGACAACGCAGGTATTGCAGGACAACCCACTGTTTCAGGCCGGCTATCTGGTGGATGGCGTCTGGAAATCCCTGAACACCACATTTGACGTTCTGAATCCGGCCACCGGTGAAATCATCGCCAGCGTCGCTAAAGCAGGAAAAAAAGAGACTGAAGATGCCATTGCTGCGGCGAGCCGGGCTTTCCCAGGCTGGCGGGCGAAAACCGCGAAAGAGCGTTCCGCCATCCTCTATCGCTGGTATGAATTGATCATTGAAAATAAAAGCTGGTTAGGGCGCTTGATGACTACCGAGCAGGGGAAACCATTGAAAGAAGCTGAGGGGGAAGTCGAGTATGCCGCCAGCTTTATTCAGTGGTTTGCCGAACAGGCAAAACGCGCCAACGGTGAAATTATCCCGCCGATCAAGCCGGGTTCGCGCATTCTGGCGACCCGGGAACCCGTAGGTGTGGTGGCTGCCATCACGCCGTGGAACTTCCCGATGGCGATGCTGACCCGCAAGCTGGGACCAGCGCTGGCGGCAGGATGTACCGGCGTTATCAAACCGGCGAACAATACTCCGCTTAGCGCGTTTGCCTTGTTGGCGCTGGCGAAGAAAGCGGGCGTACCGGATGGCGTGCTCAATGCGGTTGCCGGTAACACGGCAGAAATCAGCGATGCGATTATGGCCAGCCACGAGGTACGGAAGATCTCCTTCACTGGCTCAACTGCGGTAGGGAAAACGCTGGTTCGCAATGCCGCCGAAACCATGAAAAAAGTGTCGATGGAACTGGGGGGCAACGCGCCGTATATCGTCTTTGAAGATGCCGACATCGATGCGGCAGTTCAGGGGGCGATTGCGAACAAATTCCGCAATGCCGGCCAGGTTTGCGTCAGCGTAAACCGCTTCTACATTCATGAGTCTGTCTACGACACTTTCACGCAGAAACTGAGTACGGCGGTAAGCGCATTGAGAGTGGGAAATGGTCTGGAAGAGGGTGTGGTCGTGGGGCCGTTGATCGAGTCTGCCGCCGTCGAGAAAGTGCGTGAGCATGTGGAAGATGCGGTGGCCAAAGGCGCTAAAGTGTTGGCTGGCGGTAAAGCGCACAGCCTTGGCGGTAACTTCTGGCAACCAACCGTACTGGGCGATTGTAGCGATGGCATGAAGCTGGCGCAGGAAGAGACATTTGGCCCGGTAGCAGCCTGTTTCCGCTTTACCAGTGAGGAAGAAGTTGTTCAGCGCGCGAATGCGACGCCGTTTGGTCTGGCGGCTTACTTCTATACGCAAAACTTGCAGCGGGTGTTCCGCGTTTCGCAGGCCATTGAGAGCGGAATGATCGGTATTAACGAGTGCGCGGTATCCACCGAACTGGGGCCGTTCGGCGGAGTGAAAGAGTCGGGCTTGGGTCGCGAAGGGTCGGTGCTGGGGCTGGAGGAGTTTCTTGAGGTGAAGACCCTGCATCTCGGCGGATTATAACGCGTCGGGCGGCGGACGCCGCCCTGTTGGGCTGGTGGCGGAAATAATGAATACCTACACTTTCGATTTTAAAAACATCGACGATCAGGGCGCGTTCTACCGGGAGTTCTCGCGCCGGTTCGAGCTGGGAAGCGACAAAATTCACGATCTCGATTCACTGTGGGATGCAGTGATGGCGGGGGCATTACCTTTACCACTGGAGATTGAGTTTGTTCATCTGCCGGAGCGACAGCGCCGCCGTTTTGGCGCATTGATCCTGTTGTTTGATGAAGCGGAAGAGGAGCTGGAAGGCGAGCTGCGTTTTAATGTGCGCTGAAGGCAAAAAAAAGCCCCTGACAGGCAGGGGCAAGTCGTCGGACTAGACGACGAGGGTTTATTTATACAGTTCCGCCGTAACGTGGGTTTGGTCGCCCGTACGTGCTTCAATGATGCGGTAGCTGCTGGCGCCCGCCTGGTCAGCTTTCGCGGAGAGTTCCTGGCGAATATCCATCGGTACACCAGCTACCTGTGAAACAGAAACACTGCCCATAGGTTGCAGATTGCTCGCTTGTTCGCTGTTAATCAGCGTTGCAGCGCTTGCGCCGAAAGAGATCAAGGATGCAAGGCCAAGGGATGCGATGATGAGATTGCGTTTCATAATTTGTCTCCTTAAGAGAGTCTCAACGGCAGGGAGGATTAAACTGCTATTTTTATGCCTGGCGCCGTTGAGTGATGACATAGGGTTATCGGTAAAACTTATTTGTACAGTTCGGCTGTTGCGTGCCAGTTGTCACCGGTACGTGCTTCGATAATGCGGTAAGAAGAAGCGCCTTGTTCTTCCGCTTTTTTGTTCAGTTCAGCACGCATATCCATCGGAGAGGAGGCGACAGCACCTACAGATACGGTGCCGAGAGGCTGGCGTGATTGTGCCTGGTCTGCGCTGATGGAATCGGCAGCAAAAGCGCCAAATGACAGTGCTGAGAGAATGCCGAGTGTCGCAACAGTTGATTTGATATTCATGATTCTTTACCTCGTCGTATTCTTTTACTTCAATTCATTGGGGTCTTGTTTCGTGACCCTCATCACAAAATCAAGTATACACTAGTCACAGAAAAAATTAATACCATGCTAATTGTTTCTATGGTAATTGAGCCTTATTGAAATCATTTTTTATAACAACAAAGCATAAAAAAACTGGATACGATTAAAAAATGTTTGGTTATATCTAAGAAAATCATATAGATATTTGAATTTGATTTTTTGTGCGATGGTATTCGCTGCACCGGGGGTTTGAAACAGGAAATCGCACTAACTGTTAAATTAATGTGAGTGAAAAGTTGTGAGCGAAGGGGGAGAAGGCAGAACATTCCCCCGCAATCGAAGCGGGGGGAAAGTAATATCAGAGTTCCTGTTCGAATAAAACGAGGATCGCTTCGTAGAGATCTTTAACGGTGAAGCCTCTGGCCGGGGTGGTAAAAATCGTATCGTCGCCAGCAATGGTGCCAAGGATACCTTCCGCTTTACCGAGGGAATCCAGCAGGCGCGCAATAAGCTGCGCAGCGCCCGGGCTGGTGTGAATCACCACAACGGCATCGTTGTAGTCGATATCCAGCACCAGATTCTTCAGCGGGCTGGAGGTTGTCGGGACGCCCAGTTCAATCGGCAGGCAGTAGACCATCTCCATTTTTGCGTTGCGCGTACGCACCGCACCGAATTTGGTCAGCATGCGGGAGACTTTAGACTGATTGATATTGTCGAAGCCTTCATCTTGTAAAGCCTGGACAATTTCTCCCTGAGAACTGAATTTCTCTTCTTTAAGAAGCGCCTTAAACGCTTTAACTAATTCTTCTTGTTTTGCCGAGCTTCGCATAAGTCACCCGTAATATGGCCGTGAAAACAACATTATTATGCATATTAATGAATTTTTATGCAAACAATCTCGTCTGGGAAATTCTGAAATGTATGCTGAAAGGCGCGGAGTTTACCAAATCCTGCGCTGAAGGACAGGCACATGTGTCTTACGTCGCAAATAACATTAAAAAGTAAATTAAATGTTATAAAGTTGATGTTATTTTGGTGGATATCGCAGCTATATTATAAACTCTCAGTGTTAGTTGCTTAGTTTGCCGATCTGACGACGTATTTACCTTCTTATAAGATCTTAAAGTGGGGGTGTGCCGCAGAATTTCTGCGCATACATTGCCATAATTATCAGGGTGAATTAAGGTCGCCGCAACGGAGTAACAAGATATTTAGCTAACCATAATAAGGAGTTTAGGATGAAAGTCGCAGTCCTCGGCGCGGCCGGCGGTATCGGTCAGGCGCTAGCCCTACTACTGAAAACACAACTGCCTTCCGGTTCAGAACTCTCTCTCTATGATATTGCTCCTGTAACCCCCGGGGTTGCTGTTGATCTCAGCCATATTCCAACTGATGTGAGCATTAAAGGTTTCTCCGGCGACGATGCGACTCCTGCGCTGGAAGGGGCCGATGTCGTACTGATTTCCGCTGGCGTGGCGCGTAAACCGGGTATGGATCGTTCCGACCTGTTTAACGTCAACGCGGGCATTGTGAAAAACCTGGTCGCCCAGGTGGCGAAAACCGCGCCGAAAGCTTGCATTGGCATCATCACTAACCCGGTGAATACCACCGTCGCTATTGCGGCGGAAGTGCTGAAAAAAGCGGGTGTCTACGACAAAAACAAACTGTTTGGCGTCACCACGCTGGACATTATTCGTGCGAACACCTTTGTTGCTGAACAGAAGCATAAATCGCCTGGCGATATCGAAGTGCCGGTAATTGGCGGGCATTCCGGCGTTACCATTCTGCCGCTGCTGTCGCAGGTACCGGGCGTCAGCTTTAGCGAGCAGGAAGTCGCAGACCTGACAAAACGCATTCAGAATGCCGGTACTGAAGTGGTGGAAGCGAAGGCGGGTGGCGGTTCGGCTACGCTCTCGATGGGGCAGGCCGCTGCGCGTTTTGGTTTGTCGCTGGTGCGCGCACTGCAAGGCGAGAAAGGCGTGGTTGAATGCGCTTATGTGGAAGGCGATGGCGAATATGCGCGCTTCTTCTCACAGCCGCTGCTGCTGGGGAAAAACGGCATTGAAGAGCGTCATGCCATCGGCAAGCTTAGCGCTTATGAGCAACAGTCGCTGGAAGGTATGCTCGACACGCTGAAAAAAGATATTCAACTGGGCGTAGATTTCGTTAACCGCTAACGTGTTATCACTGCCCAAAAAAAACCGGAGCCTGTGCTCCGGTTTTTTTATGGCAATCAGTTAGTTGCCGGATACTCTTCGATGGTGACTTGCAGCGTTAGTTTCTTATCATCGCGCATCACTTCAACCGGAATGACGGAACCCGGGCGAATTTCGGCGACCTGATCCATCGTTTCAAGCGCGGAAACGGCCGCTTTACCATTGACGGAGGTGATAACGTCATTGACCTGAATCCCGGCGCGTGCAGCAGGGCCGCCCGGCGAGACTTCGTTAACCACAATCCCCTGAATCGGATCGATACCGCCGCCCTGCGAATGCAGCGGCGCAATTTCTCGTCCGCCGATACCAATGTAACCCCGGATCACCCGACCATCGCGGATCAGCTTATCCATAATCTTGGTGGCCAACTGGAAAGGGATGGCAAAACCGATACCTTCCGGTGTTTCGCCGTCGTTGCTCTTATCAAACGACAACGTATTAATGCCCATCAGCTCGCCCAGCGAGTTGACCAGCGCGCCACCGGAGTTTCCATGGTTGATGGAAGCATCGGTCTGCAAAAAGTTCTGCCGTCCGCTCGGGTTCAGGCCAATACGCCCGGTAGCGCTGATAATCCCCTGCGTTGTTGTTTGCCCAAGGTTATACGGGTTGCCGATTGCCAGCACCACATCGCCGATATGCGGCGTGCGTTTGGTATTGATGGGGATCACCGGCAGACCGCCGGTCGCGTTGATTTTCAGCACCGCTAAGTCGGTCAGGGAATCCGAGCCAACCAGCAATGCTTCAAACACTCTGCCATCCTGCAGGGCAACGATAATCTGGTCCGCATCATTGATGACGTGCTTATTGGTAATGATGTAGCCACGCTGATCCATAATCACGCCGGAACCAAGCGTACGGATCTCCAGGCGATCATGAGTGGAGCTATTCAGGCTGCGGTTATAGACGTTGACCACCGCCGGCGCTGCGCGGCGTACCGCCGGATTATAGCTGGCTGGCGTTTCGTCAGCGCTTTCAAGCTGGGGAGCGCTAAGTGGGATGTTTTTGCGCAGCGAAGGCATGGCGACGATGATCAGGCCACCCACAACCAAACCGATTGCAACTGAACGTAAAATCTTCACATACATGATGGGATTATCGCTAAAAGGAAGAACGGCAGCAGCATAACATGAGTTCTCCGGACATCACATGATGATGTCCGGAGAGTGAAGGACTTAGCGCAGCAGCAGGTAGATGCTGTCGTTGCCACGCACGATATGCAGCGCCATTACCGAAGGTTTCGTTTCCAGCAATTTACGCATTTCAGCGATCGACTGAACGCGCTCACGGTTGATGCCAATGATCACATCATCTTTATGCAGACCGGCCTGCGCGGCTGCACTGCCTTTTTCGACATTATTTATCGCGATGCCTTTGGTGCCATCTTTGAGCTGGCTATCGCTCAGTTCTGCACCCTGCAATGACGGTGAAATCAGATCGGCGCTGGCGGACGAAGACGTGCTTTTATCCAGCGTGACTTCCACCTCCAGCGGCTTGCCATCGCGCAGCAGGCCGAGCTTCACTTTCGCGCCTGGCTCCGTCGTGGCAATACGTGAACGCAGTTCAGCAAAGCTGTTCAGCGGCTTACCGTTCAGACTGACAATAACATCACCGGATTTGATCCCGGCTTTTGCCGAACCGGAGTTAGGCAGCACCTCGCTGACAAAAGCGCCACGCTGAACGTTAAGATTAAAGGCTTTGGCGATATCCGCACTCATTTCTGTGCCTTTAATGCCCAACAGACCGCGTTTGATCTCACCAAACTGAATCAATTGTCTGGAGAGGGTTTGCGCCATATTGCTTGGAATGGCGAAGCCAATCCCTACGCTACCGCCACCCGGTGCGAGGATAGCGGTATTAATGCCGATAAGCTCGCCGTTGAGGTTAAGCAGCGCGCCGCCGGAGTTGCCGCGGTTGATGGAGGCATCTGTCTGGATAAAGTTTTCCAGCCCTTCCAGATTCAGGCCGCTGCGGCCCAGTGCGGAAACAATCCCGGAAGTGGCCGTCTGCCCAAGGCCGAATGGGTTGCCGACGGCAACGACAAAGTCGCCGACGCGCAGTTTATCGGAGTCGGCAATTGCAATTTGCGTCAGGTTGCTGGCGTTCTGTAATTGCAGCAGAGCAATATCGCTTTGATCATCACCGCCGATCAGTTTGGCGTCGAACTCGCGGCCGTCGTTCAACTGCACGCTAATTTTTTGCGCCTGATTGATCACGTGGTTGTTTGTCAACACGTAGCCTTTCGCGGCGTCAATGATCACGCCGGAACCCAGACCTTCAAAAGGTTGCGGCTGCTGCGGTTGATCCGGCACATCGTCGCCGAAAAACTTCTTCAGCTCTTCCGGAACTTTCTGGCCTTGTGTGGTCCCCTCTACCTGCACGCTAACCACCGCAGGCAATACCTTTTCCAGGACGGGCGCAAGGCTTGGCAACGCGCCCTGGCCGGGCACTTGTGATGGCATGGCGGCCATCGCCTGAAACGGTGCCGAGAGAGTTAACCCGACACTTAACGCAAATGCACTCAACAGCAGGGTTGGTTTCTTCATTGATGCTGGCTCTCGTAACCTGAAGTAAAAGGAATGACGCCCCAAAACAGTTTGATGTTATTGAAATTTCAACCGGGTAACAATGAGGTGAATGACTAAATAATAGCTGTGATGCGGAAGTTGGGGTGGGCGCGGGGAACGCGCCCGAAAAAAATAGACGACAGGGCGGGATTATTTACGGCTTGCGCCGCCGCGCAGCAGGCCTGAAGCGCCATCAGAATAATCACGCGGGATCTGCACCGGTGCCTGATCGTTGCTGGCTTCTGATTCGGCCAGACGGTTGCGGAACGGATTCTCTTCTGCGGACATTTCCGGCAGCAAGTTGGACGAGCTTTTCGCCATGTGCTGATACAGTTGGCGATAATCATGCGCCATGTTATCCAGCAGTTCCGCGCTGCGGGCAAAATGGCTCACCAGCTCTTCGCGATACTCTTCCAGTTCCGCTTTGTTTTTTTCCAGCTCATACTGCAAGGCCTGTTGCTGGCGCAATTTACGGTTTCCGAAACGCATACCCACGGCACCAATGATAATGCCGACAACCAACCCGATTAGCGCGTATTCCCAGGTCATGTACTTCTCCCGTTATTTTGTGATTCCGTAGGGTGTGGGCTGCAGGCTCCTTGCCTGCGCCTGATAGTGCCACTATAACCGCTTCTGGTGTAGAAGTGGAATCCTGACAAATCATCGCGTAGTGTAGAACGGCCTTTTTTTCGTCAACCCTGTGGGGGCGGATCGATTTTCAAGGAACAACAATAACACCATGCAAAGCCTTACCCCGACATCGCGATACAACAGCGCCCTCAGCGAGGGAAGCCATCAGCCGGATGATGTGCAAAAAGAAGCCGTTCAGCGGCTGGAACATATCTATCAAGAGATTATTACCCGCAGCCACAACAGCGCACCGACAAACGGCGGTTTGCTGGCGAAGTTCGGCAAACTGCTGGGAAAACGTGAGCCGCGTGAGAGCGTACCGGTGCGTGGCCTCTATATGTGGGGCGGCGTTGGCCGTGGCAAAACCTGGCTGATGGACATGTTCTATCAGAGCCTGCCAGGTGAGCGTAAACAACGTCTGCACTTTCACCGTTTTATGCTGCGCGTTCACGAAGAGCTGACCTCGCTTCAGGGACATAGCGATCCGCTGGAAATTGTTGCCGATCGTTTCAAAGCTGAAACCGATGTGTTGTGCTTCGATGAATTTTTCGTTTCGGATATTACCGACGCCATGTTGCTTGGCGGGCTAATGAAAGCGCTGTTCGCCCGTGGTATTACGCTGGTGGCGACGTCGAATATTCCACCGGATGAGCTCTACCGTAACGGCTTGCAGCGCTCGCGCTTTTTACCTGCTATCGATGCCATCAAGCAGTTTTGCGATGTGATGAATGTCGATGCAGGCGTCGATTATCGTCTGCGCACATTAACCCAGGCGCACTTATGGCTGACTCCGCTGGATAACGAGACCGCGCGGCAAATGGAGGCGTTGTGGTTAGCGCTGGCGGGCACAAAGCGTGAGCATGCGCTGGAGCTGGAGATTAATCACCGTGCGCTGCCGACGCTGGGTGTGGAAAACCAGACGCTGGCGGTGTCGTTTGCCACGCTGTGCGTCGATGCGCGCAGCCAGCATGATTACATCGCGCTCTCACGCTTGTTCCATACCGTAATGTTGTTCGATGTGCCGGTAATGACGCCGCTGATGGAGAGTGAAGCACGACGCTTTATTGCTTTAGTGGATGAGTTTTACGAGCGCCACGTGAAGCTGGTGGTGAGTGCTGCCGCGCCGCTGCATGAGATTTATCAGGGTGAGCAGCTGAAATTTGAGTTTCAGCGCTGTTTGTCCCGCCTGCAAGAGATGCAGAGCGAAGAGTATCTCAAGCGTGCGCATATGCCGTAATCGGTAATTCCCTTTCCCGGTGGGAGAGGGATTCGCCTTGCACAAAAGCCGCGCCAAATCACAAAAAGGGGTCGATCTTTGCCCACGACTTCTCTATAATCCTGCGACCCCACGTTACTACAAGGTTTTTTTCCCGAAACTCTTGTGTGCCGGCTAAACATATCCGAAGGGGTAGGTTTACTGGACAATGTCGTGTGAACCTCACTTGTATTTAGGCGTTTGGGTGTTCACCAACGTGTAACTTATTATTTGGGTAAGCTTTATAATGAAAACTTTTACAGCTAAACCAGAAACCGTAAAACGCGACTGGTATGTTGTTGACGCGACCGGTAAAACTCTGGGCCGTCTGGCTACCGAACTGGCTCGTCGCCTGCGCGGTAAGCATAAAGCGGAATACACTCCGCACGTTGATACTGGTGATTACATCATCGTTCTGAACGCAGAAAAAGTTGCTGTAACCGGCAACAAACGTTCTGACAAAATGTACTACCACCACACCGGCCACATCGGTGGTATCAAAGAAGCGACCTTTGAAGAGATGATTGCCCGCCGTCCTGAGCGTGTGATTGAAATCGCGGTTAAAGGCATGCTGCCAAAAGGCCCGCTGGGTCGTGCTATGTACCGTAAACTGAAAGTTTACGCGGGTAACGAGCACAACCACGCGGCAC
This sequence comes from Kosakonia oryzae, assembly GCF_001658025.2. Lineage (NCBI taxonomy): Bacteria > Pseudomonadati > Pseudomonadota > Gammaproteobacteria > Enterobacterales > Enterobacteriaceae > Kosakonia > Kosakonia oryzae. The sequence continues at coordinate 522,410 of NZ_CP014007.2, forward strand.
AGCAACCGCAAGTTCTTGACATCTAATCGGGATTATAGGCAATGGCTGAAAATCAATACTACGGCACTGGTCGCCGCAAAAGCTCCGCCGCTCGCGTGTTCATCAAACCGGGCAACGGTAAAATCGTAATCAACCAGCGTTCTCTGGAACAGTACTTCGGTCGTGAAACTGCCCGCATGGTAGTTCGTCAGCCGCTGGAACTGGTCGACATGGTTGAAAAACTGGATCTGTACATCACCGTTAAAGGTGGTGGTATCTCCGGTCAGGCAGGTGCGATCCGTCACGGTATCACCCGCGCTCTGATGGAGTACGATGAGTCTCTGCGTTCCGAACTGCGTAAAGCTGGCTTCGTCACTCGTGACGCTCGTCAGGTTGAACGTAAAAAAGTCGGTCTGCGCAAAGCACGTCGTCGTCCGCAGTTCTCCAAACGTTAATTGCTTTCTGCTTCGGCAGAACGATTGGCGAAAAAACCCGGTGCAAGCCGGGTTTTTTTATGGATAAAAATCGTGTTATCCACAGTAATCAATCATTTACTGCGTCTTTTTCAGCATTTGCAGAATCCCCTCACCACAAACCCCGCAAAATCTGGTAAACTATCATCCAATTTTCTGCCCAAATGGCTGGGATTGTTCATTTTTTGTTTGCTTCCTGAACGAAAGTGACAGTACGGGCGGGTAGGTAACTCACATCTGACCGGTCGAGTAAGTCCGGTAGCAGTAAATTCTTGAATATACCTGGAGGTTTTCATGGCTGTCGCTGCCAACAAACGTTCGGTAATGACGCTGTTTTCTGGTCCTGTGGACATCTATAGCCATCAGGTCCGTATCGTGCTGGCCGAAAAAGGTGTCAGCTTCGAAATTGAGCACGTGGAAAAGGATAATCCTCCTCAGGATCTGATTGACCTCAACCCGAATCAAAGCGTACCGACACTTGTAGATCGTGAACTCACCCTGTGGGAATCACGCATTATTATGGAATATCTGGACGAGCGTTTCCCGCATCCGCCGCTAATGCCGGTTTACCCGGTCGCCCGCGGTGAAAGCCGTCTCTACATGCATCGCATTGAAAAGGACTGGTATTCCCTGATGAATATCATCCAGAACAACAGCGGTGCACAGGCCGATGCCGCCCGTAAACAACTGCGTGAAGAGCTGCTGGCAATTGGCCCGCTGTTTACCCAGAAACCTTACTTCCTGAACGACGAGTTCAGCCTGGTTGACTGCTACCTCGCACCGCTGCTGTGGCGCTTACCGGTACTGGGCATCGAGCTGAGCGGCGCAGGTGCCAAAGAGCTGAAAGGATATATGACGCGCGTATTTGAGCGTGATTCCTTCCTGGCTTCTCTGACTGAAGCTGAGCGCGAAATGCGCCTTGGCCGGGGTTAACTGAATGGATTTGTCACAACTGTCTCCACGCCGTCCGTATCTGCTGCGGGCTTTCTATGAATGGCTGCTGGATAACCAGCTAACGCCGCATCTGGTTGTTGATGTGACGTTGCCGGACGTTCGCGTGCCGATGGAGTATGCGCGTGACGGTCAAATCGTGTTGAACATCGCGCCGCGCGCGGTAGGCAATCTGGAACTGGCGAACGACGAGGTGCGTTTTAATGCGCGCTTCGGCGGCGTGCCGCGTCAGGTTGCGGTGCCGATGGCGGCCGTGCTGGCTATTTACGCCCGTGAAAACGGCGCAGGCACCATGTTCGAACCGGAAGCTGCCTACGACGAAGACGTCGCCATGCTGAATGACGACCTCGAGACTTCAGAGCAGGAAGGCGAGACGGTGATGTCGGTTATCGACGGTGATAAACCCGATCATGCTGACGATCAGGACAACGGCCCTGATGACGATCCGCCGCCGCGCGGTGGACGCCCGTCGTTGCGGGTTGTGAAGTAATTTGACAGGGCCGAATGGCCCTGTTTTACTATCCGCGATCCGCTAATAAAAAAGGAGGCCGAAGCCTCCTTTTGGGTCGCTACATGGGTATTACACTTCGAGGTAGTTCATGATGCCGTCAGCCGCTTTACGGCCTTCGGCAATCGCGGTCACCACCAAATCGGAGCCACGTACAATGTCGCCACCGGCAAAGATTTTCGGGTTGCTGGTCTGGAACGGATTTTCGCTGCCTTCCGGCGCGATAACACGACCCTGAGCGTCAAGTTCAACGCTGTGCTTCGCCAGCCACTCCATGCTGTGCGGACGGAAACCAAACGCCATCACCACGGCATCGGCCGGAACCACATGTTCAGAACCCGGAACGATTTCCGCACGACGACGGCCTTTTGCATCCGGCTCGCCCATTTCGGTCCGCGCCATCTTCACGCCGCAGACTTTGCCGTTGGCATTGATTTCGATGCCCAGCGGCTGCACGTTAAACTGGAATTCCACGCCCTCTTCGCGCGCGTTTTTCACTTCGCGGCGTGAACCCGGCATGTTCTCTTCATCACGGCGATAAGCACAAATTACATGCGTTGCTCCCTGACGAACGGAAGTACGCACGCAGTCCATTGCGGTATCACCACCGCCAAGCACCACGACGCGTTTGCCTTCCATGCTGATATACGGCTCATTTGGCGTTTCACCAAAGCCCATAATCTGACGTGTATTAGCGATGAGGAACGGCAGCGCGTCGAATACGCCCGTTGCGTCTTCATTTTCCAGCCCGCCGCGCATTGACTGATAGGTCCCGACGCCGAGGAACACCGCGTCGTAATCTTTCAGCAGCTCGTCGATCTGCACATCGCGACCCACTTCAGTATTGAGTTTGAACTCAATACCCATGCCGGTGAAAATCTCACGGCGGCGGATCATCACCTCTTTTTCCAGCTTGAAGGCCGGAATACCAAAGGTCAGCAGGCCGCCAATTTCCGGATGACGGTCGAAGACGACGGCTTTTACACCGTTGCGGGTCAGCACATCGGCACATGCCAGACCTGCCGGACCTGCACCAATAATCGCCACGCGTTTACCGGTTTGCTTCACGCCGGTCAGATCGGGACGCCAGCCCATCTCGAACGCTTTATCGTTGATATAGCGCTCGATGTTGCCGATGGTAACCGCGCCAAACTCGTCGTTCAGCGTGCAGGAACCTTCACACAGACGGTCCTGCGGGCAGACGCGTCCGCATACTTCCGGCAGGGTGTTTGTCTGGTGCGACAGCTCAGCTGCTTCAAAAATACGACCTTCGTTGGCCAGCTTCAGCCAGTTAGGAATGTAGTTATGAACCGGACATTTCCACTCGCAATACGGGTTACCGCAGGAGAGGCAGCGATCGGCCTGCGCTTTAGCTTGCCCTTCAGAGAAGGGCTCGTAGATTTCAACAAATTCAATTTTGCGCAGCTTGATCGGTTTCTTGGGCGGATCAACACGCTGTAAGTCGATAAATTGGTAAACGTTCTGACTCATCTCAATTCCTTACTGCGCCTGCACGCGCAACTCTGCCGCGCTACGACTACGGTGACCTAACAGGGCTTTGACATCGCTGGATTTCGGTTTCACCAGGGCGAATTTCGACGAGAATGCTGGCCAGTTCGCCAGGATCTCTTCGCCGCGCTGAGAACCGGTATGGTGCACATGCTCGGTGATCAGACCGCGCAGATGCTCTTCATGGATGGCGAGGTCATCGACGCTCAGCACTTCCACCAGCTCCGGGTTAACGCGTTTACGGAATTCACCGTCTTCATCCAGTACATAGGCAAAGCCACCGGTCATCCCTGCTCCAAAGTTGACGCCGGTTTTACCCAGCACGCAAACAATGCCGCCGGTCATATATTCACAGCCGTTGTCGCCGATGCCTTCTACAACCGTGATGGCGCCGGAGTTACGCACCGCAAAACGCTCGCCTGCGCGGCCCGCAGCGTACAAACGACCGCCGGTTGCGCCATACAGGCAGGTGTTACCGATAATGCTCGCTTCATGGCTACGGAAGGCCGAACCCACCGGCGGACGCACCGCCAGCAAACCGCCCGCCATACCTTTACCAACATAGTCGTTGGCATCGCCAGTCAGATAGAGTTCAACGCCGCCTGCGTTCCACACGCCGAAGCTCTGGCCTGCAGTGCCGCTGAAATGCGCTTTAATCGGATCGGCTGCCAGCCCCTGATCGCCATGATACTGCGCGATGTAGCCAGACAGCGAAGCGCCCACAGAACGATCGGTGTTGCGGATATCGAACCAGAAAGTTTTGCTCTGCTTCTCATCGACATACGGTTTCGCCTGCTGTAACAACTGCGCGTTCAGCACGCCATTATCAAACGGCGGGTTGTTTTCCGTGCAGTACAGCGCTTTGCCTGGGTGCGGCTCGGCGGTTTCCAGCAGTTTCGCCAGATCCAGTTTCTGCTGCTTGGCGGTAAAACCGTCCAGCTCTTTCAGCAGATCGGTGCGGCCAATCAGATCGACCAGACGTTTCACGCCCAGTTGCGCCATTAACTCGCGGGTTTCACGGGCGATAAATTCAAAGTAGTTAGTCACTTTGAACGGCAGACCGTGATAGTGATTTTTACGCAGTTTGTCATCCTGAGTCGCTACGCCGGTTGCGCAGTTGTTCAGGTGACAAATTCGCAGGTATTTACAGCCCAGCGCGACCATCGGTCCGGTACCGAAACCAAAGCTTTCGGCACCGAGAATGGCGGCTTTGATGATGTCCTGGCCGGTTTTCAGACCGCCATCTACCTGCAAACGGATCTTGTGACGCAAACCGTTCGCGACCAGCGCCTGCTGGGTTTCCACCAGCCCCAGTTCCCACGGACAACCGGCATATTTCACCGAGGAGAGCGGGCTTGCGCCAGTACCGCCGTCGTAACCGGCGATGGTGATCAGATCGGCATAGGCTTTTGCCACACCGGTAGCGATGGTACCGACGCCCGGTTCGGAAACCAGCTTCACAGAGATCATCGCTTTCGGGTTGACCTGCTTCAGGTCAAAAATCAGCTGCGCCAAATCCTCGATAGAGTAGATATCGTGGTGCGGCGGCGGAGAGATCAGCGTTACGCCGGGTACGGAGTAGCGCAGTTTGGCGATGTACGGCGTGACTTTGTCACCCGGTAACTGACCGCCTTCGCCCGGTTTTGCTCCCTGGGCGACTTTGATCTGAATGACATCAGCATTCACCAGGTATGCCGGGGTTACGCCAAAGCGACCAGAAGCAACCTGCTTGATACGCGACACTTTATTGGTGCCGTAACGCGCCGGATCTTCGCCACCTTCACCGGAGTTGGAGAAGCCGCCGAGGCTGTTCATTGCTTCTGCCAGTGCTTCGTGAGCCTCCGGGCTGAGCGCACCGATCGACATCGCTGCGGTATCGAAGCGTTTAAACAGCTCGCTCGCCGGTTCCACATCTTTCAGACTGACCGCTTCACCGTTCGGCGTGATAGCCAGCAAATCGCGCAGCGTAGCCGCCGGGCGTTCGTTAACCAGCTTCGCATATTCCTGATAATCGCTGTACTCACCGCTCTGTACGGCCTGTTGCAGGGTACGCACAACATCCGGGTTATAAGCGTGGTATTCGCCGCCGTGAACATATTTCAGCAGGCCGCCCTGTGACAGCGGTTTACGCGCCAGCCAGGCCAGTTTAGAGAGGTTCAGCAGATCCTGCTGGAAGTCGCTAAAGCCCGCGCCGCCGATACGGCTGATTACGCCCTGGAAGCAGAGCGCAGCAACGTCATCGTGCAGGCCCACAGCTTCAAACAGTTTTGAGCAGCGGTATGAGGCGATGGTCGAAATGCCCATTTTGGACATGATCTTGTACAGCCCTTTATTGATGCCGTTACGGTAGTTCAGCATCACTGTACGGTAATTTTTCTCGATGGCATTGTTGTCGACCAGTTTCGCCAGCGTTTCATACGCCAGGTACGGGTAGATGGCCGTCGCGCCGAAGCCGAGCAGCACCGCAAAGTGGTGCGGATCGCGGGCGCTTGCTGTTTCAACAATAATGTTGGCATCACAGCGCAGGCTCTTATCCACCAGGCGAGTCTGGATCGCGCCCACCGCCATCGGCGCCGGAACCGGCAGACGATTTTTGGCGATGTTACGGTCAGAAAGCACCAGCAATACAGTACCGTTACGCACCATCTGTTCTGCTTTATCGCACAGCGCTTTGATGGTCTCTTCCAGCGACGTTTCGGTCACGTCGAAGGTGATATCCAGCGTGTCGGCGCGGTAGTGCTCCTCTTCCATCGTCGTCAGTTGCTTGAAATCGGAGTACAGCAGGATCGGTGATTTGAAGCTCAGGCGATGTGCCTGGCCTTCCGCTTCGCAGAAGACGTTCATTTCGCGACCGATGCTGGTAGCCAGCGACATAACGTGGGCTTCACGCAGCGGATCGATTGGCGGGTTGGTGACCTGTGCGAACTGCTGGCGGAAGTAGTCATAAATAATGCGCGGCTGGCTGGAGAGCACCGCAAACGGGGTGTCATCGCCCATGGAGCCGACTGCTTCCTGGCCATTTTCACCCAGCACGCGGATAACCGAATCCAGCTCTTCAAAGCTGTAGTTAAACTGTTTCTGGTAGCTTGCCAGCAGATCGTCGTCCATCTCGCGGGTACCGACTTCTTCGTCTGGCAGATCTTCAAACGGCACCAGACGGCGAACGTTTTTCGCCATCCACTCTTTATACGGATGGCGGCTTTTCAGATCGTCATCGGTTTCGGCCGAGTGCAGAATGCGCCCGTCGCGGGTATCGATAACCATCAGCTCGCCCGGGCCGACACGGCCTTTTTCTACCACTTCGTCCGGCTGATAATCCCAGATCCCCACTTCTGAAGCGCAGGTGATCAGCTTGTCTTTGGTGACGACATAACGCGCCGGGCGCAGACCGTTACGGTCAAGGTTACAGGCAGCGAAACGCCCATCGGACATGACGATGCCCGCCGGGCCGTCCCATGGCTCCATGTGCATGGAGTTAAAGTCGAAGAAGCTGCGCAGGTCCGGATCCATATCCGGGTTGTTCTGCCAGGCTGGCGGCACCAGCAAACGCATGGCACGTACGATATCCATCCCGCCAGCCAGCAGCAGCTCAAGCATGTTATCCATTGAGCTGGAGTCAGAACCGGTTTCGTTGACGAACGGCGCGGCATCATGAAGATCCGGGATCAACGGCGTTTTAAATTTGTAGGTACGCGCGCGCGCCCACTGGCGGTTACCGGTAATGGTGTTGATTTCACCGTTGTGCGCCAGGTAGCGGAACGGCTGTGCCAGCGGCCAGCGTGGCACGGTGTTGGTGGAGAAGCGCTGGTGGAACAGGCAAATGGCCGATTCCAGACGCAGATCCGCCAGATCCAGGTAAAAGCGCGGCAGATCCGCCGGCATACACAGACCTTTATAAATGTTCACCAGATTGGAGAGGCTACAAACGTAGAACTCTTTATCTTCTTGCAGGCGTTTTTCAATGCGGCGACGAGCGATAAAAAGACGACGCTCCATATCGCGCGGGCGCCAGCCTGCAGGGGCGTTCACGAAAATTTGTTCAATACGAGGCAGCGAGGAGAGGGCGATTTCACCGAGTACCCCTTCGTTGGTTGGCACATCGCGCCAGCCGACGATCGACAGGGTTTCTTGTTGCAGCTCTTCTTCAACAACGCGACGCGACGCGCTGGCTTTTTCTGGATCCTGATTCAGGAACAGCATGCCCACGGCGTAATTTTTGGCTAAGCGCCAGCCGCGCTCTTCCGCCACAATACGGAAGAAACGGTCGGGTTTTTGCAGCAGCAGGCCGCAACCATCGCCGGTTTTACCATCGGCAAGGATTGCGCCACGGTGCTGCATTCGGGCCAGTGCGTGAATAGCGGTACGCACTACCTTGTGGCTAGGTTCGCCTTCTATGTGGGCGATCAGGCCGAAACCACAGTTATCTCTCTCGAGAGATTTATCGTACAACATATCAGTGAACCTCCCCAGGCTCTACGAGACACCCTCCGTTGATCGATACGCACAGGCGCAAAAAGAGCATGGCGACGGGGCATATGCCTCGCATGTCGCCCTCTTTAATTTCCTTTTCGCATCGATACACAAGTGTTGAGGACTTGCTTAAGAGGGAATCTCAATTACTGCATAAATATGATGAGCAGACTGCTCATCCAGAAAGCTTCCAGCGGATTCCCAAGTTATCGGGAATCCGTACACAGGTCAAATGCCGAGCTTATTTATACAAAAATGTGCTAAAGATGTATTATCTGTTTGATATTTATATTTATTTAAGGTTTTTTACATTCATGAAGCGCAGCGACAAGCGGTAGCGGAGTGTGATCTGACTCACTATACCAAAGCGTAGTTTCTGATGTTCTGTCCTGATTGTGTCTTTAACGGCAGATTTTTATTCTGCTGTGCGGATGAGAGTTGCATGAAGACACTGTTTTTTACTTCCACACGTATTTCTGCAAAATAAGGCAGGAGTATAAGGAAAAGTAATCACCTTTTGGGTGAATGAAATTGCGGTTATATTGACTGTTTATGCAATGGATAAAAGCCTTCCGGGGCGATTGATCCAGGTCATCGCCGATGAAAGCTAAAAATGGCAGGCTACACCCTTTCGTCAGGGCGGCCTTTCAGATTATGCAGTTACAGAAATTAGTCAATATGTTTGGTGGGGATCTTGCTCGCCGATATGGAGAAAAAGTCCATAAACTCACTTTGCATGGCGGTTTTAGCTGCCCAAACCGCGATGGCACCATCGGACGCGGCGGGTGTACGTTCTGTAATGTCGCGTCTTTTGCCGATGAGGCACAGCAGCATCAATCCATTGCTGACCAGCTTGCTCATCAGGCGAACCTCGTCAATCGCGCTCGTCGCTATCTCGCCTATTTCCAGGCTTATACCAGCACCTGGGCGGAAGTGCAGGTGTTGCGGTCGATGTATCAGCAGGCGATAAGCCAGGCGAACATTGTGGGGTTATGCGTCGGCACGCGCCCTGATTGCGTGCCGGAAGCGGTGCTGGATTTGCTTTGTGAATACCATCAACAGGGCTATGAAGTGTGGCTGGAATTGGGCCTGCAAACCGCTCATGATAAAACGCTGCACCGCATCAACCGTGGGCATGATTTCGCCTGCTACCAGAAAACGGCGCAGCAGGCCCGTAAACGCGGTCTGAAGGTCTGCACGCATTTGATTGTCGGGTTACCGGGGGAACGTTGCGTGGATTGCCTGGAGACCCTACAGCGCGTTACAGATGCTGGCGTTGATGGCATTAAGCTGCATCCGCTGCATATCGTGAAAGGCAGTATTATGGCGAAGGCATGGGAAGCCGGCCGCCTGAACGGTATTGGTCTGGAAGAGTATACCGTTATTGCCGGAGAGATGATTCGCCATACGCCGCCAGAGGTGATCTATCATCGCGTTTCCGCCAGCGCGCGCCGCCCGACACTGCTGGCACCGCTGTGGTGCGAAAACCGCTGGACCGGCATGGTGGAGCTGGATCGTTATCTGAATGAGCAGGGCGGACAAGGTTCGGCGCTTGGACGTTGCTGGCAATTGCCCGCCTGAACCGGCAACAAAACCTTAACTCTCACCGCATTTTTCACACAAGCTTCAATCCCTTGCCCAGAATTGAGTATTATTGAGCGCAATTGTCCGAGGGAAACTCTATGAAGCAAATCCGTTTACTGGCGCAATACTACGTCGATCTGATGATGAAGCTTGGTCTGGTGCGCTTTTCCTTGCTGCTGGCTTTAGCGCTGGTGGTGCTGGCAATCGTCGTGCAGATGGCGGTCACCATGGTATTGCAGGGTCAGGTGGAGAGCATTGATGTTATCCGCTCGATCTTTTTTGGTCTGCTGATCACTCCGTGGGCGGTCTACTTCTTATCGGTGGTGGTTGAGCAGCTGGAAGAATCTCGTCAGCGCTTATCGCGGCTGGTAGAAAAACTCGAAGAGATGCGCGATCGCGATCTGAAGCTCAATGTGCAGTTAAAAGATAATATTGCCCAGCTTAATCAAGAGATTAGCGATCGTGAAAAGGCTGAAGCGGAGCGCCAGGAGACCTTTGAACAGCTAAAAATAGAGATGCAGGAGCGTGAGCAAACGCAGATCCAGCTTGAACAACAATCCTCCTTTCTGCGCTCTTTCCTCGATGCCTCACCGGATTTGGTTTTCTACCGCAACGAAGATAAAGAATTTTCCGGCTGTAACCGGGCGATGGAACTGCTGACCGGCAAAAGCGAGAAGCAGCTCATTCACCTGAAACCGCAGGATGTCTATTCAGAGGAAGCTGCGGCGAAAGTTATTGAAACTGATGAAAAAGTCTTTCGTCATAACGTATCGCTGACCTATGAACAGTGGCTGGATTATCCGGACGGGCGCAAAGCCTGTTTCGAAATCCGTAAAGTGCCTTATTACGACCGCGTGGGTAAACGCCACGGGCTGATGGGCTTTGGCCGCGATATTACTGAGCGTAAACGCTACCAGGATGCGCTGGAGCGGGCCAGCCGGGATAAGACCACCTTCATTTCCACGATTAGCCATGAACTGCGTACACCGCTGAATGGCATCGTCGGCCTGAGCCGGATCCTGCTCGACACGGATTTGACGCAGGAGCAAGAGAAATACCTGAAGACAATCCATGTTTCCGCCGTAACACTGGGGAATATCTTCAACGATATTATCGACATGGATAAAATGGAGCGCCGCAAAGTTCAGCTTGATAACCAGCCGCTGGATTTCACCAGCTTCCTTGCCGATCTGGAAAACCTTTCCGGTTTGCAGGCGCACCAAAAAGGGCTGCGTTTTGTACTGGAGCCAACGTTGCCGCTGCCGCACAAGGTGATTACCGACGGTACGCGTTTGCGGCAGATTCTATGGAACCTGATCAGCAATGCGGTGAAATTTACTCCACAAGGGCAGGTTGAAGTGCGCGTTCGCTACGACGAAGGCGAAATGCTGCACTTCGAAGTGCAGGATTCCGGTATCGGTATTCCGCGCGACGAGCAGGATAAGATCTTTGCCATGTATTACCAAGTCAAAGATAGCCACGGCGGCAAACCGGCCACGGGGACGGGTATCGGGCTGGCCGTTTCGCGTCGCCTCGCCAAAAACATGGGGGGGGATATCTCTGTCAGCAGCCAGCCTGGCGCCGGGTCCATCTTTACGCTGACCGTTCATGCGCCCGCAGTGGCGGAAGAAGTTGATGACGTTTTCGAAGATGATGACATGCCGTTGCCCGCGCTGCATGTGCTGCTGGTTGAGGACATCGAGCTGAATGTCATTGTCGCACGCTCGGTGCTGGAAAAGCTGGGTTGTAGCGTTGATGTGGCGATGACCGGCAGCGCCGCGCTGGAGATGTTTGCCCCTGGCGAATACGATCTGCTGCTGCTGGATATTCAGTTGCCGGACATGACCGGGCTGGATATTTCCCGCACGCTAACCAGCCGTTATCCGCGTGAAGATCTGCCGCCGCTGGTAGCGCTGACGGCCAACGTGCTGAAAAATAAACAGGAGTATCTCGATGCGGGCATGAATGACGTATTGAGCAAACCGCTGGCGGTCCCGGCATTAACTGCCATGATTAAAAAGTTCTGGGATACAAACGCCAACGAGGAGGAGCAGGTGACAACTGTCGATAACAGCAAAATACAAACGGTGCTGGATACGGCCATGCTTGAGCAATATATCGAGCTGGTGGGGCCTAAATTGATCACCGATGGGCTGGCTGTCTTTGAGAAAATGATGCCGGGCTATCTCAATGTGCTTGAGTCAAATCTTACGGCACGCGATCAGAAGGGCATAACCGAAGAGGGACATAAAATTAAGGGCGCGGCGGGCTCTGTCGGTTTACGCCATCTGCAACAACTGGGGCAACAGATCCAGTCTCCCGATCTTCCGGCGTGGTGGGACAATGTCGGCGAATGGGTGGAAGAGATGAAACAGGAGTGGCAGAACGATGTGGCGGTACTGAAAGCTTGGGTTGCGGCGGTGGACGCTGGAAAAAAATGACCCCGGATTAACCGGGGTGCGCGAATACTGCGCCAACACCAGGGAAACCGTAGCTGCGCCGTAATTTTTACTCTTTTTTGCAAGGGCGTAGCCTGAAAAAATTCGACCACACGCACATAAGATAGCAAATCTTAAATGATTTGTTACATCAATCAGTGAAATGTGTGAAGCAAGGCTCCCTTATCAAAATTTTTAATTATCGACGGTACGCTGCATAAAGGATGAGCAAAATGAAAAAAGTAGGCGTGATTCTTAGCGGCGCGGGTGTCTATGACGGTGCGGAAATCCATGAGGCGGTGATCACATTACTGGCGATCGCCCGTTCAGGCGCTGAGGCAGTTTGTTTCGCGCCGGATAAATGGCAGAGCGATGTGGTGAATCACCTGACGGGTGAGGTCATGACTGAGAGCCGCAATGTGCTGGTCGAAGCTGCCCGAATTGCGCGTGGAAATATCCGGCCTCTGGCACAGCTATCAGTAAATGATCTGGATGCGCTGATTGTGCCTGGTGGTTTTGGTGCCGCCAAAAATTTAAGTAATTTCGCCAGCCAGGGCAGCGCGTGTGTCGTCGATGATACGCTTAAACAGCGCGTGCTGGAGATGCATCAGGCGGGTAAACCGCTGGGATTTATGTGTATCGCTCCGGCGTTGCTGCCGAAAATTTTCGACTTCCCGCTGCGTCTGACAATCGGTACGGATGTCGATATCGCTGAAATGCTGGAAGAGATGGGAGCGGAACATGTGCCGTGCCCGGTGGACGATATTGTGGTGGATGAAGAGAATAAAGTGGTAACCACGCCAGCATATATGCTTGCTGAGGATATTGCGCAGGCTGCGGTGGGGATCGAAAAGCTGGTGGCGCGCATACTGGTGCTGGCGGAATGAGAAACGGCTTTCGCGGCCCGCTGAAAATCAGGCTGAAACGTATTGCGCTGCGGGTTTTACTGGTACTGGCCATTTTCTGGGGCGGCAGCATTGTGCTGTTCAGCTTTCTGCCGGTGCCATTCTCTGCTGTGATGGCCGAGCGGCAGATTGGAGCCTGGCTGACGGGTAACTTTGGGTATGTTGCTCATTCCGACTGGGTCAGTATGGATGAGATTTCACCGTGGATGGCGCTGGCCGTTGTCGCTGCAGAGGATCAGCGTTTCCCCGATCACTGGGGGCTGGATATTGGCGCGATCCAGAAGGCGCTTTCACATAATGAACGCCATGAGAACCGTATTCGTGGCGCGTCGACTATCTCTCAGCAAACGGTGAAAAACCTGCTGTTATGGGATGGAAAAAGTTGGGTGCGGAAAGGGCTGGAAGCCGGGCTGACGCTGGGGATGGAAGCGGTGTGGACGAAACGGCGTATCCTGACGGTGTATCTCAACATTGCGGAGTTTGGCGACGGCGTGTTTGGCGTGGAAGAGGCGGCTCAGCGCTATTTCCACAAACCGGCCAGCCGGTTAACCATGTCGGAAGCGGCATTGCTGGCAGCAGTACTGCCAAACCCAATACGTTTCCAGGCGGCAGCGCCATCCGGCTATGTCCGCAACCGTCAGGCGTGGATTCTGCGCCAGATGCGCCAGCTCGGAGGCGAAGGCTTTTTGCAGAGCAATAAGCTGTACTAACTCAGTCTTCGTCAAAGCCCGCGTTAAACAGAGCAATCACGGCTGCCAGGGCTTCTTCTTCCTGTGGGCCGCTGACTTCGATTTCAATTTGCCGCCCTTTGGCGGAATCCAGCATCAGCAATGCAATCACGCTGCTGGCTTCCGCTTCGGTACCTTCATCGTTGCGCAGTAATACTTCTGCGTCAAATCCCTGTACCAGCTCAAACAGTTTCATCGCCGGGCGCGCATGCATGCCCAGTTTATTGGTGATCTCAACAGTTTGTTTTACGGTCATGTTTTGCGTTTTTCCAGCGTACGGTGACGGGATTGAACGTTTTTACCGCGCGAGCGGAAATAATCCGCCAGCTGTTCGGCGACATAAACAGAACGATGCTTACCGCCAGTACAACCAATAGCGACGGTCAGATAGCTACGGTTGTTGGTTTCCAGCATCGGTAACCACAGTTCAAGATAACTGCGGGTCTGGTAAATAAAATTGTGCACTTCGGTATGCCGGTCAAGGAACGCCGCGACAGGTTTGTCGAGACCGGTCATCGGGCGCAGTTTCGGATCCCAGTGCGGGTTGGGCAGAAAGCGAACGTCAAAGACGTAATCGGCATCGATAGGAATGCCGTGCTTAAAGCCGAACGACTCAAAGACCATGGTCAGTTCGCGCTCGCGCTTGCCGAGCAGGCGGGTGCGCAGCATTTCGGCCAGCTCATGAACCGACATTTCGGAGGTATCGACAATCAGATCCGCGCGGGAACGCAGTGGCTCCAGCAGGTTGCTCTCTTCATCAATAGCGCTTTCCAGCGATAAATTCTTGCTGGAGAGCGGATGTAAGCGGCGCGTATCGCTGTAGCGCCGAATCAGCGTGTTACGGTCAGCATCAAGGAACAGCAATTGCGGCGAGAACGCATCAGGCAGACTGCTCATTGCCTGTTCAAAAATTTCCGGAGATTCCGGCATATTACGCACATCAATACTGACGGCGGCAGAGGTCTGACGATCGGCGAGTGTCTGTGCCAGTTGAGGCAGCAGCACGACCGGCAGGTTATCGACACAATAGAAACCCATGTCTTCCAGAGCGCGCAGGGCCACGGATTTGCCTGAACCCGAACGACCACTTACGATCATCAGGACCATGAACCGTTTCTCCCCACAACGACAAAAAAGGTGTTCTTCCCATTACGCATCGTCGCTTTCGCCTTCTGTCTGCGTGATTATTTGATACAGCTCTTCATCGTTCTGCGCACTGCGCAGGCGACGGCAAATGGTTTTATCCGCCAGCCGTTTGGCCACCAGCGAGAGCGTATGCAGATGCGTTTTGGTTTGATCGGCCGGCACCAGCAGTGCAAACAGCAGATCGACAGGCTGATTATCGATAGCGTCGAAGGCGATGGGCGTTTCGAGCTGTACAAAAACACCAACGGCGCGCAGCGTATCCTCTTCCAGCTTACCGTGGGGGATGGCAATACCGTTACCAATACCGGTACTGCCCATTTTCTCACGCGTAAGAATGGCTTCGAAAACGACCTGTGGCGGCAGGCCGAGCTGTTTTGCCGCCAGTTCACTGATGATTTCCAGAGCTCGTTTTTTGCTCTGGCAGTGAACGCCGCTACGTGTACATTCCTGGTTAAGGACATTGCTCAATTGAAGAGCGGAATCGTTATTCATCATAATTTCACCTAAGCGCCGTCAGAGCTAAGCACCCTACCGGGTTGCGGTAGGGTGCAACGCGCCAAACGAACGCCCGGACAATTAGTGTTGTTTCAGTTTATCTTTATGTTTCGTTAGCTGTCGCGACAGTTTATCAATCAAACCATCGATGGCAGCGTACATATCCTGTCCTTCCGCGCTGGCATGCAACTCGCCTCCATTGACATGCAAGGTTGCATCCGAGGTATGGATCACTTTCTCCACTTTCAACACAATATAGACCTGATTAATCCTTTCGAAATACTGCTCAAGCTTGGCAAATTTGTTGTTCACAAATTCACGTAAAGCATCAGTGATCTCGACGTTTTGTCCTGTGATGTTAAGCTGCATAGTGTCTTCCTTATCGGTTGGGTCACACCAGCTGTTTACGCTGGTTAGACGGCGGAATGGATAAAGACTCTCGATACTTCGCAACGGTACGCCGCGCTACCATAATTCCTTGATCGGAAAGCAGCGTTGTCAGCTTACTGTCGCTCAGTGGTTTTGCAGGGTTTTCTGCGGCGATTAATTTCTTAACCAGCGCGCGAATGGCTGTCGACGAGGCTTCGCCGCCGCCTTCCGTATTCACATGGCTGGAGAAGAAATACTTCAATTCAAAAATGCCGCGAGGACTGTGCAGGTACTTCTGCGTTGTCACACGGGAAATCGTGGACTCGTGCATTTCGACGGCCTGGGCGATATCCGCCAACACCATCGGTTTCATAAACTCTTCGCCCTGTTCAAAGAATGCCTGCTGCTGCTCGACGATGCAGCGGCTGACGCGCAATAGCGTGTCGTTACGGCTTTCAAGGCTTTTGATCAGCCACTTCGCTTCCTGCAAATTACTGCGGATAAACTGGGTGTCGGCGTCATTGCGTGCGCCGCCGCCCATTGAAGCGTAGTGCTGGTTGATTTGCAGACGCGGAATGCTGTCGGAGTTCAGTTCTACCGTCCAGCGCCCGTTATGCTTACGCACCAGCACATCCGGGATGACATATTCTGGTTCGCCGGTCTGAATCGACTGGCCGGGGCGCGGATCCAGCGACTGGATCAGATTGACCGCTTCTTTCAGCACGTCTTCTTTAAGACGCGTGACGCGCATAAGAGAGCGGAAATCGTGGTTAGCGAGCAGATCGAGGTGATCGCTGATGATCAGGCGAGCCTCTTCGCACCAGGGCGTATCTTTCGCAAACTGAGAAAGTTGGATCAACAGGCAATCGCGCAGATCGCGCGCAGCGACGCCAACCGGATCGAAACGCTGAACGCGCTTTAACACCGCTTCAACTTCATCGAGACCGATCTCTTCATCACCCATGCTTTCCAGCACATCCTCAAGCGACACAGTAAGATAGCCGGTCTCATCGACAGCATCGACAATAGAGGTTGCGATTGCGCGGTCGGTATCGGAAAACGGCGTTAACTCCACCTGCCACATCAGGTAATCTTGAAGAGATTGTGTCGTTTCCCCCTGATAAATCGGCAGTTCGTCATCGATATAATCGTGGCTGCTGCCGGAAGGCGTTCCGGCGGTATAAATCTCATCCCAACTGGCGTCCAGCGGCAGCTCTTCAGGCATCTCTTTCTGTTCGAGCGCGTCTACGGTATCCAGGCCTTCATTTTCCTGGGTTTGTTGGCTATCCACTTCTTCATGAAGATCGGCTTGTTCCAGCAATGGGTTACTCTCCAGCGCTTGCTGAAGTTCCTGCTGAAGTTCTAACGTAGACAGCTGCAACAGACGGATAGCCTGTTGCAGTTGCGGCGTCATAGCTAGCTGTTGGCTAAGCCTTAATTGCAAACCTTGCTTCATATTCAGAGCAGCACTCTCCGACAAAATACCTCAATAAACTCTACCCTATCAGAGTCTGAAGTCTTCCCCAAGATATACGCGCTTAACGTGTTCGTCTTCAAGGATTTGCTGCGGTGTACCATGAGCAATTAAATGCCCCTGGCTGACGATATAAGCACGTTCACACACCGCCAGCGTTTCGCGAACATTGTGGTCAGTAATTAACACACCTAACCCACTGTCACGTAAGTGTTCAATGATGCGTTTGATGTCGATAACCGAGATGGGATCGACGCCCGCAAAGGGTTCATCCAGCAAGATAAATTTAGGATTTGCCGCCAGTGCGCGCGCAATTTCAACGCGGCGACGTTCACCACCCGAAAGGGACTGTCCCATATTGTCGCGCAGATGCTCAATATGGAACTCTTCCATCAATTCATTAGCGCGATCCTCGCGCTGTTCGGACGTCAGATCGTCACGGATCTGAAGCACTGCCATCAGGTTGTCATACACGCTCAGACGACGAAAAATAGACGCTTCCTGCGGTAAATAACCGATGCCGCGACGCGCGCGCGCATGCAGCGGCAGCAAGCTGATATCGTCATCATCAATAATGATATTGCCCGCGTCACGCGGAACAATCCCGACCACCATATAGAAGGTGGTCGTTTTCCCTGCGCCGTTAGGGCCAAGCAGCCCAACAATTTCGCCAGAATTAACGGTCAGGCTGACGTCTTCAACCACGCGGCGGCCCTTATAGGCCTTCGCGAGATTCTTTGCAGTTAATGTTGCCATAACGAATTAGTTACTCTTCTTAGGAGCCGGGGTTGGGGTGTTGCCCTTGTCCTGCAACTGCGACGGCACCAATACGGTGGTGACGCGTTTACCTTTGTCGCTGAACGCCTGCATTTTCTGCTCTTTCACCAGGTAGGTGATCTTGTCGCCAGTGATGTTGCTGTCCAACTGCTCGAGATAGGCTTTACCGGTCAGCACGACAAAATCTTTTTCCAGCTCATAGTGCATCTGTGAAGCGTGGCCTTTCACCGGTTTGCCGTTGTCCTGCATCTGATAAAACGTGGCTGGGTTGCCATAACCATCAATGATCTCTTTGCCTTGCTGGCCGCCCGGGCGCGTTACTACCACTTTATCGGCGTTGATTTTAATGGTCCCCTGCGTCACCACGACATTACCGGTGAAGGTGACAATATTGCCCTGCATATCCAGCGACTGCTGATCGGAGTCGATATGGATCGGCTGTTCGGTATCACCGGTCACGGCAAAAGCCGGAAGTGCAGCGGCAAAAAGCGTACTGGCGAGAACCAGGTTAAGGCTGAGTTTGTTTGTTTTGAATTTCATAGGAGCTTCTAACCTTTTCAATCAGCTCGGCGTTTTTGCTGCGTAAGTTGCCGCGCATTTTCAGGCCGGTGGAATTAAATGTTGTTCCGTACAATGTTACCTGATCATCGGAAGTAACATCCTGCGTTACCAGATTGATCTGGGCGTTATCCGTGGTGATTTTTCGTAGCTGTGCATCTGCTGTCAATGCGTTGACCTCAACATGTCCGTAAAGGTAAAGCATTCTGTCGCTTGTTAATTTCGCTTTATCTGACTTAATCGACCAGGTAGGTATTTTATTCTGGTCAAAGGTGGTCAGCACCGGTTGCGCGTACCAGCTCACGCCATCGACGGAGTAGTATTCGACGTTTTGCGCGATCAAGCGGTAGTTGAGCGCACCTTCCGGGCTATAAACCACCGTGTCGGTGTGTTTGCTGGTGTAGGTTGGCGCTTTGTCGTCAGTTGTGGTTTGTTCAGGTTCATCCTGAGAGGTCAGGTTAATACCAATCAGTACCAAAGCGACCAGCGCCAGTAGAATAATGACCCAACGTCTGGTTTTACTCATATCGATTGCCCTTTGGCCTCATCCAGCTTGCCCTGCGCCAGCAGCAACAAATCACACACTTCACGGACTGCGCCGCGACCTCCATTGATGCGCGTGACATAATCAGCACGCGGAAGCAGCAAAGGGTGCGCATCGGCGACGGCAATGCTTAGACCTATTTCGGCCATCACCGGCCAGTCAATTAAATCGTCACCCACATAGGCAACCTGTTCCGGCGTGAGCGCCAGCCTGGTCAGTAATTCACGGTAGGCCAGCAGTTTATCCGACTGTCCCTGATACAGGTGTTTAATCTTCAGGGTTTCACAACGATCTTCTACCAGTTTAGCTTTTCGACCGGTAATAATGGCGATCTCAATGCCGGAAGTTAACGCACAGCGGATCCCATAGCCGTCGCGAACATTAAACGCTTTTAGCTCTTCCCCATTATTGCCCATATAGATGAGGCCATCGGATAGCACGCCGTCCACATCGAGGATCAGCAGGCGAATTTTTTCCGCTTTGCTCATGACTTGCGCGCTAACCGGCCCATAACAGGTTGGAAGCGACGCGCCAGCATTACTCATTCTGATGTCCTTCTTTACACTACGCCAGCGCGCAGCAAATCATGCATATGTAACACACCCAGCAATTGGTCGCCATCGGCAACCATCACCGAGGTGATGTGGCGCGACTGCATCAGGTTCAGCGCATCGACCGCCAGCGTATTAGGCCGTACGCGAATGCCGCCTGGTGTCATCACGTCGGCAATACCCATGTTGCGTACATCTCCGCCCATATCAAACACGCGACGTAAGTCGCCGTCGGTAAAGATACCTTCGATCTTCATCAGATCGTCGCAGATCACCGTCATACCTAGATTTTTGCGTGTGATCTCCAGCAGCGCATCGCGCAAACTGGCGGCCTTGCTGACATGCGGGATCTCATCGCCGGTGTGCATAATATCGTTTACCCGCAACAACAGCTTGCGTCCCAGCGCGCCGCCAGGGTGAGAAAGGGCAAAATCCTCTGCGGTAAACCCACGTGCTTTCAACAGTGCAACCGCCAGCGCATCGCCCATGACCAGCGCTGCTGTGGTGCTGGACGTCGGCGCCAGGCCCAGCGGGCAGGCTTCTTTAGGTACCTTCACGCAGAGATGAATATCCGCCGCACGCGCCATGCTGCTTTCCGGGCGGCTGGTCATACAGATCAGCGAAACTTTTAGCCGTTTCAGTACCGGGATCAGCGCCAGTATTTCGTTTGATTCGCCAGAATTCGACAGGGCGATCACTACATCCTGCGGGCTGACCATACCCAGATCGCCGTGAGCCGCCTCGCCGGGATGGACAAAAAAGGAAGGGGTGCCTGTGCTGGCGAATGTTGCCGCCATTTTTCTGCCGATATGGCCGGATTTGCCCATCCCCATCACCACCACTTTGCCGGCGCAATAAAACATTTTCTCGCACGCCTGGGCGAAGTCACTGTTGATATATTGATCAAGCTGTGCGAGGCCTTCACGTTCAATCTCGAGGACATCTTTGCCTGCTTGTTGAAAGTCAAAACCCGGCTGCAAATCTATTTGCGACATAATGCGTATCCGATTATCCAGTCAAAAGCGGCGACAGCCAGTACAGCATCGCCAGCCATACGATAAACCCGCTAAACAGCAGCGCGCCCACGCCCTTACTGATCTGCTTACGTTTCCAGCAGGTAAGGGCAAAAATGGCGCTGACCAATAGCATCACGCCATAATCACGCGTAAAAGCCATCGGATTAAACGCGCCCGGCGCAATCAGCGCGGGCAAGCCAAGCACGATAGCAATATTAAAAATGTTGGAGCCAATGATATTGCCTATCGCAATATCGTCTTCCCCCTTGCGCGCTCCCGCAATGGCTGTTGCCAGTTCCGGAAGCCCGGTGCCGATGGCAATAACCGTCAGACCAATGGTGAGTTCGCTGATCGCAAAATAGTTCGCCACCACGGTGGCGTTATCCACCACCATGCGCGTTGCCATCGGCATAATAATCAGCGCGACGCCCAGCCACAGGCAGGCTACAGAGAGCGTGCCATCGCGTGGCAATTCAGCCAGTTGCTCGCGTGTCAGGCTATCATTGCCCTGACGCTCGGCATGGCGGGCAATTTTAACAATGAACACCAGCCATAGCACGGCTAATAACAGTAAAATAATGCCATCTACGCGCGTTAGCTGGCCATCGTAAAGCACAGCGCCAGCCAGCAAGCTGGCTAACAAGGTTAGCGGTAATTCTCGACGCAGAATATCGGAATGCACGGTAAAAGGGTGCAGCAGCGCCGCGACGCCAAGAATCAATAAGATATTGGTTATGTTGGAGCCGATGGCGGTGCCGATAGCCAGGTCAATCTGGCCATGAAAGGAGGCTGCAACCGAAGTAATAATTTCTGGTAATGATGTGCCGATACTGACAACGGTCATCCCGATAATTAAGGGCGGTACGCCTAATGCCCGGCAAAGTATCGAAGCTGCGAACACCAGACGATCGGCACTGTAGACCACCAGGAGTAAACCAATTATCAATAGCGCCGTGGCTAAAAGCATCTAACGTCCTTTCTTCAGGTATAATTCTGCCGGTTTGCAGCCGCCATGTCTTGCAAAACCGGACGTTACGCATAGCGTAATGATTCCTAATTTTGACTTTATGCGGCTCAAAAGTAAAACAAATGCCAGCTTTCGCTAACCTTCGCGGGTAATATTCTGTAAAAATATTGGGTTTTAGATGTTAGCAAGCGTCATGCTTATATCCGATAAGGTCGAAAGGAAAAGAAAATGAGCCAGACTGTGGCGAATCTGGTCGATGTCCGTGGCGTCAGTTTTTCCCGCGGTAATCGATCCATCTTCGACAATATTTCACTGACGGTACCACGCGGTAAGATCACCGCGATCATGGGGCCGTCGGGGATCGGCAAAACAACGCTGCTGCGCCTGATTGGTGGCCAGATCCCGCCAGATAAAGGCGAGATATTGTTTGATGGCGAGAACGTGCCGGCAATGAGCCGTTCGCGTCTTTTTACCGTACGTAAACGAATGAGCATGCTATTCCAGTCGGGCGCCCTGTTCACCGATATGAACGTTTTTGACAACGTTGCTTATCCCTTGCGTGAGCATACACATTTGCCCGCGCCGCTGCTGCACAGCACGGTGATGATGAAGCTGGAAGCTGTCGGTTTGCGCGGCGCGGCATGGCTGATGCCGTCGGAGCTCTCCGGTGGCATGGCGCGACGTGCTGCGCTGGCGCGCGCTATCGCGCTGGAGCCGGATCTGATCATGTTTGATGAGCCGTTTGTTGGTCAGGATCCGATCACTATGGGCGTGCTGGTAAAATTAATTTCTGAACTCAATAGCGCACTGGGCGTCACATGCATCGTGGTTTCCCATGATGTGCCGGAAGTGCTGAGCATTGCTGATTATGCCTACATTGTGGCTGACCGTAAGATCATTGCCCACGGCAGTGCGCAGGGGTTACAGGAAAATAGCGATCCTCGCGTGCGTCAGTTCCTTGATGGCATTGCTGATGGCCCGGTGCCGTTCCGCTATCCGGCTGGAGATTACCAGCTCGATTTACTCGATTCAGGGAGTTAAGACGCTCATGCTGTTAAATGCACTGGCGGCGCTAGGACATCGCGGTATCAAAACGATCGCCACATTTGGGCGTGCCGGTTTGATGTTGTTCAACGCGGTGGTTGGTAAGCCAGAATTCCGTAAGCATGCGCCGTTGCTGGTTCGCCAGCTCTATAACGTTGGCGTGCTATCCATGCTCATCATTATTGTCTCCGGCGTGTTTATTGGTATGGTGCTCGGCCTGCAAGGTTATCTGGTGCTGACGACTTACAGCGCAGAAACGAGCCTTGGCATGCTGGTGGCGCTGTCGCTGCTGCGTGAACTGGGGCCGGTGGTTGCTGCTCTGCTGTTTGCCGGTCGCGCGGGTTCTGCGTTGACGGCCGAGATTGGCCTGATGCGTGCTACTGAGCAGATCTCCAGCCTGGAGATGATGGCGGTTGATCCGTTACGTCGCGTGATTTCTCCTCGTTTTTGGGCTGGTGTTATCTCGCTGCCGCTGCTGACGATTATTTTTGTCGCGGTCGGGATTTGGGGCGGTTCACTGGTCGGGGTTAACTGGAAAGGTATTGATAGCGGCTTTTTCTGGACGGCGATGCAAAACGCCGTTGAACTGCGCCTGGACATGGTTAACTGCCTGATAAAAAGCGTGGTCTTTGCTATTACCGTAACCTGGATTGCGTTGTTTAACGGTTACGATGCGATCCCGACTTCTGCCGGGATCAGCCGTGCGACAACGCGCACTGTTGTGCACTCCTCGCTGGCCGTACTCGGTCTTGATTTTGTGCTCACCGCATTGATGTTTGGGAATTGAGTTCATGCAAACGAAAAAAAGTGAAATCTGGGTAGGTGTTTTTCTGGTGCTGGCGCTGCTGGCTGCACTCTTCATCTGCCTGAAGGCGGCTGATGTCACGTCAATGCGTACTGAACCGACCTACCGCGTTTACGCGACATTCGACAATATCGGCGGACTGAAAGCGCGTTCGCCGGTCCGCATTGGCGGGGTAGTGATTGGTCGCGTTGCTGATATCTCCCTCGATCCTAAAACCTACCTGCCGCGCGTGGCGCTGGATATTGAAGATCGCTACAACCAGATCCCGGATACCAGTTCGCTGGCTATACGCACGTCGGGTTTGCTGGGGGAACAGTATCTGGCGCTGAATGTCGGGTTTGACGATCCAGAAATGGGAACGTCGATGCTTAAAGATGGCAGCACAATTCAGGACACCAAGTCCGCGATAGTGCTTGAGGATCTCATCGGACAATTCCTTTACAACAGTAAAGGCGGTGACAATAAGAATTCAGGCGATGCGGCAGCGCATGGCGAAGGGAATACTCAAGCCGCACCGTCTGCTGGTCAGACGAATTAAGAGGAGAATCGAGTTATGTTTAAACGCTTATTAATGGTTGCCCTGTTGGTAGTGGCGCCGCTGAGTGCGGCAGTCGCTGCCGATCAAAGCAACCCGTATGCTGCAATGAAAGATGCGGCGCAGAAAACGTTCGATCGCCTCAAAAATGAGCAACCGCAGATCCGCGCTAACCCGGACTATCTGCGTAATGTCGTCGATCAGGAACTGCTGCCGTATGTCCAGGTGAAATATGCTGGTGCGCTGGTGCTGGGTCGTTACTATAAAGAAGCTACGCCAGCGCAGCGCGACGCGTATTTCGCTGCTTTCCGTGAATATCTGAAACAGGCTTACGGCCAGGCGCTGGCGATGTATCACGGCCAGACTTATCAGATTGCGCCGGAACAGCCGCTGGGCGATGCCACGATTGTGCCGATCCGCGTAACCATTATCGATCCGAACGGCCGTCCGCCGGTACGACTGGATTTCCAGTGGCGTAAAAACACGCAGACCGGAAACTGGCAGGCCTACGATATGATTGCCGAAGGGGTCAGCATGATCACCACAAAACAGAATGAGTGGAGCGATCTGTTGCGTACGAAAGGTATCGATGGCCTGACTGCGGAATTGCAGTCTATTTCCCGTCAGAAAATTACCCTGGATGAGAAGAAGCAATGACGCCGCAGCTCAGCTGGTCGCGCGAGGGTGAAAGCCTGACACTGCAGGGGGAACTGGACCAGGACGTTCTCAACCCGCTGTATAATGCACGCGTCGAGGCAATGGAAGGCGTAACGTGTATCGATTTACAGGGCGTGACTCGTGTTGATACGGCTGGTATCGCTTTATTGATTCATCTTATCGCTGAGGGAAAAAAGCAGGGGGCCGTTATTTCGCTGGCTGGCATGAGTGATAGTGTCGCCACGCTTGCGGCTCTGTATAACCTGCCCGAGGATGTACTCCCTCGCTAATTTTTTCAAAGCGTTACTATTTAAAGCCCCATCCTTTATATCGATGGGGCTTTTTGCTTGTTTAAGACCGCGTCACTTTCCTCTAAGATGTGTGACTGTTTTCACTATCAGATGATATTTACACCCATGGAAAATCATGAAATTCAGACAGTGCTTATGAATGCACTCTCTCTCCAGGAAGCCCACGTCACTGGCGATGGCAGCCACTTTCAGGTTGTCGCTGTGGGTGAGATTTTTGACGGCATGAGCCGGGTCAAGAAACAACAAACCATCTATGGCCCGCTGATGGAATACATCGCGGATAACCGTATTCATGCCCTGTCGATCAAAGCGTATACGCCGCAAGAGTGGGCTCGCGATCGTAAATTAAACGGTTTTTGAGCGTAGGTGGGGCTTGTCCCGCCGCGCGTGTGAATTCTTAACAGAGATCAGATGAATGGATAAGTTTCGTGTACAGGGGCCAACGCGACTCCAGGGCGAAGTGACAATTTCAGGTGCGAAAAATGCCGCACTGCCGATCCTCTTTGCCGCCCTGCTGGCAGAAGAGCCGGTCGAAATCCGCAACGTTCCGAAACTGAAAGATATCGATACCACCATGAAGCTGCTGAGCCAGCTGGGTACGAAGGTGGAGCGTAACGGATCCGTATGGATCGACGCCAGCAAAGTGAACGTGTTCTGCGCCCCCTACGATCTGGTGAAAACCATGCGTGCCTCTATTTGGGCGCTGGGGCCGCTGGTTGCCCGTTTCGGTCAGGGGCAGGTTTCACTGCCGGGTGGTTGTGCAATTGGCGCGCGTCCGGTTGATTTGCATATTACTGGCCTGGAGCAGTTGGGTGCCGAGATCAAACTGGAAGAGGGTTATGTAAAAGCCTCTGTCAATGGCCGCCTGAAAGGCGCACATATTGTGATGGATAAAGTGAGCGTCGGCGCGACGGTTACGATTATGTCCGCAGCCACTCTGGCAGAAGGTACAACCATCATCGAGAATGCTGCCCGCGAGCCGGAAATTGTCGATACAGCAAACTTCCTCAACACGCTTGGCGCGAAAATCTCCGGTATGGGTACTGACCGTATCACTATCGAAGGCGTACAACGCCTTGGCGGCGGTGTTTATCGCGTGTTGCCCGATCGTATTGAAACGGGGACTTTCCTCGTTGCGGCGGCAATCTCCGGCGGCAAAATTGTCTGTCGTAATGCTCAGCCGGATACGCTGGACGCCGTGCTGGCTAAACTGCGTGATGCTGGGGCTGAAATCGAGGTCGGTGAAGACTGGATTAGCCTCGACATGCACGGTAAACGACCGAAAGCAGTGAATGTGCGGACTGCGCCGCATCCGGGTTTCCCGACCGACATGCAGGCACAATTTACGCTGCTGAATCTGGTCGCTGAAGGCACTGGCGTTATCACTGAAACTATTTTCGAAAACCGTTTTATGCACATTCCGGAGCTGATCCGTATGGGCGCGCATGCGGAAATTGAAAGTAATACGGCGATTTGCCACGGCGTAGAAGTACTTTCCGGCGCTCAGGTTATGGCGACCGATCTGCGTGCTTCCGCAAGCCTGGTACTCGCAGGTTGCATTGCTGAAGGGACAACCATCGTCGATCGTATCTATCATATCGATCGCGGCTATGAACGCATTGAAGATAAACTCAGTGCTCTCGGCGCAAACATCGAGCGCGTCAAAGGCGAGTAAGCGATAGTTAGCGACAAAAAAGGGAGCCTCTGCTCCCTTTTTTACTGGCCGGTTTTACTTACTTATCGCCGCGCTTTTTGCGCATGAGCTTTGTTTTATCAATAAACGCATGCGTGACGGGATCGTAATAGCGCGATGGCCATATTACCCACGGTTCTGTTCCCAGCGCCCTGGCGATAATCAACTCTCCTTTCGGCCAGGAACGGGTCAATGCATTCGCAAGGGTGGATGAGCTTAACCCGTTTTTTCGCGACTCAGCTGCCAGTGATGTCCCTTTTTTACGCAGCCCTGCAATAATATCGGCTTGATGCCAGTCGATAAATTTCGTTTCCATAACATCTCCCTGATAGAAGTTGATACCAATCCTTTTGTGGTACTTACTATACTCATACATGAACTTTTGTTCTGAAAAGTTCATGTATATTTTATGTTTTAGGATTTTGACAAGGCAATGATGTCAGGTGATTTGAAAGGTTTTGATTTATTTATGGAAACTTACAAGAACTTTCCCGCGACAATGCGCGGGAATCTGGAAGGATTAACGATCGCGTTGCACCGCAATATGGGCCAGGCCGATCAGCGCTTCTTTCCACGGGGTATCAGGCAGAACCTGTAGAGCAGAAATGGCTTTATCCGCTTCCTCTTCGGCGCGACGACGGGTCCACTCCAGTGAACCGCAAACTGCCATTGCTTCCAGTACAGGTTCCAGAAGATGCCGACCATTACCTTGCTCAATGGCTTCGCGAATCATCTGTGCCTGTTCCGGAGTACCGTGGTGCATCGCATGCAACAGCGGCAACGTCGGTTTCCCCTCATTCAGGTCATCACCGGTGTTTTTACCCAGTGTCTCGCCATCAGCGCTGTAATCCAGCAAGTCGTCGATCAACTGGAATGCGGTTCCCAGATAGCGGCCGTAATCCTGTAACCCTTTTTCCTGTGCTTCGTTGCAGCCAGCCAAAAGACCAGAACACTGCGCGGCCGCTTCAAACAGACGTGCGGTTTTGCTATAGATGACGCGCATGTAGTTTTCTTCAGTGATGTTCGGGTCATTGACGTTCATCAATTGCAGCACTTCGCCTTCGGCAATGACGTTCACGGCTTCTGACATCAGTTCCAGCACCCTCAGCGAACCGAGACTGGTCATCATCTGAAAAGCGCGAGTATAGATAAAATCCCCAACCAGCACGCTGGCTGCATTACCAAATGCGGCATTGGCTGTCGCTTTACCGCGACGCATGTCTGATTCATCCACAACATCGTCATGCAGAAGTGTCGCAGTGTGAATAAATTCGATCAGCGCTGCGATCGTGATGTGTGAATTGCCTTCATATCCAACGGCGCGCGCCGCCAGTACTGCTATCATTGGACGGATGCGTTTGCCACCGCCGCTCACGATGTAATAACCCAACTGGTTGATTAGCTGAACATCCGAGTTGAGTTGTTGTAGGATCGTCGCATTCACACCCGCCATATCTTGCGCGGTTAACTCATTGATTTTTTCTAAATTCATCGCAAAAGCCGGGCTTTCAGTCCTGTTTACCACATATCAAAATGGGATAACAAAGGGTTACGGGTTAGAATAGTATTGTTGATTGTACTGTAAAAACGCGCCAGATAAACGATACCTTACAAGTTGTGTTTTTTTTCTTCGTTGAGTGACAATCTCTCTTGTCAAAGGCTCGCGATTTGCGTAATATTCGCGCCCTATTGTGAATATTTATAGCGCACTCTGATTGATCAGAATATGTGCGCGGAAGCGGAGTTTTATATGTACGCGGTTTTCCAAAGTGGTGGTAAACAACACCGAGTAAGCGAAGGTCAGACCATTCGCCTGGAAAAGCTGGACATCGCAACTGGCGAATCTGTTGAATTTGCTGAAGTTCTGATGATCGCAAATGGTGAAGAAGTCAAAATCGGCGTTCCTTTCGTTGATGGCGGCCTAATCAAAGCTGAAGTTGTTGCTCACGGTCGTGGCGAGAAAGTTAAAATCGTTAAGTTTCGTCGCCGTAAACACTATCGTAAGCAGCAGGGCCATCGTCAGTGGTTCACTGATGTGAAAATTACTGGCATCAGCGCCTAAGACCTGAGGAGTAGATTTAAATGGCACATAAAAAGGCTGGCGGCTCAACTCGTAACGGTCGCGATTCAGAAGCTAAACGTCTGGGCGTAAAACGCTTTGGCGGAGAAGCAGTTCTGGCAGGTAGCATTATCGTTCGTCAGCGTGGCACCAAGTTCCATGCTGGCCCTAACGTAGGTTGCGGCCGTGACCACACTCTGTTCGCTTTGACTGACGGTAAAGTTAAGTTCGAAGTTAAAGGCCCGAAAAACCGTAAATTTATCAGCATCGTTGCTGAATAAGTTTTTCGCGTCCCGGTAACGGAAGAAAGCCCCGCAACACGTTGCGGGGCTTTTTACATTAGAAGTCCGGCAAAATTTCTGGCAGGGAATACGGGCATGAAACAGCAGGCAGGCATAGGCATTGCCCTGGCGCTCATAACTGCGATGTGCTGGGGGGCGTTACCTATTGCGATGAAGCAGGTGCTGGAAGTGATGGAGCCGCCTACGGTGGTGTTTTATCGCTTTTTAATGGCAGGGATCGGCCTTGGCCTGATTCTGGGCTACAAGAGGAAACTTCCTCCACTGCAAATGTTTCGTAAGCCGCGTTGGTTACTTTTGTTGGCTATTGCCACTGGTGGGTTGTTCGGGAACTTTATCCTGTTCAGCTCTTCCCTGCAGTACGTCAGCCCGACTGCCTCGCAGGTGATAGGTCAGCTTTCTCCCGTAGGTATGATGATTGCCAGCGTCTTTATTCTGAAAGAGAAGATGCGTGGTACGCAGGTGCTTGGTGCAGTGATGCTAATCAGCGGCCTGGTGATGTTTTTCAATACCAGCCTGGTGGAGATTTTTACCCGACTGACCGATTACACTTGGGGTGTCATTTTCGGGGTCGGTGCGGCAACGGTGTGGGTGAGCTACGGCGTCGCGCAAAAAATATTATTGCGTCGACTGGCGTCTCAGCAAATCCTCTTTTTGCTGTACACTTTGTGTACGATAGCATTATTACCGCTGGCAAAGCCCGGCGTACTGTTCCAGTTGAGCGAATGGCAACTCGCTTGCCTGATTTTTTGCGGGCTGAATACGTTGGTTGGATACGGTGCGCTGGCGGAAGCGATGGCGCGCTGGCAGGCGGCGCAGGTAAGCGCATTGATTACGCTGACGCCGCTGTTTACGCTGTTATTTTCAGATGTGTTATCAATGGCCTGGCCCGATGTTTTCGCCAGACCGATGTTAAACCTGGTCGGTTATCTCGGTGCGTTTGTCGTGGTTGCGGGCGCCATGTTTTCCGCTATTGGCCATCGTCTGTTGGGACGTTGGCGCAGTCGTGAAGTGGTCGTCACTGTGCCCCGCTCAGGCGAATGAGTTACGGAGAGTAAAATGAAGTTTGTTGATGAAGCTACGATCCTTGTCGTGGCGGGTGATGGTGGTAACGGCTGTGTAAGCTTCCGTCGCGAGAAGTATATTCCGAAAGGCGGCCCTGACGGTGGCGATGGCGGTGACGGTGGCGATGTCTGGCTGGAAGCGGACGAAAACCTGAACACGCTGATTGACTATCGTTTTGAAAAATCTTTCCGCGCAGAGCGTGGTCAGAACGGTCAGAGCCGTGATTGTACCGGGAAACGCGGTAAAGACATCACCGTGAAGGTGCCTGTTGGTACGCGTGTTATCGATCAGGGTACTGGCGAAACCATGGGTGACATGACCAAACATGGTCAGCGTCTGATGGTCGCCAAAGGCGGCTGGCACGGTCTGGGCAATACCCGTTTTAAATCATCCGTTAACCGTACTCCGCGTCAGAAAACGATGGGTACACCGGGTGATAAACGCGATCTGCAACTGGAACTGATGCTGCTGGCGGATGTGGGTATGCTGGGGATGCCGAACGCGGGTAAATCAACCTTTATTCGTGCCGTGTCTGCTGCTAAACCGAAAGTGGCGGATTATCCGTTTACTACGCTGGTACCGAGCCTGGGCGTTGTCCGTATGGATAACGAAAAGAGCTTTGTGGTTGCTGATATCCCGGGGCTGATTGAAGGGGCTGCCGATGGCGCAGGCCTTGGCATCCGCTTCCTGAAGCATCTGGAACGTTGCCGTGTGTTGCTGCATCTGATCGACATCGATCCGATCGATGGTTCCGATCCGGCTGAAAACGCGCGCGTTATCGTCGGCGAACTGGAGAAATACAGCGAAAAACTGGCTTCTAAACCGCGTTGGCTGGTATTCAACAAGATTGACCTGATGGACAAAGCCGAAGCGGAAGAGAAAGCGAAAGCGATCGCTGAAGCCCTGGGCTGGGAAGATAAATTCTACCTCATTTCTGCCGCCAGCCAGCAGGGCGTCAAAGAACTGTGCTGGGACGTGATGACATTCATCATTGAAAACCCGATCGCGCAGGCAGAGGAAGAGCAGCAGCCTGAGAAAGTTGAGTTTATGTGGGATGATTATCATCGCCAACAGCTCGAAGATGCTGAAGCGGCTGCTGAAGATGATGAAGAGTGGGATGACGACTGGGACGAAGACGACGAAGAAGGCGTTGAGTTCATCTACAAGCGTTAATATCTGAAACGCCCCGGTTTAGCGGGGCGCTGTAATCACTGAAATGCCGGGACAGTGCGAACTATCCCCGGCATTTTTTATTAGTTGTTCTGGTAGATATCTTTGTACAGGCGGCTCTCAAAACGAACCAATGGAATACGACGGTTTCGTTGATCCTCAGGTTCGACTGCATAGCCAGAAAGGTACTGCACAAAGGCCATTCGTTGACCGCTGGCGGTGGTAATAAATCCGGCCAGATTATACACGCCCTGTAATGACCCGGTTTTCGCAGAAACCTTACCGTCGACGCCAGCTTCATGCAGGCCCGCACGGTATTGCAGCGAACCATCATAGCCAGCCAACGGCAGCATTGAAATAAAATTGAGTTCAGTATCATGCTGTGCAATATATTGCAGGACCTGCATCATGGTTGACGGTGCCAGCAAATTATGGCGCGACAGACCTGAACCATCCGCAATAATCGTATTCCCCAAATCAACACCGGCCTGCTGGCGCAGAATCTGACGAACTGCATCTGAGCCCGCTCGCCAGGTACCGGGCACGCCAAAACGAGCATGTCCAATCATGCGAAAGACGGTATCGGCGATCATATTGTCCGATTTCTTCAGCATGATCTTCAGCAGGTCGTGTAATGGTGCTGATTGCTTACTGGCGATCACCGTGCCTGGCTGGTTTTCCAGCGTCTGTCGCAGCAGTGTGCCGGTGTAAGGGATGCCTGCGGTTTTGAGTTCGTCTTTAATAATGGCGCCAGCATAGCTGGCACCGTCCTGGATGGCGAAAGCCAGCGGCAGCGGGTCTGCTCGCTGTGGCAAGCAGCCGGTGAGTGTGAAGCGGTTTAAATCGCCGGGTACGACGTCGAGTTCACAATATTGTGCTTCTGATGAACCACGCGCCAGGGTGCGAACCTGGCTGAACATATTGACGGGGTAGTAAGAGGCGATGCGGATATAGGCCAGATCGCCTGGTTTTTGCGCGCTATAAAGTGATACCGAGAAGCAGTTGCGATCGATAATCGCCGCAGCCGGAGGAGCGCTAAAGCACTGCGTCATATCATTCCAGGGCCAGCCTGGCGCTTTATCGTGGCTGGCGAAAATGGAAGTATCGATCAGTACGTTACCATCGATTTTCTGCACACCTGACTTTTTCAGCGCATTAATCATGTTGCGAATATCCTGACGTTTTAACGTCGGATCGCCGCCAAATCGTGCAATTAAGTCGCCTTTTAATACTCCATTCTCGACAGAACCTTTGCTTTCCAGCGTGGTTGTAAAGCGAAAGTCCGGCCCGAGTTGCAAAAGTGCCGCCAGTGCGGTGATCACCTTTTGTGTACTCGCGGGAAGCGCCATTTGCTTACCATGGTAATCAATCTCGGGCGCCTGAGCGCCTACCTTTTGAACCATCAGTGCTAAATTCGCGCCGTCCGGAAGTTGATTAATATATTCGTCAACATTCGCGGCCTGAGCAGTCAGGGCTATACTAGTGGTCAATCCGATGATAAAGCTAGAAAATCGCATAATCTCGCGCTAACAACCTGGAAACAAGCCGTCATACTACGGCGCAACACCCCGGAAAGTAAACGATGACCCATAGTGAACTTCCGGGTAAAATACGTATCAAATTGAAAAATTGTAGCTGACCTGGGGCTTCGTCCCCGGGTCAGTTTTCTTTTGCTCCTGCCCAGCGAGAAACCCTGTACGCCGGGAGACAGAGCAGACGGGGCGGGTTAACGCTCCTTACAGGAATGTTTAAGAGGTATAACAAATGCAAGCTATTCCGATGACCTTACGTGGTGCCGAAAAACTGCGCGAAGAGCTGGAGTTTCTGAAATCCGTTCGCCGCCCTGAAATCATCGCCGCTATTGCGGAAGCCCGCGAGCATGGCGATCTAAAAGAGAACGCTGAATACCATGCTGCGCGTGAGCAGCAGGGTTTTTGCGAAGGCCGAATCAAAGACATTGAAGCGAAGCTCTCCAATGCGCAGGTTATCGATATCACGAAGATGCCGAAAAACGGCCGCGTCATTTTTGGCGCAACGGTTACCGTTTTGAATCTGGATAACGACGAAGAACAGACTTACCGCATTGTGGGTGACGATGAGGCTGACTTTAAACAGAACCTCATCTCTGTAAATTCACCGATCGCACGTGGTCTGGTAGGTAAAGAGCAGGATGATGTGGTGGTAATCCGCACGCCTGGCGGCGAAGTTGAATACGAAATCATCAAAGTGGAATACCTGTGATGACAATATGGGTCACGTTTGTTGATCTATTGTAAAGAAAGGAAAAAGGCCGCATTGCGGCCTTTTATCAATACCAGGAGCGTGGCATTTTGCTCGTCTGCTGGCGGAAACCCCTCGTTTTACACAGCTTTTGTGTTCAATTCAGGATATCCTTAGCGTGGCAGCGAAATTTTACGCTCCGCGGTTGGGCGATAAAGCACCAGCGTTTTACCGATGACCTGTACGTTGCAGGCGCCGGTTTCGCGAACGATAGCTTCCACAATCAAGGTCTTAGTTTCTCTGTCTTCAGAGGCGATCTTCACCTTGATAAGTTCATGGTGCTCTAACGCTTGTTCAATCTCGGCCAGTACCCCTTCGGTCAAACCATTATTGCCAAGCATAACTACCGGCTTGAGCGGATGTGCCAGACCTTTCAGGTGCTGTTTTTGTTTAGTACTCAGATTCATCGTATATTTTGCTTACGTTGGGATTGAAAACGGGTCATTCTACCGCCATCTCCTGTGTATCGCCAAATTGCGCGTCGAAATTTATCGATGTCGACGATGAACCCGGATGGAAAGTTAAATGACAGGTAAAAAGCGTTCTGCCAGCTCGAGCCGCTGGCTTCAGGAACACTTTAGCGATAAATATGTTCAACAGGCGCAGAAAAAAGGGTTGCGTTCCCGTGCCTGGTTTAAACTTGATGAAATACAGCAAAGTGACAAACTTTTTAAGCCGGGGATGACAGTTGTTGATCTCGGTGCAGCGCCTGGTGGGTGGTCGCAATATGCGGTTACTCAGATTGGCGGCAATGGCCGCATTATCGCTTGCGATCTTTTACCGATGGATCCAATCGTTGGTGTGGACTTCCTTCAGGGCGATTTTCGTGATGAATTAGTCCTGAAAGCATTACTGGAACGTGTTGGTGACAGTAAAGTCCAGGTTGTCATGTCTGATATGGCGCCGAACATGAGCGGAACGCCAGCGGTGGATATTCCCCGCTCGATGTATCTGGTTGAGTTAGCGCTGGATATGTGCCGCGATGTGCTGGCGCCTGGCGGGAGCTTTTTGGTTAAGGTGTTTCAGGGCGAAGGTTTCGATGAGTATCTCACGGAAATTCGCTCCATGTTTACGAAGGTAAAAGTGCGTAAACCGGACTCTTCGCGTGCGCGTTCACGCGAAGTGTATATTGTAGCGACCGGGCGAAAATGATACCCCGTTGATTTCGGCCTTTGGTTTGAAAGAAACTGGATATGTTGTATCCTGACGCTGTTTTTAACACAGTTGTAATATGAGGTTAATCCCTTGAGTGACATGGCGAAAAACCTAATACTCTGGCTGGTCATTGCCGTTGTGCTGATGTCAGTATTCCAGAGCTTTGGGCCCAGCGAGTCTAATGGCCGCAAGGTGGATTATTCTACCTTCCTGCAAGAGGTCAACCAGGACCAGGTTCGCGAAGCGCGTATCAACGGACGTGAGATCAACGTTACCAAGAAAGATAGTAACCGTTACACGACTTACATCCCGGTCAACGATCCGAAACTGCTTGATAACCTGCTGACGAAAAACGTCAAGGTTGTTGGTGAACCGCCTGAAGAGCCTAGCCTGCTGGCTAACATCTTCATTTCCTGGTTCCCGATGCTGTTGCTGATCGGTGTCTGGATTTTCTTTATGCGCCAGATGCAGGGCGGCGGCGGCAAAGGCGCCATGTCGTTCGGTAAAAGTAAAGCGCGTATGCTTACGGAAGATCAGATCAAAACGACTTTCGCTGATGTTGCTGGCTGCGACGAAGCGAAAGAAGAGGTTGGCGAACTGGTCGAATATCTGCGTGAGCCGAGCCGGTTCCAGAAACTGGGCGGTAAGATCCCCAAAGGCGTACTGATGGTCGGCCCTCCGGGCACCGGTAAAACGCTGCTGGCGAAAGCCATTGCGGGTGAAGCGAAGGTTCCATTCTTCACGATTTCCGGTTCTGACTTCGTTGAAATGTTTGTGGGTGTTGGTGCTTCTCGTGTGCGTGACATGTTCGAGCAGGCCAAGAAAGCGGCACCGTGCATTATCTTCATCGATGAAATCGACGCCGTTGGGCGCCAGCGTGGCGCTGGTCTCGGCGGTGGTCACGATGAACGCGAACAAACGCTGAACCAGATGCTGGTTGAGATGGATGGTTTCGAAGGTAACGAAGGTATTATCGTTATCGCTGCAACGAACCGTCCGGACGTGCTCGATCCTGCGTTACTGCGTCCTGGCCGTTTTGACCGTCAGGTTGTGGTTGGTTTGCCGGACGTTCGTGGTCGTGAACAGATCCTGAAAGTTCATATGCGTCGCGTACCGCTGTCGCCGGATATCGATGCCGCGATTATTGCGCGCGGTACGCCGGGCTTCTCGGGTGCCGATCTGGCGAACCTGGTCAACGAAGCTGCTCTGTTTGCCGCTCGCGGTAACAAACGCGTGGTTTCGATGGTCGAGTTTGAAAAAGCCAAAGACAAAATCATGATGGGTGCGGAACGCCGCTCCATGGTGATGACGGAAGCGCAGAAAGAGTCCACGGCCTATCACGAAGCAGGTCATGCGATTATCGGCCGTCTGGTGCCGGAACACGATCCGGTGCATAAAGTGACGATTATCCCGCGCGGTCGCGCATTGGGTGTGACGTTCTTCTTGCCGGAAGGTGATGCGATTAGCGCCAGCCGTCAGAAACTGGAAAGCCAGATCTCAACGCTGT
Organism: Kosakonia oryzae; assembly: GCF_001658025.2. Classification (NCBI taxonomy): domain Bacteria; kingdom Pseudomonadati; phylum Pseudomonadota; class Gammaproteobacteria; order Enterobacterales; family Enterobacteriaceae; genus Kosakonia; species Kosakonia oryzae. Next base: position 558,432 of record NZ_CP014007.2, read on the forward strand.
ACGGTGGCCGCCTGGCTGAAGAGATTATCTACGGTGTTGAACATGTTTCTACCGGTGCGTCCAACGATATTAAAGTTGCGACTAACCTGGCGCGTAACATGGTTACCCAGTGGGGTTTTTCTGACAAACTCGGTCCGTTGCTCTACGCCGAAGAAGAGGGTGAGGTTTTCCTTGGACGTTCTGTAGCGAAAGCGAAACATATGTCCGATGAAACCGCGCGTATTATCGACCAGGAAGTGAAAGCGTTGATCGAACGTAACTACGATCGCGCACGCCAGATCCTGAACGATAACATGGATATTCTGCATGCAATGAAGGATGCTCTGATGAAATATGAGACCATCGATGCACCGCAGATTGATGACCTGATGGCGCGCCGTGAGGTACGTCCACCGGCAGGTTGGGAAGATCCTGGCGCGAACAACTCTGACAACAATGGTACTCCGCGTGCGCCGCGTCCGGTTGATGAACCGCGTACGCCGAACCCGGGCAATACCATGTCTGAGCAACTGGGCGATAAATAAGGTATCCGTTGCTGGACCTGTTCTAACTGAAAACCCTGGGGCATGCTCCGGGGTTTTCTTTATTGTATTAACCGCAACAACTCAGGGACTTTAAGTCATGAAACTCGACGCCCAGGGCACTATACTCGAGCTCTCCCACCCGCATGTGATGGGGATCCTCAACGTTACGCCGGACTCATTTTCCGATGGTGGCGCGCACAATACGTTAGTTGAGGCAGTTAAACATGCCAATTTGATGATCAACGCCGGGGCGACAATTGTTGATATTGGCGGGGAGTCCACAAGGCCGGGCGCGGCAGAAGTTAGCGTTGAAGAGGAACTGGAACGAGTAATCCCTGTGGTTGAGGCGATAGCCCAGCGTTTTGAGGTCTGGATCTCTGTCGATACGTCGAAGCCTGAAGTTATTCGAGAATCCGCACGAGCAGGCGCACATATTATTAATGATATCCGCTCGTTAACGGAGCCGGGTGCGATAGACGCTGCCGCTGAGACCGGTTTACCGGTATGCCTGATGCATATGCAGGGACAACCAAAAACAATGCAAGAAGCGCCGAAGTACGACGATGTGTTTGCTGATGTAGATCGCTTCTTTGCCGAACATATTGCCCGTTGCGAAAAGGCCGGTATCGCAAAAGAGAAATTGATACTCGACCCGGGATTCGGTTTCGGTAAGAATCTCTCGCACAATTATGCGCTGCTGTCCCGTCTGGCGGAATTTCATCACTTTGGGTTGCCGCTGCTGGTTGGGATGTCACGTAAATCTATGGTCGGACAACTGCTCAATGTCGGTCCTTCTGAGCGTTTAAGTGGGAGTCTTGCGTGTGCGGTGATTGCAGCAATGCAGGGCGCGCAGATTATTCGAGTTCACGATGTAAAAGAAACGGTAGAAGCTATGCGGGTGGTTGAAGCCACGCTGTCAGCGAAGGAAAATAAACGCTATGAGTAATCGTAAATATTTTGGCACCGATGGCATTCGTGGCCGGGTAGGCGACGCACCGATCACCCCGGATTTTGTTCTCAAGCTGGGTTGGGCCGCCGGAAAAGTACTGGCACGCCACGGTTCACGGAAGATTATTATCGGTAAGGACACCCGTATTTCCGGTTATATGCTGGAATCTGCTCTTGAAGCCGGGCTGGCGGCGGCGGGGTTGTCCGCTTCCTTCACTGGCCCGATGCCGACACCGGCTGTTGCCTATCTGACTCGTACTTTTCGTGCTGAAGCAGGTATTGTTATTTCCGCATCGCATAACCCGTTTTATGACAACGGCATCAAGTTCTTCTCAATCGATGGCACTAAATTGCCTGATGCAGTTGAAGAGGCGATTGAAGCAGAAATGGAGAAAGAACTGACCTGCGTCGATTCCGCTGAACTGGGTAAAGCAAGCCGCATCGTTGATGCTGCTGGACGTTACATTGAATTCTGCAAAGCCACATTCCCCAATGAACTGAGCCTGAACGAGCTAAAAATCGTAGTCGATTGCGCTAACGGGGCAACTTACCACATCGCACCGAATGTGTTCCGCGAGTTGGGTGCGAAAGTCATTGCCATAGGGTGTGAGCCTGACGGCGTGAATATCAATGAAAAATGCGGCGCTACGGATGTCAGAGCATTGCAGCAACGCGTTCTGGCAGAGAAAGCGGATCTTGGCATTGCTTTTGATGGCGATGGCGATCGGGTCATCATGGTGGACCATGAAGGTAACAAAGTAGATGGCGACCAGATCATGTACATCATTGCGCGCGAAGGTTTGCGTCAGGGGCAATTGCGTGGCGGCGCTGTCGGCACGCTGATGAGCAATATGGGGCTGGAACTGGCACTCAAGCAATTGGGCATTCCTTTTGCTCGTGCCAAAGTAGGCGATCGCTATGTCCTGGAAAAAATGCAGGAAAAAGGCTGGCGCATTGGTGCCGAGAACTCTGGCCATGTGATTCTGCTGGACAAAACGACGACCGGCGATGGTATCGTTGCTGGTTTGCAAGTTGTGGCAGCAATGGTACGCAACCATATGTCGCTGCATGATTTATGTAGCGGTATGAAGATGTTCCCGCAGGTGCTTGTCAACGTGCGCTTTACGGCTGGCAAAGGTGATCCTCTGGAAGATGAGCATGTAAAAACGACGACGGCTGAGGTGGAAGCGACTCTGGGCAATCGTGGGCGCGTGCTGTTGCGTAAGTCGGGAACCGAGCCGTTAATCCGTGTGATGGTGGAAGGCGAAGACGAAGCTCAGGTGACGGCGATGGCAAATCGCATTGCCGACGCGGTGAAAGCCGTATAATGGCGTGATAAGTGCTTAAAAAGGCGGCTATTGCTGCCTTTTAACGGGACGGAAGTTGTAGTTTTGCTGTTTTTTTCCGCACTTGATAAAATGCACTGAAATTGCCCTTGCGAAGGTCATTCGCTTTGGTTAGTATTCACACCCGCTTCAGTGGGAAAGCAGAAAACGCCCCACTTTTATTGGTTGAAGCATTTGCTGCGGCAATACCGCAAGGAACAGGTTGATTATGTACGAAGCTCTTTTAGTTGTTTTCCTTATTGTGGCACTGGCGCTTGTTGCCATGATTATGCTGCAGCAAGGTAAAGGCGCTGATATGGGAGCCTCCTTTGGCGCTGGCGCGTCTGGCACGTTGTTCGGTTCAAGTGGTTCTGGGAACTTCATGACTCGCACGACAGGTGTACTGGCAACCCTGTTTTTTATCATCAGCCTTGTGCTGGGTAACGTTAACAGCAATAAAACCAATAAAGGAAGCGAGTGGGAAAATCTGAGTGCACCGGCGAAGAGTGAACAAACTCAGCCTGCAGCGCCGGCGCAGCCGACCAGCGATATCCCACACTAAGTAAGTCGTGCCGAGGTGGTGGAATTGGTAGACACGCTACCTTGAGGTGGTAGTGCCCGATTGGGCTTACGGGTTCAAGTCCCGTCCTCGGTACCAATATTCCAGAAAAAAGACATCGTAAGATGTCTTTTTTTTCGTCTGTAATCCAGAAAACCAGACAATAAAAAAGACGCCTGATGGCGTCTTTTTTAATCTGTCAGCGATTATTTCTTCTCGCTGTTCTCCAGATTTTCTACCTGCGGCAGGCCATTGCCGGAAGTGGTGGAGAGCAAACCGGTTTGCACATAATTGAAGAGTTTCTCACGGGTATCAGTGATATCCAGGTTGCGCATGGTCAACTGCCCAATACGGTCATCAGGAGAGAATACAGACTCACCTTTTTCCATCGTCAGGCGTTCTGCTTTGTAAGTCAGATTGTCGGACACGGTATTGAGGATCGAGTAATCATTACCGCGACGCAGCTCCAGCGTTACTTCACCTGTGATCGCACTGGCCACCCAACGTTGTAAAGAGTCACGCAGCATCAGCGCCTGCGGATCGAACCAGCGACCCTGATACAGCAGACGACCCAACTGACGGCCATGAGCATGATACTGTTCGATGGTATCTTCGTTGTGGATACCGGTTAACAGACGTTCATATGCTATATGCAGTAGAGCCATCCCCGGCGCTTCGTAAATACCACGGCTTTTCGCTTCGATGATACGGTTTTCAATCTGGTCACTCATGCCCAGCCCATGACGTCCACCAATGCGGTTCGCTTCAAGCATCAGTTCAACATCATCGGCAAAGGTTTTACCATTCAACGCTACCGGGTGACCACGTTCAAAACGGACAGTCACTTCTTCGGCCTGAATTTTAACGTTCTCGTCCCAGAACTTAACGCCCATGATTGGGTTGACGATTTTAACGCTGGAGTTAAGGAATTCGAGATCCTTCGCTTCATGCGTCGCGCCCAGCATGTTGGAATCAGTTGAGTATGCTTTTTCTGCTGACATTTTGTAATCAAAACCGGAGGCAGTCATGAATTCAGACATTTCCTGACGACCGCCCAGTTCATCGATAAAATCAGTATCAAGCCATGGCTTGTAGATTTTCAGCTCCGCGTTAGTCAGCAGGCCGTAGCGATAGAAACGCTCAATGTCATTCCCTTTGTAGGTGCTGCCATCACCCCAAATATTCACGCCATCTTCTTTCATTGCTGCAACCAGCATGGTGCCGGTAACCGCGCGGCCGAGCGGGGTGGTGTTGAAATAAGTCAAACCGCCCGTGGTATTGTGGAACGCGCCGCACTGAATGGCTGCGATGCCTTCAGCGACCAGTTGCTTGCGGCAGTCGATCAGGCGGGCATTTTCCGCACCATATTCCTTCGCGCGACGGGGAATCGCGTCATAGTCATCCTCATCCGGTTGACCCAGATTTGCGGTGTATGCATATGGAACCGCGCCTTTCTGGCGCATCCACAGCAGCGCTGCACTGGTGTCCAGGCCGCCGGAGAAAGCGATACCAATACGTTGACCTGTAGGAAGATGCTTGAGAATCGTCGTCATAAAAAAATCCCTGCTTGATAGACAGATGGTGAGAGACTTAACAGCCACGCCATGCTATTTACCACTCATTTTGAAAATCTCAGTGAATGGTTATGCAAAATAAATGAGTTTTCATTTAATCATCTTTTGGCGATGACCGGAAGAGAAGAGTGCAATTTTCATCGGAATTATTGGTATGAGACATCTTTTATACAGGCATAATATGCCACAATAAAATGCATAGTCGGCAGTGCGCCGGATGCAGGTAACATACGGTTGACAGATAGCTATATTTATCAATATAATGTAGGCCGATTTTACGTCCCGTCTTCGGTACCAAATCCCAGCATTATTTGCAAATTCACGCTCAACCGAGTAGAATTTGCCACGTTTCAGGCGCGGGGTGGAGCAGCCTGGTAGCTCGTCGGGCTCATAACCCGAAGGTCGTCGGTTCAAATCCGGCCCCCGCAACCACTTTCCCTAAGTGTTTTTTTTCAAATATACTATGAAGACTTAACGCCTTCGTAGCTGGATTTGAGAAAATACTCACGGAAGGTTCTCCAGGCCGCAGTTGCGGCTATAGGGTTCAGTTATTTAAAGCCCCGATTTATCGGGGTTTTTTGTTATCTGAGTACGAAATAACTGGGCTATACGCCCTTTTTTTATGTCTTGGGGGTGGACTTGTCCACATTAGAGCAAAAATTAACAGAGATGATTACGGCACCGGTTGAAGCACTGGGCTATGAACTGGTCGGTATCGAATTTGTGCGTGGTCGCACATCTACGCTGCGCATCTATATTGATAGTGAAGATGGCATCAATGTTGATGATTGCGCTGATGTCAGCCACCAGGTCAGTGCGGTACTGGATGTTGAAGATCCGATTACCGTTGCTTACAACCTGGAAGTTTCCTCACCAGGTCTTGAGCGTCCTTTGTTTACGGCTGAGCACTACGCGCGCTTTAAGGGCGACGAAGTCACGCTGGTGCTGCGTATGGCGGTGCAAAACCGCCGTAAATGGCAGGGCATCATTAAAGATGTCGATGGCGAGATGATCACCGTTACGGTCGAAGGTAAAGATGAAGTGTTCGCATTGAGTAATATTCAGAAAGCGAACCTGGTCCCCCACTTTTAACAGTCTGGATTGAGGTGAAAGGCCCCCGATGAACAAAGAAATTTTGGCTGTTGTTGAAGCTGTTTCTAACGAAAAGTCGCTTCCGCGTGAAAAAATCTTTGAAGCGCTGGAAAGTGCTCTGGCTACAGCAACCAAGAAAAAATATGAACAAGAGATCGATGTACGCGTAAGCATCGACCGTAAAAGTGGTGATTTCGATACTTTCCGTCGCTGGATGGTGGTTGAAGAGGTAACGCAACCGACGCGTGAAATCACGCTTGAAGCGGCGCGCTACGAGGACGAAAGTCTGAATGTCGGCGATTACGTCGAAGATCAGATTGAATCCGTGACCTTTGACCGTATCACCACGCAAACTGCGAAGCAGGTTATCGTGCAGAAAGTGCGTGAAGCTGAGCGTGCGATGGTGGTCGATCAGTTCCGCGAACACGAAGGCGAAATCATCACTGGCGTGGTGAAGAAAGTTAACCGCGATAACATTACTCTTGACCTCGGTAGCAATGCTGAAGCGGTGATCCTGCGTGAAGATATGCTGCCGCGTGAAAACTTCCGTCCGGGCGACCGCATCCGTGGCGTGCTGTACGCAGTGCGTCCTGAAGCGCGCGGTGCTCAACTGTTCGTCACGCGTTCCAAACCGGAAATGCTGATCGAATTGTTCCGCATCGAAGTGCCGGAAATTGGCGAAGAAGTGATTGAGATTAAAGCCGCAGCCCGCGATCCGGGTTCACGCGCCAAAATCGCTGTGAAGACCAACGATAAGCGTATCGATCCGGTCGGTGCTTGCGTTGGTATGCGTGGCGCGCGCGTTCAGGCGGTTTCAACCGAGCTGGGCGGCGAGCGTATCGATATCGTGCTGTGGGACGACAACCCGGCTCAGTTCGTGATCAACGCGATGGCGCCGGCAGATGTTGCTTCTATCGTTGTGGATGAAGACAAGCACACCATGGATATCGCCGTTGAGGCGGGTAACCTGGCGCAAGCTATCGGCCGTAATGGTCAGAACGTGCGTCTTGCGTCTCAGCTGAGCGGCTGGGAACTCAACGTTATGACCGTTGAAGATCTGCAGTCCAAGCATCAGGCTGAAGCGCATGCAGCAATTGATACCTTCACCCGTTATCTGGACATTGACGAAGATTTCGCTACCGTCCTGGTCGAAGAAGGTTTCTCTACGCTGGAAGAACTGGCCTATGTGCCAATTAAAGAGCTGCTGGAAATCGACGGTCTGGATGAAGACACCGTTGAAGCTCTGCGCGATCGTGCGAAAAATGCCCTGACCACTCTGGCTCTGGCGCAGGAAGAGAGTCTCGGCAATAAAGAGCCGGCTGAAGACCTGCTGAATCTGGAAGGTCTGGATCGCGCATTGGCTTTCAAACTGGCTGCTCGTGGTGTTTGTACGCTTGAAGACCTCGCCGAGCAAGGCGTGGATGACCTGAGTGATATCGAAGGGTTAACCGACGAGAAAGCAGGTGAGCTCATCATGGCCGCACGTAATATTTGCTGGTTTGGTGACGAAGCGTAATAAACTGTAGCAGGAAGGAACAGCATGACAGATGTAACCGTAAAAACGCTGGCCGCTGAGATTCAGACCTCCGTGGACCGCCTGGTACAGCAATTTGCTGATGCAGGGATCCGCAAGTCCGCTGAAGACTCAGTGACGGCACAAGAAAAGCAGACGCTTCTGGCGCACCTGAACCGTGAACACGGTTCGTCGCCTGATAAGCTGACGCTGCAGCGCAAAACGCGCAGCACATTAAGTATCCAGGGCACCGGTGGTAAAAGTAAATCGGTGCAGATCGAAGTCCGTAAAAAACGCACCTTTGTAAAACGCGATCCACAAGAGGCTGAACGTCTCGCTGCGGAAGAAGAGGCGATGCGTGAAGCGGAAGAGAAGGCCCGTCGTGAAGCAGAGGAAGCCGCTGAGCGCGAAGCCGAGGAAAAAGCAAAGCGTGAGGCCGAAAGTCGCCTGAAACGTGAAGCTGAAGAAAAAGCTAAACGCGAACATGCTGAAAATGCAAAACGCGAGGCTGCGGAAAATAGCAAAGTGAGCAACCAACAATCTGACGAAATGACCAGGGCAGCCCAGACGGAGAAAGCCCGTCGCGAAGCTGAAGCGCAAGAACTCAAGCGCAAAGCGGAAGAAGAGGCTCGCCGCAAACTGGAAGAAAATGCGCGCCGCGTAGCGGAAGAAGCTCGTCGTATGGCGGAACAAAATGAAAATGGCTGGGCAGCCAGCAGCGATGAAGAAGAGACTATCGGCGATTATCACGTAACCACTTCGCAGCATGCGCGCCAGGCGGAAGATGACAACGACCGTGAAGTTGAAGGTGGTCGAGGTCGTACCCGCACTGCTAAAGCGGCGCGTCCGAAGAAAGGTAACAAACACGCTGAAAGCAAAGCTGACCGTGAAGAAGCGCGTGCAGCAGTTCGCGGTGGCAAAGGTGGCCGTCAGCGTAAAGGTTCCACTCTGCAGCAGGGCTTCCAGAAGCCAGCGCAGGCAGTTAACCGTGACGTGGTAATTGGCGAAACCCTCACCGTCGGCGAACTGGCGAACAAGATGGCCGTTAAAGGCTCTCAGGTCATCAAAGCCATGATGAAACTGGGTGCGATGGCAACCATCAACCAGGTTATCGACCAGGAAACCGCGCAGCTTGTTGCTGAAGAAATGGGCCACAAAGTTATCCTGCGTCGTGAAAACGAGCTGGAAGAAGCGGTAATGAGCGACCGTGATACTGGTGCAGCGGCTGAACCTCGCGCACCGGTCGTGACCATCATGGGTCACGTTGACCACGGTAAAACCTCTCTGCTGGACTACATTCGTTCGACGAAAGTGGCCTCCGGCGAAGCGGGCGGCATTACTCAGCACATTGGTGCATACCACGTTGAAACCGACAACGGCATGATCACCTTCCTGGATACCCCTGGCCACGCTGCGTTTACCGCAATGCGTGCTCGTGGTGCTCAGGCAACGGATATCGTTGTTCTGGTTGTTGCTGCCGACGACGGCGTCATGCCGCAAACCATCGAAGCTATCCAGCATGCGAAAGCAGCGCAGGTGCCGGTGGTGGTTGCAGTGAACAAGATTGATAAACCTGAAGCCGATCCGGATCGCGTTAAAAATGAACTGGCTCAGTACGGAATCATTCCGGAAGAGTGGGGCGGCGAAAGCCAGTTCGTACACGTTTCCGCGAAAGCCGGTACAGGTATCGACGACCTGCTTGATGCAATTCTGCTGCAGGCCGAAGTCCTGGAACTGAAAGCTATCCGTAAAGGTATGGCGAGCGGTGTCGTTATCGAATCCTTCCTGGATAAAGGCCGTGGTCCGGTGGCTTCCGTTCTGGTTCGCGAAGGGACGCTGCATAAAGGCGACATCGTTCTGTGCGGCTTCGAATACGGTCGTGTGCGTGCGATGCGTGACGAGCTGGGCCGTGAAGTTACTGAAGCGGGTCCGTCTATTCCGGTGGAAATCCTCGGTCTTTCCGGCGTTCCGGCTGCAGGCGATGAAGCAACCGTAGTGCGTGACGAGAAGAAAGCGCGTGAAGTTGCGCTGTATCGTCAGGGCAAATTCCGTGAAGTTAAACTGGCGCGTCAGCAGAAATCCAAACTGGAAAACATGTTTGCCAACATGACTGAAGGCGAAGTTCACGAAGTGAACATCGTACTGAAGGCTGATGTTCAGGGCTCTGTAGAAGCGATCTCCGATTCTCTGCTGAAACTCTCTACTGAAGAAGTGAAAGTGAAGATCGTGGGTTCCGGCGTAGGTGGTATCACCGAAACCGATGCGACTCTGGCTGCTGCGTCCAACGCTATTCTGGTTGGCTTTAACGTTCGTGCTGATGCCTCTGCGCGTCGTGTGATCGAAGCCGAAGGCCTGGATCTGCGTTACTACTCGGTCATCTATAACCTGATCGACGAAGTGAAAGCAGCGATGAGCGGTATGCTCTCTCCGGAACTGAAACAGCAGATCATCGGTCTGGCGGAAGTTCGTGATGTGTTCAAATCACCGAAATTCGGCGCGATCGCAGGCTGTATGGTTACTGAAGGTGTGGTTAAACGTCACAACCCGATCCGTGTCCTGCGCGACAACGTGGTTATTTATGAAGGCGAGCTGGAATCCCTGCGTCGCTTCAAAGATGACGTTAACGAAGTCCGTAACGGCATGGAATGCGGTATTGGCGTGAAGAACTACAATGATGTGCGCACTGGCGATATGATCGAAGTGTTCGAAATTATCGAAATTCAGCGCACAATCGAATAATCCGCATCGCCTTTCGGTCTGCTGCGTTGGTGGCATGCGTAGCCCCTACAGAGTGGGGGCTCGGATTTGCCGCCCGGCTGCAACCCGCGTTCATCGTGGATACAAATATTGTAGGCCGGGTAAGCTAAGCGCCACCCGGCAGAATATCAAAAGGGGCTACGGCCCCTTTTTAGTCTGGAGAATTATTATGGCGAAAGAATTTGGTCGCCCGCAGCGCGTAGCCCAGGAACTGCAAAAAGAAATTGCGATTATCCTGCAGCGTGAAATCAAAGATCCGCGACTGGGGATGATGACTACCGTATCCGGTGTTGAAGTTTCCCGCGATCTGGCTTATGCCAAAGTGTTTGTCACCTTCCTTAACGATAAAGATGAAGCTTCTGTTAAAGCGGGCATCAAAGCGCTACAGGACGCTTCCGGTTTTATTCGTACCCTGGTGGGTAAAGCTATGCGTCTGCGTATCGTGCCGGAACTGACCTTCTTCTACGACAATTCGCTGGTGGAAGGGATGCGTATGTCCAACCTGGTGACCAGCGTGGTGAAGCACGATGACGAACGTCGTGTGAATCCGGACGACAGCAAGGAGGACTGATGAGTCGTCCTCGTCGTCGTGGTCGCGACGTGCATGGCGTGTTGCTGCTTGATAAACAGCAGGGCGCCTCGAGCAATGATGTGCTGCAAAAGGTCAAACGCCTCTACAATGCTAACCGTGCCGGACATACCGGGGCGTTGGATCCGCTGGCGACCGGTATGTTGCCGATTTGTCTGGGCGAAGCAACAAAGTTTTCCCAGTATCTGCTGGATTCTGATAAACGCTATCGGGTCATTGCGCGGCTGGGCCAGCGAACTGATACTTCTGATGCGGACGGTCAAATTGTCGAAGAGCGCCCGGTAACCTTTACCGACGAGCAATTGGCTGCGGCGCTGGAGAGTTTCCGTGGCGATACGCAGCAAGTGCCGTCAATGTATTCCGCGCTGAAGTATCAGGGAAAGAAACTCTACGAGTATGCGCGCCAGGGTATTGAAGTGCCGCGTGAAGCCCGGCCTATTACCGTTTATGAACTGATATTTATTCGTCATGAAGGTAATGAGCTGGAGCTGGAAATCCACTGCTCTAAAGGGACTTACATTCGCACCATTATTGACGATCTGGGTGAGAAGCTGGGTTGTGGCGCGCATGTTATCTACCTGCGTCGTCTGGCGGTGAGCAAATACCCGGTTGAGAGGATGGTCACTCTGGAGCACTTGCACGAGCTGGTGGCCCAGGCTGAGCAGCAGAATATTCCGGCGGCACAGCTACTGGATCCGCTGTTGATGCCAATGGACAGCCCGGCATCCGATTTTCCCGTCGTCAATATTCCTTCTGTCGTGGCCGCGTATTTCAAAAACGGTCAGCCAGTACGCGCATCAGCCGCGCCAAAAGAGGGGCTGGTACGCGTGACGGAAGGTGATGAAGGTAAATTTATCGGTATGGGCGAAATAGACGATGATGCGCGTGTGGCGCCGCGTCGTCTGGTTGTAGAGTATCCTGCTGTATAACGGACTTACCTTGCGAGAACCTGTCACTACGAGTAGAATATTGCCGCTTAACGTTGGGCCATGTATTTAACATTGCCCGGCGTTAAACCCTGGGGTGCTGAATTAGAGATCGGCATCCTTTCATTTATAAATACTTTGGAGTTTTAAAATGTCTCTAAGTACTGAAGCTACAGCTAAAATCGTTTCTGAGTTTGGTCGTGATGCAAACGACACCGGTTCTACCGATGTTCAGATTGCTCTGTTGACTGCACAGATCAACCACCTGCAGAGCCACTTTGCAGAGCACAAAAAAGATCACCACAGTCGTCGTGGTCTGCTGGGCATGGTTTCTCGCCGTCGTAAACTGCTTGACTATCTGAAACGTAAAGACGTTGCACGTTACACCGCGCTGATCGAGCGTCTGGGTCTGCGTCGCTAAGTCTGGCGAGTTTCAAGAAGGGGCCTTTATGGCCCCTTTTTTCAACCAGGCGGCAGCAATTGGCAGTAAACTAATGTATTGTTGCCATGTATGTCTTCACTGCAGAGGTTCGCGCGGCTAATGAGAGGCTTTATCCGCAATGGGGCGGGTCAGGGTTGTCATTAGTCGCGAGGATGCATGAAGATTCGGTTTAATTGTCAGCACGCCTTTGGTGTGCTGACATTCATTAAGAAAGGACAGAATTTTGCTGAATCCGATCGTTCGTAAATTCCAGTACGGTCAACATACCGTTACGCTGGAAACCGGCATGATGGCTCGTCAGGCCACCGCTGCCGTAATGGTAAGCATGGATGACACCGCGGTATTTGTGACCGTAGTTGGCCAGAAAAAAGCGAAACCAGGTCAGGACTTTTTCCCGTTGACCGTTAACTATCAGGAGCGTACCTACGCTGCTGGTAAAATCCCCGGTGGTTTCTTCCGTCGTGAAGGCCGTCCGAGCGAAGGTGAAACCCTGATTGCGCGTCTGATTGACCGCCCGGTTCGCCCGTTGTTCCCGGAAGGCTTCGTTAATGAAGTTCAGGTTATTGCCACCGTCGTTTCCGTTAACCCGCAGGTTAACCCGGATATCGTCGCGATGATCGGTGCTTCCGCAGCCCTGTCTCTGTCCGGTATTCCGTTCAATGGTCCGATTGGCGCCGCTCGCGTGGGCTACATCAACGACCAGTACGTGCTGAACCCGACCCAGGAAGAGCTGAAAGCGAGCAAGCTGGATCTGGTTGTTGCCGGTACTGAAGCGGCTGTTCTGATGGTGGAATCCGAAGCAGAACTGCTGAGCGAAGATCAAATGCTGGGTGCTGTGGTATTTGGCCACGAACAGCAGCAAGTCGTTATCCAGAACATCAACGAACTGGTGAAAGAAGCCGGCAAACCGCGTTGGGACTGGCAGCCGGAAGCGGTAAACGAAGCGCTGAATGCACGCGTTGCCGCGCTGGCAGAATCTCGTCTGAGCGATGCATACCGCATCACCGACAAACAGGAACGTTATGCTCAGGTTGATGTGATCAAATCTGAAACTATCGCGACGCTGACTGCCGAAGACGAAACGCTGGACGCTAACGAGCTGGGCGAAATCCTGCACGCTATCGAGAAAAATGTTGTTCGTAGCCGCGTACTGGCTGGCGAACCGCGCATCGATGGCCGCGAAAAAGATATGATCCGTGGTCTGGACGTTCGTACCGGTGTTCTGCCGCGTACTCACGGTTCTGCACTGTTCACCCGTGGTGAAACTCAGGCGCTGGTAACGGCAACGCTGGGTACTGCGCGTGATGCTCAGATCATCGACGAACTGATGGGCGAGCGTACTGACTCTTTCCTGTTCCACTATAACTTCCCTCCGTACTCCGTAGGGGAAACCGGGATGGTCGGTTCGCCGAAGCGTCGTGAGATCGGTCACGGTCGTCTGGCAAAACGTGGCGTGCTGGCTGTGATGCCGGATGCAGAAAAATTCCCGTACACCGTTCGTGTGGTTTCTGAAATCACCGAATCCAACGGTTCTTCTTCCATGGCTTCCGTGTGTGGCGCTTCTCTGGCGCTGATGGATGCGGGCGTGCCGGTGAAAGCAGCCGTTGCAGGTATCGCAATGGGTCTGGTGAAAGAAGGCGACAACTTTGTTGTTCTGTCTGACATCCTTGGCGATGAAGATCACCTGGGCGATATGGACTTCAAAGTGGCGGGTTCCCGCGACGGTATCTCTGCGCTGCAGATGGATATTAAAATTGAAGGTATCACCAAAGAGATCATGCAGGTTGCGCTGAACCAGGCGAAAGGCGCACGTCTGCATATCCTGAGCGTGATGGAACAGGCGATTAATGCGCCGCGTGGTGATATCTCTGAATTTGCACCGCGTATCCACACCATCAAGATCAACCCGGACAAAATCAAAGACGTTATCGGTAAAGGCGGTTCTGTTATCCGTGCATTGACCGAAGAAACGGGCACTACTATTGAAATCGAAGACGACGGTACCGTGAAAATCGCGGCCACCGATGGTGAAAAAGCGAAATTCGCTATTCGCCGTATCGAAGAAATCACCGCTGAGATCGAAGTGGGCCGTATCTACACTGGTAAAGTGACCCGTATCGTTGACTTTGGCGCGTTTGTTGCCATCGGCGGCGGTAAAGAAGGTCTGGTACACATCTCTCAGATCGCTGATAAGCGCGTTGAGAAAGTGACCGATTATCTGCAGATGGGCCAGGAAGTTCCGGTGAAAGTTCTGGAGGTTGATCGCCAGGGCCGTATTCGTCTGAGTATCAAAGAAGCGACTGAACAAACTCAGCCAGCTGAAGCGTTAGAAGCGCCACAAGCAGAGCAGGGCGAGTAAGGTTGCCTTTGCCCTCCGCCATCAGGCGGAGGGTTTATTCGCAGGCAGGACGCCATGTTTGCAGCCGGGGGACAGGACGTTCATCCAATTGTTGTCTTCGGGAGTGGGAAATGAAGCCTTTTTTGCGCTGGTGTTTCGTTGCGACAGCTTTAACGCTGGCAGGATGCAGCAACTCTGCCTGGCGTAAGAGCGAAGTCCTCGCGGTGCCATTGCAACCGACTTTGCAGCAAGAAGTGATTCTGGCACGCATGGAACAAATTCTTGCCAGTCGGGCTTTAACCGATGACGAACGCGCACAGCTTTTATATGAGCGCGGAGTGTTGTATGATAGTCTCGGTCTGAGGGCCTTAGCGCGGAATGATTTCTCACAAGCGCTGGCAATTCGACCGGATATGCCTGAAGTATTCAACTACTTAGGCATTTATTTAACGCAGGCAGGCAATTTTGATGCTGCCTATGAAGCGTTTGATTCTGTACTTGAGCTTGATCCAACTTACAACTACGCGCACTTAAATCGCGGGATCGCATTGTATTACGGCGGTCGCGATAAGTTAGCGCAAGATGATCTGCTGGCGTTTTATCAAGACGATCCTAATGATCCTTTCCGCAGCCTGTGGCTTTACATCGTTGAGCGAAAGCTTAATGAGAAGCAGGCAAAAGAAGCACTGAAACAGCGCTTCGAGAAATCGGACAAGGAACAATGGGGATGGAATATTGTCGAGTTCTACCTCGGTGACATTAGCGAAGCAACGCTAATGGATCGCCTGAAGGCAGACGCAACGGATAACACCTCGCTCGCTGAGCATCTCAGTGAAACCAACTTCTATTTAGGTAAGTATTACCTAAGTCTGGGGGATAAGGACAGCGCCACGGCACTGTTCAAACTAACGGTTGCCAACAACGTCCATAATTTTGTTGAGCACCGTTACGCATTGTTGGAATTAGCGCTCTTGGGCCAGGAGCACGATGACCTGGCAGAATCGGACCAGCAATAGCTGACGAACATATCAGCCCGTAATCTCTTTTGATTGCCATCATCTTCACGGGTGAGGGCTTCATTGTTCGTTAATCAACCTACTTTGAGCCGGTTCACACTTTTCAATGAAAATTGCTAATCATTTTCACGATGAGTTATGTAGACTGGCCGCCAATGACATAGAGGCACTTGTACTACATGGCTGAATTCGAAACCACTTTTGCAGATCTGGGCCTGAAGGCTCCTATCCTTGAAGCCCTGAACGATCTCGGTTACGAAAAACCATCTCCGATCCAGGCTGAGTGCATTCCGCACCTGCTGTCTGGTCGTGACGTACTGGGCATGGCCCAGACTGGTAGCGGTAAAACCGCAGCGTTTTCTCTTCCGCTGCTCCATAACATCGATCCGGACCTGCGTGCGCCGCAGATCCTTGTGCTTGCTCCGACCCGCGAACTGGCGGTTCAGGTAGCTGAAGCAATGACCGATTTTTCTAAACATATGCATGGCGTAAACGTTGTTGCCCTGTACGGCGGCCAGCGTTATGACGTGCAATTACGCGCCCTGCGCCAGGGGCCGCAGATCGTCGTCGGTACGCCGGGGCGTCTGCTGGATCACCTGAAACGCGGTACGCTGGATCTCTCTAAACTGAGCGGTCTGGTTCTGGATGAAGCCGACGAAATGCTGCGCATGGGCTTTATCGAAGACGTTGAAACGATTATGGCGCAGATCCCGGAAGGTCATCAGACCGCGCTGTTCTCTGCAACCATGCCGGAAGCGATCCGTCGCATTACCCGCCGCTTTATGAAAGAGCCGCAGGAAGTGCGCATTCAGTCCAGCGTAACTACTCGCCCGGACATCAGCCAGAGCTACTGGACGGTGTACGGCATGCGTAAAAACGAAGCGCTGGTTCGTTTCCTCGAAGCGGAAGATTTTGATGCGGCGATCATCTTCGTTCGTACCAAAAACGCGACGCTGGAAGTGGCTGAAGCCCTGGAGCGCAACGGTTATAACAGCGCCGCGCTGAACGGCGACATGAACCAGGCGCTGCGTGAGCAGACTCTGGAACGCCTGAAAGATGGTCGTCTTGATATCCTGATCGCTACCGACGTTGCGGCGCGTGGTCTGGACGTTGAGCGTATCAGCCTGGTCGTTAACTACGACATTCCGATGGATTCTGAATCCTACGTTCACCGTATCGGCCGTACCGGTCGTGCGGGTCGCGCTGGCCGTGCACTGCTGTTCGTTGAGAACCGCGAGCGCCGTCTGCTGCGCAACATTGAACGCACCATGAAGCTGACCATTCCGGAAGTCGAGCTGCCGAACGCAGAACTGCTGGGCAAACGCCGTCTGGAAAAATTCGCCGCGAAAGTACAGCAGCAGCTGGAAAGCAGCGATCTGGATCAATACCGCGCGCTGCTGGCAAAAATCCAGCCTTCTTCCGAAGAAGAGATGGACATTGAAACGCTGGCCGCTGCATTGCTGAAAATGGCACAGGGCGAGCGTCCGCTGATTCTGCCACCGGATGCGCCAATGCGTCCGCGTCGCGAATTCCGCGAACGTGATGACCGTTTCGAACGCCGTGGCGATCGCAACGACCGTGGCCCGCGCGGCGAGCGTTCCGAGCGCGGTGGTGAAGATCGCCCGCGTCGTGAACGTCGTGATGTTGGCGACATGGAACTGTACCGCATTGAAGTGGGCCGTGATGACGGTGTTGAAGTACGTCATATCGTTGGCGCGATTGCTAACGAAGGCGATATCAGCAGCCGTTACATCGGTAACATCAAGCTGTTTGGTTCTCACTCTACTATCGAGCTGCCGAAAGGTATGCCGGGTGAAGTTCTGCAGCACTTCACGCGTACGCGTATTCTCAACAAACCGATGAATATGCAGTTGCTGGGCGATGCTCAGCCGCGCGAGCGTAACGAACGTCGCGGTGGCGGTGAGCGCCGTGGTGGTTTTGGTGGCGAACGTCGTGAAGGCGGTCGTAGCGAAGGCCGTCGTTTCAGCGGTGAGCGTCAGGAAGGCCGTAGTTTTGGTGGCGAACGTCGTGCTCCGCGCCGCGATCGTGACGAAAGCACCAGCCGTCGTCGCAACGACGCATAATTTTCCTTACGATCTGTAAAGAAAAAGATACAGCCCCGGTCAAAACGATCGGGGTTTTTTTTATCTGCAATGTACTCTTGTACTGGTACAATGCAGCGGCCTGAATCCAGGCTTTGAATCCACAGGAGAATATTTCAGATGTCGACACTGACAACCACACAGGCTTCCCCTTCGCTGTTCGGCGGGGTGGTAATTATCGGCGGCACCATCATTGGCGCAGGCATGTTCTCGTTGCCCGTAGTGATGTCCGGCGCGTGGTTCTTTTGGTCACTGCTGGCACTGCTGTTTACCTGGTTCTGCATGCTGCACTCGGGGTTGATGATTCTTGAGGCCAACCTTAACTATCGCAGCGGGGCAAGTTTCGACACCATCACCAAAGATTTGCTGGGAAAAGGCTGGAATCTGGTGAATGGCGTCTCGATTGCCTTCGTGCTTTATATTCTGACTTACGCTTACATTTCGGCGAGCGGCTCCATTCTGCATCATACTTTTGCCGAAATGTCGCTGAACGTGTCGCCGCGTCTGGCGGGATTGTGCTTTGCGTTAGGCGTTGCTTTTATCGTTTGGCTCTCCACGCACGCAGTCAGCCGCATGACGGCGATCGTGCTTGGGGCGAAAGTGATCACGTTTTTCCTCACCTTTGGCAGCCTGCTCGGGCACGTGCAGCCCGCGACATTGTTTAATGTGGCGCAAAGCGACGCATCCTATACGCCCTATTTGCTGATGACGCTGCCGTTTTGCCTTGCCTCATTTGGCTATCACGGCAACGTTCCAAGCCTGATGAAATACTACGGCAAAGATCCGCGCACTATCACCCGTTGCCTGGTCTACGGCACGTTACTGGCGTTGGGGCTGTATGTTGTCTGGCTGCTGGTGACGATGGGCAATATCCCGCGTCCGGCATTTATTGAGATCGCTGCGAAGGGCGGCAACATTGATGTGCTGGTGCAGGCGCTCAGCGGCGTGTTGAATAGCCGTAGCCTGGATCTGCTGTTAGTGATTTTCTCCAACTTTGCAGTTGCCAGCTCATTCCTGGGCGTGACTTTGGGGCTGTTCGATTATCTGGCGGATCTGTTTGGGTTTGACGATTCACCGGCTGGGCGCTTCAAAACGGCTTTGCTGACGTTTGTACCGCCGATTGTCGGTGGTTTACTGTGGCCGAATGGTTTTCTGTATGCCATTGGTTATGCGGGGCTGGCGGCAACGATTTGGGCGGCGATTGTTCCTGCGCTGCTGGCGAATGCGTCACGTAAACGCTTTGGCAGCCCGGCGTTTCGCGTCTGGGGCGGCAAGCCAATGATTATCCTGATTCTGCTGTTTGGCATCGGTAACGCCGTAGTACACCTGCTTTCCAGCTTCAATCTGCTGCCGGTTTATCAGTAATTTCAGGCCGGGTGGCGTTGCGCTTACCCGGCCTGCAAAGCCACCGGGCCGGATAAGGTGCAAACCGCTATCCGGCACAGACAAAAACTATCCGAGCAGTGCTTCTTTCACCTGCATCGCCAGCTCAAACGAGTAGAGCCGTGCCTGGTGATCGAAAATTTGCCCATTAACCATGATTTCATCCGCGTCGGTTTCCCGCAGGATCGACTCCAGCCCGTGGCGCACCTTCGCTTTATCCCCGACCAGCGACATGCTCAGCGCCTGCTGTACGCCATACTGCTCCGACGGTGACCAGAACTGATCCATATTGGCGATTGGCGGCGGCAACTGCGCCGTTTCACCCCGGCGCAGTTTCACAAATGCCTGCTGCATGGAGGTAAAGAGGAATTCCGCATCGCGGTTGCTGTCGGCGACAACAATGTTGATGCACACCATTGCATAAGGTTTCTCCAGCCGCGCGGAAGGTTTGAAATTCGTGCGATAGAGATGCAGCGCCTGGAACAACATATCCGGCGCAAAGTGCGAGGCAAAAGCAAACGGCAGGCCGAGTTGTGCGGCCAGTTGCGCACTGTACAGGCTGGAACCCAGCAACCAGACCGGGATCTGCTCGCCGTAACCCGGCACAGGACGGACATGCGGGTTCGGATCGCGGGCGTCAAACCAGTCCACCAGTTCGGCTACATCGCGCGGGAAGTTATCAATATCGCCGCTCATATGGCGACGTAACGCCATCATGGTGCGCTGATCGCTGCCTGGTGCGCGGCCGAGACCCAGATCGATGCGTCCCGGATAGAGTGTATTTAGCGTGCCAAACTGCTCGGCAATCACCAGCGGCGAGTGGTTCGGCAGCATCACGCCGCCGGAACCCAGGTGCAGGGTTTGCGTATTGGCGGCAAGATAGCCAATCAGCACCGACGTCGCGGCGCTGGCGATGCCTGTCATATTGTGGTGTTCCGCCAGCCAGTAACGGTGATAGCCACGCTTCTCAGCCAATTTCGCCAGATCCAGCGAATGGGTAAACGCCTCGCGGGCAGAGGAGCCTTGTGGGATCGGCGCGAGATCCAGCACCGAAAAGGGAATTGTTTTCTCAGACATAGAAACTCACTTTGCTACAGCATCGTCATCAGATTGAAGGTCTTCTTCCAGCCTGGCCCAGAGTAGCGGGACAGGCCAGAAAAGCTGCAACTTTTATAGTGCATTAACCTTTGCTGAAAGCTGTTAACAAAGTGAGCTTTATTAAAGTTCTAACTGCAAGCCAGGCAACCTGCGCCAGTAGCCATTACAGTCGCTGTGAGACGTGAGCGGCAGCGGCGCGTTGCCCGTTTCATTCGCTTTAAACGCGTCCAGCATGGCGAACGTTTCCGGTCCCATCGGCGACAGACGCACGATATCGACAACATCTTTCATCGAAACCAGTTCATTGCCGAGGTTATAGACATAGCCGCTCATCGTCTGGATGCCATTGAGAACAAACACTTGCTGGTTCTCCTGCGACACCATGCTGCGTCCGTTCGGGTATTTAATGCAGCAGGTTTCGCACTCATCTTTCGGTCTGTCTTCCGAGCGCGCGGTAAAGCAGCGGGCGGAATATGCCAGCGGCAGATGGCCGTAGCTCAACACTTCTACCTCGAACTGCCGACGAATGCCCAGCGTTTCGCACTGTTCGAGCAGATTGACCAGCCAGTCCCGGGAAAGCTCGACCGGCATGCACCAGCGCACCATGCCTTGTTTGAGCAGCAGACGCAGCGTCACGGCGTTATAGCAGTTAAGGGCGTGCCCGGCGACGAAAGGCAATTTACGGTCAGCGCACATGTTCACTACGCCTAAATCGCTGGCTTCCAGCAGAAATTCGCCGTTATCAACATAGCGCTTCAGTTCGTTTAATTCTGAGGAGGCTTGCACCAGCGCCAGCGTGGAGAGCACGACCTGTTTGCCGCTACTGGCGAGCGTTTTTGCCATCTCCAGCCAGTCGCCCACTTTGGTCGCGCGACGCTTGCTGCACACCGCCTCGCCAAGATAAATCACATCAGCGCTGCTGCTGGCAGCCTGGCGGTAAAAATCTTCCAGCGTCTCTTTTGGCCAGTAATAAAGGACCGGCCCTAATGAATATTTCATTGTCTACCTACTGCCATTTACGGTGATATGCGCCGAGCGTGGTTTGTGTGCCTTCCGACATGGCTCCTAACGTCTCCATCCATGCGGATTGCGGGACAAAGCCCTGCGGCGCGGCCATGCAACGATCAATAGCCTGACGCCACACCTTCGCCACCTGGCTGACATACGCCGGGCTGCGCTGGCGGCCTTCGATTTTTACCGAGGCGATATTGGCTGCCAACAATTCCGGCAACAGCTCCAGCGTATTCAGGCTGGTGGGCTCTTCCAGCGCATGATAACGCTCGCCATCCACCAGATAACGCCCTTTGCACAGCGTGGGATAACCCGCGTTTTCACCCTCCTGATAGCGGTCGATCAGCACGTCATTCAAACGGGATTCCAGCCCTTGCGGTGTTTGCTGCCAGCGGACAAAACGCGCGGGCGAACAGGCGCCGACGGTATTGGGCGATTCACCGGTGAGATAGGAGGAGAGGTAGCAACGGCCTTCGGCCATAATGCACAGGCTGCCGAAAGCGAAGACCTCCAGCGGAACGGGCGTTGCACGCGCCAGTTGTTTCACCTGATGAATGGATAAAACGCGCGGCAGTACCACGCGTGCGACATCAAAGTGACGGTGGTAAAAGCGGATGGCTTCTTCGTTAGTGGCGGAGGCCTGCACGGATACATGACGCTCAATATGCGGATAACGCTCGGCGGCGTATTCCAGCATCGCCAGATCGGCAAGGATCAGCGCATCGGCACCCATCTGTGCGGCCATATCCACGGCCCGCTCCCAGCGCTGGTAGCCATCCGGGTGAGCAAAAGTATTAATGGCGATATGCAGTTTGCGGCGGTGCTGATGAACAAAACTCACCGCCTCCTGGAGTTTTTTCTCCGTAAAGTTGAGTCCGGCAAAATGGCGGGCGTTCGTATCATCTTTCAGCCCGATATAAACCGCGTCGGCGCCGTTTTCGATAGCCGCCTTCAATGCCGGAAGGTTTCCGGCAGGGCAGAGCAACTCCATAGTGTATCCTGCAATCAGCGGGCCAGAAGGCCCGGACGTACCCCGCAGGGTCGCCAAATTGTTAACGAACTGGGATTTTAGTTAACCTGCTGGCGACAATTTTTGATTTAAGGCAGTTAAATGCGTATTGATGGAGCCATAACTGCCGTCTATTTATTGCCGGATTGTTGATTTGCGCCGCTATGCTGTGACGGGAATATGGCAAAATAGCCGCAATTATCATTTCTGGGAGTTAAGCCCGTGTTGGAATCATTGCGCTCACGTCTTGTTCACTTCGGCCCGGCATTATTAAGTGTTCCGGTTAAGCTCACGCCTTTCGCCATCAAGCGTCAGGTGCTGGAGCAGGTGCTGCGATGGCAATTCCAGCAGGCGCTGGCGGACGGAGAGCTTGAGTTTCTCGAAGGTCGCTGGTTAAGTATTCAGGTACGGGATATCGGTCTGACGTGGTATACCTCTGTTGATAATGGTCAGTTGATTGTGCGTGAGTCAGCTGATGCCGATGTCAGCTTCAGCGCGGACGCCAGCGATTTGCTGATGATTGCCGCACGCAAGCAGGATCCGGACACGCTCTTTTTCCAGCGTCGGCTGGCGATTGAAGGCGATACGGAGCTCGGGCTGTACGTAAAAAATCTGATGGACGCCATTGAACTGGAGCAGATGCCAAAACCCCTGCGGGTGATGCTGCTGCAACTGGCGGAATTTGTTGAGGCCGGCCTGCAAGCGCCGCCTGCAACGACACAACCTTCTGTAGGTGAGCCATGCTGATTAGAGTTGAAATTCCCATTGATGCACCCGGTATCGACGCGTTATTGCGTCGTAGTTTTGGTGGTGAAGGCGAAGCCATGCTGGTGCACAATCTGCGTGAGGACGGTTTGATCACGCTGGGATTTGTCGCAACCGATGATGAAGGTCAGGTTGTGGGCTATGTGGCCTTTAGCCCGGTCACGGTTGCCGGTGAAGAGCTGCAATGGGTCGGGCTTGCGCCGCTGGCGGTCGATGAGCAGTATCGCGGCCAGGGCATTGCGCGCCAGCTTGTCTATGAAGGGCTGGATTCGCTGAATGAGTTTGGTTATGCCGCAGTCGTCACGTTGGGCGATCCGGCGTTCTATGGCCGTCTGGGGTTTAAAAAAGCCTCGCAGTACGATCTGCGTTGCCGCTGGCCGCAAACGGATGAGGCGTTTTTAGTTCACCCTCTTGCTGATGATGCGCTGAATGGCGTCAATGGCCAGGTGGAATACAGCGATCACTTCGATCGCCTTTAACAGCTGCTGCTTGCAGGCTTTCCCGTAGCGCCTCGAATGTGCCATCTCCGGCGACGAGGCGCTCTTTCTGGCGTTTGGTTAACTGCTTGATGCGGTACTCCAGCCGTAACGCCAGCGATCTTTCTCCCACCTGAGCTGAAAAAACCAGCGCCAGCGCGCCTTTTCCCCGCAGCGCTTTTGCCCCTTTGCCATTTTGATGCTGCGTAAAGCGACGCGCCACATCGGTGGTAATGCCGGTATACAGCATGTTGTCGGCGGTGCGGATAAGATAAAGAAACCAGAGCGTCATGACATTATTCATTGTGTTAATGTGAACGAAAAAATAACACGAGGAAGAGAAAAAATGGAGACGCTTGCAGCCATTAACCGCTGGCTGGCGAAACAGCATGTTGTCAGTTGGTGCGTGGCGAACCGGGGCGAATTGTGGTGTGCGAATGCGTTTTACGTTTACGATGCGCAAAAAGTGGCGTTTTACATTCTCAGTGAAGATCACACGCGTCACTCACAGATGACCGGGCTTCAGGCGAAGGTGGCGGGAACCGTCAACGGTCAGCCGAAAACCGTGGCGCTGATTCGCGGCGTGCAATTTACCGGGGAGATCCGTCGTCTGGAAGGGGAGGAAAGCGAGGCACCGCGTGCGCAGTACAACCGTCGCTTTCCTGTTGCGCGCATGTTGTCAGCCCCTATGTGGGAGATTCGCCTTCACGAATTGAAATTCACTGACAACACGCTGGGTTTTGGTAAAAAATTACACTGGATCCGCGACTCAGGCACCCAGTAAGCGCAACGCCTCGCGGTTAAACGCAGGCAAATCTTCGGGGGTGCGGCTGGTCACCAGTTGATCTTTATCGATCACCACTTCCTGGTCATAGAACTCGCCCCCGGCGTTTTTCACATCGACGACAATAGGTTTCACCGCTGTCAGCTTACGCCCGCGGATGGCGTCCGCGCTGATCAGCAACTGCGGGCCGTGACAAATGGCGAAGACGGGCTTACCACTGCTGATAAAATCGCGGGTGAAGGTGACAAACCGTTCGTCGCCGCGCAAATGATCGGGTGAGTGGCCGCCCGGTAGCAGCAGGGCGTCAAAATCCGCTGGCCGCACTTCATCAATGGCTTTATCAATCACCACTTCCGCTTCGCCTTGTTTGCCGTGGATGGTTTTCCCCGCTTGCTTCTCTATGGTGATTACCTCATGGCCGGCTTGACGAAATTCCTGTGCCGGAGAGGTGAATTCTGAATCTTCAAACTCGTCGGTGATCAAGACTGCAATTTTCTTGCTCATAATTCCTCCGTTGTTTTGGCTTCAGCGTTCGTTGTTATCCATACTGATAACCCATCAGACTACTAAGCCTGGTTTAGCTGGCGGGTATTGCAAGGCAGATTCATCTGCAAAAGGAGAGTAAATGCCACGCGTAATGATTACGGGCGCAACGGGCCTGGTTGGCGGACATCTGCTGCGATTGCTGAGCAAAGACGCGCGGATTGGCACGATCGTAGCGCCAACGCGCCGTCCGTTGTCGGGATTTCCCGATGTTGAAAATCCACATGATCCGCAGTTAAGCGATGCGCTGGCGCAGGTGAATGGCGCGGTGGATACGGTTTTTTGCTGCCTTGGCACCACGCGGCGCGAAGCGGGGAGCGAAGAGGCTTTCGTGCTTGCGGATTATACGCTGGTGGTCGATACGGCATTAACCGGGCTGCGGCTTGGTGCCAGGCAGATGCTGGTGGTCAGCTCGCTGGGCGCAAACGCGCGTTCACCGTTTTTCTATAACCGGGTAAAAGGTGAAATGGAAAAAGCGCTCATCGCGCAGGAGTGGCCCCGGCTGGTGATTGCCCGTCCGTCGATGCTGCTGGGGGAGCGCGAAAAGCCGCGCTCCAGTGAATCTCTGCTCGCACCGCTGTTTCGTTTGCTGCCGGGCAACTGGAAGTCGATCCGCGCACAGGATGTCGCCCGCGCGTTGCTGACATTGTCCTTCACGCCCGCGGAAAATCGCGTCGAGGTTGTCGCTTCCGCGCAGTTACGCGCGATTGCTGCAGGCTCGCAATTGGCAAAATAGTTTTCCCGGCGTACTATTCCCCGGCTTATCACCTATTTCCCCGGGGAATGTTATGACTGGTCAGTCTTCACCTCAGGCGGCAACACCTCTTCAGTGGTGGAAACCCGCGCTGTTCTTTCTTGTGGTTATCGTTGGTCTTTGGTACGTGAAATGGCAGCCTTATTACGGTAAAGCCTTCACTGCTGCCGAGACGCACAGCATCGGTAAATCTATTCTTGCACAGGCCGCTTCCAGCCCGATTCAGGCGGCATGGGATTATGCGTTGGTCTATTTTCTTGCCGTCTGGAAAGCGGCCGTACTGGGCGTAGTGCTGGGTTCGCTGATTCAGGTATTGATCCCGCGCGACTGGCTACTGCGTACGCTGGGGCAAAAACGCTTTAGCGGCACGCTGTTTGGTACGCTGTTTTCTCTGCCTGGCATGATGTGCACCTGCTGTGCCGCACCGGTGGCGGCAGGTATGCGCCGTCAGCGCGTCTCAATGGGCGGCGCGCTGGCATTCTGGATGGGCAACCCGCTGCTTAACCCGGCTACGCTGGTGTTTATGGGCTTTGTTCTTGGCTGGCATTTTGCCGCAATCCGTCTCGTCGCGGGTCTGGTGACGGTGCTGGGTGTTGCTTTACTGGTACAGGCGTTGGTCAAAGAGAGCCCGCAGCAGGCGGAAGCGGTGGATATTACGCTTACGGAGCCGCAGGGCAGCTTTATGGCGCGCTGGGGCAAAGCCTTATGGCAACTCTTCTGGAGCACCATTCCGGTCTATATTCTCGCTGTTCTGGTACTGGGCGCTGCGCGCGTCTGGTTATTCCCGCATGCGGATGGCGCGATCGATAACACGCTGTTGTGGGTGATTGCGATGGCGATTGTCGGCTGCCTGTTTGTGATCCCGACGGCCGCCGAGATCCCGATTGTGCAGACCATGATGCTGGCGGGTATGGGAATGGCGCCAGCGCTGGCGCTGTTGATTACGCTGCCAGCGGTAAGCCTGCCGTCGCTGATCATGCTGCGTAAATCGTTTCCGTTAAAAGCGTTGTGGCTGACCGGTGGGCTGGTGGCGCTGTGCGGGGCGGTCACTGGCGCTATTGCGTTGTTCTGAGGTTTGACAGAGCAAAAAAAAGCCCGGCAAATTGGCCGGGCTTTTCTGTTATTTCAGCAGGGTAAATGCCGTCGTTACGTGTTTCACACCGCCGACTCGGCTGGCGATATCTGCCGCTGCCTGGCCTTCACGCTGAGTGACCAGACCCATCAGGAACACTTCGCCATTTTCGGTGGTCACTTTCACATTAGAGGATTTCACCTGATCGCTGCCCAACAACTGCGAGCGGACTTTGGTGGTGATCCAGGTGTCGGAAGACGCCGTACCGAGGCCGATCGGCTGGCCCTGGCGAATTTCGTTGAATACTTCGGTTGCGCCCTCAACGCCTACGGCAATCTGTTTCGCTCTGGAAGAGAGTTCGGTATTCGGGGCCTGCCCGGTCAGCAGAACTTTCCCCTGATACGCGGTAACGTTGATACGCGCTTCTTTTTTAAGCTGCTCATCTTTGGACAACGCGCTGTTGACGCGCAGTTCCAGCGTGCTGTCATCCACCTGGGTGCCAACGGTTCGCGGATCCGTTGCGGCTTTAGTGCCAACGGCTGCAGAACCGACCACGACTGCGCCAACACAACCTTGTAACAGCAGCGCGGAAATAAGGACTGCGAGGGGCGTGAATGCCTTCATGTGTACTCCTTAATCATCCTGGTGAGGAAAAAGCGTGTTATCAATCAGATCGCATAAGCAATTCACTGTCAGCATGTGCATTTCCTGGATGCGTGCGCTGCGATGGGAAGGAATACGGATTTCGACATCCTGTGGCCCCAGCAGACCCGCCAGCTCACCACCGTCGTAGCCGGTCAGCGCTATGATGGACATATCACGCGTTACCGCCGCTTCCACGGCTTTAACGATATCGCGGCTGTTGCCGCGCGTGGAAATGGCCAGCAGGATATCCCCGCTGTGGCCGAGCGCGCGAACCTGCTTGGCGTAAATCTCATCATGCAGACGATCATTTGCTATCGCGGTTAAGACCACATTATCGGTATTAAGTGCAATGGCAGGTAAACTGGGACGTTCTGTTTCAAAACGGTTGATCATGCTGGCAGCAAAATGCTGTGCATTGGCGGCAGAAGTGCCGTTGCCACAACAGAGGATTTTGTTGCCGTTAAGCAGGGAGTGAACCATCGTCATGGCTGCGCGGGAAATGGCATCAGGTAACGCTTCCGCCGCCGCAATTTGGGTTTGAATGCTTTCCGTAAAGCAGACTTTAATTCGTTCGAGCACAGTAATCCCTATCATTTTGTAATTATGAGTGGTCGTTAAAGGCGTTTTGTATCCACTCAACGTCATTTTCGGTGCAGGCTACCACATCAAACCGGCAATCCACAGTATCAAAACTCCCATTGTGCCGGGCGAGCCATAAACGGGCTGTTTGCAGAAGCCTGGCTTGTTTCGCGCGTGTGATACTGCTCGCAGCGCCGCCAAAACGTGACGATCTGCGATAGCGCACTTCAATAAAAACGGTGGTAGTTTTGTGCCGCATTATCAGATCGATTTCGCCGCCGCGCTCGCGCACATTGGCGGCTAAAAAATGCAGTCCTTTGCTTTCCAGCCAGCGACGCGCTTTGGCTTCCCACGCGTCGCCGGTCTGTTTACGGGTTAACTGGCCGGGACGATCTGCCCCTGCTGGTATTTGAGCCATGACAACTTCCTGTTGATCACGCAATCCTGGGTGGCGGTTAAATCACCGGTATTTCCGTTCAGTTCAAACCCCGGAACCTGACGCATCTGCGAGAAGTTGTTCGCCAGCGACCAGGCATCTGCGCCCATGGCATACAGGCGCGCCAGTGAATAATCATTGTTAACGCTCTTCAGCGCCTGCTGCATTAACGATGGATTCGCGCCTGCCAGCATCGGGATTTCGTTAAATTGCAGGCCTTCCATCTCCAGACGGAAATCGGGGCCTGCACCGCCCTGTGCGCTGCGCGAGCTGGCGTACAGCATCACATTGCTTTGGCTACCGGTGCGCAGGGTAATCATCGGTTTAATCAGCGCGATCTCATCCTGCGTTGCCACGATATAAACGGAATCCACGCTGCCGCTACCGCTGATTTGCGCGTCGGTCGGCGGAGCCGGAATATTCAGGCCGCCAATAGTCACGCCCTGCTGTTGCGGCAGGCTGGCAACCACCGGGCTGCCAGTCATGGCAATACCGGAACCACCATTCAGGCCCATTCGCAATTCAGCGGTAGAGCCAAATTTCTGTTCCAGAACCACGCCGCCGCCGAGTTTCAGCCACTCTTCGGCAAAGGCTTTACTGATTCGTTCGCCCAGATTGCTGCGCGGCACCAGCAGCAGCGGCGCATGACGGCCCTGTTCATGGATATGACGCGCGGCATCGTGTGCTTCATCTTCCGGCGAGAGCGCGAAGTAGCAGATATTTGCGCGGTTTTCGACGTTTTCCGGCTGGTTGAGCGCCAGTACGTTCAGCGTAGTGTGGCTACGCATCAGCTCTTCAACATTGTTTTTCAGCAGCGGGCCGACCACGATACTCGCGCCATCTTGCTGTACCTGGTTGAGGATCTGATCCATCGGTTGTGCGCTGGTATCGTAAATTTTCAGTTCAGCGCCCGGGTTTGCTGGCGTACCGGCCACGGCCGGCGCGGCAACCGGCTGCGTCGCATTGGCATCAGCAGATTGAGGCGGCGTTACCGCTGCGGGATTCTGCTCTGCTGTGGTGTTGGATTGGGTGTCGGTTTCGCTCTGCGCGGCGCTATCCGGTGCCTGCACCTGCTGTGCATCCGGCGCGGCGGCGCTGGTTAAATCGCTGACGCTGGTCTGCGATGGGCTAACCACCGCAGCATTCGCCGCCTGCGCCACCTGCTGCGGAACAGCCGGGCCGGAAACGGTGGAAACACCGTTTTTAGCGGCTTCAAACCCCTGCTGAATCGCCCGGCCAAAAACAGCGGCCTGGCCATTTAATGGCAGCAGCAGCGCGATTTTATTGGCCGATGCCGGTTTGAAGTTTTGCAGATTCGACAGTTGGGTCGGCAGCATTTTCGCCGCCGGGTTTTGCGGGTAGCGGGTTTGCCAGTCGGTAATGCCCGCTTTCAGCATGTTGGGATCGTTGCGGTTATCAAACCAGACGCGTTGCAGATCGAGCCAGCCCTGCAAGGTGACTTCATCGGCGTTGATCACCAGCGCTCTGGCTTGATCCTGCGTCATCGAAGCCAGCGCCTGCCAGGTGGCATCGATATTTTTCTGCTTCTCTTCGGGTTTCGTTAACAGCGGCTCCTGGGCAATCAGCGCGCGCAGCAATGTCAGGGATGGCTTGCCTTGCGCGGCTTCAATCCCTAACTGCCAGTAACGCGCCTGTTGATTTTGCTCCAGATCGGCCGGATCGATCTTACTCAGCAGCGCCTGTGCGCCGGCGAAATCTTTCTGCACCAGTTTCATTTCGGCGGCGAGCAGAGAATATTCTTTACGCTGATTGTCGTTCAGATTCTGCGGTAGCTGGCTGAAGAGTTCGCTTGCCTGCTGGGTTTTGCCCTCTTTAAGCAGTGCACGAATGGCGAGTAATTGCCAGTTGGTCTTGCTATCATCTGTGCTTTGCTGCATCTGCTGCAGGTAATAGCCAGAATCGGCTTGCGCCGCGCCTTGCAGATGCGTGGTGCTCTGGTCTGTCGACTGGGTACCGCAGCCTGCAAACAGCAGGGCGGCCAGCACCACAGGCACGCAGCGCGTGGCTTTCGAACGTAGAAATCTTGACGGTAGCATACTGTATCCAGTGATAATTTTTACGCAATGCTCAATATTAAATCGGCAATACGGATGAAACAATGAAACAACACGAATCGGCGGAGAATTCTCAGGGTCAGCTTTATATTGTACCTACTCCCATTGGGAATTTGGCTGATATTACGCAACGCGCCCTCAACGTGTTGCAGGCCGTTGATTTAATTGCGGCGGAAGATACCCGCCACACCGGTTTATTGCTGCAACACTTTGCTATTAATGCCCGCCTGTTCGCCCTGCATGACCATAACGAGCAGCAGAAAGCGGAAACGCTGGTGGCAAAGCTGAAAGAGGGACAGAACATTGCGCTGGTCTCGGATGCCGGAACGCCGCTGATCAACGATCCGGGTTATCATCTGGTGCGCACCTGCCGTGAAGCGGGCATCCGCGTTGTACCTTTGCCTGGCCCGTGCGCTGCGATTGCCGCGTTGAGCGCTGCGGGATTACCGTCGGATCGTTTTTGTTACGAAGGGTTTCTGCCTGCCAAATCGAAAGGGCGTCGCGATACGTTAAAAGCGCTGGAAACGGAAAGCCGCACGCTGATTTTCTATGAATCCACCCACCGTTTACTGGAAAGTCTGGAAGATATGGTCGCAGTGTGGGGCGAGAGCCGTTATGTTGTGCTGGCCCGCGAGCTGACCAAAACCTGGGAAACCATTCAGGGCGCGCCAGTAGGCGAACTGCTGGCATGGGTGAAAGAGGATGAAAACCGCCGTAAAGGCGAGATGGTGCTGATTGTCGAAGGCCATAAAGCGCAGGAAGATGAGTTACCCGCCGATGCGCTGCGTACGCTGGCGTTGTTGCAGGCTGAACTGCCGCTGAAGAAAGCCGCAGCCCTTGCGGCGGAGATCCACGGCGTGAAGAAAAACGCGTTGTACAAGTACGCGCTGGATCAGCAATAACCCGAGCAATACAGGCGCTGAAAAGCCGCATCAGCGATCGCAGCGCCGTAGACCCGCTTTTTACACTACCGCCAGTTCCTTCTCCATTTTGCGAAACGCGGCTCTGTCCTTGTCGCTGATGCTGTCATCGGTGATCACCACATCGATTTTCTCCATCGGCAGCACCTGATTAAAACCGCGACGATTGAATTTGCTGGCATCCACGACTGCCACGACTTTATGCGCGGCGGCGGCCATCACGCTGCTAATGGAGTAGCCTTCATTAAAGGTGGTGATGCCGTTCGTCGCATCAATGCCATCCGCACCGACGAACATTAAATCTGCGCTGATGCCCTGCAAAGAGCGTTCGGCAATAGTGCCGTGCATGGAGTGCGTTTTATGCCGTACGGTACCGCCGCAAACCACAAGGGTGATGTCTTTGTTTTCCGACAGGGCAAATGCGGCAGGAAGGCTGTTAGTAATAACGGTAATGTTGGTTCTTTTCGTCAGGGCCTCAGCAATCAGCATGGTGGTGCTGCCGCTGTCGAGGATCACCGTCATACCCTCTTCGATCATGCTGGCGGCGGCCTGGGCGATACGTTTTTTCGGATCGCTCGCCAGCCGGTAGCGTTCTTCCAGCACCACTTCCTGATTTTCGTTATCCAGCATCGTTGCGCCGGGTTTTGCGGCGCCGCCGTGGAAGCGTGTTACCAGGCCTTTCTCTTCCAGCAGACGCAGATCTGCGCGGATGGTGACTTCAGAAATGCCAAAGTTGTTCGAAAGGTCAATCACCAGCACACTTCCCTGTGAGTTAACCAGTTCGACGATCTTATTCCTTCGTTCAAATGAGTTCATATTAATTTTGCCTGATAAGTAACTTCCTCTAGTGTAATCGAAGGATTGTGAAAGTTGAACGCTAACTTTCGAAAGGAAATGTGAGCCAGCGCAGGTTGCTGGCTCTCTCGCTTAATCGAGCCGTAACAGGATTTTGCCCTGCATTGGCGCACCGTTAAGGTTCTGTACTGCACGGGCGTAACTGTCCGGATCACCGCGATGGGCGATCAACGGCTCCAGCATCAGCTTTTTCTCTGTCAGCAGGCGTGTAGCCGTTGTCCACTCTTCGCCCGGCCACGGGCCGGAGTAGTTCATCCAACTGCCAATCAGGGTCATTTCTTTGCGCAGAATTTGGCCGAACACGGGCGCGGTTAACGTCAGGTCGTGATGCAGGGTACCGATCAATGCCAGTTGTGCGCGCGGCCCGGCGATTTCGATTGCCAGTGAGACGGTTTGCGGCGTTCCTGCTGTTTCCAGCACCAACTGGTCGAAACGCGCCTCTTCCAGGCCTGCGGCAATCACGCTCATATCCTGCTCGTGACTATTGAAGGTGTAGGTTGCGCCGAGTTCGCTGGCCAGTTGTAGCTTGTCGGGGTTGATATCGATAGCGGTAACGCTTTTGGCGCCAAGCGCCCGTGCGCACTGCATGGCCAGCAGGCCAATGGTACCGGCACCGACAATGATCACATTTTTGTTTTCACAACCGCCAGCAAGGTGGAAAGCGTGCAGGCCGACGGTGATAGGTTCAATAAATGCGCCATCTTCAATCGCCATTTCCTTCGGCAACGCGATCAGATTCGCCCGTTTCACCACGATGTATTCGGCATTACCGCCGTCGCTGCGCGAGCCGACAAACTGGTAGCGCTTGCACAAGGAGAAGTACTCGCGGCGGCACTCCGCGCAATCAAAGCAGGGCAACAACGGCACGCATGCCACCGCATCTCCGGCGTGTAAATCGTTGATTGCCTTGCCGCAGGTTTCAACATAACCGCTGAATTCATGTCCCAGGGTAATCGGATAAAAATGCGCACCGCCGGCAAAGATACGCGGGATGTCAGAACCGCACAGTCCGGAACTGACTACCCTGACTTTGACATCATCATCGTGCTGCAACTGAGGTTCCGGACGTTCTTCAACGCAGACGTGGCCCTCAGCATGGATAACCACTGATTTCATAACACTCTCCAGGAACAACAAAGGGGGAGCGGGGCTCCCCGGGGATCAGGATACGGTCTGGCTTTGTGCGGCGAGCGAGGCTTTTTCGGCCGCTCTGAAGTTGCGTGCTCTGCGCCAGGTCAGCAGCACACCGGCCAGATAAATGACAGCGATCACCACAAAACCCACCGCGTTTTGCCAGGTGAAAAGCTGAATAAGCAGCCAGGTGAACGGCGAACCGCCCTGGTCCATTGATGCCACCAGACCGCCCGCTTTCAGCGCGCCTGCGTTGGCGGCAAGCTGCGTATGCAGGCCGATGGTTTGCGTGGCGACCCACAGCGTGATGCTCATGATAATGATGCCGGAGATCAGCGTGCGGAACAGGTTGCCCTGATGTACCGCAACCGCCATCGCTACAAAGAACCCGATGGTTGCCAGGTCGCCGAAAGGCAGTACCTGGTTACCCGGCACCAGCACCGCAATCAAAATGGTTAGCGGAATAAAGATCAAACTGGCGGAGACCACTGAGGTGTGGCCAAGCAGTAGCGCCGGGTCGAGGCCAATCAGGAATTCCTGGCTGCCAAATTTAGCCTGTAGCCGTTTACGCGCCTGTTTCGCGATAGGCGTTAGCCCATCCATAATCGGTTTGATGACGCGCGGCATCAGCAGCATCACGGCGGCCGTTTTTACCGCCAGTTGCAGTACGCCTTTCAGGTCGTAGCCTGCCAGCAGACCAATGACAATCCCCATCACAAACCCTACGGTGACTGGCTCGCCAAACGGGCCAAAGCGTTTCTGAATATCGTCGGCGCTAAAGTGAATGCGATTCAGGCCGGGGATTTTTTCGACAATCGTATCAACCAGTACGGCAATGGGGCCGAGGTAAGCAGAGGTACCGTGCGGGATGGCAATCCCTTCCAGCCCAAAGAAATCCCGCGTGTCCTTTGCAAACCAGTCGCCCAGCTTGAAGACGAACGCCGCATGCGCCACGACGCCGAGTATGCCGATCCAGTAAGAGCCAGTAGCGAGGTGCAGCATGGCGCCGGTAAAGGTCATGTGCCAGATATTCCAGATATCGACGTTCACCACGCGCGTCATGCGGGTGACCAGCATCAGGATATTCACAGCAATCGCGACCGGGATGGCGACCAGCGCGATCTGTGACGCCCAGGTCATCGGTGACGAGCCAGGCCAGCCGACATCAATCACATGCAGGTTAATCTGGAAATGTTCAGCCATTGCTTTTGCCGCCGGGCCGATGGAGTCCAGCATCAGGCCAATCACCAGCCCAATACCGACAAAGCCAATCCCGATGTGCAGGCCCGATTTAAAGCAATCCCCGAGCTTCATCCCCAGCAATTTCGAGAAGATGATGATCACCACCGGCAGCATGACGGTAGGACCTAAATCGAGGATATAACGCATAATTTCGCTAAACATCGCGTTACCCCCTGAGGATCGTCAGGATTTTTTGTTGCAGCGCGTCAATGCCCACGCCGGAGACGAAAGGCATGCCGTGCAAAACAGGAATATCGCCAAAGGTACGATCGACTCTCGCGGTGGTGCAGATCAGATCTGCGCCATCCATATAGGTTTCAATTTCATTCACCCGGCACTGCACGAGGTCGAGTTCGATCTGGTGGTCGGCGCAGAGTTCTTTGATCTCTTCCGCTGCCATGGTGGAGGTGGCGACCGCACCGCCGCAGGCGACAATTACTTTACGTTTCATAGGGTACTCCTTTTATTATCAGTATGTTATTAAGCCTGCTCGCACTTCTCAGGCTCCAGGATCGTGTCCCGAAAAAGCGTCGCCAGGTTATCGGCAGGCGTACCCAGCAGCGCCTCCAGCGTGTTCGGGTTTTGCAGCTCACTAAAAAGACGTCGTAACAACTTCAATTGCTCGGCCGGGTTTTCCACAATCAGGGCGATAATCAGCGAGACGGCGATTTCGGCATCATCGTCAGCTTGTTGAAAATAAACCGGTTTATCCGGGCGGATCAGATACAGTGCCGGGGACTTAGCATGTACTGCCTCGCAGTGCGGGATGGCCACCGCATGGTGTTCAAGGGCAATGCCGGTCGGGTAAATCGCTTCGCGCGCCAGGAGTGCTGCCGGATAGCTTTCATGCACGACGCCCTGCGCCAGCATCTCCTCGCCAATATGCGTCAGCACATGCTGGCGCGAGGTAAATTCAATTCCGGTACGGACAAACAGTTGGCTCATACATTCTCCAGTCATCAGGCAATTTCAGGGGCGCATCCATAGCGATAGGCGCGCAATACATCCTGTATTTTGTCAATGATCAGGCTGTGCGGCGTTGCGGCGATCTCATTTAGCGACGCACGTTCCAGTTGTACGGGTAAATACTGGCTAATCAGCCCTAACGGCAGCGTTGTGTCGCTGAGATTCGCCAGCAGTTTCCCAACGCTCTGGCGAATGCGCGGGTGCGGCCAGTAGTAGCGAATACGATCCGAAAGGCTAAAGTGGATATCCACCATCGACTGGCTCCAGGTTGGACGGTAGTACTTTTTCCAGTAATCCGGTTCGTTAAGCATGACTTCATCAATCACCTCCAGTACGCGGCTGCGGTTTTCCGGCGCAATCAGTTCGTTTTCCATCTGCGCCAGCGCAAAAATGGCTTCGCGCAGCGCAAAGGTCAGCGCGGGGCCCACTTTCAGAATGGCGAAGTGGTCGCGTACCAGTGCGCGGTAAGACTGGCGGGACTGGTAATCAGTGGAGTGCGCTTCGTAGACCATCGGCGTCTGGCGGATCCAGCCGGAAAGCGCTTCTGCCGCCTGCGGCTGATAGTGGATCACCTGGGTATGATCGAATTCAACGCCTGGCTGCACGACGATAGCAATAACGCGGTTCATCGCGTCATCCAGCCCTAATGCATGGAAAGCGACACGGTGCGTTTCCAGCGTGCGAGCAGCATCTTCGACGCGCGTAACGTGAACCGTATTGATACTGCTGGTTTCGCCGCCGGGAACCGGAACTTCAGTACCTATCACGTAGGTCAGGTTTTTTTTCAGCGCGTCGCTGGCGGTTTCTTCCGCCGCCTGGCACAGACGTGCGGCGCGTTCGGCGACAACATGCGGTTCCAGCGGAACCGGATCGTCGGCGCAGGACATCGATGCATCCAGATGGATTTTGCTGAAACCGGCAGCCACATAGGCTTTGATCAGCTCGACGGATTTTTCCATCGCGGCGGTGGCGTCTTCGTTTTGCCAGCAGTTAGGCCCAAGGTGATCGCCGCCAAGGATTAGCCGCTCCCGTGGAAAGCCGACCTCATCGGCGATGCGGTAGACAAAGTCGCGGAAATCGGCGGGTTTCATGCCGGTATAGCCGCCAAACTGATTGACCTGGTTCGAGGTTGCTTCGATCAATACTTTCGCGTCGGTCGATAAATCAAAGCGCAACGCGGCTTCAATGACCAGCGGGTGCGCTGAGCAAACAGAACAGATACCGAGGTGCTCCCCCGCTTTATGGCGGGCAATAATCTCTTTCACGTCTTCCTCCGGTTATTACGCAATATTTTCAAAAGGTTGTGGCGTTACAGTTTGCCTTCGCAGCCGCAGACGCCGATCACTTTGCGCACCACCTCTTTCATGGCCGTTTTGGCCGGAACCATGTAGTGGCGCGGATCGCTGGCATCCGGGTGCGAAGCAAACCAGGCCTTTAACGCGTCTGAGAAGGCGATTTTCAGTTCGGTAGCGACGTTCACCTTGCACACGCCCAGCGCGATGGCACGGCGAATATCCGCTGCGGGCAGCCCGGATGCGCCGTGCAAAACCAGCGGAATATCAACCTGTTGGCGTATTTCCGCCAGCCGTTCAAAATCGAGTTTCGGCTCGGCGGTATAAAGGCCGTGTGCGGTGCCAATCGCCACTGCGAGCGAATCAATACCGGTTTTCTCGACGAAATCTTTGGCCTGTTGCGGGTTGGTGTAGCGGGTGTCTTTTGCATCGACAATCAGATCGTCTTCCTGCCCGCCGAGGCGGCCCAGCTCCGCTTCCACGCTAGCGTCGTAGCGATGGCATAAATCCGTTACCGCTTTCACCAGTGCAACATTGTCGTGGTAGGGGAAGTGGGAACCATCGATCATCACCGAACGAATACCGGCCTGAACTTTGGCTTCTATGTCGCTGAACGTTTCATGGTGATCGAGATGAATGGCCAGTGGCTGGTTGAAGTGGCTGGCCAGATTACCGGCGATAGCGACCAGATTGCCGACGCCTGCATAACTGAATGTCCCTGGTGTGCCCGCAACAATCAGCGGGGAGCGCAATTCGGCTGCAGTTTCGACCACCACTTGTAAGGTTTCGAGATTGTGGATATTGAATGCGGGCACCGCGTAACCTTCACGTTGTGCTTTGTTAAGCATGGTTTTCGTCGAAATGATATACACACTGCCTCCGAAATCTTTCGTTTGTTTTCTTCGAAAGAATTTATAGGCTTTCGTAATGTTTTTTTGTGATTGACATCTGGAAAATGAAAATTTCGAAAGTGAAAGGAAGGTTGTGAAAGAAAAAGCAGGCAAAAAAAAAGCATGGCCGAAGCCATGCTGAAAAGTGAGGTTTACGCTTTTGTTATTAAAATCAAGTCACCGGAGCCGGGTTAAACACGGCGAGCTGGTTATGCAGCCCCCACTGATCGGAGAAGGTTTTCTTACGGCCGCTGGCGACATCAAGGATAAAGTGGAACAGCTTCCAACCCACATCCTCGATGGTCTCTTCGCCGGTGGCGATCGTCCCGGCATTAATATCCATTAAGTCATACCAGCGATTTGCCAGCTCGGTGCGGGTCGCCATTTTGATTACCGGTACGGCAACCAGGCCGTACGGCGTGCCACGCCCGGTGGTAAACACTTGTACGGTGATCCCGGAAGCCACCTGTTGCGTACCGCAGACGAAGTCGCTCGCCGGTGTTGCGGCATAAATCAGCCCGCGTTTGGTCGGACGTTGACCCGGAGAGAGCACTTCAGAGATGGCGCTCTTACCGGATTTCGCGATTGAACCCAGCGCTTTTTCCACGATATTCGCCAGGCCGCCTTTTTTGTTCCCCGGAGAAGGGTTAGCGCTGCGGTCGGTTTTACCCATATCGAGATAGTTATCGTACCAGGCCATCTCTTCCAGCAGGCGTTTGCCCACTTCTTCGTTGATGGCACGCGGCGTCAGCAGGTGAATCGCATCACGTACTTCGGTCACTTCGGAGAACATTACTGTACCGCCGCAGCGAATAATCAGGTCGGAGGCATAGCCCACCGCCGGGTTCGCCGTCACGCCGGAGAATGCATCGCTGCCGCCACACTGCATACCAACTACCAGTTCGGAGGCCGGGCAGGTTTCGCGTTTACGCTGGTTCAGCTTGGCCAGGTGGCGCTCGGCAACCTGCAGAATATCCTCAACCATTGAGCGGAAACCCACATGCTGCTCATCCTGCAAACGAACAATACTGGCGCTGTCGACCGGGATGGCTTTCACATCCTCGGTCCCTTCCAGCAGACGTTCCGGCTGCAATTTTTCACAGCCCAGGCCAATTACCATGACCTCGCCGCCGAAGTTCGGGTTCAGCGAAATGTTATGAATGGTGCGAATGGGAATGACTGCCGCCGGTGCGTTAATGGCCACGCCGCAGCCATACAGGTGATTCAGGCCGACCACGCCGTCAACGTTCGGGTATTTCGGCAGCAGATCGCGCTCAATGATCTTCACGACGTAATCGACCACGCCCGCAACGCAGTGCACGCTGGTGGTCAGGCCGAGCAGGTTCTTGGTGCCGACGCTTCCATCCGCGTTGCGGTAGCCTTCAAAGGTATACCCCTCCAGCGGCGGCAGCGGCTCCGGGACTTTCGTCGCCAGCGGCAGTGTATTCAGCGGCGGTGCTTTCGGCAGCTCAACCATGGATTCATCAATCCAGCTACCGCGGGGGATATCGCGCATGGCGTAGCCAATGATCTCGCCATAGCGCACGATTTCGCCGTGCTGGGGGATATCAACCAGCGCCACTTTATGGCCTTGTGGAATATGCTCAATTAGCTCGAGACCGTCCGGAAAACGGGTTCCCGCCTTTAAGCCATTGTCATTGACGATGATAGCGACATTATCCGTGTCGTGTACCTTAATATAAAACGCCCCTGGCGGTTGCTGTCTAATTTCAATGTTGGACATTGTCAAGTAATCTCCAGCTAACTTATACGATGCATTGCTCTATAAAAGCGGAATTATTCTTTATTCTGGAATTAATATCGGGAATAAAAATCTTGTTTGCTGAAATAAGAATGTCAGGAGTTTAAATATTAAAATGTGATCTAAATCACTTATTATCCTGATTCCCCATCTGGCGGGGCTGCATATTGTGAGATCTGTGCATCAGCGCCCAGGCTTATGTGCAAATGCTCAAAATAATCTTTTCGCGCAATGTTAAAATTGAGCAACCCACCAGTGTGTGGCGTCCTGTCGGTGATTATACTGAAGGCTAATAAAATCAAAGTGCCATTATCTGATAATAAGTTTCGAGTGCTTAAATAAAATCAGATAAGAAACGTCTCAATAATTATATTTTAAAGTTAGCGGCGCCCAAGGAAATTTAAAATGACTATCGAAGATTCTGTCGTGGAAACAAAACGGGGGTTGCCGACCCGTTATTTAATTCTGCTGATTATATTTATCGTAAC
Source organism: Kosakonia oryzae (assembly GCF_001658025.2). Classification (NCBI taxonomy): domain Bacteria; kingdom Pseudomonadati; phylum Pseudomonadota; class Gammaproteobacteria; order Enterobacterales; family Enterobacteriaceae; genus Kosakonia; species Kosakonia oryzae. The sequence goes on from NZ_CP014007.2 coordinate 598,313, forward strand.
AGCAGTGAATTATGCAGACCGCGCCACATTGTCCATTGCAGGGACAGAAGTGGCGAAAGAGCTGCAATTGGATGCTGTATCGATGGGCTACATTTTTTCGGCTTTCGGCTGGGCTTACCTGCTGATGCAAATCCCTGGCGGCTGGCTGCTTGACCGCTTCGGCTCTAAAAAAGTGTACACATGGAGCCTCTTTTTCTGGTCGCTCTTTACTTTCCTGCAAGGTTTTGTCGACGTTTTCCCGATCGCCTGGGCCGGCATTTCCATGTTTTTCATGCGTTTTATGCTGGGCTTCTCTGAAGCGCCTTCATTCCCGGCAAATGCCCGCATCGTTGCGGCCTGGTTCCCGGCGAAAGAGCGCGGTACGGCATCAGCGATTTTTAACTCTGCACAGTACTTCTCACTGGCGCTGTTCTCGCCGCTGCTGGGCTGGTTGACCTTTGCCTGGGGCTGGGAACATGTCTTCACCGTAATGGGCGTGATCGGTTTTGTGCTGACCTTTGCCTGGATGAAATTTGTCCACAACCCGACCGATCACCCGCGTATGAGCCGCGAAGAGCTGGAGTATATTGAGAAAAACGGCGCGGTTGTCGATATGGACCACAAAAAAGCCGACGATGGCAAAAATGCGGGTCCAAAAATGGATTATATCAAGCAGTTGCTGTGCAACCGCATGATGCTTGGCGTCTTTTTCGGGCAATACTTCCTGAACACCATTACCTGGTTCTTCCTGACATGGTTCCCGATTTACCTGGTGCAGGAAAAAGGCATGTCGATACTGAAAGTGGGGTTTGTCGCGTCCATTCCGGCGCTGTGTGGTTTTGCCGGTGGCGTGCTGGGCGGCCTGTTTTCTGACTATCTGATTAAGCGCGGCTCCACCCTGACGATGGCGCGTAAATTCCCTATCGTGGTCGGGATGTTACTGGCTTCCAGCATCATTCTGTGTAACTACACCGATAACACGGCGATGGTCGTCGCACTGATGGCGCTCGCCTTCTTCGGTAAAGGTTTTGGCGCACTGGGTTGGCCGGTTATCTCCGACGTCGCGCCGAAAGAGATTGTCGGTCTGTGCGGTGGTGTATTCAACGTATTTGGTAACGTGGCTTCTATCGTGACGCCGCTGGTCATCGGATACATGGTTAAAGAGTTGCATTCTTTCAACGGTGCGTTGGTGTTCGTAGGCTGTTCAGCACTGATGATGATGGTCTGCTATCTGTTCGTGGTCGGCGACATCAAACGTATGGAATTGAAGAAATAAGCAACGACACATTTAAGGTACAAAAGATGAATAACGATATCTTCCCAAACAAATTCAAGGCCGCGCTGGCGGCCCAACAGATTCAAATCGGTTGTTGGTCTGCGCTGGGTAGTCATATCAGCACTGAAGTTCTGGGCCTGGCAGGCTTTGACTGGCTGCTTCTGGACGGCGAACACGCCCCAAACGACGTGCTCACTTTTGTACCGCAGTTAATGGCGTTGAAAGGCAGCGTCAGCGCGCCGGTAGTGCGCGTGCCGACTAACGATCCGGTGGTCATCAAACGCCTGCTGGATATCGGCTTTTACAACTTCCTCATCCCGTTTGTGGAAACCGAAGAAGAAGCGGTGAATGCGGTAGCGGCAACTCGTTATCCGCCGGAAGGCATTCGCGGCGTGTCGGTTTCCCATCGCGCCAATATGTTCGGCACCGTGCCGGATTACTTCCGTCAGTCCAACGCCAATATCACCATCCTGGTACAAATCGAAAGCCAGGCCGGTGTGGATAACCTTGATGCAATCCTTACCACCGACGGCGTGGATGGCGTGTTTGTCGGCCCAAGCGATCTGGCGGCGACGCTGGGTTACATCGGTAACGCGGCGCACCCGGAAGTTCAGCGCACCATTCAGCACATTTTTGCCCGCGCGAAAGCGCACAACAAACCGAGCGGCATTCTGGCGCCGGTGGAAGCTGATGCTCGCCGCTACCTGGAATGGGGGGCGACCGTCGTTGCGGTTGGCAGCGATTTGGGCGTATTCCGTTCGGCGACGCAGAAACTGGCCGACACCTTTAAAAAATAACCAAACCACCCTTTAAAAGAGAGACGCAATTATGACGATGAAAGTTGGTTTCATTGGCCTTGGCATCATGGGTAAACCAATGAGTAAAAACCTCATTAAAGCAGGTTACTCACTGGTGGTCGTGGACCGTAACCAGGAAGCGGTGGCTGAACTTATCGCCGCGGGCGCGGAAACGGCAGCGAACGGGAAAGCGGTTGCTGAGAAGTGCGATGTCATCATCACCATGCTGCCGAACTCCCCGCACGTGAAAGAAGTGGCGCTGGGTGAAGGCGGCATTATTGAAGGCGCTAAAGCGGGCACCGTGCTGATCGACATGAGCTCCATCGCGCCGCTGGCCAGCCGTGAAATCAGTGACGCGCTGAAAGCGAAAGGCGTGCAAATGCTTGATGCGCCGGTAAGCGGCGGCGAACCGAAAGCGATCGACGGTACGCTGTCTGTGATGGTGGGCGGCGACAAAGCTGTCTTCGACAAATACTACGATCTGCTGAAATCCATGGCCGGTTCTGTCGTGCACACCGGTGATATCGGTGCGGGCAACGTCACCAAACTGGCAAACCAGGTGATTGTGGCGCTGAACATTGCTGCGATGTCTGAAGCGCTGACGCTGGCAACCAAAGCCGGTGTTAACCCGGATCTGGTGTATCAGGCTATCCGTGGTGGTCTGGCGGGCAGCACCGTGCTGGACGCGAAAGCGCCAATGGTGATGGATCGCAACTTCAAACCGGGCTTCCGTATCGATCTGCACATCAAAGATCTCTCCAACGCGCTGGATACGTCGCATGGCGTGGGCGCTCAACTGCCGCTGACCGCCGCAGTGATGGAAATGATGCAGGCGCTGCGCGCTGATGGTCTGGGCAATGCCGACCACAGTGCTATTGCTTGCTACTACGAGAAACTGGCGAAAATCGAAGTGACTCGTTAATTAAGAAGGGCGCGGCTCTGCGCCCTGGATTTCTTGTACATCCACATCTTCAGGCCGCAGTGAGCCTGAAGGGTGAAGTGCGCGGCACTATCAGGCTCACAATTATGAAAATCGTAATCGCCCCAGACTCTTATAAAGAAAGCCTTTCTGCTACTGAAGTAGCTCAGGCGATAGAAAAAGGATTTCGGGAAATTTTTCCCGATGCTCACTACGTGTCAGTTCCGGTTGCCGACGGCGGCGAGGGAACAGTTGAAGCCATGATTGCCGCCACTAAAGGTACTGTGCACACCGCGCACGTTACAGGCCCGCTGGGGAATGATGTTGATGCCCGGTGGGGGATGTCCGGCGACGGGAAAACCGCATTTATTGAAATGGCGGCGGCCAGCGGTCTGGCGCTGGTGCCACCGGAATTACGTAACCCTTTGATTACCACTTCGCGCGGCACCGGGGAACTTATTTTGCATGCGCTGGAACATGGGGCGACCAACATTATTATCGGCATTGGCGGCAGTGCGACCAACGATGGCGGTGCGGGTATGGTACAAGCGCTGGGGGCCAGACTGACCGATGCGAACGGCACCGAGATTGGTTACGGCGGCGGCAGCCTGATAAGCCTGAATGCGATTGATATTTCCGGGCTGGATCCGCGCCTGAGCGATTGTACGATTCGTGTGGCCTGCGATGTAACTAACCCGCTGATCGGCGAGCAGGGCGCATCACGCATTTTTGGCCCGCAAAAAGGGGCGACGGAAGCGTTGATTGTCGAGCTGGATCGCAACCTGAGCCATTTCGCCGATGTCATTAAAAAATCACTGCGCGTGGATGTGAAAGAGGTGCCAGGCTCTGGCGCGGCAGGCGGTATGGGCGCGGCGCTGATGGCTTTCCTCGGCGCGGAACTGCGCAGCGGTATTGAGATTGTGACCCAGGCGTTGAATCTCGAAGAGCATATTCATGACTGTTCGCTGGTGGTGACCGGCGAAGGGCGTATCGACAGTCAGAGCATTCACGGCAAAGTGCCGGTTGGCGTGGCGCACGTTGCTAAAAAATACCACAAACCCGTAATCGGGATTGCCGGCAGTCTGACCAGCGATGTTGGCGTGGTTCACCAGTACGGTATTGATGCGGTGTTCAGCGTGTTGACCGGCATTACTACGCTGGAAGAGGCGTTCCGCGGCGCGTTTGACAATATTTACCGCGCGTCACGCAATATTGCAGCCACATTGCAGGTTGGAATGCTGACGGAAGGGTGACAGGCGCGCGCAAACCCACTATACTGCGCGCCGAAGCTGACCAGACAGTCGCCGCTTTGTTGTAGTCCTCCTTCGGGGGAGACGGGCAGAGGGGAGGAAAGTCCGGGCTCCATAGGGCAGGGTGCCAGGTAACGCCTGGGGGGCGCAAGCCTACGACCAGTGCAACAGAGAGCAAACCGCCGATGGCCCACGCAAGTGGGATCAGGTAAGGGTGAAAGGGTGCGGTAAGAGCGCACCGCGCGTCTGGCAACAGTTCGCGGCACGGTAAACTCCACCCGGAGCAAGGCCAAATAGGGGTTCACAAGGTACGGCCCGTACTGAACCCGGGTAGGCTGCTTGAGCCAGTGAGCGATTGCTGGCCTAGATGAATGACTGTCCACGACAGAACCCGGCTTATCGGTCAGTTTCAATTTTTCAGGCAAAACCCGCTTCGGCGGGTTTTTGCTTTTCTGCGGCTCTGCTTTTCTGTGGTTTTGTGGCGAGAGATGAATGACTGTCCACTCCGCTTTCTATGAAAGAACGCGGCTTACCGGTCAGTTTCAATTTTTCAGGCATAACCCGCTTCGGTGGATTTTTGCTTTTCTGTGGTTTTGTGGCGAGAGATGAATGACTGTCCACTCCGCTTTCTATGAAAGAACGCGGCTTACCGGTCAGTTTCAATTTTTCAGGCACAACCCGCTTCGGCGGGTTTTTGCTTTTTTGCGGCTCTGCTTTTCTGTGGCTTTGTGGTGAGAGATGAATGACTGTCCACTCCGCTTTCTATGAAAGAACGCGGCTTACCGGTCAGTTTCAATTTTTCAGGCATAACCCGCTTCGGTGGATTTTTGCTTTTCTGTGGTTTTGTGGCGAGAGATGAATGACTGTCCACTCCGCTTTCTATGAAAGAACGCGGCTTACCGGTCAGTTTCAATTTTTCAGGCACAACCCGCTTCGGCGGGTTTTTGCTTTTTTGCGGCTCTGCTTTTCTGTGGCTTTGTGGTGAGAGATGAATGACTGTCCACTCCGCTTTCTATGAAAGAACGCGGCTTACCGGTCAGTTTCAATTTTTCAGGCACAACCCGCTTCGGTGGATTTTTGCTTTTCTGTGGTTTTGTGGCGAGAGATGAATGACTGTCCACTCCGCTTTCTATGAAAGAACGCGGCTTACCGGTCAGTTTCAATTTTCAGGTAAAACCTGCTTCGGCGGGTTTTTGCTTTTGTGCAGTTCTGCGGCGTGAGATAAATGGCTGTCTACTATGTTTGATGGCGGCTAAGTCCTGGTCAGGCGTACATCGCCAACCATCAACAACATTCTCTTCCCTTAAGCTCCATTGCTTCTAACCATATAAAAAAATATCCACCCGGGCGCATGACGAAAAGCGCTACTCTGTCCAGAAGGGTTTTATTGCTACGGGAGTCGTTGCCGTTATGGAACATAAGTCAGTGCTTATTATTCAGGTGGGAAGTGCCCCGGAACCGCTACGCCAGGCTCATGGCGATATCCCGCTCTGGTTTTGCGAACTGCTTGGATATTTGCCGGAAGAAGTGGACATTGTGCGCGTTTTCGAGGGCGAAACGCTGCCCGCCCCGGATGCCAGCCGGGTGGCGATCATCACGGGTTCGTGGGCGATGGTTTCGGACAGACTGCCATGGAGTGAAAAGACGGCCGAATGGATCCGCGATGCAATGGCGATACAAATGCCGCTGTTTGGCGTTTGTTATGGTCATCAGTTAATGGCATGGGCGCTGGGTGGCGACGTGGAATATCATCCGCAAGGCCGGGAAGCGGGAACGCAAACGGTCTACCTGAATGCCGCAGCGGCAAACGATCCGCTGCTCAGCCATCTGACGGAGCCTTTTCCGGCGCATCTGACGCACCGGCAAACGGTCACGCGCTTGCCGGAAGGGGCATCGGTGCTGGCCTCGTCTGCGCATGATAATCATCAAATCGTCCGCTATGGCCCGCGCGCGGTTTCCGTACAGTTCCACCCGGAAATGACGCCGGAAATCGCCACGGATCTGCTGCGTCTTAACCGCGCTAACATTGAAAAAGAGGGCACCGATGCCGATCGCTTAGTTGCTGGTGTGCTTCCGGCACCGGATGCCGCAGAGATCCTGCGCCGCTTCGTGCAGGACGTTACCGGTTACAGCAAGGCGCGGCGCTCAATTCACGCTGCCCAGTGAACGATCTTCCGCTGCGCCGCTCATCAGCCGGGTGAGTTCTTCGCAGCGGATAATCAGCCCGTCCTGAAGCGTAAAATGGGCAAACACCTCGATCTCAGCAAAATCCCCCACCTTCTTGCGCACCCTCACCCGATGGTGTGTCAGCACGTTACCGTCTTCACCTGCAATAGCCAGGATGGTTAGCTCAATACGTTCGGTCAGTTGTTTCAACGCCGCCATATGGCTGACAAAGCCTGCAAAATCCAGCCGCTTTCCATCGACATATTGTTGATATTTTGGTGAAAAAAATGCGCAAATGGTCGCGTCGTCATGCGCCGGGTTGCAGATAATCTCGCGCAAAGCCTGCGCTACACGGTGGGTTTCTGTCATGGTCGTCATCCTCTGTATTAGGGTGAGCAGAGGATATCGTTGATGGCTGTTGGTATATTAGCCGTAACAGGACAATAAATACGGTGAATCGGCCATGATGATAGTGCAAAGCCAGAAACTCACGCATCAGCGAAAGCATCAAACCCACTGGCATCAGCATGATACCGGCCAACTGTTCTGCATTCGTCGCGGTATGATGATCGTTCAGACGGAGCAGGCGCAATGGGCGCTGACGCCCGCAACGATAGGCTGGTTTCCGCCGCAGTTGCAGCACTGCGCCTGGACGGTCGGTGAGGTTGAGGGAGAGAGCCTGCAAGTACGTGGCATGGTATTGCCTGCGGCAGGTGTCTGGCCAGCCGATCCTTTCCTGATGCTATTGATGGCCCGGCTGGCAAAGTGCGATGCTGCCGATCTTATGCCGCAGCAACACCTCCTGGCGGTGATGATGGATGAATTGAAACGAATGTCTCCCGCCCCGTTGCAACTTATCCTGCCGCAGGACCGGCGCGCCAGGCAGGTGGCTGAAGCGCTGCTGGAAAAGCCGCACAGCACGCAGCCTCAGGCTGAACTGGCGAGCCGCTACGGGTTAAGCGTGCGAACCTTAAGCCGCTTATTTCGTGCCGGGACCGGGCTTAGCTTCAGCCAGTGGCGACAGCAGGCGAGGGTTCTGGCGGCGATGGCGTTGCTGCTGGGCGGCAAAACGGTGAGCGAGACGGCGACGCAATGTGGCTATGAGAATGTCAGCGCCTTTATCGCCGCTTTCAAAATGCGTTTTGGCATTACGCCGGGGCAATTTCGCGCCCGTCAGTTTGGAGATTAACCCTCCGGCGTGGATAGGCTAATAAACCGGCAGATAGCCCTGCCATTCAGGCCTGAAGTGTTTACGCTGGCGTCGGACAGCAGATGGAGATGATTGCCCACTTTTCCCGGCAACACGCAGTCATCCACTGCTTTGAGATTGTCTTTGTACTGCTGTAAGGCAACGCTGAGCCTTTGATTTTCCCAGCGTTATGCGCGGCAAACAGAATGAAAATGCCCCGGCATAAACCAGGGCAGGAGATCAGGCGGCTTCTTCTTCGGCCAGCCGGATTTCGGCTTCGGCGACGATGGCTTCCAGCTCGGTCAGCATCTCTTCAAACCCAAAGACCGGAAGCGGTTCATGGAGCGTAGGCTGTGTGAGGGCGCTCTCAATAGATATTTTAGTTACGCTGCTATTCATATACTCACCTGCTAAAACATAACTGTCACACTGGTAAATCTATCAGCAAAGCGCGCAGCGGCGTATCGGCAACTAACGTTATGTTAGCCTCATCACGAATAAAAGCGCCGTCGCCGCAGGTCAGGGCTTCCTTCGCTTCGCAATGCGTCACCGCATGCACCGTGCCGTGGATCGATTGCAGATAGGCGCGCGGGCCATGTAGCTGAATTGTCAGCTCTTCGCCTTTTTTCAACTCGATATGGTGCAGCCACACTTGCTGACGCAGTTGCAAACTACCCTGGCTACCATCCGGCGAAGCCAGCAGTTGTTGCGCTGCATCGGCAATCGTCATTTTCTGCACCGGTGGATTTTCGCGCTCCGGGCAGGCATCAAGCCACAACTGCATACGCGTTAACGACTTGTCTTTGCTCAGGTTATGTTCGCTATAGCTGATGCCGGGCTGAGTGGCGATAAGCAGCGCTTCACCGGCTTTCGCCTGCACATGGTTCCCTTCGCTGTCGCGGTATTCCGCTTCACCTTCAAGGATCAGGTTCAGAATATCCACTTTCGGGTAGGCCCGTGGCTGGAAGGAGGCACCTGGAGCAAGGACTTCCTGGTTCAGTACACGCAGGGAGGCATAACCTAACAGTTTCGGGTCAAAGTAGTGTCCAAAAGAAAACGTGTAGCGGGCCTGAAGCCAGCCGAAGTCAGCTTGTCCGCATTGTTTTGCAGTACGGGTAGTAATCATCGTTATTGACCTCTCTTTACTTAAAACAATGTTAAAGGTATGGACGATGCATTGTTAGCCAGATATTCTGCCAGGTATGTTCAAATTTACTGAATGAGAACAATAAATGGCGAAAGAAAGGGCACTTACGCTGGAAGCGTTGCGCGTGATGGATGCGATTGATCGGCGCGGAAGCTTTGCCGCTGCGGCGGATGAGTTGGGGCGCGTACCTTCCGCACTCAGCTACACCATGCAAAAACTGGAAGAAGAACTGGACGTGGTGCTGTTTGACCGCTCCGGCCACCGGACCAAATTCACCAACGTCGGGCGTATGCTGCTGGAGCGCGGACGCGTGCTGCTGGAAGCGGCAGATAAACTGACGACCGATGCCGAAGCGCTGGCGCGCGGTTGGGAAACGCATCTGACGCTGGTCACCGAAGCGCTGGTGCCGACGGTTGAACTCTTCCCGCTGGTGGAGAGGCTGGCGGCGAAAGCCAATACGCAATTATCGATTATTACCGAAGTGCTGGCCGGGGCGTGGGAACGGCTGGAGCAGGGGCGTGCGGATATCGTTGTCGCGCCGGATATGCACTTTCGTTCCTCGTCGGAAATTAACTCCCGCAAGCTCTACTCGGTAATGAATGTGTATGTGGCCGCGCCGGATCACCCGATTCATCAGGAGCCGGAACCGCTGTCGGAAGTCACTCGCGTGAAATACCGTGGCGTGGCGGTGGCGGATACCGCCCGCGAACGGCCGGTATTAACAGTACAACTGCTGGATAAACAGCCGCGTCTGACGGTCAGTACCATTGAAGATAAACGCCAGGCGTTGCTGGCCGGCCTCGGCGTGGCGACAATGCCTTACCCGCTGGTGGAACAGGATATTGCCGAAGGGCGGTTGCGGGTGGTGAGCCCGGAATATACCAGCCAAGTGGATATCATTATGGCATGGCGTCGCGACAGCATGGGTGAAGGTAAAGCCTGGTGTCTGCGTGAAATCCCCAAGCTATTTGCCGGTAAATAAAGCTTTCAGGGAAACGCTTTCGGCTGCGGCCCAAAACGGTTCTCCTCCGGCGTACTGCGCTGGCTGTAAAAGGCCAGCAACATTAACCAGCCCAGCACCGGAAGCAGGAGCAACAACAACCAGCGACCGCGGCGATCGGTATCGTGCAGACGGCGAACCTGCACCGCCAGCGAAGGCACCAGTACCAGTAATGTGTAAATCAGGCTCAATGGGCCAAACCCGCCGCCAAACTGCCAGCCAAGAATGTGGTCCACCACCATCAGCACGCCGGAAAGGATGATATTGACCAGAACGAACATCCAAAACTCGCGCCGGTGCGCCCGTCCGTGGAAGGTGGCATAGTTACCCAGTACCTTAAAATACCAGTCCATTTTTAACCTCGATCAATGGTCAATTCGTTGTTTTCTAAACGATCAAAGTAAGAATAGACGGCAAAAATACAAAGCGATAAACCCGGCGGGAAATAATTTGGGCGCGCGGTCACGCGCCCGAAAGATCAGGCGAAACGAATGTCGCGCCCGTGAGGTTCATCCAGATCCTGCCACGGCCCGACAGAGATGATCCCGGTTGGGTTGATGGTTTTGTGGCTGCGGAAATAGTGATTGCGGATATGCGCAAAATCGACGGTTTCAGCAACGCCCGGCATCTGGTAAATATCGCGCAGAAAACCGTGCAGATTGAGGTAGTCGCTGATGCGGTGTTTATCGCATTTAAAATGGGTGACATATACCGGATCGAAGCGGATAAGCGTGGTCCACAGGCGAATATCGGCTTCTGTCAGCCGATCGCCGGTCAGATAACGGTGCTGACCCAGGATCTGCTCCAGCCGTTCCAGCGAGGTAAAGACATTCACAACAGCTTCGTCGTAGGCCTGCTGGCTGGTGGCGAAACCCGCTTTATAAACGCCATTGTTGACGTTGTCGTAGATCCAGCTATTAAGCTCATCGATTTGCGCGCGCAGTTCCGGCGGGTAGTAATCCCCGGCTCTGGCACCCAGTCCGTCAAAGGCGGTATTGAACATGCGGATAATTTCCGCTGATTCATTACTGACAATGGTGTGATTCTTTTTATCCCACAGCACCGGCACGGTGACGCGACCGCTGTAGTGCGGATCGGCATGCAAATAAAGCTGATAGAGAAATTCGTGCTGATAAAGGGTATCGCCGGTTGCTGCCGGGAAATCGTCATCGAACGTCCAGCCATTTTCCAGCATCAAAGGGTGAACGACGGAAACAGAGATAAACGGCTCCAGGCCTTTCAGTTTACGCAGGATCAGAGTGCGGTGCGCCCACGGGCAAGCCAGTGAAACATAGAGATGATAGCGATCTTTCTCTGCGGCGAAGCCCCCTTCGCCGGAGGGGCCAGGCGCGCCGTCGGCAGTGAGCCAGTTGCGAAATGCGGAAACGGAGCGTTTAAACCGCCCACCGGTGGATTTGGTGTCATACCAGGTGTCGTGCCAGACGCCGTCAATCAGTTGTCCCATTTTGCTTCCTCCTTCTGATAGCAAAAAAGCGAGGAGTGAACTCCTCGCTTTGATCTCTTTACTCAGTATAGAGTGCTTACCATTTTTTATTCAGCACGCGGTCGATACTGATAGCACCCGGACCGGTGATGCCCAGCAGCAGATAGCCGCCAGCGATGGTCAGGTTTTTCATAAACATCAGCGAGTTCACGCCTTCCGCAAAGTTGCTGTGGAAGATGAATGCGGTCAGCAGTGTGAAGGCCGCAGTGAACAGCGCGGTGGTACGGGTCAGGAAACCGAACAGAATCGCCAGACCGCCGCCGAACTCAAGCAGAATGGTCAACGGCAGCAGGAACCCCGGCACGCCCATGGCTTCCATATACTGCTGCGTACCTGCATAACCGGTAATTTTTCCCCAGCCAGCCACGATAAACAGAATCGGCATCAGGATACGTGCGACCAGAAAACCAACATCTTCTAATTTTTTCATCTTTCTCTCCAGGGGGCCACTGCTGCGGCTATCAGTAAATAGTGTGCAATTACGGGCAGATGCCGCGTGCTTGCTGTCGATGGAGAGGATAGTAATCGTGGCGGGAAAAGATTGTTAGCAAGGAAAACTGTCGAATTTTTTCAAAAAAACTGAGTAAGAAGAGAAGGGCGATCGTCGCGACCGCCCTTAACGCATTAACGCGGTGAGTTGAGCGTGGTTTTAACCAGGCGCCACAGGCTCCAGATGCCGAGACCGCGTTTACCCCAGCGCACCAGCATATTCGGATGGCGAACCGACCAGACTGCGAGCGCGCTGCTGCCAATTAATGCCCATGAACGCAGGCTGAGCAGGGTATTCCAGCCGCGATCGTAAGGGCTGGTGGCTTCAAGCCAGTCGCGACGCCCGGCGGTGAGATCCAGCCGTTGCTGCTGGATCTCGCTGAGCAGGCGCGCTTTACGTTTCAGACGCTCTGCTTTGTTGCTCACGATTTATCGTCCTCCAGCAGGGCGCGGTCATTTTCAAGCTCCTGCCGGGTATGGCGCAACAGTGTTGATGCGCGCGCTTTACGTAGCGTCCAGATGCCGCCAATTAGCGCCAGCACCAGTAACACTACCGTGGTGGCAATCATCGCGTTCAGGCGATATTGCGGATCAATGGCCCAAATAATCAGCACCATCAGACTCATCAGGCCAAATGCGGCAAAAAGCATGGTCAGACCCAGCATCATCAACAGCTGGAACAGATTGGCTTTCTCTTCTTCCAGCTCGACAACCGCCAGCCGCAGGCGGGTCTCAACCATCTCTACAAGGATCGTCAGAATACGCTGGCCGATCCCCAGTGCGCTTTTGCCTGGCCCCTGCGCGTGTCGTGGCTCCGTCATATCAACGACGCGTCAGCAGCACGCCCAACACCACCCCAATAGCGGCGCCGATGCCTACACTGGCCCATGGGTTTTCGCGGACATATTCATCAGTACGCGCGGCGGCTTCACGTGTTTGTTTGGCAATAACATCACCCGTTTCGCCGAGGCGATGACGGCTGTCACGCAGAACCTGCTCTGCTTTTCCCCGCAATTTACTCAGCTCTTCTTTCGATTTTTCACCAGAATTACTCAGCACTTCTTCCAGCGTATCCGCGAGGGATTTCAGTTCAGCGCGCAGATGATCGGCATTATCTTTTGACATAATTTTCTCCAGGTGAGTGAGTGGTAACGTCCTTAAAAATCAGTAATCGCGAGCCTCCAGCTCTTTCAGTTCAAGCTGTGCTTCTTTCAGCTTGTGTTCGCGTTTGCTTATTTTCTCCGCATCGCCTTTCTGCTTTGCTTCCGCCAGATCGCGACGGCGCTCGGCAACCTCTTCTTTCTGCCCGGCTATTTTTTTCTGGTGAGCGGCGCGGAGTTGGGTATCTGAACAGTTAGCGCGCACTTCATGCAGCGCCTTTTTCAGCCCCTCAATTCGGCTCTGGTTGTTATGTTTTTCGGCATAACTGATTTCGCGCTGGATATCATGTTCTTTCTCCTGACAGGGGCTTGCAGCTTGTGCAATAGCGCTCAGAGAAAGAAGAGCCAACGCCAGTGCGATGCGGTTTTTCATCATCGAAACCTTCCATTGTTGGCCAGCGAAACGGTTGTTGCGCCAGCATCCAGTTGTACAAAGTGAACCCTGGTTCCGTTTACTCAAGCATAGTAAGTAAACTGCTAAACACCAAAGTGAGTGAAAAGATTCAGAATCCTGGAAGGATTAACCGAATCGGTGAGTGGTAGTACGCAGAAGCGCCAGCCACGCAGAGGGTTGGCCGTTGCCATCATCCTGGGCGGCGATGATATAGCCGTGGGGTAAGGTACGATCGAGGACGGCTTTCGCCGCTGCGCTTTGGTCGCTGGATTCAAAAGTAATCAATAACGTATCGTTTTTCGGCGTAATACTTTTGAATTGTATGCCGTTGGCGTCCAGATGGTGCCAGACGGAGAAACCATCCGGCACGCTGACGTTCTGCGTCGCCGGGCGAATCGCCAGCGTGGATTCGCGGTTTTGCAGCGTCGCCCAGGTAATGAACATGACGCTGAAAATCGCCATCGTCATTAAGCCCATTAATAACCTGCGCAGCAAGGGACGTTGCAATTCCATATTCTTAGCCTCGATCGCGATATTTTTTCTTCCACAGCACCACCAGCGAGCCGATCAGGCCAATCACCAGCAATACGACCGGAAGCAACATCAGGCAGGACATCAGCGCATCTTCATACTTACGAAACACCGGCGTCTTACCCAGCAGGTAACCAAGCGATGTCAGGATCAACACCCACAGCAGGCCGCTCACCCAGTTGAAAAACTGAAAGCGTGTATTACTCAGACCAGAAAGTCCGGCAATCGTTGGCAACAATGTGCGAACAAAGGCAATAAAACGCCCGATTAATAGCGCAGAAAGGCCATGCTTATGGAACAGGTGATGCGCGCGCTGATGATAATGCGCGGGCAGATGTGACAGCCAGTTTTGTACGATGCGCGTATTGCCAAGCCATCGTCCCTGGATGTAGCTCAGCCAGCAGCCAAGGCTGGCCGCAACGGTCAGCAGGAGGATGGTTTGCGGGTAGCCCAGCGCGCCTTTAGCAATCAACACGCCGATCAGCACCAGAAGACTATCACCAGGCAGAAACGCCGCCGGAAGCAGACCGTTTTCCAGAAATAAGATGACAAATAAAACAAAATAGAGCATGCCGATCATGCCGGGATGCGAAAGTGTTTCGAAATCCTGGCTCCAGAGGGCATGAAGTAATTGGCTTAAAAGTTCCATTCGGTGTTCCTGGTACATCGGTTTACGTCACGTCGGTTACTGGCACAGAACAACACGGCGGCGGGCTCTAATATATTATGACCGCGCATGGCACATCCGGGTGCGATTGTTATCCAGCTAAAAGACGTTGTGAGTAAGCGCTAACTCATTCAATGGCGAAATGCATCTAATTGTAACAAAAGCTGACCGTGTGCGTCAGTCAGAATAACGCTCGCAAACGATTTTGCTTGCCAGGAGAGGGGGTGGCGAGGGTATTTACAAAGGCTGACACTCTATACCATTCACTGACCCTAAAAGGGAGCGGCGCAACGTAAGTGTGCGCCTGAATAGCGATTTTTTATTTCGTGCCGGTAGCGGCAGTATCAAGGTGAACCACCGGGTTTTCGGCAAACAGGTAGCGGTCAGCGTTGAACTCAAAATCATCGCTGGTTTCGTTAAACAGCATCAGCTTGGTGTTTTCCAGATGCTGCCACATGGCTACTTTCGCCGCGTGCGGATCTTTGCGGATCAGCGCCTTCAGAATTTGGTCATGATCGTCACACCAGTTATCGACGGTACGTAAATCGATATGGTCGTGCAGTTTTTTCCAGTACGGGTTATGTACGCGCTGCGTCCACATCTTCTCAACAATCGCCGCCAGTGCGCTATTTTGCGTGGCCAGTGCGACCTGAACATGGAATTGCAAATCCCACTCTGAATCACGGAAGCACTTCTCTTTGCGGGCGTTATCCTGGATTTCCATCAGCTTCATAATGTCCTGTTTCGTCACCTGAGTGGCGGCGAACTCAGCAATATTACTCTCGATAAGCTGACGTGCCTGCAACAGTTCAAACGGGCCGTAATTGGCAAACTCCAGGCTCTCATCCGGTGCTTGCGTATGGCGCGGCTGGCTGGAAATGACATGGATGCCGGAGCCTTTGCGAACTTCAACGTACCCTTCTACTTCCAGCATAATGATCGCTTCGCGAACCACGGTCCGGCTGACGCTTTTCTCATCGGCAATAAAGCGCTCAGCGGGCAGTTTGTCTCCCACAAGATACACGCCTTGCTCGATACGGCTCTTCAGCTCGGCGGCAAGCTGCTGATACAAACGACGTGACTCGGAAATTTCCATATAGGCTCCAGGGAAAAGAAAGGCGAGAGTAGATTTGTTATACCACTTTTACCGCATTCTCACCATCATCTCTGACGAAAAAGCCGCCCTGCGGCGGCTTTTACATTGTTCTGTCATACTTTTGTGAATCGCTAATTTTGCGCAGCGGTTCCGACAACCGTATGATTCACCACCTCATCGGCGGTCTGGTTTTTCAGCACCGTCCAAATCACCACGGCGCCCATCAGGTCAAACAGTGCCAGTACAGCGAACAGCGGGCTGAAACCAATGGTATCCGCGAGCGCACCGACGACCAGAGCAAACAGCGTACTGGCAGTCCAGGCAGCCATACCGGTCAGACCGTTTGCTGTTGCCACTTCATTACGACCAAAGACGTCAGAAGAGAGTGTAATCAGCGCGCCGGACAGAGACTGGTGAGCAAAACCACCGATGCACAGCAGACCGATTGCCACGTACGGGCTGGTGAACAGGCCGATCATGCCAGGGCCGATCATCAGCAGCGCACCCATGGTCACCACCATTTTACGGGAAACGATCAGGTTGACACCAAACACGCGCTGGAACAGCGGCGGCAAGTAGCCCCCAACGATACAACCCAGGTCAGCGAACAGCATCGGCATCCAGGCGAACATGGCGATTTCTTTCAGGTTGAAACCGTACACTTTAAACATGAACAGCGGGATCCATGCGTTGAAAGTACCCCAGGCCGGTTCTGCCAGGAAGCGCGGCAGTGCGATACCCCAGAACTGACGGGTGCCCAGAATCTGCCAGACGGACATTTTCTTGCCATTGTTGGTCTGGTGCTGTGCTTCCTGACCGCCAATGATGTAGTCGCGTTCTTCTTCGCTCAGTTTTTTCTGGTCACGCGGGTGTTTATAGAAGAACAACCAGGCCATTGCCCATGCGAAGCTCAGCACACCAGAGATGATGAATGCCATTTCCCAGCTGTGCATCACAATTGCCCACACCACCAGCGGCGGAGCGATCATGGCACCAATAGAAGAACCGACGTTGAAGTAGCCAACCGCGATAGAACGTTCTTTTGCCGGGAACCATTCAGACGCGGCTTTCAGGCCCGCCGGAATCATAGCGGCTTCAGCCGCACCGACCGCACCACGTGCCAGCGCCAGGCCGCCCCAACTGCCTGCCAGCGCAGTTGCGCCGCAGAATACAGCCCAGGTAATGGCGAAGAAAGCGTAACCAATTTTGGTGCCCAGAATATCCAGCACATAGCCGGCTACAGGCTGCATAACGGTATAAGCCGCGGAATACGCTGCAATGATGTAAGAATATTGCTGGGTAGAAATGTGCAGCTCTTCCATTAATGTCGGAGCCGCGGCTGCCACTGTGTTACGTGTCAGATAGCCCAATACGGTGCCGACCGTCACCAGTGCTATCATGTACCAACGTAATCCTTTGATTTTACGCATGTAAACCTCATCGTTATGTTATTACCGCTTGCGCGGTCACCCTTCAATGGTGTTCGGAGGGTGAAAACGGGAGGACGTAACCGGGAGAGTCCCCCGGTACGGCCCAAACCTTGCCACAAGTAAGCGTTTTTTTAATCCGGCATCCGTACCGTCAAGACCGATTTAATGAGTTATCGGGAATGCATTCCGTCGGCTATGTGTTCGACGGCTGAACGATAACTTGTCATACAACTTGAAAAGGTGAGTGATATCACAAAAGCGTTTTTCTTTGTGTGGTCTTTAACTTTGCTGGAAGAAGCCAGATTTGGCGCGGTCTGGCGGGGTATTTATCGCGCGGAAGCGTAAATTTTTGTCCGTTTTTATTGATCCAACTCACGAAAATATCTTCGGTCTATAGAAATTGGTGTGATAACTTTGTCAGCATCAAAGGTAAGCATCAGACGCACTCGTTGAGAGGAAGACGATAATGACCCCGTTTATGACTGAAGATTTTCTATTAGATACCGAATTTGCGCGCCGCCTGTACCACGACTACGCCAAAGACCAGCCGATTTTCGACTACCACTGCCACTTGCCGCCGCAGCAGATCGCTGAAAACTACCGCTTTAAAAACCTGTATGACATCTGGCTGAAAGGTGACCACTACAAATGGCGCGCGATGCGTACCAATGGTGTGCCTGAGCGCCTGTGTACCGGCGATGCGTCCGATCGTGAGAAGTTTGACGCCTGGGCGGCAACGGTGCCGCATACGATCGGTAACCCGTTATACCACTGGACACATCTTGAGCTGCGTCGCCCATTTGGTATTACAGGTAAGCTGTTTTCCCCGGCGACAGCGGATGAAATCTGGGAGCAGGGTAATGCACTGCTGGCGCAGGATAAATTCTCCGCGCGCGGCATCATGCAGCAGATGAATGTGAAAATGGTCGGCACCACTGACGATCCGATCGACTCTCTGGAGCATCACGCTGCTGTCGCCAAAGACAAAACTTTTACTGTCAAAGTGCTGCCGAGCTGGCGTCCGGATAAAGCGTTCAACATTGAACAGGCGACCTTTAACGATTACATGGCGAAACTGGGTGAAGTGTCCGATACCGACATTCGCCGTTTTGCCGATCTGCAAACTGCACTGGCCAAACGTCTGGATCACTTTGCTGCACACGGTTGTAAAGTTTCCGACCATGCGCTGGATGTTGTGCTGTTCGCCGAAGCCAGCGAAGCCGAGCTGGATAGCATCCTGGCCCGCCGCCTGGCGGGTGAAAGCCTGAGCGAAAAAGAGATCGCGCAGTTCAAAACCGCAGTGCTGGTCTGGCTGGGCGCGGAATACGCACGTCGCGGTTGGGTGCAGCAGTACCACATTGGTGCGCTGCGTAACAACAACCTGCGCCAGTTCAAACTGCTGGGGCCGGATGTCGGCTTTGACTCCATCAACGACCGTCCGCTGGCAGAAGAGCTTTCCAAACTGCTGAGCAAGCAGAATGAAGAAAACCTGCTGCCGAAAACCATCCTCTACTGCCTGAACCCGCGTGACAACGAAGTGCTGGGCACCATGGTCGGTAACTTCCAGGGTGAAGGTATGCCGGGCAAAATGCAGTTCGGCTCCGGCTGGTGGTTTAACGACCAGAAAGATGGCATGGAACGTCAGATGACCCAGCTTGCGCAACTCGGCCTGCTGAGCCGTTTCGTCGGTATGCTGACCGACAGCCGCAGCTTCCTGTCTTACACCCGTCACGAATACTTCCGCCGTATTCTGTGCCAGATGATTGGCCGCTGGGTGGAAGCTGGTGAAGCGCCGGCAGATATCCAGCTGCTGGGCGAGATGGTGAAAAATATCTGCTTTAACAATGCGCGTGATTACTTCGCGATTGAACTGAACTAAGGCCGTTTGAGGTTGATATGCAATACATCAAGATCCATTCGCTGGATAACGTTGCGGTAGCACTGGCGGATCTCGCTGAAGGGACGGAAGTCGTTGTCGACAACCAGACCGTTCGGCTGCGCCAGGCGGTGGTGCGCGGGCACAAGTTTGCGCTGCAAGCCATTGCCGAAGGTGAAAATGTTGTCAAGTATGGTCTGCCAATTGGTCATGCGACATCTGATATCGCGCCGGGCGAGCACATTCATTCCCATAACGCGCGTACCAATCTGAGCGATCTGGACGAGTATAGCTATCAACCTGATTTTCAGGATGAAGGCGCACAGGCGGTGGACCGGGACATTCAGATCTACCGTCGTGCAAATGGTGAAGTCGGGATCCGCAACGAACTGTGGATCCTGCCGACCGTGGGCTGTGTTAACGGCATCGCCCGCCAGATCCAGAACCGTTTCCTGAAAGAGACCCAGGATGCCGAAGGTATCGACGGCGTTTACCTGTTCAGCCACACCTATGGTTGTTCCCAGTTGGGCGACGACCACATCAACACCCGCACCATGCTGCAAAACATGGTGCGTCACCCTAACGCCGGAGCGGTGCTGGTAATTGGTCTGGGTTGTGAAAACAACCAGGTCGATGCTTTCCGCGAGACGCTGGGTGAGTTCGACCCGGAACGCGTTCACTTTATGATTTGCCAACACCAGGACGACGAAGTGGAAGCCGGGCTTGAACATTTGCATGAGCTCTATCAGGCGATGCGTAACGACAAACGCGAGCCGGGTAAACTGAGCGAGCTGAAATTCGGTCTGGAATGCGGCGGCTCAGATGGCCTGTCCGGTATCACCGCGAACCCGATGCTCGGTCGTTTCTCCGATTATGTGATCGGTAACGGCGGTACTACCGTGCTGACCGAAGTGCCGGAAATGTTCGGTGCTGAGCGTATTCTGATGAGCCATTGCCGCGACGAAAGTACCTTCGAGAAGACCGTCACCATGGTGAACGACTTCAAACAGTACTTTATCGCCCACAATCAGCCGATTTATGAAAACCCATCGCCGGGTAACAAAGCAGGCGGCATTACTACGCTGGAAGAGAAGTCCCTCGGCTGTACACAGAAAGCAGGGGCCAGCCAGGTCGTGGACGTGCTGCGCTACGGCGAACGTTTGAAAACTCACGGCCTGAATCTGCTGAGCGCGCCGGGTAACGATGCTGTTGCCACCAGCGCACTGGCGGGCGCAGGCTGTCATATGGTGCTGTTCAGTACCGGTCGCGGTACGCCGTACGGCGGTTTTGTGCCAACGGTGAAAATCGCCACCAACAGCGAACTGGCCGGGAAGAAAAAACACTGGATCGACTTCGACGCAGGTCAACTGATTCACGGCAAAGCGATGCCGCAACTGCTGAACGAGTTTGTTGATGTGATTGTCGATATCGCTAACGGTAAGCAAACCTGTAACGAGAAAAACGATTTCCGCGAGTTAGCCATTTTCAAAAGCGGCGTTACGCTCTGATTGACCTTTCTCTTTCGCGTCAGGGCCGCCAGGGTAGCCCTGGCGCGGAATATTTTGATAACTACGTCAGTGCTGACCTGCGGTAACATTTTCTTTTTTGGACCTGACAAGGATTTTTCATGACCGCGTATTGGCTTGCCCAGGGCGTTGGTGTCATTGCCTTTCTGATTGGTATTACAACCTTCATCAATCGTGATGAGCGGCGCTTCAAAAAGCAGCTCTCGCTCTACAGCGCCATTATCGGCGTGCACTTTTTTCTTATGGGCGCATTTCCCGCCGGATCGAGCGCCATGCTCAACGCAATACGAACGCTGATCACGCTGCGCACCCGCAATGTATGGGTGATGGTGCTGTTCATTGTGCTGACTGGCGGGCTGGGGCTGGCAAAATTCCACAATCCGATCGAGTTGTTGCCGGTGGCGGGAACGATCGTCAGTACCTGGGCGCTGTTCCGCTTTAAAGGTTTGCCGATGCGCTGTGTTATCTGGTGTTCGACCGGTTGCTGGGTGATCCACAACTTCTGGCTCGGATCGATTGGCGGTACGCTGATTGAAGGCAGTTTTCTGGTAATGAACGGGCTGAACATTATTCGTTTCTGGCGTATGCAGCGACGCGGTATCGATCCGTTTAAAGTCGAAACCGCGGTGCATAAAGAGTCTGCCGCCCGCTGACGGCAGATTGGGTTTATTCCTGTGCTTTTTTCCTGTCGTTCTGGTGGTTAACCCAGGCGTTGATCAGCAGCGTCAGCGCCAGGATCCCGCCGACCACACCGAGCGAAATGGCGATCGGAATATGGAAGAAATCCACGATCAGCATCTTGATGCCAATAAACACCAGGATCACCGACAGCCCGTACTTCAGCATTGAGAAGCGCTCCGCGACGCCCGCCAGCAGGAAGTACATGGCGCGCAGACCGAGAATCGCGAACAGGTTTGAGGTCAGCACGATAAAGGGATCGGTGGTCACCGCAAAGATCGCCGGAATGCTGTCAACGGCAAAAATCACATCGCTCAATTCCACCAGAATCAGCACCAGCAACAGCGGCGTGGCGAACAGCAGGCCATTTTTACGCACAAAGAAGTGCTCGCTTTCGATGCGATCTGTCATGCGCAAATGCCCGCGCAGCCAGCGCACCAGCGGCTTATCGCCGATCCCGGTCTCATCTTCTTTCGCCAGTGCCATCTTCACGCCGGTAAACAGCAGGAAAGCGCCAAACACATACAGCAACCATGAGAATTGCGAGATCAGCCAGCTACCGGCGAAGATCATGATAGTACGCAGCACAATCGCGCCGAGTACGCCGTAAACCAGCACCCGCCGCTGGAGCGCCGCCGGAACCGCAAAGTAGCTGAACAGCATCAGCCAGACAAAGACGTTATCCACCGCCAGCGCTTTTTCAATCAAATAACCGGTGAGAAACGCCAGCGCCTGCGTATCGGCCACCGCGCGCCCTTCGGTTTGCGTCAGATACCACCAGAACGCGGCATTAAAGAGTAATGAGAGGCTAACCCAGACGATCGACCATACGGCCGCTTGCTTCATGGACATGGTGTGCGCGCCGCGTCGTCCCTGAAGCAAGAGGTCGATGGCCAGCATAATCACGACCACGACAGCGAACCCGCCCCATAACATCGGTGTGCCGACTGTATTCATAATGAATTCCTTACCTAAAACAAAAAACGGCTAACGTCGAAAGACGTCAGCCGCTTGCTTTAGATGCAGGGAGTCTCGCCTTCCGGCAAGGTCTCACTTACGTCGGTGTAGACGCCCGGCGACCGGATGCAGTAACGCATCGTAATGACGATCCACCGGCAATGAAGTTACTCCCCTTTGCGAGTAACAAAATATGTCAGTCCATTCATGCCGTCAATGAGTCGGCCTCCCTGGTTTACGAACCTTTACGCAGTGAGTTCGACACCTACATCATCTGCCGGGAATTTCACGCCGGTCTGACGGCGGATTTCCGTTTGCAGTTTGGCCGTGGTACGGCTGATAGCCAGCCCCGGATGGTTGATCTCATTCTCTTCCACCAGCCGGGCAAAGGTCTCTGCTTCATAGAGCATGGTGTTGATATGCTGCGGCTGCGTCAGCTCCTGCGCTTTACTGCCGCGCGGCACGAACGACACTTTCTGGCATTCGGAAATCTTTTCTACCAGCAGCGAACCGGCTTCACCCTGGATTTCGCTTGGCAAAACGGAGTCGCTCACTTTCGAGTGTTGCAGCGTGACGCTGAAATCACCGTAATCCATTACCACTACGCCGTGCGCATCAACGCCGCTGTCGAGCAGGCTGGCGGTGGCCTGCACGCTGTGCGGCTCGCCCCACAGCGCTACTGCAGATGCCAGGCAGTAGAAGCCGATATCCATAATCGAACCGTTAGAGAACGCCGGATTAAAGGTATTTGGGTTTTCGCCATCCAGATAACGCTGGTAGCGCGAAGAGTACTGGCAGTAGTTAATAAAGGCTTTTCGCATTTTGCCCACTTTCGCCAGCGACTGTTTCAGCAGGATGAAGTTCGGCAGGCTGGCGGTTTTGAAGGCTTCAAACAGTACCACCTGATTTTCCCGCGCGCAGGCAATCGCCGCTTCGACCTCCTGTAAGTTCGAGGCCAGCGGCTTTTCGCAGATCACATGCTTTTTGTGGCTCAGAAACAGCCGGGTCTGCGGGAAATGCAGAGAGTTCGGGCTGGCAATATACACCGCGTCAATGGCATCGCTTTTCGCCATCTCATCCAGAGAGGTAAAAAGATGTTCTACCGGGTAGTCGTTGGCGAACGTTTGCGCCTGTTCAAGGCTGCGGGAAAAAACGGCGGTGAGTTTATATTTGCCCGTCTCATGGGCGGCGTCGACAAACTGGCGGGTGATCCAGTTTGTACCTATGACAGCGAAACGTATCATAAGGGCGCAATTTCTCCGTAAAGGGGGGATTTGTGCACTCTACCACGTCAGAATGACAAAACCAGTGCACTGCTACGCAGAAGCACAAATGGTCTCAACCGGGAAAGAGACGCAGCGCGGCAATGCGTGAAAGTGCGGTTTCGAGCGCTTCATCGCTGGCCGTCAGGCTGATACGAATAAACCGCTCGCCTCCTTTACCAAAGCCAGAACCCGGCGCAACCAGCACATGCGCCTCGTTCAGCAGTAAAGCGGAAAACGTAGCGGCATTAAAGCCTGCAGGTACGGGCAGCCAGAGAAAGAATGTGCCTTGCCTGGCATGTACCGGCCATGACATCGCGGCCAGCGTTGCCAGCACCCATTTGCGTCGCCGATGGTAAACCGCCACCAGTTGCTGCATACGCTGTGGCGGCAGCGCTAACGCCGCGATTGCCGCATCCTGCACCGCGCCAAAAACGGTGCTGTAGCTGTGGGTATGCAGCTTTTTAAACGCCTGAATGACAGACGCATTGCCGACAGCAAAACCAAAACGCCAGCCCGCCATGCTGAAGGTTTTCGACAGCGTATAGGTCTCCACGCCCCACGCTTTAGCGCCGGGCATTGCCAGCAGGCTTAATGGCGCTTCCTCTGCATGGCTGCCAATCGCCGCATAGGCAAAATCATGCACCACCGGAAGATGGTGCTCGCGGGCAAAATCGAGCGCTGCCGCGAACAACGCTGGTGTGGCCAGTACGCCGGTGGGGTTGTGCGGATAATTGAGCATCAACAAACCGGCATGACGGGCGACGTCGGCGGGCACGCGGCTGAAATCCGGCAAAAAGTCATTGGCTTCCTCCAGCGGGATGCCATAAAAGCGAGCCTGCGCCTGTAGCGCCGCTGAACGATAAATGGGGTAACAAGGGTCGGTAGAGATCAGGTATTGTCCCGGGTGGAGCAGTGCGCGCGGTAGACCGCTGACGCCGATGTGCGATCCCTGGAAAACCGCCACTTCCCGCTCCGGATCCAGTTCGACGCCATAGCGTTGCCGGTAAAAATCGGCAATCGCCTGGCGCACCTGTGTTTTGCCCCAGAACGAGGGATAGCCGTGGTTCTGCTCATCGGCAACGGCCTGTTGCAGGCGGGCAATGATTTCCGGCGGTGTGGGTTGCCCAGGGCTGCCGCTGGAGAGATCGACGAGCGGCAACGCGGCGGTATCAATGGTTGCCGCCACCTTTTCCAGCGCGCTAAACAGGTTCTCTTCCAGCGCATCGATCAACGGTGAAGGGGAAAAATCAGGCATAGTTTGCTCAACACAATATTTATTATTCCCTATGGCATAACAGCAAATGGCGGATTCACTAAAGAATAAAAGCGGCAATGGTTTTTTATTTTTTGAATATTCTGTAGGCAATTATCGTTATGACAAAAAAGCAAAATAAAAATATATCGCCTGTGATTTAATCAGATCGAAATTTACTCTGATGGGGACATTGTTAATGAGCAGGCCAGTCATATTGGGTGTTATCTTTGCTTTATTCGCCACTTCCTCTTCGCTGGCGCAGGCGGCGGATGCACAAACTAAACTCATCCGCGTAGGTTTTAACCCTGGCCCTTATAAAGAGCAGTTTGAAAAAGGCGTGGTCCCTTTCCTGCAGGCGAAAGGCTACACCGTCGAATTTAAAGATTTCAGCGACGGTATTCAGGTGAATGACGCGGTGGCGCGCGGGAATATTGAAGCCAATATCATGCAGCACCCGGTGTACCTTAAATCGGTGAATGAACGTTTAGGCATCGATAATATCGGCATTGTGCAGGTGCCGACACCGCCGATGGGCCTCTATTCCGCGAAGATAAAACAACTGGCGAAACCCGAGGCGGGCACCACGGTTTCAGTACCGAATCAGCCCTCGAACGAGTATCGCGCCGCGCTGGTGCTGCAAAGCCTGGGCTGGATAAAGATCGATCCAAAGAGCGATCCGGCCACCTTCTCCCAGCGCAATATCCGCGAAAACCCATATAAAATCGTGTTGAAAGAGATGGATAACGCCCAGCAGGTTCGCGCCCTGCCGGATGTGGATTATGGATTAATTCAGGGTAATTTTGCGGTTTCCAGCGGAATGAAACTGGCTTCAGCATTAAAACTGGAAGATCCCACCAGCAACTTTATTAATGTGGTGACCATCGCGGGCAAAAATAAAGATGCGCAGTTTGCCAAAGATATTATTGCTGGCTATCACTCAGCCGAATTCAAAAATTATATTCACGGGCAATCGCAATATAGCGGCTATCTGTTGCCTGATTACTTTAAATAAATAATCCGATGATTGAGTTTCGTAACGTCAGTAAAACCTTTGCGCGTAACGGCCACCAAATCCAGGCGCTGGATAACATTACGCTGAAAATTGAAAAGGGCGATATTTTCGGGATTATTGGTTACAGCGGTGCAGGGAAAAGTACCTTGCTACGTTTAATCAATCGTCTTGAATCGCCAGGGAAAGGCGATGTCGTGCTGAATGGCGAATCGCTGCAGGGCGTAACCGGAAAGCGCTTGCAGGCGATCAAAAAAAACATCGGCATGATCTTTCAGAATTTTAATTTGCTGAATGCGAAAACCGTTTTCCATAACGTAGCCATCCCATTGATTCTGCAAGGCAAAGATAAAGCTTTTATTCAGGCGCGTGTTACGGAACTGCTCGATTTCGTCAGCCTTGGCGACAAGGCGCACAGCTATCCGGACGAGTTATCCGGCGGGCAGAAACAGCGCGTTGGCATCGCCCGTGCGCTGGCAACCAACCCTTCAGTGCTGCTGTGCGACGAAGCGACCTCGGCGCTGGATCCGCACACGACCGTACAGATCCTGCTGCTACTGAAAGAGATTAATCAGCGCTATGGCATCACTATTGTGTTGATTACTCATGAAATGTCAGTGGTGCAAAAGATTTGCAACAAAGTGGCGGTGATGGAGCGGGGCCGGGTCGTGGAGCACGGCGAAGTGTTTACGTTGTTCGCTGAACCCCGTCATGCCGTAACCGCCAGCTTTGTGCAGTCGGTGATCCATGACCGGCTTCCGGCGCGCGTTGATGCATTGCTTCAGGCGCACGGGCGCGGTTTGCGGCTGGAGTTTGTCGGCAGCACCGCGCAACAGCCGATCATCAACCGCATCATTAAAAGTTATGCGATTGAAATCAATATTCTTTTTGCCAGCATGTCGGAAGTCCAGAACCGCATTATCGGTTTTATGATTGTGCAAATTCAGGGAGATGACGCGGCGATAACGAGCGCGATTGCCGATCTTCACGAGGCGGGGGTAAAAATCAGCGATGTTTGAGTTATTTGATACTGCCGTAACCGGTGACCAGTTTGTGCTGGCGCTGCATGACACGCTGGTGATGGTGTGCGTGTCGTTAGGATTTGGCTCGTTGCTTGGCATTCCGCTGGGAATTGTACTGGTGATTTGCCGACCCGGCGGCATTGTGCCTAATCGCGTGGTTCATCAGGTGCTAAACCCGGTGATCAACGTCGTGCGCTCGCTGCCTTTTATCATTTTGCTGATCACCATTCTGCCTTTCACCCGTTTGCTGGTTGGCACCACCATCGGTACTGCCGGGGCGATTGTGCCGCTGATTGTCTTTATCGCCCCGTATATTTCGCGGCTGGTGGAGAGTTCACTGCTGGATATTGATGACGGCATTCTGGAAGCGGCGGATGCGATGGGCGCTTCTCCGTTGCAGACGATCTGGCACTTTATGCTGCCGGAAGCCGCCTCTTCGCTGGTCCTTGCATTAACGACCGCCACCATTGGCCTGCTGGGCGCCACCGCGATGGCCGGAACGGTTGGCGGCGGCGGCATCGGCGATCTCGCCATTACTTACGGCTACCAGCGCTTTGATGCGTTTGCCACGCTGGTGACCGCCCTTGTTCTGATTGTCATTGTGCAGTTAATCCAGACCCTCGGCACCCGCCTGGCGCGCCGTCTGCGCCGCGAGTCGTCGCGGTAACCCTGAGGAGAAAATCATGCCTGTTGTTGAAAGCTTTACGCTCGACCACACCAAAGTAAAAGCCCCTTACGTTCGCGTTGCCGGTGTTGAACGCCACGCGCTGGGCAGCGTGGTGCAAAAGTTTGATTTGCGTTTGCTGCAACCGAATACCGACGCCATTCCCACGGCGGCGCTGCACACGCTGGAGCATCTGCTGGCCTTTGGCCTGCGCGAGGAGCTGGACGGCATTATCGATATTTCGCCGATGGGCTGCCGTACCGGTTTCTACCTGATCCTGTGGGATGAGCACAAACCTGCCGATGTGGCTGCCGCTCTGACGTGCGTCCTGCGCCGCGTACTTGACGCGACGGATGTTCCGGCTGTGACGCCGCTGGCCTGCGGCAACTATCGCGACCATTCGCTTTTCTCGGCGCAGGAGTACGCAAAACAGGTGCTTGCAGCCGGGATCAGCGATGACCCGTTTCGGCGTAACTAACCATGATTGCCCTCGACTTTAGCGGGCAAACCGCCGTGGTGAGCGGTGGGTTACAGGGGATCGGCAAAGCGATTGCCGATCTGCTGCATCATGGCGGCGCGAATGTTGTTGTCGGCGATATCGCCGCCACAGCCGCACAATTGCATTCACGCTATCTGCTGCAACCCTGCGATGTCGCTTCGCGCCCGCAGGCGGAGGCCTTGATCGACGCTGCGATGAGTACGTTTGGCGGGGTGAATATTCTGGTCAACAGTTGCGGCGTTTCGGCGATGAGCCCGGTAGATGCAATGCGCGATAGCGACTGGCAGCGGCTGCTGGACATCAACGTTAAAGGGCTGAGTTACCTGTCAGAAGCGGCGATCCGCGTGATGAAACCGCAATCCGCCGGGCGCATCATCAATATTGCGTCGCAGGCCGGGAAAAACGGTTACCGATTGATGGGGCAATATGTCGCCACCAAGCATGCGGTGCTGGGGCTGACGCGGGTGATGGCTATCGAACTGGCGCGGCATAACATTCTGGTGAACGCCGTTTGTCCCGGTATTGTTGAGACCGAAATGAAGTGGCGCGAACGGCGCGAAGGTGCGGTTTTGCGCGGTTTAACGGCGGAAGATATCTATGCGGAAGATTGTTCGCAAGTGCTGCTGGGGCGCACGGCGCAGCCGCTGGATGTCGCCAACGTGGTCGCCTTTCTCGCCAGCCCGTTAGCCTCGTATATGACCGGGCAGGCCATCAATGTCACCGGTGGCATGACCATGCATTAACAAACCGGGTTCCGCGTCCTTGCGGAACCCGCCAGGGCTTATTGAACGGCGGCGAACGCCTGCGCCACGCGGGCGATATTGTGATGGTTCAGACCGGCCACACAAGCACGGCCGCTGGCGATCAGGTAAACGCCAAACAGTTCACGCAACTTTTCCACCTGCTCAGGGCTAAAACCGGTGTAACTGAACATGCCGCGCTGGCTTAGCAGGAAGCTGAAATCCTGCTGCGGTAACGCGCTTTTCAGTGCTGCCACCAGTGCGTGACGCATTTCGCTGATACGGCTACGCATCGCTTCCACTTCAGTACGCCAGAGTGCATTGAGTTGCGGGTCGTTCAGCACCAGTGAAACCACCTGTGCGCCGAAATTCGGCGGGCTGGAGTAGTTGCGCCGCACCGTGGCTTTAAGCTGCCCAAGTACGCGGGCGGCGGCGTCCGCATCTTCACATACCACTGACAATCCGCCGACGCGCTCGCCATAGAGCGAGAAGATTTTCGAGAACGAGTTGCTGACCAGCGCAGGCAAACCGGCGCTGGCAATGGCGCGAATGGCATAGGCATCGTCATCCAGCCCCTCGCCAAAGCCTTGGTAGGCGATGTCGAGGAACGGGATCAGTTCGCGGGAAATAAGCACTTCAATGACCTGATCCCACTGGTTACGCGTCAGATCCGCCCCGGTTGGGTTATGGCAGCAGGGATGCAACAGCACGATACTGCGCGGCGGCAGCGTTTTCAGCGTGGCGAGCATGGCTGCGAAATCGACGCCGCGGCTGGCGTTATCAAAGTAGGGATAGCTATGCACCGTGAACCCGGCACCGGCGAAAATCGCGATATGGTTTTCCCAGGTCGGATCGCTGACCCAGACTTCGGAGTCCGGGAAGTAGCTTTTCAGAAAGTCCGCGCCCACTTTCAGCGCACCGGAACCGCCCAGCGTCTGGATGGTGGTTATACGCCCGGCACGCAGCGCCGGATGTAACTCACCGAACAGCAGCGTTTGCACTGCGCTGCGGTAAGGCGCAAAACCTTCCATCGGCAGATAGAGGCTGGCGCTTTGCGGCTGGCTTTGCAGGCGCTCTTCTGCCTGCTGTACGGCCTTGAGGCGCGGAATGATCGCCTGCTCATTGTAATAAAGACCGATACTGAGATTGACCTTGTCGCCACGGTTATCCTGATTGAAAGCCTCCATCAGAGAGAGGATCGGATCGCCCGCATAGGCATCAACATTCTGGAACACGTTACAACTCCTGGGGTTGGTCAGAGGTTCAATCCATTACACCGCGTAGCGTCCGGGGCGGTGGTTCATGGCGATAATCAAATTGAGGATGGTCGCGCCAACAACCGACACCACCAGCATTGGCCAATTCACCACAAACAGCGAAGCGGTGACGATGCAGGCATCCACCACCATCTGGAATTTCCCGGCGCGGATCCCGCTCTTTTCCTGAAGCCAGAGCGCCAGAATATTCATACCGCCGAGGCTGGCTTTATGGCGGAAAAGCACCACAAAACCAATACCCATCATGATGTTGCCAAACAGCGTGGCGTAGAACGGGTTGAGCTGATCGATATGAATAAAGCGGCCATGCAGATCGGAAAAGAGCGATACCAACGCCACGGCGCAGAAGGTCTTCAACGTAAACTGCGCGCCCATGCGGCGCACGGAGAGCCAGTAAAACGGCAGGTTAATCAGGAAGAACGCCACGCCAAACGAAACATGAGTGGTGTAGTGGATCAGAAACGCCAGCCCTGCCGTCCCGCCGGTCAGCGCGCCGGATTGACGAAACAGCACAACGCCAAATGAGATCATCAGCGTGCCAAACAGCAGTGCCAGCGCATCTTCCAGCCAGCTATGGGCGAGTTTATCTGGGGTAAGGACGTTATCCATAAGTGTGCACAATCGTTTGAGTGATAAAGATAAGTATCACCTGCAATAAATGCACCAGATGGCGGGGTTGCGAAGTGCGAACGGTGGATAAAGCGCCGACTCACTCGTTAACATATTGAAATGTCGAAAAGATGATTTTGCACGCTACGTGCGTATATGGCGTTATTTTCGGGTGATGCGTGCGTATCGGTGATAATTTATGCATGAATTCATCACTGCGGTGCACCAGAAAGAGGCGTTACGCCCCATTTCAGGGCAATGCGCTGCTGCCCGGCATCAACAACCCGTTCTCTTTCAGGCGATTCAGCACCACCGAGGTTTTCAGATGCGCGACGCTCTTATTTTGCGCGAGGATGCCGCTAATTAAGTGGTTTAGTCCCGGCAGATCGGCAACTGCCACTTTGAGTAAATAGTCCGCGTCACCGGTCGTTTTATAGGCGTCAATGATCGCATCCACGCCGCTGACCATCTGATGAAAGCTCGCCACGCACTCCGGCGTATGGTTCAGCAGACGCACTTCGATCAGGCCCAGCATCTCCTGGCCTGCGGCATCCGGCGCGAGTCTTGCGTGATAGCCGAGAATCAACTGCGCCTGCTCCAGCGCAATACGGCGGCGGGAACACTGCGAGGCGGAGAGGCCAATCAGTTCGCTCAACTCCTGGTTGGTTAAACGACCGTTGGATTGCAGCAGTGTCAGGATCTTCAGATCGAAATCATCAATGTTGTACATAGGTCTGCCTGGCGGGCAAAAAAGAGTGGCTAACAGACTACCAGTTTTTTGCCCGGCGCAAAGGTGGGATTATTTCAGCGCCAGGTGCGTCAGCCACAGGCGGGTATCAAACTCAAGCTGGTGGTATTGCGGCTCCATATGGCAGCAGAGTTGATAGAACGCTTTGTTATGATCCTTCTCTTTCAGATGCGCCAGCTCATGTACCACAATCATCCGCAGGAACGCTTCCGGCGCTTCGCGAAACACCGTTGCTACGCGGATTTCCGCTTTCGCCTTTAGTTTGCCGCCCTGCACGCGCGAAACCGCCGTATGCAGGCCGAGCGCATTATTCAGCACGTGAATTTTGCTGTCGTACATCACTTTATTAACTGGCGCGGCGTTACGCAGATACTGGTTTTTCATCTCCTGCGTGTACTGATACAGCGCTTTATCGGTGGTGATGTCGTGGCTGAGCGGATAGCGTTTTTGCAGCACCTCGCCAAGCCGGTTCTGTTCGATAAGCGTGGTTACCTGCGCCAGCAGGGATTCAGGATAGCCCTGAAGGTAGGTAAGCGTATTCATGGCGAAATGTGTTTACATCTCCGGATAATTAAGCGATAAAACGCGCGAATTTTAGCACTTCGGAGGGGCGATGAGCCAGGTTGAGTTAAACGGACAATCATTTACTTTAGACCGCTTTCCTGTCGGCGTGGAAGAGGCGTCATTACAGGCGTGGGACGCGGCGGACGAATATCTGCTGCAACAGGTGAATGAGGTCGAAGGCCCGGTTCTGATCTTTAATGACAGCTTCGGTGCGCTGGCCTGTGCGCTGGCGGAGCATCACCCGGTTTGCATTAATGATTCATACATTGCCGAATTAGCAACGCAGCATAATCTGCGCATCAATGCGATGGATGAAAACGCCGTCACGCTGCAAGACAGCCTTAGCCCGCTGCCTGCCAACCCGGCGCTGGTGCTGATCAAAGTCCCGAAACAACTGGCGTTGCTGGAGCAACAACTGCACGCGCTGCGCGATGTGGTGACGCCGCAAACGCGGATTATCGCCGGGGCGAAAGCGCGCGATATTCATAATTCGACGCTGGCGCTGTTCGAAAAAATTCTTGGCCCAACGACAACCACGCTGGCATGGAAAAAGGCGCGTTTGATCAACTGCACCTTTACTGCGCCTGCGCTGGCCAGCGGGTTGCAACTCGCCAGCTGGAAGCTGGATGGCACCGACTGGACTATCCATAACCATGCCAATGTCTTTTCGCGTAGCGGGCTGGATATCGGCGCACGCTTCTTTCTGCAACATCTGCCGGAAGGGATAGAAGGCGAGATGGTGGATCTCGGCTGCGGCAACGGCGTGATTGGCCTGCAACTGCTGGCGCAAAATCCTGGCCGCGTGCTGTTTGTTGATGAGTCGGCAATGGCTGTGGCATCCGCGCGGCTGAATGTGGAAAGCAATCTCCCGGAAGCCAGCGCGCGCAGCGATTTTATGATCAACAACTCGCTCGCCGGGATTGAGCCGGATCGTTTTGATGCGGTGCTGTGCAACCCGCCGTTTCATCAGCAAAGCGCCATCACCGATCATATTGCCTGGCAGATGTTTAACGATGCGCGTTTTTGCCTGAAATATGGCGGCGAGCTGCGCATTGTCGGCAACCGCCACCTGGATTACTTCCGCAAGCTGAAGCGCGTCTTTGGTAACTGCGAAACGATCGCGACCAACAACAAATTCGTGATCCTTAAAGCGGTGAAAGTGCGTAAGAAGCGCTAACGGTTAAATGAACCGCATGCCTGATGGCGCTTCGCTTATCAGGCATGTGATATTTGCCGCTGTTCCTGGCCGGGTAAGGCGAAGCCGCCAATTAAATCTCCAGCGCCAGCCTGGTGCCCTGGGCAATCGCCCGGCGAGCGTCCAGCTCCAGCGCCACATCGCACCCGCCAATCAGATGCACTACTTTGCCCGCCTCACGCAGCGGTTCCGCCAGCTCGCGCTTTGGCTCCTGACCGGCGCAGATCACGATATTATCCACCGCCAACAGTTGCGGTTCGCCGCCAACCAACAGGTGCAGCCCGGCATCATCGATCTTCTGATAACTGACCGACGGGATCATTTTCACCCCGCGTGACAGCAGCGTAGCGCGATGGATCCAGCCAGTCGTTTTACCCAGGTTTTCTCCCGGCTTACCGGCTTTACGTTGCAGCATCACAATGCGCCGCGGGCTTTTCGCCAGATGCGGCCCTTCCGGGCGCAACCCGCCGACTTCCTTCAGGCTGGTGTCGATCCCCCATTCCACGCAAAACTCGGCAATGTTCTGGCTGGTCGGTTCGCCTGGCTGGCTTAAATACATTGCGGTATCAAAACCGATCCCGCCGCAGCCGATAATCGCCACACTTTCGCCAACCGGGGCTTTGTCGCGCAGCACGTCGAGGTAGCTCAGCACCTTAGGATGATCGATGCCTTCGATCGGCGGAATACGCGGTTCAATACCGCAAGCGAGGATCACCTCATCGAACAGCATCAGCATCGAAGGATCAACGCGCTGGTTCAGGCATAACGCCACGCCCGTTAGTTCGAGCATGCGGCGGTAGTAGCGCAGGGTTTCGTAAAACTCCTCTTTGCCGGGGATCTGTTTGGCAACATTAAACTGCCCGCCGATCTCCGCCTGGGCGTCAAACAGCGTCACGCTGTGCCCGCGCGCAGCGGCATTCACGGCAAATGCCAGCCCGGCGGGGCCAGCACCGACAACGGCAAGGTTTTTCTTGCGTATCGCCGGAAGTACCGGCATTTGCGTCTCATGGCAGGCGCGCGGGTTGACCAGGCAGGAGGTCACCTTGCCGACGAAGATCTGATCGAGGCACGCCTGATTGCACCCGATACAGGTGTTGATCTCATCTGCGCGACCGCTTTGCGCTTTAGAAAGCAGCTCGGCATCGGCAAGGAACGGACGCGCCATCGACACCATATCAGCATCGCCGTTACTCAGGATCGTCTCGGCAACCTGCGGATCGTTGATGCGGTTAGTGGTGACCAGTGGAATGCCCACTTTCCCTTTCAGCTTGCGCGTCACCCAGCTAAAGGCTCCGCGCGGAACCGGCGTGGCGATCGTCGGGATCCGCGCTTCATGCCAGCCGATGCCGGTATTAATGAGGTTCGCGCCTGCCGCTTCGACTGCCTGCGCCAGCGTGATGGTCTGCTCCAGCGTACCGCCGCCTTCGACCAGATCCAGCATCGACAGACGGTAGATAATAATAAACTCGCGGCCGACCCGTTCACGCACCTTACGCACCACATCCAGCGCAAAACGGCGGCGGCGGGCTTCATCGCCTCCCCACTCATCTTCCCGCTGGTTGGTGCGGGCGGCGAGGAATTCATTAATCAGATAGCCTTCGGAACCCATAATTTCCACGCCGTCGTAACCGGCCTGCTGCGCCAGTTGCGCACAACGGGCGAAGTCATCGATCAGCGCGAGGATCTCGTCGTGGCTCAGGGCATGCGGTGTAAAGCGGTTGATCGGCGCCAGTAGTGCAGAGGGTGCCACCAGATGCGGCTGGTAGCTATAACGGCCGGTATGCAGAATTTGTAGCGCGATTTTGCCGCCTTCCTGATGCACGGCATCGGTGATCAAGCGGTGATGCGGAAGCTGGCTGGCATCCTGTAATACGGCACCGCCCTCCATCGTCACGCCGGAGAGCGCAGGCGCGACTCCGCCCGTCACAATCAGCGCTACGCCGTGACGGGCGCGTTCCGCGTAGAAGGCCGCCAGCCGTTCAGCGCCATCCGGGCGCTCCTCCAGACCGGTGTGCATCGATCCCATCAGCACACGGTTTTTCAATGTGGTAAAGCCCAGATCGAGTGGGGCGAATAACGACGGGTAATGGCTCATGCGCGCTTCCAGTGTAAAATTATTGTTATGTGGTCGGATGAGTTCTACTTTAGCCGTCGCCGTCAAAAAGGGAAAAGCGGGAGGTAATGATTGTGATGGAATTCAAAATAGTGACCCCGCTCCCCACAGGGGGAAAGGGGCCGGATGAGGAGGGGCGTCAGGCTTTTTCCGCAAGGCCGGGCGCGCGCCACATTGACGTCGTCAGCCCGCTATCGACCAGACCCAACTGATCGGCATAGATTTTTTGCCACTTCAGCATCATGTTGTCGTACAACTCGCGATGCGCCTGGTTTGGCAGGTAGGTCTGGCTCCAGCGCACCAGCCGCTCGCCGGTTGCCGCCATGTCGTCATACAGCCCGGCACCGAAACCGGCCGCAATTGCGCAGCCCAGCGCGGTCGCTTCTTTCACTTCCGGTACGCGTACCGGAAGGCCGGTAACGTCACTTAAAATCTGGCTCCACAGCGCCCCTTTTGCGCCGCCGCCAGCGAACACCAGGCTGTCGAATTGCACGCCGGAGAAGCGTGAAATCTGCGCCAGGTTACAGGCCGAGACAATGGCGGCATTCTCTTCCAGCGCGCGAAACAGCGTGGCTTTATTGCATTTTTCCGCATCGATGGAGAGGTTAATAAACGACGGCGCGGCGTGATACCACTGCTTAAAGTGCATGGCGTCGGAGAAGATTGGCATCACGCCCCACGAACCGGCAGGTACCCGGCTGGCCATCTCTTCCAGCAGTTGATAGGCGTCGGTGCCGAGACGTTCGGCGATCAGCTTCTCTTCCGCGCAGAACGCGTCGCGGAACCAGCGCATGGTCAGCCCGGTAAAAAAGCTGATCGACTCCGCCTGCACCATGCCGGGAATCACATGCGGATTCACGCGAATATTCATCTCTGGATCGGTACGCACCTGCGGCAGATTAACCACCTGCTGCCAGAATGTGCCGCCGAGCACTGCAGTTTGCCCGGCGCGAACCACGCCAAGCCCGAGGCAGCCAAGCTGTACATCGCCGCCACCCATAACCACGGGCGTTCCTTCGCGCAGCCCGCACTCTTGCGCCGCCTGTTGCGTCACTTCGCCGAGCAGGCTACCGGTCTCTTTCACTGGCGACAGAAGATCCGCGCGTAGCCCGGCCATATCCAGCAGCTCCGCTCGCCAGTCGCGGGTGAAGAGATCGAGCATGCCGGTGGTTCCGGCGTTGGAAGGATCGACCGCCAACCAGCCGGAGAGGCGCGACGCCAGCCAGTCGCTGATCATGGTCATGGTCGCGGTATTGCGGTAGATATCGGGACGGTGGTGCGCCAGCCACAGCAGGCGCGGCATGGCGCTGAGCGCCAATGTCTGCCCGGAGACGCTGTAGACTTCGGATTCAAACTGCCAGTCGTGGATCTCTTTAAGCTCTGCTACTTCGTGGCTGGCGCGGGAATCGACATTGGCGCAGGCCCAGATGGCATCGCCGTTGCGATCGTAGAGCACAATACCTTCACGCATTGAGCAGCAGGCGACGGACTGAATATCCGCGCCGCTCAGGCCTGCGCTATCCAGCGCCTTGCGGATGCACTGACAGGCGAGCTGCCAGTTGCTGTCGAGATCGAACTCCATTGAGCCCGGAACGTTCTCGACGCTCAGGTGTTTCCATTCGGCCTGGCCTGCGGCGATTTGCCGCCCGGATAAGTCGAAGATCACTGCGCGAATGCTGCCGGTTCCTGCATCCAGTGCCATCAGGTAACTCATGGGTTTGGCCCCCTCGACCAGCGTTATAGATAAAACTGTGATCCTCGTATGGTCGAAAATATAGTTCAGCGCCTACGCTTTTGAACAATCTTCAATCACAAAATCAACAGTTCAATCACAGCTTTGCGCGGGAGGAGAGATGGCGGACCTGGACGATCATAAAGAGGGGAAGGATTTTGGCCCTGGCATACCGCAACGGAATGTGCCCTTTACCCTGAAAGGTTGCGGCGCGCTGGACTGGGGCATGCAGTCGCGACTGGCAAGGATCTTTAACCCGAAGAGCAATCGCACGGTAATGCTGGCCTTCGATCACGGATACTTTCAGGGGCCAACTACCGGGCTTGAACGTATCGATCTCTCCCTTGCGCCGCTGTTTGGTGAAACTGATGTGCTGATGTGTACGCGGGGCATCTTGCGCAGCGTGGTGCCTCCGGCCACCAACAAACCGGTAGTGCTGCGCGCCTCCGGCGGAAATTCGATGCTGACAGAGCTTTCCCATGAATGCGTCGCGGTGGCGATGGAAGATGCGCTGCGCCTGAATGTATCGGCCGTAGCGGCACAGGTGTATATCGGCAGCGAATATGAACATCAGTCAATCGGCAACGTTATCAAGCTTGTCGATGCGGGGAGCCGCTATGGTATTCCGGTGCTTGCGGTGACCGGCGTTGGCAAAGAGATGACGCGCGATGCCCGCTATTTCTCGCTCGCCAGCCGTATCGCCGCTGAAATGGGCGCGCAGTTTGTAAAAACCTATTTTGTGGAGCAGGGGTTTGAAAAAGTCACCGCCAGTTGCCCGGTGCCGATTGTGATTGCTGGCGGCAAGAAATTGCCGGAGCAGGAGGCGCTGGAGATGTGTTTCCGCGCCATTGATCAGGGCGCATCCGGCGTGGATATGGGGCGCAACATTTTCCAGTCCAGCGCGCCGCTCGCCATGCTGAAAGCGGTGAAAAAAGTGGTTCACGACAATATGAGCGCCCATGAGGCTTATCAGTTCTGGCTGGAAGAAAAACAAGGAGAGCAACCATGAATGTGACGCTGGTGGAAATCAATATTAAACCCGATTGCGTGGAGGATTTTTTGCACGTGTTTCGCGCCAATCATGAAGGCGCAATCCGCGAGCCGGGCAATCTGCGTTTTGATGTGTTGCAGGATCCGAAAGTGAAGACCCGCTTTTTTATTTACGAAGCCTATCAGGATGATGCGGCCGTTGAGGCACATAAGAAGACACCGCATTACCTGGCGTGCGTAGAGAAGCTGGAGACGCTGATGTCCGAGCCGCGCAAAAAACGCAGTTTTATTGGTTTGCTGCCGGAATAGCATCAAAAAAATGCCGGAGAGCGCCGTTGCCTCTCCGGCATGGGTGATTTGCAGGCCCGGTAAGCGCAGACGCTACCGGGCACCGAATTACTCAGCGTTTACCGCTACCCGCAGCGCTGCCAGCGCATTGCCTGCCGCTTTCAGCACCTGCTCACACTGCTCAATGGTCAGTGTCAGCGGCGGTTCAATGCGAATGGTTTTCGCGTTGTTGAGCGTTCCGGCAACCAGCACGCGCTGGCGGAACATTTCGCTGGCGAAGTTGTAGCCCGTTTCGTTATCGACAAATTCGATTGCCATCAGCATGCCACGACCCCGCGCGGTGTGTACCAAATCCGGGTACGCGCGCGCCAGCGCCAGGAAGCCATCCAGCAGCATATCGCCTTTCTGCTCCGCCTGCGCCGGGAGGTTTTCTTCCAGTAACACATTGATGGTCGCCAGCGCGGCCGCACAGGCCAGCGGGTTACCGCCAAAGGTGGTGGTGTGCAGGAACGGGTTATCAAACAACACAGAGAAAACTTCTTCCGTGGCGATCGTCGCGCCAATCGGCATTACGCCGCCGCCCAGCGCTTTGGCGAGGCACAGAATGTCCGGCTGCACGTTTTCATGTTCACAGGCGAACATTTTACCGGTGCGGCCCATGCCGGTTTGCACTTCGTCGAGGATCAGCAGTGCGCCAAACTCGTCGCACAGCTTGCGAACCGCCGGCAGATAACCGACCGGCGGCAGGATCACGCCGCCTTCACCCTGAATAGGTTCCAGGATCACCGCCGCCACATCGTCGCCGGTTTTACGGCATTCGCTAAGCAGGGTACGCATTGCCTCGATATCGCCGAACGGCACGTGGCGAAAGCCCGGCAGCAGCGGCATAAAGGGTTTGCGGAAGGTCGATTTTGCGGTCGCGGACAGCGCGCCTAATGATTTGCCATGGAACGCGCCGCTGGTCGCAACGAAGGTGAATTTGCCGCGCGGCGACTGGTACGCTTTGGCGAGTTTCAGGGCGGCTTCGACGGATTCCGTCCCGCTATTACTAAAGAAGCTGTATTTCAGTTTGCCTGGCGCAAGGGCCGCCAGCGTTTTGGCCAGCATCGCCCGCAGTGGGTCAAGCAGTTCCTGGCTATGAAGAGGTTGTTTGGCGAGTTGATTCTGTACGGCGGAAACCACAACTGGATTACGGTGCCCCACATTAAATATTCCAAAACCACCCAGGCAATCTAAAAACTCCTGTCCCTGGGTGTCGACAAGCGTATTGAGACTGCTCGCTTGCCACTCTACGGCTCCGTAATCCCCGCCGGCGGTAACAGATTTGCGGTACTCCAAAAACCCCGGATTGACATGCTCTTTAAAGTAATCCACTACCTCTCGGTTTAATGCTTTCATCTCCTCATGATCAAGCGTTCGCTTCTCAATGAGATTCAGGGCGTGAGCGCTGCACGCTAATGCTGATGCGCTGGAAGGTAACCTGTTCAAAATGGCCTCCGGGGGCTGGCGTATCACATGATACCGATTTAATTATTGCAGGGATTGCGCCACATCGGCGTGGGCAGATGAAATCGGGATAAACACCAGGTGAAAACGCAGGCGTACAAAATTTAATCATGCCGCCACGTTAATATTTTGTATCTTTTGTGATTAAAAGTTGTACTTATTTAGCCGGGTTAGCGCGGCGTTGCGCCAATATGGTGCGCTTAATGCGCGATGATGGAGCAATTATGTTAACGCTGTTTAGTGGTAACATAGTGAAACTATTAAAATCAGAGAGTTAACGAACCCATAAAAACCAGGGTTTTATTGCGAATTGCGATCTAAATCAAATTTAACATCTAAAGATAAATTCATTATCGCCGAAATAACATTCGCATCAATTTTTAACAGCAATATAACCCGCACAGGACGCAACCATGTCTTCTCCTCCTTATGTCAGCCAGCAGCGTTTTATGCTGGATGCTGATACAACTCTGATGTCAACGACTGACCAGCAAAGCTACATTACTCACGCGAACGACGCTTTTATCCATGCCAGCGGTTACACCCTGGGCGAACTGCTCGACCAGCCCCATAACGTGGTGCGGCATCCTGATATGCCCAAAGCGGCATTTGCCGATATGTGGTACACCCTCAAACAGGGCGAACCGTGGAGCGGGGTGGTGAAAAACCGCCGCAAGAATGGCGATCACTACTGGGTACGCGCTAACGCCGTACCGATGGTGCGCAACGGTAAGACTATCGGCTATATGTCGATTCGTACCCAGGCGACCGATGAGGAGATTGCCGCGGTTGAACCGTTGTATAAGGCGCTGAATGAAGGGCGCTGTAATAAACGGGTGCATAAAGGGTTGGTGATCAGCAAAGGATGGTGGGGAAAACTCGCTTCCTTGTCGCTGCGCTGGCGTACGCGCAGCGTGATGTCGCTGCTGTGGATTGCGCAGATGGCCGGGCTGTGGCTGAGCGGCGCAGGCGGGATGGCGCTGGCGATCGGCACGCTGGCGATGCTGGTGGGTTGTATGGCGGTTGAGTGGCAGATTGTCCGCCCGGCGGAGAATGTCGCCCGGCAGGCGCTCAGCGTGGCTACCGGCGAGAGCAACAGCATACAGCCGCTGAACCGTAGCGATGAACTCGGGCTGACGTTGCGCGCCATCGGCCAGCTTGGGCTGATGTGCCGCTGGTTGATCAATGATGTTTCTGGCCAGGTTAACAGTGTGCTTAGCGGCAGCGAGACGCTGGCGAAAGGCAATGATGATTTGAATGAGCGCACCCGCCAAACCGTGGTGAATGTGCAGCAGACGGTGGCGACGATGAGCCAGATGGCGGCGTCGCTGCAAACTAACTCGGAAACCGCTTCGGCGGCCGATCAGCTCTCCAGTTCCGCCAGCAGCGCGGCAACCCACGGCGGTAAAGCGATGGAGACCGTGGTCAAAACCATGGATGAGATTGCCGATAGCACGCAACGTATTGGCTCCATTACGACGCTGATTAACGACATTGCTTTTCAGACCAATATCCTCGCACTGAACGCCGCGGTAGAAGCGGCGCGGGCCGGGGAGCAGGGCAAGGGCTTTGCCGTGGTGGCGGGTGAAGTTCGCCATCTCGCCAGCCGCAGCGCCAGTGCGGCAAACGACATCCGTAAGCTTATCGATGCCAGTGCCAGCAAAGTGCAGTCTGGTTATGAGCAGGTGCATGCCGCTGGCCGTACGATGGAAGATATTGTCAGCCAGGTGAAGAACGTAACGTCGCTGATTGGGCAGATTAGCCGATCCACTTCCGAACAGGTTGAGGGGCTTTCCGATCTGACGCGCGCGGTGGCTGAGCTGGATGCCATCGCCCAGAAGAATGCCGGTTTAGTAGAGGAAAGTGCTACCGTCTCGGCGATGGTGAAACATCGTGCTGGTCGCCTGCAGGATGCCGTATCCGTCTTGCATTAATGTTTTGTTTCTATATTAAAAACCGCCATGCAATACTGTGGCGGTTTTTTTATCTGTTAAAGAATAAATACAGTACGAATATGTAAGGATATTTCTTATTTTTTGTTAAAATATTATTAATTTTAGTTCTCAATGTGAAGTATTAATATATTTAACGCCCTTCTACTTAACCACAAATTAAACCTCTTTAAGCAGCATTAATATGTGCTGCGCAAATCATTCTTCTCGCGAATATAACGATCGATAAACAGCGATTAATAGTTCTTAACTATCAGATCTATCAATAAATAATTAAAAAAACGATCAAACTCATAAAGTTAGCGATTTGGTTACCGATAACGTGTTTTGGCTGCATATGTTTAATTTGCGCCAGGGACTTAAGCGGGCCTTTAGGGTTAAGCGCCCGACACTTTCGTCGGTAAAATAATCAAACCCATGGAGAAAATATGTTTTTACATAATGTAAAAATAGGCACGAAATTATTTCTGGCGTTCGGCTTTTTTATTGTGTTGATGGTGGTGAGTTCCTCGATGTCACTCTCCAGCCTTGATCGCGCAAATAATGGAATGCAGGAAATCGTGCGTGATGACTATCCAACCACTGTTAAAGCCAATCAGCTGATCGATAACTTCAACTCTTTTGTCAGCATTCAGCAACTGATGCTACTTGATAGCGAAGGGAAGTGGACCGCCGAGTCGCAGAAGCAGCTCTCTGAGATCAGCAGCCACGTTAGCGCGTTGCTCGAAGATCTGGCGAAAAACCTGCATGATGACAAATCACAGAAAATCCTTGCTGAAATCCGCACCGTACGCCAGCAGTACCTTGATTCTCGCTTTCGTATTCTCGATGCCGTGAAAAATAACGATCGCGCGGCTGCGATACAGGAGATGATGAGCAACACGGTGAATATCCAGAATGCCTACAAAGCAAAGGTGCTGGAACTGATTGCTATCCAGGATGCGCAGATGAAAGGGGCTGGTGAGGTCGTGCAGCACGATTTTTCCGCGAACCGCCTGATCCTCATTTTGCTTGCGGTGTTGAGCATTGGCTTCGGCAGCCTGATTGGCTGGATCATTGTACGGATGATCACGCGCCCATTGCGTGAGGCTGTCACCTTCGCAGAAGCCATTGCTAATGGCGATTTGACCCGTTCGATCGACTCACATTACCGCGACGAAACGGGGGTTCTGCTACAGGCATTAATGGAGATGAAAGAGCGCCTCGTAGAAATTGTTCATCAGGTGCAGAACGGTTCGGAGAGCATTTCCAGCGCGGCGGCGCAGATTGTTGCCGGTAACCAGGATCTGGCGGCCAGAACAGAAGAACAGGCAAGCTCGGTGGAACAGACCGCAGCGTCGATGGAGCAAATCACCGCCACGGTAAAAAATACCGCCGATCACACGTCAGAAGCCACGCAGCTTTCCGCGGGCGCGGCGACGGTAGTGAAAAATAACGGCGAGATGATGAAGCAGGTCACGGAGAAGATGCGCGTCATTAACGA
Source organism: Kosakonia oryzae (assembly GCF_001658025.2). Lineage (NCBI taxonomy): Bacteria > Pseudomonadati > Pseudomonadota > Gammaproteobacteria > Enterobacterales > Enterobacteriaceae > Kosakonia > Kosakonia oryzae. Next base: position 641,255 of record NZ_CP014007.2, read on the forward strand.
CACTTCAAACCGGATGTCTGACATTATCAACCTGATTGATTCCATTGCCTTCCAGACCAATATCCTCGCGCTGAACGCAGCGGTTGAAGCTGCGCGTGCAGGCGAACATGGGCGCGGTTTTGCGGTGGTTGCGGGCGAAGTTCGTCAACTGGCGCAGAAAAGCGCCTCGTCGGCGAATGAGATCCGCCATCTGATCGAAAATTCAACCAGCCAGACCCGTGAAGGGATGGCGCTGGTAGAAAAAGCCAGCGGGTTGATTAACGGTATGGTGAGCAACGTGCAGGAGATGGATGTGATCCTGCGTGAGATCGGCCAGGCGAGCCGCGAGCAGACCGATGGCATTTCGCAGATTAATAGCGCCATTGGCCTGATTGACTCAACCACCCAGCAGAACTCCAGCCTGGTGGAGGAATCAGTTGCGGCGGCGGCGGCGCTGAACGATCAGGCGCTGCATCTGCGCGAACTGGTTCAGGTTTTCCGTCTGCGTGATATGCCAGAAATGGCTTAATCGAGTTGTGAAATATCCAGCGCCGCGCGGTCGATAATGCCAATTATCTGCTTCAGCTGTGCGGCGCTGAGTTCCCCCTGATTCACCCGTAAATCCAGTACCGCTTTAAAGTTATCCAGCGCCCGCTTCATTTGCGGGTTTCTGCGCAGCTGATAACCGACGTTACGCACCCGGATGCGTTCCTGAATCTCTGCAATCTGCGCCTGGCTCTCTTCCAGCCAGCGCAAACCCTGCGCCGTTATCGCAATAGTTCTGCGCCCATTCTCTTCGTCGCCAACGGTAATGAAACCCTGCTCTTGCAGGTAATCGAGCGTAGGGTAAATGACGCCAGGGCTGGGCGTGTAGTTGCCCTGAGTCAGCGATTCAATGGCTTTGATCAGCTCATAGCCGTGGCTGGCGTTTGTGCTCAGTAAGTAGAGAATGACCAGACGTAACTCACCGTGACCAAAAAAGCGCTGGCGTCGTCCACCGCCGTGGTGCGGGTGTTCGCGGTCGGCCCGCTCGTGATGATGGCGCATGCTGTACTCCTGATAAATTGATATATCTAATTTATATCTAAATTAATTATTTAGACAGTGCTGGAGTGAGTGTTTTTTTATTTTATTGATAATAAAAGAAATTATTTCATGCTTTGGCAATCGGTGCTTTCCCTGTATTTATATCATAAAAATGCCTTGTCTTCTGTGCAATCAACAATCATTATCATTTGCACAACATTTAGATATATCGTATTCACTTTCACGAAGGCCGATTATGACAACTCATTCTCCACGTTATCCCCAACGCGTACGCAATGAACTGCGCTTTCGCGAGTTAACTGTTCTGCGCACGGAACGCGCTGGCAGTGGTTTTCAGCGCATTGTGCTGGGCGGTGAACAGCTGGAAGGCTTTACGTCGCGCGGTTTTGACGATCACACAAAAGTCTTCTTTCCGCAGCCGGGATCGCACTTTGTACCGCCGACGGTGACTGACGAAGGCATCGTCTGGGGCGACGGACCGCGCCCGGCATCCCGCGATTACACGCCGATCTATGACGCCAGCCGGCACGAACTGGTAGTGGATTTCTATATTCACGACGGCGGCGTGGCGAGCCACTGGGCGGTGAATGCGCAGGCTGGGGATACATTGACGATTGGCGGGCCGCGCGGTTCGCTGGTGGTGCCGGAAGATTACGCCTGGCAACTCTATGTGTGCGATGAATCCGGTATGCCTGCGCTGCGCCGCCGTCTGGAAGCGCTAAGCCTGCTCGCGGTTCGCCCGAAAGTGACGGCAGTGGTGACGGTTGCCGATGCGGCGTATCAGGATTATCTGGCGCATCTGAGCGGCTTTGATATTCAATGGGTGGTTGGTCATAACCCGCAAGCGCTGCACGATAAACTGGCTTCGCTGACCATCGCCGATGAGGACTATTTCATCTGGCTGACCGGGGAGGGTGAGGTGGTGAAATCGCTGATGGAGCGCTATGCGACCGACAATATCGATCAGCAACGGGTGCGCGCGCAGGCGTACTGGCACAAGAAATAATGACGAAGCCCGGTATTTCACCGGGCTTGCTGCTTTCAGGCCACTTCGTCGTATTCGGCTTCGCTGACTTGCTGCTCCAGCGTCTGGCGAATTTCGCCCAGCGCTTTTTCCTGCTGGCGGAAGTAGGTTTCCCGATCGCCCAGCGACGATACGAGCTGCCAGGATTCCTCTTTCTCGAGCGTTGCCAGCTCTTCAATCAGGCTGGCGATATGCTGTTTCACTTCAGCAATACGCTGACGCAGGCGCTGCAGATCGTTTAAACGATCGCTGGCCATTAGCGGTTCCAGCCCTTTCTGCAGGCGGGTCAGAATAGCGCGGATAGCGCTAAGATCGCCGCGCTGGCGCGCCTGGTTGAGCTGCACCATTATGCTGTGCGCTTCATTTTTAAAATCGTTGTCCACCAGATCCGGATGGCAGAGTTTGCTGGCCTGGCGCCACAGGCGCTTCAGCTCGTGACGCTCATCCTCTGACATCTTCTGCTCGAAGCTAAAGCGTTTTTCGGCATCGTGCTGCTGTTCCTGATAGCTCTCGTATTCCTGACGCGCTTCGTCACGCGCCTGGCGTGCCGGTTCTTCTTCACGCGTCAGACCGCGTTCCAGCTCCTGCGCTTCGGCCAGCAGCGAGGCGATCAGCTCGCTTTGCTGTTGCAGATGTTTGCGTGCTTCGGCAGCCTGCAAGGAGTGCGGCGGCATGCTTTGCCAGCGCTGCGTCAAGGTAACCAGCACTTCCACCGCCTGCGACAGATACTTCTGGCAGCGCAAATAATCCGCTTCGCGACGGCGCGCTTCCGCTTCCTGCCGGCGAACGGCGGCTTCCGCCAGGGTTTTGCGCAGACGCAGGATCTGCGACATCAGCGGGCCGAGGCGGGTTAAATAGAGATCGTTGAACTCGTCGAGCAACTGGATGCGCGCGTTGCGTTTATCAATCAGTTCGCGCAGCTGTTCTTCCAGCGCTTTCAGTTCCAGCTTGCTGGCGGCCACCAGCGGATCCTGCCAGCTCACGACGGAACGCTGGTTTTGCAGCCAGGAGGTTATAGCGCGCATCGCTTCGCTGTAATTCTTCTCTTCAAGCGCATGGACGATAAACGCTAACTCCGGATCCGTAACTTCATTTTTCAACAAAGGAAGCTGACTGAGGATGATGCCGTCATCCTCCAGTTCGATGGCGTATTTGATGATTTCAAGCCGTTTTATAGGTTTGTTCATGGCGTTTCGTCAAAGCGCTTAAGAGTTTATTAAGGGGTGTGGTTATTCATCAAATCTGGACTATAGATGTGAATCTCGCAATAGTCTGCATCCATATTACATGGGACATATTTCAATGCGTTAGTGTTTCTGTGAAAATTGCGCTTATGGGGGCTTAAATCGGCGAAATACGTGAAAAAGTGCGCGCATTGCGGCTTTCAGGCCACGCCGCTGGCATGCTTTGCGGCCTGAAAGGATCCTTTATACTTGCGTTAACCCGCCATCGACACAAATCTCGGCACCGGCGATATAGCTGCTTTCGTCACTGGCAAGAAACAGCGTGGCGTTGGCCACTTCTTCCGGCTGGCCCATGCGACCCAGCGGAATGGCCTGTGTTAAGCCCTGACGAACATTTTCCGATGCCGCAGCCATCATTTCGGTATCAATAGGGCCGGGTGCAACGACGTTAACGCGAATACCTCTGGCTGCCAGTTCGCGCGTCCAGGTTCGGGCAAGAGAGCGCAGTGCGGCTTTGCTGGCACCATAAACACCATAACCTTCCGTTCCGATAACATCGGCAATCGACCCTATCAGCACCACGCTGGAACCGGGTTTGAGCAGCGGCAGCGCAGCTTGCAGGGCAAATAGCGGCGAGCGGACATTCAACCCGAAGGTGTTTTCAAAGTGTGTTTCTGAAACTTGTTCCAGAGTGGCGTACTCTGACATGCCGGCATTAATCACCAGCACATCCAGTTGCGGAATATTTTCCATTATGCGCGCCAGTTCGCTGTGTTGGCTGACATCAGCACGTAGCGGCAGCGCATCTCCTTCGATTTTAGCGGCGGCATTTTTTAACTCTTCCTCGCGACGAGAGGTAAACCATGTCGTCGCGCCTTCCTGGGCAAAACGCTGGGTTATCGCCAGGCCAATTCCTTTTGCGCCGCCCAGTATGAGGGCCGTTTTGTTGTGCAGTCTGTTCATGATGATTCTCCTGTTGAGTGGAAAATCGATGATATAAGTTTTATATTTAGTATCAATTACGCACTTTATTTATATTAGATATCATTGGATATACCGCTATGACAAAAATCGATGACTGCGCTTTAGGAAATGTGGGCAAAACGCGCCCGATACTTGAGCACATCACCAATAAATGGTCGATTTTGATCCTGACTGTGCTGTGTACAAAACCTTCTCGTTTCAATGAGATCCGCCGCAGACTGGATGGTATCACCCATAAAGCGCTGGCCGACGCTCTGAAACGGCTGGAGCGCAACGGGCTGGTGCACCGGGAAGTGTTGCCGACAATGCCGGTGGGTGTTGAATACCGTATTACGCCGCTTGGCGAATCACTTCGACAGCCATTTGAGGCACTGTATCGCTGGGCGCTGGAATATGGGCCGCAATTGACGGCGGCGCAGGATGAGTATGATCAAAAATCTGCAGAGGCTGAAAGAGCATTAGCGTCCTGAAACGGGGGCGTTCTGCTTGTCGGAACGCCCCTGAACAAACATATCAAAAAGTACGTCTGACCAGTGAGCGGCGAATATCCGTACCTCTCTCAAGCCTGCGCGCCCTGAATTCCGTAGGGCTGTATGTTACCCCTGCACCGTGGTAGCCCGTTACCCGAATATTGTGGTAACCGAGACGCTTCATTTCTTTACTTATTGTGAGCGCAAGGGGATTTGTGTCTTTCAGGGGCTTGAATATTCCTTTTATTCCTCTCCTTTTTTCGCTAACCGTTCCGGACGTTTCATCCAGTTCGTCGGCTTCAAATGAGAACGGTTCGATTGAATCTGCACTGAAGCAGGCCGTTATTCGCAGATCGTAGAATGTTTTGGGTAGCCCGCATGAGTGTAATTGCTCCGCGAGGCTTTTTGCCGTCATCTGCCCCAGAGTCGCTGCTTGATCTGCTGCCAATATGTTTCTTCCGGCCGCTCCGTGCCCAAGGATATATAATTTATCTCTTACCGACGATAATTGGCTCAATGGCTTATGTATGAAACTCATTTTCTTTAATACTGACAGTTGCTGCGATAATCTTGCGATACCTGTCGTAAATGTATCGAATACTTCTGGTGAAACCCTATTCCTTAAAGTTTCAGCATTCCAGCCAGCTTCATTTTTCAAAGACTTATCTACATCCTGCAATTTATCGCTGATGGTATTTATTTGCTCCGTTAATTTCGTGATCTCCACCGCCCGTAGTCTTTCCATCTCGATTAGAATTTTCTGATTTGGTGCAATTAAAGGGTACAGCCTTTTCCCTTTAAGGTGACGAAGTAAATTTAAGCCAAGACTTTGATCAACCAGATCCTCTGCGGCAAAAGGGATATACAGATAACCTTGTTTTGGCATTCCGTTTGTTATTGCTGTTGCAGCTTCCAGACCATTTTTAAATTCAGGTTTACTGGCTGAATGTCCTGACTGGGTATTGTTACCGAAAATCATTTTCTTCATTGAATCATCCTGGATATATTTTATATAAGAGGTTATCTCAACACGGATAGCTAAATGCATTATAGCGATACATTATCCGTTTCCGCCTTATAACATGGCTCATGAAAAAATAACCCATAATTCACGCCGCTGGAGCAATCCAGACAGTGCTATAAAATTTATTCTAGCGTATGTGATAGTGGTTATTAATAGTTGCTGCCACGTTTTTCATTATATTCATGTCTGATAATTTCTATTAAGATATATCAGGAAGATAATTTATTAAGGAAATTATAGTGCAGAGAATAATTCTTTTTAATAAGGCTTTGATTAATTGTTTATGTTGGCTCCGGTCACACGTTATTCTCATGTGAAGAGATACGAGTCTTATTAATCTTCTGAAGACACTGTATGGAAAATATTGTCGCTTGAGTGATGGCTTCATCGGGAAGGAAAAGCGCTGTGCCATTCTGCGACCGTAGCTATAGCGATAGAAACGGCAGAGTGGTTGGGATTGTCAAAAGCTTGAGCGGCACCTTTCGGACACAAAGGATTTAAAAAACAAAAAAGCCACCGGTAAAGGTGGCTTAAATGCAGGATTTATAAGGAAAAATTTGGTGGCCCCTGTTGGGTTTGAACCAACGACCAAGCGATTATGAGTCGCCTGCTCTAACCACTGAGCTAAGGGGCCATAGCGGGGGGATTATAAAGTAACTTACCCCTGCAATCCAGCAAGAATATACTGGCTGATGTTTTTATAAACAACGGATTTTCAATCTCTTATACTGGTATTTATGACAATTGACCAGGGATAACTATGATCAATGATATTCTCGCTCCCGGGCTGCGCGTGGTGTTTTGTGGTATTAATCCGGGCAAATCTTCCGCCCATACTGGCTTCCACTTTGCGCACCCTGGCAACCGTTTCTGGAAGGTGATCCATCAGGCCGGTTTTACCGACAGGCTGCTGCGACCGGAAGAGGAGAGGCATCTGCTGGATACGCGCTGTGGCATCACCATGCTGGTGGAACGTCCGACGGTGCAGGCCAGCGAAGTGGCGCTGCATGAGCTGCGTACTGGCGGCAGAGAGCTGGTTCTGAAAATTGAAGAGTATCAGCCTGCGGCGCTGGCGATCCTCGGTAAGCAGGCTTTCGAGCAGGCATTCAGCGTCAGAGGTGCTAACTGGGGCAAGCAGACGATGAGCATCGGCGTAACGCAGATTTGGGTACTGCCGAATCCCAGTGGGTTAAATCGCGCGACGCTGGATAAACTGGTCGCCGCTTACCGCGAACTGGATGATGCGCTGGTGACGAGAGGGCTGTAGCGCGACGGAAATAAAAAAGGCTCCCGGTGGGAGCCTTTCGTTATAACGATGCGACAAATTAATCGTCGAGGAAGCTACGCAGCACTTCAGAACGGCTCGGGTGGCGCAGTTTACGCAGCGCTTTCGCTTCGATCTGGCGGATACGTTCGCGGGTAACGTCAAACTGTTTACCCACTTCTTCCAGCGTGTGGTCGGTGTTCATATCGATACCGAAACGCATACGCAGTACTTTCGCTTCACGGGCTGTCAGACCAGCCAGCACGTCGTGCGTCGCCGCACGCAGGCTCTCGGTGGTGGCAGAGTCCAGCGGCAGCTCGAGGGTGGTATCCTCGATAAAATCACCCAGATGCGAATCTTCATCATCACCAATCGGTGTTTCCATGGAGATTGGCTCTTTGGCGATTTTCAGCACCTTGCGGATTTTATCTTCCGGCATCAACATGCGTTCGGCCAGCTCTTCCGGCGTCGGCTCGCGACCCATTTCCTGCAGCATCTGGCGGGAGATACGGTTGAGTTTGTTAATGGTCTCAATCATATGCACCGGAATACGGATAGTGCGCGCCTGATCCGCGATGGAGCGGGTAATCGCCTGACGGATCCACCAGGTTGCGTAGGTGGAGAACTTGTAACCACGGCGGTATTCGAACTTATCAACCGCTTTCATCAGACCGATGTTGCCTTCCTGAATCAGATCGAGGAATTGCAGACCACGGTTGGTGTATTTCTTGGCGATAGAAATAACCAGACGCAGGTTCGCTTCCACCATCTCTTTCTTCGCACGGCGCGCTTTCGCTTCGCCGATGGACATACGACGGTTGATATCTTTTACCTGCTCGATGGTCAGGCCGGTTTCTTCTTCAATCTGTTGCAGTTTTTGCAGGCTGCGCTGAACTTCTTCCGTCACTTCATGCAGCTTTTCGGACCACGGCTTATTCATCGCCAGCGCGGCATTGAACCAGGTTTCGCTGGTTTCATTGCCGGTGAACAGCGTAATGAAGTTTTTCTTCGGCATTTTGCACTGTTCAACGCACAGCTTCATGATGATGCGTTCCTGAGTGCGCACGCGATCCATCATGATACGCATGCTGTTCACCAGGTAGTCGAACTGTTTCGGCACCAGACGGAATTGTTTGAAGACTTCAGACAGCTTGAGGATCTCTTCCTGCGCTGCAGCATGGCTGCGGCCTTTGGCTTTGATCGTGTCACGAGTCAGTTCGTACTGGGTACGCAGCTCGCCGAATTTTTCACGTGCCAGCTCAGGATCGATGCTGTTGTCATCATCGCTGTTGTCATCGTCGTCTTCATCTTCGTCTTCATCGTCGTCATCCATCTCTTCGCTGGAGAGCTCAGAGCCGACATGCGTTGCCGTTGGCGCAAGATCTTCTTCCGCATTCGGATCGACAAAGCCGGTGATCAAATCGGACAGACGCGCCTGTTCCGCTTCGACGCGGTCGTATTGTTCTAACAGATAGGTAATGGCTTCCGGGTACTCGGCAACGGAGCACTGAACCTGGTTAATCCCGTCTTCGATACGTTTGGCGATGTCAATTTCGCCTTCACGGGTCAGCAGTTCAACGGTACCCATTTCACGCATATACATGCGAACCGGGTCGGTCGTGCGCCCGATTTCAGATTCCACGCTGGAAAGCACTTGCGCAGCCGCTTCGGCAGCGTCATCGTCCGTGTCGGCAGTGGTCTCAGCCAGCAGCAAATCATCAGCATCCGGTGCTTCTTCCATCACCTGAATGCCCATGTCGTTGATCATTTGGATGATGTCTTCGATCTGATCGGAGTCGACGATATCTTCCGGCAGATGGTCATTGACCTCGGCATAGGTCAGATAGCCTTGCTCCTTACCACGGGTGACAAGAAGCTTCAGCTGTGACTGCGGGTTTTGCTCCATAAGACGGTATCCACACTTAAATTCATGAGGGTTGGTGTCGGTCGGCGAAATAAACAGCCAACATTTAACGCGAGGGTGTATTTATATTTTTGCCGCTGGCCCTCATCGCGGCTGTCGGGATCAACCCGATCGGTTATCGGCACTTAAGCCGTTGAATTCATTTTTTCGCCAGTTCCTGGTTTAATTGCCAGAGCTCCCGGCGTTCTTCGCTGCTTAAACCGTGCGTACGATCGCGAGCTATCAGCTCTTCCTGTCGCCGTTCAAGCATCGAATCAAACATATGATTGAGCGAGTCGGTAAACGCTTCTTCTGCGATTTCCTTATCTGCTATATCGTCCCACATCGACAGTTTTTCAAGGGTTGCAGCCTCTTTAGTGCCGCGATAGTGCTCCAGCAACTGCCCCGTTGTCAGGCCTGGCTGTGACAAGCAAGTGTTGACCAGTTCTGCAAATAAGCCAAGGCCGGGGAGCCTGGATTGATCCAGCCCTTCTAACGACGGAACCGCTGATGCCAGTTCCGGGTTCTGGATCAATAACCCTATAAGTATACGCATGGTTGTGCGTTTTAGCTGCGGAGCGGGGCGCGGAGCGCTGTTTTCCGCTTGTTTTGGCATTAAACGATCAAGTTGCGCATCGTCGAAAATACCAATCTTATTCCCCAACAGCTGCCGCAACTGAATACGTAACGTCTCGCCTGGCACCTGATTGATTAACGGTAGCGCCAGCGCAGCAAGTTGCGTAGTGCCATCCGGCGTTGTCAAATCCGCCTGCGGCAACAGGCTGTTAAACAAAAACGTGGAGAGCGGCTGAGCCTGCTCCATCCGCGCTTCGAACGCCGCTTTGCCCTCTTTACGCACCAGCGTATCCGGATCTTCACCATCCGGCAGGAACATAAAACGCAGCTGACGACCATCGCTCATATAAGGTAGCGCGGTTTCCAGCGCACGCCAGGCGGCATCACGGCCCGCCCGGTCACCGTCATAACAACAGATGACGTTTTTCGTCACTCTGAACAGCAACTGGATATGATCCGCCGTGGTGGAGGTGCCCAGCGAAGCAACCGCATAGTTGATGCCATACTGCGCCAGCGCGACCACGTCCATATACCCTTCGACGACCAACAGGCGCTGAGGTTCATCGTTATCCAGTTGCGCTTCATAAAGGCCATACAACTGGCGGCCTTTATGGAAAATATCGGTCTCCGGGGAGTTGAGGTATTTGGGGGTATCGTTACCCAAAACACGCCCGCCAAAACCAATCACCCGGCCACGCTTGTCGCGAATGGGGAACATCACCCGTTCACGGAAGCGATCGTAACTGCGCCCCTGATCGTTCGTTACCAGCATGCCGGCATCGATCAGAGATTTGCGATTTTCGCTATTGCCGCCAAAACGCTTTAACACGTTGTCCCAACCGGGAGGGGCGTAACCAATGGCGAAACGCGCAATAATTTCGCTACTCAAACCGCGCCTTGCCAGATACTGGCGCGCCGGTTCAGCGGCGGGTTGCGTCAGAGATTGCTGATAAAATGCGTTGAGCCCGTCCATCAACTGGTAGAGCGTTTGCCGTTGATGGCGCTCTATCAGGCTGGGCCCGCTGCCTGCTTCAAAAGGCACTTCAAGGTTGTGCATGGCGGCCAGCTCTTCGACGCTTTCCACGAACTCGAGCTTGTCGTAGTTCATTAAAAAGTCGAGGGCGTTACCGTGCGCGCCGCAGCCAAAGCAGTGATAAAACTGTTTTTCACCGTTTACGGTGAAAGAAGGGGTTTTTTCATTATGGAATGGACAACACGCGTGGTAGTTCTTGCCCTGCTTTTTCAGCTTAACACGCGCGTCGATGAGATCGACGATGTCGGTGCGCGCCAGCAGGTCATTGATAAAAACACGTGGGATTCGTCCAGCCATAGGCCCCGTTTTGATCTTTTATAACCCCGTTCTTCAGGCCGCTGAATGTGGCGCAAATCACGCTGGTTATATCAGGTTATAAACGAAAATAAGCCGCGCATTCCTTTCGGAAGCACGGCCTTACAACTACAACTCGGTCTAAATCTGAGAGCGTGCCGCTCTCAAGAGATTAGTACAGACGAGTACGGCGTGCGTTTTCGCGAGCCAGTTTCTTCGCGTGACGTTTCACAGCGGATGCTTTAGCGCGTTTACGTTCGGTAGTCGGTTTTTCATAGAACTCACGACGACGAACTTCCGCCAGAACACCTGCTTTTTCGCAGGAACGTTTGAAGCGACGCAGAGCTACGTCGAACGGCTCGTTTTCACGTACTTTAATTACCGGCATGTGCCTCTCACCTTTGATTAATTCGGTTTGCCGCTGGCGTTCACACCAGCATATTTCAAAATGGTGCGGAATTTTACTGCAACTACTGCTGCTTTGTAAAGCACCGACGCGCTTTTTGAAAGGGACTTTTGTAAGGGTGAGGAGTATACACGAACTCCTCACCAGGGGTGAGCAAAGTTTTACATCGACCGGCATTCGCCCTACACTGCGCGGTATTGCAAAGAGGTAAACAGATCCATGCGCGTACTGGGCATTGAAACATCCTGCGATGAAACTGGCATCGCAATTTATGACGACCAGCAGGGGCTTTTAGCCAACCAACTGTATAGTCAAGTAAAACTGCACGCTGATTACGGTGGTGTGGTGCCGGAACTGGCTTCCCGCGACCATGTGCGTAAAACCGTGCCGCTGATTCAGGCCGCGCTGAAAGAAGCCGGGCTGGCGGCAAAAGATATTGATGCGGTGGCCTACACGGCTGGACCAGGCCTGGTCGGCGCATTGCTGGTTGGCGCGACGGTCGGACGTTCGCTGGCTTTTGCCTGGGATGTCCCGGCGATTCCGGTGCATCATATGGAAGGGCACTTGCTGGCGCCGATGCTGGAAGAAAACCCGCCGGCTTTCCCGTTTGTGGCACTGCTGGTTTCCGGCGGGCACACGCAGCTCATCAGCGTTACCGGCATTGGTCATTACGAACTGCTGGGCGAGTCAATTGACGATGCCGCAGGGGAAGCATTTGATAAAACCGCCAAACTGTTGGGGCTTGATTACCCGGGCGGGCCGATGCTGTCAAAACTGGCGTCGCAGGGTACGGAAGGCCGTTTTGTCTTCCCGCGCCCGATGACCGATCGTCCGGGGCTGGATTTCAGCTTTTCCGGGCTGAAAACGTTTGCTGCAAACACCATTCGCACCAATGGCGATGACGAGCAAACCCGTGCCGACATTGCACGAGCGTTTGAGGATGCCGTAGTTGATACGTTGATGATCAAATGCAAACGCGCGCTGGATCAGACCGGTTTTACGCGTCTGGTGATGGCGGGTGGTGTGAGCGCCAACCGCACTCTGCGGGCGAAACTGGCGGAAATGATGCAAAAGCGTCGCGGTCAAGTCTTTTATGCGCGTCCGGAGTTTTGTACCGATAATGGTGCGATGATCGCCTATGCGGGCATGGTACGTCTGAAAGCAGGAAATGATGCCGGGCTTGGTGTAACGGTTCGTCCGCGCTGGCCACTGGCGGATCTGCCGGCGGCGTAAACGTCGATAGCCCGGTTGCTGAGATGCCGCCGGGCTTACTCTTCTTTTTTCTTCTTCAGCTTCGACCAGATTTTGGTTTCCTGGCGGCGCCACAGGCGCTGAATATTGTCATGATGGCGCAGCAGAATCAGACAGGAAAGCATCGCCACCGGGAAGGTGAACTGCGGTTTGAACCACCAGACATAAAACGGTGCGATCAGCGCGCTGACAATCGCGCCCAGCGATGAGTAACCGCTCAACAGCACGGTTAAAAGCCAGGTTCCCGCCATCACGCCCGTTAAATCCCAGCCTATCGGCGCAATCGCGCCAAACGCCGTTGCTACGCCTTTACCACCCTGAAATTTAAAAAATACCGGCCAGATATGACCAAGACAGGCGGCGATAGCAATAAGTCCCAGCCAGAACGGTGTAACGCCAAGCGCGTAAGCGCCCCAGACGGGCAGCATTCCTTTCAGAATATCGAAAATCAGTACCGTTACGGCTGCTCCCTTGCCGCCAATGCGTAAAACGTTGGTCGCTCCGGGATTGCCGGAACCACTTACTCGCGGATCGGGAAGACCGGCGAGGCGGCAGACCAGAATGGCGCTGGAGATTGAGCCACAAAGGTACGCAAGGAGGATCATTCCAGGCGCGATTGCACTCATGACGCTGTTCCGTTGTGAAAAAGTCGTTTTATTCTCTGCATCGATGGATAATACGCATAAATTCTGGAAAGTGGTATCCAGTGAATGCGCAAAATCTGCCAGAGCGCAGGAAAGATCGGGCCTGGCTGCACAGTGTTGAAACAATCTGCGGGTGGAATGTGATGGATATTGTATTTATTGAGCAGCTTTCGGTAATCACCACTATTGGTGTTTACGACTGGGAACAGACCATTGAGCAGAAGCTGGTGTTCGATATCGAAATGGCCTGGGATAACCGCCAGGCGGCGAAAAGTGATGATGTGAATGATTGCCTCAGCTATGCCGATATCGCCGATGTGGTTGTCGGTCATGTAGAAGGCGGGCGTTTTGCGCTGGTCGAGCGTGTAGCGGAAGAGGTGGCCGAACTGCTGCTGGCGCGTTTTCAGTCGCCATGGATACGCATCAAATTGAGCAAACCCGGCGCCGTGGCGCGGGCGCAGAGCGTCGGCGTTATCATTGAGCGTGGGTTAAATCTGAAAGAAAGTATTTAAATTCATAATAGTTAAACCAAGCGCTAGTATTCAGGTCATAGATGATGGCCATTTACGGCTACTCCTCGGGGGGCCGTTTTTTATATCTTTTTTAGGGGTTTATTGATGAGCGATCTACATTCGCTGCTGGTGGCAGCCATTTTGGGTGTCGTTGAAGGTTTGACGGAGTTCCTGCCAGTTTCCAGTACAGGTCACATGATTATAGTCGGGCATTTGCTGGGATTTGAAGGCGATACAGCAAAAACGTTCGAGGTTGTGATTCAACTGGGCTCGATTCTGGCAGTTGTCGTGATGTTCTGGCGACGCCTGTTTGGTTTGATTGGCATTCACTTCGGCAAGCAGCCGCACGAAGGCATCGGTACGGGACGCCTTTCGCTGATTCATATCATTTTAGGTATGATTCCGGCGGTGGTGATTGGGCTGGTATTCCATGACACCATCAAGACGCTGTTTAACCCGCTCAACGTGACTTACGCGCTGGTGGTCGGCGGTTTCCTGCTGATTGCCGCAGAAGTGCTGAAACCGAAAGTACCGCGCGCGCAGGGCGTGGATGATATGACTTATCGCCAGGCGTTCATTATTGGCTGCTTCCAGTGTCTGGCGTTATGGCCGGGTTTTTCCCGTTCCGGGGCGACCATTTCCGGCGGGATGCTGATGGGCGTTAGCCGTTACGCCGCATCGGAATTCTCTTTCCTGCTGGCTGTGCCAATGATGCTGGGCGCAACCGCATTGGATCTCTATAAGAGCATGGGGTTTCTCACCACCGGCGATATTCCGATGTTTGCCGTGGGTTTCATCACCGCTTTTATTGTTGCGCTGATCGCCATCAAAACCTTCCTTGAGCTGATTAAACGCATCTCTTTTATTCCGTTCGCGATTTACCGTTTTATCGTCGCAGCGGCAGTGTATCTGGTCTTCTTCTAAGGCCCGCGCCCTCAGTCTGCGGGCTGAGGGCAACGATGCGCTTTCCACTGCGCCAGCGCGGCTATCCGGCGGCGCGTCAACTCTTCGCGAACTTCCGCCCCCTTAAAACCGGCCTCTATCACCGCTTTGGTTGGAACGGCACGAGCCACTTCCCACGCTTCACGCAGTAAACGTCCTTGCGGATAGTCGCAGGCTTCAAAACCGGTACGCCCGCGCACGTCGGCTTCGCTGGTCAGAGCAATTTGCTCTACGCGCTGCGGTTTACGCCACGCATCAATTGAGTCGAACAATTTCACAATGGTTTTGGGCTGCAAAATGGGGAAGGTGTGGATCAGATCGTGAAACTCTGCCACCAGTTTTGCCAGATCGCGGATCTCGTTCGGTACGCGCAGACGCTGGCACAGCCCTGCGACCAGTTTGACGCCCGCCGGGCCGTGGCCATGATGGCGCGGCCAGAGCTCTTTTGGCGTCAGCGCTTTGCCCAGATCGTGACATAACGTGGCGAAACGCACGTCCACTTCCGGGCTGAGCATCGCGGCCATTGTCAGTGTCATCAGGGTGTGAACGCCGGTATCGATTTCCGGGTGCCACTTCGCCGGAGCGGGCACGCCAAACAGCGCATCGACTTCCGGGAACAGCACCTTCAGCGCGCCGCAGTCGCGCAGTACCTGGAAATAGACCTGAGGATTACGGGCATGCAGCGCGTTCTCGGTCTCTTTCCAGACACGCTCTGTGGTCAGATGCGCCAGTTCGCCAGCATCGGTCATGGCGCGCATCAGCGACATCGTTTCGTCGGCAATACGAAAACTGAGGTGAGCATAGCGGGCTGCGAAACGGGCAACGCGCAGCACGCGCAGAGGATCTTCGCTAAAAGCCGGGGAGACATGACGCAAAATGCGGTTACGCAGATCGTGCTGACCATTAAACGGGTCGATGATGTGCCCATTTTCGTCCTGCGCCAGTGCGTTAACGGTTAAATCCCGGCGCAGTAAATCTTGTTCAAGGGAGACATCGGGAGCGGCATGAACGATAAACCCGGTATAACCCGAGCCGGATTTACGTTCGGTGCGGGCCAGCGCATACTCTTCGCGGCTTTGCGGGTGAAGAAAGACAGGAAAATCGCGACCAACCTGCTGGTAGCCCGCGTTAAGCATCTCTTCCGGCGTGGCGCCGACCACAACCCAGTCTCTGTCTTTGACTGGCAGGCCTAACAACGAATCACGTACAGCACCACCGACCAGATAACTCTTCACGCCACTCTCCTCTACACATAAGTCGACAGATAATACGTAAGTGTAGAGAAGATGGCGAATGTGCTTAATTCATCCAGCGATCTTTGCGCTTGCGGCTTGGGATCATATGCGGCAACAGCAGGCCGAGGATCAGGCCCGCGCCCAGCACGCCGCCGCCATACATAAACCACTGCATAATGATAGTGCGCTGCTTGTCGTCCAGTTGCAGATTCGCCGCGTTCACTTTCTTCTGCGCGACGATTAATTCATTTTTCAGCTTCTGGTTTTCGTCTTTCAGGCCGTTGATCACCCCGTCGCTTTGCGCCACTTTTTGCTGCATTTCAGCCGTGCGCTGGTTCCAGGTGTTATCGATATTGTTCAGTTTATCGGTCAACGTTTTGACCTGGTTCTCCAGCTCCGGTACGCGAGTACGCAGGCTTGGCTCTACGTTCAACTCTTTCAGCGGGATCCAGGAGGTGCGCCCGGTGCTGTCGCGCACCTGGCCGTAATCGTTGTTTTGTTGCAGCAGAGTCACTTCCTCGCCGGCATTTACCGTACCGACAAGGCGATAATTATCGCCAGGGCCACTACGTACCCAGGTATTCAGTTCGTCGGAAACATACCGTTTTTCTTCAGCGTGGATCCCAACGGACACACTCAGTGCGACCAGGGTCAATCCAATCAGGCGTAATTTTGGCATCAGGCAGTCATTATTTTCGTTAAATGTGAATGGGAAACAGTGACATCAGTCTGACGACACCCGGCAGGTGGCATCAATCGGAATCTTCCGGGTCAAACTGCGCGCTTATACGAACTTTTGCACCCGGCAAATTGCGCATTGCATGGCAATTTGGCACACAATACTATCTACTGACAAACATCAGGGGCGTTAGTTCGCCGAAATTTTCACTGATGTGACATAACCATAAGTGCAAGGCCATGGCTCAGGAAATCGAATTAAAGTTTATCGTTAATGCCGACAGCGTGGAAACGCTCCGTCACCATCTGCATACGCTGTCCGAAGAACATATCGCTGCCAGCCAGTTACTAAATATTTACTATGAGACGCCGGACAACTGGCTGCGCGGCCATGATATGGGGCTGCGCATCCGGGGTTTTGACGGCCAGTATGAGATGACGATGAAAATTGCCGGACGGGTGATCGGCGGTTTACATCAACGTCCTGAATACAATATTCCGCTTACCAGCCCGGAGCTTGATCTGGCGCGCTTTCCCGCCGAAGTGTGGCCGGATGGCGAGCTGCCTGCCGATTTACAGGCGCGTACGCGTCCGCTGTTCAGCACCGATTTTTACCGTGAAAAATGGCTGGTCAATGTGGGTGAGAGCCGAATTGAGATTGGCCTTGATCTCGGCGAAGTGAAAGCCGGGGAGTCCGCCGAGCCGATTTGCGAGCTGGAGCTGGAGCTGCTGAGTGGCGAACCGGCGGATATCCTTAAACTGGCGCGCCAATTAGTGAAGCTCTCCATTTTGCGTCAGGGAAGCCTGAGCAAAGCAGCGCGCGGTTACCATCTGGCGCAGGGCAATGCTTCACGCGAGCGCCGTCCAACGGCCATTCTGCAAACTGTAGCGAAGGCCAGCGTTGAGCAAGCTTTTGCTGCCGCGCTGGAACTGGCGCTTTCCCAGTGGCAATACCATGAAGAGCTGTGGGTGCGCGGCAACAACGCGGCAAAGCAGGATGTGTTGCGTGCAATTGCATTAATCCGCCATACGCTGGCGCTTTTTGGCGGTATTGTGCCGCGTAAAGCGAGCGCTCACTTACGTGATTTACTGACGCAGGTGGAAGCCACGCTGACTTCGGCGGTTTCTGCCGACACTGCGGTATGGGATGCGCCTTCGGCAATGGCAAAACTGCTGTTGACTGAGTGGCTGGTAACCCAGGGCTGGCGCGCCTTCCTTGATGAAAAAGCGCAGGCAAAATTTGCCGATTCATTTAAACGCTTCGCCGATATACATCTTTCGCGCAGCGCGGCGGAGCTGAAAAAAGCCTTCGCGCAACCGCTGGGTGACAGCTATCGCGACCAGTTGCCGCGCCTGGCGCGTGATATCGACAGCGCATTGCTGCTGGCGGGACATTACGATCGTGCGCTGGCAAACGAATGGCTGGAGAACTGGCAGGGGCTGTACCATGCCATTGAAACGCGCCAGAGAATCGAGATCGAACACTTTCGTAATACCGCAATTACGCAGGAGCCGTTCTGGCTGCACAGCGGAAAACGCTAACTAAAGGATACTTCGGATGCCGCATGCCTCGCCGTTATCGCAGCACTGGCACACTGTGCTTTCCCGTCTGCCGGAGGCGCTAACCGCGCAGCCACTCAGTGCGCAGGCGCAGTCAGTACTCACTTTCAGTGATTTTGTTCAGGACAGTATCATCACATATCCTGAATGGCTGGCCGAGCTGGAAAGCGCGCCGCCGCAGGCAACGGAGTGGCAGCACTACGCGCAATGGCTCAGTGCGGCACTGCGGGATGTCACGGATGAAGCGGCGCTGATGCGCGTTCTGCGTCAGTTCCGCCGTCGGGTGATGGTGCGTATTGCCTGGGTGCAGGCGCTGCGGCTGGTGGCGGAAGAAGATGTGCTGCAACAACTGAGCGTGCTGGCGGAAACGCTGATCGTCGCCGCGCGCGACTGGCTGTACGACGCCTGCTGCCGTGAATGGGGAACGCCCTGTAACCCGCAGGGCGTTGCGCAGCCGATGCTGATTTTAGGCATGGGCAAACTTGGCGGCGGCGAACTCAATTTCTCTTCTGATATTGATCTGATCTTCGCCTGGCCGGAAAACGGGGCAACCCGTGGCGGCCGGCGCGAGCTGGATAACGCGCAGTTCTTCACCCGCCTTGGGCAACGGCTGATCAAGGTGCTCGACCAGCCAACGCAGGATGGTTTTGTCTACCGCGTAGATATGCGATTACGCCCCTTCGGCGATAGCGGCCCGCTGGTGCTCAGCTTTGCCGCGCTGGAGGATTATTACCAGGAGCAGGGGCGCGACTGGGAGCGCTATGCGATGGTGAAAGCGCGCATTATGGGCGATAACGACGGTGAACACGCCCGTGAGCTGCGTGCCATGCTGCGTCCCTTTGTTTTCCGCCGCTATATCGATTTCAGCGTGATCCAGTCGCTGCGTAATATGAAAGGCATGATTGCCCGCGAAGTCCGCCGCCGTGGCCTGAAAGACAACATTAAGCTGGGCGCGGGCGGCATTCGTGAAATCGAATTTATCGTGCAGGTTTTTCAGCTGATTCGCGGTGGCCGTGAACCGGCGCTGCAATCGCGCTCGCTGTTACCAACGCTGGAAGCCATCGATCAGCTGCACCTGTTACCGGAAGGCGAAGCTGGCAGGTTACGGGCAGCTTATCTGTGGTTGCGGCGTCTGGAAAACCTGCTGCAAAGCATTAATGACGAACAGACGCAGACCTTGCCGGGCGACGATCTCAACCGCGCCCGCCTTGCTTGGGGAATGGGTGTGGCAAGCTGGGATGAACTCAGCAGCACGCTGGAAACGCATATGGCCGCTGTACGCCGCGTCTTCAATGAGTTGATCGGCGACGACGAGAGCGACTCGCCGGAAGATGTGCTTTCCGAAAACTGGCGCGAACTGTGGCAGGATGCACTGCAGGAAGATGACACCACGCCGGTGCTGGCGCATCTTTCCGATGACGATCGCCGCCGCGTAGTGGCGCTGATTGCTGATTTCCGAAAAGAGATGGATAAGCGCACCATCGGCCCGCGCGGGCGCCAGGTGCTGGATCATCTGATGCCGCATTTGCTGAGCGATGTCTGCTCGCGCGACGACGCGCCAGTGCCGTTGTCGCGCCTGACGCCGCTGCTGACAGGCATCATTACGCGTACCACTTATCTTGAGCTACTGAGCGAGTTCCCCGGCGCGCTGAAGCATCTTATTTCGCTCTGTGCGGCATCGCCGATGGTGGCCAGCCAGCTGGCGCGTTATCCGATCCTGCTCGATGAGCTGCTCGATCCCACTACGCTTTATCAGCCGACGGCGATGAACGCCTACCGCGACGAACTGCGGCAATATCTGCTCCGCGTTCCGGAGGATGATGAAGAGCAACAACTGGAAGCGCTGCGGCAGTTTAAACAGGCGCAGTTGCTGCGCGTCGCCGCGGCGGATATCGCCGGTACGCTACCGGTAATGAAAGTGAGCGATCATCTGACGTGGCTTGCGGAAGCGATTATCGATGCGGTAGTACAGCAGGCGTGGGGGCAAATGGTGGCGCGTTATGGTCAGCCAATGCATCTGCGCGATCGGGAAGGGCGTGGGTTTGCCGTTGTCGGTTACGGTAAACTGGGCGGCTGGGAGCTGGGTTATAGTTCCGATCTCGACCTGGTCTTTTTGCACGATTGCCCGATGGATGTGATGACCGACGGCGAGCGGGAGATCGATGGCCGCCAGTTCTATCTGCGCCTTGCCCAGCGCATCATGCACCTGTTCAGCACGCGTACTTCGTCCGGCATTCTCTATGAAGTGGATGCGCGCCTGCGCCCGTCCGGCGCGGCGGGAATGTTAGTGACAACCACCGAATCCTTCGCGGATTACCAGAAAAACGAAGCCTGGACGTGGGAACACCAGGCGCTGGCGCGCGCCCGCGTGGTGTACGGCGATCCGCAACTGGCCGTGGAGTTTGATGCCATTCGCCGCGATATTCTGATGAGCCCGCGCGATGGCGCAACATTGCAAACCGAAGTGCGCGAGATGCGCGAGAAGATGCGCGCCCATCTTAGCAACAAGCATAAAGATCGCTTCGATCTGAAAGCCGATGAAGGCGGTATCACCGACATTGAGTTTATTGCTCAGTATCTGGTGCTGCGCTATGCGCATGACAAACCGAAGCTGACGCGCTGGTCTGATAACGTGCGCATTCTGGAAGGGCTGGCGCAGAACAACATTATGGATGAACAGGAAGCACTGGCGCTGACGCAGGCTTACACCACGCTGCGCGATGAGTTGCACCACCTGGCATTACAGGAGTTGCCGGGGCATGTGGCGTTGTCGTGTTTTGTCGCCGAACGCCAGCTGATCAAAACCAGTTGGAACAAGTGGCTGGTGGAACCGTGCGCCCCGGCGTAAGTGTGATATTATCGCGCGCAAATTTTGTATCTCTCAGGAGACAGGAATGAAAGTGACGCTGCCAGAGTTTAACCAGGCGGGTGTAATGGTGGTTGGCGATGTGATGCTGGACCGTTACTGGTACGGGCCAACCAGCCGCATCTCTCCGGAAGCCCCGGTGCCGGTGGTGAAAGTCGATACGATTGAAGAACGCCCGGGCGGCGCGGCGAACGTGGCGATGAACATTGCTTCGCTGGGCGCAACGGCGCGTCTGGTGGGTCTGACCGGTATTGATGATGCGGCGCGCGCGCTGAGCAAGGCGCTGGCGGATGTCAATGTAAAATGCGACTTCGTTTCTGTTCCCACTCACCCCACCATTACTAAACTGCGCGTCTTGTCGCGCAACCAGCAACTGATCCGCCTGGACTTTGAAGAAGGGTTTGAAGGTGTCGATCCATTGCCAATGCATGAGCGCATCAGCCAGGCGCTCAGCAGCATTGGCGCGCTGGTGCTTTCTGATTACGCCAAAGGCGCGCTGTCCAGCGTTCAGCAGATGATTGCGCTGGCGCGTAAAGCGGGCGTGCCGGTACTGATTGATCCGAAAGGCACTGATTTTGAGCGCTATCGCGGCGCTACGCTGCTGACCCCGAACCTGTCGGAGTTTGAAGCGGTGGCCGGGAAATGCAAAAACGAAGACGAGATCGTTGAACGCGGCATGAAAGTGATTGCCGATTACGACCTTTCTGCGCTGCTGGTGACCCGCTCCGAGCAGGGTATGACGCTGCTGCAACCGGGCAAAGCGCCGCTGCACATGCCGACCCAGGCGCAGGAAGTGTACGATGTGACCGGTGCCGGCGATACGGTGATTGGCGTGCTGGCAGCAACGCTGGCGGCGGGCAATTCGCTGGAAGAAGCCTGCTATTTTGCAAACGCCGCCGCAGGCGTGGTGGTCGGTAAACTCGGTACTTCAACGGTATCGCCTATCGAGCTGGAAAACGCCGTGCGCGGCCGTGCAGAAACCGGCTTCGGCGTGATGAGCGAAGAAGAGCTGAAAGCGGCAGTCGCTGCGGCGCGTAAGCGCGGTGAAAAGGTGGTGATGACGAACGGAGTCTTCGACATTCTGCACGCCGGGCATGTCTCTTATCTGGCGAATGCGCGCAAGCTCGGCGATCGCCTGATTGTTGCGGTTAACAGTGACGCTTCCACCAAACGGCTGAAAGGCGAAACTCGCCCGGTCAACCCGCTGGAGCAACGCATGATCGTGCTGAGCGCGCTGGAAGCGGTGGACTGGGTCGTGTCGTTTGAAGAAGATACGCCGCAGCGTCTGATTGCCGGGATCCTGCCGGATCTGCTGGTAAAAGGCGGTGACTACAAAGCGGAAGATATTGCCGGCAGCAAAGAAGTCTGGGCTAACGGCGGGGAAGTGCTGGTGCTCAACTTTGAAGATGGTTGTTCAACCACCAATATCATCAAAAAGATCCAGAAGCAGGGCGATTAAGCCGGTTATCGGGCCTGCATAATGCGCAGGCCCGGAAAGCGCTCGCGCCATGCGGCGCAAAAGAAATTACGCCTGATCGTCTACCGGTGGAATGGCCGGAGCGGGTTTGACTTCTGCACTTTTACCCCGGTTTTCGAGTTCACTCAGGCGTTGCTCCAGCAGCGCCAGTTTCTCGCGGGTGCGCAGCAGTACCTGCGTTTGCACGTCAAATTCTTCGCGGCTCACCAGATCCAGGCGGGTTAACTGCGCCTGTAACGTCTGACGAATTTTCTTTTCCACATCTTCCCCGAACTCACGGATCCCCTTGGGCATGGATTCGTGAACCTGACGCGCAATCTGTTCAATTTTCTTTGGGTCAATCATTTTAGGTTCCCTGCTCGGATAGGCTCAATAAGTCATTGTAGTGTGATAACCCCAGGTGATAAACCAGAATTGTTTGAAGGTTATGGATTGCCGAAGATTATCAATGGCGTTATAGTTATCCCGCTTATTCTCAGGGCGGGGCGAAATTCCCCACCGGCGGTAAATCAGCAGATGCTGAAAGCCCGCGAGCGCTTCAGGCTAACGTTTGAAGGTCAGCAGATCCGGTGTAATTCCGGGGCCGACGGTTAAAGTCCGGATGGGAGAGAGTAACGAATCTGTCGGGCAATGACGCCCGCTCGCGTTATTTTTTTGCCGCATTGCGACACTCCTAAGACTGCCCTGATTCTGGTAACCATAACTTTATTGAGGTCTTTTACCATGAATCAGACGCTGCTTTCTTCTTTTGGCACGCCTTTCGAACGTATTGAACATGCCCTCGCCGCGCTGCGTGAAGGCCGTGGTGTGATGGTGCTCGATGACGAGGACCGTGAAAATGAAGGCGATATGATTTTCGCTGCAGAAACCATGACCGTTGAGCAGATGGCGCTGACTATTCGCCACGGCAGCGGCATTGTTTGCCTGTGCCTGACCGACGAACGCCGTAAACAGCTCGATCTGCCGATGATGGTCGAGAACAATACCAGTGCCTACGGCACCGGTTTTACCGTTACCATCGAAGCGGCGCATGGCGTAACAACCGGTGTTTCGGCGGCTGACCGTCTTACCACCGTTCGCGCGGCGATCGCCGATGGCGCGAAACCTTCCGATCTGAACCGTCCTGGCCACGTTTTCCCGCTGCGCGCGCAGCCGGGCGGCGTATTGACCCGTGGCGGCCATACAGAAGCAACAATCGATTTAGTGACGCTGGCGGGTTTTAAACCGGCGGGCGTGCTGTGTGAATTAACCAATGATGATGGCTCAATGGCGCGCGCGCCGGAGTGCATCGAATTTGCTAAGCAACACAATATGGCTGTTGTGACCATTGAAGATCTGGTGGCCTACCGCCAGGAACATGAGCGCAAAGCCAGCTAACTTGCGTGAGTGATAAAAAATCCGCGGCCAAAAGCTGCGGATTTTTTTTTTGCCTGTCCTGCGTCAATATTTGTCGCGTTTATAATATTCACACGTTGAAATTTCACGGTGCTACTTATAAAGTGGTACCTGTTCAATGGACATGAAAAACGCTTTTAAAGCCTTATAAGTCATTAAGTTAATGCTATTTTGTCATTGGTTTGTTAACCAATGTTTGCCGGAAATAAGGGAGGCAATATGTTTATCTCATGGTACTGGCTTCTGGCGATTGTCATCGTCGTTTTCGGCTATGTCCACGTACTTAAACGTCATTGCAAAGCCTGCCGCCACGATCGCGAAGCGATCTATAAAGCTTATCAACGGGTGCTCGAAGAGCTGAAGAAAACTCGCCGCGTCGGACAGGGCGAGTAAGACGCTTCAGCCCTCAGCAAGAGCATCCCGATCCTCAGCCGCTAAATCCCATCGTCTGCAACGCCACCAGACTTAAGCCCATCACCGACATACCGCACAGCACGCCGTAGCTGGGGTTGTTGTTGGGATCGATCTCTTTCGCCAGCGGCATCAGTTCATCCACCGACAATGCCACCATAATCCCGGCGACGGTTGCCATAATGGCCGCCATTACCACTGGCGAGACCAGACTGCCGAGGATCAACCATGCCAGGACGCCGCCGAGGATCTCCGCCAGCCCTGAGACTCCCGCCCAGAATACCGCGCTGCGTTTTGAACCGGTTGCCGCGTAAACCGGCCCGGCAACCGCAAGTCCTTCAGGAATATTGTGCAACGCGACCGCAAAAGCGATGCCGAGGCCTAATTCCAGGTCGTTACTGGCGGTGACATAAGTGGCGATGCCTTCCGGAAAGTTGTGAAGACTGATGCCCAGGGTTAGCAAAATGGCGGTACGGCGCAAACCGCGCGGAAAGGTTTGCTGCGTTCCCTGCATTAAATCCTGCGGATGTGCATGGGGTAACATGCGATCCAGCGCGAAATACCCCAGCAGGCCCACGACAAACATGCCGTAACCGAGCATCGGTGACATATTTTCCGTCGCCAGTGCAGCGGGCAACATCTCCATTAACGAAATCAATAACATAATTCCGGCAGCAAAGCCGAGTGAGAACGCCAGTACGCGGTTTGATGGTTTCTGGCCTAATACGCCAAGAATCGCGCCGATAAAGGTCGCTGCACCCGCCAGGATGGTCAGAATTAACGGTACCGACATGAATCACTCCTTTATGATAATCATTCTCATTAATGTAAGAGTTTGTTACCTGAAAAGCGAGGCCGGAGCCTTATCTTTACTTGATGCTTACATTCAAAATTACTGAAGATCTTCATCATGGTTATCTGAGTTCTTCGCGCCATGAAAAGGCGTAATGTGTCGTTATCAAATTGACACACTCAGTAAGGATATCACCATGTCTGCATCTCGTATGCCAGCACTGTTCCTGGGCCACGGTAGCCCAATGAATGTTCTGGAAGATAACGTTTATACCCGCGCCTGGGGAATGTTAGGCGAGACGCTGCCGCGCCCGAAAGCGATTGTGGTGGTGTCCGCTCACTGGTTTACCCGCGGTACTGGTGTTACCGCGATGGAAGCGCCGAAAACTATTCATGATTTCGGTGGTTTCCCGCAGGCGTTGTACGATACCCATTATCCGGCACCAGGATCGCCGGAACTGGCTCAGCGCCTGGTTGATTTATTGGCGCCGGTGCCCGTTGTGCTTGATAAGGAAGCCTGGGGTTTTGACCACGGCTCGTGGGGCGTACTGATTAAGATGTACCCGAATGCCGATATCCCAATGGTGCAGCTCAGTATCGACAGCACGAAACCCGCGGCATGGCATTTTGAGATGGGCCGCAAGCTGGCGGCGCTGCGCGATGAGGGCATTATGCTGGTGGCGAGTGGCAACGTGGTGCATAACCTGCGTACTGCGCGCTGGCATGGCGAAAATACGCCGTATCCGTGGGCGACATCGTTCAACGATTATGTGAAAGCGAACCTCACCTGGCAGGGGCCGGCTGAGCAGCATCCGCTGGTAAATTACCTCGACCATGAAGGCGGATCGTTGTCTAACCCAACGCCGGATCACTACCTGCCGCTGCTGTATATGCTGGGTGCATGGAACGGCACCGAGGCCATTACTATCCCGGTGGACGGTATTGAGATGGGTTCGCTGAGCATGCTTTCGGTTCAGGTAGGTTAAAATGAAGGGTGGCCCTGGTAGCCACCCATTTTATTCTTCTGGATGTAGAGAAATTCGAGGAAGATCGCAAAAAATCACCTCTGAAACACGGTTTTTTTGAAAATAAAAAGACCTGTACTGCAAAAATAAAACGCTGTGCTGAATTTACTCTTTTTTGTGAACGTTATCGTCGCAAGAATCCTGCCGAGTGACTACTCTCAAAGAGTCTACTGTCTCAGACAATCCCATAAAAATTATTTGGTGTGTTACCCCGAACCCTTGTTCGTGGTCGCTCTTATTTACCTCAAAAACAGTAAACCTCTGGAGACACGGAAATATGAATTCAGCGAAAACCTTACTAAAAGTCTGTATTAGTTCCGCTCTGCTGTTTATCTCTCACGCCTCTTTAGCCCAAACTTTTCGTGCAGCCGATGTTCACCCGGCAGATTACCCCAATGTTGTTGCGGTAAAACATATGGGGGAAAAACTCAGTGCAGCTACGGATGGTCGACTGGATATTAAAACCTTTCCTGGCGGTGTGTTAGGTGATGAGAAACAGGTTATTGAGCAGGCGCAAATCGGTGCAATAGATATTATTCGCGTGTCGATGACGCCAGTGGCAGCAATATTACCGGAGATCAATGTCTTTACACTGCCCTATATTTTCCGTGATGAAGATCATATGCATAAAGTGCTCGACGGAATGATTGGCCAGGAGATTGGCAATCGCCTGTCGGAAAGCAGTAAATCGCGGTTGGTATTCCTTGGCTGGATGGATGCCGGCACGCGTAATTTGATTACCAAAGCGCCAGTCACGAAAGCGGAAGAGCTGAAAGGTATGAAAATCCGCGTTCAGGGCAGCCCGATTGCACTCGATACGCTGAAAGCCATGGGAGCCAACTCGGTCGCCATGGGCGTTAGTGAAGTATTTAGCGGTATGCAAACCGGCGTGATTGATGGCACAGAAAATAACCCTCCAACTTTTGTTGCCCATAACTATTTACCCGTTGTGAAGAATTACACCTGGAGTAAGCACTTTATTATTCCGGAGCTGTTTTTATTTTCTAAAGTCAAATGGGATAAATTGAAAAAAGAGGATCAGGAATTGATCCTCAAGCTGGCAAAAGAAGCCCAGGCTGAACAGCGTGAATTATGGAAAACCTACAATGCGAAGTCGCTGGAAGCCATGAAAGCGGGCGGCGTGCAATTCCATGATATGGATACCGCTGCCTTTTACGAAGCGACACAATCAGTACGCGATAAATACGGCAAAGACCATCAGGATCTGATAACCCGCATTAAAGAGGTGCAATAACGGCTACGGGCAGGGGAAACCTTGCCCCGATAATTATTTTGTCGGTGATATCTTTATTTTCTGCTGCGGGAAAATCGTTATGGCTGAACGCTATTCGTTGTTGATGGATATCCTTTACCGAATATCAATGTGGATCGCCGGTATTGCGCTGCTGATTATGGTGGCGATTATTCCGGTGGGGATCTTTGCGCGCTACGTGATGAACAGCGCTTTATCCTGGCCGGAACCGATCGCCATTATTTGCATGGTGACGTTTACCTTTGTCGGCGCAGCGGTAAGTTACCGCGCGGGTTCACATATTGCCGTCAGTATGGTCACTGACCGCTTAAGCGAACGCGTACGTAAGATCTGTTTTGTGGTCGCCGATCTGATGCTGATGGCGATTAGCCTCTTTATTCTCTGGTACAGCAGCGCGCTGTGTGCCGAATTATGGGAGCAGCCTGTCGCTGAATTCCCGTTTTTTACCGCCGGTGAGACCTATCTACCGCTGCCGATCGGCTCGGCAATTACGCTGCTGTTTATTCTCGAAAAGATGTTGTGTGGCGCGCAATATCACCGCCCGGTGGTAATAGTGGGCTCGTCGGGTTAATCCGATCATCCAGTAAGGAACGTTTATGGATGCATTTATTCTCGTTTTTACGTTAGCCATTATGCTGGCGGTAGGTGTTCCGGTCGCTTATGCCGTGGGGATTAGCGCGGTACTGGGCGCATGGTATATCGATATTCCGCTGGAAGCCGTGATGATCCAACTGACCAACGGCGTTAATAAATTCTCACTGCTGGCGATCCCTTTCTTTATTCTCGCCGGAGCGATTATGGCTGAGGGCGGTATTGCGCGTCGGCTGGTGAATTTTGCTTATATATTTGTCGGTTTTATTCGCGGCGGCCTGTCGCTGGTGAATATTGTGGCATCGACTTTTTTCGGCGCGATCTCCGGATCGTCGGTCGCGGATACTGCCTCGATAGGCTCGGTGATGATCCCGGAGATGGATAAAAAAGGTTACCCGCGCGATTTTGCTGCGGCCGTCACTGCCAGTGGATCGGTGCAGGCGATCCTGACGCCGCCCAGCCATAACTCGGTAATCTATTCACTGGCAACCGGCGGCACAGTCTCGATTGCTGCGCTGTTTATCGCCGGGATCCTGCCGGGATTACTGCTTAGTTTTACCTTGATGGTGATGTGCGTGGCATTTGCCCACAAACGCGGTTATCCGAAAGGCGAGCGCGTACCGTTTCGCCAGGCGTTAAAGATTTTTGTTGATACGCTTTGGGGGCTGATGACAGTGGTGATCATCATGGGTGGCATTCTCTCGGGGATCTTTACCGCCACGGAGTCAGCGGCAATTGCCTGCCTGTGGGCTTTCTTCGTCACGATGTTCATCTACCGCGATTACAAATGGTCGGAGTTACCGAAGCTGATGTATCGCACCGTAAAAACGGTGAGCATTGTGATGATCCTGATTGGTTTTGCCGCTGCATTCGGCGCGATCATGACTTATATGCAGCTTCCTGCCCGCATCACCGAAGCGTTCACCAGTATCTCGGATAACAAGTACGTTATTCTGATGTGCATTAATATCATGCTGTTACTGATTGGCACGCTGATGGATATGGCGCCGCTGATCCTGATCCTCACGCCGGTGTTGCTGCCGGTGACAAATGCGCTGGGGATCGATCCGGTGCACTTCGGCATGATCATGCTGGTCAACCTTGGTATTGGGCTGATTACACCGCCGGTGGGATCGGTCTTGTTTGTCGCCAGCGCGGTGAGTAAACAGAAGATCGAGCAGGTAGTGAAAGCGATGCTGCCGTTCTATGCGATCCTGTTCTTCGTGCTGATGCTGGTGACGTATATTCCGGCGATCTCGCTGTTTCTGCCGAAACTGTTTGGCGTACTTTAGGGATGGCGGTTGGGCCTGTAAAAACAAACCCGGCGCGTTTGGCCGGGTTGTTATGGTCACCACGGAGATGCGCTTTTACGTTATTCGGTAAAGATATGCGGATAGAAACGTGACAGATCCTGGGTGATCAGCGCGCGATCTTCACGAATGCCGATTCCTGCAGGTTGATCGTTGATCAGCCAGCTGCCGATCAGCGTATAGCTGTCGCCGAATTTTGGCAGCGGGTGGAACTGCTGCACAATCATACCCTCTTCGCCGTACGGTCCTTCAACCGCCTCGACCGTTTTCCCGTTCTCAACGATTGACACATTTGCGCCTTCACGGGAGAAAATCGGTTTCACGACGTACTTTTCCATTGGCGGATAATCGTCTTCGGCAAAGTACGCAGGCAGCAGATTGGGATGATTGGGGAACATCTCCCACAGCAGCGGCAACAGCGCTTTATTGGAAATAATGCTCTTCCAGGCGGGTTCCAGCCAGCGAACACCGGCATCTTCCAGCTTGGTGGAGAACATTTCGCGCAGCATGTATTCCCACGGATAAAGCTTGAACAGATTGCCAATCACCTGATCCTGAAGATCGGTAAACTGGCCTTTCTCGCCAAGGCCGATATCCTCGATATAGAGGAACTCCGACGCCAGCTCCGCTTCTGCCGCGCAATCCTGCAAATACTGCACGGTGCCGCGATCTTCAACGGTATCCCGGCAGCAAGTGAAGTGCAGCAACTGGAAACCGTGCTGCTCGCGAAGCTCGGCGAAACGCGCAATGAGCTGCTCTTGCAGGCTGTTGAATTGATCGCTGCCCGCCGGCAAATTTCCGGCGTTAAGCTGGTCTTCCAGCCAGATCCACTGGAAAAAAGCGGCTTCATACAGAGACGTTGGCGTATCGGCATTGTTCTCCAGCAATTTGGGTTCGCCCACACCATCCCAGGCGAGATCGAGACGCGAATAGAGCGACGGTTGCTGCGTTGCCCACGACTGGCGTACAAAGCCCCAGGTGTGCTTTGGAATGCGGAATTTGGCCATCAGCTCATCGCTGGCAACCACTTTTTCCACCACTTTCAGGCACATCTGGTGCAGCTCAGCGGTAACCTCTTCCAGCTTCTCAACCTGAGCAAGCGTCAGCTTGTAGTACGCTTCTTCACACCAGTACGGTTCTCCATACATGGTGTGAAAATTAAAACCATATTCGGTGGCTTTTTCGCGCCAGTCCGGGCGTTCGGGAATTGCGATTCTTTCCATGACCATCAACCGCCCATTGAGCGGGTCGGCGTACCGCTTACACGGCGCTGCATCGTGTTCTGCTTCGCGACAGACTCACCAAAGCCGCCTCGGGTCACCGTGGTTGTGGTCGCCGGTTTTGGCGCCATAGCCGTTTTCGGTACGGTCATGGTGCGGCCCGGTTGCGCTGCGCCATAGCCTTTACCGGAAGCATCGGTGTACTGACCATAAGCCGGGCTTGCCGGATTACGCGAACTGAACAGCGGCTGCTGGGCAAAACCTGCGCCACCGCCCATCAGGCGGCCCATCATATAGCCCGCCATCAGCGGCATCCAGAAGCTGCCGCCGGACTGAGCCTGCGCCTGATTTTCCGGCGCCATGCCAGCCTGAACCGGCGTCTGCTGACACTGGCCTTCGCCAAATTCTGCCACGCAGTCTTCGCGCGTCGCGTATTTCGGCGCTGTACGCTCAGCTTCTTTCAGTGCGTTGTTGTAAGCGGTTTTACACTCAGCGCTTTTCCCCGGGTTTGCCGACGAACAATCGTCCGCATTCTGGTACAGGGAAACCGTTTCGTCGCTTTTTTCACAGCCCGCCAGCATGAAAACGGCAGTCACCGCCAGTGCGACAGGTGTTAAATGACGTGCGCTCCAGCTTTTGCGGAACGTCGCGTGTTGGATGTTTTTTGTCCGTTTCATTGTTATCTTCCTGGATCCCAAAGGCATACGTAAAACGCTCAGGATAGAGGATGAGTGGTTGAAGTTAAAGCGAGGAGGGGAGGCCTTTACGTTGCCTTACGTAAAAACGGGGGCTGGATTGCCCCCGTTGCGGATCGATGCTGATTAATTAACGTTTAACGCTGGTGCGTGCTGCGGCAGGCTGTACGTTGCCTCTGAAGTTATCAACGCTTGCATCCTGCTGCGGGTTCTCCGGCGCGACGCTTTCCGGCGCCGTGGAGACGTTTTTACCCAGCGAGTTGTTCAGCGCCTGCAAATCCTGCTCGTTCAACGTACCCAGCGCCGATTTAATATTCAGCTCATTGATCAGGTAGTTATAACGCGCGCTGGAGAGCTGCTGTTTGGCGTTATACAGCGTGGTGGTCGCGTCCAGCACATCAACAATAGTACGCGTACCCACGGAGTAACCCGCTTCCATCGCATCCAGGGAGCTTTGGGCAGAAACAACCGCTTGTTTATAGGCGTTGATGCTGCTGATAGACGCGTTCACGTTGTTGAAAGAGGAGCGCACGTTCTGTACGACGCTACGATGCGCGCTTTCCAGCTGTTCGCTCGCGCCAACAAAGTTGTACTGCGCCTGTTTAACCTGTGACGTTACCGAACCACCGCTATAAAGCGGCAGGCTGAAGCTCAGGCCAACAGAGTTCTGACCGATATCCCGATCCGCATAGGAAGAGGAGGCAACTGGGTTGCCACGCGTCGCAGAACCGCTGTATTTGGTATTCGAAACGCTGGTGGACGCCGTTAAGTTAAGCGTCGGCAGATGGCCGTCCTGCGCCTGGCGAATTTGCTCACGCGCCAGATCCTGGCTCAGACGCGCCTGCAGCAGCGTCAGGTTGCGGCTTTCCGCTTCCTTCAGCAGTGCGTTCACCGGCTTCGGTTTGTCGGTTTTAAAGCCATCGACATTCAGTGACGCCAGCTCCGGATAGTAGTTGCCGGTGATCTGACGCAATGATTCCAGGGCATTGTCGAGGTTGTTGCGGGCGGTCACTTCGTTCGCCAGCACGCTGTCATACTGAGAACGGGCGTTCTGTACGTCGGTAATGGCGACCAGGCCAACGTTAAAACGTTGGGTGGTTTGATCCAACTGACGGTAAATTGCCTGTTTCTGCGCTTCCGTGTAAGAGAGCGCATCAATCGCGCTCAGCACGTTAAAATAGGCAGTCGCCGTATTCAGAATCAGGGTTTGCTGATCGGTTTGCCAGGTGACATCCTGAATGCCAGCCGTTTTTTCCTGCAGCGTCAGCGCGCGCCATTTCGACATATCAAAAATAGTTTGCGTCAGTTGCAAAGAGCCGCTGGTCACATTCGAATCGACGCCATTACTATCACGAAAGCCATTGGTATACGTATAATCAGCGCCCAAACCGAGCTGTGGTAATAAAGGGCTGCGCGCTTCATTAATTTTCTCAAAGGCGGCATCGCGATCGGCGGCGGATTTACGCAGATCCGGGTTACTCAAACGAGCCTGCTGATATACCTGAAGCAGGTTTTCTGCCTGGCTCATGGTGCTGAAACCGGTGAGGCTCAGACCGATAAGGAGGGAGAGCAATTTCTTCATTTGCATTCCTTGTTGTGAAGCAGTATTAGCGCTGGTCTAAATTGGGAAAAAATAATCGCCGATTCTAGCAGAAACGGGCATCGCCTCAGCTTGGCGTTCCGTGCCATTGGCATAAATTTGCACCAATGTAACATATAGCGCTTGCAACAGTAATTAAACGGGTCTGAAATCCAGATTTTTGTCATTATTTCCGAATGAGATGTCGCCAATGAATAAGCCAATATCCCCCGAAATGACTTTCACAAAAAACGATGTAGAAATTATTGCACGAGAAACACTCTATAGCGGTTTTTTTTCGCTTGATCTTTACCGCTTTCGCCACCGTTTATTCAATGGTGAGATGAGCGGCGAAGTACGCCGTGAAATTTTTGAACGCGGTCACGCCGCAGTCTTGCTACCCTTTGACCCAGTGCGCGACGAAGTTGTGCTGATCGAACAGATCCGGATTGCGGCATTCGATACCAGCGAAAGCCCGTGGCTGCTGGAGATGGTCGCCGGTATGATTGAAGAAGGTGAAACCGAAGAAGATGTGGTGCGCCGTGAAGCTGTCGAAGAAGCAGGGTTAACCGTCGGGCGCGCAAAAAAAGTATTGAGCTATCTGGCAAGCCCTGGCGGCACCAGCGAGCGTTCTGCCGTCTTTGTCGGTGAAGTGGATGCCACTCAGGCCGAAGGTGTTCATGGTCTGGTGGATGAAAACGAAGATATTCGGGTTCATGTGGTGAGTCGGGAGCAGGCTTACCAGTGGGTAGAAGAGGGGAAAATCGATAACGCAGCATCTGTCATCGCCCTGCAATGGCTGCAACTGCATCATGAGAGCTTACGAAACGAGTGGAAAAAATGAAGCGCTATACACCTGACTTCCCTGAAATGATGCGCCTGTGCGAAACCAATTTCGCTCAATTGCGTCGTCTGTTGCCGCGTAATGATGAAGCGGGCCAAACGGTGAGCTATCAGGTGACTAACGCACAATACCGGTTAACGATTGTTGAAGCGACGCGTTATACGACGCTGGTGGAAATTGAACAGACGGTGCCTGCCGTGAGCTACTGGAGCCTGCCGTCCATGACGGTGCGCCTGTACCACGACGCGATGGTCGCTGAAGTGTGTTCAAGTCAGCAGATCTTTCGTTTCAAAGCGCGTTATGATTATCCTAATAAAAAGTTGCATCAACGCGACGAAAAGCATCAAATTAATCAGTTTCTGGCCGATTGGCTACGTTACTGTTTAGCACATGGAGCAATGGCGATTCCGGTTTGTTAGCGTCATGAAACCTAAGGACACCATTTGGAAAGCCTGTTAAACCTCTCTCTGGCCGGTGAGTCCAGAGTCAGGGTCTTACAAATTACTGATTCTCACCTGTTTGCCGAAAAGCACGAGACGCTGTTAGGGGTCAATACCTGGGAAAGTTATCAGGCGGTACTGGAGGCTATCCAGGCCCAGAAGCGCCCTTGCGATCTGATCGTCGCCACCGGCGACCTGGCACAGGATCACTCCGCTGCGGCTTATCAGCATTTTGCTGAAGGCATCGCACGATTCACTGCGCCTTGCGTCTGGTTACCGGGTAATCACGATTTCCAGCCCGCTATGTACAGCGCATTACAGGACGCGGGAATATCCCCTGCAAAACGCGTATTTATCGGCGATCATTGGCAAATCCTGCTGCTGGACAGCCAGGTATTTGGCGTCCCGCACGGCGAATTGAGCGAATTTCAGCTTGAGTGGCTGGAGAATAAACTTTCCGACAGTCCGGAGCGGCACACCTTGCTGTTGCTTCATCACCATCCGCTGCCATCCGGTTGTAGCTGGCTCGATCAGCACAGCCTGCGTAACGCGGGCGAGCTGAATAATGTGCTTCAGCGCTTCCCGAATGTGCGCCACCTGCTGTGCGGGCATATTCACCAGGAGCTGGATCTCGACTGGAATGGCCGCCGCCTGCTGGCGACGCCTTCAACCTGCGTGCAGTTCAAACCGCACTGCGCCAACTTTACGCTCGATACCATTGCACCGGGCTGGCGCTGGCTGGATCTCTACGACGACGGAACGCTGCATACCGAAGTCTGCCGGCTGGAGAGCACGCAGTTCCGCCCCGATACGGCTTCAGAAGGCTACTA
Source organism: Kosakonia oryzae (assembly GCF_001658025.2). Classification (NCBI taxonomy): domain Bacteria; kingdom Pseudomonadati; phylum Pseudomonadota; class Gammaproteobacteria; order Enterobacterales; family Enterobacteriaceae; genus Kosakonia; species Kosakonia oryzae. The sequence continues at coordinate 676,013 of NZ_CP014007.2, forward strand.
ATGTCCACTCTTCTCTATCTGCATGGCTTTAACAGTTCGCCGCGTTCGGCGAAGGCCACGCAGTTGACGCAATGGCTGTCGCAGCACTATCCCGACATCGACGTGCTGGTGCCGCAGTTGCCGCCTTATCCCGCCGCGGCTGCCGAATTGCTGGAGTCGCTGGTGCTTGAGCAGGGCGGGCGGCAGCTTGGCGTCGTCGGATCGTCGCTGGGCGGTTACTACGCAACCTGGCTCTCGCAATGCTTTATGCTGCCCGCGGTGGTGATCAACCCGGCGGTGCGTCCGTTTCAGTTACTGGCCGATTACCTCGGCAATAACGAGAATCCCTACACTGGGGAACAATATGTGCTAGAGTCTCGCCATATTTACGAGCTCAAAGTGATGCAAGTTGACCCGCTTGAAGCGCCGGATCTTATCTGGCTGCTGCAACAGACCGGGGACGAAGTGCTCGATTACCGCCAGGCGGTGGCCTATTACGATGCCTGTCGCCAGACTGTAGAAGAGGGCGGGAATCATGCCTTTGTGGGCTTTGAGAATCATTTCACACAGATTATCGATTTCCTTGGGCTGCATTGAGCCGACAGGGAAACGATGCGGTCACTATCTACGAACAAACCATGACGCAATCCTATAACGCTGATGCCATAGAGGTACTCACCGGGCTTGAGCCGGTTCGCCGCCGTCCGGGGATGTACACCGATACCACTCGCCCAAACCACCTCGGGCAGGAAGTCATTGATAACAGTGTCGATGAGGCGCTGGCGGGGCACGCCAAACGCGTGGAGGTGATCCTGCACGCCGACCAGTCGCTGGAAGTTATCGACGACGGGCGCGGCATGCCGGTGGACATTCACCCGGAAGAGGGCGTTCCGGCCGTTGAGCTGATCCTCTGCCGTCTGCACGCGGGCGGTAAATTCTCAAATAAAAACTATCAGTTCTCCGGTGGCTTGCACGGCGTTGGCATTTCTGTGGTGAACGCCCTGTCGCGTCGCGTGGAAGTGCAGGTTAAACGTGACGGACAGATTTACAGCATTGCGTTTGAAAATGGCGAAAAGGTCGAGGATCTGCAGGTTATCGGTACCTGCGGCAAACGCAATACCGGAACCAGCGTCCATTTCTGGCCGGATGAGTCCTTCTTTGATAGCCCGCGTTTCTCGGTTTCCCGCCTGACGCATCTGCTGAAAGCAAAAGCCGTACTCTGCCCCGGCGTGGAAATCCTCTTCAAAGATGAAGTGAACAACGCCGAGCAGCGCTGGTGTTATCAGGATGGCCTGAACGACTACCTGTGCGAAGCGGTCAACGGCCTGCCGACGCTGCCGGAAAAACCGTTTATTGGTAATTTCTCCGCTGAAACCGAAGCGGTGGACTGGGCGCTGTTGTGGCTACCGGAAGGCGGCGAGCTGCTGACAGAAAGCTACGTCAACCTGATCCCGACTATGCAGGGCGGGACGCACGTTAACGGCCTGCGCCAGGGGCTACTGGATGCCATGCGCGAGTTCTGCGAATACCGCAATATTCTGCCGCGCGGCGTGAAGCTTTCGGCGGAAGATATCTGGGAACGCTGCGCGTACGTGCTGTCGGTAAAAATGCAGGATCCGCAGTTCGCCGGGCAGACCAAAGAACGGCTCTCTTCCCGTCAGTGCGCCGCGTTTGTCTCCGGTGTGGTGAAAGATGCCTTCAGCCTGTGGCTGAACCAGAATATTCAGACCGCTGAACTGCTGGCCGAAATGGCGATTTCCAGCGCCCAGCGCCGTATGCGCGCCGCCAAAAAAGTGGTGCGTAAAAAGCTGACCAGCGGTCCGGCGCTGCCGGGTAAACTGGCGGACTGTACCGCGCAGGATCTGAACCGTACCGAGCTGTTCCTCGTGGAAGGTGACTCGGCGGGCGGCTCCGCTAAGCAGGCGCGCGATCGTGAATATCAGGCGATCATGCCGCTGAAAGGTAAGATCCTGAATACCTGGGAAGTCTCTTCGGACGAAGTGCTGGCCTCGCAGGAAGTGCATGATATTTCCGTGGCGATCGGTATCGATCCGGACAGCGACGATCTCAGCCAGCTACGCTACGGCAAGATCTGTATCCTCGCCGATGCGGATTCCGATGGTCTGCACATTGCCACACTGCTGTGCGCGCTGTTCGTGCGCCACTTCCGCGCGCTGGTGAAGCAAGGCCACGTCTACGTGGCGCTGCCGCCGTTGTACCGTATCGATCTCGGCAAAGAGGTGTATTACGCGCTGACGGAAGAAGAGAAAACCGGCGTGCTGGAACAACTGAAGCGCAAGAAAGGCAAACCGAACGTGCAGCGCTTTAAAGGGCTGGGCGAGATGAACCCAATGCAGCTTCGTGAAACCACGCTCGATCCGAACACCCGCCGTCTGGTACAGCTTGTCATCAGCGATGAAGATGAGCAGCAAACCACTGCCATGATGGATATGCTGCTGGCCAAAAAGCGTTCCGAAGATCGCCGCAACTGGCTGCAAGAAAAAGGCGATATGGCCGATATCGAAGCCTGATAAACCCCACCACGAAAAAGGGATGCTTAGCGCATCCCTTTTTATTTAGCGGCTCAGGTTCTGTTCGCCCCATGCCAGCGCCGTGTTTATCAGGGCGCTCAACAGTTCGCGAAAGCGTTCGCTCTTCTCTTCGCAGAACGCAAAGCTCGTCTCATCCATGTAGCAGCACTGCGCCACTTCCAGTTGTACCGCATGAATGTTCTGTTGCGGTGCGCCGTAATGGCGGGTGATATACCCGCCTTTAAAGCGGCCGTTGAGCACTTTGGTGTAGTGCGGAAACGCATCGCAGCAGTCCAGCAATGCGCGGCTCAGATCCGGCGCGCAGCTTGCCCCATCGGCAGTGCCAAAATTCAGATCCGGCAGTTTGCCCTCGAACAGACGAGGAACCACCGATTTGATAGAGTGCGCATCCCACAGCAACGCGTAGCCGAAGGTGTCGCGCAACCGTGCCAGTTCCTGCGCCAGCGCCTGGTGATAAGGCTGCCATATGTTGTGCAAAATGGCGGCTTTCGTGGCGTCATCCGGCGCTTTGCCCGCTTCGAACAGCGGCTCGCCGTCAAAAAAAGTCCCCGGGAACAGGCCGGTGGTCGCCGTGCTGTATAGCGGTTTGTCATCCGCCGGGCGGTTTAAATCCACGACATAGCGGGAATAATTAGCGCTTAGCACGCTGGCACCCAGCTCGCGAATCGGCTGATACAACAGCGGAATATGCCAGTCCGTATCCTCCAGGCGCTGCGCCCGCACGGTAAGGCTGCGGGCGATCTCCGGCGTCAATTGCGTGCCGGGATGGGGCATGCTGACCAGCAGCGGCAGCCGACCCTGATGTAATTCGAATCCGTTAGTCATGCCACACTTCCTCCCCCTGATAAATAACCTGTTTCGACAGCGTTCCACCCAGCCAGTAGCTGAGTTCTGCCGGATGAGCAACATCCCACGCGACAAAGCTGGCCTCTTTACCTGCCTGTAGCGTACCGCAGCGATCGCTGATACCTAACGCGCGGGCGGCATGACAGGTCACTCCCGCCAGCGCTTCTTCAGGTGTCAGACGGAACAACGTGCAGGCCATATTCATCATCAGGCGCAGAGACAACACCGGCGACGTGCCGGGGTTCAGATCGCTGGAAATGGCCATCGGCACCTGATGTTGACGCAGTAGCGCCACCGGCGGCTGCTGGCTCTCGCGTAGAAAGTAAAAGGCACCCGGCAGCAGAACGGCTGTGGTGCCATGCTCCGCCATCAGCACGATATCCTCTTCACACAAATACTCCAGATGATCGGCGGAAAGCGCGTTGTAGCGGGCGGCCAGACCAGCGCCGTGCAGCAGTGAAAGCTGTTCGGCATGCAGTTTTACCGGTAAGCCAAGCTGTTGCGCTTTATGGAAAACCCGCTCCACTTGCGACGGTGAAAAAGCCAGATGTTCACAAAAAGCATCGACCGCATCGACCAGCCCTTGTGCGTGCCAGGCGGGCAGCCAGTGCTGGCAAATCTCGTCGATATAGTCGTCGGCGCGCCCCTGATACTCGCCCGGCAATGCATGCGCTGCGAGACAGGTGCTAAAGATAGTGAGTGGCATTTCTGCGCTAAGCGCGCGGATCACTTGCAACATTTTGCCTTCATCGGCAAAGCTGAGGCCGTAGCCGGATTTGATCTCAAGCGTGGTAACGCCATCTTTGCGTAGCGCGTGAATGCGTTTGCGGGCGCTTTCCAGCAGTTGTTGCTGGCTGGCGTGACGGGTGGCATTCACGGTACTGATAATGCCGCCGCCGGCTGCGGCGATCTCCGCGTAACTTGCGCCGTTGAGACGCATCTCAAACTCCTGACTGCGATCGCCGCCAAACACGCTATGGCTATGGCAATCGATCAGTCCGGGCGTAACCAGCCGTCCGTGCAGATCCACTTCACGATCAATCGCATCGTCCGGCTGCGTTCCCTCTTCGCCCAGCCATTCAATGCGCGGGCCATCGGTGATCATCGCCGCATGGGGAATCAGGTTGTATTTGCCTGCTTCCATGGTGGCAATCTGGCAGTGACGCCATAAAATGCGCATCCGCGTTCTCCCGTCATGGTTCGGCGCGGCCATCGCCGCGCCACCGGTTTTACTTTGTAATCATCGGCAGGTTGAGGTCGTGCTCTTTGGCACAGGCAACAGCGGAATCATAGCCTGCATCGGCATGGCGCATCACGCCCGTCGCCGGATCGTTATGCAGTACGCGGGCGATACGTTCTGCCGCTTCATCCGTGCCATCGCAGACGATAACCATCCCCGAATGCTGTGAGAAGCCCATGCCGACGCCGCCGCCGTGGTGCAGGGAAACCCAGGTTGCGCCGCTGGCGGTATTGAGCAAGGCATTCAGCAGCGGCCAGTCGGAAACCGCATCGGAGCCATCTTTCATCGCTTCGGTTTCGCGGTTCGGGCTGGCAACGGAGCCGGAGTCCAGGTGATCGCGGCCAATGACAATCGGTGCCGAGACTTCGCCGCGACGCACCATTTCGTTAAACGCCAGCCCCAGACGCGCGCGCTGCCCCAGACCCACCCAGCAAATACGTGCTGGCAGGCCCTGGAAACTGATGCGCTCTTTCGCCATATCCAGCCAGCGGTGCAGATGCGCATCATCTGCGATCAGCTCTTTCACCTTTTCATCGGTGCGATAGATATCTTCCGGATCGCCGGAGAGCGCGGCCCAGCGGAACGGCCCGATACCGCGGCAGAACAACGGGCGAATATAAGCAGGCACAAAACCCGGGAAATCGAAGGCGTTGCTGACGCCCATCTCTTTCGCCATCTGGCGAATATTGTTGCCGTAATCGAAGGTTGGAATGCCCTGCTGCTGGAAGGCGAGCATCGCTTTAACGTGCTCCGCCATAGAGGCTTTCGCCGCCTGAATCACCACCGCTGGCTCCGTCTTCGCGCGTTCGCGATACTCTTCCCACTGCCAGCCAATCGGCAGATAGCCGTTCAGCGGATCGTGGGCGCTGGTTTGATCGGTCACGATATCCGGACGAACACCGCGTTTAACCAGTTCCGGTAAGACTTCCGCCGCATTGCCGTGCAGCGCAACAGAGATGGCTTTGCCTTCGCGGGTGTAGCGTTCAATACGCGCCAGCGCATCGTCCAGATCCGTTGCCTGCTCATCCACATAGCCGGTACGCAGGCGGAAATCGATGCGGGATTGCTGACACTCAATGTTCAGCGAGCAGGCGCCCGCCAGCGTGGCGGCCAGCGGCTGTGCGCCGCCCATACCGCCCAGACCGGCGGTCAGCACCCAGCGGCCAACCAGCGAACCGTTATAGTGCTGGCGACCCGCTTCGACGAAGGTTTCATATGTGCCCTGAACGATCCCCTGGCTGCCAATATAGATCCAGGAGCCTGCGGTCATCTGGCCGTACATCGCCAGCCCTTTAGCGTCCAGTTCGTTGAAGTGTTCCCAGTTAGCCCAGTGGGGAACCAGGTTGGAGTTGGCGATCAGGACGCGCGGCGCATTGCTGTGGGTTTTAAACACGCCGACCGGCTTGCCGGATTGCACCAGCAGCGTTTCGTCATCGTTAAGCTGCTTCAGCGCTTCCACCATTTTGTCAAAGCACTCCCAGTTACGCGCTGCCCGTCCAATCCCCCCGTAAACCACCAGCTCTTTCGGGTTTTCCGCGACTTCGGGATCAAGGTTGTTCATCAGCATGCGCAGCGGCGCTTCGGTCAGCCAGCTTTTCGCATTCAATGTCGTGCCGCGCGGCGCTCTGATCTCAACATCACGATAACGGGAAAATTCACTACTCATGCGGTTTACCTTCTTTGTTTGATAGCAGGATAAATGCTTACTGACGTTGTCTTGTATATACATGATAAGCACATATGGTGCCACTTTGATCGATTTATTTATTATCTATGTAAAACAGCAACTTGTAATTTACTGTTTTCCGGGAGGCGCTGAGGGAAGGGATTTTAGCGTGCTTTACTGCACTATTATTGTGCTTAACGGCAGAAAAATGATCATTTTAAGTGCATTAATGCGCTGTTTTATGGCGAGAGAACAGGGCGATAAAGCAGAGGTAATCCGCCTGGTTAGACTGATTTTATTAACGAGATATTATTATGTTATTGTTTTTAATGGTTTTTAATTTATCGATATATGTTGCGATTACGTTATGGCACATGGCTTGCAAGTTGTACATACAAGGATATACATAAAGCATTTTGCATCGCCGTCACAACGGGACGGCAAGTGATGACCATAAGGCGTAACGATGATTACTTTCAACAATGTGACCAAGCATTACGACGACGGTACCGTCGTGGTCGATGGCCTGAACTTTGTCGCGCCAGGAGGCAAAATTACCGTGCTGGTAGGGCCGTCGGGCTGCGGCAAAACCACCTCATTACGCATGATCAACCGGCTGGTCGAACCCTCTTCCGGCACGATTTTGCTCAATGGTGAATCCACCGCGCAGATGGATGTGGTGCAGTTGCGTCGGCGCATTGGTTACGTGATCCAGAATGCCGGGTTGTTCCCGCATAAAACCATCATCGACAACATCGCCACCACCGCCATCCTTAATGGCGCAGCGAAAAGCAAAGCCAGGGCCAGAGCGGCGGAATTACTGGAAGTGGTCGGTCTGGCGCCGCAATTGGCGAAACGCTATCCGTGGCAGCTCTCCGGCGGGCAACAGCAGCGCGTCGGTGTGGCGCGCGCGCTGGCCGCCGATCCGGAATTTATGCTGATGGACGAACCCTTCAGCGCAGTCGATCCTGTCGTGCGTGAACAGTTGCAGGAAGAGTTTCTGCGCATTCAGAAAGAGGTCAGCAAGACCATCATTATGGTCACCCACGATATTGATGAAGCGATGAAACTGGGTGATTGCGTTGCGGTGCTGAAGCCTGGCGGCAAGCTGGCGCAACTGGCGACGCCGGGCGAATTGCTGAATGCGCCGCAGAGCGAATTTGTTGCCGATTTCATTGGCCGCGACCGCGGTTATCGCAAACTCAGTTTCCACACCTCCGCACCACTGACGGCATTGCAGGCGGAACCGGCCATCGAAATGGGCGCAACCCTTGCGCAGGCGCGTGGTATCAGCGCGCAACGTTGGCTACTGGTGACGCAGCAGGGCAAAGCCTGCGGCTGGTTTGATACGCATCAGCAGGTAACGGTGATTGCGCCGGAAAACGTCAATCTCGGCGCGACGTTTTCTCCGCAGGGCGGCACGCTGCGCCAGTTGCTGGATTCGGCGCTCAGCTCTCCCTGCCATCGCGCCGTGGTGGTTGATGAACAGCTTGCCCCGCTGGGATCGCTGGCGCTGGAAAATGTGCTGGATGCCTGCAAATCGCTGACCCAGGAGGCGCTATGAGATTTGACTGGCTGTGGGGGCAAAGCGACAGGATCCTCAACCTGCTGCTCTGGCACTGCTATTTGTCGATTACGCCAATCCTGATCGGCCTGCTGCTGGCGATCCCGGTGGGCTGGGCGGTGAACAACCTGCCGAAAGTGAAAGGGATCGTGCTGAACCTGTTCGGCCTGTTGTACACCATTCCTTCGCTGGCGCTGTTCGTGCTGCTGCCGCCGCTGCTGAATACGCAGATTCTCGACCCGATCAACGTGGTCGTTGCGTTGACCATTTACAGCTTCGCGCTGCTGGTTAGAACCGTGTGCGACGGGCTGGATTCCGTTGCCGAAGATACCCGCCAGTCCGCTTTCGCGCTGGGGTACAAGCCGCTACAGCAATTTTTGCAGATCGACCTGCCGCTTGCCGTGCCGGTGATCGGCTCCGGGCTGCGCGTGGCGGTGGTTTCTAACGTCAGCATTGTGTCGGTGGCCGCGCTGATTGGCGCGCCGCAGTTAGGTTCGCTGTTTACCCAGGGTTTTCAGCTTCAGTTCCTCACCCCGATTATCGCCGGGATTGTGCTGTGCATCGCGCTGGCTTTCATTCTGGATTGCCTGGTGGTGGCGATAACCCGTTCGTTAAGCCGCTGGCAACCGCAAAGGGGATAACTGATGAGTGAATGGTTTCTCGATCTCAGCCACTGGTACGGCGACGACGGCATTGTGCCGCTGCTGTTGCAGCATATCGGTTACAGCGCGGCGGCGCTGGCGATTGCCGTTGCCATTGCTTTTCCGGTCGGCTGCTATACCGGCCATACCGGTAAAGGGGAGGCGCTGCTGATTGGCACCACCAACGCCCTGCGTTCGTTGCCCTCTTTTGGCCTGATTATTTTGCTGGTGATCCTGCTGGCAGGCTATTTCGAATCGGATATGGCCTTTGTTTTGCCCTGCATCATCGTGCTGGTGGTGCTGGCACTGCCGCCAGTGGCGCTGGGCGTACATGCGGGTATCCGTTCTGTCGATCCCAGCGTGCATGACGCGGCAAAAGGGATTGGCCTGACGCCGCTTCAGGTGCTGTTGCAGGTCGAGTTGCCCTGCGCAATGCCGCTGATCCTCTCCGGGATCCGCAGCGCCGCACTGCAAATTGTCTCCACCGCGACCATTGCGGCATACGTTTCACTCGGCGGCCTGGGGCGATTGATTATCGACGGGCGTGCCGCCAACGACTTTGCGCAGATGACCGCCGGGGCCATCCTCGTCGCGCTACTGGCATTGATCATTGATCTCTTTTTTTCGCTTTCAGGGAAAGTCGTGGTTTCACCGGGCATCACCCGGAAAACCAAAAACCAGTGATGTTGGGTCCTTTAATTACAGAAGGTTAATAAGATGATTAAGAAACGCTATTTAACGTTGTTCAGTGCCGCGCTGCTGTCTGTCGCTTCTTCTGTCTGGGCTGCTGATGCCGGCCAGAAAGTGATTATTGGTTCGGCGGATTTTCCGGAAAACCAGCTGCTGGCGACCATCTACGCCGGGGCGCTGGAAGCGCAAAACATTCCCGTCGAGAAAAAACTCAATATCGGTAGCCGTGAAGTCTATATTCCGGCGCTGCTGGACGGTTCCATCACCGTGATCCCGGAGTACAGCGGCGCGCTGCTGAGCTATCTGGATGCGAAAAATGAAGCGCACAGCTCGGAAGATGTGGCGAAAGCGCTGGCCGCTAAGCTGCCGGAAAAAGTGAAAATGCTCAACACTTCCACGGCGCAGAACAGCGATGTACTGGCGGTCACGAAGAAAACGGCCGACAAATACAAACTGAAAACCATCGACGATCTGAAACCTATCGCCGGGCAGTTAGTGCTTGGCGGCCCGGCGGAGTGGAAAACCCGTCATGAAGGCGTTCCCGGCCTGCGTGACGTTTACGGCCTGAATTTCAAAACCTTCAAAGTGCTGGATGTCGCTGGCCCGCTGACGCTGACGGCGCTGAAAAACAACCAGATTCAGGTCGCTGACCTGACTTCCACAACGCCGGAGATCAAAAAAGATCACCTGGTCGCGCTGGAAGATCCGAAGCATCTGTTTGCCGCGCAGAACATCGTGCCGATTGTCGCCAGCAGCACGCTGAACCCGACCATTGAAAGCACGCTGAACAAAATCTCCGCGCAGCTCACCACCGAAGATCTGATTTCCATGAATGAACAGCTTGCTGAGTTCGCCAGCATTGATGATGTGGCGCACCAGTGGCTGGTTAAACACCAACTGAGCAAGTAAGGAACGGCTGCGAGATGACAACAACAACCCGTTCTTCCACGCCGCAGGCGGATGCGGTCACCTTAGGCACTGCTGCCACTACCATTGATGAACTGGTACGCATTGCCGATGGCGCGCCGGTTGTTCTGGCTGATGATGCGCTGGCGCAAATGGATAAGGTCAGCGGCTACATTCACAACGCGATTGCTGAAGGGAAGGTGATTTATGGTCTGACGACCGGCGTGGGAGACCTGGTAACTGAGCGTCTCTCTGCGGATCAAATTGCCAGTGTGCAGCTCAATATGCTGCGCAGCCACGCCTGCGGGATGGGGCCGGATCTGTCGGTGCGGGAAGTGCGGGCGATGATGGCGGTGATGCTGAAATCGCTGCTGCAGGGCTACAGCGGCGTCAGCGCTGAACTGGCACAGCGGATGTGTCTGATGCTGAACCGGCAGGTGACGCCGTGGTCGCCTGCCAGCGGTTCCGTGGGGTATCTGATTGCTACCGCACATATCGGCTTATCGCTGTTTGGCGAAGGGCAGTGTTGGTATCAGGGCGAGTTGTTGCCCTCCGCCGAAGCGCTGGCGAAAGCGGGCATTGCGCCGCGCATTCCCGGCCCGCGCGAAGGGCACGCGCTGATCAGCGGTACCTACGAAATTACCGCACTGGCCTGTCTGGCGGTGCGGGATTTCGAACAGTTGCTGCCAATCGCGGATATGGCTGGCGGCATGTGTCTCGAAGCGTTGAAAGGCAACACCCGCGGCTATGACGCGCGTCTGCACGCTCTGCGTCCTCATGACGGGCAACAAGAAACGGCGCAGATTTTGCGCCGCTTACTGCACGGCAGCGAGATCCTTCAGCGTTACCGCGACCACCGGGTACAAGATGCGCTCAGCTTGCGCTGCATCCCGCAAATCCATGGCGCAGTGCGCGATCAACTGGCGCATTGCCGTCATATCGTCACCACTGAACTCAATTCGGTAACCGACAACCCGGTATTTTTAATTGAAGACGACGCGCTGGTGATTTTGCCAGGCGGCAACGGTCACGGTGCGCCGCTGGCGCTGGCGCTCGATGCGCTGGCGGTGGCTATCGCGCAACTGAGTACCGCGTCGCAAGCGCGTTCTGACCGTATCACTAACGTGCATCTCAGCGGTTTACCGGCTTTTCTGGTCGGCAAAAGCGGCGCCAATTCCGGGATGATGATCCCGCCGTATGTCGCCGCCGCACTCGCCGGGGATAACCGCAGCCTGGCGGCGCCCGCCAGCGTACATACGGTTTCCACCTGTGCCGGGCAGGAAGACCATATCAGCATGGGCGTTTCCTCGGCGCGAAAAGCGATGCAGGCGGTGGCAAACGCAGTAGATATCGTGGCTATTGAACTGCTGTGCGCCTGTCAGGCGATTGAATTCCACCGCCCGCTACGCGCCTCGGTGGGTACAGAACTGACGCTGGCGAAGGTGCGCCAGCAAGTCGCGTTTCGGGAAACCGACACGCCGCTGTACACGGATATGCATGCCGTCCGGGATCTGATTGCGGATGGCGAACTGAGCCGCCAGCTTACTTTACTGATTGAGGAGGGGGCTGATGAGTGAAGCTATTAAGCCGCTCAGTGGCGTACGGGTACTCGATCTGTCGCGCGTGTTGGCGGGTCCGTGGTGTGCCTCGCTGCTTAACGATCTTGGCGCTGAAGTTATCAAGATCGAGATGCCAGGCAGCGGCGACGATTCCCGCGCTTTTACGCCGCATATCAACGGCGAGAGCAGCTACTTTATGCAGCTCAACCACGGCAAAAAAAGCGTCACGCTGGATCTGAAAAGCCCGCAGGGCTTAGCGATCCTCAAAGATCTGGTCGCCTGTTCGGACGTGCTGGTGGAGAACTTTCGCCCCGGCGTAACCCAGCGGCTGGGGATTGATTATGCGACGCTACAGGCCATCAATCCGCGGCTGGTTTACGTCAGCATCTCCGGCTTTGGTCAGCAAGGCTCGCTGGCGCATAAAGCGGCTTACGACCATATCATCCAGGCGATTGGCGGCATTATGCAGGTCACCGGCTGGGCGAATGGCGAACCCACGCGCGTTGGCGATGCGATTGGTGATGTGGTCGCCGGGCTGTATGGCAGTTGGGCGGTACTGGCGGCGCTGCTTCAGCGTGGCATTACCGACAAGGGCCAGCATCTGGATGTCTCGATGCTCGATACCATGGTGACGCTGCAAATGGTGTCGTTAACCCAGTGGATCGGCGGCCAGCCCAGCGCCGGAAGGCTTGGTAATGCGCACCCGATCAGCGCGCCGATGGACAGCTACCGGGCGCAGGATGGACATATCGTTATTGCTGTCGCCAACGACAAACTCTTCCGCCAGCTTGCCGGTGCAATGGGAAATCCCGCGCTGGTGGACGATCCTCGCTTTGCCAGCGATCCGCAGCGGCTGGCGCATCAACAGCCCTTGCGCGAAGAGATTGAACGCTGGCTCGCAGATAAAAGCGTCAGCGACGCGCAGGCACTGCTGGATAGCGCTGGCGTTCCGGCCTCGCCGGTACTGCGCCTCGATCAGATCCTCGGCAGCGATTACGCCCACCAACGCGAGCTGGTGAAACAGATCCAGCACCCGCGTGCAGGCGCGATCTCTATTGTGCCGCAGCCGGTGAAAATGAGCGGTGCGCCGGGCGAACCGGCGCTGATCCCGCCGGTGCTGGGGGAACATACGCTCATGGTATTGCGTGAAGTGCTGGGTATGGATGAGGCAACGCTCGTGCAGCTGCAAACGCAGGGCGTGATTTAGGGGAGAAAAACATGTCGCGAATTAATAAAGTGGCGGTGATTGGTGCCGGAACCATGGGCGCACGTATTGCTGTCGTCATGGCCCGCGCGGGTTATCGCGTCAGTCTCTATTCCCGCTCGCAGGAAACGCTGGATAAAGCTCAGGCGATCGTTGAATCGCGGGTCGCTCAGGCCGATGTGCAGTACAGCACGTCGCTGGAAAGCTGCCTGGCAGGCGCGGATATGGTGTCGGAAAACGTGGCGGAAGAGGTGGCGCTCAAACAACATCTGTTCAGCCTTATTGAGCCACAGGTTTCTGCAGACTGCTTGCTGACGACCAATACTTCCAGTGTCTCCATCACGCAACTGGCATCGGTGCTCAGTAACCCGCAGCGGCTGATTGGTATGCACTGGTTTAACCCGGCGGATACCATGCCGATGATTGAAATTGTGCGCGGCGAGAAAACCGCCGACGACGTTTGCCAGCGCGTTCGCGATTTGTGTGCACAGCTTGATAAAGAGACCATCACCGTGAATCAGGACATTCCGGGCTTTATTATCAACCGCCTGCAATACGCCATGCTGCGCGAGGCGCTCTATCTGGTGAGCGCCGGGATTGGCTCGATTGAGGATGTTGACCGTGCAGTGCAGCGTACGCTGGCACCGCGCTGGGCGGCGATGGGGCCAATGAAACTGATGGATTTCGCCGGGCTGGATACGGTCGAGAAAGTCGCCGGGATATTGCTGCCCGCGCTGGATAACAGCACGACGCTGCCATCCTGGCTGCTGGAGAAAGTCGCGACGAAACAACTGGGGGTGAAAAGCGGGGAAGGCTTTTATTGCTGGGATGGGCAAAGCGCGGCGGCGGCAATGCGTCACCGTGAAGCGATCGTCACCAGCCTGACGGCGAGGAGCGCGGACGATGAGTGATATTTTATGTAGCCATGAAGATGCCGTTGCCGTTGTTACGCTGAACCGCCCGCAGAAATATAACGCTCTGACCGCAGAGATGCTGGATGCGCTGGTCACTACGCTGCTGCAGCTTGAGCAGGATCCGCAGGTACGTGCCATTGTGCTGTTGGGCGGCCCGAAAGCCTTCTCCGCCGGGGCAGATACCGGCACGCTGGCGTCGGCTTCCGCCATCACTTTATGGCGCAGCGGTTTTAGCGAGAAATGGGATCGCATTGCCGCCATTGAAAAACCAGTGATTGCTGCTGTTTCAGGTTATGCGCTCGGCGGTGGGCTGGAGCTGGCGCTGCTGTGCGACATCATTATTGCCGACACCACGGCGCAGTTTGGGTTACCGGAAAGCCATATCGGCATTATTCCGGGCGCCGGAGGAACGCAGCGGCTGGTGCGTGCGGTAGGGAAATCACTGGCGATGGAGATGCTGCTTGGCGCCAGACGCATCACCGGCGAAGAGGCGCGTCAGGCGGGGCTGATTAGCCAGTTGGTTCAGCCTGATGAACTGGCAACGCAGGCGCTAAACATTGCGCGCCAAATCGCCAAAGCCGCGCCGCTGGCGGCCGCGATGATCAAAAAAGCGGTGCTGGCCAGCTACGAAATGCCATTAAGTGCGGGAGTGGCTTATGAGCGAGCGCTCTCGGCGCTGATTGCCGATAGTGAAGATCGCGCCGCCGGGCTGGCGGCGTTTCAGAACAGGCAGACGCCGCAGTTTAGCGGGCGTTAACGGGATGTCAGCGTCACGCAGGCAAAAAGCGTGTCGCTGCCTGCGTGGACGGCAACCGTTGCCGGGTTATCGATTAGCAGGCTGTCGTAATGTTGCAGGGTATGGCGTTCACCCGCAACGGTGACATCAAGCAACTTTCCGGCATTGAACAGCAGCATCGTTCCCTGTTGATGTTGCCATGCGCCATCGCGCAGCCAGCGCACCGTTGCATGAGTGGTTTCACGGCGATAAATCACGTTGAAATCGAGTAACGGCCCGCCGACAACCTCGCAAAACACTTCGCTGTCGCCGTTAAAATCCGTCGCCTGAAACGGTGGAATTAACGCGCTGCGCTGCTCATCAACCGTCAGAAACATACCGTCACCTTCCAGCACGCTGATATTTCGCAGGTAACCGGAGAAACGTGAGAATGCGCCATCTTCGCGGATCGTCGCGACCGATATGCGCCAGGCATACTGTTCGCTGGCGGGAAAACGGCACACTTCGCGGGTGACGCCCTGGCCATTTTTCCAGCGCATCTCAGCGTAGCCGCTATAAGGCAGCAGTCTCATTTACGCATGCTTCCTTCCAGGCGGTAGCGTGAACCTGGATAGACCAGGCGCACGCTGGTGACGATTTTTTTGTCCTGACGACCGGTCCAGGTGCGGCGGTTCACTTGCAGGCAGGGGGTGTGCTCATCGATTTCCAGATAAACGCACTCGCTGCGGGGCACGTTCACGGCTTCGATAATATGCTCGCCCTCGACAATCGGCGCGATGGAAGAGAGATAGGCATTCGGGGTGATACGGGTGAAATCCTGTTGCAGATAGTCCGGCACAATCAGTGCATTCACCAGCCTGTCTTCCAGCATCACCGGAACGCCGTTTTCATAATGACAAATTAGCGAATGGAACAGGCGGCTGCCTTTCGGCAGATTAAAAGCCAGCGCTTGCTGGGCATCTGCATGCAGTTGGGTCAGCTCCAGCACTCTGGCATGATGGCGATGACCGCGGCTGGCAATCTCATCGGCAATGTTGTTGATTTCCAGCAGCGCCGACTGCCCGCGCACTTCGGCGACAAAGGTGCCAACGCCCTGCATGCGCACCAGCAGCCCTTCGGCGGTCAGTTCACGCAGCGCGCGGTTAATGGTCATTCGGCTGTAGCCAAACTGACTGACCAGCTCGCTTTCAGACGGCACGCGGTAGTTCACCGGCCAGGCGCCGCTGTGGATATTGGTTTTGATCATGCTCTTCACCCTTTCATAGAAAGGGGCGGGCTGATCGAGATGCGTCTCGCCTGCGGCTGCTTTAAAAATTTCGCTTTGCTCCATTAACCCTTTCCTCGGCCGGATGACCGTTGAAGTTTACTCTACGCACAATTGGATGTATATATATAAACATGTATATACATCTTCTATAACGGCAGGCGGTGAGGGGATATATGACGGTATATTTCGCGGCAAAAGCATTGTTGCCGCAGGGCTGGGCGGAGAATGTCCGCATTACGGTTTCCGCACAGGGCATCATCACCGCGCTGGAAAGCGGTAGTCAGCCAGACGACCACACAATTTGCCTGGACGGTTTCCTGGTGCCGGGCATGCCAAACCTGCATTCGCACGCCTTTCAGCGTGCCATGGCCGGGCTGACCGAAGTGGTGGGCGATCCGGCAGACAGCTTCTGGACATGGCGCGATTTGATGTACCGGCTGGTGGATAAAATCACCCCCGAGCAACTGGAAACCATCGCCAGCTATCTGTACATCGAAATGCTGAAGGCCGGTTATACCTCGGTGGCCGAGTTTCACTATTTGCACCACGATCGCGGCGGAAAACCTTATGCGCAGCCTGCAGAGCTGGCGTTGCGTATTTCGCAAGCGGCGAAAACGGCGGGCATTGGCCTGACGTTACTGCCGGTGCTTTACAGCTTCGCCGGTTTTGGCGGGCAGCCAGCGACCGCCGGGCAGAGCCGCTTTATTCATGATACGGAAGGCTATCTGGCGCTGCATGAGGCGCTGACATCGCAGCTTGCGGCTGAGCCGATGCAGCGTACCGGGCTGTGCTTCCACTCGCTACGGGCCGTTACGCCGGAGCAGATGCAGCATGTGCTCAACGCCTGCCCGCAACCGCAGCCGATGCATATTCATATTGCCGAGCAGCAAAAAGAGGTCGATGACTGCGTGGCCTGGTCCGGGCTGCGTCCGGTGGAGTGGCTTTACCAGCATATGCCGGTGGATGAGCAGTGGTGCCTGATTCACGCCACGCATCTTACGCCGCAGGAAACCCAACAGATTGCCGCTTCCGGCGCAGTGGCGGGCTTGTGCCTGACCACCGAAGCCAATCTTGGTGACGGTATTTTCCCGGGGCCGGACTATCTTGCGCAGCAGGGGCGCTGGGGGATTGGCTCCGACAGCCATATCAGCGTCAGCGTCAGCGAGGATTTGCGCTGGTTTGAGTACGGGCAACGGTTAAACAAACAGCGGCGCAACTTGCTTCATCTGCCGGATGAACCTTATATCGGCAATGTGCTGTATCAGGGCGCATTGCAGGGCGGACGCCGCGCGCTGGGGCAGGCGATTGGTCAACTGGCGACCGGCCATCGTGCGGATATGCTGTTGCTCGACAGCCGCGATCCCTTCCTTGCTGCCGCAGGCGATCGTGAACGTCTGAATCGCTGGATTTTCGCCTGTTCGACGAACCCGATAAAAAGGGTGATGACCGGCGGACGCTGGGTGATTGAAGAGGGGCGTCACGCGCAGGAAGAGCAGGTGACAGCCGCGTTTATCAAGGTCATGCAGCAACTGGTGGCGTAAAACAAGGGATGCCAGGCGGCATCCCTTTTTGTCTCTTAATCTACGCGGTTAAGCAGCGGCAGCAGGAAGTTTGCCGCTTTCATCGCGCCGTTCGCCGTAATGGTGTGCGGCACGCCGGGCTCAAAATAGGTATCAACATCGACACCCGCCGCGCCAAGCAGTTCGGCAGCATGCTGGCTCTGCTGATAGTGAATCACCGGATCGCTCTCTCCGTGCACCAGCAGCACCGGCGTGTGCGGCGCAGGTTGCCACGGCTGTGCCGAGGCCAGACGACCGGAAAACGCTACCACCGCTGCCAGCGGCCACTCGGCATTGACCAGCGCATCCAGCGACATAATCGCCCCTTGCGAAAAACCACTCAGCACCAGCTTGTCTCGTCCGGGCTGCACATCGTGTTTCTCCAGCAGGCCATTAATGGTGGCGTTAAAGGCACTGCGGGCTTCGGCAATCCGCGCGGCGCGCGTTTCATCGGTAATGCCATTAACGCTGAACCACTGGAAACCCGGCCCCATATCAAAAGGCGACGGCCCGTCCGGCGTGGCGATAATCACATCGTCGAGAGTTTGCGACCAGTATTTCCCCAGACCTTGCAAATCCGAGCCACGGCTACCGACGCCGTGCAACAGCACAATCATTTTTTTCATTATTGCTTCCTGTCACAGCCCGTAAGCGCGTAAATCCGGCCCTTGCGGAACAATACCATTGGGGTTGAGGGCTTTAATCGAGTAATAACCCTGCTTGATATGGTCAATATTCACCGTCTCGCGAATACCGGGAACCGCCAGCATCTCGCGCAGATAGCGATCCAGATTCGGATACTCCGCCAGCTTACGAAGATTGCATTTAAACAATCCGTGGTAAGCCGCATCGAAGCGAACTAGCGTGACAAACAGGCGAATATCTGCCTCGGTAAGCTGCGTGCCGCACAGGAACGTGCGCTGAGCGAGATGGTTTTCCAGCTTATCAAGCTGGCTGAACACATCGTTCACCGCTTCTTCGTAACTCACCTGGGTGGTGGCAAAACCGGCGCGATAAACCCCGTTATTGAGGTTCGGGTAGATCTCCGCATTCAACTGGTCGATCTCATCGCGCAGGTGTGCTGGATAGAGATCGACCGCGTTGTTTGCCAGCGAACCAAAGCCGCTGTTCAGCATACGGACAATGTCGGCCGACTCGTTATTGACGATGGTGTGGGTTTGCTTATCCCACAGCACCGGCACCGTTGCGCGCCCGGTAAAGCGCGGATCGGCGCGGGTATAGAGCTGGTGCAGCCATTCGGCCTGATTCAGTGTGTCACGGTCGGCGCCTGGGTAGTCGCCAAAGTGCCAGCCTTCATCGAGCAGCCATGGTTCAACTACTGACACGCTGATCGCCGATTCCAGCCCTTTCAGCTTGCGGGCAATCAGCGTGCGCGAGGCCCAGGGGCAAATGAGCGCCACATACAGATGGTAACGGCCAGGTTCGGCGATGAATCCGCCTTCGCCGGTGATACCGGGTGCCCCGTCCGGGGTTACCCAGTGGCGAAAGCTGGAGGTCTGGCGAACAAAACCGCCTTTCTCGTCGGTGGCCTGAACCGGGTGCCAGTCGGCCGTCCATTTACCCTCAATCAGCATGCCGCCTCCGTTAGCCTTTTACCGGTGTGGGCTTCAGGGCAAATTTGCCGTCGCCCGTCAGCGCCAGTGTTAACAGACCAACAATCCAGAAGGCCGGGAACTCCCAACCGCCGTTCGGGTTAGTAAAGAAGAAACCGGCCGGGCCATGAACGGTGAAGATAGCGCCGAGCAGAATCGGGATCAGCACAATCGCCACAATACGCGCGTAAATACCGAGGATCAGGGCAATCGCCCCTACCAGTTCAACCGCCATGGTGATATAGGCCAGCCAGCCTGGCAGACCGAGCGAGGCGAAGAACTTCGCGGTGCCCGCCGGGGTGAAGGCGAAAAATTTCAGACTAAAGTGCGCCAGAAACAGAATACCGAGCGCCAGGCGCATAATCAGTGCGGCATAGGGGGTTGTGCGTTGGTCAAACATGGTGGTGTTCCTCTCAGTCAGTTGATGAGAGGAGTGTAAAGTCTTTCCAGCCGGAAAATTATCCGCGTAAAACAGGGATGTTTATTTCCATTTTGGAAATTATCACCATCCCTGTTCCCATTCCGGCTGCAGCGAGAAAACCTCCACCAGAAAATCGATCAGCACGCGGGATTTCTGCGCCAGGTAACGAGCGGGCGGATAAACGGCGAACAGCGCCAGCGGCGGGGCTTCATAGGCAGTGAGCACCGGTTTGACGCGCTGCTCTTTCAACGCTTTACCGGCGACAAACACCGGAATGCGCGCTATGCCCAGGCCGGCGCAGGCGGCTTCAAGGCACACTTCAGCGTTGGAAAATTTACTGTGTCCGCGCACCGGCTGAAGATGCAGTTGGTTGTGCTCATCGAGGAAAGGCCAGTGCCAGGGATCGCGGAAGTTGGTGTCAACAATCAGGCTGTGTTGCTCAAGCTGCTGCCAGTGCGTGGGCTCACCCTGCCGGGCAAGGTAATCCGGCGCGGCTACCACCACATTGCGGATCGCGCACAGGCGGCGGGCCACCAGGCTGCTGTCGGAAAGCGCGCCGATGCGCAGGGCAACATCAAACCCTTCATCCACCACGTTGACCAGCCGGTCGGCAAAGCTGACATCCAGTTCGATTTCAGGGTAGCGACGGGCAAACGCCACCAGATGCGGCGTGAGCTGAGAAGTGCCAAACGTGACGGGCGCAGAGATGCGCAGCAAACCAGAAGGCGCGTTGGCGATATTGCGCACGGCATCGTTAAGCGCATCGTAATCAATCAGTAACTGGCGGATACGATCGTAATAGGCCAGCCCCACTTCGGTTGGCGTCAGCGAGCGGGTGCTGCGTCGCAGCAGATTAACGCCCAGCTCCTGTTCCAGGCGGGAGATGAGTTTTGACGCCTGGCCGTGGCTGGTACCGCAGCGTAGCGCCGCACCGGTAAAGCTGCCCGTTTCCATCACCGCCACAAACATGCGATCGCAATCCAGCCGTTCCATACGTCTTTTCCGCAGAATTATCAGTGCTTCACCATAGCAAAAGCGCGCCACGGGCAACAGTCAGCGCCGTTGCGACGCGTGATTTTTACGGTATTGCAGCGGTGTTTCACCGATACCTTTCCTGAAAGCGCTAATAAACCAGGTGACGTCAGAAAACCCCACCAGTGCGGCGATATCGCGAATGCTGTGCGGGCTGTGCAGCAGATAATCGCAAGCTTTGCGCAGGCGAATGGTGTTGAGATAGTGGTTAATCGGCTCGCCGGTTTCTTCATGGAAGCGGCGCGAGATGTAGCTGCGCGATTTCCCCAGCTCCTGCGCCAGCTTTTCCAGGCTGAATTTTTGCTGGTAGTTCTCTTCCAGCCAGAACATCACTGGCGTGGCAATGCCGCAACCTTCTTCCGGCAATTTCTCACTCTCTTCCGGCAACATGCTCAGCAAAGTCAACAACAGGCAGGCGACCTGTTCGCCGTTCAGTTTCGCGCTGGCGGCCAGCCTGGCGTAGCCGCTGAACAGATGGTCGATATGGGCGTGAATAGCGGCTACATCCATCACCACCGCCGCGCCGCCGCGCTGAGAAAGCCGCTGCAAACGGCAGTGATTGTGCGGGAAATCGCGAAAATAATGGAGGATCGCGTGGTGATCAACATGAATGATGGTGCGGCGATAACTCGCCTGCGCCTGCTCATCGACCATCACTTTATGGATGGTGAGCGGCGGAAAGAAAAACAGCCGTCCAGGGCGCATAGTGTACTGGCGGTTATCGACGATCACCACGCCAAACCCCTCCTCGACATACAGCACTTCCAGGCACTGATGCCAGTGGTGATAGCGCACCGTATTGGCAAACAGGCGGCTGAACGATGCAACCGCATCGTTGAGGGTGATCAGTTCCAGTCTCTCTGTTTGCCAGTTGTCTGCCATAGTGCAACCAAACTCAACTTTTGCCCCGATGACGCTATTTATAAACCACGGTTTTAAATTTCCTCAACAGCGGGTTCAGCCAAAGCTTAGCGGTGTGACAGAGCTAACATTTCCCCTTCCTGGCGATTCACTATGCTTCTGCCACACGATACGGGAGAGAAACCTATGCAGGCGGCGGAAGTGAAAACCTCAAATCCATTGTCATCGCGCGCGGAGGTAGCCAGCGCGTTGACGCAGATGCTGGACGCGCTGGATAAGCAGTTTCCACAGGGTGCAGCGCGATTTTCGCTGGGAGCAACCAGCGCGCATTACAGCGCAGATATTGCCGAAATGGAGGGGCTGTCCCGCGCGTTGTGGGGGCTGTTTCCGTTGATGGCGGGCGGCGATGTGGAAACATTCAGCGATAAATATCTGACGGCCATTAAGCGCGGCACCGATCCACAAAGTGCCGGTTACTGGGGGAAAACCGGGCCGTACGATCAGCGGCTGGTGGAGATGGCCGCTTACGGTCTGGGGCTGGCGTTACTCGGCGATAAGCTGGCGGTGAAATTCAGCGAGACTGAGGCCGATAATCTGCATCAGTGGCTTAATCAAATCACCGATGCTGAGATGCCCGACAGCAACTGGAATTTCTTCGCCATCATGGTGCAACTGGGGTTTAAACGCGCCGGATTACCCTGGGAGCCAGCAGCTATCGCGCACCGTTTTCGCCTGATGGATGCCTATTACCTTGGCGACGGCTGGTATTCCGATGGTCCTGGCCGACCAAAGGATTACTACATTTCGATGGCGTTCCATTTCTATGGCCTGATCTACGCCACGCTGAATGGGGAAGAGGATGCCGAACGCGCGGCGATGATCCGCCAGCGAGCCAGCCTGTTTGCACAGGACTTTATCTATATGTCGGCGGCAGAAGGGGAGTCGGTGCCGTTTGGCCGCAGCCTGACCTACCGTTTTGCGATGGTGGCCTTCTGGAGCGCGGTGGCGTTCTCCGGGCTGGAAGTCTTTTCACCCGGCGTGGTGAAAGGGCTGATCCTGCGCCATTTACGCTGGTGGCTACGGCAGCCGATTTTCGATCGCGACGGCATCCTGACGCTCGGTTTTGCTTATCCGAACCTGGCGATGTGCGAAGACTACAACTCGCCGGGCTCGCCCTACTGGGCGCTGAAAGTCTTTTTGATCCTGGCACTGCCGGAATCCCATACCTTCTGGCGATCGGAAGAGCTGCCGCTGCCCGCGCTGGCTCCACAGCGCGTTATTCCGCCAGCGGGGCAGCTCCTCGTGCATACCGAACAATCACGGCATGTCTGGATGCTGACGTCCGGTCAGTTGGAACTGAACAACTACGTCAATACCGAGGCGAAATACACCAAATTTGCCTACTCCAGCCGCTTCGGTTTCACCATTGAACGTGGGCGCTATGGCATCAAGCATGCGGCCTGTGATTCTATGCTGTTACTCAGTGAAGGTGATAACTACTTCCGCGGCCGCCGCGAATGTGACGAGGTTGTGGTCAGCCCACAGGCGATTTTCTCCCGCTGGTCACCGTGGCATAACGTGCAGATTTCGACGTGGCTTATTCCCTGTGGAGACTGGCATTTACGCGTGCATCGCATTGATTCACAACGCCATTTACAAAGCGTCGAGGGCGGTTTTGCGGTGCTGAAAGCCCCGCATCGTCATGAGCAAAACGGCAGCCTGGTTGTGGCGGAAAATGGCGTCAGCGGTATTTTCGAACTGCTGGCTGATAATCCTCGGGAAGCTGACAGCGTGGTAACGCCGCCGAACAGCAGCATTATGTTTGCTCCTTGCGCCTCCATTCCCGTGCTGCGCGGCACGATAACGCCGGGCCGGCAATGGCTGGCCTGCGCGGTGCAGGCGGCCGTGACAGAGCAGGCGTTTCATCCGCATTTACCGCAATTATCCATAGAAGAAGATGCGCTGGTGATCTATTCGCCCGCGCAGGAAAAAATCGTCATTACATTTTAATTAAACGCCCGGCTGCAGCCGGGTAAATATCTCTGAACCCTACATGCTTTCGTCGAGGATAGTATGGAAAGAATAACCATTAATAATAAAGCAGAGTATTACAAAATCAGCAGCTTTATATTTCTCTACTTTTTTACCTGGTCCGCCAGTATTGGTTTGTTGGCTATCTGGTTGGGGCAAAAAGCCAATCTTAGCGGAACGGTAATTGGTACTGTATTTGCTATAAATGGGATATTTTCAGTGATCCTGAAACCAATATATGGTTATATCCTGGATAAAATCGGCATGAGCAAATATTTGCTCTATTTTGTTGTGCTGATGTCTGCGCTGATGGCACCATTTTTTATCTACGTGTATCAACCGCTGCTTATTTCCAATACCTTAGTGGGCATTATTGTTGGCGCGATTTATTTAAGTTTTGCCTGGTATGCCGGGGTTGCTGCCTGCGAATCCTATACCGATCGCTACAGTCGCTTAAACGGCATGGAGTTCGGGCAAATCCGCATGTGGGGATCGCTCGGCTGGGCTGTTGCATCGTCGTTTTCCGGCCTGCTGTTTAACCTCTCGCCAGCTTATAACTTCATCATGGGTTCTGTTGCCTCGCTGATCATGCTGGTGGTTCTACTGAGCCTGAAAGTGAATGTCCACTCCGCTCACGCCAGCGATGTGCTGACGAAAGAGAAAATCGTGCCAGCGGATGTTTACGCGCTGCTGCGTAACCGAAAATTCTGGGCTTTCTGCCTGTATGTTGCAGGCGTGGCATGGATGATGTTTATCGCGGAACAGCAGTTCTCCCGTTACTTTGTCACCTTCTTTACCGATATCCACCAGGGCAACGCGGTGTTTGGTTACCTGGGCACGGTGCAGTCCGGCATGGAATTTGTCATGTATATGGTGATCCCGCTGTTTGTTAATTTTATCGGTGCCAAGCGCGGGTTGCTGATTGTCGGGTTGGTGGTGGGGGCGCGGCTGATTATTTCCGGGCTGTGCGAATCGCATCTGCTGATTTCGGTATTAAAACCGCTGTACGGTCTGGAAATCTGCCTGCTGTTGGTGTCGGTATTTAAATATATCGCCGAGCATTTCGATAAGCGGGTTAACGCCACCATGTATTTATTAGGTTATCAGGCCATGTTGTATGTCGGTAATGTGGTGGTCTCTTCTCCGGCCGGAATATTATATGACCGTATCGGTTTTGAAAATACCTACATCATTATGGGCTGTATTGCGCTGAGCTTTACTTTTATTTCGTTATTTACCTTGTCTGCCTGCCAGAGCAAATGGCGACAACATGGAGCATTAGATATTGCCCGCGATAATGCAGTGCGCTGATCTTATTTTCTGTAACAACAAGGAACCGAAATATGTTAAGTAAAATCGTTGAGGAAACGTTACGCGATTATCCGGGCGCGCCAATGGATGTGCAGGCGTTTAAAGATGAACTGGATTCCGCACGTGCGCATACCCTTGAACTGATTCGCCGTCATTTAACGGATTTCGGTGATAAATTCCCCGCCGAAACCTGCGTCCACGGCTATTATCCGCTGACTAAAAATGTTGAGTGGACCACCAGCTTCTGGACCGGGCAATTGTGGCTGGCATGGGAGATGAGCGGCGATGACAGTTTCCGTGCGATGGCGGAGCGCCACGTGCGCTCGTTTGGTCTGCGCATTGCCGGACGTCACGATACCAACACACACGATCTGGGCTTCTTATATACGCTCTCCTGCGTGGCGGCCTGGCGTCTGACCGGTAATCATGAGGCGCGCGGGTTTGCCCTGCTGGCTGCCGAAGCACTGCTGGAACGTTTTCACGAGAAAGCGCAGATCATCCAGGCGTGGGGCGATTTGCAGGATCCTGAGCAGGCCGGGCGCATGATCATCGACTGCAACATGAACCTGCCGCTGCTTTACTGGGCCAGTGAGCAGACCGGGGATCGGCGCTTTGCCCAGGCGGCGCAGGCACATGTACAGCAAGCGGCGAAATACCTGATCCGTGAAGATGCTTCCACTTTTCACACGTATTATATGGACGTGCAAACGGGCGCTCCGCGCTATGGCAACACGCAGCAGGGGTATGCCGATGACTCCTGCTGGTCGCGCGGCCAGGCGTGGGGGATTTATGGTTTCCTGCTGAGCTTTATCTACACCGGTGATAAAGAGATGGTGGCGCTGTCGAAACGGCTGGCGAATTACTTCCTCAACCGTTTACCGGAAGATGCGGTGTGCCACTGGGATCTGGCGCTGGTGGGCAGCGATGCGCTGCGCGACTCCTCTTCGGCGGCGATTGCGGTGTGCGGCTTGCTGGAACTGATTAAACATCTGCCAGTGACCGATCCCGATCACGCGCGTTATCAACAGTGGGCGATGCGCATTATGTCGTCGCTGGGTAAGCACTACCTGGCCGGGAAAAATGAAGCCACGACCGGGCTACTGAAACATTCGGTCTACCATCTGTCGGGCAATAAAGGGGTGGATGAGTGCTGTAGCTGGGGGGATTATTTCTATGTGGAGGCGCTGGCGCGCTTTTCGCAGAGCTGGAAATTGTACTGGTAGAAATAAAAACGCCGGATAGCGGCTGCGCTTATCCGGCTTTCGTCACTTCCCCTCACCGCGCGGTAAGGGGCGCGTGCTCAAAGACCCGCTTGCAGGATGCGGATATGCGTTTCCAGCACGTCGCCTTTGACCGCTTCGCTCCACGCTTTCATGTGCGGCGTTTGCAGATGCGCTTCAAGATGCGCCACGCTTTCCCACCGCTCCACCATCATAATGGAATCCGGCGCAGTAGCCTGGAAACTAACGCCCGCAGCGTGATCGACCAGCGGCTCATAGCCGTGACACCCCTCTTCCTGCAACACCACAGGAACGATTTTCGCGAACTGATCGAGCACCGCCTGGCGATGATGCTGCCCGGGACGGGTACGGATTTCGGCAATAACTGTCAACATAATTGGCTAACTCCTTCTAAGTCCAGCTACACAGTTAAGCAAAAATCTCCGCCAGATGCTTGCGATATTCTGCGATATAGCGCGGCACGTCCGGCATTTTAATCACGTCATTGGTGATAAAGGTCGGCAGCGCTTCCATACCGAGGAACTGATTCGCTTTGTGGAACGGCAGGTAAACACCATCAACGCCGACACCGTGGAAGAACTGATCTTTCTCGGTGAACGCTTCCATCGGCGCATTCCAGGTCAGCGACAGCATATAGGTTTTGCCCTGAATCAGCCCGCCGGAACCGTATTTTTTGGAGGCATCGGAACGGGTGCGACCATCGCTGGCATACAGTGAACCGTGACCTTCAGTGAACACGTCGTCCATATATTTCTTCACCGTCCACGGCGCGCCCATCCACCAGCCCGGCATCTGCCAGATAACAGTGTCGGCCCACAGGAAGTTCTGCACTTCCGCCTGGACGTCGTAATCGCCGTCGGTACGCACGGTTTTAACATCATGTCCGAGGTCGCGCAGATAGCTTTCCGCGACTTCGGTCAGGGTGTCGTTCAGTTGACCATTAGAGTGCGCGAATTTTTTCGCACCGTTGATAATCAGAATATTGCTCATGGGATGTCCTCAATCAAAATCGAATGACGGCAATGTTACCCTGAACATCGGTACGGAAAAATTGGAAAAAAGTGCAAAGACTTTTACGCTGGATGCAATAATCGCGCTACCACGTTATCTGTGCGATAAAGCCTCCTTCAGGATGATTGCTGAAGGAAACCGACATGTGGTGCAGCCTGGCGATGCGTTTAACAATCGACAAACCTAGACCGCTGCCGGTGGCGCTTTGCCCTGGCGGGCGGTAGAAACGCTCACCGGCGTGCTTTTGCATCTCATCGCTCATGCCGGGGCCATTGTCCCGCACGGTCAGCGAGTGGCTATCGAGCGTGACATCCACCGTGCTTCCCGGCGGGCTGTAGCGGATCGCATTATCCAGCAGATTGCGGATCAGCAGGCTGAGTAACAGCGGCTGGCCTTCGCGGTTGACGGAAGGCGTATTCAGATGTAACCGCACTTCAATACCCGCCTGCTGCGCCGGATGGTAGATATCCATGATGGCTGATTGCAGCACATTCTCCAGCGCAACGGTTTCGATATCCGCCAGGTTATCCAGCGAATCCAGCCTTGATAAGGTGAGCAACTGATCGACCAGCCGTGTGGCGCGATCAATACCGCGATGCAGCTGGGAGAGCGCCTTTTGCAGCGCTTCGGAGTCGTCATGGGAAAGCTGCGCCACGTCGGTTTGTACTTTCAGCGCCGCCAGCGGGCTACGCAGCTCATGCGCGGCATCAGAGGTAAAGCGCCGCTCGCGCAGCATCATGGTGTGCGTGCGGGCAAACAGCTGATTCAGTGCATCGACCAGCGGTCGTACTTCGCTGGGCACGCCTTGCGAATTGAGTGGTTGAGCGAGATCCGGCGCGCGATGCCGTAGCGCCAGCGCCAGTTTTTTCAGCGGTCGCAATTCAATACTCAGCAGCACGATCAGTAAGATCAGCATTAATGGCAGAGCCACCAGCCAGGGCGTGAGCTGGGAGGTGATGATCTCCAGCGCCATCTCCTGGCGATATTCCCACTCCTGGCCGACCACGATGCGGAAGGTATTGTCCGGTGCGGTCAGCCAGAGAAAACGCCAGCGTTCATCATCGTCGCGCAAATGACCATTATCAAAACCTTCGCGCCGGTAGCTGTAAGGGATATCTTTGCCGTTTTCGCCGTCGTGCAGCAGCATTTTGCCGTCGGTTGAATAGATGGCGAATGCCAGCGCGTCATCGTCCAGATGACCGTGTTTGATCTTCTTGCTGGCGATCTGCGGCGCGGGATTTTTAAGCTGTTCAAATTCCATCACGCTTAAGCGTTTGGCAAACAACATTTGCTGAGTATCGAACAACTTATCAAGCTTTGAACGCGTCTGATCCCAGGCCACCAGGCTGGCGCACAGCCAGGCCGCCATAGCCAGCAGAAAGAAGAGTAGGGTCAGGCGCAGGCGCAGACTCAGTGGACGGGCAATTTTCATGCGTCTCCCAGCGTATAACCGATGCCATGAACGGTGCGGATAAAGGTGCTGCCGAGCTTGCGCCGCAAGTGGTGGACATGCACTTCGACCGCGTTGCTGGAGACTTCATCGTCCCAGTTATAGAGTTTCTCTTCGATTAATTTACGCGGTAACACGCGTCCGGCGTTGCGCAGCAGCAGCTCCAGCAGGGCAAACTCTTTCGGCTTTAATACCAGCGTTTCGCCCTCTAGCGTGGCGATCAGGCTGGCCGGATCAAGGGTTACCGGGCCGTGTCGCAGCACGCTTTGCGTCTGCCCGTGGGTGCGGCGAATAAGCACTTCCAGCCGGGCGGCAACCTCGACCAGCGCAAAAGGTTTGCACAGATAATCGTCAGCGCCCAGGCGCAAACCTTCGACACGCTGCTCAATGGCATCGCGGGCGGTGAGAATCAATACCGGTTCGCTGCGTTTTTGGCTGCGCCAGTGGCGAAGAATATCCAGCCCGTCAATGCCTGGCAGCGTCAAATCCAGAATCACCGCATCGTAAGGCGCGGCAAACAGCGCGGCCTGACCCTGCTTGCCTTCGGTGAACCAGTCAACGCTAAATCCTTTTTTGCTCAGCCCGGCTTTGATGCCATCGCCGATGAGCGTGTCATCTTCAATCAATAAAATGCGCACATCGCCTCCTTTCTCACTCGACTTTCATGCAGTTAAACCGTTTGCGACAAGTAATGTACAGCGGAAATTTTTCTTTTCGCCCCTTAAGAAGTTGTTAAGAACTTGCAGGTTAAATGAGCGGAAACCACAGAAAAAGGGAGAGAAAAGATGAAGAAGATTTCTGCAATTATCGCCGCTATTGCACTGTGTTCCGCCCCCGCTTTCGCGGCGAATCAAGGGGGCTTTACCGGGCCGGGTTCCACGCAGCAGAGCGGTGGATTTACCGGGCCGGACAGCAGCAAAGCCACCGTCGAAAGCGCTAAATCGCTGCGCGACGATGCGTGGGTTACGCTGCGTGGCAACATTGTTGAGCGCCTTTCTGATGATACCTATTTATTTAAGGATGCAACCGGCACCATCAATATCGATATCAACCGTAAGCGCTGGAATGGCGTGACGGTCGGGCCACAGGATGTGGTCGAAATTCAGGGCGAAGTCGATAAAGACTGGAATTCAGTGGAAATCGACGTCAAAGAGATTCGTAAAGTCACTCAGTAAGCGCCTGTTGTGCGCGAAAAATCGCTCATCGCTATGACTCTTCGCCGCAGATAAGGTAGTATCTGCGGCAATATTGCCGCCGCACAGGTGGCCGCATACGTTGAGGAATCTCGATTAATGAGCGATATGGCAGAGCGCCTTGCGCTGCATGAATTTACGGAAAACGCATACCTGAACTACTCCATGTACGTCATCATGGATCGTGCGTTGCCGTTTATCGGTGATGGCCTGAAGCCGGTTCAGCGCCGCATCGTTTACGCAATGTCAGAGCTGGGGTTGAACGCCAGCGCGAAGTTTAAAAAATCCGCCCGTACGGTCGGCGATGTATTAGGTAAATACCATCCGCACGGCGATAGCGCCTGTTACGAAGCGATGGTGCTGATGGCGCAGCCGTTCTCCTACCGCTATCCGCTGGTGGATGGCCAGGGCAACTGGGGCGCGCCGGACGATCCGAAGTCCTTCGCCGCCATGCGTTATACCGAATCCCGCCTGTCGAAATACGCCGAACTGCTGCTCAGTGAACTGGGCCAGGGCACCGTTGACTGGGTGCCGAACTTCGACGGTACGTTGCAGGAGCCGAAAATGCTGCCTGCGCGGTTGCCGAACATCCTGCTGAACGGCACTACCGGTATTGCGGTTGGGATGGCAACGGACATTCCGCCGCACAACCTGCGTGAAGTGGCGAATGCCGCCATCGCCCTGATTGAACAGCCGAAAACCACGCTCGATCACCTGCTGGATATTGTGCAGGGGCCGGATTATCCGACCGAAGCAGAGATCATCACCTCCCGCGCTGAAATCCGTAAAATTTACCAGAACGGTCGCGGCTCAGTGCGCATGCGCGCGGTGTGGAAAAAAGAGGATGGCGCAGTAGTGATCACGGCGCTGCCGCATCAGGTTTCCGGCGCGCGCGTGCTGGAGCAGATTGCCGCCCAGATGCGCAATAAAAAGCTGCCGATGGTCGACGATCTGCGTGACGAGTCGGATCATGAAAACCCGACGCGTCTGGTGATTGTGCCGCGCTCTAATCGCGTGGATATGGAGCAGGTGATGAACCACCTGTTCGCCACCACCGATCTGGAAAAGAGCTATCGCATTAACCTGAACATGATCGGTCTGGATGGTCGTCCGGCGGTGAAAAACCTGCTGGAGATACTGACCGAATGGCTGGCGTTCCGCCGCGATACCGTACGCCGCCGTCTGAACCATCGTCTGGAGAAAGTGCTCAAGCGCCTGCATATCCTGGAAGGTTTGCTGGTCGCGTTTCTCAATATCGACGAAGTGATCGAAATTATCCGTACTGAAGATGATCCGAAACCGGCGTTGATGTCGCGTTTTGGCATCAGTGAAACGCAGGCGGAAGCGATCCTTGAGTTAAAACTGCGTCATCTCGCCAAACTGGAAGAGATGAAAATTCGCGGTGAGCAGAACGAGCTGGAAAAAGAGCGCGATCAGTTGCAGGCGATCCTGGCTTCCGAGCGCAAGATGGACAATCTGCTGAAGAAAGAGTTGCAGGCTGACGCCGCGGCATTTGGCGACGATCGCCGTTCGCCGCTGCATGAGCGTGAAGAAGCGAAAGCGATGAACGAGCATGACATGCAGCCGTCTGAGCCGGTCACTATCGTGCTGTCGCAAATGGGCTGGGTACGCAGCGCCAAAGGCCATGACATTGATGCGCAGGGTCTGAGTTACAAAGCCGGAGACAGCTGGAAAGCGTCGGTGAAAGGTAAGAGCAACCAGCCCGTGGTGTTTATTGATACCACCGGGCGCAGCTACGCTATCGATCCGATTACGCTGCCGTCTGCGCGCGGCCAGGGCGAGCCGTTAACCGGTAAGCTGACGCTGCCGCCGGGCGCGACAGTTGAGCATATGATCATGAGTAGCGACGATCAGAAGCTGCTGATGGCTTCCGATGCTGGTTACGGCTTTGTCTGCACTTTCAACGATTTAGTGGCGCGGAACCGCGCCGGTAAAACGCTGATCAGCCTGCCGGATGGGGCGAAAGTGATGCCGCCGCTGGCGATCGATAATGATGACGATATGCTGCTGGCCATCACCACCGCAGGGCGCATGCTGATGTTCCCGGTGAGCGATCTGCCGCAGTTGTCGAAAGGCAAAGGCAACAAGATCATTGGCATTCCGTCGGCGGATGCGGCGAAAGGTGTTGATGGTCTGGCGCATCTCTATTTGCTGCCGCCGCTCAGCACGCTGACCATTCATGTCGGCAAACGTAAAATCAAACTGCGTCCGGAAGAGTTGCAGAAAGTGCAGGGCGAGCGCGGACGCCGCGGTACGCTGATGCGCGGCTTGCAGAAAATCGACCGCGTGGAAATTGATGCTCCTTCCCGTCCGACGGCAGGCGATAGCGAAGAATAATCTTCCTAAAGTGTGCGCCTCTCCTTTCTGGAGGGGCGCATGTACACGTAAAATTTCCCGTAAAAGCGTTGTTTATTCGTGCATTGCGATTAACAATACGTTGTTTTAAAGGCCGCATAACACAAAAGCCCAGACCAGGTAATGGTCATTGGTGGCACAGCCTGTTTTAGCGTCATTGCAGGCATGGATATTATGCTCAAAGGTATGGGCTTCAGAGGTCGCTATGCTATTCATTTTTCGTATAATCATCGTTGTTATTTACTCCATTCTGGTGTGCGTATTCGGGTCAATCTACTGTCTGTTCAGTCCGCGTAATCCTAAGCATGTCGCCACGTTCGGCCATATGTTTGGCCGCCTTGCACCGGTGCTTGGGCTGAAAGTGGAAACCCGTTTGCCGCCGGGCGCTGAGAAATTCGGTAACGCCATTTACATCGCCAACCACCAGAACAACTACGACATGGTTACGGCGTCCAGCATTGTGTTGCCGCCAACGGTGACGGTGGGCAAAAAGAGCCTGCTGTGGATCCCGTTTTTTGGCCAGCTTTACTGGCTGACCGGCAACCTGCTGATCGACCGTGATAACAGGGCGAAAGCGCACGGTACCATTGCTCAGGTGGTGAAACAGATCCAGAAACGCAATATCTCCATCTGGATGTTCCCGGAAGGCACCCGCAGCCGTGGACGCGGTCTGCTGCCGTTTAAAACCGGCGCGTTTCATGCGGCGATTGCGGCGGGCGTGCCAATTATCCCGGTTTGCGTTTCCACCACCTCTAACAAAATCAACCTTAACCGCCTGCGCAACGGTCTGGCGATTGTTGAGATGCTGCCGCCTATTGATGTGACGCAGTTTGGTAAAGATCAGGTTCGCCAACTGGCGACGTACTGCCATGATCTGATGGCAAAAAAGATTGAAGAGCTGGATAAAGAAGTTGCCGAACGCGAAGCAGCAGGCCGGGTTTAATCTTTCGTCACAAAGCAAGTCCGGCAGCGGTATCGCTTTCGGCGTATTGAGTTAGTTTTACACGGAGCAAATATGTCACTCAGTCGGCGTCAGTTTCTTCAGGCATCAGGAGTTGCGCTTTGTGCAGGCGCGGTGCCGCTGAGAGCAAATGCTGCCGGGCAGCAACCCCCGCTGCCGGTTCCTCCTCTGCTGGAATCGCGACGCGGCCAGCCGCTGTTTATGACGCTGCAACGCGCGCACTGGTCATTTGCAACCGGTACCCGCGCGCAGGTCTCCGGCATTAACGGGCGTTACCTGGGGCCGACTATTCGCGTCTGGAACGGTGACGACGTTAAGCTGATTTACAGTAACCGGCTGGCGGAGAATGTCGCCATGACCGTCAGCGGTTTGCAGGTGCCTGGCCCACTGATGGGCGGTGCCGCGCGGATGATGACGGCGAACAACGACTGGGCGCCTGTGCTGCCGATCCGCCAGAGCGCGGCGACGCTGTGGTATCACGCCAACACGCCAAACCGCAGCGCTCAACAGGTTTACAACGGCCTTGCCGGTATGTGGCTGGTGGAAGATGAAATCAGCAAATCGCTGCCGGTGCCGAACCACTACGGCGTGGATGATTTTCCGATCATTATTCAGGACAAAAGGCTGGATAACTTCGGTACGCCGGAGTACAGCGAGCCGGGAAGCGGTGGGTTTGTCGGCGATACACTGATGGTGAACGGCGCGCAAAGCCCGTATGTTGAGGTCTCGCGCGGATGGGTGCGTCTGCGTTTACTGAATGCCTCCAACTCCCGCCGCTATCAGTTGCAAATGAGCGATGGCCGCGCGTTGCATGTGATTGCGGGCGATCAGGGGTTTTTACCTGCACCCGTTTCCGTAAAACAACTGTCGCTGGCACCTGGCGAACGTCGCGAAGTACTGGTAGATATGACCAACGGCGATGAAGTGTCGATCACCTGCGGCGAAGCGGCGAGTTTGATGGACAGGCTGCGCGGCATCTTTGAACCGTCCAGCATTTTAATCTCCACGCTGGTGCTGACGCTGCGTCCGACCGGGCTGCTGCCGCTGGTGACTGATACGCTGCCGATGCGCCTGCTGCCGTCTGATGTCCTGGCCGGCACGCCGACGCGCAGCCGCGATATTACGTTGGGCAGCGATCCGGGCATTAACGGTCAATTGTGGGACACGCAGCGTATTGATATCACCGCTCAGCAAGGGACATGGGAGCGCTGGACCGTGCGCGCAGAGATGCCGCAGTCGTTCCACATTGAAGGCGTGATGTTCCTCGTGCGCAACGTAAATGGCGCGCTGCCGTTCCCGGAAGATCGGGGCTGGAAAGACACGGTGTGGATCGACGGGCAGGTTGAGCTGCTGGTGTGGTTCGGTCAGCCTTCATGGCCGCACTTTCCTTTTCAGTTCCAGAGCCAGACGCTGGAAATGGCCGATCGCGGCTCTGTGGGGCAACTGCTGGTCAACCCGTCGGCGTAAATTCCACAGCCTGATAACGCACTTATCAGGCTTATGTTCCCTGAGCTTTTCGGGCACCGGAAACAAGCGCGTAATACTCCTTCATTTCCCGCTACAATCCGGCGTATAATCGCCGGCCTTTGATTATTTTTTTACCAATTCTGGAAGCAAAATGAGCGCAATATCCCTGATCCAGCCGGATCGAGACCTTTTCTCCTGGCCCCAGTACTGGGCGGCCTGCTTCGGCCCTGCGCCTTTTTTGCCGATGACGCGCGAAGAGATGGATCAACTTGGCTGGGATAGCTGCGACATTATTCTGGTTACTGGCGATGCGTATGTCGATCACCCGAGCTTCGGCATGGCGATTTGCGGTCGTATGCTGGAAGCACAGGGTTTCCGTGTCGGCATCATTTCCCAGCCGGACTGGAACAGCAAAGACGATTTTATGCGTCTGGGCAAACCGAACCTGTTCTTCGGCGTAACCGCCGGAAACATGGACTCGATGATCAACCGCTATACCGCCGATCGTAAGCTGCGCCACGACGATGCCTACACGGCGGATAACGTTGCCGGTAAACGTCCGGATCGCGCCACGCTGGTATATACCCAGCGCTGCAAAGAGGCATGGAAAGATGTGCCGGTGATCCTTGGTGGTATTGAAGCCAGCCTGCGCCGTACCGCGCATTACGATTACTGGTCTGATACCGTGCGCCGCTCGGTATTGATCGATGCCAAAGCCGACATGCTGATGTTCGGTAACGGTGAGCGCCCGCTGGTTGAAGTGGCGCACCGCCTTGCCGCCGGAGAGCCGATCGCGGAGATCCGCGATGTTCGCAATACGGCGATCATTGTTAAAGAAGCGCTGCCGGGCTGGAGCGGAGTGGATTCCACCCGTCTGGATACGCCCGGCAAAATCGATCCGATCCCGCATCCTTATGGTGAAGATCTGCCGTGCGCGGATAATAAACCGGTCGCACCGCAGGCGCAGGAAGTGAAGCGCGTCACCGTTCAGCCGCCGCGTCCGAAACCGTGGGAGAAAACCTACGTGCTGTTGCCTTCCTACGAGAAGGTAAAAAGCGACAAGGTGCTCTACGCGCATGCATCGCGTATTTTGCATCATGAAACTAACCCCGGTTGCGCCCGTGCGCTGTTACAAAAGCATGGCGATCGTTATATCTGGATCAACCCGCCAGCGATTCCGCTCTCCACCGAAGAGATGGACAGCGTTTTTGCACTGCCGTACCAGCGCGTGCCGCATCCGTCATACGGTAAGAGCCGTATTCCGGCGTACGAGATGATCCGCTTTTCGATCAACATCATGCGCGGCTGTTTTGGCGGCTGCTCTTTCTGCTCTATCACCGAGCATGAAGGGCGCATTATTCAGAGCCGCTCTGAAGATTCGATCATCAATGAAATCGAAGCGATCCGTGATTCGGTGCCGGGCTTTACCGGCGTGATTTCCGATCTGGGCGGCCCGACGGCCAACATGTATATGCTGCGCTGCAAATCGCCGCGTGCGGAGCAAACCTGCCGTCGTCTCTCCTGTGTCTATCCGGATATCTGCCCGCACATGGATACCAACCATCAGCCGACCATCGATCTCTATCGCCGTGCGCGCAGCCTGAAAGGCATCAAGAAGATCCTGATTGCCTCGGGTGTGCGTTACGATCTGGCGGTGGAAGATCCGCGCTATGTGAAGGAGCTGGCGACGCACCACGTTGGTGGTTACCTGAAGATTGCTCCTGAGCATACCGAAGAGGGGCCGCTGTCGAAAATGATGAAGCCGGGTATGGGCAGTTACGATCGCTTTAAACAGCTGTTCGATACCTATTCAAAAGAGGCGGGTAAAGAGCAGTATCTGATCCCGTACTTTATCTCGGCGCACCCGGGCACGCGTGATGAGGATATGGTGAACCTGGCGCTGTGGCTGAAACGCCACCGTTTCCGTCTCGACCAGGTACAGAACTTCTATCCTTCACCGCTGGCTAACTCAACCACCATGTATTACACCGGCAAAAACCCGCTGTCGAAAATCGACTACAAGAGCGAGGAAGTGGTGGTGCCGAAAGGGGATAAACAGCGTCGTCTGCATAAAGCACTGCTGCGTTACCACGATCCGGCGAACTGGCCGCTGCTGCGCGAAGCGCTGGAAGCGATGGGCAAAAAGCATCTGATCGGCTCGCGTCGTGATTGCCTGGTGCCTGCGCCTACGCTTGACGAGATGCGCGAAGCACGCCGCCAGAATCGCCAGTCGCGCCCGGCCCTGACCAAACACACGCCGATTGTGCACCAGCGCAGCAACGGTAAAAGCACCGCTGCGGCACCCGCGAAAAAGCGCGCGCCGCGCGTGCGTTAAGCGCAATAAAAAACCCGGCAAAAACGCCGGGTTTTGTTTAGCAGTAATCGAATAAAACGTTAACCGCCGAACTGATCCGGGTCCGGCCCCAGCCGTTTACCCTGTTCCAGTTTGGCGATTTCTGCCAGCTCATCTTTGTCCAGACGGAAATCCCAGACGTCGAAGTTTTCGGCAATACGCGCCGGAGTGACCGATTTCGGGATCACCACCAGCCCGCTGTCGAGATGCCAGCGGATCGTCACCTGCGCCGGTGTTTTGCCATATTTATCCGCCAGATCGCGAATAATTTTCTGATCAAACACACCTTCGCCGCCCTGCGCCAGCGGGCTCCAGGATTCAGTCTGGATCTTATGCGTGGCATTCCAGGCATGGAGCTGGCGCTGCTGCAGCAGCGGGTGCAGCTCGATCTGGTTGATCACCGGCGCTACGCCGGTTTCATCGATGATCCTTTGCAGGTGAGGAATCTGGAAGTTGCATACGCCGATGCTCTTCACCAGACCCTGTTTTTGCAGTTCGATCATGCCTTTCCAGGCGTCCACGTAATGATCGATTGCCGGAACCGGCCAATGCATCAACCAGAGATCGATATAGTCGAGCTGGAGTTTTTTCAGGCTCTCCTGCAAGGCTTCTGCCGGCCGTTTCTGATCATCGTTCCACAGTTTGGTGGTGATAAAGAGTTCCTCGCGCGCCACGCCTGCACTGGCTAATGCTTTGCCAACGCCGTCTTCATTTTTGTAGGCCGTGGCGGTATCGATCGAACGATAGCCCACTTCCAGCGCTTTATGGATGGCGGTTACCACTTCCTCGTTGCTTGCTTTCCACACGCCAAGGCCGAGTTGCGGCATCAGGTTGCCATCGGAAAGCTTAATCACGGTGGGATGTGTCATGCATTTCTCCTTTCAATGGGCTTACCGGGACAAGCCCGGTAAGGTGGTTTGCCTTAAGTGTGGTCGAAAAAACCAAAAACGGAAGCCGGGCTTTTTAGTGCTTAGCGTGCCGCTTCGTAGATACGACGGCTGACATCCAGCGTAATATCGTGATGTTCGCCAAGTTGCGTCATGCCATGTTCTTCCAGTTTCGCCAGCAGCGCCGGGATGGAGCTACCGTCAAGGCCGTAGCCGGAAAGACGCGTCGGTACGCCCATACGTTCGAAGAAGTTGCGGGTGGCTGCGATTGCGGCATCAATGCGCTCATTTTCGGAACCTTCAGTGATATTCCATACGCGTTCTGCATATTGCAGCAGTTTTTCGCGTTTGGTTTCACGTTTTTCATTCCACAGCGCCGGCAGCACAATCGCCAGTGTCTGCGCGTGATCCAGCCCGTGCATTGCGGTCAGTTCATGGCCCAGCATATGGGTTGCCCAGTCCTGCGGTACGCCCGCGCCAATCAGGCCGTTCAGCGCCTGTGTCGCTGCCCACATCACGTTGGCGCGAACATCGTAGTTTTCCGGTTCCTGCAGTGCTTTCGGGCCTTCTTCGATAAGCGTCAGCAGAATACCTTCGGCAAAACGATCCTGAATTTTGCCGTTCACCGGCCAGGTAACGTACTGCTCAACGGTGTGCACGAACGCATCGATCACACCATTAGCCACCTGGCGCGGCGGCAGAGTGTAGGTATACACCGGATCCAATACGGCAAACACCGGCTGAACGAACGCCGAGTGGAATGCCTGCTTATCACCTGTGGCTTTGCGTGAAACCACGGCACCGGCATTGGATTCAGAGCCGGTAGCGGGCAGTGTCAGCACGGAACCCATCGGAATAGCGCTTTTGATTTCTCTGCCGCCGGTTTGCAGGATGTGCCACGGATCGATGCCGTCAGCATAGTTTGCCGCAGCGGCGATAAATTTGGTGCCGTCCAGCACAGAACCCCCACCCACGGCCAGCAGGAAGGTGACGTGTTCTTCGCGAACAATTTTTACGGCTTTCATCAGGGTTTCGTAAGTCGGGTTTGGTTCGATACCGCTGAATTCAAGAATGTCCAGCCCTTCCAGCGCGCTGTAAACCTGATCCAGTACGCCGTTTTTCTTCACGCTACCGCCACCGTAAGTGATCAGCACGCGTGCGCCAGTTGGGATTTGCCCACGCAGGTCGGCAATCGCGCCTTTACCAAACAGAATGCGGGTCGGGGTATGCAGATTGAAGTTGTTCATTGCTCGTTCCCTTCTAACTAGAGGTGAAAAAAAGAGGCAGCGGACTGCCTGATGAAGATTATTGTGGGCGTGCGCGCCGACTCTCTCAATGCACATTCCTGCCGATGTCTTGCCTGTTTCTCCATGTGGCTGGAGAAAAAGCACAAAACTCTGCACACTGTGCTCGTCAAAATGTCTTGCCGGAGTAGCGAAAAATGAAGCGTGAAGAGATTTGCCTGCAACTGACAGAAAAAATTAAACGACTGAAAATTAACGAAAACCGTCTGGCTGAGTTATTGCCGGATATTCGCCTGCTGTACGGTACGCAACCGGGAACCCGCACGCCGGTGATGTACCTGCCAGGGATCGTTTTTCTCTTTTCCGGCCATAAAATTGGTTATATCAATGAAAGGGTGTTCCGTTATGACACCAATGAATATTTGCTGCTGACGGTTCCTCTGCCGTTTGAGTGTGAAACCTTCGCTACGCCGGAGGTGCCGCTGGCAGGGTTGCGCCTAAATGTCGATATCCTGCAGTTGCAGGAGCTGCTGATGGATATTGGTGAAGATGAATATTTCCACCCCGGCGCTGCGGCCAGCGGTATCAACTCGGCGGTACTGTCGGAAGAGATCCTCTGTGCGGCAGAACGTTTGCTGGATGTGATG
Organism: Kosakonia oryzae; assembly: GCF_001658025.2. Taxonomy (NCBI): domain Bacteria; kingdom Pseudomonadati; phylum Pseudomonadota; class Gammaproteobacteria; order Enterobacterales; family Enterobacteriaceae; genus Kosakonia; species Kosakonia oryzae. The sequence continues at coordinate 715,435 of NZ_CP014007.2, forward strand.
GAGCATCCACTGGATGCCCGTATTCTCGGTAAGCAAATTATCCGTGAAATGCTGTATCACGTACTGACCGGGCCGCGCGGCGAAGCGCTGCTGGCGCTGGTCAGCCGTCAGACGCATTTTAGCCTGATCAGCCGCGTGCTGAAACGTATTGAAAGCCAGTACACGGAAAACCTCAGTGTGGATCAACTGGCGGCGGAAGCCAATATGAGCGTCTCGGCGTTTCACCACAACTTTAAGTCTGTTACCAGCACGTCGCCGTTGCAGTATTTGAAAACATACCGCCTGCACAAAGCGCGGATGCTGATGGTGCATGACGGCATGAAAGCCAGCGCGGCGGCAATACGCGTAGGGTATGAAAGCCCGTCGCAATTCAGCCGCGAATTTAAGCGCTATTTCGGCCTGACGCCGGGTGAAGATGTGGCAAGGATCCGCCTGATACAGGGCGCGTGATTTTCCCTCTCCCGGAGCGGAGAGGGGTGAATCAGACGTTGCAATACTTTTTCTTCAGCACCACGGTGACCGCGCCGACAAGGCCAATCACCAGCAGGAACAGCGGCAGCAGCATCAGGAAGGTCATCACCTGATCTTCATGACGTTTGACGAAAGGGATCATGCTGATGGCATAGCCCAGCGACATCACCACGGCAACCCACAGCAGTGCGCTCAGCCAGTTAAACAGCTGGAAGCGGCGGTTCGACAGGCCGGAAATGCCCGCCATGGTAGGCAGCAACGTGCGCACAAACGCAAGAAAGCGACCGGCCAGCAGCGCCAGCAGACCATGACGGTCAAACATATAGGTTGCCCGTTCGTGATATTTCACCGGCAGATGCGACAGCCAGCTCTTTACCACCCGCGTATTGCCGAGCCATTTTCCTTGCAGATAACTCAGCCAGCAGCCGAGGCTGGCAGCGCTGGTGAGGATCGCGAGGGTGGAGATGAAGTCCATGCAGCCGCGCGCAACCAGTGCGCCAGCGAGCAGTAAAAGGCTGTCGCCCGGTAAAAATGAGGCAGGAAGCAAGCCGTTTTCTAAAAACAACGTAGCAAACATCACCAGATAAACGACACCGACAACATGTGGGTTTGCCAGCGCAGCAAAGTCGTGATGCCAGAGCGCAGCAATAATATCTTGAATAACAGCCATGGACTTTCCTGTGGTACTGCGAAGAGGAGGCTATTGTACTCCAACTCGCCTGAAACACCTTGATCCGGGGCGCAAGAAATAAGAAATTTCCCGCCTTGCTGCCCCGAACGCCAGGTTTACACGATGCGCTGGAAGCCTGCCACTAAATCTTCAATCAGATCATCAACATTCTCTAAACCGACATGCAGACGGATTAATGTTCCGCTGAAATCGACGCCGCCATCCGGGCGAATCGCCGCGAGCTGTTCTGGCTGGTTCGCCAGAATCAGCGATTCATAGCCGCCCCATGAATAGGCCATGCTGAACAGTTTGAAGTGGTCGAGATATTGCGCCAGCTCTTCATTGCTTAGTCGTTTATTCAGCACGAACGAGAACAAACCGCTGCTGCCGGTGAAGTCGCGTTTCCAGTATTCATGACCTTTACTGCCAGGCAGTGCAGGGTGGTTAACGCGCGCCACTTGCGGATGCGTTGCCAGCCATTCGGCAATCTTCAGGCTGCTTTCATGATGTTGACGCAAACGGACGCCGAGCGTACGCAGACCACGGCTGGTCATATAAGCCGTGTCGGCATCGACCATTTGCCCCATCAGATAGGCATTTTCACGCAGTTGTTCCCAACAACGTGCATTCGATACCGCCGTACCGATCATGCCGTCGGAGTGGCCAATCAGATATTTAGTGGCGGCCTGAATGGAGATATCAATATCGAATTCCAGCGCCTTAAACAGGATCCCCGCCGCCCAGGTGTTATCGATCATGATAATCGCCTCTGGCGCAACGCTTCTCACCGCCTGAACAATGGCCGGAACGTCGTGGACTTCCATGGTGATCGAACCGGGAGATTCGAGAAACACCACTTTGGTGTTGGGCTGGATCAGCTTGACGATACTGGAGCCGATCAGCGGGTCAAACCAACTGGTGGTGACGCCCAGTTTGGCGAGAATTTTGGTGCAGAAATCCTGGCTTGGCTCGTAGGCCGTGTTGGTCATCAACACATGATCGCCCTGTTCGACAAACGCCAGAATAGTATTGGCTACCGCTGCCGCTCCACAGGGGAACAGCGCACAGCCCGCACCGCCTTCAAGTTCGCACATCGCTTCCTGTAATGAGAAGTGCGTCAGCGTGCCGCGACGGCCGTAAAACAATTCACCATTGGCGCGATTGCGTGTGGCATGTTTTTTGGCTTCAACCGTGTCGAATACCAGTGAAGACGCGCGCTGGATAACGCTGTTCACCGAACCCTGCGTGTACTTTTTACTGCGCCCTGCGTTTACCAGAGCGGTATCTATATGCTTCGCCGTCATTGTTGCTCAACCTGTTTTTATACGTCTGGATGTCCAGACTACCATGATTGCGCGTTGATGCATCGCCATGTTGGCGGCAGAGCCTTAATTTTTTCTCATTCCGTGCCGGGCGAGGGCATTTACTGTGTTAGCGCAAGGAAACTGGCCTCTCTTTACGGCACTATGTAAATACTAATGAGAACCACTATCAATTCGGTGGCATTTTGATATTATTACGCGCAGATTTTGTGATTTGCGTCTCGGAGATACACAGTGGGTAATAATTTGATGCAGACGGATCTATCCGTGTGGGGTATGTATCACCATGCCGACATCGTCGTAAAGATTGTGATGATCGGCCTGATTCTCGCGTCAGTCGTTACATGGGCGCTGTTCTTCAGTAAAAGCGCGGAGATGATCTCGCAGAAGCGCCGCCTTAAGCGCGAGCAGCAGAAACTGGCTGAAGCACGTTCTTTGGATCAGGCCAGCGAAATTGCCTCCTCTTTCCACGCCAGAAGTCTGAGTCTGTCATTAATTAATGAAGCCCAGAATGAACTGGAGTTATCCGCAGGCAGCGAAGACAACGAAGGCATTAAAGAGCGTACCGGCTTCCGCCTCGAACGCCGTGTTGCGGCGACCGGCCGCCATATGGGGCGCGGCAACGGCTATCTTGCGACGATTGGCGCGATTTCACCGTTTATCGGCCTGTTTGGTACGGTCTGGGGCATCATGAACAGCTTTATCGGTATTGCGCAAACGCAGACCACTAACCTTGCTGTTGTGGCGCCGGGTATCGCAGAAGCGCTGCTGGCAACGGCTATCGGCCTGGTAGCGGCAATTCCGGCGGTGGTAATTTATAACGTCTTTGCCCGCATGATTGGCAGTTACAAAGCCATGCTTGGCGATGTTGCCGCACAGGTTCTGCTGCTGCAAAGCCGCGATCTTGACCTGGCCGCCAGCAATGCGCAGCCGGTTCGTACCGCGTCGAAATTACGTGTAGGTTGATGCTTTATGGCAATGCGTCTTAACGAAAACCTGGATGATAATGGCGAAATGCACGAAATCAACGTGACGCCGTTTATCGACGTTATGTTGGTGCTGCTGATTATCTTTATGGTGGCCGCGCCGCTTGCCACCGTTGATGTAAAAGTGAATCTTCCGGCTTCTACCAGCCAGCCGCAGCCGCGTCCGGAAAAACCGGTCTACCTGTCGGTGAAAGCGGATAACACCATGTTCATCGGCAACGATCCGGTAACCGACGAGACGATGGTTAACCAGCTCAATGCCGTGACGGAAGGCAAAAAGGACACCACGATCTTCTTCCGTGCGGATAAAACCGTCGATTACGAGACGATGATGAAAGTGATGGATACCCTGCATCAGGCGGGCTATCTCAAAATCGGTCTGGTCGGTGAAGAGACGGTTAAAGCACACTAAACTCGGTGCTGATAAGTGAGAAAAGCTGGCAAAGGCCAGCTTTTTTTATATCGGATATATGAAGGAATAAAAAAGCGACGCGCTTATTTTGATTTTATGTCTGCGGTTTTTTCTTGCTTCTCCGGCGCGGCTTTTTGGTTGCTCGTCTCTGGCGCGACGGTGGTGACCGTCGTCGTATGGTATTCGCCGTCGCTGAGTTTGCGGCTCAGGCGCAGCGTCGCAGTTTCCCGCGCCAGCAAATGTTGGTAGTTAGCCTCCAGCCGCCCCAGGATTTTGTCGCGCAGTTCCGGCTTTAGCTCGATGATGGCATTGATCACCGCACCGTAAATTTCCTCTTTCACCTGTAACGGGTAGATTTCACGGCGGTTCTGCCATTTCAGGCGCACAAGCGCCGCAGGAATGGAAACCAGCTCATGGGCAATACGGGCAATGGTTTCATTTTTACTGAGTATCAGCGCCTCTTTATTGTGCTCTAAGATAAATTCATCGCTATTTTTGTCAGTTAAAGTTAAATAAACATTATTATCGACATCGCTCACGTCATTCATCCCCAAGCTTATAAAATAGTGGCCCGTCCTTTTCTCGAGTAATCAGGTTAAGCCAAATCTCATTCCCGTTTTCATTAATTTGCTGCGTTTTTTCGGTAATTATTTGACTTAATGCCTGGGGTTCAATCTCGCCCTCTTCCTGTAAGTCATTAAGCAGACGGGCGAATGTCTCGATTTTTACTACCCGCAACAGACGCTCTTTTATATGGCGATCGCGCTCTTCAAGTAACATATTTCTTGACTGCCCACCGCGGCTGGCATTAGCTAATATATCGTTGGCATGATCGGCGAGGGTTGTTTTCCCCTGAGCTAAATTAGTTTCTGTTCCTTCTTCTCCAGGACTGGTTTCAGCAGTAGAAATATGAAATCGTGCCGGGACAAGATTCTCGGGAAGCATTTCTAATGTCCTTTAATATCAACAAGGAAGAGGGAGTGCGGGCGTGAGGTTCGTTGACAATATCACGGCGCACTTTTAAAATCAAAAAAAAGGAGCCTGCTCATGAACAGTATTTTTTATTCTGTCATTGCTATATTGCTGCTGACGGGCGGCGTACTTTTATTGATGCGAGAGTACAATAAAAACACTCCCCTTAGTGAAATTGACGATCGCCCTCCGCAGTATCATCCATTGTCAAAAGAGGAAGGCGAAGATCATTTTTCGGTATTAATGAACGCGATTACTCCGGTATGGTACTGGCGCGTCAACCATGAATATATTGATTTTCTTCATGCGACAATTAAACGTATGAACATGGCGGAATTAAATAGTACGCCGGGTTTATTTGAAGCCCAGCGTCGCTGTAGCGATCTCAATTCAGCGGTGTATAAGTATTACGACAATATAAAAAAACGCTGTGTCAACGGTGAAAAAGTCTCGCAGTCCGATCTGGATGTCCTCAATCTGCGCCAGTGTTTTCGCGAGTTCAGTATGGAAGCCTATCCGGCGCTGGTGGTGCTGGTCTGGCCTGAGTATCAGCGGCCGTGGGTGAACCCGGAGGATGTGTAACCCCGGCCGGCCGGGTGTTGCAAACTGTTTGCCATCCTGAGATATACTGGGCGTCGGTTTCGTTATCTGACAGGACACTAACGCCACATGGAACGCTTTCTGGAAAACGCAATGTACGCCTCGCGCTGGTTGCTCGCCCCGGTCTACTTTGGCCTTTCCCTCGCTTTACTTGCGTTGACGCTGAAATTCTTTCAGGAGATTATTCACGTCCTGCCCAATGTCTTTAACCTGGCGGAAGCCGATCTGATTCTGACGTTGCTGTCGCTGGTGGATATGACGCTGGTGGGTGGGTTGCTGGTAATGGTGATGTTTTCTGGCTATGAGAATTTCGTGTCGCAACTGGATATCGCCGAGCACAAAGAGAAGCTAAACTGGCTCGGCAAAATGGACGCGACTTCACTGAAGAACAAAGTGGCGGCGTCCATTGTAGCGATCTCTTCGATTCATCTGCTGCGCGTGTTTATGGACGCGAAAAACGTCCCGGACAATAAACTGATGTGGTACGTGATAATCCATCTGACGTTTGTTTTGTCTGCTTTCGTCATGGGGTATCTGGATCGCCTGACGCGCCATAATCACTGATAAAGCCGCAAGAGGGCGGAAAGCCGGGCAAGCAACGCTACCCGGCTTTTTTGTTATTTATCTGACGATGCCTGCCACAGATTCAACTCGCCGTCGGCAACATGCTTATCGATTTGCGCCAGTTCCCCTTCACTAAACGTCAGGTTATTCAACGCCAGTACGTTCTCTTCGATTTGCTCCGGACGGCTTGCGCCAATCAGCACGGAAGTCACGCGCTGGTCTTTCAATAACCAGCTCAACGCCATTTGCGCCATCGACTGTCCGCGATGTTGCGCCATATCATTGAGTAACCGCAGGCTGTTGAGATTGCTCTCCGTCAGCATTTTCTCCGTCAAACCGCGCACTTTTTTACCTTCACGCTGCATACGGGAACCTTCCGGAATGCCGTTCAGGTATTTACCGGTCAGCAGCCCCTGCGCCAGCGGGGTAAATGCAATACATCCCACGCCGTTATCTTCCAGCGTATCGAGCAGGCCGGTTTTATCGACCCAGCGGTTCAGCAGGTTGTACGAAGGCTGATGGATAAGCAGCGGGATCTTCCACTCGCGCAGCAACGCTGCCATCTGTTGCGTACGTTCAGTGGAGTAAGACGAGATGCCGACATACAACGCTTTACCGCTTTGCACCGCCTGGGCGAGCGCTGCTGCGGTCTCTTCCATCGGCGTTTTTTCATCTACGCGGTGTGAATAAAAGATATCCACGTAGTCAACGCCCATGCGTTTCAGGCTCTGATCGAGGCTGGCCAACAGGTATTTACGCGAGCCGCCGGAACCATACGGGCCAGGCCACATATCGTAGCCAGCCTTGGTGGAAATAATGATTTCATCGCGATAAACGGCGAAGTCATCGCGTAGCAGGCGACCAAAATTCTCTTCCGCACTGCCCGCTGGCGGCCCGTAGTTGTTGGCTAAATCAAAGTGGGTAATGCCAAGGTCAAAGGCTTTACGCAGCAGGGCGCGTTGCGAATCCCGCGCCTGTCCATAACCAAAGCTGTGCCACAAACCGAGGGAAAGCGCGGGCAGTTGCAGGCCGCTTTTACCGCAGTATCGATACTGCATCTGTTCGTAGCGATTCGGATTGGCGAAACCGGGCATGATGTCTCCTTTCTTATCTGGCTTTTATATGAAAATCGAAACAGCGTTTTTATCTTACGTCCGTTTTCAGCTTATCAAAAGGTTATGGTTATACCTGCGCATTTTTTAGGCAAAAACCGTAACGCTATGCTTTGCTTAGAGTGGCGAAATGGAGGAGACAGAGAATGACGCGTTTGACGGCGAAAGATTTTCCGCAAGAGTTGCTCGATTACTATGACTACTACGCGCATGGCAAAATCAACAAGCGCGAGTTTTTACAGATAGCTGGCAAATACACGGTCGGCGGCATGACCGCGCTGGCACTGTTCAATCTGCTAAAGCCCAACTACGCGCTGGCAACGCAGGTCGAATTTACCGATCCGGATATTCGCCCCGAGTACATCACCTGGCCATCGCCCAACGGTCACGGCGAGGTTCGCGGTTATCTGGTTAAACCGACAAAAGCAACGGGCAAAGTGCCGGCCGTAGTGGTGGTGCATGAAAATCGCGGGCTGAATCCGTATATCGAAGATGTCGCCCGCCGCGTAGCCAAAGCCGGTTACATCGCGCTGGCTCCGGATGGGTTAAGCTCCGTTGGCGGCTATCCCGGCAATGATGATGAAGGGCGCGAGCTGCAACAAAAAGTCGATCCTACAAAACTGATGAATGACTTCTTTGCCGCCATTGAGTTTCTGCAAAAGCATCCGGATGCCACGGGCAAAGTCGGGATCACCGGCTTTTGTTACGGCGGCGGCGTTGCGAACGCGGCGGCGGTTGCGTATCCGGAGCTGGCCTGTGCAGTGCCGTTTTATGGTCGCCAGCCGCCCGTCGCCGGGGTGGCAAAAATCAAGGCGCCGTTACTGCTCCACTACGCTGCGCTGGACAAAAACATTAACGAAGGCTGGCCTGCCTATGAACAGGCGCTGAAGGCCAACCACAAGGTATTTGAAGCTTATATCTACCCGGCCGTAAACCACGGTTTTCATAACGATTCAACGCCGCGCTACGATCATGCGGCGGCGGAACTAGCCTGGCAACGAACCCTTGGATGGTTTGAAAAATATCTGCATTGAGTGGATCGTTCCCGAAAAAAGAGCAGGGAATCGCCAGTGGCGCAATATATCGTTAATAATAAATTAGCGATGACTCCTCGTATAAGAAGGCTTTAGTGCCGATTTTTATGCTGTTAAGTGGTAAATGACACATTCTGTAAAGATAATGGCGCATTTTTATTATCCGGTTTGCAAGTAAAACTGCGCTATTAATTTACGTTAGGTGTTCTCCTTCTTCTGCGAAAATTCCTGGATAAATGTCTGCGAAAAATCTTTCGCGCGAGACGTCAGTGGGCGATTGCTAATAGCCCGGATGCCTCGCCGAATATAAGCCTTTCTTCTCACTGTGGCTGAAATCAGGTACATGATTGCGTTCGCAGGTTCGCTGCTGTATCGCTTCAGGCCAGTGTGTATGCGGCTTACGGCGCGATGTCCGCGCCAGTAAGTGCGAAAAAGCATTACCGTCGTCAGGGTAATAAATAGTCAGTTAATCATCCTTAAAATAAATTTTAATAACCCTTAATCATCATTTTTATTTGTTTTAAAAAAAGCTTTTTCATTATTTAATGCGATTTTTGTCTATGTGTTATTATTCATTTTTTGATTTTTTAAATATCCTTATTTTAAATTTTAGCTGCGTTTAAATTTTTCCATTATATATATCATTCAGCCCGTTATGTTTTTACATATTATTATTTATGGATTTTAAAACCTTTAACTCCGGAAATAATTAGCTGATTAATATTTTTCTTTGTTTTGTTAAAAAACAATTACTTATGTTTATTTATTGTAAACAAACGCCGTGGGGGTGATGCTGATTAATAACCCAATGATGAGACAGAATAAGATCCTGTACGGCCCTGGTACAGGCTGGCGGAAAAGCATAAGGGTGAAATTTTTTTATCATTTTTTTCACCTTTACCATGCAGAATTTTCTTGTCCATGCCGATAACGGAGATAAGTCTCGCCCGCAGGCGAGAATGTACCTTCACCGCAAGGATAATATTATGAGTATGCTTCGTAACTTTACTATACGAGCCGTTATGCTGGCGATCCTCGGGATCTTCGGCCTGCTGTGGTCAGGCGTCGGTTTGTATAGCGTTTTTTCTCTGTCAAAAGTGGCCGACGGCAATGAGGTGGATCGCCAGTTAGTGTCACAGATGACTCTGCTTAGCCAGGGCAATGATCAGTACTTTCGGTTTGTGACTCGTCTCAGTCGCGTAATGGAAGCCAAAGCTGCGGGTGGCTCGCCGGATATGGCGCCGGTTCAACAGGCGCTGGACAATATGACCCGTTATCTGGCGGCGTTTAAAGCGATTTCGCCAGGGCCGATAGATGCGAAAATCTCTGAGCAAGTGATCAGTAACTGGCAGACGCTGCTGGAGCAGGGGATCACGCCGCAATTTCAACTGGCGCAGCAGGGAACACCTGACGCTTATCGCCAGCAAGCAAATAATGTTACGCCGGGTTTAAGCCGCAACTTTGGGGCGGCGGCCGAAAGCTTTAATAAAGCTGCGGGCGAGATGCTCGATCAGACGCGCGTTGTCGTCGATAGCCAGACGAAAACCACCCGCGTGGCAATTATTTCAGCGATGGTGATTGGCCTGTTGATCCTGCTCTTTACCGACCGCTACCTGGTCAACATGCTGGTGCGCCCGCTGGATCGTATCCGTGCGCATTTCACGGTGATGGCGCAGGGCGATCTCAGCCAGCCGCTGGAAGATTTTGGTCGTAACTGCGTCGGCAAAGTCGTACCGCTGTTGCTGGCGATGCAGGATAGCCTGCGTGAAGCGGTTAGCAGTATCCGCCACGGTAGCGAAAATATCTGGCGCGGAGCGAGTGAGATCTCTTCCGGCAATAATGATCTCTCTTCCCGTACCGAAGAGCAGGCCGCCGCGCTGGAGCAGACGGCAGCCAGCATGGAAGAACTGACTTCAACGGTCAAACTGAATGCGGATAACGCCAGCCAGGCCAGCCAACTGGCGGAAGTGGCGTCAGCCACTGCCAGCAAAGGCGGCGCGCTGGTTAAAGACGTTATCAGCACGATGGAGGGTATTTCCGGTAGTTCGAAGAAAATTGCTGAGATCACCACTGTCATTAACAGCATTGCCTTCCAGACGAACATTCTGGCGCTGAACGCTGCGGTTGAAGCGGCGCGCGCAGGTGAACAAGGGCGTGGTTTTGCCGTCGTCGCCGGGGAAGTTCGTAACCTTGCCAGCCGCAGTGCGGGCGCGGCGAAAGAGATCGAAACGCTGATCGCCGATTCAGTCAGCCGCGTCGAGAAAGGGGCGCAACTGGTGAACGACACCGGCACCACCATGGAAAGTATCCTGCGGGCCGTGACCGAAGTGACCACCATTATGAAAGAAATTGCCTCGGCCTCTGCGGAGCAGAGTAAAGGTATCTCTCAGGTGGGTGTTGCGATCAGCCAGATGGATAGCGTCACGCAGCAGAACGCCTCGCTGGTGGAGCAGATCTCTGCGGCAGCGGCGGCGCTGGAGCGCCAGACAGAAGAGCTGCAACGTTCTGTTCAGCAGTTCCGTCTTTCCAGTAACGAGCAGAATAACTTAGCAACGACAGCGCTGGTGAAACCGGATTTGTCGCGCAAAACCACCTCTAAATCTGCCGCATCGTCGGACGAGTGGGTGGCGTTTTAATCAGCGCTATCACCCCCGCAACAGATCGTTATATAATTTTTTATATAGCGATTGGGGGTGATAACGATGGAAAACCATTTTGGTAAAGGTTTAATGGCCGGGCTGAATGCAGCACAGGCGGATAGCGCCAGCAATGTGGCGCATTTCTGCCCGGACTATAAGCGGGGTTTTGTCCTTGGGTTTTCGCACCGCATGTTTGAAAAGACAGGCGATCGACAGCTCAGCGCGTGGGAAGCAGGCATTCTCACTCGCCGCTACGGGCTGGATAAAGAGATGGTGATGGACTTCTTTCGCGAGAGTCGCTCCAGCACGGTGATCCGATTTTTTATGGCGGGATACCGCCTCGAAACATAACAATACGCTTCGCTCAATATGTAGTTCTCTTTTGTGAAGGTCACTTTTGTCGAGGGTGACTTTCATTTTTTTTGTTCATTTGTGCCCTAATACCCCTACACCCCGTCCGTGTAATGTAATCCCCGTCTCATTTTTGCATAATGCCCCTGATTTTTATGTGCTTAATTGTCGGAGCGATCGCAGCACTCTTCTTCCTGTTGGATGGAGAATATTCTTAGTTCGGGCTGAGGAATAAAAAATAAATGGCAGGAGATAATTTACATTTAGCGTCCCAGGGTGTGAGTCGTCGTGATTTTATGAAGCTGTGTGCCGCGCTGGCGGCCACGATGGGGCTGAGCGGCAAGGCTGCCGCAGAGATGGCAGAAGCCATCAGCCATCCGCAACGTCCTCCGGTTGTCTGGATTGGTGCGCAGGAGTGCACCGGATGTACCGAATCGCTGCTTCGCGCCACCCATCCCACCGTTGAAAACCTTGTGCTGGAAACCATTTCGCTGGAGTACCACGAAGTGCTTTCCGCCGCGTTCGGGCATCAGGCTGAAGAGAACAAACACCATGCGCTGGAGCAGTACAAAGGCCAGTACGTGCTGGTGGTTGACGGCTCCATTCCGATGAAAGACGGCGGCATTTATTGCATGGTGGCCGGCGAGCCTATTGTTGACCATATTCGCAAGGCGGCAGAAAACGCAGCCGCCATTATCGCGATCGGTTCCTGCGCCGCCTGGGGCGGTGTGGCGGCGGCAGGTGTGAACCCTACCGGCGCGGTCAGTTTGCAGGCGGTGTTGCCAGGAAAAACAGTGATTAATATTCCTGGCTGTCCGCCGAACCCACAAAATTTCCTCGCTACCGTGGCGCATCTCATCACCTTTGGCAAACCCCCGGCGCTGGACAGCAAAAATCGGCCCGCGTTTGCTTATGGGCGCTTGATCCATGAACACTGCGAGCGCCGCCCGCACTTCGATGCTGGCCGTTTTGCGAAAGAGTTCGGCGATGCCGGGCACCGGCAGGGCTGGTGTCTTTATCACCTCGGCTGTAAAGGCCCGGAAACCTGGGGCAACTGCTCGACGTTACAGTTTTGCGATGTCGGCGGCGCATGGCCAGTTGCTATTGGTCACCCTTGTTACGGCTGTAATGAAGAAGGCGTTGGCTTTCATAAAGGCATCTCTCAGCTTGCTCATGTCGAAAATCCAACACCGCGCGCTGAAAAACCCGACGTGCAACTGAAAGAGGGCGGCACGGTGTCGGCAACGGCCGTCGGCCTGCTGGGTGGCGTAGTCGGTCTGGTGGCGGGCGTTGGCGTGATGACGGTGCGCGAGCTGGGACGGCAACAGAAGAAAAACGACGCTGATTCGCAGGGAGAATAGCCGTGAACAGACGTGATTTTCTCAAAGTGGCGTCCGGCGGGGCGCTGCTGGTGGGGGGATCGTCCGCCAGTTTTGCCGTTGCGCAAAACCGGCCGCCGATTCCCGGAGCGCTGGGAATGCTATATGACTCGACGCTCTGTGTCGGCTGCCAGGCCTGCGTTTCGCGATGTCAGGCAATCAACTCGCCGGTGCCTAATCCGCAGGGTGAACAAACCTGGTCGAACAACGACAAACTCTCTCCGTATACCAACAACATTATTCAGGTTTGGCACAGCGGTAACGGGCAAAACAAAGATCAGACCGAAAATGGCTATGCCTACATCAAAAAGCAGTGCATGCACTGTGTGGATGCCAACTGCGTGTCGGTCTGCCCGGTACAGGCGCTGAAGAAAGACGCTGTCACCGGCATTGTTCACTACAACCCGGATGTTTGTACCGGCTGCCGCTACTGTATGGTCGCCTGTCCTTTCGACGTGCCGAAATATGATTACGACAACCCGTTCGGCCAGATCCACAAATGCCAGCTCTGCAATCAGAAAGGCGTCGAACGTCTTGATAAAGGCGGGCTTCCGGGCTGCGTGGAAGTTTGCCCGGCAGGGGCGGTGATTTACGGCACCCGCGAGGAGCTGCTGGCCGAAGCCAAAAAACGCCTCACGCTGAAGCCGGGTTCCGAATATCGCTATCCCCGCCAGACGCTGCATGCCGATGATGTTTACCTTCACGATGTCCCGCACTACTACCCGCACTTGTACGGCGAGAAAGAGGGCGGCGGCACGCAGGTGCTGGTGCTGACAGGCGTGCCTTATACCGATCTTGGTTTACCGGCGCTGGACTCCCTGGCGACCGGCGCGCGATCCGAACACGTTCAGCATACGGTGTACAAAGGCATGATGTTGCCGCTGGCGGTGCTGGCAGGTCTGACGGCGCTGGTACGGCGTAATACAAAGGAGCATCACGAGGAGGATGACCATGAGTCATGATCCACAAGCCATGGGCGGTAAGTTGCTGAGCAAACCCGTGCTAGTGTTCGCCCCGCTGATCGTGCTGTGCGCGATCTTTATTCTCAAGCGTCTGATCTTCGGTCTTGGATCGGTCTCCGATCTGAACGGCGGTTATCCGTGGGGGATCTGGATCGCCTTTGACCTGCTGATCGGCACCGGCTTTGCCTGCGGCGGCTGGGCGCTGGCGTGGGCGGTTTATGTCTTCAACCGCGGCGATTACCATCCGCTGGTGCGTCCGGCGCTGCTGTGCAGCTTGTTCGGTTACTCGCTGGGCGGGTTATCCATCACCATTGACGTTGGCCGTTACTGGAATCTGCCCTATTTCTACATTCCCGGACACTTCAACGTCAATTCGGTGCTGTTCGAAACGGCCGTCTGTATGACCATCTATATCGGCGTGATGGCGCTGGAATTTGCGCCTGCGCTGCTGGAAAGGCTGGGCTGGAAGGTTTCGTTGCGCCGCCTGAATAAGGTGATGTTTTTTATCATCGCCCTTGGCGCGCTGCTGCCGACGATGCACCAGTCATCGATGGGCTCGCTGATGATTGCCGCCGGATACAAAGTCTATCCGCTGTGGCAAAGCTACGAAATGCTGCCGCTCTTCTCACTGCTGACTGCTTTTATTATGGGCTTTTCGATCGTTATCTTTGAAGGCTCCTTAATGCAGGCCAGCCTGCGCGGCAACGGCCCGGATGAGAAGCGCCTGTTCAATAAACTGATGGGCGTGCTAAGCGTCCTGCTGGCGCTGTTCCTGCTGCTGCGCGTCGGTGAAATCAGCTGGCGCGGCAAGTGGCATTACGCATTCGCCGGGGATTTTTACAGCCTGATATTCTGGCTGGAACTGGCACTGCTGGCCTTCCCGCTGCTGGCACTGCGCGTTTCCCGCTGGCGCAACGATTCCCGCGTTCTGTTCCTGGCCGCGCTCAGCATGCTGTTAGGTTGCGCGCTGTGGCGGCTCTCCTATTCGCTGCTGGCGTTCAATCCGGGCAACGGATACAGCTACTTCCCGACCTGGGAGGAGCTGATGATCTCTATTGGTTTTGTGGCAATTGAAGTCTGTGCATACATCTTACTCATACGTCTGTTGCCGATTATTCCTCCGTTAAAAACACCTGCGCGACATGAGGCGAGCGAAGCATGAGTCAACGTATCACCATCGATCCGGTGACCCGCATTGAGGGTCATTTACGCATTGATTGCGAAATTGAAAACGGCGTCGTATCAAAGGCCTGGTCATCGGGCACCATGTGGCGCGGAATGGAAGAGATTGTGAAGGATCGCGATCCGCGCGATGCCTGGATCATCATGCAGCGTATTTGTGGTGTTTGTACCACCATTCACGCCATCGCCTCGGTGCGGGCAGTCGAAAGTGCGCTGAAGGTCAATGTGCCGCTGAATGCGCAATACATCCGCAATATCATTCTTGCCGCGCACTCGATCCACGATCACATCGTCCATTTTTATCAGCTCTCGGCGCTCGACTGGGTGGATATCACCTCGGCATTGCAGGCCGATCCGGCAAAAGCCGCCGCGCTGCTGCACGGGATCTCTGACTGGCCGCTGAACAGCGAAGGCGAGTTCAAAGCGGTGCAGGATAAGATCAAAGCGCTGGTTGCCAGTGGGCAGTTGGGTATTTTTGCCAACGGCTACTGGGGGCATCCGGCAATGAAGTTACCGCCGGAAGTGAACCTGATAGCCGTCGCACACTACCTGCAAGCGCTGGAGTGCCAGCGCGATGCTAACCGCATTGTGGCGCTGCTCGGCGGCAAGTCGCCGCATATCCAGAACCTGGCGGTCGGCGGTGTCGCCAACCCGATCAACCTCGACGGTATTGAAGTGCTGAACCTTGAACGCCTGATGTACCTGAAGTCGTTTATCGATCGCCTCGAGGGCTTTATTGAACAGGTTTATAAAGTCGATACCGCCGTCATTGCCGCGTTCTATCCCGAGTGGTTGTCGCTCGGTAAAGGCGCGGTGAATTACCTCAGCACGCCGGAATTTCCCACCGATGCGAAAAATGGCAGCTTCCTGTTCCCTGGCGGGTACATTGAAAACGCCGATCTCAGCACCTTCCGGGCGATCACCACCGGTGACGATCCGTTTATGGTGAAAGGGATCCAGGAGAGCGCGAAACACGCGTGGTACAAAGACGAGGCGCCGCAGGAGCCGTGGCAGGGCACGACATTGCCGCAGTACACCGGCTGGCAGGAAGAGGGCAAATATTCCTGGGTGAAATCGCCCACCTTTTACGGCAAAACGGTGGAGGTTGGTCCGCTGGCTAATATGCTCTGCAAACTGGCGGCGAAGCACGAAACCACGGCGACGAAGCTGAATGATATTGTCGCTATTTACCAGAAATTAACCGGCAAAACGATCGGTGTGGCGCAGCTACATTCAACGCTGGGACGCATTATTGGCCGCACCGTTCACGCCTGCGAACTGCACGGCGTGTTGCAAAATCAGTATCAGGCGCTGATCGATAATATCGGCAAAGGCGACATGCAGACCTATGCGAAAACCGACATTCCACAGAGCGGCGAGTTTAAAGGCGTCGGCTTTCTGGAAGCGCCGCGCGGCATGCTCTCCCACTGGGTAGTGATCAAAGACGGTAAAATCGCGAACTATCAGGCGATTGTGCCATCGACCTGGAATGCCGGGCCGCGCAACTTTAATGATGACGCCGGGCCGTACGAGCTGTCGCTGGTGGGCACGCCGGTTGCGGACGTGCAAAAACCGCTGGAAGTGGTGCGCACCGTGCATTCGTTCGATCCCTGTATGTCCTGCGCAGTGCATGTGCTGGACGCGGACGGCAACGATGTTGTGTCGGTGAAGGTGCTGTGATGTCAATTTTAGTGCTGGGCGTCGGCAACATTTTATTGACCGACGAAGCGATTGGCGTACGGGTTGTGGAGGCGCTGGCGCAGCGCTTCCATCTGCCGGAAGAGGTTGAAGCGCTGGATGGCGGTACTGCCGGAATGGAACTGCTCGACGCGATGGCTAACCGCGATCACCTGATTATTGCCGACGCGATCGTCAGCCGGAAAAGCGAGCCTGGAAGGGTCATCATCCTGCGTGATGACGAAGTGCCGACGCTGTTCAGCAATAAAATTTCTCCGCACCAATTAGGGCTGGCGGACGTACTGTCAGCGCTGCGTTTTACCGGTGAGTTTCCGGCGAAACTGACGCTGATTGGCGTTACGCCAGCCTCGCTGGAGCCGCATATCGGCATGACGCCGGTGGTGGAAGCCTGCCTTGATCGTGCGCTGGCGGCGGTGATTGATGCGTTGGCTGAATCCGGCGTTGTGCTGACGCCACGGGAGGCTGCTCATGCACAATGATGAATTCCCAGGATTTGACGTTTCGCCGCACCGCGAAGTGCAGCAGGCTTTTAAGGCAATTGCCGCCCATGAAATGCAGGGGCTGCCGTTTGTGCATCCGCAAATGGACGTGTACGCCACGCCGTTTACTCTGTTTGAAAACCAGTGGCTTGGCTGCGTGCTGACGCCGTGGATGCTGAGTTTGCACATCTATCCCGGCCCGCAGCAATGCTGGCCGGTGCGGCGCGTCAGCGAGCGGCTGGGGTTGCAACTGCCCTACGGCGAGATGACCTTTACCGTTGGCGAATTACCGGCACTGGGGCAGTACCTGAGTTGCTCCTTAATGTCGCCATTAACACCCGATCTCAGCCCGCAGCAGGGCGTACAACTGGCGGATAACTGCCTGAAAATGGCGCTCTCGCTACCGGTCACGGATGCCAGTCTCAGCCGCCGCGCGCTGCTGTTCGGCCAGCGAGGCGCACAGCATGCATGAGTTATCGCTGTGCCAGAATGCTGTGGAAATTATCGAACAGCAGGCGAGGCAGCACGGCGCGCAGCGCGTAACGGGCGTCTGGCTGGAAATCGGCGCGCTGGCCTGTATCGAAGAGAGCGCTCTGCGGTTCGGTTTTGATATTGCCTGTCGCGATACGCTGGCGCAGGGATGCACGCTGCATATCATCCATAAACCCGCCCAGGCGTGGTGCTGGAACTGTAGCGCGTCGGTAGAGATCACCCGGCACGATGAGTGCCCGCGTTGTCACTGCCCGACGTTGCATATTGAGCACAGCGACGGCGTGCAGATTAAAAGTATTGAAGTGGAGTAAGACAACGATGTGTATAGGCGTACCGGGCCAGGTGGTGGCCGTTGGCGAAGATTTCCATCAACTGGCGCAGGTTGATGTGTGTGGTGTGCGCCGCGACGTCAATATCGCGCTGGTGTGCGAAGAATCGCCACGTCAATTGCTCGGTCAGTGGGTGCTGGTACATGTTGGCTTTGCCATGAGCATTATTGACGAGCAGGAGGCGCTGGCGACGCTTGCGGCACTTCGACAAATGGAGAGCGACGAGCTGGCAGCGAGATAAGAAACCGGGCGGCATTCCGCCCGGCGAGGAAGATTAGGCGTTGCGTTTATCTTCGGTCTGCGTATCGAAATCGCTGGCGTCATGGCGTTCGTGCAGCTGCTCGTTCGGCGCGCCGAACGTACGGTTAACGATACGACCACGTTTCACTGCCGGGCGGGCGAAAATCTCCTGTGCCCAGCGCTGCACGTTTTTATAGCTGCCCGCATCGAGGAATTCGGCGGCGTCATACACATTGCCAAGCACCACGTTGCCGTACCACGGCCAAATCGCCATATCGGCAATGGTGTATTCATCACCCGCAATAAATTTATGGTTGGCTAGCTGTTTATCCAGCACGTCCAGCTGGCGTTTGGCTTCCATGGTAAAGCGGTTGATAGCGTACTCAATTTTAACCGGCGCATAGTTGTAGAAGTGGCCAAAGCCGCCGCCGAGAAACGGCGCAGAGCCCTGTAACCAGAACAGCCAGTTCAGCGTTTCCGTGCGTCCTGCCGGATCTTTTGGCAGGAAGTGGCCGAATTTCTCTGCCAGATACAGCAGGATCGCGCCGGATTCAAACACCCGCGTCGGCGGCGTCGTGCTGTGATCGCGCAGCGCCGGGATTTTAGAGTTCGGGTTGACGTCGACAAAACCGCTGGAGAATTGATCCCCTTCGCCGATACGAATCAGCCAGGCGTCGTACTCCGCCGCGCTAACCCCTTTGGCCAGCAGTTCTTCCAGCATGATCGTGACTTTCTGACCATTCGGCGTGCCGAGCGAATAGAGCTGGAGCGGGTGTTTGCCCACCGGCAATGTTTTGTCGTGCGTCGGGCCGGAAACCGGGCGGTTGATATTCGCGAAAGCGCCGCCGCTGGATTTATCCCACGTCCAGACCTTCGGTGGCTGGTAGTTGTCTGACATTTTGGTCCGCCTTTTCGTTGATGTGTTGAAGTTCAGGTTAAGTCAGTATAAGTGGTCGCGGGCTCAGGCAAGGATGCGCTGCGCCCAGACGCTGATGTCATCACCGCTGCCAAGATCGGCCTGCACCAGCCCATTGACCATAAAGGTTGGGGAAACATGAATGCCGTTCTGGCGCGCGTATTTGCAGTGCCATTTGATTTCGGTTTGCAGCTCCGGGCGGGCAAAAGCTTCTGCCAGTTGCACGCCGCTGTAGTTTTCAATGCGTTCAATAATCTGCTGCGGTGTGGCATCCATATTCGGACCGCTGCAATGATCCGTAAATTCAAACTCTTCACGATGATCGGCAACCGCGCGCAGCACTTTATGCGCGGCGTTTTTGCCATCGGGCAGCGTCGATGCTGCGAGGATGCAACGCACAATCACACCAGAGAAGAGGTGCCAGGGCTGTGATTGCAGGCGAATTTTGACCGTCATGTTCTCTTCGCCGACGGCTTCTAACAGCGCTTCCAGTTTGTTAAACGCCCGGACGGAGAAGGGGCAGGTGGGTTCGATAAAGATCTCAAAAGTTCGGGGGCCGTGGCCCCAGCTTAGCGGTGCGGCATGTAAAGGTTGTTGGCTCATGGTCACTCCTGCTGTTTTTCATTTTGTGAGAGTTTGAGAGTAGCAGCATGCCGCAGGCGCGGGGAGTTCGTTTGGCGTCGGATGCGGTTATCATGCGAGGTTTGCTGGCTATCGCATTTCCACACTCGAATGTTTTAACAATAAGAAATAAACACTACTGCAATGTATATAATTAACGTTTAAGAGATCACTTAAATAATATTTAAATTAATAAATCCATCTTAACGTAAATTATCAATGTGATTGTTCGGTATTTGCTTATTTACATTTTGTCTGTAGCGCTGATTATTTCATCATTATTTGTTATTAATCCGTTTCTCTCTGCTGTCGATAATCGTTATGAGGGCTTTTTTTCGACTCAGATCGGAGGAGTCATTAGCGAATTATCCGGGTAACCAGCAGCGGAGATAATGATGCAGGAGATTCAGGCGATTCAGGCAACCACGCACCTTGCCAATGCAACACAAGAAAATACGGCCACCAAAGCCGATCTACACACCACTACTGAAAACGGAGCGGGTAACAAATCTCATCAGGACGAAAGTACCAAAGTCACGCTCTCCAGCCGCGCCGAAAGCCATAAAGAGGCGAAGGGTATAAAGGCGGAGCAGCAGCTTGCAGAAAAGAAAGAAATCGAAAATCATCAAATTGATTATTCGCTGGCAATGACCGGCATTCCGCAATTTGGCGGGCGTCTGGTAACAGTTGTTAAATATCCTGACGGCAGCACGGAAATGATTGACGCTTTTTCCGGTAAAAAAGTGACGCAGGAGGAATTAGACCTTGCGCGGGCCGCGAAAGAAAACAGCGAACATGTGCAACGCAAGCAGGAAGCGAAAAAGGCTGCGCTGGAAGTGCAGGCACTCACTCCCGGAGAATCACAGCCGACGGATCTGGAATAATCCTCTGGCGGTAAATCCGTAATAAAGGTAAAGGCTATTCAGAATTTATCCATAAAATATATCTTATATGTTATGGGAAGCCTGAGCTAAATATCGTAGCCGCGTTGGTGTGTATTTAGTTTAAGTCAGTATCGGTGCCATTTTCCTTCAGCTATTTATCGCTGAGGATTGCGGCTGTCTGGCGTTCTGCCGCGCGAGAAGGTACACGCTCCTGTTTTCACTGATGACAGAATACGCCACTTGCTTAGCAGGCTTAATATTGACTATGTGAGGAATATGCCGGAGTAAATGATGGGTTATTATGAGGAAGATGAGTTTTTCAACCACATTAATTATGTGGTTAATTTTTACGGTATCTGACGTTTGGTTTTGTTGTGTTTTTCTTTGTAGTCGGCAATCGCCTGATTGATGTTTTCTGTTTCGATAACATCCACCTTTTCATCGTTAAAGAACACTTCATAGTGGCCGGATACATATTTAAATGTGAAAACTTTCCCCTGATAGCGAACGCGTCTCTCCTTCACCGACAAGCCTCTGCTGCGCATAGCCACTTTTGCCATCGTATCTATCTTTTTATTTTTCATAGCTATTTTGTTTACCTTTTCAGGCTGTTATGCGATGCCTGTATTTTATTCCGCGAGTTCAGGTGCTAATTTGTTATCCTCTCAAAGAAAATCAACGGTTGCCAGAACCTGATGCTTAATAATAGATGAAATATTTCTGCGTAACTTAAGGTTATCTTAATCTTAAGAATATCCTGTAGTTAATCATTGACATATTAATTTAGTTATTCGCCTTTTTATGGTGTTTAATTTCAAAACGTTCTTTTTGATAATTGTTTCGATTCTCATTTCACCTTTGCTAGTATTAAACTTCCGCCGGGTCGCATGCACTGGCTATTACACTTATTTTTAAAAGGAATGAGGATGAAGAATCGCTTTTTGCCGTTCTGTTCAATCGCACTGGTCATCTCTTCGGTTTTCGCCGCGTCTGCGGCTTCTGCCGCCACTAACGACGACGGGATCGTGGTGTATAACGCGCAGCATGAAAACCTGACAAAATCCTGGGTTGATGAATTCACCAAAGAAACGGGTATTAAAGTGACGCTGCGTAATGGCGGCGACACGGAACTGGGCAACCAGCTTGTTCAGGAAGGAAAGGTTTCTCCTGCTGATGTCTTCCTCACCGAAAACTCACCGGCCATGACGCTGGTCGATAATGCCAACCTGTTCGCGCCGCTGGATGCCGACACCCTGAAGCAGGTTCCGGCGCAGTTCCGCCCGGCGCATGGCCGCTGGATCGGTATTGCCGCGCGCAGCACGGTGTTTGTTTATAACCCGACAAAAATCAGCGCGGCGCAGCTTCCGGCATCGATAATGGATTTAGCCAAACCGGAATGGAAAGGCCGCTGGGCGGCGTCTCCGTCAGGTGCCGACTTCCAGGCGATTGTCAGCGCGATGCTCACGCTGAAAGGTGAAAAAGTCACGCTCGACTGGCTGAAAGCCATGAAGACCAATTTCGTGCCTTATAAAGGCAACAGTACTGTCTTAAAAGCGGTAAATGCCGGGCAGATTGATGGCGGCGTTATCTACCACTACTACTACTTTGTTGATCAGGCCAAAACCGGCGAAAACAGCAAAAACACCCAGCTTCACTACTTTAAGCATCAGGATCCGGGCGCCTTCGTCAGCATTTCCGGCGGCGGTGTTTTAGCTTCCAGTAAGCACCAGAAACAGGCGCAGGCCTTCATCAAGTGGATCACCGGTAAAACCGGGCAGGATATGCTGCGTACCAATACCGCTTTTGAATATGCTGTCGGTGCGGGCGCAGCTTCCAACGCGAAACTGGTGCCGCTGAATCAACTGGATGCGCCAAAAGTGGAGCCTTCTGCGCTGAACAGCAAAAAAGTGAGCGAGTTAATGACCGAGGCCGGTCTTCTGTAATTGCGGTATGAATGAGCGTCTTATGTCCAGTTTGAGTCTTCCGGCGACACGCCGCGCGGCCAGCCAAACCGTCCGGCGTCGCCCTTCCGGGGTGCTGGTGGTATTAGCCACTTTTGCGGCACTGCTTGCTTTACTGCCCGTGGGATTTGTTATTGGGGTGGGTATTGATACCGGGTGGCCGACGGTGAAGGCGCTCATTTTTCGCCCGCGCGTTGGTGAGCTACTCAACAACACCTTTTTGCTGATTGTCTGCGCTGTTCCGGCCTGTGTGGCGGCAGGAATTGCCATGGCCTGGTTGACGGAGCGAACCACGCTGCCTGGCCGGCGCGTCTGGTCGCTGCTGGCCGTTGCGCCGCTGGCGATCCCGGCGTTTGTGCAAAGTTATGCCTGGGTCAGTGTCGCGCCGGGTTTCAATGGTTTGCCCGCCGCCGTTTTTCTCGCGGTGCTGGCCTATTTTCCCTTTATTTATATGCCGGTAGCCGCCGTATTGCGTCGGCTGGATCCGGGCCTTGAAGATGTAGCCGCCTCGCTGGGAACGCCGCCATGGCGCATCTTTTTCCGTGTGGTTTTGCCGCAACTCAAACTGGCAATTTGCGGCGGTGCGTTGCTGGTTGCGCTGCATTTACTGGCGGAATATGGCCTGTTCGTGATGATCCGTTTTGATACCTTCACCACCGCCATTTATGACCAGTTTCAGTCCACCTTTAGCGGCCCGGCTGCCAACATGCTGGCGGGCGTACTTGCTCTCTGTTGCCTGGCGTTGTTATTACTGGAGACCGCCGCGCGCGGTAAAGCGCGTTATGCCCGCGTCGGTGCAGGCGCGGCGCGCCAGCAACATCGCATTGTGCTTGGTCGCGGGAGTTCGGCGTGTGGATTCGCGCTGATGCTGGTGATGGCTCTTCTCGCGCTCGGTACGCCGATGGTGGTGCTTGCCCGCTGGCTGTGGCTTGGCGGGTTGGCGAACTGGTCCAGCGCCGATTTGTGGCTTTCTCTGCGCCAGACGCTGTTTCTGGCCTTTTGCGGTGCACTGCTGACAACCGCGTTTGCGCTGCCGACGGCCTGGCTGGCGGTGCGCCATCCGCGTCCGCTGATCCGCGTGCTGGAGGGATGCAACTACGTCACCAGTTCGCTGCCAGGCATCGTTGTCGCGCTGGCGCTGGTCACCGTCACTATCCATTATGCCCGGCCGATTTACCAAACCGAAGTCACACTGTTTCTGGCGTATATGCTGATGCTAATGCCGAGAGCGCTCATCAATCTGCGCGCCGGAATTGCGCAAGCGCCGGTGGAACTGGAACAGGTGGCGCAAAGCCTTGGCACTTCGCCCGGCAGAGCGCTATTGAGCGTCACGCTGCGGCTGGCGGCTCCAGGTGCTGCAGCGGCGGCGGCGCTTGTCTTTCTCGGTGTCAGCAATGAACTGACCGCCACGCTACTGCTTTCGCCGCTTGGCACCCGCACGCTGGCGACCGGTTTCTGGGCGCTCACCAGCGAGATCGATTATGTTGCGGCCTCGCCCTACGCGCTGCTGATGATTTTGATTTCCCTGCCGTTGACCGGCCTTCTCTATAAGCAATCACAAAAACTGTCGGGTCTTTAAGATGTTAGAACTGAGCAATATTTCCAAATCCTTTGGCTCCGCACGTGTACTGGACAGTGTGAACCTGCTTATTCCACCCGGCAGTCGTACGGCGATTGTTGGCCCGTCTGGCTCGGGAAAAACCACGTTACTGCGGTTGATTGCCGGGTTTGAGCGGCCAGACAGCGGGCAGATAATGATGCACGGAAAGCCGCTATTTGCTGGCGATCAGTTTGTTCCCGCCCATCAACGTAAAATTGGTTTTGTTCCGCAAGAAGGTGCGTTGTTCCCGCATTTGCGGGTGGGGGAAAACATTGCCTGGGGGCTGAGCGGCTCCCGTCATGAGAAGCGTGAGCGTGTGGACGCGTTAATGGCGATGGTGTCGCTGGATAGCAAACTGGCTCAGCGCTGGCCGCATGAGATCTCCGGCGGTCAGCAGCAGCGCGTCGCTCTGGCGCGTGCGCTGGCGCAGCAGCCATCGCTGATGCTGCTCGATGAACCTTTCTCCGCGCTGGATACCGGTTTGCGTGCCGCCACGCGTAAAGCGACGGCAGATTTACTGACTCAGGCGGGCGTAGCGTCGATTCTGGTCACTCACGATCAGAAAGAGGCGTTGTCATTCGCCAGCCAGATTGCGGTGATCCGCCACGGACGCTTTGCCCAGATTGGTTCGCCCTTTGAAGTCTATTCGCAGCCTGCGGATGAAGAAACCGCGCTGTTTTTAGGCGACGCGCTGATAATGCCAGCCGAGGTGGCGCAAGGAAAAGCGCGCTGCCAGCTTGGCGACATTCCGGTTGATGATGCGTCGGTTTCCGGCGCGCGGCGTATTATGCTGCGCCCGGAGCAAATCAGCGTCGAGCCGTGCGATAGCGCAGCGGGGCTGCCGCAGGCGCACATTGTGGATATCGATTTCGTCGGTTACCTCTCCGCGCTGACGCTCGCTTTTGCGCATACAGACGAACAGATTACCGTGCAGACCGTTACCCGGCCAGGCTGGTTGCCGGGTATGAAGGTTAATATCCAGATTAACGGCTGCGCGCGCGTGTTTGCTGTGTGATCGCCCGCCCGCTTTGCAGCGGGCTTGTTTGCCCATTGTCATATTTTTGAATTTGATCTCAAAACGATGTTTTTTAGTGTGTAAAACTTCATTTTGATTTTTCCCTATAATAATTAATACCTTCTTTTAGCCGGATATGCATTGCGCGTTCCGGCATTTTATTAACTTCGCTTTTTCCAGAAACAGAAACTTTCGCTTACGCCGGTGCTGTCAGGCCGGGAGGATCTGTTTCAGGAGAATGCCTGTGCAATACACTCTGGGATTTACTGCGCTGTTGGGCTGTCTGCCCGTAATAGCAAATGCCGCCACGCTGCTGGTCCGACAAATTCGCCAAACACCTTCGTTGTGCGTGCCGACTGACACACTAAAAAACGAAGGAGAGTTTTGATGAAGACATTGCACTATTCCGCTCTGTTGCTGGCTTGTATTGGCACCAGCCCGTTCGCTGCGCTGGCAGGAGAGTGGAACGCGGTCGTTTCCGCCACGCCGCAGGCGGGCGAGTTTGCCTCCATCAGCCAGGCGCTGGCCGCTGCGCCGAAAAGCGGGACGCCGTGGCGCATTCTGATCAAAGAGGGACGCTGGAACGAGCGGCTGGTGATTGAAAAACCGGTCACGCTGGTGGGGCAGTCAAAAGATCGGACGCAGATTGAAGCGAATACCCCGGCGGGCGCGCTGGATGCCAGCGGGAAAAAGTGGGGAACCGGGCGTACCAGCACGGTGGAGATCCGCGCCACCGGCGTGACGATCGAGAATCTGACCATCCGCAACAGCTTTGATTTTCCGGCTAATGCCGCGCTGGCGGATACCGATCCGAAAAAGCTGAAAGATACGCAGGCGGTAGCGCTGATGATTTCTGAAGGCGCGGATAAGGCGCGTTTCCGCCATGTCCGGCTGGAGGGGTATCAGGACACGTTCTACAGCAAAAGCGGCAGCCGCAGTTATTTCACCGATTGTGAAGTGAGCGGTCATGTCGATTTTATCTTTGGCCCTGGCATTGCGGTGTTTGATCGCTGCGACATTATTGCCCGCAACCGCAATGATATTGACCCGCCGTACGGCTATATCACTGCGCCCGCCACCCAACAGGATCAGAAATTTGGCTTGTTTATTATCAACAGTAAATTAAGCAAAGAGCCGGGCGTACCGGCAAACAGCTTTGCGCTCGGGCGTCCATGGCATCCAACCACTGAATTCAGTGACGGGCGTTATGCCGATCCGCATGCCATTGGCCTGGCGGCGTTTATTCACTGCGAGATTGACGACCATATTTACGGCTGGGACAAAATGTCCGGCAAAGATAAAGCCGGAAATAAAATCTGGTTCTACCCGGAAGATAGCCGTTTTTATGAGTCCGACAATCGTGGGCCTGGCGCCGGGCAGGGCGGCGCACGCTACCAGCTCGCGAAGGCGAACGCGGCGCAGTACAGCCTGGCAGCGATTTTTGATGGCTGGGATAAAACCCTGTTGGAGTAAATTTTCAGACATTGCCCCCGGTAACGGGGGCGATTTTCGCCATCAATTGCCGTATTTAACGTTAAAGCCCAGCGCATCGCCGACCGTGTCATATTCGCGGAAATTAAAAATAAGCGGCTTCCATTGGGTGGAATCGACAATGCCGTTTTCCCCTAAAAGGTGGTTTTCTACCCACAGATTGACAATATCCAGCTCGGCGAGAATAAAACGGCCTTTATCACTGATGGACACTAAGCGGCATTCCGCCTGAATCGGGCATTCAGCAATGCGCGGCGGAGCAATGTCAATTGAGGCTTCCGCATTCAGCCCGGCTTTGGCGAATTTATCATGGCAGATTTCCACGCCCCATTTGGTCTGGTTTTCCGACAGCGTATCGCCGCCGGTCAACCTGCCAACCTGCTCGACTTTCTCCCACAGGGTATGATCGGGAATATTGATGACCGCATCGGAACCGGCCACTAAATTACTGTGTGTTTTGCTCCCCTTACTTATTCCAATAATGATTTTCTCACCGAGTGAAATAGATGATGAGGCGGCGCAGATATTATTTTTCCCTTCGCTATCTTGCGTGGTAACCATAAACACAGGAAAGCCGTAATAGAATGAATTGAGTTTTGATTTGCTTTTCATTGTCTCTTTTCTCTTATATTTAAAGTCGTAATGAGACTATTTTTCACCCTGCTGATGGTCTTTTACAATAACCCTTTTTGAGTAGTGAAAATTAGCAAGAAATAGCCACTAAAAAAAGTAGACCACAAATTTTAAAAGAGGTATATGATATGCAACATATTCTTTTCCCCCTCCCGGTGAGCACCGCTTGCCGAGAACTTTGAGGATGAAACATGCAACGTATTGCCATACCCGCAAACTATGTTCACACCCGCACGACGCCGTTCTGGACGAAAGAAACCGCCCCGGCGTCTATCTGGAAACGCCATCTGGACGCCGGTACAAGGCAGGGTGTTTACCCGCGACTGAGCGTGTCGCAAGGGGCGATCCGCTATAACGGTTACGCGGATGAAACCAGCCCGCAACCGGTAGAAACCGTGACAATCAATGCCGGGGAATTTGCCGTCTTTCCGCCGGAAAAATGGCACAACATTGAAGCATTAACCGACGACACAATATTTAGCGTCGATTTCTATGTTGACTCGAAAATTTTGCTGGAAGAGTGAGGTATTTATCATGACGACTGAAAATAAAGGTTATTCTTTAGCGGTTTCTCATTCCGGCAAGCATGAAACGAAAGAAAAAATATGGCTGAAGCCGATGTCATTATATGTGCCGGATGTTGCCGTAGAAGCGGTTGCTGAGCTGACTTCCGGCTTTAGCGAAAATAACAGTGAATATGTTCTGACGGTCACGAACAACAATAATGGCGTTTCTGTCGATAAAGAATTTTCCAGCCTTGATGCATTGAAAGATCCGCTTAATGCCGCCGACTCGGTAAAAGAGTTGATTAACATTGTCCGTGGCTACGAATCGGATGAAGAAACCAATGTGTGCGGCTGGTAATTCGACACTTCAGGAGGTTTTCGATGGCATATCAAATTCCGCTTCACTTCCGCCATACCCGCTCCACGCCGTTCTGGACGAAAGAGACGGTACCGCAGGCGCTGCTCACTCATCACAATACCAAAAAGGGCGTTTATGGCCGTTTGTCGGTAATGCAGGGCGCAGTGAAGTATTTCGGTTTTGCCGGTGAGCACGACACCACGCCGGAAGTGGAAGTGGTGATTGAAGCCGGGCACTTTGGCATCAGCCCGCCGCAATACTGGCATCACATTGAATTACTTACCGATGACACGTACTTCAATATCGATTTCTTTGCCGATCCGCACGAAGCGCTGGAAGGAAAAGGGATCGGTCAGGTGGTCAATACGCACCGCAGCTAAACGCCACGCGCCCGGGGCTGACCGGGCGTTTTCGTTCAGAAGTTATCAATAAACCGCTTCACTGCCGGTGAACGCTCGAATTTCCTCCACGCCAGCGCCACGTCTGTTTTCAACACTTCACCTTTGATGCGGTGGAACGTCACCAGCGGATGACTAAAGCAGGACATGGATTGCGGGACAATGGCGAAACCAAATCCTGCGCTGACCATGCTCAGCGATGAAGAAAATTGCGATGCCTGCTGCGGGTGGCTCATGTCGATGCCGGCGCGCAGACAGGCATTGTAAATCAGTTCGTACAGCCCCGGCGCCACCATCTGTGGGAAGATCACCAAAGGCGTGTCGCACAGCTCCGACAGCGCGAGTTCGGCTTCATCGGCCAGCGGATGTGAGCGGTGCAACGCAATCAGCATCGGCTCTTCATCAATCAATTTCAGATTAAATATTTTGCTGTTTTCACAGGGCAGGCGCACAAAAGCAACGTCGATCAGCCCTTCATCCAGCTCCTGCATGAGCGTCGCCATATTGTCCTCTTTCTGATGGAGCATGACCTGCGGATAGTCATGCTGAAACTGGCGCAGCACGGCAAAAATACGGATGTGAAAAGCGTTGGAACTGGTCACGCCAAGATAGAGCTTGCCGTTGATCCCGCGCGCGATGCCTTTGGCTTTTTCCAGTGCGGCATCACTTAAGGCGAGGATCTGGCAGGCATCTTCGTAGAAGGCTTCGCCCGCATCGGTGAGCTCCACGCCGCGCGTTAATCGGTGAAATAACGGCGTCCCCACTTCTTGCTCAAGACGGCGAATTTGCTGGCTCAGCGGCGGCTGCGACATGCCCAGCATTTCTGCTGCGCGGGTGAAATGTTGCGTCTGCGCAACGGCGACAAAATAGCGTAGATAACGAAGTTCCATATCGAAAACATCTCAAACCGTGATGGTTTGTATATTGGAATCTCTCGCTGAAACGAGTCAATATTTAATCAGCTTTTCTAAAGGTCTACTCAATGAGGTATTAGAGGATGACTAATCTAAATGATTGTTCCTGCAAAGAAAATTTAAGTGAAACAATTCGTGCTTTTTCTAAAAGCAAACCTGAATGTGTGATATATCAAACATCGCTAATGAGTGCGCTATTAAGTGGGGTTTACGAAGGAAATACCACGATTAAGGATTTACTCAATCACGGCGATTTTGGACTCGGCACGTTTAATGAACTGGATGGCGAACTGATTGCCTTCAACAGCGAGGTCTATCAGTTGCGTGCAGATGGCAGCGCCAGGGAGGCGCGCCCCGAGCAAAAAACGCCGTTTGCCGTGATGACCTGGTTCCGGCCGAGCTACAGCCAGCAGTTCGATGCTCCCGTCAGCCGTCAACAATTGCACGAGATCATTGATAAACAGATTCCTTCCGACAACCTTTTTTGCGCCCTGCGCATTGAGGGCCATTTTCGCCACGCGCACACCCGCACCGTGCCGCGCCAGACGCCACCTTACCGGGCGATGACCGACGTGCTCGACGATCAGCCGGTGTTTCGCTTTAACAGCCGCGCGGGCGTATTGGTCGGTTTCCGTACGCCGCAGCATATGCAGGGAATCAATGTTGCCGGTTATCACGAACACTTTATTACCGATGATCGGCGCGGCGGTGGTCATTTGCTGGATTATCAGTTGGATCACGGCACGTTGACCTTCGGTGAGATTCATAAACTGATGGTTGATTTACCTGCGGATGCGGCGTTTCTTCAGGCCGATCTGCATCCGGATAATCTCGATGCCGCAATTCGTTCGGTAGAAAGCTGAAACAGAGACAAAGGAGTGACTAATGAGCAATGAAAACCATACGCAGCAGTGGGCGCATGGCGCCGACATGGTGGTGAAACAACTGGAAGCTCAGGGCGTTAAACAGGTTTTCGGCATTCCAGGCGCGAAAATCGATAAAGTTTTTGACTCCCTTCTGGATTCATCCATCAAAATAATTCCGGTTCGTCACGAAGCCAATGCTGCCTTTATGGCGGGTGCGGTCGGACGCATTACCGGCAAGGCGGGCGTGGCGCTGGTCACCTCCGGGCCCGGCTGCTCCAACCTTATCACTGGTATGGCGACCGCGAACAGCGAAGGCGATCCGGTGGTGGCGCTGGGCGGCGCGGTAAAACGCGCCGACAAAGCCAAACTGGTGCACCAAAGCATGGATACCGTCGCGATGTTTAGCCCGGTGACCAAATACGCTGTAGAAGTTCCTTCTTCTGATGCCATTGCCGAAGTGGTATCGAATGCGTTTCGCGCCGCCGAACAGGGGCGGCCAGGCAGCGCTTTTGTCAGCCTGCCGCAGGATATTGCCGATCAGCCTGCCAGCGGCAATATCCTGCCTGCCGGTTCGCCTCCGGCGTTAGGCGCTGCGCCGGATGCGATGATTAACGACGTGGCAAAAATGATCGCCGCAGCGGAAAACCCGGTGTTTTTGCTGGGGCTGATGGCCAGCCGACAGGAGAATATCGAGGCGTTGCATCTGCTGCTGGAAAAAAGTCACATTCCGGTCACCAGCACTTACCAGGCGGCAGGCGCAGTCAACCAGCAACATTTCAGCCGTTTTGCCGGACGCGTTGGCTTATTCAATAACCAGGCCGGGGATCGGCTTCTGCATCTGGCGGATCTGGTTATCTGTATTGGTTACAGCCCGGTGGAATATGAACCTGCGATGTGGAACACCGGCAACGCCAGACTGGTGCACATTGA
Organism: Kosakonia oryzae; assembly: GCF_001658025.2. Taxonomy (NCBI): domain Bacteria; kingdom Pseudomonadati; phylum Pseudomonadota; class Gammaproteobacteria; order Enterobacterales; family Enterobacteriaceae; genus Kosakonia; species Kosakonia oryzae. Next base: position 746,422 of record NZ_CP014007.2, read on the forward strand.
TGTGCTGCCCGCCTATGAAGAGCGCAACTATATTCCGGACGTTGAGCTGATTGGCGACATCGCCAGCACGCTGGACAAACTGGCGTCGAAGATTGAAAAACCGCTGATCCTCACCCCGCGCGCGTCGGAGATTTTGATTGATCGCTGCAACCAGCGCGATTTGCTCAACCGCAAAGGCGCGCAGCTTAGTCAGTTCGCCATTCATCCGCTGCGCATTGTGCGGGCGATGCAGGACATCGTGAATAGCGACGTGACGCTGACGGTCGATATGGGCAGTTTTCACATCTGGATCGCCCGCTATCTCTACAGCTTCCGCGCTCGCCAGATGATGATTTCTAACGGTCAACAGACGATGGGCGTCTCCCTGCCGTGGGCGATTGGTGCCTGGCTGGTTAACCCCGGGCGCAAAGTGGTGTCGGTTTCCGGCGATGGCGGTTTTCTGCAATCCAGCATGGAGCTGGAAACGGCTGTGCGTCTCGGTGCGAATGTGCTGCACATCATCTGGGTGGATAACGCCTACAACATGGTGGCGATTCAGGAAGAGAAAAAGTACCAGCGTCTTTCCGGGGTGAATTTCGGCCCGGTGGATTTTAAAGCCTATGCCGAAGCGTTTGGCGCGAAAGGTTTTGCCGTCGGGAGCACGGCGGAACTTGAACCGACCCTGCGTGCAGCGATGGACACAGAGGGCCCGGCAGTCGTCGCCATTCCGGTGGATTACAGCGATAACCCGCTGCTGATGGGCCAGCTCAACCTTAACCAGATTCTTTGAATAACCAAGGAGAAGTGATGAAAAAAGTCGCATTCGTGACCGGCGCCGGTCAGGGAATTGGTAAAGCCATTGCTCTGCGTCTGGCGAAAGATGGTTTTGCCGTCGCCGTTGCCGACTATAACGCCGCCACCGCCAAAGCCGTGGCCGACGAGATCAACAGCCAGCAGGGCAGCGCGATTGCTGTGACAGTCGATGTTTCCGATCGCGAACAGGTTTTTGCCGCGGTGGAAGAGGCCAGAAGCAAGCTAAAAGGCTTTGATGTCATTGTTAATAATGCAGGCGTTGCGCCTTCAACGCCCATTGAATCGATCACCCCGGAAGTGGTGGATAAGGTCTACAACATCAATGTCAAAGGCGTGATTTGGGGGATTCAGGCCGCGGTCAGCGCTTTTAAAGCGGAAAAACACGGCGGCAAAATCATCAATGCCTGCTCACAGGCGGGGCATGTCGGTAACCCGGAACTGGCGATTTACAGTTCAAGTAAATTCGCCGTGCGTGGTTTAACCCAGACCGCCGCGCGCGATCTGGCGCCGCTGGGCATCACGGTTAACGGTTACTGTCCGGGGATTGTGAAAACCCCGATGTGGGCCGAAATCGATCGCCAGGTCTCTGAAGCCGCGGGCAAACCGCTCGGTTACGGTACCGAACAGTTTGCCAAACGCATTACGCTTGGGCGCCTGTCAGAGCCTGAAGATGTGGCAGCTTGCGTCTCATATCTTGCAGGGCCGGATTCAGACTATATGACCGGTCAGTCCCTGCTGATTGATGGCGGTATGGTATTTAACTAATACGTTTGATGGCTCGGACACAGCCTTGCCTCTGCGATCGCGCAGGGGCTTTTTTATATCCCGCAATGAAGATCATTCTCATCAATAAACGGGCTTTTTCCGCGCTAATCGACGCCAGCTGTTCGCGACAACGATTTGTCGTGGTATATGCGATTTTCGGCAATCCAGCGCAAAAATTCTCGTTTTGGTTATGGAAGCGTTTGCGCTTAACTGAAAAGGTCAACCTTAGCCGGAGAACTCGCGGATGAAGAAAATATTGCAACAGTGGCTTGAACGCCTTGCTCCCGTGCTGCCTGTGCACGTGGAGGAGGGGGAATATGATTCTGGTCGCCATGTGGCGCTGATGATCCCATTCGGCCTGCTCTACGGCCTTGATTATCACCCTTCTGTATGGATTTACGATGAAAAATGAGCGCTTCCATGTGGTGATGCGCTACAGCTACTGGAATGAACTGTGCGTACCAGATTAGAACCCGCCCGAAAACAGGCGGGTTTTTTATTTCCTTACCCCACCAAAATCCATTTTGAAATTGCGTTTCACCTCTCATTTCTGTCTTTTTAGGAGATTTTTTTCTACACCCTTCGCCTCCGGTCACAATTCAGACAGCTTATCTTGTATGGTAGTAGACACAAAAACCATAAGGGAGATACCGTGAAAGCCGTGATGTATTTGCCTTAACGATCCCGGCTTTACGCTGGACATGGTTGAACGAAGATTCGCTTATGGAGTTTTGATGTCCATGAAAAATAAACAACAAACTCATTGGGTTAACGGTTTCCCGCTGGCGGGTAAGCTGCATAAACGCGGAGAAACGCTATGATCCGCAAAAACCGGAAAGTCACCATTCCCGTCAGTATCGGCTACGGCATGACGGATATTATGGGCGGCGGCGCATTTACCGTTATTGGTGCATGGTTACTCTTTTTCTATACCACCTTCGTGGGCTTGTCGCCGATTGAAGCAGCGTCGATCGTGGCGATTGCCCGTATTGTTGATGCTATCGTCAGCTTATTTATGGGGCGCTTCACCGACCACTTCTACAAAAACTATTTCGGCAAGAAATTTGGCCGCCGTCGGTTTTTCTTGCTAATCGGCGCACCATTAATGCTGGTTTATATTTTGTTGTGGCTCGACGGGATGAATTTTCTCTTTTATCTCGCCGTGTACCTGGCATTTGAAGTTATCGCGGCAATGGTGCTTATTCCGTGGGAAACGCTGCCTTCGGAAATGACCAAAGACTTTAATGAGCGCACTAAGCTTTCTACCTGTCGTATGTTTCTTTCCGCTGCCGGTACATTCCTCGCCACGTTTATTCCCGGCGTGTTGATTGGCTGGCTGGGGGAGAAAAACGCCGATGCCTACCTGATTAACGGTATCGTTTTTGCCGTGCTGTTTATGCTCTGCGTGTTTATTTCCTGGCGAGTCACCTGGGAACGTGAATTAACGCCGCAAATGCTGGCGGAGATGGAAAAGAGCTACCAGCCAACCAGCGCGAGCCAGAAATTGCAGGTGCTTTTCACTCTGTTTAAAGATTACGCTTCAACGCTCAAAGTGCGGGCTTTCCGTAAACATCTGGCAATCTATCTGTTCTCATTCACGGCAAAAGACGTCTATAACACGGTGTTTGTTTTCTTCTGCGTCTACTGCCTGCACGTCTCCTCCTCACTGGCGGGAACCCTGCTGTCGATGAGTATTGTCGGGCTGCCGGTAACGCTGGCGGCGGGCGTGGCGATGATTAAGTACGGCCCATCGCGGCTTTATGTTTTCGCCTACAGCGTGATGATCCTGTGCCTGGGCGGTTTCTTCCTGGTGTACCAGTTCCCGACGGAGAACAAAGTGGTATTGCTGGTGATTCTTGCCGGGGTGTACCAGGTTGGTCGCTGTGTGCTGGAGTTCACGCCGTGGAACGTTTTCCCGTTCATTCCGGATATTGACGAAATGATTTCCGGCCAGCGGCGGGAAGGGCTATTTGCCGCCGTCATGACTTTCTCACGCAAAACCACCGTCGCGATTGCCACCTTTATTGTTGGTCTGTTGCTGCAAAGCGGCGGCTTCGTTAAAGGCAGCCAGGTACAGCCGCAGGAAGCGGTGACCACCATTGTGATGCTGCTGTTTGTCGGCACCGTTGGGTTATTGCTGGTGGCATTGTGGCAGGCGCTGACATTCCATTTGAACAAGCGCACGCATAAGATTTTCGTTGATGAACTCGATCGTCTGAAAGCGAACGGTCTGAAACAGAATGTTGCGCCGCAAGCGCGGGAGGTGGTGGAAGATCTGACCGGTTATGCCTATGAAAAACTGTGGTGTAAAGATTCTGCGAGCCAGTCTGAACCGGTCACGCTAAATAACGCGGTGGCGCTACGGAAATAACTGGCGTAAGTAAAGCGCCGCCCGGGAAATAACCAGATGGAAAGTTTTCCGGGCGGCGATAAATATCATCAGCGTTGCCAGCTAAAAATTGTAACAATACAGTCATGCGTAGAAAAATACACTTACACTCTTTCGGCGCTTTTGTCATATAGCTGCGATTTTTTCACTATCTAATAGTTCCCGGCTACTGCAACTTCGCCCAATCTATGATTGCCGGGTTGCACATTTTAACCCTTAGGTTAATTCCATTTTTATTTTGCTTTTCATTCACTCCTCCGGGTTACTGCCCGGAGTTTTTTTATGCTGGTTGATACCGCTCTATTTTTTGTCATGACACAAAATTGTCATATAAGCGCTCTATCCTTCCCTCCGTCCGCAAAATTATTCAAAAATCTATCAACTTTTTTGTTTTTGGAGAGATTATGGCAACGTTTAATGCATCTGTTCGCCTGATGGCCGCAGCACTTGCACTTTCTACGACTACCGTTTTCGCAGCAACCAATGTGACTGGCGCAGGCGGGACCTTCCCGGCTCCGGTATACGCAAAGTGGGCCGCTGAATATCAGAAACAAGTGGGCCCTGAGATCAACTACCAGGGAATTGGCTCTTCTGGCGGTATCAAACAGATCCTTGCAAAAACCGTTGATTTCGGCGCATCCGACGCCCCAATGAGCGATGACGATTTGGCAAAAAATGGCCTGTTCCAGTTCCCGACGGTAATTGGCGGTGTGGTGCTGGCGGTGAACATCCCGGGTGTGAAATCCGGCGAGCTGACTCTGGATGGTAAAACGCTGGGTGATATCTACCTGGGCACCATCAAAAAATGGAACGATCCGGCGATCACTAAGCTGAACCCAAAAGTAAAACTGCCGGACACCAATATCAACGTTGTGCGTCGTGCAGATGGCTCCGGCACGTCATTCGTCTTCACCAGCTATCTGTCTAAAGTGAACGCAGACTGGGCAAGCAAAATTGGTAAAGGTTCAACCGTTAACTGGCCGGTCGGTCTCGGCGGTAAAGGCAACGACGGCGTAGCCGCTTTCGTACAGCGCCTGCCGGGTTCCATTGGATATGTGGAATATGCCTATGCCAAACAGAACAACCTGACCTGGACCAAATTGTTTGATGCCGACGGCAAAGTGGTTGAACCGTCGCAGCAGAGCTTCAGCAACAGCGCCAAAGGGGCTGACTGGAGCAAATCTTTCGCCCAGGATCTGACCTTCCAGAAAGGCAAAGACGCATGGCCGATCTCCTCCACGACCTTTATCCTGGTCTACAAAAAACAGGATGACGCAGCGAAAGGCGCAGAAGTGCTGAAATTCTTCGACTGGTCTTACAAAAACGGTAACGCGATTGCGAGCAGCCTCGATTATGCGCCGCTGCCGGATTCTGTAACCAGCCAGGTTCGTGCCGCCTGGAAAGCGAATGTCAAAGACGCTTCCGGCAAAGCGCTGTTCTAATTTTCACCCAGTAAAAAGCCCGATACTTGCGTACCGGGCTTTTTTTATTGCCAACGCGCGCTATTAACGGGCGCTTTCAAGCTTCCAGAGTGCCGGAACGCTGGCCGGATCCCAGCCGACAATAGCGCTGTGCGCTTGCAGGCAGGAATAGGTTTTGCCGTTGTACGACACGCGATCGCCAGCTTTATACACGGTGCCTTCTGCCCACGGCTTAACATCACCCGGCGCTGGCGTTTCGTCCGCATCATCGGCTAACGTTTTCACATTCAGCGATGCGCTGAGTTCGGACACTAAACCGTTGCTGAACTCCGCTGCGACCTGGTAAACGTACGCAGTGCCTGGCTTCAGATTGCTGTCGGTAAATGACTCTGACTGCGGGCTTTCGAGCAGTTCGCCATTACGGTATACCTGATAGCGAGCGACATCACCGGCCACTTTTTTCCAGCTTAAGGTTACGGTGGTGGTGGTGATATTGCTGGCCTGAAGGTTCTGCGGAATGCCCGGTTTTTCGGACGGGGTTTCATCCCCTTCCTGGCTGATCGCGCACTGACCATTCTCCTGCTGAATGAAAAGATGCACCGGTGCCGCGCCGCCCAGGCTGCTGAGCTGATCCTGGATCAGCGTCGCACAATCCATACCCGCGCCATTTTCAAAGGCGGCCTGCTGCACCTGGCTACCCGGCATCAGCGCGATTTTAGCGTTCGGCTCCAGCCAGTCGTGCGAGACGATCGTGCCCACATTATCCGCCACGGAGAGGAACAGACGCTGGTCGTCACTGTTGGTCAGCGTAGAAACCAGCGACTCGTCAATGGGGCTCTTCTCGGCAAACTGGGTGACCGGCAGTTCCACCATCAGCGCTTCCAGAACTTTGGCAAAATCGTGAGACCAGGAAATCTCGCCGTTTTTCGCCAGTTCATCGAAGCGGGCCATCGCGGCAGGCTTGGCTTTCGCCATCTCCGCATTGCTGTAGAAACCATAGCGTGCCAGCAGGTCGAAGTAGTTGCTGACATCAAGGCGCGTCAGTTGCGTTTCATAGCGGGTTTCTTCTTTCTGGCTTGCTTCGTTAAGCATTTGAGTGACATACGGAATCTGGCGAATATAGCGAGTGCCGAAATCATTCAACTGAACGAAACAGGCCGGATCGCTCTCCAGGTGGTCTGTCAGAGCCATACAATGCTGGAAACTTTGCTCGCTTTTCAGCAGAAGTTCTTTCACGGAATAGGGGCCACGGTTGTACATGTAGCTCATTACCATCGCTAATGTATCTTTATCCTTACTGCCCTGAATAAAGTCCTGAATACGCACTGTCGTATCGGTCTTATTTTTATCCCACGGCAGAGAACCGGTGTTAATTCCAATGACGGAACCGTTATAAAAGCCGCTGGTTACGGCCGAGCCAATAATATTGCGTGCCGGACCGGAGAAGGAGTCGAGGATTTTTTTCGGCTGCATCATACCAAAAATACGCGGGAAACCGCCGCCGCCAGTGCCCTGCAATTCACTCCAGGCGCTGCCCGGATATTCAATTTGCAGCACGCCGTCATCCCCTTCTTCCGATGGCGCAGGAAGATCGCGGCCTAATGAGCTCTCCTGAAGCCCTTTAGAGACAAAGTAGTTCGGCCCCATATTGCGCGCGAAATAGTTACCAAAGCTCTCACCCACGCCGAAAGGACGCTGCAAATCAAAGGTACCGTTCTCTTTGTCCAGCCCGAACTGCATCTGGATCATCGTACTGACATAGGCTTGCGCGAAGGCCATCGCCCACAACTTATGTTCAACCATGGTGGCATCGGAGCTATCACCCAGCAGATCCAGTTTTACCAAGCCGGAACGATCTTTTTTCCAGTCAAGGTCATGATGTTCGCAGTTATCCAGATCAATTTCATAACGGCCTTCACTGTCTTGCTTAATATTGCAGTGATACGGCAGTGATAATTTATCCGCCAGATGCAGGTCATAATCAATCTGGCCTGCGGAATCTTTTGGTAATAACTGACGATACATATCAAGAGAGATATTTTCGGTAGCCAATGCATTATTAGCACTGAATAGCGCCACGGCCAGTGCGATAATTTTAATTTTCATGGGTAACCCTTTCCTTGCGTTAAATAATGATGGGAGTTTACTGGCAAGGGAAGCGGGAAAATATGAGCAGAGGTCGCGACGAATATCAGTAATTTCTTCAGGGTAATAAGAAATATAATTATCGGTAGGGAAGTATTCTTTTGTAATCAGATAACGGATTAAACAATTGTCTGGCTGCCGGGGGGAAGGGCGGTTCGCGATACCGCGTGAAATGTAGCGGCCTGCTATGGGGCCAGAAAGTCACCCCAGTAAAACAGCTTAATCCTGTTTTTTTGCTTTACTGACTGAGGCTGAATGGCGTCTTTTTTTAACCAAAAAATAAATAATGAACACAATTGCTGCTCCGGTAATCATTCCTAACGTATGCATTATCCCTCCTGATTGATTAATGTTGCTAATGGTCGAAAGCCATCGCGTTTGTAAACACTGCGGAAGTAAACCCGCTATTCCTGCATAGCACAAGCTTAATTGCAGCCAGTATTCATTTTTAAGTTTTTTTCTTACCGCGGCCTGCTGCTAATAGCGAGTAAGGTGAGCGCAGCGGCAAACTGAAAAAAAATTATAGAAAGAGATTAAACAATCCAGCGGCCTTGCCGATGATGTGTTACCGATAACATGAGGGTTTACGGAACACGCAGGTAAGGATGTATTAATGAAAAATATTTCTGTCAGAGTGGCGCTGTCAGGGGCCATATCGATATTTGTATTGATTATTGTAGCTATCTCATCCGTGGGTTTTTTCGCATTCACCCGTTCAACAAACACGACTGAATTTATTCACAATTCTGACAGTCGGGTAATCCTGATTAATGATATCTACAAAGACTCGGCCCGTACACGTGCCGGTTTTGCGCTGGTCTACGCCAGTTTGTTAAAAGAGGGAAAAACGGAGGCATGGGTATTTAAAAATATTCAGACCACGCACGAAAGGATGCTGGCCAACCTGCGAAAATTTGAAACTCTGCCGGTGATGGATAGCCGGGATGAAGAGATAAAAACCGAACTGGTTACCTCGGCTGGCGCGCTGAATACACTCCTTGATAAGGCTGAGCAATTACTGAAGGCAGGGGACGTACAAAGTTACTACGACGTTAACGTGCAGCAAATTGATAAAGCCGGCGGGCGTTTCTCAGCCGCGCTCGAAAAATATCAAAAAAGTACCAATGAAACGGTTAATAATTTGATGGATGAGCAACAAAGACAATACCACCAATTATTATGGATTATGTTTATAGGATTGTTGCTTGCTCTTTTAATTAGTGTTGCTGTTTTGTATGTTCTGCGTAATGTAATATTACGGCCGCTAAACTATGCTGTTGAACATCTTGATATCGTCGCCAAAGGTGATTTAACAACAAATATTCAGGTGGCCGGTAATAATGAAATCGGCAAACTTCTCAACGCTATTCGTGGTATGCAGGAGAGCCTGCGCAATTTAGTCGCGCAGGTTCGAAACGGGGTGGATGAAATACATGTGGGTTCCCGGGAGATTGCCGCAGGGAATTTAGATCTTTCATCCCGCACGGAAGAACAGGCATCCTCGCTTGAAGAAACGGCGGCCTCAATGGAACAGCTTGCCTCCATCGTGAAGCAGAATGCTGACAACGCGTACCAGGCGAATTTGCTGGCGCTCAAGGCGTCAGATATTGCCGAATCGGGCGGTAAAGCGGTGTCGGAAGTGGTTCAGACCATGAACGAAATTGCGACAAGCTCCAGCAAAATTGCTGACATTGTCTCCATGATCGACAGCATCTCTTTCCAGACGAACATTCTGGCACTCAATGCCGCCGTTGAAGCCGCCAGAGCCGGTGAGCAAGGGAAAGGTTTTGCGGTCGTCGCCAGTGAAGTGCGTACGCTGGCTCAGCGTTCCGCTTCAGCGGCTAAAGAGATCAAAGATCTGATCCAGAACTCAACGGACAGGGTCAACGCGGGGACTGAGCAAGTCGGGCGGGCGGGGGCTGCCATGCTCGAAATTGTGACGTCCGTTAAACATGTGACTGATACCGTTGCGGAAATATCACATGCTTCGCGCGAACAGGCCACCGGGATCGATCAGGTTAATCTTGCCGTTTCGCAGATGGATGGCGTCACTCAGCAGAACGCCTCGCTGGTTGAACAAGCCGCAGCCGCAGCCAATTCACTGGAGCTACAAGCCAGCGCGCTGGCGGAGGCGATATCCACTTTTCGGGTGAATAATGAAGCGGCCAACCGTTCCAGCGATAGATTAACTGTGGCTTACACTCCCTCATAATTTTCCCGTTTCTCTGTTATCTGTTCCGGCATGGGTTGTTCGTCGTCACCCGTGCCGTAGGAGAATTAGCGTCGTGTCGTAAAAAACCTTAGCGGTAACTGAGAAACGTGGTTTGGCGCGACGGAACATCAAGCCAGCGAGCGCTGTACTACAAAAAACCGGGTGTGCCATCATCCTGATACCGCGCCGGATTTTAGCGAAGGTTTATCCCTCTTCGTAGGTTAGCGTCCCGATGACAATAAAGCCGTTTTCCATACGCACCACTTTCTCTGGGGTAAAAGAATGGCCAGGGGCGAGTAATATTTCATCTTCATCGTCCAGTGCGTTTGCTGATTCCTCTGACTCGGCTGCGTTTTTTATGCTTTTAACGCTAACGCCAGCGACATTATGTGCGTTAAACGAAAACAGAATATTTTCTGTTTCGAAATCAACATCATTCAGTGCATGCAATGTGTCTCGCCTTAGCACCTCGGATTCATCACTATTATTAGTAAGATCAATCGCATAAAGGGGATCGCCTATTTCACTGAAGCAAAAATTATCAGCTACTTCATAACTTGAAGTTGTACTCAGAAATCCGTTAAAACGCAGCCCTTGCCCATATAACAGGGATTGTGCGAGCAGACTCCCATGAACCTGAGTACTTAGCGGTTCATCAAGACCGCCAGCGCCTTTCAGTAATGAAACACCGGATAAACGAGGCGCGGTTTTTAAAAAATGATCCAGAATTTGAGCTTGCCCTATTATTTCATTTTCCAGGCGTTCGCGAGAATATTTCAGACCGAGTTCATCCATGATAACAGTATCGTTATACTTATCATTAAATATTTCGAGGAACGCGTTTATTTTTGTTGGGTCTTTATATTTTTCATCCAGATCGTGAAGGTAATCATCCAGTTTTTTATATCCCAGACAAGCGACATTCATCAGATAATTATTACCGTACAAATCCTGATAAGCCAGCAGGGCACTATAGATGTTTCCAATGTCATCACCTGAAAATGACCCAACATGTTCCAGCGTTTTTTGCTTGAGTTCAGCCATTTTGGAAGGAAACCGATTAAGTTCTGAATCCACAATGAGACGCATATGCCGCCTGGCAGTTTCAGCGATATTACTAATTTCCCCTTTCAATAGTCGCTCAGCATAGCGAGAGGGAATTGCCAGTTTACTGCGATGCAACATTCGGCGTTCAACCGGGGATGGAAATGAAGAAACAAAGCCAGTCGAATTCATAGGTGTCAATTCTACATGTCGTCCGTTAATTAAGGCGTAGCGAAGCCCGGCCGCTGCAAAACAGAATTGCTTTCCTGAGAATGATGAACAGGTGGCTGTGAGTTTGAATGTTCATAATGGTTATGGATATCATAAGCCGGGGTGTAATTGGAAATATTCATCGGTACGCAAGCCTCAACACAGCGTCATGAGATTTTCAATTTAGTGTGTCGGGGAAGAGCGTAGTTCCCGGGGACATAGTTCATTATCTTACTCTTCAGTATGGAACCCCTTGTGTTATCACGATAAAGAGAAGGATCGTATTTGAAAGCAAATATATATCTTTAGGCGATTATGCCCCAGAGTATCCTCCAGGTTCCGGCTCATTGAAGCCTCCCCGCGCAGTTCCAGTGTCTGCAATCCCTGTTTCAGATAAAAATACAAAAATGCCTGGAACTAATATGACGCGACTTACACTCAATCAGAGAAACTTATCGGGCGATGATGTTGCGATCCCATTAACTTTTAATTTTCGAATTAAATTGATGGTTGTGCCTGGATTATTTATTGGGCCGAATTAAACACAATGCTGGATAAGCTTCGTAGTCCGTTACAGTACGTATGCTTTGATATTCCGGCATGCTATTAGCATGCTTCGATTTTTGTCGCTAAGTTTATAGTCCGTGATAAGTTTTGCCATAAAATTCCCTCCTGATGTCATTATATATCGCATATGTTAATCGAGTGTCAGGGGATGTATTTAAAAATCACGTAAGGGTTTTGTCAATGGATGTTATTTCATTCGATCGTTATGTTCTTATGGGAATGAAGACTTTTTCAAAAGTAAGTCATTTTCATGGCATGGAGGTGGTTTTATATGATCGTGGTGATGAATATCTTCTTCTGCTACAAAAAGAACTTCTCCATTATATTGTTAATGGCGATGATTCGTCTTTTTTATGCTTATTTTCCCCTCTCGTGAGGCGGGTGCATAAATCATCGTCTTTACAAGACATTAGCTACGAGCTGGAGCTCTTTCAACGAAATTTAAATGAACCAAGGATAAGAAAGGCCCATTTGAGCACTGTTGAAAATAATGTTCTGCTGGCTCTTTTGGCATGCAAAACAAATTATGAAATCTCCTCCTTATTTCATTTTAATTCAAAAATCTCCAGTAATTATAAAAACATCGTCCTGCATAAGTTAAGATTGAATAGTCTGTCTGAACTTTTACTCATATATAATACCTGGCGAAAATACAGAGCGTTGTTCGGTATCGAGTATTTTAGTATGCAATATAATAATGCGAAGTGACATCGAAAATGATGCTGATACCCATGTGTTTATATGTGAGCAGTCGTCACGCCACTTTCACGGATATGAGGATGGTCTATGATTTTATTCGATAAATATTTTGTCACTGATTTTTGTTTAGTCTTGTAAACATAATGGTTCATGACAGGAGTAGACCAGGATGAAAAATACAATCTCTCCTTTTTATTCTTCTCAGTTTGATTTAAATATACAGGATTATACCAACCCACAAAATGTGGTCGTTCAAAAACATATTTCGTCTTCGCACAGCGTATATAACCGTTCAACCCAATACGTACTGGATTTTGCAATATTAAGCTCCTTAAATTTGAGAGCTAACGTGCTGTTGAACAGCGTTGACAACGCTATACCCCTCCACCATAAAAGCCCGTCCGCATTGCTGAAAGCGATCGATGACAATATTGAGCAGACGGCAAAAGAGTGGGGATGCTCAACAATGGAAGTTGAAGCGATGCTGGGAAGCAGCAAACGTATCAATGAGCCAGTCTGCGGTATAACGGCAAATAACGTGATGAAGTTGTTCCTCGATACCGATCATTTCAGCTACGATTTCGAGCGAGGGCAAACGCTCTCCCTGCCACAGCTTCAGCAGCAATTATTCAACTTACCTGCCTATAAGCATTTTGTTTTGCGTGTTAACGACTCACGGTTAGGACACGCTTACGTCATTGATCTTCCTGATAATGAGAAGCCACAACGTGAGGCGTTTCTTTATCAGTCAGATTTAGGCGATGGTGCAATGCGTCCATTGCGTTTAAAGGATTGGATGAATAAAAAAGCTTCGCACCCGCTGTCGTTGAACGATATCAATGCGCACTTTATCAATATGACGGATGGCAATATAGACCCCGAACATATTGCAAAGCTATTTGATATTGACGGCAATCCAAAAATGCTGCGCCTTGAGCGTTTAAACTCGTATAATTACCAGGGCTTTAATTTTCAGTTGGCTGAATATGATCCGAAAAACCTGGAAAATAATGTTGCTGCTATCAAGGCTCGTTGTAGTTAACCACGTCGTGCAATAAATAGCTTATCAATATTACAACCTGGCGAGTCAGGGTAAAACTTACCACTCTTTTATTATGTCAGGTTGTTATATGGAAAATTTTTATAAATAGCCTGATCAATGATCAGGCTGGGACAGTACCCTGGCCAGATGCAATAATTCTAGCCGTACTGTTAACTTCATTGACATAGTTTGGGTTACCCAGCGTCACAAGGGATAAGTCATTCAGATTGACCTGATTCGGCCCGGAATTATATGCGCGTAACGCTGCATCCATATTCCCGCCGAACTGTTGCTGATAATCACGCAACATCAGGGCGGAGCAGAGGATCTGGTTGTGCGGATCGTTCGCATCGCCGGATAATTTATCCGGGTATTTCTCGCGCATCGCCTCGTAGGTATCCGGGTTTATCTGATTCATACCGCCATCCGTCTCCCCGTTACCGGGGTTGGTCGAAGTCGCCTGGACATTGCCGCGTGATTCTGTCCAGGTCAGCGCTGCCAGAGTGCTGGCAGGAACGCCAGTTTCTTTTGCCGCATCGGCATATTCCTTACTGAACTGCTGTAGTTGTGGCGGTAAACCCGGCATTGACGTCTCTGCCGATTTATTCGCAGGGGTGGCATCATTAACCGGGCTGCCAGATGCCATTGCTGGCGATGTCGTATTCGGTGAGAGTTTGAACGAAGGGCTTCTGCTATCTCCTCCCCCGTCAGCAGGGCTTCCTCCCGACTGGCTGGCCGAAGGGTCCTGAAAGCTGGCCAGCATTTTAAAAAGCAGCTGCATCAGTTCAGTCAGCATAATTTGCATCATTTTCACCAGGGTCTCGGGGGAATTCGCGCCACTCCCACCGAAAGAACGTGCCGGAGAAGTGGGTTTATCGGCTTTATTCTCCTGCGGTGATGCACTGAAATCGACAGGCCGTGGTGCTAGCGAAGCGTTCGCACCGTGACATCTCAGCGCCTGGGAAGGCGATATGTGTTGCTCGCGGTCCCGGTAACTGTGATTTCCTGAAAATTTTCCCTCTTCTGCCGGTGACAAATTTGCATCAGGAATGTCAGTAAGCAGAGAGTGGGATGCATTTGACGTAATTTGCATAGGATATTCCTCATCAAAGGAGCGACAAAGCCATAACCCATCAATTAATGATTTGGTTTTAGCTTAAGTGACAGCACCCTCGAGCTGGTTCCCACTTATTATTTGTTCTTTTCTCTGTCGGAACTTTCCCTGACCGTATGCCACCCAGAAATACTGTCCGTTGAGAAACGAAAAATGAAACTTCTGAAGATTGGCCTTTTTACATTCTGCATTTCGCCATTCGCTCACGCCGATTGTTTCAATACTGTCGGACGGGCGTTTGGTATTTCGCCTGTGCTGCTTAAATCGATAGCGATTAAAGAGTCCGGAATGAATCCCGCCGCCGTAAATCTGGCTAATCGTAACCATACGCAGGATATTTGTATGATGCAGATTAACAGTACGCATTTTGCCCATCTGGCTCGTCTGGGGATCTCGCCCGAACGTTTGCTGCTTGAGCCTTGTACCTGCGTGTCGGCAGGTGCGTGGGTATTGCATGGCCTTTTTCAGCATTATGGTCGTTCCTGGAACACCGTCGGCATGTATAACGCCGGCTCTTCTCCCGCGCGGCTAACGTTGCGGATGCGCTATGCACGTGAAATTAAAAATATCTACATTAAGCTGCAACAGAAAAGGAATCGGGATCAAAGTGAGGCGCTCGCTGAACGCGTGGTAAACGAGGAAATATAAAAAGGGTGAAACTAAACCCGGTCTGCTTTCACAAACAGTATTGTATTTACACTCTCCACCGGGAGGTGGCATATGACAGTTTGGCTCTCTAATATATTTCGTCCGATGCCGCTTCCGGCAACTGAGATTGATCATAACGTTGAGATATCAGAAGAAAATCCTGCAACGTCAGGGCAAGATCCATATGTGCCGGAACGGGCTATGCAGCCACTGAGTCCATTTCAGCCGGGCCGGATTAATCCTTTTGTACAGCGAGAAGCCAGCGCGGCCGCCTCGCGGTCTGATATGAAACCCTTGCCAGCGGCACCTTCCCATGCAGATGCGCAGCCCCGGCCACTGAGCCCGTTTCAGCCGGGCCGGATTAATCCTTTTGTACAGCGAGAAGCCAGCGCGGCTGCCGCGCGGTCTGAGATGAAATCCTTGCCAGCCGCGCCTTCCCGTGCAGACGCGCTGCCCCGGCCACTGAGCCCGTTTCAGCCGGGCCGGATCAATCCCTTCCAGCAAAACGACTACGCAAATGCGCAAGAGCGGCAGGATAGTTTTGCTTCTGTCCTTGACGAGCCGGGCTTCCAGAGAGAAAACGCGCCTGCCTATACTGAGCTCGATGGGCAGCCGTTCACGGACGTTCCTCCGCCTCCTTATTCCGATCCGCAGGGGCCAAGCTAACCGAGTATCAGCTATGGCTAAAGCAGCAAGCAGAAGAAGAGAGGGTTCAAAAGGCAGCACCATAAACCCTGTTGAAAGTGGATCGCAATGGTGTCATGTCAAGGATGACGAGGCTGGGGATTTACGTGATAGATAATTCAATATAAGCCCCTACTCGTGCATCATTTCTTTATTACCTTTCCCGTCAAAGGAATTAAGTAACAAAGGGTTCTTGTTTCTGTGAGGTAATATCTTATTTCCCATCCGGGATTGTACGGAACAGTAACTGATATTCACGTCCTGATAATAAATCAGGCTAAATTCGTTAATATAAATATGAGGTTCAACCGCACACCCGTTATTTAATTATTTATTTCTAGCTGTACTTGCCTGCAATACTGCCTGCCGTCAGGAAACGCTATAGGTTACATGATGTTTTCGCTTTTTGTCTTTTTAGCGAAGATAAAGTGTATTTCAAAGACACTTTTTTGGATCGTGCGTGATTATTCTTAATTTTGATGAAATTAAAAAACACATTTAAAATTATAATGAATTTGTATGTTTTATTTGCGCGAGGAATAGAATATTCTTCTGGTTTTTAAATGAAATGTGGCATTTAAGGCTAATTAATTGCTGGATATTAATATGCTATTTTTATTTTATCACGTTTATCTGGTGCTTAATCAATAGTTGAATCCTATTGTTTTGGTTTTTTATGTTTAGATTTATTTAAATATTAGATTATTATTCTTTGTTTGTTGTTGTTTTTGCTTTTTTATTTTTAAGTGGTCAGGGTGGGCAACGGTGAATACCCCGGTTTTTGCCGCGCTGGCGGATATTCCATCAGGATATTTTATGCTATTTATAAATATAGCTAATAGTTATGCGAGATCCTGAAGGGAGATTTGCTGATTCTATTTTTTTATTGAAAATATCCCCTGGTATTTTTATCGGGGATTGAACCGCCTATTATTGCGGTTTATTTATTAAATAAGATGATTCTTATTGTTTAACGGATGAGTATTTAAGCGATGAATTGTTAACAATAAGCAAGCGCTAATAATTTGTTATATGTTTGAACTGGTCCGGAATTGAGCTATATGAAAAAAGATGAAATGGTAACAAGAACAATAATGGAGTTACCTGTAGTACTGGGTGATGAAAAAGAAATCGATGAAGTCAATTATATGGAGGATATTCATCGTGATTTAATGCCTTTACTAAACACCATAGCGCCGCTTAACGTCGATTTATTACTGGAGGGGGAAACGGGGACCGGGAAGGATACTCTGGCTCAGCGGCTTTATAATAACTCCGGGTTAAAGGGCCGTTTTGTGTCGATAAACTGCGCGGCTATTCCCGAGTCGTTAGCTGAAAGCGAGCTGTTCGGTGTTACTGCGGGCGCCTATACGGGGGCTAATCACTCGCGTGCGGGTTATATTGAAAGCGCCACTGAGGGGGTTCTGTTTCTTGATGAAATCGACAGTATGCCATTGAGCCTGCAGGTTAAGTTTTTGCGTGTTCTGGAGAGCCGTACCATTTGCCGGCTTGGAAGCACGCAAAGCGTGCCGCTGAAGTTACGTGTGATTGCCGCCAGCCAGAAACCGCTGAGTGAGCTGGTTGAAAAGAAGCTTTTCCGCCAGGATCTCTATTTTCGACTGGCCGCCGTAAAGATTGCGTTACCCGCTTTGCGCACGCGAATTGAATGTATCATTCCGCTTTTCCGTAAATTTTCTGATGAAGCATCGCAACGGCTGGGGTGTGCATTGCCAAAGATGACCACCCAGCTTGTGGAGCGCTTATTGTTGCATAACTGGCCGGGGAATATTCGCGAGCTGCGTGGTGCGGCAGAACGGTTTGTCCTTGGGATACCACCGTTGAATAATGAGTGTTGCCCGGAGCATGAGTGTCTGCGCCTGCGCGATCGCATGCGGCGCATCGAATATTGCCTGATTGAAGATTGCCTGACCCGCCATTCCAATCGCGTCGTGAGCGCCGCTCATGAACTGGGCGTACCGCGACGTACGCTATACCAACGCATTAAATCTCTTTCGTCCCGGCAGGATTAATTTTTTATCCCGGCGGGAACGCGTCAGCTAACCGCAATACTCAACAGATGAATGACACGTCATTCAATCCTAAATCTGATGAGGAGTAAGGTCATGAGCAATACGACTAACGGTGTAAACAGCGGTAACAGCGATGCTCTGCGTAATCAGTATCAGTCTGAAATGGATAATGTACAGAGTGAATCCATGCAGGATGATGTGGCTAAAGCAGAACGCGATCGTAAAAACGCATTCGTATCTGGTTATGCGAACTCAGTGACGACAATGATCAGCTCGCTGGCGCAGAACAAAATCCAGTTTTAAAGCAACAGGGAACCCTTTCTCATGGGTTCCCTGTTTTTTTATTTCGCTGAGGTACTTACCATGAAGATCACCTCTTCTGCATCACAACATGTTTTGCCGGTTAATGACGCTCTGGCACCGGCCGGGATGCAACCCGAGAGCGGCGATGTTGCTTTTTTCTCTTCTGCCCTCGGCCAGCCCGAAACCGTGACGGCTTCATTGAGCACTGATGGCACCAACAATCTCTTCAACCAGCTCTCTTCTGCGTTCAACAATCTTGAAAGCGATAAAAAAAGCATGGATAGCGCGCTGCGTAAGGCTTCTCGTTCGACCGACCCGCTGGTGTTGAACCAGGTCGATAGCCAGCTTTCCAACTACTATCTGGAAAGCATGATGAACGCCAAAATTGTGGCTAAAACAGTTCAGGGCCTGGAAAAGCTCACCAACATGCAGTGAACGCATCATGCAAAAATTCTGGCGAAAATCACTTTTGGCTGCGCTGCTGGCCCTCTCGCTCACAGGATGTAACCCGTTGGTGGTGCTGAACACCGGACTTTCTGAAAATGATGCTAACGACATCATCGCCGAACTTTCCCACTACAATATCGCGGTGGATAAGCAGATTGATAAAGAGGGCGTAACGATACGGGTTGATAGCGATGACATCGCCCGGTCTGTACAAATTCTGAATGCCAGCGGGCTTCCGCACAAAGCCCGAACCAATCTGGGTGAGGAATTCCAAAAAAGCGGCATTATCTCCAGCCCGCTGGAAGAGCAGGCGCGTTATATCTTCGCGTTGTCACAGGAACTGGAAGCCACCTTGTCGCAAATCGACGGTGTGGTGGTGGCGCGCGTCAATGTCGTATTGGCGGAACGCGTAGCGCCTGGCGAGCCAGTACAGCCCGCTTCTGCTTCCGTGTTTATCAAACACACGCCCGATCTGGATCCGGACACTATTGAACCCAGAATTCGCCAACTGGTGGCTGCCAGCATTCCTGGGCTGGCGGGAAAAAGCGATGACGTCATTTCGATCGTTTTTGTACCTGCCGGGGTGTACCACGATCATATTGAACAGGTCATCCTTGGGCCATTTCGTTTTACGTTGTCTGAATACGCTACGGTCAAACAGGGGTTTTTTACTGTGCTGGGGCTACTGCTCCTCACTGGCGTGGTGATGGTACTGAAACCCCGCATTCAAAAACGGCTGGCAAAGAAAAAGTTGGCTGCGACGTCGGTAGCTGATTCGGGCAGTCGGAAATAATGCGCAATATGGAAACCGAGTGGTTTGAATGGTGGATACAGGGCTTTTGGCTTGAAGCAGATGCCAGTTGGCACTACCTGCCATTTTTCCGCCTCGACCCGGAGTGGCGTACCCGGTTATCCCGCTCTCATCACACGGCAATGGCGCATCAGTTAAGGGTACCCGACACGTTGCCGGGTGCGCCGGATACTCGTCTGCTGGCGTTGTGGCAGGCGGACGCCTCGCAACGCCAGTTAATGTTGCGGCTGGTGAGTGAAATTTGCCAGCAACACAGCATGACCGCAGCTCTGGATGATGAGCAGCGCCTCTGGTGTCTGCGAATTAGCAAAGCGCTGCGTCCGGAACAGTGGCTACCGTCAGCGCTGGATTTCACTACTGAACCTTGTCGAATGGCGCTGGCTTTACTGGCATCGCTCTTTCCCGTCTCCACCTGGCTGCGGCTGCGTTTCTGTTTTGACAGCCAGACTGTCACCCAGCTTCCCGCGTTTTCGCGCCCATTGCCCGGCAACAAGCTGCAGACGTTATGGGATGCGGTTATCTGGCGCACTCAGCAGCAAAATGAGGCGGCGCATGTGGAAAATTAGAGAAATTGTTCTGCCTCCCTCGCTGATGGCTGGCGAGGGCGCGATAGTGCCCCGCGAAGTGCTGGACGAACATCGGCAGGCTCAGGCGCTGCTGCGCCAGGCGGAACAGGAGGCCGGGCAGATCCTTGCTGCTGCCCGTGAAGAGGCTGAAAGACAGGTACTGGCAGCACGGGCTGAGTGCGAGATGCAGTTTCTGCAAAACGCCGAAACCGTGCTGGAAGAGTGGCGGCAGGCGCGAGCGCAGCAGGAGGAAAACCTGGTGTCGCAGGCGCAACAGTTGGTCAGCGCGGTATTCGTCCATCTGTTTGCCCGGACCAGTGACGAGCAAAAAATAAGCGCCCTGTTGCGTCAGATATTACAGGCGCAGACCGCAGAAAAAGGGAGCAGCGCCACGCTCTGGTGCCATCCCTCCCAGTTTGATGCCGTCGGCAACTGGTTGCAGGCTCATGCAAGCCTCGACTGGCTCCTTCAGACAGATGACGCGCTTGAAACACATCAGCTGCGATTACAAACCACCAACGGCGAACTCAGTGTGAACTGGGAACATCTGCAACAACGGTTGCTGAACACGCTGCAGGCATAATTTTTTGCCGCAAGGAACTTTCAGGAAAACTTTCTACTTACTAAGTGATGTCCACCCAAAGGAGGAAAGTATGAGTAATTCCTATGATATTCAACGAAACCTGGATTTGCAGCTGGCGCGCGTGCACCACTCGGTTGCTGAATTTGCGCAAGGGACACTCTCACTGGAAGGCGGGCCAGGGGTAGGCGATGTCATGGCCTTTAAACAGGAACTGCTGCAAGAGTCAGCCGCGAATTACACCGCCAGCCAGCTTGGTTCCCTTAAACACAATCTGAGTAAAGCGATTATCGACTCGATTAATTAATACATAAAACGGCTCGTTTTGGAGCCGTTCTCATGCTGCGCATTATCTATATTCGGGATGCATTAATAATGCTGAGAACATGTTTTATCAGGGGCGAAGACAGGGAGAGTGACGCCTTGCGTGCGTTTGCTCGTTTGTTACGTGTCATCCTGTTTTTACTGGCGAGCGCGTCGGGTATTTACGCCAATAGCGTCCTGGCGCAGGTGCCTGCCGAATGGCAAAACGGCGCTTACGCTTATGCGGCGCAGGAGACATCCTTGCGTACGGTTTTGCAGGATTTCGCCAGCAGTCACGGCGTGAATTTGCATATGGGCGAAATTCCGGACAGCACCGTTAATGGGCGGCTGCGTGCCGACAGTGCCGCCGCGTTTCTTGATCGTTTGGCGCTGGAGTATCGATTCCAGTGGTTTGTCTACAACGACACGCTCTATATCAGCCCGCAATCGTCGCAGGTCTCTAAGCGCATTCATATCGCGGCCGATGCCGCGCCCGACCTGAAACAGGCGCTGGAAGGTATTGGTTTGCTGGAGCCGAAATTCGGCTGGGGCGAACTGCCGGATGATGGCGTCGTTCTGGTCACCGGACCGCCGGAATATGTCTCCCTGGTGAACGATTTCAGCGTGCAGGATAAGGATAACAAAGAGAATAAGGAGATGATGGTCTTCCCGCTGCGCTATGCCTCAGTGGCCGATCGTCAGATTAAATACCGCGACAAAACGCTACTTGTGCCGGGCGTGGCCAGCATCATTAATGAATTACTTGGCAAGAAAAACCCCCGGACGGCATCGGGCGTGCGCGCGGGTGATGATGCCGATCACAAAGCCACGACTGACGCGTTTGAAGAACAATCGGACAGCATTTTATCCCGACTAGTGCAAAGCCAGGACACGCGTATTAACGATGACAACGATCCCCTCGTTCCGGGCATGAACCCGATGATTTCGGCGGACGTGCGTAACAACGCGCTGTTAGTGCGCGACGATCCTAAACGTCGTGAACAATATCGGGCGCTGGTGTCGCAAATAGACATCCCGCAAAAGCTGGTGGAGATCGACGCGCTAATCGTGGATGTTGACCGTAACGCACTTTCGACACTCTCTGCCAACCCTGGCGGCACCTTCGGCAATGTGACTGTCGGTTCCTCAATGTTGCAAGGCAGTAGCACGCTTTTTGTCACGGATTACCGCCGTTTCTTTGCGCAGATTCAGGCGCTGGAAGGGGAGGGAAATGCCTCAATTGTCGCCAATCCATCGGTGCTGACGCTGGAAAACCAGCCCGCCGTGATCGATCTCAGTGACACCGCTTTCATTACCGCTACCGGTGAACGCGTCGTGAATATCGAACCTATCACTGCCGGGACCAGTTTGCAGGTGGTGCCGCGTGCAATTGGCAGCGGCAGTAAAGGGACGGTTCAACTGGTGGTGGACATCGAGGATGGCAAAGTGGACCGGGGCGACGAGGGCGAGGCGACCGGCGCACAGCGCGCTACCGTCAGTACTCAGGCGCTGGTGCAACAGAGCGGTTCGCTGGTCATGGGGGGCTTCCACTCACGTGAAACCGGCAATGTCAGCCGCCGCATCCCGATTCTGGGCAGCATCCCCTATATTGGCGCGTTATTTTCCTATACCCGGCATGAAACCTCGCAACGTGAACGGCTATTCATTATTACGCCGCATCTGGTGGGGGATCAGGTCGATCCGACCCGCTATATCGGTGATGAATCACGCAACCAACTGAGCGACGCGATGAGTGAAGTCCAGCGTCGGCAGAAGTACGTCTCCATGAAAGGCGACGTTGAAAATGCGATGCGCGATCTGGCGGAAGATAAAGTACCGCTCGGTTTTAGCGCAGGCGGCGAAGGGATCAGTTTGGCGGGGTTATGCGACAACCTGAACGGTATCGAGTACGACGTCTCGCGCAGTCAGTGGTACAGCAACCGCACCATACAGATAACGGTCGGCGTGATAAGAAACATCACCCTGAAACCCCTGCGTTTTGATGAGGCGGTGTGCCGCGACGATGAGGTGCTGGCCGTTGCGGTATGGCCGGGCGCTTTACTGCAACCGGGAGCGTCGGCGGAAGTTTACGTCGCCTGGCAGACGCGCGACGTTGCTCGCGGTTCCCGCCAATCACTGTTGTCCCCCATTGCAGAACGTAAGGAGCCACGATGAGGCTGCGTTTATTCATGCTGGCGCTGCTGAGCGCGCTGCTGTCCCACTGCTCCTCTTATCACGGCAATGGCTGCGGTTCAGCCCAGTGCCGTCCTTTGTCGGCGAGTCACCAACTGGTTATCTGGTGGCCGACGGATATGCGTAATGGTACACAGGATTATTCCCTGGTCCCTGTTCGCTGAAACTCAATCAACCTGATATATGAGGTCAAACTATGAGCCACTTAATTAGCGGGATGCTGGGGATGCCGGGAAAAATGTCAGCGGCATTAAACCTCACGCCGCAGGGAGCAGCGGCTAATATTTTGAAAAACATGGGGGAATCGATGATTGGCAATATCTCTTCGTCATTAACCCACCGGTTGTTCTCTGGCTGGCCCAATCAGCAGCAGGGGGGAGGGCACGCCATGCGGGATCAACTCATGGATCAGGTGCTCAGGTTCATGGGCATTATGCCGCATAACAACCCCTTTACGATGAGTTCGGACCAGCACGAAATGCATGCCTTCAACCAGGGGATGGCTAAGGGAATCATGGAAGGCATCAGCGGGCTGCCGCTACAGAATATGCTGTCACTGCATCATAGCCGCGATTTTAACCAACTCGGCAATATCATCGGTTTTCAACTGGCCAATAAAGCGGGACTGAGCGCGCTGATGGATATGAGTGCCAGTTCGATAAAAGGTGCTGATGGGGCGCTTTCCGGCGGTGGAAAAGTCGATGGCGCTTCGCCGCAGATCAGAGCTGAACTGGGTAAATTTATGGATCAGCATCCGGAGATTTTCGGCAACCCCACCAGCCCGAATGGCGCGCAAAACCCAAAAAGCTGGGAAGATGCGCTTAAAGACGGCAAGCCATTAAGCGACGCTTCACTGAAACAGTTCCAGATCGCGAAAAATGATCTACAGATGGTGATGACTGGCGGCACGATTTCCGCATCTCAGGGCTCTGCCCCTAACATCTCCGCGCTGGTCAATGCGGATGCGCAGTTGTATGTCAGCAACATAAAACAGGATGCCTTAACATTACTCTCCTGAAACCCGTGAGCGGGGCACACACAACGGGCCGGGAAATCACACCCGGCCCGTTTTTGTTGGTCGCGTTTTACTCTTCGTCGAATTCGATCAACTCGCCGCGAAGATGGTCTTCAAGGCTACGCAGCAAACGGTAAATTTGCGCGACGGCTTTCAGCGTTTCACGCGGGATATAACTCCCCTCATCGGTCGTACGAAATAGCGTGCGCGTCAGCCAGATATAACGCACCGTAGGAATATTGGCCTGGTGCGCCTGGGTAATCAGCTCCTGAGCCTCTTTGTCTTCTGCTTTGAACAGGAGTATCGGCAGTGGCGTTTCATCCGGCCGATAGTACAGCCCCACCGCGAAATGGGTGGGGTTTACCAGCAAAACATCCGCCTTTTCCAGTTGTTTGGGCGTCACTTTTTTGGGCGGTGAATTCGCCAGTTGTCGCGCTAACTGGCGCCGGTGTCCTTTGGTGTGGGGATCGCCTTCGTTTTGCTTGTATTCATTCTTGATATCTTCATGGCTCATGCGGTTCTGCTTGAGGAAAAAATACTTTTGCACCGCGAAATCGGCGATGGCGAACACCAGCAACACGCCAATAATGGTATGGGAGAGCGTTTTTAACATCGCGGCGGCACCGTGCCAGAAACCGATCAGCGAGCCGTCCGACATGGCGGCAAGTTGCGGCAATCGCGGTTTGATGAGCAGCCAGAACACCACGCTGATGACGATGGCTTTTAACAGGCTGGTCAGGATCTGCATAAACTGGCGCGCGGAGAACATCTCCTTCAGTTTGCTGAGTGGGTTAAGGGCAGAAAACTTCGGAGCCAGCGCTTCGGTGGCGAACAGGGGGCCAAACTGGAGCCAGCCGCCGAGAACGCGCAGCAGAATAACCACGCCAACGGTAAGCAGAAAGAACACCATAATTGTCAGCACTGCGGTGCCGGCAATTTCTCCCATCGCCTGTACAAAAGGCCGATCCAGCCGCCGGAGCGGTAGCGACATTAACGCTTCCAGCTTGAGCATACTGTCGTTCATCAATGCAAAAACGGTTTCCATCACACCGAGCATCACCAGCAGTTTGGGAATATCCTGGCTCTGGCTAACCTGGCCTTTCTTACGTGCGTCCTGTAGTTTTTGCGACGTGGCTTTTTCGGTTTTCTCTCCCATCACTATTTCCTTTTAGGCGGCAGAATGTGCGAAAGATGCGGGATAAGATCGTGCAGCGACAGCAACTGGTGCCTGGCGAGATATTCAAGCGTTGGAAGGTAAATAATAAAAAACAGTATCCCGGCCAGACATTTCACCGGGACGGTGAGAACCGTAGCCTGTAGCTGCGGGCTGTAAATACTGAGAATACCAATACAAAAATCCAGCAACATTAGCAGCAACACCAGCGGCCCGGCATACAACACCATATCGACGAACATACCGGAGATGCGCTTAAGGAGTTCGGCGAAACCCATCTGGCTGAATGCCGGAAGCCAGGCATCGATCGGCCACAAGTTGTAGCTGTCCCAAATAACCTGCGTCACCAGACGCATGCCGAAACTCAGAATGAGCAGCATGGTAAACCACTGCCGGAGCATGTCGCCGAGGGGCGTGGCGTCTGGCCCCAACGTCGGATTGAGCTGCCCGCCAGCCAGCGCGCCGCGTTGGTTGTCGAAGAGTGCGCCTACCGATGTAAATAACCAGAAGGGCAGCGCCAGCAACACCCCAAGAACGAAGCCGAGAATGATCTCTTTCAGCGCCAGCCCAACCATCGCCCAGGCATTGAACGATAAGGCAGATATCTGCGGCACGATCGTGGGGGTAATAAAAAGCGCCAGAGAGACCACGATCGCCGTGCGTACCATGCCTTTTAGCGTTGAGAAAGCAAAAATCGGCGCAATCAGTACGCAAGGGAAAATACGCGCCATACCCAGCCCCAGCGCCAGCATGGCGGTGAACAGCGAGTCGATCATCGGGGCCAGCATTATAACGACCCTGCGGCGGACATCAGGGTAAACGCCGATTGCGTCAGATCGATAAGCTGTACGCCGATCCAGCGCCCTGATAGCGCCAGCGTCGCGCCCACCGCCACCAGCTTAATGGCGAAGGGTAGCGTCTGATCCTGAAGTTGCATCACCGTCTGCACCAGTGAAACGATGACCCCGACGATCACCGCAACCGCCAGCGGCGGTGCCGAGAGCATGACCACCATGAGCATTGCCTGCTTAAACAGATAAATAATATCCATGCCCGCCTCACTGGTAGCTATAAAAGAGGCCATCCAGTAATCGCGTCCAGCCGCTGACCATCACAAACAGCAGGATTTTCAGCGGCAGGGAGATAGTCATCGGGGAGACCATCTGCATTCCCAGTGCCAGCAGGACGTTGGACACGATCAGATCCACGACCACAAACGGGATGAAAATCAGGAACGCGATCTTAAAGCCGTTTTGCAACTCAGAGAGGACAAAGGCAGGAATTAACAGCAGCAGGTTGTCGCGGTTTTGTATCGCGTCGTCTGCCATCTTTTTAGGCCACATACGTTGGCTGTTTTCCATCAGATGCGTCTCCACATCAGGATCGGTGTTGCGGCTCATAAACGAGGTTAGCGGCTGTATGCCATACATCAGGCTATCTTCCAGCTTTTCTGCGGTGCTGGTGTCGATGGCGTGTTCTTTGAAGCGTTCCTGCATGCCGTTAAAAACGGGGGCCATCACAAACAGCGTTGCTGCCAGCGCAATGCCGTATAACGCCATATTCGGCGGTACCTGCTGTACGCCCAGCGCGTTGCGCGTCAGCATCAGGACCATTGAGATCTTCAGAAAGCTGGTGGTGATCATCAATGCCAACGGCAACAACGAGAGCGCACCGAGTAAAATGGCCAGTGCCAACGGATTGAATGAACTAATATTTTCGGTCATAACGTGCCGTCTGCCGCTTGCGGCCGGTTGCAGAGAACGTGGGTGATTTGCAGCCCCAGGCTACCGTTAACATTCACCAGTTCGCCTTTTGCCAGCGGGAAATTGCCGTGGCACAACAGGGCTTCTCCCGGCGAGGCATGTTCAACAAGTACCGTTGAACCTGCGTCCAGTTGCTGGAGTTCGCCGAGTGTCAGTTTCAGCGTGCCGCAACGGAGGGTGAGCTCAAGCGGCAGTTCGTCAAAACTGGCGTCGTGTGCTGGCATTTTCTCCGCAGAAACATTTACATTTTGTTTTTCTTCATCAGCTCCCGCTGCGCTAACGCCCCGATCGTCTTCCGGTAACAACGGCTCCTGAGAGTGAGACATGGTTAACTCCTTTTTCAATGTAATGAGAAACCGATCGGGTTCGCCTGACGTAAAAGTGGCTGTCAGTTGCCCCTGAAATTGTTGCCGGGCGACCGTCACGTAGCCCTGGCCTTGCGGCGTAAAAAAAAGGCGCCCAGCCATCAGCAGATCGCCGCAACGCAGCGCCGCAAGCTGGCGTACAGAGAGGGTTAGCGTAGCGATGATCAGCGGCAGACTTAGCGGTATGCCCTGATGCAGCGTATTCCATCGACGTTGCCAGCCGGGGCGATTGGCCAGTTGCTGCAATGTCTGTGGCGTGACACGCAAATTACTCCAGGCGTGCTCTTCGCCAAGATAGGCATACAGCCGTAGCGTTAAGCCAGGAGGCGTTTTTGCCTCGGTGAGTACTCTCGTTAACGGGCCAAACAAGTCGACAATTTGCGGGCTGAGCTGCTGACTGAAAAAAGGCCAGTACCAGTTGTCATTACTGTCATCTTCCCCCATCAGCGCCGGGCAGTTAGCCAGAAGCGTCAGCAGCGGCGAGGGATTGCTGAAGAACAGCAGACCGACGTCGCTGTGAAAGCCACGCGCCAGTTCGCCCTCTTCGTCTCTTTCAGGCGCGGGCAGCAGATACAGCTCGCCTTGCCTCTCCCCGAGGGTAAACGGATAACGCCAGCCGCTGCCAAGCCAGAGGCGGGCGCGGGCTTCGTCCCAGGTTTGCGGTGGTAAATCGATTTTCATGACAACGTATCCTGATGTTGAAAACGCAGACGTATCCGTTTCCCCGTGCGGCGCGCCAGCGCCTCGCGACAGCTCAGTTCGCTGCCGCGCACGCGGTCATACAACGAAGGCGAAAAGCCGAGCGCAATATCCATTCCGCCATCACTCAGTAAGCCGACATGGGCTTGTACCTCGCCCAACAGCGGCAGCAGTAGGCTGAAGCGGGCCGGAAACGCTGCTTGCGCCGCCAGATTCTGGCTAAGGGCAGGTTCAATTTGTTGCCATAGCACGGTGGCTTGCGCGCTTTCCGGGGGCGCAATTTCCTGCGCTGGCTGGCGTAACGCAGCAGGATCTATAGGCAACCACGGTGTGGCCGGAGCCAACGGTGCATCTTCTGCGTTGAGCCACTGGCTGAACGCCTCTTTGTCGCGCCCCAGCGGTGCGTTATCCGCAACCACTGAAGGGGTTTTCATCGCTGTCCGCGTGGCGTTGTGAACCGTAGCCCTTTGTGGCTGCGGGCGGGCAGGCGATTTCTGGCGCGGGACATTCCTGGCGGGGGGCGGGGATACGCTGTTTTGTTCCGCGTCGTGCCAGTCCGCAAGACGGCGCAAATGGCGATCCGAAGGTTTGTTGATCATGGCTTCGTCACCCCGTGGATGTTCAGCAGATATTCGATTTTCTCGACGTCCCGCTGGTTGCGTTGCACTTCGCGCTGCGCGTCATCCGTCAGCAATTGTTGCTTCTGCATGTCCTGTTGCAGCAGGGTGACTTGCTGTTGTTGGCACAGCAGGTCGGTTCGCTGCCGTTGCTCAATATTTATCGCGTCGTATAACTGGCTCTGCGGCTCGTTTTTCCCCTGATGCGCTTTGGCAAAAGCGTCCACTGTTTGCTGATAGCGCTGCTGGCTCTGCTGCAACTGTTGTGTACCGTGATGGTAGGTCTGTTGGCTTTGCTGTAGCTGCTGTTTCTGCTTACGTTGCAGGCGTTCGCTGCGGTTCAGGCGCTGCTTACGGATCGGCAACAGCACGCTAAGAACGCGCTGTAATTCCTGCTCGCGAGGATCGATTTCGGCTGGCGTTTCAGTATCAATGTGACGGCGCATGGTGAGCGACTTCCTGTAATTGTTGACGGGTGAGAGCAAAATCGCTGGGAGCATGGTTGGCCTGGCGCAAGAAGGCGTTAATTTCATCCTGCATCTGGACTGCGGCATCGATGGTGGCATCGTTTCCTGGCTGGTATTCCCCCAGGCGTATCAGCATTTCCACTTGCTGATACGCCGACATTAACTGGCGGATACGCGACGCATCACTGACGTGCTCTTTTTCCACCACGTTGCCCATGGTGCGGCTCAGGCTGGCGAGCACATCAATGGCCGGATAGTGGCCGCGTTCGGCGAGACGACGCGCCAGAACGATATGCCCGTCGATCAGCGATCGCACTTCGTCCGCCACCGGATCGTTCATCGAGTCCTGTTCTATCAGCACTGAATAGAGCGCAGTAATTGCGCCGCGCGACGTTTTCCCGGCCCGTTCCAGTAAACCCGGCAGCAAGGTGTAAACAGAGGGGGGCAAACCGCCCCGTCCCGGCGGTTCACCCAGCGCAAGGCCGATTTCACGCTGGGCGCGTGCAAAGCGAGTTAACGAGTCGATAATGAGCAGCACATTTTTGCCGCGATCGCGAAACGCTTCGGCGATAGCCGTGGCGGTAAAGGCCGCGCGGGCGCGCTCCATACTGCTGCGATCGGAGGTCGAACAGACCAATACGGTGCGGGCCCGTAACTCCGCGTCCAGTTCGTTTTCCAGAAACTCGCGCAGCTCGCGTCCGCGTTCGCCAATCATTCCAAAGACGATGGCGTCGCAAGGCGTGTTACGCGCGATTTCCGCCAGCAGTGTGGTTTTACCGCAGCCAGCTCCGGCGAAGATGCCAACCCGCTGACCGACACCGATGGTCAATATGCCGTCAATGGCGCGAATACCGGTGGGCAATACGGTATCAATGGGGGGACGCTCTGTTGGCGAGGGCGCATCGGCCAGAACGCGGGTAGTGTTGTCACTCTCACTGGCGAGCGCGAAGGCGGAGAGGCTCTTTTCATCGATCGCACGGCCAAAACCATCAAGCACGCTGCCAGCGAGTTGCTCTGACACCACAATACTGTGTGGCTGAAACAGCGGCGTGACGCGTGCGTCCTGGGCGATGCCATCAAGAGGGCCGAGCGCGGAAAGTAAGGTATGGCTGGGGTTAAAACCGACCACTTCCGCCATGATTTCCGTATCTTGCGAGCGGCTAATGCGACACAGATCGCCAATCCGCGCCTGCGGGAAACGGCTTTCCAGCAAAATACCGTTAATACCCGTGATCTTGCCCTGTGCTGAAACCGCCGACACCTGAGTCAGCGCAGTTAGCCGTTCCTGGAACCAGTTTTCCAGTGCCGTCATATTCATCACCATTTCACCGTAATGTTTTCACGGCCCGCGAATTTCACATGATCATTGGTAATTTCGGTCAGGCGCCATCCGTCGCGTTCGTCTCCGATAAACAAGCGCTGACCGCCTTCCGTGACGATATTGGCGCGCAGGCCGGATGTGATCTGGATAATGCGAAACGGCAGGGTAATGTTTTTCAGTCGGGTATCGTCATTCAGCGCGACGCCAAGCTGATATTCATCGCGGATCGCTTTTACCATGCGGCGAACGACCGACAGTTGCTCCTGCGATAGCTCGCTACTCAGGGTGATGCCCTTGTTGCTGGAAATGAGTTGTACTTGTGGCCACAGCTCGCGTTCACGTAATTTTTGCACCAGCACCTGGTGCAATGCGGCGTTGTCTTTCAGCAACGGCCGGACGTTCAGGGATTCGTTAGCGTTTTCTTGCGCCATGCCGGGTTGCAGAATCCAACTGGTGATAGTGACGGTCAGCAGAAGCAGCAGCGCCATGGTGGCAATTTGTGCCCAGCGCGGCAGGAGAGACGCGAAACTCACCGGTACCGCAATGGTGGCTGGCGGCGTGCTGTCTTGCGCGGCAACTGCGCTGATGGGGCTGCCTGGCGGAGCCTTTTTCCACGGCGTGGCCGCGTCGTCAAGGCTGAGCCAGATCCCATTCAGCGTAAAAATATCGCCCGGCTGGAGCAGCAGCGGAACATCACTCTTTTCCCCCTGATGGTTGCCAACGCTGCCCGCACAGGGGGTGAGTTTCCAACCCTCAGTCGTCAATACAAGCTGGCAGTGAAGAGGTTCAATGCCGTTATCCGTTAGCTGAAGTTCCCGTTCCGCAGCGTTTCCAATTGACCACGATTTGCCGCTCAGTGGCAGTGCTGCGCCTTCCTGTAACCCATTCAGAACTCGTAGCTCAAACATGATAGGCCCCTTATGCGTCGAAGGAATCAGGCGTATCGCTGAGCTCAATGCGTCCCATCACGCTGACCTGGAGGTTGAATTGCAACTCGGCGAAGGAGAGTACCGGAACATGGTGAAATTCATTCTGAATCAACAAGCGCAGCGGGCTTCGCAAATCCTGGGCCGTTAGCAGTACGCCATTAAACGCACTAAATGGAGGGAAGATATCGCGCAACTGCTCCCGCAAATTTGTGTAATGCTGTTGATCGAGGGCGAAGAAGGTCTCGTTTTGCGTCTGGCGCAGGCTATCGCGAAGTAACTCTTCGGTTTCCGGCGTCAGTAGCCAGACCTGCATGCTGTTATTCTGTGCGTACTGGTGACAGATATGTTCTTTGATATCGATACGAATCTGATCAACCAGCATATCGATGTCGCGCCCGTTCTGGCCGTGCCCGAGCAGCGATTCGGAGATCGTTCTCACCGAGCGCAACGAGATGCGCTCGGAAACCAGGCGTTGCAGGACGGCGCTGAACAAGGGGAGTGGAAACATGCGCTGGAACTCTTGCGCCAGTTCGGGTTGTTCCATCTCTATCCACGTCATGATAGCCCGGGTTTCCTGCAGGCCAATAAAGCGCGGTCCGCTGGCAAACAGCGCTTCTTCCATCCGCGCCAACAGCATCTGATGCGCGTCCCAGGAGACCACATCTTCACGCTGCAGTATCGGATGCGTTTCCTCTAGCCATAGCCACTGGTTTTCATTTCTCAGCGCATCGCCTGGCTGCGCATCGGCGTTATCGCCCAGTTCCTGCAGCCACTTTTTGTCGATCATCCGTCGCCCGTTGATGAGCGTACCAATCACTTTGGGGACTTCATAAATGCAGAAACGAAACTCATCCTCCGCCTGTTGCGGGCTGTATTCGATATTGAATACCGGCAGAGTAAAGCCGAACTGATTAACAATGCGGTTGCGCAGACGGCGAATATCCTCGACTAGCGCGGTTACTGCCGGATCGTCGACGCGGGAAGCGGGAAAGATAAGCAAATAGAGACGGCTGGGATTAAAGGTGCGCAGATCTTCTTCACCGTTGATTTCCGGCGCGATCTGCTGGACGGAATGTTGTTGTACTTGTATGCGCGCGCGCCAGATTTGAAACAAGCCGGAGCCCAGGGTAATGGCTCCCAGAACGAAAAAGATAAGCGTGGGCATACCCGGCAACAGACTAAAGCAGAACATACCGCAGCCTGCCATAATCCACGCTTTCGGCTGGCTGGTAAGTTGTTGGGTGATTTCGCGGCCGATATTGTTATCAATCACCTCTTCATCGCCGGAAACACGGGTAATCAGCATCCCGGCGGTCAGAGAGATCAATAATGCCGGAATTTGATCGATGAGACCGTCGCCGATGGTCAGAATAGAATAGATATGCATGGCGTCGCTGGCATCCATTCCTGATTGCAAAACGCCAATGCAAAAGCCGCCGATCAGGTTGATAAACAGGATCACCAGGCAGGAGATAGCATCACCTTTCACGAACTTCATTGCGCCATCCATGGCGCCAAACAACTGGCTCTCTTTCGCTAAATCTTCACGTTTGCTTTTGGCCTGTTGCACGGTAATTAAGCCAGCGCGCAGGTCGCTGTCGATAGACATCTGTTTGCCGGGCATGGCATCGAGGGTGAAACGAGCGGCCACTTCCGCCACGCGCTCCGACCCTTTGGTTATCACCAGAAAATTCACCACGGTGAGGATAAAAAACACCACTAACCCTACCGCCAGGTTGCCCCCCACCACAAAGTTGCCAAAAGCCTCAACGATATGTCCGGCATTTTGCTGCAACAAAATCTGGCGCGTCGTGGATATCGACAAACCCATGCGAAACATCGTGGTTAACAGCAGCACGGAAGGAAATGTTGAGAATGCCAGCGGTTTTGGCAGATACATTGCCAGCATAATCAGTAGGCACGAGGCGCTAATGTTGATAGCGATTAACGTATCGATCAGCGGTAATGGCAACGGGATGATCAGCATAAAAACCACCGCCAGCGCGATAGTGGCACCGACAATTTCCGAACGCTGCATGGCGCTGATAGCGATCCTGTTCAGGACGATAAACAACATGTTCATTGGGATTCATTCACTCTCGCAGCTGCGCGTGGGCGAGCCTTCTCTTCCCAGGCGCGATATTCACTGGTGAGTGTGCGCACCATTTTTACTGCCCGTTGTTGATCGGCTGGATCGTTTTTCCACAGCGTGGAGGGGAGCTTTACCACCAACATCAGGAATTGGTTGTAAAAAAAGGATTGATGGAGCGGGTTCGGGCCAACAATCTGTGGGCCTAATTGCGTTAACTGGTGAGACTGAAAACCGTTATGGCACATACCTATCAGAGAACGGATAAGCGAATCCGTGGGCGTGGTGACGTCAGCGAATTTCCCTTTCAGATGGTCAAGAAAATCCTTAACCATCACCAGCGTGGTACTGATAGCACCGGCGTCATTCAGCGCAGTGGCAATATGGTGTAAGGCTCTGCGTGACGAAGAGGGGGCGAGAGCGGCGATATCGTCCGCCAGTGCGCGTTTCATGGTGTGTAATGCCAGTTCAAAGCGGCTGCTACCGAACTTTTCCAGCAATACATCAAACAGGGTTTCCACGGACTGCTGGCCGATGACTGCGCTGTAGTAAAGCTGGCGCATGGCCAGTTTATGTTCCGGATGCGTAGTAAATGCCGCGATTGCCTCTGCCGTATTGATACCTGCGCCAATCTCTTGTTCAAACGTCTGCTCCAGCGTTTTTAATGCCGTGCTGATTGCATCCATTTTCTCCTGTTGCCCCAGGCGCTGTGCAGTGCTCAAAGCGGCACGCAGCAGCGTATCTGCCAGCACAGGATCGCCCTCTGTCACCGCAACCCATTGCCCGGCGTCAGGAGCGTTATCGCTGGATAAAAGTTGTTCAATTTTCTGTTGGCGCTGTTGCCGGGCTGTAGGATCAGGGCTCTCCAGCAGTTGATAAAGATCGGTGAGGTGCTCGATTTTCGTTAGAGCAATGCGACGACGAATCTGATTGCGGCTCTGGACTCGTTGTTCATCGCGCTTGTGTTGCATTTCATTTTTTTCAGCCAGCAACGTGGCGATATCTCCCGGCGTACTGGCGACGCGGGTTTGCCGCGTTCTCACGCTGGAGTCGCGGGACTGGCTCTTTTCGTCCGGGCTTAGCACATCCAGCAGGCTCTCTTGCTGCCTCAGTTCCTGCGGCTGTCTGTGGAAATAGTGCTGTGGGATTTTCATATTCATTGCACTTACGCCTCGGCTTGTATGCTTATTGATGTGTAATGGCGTTTCTTTCCCGGTTCCCTGTACGGGGGAATATTTACATTGTGTTTTTTCTTAATATGAGTTGTGCAAGAAATGGCGTAAAAATAAGCGCCAAAGTGTGCTTGTTTATTCTCATTAATATTTTATGGGTATTTGTTTTTCTTAATAAAAATAACGCGTTGGCTCATTTTTTGGCGTGGCATGTCTTTTGCTATAAAAGGTTTGCTTGCTAATAATGAGGATGCAATTATGTCAGCACTTTTTTGTTTTGAAATTGAAGCATCAGAGAGAAATTTAAACCCTGTCTATTGGGAGATTCTGATGCGTGAAAATGAGAAGCGGCTTTATAATTTTATTCACAAGCGGGTCGCGAATACGTTTGATGTGGAAGATTTAGTACAGTCAACATGGCTGGAAGTGCTATGCAATTGCCATAGATTCAGAGGGTTATCAAAACCTGAAACCTGGATGTTTGGTATTGCCCTTAATTTGGTGAAAAATCACTATAAGTCACTCAAAGTAAGTTATTTACATGATGAACTGAACGACAATGTGTTAACGCAAAGCGATCTTCCTGATGATATTACGGAATATAAAGATACGTTACAAAAGGTATTAGGACATATTTCCCGGATGCCGCCGGATTATCAGCAGATCCTTCAGTTGATTGTCGATCACGATATTAGTTATCAGGAAGTCGCAGACGAATTAATGATTCCTGTCGGCACTGTACGATCCCGGCTTTCCCGACTGCGCCAGACGCTAAGAAATGAAGTCGACTGGAAGTCGGAGGAGTAATGTCGTGTCGTTAACCATCCAGGGAAGGGAGGTAAATAAATTTTTGACACAGACTTGTATTTCGGGAAGACGTAGTTACACCCTTTATTTGTTAAATATCAGGAATACGCTATGAAAATTTCCGCTGACTTTACCGCTGCACAACTCTCCGATCATTCGAATAGTTATTTTCAGAATACTCAAACGAATCAATCACCCCCCTGCACGGCAGCAGACGCGTATCCTGAGGTTCCTGAAAAGGACGACCCGATAAAGAATGCGGTATACAAAAACGGAGATAAATTACCCTTTGGCTATGATTTTGTTGTTTTTTTATCGGGTGACGGCCATCAAAACAAGGTCGTGGGGCAATTTAATCCTGAAAACCCGGCTGAATTCCATGTTAAAGATCCGCATAGCGGAGCGCATATTGCCACACTAAAGAAAACCACACTGGCGGAAAGCCGAATAATTAATGGCAAGGAGGAGTTCTTTAGCGGGAAACCGGTCTGGATGCTGGCACCCTATACGGGGTTGAGAGGAGGAGCAGGGTTATCAACGCCTGAAGATATCGATAATTATATGAGTAACGATGATGAAATTCAGTCGATGATGCTCTCCCCGCGAGAGAAGTGTTTTGACTGCGCACAAAGAGTAGAAAAAATGCTGAACTATCAAAACATTCCGCACTTTACCAGAGCGATGTATATCTGGTTTAACAAAAACGATACGGTTCCTAAAACACACTATGTGGTCGTTGCTTGCCCTGAGGAGGGGGTCAAAATTGCCATTGATCCGACCGGCGGACAATTTGATAACGTTTTTCCTTCTACCGAGTACCTTAATACCTGGGCAAGTGAATTCAGATCGGGGTTCAATAATAACGCGATCATTAAATACAAAGATTTTGCCAACGCCAGAACATCCACAACAGAAGTCAATTCTTTCTTCCACGGTAATGCGGATGCTTTTGCGGGAAATGTTTTACGTTAGGCTTTGTGATAACAGCTTAAAAGCGGGTTTCAGCTTGCTGTTGTAAGCATCCCGCTTAAGCAACTCATTCATTTCCGGAAAGATAAAATCCGCAATGGATGATTATCTCGCGCGTGCGCTGAGGCCGCGAGAGAGTGTTTTAGCCGTAGAGCAAAGTCACACACCTGTGCGGAAACCACCGTGATTACCAGCGACCATGTCATAAAAATGATTTTCATCACATGGTCCTGATCTAAAAGCTGTTACCTCATTCCACCGAGAGTGAAACCGCCATCCACCCTAATTTCCTGCCCAGTAACATAACTGGCATCATCAGAAAGTAACCATGCCACTGTTCCTGAGATATCTTCAGGAACACCATTGCGTTGTAATAATGAACGTGAAGCCAGCGCGTTAACGGTTTCCTCGGGTAGTGCTGATGCTGCCATCGGGGTGAGAATGACGCCGGGGCTGACCGCATTGACTCTGATATCCCGGGGGCCGCATTCCACGGCCAGGGTACGCATTATTGCAAGCAATGCGGCTTTCGTTGCTGCATAAATCCCGGCGCCGGGCATCACGCTTCCGGTGGTCCAGGAAGCATTGATCAGAATTGCGCCTCTCCTTATCAGGGGCAGACAATGGCGGATTGTCAGAAATGTTCCTTTGAGATTGGTTTCCAGAGGCTCACTGAAGTCCGCGATATCTGCTGCAGCCAGCGGTTTAAAAGCCCCGAGATACCCTGCATTTGCAAACAGGGCATCAACCTGCCCGACAATAGAAGCAACAGCGGTAAAGGTTTTTTTCACCTGGCTTTCGCTTTTGATATCACAGGGAAAAACATAAGAAAGGCCACCTGCTCGTTTTATTTCATCACCTACTTCTTCGAGCATCTCTGCTTGCCGGCCAAGGAGCATAACCTTTGCGCCTTCTGATGCCAGCCTTATTGCTGCTGCCCGTCCCATCCCGCTACCGGCACCGGTAACCACAACGGTTTTGTCCACGAAACGCAATCTGTTCATAAA
Organism: Kosakonia oryzae; assembly: GCF_001658025.2. Classification (NCBI taxonomy): domain Bacteria; kingdom Pseudomonadati; phylum Pseudomonadota; class Gammaproteobacteria; order Enterobacterales; family Enterobacteriaceae; genus Kosakonia; species Kosakonia oryzae. Next base: position 783,781 of record NZ_CP014007.2, read on the forward strand.
TTCTCCGGATGTCATTAAGTCCAACCGGGATAGTAATAAAATAGTTTTTTAAGGATAATCGCCCTATATATTTAATGACTTTAAAGTAAAGGTATCGAATGGATCTTTTCCGGGCGATGACGGTTTTTGCTGAAGTGGCCAGATCCGGATCAATGAGTGCAGCCTCAAGAAAGCTGCTCATTACCCCGGCGATGGTGGGCCAGTATGTAGCGGCACTGGAGGAGCGGCTGGGAATGCGGCTGCTGAACCGGACCACGCGGAAGCAAAAGCTGACCGATTTTGGCCTCAGTTATCTGGAACAGTGCCATGACATTCTGGAAAGGGTGGCGGCCTGCGAAACACAGGCTGAAGGATTGCAGCACTCCTTTGGTGGGAAACTGCGGCTAACAGCCCCCATATCTTTTGGTACCGAATGCCTCATACCCGCGCTGCAGCGTTACAGGAAAATGGCACCGGATGTTGAGATTGACATTACGCTGACCGATCGGGTTATCGATTTGGTTGATGAAGGGATCGATGTTGCTTTCAGGATTGGCGAACTGAATGACAGCAGTATGATTGGCAGACCATTAATGCCATACCGGATGGCAGTCTGTGCATCACCAGAATATCTGCAAGCATATGGCACACCTGCACATCCTTCTGACCTTTTCGAACATCAGTTACTTTCTCTCTCGACGTCGTCCCGTTCGCCATGGAAGCTGAGCAGAGGTGAGGAAAAAATTGAAATCCCGGTACACAGTAAACTGACGATTAACAATGGACAGGCGCTGAGGGTAGCAGCCCGATCAGGGCTTGGGATTGTTATGCAGCCAGAAATACTTCTGTCGGAGGACATAATGTCAGGGAGGCTGGTACGCCTGTTTCAGGAATGGCATATACGAGAAAGGCAGGTATGGTTGTTATATCTCCGGGATAAAAGAATGACACCCAAGATTCGCGCCTTTATCAATTTCTCACTTGAGGCGTTTTCTGCCGGTAAAGTTCAGGCAGATCCACACAATCAGCACTTAACGCCATAAGCAGGCTTACCGTAGGCAGAAAAGCAAAAACCCGCCTTTTGGGCGGGTTCTCTGAAGAAGTGGTGCCCGGACTCGGAATCGAACCAAGGACACGGGGATTTTCAATCCCCTGCTCTACCGACTGAGCTATCCGGGCAACGGGGCGCATTAAACCTGATTCCCCACCCTCCGTCAACGAAATTTCTTTAATTCGCAGCGGACTGCACAATCTATCACCACTTTGTTGATACTGTACGCTGACTCAGGCAAAAAATGCCGTCCACAGCGCGGATATGGGCATCGCAATCACCAGCGCAGGCAGCATATTCGCCACTGCAAACATCTTGATGCCGCAAATACGTAGCCCGGTCGCCAGCAGTAAAACACCACCCACGGCGGTGAAATCGCCCATCATCGCAGGTGTGGTCAGCGGCAGGATCAGCGTCGCGCAGGTGGCGAGCGTCAATTGAATAATTAGCATCGGCACGGAAATCACCGCGACGGCAAAACCCAGTGAAGTGGCGAAGATCACCGCCGTAAAGAAGTCGAGAAACGCTTTGGCGATCAAAATGCTCGGATCGCCAGTCATCCCTTCACGCATGGCGCCAAAGATCCCGGTGCCGCTGGCGCAGAACAGAATAATAATAGCCACCAGGCTCTGAATAAAAGATTCATGCGCGCTGCTGGCTTCACCCTCTTTGCGTTTTTGCACCAGATTGCGCAGCGCGTTGACACCGCCGCTGATCCCGCGTTCCACGTAGCAAAGCTCGCCAATAAGCGTACCCACCAGCGTCGCCAGCACCATCACTGGCAGGTTCACACACTTAATGACCAGCAGGATGCCGATACCTAACGAGGCCAGGCCAAAAATCGACGGCATTGAATTACGCACCCGCTCCGGTAGCCGGTGGCTGAGCAAGGCGCCAATTGTTCCGCCGATCAATACGGCGGCGGCATTGATAAAAGGACCTGTTAACACCCCATCACTCCTGTGTTTCATATAACTGAATAATATGCCGCGCAGAATAGCATTTTTATGCGCGGTTGAGGCTGCGTTGGTTGCGCCAGTGGGGGAAAGGTGCCATGATTGCGCGAATTTTCTTCCACCTTACGGGGCCGCCTGATGACGCACCATTCAGCCGTTAGCCAGAGAGATTGCGCGCCTGCGCAAATGGGCGCCCGTCTCATTTTATCGCCTACTTCACTCACCATGCGGTGAGGGTAACGCACGCTCACTGTAGGACAACAGTAAGATCAGAGACGTTCTGCTTTTACTGATGTCTGGCGGTTGGAGCTGGCTCCAGTCAGACACGTTCGTTGGGCGAAGCTGCAGCTTCGTCCGGGGTCCTTTACTCCCCTGAAACGGGTATTCGTGCTTATGAAATCGATGAAAATTGCCGTCAGCTGCGAGCTGGTATCCCTGCTTTCCACCCACCGCGAAGTGGTGACGCTGGAGAGTACCGACTTTACGGATGTGGCGGCAGTCGTCATAACAGTGGCGGAGAGTCGTAGCGGTATTCTGGCGCTGCTCAAACGAACAGGTTTTAACGTGCCGGTATTCTTGTTCTCCAGTGAGCCGGTCGATATGCCGGAAGGCATTACGGCGGTTATCGCTGGCAAAGATCAGGAGTGGCTGGAGCTGGAAGCCGCCGCCGTCGATTATGAAGACAATTTACTGCCGCCGTTTTTCGATACGCTGCGTCAGTATGTCGAGATGGACAACAGCACCTTTGCCTGTCCGGGCCATCAGCACGGTGAATTTTTCAAAAAGCATCCGGCAGGGCGTCAGTTCTATGAGTTTTTCGGCGAGAACGTTTTTCGCGCCGACATGTGTAACGCCGACGTCAAACTGGGCGATCTGTTGATCCATGAAGGATCGGCGAAGCATGCGCAGAAATTCGCGGCGAAAGTGTTCAACGCTGACAAAACCTATTTCGTCCTCAACGGCACATCCGCAGCCAATAAGGTGGTGACCAACGCGCTGCTGACCCGCGGCGATCTGGTGCTGTTCGATCGCAATAACCATAAATCCAATCATCACGGCGCGCTGATCCAGGCCGGAGCCACGCCGGTTTATCTGGAAGCGGCACGCAACCCGTTTGGTTTTATCGGCGGCATCGACGATCACTGTTTCGATGAGAAATACCTGCGCGATCTGATCCGCGATGTCGCACCGCATAAGGCCGATCATCCACGTCCGTTTCGCCTGGCGGTGATCCAGCTTGGCACTTACGACGGCACTATCTACAACGCCCGTCAGGTGATCGACAAGATTGGCAGCCTGTGTGATTACATTCTGTTTGACTCGGCATGGGTCGGTTACGAGCAATTTATTCCGATGATGGCGGACTGCTCGCCGCTGCTGCTGGACCTGAACGAAAACGATCCGGGTATTTTTGTCACTCAGTCGGTGCACAAACAGCAGGCTGGTTTCTCGCAAACCTCGCAGATCCACAAGAAGGATAACCATCTGCGCGGCCAGGCGCGATTCTGCCCGCATAAGCGGCTGAACAACGCTTTTATGCTGCATGCTTCAACCAGCCCGTTCTATCCGTTGTTCGCCGCGCTGGATGTGAATGCCAAAATCCATCAGGGCGAGAGCGGACGCCGTCTATGGGCAGAGTGTGTGGCGCTGGGGATCGAAGCGCGCAAGGCGATCATTGCCAACTGCAAAATGATCAAACCTTTTGTGCCGCCAGAGATCGCCGGTCGTCCGTGGCAGGATCATCCCACCGAGGTGATTGCCCGCGAACGCCGCTTCTTCAGCTTTGAGCCGGGTGACAAATGGCACGGTTTTGAGGGCTATGCGCGCGAACAGTATTTTGTCGATCCCTGCAAGCTGCTGCTGACTACGCCAGGCATCGATGCGGAAACCGGGGAATACGCCGATTTTGGGATCCCGGCGACCATTCTGGCGCACTTCCTGCGTGAGAACGGCATCGTACCGGAGAAGTGCGATCTCAACTCGATCCTGTTTCTGCTGACGCCAGCCGAGAGCGCAGAGAAGATGGCGCAGCTGGTGGCGATGCTCGGCCAGTTTGAACAACATATTGAGGATGACACGCCGCTCGCCGATGTGCTGCCGACCATTTTTAACAAATACCCGGTGCGCTACCGCGATTACACCCTGCGTGAGCTGTGCCAGGAGATGCACGATCTGTATGTCAGCTTTGATGTGAAGGATCTGCAAAAAGCGATGTTCCGCAAAGAGAGCTTGCCAGCGGTGGTGATGAATCCTCAGGACGCCAACAGTGAGTTTATTCGCGGCAACGTTGAACTGGTGCGTATCAGCGAAGCAGAAGGGCGCATCGCCGCCGAAGGCGCGCTGCCTTACCCGCCGGGCGTGCTGTGCGTGGTGCCGGGTGAAGTGTGGGGCGGGGCCGTCCAGCGCTACTTCCTGGTGCTGGAAGAAGGCGTCAATCTGCTACCGGGCTTTTCACCGGAGTTGCAGGGCGTCTATTCCGAAACCGATGCCGACGGGATCAAACGCCTGTACGGCTATGTGCTGAAGTAACCTCGCTCCCTTGTCTGATAAGGGACAGCATTAAGCGGCCACCCGGCGATACATACGGCGCGGGTGGCCGATTTTTCCGTACTGCATCTCGACCACCAGAAAACCAGCTTCCACACAATGTTCGAGGTAGCGACGGGTGGTGGTTTTACTTAATCCCGTTTCACTGACCACCTCATCAACGGAAAAGCAGCGTTCGGCAGCGTCGGCAAACAGCTTTTGTACCAGCGCCAGCGTGTTCTCCTCAATGCCCTTGCTGCCATTGTCCTGGCGATAGTTTTTGGCCTGCAATTGATAGAGTGAATCGACGTTTTGCTGATCGACGATTTTCCACACCCGCTGCTGATCTGCAAACTGCACAAAGCGCTCCAGCGACTGGCTCAACCGCTTCCACGACACCGGTTTGAGGATATAGTCGAACGCGCCATTGCGGATCGCCTGGCTACAGGTATCCATATCGCTGGCAGCGGTAATAAAAATGACTGAGCAGTTGGCGCGGATAATTTGCGTATCGCTAATCAGCGTAATGCCTTTGCCATCCGGCAGATAGTTATCCAGCAGAACCAGCTGCGGTTGCATGCTGTCCAGCATGATTTTTGCATCCGCCAGCGACGAGGCGATCCCCACCAGCCGCAAGCGCGGATGCTTGCCGATAAGCTCCGCATGAAGCTGCGCAAGGGCGTGTTCATCTTCCACTATCAGCACGTCTATCAGTTCATGTTGCATAATTCTGATCTTCCAGGGTCGGTACGGGACGCAGTACGTTGCCCGTTTCAGGAATAAACAAAGAGAAAATGGTACCGCGCGGTTCGTTGGCCGAGACCTCAATCGACCCGCCGACATGCGCGACATAATTGGCGATCAGGTACAGCCCGATGCCATGATCGCCACGGCGTTTGGTGGTTATCCCGCGCTCAAAAATGTGCTCGCGGATTTCCGGCGTGATCCCCACGCCGCGATCCGCCACCTCAATAATCAACTCGTGTTCATGCTGCAGGATCAGCACCTCGACCGGCTCGTGCGGCAACTCTGCGCGCTGTGTCGCTTCAATGGCGTTATCCAACAGGTTGCCGATGATCGAAATTAACTCCGCCTCGCCCAGCGCACGGCTGGGGCGATCCATTCGGCACGATGGATCAAACGCCAGTTCGACGCCTTTTTCGCGGGCGCGCGCCGCTTTACCCAACAGCAGCCCGCACAATGTCGGCGAACTAAAGTGCGATGAGATAAAGTCCAGCAGCTCCTGTGCATGCTCTGACTGCGCCTGAATATAGCGAATGGCGTCGTCGTAACGCTCCATGTGCAGCAGCCCCGACAGCGTGGCCATGCGGTTGAGTTGCTCATGTCGCATAATGCGCAGGTTATCGACATAGCGTTTTACCTGGCTCAGTTGCGCGCTCAGGCTGTCGATCTCATTGCGGTCGCGGAAGGTGATCACCCATCCCTGCAACTTATTCTCCAGCATAATGCGCACCCGGCTGGCGATAACCGTCAGCTGGTTGAACCGGCAAATCTCATCGTGCGTGTCATTCTCCAGCATCACCTTACGGGCGAAAAAAGGCACTGGCGCAATGACTTCGGCGATGGTTTGCCCGCGCAGCGCGCGCGTCGGCTGGCTTAAACCCAACAGTTTACGCGCCGCCTGGTTAATCACCTCGATACGCAATTCGCTATCAATGGCGATTACCCCTTCGTAGATCGACTCCATCATCGCTTTCTGCTGGCGCACCAGCAGGCCAATTTCGCGCGGCTCCAGTGAGAAGATCTGCTTTTTGATACTGCGGGTAAAAAACCAGGAAAAAACAAACAGTGCTACCAGTAACAGCACTGCGGCGATAAAAATGTTGATCACTTTACCCAGAGTGATCGTGTCGAGATAGCTGGTCAGGTAGCCGACGGAAACAATCCCCACCACATGCCCGGTATCATCAAATATTGGCGCTTTGCTGCGTAGTGAAATCCCCAGCCCTCCTTTGCGAATGGTCGTTGTACTTTTTCCCTGTAGTACCTCGGCATTGTCGCCGCCAATCAACGTTTTTCCGACGACATCAGAATGCACTGAGTGAAATAGATGCAGCCCTTTGTCATCGCCGATAACAATAAAGCTTGCATCGCTGTGCGCCACTACTTTATGCATAAATTGCGCGATGGCTCGAATATCTTTATTGGCAACCGACTGGCGTAAATTCGGAATGATCGCTATTTCTTCCGCCTGTATTTTGGCTCTTGCGCTCATCTCCTGGTATAGCTGGCGACCAACGTCCTTGTAATAATAAACGCCTAATAAAACGAAGAGACCGGAGAAAAAAAGCACCAGTGAAATAAAAAGTTTGATTTGGAAAGAGACTTTCATGACATCACGCACGGCAGCCAACAATGCGCCAATGTAGCATCTTTTCTAACATGCGTGCGGAGTTTACTGGAAACTTGTGATCCCTTGCACAGCGTGGTCTGCTGCTTAAAAACGTCCTGTTAAATATTCTTTTTTGGAAATGTTATTAAGTTGTATTTCTATATATAAAAACCATAAAAACCACGGCAATAAATAAGCGATGAATCACACAAAATAAAAGAAACCATAAAAACCATAGGTGCCATTAAAACAACGATTTTATTATGCATTCCCTCACATAAAGTACGTTTTTAGCCCTTTACTCTGTACGCACAAAATAACCAAGGGGCTTAATTATGAGCACAACTGACGATTCATTCTCTGTTACCTCTGAATCGCTTGAGATTCAAAAGAAACCACTGAAAGAAAAATGGTGGCACATTATGGATACCTGGAAAATTGGGATTATTCCGCTGCCATTATTCCTGTTAGCCGGTGCATTAATTGCCGTTGACTGCCTGGGCGGTAAGTTACCGAGCGATATCGTGGTGATGGTAGCCACGCTGGCATTCTTCGGTTTTGCCTGCGGTGAGTTCGGCAAACGTCTGCCGATCGTCGGCAAACTGGGTGCGGCGGCCATTTGCGCCACCTTTATTCCGTCGGCGATGGTTTACTACGGCCTGCTGCCGGATGTGGTCGTGGAATCCACCACCAAGTTCTACAAATCCACCAACATTCTTTATCTCTACATCTGCTGCATCATTGTCGGCAGCATCATGAGCATGAACCGCACCACGCTGATCCAGGGCTTCCTGCGTATCTTCTTCCCGATGCTGTGCGGCGAAATCGTCGGCATGCTGGTGGGGATGGGTGTCGGCCTGGCGCTCGGTATGGAGCCGTTCCAGATCTTCTTCTTTATCATTCTGCCGATCATGGCGGGTGGTGTCGGTGAAGGGGCGATCCCGCTCTCCATCGGTTATGCGACGCTGCTGCATATGGATCAGGGTGTTGCGCTCGGTCGCGTATTGCCAATGGTTATGCTCGGCGGCCTGACTGCCATCATCATTTCTGGCTGTCTGAATCAGTTGGGTAAACGCTTCCCGCACCTGACCGGTGAAGGGCAGTTAATGCCGAATCGCAGCAACAGTGATGAGCAGGCACCGGCTGCACCGGCTTTCTCTGGTAAAACCGATGTCACCACTATCGCGGCTGGCGCGCTGCTGGCTGTGCTGCTGTACATGATCGGCATGCTCGGCCACAAGCTGATTGGCTTGCCTGCGCCGGTCGGTATGCTGTTCGTTGCCGTTCTGATCAAGCTGGCACACGGCGTCTCTCCGCGCCTGCTGGAAGGCTCTCAGGTGGTCTACAAATTCTTCCAGACCTCCGTTACCTATCCCATCCTCTTCGCCGTCGGTGTGGCTATCACGCCATGGGAAGAGCTGGTTCACGCATTCACCATCGACAACCTGCTGGTGATCGTGAGTACCGTTTCCGCACTGGTTGCCACCGGCTTTTTCGTGGGCAAAAAGATCGGCATGCATCCGATTGATGTGGCCATCGTTTCCTGCTGCCAGAGCGGCCAGGGCGGTACAGGGGATGTTGCCATCCTGACAGCGGGTAACCGCATGAGCCTGATGCCGTTCGCGCAGATCGCTACCCGTATCGGCGGCGCGATCAACGTCTCGGTATCGCTGTTGGTGCTCGGCAATTTCCTCGTTTGATTCAAGTGTTACAGGAACTGATATGAAACTCGCAAGCTTTGTCCATCAGGGGATCCGGAGTTACGGCATCGTCAAGGCTGATGGCGTGATCAATCTGGGGCAGCGTCTGGGCGACCGCTACGGTGATTTGAAATCACTGCTCGCTGCCAACGCGCTGAATGAAGCGCAACAACTGAACGGCGAAACGCCGGATATCCGCTTCGACGACCTGCAATTTCTGCCGGTCATCGATAACCCGGCCAAAATTCTCTGCGTCGGCATGAACTATGCCGAAAAGCGCAAAGAATTCGATCAGCACAACCCGGCACCAACGCTGTTTGTTCGCTTTGCGGATTCGCAAACCGGCCATAACGCGCCGGTACTGAAGCCGCGTCACTCCAGTGAATTCGATTACGAAGGCGAGCTGGCCGTGATTATCGGCAAAGGCGGGGAAGATATCTCCCGCGAGGCGGCGTTAAGCCACGTTGCCGGCTACAGCTGCTACATGGACGGTTCAGCGCGCGACTGGCAGCACACCTGGTTTACCGCCGGGAAGAACTGGCGGCAGACCGGCGCGTTTGGCCCGTGGATGACGACGGCGGATGAGATCCCTGATCCGCATCAACTGGCGATCCGCACCTGGCTGAATGGCCGCATGGTGCAGGACGATAACACCGCCAGCATGATCCATAAGGTCGCCGAGCTTATCGAGTACATCAGTACCTTCACCAGCCTGACGCCGGGTGATGTCATCATCACCGGCTCGCCGGGCGGCGTCGGCAAAAAACGCAACCCGCCGCTGTTTATGAAAGCGGGCGATCGCATCGAAGTGGAGATCGAGAATATTGGTCACCTCAGTAATGTGATTATTGATGCGCCAGCGCCAGCCCATTCGCTGACGGCGGCACACTAAGGACGAAGGCAACACCATGCAGGCACGACCCTCCATCGACTTCCGCGTGGCGGAAGTCAACGGCAATACTCAACGGCTGGCCTCGATCCGCACGTTGCTCGCAGACAGCGGATTAGGCATGGACAGTGACATCACCACCTTCGTTGAAGCCTGGTCGGGAAACCGGCTGGTGGGTTGTGCGGGCCTGGCCGCCAACGTCATCAAGTGTGTTGCAGTGGATGAACAGCTGCGCGGCGAGAATCTCAGTGCGCGCCTGCTGGCGGAGGTTTCCCATCTGGCGCTGGCGCGGGGACATTTTCATCTGTTCCTCTGCACGCGCCCCTGCAACCTGGAACGTTTTCGCCACAGCGGCTTCTGGCCGGTGGCGCAAAGCGGCAACAACGCGGTGCTGATGGAGAATACTCCGTCGGGGATTCAGCGTTACTGCCGCACGTTGCAGGTCGATCGCATGCCGGGCAAACGCACCGGCGCGATTGTGATGAATGCCAATCCCTTTACGCTGGGGCACCGCCACCTGGTGGAGCAGGCCGCAAAGGCCTGCGACTGGCTGCACCTGTTCGTGGTACGCGAAGACGCCTCGTTCTTCCCCTTTGCCGCGCGGCTGAAAATGGTGAAAGCGGGCGTGGCGCATCTGCCGAACGTCATCGTTCACGAAGGCTCCCAGTACATTATTTCCCGCGCCACTTTCCCGGCTTATTTCCTGAAAGAGTCCGGCAAAGTGCAGCAGGCGTGGAGCGAAATAGACCTGTTGATTTTCCGTAACCACATCGCGCCGGCGCTGGGCATCACCCACCGCTTTATCGGCAGCGAACCTTTTTGCGACATCACCCGCCAGTACAACCAGACCATGCATCAGCTGCTGGCCGGGGCGGTGGAGGTGGTGGAGATCCCGCGCATTAAAGCGACCGGTAATGCCATCTCCGCGTCTGAAGTGCGCCGTTTACTGCAAACACACCAGTTTTCCCGTATTCGGGAAATTGTACCGGATACCACTTTCGCGCATCTCGAATCCCACTACAGCGCGGAAGCCGTTTAAAAATCAGGAATCAAAATATGAAAATTGTGAGGGAGGCGCTGGCCGGAACCATGGAGTCCAGCGACCTGATGGTGAAAATAGCCCCCGCTGAAGGCGAGCTGGAAGTCGTTGTTCACAGCGAGGTTATCAAACAGTTTGGCGATCAGATCCGCAAGGTGGTGAACGACACGTTGCGGGCAATGGCGGTTCACCAGGGCTTGATCATCATTGAAGACAAAGGTGCGCTGGACTGCGTTATCCGCGCACGCTTACAGAGTGCGGTACTGCGCGCATCGGAAGGAACTGAGATCGACTGGGGGAAACTGCTGTGAAAAAACTCCGTCGTAGCATGCTGTTTCTGCCGGGCGCTAACGCCGCCATGCTCTCCACCGCGTTTATCTATCGTCCGGATTCGATCATGTTCGATCTGGAAGACGCCGTCGCCCTGCGTGAAAAAGACACCGCGCGCCTGCTGGTGTTTCATGCCCTGCAACACCCGATGTACCAGGATATCGAAACTGTGGTGCGCATCAACCCGCTGAACACGCCGTTTGGCCTGCCGGATCTGGAAGCGGTCGTTCGTGCCGGTGTGGATGTGGTGCGCTTACCGAAAACGGATACCCCGGAAGATATCTACGAACTGGAACGTCATCTCGAACGTATTGAGCTGGCCTGCGGACGTGAAGTGGGATCGACCCGCGTGATGGCGGCCATCGAATCCGCGATCGGCGTTATTAATGCCGTCGCGATTGCCCGCAGCTCTCAGCGCCTGATCGGTATTGCGCTGGCCGCTTTTGACTATGTGATGGATATGCAGACCGAACGCGGCGACGGCACCGAGCTGTTTTATGCCCGCTGCGCCGTGCTGCATGCCGCGCGTGCTGCCGGTATCGACGCTTTCGATGTGGTGTGGTCAGACGTTAACGACGAAGCCGGATTCCTGCGCGAAGTCGAGTTGATCCGCAAAATGGGCTTCAACGGCAAATCGCTGATCAACCCGCGGCAAATCGATCTGTTGCATAACGCCTATGCGCCAACGCAGCAGGAAGTTGACCACGCGCAGCGGGTTATTGAAGCGGCGGAAGAGGGTGAACGCAACGGGCTTGGCGTCGTCTCGCTGAACGGCAAAATGATCGACGCCCCGATTATTAATCACGCGCAGATGGTGCTGGAACGTGCGGCCGCGTCCGGCGTGCGTCGGTAAGGACAGAACAATGAATCAGACAGAGCTTCTTCACGTTAATTTTCCCCATCTGCGTGAATTAAAACCCTTCGACAGCGCTCATGCCGCCACGCCGTGGCTGGCGGACGTTAACAGCAAACACACGCGCAAACTCTGCGCCACGCTGGAAGACGCCATCGCCCGCAGCGGCCTGAAAGACGGGATGACCATCTCGTTCCACCACGCTTTTCGCGAAGGCGACCGGGTGATTAACAATGTTGTCGCCACGCTGGCGCGTCTGGGGTTCAAAAATCTGACGCTGGCTTCCAGTTCGCTGATGACCTGCAACGATGCGCTGATCGAACACATTGAGAGCGGCGTGATTACCCGCATTTACACCTCCGGCATGCGCGGCAGGCTGGCGGATGCCATCTCTCATGGCCTGATGGCGGAACCGGTACAAATTCACTCCCACGGCGGGCGCGTCAGACTGTTACAGGATGGCGAACTGAAGATTGACGTCGCCTTTCTTGGCGTGCCCTGCAGCGATGAGTTTGGCAACGCCAACGGCACACAGGGGAAATCCTGCTGTGGTTCGCTCGGCTACGCGATGGTGGATGCGAAGTTCGCCCGCAAAGTCGTGCTGCTGACTGAAGCACTGGTGCCGTTCCCGAATATGCCCGCCAGCCTCGGCCAGGATCAGGTGGATCTGATTGTGCAGGTGGAGAGCGTGGGCGATCCGGCAAAAATCAGCGTCGGCGCGGCGCGTGTCACCAGCAACCCGCGTGAACTGATGATCGCGCGCTATGCGGCGGATGTGATCGAGCATTCCGGCTATTTCAAAGATGGCTTTTCCATGCAGACCGGCTCCGGGGCCGCGGCGACGGCGGCGACCCGCTTTATGGAAGAGAAAATGGAGCGCCACGGAGTGAAGGCCAGTTTCGCGCTCGGCGGTATCACCGGCGGGCTGGTGGAGCTGCATGAGAAAGGACTGATCGGCAAATTGCTGGATACGCAGTGTTTTGACGGCGAAGCAGCGGCATCGCTGCGCCGTAATCCGGACCACGTTGAGATCTCGACCGATGTCTATGCCAACCCCGGTGGCAAAGCGGCCAGTTGCGATCAACTGGATGTGGTGATCCTCAGCGCGCTGGAGATCGACACGGAGTTTAACGTCAATGTGATTACCGGCTCAGACGGCGTGATGCGCGGCGCATCTGGTGGTCACTGCGATGTGGCGGCTGCGGCAAACCTGACCATCGTCGTGGCACCGTTACTGCGCAGCCGTATTCCGACGGTAGTGAAACGCGTGACCACGCTGTTGACGCCAGGGGAAAGCATCGACGTGCTGGTGACTGACCACGGGATTGCGGTCAACCCGGCACGCCCGGAAATCCGCGAACGCCTGCTGGCGGCGGGGCTGAAAATTGTTGATATCGAAGCACTGTATCAACGCGCCATCTCGCTGACCGGTGAACCTAAACCGATCGCCTTTACTGACCGTATTGTCGGGGTGATCCGCTACCGTGATGGCACCGTCATTGACGTTGTCCGTCAGGTTAAAGAGGAAAATGCATGACGACACTGACGCCTGTTCGACCGGGCGTCAGCCTTGAAGCGCTGCTGGCGGCGAAAGACAGCCGTGCAGCGCGTCAGGCTGACTGGCTCGCTCACTATCAACAACCGGTCATTTCACTGACGCTGGTGACACCTGGCGCGGTAAAAGACAGTATTCGCTATCGCAATACTATGGGAGTGGCGTTACAGGCCTGCGATCAACTGCTGTGGCAGAACCGCTGGCAGGTGCTGGACCGACAGGTGCTGTGGCTGCCGACCGGCGCAGAAGCCCTGTGGTGTGTTGCGCATCCGGCGGTGGAAATCAAGGCGCAGTGCGTTGAGATGGAACAGACGCATCCGCTGGGACGTCTGTGGGACTTTGATGTGCTGTGCCCGCAGGCGGGACAGGTCGGACGGCATTCACTGGATCTGACTACGCGCCGTTGCCTGGTATGCGATGAGCCGGCGCACGGCTGCGCGCGTTCGCGCCGCCACCCGGTAGATGAAGTGGTTGCCCGCGTGGAGAAACTGATTGATGGCTGGTTTGCCCGCGACTGAATCCGTGGTTATCAGCGTACCGGAGCTTGCTGCCCGGGCGCTGCGCCTCGAACTGGATCTCACGCCGAAACCGGGGCTGGTGGACCGGGCGAACAACGGCTCGCACCAGGATATGGATCATGCGCTGTTTTTACGCAGCATTGCGGCCATCACGCCATGGTTTTCCGTCTTTGAGCAGGCCGGGCGTGAACATGCCCACAAGGCGGCAGGTGTCCAGTTGCGCCTGCTGCGACCGGCCGGCATTGCGTGCGAACAGGCGATGTTTGCTGCCACCGGTGGGGTGAATACCCACAAAGGCGGAATTTTTTCGCTGGGTCTGCTCTGTTTTGCCGCCGGACGACTGCAGGGACAACGTCGACCGCTACAGGCCGAAACGTTGTGCCGGCAGGTCAGTGAAATTTGTCGCGGGCTGGTGGCGCGTGAACTGGCGGCCCGGCCGCAGGCCGTGACGGCAGGCGAGAAACAGTTTCTGGAGTATGGTCTTACCGGGGCGCGCGGCGAGGCCGAACAGGGTTTTGCCACCGTGCGCCGCGCAGTATTGCCGTTCTGGCATCAGGAGCAGGGCGAACGGCGGCTGCAGCATGCATTATTGCGTCTGATGGCGGCAAACCCGGACAGCAATCTGGTGTCGCGCGGCGGCATTGCCGGGCTGCGCTATGTGCAGGATTATGCGGCGACTTTACTGGCGGTCGGCTGGGATAACGATGCGTTGTCTGAAATGGACAGGGCGCTGATGTCCCGACGCTTAAGCCCCGGCGGCAGCGCCGATTTGCTGGCGGTCGCGTACGTGTTGGCGCAACTTCCATAGCGCTGCATCGGGCGGCGTTATTCAACCGGGCTTTCCGGCACGGATAAGTCGATTGAGATAGCGGCTGCAACCATTGCCGGATGGCGCTGGATTCTCCGGTCTGTGGATTTACCCGGCCGGAACAGGCCGAAGGTATTAAAAAGGCATAAAAAAACCCGGCGCTCAGGCCGGGTTCTTTGTCTTACGCTTTCTGCGCGACTGCCGCAGGTTCGCGCACATGTTTGTATTTAAACAGTGTCACGAAGGCAAAAGCCAGTACCAGCGAATAACCGGCAAAAATCAGCCATACGGTTTTCCAGTCGGTAACGCCTGCGGTGGTGTAGATCTCTACCACTTTACCGCTGGCCATACCGCCGAGGATACAGCCGAAGCCGTTGGTCATCATCAGCAGCATACCCTGCGCACTGGCGCGGATTGCCGGGTTAACCTCTTTCTCAACGAACACCGAACCGGAGATGTTGAAGAAGTCGAATGCGCAGCCGTAGACAATCATTGACAGCACCAGCAGCACGGTGCCGAACGGTGTCGGGTCGCCATAGGCGAACAGACCAAAACGCAGCACCCAGGCGAAGATACTGATCATCATTACGTTCTTGATGCCGTAACGGCTCATAAAGAACGGAATCGCGAGGATGAAGGCCGTTTCGGAAATCTGCGAAATAGACATCATTACTGACGCATGGGTCACGATGAAGCTATCAGCAAACAGCGGGTTGGCATCGAAGCTGTGCAGGAAGGTGTTGCCGAACATGTTGGTGATCTGCAACTCGGCGCCCAGCATCATTGAGAAGATGAAGAAGATCGCCATGCGCTTGTTTTTAAACAGCGCGAAAGCGTTCAGACCCAGCATTTCCACCCAGGTCTGTTTCTCGGTGCTTTTCGCCACCGGCATGTACGGCAGCGTCAGAGAGAACAGGCTCAGCACCAGCGACAGCGCGGCACCGATATAGAGCTGCATATGGCTCAGTTCGAAGCCGGAGAAGCTCACCACCCACATCGCCAGGATAAAGCCAATGGTGCCCCAGATACGGATTGGCGGGAAATCGGTAACGATATCGTGCCCGGCGGATTTCAGGCGGAAGTAAGAGATGGTGTTTACCAGGCTCAGCGTTGGCATATAGGCCAGCGAGTTCAGCAGAATAATGGCAAACATCGCGCCCGGCGTGGTAACACCTGCGGCAATAAACAGGGTGATCGCACCGACCAGGTGGCACAGAGCATAAACCCATTTCGCGCTCAGCCATTTGTCGGCAATGATACCGAGCAGTGGCGGCATCAGCAGCGAGGCAATGCCCAGCGAACTATACACCGCACCAATGGATGCACCATCAAATTTCAGCGTGACGAACATATACGAGCCAAGCGTCGTCAGCCAGCTTCCCCACAGGCAGAACTGCAGAAAGATAATGACTTTCAGCTGCAGCTTAAGATTCATGCTAATTTCCTCACAAAGGAGACGGACAGATGTTGGAATGGGCACAATTAATATTGTTATGTGTCAGGATTCTATCATCACCTGGGCGGTGAATTTGTTATGCCCGACATAAAAATGCAAACTTCCTCTGATTGCATTTATATATGGTGACGGATATCACACTTTAGCGCAACCGTTTGCATCACGCAGACGAATACCTTATGCCTCTTTCGCACAAACGCACGAAAGAGGCACAGGATCAGTTGCGACGCCAGGTCTTCTGCGCCGAATTGACTTTATAGAGATAGCGACGGGATTCCGCCGACGGATGGCGGGTGGTCAGGGTCTGGTAAACATCACCTGGAGTCATGGTGTTGATGATATTCGCGGCCTGCACTTTATCGCTGGAGAAGACGCGAAGTACGCTGCCCGCACCGCCGTTATAGGCGGTGATCACCGCATAACGCCGGGATGTCGGGTTACTGATGCCGGAGAGATAAATATTATTCAGCATCGCCAGATACGCGGTGCCGGTATCAATATTGCTCTGCGGATCGAACAGATAGCTGCGATCCGGCGTACCTGATCTGCCCTGCGCGCGGAAGACATCTTTCCCGGCGCTGTGTTGTACCACCTGCATCAGGCCCAGCGCGTCAGAGCGGCTCACCGCATACGGGTTAAACGACGACTCAGTCTGCATAATCGCCAGAATCAGCGACTCATCGACGCCATATTTCCGCGAGGCCTGGCGTACCATACCGATATATTTATGCGCACGTTTGTCCAGATGGTTCGGCACAAGGTTGAGCGTTACGCTATAGATAACGCGTAAGCCGTTGCTGCGGTTTTTCAGCCGGGTTTGTAGCAGGTAATCCGCAAAGCGCGCCGCGCGCCACTCCCAGCGGATCGCTTCGCCGTTGTTATCCAGCACCTGGCCATAGAGGAACGGTTCTTTCGAGATTTGAATATCATCGGTATCGGAATAGAGGTCGATAGATCCCGGATCGTCACCCATCAGCAGGGTTTTGATAATGGCCTGGCGCAGATGTGCAGCCGGATCGGTGCCGGAGATCGTTTCGATGGTGATGGTACCTTCATCAAAGTTGATGTGGCTGCGCGTCTGGTACTGGTCGGTGTATTTGACGTAGTCCTTCGGCCCGGCAATCAGGACTTCGTTAAATCCCCAGAGATTCTCAATGTTGTGGGCGAACTGCCCCATCAAAATATCAAAACCGTTAGTGTCTTTAATCCAGGCTTCGTTATAGGCTTCGCCCGATTTGTTAGAGCTGGAACAAGAAATCAGTAACGGCGCGATCATCACTAGCGCTAAAAATTTTTTCATCATTCCGGATGCAGTTGTATTGGGAGGAACGCGCCTGTGACGCCCGGGCGCTGGCAATATCTCCCTGTTTCGCGACATTGCCAGCCGTGCAGGTGTTCAGCTGCTTATTTTTTCTCTTGCGGCGTATAGCCTTCGATATGCACGTCTTTACCTTCAAACAGAAAATTCACCATCTCCTGTTCCAGCAGCTTGCGATGCTCGGTATTCATCATGTTGAGCTTTTTCTCGTTAATCAGCATGGTTTGCTTCTGCTGCCACTGCTTCCAGGCCTCTTTCGAGATCTCGTTATAAATGCGTTTACCCAGATCGCCCGGATAGAGCTGGAAGTCTTGCCCCTCTGCTTCGCGTTGCAGGAAGGTACAAAAAATAGTTCTGCTCATAAAAAATCCTCTCTACTTGCGCGCCGCGCTACTTCGCTTCGGCGCGTAATTGCTGTATCAGGCGTTCCACGGGAGCCGCCAGACCGACGGATGGCGGTTGCGCCAAGTTATACCAGAGACCCGCGCCATCATCCATGCAGGATGAAAACGAGGACACGCCAAGCCACATAGGCACAATATCCAGATGGAAATGGCTGAAGGTATGACGGAACGCCACAAGCTGGCTGAGATTATCGGCGCTAATGTTCCTCTGTGCCAGCCAGTCGCGCAGACCCGCTTCATCGCTGAACTGCGGGAAACAGAACAGACCGCCCCACAGCCCGCTGGGCGGACGCTGTTCAAGATAAACTTCGCCGTCATGCTGCATCAGCAGGAAATAGCCGCTGCGTTCAGGCAGCGTCTGTTTGGGTTTTTTACCGGGATATTGGGACCACGACTGCGCCGCTTTTGCTTCACAGCCTGTTTGCAACGGGCACAATTCGCACTTTGGTCTGGAACGAGTGCAGACGATAGCACCGAGATCCATCATCGCCTGGTTAAAGCGCTCCACCCCTTTTGCCGGTGTGACTTCAGTGCTGATATCCCACAGCCGCTTTTCCACCTCTTTTTTACCCGGCCAGCCCGCAACGGCGTAACAGCGTGCCAGCACGCGTTTAACATTACCGTCGAGGATGGGAAAATGTTTACCCAGTGACAGGGAGAGGATCGCGCCTGCGGTGGAGCGGCCAACGCCGGGAAGCGCGGCCACTTCATCAAAGGTTTCCGGGAAACGACCGCCGTGCAGGTTCGCCACCTGCTGTGCGGCTTTATGCAGATTGCGGGCGCGGGCGTAGTAACCGAGCCCGGTCCACAGATGCAGCACTTCATCCAGCGGAGCGTTCGCCAGATCGGTCACCGTCGGGAAACGGGCCATAAAGCGCTGAAAATAAGGAATAACGGTTGCAACCTGCGTCTGTTGCAACATCACTTCCGACAGCCATACTTTGTAAGGCGTTTTTTCAATTTGCCAGGGCAGGGTTTTTCGCCCGTATTTATCGTACCAGTCCAGAACCTGGGCTGAAAATTGAGACGCTTGCATGGTCACCAGAATCGCGTTGTCAGGGGCAAAGATTGCAGCACAGAGGCGTTGGCCTGTAAACCGGAACTTTCCGGTGCTTGCATCATGCGATTAACTTTGGATAATGCCCGTTTCCTGAACACTCTCACGAGCAGATCACTTTATGAATAACGACGTCATTTCACCGGAATTTGATGAAAACGGCCGCCCATTGCGCCGGATTCGTAGCTTTGTCCGTCGCCAGGGCCGCCTGACCAAGGGGCAGCAGCACGCGCTGGAAAATTACTGGCCGGTGATGGGCGTTGAGTTCAGCGAACAGCCGCTGGATCTCGTTGCGCTGTTTGGCCGCACGGGGCCGGTTACGCTGGAAATTGGCTTCGGCATGGGCGCTTCGCTGGTGGAGATGGCGAAAATGCGTCCGGAACAGAACTTTCTTGGCATTGAAGTGCACTCGCCGGGCGTCGGCGCTTGTCTCTCTTCTGCGCATGAAGAGGGCGTTGAGAACCTGCGCGTGATGTGCCATGACGCGGTCGAAGTGCTGCATAAAATGATTCCTGACAATTCTTTAAATATGGTGCAGCTGTTTTTCCCTGACCCGTGGCATAAAGCGCGTCATAATAAACGCCGCATCGTTCAGGTACCGTTTGCTGAACTGGTGAAAAGCAAGCTCAAGCTGGGCGGCGTGTTCCATATGGCGACTGACTGGGAAGCCTATGCGCAACATATGCTTGAAGTGATGTCCTCTATCGACGGTTATAAAAACCTGTCGGCGACGAATGACTTTGTGCCGCGTCCGGATTCGCGTCCAGTGACTAAATTTGAACAGCGTGGCCACCGTCTTGGTCACGGCGTATGGGACTTAATGTTCGAGAGGGTGAAATAATGGCAACAAACCGCAGTCGTCGCTTGCGTAAAAAAATGCATATCGACGAGTTCCAGGAACTGGGTTTTTCCGTTGCATGGCGTTTTCCGGAAGGCACCAGCGAAGAGCAGATCGATAAAACCGTTGATGACTTTATTCAGGAAGTGATCGAACCGAATAAGCTGGCGTTTGATGGCAGTGGTTATCTGGCCTGGGACGGTCTGATTTGTTTGCAGGAAATCGGTAAATGTACCGAAGAACATCAGGCCATTGTGCGTAAGTGGCTGGAAGACCGCAAACTGAGCGAGGTACGCGTCAGCGAACTTTTCGACGTTTGGTGGGACTAATAAAGCATAAGGGGCCAGCATTAGCTGGCCCGTTTTGTCTCTACAGGAGTTTTTTTATGATGCGCAAAACGCTGTTGGCGGCGGCTCTTACGGTTACCGCATTTGCGGCTCAGGCTGATTATCAATGTGGTGTGACGCCGCGTGACGATGTGATCATCAGCCCGCAAACCGTGCAGGTGAAAGGTGAGAACGGTAACCTGGTGATCACCCCGGACGGCAATGTCATGTTTAATGGCAAGCAGCCTTCGCTAACCGCAGCGCAGCGCGAGCAGGCGAAGGATTACCAGGCTGAATTGCGCAGCGCTCTGCCATGGATTGACGATGGCGCGCGCAGCCGCGTGGAGAAAAGCCGCGCGGCGCTGGATACGATCATTGTCAAACAGGTGGGAGAGAATAGCAGCATGCGCAACCGTCTGACCAAGCTGGATGCGCAGCTGAAAGATCAGATGAACCGCATTATTGAACATCGCAGCGATGGCCTGACATTCCACTACAAAGCGATTGATGAAGTGCGCGCCAATGGTCAGCAACTGGTGAATCAGGCAATGGGCGGCATTTTGCAGGACAGCATCAATGAAATGGGGGCTAAAGCCGTGCTGAAGAGCGGTGGTAATCCGCTACAGAGCGTGCTGGGGAGCCTCGGTGGTTTGCAGACGGCTATTCAGGATGAATGGAAAAACCAGGAAGCGGATTTCCAGCAGTTTGGCAAAGACGTTTGTAAGCGCGTCGTTTCGCTGGAAGAAAATCGCAAAGCATTAACCGCCGGATTAAAGTGATCCACTGTTATTGTTTTTTATTTTCGGAATAGTC
The DNA here is from genome assembly GCF_001658025.2 of Kosakonia oryzae. Taxonomy (NCBI): domain Bacteria; kingdom Pseudomonadati; phylum Pseudomonadota; class Gammaproteobacteria; order Enterobacterales; family Enterobacteriaceae; genus Kosakonia; species Kosakonia oryzae. Next base: position 804,550 of record NZ_CP014007.2, read on the forward strand.
AAATAAAGCCCGGCTATATTGGTCGGGTTTCTTATTTTGCTCGCTATATTATATTGCTGAAAGGCTTTTAATCTGCCTTATAATATTAATTAAGGTGGTTTGCTATGGGTGTTAATGTGATTGAAACAAGGGGGGTTATTTTACTTTGAGAGTTTTCATGTTGGTGATAATATCAAACTTCACATCATGGACTCGATGATTACCTGTATGACATCACTACATATTCAATCGAAAGATGACGCCTCAATTCATAAAGACTTTCCTGAGCGGGACAGAAATACGGAGATTGATCTGCTCGGTTTAATGAGTACCTTGTGGGAAAGTAAGCGAATCATTATCTCGACTATTCTGATATTTTCTCTGGTGGGATTCTTTATTAGTGCGTTATTAACGCCAAAATGGACCAGCCAGGCAGAAATCACGCCAGCAGAAAACCCACAATGGAGCCAGTTGCAAAAGACCCTTTCTACTTTGCAGGTTCTCAACGTTAAACCTTCTCTTGATAAGGTAGAAGTATTTAACCTGTTCCTGAAAAAGTTTAATTCTGAATCGCTGCGTGAAGAGTTCCTGGCATCGTTTCCGCTGGTGGCCGGTAAGTTGATGGCCTCTAATCCTGACGCCGAAGAGTTGCGCCGCGGTATTGTTCTGCTGGCCGGGAAGATCAAGGCAGTCAATAACACGCCAGGGAAAAGCGCTGATAATGTGCCTTACCAGTCCTGGACGCTAAGCTTCACCGCCCCGACGGCTGGCGAGTCTAAGGAAATCCTTAACAGCTACATCAATTATATTTCTGCGCTGGTTGTTAAAGAGACAGTAGATTATCTGCGTGAAGAGGTGGATTTAAAAAAGGATACCGAGCGGGAATCGCTGGCGATGGAGCGTGAGCGGATGAATGCGCTCCATGACACTAAGTTGAAGCGATTATCTTACTCGCTGGAAGTGGCCAATGCTGCCGGTATTAAACGTCCTGTTTACAGTAATGGGCAATCCGTACAGGATGATCCTGATTATTCCATTGCTTTAGGGGCTGATGGCATTGCTGAAAAGCTTAAAATCGAACAGTCGATTGCCGATGTTACCTGGCTTAATGCGGATTTCCGTTATCGCGAACATCGTCTGGCGGAACTGGAAAAGCTGGATATTAAAGATATTACTTTTACGCCGTTTAAATATCAGCTTTCCCCATCTTTACCTACAAAAGAAGAGGGGGCGGGGAAAGTCTTCTTTATTATTTTAGCCGCGCTGTGCGGTGGGATTGTTGCCAGCGCGGTGGTATTAGTGCGACACGCTTTTCAGCAACGGGATCAGTAATATTTCTGTAGCACTTTGGCCCTCTGCATTCCGTGCAGAGGACCAAAGTTTTTATTCAGTCAGAAATAACTCAAGCAGGGAATTGAGAAACAGCTTACCGTGTTCGGTTATTTGCCAGTACGTGTCGCATTCATGCAAATAATTTAATGCCAGCGCCTGCTCGATCTGCGGGCGTATCGTACTTTCATCCAGCCCGGTGTAGCGGGTGAATTCAGCACGCGGCGCAGGCTCCAGCAGGCGAAAGCGATTCATAAAGAATTCGAACGGTTTATCCTGCGCTTCAACATCGTGCTGTTTATCAAGGTATTTTCCCTGCATATACCCACGCGGATGGCGGGTCTTCGCCGTGCGCAGGATGCGACCATCCGGGAAGGTCACTTTGCCGTGCGCGCCGCAACCAATGCCCAGGTAATCACCAAAGCGCCAGTAGTTGAGGTTGTGCTGACACTGATAACCCGGTTTCGCATAGGCTGAGGTTTCATACTGCTGATAGCCAGCCGCAGTGAGGATCTGGTGCCCCTGTTCGAAAATATCCCACAATGCATCGTCATCCGGTAGCACCGGCGGGCGCGAGCCAAACAGCGTATTAGGTTCAATAGTCAGTTGATACCACGACAGGTGCGGCGGATTAAGTTCGATGGCCTGACGCAGATCGTCCAGCGCCTCTTCCAGCGACTGATCCGGCAGGCCGTGCATCAAATCAAGGTTAAAGCTGCGCAATCCCAGCCCGCTTGCCAGTTTCGCTGCACGTTTGGCTTCCTGCGGGCCATGAATTCGCCCGAGTCGCTGAAGCTTGGTTTCACTGAAGCTTTGCACGCCGATGGAGATACGGTTTACGCCCGCGCGCTGGTAATCGACAAAACGATCCGCTTCCACGGTGCCCGGGTTGGCTTCCATGGTGATTTCCGCATCGGCCGCCAGCGGCAGCCGGGCGCGCACGCCATCCAGCAGCGCTTGCATCGCCGGGCCGGAAAGCAGGCTCGGAGTGCCGCCACCAATAAAGATGGTCTTTATTTCACGTCCCTGTGCCCAAGGCGCGTCAGCATCGAGATCGTTCAGCAGATGCTGAACGTAATCGTCGTGCGGCACTTCGCCCTTCAGCGCGTGCGAGTTGAAGTCGCAGTACGGACATTTCTGCACGCACCAGGGAATATGGATATAAAGGCTCAGAGGTGGCAAATCAGCCATTACGCAGTGCTTCCAGTAACAATTTTAACGCCTGACCGCGATGGGAAATGGCGCTTTTCTCTTCGCGGGTAAGTTCCGCCGCGGTTTTCCCCTCGGAAGGAACAAAGAAAATTGGATCGTAGCCAAAACCGCCATTGCCTGCCGGCTGCTGCGCGATCACGCCAGGCCAGCTACCGTGACATACCAGTGGCGTCGGATCGTTCGCATGGCGCATATAGACCAGCACACAGTGGAACTGTGCGGTACGTTGTTCATCCGGAACAGATTTCAGCGCATCGAGCAGCTTTTCCAGATTCTGCTGATCGGTCGCATCCGCGCCAGAATAGCGCGCCGAATAGATCCCCGGAGCGCCCTGCAATGCATCAACCGCCAGGCCAGAATCGTCAGCGATGGCGGGCAAACCGGTAACCTGCGCCGCGTGTCGGGCTTTAAGGATGGCGTTCTCAATAAACGTCAGCCCGGTCTCTTCTGCGGATTCAACGCCCAGTTCAGTTTGAGCGACCACGTCGAGGCCGAAATCATTCAATAGCGAGGCAAGCTCGCGCACTTTACCGGCATTACCGGTCGCGAGGACAACTTTTTGCATAGTGGATCCTAATCGATTAGCGCCGCGACTTCCGTCGGGATCTGTTGCGGGTGGGTAATTTTAATCTGCTTATGGCGGCCCAGCTCGCCTTTTTCAATCACCACCTGGTTTTTTGCCACGCGAAACTGCTTTGCGAGGTATTTGACCAGGTGCGCATTTGCCTGGCCGTCTACAGGCGGAGCGGTGATGGCGACTTTCAGTTCGTCGCCATGCAAGCCGATAATGCTGTCGCGGCTGGCTTTCGGCTGAATGTACAGCCGCAAAACCAGCCCCTCTTCACAGGTAGAAACGGCACTCATAGTGCCATCCACAACCCCGGCAGAAGAATATCGCCGGTGGATTGCAGCAGCTCCGCAACGCCCATATTGATGACGTATAGCAGCAGCACCAGAATCATCGGCGAAAAGTCGATGCCGCCCATCGCTGGCAGCAGATTGCGGATTGGGCGCAGCAGCGGTTCTGTTAACTGTATTAAAACGTACTCGACTGGGCTACGGCCCTGGCTAACCCAACTCATGATCGCCATGACCAGCAGTACCCAGAAAATCATCAGACCGATGGTTTTCAATAAAATCAGCAGCGCGGAGATCCAGATGATCGGCTGGAACGTGATCACCATAAACAGCACGATCGCTTTGATAAGACTGAGTACAAAAGCGATCAGCAACGAGGCGCTATCCAGCGGCCCCAGCGGCGGAATGACACGGCGCAGCGGCCCGACAATCGGCTGTGTAGCTTTCACTACAAACTGCGAAAACGGGTTGTAAAAATCGCAGCGTGCCCACTGCATCCAGACGCGCAACAGCAGAACCATCGTATAGAGTTCAAGCACTGTCGAGAGCAGGAAAGTCAACGTCTTCATGGCGTTCCTCAGTATTCCTTAATTTTTCGTGTAATCGCGCGCACCAAAAATGGCTGTCCCGATGCGCACCATCGTGCTGCCAGCCGCAATCGCGGCGGTCATGTCGTCCGTCATGCCCAGCGACAGGGTATCCACCGTTGGATAACGTGTTTTGAGCGCTTCAAATGCTACAGCCATTTGCCGTGCTACGGCAAACTGCCGCGCGTACTCCGTTTCCGGCGCGGGGATAGCCATCAAACCTCGCAGGCAAATACCCGGTAATTCAACGACCTGTGCCGCCAGCGCATCCAGCTCGCTGAGGGCAATGCCCGATTTGCTCTGCTCGTCGCTGATGTTGACCTGAATCAGCACATTCAGCGGCGGCAGGTCGGCGGGGCGCTGTTCGCTTAAGCGGCTGGCGATGCGCAAACGATCGATGGTGTGGCACCAGTCGAAATGTTCGGCTACCAGACGGCTTTTGTTGGACTGCAACGGCCCAATAAAGTGCCATTGCAGGTCATCCACGCCCGCCTTGCGGAAGTGAAGGATCTTATCGACCCCTTCCTGAACATAGTTTTCCCCAAACGCGCGCTGTCCGGCGGCGATGGCTTCTGCGACAGCGCTCGCAGGCTTAGTTTTGCTCACTGCAAGTAACGTAACTTCTGCTGGAGCACGGCCGCATTGTGTTGCGGCAGCGGAGATTTTGTCCCGGACCTGTGCCAGGTTATGCGCAATATCGTTCATGTTTCCAGGATAGCGTTATGGATATAGATGAAATAGTGGAGCTTAGTGTAAAGCATAATGTCTCGGATCTACACCTGTGCAGTCATTGTCCACCGCGCTGGCGACAGCAGGGACGGCTGGTGCCTGCGCCTTTTCCCACGCCTGACGTCAGCGGGTTTATCAATGCGCATCTGAGCAGCGCACTACAGCAGCAATGGCGGGAACAGGGGCAGGTTGATTTCGCCCTGACCACCGCGCGCGGACAGCGCTTGCGTGCTGGCGCGTTCAGCCATCATCAGGGTGTCTCGCTGGCGCTGCGACTGCTGGCGCAAAGCAGCCCGTTGCTCGCAGAACTGGATGCGCCCGCCGCGCTGAACACGCTGCTGGAGCGGGATAACGGGCTTATTCTGGTTACCGGCGCCACCGGCAGCGGCAAATCCACGACGCTGGCAGCGATGGTTGATCATCTCAACCAACATCATGACGGGCATATTTTGACGCTGGAAGATCCGATCGAATTTGTCCATACCAGCAAGCGGTGCCTGATCCAGCAGCGGGAGATCGGCCAGCACTGCTGCTCATTCGCTGCTGGTTTGCGTGCGGCGCTACGTGAAGATCCCGATGTGATCCTGCTGGGTGAGCTGCGCGACAGCGAAACTATCCGTCTGGCCTTGACCGCCGCGGAAACCGGGCATCTGGTGCTGGCAACGCTACATACGCGTGGTGCTGCGCAGGCGGTAGAACGTCTGGTGGATACGTTTCCGGCGCAGGAGAAAGATCCGGTGCGCAGCCAACTGGCCGGAAGCCTGCAAGCGGTGCTGGCGCAGAGGCTGGAAGTAGACACGCGGGGAGGGCGGATCGCACTGTTTGAGCTGCTGATTAACTCTCCGGCGGTCGCGAATCTGATTCGCGAAGGCAAAACGCACCAATTGCCCGGCGTGATGCAGACCGGGCAGCAGGCGGGCATGCAGACCTTTGCACAAAGCCACCAACAACGCGTTCAGCAAGGCTGGCTTTAACGCACGTTTAGCGAATAAACCGCAGGCAGGGCGCCCGCAGTCGCGAGGATTTCCAGCCGAATGCTCAATGCCGTCAGCGGTTCGGGGAACCGGTGCTGGCAGACGGAGTGGTGATTATCCCGCACTTCAGCCAGGAGTTTATCGTCCGCCCACAGGCGGTAGTGCGTAATACAGTGTGGCGTAACAGCGTAGTGATGGCCCATTTGCACCGACTCCATGGCGTTATCAAAATCGTTGTCCTGCACCAGCGTCAGATGACGGATCTGGCGCGGTGTGGCCCAACGCCAGACGATCTTCGGCGTTGGATCATGAGCATCTGGCGTCCAGCCATTGATTTGCTGCTCCGGGCGCAGGCGTCCGTTAAGCACATTCTGTACGCTCCAGGCTGTTAACGGTTGGCTAAAGCGCAGGGCTGGCATAATTTGTTGCGGATGACGGCGCGGCAGCCAGAAGTCAAACTCATCGACGCCATAATCGCCATCGACAACCTGACGAGTGTGTTTCGCTACGCGTGCATTCAGGCTGTTAAATACCGTCATCATGCCGGGCAGATGCGTGTCCGTCAGGGCGATCTCGATCGCATCCTGCGCGTCGAAAGCGATAAACAGATACTGATCGCGCTCGCTCTTCCAGCGGAATGACAAGGTGTGCCAGGCTTCGCCGGAAACCTGTAACACAGACTCATCGTGTTGATAATCGGGGGTAAAATTTCCGGCTCGCGCGCTGCCAAGCAGGGATACTGCCAGCGTTTGCGGCGTTTTGGCCCGTAGAAACAGCGCGAAATCAGGCAATTTTGCGCCAGCCTGTACCGGCAGCAGCAGCGCCATCCGCCCGGTTAATGCGTGCCAGCGACCATTGGCAGGCAGTTCAGTCAGTTGATATTCGCTGCTGGCGCTGACCTCCGCTCCGGCCGCCGGATCGTTCAGCCAGCGTCGCGGAATATAGCAGCCGTTAGCCTGTAACTGCTGTTGCAGTAGGCCGATGTGCGCAGGCTCCGCCAGTTCACGCGGGGTAAGGCGCTCTGTGTTACAAAGTGCGGCGGCGCGTCCCACCACTTCCCCCAGCAGACCGCAGGTGCACATCACGCGGGCGCTGCCAAACGCGACATGGGAGGCGGAAATTAACCTGCCGGTGAGGAACAGATTGTCCAGCGAGCGGCTATAAAGGCAGCGAAATGGAATGGTGTAGGTGCCTTTGCTGTGAAACTGTCGGCAACCGTCGTGTGTGCTGTAAACGCCATCCGCTGGATGCAGGTCGATCGACCAGCCGCCGTAGGCCACGGCATCGTAGTGATCGCGTTGTTCGATAATATCCTGCTGGCACAGTAAATGATCGCCGAGGAAGCGGCGGCTTTCGCGCTTGCCAGGAATTGCGCCCACCCATTCGATGGTCATATTGGCGGCTTCCGGGAAGTTGCCGGAGTTTTTAATATGATCCCAAACGCCCCAGACGATTTTCCACAGTTCCCATTTGATCTCTTCGCTTTCATGCACGGTATCCAGGCGGCCCCCCCACTCCAGCCACCATAAATCGCAACCGTTCAGCGTTGATGTCAGCCGCTTGTAGCGCGGGATTTCGGTAATATCTTGCAGTGCAAAAGAGGGCGGTACAAAGTTGACCGGACCATCAGTTTGTTTGGTGTAGAAGTAGATCGAATGGCCCAGCTTATGACCAAAATGATCCCCCGGCGCCATCTTCTCGCCCAGTTCTTGTGCCTCTTCCGCGCCCTCGCGATATTCAGCGCCCGCCAGAAAACCCAGTACGCCATCGCCGGTGGCATCGCAAAACTGCGCTGCATTTACGCGATAAAAGGTTTCGTTGATCGGATTGAAGGCTTTGATCTGGGTAATGCGCTGCTGCTCTTTTTCTACTTCATAAACGGCGGTATTCAGCAGAAGCGTTAACCCCGGCTGGCTTTTTGCCAAATCCAGCAGGACCAGATCGAACATCACCGGGTTGCCCTCTTTGTTGCGCCAAAGGTTCTCTTCCATGATTTCGCCCATGATGCCGCCTTCGCGCGCCCAGCGGTTATTGTTCCCCATATGCGACGTGGCGCCATTCGCCCATAGCCTTACTTCGCTGGAAGCATTCCCGCCAAGCACTGGCCTGTCCTGAATCAGCACCACTTGTAAACCGTCGCGGGCAGCCGCAAGAGCGGCGCAAAGACCGGCAAGCCCGCCGCCTGCGACCAACAGATCGCAGCGCAGATGCTGCGTCGGAAAGGTTCTCGCCTCGCTATGGGGAAAGATCTTCATAACCTTGTATCCTTCTTTACTGACGGTAAAATCGAATTTTGAGCAATCTGATAAGCGAATCCTGAATGTCCTCACAACCAAACCAAAGCCTGATTGACGGTATCCGCTGCCTGCAGTACCTGGTTTCCAGTGGTCGCGCCATTGGTTGCCGCGAGCTGGCGCGCCTGATGGGCATTAACACCACGCGCGTCAACCGGTTGCTGATGACCATGGCGTCGATCGGCCTGACCATGCAGGATGCTCAGCGCCGCTATCTGCCAGGGCCTGGCATCCATGCGCTGGCGGCGCAGGCGATTCGCGGCTCGGCGCTTTTCTCCCAGGCGCTCCCTCTGCTAGAACGCCACGCCCCGAAAGACATCGTGGTGGCGATGGGCGTGCTGTGGGAGGATCAGGTCATCTATATCTATCACTCCGAACCCGGCAGCCAGGTCAGCCAGGCGCTGGCCGGTTTTCATATGCTGCCCGCCTGGCAATCTGTCATCGGCATGTCGCTGCTGGCGGCGGAAAGCGATGATGAACTGCAAAAACGCTTTACCGACGAGCAGTGGCAGCAGCTTGGCCCACATGTCGCTCTTCAGCGTCAGCAGGGGCATGTGGTCTGGCATCATGACGACGGCGAAGTGTCGATGGCCAAACCCCTCGGCGCGCACTCTGCGGCGCTGGCCTTTGCCGGGATGTGGAACATCGAAGACGCTGAAGTCGAAACCCGCTTGCAGGCGCTTCATACGCTGGTCAGCCATCTGACGGAAAAGGCCTGACAGATTTATTGCTCTGTTATGTTTCTTTTATAGAAACAATAATGGAAATGCAAAAAGGGCAGGCGGAAACTGTGAAAACGATCGGCAAAAAGCCGCGGTCGAGGCGCGGCTTTTTCAGAAGAAGTTGTTACACAACTGAATTGAAGCGAGGATCAGGCGTGCTGCTCGAAATAGCTTTCGAGGATGATCACGGCGGAGGCGGAATCAACGCTGCCTTTGTCGAGGGCGCGAAAACCGCCGCGTTCGAACAAACCGGCACGCGCTTCTACAGTACTTAACCGCTCATCGTGCAGTGTAACTTTCACGCCAAAACGACCGTGCACTTTATTGGCAAAATTGCGTGCGCGCGCCGTCAGCGGCTGTTCGGTGCCATCCATATTGAGCGGCAAACCGACGATGACCGTTTCTGGCTGCCACTCTTTCAGTAGTTTTTCGATAAGCTTCCAGTCTGGCGTGCCGTCCTGCGCTTTCAGCGCGGTGAGCGGACGCGCCGTGCCGGTGATGCGTTGCCCAATGGCGACGCCAATGCTTTTGGTGCCAAAATCAAAGGCCAGCAAGGTTCCGCTCATCAGGCATGCCCCGCTACGCCAGGCATAGTGGAGATATCGATACCGATAAGTTTTGCCGCTTCGCGCCAGCGGTCGGCGATCGGCGTTTTGAACAGAATGTTGAGATCGGCCGGGGCGGTAAGCCAGGCGTTATCCATGATCTCTTGCTCCAGTTGCCCTTTTTCCCACGAGGCGTATCCCAGCGCGACCAGCACTTCGCTCGGCTGTTCTGCCGTTCCAAGGGTTTCCAGTACATCGCGTGAGGTGGTGACCACGGTATTATCCGAAACGCGAATGCTGGAAGCGAATGTGGCGGGCGGCGTATGCAGGATAAAACCACGATCTTCCGCCAGCGGGCCGCCCAGCAGCACCGGTTTGTCCAGGCGGATGGCCGGATCCCGCGCTTCTGGCTGGATTTTGAGTTTTTCCAGAACACCGTCAACTTTCAGGTTTTCCAGCGGCTTATTAATAATCAGCCCCATTGCACCTTCGTCGTTGTACTCGCAGATATAGACTACCGAGCGCCGAAAGAGAGGATCCTGAAGAGCAGGCATGGCAATAAGAAAGTGATGCTGTAAATTCATTGTCAGAGGTTCTGTTTCCTGGTTCAAAAAAGCGACAGCCTAGTATGGGGGGAAAGCGCAGAGCTGTCACCTGGCAATGCTGTCATGGGCGGGATCCTTCCCGCCCTGTGCGCTGAGATTATTTACCCAGACGTTTTTCGATGGCATCCATCAGCATGCCGGTGATGGAGATCGGGAATTCAGCCTCAATTTCACGCACGCAGGTCGGGCTGGTCACGTTAATTTCGGTCAGACGATCGCCGATGATATCCAGGCCAACAAAAATCAGCCCTTTGGCTTTCAGCACCGGCGCAACTTTGCGCGCAATCGCCCAGTCACTTTCGCTTAACGGACGCGGTTCGCCGCGGCCGCCCGCCGCCAGGTTGCCGCGGGTTTCGCCGCCCTGCGGAATGCGTGCCAGGCAGTAAGGCACCGGTTCACCGTCAACCACCAGCACGCGCTTGTCACCGTCTTTGATCGCTGGCAGATAGTTTTGCGCCATGCAGTAACGGCTACCCAGTTCGGTCAGCGTTTCAGTAATCACCGACAGGTTCGGATCGCCCTCTTTGACGCGGAAAATCGACGTGCCGCCCATGCCGTCCAGCGGTTTAAGGATGATGTCGGTGTGCTTTTGCCAGAACGCTTTCAACTGCGCTTTGTTGCGTGTAACCAGCGTTTCCGGCGTCAGATCCGGGAACCAGGCAGTGAACAATTTTTCATTACAGTCGCGCAGGCTCTGCGGCTTGTTAACGATCAGCGTGCCTTTCTCTTCCGCACGCTCAAGGATATAGGTGGCGTAGATATATTCGGTGTCGAACGGCGGATCTTTACGCATCAGGATGGTGTCCAGATCGGCCAGCGCAATATCCTGCTCGCTGCCGAATTCGTACCATTTGTCGTAGTTCTGTTCGACGGAAAGCGTGCGGGCGCGGGCGCGGGCTTCACCATTGATCAGGTAAAGATCCGCCATCTCCATATAGTGCAGCTCATAGCCGCGGCGCTGTGCTTCCAGCAGCATGGCGAAGCTGGTGTCTTTTTTGATGTTAATGTCCGCGATGGGATCCATCACGATGCCAAGCTTGATCATTCTGCTTCTCCTTTCAACCCAGGTCGCCAAAGCGGACCTGAAGCGCGGTGATGGCGGTAAGCGCCGTAGTTTCTGTACGCAGTACGCGTGGCCCTAACAAAATGTCCGTAAACTGATAGCCTGCGGTCATGGCGATCTCATCAGCAGAGAGGCCGCCTTCCGGGCCTATCAGCAATCGAATGCGCTCAACCGGCAGCGGAAGCGTGTTGATGCTCTGGCTGGCGCGCGGATGCAGGTTCAGTTTCAGACCGGCATCTTCTTCGGCGCACCACGCTTCCAGATCCATCGCCGGGCGAATTTCCGGAATACGGTTACGACCGCACTGTTCGCAAGCGGCAATAGCGATTTTCTGCCACTGCTGGAGCTTTTTGTTCAGGCGCTCGGCGTCCAGTTTAACCCCGCAGCGCTCAGAAAAAAGTGGCGTAATGAGGCTTACGCCCAGCTCTATCGACTTCTGAATGGTGAATTCCATCTTTTCGCCGCGCGACATCACCTGGCCCAGATGGATATGCAGCGGGGATTCACGGTCGTCCACTTCGCTACGCAAAATGTTCACCACCACGCTTTTCTTATCTGCGCGAACAATCTCGGCATCGAACACCTGGTTGGTTCCGTCGAACAGTTGAATAGCCTGGCCCGGCCCCATACGCAGCACGCGGCCAACGTGGTTGGCGGCATCTTCGCTCAGCGCGATTTCATGGCCCGGCTGAAGAGGTTCAGGGTGATGGATGCGGGGAATACGCATGTTTGAAATTCCGTCTGTCAGGCGATGCAGCGGCTCATGGGGGGAAAGTGGGCCGCTGCACCTGTCGATAATCAATTGTCGCTAGTGTAGGTTAGCTCTTTCGCGCCATGCAAGCGCGCTGCACGTAAGGGTTGTGGTTGCCCTGCACCTCGGCAATGCGTGCATCGCGCGTGCATTCCCAGTCCGTCACCGGATACTGCTTATCCCACGCGGTAAACAGTTGCGTTTGCTGGCGTGAAAGGTTGAGCTGATATTGATCGCGCATATAGAAGTAGGTACGGGCAATCGCACCGCGGGCGCGGGCTGGCGGCTCAGCGAGCTTCGCTTTGAAATCAATCTTCATACCGCACTGGCCGTACTGGCCGTCGCCGCCATTCCACTGGCTATACATAAAGTTGCCGCGATCGCCATTCACTTCACCAACGGCGGGTTGCAGGTTGTGCATATCGCTTTCAATTTTGCGGTAGACCGGATCTTTGGCGCAGTTTTTCCGACCGCCATCCTGCCAGCACTGGCGCAGATGGCCGAACTGCCACGCAGGCATCACATGCTCCCATTCAATGCGGCTGGCGCGATTTTCATTTTTTCGCACCTTGTAACCGCAGGAAGCGAGGTCAACCACTCCTTTTTTACCTTGCCAGTTAATTTTGCAGCCGCAGTAGAAGTCGCCCGGTGCGTCGGCGTTAACTTTGGCTCCCGCCGCTTTTGCCTGGGCAAAGCTGTTTATGCCCTCCGCTGCGAAAGCGGGAATGGCGAACAATGTGATGAATAGTGAGAAAAGACGAAACATAGCGAACTCCCTGTGAAACGAGTTCGCAACGTAGCGGAAGGCGTTGTCTGATGCAATCAGTAAGAGCAGAAAATTTCTTAATGGATTCAGTTAGTCGCGTCGGCAATGAGCGGTTCGCCACAGCGTACACAGCGGTAAACCGCCTCGCCGCGCAGTACGCGGTTGTGTCGGCGTACCGTAAGCTGGTGTTGCTGGCATCGACAATGATATGGGAAAGTATTGCGCCGTACCGATTCCAGTTCGAACTGGTGCGTGCGGCGGGCAGGGACGCCAAGCACGCTCTCCATCATCCATTTCCACTCTTTACCGTGCGGCGCAACGCGACCGAAGTGTTTCCACACCAGCAGATGCGCCAGTTCATGCGGAACCACTTCTTCAACAAATGCCTGCTGGTTTTCCAGCAACAGCACGGGGTTGAGACGGATTTCGTAATCCGCCAGCCAGGCGGTGCCCGCAGCCGTGCCGCGCTGTTGATACACCACTTTAGGTTCGGGATAGCTGCGCCCCAGTTTCTGGTTCGCAAGGGCAAGTTTATCCCGCAGGCTCTGCATGACGGCTTGCTGGATGGCGATGGGAAGACGGGGAGTTTTCATAGTTGCAGAGAATAGGATCGGCGAAGCGCGAGTGCAACAGGCAAAACAGAGGCTTCCTCCGTAGAGGAAGCCTGAAGGGTTAATTGTGGGAACCGATCTCGCGCAGCGGACGACCACGCATCAGGTTACGCTCGATGTGCTCCAGCGAAACGTGTTTGGTTTCCGGCACCAGCCACAGGGTCAGTACGATGAACAGCAGGTTCAGCGCGCCGTAAACCCAGAAGGTGTTGGCATTGCCCAGCGAGTTCAGCATCGTCAGGAAGGTTGCGCCGACGATCATATTGGCAATCCAGTTAGTGGCGGTGGAGCAGGTAATACCGAAGTCGCGGCCTTTCAGCGGCTGGATTTCGGAGCACAGCACCCAGATCAGCGGACCGGCGCTCATGGCAAAACCCACAATGAACATCAGCAACATGGCGACGGCAAAGTACTGCGCGGAAGGTGAGTGGATGCCCAGATGCAGCATCGTACCGAGAATACCCATCCCGGCGGCCATCACCAGGAAGCCCAGCACCAGCGTCGGTTTACGTCCCCAGCGGTCTACCAGACCAATAGCGATAAAGGTAGCAAGCACGTTAGTCAGACCAACGATAACGGTGCCCCACATCTGCTCGTTGGTATTGCTGTAACCCGCCAGTTCAAAGATTTTCGGCGCGTAGTACATGATGACGTTCATACCGGTGAACTGCTGCATGATTTGCAACAGCACGCCGAGGAACACCGCGCGACGGAAATTGCTGTTCTCTTTAAACAGCGCCCAGCCGGTCTGTTTCACTTGCAGGCTTTCGCGGATCTCTTCCAGCTCATTTTTCGCTTCCGCGCTGGTGTCACGCAGGCGTAATAGCACGCGTTCTGCATCGTGGAAACGGCGTTTGGCGGCAAACCAGCGCGGGCTGTCCGGCAGGAAGAAGACGCCAATCAGCAGCAAAATCGCCGGAATGATAATCACGCCCAGCATCCAGCGCCATGCACCGCTGTAGCTGAAGGCCGTGTCCGAGAGATACGCGCCGAGAATCCCGATGGTGATCATCAACTGATACATTGAGATCATGCTGCCGCGAATTTTTTCCGGCGCGATCTCGGAAAGATAGAGCGGCGCGGTATAGGAGGCGATCCCAACCGCCAGGCCAAGCAGCACGCGGGAAATAATTAACACTTCCACATTCGGCGCGGCGGCAGAGCACAGCGAACCCACGACAAACAGTACGGCGCCAATCATCAAACTTTTTTTACGACCCAGGCGCCAGGAGAGCCAGCCGCTGCCGACAGCGCCGACGGCGGCGCCGAACATCATTGAACTGACCACCCACTCCTGGATATGTGAGCTAATTTGAAAATCTTTGGTGATAAAGGGCAGCGCACCCGCAATAACCCCAATATCCAGACCAAAAAGTAACCCTGCCAGTGCAGCGAGGAAACAAACAAAAAAGGTCATCGCCTTATTTGAATGCCCCTGTTTTTTATTGTCAGGCATGATGCCCTCCATTGGTGTATTGGTTTTCCGGTGACAAAAGTAGGCCAGTTACCGGCAAAATTACGTGATTTACATCACATGAGTGTAATCGATTACATTCCGCTAAAGTCGGTAATGTAAATAAAAGTGTTAAATATTATAGGATTGTTTACGTTGGAAGGTGAGTGCCAGGGAGAAGTTTCAGACTAAGCCGAAACGTAATGTAACAACTCTGCTTCACTCCTTTTTCAAAAGGAAAACTCTGAAAAAAATCAGCGAAGCGGTGACGTGTAATCGCTTTCAGAAAAATATCAGGCAGGCGTTAACAGTATAGACGGCGAAAATAACCGGACGAGAAATGCAAAAGGCCAGCACGAGGCTGGCCTTTAGAAGAAAACTGTCAGCGGATTATTACAGGCCGGCAGCTTCACGCAGCAGGGCGGCTTTGTCGGTTTTTTCCCATGGGAAAGTTTCGCGACCAAAGTGACCGTATGCAGCGGTTTGTTTGTAGATCGGGTGCAGCAGATCCAGCATCTGGATCAGACCGTACGGACGCAGGTCGAAGAATTCACGGACCAGCAGCGTCAGTTGTTCGGTCGGCACTTTCTCCGTACCGAAGGTTTCCACCATGATGGAGGTGGGTTCTGCGATACCGATAGCGTAGGAAACCTGAATTTCACAACGATCGGCCAGACCCGCAGCAACGATGTTTTTCGCCACGTAACGTGCGGCATACGCTGCGGAACGGTCCACTTTCGACGGATCTTTACCGGAGAATGCGCCGCCACCGTGACGAGCCATACCGCCGTAGGTATCAACGATGATTTTACGGCCGGTCAGACCGCAATCGCCCATTGGGCCGCCGATAACGAAACGGCCGGTCGGGTTGATAAAGAATTTGGTGGATGCGTTCAGCCACTCGGCTGGCAGGATCGGCTTGATGATCTCTTCCATAACCGCTTCCTGCAGCGATTTCTGGTCAATCTCTTCAGCGTGCTGCGTAGACAGAACGACAGCATCGATGCCGGCGATTTTGCCATCATCATACTGGAAAGTGACCTGGCTTTTTGCGTCCGGGCGCAGCCACGGCAGGGTGCCGTTTTTACGCACTTCAGCCTGACGCTCTACCAGACGGTGGGCGTAGGTGATCGGTGCTGGCATTAACACGTCAGTTTCATTGGTCGCGTAACCAAACATCAGCCCCTGGTCGCCAGCGCCCTGTTCCAGCGGATCGGCACGGTCAACACCCTGGTTGATGTCCGGAGATTGCTTACCAATGGCGCTCAGTACGGCACAAGAGTTGGCATCAAAGCCCATGTCGGAGTGCACATAGCCGATTTCGCGCACGGTGTTACGGGTGATCTCTTCGATATCGACCCATGCGCTGGTAGTGATTTCACCGCCAACCAGCACCATACCGGTTTTAACATAGGTTTCGCATGCTACGCGCGCTTTCGGATCCTGTTCGAGGATGGCATCCAGCACGGCGTCTGAAATTTGGTCAGCAATTTTGTCAGGATGCCCTTCAGAAACGGACTCGGACGTAAAAAGGTGTTTTGCCATAGTAAGTTTTCACCCTGGAGTAATACGGTTAGCTCGAATTCTGTGCCCGGATGTTTTCACGCCTGGCGGCGCAGATTGCAGATGATGGCACAAGAAGTCTGAGAGTTAATCAATCTGGATGGATTAACATCTGGATGGCTATTTTAGGTCACTTGTTGAACCCATTGCCAGCCTTTTTTTGATCCTGACCTCATCCTGACACAAATAGTGACGGAAATTTTTCCTGACAATGCGGCAAACATAGCTTTTTTATTTTGCATTTTCACCCCGTTGTCGGTATAAAACGCCGCGCGCGGCTCTTAAAAAAAAGCGCATGGTCAAAACGCCATGTCGCCACTTCCAGCCGGGTTAAGCAGTTGATTCAGGGCTTTGGCTTGTCGCAGGTCGCTATGGCTTGCGTTGGAGGTGATAAGAAATAATGAACCGTTGTTTTCCGCAGAATCTGTCGCGCCGTTCTGGCGTGCGTTTATTCCCCGCAACCTGCATTTCTAATCTGCAAACCTGCCGATGTTATACCCATTTCGGCGCTTCCCAGGACTCCAGGGCCGGTAAGGCGTTGTGATACCTGAACAAGGGCTCTCCTGCTAATACAGGGGTTTTCTCGTGGTTTCGCCGGGCTGTCATACAGACGTTCGGATGCGTGTTTTACAATGATATGAAAAAGAAACCGGTCGCACAGGCGTGGTGTTGGGCTGAAATCAGGCTAAGCCAGGCTGTTTATGGGTTGTTATCGCTATGTGTCACTGCGATAGTAGTCAACTATTTTATACCTGTGTCTCTTCGCGCTTCGGCAATCGCTCAGCGTGATGTGCGCAGGGTATACACTTTTATAGATTGAGGTTCGCTATGTCTGACGACATGTCTTCGTTTTCGCCTTCGTCAGCAGGCGAACAGGGTGTACTACGTTCCATGCAGGAGGTTGCGATGAGCTCCCAGGAAGCCAGCAAGATGCTTCGTACTTATAACATTGCCTGGTGGGGCAATAACTACTACGACGTCAACGAGCTGGGCCATATCAGCGTTTGCCCGGATCCGGACGTCCCGGAAGCCCGTGTCGACCTGGCACAGCTGGTAAAAGCACGTGAAGCACAGGGGCAACGTCTGCCTGCATTGTTCTGCTTCCCGCAGATCCTGCAACACCGTCTGCGCTCGATTAATGCCGCGTTCAAACGCGCGCGTGAATCCTACGGCTACAACGGCGATTACTTCCTGGTTTACCCGATCAAGGTGAACCAGCATCGCCGTGTGATTGAATCCCTGATCCATTCCGGTGAACCGCTGGGGCTGGAAGCCGGTTCCAAAGCGGAATTGATGGCCGTTCTGGCACATGCCGGCATGACCCGTTCGGTGATTGTTTGTAACGGTTATAAAGATCGTGAATACATTCGTCTTGCGCTGATTGGCGAAAAGATGGGCCACAAGGTCTATCTGGTGATTGAGAAAATGACCGAAATCGCCATCGTGCTGGAAGAAGCTGAACGCCTGAACGTGGTGCCGCGCCTCGGCGTACGCGCGCGTCTGGCATCGCAAGGTTCCGGCAAATGGCAATCCTCCGGCGGCGAGAAATCGAAATTTGGCCTTGCGGCAACGCAGGTGCTGCAACTGGTAGAGATCCTGCGCGAGCGCGGACGTCTGGACAGCATTCAGTTATTGCATTTCCACCTCGGTTCGCAGATGGCCAACATCCGTGATATCGCGACGGGCGTGCGTGAATCGGCGCGTTTCTACGTCGAGCTGCATAAGCTGGGCGTCAATATCCAGTGCTTCGATGTCGGCGGCGGTCTGGGCGTGGATTATGAAGGTACGCGCTCGCAGTCCGACTGCTCAGTCAACTATGGCCTGAATGAGTATGCCAACAACATCATTTGGGCGATTGGCGATGCCTGCGAAGAGCATGGCTTGCCGCATCCGACGGTGATCACCGAATCCGGCCGCGCGGTGACGGCGCATCACACCGTGCTGGTTTCTAACATTATTGGCGTTGAGCGTAACGAGTACACGCAAGCGACTCCACCAGCGGAAGATGCGCCGCGTGCGCTGCAAAGCATGTGGGAAACCTGGCAGGAGATGCATGAGCCTGGCACCCGCCGTTCTCTGCGTGAATGGCTGCATGACAGTCAGATGGATCTGCATGATATTCATGTCGGCTATTCCTCTGGCACTTTCAGCCTGCAAGAACGCGCCTGGGCTGAGCAGCTCTATCTGAATATGTGCCATGAAGTGCAGAAGCAGCTCGATCCGAGCAACCGAGCGCATCGCCCGATTATCGACGAACTACAGGAACGTATGGCGGACAAAATGTACGTCAACTTCTCGCTGTTTCAGTCGATGCCGGATGCCTGGGGTATCGATCAACTGTTCCCGGTATTGCCGCTGGAAGGGCTGAACCATGCGCCGGAACGCCGCGCGGTGCTGCTCGATATTACCTGTGATTCTGACGGTGCCATTGATCATTACGTGGATGGCGACGGCATCGCGACTACTATGCCGATGCCGGAATACGATCCGGAGAACCCGCCAATGCTGGGCTTCTTTATGGTGGGCGCGTACCAGGAGATCCTCGGTAACATGCATAACCTGTTTGGTGATACCGAAGCGGTTGACGTGTTTGTCTTCCCGGATGGCAGTGTGGAAGTTGAACTGTCTGACGAAGGGGATACGGTGGCGGATATGTTGCAGTATGTGCAGCTCGATCCGAATACGTTACTGACGCAGTTCCGCGATCAGGTGAAGCAGACCGGTCTGGACGAAGCGCTGCAACAGCAGTTCCTCGAAGAGTTCGAATCGGGTCTCTACGGTTACACCTATCTGGAAGACGAATAACGCAGTAATGACGCTGTGATGAAATGAATCCCTTCCCCGCCAGCAGGCGCGGAAGGGATTTTTTTATCAGAATACGTTGAACGGATATTCTGCGTAGAGACGAACTTCATTGCCGCCAATATTGTAATCGCTGGCATTGCCGGAAACGCGCAGTACGGAGTAGCGCACTTTTAGTTTCAGATCTTTCGCCGGACCACTCTGCACCTGGTACTGAAGCTGGTTGAACCATTCATGCTCTTTACCGTTGCTGGTTTCGGCGGTTTTGATGTTGTCGCCGCGCACATAGGCGGTCGTCCAGCTCAGACCCGGTAAGCCGAGACCGGCAAAATCCAGCCCGTAAGACGCCTGCCACGAACGCTCATCTTCACCGTTAAAATCAGACCAGTAGGAGTTCGCCAGCCAGATAGTGTTGCCACCATCGCCAACGCCGCCCACGTTTTTGTAGCTGCCGTAGTGATAGCCGGTGCTGCCGCTGCTCTGTTGGTACGCCAGTTTGAAGGTGTGAATATCCCAAATGTAGCTGGCGGCCAGGCTCCAGATGCTGTTGCTGCGGCCGGTATTCTGGCTATCTGCGTAACCCTGATCCAGACGCGAGTTATAACCGTTGAAATCCAGAACCACCTGCTGACCGGTGCTGAACGGCTGTTTAAAATTCAGACCGAGGTACTGCTTATTCAGTACGTCTTCCACGCGGGATGCATAGAGCGCACCGCTGAACTGATCGTTAAACTGATAGCTGGCACCGCCGAAGCTCAGGCTTTTCAGCCCGGTGTTGTGGCTGTCATCACTTTTACGCTGCTCATCCGTGAAGTAACCGGCGTTCACTTCCAGACCCTCAACCTCTTTCGAGGTCAGCATCGTACCGGTATAGGTTTCGTAGAGTAAACGGGAGCTGTCGGCATTCAGGATGGGCAGTTCCGGGCGCTGGGTACCATAGCTCAGTACGGTATTGGAGATGCGCATTTTGGCGGTCGCACCAAATTTCGCCAGATCGGATTTTGCTTTGCCATCATTATCCTGAGCAAAGAAGTCGATACCGCCTGCGCCGCTGCGGCCACGGCCGCCGTCGAGGCGTACTCCGTATTGCGCAATGCCGTCAACACCAAAACCTACCAATCCCTGAGTGAAGCCGGATTGAAAGGTAGTAATAAATCCCTGCCCCCATTCCGCTTTATTATCTGCGCCGCTGCGATAATCACGATTGATATAAGCATTGCGTAAAAAGAGATCTAAATGACTGTCGTCAATAAAACCCTGGCTGGAGGATTGCTGACTGGCAAATACCGGAGCTGCCAGCATAATACTTAAAGCGAGTAAGGATAATTGTTTTTTCACTGAGGGAACTTCTCTGTCTGTCGAATGCCAAAAGAAACTACTTACTGATTTATAGTTACCTGAAACGATCCCGAAAGCAATTATTGTCTACGCGCGGCAGGCTTGCCATCAGCTTGTCCAGGAAAGTAACAGGGCAGGGGGGTAGATTATTTATTATCTGGACATTTCCCTCTATATAAGTGGGAAAATATGTTCGTAATTGTGCTATGCGAAATAAATTGCTGCGGGATAAATTTTCAAAAAATAATACGCTTGTGTCAGTGTGGTTTATATTTAGCGTTCTGTGCGATTATTTTGGCAATTAATGCGTTTTGTCTGGAGTGAATATTTTTCAGTCTTAGCAAAAAGGGAGGCAATATTGCCTCCCAATGTGATTATTTAATTCCGTCTGCGGCCATGCGATCGCGAATATGCTGCGCACGCTCCGCCGATGCCGGGTGATCGTCAAACATCGAACTCTGCCGACCCTCTTCCATTTTTGCCAGTTTCTCAAAGCTGGTCGCCAGCCCTGCCGGGTTAATGCCGCGTTTGCGCAACAGATCGTAGGAGTAGTCATCCGCTTCGGATTCCTGGCGCTGGGAAAATTGTGAATTGACCAGTTTTTCGCCCAGTGCGCCGAGCTGCGACTGCGACAGGCTGCCGACGATACCGCCTGCCGATGCTGCGGCTGCGCGTATCGCATTAGTGCCCAGCGCCACCTGCATCCCTTTTTTCACATGGCCCAGCGCAACGTGGCCCATTTCGTGACCAATCACCGCTTCAACTTCGTTGTCGGTCATCATATCCATCAGCGCGCTGTAGACGCGGATACAGCCGTTTGCCATGGCAAAAGCATTCACGTCTTTTGCCACGTAAACCTTGTAGTTGACCGGCTGGCCGTTGATGTTATCGCCGAGCGCTGCAGCAATTTTAGTCAGGCGCTGGCTGTAGGTGCTGCTGGCGGGCGCGATGGTTGCTTTGCTGTCCATCTGTTTACAGGCGTCATCGCTTAATGCTTTTACTTGCGCATCGCTCAGCGTATAGGCCTGAAAAGCCTCCGCGCCGGAGCTGAGAAAAGCATTTGAGTCCATATTCTGGCAACCGGCAAGGACGGTTGTTATTCCCAGAGCAAAGAGAAGCGGGCGAATTTTCATTTGTTATTTTCCGTAATGGTTGAGTCAATATGCTGCTAACTACGCCGGCTCAAGACGAACCTGCAGATTGTCAGTATAAGGAAGAGTCAGAGTGCGAGGCGAGGAGATTGCGCAACATGCGAGCGGCTTCCAGAGATTTCTGAATCGGCAAAAGGATGCTCCATGTACATGGCATGCCGCTTGGGTTACATTGTTGGCACTTTTTTCCGGCGTAGCCCAAAACGCGCTGTCGTCAAGTCGTTACGGGAACAGCCCTTAACAGTCCGATCTGGAGTCAAAATGTCATCACGTAAAGAGCTTGCCAATGCTATTCGTGCGCTGAGCATGGACGCGGTACAGAAAGCCAAATCCGGTCACCCGGGTGCCCCGATGGGTATGGCGGACATCGCCGAAGTCCTGTGGCGTGATTTTCTGAACCACAACCCGACGAATCCGGCCTGGGCCGATCGTGACCGCTTTGTGCTGTCCAACGGCCACGGTTCGATGCTGATTTACAGCCTGCTGCACCTCACCGGCTATGACCTGCCGATGTCCGAGCTGCAGAACTTCCGTCAGCTGCACTCGAAAACGCCGGGCCACCCGGAAGTGGGTTACACCGCGGGTGTGGAGACCACTACCGGTCCGCTGGGTCAGGGCATTGCCAACGCCGTGGGCATGGCGATTGCGGAGAAAACCCTTGCGGCGCAGTTCAACCGTCCTGGGCACGACATTGTTGACCACTTCACCTATGCCTTTATGGGTGACGGCTGCATGATGGAAGGCATCTCCCATGAAGCCTGCTCCCTGGCCGGTACGCTGAAACTGGGCAAACTGATTGCGTTCTACGATGACAACGGCATCTCCATCGATGGCCATGTTGAAGGCTGGTTCACCGATGACACCGCGAAACGCTTTGAAGCTTACGGCTGGCATGTAGTGCGCGGCATTGACGGCCACGATGCGGACGCCATCAAACGTGCGGTGGAAGAAGCCCGTGCTGTCACCGATAAACCGTCGCTGCTGATGTGCAAAACCATCATCGGTTTCGGTTCGCCGAACAAAGCCGGTACCCACGATTCCCACGGCGCGCCGCTGGGCGATGCTGAAATCGCCCTGACCCGCGAAGCGCTCGGCTGGAAATACGCGCCGTTTGAAATCCCGTCTGAAATCTATGCGCAGTGGGATGCGAAAGAAGCCGGTCAGGCCAAAGAAGCGGCGTGGAACGACAAATTCGCCGCTTATGCCAAAGCCTTCCCGCAGGAGGCCGCTGAATTTACTCGCCGTATGAAGGGCGAACTGCCGTCTGATTTCGATGCCAAAGCGCAGGCGTTTGTCGAGAAGCTTCAGGCTAACCCGGCGAAAATCGCCAGCCGTAAAGCGTCGCAGAATGCCATTGAAGCCTTCGGCCCGCTGCTGCCGGAATTCCTCGGCGGCTCCGCTGACCTGGCGCCATCCAACCTGACTCTCTGGTCCGGTTCGAAAGCGATTAACGAAGATACTGCCGGTAACTACATTCACTATGGCGTGCGCGAGTTCGGTATGACGGCGATTGCCAACGGTATCTCGCTGCATGGCGGTTTCCTGCCGTACACCTCGACCTTCCTGATGTTCGTCGAATATGCCCGTAATGCGGTGCGTATGGCGGCGCTGATGAAACAGCGCCAGGTGCTGGTTTACACCCACGACTCCATTGGCTTGGGCGAAGACGGCCCGACGCACCAGCCGGTCGAGCAGGTGGCTTCCCTGCGCCTGACCCCGAACGTCAGTACCTGGCGTCCGTGTGACCAGGTGGAATCCGCAGTGGCATGGAAATATGGCGTTGAACGTGCAGACGGTCCGACGGCGCTGATCCTCTCCCGTCAGAACCTGGCGCAGCAGGAGCGTACGGCACAGCAACTGGCAGATGTCGCCCGTGGCGCCTACGTGCTGAAAGAGAGTGCCGGTCAGCCGGAACTGATCCTGATCGCTACCGGCTCCGAAGTGGAACTGGCGGTCGCTGCTTATGAAAAACTGACTGCCGAAGGCGTGAAGGCGCGCGTGGTTTCCATGCCGTCGACCGACACCTTCGACAAACAGGATGCGGCATACCGTGAATCTGTGCTGCCGAAAGCAGTTTCTGCGCGTGTGGCTATCGAAGCCGGCATTGCGGACTTCTGGTACAAATATGTCGGCCTGAACGGCGCGGTAGTGGGCATGACCACCTTCGGCGAATCTGCTCCGGCAGAACTGCTGTTTGAAGAGTTTGGTTTCACCGTTGACAATGTGGTGGCAAAAGCGAAAGCGCTGCTGTAATCACTCTTGCCCGGCGGCGCTTCGCCTGCCGGGCCTGCATCAAAAGTCATTTCGGATGGCGCTTAAGCGTTATCAGGTCTACAAGGTTGCGGAAAATGTAGACCGGATAAGCGAGGCGCCATCTGCTATTCAGCTATCCCCCTAATTTTCTGCTTTCTGACCCAATACTCTCTTCTTAATGACTCGATTAAAACGGCATTGATCCATGCATGAAAAATATACTGGATATGCATCCAGTAAGTTGTATAATAATTCTGCAAATTATCCAGGGTGAATGTGAGTAAGGAGTGAACCTATGATAATTCCTGGTGACAATCTCAATTCTCAGCCAGTGTTGGCAACAATCAGCAGCCGTGAAATTGCAAAATTGACAGGCGTGACGCATGGCGAAGTGAAGCGGATGGTCAAAAGTCTGGAAACCGCGCAGCGGCTCTCCCAGCCGGTGAACGAGCACTCGTACGAGCGAGAAGGCGAGATGCGACAAGAATTTTTGCTTAATAAACGCGACTCATTGCTGACGGTTTCACGCCTCTCACCGGCCTTTACGGCAGAGATGCTCGATCGCTGGCAGGAGAAAGAGAAGCTTATCAGTCTGCCCGATTTTACGAATCCTGCCGCCGCAGCGCGCGCCTGGGCTGAGCAGTATGAAAAGCGTCAGCGAGCGGAAGAGTTGCTTGCTCTCTCAGCGCCAAAGGCGGAGTTCTTTGATCGCTATGTCAGGGTTGAAGAGTCGCTTGGTTTTCGTCAGCTTTGCAAGATGCTGCGCGTGAAAGAGTCTCTGTTCCGCAGCTTTCTGCTTGAGCGCAATATTATGCAGCGTGTAAACGGCGCGTTGATGCCACAGCCGTACCATATTGATGCAGGTTACTTCACCGTCCATGACGGTGTCGGGGAAAACAAACGTAGCTGGTCTCAGGCGCGTTTCACCGCGAAGGGTGTGAAGTGGGTGGCCGATCTGTGGGCTAAACAACTCTCTTCGCTGCCGGTTGAGATGCCGCGCGAAGAACGAGCCGAGCCGAAGGCGCCAGAGCATAGCTGGTTTTAATCAACGTCGGAAAAGGAATTTGCTTTTCTTCATAAACCAATCATGCAGGGACGCTTTGTTGCGCTCATCCTCTTTCTGTCAGTTATTTCCCTCATGAAAGTACTTTCTGGCCGCACTGATTATTCCTGCGAAAATGTGATGCAAGTCAGATTACTGGCGAAACCGTCTGGACAATCATTCCTTTTATTCCTTGTTTCGCTTATTCTAGCTGAAGCGTTTCAGTCGATTAAATGTTCGACAATTAACCAAACAGACGCAGTTTGAGGCAGGCGAGGATTCCCCTTCTGTGGTGGCTGGATTACTCTGTCATCCACTTCAGGCTAGCTAGCCTTGCAGGAGAATTATGACCGTACGCATAGCGATTAATGGTTTCGGTCGCATTGGGCGCAACGTGGTTCGTGCTTTATATGAATCCGGGCGTCGGGCGGAAATCACCGTGGTGGCAATCAATGAACTGGCCGATGCTGTGGGCATGGCGCATTTATTGAAATATGACACCAGCCACGGGCGTTTTGCCTGGGATGTTCGCCAGGAGCGCGAGCAACTGTTTGTGGGCGACGATGTAATTCGCATCCTGCATGAGCGCTCAATTGCGGCGCTGCCGTGGCGCGAACTGGGCGTGGATGTTGTGCTCGACTGTACCGGCGTATACGGCAACCGTGAGGATGGCGAGGCGCATCTGGCGGCGGGCGCGAAAAAAGTGCTCTTTTCCCACCCTGGCAGCCACGATCTCGATGCAACAATTGTTTTCGGGGTCAACCAGGAAACCCTTCGCTCTGAAGACCGTTTGGTCTCTAATGCTTCCTGTACGACAAACTGTATTATTCCGGTCATAAAACTGCTCGACGATGCTTATGGCATTGAGTCGGGAACGGTGACAACTATCCACTCCGCGATGCATGACCAGCAAGTGATCGACGCTTACCACCCCGATCTGCGGCGTACGCGTGCGGCCAGCCAGTCGATCATTCCGGTGGATACCAAACTGGCGGCGGGCATCACGAGAATTTTTCCGCAGTTTAATGACAGATTTGAAGCGATAGCGGTGCGCGTACCGACAATTAACGTGACCGCGATCGATTTGAGCGTAACGGTGAAAAAACCTGTAAAAGCTATGGAAGTCAACATGTTGCTGCAAAAAGCAGCGCGTGGAACATTTCATGGTATAGTTGATTATACGGAATTACCGTTGGTTTCAACCGATTTTAACCACGATCCGCACAGCGCCATTGTTGATGGTACTCAGACGCGGGTCAGTGGTGCGCACCTTATTAAAACCCTTGTGTGGTGCGACAACGAATGGGGCTTTGCTAACCGAATGCTCGACACGACGTTAGCAATGTCGGCTATTGGTTTCAGGTAGGGCGCGACAGCGCTCGCAAAACTTTAAGAATCATTGAGAGGATTCACCATGTCTGTAATTAAGATGACCGATCTGGATCTGGCTGGTAAACGCGTTTTCATCCGTGCTGATCTGAACGTGCCAGTTAAAGATGGCAAAGTCACCAGCGACGCGCGTATCCGTGCTTCCCTGCCAACTATTGAACTGGCGCTGAAGCAGGGTGCGAAAGTGATGGTAACTTCCCACCTGGGTCGTCCGACCGAAGGCGAGTACAACGAAGAATTCTCTCTGCTGCCGGTTGTTAACTATCTGAAAGACAAACTCTCCAACCCGGTTCGTCTGGTTAAAGATTACCTGGACGGCGTTGAAGTTGCTGCTGGTGAACTGGTTGTTCTGGAAAACGTTCGCTTCAACAAAGGCGAGAAGAAAGACGACGAAGCGCTGTCGAAAAAATACGCTGCGCTGTGCGATGTATTCGTTATGGACGCATTCGGTACTGCTCACCGTGCGCAGGCTTCTACTCACGGTATCGGCAAATTCGCTGACGTAGCGTGCGCAGGCCCGCTGCTGGCTGACGAACTGGAAGCGCTGGGTAAAGCGCTGAAAGAACCGGCTCGTCCGATGGTTGCTATTGTCGGCGGTTCTAAAGTTTCCACTAAACTGACCGTTCTGGACTCGCTGTCCAAAATTGCTGACCAGCTGATCGTGGGTGGCGGTATCGCTAACACCTTCGTTGCTGCCCAGGGCCACAACGTAGGTAAATCCCTGTACGAAGCGGATCTGGTTGACGAAGCAAAACGTCTGCTGGGTACTTGCGATATTCCG
This sequence comes from Kosakonia oryzae, assembly GCF_001658025.2. Taxonomy (NCBI): domain Bacteria; kingdom Pseudomonadati; phylum Pseudomonadota; class Gammaproteobacteria; order Enterobacterales; family Enterobacteriaceae; genus Kosakonia; species Kosakonia oryzae. Next base: position 831,347 of record NZ_CP014007.2, read on the forward strand.
GTTCCGACTGATGTTCGCGTTGCTACCGAGTTCTCTGAAACCGCAACGGCAACCCTGAAATCCGTCAATGACATCAAAGATGATGAGCAAATTCTGGATCTGGGCGATGCATCTGCAGAAAAACTGGCTGAAATCCTGAAAAATGCCAAAACTATTCTGTGGAATGGTCCGGTTGGCGTGTTTGAATTCCCTAACTTCCGTAAAGGTACTGAAATCGTGGCTAACGCTATCGCCGACAGCGACGCGTTCTCCATCGCAGGCGGTGGTGACACTCTGGCTGCTATCGACCTGTTCGGTATTGCTGACAAGATTTCCTACATCTCTACTGGCGGCGGCGCATTCCTCGAATTCGTGGAAGGCAAAGTTCTGCCTGCAGTAGCCATGCTCGAAGAGCGTGCTAAGAAGTAAAATTGTTCAGGCGGGATAACCCCGCCTGTTTTTCAAAACGATTCAATTGTTGCTCTAACTAATTCGCGCTGCCAGAAGGTGGCGCAGCGAAACTCCAAAAACTCGCCATAGTGAGTCACTGGAGGCGCGAGAGAAGCCAGCGCACTGGCAGCACGAATTATGACGAGCTGAAACGGCCGAAGATACAGGACTACGTACATGTCTAAAATTTTTGATTTCGTAAAACCTGGCGTGATCACTGGTGATGACGTTCAGAAAGTGTTCCAGGTAGCTAAAGAAAACAACTTTGCTCTGCCAGCGGTTAACTGCGTGGGTACTGATTCCATCAACGCCGTTCTGGAAGCTGCTGCCAAAGTTAAAGCACCGGTTATCGTTCAGTTCTCTAACGGCGGTGCTGCGTTTATTGCCGGTAAAGGCGTGAAAACTGATGTGCCTCAGGGTGCAGCAATCCTCGGCGCAATCTCTGGCGCGCATCATGTTCATCAGATGGCAGAACATTACGGCGTTCCGGTTATTCTGCACACTGACCACTGCGCGAAAAAACTGCTGCCGTGGATCGACGGCCTGCTGGACGCGGGTGAAAAACACTTCGCAGCAACCGGTAAACCGCTGTTCTCTTCTCACATGATCGACCTTTCCGAAGAGTCTCTGGAAGAGAACATTGCCATCAGCTCCAAATATCTGGCTCGCATGTCCAAAATGGGCATGACTCTGGAAATCGAACTGGGTTGTACTGGTGGTGAAGAAGATGGCGTGGACAACAGCCATATGGACGCTTCTGCACTGTACACCCAGCCGGAAGACGTTGATTACGCTTACACTGAGCTGAGCAAAATCAGCCCGCGTTTCACCATCGCAGCTTCCTTCGGTAACGTACACGGTGTCTACAAACCGGGTAACGTGAAACTGACCCCGACTATCCTGCGCGATTCTCAGGAATATGTTTCCAAAAAACATAACCTGCCGCACAACAGCCTGAACTTCGTATTCCATGGCGGTTCCGGTTCTACTGCTCAGGAAATCAAAGACTCTGTAAGCTACGGCGTTATCAAAATGAACATTGATACCGACACCCAATGGGCGACCTGGGAAGGTATCCTGAAGTACTACAAAGAAAACGAAGGCTACCTGCAGGGCCAGCTGGGCAACCCGAAAGGCGCTGACCAGCCGAACAAAAAATACTACGATCCGCGTGTATGGCTGCGTGCAGCGCAGACCAGCATGGTGACTCGTCTGGAGCAGGCTTTCAAAGAACTGAATGCAGTAGACGTTCTGTAATCTTCGCTGCTTTATCTGAAAAGGCCCGCAAAATGCGGGCCTTTTTTATTGCCATTTCAATAAGCTGGCGTAGAGCACAAAGTGTGATCTACTTGGCGTAAATGCGGCTTTTTGTTTACCCTTTAGGGATCTCTCCTTGCTTGAAGGGGTGGTTTTCCCATTTTGGAACAACATAAGGAAGCACGAATGGAAGATCTTAACGTTGTTGACAGCATTAACGACGCAGGCTCGTGGCTGGTGAACAATCAGGCGCTGCTGCTGAGCTATGCCGTTAACATTGTGGCGGCTATCGCCATCATTATTGTCGGTATGATTGTGGCGCGTATTGTCTCGAATACGGTAAATCGCGTGATGGTTGCGCGACACATCGACGCCACCGTAGCTGATTTTCTCTCCGCGCTGGTACGCTATGGCATTATTGCCTTTACCCTGATTGCCGCGTTGGGCCGCGTCGGCGTGCAGACGGCCTCGGTGATTGCCGTACTGGGTGCCGCCGGTTTAGCCATCGGTCTGGCGTTGCAGGGGTCACTTTCGAACCTCGCCGCTGGCGTGCTGCTGGTGACTTTCCGCCCGTTCCGTTCGGGGGAATATGTCGATTTGGGCGGCGTTGCCGGAACCGTGTTGCAGGTGCAGATTTTCTCCACCACTATGCGTACGGTGGACGGGCGTATCGTGGTGATCCCAAATGGTAAAATCATTGCCGGAAATATCGTGAACTTCTCTCGTGAGCCGGTACGTCGCAACGAGTTTATTATCGGTGTGGCTTACGATTCTGATATCGACCAGGTAAAACGCATTCTGACTGAAATTATCCAGGCTGATGAACGCATCATCAAAGATCGCGAAATGACGGTGCGTCTGAATGAACTGGGGCCGTCCTCCATTAACTTTGTGGTGCGTGTCTGGAGTAAGAGCAGCGATCTGCAAGCCGTTTACTGGGATGTGCTGGAGCTGATCAAACGTCGCTTTGACGAGAACGGCATCAGCTTCCCGTTCCCGCAGATGGACGTAAACCTCAAACGTTCTCATGAGCAGACAGAGCAGTAAGATATGGGGCCGGCAGCGCCGGCCTTCTTTTTGCTCATCAACATTAGCATTGCTACTTAGCGATTAAAATTATCAATTTCCGCTAATGATGTTCCCGCGCTATAGTCTGCTTCCGAAACAATCTGACGGAATTACGACGTGTTATCTTATTACTTTCAAGGCCTTATGCTTGGGGCCGCGTTGATCCTGCCGCTTGGGCCGCAAAACGCTTTTGTGATGAACCAGGGGATCCGCAGGCAGTATCACATCATGACTGCCTTTTTATGCACGATGAGCGATGTGGTGCTGATCTGCGCTGGCGTGTTTGGCGGCAGCGCGCTGTTGATGCAATCCCCGTGGCTGCTGGCGCTGGTGACCTGGGGCGGTGTGGCGTTTCTGCTATGGTACGGTTTTGGCGCACTGAAAACGGCACTGAGTAGTCATCTCGAACTGGCAAGCGCCGAAGCATTACGCCAGGGGCGCTGGCGTATCATTGCGACCATGCTGGCGGTTACCTGGCTCAACCCGCATGTCTATCTCGACACTTTTGTGGTACTGGGTAGTCTCGGCGGCCAACTGGATGCTGAGCCAAAGCGCTGGTTCGCGCTGGGCACGATGAGCGCTTCTTTCCTGTGGTTTTTCAGCCTTGCGTTGCTCGCCGCCTGGCTTGCTCCTCGTTTGCGCACGGCGAAAGCGCAGCAGCTAATCAACGCTGTGGTTGGGTTGGTAATGTGGTTTATTGCCTTCCAGCTTGCACATGAAGGTATTCATCATGTACAGGGATTATTCAGTTAGGGTAAGTCCGATGGACAATTCACGCTGAGCCGCTAAGCTTGCTGCCAAGGCGTCTGCGTATTCGGACGTATTAACGCAACATGGAGGAGCAACTGTGAAATTTAAAGTGATGGCCCTGGCGGCGGCAGTCGGTTTTAGCGCAATGGCAGTACAGGCAAACGAATTGCCTGACGGCCCGCATATTGTCACCTCAGGCACGGCAAGCGTGGATGCAACTCCGGATATCGCCACGCTGGCGATCGAAGTGAACGTCGCCGCTAAAGACGCCGCATCAGCGAAAAAACAGGCCGATGACCGCGTTGCGCAATACCTGAGTTTCCTTGAGCAAAATGGTATCGCCAGAAAAGACATTAATTCCGCAAACTTACGCACCCAGCCAGATTACGACTACCAGAACGGCAAAAGCATCCTGAAAGGTTATCGCGCTGTGCGTACGGTTGAAGTGACATTGCGCGAGCTGGATAAACTTAACTCACTGCTGGATGGCGCGCTGAAAGCGGGTCTGAATGAGATTCGCTCCGTGTCGTTGGGTGTTGCGCAAGCGGAGTCCTTCAAAGATAAAGCGCGCAAAGCGGCGATTGATGATGCGACCCGTCAGGCGCAGCAGCTGGCAGCCGGTTTTAATGCCAAACTCGGCCCGGTTTACAGCATTCGCTACCATGTTTCTAATTATCAGCCCAGCCCAATGGTGCGGATGATGAAAGCGGATGCCGCGCCGGTTTCCGCACAGGAAACCTACGAGCAGCCGACGATTCAGTTTGACGATCAGGTTGATGTGGTGTTCCAGCTTGAGCCAGCTCAGGCTGAACAGCCGGCAGCAACCGCGGCGAAGTAAGTTGTTCGTCCTCTCCCCGGTCGGGGAGAGGTTCTCTGATCAATCCTGCCTTAATACCCGGTGTCCATACTCCAGCAGCGCATCCGTCACGTTGCGCATCATCCGGCTTTCCGGCGCAAAACGGTGCCAGTAGAGCATACGGCGCTGTAACAGGCCTGGCGTCAGATCGATCAAATCGCCGCTCTTCAACTCTTTTTCGATTTGCAGGTGCGGGATCATACAGCAGGTCGTGCCCTGGCGCGCCAGTTGCACAAACGCTTCTGATGAATTCACGATATGGCAGGGCACGCTGCCCGGCGGTAAATCGAAATACTGCTGCAAAAATGCCTGATGCATATCATCCAGATGGTCGAACGCCACCGCCGGGGCTTTCAGCAGCGCTGAGCGGGTTACGCCATTAGGAAAGTAGCGTTCGGCGAATTCTTTGGAACCGACAAACAGGTAATCCAGTGCGCCAAGTTGATCGACAAGGCAGCTCGGCAGCGCCTGCGGCTGAATACTGACCGCGCCAACCACCTCACCACGACGCAGTCGCTCCTGGGTGCGGGTTTCATCCTCAACCTGCAAGTTCAACCGGATGGGGGAATCCACCAGCACCGGGGCCAGCGCAGGCAGCAGCCAGGTTGCCAGGCTGTCGGCGTTGACCGCCAGCGACAACAGCAGCGGCGTCGAACCCGTTTGCTCATCGCCCAGCCACTCCTCTTCCAGCAGCTCAACCTGACGCAATAGCGCCAGCAGTTTTTGCCCTTGTTCGGTGGGGCGCGGCGGAACAGTACGTACCAGCAATGGCTGGCCGAACATGTTTTCGAGCTGTTTTATGCGCTGCGACACGGCGGACTGAGTAATACACAGTTTTTGCGCGGCGCGCTCAAACCCACGCTCACGAATGACCGCATCAAGCGCCTGTAAGGTTCTGTAGTCCGGACGTTTCATTGCTCGGCCAATCTCCTGAAAAATGATTACTCAGCACTATGACATAAATTTTTATTAGAATCAGACGAAATTGGACGTCGCGTAATGTGACACTGGTCACAGGGACATTTAGGGGAAGGGTGGTCTATAATGCGCCTGAAATTTCACACCACAGGCGAACGACCATGACGCAGGATGAACTCAAAAAAGCAGTGGGCTGGGCAGCACTCAAGTATGTTGAGCCCGGAACCATTGTCGGTGTAGGCACTGGCTCCACTGCGGCGCACTTTATTGATGCGCTCGGCACGATGAAAGGCCAGATCGAAGGTGCGGTTTCCAGTTCGGATGCCTCCACCGCGAAACTGAAAAGCCTTGGCATTACCGTGTTCGATCTCAACGAAGTGGATAAATTGGGTATCTACGTTGATGGCGCGGACGAAATCAACGGCCAGATGCAGATGATCAAAGGCGGCGGCGCAGCGCTGACGCGTGAGAAAATTATCGCCTCGGTAGCGGATAAATTTATCTGTATCGCTGATGCATCCAAGCAGGTTGATATCCTGGGGAAATTCCCGCTGCCGGTGGAGGTTATCCCAATGGCTCGCAGCGCCGTTGCGCGTCAACTGGTGAAGCTGGGCGGTCGTCCGGAATATCGTCAGAACGTTGTCACCGATAACGGCAACGTGATCCTCGACGTTTATGGGATGGAGATCATCGATCCGATTGCGCTGGAAAACAGCATCAATAGCATCCCGGGCGTAGTCACTGTAGGGTTATTCGCCAATCGTGGCGCGGATGTGGCGCTGATCGGCACCGCCGACGGTGTGAAAACCATCATAAAATGATCTGACGGGGAGGCGCTCGCCTCCCTGTAAAAAAACGCGATCGGTAAATTTGGTGATATCTGTCACATTTATCCGCTGGCTATGCACTACCTGCCATCATTCCTCGCTTTAACAGCATTTTTATCTGCCATTTCCCGCTGGATGACATTTCTTCAGAGTGCGCACGCAAACGTTCATATTGCTGCAATAGTTTTTTTTGATATGTTGACTGAAGAAAATTGCATTTCGCACAACATCACAGTCAAGACAAAAAACAGGGTCGGGTAAATGGCAAAGGTATCACTGGAGAAAGACAAGATTAAATTTCTGCTCGTCGAAGGAGTGCACCAGAAAGCGCTGGATAGCCTCCGTGCGGCGGGTTATACCAACATTGAATTCCACAAAGGTGCGCTGGACACCGAGCAGCTTAAAGAGTCCATCCGTGATGCCCACTTTATCGGCCTGCGATCCCGTACTCAACTGACTGAAGATGTTATCGCGGCGGCGGAAAAATTAGTCGCTGTGGGCTGTTTCTGTATTGGTACTAACCAGGTGAATCTGGACGCGGCCGCAAAGCGTGGCATTCCGGTGTTTAATGCGCCGTTCTCCAACACCCGTTCCGTGGCGGAACTGGTTATTGGCGAACTGTTGCTGTTGATGCGTGGTATTCCTGAAGCGAACGCGAAAGCGCACCGTGGTGTCTGGAACAAACTCGCAGTCGGTTCCTACGAAGCGCGCGGTAAAAAACTCGGCATTATCGGCTATGGTCATATCGGTACGCAGTTGGGCATTCTGGCTGAATCGCTGGGGATGCACGTCTTCTTTTATGATATCGAAAGTAAGCTGCCGCTGGGCAACGCCACGCAGGTACAACATCTTTCCGATCTGCTGAACATGAGCGATGTGGTGAGCCTGCATGTGCCGGAAACCCCGTCAACCAAAGATATGATTGGCGTTGAAGAGCTGAAATTGATGAAGCCTGGCGCGCTGCTGATCAACGCTTCTCGCGGCACGGTGGTCGATATTCCGGCGCTATGCGATGCGCTGAAAAGCAAACATCTGGCCGGTGCGGCAATTGACGTCTTCCCGACGGAACCCGCCACCAACAGCGATCCGTTTGATTCCCCGCTGTGCGAATTTGACAACGTGTTGCTGACGCCGCACATCGGCGGTTCAACGCAAGAAGCGCAGGAAAATATCGGTCTTGAAGTAGCCGGTAAACTGATTAAATATTCTGACAACGGTTCTACGCTGTCGGCGGTTAACTTCCCGGAAGTTTCTTTGCCGATGCACGGTGGCCGTCGCTTGCTGCACATCCACGAAAACCGTCCTGGCGTGCTGACTGCACTCAACCAAATCTTCGCCAGCCAGAATATCAACATCGCGGCGCAGTACCTGCAAACAACGCCGTATATGGGTTATGTCGTGGTTGATATCGAAGCGGATGAAGACGTCGCGCAGAAAGCGTTGCAGAGCATGAAAGCGATTCCTGGAACGATTCGCGCCCGTCTGCTGTTCTGATAAGTATTGTGGTTTCCTCTCCCGCAGGGGAGGGGAAACCTGCTACCACTCCCACACTTTTGATGGCGTGATTACCGCAGGCAGCGGAATATCCCACTCTTCCACCGGCAGAGCCTGAACGCCCTGACAGTCATGCGCGTAGCCCACGGGCTGTAAGTTGTAAGTGCGCCAGTTTTGCAGTGTGCGATCGTAAAAACCTCCGCCCATACCTAAACGTTGGCCCTGTTCGTCGAACGCCACCAGCGGCGTAATCAGCACATCAAGCTGATTAAGCGGCAGGACATCGCGCACGTCCAGTTTCGGTTCATGAATCTTCAGGCGATTGATCACCAGTTCACTGTGCGGGTGGTAATGCAGAAAGAGCAGATTGCCCGGGCTAAACGGGTGGAGCACCGGCAGGTAAACCCGTTTTCCGCTGCGCCAGAGCTGTTCAATCAACGGTTGAGTATCCAGTTCACCGTCGAAAGAGAGAAACAATGCCACAGTATGCGCCATCACGACGGGTGGATACGCCATCATGCGCGCGGCTGCCTGCTGGGCAAAATGCGCCTGTTGCTCGCTGCTTAGCGCACGCCTGCGCTGGCGGATAAGTTTGCGGATTTCTTGTCGTGAAGAGGGAAAATCAGGAAGTTGCGTCATGGTTTTGGGTAGAAAAAGAAGGGAATCTCCGAGATGCCGCCGCAGGCTGTAACCCTTGAACCCTTGGTTCAAGGTGAATGCGTCGTCATGATTTTAAGGCTTCTCGGACGGACCGAGCATGCTCACCAACCATGGATCGCCACATTCTTGTGGTATGAAATATCGGCTCAGGGGACTGGCCCGCTTGCAAACATCTCAGAGAAATTTTGTCTTCACGATCACTCTACCACAGTTGATCCTGAAGTGTTATTCAAACTTAGGCCCCGGCCTGTCTGTTATGCGACCCTGATCAAGCAATGCCTGTTCGATGGTCTGCTGTAACATTCGGATACGCTGTTCCATGTTGGCTGCGTACTCACGGGTTTTTGCCTTTTCCTGAGCCAGCTCGTAGCTGATGTTCAACGCGGCGATAAACACCAACTGCTCAGTATTTGTGACTCTAGTGCGAACTTTCAGATCTTGCAACCGCTGATTCAGATCCTCCGCAGCCTGGTTAAGAGCATCCCTCTGTTCAGGCGGGCAGTTCACTCGCAGTGAACGACCAAAAATTTGGATATCGACGGGTTGTGCAGACATGCCACCTTCCTGCTGTTTGACTGCGCTCTGCCTTCGCATCCGAGTCCTGGGCTGCGAAGGGGCGACACTATAAGCTAGCCTGGTGAGCACTTTCAAGTTTTTTGCGTCTATACCTTAATGACTGATGTCGCATGCAATGGCATGTAACGTGAAGCATCACGGGTATATCACCAGGGGCCAAAGTGGTAGCATATCATGAATATTCCCACCAACGACGACGAATGCGTATGTCTATACAGAACGAAATACCTGGTTACAACGATGTAGGCCAGTTGCTCAACCAACAGGGCGTGGGGCTGCTTCCTGCTGAAATGCATGGGCTTATCGCAGGGATGATCTGCGGTGGCAACGATGACAGCTCCTGGCAGCCGCTGCTGCATGATTTAACTAACGACGGGCTGGCTTTTGGTCATGAGTTGGCACAGGCACTGCGGGCAATGCATGCGGCAACCAGCGATTCACTGGAAGACGACGGCTTTCTGTTCCAACTCTATTTGCCGGAGGGCGATGACGTCAGCGTTTTCGACCGAGCCGATGCGCTCGCCGGCTGGGTAAACCATTTCCTGCTTGGGTTAGGCGTCACGCAGCCGAAGCTCGACAAAGTGACTGGCGAAACCGGCGAAGCGATTGACGATTTGCGTAACATCGCGCAACTGGGTTATGACGAAGAAGAAGATCAGGAAGAGCTGGAAATGTCGCTTGAAGAGATCATCGAATACGTCCGCGTCGCTGCGCTGCTATGCCACGACACGTTCACGCACCCGCAGCCGACCGCGCCAGAAGTGCGTAAGCCGACGTTACATTAATTCGTCTTGTAGGAAGGAGGTGTCATGACACAGCTTGAGTTTCTCCGTCGTCGCCAGACATTGCTGGCGCAGATGGTTCCGGGTAGCGCGGCGTTGATCTTTGCCGCACCGGAAGCGACCCGCAGCGCAGACAGTGAATACCCGTATCGTCAAAACAGCGATTTCTGGTATTTCACCGGTTTTAACGAACCCGAAGCGGTGCTGGTGCTGATAAAGAGCGATGACACCCACAACCATAGCGTGCTGTTCAACCGCGTGCGTGATAAAACCGCCGAGATCTGGTTTGGCCGCCGTCTTGGTCAGGAAGCCGCGCCAGCGAAGCTGGGCGTCGACCGTGCGCTGGCGTTCCCGGAAATCAACACGCACCTTTACCAGTTGCTCAATGGCCTCGACGCGGTTTATCACGCGCAGGGTGAATATGAGTATGCGGATAATATCCTGTTCACTGCGCTGGAGAAGCTGCGCAAAGGCGCGCGGCAGAATCTGACAGCGCCTGCCACGCTGACTGACTGGCGTCCGATCGTCCACGAGATGCGTCTGTTTAAATCGGCCGAAGAGATCGAAGTGATGCGTCGCGCCGGGGAGATCTCCGCGCTGGCGCATACCCGCGCCATGCAGGTTTGCCGTCCAGGAATGTTTGAATATCAGCTTGAAGGTGAAATTCAGCATGAATTTAACCGCCACGGCGCGCGTTTCCCGTCCTATAACACCATTGTCGGTTCGGGGGAGAACGGCTGCATCCTGCATTACACTGAAAATGAAAGCCAGATGCGTGACGGCGATTTAGTGCTGATTGATGCTGGCTGTGAATATATGGGATACGCCGGGGATATTACCCGCACCTTCCCGGTAAACGGCAAATTCAGCCCGGCACAGCGTGAAATTTATGACATTGTGCTGGCATCGCTGGAACGTGCGCTAGAACTATTCCGTCCGGGAACCTCCATTCAGACCGTCACCGGCGAAGTGGTGCGCATTATGATCACAGGTCTGGCAAAGCTTGGCATTCTGCAGGGCGATATCGATGAATTGATCGCAAAAAATGCCCACCGCCCATTCTTTATGCACGGGTTAAGCCACTGGCTGGGGCTGGATGTTCATGACGTTGGCGTTTACGGTCAGGATCGTTCGCGCGAGCTGGCACCTGGCATGGTGTTGACCGTTGAGCCGGGCCTCTATATTTCCCCGGATGCAGATGTTCCCGAGCAGTATCGCGGCATTGGCATCCGCGTCGAAGATGACATCGTTATTACCGAAGAGGGTAACGAGAATCTCACCGCCAGCGTGGTTAAAAAGGCGGATGATATTGAAGCACTGATGGCGGCGAGCCGTTCATGAGCGTGATTATTGTTGGCGGCGGCATGGCCGGTGCGACGCTCGCGCTGGTCATTTCACATCTGACGCAGGGAAAATTACCGGTTCACCTGGTGGAGGCGATAGCGCCGGGTTCTCACCATCATCCTGGTTTTGATGCCCGTGCCATTGCGCTGGCGGCAGGCACGTGCCAGCAGCTTGCGCGCGTCGGGATCTGGCAGGCGATAGCCCGTTGTGCAACGCCCATTTCGACCGTTCATGTCAGCGATCGTGGTCACGCCGGTTTTGTCACGCTGGATGCACAGGATTATCACCTTGAGGCGCTGGGCCAGGTGGTTGAACTGCATGATATCGGCCAGCGGCTCTTTACCTTGCTGCAAAATGCGCCGGGCGTGACGCTACATTGCCCCGATCGGGTCAGCAATTTGACCCGTAATGAGCACCAAGTATCGGTAACGCTGGAAAGCGGCGAACTGATTAGTGGCCAGTTGCTGGTTGCGGCGGACGGTTCACGTTCGGACATGGGCGAGCAACTGGGGATCCTCTGGCAGAAAACCCCCTATCACCAGGCAGCGGTCATTGCCAACGTCACTACCTCTGTTCCGCATCAGGGACGTGCATTCGAACGCTTCACCGAGCATGGGCCGCTGGCGATGTTGCCCATGTCGCAGGGGCGTTGTTCACTGGTGTGGTGTCATCCGCTGGAAAAACAGCAGCAGGTAGCTGGCTGGTCTGACGAACGTTTTTGTCATGAGCTACAAAAGGCTTTCGGCTGGCGCCTGGGGCGAATTGAGCACGCCGGAAAACGCAGCGTTTATCCCCTGACGCTGACTAACGCGTCGTCGCCGGTTTCTCATCGCGCGGTGCTGGTCGGCAATGCGGCTCAGACGCTGCATCCTATTGCCGGACAAGGGTTTAACCTCGGCATGCGCGATGTCATGACGCTGGCGGAAACGTTAGCAGAGGCGTGGGCGGAGCAGAAAGATGTCGGCTGTTATCCGGTGCTGACGCGCTACCGTCACCAGCGTCAGGCGGACAAAAGTGCAACCATAGGCGTTACCGACGGGCTGGTGCATCTTTTTGCCAACCGCTGGGCGCCGCTTGTCGTCGGGCGCAATATCGGGTTGATGGCGATGGAACTATTTACCCCGGCGCGCGATGTACTGGCGCAGCGCACCCTCGGTTGGGTAGCCCGTTAATCAAAGGAGCAAAGAGTGCAGAGTGTTGATGTTGCGATTGTCGGCGGCGGCATGGTAGGTCTGGCGCTGGCTTGCGGGTTGCAGGGGAGCGGTTTACGGGTTGCGGTGCTGGAGCAGAATGTTCCGCAGCCGCTGGCGGAAGATGCACCACCGGCGCTGCGCGTGTCGGCGATTAACGCCGCCAGCGAAAAACTTTTGACGCATCTTGGCGTGTGGTCAAACATCATTGCCCACCGCGCAGGGCGCTATCACGGCATGGAAGTGTGGGACAAAGACAGCTTTGGCCGCATCTCCTTTGACGACCAAAGCATGGGCTATCCTCACCTTGGCTATATTATTGAAAACGCAGTGATTCATCAGGCGCTGTGGGATAAAGCGCAGCAGTGTCAGGATGTCACCATGATTGCCCCCGCCGAATTACAGCAGGTGGCCTGGGGCGAGAACGACGCGTTTCTCACCTTAAAAGATGGCACGATGCTCACGGCCCGGCTGGTGGTCGGGGCGGATGGCGCGAACTCCTGGTTGCGCAACAAAGCGGATATTCCGCTAACTTACTGGGATTATCACCATCATGCGCTGGTGGCGACCATTCGCACCGAGGAGCCACATCAGGCCGTCGCGCGGCAGGTGTTCGATAACGATGGCATTCTGGCATTTCTGCCGCTGAACGATCCGCATCTGTGTTCGATCGTCTGGTCGCTGCCGCCGGATCAAGCGAAAACGCTACAACAGGCCAGCGATGAGACGTTCAATCAGGCGCTGTGCGTGGCCTTTGATAATCGTCTTGGTCTGTGCAGTGTGGCAAGCGAGCGTCAGGTTTATCCGCTTACCGGTCGCTATGCGCGCCACTTCGCCGGTCATCGTCTGGCGCTGGTGGGCGATGCTGCGCATACCATCCATCCACTGGCTGGGCAGGGCGTCAATCTGGGCTTTATGGATGTTGCGGAATTGATTACCGAGCTGCGCCGTCTGCGCCGCGAAGGCAAAGATATCGGCCAGCATCTCTATCTGCGTCGCTACGAGCGCAGCCGTAAGCACAGTGCGGCGCTAATGCTGGCGGGAATGCAGGGTTTCCGCGAACTGTTTGCCGGGTCGAACCCGGCGAAGAAGCTGTTGCGTGATATTGGTCTGAAACTGGCGGATACCCTTCCAGGGGTAAAAACACAACTGCTGCGCCAGGCGCTCGGCCTGAATGACCTTCCGGAGTGGTTGCGTTAACCCCATCACATTTCCCTTCCCTCAAACGGGAAGGGGACTTCCTGCCTCATTTGAAATATTCTAATTTCACCTCGTTTTTCGGATTAGATTTACTCATGTGTGATTTTTCTCACTGCAGAAAAAATGATGTTTTTGCGGAGTGAAATATTGAAATAAGGCGCAGTTACGTCGCTTTATTGATGTTTTATGTGGATGATTTCGTTTTTATCTGGCACAAAACTCTGTTGCTGTTTTTAGCTAAACAGGTCATAAGCTAATGTGATGGCCCATTTTCTCTTATGGTTAAGTGCCGCTTTCAGTGTTAAGTTCAGGCAAAAGATAACGTTTGCGTCGGCGTCCGAAATGGCCGTTGACGCTGGTCGTTTTGGCGAAATGAACGCCGCCGAAAAACGTGATAGCGCAGCTTATTCGACGAGGACAAGATGGCTCAGCAGACCCCTTTGTATGAACAACACACGTTATGCGGTGCCCGCATGGTGGATTTCCATGGCTGGATGATGCCGCTGCATTACGGCTCGCAGATTGATGAGCACCACGCAGTACGTAGCGATGCCGGGATGTTCGATGTTTCGCACATGACCATCGTCGATTTGAAAGGCAGCCGCACCCGGGAGTTTCTGCAATATTTGCTGGCAAACGATGTGGCTAAACTCACGAAGCCCGGCAAAGCCCTCTACACCGGCATGCTGAATGCCTCGGGCGGCGTGATTGACGATTTGATTGTCTACTACTTCACCGAAGACTTCTTCCGCCTCGTTGTAAACTCCGCCACCCGCGAAAAAGACCTCTCCTGGATCACCCAACACGCCGAACCTTTTGCCATCGATATCACCGTTCGTGATGATCTGTCGCTGATCGCGGTTCAGGGGCCAAACGCGCAGGCGAAAGCCGCCAGCCTGTTTACCGATGCGCAGCGCAGCGCGGTTGAGGGAATGAAACCGTTCTTCGGCGTGGAAGCGGGCGACCTGTTTATCGCGACCACGGGCTATACCGGTGAAGCGGGTTACGAGATTGCTTTGCCGAACGAAAAAGCTGCCAGCTTTTGGCAGGATCTGCTGAAAGCGGGCGTAAAACCTTGCGGGCTCGGCGCGCGCGATACATTGCGCCTGGAAGCGGGCATGAATCTGTATGGCCAGGAGATGGATGAAAGCATCTCTCCGCTGGCTGCCAATATGGGCTGGACCATTGCCTGGGAACCGCAGGATCGCCAGTTCATTGGTCGTGAAGCGCTGGAGCAACAGCGTGAAAAAGGCACCGAACAGCTGGTTGGCCTGGTGATGACGGAAAAAGGTGTGCTGCGGAATGAGTTACCGGTGCACTTTACTGATGTGCACGGCAACGTGCAAAAAGGTGTGATCACCAGCGGGACCTTCTCGCCGACGCTTGGCTACAGTATTGCACTGGCGCGCGTTCCGGCCGGGATTGGCGAAACGGCAATTGTGCAGATCCGTAACCGCGAAATGCCGGTCAAAGTGACCAAACCTGTTTTTGTGCGCAATGGCAAAGCTGTCGCGTAACGTAATTTTTATCTGGAGAGAATAAAATGAGCAACGTACCGGGCGAACTGAAATACAGCAAAGAACACGAATGGCTGCGCAAAGAAGCAGACGGTAGCTATACCGTTGGCATCACTGAACATGCTCAGGAACTGCTGGGTGATATGGTGTTTGTCGACCTGCCGGAAGTGGGCGCGACCGTTAGCGCTGGCGATGACTGCGCCGTTGCCGAATCGGTAAAAGCCGCTTCTGATATCTATGCGCCGATTGGCGGTGAAATCGTAGCCGTTAACGATGCGCTGAATGACTCTCCGGAGCTGGTTAACAGCGAGCCGTACGGCGAAGGCTGGATCTTCAAAATCAAAGCCAGTGACGAATCGGAAGTTGCTGCGCTGCTGGATGCAACGGCATACGCCGCATTGTTAGAAGACGAATAAATACGCGTCATCCTTCACGTTGCAGGCGCGTTGGCTTGCTCGCTCATCCCGGTTACTTACTGATGTAGCGTTTGGGGATTTGCAGCATCGCCGACTTCCTGCAACGCGAATGCTTTAGCGTATTCAGATAATTTCCGAATACGATTCACCGCACGTTTCAGGAACCATCGCTCATGACTCAGACGTTAAGCCAGCTTGAAAATCGCACCGCATTCATCGGCAGGCATATTGGCCCGGACGCATCGCAACAGCAGGAGATGCTGAACACCGTAGGGGCAGATTCGCTGAATGCCCTGATTGCGCAGATCGTACCGAAAGATATTCAGCTCGCCGCGCCGCCACAGGTGGGTGAAGCTACCACCGAATTCGCCGCGCTTGCCGAACTGAAAGCCATCGCGGGCCGCAACAAGCGCTTTAAGTCTTACATTGGCATGGGCTATACCGCAGTGCAGTTACCGCCGGTGATCCTGCGTAATATGCTGGAAAATCCAGGCTGGTACACCGCGTATACGCCGTATCAGCCGGAAGTATCGCAAGGGCGCCTGGAAGCGCTGCTTAACTTTCAACAGGTGACGCTGGATTTGACCGGCCTGGATATCGCCTCTGCTTCCCTGCTGGATGAAGCGACCGCTGCCGCTGAAGCGATGGCGATGGCGAAGCGCGTGAGCAAACTGAAAGGCGCTAACCGTTTCTTCGTTGCCGATGATGTGCACCCGCAAACGCTGGATGTCGTGCGCACGCGTGCCGAAACCTTCGGGTTTGAGGTAATTGTTGATGCGGCTGACAAAGTGCTGGATCACCAGGATGTTTTCGGTGTTCTGCTGCAACAGGTTGGCACCACCGGCGAAGTACACAATTACAGCGCGCTGATTGCGGAGCTGAAAGCCCGCAAAATCGTGGTCAGCGTCGCCGCCGATTTTATGGCGCTGGTGCAGTTGACGGCGCCAGGTAAGCAGGGCGCCGACATTGTGTTTGGCTCCGCTCAGCGTTTCGGCGTGCCGATGGGCTACGGCGGTCCGCACGCGGCGTTCTTTGCTGCCAAAGATGAATTCAAACGCTCCATGCCTGGGCGCATTATCGGGGTTTCCAAAGATGCTGCCGGTAACACCGCGCTGCGCATGGCGATGCAGACCCGCGAGCAGCATATCCGCCGCGAGAAAGCCAACTCCAACATCTGTACTTCACAGGTGCTGCTGGCCAATATCGCCAGCCTGTACGCGGTGTTCCACGGCCCGGAAGGGCTGAAACGCATTGCGGGCCGCATTCACCGCCTGGCCGACATTCTCGCTACCGGTTTGCAGCATAAGGGGCTGAAACTGCGTCATGCGCACTACTTCGATACGCTGTGCGTTGAGGTCGCGGATAAAGCCGCTGTGCTGGCGCGCGCCCAGGCGCAAGAGATCAACCTGCGCAGCGACATTCTGAACGCGGTGGGTATTACGCTGGACGAAACGACCACCCGCGAAGATGTGCTGGCACTGTTTAGTGTCCTGCTGGGTGACAATCATGGTCTGGATATTGATGCGCTGGACAAAGATGTTGCGCTCGATAGCCGTTCCATTCCGCAGGGGATGCTGCGCGATGATGCGTTCCTGACGCACCCGGTGTTCAACCGTTATCACAGCGAAACCGAGATGATGCGCTATATGCACTCTCTGGAACGCAAAGATCTGGCGCTGAATCAGGCGATGATCCCGCTGGGCTCCTGCACCATGAAACTGAACGCGGCAGCCGAAATGATTCCTATCACCTGGCCGGAGTTCGCGGAACTGCATCCGTTCTGCCCGCCGGAACAGGCTGAAGGCTATCATCAAATGATTACTCAGCTTTCCGAGTGGCTGGTCAAGCTCACCGGTTACGATGCGCTCTGCATGCAGCCAAACTCCGGCGCGCAGGGAGAGTACGCAGGTCTGCTGGCCATTCGCCACTACCACGAAAGCCGCAACGAAGGTCATCGTGATATCTGTCTGATCCCAAGTTCCGCGCACGGCACTAACCCGGCGTCGGCGCAGATGGCGGGGATGCAGGTGG
Source organism: Kosakonia oryzae (assembly GCF_001658025.2). Taxonomy (NCBI): domain Bacteria; kingdom Pseudomonadati; phylum Pseudomonadota; class Gammaproteobacteria; order Enterobacterales; family Enterobacteriaceae; genus Kosakonia; species Kosakonia oryzae. The sequence continues at coordinate 848,662 of NZ_CP014007.2, forward strand.
TAGTCGTTGCCTGTGATAAAAATGGCAACATCGACCTTGCCGATCTGCGCGCGAAAGCTGAACAGGCGGGTGATAACCTCTCCTGCATTATGGTCACCTATCCGTCCACTCACGGCGTATATGAAGAGACAATCCGTGAAGTGTGCGAAGTGGTGCATCAGTTTGGCGGCCAGGTTTACCTCGATGGCGCAAACATGAACGCCCAGGTGGGCATCACTTCGCCGGGTTTTATCGGCGCGGATGTTTCTCACCTCAACCTGCATAAAACGTTCTGTATTCCGCACGGCGGTGGCGGTCCGGGTATGGGGCCGATCGGCGTGAAAGCGCATCTGGCACCGTTTGTTCCGGGGCACAGCGTGGTGCAAATCGAAGGCATGTTGACGCGCCAGGGGGCGGTTTCTGCCGCACCGTTTGGCAGCGCGTCGATTCTGCCGATTAGCTGGATGTATATCCGGATGATGGGCGCGGAAGGGCTGAAGCAGGCCAGCCAGGTGGCGATCCTTAATGCTAACTACATCGCCAGCCGTCTGAAAGAGGCGTTCCCGGTGCTGTATACCGGTCGTGATGGACGTGTAGCGCATGAATGCATTCTCGATATTCGTCCGTTGAAAGAAGAGACCGGGATTAGTGAACTGGATATCGCTAAACGTTTGATCGACTACGGTTTCCATGCTCCGACCATGTCCTTCCCGGTTGCCGGTACGCTGATGGTGGAACCGACAGAATCGGAAAGCAAAGTCGAACTGGATCGTTTTATCGATGCGATGCTGGCGATCCGTGGCGAAATCGACCGTGTGAAGCAGGGCGAATGGACGCTGGAAGATAACCCGCTGGTGAACGCGCCACACACCCAGAATGAACTGGTGGCGGAGTGGAACCACGGTTATACCCGTGAACTGGCCGTGTTCCCGGCAGGCTTCGCAAACAAATACTGGCCAACCGTCAAACGTCTGGATGATGTCTACGGCGACCGTAACCTGTTCTGCTCCTGTGTGCCGATGAGCGAATACCAGTAATTCACTGATTCATCTATTTTTTAAGGGCGCTTCGGCGCCCTTTTCTTTTGGGGAACGGTGACGATTGCAGTAGTGACGCGCGCTGCGTCAGGTCGGGAAAGGCGCAACTGGATGCTTTCCAGAATTCACATACTGCGCTGCTCGTGATGTCTTACTCTGCAACGGCAGGGCAACTTCAACCGCTCAGGGAAAACCCTTCGTCACAGGCGTTAACCCAACAGGTTGCCGGATAAGCCTGATACTTAACCCTGCTCCCGCAGCGAGGCAGCACGCCATTGTCAGGACTGCGACGACAAACGCATGGGTGATATCCGTCGCGCTATGGCTGTCGCCCACAACGCTGTAAAAAATGCCGCCCATCACCGCGACGCTGAGCGCAGTACTGACTTGCAAAGCGGAGCTGGTGATACCAGCAATCATGCCAGCAAATTCCGGTGCGACGCGGCCTGTTAGCATGCGCATCAGCATTGGCATCGCCAGACCCTGGCCAAAACCGGTGATAAACAGCAGCGCGGCGAGTGGCGTTATTGCGGGAGTCGCGCCCGTCGCCGTGGTGGTCACCAGCCATGCCAGGCCTGCTAACCCGACGGTTTCGCATCCCATCCCGATCGTGCTCAGATAATTTCCGGCAAAGCGCCGCAGGTACGGGGTGAGCAACGGCCCAATCAGAAAACCGGCACCAAACGGCAGAAAAATCAGGCCAGCCGTTAGCGCATCGACATGCAGTGCGCTTTGCAGATAAACCGAGAACAGCAAAAAGAATGCGGCGATGGAATAGAACAACAGCGCGATCGCCAACCCACAACCCAGCCCCGGCGCACGTAACGCGACAGGATCCAGCAGCGGAGAGCCGCCATGACGGCTGAGGCGTATTTCATAACGCCATAAAAGCGAGGCCAGCAGCGGAGCGGCAAGGAATAATAGCCACGTCCACCAGGGCCAGCCCGCCTCTCGGCCTTCAATCAACGGAATAATTAGCGCGCTCAACGTTGCTGTTGCCAGCAGCATACCGCCGGGATCAAGTTTGCGGGCATGTGGCGCCCGTGTCTCTTTCAACAATGGAATACCAAAAACAATGACCAACAGCGCCACTGGCAGGTTAACAAGAAAAATAGCCCGCCACCCGAGGTTGAACAGGTTCAATGTAATCAGGATGCCGCCCAGCGCCTGTCCGATAACGGAGGCAAGGCCAAACACGGCACCATATAATCCCAGCGCTAATGGCTTCTCTGTTTCAGGAAAGATCGCCTGCACGGAAGCGAGCGCCTGCGGTGCCATGACGGCGGCCGAAGCGCCCTGCAGTGCGCGCCCGACAATCAACACCCACGGCGATCCGGCGATCCCGCACAACAGTGATGCAACCGCAAAACCAATCAGCCCAAGGAAAAACATCTTGCCACGACCATACAGATCACCCAGCCGTCCGCCGGTGATTAACGTGGTCGCATACACTGCGGCATACGATGAGATAACCAGTTGCTCCGCGGAAGACGAAGAGGCTAAATCGCTCTGGATTGACGGGAGCGCCACATTAACGATAAAAAAATCGAGCGGTGGCAGGAAAGCTCCCACCAATAAGACAACGAACATCGCCCAGCGACGAGGTTCAGCTTGCGTTATGTTATGTGCTGACATAACCCCTCCCGGAAACCCTGCGGTTTCCAATCAAGCAAAATGGGTAGAACAAATGAAACATGTGGATTCAGGTGCGCGAGGTATCCCGGCTCTTTCCTGCATGCGAACTGTCTGGCGGCCTTTATTGAAATGCGGCGCGTTAGCGCATGCCGCCAGACGCCATAATGACCTCGCCGGTCACCCATCCTGCGTCGTCTGATGCAAGGTAAGAGACGATCGGCGCGATGTCCTGCACCTGACCGATACGACCAAGCGGCGTCTGCGCTTCGTTCCAGGTCTGGAAGTCCGAACCCATCGCTCCAGTAGCGTGCGTACCTTCCGTTTCGACAAGGCCAGGGTTAACGGCGTTAACGCGGATGCCGCGCGGACCAAGCTCGCGCGCGAGTACGCCGGTAATGGCGTCAATGGCACCTTTGGAGCCGCTATAAATAGCGCTCTCTGCCATGAACACGCGTGTGACGAACGAACTGATATTGATGATGCTCCCGCCTTTCTCCAGATGCGGCACGGCAGCGGCGCAGACCAGTAGCGGGCCAAGCACATTGATGTCGAACTGTTTGCGGTACAGCGCTTCGGTGGTTTCTTCGATCCGGGCGAACTGATAAATTCCCGAGTTATTCACCACAATGTCCAGCCGCCCAAAATGTTCAATCGCCGAGCTAACCAGCGCCTCAACCTCACGCTGGTTGGTAACGTCTGCGGCGACCGCCATGGCCTCTCCGCCTGCGGCTTCAATATCCGCAACCACGCTGTCTGCACCGGTTTTGCCGGTGGCGTAGTTGACGATAACCTTCGCACCCTCCGCCGCCAGTTGGCGGGCAATCCCGGCACCGATACCTTTGGATGCGCCTGTGACGATGGCAACTTTGTTTTTTAATTTGTTCATACTTTCAGATCCCGGATGAGGCCATAGCAGCCTGTTCAGTGAAGAGACATTATGGTGATGCCTGCATAATTGTTAGGGAACTGCCATTTATGTATATTTGATGTTCATTTTTGAACGGGGGCGGATATGGAATGGAGTGATGTACGGATATTTCTGGCGGTGATCCGCAAGGGATCGTTCGGCGAGGCCGCCCGAAGCCTGGGCGTGAGCCATCCGACGGTGGGCCGACGGATCAAAGCACTCGAAGATGAGGCACAACAGCCGCTGTTTCGCCGCACGCGTGAGGGTCTGGTGCTGACCGATGCCGGAGACACGGTGCTGAACCTGGCGGAATCGATGGAAAATTCTGCGCTGGCACTAGAAAGGCGCCTGGCGGGTAATCACCAACGGCTCGAAGGTATTTTGCGGATCTCATGTGCTGAGTGGTTTGCGGGTTATGTGCTGTCACCGGTGCTGGTCGAATTGACGCGTCGTCATCCGGCCGTGGTACCGGAGGTCATCGCCAGCTACCGCTTACTTAATTTATCCCGGCGCGATGCCGATGTGGCCTTTCGTCTCGTGCCTTTTACCGAGCCGGACATTGTCCAGCGTCGCCTGATGACCATTTCCTATGGTCTTTACGGTACGCCTGAAACCGCACAGACACTGCACAACGATCCGGCGTCAGTGGGGCTTATTCTGATGAACACCGCCCAGTCACATTTTCCTGATGTCTCGTGGTTGCTCGACAGATTCCCCCGCTCCAGGCGTGTTTTCACCAGCACAAGCCGGGCTGTCCAGGCGCAAATGTGCCTGCAGGGGATGGGGGTGGCCGTGTTGCCACGGCCGCTGGGAGACGCTGTTTCCGGTCTGCAACGCATTCAGACTGAGGAGCAACTGCCATCCAGAGAGATATGGGTCGGCTACCACCAGGATCTCCGGCATATGGACCGCTTACGCGCCATGCTGGATATCGCCGATACGCTGCTTGCCGACCCGGCGACGAGAGCACCGTGAACCCGCGTGCCATTCTACTTAGCACGCCACAGAGAAAACATGTCCCGCTCTGGTTAGCCCACGATGCTTTGTGCCACTGGCATCCGGCAACGCCTCAAAACATCACAGCTTTTCGCCATTGCTGGCGATCACTTCTTTGTACCAATTAAAGCTCTTCTTGCGGGAGCGGGACATATCCCCTGTACCGTCGTCATGCTTGTTCACATAGATAAAGCCATAACGCTTGCTGTACTGGCCGGTGGTGAAGGAGACACAGTCGATGCAGCCCCACGGCGTATAGCCCATCAGATCCACGCCATCGTAAGTGACCGCTTTCATCATCTCTTCAACGTGTGCGCGCAGATAATCGATGCGGTAGTCATCGTTGATGCTGCCATCGGCTTCGACTTTATCGTAAGCGCCAAAGCCGTTTTCAACGATGAACAGTGGTTTCTGGTAGCGTTCATACAGTTCGCACAGAGAGTAGCGCAGCCCGACAGGATCGATCTGCCAGCCCCAGTCGGAGGCTTTGACATGCGGGTTCGGTACGCTGCCTTCGAAGCCGGAGATAGCATCGCCGCTGCCGCCTTCCGCTTTTACCGCGTTGGTCATGTAGTAGCTGAAACCCAGGTAATCGCAGGTGCCTTCACGCAGGATCTGTTCATCGCCGTGTTCCATTTTGATGGAGAAGCCGCGGCGTTCCCATTCGTTCAGCACATAGGACGGGTAGTAACCTCGCAATTGTACATCGGTAAAGACATAGCGCTCGCGCATTGATTCCTGCGCAAACATGACGTCTTCCGGCTTACAGGAGAAGGGATAGAGCGCGACCATTGCCAGCATACAGCCGACTTTCATTTCCGGGTTGATGCGGCGGGCCGCTTTCACTGCCAGGGCACTGGCGACGAACTGGTGGTGCAGCACCTGGTACATGGTCTCTTCCGGGTTTTCATGATCGGTATAGACCACGCCGGAGCAGCAGTAGCCGAACAGCGGCGCACGCCAGTTACGCTGGTTGTTGATTTCGTTGAAGGTCATCCAGTATTTGACCTTGCTCTTGTAGCGTTCGAAAACCACTTCCGCGAAGCGTACGAAGAAATCGACCACTTTACGGTTGGTCCAGCCGCCATATTCCTGTACCAGATGCAGTGGCATCTCGAAGTGGGAGAGGGTGATCACCGGTTCGATGTTATATTTCAGTAGTTCATCGAACATATCGTCGTAGAATTTCAGCCCTTCTTCGTTAGGCTGCTGCTCATCCCCTTTTGGAAAGATACGGGTCCAGGCGATCGAGGTGCGAAAGCATTTAAAGCCCATCTCGGCGAACAGCTTGATGTCTTCTTTGTAGTGACCGTGGAAATCGATCGCTTCATGGTTCGGGTAATATTTCCCGGCCACTACTTCGGTGGTGATCTCTCGCGGTACGCCGTGCGCGCCGCCGGTCAGCACGTCGCAAATGCTTGGGCCTTTGCCGCCTTTATTCCAGCCACCCTCAACCTGGTGCGCAGCAACGGCGCCGCCCCATAAAAAATCTTTTGGTAAGGTCAGTTTTTTCATCTTTGCTCTTCTCGTCATATTGGCTATTAACGAGTCTAACAAAGGTGAATTAAATGTCACGATATAACAAATTGCCGTCGGGGTAATTTGTTACACCAGAAAAACGCCCTGTTTTTTTATGCTATTTTCTTCGCCAGCTTACGCCCCAGTGATTCCAGAATATAAATAACCGGAATCTGCGTCGTAATATCGTAGCCGCCTGGAATACGCGTGGGAGGAATATGCCAGGAGAGGTTAAAATCTGCCAGTTTCGCCAGGCGTGATTGTTCGTGGCTGGTAATCGACAGCACTTTGCAGTGATGCAGGCTGAATTGCCCGGCAAAACGCAGGATCTCCTCGGTCTCGCCAGAGACGGAAAGGACAATCGCCAGGGCATTTTTTGCCATATCATTGGTGACCGGAAAATAAGGATCGTCGATATGGTTGCTGAATTTTCCGATATTAGAGAAAAAACGGGCGCCATATTTTGCCAGTGCACCGGATGTTCCAGCGCCAACAAAAATAATACGCTCTGAAGATAATATTATATCGACGGCTTTATTCAGCAGGGCATCAAATTCATCGTTATTTACGCTTTTAAAAAAACTAATAACTTCACTGGCACCAAAATTCGCCTGGGGTAACTCATTTTGCTCTAAATATAATTTGAAGCGGACGCGAAACTCCGAATAGCCTTCGCAGTTAAGCTTGCGGCAAAAGCGCAGCACCGTGGTGGTGGAGACGCCCGCCGCATCGGCCAGCTCGCGGATCGTCATATACATCACTTTGTCGCGGTTTTTGACCACATAGTGATAGACCATCATCTCCAGATTATTGAGGCTGGCGATGGCGGAGTGGGTAAACATCGTCACGGTGGTGTCCTTTACTCTCTGTTAACGTTGCCAGCCAGCGTGTAATTGCGTGACTACATGCTGCCATAACTCTGGCTGGCTTGCCCTGAGTTTTGTCCCCGGCATAAGAATCTGATTTCGCGGCCTGCATATTGTCATTTCCGCTTCATACTTTCATCCTACATTCACGTTTTATGGGCGTATGTTCCTTGCCAGAAGATTGAACAGTTGTAACGCCAGTCGTCGGCTTAAATACTACATATATATTGATACGAATTTTTTTTTAGCGTACAGGTGTGCACTGGAATCATTCTCAGTTACTCTATTAACGCAAAGTTTTTTTGAGTTCTCCCGGAGTTAGCTATGGCCAAGAAACCCTTAATCGCACAGGGATACACACTGGCAGAAGAAATTGCCAACAGCATTAGCCACGGAATTGGGCTGGTGTTCGGTATCGTCGGGCTGGTGCTACTGCTGGTACAGGCAGTAGATGCAAAGGCCAGTACAATGGCAATCACCAGCTACTCGCTTTATGGCGGCAGCATGATTTTGCTGTTCCTCGCCTCTACGCTTTACCATGCCATTCCGTACCAGCGTGCCAAGGCGTGGCTGAAGAAATTTGACCACTGCGCCATTTATCTGCTGATTGCCGGAACGTATACACCCTTTCTGCTGGTTGGGCTGGACTCGCCGCTGGCGCGTGGGCTGATGATTGTCATCTGGAGCCTCGCCCTGCTGGGGATCTTATTTAAACTCACCATTGCCCATCGTTTTAAAGTGCTGTCGCTGGTGACTTATCTGACCATGGGCTGGCTGTCGCTAATTGTGATTTACCAGCTTGCCACGCGCCTGTCGGTTGGAGGCGTAACGCTACTGGCCGTGGGCGGCCTGGTCTATTCGCTTGGCGTGATTTTTTACGTCTGCAAACGCATTCCTTATAACCACGCAATCTGGCACGGCTTCGTGCTGGGCGGCAGTGTCTGCCACTTCCTGGCGATTTATTTGTACGTCGGACAGCTTTAAGTTAAAGCCGGTGGCGGTTTTCGCCCCGGCTTAGCGCGTTTACTCTTCCAGTGAATAAGGCAGCGGCTCGATGCTTAACGTATTCGCATCGTCGCGCACGCGGAACACGCTGCCGGGTTCCATATCGTTGTTCATCACCACCTGAACCAGAAGGCGCCCGTCATCAAGCTGCACCGCGGCCAACACGGTACCGGTACGGCGCCAGTTGTCTCCCATCTTCAACTCAAGGTCCTCTCCCGCTTCCGGCACCCGGCTGGCTGTCCCTGCCAGATACCACAATGCGCGTTTGTTGGCGCCGCGGAATTTTGCTCGAGCCACCATCTCCTGGCCGGTGTAACAGCCTTTTTTAAAGCTGATGCCGCCCAGCGCCTGTAGGTTAGTGGCCTGTGGGATAAACTGCCCGCTGTTCGGCGCATCAATAACCGGCAGGCCTGCTTCGATATTCAACGCCAGCCACTGTTGGCTGTTATTAAGCTGCGCTTCGCCCCGCAGTTTTTCGGTCACCTGTTGCGCCGTTGCGGCACTGGTTACCAGCAGGAAACGCTCGGCAGGATGCGCAAACCACAGCAGAGTGGTATCACCCTCCTGAATAACCTGTTTTTCACTGTCCGGAAGGGTGGTAAAGAGATTCGCCAGCGCCGCGCGCGCCTGAAAGCCGGCCACGCCCAGCAGCACGTGTTCATCGTCTTGTGCAATGGCGACTTTAGAGAATACGGCGTATTTCTTCAGTTCACGAAGCTGCGCTTCACGCACGCTGCGGCGCAGGATCCAGGCAAAACCGTCCTGGAAGTGGAACAACCGCATATTGCTCCACATTTTCCCTTTAGAATCACAGTGCGCTGCCAGCAGGTGCTGTTCAGCCGTCATCGTGGTGACATCTGCGGTCACCTGGCCTTGCAGGTATTTTTCGCTATCTGCGCCGGTAATCGTTGCCAGCGCCCAGTCATCGAGCGTCATAAGCGTCAGCGGCAGACGTGATGATGCGGTCGGCTGACGCGGAGGAAACGGAGTAAAAGGCATAATAATGTCCTGATTAGCTTAACGCTGTGTTGGTTCTTAATGGTAAAAGAGCCGTTGTTCAATGCAAGTAATAAAGCATGCGTTTTGTGCCATTGTGCACGCGTTGCGCAGCATTACGCAGCACAGTGATATTTTTTGCAGTGGGTGCGATTAATTCTGGAAGCGGCCCCGCGAAGCGAAATATTCCGCAAAAGGAATATTAAAAACACGTTACAATGGGCCCATTATGCTGATGCAGGGAGAAGATCATGGATATTAACAACAAAGCCCGTATCCACTGGGCGTGCCGCCGTGGAATGCGTGAACTCGACATCTCAATAATGCCTTTTTTCGAACATGAGTACGACACGCTGAGCGATGATGACAAACAGCTGTTTGTTCGTCTGCTGGAAAGTGACGATCCTGATTTATTCAACTGGTTAATGAATCATGGAGAGCCTCAGGACGCGGGGTTACAAAAAATGGTGCGGTTAATCCAGACACGGAATCGGGATCGTGGTCCTGTGGCAATCTGAGTTACGCGTCTCCTGGCGCGCACAATGGATCTCGCTTTTGCTCCACGGTCTGGGCGCAGCACTCATTTTGCTGATGCCCTGGCCTTTGAGTTACACACCGCTGTGGCTGCTGTTGCTGTCGCTGGTGGTTTTTGATTGCGTGCGCAGCCAGCGGCGGATCAATGCCTGCCATGGCGAGCTCAAACTGCTGATGGATTCCCGCCTGCGCTGGCAGGGCGTGGAATGGGATATTATCGGAACGCCGTGGATGTTACGCAGTGGAATGATGCTGCGCTTGCGCCGTGAAGAGGATGGGCGTCGTCAACATTTATGGTTGGCGGCAGACAGCATGGATGCGCAGGAGTGGCGCGATCTGCGCCGGGTAATATCACAGAAACCGGCGCAGGGGCTGCATTAACAGGGGAAATGGCTGCCTTTAAACCAGCCGTTCCGCCATCTCTGTCAGGATTTGCTCACACCATGACTGAATGCGCGAATCGCTCAGGTCGTACTGATTGGTTTCGTCCAGCGCCAGGCCGACAAACAGTTGACCATCGGCAATCACCGGTTTGCTGCTGGTAAATTCGTAGCCTTCCGTCGGCCAGTAGCCGATGAACGTCACGCCTTTGGGTGCCAGTTTGTCATGCAGCATGCCCAGCGCATCAAGGAACCATTCGCCGTAGCCGAGCTGATCGCCCATGCCGTACAGCGCGATGATTTTGCCGTCAAGGTTGAGGTCATCAAGCTGATCCCAGATGGCTTCCCAGTCTTCCTGCAATTCGCCAAAATCCCAGGTCGGAATGCCGAGGATAAGCGCATCGTATTGCTCCATCAGTGCGGGTGCGTCATCTTTCAGATTGTGCAGTGTCACCAGTTCCGGCCCGATAATTTCGCGGATTTTCTCCGCCGCCATTTCGGTATAGCAAGTGCTGGAACCGTAAAACAGGCCAATATTCATAACGTAAACGTCTCAATTCCGGATGTGTCTTTGTGAGCAGTGTACCAGAATCGTACGGCTATCAGGCATAATGCAGCGATTGAGAAACGGAGGCGTTTCAATGGAGCAGGATTTCGCACGTATCGAACAATTTCTTGACGCGCTCTGGTTGGAAAACAATCTGGCGGACAATACGCTCAGTGCCTATCGCCGCGATTTGCAAGGTGTGGCCGAGTGGCTGCATCATCGTGGAAGTAGTCTGATGCAGGCGAGAAGCGATGACTTACAGGCGTTGCTGGCCGAACGCGTGGATGGCGGCTACAAAGCTACCAGTTCAGCGCGTCTGCTCAGCGCTGTACGAAGACTCTTCCAGTACCTGTACCGGGAGAAAATCCGTAGTGACGATCCCAGCGCGCAACTGGCCTCGCCGAAGCTGCCGCAGCGTCTGCCAAAAGACTTAACGGAAGCGCAGGTTGAGAGACTTTTACAGGCTCCGGTAGTTGACCAACCGCTGGAGTTACGCGATAAAGCCATGCTTGAGGTTTTATATGCCACCGGGCTTCGCGTCTCTGAACTGGTCGGGTTGACCATGAGCGATATTAGCCTGCGCCAGGGCGTGTTGCGGGTGATTGGTAAAGGTAATAAAGAACGGCTGGTACCGTTGGGTGAAAATGCGGTGTACTGGGTGGAAAACTACCTTGAACACGGGCGTCCGTGGCTGCTGAATGGTGTATCGATTGATGTGCTGTTTCCCAGCCAGCGTGCTCAGCAGATGACGCGCCAGACTTTCTGGCACCGTATCAAGCACTATGCCGTGCTGGCGGGGATTGACAGCGAAAAGCTTTCCCCTCACGTTTTACGTCATGCTTTTGCCACGCATTTGCTTAATCACGGTGCGGACCTGCGCGTGGTGCAAATGCTATTGGGGCATCAGGATCTTTCTACAACGCAAATTTATACGCATGTGGCCACCGAGCGGCTGCGTAAGCTTCATGAACAGCATCACCCGCGGGCGTGATGGCTGATAATTAAAGGATGTTTTATGAAAAATGGTTTGATTATGTTCACCCTGCTGGCAGCGGCTTTTTCCGGCGTTGCGCATGCCGACGACGCCGCTATCAAGCAGTCGTTGGCAAAACTGGGTGTACAGAGCTCTGAGATATTGCCCGCTCCCGTCGCCGGAATGAAAGCGGTATTGACCAACAGCGGTGTGCTGTATGTGACCGAAGACGGCAAACATATTATCCAGGGACCGATGTACGATGTCAGCGGCGCGCAGCCGGTGAATGTCACCACGCAAATGCTGTTGCCGCATCTTAACGCGCTGGAAAAAGAGATGATTGTCTACAAGGCGCCGAAAGAAAAACACGTGATCACCGTGTTCACCGACATCACCTGCGGTTATTGCCAGAAACTGCACAGTGAGATGGCGGATTACAACGCGCTGGGTATCACCGTCCGCTATCTGGCGTTCCCGCGTCAGGGCGTGCCGAGTGAAGTTGAAAACCAGATGAAAGCGATCTGGTGTGCCAAAGATCGCAATAAAGCCTTTGATGACGCGATGGATGGCAAAGGCATCAAACCGGCCAGTTGCGATATTGATATTGCTAACCACTATGCGCTGGGCGTGCAGTTTGGCGTCAACGGAACACCGGCCATTGTGCTGAACGATGGCTACCTTGTTCCGGGCTATCAGGCACCGGCTGAGATGAAAGCCTTCCTCGACAAACATCAGCAAGCCACCAGCGGTAAATAAAACGCGTGAAAGCTCAGATACAACTTCGCCGCCGTAAGGTGGATGATTCTGCGGAACTGGCGGAAGGCTTACCGCCGTTACTGCGTCGGCTCTACGCCAGCCGCGGCGTGCGTAAGGCCAGCGAACTGGAGCGCAGCGTAAAAGGCATGCTGCCCTGGCAGCAACTTACCGGTATTGATGAGGCAGTTTCGCACCTTTATCAGGCGCTGCGCGAAGATTTACGCATTATCGTGGTCGGTGATTTTGATGCCGATGGCGCAACCAGCACGGCGCTCAGCGTCCTGGCGCTGCGTGCGCTGGGCTGTGAAAATGTGAGCTACCTGGTGCCGAACCGTTTTGACGACGGTTACGGTCTCAGCCCGGAAGTGGTCGATCAGGCGCATGCGCGCGGCGCGCAGTTGATCCTGACAGTGGACAACGGTATTTCCTCGCATGCCGGGGTGGCGCGGGCGCACGAACTGGGTATTCCTGTGGTCGTGACCGATCACCATCTGCCTGGCGATACCCTGCCGGATGCGGAAGCCATTGTGAACCCCAACCTGCGCGACTGTGATTTCCCGTCGAAATCGCTGGCGGGCGTCGGTGTCGCTTTTTATCTGATGCTGGCGCTACGCGCTTTTCTGCGCGACAACGGCTGGTTTGAATCGCGCGGTCTGGCAATGCCGAATCTTGCGGAACTGCTCGATCTCGTCGCGTTGGGAACGGTAGCAGACGTGGTGCCGCTTGATGCCAACAACCGTATTCTCACCTGGCAAGGCCTGAGCCGGATCCGCGCCGGGCGCTGTCGTCCTGGCATTAAAGCGCTGCTTGAAATCGCCAATCGCGACGCGCAGAAACTGGCGGCAAGCGACCTGGGTTTTGCGCTGGGCCCACGGCTGAACGCGGCGGGCAGGCTGGATGATATGTCGGTGGGCGTCGCGCTGCTGTTATGCGATAACCTCGGCGAAGCGCGTCAGTTGGCTAACGATCTGGATGCGCTGAATCAGACGCGCAAAGAGATTGAACAAGGGATGCAGGCCGAAGCGCTAACCTTGTGCGAGCAGCTTGAACGAAGCCGCGATACGTTGCCCGGCGGGCTGGCGATGTATCATCCTGAATGGCATCAGGGGGTGGTGGGGATCCTTGCCTCGCGTATCAAAGAGCGTTTTCATCGGCCGGTGATTGCCTTCGCGCCTGCTGGCGATGGCGTTCTGAAAGGTTCCGGGCGTTCAATTCAGGGGCTGCACATGCGTGATGCGCTGGAGCGCCTGGATATGCTCTACCCTGGCATGATGCTTAAGTTTGGCGGTCATGCGATGGCTGCTGGTTTGACACTGGAAGAGCATCGTTTCGAAGAGTTTCAACAACGCTTCGGCGAACTGGTGACGGAATGGCTGGATCCGGCGCTGTTGCAGGGTGAGATTGTTTCTGACGGCCCGCTAACGCCGCAAGAGATGACGCTGGATGTCGCCGAAATGCTGCGTGAAGCCGGGCCGTGGGGGCAAATGTTCCCGGAGCCGCTGTTCGATGGCGAGTTTCGGCTGTTGCAGCAGCGGCTGGTGGGCGAGCGTCACCTGAAGGTCATGCTCGAGCCGGTCGGTGGCGGCCCGCTGCTTGATGGCATAGCGTTTAACGTCGATACCACCTGCTGGCCGGACAACGGCGTGCGGCAGGTGAATATTGCTTATAAACTTGATGTCAACGAGTTCCGCGGGAATCGTAGCGTACAGCTTATCATCGAAAATCTCTGGCCACTTTAGCGCCAGTATTCGCTACAAAAAAGGGCGTGGATCCGGTAAACTCCCGCCCTTATCACCGCATTTTGACAAGTCCATTAAAAGAAATCAGACCATGTTTGAAATTAACCCGGTAAAAAATCGTATTCAGGACCTCACGGAGCGCTCCGACGTTCTTAGGGGGTATCTTTGACTATGACGCCAAGAAAGAGCGTCTGGAAGAAGTAAACGCCGAGCTGGAACAGCCGGACGTCTGGAATGAGCCAGAGCGCGCACAGGCGCTGGGCAAAGAGCGTTCCTCACTTGAAGCTATCGTCGATACCCTCGATCAAATGTCGCAGGGGCTGGAAGATGTCTCCGGTCTGCTGGAGCTGGCAGTAGAAGCTGACGACGAAGAAACCTTTAACGAAGCGGTCGCCGAGCTGGACGGGCTGGAAGAGAAGCTGGCGCAGCTTGAGTTCCGTCGCATGTTCTCCGGCGAGTATGACAGCGCCGATTGCTACCTCGATATCCAGGCGGGCTCCGGTGGTACCGAAGCGCAGGACTGGGCGAGCATGCTGATGCGCATGTATCTGCGCTGGGCGGAAGCACGCGGCTTCAAAACTGAAATTATCGAAGAGTCTGAAGGTGAAGTCGCGGGTATTAAATCTGTGACCATCAAGATCATCGGCGATTACGCCTACGGCTGGCTGCGTACCGAAACCGGCGTTCACCGCCTGGTGCGTAAGAGCCCGTTTGACTCCGGCGGCCGTCGTCATACCTCCTTTAGCTCCGCATTTGTCTACCCGGAAGTGGAAGACGATATTGATATCGAGATTAACCCGGCGGATCTGCGTATTGACGTCTATCGCGCATCTGGCGCGGGCGGCCAGCACGTTAACCGTACGGAATCCGCGGTACGTATTACCCATATTCCGACCGGGCTGGTAACGCAGTGCCAGAACGATCGTTCTCAGCATAAAAACAAAGACCAGGCCATGAAGCAGATGAAAGCGAAGCTTTATGAACTGGAAATGCAGAAGAAAAATGCGGAGAAACAGGCGATGGAAGACACCAAGTCCGATATCGGCTGGGGAAGCCAGATCCGTTCTTATGTCCTGGATGATTCCCGCATCAAAGATCTGCGTACCGGGGTTGAAACCCGCAACACGCAGGCGGTGCTGGACGGCAGCCTGGATCAATTCATCGAAGCAAGTTTGAAAGCAGGGTTATGAGGAACCAACATGTCTGAACAACAAGCACAGGGCGCTGACGCGGCAGTCGATCTTAACAATGAACTGAAAACCCGCCGCGAGAAGCTGGCGCAACTGCGCGAGCAGGGTGTGCCGTTCCCGAACGATTTCCGTCGTGACCAGACCTCTGACAAGCTGCACGCTGAATTTGATGGCAAAGAGAACGAAGAACTGGAAGCCCTGGGTATTGAAGTGGCCGTTGCTGGCCGCATGATGACCCGCCGCATTATGGGTAAAGCCTCATTCGTAACCTTGCAGGATGTGGGCGGTCGTATTCAGCTGTACGTTGCGCGCGATGATCTTGCAGAAGGCGTATATAACGAACAGTTCAAAAAATGGGACCTCGGCGATATCCTCGGCGCGCGCGGCAAGCTGTTCAAAACCAAGACCGGCGAACTTTCCATTCACTGCACCGAACTGCGTCTGCTGACCAAAGCTCTGCGTCCGCTGCCGGATAAATTCCATGGCTTGCAGGATCAGGAAGCGCGCTATCGCCAGCGTTACCTGGATCTCATCTCTAACGATGAATCCCGCAATACCTTTAAAGTGCGTTCGCAGATCCTGGCCGGTATTCGCCAGTTCATGGTGAGCCGCGACTTTATGGAAGTTGAAACGCCGATGATGCAAGTGATCCCGGGCGGTGCGTCCGCGCGTCCGTTTATCACCCATCACAACGCGCTTGATCTGGACATGTATCTGCGTATTGCGCCGGAACTGTACCTCAAACGTCTGGTGGTTGGCGGCTTCGAGCGCGTGTTCGAAATTAACCGTAACTTCCGTAACGAAGGTATCTCCGTTCGCCATAACCCTGAGTTCACCATGATGGAACTCTATATGGCGTATGCGGATTATAAAGATCTGATCGAACTGACCGAATCGTTGTTCCGCACGCTGGCGCAGAATATTCTCGGCAAAACCGAAGTACCTTACGGCGATGAAGTTTTCGACTTTGGCAAACCGTTCGAAAAACTGACCATGCGCGAAGCGATCAAGAAATACCGTCCGGAAACCAACATGGCGGATCTGGATAACTTCGACAGCGCGAAAGCAATTGCTGAAAGCATCGGTATCAAAGTTGAGAAGAGCTGGGGTCTGGGCCGTATCGTGACCGAAATCTTCGAAGAAGTGGCCGAAGCGCATCTGATTCAACCGACCTTTATTACGGAATACCCGGCGGAAGTTTCCCCGCTGGCGCGCCGTAACGACGTTAATCCGGAAATTACCGATCGCTTCGAGTTCTTCATCGGCGGTCGTGAAATTGGTAACGGCTTTAGCGAACTGAATGATGCGGAAGATCAGGCGCAGCGTTTTGCTGACCAGGTTGCAGCAAAGGATGCGGGCGACGACGAAGCGATGTTCTTCGACGAAGACTACGTGACCGCGCTGGAACACGGTCTGCCGCCGACGGCGGGCCTGGGCATTGGTATCGACCGTATGGTAATGCTGTTTACCAACAGCCACACCATTCGCGATGTGATCCTGTTCCCGGCAATGCGTCCGGTGAAGTAATCGCCCGGCGATAAAAAAAGCCCCGCGTGAACAACGACGGGGCTTTTTTATACCTGCAATGTGGCGACAAAATCTCTGAGCGCGGCCTGCGCAGTGGCTGCTTCTGCCACCATCCACGGGCTAAAAGCCCAGGGCGTAGCATTGAGCGCCTGCAATAACGCCTGCAGATCCACCCACTGATATTCCATCACTTCATCGTAGTTAATCGTCAACGGCGTTGTGATTTGCGCGGCGAAGACCGGGCAGATTTCGTTTTCCACGATGCCGGAAGGATCGGTTTCACGGTAACGGAACTCTGGTGCGATGGCGGTAATGCGCCCGATCCCGGCGCCGACTTCATAACGGCAGCGGCGAATAAGGGCCTGTTCGGTGGTTTCCCCTTTTTGCGGATGCCCGCAAACGGAGTTCGTCCAGACGCCTGGCCAGGCTTTTTTACTTAATGCACGCCGTGTCACCAGAGACTGCCCTGCGGCATTAAAAATCCAGCATGAAAAAGCCAGATGTAACGGCGTTTGCGATGTATGTGCGGCGTACTTTTCCTGCGTACCGGTTACCACTCCCTGCTCATTCACTAAAATAACGTGCTCTTGTGTACCCATAACGACTCCCGAACATAAAACGCCGGGTGGCGCTGGACTTAGCCAGTTTACACGGAACACGATCCCTGCAAACCAGCCAGCCACAGCGCCACCGGGCAAACGCGATTATAACCAACTATCAGGCGAAAAGTTTTGCCCAGAGAGCGGAAAAGGGCATTACCAGTACCAGTCCGGGCAACATATTCGCCACCGGGAACGGCTTGATATTACAAATCCGCAGCCCCGTTGCGACCATGATTAGCCCTCCCGCGCAGGAAAAATCCCCCATCATGTTCGGAGTGATCATATGCAGGATGTAAACCGCCAGCGTTGCCAGCGCAACCTGCACGGCAATCAGTGGTAAACCGATGGTCATTACTGAGAAGCCCAGCATGGTGGCGAAAATGGCGGCGGTAAACAAATCGAGCACCGTTTTGATATACAGGATGGAGGGATCGCCAGTCATGCCTTCATGCATCGCACCGAAGATACCTGTGCCACTGGCGCAAAACAGCACCAGAATCGCGACAAATTTCTCCGTAAATTCATCGTGGCTCAGGCCCTGAACCGGTGGGAACACGCGGTTGATTAAGCCGCGCGTTGTGCCTGCCGCCCTACCGATCTGTTTTTCCAGAAAGAATGCTTCGCCAATGACTGCGCCCAGCACCATTGCCAGAACCACGGCAGGCATAAACTTCACTTTTATCACCAGGTTGATACCAAGACCGACCGAACAGAGACCAAAGGTCAGGGGCAGCGCCACTTTTACGCGCTCCGGAATACGCTTGCCAACGAGTGAACCCAGCAAACCGCCGACAATAACGGCAACGCCATTCACATAAGGACCGATTAACATAATATTTCCTGCATGATTACGCGTTATGAGCCAGGTTGCCCTCGCCCCAGCGCGGAAGGTTTTTCACATCAATACCAAACAGGTCTAACGCGCGGCTGACGCTGTGGGTAATGATTTCATCAGTGGTTTGCGGGCGCTGGTATAGCGCCGGAACCGGCGGGAAAATAATTCCGCCCATTTCTGTTACCGCCTGCATGTTGCGAATATGTCCGAGGTTAAGTGGCGTTTCGCGCGCCAGCAGCACCAGACGGCGGCGCTCTTTAAGCACCACGTCGGCGGCCCGGGTTAGCAGGTTATCTGTCAGGCAGTTTGCGATGGATCCCAGCGAACGCATAGAACAGGGGGCAACGAGCATGCCCATTGTTTTAAACGATCCGCTGGAAATGGCTGCGCCAAGATTACCAATAGGGTGAACCACATCTGCCAGTGCCAGCACCTCATCCAGCTGATAGTCCGTTTCCAGCTCACAGGTTTTTTCCGCCCCTTTTGAGATAACCAGATGGACTTCAAGATCCTGCGCACGTAAAAGCTCAAGTGCCTTTACGCCATACTGAAAACCAGAAGCACCGCTAATGCCGACAATGATGCGTTGAGATGCCGCCACATTGTTCCCCTTACTCGAAATCAGGCAGGAAGCGTTTCACATCAATCTCTTTAAACTTCGAGCGTTCAAAATGGCTTTTCAGATGGAATGGCACCGTACAGTCAAAGAGGGTTTTGCAGGACATGCCCGGCTGTGAAATGCTCGGGCTGTAAGCCGGGATCTGCGAGGGATCGAGCGGATGGCAGCGAACCCCGGGAATCGTGACGGTATCGACATCACCCTGATATCGGGTTTGCATTGCCCACAGCACATCGTCGCTGTCGAAAATATCTACGTCTTCATCAACCAGAATCACGTGTTTCAGTTCCGGGAAGGCAGAGAATGCCAGCAGGGCTGCCTGGCGCTGACGACCTTCATCCGCCGGGGAGAATTTTTTGAATTGCATCACCGCCAGCAGTTTACCGCCGCCCGCAGAGTGTGCGAACACGTTGAGCAGCTTGCCCGGCATTGCGCGGCCCACCATATCAAGGATACTGGCTTCCGTCGGGATGCCCGCCATATTGACGTGTTCTTCGCCTGGACCCACAGTGGTACGCCAGATCGGATTGTAGCGATGGGTGACGGCTTTGACTTTGATTACCGGCAGCGCATCTTTGGCCTCGCCGGTATAGCCGGGAAATTCAGGCATCGCTTTACCGGTATTGGTGTTCTGATCTTCACGCAGGCGTACGTTCGGCAGCAGTTCGCCTTCGATAACGATCTCCGCATGCGCAATGGCGCGTTCGTTGATGGTTTTACACTGCACCATTTCTACAGCCTTGCCGCGCAGGGCACCGGCAACGCTCAGTTCGTCATAACCCAGCGGGGTAGTTGGCGGCTCAAAGCAGGCAGCGATTTCGATAGCAGGATCGACGCCAATGCTGATCGAGATCGGCAGTGGTTTCCCGGCAGCTTCCGCTTTCATGCGGAATGCATCGATATGGCGGCCCGGGGTTAACCACATCGACAGCTCGTCGCGGCTCTGTACGCAAAGGCGATGAATGGTGATATCGGATTCGTGTGTTTCAGGATCGGAAGCGTAGCACAGACCCATTGTGATGTACGGGCCGGCATCCTCTTCGGTATTGGTGGGTGCTGGTAGCAGTTTGCGCAGATCGAAGTTAGCGTCGCTGGCCAGATGGACTACCTGTTGGCAGACGGCATTGTCTTTGGTCAGCACTGGCGGAATAGGGTTCTGCACGGAATCTTTCAGCAGGTGGCCCAATTTTTCCGGCGCACAGTTGAGAAAATGGCTGACGCGTTTACGCGAGCCGTTCAGGCCGATAGCCACGCTGATATCCTGGAAGCCCTTCACTTTATTGAACATCATCACCGGGCCGTTTTTACGTGTTGGGCGCTGGCAAGTGCCGCCCGCGCCAACGTAACGGTAAACACCGGAAAGTTCGGCGTGTGGATCAACTTCAGTATCGGTTTCGACATATTCGCCGGGCAGTGTTTTTAATAATTCAATCGCCGAGCGTAAATCTGTAACGCCGCTGGTATTTTTATTTGTGCTATTTGACATAGTCTGTTCCATCGAAAAAAGGGTTTACTGTCGTGGCTACCTTATTTTTCCAGTGAACATTAAACAAATACCGTTTTCCTGATTCAGACCAGATCAAAAAAGTACTATTTATAAAATTGTTAAATTTAGGTTTCTAATTTGATTGAGAAACCAGACTTTTCCTTTTCTGCGCTAAGTGTGATACTGAGCGCCGGGAGATCGTGGAGAAGATCTGTATGGATTTGAAAAGGTTGCGCTATTTTTGCCGCGTTGTAGAGCAGGGTTCCGTAAGCCAGGCCGCGAAAGTGCTGAATATGGCGCAGCCGCCATTGAGTAAACGGATCCAGGAACTGGAAGAAGAGCTACAGGTTTCACTGTTTACCCGCCAGGGAAATCGTATTGAGCCAACTGATGCTGGATATTTTCTTTATCGTAAAGCATGCGAAATATTACGTCAGGTTGAAGACACCGCCCGCGAAACGGTCGCTATTGCTAATAAAGAGAAATTCAAGTTAAGAATCGGCTTAACCCATCTTTTCCAATCGTATTTCAAGCCATTGTTGCTGGAGCTTTATAAGCGTCATCCTGATGCGGAGATTAATATTTCGGTAACGGATTCCAGCCATCTGGAAACCATGCTTAACGAAGGTGCAATCGATCTGGCATTGATCCAGCGCCCCTATCGTAGTGAAGGTTTTGATTATGTCTCCTTCGATCCGGTACGGCTGGTTGCGGTGATCAGCAAACAGTGTTTGCCTGAAATGCCAGCGAGCCCATTTGATTACCAGGCGCTGGCGGCATTTCCGCTGGTGTTGCTGCACCGGGCAAAAGATGCCGGAA
This sequence comes from Kosakonia oryzae, assembly GCF_001658025.2. Taxonomy (NCBI): domain Bacteria; kingdom Pseudomonadati; phylum Pseudomonadota; class Gammaproteobacteria; order Enterobacterales; family Enterobacteriaceae; genus Kosakonia; species Kosakonia oryzae. The sequence continues at coordinate 869,608 of NZ_CP014007.2, forward strand.
CGTATGAGATGTTAATCGACCTGTTCCGTAAAGCGGGTGGGAATCCGCGGGTGATCATGCATATCACCCAGCCAGGCGTGATTCTGGAATGGCTTGAGTCTGGTCTCGCAGCGGCGACGCTGCTGCCGTCATCAGAGGTGGATGCAGCTAAATTAATCAACTGCCACGTAGTAGATGTTTTTCCGTCGCCGCAGGTATTTTACCCGGCTCTGGTGAAGATGCCGGCAATGCCGTATCTGCCGGAAATGATGGAAATCATTGCTCAGGGCTATCCGATGCCGCGCCATTCATCGTGAAAGTATTGGCATCCGGATTGTGGCTGCTATCATAGGTCGCCATTTATTCTAATCGAGGAGCTGTTTTGCGCGCAGGACGCCTGATGAGTAACCCGTTCCGTATTGCCTTTTGCCTGGCGATCGCTTTGCTGCTGGCAGGTTGCGCCGGGAAATCCTCTTCCGGAGGCAGTTATTCCGGCTCCACCTATACGGTGAAGCGGGGCGATACGCTGTACCGTATTTCACGCATTACCGGAACCAGCGTGAAAGATCTCGCCAGTATGAATGGGATCTCGCCGCCATATACCATCGAAGTGGGGCAGAGGTTGAAGGTTAATGGTTCTAAAGCCAGCGCATCCTCGGGTAAAACCAGCACGAAAACCGCTAAAGTCACGCCGTCCTCCGCCGTGCCGCAATCCTCATGGCCGCCGGTAGGGCAACGTTGCTGGCGATGGCCAACCAGCGGGAAGGTGATTATGGGTTACTCCACCTCCGACGGCGGCAATAAGGGGATTGATATTGCAGGTTCGCGCGGGCAAGCCATCTATGCCGCTGGTGCAGGGAAGGTGGTATACGTTGGTAGCCAGCTTCGTGGCTACGGTAATCTGATCATGATTAAGCACAGCGAAGATTACATTACGGCCTACGCGCACAACGATACGATGCTGGTGAATAACGGGCAGAACGTGAAGGCGGGGCAGAAGATCGCCACCATGGGCAGCAGTGATGCGGATTCTGTTCGCTTGCACTTCCAGTTGCGCTACCGGGCAACAGCGATTGATCCGCTGCGTTATTTACCGCCGCAGGGCAGCCCACCCAAATGTTAAATATGCGCCGAACAGACGATAAATTAACCTGTTAGCGCAGGCGTATCTTGCCAGACGGTGCGTAAAGACTATAATGCGTTACGCACTTCGACGCGGGCGTAGTTCAATGGTAGAACGAGAGCTTCCCAAGCTCTATACGAGGGTTCGATTCCCTTCGCCCGCTCCAGAAATCTCCTGCCGTATTTATTCTACAAGCTTCCCTGAAACATGATTATCGCTGGCTGCGAAGCGATGTTGTTGATGATATGCCGCCAGGAACTACGTTCTGCGGTTAACTGTTACGTCTCGTTATTGTGCCCTAAAGAATGGCGCGTAATCGATTTACCTAACCTTGCAGCCTCCAGTTGATGCGACTACGTCTGTATGAATTTTATCGCTGACAGGATGAAATAGAGCGCACATGCGATCTGCATTATCCGAAGCCCCCATCTGAAATAGCGCCAGTCATGGCGTTCTCTGGCGTTAGCCTCGGCAATAGCGCGGTCGCTGTGCTCTTTTCTTCGCTTTGTTCTGAGTACATCAATTGCCCACAGGGCAAGAATTGCCGCAACGATTGCTTTCAAAACCAGGATGTTATCCACGACGAGTAAGCTCTCCTTGTCTGTCCATGGAAGGAAACAGCCTAATCGAAAGACCACATCAAGGCTATGGTGAGAACTGCATTATTTGAAGATGATTCCTGATTGGCTCGTTTGCGGATGTAATGAAGAAGGGAAAGGCGCTGGAGAGCCATTAAACGTAACATCTCGTTGTCGAAATAGTGGGCTGGAAAATTTTTGAAGCGGTGATGTTTCTTCACCGCTCCATATTCCACCGTTAGCCTGTTATCCCAGTTTCGTTGTCCGATGAGCTATATGCGCGCGTAATAGCGTTTCCATACTCTCATCGCCCACAGGTATATCCAGCCGGGTATGATCGATAATCATAGTGTGATTCTTATAGGGTACGAGCATTTTATTATTCTGCAGTAAAATTTGTGCAATGAATTCAATGCGACCTGCCGGGAATGCAGGTTCTGCTTTAATGATCGCGCCACAGGCAATTGTGCCATCCGGCTGGATAAATAAAATAGAATGAAATGTGTCAAAAGTCTCCGATTTCCAGTCCGGCACCGAAAATTGATTGTAATCGATCCCTTTATTTTCATCCTTATTAAAGGTGGTGACATACAGCGGAATAAAGTCATTCATAGTCAAACACAGCGCCATTAATTGCTCGTTACCCGCGTTCTGGATGGTGTTTGCCAGCAGACTGAGAACATATTCTATTTGCGTATAGTCTAAAGCCAATAACAGATTTTCATTGTTCTGTAATAAAAACAAGAAATTAATCCTGTCCTGCCGCTGCTTGAGCACAAAGTTCGTTACGCAACGTTCAGCGCTGATACTTTGTACCTCATCGAGAGAAATTGCCGGAACATTGGTACTCAACGATTGTGAGTGAGCGTTCACCTGCTCGCGGATCTGATCCGGCGATTGCTGGTAGATCCGATGTAATGAGCGGTAGCAGCTAAACAGAGCAAACATCACCTCCTGCAACTGGTCAGGAGGTAATAAAAGTAACTGCTCGCTATCGCCAGAATCAATCATTTTCAGCGCAATTACAGGTACACCATCTGCCGAGTTGATAACTCCCGTGTTTATTCCCTTTAACATATTCATTTATCATTCTCCTTTACAGCGATGATATTTTGGAAAGATCAATAACCCTGTCTGCGCAGGCAATAGTAGACGGACGGTGCGCCACAATAATGCGCGTAATATTTAATGATTCAATCGCGTTGTTAATCATTCTTTCATTATTTGCATCAAGATGGCTGGTGGCCTCATCCATAAATAAAATATTGGGTTTCTGATAAAGTGCACGAGCGATCAATAAGCGTTGTTTCTGACCACCCGAGATGCCACTGCCTAATTCACCAATAATGGTCTCGTAACCCATTGGCATGCGCATGATCTCTTCATGGATATTGCATTTTATGGCACATTCAACAATCAGTTGCTGATCGGCATTATCTTCAAAGCCGGAAATATTATCGGCAATAGAACCTGAAAAAAGACGATCTTCCTGCAATACACAGGCAGTACAGGCACGGTAATTATTTACACCGATTTTTTTGACGTCAAAATCACCGACGAAAATATCACCATGATCGGGTGTCAGCAGGCCGGACATCACTTTCAGCAGAGTCGTTTTACCAATTCCGGAGGCACCAATTAATGCCACGGATTCGCCCGCGGCAACGCTAATATTCACATTGGAAAACACCGGTTTGGTCAGTTTGTCATACTGATACGACAAATTCTGAACCTGCAACGGTACGCCAGCGCTGTTCTCGAAAACTTTTCTCGGTGGTGATTCCGCTTCCGGTTTGCTGAAGACTATTTCTGAAATACGCTCGTTATGCAGCGACAGCATTTTGAACTGCATTGCCAGATCAATAAGCGACGAGGCGCGCTGGGCAAACTGGCCACGATAGGCATTAAACGCCATAAACATACCGATGGTCATGGTGTTATCCATCACCATCAGTGCGCCAAGCCATAGAATGACAACCTGATCAACAGAGTTGATAAAAGTATTGATACCGCCAAATAACATATCAAAGCGCGTCTGTCGCAGGCTGGCGTTGCTGACGTCGATATTAGTATTGAGCCAGTGTTGAGAGCGGCGGTTTTTAAGGTTCAGCGATTTTATGGTCGCGATACCGTACAGCGTCTCCATAAAATGGGAACCCGAACGCGCGCGTTTAACGATCAGCTCTTCGCTGATCGTACGGTAAAATTTGTAAGTGATAATACGCATTGCCGCGTAACACACGGTAAAGCCGAGCACGACCCAGACCAACCAGCCACCGTACAGACTCATCATAACCAATACGCCCACGGTCATGATGGAGTCGATCGTTCCCATCACAATGTTATTTGTGAAGGTGGCGCGGATGGTATCCAGAGAAGAAAATCGCGACTGGATATCCCCCAAATTGCGCTTCTCAAAAAAGGCGAGCGGCAGGCTCAGTAAATGATCAAAAAAACTGGTTTTCCACTGGATATCCGTAAGCGTATTCAGCTTCAGTGATACCCATGCCCTTATCATGCTGACCGCAGTTTTAAATATGGTAAAAAACAGCAGCCCGGCGCAGATCACCAGCAGCAGATTGCTGTCATGGGCGGTGATAACATGGTCGGTGACCAGTTGCGTACCCATCGGCATGAGAAGGTTAATCGCCTCAATGACCACGGAAAGCATAAAAATTTTGCTCAGCGCCGATTTCAGGCCAACAATATTGCGCATTAAATCCAGCAGCTTGAGCCGCGAGCGCTGTTTTTCCTGTTTAAAATGGCTGTCTGGCCATGCTTCAAGCGCAATGCCGGTGAAATTCTCAGACATCTCCTTCTGATGAACAATGCGCCGACCCATTGCCGGGTCGTTAATCACGAAGCGTTTGCCCTTTACCGCCACCAATACCACAAAGTGATTTAATGACCAGTGCAGTACGCAAGGCAGACGCAGCTCTTTTATTTCATCAATATCGAGCGAAAGCGCCCGTGTTTTAAGCCCTGTTTTCAGCGCAACATTGTTAAGATCAGTTAACGTTGCTCCCTGAGATGGCGAGCCATAGTGAGTACGAAAATTAAACAGGTCAATATCTTTACCATAGTATCCGCAGATCATGGCTAAACAGGCATTACCACATTCAGTTGCTTCTGACTGAATAATAACCGGTACTTTATTCTTAATGGAAAAGTTGATTCGCTTGAAAATAGAATCAAGAATATCTTTATTCATTATTAGGTCCCGTCAAACTTTGCGCAACTTTATATACGGGCGAAAACAGCCACTGATAAAGCGGTCTTTCTTCCATGAAAACTAAGCTTTTGGCTTTAAGGCCGTTTGATAATTCTAATTTTTTATCTTTATAGATGAATTCTTTTTGTTTGATGTCGATGATTGCTTTATAAAGCGTCTGTGCCGAGTTCGTGTTTGACTGACCAATACTGTATTCTGCTAATTCTCTGCGCGTCGCGGGCATTGATGATATTGATTTTATTTTTCCGGAAAACTGACCAAACTTATCCGATGGAAATGCATCATAGCGAATATTGACCGTATCGCCGATTTTGACGTACGGCAGACTATTATCAGGAAGCCATAACAATAAATAGTACTTAACATCCGTTAATTGCTTAATCTGTGCCAGACTGCTGCCTGCATCAACCATCTGGCCAGGCGTAACCGCAACGGATTCCACCCGTCCACCAATAGTCGATTTTACCAGGATTTTGCCGTTGGCATTTGTTTCAATCAGTTGAGACTGAAAATCGCTTAGCTGGTTATATTGCGCCGCAATTTGGTTATCAAGTTCAGCAGATTTAACCGTGATATCACTACGCGACTGGGTCAGTTGCAGTTCAAGCTGCATCTTTTGCGTCGATAATGATTGAAAGGCATTCTGCTGCTGCACATAAAGTGAATGCTGATTATTGTACTGGTCTTTATTAATGAGCCCCTTCTTCAGATACTGATTGTAGTTCTGCAGCGCACTTTCCATTTTTGTTAAGCCCTGTTTCGCCGTAGCTAACAGCCCATCCGTTTCAGTAAGTGAATACTCATAACGCTGAATTTGCCGTTGCGTGGTCGCGATAAAATCATCTTTGTTCGCTTTCAGTTTATTAATGATTTCTTCAGCATTGGTAATTTTAGCTTTTATCATTGAAATATTTGTATCGGATACGTTTCCCGCATTGGTGCTTTTAGAAACATCAAGCTCAAAGAGTACATCGCCTTTTTTAACCGTATCACCAACCTGAATAAATTGTTGCGATATAAATCCCGGTTGCGGTGATGAAATATTCAATGGATGGGGGAGGGTAATCACTTCACCCACAACATCGATGCGTTGTGTGAATTTAAAGAAGCAAAGCATGGCGATAAGAACTGCCATAAAAGCAATACAGCACGCTGAAATAATAAAAGGTGATACGCCTTTAAATAAAATGACCTTGCCTTTCCAGTAACTTCTTTGGTGATCGACGGCTTCTTGTCTGAATAATTTTTGGCCCATTGGCATATTACCTGGAAGTTAAAAAAAGGCCCGAACAAGTCGGGCCTGGATTCAGGATTAAAACTTAATCACGGAACAAAAGTGCCGCTGAAGAGGCCATCCAGGAATTTTTTAGAATATTCCCAGGTTTTGTCGAAACCAATAATTGTTGCGCCAATAGCAGCAGCGATACCACCGATGACACCAGCACCAACCATACCAACGCCCTGGCCAATTGCACCAACACCCAGCAAGCCACCGCCATCACCGCCGTGTTTACCACCAATAGTTGCACCTATTGCAAAACCTGCCGCAGCACCTAAAGTTGCACTTGCAATCGCTTCAATAGTGTTGCTGAAAATAGACGTCCAGCTGTTCCAGGAGTAAGCCCCTGAGACATTATTCATTTCTTGAACAGATAATGTTTTCATAATTTACCTTAGTTTTATATGTTTCAGTTAATTGCATTGCAAATTTTTCAACTAACAAAATTCAACGTCAAGAAATAGATCCCGCGCTGATGTTCGTTATTTTTTAAGCTAACTTACCTTAAAGGCAACTTAAATTTTGTGAAATCAAGTCATTTCATCTTTAAATTCCGCCAATAATAATTTCCGTTATTAAGCAGGGACGATACTGTTAAGGTTTCGACCCGCATTTAACGTTCATTGATAGTAATTGTCATCCCTGCATTAGCCTGTCCAGGAGTAATGGTGGATGCGATTTTTTTGTACCGGGCAGCAAGTGAGATATAAATAGCTGTTTCGCTGTTCATGTGGTATTTACTCTCCTGGCCAAGTTTTACTGGCGCATGGCTATAAGCATCGACAATTTCTACTGCAACGCCTGTTGCCGGGTTAGTACCAGTTGAATCAATGTTTAATAAACCATCGCCGCCGCTGCCACTCAGCGCATCAAATTGTACATATACCGGAACAGAATCGGCCTGGCAGGCCAGAGTTAATGTAAAAGGAACATCTTTCGATGTTGGGTTTATATCGCGCGCATTAAACCTGCCCAGGTTAATCGTGCGATTATATACGCCATCAATGGTACAACTTTTAATTTTTATCGTTGAACTGTATGCAGAAACTGTCATAACGGTGACGCCGTCCATCGTATAGGTCGCAATAGGACCATTGGGCATCGTTCCGGATCCAATCTTGCCAACCTTAATAAAGTCGACACGGGTATAGCTATTACTTGCCCAGTTTAATGTTTGTGGCGCTGTAGGCCAGGCTTTATTAGGTACCGATCTGTTGGGTTGATAAAGATCGCTAATCTGAATGCCAAGTCCTTCTACACCAGTAGCATAAATATTGCCCTTTGAATTGCTGCCAATAACCGTTGAGTAGGCGGGGCCCATTGCTGATACATATGGACGCTGCGCTGTAGAATTACAGGCCCATTTATTCCCTGAAGTATCAATGTTACGGGACCATAATATTTCACCCACGGGAGCATTAGGGTCAATGGCAATTAATGGGCTATTCAAACGGTACTCGCGTTTATTGCCATCCGCTCCTATACCTGAAGCCAACGCACTGCATCCCGCAGCATAAATTGCCGTAGAGTGCAATATTGATAACATTAGTGAAAATGTTATAAAAATAGATCTCTTCATATCTTAACTTTCCTGAAATCTTACTGGCAGATGGCTTCAGCTTGCTGGATGCCGGTTGGTGATGCAGGGCTGTCACGGAAATCGTAAGAAGCCTTGCATTGCTTATTGGCTTCATTACCCCATTTGGCGAAAAGAGAACCATGATCGCTCAGACCCGTTAAATAGACTTGCCCCTCTTCACCCACAAAGTTGGACACGTTATTTTCTGCATTCTGCACGGTCACCGTGGCACCGAAGGGGAGTATTTTCCCTGAGCGATCCAGCAGCCTGATAAACCCTTTTATCCCCACTTTGCCGTCAAAACTTGAACGCACAACCGCGCCGCGAGTTGGCACAACTGTTGCGGTGTTGCTGTTCAGCTCCATATTGTCGGGAAGAGTCTCACTGTTAAGAACGATATCGTTCAGACGATACGGGGTGACGTACGGCACCACGGTATAGCCGCGGAAATCTGTCTTCACGCCGGTATGATTTGACACGCTGGTTCCTGCTGCTCCCGGCGCTTCAACCAGAGCCACGCTTTCGCCCAGTGACTGGCTTAACGTCAGTCCGCGTTCATGAACGATCATTCCTCCTGAAACGCCATAGCTGAAGCGACGTGACTGCTGGCTGTAGCCATAAGAGGAGGCCAATTCGCCGTAGGTTCCCTGGTAAGAGAGATCGAGGTTGCCGCTGGCATTCGATTTATTCCCATAACCCTGCTGAACGCTCCAGTTGAGGTTATTTTCTTCCAGCGCTGTACCGGCCACGCCAACCATAAGCGAGGTCTCGCCAGGTTTGGCGATATTCATATTATTAAACGCATAGAGGCTATGATTTGTATGCAACCACTGATCGAGAGGAAGACTAACCGTCAGGCTAATAATCTGATCATTATATTTTTTCTCGAAACTTCCTCTGTTCTGTATGGATTGCACATAGCTATAGTTAAGGCTGTAGCTAATGTTGTTCCAACTATTGCTATAGCTGGTATTGATCGATCTGTTTTGCCGATTATTATCCCAGAAATCTTCAATGACTCCGCCCAGTGAAATATAACCCAGGCGCTCACCAATACTCTGGTTGATATTCATTTCGGTACGGTTACGGACGCGATACAGTTGATACCTGCGGTTATCGTCACGGTATGTATTCAGCACGTCGCCAAGCGTATAGAAACCCGAGGTTGAGTATCGGTAACCAGCAATAGCGAAATTGGTGCCAGTCTGGGTAATATTTTTACTGTAGCGAATACGCCAGGATTGGCCGCTGGTTTTTTCGGCATCCTTTTTTGTGGACCATGCCTGCGTTGCATCGACTGACACTGCGCCAATCTTACCCATATTTTTCCCAATACCCGCAGCCAGCGCCTGGTATTTCGACGCTGCCTGTACCCCGCCATACAGGGTGGCATTAAACGGCAGACCATAGCTGGCGCTGGCCTGTGTAAATGGCGTTTCAGCGATACTGTTATCGTAGGTGCGATAAACGCCAGAGGTCAGGCTGTATTTGAGGCTGCCTTCGCGGCGCATGACAGGCAGTGAGGCGTAAGGCACCGTGAAGATTTGCTGGCTGCCATCAGACTCCTGAACGGTAACGTGTAAATCCCCGTTAGAGTTTGTTTGATACAAATCATCAATTTCAAATGCACCTGGAGAAACGTAGGTTTCGTAAATCTGGTAACCGTTTTGCCGAATAACGATTTTGGCGTTGCTTTTAGCAATACCGCGAATGACCGGAGCATAACCAGTGATGTTTTCAGGGGACATTGTATCGTCAGTCGCCAGTTGGATACCGGTAAAACCAACGCTGTCGAAAATATCACCAGGTGAGGTACTCTGGCCTAACACGAGGGAGCTACGTAATGGAATAATATCACGCTGGGCATAAGTATAAATATTATCCCATGAATCATCATTACGATATTTATCGGTTGTTCTCGACCAGGTTGAATAATGGCGTAAGCGCCATGCTCCGATATTCAGGCCCGGGCGTAAGTTCAAATGATAACTATCCTGTTTAGCAGAGGTCTGCCTGGAACTTGTCTGACTGGCCAGAAATTTATAGTTCAGCAGAAATGCCGGAATACCCTGGTCAAATTGTTCAGGTGGAACAATATTCGGATTTTTACGGACTAATGCAGCTTGAGGTATACTTAAATTAAGACGCTGGAGTTCCGTATCGTACTGTGCCGTAGCTTCAGGGATGAGTGATAGAATATCACAACGCTGAGGGTCTTTTGCCAGCCAGGGATTCTGCTTAATGTAATTTTCATTTAAGCCTAACGAAATCATTTTTTGCAGATTAAGGCAGGGTGCCAGCTCAATAGCATCGCTTGCCTCATGTTTCTGGGCTATGAACTCAACGTCGCTTGTTTCAATTGCTTTACCATTCAACCATATATCAACACGGTAGATTCCCGGGATCTGGCGCAGCCCCATGTCAAAATAAGAGAGGTCGCCAATTTCATTTTGCTGATCGCCGTTTTTTAAAAATTCAGGGTTGAAGAAGCTTTTAGCTGCGACACAGTCCGAAAAAAAAAATGACACAAGTGTGACACGAATCAGCAGGCTTAACCCAGCCTTATAATGGACATTGAAAGACTCATCTTTCATTTTTATAACCTCGTGTATTACTATAAATTTTTCCTATGGAGTGGGCCAGCCGAACCATAGTCATTTATAATTTTCCAGCTAATTTGATTACCGTTGATGGCACCAATATCAAACCAGGTATCTGTAAAAGGAGCTGCATAATTTTTATCTTTCATTTCGATGTCTTTATCATTGATTTTGATAAACATGAAATTTTGATAATACGGTGTCGGGTTTGTAACTTTTAACTGGCTGCCAACTCTTGTCCAGCTTAATTCCTCAGTTCGGTTCTCCGGTCTCTCTTTTTGTAAAGCGCGCGGGCGATAAATTAGTTTCAAGCGATTGCGGATAGCAATCTGTAATGTATTGTTGCCTGGTTCTCCGCCGGGAATAGATTTTGCGTTAAGAAAAAATAGTGATTCTCTGTCACCGGCTAATTCTTTTGATAAGTTAAAAATGCGCAAAGCATTCTTTTTATCACCGTCCAGACGAAATAATGGCGGCGTCACTAAAAACTCACCCGTTTTCACGCCATCTTTATTTTCGACCCATGACTGAATGAGATACGGGGCAGATCCTTTATTTTCAATGTCGATGGAAACTTCTTTTTTCCCTTCTTCATAAATAATGCGCGTGCCGCCAAGCACTACACCCGCCTGTGCTGACGTGCATAAAAAGAGAAGGGAAAGTGTATATGCAGATATTTTTATCATAGTTACATCTTTAAAAAAGAGGCCTGCTCCCCGAAAGGAACAGGCCGCAATTAATTAGTAGTTAACAGTAAAGGTCGCAACAGAGTTTGCCGGACCGGTGGTTACTGTATTCTGAGTCTGGATGTATTTAGCGTAGAACGGCAGAGAGTTGGTGGTACCTGCGCCAGTGTTGGTGATGGTATACGGTGCAGAAGCTTTAGCCAGCTGGATCACGTTACGGTCTTTATCATACAGCTGGATGCCAACGCCGGTAGCAGAGTTAGCGCCTGCGGTCAGAGCAAGAACAGTATCGTCGCCATTTTCGTTCTGGCCATCAAATTTGAAGGTCACAGAAGTGATAGTGGACGGGCAGTCTTCCATTTCGATGGTGAAGCCAGTGCTGCTTGCAGCGCCGTCAACAGTTGAACCCACGCCTTTAAATGCAGTTTTTGCTACTTTACCCATATCAACGTCGCCGGTAGAAGCACCAGAACCGTTGATGGAAGTATTACAACCAGCATCGGTAATTTCACCGGTAAAGTTAATTGTACCGTCTGCTGCACTTACAGAAGAAATAGAAGATAATGCCAGTACAACAAATGATGCCAGTGCGGTAGTTTTCAGATTTTTCATAACATAGTCCTTGTTTAATAAAGATGACGAATCTACTGATTATCATCAGGTATATAAAAGATATATTTGTGTAGCGCGTCAGAGGTAATCGTGGGCTGTTTTATCAATTTTTATTGCCGCTTTTTTTTATGCGGAATTATGATTTTCAGCTACGACTTTTCCATTACGCAGAATCATCTCGTGATTGCAGTGAGAATTCTATATGCAGTTTTTTATATTGCAAAGATGTCTTTTCTAAGTTACTCGATTTTTAAGAAAATTATTGTCTTGTCAAAATCATCTGTATTATCTCTTATCTCAAAAAGATCTTCTTTTTCAGTGGGTAGTTTGAGTGGTGGTGGACAGGGATGGGGGTTTTAACATGCGTTTTTTATATTTATTTAAGTTCATTTAATAATGGCTTGTGGGCTAAATTTTATTTTTTTCGCCTGTTTGTTATAGTTAACATATTTATTTGGTTGATAAATATTACGATGGTAAATTATAGGGTCTATCAACAGATGATTTATACTGCTGGGTATTTTGATTTGCGATTGGTCACAGCTTATTAAAAGACGGGGAATAACGTGGGGGCGATAACTAAAAAGGGACGTGTTTAGTTTGATGACATTTTATAGGAGGGCGGCTGAACGAGTGGTAAGCATCCGATATGTATTTTCATAACGGATGCTTGAGTTCTTTTCCATATTATTGGCGGATGCGAGCAACACGCAACCACATTATGGACGGAAAAAACAAGAACAGATAACACATTTACCAATGATCATTTAAAGCTTTTTAACCACGCGATGAAAAAGAATGCAACAGAGTAACGATAAAAATAAAGTAAGAAATAACAGCGACATGAGATCCGGTGCCATTTCATTCAGAGCGTAGCCCTTCAGCATAATCCCTCTGACAAGGCGTAAAAAATATGTGAGCGGCAGCGCCGAACCCAACAGTTGCGACCAGAAAGGCATGCCATAGAAGGTGTTCATGAAACCGGAAAGCATGGTCGATAATAAAAAGTAAAACGAAGCCAGTTGCATCACCTGGAGCTGACTTTTCGTGATCGTAGAGAATATGACGCCGATTGCCAGGCAGAGAATGATGAAAATCGTTAACAATAATGCCAGGGAAATAAACGATCCCATGACCGGAACGTCCATGACGTAAACCGCCATCATAACGATAAACGCAGCCTGTAACAGACCAACACAAAAATAGGGGAAAATCTTACCCAGCATGATTTCCCATGCGGTGACTGGCGAATTGATGATGTGCATGATGGAGTCTTTCTCTCTTTCACGGATGATGGAAAGACTGGTCATCAGAATCAGGATCATGGAGAGTATGACCCCCGCGAGCCCAGGTACGATATTTAGACGGGTTATTCCCTCCGGGTTATAGAGTTTATGCACTACAACATCGACCAGTTGTGTGCTCTCTTTTTGCAGGCCCGGTAAGTTTTTCATATCGTGTCTGAATACATCGTTAAGCAGTGTTGTCAGTGCCTGGGTAGCATTTGCCGTGGCAGCGGGATCGCTGGCATCGGTCTGGACTAATAGCTGCGGCTTCCTGGCGGCGATGAGATCTCTGGAAAACCCGGCTGGAATAATGACGACCAACTGCACTGCACCTTCACGGAATAACTTATCGGCCTCTTGCTCACTGGTAACTCGCTGGATGGCAAAATAATCCGTATTGGTCATCCCGGTTACCAGCGTACGGCTAAAGGATGAGACGTCGTGATCGATCAGCGCGGTGCGTACAAATTTAGGGTCAGTATTTACCGAAAAACCAATAATACAGAGGTTGATCAAAGGAATCGCAAAGATCATCAGCAAGCTGACCTTGTCGCGGCGTAGCTCAAAGATCTCTTTCACGATAATTGCCATGACGCGCTCGTATATCAATTTTAAATTATTCATATTGGTACAGCCTGTTTCATCAAGTGCGCGAATGAATCTTCAAGTGTGGTGGCGGTTTTTTCAACGTGGTAGTTATCGGGTAAGGCACCCACAATAGTATTGAGTGTGTTGCTTTGTTTGCTGGTAACAAACAGCGTATTGCTGAAGATCACCGTTTGCTCGATCTCGTCAATATCACTGAAGCGATATTCCAGATCGTGCAGGTTCGGACCTTTAATAGCGAATGTTGTCAGCCCCTGGGATTGAATAATGCTTTCGGCCGAACCGGAGGCCAGCAAATTACCATAGGACATCCACGCCAGATGGTTACAGCGTTCAGCCTCGTCCATATAGTGCGTGCTAACCAGAATGGTCATGCCTTTGCTGGAAAGATAATGCAAAATTTTCCAGAATTCCCGCCGGGCATACGGATCGACACCCGCCGTCGGTTCGTCCAGTAATATTATCTTCGGATCGTGTAAGATGCTGGCCGAGAGCGAGACGCGTTGTTTCCAGCCACCGGATAAATGGTGCGTCAGAACATCACGAAAGCGCTGAAGAGCAAATTCGTTAATAAGTTCTTCGACACGTTTTATCGGTTGGGGAATATTCCGTATTTTGGCCAGAAATAGCAGGTTTTCCCTGACCGTAAGATTTTCCCACAGTGAGAAATATTGCGTCATATAACCGATCATCGGCTTAATCGATTCTCGCTGTTTAAAAATATCGAAATCAAAACAGCTACCTGAACCGCTGTCCGGCTTCAGTAGACCGCACATCATGCGCATTGCTGTTGTTTTCCCACTGCCATTTGGCCCGAGAAAACCGGTAATTTTTCCGGTAGGGATATTCAGCGTAAGATCTTTTACGACATGCTTGGTCCCGAATGACTTATTCACGTTCTGAAGTTTGATGCAATAATCCATCATAATATGACCTCGACGGGCTGACCAGGATGGAGCTTTTCGCCCGGTTCGATCGGCATCGCTTCGATCATAAAGACCATTCGCTCTTTGTGCGCAGAGGTGAAAATAACCGGTGGCGTGAATTCAGCCTTGGGCGAAATATAGGTCACTTCTGCTGCTATCGGCTCTTCGCGACCTTCGATTTTGACTGTGATTTGCATACCCTGCGTGATTTTATAAAGCTGAGGGTTGCGGACAAAAAAGCGGATTTTAATGGTATCTTCCGGCAGTAATGATATGAGCGGCGCGCCAGGCGAGGCCACTTCGCCAGTGTGGTACATAATGTCGTAAACCTTGGCGCTAGCGGCGCTGCGTAAAATTCGTTTGTTCAGCGCGATTTGACTCTGCTTGACCTGCAATAAAGAGCTTTCCACTCTGGCTTTTTGAGCCTCAATTTGATCGGCGCGCGAAGGCAGGGATTTATTTTTCAGTTGTGAGGTCAATTCCTGCACTCTGTCCCATTTCATTTTGTTATCTGCCTCAGACTGCTCAAGTTCCAGCTCGGACACGTAGCCTTTGGATTGTAGCTTTTGGTAACGGCTAAATTTCGAGCGGGACACTTCGGCGTCATGCTGCGCCTGTGAGAGTTGTGCTTTCAGAATATCCAGTTCGGCATCGCGGCCGCCTTTGCCCAGATCGGCCAAAGTCGAAACCTCGCCCGCATGCGTTTGATTCGCTATTTCGACCTGTTTTTTTTCATAATCATCATCCAGAACAATCAATGTCTGTCCTGCCGCAACATTCTGACCACGCTTAACCATCACTTTTGAAATCAGCGCGGAACTTTCAGACGAGATATAGACGAACTCACCTTCAATATATCCTTGCAGATTTTTTTTATTTTCATCACGGCAACCGGTGATAAAAACCAATGCCATACAATATATGGCAGTCATTTTATGAGAAAAAAGTTTCATGGCATTAATTATTTCATAAATTCAGTAAATGTTAGGTGTATTATTCAGACTGGTAATGTTATTCGATTTTTTATCAGATGCTGCTGGCCAGTCTGAATTATTCATCGCTTCAATTAACATAGATTCCGCATCAAGGTCGGGAGCCTGAGCGTCGAGACTCAATAAGATTGAGCCACTCTGCTTTCCATCAATCCGTAACGAAGGTTGTTCGTTGTAACATAAAACCCCGGATTGTCAGCGAAACCATCATCAATGTTATTGTTATGATTTATTAACATTATCAGCGCGTTATAAAATAATAAGATGTTTCTTCTTCTCCGTGGTGTTTGTAACTAAATACGCCCACAAATATCTTCCTTGTCAAATGTCAATAGGGACAACCTCTGTTTTTGAGATCCATAAAAACAGAGTAGGTAACAATTTAGCTGTTGCAATACCAGGATGATATTACAGGCGGAGTAACGAGATCAATTAAATTAAACTTCATTTACAGCATTTATAGACTGTTTAGAATGATGCGCAGATGTTTATTATGAGGTTTTTTCTATCATGATTTTATATAGTTACGAATATTTTACAAATCTAAACTAAGGTTATTTTTTAAATGGTTCTTAATTGTTTGTGTGTAATTGGTGATGAGGTTTTAAGAACTAATAATTAAGATTTTTTCGAGAGAATGAACAGGTAATAAATACGAATGCGCTGTTGACGCTTTTTTCTCTATTCTGTCAGGAGTCCAGCGCCGATCGCAGGCCTTTAACGCATTATCGAAACAAGCTGCTGGGCGCATCTGGCGTACGCTTGTAAAAAAGTTGTATTAGATTAAGCGTATTCATAACACCAGACGATGTCGATTTGAGCGTGATAAGCAGAGCATCTATCAGCCTGTTGATTGCCGGTGGTATTGTTTTTCATTCTTTTATACAGACGCAAGGGCAGTAAAAGATCAACTGGAGGAAGTTCATGATTTCTGAAAATCCTAAAGTGGCCCTCATCGGGCCGGGAGCCATCGGAACGACTATTGTCGCGGCCCTGCACGAATCAGGTCGAACTCCTGTGATTTGTGGACGTACTGCGCACCCGCAGCTCGAATTACGTTTTGACGAGGGGCGCATTATTGTACCTGGACCGGTGTTGACCGAGCCTGCCGAAATCAAACAGCCGTTCGATCTGGTGTTTGTCGCAGTGAAGACAACGCAACTGGACGCCACTGCGGCCTGGCTGAATGTTTTGTGCGACGAGCATACGGTGGTTTGCGTGTTACAAAACGGCGTTGAGCAGAAATTACAATTTGCCGCTTATGTTGCCGGTGCGACGATTCTGCCATCAGTGGTATGGTTCCCTGCACAGCGTGAACCCGATGCCTCTGTCTGGCTGCGTGCTAAACCGCGCCTGACATTGCCTGATACGCCAGCAGCCCAACGTGTGGTCGAGGTGTTGCAGGGTACGCGCTGTGAAGTCGATCTCGCTGCTGATTTCACCTCCATTGCATGGCGCAAGTTGTTGCAGAATGCGGTTGCAGGCTTGATGGTGCTGTCAGGGCGCCGCGCCGGAATGTTTTCACGCTCCGATATCACAGACGTGGCATTAGCTTATTTGCGCGAATGTCTTGCGGTGGCGCGTGCGGAAGGTGCGGTATTAAGTGATGACGTGCCGCAGGAGATCGTTGATGTTTTTCATCGTGCACCGGCGGATCTGGGGACCTCTATTCTCGCCGATCGCCAGGCCGGACGAGTGCTTGAGTGGGATATCCGTAATGGCGTTATACAGCGGTATGGGCGCAAGCACGGTATTCCAACGCCGTTAAGCGATCTGATTGTGCCGCTGCTTGCTGCGGCCAGCGACGGGCCCGGTTGATAAAAATCGCGTATATAAAGGAGAAACGATGGCGCATTCTGCACCGACCCTGCATATCCTGTGCGGCAAAATTGCGTCCGGTAAATCGACGCTTGCCGCTGAGCTGGCCAAAACACCGGGTACAGTGCTCTTAAGTGAAGATCGTTGGTTGGCATTGCTGTTTAAGGATGTGATGAGCAGCGTGGCGGACTATGTTCACTACTCGGAAAAACTCAGGAACGCTATCGGTCCGCATACCGTTGCGCTGCTTAAAGCGGGTGTCAGCGTCGTGCTGGATTTTCCCGCTAATACGCTTGCCAGTCGCCAATGGATGATGTCTTTGATTCACGCTTCAGGCGCGGCGCATTGTCTGCACTATTTGCCGGTGGCTGACGAGGAGTGCAAAGCGCGCTTGCGGCGGCGGAATGCGGCGGGTAACCACGATTTTGCTGCTTCTGATGCACAGTTTGAAGCGATCACGCGCTATTTTGTCGAGCCGGGTGCTGAAGAAGGGTTTCATATATTGCGTCATGATATTCACAATCATGTAACAAGGTTATGATGTCTTCAACATCCGATAAAAAGTGGAGGCAATGTCGTGGATAAAGATCTACTGGACGCGGGTTATCGCGTGTATACCGGTGAAAAAATTGATGTTTACTTCAATACGGCCATTTGTAAACACTCAGGAAACTGTGTACGCGGTAATGCGAAGCTTTTTAACCTGAAACGTAAACCGTGGATCATTCCGGACGAAGTGGATGTTGAGACGGTGATCAACGTGATTGATACCTGCCCAAGCGGTGCGCTCAAATACCGCCATAACTGAGGGAGAAAAAGATGGAAATACTGGAAGGTCACAACAAATTTTACGTCAACGACGCCCAGGGCGTTCAGGTTGCCGAGATTGTATTTGTGCCGACGGGCGAGCATCTCAGTATTATTGAACATACTGATGTTGATCCCAGCCTGAAAGGGCAGGGCGTGGGTAAACAGCTTGTGGCGCGCGTGGTGGAAAAAATGCGGGCCGAGAACCGTAAAATTATTCCGCTGTGCCCGTTTGCCAAACACGAGTTCGATAAAACTCGTGAATATGACGATATCCGCGCATAAATATATGCACCGGTGTTAGCCGGTGCATACCTTTCATCGTTACTGTCGATAGCGAATCAGCACCGCCATCACCAGCGTCAGCGCCATAAACGATACACTGTATAACGCTTGCGCGGCTCCCCATTTTTCGGACAAAAACGCCGCCGTCAGTGTTGCCAGAGCCGCACTCATCGCCTGCCAGCGCCACGCTTTTGCGCTGGCGGCAGAGACCGACTCTTCCGGGAATGTATGCAACAAGCTGAAGGTTCCAAGAGCGAATACGACATTCGACGCCAGATGCGCCAGAAAGATCATCACCAGCGCAGCAGTCGTCCATGCCGATAATCCCGGCAACAGGAAATAGGCGGCAAGAAAAGCCAGCAGACAACAGAGCAGATAACGATTACTCGCGGCGTACTGTTCCAGCCGGTTGGCCTTCAACAGTAGCGGACCGCACAGTTGTCCGAGGCTGCGGGCAAAAATCAGCGGCAGCGCCAGCCCGGCAGCGGTATCTGGCTGAATTTGCTGTATTAACGCGGGCAACAATGCCATCGCAGGCGCACCGACGGCGGCAAGAGCAGGCAACATGAGCAGGCTTCGCTGCTGCAAAGTGGATAACCTGCTCCAGCGCACTTTGCGACGCATCTCTTCTGCATCTCCCGAGGGCAACCGTAAATAGCGAGACGTTATGCCTAACAGCGCGATCGCCAACACAAAACTTGTGGCATCGATGCCGAGCAGGATGAGCGGCGACACTCTGCCGAACAGCACAACGCCAATCCCGGTTCCGAGCAGAACCTGCGCGGCAAAGATCACGGTTTCCATGCTGGTCGCCGCAGGCAGCTCCGCAGCACTTAAACCACGTTTGAATACCAGGCTCATGGCGGGCCAGGATAATCCGGCGACAAATGCTTCAATGGATTGCAAAGCCAGCAGTGCGGGGATGCTGTGTGTCAGCAGGCCATACAGTGGCAGCAGTAAACCGGCCAATCCCGCCAGCTCGCTTAGCAGTAGTAAGCGCAGCGGTGGAACGTGGCGGCATAACTGCTCGCCGAGGAGGCTGCCAAAAAAACCGGGCAACGTCGCCAGCATATAGGTGAGAGTGAGCGTCGCTGGAGAGGCGTGCCAGTGCAGAAGCTGGCCCAGAATAATGGTCTGCGTCAGCCCATTACCGACAGAAGAGAAAATATACGCACAGCCGAAAAGGCACAGCCAGCGGTGCTGGCGTAGTGCCTGCACTAATACCATCAATAACGTATTCATTGTTAACATTCTCAGGCAAACAAAGCTCCGCGTGCAGCATGCGCCGCACGATGAAAAAAGTGTGTTTACAATGAGATGTCGTTACATTGGCTGGCCGGTTTGGATGTTATTGCTGATAAACGTAGCATCCCAAATGGCGAATGAGAAGGGCGGATTATTGTGATGGGGACTTCCCTGTTCCCCCAAGTGCAAACGTCAGGCGATAAACAGGCTGAGCAGCAGCACCATGCCTAACCCGACAACCGAGTTAATCAGTTCCAGCAATCCCCAGGTTTTAAAGGTGTCTTTCATGGAGATGCCAAAGGTTTCTTTAAATAGCAGGAAGCCGCCATCATACATCAGCGTAATGGTATTACTGCCGCAGGCGACGGCCAGGCACATCAACGCGGGGTTTAAATGAAAAGCGCTGACCATCGGCGCGACGATCCCCGCAGAGGTAATTGCCGCAACTGCGCCTTGCCCGGTCAGAATGCGGATGATGGCTGTGATAATCCACGCCACGATAAACGGTGATAGCGGAACGTTACTCATAATGTCCACGATATGGTTGCCAACGCCGGAAACCACAATCACCTGCTTCAGGATCCCACCAGCGCTAATCACAAACAGGACGTTGGCAATTTTGGCAATCGCGTCGCTGACGCAATGGGTTACTCCGTCCGGCGTCATGCCGCGTTTAATGCCGAGAAACCAGATTGCTGCGAGCGTTGCCAGCAGCATACTAATTTCCGCGCTGCCGAAAAAAGTACAGACTTTTACCAGTTCCGAGCCAGCGGGCATAAGGCCTTTTACCAGCGAGGCCACAATCATCAGTACCGCCGGGATCAGCGGAATCAAAATACTGATGCTAAAGGGCGGCAGATCCTGCGCTGTTTTTTCCTCTACGGGTTTTAGCAGTGAATTCAGCGGAATCGTTTTGATTCCCGGCAAATATTTTGGCAACAAAATTCCTGCACAAAACAGCGCCGGAATAATGACCAGGACGCCATACAGATAGACCTGAACAATATCGGCATTAAACGCGCTAATCAGCGCAACCGGTCCTGGCTGTGGTGGGAACAAACTGTGTCCCATGGTTGCGCCGACCACCGTTGGAACGACCAGTTTCATATAGGGAATATGGGCTTTTTGGGCGATGTTTAATACCAGCGGCATGGCAATCAGGAAGGCGACTTCATAAAACATGGCGATGCCGAAAATCACGCCAATAAACATCAAACCAACGGTGAGAAAACGTGTGCCGCAGTGCTCAATAACGCTATCGGCAATCCTCTGACTGGCGCCGGATTCGGTCATAAATTTACCGATAATCGCGCCGAACAAAATAATAAGCGCAAGGTGGCCGAGAATACTGCCCAGACCGTCCTGAACGACAGACACAATTTTATCGAGTGGAATACCTTCCATGATTGCGACAAATATACCTGCAATCAGCAGTGCGAAAATATTATGAAATTTGTATTTCAGGTTCATAACAACCAAAAGTGCAATACCTACCAGCACCCAGAATAAGGCTAACAACGGGGACATAGAGAATACCTTACGGATTGGCTATCAAGAAAAGCCGGTGGAACCACCGGCCCGAATAAAATTAGTTTTGTTTTTCGAGTGCTTCCCAAAGCCCGTGTAAATAGGTTACGCCGAGCGCTCGATCGTAAAGACCGTAGCCTGGACGGCCGGTTTCGCCCCAGATGAAACGCCCGTGATCTGGACGGACGTAACCGTCGAACCCGTTGTCATGCAAGGCTTTCATGACTTCGTACATATCCAGTGAACCGTAGCGGGATAAGTGGGCGGATTCATAGAAATCTTTATCTTTAATCAGTTTAATATTACGCACATGCGCAAAGTGAATACGTTTTCGGCGTGTAAATTCGGCCAGGATTTGGCACACGTTATTATCCGGATCCTCGGCGATCGAACCGGTACATAAGGTAATACCGTTGGCTTCAGAATCGACTGCATTACAAATCCAGTCGAGATCGTCACGATTTTTAACGATGCGCGGCAGGCCAAAAATAGAATACGGCGGATCGTCCGGGTGGATCGCCATTTTAATACCGACTTCTTCACAAACTGGAATAACACGCTCAAGGAAGTAAACCAGATTTTCGCGTAATTTCTTATCGTCGACATCTTTATATTTAGCAAACAACTCCTGCACTTTTGCCAGTCGTTCGGGTTCCCAACCTGGAAGCGCAAAGCCGTTGGCGTTCTCCAGCACCTCTTTAACCACTTCATCCAGCGTTTTATCGATGCCTTTCTTTTCGAACGCCATCGTCAGTGAACCGTCCGGCAGCATGTAATTCATCTCAGTCTTCATCCAGTCAAAAACCGGCATAAAGTTGTAGCAGATGACTTTTACCCCAACTTCTGCAAGATTGCGGATGGTTTGCTGGTAATTGGCAATCAGCCGATCGCGGCTGGGAAGACCGATCTTAATATCGTCATGAATATTAACACTTTCAATCACTTCCATCTTAAGCCCGGCATCACGAACTTGCCCGGCAAGCGCGTTGATTTTCTCTTTTGGCCATACTTCACCTACCGGTACATCGTACAACGCTCCTACTACCCCTTCGACGCCGGGTACCTGGCGGATGTATTCCAGCGGGATTTTGTCTTCAACTGGTCCAAACCAGCGCATTGTCATTTGCATGCTCATTGCCACCTCTAAAAGAAACACTCAACTGCCATACTAGTATTGATAGTAGCGTTTGCCTGTACCTGATTTTGCGATCGGCTTCACATATAAGCCGTTTGGTTTGCGGGTGTTGGCAGGCGATTGCCCGATGTGTTTGGTTATGTGGGAGAAATAAGGCGCTGACAAATTTTTTTAAATTAACGCTTGCGTAATAGGGGCAACCATGAGTTAATGCGCCGTCGGTTTGATAAATCATTATCTCCAGTAGTTCACTAAAGTCTTTCTCATCTCTAAGTACCTCCTTGCTACTTCTTTTTGGGTCTTCGCTTTACACTCTGATAAAAAATAATGTCTCAGACCATTACTGCCGCATTCGGCGAACAAAATAGAAGGTTACAAGCATGTCTACTAAAATGAACGGTATCGTTAAATGGTTCAACGCTGAGAAAGGCTTCGGTTTCATTACTCCGAAAGATGGCAGCAAAGATGTATTCGTACATTTCTCTGCTATCCAGAGCAATGCGTACCGTACTCTTGAAGAAAATCAAGAGGTTGAGTTTACTATCGAAAACGGTCCGAAAGGCCCGGCTGCGGCCAACGTGGTTCCGCGCTAAGGATTTACCATTACGAATCGTATCCATTTTCGCTGCCCGTGCTGCCACGGGTCGCAATACCGAATTTCCAGTTTTGATGTCACTGAGAAAAACCCGGTCGGTGCTAAATGTATTTTTTGCAAATCTGCAATGAACACATTTGATAATATCGCCGCGTTTATCCAGGCCGGTTCGAATACTGTCGAATTCCGTAAATAAAAAAGAGCAGGTCAGATTTCTGATCTGCTTTTTTTATTCTGCATTATTCCGCCATTAACATAATCATTTTGATCGCGCGATTACTGGTTAATTGCCAGGTCATCTGCCGGAAATGCAACTCCCCCTGCTGCGAATGATGAAAAACGCGTTCGCCCCCTTCGCGCACCACCACCTGCTGGCGCGACCAGAAGGTGCGAAACAGTTCGCTGTCGTTACTCAGATTCTGCACTAAATGATTCAATCCCTGATCGTGCGGATAGTGCATCGCATCGGCACGCAATTCCGCGACAATCCGGCTGGCACGCGTCTCCCAGTCAACCACCAGCGTTTGCGCAAGGGGATGACGAAACATAAAACTCATCATATTCGGCTGGGCATCCTTATCCAGCCAGCCGCTAAATAGCGCTTCAGCGGGCGTATTCCACGCCACCATATTCCAGGTGACATCCAGCAAATAACAGGGGCACTGCACCTGATTCACCGTCGCCAGTACCGATTCTTCCACGGTAATGACATGCTCTTCCTGCGGATCGTTTTGCAGCGCCAGGTGGAACAGATACTTCCGCTCCGCCTGCGTCATTTTTAATACGCCGGCAATATTCGACAGGGTTTGCGGCGACACGACAATGTCGCGCCCCTGTTCAATCCACGTATACCAGGTGGTGCTGATACCGCTGAGCTGCGCCACTTCTTCCCGGCGTAATCCGCGGGTGCGCCGCCTACCTTGCGCCGGCAGGCCAATATCGGCCGGCGCGGTTTTTTCCCGCTGCGCACGTAAAAAAGCGCCGAGAGTTTTTGGCCCGGCAAAGAGAGTATTTTCCATGGGTGGTACTCGTTAATACCAGTATAAGTAGCCATATTGTACCCCTATAAAGAGGGTCGTATAGTCGGCAAAGAGCAAATTTTTGTCGTGCTAAAAAAGGAACAAGAGAATGGCGGTCAATCATCATGAATTAACGAAACAACAGTTTGGCGATCAGGCGCAGGCCTACCTCACCAGCCAGGTTCACGCGCAGGGCGCAGATTTGGTGCGGCTGGCGGAGTGGCTCAGCGAAAATCCTGCTGCCGCAGTGCTGGATCTGGGCTGCGGTGCCGGGCATGCCAGTTTTGTCGCGGCTGGCGTCGTCCGTGAAGTGACGGCTTACGATCTGTCGGAAAAAATGCTCGACGTGGTACGCCAGGCGGCCCGCGATCGTCAGCTGAACAATATCAGCACGGTACATGGCGCGGCGGAACAATTACCCTTTGCCGATGGCGCGTTTGATGTGGTGATCAGCCGTTACTCTGCCCATCACTGGCATGATGTTGCGCTGGCGCTGCGTGAGGTAAAACGTGTGCTGAAGCCGGGCGGTAAATTTATTTTAATGGATATCGCCTCGCCGGGCCGCCCGGTGCTGGATATCTGGCTGCAAACCATCGAAGTGCTGCGCGATCCGTCTCACGTGCGCAACTACTCGGCGGCGGAGTGGCTGCAAATGACGCAGCAGAGCGGGATGACGGTCGATAAGCTGTTAACCGATCGCCTGGCGCTGGAATACAGTTCGTGGGTTGAACGCATGAAAACACCGGAAGTATTGCGTGCGGCAATCCGCTTTCTGCAACAGCAAACGTCGGAAGAGGTGAAGCAGCACTTCCAGATTGGCGAAGACGGCTCGTTTACGTCAGACACCATCATGTTCCAGACTCAGGCCTGACAATCTGCGCCCACGATAAGTGGGCGCAGACTTTCCTTAACCCAGCGCTTCGCCGATGACTTCGCGAATGCGTTGCGCGATGTAACCGACATGGGTTTCCAGCGCGAAGTGGCCGGTATCGAGCAGTTCGACCACTGCGTTTGGGTTATCGCGTTTCCAGGCTTCAGCCCCGGGCGGAATAAAGAACGGATCGTGTTTGCCCCAGATGATCAGCGCTGGCGGCTGCCAGGCGCGGAAGAAAGCCTGAAATTCCGGGTAACGTTTCAGGTTATTGGCGTAATCCAGGAACAGATCCAACTGGATCGCTTTATTGCCCGGCCGCTCCATCAGCAGTGCATCCAGTTGATAACCTTCCGGCGCAACCTGCGCAGGATCGCTAACGCCGTGCAGATACTGCCATTTCGTGCCTTCTAAATGCAAAATTGCATCATTCACCGCCTGGCGGTTTTCGGCGGTGGGCGCATCCCAGTAAGCGCGTACTGGCGCCCATGCATCCCCCAACCCTTCCAGATAGGCGTTACCGTTTTGCGAAATTAACCCGCTAATGCGTTCAGGGTAATGCAGCGCCAGACGCAGACCGGTCGGCGCTCCGTAATCAAAGACATACATCGCAAAACGTTGCAGATCCAGCGCATCGACAAAAGCCACCATCGTCGCCGCCAGCGCATCAAAACGGTAAACATAATTCCGTTCGGCAGGCACTTCCGTAAAACCAAAACCCGGCAGATCCGGAGCGATGATGTGGAACCGATCCGCCAGCAGCGGGATCAGCTCTCGATACTGATGTGATGAACTGGGAAAACCATGTAGCAGCAAAAGTACCGGGTTACCCGGCGTACCTGCTTCACGGTAGAAAACCCGGACGCCATCGGCGTCAACGTACTGATAACGAACAGGGAAATGCGTGTTGCCAGCCATATTAATACCTCACTTGAAACCGTTTAAATGATATTTAAGAGGTTACATCGGGGTTGAGTATGGTGGATTAATGTAACTGTGTAAAATTAATTTTATCGGTTACAATGACGAGATTAAGAGACGGCGGAGTGACAAACATGGCAACATCCTCAACAACCAGCGCCGAAGGCCCGTGGTTTATCGCCGAGCAAAGCGCGCTGGACTTTATCAATACACAGGCCTGGGCGGAGCAGGGCACGCACGACTTTTGGCACTCCGATGAGGATGTCAAAAATTGGCTGCAACAGAGCGGGCTGGGAAAACTGCCAGCGACATTTATTGCTAAGCCGGGAGAACTGCTGGCTGAAGCGCGTAAGTTGCGCGCGTTGATCCTGCAACTGGTAGAAGAGAAAAAAAGCGGCCAAACGCCGTCGCTGATGCAGCTTAACGATTATCTGGCGCAGGCGCAGAGCTTTTTGCAGGTGAATACTGACGCCGAAGGCGCGTTACAGATCCAGCGTCTGTATCAACAGGATACGCCGCTACGGGCGTTGGCACCGGTGGCCGAGCAGGCGGCAGAGCTAATCACGCACGGGCAATTTGAGTTTGTTCGCCAGTGCGAGCATCCGGAGTGCATACTCTGGTTTTACGACCGTACCAAAGCGCATCGCCGCCGTTGGTGCAGCATGGCGCTGTGCGGTAACCGGGCGAAAGTGGCCCGTTTTCGCGCCAAAAGCTGAGAGATAACCGGTAAATTTTTCATCAACACTCGTGATCCGCGACGGCAACGATATTGAAGTGTAAGCGGCAAGCATCAATAACCCGGCTTCGTGACACTGCGCCCGGAGCGCGTTGCGCCTCCGGGCATTGCCTTAGCGCGGAATAATATTTTCCGCTTTCAGGCGATCGAACAACGCGGTGAACGCATCCAGCGTGCTGCGATAGCCGGTAAAGCCCGCTTTGCGGCTTTTGCTCATATCGGCGAACGCTTCCATTGGACGACCAAGATCGGCGTCGGTATGCCACCAGGAGGCAAGCTTACTGATATCCGCCTCGCGCAAATGGTATTTCGCTGCAATCTCTGTCCACGCGGCTTGCGCATCCTGCATTCTTCCTTCCAGCGGTTGCATGCTTTCCGGGTAGGGCGCAGATTCAATGGCAAAATAAGCAGCCAGCCGTGGCCAGAGCCAGTTCCAGCGGAAAACGTCGCCATTGACGGCGTTAAAATCTTCATTTGCCGCGTTTTCGCTTTGCGCTGCCCAGCTCAGTTGTTCTGCCAACAGGCCTGCATCCGTCACGTCCGATACACCGTTCCACTGTTCCGGCGAGCCGGGGAAGATAAACGGCCAGCCTTTTTCACGGCAAAGCGTGGCGTAAACCGCCAGCGTCAGCCCCATATTCATTGCATTGCCGACGGCATAACCAATGATGCTGTGCGGGCGATGCACGCTCCAGCGATAGCCATATTTTTGCGCCCCGGCGAAGACTTCATCCTCCTGGGCATAATAGAAATTCTCCACATCCTGGCGGCCCTGTTCCTCGCGAAACGGCGTGACCGGAACATTGCCCTTGCCATAGGCCTCGAACGGGCCGAGGTAGTGTTTCATGCCGGTGACCAGCGCCACGTGTTTCCCGGCCAGCCGTTCACCCAGCGCTGCAATAACATTTTTCACCATCGCGCCATTGACGCGAATATTGGCTTTTTCGTTTTCCTGGCGCGCCCAGACACTGAAAAATAGCGCATCCGGTTGCTGCGTTTGCAGCGCCGCAGCCACGGCTGCCGCATCGGTCAGATCCGCTGTCAGGCTGGTGCAGCCTGCGGGGACAGCGCCGCGCCCGCGTGATAATCCGGAAACCTGCCACCCTTCGCCGAGCAGTTGTTCGGCCAGCGCGCGGCCAATAACACCGCTGATGCCGACAATTAATGCTTTCTTCTGCATATGAATGTTCTCCTCTATCGTGATGAGTACAGACTAATGAAGAATTTATTTCTTATCTCTGGTATTAATTCACGCTATTGCTGACCAGAATTCACGAATCCATGCGCGACCAACGTCTTAAAGATATCATCCCCTTTGTCGCCTGCGTCGAAGCAGGGAGCTTTACCGCCGCCGCCGAACGGCTGCACCTGACGGGGTCGGCGATCAGTAAAAGCGTCAGCCGTCTGGAGGCCCGGCTGGGTTCGCGGCTGCTGGAGCGCACCACCCGGCGGCTGGAATTAACCGACGCCGGGCAGGCTTATTACCAGACTTGCCTGCGCATTCTGGAAGATCTGGCGGAAGCCGAATCGGTGCTGGCGGCACACCGCACCATCCCTTCTGGTCGTTTGCGGCTGGCGGTACCGAACACTTATGGACGGCTGGGCGTGATGCCACTGCTGATCCCTTTTTGCCAGCAGCACCCGGAGATCGAACTCAGCCTGACCTTTTCCGATCGCTTCGTCGATCTGTTTGAAGAGGGGATCGATGTTGCCGTGCGTATCGGCCAAACCTCTGAACTGCCCGCCTCGCTGGGTTGTCGGCACATTGGGCGTGAAAAGATGGTGTTTTGCGCATCGCCCGATTACCTGCAACGTGAAGGCACGCCGCAGGATGAGGCGCAACTGTTGCGGCATAAAGCGATCCTTTACGAGCGGGTCGATGGCAGTAGCAAACCCTGGATCTTCACCACCGCCGACGGTTACCCGGAGTGGCGCACGGTACCCTGGCGCATGGCGTTGGGCGATGTCGATGCGCAGGTACAGGCGATTTGTGCCGGGCTGGGCGTCGGTCAGTTACCCACCTGGCTGGTGCATACGCAATTGCAACGCGGCGAGCTGGTGGCGATCCTGCCCCAGCATCAACCGGAGGGGCTGGCGCTGACCCTGGTATGGCCGCGACGCAAACAGCTACTGCCGAAGGTGGATGCCTTGCTTGCGGTGTTGAGCCAACTGGATATCGCGCCATCATGAGTCCTGCATCTGCTTGACCAATGACAAGGCGGGCAACCCGTCACGCTCTTTATAATCTGCCGATGTCCATTCTTACTGGTGTGAATCCATGGCTTACCAACTCAACCTGAACTGGCCGGAATTTCTTGAAAAATACTGGCAAAAGAAACCTGTCGTTCTGAAGCGCGCCTTCCCGGACTTCGTTGACCCGATTACGCCTGATGAGCTGGCGGGTCTGGCGATGGAACCGGAAATCGACAGCCGCATTGTCAGCCACAAAAATGGCCAATGGCAGGCGTGGCATGGCCCCTTCGAAGCATTTGATCATCTGGGCGAAACCAACTGGTCGCTGCTGGCGCAGGCGGTAAACCACTGGCACGCGCCGTCCGCCGAACTGGTGAAGCCGTTTCGCGTATTGCCGGAGTGGCGCTTTGACGATCTGATGATCTCTTATTCCGTACCGGGCGGCGGCGTTGGGCCGCATATCGACCAGTACGACGTGTTTATTATTCAGGGGATGGGCAGCCGCCGCTGGCGCGTGGGCGATAAGCTACCGATGCGTCAGTTCTGCCCGCATCCGGCGCTGCTGCACGTCGATCCTTTCGAACCGATCATTGATGAAGATCTGGAGCCAGGCGATATCCTCTACATTCCGCCTGGATTCCCGCACGATGGTTTCACTCACGAAACGGCGTTCAACTACTCGATCGGTTTTCGTGGGCCGAACGGTCGCGATCTGATCAGCAGCTTTGCCGACTACGCGCTGGAAAACGATCTCGGTAACGAGCACTACAGCGATCCGGATTTAACCTGTCGTGAACATCCGGGACGGGTGGAAGAGTATGAACTCGATCGCCTGCGCGGCATGATGATCGACATGATCAACGATCCAGTACATTTCAAACAGTGGTTTGGCAGCTTTATTACCACGCCGCGCCACGAACTGGATGTGTCGCCGGAGCCGGACGACTACAGCGCCGAAGAGATTGTTGCGGCGTTGCAGGAAGGGCAGGTGCTGACCCGCCTGAGCGGGCTGCGCATGCTGCATATCGGCGACAGCTTCTTTGTGAACAGCGAATGCCTGGAAACGAGCGAGCCGCAGGCCGCCGACGAGCTGTGCCGTTATACGGTGATCGGGCAGAAAGAGCTGGGTAAGGCTCTGGATAACCCGGACTTTGCCGAAGAGTTGGCCTGGCTGGTAAATCAGGGCTACTGGTTCTTCGACGAATAAGCTCCGCCCTCCGCGCCGCGCAATGGGCGCGGAGGGTTTTCTGTCAGGCGCTCTCGCCGGAGCAGACCAGGTGGTCGCTCTTGATGTGGTACATCTCCAGATCTTCACGCAGGAAAAAGGCCATC
Organism: Kosakonia oryzae; assembly: GCF_001658025.2. Classification (NCBI taxonomy): domain Bacteria; kingdom Pseudomonadati; phylum Pseudomonadota; class Gammaproteobacteria; order Enterobacterales; family Enterobacteriaceae; genus Kosakonia; species Kosakonia oryzae. Next base: position 899,570 of record NZ_CP014007.2, read on the forward strand.
TCCCACGGGTTTTTCTCGATAAAGGCTTCGCGAACTTGCAGAAATAACGGGCTGCCGTTGGGAATTAAAAATGCGCGGCCTTCAAAGGTGGTGTAATTCCAGTGAATGGCATTCTCAAAAATATAATTTGCACGCTCATCCATGGCGAAAAGGCAGCGGTTATCTTTTTTCAGCACTTTCGATTTAAATGTCTCAGGGAAGGTGATTAAAAATATGTCGTTATCTGAAGACGAGAGAAAAGCCAGCACCGTCGTATGCGGTTGTTCCTGCGCATGGGTAATTAATACACCACCCCCAGCACCTGTTTACCCAAAATGCTTTGCAGGTTCATTTTTCTTCCTTCAGCAATGAATAATGAAATTGGAAACATCTTATGTGACGAAATTAACTCAGCAACCACCAAAAGAGGGTTTCGCTTTACGCGACAGGCTGTACTGAATATTTACCCTAAAAACAAAATAGCTGCCCGCAGGCAGCTATTTATAGTGAATTATCTGGCGACGATAAAACGCCTGTCGTCATCAATCCAGCTCTTCTCATCGGCGGGCGCAATGATGCTGCCGAAGTTCATCTCCGCACGCAGTTTCCAGCTCGGCGGAATATTCCATGTCTCGCGCACGTCCTGATCGATCAGCGGGTTGTAGTGCTGCAGATTCGCGCCAATGCTTTTCTCAGTCAGCGCCAGCCAGACAGCATACTGGGCAATACCGCTGCTCTGTTCTGACCAGACCGGGAAGTTATCCGCATAGGCGATGTACTGGCGTTGCAGTGCGGTCACTACTTCCTGATCTTCGAAAAACAGCACCGAACCGGCAGCGGCGGTAAAACCGTCGAGTTTGTCGGAAGTGGCGTGGAAACTTTCTGCCGGGATCACTTTACGCAGTTGCTCGCGCACCAGCCCCCAGAAGCGATCGTGTTCTTTGCCCAGCAGGATCAGCGCGCGCGAACTTTGTGAATTGAACGCCGACGGCGCCTGGCGAATCGCCTCTTTAATGGTATCGATCACCGTCTCTTCGGTGACCGGCAGATCTTTGCCCAGCGTATAAATGGTGCGCCGTGCTTTAGCCAGCGCCAGAAAATCCTCCGCCGTGACGGTGGCACTCCAGGGAACGCGCTCCGTTTCCGGCAATGTCGGCGGCGTGGTGGTCTGCGGCGCGCTCTCTGTGCGGGCGAGCGTAGACTTCAAAATTTGCTGAAACGGATCCATGAGTCACTGTTCCTGTTGTGAGCGGCAAAGGGAAAAATATCAGGTTATCAGAGCACAGGATCTCGCCCGTCGATGCAGCAAATAGATGGAATAAAGCGCGGTATTTGTCGGCAAAAAACGCCTCGTGCGGAACCCGCTCGCCGATAACGTCATCCAGCTTACAGATGGCGCGGAAAGTTTTTCACGTAAATAATGAAATAAGCACAATAATCCTGAAGGTGAATCGATTAATGGCGTGGTTTAATTTATAGAATAAATCAAAAAGGCTATTTTGGATCGATGCTATCAATAATTGGTTGTAAAATAACCCATTGCTTTATATGATTTTTTTTCAAATTTAAGACAATCCGTATGGATCATTTTCATTTTATTCTCTATTTTAAATAATAAGCCTAAAGTATTTTTCGCACGGGTCGATAAATATAGTTTGCTACCCGCCAGGCATTGAGGAAAAAAATGAACGCTGAATCGCACTGTTACGGTCTTACACCGGGCCTGGGTCCGCTTGCGGAGCAAAACGCCTCGATCCCGCCGTTCGTGAAAACCATTGCCGTGCGCCTTAGCTGGGCCTGTTCGCTGGAGGAAGCCGACGTTTATCGCCAACTCTCTGCGCCCTGGCATCACGGTGTGGTGACGGAAGAGGATAAACAGCAACTGCTGGTTCATTTTCCTTTTATGGCCCCTCTGCATGCGCCCGCCTCAGTGGCGGATTACACCATTATGCTGGTGAGCCTGTGGCTGAATATCGAAGAGATGTACCACCGGGGGACGTTATTACCGGAAGAATTAATGCAGGGGCTAATAAAAAAATCGGCAACCTTGCAGGCGCAAGATTGCCGTCATAATCAAGATTCCGCCGCAGCTTCAGCGCCGCGAAGTTAGCATTACGCCATCGCGTTATAGTCGACCAGGTAGCGTTCCATATAACGCGCGATCGCGTTACGCAGAATTTCGTATTTCTTACGCATCGGATCGCTGCGATGAAATATCATCACCACTTTACGTTTCGGTTCCGGGCTGACACAGCGAATATAACGAATATTTTCGTTACTCCCTTGCTGGGTGGAGAGCAGCGGGAAGAACGACACGCCGCGGTTAAACGCCACGCCGCGCCGCAGGGTTTCCAGATGCATCGCCACAAAACGTGAATCCGGCTCCAGCTCAAACTGATAGCAGTAGCGCAGCACCTGACTGTGCAGACAGTTGCCATCATCAATCATCAGAATCTTATTATTTTTCAAATGCCCCATATCGATTTCGGTCATGCGCGAATAGGGGTGTTGATGGCTGACGCCCAGCACCAGCGGCTCGTCGAACAGCGGCAGTTCAACGTATTTACTGGTGTCTTTATTGGAGGTCATGATCGCGCATTTGATGGTGTCGGACTCCAGCATATGCAGCAACTGGTTGGTCTGCGCTTCGTGGATCTCCAGCTCAATTTCCGGGAAATTCTCGCGGCAAACGGCATTCAAATGGGAAAAGATATAGGGTGCCAGCGTCGGAATAATGCCGACATCCAGCGTCTGCATCAGGCTCTGATAGTGGCTGCTGCTGGCCATATTTTTCAGCGCTTCAATCTCCCGCAGCACCACCTGGGTTTGCTCAACCAGCCGCAACCCGGTTTGCGTAAAGCGGATCTTGCGCGTCGTACGTTCCAGCAGTTGTAAACCGAGTTCGTTTTCCAGTTTACGCAACTGAGCGCTTAACGTCGGTTGGCTAACGTTGCAGGCTTCAGCAGCGCGCTGAAAATGTCGGTGCTTCGCCAGCGCGACAAGATACTCAAGATTACGGATGTTCATTATGGTCCCCGGGGCGCAAATTTCCGCGTCGTTGAGAGCCCACCTGTAGCAACGTGCTGTGTAAATGACGTTTTATTATTTTCAACTCGGTCATCAGGTTTCCCCCTCATGCCTGTACATGAGATTTGATGGTTTTTATTATTGCTTTCACTTTCAGCGGCATCCTGCCTGACTCCAGCGCATTCCCGCACCGGACATTGCGTGTAATACCACTAATGCGTCTTCAATGAAGCCGCAAATAACGACAACATATGTAATGCGGACAAATAATAACCTTCACCCGAACGCAAAGACGTTTCCATCTGTGGATAGTCGCCCATGGTTAAATCACGCACCGCCAGAATGCCGCCAGACATCGGATAACTTGCCCGTTCGTTGTCTGCGACATTCACCCACGCGGGCGTGTCATTGCGAGTGTAGCCCGCCCAAAAATGACGAAAATTCTCCGTCGAATGCTGCTGCGCATCGCTGAGGCTTAAATAAAGCGGAATGCGAATCGCATCGTAACTGAATCTTGCCGGCCAGTTCGCGGCAGGCATGACTTCACCACTATTCTTAACAAAAATCCAGTCGCTGGGCAGTTGGCTCTTACCAAAACGCGCTTTAGTGAGTAATTCGAGGCTCGATTTTTTCAGTTTTAACCAAATATTGTTATGCCGTTGCTGCCAGAAACTCTCCCAGGCCGGAAAGACAAAATAGGACGGGTTGAGAATATACCCGTCGTCTTTGGTAAACCCAGTCAGGCCCGGCAGGAGTAATGTCCGGGAATCCTGTTCAATCACCAGGCAGTTGATAATCGCATCCTGAATATTTTCCGAGGCGGTGAGATAACTCTCATCGTGCCATTTATTGCCCGCCAGCAATAACGCCCAGGCAATCAATGTGTCGCCGTCGCTGGCATTATTATCGTCCGTCACTTTGCGTTCGTGCGGATCGTAACGCCAGGCAAACAGCCACAGCGACGGACGTAATAAGGTGTTGCGCGTCCAGCGCCACACTTTTTCAAATGTGGCGGGATCGTCGTTAACGACGGCCAGTAACATGCCATATCCCTGACCTTCCGAATGGCTAATATCGCCATTTTCATGGTCGATAATGCGGCCATCCTGACTCAGGTAGTTCTGTTTAAACAGCCCCCAGTTGCTGTCCTGACAGTGGGCTGAAAAAGCGGTCATGGCCAGCGACAATAGCAGGCACGGCATGAGCCAGGTGGTTCTTAACATGAGACATCCTGTGGTGAAAATAGGGCAGTTACCGGCTCAGTCGTTATACCGCTTCGGCGATGCGTTCAACGGCGTCAGCCACGGGTTTTAACGTCAATTCGTGCTGCAACCACTGGCGGAAAGCCGGGCCTGTCGCGCCGTGACGTAAGCCGTACTCGACAAAGGCTTTCATATAGCCAATCTTGTCGCCGCAGTCGTGAGATTTCCCGGTCAGTGCGTAAGCCTCCACCGGCGCGTTTTCCAGCAGCATGGCGATGGCATCGGTCAACTGGATCTCACCGCCTGCGCCGATCGGCGTTTTACGCAGCAGCGGCCAAATCGCTTTCGACAGCACATAGCGGCCAACCACCGCCATGTCGGACGGTGCTTCATCAACGGCCGGTTTTTCTACCATGCCTTTTACCAGACCAAAACCGCCTGCCGGGAGGTTGATGCCGCCACAATCCACTACGCCATAGCGGGAAACATCTTCGTGGTTAACGGTTTCAATCATTAACTGGCTGGCGCCCGTCGTGGTGAAGCGATCGAGCATCGCGGCCAGGTTATCCTGCGACAGATCGCAATGGCTGTCGTCGATCAACACATCCGGCAGCAGCACCACGAAGTCGTTATCGCCAATCAGCGGTTCCGCGCACAGCACCGCGTGGCCCAGACCTTTCGAGTGGCCCTGGCGCACATGCATAATGTTCATGCCCGCCGGACAGATAGTCCGCACCTCTTCCAGCAGTTGATTTTTCACGCGCGATTCCAGCAGCGACTCCAGTTCAAAAGAGGTATCGAAATGGTTTTCGATGGCGTTTTTGGAAGAGTGCGTAACCAGTACGATTTCGCGGATCCCGCAGGCGTAGCACTCCTGCACGATATACTGGATAAGCGGCTTGTCCACGATCGGTAACATCTCTTTCGGGATAGCCTTGGTTGCCGGAAGCATACGCGTACCGAGCCCTGCCACTGGGATTACAGCCTTTAACATAATTGTTTCCTGTTATTTATTTTGCTGTTTAAAAATCAACACACAACGCTGTTGATGATGCCACCCGATTCATTTACGCCTGGAACCTGGTAGTTAATAAAATCATCACCGCCTCGCGCCTTCACTTTATAAAGGGCGGTATCAGCGGCTTTTAAAATAGAGGAAAAATTCGGCCCGTGTTCCGGATAACTGGCAACACCAATACTCACCGATAATTCCACGGTTTGTTGCAGGTAATGCAAATACATCGGCTGGCGCGTGGCTTCGACAATTAATTGCAGCACGCCGCGACCGGCTGGTTCGTCAACGCCATCAATATAGGTGAGGGCGAATTCGTCACCGCCGAGCCGGCCAAGCAGTGTGGTGCGGGAAATACACTGTTTTACCCGGCTGATAAAGCAGCGCAGCACTTCATCGCCTGCCGCATGCCCCAGATCGTCGTTAATATTTTTAAAGTTATCGAGATCCAGTATCGCCACCACAATCTGTGCCCCGCGCGCGTTAGCGGCACGGATTTTTTTGCGGCTGCGAATATAGTAACCCTGGCGATTCAGGGTTTTGGTTAATGCATCATTGTGCGCGCGAAAATGTAATTTCTCGCGGATTGCCATATGCCGGGTAATATCAAATCCCAGCAGAATAAAGGCAAATATTTCACCGTTTTCATCGCGCCGCGGCATTAAGCGAGTATCAAGCCAAAGCATCTCGCCGTTTTTTTTCGGCTGCGATATTTCGCCCTGCCAGTTATCGCCGTTTTTTTTCGCAATATTAATCGCCATCGCCAGTGAAATAGCCACCGTTTCATCCGTCGACTGAAACAGTACTTTGCCCAGCACTTCATCACGGCTGAAACCCGTTAATTGATAGAAAAATGGGCTGGCGTGAATAAGCTGGCCGGAGGTATCGAGAACCAGCGAAACAAAGGCATTATCCTCCATATAATTAACTGCCTCGATTTCAAGTTTCCTGCCTGAAACCATGATTTCATTAAACATGATGGTCACCTGATCGTTGAAATAGGGTGGATATGCCTTTGCGACGTCATTCGTTAATGGCGTAACGGAAAATCAGCACGTCTTCGGTGGCGTTATCCTTCCAGCGCACCGGCACCTGATTGCCCGCGCCCTGTGAAACCAGCCACTGCGAATATGCACCTTCCAGCACATAGGCGCTGGCGCGGCGCCAGCCCGCTTCGTCACGGTATTCCGGCGCATGCGGCCACGCGCAGTGCAGCAGGATCAGTTCACGCTGGGCGGGTGCCATTTTGACAAAGCCCCAGTTGAACAGCTCCAGCACCCGGTTAATGCTCGCTTCCAGTTCGTTCACCGTGGAGGCACCATCGATGGGATACCACTGGGCCATCATCTGGCCGATACGTCTCAGGGCTTCGGGATCTTTATCACCCCGGCCTTCGGTGTATTCGTTAAAAAACAGATACACCAGGTCATGCCAGCCAGCCTGATAATTGCGTTGTAAATAAGTGTCCTGATTGCTAAACATCATCTATCCCACGGGTTATTTGTCTTGATCGACGTAATATTTGAAATACACCAACGCCTTGCCTTCGTTATAACTGCCGAAGGTGTCGTACCCTAAGTTCGCACCGAGAGCCAGGTTGTCGCTGAGGTGGTAACGCGCATCCACGCCCAGCGTATAGCCAATGCCGTTTTTCGACGTGGCTTTGTAGACAGCGTCCACGTCGTCATCGTCGCTGGCGTAACTGTTTAATTCTGCTTGCAGGCTGCTGTGGCCCGGGAAGTAATCGCTCTTATCCTGCTTATAAGATTGATAACCCACCGCGCCATTGAGCGTCAGATCCCAGTCGTTAATGTGGCGCGTCAGCGTCACCGGCAGCGATACCGCCATAAAATCTTGCGGGCTGAAGTAGCCGCCCTGGCCGAGGGTGTAGTAGCTCAGGTTGCGGTCAAAGTTCATATAGTTGACGTTCACCCCCACTTTCAGCTCGCTGTCGCTGGTTTTCCAGGGCCGCAGATAGCTGCCCGCCTGCGCGGTGACGGCGTGGTTGGTCGGCACATTTGTTCCGACGTAGGTATCGAAGCCCAGACGGGTATAAAGCCCAATCAGGTCGTTATCCCAGGCGTACTGCGCCGAAACTCCGTTACGAGTAATGCCACCCCAGCTTTCGCCGGTGCTCTTATCCTTTACCCCAACATACGACAGCAGGCTGTCGGTGACGGCACGGCGTTCTGCTTTCAGGTTCAGCGAACTGTTCTGCGTCAGTTTCGGGTTCCACTCCACGCCGCCCACCAGACGGGTGAACTCGCCGCCGGTCGGTGTGCTGCCGACATCCAGTTTGTAGCTGTCGCCGCTCAGGCTGAGGTTTGCCGCCACGCCGTTTGCCTGCTGCGAACCCTGGCTGGAAGCATTGGTCGAAGTGGTCGTGGTGCTGGTGCTGGCCGCCGCTTCCGCTAGTTTCTCCGCATGCTCAAGCGCCCCGGAACCGAAGCGGTTCGCCGCCTCACCGGACATCTCGCCAGCGTTAAGCGCTGTTGGCGTGACGTTCAGGCTCAGGCGCGTGCTTTCGCCCACCGCACCGGAGAGGATCAGCGGTGCCTGCACTTCATCCAGCGCGCCAAGACCCGATTCGCCATTACGGCTACGCAATGAAATGCCGCCGCTGGTCCAGGTGGCGCTCTTCTCTTGCAGATCGCGCATCATGGTGTTGATACCGCTCATTGCCGTGAGCTGCGCCTGACGCGTTGGCGACGGCAGCGACATCACCGAACTCAGTTCATCGCTATCGTCATCACCACTCTGTTGCAGATGCCACTGGGCCGTGCGCAGCAGCGACATCGCCCGCTGGTTTTCACCGTTGGCCGCCGCCACGCGCGCGGCCAGCAGCATATAATCGGCATTCTGGCTCGGCTCCAGCCCGGCAAAGGTTCGCCGCGCTTCGTCGTTATCGCCACGGGCCAGTGCCATATTCACCATTCCGGTCAGCGCCTGTTTATCCCGTGGCGACTTACGCAGCACGTACTGATAGATTTCCGTGGCTTTGTCATCCATATGATCGGCCTGGTAGACACGCGCCACGGCCAGCAGCAGATCGGTATTGGTCGGATTGTTTTGCAGTTCCGGCATCAACAGCGACCAGGCTTTGCCGATTTGCCCCTTTTCCCGCAGGCGATCGGCGCGAACGATCAAACCGCCTAAGCGGATCGCGCTCATCTCCTGCTCGCTGGCACCGTTTTGCAATACCGGCGCATTCAGCAAGCTTTCGGCTTCAGCAAACTGCCCGGCCTGGTTTAGCACGCGGATCTGCCCGGCATAATCCAGTACCGAACCGTGTAATCCCTGCGCCTGGTTATTGCGTACCAGTTGCAGCGCGCCAGCGCTGTCGCCGCTCTGCATCAGTAATTCAGCAAGACGGCCCGCATCGACCGGCGATTGCGGCGGATTACGTTGCAGCGCCAGTAACGAGTTGCGCGCCGCTGTCGCATTGCCAAGACGCAGATAGTTGCGGGCAATATCCAGTTGTTGGTTGATCTGCACGCGCGTGTTCAGTGCGCTCATATCGGCGCTGTAACTGCTGCGCGGTACGCGGGCGAGCAGGCTTTGCGCGCGCGACCAGTCGTTCTCTTCGGCGGCATAAACCGCAGCGGCATACAGCGCCTCTTTATTGCTGCTGTCGCGTTGCGCCACGCCAGACATTAACGCCGAGGCCTGCTGTTTCTGCCCCGCTTTGCGCAGTGCGCGGGCGTAATCGAGTTGCAGCCAGACATTGTGTGGGTATTTGCCGGAGGCGTTTTGCAGGATCTGCATCGCCCGTGAGCTATTTCCTGCCTGCAACGCAGCCTGCGCAGCTTTGCGCTCGTTGTCGCCGTTATCGCCAACGGCAGCGTAACGGGTACGCAGACTGGCGGGCAGGGTTTGCAGCATGGCGTCTGCTTCTGCCTGTTTATTCTGCTGCTTCAGCACCCACCACAAACCAGTACGGATATCGGTATTCTGTGGGCGCTGCGCCAGCAACTGGCGGTACACCTCTTCGGATTGCGACAACTTGCCCTGACGCCGCAGGATATCGGCCCGCAACATACCCGCCGCCTGCTGCTGGTTTTCATCGCTGCTGTTGCCGCTCTGCAAACTTGCCAGTGCCTGGTCGTAGCTGCCTTTCTGGCTCAGGCTACGGGCCTGGCCCAGCGCGGCGTAGAAACGGGCGTTATCGGCATCTTTTATCCACTGCGCGCTGTTCAGGTTGCTGGCATCTTCCTGTGCCGCGCGGCGCAGGAATTTCTCGGCATCGGCAAAGTTGTTCTGCCGCAGTGCGACATAGCCCATCCCGGCCAGCGCATTGCCATTATTGGCGCGGGTTTGCAGCGCTTCGGAGAAGCGATCTTTGGCGCTGCCGAGATCGCCGCCGTTCAATGCATCAAAGCCCGCTTTGGTGGCATCGCCTTCCACGCTTTTACGGTAGTGATCCATCGGCGCGCTGTCTTCCGGATGGCGCTGCGCCCAGGCAGTATACGCTGGCAGATCGCTGGCTTTGGCATCCAGCCATAGCAGCGCTTGCTGTAAGGCTTTGTCGGCGCTTTTATCATCGGCAGCCAGCGTGCTGAGCAGGGCGATCCCTTCCCGGCGCGTGGATTCCTGATAAGTGAGCGCCATCGCCAGCGCCTTTTTCGTGGGTTCGTCGTCCGGCATCACGCTGGCACGCTGACGCATGGCGGCGACCGCCTCGCCCCAACTGGCGCTGTCACCGGCCATGGTCTGGTAATACTCCAGCGCCACGTCATCCGGCGGTGGATTGCCATTAAACAGCGCGCGCCAGGCAGCAATAGACTCTTTAATCTGCCCACGGCTCGCAAGCTGTCGCGCCGCGTTGAGTTTATCCTGCGGAATATTGCGCAGGGTGTTGGCGCTGGTCAGCGCGCTCAGACGCGGGTCCTGCGGCGAAATATCGGCGATTTTTTTGCGCCACACTTCTGATTGCTGCACGTTGCCTTGCTGCAGTTGATAAAGCGCCATCAGATACATGGCGTCGATATTCTTATCATCCGCAGCCAGTACTTTTTGCAGCGCATCGATGGCCATATCGTCGTGCGCTTTGCTGTGCCAGTAGCTGGCCTGCGCCAGCAGTTTTTTCACTGCGGCCGCATTCGCGCTGGCGTCAGCGGTATCGGCAGCAGCAGGATGGCTGGCGCCCACCAGGCACAGCAGGTAAAAAGCCTGCGTCAGTTGTTTACGCGTATTCATTTTTTTGTTTTATCCTGCAGGCGTTGTTGGGCGTGGCGCTGAAGTAGGGTGAACAGCATCGGCCCGGAAACCGCAGCAATCAGGCAGGCAAGGGCGACCAGCCAGAAAATATGCTCGCTGGCGAACCACAAAATTTTCATATAACCGGGCAGGTTGCCGCTGGTGAATTGCTCGCCCACCCGCCAGCTTTTGACGTCCCCGGCGCTGTTGACGGCGGTGAAATCCCCCCCGGCGGCGGAGAGAAAGGCCGGTTTGTTCATGTCTTCCGCCAGTTGCGAAAGCTGGTGGTTGTCGGTTGCTGTTGCGATCACCACCACGCGTTGCGCGTTCCACGGCGAGCGCAGGCTCAGCAGGCCGCGCCACTGATTGTTGTCGCTGAGATACTCAGCCGCATCCATATCCGTGCGTGCCTGATCGCCGCGCAGCAGCGATAACACGCGGCTTACGGCACTGGCGGTTTTCACTTCCAGCGTATTTTCATTCAACGCAAAGGCGCTGTTTTGCAGCAGCGGATTCAGCATCTCGCCGTTGCTCAGGCTGCCAATCGCCAGCACATCGCTGTCGGCCAACTGTTGTTGCGCCTCTTCCTGGCCGGGCAGCCCGGTATAGAGGTGCAAGTAGTTGGCGGTAACGCCCGTGTCGCGCCCGGATTGCGCCATCAGGTTGAGCAGCACGGTGGCGTCATCAACCGTAGGGTGCGCAGGCATCAGCACCGTGGTTTGCGCGAGGTCAGCATGGCGCGTGAACGGGAACATTGCACTGCTGAACCACGCCAGGTTCGGCAGCTTGCCGAAGTGCCAGGCACGGCTGAAATCGAGCGTTGAATCACCGTCAATCCGGCTCTGGATGTTCTCATCCGCCATGGCGTTGCAGGGAGCGTTTTTCTGCGCTTTCAGACCGAACCAGAAACCGAGTTGATTGCTGCCGAGAATGGCACGCGGATCGATGTTGACCACCGCGCTCTGCTGGCGCTGCGATAAACCGAGCATCGACAGCACCGGTGCCAGCATCCCCTCTTTACTGACCGGCAGACGTTTAAGGAACTCGCCGTTCAGGCTGACGTTGAGGAAGGAGTCCTGATCGTCAATCCAGTTTTTCTGCGCAAAGCTGTAGTTGAGGTGCAGCGGTACGGAGGAACCATCCCACAGGAACAGATCCGGCGCGGTACGAAACGGCAGACGGTTCTCGCCGTGCCAGACGCCGTGGGCAATCAGTGCACTCTCATCCGTCAGCAGCGAGCGCACGGCAACCGGATGTTCAGTGTTGATCCAGCGCGGCGCATCGTAGGCGGCTCGCTGGGCGATTTTCAGTGTCGGCACATCCAGCGTGTCGCTGTCCGGCAGCGCCGGTAATGTCAAACGCCACGCCGCCTGGCGTAGCTGCATCTCGTTGCGGCCGCTAATGATCAGCAGTTTCCAGGCCGGGTTTTGCGGGTTATCAATCACCTGCAATGCCGCACCGTTGGTTTCCGGCAGGGTGACGCCGCCAATGGTCTGGCCCGGTTTGCCAATCAGAATGCCGTTGCCAACGGGCAGGGCATCGTACTGCACGTCAAAGCGGCTGGGTTTGCCGTTGCTTAATGCGCCAAACTGCGAGGCGACAATCGCTGATGCGGTCAGCACATCCGCATCCGGCGCCGCCGGGTAAGCTATGCTGATCGCCTGATCTTTGGTCTGTTTGATATCGACGAAGGGGCGCGGGAATGTGCCCAGCGTTTTGCGGACGTTCAGCCACAATCCCTGATAGTTCAGCGATGATTCCGGCTGTAATGTCACTTTATAATCGGCAGGCAGCGGGCGCTGGCAGCTCCAGACATTATTAATAATGTCGTCACCGGTTTTCAGCTGGAAGCTGAGGTTGTTGCTGGAGGCGACCATCGAGGCCGGGACATCCAGTTGCCAGTAGCCTTTATCCTGCTGCAACTGATCGAGCGGGATGGCGCCCAGCGGCTGACCATTCAGCATCAGTTGCAGGTTTTCGCCGCTGACATCGCTGCGGTTGACCTGCACATTCAGGCTGATGTGTGCGTCGGTGATCACCAGATCGCCCGGCAGGTTGAACGACACCCCGTTTTGCAACTGCTGGCCGGAGAGCGTCAGCCCGCCAGTTGCGCCCATATCGCCAAAGCTCAGGGTGCTGGCGATATTCTGGTTGCTGGTATTCGCCACAGCCGCCTGCTGCGGCTGCACAGCTGTTTTTCCTTGCAGCGAAAGCGGCGTTGGCAGCGTCGGCGGCGCGTCGTTATCGCTTGAGAGCGCAAACGCCGGAGTATGCACCGAACAGGCAAGCAGGGTAGCAAGTGCGATAGGCTTACAGCGCATTGTTAACCTCTTCCTGCTTTTTCGCGACGACCTTCATCTGGCTGTTAAAACCGCCCGCCATTTTTTTGCGGCCGAAAAACAGTTCATACACGCACTGCAAAATCCCCAAAAAGGAAGCGAGTGGGCGATCCGGCGCATGCGGCGGACGATACCAGGCATCCGCGCGGGAGAGCACCACGCGAACCAGCTTGCGGCGCTCGCTCAGCGGCAGCGTGTCAAACTCCAGACGAATATCGCCGACGCCGGTGCCTGCAGAGAGAATGGGCACATGAGCAATCTCACCGCCCAGACCCAGCTCGATACGGACCGGGGTTTTGCTGCTCAGATCTTCCCCTTTCACCAGCGCCACGCGCGCGCCGCCCATCGAGATATCAAAGGTACGGGTCTGCATTCTGGATCCGTCGGAAAAGAGCACGGTCACCGGCAGGCGGGCGTAAATACGGATAGTTTTGCGGATCTGTTTGGTCTCTTTCGCCACGGCAATCGAGGCCAGCAAAATGATGGTACTGAAAGTGCCCCACGCGATATTGAACAGAATGACGCGCGGGTCGATCCCGGCGTAGTCGTGCATAAAGTAGCGCACGCCCACCCAGATCATGCTGCCGACCATCAGCAGCGTGGTGATGATCAGCGGGCGCACGGTGTGCGCGTCGAAGTAGTCGCGGTCCGTCAGATCGCCTTTGTCGGTCACGTTGAATTTCCCCAGCCGCGGTGAAATCAGGCTCAGCAGCGTCGGCAGGATCAGGTGGTATGCCATCACCGTCTCGTAGATTTCGCCCCAGAACGCGTAACGGTAACGGCCGGTAATGCGCGAGTTCACCATCGTGGAGAGCACCAGATGCGGCAGCACGTAGGCGAAAATCAGCGTCGCAGATGACGAGATAATGTTGAGGTTGAACAACATAAACACCAGCGGCGAGGTGAGGAACACCACGCGCGGCAGGCCATACTGGAAGTGCAGCATCGCATTGAGGTAACAGATGCGCTGGGTCAGCTTCAGGCCGCGCCCGAGCAGCGGGTTATCAATACGGAAAATTTGCGTCATGCCGCGCGCCCAGCGAATACGCTGGTTCACGTGCAGCGCCAGCCGTTCGGTTGCCAGCCCGGCCGCCAGCGGAATATCGAGGAATGCCGTGTTCCAGCCGCGACGCTGTAATTTCAGAGCGGTGTGGGCATCTTCGGTCACCGTTTCTACCGCGAAACCGCCCACTTCATTTAATGCGCTGCGACGGATCACCGCGCAGGAGCCGCAGAAGAAGGTGGCATTCCAGTTGTCGTTGCCTTGTTGTACCGGGCCGTAGAACAGCGCGCCTTCGTGCGGAACGCGTTTTGCTGCCGTCAGGTTGCGTTCAAACGGATCGAGCGAGTAGAAGTGGTGCGGTGTCTGGATCAGCGCCAGTTTTTCATCGCGGAAAAACTCGCCGACGGTAGCCTGCAAAAAGACGCGCGTGGCAACGTGGTCGCAATCGAACACGCAAATCAGCTCACCCTGGGTGAGGGTCATGGCGTGGTTCAGGTTGCCCGCCTTCGCGTGGCTGTTATCCGGGCGGATGATGTAATGGACGCCCGCTTCGGCGGCGAAATCGCGGAATTCATCGCGTTTGCCATCGTCAAGAATATAAACTTTGACTTTGTCCTGCGGATATTCAATACACTGCGCCGCCAGTACGGTATCGCGCACGACATCGAGACTTTCATTATATGACGGCACATAAATATCGACCGTCGGCCAGGTGGATTTATCTGGTGGTAATGGCGCAATAGGGCGTTCTAATGGCCAGGCCATTTGAATATAACCGAGTAACAGAATCGTCCACGAATATATTTCTGCCGCAAACAGCAAGCTGCCGAGCAGCATTTCCAGCGTTGAATCGAAATGCAACGTGGTGGTGGCGCGCCACCAGATATAACGCGTGGACATCAGTACCGAGAGTGTCAGCATCGCTAACACTGCTTTTTTGCTTTTCACCCGGCCAAGAATTAATACAGCAGCCATCACGCTCAGGCCAAAGAGGTATTGTTTATCGCTGTTCATCGGCGTAATGACCACCAGGAGCGATAATAAAAGTAGTACCAGCGTGAAAATAAATCTGATGATTTTTTTCATGTTTATAATCTTGCACAGAATAGAATAAAGGCAGACCGGCACAAAACTGTTCCGGTGACCTGTTAAAATTCATAACCTGGCCGACTCATCTTTGTCGCGCGAAATACCGCGACATTATTGGCTGACAGGATATGATAAATCGTGCTTTATTATTGCCACACGGCGATTTCACCCGTTGGCATTTATTTACCAATCACCGTAAATAACATATCCAGACGAACCGGATTGCGTTCGCGAATTTCAACTTCAGCCGGGCGGCTGATGGCCGCAACGCTGTCCAGAATACCGCCGGCCGGTGTCGCGAAGGCTTCTGGCGCGGCAACGGGTACCGGTTTGCTTTTCGGCCAGGAGAGGGTGTTGGCAGGAATGCCCGCCGGAGCGCTGACATGGCTGGCATCCTTACGGTTTGCAGCCGGGCTGACGGCAACCGTGGGTTCCTGCACTTCATTGCTGATGTCGGGTACTGCTGCTGTTGTGGTTACTGCTTGCATTGTTTCACCATCTTCAGTCATTTCCTGGAAAGAAACACCGGACATTTTCAGTTTTTCAGCCAAAGAACCTAAATCATCGTACATAGTGTTTGCCTGACCCCGATGTGTTGAATACGAACTATAATAAGCAATACGCCTTCTCTATTACCGTGCGACTGTGCAGGGCGCTAAAGCTAAATAGACGGTATCAATAAAAATTCCCGTCATTCGCTTTAAATGAGAATTTCCTTATATACTGTCGGCGGCGGTCAGCCAAGGTCAAGTGACGTTATCGATAAATAGTAATAAACTTATTTAATGCATCTATAAATAACGCCTTTAATTATCACTGCATCGTGAAGCAAACCCAGTCTGCATGGGCATTATAGCCAGCGTAGAAGAAAAAATTATCGCTGCGCGGAGGGTCAGTCTTTTAATTAATAATTACGAAAGGTCGCAATCTTCATTATTTATCCATAATTCGCTTTTTTTGCATCATTTGTTATTTATCGTCCGTGCCCGTTGTTTCTTTAACGATAAATTGCATTGTATATATTGAGTTTGTCTATAAATGACACCCTTTATTAATATTGCGGTTGGTTGATATTGAACCTGGTTATTTTTTCAATTAGGATGTCGGCGAACTCTTCTTTAAGAAAAAAAGATTATGCATTCTGAAAATGATATTTTCGGCTCTGATAATATGCTTGCCGCACTCGAAAATGTTCACGATGCTGTCGTACTACTGGATAGTATGGAAACCGTGTTTTTCTTTAATCGTGCGGCGGAGAAATTATGGGGCTATCCGCGAATTTCTGTGCTGGGGTGTAAAGCCTCCGCTATTCCGTTGTTCGGCTCACTCGATGTGATGCCGACAGGCACCGAAAGTGAGCGTGCGTTAACGGTGATCTCCGCTACCGGTGAAGAGACATCGCTGGCCGCGACCATTAGTTATGAAGGTTGTGGCAGCATCGGTTCTCCTTGCCGCATTGTCGTGCACATCGATCAGGAGCGCGTCACCAAGCTCTCGACCTTTGACCGGCTTACCGGGCTGCCGAATCGCGGCGCGCTGCATCAGTATATTGATCAGACGCTGGCCAGCAGCGTGTGCGATCGCGCGGCGTTTTTCTTCCTCGATCTCGATCATTTTAAAGACGTCAATGATGCGCTGGGCTACGCCGCAGGGGATAACGTGCTGGTGGCGATTGCACAGCGTCTGATGACAGAGTTCTCCCGCCAGGGGTTTGTCAGCCACGCCGACAGCGATGCGTTTGTGCTGGTGATCCCGGATTGCGATTACACCCGCGCGACCAGCATTGCGCAGAAGATCCAGGCGCTGTTCCGAATGCCGTTTAATGTTGCCGATCTGGCGCTGAATGTGACGGTCAGCACCGGTATCAGCCTGTACCCGGATCACGGCGTTTCGCGCGATGGCTTGCTCAAACATGCCAACCACGCTTCGCATCTGGCGAAGGCGGCGGCGTCCGGCGGTTATCTCTTCTTCAGCACCGAGATGAATCAGGTCGATCAGGAACGTTTAAAACTGGCGGCGGCGCTGAAGCTCGCCATCGCCAGCAATTTGCTGCATTTGCACTATCAACCGCAAATATGGCTGAAGAATGGCGAGCTTTATGGTGTGGAAGCGCTGGCGCGCTGGACCGATCCGGTACTGGGCGATGTTCCCCCAGGAAAATTCATCACCCTGGCCGAAGAGACCGGCGAGATTGAAGCCATTGGTCGCTGGACACTTCATGAAGCTTGCCGCCAGATGGCGGAATGGCGCAGTAACGGTATTCATGTGCCGGTGGTATCGGTAAATCTTTCGCCGATCAACTTTTATAACAGCAGTCTGCCGCATTACATCTCTTATCTGCTGCGGCAATACCGCATTCCGTCAAGCTGCCTGACCATAGAGATCACCGAAGGGGTGATGATGGACAAACGCCCGGAAACGATGAAGGTGATCTGCGCGGTTCGCGAACTGGGCGTTGGGCTGTCGATGGACGATTTTGGCACCGGCTTCTCCTGCCTGTCGCGTCTGGCGCATTTACCGATGACGGAGCTGAAAATCGACCAGAGCTTTATGCGCGATCTCAGCGAAGGCAGCAAAATGAAAGCTATCGCCACGACGGTAGTGAAAATCGGCCAAAGTCTGCATCAGACCGTGGTTGCCGAAGGGGTGGAAACCGAGCAGCAGCGTAATCAACTGCGCGATTTACAGTGCGACATTGCCCAGGGCTATCTCTACTCCCGCGCCCTGAATGCATCTGCACTGGCGGGATGGGTGCAAAGCCGGTTACAGCCCGAAATGCGTTATGAGTGAAATTGCAAGGTAGCAGTGGCCCAGGTCTGAAAGGAATATCAGGCCGGAATAACCCCCGGTGCGCGTCCAGTGCCGGGGGATTATTTTATTTCTTTTTTAATAATATTACCTTGCCGCCTAACTGAAGAATTTCAGTGCCACCAGAAATAAGCAGAAAAATAGCATTCCCCATGACATTTGACGATGCGCTTGCCGTGCGGGATTAGTGCTGGTGGTTTTATTTTTGCTCGTGTCGATGTTCATAATGAAATATTACCCAGGCCGATAATAAACCGATGCCAGCCCTTGCCGGGTGGGCATGTATGAAAAGCGATGAACGATGGCGCGCCAGCGGGATGGGCGTCATTTTTTGTTTTATAGATGATGTTTATTAATTCACTTATATATATAGAAATACCGTTCGCTGATATTTTTTTGACGACGCTTAATAAGTGAAGAAAAATCATATTACCTGTAAAAAATAAAAAATCCACGCGCAAATTTAGCTTTGGGGAAATTAATTTATAGCGATAGCTACTTTCTATTATTCAGTATTAATAACCATGATTGCATAAATAAATACCGCCAGCGGCGAATACGGAGCGGTGATAACGAAAAAGCCTGACGCAATGTTGCGCAACGAGGCTATGATGGCTTCTCTTGATGGACGACCGCGCAGGTATGGTCGCAATAGACCCGCAGGATCGGGGAGCGCCGCCAGCCATCAGGCAAATACGTGCGAATCTGATTCACTTTCTTATGTATAGTCGGCAGTTTATGTATTACAGGTAGTTATATTATGGTGGTTCTCTTGCGACCTGGGCGCATTCTGGCAGGGTGAATATCAGGACGCAGGGATCGGCGAGAAACGCTATCTCGCTCACTAAAGAGTCGTTAAGCGCATAGCGGGTCATGCGGAACAAGATCATGAATAATGAAAAAAAAGTTGATCACCAGGATGAAGATACCCGGCACCTCTTCGAGCTGCTGAACAATAATTCAGACTGGGTTTGGGAAGTGGATGCGCAGGGACGTTATACCTGGTCTTCCGAGGTGGTCACGGAGCTGCTTGGTGTGTCGCCGAAAGAGGTCATTGGCAAAACGCCCTTCGATTTTATGCCGCCGGGTGAAGCCGAACGCGTGGCAGGCGCGTTTGGCGCGATCGTGATGGAAAAGCGGGCTTTTTCCGGCCTGGTAAACCGTAACCAGCGTGCTGATGGCAGCATTGTGGTGCTGGAGACCAGCGGCATTCCGCTGTTTGATGAGCAGGGGGAGCTGCGTGGTTATCGCGGCATCGATCGCAATATCTCCAACCTTGGCGAGCGGGTTCTGCAACTGGAAACCATCTATGAAACCACGCCGGTGGCGCTGTGCATGATCGATCGCCAGGGGCGAATGGTGATGTCCAACAAAGCGATGGCGAAGCTGTTGGGGAACACTGTGCCGCAAGGCTTTGAAAGCCATGTTCAGCAGTTGATGCCCGATTACTGGCCCTTTTTCCTTACCGATTTTGCCCTTGCTGACAATGGAGAAGAGTTGCCTTCACGCGAACTCGGCTGGCGCGATCGCTGCTACGATATTCAGTCGGTGCCGGTGCGCGATGCGATGGATGCGGTCGTCGGTTTATCGGTGACCTGGGTGGATATCACCGAGCGTCGTCATGCGGAGCATAAGCTCGCCAGCGCGAATAAAGTGCTGCAACAGTACGCCCAGCTCGACCATCTGACCGGCTTGTTTAACCGCCGCTATATGGATGAGTGCCTGCTGGCGGAGATCGCCCGCGCGTTGCAGGAGGATTTTCCGCTGTCGGTTTGCCTGGCGGATATCGATTACTTCAAAAATTACAACGACAGCCAGGGACATCAGGCCGGAGATGACTGCCTGCGCATCGTTGCCAAAACCCTGACCGCATCGCAACTGCGCAGCAATGATAATGTCAGCCGCTATGGCGGCGAAGAGTTTCTGATTATCTTACCCGGCACCGATTTGGCGCAGGCGATGGGGATGGCTGAAGGCGTGCGCAGTAGTGTCAGCGCGCTACAGATGCCGCACGCCGCCAGCCCCATCGGCTTCATCACCATCAGCATTGGCGTGGCGACACTGCAGGCCGGGCAGCCGGAGTGTGAGGATAAACCGCTGCATATGATTGCCAGCGGCCTGATCCATCGGGCTGACACCGCACTCTATGCGGCGAAAAGGCAGGGACGCAACCAGGTCGTTTCCGCGCGGGACACTTCTTGCAGCTAAAAGGGAGCCATCAGGCTCCCTTTTAATGTTTCAGGCCAACGCCTGTTTCCAGTCGGCAATCAGATCCTTTTCATCTTCAATACCCACCGACAGGCGAATCAGTTGTGGCGTAATGCCGTTCGCCAGTCGCTGTTCCAGCGGGATTGAGGCGTGCGTCATGCTGAATGGCTGGCTGACCAGGCTTTCGACGCCGCCGAGGCTCTCGGCCAGTGTAAACAGGGTTAATTTATTGATGATCTCCGTTGCCCGCGCATCGTCGCCTTTCACCACCACGGAAATCATGCCGCCCGGCAGCGCCATCTGCGTGCGGGCCAGTTGATACTGCGGGTGGGATTCCAGCCACGGAAACCACACTTTTTCCACCTGCGGTTGCTGCTCCAGCCAGCGGGCAAGCGCCAGCGCGTTGCTGCTGTGGCGCTCCACGCGCAGGGAAAGGGTGCGGATACCGCGCAGCGTCAGGAAACTGCTGAAGGGATCGAGCACGCCGCCGACGGCGTTTTGCAGGTAACCGAGTTTTTCCGCCAGTTGCGGGTTATCACCCACTACCGCCAGACCGGCAACCACATCCGAATGGCCGTTCAGGTATTTGGTGGCGGAGTGCACCACAATATCGAAACCCAGCTCCAGCGGGCGATGGATCACCGGCGATGCGAAGGTGTTATCCGCCACGCTCAGCACGTTGTGACGTTTGGCGATGGCGGCGATAGCGGCCAGATCCGCCAGCTTCAACAGCGGGTTGGTGGGCGTTTCCACCCAGATCATTTTAGTTTCCGGGCGAATGGCGGCTTCCAGCCCGGCCAGATCGTCCGGTTTCACCCAGCTAACCTGCAACCCGGCGCTGCGGCGGCGCACGTTTTCAATCAGGCGATACGTGCCGCCATAGACATCATCAATCGCCACCAGATGGCTGTCTTTATCCAGCAGTTCCAGTACCGTGGAGATACTGGCGAGACCGGAGGCAAAAGCATAACCGCGTGTGCCGCCTTCCAGTTCGGCGATAGCCGTTTCCAGCGCGTGGCGCGTCGGGTTGCCGCTGCGCGAATATTCATAGCCGGTGTGCTGGCCCGGCGCAGGCTGTGCAAAGGTGGAGGTGGCATAAATCGGCGGCATGACCGCGCCGTGTTGGTCGTTGAAGACGCCGCTGTGGACGCTTTGCGTTGCCAGGTTTTTCATTTTGTTTTCCTTATTGTTCAAGACGATTGCGCCAGGTCGTCAGCACATCGCTGCGGGTTATCAGGCCGACAAAGCGGCCGTTATCGGCGATCACCGCCACCAGGCCGCGATCGAAAATGTTGCGCAGTGCGCTTTCCGGCGCATGCTTATCGAGAATTTCTACGTTACGCGTCATCGCCTGGCGAACCGGCAGGGAGAAGCGCTGGCTGTCGCCCTGCACGTGGCTTATCAGATCCCACTCATCGACGATGCCGACCAGTTGGCCGTTTTCCAGTACCGGCAGTTGCGAAATGTCATACAGCCGCATGCGTGCCAGCACGGCGGCGAGGCTATCTTCCGGCGCGGCAGTAACGGTGGCGCCTTCGTCGTGACGCAGGGCGATAAAATCCGTGAGATCGCCATTTGACGGGCGCGTCAGCAGACCTTGCTGGCGCATCCAGTCGTCATTAAACATTTTCGACAGGTATTTGTTGCCGCTATCGCAGGCGAAAGTGACCACCCGTTTTGGCGAAGTTTGCGCCTGACAGTAACGCAGTGCGGCGCTGAGCAGGGTGCCGGTGGACGATCCTGCCAGAATACCCTCCTGTTGCAGCAACTCGCGGGCGGTGGCAAAGGCTTCACGGTCAGTGACGCGGAAGGCTTTATGCACGCCGTCGATCTGCGCCAGCGGCGGAATAAAATCCTCACCGATACCTTCAACCAGCCAGGAGCCTGGCTCGCCATAACGACCGGTTTCAACCTGATCGGCGAGAATCGATCCTGCCGGATCCGCCAGCACGAACTCGGTGTGCGGCGAATGTTGCGCGAACCAAGCCTGTAAACCGCCAAGCGTGCCGCCGGAACCCACGCCGACAACGATGGCGTCAATTCGCCCGTCGAGCTGGGCGAAAATTTCCGGTGCGGTCGTGGTCGCGTGCGCCAGAGGGTTGGCTTCGTTGTTGAACTGATCGATGTAAAACGCTCCCGGCGTTTCCTCCGCCAGACGGCGGGCATAATCCTGGTAATAGGCCGGATGACCTTTGTTGACGTCGGAGCGCGTCAGCACCACTTTTGCCCCCAGCGCACGCAGGTGGAAAATCTTCTCGCGGCTCATTTTGTCTGGCACCACCAGGATCAGCGAATAGCCTTTTTGCGCGGCGATCAGCGCCAGCCCCAGCCCGGTATTTCCGGCGGTGGCTTCAATAATCGTGCCGCCAGGCGCGAGCAAACCCAGCCGTTCGGCTTCATTGATCATCGACAGCGCCACGCGGTCTTTAATCGAACCGCCGGGGTTCTGGTTTTCCAGTTTGAGAAATAATTCGCAGGGGCCGCTTGCCAGTTTATGCAACTGCAACAGCGGCGTTTGGCCGATCAATTCGGTTACTGAATGGAAGACAGACATTGTGTATTCACCCGTGGAAAAAACTGATGCACGGATGATAGGTCTGTCATTTTTCGCTTTTAAAGAATCTTTATTCGGCGTTTAGAACAAATGGAAATATAAAGCTCTGTTTAGCCATCGGGAAGGAGAGCCGTATAGTCGTCCGGACGTGTTAACAGCTAAAAAACGTCGTTTTGCGCTGATTTCATGCACTTTTTGTCGCTTCTTTGCCGGAGTTATGCGTTTTTCGGCAATAGATTGCGAAAAAAATCCTTATGGCCAAATTCCGCATTCCGCCGCTTTTAGCGCGTTTGGTTATAAGTGAGTGATATTTAGTTATTTGAAATATAACTGTGGCTGATTATTATCATCTGGACATCCATACTGCTAAACCGCCAAACGGAAACATCAACGAATGATCGTGCTAAGGAATATTTCCAAAATTTTCGACCAGGGAAAGGCATCGATTACCGCCGTCGACAGCGTCAATCTGACGGTTGAGCAGGGGCAAATTTACGGGATTATCGGCTACAGCGGCGCCGGAAAAAGTACGCTGATCCGTTTGCTGAACGGGCTGGAAAAGCCGACCAGCGGCAGCGTGGTGATTAACGGTCAGGATATTGCACAAGCAAAGGGCGAAGCCCTGCGCCAGGCGCGTCTGAAGATCAGCATGGTCTTCCAGCACTTCAATTTATTGTGGTCGCGCACGGTCAGCGAAAACATCGCCTTTTCTATGCAGATTGCCGGTGCACCAAAAGCGAAAATTCAGGCCCGCGTGGCGGAGTTGATCGAGCTGGTGGGGCTGAAAGGCCGCGAGAATGCCTATCCGTCGCAGCTTAGCGGCGGGCAGAAACAGCGCGTTGGCATTGCGCGTGCGCTGGCAAATAACCCGGACGTCCTGCTGTGCGATGAAGCGACCTCGGCGCTGGATCCGCAGACCACCGATCAAATCCTCGATCTGCTGCTGGATATTAATCGCCGCTTCAAACTGACCATCGTGCTGATCACCCATGAAATGCACGTGGTGCGCAAGATCTGCGATCGGGTCGCGGTGATGGAGAACGGCAAAGTGGTGGAAGAGGGCGACGTGCTGAACGTCTTTACCCATCCGCAGCAGCCGATTACCCGCCAGTTTGTGCGCCAGGTAAGCCAGTATAAAGAAGAAGAGACGTTCAACCCGGAGTTGAACAGCGATCTCGACGGTACGGTGATTAAGCTGACGTTTACCGGCCACAGTACGCACCAGCCGATCGTCGGTGAACTGACGCTGCGTTACGGTCTGCCGTTCAATATTCTGCACGGCAAGATGTCGCAGACGGCACATGGTGTTTTTGGACAATTATGGGTGCACGTGAAGGCGACCCCGGAACAACTGGACAATATCCTTGCGGATTTGCGCAACACCGATATTGCAAGCGAGGTCGTAACACATGGCTGACTCTTTCTTCCCGCATCTGAAATGGGAGCAACTCTGGGCGGCGACGCAAGAGACGTTATATATGACGGCGCTCTCCGGCGCGGCAACGTTCGTACTGGGAATTTTGCTGGGGCTGGCGCTGTTTCTGACGGCGCGCGGCGGGCTGTTCCAGAACCGCACGCTGTATAGCGTGATTTCGATTCTGGTGAACGTTTTCCGCTCTATCCCGTTCATCATTTTGATTGTGCTGTTGATTCCTTTTACCAAAACCATCGTCGGGACCATTCTCGGCGCGAATGCCGCGCTGCCCGCGCTGATTGTCGGTGCGGCACCGTTTTACGCGCGCTTAGTCGAGATTGCGCTGCGCGAGGTGGATAAAGGGGTGATCGAGGCGACGCGTTCAATGGGCGCGCGGCTGAGCACACTGGTCTTTCGGGTGTTACTGCCTGAATCATCACCTGCGCTGGTGTCCGGTATTACCGTGACGCTGATTGCGCTGGTGAGCTACAGCGCCATGGCCGGGGTTATTGGCGCGGGCGGGTTGGGCAATCTTGCTTATCTGGAAGGATTCCAGCGCAACCACAACGACGTCACGCTGGTGGCGACGGTGACTATTCTTATCATCGTCTTCATTATTCAGTTCTGCGGCGACGTGATCACTTCTCTGTTAGATAAACGATAATTATTGGAAACCACCATCATGAAAAAAACACTGACACTGATTGCCGCAGCAACCCTTAGCGTTCTGAGCTTCTCCTCCTGGGCGGATACCCTGACCGTCGGCGCATCCAACGTGCCGCACGCGGAAATCCTTGAGCAGGCGAAACCGATTCTGGCGAAGCAGGGCATCGATCTCGAGATCAAACCGTTCCAGGATTACATTCTGCCGAACACCGCGCTGGCCAGCCGCGAACTGGATGCCAACTACTTCCAGCACATTCCGTACCTGAACAGCGTTATCAAAGATCATGCGGGCGACAAATCCTATGATTTCGTCAGCGCCGGTGCGATCCATATCGAGCCGATTGGTATCTACTCTAAAAAATACAAATCGCTGAAAGATCTGCCGGAAGGCGGCAAAGTGATCATGCGTGATGCCGTTTCTGAAGAGGGGCGTATCCTCTCCATCTTCGAAAAAGCGGGCGTGATCAAGCTGAAACCGGGCGTGGATAAAGTGACGGCGCGTATCGACGATATCGTTGAGAACCCGAAAAAACTGAAGTTCCTGCCGAACGTGGAAGCGGCGCTGCTGCCGCAGATGTATAACAACAATGAAGGCGATGCGGTGGTGATCAACGCCAACTACGCCATCGATGCGGGCCTGGATCCGGTACACGATCCGATCGCCGTTGAGAGCGGTGAAAACAACCCGTATGCCAACATCATCACCGTACACCGCGGCGACGAGAAGAAAAAAGATATCGTGGCGCTGGTGAACGTGCTGCACTCCAAAGAGATTCAGGACTGGATCCGTACCAAATATAAAGGTGCGGTGATCCCGGTTAACAACTGATCCCCTTCGCGCGCGGTCTTGCCTGGCCGCGCGCCATTTCCTGCGGCCCCTTCGCTTATTCCTTGTGATTAATCTCACCAATTTTAAACATCTGCGTTAACACTCATTAACAATGCACTACTATTGCCGGGTTCAGTGACTGCGGGAGCCAGCAATGAAAGATGTCGTGATTGTGGCGGCGGTGCGTACGCCGATCGGCTGTTTTCAGGGAGCGCTGTCGCGCCATTCTGCCGTAGAACTGGGTAGCCTGGTGGTGCAGGCGCTGGTGGAACGCAGCGGCGTACAGCCACAGGATATTGATGAAGTGATTTTGGGCCAGGTGCTGACCGCCGGAGCCGGGCAAAACCCTGCCCGCCAGTCGGCCATCAAGGGCGGCCTGCCGAACACCGTTTCTGCCATTACCATTAATGACGTGTGCGGTTCCGGGCTGAAGGCGCTGCATCTGGCATCGCAAGCGATTCAGTGCGGCGAGGCGGATGTGGTGATCGCGGGTGGTCAGGAAAATATGAGCCGCGCGCCGCATGTTCTGACCGACAGCCGCACCGGGGCGCGACTGGGTAACAGCCAGTTGATTGACAGTCTGGTGCATGACGGCCTGTGGGATGCGTTCAATGATTATCATATGGGCGTTACCGCCGAGAACCTGGCGCGCGAGTATGGCATCAGCCGCGAGCGGCAGGATGAGTGGGCGTTAAGCTCGCAGCATAAAGCGCGTGCGGCGATTGATGCCGGGCGTTTTCGTGACGAAATTGTCCCGGTGAAGACGCAGAGCGCAGACGGGCAGCCACTGCTGGTGGAGACCGATGAACAGCCGCGCACCGATCCTACTGCGGAAGCACTGGCGAAACTGACGCCCGCCTTTGAACAGACGGGTTCAGTCACTGCCGGAAATGCATCGCCGATGAACGATGGTGCCGCTGCTGTGCTGATGATGAGCGAAGGCAAAGCGGCCGAACTGAATTTACCGGTGCTGGCGCGTATTCGCGCCTTTGCCAGCGTTGGCGTCGATCCGGCGCTAATGGGGATCGCGCCGGTTTATGCCATGCGTCGCTGTCTGGAGCGCGCTGGCTGGCAGCTTGACGATGTCGATCTGATCGAAGCCAACGAAGCGTATGCCGCGCAGGCGCTGTCGGTAGGGAAAATCCTCGAATGGGACGAGAAGCGCGTTAATGTCAACGGCGGCGCTATTGCGCTGGGCCATCCGATTGGCGCTTCCGGTTGCCGGATCCTGGTGTCGTTAGTGCATGAGATGCAAAAGCGCAATGCCCGCAAAGGGCTGGCGACACTCTGTATCGGCGGCGGGCAAGGCGTGGCGTTGGCCGTTGAACGCGATTAATCTCTTCCTTATTGCGAATAAAGCCTTCCGCCCGGAAGGCTTTATTATTTGTGATACTCATCGCAAGTGTTGTTTCAATTAAAATAAAACCTCTCTTTCTCGCGCTAATAACGCGCTCGATTTAATTAAATCGTTTATTTAAATCTTTATATCTATATTATCCCCTGCGTTACAATTTGAAATGATCAACATAAGCAAGCTTATTATTATTGTATTTTGGTTGTAGCTCTATGTTTTGTATTGTGTTTTTTATTTGTATTTAACTATGTAAGAGAACAGTTAATAGAAAAAGGGTGTGATCTTGACCTTGTTTGTTGCTGTTTTTAACTGGAATTTATTGATATTCATCACGCCGTTATACAGAGTTCCGTCTCAGGTTAATATTTACGATCGTGATCACTAAAATAAAGTTCCCGTAAAAATAAAATAGAATTCCATAAAAATGGAACATAATTTTAATTTCTTGGGGTAACTCATGTTTAAAAAATCTCTGGCTCTTGCTTCACTCCTTGGCGCATCCTTCGCTTCACAAGCGGTCACTGTAGACTTACGTCATGAATACATCGATAGCGGTTCAAACGCCGATCGCGTTGCGGTCTCTCACCGCTTTGAAAATGGCGTCGGTTTTGGTGTCGAAGCGAAATGGAAATCGGGCGGCGACGATGCGGATAAACCGCTAACGGAAATCGTCGGTAACGGCCACGAAGAATCCATTAACTGGCGCTGGGCAGCGACTAAAAATATTGCGTTAACACCAGGCTTTAATATCGAAAGTAAAGATACCAACTCTATCTATAAACCCTATATTCACGCGCAGTACAGCTTCGATAATGGCGTTTATATTGCTGGCCGTTACCGTTATGAATACACACGTAACCCGGATTCCAGCACCGTTGATAATAAGGTCAACAAATTCGATGCATGGCTCGGTTGGGCGATGGGCGATTATCGCGTTGAGCTGAACTATGTTTACGCCAAGAGCACCGAAGATGTTATTCGCGAGAACAACAAAACTTATTCCAACGAATACAACGCTAAAGTGGCCTATAAACTGGATAAAAACTGGTCTCCGTATGTGGAAGTCGGCAACGTCGGCGTGAAAACCACTGACGAACGCCAGACCCGTTTCCGCGTCGGTGTCGCGTACTCTTTCTGATTGTCTGCATTACCCTCAATAGATTCCCCGGAGTAGTTGGCCGGGGATTTTTATGCCCGTCATATGCCCGTCATACTTCACGCTGCAGGGGCGTTGCATGCCGGATGGCGCGAACGCGTATCCGGCCTACAACAAGACGGTATTTTTATGCTCTTGTGAATGTATGCCCTAAATAATTCGCGTTGCAGGAAGGCGGCGACGCAGCGAATCCCCAGGAGCTTACTGAAGTAAGTGACTGGGGTTCGCGAGGAAAGCCAACGCATCTGCAACGCGAAGTATGACGGGCATAGGGAGGCAAAAAAAAAGCCCTCCGAAGAGGGCAAGGCCAGTTACAGAAACACTTACTCAAAACCTATGCTTGCAACAAAGTGCGTTCTTCGGGAAGTTTCGCGATATAGAGCGCCGGTTTGCCGTCTTTATCCGAACTAAACAGAATCGCACTGTCGTCCGGTGTGAAGGACGGATGTGGATGGGTCACCTGGCGGCTATTGGCAAAGGTCGCCCATGAGGTATCGTGGCGTGCCACGCGGAAATAAGCTTTTTTCGCCACGTCGAAAACGTACAAATAGGGATCGTTGTCGATGGTGTAACCGCTGGTATCTTTCACATCCACCGGCGTACCGGAACCATCGCCAACCAGCAGCGTGCCGTCGAAATTACTCATCAGATGCGAACAGGCAGGCATGGGCATGACAGCTTCATTGACGCCGGTATCCGGATTGAAACGGTAAATCATGCGGCCCTGTTCTCCCTTCAGATACGAGACATAGACCAGCGCGGAACCGTTCGGCACCCAGAATTCGTGCGTGCAGCTTTCGCCTTCCGCGTGATCTTTCACTTTGCGCACGTTGCTGCCGTCTTCGTTCACCAGCCACATCCGTGCATCCACCAGATCGTGCGGGCCTTCATGGCAGAACGCGACGGTATTGTCGTCGAACGGACGGTAAATCGGGTGGCCGAGCCAGATTTTCTCTTCGTGGATCACGCTGCTTTCGCCGCTCTTCAGATCGACACGCAGCAGGCGGCAGTGCGGCCCTTTATGGAAGAAATCATGGAACAGTTTCCAGTCATTCAGCGGCGTCCAGTCGCTGGCGGCAATCTCGATCCCCACCAGTTTGCTGCAATCGCTATTGGCAACCCAGGTGCCGTAACCTACCCACTCATCCGGCACGCGATAAACTTCACGCTCTGCCAGCGTCTGCAAATTCACTTCGCGCAGGGTGCGATCGTTTTTCACATAGTAGAGTGCGCTGTCATCCGGGGAGAGAAAACCGCCGAAAGTGTTGTCGCCTGCGCCTTCCGTTAACTGAATGGCTTCGGCTTTGGCGATATCCAGCAGGTAGTAGTTCCAGTGTCCGTCAAATTCACCGGCGAATAACAGATGACTGCCATTATTAAAGAAGCACTTTTGATAAAAGTAATTCCGGTGACAGGTCACTTCCGGTGGGGTTAAACGGGTGACTTCCGCGCCGGTATCCGGATCGCGGCTGACTGCATAATTGAGTTTAACCCGCATGCCTTTCGCCATTTTTTCGCTCCTTTTCGGGTCTGCTGGGAAAGCGTGCGTCCCAATGATGACCACTGATTCTCATAAGTTTAAAAACAGGGTGTTAAATTATCAAAACATTGTTTCAATATGTGTGATTGCTGACGCACTTTATAAGAAAATTCCAGCTGTTACGCAGGATCTGAAGGGAAGAAAAAGCCAGGCGAAGGCGGACTTTGATTTTAAACAGGAAAAGCGCTAATCGGCTGTCGGAATTCAAAGGTCAACTTAACTCCTTGTTGATATTATTAATTTTCAGCTTAAAACGTAAAGAAATTCCTCCGCTGGCGTTGTCACCACCAAGCAATCGTGATCGCACTTACAGATTTCATAATAACTGACAGAAAAATTGAAACGTTGTTTTATTCACAATTGAAAACATGTTTTAGCCGGGATAAGATGCATCTAAAGAAGAAACGGAACGATGTTTCCGGTTCCGTTTGGTGCCGTTTCGGTCAAAATTTACGTCGGAGGTTATTGTGGAAGTCAGACAAAGCATCCACAGTGCGCACGCCAAAACGCTGGATACCCAGGGTCTGCGCAATGAGTTTTTAATTGAAAAAGTGTTCGTTGATGACGAATACACCATGGTCTACAGCCACATCGACCGCATCATTGTTGGCGGCATTAAGCCGGTACAGAAAAACGTTTCTGTCGGCGGCGAAGTGGGTAAGCAACTCGGCGTGACCTATTTCCTTGAACGCCGCGAGCTGGGCGTCATCAACATTGGCGGTCCGGGGACGATTACCGTTGACGGCCAGTGCTATGAAATTGGTCACCGCGATGCGCTATACGTTGGCAAGGGCGCGAAAGAAGTGGTGTTTGCCAGCGTCGATAGCGCAAAACCGGCCAAGTTCTACTACAACTGCGCGCCGGCGCACATGACCTTCCCAACGAAAAAAGTGACCCCTGCGGATGTCGCGCCGGTCACCCTTGGCGATCCGCTCACCAGTAACCGCCGCACCATCAATAAATATTTCGTGCCGGATGTGCTGGAAACCTGCCAGTTAAGCATGGGGCTGACCGAGCTGGCGCCGGGCAACCTGTGGAACACCATGCCGTGCCATACCCATGAACGCCGTATGGAAGTCTATTTCTACTTCAACATGGAAGAAGATGCCTGCGTCTTCCACATGATGGGAGAACCGCAGCAAACGCGTCATATCGTGATGCACAACGAGCAAGCCGTCATTTCTCCAAGCTGGTCCATTCACTCGGGTGTTGGCACGCGTGCGTACACCTTCATCTGGGGAATGGTGGGTGAGAACCAGGTCTTTGATGACATGGATCACGTCGCTGTAAAAGATCTGCGCTAAGTGCGGGCAGCATAAAACCATGCCTGTCCGGTACAGGCGCTGATAGATTAAGGAACTAACATGATTCTGGATGCATTTTCTCTTCAAGGTAAGGTTGCGGTAGTGAGCGGTTGCGATACCGGTCTCGGTCAGGGGATGGCGCTGGGTCTGGCGGAAGCAGGTTGCGACATCGTTGGCATCAACATCGTTGAACCGACAGAAACCATCGAGCGCGTGACCGCGCTGGGCCGTCGTTTTCTCAGCCTGACTGCCGATCTGCGTAAGATCGACGGCATTCCGGCGCTGCTGGAACGTGCGGTCGCAGAGTTCGGCAAGATCGACATTCTGGTGAATAACGCCGGTTTGATCCGCCGTGAAGACGCGATCAACTTTAGCGAGCAGGACTGGGACGACGTCATGAACTTGAACATCAAGAGCGTATTCTTTATGTCTCAGGCGGCGGCGAAACACTTTATCGCTCAGGGTAACGGCGGC
Source organism: Kosakonia oryzae (assembly GCF_001658025.2). NCBI lineage: Bacteria > Pseudomonadati > Pseudomonadota > Gammaproteobacteria > Enterobacterales > Enterobacteriaceae > Kosakonia > Kosakonia oryzae. The sequence goes on from NZ_CP014007.2 coordinate 930,724, forward strand.
AAGATCATCAACATCGCTTCCATGCTCTCCTTCCAGGGCGGCATCCGCGTTCCGTCTTACACCGCGTCAAAAAGCGGCGTGATGGGCATCACCCGTCTGCTGGCTAACGAATGGGCGAAGCACAATATCAACGTCAACGCGATTGCGCCGGGCTACATGGCGACCAATAACACCCAGCAACTGCGCGCCGACGAACAGCGCAGCGCTGAGATCCTCGATCGTATCCCGGCTGCGCGTTGGGGTTTGCCGAGCGATCTGAAAGGGCCGGTGGTGTTCCTCGCATCGAAAGCATCTGACTACATCAACGGTTACACCGTGGCTGTTGATGGCGGCTGGCTGGCACGATAATTCGTCTGCCGGAGCCTGATAAAACCTGCCTGCGGGCAGGTTTTTTTATTTCTGCATAAAGTTTGTCCATATGTGTCTAATTGAAAAATCCATATTCATTTCTACTGAAGTCACACCCTTGTTTATAAATATCATATAAATCATATTGTTAAAATTAGTTTAGTGCTTAAACTATATTTTCAAAATTGTAAACTCCATCACAAAACGCAGTGCCACAGCGGTTTTATCCATATCTTCGCGAGTTCCTCACTGACGCTTCCGGCGATTGCTGGCTTACTTTCATAGAACACCTTACTTTGTGCAGGCAGGGAAAAAATGGCTTCTATCAGTAATGACTCTGTAATACTTCCGCGCGCGTTGCGTGATACCCGGCGGATGAACCTGTTTGTTTCTGTTTCGGCAGCAGTCGCCGGACTGTTGTTTGGCCTTGATATCGGCGTAATCGCCGGTGCGCTGCCGTTTATTACCGATCATTTTACGTTGAGCAGCCGCCTGCAAGAGTGGGTGGTAAGCAGCATGATGCTCGGCGCGGCGCTGGGCGCGCTGTTTAACGGCTGGCTCTCGTTCCGCCTGGGGCGTAAATACAGCCTGATGGTCGGTGCGGTGCTGTTTGTTGCTGGTTCACTCGGTTCGGCGTTTGCCGGTAGTGTGGAAGTGCTGCTCCTTTCTCGCGTGCTGTTGGGCATTGCTGTAGGGATTGCCTCTTACACTGCGCCGCTCTATCTCTCTGAAATGGCGAGCGAAAACGTGCGTGGCAAGATGATCAGCATGTACCAGTTGATGGTAACGCTGGGGATTGTGCTGGCGTTCCTCTCCGATACGGCGTTCAGCTACAGCGGCAACTGGCGGGCGATGCTCGGCGTGCTGGCGTTGCCAGCGGTGCTTTTGATTATTCTGGTGATTTTCCTCCCCAATAGCCCGCGCTGGCTGGCGCAAAAAGGGCGTCATATCGAAGCGGAAGAGGTGCTGCGGATGCTGCGCGATACCTCGGAAAAAGCCCGCGAGGAGCTGAACGAGATCCGCGAAAGCCTGAAACTGAAACAGGGCGGTTTTCAGTTGTTTAAAACCAACCGCAATGTGCGCCGCGCGGTGTTCCTTGGCATGTTGTTGCAGGCGATGCAGCAGTTTACCGGGATGAACATCATCATGTATTACGCGCCGCGCATCTTTAAAATGGCCGGTTTTACGACCACTGAGGAGCAGATGATCGCCACGCTGGTAGTCGGGCTGACCTTTATGTTCGCCACCTTTATCGCGGTATTTACGGTGGATAAAGCAGGGCGTAAACCGGCGCTGAAAATTGGTTTCAGCGTGATGGCGCTTGGTACGCTGATCCTCGGTTACTGCCTGATGCAGTTTGATAACGGCACGGCATCCAGCGGCTTGTCCTGGCTGTCGGTCGGCATGACGATGATGTGCATTGCCGGGTATGCGATGAGCGCCGCGCCGGTCGTGTGGATCCTCTGCTCTGAGATCCAGCCGCTGAAATGCCGCGACTTTGGTATTACCTGTTCCACCACCACGAACTGGGTGTCGAACATGATTATTGGCGCGACTTTCCTGACATTGCTGGATGCAATTGGCGCGGCCGGGACGTTCTGGCTCTATACGGCGCTGAATCTGGTGTTTGTTGGCGTTACGTTCTGGCTGGTGCCGGAAACCAAAAACGTCACGCTGGAGCATATCGAGCGCCGTCTGATGTCCGGCGAGAAGCTGCGGAATATTGGGGTTTAACGGTGTGAAATTGCCCGGTAAGCGCAGCGCCACCGGGCAATAACGATCGCTCCCGCAATAACCATTACACCCGCGCCAGATAGAGCGCGGGCATTCCTTCGGCATCCGAGGTGTAGAGCACCCATTGATTATCCGGCGTAAACGACGGATGCGGATGCGTCACCTGGCGGTCGCCGTCCAGTACTTTCCAGCTACTGTTATGCTGGCAAATCGCGGTCTGCTCGCCGCTGATGATATTGAAAACCCAGATAAACGGATCGTTAAGATGAATATCGCCGGTATGGTGCGGCGCGCCATCGCCCACCACTAAGCTGCCATCCTCGTTACTCATCAAATGCGAGCAGGGCGGGATCGCCATTAACTGGCGGTTTTCCAGCGTCTGTGGATCGGCGCTGAACAGGTAGCGCTGCGGATCGTTCTCCTGATGCGCCACGTAATAGAGCGCGGAGCCGTCCGGTACCCAAAATTCATGGGTAAAGCTCTCTCCCGGCTGGTGCTGGCGGACTTTGCGCAGGTTGCTGCCATCTTCATTAATCAGCCACATACGCGCATCAATCACATCGCGCGGCCCTTCATGACAAAATGCCACGGTGGAATCATCAAACGGACGGTAAATCGGGTGCCCCAGCCAGCGTTTTTCCTGCACCAACGTGTCGCGTTCGCCGCTGTGTAAATCGATGCGGATCAATCGGCATTCCGGCTGCGTAAAGTAGAAGTCGCGGAATTTTTGCCAGTTGGTCAGCGGTTGCCAGTCGCTTTTCTTGATTTCGATACCCACCAGTTTTGTGCAGGCGGAATTCGCCACCCAGGTGCCGTAAGCCACCCAGTCATCATCGACCTGATAAACGATATGCTCTTCCAGCGTCTGCAGATCAACGCGCCGCAATTCGCGGGTGTTTTTCACATACCACAGCGAACGATCATCCGCCGATAAAAAGCCGCCGAAAGTATTATCCCCGGCGCCTTCGGTTAACTGTGTTGCTTCTTGACGGGCGAGATCCAGTAAATAGTAATTCCAGTGGCCTTCAAACGCGCCGCCGAAAAGGAGTTTCCCGCCGTCGCGGGTAAAACATTTTTGGTAGAAGTAATTACGGTGACAAATAATGTGCGGCGGCGTCAGACGGATAACTTCGTGCCCCGTTTTTTCATCGTGCTGGTGACGGAAAGTGAGTTGAACAATTTTCCCCTTTGCCATCTGCGGCTCCTTAGATAAAAAAATACCCTGCCGCGGGCGGGCAGGGTATGTCGTGACGGAAAAACGTTAGCGCATTGCGCGTTTCAGGATACGTTCAGCCTGGCGCTGGAAATCAGCGGCCGTTTCTTCCACGGATTTCTGGCCATAATCGATGTACTGAATCGCCGTGCCGAACTGGGCAACAATTTGCGGATCGTCAAAGTACGGCGACACAGAGAGTTTGGTCGGCAGAGACTGCGCCAGGCGCAGACCGGCCACCGAGGGATCGTTCTCTTTGATCGCACCGTTGGCGGTCAGCGTTTGCACTGCGGCTTTGCTCAGCGGCACGCCACGCTCCAGACCCAGCGTTTCCACACCCTCTTTGCTGTTGAGCAGGAAATTGATCACTTCTGCCGCTTCTTTCGGATGTTTGGTGGATTTACCAATCGACAGCATCTGCGCCGGTTTGAAGAACAGACCCGCGTCCGTTGCGCCCGGCAGCATCGGGTAATCACCCAGCACCAGTTTGGCTGGTGGCTTCAGGTTGTCGGAATATTTGGTGATGGTGGAGTTCCACATATAAGTACCGGCCCATTCACCTTCGATCCACGGCTTCATCTCATACATGTTGCTTTTACCGAACGACGCATAATATTTGGCATCCGGCATCACATGGCTATCGACCAGTTTTTTATACATCTGGAAGAATTCCACCCACTGCTCGCTGCTGTAGCTGAATTTCTTCGCTTTTTCGTCAACGGCCGGAATGTTGTACTTCTGCACCATGTAAGAGTTCAGCAGCGCCAGCGTATCCTGGTGCTCCAGTACTACCGGGTAATACTGTTTGCCAAGTTTGCTTTCGAACGTTTTGCCTGCGGCTAACAGCTCATCCCAGGTTTTCGGGAAGGCGACGCCCGCTTTTTTCCACTGCTCGTCGTTAAAGTAGAAGACGCGCGCGGTAACGGAGATCGGAATGCCATTCAGCTTGCCGTCAACGGTGGTGGATTGCAGCTCTTTGGCGTCGAACTGGCTCAAATCGATGATCTCTTTCACCTGATTCAGATCGTAAAAACCTTCGCCGTTTTTCGAGAAAATCGGCAGCCAGTTCCAGTTGGTTTGCATCACATCCGGTTCGGTGCCGCCAGCGATTTGCGTGGTCAGACGGGAGAGGTGGCCGTCCCAGCCGGTGTATTCGGATTTAACGTTAATGTTCGGATGCTGTTTGTGAAACTCTTCCAGCGCTTTTAATGTGACCTGATGACGGCCGTTGCCCCCCCACCAGGACATACGCAGGTCAACATTATCAGCAGCAGTTGCGGGTACAGCGCACATGCCCAGAGTTGCGGAGATAACGGCGCCTATAAGCACTTTTTTCATTTTTATACTCCAGAGTTTGTTTAAACGTTATTTTTCGGGCTGCCGCGTTGTTGACGGTGCCTGCGCACCCCGGTGAGGATGCACCGACTTGCCGCCGCGACGCGTCCCGAGGATTTCGTTTTTATAGGGAAATGTTCTGTTCTGTTTTTGCGTCAAAAATATGACACTTATTCATATCAAACTTAAAATACACCTTACGATGAAGTCCCTTTGCAATCATTGGCTTAGCTTCATCGGAAGGAATTCGTGCCGTTAACTCGTAGTCAGCGACTTTCAGGTAAATAAAGAACTCGTGCCCCATGTTTTCGACACGCACCAGATCGCCGCTGCCGCAGTCTTCATCGAACGGTTCATCGGCAACGGAGACAAATTCCGGACGCACGCCGAAGAACACCTCTTTGTCGGCATAGCCCGCTACTTTCTCCTGCTGACGCGCACTCAGCGCCAGTGTTTCGTGGCCAAGAGTGAGATGCAGTTGATCTCCCTTTTTCACAATTTTTGCCGGTTTGATGTTCATTTCCGGCGCGCCGATAAAGCCCGCCACGAACATGTTTTTCGGGTAGTGATAGAGGTTGTCCGGGGTATCGACCTGCATGATATGGCCGAGCTTCATCACGCAGATGCGATCGCCCATGGTCATCGCTTCGGTCTGATCGTGGGTGACATACACGGTGGTTGCCGGTTTACCGGATTTTTTCAACTGCTTGTGCAGATCGGAAATACGGATGCGCATGGAAGCGCGCAGTTTGGCGTCGAGGTTCGACAGCGGTTCGTCGAACAGGAACACATCCGGCTTTTTCACAATCGCGCGGCCGACCGCCACACGCTGCGCCTGGCCGCCGGAAAGCTGGCGCGGCAGCCGGTCCATCAGCTCTTCCAGTTCGAGGATTTTCGCCGCTTCATCCACCTGTTTGGTGATCTCATCTTTCGGCAGCTTGCTCAGTTTCAGGCCGAAGGCGAGGTTTTCCCGCACGGTCATATGTGGGTAGAGCGCGTAGTTCTGGAACACCATGGCAATGCCGCGCGCCTTCGGTGCGAGGTTATTAACGATCTTCTCGCCGATGCGCACTTCGCCGCCACTGATGGTTTCCAGGCCTGCCAGCATACGCAGAGTGGTGGATTTGGCGCAGCCGCTTGGGCCGACAATCACCATAAATTCACCGTCGGCAATTTTCAGGTCGATACCATGTACCGCTTTGAAGCCGTTGGAGTAGACCTTTTCCAGTTTGTTGAAAATCACTTCAGCCATGATAACCCCTTAACCTTTAATTCCGCTGCTGGTTACGCCCTGTACGAAGTAGCGTTGTGCCAGGAAGAAGACAATGATGGACGGCAGAATGGAGATACTCGCCATTGCCAGAATTTCGTTCCACGGCGCACCTTCGGTCACGTCGATGGACATTTTCAGCGCCAGTGCGATCGGGTATTTATCCACGCTGTAGACGTAAATCAGCGGCCCGATAAAGTCGTTCATTGACCACATGAACTGGAACAGCGCGACGGAGATAATGGCCGGTTTCAGGATCGGCACCACTACGTACCACAGCACCTGCCAGGAGTTACAGCCGTCGATCTGCGCTGCTTCTTCCATGTCGCGCGGCACGCCGCGTAAGAACTGAATCAACATAAAGACGAAGAAACCTTGCGTGGCGAACGCCAGCGGCAGATAGAGCGGCATATAGCTGTTGAGCATGCCCATTTCACGGAACATCAGGTACTGCGGGATCAGCAGCACGGTGCTTGGCAGCAGCATGGTGGCGATCAGCGTACCGAACCAGAAATTCTTCCACGGGATCTCAAAGCGGGCGAAACCGTAAGCCACCACCGTTGAAGAGATGATCGTCAGGATCACTTTCGGGATCACATACTTGAAGGTGTTCAGCATGTAATGGCCGAAGGTGTACTCCGTCCCGGTTTTCCAGCCGTTGATAAAACCGTCCCACGTTGCGTGCGTCGGCCACAGCCCCAGCGTGGTGAAGATTTCGTGGTTCGGTTTGAACGATGCCGAGAACATCCACGCCAGCGGGTAAAGCATTAACAGGCCGACAAAGAGCAGGATCGTATAGCGGATCCAGGCGCTGATTTTCTCGCGGCGCAGGGTGCGCGCCACTTCACGTTCGGCTTCCTTCATGCCCGGCGTGAGATGTTGGATATCAGCCATTTTTGCCTCCCTTATCGGCAGAGTAGAACACCCAATATTTCGAGGACTTAAAGGCGATGGAGGCAAAGACCGCCACAACCAGGAACAGAACCCAGGCCAGCGCCGCGCCGTAACCCATATCGAAATATTTGAAGGCGGTATCGTAGATGTAGAGCGAGAACAGATAGGTGTAATAGGTCGGGCCGCCGCCAGTGATGACATACGGGCCGGTAAACTCCTGGAACGCCTGCGTGGTCTGCATAATAAAGTTGAAGAAAATCACCGGCGTAATCAGCGGTACGGTCACTTTCATGAACATCTGCCACTTGCTGGCACCGTCGATCATTGCTGCTTCGTACTGGGATTGCGGGACGTTTTGCAGCGCGGCAAGGAAGATCACCATTGCAGAGCCAAATTGCCACACGCGCAGCAGCGTCACCGACATCAGCGCCAGCGACGGTTCGCCCAGCCAGTTCACCGGATCCAGGCCGAACACGCCGATAAAACTGTTCAGCAGGCCATCAATGGCGAACAGCGCGCGCCACAGCACGGCAATCGCGACAGAGCTGCCGAGAATGGACGGAATGTAGTAAGCCGTACGGAAAAAGCCGATGCCGCGAAGTTTAAAATTCAGCACAAAGGCAATGCCCAGCGCAAAGGCCAGCTTCAGCGGGATGGTCAAAAAGACATAAGCAAAAGTCACGCCCATCGATTTCCAGAAGAGGGTATCTTCCGTAAACATGTAGCGATAGTTTTCGATGCCGTTAAATACCGGCGGGCTCATCAAATCGTACTCAGTAAAACTGAGAAAGAATGATGAAACGAATGGGAAAGCCGTAAAGACTATCAACCCAATAATGTAGGGCGATATCCAGGCCAATCCCAGTAGTTTGTTTTCATTCATACATACCTACCTGGCGAACAATGTGTAATACGGATTCGGAGAGTTACTTTCTCCCGCCGCCGTAGCCGCGGGGATAAAAACAGCATCTGTATGTGCGCTCGCTCACAATATTTGCCGTGGCTGGCGCTATGGAGGTCTAACTCCCAGAAATTATTGGTAAAACCATTAATTTTAAAAACGTCTGAACATCCATTCTTGATTTGTAAAACATCGTTTTAAAATATTTTATTGGGTTTTAAATTCGCGTCATTCGATTAATTCGCGAAATGTGATCAAAGTCGAAACGATGTTTCAATAAAGTGAGGTGGTAGCGTTTTTCGCCCGAAAACACGGGGTTTACAGAATCATCCCGGGGAAATAAACACGTAATGTTGTCGCGGATTAAGTATCGCAGAATGAAACCATTCAAAATGAAAACGATTATCTGGCGAATTATTTTACTGTCTGTGGGAAATAAAAAACGCCCCCAATAATGGGAGCGTTAATTAGGGTGCTTACTATCATTATTTTAAGAAATCTTCGCGCACCGGGGTGAAGGTATCGAGCAGTGTTCCTGCCTTCAGGCAGACGCAGCCGTGCATAATGTGCGGTTGCTTATAAAGAGTATCGCCTGCGGTGACGATATGTTTCTTATCACCGATGGTAAATTCGAACTCACCGGATAAGACATACGTGAGCTGTTCATGAGGATGGTTGTGCATCGGGCCGATGGCGCCTTGTTCGAACATGACTTCGACCGCCATCATTTTGCCGCCATGGGCGAGGATACGACGCGTTACGCCGTTGCCCAGATCGTCAAGCTGAGTCTCTTTATGGAAGGTAAACATCGGGCCGTCCTGTAGTGAAGAAAAGAGTTAGTGAAACATTGTTTCAAAATAATTTATCTCAGCGTTCCACAAAAATAAACGCGAGACCAGAGAAGTTGAAAGTCGATCACAACTTTGATTGACTGATTGCAAAACCTGACGGAGAAACGCTATGAAAACGATAGGGCTGCTGGGTGGGATGAGCTGGGAATCGACCATCCCTTACTATCGCCTGATTAACGAGGGTGTAAAAGCCCGGATGGGAGGTCTGCACTCCGCCAGTTTGTTGCTGCACAGCCTGGATTTTCACGAAATCGAAGCCTGCCAGGCAACGGCACAGTGGCATAAAGCGGGCGAAATCCTCGCGCAGGCCGCTGCGGGTCTGGAGCAGGCTGGGGCGCAGGCCATTGTGCTTTGTACTAACACCATGCACAAAGTGGCCGGGCAAATTGAAGAGCGTTGCCATATTCCGTTCCTGCATATTGCCGACGCCACCGGGCGCGCCATTGAAAGCGCGGGCATGCGCAACGTTGCGCTGCTGGGCACGCGTTACACCATGGAGCAGGATTTTTATCGCGGGCGGCTGGAAAGACAGTTTGGTATCGAAACCTGCGTACCCGGCCCGGAAGATCGCGAACGCGTGAATGAAATCATCTTTGAAGAGCTGTGCCTTGGCACATTCAGCGATGAGTCGCGTTACTATTTTATTAATCTGATCAAACAAATGGCGAGTGAAGGCGCCGAAGGGGTGATTTTTGGCTGCACCGAGATTGGCCTGCTGATACCGGAAAAGAGCAGCCCGATTAAGGTTTTTGATACCGCTACGCTGCATGCGGCTGATGCGGTGAATTTTATGCTCTCTTAAGACTCGCCCAGCATGGCGGCCAGCGGCTGGGCAATCAGCGGCATGGCTGCCTGTAAATGGCGTGCGAAAGCATCCACCAGCGCTGACGCCGGGCGATGCAGCGGGCGAATCAGGCTGACGGTAAAGGGGACGTCAATACTGAAACGACGCACGGCGACACCGCTGGCGGCGTAATCCAGCGCCGTCAGCGGGTTAACCACCGAAAGCCCAACGCCCGCGCGCACCATCGCACAAACCGAGGCGGCGCTGTGGGTTTCCAGCACCATTCGCCGCTTCACTTGATGTTCCGTAAACAGCGCATCCAGCAGTTGCCGGTAGCTGTCGGTACGCGACAGGCTGATGTAATTCTCCCCCTGAAAATCGGCTGGCGTCAGCACCGTTTTGCTGGCCAGCGGGTGATCCTGCGGCATGACGCACACTTCATTACAGGTCAGCAGCGGCGTGCGTTCGGTGCCTGCTGGCGTGCTCAGCGTTTCGGTCAGGCCTAAATCATGGCGCTGCGCCGACAGCCACTCCTCCAGCAATGGCGACTCCTGCGGCACAATGTTCAGGCTGACATCCGGATAGCGGGCGAGAAAAGGTTGTAACAGCAGCGGTAAAAAAGACTGCGAGAAGACGGGAAGACAGGCGACGGAGAGCTCCCCCTGGCGAAACTCGCGCAGGCTCTCGGCGACGCTGACAATGCGATCCAGCCCGTACCACGAGCGCTGCACCTCTTCAAACAGCCGCAGCCCTTGTACCGTGGGATGCAAACGCCCGCGCGAACGTTCAAACAGCTTCAGCCCCAGCACCTTTTCACAGCGCGCCAGTTCGCGGCTGACCGTCGGCTGCGAGGTATGCAGCAAGGCTGCGGCTTCAGTCAGATTGCCGGTGGTCATCACCGCGTGAAAAATTTCGATATGGCGCAAGTTAACGGCTGGCATCGCGGAATTCCGTTGCTGTGGGTTATCCATATCATTTTTGCATAGAGTCGCGATAAAACGATATTTTTTATTCCCTTCGTGCTGTGGCGTAATCAGTAAAAATTGCTGACGGAGTTCACCATGCCACGCTCACTACACCAGACCGATACCGACCTGAATGCCGAAAACCTGCTGCGGCTGCCTGCTGAATTTGGCTGCCCGGTGTGGGTTTATGATGCGCAAATTATTCGCGCGCAAATCGCCAAACTCAGCGCGTTTGATGTGGTGCGTTTTGCGCAAAAGGCGTGCTCAAACATTCATATTCTGCGCCTGATGCGCGAGCAGGGCGTGAAAGTCGATTCGGTGTCGCTGGGTGAGATCGAGCGGGCATTAGCGGCGGGTTACGATCCGCAAACGCATCCGGACGATATTGTTTTTACTGCCGATGTGATTGATGACGCCACGCTGGCGCGCGTCAGCGAGCTGGGCATTGCGGTGAACGCCGGTTCCGTCGATATGCTGGAACAGCTCGGCGCCGTGTCGCCGGGCCATCGCGTCTGGCTGCGCGTCAATCCGGGCTTTGGCCACGGTCACAGCCAGAAAACCAATACCGGCGGGGAAAACAGCAAACACGGTATCTGGTACAGCGATCTGAATGCGGCGCTGGCGGTGATGCAGCGCTATCAGCTAAAACTGGCGGGCATTCACATGCACATCGGTTCCGGCGTTGATTACGGCCATCTTGAGCAGGTGTGCGGTGCGATGGTGCGCCAGGTCGTGGAGTTCGGCCAGGATCTGCCGGCTATCTCCGCGGGTGGCGGGCTTTCTATTCCCTACCATGAAGGGGAAGATCAGGTTGATACGGCTCACTATTTTGGTTTGTGGAATGCCGCGCGCGAGCAAATTGCCAAACATCTCGGCCATGCGGTGAAACTGGAGATCGAGCCGGGACGCTTCCTGGTGGCGGAATCCGGCGTACTGGTATCGCAGGTGCGCAGCGTGAAAAATATGGGCAGCCGCCACTTTGTGCTGATCGACGCCGGTTTTAACGATCTGATGCGCCCGGCGATGTATGGCAGCTATCACCACATTACCGCGCTGGCTGGCGATGGCCGCGATTTGCGTCAGGCTGAACTTATCGACACTGTGGTTGCGGGGCCGCTGTGTGAATCCGGCGATGTCTTTACCCAACAAGAGGGCGGGAAAGTGGAAACCCGCGCGCTGCCTGCGGTAAAAGCGGGGGATTATCTGGTGCTGCATGATACCGGCGCGTACGGCGCATCAATGTCGTCAAACTACAACAGCCGCCCGCTGCTGCCGGAAGTGCTGTTTGATCATGGCGTTGCGCGCCTGATCCGCCGCCGTCAGACCATCGACGAGCTGCTGGCGCTGGAGCAGTTCTAATCCTGATACGGTCCCGCCGCCACTGAATCGCGCAATACCAGCGTGCCGGTGAATGGGGGGATCGGTTCAATCTCGTCGGCATTCGCCAGTTTGATCGCCTGATCGATAGCCGTGGCGATCATGGTATCGATCGGCAGATAGACCGTTGACAGCCCCGGCTCCAGCCAGCGGGCGCTGGGCGCATCATCAAAACCAAACAGCGAAATATCCTGCGGAATGCGCAAGCCCGCCTGGTAGAGCGCCTTCGACGCACCGAGCGCCATATCATCGTTACAGGCGAACAAGGCACTGAAATGCGCCCCTTCCTGCAGCATCTCACGGCACAATTCATAGCCGCGCGTCATGGTAGCGTCGCCGTATTTCACTCTTCCCGCATCCCAGTTAATTCCGTGTTTTTCCAGCGCCTTGCGATACCCCATTAGTCGCGCTTTGCCGGTGGGGGTATGAATCGGCACGGTGATGCAGGCAATCTCGCGGTGGCCAAGGCTCGCCAGATAATCCACCACCTGGAAGGCGGCGTCCTGCTGCTCAAAGAAGACACATTTATCATGCGCCTGGGATAATTCGCGGTTGATTACGATCAGCGGCATTGGCGTTTCATCGATCAAACGCAGGATGCTCTTTTCACTCATAAAACGGGTATAGAGAATGATGGCGTCGCAGCGCCGGTCCGCCAGCATCTGCACTGCCAGCGTTTCCCGCTCCGGCGTGTCGTGACCGTCGGTGACAATCAGTTGCTTACCGTGAAATTCCGTCCGGCGGGAAGCCTGCTGTAGCAGGCGGCCAAAATAGAAACCGTCAAAGCTGGAGACCACCAGGCCAATGCTATTACTGGTGCGATTCGCCAGCGATTGCGCCAGAAAATTGGGGCGATACCCCAACTCTTCCATCGCTTTAAAAACCTGAGCACGGGTGCTCTCTTTGACTTGCCCCGTCTTGTTGAGCACCCGGGAAACCGTTGCTTTCGACACGCCTGCGCGCAGTGAAACATCCAGCATTGTGACCATGACAAGCTCTCCGCATTAATGAGAGGCAGTTTAACACACTCATTTAACGGGTTAAGGCGCGGCGGGTGGGTTTGGCTTAAGTGCAGAAATATCCCTGAAAATGCTAAGGTGGTATGCCAATGTCAGTAATCGCTTCGTTTTGGAATACCAGTAGAGGGCTTGCGAGCCGGGTCACAGAACTTTTCTAACGCTGTCGCTATTTTTGGTATGCCAAATGGAATCCGGCTGTATACCTGTACCGATAAAAAAAGCCCCCCTTAACTGAGGTGTGACCCTATGGCCCTACAAGAAAAGCTCATCGATTCTCTGGGTAGTTTCGCCACGAAGTTCAATAGCTATCGCTATATCATGGCGATCAAATCTTCGTTTATTACGCTGATGCCGGTCATTATTGTCGGCGCGTTTTCAGTGCTGATTTCCAATATGGTGCTGGACCCGAAAAACGGTCTCGCCAGCTTCCAGGCGTTGTCGTTTCTTGCCGCGCTAAAACCAATTACCAGCGCCATTAACTATGCCACGCTGAACTTCCTCAACATTGGCGCGGTGTTCTTAATAGGTATTGAACTGGGGCGCATTAACGGCATCAAGTCGCTGTTTCCCGGGTTGCTGGCGGTGATCTGCTTTATCTGCGTGACGCCCACCACCGTTGAGATGCTGGTGGATGGCCAGATGCATGTGGTGAAAGATGTGCTGCTGCGCCAGTTCTCCGATACCCGCAGCCTGTTCCTCGGCATGTTTATCGCCATTTTGTCGGTGGAAGTCTACTGCTGGCTGGAAAACCGCGAGAGTCTGAAGATCAAAATGCCGGATACCGTGCCGCCGAACGTTTCCGCCTCGTTCTCGGCGCTGATCCCGGCGATCATTACCACCACGCTGATCGCCACTTTCGGCTTCGTCTTCCATCAGGTGACCGGCATGTATCTGTATGACGCCGTGTATCAGGTGGTGCAGCAACCGCTGGAGCGCGTGGTACAAAGCCTGCCCGGTATTCTGCTGCTGATGTTTGTCGCGCAATTGTTCTGGGTGATCGGTATTCACGGCAACCAGATGATCAAACCGATCCGCGAACCGCTGCTGCTGGGGGCGATCACCGTCAATATGAGCGCCTTTGAGCAGGGGAAAGAGGTGCCGAACATCATCACCATGCCGTTCTGGGATGTGTACATGAGTATCGGCGGTTCCGGCCTGACCATCGGCCTGCTGATTGCGGTAATGATCGCCACGAAACGCAAAGAGATGAAAGAGATCGCCAAGCTGTCGATAGGGCCTGGGATCTTCAATATTAACGAGCCGGTGATCTTCGGTATGCCGATCATGCTGAACCCGATCCTCGCCATTCCGTTCATTATCACCCCGCTGGTGACCGGCTCGATCGGCTACTTCGCGACGGTCACCGGTTTTGCCGGGAAAGCGGTGGTGATGGTGCCCTGGACGACGCCGCCGTTGATCAATGCCTGGCTCTCTACCGCCGGTTCGATGGGCGCGGTGGTGACCCAGTTAATCTGCATTGTTACCGCCGTCGTTATCTACCTGCCGTTTGTGAAGATCGCCTCCCGCCGTGCGGAACAGGCGCAATTACAGGCGCAAGCCGCCAACAATGCCTGAGGATGTTATGAGTACAAAAACCATTGCCATCCCGCCGTCGTTTATTCTGGGCGCGGCGGCATCGGCCTGGCAAACCGAAGGCTGGGAAGGGAAAAAAGCGGGCCAGGATTCGTGGCCCGATCTCTGGTACAAAAACGATCGCCACGTCTGGCATGAAGGTTATGGCCCGGCGGTGGCCACGAATTTCTACCAGCGTTTTCGCGAAGATGTGCAACTGATGAAGCAGGCGGGGTTAACCCACTACCGCACCTCGATCAACTGGTCGCGCTTTCTTACCGATTACGAGCAGGGCGTGGTGGATGAGACTTACGCCAGCTATTACGACCAGCTTTTTGATGAGATGCAGCGCCACGGTATTACGCCGATGATCTGCCTGGAGCACTACGAGCTGCCGGGTTATCTGCTGGAAACCTACGGCGGCTGGGCGTCGAAGAGAGTGGTTGAACTCTATCTGCTGTACGTTGAGAAAGTGTTTGCGCGCTTCCACCATAAAGTGACGCGCTGGTTTACCTTTAATGAGCCGATTGTGGTGCAAACCCGCGTCTATCTTGATGCGCTGCGCTGGCCGTATGAGCAGAACACCGGCACCTGGATGCAGTGGAATCACCACAAAAACCTGGCGACGGCAAAAGTGGTGAAGCTGTTTCGCGAGAAGGGCTACGCCGGAACTGTCGGTTGCATTCTCAACCCGGAAGTGACTTACCCGCGTTCCAGCGCCCCGCACGATGTACTGGCGGCACAGCGTTACGATCTGTTCTATAACCGCGTGTTCCTCGATCCGCTGGTGAAAGGCCACTATCCGCAGGAGCTGATGGATCTGCTGGAAAAACACAACGTTAAATGGGATTACAGCGCAGAGGAACTGGCGATCATCCGCGACAACACCGTCGATGAACTGGGCATCAATCTTTATTATCCGCACCGTGTGAAAGCGCCGTCGCGCGCCTGGCACCCGGAGACACCATTCCATCCGGCGTATTACTATGAGCCGTTTGAGCTGCCTGGCAGAAAGATGAACAAATCGCGCGGCTGGGAGATCCTGCCGGAGATCATCTATGACATGGCGATGCGCATCAAAAACGAGTACGGCAACATTCCGTGGTTTGTTGCGGAAAGCGGTATGGGCGTGGAGAACGAAGGGCAGTTCCGCAATGCCGAGGGAACCATTGAGGATGATTACCGCATTGAGTTTATCGCCGCGCATCTGTATCAGACGCTGCGGGCGCGGGAACAAGGCGCGAACTGCCACGGCTATATGCTGTGGGCGTTTACCGACAACGTTTCGCCGATGAACGCCTTTAAAAACCGCTATGGGCTGGTGGAGATCGATCTGCAACACAACCGCGATCGGCGGGCGAAAAAGTCGCTGCGCTGGTTCCGCGCGCTGAGCGATGAGCGCCGGTTGACCCTTACCCTTGATGATGAAGTAAGATAGCGCGCAATAACTGATAAGTGCAGGTGATATTGTGGAGAAGGCCGTCGTTCCGCCGGAAAAAAAACAGTACCAGGAGATTGGCGAGGATTTACGCGAGCAAATCATCCAGGGGCATTATCCCGTTGGCTCCCGCCTGCCGCCGGAGCGCAATATCGCCGAAAAATATGGCGTCAGCCGCACCATTGTGCGCGAAGCGCTGCTGATGCTGGAATTGCAGGGCACGGTTGATATTCGTCAGGGGTCGGGCGTCTATGTGATGCGTATTCCGCAGGCCCATGAAAACGAGGAAGAGCGCTTTCTCAGTAGCGATGTTGGCCCGTTTGAGATCCTGCAAGCGCGTCAGTTGCTGGAGAGCAATATTGCTGCCTTTGCGGCGACCATGGCGACGCGGGCGGATGTTGACAATCTGCGGCGCATTCTCGAACAGGAGCAGCGCGCCATCGCCCTGAATGACACCACCCAGGACAACAGCAAGATGTTTCATCTGGTGCTGGCCGGGGCTTCGCAAAACCAGATGCTGCTGGCAACGGTAGAAAGCATCTGGCACCAGATGGACAGTAGCCCGCTGTGGCAACAGTTTAATGTGCATATCGCCAGCCGTCCGTATCGCCTGAAATGGCTGGGCGATCGGCAAACGCTGCTGGCAGCGGTGCGTCGCCGCGATGTGATGGGCGCCTGGCAGGCGATGTGGCAGCATCTGGAAAATGTCAAAAAAAGCCTGCTGGAGCTATCTGATGAAGATGCGCCGGACTTCGACGGCTATCTGTTTGAATCCGTCCCCATCTTCCAGGGAAAACTGATGTGAAAATCCTTCCTCTCTACGAAGTGCCGCGCTTTGCGCCGCAGGTTATCGAATGGCTATGGCATGAGTTTGGCGACGCTCTGCCGCGCGACTTTTTCGCCAGCATTATTGATCACAGCCAGACGCCGGGCGCATTACCGCTGACATTTGTGCTGGTTGACGGCGATGAACTGCTGGCGACTGTCGGGCTGTGGCGCTGCGATTTGATCAGCCGTCAGGATCTCTTCCCGTGGCTGGCCGCGCTGTATGTAAAAGAAAGCGCGCGCGGGCAGGGGCTGGCCGGGCAGCTACAGCGGCATGTAATGGCGCAGGCAAAAGCAATGGGATTTAGTCAGTTACATCTCTATTCCGCCTGCCGCGATTTTTATGAGCGCTACGGCTGGGAGTATATTGGCGACGGGCTGGATTATCCGAACACGCATGTGCATTTGTATCGCATTGCGCTATGAGTTTTTCGGCTCAACGCAGAAGAATATGCAGGCCGGATAAGCATTAACGCCTTCCGGCAAGCAATAAGAGCAACCCGCGTTAACTCTCCTGCGGCGCAATCACCGAATGGCGGCGCACCAGCGTCGGGTTAAACAGATGCGTTATCTCCGGCAGCGGACGGTTTTCCGCCAGCGCCAGCGCCAGCTCGGCGGCCTGTGTCGCCATGGTAACAATCGGATAACGGACGGTGGTCAGCCGGGGACGCACGTAGCGCGACACCAGCACATCATCGAAGCCAATCAGCGAAATCTCGCTCGGCACATCGATGCCATTATCATTCAGTACGCCCATTGCGCCCGCCGCCATCGAATCGTTGTAACAGGCAACGGCGGTAAAGTTTCTGCCGCGACCTAACAGTTCCGTCATCGCCTGTTCGCCGCCGCTTTCATCCGGCTCGGCAAAGGTCACCAGCCGATCATTGCACGGCAGACCATTCTCTTTCAGCGCATCGTAATAACCCTGCAAACGATCTTCCGCGTCGGAAATGGCGTGGTTAGAGCAGAGGTAGCCAATGCGCGTATGGCCTTGCTGGATCAGGTGGCGGGTTGCCAGCCATGCGCCGTAGCGGTCGTCGAGCGCCACGCAGCGCTGTTCAAAACCCGGCAGGATGCGGTTGATCAGTACCATGCCAGGAATTTGCTTCATCAGCGAAGCCAGTTCTTCATCGGGGATGGTTTTGGCGTGTACCACCAGCGCGCCGCAGCGGTGGCGGATCAACTGCTCGATGGCTTTGCGCTCTTTCTCTTCGTTGTGGTAGCCGTTGCCAATCAGCAGAAAATTACCGGTGGCGGAAGCAACTTGCTCAACGGCTTTCACCATCGCGCCAAAAAAGGGATCTGAAACATCGCCGACCACCAGACCGACGGTTTCCGTCGATTGCTGCGCCAGCGCGCGGGCATTGGCGTTCGGGTGATAATTCAGCGCATCCATTGCACTTTGCACCGCCAGCCGTGAAGATTCGCTCGCTTTTGGCGAGTCGTTAATCACACGGGAAACCGTAGCAACGGAGACGCCTGCCAGCCGTGCTACATCTTTAATGGTCGCCATGGCGCACCTTCCTTAGGGGTAAGCGTTTACACACTGTGTAGTGTTACGGAAAAGGGATGGCTAATCAAGGCAGTTACCTGCTGGTAGTGCGCAAACGTGAAGTGACGCGGCGGAAAGCCGTGGAACCGTTACACAAAAAAGTTTTGCCGATTAATACAGGTAAAACCTTTAGTTACACTTTGCGCAAAGCTGTTTCGATTGTCTGCTGGTGGCGCGTTCTCCCCCATGACAGAGTGGTTATCCCAGAGGTATTGATAGGTGAGCGCAGCCCCCGGGTTGCATACTCGAATTACACCAACCTGCGCAGATGCGCAGGTTTTTTTTTGCCCGCCTTGTAACAAGCAAAGCGAATCGACACACCTCGTTTCACTTCGGCTCATTCCCTTGCTTTTTCCCGCTGGCAGTACGCCCGCGCCAACGCCACAATCAAGATCCCAGAGGTATTGATTGGTGATTTATTCGGTATGCTCTTCGTACTCATTTCTTGCACCAACCTGCGCGGACGCGCAGGTTTTTTTTTGCCCTGAATTTCTCCTCCGGCACTTCTCGTGTAATCTGCCACAATTTGCAAACTTACTTATTTCTCTGGCAAAAGGAGTTGAGATGCTACTGGGCTTTTTTCGCGAACTGTTTCGCGTTTTGTTCCGGGTGCAGTTGACCGGCAGCACTGAAGCACTACACGGTGAACGTGTGTTGATTACCCCTAACCATGTCTCCTTTATTGATGGCATTCTGCTGGCGCTGTTCCTGCCTGTACGCCCGGTTTTTGCGGTTTATTCCTCGATCAGCAGCCAGTGGTATATGCGCTGGATCCGCCCCATCGTTGACTTTGTCCCTCTCGACCCCACCAAACCGATGTCGATTAAATATCTGGTGCGTCTGATCGAGCAGGGCCGCCCGGTGGTGATTTTCCCGGAAGGGCGCATTTCGCTCTCGGGTTCTCTGATGAAAATCTATGATGGCGCAGGTTTTGTCGCTGCCAAATCGGGCGCAACGGTAATACCGCTGCGTATTGATGGCGCCGAGCTGACTTATTTCAGCCGCCTGAAAGGGCTGGTTAAACAGCGCCTGTTCCCACGCATTACGCTGCATATTCTGCCGCCGACATCTTTACCGATGCCGGAAGCACCACGCGCCCGCGATCGCCGCAAACTCGCTGGCGAGATGCTGCACCAAATCATGATGGAAGCGCGCATGGCCGTGCGCCCGCGCGAGACGCTGTTTGAAGCGTTTCTCGCCGCGCAGTACCGTTTCGGCGCCAACAAGCCCTGCGTCGAAGACATTAACTTTACTCCCGACAGCTACCGCAAGCTGCTGACCAAGACGCTGTTCGTTGCGCGCATCCTGGAAAAATACAGTACGCAGGGGGAGAAAATTGGCTTGATGCTGCCCAACGCAAGCATCAGCGCGGCGGTCATTTTCGGGGCGATTGCCCGTGGCCGAATCCCGGCGATGATGAACTACACTGCCGGGGTGAAAGGGCTTGGCAGCGCCATCACGGCAGCGCAAATCAAAACCATCTTCACCACGCGAACCTTTATGGATAAAGGCAAGCTCTGGCATCTGCCGGAGCAGCTTACCCAGGTGCGCTGGGTCTATCTGGAAGATCTGAAGGGCGATGTTACGCTGCAAGATAAGGTATGGATTTTCCGCCATTTGCTGACGCCGCTAAAAGCACAAGTGGCGCAGAAACCGGAGGATCCGGCGCTGGTGCTCTTTACCTCCGGTTCTGAAGGCAACCCGAAAGGCGTGGTGCATAGCCACAAGAGTATTCTGGCTAACGTTGAGCAGATCAAAACCATCGCTGACTTTACCGCCAACGACCGCTTTATGTCGGCGCTGCCGCTGTTCCACTCGTTTGGCCTGACGGTAGGCTTGTTTACGCCGCTTTTGACCGGGGCGGAAGTGTTTCTCTATCCCAGCCCGCTGCACTATCGCGTGGTGCC
Source organism: Kosakonia oryzae (assembly GCF_001658025.2). Lineage (NCBI taxonomy): Bacteria > Pseudomonadati > Pseudomonadota > Gammaproteobacteria > Enterobacterales > Enterobacteriaceae > Kosakonia > Kosakonia oryzae. The sequence continues at coordinate 950,709 of NZ_CP014007.2, forward strand.
GGAACTGGTCTATGACCGCAACTGTACCGTGCTGTTTGGCACCTCGACCTTTCTCGGCAACTATGCGCGTTTCGCCAATCCTTACGACTTTTTCCGCCTGCGTTATGTCGTGGCTGGAGCCGAAAAGCTCCAGGAGAGCACGCGCCAGTTGTGGCAGGACAAATTCGGCCTGCGCATTCTGGAAGGTTATGGCGTGACCGAATGTGCGCCGGTGGTTTCGATTAACGTGCCGATGGCGGCGAAACCGGGCACGGTTGGCCGTATTCTGCCGGGAATGGATGCGCGTCTGATGGCGGTGCCGGGTATTGAAGAGGGCGGACGCCTGCAACTGAAAGGGCCGAACGTGATGACCGGCTATCTGCGGGTAGAAAACCCCGGCGTGCTGGAAGCGCCGTCGGCGGAGAATATTCACGGCGAGCAGGAAGCTGGCTGGTATGACACCGGCGATATTGTGCGCTTTGATGAGCAGGGGTTTGTGCAGATTCAGGGGCGCGCGAAGCGTTTTGCCAAAATTGCCGGTGAGATGATCTCGCTGGAGACGGTGGAACAGCTTGCGCTGGCGGTGTCGCCGGAGAAAATGCATGCCACGGTGATTAAAAGTGATGCCAGCAAAGGTGAAGCGCTGGTGATGTTTACGAGCGATGAATCGCTGACGCGCGACAAACTTCTGCAATATGCACGTGCGCAGGGCATCCCTGAGCTGGCGGTGCCGCGCGACATTCGTTATCTCAAGCAATTGCCGGTGCTGGGCAGCGGCAAGCCTGATTTTGTCACGCTCAAAACGATGGTTGACGAGGCGGAAAACCAACATGCTTAAACCTGAGATCAGCGCCTCGCTGTGGTCGCGCGGAATGATGGCAGTGATCGCCGCCCAGTTCCTTTCGGCATTTGGCGACAATGCGCTGCTGTTTGCCACGCTGGCGCTGCTGAAGGCCGAGTTTTACCCGGACTGGAGCCAGCCGATCCTGCAAATGGTGTTTGTGGGTGCTTACATCCTGTTTGCCCCTTTTGTCGGCCAGGTGGCGGACAGTTTCGCCAAAGGCCGGGTAATGATGATGGCGAATGGCTTAAAGCTGCTGGGTGCCGCGAGCATTTGCTTTGGCGTGAATCCGTTTGTTGGCTATCTGCTGGTGGGCATTGGCGCGGCGGCTTACTCTCCGGCGAAATACGGCATCCTCGGCGAGATCACTTCCGGGGATAAGCTGGTTAAAGCCAATGGGCTGATGGAGTCATCAACCATTGCCGCCATTCTGCTCGGTTCGGTGGCGGGCGGTGTGCTGGCCGACTGGCATGTGCTTGCTGCGCTGGGCGTTTGTGCGCTGGTTTATGCGGGTGCGGTCGTCGCTAATTTGCTGATCCCGAAGCTGCCCGCTGCGCGGCCGGGGCAGTCATGGCGTTTTACGCCGATGACACACAGCTTCTTTAGCGCCTGCAAAAGTTTGTGGCGCAACGGTGAAACCCGCTTTTCGCTGGTGGGTACCAGCCTGTTCTGGGGCGCGGGGGTGACGCTGCGCTTCCTGCTGGTGCTGTGGGTGCCGGTAGCGCTGGGTATTACTGACAACGCCACGCCGACCTGGCTGAACGCGATGGTGGCGGTCGGGATTGTGGTCGGTGCCGGGGTGGCGGCAAAGCTGGTCACACTGGAAACTGTCGCGCGCTGTATGCCTGCAGGGGTTTTGATTGGCGTCGCCGTGGTACTGTTTTCGTTACAACATGCTTTGCTGCCTGCTTACGGCGTTCTGATGCTGATCGGCATGCTGGGCGGTTTTTTTGTCGTGCCGCTGAATGCGTTGCTACAGGCGATAGGTAAAGCGTCGGTCGGGGCGGGTAATGCGATTGCCGTGCAGAATCTCGGCGAAAACATGGCAATGCTGGTAATGCTGGGGCTGTACTCGCTGGCGGTAAAAGCCGGCGCACCCGTCGTGGGAACGGGCGTCGGCTTTGGCGTGATCTTTGCGCTGGCGATAGCGGCGCTGTGGTTCTGGCAGCGCCGCCGGTAAGTTTACGGCGCCGGGTAGGTATATACCTGGTGCGCCGCTTCAATCTCCGCCAGCACATCCTGGCTCAGATCCAGATGCAGGCTTTCCACATTGGTTTTCAACTGTTCCATCGTCGTCGCGCCCAGCAGGGTGCTGGCGACGAAGGGCTGGCGACGGACAAACGCCAGCGCCATCTGTGCCGGATCGAGATTGTGTCGCTTCGCAATATCCACATAAGCCGCCACCGCCTTTTGCGCCTGCTCACCGCTGTAACGCGTAAAGCGGCTGAATAGCGTGTTGCGCGCGCCTGCGGGTTTTGCCCCGTTGAGATATTTCCCGGTCAGCGTGCCGAAGGCGAGGCAGGAGTAGGCCAGCAGCTCGACACCTTCATATTGGCTCACTTCCGCAAGGCCCACTTCAAAGCTGCGGTTTAACAGGCTGTACGGGTTCTGGATGGTGACAATGCGCGGCAGTTCATGCTTTTCCGCCAGATGCAGATAGCGCATCACGCCAAAGGCGGTTTCGTTCGAAACGCCGATATAACGAATTTTGCCCGCGCGCTGAAACTCAGTCAGCGCTTCCAGCGTCTCCAGCAGCGTCACAACCGGCGCGCTCTCTACCCAGCTATAACCCAGCTTGCCGAAGCAGTTAGTGGCGCGCTGCGGCCAGTGAACCTGGTAGAGATCGAGATAATCGGTTTGCAGACGTTTTAAACTTCCATCCAGCGCGCTGCGGATGTTTTTACGATCGAGCGCCTGATCCGGACGGATCCCGCTGTCATTGTTGCGGCTTGGGCCGCTGACTTTGGAGGCGATAACCAGCTTTTCGCGGTTGCCGCGTTTTGCCAGCCAGTTGCCGACATAGGTTTCGGTTAAACCCTGCGTTTCCGGGCGTGGCGGAACAGGGTACATCTCTGCGACATCAATCAGGTTGATTCCCTGGCTGACGGCGTAATCGAGCTGTGCATGGGCGTCGGCTTCGCTGTTTTGTTCACCAAACGTCATTGTGCCCAGCCCCAGGGTGCTAATTTCCAGCGAACTGTGGGGGATACGGTGATACTGCATAGCCGGCTTCCTCAAAAATACAACGTCAGTAGTCCTGACAAAGGACTATAAACATGGCAGAGGGGAAGCAAAAGGGAAAGGGAAAATTCACAAAAAGGTCAGCAGGTCACTGACCTTTAAAGGTATTTCTTAGCGTTCGATAATCTGGGAGACATCATCACGGTTAATCTGCATTTTGTTGCCCTGCTGATCGCGATAGCTGACCAGCCCGGTATCATCATCAATTTCCGGCTTACCATCCGTCAGGATCATTCTGCCGTCTTTTGTTGCCATTACGTAATCGCTGCTGCATCCGGAAACCGCAAAAGCTAAACCTACTGCAGAAATAATCACCGCCCATTTTTTCATCGCTCAGACCCTCTCATGGCATGCGTCACACACAGTCTAGTAATAACCCGCTGTTTCGCGTTGGAAAAGGGAGATTTTCTGAAAATAGCGGTGAGAGCAGGTAAAGAAATGAAAAGCGCTTCCCCGGCCGGAGAAGCGCTTTGCTTACAGCGGATTTTTCTTGTTACGCAACAGGTTAAGCCACTCGACGGCGATCGAGAAGAACATCGCGAAGTAGATGTAACCTTTCGGCACATGAATCGAAACGCTTTCGAGGATCAGCGTAAAGCCAACCAGAATCAAAAACGACAGCGCCAGCATTTTGACCGACGGATGGCGATCGACAAATTCGCCAATCGGACGCGCGGCAAACATCATCACGCCAACAGCGATCACGACGGCGGCCATCATGATAAACAGATGATCGGAGAGACCCACCGCGGTAATCACCGAATCAAGACTGAAAATGATATCCAGCAGCATGATCTGCACGATAGCGCCGAGGAAGGAGTGAACATTAGTTTTCAGCCCTTCTTCTTCACCTTCGATCGACTCGTGGATCTCTTTGCTCGCTTTCCAGATCAGGAACAATCCGCCGAGAAAAAGGATCATGTCACGCGCCGAAACGCTGTGATCAAAAAGGGTGAATAACGGATGCGTCAGCCTTGTTACCCAGGCAATAGAAGCCAGAAGCAGCAGCCGCATTACCATTGCTGCTGCCAGCCCAAGCCGACGGGCGTGATTACGTTGCGCACCAGGTAACTTTGCAACAACCAGAGAGAGGAAAATAATATTATCGATCCCTAACACGATCTCCAGCAGCGTCAGCGTACCGAGCGCAAGCCAGGCGTTAGGATCGGTGATCCATGCAAATAACATCAATAAAAGTCCTGCAAAAAAAGAAGCGCTAATTATAAGCGTCAGTGAGGCTGTGGCAAAAAATTAATATCCGGAGAGCAAAAAGTGGCGAGCCAGCAACGCGCTGGTGAAGTTCTTTTTCAGGTAGAAACCGCGTGGCAGCGTGAGAATAGGCTCGCCGTGTTCGCCAATTGCTTCCGTCAGCGCTTTGCTGTTGGCGGCCTTGGGACGTAATTGCAGCACTTCGCCGTGACGGGCGGTAATACGCGTGACCTGGCCCAACACAATCAGATCCATCAACTCTTCCCAGTCCTGGCGTAACTGCTGCTCTTCTTCCTCATTGGGGCTCCAGAGCAGCGGCGATCCGACGCGGCGATCGGCTACCGGGATCTCGCGCGAACCCTCAATCGGGATCCATAACACGCGTTTCAGCTTGTGCCGGACATGGCTGGTTTCCCACACCACGCCGCTATTCCCGGTGAGCGGAGCGACGCAGACAAAGGTGGTTTCCAGCGGGCGGCCCTGGTTATCCACCGGAATGGTTTTTAACTCGACGCCCAGCGCGGCGAAGTCCTGCTCGGGTTTGCTTCCGGCGCTGGCGCCCAGCCATAACTCGAGCAACACACCGATCCAGCCTTTATCCCGTTTCAGATCGTGCGGCACCGGCAATCCCGCTAACGCCGCCAGCTCACCAAGCGAATAGCCTGCCAGACGCTGGGCCTGAGCGAGTAACTGAGCCTCGGATTCGGGTGGCGAAGTGAAAGGAGATAACGCGAACATGTCACTAACCTTTTGATTAAAAAACAGGCAGGAGTTTTCCACCGTGTTCTGCCAGTTTACCGTTTTCCGCGGAATATTGGCAACGCAATGATTTAAAAGATAATTTATTTATGTGTGCAATGTGTTGCGCAACAGCCCGTCAGGTTTTCCAAATCTGGTCACTGACAATGAACAGGATCTTACACCATGTTATCCACAGAAAAATGGGATAACTGGTGAAAACCCTCACTACTGTTTCCATTTACAGCCTTGACGTGCGATGAAAATCGAATTTCTGCACAAAATACGCCTAACTTATTGGCATAATCTGTGGATAAAAACGGCTCTGTTCGATCTTTCATCAGCGGAAGGATCCTGAGAGTGATGATCGTCACATTATGCTGCAAAAATCCGGTGATAAGTCACTTAACTAAATGAATCCATGAATTTTATTTCTTTACCCGATAAATGGCTTATTCAGACTGTTCTGGGTTTTCCCTGGGTAATTCCATACTTTTTCACAACTCTATCCACAGAAAAGGTGAATAAAACCCGTCGGAGGCAGGGGATGGTGTTTATAACTCTTATGCAAACTGTGAGTTATTCAATCGTTATCCGTTCGTATCCCTGTCATAGAGTGGTTTACCGTTTTCCGGGAGTGTGAAACAATCTCGTCATTCAGGTTTATTTTGAGGTAGTCCGGTGATTGATGACGATGGCTACCGCCCAAATGTGGGAATCGTAATCTGCAATCGACAGGGCCAGGTGATGTGGGCCAGACGCTTCGGGCAGCACTCCTGGCAATTTCCCCAGGGGGGAATCAACCCAGGCGAGACCCCGGAGCAGGCGATGTACCGGGAACTGTTCGAGGAAGTGGGCTTAAGTCGTAAAGATGTTCGTATCCTTGCTTCTACCCGTAACTGGTTGCGTTACAAGTTACCGAAACGTTTGGTGCGTTGGGACACAAAGCCGGTTTGTATCGGCCAGAAACAAAAATGGTTTCTTTTGCAGTTGATTGGTAATGATGCAGAAATCAATATGCAAACCAGTAGCACCCCTGAGTTTGATGGCTGGCGTTGGGTAAGCTACTGGTATCCTGTTCGTCAGGTAGTCTCGTTTAAACGCGACGTCTACCGGCGGGTGATGAAAGAGTTTGCAAGTGCGGTGTTATCGCTTCAGGAAACGCCTCCTAAGCCACAAAACGCACCTGCCTGGCGACGTAAACGAGGTTAAGCCACCCACATTATGCTCACCCGACTGCGAGAAATAGTTGAGAAAGTTGCCAGCGCGCCGCGTCTTAACGAAGCGCTGGAGATACTGGTTACCGACGTGTGTCTGGCGATGGAAACCGAAGTATGCTCGGTCTATCTTGCAGATCACGACAGGCGCTGTTTTTATCTGATGGCGACGCGCGGCTTAAAAAAGCCGCGCGGCCGTACTGTCACACTCGCATTCGATCAGGGGATCGTGGGCCTGATTGGCCGACTGGCGGAACCCATCAACCTTGCCGATGCGCAGAAACATCCCAGCTTTAAATATATTCCTGCGGTAAAAGAGGAGCGTTTTCGCGCGTTTCTCGGCGTACCGATTATCCAGCGCCGCCAGTTGCTTGGCGTACTGGTTGTGCAGCAGCGTGAGCTGCGCCAGTACAATGAAAGCGAAGAGTCCTTTTTGGTCACACTGGCCACCCAGGTCGCTGCGATCCTTTCCCAGTCACAATTAAACGCCTTGTTTGGTCAGTATCGGCAGACACGTATTCGTGCGCTGCCGGCTTCGCCGGGGGTTGCCATTGCCGAAGGCTGGATGGATCAAACCCTGCCGCTGATGGAGCAGGTTTATCCGGCATCGACGCTGGATACCTCGCTTGAGCGCGAAAGGCTGACCAGCGCGCTGGAAGAGGCTGCCAACGAATTTCGCCGTTACAGCAAGCGTTTTTCCGCCGGCGCGCAAAAAGAGACGGCGGCGATTTTCGATCTCTATTCCCACCTGCTCTCCGATGCGCGTTTGCGCCGTGAGCTGTTCGAAGAAGTGGATAGAGGTGCGGTGGCCGAATGGGCGGTGAAAACGGTGATCGAAAGCTTCGCCGAACAGTTTGCCGCGCTCAGCGATGGTTATCTGAAAGAACGCGCTGGCGATCTCCGGACCCTTGGTCAGCGTCTGCTGTTCCACCTTGATGACAATATTCAGGGGCCGAATACCTGGCCGGAGCGCTTTGTGCTGGTCGCCGATGAGCTTTCGGCGACAACGCTGGCTGAGTTGCCGCACGATCGGCTGGTTGGCGTGGTGGTGCGCGACGGTGCCGCCAACTCTCATGCCGCGATCATGGTGCGCGCGCTTGGCATTCCGACGGTGATGGGGGCGGATATTCAGCCTTCTGCGCTGCATCGCCGTACGCTGATTGTCGATGGTTACCGTGGCGAATTACTGGTGGATCCAGAACCGGTTCTGCTACAGGAATACCAGCGTCTTATCACTGAGGAGAATGAGCTCAGCCGTCTCGCCGAAGATGACGTCAATCTGGCGGCGCAACTTAAAAGCGGCGAGCGGGTGAAAGTGATGCTGAATGCTGGCTTAAGCCCGGAGCACGAAGAGAAACTCGGCAGCCGCATCGACGGTATCGGGCTATACCGCACTGAAATTCCCTTTATGCTGCAAAACGGCTTTCCGTCGGAAGAGGAGCAGGTGGCGCAATATCAGGGCATGCTGCAAATGTTCAACGACAAGCCGGTGACGCTGCGTACGCTGGATGTTGGCGCTGATAAACAATTGCCCTATATGCCCATCAGCGAGGAAAACCCCTGTCTTGGCTGGCGAGGCATTCGTATTACGCTCGATCAGCCGGAAATTTTCCTCGTGCAGGTGCGCGCCATGCTGCGCGCTAATGCGGCCACCGGCAACCTCAGTATTCTCTTGCCGATGATCACCAGTATTGACGAGGTGGATGAAGCCAAACGGCTCATTGAACGCGCCGGACGTGAAGTCGAGGAGATGATCGGCTACGCCATTCCACGCCCGCGTATTGGCGTGATGCTGGAAGTGCCCTCAATGGTGTTTATGTTGTCGCATCTGGCAAGCCGCGTTGATTTTATCTCCATCGGCACCAACGATCTGACGCAGTATATTCTGGCGGTGGATCGCAACAATACCCGCGTAGCGACAATGTATGACAGCCTGCATCCGGCCGTGCTGCGTGCGTTGTCGATGGTGGCAACCGAGGCGGAACGGTTAGGTATCGACCTTTGCCTGTGTGGTGAAATGGCCGGAGATCCGATGTGTGTCGCCGTGCTGATAGGCCTTGGTTATCGCCATCTGTCGATGAACGGGCGTTCGGTCGCGCGCATCAAATATTTGCTGCGGCGCATTGATGCTGAAGAGGCGCGGGTGCTGGCAAACCGCACGCTTGAGGCGCAGTTAGCCGCCGAAGTTCGCCACCAGATTGCCGCTTTTATGGAGCGTCGTGGGCTGGGCGGTCTGATCCGCGGCGGGATTTAAGTGTCTGCTTATTCAGCCGTAAAATAAGTGCGTAGCTGTCGGACTATACATATCTTTTACAACTTCGGCGCAACTCATGCATCCCCCTTATGCTATGATTCGCCCCTTTGGAGCGGCTGCCGGTTGCGGCCGCGTATGTAAACCGCTGTCCACTTTCGGCGGAAGAACAACAAGTTGTGGTGACAGATGAACAGTGGCTATCTGCGTTTTCCCGATTTTGATCCGGTGATTTTTTCCATTGGGCCCGTCTCCCTGCACTGGTACGGGTTGATGTACCTTGTAGGATTCGTTTTTGCCATGTGGCTGGCTACGCGTCGGGCTAACCGTCCGGGCAGCGGCTGGACGAAAAACGAAGTGGAAAATCTGCTCTATGCAGGTTTCCTGGGGGTATTTCTGGGTGGCCGCCTCGGCTACGTGTTGTTCTATAATTTCCCGGTGTTCCTTGCCGATCCGCTCTATCTGTTCCGCGTGTGGGATGGCGGTATGTCCTTCCACGGTGGCCTGATTGGCGTCATCGTTGTGATGGTGATTTTCGCGCGTCGTACTAAACGCAGCTTCTTCCAGGTCTCTGATTTTATTGCGCCGTTGATCCCCTTTGGTCTGGGTGCCGGACGTCTGGGTAACTTTATTAATGGTGAATTATGGGGCCGCGTCGATCCCTCATTCCCGTTTACTATGCTGTTCCCCGGCTCGCGTGCGGAAGATGCCGCGTTGCTGCCAGCGCATCCGGAATGGCAGTCGATTTTTGATACCTACGGCGTGCTGCCGCGCCATATGTCACAGCTCTATGAGCTGGCGCTGGAAGGCGTTGTCCTGTTTATCATCCTTAACCTGTTTATCCGCAAACCACGCCCGACCGGCGCGGTCTCCGGCTTGTTCCTGATTGGCTACGGCGCGTTCCGTATCATTGTTGAATTTTTCCGCCAGCCCGACGCGCAGTTTACCGGCGAATGGGTGCAGTACATCAGCATGGGGCAGATCCTCTCCATTCCAATGATTGTCGCAGGCGCTATTATGATGATTTGGGCGTACCGCCATCGTTCGCCGCAACACGTTTCCTGAGGAACCATGAAACAGTATTTAGAATTGATGCAAAAGGTGCTGACCGAAGGCACCCCGAAAAACGACCGCACCGGGACAGGCACGTTGTCTATTTTTGGCCATCAGATGCGTTTTAATCTGCAGGACGGCTTCCCGCTGGTGACCACCAAGCGCTGCCATTTGCGTTCAATTATCCATGAGCTGCTGTGGTTCCTGCAGGGCGATACCAATATCGCTTATTTGCGCGAAAACAACGTCACCATCTGGGATGAATGGGCCAACGAGCAGGGCGATCTCGGCCCGGTTTACGGTAAACAGTGGCGCGCATGGCCAACGCCGGATGGTCGCCATATCGATCAGATTTCAACGGTTATCAACCAGTTGAAAAACGATCCGGACTCTCGCCGCATTATCGTTTCGGCCTGGAACGTCGGCGAACTGGATAAAATGGCGCTGGCACCTTGCCATGCGTTCTTCCAGTTCTATGTGGCGGACGGCAAGCTCTCTTGCCAGCTCTATCAACGTTCCTGCGATGTGTTCCTTGGGCTACCGTTCAATATCGCCAGCTATGCGCTGCTGGTGCATATGATGGCGCAGCAGTGCGATCTGGAGCCGGGTGATTTTGTCTGGACGGGAGGCGATACGCACCTCTACAGTAACCATCTTGAGCAGGCGCATCTGCAACTCAGCCGCGAACCCCGCGCGCTGCCGAAACTGGTGATCAAACGTAAGCCTGAGTCGCTGTTTGATTACCGCTTCGAAGATTTCGACATTGAAGGTTACGATCCGCACCCGGCAATTAAAGCGCCGGTCGCTGTCTGACCAGGCTGAACATGACACAACCGGTGCAGTAATGCGCCGGTTTTTTTTCATCAAAAAACGGTTTTTCGGCGCTGCTCGCAACCGCTGTGCAAGCCACTGCAAATGCACTTTTTTCTCTCGTAATGCCTCGTAATTTTCCCTTTTCTGCCTCGATCTGAACATCTACCGCTTGCACACTGCCGCCATGAAAAACGAAGCGGGTTTTACCCTTATTGAAACGCTTATCGCCGTTGCGCTGATCGCAATCCTGAGCGGTATGGGGCTTTCGGGCTGGCAGTACTGGCAGGCGCAACAGCGGTTATGGCAGACCGCGCTACAAGTTCGCCACTTTTTGGAACGGTTACGCGAAGAGGCTAACTGGCATAACCAGGCGCAACGGGTTTATTCGGCACGGGAAGGCGATGGCTGGTGCCTGCTCAATTCGCCCTCAACGGGCTGCGCCACGTCTGGCTCGCTCTCCGTTATGCCTGCCTGGCCTGAGGTGATGCTCCTGGATGTGACGCCATCGCTCGGTTTCTTTGGTTTGCGCAACACTGCATGGCCGGGACATATTCGCGTGCGCAGCAGCGCCGGAGAGTGGCGGATCGTGGTTTCAGCCTGGGGGCGCATCAGAATGTGTCAGAACGCGAAGGACGATCAATGTTGAACAGTCAACGGGGTTTTTCACTGCTGGAAACCATACTGGCAATGGCTATCGGTAGCATATTGCTGCTGGCTTCGGCCCGCTTTTTACCGGCACTGCAAGCCGCCGTTTTGCAACAGACTCGTGTCCAGACGCTGGAGGACGATCTCTGGCAACGGCTCTGGGCGGTAGCAAAGCAGTTACAGCGGGCGGGCTACTGTAACGGCAGTTGCACTGGCCAACCGCTGATCATCAGCAATAGCGGAGAGTGTGTGATAATGCAGTGGGATGCCAACAGTAACGGACGCTGGGAATCTTCTGCGAGCAGTGAACCGGAGCAAACGGGTTTTCGCCTGCAAAATGGCGCACTGGAGACATTGCGTGGCGCAACGTCCTGTACCGGACGGGGCTGGGAAAAAACGACCGATCCCGCCCAGATGTCTGTCTCGCGTTTTAACGTGACCCTGCGCCAGACGACAGGACATGCCCCGCAGCTTACTGTCGCGCTCACCGCCTCTCTTCCTGGCGATGCCGGAACAACGGTGAACGCTGTGCTGGACGTCACCGGATATAACTTATGAATCGACAACGAGGAATGTCATCGCTGGCGCTGGTATTGCTGCTACTGCTGCTCGGAAGCTTGATGCTGAATGGCCTGAATCAGCAGCTTTCCTGCCATTTGTGGCGCGTAAATCGCGAGATCCACGGATTACGCAATATTGCTGAAATTCACTCGGCGATGGAGTGGGCGCAACATCAAGTATGGCCATCGCAACCCTTGTTGCAGTGTCGGCAGCCTGCTGGCGCAGGTTGGCGCAGTTGCCTGCGCATTTTCAGCGATGATTCCGCGTTGCTGATCGTTGCGAACGAAGAGGATGCACTCTGGCATCTGGGGGCTGTAAGCGGTGGTAGTATCCGCTTTTTGCCGCATGGCTGGAGTGATTTTTGTCCGCTAAACGAGGTGGCGCTATGTCTGCTCCCCTGAACAAGCAACGAGGTTTCAGCCTGACGGAGGTACTGCTGGCGATGCTGCTGATGGTGATGGTGGTTACCGCTCTGGGCGGTTATCATCGGGCGTTGGCGTCAGGGTTCTGGTCCGCCAGCCAGTGGCGTCAGCTATGGCGATATGCATGGCAACAGGCGCAACCTGACGCTCCGCCTTTGCCGCCCGGCTGGCAGGTAAACCGGGGGCAGACAACGGCAGAGGGATGTGTCAGCATCAACGTCACCGTTACCTCGCCAGCGGGCAGGCAGGGGCAGATGACGCGATTATTTTGTCCGAACAGTCAGTAGTCAGGAGCGCTTATGTTAAGGGTTTACCACTCCAATCGCCTGGATGTGCTGGAAGCATTGATGGAGTTTATCGTTGAGCGAGACAGGCTCGACGATCCCTTTGAACCGGAAGTGGTTCTGGTGCAAAGCACCGGCATGGCGCAATGGCTTCAGATGACGCTGGCACAAAAGTTTGGCATCGCCGCCAATATCACCTTTCCGCTCCCGGCAAGTTTCATCTGGGACATGTTTGTCAGCGTGCTCGATGACATTCCCAAAGAGAGCGCTTTTAGCAAGCAAAGCATGAGTTGGAAGCTTATGTCGCTGCTGCCGGACATGCTGGCGCGCGAAGAGTTCGCCATGCTGCGTCACTACCTGAATGATGATGACGACAAGCGCAAGCTGTTCCAGCTTTCGTCGCGCGTAGCGGACCTCTACGACCAGTACCTTGTCTATCGTCCGGAATGGCTGACACGCTGGGAAACGGGCGAAACCGTTGATGGGCTGGGCGAGGCGCAACAGTGGCAGGCTCCGCTCTGGCGTGCTCTGGTGGAGCATACCGCTGCACTCGGCCAGCCTCACTGGCACCGCGCCAATCTCTATCAACGTTTTATCAATACCCTCGAATCAGCACAGACGCCGCCCGCAGGTTTGCCCTCCCGCGTTTTCATCTGCGGTATTTCTGCGCTGCCGCCAGTCTATTTACAGGCTCTACAGGCGCTGGGTAAGCACATCGATGTTCATCTGCTGTTTACCAATCCCTGCCGCTACTACTGGGGAGATATTAAAGATCCCGCCTTTTTGGCAAGGCTGGTTACCCGCCAGCGCCGCCATCACCGGGAAGATCGGCAATTTCCGCTGTTTCGCGATACGCAAAATGCAGGAAGTCTCTTTAATGACGACGGTGAACAGGATGTCGGAAACCCGCTGCTGGCCTCGTGGGGAAAACTGGGGCGCGATAACATTTTTCTGCTGGCAGGTATGGATCGTTATGAGGAACTGGATGCTTTTGTCGATATCACGCCCGGTTCCCTGCTGCAAAACCTGAAGTACGACATCCTTGAGTTGCAAAACAGCGCCGTGGCGGGCGTGACTGCGGAAGAGTTTGCCAGCAGCGACAAAAAGCGAACGCTCGCGCCCGGCGATCGCAGCGTGACGGTACATGTCTGCCATAGCCCGCAGCGTGAAGTGGAGATCCTGCACGATCGTTTACTGGCAATGCTGGAAGCCGATCCGGAACTGACGCCGCGCGATATTGTGGTAATGGTGGCGGACATTGACAGCTATAGCCCCTACATCCAGGCCGTTTTCGGCAGCGCCAGCGGCGAGCGTTATCTTCCCTATGCCATTTCTGACCGCCGCGCCCGGCAGGCGCATCCGGCGCTACAGGCTTTTATTAGTCTGCTGTCGCTGCCGGACAGCCGCTTTGTTTCAGAAGATGTGCTGGCGCTGCTGGATGTTCCGGTGCTGGCTGCGCGTTTTAACATCGATGAAGAGGGGCTGCGTTACCTGCGGCTGTGGGTTAATGAGTCAGGTATTCGCTGGGGCATGGACGATGACAACGTGCGCGAGCTTGAGCTACCGCCGACCGGGCAACACACCTGGCAGTTTGGCCTCACGCGTATGCTCATCGGTTATGCCATGGAGAGCCGCCACGGCGAATGGCAATCCGTTCTGCCGTATGATGAATCGAGTGGACTGATTGCTGAACTGGTGGGGCATCTGGCAACGCTGCTGATGCAATTGAATATCTGGCGTCGCGGGCTTTCTGAAGCGCGTCCGCTGGAAGAGTGGCTTCCGGTTTGCCGCGATATGCTCAACGACTTTTTCCTGCCCGATCCGGATACCGAAGCGGCGCTGGCGCTGATCGAGCAGGAGTGGCAGGCGATCATCGCTCAGGGCGTTGGCGCGAAGTATGGCGAAGCGATCCCACTTTCTTTACTCCGTGACGAGCTGGCCCAGCGCCTGGATCAGGAGCGTATTAGCCAGCGCTTTCTCGCCGGTCCGGTCAATATCTGTACCCTGATGCCGATGCGTTCCATTCCCTTTAAGGTAGTTTGCCTGTTAGGCATGAATGACGGCGTTTACCCGCGCACGCTCCCGCCGCTGGGGTTTGATCTGATGAGTCAGAAACCACAGCGCGGCGATCGCAGCCGACGCGACGATGACCGCTATCTCTTCCTGGAGGCGCTGATTTCGGCGCAGCAGCAGCTCTATATCAGCTATATCGGCCGTTCTATCCAGGATAACAAAGAGCGTTTCCCTTCCGTGCTGGTGCAGGAACTGGTTGATTATATTGGCCAAAGCCACTGTCTGGCGGGAGATGAAGCGCTGAACTGCGATGACAGCGAGCGTCGGGTGAAAGCACATATCACGCATTTACATACCCGTATGCCGTTCGATCCGGCGAACTTTACTGCTGACGAGTGGCAGAGTTATGCCCGCGAATGGCTGCCTGCGGCGAGTTCGCAGGGTGAAGCGCATTCACCGTTTATCCAGACGCTGGAAAGTCAGCCGCTGGAGACGCTCTCCTTCGATCAGCTTCAGCGCTTCTGGGCGCATCCGGTCAGGGCTTTTTTCCAGATGCGTTTACGGGTCAATTTCCGTCCGGAAGAGCATGAGATCCCTGATGCTGAGCCATTTATCCTTGATGGTTTAGATCGGTACCAGTTGAATCTTGAGCTGCTCAACGCATTAGTGGAGCAGCAGGATGAAGATAAATTATTCCGCCGTTATCGCGCTGCTGGCTTGCTGCCTTATGGCGCATTTGGAGAAATCATCTGGGAAACACAGTGCCAGGAGATGCAGGAACTTGCTGGTCGCGTCATCGAGCATCGTCAACCGGCCGTAAGCCAGGAGATCGATCTTCACTGTGCGGGTGTTCATTTGACGGGCTGGTTGTCACGTGTGCAGCCGGATGGCCTGCTACGCTGGCGTCCCTCTTTATTGAGCGTTTCTCAGGGGCTGCAACTTTGGCTTGAGCATCTTGTCTACTGTGCCAGCGGCGGTGCCGGCGAAAGCCGGTTGTTTGTGCGTAAAGACGGCGAGTGGCGATTCCCACCGCTGGAGCCAGAGCAGGCAATGGACTCTCTGGCGCTGATGATCGAAGGTTACCGGGAAGGGATGACGAAACCACTGTTGCTGGTGCCGGAAAGCGGCGGCGCGTGGATAAAAGCCTGTTATGACGCCGCAAATGATGCCATGTTAATGGACGAGGAAACGCTACAGAAAGCGCAAAGCAAATTTTTGCAAGCCTGGGAGGGCAATATGATGGTTCGCGGTGAAGGTGAAGATATATGGTATCAGCGGTTGTGGCGTACCCTTGAGCCAGAGTGTTACGCTGAAATCACCGAACAGGCGCGCCGTTTCCTGTTACCGCTTTATCGACATAATCAGTCCGACTGACTGTATAAAAATTGCGCAAGCCGTAAGCATCCATTATTATGCGCGACGGTCACGGACTGATATAACAAGAGTGCTGGCAAAGCCAGCGCGAGTATATCTGGCAGTTTCACAGCGACTGGAGCCGCCAGAAACGTTAATGATGAGGTTCGTGAATGCCCCGCAGCACCTGGTTAAAAGTTTTCGTCCTGTTTTTTGCCCTCTGGGCGCCATTCAGTCAGGCCGACAATGGTTGGCAACCGGTTCAGGAAACTATCCGCAAGAGCGATAAAGATACCCGTCAGTATCAGGCGATTCGTCTGGATAATGGCATGGTTGTGCTGTTGGTATCCGACCCGCAGGCGGTGAAATCTCTCTCCGCGCTGGTCGTGCCGATCGGTTCGTTGGAGGATCCTGATTCCCATCCTGGCCTTGCACATTACCTGGAACACATGACCCTGATGGGTTCCAAAAAATACCCGCAGCCGGACAGCCTTGCCGAATACCTCAAGCTGCATGGTGGCAGCCATAACGCCAGTACTGCACCTTACCGCACCGCTTATTACCTGGAAGTGGAAAATAATGCGCTGGACGGCGCCGTTGATCGTCTGGCGGATGCGATTGCCGCGCCGAAGCTGGATAAAAAATATGGCGAACGCGAACGCAACGCGGTCAACGCCGAGCTGACCATGGCGCGTACCCGCGACGGGATGCGGATGGCGCAGGTTAGCGCGGAGACCATTAACCCGGCGCACCCGGGCGCACGTTTCTCCGGTGGCAACCTCGAAACGTTGAGCGATAAACCGGGCAGCCCGGTACACCAGGCGCTGCTGGCGTTTCGCGATAAATTCTACTCTGCGAACCTGATGAAAGCGGTCATCTACAGCAACCGTCCGTTGAACGAACTGGCGACGCTTGCGGTACAGACCTATGGCCGCGTGCCGAATAAAAATATCACGAAGCCGGAAATCACCGTGCCCGTCGTCACCGAGGCGCAGAAAGGTGTCATCATTCACTATGTTCCTGCGGTGCCGCGCAAAGTGCTGCGCGTTGAGTTCCGTATCGACAACAACACTGCTGCGTTTCGCAGTAAAACGGATGAATTGATCACTTACCTGATTGGCAATCGTAGTCCGGGCACACTCTCTGACTGGCTACAAAGCCAGGGGCTGGTTGAAGGGATCCGTGGCGACTCCGATCCCGTGGTCAATGGCAACAGCGGTGTGTTGGCCATTTCCGCTACTTTGACAGACAAAGGGCAGGCGAATCGCGATCAGGTGGTGGCGGCGATTTTCAGCTACCTGCAACTACTGCGTGAAAAAGGCATCGATAAGCGCTACTTCGACGAGCTTTCCCATATCCTTGACCTTGATTTTCGCTACCCTTCCATTACCCGCGATATGGATTATGTTGAGTGGCTGGCGGATACCATGATCCGCGTACCTGTTGCGCATACGCTGGATTCGGTAAATATCGCTGACCAGTTTGATGCCAAAGCGGTGCAGGCGCGTCTTAACGAAATGACGCCGCAAAATGCCCGCATCTGGTATATCAGCCCGGATGAACCGCACAATAAAACTGCCTATTTTGTCGATGCGCCTTATCAGGTCGATAAAATTTCCCCGGAAACCTTTGCCGACTGGCAGAAGCGGGAGAGCAGCATCACGCTGAAATTCCCCGAGCTGAACCCCTATATTCCGGACGATTTCACTCTGATCAAACCGCAGAAGCAGTACGAGCATCCCGAACTGATTGTCGATGAGCCGACGCTGCGCGTGGTGTATATGCCGAGCCGCTATTTTGCCAGCGAACCGAAGGCGGATGTCAGCGTGGTGCTGCGTAATCCACAGGCGATGGATACAGCAAAGAGCCAGGTGATGTTTGCGCTGAATGACTATCTGGCAGGGCTGGCGCTTGATCAACTGAGCAACCAGGCGGCTGTCGGTGGGATTACCTTCTCCACCAATGCCAACAATGGCTTGATGCTTAACGCCAATGGTTATACCCAACGTCTGCCGCAGCTTTTCCAGGCGCTGCTGAGCGGATATTTCAGCTATACGCCGACGGAAGAACAGCTTGCACAGGCCAAATCCTGGTACGCGCAAATGATGGATTCGGCAGAGAAGGGGAAAGCCTTCGATCAGGCGATCATGCCGGTGCAGATGCTGTCGCAGGTGCCGTACTTCCTGCGTGAAGATCGTCGTGCGCTGCTGCCATCAATCTCCCTGCAGGACATTTTGCACTATCGCGATGCGCTGAAGAGCAATGCGCGTCCGGAATTCCTCGTGATTGGTAATCTTGGCGAGCAGCAGGCCAAAGACCTCGCTCATGCGGTACAAAAACAGCTGGGTGCCAATGGCACCGTGTGGTGCCGTAACCAGGACGTCGTGGTTGATAAACAGCAGAATGTGAGCTTTGAAAAAGCGGGCAACAGTACGGATTCCGCGCTGGCCGCAGTGTTCGTACCGCCGGGTTTTGATGAGTACAGCAGCTCGGCCTACAGCGCGATGCTGGGACAAATTGTACAGCCGTGGTTCTATAACCAGTTACGTACCGAGGAGCAGCTTGGTTACGCCGTGTTTGCTTTCCCGATGAGCGTAGGCCGCCAGTGGGGCTTGGGTTTCCTGTTACAGAGCAATGATAAGCAACCGGCGTATCTCTGGGAGCGCTACAAGGCCTTCTTCCCGACTGCGGAAGCGAAGCTGCGGGCGATGAAACCGGAAGAGTTTGCTCAAATCCAGCAGGGGGTGATTGCGCAAATCGTGCAAGCGCCGCAAACGTTAGGTGAAGAGGCTTCTAAACTCAGCAAAGATTTCGATCGCGGCAATATGCGCTTCGATTCACGTGATAAAGTAGTCGCTCAGATAAAACTGCTGACGCCGCAGAAACTTGCCGACTTCTTCCATCAGGCGGTGGTAGAGCCGCAAGGTATGGCGATTTTGTCGCAGATCTCCGGTAGCCAGAGCGGGAAAGCGGAATATGCTCAACCGCAAGGCTGGAAGGTCTGGGACAGCGTCAGCGCCCTGCAGCAATCCTTACCGAAGATGACCGAGAAAGATGAGTGAAAACACTGCTGAGACCCTTGATCCCCTGCGCTTGCCGCTTACCGGCGAGCGCCTGATTGAAGCCTCGGCGGGCACCGGCAAGACATTCACCATCGCCGCACTCTATTTGCGGCTGCTATTAGGGTTGGGCGGCAATGCCGCCTTCCCGCGACCACTCAGCGTTGAAGAGCTACTGGTGGTGACCTTCACCGAGGCCGCAACCGAAGAGCTGCGTGGCCGTATCCGCAGTAATATCCATGAGTTACGCATTGCCTGCCTGCGGGAAAGCAGCAGCGACCCTCTCTATGCCCGTTTGCTGGAGGAGATTGCCGATAAGCAGCAGGCCGCGTACTGGCTGATGCTGGCCGAGCGGCAAATGGATGAGGCGGCAGTTTTTACCATTCATGGCTTCTGCCAGCGCATGCTCAGCCTGAACGCGTTCGAATCCGGCATGCTGTTTGAACAGCAACTGGTGGAAGATGAATCTCTGCTGCTCTATCAGGCCTGCGCGGATTTCTGGCGGCGTCACTGCTACCCGCTGCCGCGAGAGATTGCCCAGGCGATTCATGCTTCGTGGAAGGGGCCGCAGGAACTGCTGAAGGCGATCGACCGCTACCTGCAGGGCGAAGCGCCGCAAATCAAATCCCCGCCGTCGGCGGATGAAACGCTGGTTTCCCGCCATCAGCGCATTATCGCCCGGATTGACGCTATCAAGCAGCAATGGAACGCTGCAGTTGCCGAAGTGGAGCCAGTGATTGAAGCGTCCGGCATCGACCGGCGCAAATTCAACCGTGGCAACCAGGCAAAGTATATTGAGCGCGTGTCCGCCTGGGCGCAGGAGGAGACGCGCAGTTACCTGCTGCCGGAGGCACTGGAGAAGTTTGCTCAGTCTTTCCTCGCCGAGCGTACCAAAGCGGATGGCGTGGTGCCGGAACATCCGCTTTTTGTCGCTATCGAGGAATTGCTGGCTCAGCCGCTAACGCTTGACGATCTGGTGCTGACCAGCGCAATGCGTGAAATCCGCGAGGCGGTGGCGAAAGAGAAACGTCGTCGCGGCGAGCTGGGATTTGACGATATGCTCAGCCGCCTGGATAGCGCATTGCGCAGCCCGAACGGCGAGGCGCTGGCCGCTGCGATCCGCGGACGTTTCCCGGTGGCGATGATCGATGAGTTTCAGGATACCGATCCGCAGCAGTACCGTATTTTCAGCCGTATCTGGCACGGGCAGCCAGAGTGCGGCCTGTTGTTGATTGGCGACCCGAAGCAGGCCATCTACGCGTTTCGCGGCGCTGATATTTTTACCTATATGAAAGCGCGCGATGAAGTGAGTGCTCGCTATACCCTTGATACTAACTGGCGCTCGTCGCCGGGCATGATCGCCAGCGTTAACCGCCTGTTTATGCAGATGGAAGACGCCTTTATGTTTCGCCAGATCCCCTTCCTGCCGGTTAAAGCCGCTGCTAAAAACGCGGGCCTGAGCTTTACTTTCCGTGGGGAAATGCAGCCAGCCATGAAAATGTGGCTGATGGAGGGCGAAGGTGTTAGCGTCGGCGATTACCAGGGTTTTATGGCCCAGCTCTGCGCTTCGCAAATTCGCGACTGGCTGAGCGCTGGCCAGCAGGGCGAGGCGCTGCTGTACGAAGGTGAGGGCGAGCATGAGAAAGTGCGCCCGGTCAGAGCCTCGGATATCACCGTGCTGGTGCGCAGCCGCCACGAAGCGTCGCTTATTCGCGATGCCCTGATGCTGCTGGATATTCCCTCCGTCTATCTCTCTAACCGCGACAGCGTGTTTGATACGCCGGAAGCGCAGGAGCTGTTGTGGCTGTTGCATGCCGTGCTGGCACCGGAGCGGGAGAGCACGTTGCGTAGCGCGTTAGCCACCTCCATGTTGGGGCTGACCGCGCAGGATATTGAAGCGCTGAATCTCGACGAACAGGCGTGGGATGAGAAAGTTGAAGAGTTCTCTTACTACCGCGAGCTGTGGCAAAAACGCGGCGTGATGCCGATGCTGCGTACGTTGATGAGCGCGCGCAATGTGGCAGAGAATTTACTGGCGACGCCTGGTGGTGAGCGGCGGTTAACCGATATTCTGCATATCAGCGAACTGTTGCAGGAAGCCGGAACGCAGCTTGAAAGTGAGCATGCACTTACACGCTGGCTGGCGCAGCGCATCGCCGAACCGAATGCCAATGCCTCCAGCGAGCAGTTGCGTCTGGAGAGTGACAAACATCTGGTGCAGATTGTCACCATCCATAAATCGAAAGGCCTGGAATACCCGCTGGTCTGGCTGCCGTTTATTGCGAATTTCCGCGTCCAGGATCAGGGTTTCTATCATGACCGTGAATCGTTCGCGGCGATGCTCGATTTAAGCCATGGCGACGAGAGCGTAGAACTGGCGGAAACCGAGCGCCTCGCGGAAGATTTGCGGCTGCTTTATGTGGCATTAACGCGTTCGGTCTGGCATTGCAGCCTGGGGATTGCGCCGCTGATTCGCCGCCGCGGCGGCAAAACGGGTGAAACTGATTTCCATCAGAGCGCGCTTGGGCGGCTGATTCAGAAAGGTGAAGCGCTCGATGCTGCCGGTTTGCAGCGCGCATTGCAGGCGCTGTGCAATGACGATATCGCCCTTTGCACGCCGCCCGTTGCCGATAATGCCCGCTGGCAGTTGCCGCAAACGGCGTTGCCCGCCCTTAGCGCGCGGGAAGTGACGCGGAAAATTGCCGACGACTGGCGCGTGACCAGCTATTCAGGCTTACAGCAGCGTGCTCACGGCATCGCCCAGGATCTGTTGCCGCGTCTGGATATCGATGCGGCCGGTGAGCGTGAGGTTGTAGCTGAACCGATGCTGACGCCGCACCAGTTTCCGCGTGGTGCCGCGCCGGGAACCTTTTTACATAGCCTGTTTGAAGATCTGGATTTTACCCAGCCAATCTCGCCGCAATGGGTGGCGGAAAGAGTGCTGGCGGGGGGGTATGAAGAACACTGGGAACCGGTATTGAGCCGCTGGCTGGAGAGCGTGTTGCATGCGCCGCTGGCTGGGACCGGCATTTCGCTGAGCCAGCTTACGGCGAAGGAGAAACAGGTCGAGATGGAGTTCTACTTGCCTGTGGCGCAGACGATGAGTGCCCAGGCGCTGGATGCGCTAATTCGGCGCTACGATCCGCTGTCGGCAGGGTGTCCGCCCCTCGATTTCCGCGATGTGCGCGGCATGCTGAAAGGCTTTATCGATCTCGTCTTTCGTCACGATGGCCGCTACTACTTGCTGGATTACAAATCCAACTGGCTGGGCGAAAGCGCGGAGGCCTATACGCAGGCGGCGATGGCGACGGCAATGCAGTCGCACCGCTACGACTTGCAGTATCAATTATATAGCCTGGCGCTGCATCGTTACTTGCGCCACCGCATCGCGGATTACCGCTATGAACAGCATTTCGGCGGCGTAATCTACCTCTTTTTACGCGGCGTTGAGGCGCAAAACCCGCAGCAGGGTATCTTCACCACGCGTCCTGATGCGGCACTGATCGAACAGATGGATGCGTTATTTGCCGGAGAGACGCAGGAGGCGACGCCATGAGTATGACAACACGATTACGTGAAGCGGCGGAGCTGAAACTATTGCGCCCGCTGGATGTGCAGTTCGCTCTGACGGTGGCAACGGAAGAGGAACCGGCGGTGATGCTGGCAGCGGCGCTGCTCAGCCACGACGCCGGTGAAGGACACGTCTGTTTGCCGCTTTCACGCCTGACGCCCGAAGCCTATGCCAGCGCAGGAACGATCTTTAGCCAGCTTTTTGAGCAGGCCGGAAACCCTGAAGACTGGCGGCAAATACTGCTGGCATCGCATGTAGTCAGCGATGGCGAAACGCCAGCGCCACTGGTACTGAGGGGGGATCGCCTCTACCTGAACCGCATGTGGCAAAATGAACGACAGGTGGCGGCATTTTTTGCCGAACGGCAGAGCCAACCCGACGTGGATGAAGCCCGGCTGGCACAGGTACTGGAGACATTTTTCCCGACAACGGGTGAAGTGAACTGGCAGAAAGTGGCGGCAGCCGTGGCGCTGACCCGGCGCATTTCGGTGATTTCCGGCGGGCCGGGAACCGGAAAAACCACTACTGTGGCAAAACTGCTTGCGGCACTGGTACAGATGGTGGACAGCGGCAAATGCCGCATTTGTCTGGCCGCGCCGACCGGCAAAGCTGCCGCGCGGTTGACCGAATCGCTGGGCAATGCGCTGCGTCAGCTGGATCTGACGGAACAACAGAAAGCGATGCTGCCGGACGAAGCCAGCACGCTACACCGTCTGCTTGGCGCGCAGCCGGGCAGCCAGCGCCTGCGGCATCATGCCGATAACCCGCTGCATCTTGATGTGCTGGTGGTCGATGAAGCCTCAATGATCGATTTACCAATGATGTCGCGCCTGATCGATGCGCTGCCGCCGCAGGCCCGGGTGATCTTTCTTGGCGATCGCGATCAGCTGGCCTCGGTAGAGGCCGGTGCGGTGTTGGGTGATATCTGTGCGTGGGTGAATGCTGGCTATACCCCGGAGCGCGCGGCGCAGCTCTCGCGTTTAACCGGCTCAACGGTTCCTGCCGGAGAAGGGCACTGCGCCAGCACGCTGCGTGACAGCCTGTGTTTGCTGCAAAAAAGCTATCGTTTTGGCAGTGATTCCGGCATTGGCCAACTGGCGGCAGCGGTCAACCGGGGCGATAAAAATGCCACCAGAGCAGTGTTCAGTCAGGGCTTTGGCGATATCGAGTGCAAACCGCTGCAGAGCGCAGAAGAGTATCAGGCGATGATCGACGACGCACTCGCTGGCTATGGCCATTATCTGTCGCGGGTGCATGACAACGCCGCGCCGGAGGAGATTATCGCGGCGTTTAGCGAATACCAGTTGCTGTGCGCATTACGCGAGGGGCCGTTTGGGGTGAGCGGGCTGAATGAGCGTCTGGAACTGGCGCTGCTGCGTAAACGGCAGATTTCACGCCCGGCGCATTCGCGCTGGTATCACGGTCGTCCGATCATGATCTCTCGTAATGATTCGGCGCTGGGCTTATTTAACGGCGATATCGGTATTGCGCTGGAGCAGGGACAGGGGATCCGCGTTTGGTTCCCGCTGCCGGATGGCAGCATCAAATCTGTACAGCCCAGCCGCCTGCCGGAGCATGAAACGGCGTGGGCCATGACCGTGCATAAATCGCAGGGTTCGGAGTTCGATCATACGGCGCTGATCCTGCCGGGGCAGTTTGTACCGGTAGTCACGCGTGAGTTGGTTTATACCGCCATCACCCGTGCACGCAGGCGGCTGTCGCTCTATGCGGACGAGCGCATTCTGGCGCAGGCCATTGCCACCCGCACCGAGCGGCGCAGCGGGCTGGATGCGTTTTTCAGCGAAGCAGAGTAACGCCCCCGCAGCGCGCGGGGGCAAGCTTTCAGGTAAGGTCGGCCATCAGCACTTTGGAACGGCGCTGATAGTTGTACATCTGCTTTTTGGTCTCCGGCAGCGAATCAATATCCACCGGGGTAAAGCCGCGTTCCTGGAACCAGTGAATGCTGCGCGTGGTCAGCACAAACAGTTTGCTCAGACCCATCTGCCTTGCTTGCGCGGCAATACGCTCCAGCAGAACTTCACCGCGCGATGAGCTGCGATAGTCCGGGTGTACCGCCACGCAGGCCATCTCGCCGATTTTCTCTTCCGGGAAGGGATAAAGCGCTGCACAGGCGATGGTCAGATTATCGCGTTCGATAATGGTGAATTTGTCGATCTCCATCTCCAGCTGCTCGCGGGAGCGGCGCACCAGAATGCCCTGTTGTTCAAGCGGGCGGATAAGTTCGAGAATGCCGCCAATGTCGTTGATGGTGGCGCGACGGATCTGCTCGGCGCTCTCCATCACAATCTGCGTACCGATACCGTCGCGGGAGAACAGCTCCTGCAACAGCGCGCCGTCTTCCTGATAGCTGATCAAGTGGCTGCGCCGCACGCCGCTGCGACAGGCTTTGACCGCGCCACGCAGGAAACGCACCGTGCCGGAGTGGTAATCTCCTTTTGCTTCCAGCGCTTCGACGCGTGCCTGCGCTTCGTTCGGGAACAGCTCGGAAACAATATCGCCCTCGTCGTTCATGACCCCTTGCGACGAGCAAAAACCGATCATTTTTTCGGCTTTCAGCTTGATGGCAAGCTGGGTGGCGATCTCTTCGGAAGTGAGGTTAAAACTTTCGCCAGTGACCGACACCGCGACCGGCCCCATCAGCACAATCGCACCGCTGTCGAGCTGGCGATGGATCGCTTCTTCATCAATACGGCGAATACGTCCGCTGTGGCAATAATCCACGCCGTCATCGACGCCCAGAGGCTGTGAAATAATAAAGTTGCCGCTAACCACGTTAATGTGCGCGCCCTGCAATGGCGTATTGTTGAGGCTCATCGACAGCCGCGCCGTGATGTCGAGCTGCAACAGGCCTGCCGCTTGCTTAACCAGTTCAAGGGTTTTTGCATCGGTCACGCGGGTGTGTTTGTGGTAAATCGGTTCATGATGATGTTCGGCAAGGTTGGCGTCGATTTGCGGACGCGCGCCATACACCACCACCAGCCGGATGCCGAGGCTGTGTAACAGGCCGATATCATTGACAATACTGGAAAAATTCTCGTGCTCAATGGCTTCGCCGCCGAGCATAATGACAAATGTCTTTCCCCGATGGGCATTAATATAGGGAACAGAATGGCGGAATCCTTGTACCAGTTCGGTTCTGCGCTCTCTTACCACGGCCTGTCCTCAATGCATGTTTATTCGTAAATTGTGTATTTTTATTCTTTTCTGCCGCCCGGTGCAAGTGCAAATTTTGTCGTCATTCAATAAAGTTGCCCCGGTAAAGCCATTGAGCAGACATATGTTTACCCTTTAATAGATGACAGTTTATGCATCATTCGTTAAAGTTTTCGGTCAATTCTGACGAATAGCATTATTTAGCGAAAAATGGCTCGGGAGAAGCATGTCGGGAAGTCAATCATCGGTGAGCCGCCGCAGGTTATTAAAAGGGGCGGGGGCCATGTGGTTATTAAGCGTAAGCCAGATTGGCCTGGCAGCGGTAAGCCAGGTGGTGGCGGTACGCGTCTGGCCGGCATCTACCTATACGCGCGTGACGGTGGAATCTAACCAGGTCATCAAATATAAGCAGTTCACGTTGAGTAACCCTGATCGGCTGGTGGTGGATCTCGAAGGCGTGCACCTTAACTCCGTGCTGAAAGGCATGGGGATGCAGATTCGTAGCGACGATCCCTTTATCAAATCTGCGCGCGTTGGTCAGTTTGATCCCTGGACTGTGCGTATGGTGTTTGAGCTGAAACAGGATGTTGCGCCGCAACTGTTCGCGCTGGCGCCAGTCGCCGGTTTCAAAGAGCGGCTGGTGATGGATCTCTATCCGGTGAATGCAAAAGATGTGCAGGATCCGCTGTTGGCGCTGCTGGAAGAGTACAACAAAGGCGATCTTGAACAGCAGATGCCGAAGCAGGATAGCGGCCCGCAGCCGGGAAAAGCGGGGCGCGATCGGCCGATCGTTATTATGCTGGATCCCGGTCATGGCGGCGAAGATCCCGGGGCGACGGGGAAATACCGTACTCGCGAGAAAGACGTGGTACTGCAAATCGCCCGCCGTCTGTATGCGCTGATCGAGAAAGAAGGCAATATGAAGGCCTACATGACGCGTAACGAGGATGTCTTTATCCCGCTGAAAGTGCGTGTTGCCAAGGCACAAAAACAGCGTGCGGACCTGTTTGTGTCGATTCACGCCGACGCTTTCACCAGCCGTCAGCCGAGCGGTTCTTCGGTATTTGCTCTTTCGACCAAAGGGGCGACCAGTACGGCGGCGAAGTATCTGGCGGAGACGCAGAACGCTTCCGACCTTATTGGCGGCGTCAGTAAAAGCGGCGACCGTTATCTCGATCACACCATGTTCGATATGGTGCAGTCGCTGACCATCAATGACAGCCTGAAGTTCGGCAAAGCCGTGCTCAACAAACTCGGTAACGTTAACAATCTGCATAAAAATCAGGTGGAACAGGCCGGTTTTGCGGTGTTGAAGGCACCGGATATCCCGTCGATTCTGGTCGAGACCGCGTTTATCAGTAATGTGGAAGAGGAACGTAAGCTGAAGACGGCCAAATTCCAGCAGGAAGTGGCGGAGTCGATTCTGGCGGGGATTAAAGCCTACTTCGCGGATGGCGCGACGCTGGCGAGAAGGGGATAACAGAATGGCGCTGAAAGGCGCCATTTTTTTACGGACCGCAGAAACAAAAAAACACCCGTTAAGGTGCTTATTGTGTTGGTTGCGGGGGCCGGATTTGAACCGACGACCTTCGGGTTATGAGCCCGACGAGCTACCAGGCTGCTCCACCCCGCGTCCGTCTGTTTACACTTCCATCATGTAAACTTTTTTCTTCACATTTTAATTGGTTGCGGGGGCCGGATTTGAACCGACGACCTTCGGGTTATGAGCCCGACGAGCTACCAGGCTGCTCCACCCCGCGTCCGTGGATGCGCACTATACTCTGCAAACTTATTGATGCAACCTTTTTTTTGACTAATTCGACGAATTGCCGAGATTATGTGTAAAAACAATACAATTAGCTTATTTTTTATGCAAAATTGGCGATGGGTTGTGCTGACGCATTTCTTTAGTGAATAGGGTTTGTTATCTTCACCCCGCTGCAGGTTAATCAGAAGACGAGATATAATGAAAGGACGTTGGGCTAAGTTCGTACTCACAGGCGCCATGGTCGCAATCCTTGCCGCTTGTTCCTCCAAACCGACCGATCGCGGTCAACAGTATAAAGACGGAAAGTTTTCCCAGCCTTTTTCCCTGGTCAATCAACCTGACGCCGTCGGTGCGCCAATCAACGCCGGAGACTTCTCCGAGCAGGTTAATCAAATTCGTTCCGCTTCTCCGCGCCTCTATAGCAGTCAGAGCGGCCTTTACAATGCGATTCAGTCCTGGCTGATGTCGGGTGGCGATACGCGCACTCTGCGGCAGTACGGCCTTGATGCGTGGCAGATGGAAGGAACGGATAACTACGGAAACGTGCAATTTACCGGCTACTACACGCCGGTAGTGCAGGCGCGGCATACGCGCCAGGGTGAGTTCCAGTACCCCATTTATCGCATGCCGCCCAAACGCGGCCGCTTGCCAACGCGCGCGGAAATCTATGCTGGCGCGCTCAGCGACAACTATGTGCTGGCGTACAGCAACTCGCTGATGGACAACTTTATTATGGATGTGCAGGGCAGTGGCTATATCGATTTTGGCGATGGCAGCCCGCTTAACTTCTTCAGTTACGCCGGAAAAAATGGCCATGCTTACCGTAGTATCGGCAAAGTGCTGATCGATCGCGGCGAAGTGAAGAAAGAAGATATGTCGATGCAGGCCATCCGCGAATGGGGTGAAAAACACAGTGAGGCGGAAGTCCGTGCGCTGCTGGAAGAGAATGCATCGTTTGTCTTCTTTAAACCGCAATCCTGGGCGCCGGTGAAAGGTGCCAGCGCGGTGCCGCTGATTGGACGCGCTTCTGTCGCTTCCGATCGCAGCATTATTCCACCGGGCACCACGCTGCTGGCGGAAGTGCCGCAACTCGACAATAAAGGCAAATTTAACGGTCAATATGAGCTACGTCTGATGGTAGCGCTGGATGTTGGCGGTGCCATCAAAGGCCAGCACTTCGATATTTATCAGGGCATTGGCCCGGATGCTGGTCACCGCGCAGGCTGGTATAACCACTATGGCAGGGTCTGGGTGCTGAAAAACGCCCCTGGCACGGGTACCAGCGGCGGCGTGTTCAGCGGCTGAGTGTGATACACTCTGCAACCCTCTTTCGCCTGCGGAAGAGGGTTTTCTGTTTTCTTTGAGGTCTGTTTTATGTCAGCAGTAATCAGCGATGCCTGGCGTCAGCGTTTTGGCGGCACGGCGCGTTTATATGGCGAAAAAGCGTTGCAGTGGTTTGCCGATGCGCATATCTGCGTGGTCGGCATCGGCGGCGTGGGTTCCTGGGCGGCTGAAGCGCTGGCGCGAACGGGCATCGGCGCGATCACGCTGATCGATATGGACGACGTTTGTGTCACCAACACCAACCGGCAAATCCACGCCCTGCGCGATAATGTTGGCCTGGCGAAAGCCGAGGTGATGGCGGATCGTATTCGCCAGATCAACCCGGAGTGCCGGGTGACGGTGGTGGATGACTTTGTGACGGCCGACAACGTTGCGCAACTGATGAGCCAGGGCTACAGCTATGTGATCGATGCGATCGACAGCGTACGCCCGAAAGCAGCGCTCATCGCATATTGCCGTCGCAATAAGATCCCGCTGGTGACCACGGGCGGTGCCGGAGGGCAGATCGATCCGACGCAGATCCAGGTCAGCGATCTGGCGAAAACCATTCAGGATCCGCTGGCGGCAAAATTGCGCGAGCGCTTGAAAAGTGATTTTGGCGTAGTGAAGAACAGCAAAGGGAAGCTCGGCGTCGACTGCGTATTCTCCACCGAAGCGCTGGTTTACCCGCAGGCGGACGGTTCAGTTTGTGCGATGAAAAGCACGGCGGAGGGGCCGAAACGTATGGATTGCGCAGCCGGTTTTGGTGCTGCAACAATGGTGACCGCAACCTTTGGTTTTATCGCGGTCTCCCATGCGCTGAAAAAACTGATGGCAAAAGCGGCCCGTCAGGCCAGCGCCTGACGGGCCGCATCCTGCACGGCGGCGGCCAGCGCCGCCAGCCCCTGGCTACGCGACGCGCTCAACTGGGCGCGTAACCCCAGTTCATCGAACAGCGCCAGCGGATCGTGCTGAATGAGATCCTCCGGGCGCTTGCCTTCTACCGCCGTCAACAGTACGGCCAGCAGTCCGCGTACAATTCGCCCTTCGCTCTCGCCGAAGAAATGCATCGTTCCCCCCGCGCTCAGCGTTGAACCGAGCCAGACGCGATTTTCGCAGCCGGGAATTTCCCGCGCCTGCGCTTTCAGCGCTTCCGACGCGGCAGGCAGTTGTTTACCGAGCATGATCAACTGACGGTATTTATCTTCCCATTGGTTCAGTGCGCCAAATGTCTGGCGCAGCGTCTCTTCGGTAACGGTCGTGCCGAACGGGTGTCCGGCGAAAGTCGGGCTTGTCATTAATCCACCAATATTTCCAGAGCGCGATCCACTGCCTGCACCAGCGCGTCTACATCATGTTGTGTATTATAGGGTGCAAATGAGGCGCGCAGGGTGCCGCTGACGCCAAGTGCGGCCAGCAGCGGCTGGGCGCAGTGCTGACCGGCGCGCAGCGCAATACCGTAGCCTGCAAGCAGTGTCACCATATCGCCGTGGTGTACGCCGTCAAAATCGAAGGCCAGCAGGCTTGAGTCCTGGCAGCGAAAGGAGCGGAAACCCGGGCGCTTAGCCAGTTGATCTTCCGCCAGCGTCGCCAGCCCGCGGCTGTAGCTCTCCGCCTGGGCGATATCCAGCGTTTTCAGCCACTCCAGCGCCGCGCTGAGGCCAATCACGCCCGCCACGTTTGGCGTACCGGCTTCCAGCTTGTACGGCACTGGCTGAGTGGTGAAGCCATCAAATGTCACTTCGCTGATCATCTTGCCGCCGCCCAGCCACGGCGTCATCTCATCCAGCAATTCCGCTTTACCATACAGCGCGCCAATACCATTGGGCCCGTAGAGTTTATGGCCGGAAAATGCATAGAAATCGATATCCAGCCGCTGTACGTTGGCCGGGAAATGCACTACGCCCTGCGCACCATCGACCATCACCACCATGCCTGCCGCATGCGCCAGCGTAATCGCCTGTGCCAGATCCGGGCAACCGCCGGTGACGTTGGACATCTGCCCCAGCGCCAGAATGCGGCTGCGTGCGGTGATAAGCGACGGTAGTTGATTGATATCCGGCAGGTGATCGGCGCCGAGCGGCAGTTTCACCACCCGCGCGCCGGTTTGTTGCGCCACCATCAGCCACGGCACCAGGTTGGCGTGATGTTCCGCCTCGCTGACAATGATTTCATCGCCCACTTGCAGGCGCGGACGTGCGTAGCATTGCGCAACCATATTGATGGCTTCGGTGGTGCCGCGTGTCCAGACGATGTTTTTACCGGAAGGTGCATTGAGCAGCGCGGCGACCTGATCGCGCGCAGCTTCGTAGCGTGCGGTTAGCTGCTGCGCCTGGGCAAACTGGCTGCGGTGCACATTACCGGCACTGAGGCTGTAAAACTGTTGTGTGGCATCGATTACCGCCTGTGGTTTCAGGGCGGTGGCGGCGCTATCCAGATAGATGCCCGCGTCGGCCAGCGCCGGGAACTGCGCGCGAAATTGCGATGGGTTAAATGCGTTCATGCGATTCCTCGTATCAATAACGCGATCGTCGCGCAATTTTTCTGTCGGAGCAAGAACGTTGCGCTCCATCGGAATTGTCTGTTTGTCCTGGCAGGGAGATGTAAGCAGGTTATGCTAAATAGTGTTAGGTAAATGTTTAAGACTCTTCTACTAAGAGTGTTTCACAGCATTAATTGCCAGAAGGAGAAGAAGATGAAGAAGACTGCCGCAATTATTTCTGCATGTATGTTTACTTTTGCCCTGAGCGCCTGTTCCGGTCCGAATTACGCATTACATACCAATGATGGACGCACAATCGTTTCGGAAGGGAAACCGAAAACTGACGATCAGACCGGCCTGATTTCGTATAAAGACGCTAACGGCAACGAACAGCAGATCAACCGTACCGACGTGAAAGAGATGGTCGCGCTGGATAAGTAAGCGCTAAACGTTGGGTAAAAAAAAGCACCGCAATCTTGCGGTGCTACATTAATCACTATGGACAGACAGGGTAAATGTACAGGAAGTGAAAAAGGGGTAGCGTCGCTACCGTGGTCTGAATCGCAGACCAATTGCAAACACAACAACACAACATCACAACCGTAAGCCAAAAGCCCTTCAGAACACGCATTCCAAAAAAAGCTCTTCGTTCCGGCTCAGGAAGTGCCGCCACTATAGGTATTTGCTGGTATAAGCTCAACGGACAATTTATAATGGCTCAGATAAAAAAAACTAATAGGTTAATCACTGTTTCCTGTTTGTTAAATTGCCTTTACATCTAAGCCTGAAAACCATGTCCAAGCGATTACCACCACTGAATGCATTACGCGTTTTTGATGCCGCCGCACGCCATTTAAGTTTCACGCGCGCAGCAGATGAGCTTTTTGTGACGCAGGCCGCAGTAAGCCACCAAATCAAGTCTCTTGAGGATTTCCTCGGGCTCAAACTCTTTCGCCGACGCAACCGTTCGCTGCTGCTGACCGAAGAAGGCCAGAGCTATTTTCAGGATATTAAAGAGATATTTTCCCAACTGACGGAAGCCACCCGTAAGTTGCAGGCGCGCAGTGCGAAAGGCGCGCTCACCGTCAGTTTGCTCCCCAGTTTTGCCATCCAGTGGATGGTGCCAAGGCTCTCCGACTTTAACTCAACTTATCCGGGAATTGACGTTCGTATCCAGGCCGTTGACCGTCAGGAAGATAAACTGGCGGACGATGTCGACGTGGCGATTTTTTACGGGCGCGGTAACTGGCCGGGAATGCGCGTCGAAAAATTGTACGCCGAATATTTGCTGCCGGTCTGCTCGCCGCTACTGTTGACGGGCGATAAAGCGCTGAAAACGCCGCAAGATTTAGCGCACCACACTTTATTGCACGACGCATCGCGTCGCGACTGGCAAACTTATACGCGGCAATTAGGTCTTAACCTTAACGTTCAACAGGGACCCATCTTCAGCCACAGCTCTATGGTGCTTCAGGCGGCCATCCACGGACAGGGAATCGCACTGGCCAACAACGTAATGGCGCAGTCCGAAATCGAAGCAGGCCGACTGGTCTGCCCGTTTAATGATGTTCTGGTCAGTAAGAATGCGTTTTATCTGGTTTGTCATGACAGTCAGGCAGAACTGGGTAAAATAGCCGCCTTTCGTCAGTGGATCCTGGCCAAAGCGGCAAGCGAACAGGAAAAATTCCGTTTCCGTTATGAACATTAATACGCGCGCGTGGCGCGTATGACTTTTTAGGGTACTCACATGACCAGCCGTTTTATGTTGATTTTCGCCGCGGTGAGCGGTTTTGTGTTTGTCGCGCTCGGCGCATTTGGCGCGCATGTTTTACGTAAAACTTTAGGTGTGCCGGAGATGAGCTGGATCCAGACCGGCCTTGAATATCAGGCATTCCACACGCTGGCCGTGCTGGGCCTGGCGGTGGCGATGCAGCGTCGCATCAGCATCTGGTTTTACTGGAGCAGTGTTTTTCTTGCGCTGGGCACCGTGCTGTTTAGCGGCAGCCTCTATTGCCTGGCGCTTTCGCATTTACGCCTGTGGGCGTTTGTTACGCCAGTCGGTGGGGTTTGTTTCTTAATCGGCTGGGCATTGATGTTGATTGGCGCAATTCGTCTGAAACGTAGGGGCGTTGTTCATGAATAAAGTGGTATTGCTGTGCCGCCCGGGTTTTGAGAAAGAGTGCGCAGCCGAAATTACCGATAAAGCTGGCCGCCTTGAGGTGTTTGGTTTTGCCCGGGTGAAAGAGAATTCGGGCTATGTCGTGTTCGAGTGCTATCAGGAAAACGACGCGGACAAAGTGGCGCGCGAGCTGCCGTTCAGTTCGCTGATTTTCGCCCGTCAGATGTTTGTCGTGGGCGAACTGCTGCGCGATCTGCCGCCGGAAGATCGCATTACGCCGATCGTCGGTATGTTGCAGGGAGTCGTGGAGAAAGCCGGGGATTTGCGCGTCGAGGTAGCCGATACCAACGAAAGCAAAGAGCTAATGAAGTTCTGCCGCAAGTTTACCGTGCCGCTGCGCGGCGCGCTGCGTGAAGCGGGCGTGCTGGCGCGCAATGATTCGCCAAAACGCCCGGTAGTGCATGTCTTCTTTATTGCGCCGGGCTGCTGCTATACCGGTTATTCGTATTCATATAACAATTCGCCGTTCTATATGGGCATCCCGCGTCTGAAATTCCCCTCGGATGCGCCGAGCCGTTCAACCCTCAAACTGGAAGAGGCGTTCCATGTCTTTATTCCGGCGGACGAATGGGATGAGCGCCTGGCCAATGGTATGTACGCGGTAGATCTCGGCGCCTGTCCGGGCGGCTGGACGTATCAACTGGTGAAACGCAATATGTGGGTCGCTTCTGTGGATAACGGCCCGATGGCGCAAAGCCTGATGGATACCGGGCAGGTCACCTGGCTGCGGGAAGATGGTTTCCGCTACCGACCGAACCGCAATAACATCTCATGGATGGTGTGCGATATGGTGGAAAAACCGGCGAAAGTCGCCGCGCTGATGGCGCAGTGGTTAGTTCAGGGCTGGTGCCGTGAAACCATTTTCAACCTGAAGTTGCCGATGAAAAAGCGCTACGAAGAGGTGTCAAATAACCTCGCTTATATTCAGCAGCAGTTGGATGAGCATAATATCGCGGCGCAAATTCAGGCCCGCCAGTTGTACCACGATCGTGAAGAAGTCACGGTACATGTGCGCCGTATGTGGGCGGCCGTCGGCGGTCGTCGCGACGAGCGTTAAAAGCAACGGAGCCGGGCAATGTCCGGCTCAGGCGAGTTTGCTGTCAGAGATAATATGCGTCACATCATCCAGGTGCCCAATCCGCGCCTCTCCCGCACGATTGAATTTACTTTTATCGATCAGCAGTAACGACTGCGCCGCGCGTTTCAGCAGAATGGATTTGAACCCGGCATTGTAGGTGTTTGAATCCCAGAGCACGCCGCTGCTGTCTATCCCTTCGCAGGAAAAAATAAACAGGTCAATATCGAGCGATTTGAGCTGGGAGATGAGCGACGGATTGACGTAGCAGCCATATTTGCGCTCCAGCGTGCCGCCGGAACTGATCAGTTGCAGATATTGACGCTTGCTCAGCTCCTGACAAATTGGGTGGCTATTGGTAAAGACGTGGAGATTGCAGTCCGGCAACTGGCGGGCGAGATACCAGCAGGTGGTGCTGGCGTCCAGCGCGATCACCATGCCTTCCTCTATCCAGCTTAGTGCTTTGAGGGCAATATCGGCCTTGTGGGCATAATGGCTTTTCAGGCGGATATGAAAAGGATCGCCGCTGTCCTGGTTTTCCCGGTGGAGCGTCCTGGCGCGCCCGTGATTGCGCAGTACTTTTCCCTGCGCCTGCAATTCACTGAGATCGCGGCGAATCGTCTCTTTACTGACGTTGAGCTGCACTGACAATGCTTCGGTTGTCAGGCTCTGATAATGCTGCAACAGATCGATGATGGTTTGTTGGCGTACCGCTTTCATCTGCTCTTCTTCCGTCATCCGATGAAGGCCCGCATCATACGGGCGTTCCGGACAAAAAGATTACGGCGTTACCCCTTTTTTTAAAAGAGTATTCCCGTACTTCGCGCGCTCTCCTGTGATAACGGTCGCAAAGGTCTTTTATGAAAGAAACGGGCGCGATTATGCCGCAGAAGAAAAGGCGCCCTGATTTCAGGACGCCTGAGCGCTTACGGGTTACTGGCTTTGGCCAGCTCTTTGGTTAACGGCAACATAATCCGCATCACGTCGCGGCTACGGTGCGCAATACGGCCGGGCAGGGCTTGATCGAGGAACTGCTGGTTATCGATGCGCGCGTTGTGGTAGCTAACGCCATCAGGGAAACTTTTTGATTTCGCCCGTTGTTGCATACCGTCTTTCTTACCGAGCGACCAGTTAGTGGCTTCCACCGACAGCACCGGGATCCCCGCTTTATCAAATACCTCGGCGTCGTTACAGCAGCTGGTACCTTTCGGATAATCCGGGTTAAGACCGGGGTTTATCATCGCGTTGATACCGTGGGCGCGGGCGATAGCCAGCGCGCGATCCCGCGTCAGCTTACGCACCGAGGCTGGCGTATTTTTGCCGCTATTAAAGTAGAGCTTATCGCCGACAATCAGATTATTAAGGTTGATCACCAGCAGGGTATTTTTCTTCTCCTGCTCGCTCATTCGCGCGAGCACGTTTGCTGCGCCAAGGTGGCCCTCTTCATCACCGCTGGTGGCGACAAAGCGGATGCTGTACTGCGTCGGTACGGATTTCAGCACCTGCGCCAGTTCCAGCATCACGCCCAGTGCGGCCGCGTTGTCATCCAGGCCCTGAAGCGTCAGGCCGCCCAGATTGTTATCAACATCGGCATCGCTGAGCGGCGCATACGTATCAAGATGCGCCATAATCATGATCTGCTGCGGCAGCGTGCCTTCATGGGCGGCGATCACCGTACTGCCGGTGACATTTTGCCAGTTCTGCCGATTATCTTTGGTGGTATAGCGGTAGCGGGTTTTGAACTTGCGGATATCGCTCTGGTATCCCATCTGCTCAAACTGCTGCTGCAAATAGTCTGCGGAGAGCATTTCAGCCGGTGTGCCGGTCATGCGTCCAGGAAACAAGGTGGCAATGTGGCGAGCCTGCTCGTAGGCAAATTCACCGGGTTGGGACGTACGGGCATGAGCCGGAAGGATAAAGCATACGCCGAGCGCCAGGGCAGCGGTACGGAGGCGCAATGCGGAAAACATAGAAAGTCCTTTATGCAGCAATTTTTTTGACGCGCTTAGTATGAAACTGTGACCGGCTTTACACAATTTCATTTGTTCTTAACCTGCCGAAAATGCTCGCCTTAAGCACTTTTTGATATTTGTATTGCCACTGCGTTATTCCTTTGCGGAACTACTCATTCCAATTCGTAATTTCATTCGCCCGGAACCGCCACCTATAGTCGCACTATTGCTGGCTGTAAGTGAGTTGCTTTGTGGATTACCTGCCGATATTTGCTGAAGTAAAAGACCGCCCCGTATTGGTGATTGGCGGCGGCGAAATCGCCGCGCGCAAGATCACCTTTTTGCGTCGCGCTGGCGCACGCGTGCAGGTTGTCGCGCAACGGCTGGAACCGCAACTGCAACAGCTTGCCGACAGCCAGGCGATTCACTGGCTGGCTCACGAATTTGACGAGGCGCAGCTGGATGCCGTTTTCCTGGTGATTGCGGCAACCGATGACACAGCGCTGAATCAGCGCGTCTTTGCGGCAGCAAATGCGCGCCACAAGCTGGTCAACGTGGTGGATAACCAGCCGCTGTGCTCCTTTATTTTCCCGTCGATTGTCGATCGCTCGCCGCTGCTGGTGGCGATTTCCTCTGGCGGAACCGCGCCGGTGCTGGCGCGTCTGCTGCGTGAAAAGATTGAAGCGCTGCTGCCGGGCAATCTGGGCCGCATGGCGGAAGTGGCCGGGCGCTGGCGTTCGCGGATTAAAACCTTTCGCCGTACCACGGATGAACGTCGCCGCTTCTGGGAAAGCGCTTTTCGCGGGCGTTTTGCCAGCCTGATGGCCGCCGGAGATGAACCTGCTGCCGAAAAAGCGCTCGAAGCCGAACTGGCACAGCCGGGTTCGGGGAGCGGAGAAATTATCCTTGTGGGTGCCGGGCCGGGCGACGCGGGATTGCTGACGCTGCGTGGTTTGCAGGTGATCCAGCAGGCGGACGTGGTGTTTTACGATCATCTGGTCAGCGATGACGTGCTGGAGCTGACCCGACGCGATGCAGAGAAAATCTGCGTCGGTAAACGCGCCGGTTGCCATTCGGTGGCGCAGCATGAGACCAACCGCATGCTGGTGGATGCCGCGCGCGAAGGTAAAACGGTGGTGCGGCTGAAAGGCGGCGATCCGTTTATTTTTGGCCGCGGCGGCGAAGAGTTACAGGCGGCGGCGGAAGCCGGCATTCCTTTTCAGGTGGTGCCGGGCGTCACGGCGGCATCCGGCGCGACGGCTTATGCCGGTATTCCCCTGACGCACAGGGATTTTGCGCAGTCGGTAACATTTGTCACCGGCCACTATAAAGCCGACAGCGTCCCGTTCGACTGGGCGCAACTGGCGCAAAGCCGCCAGACGCTGGCGATTTATATGGGCACCATGAAAGCGGCGGAGATCAGCGAACAACTGATTGCTCACGGGCGTGATAAAACCACGCCGGTGGCGGTGATCTCTCGCGGTACGCGCGCGGAGCAACAGGTTGCTACCGGCACACTAGAACAACTCGAGGAACTGGCGCATGCTGCGCCGATGCCCGCCCTGCTGGTGGTGGGCGAAGTGGTGCAGCTTCATCGCGAGCTCGCCTGGTTCCGGCATACGACAGCAACGGACGCCTTTGACGCCTCCGTGATTAAACTGGCTTAAGGAATGGTTATGGATCAAAAACGACTCACTCACCTGCGACAACTGGAGGCGGAAAGCATCCATATCATCCGCGAAGTGGCCGCCGAATTTTCCAACCCGGTGATGATGTACTCCATCGGCAAAGATTCCAGCGTGATGCTGCATCTGGCGCGTAAAGCCTTCTATCCGGGCACGCTGCCGTTCCCGCTGCTGCACGTCGATACCGGCTGGAAATTCCGTGAGATGTATGAATTCCGCGACCGTACCGCTAAAGCATATGGCTGTGAACTGCTGGTGCACAAAAACCCGGAAGGGGTGGCGATGGGGATTAACCCGTTCGTGCACGGCAGCGCGAAACACACCGACATTATGAAAACCGAAGGGCTGAAGCAGGCGCTGAACAAATATGGTTTTGACGCGGCTTTCGGCGGCGCGCGCCGCGACGAAGAGAAATCACGCGCTAAAGAGCGTATTTACTCCTTCCGCGACCGTTTCCACCGCTGGGATCCGAAGAACCAGCGTCCGGAGCTGTGGCACAACTACAACGGCCAGATCAACAAGGGTGAAAGCATTCGCGTTTTCCCGCTCTCGAACTGGACCGAGCTGGATATCTGGCAGTACATCTTCCTGGAAAATATTGAAATCGTTCCGCTGTACCTGGCGGCAGAGCGCCCGGTACTGGAGCGCGACGGCATGCTGATGATGATCGATGACGACCGTATCGATCTGCAACCTGGCGAAGTGATCGAGCAGCGGATGGTGCGTTTCCGTACGCTCGGCTGCTGGCCGCTGACCGGCGCGGTGGAATCTTCCGCGCAGACGCTGCCGGAGATCATCGAAGAGATGCTGGTTTCCACCACCAGCGAACGTCAGGGCCGCGTGATTGACCGCGACCAGGCCGGCTCGATGGAGCTGAAAAAACGTCAGGGATACTTCTAAGGAGCCGCCATGAATACCACTATTGCCCAACAAATTGCCAACGAAGGCGGCGTTGAAGCGTATCTGCACGCTCAGCAGCACAAAAGCCTGCTGCGCTTTCTGACCTGCGGCAGCGTCGATGACGGGAAAAGTACCCTGATCGGCCGTCTGCTGCACGATACCCGCCAGATCTATGAAGATCAGCTCTCTACGCTGCATAACGACAGCAAACGCCACGGCACGCAGGGCGAAAAACTCGACCTGGCGTTGCTGGTGGACGGCCTGCAAGCGGAGCGTGAGCAGGGCATCACCATCGATGTGGCCTATCGCTATTTCTCCACCGAGAAGCGCAAATTTATCATCGCCGATACCCCCGGGCACGAGCAGTACACTCGCAATATGGCCACCGGCGCGTCCACCTGCGATCTGGCGATTTTGTTGATCGATGCGCGTAAAGGCGTGCTGGATCAAACCCGTCGCCACAGCTTTATCTCCACGCTGCTGGGTATCAAGCACCTGGTGGTAGCGGTGAATAAAATGGATCTGGTGGAATTTAGTGAAGAGATCTTCGAAAACATCCGCCAGGACTACCTGACCTTTGCAGAACAACTGCCAGGCAACCTGGATATCCGCTTTGTGCCGCTGTCGGCGCTGGAAGGCGATAACGTTGCCAGCCAGAGCGAAAAAATGCCGTGGTACAGCGGCCCGACGCTGCTGGAAGTGCTGGAAACCGTCGAGATCCAGCGCGTAGTCGATACCCAGCCGATGCGTTTCCCGGTGCAGTATGTTAACCGTCCGAACCTCGATTTCCGTGGTTTTTCCGGTACGCTGGCCTCCGGCGTAGTGAGCGTTGGTCAGCGCATCAAAGTGCTGCCGTCGGGCGTGGAATCGACCATTACCCGCATCGTCACGTTTGATGGTGATTTACAGGAAGCGGCCGCGGGCGAAGCCATTACGCTGGTGCTGAAAGATGAGATCGACATCAGCCGCGGCGACCTGATTCTTGATGCGCAGGAAACCCTGCCAGCCGTGCAGCGCGCGTCGCTTGACGTGGTATGGATGGCGGAACAGCCGTTGCTGCCGGGCCAGAGCTTTGACATCAAAGTGGCGGGCAAAAAGACGCGCGCACGCGTCGATGCCATTCAGTATCAGGTAGACATCAACAATCTGACGCAGCGCCAGGTCGAGAGCCTGCCGCTGAACGGCATTGGCCTGGTTGATTTGACCTTTGATGAACCGCTGATGCTGGACGCGTATCAGCAAAATCCGGTCACCGGCGGCATTATCTTTATCGATCGGCTGAGCAACGTGACCGTGGGCGCGGGTATGGTGCGTGACGTTCATATTGAACAGACCACCAGCGCTTCAGAGTTCAGCGCGTTTGAACTGGAGCTGAACCAGCTTATCCGTAAGCACTTCCCGCACTGGGGCGCTCGCGATCTGCTGGGAGGCAAATAATGGCTCTGCATGACGAAAATGTCGTCTGGCATGCCCATCCGGTAACGCCTGAGCAGCGCGAACAACTCCACGGTCACCGTGGGGTTGTGCTGTGGTTTACCGGGCTCTCCGGCTCCGGCAAATCGACGGTCGCTGGCGCACTGGAAGAGGCGCTGCATAAGGCGGGTGTCAGCACTTATCTGCTGGATGGTGACAATGTGCGCCACGGCTTGTGCAGCGATCTTGGCTTTAGCGATGATGATCGCAAAGAGAATATCCGCCGCGTCGGCGAAGTGGCCAAACTGATGGTGGAATCCGGGCTGGTGGTACTGACGGCCTTTATTTCGCCGCACCGCGCTGAGCGTCAGATGGTGCGCGAACGCCTGGGAGAAGGGCGGTTTATCGAAGTCTTTGTCGATACGCCGCTGGCGATTTGCGAAGCGCGCGATCCTAAAGGGTTGTACAAAAAAGCGCGCGCCGGTGAACTGCGTAATTTCACCGGTATTGATTCGGTTTACGAAGCGCCCGAATCGCCGGAAGTTCATCTGCAGGGTGAACAATTGGTAACAAATTTGGTCAGCCAATTATTAGACCTCCTCCGGGAGAGCGATATTATCAGATCCTGAGACGGTACTGGCGGTACGCGCTCACTTCAGGCATCCCGGCGCGGATTTTGCGCTTCCTGAATCTGCGCGCGTATCTCCTGTTTACCGGTCGTACAGGCAACAGGATCCGATATGCGTAACAGTCAGAA
Organism: Kosakonia oryzae; assembly: GCF_001658025.2. Classification (NCBI taxonomy): domain Bacteria; kingdom Pseudomonadati; phylum Pseudomonadota; class Gammaproteobacteria; order Enterobacterales; family Enterobacteriaceae; genus Kosakonia; species Kosakonia oryzae. Next base: position 991,667 of record NZ_CP014007.2, read on the forward strand.
CATCACCCTCACACGGTCGCCGTCACTCCCCGCGACCGCCGACGAAACCACATGGTCTTTTCCCGGGGCCGTGGTGGGGTTCGTTGCATGGCTGCTGGCGCTGGCGATCCCATTTATGATTTACGGTTCCAACACGCTATTTTTCTTTCTCTACACCTGGCCTTTTTTCCTCGCGCTGATGCCCGTCTCCGTGGTAGTCGGCATTGCATTGCATTCGCTGCTCGGTGGCCGGTTGCTCTACAGCAGCGTGGCGACGCTGCTGACGGTCGTCGCCATGTTTGGCGTGCTGTTTATGTGGTTGCTGGGCTAACGGCCTTACGTCAAAGCGTAACCCTCATTAAGGCAATGTGTCCGGCTACGGTTCGGAAGACATTTATGATAAAGTCTGGCGCTTGCGCGGCATCGCCCGGCCCCGGAGTGGAGTCTGACGAAAAGTTATGGGATGATGGTGCCGTTTTTCAGGGGGCAGGATGGGTAAACTAACGCTGCTATTGCTGGCTTTACTGGTCTGGCTACAGTATTCGCTGTGGTTCGGCAAGAATGGTCTGCATGACTACGGCCGCGTCAGCGAAGATGTGGCGACACAGCAGGCGACGAACGCCAAATTAAAATCGCGCAACGATCAGCTTTTCGCCGAAATTGATGACCTCAATGGCGGTCAGGAAGCGATTGAGGAACGCGCACGCAACGAATTAACCATGACTAAGCCGGGCGAAACGTTTTATCGTCTGGTGCCGGATTCGTCAAAGCGTACGCCGGGGTCAGCGCAAAACCAGAATCAGAATCAAAACACACAAAATAATCGATAAACAGTCCCGGGTTTACGACATGTCAGCACTAATTCCGGACGTCTGTGCCGTCGTGCCGGCCGCCGGATTCGGCCGCCGCATGCAAACGGAATGTCCTAAGCAGTATCTCTCCATTGGCCAAAAAACGATTCTTGAGCACGCCGTAGACGCGCTGCTTGCTCACCCGCGCGTCAGCAGGGTGATTATTGCCGTCAGTCCGGGCGACGAGCGCTTTGCCCGCCTGCCGCTGGCGCAACATCCGCAGATTACCGTGGTGAACGGCGGCGCAGAACGCGCCGATTCGGTGCTGGCGGGCTTAAAAGCCGCTGGCGACGCACAGTGGGTGCTGGTGCATGATGCTGCGCGTCCTTGTCTGCATCAGGATGATTTAAACCGGCTGTTACAGCTCAGCGAAACCAGCCGTGTCGGCGGCATCCTCGCCGCGCCGGTGCGCGACACCATGAAACGCGCGGAGCCGGGCAAAACGGCGATTGCCCATACCGTTGAGCGCAATGATTTATGGCATGCGCTGACGCCGCAATTTTTCCCGCTACAACTGTTGAACGATTGCCTGACCCGCGCCCTGAATGAAGGCGCGACGATCACCGACGAAGCGTCAGCGCTGGAGTATTGTGGATTCCACCCGGAACTGGTTGCCGGACGCGCGGACAATATTAAAGTGACCCGACCGGAAGATTTACGGCTGGCAGAATTCTATCTGACCCTTTCAGACCTTCAGGAGAAAGCATAATGCGTATTGGACACGGTTTTGACGTACACGCCTTTGGCGGTGAAGGCCCGATTATTATCGGCGGCGTACGCATTCCTTACGAGAAGGGGCTGCTGGCGCACTCTGATGGCGATGTGGCGCTGCACGCGCTGACCGATGCGCTGCTGGGCGCGGCGGCGCTGGGCGATATCGGTAAACTGTTCCCGGATACCGATCCGGCATTTAAGGGCGCCGATAGCCGCGCGCTGCTGCGTGAGGCCTGGCGACGCATTCAGGCGAAGGGCTATACGCTGGGTAACGTTGATGTAACTATCATTGCCCAGGCGCCGAAAATGCTGCCGCACATTCCGCAGATGCGCGTCTTCATCGCCGAAGATCTCGGCTGCCATATGGATGATGTCAACGTCAAAGCCACCACCACAGAGAAACTCGGTTTTACCGGGCGTGGCGAAGGCATTGCCTGTGAAGCGGTTGCGCTGCTGGTGAAGGCAGCAAAATGACAGAATTCGAAAACCTGACCTGGCTGCATGGCAAACCGGCAGGCAGCGGGATCCTCAAAGCCAACCCGGAAGATTTCGTCGTTGTGGAAGATCTCGGCTTTGAACCGGACGGCGAAGGCGAACATATTCTGGTGCGTATACTGAAAAATGGCTGCAACACCCGTTTTGTGGCAGATGCGCTGGCAAAATTCCTAAAAATTCATGCACGCGAAGTGAGCTTCGCCGGGCAAAAAGATAAACATGCGGTGACCGAGCAATGGCTGTGCGCCCGCGTGCCGGGCAATACGATGCCGGATCTCAGCGCGTTTGAGCTTGAAGGCTGTAAAGTGCTGGAGTATGCCCGTCACAAGCGCAAGCTGCGGCTGGGCGCATTGCAGGGCAACGCATTTACGCTGGTGCTGCGTGAAGTGAGCGATCGGGCGGATGTGGAGGCCCGTTTGCAGGCCATCAGTGAACAAGGTGTGCCGAATTATTTCGGTGCGCAGCGTTTTGGTATTGGCGGCAGCAATTTGCAGGGCGCGTTACGCTGGGCGCAGAGCGCTGCACCAGTGCGCGATCGTAATAAACGCAGTTTCTGGCTGTCGGCGGCGCGCAGTGCGTTGTTTAATCAAATCGTCAACGAACGATTGAAAAAAACAGACTTTAATCAAGTTGTTGACGGCGATGCGCTACAATTAGCGGGGCGCGGTAGCTGGTTTGTCGCCAGCGAGGAAGAGCGCGTGGAATTGCAGGCGCGCGTCGATGCGAAAACCTTAATAATTACCGCCGCGCTGCCGGGCAGCGGCGATTGGGGCACGCAGCGCGCAGCGCTGATGTTTGAGCAACAGGCGGTTGCCGATGCGCCGGAGTTACAGGCGCTGCTGGTGCGGGAAAAAGTAGAAGCCGCGCGCCGCGCGATGCTGCTCTATCCGCAGAAGCTTTGCTGGAACTGGTGGGATGATGTCACCGTCGAGTTACGTTTCTGGCTCCCGGCGGGAAGTTTTGCCACCAGCGTGGTCAGGGAACTTATTAACACATCGGGTGATTATGCGAATATTGCTGAGTAACGATGACGGGATCCACGCGCCGGGAATCCAGACGCTGGCAAAAGCGCTGCGCGAGTTTGCCGATGTTCAGGTGGTCGCGCCCGATCGTAACCGCAGCGGTGCGTCTAATTCACTGACGCTCGAATCCTCGCTCCGTACTTTTACCTTTGAAAACGGCGACATCGCCGTACAGATGGGCACGCCGACCGACTGCGTTTTCCTTGGGGTGAACGCGCTGATGCGTCCGCGCCCGGATGTGGTGGTTTCCGGCATTAATGACGGGCCGAATCTCGGTGACGATGTGATCTACTCCGGTACCGTTGCGGCCGCGATGGAAGGGCGTCATCTTGGTTTTCCGGCGCTGGCCGTCTCGCTTAATGGCCATACCCATTATGAAACGGCGGCCGCCGTCACCTGCTCTCTGCTGCGCGCTCTCAGCCGCGAACCGCTGCGTACCGGGCGGATCCTCAATATCAACGTGCCGGATCTGCCGCTCGATCAGATCAAAGGTATTCGCGTTACCCGTTGCGGTAGCCGTCACCCGGCCGATCAGGTTATTCCGCAGCAGGATCCGCGCGGCAACACACTGTACTGGATTGGTCCGCCCGGGGAAAAATGCGATGCCGGGCCGGATACGGATTTTGCAGCCGTGGACGAAGGCTACGTCTCTGTCACGCCGTTGCATGTAGATTTAACAGCATACAGCGCGCATGATGTGGTGTCGGGCTGGCTGGATCGTGTCGGGGTGAATTCGCAATGGTGAGTAAACGCGTACAGGATCTTCTCAATCAATTACGCGCGCAGGGCATTAAAAATGAGCGGGTACTTGAGGCGTTATCGCAAGTGCCGCGCGAGAAATTTATCGATGAGGCGTTTGAACACAAAGCGTGGGATAACGTCGCGTTGCCTATTGGTCAGGGGCAAACCATTTCGCAGCCTTATATGGTAGCGCGAATGACCGAACTTCTGGAGCTGACACCCGCCTCACGGGTGTTGGAAATCGGCACCGGCTCTGGCTATCAAACGGCGATTCTGGCGCGTCTGGTACACCATGTTTGTTCTGTTGAACGCATTAAAAGCCTGCAATGGCAGGCGCGCCGCCGCCTGAAACAGCTCGATCTACACAATGTTTCTACTCGTCACGGTGATGGCTGGCAGGGGTGGCAGGCTCGCGCTCCGTTTGACGCCATTATTGTGACCGCCGCACCGCCGGAGATCCCTGCCGCATTGATGTCGCAGCTGGATGATGGCGGCCTTCTTGTCTTACCCGTAGGCGACGAAATGCAGCAGTTGAAGCGCGTTCGTCGGCGGGGAAGCGAATTTATTATTGATACTGTGGAAGCGGTGCGCTTTGTTCCGCTGATAAGAGGCGAACTGGCCTGAGTTACAGAGTTTTCCCTGGGATTTTCAGGCCGTAACAGCGTATGGTGGGCACATTTGCCGCCAGGCGTCGCGGTTATCTTTAAGTCATTGGTTATCTATATATTGTTGGGGGATAAATGAGCGCGGGAAGCCCGAAATTCACCGTAAGCCGTATTGCGGCATTGTCACTGGTTTCGCTGTGGCTGGCAGGGTGTTCAAATTCCACTAATGCTCCGGCCCCGGTCAGTTCCGTTGGCGGCAACGCCAGTTCAAATTCCAGTTCCGGCAGTTCCGGAATGTTGATTACACCGCCGCCAAAACTTGGCACATCATCGCAGCAGCAAATTCAGCCTGTGCAGCGCCAGAGCGCGCAGCCAACGCAGATTCAGCCGATGGCGCAGACGCCTGTTGAAACCGTTAACGGGCGCATTGTCTATAACCGCCAGTACGGCAATATTCCCAAAGGCAGCTATACCGGCGGTAGTACCTATATGGTAAAACGTGGCGATACACTCTTTTATATCGCGTGGATCACCGGGAACGATTTCCGTGATCTGGCGCAGCGTAATCATGTTGCCGCGCCCTATAACCTTGAAGTCGGGCAAACATTGCAGGTAGGTAATGCATCCGGCACGCCAATTACGGGTGGAAATGCCATTACTCGGGCTGATGATTCAGCACAAGGAATAGTCTCAAAACCTGCACAAAATTCCAGCGTAGTGGTTGCTTCGAAACCGACAATTACGTATTCTGAGGATTCAGGTGAACAAAGTGCTAACAAAATGTTGCCAAACAACAAGCCTGCGACAACCATCACAGCGCCTGTTACGGCACCTTCTGTAAGCTCAACCGAACCGACTGCCAGCAGTACATCTACCAGTGCGCCTATTGCTTCATGGCGCTGGCCGACTGATGGCAAAGTTATCGACAACTTCTCTGCTACCGAAGGTGGCAATAAAGGCGTCGATATCTCCGGCAGCAAAGGACAGGCTATTGTCGCGACCGCAGATGGGCGCGTTGTATATGCCGGTAACGCGCTGCGTGGTTACGGTAATCTGATCATCATAAAACATAACGATGATTACCTGAGTGCCTACGCCCATAACGACACAATGCTGGTCCGGGAACAACAAGAAGTTAAGGCGGGGCAAAAAATAGCTACCATGGGTAGCACCGGAACCAGTTCTACACGCTTGCATTTTGAAATTCGTTACAAGGGGAAATCCGTAAACCCGCTGCGCTATTTGCCGCAGCGATAAATCGGTGCAAGGTTGTTGAAGACTCCCCATTTGAGCCGTTGCAGTGCGCGCAGATGCCGCTGCAACGGGCGCAATGAGGTGTTTTCAGGAGCGTTGCCCAGGGATCACGGGTAGGAGCCACCTTATGAATCAGAATACGCTGAAAGTTCATGATTTAAATGAAGACGCGGAATTTGATGAAAACGGAGCAGAGGTTTTTGACGAAAAAGCCTTAGTAGAAGAGGAACCCAGTGATAACGACCTGGCTGAAGAGGAGCTGTTATCGCAGGGTGCCACCCAGCGTGTATTAGATGCTACTCAGCTGTACCTTGGGGAAATTGGGTATTCCCCACTATTAACGGCCGAAGAAGAGGTCTATTTTGCACGCCGCGCACTACGCGGTGACGTTGCTTCCCGCCGTCGCATGATCGAAAGTAACCTGCGTCTGGTGGTTAAGATTGCCCGTCGTTACAGTAATCGTGGTCTGGCGCTGCTGGATCTGATTGAAGAGGGTAACCTGGGGCTGATCCGTGCCGTTGAGAAATTTGACCCTGAACGTGGGTTCCGTTTTTCAACGTATGCAACCTGGTGGATTCGTCAGACCATTGAGCGGGCGATTATGAACCAAACCCGCACCATTCGTCTGCCAATTCACATTGTTAAAGAGCTGAACGTCTATCTGCGTACCGCGCGTGAGTTGTCCCATAAGCTGGACCACGAACCGAGTGCGGAAGAGATAGCTGAACGGCTGGACAAACCGGTTGACGACGTAAGCCGTATGCTGCGTCTCAACGAGCGCATTACCTCAGTTGATACGCCGTTAGGCGGCGATTCTGAAAAAGCGCTGCTGGATATCCTGGCCGATGAGAAAGACAACGGTCCGGAAGACACCACGCAAGATGATGATATGAAACAAAGCATCGTCAAATGGCTGTTCGAACTGAACGCCAAACAGCGTGAAGTGCTGGCGCGTCGTTTTGGTCTGCTGGGTTATGAAGCTGCGACACTGGAAGATGTGGGCCGTGAAATTGGTCTCACCCGTGAACGTGTTCGTCAGATTCAGGTTGAAGGTCTGCGTCGTTTGCGTGAAATCCTGCAAACGCAAGGGCTGAATATCGAAGCGCTGTTCCGCGAATAAACATCTTTTCAAGTCAAAAAGGCCGGTCGCAGATGACGCGGCCTTTTTCTTTTCTGCGGTTACGCTTTATCCATCATCTTTCTGATAAGCGCTGAAAAAGCCGTTTGCTCTTCGGCGCTCAGGCGGCCAAGAAATGCCTGATCCACACCATTACCGACAGGAATACTGCTTGCCAGCAGCCTTTCCCCTTCCGGCGTCAGATAGATAAACCGCCGACGCTTATCCGCAGGATCGTTTTCCCGCCGCACTAATCCCCGACTCTCCATCCGGCTCAGCATCTCCGCCAACGTCGCTTTGGTGCTGACAGCGACCTCCGTTAACGCAACCTGCTCAATGCCTGGGTTTTCTGCAATTGAGCGCATCACCGCGTATTGCGGCTTAGTCAACTCGGGCAGCGCCTGCTGCCACTGCGAGGTATGCTGTTGAAAAAGCTGGCGCAGCAGGTGAAATGCTTCATTCCTTAATTTCATTTGCGCTCTCCATTGTGATCCTCTTCTTATCATAGCGGCTTATACGTTGCTTTATAACGATCGTCAATTTCACGTTTCGTGCCGCAACGTTTTGGGATGCCTTGTCAGGATCGTGTTGCAGGCGTAGTGTATTCCATAATGTTCGTATGCGAACAATATTGAGGTGGTGAATGAAGCTGATTGTCGGAATGACCGGTGCGACGGGCGCGCCATTGGCGGTTGCGCTGTTGCAGGCATTGCAGCAGATGCCGCAGGTAGAAACGCATCTGGTGATGTCGAAATGGGCAAAAACGACCATTGAACTGGAAACCCCTTTTAGCCCGCGTGAGGTTGCTGCGCTGGCGGATCATTGCCATAACCCGGCGGATCAAGCGGCGACAATCTCCTCCGGATCGTTTCATACCGACGGCATGATCATCATTCCATGCAGTATGAAAACGCTCGCAGGTATTCGCGCAGGTTATGCCGAAGGGCTTGTTGGACGCGCTGCCGATGTGGTGCTGAAAGAGGGGCGCAAGCTGGTGCTGGTTCCGCGAGAAACGCCGCTGAGCGCCATCCATCTGGAAAATATGCTCGCATTATCCCGCCTCGGCGTCGCCATGGTTCCGCCGATGCCCGCTTATTACAACCATCCACAAACGATTGACGACGTCACGCTGCATATTGTCGCCCGCGTGCTGGATCAGTTCGGTCTTTCGCTGCCGCAGGCGAAGCGCTGGGGTGGTTTGCAGGCGGCGCAAAATTATTCACAGGAGAATGCATAATGGCTTTTGATGATTTACGCAGTTTTTTACAGGCGCTGGACGAGCAAGGACAGTTGCTGAAAATCAGTGAAGAGGTCAATGCCGAGCCGGATCTGGCCGCTGCCGCGAATGCGACCGGCCGCATTGGCGAAGGTGCCCCCGCACTGTGGTTCGATAATATCCGCGGCTTTGTCGATGCCCGCGTCACGATGAACACCATCGGTTCGTGGCAGAACCACGCGATTTCGCTGGGATTACCGCCGAACACGCCGGTTAAGCAGCAGATTGACGAATTTATCCGTCGCTGGGATAAGTTTCCGGTCGCCCCGGAACGTCGAGACAATCCGCCGTGGGCGGAGAACAGCGTTGATGGCGATGACATCAATCTGTTCGATATTTTGCCGCTGTTCCGCCTGAACGACGGCGATGGCGGTTTCTACCTTGATAAAGCCTGCGTTGTTTCCCGCGATCCGCTCGATCCCGAACATTTTGGCAAACAGAACGTCGGCATCTACCGCATGGAAGTGAAAGGCAAACGCAAACTCGGCCTGCAGCCGGTGCCAATGCACGATATTGCGCTGCATCTGCATAAAGCAGAAGAGCGTGGCGAAGATCTGCCCATCGCGATTACGCTCGGTAACGATCCGATTATTACTCTGATGGGCGCCACGCCGCTGAAATACGATCAGTCGGAATATGAGATGGCGGGCGCATTGCGCGAAAGCCCGTACCCGATTGCCACTGCGCCGCTGACCGGTTTCGATGTGCCGTGGGGATCGGAAGTGATCCTTGAAGGGGTGATCGAAGGGCGTAAGCGCGAGATCGAAGGGCCGTTCGGTGAGTTCACCGGCCACTATTCCGGTGGGCGTAACATGACGGTAGTGCGCATCGATAAAGTCTCTTATCGCACGAAACCGATTTTTGAATCCCTTTACCTTGGCATGCCATGGACGGAAATCGATTATCTGATCGGGCCAGCAACCTGTGTGCCGCTGTATCAGCAGTTGAAAGCCGAGTTCCCGGAAGTGCAGGCGGTAAACGCCATGTATACCCACGGTCTGCTGGCAATTATCTCCACCAGAAAACGTTACGGCGGCTTTGCCCGCGCAGTGGGTTTGCGCGCCATGACCACGCCGCACGGCCTTGGTTACGTGAAGATGGTGATCATGGTTGATGAAGACGTCGATCCGTTTAACTTGCCGCAGGTGATGTGGGCGCTGTCGTCGAAAGTAAACCCGGCAGGTGATTTGGTGCAGTTGCCGAATATGTCGGTACTGGAACTCGATCCGGGTTCAAGCCCGGCCGGGATCACCGACAAACTGATTATCGACGCCACCACGCCGGTTGCGCCGGATAACCGTGGCCACTACAGCCAGCCGGTACGCGATTTGCCGGAAACCAAAGAGTGGGCTGAAAAACTGACCGCCATGCTGGCGAGCCGCCAAAAATAAGGAGCGAAAAATGATCTGTCCACGTTGTGCCGATGAGCACATTGAAATCATGGCGACGTCGCCGGTCAAAGGGGTCTGGACGGTGTACCAGTGCCAGCACTGTTTATATACCTGGCGTGATACCGAACCGCTGCGCCGTACCAGCCGTGAGCACTATCCACAAGCGTTTCGTATAACGCAGAAAGATATTGATGACGCGCCGCAGGTGCCGACGATTCCGCCGCTGCTGGCAGAAAAACAACGGTAATCGCCTGAAAGTCCGGCCTGCACAGAATGACAGGCCGGATTCGATCACAGCGCGGAAAACTTCCAGGCTGCGTGCCATTTGGCAATCAGCGCCTTACACCAGGCTTTTCAGGCGGTAAATCCATTCCAGCGCCTGACGCGGCGTTAAGCTGTCCGGATCGAGGTTTTCCAGCGCTTCCACCGCCGGGCTGGTCTCTTCTGTCGGAGCCAACAGCGACATCTGCGTGCCGTCTATTTGCGTAGCCGCCGCATTCGGCGACAGGCTTTCCAGCTCGCGCAATTTGCCGCGCGCGCGTTTAATCACCTCTTTCGGCACGCCCGCCAGCGCCGCGACCGCCAGGCCGTAACTCTTACTGGCCGCGCCGTCCTGCACGCTATGCATAAAGGCGATGGTATCGCCATGCTCCAGCGCGTCGAGATGCACGTTTGCCACGCCTTCCATTTTTTCCGGCAGTTGCGTCAGCTCAAAGTAGTGGGTCGCGAACAGCGTCAATGCCTTGATTTTATTCGCCAGATTTTCCGCACATGCCCATGCCAGCGACAGACCATCATAGGTCGATGTCCCACGACCAATTTCGTCCATCAGCACCAGGCTGTTTTCCGTGGCGTTATGCAGGATGTTGGCGGTTTCGGTCATCTCTACCATAAAGGTCGAACGGCCGCTGGCCAGATCGTCTGCCGCGCCGACGCGAGTAAAGATGCGGTCGATTGGGCCGATCTCGACTTTTTGCGCGGGCACATAGCTGCCGATATAGGCCAGCAGCGCAATCAGCGCAGTCTGCCGCATATAGGTACTTTTACCGCCCATGTTCGGCCCGGTGATGATCAACATCCGGCGCTGCGGCGATAAATTCAGCGGGTTAGCAATAAACGGCTCTTTCAACACCTGCTCGACCACTGGATGACGCCCTTCGGTAATGCGGATGCCTGGTTTATCAGTAAAGGTCGGGCAGCTGTAATTCAGGGTATAAGCGCGTTCCGCCAGGTTCACCAGCACATCCAGTTCCGCCAGCGCAGAGGCGCTCTGTTGCAGGTCGGCCAGATGCGGCATCAGCAGATCGAACAGCTCCTCATAAAGCTGTTTTTCCAGCGCCAGCGCTTTGCCTTTCGAGGTCAGAACTTTGTCTTCGTACTCTTTCAGTTCCGGAATAATGTAGCGTTCGGCATTTTTCAGTGTCTGGCGACGCACGTAATGGATCGGCGCCAGATGGCTTTGCCCGCGGCTAATCTGGATGTAGTAACCGTGTACCGCGTTATAACCCACTTTCAGCGTATCCAGCCCGAGGCGCTCGCGCTCGCGGAGTTCCAGACGGTCAAGATAGTCGGTCGCGCCATCCGCCAGACCGCGCCATTCGTCCAGTTCGGCGTTATAACCCGGCGCAATCACGCCGCCATCGCGCACCAGCACCGGTGGCGCATCGATAATCGCGCGCTCCAGCAGCTCGCGCAGTTCGCTGAACTCGCCCATCTTTTCGCGCAGCGCCTGCACCGGCGCGCTTTTCACTTCCGCCAGTTGCGCGCGCAGTTCCGGCAGTTGCTGGAACGCGTGACGCATACGCGCCAGGTCGCGCGGACGCGCAGTGCGCAGCGCCAGACGTGCCAGAATACGCTCCAGATCGCCCACCTGACGCAGCACCGGTTGCAGTTCGCCGCAGTGACCCTGCAGTGCGCCAATGGTTTGCTGGCGTTCCGTCAGCACTTTTGTATCGCGAACCGGCATATGCAGCCAGCGCTTCAGCATGCGGCTGCCCATTGGCGTTACGGTGCAATCAAGTACCGAGGCCAGCGTATTTTCGACACCGCCCGCCAGGTTCTGCGTGATCTCCAGATTCCGGCGCGTCGCGGCGTCCATAATGATCGTGTCCTGCTGGCGCTCCATGGTGATGGAGCGAATATGCGGCAGGGCAGTGCGCTGCGTGTCTTTGACATACTGCAGCAGGCAACCGGCTGCGCACAGGCCGCGCGGCGCGTTTTCCACTCCAAAACCGACCAGATCGCGGGTGCCAAATTGCAGGTTCAGTTGCTGACGGGCAGTATCAATTTCGAACTCCCACAGCGGACGGCGGCGCAGGCCGCGGCGGCCTTCAATCAGCGCTGTTTCGGCAAAGTCTTCGGCATAGAGCAACTCGGCGGGATTGGTGCGCTGCAACTCGGCGGCCATGGTGTCGCGATCGGCCGGTTCGCTGACGCGAAAACGCCCGGAGCTGATATCCAGCGTGGCGTAGCCAAAACCTTTGCTGTCCTGCCAGATGGCGGCCAGCAGATTGTCCTGACGCTCCTGCAACAGCGCTTCATCGCTAATGGTGCCTGGCGTAACGATGCGCACCACTTTGCGCTCGACCGGACCTTTGCTGGTTGCCGGATCGCCGATTTGCTCACAAATCGCCACGGATTCGCCAAGACTCACCAGCTTCGCCAGATAGTTTTCCACCGCATGATGCGGAACGCCGGCCATCGGGATCGGCTCGCCTGCCGATGCGCCGCGTTTGGTCAGCGAAATATCCATAAGCTGCGAAGCGCGTTTCGCATCGTCATAAAACAGTTCGTAAAAGTCGCCCATCCGGTAGAACAGCAGAATGTCCGGATGCTGTGCTTTCAGCTTCAGGTACTGCTGCATCATTGGCGTATGCGCGTCGAAATTCTCTAGTGTACTCATCAGTTTATGATGTCCATGTGCTTAAAATTTAACGAGCCGGCGATTTTTATCATTCTTGTGGCGTATCGCCTTGCCTCATTCACAAGCATTCTGAAGGTTTTCCCAGGAATGCGGAGTAAGCATGATAACGGAGTCTTTATGGCAGGAAAACAACAGGCAAAGCTACTGAGGTTTAAAGCAGTAGACAAGGCTATGTTACAGTGAGGCCGTGGCTCTTTTTAGGCGCGGTTGCGGATGGCGCTGGCGAAATGCAGGCCGGACAGCACACGCAGCACATCATCCGATGCTGATAATGACTTCCGTTAAAGATGACTTTCTCTGCGCACAGTGATTCGTGATGGTCAAAACAGAAGATCTCAACACCATGATAACAACCGATGAGATGCACTTTGCCGAATGGCAAATCTGGCCCCAACTGAGGATTTTGTTGCACCGGGGTAAGCCTGTAAGAATTTCTGCCAGAGCGTTTGATGTTCTGGTTGTGCTGCTGCGGGCTGAAGGTAAGGCGGTAAGTAAAGAGGCTTTACTTGTTCAGGTGTGGGGAAATGAAATTGTCGAAGAAAATAATCTTCAGGCGCAAATCTCCGCTATTCGCAGCATTCTGGGCCACGATCGGCATTTACTTGTCACTGAATTTGGTTGCGGTTACCGCTTAAATATCAATAGTGCACCGCTGCAAACGCCTGCGAAACCAGAGCTACCCGAGCCTGTTGTTACCCCTTTTCTGACGTCGATTTTAGGGCGTGACCAGGCCTTGCAGGACATTTGTACGTTATTAAATCACCACCATCTGGTCACGATTACAGGTTCCGGGGGCGTCGGGAAAACGCGTCTGGCATGGGAAGTTGTCAATCGTGTGCGCACGCATTTTCCGGATGGAACAGGCGTGGTTGAACTGGCGCATATCACCGAAGCCTCCAGCTTGTTATCTGTGTTTTCTCAGGCGCTACATTTTCCATTAGCTAGCCTGCATCATGATGCCGATTTACGGCAACAGCTTGCACAACGCCGCTGTTTACTGCTGGTTGATAACTGCGAACATTTAATTAATGAACTGGAGCCCGTGATAACCTCGCTGTTGCACGCGGCTCCACATAGCAGGCTGTTATTGACCAGCCAGGCGGCATTACAGATTGCCGGCGAGCAACAATATTTATTACCGCCATTACAAATTCCTGAACGGACAGACAGCGATAAGCAAACGCTACTCTCTTTTGCCAGCGTCCGTCTCTTTATCGGGCGCGTACAAGCCAACCGACATGATTTTCATCCTTCAGACAGCGAATTGTCGCTGATTGGCAAATTATGCCGTCATCTTGATGGCTTGCCGTTGGCCATTGAACTTGCCGCCTCCCGTCTGCCAGTAATGAGCGTCAGCGAGATCTATAGCCGACTGGAGGACCGTTTCCAGCTATTGAGCAATACGCACAGCGCATTGGTTCCCAGACACCAGAAAATAGTGACCACGCTGGAATGGACTTATCAGTTACTCAACGCGCGCGAACAGCGGTTATTCAGAACGCTGGGCATCTTCACCGACACGTTCAGTATGCAATCCGTCACTGATTTGCTGGTGACCAGGGACAAGCATCACTGGCAGGTGATTGACGATGTGCAGCGGTTACTCTCCCTCTCGCTGATTCAGGTTAGTAGCCAGGTGCCTGTAACCCGTTTTCGTCTGCTGGAAACCATGCGCCAGTTCGCCTGCAATAAACTCCGGCAACAGGATGAATATGAAGAACTTTCGCTCCGGTTTGCCGATTATTATAAAACCCTGGTGGAGCAGGCCCAGGCTGACTGGCTGGTGCTGCCAACGGAACAGTGGCGGGAGCGCTATCGTCACATCCTTAATGATTTGCGCAGTGTTTTACAGCAAACATTCACTGAGGGGCGCGATCCCTCTACAGGGCTGGCGATATTACAGGCGATGACGCCTTTCTGGATTGAATATTCCCTCTATGATGAATGTCAGCGTCATATCTCGCCTCTGTTATATGAAAATAGTTCGCGGGTTGTTTTAACGTTACGCCAGCGAATGCATCTCTGCGCCGCAGCGGGTAAGGCATCCACCTGGGCAAAAGGCCCAACATCTGAAACCCATTCAGCCTGGCAAACCGCACTGACGCTGGCAGAAAAGCTCGACGACAAAGAGATACGTTTGCAGGCGCATTACGGGTTATGGCTGTATTGCTTGCGCACGGGCGAGCTGAATACATCGCTTCTGCATGCGCAGTCGCTGCATGATCTCGCGCTCGTCATCAAAGACGCGGAGGCGCAGGCTACCGGGCTACGTCTGCTCGGCGTTTCACTGCATTTTTTAGGGCAGCATGCCGTCGGGCGCAATTACCTGCTGCAATCGCTGGCCTGGTACGATCGGGAGAGCGTAAGCCACTCTTTTCGTTTCGGTCTTGATCAACAGAGTGCCGGTATGGCTTTTCTGTCTCGTTTGCTCTGGGTTCAGGGTGAGTATCGGGCCGCGAAACAGATGGCGTGGCGCGGTGTTAAAAAAGCCGCTCGTTTACAGCATGCCTGCTCGCTTTGCTGCGCGCTGGCTGAAGGTGCCTGTATGACAGCCGCACTGGATCGCAATCCGCGTTGGGTTGTGAAGGCCGCAAACTGGCTTATTTCTCTGGCAGAGAAGCATGATTTGTATTTCTGGAAGACCTATGGCGAGCTGTTTCTTGTCTGGGCACAACGGTTTAGCCATACCGACGTAAGCCAAAGCACACTGTTTAGTTCGTTGCGTGCGATGGGATTAGACTGGCAATACTCCCCCTTGTTGTCAGAAATTGATACCGGGATATCGCAGCAAGCTGCCAGGCTGGATCATGAAAACTGGTGTGCGCCCGAGTTGATGCGTCTTTCCGCCACGCAGTTATCCCCGCAGGAGCAACGCCCGTTGTTAGAGCAGGCACTGGCTAAGGCGCGTCAGCAACAGGCACACGGTTGGGCCTTGCGTATTGCTTATTCACTGGCAATGTTGCAGGCGGAAGCCGGGGAACAATTGGCGGCTAAGCAATTAATAGAAAACGTTTTACATGATGTCGATGGTTCAGACAGCGCAACGGATGTCAGACATGCTCTGGCGCTATGTGGCCGAATGGCGACCTGAAGGTTGACGTCTCACGGCTGTTAATAATCCCATCATCGCCAGCCCGGCTCCCACTGAGGAGATCAGCGTCCAGCTATGCGTTGCCTCCCATAAACCGGTGGCCGCCAATGAACCGCATGCCCCGCCAATAAACATAACACTCATAAAGAGGGTATTAAGCCGATTTCTGGCATCCGGACGCAAAGAATAAATCGTGTGCTGGTTAGCTATCAGTACACATTGTTCACCCGCATCCAGGAGTAAAATGCCCACCATCATACCCGCCATACTGTTCCAGCCCCAAAAAACCATCCAGGCTAACAGCATCAGTGACACACCAAAAACAACCATTCGAAATGATCCCTGGCGGTCACTGAGACTTCCCGCCAGAGGCGCACACAGAATACCGATGAGTCCCAAAACCGCCAGGGTTCCGGTTACGCCTGCACCGTAATGGTAGCGATGGGCTAACCAGAAAGGGAGCACGGTCCACAGCACACTGAAGGAGGCAAACAGCATGGCTTGTGTCAGCGTCGCATTACGTACTTGCGGCTCGCTTTTCCACAGATCGCCCAGTGAACGTAATACTGCCAGATAGTGAAACGTTGGCGTGGGCAACCACTGAGAAGGCAAAAGGCGGGCGATGAAAAATAGCGCCAGCAATGTCATGATCGCGCCGGACAAAAAGACGCCACGCCAGCCGAAATACTGACCGATGAGGCCTCCGATAGCCCGGCCAGCAAGAATACCTGCGAGGACGCCGCTCATCACGGTACCTACTGTTTTGCCCCGTGAAGACGGCCTGGAGAGAGAGGCAGCGAGCGGCACTATTTGTTGGGCGACGGTTGCAGCCATACCCGTAAGGAACGAGAAGAACACCAGCACTGTCGCCGTTGGGGATAGCATCATGCCGATCAGCGCCAGCAAAAGCACCTGAGCCTGTCGCAGGATAAGCCATTGACGTTCAATATAATCGCCCAGTGGGATCAGAAATAATAAACCCGCCGCATAGCCTAACTGGGTGACCATGGGGATTAAAGAAACCGCTTCCCATTCATTGGGAAAGGCACCCGCGATCAGATTAAGAACAGATTGGTTAAAATAAATATTTGCCACAACAATGCAGCAAATCATCGCCAGCATCAGAACCCTGGCAGAAGAAAGCTCGTGGTTGTTCGTACGCACTGGCCACTCCTCGCTCTAAACTCACTATTTTCTGCAGAATAAGCAGAGGCGGCTCTCAACGCTTTGGCCGTTTTTTTCAGACGTCTGAATTCTGTTGCCCAAGCTTCTGAAATTAAGATCGGTTACTAATTCTTCTTATGTTGTTAACAGTGCTTAATTTGAGGAGCAACCCATGGATTTAAAACTGACAGGAAAAGTGGCTCTGGTAACCGGAGCACGAACCGGGATTGGTTTCAGTATTTGTGAAGAGCTGGCCGCCAATGGTGTGCATTTAGTGATGGTTTCCAGACGAGAACCTGATTTGATCCTGGCGGCGAAAAAAATCACCGATAAATATGCTGTTTCGGCGCTGCCTGTCGCCGGGGATGTAACGAATCCGGATCTGCCTTCGCGGGTGGTTGAACAAGCAGAAAAGGTTTTTCAGCACATTGATTTGCTGGTGAATAATGCCGGAAGAGCACATGCGGGCACGCTGTTAACCACCTCGGAAGAGGAGTGGCAGTTAATGACGGAGACCAAATTCTCCGCCATGCGACGCTTTTGCAAGGCTGTGATACCCGGAATGCAGAGACGACACTGGGGACGTATTGTCAATATTTCATCTATTGGCGGCATCTATCCTAACCCACAACTTACCGTCTCACATGCACTGAGCGCCGCTATCAACAACCTGACCCGTAGCGTAGCGCTGAGTGTGGCTGCGGATGGCATTCTGGTGAATGCGATTGGTGTAGGCGCTGTCGCGACGGATAACTGGGCGCAGAATATGCTACCGAATGTCCGCAATCGCCGTCCTGAACTGGCTGACAAAACGGACGACGAGGTTATGGCATTACTGGGTAAAGAGAAAACGCCGGTAGGCCGCTTTGGGCTTCCTGAAGACATTGCATCGATTACTGCTTTCCTGCTTTCTGATAGAAATCAGTTTGTTACCGGGCAGACAATTGAAGCTTCAGGTGGAGCAGAGCGGTTTATGTGATTTTTCAACTCCTTCAAAAGGTGAGTGCGGGAATCATGTCTGATTGCACGACCAAAAACGCGTCGTATTGAGGTGCATGAATCTGCGCAGGAAACACCTGCGCACGCCATGAGCTGCGGACGCATCGCCAGGCCGTTGTTTTATAACGCACCCAGTTGTTTCATCAGGGTCAGGTTATCTTCAAGATGCCAGTTGGCGATGATTTTGTTGTTTCTGATCTGATAGATATCCGTCGCGATAAAATCAACCTGCTGGCCTTTTCCTTTCAGTTTGCCGAAGGTTCCCGTGAAATGTCCGCGGAAATGAAGGTGTGATACCACTCGATCGCCTGCAACGATCATCTGCTCAACCTCGCAACTCAGATCCGGGACGGCGGTACGGAAGGCGCGGGAAGCCAGAAGCGCGCCTTCCGGTCCCTGTTTGCGGCCTTCAGGCGGTGTCTTGTCGATAAAATTATCGGCCAGCGCCTCACGGGCCAGGGCTTCATCACCCGTATTCCAGAATGTTGCGTAACGTCTGGCGACGGTTTCAAGCGCGGCCTCGCGGGCTGATGATAAGTGGTTTTCCGCGATCAATTCATGGGGTTTCACCAGCTCAAGCGGTGCAGAAAACACAGCGCTGGCCACGGGAAGCAGCATAAGCGCCGCCAGCCGGGGAGAATAAGACGTTAACTTTTTCATAAAAAGTTCCTTTGTGTTGCCTCAGAGAAACAGGTGAGCCGGGTGCATTTCAGCCGCCCGCCGATGAATGTTTTTTTCGCCTTCACGTTACGCCTCGTTGGTTTTGTAGAACGGATAATCGGTATAGCCTGCGCTGCTTCCGCCAAAGAGCGTGGCGGGATTGCTTACGGTCGCTAATGGAAGGTTATTCCTGAGCCGGTACGGCAAGTCAGGGTTGGCAATAAACGGGCGGCCAAAGGCAAACAGGTCGGCCAGCCCCGCCTTAAGGAGTTTGTCTACTTTGTCCTGGGTATAATTGCCGGCGACAATAAGGGTGCCGCTAAAGGTGGCGCGTAATGTTTCACGAAAATCAGCAGGGACTTGTGGGGCGTCGTCCCAGTCTGCCTCTGCCAGGTGGATATAGGCGATACCTTTCTTTTCACACCATGCAGCCAGCGCGAGGATCGCTTCAATGACCTGCGGGTCGTTCATTCCGCGCTGGGTGATGAACGGGGAAAGGCGTATGCCCGTGCGCGTATTGCCGATGGCGTCGCTGATGGCTTCCAGCACCTCCTGCGCAAAACGGATCCGGTTAGCCAGGCTGCCACCATACTGATCGGTACGTTTGTTCGATGTCCGGCGAAGAAACTGATCGATCAGATAACCATTACCGCCGTGCACCTCAATACCATCAAAACCAGCGTTAATGGCGTTTAATGCGGCCTGCCGGTAATCCGCAATAATTTGCTGAATATCGGCATGCTCTAGCGCGCGCGGCTCCGGACAGTCGACCATATGACCTTCTCCCTGCTCATCAACAACCCATACCTGGGCATCCGGCGCCAGCGCAGACGGCGCGACAGGTTTGCCATCTTCATGGAAACCCGCATATGACATGCGGCCAACGTGCCAGAGCTGGGAAAAGATAATCCCTCCTGCACGGTGAACGGCTTCTGTGGTCAGCCGCCATCCTTCAACCTGTTCAGCGGAGTGCAGGCCTGGTGTCCAGGAGTACCCCTGTCCCTGAGGTGAAATCTGCGTGGCTTCGGTAATGATCAAACCCGCGCTGGCGCGCTGCTGGTAGTACGCCGCCATGAGTGCGGAAGGAACGTTGCCCGGCTGTAACGCCCGCGCCCGGGTCATTGGTGCCATCACGATCCGGTTTTTCAGGCTGAGAGCCTTCAGGTGGTAGCTATCAAAAAGTGTACGATTTTCCATTTTCTGTCCCCGTAATGAACCTTTGAAAGTACTTTACGTGGCGTTATATATTTTGATAATGGCAGGGAAATATGATTCTCTTTTCAGGATTACTGAATAATGGGAAAGTTTGAAGATATGGCACTGCTGGTCGCAGTGGTGGAGGCGGGCGGGCTTTCAGCCGCCGGTCGCCGTATGGGTCTCTCGCCGGCCACTATGACCGCGAGGCTGAAGGCGATTGAAGAGCGGTATCAGACCCGGCTATTCCACCGCTCCACCCGCGCCATTACCCTGACGCGTGCCGGTGAAGAGTTTTATCATGCTGCGCTGCGCGTACTGGATGAAATGAACCACGCTGAGTCGCTGCTTGTGCAAAAAGAAGGAGTGCTCAGCGGTAATATCCGCATCTCGGCCCCCTCCGATTTTGGCCGACAGTATCTCAGCCCGGCGTTGCTCGATTTTTCCCGGCTGCATCCGGCAGTGAAAAGCTCGGTATACCTGGGCGAAAATGTTGAAGATCTGGTCGCCAACCGCCTGGACATGAGCATTCGCTTTGGCAACTTGCCAGACAGCAGCCTGGTGGTGAGAAATATCCGTCCGAATCATCGGGTACTGGTCGCCTCAGCCAACTATCTCCGGGCAGCAGGTACACCTGGTACCATTGAGGATTTGCACAACCACCGATGCCTGGCGCTGGAACTGCGCGGAATGGTCATGAACGAATGGCGTTTTGAGCACGACGGTAAACAGATCGCATTACGCTTTACCCCAGCCATGGTGTGCGACGATGGTGCACTGCTCCGCCAGTGGGTACTGGCTGATGCGGGTATTGCCAGTAAGTCATGGTGGGATGTAAAGCGTGATGTGGAACAGGGGAGGCTGCACCTGCTGTTTGCTGAAAGTTTTATTGGGTTTAGCCGCTTTGATAAAAAAAATGTCGGGCTGCAATTTGTCTATCCGCAGCGACGGTTGCAGCCGCTGGCGGTTACCGCCTTCACCCAGTTCTTCATTGACTGGTTGGAAAAGGAGTAAAAATCAGGACTGACTCACCGTTTTTGAACTCATCGTTGCGTCAGTAACGTCCGCTGCTGGCATATAGCGGAAAGGCTCTTGGAGAAAAAGGTCTGCTAAGAGCGAAAAGCGGAAGTACAAAATTATTCTGGCCTCTGGGGCACTTTTCAAACATAGTCGTGCGCTAGACTAGTGGCAGCAGGCCAGTCTGCTGCCACTAGATTGTCTATGCGGCATGGGCCAAAACCCATGCCCAATCAGAACTGCAGAGAATGCGATAGAAGGGCTTCACGCGGCATTTCACAAAATCAATAATGTCTGCCTCGTTCATCGCTGAAGCCTTAGAGGGATATCCAGGCCCCCAATCATCATAGAGATCATCGTATATGCGGTAAAACTGCCAGCAGATGTTGCTGAGGATACGAGAACCCGGAGATGAGTGAAATGCAGGTATTTGATGCAGCCGTAACTCTAATTCTTTGGAAGTCTCGGCATGCATAAGATACCAAGCTTTGATCCTTAGCCACGTCATTGCACTAGCGTTGATGCTGGGCATAACGATGTTTTGCTCAAGCATATATGCATAAAGGTAGCGCTCAATTTCATCTGAATCAGGACGTTTATCTAAATTGAGAGAGGCTAAAATTAACAATAATTCAGAACTATTGCCCGAGAGTAGCTCTCTTTCTGCCCACTCAATGATCATCTTGTCATAATCATCTACGCGATAAGCCTCGAAAGATTCACCAACCGTTTTCAAACAAAGAATTTCGTGAAGGTCATGTTTGTATTTATTTTCCATAACGTCATTCAATCCATGTTGTTAAGAGGGGTAAAGTGGATGGCTTCGTTGAGACGACCCGGTGCAAATTGAGCGTACCCCATTACCATCTTAATGTCAGCGTTATCATCCCTACAAAACTACCGCTCCACTATCAGAGAGTCTCCGGTACTCCAACTTCCGCTCCTGGCACGAAGCTGCAAATCCGGATACAGGTAGGTCTTCTTTGAGCGAATAGCAGACAAGTGTAGGACTAACATTGGCATCTGATAATCAACCGGAAGCAGGTCACCCAGGGCGCAAATCAAGAAGCTGTACATGTTTCCACCTCCCAGCCTGTTGAACTCTGTCAGCCTCTGCAATCAGCAGCGACAATAACTCATCAGATTTGATCATGCGCTTTTCATCTGGATGGTTCCCACAGCGGATATCGAGAAAGTTATGGCGCAAAGCTGACATCAGTTTTTTCAAAACATGGAAAACTAACCTTTTGGCTAAAAGCAAAGCCTCTGGCTACAGCAACATGGCGGTTATTGCTTTCAAAATGACTCGCGGGACAGCCAGGGGCTATCGACCAGTACTCTCTCCTTTCTGTCATCGTCTTTAATAATATGCAACGTACTCAGCCGGCCAATTTCGTAATGTGGTAACTGAACCGTGGATAACGGGGGTAAAAACAGGTTGCCGATGCCTACAAGGTTGTCGTACCCAATAACCCCGATATCCTGCGGGATAGATATTCCTTTAGCCAAAAGGGTCTGATACACCATGAATGCAATACGGTCATTCCCGCAAATAACCGAATCAAACTGAGGTATCCCCTGATGAATATGCGCTAGCAGGATGTCAGGAATATCACGGTAATGTTCATCGCCAAATTGCATATAGCAATGCTCCAGCTTATCTGGATCAATGCTTGCCTCGCGGCAGGCGCGTTCCAGCCCTTTTCGACGACGGGAAGTTGCCAGATGGTTGATCGGTAAATGCAAACAGATGGGGCGACGATATCCTGCCGCCAGTAATGCCTGAACCGCAGTGTACTGTCCCTGTTCATCGTCAGGGATGTAACAGGCAACCGGCTCCCCTTTATTTTCACAGTTTGCCAGAACACAAGGATACATCAGCAACTTAGGCGGAACGTGCACTTCACGTAATCCCATGGTGGTGAAAATAATGCCCCCCGGCCGGTGAGCGAGAAGGAGATCGACAATGTCGTCAGGGTTATCATCAGAGAACATGTTAACCACGAAACTATTCCAGCCGTGCGCGCGTGCAGTCTCCTCAATTGACAGCGTGATTTCTACCGAAAAAGGTGTCGTTACCGTATCCAGTGCCAGTACGCCAATCGTTTTATTTTTAGTACCGACACTCCGGATCTGTTTTGCTGACAAATCGGGTACGTAGTTCAGATGCAGAATAGCCTCCTGCACCCGTGCAAGCGTCTCAGGCTTCACGCGTTCAGGGCTATTCAGTGCCCGCGAAACTGTCATTAACGAAACATTGGCCATTCTGGCCACATCTTTTAAAGACGCCATAACCTTCCATTTTGCGAAAACACGGCTACATCCTCGTTGCGCAAGCGAACCGCTGCAGTAAAGATTATCCGTAAAATGAACTCATTATTCTAAGCATTGAGCCCGTCATTTTGGGAATTTGGAACAGAAATTTGACGCAGATCTCACATGAGAAATGTTAACGTTAACTTTTGTGATTAACATCGAATATCGCGTCAAAAAGCGATGTGAGCAATAGATGTTAACGTTACCATAAACACATATAATCCGCTATGAGATTGTTCAGATGAAAAAAAGGCCTTCCCGCAGCTATTTGCTGCTCAGTGCTTTGCTGTTCTTTTTCTTTGTCACCTGGTCTTCGTCCAGCTCACTTCTTTCTATCTGGCTCCACCAGGAAGTGGGATTAAAAGCATCGGAAACAGGCATTATCTTTTCTGTTTTATCGGTATCTGCCCTTTTTGCTCAGGTCTTCTACGGTTTTATTCAGGATCGTCTTGGTCTGCGCAAAAATTTGCTGTGGTTTATTACAGCATTGCTGATCCTCTCCGGCCCTGCTTATCTATTTTTTAGCTATCTGCTCAGCCTGAATATCCTGCTGGGTAGTGTTTTTGGCGGCCTGTTTATTGGGATGACGTTTAATGGCGGTATTGGCGTGCTGGAGTCTTATACCGAGCGCGTTGCGCGTCAGAGTACCTTTGAATTTGGACGAGTCCGCATGTGGGGCTCTTTGGGGTGGGCCGTAGCCACGTTTTTTGCCGGGCTGCTGTTTAATATTAATCCAGATCTCAACTTTCTGGTGGCATCATGCTCTGGACTGGTCTTCTTCTGCCTGCTGGCCCGATTAAAAGTTGCCGCACCGGCGAGCATGGAGAAGCTGGAGATTGGCGCGAAAAAGGTTTCTCTGGAAGATGCCCTCCGTCTGCTAACGTTACCGCGTTTCTGGGCACTTATTTTCTTCGTGGTGGGAACCTGTATTTACGGCGTCTACGATCAGCAATTCCCGGTTTATTTTTCCTCACAGTTTCCGACCTTACGGGAAGGAAATGCCATGTTTGGTTATTTAAATTCCTTTCAGGTATTTCTGGAAGCGGCAGGCATGTTCTGCGCACCGTGGCTGGTTAACAAAATTGGCGCCAAAAATGGCCTGATATTCGCAGGCATGGTAATGGCGTTGCGTATGATCGCCTCCGGCCTGGTTGAAGGGCCTCTGCTTATTTCGATCACAAAACTGCTGCACGCCTTAGAGCTGCCGGTATTGTTGGTGGCTATTTTTAAATACAACAGCCTGAATTTCGACAAGCGTTTGTCTTCCACGATTTATCTGGTGGGATTTGCCTGCACGAGTTCGGTTATTGGCACTGTGTTATCACCATTGGCGGGTTTCAGCTACGAAAAATTTGGCTTCGCCCAGTCCTATCTAATTATGGGCATTATGGTGTTCTGCACCACGTTTATTTCCATCTTCCTTTTGCGCCCCAATAAGCCCTCAACTGAGCAATCCTTTTTACAGCCAGGTGCTGTGTAAATTATCGGGAGAAAACACAATGACATCCTTATTAAAACAGGCCGAAGAGACGCTTGAAAAAGCACATGCCAGGATTAACCTTCGCTGGTATCCGCGCTATCACCTTGCCGCACGAGCAGGCTGGATGAACGATCCTAACGGACTGGTATGGTTTGACGGCTGGTATCATGCGTTTTATCAACATCATCCGTATTCAACGAAATGGGGACCAATGCACTGGGGGCATGCCCGGAGTAAAGACCTGGTTCACTGGGAGCATCTGCCTGTGGCACTGGCACCGGAAGGTCCGGCAGACAAAGACGGCTGCTTTTCCGGTTCCGCAGTGGTGGATGGTGATACGCTGGCACTGATTTATACCGGACATAAATTCCACGGTTCGGCGGACACTGATGACAATCTCTATCAGGTGCAATGTCTGGCAACCAGCCGTGACGGCATTCATTTTGAGCGTCATGGTATGGTGCTTGATACCCCTCCAGGACTGCATCATTTCCGCGATCCAAAAGTATGGCGCGAGGGGGAATTCTGGTACATGGTTGTGGGTTCACGCGTAGGCGAAACCGGCCAGGTACGCCTTTACCGTTCAGCGGACCTTCGCCAATGGCATGACGAAGGTATTCTTGCCGAGGCTGAAGAAGGTATGGGTTATATGTGGGAATGCCCTGATTTCTTTAGCCTTAACGGCAGTCGTGTGCTGATGTTCTCACCACAGGGACTGGTGGCTGAAGGTTATCAAAATCGTAACCTTTTCCAGAGCGGATATTTACTCGGAGAATGGCAGCCAGACCAGCCGTTCGGCCATGACGGGCAATTCATTGAGATGGACAGCGGTCACGATTTTTATGCCCCGCAAAGTTTCCTGAGCCCCGACGGACGCAGAATTGTTATTGGGTGGCTTGATATGTGGGAATCGCCGATGCCGGAGCAACAGGATGGTTGGGCCGGAATGCTCTCCCTGCCGCGCGAAGTGAGCTTAGGTGAGAATAATCGCCTGATGATGAAACCCATCGCCGAAGTGGCCGCCTTGCGAGGCAGCTATTTTCCTGTCCCTGCCCATTGCCTGAACAATCAGCAGGTATTTGTCGCTGCAGAGGCCGAAGCCGTGGAGTTATTACTCGAATGGGAACGTAGCACGTCTCTGGCGGAACAATATGGCATGGTGTTGGGAGATGGGCTGCGTATTTACGTTGATAATCAGGCTCAGCGCTTAGTGTTGGAGCGTAACTACCCTGATTTTTCGCTTGTAGGAACGCGCAGCATTCCCCTGCCCGAGGGCAATATTCTTTCACTGCGAATTTTCATTGACCGCTCATCCGTGGAAGTATTTGTTAATGAAGGCGAAGCCTGTTTAAGCAGCCGAATTTATCCGCAGCCGGGAGTGCGTGATATAATGCTGTTTGCAAATAGTGGAACCGCTGCATTAAAAGAAGCCGGATACTGGTCTCTGGAAAAATAATTCCGCCAGATATCATCTCACTTTTTATATTGTCTGTCTTTATTTCTGCCAGTCTCTGGCTGGCATTATATTTTCTGAATAACGAGATAGAAAAATGGATGAAAGAGCAGAACAACCTCAAGACATAATTAACAGCAGGACAAACTCGTCTTACAGGGAAACAACCCTGGCACTCCTTTTGTCTTTTGCCACTTTTCCCGCCATTGCTGAAAAAAAAGCTGAGATACCGGATGATTATACGGGGAACTATCAAAGCTATTTTCAGGATGAGACTGAAAACCAGCAGCACAGTAATTCCGCCGCTAAAAACGGATCTCAGGATGTAACTGTGCGCGAACCTTCCTCTGCTGTAGCTGGAGACACAGCAGCCGTACAGAGCCTCACTACCTCCACTGTGGCGCAGCCTTCAGAGAGCAAAAACACTTACCAGAACAATGCGGTGGATGATTCTGAAGATGTAAGCCTGTTACGCTTAAGGCAGGAAGCCCCGCCGGTTCACTGGAACAGTATCGGACGGAATATGGAGGCAGGCGGTCTGCACGGAAACGTCGGCAGCCAGATTGAAATTGATGATGTTCGCTGGAGTAATTCAAAGAAAAATAGCGGGAAATTTAAGCTTGCCACCATTCAGGCCTTTTTAAGGCATGATGAATTACCAAACTGGTATTTCGGTTTCTGGAATGCCAGGGAAGATGACTATAAAGGGCAGTTCAGCAATCAGGATTATAGCGGCACCAATACCATTAATGAGTTCTTTGTCGGGCATATTTTTGAAACATGGCGAGGGAATATTGGTACAGAAGTCATGGTCGGATCCGAAACGGCAACCAAACGCTGGAAAAACCGTTTTAAGATCTGGCAGGACTTACGCTTGTCCAATAAATGGAGCATTGCCGGATATGCTTATGGCGAATATCAGCCGCAGGGTAATCAACCGGGTAATAGCGACCTTGAGCAGTATATTTTTGAGACTGAACCTGCAATCCAGTACCGAGTGAATCCGGATCTCGGTTTGTATTTACGTCCTTACTATTACTATAACCGGCAGGTGCGTGAAAGCTGGGGCGATATTGTTGAGCAGGAGTGGAAAATGACTGCCGGGTTCTGGCGAAACTGGTATCCATTGTTAACGTCAATGTATATCGGCTTCGGACAGGACAAAATTGAGAACGCCAGTAATGCCCAGGAGCTCTTTTACGATGGCCGCTACAAATTTATTGGCGGCACCATCAGCTATCCCGTCTTTGGTGAGGTTCGCCTTTATGGCGAATTCAAAGCGTCATTTACTAAAGAAGCAGGGCTCTGGACGTATACAGGGCACTCCTGGAATCCGTTCACCGTAGTTGGTGTTACTTATAACTTCTGATACTCAGGGGATAGCATGAGAACTTTTATTTCAGCGACTGTCGTTGCTTTGCTGGTACTTTCTGGTGGAAATACACCCGTATATTCACAGATGTCTAAAGAAACATTACAGAACAAAAGTATCACCCAGGTTAATGGCTTTTTCCCTCGTGTCGAGGGGTCATTTGTTGGTGATCCAATGCCTGTTTATAACGAAGGTGTATTTAATATTTTTTACCTTAATGACGTGCGCGGCGGCAGCGATTTAGGGGTCCATGCGATTCACCTGCTCACCAGCGCCAACTTATATAATTATCAGAACCATTCTGAAGTCATTCCTTACGTTAATAACGTCAATAATCCAGAGCTGCTCCTGGGTACCGGCTCCATTATCAAAGTGGGCGATACCTGGCACGCCTGGTATACCGCCCATAATGAAAACGTCTTTCCGGTTGAATCCGTCATGCATGCCACCAGTAAAGATCGTCTTCACTGGGTGAAACATCCACAGGACACTATCCTCCCGGGCGATAACTATCGCGGTAATGACTTTCGCGATCCTCACGTTGTCTGGGTTGAAGAGAAGAAAGAGTACTGGATGCTGATCACGACCCGCAGCAACGGTCGCGGCATTATCGCGCGTTATAGCTCAACGGATTTAAAAAACTGGCAAGACCGTGGTGTATTTTTTGACAATGACACCATTACCAGTAATTCAAATCTTGAATGCCCGACACTTGTCTTCTTTAACGGGCGCTGGTATCTGAGCTTCAGCGATCAGTGGCCACTGCGTCTGACGCAGTATCGCGTTGCAGATAATCCGGAAGGACCGTGGCATAAGCTGGATAATTATGTTGTCGATGGCTCCGGTTTTTATGCCGGTAAACTGGCTATTAAGGATGGTCGTTTATTTGTTTTCGGCTGGATCCCAACTAAAGCGGGAAACAATGACAGGGGGAATATCGACTGGGCAGGAAACCTGGTCGTACATGAATTGACTGCTGACACAAAAGGTCAGCTCAACAGCATTATGCCACGAGAGCTTCAGAAAGCGATAAAAGATAACCGTGGGCAGGTTCAGACGATACTGCCTGTTAAAACGCTCAAAACGTCAACGCAATTTGGCCCATTACATTCATCTATTTATCCCTCTTTACCGAGGCGTGGAGAGTTGTCCGCAACGGTGGATATTCCCTCTTCGGGAATGGTCATGAGCTTTGGGCTGACAGATGACCAGGTGAGTGACGCGACGCTGAATGTTGTGTTCAACAGGAGTAAAGGTAAAGTCTATTTCTTTAATTCTCCTTTGGCATCGATTAACCAAAGTAACGCTGAATCCTGGGTTGATATTCCGCTCGGTGAAAAAATTAATTTCCGCGTGCTTATACAGAACTCAATTGCCGTTTTTTATATTAACGACAAAGCGGCATTTAGCACCCGGATGTATTCCATGCCGGACAAACCCTGGAGCATCAGTCTGCCTCAACAAGATAGTCTCCACGCAAAATTGCAATTTAAAGAAATGATCTAAAGGGATATTATTATGAAAAATCATCATGCCCTGGCTGTTATTTTTTCACTTATGCTCCCGACGCTGGCAAATGCAAGCATGAGCATCATGAAGGATTTATCGGGCAAGGTCATTGCCGTTGATCCGTGGTCCTATCTGGATGAAGACGTCATGTGGACATCAACACGCTCCTCTAATCCTGCAGGCGGACGCGTTCATGGTCAGCTTAAAATGAAATATGCAATCGAAGATAATAACTGGCGAAACAGTCATTTCCACAGCGGAAATGATTCTCTCACTTTCGTTCAGGGAGTTATGCGTAATGACGCTTTACCCGGCTGGTATCTGGCATTTTCAGAAGGCAGAACCACAAATTATAATGGAACATGGGAAAACCAGACCTATCTCAGCCAGAACCAGTGGACACAACTCATCGTCGGCCATGAATATTTCTACAAACGTCTGCGCTATGGCTGGGACGTTATGGGAGGAAGTGCCTCAATTGAGGATCGCTGGCAGGCACGCGTCAAATTCTTTACCGATCTGCGTGTAACAGACAATTTTTCGGTCTTCAATTATCTTTACCAACAGATTGATCATCGTCGTAGCGGAGGTTCACAAAATGACCGTGACGTCCGTTCATTTCAGGCTGAGCCCGGGATTCAATATATTATCAATAACACTACCGGTATCTGGTTACGTCAGAAATTTGCCTCCTCTGTATTAGACAGAGCGCAGTGGGGTGATATCGATGATAAAACCTGGACGACCTCAATGGGTATTTGGCACAACTGGGGGAAATTATCAACGACATTCAGCGGGGGATATGGACATTATAAGAAAAACAATGCCCGGCGTGAAAATGGCGAAGTCTTCCAAAATACGAGATCCCGTTTTCTTAAAGTTTCGGCAAATTACCCTCTGACTTCCCGGTTTACTGTTTCTGGAGAAATAACTGGCTCATTAATTAATCAGAGTGGAAGCTGGGTAACTAACGGTGATGCCATCACCACCGACTATAAACTCATGCTGGATTACAATTTTTAAAATCATTTTTATTTAATTCCAGTGCAGTAAAGGAATCGTATATAGCCTTGCCAGGATATACGTTTCCCCATCGCTGTTCATTCCAGGGTAAGAATAACTAAATACTTTTGAGGTAATATCATGAACATTTGGACTCTTGGTGATGCGGTTGTTGATCTCTTACCGCTTTCAGATATGCAGTATCAGGCCTGTGCCGGAGGAGCCCCCTTCAATGTAGCGATTGGAACTGCTCGTCTGAACTGTCAGAGTGGATTTATCGGCCGGGTCGGTGACGACGATTTCGGTCATTTTCTGAAGAAAACCCTGTGCTCAGCGGGAGTGTCTGTCCAGAGTATGCAGATGGACCCCCACCACAGAACCAGTAGTGTACTAGTTTCCCTGAATAATCATGGTGAACGTGGATTTACATTTCTTACAAATCCTTCTGCAGATCAGTTTTTAACGCCTGAAGCACTCCCCGATTTAAGTGCAGGAATATTGCATTTCTGCTCTCTGGCGCTGGTCGCTGAAGCCTGTCGCAATACGTTAGTTACGGCGATCAGGAAAATAAAGCAGAGTGGCGGCTTGCTGAGTTTTGATGTGAATTTACGTGAGCAAATGTGGAGTGATAAGCAGAAAATGCGCGATGTTGTACACCATTTCGCGCGACAGGTTGATATCCTGAAATTATCTGAAGAAGAGTGGTATTGGCTGGCAGACACGCATGATTTTAGCCTCGCACTGGATTTTCTTCAGACGCTGCCAGCACATCTGAAAGTTGTAACCTATGGCGCGCAGGGTGCCATGATCCTCCGTGACGACATGGTCATTCATTTCAATGGCTACCTCGTCGATAGCGTCGATACAACGGGAGCGGGAGATGCGTTTCTGACGGGCTTGCTTGCATATGTGGCACGCACTGGTATGCCGCAGAACCTTGACCAAATCAAAGACGCAATGACGCAGGCCAGCGCCTGTGGCGCACTGGCGACAACCCAGAAAGGTGCCTTGACCGCGCTCCCGGATAGCCAAACGCTGAAAACATTTATTAGACAATTTCCTTTGCCGGAGTATGAGATAAAAGAGTTGTCTAATTGAGCGCCAGCCACGTCCCTGCATGTAACGTTCCGGTGTCAGCCACCGGGACTGTTTGTCCTGTCCTCATACTTTGAAATGACATAGTGATTGTTATGTCCGTTCCTGGCACAGGGCTGCTGTTGCAGCCCTGACAACCTTAGACTTCAATCGATTCAGAGATCTCTAACGCATCATCGACTTCAATGCCCAGATAACGGACTGTGCTTTCCAGTTTCTTATGACCCAACAGAAGTTGGATCACCCGGAGATTCTTGGTTTTCTTGTAGATCAGGTAAGGTTTTGTTCTTCTCATGGAATGCGTGCTGTAAAGCGAATCTTCGAGACCAAGCTTTTCTACCCACCCATGAAAGATTCGGTTGTATTGCCGGGTTGAAATGTGCTGGTTAGTTCCGACCCGAGACCGAAACAAGAAGTCTTTACTGTGCAAATTGCCAAGCTTTATCAATGCAGCAACAGCTTCTCTTGTCCCTTTGGTTATCTCGAATTGCACAGGGCTACCGGTTTTCTGTTGCAACACCGTTGCTCTGCTTGAAACTGAGCTACCATATGCCACATCCGATACTTTGAGTTTGACCAGATCACAGCCTCGAAGCTTACTGTCCAGGGCCATATTGAACAGAGCTAAATCGCGCGTTTTACCTTCCAGTTCAAGCCGGATTCGGATCCCCCAGATATGAGATATCTGAAGTGGTCTTTTTTGGCCGATGATACAGTCTTTGTTCCACGGTGACGTGTTCATACTCAAATCTCCTGCAATGTGGGAGATTTGAGTATGGTTGTCCCTTATGAGCGAACTGCGGAAGTTCGTAATTTATCCCATAGTTGATGACGCGTGTTAATAAATGGGGAGCAGGTCAGTTTAATGATGTTTTATACAACGGTCCGTCCGGATGGAAAATTGCTTTCATCATGAAATAATGACCAAGTGAGCTGTTCTACGTGTACAGTTGGATTAGCATGCTAATAATTGTGAATATTACCTTGCCGAAGGTAACCATCCGGAGAGTGGCTGTTTACGATGCGTCCGAACTAAAACCTGTCGCTTTTCGACCAACCAGAAAAAGGACCCTGTACATGGCCGAGCCATCGAGCATGCAAACTGACGTTGTGCGGCAGCACACCGTTCCCCGCTTTCTGCTGGAGCACTTTGGATCATCGGGGAAAAAGAAAAAACACAGAAAGCAGCTGTTCGCTTTCGACAAAGAGAGCGGGCGAGTTTTTGCAACTAACGTCAACGATGCCACTGTCCGGAACACCTTCTACAACTTTGATAATCATTCGGAACATCTCAGCCTCGAACCGATGCTGTGTGAGTATGAAGGGCGCGCCGCATCAGTTATTACCAAGATCCTGCAGAAAAAAAGCCTCAGTATTCTCAGTCAGGTAGAGAGGCATGACTTGGCGATGTTTACCGCTATTCAGCAGATGCGTACACACAATCAGCATGAGCAGATCAAACATATATCGCATTCATTCAAGAAAAAACTTCTGGAGATGGGGCTGTTTAATCAATGGGTCGATGAATTTTCGCTGTCACCTGATACTGAGTTAGAAGACGTTCTTCAGATAATTGCAGGGGACGCGTCAGAAGCTAAAGGGATATTTCTGGAAATGCTCAGCGATCAGCATACTGAAGCTGAGTTGCTTATGCAGAAGGACTGGCACTTGCTAGAAACCACCCTTGACGCCCCTTTTTACATTTCAGATAACCCGGTGTCTCTGTTCAACGGAATATCCCATCCCGGATGGGGCAATCTCGGACTGGCTCTTGAGGGCATTGAGATTTACCTGCCTCTATCCTCCACGATTACGCTGGCCATGATCTGTCCGTCGCTAGGAGAAAAAGTCAGGCAAGAGCGCGCCATTATTCAGCACTGTATTGTCAATAACATCAGGGTTAACGGGTATAATCTTTTTGAGGAGCTTGAGCGCGTGAATGAGCTTCTTGACGGGGATGTGATCCATGTGGACGCTGCCCGGGTTGAGCAGCTCAACTGGTTACAGATAGGACGGGCAGAGCAGTATATATACTGTCAGACAGATAATTTCGATCTTGTACGCAAGATCCTCACTGAGAGTCCAGAGTTGAAATCCGGCCCCAGGATGACAGTATCATGACTACAAGGTCCGGGCCGGTAATGAGCGACGCTGAAATTCACGTTTTCTGACTCTCATTTTAATTATCTTTATGATTAGTATAGTTAAACCGATGTTTCTATATCGCCCCTGGTAAAGGTGTCCGCTTTTGGCACAAAATAGTCGATTGCGAGGCTGCTAAGTCTGCTTTGAGCGAACAGCGGAAATTCGCGTTTGTCATAACAACTGGGATGGAGGACTAACATTGGCATCTGATAATCAACTGGGAGAAGGTCACTTGTTCAGGTTCTACCTGTTTGTTGTGATAAGTCCGTAATTTTAATGTAGGGTGAAATAACTGCCTGAGTCTTTATGTAGAATGATTTTAAGGCGTAGAATGAAGAAGTTATGAGCAAATTCTTTAAATGCCTTATGTTCCGACACCCAACAAATGAAAGGTACATTCAGTGTCTATAATTATCCCGGATTCATTTCCTGCCCGCCGTTTACGTCGTTCCCGTACCCATGCTTTCAGTCGCCGACTGGTTGCGGAAAACCATCTGACCGTGGATGACCTGATCCTGCCTGTTTTCATTGTTGAGGGAAAAAATCAACGTCAGGAAATCGCTTCGATGCCGGGAGTCTTCCGATTGTCTCTGGATAACCTGCTTCTTGAAGCTGAGATGCTTGTGAAGTCAGGCATTCCTGCGGTTGCGCTATTCCCTTCCCTTGAACCTTCCGATAAGTCACTTTACGCAGACGCTTCATGGGATCCAGCAGGTCTGGTACCCCGTGCTGTTCGAGCCCTTAAAGGTGCCTTTCCTGAACTGGGTGTCATCACTGATATTGCCCTTGATGCCTACACCACACATGGGCAGGACGGTATCATTGATGAAAACGGGTATGTCCTTAACGATAAGACGAATGAAATACTGGTGAAACAGGCAATGGCTCATGCCTTTGCGGGGGCAGATATTGTTGCGCCAAGTGACATGATGGACGGGCGCATTGGTCAAATCAGATGTGCTTTTGAATCACAGTCGTTACATAACGTCCAGATAATGGCTTATTCGGCGAAGTACGCTTCAAATTATTACGGTCCTTTCCGTGAAGCCACAAAATCTGCAACTGCACTGGGTAAAGCGAACAAGAAAAACTATCAAATGGATCCGGCGAATGCGATGGAAGCAATCCATGAGATTGCGCAGGATTTACAGGAAGGGGCCGATATGGTGATGGTGAAGCCCGGACTACCTTATCTGGATATCATCAGGGAAGCTAAACGAAATTTTGCCGTGCCGGTCTTCGCTTATCAGGTTTCTGGCGAGTATGCCATGCATATGGCCGCATTTCAGAACGGCTGGCTGGAAGAAGAAAAAACGATTATTGAATCTCTGGTGTGTTTCAAACGCGCCGGAGCAGATGGCATTCTCACGTATTTTGCCGCGCGAGTAGCCACGTTGCTTAATAGCGGGCATGGAGAATACTGATCTTGCGTGCTCAGATAAACTGAAATAGCACGATTATAACAATGTACGCTCCTGTCACGCAGCAGACAGGCTGCGTGACCATCATGTCTGATGTGAGCGTGGAGCGGGCATTATCGTGGGTTTTTCAGCACTAAAGTGATTGCTCTCAAAAAATTGTTTCCCTCTTTTACTTGACGAGCCCCTCCTATGATTGTCCTACCGTTTTACTCATTTTTTGCCTCTTTTATCTACGACGTTAATGGCTAATATCACAATGTCTGAGCAGACGTACTAATTGAAATTCAGTCGTAGCGGTTCTGTGAGAGACCTTAATGATTAACAAAGACTTACTTAAACATCTCAAAAAGAGGATATAAGGATGAAGCGTCCAAACTGGTTTCAAGTTTCCGCTGAAGGTGGCAAGGCTATAGGAGCGCTCCATCATTACGCCATTACCGGGACAAGTTTGCCAGTTGATCTGATTCATTTAATTTTCTTAAGAGTTTCACAGATCAATGGTTGTGCACACTGTATAGATATACACACTCGCGATCTTATAAAGAGTGGCATGTCCGTCGAGAAGATTGTATTGGTGCCTGTCTGGCGAGAAGCTACCTATTTATTCTCGGATATAGAGCAAGCTGCGCTCTCATGGGCGGAAGAAGTTACCCTTGTAAGTGAAACGCATGCTTCTGATGAAGCCTATTCCGCAGCGCTTTCTGTATTCGGTGAAAAAGATTTGGTTGAACTTACTATTGTTATTGCCACCATGAATGCCATTAATCGTATGGGTATTAGTTTTCGAATGAAGCCGCTAGCTAAAGCCTGACAGATGTAAGCTACTCCTAAAATAGACTCTGGAGCCGTATTAAAGTCCGCTTTTGGCACAAAATAGTCGATTGCGAGGCTGCTAAGTCTGCTTTGAGCGAACAGCGGAAGTTCGCATTTGTCATAACAGCCGGGATCCATGACTAAAATTGGCATCTGATAATCAACCGGAAGCAGGTCAGAGCACGCCGCGCATACCTGAAAATGAAAGGCAAAATTGACCTAGTGTCATCAGCCGTACCTGGACTTCCGGGGAGCCGGCCCAACGTGACATCCTTTGGCCGTTAATCATTGTCAGCCCTGTCTACTGCTAAAACCGACAGGGCAATCCTGCAAAGCAATACGAGGGCAGCGATCAGGCATCCAGACTCTCCCGTAAGGACTGAATAAACAGCTCCATTGCTGGCGTAATGACCTTACCTGAGTGATGAGCACACACTGCAGAAAGGGTTTCAGCGCGTGGTGACAGAGGAAGTTCTTGCAACAGTCCGGCACGCAGCTCTTTCTCCACCGTGAATCGCGGTAAGTACGTCACGCCTGTATTAGCCATCACGCACTGCTTAATGCTTTCAATGCTGATGAGTTCAATGGTGGAGTCAATCGTTATTTTTCTTTGTCTGAGGACAGATTCAAACATCAGACGGAATACACATTGTTTTTCATTAATAATGAAACTAACGGGGATATGCTGATTTCCCCGAGTGAAATCAACCAGTGCTAATTCGGGAGAGGCAACGAGCACGAGAGGATGTTCGCCATAGTTTTCCATAATGAGAGAAGCATCATTGCCCACACGATAGAAAATCCCCAAATCAATTTCATTGGCCAGCAAGCTGTCACGGATTGTATAACAGTTCTGGGATTGCAGAGACAGCAACACATTCGGTGCTCTTTTCTTAAAACTCTTCAGCACCTGCGGGATCTTGTAGGAGAGCAGCGTCTCGCCCACGGCAAGGCGCAATTCACCTTCCGGTTCATCGTTTCGCTGGACAGCCTGCTTAATGCTATTTATAACGACCATCATTTCATGAATATGGGGCATCATATTCCTGGCGGCATCCGTTGGCACCATGCGGCGACCAATTTTTTCAAACAGCTGAACGCCGTATTCGGCCTCAAGTTGTCTGATCTGAAATGTAACCGTTGACTGCGTACAGCAAAGTTTACTGGCTGCTTTGGCAAACGATCCTTCTTCCAGAATGGTCCTGAGGGTTAACAAACGACGTAAGTCCAAGATTGTCTCCTGTGAAGTATTCATAATGTTGAATCATGAATGCGAAAACATTCAATATTTTTTCTTATTGGCATCCTCTAAATTAAAAAAAAAGAGGAGTTATTATGTCACTTTCAATTGCTGGCGCTTTTCTGGCTTATACTTTCATCACTGCACTTACCCCAGGTCCTAATAACATTCTGGCTCTGAGCTGCGTGCATACTCACGGGTTTCATAAAAGCCTACGTCCACTGGCTGGCATGGGGGCTGGATTTCTCATTATTATGCTCCTGTGCGCCTTATTTACCGTGGCGATAACCCGGACACTGCCTTCCGTAACCCACTGGCTGACCTGGTTAGGCGTGATTTATATTCTCTGGCTGGCACTGAAAATAGCCCGAAGCCAGCCTGCAAATAACACCCGTTCTGACGTCCCTCTGAGCTTCAGAACCAGTTTTTTACTGCAGTTTGCGAATGTAAAAATCATCCTTTATGGAGTAACGGCGCTCTCTACTTTCGTCATTCCCTATACCAGCAGTCAGGTCTGGATTATTCTGATCAGCGTTCTGCTGGCTTTGATCGGTGTTTTTGGCAACCTCTGCTGGGCGGCAGCAGGACACCTTTTTCAGGCGCTTCTTCGCCAGCACGGTCGCCTGGTCAATAGGATCCTTGCAGGGGCACTGGTACTGGTCGCAGTGGATATGTTGTTGTGAAACACATACAGTTCGCTTGATCCTGTTCCCGTCATTTCAGTCGGATAAACTGACAACAGTTCTGATGTCAGTTTATCCCCCAGGGCTATAGCCCTAATGTTATGCCACGGGTTTACCCGGTATAACATGCTCCAGTAATGCCTGCACGGGGGCAGTTTTAATGTCATTGTCAAACTGGCTGACGCTGTTCAGCCTGTCGATTTGTGCCTCTGTGAGATTCGCCCCTGAAAACCCCACATTACTGACGTACTGCGCCTGGGTCCGGGGGCCAATAATAGGGATACATTCCTGTGCAGCAACCCAGGCAATAGCTACCTGGTCCGGGCTTGCCCCGTTTTCAGTGGCTATAGCCAGAACCTCGTCAAGAATGGCGCTCCGCTGTTCGTTGTTTTCCGCCTGGAATACCTTTCCGCCCATCCCTTCTGCCCTGCCTTTTTCACCGGCACGGTATTTGCCTGTGAGCATTCCACCGCCCAGCGGGGACCAGGTTATGGGTGTTATCTGCAGCGCCTGACAGGCTTTCAGCATGTCACGTTCGGGCTGACGTGAAACCAGACTGTACTGGAACTGAGAGGCGACAATCGGCACCGCGCGAGACAGCTCGGCAAGCGTTGCTGCGCGTGCCAGCCGCCAGGCCGAAAAATTGGACAAACCGGCGTAAAGAATTTTTCCGGCTCTGGACAGATCTTCAAGTCCCCGGACCAGCTCTTCTGAAGGCGTGATATCGTCAGGATGATGAACCCAGTATAAATCAATACGATCGGTTTTGAGCCGCTTCAGGCTCGACTCCACCGAGGACACCATCGCCCGGCGGCTGTTGCCTGTAACCAGCCCGCCAGCCGTTTTAGCTGCGCCGCTCGAATATTTTGTCGCGAGAAAGAAATCATCTCTGCGCCCCTGAAGGAGGGTCCCCAGGAACTCTTCCGATTCACCGAACTGATACACGTCAGCGGTATCGATAAAGTTACCGCCATCCGCTTCAAAGGCATCTAAAATCGCCCGACTTTCGTCTAACGATGCGCCGTGCCCCCACCGCATGCCAAAATTTGCCGTTCCCAGGGCCACTGAAGAGACTTTAACGCCCGTATTTCCAAGGATCTGATATTTCACGTTGTCACCTGTTGCTTATGTTTATGATTTTCCTGGTCTTTAAAAGAGATACAGGCATACGGGTATATACCCGCATATCATCTTATTCTTTTAAACTGGCAACCTGCAATTCAGATTTGGTGAAAAATGTGCTGCAGCGCCCTGACGTTATCAGGTCCAAGATGTTTTTCAATGACGTGCTGGCAGCGCTGCCAGGCCGGAAAGGCTTCTCTGATGAGCGCTTCACCTTCAGGGGTGATGGAAACCTGCTGCTGCCTTTTGTCCATGCCATCACGGTCAACCTGCAACCACCCCTGACGCACCAGAATGGTGACGTTTCGTCCTACCGTGGAACGATCCAGCCCGGCGATATCACCGAGCCGGGTAAGGCTTACGGGATTATTATTTATCACCAGCTTCATCAACGAATACTGCGCAATATTGATGCCATAGGCATCCAGCTCGGCGTCATAAATAGCGGTCACCTTACGAGTGAAGTCGCGCAGATTTTTACAGTAACAGGGAGAACTCATATCAAGTGCCCGTATCAAGCTCAGAGAACAAAAGGGGTTTACGAGCATATACCCGCATTATATCTGAGTCCAGAACGCGACGCCGGGAGATAATCATCTGTTGCAGTGACTCTCTGCCTGAAACCATAGGTTTATTAACCTGCGGGCTGGAAAGCGTTGACGCTCGGAGTAATATGCGGGTATATACACGTATTATTATGCCATGGCCAGCGAACAGCACTTTATTCAGAGAGGAACAATGACCCTTAATTCATCAACCATAACAGCGAGTTCGCCATCACGTATTCACCCGGCAGGCCTGCTTTCAATCGGGCTGGGCAGCATCCTGAGCTCCCTGGACTTATTTGTCGTCAATCTTGCCTTCCCGTCGATCAGCCGAAGTTTTCCCGAACACCCCGAGGCCACACTGTCACTGATTCTGACGATCTTCTCAGTCTGTTTTGCCTCCACTCTGGTGCTGAGCGGCCGTTTTGCTGACCGGTACGGCCGACGGACTATTTTCTCGGTAGGTCTGGCCCTGTTTGGACTGTCGAGCCTGCTCTGCGGGCTGGCGCCCACGCTCTGGATACTCATCGCCGCGCGGGCAATACAGGGGGTTGCTGCGGCCATGCTCATCCCGACAAGCCTTGGGCTACTACTGGGTGCATATCCTCAGGAGAAGCATAAGCAGATGATCGGGTTCTGGGCAGCCACCGGCTCGGTTGCGGCCGCGGCGGGCCCTGTCCTGGGTGGCTTTCTGGTTCAGGCGGACTGGCATCTGATTTTCTTCATCAACGTGCCCATCGTGATTGGGGCTCTCATCTGTACCCGATACCTGAAAGAAAGTGCACCGCATACCGGGCCTGCCCCCGATATTGCTGGAAGCGTACTCCTGACGTCAGGAATAGCTCTCCTCACCGCCACCATAGCTCATACTTCGGAATGGGCCACCCACAAAGCCGCTATTTTCGCGGGAAGTATGGGAGCCATCGTCGTTCTGACGGTATTTGTGTACCACTGCCTGAAATCCTCCCGTCCTCTTCTCGACCTGAGTCTGTTCCATTCCCGGGCTTTCACAACGGCAACAATAGGCATGGGATGTTTTTATATGAGTTTTGCCGTTATGTTACTTGGCGGCACGATGTTTCTGACCCAGGCATGGCACCTGACCTCCGCACAGGCAGGTCTTGCTTTTGCTGCGGGACCCGGCACCGCCGTTGTCGCCTCGCTGCTTATCGGGAGGGTAAAGGCCACTCCACAGAACCTTGCTGTCGCAGGCTCCGTACTGTACTTCCTGAGTGGACTCTGGTGGTTTTTAACGCTCAGCGACCATACCGATAATGCCTGGTTACTGGACTATTTGCCCGGACTGATTATGACCGGACTCGGTGCGGGTATCGCGCAGACGGGCTTTATGGCAGGTGCGGTTTCCGGGCTTCCGGCCCATATGTATTCGACAGGAACAGGGCTGATCAACACTTCACGCCAGATTGGTGCGGCGATCGGCGTTGCGCTTTTTGTTGCTCTAAGCGGTAAAGCTGCTGCACCCGAATCCTTCCATGCAGCCTGGCTGCTGATGAGCCTGTGTGGCCTTATTGCGGCGCTGTCGGCGAATTACCTGCGCCGCAAAATTTCCCCGAAAAAGTAAATGCCTCAGCAACACGGGAGCAAGTCAATGTCCGCTCCTGGCACGGAGCGGACAAGATAATTGAGCTAAAGGTCCGCTGTGAGCGTGGAGCGGAAGTTCGCATTTGTCATAACCGCAGCGATGTAGGACTAACAGTAGCGTGTAATAATCAACCGGGAGGAGGTCATGCTGGGCATGGACAACTTGATTATTTTACATGCTTTGCTGACAGACGACTTCCAGATTATTACCGTCAGGATCAAAAACGTAAGCTGCATAATATTGTGAATGATAGTGCTTACGGATCCCCGGTGCTCCGTTATCTTTCCCGCCCGCCAGAAGTGCCCGTTCCCAGAACTGATCCACTGTGCTGCGCTCATCAGCAGAAAAAGCCAGGTGCAGCGGCGCACCGATTTCCTCATTGTCATGCAACCACAACCGGGGATAACCTTGCGGACCAAGCCCATACCGAAATCCACCAGTTCGCGTTTGGGCCGGCCCCTGGGTAATCACCAGCCTGAAGCCTAATGGTTCAAGTGCCTGCTGATAGAAACGTAGTGATAAAGGTCCATTTTTCACTGAAATTTCAATATGGTCGATGACAGACATAAAAACTCCTGTTCTGTTTCAGAGTCAGACTAAGCAACGCAGCAAAAGTATGCCCCGTT
This sequence comes from Kosakonia oryzae, assembly GCF_001658025.2. Lineage (NCBI taxonomy): Bacteria > Pseudomonadati > Pseudomonadota > Gammaproteobacteria > Enterobacterales > Enterobacteriaceae > Kosakonia > Kosakonia oryzae. The sequence continues at coordinate 1,032,585 of NZ_CP014007.2, forward strand.
GATGCGAGCCATTTTTAACAGGCGGATGAATATTGAATGCTTTTATCATCAATTCAGAAACATCAGAATATTTCCTTTTGTTCAGTGTAGATCGTCAAATGCCACAATCCGGGTATCGGCTATGGTCTCGGCAAAATGTTTACCGAATAACCCGGCAGGAGTATGGAATCCCGGACGACACTCTCCCGCCAGTACTCTACGACCTGCTTCGGCAGCCGCCAGAGCAGTGAAGCTGTATCCATTCACCGTATCCAGCAACATACGCAGGGTATCGCCATCTGCATTCATGACTTCCGCAACGGCCTGATAACGACTGCCTTTACGCTCCTGAGCTGTCGGCCCATCGGGCAAATCAGCCAAATTGCCCTGCGGAAACCCTTCGCCGGAAAGATATACAAAAGTCTCGATATCAGGTATCTCCGTTGCTTTCCAGATGGTAATGACATCGGGAAGCGTTACGGGAAAACAGGCTTGCGGCCCTTTGCCAAAATCAAAGTTTTGCAACTCGGTTGACTCGCGCTGCATCAACTGACCGTTACGGCGCAGCAGACATTCAGTTGATAAATTCTCACTTGCGCTTACCGCTGAGCCACGCGACATTGTTCCGGTGACATGCAGTGCCAGCGAGATACGGGCCGGATTTTTGATCTTCGCGGCAGCGTGGGCTGCCAGACATCCCAGCATTGCCACGCTTCCGCCGCAGCCAGGCAGTAACATCACACCTGCTGAAACAGCGACGTCATCGAAGATTTCAGCAAACTGGTAACTGTCCAGTTCAGCGGCCACATCAAGGTAATGGACCTTCTGGCGGATTGCCGCAGTGATTAGCGGCTTTGCGGTATACATAAACGGACCGGCACAATTTATGAGTACGTCAATATCCTCCAGGGCACTATCAATTGTGTCAGGATCATCCAGGCTGAAAGCCCGAAACGCGATATCCATTTTCAAAGCCATCGCTGCCAGTTTTTCCCCATCGCGACCGGCAACGATTATCTGCAGGCCAGCTTCCTGCGCGTGTCGTGCAATCATCGCCCCGGTATAGCCTGACGCACCGTAAATCATTAGTTTTTTCATTAAGATATCCCATCTTTAAAGAGGAATCAGATTGGGCATTGCCAGTATCACACCCCTGTGCTTACCTTGCAGCATGATGTTTTCAGCGTCCGTGCTGCCAGCTTTTATAGACAAACTCCAGACTGTATCCATCCGGGTCTCTGACCTGAGCGGCGTAATAGCGCGGGTCATAATGCAGTTGCGCACCTGGCGAGTGAATCTCCGTGGCACCTGCGGCGATGGCCTCAGCATAAGCCTGGTTAACCATTATTTCGGAATCTGCCACAAACCCGACATGAACGGCCTGAGGAGAAGGCGTACCCGATCTTAGCCAGAAAAACACGCGTCCATTGGCACCAAATCCCTTGAGGTCAGGATGGCCTGATGGACCATTGCTACCGTCATAATCGTGACGGTTGGTGATGCCGAGAAGATGCAGAACACGCTCATAAAAAACGATTGAACGCTCAGTATCACTTACGGTAATAAAGATATGGTCAAGCATAAAAGCTCCGCAATCAGATGTTATAACCGCCCGTGACTTCTATCGTCTGGGCATTAATCCAGCCACAGTCGGCAGACAGTAAACCGGCGATAACACGGGCAACTTCGTCAGGCTCGCCAATTCGGCCAAGGGCTGTTTGTCCGGCCAGCAATGCTTCGAATTCATCACTTAAACCGCCACCAAGCTCAGTACGAATTGGACCGGGTGACACGGCATTGACCCGGATCTTTCTTTCACCAAACTCCTTCGCCATATAGCGTGTCAGTACCTCAAGGCCCCCCTTGAATGTTGCATACGGCGCTACACCGGCGGTTGCCACGCGGGTGGTGGCGCTGGTGAGATTAACAATTGCAGCATTCGGTTCTAGAAGTGGTAGCAGCGTCTGGGTAAGGAAGAAAGGCCCTTTCAAATGGACGTTCATTAGGCTGTCGAACTGCGTTTCAGTGACTGTCTCTATGGGATTATAAAGACCATATCCTGCATTGTTGACCAGCCCGTGAAGTCCTCTGGCTTCCCAGTGTGATTCCATTATGTCTTCGAGGTTTGAACGAAACTGACTAAAACTGCTGGTATCTTCTACGTTTAACTGCAACGCTAGTGCATGCCCTCCGGCGGCCTGAATATGCTCAACCACCTGGCTGGCGGCTTGCGGCTTGCTGTTCCAGGTCAGGATGACGCCAAAGCCACGACGCGCACACTCAATCGCCGTGCTGGCCCCAATGCCGCGGCTTCCGCCGGTAATCAGAACATTTTTCATGAAAGCTCCTGAAAGAAAAGGATGACGTATATAAGGTTACGCCCTGCGTCGGACGGTGACTCCTGTAATCCTCTCTGATATTTGCCTAATCCTGCTTTAATCTTGTTGCCGATCCCATGCCGTGTTATTTAAACAGGATGGAAAAAAAATTAGCTGAACTGCGCCTGCTGGCTTCAAAAGCCGGGAATAAAATCACCGCAACCGCTATACCGCGTGTCGCGATGGTACAGGGGGAAATTCCTGAGCACCGGCTTACTGCTGTCTATGAGCCGATGATTAATCTGATACTCACGGGCTCGAAGAGCATGACGGTGGGAGATAAAACCTGGCAATACAATCCTGCCACTTACTTTGTGATGTCGGTGGATCTGCCCGCCGTTGGCAAAGTCTTTGCCGATGAGCGAACCGGGGCGCCCTATCTTGCGGTGAGTCTGACACCGAAGCCTGAGATTATTGCTGAATTACTGGATGGAATGCCGGGTTCAGGTAAAACGCATCTTTATAACGCCGGATTTTCTGTCGCCCCGGTTACTTCCGAATTGCTTGATGCCTGGCTGAGAATGCTGCGACTGCTCAACAAGCCAGAGGAAATTTCTGCTTTAGCTCCTGCGTATGAACGAGAGATTTTATTCCGGGTTCTTCAGGGGCCGCAGGGCTGGATGTTGCGTGATATTGCCACGCCGGAATCGCATCTTGCCCGCATCTATAAGGTGATTAACTGGCTGAAACAACACTATATGCAAGCCGTGCGGGTAGAAGAGCTGGCCGCCATGGCGGCATTAAGCGTTTCCGCATTTCATCGCCACTTTCAGGCGGTCACCGCGCTCAGCCCTGTCCAGTACCAAAAACGTCTTCGCCTGATGCAGGCTCGTTTGAAGTTAGCCACAACTGGCGACAGCATCACAGCCATAGCACATGCTGTCGGCTACCAAAGCCATACGCAATTCAGTCGGGAATATGGACGCCATTTCGGCCTTTCGCCTTCATCAGATCAGAAAAAAATAATACTGCTCAGAAACATATAGACCTGCCGGTACCCGGGACATTTTATGAAATGAAAAGCACCAGACTTCCATAGCACTCTGTGTGCAAGTCAACTCAATTGGCGGTAACGTCCGCTTCTGGCACAAAGCTGCCGTTCATCTGAGTATGGTTTTAAAAGGCTGGCGAGCGGTGCGCAAGCCAGCCCTCTGTATGGCGCCGGTGCCACATACCATCCTGAAGCTGAATGGAGAGTAGCGCGTCGCGGTCGCTCCTGAGCTTATACATCGCGCTCTAAGACTCTACTTACAAAATCTACAAACGCTCTCACTTTCGCGGGGGGCAGCCGCCGGGATGGATATAACACATAAAGCGGAAATCTTTCTCCTTCCCAGCCAGTAAGCAACTCGACCAGACGCCCCTCGGCCAGCAGATCTTCAATGCCGCTGGCTTTAATTCGTGCTATTCCTGCGCCCGCTACACAGGCTGCGATTAGCGTTCCGGAGTCATTCACCATCAGGCGACTGGATATTTTGGCAGGAATAACGTTTCCATTTAATGCATATTCCCATTCTAATGGCTGCCCGGTCATTGAACTTCTGACCTGAATGCAGGAATGGTGAATTAAATCCGCCGGCGTTTCAGGCTTGCCATGCAGTTGGATATATTCCGGAGACGCCACAGTTTTCGTGGGCACTTCAAGCAACCTGCGGGCGATCAAAGAAGACGCAGGCGGGTTACCAAACCGTACAGCAATATCAAATCCTTCTGAGACCAGATCCCCGAGCTGATCGCGCGCCACAATTTCCACTGAAATACCCGGATAGGATTTCATAAATGCATTGATAGTTGGAGCCAGAGTGTGCCGTGAAAAAAAAGGATCAACATTCACACGCAGGCGCCCGGTAACGGCGGTGGACGCTCCGGAAGTCAGACTGATAGCATCACTGATACCCTCCAGCAGCGGGCTTATCTCTTCATACAGCCTTCTGCCTTCATCAGTCAGCTTCACTGCACGAGTGGTTCTGTCAAAAAGCCTTACACCAATACTGCTTTCCAGCCGGGTTACGGCCCTGCTTACGCCTGAAGCAGACATGTTGAGAGATTCTGCTGCCCGGGCAAAGCTGCCGCTGTGCACAATCGCCGCCAGCACGCTGATATTCGACAATTGCCGCCCGTCAACGCTCATGATCATTTCTCCTGATTGTTAATAGATGACTTTATGTCACTAATGTGGTGAGTGTTTGAGCATTCTGTCAACAACTTATCTTCCTTATACTCGCGCTCACTGACAAACGGTTGATCCATGTTCTTTCAGAAAAGGAAATTAATAAATGTATGTTATCACTGGCATTACCGGCAAAGTTGGCGGCGTTGTTGCACGCACTCTACTGAGCAAAAATCTTCCCGTTCGCGGCGTCATGCGTAACGCCGCCAAAGCCGGGGAATGGCGGGCGCTTGGGTGTGAAGTTGCGATTGCAGAGATGGACGATGCTGGCGCTCTGGCTGAAGCATTTAAAGGTGCGAAAGGAGTGTTTATCCTTCCTCCTTCAGATTTTGACCCGGCGCCGGGGTTCCCGGTTGCATGTCGAATCATCGATGCTCTTGTCCGGGCTATTCGTAGCGCTGAACCCGAGAAGGTCGTCTGCCTTTCTACCATTGGCGCGCAGGCATCACAGATTAACCTGCTAACTCAGCGCACGTTGATGGAAAAGGCGCTGAATGGCCTGGCGTTACCGGTCACGTTTCTTCGTCCAGGATGGTTTATGGAGAACTGTGCCCTGGATGTTGTCTCTGCCAGCGAGAAAGGCGTCATTCAAAGTTTTTTACAACCTCTGGATAAAGCCGTTCCGATGGTCGCCACCGCCGATGTTGGTAAGTTAGCTGCCTCGTTATTGCAGCAGAGCTGGGCTGGAAAACGCGTCGTTGAGTTGGAGGGGCCATGTCGCGTCTCGCCAAATGATATTGCCAGCACTTTCTCGCAAATTTTAGGCCGCCCGGTTGTTGCCGAAGCCGTTGCGCGTCGCGCCTGGGAAACGTTATTCCGTGAGCAGGGACACCAATTTCCTTCGCCTCGTATGCAGATGATCGATGGCTTTAACGAAGGCTGGATTTGCTTCGAAGGGGCTGAAGATGAGCGGGCTATCGGCGACACGCGGCTGGAAGAGGTGCTTCGCAGTTTACTGAAAGCGGGAAATTAATATTTCTCACCTTCCAAAGCAGGCACTCTGAAGCGCATCAAGTCTCAGGGCTTGAGTCTCCCTCATAGTGGTTTGGGTTCTTTTCGCATGCCTGGCGACAGCAGCCAGGCGGAATATCACCCACAAAGTACTCGCCCGTTTTGATAAAACGCAGCGTTTTGTGAGGCCACCGTTTGCGCCGGACTGATATTCCTGACAGAGCGTATTCAGAAAATCTGCTTTACCTGTATTTTGCCCGGATTAAACCCCGTTTCTTTGTGCTGATGGTTCCTTCCAGCGGCGGCCGGCCTGTTTCTCCGGCTGGTCGCTGGACCGCAGGCAGTTGTCAGAACCAGCACACAAACAGGCGGATGTTTGCTCTGAGCGAAGTGCGGACTTATCAACAATAACCCCGATTGACGATAGAAAAGCGCCACACTTGACAGCAAACTTTGGCCTGCATAGGCTTACGCAACGTCGCGAAAAACGATCATTTTTGTTGCTGCAGTGATCGCGCATACGTCGAGTCTGTGTCCTCACAGTTTGACCAGCGTCTTCGAAATCAACGGCTTTACTGCCATGAAATGGCGGGAGCACTTATCGTTACTCTTGCGTAGCGATACGATAAACGGAGCGCATCTATGTCAAACTCAAGTTCTAAACCCGCTTTATCCGTCGGTTCACTTCCGCTTTTTTCCCATCCTTTGCGCTCCGGCGACAGTAACAAGATGAAGGCAATCCGTTATCACGCTTTCGGCGGGCCTGACGAATTGCAAGTCGAGGAAATAACGGTTCCACATCCTGGCCCCGGGGAGATCCGTATTACGGTGCATTGTGCGGGTGTGAATCCCTCAGACTGGAAACGAAGAGAAGGCCAGTATCAAGCATTCGAAGAGATTACGTTTCCGCTCACGGTCGGTGTGGAAGCCAGCGGCATTGTGGATGAGGTTGGCGATGGCGTTTCTGACGTCGCCATTGGCACTGCGGTATTTGGCTTTGGCGATGGCACCGTCGCGAAGAAAGCCATTCTTACCCACTGGGCGCTCAAACCCGCTGCCGTCTCTTTTGAAGTGGCCGCCGGCTTGCCCGTTATTGTTGATACTGCCACCCGGGCACTGGATGAAGTGAACGTCGAAGCAGGGCAGACTCTGCTGGTTAGCGGGGCGGCAGGGGGCGTAGGCACTGCGATAGTCCAGTTGGCACGTCTGCGCGGCATTAACGTTATTGGAACCGCAAGCTCTCCTAAGCATGTTTATCTCGCTTCATTAGGCGCAGTGCCTACGACTTACGCTCCCGGCTTAAAGGCGCGAATAACTCAGTTGGCTCCCATGGGCGTCGATGCCGCTATTGACGTTGCGGGAGGCGGAATTATCGCTGAGTTGATTGCCATCGTGGGCGATCCTGCCCATGTGCTTTCCGTTGCTGATTTTTCAGCAGAGCAATATGGCGCGAAGTTTTCCCATGGCCCGCCGGAACAACCGGAAATTGTCTTCGCAGAAGTTGCCCGTCTCTGTGCACATGGCCTTTTTCAACTTCCTGTTCAGGGCGTATACCCCCTGCAGCAGACGGCAGAAGCACATCGGGTGAGCGCAGAAGGGCACGTCACCGGCAAACTGATCATCAAGGTTCGCTGAGAAGGCAACGCACGCGCCCGTCATAAGCCGCTGGAAGTTATTGTGACGCCTCTGCAAGTAAGGCCGCCTGTACAGCAGGACGCGCATTGATCCTTCTCTTATACGCTAACAGGGCGGGCCAGCGATTCAGTTCGAAGGAGAAGAATTCACACCAGCCCAGCACGGTGAAAAGGTAGGCATCAGCGACGCTGAACGACGAACCGGTCAGATAGGTTTTATCGTTGAGTGCATCCTCGAGGAAATCGAAGCGCCGGAAGAGTTTCTCACGAAAAAACGCTCTGACCTCTTCCGGCAGCGTGGCGTTGAACAGCGGTGCCGAGCCTGCGTGTATTTCACTGGTGATAAAGTTCAGCCACTCCTGCAGACGTACCCGCGCCCAGCTGTCCGCTCGCGGCGCCAGCCCGCTTTCCGGTTTCATGTCGGCGAGGTACTGCACAATGGCCGGGCCTTCGGTGAGGATCTGCCCATTATCCAGTTCCAGTGCAGCGACATAGCCTTTAGGGTTAATGGTCCGGAAATCGCGTCCGTCCGCAGTGAGTTTGCTCCTGTTATCCACTTTGATCAGTTCAAATTCCAGCCCGAGTTCACGTAGCACAATGTGTGGTGAAAGCGAACAGGTGTTCGGGGCGTAATACAATTTCATGCTCTCTCTCCGATAAAGTGAAAAGTTGTTGCCTAACATTCAGGGCGATCCTCAATACACTGTGATTAAAGCGTCTTGCGCTGTAAAATTAATGTTTCATGAATTAGCTATTAGCTGAGCTACTGATACTTATGATGAATCTTTTGCACTGGCGCTTACTGGTCGCAGTGGCAGATGCCAGCAATATCTCGCGTGCCGCTGAGGAAGTAGGAATGACTCAGTCCGGTGCCAGCCAGGCTATCGCCCAGTTAGAATCTTCACTTGGTTTCGCGGTATTTACGCGTGAGCGTCGGCATATCGGTGTCACCGCGCTGGGTGAGCAGGTTGTCGGGCATGCAAGGAGCATGCTGGAGCGGCTTAACGCGATTCGCATGTTGGCGGATGAGAACCGGGGTTTACAGGGTGGGCGCATTCGACTTGCCAGTTTCCCTTCCGTGACATCCACATTGTTGCCTGGACTGCTGCGCGACTTTAAGCGCCTGCACCCGGGCATGGAAGTGGTGGTACTGGAAGGTACGGACGAGGAAGTCGAGGAGTGGCTTGCTGCAGACACCGTGGAGCTGGGCGTGGTAATGAACCCGCTACCGGGACGAGCCGACTTTATCGTTGGGCAGGATGTATGGGTTGCAGTAATGCCAGCCAGTCATCCGCTGGGACGTCATGCCGGTACGAGCGGCATAACGCTGGAAAAACTGGCAGACCAACCCTTTGTTCTCGCCACAGGCGGATGTATCGTCAATGGAAAAAGTCTGATGGAACAGGCAGGTTTGCAGCTTTCTGACATACGCGTGAAAGTGCGCGACTGGAGCAGTGCCTGCCTGCTGGTGCGGGAAGGGATGGGTGTCGCGCTGGTCCCTGAATCTGCCCTGCCGGTTGAATTACGCGGCTTGTGCGTGGTGCCGGTGACACCTACTGTACAGCGTGAATTTGGTCTGGTTTGTTCGCCATGCGGAAAATCGTCTGCTGCGACACAGGCGTTACTGAAAGGGCTGCGCAGAGGGGGATGATCGGCGGCAAGGTTAATGCGTAATGTGATTTATGCACGTGCAGGCGTGCCAGCAGGCGACCTTATGGCGCTAATAATGCTGCCAAACGTTTCACTGCAGCTTGTGCTTCTTCCGCGCGGGTAAAATTGGTAAATCCCATCAATAGCCCGTTCTGCTGCCGGGTACCTGCCTCCCATTCACTGAGCGCCCTGACACCAAGCCCTGCGGCCTGAGCCGCTGTCGCCAGCGTTTTATCGCACTGATGCTCGTTCAGCCAGGCCAGAACCTGGATTCCCCCGGCCTGCGGCTGGATGTGCAGAGAGGAGCCGATAATGCGTTCAAGTGCCTCCACAAGATAACCGCGTCTGACGGCGTACAACTGGCGCATTTTGCGCAAATGGCGGGCAAAATGCCCCTGTTGCATGAAGGCCGCCACCATCGCTTGCGGCAGAATTGATCCAGGTCCTGGCCCGTGGTTAACCGCCTCGTGAAAGGTCCGTTGCAAAGCGGGAGGTACCACCAGATAGGCCAGACGCAAGCCGGGAAACAGGACCTTACTGAAGGTTCCGGTATAAAGCACACGCTGCTCATGATCGAGACTTTTCAGGGCCGGTAGTGGATGCCCGTGGTAACGGAATTCACTGTCGTAGTCATCCTCAATGATCCAGGCATCTTTCTGGTTCGCCCACGCCAGCAACGCCAAACGTCGGGGGAGGGATAATGCGACGCCTGTGGGGCTTTGGTGTGAAGGTGTGACGACCGCAAACCGTGCATTGGGTGCCATCTGTTGCCCGACGGCGACCTGTAGCCCCTCTTCATCCACCGGAACCGGGGTTAGCGTCATGCCCATTTGCTGCAGAGCGTATCTACCAGGAAAATAACCGGGATTTTCATACCAACCGTCGTCGCCTGTCCGTAAAACGGTACGACACAGCAGTTCCAGCGCTCCCTGATAGCCGATGGTAATAAAGACCTGTTCCGGCGTGCAGGCGATACCACGCGAAATGCCCAGATAGGTAGCGATGGCCTCCCGTAGCGGTGTGTATCCGGCAGGATCGGGATAATTCATCATCGTGGCCTCAATCATCCGCAGCGTTTGCCCCGACAGTCGAGACCATATTTTACGCGGGAACGCATCAAGCGCCGGTACACCAGGCTGAAACGGTAAAATATTCCCCGTCTGGCGCACCTGATAAGGTTGCACACCTGAGGTTCTGTGCTGCGGCAGCGGATTTCCGGCCTTCGGCAGCGTCGCCAGTTGGGGCGAGACCCGGGTGCCCGCCGCGCCTTTCGTCACCAGGTAGCCCTCACTAACCAACATCTGATAAGCCATTTCCACCGTTCCCCGCGCGACGTGAAGCTCGCTGGCGAGATTGCGTATTGATGGAACACGCTCCCCCGGGCTCAGCCGGCCGGTAGCGATCGCGTCGCGATAGCGCTGATAAAGCTGCAAATAGAGTGGTGTGTCAGGCTGCCAGCTGGATTTCAGCATCTGTGCTTTCATGTCATTTGTCCTGGTGATTTAGATAATTCTTGTCACTGTAGCATGGGTCATGTCGGCGATATATTGCAGCCATCAGACAGGGGGAACGAATGGCGACATTTGAACTATACAAGGTTGAAAGCGAGCTGGCGCTCCATGCTGCGTACACACTAATGCGGGAGTTGCGACCGCACCTGACCGATGCCGCGAACTTTATCGCGCGCGTCCATCGTCAGGCTCAACAAGGGTATTGCTTGCAAGGTGTCTGGCAGGATCAACAGCTACTGGCCCTGGCGGGCTATCGGATTTCGGAAAATCTGCTGTACGGGCGCTTTCTGTACGTCGATGACCTTGTGACTGCCCCCTGTGCCCGCAGCCACGGACTGGGGGCGAAATTAATCGATGCCCTGCGCGCAGAGGCGCACGAGCAGAATTGTACTCACCTGGTGCTGGATACCGCTTTAAGCAATGCGCTGGGACAACGTTTTTACTATCGACAAGGATTGCTGGCGGCAGGCATGCACTTTCGTCAGACCTTAGCATGACGTTTTTTAATAACCGGAGATAAACTGATGAGCACCCCACAACGTTTACCCTATTTCACCCTTTCCCCGGAAGCCTATAACGGGTTTGCTGCGACCAAAAAGGCGCTGAGTAAAAGCAGCCTCGGGAAAGCGCTGATAGAGTTAGTCTGGCTGCGGATCTCGCAGATTAACGGCTGCGCATTTTGTCTTGAAATGCACGCCAAAGCCCTGCGCGCCGACGGTGAAAGCGCTGCGCGACTGGATAGTCTGGCGGGATGGCGCGTCAGCGAATTATTCAGCGAACGTGAACGTGTGGCTCTTGCGTGGGCGGAGTCGCTGACGCACGTAGATAAAACGCATGCGCCTGATGATGATTATCTTCCTCTGCAGGCACATTTCAGCGAAGCTGAAATTTCCGACCTGACCTTTGCGATTGCGCTGATGAGCGCCTTCAACCGTCTGGCGATCGGCATGCGTCAGTAATCATGACGTCCGGCTCAGGGATGCGCCGGAACGGTGAATATTCAGCCTATTGCTTGCGCCCTGGCGCCTGTTCGCAGGAATCAGGCTGCTCCCCAGAGGCGAGTACGGCCAGTTCCGACACGCCTTCACTCATTATGTAGTTGTCCTGCAGAAGATGTTGAATATTCACCCAGCGGGCTTCACTTACGTCATCGGCTGCAGCGGGTTCGCCACTCACATACCGGCATTGTATTGCAACCATAACGTAGTGCGTGCTCACATCGCCGTTATCATCTTTAGCAATCGCATCCACCACCGTGAGTATCCGCTCCGGGTCTGCCACGATACCCGTTTCTTCATAGAGCTCACGTTGAGCGGCGGCGAATGATGTTTCGCCGATCTCCGTTTTCCCACCGGGAAAGCCCCACATACCGGCGTCCGGCGGGTTATTCCGTTTTACCAGCAGAACGTGTTTTTCACGCACCACCACAGCCAGGACAGCGGCAATGGGCCTGGCCGACGGTATCGGATACATGTGGTTCTCCTTTGAAAGAAATATCGGCGGTGAAGATGCCCCAACCGCGTGAAGATCGCTGGTAATAACCCCTGTATCCACTTTTCGCCAATTTTTCAAAATATAAACACTTGTACGTTAATTATTAACGACACAGCGTCTCATCTTTTATCTGTCATAACGGAGAATTTATCTTCCCCGGGCTTTTTCACCCGTTAGCGTTAATACCGTACTGGTTATAATGGCGACGGCCTTACCATCTTCGCGAGATATTTCACATCGGTAATGACTGATCGTTTTGCCACGATGCTCAGCATGTGCGGTAGCTAACAAACGCGAACGCCAGACAGGACGAAGAAAAGTGGCATTAAGGTCTATCGTTGTAAAACTTTCATTTTTCTGCATTAAGGTCGAGTGCGCGGTTCCTATTGCAGCGTCTGCCAGTTCGCATAATAAGCCGCCATGGACAGTGCCCTGCTGATTTCCATGACGTGCCGAATCGGCATCAAGCATCAGCGTCGCCTTTGCTTCGCCAATATCCACAATGCTGAAACCCAGCAGCCCTGAGATGGCTGTGGGATAATTCATATGTGTTGTCATCGTATCGTCCAGCGTACCCTGCAACTGGTGCTGTAAAAATTCGAGGACGGGTATATAAACGGACTTTTCTTTCATCATCACCTTCATATAAATACTGTCGCGACGGAAATAGAGCGGGGCAGCGCGATTATCTGCCCCCAATCAGAAATGTCTTTGCGATATAAAAGTTGCAGGTGAGACTTTTCCGGCAGGCCTTTCTCACTTTCGCACTGCGACTATCATTTCCAGCTCAACAGGCGCGCCGCGCGGTAATTCAGCAACGCCTACCGAAGTGCGGGCATGCGTGCCCCTTGCTCCAAGCCTCGCGACGAGCCGATCGGATGCTCCATTCATTACCTGGCTTTGCTGGATAAAACCGGGGGCAGAAGCAATATACCCGACGACTTTAATCACCTGGATAATATTAGCCTCGCCGCCTACGGCCTCACTCACTGCTGCAATACAGAGGTCTGCACAAAAAGCTGCGGCCTGTTGAGCAGCGGGAAGATCAATCTCCTGTCCCACTTTTCCTGAATAAAGTAGCGTTTCACCTTTGCGCGGAAGTTGCCCGCTCACATAAGCCAGCCCGTCATGGATGATGACGGGAACATAATTTCCACCCGGCTGATTTGTTATATGTTCAGTCATAATATCACCTGTATTTTACCGTTCCTGCATTCGGGATAACGTATTCACACATGGGTCAGAATACACGCCTGACAACCACCTGCGAGCGGGAATTATTTTTATATTCCAGACTGGGATGTTGCTGATTATGGAAATATTCAGTCAGGTATCACCAGCGCACCACAATCACTGTCGGTAATGAAGGTAGCCAGTAATTCGGCAGGTTCCGTTTTACTGACGTTTTCGGCAAAAAGGTGTAATGCGCCGGGCGGCTCGAACCAGGTTTGCCCTGTTGTATAAGTTTCAGCCGCTCCTCCTTCCATTTGCGAGCGCAACGTGCCTTTCAGGACAAACGCCAAAACCGAACCCGGATGACGATGCCGCGGTGTATAAGCGTCTGGCGGAAAGTCAACCACCGCTACGGTGATGGATTTGCCGGGAATGTCCGGCAAAGACTCACAGGAAACGGGCCTGATGCTCGTTTCAGGGCGCGTGGTATCCATGACACCGGACATACCGGACATCTGTAAACCCGTCAAAGCATGTTGGTCATCATGATGCATGGCTGGCGCTGAAGCGCCCGGATGATATACCCATGCAATATCACCCGCGAAGAGCAATGCCGCACCTGCAGCGGCGATGATGATAAGCCGCCTGAAAGGGCTGAAATGCAAAAGTGTCTTTCTCTGCGAGAAGGATGAATCAGGCTGTGTAAACACGGGAACCTCATGACGAAATGCCGTAACTAGCGTTACAGACGGAAATCACAGAGTGTTGATCGCCTTCAACCGGGCGCCATCAATTTGTCCGGCGGTGTTAAGGCTGCAATATATCGCCATAATGACCCACCCCATAGGGTCAAGAATTAACAGAAATACCAGGACATTTGCCTTTGATGAACGCAGTTAACATCAATACCGCTGCATGACATGCCCCTGCAATAGCGCTTGACAGGGTTTCAGTAATCAGTAATCTCTCTTTTGTGGGAATAATATCTCAAATAAGAGAAATGGCATGAACAACCAGGATTACAGAGCAAGATTAGCCGCACGTCTGGCTGCGCTGCGCTTACAACACACTTGGTCACTTGACGATCTTTCCTCTGCGTCAGGCATCAGCAGGGCATCCTTATCACGCATTGAACGGGGTGAGGTCAGCCCGACTGCTGAGGTTCTCAACCAGCTCTGTATTGTGTACGGGATGACAATGTCCCGGCTGCTAAGCGAGATTGAACAGGCCGCAGATAATCTGTTCAGGGCAGAGCAACAACCCCTGTGGCAGGATGAGCTGAATGGCTTTGAGCGACGCATGTTATTACCGCCTTCTACTCAATTCCGCTGCGAGATGATCGAGGGAAAATTGCGCCCTGGCGCTTTTATTGAATATTCAAGCCCTCCCGTTCAGGGGCTTGAACAATATCTATGGTTATATGCAGGTGAATTAACGATTACGATGAATACTGAAAAATGGAGTTTGCAAGAAGGCGACAGTTTGCGTTTCCATTTATCAGGTTCTTCATCATTCAGCGCTCATCAGAGCCTCGGTGCACATTATATTTTGGTGATATGTAAATCATGATCGAATATGAACTTCTCAGCGCTACACAGGCGCATCAATGCTTACCAGAATTAGGTGACGTGTTGCAGTCTTGTGTAAAAGATGGAGCCAGCGTCGGTTTTACCGATCCCGACGATCGGCAGGCTATTGACCGTTTCTGGAAAGATAAAATTTATAGTCTTGCCAGCCACGATTGCGAGTTATTAATCGCCCGCGATAAGGGTTTTTTAGCCGCAACCGTCATCATTAACTATTGTGGCATTCCGAATGGCCGCCATCGTGCTGAAATATCCAAACTCCTCGTTCATCCACAGGCTCGTCGTCAGGGAATTGCCAGAGAATTAATGCGTCGGGCAGAAGATATGGCCTGGAAAAAAGGTATCTCTTTACTCGTACTTGATACACGAACCGGAGATGTGGCCAGCGACTTATATCTTTCCCTTGGGTGGCAGATAGCCGGGGTAATACCTTGCTATGCGAAGTCGATAGAAAATACCTTACACGGCACAACCTTTATGTACAAAATTAATGATTCCGCTGGCTGATGATATTCATCGGCACTTTTCGCGTTAATACTGATCGTCATGCGAAAAAAAATTACCGGTGCACAGAAATAAACTGAAAAAATAACCGTGTCGTACATTCACCTCAAATGTGAAGCGAGCAGCCTGTCGGAAGCGTTATATCGTCAATAGTGTGGTCTTTTGCCAGTTATAATATGGGGAGTGTTATCTCCCCTGCACTGAATATACTGGCAGGGCGGTGTGAAGAGAGTAACTGGAGAATATCGCATGGAACAGTTCAACAAGAATGCAAAGGCTTACGATAAAATCAGAAGCAAGATAACCTATCCACAGACCCTGTATCGTTATCTTGCCGAACGGGCTCCCGCGACCAGTGCCGCACTGGATATTGGCTGTGGTAATGGGGTTTCCAGCATTCGCCTTAAAGACTATTTCAGTTATGTGGAAGGATGCGATTTAGGGGAGGCGTTAATTGAACGGGCGCGGGTTAACTATCCGGAACTGAGCTTCACCGTTTCCCCGGCAGAAACGTTTTCTCCCGGGCGGACCTTTGACCTGATTACCAGCGCCACCTCTTTTTACTGGATGGATCGTAAAGCGGTGCTGACCAACCTGAAAAGCTGGTTGCGCCCGGAGGGGCTTTTTTGCGCTTACCGATATGATGTCCCGATAATTTATGGCCCGTTACGGGACTACATTGAAAAAGAGCTGGTAACACACTGGGCTGCCCATCGCGATCCCCGTTTAATACAATACGATGATACGCTTGAGTTGATGCGTGATTGCCCGCATTTGCAGGATGCAAGGCGTGAAGCGTTTGCAAATATCCTGTTCCTGAGCGCTGAAGAAGTGGCGCTGTTTTTCCTCTCAACAAGCTATGCCAGCCGTTTTATTGAACTGGAGGGAGGCGAAACTTACCGCAACAATTTTGTGGAAAAAGTGATGTCCATCGGTGGCTCCGAACCGATAGCCGTGAATTTTGATATTCATGCATTCAGCGCCACGTATCTTCCGGCAAACTGAATTATCGCAGGCCGTAACAGCGGCCTTTTTTGTTTGCCACCACAGCAAGCATGCACGATCGAAAATGGAAGATATCCGATCGCCAGGGGCTGTCAGTATTCCGTTATTTTTGTTAATACTATTCCCCCGACATTTTCGTGTATGGATAAATTATGAAGTTATTTTCTACCGAGCGAACTGATGTGCATTTGCTTGTCACCGATCTTGCAGAAAGTTTTCAGCGTTATCTGCTTAATAACAGGTCCCATTTAGCGCCGTTTGAACCATTACGTGATGAAGACTATTTTATGCTCGAAAATATATCGCAAAGAATAATAAACTCACTGAACGATTACGAGAATAGAAAGTGTCTGAACCTTGTAGTGACGTTAAAAAATGAAGATCGCATTATCGCCAGTATTAACTTCACTAATTTCATCTTTGGTGTTTTTCAGGCATGTTACTTAGGTTTTTCACTGGATCACGATTGCCAGGGTAGAGGCTTAATGCATGAATCCCTTGAGGGGTCTCTTCGTTATGTGCGTGAAAACTATGGCATGCACAGGATAATGGCCAATCATCTCCCGGAGAACGAACGCAGTAGCAATACCCTAAGACGTTTGGGGTTTGTAAAAGAGGGATATGCCGAATCCTATTTGAAAATAAACGGTGCCTGGCAGGATCATGTCCTGAACTCATATGTATTTCCTGAGTGATTGCCCCAACAATATACACTCATGTCGCTTACCAAATGACCTGCTGGCGATCACGTTAAATAACTGTTCTGCGGAACTAACCGATCTTCGCGTTATATTTTTAGCATAAAAAGAGGAAAGCTCATGATTGTAAGAACCTGGCACGGCTGTGTTCCACTTAAACATGCGGAAGGTTTCGCGAAACACCTTGAGAAAACCGGTGTCGAGCACGCAAGGGGCATCGAGGGTAATCGAGGCGCGTTCGTGCGCATGGAAGCGCAGGGGGAGTGGGCGCATTTCTTTCTGGCCACTTACTGGCAGGATCTGCAATCGGTGCGGGAGTTTGCCGGAGAAAACTATCATGTGGCGGTAACTTACCCGGATGATGAAGAATTTGGGCTGCTTTCCGACCCTTACGTTTTCCAGCATGACGTGGAAGCCATTTCACCGCTTTAACCTTGCTTGCGGGCCCATTGGTCAGTTACCCATTTGCTATAAAATCCGAATGGCTCCGCATCCGGAACACAGCGCATCCCGCTGCGCGACTTATTTTTATCGCTCGTCTGCCGGTAAGTCAGGAAAGGGGGAAAGATCCTGTGTTGCGGCGCTTAAGGCCACGTCGCTAAAAGGAGAGGGGAATATTACCGGCCATGTTCATAAGGATAACCCGATGACAGATATCACTATCAAACCGGCACAGAGCGAGCATCTGGCGGCATTAAGGGCGATTGAACTCGCCTCATTTGAAACATTGCGTGGCACCGGCGCGGTGACTGGCGCTGCCGTTGCGGGCAGCCTGGACGATTTCAGCAGGCTGAGCGAGGAAGGAATCCTGTTTGCGGCATTCGCAGCAGAGGATATCCCCGTTGGTTTCGCCGGGGCTTATATTACGGAGAACTGGCTGCATATCGCCGAAGCAGATGTGCATCCAGACTGGCAGCGGCAGGGAATTGGTCGGCGGCTGATAAA
The DNA here is from genome assembly GCF_001658025.2 of Kosakonia oryzae. Taxonomy (NCBI): domain Bacteria; kingdom Pseudomonadati; phylum Pseudomonadota; class Gammaproteobacteria; order Enterobacterales; family Enterobacteriaceae; genus Kosakonia; species Kosakonia oryzae. The sequence continues at coordinate 1,050,263 of NZ_CP014007.2, forward strand.
TGCGCTTCTGGCTGAAGGTAAGGCTCGCGGTTTAACCGGCGCCTCGTTGACAACCGATCGTTATGCTCCCTTTAACGCGCCTTTTTATGCCTCGCTGGGGTTCGAAATTCTGCAAGAAGAGTCGCTTTCGCCACGGTTAAAAGCGTTACTGGCAGCAGAGACGATCTCCGGGCTGGCACCGCAGCGCCGGGTTGCGATGCAACTGATGTATTGAGCCATCTTCTCAACGCCTGATTGTCGAGCTTTGACCGGGCAAAGCGTAGCGGATTGTTTTGTAAATCGATGTAGTTTTGACATTTAGTTCGTCGAATCGCCCTGGGTGTACTAAATTCAGTACAGTCATTGTGCGTGGAGAACGGATGAAATCACCTACACTTTTGGTCTTAACAAGCCTCGTATTAACCGGCTGTGGTGCGAATAATTCACCGCCGCAAACGCCGATTCCGGGGGAAAAAACCTCTGCCAAAATGCGTACCCTGGAAACCGGGGCGCAGCTTATTCAATCCCGCCCGCCTGTCGATGCCATTAGCGCTTACCTTGACGGCTTTCATTTTTACAACGGCGATAAAAACGGCCAGATGGAAGCCCACCATTATGTAACCGTGCTTAATGAAGATGTGATGCAGGCCGTCATCTATGACAGCAATACCAAAGATGCCCGGCTGATGGGGGTTGAGTACATCATCAGCGAACGCCTGTTTAAAACGCTGCCGCCGGAGGAAAAAAAACTGTGGCACAGCCATCAGTACGAAGTGAAATCCGGTAGCCTGGTGGCGCCCGGTCTGCCGGCGATGGCTGATAAGGCGTTGATGAGCAAGATCGTTAATACCTACGGCAAAACCTGGCACACCTGGCATACCGATCGCGATAAGACGCTGCCGCTGGGTATTCCGGCGCTAATGATGGGCTTTACCGGCGAAGGGCAGCTTGATCCGGCACTGCTGGCGGACCGGGACCGTCGGCTTGATGTCAATACTCAGGACATCAAACGAGCGCGCCAGAATATTATCGCGCACCCTGTGATCAAAGGGGCCAACGCATGGGAGCAGGGCGAGGTGATTCAGCTCAAACGGGTGCCGGGCGCAGGTGAGCATGCTCATGGCGATACCGGTTTCGGGCAGGCGGAGCAAACCCGCAAGGCGAATAACTAACCTACGGGAGAAAACATGCGGATTCATCATCTTAATTGTGGTTGTATGTGCCCGTTTGGCGGCGCGTTATACGATGGTTTCAGCAAAGGGCTCCACGCGCATCTGGTCTGCCATTGCCTGCTGATTGAAACCGAGCGGGACGGGCTGGTGCTGGTGGATACCGGTTTCGGGCGCGAGGATATACGCCAGCCTTCGCAGCGGCTTTCCGGCTTTTTTCGTCTGCTGAATAACATTCAGCGGCGCGAAGCGTTAACTGCACGCTCGCGTATTGAGGCGCTGGGCTTTCGCGCGGAGGATGTGCGGCACATCATCCTCACGCATCTTGATTTTGACCATGCCGGCGGGCTAAGCGACTTCCCTCATGCACAGGTGCATCTATTGCAGCGGGAGTTCGATACCGCGCAGCAGCGTCATCGTTGGCTGGCGCGCGAGCGTTACCGTCCCGCCCAGTGGAGCGGCATCTCCGGCTGGAAATGCTATCAACCGCAAGGTGAAAAATGGTACGGCTTTGAAGCGGTGACGGCCTTGCATGGGCTGCCGCCAGAAATCCTGCTGCTGCCGCTGGCAGGGCATACGCTGGGCCATGCGGGTATTGCGATAAAACAGACGCACGGCTGGCTGCTTCATGGCGGCGATGCCTGGTTCTTTCGCGACGAAATGCACCCGCAAAAATCGCGCTGTACGCCCGGCCTGCGCTTTTATCAATGGATGATGGCAATGGATAACGGTGCCAGACGCCATAACCAGCAACGGTTGCGGGAACTCTTAACTCATCACGCTGATGAGATCACCGCCTTTTGCAGCCACGACGCGTGCGAACTACACGCATTAATGGCACAACGGTAACACTCCGTGGGCTTTCCCGGTCGTTCTGCCGCGATTCTCTGCTGTGTCAAAAAGGGCAGTGAATAGCCTTATTGCGCGGCAATTTTCGTCGCGCTTCTGATGGGAATGAGCAAAGGCAATATGCAAAGTACCAGCAGCGCGACAACGACTAATGTCTGTTTTACCCCAATCGCATCGCCTGCCAGGCCATAAATAAGCGGCATAAGTGCGCCACATCCCAGCGACGCGGTATAGAAAATAGCAAATGCGCGGGTTTGCTGATGCGGTCTGGCGAGTTCGGCTACGCTGCCATACAGAATGGACGAGGTTCCGTTCAGCGCGACACCCAGCGGAACCAACAGCAGCCAGCTTACCTGCAAAGGGGCAACCGTCATTCCCAGCACAATGGCCGAGGTAATGATCTCACTGGCCGCGACGGTTTTGATAACACCGAGTTTTGTCGCCAGCACCCCGCAAACCAGTTTGCCAAATGCTCCGCCAATAAAAATTAAGGTCAGCGCAAAGCCGATTTGCGTTGCAGAAGCGCCCCTTGCGGCCATTAAAAAGGGAAGAAATGTCAGCGTGCCGGTACGCGTGGCGTTGTCGATACTGCCAATCACGCACAGCGCAGTGAAAGCGCGTTTGCGAAGCGGCTCAGGGAGTTTTGCGCTGGCGGCAACCTGCTGCTTCTGCTGTGTCGCTTCTTTGCCCGCCAGCGTAGCCACCTGGGGCGCTTTTTTGCCATCCGCAGGCAGTAACACATAAAGACCGAGAGTGACGAGGAAACCCAAAAGCGCAATCAACTGCAGTGCGGTTCCCCACGTAATAATCAACAGGCAGGCAGAAAGCGTACTGGGGATGATCCCTTTACCTACATCGCCGAAAAAGTTGTAGGTGCTGAGCGCGATACGGGCGCGCTGAGGGGGATAAAACCGCGTAATAAAGCTGGAGGAGAGCGGATGCTGAACGCTGGCACCAAGGCCGCCAATCACAATCAAGATCATGAGCTGTATCAGCGTTTCTGACGTTCCATACAGCAGCAGCGCGACGGTTAAAAGCAGCGTGCCGCCGATTAACACTTTCCGCTCGCCGTATTTTCTGCCCAGTTCTCCCGATGGGATCTGAAACGCCGACATCGCGCCAGAAAATAGCATCTTCAGTAAACCGATCTGCGCCATTGAAAGCCCAAATTGCTGCTGCCAGAGGGCAAAAAGCACATAGTGCATGTCCGTCGCGCCATCATGAAAAAGGTGAGCAAGGCCGGTTGCACCCAGCACTTTGCGGCTCTGCGGTTTCTCGATGGTCGATGAATTATCTTTCTCAATGGAACCTGAATCCACGCTCATTCTTCCTCCTGCACTATTAATGGCTATATTCACACTAAACCGGGCAGGGAAAACAGCGTGTTGTTATGTTTGTTTTGCATAAGCAATGCAGATTTTTTAATGGGTGTTGTTATTTGTTGATAGTGATTCAGCCGTTAATTTCATTCTCTTTATTGTGGAATAACTGCAGAGGTAAAACCGGCAGAGTCTGTGCGTGTTTTAATTCTACCTTATAACGTTTTAAGCTGGCGCAGCGCGTTAAATCCTCAATAATGGATCCTCGCTCAGGAGGAATAATGGAATTAACGCGTAAAGCACAACTCTTTGCTACCCAGGCGCATGAACGCGCGGGCCAGACACGGAAATTCACCGGTGAACCTTACATTGTGCATCCGGCGTCCGTCGTACAGATATTAATGTCCGTTGCCCCTTCCGCGGAGATGATTGCTGCCGCCTGGCTGCATGATGTGGTGGAAGATACGGATATTTCGCCGCAGGTTATCGAGGCTGAGTTTGGCCCACTCGTCGCACAGTATGTTGAAATGCTGACGGATGTGCGCACGCGCCGTACGGGCGGGGAACGCATCGCGCGTAAGAACGCCAATTTGCTGCACAGCGCCAGGGCGTGCCCGGAGGCGCAGACGATTAAACTTTGCGATTTAATTGATAATGCCTCTTTGGTAGTCGAGCGCGATCCGCTGTTTGCACGCAAATATCTGCTGGAAATGAAGCGATTATTGAGCGTATTAACCGCCGGGCATCCGCAGCTTTATCAGCAGGCGAGCGCGCTTTGCGAAAGTGGGCTGGCCGCGCTGCGTAAGCAGCCGGAAGCCGCCCGGTGGCTGGAAGAGCGCTGGGCCAGATATGAAGCGGATTTATCCCTCAGTTCGGTGACAGTTGGGTCAGCATCAGAATAAAGGGAATGGTCGCCGCCGCCAGCACCGTTTGCACGGAAATAATTCCGGCAGAAAGCCGATGATCGCCGCCGAGAAGTTTGGTCATGATATAGGCGGAAGGCGTACAGGGCAGGGCATTAAACAGGACGACGGTGGCCAGTACCGGCCCGGAAATGCCCAATTCAACGCCAATAAACAGCGTGATAAGCGGTACCAGTAATAGTTTCACAAACGACGACTGTAATACCGGCCCGTGCGCCGAGCGCGCAGCTTTAAGATCGAGCCCTGCACCCACCGCCAGTAAGCCCAGCGGCAGCGATGCGCCGCCGAGAATATGCAGAATATTGCCGACCACATCCGGGAGTTTGAGCGTACTGACATTAAACGCCAGCCCCGCGACCACCGAGATAATCACCGGATTACGTACCAGTGCCCTGATTATCTGCCATACGCCTGGCCGTTTCCCCTGCCCGTAATGCATCAGGATGATGATAGACGCAACATTCAGCAGGGGAATAGCCACGGCGATACTGATAGACGTGACCGTCAAGCCGGTAGTGCCGTAAGTGGCCGCCGCCGCCGCAACGCCAATATAGGTGTTAGGGCGCAGCGCGCCCTGAATAACGGAAGAAAACACCGTTCTCGGCTGGCTTCGCCATATCCGCCACAACCAGAGTGACACCGCGGCAATCACCACGGCACCCAGAATCGACCATGCGATTGGCCTGACCGGGAAATCATTCAGACTTGCCGTTGCCACCTGAGAAAACATCAGCGCCGGAAACAGCCAGAAATAATTGAGTTTTTCGCAGGGCAGCCAGAACTGATGATCAAGCAGGTTTTTGGCCCGCAATACAAATCCCATAACAATCAGGAACATCACCGGCGCAAGCGAATACAACGTCGTCATCATTTCTCAAATGTATCCTTTCGTCAGTACCACCAGACCGTAAACGGCAATAAAACCTGTCAGCAGACGTTCATAAAGCGGCGCGCTTGCCCGGCGGAAGAGAAAATTTCCTGGCGCCCAGTAGATAAATAAGGCCACGGGAGCGGCGATAAAGCCTTCAATACTTAATGCTGTGGGGCGAAGCAGCGCCAGAGTTGCGAGCAATTGAATGTGTATTTTTTATGACAGTTCTTTGACATGCTTTTAAATGATAATTTTTACATTTATATATCTTTTAATTATTTATCAGAGTATATCTTATATTATTGCTTGCCAGCCCCGCGATGACTGCTTTGCTAAATATCAACAATCAATATCTCAAAAATAAATATAAGTTTTTATCGCGATAAATATAAATAATGCGTTTTGTCTTATGGCGACAGGGAGTCATTTTCTCGGGCGAGCGTTTTTATTTCTGTTTATCAATATGTCAGATCGAGGTTGCTGCGCAGAGAATCTCTTCTGCGCCAGCCGTCGGGCGATTTGTTGTGACCGGCGGCAATTCATTCAGCGCACGTGCTGAATTGCGCATGGATTAATTTCCGCAGCCATTGGTGCGCATTACCGCCATCCGAGCGGCGGTGCCACAGCAGATGAAACGCAATCTCCGGCAGTGCCAGCGGCGGCTTGAGCAGCACAATATCGTCATGGGCTTCATCCACCAGCACGCTGCGGCGAAGTACCGTCGCGACATAATTGGTCCGCGCAATAATCCGCGAGACGGCCGACATCGTGGGCAGCGTCAGGCGCACCATTCTGCTGAGCCCCTGCTTGCGGAGCTGCTCATCCACCAGCCCGTAGTGATTGCCTTCGGGCGAGACCAGAATGTGCTTCATGGCGAGATAGCGTTCCAGCGTCATGCCGTGACGCGCGGCGTCACTGTCGCGACGAACGAGGGTGACAAACTCATCGCGGATCAATGGCTGCGACAGAATGCGTTTTTCCGTCCGGGTTGGCACGATACCGATGACCAGATCGACCTCGCCGCTATCAAGCATCGCCACGGACTGATCGCGATCGACAAAAGTGCGCACATGGATCGTGACATCCGGCGCCTGCTGGCTGAGCGTGCGCATAATCGTCGGCATTAGCACCATCAGCGGATATTCCGACATACCCAACGTGAAGGCCACACTTCGATTATGCGGACTGAACGCCTCTTCCGGCGTCAGCAGATGGGCTATTTCGTCCAGCGCGCGGCCGACATGCAGATGGATCTCTTTGGCTCTTGCCGTGGGCAGTAATCCGCTGGCGCTACGAATAAACAGCGGATCGGCAAAATGGGTGCGCAGACGCGCAAGCGCGGCGCTCATTGCCGGCTGGCTGACCGACGCTTTACCGGCGGCACGGGTGACATTCTGCTCCTCCATCAACGCGTTAAAGGCGACGAGAAGATTCAGATCAAGCCCTCTAAAATCCATAAAACGAATACTCCTCTATATCTTATATTTGTTTTATTTATTGATATCGCGAATGTGATACTAGCGGCGTACGGCAAATAAGCCAATGCAAAACCGTCAGCCTGCGAGGTAGGTAGTGATGTCAGACCATAATGAAACGGCGAATCGTCTTGTGCGCGAGCGCGAGGCGGTAGAAAAAATCTATCAGGCGTTTAGCCTGCAAAACCCCGATCTGCTCGATGAAGCGGTGACGCCAGACTGGCAGGACATTCCGCTGGCTCCCGGCCAGGCTGCCGGGCCGCAAGGGCTAAAACCGATCATCAGAAGCTTTATCGCGGCTTTTCCCGATGTGCAGATTGTCGTTCAGGATCTGATGCAGCTTCCCGGTAAGATTGCCGTTCGCGCGGAGATTACCGGGACGCATCAGGGGACGTTTATGGGCATGGAAGCGACGGGGAAATTTGTGCGCATCCGTTTGCATGAGATGCACGAACTTAACGGTGAGCGCGTGACAAAAACCTGGCATATGGAAGACTGGTTCGGGCTGTTTATGCAGTTGGGCAAATTGCCTTCTCTGTCTTAAGCGCAAAAAAATCCACGCCGTAGCGTGGATTTTTGCTTTTTGGGGGATCAGAAGCTGATGTTCGCTGTCAGGCCGCCAACAAAGGCGTCATCAACCTGGCTGACCGCGCCCGGTGCGGAAATGTATTGCAGGTTCGGGCGAATTTGCAGCCATTTCGTCGCCTGAATGTTGTAATAGATTTCGTAGTTGTACTCGGAGCCGTCCTGAATCGGCAGATAGGCCAGGCTGTTATAGTCCGTCTCGCCGTTGAAGCGGTTCTCGTCGCCCAGCAGGCGGGTATAGGAGGAGTTGATATGGATACGGCCTGCGCCGATACCAATTTCATCCTGCGGACGTGCATCAAACGGCCCTTTCCACGTCAGCGCAATCGACTGATAATTGTCGGTTTTTGACGTTTTGTGGTCGTTCATCACCGCCTGAACGGTCAGCGTAATACCACGATCGCTGGAGCCGCCCTGCGCGGTCAGTTGTTGCTGGGCGAGGATATAGCCGCCGTAAGAGTGGGCGGTATCCTGATAACTGCCATCGCGCCATGAGCCATAAACATTGTCATTGGTCGAGGAGTAGTAGTAACCAAGACGGTAGTTCCCCGGCAGTTTGTCCGCGCCGAGCAGCGGTTTCCAGCCCAGTTCTACCGGAACCAGGTTGCCTTCTGTCGGGTTGAATTCAAAACGGAAACCGTCGCCGCGATCGTAGTTATACGGGTTCTGGTTGTAGAAACCGACCTGCATAAAGACTTCCGGCGTGAAGTTAATGCGCACGCGACCGCCCCACTGGGAAACCGGCCAGTTGTACCAGTGATCGCCGCGCCAGTTACCCGCCTGGCCGCTGCCGAACGCCAGGTTCTGGAACTTGCTGTCGAAGTTATCGAAATCTTCGCCAACGGTCACGCGCCCGGCTTTCACATCCAGTACATCATCAAAGAAACCTTTACGTAGCCAGAACTGTGTCAGACGCCAGGTCTGCCCGCGGCCATACACCTCCTGCGGGGAAGAGAGCATGCCGGTGCGCGGATCGGCTACCTGATCGGCAATATTCTGCCCGTCACGGTTGGTGATGGTTAACTGGAACTCGGCATCCTGCCAGTTAAGCAGTTTTTGCAGATCGAGATTAACGCCGAACGCCTGCTGATCGCTGTAGCGCGCTGTCGTTGAGGTGTTATAGCCGCCAGCCAGATTTGATGCGGCTTCCATGGTGTAATTCACCTGGAAATCGACACCCTCCTTCTGTAGCTCGGTGCGGGTTCCGCCCCAGTCACCAAACATCCACGGGGAATCGGCGCTAAAGGCGTCCGCCGCATGGGCAAGGCTTGGCTGCATACAAAGGAATAAGGCTCCGGATAAAGCAGATATTACAGGTTGTTTCACCACTGTTTTTATATGTTTCATAATGTTTATTCTTAGGCAAGGGGGGTTATTCGGAATTTTGAGTGTAATAACTGTGTATTTTTAATTTTATAAATTTGTGCGAGAAAAATTATCTTGTCTAAAAAATATGATCATCAGCACAAAATTAGCTTCACGTTATTTTCAATTGTGATTTTTAGTGAATGACTTCGTAAAAACCTTGCCGAAATAGCCCCCAGCCTGGTAACGAAAAAAGAGGAATAACGCGTCTTTTTGCCCGATATATCATTTAAAAATAATATGATCAGGAAGAAAAAACGTTAGCGCACCCGGGAAGGCGGCATCGAAAAGCGTTTTTTAAACTGCTCCGCAAATCTTGCATAAGAGAGATAGCCGCACTGTTCTGCGACCTCTTGCAGGGTGAAGGCGGTGGTTTGCAGCAGAAACATCGCATGCATCATTCGTGTTTCCAGCAGCAATGTCTCGAAACGAGAATTTTCACTCGACAGTCGGCGTCTTAATGTTGATTCACTCATCGCCAGCCGTTTTCCCGCCTCTTTCGCCGTCCAGTGTTGCTCCGGCGCTTTTTGCAATAATTCCCGCAGTTGCAGGGTGACAGATCGTTTTGCCAGCGGTAAAAAACAGTGGCCGTGCTCCGCCAGCACCAACAGCAGATCCAGTAGCCGTAACGCCAGGCGATTATCATCAAGTTCCGGCCGGTTAAGGCTTGTCTGTAAAGTAAAAAGCGAATCGATAAGTGCTTTCTTCAACGGAATAATGGCGATTTCAGTAACGGAACTGACGCGAGAAATAACATCGGTATAGCGTCTGGCAAACTCGCGAATGACGTTTGCCGAGATTGTCAGAAATAATGACTGGAAAGGCTGGCCGTCACTGTCAGGATATTTTTCAATATCAATACAGGTATCTTGTGCAATAAGACAGGCACTCGTTGACGGCGTCAGAATTTGCGTTGAATGAGCTGTATGCAGAACCAGCGAACCCGACAAAATAATAATCAGGGTAGCCTGCGGAAAATAAAAATCGCTGGTGCTCTGGCGATTGCGCAGCAGCGGCCGGGAGAGTGAACAGAGGTTATCCCGATTAATTAAACGGGGGGCAAAAAAGGGGAGATCCCCGACGGGCTGAATATTCAGCAGTTCATGCGATTCTATTTCTACCATCGGGGGCTGAAGCATAGCGGAACCTTGATTAACGAACCGTCGGGTTAAGCGAGTAGAGTCCGGTCAATTCAGCTTGCGCCAGGACATTCACCGATTCTATGGCTTTACGGACATTTTGTCCTGTCAATGCGCCATCCACCGGCAGGCTGGCCACATCCAGCGCATACAGCGTAAACACGTAACGATGGACGATTTCATCATTCCACGGCGGGCACGGGCCGTCGTAGCCATGATAGTCGCCGCTCATCTGCGCATCGCTGGCAAACCACAGAGAATAGTCGTTTATGCCGTGGCGATAACCTGCTGGCAAGCTGGCGAGCGTTTTTCCTTTTGGCGTCACGCCGGAAGAGAAAGCTGATTCTGCCAGTTCCTGCTGCGTGACGGGAATATCCAGCAAAATCCAGTGATAAAAATCGATGCGTGGCAGCGTGCTGGAAACCACGCGCCCCTCCTGATTAACGTCATCGCCGCGGGAAGGAACATCCGGATCGTGGCATAACAGCGCCAGTGATTTCGTTCCCACCGGGACCTGATCCCAGGCAAGATGCGGGCTGGCATTCTGCGACAGCGTAATATGCCCCTCGCTGGCGGGCACGGCGAAGGCGTTTTTTCCGGGAATAACATCACCATTACTGAAGTTGTGGCTGAACAGTTTCATCTCTGCATCCTCATTTCACGTCGCGGGAAAGCGATATGTTAACCCGTGGCGGATTTCAGGCCGCAACATATCCAGTCAATTGGCGTTCATATCCGGTCAAAATGACAGTGTCAGGGGCAAAAAAAAGTGACGGACCAACGCCATGTTGTCCGTCACCTGGGGGAGCGTTAACCGGTAAGGCGTTTTCCACTCTTACCGGATGCGCTGCGGTTAGTTGAAGTGAATACCATCATAAGTGATGCTGCAACAGGCAACATTGCTGACCCGAACGCTGAAGCCCGCTGTACCGGAAGCAACGGTACTGGTCGCGCTGATGGTTGCCGTTCCGTTAGCATCCGTCATGGTCTGGGTTGTCGACAAGGTCATCGGATCCGTGGTGCTCAGGGTTAGCGTCTGACCGGCGACAGGTTGCCCGTTATCGGGGCGAATCAGCCTCACCGTAAAGACGTTCTGATCCACGCCGTTAGCCGGGGAATAATCCGTGACCATCCTGAACATGCTTTGCAGCATGAGGAAATTCACCGTGCTTGTCGCTTCGTTACCATTATCCAGAGAAGCGATAACCGTATTTTTTATCGCCGCAAGCGAGACCACTTCTGTTCTGGCTTTACCATTGGCATCGGTCGTCGCCTGAGTGCTCAACACCTGGCTGAGCGTATCCTGGGTTTTAAAAGTGATGTTAACGCCAGCGATTGGATTTCCTTTGATATCCAGCACGGTGGCTTCCACTTCGTCCTTATCCATGCCATCTCGCAATGCATTGTCTTTGGTGGTCATCAGGTTAACCTGCGCCCGCGTTATACGGGATTCGAACTCCACATCGATCTGGCGGCTGGTGCCGTTGTCCAGCGTTGCCGTCACCGTACTGGTGCCGTCCTGCAGGCTGGTCAGATCGACAGTGACGATGCCATTGCTGTCGGTGGTCGCGGTTGATGTTGAAACCACTGCGCCATTATTTGCCGTGAGGGTAACCTTCTGGCCAGCCTGCGGCTTACCGTTGTTGTCGGTGACCACTATCCGCACGCTGTTTTTGTCGCTGCCATCGGCCAGCGCATTATTACGCGTTACGGTCATGTCGCTCAGGATAAAGCTGATCACCGGCGTAAAATGGGTATCCACCGATGTTGTGGTGCCATTGCTTAACGCCGCCGTCACCGTCGTGGTTCCTGCGGTGATATTGGTCAGCGTGGCCCTGGCCAGCCCGTCAGCCCCCGTTGTTCCGGTCATCGTCGTGACCTGCGCGCCATTGTTGGCAGTGAAGGTCACGCTTTCTCCGGCAAGAGGATTGCCGTTACCATCTGTCACTTCCACCTGCACAGCGTTGGCTGAGTTACCATCGGCCAGTGCATTATTGCGCGTGACCGTCATGTTGTTCAGCATCGCGCTGGTCGACGACGTGAAGGTGGTTTTGACAGACGTTGCCGCGCCACTGGCCAGTGAAGCGGTGACGATGGCGCTTCCCGGCTGGGTGCTGGTCAGCGTTGTCTCTACAACCCCGTCGGCGTCAGTTGTTGCGCTGAGCGTGATGATTTTCGCCCCATTATCGGCGCTAAACGTGACGGTCTGCCCGGCGAGCGGGTTACCGTTACCATCGGTCACTTTTGCCTTCACGGCGTTGGTGGCGATGCCATCGGCCAGCGCATTATCGCGGGTAACGATAAGATCGCTGCCCTGGATGGTGGCGACAGGCGGGTTCACCGTTACCTCTGTGCTGGCACGGTTTGATTTGTTGCCCTGGTTATCCCAGGCCACGGCGCGAATGGGCCAGGTGTTGTTGCCGCTCTGCCACGGTGGGAGAACAACGGTGGCCGTGGTCGTGCCCGTCACGTTAATTTTACCGCCAGCGGCCAGCAGTTCCGGCGCATCCCACTCGACGCGTTTCACCCCGTGTTTTGCGGTGACGATGGCGTCCAGTGCGATCGTGTCACCGGCGTTGCCGCTTTGTCTGGCCGGTAGCGCCAGCGTAATCATCTCCCGCTTACGGTAATCAAGCACAATTGCATTGTTACGCTCGACCAGATCGTGACGGCTTCCGGCCAGGCTACGCATGATACCCACTGCATCCGGGTTAAGCTGCTCGCGCAGCGAAACGCCCGGTCGATAACGTAACATCAGCGAGAAGCGGGTATCGTTGATGCCGCTGCCTGTCTGATAATCCACCCCTGCCGTCAGCAGTGGCACGGGCGTCCAGTTCAGCCCTGCCGTAATCGCGCGCGGGTTATTTTGCCGGTTGTTCTTATCAACCAGCGCCACGTTGCTCCCACGATACTGCTCATACACCAGACGGCCGCCCAACTGCGGATAATCAGGCAGCCAGGCTTCGGCGCGAATGTCCCAGCCATCCGCCGGGCGTTCATCGTAATTAGCGAAATCGCGGGACTGATGCCAGCCGGTGAGGCCGAAATAGGTGTTCGCGCTCAGCCGCAGATAGTCGGTCCAGGCTTCAGCCCCGAAACCCACGCGGCGGTTGCTGCCGGTGAAGTCGTTATCCAGAAACAGGTTAGCGCCGTACATCCAACTGCCGTGAAGCGTTCGCCATCCGAGCCCCAGGTTGCCGGTTTGCCGCCCCTCCGGCGCACGATATCCGAGCTGCGCAAACAGAATATTCTTCGGGCCGTCATAGAGCGGCAGCAAAAAATCTAACGCGCTATCGCCCCAGTTCCCTTTGGTATCAACGTTCAGTTGCACGCGAGCGGTACCGAACTGCGAGAGCCAGGCCTGCACTTCACTGTTGGCTGCGCCAGAAACATGGCCCAGCGCCAGGTTTTTCAATGCTTCTGACTGGTCATCCGCTTGCAGTGCTGTGCCGGTGGCCATCGTTGCAGCAGAAAAACGGTTTTCTGTGTTGTTTTGGCTGTCAGTGGTTAAAGAGGGCGTTGGCAGAGCAGCGTGTGCCAGCGGATGCCAGACGGGTAATAGCTGCGTCAGTATCAATAATCCCGAGGTAGTTTTTTTAATATCCATCAATAATGCTTCCATTCCTTTCGGCAGGTGTCCCTAAGAAATAATTATTCATCCCGGTAGTAACAGGCGCAGTAATCATTCAGTTTGCACGCTATTCCCGGTTATTTTTCTAACGACTCTGGAATTTACACGATCTCTGGATTGAATTAAGAACATAGAATCCGAAAAAGGGTATGGATCGGTGAAAAATAAGATGGTGTTATCACCATGAATTATTGTATGTGTTTCTTGTCTGGTGCCGTAAATATAGGTTGTGGCTTTTTTTGAAGAGGATTTTTGTATTTGTGTCTGCGTCTTTTTTTAAAGATTAAGTGTATTTTCTATTTTTAATTAAGATATTTCCCTTTCTGTTGCAGTATGCTGAGGCAGACAAATAACCGCAGCGGCATCACGGCAGCGGAATATTTTACGCTCTGCTGCTTATCTTCTGCGCAGATCCCGGTATGCTCTTGTCTCGGGTTGAGGTATAGCAACGGCTTCAGGAGAAAAGAAAATGGGCGTGCAGCAAAACATCCGCAGTATTTTAAATGAGCTGGCGCAAAACGCGCAGAGTATTGATGACGCGCAGGCCGGGCAGCTTATCGCGCATATCAGAAAAGCGGGCCATATCTTTTTGCAGGGTGCCGGGCGAAGCGGCATTGCTATCCGTGGTTTCGCCAACCGACTTTTACACCTTGGTTTTTCCGTCAGCGTGGTGGGGGAAATTTCTTCGCCGCACAGCAAACCGGGGGATTTATTGATTATCGGTTCCGGCAGCGGCGAAACCGGCAGCCTGAAAAGTCTGGCGCAAAAAGCGGTGGACAGCGGGGTGGATGTGGCGCTGATTACCCTGAACGCCGACTCTTCCATTGGCCGCCTGGCAAACTGCGTACTGGTCTTACCGGGCACGGCAAAAACAGAGCATGCGCGCGTTGAAGGCGCTTTTTCCCAGCCGATGGGTTCCGCTTTCGAGCAGCTCTGTTTCATTACCTGTGACGCGATTATTCTTGAACTAATGGCGCAGCTTGGCGAGTCCAGCAATAGTATGTTTAACCGGCACGCGGATTTTGAATAATGACACGGAGCGCGTTGCGCTTCGTTAATTTATTTTCTCGTTGCTGATTATTTGCGTGATGACGGTCGTAATTTCTTTGTTCTGTTTTGCGCTGGCTTGGTGTTATTAACATTTCATTATATGATGGTGCTTATTTTCGGAGCCAGACAATGAATCGTCACGATCTTATACTCCACGCCGCCAGAACCTGCATGATAGAAAAAGGCTTCCATAATGCCTCCATTAAAAATATCGCGGCCTGCGCTAATGTCAGTACCGGGCTTATCTACCGCTATTTTGAAAATAAGGAAAGCATCATTGAAGCGCTGGTACGCGATATTGTTAATAATATGAAAAGTCACCTCGATGACAAACCCGCGCGTGATGAGAATCAGCCGCTGGATATATTCCAGAGGTCGGATTTTTTTGCTGATTTACAGGATAATATCTTTATGTTGATGGATATCGCCTCCGCTGCGACCCGTAATACGCGCTACAAAAAGCTGGTGGCGGAGGCGCACAACGCCCTGCAGGATGATATTGTCCGGCGCGAAAAGCAGCAACATCCGGCGATGAATGAGTCGATTTTTCGTACCCGCCATTATGTCACCACCCTGCTGCTGGATGGCGTCATTGTGCAGTGCGGCAGAAAAGGTTATGTCGTCGATGACGAATTACGCCAGATGATTAATGCAATTGTAAATAAGCTGCTACACGCGAAATAAATCCGTTTCTTTCAGGCATTCGGCTGATTGCCAAAAATCAGCGTATTAAGACGCACCAGCTCATTTTCATTGAGTTGTTGATCGTAAACCACCCGACAAATAAAGCCATCGATAATAGTCAGCAGCAGACGAATTTGCGCCCGGCTAAAGGGTTGCTGCGTTTCGCCATTCAGGATCTCGCTGTTTCCGGCCAGATAATTAATGGTCTGTTCTTCTTCGTCAGTTAATATTTTTCGCACCTGTTCATTTCTGGATGCTTCCGAATAACTCTCCAGCAATAACGCATGTTCGCGCTGACTCCAGCCGGACCAGAAAGCGGATTCGATATTAAGAAGATCGCTCAGCGTCGTATCAGGCCGTAGCTGGCGAAATAAAAATGCCCGCCATTCGGCGGCGACACTTTTCACCACCTCATTAATCAGCGCCTCTTTACTGTGAAAATCACGATAAAGCTGGCCGGCACCATAACCTGAGCGGCTGAACAACTCAGCCATACTGCACCCGTGAAAGCCGTGCTCGCTGAAACATGCTTTTGCCGCTTCAATGATCTGCTGTTTACGCGTGCAGTTGCGTTGTGGATTCGTCTCCTGATTCATCTTCCTGCTCCGGTTAAGAAAATGCCCCCGACAGTTTAGCCTGGCGGGGGAGGCTTTTACTGTTGCAGTTCCGCCGTTTTCTCTTTCAGCGCTGTGCCGCCGCCCATCACTTTATACAGTGTAATCAGGTTGTTGTAATACTCCTGCTGTACGCTGACCAGCGAGGTTCTGGCCGTGTATAACGTGCGCTGGGCATCAAGTACGTTCAACCAGGTGTCCACGCCATTGCGGTAGCGCAGATCCGCCAGCCGATAATACTCTTCAGACGCTTTGGTATTATTTTTCTGCGCGGTGAGTTGATCGTTAATCGTACCGCGGCGCGCCAGCGCATCGGCCACTTCCTGGAAGGCCGTCTGCACCGATTTCTCATAGGCGGCTACGTAGTACTCCTTCTGCGCTTTGGTGTAGTTCAACTGCGAAATGTTATAGCCGCCGGTAAAAATGGGCAGCGAAATACTCGGCGAGAAGGACCACACCCCGGCACCGTGTTTAAACAGCGACGACAGATCGCTGCTTGCCGCGCCGCCGCTGGCAGTCAGCGAAATACTCGGGAAGAAATTCGCCCGCGCCGCGCCAATGCTGGCATTGGCCGATTTCAGATTATGCTCGGCTTCCAGCACATCCGGACGATTCAGCAGCACGTCGGACGAGATGCCCGCCGGGATCTCTTTGAACGCATTTGCCACTGCATCGATGTTTTCCGGGATCAGGTTATCCGGCACGGCTCGCCCAACCACCAGATCGAGGGCGTTTTTATCCTGCGCCACGCTGGTCTGGTATTTCGCCACATCGGCGAGTGCCGAATGGTAGGTCGTGGCGGCGGAAGAGACATCCACCATTGACGCAGTGCCATGACGAAGCTGTGTCTGGGTGACTTCCATCGATTGCCGCGCGCTTTCGGCGGTCTCTTTGGCAATCACCAGATTGCTTTTGTCCGCCGCCAGCGTCAGCCAGTAATCCACCGTGTTGTAGAGCACCGTCAGGCGCGTGCTGCGCGCCCCTTCGACGGTACCCAGCCAGGTTTCATACTGCTCGCGCGTCAGGCTCTGGTTTTTGCCAAACAGATCCAGCTCGAACGAGCTGGTGCTGGCATCGCCTTCATAGCTGGAAGTGAGAGCGGTCTGATTCCCGCTGCCGTTGCTGCTGAGCGAGCGGGAACGGGTACCGCTCAGCCCGGCATTAATGGTCGGGAAGAGATAAGAACGCTCTTCGCCATACTGTGCCCGCGCGGATTTCACGCTGGCAACCGCTTCCCGCAGGTCGCGGCTGCTGTCGAGCGCCATCGCCACCACCTGGCGCAGACGGGCATCGAGAATGTACTGCTGCCAGTCGATATCGCGATAGTTATTCCCCTGGGTGCCTTTCAGAGAGGCATAAGCCTCCCCGGCAGGAAGCTGGCCGCTGACCGGCGCGGTTGGCCTGTCATAGTGGGGATCCAGCGAAATACAGCCCGCTAACAGAAACGGTACACATGCTGCCAAAAGTCTTGCTGACATCTTATTCTCCTGATTTTTCTGTCGTTTCGCGCACTGCGTTGTAATCCTCCGGTATGGAAGGGAATACGCGTCTGACCAGCACGAAGAACAGAGGAACAAGGAAAATGGCCAACAAGGTGGCGGCGATTGTCCCCCCGATAATCCCCGTCCCGATGGCGATTCGGCTGTTAGCGCCCGCCCCGGTTGAGATAGCCAGCGGCAGTACACCGGCGGTGAACGCCAGCGATGTCATGATGATCGGGCGTAAACGCGTGCTGGCCGCGTGAATCGCCGCCGCCACCAGGGTTTCGCCTCGCCGGTAGTTATCCTCGGCGAATTCCACGATCAGGATCGCGTTCTTCGCCGACAGGCCGATGATGGTCAGCAGCGCCACCTGGAAGTAGACATCGTTCTCCAGCCCGCGCAGCGTGATGGCTAACAGGGAACCAAATACCCCGAGCGGAACCACCATCATCACCGAGAAGGGCACTGACCAGCTTTCATACAGCGCCGCCAGGCAGAGGAAGACAACAATCAGCGAAATGCCATACAGCGACATCGCCTGATTCCCGGACAGCCGTTCCTGGTAGGAGAGGTCGCTCCACGCATAGGTGGTGGCACCGGCTGGCAGGGCTTTTGCCAGTTTTTCCATCGTGTTCATCGCTTCCCCGGAACTGCTGCCGGGCGCGGATTGCCCCTGAATCTCGTAGGAAGAGAGGCCGTTATAGCGGGAGAGCGCATCCGCGCCATAAATCCAGTGCGCAGAAGCAAACGACGAGAACGGCACCATGGTGCTGTTGCCATCGCTGTCGGTGCCGCGAACGAACCAGCTATTGATATCCTCCGGTTTACTGCGGAAGGCGGAATCCCCCTGGATGTAGACTTTTTTCACCCGTCCACGATCCGAGAAGTCATTCACATAGGTTCCGCCGATGGCCGAACTGAGGGTATCGTTGACATCGCTGATGGAGACCCCCAACGAGTTTGCTTTCACGTCATCCACATCGACCTGCAGTTGCGGTAAGTCCGGCAGTGAGTTCGGGCGCACGCTGGAGAGCGTCGGATCCTTCGCCGCTTCGGCCAGCAACTGGTTACGCAGTTTCAGCAGCGTATCGCGGTCGGTGCCGCCGCGCGCCTGCAACTCAAAGGTAAAGCCGTTCGACTGGCCGAGGCCGCTTACCGATGGCGGCGTCAGCACGAAGATCTGCGCATCGCGGATCGAAGAGAGGTTCATCATTGCCCGCATCGCGATCGCATCGGCGCTGTTCTCTGATCCTTTACGCAGATCCCAGTTTTTCAATGAGATAAAGCCCACCCCGGCGTTCTGCCCACTGCCCGCAAAGCTGAAGCCATCGACCAGCATGCTGACGTTGACGTTATCTTTCTCTTTGGTCTGGAAGTAGTTCTGGATCTGCTTACGCACTTCGAGGGTGCGGTTTTCCGTAGCACCTGGCGCCAGCGTGTACTGCACCATGATGTAACCCTGGTCTTCGGTCGGCAGGAAGCCGGTCGGCAGACGCATATACATCACTGCGCAGCCGATTAACAGCACGCTATACAGCACCAGATAACGGCCCGGACCATGCAGGACTTTCGCCACGCGCTGGTGGTAACGCTCCTGTATCTTCTCGTAACTGCGGTTGAACCAGCCGAAGAAACCTTTACCGGCATTTTCATGATCGTGCGGTTTCAGCAGCGTGGCGCACAGGGCAGGGGTGAGCGTTAACGCGATGATCACCGACAGCACCATTGACGAGACGATGGTGATGGAGAACTGGCGGTAAATCACTCCCGTGGAACCGCTGAAGAAGGTCATCGGCAAGAACACGGCGGAAAGCACCATGGCAATACCGATCAGCGCTGCGGTGATCTCCTTCATCGATTTTTCTGTCGCTTGCCGTGGCGGCAGACCTTCTTCCCGCATCACTCGCTCGACGTTTTCCACCACCACGATGGCGTCATCGACCAACAAGCCGATGGCGAGCACTATCCCGAACATCGTCAGGGTGTTGATGGAGTAGCCGAAGGCCGCCAGTACGCCGAAGGTTCCCAGCAATACCACCGGCACGGCAATCGTCGGGATCAAGGTGGTGCGCAGGTTTTGCAGGAACAGGAACATCACCACCACCACCAGGGCGATCGCTTCGGCGAGGGTTTTCACCACTTCCTCAATGGAAATTTTGACGAAGTCGGTGCTGTCGAGCGGGTAGTCAATGGCGTAACCGGCAGGCATAGTACTGCGGAACTCATTGATGGTGTTTTTAACCCGTTCTGCGGTGGATAAGGCGTTCGCGCCGGAAGCCAACTGAATGGCGATACCCGCTGCCGGATGGCCGTTGGCCAGCACGTTGGCGCTGTAATCTTCGCTGCCCATTTCAACCCGGGCGACATCGCTTAAGCGGACAACGGAGCCATCGGTTTTGGTTTTCAGCACAATATTGCGGAACTGTTCCGGCGTTTGCAGACGCGAACGCGAACGCACGGTGGCGACCAGTTGCTGCTCGCCGCTGGCCGGTTGTGCGCCTAACTGCCCGGATGAGACCTGGGTGTTCTGGTTTTCCAGCGCGCTTTCCACATCGGAAGGCATCAGCGAGTAAGCAGCCAGTTTGTTCGGGTCCATCCAGATACGCATCGCATATTCCGAACCAAATACCTGCACGCGGCCCACGCCATTAACGCGCGCCAGTACATCTTCCATGTTACTGACCAGGTAGTCAGAGACATCCGAAGAGGTACTTTTGTTGGTCTTGTCATACAGCGCCATCACCAGCAGGAAGTCGCTTTGCGCTTTCTCCACGGTCACGCCTTGCGAGGTGACCGCCTCCGGTAAGCGGCTTTCCGCCTGCTGGACTTTGTTCTGCACCTGCACCTGCGCAATATCCGGGTCGGTACCCTGCTGGAAGGTAACGGTGATTTTGACCTGGCCCGTGGACGCAGTACTGGAGGAGGAGAAATAGAGCATGCCGTCCAGACCGGTCAACTGCTGTTCAATCACCTGCGTGACGCTGTTTTCCAGGGTTTCCGCAGACGCACCGGTATAGGTGGCCGAGATCCTGATCTGCGGTGGCGCAACATCGGGATACTGCGCAATCGGCAGATTATTAATGCTGATAATGCCAAGCAGCATAATGACAATCGAGATAACCCAGGCAAAGACCGGGCGACGGATGAAAAACTGAGCCAGCATAATTACTTCCCTCCGTTTCCATCACTGGATTCGGTAGCGCCGACTTCCACCGCTTTCACTGTCATCCCCGCCTGCACTTTGCTGGTGCCTTCGGTAATTAACCGATCGCCGCTCTGTAGCCCTTGAATTATCAGCCATTTATTGCCGATCACCCGGTCGGTAACCACCTCGCGGCTTTCCACTTTATTCTCTTTATTCACCACCAGCGCAGTGCCGTTGCCTTTGGCATCACGCGTGATCCCTTGCTGCGGCGCAAGGATCGCTTCGCTGCGCACGCCGTTGCTGACGGTAGCGCGCACAAACATGCCCGGCAGCAAATCGTGTTCCGGGTTCGGGAAGACGGCGCGCAGCGTCACGCTGCCAGTGGATTCATCAACAGAGACTTCGGTCAGCTCCAGTTTACCAGGATGCTGATACTGGCTGCCGTCATCCAGCGTCACGGTAACGGGAACCGTGTTATCGCTGTTCTGCAACTGCTGTTTTTTCAGTTTCAGCAGTTGCGTGCTCGATTGCGTCAAATCGACGTAAATCGGATCGAGCGTGCGGATGGTTGCCAGCGCCGTGGTCTGGCTGGCGGTGACCAGCGCGCCTGGCGTAACGGAGGAAATACCAATGCGGCCGGAAATCGGCGCTCTGACTTTGGTGTAACCGAGGTTGATTTTGGCGCTCTCCACGGCGGCGCGATACTGCGCGACGGAAGCCACGTTTTGCTTGTAGGTGGCCATGGCGTCGTCCGCATCCTGACGTGATACGCCATTCTCTTTCACCAGCGCGGCATAACGCTCGGCTTTCAGTTTGCTGCTGTTAACAATCGCCACTGCATTCTGCAACTGGGCGACGGCTTCATCGTAGCTTGCCTGGTAGGTTGCCGGGTCAATCTCGTATAACACCTGGCCCGCGACAACGTCGTCTCCTTCTTTAAATAACCGTTTCTTGATGATGCCTTCAACTTGCGGGCGAACATCAGAAACCATGGTGCCAGTGACGCGCCCTGTCAGGTCACTGAAGAGCGTCACCGGTTCGGCCTTCAGCGTGACCACACCAACCTGCGTTGTCATCGCACCTGCATTCGTTTCCGGTTTTTGGTCGCAGGCGACAATCAGACATGCCAGCACGGCCACCATTATTCTTTTCAATGCCATTTGCAAACCTCAGTAATGAACGTTCATTCTCATTCGGGAGGATAGCAAAATGAAGGCGAAAAAATATACGAGGAAAAGTGAAGATATAAAGGATATTTGCTTACAAGCGGATACGTTTAAGACGCTAAGACCCTGAAAAGAGTGTGGGAAATTTCGAATGAAAAGCTGAGTCGCGGTCAGCGGCCAGCGAGAAAATGCGGCGCAGCGCGCGCCGCAAAGAGTGTTATATCAGATCGCAGAAGTTGCCAAGCCGGTAGCCACGTTCGGCGATCGCGTATTTCAGCGACAGCGAGGTCAACACCTCCAGCTCGGTTAAACGCGGGTAGCAATAGCTGCTCTGGCGGATGGTGTTATCGATAAACGCCGGGTGACACATCATCTCCAGCGAATCCTCACCGCGTGCGGCTGAGGCATCCAGCTCCTGTAAAAAGAGCGCGTCAGAAATCGCTTCGCCATAAAAGCCGCTGCTGAAACCCGCGGTACTGCGAAGCCCAGCCGGCAAATCGCGGGCGGGTAAGAGTGCCGGGCGATCGAGTCGCAGTGGCAGCCCGCGTGCGGCGGCAAACTGCGCCACAATCGGCAAGATCTGCGGGATCATATGCACATGATGATGGCTGTCCAGATGCGTCGGTTCGCGGCCAAAAAGCGCAACAAAGCGCTGGTACTGGCTCTCCAGTTCTTCGGCGATTTCTGCGTGCGGTAGCGTATCGGCTGCGGCCATCTGCCAGATCCATTTCCCCAATTCGCCCTGGCGGGCAAGGCCGGGCATGGACGTTAAAGGCTGGCCCAGCGTCAGTACAAAGTGCATACCTACCGCAAGAGTGGGCAATTCACGGCTCAACTGCGCCGCATGCGCAATCGCCGCGCCGTTGACCAGCGCAGTCGTGGAGGTCACCACGCCGTGACGAAAGCTCTCGACAATGCCGTAGTTTTGCCCTTTGCTGAGACCAAAATCATCGGCGTTAACAATCAATAAGCGTTCCATAGCCGTCCCTTACTGCTGCGACGCTTTCAGCTTGCCGATGCAGTCAGCAAAGTTGGGCAGCCACTTTTCATGCGCCAGCAGCATTTCTCGCGCCAGCCGTTCCGCATCGCTATCTGAATGCACCAGCGGGCTGAGATTGAGCGCCAGCAGCACATCGTTAAACTCACCGCTCAGTGCCGCCTTGCTGGCTGCCACCTCGAAACCTTTAATGGTGTGAATCAGCCCAAGCACTTTTTCGTCAAACTGCGTCACGCGCGGATGGGGCGTCGCGCCGTTGCGCCCAAGAATGCAGGTCATCTCGACCGCCCACTCCGGCGGGATATTTTTTATGTGCCCGTGATGCGGGATGTTCACATAGTGTTCGGCCTGCTTATCGTTATAGATGGCGTTGATCACTTCACAGGCGGCATCGGAGTAGTACGCACCGCCGCGCTGTTCCAGCTCCTTCGGCTTCTCTTTGAGCGCCGGATCTTTATAAAGCTCAAACAGTTGCTTCTCAACCTGCTGCACCACCTGCGCCCGCGCGCCGCCTTTGTAATATTCACCCATTTCAATTGCCAGCATCTCTTTCTGCTTGAAGTAGTAGAGCAGGTAAGAGCAGGGCAGCAGGTTGAGCGCGCGAATTAACCCTTCGCTAAACGGCAGGTCGAAAATGTTCTTCACCGTCGAGGCTTTCAGCCTGCCGGACGCGACGCCGTCAAGCAGTTCGGCAAAGCGCGACGTGCCGTTGACCAGCACATCTTTGATAAACACCATATGGTTGAGGCCAAACAGATCGATCGCCAGTTCGTCGCTGTCGGCAAGGTTCAGCACATCGCGGATAAACATTTTCATGCCGATGGGAATATTGCAGACGCCAATAAAACGCTTAAAACCGGTATGGCGATAAACGGCTTCGGTAACCATTCCGGCCGGATTGGTGAAATTGATAACCCACGCGTTCGGGCAAATCGCTTCCACATCTTTAATAATGTCGAAAATCACCGGAATGGTGCGCAGCCCTTTAAACAAACCGCCCGCGCCGTTGGTCTCCTGCCCCAGATAACCGTGGCTGAGCGGAATCCGCTCATCGAGTTCGCGCGCTTTCAACTGGCCGACGCGCAGTTGCGTGGTGACAAAATCCGCGCCCTGCAATGCTTCCCGGCGGTTCAGCGTTTTATAGACTTTCAGCGGTACACCCGCTTTTTCCACCATGCGCTGGCAGAGCGCAAAAATAATATCCAGCTTCTCTTGCCCCTCTTCAACATCGACCAGCCATAATTCAGAAACCGGTAATTCATGGTAGCGCTTAATAAAACCTTCCAGTAATTCCGGGGTGTAGCTGCTCCCGCCGCCAATGGTGACGACTTTTAATTTCTGGCTCATAAATTCTCCCTTGAATTCGGTCATGAATGACGGCGGGCAGTGAAACGCGCCCGTCACCGTTATTGATTGATTTCCGTTAATCGCTTGCGATAGTTATTGGGCGTAAATGAGGTCATTTTTTTGAACGTTTTAATAAATAAGCTGGGGCTGCTGTAGCCGGCTTCCCAGGCAATATCCGTCACCGAATAGTTGGTCATTTCCAACTGCTTTTTCGCAAAATCGATGCGGATTTCATTAATAATCTGCATCGGTGTTTTGCGGTAATAGCGGCGGGTGGCGCGGGTTAAATATTCCTGGGATTTGCCCGCCAACTGGATCATGTTTTCCAGCGCATTTTCGCCAAACTGCGTTTTATCGTGCATCGTTTCGACGGCGCTTTTCAGCCATTGCGGAACGTCATCCATGACCGGCTCTTCCCGGTAGTGGCGCAGCCGGTTAATCACGTAGAACGTGACGGTTTCGATAAACTCATCCAGCCCGTTTTCGCGAAAATTCAGCGAGGCGATAACCGTTTCGACATAGGCCATAAAAGCATTGCTGGTGCGATAGGCCTGCGAAGCGACAAAGCAGAAGGGCAGCAGCGCCAGATAGTGCTGTTCAAAGAACGGCTTGCTGATACCGACATTCAGAATGCGCGTCGCGCCGAACGCGTAAAAACTCTGATGGTGCGAGCCGAGCGGGATAAACACAAAATCGCCGCGCTCCAGCAGCACGCGTTTCCCGTTGATCACCTGATAGTAACGGCCGGTGAGAACCAGCGTAAATTCATAGTAATCATGCTGATGCAACCCGCTCGCGCTCTCGGTTTTGTTGTAGATAAACACGTGGAAATTTTTACCGTTGAAGAGCTGCTGCTCGCGAACCGTTTTAATTCCCTGCGTGTTGATCTGTGGCTGCATTGTTAACTCCTTACGCGTTTTATATCGGGCGGAGCCTTAAGCATAAGCGCACTTTCCTTAAGGCTCCCCGCAGGCTTCAGAACTTCAGCGCCGCAGCGATATCTTCTTCGCTCTCTTCCTGATCAATCACGTTCTGTGCTTTGTTGGCGACCACCACAAAAGGCAGGTACACCAGCGTGGCAATCACTAAGTTGAAGAGTGCGAGCAGTAGCGCGGCGATACTGCCATTGGTATTAAAGAAAGCGCCCAGCCCGGTTGGCATTGTCCAGGGTGCGATGTTGGTGATCGGTGGAATAATGCCGCTGTAATAGGCCAGCAGGGTGATGGCGGCGAGGATTGGCTGCACCAGAATAAACGGGATAAACATTACCGGGTTCATGATAATCGGCAGGCCGAACAGAATCGGTTCGTTAATCTGGAACAGGCCGGAAGGCAGCGCCAGTTTCGCCACCTGGCGATAATCCGCCCGCCGGGAGGCGAAGAAGATGGCGATAATCAGCCCGAGCGTCGCGCCGCTACCGCCCAGAAAAATGTACGAATCCAGCATCGGCTTGGCCCAGACATGGAACGTTTTGCCAGCGGCCAGCGCCGCATCGACGGAGCCATACTGCTGATAAACGGCGATATTTTCCAGCGCCCACGGCGTCATAATGCCGCTGTCCAGCGCGGTCAGCGCCAGCGAACCGTGAATACCAAAGAACCACAGCAGCGGCACAAACAGCACGTACACCCAGCCAACAATACTGCCGAGCGACGCCAGCGGCGTGGAGATGGTATCCATAATTAGCTGGTGGAAGTTGGTGCCGAAATGCGTCAGCGCCCAGGCGATAATGCCCATCAGCGACAGAATAATAAAGCCGGGGATCAGCGCGGAAAACGAACGCGCTACCGAAGCGGGGACGCTCTCCGGCAAGGTAATGATCCAGTTGCGCCGCACAATAAAGGTAAACAATTCGGCGACTACCAGGCCAATAATCATCCCGGAAATAATATTCGCCCCGCCTAGCCAGTTTGCGCCAACGGCATAAGCTTCGCCGACGCTATAAGGTGTGACGGTCATAAAAGCGGCAATGGATAATAATCCGGCGGCCAGCGCATCAACTTTGCGCTCTTCCGCCAGCGCCATACCAATAAAGAACGGTGCCATTAACGACATAATGCCCAGCGTGCCGTTATAGACATTACCGCCAATGCCTTTTAAACCGTTGAGCGTTTCAATGGTCGAGGCATCGAGGCGGATGCCTAACGAATAGAAAAACGATCCTTCGCCAAAGCTTAAAAATACGTTATTAATTAATACAAACATCGCGCCCGCAAGCGTTAATGGCATTAAACGAATAAAGCCATTTTTAATCGCATTAACGTGAGGCTGTTTTCCTAATTTAACCGCAAAAGGCAGAAGTATCTTTTCAAGTGAAGCAATCGCATTACTCATAGAAAAATACCCTTAAATACCGCAATAGATTATTGCGGCGCAGTGTGAGGGAATAACTCAGTAATAAGAGACGTTAATTATTGGTAGCGGCTTGTTTAATGGCAGCGACGGCTGCTTTCAGTACGCCCAGACCATCGACTTTGCCGTACAGCAGCGAGTCGATCACTTCGACCGGTTTATTCGGCAGCAATTGTTGAATGTCCGCTAACTTCCACGCAATTTGCGGGCCGAGCAATACCACATCCGCCTGCGGCCCCTTTTCTGCGGCCAGAGACTCAGAAAATGCTTCAATAATGACCGGTACTTCATATTTTTCCGCCTGCGCACGCATCTTTGACACCAGCAGCGACGTTGACATACCCGCTGAACAAAACAGATAAATACGTTTTTTTTCCATTATGCGTCCCTCAATATGCGATTTTCTGTCGGCCAGATCTGATGCAGGCTGCGTTAGGGCTTCCTGCAATGGCTGCCCCGCGAAGCGGGAGGACTTTTTTCTGTGTCCAAAACAAGTATACGGCACGCTTCTGGCTTAGGATATTTCTCAACTTACCAAAATTGTCTGTGGTTGACCTGGCGCTATGTTCATCTTCACAGTTTGAGGAATTAACGGGCGGGAAATTTGCGCCAGGGGAAGTGCAGGCAAGAAATTCAATGCTTGCGGGAAAATGTTAATCGGGGAAAAACCCCCGCACTGGCGCGCGGGGGCGAGGATCAGAAGTCGTAGCGCAGACGCACAATATTCATGTCGCTCAGGTTGTCGCTGCTGGAGGTAAACACGTGTTCGTAATCGACACGGAAACCGTAATCCAGCTGGAAAGTCACACCGACGCCGTTATCAATACGCTGATAATCGCGGCCAGTGGTGTATTGCAGACGGTCGCCCATCACATACGGTTGTATATATTTAAGCGCGTACTGGCCCACCGGGATTTTATAACCGGCAAAGTATTCAATCCCCCACGCATCGCCCGCGAAGTAGTTCTGCACGTCGGATTTTTTGGTCAGCAGGAAGTTCTGATACCAGCCGCCGCCGAAGGAGAAGGTCCAGTTATCCGGCGTCCAGCTCAGCGCGGTACCGAGGATGTTCTGATCGTAGGTTTTGCTGTCGTCCGTTGATGGCAGGCGCATTTCCGCACGGGTATAGTTCCACGCCGTACCCCACGTCAGGGTGTCGGTCAGGTGATAATCGACACCCAGCGAACCGCCGCCTTTACGTTTGTAACGCGTGCCATTGCCCGGCAGATAGTCGGAATCATTGAACAGGTAAGCGGCATAAATATCCGCGTCGCCAACGGTTTTCTTATATTTGAGCATATTACGTGCGCGATAAGAGCCGTCGTAGTCGCCGTTAATACCGTTGCCCGGCGCTTGGGCTTTCATGTCGTAATCCCAGATATCGGTTTTCACACCCACAACATCGTAATAAATGCTGTTCTGCTGACCGTAGGTGAGCGTACCCCAGGTTTTACTTTTCAGCCCGGTGTAGAGCATACGGCGGGTGGTATTTCGTGCGCCTTCGGCATAGTGATCATCCCAGTCAAAAAGCGCCGGAATGTTCACGCCGAGTTCGTAATAGTTAATCCAGCTAATATCATCAAACAGATAGTAGTCGGAGGCGAAACGAAAACGGGTACCGCCATCATAGCCGTTACGTTTGTACGAGCCTTTATCGCTGTTACCCATGGCGTTATCGAACTGCGGACGGATAGACCCCCCGACGGTAAAGTTCAGACGGCTCAGCGGGTCGCCGGCCTGTGGATCCTGTTTCAACAAAGTAATTTCTGCCTGCGCTGCGAAAGACATCAATGCCACTGCTGCACCGATCGAGGCTGTCAGCATTTTTAATTTAGTATTCATTTATTTTTTCCTCGGGAACGCTACTCACTACTAGCGCGGGAATAGTAATTTCCGAATATTACAGTTCTGTTTTCAGAATTAGAGATTTGTGCGCTTAATTTATTTAAATGTATGTAAACGTAACGCCTGGTTTCTGTTTTTTATATTTGTCTGAATACGTGTCTGGCGGTAATTTTTCGCGCTTTAGAGCAAAAAAGCTCGTTTTGCTAATAATGATATGCGCCCATAAAAAAGGCACAGATTGTTAAGCGTTTTGTTACTGACTGAGAGTAAAACGTGCGGACAATAACGAGATCCGGTAGTACTAACGCGCTTGAAATATCTTACCGAACAGTCATGTTCGGTTTTTTTTTGCCTGAAATGTTTCGCGGTGGGGCGAGTTAAATAGTTATTCCGCAGCGATCTGTTAAATCTTCCAATAAATAGTTAGCCGCCGGAAAGCGGCGGCTAAAACTCAGCGGTTAAAGACGTTGCGGCCAATTTCAACGGCCTGTTGTAACGCCGCTTCCGCGCTGCCGAGATCCGGCAGCATCAGCGTGGCATTGGTCAGCACCGGCGCGCCGCAGTAATCAAAAATACCGTGCGCGATTTGCGTGTTCCACGATTGCGCATAACCATGCTTTTCGAAGGTGCGGCGATCGGCCCCGCCCAGCGCCACAAGATGGATCGGCAAATGGCCGAGCTTTTTAATCACTTTACCTTCGCCACTATCGGCATAGGCCCAGCCGTTACTAAAGACGCGATCGATCCAGCCCTTTAACAGCCCCGGCATTGTCCACCAGTAAATAGGAAATACCAGCACCAGCGCATCGGCGTTAGCAATACGCGCCTGTTCGGCGAGCACATCGGCGGGCAGCGGCGCGGTTTGATTGAAGGCGGCGACATCCGCTGTTGAAAAGCGCGGGTCAAACCCTTCTCGCGCCAGGTCGGCGATTTCCGCGCTGTGTTGCCCCTGCTGGCGAATACCTTCCGCGACCGCCTGCGCCAGAGCGTGCGTTAATGAACCCTCCAGCGGGTGCGATACTACGATCAAAGCGTGCATGTGAAACCTCCTCAGTTGCCATCCGCGATGAACGGACGTAATCTTATATACCAAAGGTAACCTACCAATAGTAAGTTACCTTTAGTATATAACCTTGTCAACGGAGAAAGAGGATGACCGCAACAGGTACACGGCAGCGACTCACGCGGGAAGCGCGTTTTACTCAACTGGTGGCGGTGGCCTGGCAAATCATTCGTGATGAAGGCACGGAAGCGCTGACGCTCAGCCATCTTGCTGAACTCGCCGGTGTCACCAAACCCGTGGTTTACGACCATTTCACCAGCCGCTCTGGTCTGCTGGCGGCGCTGTATCGTGAATACGATCAGCGGCAGAACCAAAAAATGGATGATGCGCTGCGCACTACCAAAGCCGAACTGGCGCCGCGGGCGACGGTGATCGCCACCGCCTATATCGAATGCGTACTGCTGCAAGGGCGTGAAATGCCCAGCGTACTGGCGGCGCTGGCGGGCACGCCGGAGCTGGAAAAAATCCGCCAGGAGTATGCCGCCGATTTCATTGAGAAGTGCCGCGCATTGTTTGCGCCATTTTGCGTAAAACCGTTACGTGATGCTGCCTTGTGGGCCATGCTCGGCGCGGCGGAAGGGTTGTCATGGGCGGCGGTGCAGGGCGCCATCACCGAAGCGCAAGCCAAAGAGGAGCTGAAAGCGGTGATTATGGCAATGGTGCAGGCCAGCGTATAACGCGGATTTTTCGTCCTGGCGCGTTGCTTGCATTAACCCGGCATGACTACCGGGGAGCACGCGCATGATTGCCAACTCATCAACCACCATCCGTTTTTTACTGGCATCACGCCAGTGTGAGCTGAACAGCCTGCGTTATCTGCTGCAACGCGGTGAGCTGGTAGGCAAAATCAGCCAACTGGTGCATATGCTGCAACGCGAGCGCGGCACTTCGAATATGTTTCTCTGCGCGGGCGAAGGGCAGTTTGCCGATGAGCTTTCCCAACGCGCGCGCGATGTTGCCGGGGCGCAGGCACCGCTGCTGGCGCAACTCGACACGCTGGAGAGCCAGATTGCCGCCAGCCCGCAGGCCAGCCGCCTCTTCAGCCACGTTGCCAGCGTGATCTACGCGCTCAGCCTGCTGCCCGCGCTGCGTCAGCAAATCCGCCAGCGCAAACTGCCGCTGCCGCAGGCGATGAGCTTCTTTAACGATATCATTCGCCATTTGTTATCGCTGGTGTTTGAACTCACCGATACCGCCGCCGAACCGGACATCTCCCGCGCGCTGATCGCCATGTTCAGCTTTATGCAGGGGAAAGAGTTTGCCGGGCAGGAGCGGGCCATTGCCGCTGCCGCCTTTGCCGCCGGGCAATTCAGCGAAGAAACCCGGCAAAAATTGCTCGATCTGATTGAGCGCCAGGAGCGCTGTTTCGCTACCTTTGCCGATTTTGCCGATGAGCCGCACCGGCTGCGCTGGCAACAGATGCAGACCGACAGCCAGTTCGAGCGCTTGCGGCGCATTGCCTGTACCGGGCGTGAAGGGTTTGCGGCGGACAGTGGTTTGCGCTGGTTCGCGCTTGCTACACAACGCATTGATGCGATGAAAATTGAGGAGGATGCGCTGGCACAAACGCTGATGGCGCACTGCCGCGCGCGCATTGCCGCCGCAGAACAGGCCAGCCATCAGCAGCAGGCCGATATCGAAAGCCTGATGCCGCAGCCGGAAGAGGAGGAGAGCCGCTATTCGGTGTTTATCGACAATCACGGCTGGCTGGAGAGTGGCGGCGTGCGCCCACAGCTCGGGCGTTCACTGTTAACGCTGGTGCAGCAGCAGTCGCGCCGCTTACAGGCGCTGGATACCGAACTGGCGGCGCTGCGGGAAACGCTCAACGAACGCAAACAGATTGAGCGCGCCAAAAGTCTGCTGATGCAGCATCGCCAGCTTAGCGAAGAAGAGGCCTATAAAACCCTGCGCAGCATGGCGATGAATCAGAACAAAAAGCTGGTGGAAATAGCCGGAGCGATGCTGGCGGTCGCGGATGTTTTTCCTCTACCCCCTAAGGAGTAGCTGCACATCCGGGGTGCGAAATGTGCTCTCCGGCAGTGCGAAAACGCGCCCGGTAAACGGACGAATTTTGTGCAAAGTGTGAAATTCCGCCTGTTGCAGCGTGATCACGCATTCTGGCACAGCCCTTGCTTTATCCATTAAGAAATTCATTAAGACGCACTATCGGCCAACGGCGGTCGGTGCCGCGTCAACCGGACAACGGCGTCCATAAGCGTGCAGCTTTGCACAGGCTTATGGACGCCGTTTTTTTTTGCATCCGCAACGGTGAGTAAGAGGGTGGCAATGAGCGATGGCAACAAAGGTATGACGGTTTCCCGTCGGCAGTTTTTACTGGGCAGCGCGGCGCTGGGCAGCAGCCTGCTACTGCCAGGGGTGATCAATCGCGCATGGGCCGCAGGCTCGGATGCGCCGGAATTGAGTGAAATCCGCGTCGGTTTTATCCCGCTGACAGATTGCGCCTCGGTGGTGATGGCCGCCGTTAAAGGCTTCGACAAAAAATATGGCATCACCATTGTGCCGAGCAAAGAAGCCAGTTGGGCCGCGGTGCGCGACAAGCTGGTTTCCGGTGAACTGAACGCGTCGCACATTCTCTACGGCCAGCTTTACGGCCTGCAAATGGGGCTTTCCGGGCCGCAAACCGAAATGGCGGCGCTGATGACCATTAACCAGAACGGGCAGGGGATCACGCTGGCGAACCAGTTGCACGAGGCAGGCGTTAATGACTTAGCCTCGCTGCAAAAACATATCGCTGCCAGCCCGGCAGGGACTTATACCTTCGCCCAGACCTTTCCCACCGGCACGCACGCCATGTGGCTCAACTACTGGCTGGCAAGCGCAGGCATCAATCCGCTCACTGACATTCGCAGCGTGGTGGTACCGCCGCCGCAAATGGTGATGAACATGAAGATTGGCAACATGGTCGGCTACTGCGTGGGCGAACCGTGGAACCAACGCGCCATCAGCGATGGCATCGGTTTTACCGCCGCCACCTCTCAGGATATCTGGCCGGATCATCCGGAAAAAGTGCTCGGCACCCGCGCTGACTGGGTAGCCAAAAATCCCAACAGCGCCCGTGCGCTGACTGCTGCCATTCTTGAGGCTTCACGCTGGATTGACGCCTCCGACGATAACCGCCGCGAAACGGCGCAGGTCATTGCCGGGCGCGCTTACCTCAACACCAAAGAGGAAACCATTCTCGGGCGCATGCTCGGCCAGTATGAAAACGGCCTGGGCAAAAGCTGGAAGGATGAGCACGCGATGCGCTTCTTCCACGACGGCTCCGTCAACTATCCGTGGCTCTCCGACGGCATGTGGTTTCTCACCCAGCATAAACGCTGGGGGCTGCTCACGCAGGATCCGGATTACCTCGGCGTCGCCCGCAAGGTTAACCGCATCGACATCTACAAACAGGCTGCTGCGGCGGTCGGTAACGTCCCGCTGCCGGGCAGCGACATGCGCAGCAGCGTCTTGATCGATGGCATTCGCTGGGATGGCAGCAACCCTGCCGCTTATGCCAGCGGCTTTAGCGTAAAGAAATAGGAGGTCGCTTATGAAAAACCAGGCGCAGATTATCCCCCTTCCTCGCGAAGAGACGGCGCAGCCGCGTATGGCAGCCGAAATTGTGACGCTGCCCAGCAAACCGGTAGCGCGCCGTTCACCGCTGTTACGCCCGCTGATGGAACGCATACTGCCGGGGTTGCTCGGAATTGGCCTGCTGATCTGCCTGTGGCAGGTAGCGGCGCTCAACAGTAAAAACTTCCCCACACCGTGGCAAACCTGGCAAGCAGCGCTGGAGATCTTTGCCGACCCGTTTTATATCGCCGGGCCGAACGATCAGGGCATTGGCTGGAACGTGCTGGCCTCGTTGCAGCGCGTAGCGGTCGGTTTTGGCCTCGCGGCGCTGGTCGGCATTCCGGCGGGTTTTTTGATTGGCCGCTTCCGGTTTGTCGCCAATATGCTCAACCCGCTGATCTCGCTGCTGCGCCCGGTTAGCCCGCTGGCCTGGCTGCCGATTGGTTTGCTGCTGTTTCAGCGCGCTGAACCGGCCTCCAGTTGGACGATTTTTATCTGCTCGATCTGGCCAATGATCCTCAACACCGCCGAAGGCGTGCGGCAGATCCCGCAGGATTACCTGAACGTGGCGCGGGTGCTGAAGCTTTCGGAGTTCGCCATCATGCGCAAAATCCTGCTGCCCGCCGCGCTGCCCGGCATTCTCACCGGCATGCGCTTATCCATTGGTATTGCCTGGCTGGTGATTGTGGCGGCAGAAATGCTGACCGGCGGCATCGGTATCGGCTTCTGGATCTGGAATGAATGGAACAACCTCAATGTGCAAAACATCATTATCGCCATCGTGGTGATTGGCGTGATCGGCCTGCTGCTGGAGCAGGGGCTGATGTGGATTGCCAGCCGTTTTAACTACACCAGCCGCTAAGGAGGCCACGATGCGTACCCATCCGATTATTCAGGTTCAGCAGGTCAGCCAGCGTTTCAACACCCGCAGCGGCGAGTTTCTCGCGCTGGATAACGTCAGCTTTGATATCCACGCCGGTGAAACTCTGAGCCTGATTGGCCACTCCGGCTGCGGCAAATCAACGCTGTTAAACCTGATTGCCGGTCTGACGCGGCCAACCAGCGGCGGCCTGCTGTGCAATAACCGCGAAATCGACGGTCCAGGGCCGGAGCGCGGCGTGGTGTTCCAGAACCACTCGCTGCTGCCGTGGCTCACCACCTATGACAACGTGGCGCTGGCCGTTCGCCAGGTTTTTCGCGGCGAAATGAGCAAAGCCGAAATGCACGAGTGGATTATGCACAACCTCGATCTGGTGCAGATGAGCCATGCCTGGAACAAGCGCCCGCACGAAATTTCCGGTGGTATGAAGCAGCGCGTCGGCATTGCCCGCGCACTGGCGATGAAACCCGCCGTATTGCTGATGGATGAACCCTTTGGCGCGCTGGACGCCTTAACCCGCGCCCATTTGCAGGATGCAGTAATGGAGATCCAACAGCGCCTGCGCACCACCATTGTGCTGATCACCCATGACGTTGACGAAGCGGTGCTGCTCTCCGATCGGGTGATGATGATGACCAACGGCCCGGCGGCAACGGTCGGCGAAATCATGGACGTGGCGCTGGAGCGTCCGCGTTCGCGCGTGGCGCTGGCCGAGGATGCGCAGTATCAGCGCTATCGCCAGCAGGTTCTGCAATTTCTGTACGAGAAGCAGCCGAAAGCGGCCTGATCTCTGTCACTTGTTCGATAAGGATTCAGATGATGAAAAAGCCGGTTTTAGCCGTCATTGGGCACGGCATGGTCAGCCACTATTTTCTGCAACAGTTGGTGGAACGCGAACTGCATCAGCACTACGACATCGTGGTGTTCGGCGAAGAGCGCCTGCCCGCTTATGACCGCGTCCACCTCTCGGAATACTTCGCCGGACGCAGCGCCGAATCGCTCTCGCTGGTCAGCGACGGTTTTTTTGCCGACAACGGCATCACCCTGCGTAGCGGCTGCAAAATTGTCGCTATCGACTGCGAAAATCGCTGTTTACGCGACGAACAGGGAGCAGAAACGCATTACGACACGCTGGTGCTCGCCACCGGTTCTTACGCCTTCGTGCCGCCGATCAGCGGCAATAACCGCCCTGGCTGCCTGGTTTACCGCACGCTTGACGATCTGGATGCCGTCGCCGCGCAGGCGAAAAACGCCAAGCGCGGCGTGGTGATCGGCGGCGGATTGCTGGGGCTGGAAGCGGCCAACGCGCTGCGTCAGTTAGGGCTGGAAACCCACGTGGTGGAGTTTGCCCCGCGCCTGATGGCGGTACAGCTTGATGAAGGCGGCGCGATGATGCTGCAACGCAAAATTGAAGCCCTTGGCGTGCAGGTGCATACCCGCAAAGAGACGCGGGAAATCGTTGATGGCGAGCAGGCGCTGCATCGCCTCTGCTTTGCCGACGGTAGCTGGCTGGAGACCGATCTGCTGCTCTTCTCGGCCGGTATTCGCCCGCGCGATGAGCTGGCGGAAAGTGCGCAACTACAAAAAGGGCCGCGCGGCGGCATTGTGATTGATGACCAGTGCCGCACTTCCGACGCGGCGATTTTCGCCATTGGCGAGTGCGCATTGTGGAACGGGCAGATTTTCGGCCTTGTGGCGCCCGGTTACCAGATGGCGCGCAGCGTGGCGGACACACTGGCCGCGCGCGATACGCCGTTTACCGGCGCGGACATGAGCACCAAACTGAAGCTGCTCGGCGTTGAAGTGGCGTCGCTCGGCGATGCGCACGGTAAAACGGAAGGCTGCCAGAGTTATCAGTGGACCGATGGCCCGCGTGAAATCTACAAGAAAATCGTTGTCTCCGCCGACGGCAAACGGCTGCTCGGCGCAGTATTGATTGGCGATAGCGCCGATTACAGCATGCTGCTGCAAATGATGCTCAACGGCATGGCGCTGCCCGCGCAGCCGGAAACGCTGATTTTACCCGCCCGTTCCGGCGATGCGCCGAAAGGCCTCGGCGTGGCGGCGCTGGCGGCCAGCGCGCAAATCTGCTCCTGCCACAATGTCAGCAAAGGCGACATTGCGGCGGCGGTCGCTGGCGGCTGCAGCGAACTGGGGGCGATAAAAAGCTGCACCAAAGCCGGAACTGGCTGCGGCGGCTGCGTGCCGTTGCTGAAGCAGGTGATGGAGCACGAGCTGCAACAGCTTGGCGTGGAAGTGAAAAAAGATCTCTGCGAGCACTTTGCCTGGTCGCGCCAGGAGCTGTATCACCTGATCCGCCTGCATAAAATTCGCAGCTTCGATGAACTGATTAGCCGCTTCGGCAAAGGCCACGGTTGCGAAGTGTGCAAACCGCTGGTCGGCTCTTTGCTGGCTTCCTGCTGGAATGATTACCTGCTCAAACCGCAGCATCTGCCGTTGCAGGATACCAACGACCGCTTTTTCGCCAATATCCAGAAAGATGGCACGTACTCAGTGGTACCACGCGTTCCGGCTGGCGAAATCACGCCGCAGGGTTTGATCGCCATTGGCGAAGTGGCGCAGCGCTACAACCTCTACACCAAAATCACCGGCGGCCAGCGAGTGGATCTGTTTGGCGCACGGCTGGAGCAACTGCCTGCGATCTGGGAGAGGCTGATCGCCGCCGGGTTTGAAACCGGCCACGCGTACGGCAAATCCCTGCGCACGGTAAAATCCTGCGTCGGTTCTACCTGGTGCCGCTACGGTGTGCAGGACTCTACCGGCATGGCGATTACCCTTGAGAACCGCTACAAGGGGCTGCGCTCGCCGCACAAAATCAAAATGGCCGTTTCCGGTTGTACCCGCGAATGCGCCGAAGCGCAGGGCAAAGACATTGGCGTGATCGCCACCGATAAAGGCTGGAACCTCTATGTCTGCGGCAATGGCGGTATGAAGCCGCGCCATGCGGACCTGTTCGCCAGCGATCTCGACAGCGAAGCGCTGATCCGCACCATCGATCGCGTGTTGATGTTCTATATCCGCACTGCCGATCGCCTGCAGCGCACCAGCACCTGGCTCGACAATATGGAAGGCGGGCTTGCGTACTTACAACAGGTGATCCTGCACGACAGCCTGGAGATTGGCGCGGAGCTGGAGCGTGAAATGCAGCAGGTGGTGGACGCTTACCAGTGCGAGTGGAAAACCACGCTCGATAGCGCGGAAAACCGTCTGCTGTTCCGCGGTTTCCTCAACAGCGATCGCCCGGATGAAGCGGTGGTGATGGTGCCGGAGCGCGGGCAGATCCGCCCGGCCAGAAGCGAGGAAAAACCCGCGCAGGCGACAACGCTGCCTGGCGTCGAAGCCGAATGGGTGCATGTTGGCGCGGTGGCGGATATTCCGGCCAACAGCGGGGTTGCCGCGCGTCTGGGGCAGCAGCAGATTGCGCTGTTCCATCTGCCCGCCAGCGAGGCGCAGATTTTCGCGCTGGACAACCGCGAGCCGGGCAGCGAAGCCAATGTGCTGGCGCGCGGTCTGGTGGGTGATAAAGAGGGCGAACCGATCGTGATTTCGCCGCTCTACAAACAGCGTTTCCGGCTGTGCGACGGCGTCAGCCTCGACGATGCTACGCTGCGGGTGCGCGTCTGGCCGGTCAACATTATCGACGGGCATATCTGGGTTCATCATCAGCCGCTGAGCGCGAGCACTTTCCCGGCGATTGCCGAAGCGTCATAAGCCGCAACGGGGGCGAAAATGGATATAAAAAGTGTATGCCCTTATTGCGGGGTAGGCTGCGGGCTGGTTATGGAAGTGGAAAACCAGCGCATTATCAATGTGGTGGGGGATAAAACGCACCCCACCAATCAGGGGCGTTTATGCACCAAAGGCAAAAGCTGTGCGCAGGCGATTACCGCGGCGGGCAGGCTGGATCGCGCATGGCTGCGCACTTCGCGCCAGCAGGAGCCGGCGCCGGTCGGCATCGACAGCGCCATCACGCAAACCGCCCGGCGGCTGCGAGAGATTATCGATCATCACGGCCCTGATGCGCTGGCGCTGTATGTGTCCGGGCAGATGTCGCTGGAAGCGCAGTATCTGGCGAACAAGCTGGCAAAGGGGTTTATCGGCACGCAACATATCGAGTCCAACTCGCGCTTGTGCATGGCCAGCGCCGCCAGCGGTTATAAGCTGTCGCTGGGGGCTGACGGGCCGCCAGGATCTTATGATGATTTCGATCACGCCGATCTCTTTTTGGTGATCGGCGCAAATATGGCCGACTGCCACCCGATCCTGTTCCTGCGCATGATGGACAGAGTCAAAGCAGGCGCCAAGCTGATTGTCGTCGATCCCCGCCGCACCGCCACGGCGGAGAAAGCCTCGCTGTTTTTGCAGATCAAACCCGGCACCGATCTCGCTCTGCTGAACGGCCTGCTCGGGTTGCTGGTGCAGAACGGCCAGATCGACGAGGCGTTTATTGAACATTGCACCGAAGGCTGGCAGGCGATGCCGGATTTCTTGCAGGACTATTTACCGCAGCAGGTGGCTGAACGTACCGGGCTGGCGGAAGCCGATATTCGCCAGGCGGCGCAGTGGATTGGCGAAGCCACCGAGTGGATGAGCTGCTGGACAATGGGGCTGAACCAGAGCACCCACGGCACCTGGAGCACCAATGCGCTGTGCAATCTGCATCTGGCGACCGGGGCGATTTGCCGCCCCGGCAGCGGCCCGTTCTCGTTAACCGGGCAGCCAAACGCGATGGGCGGGCGCGAAGTGGGCTATATGGGCGCCGGATTGCCCGGCCAGCGCTCGCTGCTGGTGGAAAAAGACAGGGCCTTTGTCGAGCAACTCTGGCAGCGACCGCCGGGTTCACTGCGTAGCGATAGCGGCCACGGCACGGTGTCGATGTTCGACGAGATGCGTGCCGGAAAAATTAAAGCCTGCTGGATAATCTGCACCAACCCGGTCGCCACAGTCCCCCATCGCCAGCAGGTAATTGCCGCGCTACAGCAGGCGGAACTGGTGATCACCCAGGATGCGTTCCTTGATACCGAAACCAACCGCTATGCCGATATTCTGCTGCCGGGCGCACTGTGGGCGGAAGCCGAAGGGGTGATGATCAACTCCGAACGCACCATGACGCTGATGCAGCAGGCGGTATTGCCGCCGGGCGAGGCGCTGGCCGACTGGCAAATTATCGCCCGCGTGGCCTGCGAAATGGGCTATGCCGAGGGTTTTACCTACGCCAGCGCCGCCGAAGTCTTCGACGAGATCCGCCAGTCGTATAACCCGGACACCGGCTATGACATTCGCGGTGCCAGCCATTCGCGGCTGCGTGAGATGCCGTTGCAATGGCCATGTCCACCGGATGATTCGCAGCAACGTCACCCGATTCGTTATCTTCAGCACTCCGCTACGGCGCGGGTGCGTTTCGCCACCGCCAGTGGCAAGGCGCAATTCTTCGCCCGCCCGGATCTGGCGCCCGTGGAGATGCCGGACGACGAATTTCCGTTGGTGCTGAATACCGGGCGCGTCCAGCACCAGTGGCACACCCTGACGAAAACCGGGAAGATCCCGATGCTCAATCAGCTTAACCCCGGTCCGTTTGTTGAAATCGCGCCGCAGGATGCCGAACGGCTTAACATCTGCGCGGGCCAGCAGGTGGATATTCGCTCCCGGCGCGGGCTGGCAACACTGCCTGCGGTGATCACCGATCGGGTCAGCCCCGGCACCTGTTTCGCGCCATTTCACTGGAACGATCTGTTTGGCGACAGGCTGGCAATCAATGCGGTGACCAGCGACGCCGTCGATCCCATTTCACTGCAACCGGAACTGAAACATGCCGCCGTCGCGCTGACGCGCAGCGCGCAGCAGCCAGTGATGAATGAAAAAATCGCCGTAACCGCGCCAGCCACGCTGGGCGTGCTGCTGGTGCTGTGGGCGTCAATGACCGGCAATGCGCAGGCCTTTGCCCGCCGCTGCGCCGGGCATTTTCTCGATGCCGGGCAGGCGGTAAAACTGCGGGGGATGGAGAGCGTCGGCGTGGCCGATATTGCCGCCGCCTCGCACGTGCTGCTGGTCGCCAGTACCTTTGGCGATGGCGATCCGCCAGACAATGGCGCGGCGCTGTGGACAGCGCTGGAAAGCGACAGCGCGCCTGAACTCACCGGGACGGCATTTTCAGTGCTCGCCTTTGGCGACGCCAGCTACGATCAGTTTTGCGGCTTTGGCCGCAAGCTTGATGCCCGGCTGGCAGCGCTGGGCGCGCAGCGGCTGGTGGCGCGTCATGAATGCGATGCCGGCGAAAATGCGCCAGCGCAGCAGTGGCTGAATGCGGTACAGCGCGCGTTGCTCGGTGAGGTCATCGCGGAAACCGGCGAAACGCAACCAAAGCCCGGCTTTAGCCGCCATCAGCCATTAACCGTTCCGCTGGTGGTGAACCAACGGTTGAATGCGCCGCTGGCACAAAAAGAGATCCGCCAGGTGGTTTTTGATCTGCAAGGCAGCGGCATGCACTACGAGGCGGGCGATGCGCTCGGCGTCTGGCCGAGCAACTGCCCGCAGCAGGTTGATCAGATACTGCGCCTGCTGGAACTGGATGCGCAAACGCCGGTACAACTGAGCGATAAGGGCGAAATGACGTTACGTGAAGCGCTGACCAACGAGCTGGATATCACGCGCATCACCCCGGAAATCGTACAGTTTGTCTGTGAACAGACCGGCAACGCGGCGCTAAAAAAGCGGCTCGATAACACCGAGGAATTATCGCAGTGGCTGTGGGGACGCCAGCTTAGCGATCTGCTACAGATGTTCCCGGTTCGCGCGTCGGCGCAGGCGTGGTTGTCGGTGCTGCGCTGTTTACAGCCGCGCTTCTACTCCATTTCTTCCAGCCCAAAGGTTTCGCCGCAGCAGGTGGCGCTGACGGTCGCGACGGTGCGTTATGGCGAAGGGAATCAGCGCGGCGGTGTCTGCTCAACGTTTATCGCCGACCGGGCGACCCGCGCGGCGGTATTTATTCACTCGTCGCCGCACTTCCGTCTGCCCGCCAACCCGCAAAAGCCGGTGATTATGGTCGGCGCGGGCACCGGTATCGCGCCGTTTCGCGGCTTCTTACAGGAACGGCAGGCCACTGCTGCGCCGGGCCGCAACTGGCTGTTCTTTGGCGAGCAGCATGCAGCAACGGATTTCTGGTATCAGGCGGAGCTGGAAGCCTGGCAGCGCGACGGCGTTCTGCACCGCCTGAGCACGGCGTTTTCCCGCGATCAGGCGGAAAAAATCTACGTGCAGCACCGCATGGTGGAAGAGGGCGCGGAGCTGTGGCGCTGGCTGTGCGACGGCGCCTGTTTTTATGTCTGCGGCGATGCCAGCCAGATGGCGAAAGATGTCGATGCGGCGCTAAAACAGGTGGTGCAAACCTTTGGCGGCATGAACGCTAATGAGGCCAGCGACTGGGTGGCGGCACTGGCGCGCGAGAAACGCTACCTGCGGGATGTCTATTAGTGGTTTACGGCTGCGGCTTATCATCACCAGCCGTCTGGCAAAGCTCAGCGGAACCCGGCAACCGCAGGGCGATGCTGGCTTATGCATCACCCGGTAGCGAAGGGCGGCTGGTGACCATCATCCGGCGCAGAAAACCGATATCACGCGTTTGTTCCAGATCCGCTAATTGCTGGTAAAGCGCCTGCGCAGCGGGCAGATACGCGCAGCAATCGAGGAATTTCGCCTGCCGTTCCGCCTCGCTGAACGGCTCCTCCAGCACGCCTTTTGCCTGCCAGCGCGAGTGGCGAAGCGTGCGGCCATCTTTAAGCGTTACCGTTAGCGTATGCGGCAGTGCGGCGTTTTCATTTTCCTGCTCTGCTGTCCAGTGGCTCATGGTAATACGCGCCAGTTTCTGCGCATCGCTCTGCGCGGCAACGGCCTGCGGCGTGAAATCCGAAACACTGAGCGCCCCTTTTTCCAGCATCACCGCCACGCAGTAAGGCATGGAAAACCGCGCCTGCATTTCGTCAGCGGGTTGCGGGTACGCCAGATTGCGCCAGTTGGCAATGCCCACCTGGCAGTGCACCTGTTCAACTTCATCGGCATGGAAGAGCTGTTGCGCCTGCAAATCGGCAATCGCATCCAGAATGCGGTGCGTCGAGCCGCAACAGGGGTGTTTTTTCGGCATGACGCCGACGCGCTCAATCACATGTTGGCGGTCGTTAAGCCAGCCCGGCTGGCTCAGCGTTCCGGCATAGAGTTCGGCAAAACCCTGCGGGCATTCAAAAATATCCAACCTCCCGTGCATCCCCGTGCGGGCAAGGGTTGCAGCTTCAACGGCGTTACGCGCGGCCATACCTGCATGAAACGGTTTGAGCGGCGTGCCGAACTGGCCTTTTACACCGCTGGCCATGCTGACCGCAATGCTCAACGTGCGGGCAATGCCTGGCGCATCTTGCCCCATCAGTGCTGCCACGCCTGCGGCGCTACCGATGCAGCCAATGGTGGATGTGCCGTGCCATCCGGCGGTGTAATGGCCGTAACCGGTCGCTTCACCAATAAACGCCTGCGCCTGCAAACCCACCAGATAAGCGGCAATCAGCTCCGCGCCGCTGCTGTTCTGCGCCAGTGCCACCGGTAACAAAGCCGGAAGCAGCACGGCGGAAGCGTGGCTCATGCCCGGCGTAAAATTATCGTCATAGTCGATGGCGTGCGCAGCGGTGGCGTTCACCAGCGCCGCCTGTGCGGCACTGCGCGGTGAATCGCGCCACGCCTCGCTCACCGCGCGGGTGGAAAAGTCATTCTGCCCGGCGACCATGCAGGCCAGCGTATCGGTAATGGCTTCGCGCGCCAGCGTTTTTGCCCGCTCGCTAAAGGGCTGCGGTGCGGCGCACCAGCGCGCCAGCGTTTCAATCAATGTCATGATGACAACTCCTTCCGACGCCAGATGGCGCTTATACTTCACTCGCCGCGAGAAACTCACGGGTATAGGTTTCTTGCGCATCGCCCTTTCTTAAACGCGCCGCGCTGACCTCTTCCAGCAATTTCCCCTGATACATCACGCCAACGCGTTCGCAAAGGTGGGTCACCACCGCCAAATCGTGGGTGACCAAAAGGTAGGTCAGGTTGCGCTGCTGGCGCATGCGGCTGAGTAAGTTGAGGATCTCCGCCTGGACGGAAACATCCAGCGCGGAAGTAGGCTCATCAAGCAGCAGAACCGACGGTTCGAGGATCAACGCACGGGCAATTGCCACACGCTGGCGCTGGCCGCCGGAGAGCTGGTGCGGATAGCGGTAACGAAAAGCGTCAGAGAGGCCGAC
The DNA here is from genome assembly GCF_001658025.2 of Kosakonia oryzae. Lineage (NCBI taxonomy): Bacteria > Pseudomonadati > Pseudomonadota > Gammaproteobacteria > Enterobacterales > Enterobacteriaceae > Kosakonia > Kosakonia oryzae. The sequence continues at coordinate 1,093,058 of NZ_CP014007.2, forward strand.
CGCATGCAGCACCTCGCTGATCCGCGCTTCGTGCCGATCCATATCGTGCAGTTTTAGCGGCTCGCGCAGGCTGGCCCACACCATTTTTCGCGGGTGCAGCGAGGCATAGGGATCCTGAAAAACCATCTGCACCTGGCGGTAAAAGGCTTTGTCGCGGTGCGGCTGCTGTTCGCGGTTATTAAACAAAATATGGCCGTGATAGTCCGGGTTCAGCCCGGCCAGCGCGCGCAGAATGGTGGATTTTCCACAGCCGGATTCGCCAATCAGGCCGTAACTTTCACCGCGTGCCAGCATCAGGCTGACATCGCTCACCACCTGGCGGCGCTGGTTGCTCTGACCAAAAGCGATGGCGAGATTGACCGTTTCAACGGCGCGTTCGGTCGTCGGGATCGGGTTCATTGGGCTACTCCATTGCGGTAACTGGGGCCGTTGAGCCAGGCGGGATCGCGCGTCGGCACGCGCAGCGTTTCTACCGGTTCGCGCAACCGGGGCTGGCTGGCGAGCAGCGCCTGAGTATAGGGATGGCAGGCCTGGTCAAGTTCGCTGGCGCGGATCTCTTCGACAATGCGCCCGGCGTACATCACCAGCACCCGGTCGCAGAAACGCGACACCAGGTTTAAATCGTGAGTGATAAACAGCAGCCCGGTCTGGCGGCGTTGCAGTTGCTCATCAAGAATGCTGAGCACCTGGCGGCGCACCGTGACATCCAGCGCCGAGGTTGGTTCGTCGGCGATGATCAGATCCGGTTCCGGGATTAGCATCATGGCGATCATCACCCGCTGCCCCATACCGCCAGAGATTTCGTGCGGGTAGAGGCGGGCGACTTTCGCCACCTCGCGAATATGTACCGACTCCAGCATCTCCAGCGCGCGGGCGCGGGCTTCCTCTTTGCTGACGCGACGGTGTAAACGCCAGGCTTCCGCCACCTGATCGCCAATGCGCATTAACGGATTCAGCGAAAAGCGCGGGTCTTGCAGGATCATCGAAATGCGGTTGCCGCGAATAGTGCGCATTTGCCGTTCGCTGGCGTTCAGCAGATCGAACTCACCGAAACGCATTTTAGCGGCCCGCACCTGGCCGATTTTCGGCGTCAGCTTCAGCAGGGCGCGGCAGGTTTGTGATTTCCCCGACCCGGATTCGCCGACAATCGCGACCTTTTCCCGCCCTACCTGAAAGCTCACGTCGCGCACCGCGAGGTTATCTTCGTGCGCCCCTTTAAACAGGATGCTGAGGTTTTCTACTTCCAGCAGTGGATTATTCATGGCGGATATCCATTACATCGCGCAGGCCGTCGCCGAGCAGGTTAAAGGCCAGGCTGGTAAACAAAATCGCTAAACCGGGAATGGCGGCAATCCAGCCATTGTTCAGCATAAATTCGCGCCCGGAGGCCAGCATCGCGCCCCATTCCGGGCTGGGTGCCTGCGCGCCAAGGCCAAGAAAGCCAAGCCCGGCGGCGGTGAGAATAATCGCCGCCATATTGAGCGTGACGCGCACCACCACCGATGGCAGGCACATTGGCATCACGTGGCGCAAAATGATGTGCCACGCCGACGCGCCCTGTAAGCGCACCGCCGCGATGTAATCCATCTTGCGGATCGCCAGCGTTTCAGCGCGCGCCAGGCGGGCAATCGGCGGCCAGGCGGAGAGGGAAATGGCGATAATCGCGTTCTCAATGCCGGGGCCGAGAGCGGCGACAAACGCCAGTGCGAGGATCAAGCTGGGGAAGGCAAGAAAGATATCCACCAGCCGCATCAGCAGCGTATCGACGCGCCCGCCGAGATAGCCCGCCGTGGCGCCAATCACCAGCCCGAGCGGGGTGATAATCAGCGCTGTCAACCCGGTGATATAGAGCGTGATGCGCGCGCCATACAGCAGGCGGCTGAAGATGTCGCGCCCCAGCTCATCGGTGCCGAGCCAGTGTTCCGCACTCGGGGGTTGCAGGCGCAGCGCCAGGTTCTGCGCGTAGATATCATGGTTTGCCAGCCACGGCGCAAACAGCGCGGCGGCAACAATGATCAGCAGCACCAGCAGGCCAAACAGCGCAGAGTGGTTGGCGCAAAAACGTCGCCACTGGATCCAGCTAAGCTGCACTCTGGCCTGCAACGGGGTTTGCGGCGCTGGATCGCGCAGCCATGCGCGCAGCCCCTGGCGCGGCTGGGCGCGCAGGTATTTGGTCGAATCGGTCATTGGTCCTCCCGTCGCGTGCGCGGATCGAAGATGCGGTACAGCAGATCGCACAGCAGGTTAAGGGCGACAAAAATCGCGCCGGTCAGCAGGGTGCAGCCGACCACGGCATTCATATCGCCCGCCAGCAGAGCGTTGGTCAGGTAGCGGCCAAAACCGGGCCAGGCGAAGACGGTTTCCGTCAATACCGCTCCTTCCAGCAGCCACGCCCAGGAGAGCGCCACCACGGTCAGCACCGGCACGGCAATATTGCGAAACGCATGTACCCAGACGCAGCGCGCCCAGGACAAACCTTTGACGCGGGCAGTGATGATGTACTCCTGGGAAAGCTGCTCGATCATAAAACTGCGGGTCATGCGGCTGATATACGCCAGCGCGCTCAGCCCAAGGATCGAGGCGGGCAGAATGATGTGGCTGAAGACGTTTTTGAATACCGCCCAGTTGCCGCTCAGGGCGCTATCCAGCAGCCAGAATCCGGTGACCGGGTGCAGCTCGAATTCGTAGATAAAGTCGATGCGCCCCGGACCACCGATCCAGCCAAGGGTGGCGTAAAACAGCAGTAGCCCCATTAACCCCAGCCAGAAGTGCGGCGTGGAGTAACTCAGCAAACCGACAAAACGGATCAGGTGATCAAACCACGAGTTGCGGTACATTGCGGCGAAGACCCCGGCGGGAATGCCGAGGCCGACGCCAATTATCGCCGCCACCGTAGCCAGTTCCAGCGTTGCCGGAAAGACGCGGGCGATATCCTGCGCCACAGGCTGGCTGGTGGTCAGCGCGGTGCCGAAATCCAGGTGCAGCAACTGCCAGACATAATCGACAAACTGTTTCCACAGCGGCTGATTCAGCCCGAGTTGCGCATACATCTTCTCGTAGGCTTCGTGGCTGGCGTTATCGCCAATCACCGCCACTACCGGGTCGATAGGCAGCAGCCGACCGATAAAGAAGGTCAGCGCCGCCAGCCCCAGCAGCGTACAGCAGATGGAAAGGGCTCCCCGGAAGAGTCGGCCTGCCAGGCGCATCCACGGCGGCGGAGCGTTATCGGTTGTGGTCGGTGCAATAACCTGAGACATCAGCAACCCCCATTACTTACTTGCGTCACCGTACCAGACGCGAAAACCATTCCACGTCCAGTTCTTCACCGCCGGGCTAATGCCCGCGCTGTTGTACATCTGGAACATGATCGCCATCGGTCCTTTTTCCATGACCTCTTTCTGCAATGCGGCATACATCTCGCTGCGTTTGGCGTCATCTGGTTCCAGCAGGGCGGCTTCCACTTTCTGGTTCATCTGTGCGTCGTAGTAAGCGGCGCGCCAGCTCGGATACTGCGTGGCGCGTGCCTCTTTGCGGTTATCCGGGTTAAACACCAACCTTGAGGCGTTGCCGTAGGCATCCGGCACGGAGGTTTGCCAGGCCATCATCGCGCTCTGGAATTCGCGCCCGCGCGCCCGGCTAAACAACTGAGCGTTCGCCATGCGCTCCAGCGTCAGCTTGACGCCGATTTTCGAGGCATTCTGCTGAATGCTTTGTGCGATAGGCGCGGAGTGGGCAAGGGTGCCGAAAATTACCGACGCGCTAAAACCATTCGGGTAACCGGCTTCGGTGAGTAGCTGTTTGGCTTTTGCCAGATCGAGTTTGAACGGCTGGCCCTCCTTTTCGTCCAGCGCGCCGAACGCGCCAAGCTGCACAAAGCTCGCGCGCGGTACACCGAGGTAAGGCATCACGCTTTTGCCTAAGCCGTCGTAGTCGATCAGATAGCGCATGGCGAGGCGCACTTTTTCATTTTTGAAGATTGGATCTTCGTTGTTGAAGGTCCAGAAAAAGAGCTGTGGTTTCAGAACCTTGTCCACCCTGACTTTGCCGCCTTGATCCAGGGTTTTCAGATCATCAGCCGACAGATCGCGGGCAATATCCACATCACCCTGCGTCAACAGCAGGCGCTGCGTGCCGGTTTCGGCAACGTGGCGGATCAGTACACGTTTCAGTACCGGCGCTTTGCCCCAGTAGTGATCGGTGGCCTGCAACATCACGCCTTCACCGGCGTTCCAGCGCACCAGTTGATACGGGCCAACGCAGGCGGTGTGCGTGGTGAGGTATTTGTGGCCGAAATCGCCCTCCACGGCCTCTTTTTCCACCACTTTGCGGTTGAGCAGCGACGAGACGTTATTGGCGGCGATTGCCTGTAAAACGAGGCTGGTGGGGTAGGGTTTATCCAGCGTCATCACCAGCGTTTTGTCGTCCGGCGCGGTAATGCGGCTGTCGACATTCTCTTTGTTAAAGCCATATTCGGTGATTTGCGCGGCGTTACCGTAACCGAGTTTCACCACCCGCTGCATGGACCACGCCAGATCGCCGGCGCTGGCGGGCGTGCCGTCCGGGAACTTCAGGTTGTCCTGCAAATGGAACGTAAGGGTCTTGCGGTCCGGCGAGACATCCCAGCTTTTCGCCATGGCCGGGGTCAGCTTCTTCTCATCTTTCACATCAAAATCGACCAGCGCATCGCAGGTGTTGGCGTAGATTTCGCTGGTCACCACTTCGCCAATTTGTGCCGGGTCCCAGGTGCTGATGGCGTCGATATTCCATGCCATCACCAGTGAATCCGGCGGCGTGGCGGCCTGAGCATGAAGGCTGACGGCGCTGGTCAGCGCCACGGCTACGGCAATCGGGGTGAATTTCATGTCGGATATCCTTATAACGTGGCCGGGCGTGGCTGGATGGGCGGCATCACCTCTTCCGGGATAGGGCAGTGATACGGTTTTTCGCTCACCTGCTCGAAGTGCGCTTTTTTCACTTGCGCCAGGAGTACCTTGTCGGTCAACACATCGACGGCGGTGGCGGCCATCACTTTCGCCACATGGGAAAGGCCTTTATGGGCGGCAGGCATCTTGCCTTGGGCGGTGAGTTGCCAGGAGTGGCCCGGCGTGCCAATCGCCATGGTGGGAATATGCGCCTGCACGGTCGGCAGCACCCAGCTCACGTCGCCGACGTCGGTGGAGCCAATCATTACTTCGCCGTGGGTATCCAGCGGGATGATGTAGTCGCTGAGCGGTTTCGGGTTTGCGGGTTTAATCCCGGTTTTGCGGTAGCAACTGGCAATCTCCTCTTCGGAGAGCGTGCCCTGGATTTCAGCGGCAAAGGCCATGTCGGCATCGTCGAACGGCACCGTACCAAGGCTTTCCAGATTGCGCTGCATCGCCTCTTCCAGCGGACGGTTGCCGAGCAGGTTAGAGACGGCGCTCATGATGCTGATCTCCACTTTGGTGTCGGTCATCAGCGCTGCGCCCTGCGCCACACGTTTTACTCGTTCGTTCAGTTCAAACATGGCGTGGACATCGCGCGCGCGAATGGCATAGCGCACCGCTGCTTTCGCCTGCACCACGTTTGGCGCAATGCCGCCGGAATCGAGCATCGCGTAATGGATGCGGGAATCCTGCGGTACATGCTCACGCAGAAACTGGACGCCCACGTTCATCAATTCTGCGGCGTCGAGCGCGCTGCGGCCTAAATGTGGGGAGGCGGCGGCGTGGGAGGAGCGGCCGGTGAAGAAGAAATCCATGCGGGTATTGGCCAGCGACAGCGGTTTCGCCACTTCATGATGTGCGCTGGGATGCCAGGTGATCGCCACATCAACACCGTCGAAAGCTCCGGCGCGCGCCATAAAGGATTTCGCCGCGCCGCCTTCTTCTGCCGGACAACCGTAGTAACGCACGCGGCCCGGCGTGCCGGTCTCTTCCAGCCAGGCTTTCAGCGCGGTGGCTGCCAGCATGGCGCCGGAGCCGAGCAGATTATGCCCGCAACCGTGTCCATGACCGTTGCCCGGCAGCGGCGAGTAGTGCGCGACGCCGGAGGCCTGGCTCAGACCAGGCAGTGCATCGTATTCACCGAGGAAAGCGATGATCGGCCCGCCGCTTCCCGCTTCGCCCATTACGGCGGTCGGAATCCCGGCGACGTTTTCAGTGACGCGGAAACCTTGCGTTTTTAGCATGGCGGTATGTTCGGCCACCGAGCGATATTCGGTGTAGCAGATCTCTGGTGTACCCCATACACGATCGCTGAGATCGCAGAAATCGTGCTGATAGTTCTCTACCCACTTCCAGACTAACGCTTTGTTTTCCATGATACTCCCCAGTTTGGTTGGTCGGCATAATGCGCACGCGTTAACGTCGCTGTACCACCAGAATGAGGGCAACTGTTCGCAAAAGGCCAATGAGCAATTCACACTGGCTATTCCGTTCTTGCATAGTCTGCCGCCATCAGGCGGCATGGGCGGTTTCGCTCTGCTGGATCAACTGCCAAAGTTGTTCCGCTTGTGGGTTGCGCAGCACCGGCTGGCGATAGAGACGGATCGCCAGTTTGATCTCCTGGTCACTGCTACCAGCGCGCACCAGCGTGCCGTTTGACAACTCCTCATGAACAAGGCTTAGCGGCAGCCAGGCGACGCCACCGCCGGCCAGCGTCATCGCTTTCAGGTTGGCCGACATGCCGTTTTCATACACGGCTTCCAGCGGCAACGGGCGTTCGCTCAGCATTTGCGCCAGCGCATGGGCGAAAAAGGAGTGGCTGCCGTAGCTCAGCCATGGAATCGGGCGTCCATTGGGGTTGATGGGGTAAAGTGGCTGCCCGCCGCTGTCTGGTCGGCAGACCGGGATCGCCCATTCGCGGCCTAAATGGATCATCGGGTAAGGCGCAAGCTGGCGGATCAGCGACACTGCGTCGTGGGCGTAGGTAAGCAGAAAATCGGTTTCGCCGCTGTGCAGGGTGGCGATGTGCTCGACAAAGCTCGGCTTGGAGTTGCACATGCGGATATACCCAAGCTGGTGTTGCAGGTTCAGGCGCTGGATCCAGTCCGGAAAAAAAGTCAGCGACAGGGTATTGAGCATGGCAAAGCGCAACACCGCCGTGCGGGAACGAAAGCGCTGGTTGAGATCGTTACGCAGATGGGTCATGGCGAACACGGTTTCGCTGGCGGTGGCGTGAAAGGCTTCGCCCTCCGGCGTCAGCGTGACCGGATAGGTTTTGCGATCGAACAGCGGGACGCCAAGCCACTCTTCCAGTTGGCGGATGCGACGGCTAAGGGCGGACTGGGTGATGTGCCGCTCATCGGCGGCGCGCGTGAAGCTAAGACTGCGGGCGACACTGAGAAAATCTTCGAACCATTTCAATTCCATAGCGATACCTTGTGAAATGAATGGGAAAACGTCTCCTCGGGTAAACAGTCAGTTACGCAAGAAACGCGCCACTCTTGCAGGCGGGCGTTCACGCGCATTGTGGCGTAGAGTCGGGGAAGAAGCCCCCATGATTGCGCAGAAAGTGCACTAATGAGGTGCAACGGAGTAACATTAAGATGTATTATGAATGCATCTTAATTAATGGATATTGTGTATGTCTGGTCCACGGATCCTGCGGGAGAAACTGACCATCCGCAAAATGATCGCACTCTATCAGCGTGCCTGTCCGGATGCGGTTAGCAGTGAGTCGCACTATGCGAATCTGTACGCTTATGCGGAAAAACGGCTGGATAAGTGCGTGTTCGGCGAAGAGAAACCGGCCTGCAAGCAGTGCCCGGTGCACTGTTACCAGCCCGCGAAGCGCGAAGAGATGAAGCAGATCATGCGCTGGGCGGGGCCGCGCATGTTATGGCGGCATCCGCTGTTGACGGTGCGCCATTTGGTTGACGATAAACGCCCGGTGCCAGAATTGCCGGAGAAGTATCGGCGGAAATAGGTTTGGCTATCCGGCGTTTTTGGCAGATCGATGAATTATTCCATTCACCAGCGGCGCAGGCCGGAGGGCAGCTTTGCCTTATCCGGCCTGCAACTGCGGCTGCACTCAGGCGCGCGTAGCGATCAAAATCGCCGACGCCTTAATCAGCGCAATCACCCGTTTACCGCTGTTCAGTTGCAAATCCTGCACGCTTTCATTGGTGACAACTGCCACCAGCTCAAACCCGGCGTCGGTCTGCACATGCACCGTGGCATTGACCGCGCCTTCGCTCACCGAGGTGACTTTCCCGGCGAACTGATTGCGGGCGGAGAACTTCAGCCCGCTATCTTCGGTCGCCAGCGTCACCCATGGCGCTTTGATCAGCGCGATAGCCTCTTTGCCTGGCGTCAGCCCCAGCGCCGCCTGGCTGCTGCTGGTGACAATCGCCACCAGTTTTGCGCCACCGTCGAGGGTGAGTTCCACTTCATCATTCACGGCACCGTGAGAAGTCGCACTGACCTTACCTGTTAACTGATTACGCGCTGAAACTGCCATAGACCCTCCATTATGTATGGATATGCTGAATGTTTTTGCAGCTTAACATAATGCGTCTTTATTGATACCTAAACGTTTCATGCGCGAAAGCAGGGTGGTGCGTTTAAGCCCCAGCCGCTGTGCGGCGCCTTTTGGCCCGGCGACCACGCCGTTGGTTTCGCGCAGCACGCGAACAATCAACTGGTACTCATCTTCACCTTCGCGTGCCACTTCAGCAGGCTCCGCTGCTGGCTGAGGTGGAACGGTGATTTCCGGCAGCGAAAGTTGCAGCACATTACCGTGCGTCAGCAGTACCGCTCGTTCAATGACATTCTCCAGCTCGCGCACGTTGCCCGGCCACTCCATGGAGCTCAGCACGCGTAAGGTTTCCGCCGGAATACTGTCGATGCTGCGGCCCATTTTGCGGGCAATTTTGAAGGTGAAGGCTTTCACCAGCAGCGGAATGTCTTCCGGCCGTTCGCGCAGCGGCGGCAGATGAATCGGGAAGACATTCAGCCGGTAGTAAAGATCGCTGCGGAACTCGCGATCGGCGACCATCTGTTTCAGATCGCGGTTGGTGGCGGCGATCAGCCGCACATCGGTCTGGATTAGCTTATTACTGCCGAGCCGCTCGAACTCCTGCTCCTGCAATACGCGCAGCAGTTTCGGTTGCAGTTCCAGCGGCATGTCACCCACTTCATCAAGAAACAGCGAGCTTTTATCCGCCAGCTCGAAGCGGCCAATCCGCTGGGTGCTGGCACCGGTAAACGCGCCGCGCTCATGACCAAAGAGATCGCTTTCCAGCAGCCCGGCGGGCATGGCGGCGCAGTTCATCTTCACCATTCTGCGGCTGTTGCGATCGCTGAGATTATGGATCGCGCGGGCAATCAGCTCCTTGCCGGTGCCGGTTTCGCCGAGGATCAGCACCGTGCTGTTACTTTGCGCTACCATCTCAACCTGTTTCAGCACGCTGAACATCGCCTGGCTGCGGCCGATGATCTCGCCAAACTCGCTATCGACATTATTTAGCTGCTCGGTCAGCGCCAGGTTTTCATCCACCAGCCGCTCCTTCAGGCGGTGAATTTCCTGGTACGCCAGCGCGTTATCCACGGCGATGGCGATGCGTTCGGCGATCTGGCGCAGCAGCTTGAGATTCGCCTGGGTAAACACCTCTTTTTGGCACTGTGCCAGTTTCAGCACGCCGAGCAGATTTTTGCCAGACATCAGCGGCAGCAGGCACAGCGTCTGGATCTGGTTGCCCCAGGTTTCAAACAGCATTCGCTCGTAGGGCGCGAGTTTGTCGCGCTCGTGCAGATTGAGCAGCAGCATCTCTTTGCTGCGGAACACCCGTTCGGTCAGCGTTCCCTCTTCGTCGGCTTCCTGAATCTCATGCTTCGGATTCAGTTCATCTTTGTAGTGCGTCGAATAGATAGTCAGCTTGCCTTTGCGGCTGCCGCGCAGCACCAGGCTGATGGCGTCGATGCCGAAATAGTAGTGGATCTCTTTCGCCACCTCGCTGACCAGCTCGTCCATATGCAGCCGCGAGAGCACCGCATTGGTGATGGCTACCAGAATGCGAAAATCGTCCCGCTCCTGGCACAATAATTGGTAATCCGGCGTCTGGTTGTCGCGGCTCTGGAGCTGCTCGGCGACCACGGCGACGATTTGCGCCAGGGTGTGCAGGCGTTCGCTCTCTTTGTCGCTCCACGGTTGCCCGTCGCGGCGAAAAAATTCGCAGCCGCCGAAAATTTGCCCCTCCGCCGCCAGCGGCAGCAGGCAGTAGTGCGCAAACGGCGGATAGAGCCGGTTCTGCGTCAACGCCGGCCAGGTTTCCGCAAACGTGGCTGCGCTGCAATAGAGCGCCTGCGGGTGGGAAAGAATGTGCCTGACCGGCCCTCCCGCCAGCAGTAAATGATCCTCATAAGTTGCATTGTTTGCAGGGGCGTTGACGGCGTAGCGGCTGGCGCTGTGGCTGTCTGCATGCCACAGCACAATCGCCGCGCTATCCGCGAGTGCCGCCTGGCGGGTCAGCCGGGCCAACGTTTCGCTGAGTGACGCCATATCCGGCTGTTGTAACAAAACACGGGTGATATCGAACAACCCCTGTTGTCCGAGATCGCTCATCGGTGTATACGACATATTACTCATCCAGGAACACACTCGCAGGTGTGAAAAAAATAATAAAAAACAAAAAATTAGCAAATACGCGGCAACGGTTCCGCGTGGGGTAAATCTAACAGGCGTTTAACGCCGTACAGCCCCGCCAGGCGCACGCCCTGACGTTCAACCACTTCACCAATAATCGCTGCCTCTGCGCCAAGCGGGTGAGCGCGTAAACGTGACAGCGCCTGCTCTGCGGCCTCGCGCTGTACGGCAATCACCAGTTTGCCTTCGTTGGCAAAGTTCAGCGCTTCCAGCCCCAGTAACTCGCAAACGCCGCGCACCGCCGGTTTCACCGGTAACGCGGCTTCGTTGAGTTCGATACCGAAGCCGCAGGCTGCGGCAAACTCATGCACTACCGCATTCACGCCGCCGCGCGTGGCATCGCGCAGCGCTTTCACGCCGGGAAGATCGTGCAGGGTGGCGATTAACGGCGTCAGCACTGCGCAATCGCTGGACAACTCGCCGTCCAGCCCCAGCCCTTCGCGCAAGTTAAGAATCGTTGCGCCGTGATCGCCCAGCGTGCCGCTTGCCAGCAGTACATCGCCCGGTTGCAGCGACTGCGCCGCCCAGCGAATTGAACGTGGAATCGCGCCAATCCCGGCAGTGTTAATAAATAGCTTATCTGCCGCGCCGCGCTGCACCACTTTGGTATCGCCGGTCACAATTGCGATATCGGCCGCGCGGGCGGTGGCGGCCATGCTATCGACGACGGTTTTCAGCGTCGCCATCGGCAGGCCTTCTTCAAGGATAAACCCGCAGGAGAGATAACGCGGTGTCGCGCCGCTGACGGCGATGTCGTTGGCGGTACCGCACACCGCCAGCTTGCCAATATTGCCGCCGGGAAAGAACAGTGGATCGATCACATAGCTGTCGGTGGAGAACGCCAGCCTGTCGCCGCTGGCGGCCAGCGCGGCCAGATCCAGCCGCGCCTGATCTTCCTGCTCGGCCAGCCACGGGTTGGCAAACGCCTCCATAAAGAGCTGGCTGATAAGCTGCTGCATCGCCTGGCCGCCGCTGCCGTGGGCGAGTTGGACTTCATTCATACTTCACACTCCTGAGCGCGATACTGATACCAGGCCGCGCAGGCTCCTTCTGAGGAGACCATCAGCGCGCCAAAGGCGCTTTGTGGATTACAGGTGTTACCAAACAGCGGGCACTGGTGCGGTTTGCAGCGGCCGGTCAGCACATCGCCGCAGCGGGCGCGCGGATCGTCATACACCTGCTGCGCGGCCGGGCGAAAGTGCGCTTCGGCATCGAACTGCTGATAAGCCTGCGTCAGATGGACTCCGGATTCGCCAATCACCCCCAGCCCGCGCCACTCGCTGTCGCCGCTGACGGCAAACACATCGGCAATCGCAGCCTGCGCCAGCCGGTTACCTTCATCCGGCACGACGCGGCGGTACTGGTTTTCCACCCGGCTTTGCGCAGCGATTTTCTGTTCCACCAGCATTACCACGCCCTGCAACAGATCCAGTGGTTCAAACCCGGCAACCACCAGCGGGCGGCGAAATTCTTCGGCAATAAAGGTGTACGCGTCGGTACCGATCACCATGCTGACATGGCCGGGTGCAAGGAATGCGTCGATGCCGTTATCCGGCTGTTCCAGCAGACTGCGCAGCGTTGGGATCAGCGTAATATGCTGGCAGAAGAACCAGAAGTTATTGATGTTGCGGGCTTTCGCCTGCTGAAGCGTGATCGCCGTAGCGGGCATGGTGGTTTCAAAACCGAGGCCGAAGAACACCACTTTGCGCTGCGGATTTTTTTCCGCCAGCGCCAGCGCATCCATCGGTGAATAGACGATGCGCACATCGGCACCGCGCGCTTTTGCCTGTAACAGCGAGCCCTTTTTCCCCGGCACGCGAATGGCGTCGCCGAAAGTGCAGAAGATCACTTCCGGATGGCTGGCGATCTCCACGCAGGTATCGATGCGTCCCATTGGTAACACGCACACCGGACAGCCAGGCCCGTGGATAAACTCGATGTTTTCCGGCAGCAGCTGATCGAGGCCGAATTTAAAGATGGCGTGCGTATGGCCGCCGCATACTTCCATAATGCGCAGCGGACGCGCGGCGGTATAGCTAAGATGAGAGGCCCGTTCGCGCAGATGGGCAATCAGTTGCATCACCTGTTCCGGGGCGCGATATTCATCGACAAAACGCATTATTTCTCCTCGCCGTAGAGCAGCGCGCCGACATCCGGCTCGACATCGAACATGTTTTGCAGCGCCGCCAGCGTATCCAGCGCCTCCGCTTCGTTAATCACGCTCATGGCAAAACCGACGTGCACCAGCACCCACTGGCCGAGACGCGGCTGGCCGTGTTCATCGTGGCTGCCGACCAGGGTTAAATCCACGTCGCGCTGAATGCCGCAGACGTCCACTTTGGCTTGCAGGCCATCAATGGCGCAAATTTGCCCCGGTACGCCTATGCACATCGTTGCGTCTCCAGCCAGTCGAGCCAGGCGTCCATCCCGTCGCCTTTGGTGGCGGAAACCAGCAGGATCTCAATCTGCGGGTTCACTTCACGGGCGTAGGCGATGCAGCGCTCGACATCAAAATTGAGGTACGGCAGCAGATCCACTTTATTCAGCAGCATCAGTGAGGCGGCGGCGAACATGTGTGGATATTTCAGTGGCTTGTCTTCCCCTTCGGTCACTGACAGCACCGCCACTTTATGGCGTTCGCCCAGATCGAAGCCCGCCGGGCATACCAGGTTGCCGACGTTTTCAATAAACAGAATGCCGCGATCGTCGAGCGGTAGACGCGGCGCAGCATCGGCAATCATCTGCGCATCCAGGTGGCAACCCTTGCCGGTGTTCACCTGAATCGCCGGGGTACCGGTGGCGCGAATACGCGCGGCGTCATTGACGGTTTGCTGATCCCCTTCGATCACCGCGCAGGGGACGCGCGCATTCAGGCGCTGCAGGGTTTCGGTGAGCAGAGTCGTTTTGCCGGAGCCAGGGCTGGAGACCAGGTTCAACACCAGTTGCTGGCGGGCGGCAAAGCGGGCGCGGTTGCGGGCGGCGATCTGGTTATTTTTATCCAGTACGTCGATCTCCACTTCCAGCATCCGGCGCTGGCTCATGCCCGGCGCGTGGGTGCCGGCTTCGCCGTGACCGTAATGCAAATCGCCGTTACCCGATTGGGTGGGGGTGAACTCTCGGGTATTGACGCGGGTTATAGTTAGCGCAGGGCGCGCAGCAGGGGCGAACGGTGCGCTGCGAAACGCAGAGTGCGGGTTATGTTCGTCACCCTCGATATAAAGGTTACCGTCCTGACAACCACATGTTGTACACATTGTTTACTCCTCAATTTCCAGGCGCTGAATTTGCATTCCATCGTCGGCAACGATCTGCAACTGGTCGCTGTGGCATTGTGGGCAGCGGCGAACACGCTGGGTGAGCAGCGTGACGTACTGCCGACAAGACTCGCACCAGCACTCCGCTTGCTGTTGTTCGATGTGCAGTGTACAACCTTCAGCCAGGCTGCCACGGCACACCAGATCAAAACAAAACGTTAAAGCTTCGGTTTCGACACAGGAAAATGCGCCCACTTTTAACCAGACGCCGGTAACCCGACGCGCACCGTTCGCGGTGGCCTGTTGTTCAATAATTTCCAGCGCCCGCTGGCACAAAGTGATCTCATGCATAATCCCTCCTTATGAGTTGCCGCGTTAATGCAATAAGAGTGCCATGAGTGATGTTGACACTGTGACGATGTCGAACCTGTCGAGATGACACGTCGAAATTAGCGAATATTTTTATTTATTCCTTTAATAATCAACAAATTAAATGTTGGCATGGATGATGCTTTACCGCCGTTGTTTCAATTAATCAGGTAAGCAGACATGACGATTTGGGAAATTAGCGAAAAGGCAGATTACATTGCCGGGCGACACCATCTCCTGCAGGAGGAGTGGCGCAGTTACTGTAACGCGCTGGTTCAGGGGATCACGCTGTCAAAAGCGCGCCTGCACCATGCCATAGGTTGCGCGCCAGAGCAGCAGCTCAGTTTTGAGCTGTTCGGTCACTTCACGGTCACCGTCTCTCTGACCGGCGGCTTTAATGGCCATACCATCGAATATGCGATTGCCAATAAAGATGGCAGCGATAAACGCTTGATAGCAAAGGCACAGCTCACCAGCGACGGCAAAGTGGACGGCGTTATCAGCACCCACGATCGTGAAAAAGTGCTGGAACACTATCTGGAAAAAATCGCCACGGTTTACGACAGCCTGTACGCGGCGATGGAAAACGATACCCCCATCAATCTCTCTCTTCTTGCCAGCAGCGCGCACGCGTCTGCGCTGGCCTGAGTTTGGGTGTCGAGATGTGTCGAAGTGACACGTCGTGCGACTGATTTCGTCAAAAATGACCGCCCGGACTGGGTGAATCACCTGAGGATTAGCTGGTGAACCGTTTTGTAATTGCCGACCCGGCGCTCTGTATCGGCTGCCACACCTGCGAGGCGGCCTGCGCGGAGACGCACCGCGCGTATGGCTTGCAGTCGATGCCGCGGCTGCGTGTGATGCGTAATGAACATGAATCCGCGCCGCAGCAGTGCCACCACTGCGAAGACGCGCCCTGTGCGGGCGTTTGTCCGGTAAACGCCATTAATCGCGTCGATGGCGCGGTGCAGTTAAATGAAAGCCTGTGCGTAAGCTGCAAACTGTGCGCGATTGCCTGCCCGTTTGGCGCTATCGAATTTGCCGGTAGCCGTCCGCTGGATATTCCGGCCAACGTTAACTCGCCGCTCGCGCCCGCCGCGCCGCCTGCACCTGCGCGCGTCAGCACGCTGCTGGACTGGGTGCCCGGCGTGCGGGCTATCGCCGTGAAGTGCGATCTTTGCCATTTCGATGATCAAGGCCCGGCCTGCGTGCGGATGTGCCCGACCAAGGCGCTGCATCTGGTCAATAACCTCGATATCGCCCGCGCCAGCCGTCGCAAACGCGAGCAGACCCTGAATACGGACTACGGCGATTTGTCGCTATTTACCCAGCTTAACCGGAGTGCAAAATGACGATTCTCTCGTTGCTCAACGGCGCGGTGGCGGTGTTTACCTGCGCTGCTGCGCTGGCGTACCTGTTTACGCGGGCGAAAATTCTCAGCGGCTGGCTGGCCGGTCTTGGCGGCGCAATCGGCAGTGCCATGGCGACCGCTGCCGGGTTATTGTCGCTGCTGGGCGCCGATGCCGTTTCTGGCAGCCTGACGCTGTTGCAGTATCCGTTACTGGTCACGCCGCTGCGTGCCGTGTGGGTGATCACTTTCGGCCTTTGCGGCCTGCTTATCAGCCTCTATAACATCCACTGGCACCGCCATGACGCGGTGAAAGCCAACGGGTTGTTGATCAATTTGCTGCTGGCCGCCGCGCTGTGCGCCGTCTGTTCCGCGAATCTCGGCGAGCTGGTCGTGATGAGCGAAATCATGGCGCTGAGCGCGGTGTTTCTTACCGGGTGCAGCGCCTCTGGCAAATTGTGGTTCGCCATGGGGCGTCTTGGCACGGTGCTGCTGGCGCTGGCCTGCTGGTTTATCTGGCAGCGTTATCACACGCTCGATTTTGTTCAGCTTAGCGGACAACCGCTGAGCAGCGGTGTCTGGCTGCTGGGGGTAATTGGTTTTGGTCTGCTGGCGGGGATTATTCCGCTGCACGCCTGGGCGCCGCAGGCGCACGCCAGCGCGCAAGCACCGGCCGCCGCGCTCTTTTCTACCGTGGTGATGAAAGTCGGGCTGTTCGGCATTCTCAGTTTCTCCTTGCTGGGCGGCCAGCCGCCGCTGTGGTGGGGCGTTGTACTGCTGGTGTTCGGCATGATCACCGCCTTTGTCGGCGGTCTGTATGCGCTGATGGAGCACAATATCCAGCGCCTGCTGGCGTATCACACGCTGGAAAACATCGGCATCATTTTGCTCGGCCTTGGCGCGGGCGTAACCGGGCTGGCATTGCAGCAGCCGGCGCTGATGGCGCTGGGGCTGGTTGGCGGTCTGTATCACCTTTTCAACCACAGCCTGTTTAAGAGCACGCTGTTTCTTGGCGCAGGCGCGCTGTGGTTTGGCACCGGCTATCGCGATATCGAAAAACTGGGCGGTATCGGCAAAAAAATGCCGCTTATCTCGCTGGCGATGCTGGTCGGGCTGATGGCGATGGCAGCGCTGCCGCCGCTCAATGGCTTTGCCGGTGAGTGGGTGATTTATCAATCCTTCTTCAGCCTGAGCGGTAGTGGTCACTTTGTTCTGCAACTGATTGGGCCGCTGCTGGCCGTTGGCCTGGCGATAACCGGTGCGCTGGCGGTGATGTGTATGGCGAAAGTCTATGGCGTCACCTTCCTTGGCGCGCCGCGCACCCCGCAGGCGGAAAACCCGCAATCTATTCCCTGGTTGATGACCGCAAGCGTGGCCGTGCTGGCGCTCTGCTGCGTTATTGGCGGCGTTGCTGCGCCGTGGCTATTGCCGCGTCTGTATGCCGCCGTACCGCTGCCGCTGCATACCGCGAACACGGTGGTGTCACAACCGATGATCACGCTGCTGCTGATTGCCATGCCACTGCTGCCAGTGCTGTTGATGGTGCTGTTTAAAGGCGATCGTCTTCCTTCCCGCAGCCGTGGCAGCGCCTGGGTCTGCGGCTACGACCATGAAGGCTCAATGGTGATCACCGCCCACGGTTTTGCCATGCCGGTAAAAACCGCATTTGCCCCGGTGTTGAAGCTGCGCAAATGGCTGGAGCCCACGCTGATTCTGCCCGGCTGGCGTACCGACGCGGCGCAGCTGCTGTTTCGTCGGCTGGCGCTGATTGAGCTGGCGGTGCTGGTGGTTGTGGTGATTTCCCGAGGAGCCTGATGATGAGTTTTCTATATGCGTTATTGCAGGCGCTGGTGCTGTTCGCCTTTGCGCCGCTACTGTCCGGTATCAGCCGCGTGGCGCGCGCCCGGTTGCACAATCGCCGTGGGCCTGGCGTGCTGCAAGAGTACCGCGACCTGTTCAAATTGCTGGGCCGCCAGAGTATTGCGCCTGCGGCGTCCGGCTGGGTATTTCGCCTGATGCCGTTTGTGATGGTGGGCGTGATGCTGACCATTGCGACGGCTTTGCCGGTGATCACCATTAACTCGCCGCTGCCTTTGCTGGGCGATTTGATCACCCTGATCTATCTGTTCGCCATTGCCCGCTTTTTCTTTGCCATTGCCGGGCTGGATACCGGTAGCCCGTTTACCGGCATCGGTGCCAGCCGCGAAGCGATGCTGGGCGTGCTGGTCGAGCCGATTTTGCTGCTCGGTTTGTGGGTGGCGGCGCTGGTCGCGGGTTCCACCCATATCAGCCATATCACCGACACCGTTTACCACTGGCCGCGCGAGGCTTCAATCCCGCTGTTTCTGGCGCTCTGCGCCTGCGCGTTCGCCACCTTTATCGAGATGGGCAAACTGCCGTTTGACCTTGCGGAAGCGGAGCAGGAGTTGCAGGAAGGGCCGCTGTCGGAGTACAGCGGCAGCGGCTTTGCGCTGCTGAAGTGGGGCATCAGCTTAAAACAGCTGGTGGTGCTGCAAATGTTTGTCGGCGTCTTTCTGCCGTGGGGGCAGATGAGCAGCTTCAGCGCGGCGGGTCTGCTGCTGGCGCTGGTGGTGGCGGTAGTGAAATTAATCGTTGGCGTACTGGTGATTGCCCTGTTTGAAAACAGCATGGCGCGCTTGCGTTTTGCTGCCACGTCACGTGTCACCTGGGCCGGGTTCGGCGTTGCCTTTTTAGCGTTCGTCTCCTTACTGGCGACGTATTAAGAGAGTTTATGCATGTCTGAAGAAAAAATCGGTCAACACTATCTGGCTGCGCTGCACGAGAAATTTCCCGGCGTAGTGCTGGATGAAGCGTGGCAGACCAAAGACCAAATCACCCTTACCGTGAAAGTGAACTATCTGCCGGAGGTGGTGGAGTTTCTTTACTACCAGCAGGGCGGCTGGCTGTCGGTGCTGTTTGGTAACGACGAGCGCAAGCTGAACGGCCACTTTGCCGTTTACTACGTTCTGTCGATGGAGCAGGGCGTCAAGTGCTGGATAACGGTGCGCGTTGAAGTCGATGCCCTGAAACCGGAGTATCCGTCGGTGACGCCGCGCGTGCCTGCGGCCGTGTGGGGCGAGCGCGAAGTGCGCGATATGTATGGCCTGGTGCCGGTCGGTTTACCGGATGAGCGCCGCCTGGTGCTGCCGGATGACTGGCCGGATGAACTCTATCCGTTGCGTAAAGACAGCATGGATTATCGCCAGCGTCCCGCGCCGACCACCGACGCGGAAACTTATGAATTCATCAACGAGCTGGGTGACAAGAAAAACAACGTGGTGCCGATTGGCCCGCTGCACGTTACGTCGGATGAACCGGGCCACTTCCGCCTGTTTGTGGATGGCGAGAACATTGTCGATGCCGACTACCGCATGTTCTATGTGCATCGCGGGATGGAGAAACTGGCGGAAACCCGCATGGGTTACAACGAAGTCACCTTTCTCTCGGATCGCGTGTGCGGCATCTGTGGTTTTGCCCACAGTACCGCTTACACCACCTCGGTAGAGAACGCGATGGGCATCGTGGTGCCGGAACGCGCGCAGATGATCCGCGCCATTCTGCTGGAAGTGGAACGTCTGCACTCACACCTGTTAAACCTCGGTCTGGCTTGCCACTTTGTTGGTTTTGATTCCGGGTTTATGCAGTTTTTCCGCGTGCGTGAAACGTCAATGAAGATGGCGGAAATTCTCACCGGGGCGCGTAAAACCTACGGTCTGAACCTGATTGGCGGTATTCGCCGCGACATGCTGAAAGACGATATGGTGCAGACGCGCGCACTGGCGCAGCAGATGCGCCGCGATGTGATGGAGCTGGTTGATGTGCTGATGAGCACGCCGAATATCGAGCAGCGCACCGTGGGTATTGGTCGTCTTGATCCGCAAATCGCCCGCGATTTCAGTAACGTCGGCCCGATGGTGCGCGCCAGCGGCCACGCTCGCGATACCCGCGCCGATCATCCATTTGCCGGTTACGGCCTGCTGCCAATGACTGTGCACAGCGAGCAGGGCTGCGATGTGATTTCCCGCCTGAAAGTGCGTATCAATGAAGTGCTGACCGCGCTGAACATGATCGATTTCGGTCTGGATAACCTGCCCGGCGGCCCGCTGATGGTCGAAGGCTTTACCTATATTCCGCACCGCTTTGCCCTTGGTTTTGCCGAAGCGCCGCGCGGGGATGATATCCACTGGAGTATGACCGGCGACAACCAGAAGCTCTATCGCTGGCGCTGCCGTGCGGCGACCTACGCCAACTGGCCAACGCTGCGCTATATGCTGCGCGGCAACACCGTTTCCGATGCGCCGCTGATTATCGGCAGCCTTGATCCTTGCTACTCCTGTACCGACCGCATGACGGTGGTGGATGTGCGCAAGAAGAGAAGCAAGGTCGTGCCGTACAAAGAGCTGGAGCGTTACGGGATCGAGCGTAAAAACTCGCCGTTGAAATAGTGGGAGAACGCTAGCGATGTTTACCTTTATCAAAAAAGTGATCAAAACCGGGACGGCAACCAGCGCGTATCCGCTTGCGCCGATGCCGGTAGATAAAAACTTCCGCGGCAAACCGCAGCACAATCCGCAGCAGTGCATCGGCTGCGCGGCGTGCGTCAACGCCTGCCCGTCAAACGCGCTGACGGTGGAAACCGATCTGGCGACTGGCGAACTGGCCTGGCAGTTTAATCTCGGGCGCTGCATTTTCTGCGCCCGCTGCGAAGAAGTGTGCCCAACGGCGGCGATTACGCTCTCTCAGGAGTACGAACTGGCGGTGTGGAGCAAAGCCGATTTTCTGCAACAGTCGCGCTACGAGCTGTGCCAGTGCCGCGAATGCGCACGGCCTTTCGCGGTGCAGAAAGAGATCGATTATGCCATTGCGCTGCTGGCGCATAACGGCGATACCCGCGCCGAGCAGCACCGCGCCAGCTTTGAGACCTGCCCGGATTGCAAACGCCAGAAATGCCTGGTGTCGTCCGACCGCATCGAATTGACCCGTCATATGAAAGAGGCCAGCTAATGAGCCAGCTATTAGGTCCGCGCGATGCGGACGGTATTCCGCTGCCGATGACGGTGGAGGAATCCATCGCCAGCATGAAAGCCTCGCTGCTGAATAAAATCAAACGCTCCGCTTACGTTTACCGTGTGGATTGCGGCGGCTGCAATGGCTGTGAGATCGAGATTTTCGCGACGCTTTCGCCGCTGTTCGATGCAGAACGCTTCGGCATTAAAGTGGTGCCTTCGCCGCGCCACGCCGACATTCTGCTGTTTACCGGCGCTGTCACCCGTGCGATGCGTTCACCGGCGCTGCGCGCCTGGCAATCTGCGCCGGATCCCAAAATCTGTATCTCCTACGGCGCGTGCGGTAACAGCGGTGGTATCTTCCACGACCTGTACTGTGTCTGGGGCGGCACGGATAAAATCGTTCCGGTGGATGTCTATATTCCCGGCTGCCCGCCGACGCCTGCCGCCACGCTGTATGGTTTTGCCATGGCGCTGGGGCTGCTGGAGCAGAAAATTCATGCCCGTCTGCCTGGCGAGCAGGACGATCAACCGGCAGAGATCCTGCATTCGACTATGGTGCAGCCGCTGCGGGTGAAGGTGGATCGCACTGCGCGTCGCCTCGCGGGTTACCGCTATGGCCGCCAGATCGCCGATGATTACCTGCGTTTGCGCAGCATCGGCGAACATGAAGTGGTGCGCTGGTTAGCGCAGGAGAACGATCCGCGTCTGACCGAAATTGTCACCCACCTTAATCAGGTGGTGCAGGAGGCGAAAATCTGATGAGCGAGACGGTGGCCTTTAGCCAGTTGCGGCGGAAATTTGTCGATGAGAACGATGCCACGCCGCCGCAGGCGCAGCAGGTGGTCTATTACTCTCTGGCGATTGGTCACCATCTTGGCGTGATCGATTGCCTGGAAACGGCGCTTTCCTGCCCGTGGGAGGCTTATCTGGCGTGGATCGGCACGCTGGAGAGCGGCAGTGAAGCGCGGCGAAAAATGGAAGGCGTGCCGCGTTATGGCGAAATTGTTATCGACAGTACGCACGTAATGATGCTGGCCAACGCCTTTGACCGGGCGCTGGCCGGGCAGAACGAACAGCAGCAGGCCTGGAGCAGGGCGCTGCTGTCGATGCTGCACGACATTCACCAGGAAAGCGCTATCTATTTGATGGTAAGGAGATTACGTGACTGACGTATTACTTTGCGTGGGCAACAGCATGATGGGCGACGATGGCGCAGGCCCGTTGCTGGCGCAGATGTGTGCGGAAAACCCGCAGGGAAACTGGCGCGTGATCGACGGCGGCAGTGCACCGGAAAATGACGTGGTGGCGATCCGCGAGCTGCGACCAACGCGGCTGCTGATTGTGGATGCCACCGATATGGGGCTGAACCCCGGCGAGACGCGCATTGTCGATCCCGATGACATTGCGGAAATGTTCCTGATGACCACCCACAATATGCCGCTCAACTATCTGATCGATCAGTTGAAAGAGGATATTGGCGAAGTGATTTTTCTTGGCATTCAGCCCGATATTGTCGGTTTTTACTACCCGATGACGCCGCCGGTGAAAGCGGCGGTAGAGACCATTTACCAGCGGCTGGCTGGCTGGGAAGGCAACGGCGGGTTCGAGCCGCTATAAACAGCGCCGGGTTTCCGGCGCTGCATTAACGACGGCGTTTTTCTGAGTACATCACCTTATCGCAATCTTCCAGCATACTGCGCAGCGTGGTGTACTTATCGCCGCCGTTTTCAATCATGCCGTACGAGTAGTTGATGTGATAATTCTTGCCGGATAGATGGTCGATGGCATCGATGCGTGATTGCAGATCGAAGAGAAACGCATCAGCGTTGTGAGTCGGCGTATTCGCCAGTAACACCGCAAACTCACCGCCGCCAAGCCGGGCGGCGATATCCTGATCTTTCAGGCATTTGGTTAGATTACTGGCGAAGGTTTTTACCACCTCATCACCCTCTTTATTCCCCAGCAATTCATTGATCGATTTCAGATTGTCGATGCTGAA
The DNA here is from genome assembly GCF_001658025.2 of Kosakonia oryzae. Lineage (NCBI taxonomy): Bacteria > Pseudomonadati > Pseudomonadota > Gammaproteobacteria > Enterobacterales > Enterobacteriaceae > Kosakonia > Kosakonia oryzae. The sequence goes on from NZ_CP014007.2 coordinate 1,115,684, forward strand.
ATAGAGCAGGCTGAGATCTTTTTTATGCTCTTTGAGCCAGGCAAAACGTTTCTCGCCGGAGCGGTAAAAGCCGCGGCTGTTGGGCATGCCGGTCAGCAAATCGGTCATTGCCATGCTGAGGATCAGAAACTCATCTTCTACAATGGCGGCGAAATCGAGCAGAGTATTGATTTCCGCACTGGAAAACGGGCGCGGATAGGTATCGATGACGCAGATGGTTCCGGCAATTGCGCCGTCCGGCAGCCGCACCGGGCAACCCGCATAAAATCGCACCCACGGCTCGCCAACAACAAACGGGTTTTCGGCAAAGCGCGGATCGGCAAGGGTATCTTTGACAATAAACACGCCCTCTTCGAGGATCGCGTGCGCACAGAACGACAGATTGCGTGGCGTTTCGTAGGTATCGACGCCGCTGCGTGACAGCAGCCACTGACGATCGCGATCGAGCAGGCTTATCACCGCGATGGGGACGTCAAAGGTGGTCTTGGCCGTGCGGGTGAGCCGGTCAAAACGTTCATCATCCTTTTTGTCCAAAAGATCCATCATATACAAAGATTTAAGCCGCTCTCTTTCATTAACTGGCATGGCCGGGAAGATCATAGGGCATCCTCAATTTTCTTTGTTTTTTAAAGTGTAGACAGATCTTCCCATCGTTGCGTTATATATCCGTGGCTTGCCCCTGCGCGCGGATAAAATTGATAAATGCCTGTAATGGCGCAGGGATTAAGCGCCGCGAATTGTAATAGAGCCACGGGCCGCTAAATGATTGCCACCAGGGTTCCAGCAACGGCGTCAACGCGCCGCTTTCGAACGACGGGCGCAGCCACTCTTCAAACAGATAGATGATGCCGCTACCGGCAATCGCCGCCTGCACCGCCAGCTCCACCGCGCTGCCGACGCTGACCACTAGTGAACCATTCACCTGAATGCGCAGGGTTTCACCCTCGCGGGTAAATTCCCACTCCGGCATTACGCCGCTGGCGTAGCGCCCGCGAATGCAGTTGTGGCTAATCAGATCGCGCGGGTGCTGCGGCAAGCCGTAACGCTGCAAATAGGCCGGTGCCGCCGCAGCGGCAAAACGCTGACGGCGCGGGCCGATGGGCAGCGCCACCATATCCTGTTCCAGGCTTTCGTCGTAACGGATCCCTGCATCGCAATTGTCGCGAAACACATCCTGTACATTGCTCTCAGCGACGATCTCCAGCCGAATGTCCGGGTATTGCGCCAGAAAAGGGGGGATGATGGCGGGCAGAACCAGCCGCGCCGCACTGACCGGGACATTCAAACGCAGCGTGCCGCTCGGCGTGGTGCGATAGCGGTTGATGGCATCCAGCGCAGCATCCACTTCGCTCATTGCCGGTTGCAGACGCTCCATCAGCGCTCTGCCTGCCTCGGTCAGCGCCACGGTGCGGGTGGTACGGTTAAACAGCCGTACGCCGAGTTGCTGCTCGGCGCGGCGCACTGCGTCGCTCAGGCGGGAGGGGTTGGAACCGGTCACGCGCGCGGCTTCACGGAAACCTCCGGCGTTGGCGACCGCGACAATGGCATTTAACAGGGCGAAATCCAGCTTCATTGTTCGGTTCACCGTACAGTGTGTATTAATTTTGCTGGATTGTTGCACAGCTATACAGCTCCTACAATCGGGTTACTTAACGCACAGGAGGTTTTCCATGTCTCAATCCACGCTTACTTATCGTCTTGGCGATCGTCAGGTTGGTCGTCTGGGTTATGGTGCGATGCAACTGGCTGGCCCTGGCGTGTTTGGTCCGCCTGCGGACGAAGCAAAGGCGCTGGCGGTATTGCGCGATGCCGTTGCTGCCGGGGTGAATCATATCGACACCAGTGATTTTTATGGTCCGCATGTCACCAATAAATTGATTAAACAGGCGCTGCACCCCTATCCGGACGATTTATGCATCGTCACCAAAGTCGGCGCGCGTCGTGATGATAAAGCCAACTGGCTGCCCGCCTTCAGCGCCGAAGAGTTGACCAGTGCGGTGGAAGATAACCTGCGTCATCTCGGTCTGGAGACGATAGAGGTGGTCAATCTGCGTTCGATGTTTGGCGTACACGGGCCGGAAGAGGGGCCGCTGGAAGCGCCACTGGAGGCGTTGATCAAACTGAAAGAGCGCGGGCTGATCCGCCATATCGGGCTGAGCAACGTTACGGCGAAACAGGTGGCCGACGCGCAGAAAATGACGCCGATTGTCTGCGTACAGAACCTGTATAACGTCGCTAACCGTCAGGATGATGCGCTGGTGGATAGCCTGAATGCGCAGGGCATTGCTTTCGTGCCGTTCTTCCCGCTGGGCGGTTTCACGCCGTTGCAATCTGGTGAGCTGAACGAGGTGGCGCAATCGCTTAATGCCACGCCGATGCAGGTGGCGCTGGCGTGGCTGTTGCAGCGTTCGCCGAATATCCTGCTGATCCCAGGCACGTCATCGCCGCAGCATTTACAGGAGAACATGGCGAGCGCGAACCTCGTGCTGCCGCCGGAAGCGCTGGAAAAACTCAACGGCATTGGCGCGTAGCTTCTGCGCCGGATGGTTGCCCCGATCGGGCCTGTGAGATCGCGTCGGTTCATCGGCCCGATAAAGCATCGCCGCCATCCGGCAATCAGCCGCCGCAGAGCCATTATTTGGGGGGCGCCACCGACTCGCGGCACACCAGTTCACCTTCGTGTGAACGGGCCGCGTGCTCACCTGGCGTCAACAGAATGTCGATGGCGTGACGGATCATCGCCTCCATCGGCACATGAATGGTGGTGAGTGACGGGTTGTAATACTTGCCGAGCACCGAATCGTCAAACCCGGCCAGCGACACATCCTGCGGCAGGCGCAGCCCCGCTTCCAGACAGGCTTTCGCCACGCCAATCGCCATATCGTCATTGCCCGCGAGGATGCAGGTAAACGGCACCTTACGCGCTAACAGTTCACGCCCTGCGGCATAACCGCTGTCGGTAGACCATGCGCCATGTACCAGCAGTTGCGGGTCTGGCTCAATACCGGCGCGGCGCAGCGCCTGCTGGTAGCCCGCCAGGCGTTTTTCCCCGGTTGGCGAACCTTCAGCACCGGCAACAAAAGCAATACGCGTATGCCCCTGCGCTAACAGGTGAGCCATCATCGTTTCACAGCTTTGTTGATGATCGACAAACACGCACTGGTTGAGGTGGCGGGAGAGTTCACGGTTGATGACAACGATGGGCGTCTGGCTGTTATCGATAATTGCGTCCAGCTCATCGACCGTCAGGTATTTGGGGTAAATCATGATTGCTTCACAGCGCAGCGACATCAGCAGATCGATAGCGTCGCGCTCTTCCTGTGCGCTGTGTTTACCGTCTGCCAGCACCAGTTGTCGGCCATGTATTTCACTGTTGGTCGCCGCGTGGTAAGTCAGGCTGGCGAAAAACGGGCCGTTATACAGCCCGTTGGTGATCACCAGCCCCACTGAGTTGGTCTTATTATTGGCAAGATTGCGCGCCAGCTGGTTGGGGCGATAGCCCGTTTCGGCAATGGCCTGGAAAATGCGTTCCTTCACTTCCTCACGGACAAAAACTTTGCCATTCAGCGCGCGCGATACCGTCGCTTTCGACACGCCAGCCAGCCTGGCGACATCCAGTATCGTTACCATTTTTCGACCTCACTCTTGTTATTATGCTGGCTGCGCTCCTGTCTCCAGTGACATCAGCGGCATGCCGGGGCTGACGGCGCCCTGCGACTGATGGCGAGTCAGCGTAAATTCATCACTGTTCACCACCAGCACCGGCGTGGTCAGATCGTAACCCGCCTGCTCAATGCGCGCTTTATCGAACTCCAACAGCGGCGTGCCAGCGGTGACTCTGTCGCCCTCTTTCACCAGCGGCGTAAAGTATTGACCCTGAAGGTTAACGGTATTCAGACCAACATGGATCAGTAATTCTGCGCCATTATCACATATCAGGCCGATAGCGTGATGCGTGTCAATTAATGTGGCGACCTGCGCGTCACACGGAGCGACCACTTTGCCTTCGTGAGGAACGATCGCCACACCGTCGCCGAGCACTTTCCCGGCGAAGGCTTCATCGGGCACGTTTTCCAGTGCGATCACTTCGCCTTTAATCGGGCTGAGCATCTGTAATGAACCGACCTTCAGCGGTGCCGGTTCAGCGCTTTCCTGCCGATCTTCAAAACCGACAAACTGCACCATCACAATAGTCAGCACAATCGCGGTGCCTGCGCCAACCAGTTCGCCAATAAACGACATTGGCGCATCCGGGCTAATGGCATTCACCAGCGTGAACAGGCCGGGCAGCGCCGCATAAGCGTAGTAGAGGCTGCCAAACAGGCTGGCGACCACTGCACCAATTGCTCCGCCAATACAGCCGCAGATAAACGGTTTTTTAAAGCGCAGCGTCACGCCGTAAATGGCCGGTTCAGTGATGCCGAAAATGGCGGTAACACCCGCAGAAAGCGAGGTGGCTTTTAGCGCTTTATTGCGGCTTTTGATAAACACGCCAAACACGGCGGCCATCTGGCCAATCACCGCGATGGTCTGGTAAGCCTGGAATGAGTCATAACCCTGGGTATCGAAGTTCGCCATGATCACCGGTGTGATCCCCCAGTGAACGCCAAAAATGACGATCACCTGCCATACGCCGCCAATGATTGCCGCGGCAACGGCCGGAGCGGCATGGAATAGTGTGTTATAGCCATGAGCAACGCCCAGCGCGGCCCAACTGGTAATCGGCCCAATCACCACCAGCGTCAGCGGCACGATCACCACAAAACAGAGAAGCGGCGTAAACAGCGGGCTTATCACTTCCGGCAGCCATTTTTCGACGCGGCGTTCAAACCAGGAGAGCGCCCAGACCAGGAACAGCGGCGGCAGCACCGATGAGGTATAGACCGTTTCTGCCAGCGGGAAGAAGAGGAATTTCACTTCGCTACCGGCGGCGATTTTTCCGGCCAGAGCCGTCCACTCCGGGTTGATCAGCGCACAGCAGCAGAGCACGGCAATAAACGGATTACATTTAAAATGGCGCGCTGCGGTAATGGCGATAAACACCGGCAGAAAGGCAAACGGCGTCCAGGACATAAAGTTAAGAATGGCGAAGGTGCCAGTGGTTTTGATATCCGCGTCCGCAAGGCCCAACAGAATCAGCAGCCCCTGCAGAATCCCGGCGGCGGCAAGAATATAGACAATCGGGGCAAACACCGCCGACATGGTGGCGATGACCGCATCCAGCCAGCGTGTTTTCGGCTGCGCTGCACCACTGTCTTTCTCTTTCACCATGCCGCTCAGGGCGTTAAATACATCAGCGACATGAGTGCCGATAACCACCTGGAACTGACCGCCGCTCTCCACCACGGCGATAACGCCGGGCAGGCTCTGGATGCTGGTTTTCGCCGTGGCGGGCGTTTCGTTTAATACCAGACGCAGGCGGGTCGCGCAGCGGGAGAAGTTGTTGATGTTCTCTTCGCCACCCACCTCGCGCAGGATATCACTCGCTAACTTATTGTAATCCCTGATAACGGCCATTTTTGTTTACCTTTTATTATCGGTGACTGAGTAGGTGTATCTAGGTGAAACCGGTTTCATGCTAACCTGGTCAGATCGCCGTGCAACCGGTTTCATGGAAAACTGCGAAGGAAATCACGCCACAATATTTGGCCGGAGGTTTAACAGGCCGGGATTTAAAAGAACTATTAAGGTGCGGCCCATTGGATAGTAAACATAGGTTCTTGCAGCCATAGCCTTAAGGCTATAAAGTTATGTCATAGCATTTAGGCTATGAGGGAACGGCAATGTGGAACGTAATAACGACGGAGCGTTTTGATGAATGGTTTAATAAACAAACTGAACCTTTACAGGATGAAGTCCTGGCGATCCTCAAAATATTGAGTGAATACGGTCCCCACCTCGGTCGGCCGTATGTGGATACGGTGAAGGGATCAATATTTTTGAATTTGAAGGAATTACGCATTCAATTTGCTGGCCATCCTGTTCGTGCATTTTTTGCTTTTGATCCAACCCGCCAGGCCATTGTGTTATGCGCAGGCGATAAAACAGGAAAAAATCAGAAGCGGTTTTATCAAGATATGATCAAACTTGCTGAAACCGAGTTAAGTCATCACCTGAAGAAAAAGGAGTTAACATGGCAACCTTAGATGAGATGCTAGCCAAACGAAGCCCGGAGAGCCTTGCGCGCATTGAATCTCGTGTCGATGAACTTCGCCGCGATATCGTATTAAGTCAGTTACGGGAAGCATTGAATCTTTCTCAAACCGAACTGGCAGCGGCAATGGGCGTGAAGCAACCTACGCTGGCCAAAATTGAGCAACCGGGCAATGATCCGCGCTTATCGACGCTTAAACGTTATGTCGCGGCCTTGGGCGGCGAATTGAGCATTGATGTCACTTTGCCGGGCGGTAAAAAGATCGCGTTTCAAATCTGAACAAATCCTCTTTCGTCAATTTCGCTGCGCCAGTCTGCAAAATCCGCAGGCTGGCATCATCACGCTCATCGTCTTTTCGTACTGATCTGTTCCTCTCCCGTCACGCATATTTCGTTGCAGGCCGAAGCATGGTGTGCCGGGCTACGTAAACTGGCGGCACATTCACTGATGGAGAGCGCTTATGATCGCTGTACTGTTTGAAGCCGATGTCGCCGCTGGCAAGCAGGATCGCTACCTGCAATTAGCCGCGGAGCTCAAGCCGCAACTGGCAGAAATCGAGGGTTTTATCGCCATTGAACGCTTTCAGAGCCTGAGCACGGAGGGGAAGATTTTGTCATTATCCTGGTGGCGGGATGAAGAGGCGGTACTGGCATGGAAGGGCAACGTCCTGCACCAGGCAGCGCAGGCGGAAGGGCAGCGCTCGATTTTCTCGTATTACCGTATCCGTGTCGCACAGGTATTGCGCGACTATTCATCCGCAGCCGGGAAGACCGACCATGTATGATATTCACGTTATGCTTAATAACGCGCCCGGCGGGCTGGCGCAACTGGGTGAAGTGCTGGGTAAAAACGGCATTGGTCTGGAAGGCGGCGGTGTTTTCAGCACTGGAAATGAAAGCCATGCCCATTTTCTGGTGGCCGACGGCGAACACGCCCGTCAGGTTCTGGAGGCTGCCGGATTTACAGTGTGCAATGTAGCGCAGCCGGTGATCCGCAAACTAAAGCAGGAAAAACCCGGTGAGTTAGGCGCTATTGCCCGCACGATCGCGCAACATGGTATCAATATTCTTGTGCAGTACAGCGATCATGATAATCGCCTGATTCTGCTGACCGACAACGATTCGCTGACCCGCGAGGTCACGCAACCCTGGAAGGGGGCGACATGAGTTTACCCGGTTTACCTGCGGCACACGGCAACACGCTGGCGCTGGAAGAGGCGCTTGCCGGTATCGCCAGTGCCATGGCCGATCCTTCACGCTCGCGGATGCTTTGCGCGCTGATGGATGGACGGGCGTGGACGGCGACGGAGCTAAGCAGCGTGGCGGATATTGCCCCTTCGACCGCCAGCGCTCACCTTAACCGGCTGTTAAATCATGGCCTGCTGGTCTGCGTTTCGCAGGGGCGGCACCGCTACTACCGGCTGGCGGGCAGCGATGTCGCAGCGCTGCTGGAAAATATGATGGGCGTGTCGATGCGCACAGGGCGTACGCTGACCAGCCGAACGCCGCCGGAACTGCGGCAGGCACGTACCTGTTACGATCATCTTGCCGGTGAAATCGCGGTGGATATCTACACGTTTTTGCAGCGTGAAGGCTGGATCACTGACGATGGCAGCTCGGTAACGAATGTCGGTAAACGGCAACTGGAAAAGATCGGCGTGACGCTCGATCCACATACTCGCCGCAAACCCTGTTGCGCATGCCTGGACTGGAGCGAAAGGCGTTTCCATCTTGGCGGCGATGCGGGCGCCGCGCTGCTTATCGCTTTCGAACAGCAGGGCTGGCTGCGCAGAACGCCCGGTTACCGTGAAGTGACCATTACCGGGGAAGGCAAGACGGCGTTTTTACGCTTATTTGCCGTCGGGCTGTAATGCTGCCTTTGGCTGTAACAAATGGTTGTTCGATTTTCGGTTGTGAGGGAGAGGCGGCAAACGGCGCGAACCGGGTGGCTATTGGGATCCCGTGTCACCGGATCATTGGCAAAAATGGTTCAATGACAGGCTACAGCGGCAGCATTGCGCGTAAAGCGTGGCTGATCGCCTATGAGAAGCGGGAAAGATGACGTTTAGCCGGCCTGCAGAATCCGCAGGCCGGTTGCGTGACAGACTTAATCGAGATCTTCGCCGTTACTGGCGATCACTTTTTTATACCACCAGAACGACTTTTTCCGGCTGCGCGCCAGCGTGCCGTTGCCTGCATCGTCACGATCGACATAGACAAAACCGTAGCGCTTGCTCATCTCGCCGGTGGAAGCCGCCACCAGATCGATACAGCCCCAGGTGGTGTAACCGATAACCGGAATGCCGTCTTCAATGGCGTCGCCCATTGCGCGGATATGCTCGCGCAGATAGCTGATGCGGTAATCGTCAGCGATTTCGCCGTCGGCATTAAACTCATCTTTCGCGCCGAGGCCGTTTTCCACCAGGAACAGCGGTTTCTGGTAACGGTCGTACATCATATTCATGGTGATGCGCAGACCCAGCGGATCGATGCCCCAACCCCATTCGCTCACTTCAATATGCGGGTTACGCAGAGATTTCACGATATTAGCGGCACTGGTATTGTTGGCGTTCATATCCGCCGAGGCGCAGCGTGAGGCGTAGTAGCTGAAGGAGACAAAATCGACGGTATTCTTCAGTATTTCGTCATCGCCTGCTTCTTTGACAATGCTGACGCCTTTTTCGCGGAATACGCGAGCAGAGTAGGCCGGGTAGCTGCCGCGCGCCTGTACATCAATAAAGAACAGGTTTTCGCGATCTTTTTCCAGCGCGGTCCACACATCGGCCGGTTTACAGGAGTAAGGGTAGAAATTACCGCCCGCCAGCATGCAGCCCACCTGGTTTTGCGGGTTCACTTCATGAGCAATTTTGGTCGCCAGCGCGCTGGCAATCAGCTCATGATGCGCCGCCTGGTACTTCACCTGATCCTGATTTTCACCCTCTTCGAACACCAGGCCCGCGCCGGAGAACGGGCTGTGCAGCATGATGTTGATCTCGTTGAAGGTCAGCCAGTATTTCACCAGCCCGTCGAACGCCTCAAAACAGGTGCGCGCGTAGCGAGCGAAAAACTCCACCATTTTACGGTTGCGCCAGGAGCCGTACTCAATCACCAGATGCATCGGCACATCAAAGTGGCAAAGCGTCACCAGTGGCTCGATATTGTACTTTTTGCACTCTTCAAACACCGCGCGATAGAAAGCGATGCCTTCCGGGTTTGGCGTCAGCTCATCCCCTTTCGGGTATAAACGGCTCCACGCGATAGAGGTGCGGAATACTGTGAAGCCCATCTCCGCCATCAGCGCGATATCTTCTTTATAACGATGGTAAAAATCGATCGCCTGATGGCTCGGGTAATACTCATCGTCACGCAGTTCAAAGCGCTTTTCCAGGCCCAGTTTCACTGGCAGGCGGTTGACGCCGTGCGGGATCATATCGACAGTAGTCAGCCCCTTACCGCCCTCCAGATAACCCCCTTCCGACTGGTTGGCGGCAAGTGCGCCGCCCCATAAAAATCCTTGCGGAAATACTGACATGCGTAACCTCTTTTCGTTAATCAGGCGCGTGCTTCTTTAACATTAGCCGGCTGTGCTGCCTGCGGTGTATTCGCGGCTTCCACCGGAATATCTTCAAAGCCCAACAGTAACGTCAGCACAAACGACAGCACCACGGCCAGCGCCATCACACCAAACACCCAGACGATGGACATCGGATTGGCCGGGTCGAAGAACTGCACGCTGGTAAATAAGCCCGGCGCGGCCATCGAGTGGCTGGCCAGCCCGGCAATACCGGCAACTGCGCCGCAGATAAAGCCGCTAATCAGGCTGGCGATCAGCGGACGTTTCAGGCGAACAGCCACACCGTAGAGCGCCGGTTCGGAAATCCCCGCCAGAATGGCGGAAGCCGCTGCCGCCATTGCAGTCTGGCGCAGTTCCGGGTTTTTCGTTTTCCACGCCACGGCGAGCGAAGAGCCGCCAAGCGACAGGTTCGCGCCAATTTCAGACGGCATGACCATGCCCTCTTTGCCGGTTTCGGCAATGGTCTGAATGATGGTCGGCGTAAAGACGCGGTGCATCCCGGTCATCACCAGCAGCGGCCATAGCGCACCCATGATGGCGACGGAGAGCCAGCCGAGGTAACCGTGAATGGTATATACCAGCGCGGAGATAGCACTACCGATCCAGATGCCCAGCGGGCCAATCAGCACAATCGCCAGCGGCGCGGCAATCAGCACAATCAGCATCGGTTTAAGGAAGTTTTTCGTTACCGCCGGGGTGATGCGATCGACCCAGCGCTCGATATACGACAGACACCAGGTCATCACCAGCGCCGGGATCACTGTGTAGGTGTATTTCACCGCTGTCACTGGCACCAGTGCGAACTCAACATGCTCGCCCTGCGCGGCTTTCGCCATCAATTCAATAAAGCTCGGATGCACCAGCACGCCCGCAATGGCAATCGCCAGCGACATATTGGTTTTGAATTTCACCGCCGCAGACGCCGCAACCATCAGCGGCAGGAAGAAGAAGGCGCCATCGCCGATTACCGTCAAAATGGTCAGCGTCGAGGAGCCTTTCGGCAGTGCGCCGGTCATCTCCAGCACCATGGCCAGCAGTTTCACCATTGAGCCGCCGATGATCGCCGGAATAAGCGGCGACATAGTACCGATCAGCGCATCGAGAATGCCCGCGCCAATGCGCTTCAGCGTCAGTTTTTGCGTGGAAGGTTCTTCAGCCGGCTGCATGTTTTGCGGCAGCAGGCTGACCACTTCGCGGAAGGCCTGGGAGACGGTATTACCGATAATCACCTGGCACTGTTTATCGTTACGCACCACGCCCATCACGCCGCTGATGCTTTTCAGCGTCGGGCTGTCCACGCGCGTCTCATCTTTCACCACAAAACGCAGGCGCGTCATGCAGTGCGTGACGGCCGCGATATTTTCCGCGCCGCCCAGTGCATCGACCACCGAGTGGGCCAGCGCCGCATAATTCTTTGCCATGGAGTTATTATCCTGTTTTATCAATAAGGTACTGGCTCACAGTCGCGCCTGGCGGCTGTGAAACATGAAATAGGTAACCGGTTCCACAAAATCATGAAGAGTTTATTTGTGGTTAACAAGGCCTAAAAAGCGCCAATTTTTGAAATCGTGATAACGATCACTTATAAGATTGCGGGGTGTGAAATCCTTGTGCGGCGTAAAGAGTTCCATTAAACGCAACGCCTGAAGTACACTTCGGCTCATAACATTTTCAGGGGGAAAAGATGGCGACAATGCTGGAGGTGGCGAAGCGGGCAGGCGTGTCAAAAGCGACCGTTTCGCGTGTCCTGACGGGCAAAGGATATGTCAGCGAAGAGACGAAAGACCGGGTATTTCAGGCCATTGCCGAGAGTGGCTATCGCCCGAATTTACTGGCCCGTAGCCTGGCGAGCAGTAAAACCCAGACGCTGGGGCTGGTGGTAACCAACACCCTCTACCACGGTGTCTATTTTAGCGAATTGCTGTTCCACGCCGCCCGAATGACAGAGGACAAAGGCCGCCAGTTACTGCTGGCCGACGGAAAACACAGCGCGGAAGAAGAACGCCAGGCGATTCAATATCTGCTCGATTTACGCTGTGACGCGATCATTATTTATCCGCGTTTTTTAAGCGTTGATGAAATGGATAAAATTATCGACAGTCATTCACAGCCAATAATGGTACTGAACCGCCGTTTACGTAAAAACAGCAGCCATTGTGTTTATTCCGATCAAAAAGCCTCAAGTTTTAGCGCGGTGTCGCAATTAATTTCTCACGGTCATCGTGATATTGCGTTTATTACCGGTTCACTCGATTCTCCTACCGGTATTGAGCGTTTATCCGGGTATAAAGATGCGCTGGCGCAGCAGGGTATTGCGCTGCGTAATGAGTTGATTGTTGAAGGGAAATGGACACCAGCCAGCGGCGCACAGGGCGTACAGACACTCTTATCCCGAAACGTTGAATTTAGCGCACTGGTAGCCAGTAATGACGACATGGCGATTGGCGCAATTAAACAGTTACACGACAGCAAAATAACGGTGCCGCAGCAGGTCTCGGTGATTGGCTTCGATGATATTGCGATGGCACCATTTACCGTTCCGGCACTTTCCAGCGTGAAAATACCGGTCACCGAAATGATCAAAGAGACCATTAACCGCTTAATCTTTATGCTCGATGGCGGCGACTTTACTTATCAGCAAACCTTTCCCGGCGAATTAATGTTACGTGACTCACTGATTTCCGGCCCGCACGCCTGACCTCGACATCTGTCATCGACAGAAGTGTCGATGACAGCCATCCTTACCGAATGCTTCTTTAAATTTCCTTAAATAACAGCAAATTAAAAACTGGCACGGTTTATGAATATTCCGGCGGGATAAAGCACATTGCCGGAGAAGATAATGAACCGATTTATCATGGCGGACGCTGCAAAATGCATTGGCTGCCGCACCTGCGAGGTCGCCTGCGTGGTGTCTCATCAGGAAAACCAGGACTGCGCGGCGCTCACCCCTGAGAGCTTTTTACCGCGTATCCATGTCGTCAAAGGCGTCAACGTCTCGACAGCGACACTTTGTCGTCAGTGCGAAGACGCGCCGTGCGCCAACGTCTGCCCGAACGGTGCCATCAGCCGTGACGAAGGGTTTGTGCATGTGATGCAGGAACGCTGCATTGGCTGTAAAACCTGCGTCGTGGCCTGCCCGTACGGTGCGATGGAAGTGGTTGTGCGTCCGGTTATTCGCCATAGCGGCGCAGGGCTGAATATTCGCGCAGAAAAAGCCGAAGCCAACAAATGCGATTTGTGCCACCACAGTGAAAGCGGTCCCGCCTGTATGCAGGCATGTCCGACGAAAGCGCTGGTCTGTGTCGATCGCAATTTACTGGAACAGATGAGCGCGGAGAAACGTCGTCGCGCCGCGCTGGACAGCGCTGTTTCCCTGGTGTTCTAAACCATCTGACTTTCACTTTTAACAGGTCTGTTACTGATGAAAAAAATCACAAGTGTATGCCCATACTGCGGCGCGGGCTGCAAACTGAAACTGGTTGTTGATGATGGAAAAATCATCCGCGCAGAAGCGGCCGACGGCCACACCAACCAGAATGAACTCTGCCTGAAAGGCTACTACGGCTGGGATTTCCTTAACGACACCAAACTGCTGACACCGCGTCTTACGCAGCCGATGATCCGTTACGAAAAAGGCGGCAAATTCACCCCCGTCAGTTGGGATGAAGCGATCCGTTATACCGCGAAACGCCTCAGCGAAATCAAAGCCAAATATGGCCCGCGCGCCATTATGACCACCGGTTCATCACGCGGTACGGGCAATGAAACCAACTATGTGATGCAGAAATTTGCCCGTGGCGTGCTTAACACCAATAACGTCGACTGTTGCGCCCGCGTCTGCCACGGCCCGTCGGTGGCCGGTTTGCAGGAAACCCTTGGCAACGGTGCGATGAGTAACTCTATCGGCGATATCGAAAACTCCAGTTGCCTGCTGGTATTTGGTTATAACTGCGCCGATTCGCACCCGATCGTCGCGCGCCGGGTGATCAAAGCCAAACAGAAAGGGGCCAAAATCATTGTTTGCGATCCGCGGCGCATTGAGACCGCGCGTATTGCCGATCAGCATCTGCAACTCAAAAACGGTTGCAATATGGCGCTGGTCAACGCTTTCGGCTATGTGCTGCTGGAAGAGGAGCTGTACGACAAAGATTATGTCGCCAGCTTTACTACCGGGCTGGATGCCTATCGTGAAACGGTTAAAGACTATGCGCCGGAAGCGGTGGAGCATCTGACCGGCGTGCCGGCGAAACAGGTTCGCCAGGCGATGCGCACCTACGCAGCAGCGCCATCCGCCACCATTATGTGGGGCATGGGCGTGACGCAGTTCGGCCAGGCAGTGGATGTGGTGAAAGGGCTCTCCAGCCTGGCGCTGCTGACCGGGAATCTTGGGCGTGAAAATGTCGGCGTTGGCCCGGTGCGCGGCCAGAACAACGTGCAGGGCGCGTGCGATATGGGCGTAATCCCCAACCAGTTCCCGGGTTATCAGGATGTGGTGAACCCGGAGGTGCGGGCAAAATTTGCCAAAGCCTGGGGCATCGATCCGGCAGTGATGGATGACAAAGTCGGCGTACGCATTACCGAAGTGCCGCATCTGGCGCTGGAAGGCAAGGTGAAAGCCTATTACATCATGGGCGAAGATCCGTTGCAGACTGAAGCGGATCTGGGGCTGGTGCGTAAAGGCTTCGAAGCGCTCGATTTTGTGGTGGTGCAGGATATCTTTATGACCAAAACCGCCGAACAAGCCGATGTGCTGCTGCCCGCCACGTCCTGGGGCGAGCACGGCGGTGTCTTTACCTGTGCCGATCGCGGCTTCCAGCGTTTCGAAAAAGCCATCGAACCGAAGTACAACGTCAAACGTGACTGGGAGATCATCAGCCTGATCGCCACCGAGATGGGCTACCCGATGCACTATGACAACAATCAGCAGATCTGGGACGAACTGCGCGAGTTGTGCCCGCTGTTCTACGGCGTCACCTACGAGAAAATGGGCGACATGGGACACGTTCAGTGGCCGTGCCCGACCCTCGATCATCCGGGCACGCCGTACCTGTATCAGAACAACAAGTTTGATACCCCGGACGGCAAAGGCCATCTTTTTGCCGCGCCGTGGCGCGCGCCCGCAGAGCGCCCGGATGCTGAATTCCCGCTGGTGCTCTGTACCGTGCGTGAGGTGGGCCACTACTCTTGCCGTTCGATGACCGGCAACTGTGCCGCGTTGCAAACCCTTGCCGATGAACCGGGCTTTGTGCAGATCAACCCGGCCGACGCCGAAGCGCTGGGTATAAAAGACCGTCAACTGGTGTGGGTGGAATCACGCCGTGGCAAGGTGATCACCCGCGCGGATGTCAACGAACGCGTCAACAACGGCAGCGTTTATATGACGTACCAGTGGTGGATTGGCGCCTGTAACGAACTGACGCAGGATAATCTGGATCCGATTTCCAAAACGCCGGAAACTAAATACTGCGCCGTTCGGGTGAGTGCGATCAACGATCAGCGCTGGGCCGAGGAGTACACTCAGAGCTCTTATCAACAGATGAAGAATCGCTTGCTTAACGCGGCGATGCAATGATGCGATGACAACCAGCAACGGTGTTTGCTTACGCGTATACGGTAAAGTTCAGGGGGTAGGTTTTCGCCCCTTTGTCTGGCAACTGGCGCAGCAGCACCGTTGCAAAGGTGATGTCTGTAATGATGCACAGGGTGTCGAAGTTCGCCTGCTCGGCGATGCCGGTGATTTCGTCACCCTGTTGCAGCAACATTGCCCGCCACTGGCGCGCATCGATCGCGTTGTCAGCGCTCCGTTCCACTGGCCATCGCCACCACAAGATTTCACCATCCGCCAGAGCGCGGGTGGTGCCATGAATACGCAAATTGTTCCCGATGCGGCGACATGCCCCGCCTGCCTTGCGGAGATGAACGATCCCCGCGAGCGCCGCTACCGTTACCCGTTTATCAACTGCACCCATTGCGGGCCGCGCTTTACCATTATCAACGCCATGCCTTATGACCGGCCTTATACGGTGATGGCGGCGTTCCCGCTCTGCGCGGCCTGCGAAGCGGAGTATCGCAACCCCTACGATCGCCGTTTCCACGCGCAGCCCGTCGCCTGCCCGCAGTGCGGCCCGCAGCTTGAGTGGCGCAGCGATGTCTGGCAAACCACTGGCGAAGCAGCATTACAGGCCGCGATTTCACTTCTGAAAAGCGGCGGCGTGGTGGCTGTCAAAGGCGTGGGCGGTTTTCACCTCGCCTGCGATGCGCATAACCAGGCGGCGGTGCAGCATCTGCGCGCCTGTAAACGCCGCCCGGCGAAACCGCTGGCGGTGATGTTGCCGGATGCGGTTGGGTTACCCGCCGATGCGCAGCGTTTACTCGCCACGCCAGCCGCACCGATTGTGCTGGTAGCGAAATCCACCGTTGACGGTTTATGCGACGCCGTGGCGCCGGGCCTGGATGAAGTGGGCGTTATGTTACCGTCCAATCCGTTGCAGCATCTGCTGGCGCAGGGGTTGCAGCGCCCGCTGGTGATGACCTCCGGCAACCTCAGCGGCAAACCGCCCGCCCTCACGAATGAACAGGCGCTGGTCGATCTGGCGGGAATTGCCGGTGGTTTTTTACTGCACAATCGCGACATTGTGCAACGTATGGATGACTCCGTGCTGCGGGCAAATGGCGAGATGCTGCGCCGTTCGCGCGGCTACGTGCCGGATGCGCTGAGCCTGCCGGAAGGGTTCACCGCCATACCGCCGCTGCTGTGTCTTGGCGCGGATATGAAAAACACTTTTTGCCTGCTGCGCGGTGAAGCCGCGGTGCCGGGTCAGCACTTTGGCGATCTCACTGATGAAGGTGTGGAAACGCAGTGGCGCAATGCGCTGCGCCTGATGCAGACGATTTACGATTTCACTCCGCAGCAACTGGTCATCGATGCGCATCCCGGTTATCGCACCAGCCAGTGGGCTCATCGCAGCGGATTGCCACTGCAAACGGTGCTGCATCACCATGCGCATGCCGCAGCATGTCTCGGCGAACATGGCTGGCCGCTTGACGGCGGTGATGTGATTGCGCTGACGCTGGATGGGATTGGCATGGGTGAGGGCGGCGCACTGTGGGGCGGCGAATGTTTACGCGTCAATTATCGCGAATGCGAGCACCTTGGCGGCTTACCGGCGGTGGCGTTACCGGGCGGCGATCTGGCTGCGCGGCAGCCGTGGCGCAACCTGCTGGCGCAGATGCTGGCGTTTGTGCCTGATTGGCAACATTACCCGGAAACCGCCGTGCTTCGGCAGCAAAACTGGCCGTTGCTGGCACGCGCCATTGAGCGCGGCATCAACACGCCGCTGGCTTCTTCTTGCGGACGTTTATTTGATGCGGTGGCCTGCGCGCTGGGCTGTGCACCGCAGCAACTGAGTTATGAAGGCGAAGCCGCCTGCCGGCTTGAAGCGCTGGCAGCGTCCGTCTCTGCGGTTGATCATCCCGTCACGCTGCCGCTACGCGGAAACCAGCTTGATCTCGCCACCTTCTGGCGGCAGTGGCTGGGCTGGCAGGCATCACCCGCGCAGCGTGCGTGGGCGTTTCACGACGCGCTGGCGCAAGGGCTGGCAAGCCTTGCCCGCGAACAGGCCGAGCGACGCGGTATTCAGACGCTGGTATTCAGCGGTGGCGTACTGCATAACCGCCTGCTGAAGGCGCGCCTGCAAGCCTGGCTTTCTGATTTCACCTTGCTGTTCCCGCACCAGCTCCCGGCCGGCGATGGCGGAATTGCCTTCGGCCAGGGGCTGGTTGCCGCTGCGCGGACTATAGCGCCAGCGCTTTAAGCAGCGCGAAAGCCTCCTTCATGCGCTCTTCGCTGACCACGAAAGCGCGCAGTTTTTCATCGGCATCAAGCCCTTTCGCCACCATCCCCTGGGGATGGGTTGTAATCTGCCAGTTCAGATCGCGGCGGGCGGTTTCTCCGGCCAGATGCAGCGGCATCAGCGGCGTTTTTACCTTCACCAGCATGGCAGGCAGCACCAGTTGCGCGTTGTTGCCGAGCAGGTTTTTCGCAAGCGTAATGGCGCTGAGCTGGGCGGGTTGCAGGAAAGGCAGCACCTTGCCGTTGATCTCGGCGCAGTCGCCGAGCGCATAGATCTGTGGGTTGCTGGTTTGCAGCGCCGCATTAACCACAATGCCACGGCGGGTTTCCACCCCGGCGGCTTGTGCCAGCGACACTTCCGGCGACAGGCCCGTGGCGGCAATCACCACATCCGCCTCTACGCAGCGTTCGTCATCAAGCTGCGCACAAATGCCATTCGCGCTCGCCGTCAGGTGTTGCAAACGGGAGGTGAGCAGCAGGCGAACACCCAGCGACGTCAGGCTATGTTGCAGGCGGCTACTGACTTCCGGCGGCATCAGCGAAGGCAGAATACTGGCGGCGTTATCCAGCAGCGTGACGGTTTTCCCGGTACGGCGAAAATCCATTGCCAGCTCGCAGCCAATCAACCCGGCACCGACAATCAGCACGCTGGCGGCATCGCGCAGCCTGTTTTCACAGGCGCGATACTCTTGCAGGCTGTTGAGCGTCAGCATGTGCTCG
Source organism: Kosakonia oryzae (assembly GCF_001658025.2). NCBI lineage: Bacteria > Pseudomonadati > Pseudomonadota > Gammaproteobacteria > Enterobacterales > Enterobacteriaceae > Kosakonia > Kosakonia oryzae. The sequence goes on from NZ_CP014007.2 coordinate 1,133,986, forward strand.
CGCCCCGGCAGTGGCGGAACGAAGGCTTTTGCCCCCGTCGCCAGCACCAGTTTGTCGTACTGCCACTGTTTATCGACGCTTTTCACCACCTGCGCTTCAGCATCAATGGCGGTGATAACCGTGTGCGGGAACAGCCGCAGGTTAAATTGCTCGGCAAATTCCCCCGCCGGTTGGCGCAGCAAATCATCGGCACTTTGCGCTTTGCTGATGACATGGCTGAGATCCGGTTTGTTGTACTCATCGATGCTGTCGGCGGCAATCAATGTCAGCGGTACGGTGCCGTCGAGTTTTCGGATGTTTTTCACCAGCGACCGGGCGGCGAAGCCCGATCCGATAATCACAATACCGGCGCTCATTTTGCCTCCGTTGCCAGTTCGTCAAACACCTCTTTGCCTAAGGAACATTCCGGGCAGAGGAAATTGTCCGGAACCTCACTCCACGGCGTACCTGGCGCAACATCCTGCAGCGGCTCGCCTTTTACGGGATCATAGATCCACTGGCAGACGCTGCACTGCATGCGCGGGCCGAGTTCCGCAGCGGCGGCTGCGGCACAGGCGCAGGCTTCCTGAGCTGTTGTGGAGGCCGCTTTTACCGCTTCCGGCAAAGGAGAGAGTGCCCACTGGCGAGCGATATCGCGCCCGTGCTGGCGGCACACTTCCAGCGCGTCGATATCCGGCCGCCATTTAGCTTTCAGGCTGACGGACATTTCAAACCCGGCATCCTGTAAGCGGGTGGAGAGACGGTCTACCGCGCCGCCGCTCCAGCCGTGGGAGCCAAACGCGCTGGCGCGTTTGTTGCGAAAACGCAGGCCGGTGATCTCTTCGACCAGCCCGGCAATTTTCGGCATCATCACGTTATTCATGGTCGAGGTGCCAACCAGCACGCCTTTCGAGCGGAACACATTGGTCAGGATGTCGTTTTTATCGCTGCGGGCGACGTTAAAGATTTTCACCGCCACGCGCGGGTCAACTTCGTTAATACCCTGCGCAATGGCGTCGGCCATCATACGGGTGTTGTTGGACATGGTGTCGTAGAAAAGGGTGATGCGATCCTCCTGATAATCGGCCGCCCATTTCAGGTACAGCTCGACAATTTGCGTTGGGTTATCGCGCCACACCACGCCGTGCGAGGTAGCAATCATATCTACCGGCAGGTTAAAGCCGAGGATCTCGGTGATTTTCGGCGTCACCAGGCGGCTGAACGGCGTCAGAATATTCGCGTAATAGCGCTGGCACTGTTCGAACAGCTCCGCCTGATCCACTTCATCATTAAACAGGCGTTCGTCGCAGTAGTGCTGGCCGAAAGCGTCATTGCTGAACAGTACGGCGTCGCCGGTCAGGTAGGTCATCATGCTGTCCGGCCAGTGCAGCATCGGCGTTTCAACGAAGATCAACTGTTTGCCGTTGCCGATATCCAGCGTGTCGCCGGTTTTCACCACGTTAAAGTTCCACTCCGGGTGATGATGATGACCGGTGATCGAGTCGATCGCATTCGCCGTGCAGTAGATCGGCGTATGCGGGATGTGCGACATCAACTCGGTCAGCGCACCGGCGTGATCTTCTTCGGCATGGTTAATCACGATGTAGTCGATGCGTTGCAGATCGATCTCTGCGCTCAGGTTCTGCACAAACTCGCGGCTGAATTTGTGATCGACGGTATCGATCAGCACGTTTTTGCCTTCGCGGATCAAATAGCTGTTGTAGCTGCTGCCTTTCAGCGTTTTGTATTCAGTACCGTGAAAATCGCGCACTTCCCAGTCACGTTGCCCAACCCAGTGAATGTTGTTTTTTACATGAATAGCCATATCAAATGTCCTGTACTTTTTTCAGTTCGATGTATGGCTAATATCAAAGGCTGTGCCAACTTTTTAATTAATTGATTTCTATATTTTTTAATGGGTTAACTGAAAAGATAGTTGTCATTATGACTATGATATTTACAGTCAATATGACACTATGCATTGTCAAAAAGACAGTGAGGTAAGCATGAGTTTTTCACTGAATGTGCTGGCGGGAATCGCCATTGAATTGCAGAGCGGTATCGGCCATGCGGATCGCTTCCAGCGGCTGATTACCACGCTGCGCCAGGTGCTGGCCTGCGATGCCTCTGCGCTGCTGCGCTACGAGGCGCGGCAGTTTATTCCGCTGGCCATCGACGGGCTGGCGCAGGACGTGCTCGGCAGGCGTTTTACGCTGGAAGGGCACCCAAGGCTGGAAGCGATTGCCCGCGCGGGGGATGTGGTGCGTTTTCCGGCCGACAGCGGTTTGCCCGATCCTTATGATGGGCTGATCCCCGGCCAGGAGAGCCTGAAAGTGCACGCTTGCGTCGGGCTGCCGCTGTTTGCCGGGCAGAACCTGATTGGCGCGCTGACGCTGGATGGTATGTCTCCGGATCAGTTCGACACCTTCAGCGACGAAGAGCTGCGGCTGATTGCGGCGCTGGCGGCAGGAGCGTTGAACAATGCGCTGCTGATTGAGCAGCTGGAGAGCCAGAATATACTGCCCGGCGCGCCCGCTGCGTTTGAGCCGGTGGCGCGCAGCGAAATGATTGGGCTATCGCCGGGCATGGTGGCGCTGAAAAAAGAGATCGATATTGTTGCCGCGTCCGATCTTAACGTGCTGATCAGCGGCGAAACCGGCACCGGGAAAGAGCTGGTGGCTAAGGCGATTCATGAAGGTTCCGCGCGGGCAGCCAGCCCGCTGGTTTATCTCAACTGTGCAGCGCTGCCGGAAAGTGTGGCCGAGAGTGAACTGTTCGGCCACGTGAAAGGGGCTTTTACCGGAGCCATCAGCAATCGCAGCGGCAAGTTTGAGATGGCAGATAATGGCACGCTGTTTCTTGATGAGATCGGTGAATTGTCCCTCTCATTGCAGGCCAAGCTGCTGCGGGTCTTGCAGTATGGCGATCTGCAACGTGTCGGCGACGATCGCAGCCTGCGCGTGGATGTGCGCGTGCTGGCGGCGACGAACCGCGATCTGCGAGAAGAGGTGCTGGCTGGCCGTTTTCGCGCCGATCTCTATCATCGTCTTAGCGTGTTTCCGTTGTCGGTACCGCCGCTGCGTGAACGGGGCGACGATGTGGTGCTGCTGGCGGGTTACTTCTGCGAGCAGTGCCGTCTGCGTCTGGGGCTTGGCCGGGTGGCGCTCAGCCCCGGCGCGCGTGCGCATTTACTCAGCTACGGCTGGCCGGGCAATGTGCGCGAGCTGGAACATGCCATTCACCGCGCGGTGATTCTGGCGCGCGGGACGCGCAACAGCGACGATGTGGTACTGGAGGCGCGACATTTTGCCCTCAGCGATGAACAGACGCCGGTGGTACAAACCGCTTCGGCGTTACCGGCGGGACAAAATCTGCGTGATGCCACCGAGGATTTCCAGCGGGCGCTGATTACCAGAACACTGGAAGAGTGTGGGAGAAACTGGGCGGCCTGCGCCCGGGCGCTGGAACTGGACGTCGCCAACCTGCACCGGCTGGCGAAACGTCTGGGACTGAAGCGTTAAAGAATACCGGCCTGATAGAAATCCTGCAGGTTGATGGCACCCACCAGAATTCCCGCGTCATCCACCACCGGCGCGGCGGCGATTTTACGCTGCATCAGGCGCTCTTTGGCATCCACTGCGCGGCTGTTGGCGTCCAGGGTGATGCCGCCGCGCGTCATCGCTTCGCTGACGGCGGTGGTTAACGCGCCGCCTGCCACCAGCCAGCGGCGCAGATCGCCATCGGTAAAGACGCCTTTAACCTGACGCTGCGCATCGCAAACGGCCACCAGACCTAAACCGGTGCGGCTTAGCTCCAGCATCGCCTCCATCACGCTGGTCGTCAGTTGCACCTGCGGGATCTGCTCCTCTTTGCGCATCAGATGATGCACTTTATTCAGCAGCCGCGCGCCGAGCGCGCCTGCCGGATGCGAGCGGGCAAAATCCTCTTCGTCAAAGCCGCGCGCCTGCATCACCGACATCGCCAGCGCATCGCCCATCATCAGCGTCGTGACGGTACTGGAGGTCGGCGCAAGGTGCATCGGGCAGGCTTCACGTTCAACGGAGATATCCAGTACTGCGTCGGCGGCGAGCGCCAACGGCGAGCGCGGTTTACCGGTCATCGCCAGCAGGGCGACGGATTTCTCCGCCAGCCGCGGCAGGATCAGATCCAACTCTTTTGCCGAACCGGAGTAGGAGATAAACAGCATCACATCGCGGCTTTCAATCATGCCCAGATCGCCGTGCAGCGCTTCCGCCGGATGCACGAAAAAGGCCGGAGTGCCGGTACTGGCAAAGGTGGCGGCGATCTTTTTGCCGATATGCCCCGATTTGCCGATGCCGGAAACAATGACTTTACCTTCGCACTTCAGCACTGTTTCGGCGGCACGCACGAAAGCCTCACCGAGCCGCTCCGGCAGGCGGCTTGCTTCCTGAAGCTCCAGTAGCAGGGTCTGGCGCCCGGCATTAATTAACGACTCACTCATGATCTTCTCCGGCAATGATCACCTCGACGCCTTTGGTTTCCAGCGCGGCGCGAACGTCTGCCGGGATCCCGGCGTCGGTGATCAATTTATTGACGCTTTCCAGACTGCACACCACGTTCGGGCTTTTGCGGCCAAACTTCGATGAGTCGGCCATCAGAATCACTTCCCGCGCGGCGTTGCACATCGCTTTGCTGACGGTGAACACTTCGTTGAAGGTGGTGACGCCCGCGTTCAGATCGATGCCGTCCGTGCCCATAAACAGCTTGTCGAAGCTGAAATGGTCAAAGGCGTTTTCCGCCAGTTGGCCGTGAAACGAGGCGGATTTTTTGCGGAAGGTGCCGCCGGGCATCAGGATGGTCTGCTCGTTATCCAGTTCCGATAACGCGTTGACGATGTGCAGGCTGTTGGTCATCACCGTGATGTTATTGAAGTGGCTGAGCAGCGGCACCATCTGCAAAACGGTGCTGCCCGCGTCGAGGATGATCGAGTCGCCGTCATGAATATAGGTGACCGCTTTTTCGGCAATCAGCCCCTTTTGTACGGTGTTGATCAGCGTTTTGTGATCGATAGGGGGATCGGCTTCGTCTTTATTGAGCACCACGCCGCCATAGGTGCGGATCACCGCGCCGGAATGCTCCAGCGCGACCAAATCCTTACGTATGGTCGTCCCTGTGGTGTCGAAGTATGCTGCCAGCTCTTCAACAGAACACTTTCCCTGCTTTTGCAGATGCTCAAGAATAGCCGCCTGACGCTGACGTGGTTTCATAGGCGCTGATATCCTGCGTTACGTTGCGAAATGATAATTTCGCAAGCTAATAGCGTTCACAACGAAATTATCAATGTTTCATTTTAAGCGCTAATGATAGAGCATTCTGACAGGCCGGATCATGGGGAAAGATCACATCAGGCTCTAATTCCTCTCTTTTCACACCGATTAAATGGTTGATTTTTGCCGGGCGGGCGAAAACCGTAATGCCGCGCATCAGCAGGGTATCGCAAACACAGTCCTGCTTATCAAAAGCGACAGCCAGAACGACGCGGGGTTTAAAACGCCCGCCGGAGCGGCCAACGCCGACGCGTCCGCGCTGGCATAGCGCGTCGAACGCCTGGTTGAACTGGCGGATTTGCCAGCCGCCAAGCGCTAGCTGGCTGAGCCAGGCGATGGCGGCGACGGTGATCAGGGCTGAAACCATCCTCTTCTCCTTTATTGTTGCGTCAGGCTAACGCCTTATCCGGCCTGTGACGTTCCGCTTTCAGACAGTACGCTCAGGCCAATAAGCAAAGCGCCATCAGGTGATGGCGCATGCACTATCAGAACATCACCTGGCCGCCGGTCACGTTAATCGACTGCCCGGTGCAGTAAGAGGCTTTTGGGCTGGCGTAAAACATCAGCACATTCAGCACGTCCTGATAGTCGCAGCCGCGTTTTAGCGGCACTTTGTCGATGTAGTACTGCTCGACCTCGTCAGCCGCAATGCCCAGTTTGCTGGCATATTGCGGGATAAGTGACTGGAACATCGGTGATTTCAACAGGTTGCCCAGCATCAGCGAATGCACCGTAATGCCATATTCCGCCAGGTCCAGCGCCAGCGACTGGGTCAGGCCGACGCCGCCGAATTTTGCTGCGCTGTAACCGGAATTGTGTTTGCTGCCCACTTTGCCGGACTTTGAGTTGATCTGGATAATGCGCCCCTGAATACCGTCACGAATCATCAACTTGGCGAACTCACGCGCGCAGAGGAAATAGCCGACCAGGTTGACCTGTAGCGAGCGGTCAAAATCCCCCAGCGCAAAATCGCTGATAAACGCGGCCTTGGCGATGCCGGCGCTGTAGACCAGCAGATCCGCACGGCCAAAAATTTCGTCCACGCCGCGCGCCAGCGCCAGCACACTATGCTCGCTGGTGGCATCCGCGCCAAAGCCGTAGGCCATCCCTTCGCCAAACTCGCTGTTAATCTCCCGGGCGACATTCGCCGCTTTATCACTCTGAATATCCACTACCGCCACGCGGTATCCTTCTGCGGCAAGCCCACGGCACAGGAACGCCCCGAGGGTTTGTCCTCCGCCAATGACAACGGCAACCTGTTTCATACTCTTCTCCTTACGACTTAAGCGACAAATTTCAAAATGCAGCCGGGGGCGATAGTGTCTGGCACCGGGCCTGCGACATGTACCGTTCCGGGGTATTCCGCCTGCGTTTGCCCATCAAAACGCAGGGTGATATGGCCCAGCTCGCGCAAATTCTGTTCGGCGACATCGCCAACGGCGGTAACCGGGTAATGCTGCTCGCCAAGCTCGAATTGCGCGCCGGGTAGCAGTGCGCCGCTAAGCGCACCGTGGTTATGGATAAAACAGAACTCGGCGACATCGGCGGGCGCGCCTTCCCTGAAGGTAATCAGCATGTTGTCACTGAGCGCATCCGCTGCGCTGTCGCCGATGCGGGTAATGGTGGTTTGATAAATAACGCTCATGACAGCTCCTTACTGATAAATGAAACCGGAAACAAACCAGGCAATCAGCACCGTTGGCGCGCCGGTCAAAAAGCGGCTGACCAGCACTGACGGCACACCGACGCGAACCGTGTCCTGGCGGGCTTCCGCCAGTGACAAACCGACCGGGATAAAGTCACAAGCCGCCTGCGCGTTAATGGCAAACAGCGCGGGCAGGGCGAGATGCGGTGGGATATTCCCCTGGCCAATTTGCACACCGATCAGCACGCCAATCACCTGCGCGATGACGGCACCAGGGCCGAGAAACGGCGACAGCAGCGGGAAAGAGCAGATCAGCGCCAGCGTTACCAGACCCAGCGGATGGCTGGCCAGCGGTGCCAGACCGTGGGCGATCCAGTCGCCGAGACCAGAGGCGATAATGATGCCGATTAACGCCGAGACGAAGGCCATAAACGGCAGGATGGTTTTCAGCACCGTATCGATGGTGTCGCGCCCGGCCTGAAACAGCACCGCCACAGCCGAGCCCATGCCCATACCGACTTTTGCCAGCAGCCCGTCGCTCTGCTCGGTGATTTTTTTGCTGCTGTCGTAATCCCGCCGGGCGGCCGGTTTGGCCGTGGCTGCTTCGCCTTGCAGATGAATGTTTTCCTCTTTCACGCCAGAGACATAGATATCTTCGAGGATGTACTGCGCCAGCGGCCCGGATTTCCCCGTTGCATGGATGTTCACCGTCGGGATGCGCCGTTTCGGGTAGATGCCACAGCGCAGCGTGCCGCCGCAGTCAATCACCGCCACGCCGATCTCTGATTCCGCCGGTTCGCCCTCTTTAAAACCGTCCACTGCCTGCCAGCCGGTAAGCTGCGCCAGCTTGTCAACGATGGCCGGACGCGTTCCGGCAGTGATATAGACGATTTTCTTCTCAACGCTGGCGTCGATTTCCAGCGGGCCGCCCCAGCCGCCGGCGCCTTTTTCAATCACAATGCGGGTCATGATGCTGCTCCGGCGAGTTGGACATCCTGTTCAAGTTGAATACCCATTTTCTTCTCGAAAATGGCCGTCGTGAGATCGGTAATCCAGCCACGGAAGAAGTTAGTGACCAGGCCAACCAGCAGATAGCTCACTGCCAGCGGGCCTAACGGTAAACCGAGTGTGGTCAGGCCGTTGGCGATGCCGAGATAGACAAACAGCTCGCCGGGGTTAATGTGCGGAAACAGGCCGTTCATCGAGTGGCAACTGTAAGATGCCGCAGCGTAATAACTGGGTTTGTAGCGCTCCGGCATAAAGCGCCCGAGGCTTAATGTCATCGGGTTGCAGAAGACAAAAGTGCCGACGCACGGCAGCAGCAGGTAACGGGTCAGCGGATTGCCCGCGCAGCGCTGCGCGAGCTTTTCAATTCGCTGCTGACCAATAAAGTTAATCAGCGCATTCATGATCACCAGCAGGCTTATCAGCAGCGGCAGAATACCGGTCACCATGCCGGTAAAAACTTCTCCGCCTTTCTGAAACAGCCCGATGAACCATTCGGCACCATGCGTGATGGTTTCCATTGTTCTCTCCTGTAGGGTTGTCGTTTTGTTGTTTAACTGTGCGCTATCATAATCATGATGAAAGGTTGAAATGTGTTATTTAGATCTCGTTATGAAAGAAAAAATGATCATTGTGAAAGATTGTGCGAAGAGCGCCGCTTTTAAATGAACACGCAATGAGAAGAGAAAAAGTGGGGTGCGATCGTGCGCGCAGGGCTGATGTCGCTTCCTTGTCGGTAGCCAGATGCTTTACCATACTTGCTCCTGGCTGAATTCGTTTAAAATGGACCTCCCATGTTGAAGCGTTATTACGCAGCGTTGCTGCCTGCGTTTGTTGTGCTCTGTGCCTGTAGCAGTAAACCCCAGCTTGCCGAAACCCCTCAAACCGTATCACCTAAGCCTTCCGGCGGTTTTTTGCTGGAGCCGCAGCATTCGGTAGTGATGACCAGCGGCGACTTCGCCAATAATCCGGCTGCGGAACAATTCATCGATATGATGGTGAGTAAGCACGGTTTTGACCGCCAGCAACTGCACGAAATTCTGTCGCAGGCGAAACGTCTGGACTACGTGCTGCGCCTGATGGACAAACAGGCACCGATATACACCGGGCCGACGGGGCCGAATGGCGCCTGGCTGCGCTATCGCAAACAGTTCATTACCCCGGATAACGTGCAAAACGGCGTGGCGTTCTGGAACCAGTATGAAGATGCGCTCAACCGCGCGTGGATGGTCTATGGCGTACCGCCGGAAATCATCGTCGGCATTATCGGCGTGGAAACGCGCTGGGGCCGGGTGATGGGCAAAACCCGTATTCTGGATGGTCTGGCGACGCTGGCCTTTGCTTATCCGCGCCGTGCGCAATATTTTGCCAGCGAACTGGAAACCTTCCTGCTGATGGCGCGCGATGAGAGCGATGATCCGCTCGATCTGAAAGGTTCTTTCGCCGGCGCGATGGGCTACGGCCAGTTTATGCCTTCCTCCTATAAAGAGTTTGCCGTTGATTTTAATGGTGATGGTCACATCAACTTGTGGGATCCGGTCGATGCTATCGGCAGCGTGGCGAACTACTTCAAACAGCACGGCTGGGTGAAAGGCGATCTGGTGGCCGTTCCGGCCAACGGCCAGGCGCCGGGGCTGGAGAATGGCTTTAAAACCAACTACAGCGTCGGACAGCTGGCGGCGGCAGGTTTAACGCCGCAGCAGCCGCTGGGCAATCATCAACAGGCCAGCCTGCTGCGCCTGGATATTGGTACGGGTTATGAATACTGGTACGGGTTGCCGAACTTCTACACCATCACCCGCTATAACCACAGCACCCACTACGCGATGGCGGTCTGGCAGCTCGGCCAGGCTGTAGCGTTAGCGCGCGTGCGCTGATCTTTTCCCCTCCTGCGGGCTGTCTCTTATGCACAAATCCCTGATGTGGTCATCGGGGATTTTTTTGCACCTGACACGGGCAATGCCGGACATCCGCAAAAAAATTATCTGATTTAAAATTTTTATCCTCCCCATATTTGCGAGCGCTATCACGTTAATTAGCGTGAAAAGTGTGATCTGCGCTGGAAATATCTCCTGGATTTCCCTTCTTGTCTTATTCTCTGTCCGGAAGGCAGGACACGATTTAGTATTGTCGTTATTTCAATGCCCTTTTATATTTATCATCACGGATTGCAAGTGGAGCTTATCTGTTCAGAGCTTCTTAATTATTTTTAATCTGCGTAAGGGTAAATAATGCAAATGATTACCTCGCGACAAAACAGATTATTGAAATTCCTTCTTCCACGAAGGGAATTTATTACCTTGTTAAAAATCGCTGAATACTTAAATGTTTCGGAAAAAACCATTCAACGCGATTTACGAATACTGGAGCCGTGGCTAGCACAATGGAATATTGGCATAAATAAACGTGCCGGTGCCGGGATCATGTTAAGCGCAGATAATATAACCGACCTGTTGCATCTCGATCAGCTGCTTGGTGTGGAAGGTGACGATACCGATGGCATGATGAACAATTCCCGTCGAGTGAAAATAGCCTCACAATTATTAAGCGAAACGCCACATGAAACGTCTATCAGCAAATTATCGGAACGTTATTTTATCAGCAATGCTTCAATTGTTAACGATCTGAAAGTGATTGAATCCTGGATTGCTCCGCTGGGATTGACGTTGATTCGTAGCCAGAGCGGAACGCATATCGAAGGTAGCGAAAGTAGTGTGCGTCAGGCAATGGCATCGCTGATTAATGGCATCATTAACCATAACGAACCGGGCAGCGTGATCTATTCCCGCCTCGACCCGGGAAGTTATAACGCGCTGGTCAATTATTTTGGCGAAGAAGACGTTTTATTCGTTCAGTCATTATTACAGGAGATGGAAAACGATCTCTGCTGGTCGCTGGGCGAGCCGTATTACGTCAATATTTTTACTCATATCCTGATCATGATGTACCGCATTACGCGCGGCAATGCGCTGCCGAAAAAGGACGATAACGCCAGCGTCTTCGATGAAAACATCTTTTCCGTTGCCAGCCGCATGATTCAGCGTATCGAAACACGCATTGCCCATCCGCTGCCGGAAGACGAAGTCTGGTTTATTTATCAATATATTATCTCTTCCGGCGTGGTCATCGAAGAGCATAACGATGTCAGCGTGATTGGCCATATGCACTCCAGCGATGAGGCCCGGCTGATTACCTGGCGGCTTATCGCAACCTTCGCCGAGATGGTTGACAGCGATTTTAGCCAGGACATCGCGCTGTACGACGGACTGCTGATTCACATTAAGCCTTTGATTAACCGTCTCAATTACCAGATTTGCATTCGTAACCCGCTGCTGGACGATATCAAAGGCGAGTTACAGGACGTCTGGCGGCTGACCCAGTGTGCGGTGAACCGGGTGTTCAGCGGCTGGGGCGAGCAGGCGGTATCGGAAGATGAAGTCGGCTATTTAACCGTGCATTTCCAGGCGGCGATGGAGCGACAGATTGCCCGTAAGCGCGTACTGCTGGTCTGTTCGACGGGGGTCGGCACCTCGCATCTGCTGAAAAGCCGCATTCTGCGCGCTTTCCCGGACTGGACCATCGTTGGCGTGGTCTCTGCGGGGAGCTTGCCGTCGGTACTGACAGAAGATATTGAACTGGTTGTCTCGACGATCAATCTGCCGGCCATTGCTCTGCCAGTGGTATACGTCACCGCTTTTTTTAATGACGCCGATATTAAGCGCGTGACGGAAACGATTATTACGGAAAAATTGCATCGTGCGACGTCTCTGGTCGTCGAACATTAATATCATGAATCCATGAGGTATGTTTAATGGACATAACAAAAATCCTGAATACAAATCGCGTTATTTTAAATATGAAAGCTACGAATAAAACGGAGGCGATTGAGGAATTAACCGATCTTTTACAAAAAGATGGCGCTATTAGTTGCCGGGAAACGTTTATTCAGGATGTCTGGCAACGTGAATCAGAAGGATCGACCGGCTTCGAAAATCATATCGCGATACCCCATGGTAAATCCTCGGCGGTAGTTAATACCACCCTGGCGATTGGACGTACACACCACGATATTCCCTGGGAAACACTGGATGGCAGTAACGTGCGCTGCATTATTTTATTTGCTGTACGGCTTGAAGATCAAAATACGACGCATATTCGCCTGCTTTCTCAGGTGGCAGGTGCACTGGCGGATGAAGAAATCATCGAGCAATTGCTTGAAGAGAGCAGTCCACAAAAGATTATTGACTTATTTAGTCAATATGCTGAATCCGATGTTTGCTAAATAAAAAGTGGGGTATGTTATGAATATTGTTTGTGTCGCTGCCTGTACGGCAGGAATTGCACATACGTATATTGCCCGCGAGAAGTTGATTAAAGGCGCGAAAGCGCTTGGGCATAATATTAAAGTTGAAACTCAGGGCACTATCGGTACTGAAAATGAGTTGCTGGCGGAAGATATTTCTGCAGCCGACGTCGTTATTCTTGCGGTCGATGTCAAAATAAAAGGAGAAGAGCGCTTTATTAATAAACGCATCGTGCGAGTTAAAACCGAAATTGTCATTAAATCATCCGTTCAGTTTCTTGAAAAGGTCGAGAAATCATTAGCTAATGCGTGATCCTTATCTGGAGGTCACATGAGTGAAAATAAAGTTCCTGTTTCGCAGGAAATAAAAAGACATCTTTTGACGGGCATCTCGTGGATGATTCCGTTAATTGTGGCAGCGGGCATTTGTATTGCCCTCGGCCAGGTACTCGGCGGCACAAACGTTGGAGAAAAAACGGGCACCATCCCCTGGATGCTCAATCAGATTGGCGGCTGGGGAATGGGGTTGATTGTTCCCCTGATCAGCGCCGCCATTGCCTACTCCATTGCTGACCGTCCCGGATTCGCGCCGGGCCTGATTGTTGGCTTTGTCTGCGGGCAGATTCATACCGGGTTTATTGGCGGGATGCTGGGGGGGTTCCTGGTGGGTTATACCGTCCTGCTGCTTAAGCACTATATTCGCCTGCCGAAATCAATGCAGGGTCTGATGCCCATCATGGTGCTACCAGTGCTGAGCACCATTATCGGCGGCCTGCTGATGATGACGCTGATCGGCAAACCCATCGCCTGGCTGCAGGAAGCGCTGATCCACATGCTGGAGTCGATGCAGGGCGGTTCACGCTTCCTGATGGGGGCCATCCTCGGTGCAATGGCGACGTTCGACTTCGGCGGCCCGGTGAACAAAACCATGTCGCTGTTCGCCGATGGGCTGCTGGTGAGTGGTGTGTACGGGCCGGAAGCGGTGAAGTTTGTCGGCTCTATTATTCCGCCGTTCGGCATTACCCTCTCGTTCCTGCTGACACGCCACAAATACACTCGCGCTGAACGTGAAGCGCTGAAAGCCGCCTTCCCGATGGGGATCTGCATGATTACCGAAGGGGTTATTCCGATTGCGGCGCGTGACCTGCTGCGCGTGGTCGGCTCCTGTGTGGTGGCCTCGGCTATTGCGGGTGGTCTGATCATGGTGTGGGGCGTGGAAAGCCCGGTGCCGCACGGTGGCATGTTCGTGGTCCCGCTGTTTACCCATCCGCTGCTGTTCTGCCTGGCGCTGGGGATCGGCACGGTTATCTGCGGCGTGATGCTGTCACTGTGGAAGAAACCGGTGACCGAGCGTGACGAAGAGTTTGACGAGCTCAGCGATAAGAAACTGAAAGACGAAGAGATCACCTTCACCCTGGAATAAACGGAGACCCTATGTTTGCCGATATGAAAAGCATGGTGACCAAAGCCTGGTGTGAACACTATGCATTGCTCGCTATCAACTGTATGAACCTGGAAAGCGCCCGTGCGGCGGTTCGGGTTGCCGAGAAACACCGCGCACCGATCATCCTGAACCTGTATCAGGAGCATCTTGCCCATTTCCCGGCACCGGTTGCCGTGGCGGTGGTAAAAGCGTTGGCCGAGGAGGCCACGGTGCCGGTCACACTGGCGCTGGACCACGGGAAAGATCCCGTGCGCATTCGCCAGGCGTTTCGCGCCGGGTTTAGCGGGCTGATGATTGATGCGTCCGCCTTCCCGCTGGAAGAGAACGTCCGTCAGACCCGCGCGGTGGTTGAGCTGGCTGCCAGCGCCGGGCTGTGTGTGGAGGGAGAGTTGGGCCATCTGGCCGATGCACCGCGCTACGATCACGCCACCAATGCGGATCTGATGACCCAGGCCGCCGACGTCGAGCCGTTTATCCAGCAGACTGGGATTGACCTTCTGGCAGTGTCAGTCGGAACCGCGCACGGCATGTACGCCCCCGGCATCACGCCCGCCATCGATTTTCAGCGCCTGGAAGAGGTGGCTCGCAAATCGACGGTGCCCCTGGCATTGCACGGCGGCAGCGGAACCCCGTTTGACCAGATGCAGCGCTGTCCGTCATTTGGCGTCGCCAAGATCAACGTTGGCGCTGCGGTGTTCGAAGCCGGGAAAGCCGCGCTGCTGCATACCCTGTGTCATGACAATTCTCGCGAACTGGTGGATGTGTTGATGGCCATGGAGCAGGCCAGCGAGGAAGCCATTATCCCGTATCTACAGGCCAGCGGCGCCATCGGCAAAGCCTGATTCATTTTTCTGTAACGCCTTCTATGCCTCTGCAACGATGCACCGGCAGGGCTTGCTACACCCTGAAACTGGAGAATTAACATGTTAATTTCGATGAAAGAGTTACTGAAACCCACCCGCCAACACGGTTTCGCCATTGGTGCGTTCAACGTAGCGGACAGCTGCTTCATTCGCGCGGTGGTGGAAGAAGCGGAAGCCACCAACACGCCTGCAATTATCTCTATCCACCCCAGCGAACACGATTTTGTCGGGGATAGCTTTTTCGGCTATGTCCGCGATATCACCATGCGCAGCCCGGTGCCGTTCACCCTGCACCTGGATCACGGCGCATCGGTCGAGCATGTGCTTCGGGCAATCCAGTGCGGGTTCACCTCGGTGATGATCGACGGCTCGCTGCTGCCCTATGAGGAGAACGTGGCGCTGACCAAAGAAGTGGTGCGTCTGGCGCATGCGGTGGGCGTTTCGGTGGAAGGGGAACTGGGCACCATCGGCCAGACGGGCACGTCTGTGGAAGGCGGCGTGTCGGAAGTGACCTATACCGACCCGGCACAGGCAGAGGATTTTATTGCCCGCACCGGGGCAGATACTCTGGCGGTGGCGATCGGGACGGCACACGGCATCTACCCGAAAGGGATGCAGCCGAAGCTGCAAATGAACATTCTGCGCGATATTGCCGGGCGTCTGGATATTCCGCTGGTGCTACATGGAGGTTCGGCCAACCCGGATGTAGAAATCGCCGAGTCCGTGACCCTGGGGGTGGGTAAAATCAATATCTCCAGCGACATGAAGTACGCCTACTTCCAGAAAGTGCGTGAGATCCTTGCCAGAGAAACCTGGTGGGATCCAAACGTGATCTATCCGGATGCGATCAACGCTGCGCGAGATGTGATCCGCCACAAAATGAAGCTGTTTGGATCAACCGGGAAAGCATCACTCTACTAAGGCCATTAAGGCGGGGTCGCCCGCCTTTTTCGCAATAAGGAAAGAGATATGTACTACCTGGGGCTGGATATCGGCGGCACGAAAATGGCGGCGGTGGTGATGGACGCACAAGGGCAGGAAATAGCCCGTTACCGTTGCCCGACGCAGAAAGCGAGTTATCCGCAGTTTGTGGAGTCGGTGGTCGCCTTTATCGACCAGATTAGCCATGACATACAACTGCCGATGATGACCGGGATTGCCCTGCCGGGCAGCGTCTCGCCGCTGAGCGGTCTGATTAAGAACTCTAATATCCAGGTGATTAATGGTCGCGCGTTGCAGACGGATCTCCAGCAGTTGCTGGGGCAGACAATTGTAATGGCAAACGACGGGAACTGTTTCGCTTTGTCGGAAGCCTGTGACGGTGCGGGGCAGCAGCATGAAGTCGTGTTCGGTATCACGCTCGGTACCGGCTGCGGTGGCGGGATAGCCATTCACCGCCAGCCGTTTGTTGGCGCGTGGGGGAATGCCGCCGAGTGCGGACATATCACCCTGCCTGGCTACAGCGAGCAACTCGATGGGCCGCCAGTGCGCTGTTACTGCGGTAAAGATAACTGCGTGGAGTCGTTTGTCTCCGGGACGGGGTTGAGTGAACGCTATCAATGGCTTAACGGGCAGGATCTTACGGGCGATGCGATTGTGGCGCTGGCGCAGCAGGGGGAGCCCGATGCCGTGCGGCAGGTCGCGCGGTTTCGCCAGCAGCTTGCCCGCACTCTGGCGACGGTGGTGAATCTTCTCGATCCAGGTGTGATTGTGATTGGCGGCGGGCTGTCGAATGCGGCGTTGCTTATCACGAACCTGGACACCGAAGTGGCCCACTTTGTTTTTACCGATCATTTCTCCACTCCTATTGTGAAAGCCCATCACGGCGACAGCAGCGGCATGCGTGGCGCTGCCTGGCTTGCCATTCGAACCGGGAGAACAGAATGAAACGTTCGCAGATTAACTATGCCATTGATAAAGCTCATGCCATCGCCGAGACGTTCGGGGTGTGCCTGCCGGAGTTTGCGTTTTTTACCGCCGATGCCTGGCGAAAGCAGCCGCTGGGGGAGTGGGGCGAAGTGCTGGATCTGCAGTTGGGCTGGGATATCACCGATTTTGGCCGGAGTGATTTCGGCAAGATTGGCCTGACGCTGTTGACGTTGCGTAACGGCGCGCTGAATTCGAGAGCGTACCCAAAGCCGTATGCCGAAAAGATGCTGCAAATTCAGCAGGAGCAGCAGACGCCGTGGCATTTTCATACCCATAAGATGAAAGACATTCTGAACCGGGGCCGCGGCGATTTGTGTATGCAGCTCGGCTGGGCGACGGATGAGGCGCTGTTTGACGAGCGGCGCACGGTTGAAGTGAGCGTGGACGGGCGGCAACGTACGTTTAAGCCCGGCGAGACGCTGGTGTTAAAACCGGGGCAGGGGGTGTGTCTGCCGCCGCGTTTGTATCACCGTTTCTGGGCCGAGAAAACACTTGTGCTCGGTTGGGAGATTTCGATGGTGAATGACGATAAGCGCGATAACTATTTCCTCGAACCTGGCGGGCGTTTTCCGACCATTGAGGAGGATGTCCCCGTGAAGTGGTTGTTATGCAAAGAATATGATCGTTTGAATGTGACGTGACACGAACGGTATCTTATATGTACAGCGCCTTTTTCCCCCTTTCCCTTTTCTGTTTCTTATATTCAAATCCCTGATGTGGTCGTCGGGGATTTTTTTGAACCTTTTCCCCGTCCATGGGCAAAACATGAGCGTAAATGGCTCTTGCGAAGATCTGATCAAGAGATAGCTTGCGGAAGGGGAATCTGAAACATTTCGATGCACTCCCGTTTCGCCTCTGCATTTACATCAACGCCGTGAATGTTTATTGTTACGTTATAACATATTTGAGGCGTGTCGATGATCCCCGTAACTCTGTTTTCTCTGTCTGGTGCGACCCGGCTGCTGCTGGCCGTCGCGTTATTGCTGGTGCTCTGGCTCCTGACTGATTGGGCGGTCACGTTGCCATGATTGAACTTGACCATTTAGTGGCGGGATATGACCGGCTGGCAATTACGCCTGCGCTTTGTGGCACTCTGGAGCGCGGAAGTATGACTGCTATTGTCGGCGCTAACGGCTGCGGCAAATCGACATTACTAAAAACGCTGGCCGGCTTTTTACCGCCGGTGAGCGGCGTACTGCGCTGGCAACCGTCTCGCCCGACAATTGGCTGGCTGGCGCAGCGTCACGCGCTGGAATCACAGTTTCCACTCACCGTTCAGGATGTGGTTTGTATGGGCTGTTGGCCGCGTATCTCCCTGTTTCGCGGCCTGAATCGTGATGCGCGTAAGCGGGTTGCGCAGGGGCTGGAACGCGTGGGCTTAACGGCCATGGCGCGTGAAACTATTGATACGCTCTCCGGCGGGCAATTCCAGCGCATGTTATTTGCCCGCGTCTGGGTACAAAACGCGCCGCTGGTCATGCTGGATGAACCCTTCACCGGCATTGATGAAATTACCTCGCAGGTATTGATGGAACAAATCGTTGATATGCATCGCGCAGGGCAGACCATTCTGGCAGTGCTGCACGATAGCGAACGCGTGGCGCGTTACTTTCCGCAAACTCTGCGCCTTGGCGAAAAAGCCGCGCAGTGGGGCGCATCCGCTCAGTTTCAGGCGACGGCTGAGGTGTGCAGCGCATGATTTGGCATCTCTTTTTCCAGCCGTTTATTGAATTTGGTTTTATGCGCCGCGCGCTGGTGGTTTGCCTGGCGCTTTCGGTTAGCACTACGGCGCTGGGCGTCTTTTTGCTGCTGCGTCGTATGAGCCTGATGGGCGATGCGCTTTCGCACGCCATTCTGCCGGGTGTGGCAGTTGGTTACTTACTGAGCGGTATGTCGCTGCTGGCGATGAGTATTGGTGGCTTCGTTGCCGGCATCACCGTGGCGCTGGTCGCCGGCTGGGTCAGCCGCCGTACGCCGCTGAAAGAGGACGCCAGCTTTGCCGGTTTTTATCTCGGCTCACTGGCGCTGGGCGTCACGCTGGTGTCGTTACGTGGCTCAAACGTCGATCTGTTGCACCTGCTGTTTGGTTCGATTCTGGCGGTGGATAGTGATGCGGCGCTGTTTGTTGCAGGTGTCGCCAGCCTGACGCTGATCGTGCTGGCGGTGGGTTATCGCGGGTTGGTCAGCGAAGCGTTCGACAGTGCGTTTTTGCAGGTGAATGCCTCCCGCTTGCCGGGGTTGCTGCACGGGCTGTTTCTGGCGCTACTGGTATTAAATCTGGTCGCCGGGTTTCAGGTTCTCGGCACGTTGATGGCAGTGGGCGTCATGATGCTGCCCGCCGTGGCAGCACGCTGTTGGGTACGCACGCTACCCGCCTTGCTGCTGCTGGCGGCGGTGACCGGTGCGCTCTGTGCCTGGCTGGGCTTAAGTTTATCGTGGATGGCGGGCCTGCCTGCGGGCCCTGCCATCGTGCTGACCGCCAGCGCGGTGTTCTTTTTTTCCGTTTTATTTGGCACGCGCAGCGGGCTGGCTCAAAGCCTGCGCGCACTTTTAACGTAGCAAGGGGAAATGATGAAACGTACAGGGGTGATACTGGCGCTTGCGCTGGGCTTGATGGCGCAGGGCGCGATGGCAAAAACGTTAAATGTGGTCACCAGTTTTTCGATTCTGGGCGACATTACAAAAGAAGTGGGCGGCGAGCATGTAAAGGTGACGACGCTGGTCGGGCCGGATGGCGATCCGCACACCTTTGAACCCTCAGCGAAAGATAGTGCGCTGCTGAATAAAGCCGATGTGGTGGTGGTTAATGGTTTAGGGCTGGAAGGTTGGCTCGACAGGCTGGTGAAAGCCTCCGGTTTTAAAGGCCAACTGGTGGTGGCTTCAACTGGCGTATCCACGCATACGCTGGAAGAGGATGGTAAAACCGTGACCGATCCCCACGCCTGGAACAGCGCCGCTAACGGTGCGCTGTATGCACAAAATATTCTGGCTGCGCTGGTGAAAGCCGATCCGGAAGATGAAGCTGCGCTCAATGCGTCCGGCCAGCGCTATATCGCCGAATTAAAACAAATGGATAGCTGGGCGAAAGAGCGCTTCAGTGCAATCCCGCAGGCGAAACGCAAAGTGCTGACCAGCCATGATGCCTTCGGTTATTTCGCCCGTGCCTATAACGTGGAGTTTATGGCGCCGCAGGGGATCTCTTCGGAGAGCGAAGCCAGCGCAGAGCAGGTGGCCTCGCTGATTAAGCAGATCAAAGCCGATGGCGTACATGTCTGGTTTATGGAGAACCAGCTCGATCCGCGCCTGGTGAAACAGATTGCCAGTGCCACCGGCGCGCAGCCGGGCGGTGAACTCTATCCGGAAGCGCTCAGCTCGAAAGGCGGCGTGGCGGATACTTATCAGAAAGCGTTTCGCCATAACGTTGACACCATCGCAAACAGCATGAAATAACCCCCTCTGTAAGCCGGATAAGCGACAACCGCCATCCGGCGAATTACCCGGCGGCCGGGCTTGTGCTTCAGGCCGCCATTTTCTCTACCGCGCTTTTTTCGGAAGCCTCCTCGTAAATTCATTAACCCATCCCCACATTTGCCCGGAAAGTGGTATCTTTTCCGCCACGATTTTTTGCGCACGGGAGCCATCATGACGGACACTGAATTAATGCAACTGAGTGAGCGTATCGGGCAGGCGTTAAAAGCGCGCGGCGCAACGCTAACGACGGCGGAATCCTGCACCGGCGGCTGGGTTGCAAAGGTCATCACCGACATTGCCGGCAGTTCCGCCTGGTTTGAACGTGGGTTTGTTACCTACAGTAATGAAGCCAAAGCGCAAATGATTGGCGTGCAGCCCGACACCCTGGATGCGCACGGTGCGGTGAGCGAGCCGGTGGTGGTGGAAATGGCGATTGGCGCGCTGAAAGCCGCGCGTGCCGATTATGCTATTTCGATCAGCGGCATCGCTGGCCCGGACGGCGGCAGTGAGGAGAAGCCGGTCGGCACCGTCTGGTTTGGCATTGCCTGCGTCAGCGGGGAAGGGATTACACGGCGCGAATGCTTTCCTGGCGACCGTGAGTCGGTACGCAGGCAGGCGACGGCTTATGCGCTGCAAACACTCTGGCAACATTTTCTACAAAAGACTTGATACTGTATGACTATACAGTATAATTGTGACAACAGAACAGTAATTCACCGCGGGGCGTAATGCGCTTCACTCTGCATGACAGGAGTAATAATGGCTATCGACGAAAACAAACAAAAGGCGCTTGCAGCTGCACTGGGTCAGATCGAAAAGCAATTCGGTAAAGGCTCCATCATGCGTCTGGGTGAAGACCGCTCCATGGATGTGGAAACTATCTCCACCGGTTCGCTCTCGCTGGATATCGCGCTGGGCGCAGGCGGTCTGCCGATGGGGCGTATCGTCGAAATCTACGGGCCGGAATCATCCGGTAAAACCACGCTGACATTGCAGGTGATTGCCGCAGCGCAGCGCGAAGGTAAAACCTGTGCGTTTATCGATGCGGAGCACGCGCTGGATCCGATCTATGCCCGTAAGCTGGGCGTTGATATCGACAACCTGCTGTGCTCTCAGCCGGACACCGGTGAGCAGGCGCTGGAGATCTGCGATGCGCTGGCGCGTTCAGGCGCAGTTGACGTGCTGGTTGTCGACTCCGTAGCAGCATTGACGCCGAAAGCGGAAATCGAAGGCGAAATCGGCGACTCTCACATGGGCCTCGCGGCACGTATGATGAGCCAGGCGATGCGTAAGCTGGCCGGTAACCTGAAACAGTCCAACACGCTGCTGATCTTTATCAACCAGATCCGTATGAAAATTGGCGTGATGTTCGGCAACCCGGAAACCACCACCGGCGGTAACGCGCTGAAGTTTTACGCTTCTGTGCGCCTGGATATCCGTCGCATCGGCGCGGTAAAAGAGGGTGACAACGTTATCGGCAGCGAAACCCGCGTAAAAGTGGTGAAAAACAAAATCGCTGCGCCGTTCAAACAGGCTGAATTCCAGATCCTTTACGGTGAAGGTATCAACTTCTACGGCGAGTTGGTTGACCTCGGCGTGAAAGAGAAGCTGATCGAAAAAGCGGGTGCCTGGTACAGCTACAACGGTGAAAAAATCGGACAGGGTAAAGCGAATGCAACAACCTGGCTGAAAGAGAACCCGGCAACGGCGAAAGAGATCGAGAAAAAAGTGCGCGAGATTCTGCTCAGTAATCAGAATTCCGCTGCGGAATTCTCGGTGGATAGCAACGGCGAAGACGTTGAAGAAACCAACGAAGATTTCTGATAATCTGAACCGCAATCGAGGGCTGCTGACGCAGCCCTTTTGCTTTTCTGCGACCACAGGAATGTGCCATGTCTGATGATACTCCCCGCCGTTCTGCTCTTCCCCGTTTGCGCGATCGGGCGATGCGGATTCTGGCGATGCGCGATCACAGCGAAAAAGAGTTTCGCCGCAAATTAACGGCGCCGGTAATGGGAAAAAACGGCCCGGAGGAGCTCGACTGTACGGAAGAAGAGGTGGAGCAGATTGTGGAGTGGTGTCTTGAGCACCATTTTCTCGATGATGCCCGTTTCGTGCGACAGTTTATCTCCAGTCGCGCACGCAAAGGCTATGGGCCTGTTCGTATTCGCCAGGAACTGAATCAAAAAGGGATCGCGCGGGAAACGACGGAGCAGGCGATGCGGGAATGCGATGTTGACTGGGTCGCCAGTGCCCGCGATCAGGCGCTGCGCAAGTATGGAGAACCACTACCAACGGAATTTGTCGCGAAAGTAAAGGTGCAACGCTTTTTGCTCTATCGGGGCTTTTTGCAGGAAGATATTCAGGAGATATGGCGAAATTTTGCCGACTGAGCGCACACGGGATTTTACTTCGCACTAAAGAAAACTTATCTTATTCCCACTTTTTCCAGTAACTGGCGCGTCTGCTATGTCATGGCGGCGGCTGGTTACCATATTTCGTTAGCTTGATTTCAGGATAATTATGAGCAAGAGCACCGCTGAGATCCGTCAGGCGTTTCTCGATTTTTTCCATAGCAAAGGACATCAGGTAGTTGCCAGCAGCTCCCTTGTGCCAAATAACGACCCGACTTTGCTGTTTACCAATGCAGGGATGAACCAGTTCAAGGATGTGTTCCTTGGGCTCGACAAGCGTAATTATTCCCGCGCCACCACGGCACAGCGTTGTGTCCGTGCCGGTGGTAAACACAATGACCTGGAAAATGTCGGTTACACTGCACGTCATCACACCTTTTTTGAAATGCTGGGCAACTTCAGCTTCGGCGATTACTTCAAACATGATGCTATTCAATATGCATGGGAACTGCTGACCGGTGAAAACTGGTTCAACCTGCCGAAAGAGCGTCTGTGGGTGACGGTGTACGAAACGGATGATGAAGCTTACGAAATTTGGGAAAAAGAAGTTGGTATCCCGCGTGAGCGTATTATTCGCATCGGTGATAACAAAGGCGCAGCTTACGCGTCTGATAACTTCTGGCAGATGGGCGATACCGGCCCGTGCGGCCCGTGTACTGAGATTTTCTACGATCACGGCGATCACATCTGGGGCGGCCCTCCGGGCAGTCCGGAAGAAGATGGCGACCGTTACATCGAAATCTGGAACATCGTCTTTATGCAGTTTAACCGCCAGGCTGATGGCACCATGGAACCGCTGCCGAAACCGTCAGTGGACACTGGTATGGGCCTGGAGCGTGTGGCAGCCGTACTGCAACATGTGAACTCCAACTATGAAATCGATCTGTTCGTTAAGCTGATCGAAGCCGTAGCGAAAGTAACCGGCGCGACGGATTTGAGCAACAAATCCCTGCGTGTTATCGCGGACCACATTCGCTCCTGTGCTTTCCTTATTGCTGACGGCGTGATCCCATCGAACGAAAACCGCGGCTACGTGCTGCGTCGTATCATCCGTCGTGCTATCCGCCACGGTAACATGCTGGGCGCGAAGGACACCTTCTTCTATAAACTGGTTGCGCCGCTGATCGCTGTGATGGGCTCTGCCGGTGAAGATCTGCAACGCCAGCAGGCGCAGGTTGAACAGGTTCTGAAAACCGAAGAAGAGCAGTTTGCCCGTACTCTGGAGCGCGGTCTGGCGCTGCTGGACGAAGAGCTGGCAAAACTGAAAGGGGATACGCTGGACGGTGAAACGGTCTTCCGTCTGTACGATACCTACGGTTTCCCGATGGATCTGACAGCGGACGTTTGCCGCGAGCGTAACCTGAAAATTGATGAAGCCGGTTTTGAAGCCGCCATGGAAGAGCAGCGCCGTCGCGCCCGCGAATCCAGCGGTTTTGGCGCGGACTACAACGCGATGATTCGCGTGGATAGCGCCTCTGAATTTAAAGGCTACGATCATCTTGAACTGAACGGCAAAGTGACTGCGCTGTTTGTCGATGGCAAACCGGTGAACGCGATTGCTGCAGGGCAGGAAGCGGTTGTCGTGCTTGATGAAACGCCATTCTATGCAGAATCCGGCGGTCAGGTTGGCGATAAAGGCGAACTGAAAGGCAACGGTTTTGCGTTTGCCGTGCAGGACACACAGAAATATGGTCAGGCAATTGGCCACATCGGCAAGCTGGCGACCGGGACCCTGAAACTGGGTGACGGCGTGAAAGCGGAAGTCGACGAAGCGCGTCGCGCGCGCATCCGCCTGAACCACTCTGCAACGCACCTGATGCACGCTGCGTTGCGTTCCGTTCTTGGCACCCACGTCGCCCAGAAAGGCTCGCTGGTGAATGACAAAGCGCTGCGCTTTGACTTCTCTCATTTCGAAGCTATGAAGCCGTCTGAGATCCGCGCGGTGGAAGATCTGGTGAACGCGCAAATTCGCCGTAACCTGCCGATCGAAACTAACATCATGGATCTGGAAGCTGCGAAAGCGAATGGCGCGATGGCGCTGTTTGGCGAGAAATACGATGAGCGCGTACGTGTACTGAGCATGGGCGATTTCTCTACCGAATTGTGTGGCGGTACACATGCTTCCCGCACCGGTGATATCGGTCTGTTCCGCATTGTGTCTGAATCCGGCACTGCTGCGGGTGTGCGTCGTATCGAAGCGGTTACCGGTGAAGGTGCGATTGCCAGTCTGCATGCACAGAGCGATCAGCTGCACGATATCGCGCAGTTGCTGAAAGGTGATAGCCAGAACCTTGGCGACAAAGTGCGTACCGTTATTGATCGTACGCGTCAGCTGGAAAAAGAGTTGCAGCAGCTTAAAGAGCAGGCGGCAGCGCAGGAGAGCGCGAACCTGTCCGGTAAAGCTATCGATCTTAACGGTGTGAAATTGCTGGTCAGCGAACTGGCAGGCGTCGAGCCGAAGATGCTGCGTACCATGGTGGACGATCTGAAGAACCAGTTGGGTGCTTCTGTTATTGTTCTCGCCACTGTGGCTGAAGGGAAAGTTTCTCTGATTGCGGGCGTCTCGAAGGATGTGACTGACCGTGTGAAAGCAGGGGATCTGGTTGGTATGGTTGCCCAGCAGGTCGGGGGCAAAGGGGGCGGACGTCCGGACATGGCGCAAGCCGGTGGTACCGACGCGGCTGCGCTTCCTGCTGCTCTTGCCAGTGTTAAAGACTGGGTAAGCGCAAAACTGTCATAACTACAAAGCGAATGCACAGGCCATAATCTTACCGATTATGGCCTTGTTGCCACTACGCTATTGATAACAAGAAAGTCAGGTTGAAGTTGTGTATATCGGCTAAACTTACGTTTAACAGAATGTGATGCCGTGACTGCTTACACTTTACGTGTTTGTCATCGCTTACTTTTTGGCGTTATATGATGGATAATGCCGGGATACAGAGAGACCCGACTCTTTTAATCTTTCAAGGAGCAAAGAATGCTGATTCTGACTCGTCGAGTTGGTGAAACCCTCATGATTGGGGATGAGGTCACTGTGACTGTCTTAGGGGTTAAGGGTAACCAGGTGCGCATTGGCGTTAATGCCCCGAAAGAAGTATCTGTTCACCGTGAAGAGATCTACCAGCGTATCCAGGCTGAAAAATCACAGCAGTCCAACTACTGATGCTATTATGCGTCTCGCGGCTCTACGGCGAGACGCAACACCTCCTCCAGATTTTCTCCTCTCCAGGTTTCCTTTTTATTTCAGCCCGCTGATTTTTTATATCAGCCTCGTATTTTCGTGGCTGGCTTGTTTTTGTCTTTCTTCAACGAAGCGGCGGAAATTCTGCTGAGAAAACATCCTTTTTGGCCTTTTTACAGGCTAATTGACTGCGAAGTGTGCAAACGATTCAGGGGCTGGAAAAATTGTTTGACTTATAAGTCCCAGAAAGTAATATGTGCGCCACGCAGCGACGATGAGCTCTCAACAAGTTCTTCAAAGCACTCGAAAGAGGCGTGTGGTGAGGTGGCCGAGAGGCTGAAGGCGCTCCCCTGCTAAGGGAGTATGCGGTCAAAAGCTGCATCCGGGGTTCGAATCCCCGCCTCACCGCCATTTTGCATCCGTAGCTCAGCTGGATAGAGTACTCGGCTACGAACCGAGCGGTCGGAGGTTCGAATCCTCCCGGATGCACCATATTTTGAGGAAATGACAGCGAGTTTGTTGTTTCCGAAACGGCGGATAAAACCGCCTGCACCAGGGGGGATAACGTTGCATTAGCAACGGCCCGCAGGGCGAGTCGCAAGACGAGTCATCCTCCCGGATGCACCATCTTTGTCAGTGTGGCGAGGAACGCAGCACTGAATCAGCGCAGTAAATAAGTATTCCCGATGCATCCGTAGCTCAGCTGGATAGAGTACTCGGCTACGAACCGAGCGGTCGGAGGTTCGAATCCTCCCGGATGCACCATCTTTATCAGTGTGGCGAGGAACGCAGCACTGAATCAGCGTAGTAAATAAGTAATCCCGATGCATCCGTAGCTCAGCTGGATAGAGTACTCGGCTACGAACCGAGCGGTCGGAGGTTCGAATCCTCCCGGATGCACCATATTTTGAGGAAATGACAGCGAGTTTGTTGTTTCCGAAACGGCGGATAAAACCGCCTGCACCAGGGGGGATAACGTTGCATTAGCAACGGCCCGCAGGGCGAGTCGTAAGACGAGTCATCCTCCCGGATGCACCATCTTTATCAGTGTGGCGAGGAACGCAGCACTGAATCAGCGTAGTAAATAAGTATTTCCGATGCATCCGTAGCTCAGCTGGATAGAGTACTCGGCTACGAACCGAGCGGTCGGAGGTTCGAATCCTCCCGGATGCACCATATTTTGAGGAAATGACAGCGAGTTTGTCGTTTCCGAAACGGCGGATAAAACCGCCTGCACCAGGGCGGATAACGTTGCTTTAGCAACGGCCCGCAGGGCGAGTCGAAAGACGAGTCATCCTCCCGGATGCACCATCTTCTTATAAAATAACAGCCAGCCTGATGTTTCTGACGTCGCGGATAAAACCGCCTGCACCAGGGCGGGCATCGTTGTTTACACCATCTCTGCAAAATCTCCACTGCATCTTCTATAAACTCTGCCTCTTCTGAAAAAACATATTCTGCGAACCTCCTTCCAGTAAAGACATCTCAGCTTTCTCTTACCAGCAGCGACAAAAAACGTTGTTTACGTTAAAGTAACTGTTTGTTATCCGCTTTGTGAGAACATGATGTACGAACGTTACGCTGGTCTGATTTTTGATATGGATGGCACCATCCTGGACACCGAGCCGACCCACCGTAAAGCCTGGCATGAAGTGCTGGGACGTTACGGGATGCGTTTTGACGAGCAGTCCATGGTCGGGCTAAACGGCTCACCGACCTGGCGTATCGCGCAGTTCATCATTGAAGCGAATCAGGGCGATCTCGATCCGCATGCGCTGGCGCAGGAGAAAACCGCAGCGGTCAAAGCGATGCTGCTGGATTCAGTACGCCCTCTGCCATTAATCGACGTTGTAAAAGAGTGGCACGGCCGTCGCCCCATGTCGGTGGGAACCGGCAGTGAAAGCGCTATTGCGGAAGCACTATTGGCGCACCTTGGTCTGCGTCACTATTTCAATGCGGTTGTTGCCGCCGATCATGTTAAAAATCACAAACCTGCACCGGATACCTTCCTGCTTTGCGCCCAACAAATGGGCGTGGAACCGGCGCAGTGCGTGGTATTTGAAGATGCAGATTTCGGTATCCAGGCGGCGCAGGCCGCCGGTATGGATGCAGTTGATGTACGCTTATTGTGAGTGACAGTCTGTCGCTCCTGTCATTGTTTGCCAGTAGCTTCCTCAGCGCCACGCTGTTGCCCGGCAATTCTGAGGTTGTGCTGATTGCGATGCTGCTCTCTGGTGTCAGTCAGCCCTGGCTACTCGTAGTAATAGCAACAATGGGTAATAGCCTTGGAGGGCTGACTAACGTTATTCTTGGGCGTTTCTTTCCGCAGCGTAAAACATCGCGCTGGCAGGAAAAAGCGACTCACTGGCTCAGACGTTACGGCGCGGCAGCGCTGCTTCTGAGCTGGATGCCTGTTATAGGCGATGTGCTGTGTCTGCTGGCGGGCTGGATGCGCCTTTCATGGGGACCAGTGCTGTTTTTTTTATGCCTTGGCAAGGCGTTACGCTATGTGGCGATAGCCCTGGTAACGCTACAGGGTATGACGTGGTGGCACTAATTGGACTGAGTGAGTGACCTTTAATCGTCAACCATTACAATTATGCTTAATAAAATGATTATTACAGGCGGGAGGTCAACTTGATCCCGGACGTATCACAGGCATTGTCCTGGCTGGAAAAACATCCTCAGGCAGTAAAGGGGATTCAACGCGGTCTTGAACGTGAGACGCTGCGCGTAAACGCAGATGGCTCGCTGGCGACCACCGGTCATGCGGCGACGCTCGGCTCTGCCTTAACTCATCAGTGGATCACTACTGATTTTGCGGAAGCGCTTCTGGAGTTTATTACGCCGGTCGATGGCGATATCGACCATATGTTGACGATCATGCGTGATATTCATCGCTACACTGCCCGCCAGATTGGCGACGAGCGGATGTGGCCGCTGAGTATGCCGTGCTATATCAAAGACGGCCAGCAGATTGAGCTGGCGCAGTACGGCACCTCCAACATCGGTCGCCTGAAAACGCTCTATCGCGAAGGGTTGAAAAACCGCTATGGCGCGCTGATGCAAACCATTTCCGGCGTGCATTACAACTTCTCGTTGCCGATGGCATTCTGGGAAGCGAAAAGCGGCGGTACCGATAAAGAAACGGTATCCGACGGCTATTTCCGCCTGATCCGTAACTATTACCGTTTTGGCTGGGTGATCCCATATCTGTTTGGGGCGTCTCCGGCGATCTGCCCGTCGTTCCTGCAAGGGAAACCGACCACGCTGCCGTTTGAGAAAACGCCGAACGGTATGTATTACCTGCCGTATGCCACATCGCTGCGCTTGAGCGATCTGGGCTATACCAATAAATCGCAGAACAACCTGGGCATCACCTTTAATAATCTGCACGATTATGTGGTGGCGCTGAAGCGGGCAATAAAAACGCCTTCGGAAGAGTACGCTAAAATTGGTCTGAAGAAAGGCGATAAGTATCTGCAAATCAATACCAATATTTTGCAGATCGAGAATGAGCTGTATGCGCCGATTCGCCCGAAACGCGTGACCCGCAGCGGTGAAACGCCGTCGGATGCGCTGCTGCGCGGCGGCATTGAATATATTGAAGTGCGCTCGCTGGACATCAACCCCTTCACGGCGATTGGCGTTGACGAGCAGCAGGTTCGCTTCCTCGATCTGTTTATGGTCTGGTGCGTGCTGGCCGATGCGCCGGAGATGAGCAGTGACGAACTGCTGTGTACGCGTACAAACTGGAATCGCGTGATTCTGGAAGGGCGTAAGCCGGGTCTGACGCTGGGAATTGGCTGTGAAACCGCGCAATTCCCGCTGGTGAACGTCGGCAAAGATCTGTTCCGGGATTTGAAACGAGTGGCGCAGACGCTCGATGGCGTGTACGGTGGCAACGAATACGAGCAGGTGTGTGAACAACTGGTTGCCAGCTTTGACGATCCGGAGCTCACTTTCTCGGCGCGCATCCTGCGTTCGATGATCGATAACGGCATTGGTGGCACCGGCAAAGCGCTGGGCGATCAGTATCGTTCACAGCTTCGCGAAGAGCCGCTGGAAATCCTGCACGAGGAAGATTTTATCGCCGAGTGCAAAGCATCACTGGCGCGTCAGGCAGAGGTTGAAGCCGGGGATAGCGAATCATTTGAAGCGTTACTCGCGCGTCACGCCTGACAGAAAAGAAAAAGGCCACATTGCTGTGGCCAAAATTTCATCTCTGAAAATCAGGGATGATGATAACAAATGCGCGTCTTTCATATACTCAGACTCGCATGAAAAAGAAGAGTTCACTTTTATTTAAAAAAAATCACTGTCGGAGGTGACTAAATGCCATTGTTGGATAGCTTCACTGTCGATCATACCCGTATGGAAGCCCCTGCTGTCCGTGTAGCCAAGACCATGGACACGCCGCATGGCGATACCATCACCGTATTCGACCTGCGTTTCTGCGTCCCTAACAAAGAAGTCATGCCGGAAAAAGGAATCCATACGCTTGAGCATCTGTTTGCTGGTTTCATGCGTAACCACCTCAACGGCAACGGCGTTGAGATCATCGATATTTCACCGATGGGTTGTCGCACGGGCTTCTATATGAGCCTGATCGGCGCGCCGGGTGAGCAGCGCGTTGCGGATGCGTGGAAAGCGTCGATGGCCGATGTGCTGAAGGTGAAAGAACAGAGCCAGATCCCGGAACTGAACGTCTACCAGTGCGGCACCTATACCATGCACTCGCTGGAAGAGGCGCAGGAAATCGCCCGTCACATTCTCGACCGCGATGTCCGCGTTAACAGCAACGAAGAGCTGGCCCTGCCGAAAGAAAAATTGCAGGAACTGCACATCTAGTGCTGTCATTGTAGCGCCCGGTAGCTTCGCTTACCGGGCCTGCTTTCTCGCCACCCAGCGGCAACCCAATGACCACCACCTTAACCTTCTCCTTTACGCACCGTCCTCTGCATCCCTTCGCCCATGATTATCAGCACGGCGACAGCGAACCGTGGCATCAGCACGACTGCGCACAGCTATTGCATAGCCTGAGCGGCGTGGTGCGCGTGGATACCGCTGCCGGATGCTGGGTCGTTCCGCCTGGTCGCGGCGTGTGGTTACCCGCCGGAACACAGCATGCTATCCGCATTACCGGTAGCGTCGCAGCCCGCACGCTGTTTATCGATCCGCTGGCTCGCGCCGATCTGCCTGCGTCCTGCCAAATCGTGCAGATCACGCCGCTGCTGCGCGAACTCATCGTCGCTGCGTTCGATCTGACCCAGGAGTATGCGCCCGGCAGCCGTGATGAACGCATCTATGAACTGATTCTGGATGAAATCCGCGCCATGCCGGTGCTGCCATTTCACCTGCCGGAGCCGCAAAGCGCAGCGTTTCGCCAGCTCTGCGAACAGATCCGCGCCGAACCGGGATTAAGCTGGAGCAGTGCGCAGTCAGCCAGCCTGACGAACATGAGCGAGCGCACGCTGAACCGGCATTTTCAGCAGCAAACGGGGCTAAGTTACGGCGAATGGGTGCGACGCGCCCGTTTATTGGCGGCGTTGCTGCGCCTGGCGCAAGGGCAATCGGTACTGCGCGTGGCGCTGGATCTGGGATATGGCAGCCATAGCGCCTTTACGGCGATGTTTCGCCGGGTGATGGGCGTCTCACCCAGCGATTACTTCCGCGAATCTTCCCTTTAGCCCACCGCGTTCAGCAACGCCTGTAATGAGGCGCGCGCGACATCATTATCAATCCCCACGCCCCAGCGGCTGCTGCCATCCTGGTACAGGCAGCGAATATACGCCACTGAACGGCTGTCGCTGCGCGCGCCAAGCGTATGTTCATGGTAATCCTTGATGACAAACGGGGTGCCCAGCCATGGCGTGATGGCGTTGGCGGCCGCCGAAAGCAAGCCATTGCCGCTGCCGGTCAGCTCGCGTGTTTTACCTTCGCGCATGACCGTCGCCGTCAGGCGCAACTGACCATCCTGCTGGCTGTCGCTGCGATAGCGTTGCAGCGCCAGCGGCGGCGAAGGTATAAGACCGTAGCGATTGCGGAACAGTTGCCACAGCGCATTTTGCGTCATCTCTTTGCCGTGTTTATCCGTCTCCTGCTGCACATGCTGGCTAAAATCCTGTTGCAGGGCGCGAGGCAGTTTCAGGCCATGGTTTTGTTCAATCAGCCAGGCACTACCGCTTTTTCCAGACTGGCTGTTCACACGGATCACCGCTTCATAACTACAGCCAATATCCTGCGGATCGACTGGCAGGTAGGGCATCTCCCAGCGGCTACCTGCTTTACGGGCATCGAACCCTTTTTTGATCGCATCCTGATGCGAGCCGGAAAACGCGGTATAGGCCAGGCTGCCAGCCCACGGATGACGCGGGTGTACTGGCAGTTGGTTACAGCTTTCCACCACTTCCACTACGCGCTGCATATCGCTGAAATCGAGTTGCGGGCTGATCCCCTGGCTGTAGAGATTCATTGCCAGCGTTACCAGACAGACATTACCGGTACGCTCACCGTTACCAAACAGACAGCCTTCAACGCGATCGGCTCCGGCCATCACCGCCAGCTCTGCGCAGGCAACGCCGGTGCCGCGATCGTTATGCGGATGCACACTAATGCACACGTCGCTACGGCGGCTGAAGTGACGGCAGAAATGTTCAATTTGATCGGCATACACATTCGGCGTACTGACTTCCACGGTCGCCGGCAGGTTAATGATCATCGGGCGTTCGGCGCACGGTTGCCAGACATCGGCCACCGCTTCGCAAATCTCCAGCGCGAAGTCGGCTTCGGTAAAGCAAAACGTCTCCGGCGAATACTCATACTGCCAGCGCGTTTGCGTATTCTCTTCGCACAGCCGGCGAATCAGTTGTGTGGAACGCGTCGCCAGCTCGACAATCTGCGCTTTCTCCATGCCAAATACCAGGCGGCGAAACAGCGGCGCTGTGGCGTTATACAAATGAATTGTCGCCTGCCTGGCTCCGTGCAGCGAAGCAAAGGTACGGTGAATTAAATCCTCCCGCGCCTGGGTTAATACCTGAATCGTCACATCGTCGGGAATGCGCTGCTCTTCAATCAACTGGCGAACAAAGTTGAAATCCGTTTGCGAGGCCGAAGGGAAAGCCACCTCAATCTCTTTAAAGCCGCACGCCAGCAGCAGCTCCCAGAATTGCAGCTTGCGTGCGCTGTCCATCGGTTCTGCCAGCGCCTGGTTGCCGTCGCGCAGATCGGTGGAGAGCCAGCGCGGCGCATGGCTAATGCGCTGTTCCGGCCAGCGGCGATCGGGCAGGGCGAAAGGGATGAACGGGGAATATTTTTCTGCGGGGTTTTTCAGCATGTGATGCGCTCCTGTTGTCTTTTCACCATCGTGAAGCGATTTCAGGAGCGCTGCTTTATCGGAACTGACAACTACTGTCGCGTTCTGGACAAGGCGCGACAAAAATTAGTGCGCGCCGCCTCCGCCGCCACCGGCGCCGAAAGGGGGTTTGGCAAACCACACCAGACTGAGCAGGATCAGGAATATGCCCGCCGAGAACCAGAAAATCTCATTGGCGGAAATGATTAGCCCTTGGTTAGTGATCTGCTGCGCTATCCAGCCGGACGCCTGCTGTTGCGACATCCCCATGCCTTGCAGTTGGTTATACATCTCCTGCGCGTTGGGGTTGTACGGGTTGACCGACTCGGTGAGCTGCGCGTGGTGCAGCGATTCCCGGTTAGTCCACAGCGTGGTGGTGATCGATGTCCCAATCGAACCGGCCAGCGTACGGGTGAAGTTCGACAGGCTGGACGCCGCCGCCAGTCGCTCAGGCGGCAGACCGGAGAGCGTAATGGTGGTGAGCGGCATAAAGAAACAGGCCACGGCGAAACCCTGAATAAACTGCGGCCACGCGGAAGCGCCAAAGTCCATTCCCGGTTCGAAAGTATACGCACGCCAATAGAAGCACACCGCATACATAATAAAGCTGAAGGTCACCAGACGGCGCATATCCAGCTTATGGGCGAAGCGGCCAATAATTGGCGACAGCAGTACGGGAATCACCCCGACAGGCGCGGAGGCCAGGCCCGCCCACGTTGCCGTATAGCCATAGACTTCCTGCAAGAGCTGCGGCAGCAGCACAATCGCGCCGAAGTAGAGCATATAGGCGAGGCTGATGCAGAGGCAGCCGATGGTAAAGTTGCGCGACTTAAACAGCGACAGATCGACTATCGGGTTTTCATCGGTCAACTCCCAGACCACCAGGAAGCTGATCGACACCACGGCGACAATCGTCAGCACGATGATCTCTGTCGAGTTAAACCAGTCCAGCTCTTTGCCCTGGTCGAGCATCACCTGCAAGCTGCCGATACCGATAATCAACAGCGCCAGACCAATACCGTCAATGCGTCGCTGTTCGGTTCGCGTCTCGCGGCCGCGCAGGCTTTGCAGCGTCAGCAACACCACCAGCGCGCCGATCGGCACGTTGATAAAGAAGATCCAGCCCCAGTGGTAGTTATCGCTGATATAACCGCCGAGGATCGGCCCGCAAATCGGCGCGACGATCACCGTCATTGACCACAGCGCCAGCGCGACAGAGCGTTTAGCGGGCGGATAGTTGCTCAGCAACAAACTCTGGGAGAGCGGGATCAACGGCCCGGCGACAATCCCCTGGATCACGCGGAAGAAGATCAGCATTGTCAGGCTGTTGGAGACGCCGCACGCCCAGGAGGCGATAGCGAAGGCCACCGTTGACCACAGGAACAGCTTTACTTCCCCGACGCGCTTTGCCAGCCAGCCGGTGATCGGGATCGAGATGGCATTCGCCACCCCGAAAGAGGTGATCACCCATGTCCCCTGGCTCAGCGACGAGCCAAGGTTGCCAGCGATCGTGGGAATCGCCACGTTAGCGATGGTGGAGTCCAGCACCTGCATGAAGGTCGCAAGCGACAGCGCAATGGTCATAATGACCAGCTGCGCGCCTTCCAGCGGTTTCTGTTGCATTGCACTCACCTCAGATTAACCGGCGTTGGCTTTCACGATGTTTTCGATCAGTGTGTTGACCGGCTCAAGGCTAATTTCCCGGGCGTTGCTTTCATACGCCGGGCTGCTACGCACCTGGCTTGCCAGTACCTGACCTTCACGATCGGCGGTATCGACTTTCACCAGCGTAGAGAGACCAATACGCAGCGGATGATCGGCAAGTTGTTTGGCGTCCAGCTCAATACGAACCGGCAGACGCTGAACCACTTTGATCCAGTTACCGGTCGCGTTTTGCGCAGGCAACAGTGAGAACGCGCTGCCGGTGCCCATATCGAGCCCGACCACTTTCCCGTTGTAGGTCACTTCATCGCCATAGATGTCGCTGACCACAGTTGCCGTCTGGCCAATACGCATATGCGCAAGCTGCGTCTCTTTGAAGTTTGCGTCCACCCACAAATTGGTGGCCGGAACGACGGCCATTAATGCGGTGGTTGGGCTGATTTGTGCGCCAGGCTGTACCGCGCGACGCGAAACGTAGCCGGTGATTGGGCTGACGATCTTCGTACGTTGCAGCGCCAGCCAGCTATTGCGGACTTCCGTCGCGGCTTGCTTAACGGCCGGCTGATCTTCCAGCGGCGTATCAAGCACGATCGCCTGGTTGGCATTGTATTGCTGAATGGCCACGTCCAGATCGGCCTGCGCACTGGTCACGGCATCACGGGCGTGCTGCAGCTCTTCGCGACCAATCAAATTGGCAGTACCAAGCGGAATACGACGGTTTAAATCGCTCTGCGCCTGGGCGAGGGCGGTTTTTTTCACTTCGATGCTCGCCAGCAACTGCTTGCTGTTGATCATCGACTGACGGGTTTGACGAACGCTGCTTGCCAGTGCCGTCTGCGCTTTTTCAAACGCCTGCTGCGCATCGGTGGCATCCAGCGTAACCAGTACATCTCCCTGTTTTACAAAATCGGTATTGTCAGCCCAGACTTTCGTCACGCTGCCGGATACCTGCGCCATGATTTGCACCTGGTTCCCTGCTACATAAGCGTCATCGGTTTCTTCATAATGACGCAGTACCAAAAACCAATAAATTCCATATGCCACGGCAATAACAACAAAGAGCAAGGTCAACAGCAGAAGGGCGCCTTTACGTTTGCCTTTCTTTTTGACCGGTTGCTGCGGGGTTTGACTCTCCGCATTTGCGCTCATGCTTTTCTCCACGATCTTATTTTTTGATGTCGGCACAGCCGACCTTCCGTTAGAAAGGCCAGCATCAGGCTGGCCCTTATATTCTTATATCCTGGATATTCGAGCGGCTTGTCGCGTTAGCGCAGCGCCTCAAGAATGACGCCGTCTTCGTCCATCTGGTCGAGACGCGTAAGTAACTTGCGTGTGATCTGCTCAAGCTGGTCTTTTTCCGCGTCACTCAGGGAAGACCACAGTTGATGCAGACAGTTGTGCTGCGGGGGCAGAACCTGACGCAGGAATTCGTGACCTTTATCGGTCAGTTGCAGATGCAGGCAGCGACGATCGTTATCGCTTTCGCGACGCTCGATCCAGCCGCGTTTTTCCAGTTCATCGGCAATACGTGTGGCATTGGTACGCGAAGAACCCAGCGCGCTGCTCAATTCAGACGGCTGAATGCTGTGGTTTTCCTGCGACTCCAGCGTGATCAATGCCATAAACAACGTCTCGTTAATACCCTGCGCTTTCAGCATTTTGTTGCGGTTTTCCAGCAGCTTACCCTGCATGTGCATGCAAAGACGGGTGAGCAAAATCTCCTGAAACGGAAAATCCTCATAGCGGCTGGCGCGAAACTTAAGCATTTGCTCTATGGGCGTAAACGAACTATCCATTTGTGTATGACCTCATTAATTGCAGTCGATATAGTAACGACAGTGACAAATAAAGTAAATGTATTATTGCTGCTAATAAATTTGCCTCATCTATGCATCCGTCAGCAGTTTCCATGCGATTCCGTACGCAAGCGCGCTCAGTAGCGTGGGGAGAATAATGCTGCGTGTTTTCCAGAAACTCAGGCCCAATACCGCGAAGCCAATCAGCGTTGGCAACAGGCGGCGGCCGTCATGAATAATTTCTGGTACGCATGACACCACCAGTAATGAACAAATAGAGGCGATGCCGATAGTGTCCAACAGGATGCCAGCGACCCCGCGTTTTGTCGGATTTGGCCGCCCGACGCGAACGCGCAGAGGAAGGTAGCGAAATAAAAAATTAACGCCGCCCACCAGCAGACCGAGCAGTAAAATTTCATGCCTCATCGGGAACACCCTGATAAAACGCCTGCACTAGCGCGGCAACGCAGCCAGAACCGATCCCGGCGAGGATCGCCGCAGGGATAGAGAACAGCATTAAACCGGCCAGTGCGCCAAGCAGCGCGGCGGTGACGCTCGGCGTCTGGCGACGCTGGAACGATGCCAGCAGGAAGCTCATAAACAGGGCAGGCAGCATAAAACCTAACGCCGATTCAACCGCCGGATATCCCTCCAGCAGGCCGCTACCGGAAAACGCACCCAGCACCGTTCCCGCAACCCAGGAGAGCCAGGAAAATAATGCGATGCCGATCATCCAGTTTTCGCTCCAGCGACGGTTATCACGCACCAGTTTAGCGGTTGCGGCGGCAAACACTTCGTCCGTCAGGCCGAAGGCCCAGATCGCGGTTTTCGGATTTTTAAGCGGTTGCAGAATACGGCTGCGTAACGACGGGCCATACAGCACGTGGCGAACATCCATCGCCATGACGGTCAGCGCGGCAACCCACAAGGTGCTGCCTGCAGCAAGCAGGGTGGTAATCACGAACTGGCTGGCGCCCGCGTAGATAATGCAGGAGAAAAAGAGGCTTTCGAGAGGAGAAAAACCGAGTTTGCTGGCATTCATACCAAAGGCAAATGCAACGGGGATGTAGCTTAAAACGATAGGAAGACTGTCTTTGATGCCTTCCTGTAGCGTGGCTACTTTCACTGGCTCGGCGTCTGGAGGTATTGCTGAACTATCCATAGTGTTTGTTATATATCACCCACGTTAATATAACCGGGATAAACAAGTCCTATAACCTTAACAGACTGAAGGACTCGTTAACACCCGGTTTTTAGTGGAATGATGTAAATGTGAGCGCTTGCTTACTTCGTCACTTGCTGGCGGTGAAATCCTCGCCACCAGACCAGCAGATTCAACAGCGCCAGCGTACTGCCCGCCGCGCAGACGCCCGTCCAGCCCGCATGCTGCCAGGCGGAGGCCGAGATCAACGAACCTGCTGCGCCGCCAATAAAGTAGCTGGTCATATACCCGGCGGTCAGGCGATTACGCGCATCCGGTTTGATGCGGTAAATCACCGTCTGGTTGGTGATATGCACGCCCTGCACGGTGAGATCGAGCACAATAATGCCAATAATCAGCGCGATAATCGAGCTGTGACCGAGCCAAATGGCCAGCCAGGAAAGCAGCAGCAATAGCAGACCGCCCGTGGTGGTGAGATGCGATTTACCGCGATCCGCCAGACCGCCAGCCTGGCGCGCGCCTAATGCGCCCGCCGCGCCGACCAGGCCGAACAAACCGATGACCGCTTCGGAGAAGTTGAACGGCGGCGAGGCCAGCAGGAACGCCATTGACGTCCAGAGAATACTGAAGTTGGCGAAGCTCAGGCAGCCGAGCAGGGCGCGGGTGCGCAGCACTTTATCCCCGGCGAACAGCGTAAACACAGAGCCGAGTAGTTGCGGATAATTGAGGTGCGTTTCCTGTTTGAGCTTCGGCAGACCGCGCCACAGCGCCAGCGCCATCAGCACCATGAGCACGCTGGCGACCCAATACACCGTGCGCCAGCCGCCGAGACTGGCGAGCAATCCGGCAACGGTGCGCGCCAGTAAAATCCCCAGCAGCAGCCCGCTCATGATGGTACCGACCACTTTGCCACGTTTATCCGGCGTGGCTAATGTTGCGGCCAGCGGCACGAGGATCTGCGCGACGACGGAAAATAGTCCGGTCAGCGCGGTGCCGAGGATCATGAAGCTCAGCGACGAACTACTGGCGGTAATCAACATGCCGCCCGCCGACAGCAGCGTCATCACCACAATGAGCGTGCGCCGCTCAAACATATCGCCGAGCGGCACCAGAAACAGCAGGCCAGCGGCATAGCCAAGCTGGGCGGCGGTAACAATAAAGCCCGCCTGATTAGGCGACAGCGAAAAGGCATGAGCGATGGTGTCGAGCAGCGGTTGCGCATAGTAATTGCTGGCGACCGCAAGGCCCGTGGCGACGGACATCAGCGCAATCAGCGCCGGGCTAAGACCGTGGTTTGCTTGTGTCATAGGAATGCGTAATCAGTAATGGTTTTTTCAGAAACCTATCATAGTCAATTACTTGAGAGGGCGTGTTGTTATCTGTGCAGTCGTTGCGGGGAGAGCCGATGGCGCGTCGATTACCGGATGACGGCGCAGCCTTATCCGACTTACGGGCGATACCTGAATTTGCAACGCTGGCGGTATATGGCGCGCAGGCCGGATACGCGAAAGCGCCATCCGGCATAAACCGAATGGCGCTTTATCAGGAGAGGATTACTTCTGCGCGGCCAGCGCTTCTTTTACCCAGCCGTCAAACTGCTGCTGGTGGGCTTTAATCCAGCCGTCAACATGACCCTGAATATCCGCTTCGGAGGCTTTGCCGTCATGCATCATCGCGTTCTGCGCATTGATATCGGCGATAGGCAGCTTCATCAGCGAGAACAATTTCGCCGCTGCCGGGTTTTTCTCCGCCCAGGCTTTGTTGGCGACAATGTGCATGGTGTTCACCGGGAAGCCGTAGTTCATGCCGTTCGGCAGTTTGGTGTCGATATCTTTCTGCTTGCCCGGCAGGGAAGAGAACGGTACCTGCAACCAGACCACATCTTTACCCGGTTTCAGCACATCGCTCACCCAGTACGGCGTCCAGGTGTAATAAAGCACCGGTTTACCCTCTTTGAAACGGGTAATGGTGTCCGCCATCATCGCCGCATAGTTGCCCTGATTATGCACCACGGTGTTGCTCAGGCCGTAAGCGTCGATCTGGTGATTAATTACCGCTTCACAGCCCCAGCCGGGTGTGCAGCCGGTCAGATCGGCTTTGCCGTCGCCATTGGTGTCGAACAGTTTGGCGATTTTCGGATCTTTAAGCTGATCGATGCTTTTAATGTGGTACTGCTCGGCGGTTTTCTTATCGATCAGGTAACCCTGCGCCGCGCCGGTGACAAATACTCCGGAGCGGTAAAACTTGCTGTCACCGCCTGCGGCGGCATACATGTCGTCGTGCAGCGGCTGCCAGTTAACGGCGGTAAAGGTGACGTCGCCAGCGGCAAGAGAGGTATAACCGACGTTGTAATCCACTTCGCTCGGTTTATTCACCGTATAACCGAGTTTTTCCAGCCCGCGGCTGACCAGCAGCGTCTGGAAGGTTTCTTCAGAAATGGTGCTCTGGAAGGGCTGTACGGTGATGCCTTTGCCGGGCAGGTCTGCAGCAAATGTGCTGGTAGAGACAAGGGTGGCAAACGCTGTGGCAAAAAGTACGCTATGTCGCATCGTTGTTCCTTATTGTTCAGGTGGGACGTGTTGACCCGGCGCTGAGCGCCGGGAAACAGGTTTATTTGGCGAATGGACGGGTCAGCAGACCCAGCGGGCCGGTTTGATACCAGCGACGATTTCCACGGCTGCGGGAATCGCGGCCGACAGCCTGCGTCAGGCGGTCGAGAATGATGGCGAGGATGACAATCCCAACGCCGCCGACGGTCGCCAGCCCCATATCGAGGCGGCCAATACCGCGCAGTACCATCTGGCCAAGCCCGCCAACGGCGATCATTGAGGCGATCACTACCATGGAGAGGGCAAGCATCAGCGTCTGGTTAATTCCCGCCATAATGGTAGGCATGGCCAGTGGTAACTGTACTTTGAACAACATTTGACGCGGGCTGGCGCCAAATGAGCGTGAAGCTTCAATCAAATCCGCCGGAACCTGATTAATACCGAGGATCGTCAGACGCACCACCGGCGGCAGGGCGAAGATAATCGTCACCACCACGCCGGGCACGTTGCCGATACCAAACAGCATCACAATCGGCACCAGGTAAACAAACGCCGGCGTGGTCTGCATGGCATCCAGCAGCGGGCGAATGATTTTCGACGCCCGTGGGCTACGCGCCAGCCAGATCCCCAGCGGTAAACCGATCACCACGCAGAACAGCAGCGCGGTCAGCACCAGCGCCAGCGTAACCATCGCCTGCGACCAGGCACCAATCGCGCCAATGGCAATCAGCGATACCAGCGTGGCAATCCCCATTCCGGCACTGCTCATCTGCCAGGCGATCAGCGAGAATACGATGATCGCAACCGGCGCGGGCATCCCAAGCAGCAGTTGCTGGAAAGTGCTCAGGATATAGTCGATAGGGATACGGATCCCCTGGAATACCGGGCGGAAGTGCATCACTACCCAGTCGATCCCCTGCGTTACCCAGCTATCCAGCGGGATCAGCGTTTTATGGAACGGATCCATAATGTTGAAATGTTCCGGCGCGGGTGCTGGCGCGCTGTGCAGCCAGTCGGCACCGCCGCTGTCGGCAGGCGCGGCAGAACCGCCGCCCCAGGCATCTGCGGACTGCGCCGCGCTATCGGTTGCTGGCGCGCTATCCCACGGGTTATTTTGATCAGCCATTGTTTGCCCCCTCGCGATCTAAAGCCTGTAGCAGCATCCGTTTCGAGATGATGCCCACGTACTGTTGTTCTTCACCGACGACCGGCACGGCGCAGGGCGCCTGTCCGACATGGGAGAGCAACTCGCTGAGCGGCGTTTCCGCCTCCACCGCAAGCGGGGAGTCAATTAACGCCGCCTCGATCCCCGCGTTCTGGCTGAGCGCCGCTTTCAGGGAGTCGATGGAGACAATGCCGACAAATTTATTGCCGCGTTCAATCACATAACCGTATTCACGGTCTTCATCCTGCAACAATTTCAGCGCTGAGCGCGGGCCAAAACCTGGCGTTTTACGGATCAAACCCACCGGTGTTCGACGTGCAATATCTTTCGCGCTAAACACCTGGCTAATATCCACACCGCGGAAGAAGGTGCGCACATAATCATTGGCCGGATTATTCAATATTTCATCCGGCGTACCGACCTGTACCACTTCGCCATTTTGCATAATGGCAATCCGGTCGCCAATACGCATAGCTTCATCCAGATCGTGAGAAATAAATACGATGGTGCGCTGATGTTTCGCTTGCAGTTTTACCAGTTCATCCTGCATTTCCGTACGAATTAATGGATCGAGCGCCGAGAAGGCTTCATCCATTAATAGAATGTCCGGATTAATCGCTAACGCACGCGCCAGACCAACACGCTGACGCATACCGCCGGAGAGTTCATCCGGATATGCGTGCGCATAATTTTCCAGCCCGACCTGACGCAGGGCGTCGAGCGCTTTTTCCTGTCGCGCCTGCGGTGCAATTCCCGCTAATTCCATACCAAATGCGGTGTTATCCAGCACCGTCATATGGGGCATTAACGCAAACGACTGGAAGACCATCGCAATCTTTTTCCTGCGCACCTCGCGTAGCTCGGCGTCTGATATTCTGGCGATATCCACGCCATCAATCAGCACCTGTCCACGGGTGGGTTCAATCAGGCGATTGAGAAGGCGTACCATAGTGGATTTACCCGATCCGGATAACCCCATGATGACAAATATCTCGCCTTCTTCAATGGCCAGACTGGCGTCTTTAACGCCAAGCGACAGACCCGTTTTTTCCAGAATCGCTTCTTTTGAAAATCCTTTCTCAATATATTTGAAAGCCCGCTGCGGATGCTCGCCAAATATTTTATAGAGATTCTTCACTTCTAATTTAATTGCCATGCAATAAAAGAGTTCCTGTTATTTATTGTGTCGATATAATACCTGATGAGAATAATTGACTGGCTATACCCTAACATACTCAGAATCTGAGACAACCCTCAATTGCCGGGCCTGCTGAATTTGACGTTTGCAGAATCGTCTCTATTTCCCATGAGATAAGGGCTGACGGCGGATGATAATTTTTTCGTTTTCGTCGCGAAATCGCACCTGAAATGGAGCGCTTCAGGTGAAAATGACAAAGAAATTACAGTGTAGTGCCTGTTTGAATATTATGCCGGGAAAATGCGCAGATATTCGCGTAATAGCAATAACCTTTTTCACAAGCGGGTTTTTAAAAAATAATATCGGCGGGAATATTCCTCTCCCGGAAAGGGAGAGGAACAGGCGGTTAAAAATTCCAGTCTTCGTCTTCGGTTTCGACGGCTTTTCCCATCACATATGAAGAGCCGGAGCCGGAGAAAAAGTCGTGGTTTTCGTCAGCATTCGGTGAAAGCGCGGCAAGAATGGCCGGGTTCACGTCCGCCATTTCCGCCGGGAAGAGCGCTTCATAACCGAGGTTCATCAGCGCTTTGTTGGCGTTATAGCAGAGGAACGCTTTCACCTCTTCGGCCCAGCCGCTCTGCGCGTATACATCTTCGGTGTATTGCAGCTCGTTATCGTAGAGATCCATCAGCAGATCCAGCGCGAAATTCTTCAGTTCCTCGCGTTTTTCTGCGCTAACTTTCTCCAGCCC
The DNA here is from genome assembly GCF_001658025.2 of Kosakonia oryzae. Taxonomy (NCBI): domain Bacteria; kingdom Pseudomonadati; phylum Pseudomonadota; class Gammaproteobacteria; order Enterobacterales; family Enterobacteriaceae; genus Kosakonia; species Kosakonia oryzae. The sequence goes on from NZ_CP014007.2 coordinate 1,177,109, forward strand.
TTTCTGGTACTTATAACCAATGTAGTAACCGTGTACTGCTTCATCGCGGATGATCAGCCGAATCAGGTCTGCCGTGTTGGTCAGTTTGCCGCGGCTTGACCAGTACATCGGCAGCCAGAAACCGGAATAGAAGAGAAAAGATTCCAGAAAAACGCTGGCGATCTTCTTTTTCAGCGGCTCATCGGCGCGATAGTGTTGCAGGATGATCTGCGCCTTGCGCTGCAACGCCGGGTTTTCTTCGCTCCAGCTATACGCGGCATCGACATCCTTGGTCTGGCATAGCGTGGAAAAAATCGAACTGTAGGAGCGGGCATGCACCGCTTCCATAAAGCTGACGTTCGACAACACCGCCTCTTCATGCGGTGTCAGCGCGTCGCTCATTAACGCCGGTGCACCAACGGTATTCTGAATGGTGTCGAGCAGCGTCAGGCCGGTAAAAACGCGGATGGTAAGCTGTTGCTCCGCCGGGCTTAACGTCTGCCAGGCGGGAATATCGTTCGACAGCGGCACCTTTTCCGGCAGCCAGAAATTGCTGGTCAGCCGGTTCCACACTTCCAGATCTTTATCGTCCTGGATTTTGTTCCAGTTCACCGCGCTGATACGTGTTAGTTGGCTCATCCTTTTCTCCTTATAACGCGCAGGACACGCAGCCCTGGATCTCAGTGCCTTCCAGCGCAAGCTGGCGCAGGCGAATGTAATACAGCGTCTTGATGCCTTTCTTCCAGGCGTAGATCTGTGCTTTGTTGATATCGCGCGTGGTGGCGGTGTCTTTGAAGAACAGCGTCAGCGACAGCCCCTGATCGACATGGCGCGTGGCTTCGGCATAGGTATCAATGATCTTCTCCGGGCCAATCTCATACGCATCTTCGTACAGCGCCAGGTTTTCATTGGTCATAAACGGGGCCGGGTAGTAAACGCGCCCGGTTTTGCCTTCCTTGCGGATCTCAATTTTCGACACAATCGGGTGAATACTCGATGTCGCATGGTTGATGTACGAGATGGAGCCGGTCGGCGGAACCGCCTGTAAATTCTGGTTATAAATGCCGTAACGCATCACATCTTCACGCAGTTGCTGCCACATCTCGCGCGTCGGGAGGGTGATGCCGGAACGGGCAAACAGCGCACGGACTTTCTCCGTTTTCGGTTGCCAGTCGCCTTCCAGGTACTGGCTGAAGTATTCGCCGCTGGCGTAGCGCGACGCCGGGAAACCGGCAAAATGCTGGCCGCGCTCGCGGGCAATCATCATCGAGGTGTGCAGCGCATGCCAGGTGATGGTGTAGAAATAGAAGTTGGTGAAATCGAGCCCTTCCGGGCTGCCATAGGCGATGCCTTCGCGCGCCAGATAACCGTGCAGGTTCATCTGGCCCAGCCCAATGGCGTGCGAGGCGGCATTGCCGGTCTCAACCGACGGTACAGAGCGGATGTGGCTCATATCGGACACCGCCGTCAGCCCGCGAATCGCGGTTTCCACCGTGCGGCCGAAGTCCGGCGAATCCATGGTATGCGCGATATTCAGCGAACCCAGGTTGCAGGAAATATCGTGGCCGGTCGTGGCGTAATCGAGGTTTTCATCAAATGTCGAAGCGCTGTTGACCTGCAAAATCTCCGAGCACAGGTTGCTCATATTGATGCGCCCGGCAATCGGGTTCGCGCGGTTCACCGTGTCTTCAAACATGATGTACGGGTAGCCGGACTCAAACTGGATCTCCGCCAGCGTCTGGAAGAAGTCGCGGGCGTTAATGTAGCTTTTGCGCACGCGATCGTCGGCCAGCAGTTCATCATACAGCTCGCTAATCGCTATATCGCCAAACGGTTTGCCATACAGGCGCTCGACATCATAGGGCGAAAACAGCGCCATCTGCGCGTTTTCTTTGGCCAGCCGGAAGGTGACATCCGGAATTACCACGCCCAGCGACAGGGTTTTGATGCGGATCTTCTCGTCGGCGTTTTCACGTTTGGTATCGAGGAAACGCAGAATGTCCGGGTGATGCGCATGCAGATAAACCGCGCCCGCGCCCTGACGCGCGCCAAGCTGGTTGGCGTAGGAAAAGGCATCTTCCAGCATTTTCATTACCGGGATCACGCCGGAAGACTGGTTTTCAATACGTTTGATTGGCGCGCCCGCTTCGCGCAGGTTGGAGAGCAGAAACGCCACGCCGCCGCCACGTTTGGAGAGCTGCAACGCCGAGTTCACCGCGCGGCCAATCGATTCCATATTGTCTTCAATGCGCAGCAGGAAGCAGGAAACCAGTTCACCGCGCTGCTGTTTACCGCAGTTCAGGAAGGTTGGCGTCGCGGGCTGGAAACGGCCAGAGAGGATCTCTTCCGCCAGTTGCCGCGCCAGCGCTTCATCGCCCTGCGCCAGCGTCAGCGCGACCAGGCAGGCGCGGTCTTCAAAGTGCTCAAGATAGCGTTTGCCGTCGAAGGTTTTTAGCGTGTAGCTGGTGTAAAACTTCCATGCGCCAAGGAAGGTCTGAAAACGAAAACCGCTGGCGTGCGCGTGCGCAATCAGATCGACGACGAACGCACGGTCGTAACGCGCCAGCACGGTAGCATCGTAATAACCTTCGCTCATCAGCCAGTTCAGCCGTTCATCCTGGCTGCTGAAAGTGACGGTATTGGGGCGCACATGATTCGCCATAAAGGCGTCAACCGCCTCGCGATCTTTATCAAACTGAATGCGGCCATCTTTATCATAAAGATTCAGCATCGCATTCAGTGCATGGTAATCCAGCGTTTCGTGTTTCACGCGCTCTGCGGTTGTCGTTGCCAAAATTCGCTCACTCCTTTACGCACATTGTCGATGTCCTGCTGCGTACCCATCAGCTCAAAACGGTAGAGATACGGCACGCCGCATTTCTGCGACACCACATCGCCGGCACGACCGTATGCTTCGCCAAAATTCCGGTTACCGGAGGCGATCACGCCGCGAATCAACGACCGGTTATGCGGATCGTTTAAAAAGCGGATCACCTGGCGGGGAACCGCGCCTGCCGTTCCGCCGCCGCCATAACTGGGCACAACAAGGATATAAGGTTCGTCTACCCGGAGGCGCTCCCGCTCATTGAGCGGAATACGCACTGCCGGCAGCCCAAGACGCGTAATAAAGCGCTGCGTATTTTCGGAGCTGCTGGAGAAGTAGACGAGGGTACTCATGCGCTGGCCATGTTGGGGGCGCTGTGCAGACGGTTGATCATATCCGGGCGAAAGCCGGACCAGCGCGTTTCCCCGGCGACAACCACCGGTAACTGACGAAAGCCCATCGCGCGAAGCTCATCGGCTGCTTCGGGCACATGGTCAACGTTCACCATTTCGAACGCCAGGCCACGGCTTTCCATGGCACGTTTCGTGGCGTGGCACTGAACACAATCATTTCGAGTGTAAATGGTAATGCGCATAATTCGTATTTCCGTTTAAAATAGAAGAACGGCGCGAAGGTTCGCGTCAGTTAGTGTGTGTGCCACTGAGAAGAATACTAGATGTAGTTATAGAAAGATGCAACCACACAATATATAGGAAATTGTCATAGGCTTTGCCCAAAGGATGGACACAATGGGTAAGGGTGATTTGTACACATTTTACACAGGGATACAGCGATGCGAGGGCAAATAAAAACCCCTGCGCGGGTTAACCGGGCAGGGGTTTTTGCGAAAACCGTGGATTTTAGCGACGCAAACTGAGTAGCGCGCCGACGAAAATACCGATGGCGGCGGCAGCACCAACGCTGCACCAGGGTTTGTCTTTCACAAAGGTATCTGCGCAACTTACAACGTCGCTCGCAGCTTGTTGCACACGGTTGCGGCCATGCAGACGTGCGCGGGTCTCTTTTAACAGCGCCTGTGCTTTACGACGTGCGCTTTCCGCTTCGTCTTTGGCGTCGCTGCCCCATGATTTAAGTACCTCTTCGAGACTATCGGCTAATTGGCTGACATCGTTGTTGATATCCTCGACGCCTTCATCAACATCACGGCGATTCGGTCTGTTAAACATAGGATCCTCCCTCGTTTTTGATGTGAATTTTAGTTTAGACCATAATTTTTAAGGCCTGACGGCAATCACCTCTTTCACGCCAGTTTGTGGAATTTTCTGAATCACGGTCAATGCTTAGTCATGTAAGGTGGCGAGGCTGTAGAGAGATGACGAGGAAAATCTATGTATTTAAGACCCGATGAAGTGGCACGCGTTCTGGAAAACGTGGGATTTACAATGGATGTGGCGACGCCAAAAACCTATGGTTATCGTCGCGGTGAAAATTATGTTTATGTGAATCGCGAAGCGCGAATGGGCCGTACGGCGCTGGTGATCCACCCCACGCTGAAAGAACGCAGTTCGTCGCTCGCGGAACCCGCCTCGGACATCAAGTTGTGCGATCACTACCAGAATTTCCCGCTCTATTTTGGCGGCGATTCCCAGGAGCATTACGGCATTCCGCACGGATTCAGTTCGCGCGTGGCGCTGGAACGTTTTCTAAAAGGATTATTTGGCGAACAGCACTAAACGATGGCAGGCATCGCCTGCCATCCGCAATCAGGCTTTGGCCTGGTGGTAACTGCTCACCCGGAACAGACGGCGGCAGTAATCGAGGAAGTAGCCGTAAACGGCGCCCATCATCATCGACAGCACAATATTCGAACTGACCGCAGCGACAATCTGATGCCAGTCCGCACCTACCGACCAGAGGATCGCCACGTAAACCGGCGACTGGAAGGTGACATACGCCAGCACATCCGCCAGATTTTTCATCCAGCCTGAAGGGCTAATACGGCGCGCATAACGCATAAAGGCATCGCGGTACAAACCATAAGGCCAGGCAATAATAATGTTCACCGGGATGGCGACCAGGCGCGATGAAAGTGACTGTTCGAAGCTCATTCCGGAGAGAAATATTTCAATCAGCATGTTCACTACCGAACAATAGACAACCATCGCAAAGGTGTCTGCTGCGGCGTGACGCAGGCGAGACTGCGAAGAGAACATGGTGCTGCTCCTTGAGAATCAACGAAAAGGCGAATGAACGGGTCTTTTAGCGTTTTGAAGTGGCTGAATTAATGCGGATAGAGTATCCATCTGGTTTGAAACTAACAACTAGAGATAAATTTTTATTTTCTTTTCTTTGTTGGATAAAGTGCTCTGCGTTTGCGCGTTTTCTGCCCATTTCATTATTTTAACTGGAGTGGTTATTAAATTTATTCAATATCAAAAGCTTATGGTTGATGTGAGAAAAAATGCAGCACTTTGCGGGAGGAATACAGGGCGCGTTTTAGCGTACTCTGCTTCCGGCATGCGGATAAAATAATCAACAGAATTTTTTATGCTGATAAAGGTGTTTTTGCGGAGTTTAATTCTGATATGGTGTGTGATTATTTATGCTTATGTTTTGCATAAAATAATGTCCAGAGCGGTGGGGAACGCCCACCGCTGAGGCATTAACAGACGCCGAAATCGCCGTCTTCTTTATACGGCGAGACATCTTCCGCTTTCAGCGTAATTTTGTCTGCCGTTTCGTCGTGGGCGGGAACCGCAACGATTTGATCCTGATGAACTTCAAGCACTTTAAGTTTTGGCCCGCCAATGCGCGGTTGCACAATATCGCCGACAGAAAACATACCTTCCTCCTTTCTCATTTGTTGTGTCTCTAACCTTAGCCTGGAGGCCGTGGGGGGTACAGCGTAAAAGAGGGTAAAAGCGCGTGGTGGAAGTGGCGGTACATTGCAGAGTGTCTATTCTTAAAGAGAAAGTCTTTTATTTCAATTACCTGAAATTTTCTGCATGGGAGGCAACATGGGTTTCTGGCGCATTGTCCTGACGATTATTCTTCCGCCGCTCGGCGTGCTGCTGGGCAAAGGCTTTGGCTGGGCATTTATCATCAATATCCTGCTCACCCTGCTGGGCTACGTTCCCGGCCTGATTCACGCTTTCTGGGTGCAAACCCGCGATTAACGCAGCGGCGCGATAACAAGTATCGCGCCTGTGCGAAGTTATCAGAACGTTTCCCAGTTGCTGTCCCCGGAGGCTGCCGTTGGCGTAGCCGGGCGAAGCGCTGACGGTTTTGGCGTACCGGCTTTTTTGCTCAGCAGCGTGCTGTGTCCATTCACGCGGAACACTGCCACAGCCTGACGCAACTGCTCGGCCTGCTCTTCCAGCGCTGCTGAGGCCGCCGCCGATTCCTGCACCAGCGAGGCGTTCTGCTGCGTGACGCTGTCCATCTGCGATACCGCAAGGCTGACCTGCTCAATCCCTTTGCTCTGCTCATCGGAAGCGGAGGCGATTTCACCCATAATGTCGGTTACGCGCGTCACCGCGTTGACGATCTCCTTCATGGTATCGCCTGCTTCGGCAACCAGCGTGGTGCCAGAGTTTACGCGGTTCACCGAGTTTTCAATCAGCGTCTTAATCTCTTTTGCTGCCTGTGCGCTGCGGCTTGCCAGCGTACGCACCTCACCGGCCACCACGGCAAAGCCGCGTCCCTGTTCGCCTGCGCGGGCGGCTTCCACCGCAGCGTTCAGCGCCAGAATATTGGTCTGGAAGGCGATACTATCAATCACGCTGGTGATATGTGCGATTTGCTGAGAGCTGTCGGAAATCTCGCTCATGGTCCGCACCACATTGCTGACCACTTCACCGCCGCGAGCTGCCGTATCGGAGGCATTTTTCGCCAGCAGCGATGCCTGGCGGGCGTTATCGGTGTTCTGCTTCACGGTGGCGGTGAGTTGTTCCATGCTGGCCGCAGTCTCTTCCAGCGAAGCCGCCTGCTGCTCGGTGCGGGAAGAGAGATCGTTGTTGCCGGTGGAGATCTCGCTGGCGCCGGTGTAGATCGAATCAGAACTGTTACGCACCGCGCTGACGGTTTGCACCAGCGCTGATTGCATCTCATGCAGGCCGGTCGCCAGCTGGCTCATCTCGTTGCGGCCTTCGGCAGCGATCGATTGCGTCAGATCGCCCCCGGCAATGGCGCGAATATGCCCCATAATGCTGTGCAGCGGTCGCAGCAGAAGGTGTTGCAGACCCAGCCAGATCATGACCATTACCGCAATTACCACCAGCAAAATTACGCCCAGCGTCCATTGCATACTGGTGAAGCTATTCTGGTTTTGCTGTGCTGCCGCTTGCAGGAAGGTGTTGTTTTCCGCCCGCCACTTCGTATAGCTGGCGTCCATATCATCCTGCGCCTGTTGCGCATCCAGGTTGCCGTAAGCCTCGTAATTATTGGCCCGCAGGAAGGTGATCGACTGCTGCAAAACGTCATGCATTTTGCTGATGTTTTGCGAAACTTCGTCGGCTAAAGCGCTGTCCTGGCCCGCCACGCGCGGCGTGTTTTTGTAGTTATTAAAATAACCTTCTGCTTTGCCGAGCGAGTCGGTTGCGGTGGTGAGGAGTTTATCGATGCTGGCAAGGGAGGCCGGATCGCGTTGGTTTTTCAAAAAGCGAATCGCCACGCGGGTGACGGTGACGCGCGTTTTGATCAGCGTGTTAACGCTGTCGCCTAAGTTTTCTTGCTGCGCGTTAAGAACCCCGCTGTTCTGGAAGTTCAGCCTGTCATTATTGACCGCAGAGTAGAAAAGTCCCCCGGTGACCAACTGGAGAAGACAAAATACCGAAAGAGCAATAATGATGCCGGTAATAACCCGTATATTTTTGAGCATGGCCATAGTCCGTGAGAGAGTCGGGATTGCTCTGCTAATATCGGCCTGGCCAAAGGTAACTTTATAATCGCTTTTTAAACGCTTAAATAAGACTTTAATAAGTGCCCGGCATATCACATGCCGGGAAGTGCGTTACAGGTTGTTGCGGCGTTTTTTTACTGCCAGCGCAATGCGCGGCTCCAGTAATTTCGCCACGGCGGCGAATACCGGCACTACCACCGAGTTGCCAAACTGGCGGTACGCCTGGGTGTCGGAAACCGGGATGCGAAACGGCTGTTCGCCGACTTTTTCAAACCCCATCAGACGCGCGCATTCACGCGGCGTCAGGCGACGCGGACGGCGCGCCTGGTTCTCTGCATTGCCGAAATCAGCTTCACCCAGTGCTTTATCCCAGCCGCGATCGACAAGGATCTCTGAACCGTCTTTGTGATAGCGCGCCGACAGCGTGCGGGCCACGCTTGCGGCATGGGTGGGATCCACCAGTCCGAAACCGAAGCCATTCCCTTTTGCTGCATGTTTTTGCGCATAGCGATAGAGGTACTCCCAGAGCTTTGGCGACAGCACATATTTGCTGTCGACCGTCGGGTCGAGCAGTTGGCCGAAGGTCGGGCGCTGCGTGGGGTAAAAGCGGTCGATATCGCGCAGGGTAAAACCTTCATTGAGCTGTAAATCACGGCGAAAACCAACCAGCACAATGCGTTCGCGGTGCTGCGGTAAAAAGTGGCGGCCATCAATGATTTTCGGATCGTCTTTGCCGGAAGCATCGGCATCGGCCACGTCATAGCCCAGTTCATCCAGCGTATTCATGATCACGCTGAAGGTTTTGCCTTTGTCGTGGCTTTTAAGGTTTTTGACGTTCTCCAGCACGAAGATTGCCGGACGGCGGGCTTTGATAATGCGCGCAACGTCGAAAAACAGCGTTCCCTGCGCCTCGCACTCAAAGCCGTGGGCGCGACCAAGGGCATTCTTTTTACTCACCCCGGCGAGGCTAAAAGGCTGGCAGGGAAAGCCCGCCAGCAGCACGTCGTGCTTGGGGATCTGCTGTTTGATGTGGGCGTAAGCCTGGGCTTCAGAGACGGCAGGATTGCCGCTCAGCGTCACTTCGCGGATATCCTGATTAAAGATATGCGTGGACTTATCGTTGTACCAGTTGGCCTTATAGGTGCGCACCGCGTTTTTGTTCCATTCGCTGGTGAACACGCACTGCCCGCCGATAGCTTCAAACCCGCTGCGAATACCGCCAATACCGGCAAAGAGATCGATAAAACGGAAACGATAGTTGGGGTGATGAGCGGGGGGCGAGGGGAGCAGCGCACGCAGTTGCGCCTCTTCGGCGGCGGTCAGCGTTTTGGCGCTGCCTTTGCCGTTTATCCAACGGTTGAGCGATTCACGGCTCCATTCCGCTTTGCCCGCCTTTTTCAACTGCTCGGCCACGTACTTTTGTCCGTAGATTTCAAGCACCTGATCGAGTAATGCCCGGTCGCGTTCCTGCTGTCGCTGTTGTTCAGTCTCTGCCTGCGCCAGCAGTTCCTGCGCGAGTGAATCAAATTCCGCCATGGCGTCTCCTTGGATTGACGCTCTGAAATATATCACTCATTTGACCCAGAGGAGAAACGCCAGACAAGCCGTTATTGGCAGATAAACGCTTTCCGTCAACCACACGCCGTTAGCCGCCTGATAGAAAACAAAGCCTTGCGCGTGCATCCGCCCCGCTTCAACGATCAGCACTATCGGTTTGCCGTGGCGCTGACCGACGGCGGTTGCCGTTGCCTCATCGGCAGAGAAATGCACATATTTTCACACTTTGTTCCATGGCATTTTCGCCAGCAGCAGCGCCATGCCGCACCAGCCGCTGACTCCGGCGAACAGCAGGCCTGCGCCGACGAAACCGGAGAGCAGGAAAAATCCCGGATGCGCTGCGTAACCGAGTATCACGCCGAGCAGGATCAGGCTGCCCGCCACCATTTGCACCTGCTGCATCAGCGGACGCGGCTGGTGTTTATCTTCCACCGTCGGCAGATGCGCCTGTTTCCAGCCATTTAGCCCGCCTTCGAGAATGGCCACCGGCGCGTGTCCTGCGGCACGTATCAGCGCATCGGCATTTTCCTGCGTACGTCTGCCGGACTGACAGTGAAAAATCACCGTTTGTGTGGGCGAGTCGGTAGCAATCGGCGCACCGTTCAGCAATGCTTCCAACGGCAGTGAGACGGCTCCGGGCACGTGTTCGCGGCGAAATTCATCAGGCTGGCGAATATCGATAAGCAGTGCGCCTGCCGCTTGCTGTGCGCGGGCGTCAGCCGCGGAGATCCGGGTATAAGACATAGTTACTCCTACGGGCAGTAGAGCCCCTTGAGTGTGCTGATAATTTTGCCAACCGCTTCACCTTTAATGAAGTAGTTGACCCGCTGCGCCTGGCGCAGGCTTTCAACCAGGCCTTCCTCTTTCATCCGTGCCAGATGTTGCGATGTCGCTGAAGGGCTAAGGCCAGTAATGGCGCTCAGTTCACCCGCAGAGGTGCCCGGCGCATCGCACAGCATGCAGAGGATCAGCAGCCGGTGCGGGTTGCTCATCGCTTTCAGCAATCCGGATGCCTGCTCAGCCTGTTTCTGAAGTAACGGGATATCAGGTTTGGTCATGGTTGTTTAGATTTTTCTAAATTTAGATAAATCTAAAATAAAGGGCGGAAGAATTCAAGCACTGAATAAATCCTTAACACTTTTGGTTTGAATTCTCTGTAACACCTTCGTTTACTGAGGGCAGTGTATGGCGATGTTTCCGGAGAAGAATGTGAAGGTTTTGAAATATGCGCTCTGCGCTGTCAGCGTCTGGATTAATGGCGCGAGCGCCTGGAGTAATGCTTTGCCCGTCGGGCCTGCGGCAGGCGATCAATCGCTTTCACCTTTCTACATCTGGGACGGTTCTTTGCCTGCAAACCCCGGCATAATGCTGCGCGAAGAGCCGCTGCCCGCACAGCCGGAAATCACCGCAGCCAGCAAGGCGCAACGCATTCTGTATACCTCGCGCGATAAACGCTGGAACGCCGGAATTGTGCCGGTCAGCGGCGCGCTTTGGTTCCCGAAAGGCAATCCACCGGCCGGAGGCTGGCCGATTCTCGCCTGGGCGCACGGTACGCTGGGCGTTGCCGATAGCTGTGCGCCGTCGTGGACTAACCCGACAGCGCGGGATGCGCACTATATTAACCAGTGGCTCCAGCAGGGCTTTGCGGTGGTCGCCACCGATTATCAGGGGCTCGGCGGGCCGGGGCCTCATCCCTATATGAACTGGGAAGCGGAAGGACGTTCGGTGCTCGACAGCGTTCGCGCGGCGCTACAGGCCTGGCCGCAGCAGCTCGCGAATAACCTGGTGATCAGCGGCCAGTCGCAGGGATCGGGCGCGTCGCTTGGCGCCAGCCTGATTGCACCGGATTACGCCCCGGAATTGAAACTGCGCGCCACCCTTGCCACGGGCGTGGTGGCAACGTTTCCGGATGGGCCGGTGAAACCCGGCAATGCGCGTCCGGGTAATCGCGATCCCTCACGCTTTACGATGTTACGATTGATTGGCGGCTCGCTGCCGGATGGCGCACCGCCCGCTGAAAAATGGGTAACAGAAAAGGGAGCGAAGCTGCTGGCATTGGCGAAAACCGCCTGTATGAGCGAACTGGGCCGCTATGAGCGCCGCGAAAAACTCGACGGCAGCGCGGCATTTATCGGCGGTTCTGCGCAGGTCACTAACGCGCTGCTGCCGGTAACCGATATGCCAGTCAAAGCCTTCCCGGCACCGCTGTTTGCCGCCACCGGTCTCGCCGATCACACCTTATCGCCGCACCATCAATACGCCGCAGTGGCCGCGCTGTGCGCTGGCGGCAATGCGGTGGAGTGGAAAACCTATCCCGGCATTACCCATAACGGCACCGTCAACGTCGCTTTTGCCGATGAACTGAAGTTTGTTCGCGGCGTGATGGAAAACGCTCCGCAGCCCAACAGTTGCGGCTCGTTGCAGCCGCCCGGGAAATTGCAGCAACCCACAAAGGGCGTGGCGTTTAATTAGTCGCACAAAAGTCAGCTTTATACCGAAAAGCGGTGAGCGGCGAAAAATCAGAATGGCTACGGGTTCGCAGGGGAAAAGCGGTAGCGCCAGAGTCATTTATTTTTTGGCGACCAAAGAGGTTATCTATTTGATTATGGCTTATCCGAAAAACATCAAAGATAACCTGACTGATGTGGAAAAGAGTGAATTGAAAAAACTGACGAAATTACTGAAAAAATGAGGTGTGACATGCATTTTTTTGACGAGCTAAAAACCTCTCTGGAAGAGGCTGTAGACATCAAAAATGGGGATAAAGCGCCGGCAAATGTCACCCGCTATGAAATAGCTGATGTAAAAGCGATTAGAGAGCAACTCAACGTTTCACAAAGTGAGATGGCGAAAGCGCTGGGAACCAGCGTTGATACCATTAAAAGTTGGGAATCCAAACGGCGTAACCCGACAGGCCTGGCAGCCAAGGTACTGGCAACAATTCAGGCAAATCCCGCTTTCTTTCATGAGCTTGCCGCTCATTAAACAAAAGCCCTATCGGGGCTTTTGTTCTGTTACCGGGCCAGGTATCTGAATTCCGGGCCGCCATTACTGGGCATGACGCCAGCGCAACGTGGCGGGCAGTACGCGCTGCGGCATTGTCGGTTCATTGCCCTCAATCATTTGAGTGATTATCTCGAAGCAATCCTGCGCCAGCCGCGGCACGTTCTGCTCGACGGTGTCGATGTGCAGCGACAGCGAATCATACAGGTAGTGGTCGTCAAAGCTGGCGATATGGATGTCGCTCTCCAGCAAATGGTGCTGGCTCATATAACGCAGCACCCCTTCAAGCAGCCCGCAGGCAGCGGTAAACAGCGCCTTCGGCGGGCGACCCAGCCTGGCGCACAGCGCGGCGAACATCTCGTAACCGCTGCTCGGGTGGTAGTTACCGTGAATAATCCACTCCGGGCGCGGCGTTACGCCCGCACGCTCCAGCCCCTGCATAAACCCGGCAAGCCGATCTTTGGTCGGTGAAAGCCGTGGCTGGCCGCCAAGAAAATAGATTTCATCGGGGTTTGCCCGCGCCAGGCGTTCGACTAAATCCGCCGTCGGCGTCAGCGAATCGGTGATCACCAGCGGCAACTGGGTGTCATTGATGTGGCGGTCAAACAGCACCACCGGCAACTGCTCGCTGAGCTTCACATAGTCGCTGTCGCTCTGCATGCTGGAGGCGACAATCAGGCCATCCACCTGACGCGCGACCAGGTTATTGACCACCACTGTCTCCTGGCTGGCATTTTCGTCGGTACAGGCGATCAGCAGTTGCAGACCGGCTTCGCGGCAGAGGTTTTCCAGCTCATGAGAAAAAACGGCAAAACCATAGTTGGTGATTTCCGGCACCACCAGCCCCAGCGTGTGGCTGCGGTTTTCGCGCAGCAGACGGGCATAAATGCTCGGCTGGTAGTGATGCTGTTGGGCGATCGCCAGCACGCGGTCGCGCGTCTCCTGCGCCACGCGCAGCTCTTTGCCGCGGCCGTTAAGCACCAGGCTGGCAGTGGCTTTCGACACCCCCGCCAGCGCAGCGATATCACTGATGGTAACGCGTTTTGTTTTTCGCACGGTTTTGCATCGTTTAAGGAAACAAGCACTTATTCTACCATGCAAGAACGTAACGACCAGTAGTGGGCCTGTACTTCTGCGACTCCGCGCAGGGTTAATTGCGCCGGATGCGTCGGGAAGTAGCGGCTGCTCATCACCCCTTCGCCCTCGTTGATAAAGATCTCCACGCTTGAGCGATCGCAAAGGATCTGCAACTTCTGCGCGCTGCCGCGCCAGTAACGGTACAGCCACTCGCCGGTTTGCAGGCTGCGACGGGCCAGACGCAGTTCGTCGCCGCGCCATTCGAGAATCAGCGTATCGGCGAAATTCAGCGTTAACCCGCCCTCGCCTTCCAGCACCAGCTCAAGTTGCTCTGCCTCCAGCGCAGGCATCGCTTCTGCCGTACCGCGATAGCGCTGTTCTTCACCGCGCAGCGCCTGTAGCTCAGCCACCGGCTGCTGATAGAGCTTACCGTTATGTTCAGTCAGTTGACGCAGGCAGGTCATCTGGTGGATCCAGCCATTCGCCACGGTTGGCTGTAACATCTCTTCGCCATCCGGTACGCCCATCCAGCCGACCAGCAGGCGGCGGCCATCGTCGGCGAGGGTGGTTTGCGGGGCGTAAAACTCAAACCCGGCATCCAGTTCGGTAAACTCACCGTGCTGATACTGCGCGCGGGCGTAATCCAGCGTGCCGCTGAGATAGGCGCTCGGGTAGGTATTGAGGTAGCGTTTCTCCTCGCGTGCGACACCCTGCGGGCAGCAGATCAGGAAGGTGTGCTCGCCAAGGGGGAACATGTCCGGGCACTCCCACATATAGCCCGCATCATCCAGCCCGTTCAGGCCGCTACCGGCGATTTCACCGAGGTTTTGCCAGTTCCACAAATTCTCTGAGCGCAGCAGTAGCACCTTGCCCTGCAACTGTAAATCCTGCGCGCCCAGCACCATGTACCATTGCCCGTCGTGCCGCCACACTTTCGGGTCGCGCACATGGCCGGTGTAGCCGTGCGGCAACGGAATGGCCGGGCCGAGCTTGTCGAAACCGCCGTCGCTGTTTTGTACCGCCAGGCACTGCCACGCGGTGCGGGAACCATCGTCAAACTTCACGTTGCCGGTGTAGCACAGCGTCAGCACGCCATTGTTATCAATGGCGCTGCCGGAGTAGCACCCGTTGTGGTCATACTCTTCGTCGGGCATCAGCGCGATCGGTTCATGCTGCCAGTGGAGTAAATCCGCCGAACTCCAGTGCGCCCAGCATTTGTGCAGGTGCTGACACCCCAGCGCATTCCACTGGTAGAACAGATGATAACGCCCGGCGAACTGGATAAAACCGTTCGGATCGTTAAGCAGCCCGGTCACCGGCGCAAGATGCCAGGCGGGGTAGTGCGGGTCGGCCAGCGCTTTCGGCTGGCCTTTCATTACTGCCTGCAACATGGCAGGCAGCAGGGGAATTGAAGCCATTATTCGGAGTCCGTTTTGTATTTCAGCAGGTAAGAGATAACAAACGCGACGCTAAATGCAATCACCATCCCAATAACATAGTTGAGCAGCGAGCTGGCCTGCACAATCGCCATCCCAGGGATGCCCGTTAAGCCGACCGCTGTCATATACACATGCACCGAAACCACCCACGCGCCGCCCGCAGCCCCGCCGATAAGCGCGGCGATAAAGGGTTTTACAAAGCGCAGGTTGATACCGAAAATCGCCGCCTCGGTAATGCCGAGCAGCGCCGAGAACGCCGAAGGCAGAGTAATGGCTTTGATCTTCGCATCTTTCGTTTTAAACCACACCGCCAGACAGGCACCGCCCTGCGCGACGTTCGCCATCGCCCAGATCGGCAGCAGGAAGTTGACGCCGATCGACGGGTTGCCCAGCAGCCCGGCTTCAATCGCGTGAAAACTGTGATGCACGCCGGTAATCACAATCACCGAATAGAGCCCGCCGAACAACATACCGGCCAGCCAGCCTGCATGGCTAATCAAAGTGCTGAGGACAAAAGAGATGCCATCACCCAGTGCGCGACCCGCCGGGCCGATAACCAGCATGGCGATAAAACCAGAGATAATCACCGTCAGGAACGGCGTCAGGATCAGATCCAGCGCATCCGGGATCACCCGGCGCAGTTGCTTCTCCAGCAGGCTCATAAACCACACGGCCAGCAGTACCGGGAAAACGGTTCCCTGGTAGCCGATCATCGCCACTTCGATACCGAAAAAGTTCATGGTATGGAAGCCCGCCGCCACGCCCCAGGCGTTGGTCAGTGCCGGGTGCGTCAGAATGCCGCCCAGCGTCGCGCCAAGATAGGGGTTACCGCCAAACTCGCGGGCGGCGGTAAAGCCAATCAGGATTGGCAGGATGATAAACGCCGCCGAACTGAACATGTCGAGCATGATGTACAGGGCGTTATCCGGGTTCACCCAGCCGTAAGTTTTCACCATTCCCAGCAGCCCCATCAGCAAGCCGGAGGCAACAATCGCCGGGATAATCGGCACGAAAATGTTCGACAGCAGGCGGGCAATGCGCTGGAACGGATTGAGCTTGCGCGCGGCGATATCGGCGGCTTCTGACTTGCTCGATTCGTTGATTCCGGCCTCGGCGATAAACGCCGCGTAGACTTTATTCACCACGCCGGTACCGAAAATAATCTGCAACTGCCCGGCGTTACGAAAACAGCCTTTCACACCGTCAATTTTGCCGATTGCCGCGGTATCGGCTTTTGCGTCTTCCACCAGCACTAAGCGCAGGCGCGTGGCGCAGTGCGCGGCGCTGGCGATATTATCCTTACCGCCCAGCAGCGGCAGCAGCGCGCGGGCAATTTGTGCAAAATCCATAACAACCTCTGTCTTCTCGTTATTGTGGTGTTAACCCGGTTGAGACGACCCCCGCACCCCGCAGGGGCCGAACTCATTAGAACCAGGTCTCCATTTGGACGCCGAAGTTCCACTCGCCGCCGGATTTAAAGCCGTTGCTGCCAAAGGCATCATCGCTGGCGTACTTATCCAGACGGTGATCCCAGTCCATCCAGGTGGCAAACAGGCGGATTTCCGGGCGCTTGAGGAATTCGCCGACGTCGCTGGCTTTCAGCGTCGGGGCGACGGTCAGTTTATAGAAGCTACCGCTCACCGCGTTACGGCTGTTGTAGCCTTCCGGGCGCAGATCCATGTACTGGTAGCTGCCTTCGTACTGCATTTCGAAGTTTTCAGTGATCCCCTGAATCAGGCGCAAGTTGGCGGTCGCCCACTGGTAACTGTCGCCTTTGACGTAGCGATCTTTACTGCTTTGCGCCAGTACGGCCGGTGCAATATGCCAGCCGCCGCCCAGCGGCGTAATGCCGTAACTGGCGAGGCGCCAGGTGTCCGCTTCCGGCAGCAGCGCGCCGTCGGAGCCGATCGATTTCACCTCTGCGCCCAGGCCGTGGCCGTAGAGCAGGGCGGTTTTCGCCGAGCCTTCCCGCAGCCCATAGAAGCTGTCGTTATGCAGGCCGAGCAGCGCATGCACGCCGGTATTCGCGGCATCGCCCTTCACTTTATTGCCGTCGAGATCGACACGATCGTCGTTATCTTTGGCGCGCATGCCGCTGACCATCAGTTGCAGCGGGCCGTAGAAGTTGTTCAGCGACAGAATATAGTTCTGCGCCGTGTTTTCACTGTTCTCAATGTCGCCGAAGGTGCGGCCGTAAATTGACAGGTTGCTGTGTGTGTCATCATTCCACTTCATGTCGTAGATCCCGGCGCCGGTCCCGGCGAGGAACACCACATCGGAGTCGATCCAGTGGATATCAAAGTTATCGCGGTCAAAACGTTTACCGGCCCAGACGGTGGAGTCTTTAAATGCGCCGGTGAAGCTCGGCAGATGGCCGATTTCAGTAAATGCCTGGCGCAGGTTGAGATCGCTGCTGGAGGCGGTCCAGTCGTTGTAGGTTTTTTGCCCGTCGGCCAGCATCACTTTAAAGCGCGTGGTCGCGCCGTTTGCCAGCGTCTGTTTATGTTCGAGGTTCATCTCGACATAGGTATCCGGTTCGTTACCCAGACGACCAACATGACCGCCGGTTTCACCTGCCGGGGTCACCGTTGGTCCGCCCTGCGTTTTGGCGGCGGAGTTATTCATCAGCAGACCGGAGCGGGCGTAGCCGTGGAATTCAAACCCGCCTTCATCGGTGGCTTTTTGCTCCAGTTTGGCGGTGCGCTGCTCAACCTGGCTGGTGGTGGTTTGCGTCTGCTGCTGCGCGGCAGCCAGTTGCTGCGCCTGTTTTTCTGCCGCTTTGGCGCGGGTTTCTGCGGCATTTGCGCGTTGTTCTGCCGCCTGTAAACGTTGTTCCAGCGCGGCAAGACGGGCTTCTATGCTGCTCATGCTGGGATCGGCGGCCAGTGCAGAGCCAGAGCTGAATATCAAACCAAGGGTTACGGCAAGCGTGCTTTTTTTCATCATTTTGCATCCCTAAGGAAGAGCTATCATCACAGGATTATTTTTTTTGCTAAACCGGTTTAGGTGATGAATCATACGCAAGGCTAATTTCTTCACGCAATCAAATTTGCTAAACCGGTTTAGTGATTGTGAGACGGCTCGCAAAACGGAGCGGCACGCAGGTGGGTTACTCCTTCAGTTGATGACGATAGGGCAAGGCCGTCATGGCACCTTTTGCCGTGGTGGCAAGCGCCCCGCAGCGCTGCGCGGTGGCAAGACGTGCACCAAGTTGCGCCTGGTTATCCGGTAGCCCGTGCTGCGCCAGTTCCCACAGCAACCCGGCAACAAACGCATCTCCCGCGCCGGTGGTATCGACGCTGATAACCGGCTGCGTTGACCAGGCACTGAGCGCGCCGCGCAGGCAGGCTTTGACACCCGCTTTACCTTGCGTCACCAGCAACAGTGGGATGGCGAAGCGTTCGGCCAATTGCTGCATGTTGGCATCCATATCCGCTTGGTCGCTAAAAAAGGCCAGCTCTTCTTCCGAGAGTTTCACCACGTCGGCCAGCGTGAAGGCCTGGCTCAGCGCGTCATGTAACTGCTGCGGATCGGCCCACAGATCGTGGCGGATATTTGGGTCGAAGCTGACAAATCCCCCGGCGTCGCGGATGCGCGTCATCGCCGTAAATGTGGTGCTGCGTGACGGTTCGGCAGAGAGCGCAATCGAGCAGCAGTGCAGCCATTCGCCGCGCTGAAAGGGCGGTAAATCATCCACCGCGAGAAACAGATCGGCGCTCGGTCGTACCATAAAGGTAAATGAGCGCTCACCCACTTCATCGAGTGCGACCACCACCGTGGAGGTGCGCTGCGCCGGGTCGGCGGACATAAACGCGGTATTCACCTGTTCGGCGGCGAGGGTTTGACGCATAAAGTGACCAAAAGGATCGTCACCGACGCGGCCGATAAAACCGCTGTTTCCCTGCAAACGTGCAATGCCGACCGCCACATTCGCTGGTGCGCCGCCGGGGCACTGCAACAAGCGCCCTGTGCCTTCCGGCAGTAAATCGACCACGGCGTCGCCCAGACACCAGACTCGTGCTGACATAACTCTCTCCCGCTTTAAAATAATCGCTAAAACTTAACTAAACCGGTTTAGCAAATCAACCGCATCGTTAAGTTGTCATCTTTTTTTGCTAGAGTGCAGGGCGGATTTCTTTACTCTGGACGCGACAATGCCGCAACCGCTGTACGTTTTCGATCTCGATAACACCTTGATTTCTGGTGACAGTAGCACGCTATGGAGCCGCTACCTGGTGCGCGAAGGTTTTGCCGATGGCACGGACTATTTGCGCGATGAAGAGCGCATGATGCAGGATTACGCGCGCGGCGAAATGAATCTGCATGAGTATGTGGCGCTGACCATGTCGCCGCTGCGCGATCTCCCGATGGCGCTGGTGGATCGTATGGTGGCGCGGTGTGTGAAAACGGAGATTGTGCCGCGCATCTACCCGCAGGCGCTGGCATTAATCAGGGAATTGCAGGCCAGCAACCAGGCGATGCTGATTATCTCCGCATCGGTCAGTTTACTGGTGAAGGCGATTGCGCCAGTGCTGGGCATTGCGCACGCGATTGGCGTGGAAGTGAAAA
This sequence comes from Kosakonia oryzae, assembly GCF_001658025.2. NCBI lineage: Bacteria > Pseudomonadati > Pseudomonadota > Gammaproteobacteria > Enterobacterales > Enterobacteriaceae > Kosakonia > Kosakonia oryzae. The sequence continues at coordinate 1,196,418 of NZ_CP014007.2, forward strand.
CTGATAACGGGCGCTACACGGGGCTCATCGACGGTACGCCGAGCTATCAGCAAGGCAAAATTACCTGTCTGGAAAACTTCCTTGTTCATCACCCGCAGCATCGTGGGGCGGTGACGTTTTATACCGACTCGATTAACGATTTGCCACTCTGTGAATACGCCGACCATGTATTTATGGTGAATCCCTGTCCGCAACTGGCGGCGCACGGAGAGCTGCGCCGCTGGCCGCAACTTAACTGGCAGCTTACTCCGGCTTAAACAGCGGCACCGCTTTACCGATGATATAGCGTCGGCGCAGCCAGGCCGATGCCATATCCATCAGCATCACCACCGCGACCAGAATCACCGTGATAAACATCACGACATCCCAGTTCCACAGCCGCATGTTTTCGGCATAAATCAGGCCGATACCGCCCGCGCCGACAAACCCCAGCACCGCCGCCGAACGGGTGTTGGACTCGATCTGATAAAGGCTCAGCGCGAGGAAGGTCGGGAATGACTGGGTAAAGGTGCTGAAACGGTGTTTTTGCAGGCCGCTCGCGCCGACAGCCGTCATACCGCGTCCCGGCGAACGATCCACCGCTTCATGGCTTTCTGCATACAGGCGGCCAAGCAGACCGGTATCCTGCATGATGATTGCCAGTACCCCGGCCAGCGGCCCGAGGCCAACGGCGCGCACAAAAATCAGCCCCCAGATCGCCATATCGATGCCGCGCAGAATGTCGAACAGGCGACGCATACAAAACGCCACCGCGCCGAGAAACCCGCCGCGCATGATGTTGCGTGCGGCAAGGAATGAGAGCAGCAACGCCAGCAGGGTGGCGGTGAGCGTACCGGCAAAAACAATCGCCAGCGTGATGCCAATCTGCGAGAAATAGTAGCCAAACGGCCAGTTGAGAAAATCGTGCCAGACAAACATGCGCAGTAGATAGCGGCCAATCTGCTGCATGCCGTTAAGCGCCTGATCGAGCGGTATGCCGAACTGCATAAAAAACCATAGATAATAGAGCGCAGCGGCCAGCGTGATCAGGCCGAGACGGCGCAGATAGCGCCCCTGCGCGTTGAACAAATCACTGTGCAGTTTCCGGCTTAAGGTCACATTCGGTACGGCTTGCCAGTTTGTCATTTTTTCCCCTCCAGCACCCACTGGCGCAAACGGCCAGAGAGGGTATCGAGCGCCGAAACCACAACGATAATCAGCAGCAGCGTAATGCTGACCTGATCGTAGCGGTCGAGTTTGATATTGGTCATCAGCTCCTGGCCGATGCCGCCTGCGCCAACCAGACCGAGAATGGTGGAGGAGCGGAAGTTAATCTCCAGGCGCATAAAGCCGTAGGAGAGAAAAATTGGTTTAACCTGCGGCCACAGCGCGAAGCGGATGCGTTGCAGATGCGTGGCACCGCAGGCGGCCAGCCCTCGCACCGGGCGATCCTGCGTGCTTTCTACCGCTTCATAAAACAGCTTGGTCAGGCTGCCGACGGTGTGCAGCGCCAGCGCGAGGAAACCGGGAATCGCGCCAATGCCAAATGCCATCACGAAAATGACCGCCCACGCCAGTTCCGGCATGGTGCGCAAAAACGCCACCAGTGCACGAATGGCAAAACGTACCGGCGGCGGTGACCAGGTGTTGCCCGCTGCCAGAAAAGCCAGCACGCCAGCGATAACAAAAGAGAGCAGCGTCGAGGCCAGCGCCAGTTGCAGAGTTTCCCAAATCAGCGGTAACTGAATCGGCAGGCGATAACCCCAATATGCCAGCGAGCCTTTGGTGTGGCTGTCGGCAAAAAGCACAGACCAGTGCAGCGTCGGCACGGTTTCCAGCATGTAATCGAGGAAGTTGGGCAGCGAGTGCCAGATGGTAAAAATATTAAATTCGGCGGCGTTCCCGGCGGCAAACCAGAGCGCCAGCAGCAGTAACGACCAGGCCACCGTGTCGCGCTTCTGGCGCGCTCTGACCTGCTGGTAATAGTGCTCAAACTGCGTATTCGACGTGTTCATGCGTTGCAATCGGTCCTGTATGACAATCGAATAAAAGCCCCTGGTTCGACGCAGGGGCTTATTTCATGGTGTGCCGATTAGCGTGCAGTTACCAGCTCGCGTTTCATCTCGATAATCTGTTTGAAATCATCCACGCTGCCCGGGCCGATATGCTGCGTGCCGCCCATTGCTTTCACGAAGCAGGCGTGATTATCGGTATCCAGCTTCTTCACAGCGGTAATGACTTTGGCTTTGAAATCCGCCGGCAGGCTATTGCTCACCAGGATCGGGCCGTTTGGGATCAGCGTCGATTCCCAAATGATGCGGATCTCTTTCATCAGATTCGGGTGATCCATACGGATCAGGCGGTTAAAAGCGCCCGTGCTGTAGCCGGTGTTGTAATCACCCACCATTGACGTCCAGGTGACCGCGCCCGCGAACTGGCCGTTCAGCACGCCGAGAATGTCCTGCTCATGACCGCCAGAGAAGGTGACGCTGGAGAAGTAGTTGTTGTATTTGTTGTCGGCATTGCCGCCGAACTTCTGTTTGAACGCGTAGTTCGGGATCAGGTAGCCGGAGGTGGAATCCGGGTCCGCAAAGCCGAATGCTTTGCCTTTCAGATCTTCCAGCTTTTTGTACGGGCTGTCGGCTTTCACGATCACCACGGAGTGGTAACCGCGCGATTGATCTTTATCGTCAACGGCGATACCCACGATATCGACCGCTTTCGGGTTGTTGATATACACCGAGGCGTAAGAGGAAGGCGACATGCTCAACACTACGTCAACTTTCCCACCCAGCAGCCCCTGGATCACGCCGGAGTAGTCAGAGGAGTTGCGCAGTTTGGTATCGACATTCAGCTCTTTATCGAGAAACTCTTTCACACACTGGTTATCGCCGATTTGCTGGGTCGCGTTCTGCCCGCCCAGAATCCCCAGATTCAATTCCTTCGGCTGCTCGGCGGCAGAGGCCTGCCATGCCAACAGAAGAGCTGTCATCAATGCAGATAAACGTAATGCGCCAGAAATAGGGTTTTTCATTGTCATTGCCTGTGTTGTCTCATTGGAAGGAATAATTAATGCAATTGGCTGATTTCATCGCCGTACAGCACGTGCAGAACATCCTGTGTCAGCCGGGAAGGGTGGTCATCGAAAATAATGCGTCCCTGCGCCACGCCGATAACCCGCGTGCAGTACTCTTTTACCAGCTCAACAGAGTGCAGGTTGACCATCACGCTGATGCCCTGCTGGCTCACTTCGCGCAGCACATCCATGATGCGCTGGGTATTTTTCGGGTCCAGCGAAGCGACAGGTTCGTCCGCCAGTAATAACGAGGGGTTCTGAATCAGCGCCCGGCAAATTGCTACGCGCTGCATCTGCCCGCCGGAGAGCGTCTCTGCACGCTGTAACGCATGCGGCAGCATGTTCAGCCATTCGAGCAGGGCGATGGCTTTTGCGCGGTCTTCGTCGGTGAAAACTTTAAACAGCGATTTTAGCGTTGATGTCTGGCTCAGACGTCCGAGCAGCACGTTGGTCAGCACATCCAGGCGCGGAACAAGGCAGAAGTCCTGGAAAATCATGCCGCACTGGCTGCGCCACTGATTGAGCGCACGGCCTTTCAGACGCGAGACATCACGCGGCTCGCCGTCATCATCGGCGAAACTTAAGATCTCGCCCGCGCTGGCGCTGTGTGTGCCATTCAGTACATGTAATAGCGTTGATTTACCTGCGCCGGAACGGCCAATCACGCCGACCATCTCGCCGCTGTACAGGTCGAAACTGATACCGTCCAGCACGGTCTGATGCTCGTTATACGATTTGCGCAAGTTCCTGACGCTCAGCACCTTTTGTTTCGGCACGGTGTTTAATTGGTGCAAAGGCGAATAGGGGTGTTCTGAAAGTTCTGCCAACGCGCTGTTCATAAGTCTTCCGCTTTTTGTCATTCAACTGGCGACCATTAACGGCACAACAGATGATCGTTTTATGACGAACAGGCGAACAAATAATGAACGCAAAGGTTTCGCTTAGGGTTGCGGTGGTGAGCGCAGGCTGAGTTTGCCGTAACCGGACAGCAAAAGCGATTCACCCTGCCGGGTAAGATAAACAGAAGAAGCACCGCAGACAGGCGCTTTTTGGCGTTATTTCGCCCGGCATTGTTTGGCTATTTTCTGCGCGGAAACAGCATATATTTAAATCACGCCACCGTCACAAAAGTCAGAAAAAACAAGCAACTTTATTGCATCGGTTGGCGCACGGTCTATATGTTAATTTTGTGTTTCAAAAACAATACCTGGGGGTTGTATGGAAGGGAAGATCGCAACGCTGGCCGCCGTTCTGGCTACCGTATTTGCTGGCTCCGCGCTGGCGGCGGTGCCTGCGGGCTATCCGGCGGAGTATCAAAAAATCGTCGATGCCGGAACGAAAGAGGGCAAAGTCGTTATCTATTCGACAACGGATACCAAAGCCGCAGGCCCGCTGATTAAAGGCTTTGAGGAGCAATATCCGGGAATTAAAGTCGAATATAACGACATGAACAGCACCGAGCTGTATAACCGCTATCTCAGCGAGCAGGCTTCCGGCAGCGGCAGCGGCGATGTGGTCTGGAGTTCATCGATGGATACCGCGCTGAAGCTGGCGACGGATTATGCCGCCGAATATGCTTCACCGGAAAAAGAGAAATTACCGAAGTGGGCGGTGTGGCAGCAAAAAGCCTATGGCACCACCTACGAACCGGTGGTGTTTATTTATAATAAACGGCTGATCCCCGCAGGCGATGTTCCCGATTCCCACAGCGCGCTGGCGAAATTAATCGCCGCGCAGAGTGATAAATTCAAAAATAAAGTCACTACCTACGATATTGAAAAGTCCGGCCTCGGTTTTATGCTCGCCGTGCAGGACAGCAAAAGCGACAAAGACTATTTCGCCCATTTGGGGGATATCGCCAAAGGCGGCCTGACGGTGCAATCCTCTACCGGCACCATGATGGAGCGCGTCTCGTCGGGTGAAAACCTGATTGGTTACAACATCCTTGGATCGTACGCCGAAGCGCGTATCAAAGGGGATAAATCGCTGGGTATCTCTTATCCGAAAGATTATGTGCTGGTGCTGTCGCGCGTGTCGTTTATCAGTGCGGAAGCGGAACACAGCAACGCGGCGAAACTGTGGTTTGACTATGTGCTGTCGGAAAAAGGGCAGAGCATTCTCGCCAGCCAGGCGGATATTCCTTCTCTGCGCCAGGATATTGAAGGCAAAAACGATATTGATGGCATGACCAAACTGCTGGGGCAGGCGCTGAAGCCGATCCCGGTGGATGAATCACTGCTGGAATATCTGGAGCCGAAAAAACGTCTGGAATTTATTAAGCAGTGGCGCGAAGCCGCCGCCAAATAACCTCCATCACCGTTGTGCATCGCTGTGATGCACAACGTTTTGCTGGTATGACAGAGCGTAAAGGGATGATTTATGAATATCGTGCGCAGAAAATGGCAGGGGTTGCCGCGTGGTGTAACCGTATTAATTACCGCACTGGTTATTTATATCCCGCTGTTATTTATTGTGGTGCAGAGCTTCCTCTCCGCACCCTTTTTCGCCCGCAGCAAAGAGTTCAGCCTTGAATCCTTTGCCTTTATTTTTACCGATCCTGATTTTTATCTGGCGCTGAAATCCGGCTTTATTCTGGCTTTCGGGCTGGTGATTATTGCGATTCCACTGGGCGGTATTCTCGCCTTTCTGATGGTACGCACTGATTTGCCGGGCCGCCGTTTTATCGAACCGTTGATTCTGGTGCCGATTTTCGTCTCGCCGATGGTGCTCGGTTTTGGCTATGTGGTTGCCGCCGGGCCGGTGGGCTTTTTCTCGCGCTGGGCGGAGGAACTCATCGGTTTTGTGCCGTGGAACATCTACTCGATGTTCAGCATTGTGGTAATTGCCGGTTTAACCCATGTGCCGCACGCTTATCTCTATATTTCGTCAGCACTGCGCAGCGTCGGCTCGGATGTCGAAGAGGCGGCGCGTACCGTCGGCGCATCGCCGCTTCAGGTGATGACTGCCGTCAGCCTGCCGATGGTTCGCCCCTCGATTCTGTATGCCTGCGTGCTGCTCTTTTTCCTCGGTCTGGAAGTGTTCGGCCTGATGCTGGTGCTCGGCGATCCCGAAGGCAACATGGTGCTGGCAACCTATCTGTATAAGTTGACCAACAAACTGGGTACGCCGTCGTATCACCTGATGGCGGCGGTGGCCGTGGTGCTGATTTGCATCACCATTCCGCTGGTGATGTTGCAGCGCAGGTTGATGCGCACCGCCAGCCGTTTCGTCACCATGAAGGGCAAAGCCTCGCAGGCGCGCGCGCTGCCGCTCGGCAAATGGCGCTGGGTGGCGGGAATGGTGGTGGTGGCGTGGCTCACCGTGACCATCGGCGTGCCATTGATCGGCGTAGTGCTGCGAGCGTTTATCGCCAACTGGGGCGTCGGCGTTTCGCTGTGGGATGAGTTTTCGCTCGCTACCTTCCGCAATATCTGGCAGCAGCCGAACCTGCTACGCGCCATCGTCAACTCGATGGCTATTGGCGTGATTGGCGGCGCGCTGGCGGTGGTCTGCTATCTGTTCGTTGGCATTGCGATGCACCGCAAGCAGGATAATGTCACGCGCTTTCTCGACTACAGCGTGCTGGTGCCGCGCGCCGTGCCCGGGTTGCTGGCCGGTCTGGCGTTCTTATGGGTGTTCCTGTTCCTGCCGATGTGGCTGGATCAGTCGTTGAAAAACGGTTGGCTCTCCGGGCTGCCGGTGGCGCAGTGGCTGCGCGACAACCTGATCGTCTGGCTGCGTTCGTTGCGCACCACCATCTTCAGCGTCTGGCTGGCTTATACCGTGGTGTGGATGGCCTACGGTCTGCGCTTGATTTCCTCCACGTTGTTGCAGGTCGGGCCGGAGCTGGAAGAGGCGGCACGCAGCACCGGCGCATCGCGCGGTCAGGTAACCCGTCACGTTACGGTGCCGCTGTCGCGCTACGGTTTGATCGGCTCCTGGCTACTGATGTTCCTGATTTTTGAGCGTGAATACTCAACCGGCGTTTATCTGCTTTCTCCGGGGACGGAAACCATCGGCTCGATGCTGGTGTCGCTGTGGGCGGCGGGCGCGATCGATATCGTCGCTGCCCTGTCGTTTATCAATATTCTGCTGGTGGTCATCGGTCTTGGCGTGGCCCTGCGCTTTGGAGTGAAATTACATGATTGAGCTGGCTGTAGATAATCTGCATCTGACCTATGGCGACAATCCGGTACTGAAAGGCGTCTCCATGCAACTGAAACGGGGCGAAGTCGTTTCGCTGCTTGGCCCTTCCGGCAGCGGTAAAACCACGCTGCTGCGCGCCGTTGCCGGGCTGGAAAAACCGAGCCAGGGGCGCATCACCATTGGCAGCAATGTGGTGTACGACGGCAATCCGCGCAGTGAAGTGCCCGCCGAAGAGCGCAATCTGGGGCTGGTGTTCCAGTCCTACGCCTTGTGGCCGCATAAAACGGTATTCGAGAATGTGGCGTATCCGCTGAAACTGCGCAAAGTGGCGTCGGCGGAGATCGCCCAGCGGGTGCAAACGGTGCTGGATCAACTTGGGCTGGGAACGCTTGGCAAACGCCATCCGCATCAACTCTCCGGCGGCCAGCAGCAGCGTGTGGCGATTGGCCGGGCGCTGGTCTATAACCCGCCGGTCATTTTGCTGGATGAGCCGCTGTCCAACCTCGACGCCAAGCTGCGCGAAGAGGCGCGGGTATTCCTGCGCGAGCTGATCGTTAAACTCGGTTTATCGGCACTGATGGTCACGCACGATCAGAATGAAGCGATGGCGATTTCCGATCGCATCCTGCTGCTGAACAATGGTGTTATCGAACAGCAGGGCACTCCGCAGGAGATGTACAGCACGCCTTCGACGCTGTTTACCGCGGAGTTTATGGGCAGCAATAACCGCCTGCATGGCACGGTTACTGAGATAGTAAACGGCAAGGCGCGTATTGAAGGCGCGCGCTGGGCGCTGTGGGGCGTGGCCGGGCCTGGCGTTGAGGTGGGCCAACCGGCGACGGCAGTGATCCGCGTGGAAAGCCTGCGGTTAAGCGATCAACCGCAGGACAACTCGCTGGAGCTACCAATGCTCACCAGCATGTATCTTGGCGACCGCTGGGAATACCTGTTCCGCACCCAGGGGGATGATTTTGTGCTGCGCGTTTATGGTACTCAGCCGCGCAGCGAGCAAAATTACCGCCTGGTGCTGCCCGCCGAACAGCTATGGATCTTCCCGAAAAGCGGCTCACCAGGGTAATGCCACCCAGCGGTAACCCAGCGCAATGGTGCCGGCGATAATGGTGAAAATGGCGGCAAAATGCATTAACAGATCCGGCGCGCTGAGGTGCGCCGGATGGCAAAACGCCAGCAGCGTCAGCGCCATACAGGCCACGCCCGCGCCCGCCACTGCCAGGCTTTGCGCCGGGAACAGCGATCGGGTGCGGTGCAGATAACCAATCACAATCGCCATCATTGGCGCGCTAACCACCAGCATAAACAGATAGCAATTCGGCCCTTCAACGCTGGCGGCAGACTCCTGCGAGTAGTGCAGATGCAGATTACTCAGCGTGCTGGCAAACCAGATGCCAAACAGCGGCGCAAACCACTTCCAGCTAAGCGGCTGCTGCCCGGCAATGCTCAGCAAAAAAGCATTACGAATCGCCAGCGTTCCGGCAACAAAGGTTAACAGCAACTGCACGATAACCCACGCCGCGCCGCTCTGCGACCAGTCGGTCAGGGTTCTGTTCAGCAATAAGCTGGCGGCAATACCGCACGGTAACGCCATCGCCAGCCAGGCCATCACGCGCCAGCCAGGTTGCCAGGGGCGTTTTACCGGCGCGATGGAGCGGCTTAACTTCTCAATTAACAGGTCATGATCGGCCATGATGTGCTCCCAACCGACGAAGATTATTCAGGGCGCGATGCAGCAATGACTTCACGGCGGAGACCGTCAGGTTATTGCGCGTCGCGGTTTCTGCAAGGCTCATCTCCCGCAGATGAACATGCTCAATCACTTGCCGCTGGCGGTCCGGTAGCTGATTCAGCAGCGCCGACAGCTCTTCCGGGGCCTGCGATGGCTCGCTGCTGGCAATCAGCAGTGAACCGTCCTCGCTTTCCACCTCCCGCTGCCAGTGGCGACCGCGCTTGCGCAGCGCATCGACGGTGCGGGCATGAGCAATCGCCATCAGCCACGGCAGGAAAGGAGCGTTGGGATCGTAGGTATGACGCACCCGGTGCACGGTAAGCAGCACATCCTGAATCACATCTTCTACCAGCACCTCGTCGGCAATCTGCCTGCGGGCAAGCGTGCGGATGACTGGCACCAGCGCTTTCAGCAGCCGCGTGTAAGCCTGCTGGTCGCCTGCCTGCGCAAGCGCCATCAGGCGTGGCCATTCGTCACGCGCGGCCTCACTTTTTTGCATAATCTGCCTTTAGGTTTTTTTCCCGCTCGCCTGATTCAGCGCATTCACCACGATCGAGGGGGTCAGCACTTGCGGCAGGATCTTCGGTGCGCTGCCGTCCGCTGGGTAGACCACATAGAGCGGCAGGCTGCCCTGACCCAGGTCGTTAAGCGCGTCATCAATATCCGCATTAAATTTCGTGGAGTCGGCCACCATATAGAGCGTACCGGTTTGCGCCAGCGCGGTTTTCACTGCCTGCGTGGAGAGCGACGTGCGCTCATTCACCTGGCAGGTGATGCACCACGAGGCGGTGAAATTGACAAAGATGGCTTTGCCATGGCCGCGATTCTCCGCCACCGTCTGCGGTGACCATTTCACCTCGGTAATGTGCGCTGCGGGCAGCGGGCTACCGCTTTTCACCACCGATGGCAGCGGCACAATCGCGGCAAGCAGCAGCACGGCCGTGGTGGCAAACAACACTTTATGCCCGCGTCCGGCAAAATGGCGCTGTTGCGCCATACCGTACAGCCAGGCGGCAAAACTCACCACTACCGATGCGGCAAGAATCGCCGCCAGCGCGGTCGTTCCCGCCTGCTGCGTCAGCACCCACACCAGCCAGCCGAAGGCACCGAACATCGGAAACGCCAGCCCGTGCTTGAGCGTATTCATCCACGCGCCGGGGCGCGGCAGCCATTTGCCGAGCGACGGAAACAGTGAAATCAGGCTGAACGGCGCGGCAAATCCGAGCGCCAGCGCGAAAAATATCGCCAGCGCAACGGCGGGCGGCTGCACTAACGCATAACCAATTGCGCTCGCCATAAACGGCGCGGCGCAAGGGGTAGCAACAATGATCGCCAGTGCGCCAGTCAGCGCCGCGCGGATAAATGCGCCGCGTTCAACATTGATCTCTCCGGCACGTTGCAGGCTAAGGCCAACTTCAAACACGCCGAGCAAATTCAGCGCCGCGCCGAGGATCACCAGCGCCAGAAAGGCGATCACCAGCGGTGACTGGAGCTGAAACCCCCAGCCGACCGCCGTGCCGCCCGCGCGTAATGCAAGCAGAACTCCGGCCAGTATCATCATCGTCACTACGGTGCCGAGCAGAAAGCCGAAACCTTCCTGACGGGTTTGCGCCGGGCCTTCGGCGTGACGGATTAAGCCCAGCGCTTTCAGCGAGATAATCGGAAACACGCAGGGCATAAAGTTGAGAATAATGCCGCCTGCGAAGGCGGCGAGCATAGCGGTCAACATAGCGATTCTCAGCAAGTTGGAGGGTTACAGCGCATCAGGAATGCGCACTGGCGTACTGTTTCACCGCTTCCATTGTTTTCTGAATATGCGTTTCCGGATTTCTGTCAGTGTAGCTCAGCAGGATCTTGCCATCCGGGGCGATGACAAACGAGGTGCGATCGGAAAGGGTTTTGCCCTTCATCTGCATCAGCGTTTCGTACTGGGCGGCCACTTTCGCTCCCGGATCGGCGGTGACGGTAAATTTATTGCGGCACTCCAGCTTCGAGAACTCATCTACTTGATCGGTATTCCCGGCGGTGACGCCAATCACCGTAGCACCGAGCTTTTTGAAATCGTCCGTGGCTTCGGCAAAAGCATGCGCTTCAATGGTACAGCCTTTACTGAACGCCGCCGGGAAGAAGTAGAGCACCACCGGCCCTTTTTTCAGCGCCTGCTGCAAGGAGAAGGTCAGCGGTTTCCCGGCCAGCGCACCTTGTAGCTGAAAATCCGGCGCCTGTGCGCCAGCGGGCAGGGCAGCGTGGGCATTGGCGATGTTAAGCAGGGCTGCGGCAGTAAGGCTAAGCACGAGTTTTTTTATCGGGGTCATGTTGCGCTCCATAAGTGTGAAGAACGTTAATGCTCATAGACAGTTCGTTGGTACAGAGAGAAAAGTTTCGCCCGGCAGAAAATTTTCTCTACGTCGGTTGTGCCACACCGGGCCTTCATTTATTCATCGAGTGTATTTTATGGCTGCTAAATATAAGTAAGGCATTTGTGATGTGATAATTCCTAATCAATTTAGCGACAAAAAAGAAAAACGTTATGCTGTCAGTAATAGCGCTCGTTAAGGCGTTCCGCTTGCGTTAAAAACTTTTCCTTGCACTGAAAATCTGCTTGTTGAAAAATTCTTTTAATTCAGCTTGTTAACTATTAGGAATAATACGCAGAGGAACTATTCATTGCTCCAATTAAGAATAGTCTTAATGTGCGAAAAATAGGCTATAATTAAAATTATTTCCTTTCAAAATCGCTGTTTTCCTCTGGTTGTGTCGCGTCATTATGGTAAAAGTCAATGATTTTTAATTCCGCCGCCAAAAAAAGTAGTTTGCTGCGCCGATATAACCGTCTGCTTAATAAGTACAGCACTTATCCTAACGAATTATCACTGGCGCAGATTGCTGAAACCCTGGCCTGCACGTCACGTTATGCGCGCTCATTGCTGAATGAGATGCAGGAAGAGGGCTGGCTTGCCTGGAGTTCCCGGCCGGGACGCGGCGCGCTGGGCGTTTTGCAGTGCCGGATGACCACGGCGGCGCTGGAAACCTTGCTCGCCGGGGAGTATCCGGCGGCTGAGACGAAAAACACCCCTGCGACGGTTGAAACGCGGGCTTCTGAAGATGGTTACCGTTACGTCATCTCTTTTTATCGCCCGTTGCTGACGCCGGTTCCTTCAGTGCATGTCGACAGGGCCGGACGTCATGTTTTGCAAATGGTGCACGATGGATTAATGCGTCACCTGCCAGAACAGCGCGAGCCGGTTCCCGGGCTGGCGCATACGGTACGCGTCAGTGACGATGGTTTGTGCTGGCGTTTTATGCTGCGCCGCGGGCTGGTGTGGCATAACGGCGAGCCGGTTGCTCCGGAGCAACTGTTAGCTGCGCTGCAACGCTATGTCGGCGGGCCGGGCCTGCCGCATGTGGTGTCGGCAACGCTGCGCGGTCATGTGTTGACCCTGACGCTGCGCCAGCCGGATATCATGCTGCCCTGGCGGCTGGCTAACCCGGTTTATGCTTTGCCGCATCCTGAGAATGGCTCGATAGGGCTGGGGCCGTTTCGCGTCACTGAGCACACCAATACCCGGATGGTCCTCTCGCGCGCCGCCAACTGGTACGGCGAAACACCGCAGGCCGCGGAAGTGACGTTCAATACACCGCTGAACAGCCTGCCGTTGCCGTTCGAAGTGCATCTGGATACTCCCCGTTCGCTGCTGACGCCGGACGCCGTGACCTGCAAGCAGAGCACCGATGCCTTTTACTATCTCTTTTTTAATATGCTGCGTGCCAGGTTGAGCCCGGAGCAGCAGAAGGTGATCCGCGTTCTTACGCGATCGATTAGCGCTGCCTTTATCGAGAATGAGAAAAATGCCGCCCCGTTGCCGGAGTGGATGCGCGAAGAAGAGGAGAGTTACGTCGAAACACCGCTCCCGGCCACTCTTAATCTGATCTATTTTCGTTCGCCGAAAATGACGAAGCTGGTCGGTGCGCTGGAGAAGAGCCTGAGCTATCGCGGATGTCGGCTCAACGTAACGCCGGTGAGCGTCACCCACTGGCTGCTGCAGGATAATATCTGGGAAGAGCAGGATATCTGCTTTGCGTTTATGCGCTTTGGCCACTACCCGGAATTTTCAATGGAAGAGCGCTTTCGTCACAGCGTGATTTGGCGCTGGTTCTGGGGAACGGAACAGTGGCAGCGTGCGACCAGCACGCTGGATAAGATCAATGCCGGGGCTGCGGCGGCTTATCACCAGCGCATTCAGCGTCTGCTGCGCTTTATGATCCACCGTGGCTTGATAGCGCCCCAGTTCCTGCAACGCTACCGGCTGATGGCACCGACTTCAATTGAGGGGATTCACTGCTACTCACAGTGCTGGCCGGATTTTACTCGTCTGTGGACCGATGAACCTGATACAGATGAAGGTGTTGCCACAGGCGCGTCATGATAGTTTTATATCCCGACGATGTGCTGTTTTGTGGTTTTTAAACTCGGTTATTTGGCGGGAGATCGCTGCTCAGCGATACTTTCCGCTATCATTTTGGGTCCTCAATGTTCATTTTTGTTTTTATATTCTTTTAAAACAAATAGTTATGCTGGAATGAACCACCATAAGTTCGGCTGGACGGCAACACATTCTGCACATAAAATACGTGCTACGTGTTCTGTTAATTATTAAATTAACCAATCTTCACGTTCTGACAAATATATTCTATGACGAACAAATGGGTGCCTTAATGGCATCTTTTGGTGTTTGTTTTTTTATATATTTCCTGCCATTTACTTCCTCTTTTGTAATTAAATAAATACCGCTCTATTTATTTGTTTTTATAATGATATGTTTTGTTTATTTATTGTAATTTGTTGATAGATAAAAAAATTGCCACCAAATGGTGGCAAATCGAAAGAAGTGGTTTATATCGCATGATAAGAATGGATAATCGCATTTACTACCAAACCAATACGCGGGCGCGGTATCAGAATTTTCGCGACAGGGATATTTTCGCTATTTTCATGCTGCGCGTAAACATTATTTTTAAGCTACTTCTCTCTACAAACAACGTTAAAAGGCACAGAATATCCCCTTATTTACCGTGCCTTTTTATTTAATGTTGTGCAATTATGCTGAATCAGAATTTTTAACCGGAAAAAAAGGATCAAAAAAAGCGGTTTTACGCTTTAATGCGACCCGATGTCGTACGCTTATCAAGCTGATTGAAACATTTGGAAACACTTTCCCGCTGTTTGTACCCTTTATAGAGGCAGCGCATTACACCGAAATGCGGTACATCGTGCCTGCATCCTGCTGGCCGCTACCGCCGCTTGCGCCGTACATCGGTGAAGAGGCTACCTGGCTTACCAGCTTCTTCACGTCGTTCACCCGTTTCATGTGCATCTCCAGCAGTTGAAAACTCTGCTGGTTCTGCTCATTACACTTTTTCACCACGCGGGTAATGCGCTCCCACAGGGCGGCAGGTTCGCGATGACGCATAAAGGGAGGCGCTATCCGCAGCTGCGTCTCTTCCTGACGGCGTTGTTCATCATAAAAGTTGATCGCCGCTAACAGTCGGCTCTTGTTATCCGAGATCACCTGGAGCGAGACCGGATTGATTTGCGCCTGACTTAACTGGCGGTTCTCTTCGGCGAGCGTGCTGTCCAGTTCGTCCAGCCGCTTCACCATGTTGTGCAAAATAACGGTAAAATTTTCCATCGTTACATCAGACTCTGTATTACGAGAAATTGAAGATGTCGCGCACCAGCGCGCTGGCGATTTTGTCGCTGTCGAGGGTCAGTTCTCCGGCATCCATTTTGGCCTTGATCTCGGCAACGCGTGCGGTATCGATATCCCGGCTGGTATCCGATTTGAACTGTTGGGTCAGTTGGCTGAGTTTGACCTGGGTGCTGGATTCTCCGGCGGCGTCTTTACGCGCTTGAGAAGCCTGAGCGTTTTTGTCGCGTATCTCAGATTGAGATTGCATGCTGGTTGCCTGGACAGGCTTCGCCTGCCGGGTGCGTTCTATGTTCATACTGTTCCTGGTTTTAATGCGTTGCGTGGGCCTTTAATACATAAGTCGGCACGCAGGCAATAAAACTGAAATCAATTGTCCATGTTCATACTTACCCTCTCGTCGCCAGTCACAACGGCAGTCACAATCTGCCCATTACGCATCTGTACCCGGACGCGATCGTCCAGCCCGCCGTTATTCAGCGCTTTCCCCCGGGCGTGGATCATAAAGCCATTGCCCGGCGCGATGATCTCCACTTTCTGGGTCGCCAGTACCGCCCAGCGATGGCGCAACTGGTTGGCTGTCAGCGGTTGCCCCGGATGCAGCGTGCGCGTAGGCGTGGAGCCGATAATCTTTTCTGCATCGAACAGCAGACCGGCGGGTAAGTTGCCCAGTTCTCCCTCCATCGGGCGAATATCCTGCGGGGTGATGACCTGGCCGGCGGTGAGCGGGCGTGCAACGACCCAGTATTTGCCGATGGCGTTTACCTTTATCTGAATAAATTGCTGCCTATTCCCGCAGCGGGCCGCCACGCTGCGATTTCCGGTCAGGCGCGCCGGATGCCCGATAAGGCGCAAATTCGGCTCAGGGCAGAGCTTCGCGAGTCTCGTTTCGGGCGTCAAAATGGTGATATGAAACGTTGGCTGATTTTGCCCTTCATTATTAGCAGCCAACAGACTGGCGATTCGGTTTTGCAGTTCGCTGGTCGCTGCCTGCGCCGGGGACAGAGATAACCCCCAGCACATTAATAAAGTGCATGAGAGTTTACTTAATGAAATAGGCATAACAAACACGGCTCTGTTGATAATATGGAAATATGTCGGATATAGTTATTTGATTGTAATGGAGTACATCTTTTATTGCTGAGTAAAATGCTGACACTTTTGCTGGCTATTCCCGCTATTAATGTTGCCGGTTATCGCCACGTTATCTTTTTGTCATCCTGCTTTTTTTGAAGTATCCAAATGCGCTTACTTCTGACGGGTTTTTAAAGTTTAGAATAATCTGCTTGTCTCTTAGACTATGCCCATAATTATTTCCCGAACGAGGGCGAGTCGTTTCATGTTTGACAAACTTGATAATGAATTACGTTTCCAGCAGCAGGCATTGAGTTTGATGTCCCGTCGGCAAGATATTCTGGCATCTAATATTGCGAATGCCGATACCCCAGGATATCAGGCGCGAGATATTGATTTCTCTAAGCAATTGAAAAATGCGATGCGTCAGGAAACACAACATAATGGCCCATTGTCATTAGCATTAACGTCCGGGAAACATATTCCTGGCACCACGCCGAAAATGGACGATCGGCAACTGCTCTACCGTATTCCTGACCAACCCAGCGCGGATGGTAATACGGTGGATATGGATCGTGAACGCGTTAATTTTGCTGATAATAATGTGAAATATCAGTCGAGTTTAACCATTCTCAGCACTCAGATTAAAAATATGATGAGTGTCATTAATCAGGGTTAATCATTCTCATGTCGCTGTTTAGTATTTTCAATATCTCTGGCTCAGCCATGTCCGCTCAGTCAAAAAGACTTAACGTAAGTGCCAGTAATATGGCGAATGCCGACAGTATCGCCGGGCCGGATGGTAAACCTTACCGCGCCAAACAGGTTGTATTTAATGTCGATAACGCTGTCGGTCAGAATATTGGCGGCGTAAAAGTTAGCGGTATTACTGAGTCTAACGATCCGGATCGTCTGGTATATGAACCTGCAAATCCATTAGCGGATGACAAAGGTTACGTACATATGCCGAACGTCGACGTCGTCGGTGAAATGGTGAATACCATTTCGGCTTCCCGCAGTTATCAGGCGAACGTTGAAGTTATGAATTCGGCAAAAACGTTAATGCTGAAAACGCTGACCTTAGGCCAATAAGGATTGTTATGTCTGTTTCACCCGTAATGAATAACCAGACCACGACGACCGCGAAAACTCGCGCTGCGTCTGAGTCGTCGGGCTCTGGTGGCGTCAGCACCAACTCCACCGCCAATGAGCTGCTGGATAACTTTATGACGTTGCTGGTCGCGCAGATGCAGAACCAGGATCCAACATCGCCAATGGATAACAACCAGTTGACCTCGCAGTTGGCGCAGTTCAATACCGCCGCAGGCGTCGAGCAGCTTAACAGCACCATGGACAGCATGGGCGTGCTGGTTGCCGGTATGCAGCAGATGAACTCAGCGGACTGGGTTGGGCGCGACATCATGATCAAAGGCGATCCGGTGGTCTCTACCGCTGAAGGCGGCAACCAGAAAATGGGCCTCAACCTTGGCAGCGATGCGGATGAAATCACCGTCACGCTGACCGACTCCGCCGGTAATGCGTACACCACCACCCTGCAGGACGTGAAAGCGGGTGTTCATCAGTACACGCTGGACGATTTGGGCGATTTCCAGCCTGCCGATCCGCGCGCGCTGAGCGATACCACCTTCACCGTCTCTTTCTCCGCGACGAACGCCGACGGAAATACGCCTGAAGTTGAAGCGCTGAAGCCTGCAAAAGTTCAGAGCGTTGCGTTCACCGCCAGCGGGGCGGAGCTGCAATTGGGTATCGATGGTTCAGCCTCACTGAGCGATGTGTTCCTCATCGAATAATTTTCACCTCTAGTTTTGTGCAATCACTGTACAGGGGATCTATTAAATGGGTTTTTCTCAAGGCCTTAGTGGCCTGAATGCCGCTTCGCAGGCACTCGATGTTGTGGGTAACAACATTGCTAACTCCCAAACCGTAGGGTTTAAATCAGGCGCGATTGCGTTTGCAGACGTTTTTGCCGGATCGCAGATCGGCATGGGCGTTCAGGTTGCCGGTGTAAACCAGAACTTCAGCGATGGTGTTCTGGGCGCAGGCAGCAGCCAGCTGGATATGGGTATCCAGGGCAACGGTTTCTTCCGTATGGTCACCGAGGCGGGCAACGTCTTTTACAGCCGTAACGGTCAGTTTGAAACCGATCAGAATGGTTACATTGTTAATAGCCAGGGCATGCGTCTGACGGGCTATATGGCCACGGGCACCCCGCCTGCAATTCAGCAGGGTTCACCGGTTGGGCCGATTCAGATCCCGACCGGCCAGATGCCGGCTCGCGCCTCTGATGCTGGCTCGATCAGCGGTAACCTCGACTCCGGCAACGACGTTGTAACCACCACGCCGTTCGATCCGGAAGATGGCGACAGCTACACCTACTCCACCCAGGTTAACGCTTACGACAGCCTGGGCAACGAGCACGCCATTAACGTCTATTACGTTAAAACCGCCGATAACAAGTGGACGGCTTACTCCGTTGACTCTACCGCACCGGGCGCGACGCCAGGCCAGGTGGATCTGGAATTTGATACCTCCGGCAAGCTGATAACTAACCCGGCAGATCTGAACGTGCAGGGCGCGGCCTATAAAGGCGGCGATGCGCTGAACTTCGACATCGATCTCTCTGGTCTTACCCAGCAGGCTTCGGAAAACACCATGGACAGCCCAAGCACCACCGGTTACCCGCCGGGAATGATGAACGGCTACAACGTGGGTGATAACGGGCAGATCATTGCAACCTACAGCAACGGTAAGAGCCAGTTGCTGGGCCAGGTGGTGCTCTCCAACTTCACCAACCCAGGCGGTCTCTCTTCGCAGGGTAACAACTGCTGGGCGGAAACGCCGGAGTCGGGCCAGCCGGTCATCGGTATCGCCGATACGGGCAACCTGGGTTCGCTGAACGGCAACATGCTGGAAGCTTCCAACGTGGATCTGAGCCAGGAGATGGTCAACCTGATCGTCTACCAGCGCAACTATCAGTCCAACTCTCAGACCATCAAAACCCAGTCTGACATCCTGCAAACGCTGGTTAACCTGGGCTAAGGGTAACGTCTTATGGATCGCGCGATATATACCGCGATGGGTGCCGCGAATGCGGCGCTTAGTCGCCAGGCGGTAACCGCAAACAATCTGGCTAACACCTCAACCAACGGCTTTCGCGCTCAGATAGCGGCTTATCGCGCTATTCCGGTGCACGGCCCGTCAGTTGAAACCCGCACGATGGTAGCGGCCTCCACGCCGTGGAGCGATGACACCATGGGTGCCATCAATCCGACCGGGCGCGATCTGGATGTTGCGCTGCCGCAGAACGGCTGGCTGGCGGTACAACTGCCGGATGGCAGCGAAGGCTATACCAAAGACGGCAACATTGAAGTGGATGCTGAAGGCACGCTGCGTGTTCGCGGTATGCCGCTGATGGGCGATGGTGGTGTGGTCACCGTGCCGCCGCAAGCCAAATTGACCATTGCACCAGATGGCACGATCACCGCGCTTGGCGCGGGCGATGAACCGACAGCGGTTGCGCAGGTTGGGCGGCTAAAGATGGTGAATGCCTCTCCGGCGCTGCTGAAAAACGGCGATGACGGTCTGTTTCACGTTGCCGATCCGACGACCCCGGCGACGCTTCCCGCCGACGCGAACCTCAAATTGATGCCCGGCATGCTGGAAGGCAGCAACGCCAGCCCGATGAAATCAATGGTGGAGATGATCGCAACGGCCCGTGGTTTTGACATGAACATGAAAGTCATTACCACCGTGGATGACAACGAAAAAAGCGCCAACCAGTTACTGAGCGCCGGTTAACCCCGGCGAGGAGAAAGAGAATGATCCGTTCCCTGTGGATTGCAAAAACGGGCCTTGAAGCTCAGCAAACCAATATGGATGTAATTTCCAACAACCTGGCGAACGTCAGCACCAACGGCTTTAAACGCCAGCGCGCTGTGTTTGAAGATTTGATTTATCAGACATTGCGCCAGCCGGGAGCGCAGTCTTCCGAACAGACCACCATTCCTTCTGGTTTGCAGTTAGGGACCGGTGTTCGTCCGGTGGCGACCGAGCGTATTCACAGCCAGGGCAGCCTGACGCAGACCAATAACACCAAAGACGTGGCGATTGAAGGCAGCGGTTTCTTCCAGGTGCTGCTGCCGGATGGAACCACGGCCTACACCCGCGATGGCTCGTTCCAGTTCGATCAGAATGGTCAACTGGTGACCTCCAGCGGCTATCAGGTGCAGCCTGCAATTACCATTCCGCAGGAAGCGCAAAGCCTGACCATCGGTAGCGATGGCACGGTCAGCGTCACGGTCGCCGGGCAGACTGCGCCGCAGCAGGTTGGGCAACTGACGCTGTCGTCATTTATCAATGATTCCGGCCTGGAAAGCATTGGCGAAAACTTATACCGCGAGACGCAATCCTCCGGCGCACCGAATGAATCGACCCCGGGTCTGAACGGTGCCGGCACCCTGAAACAGGGCTACGTGGAAACGTCCAACGTTAACGTAGCGGAAGAGCTGGTCAACATGATCCAGACCCAGCGCGCTTACGAAATCAACAGTAAAGCGGTTTCCACCTCTGACCAGATGCTGCAACGCCTGGCTCAACTTTGATCTTTAGCCGCGGGCTCACTCGCGGCTGCTTTTCCTTTAGTGACTGAGATGACCAATCACCTTTGCTCTCTGCCTCTGCTCCGTCGTCTGGCAACGACCCTTATTCTGCCGTTTGTGATCGCTGGCTGCGCGTATATCCCGCAAAAGCCGCTGGTGGATGGCGCAACCAGCGCGACGCCCGCACCCGTTGCGGCGGCAGCGGTCAATGGATCGATTTTCCAGTCGGGGCAGGCGATGAACTATGGGTATCAACCGCTGTTTGAAGACCGCCGTCCGCGAAACATCGGCGACACGCTGACCATCGTGCTGCAAGAAAATGTCAGCGCCAGCAAGAGCTCTTCCGCCAATGCCTCGCGTGATGGCTCGACGGATGTCGGCATTACCGCTGTGCCTGGTTTTATGTCCGGGCTGGTTGGCCGCGGGAAGGCGGACGCCTCGTTCAGCGGCAGCAACGATTTTGCCGGTAAAGGCGGCGCGGCGGCGAAAAATACCTTCAGCGGCACCATCACCGTCACGGTGAAACAGGTGCTGGAAAACGGCAACCTGGCGGTGGTGGGCGAAAAACAGATCGCCATCAACCAGGGGACTGAATTTATACGTTTTTCCGGCATCGTGAACCCACGCACTATCAGCGGCAGCAATACGGTTGTTTCCACCCAGGTGGCTGATGCACGCATTGAATATGTGGGCAACGGCTACATCAACGAAGCACAACAAATGGGCTGGTTGCAGCGGCTGTTCCTTAACCTTTCTCCGATGTAATTGATGATGAAAACTGCTTTTTTAACCTGCTTTATGGCGCTGCTTTGCCTGCTGTTACCGGCAACAGCCAGCGCAGAACGTATCCGCGATCTGACAACGGTACAAGGCGTTCGCAGTAACTCACTGATGGGCTACGGCCTGGTGGTTGGGCTGGACGGTACTGGCGACCAGACCATGCAAACGCCTTTCACCACGCAAAGCCTGAACAACATGCTGTCGCAACTGGGCATTACGGTGCCCGCAGGCGTCAACATGCAGTTGAAAAACGTGGCAGCGGTGATGGTGACTGCTGAGTTACCGCCTTTTGCCCAGCCAGGCGCGAAAATTGACGTCGTGGTTTCCTCGATGGGTAACTCGAAAAGCCTGCGCGGCGGCACGCTGCTGATGACGCCGCTGAAAGGGGCCGACAGCCAGATTTATGCGCTGGCGCAGGGGAACCTGCTGGTTTCCGGTGCGGGGGCGCAGGCAGGCGGCAGCCGGGTGCAGGTCAATCAGCTTAACGGTGCCCGCATCAGCGGCGGCGCGACGGTAGAGCGTAGCGTCCCGTCAGGTTTTGCCGGGCAGAACACGCTGATGCTGCAACTAAATAATGAAGATTTTACCGTCGCGCAGCAGATCAGCGACGCCATCAACCGACGCTACCCTGGCAGCGCCAGCGCGCAGGATTCCCGTACTGTGAGCCTGCGAGCGCCGTTAGACAGCGCATCACGCGTGCGTTTTCTTGCCGAAGTGCAGGATATTCCGCTGCGTGTTGATGCAGGCGATGCGCGGATCATTATCAACTCACGTACCGGTTCGGTGGTAATCAATGGTCGCGTGGCGCTGGATTCCTGTGCCGTTGCGCAGGGCGATCTGGCGGTCGAAGTGAACCGAACCAACCAGGTCAACCAGCCGAACACGCCGCTGGCGGGCGGACAAACCGTGGTGACGCCGAATACGCAGTTGTCGGTGCGCGAGCAAAATGGCTCCCTGCAACGGGTTAACACCAGCACCGATCTGAACAGTGTGGTCAGAGCGCTGAACAGCCTGGGCGCGACGCCGAACGACTTGATGGCGATTCTGCAATCAATGAAAGCCGCAGGCTGCTTGCGGGCGCGTCTGGAGATCAACTAATGAATAGCGCAAGCGTCTCGCAGGGGGCGGCATTTGATGCGCGTTCGCTTGATAAGCTGAAACTGGCGGTCAAGGATGACTCGCCAGACGGGCTTAAAGCGGCAGCGAAACAGATGGAAGGGCTGTTTGTGCAGATGATGCTGAAAAGCATGCGCCAGGCCTCGTTCAAAGATGGCCTGTTCAACACCCAGCAGTCTGAGATGTTCACCTCGATGTACGATCAACAGGTGGCGCAGAACATCGCTGATAAAGGGCGAATGGGCTTTGCGGATCTGATGATCCAGCAGATGACCGGTAAAGCCGCGAGTGCGGGCAACGTGACGACAACGCAGGAAGTGCCGCTGAGTATCAGCCCGGCGCAAATGCTTGTCGCGCCGCTGCATTCTGCGCTGCCAGCGGCGAATGCTGACGTGGAAAATACGCCAGAACTGGAAGCAGAGGTACTGCCTAAAACGGCGGCCGTTTCCGGGGAAGGGTTTATTTCACGCCTGATGGCCCCGGCGATGAAAGTGGCGCGTATGAGCGGGATCCCACACCAGTTGATTATTGCGCAGGCGGCGCTGGAATCGGGCTGGGGACGCCGGGAAATTATGACCAATGACGGTAAACCCAGCCATAACTTGTTTGGTGTAAAAGCGACAAGTAACTGGCAGGGGGAAACCACGGAAATTACCACCACAGAATATGAGAATGGCGTCGCGCAAAAAGTAAAAGCGAAATTTAAAGTTTACGATTCTTATGCTGACGCGCTGGCCGATTATACATCGTTAATAAGTAGTAATCCGCGTTATAGAAATGTTGTTAATTCAGATTCACCGGAAATAGCCGCGAAAGCACTGCAATCCGCAGGTTATGCGACCGATCCGGCGTATGCGAAAAAACTCATTAATATAGTTCAACAGGTCAGACAGCATGTGAATCAGGCGGTTGATGCGTGGTCGTCAGATTTTTCTTCGTTATTTTAAGCCAAAGGCTTTAGTGAATTCTTAGCGGGCCGATTAAAGATATAGAGCCTATTTTTACCGGAGACAATGGATCTCCTCTTCCGATCATGGTCGATAATTTATGAATTTATTCAATCTTGCCCAAAGCGGGCTGAGTGCTGCTCAAAACGCATTGAATGTCGTCGGTAATAACCTGACCAATGCGACTACATCAGGCTATAGCCGACAGAATATTATTCTGGGAGAAGCGGGTGGTAAATCCACAAATTACGGCTTCTTCGGCTACGGCGTAAAAACAGGCGACGTACAGCGTGCCTATGATGGTTTTATTAGCAATCAGGTGCGCGGCGCATCCACCCAATATATGTCATTAACGGGTCGTTACGAGCAAGTTAGCCAAATTGATAATATGTTGGGCGACAGCACCAATAATATTTCAACCAGCATGGACGGTTTGTTTGAAGCGATGGAAGCCGTGAGTAAAGATCCGGTTGATCCCGCGGCACGTCAGGGTGTACTGGCGCAATTTAATGCCATTGCTAACCAATATCACTCAAACAGCTCAACATTAAACGGTCTTGAGAAAAGTACGAATACGCAAATTGATCAGACCGTGACGGATATTAATGCCTATACCAAACAACTCGCCGAACTGAATCAGCAGATTGAAAAGATTCACGGGCAGACCGGTGGTATGCCATCCGATTTACTCGATCAGCGCGACCAGTTATTAAACCAGCTGAGCCAGAATATCGGTATTAAGGTTAGCGAGAATAAAGAGACTGGCACGGTTGATGTCTCGATGGGTAATGGCATGGCGCTGGTCAGCGGCGGTAAATCGTACCAGTTGCAGGCCAGCACTTCCGCAGAAAACCCGGCGCAGACGGTGGTTTCCTATGTCGATGCCTCCGGCAATGCGCTGGCGCTGGATGAAAATGCGACCTCCGGCAAGTTGGGCGGGCTGTTTAAATTCCGTAATGAAGATCTGGTTTCCGCACGCGATCAGCTAAACCAACTGGCGCTGCAAATGGCGAACAAGTTCAACGAAGTGAACGGCAACGGTTACGATCTGAACGGCAACGCTGGCGGCGATATTTTTTCCATCGGCAACCCGCAGGCGGTAGGCAATACCGACAATGCGGGCAGCGGCTCGCTGGATGTCTCTTTTACCGATATCACGGCAGTGGAATCGCAAGATTACCAGTTGGTTTATAACGGGCCGGGCAGCACCGACTGGACGGTAACGACTCGTGACGGGCGCACCATCACGCCGACCATTGGCGGCAATGGCGAACTGGAGTTCGAGGGCATTTCCATTATGCCAGGCGGTACGCCGCAGCCGGGCGACAGCTTTACGCTTAACCCGACCGATGGCGCGGCCGATCGCATCGCCGTTGCTATTACCGATGGCGATGAAATTGCGGCCTCTTCTTCAGCGGATCCGACAGACGAAAGTAACAACGAAAACATCCTCGCGTTAATCGGCATTAAAGATGAGGAAGTGGTGGACGGGAAGACGCTGTCGGGCGCGTATGCCAGCCTGGTCAGTTCCGTCGGTTCATCGGTGAGCGCGCTGAAGGGCGACATTACCACCTCCGCCAAAGTCTACGACCAGTGGTCGCTGCAGCAGCAGTCGGTCTCCGGCGTCGATATGAATGAAGAGTACGTCAATATGCAGATGTTCTCTCAGTACTACCAGGCGAATGCGCAGGTATTACAAACGGCGACCACCATTTTCGACACCATTTTAAGTATCCGTTAAGCCTGCGGCCAGCCTGGCTGGCCCACGCTATCCACTCTACAGGGATAAATGATGCGTCTTAGCACACAGTTTATGTTTCAGAGCCGGATTGACAGCCTGTCGAAGGCGATGACCGGTTATAACGATCTCTCCAGCCGCTTGTCTGCCGGACAAACGCTGCTGACGCCGTCTGACGATCCGACTGGCGCTTCACAGGCGGTAACGCTGCAAAGCGCTCTGTCAAGAATGAGCCAGTTCGATATGGCGCGTACCTATGCGCAGGACGCACTGGGTCAGGAAG
Organism: Kosakonia oryzae; assembly: GCF_001658025.2. Lineage (NCBI taxonomy): Bacteria > Pseudomonadati > Pseudomonadota > Gammaproteobacteria > Enterobacterales > Enterobacteriaceae > Kosakonia > Kosakonia oryzae. Next base: position 1,221,628 of record NZ_CP014007.2, read on the forward strand.
ATAACACCCTCGGTTCGATTGCCAATCTGCTGTCTGAAGATCTGAGCGAAAAAATCGTCGCCGCAGGTAATGGCGCTTATTCTGATGAAGATCGTCAGGCGCTGGCGACGGAATTGCAGGGGATCCGTGACAACTTGCTGGATCTGGCGAACACCAAAAACAGCGATGGCCGCTATATCTTCGGCGGCTACAAAACCGGTTCCGCGCCTTTCCAGGATGACGGCACTTACGTTGGCGGCGACACGGCGATGACGCAAGTGGTTGCCGACGGTGCTGAAATGCAGGTCGGTCATACCGGCAGCGATGTCTTTATGAGCGGTACGGCGGATGATCTGTTTGCCTCGCTGGATGCGGCTATTTCCGCGTTACAGCAGCCGGTGACTAACGATGCCGATCGCCAGGCGTTGCAGGATACGCTGGATAGCACCAACCGCAGCATCAAGAGCAACATTGATAACCTCGGTAAAGTGCGCGCCGTCGTCGGTACCAACTTACAGCAACTGGAAACGCTCGGTTTCAGCGCGGATGCGCTGGGGATTGATACCCAAAGCCATCTGCAAGAGACATTAGGTTCTGACTGGGATTCGATGATTACACTTTTATCGCAGTCAAAAATGTCTGAGTTCGCGCTGAATTCATCGATGACGGTTTTTCAGTCGATGCAACAACTGAATATATTCAACATTGTTGGTTAACCTTCGCGGTACTTTTTTTATCGTTTATCGGCAGGAGCGAAATTAAAACCACACGGAAAAAATATCGTTAAAAGATATTTTGTGGCGCTCCTTTACTTCAAAGGTCTCTCTATGTTTAAAGAGTTAAAAATTTCAACCGGGATCAGTATTGTTCTCGGTGTTATTGTTGTCTGTATTATTTTTGTTTCATCTTACGGATTGAGTAATGCGCTGACTGCGGCGGATAATTTCGATGCCACTGTTGTGGCGAATAAAAAAATTGATACGCTTAATGACGCATTAATCAACGTTAACAGTACTGTTGCCCGTGTGAATGCCATGATGCTGGCCGTTATGCTGCAACAGGAAATAAAACAAGAAGATCTGGTGGCGATCGATGCAACCCTGGCTGACGCACAAAAAAAGGTGAGCATCTTCGGCAATACGCCTTTCGATGATGAAACCGAGAAAAAAATCGGCCATGACATTCAGCAGAGCTTTGAAGCAGTCATTGCTACTACGGTGAATAAAAAGGGATTTATCACTAATCCAGGCAACTATCACGGTAACCTGCTGGCAGAATCCAGACAGCGTATTGCCTTGCAGGATCACGTTTCTCAATACGTAGAGTATGCGAATCGTCTGCTCAAGCAGTACGGTGAAACCTCGCATGGGCACATCCAGAAAATGACTATTTTCACCGTCATCGCGCTGGTGGTGGCTCTGTTGTGTGCCTTCCTTTCCCGCCAGTGGCTGAAGAGAACGCTGTTCCGTCGTCTGGAGCAGGTGAAACAGTCTTTTCAGTTAATCGCGACTGGGAACCTGAGCGAAGCGATTGATATTGGTGCAAAAAACGAAATTGGCGAGATGCTGATTGAAGTTGAAAAGATGCGCCTGTCGCTGACAGATACGGTCTACGGCATTCGTAACGGCGTGAAGCATATTTATGGTAACGCGCAAGAAATCGCCAACAGCAACAACGATCTCTCTTCACGTACCGAAGAGCAGGCTTCCGCGCTGCAACAAACCGCAGCCAGCATGGAAGAGCTGAAAATCACTGTACGTCAGAATGCCGACAACGCCCATAATGCGAAACAACTGGCGGAAAGCGCCAGCAGCAGCGCGCAAAGTGGCGGTGAAGTGATGGGCAATCTTGAGCGCATCATGGAAGAAATTACGGTTAACTCCCGTCAAATTGCCGACATCAACAGCGTTATTGACAGCATTGCTAACCAGACCAACATCCTGGCGCTCAACGCGGCAGTGGAAGCGGCCCGCGCCGGGGAACAGGGTCGTGGCTTTGCCGTGGTTGCCGGTGAAGTGCGTAACCTGGCAAAACGCAGCGCCGATGCGGCCAAAGAGATCCGTCAGCTGATCAACACCTGTGTAGCGAATATGAATACCGGTTCGCAGGAAGTGCAACTGGCCGGTACATCGATGCAGGAGATCGTGAAGTCTGTTATCCAGGTGACTGATATTATGGCGGAAATCGCTTCTGCTTCTGAAGAGCAAAGCACCGGCATCAACCAGATTGCCCAGGCGGTTAACGAAATGGACCTCGTTACGCAGCAGAACGCCACGATGGTTGAACAGGCGGCAGGCACGGCTACTAATGTCGAACAGCACGCCCGTAATCTCGATCAGATTGTCGCGGAGTTTACGGTAAATGAGCATCATGTTTCGGCTGTAGCGCGTGAGCGAAATAAGGTTGAAATTCCCCGCGTGGTTAATTCTCCGGTTATTCGGGAATTCACACCTGCGCAAAAAACAGAAGGTGAATGGGAAACCTTTTAATTTCTGTCGTGCCGTCTCAGCGTAAATAAGGAGTATGTTTCACTTTCCGTTCGCTTATCGGGCTATTTGATTTGGCGATTATTAATAATAATTTAAATATATTAATAGCACTTCGGGAATGGTTATAGTGAATGGGATTTATAGCTCTGACGGCACAATTCAGAAAGAACAACTATGGCCTAAATATGGTTATTTAGTCCGCTACGAAGCACTGAAATTACAATCCAAATTATCATCAAGCGTTGATATTGACGATTTAATTCAGGCAGGCGCCATTGCGCTTCTGGATGCAGTAGAACAGTTTGACCCGACTAAAGGGGTCAAGATGAGTGTTTATATTGCGCAACGCCTTCGCTGGGCATTTATGGATGAATTACGCGAACATGACTGGGTTCCTCGCCGCGTTCGCCGTAAATCCCGCGAAGTCTCTGCCGCGATTATGCGCGTGGAACAGAGCACCGGCGGTGCAGCTTCGGAAGCGGATGTTGCAGCGGAAATGGGAATGTCGCTGCAGGAGTATCAGCAGACGCTGGCAGAAACGAATACCAGCATGCTCTGCTCGCTGGATGAACTTCAGGAATTGCTGGCAGATGGTCTTGAACTGGAAGAGCTGGAACAGGATCACTTAGACCCGTTGCATGATGCGCTGTTAGGCGATCTGACAAAGCAAGTCAGCAATGAGATCAAAGCGTTGCCGGAAAGAGAGCAAACGCTGCTGAATCTTTATTACCAACAAGATTTGAATATGAAAGAGGTTGGCGTGCTGCTGGGCATTACGGAAACACGCGTGAGCCAACTGCACAGCCAAACAATTAAACGGTTACGAGCCCGCCTGGAAGAGCGCGGGTGGGAATAATTAGGGTACGTTTACTATGAATGTGACAGCGTTTGACGAGCCACTGCAATGTATCCGTGATATGAATCTTTCTTATCTGCTGCTGGCGCAGCGGTTAATTATGGAAGATAAATTATCCGCTACATTTCGCCTTGGGCTGAATGAATCAACAATTGATATGTTGAAAGATTTATCGCTTTCGCAGCTTATTAAACTTTCATCAACAGGCCAGCTAATATGCCGCTTGCGCATTGACAGCGATATGGTAATTGACTGCCTGACGAAAGATTCGCGTATTGATGCTTTACAAAACATTCATACTGGAATCATTTTGTCGACAGAGTTACTTAAATCGCTTGCTGAGGAAGAACGTCCAGCAGCCTGATAGGGAAATATCTATGTGTGAAAAAAGCATCATCTCTGAAATCAAGGATGCGCAAATTGCCGTGGAATTGATTTCCTTTGGTGCACGGATGCAAGTCCTCGAGAGCGAAACAAGTTTAAGTCGCCGCAGGCTTTTAAAACTCTATAAAGAAATTAAAGGATGTTCACCACCGAAGGGGATGTTACCTTTTTCCGCTGACTGGTATATGTCCTGGGAACAGAATATTCACTCATCGATTTTCTATAATATTTATCGTTGTCTGGAAAAAACCGAAGGTGGCCGTCCTGTTGAAACAATGCTGAAAGGTTATCGTCTGTATCTTGAGAATAGTCTTACCAGCAAAGATAAAAAACCTGTGCTCGGTATTACTCGCGCATGGACATTATTACGCTTTGTTGATTGCGGCATGATCAGGCATACGGAATGTTGCTCTTGTGGTGGTTCGTTTATTACTACGCAGGAGAATCCCGATGCGATATACACTTGCAGTTTATGTTTTCCGCCTTCGCGCGCAATTAAACGTGTCAGCCCGGAAGTTTTTTTAATGGAACGGTACCGGTAAATATCGGTTCACTGCTATGTACATCACCACCCCGTGAATAACGGCAGCGATGCGTGCCCGGCTACGCGCTTATATGCATGGAAGAAAGATGGTAAACGGACGTTTAGATTATTAAGGAGTTAACGTGTTAGTCATTATTGGCTATGTCGTGGTATTTGCAGCCGTATTTGGTGGCTTTGCTATCAGTGGCGGTAATCTCGGCGCACTCTTTCAGCCGACTGAATTATTAATCATCGGTGGCGCCGGTCTGGGTGCTTTTCTGGTGGGGAATAATGGCAAAGCGATCCGCGCGACCATGAAAGCTTTTCCTCGGTTCTTTCGGGGTTCGTATTACACCAAAGCGTTATACATGGACTTAATGGCGCTGATGTATCTGCTGTTGTCCAAAAGCCGTCAGAGTGGGGTTGTTGCGCTGGAGAACGACATCGAAGACCCGCAAAACAGCGCCATTTTTTCCGCCTATCCGCGCCTGCTGGCGGATTCCGAAATCATGAATTTCCTCGTCGATTACCTGCGTCTGATGATCAGCGGCAATATGAATGCCTTTGAAATGGAAGCGCTGATGGATGAGGAGATCGAAACCTGCGAGCACGAACACGATGTTCCGGCGAACAGTATCAATGCCGTGGGCGATGCGCTGCCGGCATTTGGTATCGTTGCGGCGGTGATGGGCGTGGTCAATGCGCTGGCGGCGGCAGATCGCCCGGCAGCGGAGCTGGGCGAACTGATTGCCCATGCGATGGTAGGAACTTTCCTCGGCATCCTGATTGCTTACGGTATGGTTCTGCCGCTGGCAACGCTGTTGCGTCAGCGTAGCGCCGAGCATTTGAAAATGCTGGAGTGCATTAAAACCACGCTGCTGTGCAGCATTCATGGTTATGCGCCGCAGATTGCCGTTGAATTCGGCCGTAAAACGCTCTATTCGACAGAGCGCCCGAGTTTTGCCGAACTTGATGAGCACGTTCGCGAAGTCCGCTCCTCTTCATCGTCCGCACCGACGGGAGAGGCAACGTGAAGAAAAAGTCAGCCGCAACCATTGTTGTCCGCAAATTCAACCGAAAAAAACACGAGTCGCATGGCGGCTCATGGAAAATCGCCTACGCGGACTTTATGACCGCGATGATGGCTTTTTTCCTGGTGATGTGGCTGCTCTCATCCTCTTCTCCGGAGCAGCGCATACAGATCGCTGAATATTTCAAAGTCCCGCTGAAAAACGCGCTGGCGAAGGGCGATAAAGTCAGCCTGAGCGACAGTGTGATCCCCGGCGGTGGGGACGATCCCGTGAAGAACGACGGGGAAGTCTTCAAAAAGACGTTGAATAAAATTGATGAGAAAAAGCGTGAAGCAAATCTGAAACGCGCCAGAAACAAGCTGCAAAGCCTGATTCAAACCGATCCTCGTCTGAACAATTTCACCTCGAATTTACGGCTTTCGCTGACCGATGATGGTCTGCTCATTCAGATCACCGACAGCGCCGATCGCCCGATGTTTAAAGTCGGCAGCCCGGTGCCGGAGAGTTATATGGTGAATATCCTCCAGGCCCTTGTTCCGGTGCTGAATGAATTGCCTAACCGCATCATTATGACCGGTCATACCGATGCGCAGCCCTATGCCAACGGTGAAGCGGGTTACAGCAACTGGGAGCTCTCCTCCGATCGCGCCAACGCATCGCGTCGCATTCTGATCAGCGCCGGGCTTGGCAGTAACAAATTTATCCGGGTGATTGGTACCGCCGACACTATGGTGCAGTCAGGCACCATCGCCAACGACCCGATTAACCGGCGTATCAGTATCCTGGTGCTCAGCCAGGAGCGCGCCAAACAAATCCTGCAGGAAGATGTGCTGCTGCGTGAACCTGTCTCTCTGTTGGATGACAGTAAAAAAACGGAGCAGGGCGCAGCCGCACCTGCACCTGAATCAACCGTCAAAACGGTCATGGAGAAGAACTAATTGGATATCAGCGACTTTTATCAGGCTTTTTTTGATGAGGCTGACGAGTTGTTGGCCGACATGGAAAAGCACCTGCTTGACCTCGATCTGCTGTCGCCAGACAGAGAAGTATTGAATGCCATTTTTCGTGCCGCTCACTCGATAAAAGGGGGAGCCGGTACGTTTGGTTTTTCTGCGCTGCAGCAGACGATGCATATTCTGGAAAATCTCCTCGACGATGTTCGTAGCGACAAGTTACGGATTACCGAAGAGATTCGAAGTTTGTTTTTGGAAGGTAAGGACATCATGCAGGATCAACTGGACGCCTACAAATCCTCCTCTGAGCCGGATCAGGAGGCTTATCAGTATATTTGCGAAGCGCTACGGCAAATTGCTAACGAGCACGCCGCACAGCCGCCCGTTGCGGCGATTGTCCCGGCGGCTATCGTCGCGTCAGTGACGGCCGCGGCCATCGCGGTGCCGGTGGCAGCCGAAGAGGGTGAACCACGCCTGCTCATCGTGCTGCAAAAGGTGAAAGCTGAGGATCAGGATCCGCTGCTGGAAGAGCTGGCGAATCTGGGGAGCATCAGTGATGTGCAGCGCGAAAATGGCGCGTTGCAACTGGTATTGCAAACCACCACCAGCGCCGACGATATCCAGGCGGTGCTGTGCTTTATTCTGGAACCGGAACAGATAACCATCTCTCCGGCGCCCGCCAAAGCCGCCACTCCGGTTACCGTTGAAGAGCATGCCGGGCCGGAAGTGGCAGAAAGCAGCGCGGTTGCGCAGCCTGTTGCTGGCGCTTCAGCACAGGCGCGTCCTTCGCGACCGGAATCTTCACGCAACCGCCCGCAGGCGGCGGAAGCGAGCAGCATTCGCGTCGCGGTGGAAAAAGTGGATCAGATCATCAACCAGGTTGGCGAACTGATCATCACGCAGGCGATGCTGTCGCAGCTTTCCGGCACCCTTGATTCATCAAGCCACGATACCCTGCTCAATACCATTGTTCAGCTTGAGCGTAATGCCCGCGACCTTCAGGAATCGGTGATGTCTATCCGCATGATGCCGATGGATTACGTCTTTAGCCGCTTCCCGCGTCTGGTTCACGATCTGGCGGCGAAACTGAATAAAGAGGTGGAGCTGACGCTGGTGGGCGGCTCCGCTGAGCTGGACAAACGCCTAATCGAACAGATCGTCGATCCGTTGACGCATCTGGTGCGTAACAGCCTCGATCACGGAATTGAACCGGTTGACGTGCGTCGCGCCAACGGCAAGCCGGATAAAGGCAACCTGGTGCTCTCTGCGGAACATCATGGCGGCAACATCATTATTGAAGTGAGTGATGACGGCGCCGGGTTGAACCGCGAAAAAATTCTCGCGCGGGCGCAGGCTCAGGGCATGTCGATCAGCGAAAACATCAGCGATGAAGATGTGTGGATGTTGATTTTCGCCGCCGGGTTCTCCACCGCAGAAAAAGTGACGGATATCTCCGGTCGCGGCGTGGGTATGGACGTTGTGCGCCGTAATATCCAGGAAATGGGCGGCCACATCACCCTCCATTCTGAGCAGGGTAAAGGTTCGACCATCCGCATTATTTTGCCGCTGACGCTGGCCATCCTCGATGGCATGTCGGTTCGCATCGGTTCTGAGATCTATGTGTTGCCGCTCGGCAGCATGATGGAATCGTTAATGCTTTCTGAAACCAAAATGCACCGTATGACCGGCGGCGAGCGGATGTTGCAGGTGCGCGATGAGTATTTGCAGCTTGTCGAGCTGGGACAACTTTTTGGCATTCACGAAGCGGATTACGACATCAGCGAGGGAATTGCCGTGATTGTACAGAGCGCGGGTAATCGTTATGCCCTGCTGGTGGATCAACTGATCGGTCAGCATCAGGTGGTAGTGAAAAACCTCGAACAGAACTACCGCAAAATACCGGGCATTTCTGCCGCCACCATTCTGGGGGACGGTAGCGTGGCGTTAATACTGGATGTCGCCGTGTTAACGACATTAGCCAAAAAAAGAGATTCGCTGACAATGGTGCCTGAATTACAGGTTGGAAGGTTATTAAATGAACTTAACTGATAAAGAAAAGCAATTGAAGGATGACGCGGGGCATGAATTCCTCGCCTTCCGTCTGGGTAATGAAGAGTACGGCATTGAGATCCTGAAAGTGCAGGAGATCCGTGGCTACGATCGCGTGACGCGTATTGCCAATACGCCAGACTTTATCGCGGGCGTCACCAATTTGCGCGGCGTGATTGTACCGATTGTCGATCTGCGGGTGAAATTCGCTCTTGAGTCGGCCAATTTTGATGACAATACCATTGTGATTGTCCTCAGCCTGAACAGCAGCCGCGTGGTGGGTATTGTCGTTGATGGTGTTTCCGATGTGCTGTCGCTGGACGCCGCGCAGATTAAACCTGCGCCGGAATATACCGTGGCGCTCTCCACGCAATATTTGCTGGGCCTCGGTTCGATGGGCGAGCGGATGCTGATTCTGGTGGATATCGAAAAACTGTTGAACAGTGATGAGATGGAACTGATCGATAAAGTGGCCGATAACGGCTTCAATTAATTCTTAACTGCGTTTTTATTTCACAAGCCTCTCCGGTCAACGGCGAGGCTTTTTTTATGGGGGCTTATTGCTGTAAAAATGGCGTGAGTCTGCAAGGGCGCAGTAAAAAAACGCCGTATCCTCGCGATAACTTCCAGCGATCATTCCTCATAACCCCTTGAGTCTCTATTTCCCCTTCCCTGAAAACATTTGCCAACCAGGTCGCTAAGAAACGTCTGTATGCCTGAATTCCATACGGAAATGTTTTTTTGTGATACCGCCATTTATCCGCCGGACAGCGAACAGGGTAATCTCAACGGCGGCTTTCGAGAAAAACAAACCATTTGCCGCAGGTGTTCAGGCTAAGGTCTGGTGGTAATGCCCGGTTGATAAATCTGCATAAATGTGAAACACGAGGGAGTGATATGAAAAGAAACATCGCTTGTCTGACGCTGGCCATTACCGCTCTGCTGGGCAGCGCGGCGGTTCCGGCTTTTGCGGCGCCCTTGCCGGTGACGCCTGATTTGTCGGTGCCGGTCAGCCAGTATGTGACGCAGGTTAACGCCGATAAAAGCATCACCTTTCGCCTTTTCGCGCCGGGCGCAAAACGGGTCTCGGTGATCACGGGCTCGACCCCGGACAGCTATGTTTCCCATGATATGAGCAAAGACGCCAGCGGCGTCTGGTCCTGGAAGAGCGGGGTGCTGGCGCCGAACCTCTATGAGTACTATTTCGATGTCGATGGCTTCCGCTCGGTGGATACGGGAAGCCGTTTTCAGAAGCCGCAGCGCCAGGTGAATACCAGTCTGATTCTGGTGCCGGGCAGTATTCTCGACGATCGCGCCGTGCCTCATGGCGATCTGTTGACGGTGACTTATCACTCGAAAGAGCTGGGCTCCGAGCGGCAGGCCTATATCTGGACGCCGCCGGGTTATAACGGAAAAGGCGAACCGCTACCGGTGCTCTATTTCTATCATGGTTTTGGCGATACCGGCCTTTCGGCAATCGATCAGGGGCGTCTGCCGCAGATCATGGATAACCTGCTGGCCGAAGGGAAAATCAAACCGATGCTGGTCGTGGTTCCGGATACCGAAACCGACATCATGCAGGCGATCCCGGAGAATTTTCCGCCGAAAGATCGCCGTAAAACATTTTATCCCCTCAATGCCAAAGCGGCAGACCGCGAACTGATGCACGATATTATTCCGCTGGTTGACGCGCGGTTTAACGTGCGCAAAGACGCCAGCGGACGCGCGCTGGCAGGGTTGTCGCAAGGGGGATATCAGGCGCTGGTTTCCGGGATGAACCACCTTGAAAGCTTCGGCTGGCTGGCGACTTTTAGCGGTGTCACCACCACAACGGTACCCGATGCGGGTGTTAGCGCGCAGTTCAGTAAACCGGCGTTAATTAATAAGCAACTGCATAATTTCACCGTTGTTGTCGGCGAAAAGGACTCCGTCACCGGAAAAGACATCGCCGGGTTGAAGAGCGAGCTGGAGAAACAGGGGATCAAGTTTGATTACAAAGTGTACCCCGGTCTGAACCATGAAATGGATGTCTGGCGTCCGGCGTATGCGGAGTTTGTGCAGAAACTGTTTAAGTAATATCGTGCGCCCGCGCCTGTTTTACTCTCTTACCCTGAAAGCGTGGATGAGTGAAGCAGGTGCAGGTTTTCCCGGCAATGCGCTTACTTCAACGCGATGGCAATCACAGGCGATCGCCATCGCGTTGGGCTGGAAGGGGCGGGTTCTGCCGAGGAAAGTATATTGGCGACGTCGTTTCGCTGTTTATAGTGTTAATGCTTACCGACGGGGCGATCCTTTTGATCACCTTACGATTCAGCAAATTAGACCATACAAAATAGGATATTTTTCAGCGGCATTACGGTGCTAATTCCAGTCTGTAAGGAATTACGCTCATTCTTGCTTTAATAGTAATAAGATGAATTTATGAATCTTTCTTATAACACTTTATTAATAAGCAAAGCACAGCTATGCTGCAAGTGTTAATCTTTAGCGTTGAGTGAAAAATGTATTTGCCTGTTGACCACAACAATTTTCTACCCCGGTTTATATTGTTAACGATAAAGGTTCTCAATAATGAAGGTGTTTAAGACGTGATTTGGGCTGGTGGTAAATTATAATGAAGAGAGAGCTTTTTGTTGGGTTGACAATTCTTGCTGTTGTCTTCTTCGTAATGTCGATAATTTTATCCTTCCATATCTGGATTACCCGTACACAGACAATCAACGATCTTAATACTAACGTTTCGAATTTAAGCCATACTCTCAATCTTTATTCTGAGGGCGTTATCCGGCAAGGTGAGATGCTCATAGAGAATCTTTCGGACATAACGGAAATTTATGGCGAAGACACCAACCAGATTGTCAATATAAAGAAAATTCTTGCTGGTCAGGATGAATTGCTGGAGCAACTCAACAATGTTGTTATTTATGATGCTACTGGCAATAAACTCATCGCATTACATGAAAGGCTTTCTGGCCGCGCCAATAGCGCAGACCGTTTTTTCTTTGTCTATCATCAGAATAATACGTCCAAAAAAGTTTTTATTGGTCCTCCCGTCGTCAGCCGCACAAACGGGAAATGGGTGATAACCCTCAGTCGCCGGCTGGAAGATCACCAGGGCAGGTTTGCCGGTGTCGCCGTTCTCACCCTCAACATTGAAAATTTCCTTGAAACGTTTGGCAAGATCGATATTGGCCATTCTGGCGCTATTGCATTAACCAGCGAGTCCGGAGTATTGCTGATACGTTATCCTTTTGATGAAAAATATATTGGTCGGGTTATTTCCGACTCGCCGCTTTTTACAACATACCTGAAAAACAGTAATTCTGGCACCGCAAGAAGTATCTCTCGCTTTGACAAGATACAAAGGATGTATGCATTTCAAAAAAATAAACGATATGGCTTAGTCACCACTGTTGCCGTGAGTATCGACGAAGGCATGTTGTCCTGGAAAAAACAATCAGAAATTCTGATTGTGGTTGTTATCTTTCTGATGGGCGGCGTGATAACTTCCGGTTATTTTCTTCTGCGGGATATTCATCGGCGGGTGCGCGCCAGCCGTGAGCTGTCAAAAACCACTGAGTCACTCATGACAGCCAACAAGAAATTAAAGGCTATGGCGGCTGAAGATAGTTTAACCGGATTGGCGAACCGTCGAAAGTTCGATGAAACGTTGCCCCGCGAAATATTACAATGCGCCGTAAATAACCAGACCATATCCTTAATGCTTATTGATATAGATTACTTTAAGAAATATAACGATAATTACGGCCACTTAGCCGGCGATGACTGTTTACGCCAGGTTGCAACATCCCTGAAAAAAACAGTAGAAGACAGCTCGTCGCTGGTTGCCCGCTACGGCGGAGAAGAGTTTGTTGTTATTCTTCCTGCAACAGATTTGATTGCTGCAGAAAAGAGAGCTAAAGAAATCATTCACAGTATTTGTCAGGAAAATATCCCTCATGAATATAGCCCGTTCGGAATAGTGACCGTCAGCATTGGTATTGCTTCTGCCCCCGGTCCGGCGGCGAAAGGTAAGGAGACAACGCTTATCGAATGCGCTGATGATGCGCTTTATCATGCAAAATATGCCGGGCGTAATGGCTTTTTCTCCTCAACGCATCGGTTTTAAATGCAACTATTCCTGATTAACGCACGGCAGAGTATGGCTCGCTCTGCCGTGCTGATTATCAGAAGGAGGCGCGTTTATACGCCTTATAGCGCGCATCCCAGTAGATATTTTCGAGACGTGTTTTTAATTCCTCTTCACTCATCATTGGGCCGACCCCTTCCTGCTGACCGGCACAGGCTACCTGCAGGGCAATGGCTTTCGATACGGTTTCAATAATATCGACTGGCGGCAATAATCCCCCTTTCTCGGTATTCGCCAGCGGGGAGAACGCGGCAAGGGTTTTGCTGGCTACGCTCAACATGGTGTCGGTGACGCGCGTTAACTTGCCTGCCAGTACGCCCAGGCCTAACCCCGGGAAAATATACGCATTGTTGCACTGGGCTATTTCGTACGATTCATCCTGATAAAAGACCGGCTCAAAAGGGCTTCCCGTTGCAATGAGCGCGGCTCCTTGCGTCCATTCAATCAGATCCCGGGGCTGGGCTTCCGCGCGTGAAGTCGGGTTCGACAACGGCATGATAATGGGACGGGAACAGTGACGATGCATCTCCTTCACAATTTCTTCGCTAAAGAGACCAGGTTGCCCGGAAACGCCAATCAGTACGTTGGGATGAACATTGCGCACCACGTCCAGCAGAGACATATTCTCTGAATCGGTATCCCAGTCGGCGAGAAGGCGACGTGGCGTGACCAGTTTTTGCTGGAAATCCAGCAAATTAGGCATGTCATCTGTTAACAGGCCAAAGCGATCGATCATGAAAATGTTGTTGCGGGCTTCATCCGGTGTCAGGCCATCATCGACCATTAAGGCAATGATTTTTTCCGCGATGCCGCAGCCAGCGGAGCCGCTGCCGAGGAAAACCACGCGCAGATCGCGTAAGCGCATTCCCGCCGCCTGCGAAGCGGCAATCAGCGTGCCGGTGGTGACCGCGGCCGTTCCCTGAATATCATCATTAAAGCAGCACAGTTGGTGGCGGTAGCGGTTCAGAAGTTTGGTCGCATTTTTCTGGGCAAAATCTTCAAATTGCAGGAGGACATTTGGCCAGCGCGCTTTGACGGCCTCAACGAACATATCCATAAATTCGATATAGTCTTCGTCACTGATGCGCGGATGACGCCACCCCATATACAGCGGATTTTCAAGATGCTGGCTATTATTGGTCCCCACATCCAGCATGACAGGCAGCGTCGATGCCGGGTCGATTCCGCCGCACGCGGTATATAACGAAAGTTTGCCAATCGGAATGCCCATTCCTCCAATGCCCTGGTCGCCCAGACCGAGAATGCGTTCCCCGTCGGTAACCACAATTACGCGAATATCATTGCGTGAAAAACTTTGCAGCATTTCATCGATGCGGTGCCGGTCCGGCCATGAGATAAATAATCCCCTGGCGCGGCGATAAATCTCAGAAAAATGCTCACAGGCTTCACCCACCGTTGGGGTGTAAATAATCGGCAATGTTTCCTGCATATGACAGCGCAGAAGGTTATAAAAAAGCGTCTCGTTGGTGTCCTGAATATTGCGTAAGTAAACGTGGCGGGAAATGTCTTTTTTAAAATGACAAAATTGTTTCCATGCGCGTTCTGTTTGTTCTTCAATGGTTTCGACGTTATGCGGTAATAATCCATGCAGATTAAAGGCCAGACGTTCATCATCAGTGAATGCCAGCCCTTTATTAAGTAATGGGTTTTCCAGTAACACGGCGCCATTATAAGGCGTATAAAGCGTTTCTTTGCGTAACATTATTGCTGCTCCTGACTAAATAATAACGGCACGGCTGCCGATGTATCGGGGATAACGGAAAAGAGGTTCAAGAAATCAAATAGATCATCACGCCCTCAGTTAATACGCCGATCGCAGTGCCAATAAGAATGGAAGAGGATGCGGATTCGATATAGGTGTCGCTGCGCAGGGCGAACATGCCCGCAGCGATAGCCGAAGGTGTTGCGCCAATAATCACGACCTGCTGCATTAAGGTGTGGCTCAGGCCAAATGCCAGCCCGGCTACGGCCATCATGGCGGGTTGGATCAGATTTTTGATGCTGATATTGGTAAAGGTCTGGAGATTCAGCGACGGGCGCTCGCCGTAAAACAGCAGACCGAGGGCAAACAGCGACAGACCACCGGCAATTTTGCCAACCATCTCAATCGGCGCACTCAACAGATGCGGTAACTGCACGCCGGCCAGGCTCAGCACGACACCGGAAACGGGGATCCAGACAATCGGGTTACGCACCGCCCGCAGTAAATTCTGCATAATCAGTTTGCCCGGATGTAGCGTTGCAATGTCGCTATCTTTATCGCCCATGCGAATTAAGATAATGGTCAACGGAATCATTAAAACGCTGGTGACTAAGTTGCCAATAAGCACACCTAAAAACCCTTCCGGCCCAATCAAAACGGCCAGTACCGGCGCGCCAAAATAGGCCATGTCAGGAAAAGCGCAAACCAAAGACTGTATGGCACTGGTCTTGATGTCATGACGAAAAACGTAACGTGACAGGATCAGCGTCAGTAAATAAGAGCCCATCAGACCAATCACCAGCACAGCCATAAACGAGAAGTTTTTGATTTTGTCCGGGTTGGTGTTCAGGGCGCCGATAAAAAGATGAAAGGGTAATGCGAAGCGAATCACCACGGTTGCTAATACCGTGGCATCCTTACGATGCGTATACCCTAATTTTCCGCTTAGCCACCCTAGTAACATGATAAATACTAAAGGAAATAAAGATTGTAGGAGTAGTGAAGGCATAAAATGTCCTGTTTTTGTTTTAATTAAATAATTTCAGACAGAACTCTATCTAGCGTATTTACTTCCAAAGGTGATTAGAATCACACTTCGTATGTTTTAATTACTTTCAAAAAGAATACTTTAATTAAATGGAAAATTTGAGGTGCTAAGTTTATATTTTTATTGGAAGTATCTTATGCTGATATTCGCGCAATTATTTTATTTACGAATGGCCTGGTTAAGTTATTTAAATGTGAATTACTACGGCACTCACAAATTCAATAAGCAGTAACCATTGCTCACTTTACAGGCCGCAGATTATGTTATTTATTCAAACATAACTTCCTGGTGGCAATATTTATTTTGTTGGCTTTATTTTTTCAAGCATTTTATCCTATTACGAATAACCCCGCGGTTATTCCTGACCCACTGTTAATTATTAATAGCGAATCAGGTGAAAATAATGAAAGATAATCCTCTCTCTTCCTCTGTTGACGCATCCCCTGTGGGTGCACAAATTTCGCGCCTGCACGGGCTTGAAGTCGGCGCTGTACCCTTGCTGCTCTTTATCGGTATCGCTTCGATTGTCGCCATTTCCGCTATCGCAGGTTTATTGCCGAAAAACATGATTGGCGGCCTGGCGGTGATCATGACGCTTGGTTTTGCCTTTGCCAAAATAGGCCGTATGTTGCCGGTGCTGAAGGACGTCGGTGGGCCAGCCATATTGTGCCTGATGGTGCCCTCGGTACTGGTTTATTTTGGCCTGTTTGAAGCGCATACGTTAGCCACCGTCCATCTGCTGATGAAAGAAGCCAACCTGCTTTATTTTGTCATTGCCTGTCTGGTGGTTGGCAGCATTCTGGGTATGAACCGGGTGATCCTGATCCAGGGCATGATCCGCATGTTTGTCCCCCTGGTGGCCGGTACTGTGGTCGCGGTGCTCGCCGGGCTGCTGGTGGGAACATTATTTGGCTACACGCCGTATCACACCTTTTTCTTTATCATCGTGCCGATTATCGGCGGTGGCATCGGCGAAGGCATATTACCGCTGTCACTGGCCTATTCCGCCATTCTCGGGCAAACCCCGGATGTGTATGTTGCGCAACTGGCACCCGCGGCAGTGGTGGGCAATATCTTTGCCATTATCTGCGCTGGCGTGCTGGCGCGTATAGGAATGCGCCGTCCGTCCCTGACCGGCAACGGTATGCTGATCCGCAGTGATGAGGATAACCGCGTCTTCGCACAGACGCAGGAGGCGCAGCATACCGATTTTCAACTTATGGGCGGCGGGTTGTTGATGATATGCGCCTTTTTTATCGTCGGCGGGTTATTTGAAAAACTGGTGCATATTCCTGGCCCGGTGCTGATGATCCTGATTGCCGTGCTGTGCAAGTACGCTCAGGTGATCCCAAAATCCATGGAGCAGGGCGCGCACAGTTGCTATAAGTTTGTTTCCGCAGCCTTGGTCTGGCCGCTGATGATTGGCCTCGGCATGCTTTATGTGCCGCTGGAAAGCGTGGTCGCGGTGTTCTCTGTCGGCTACGTTATTGTGTGCGGCTCCATCGTCATTGCTATGGCGCTCAGCGGTTATTTCATTGCCACAAAGTTAAATATGTATCCGGTCGAGGCGGCGATCGTGACCAGTTGCCATAGTGGCCTCGGCGGTACGGGCGATGTGGCGATCCTCTCAGCATCCAACAGAATGGCATTGATGCCCTTCGCGCAAATCGCCACCCGCATTGGTGGTGCTTCAACGGTCATTTTTGCCACCTTGTTATTAAGCTGGCTCGTCTAAACCACAGGTCCGCAGTTCGGCTGCGGGCGCATCGGATTACGACGATAACGCACGTTATCTAAGGGATCAGGCGAAAAAGAAGGGTTGTAAGGAAAGGGCAAAAAAAACCGCCCGGGGAGGGCGGTCTTTGGATTCGGCTGAAAAGCGCGAATTAACGCAGCAGAGACAGTACGTTCTGCGGAACCTGGTTAGCCTGTGCCAGTACAGAAGTACCTGCAGACTGCAGAATGTTCGCACGGCTCATTTCAGAAACTTCAGAAGCGAAGTCAGCATCCAGGATACGTGAACGGGATTCAGACAGGTTGTTAACGGTGTTGTTCAGGTTGCTGATTACAGAATCGAAACGGTTCTGTACCGCACCCAGACCAGAACGCAGTTCGTCAACCTGAGCCAGCGCTTCGTCGATTTTGGTCAGCGGATCCTGAGTTGCCTGAGCGGTAGAAACAGCTTTACCGGAATCAGTCATGGTCCAGGTGCTTTCGTCGATAGTCGCTTTGGTCAGGTTACCGTTGGTGTCTTCGATGTAGTAGTTACCTTCGCCATCTTCCAGAATGTTACCGGTGATAGCGGTAGTATCAACAGCCTGATCTTTCATGATGTCTTTGCCCGCCAGGCTACCTACTTCGGTCACACCCGTAGCAGCAGTGGTAGAGTCAAAAGTAATTTCACCGGTGGTGGTGTCAGTAGTCGCTGCATACAAGTTAGCACCGACTTTTGCATAGACATTACCATCGTCACCTTCAACGATATCGTCGATAGCAGTTACCGCGGTAGTACCGTTGCTGTCGGTAAAGTTAGTAACGTCATAATCCAGACCAGAGTCAACCTGTGCGTTACCAGAGAACGCGGTCAGGCTCGCTTTGTCAACGCCGTTAGCAATGCTGAAGTCGTCCATACCCAGAGTAGAAGAGTCCATCTGGTTCAGCTGGATATCGATAGTCTGGCCGTCGTTAGAACCCACCTGGATAGACAGAGTCTGATCTTTGCTCAGTACTTTCACGCCGTTGAACTCAGTCTGTTCAGAGATACGGTTGATCTCGTCCAGACGTGCGTTGATTTCGTCCTGGATGGACTGACGGTCAGAATCAGAGTTGGTGCCGTTCTGCGCCTGTACAGACAGACGACGGATGTTCTGCAGGTTATCGTTGATTTCGTTCAGCGCGCCTTCAGTCGTCTGTGCGATAGAGATACCGTCGTTGGCGTTACGGGAAGCCTGGCTCAGACCGTTGATGTTCGCGGTGAAGCGGTTAGAAATTGCCTGACCTGCTGCATCGTCTTTCGCGCTGTTAATACGCAGACCAGAAGACAGACGCTCAATAGCGGTACCCAGAGAGCTCTGAGATTTATTCAGGTTGTTCTGTGCAACGAGGCTGAGGGCGTTAGTGTTAATAACCTGGGACATGTTTATTCCTTAATACTCTATAGTTCACATGGATTATGGTTATGCGTAAGTTGTCTCGCATACTAAATAAATCGGCCCTTCAAAAAAGGACTAAAATTTTTTGCGGCGGAAAGATTTATTGCGTACCAGGTTGGAATTTCAGGAAACAATGACTTAGCTATTTTTTAGCTGTTATTTCAGCCGATTCTGATATTGAAGATATGAATTGCGCGCACAATTGACGTTATATTACCTTATCAATTTAGTAAATTTTCCCTGCATCACTGAGTTTTTCCTTTCTTCTATATAGTGCCTTTATTAAATATTCATCTTTTTATTTCCCAGGCCGATTGGTTAATAGAATTCACTCAACAAAATGACCTTTCCGACCGGAGACGACATGGGAATATCATCATTAGGTGTAGGTACTGGCGGGATCGATACGGCATCGATGCTGGAACAGCTTAAGGCCGGTGAGCAATCGCGTTTAACACCCTATACCAAGTTACAGAACAGCTATAAGTCGCAGATTTCAGCATGGGGGAAGATCTCCAGCCTGCTGTCGAATCTGCAAAAAAGCGTTACCACCATGGGTTCTGATGCATTTAATAAAATGAACGTCAGCGCTAATGAAGCCTTTACTGCCGTTGCAGGCAGCGGCGCGCAGGCGGACAGCCATTCGGTGACCATTTCACAGCTCGCCACGGCACATAAATTGAAAACGCAGCCGGAAGCCAGCGCAGATGACATGCTGGGTGAAACCACCGGCGGCAGCCGCACCGTGACCATCACGCAGAATGACGGCAAGACCATGGAAGTGGAGCTGGCGGATGATGAAACCTCGCTGAACCAGATTGCCAAAGCGATCAATAAAGAGAAGGGTGATGTTACCGCTTCCGTACAGCGTACCGATGATGGCTATCAGCTGGTCCTGAGTTCGAAAAAGACCGGTTCCGATGGCGAAATGACCGTCAGCGTTGATGGTGATAATACGCTGGCAGGCGTGCTGAACACTTCCGGCGGCGGCCAGCATGTGAATGATGACGGCTCTGTGGTGGCTGATGGCGGCGCAAACGACAATATGATCGCCGTTTCCGATGCCCAGGATGCCAAACTGCGCGTCGATGGTTCTGACTATACCCGCTCCAGCAACAACATCAGCGACATCATTGACGGCGTGACGCTGAACCTGAAAAAAGTGTCGGAAAACGGCGAAGCTGAGCAGTTGACGCTGACCTCGGATACCTCGGCCATCAAAACCAGCCTGCAGGATTTTGTTAAGCAATACAATGCATTGCTTACCGAGACTACCGCTGACAGCAAATATGTCGCGGCGGATACCTCCAACCTGGGCGATGAAGAAGTGGCGACGCAAAACTCCGGCAGCGGCTCGCTGGTGGGGGATTCCACGCTGCGCAGCCTGGTCAGCCAGGTGCGTTCCACCGTCAATGGCGTCTACGGCGATGCCGGGGCGGATTACGGCTCGCTGGCAGATTTAGGCATCAAGATTGATTCGGCAACCGGTCAGATGACGCTGGATGAAGACACGCTGGATGAAGCAATTGCTGATAATCCGGAGCAAATCAGCCTGATGTTCTCCGGCCGCGGCGACAGCGAAGGGCTCTCTTCGGCGCTGGGCTCCATCATTACCAGCTTCGTTGGTGATTCGAAGACCAAAACGGACGGTTTGATTAAAACCACCACCGATAGCCTGGAGTCGCAAACTAAAATTGCGCAAACCCAGATCGATAAGACGCAGAAACTGATTGACGCACAGGTCGAACGTTACCGTGTGCAGTTCCAGAACCTCGACACCATGATGTCGAATCTGAACAACATGAGCAGTCAGTTAACGTCATTGCTTTCAACCCTCTAATTTTTCATGGCGCAGGCCCGTCGCGGCCTGCCAACAGGAGTGACAAACATGTATGCAGCACAGGGGAGCCAGGCGTATGCGCAGGTGGGTCTTCAAAGTAAGCTCTCTGGCGCCACGCCGCACCAGTTAATTTCCATGCTGTTCGACGGTGCGCACAGCGCGATTCTGCAAGCCAATATCTATTTTGAGAATGGCAATGTCGCCAAGCGCGGCAAAATGATCTCTAAAGCGATCAATATTATTGATAACGGTTTACGCGCCGCGCTCGATCACGAAAAGGGTGTACATATTGCCGCAGAGCTGGAGCAAATGTACGAATATATGTCGCGGACATTATTAGAAGCGAATCTGCGTAACGAGCCGGAGAAATTAAAGCACGTCGATGAGCTGTTAATGAAACTGGCGATGACATGGAAAGAGATCGAACCAACACAGCGTCGGGTGAATTATGGGTGAAGTGCTGCCAAAAATTATCGCTGAATTATACGAGATGAATTTAACGCTGCTGGATATGGCAGCGAAAGAAGAATGGGACCTGCTTGTCGAAATAGCCGCTGGCTATATGCTGAAAAAGCAGGACATTATGGAAGTCAGCGCCGATGAGCTATCTGCTGCGGAAAGAGAAAACCTGAAAATGGTATTAAAGCAGATGGTGGAAAATGAGGGTGAAATAACCCGGAAATTGCAGGCGCGTCTTCATGTTCTAAAACAGAATCTGTCCTCAATACATCGTGGAAACACGCTCAGTAAGCTTTACTCCCGTCAGCAAACCTCTTCAATACATTAAACAAATAAGGCCATCAGTAAGTGACTTACTGATGGCCTTAGCCTTCTTTTTTTAGCGGTAGTTAACGATTAACTGTTGGTTGACCACATTCAGGGCGGGTCGTAACGGGCCGCGCTTATTCACCGTGTAAATAAAGCGAAATTCACCCGTTGCGGAGAGCGGAAAAGTGATGCTGCGTTGCCCGGCCAGGGAAGGCAACCGTAAGCAGCGATCGCGACGGCACAGTTTGATTTCCAGCCCTGGCGGCGGCGGAGCCAGCAGCGTAATACGCCATGAAATACGGGTAACCTTTGCCGATGCCGGGATGGCAGAAGGCGAGCTTAACGCTCGCCCACGTACTATTTGCTTGCCGGTGCGGGTGCTGCCACCCGCTGCCGTATCGCTCCAGGAACCGCCGGAAGGTGCGGCACCGGCCGGCAAGGCCAGCGCCATGCCCAGAATAACGGCTGCGGGCATCATGACTGGGTACCGATCACGGTGGTCATTTGCACCGTTTTGTTGCTGCTGATTTCCAGCGTTGACATCACGGCCAGTTGCGGGAAGGCGCGGCGCAGGAAGCGTGAAATCATCAGGCGCAGCCCCGGATTCACCAGCAGTACCGGCGAAATACCCAGAGCTTGCTGGTCGGTGATGGCGCGTTCGGCCTGCTTCATCAAGTTGTCGGCAATACCCGGTTCGATCGCGCTGCCGTTCTGGCGAGCCTGAATCAACAGTTTTTCCAGCGTGGTATCCAGACCAATCACCTTGATGTCGTTATCCGTGCGGAACCACTGTGCCGTAATGGCGCGGCCCAAACGGATGCGCACCTGCGCGGTCAGTTCGTCCGGATCGTTTTGTAGCGGAACATGTTCAGCCAACGTATCGATAATGGTGCGCATGTCGCGGATAGAGACCCGCTCGGCCAGCAGATTCTGCAATACCTTGTGGAACAGCGTCAGGGAGATCACGCCCGGGATCAGATCTTCCACCAGCTTCGGCATCTCTTTATTAATGCGCTCCAGCAGTTGCTGCGTCTCCTGGCGGCTGAACAGCTCTTCCGTATTCAGCGAGATCACGTGGTTAAGATGCGTGGCGATAACGGAACCCGGATCGACCACGGTATAGCCCTGAATCTGCGCCTGCTCGCGGAAGACTTCATCGATCCAGCATGCCGGCAGACCAAACGCCGGATCTTCGCACGGCGTACCCGGCAATTCCCCTTCGGCGTAGCCTGGGTTGATCGCCATCCAGCGTTCCGGCTCGATCTCGCCGCGGCCAATCTCAACGCCTTTCAGCAGAATACGGTACTCGCCTGGCGCCAGATCGAGGTTGTCGCGAATATGGATCGGCGGCGGCAGGAAGCCCATATCCTGGGCAAATTTCTTACGGATACCGCGCACGCGGATCAGCAACTGCCCATCCTGCGCGCTGTCCACCAGCGGGATCAGGCGATAACCGACTTCCAGCCCCAGTACATCTTCCATTTCCACATCGGCCCACGAAGCTTCCGCAGAGGCCTGATCGTTGGCAGCCTGCGCGGCTTTATCATGATCTTCACGCGCGGCGTTGCGGACAGGCGCTTTCATTTGGCGACCGCGCATCCACCATGCCAGCCCCAGCAGAACGGCGGTAAACAGCAGGAAGACAAAGTTCGGCATCCCCGGGATAAGCCCCAGCAGACCAATCACCGCAGCGGAAAGCAGCATCACTTTCGGGTTGTTAAACAACTGCCCGACCATCTGCTCGCCGATATCCTGCTCGTTGGACACGCGGGTTACGATAACACCGGCAGCGGTAGAGATAATCAGCGCCGGGATCTGGGCAACAAGGCCGTCACCGATAGTCAGCAGGGTGTAGGTTTCACCGGCTTCGCCGACGCTCAGACCATGCTGAAGCACGCCGATGGCCAGCCCGCCGATGACGTTAATCGCCATAATCAGCAGCCCGGCGATGGCATCCCCACGCACGAATTTACTGGCACCGTCCATTGAACCGTAGAAATCGGACTCCTGCGTCACTTCATTACGACGGCGTTTCGCTTCGGCTTCACCAATCAGCCCGGCGTTGAGATCGGCATCAATCGCCATCTGTTTGCCCGGCATGCCATCCAGCACAAAGCGCGCGCCCACTTCGGCGATACGTCCGGCACCCTTGGTAATCACCATAAAGTTAATGATGATCAGAATGGCGAAGACCACGATACCGATGGCAAAGTTACCGCCCACCAGGAAGTGGCCGAACGCTTCCACCACGCGTCCGGCCGCGGCCGCACCGGTGTGTCCTTCCATCAAAATGATACGCGTAGAGGCGATGTTCAGCGCCAGGCGTAGTAGGGTGGAGAACAGCAACACGGTGGGAAACGCAGAAAATTCGAGGGTTTGCTGCGTAAACATCGCCACCAACAAAATCATCAGTGACAGCACGATATTGAAGGTAAACAGCGTATCCAGCAGGAATGCCGGCAGCGGCAGTACCATCATCGCCAGAATCAGCATGATCAGCACCGGGCCGGCCAGAATTTGCCACTGTGTCTCTTTAAATGCGGGTAAACGTAATTTACTGGCGATACTGGCCATTAGTTTCTCTCATTTGCAAAATCCATCGACTCAGGAACCGGAAGATCCCTGGGCTGTACAGGCGGAACTCCGCCAGAGGTGCGCCACCGCCGCAGGCCGTAGACCCAGGCGAGAACTTCTGCGACAGCGCTATAAAGCTCGCCGGGGATCTGTTCGCCAATCTCACAGTGGCGATACAGAGCGCGGGCAAGCGGCGGCGCTTCAAGCATCGGAATGCGATGCGCAGCGCCCAGTTCACGAATTTTTAATGCAACTTCGCCCGCGCCTTTCGCCAGTACCGTTGGCGCACTCATCCCGCCTTCTTTGTAAGAGAGCGCGACGGAGTAGTGCGTCGGGTTGTTGACGATGACATCGGCTTTCGGTACGTCCGTCATCATGCGATTACGGGCGGCAGCGCGTTGCATCTGCTTAATGCGCCCCTTAACGTGCGGGTCGCCTTCCTGCTGTTTGAACTCGTCGCGGATCTCCTGACGGCTCATGCGCAGTTTTTTCAGGTTGCTGGTGATCTGGTAAAACACGTCGTAACCCATTACCGGCAGCAGGAAGAAGATCACCATCAGCAGGCAGTCAAAAATCATGCCGATGGCGCCGCTCACTGCGGTCGGGAATGAGGCGTTAACCAGTTGAATAAAGTGCGGTCGGTTGTTGTAGACGTACAACGCAAACCCGCAACCGGCCAGCGCAACTTTCAGGCAACCTTTCAACATCTCTGACAGCACCTGCGCCGAGAACATGCGTTGCAGCCCTTTCATCGGCGACATACGCGCCAGGTCCACTTTCAGCGACTTGCCGCTGAAGTTCACGCCGCCCAGCAGCATGGGAGAGAGCAGCCCGGTGATGAATAACCCCAGCAAAATCGGCAGCAGCCCGCTGGCCATCATCGAGAACAGGTAGCTGGCCTGCTGCAACATGGAGCGGGGATCCGTCACCGGCAGCCTGTTCAGCATCAGTCCGCTGTGCAGGATCTGCATCAGGGTATGGGCAAAATGTTGCCCCCCGGATAACATCAGCGCCCACCCGGCCAACAACATCAGCAGCGAACTCAGCTCTTTCGAACGCGGAATTTGCCCCTCTTCACGCGCTTTTTGTTTTCGGTGGGGTGTGGGTTCTTCGGTTTTTTCTACATCACTTTCTTCGGACATATTCTCTGCCGCTGGCCTCCCGTTAGTGCCTCAACCCGGTGGGTGAGACGGTCATCAGAAACCCAGGCTATCGAGCAGGTCATCGACCTGATCCTGGCTGGCGACGACGCCGGTTTTGTTCTGGTCGATTTGCGGGCCGTTCATCAGCGTCGTATCAACCTCTTTCAGACCGCTGACGTTCTCCGGCAGATACTCCAGCAGCACTAGAATCAGCTCTTTCTCGACGCTCTCGATAAGCGACATCATGCCGCGAATCACCTGGCCGGTAAGATCCTGGAAATCCTGCGCCATCATGATTTCCATCAGTTGGTCATTGGTATTACGCGCAAGGCCCGGCGTTCTGGCGAGGAAGCTGCGGGTATCCGCCACCAGTTCGCGCGCATCGGCTAATTCCACCGGCGCGGCAAACCAGCCGTCCCAGCGAGCGGCCAGTTGCTCCGCGCGTTCGCCCAGCTCGTCCTGTAAAGGACGCGCCTGCTCGACGCTGGTCAGTACGCGCTCGGCGGCCTCGGCGGTTTTACCGACGACATAATCCAGACGTTCACGCGCATCCGGGATGGCTTCTGCCGCTTCGGCAATGGTGCGATCCAGCCCAAGATCAACCAGGCTGTCGCGTAACAGACGGGCCAGGTGGCCAACGCGCGAAAAGAGATTTTTAAAATCGTCTGTCGATTGTGTTTGTGCCATCTTGTCCATCGCTTACCACCCAAGCTTTTCAAAAATTTTGTTGAGCTTCTCTTCCAGCGTCGCCGCCGTGAAAGGTTTCACGACATAGCCGCTGGCACCCGCCTGGGCGGCGGCAATAATGTTTTCTTTCTTGGCTTCAGCGGTGACCATTAACACGGGCATTTTGCTGAAAGCGGCATCGTTACGGATTTCCGTCAGCAGTTGTAAGCCATCCATGTTGGGCATATTCCAATCGCTGATGACGAAGTCGAAAGTGGAGGCGCGCAGTTTGTTCAGCGCATCCAGGCCATCTTCTGCCTCTTCGACATTATTGAACCCTAAATCTTTCAAGAGGTTGCGAACAATGCGGCGCATCGTGGAGAAATCATCGACCACTAAAAAGCGCAAATTGGTATCTGCCATAATTTTTTATTTCCAGGTTAAGTCATTGAACGAAGAGGGAAACCAGTGCTCAGACTCTGCGAGCCCGCGAGACAGCATGGTTGAGAAGTTGCTGGCTAATCTGGTCGAGGTCGGCGATATCGCAGGCGCCGCCAAGGGCAATTGCTTCTCGCGGCATGCCGAATACCACGCAGGTTCGCTCGCTCTGGGCGACGGTCCACGCGCCCGCCTGGCGCATCGCCAGTAACCCTGCGGCACCATCGTGGCCCATACCGGTGAGGATGGCGCCAAGGGCATTTTTACCGGCGCAGCGTGCGACAGAGTGGAATAACGCATCCACTGACGGACGGTGGCGGTTAATGGGCAGGCCGTTGTTCAGCGCAATCTGGTAGTTCGCGCCGCTGCGCTTCAGCTCCATGTGAAACCCGCCCGGCGCAATGTACGCATGGCCTGGCTGCACGCGCTCGCCTTCGGTCGCTTCACTCACGGCAATCTGGCACAAGTTGTTCAGGCGGTCGGCAAATGAACGGGTAAATCCTGGCGGCATGTGTTGGGCGATAACGATGCCCGGGCAACCCTGCGGCATCGACATCAGGATCTGGCGCAGCGCTTCGGTGCCACCCGTTGATGAGCCAATCGCAATGATCTTATCGCTGCCTGCGCGCGGTGCCTGAATCACTCGCGGTGCGGTCGGTTGCCCTTCGCGGCGACGAACCTGCGCTTTGGCCGCCATACGAATTTTGTCGGCAATCATCTCGCTGTATTGCCCCATCCCGTCATGCAGCCCCATCGACGGCTTGGTAATAAAATCCACCGCCCCCAGTTCCAGCGCGTTCAGCGTAATATCGGAGCCTTTACTGGTTAATGACGAGAGCATCACCACCGGCATCGGACGCAGGCGCATCAGACGATCGAGAAACTCCAGCCCGTCCATGCGTGGCATTTCGACATCCAGCGTCAGCACATCCGGGTTGTGTTGTTTGATCAGATCGCGGGCGATAATCGGATCCGGCGCCGCCGCGACCATCTCCATATCCGGTTGCTCATTGACCATCTGCGTCAGTATCCTGCGCATCAGAGACGAATCATCAATGCACAACACCTTAATCTTGTTCATAATTTTTACTCTGCGATGCGGTAGACGGATTGGCCAAGCAGACGGAATGGGCTGTTAGCGCTGCTAACATGTTCCGAGTGCCCCAGAAACAACAAACCATCGGGTTTGAGCATTTTTGCGAAGCGCATGACCAGTTTTTCCTGCGTTTTATGATCGAAATAAATCATCACGTTACGGCAGAAAATGGCGTCAAAATTGCCCTGGATGTTCCACTGCGGATCGATCAGGTTTAGCTGGCGGAATTGAACGGCATTGCGTAATCCATCTTTGATTTTCACCAGATCTTTCTGTGTACCGGTGCCGCGCAGGAACCAGGTTTTCTTCTGCTGTTCGCTCAGGCTGTCGATATCCGCCAGGCGGTAAACGCCCTGGCCGGCCTTTTCCAGCACATCGGTATCAATATCGGTTGCCAGCACGCGCGGGCCGGTAATGCTGCGGCCCAGCGTCTCTTCCAGCGTCATGGCGATGGACCACGGTTCTTCACCGGTTGAGGCACCCGCACACCACACGTTGTACATACCGCCTCTGGCCTGCGCGTGGCGCGCCAGAATCGGAAAGTGGTACGCCTCGCGAAAAAAAGAGGTCAAATTGGTGGTCAATGCATTAATAAAAACTTGCCATTCATCACTCTCCGGATTAGCGACCAGCAGATTGATGTAATCGGTAAATCCCTTTAGTTCCAGCACGCGGATGCGTCGTGACAGGCGGTTATAAACCATGTCGCGTTTTTGCGGAGTAAGAACAATGCCTGCACGTTGATATATCAGCGCGCTGATTCTTTCTATTTCATTGTGCGTAAGTTGTTTCTGACCAGGCTGATTGGATTCGGTTGCGGGGTTCATAGTGTTCCAGTTATTTAGCATAATAAGCGGTAGTACCCCTGCCGGATTTTCAGCGATGCTCAGGTACGCAGCAAAATAATCAGTTATTAATGAGATGAAACGAAATGGTTAATTCATTTCGGGGTTATTAAGATAATGGCCGATATTAAACCGGCATGTTCATTATTTCCTGATAGGCATTAACAAGTTTATTTCTTGCCTGCACACCAATATTTAATGCCAGCGAAGATTCCTGCATGGAAACCATGACGTCGTTCAAACCAATGCCTTCAACGCCTGACAGATAGCCTTCCGCCTGGTTTTTGGCATGGTTTTGCATCTGGCTAATTGAATTTACGCTGTTAAATAAAATATCTGAGAAGGATGGATGATTCTCAGTGGTTTTAGCAGAAGCAAATGGATTCAGCGAAGACGCGCCGTTAATTTGACGGGTCTGGCTTTGCATCTGCTCCAGTATGCTGCTGCTCATATTTATTGACATAACAAACACCTTTCTATTAATTGCGGCAATCCTAACATGTGGTCAGACAACAACATAATGTGAAAAGCCGACACAAGTTTCAGCTTATCACCACTTAAGAAACATCGCATTTTGTAGATAATACGCAACCAGGAAATATCCTGCGGAATAACGATTTACGACTTTATTACATACGCGAAACGCTGAGCAGCTATAGGGTTTCATTTATATAGCCTCCTTTCACTGTCACAGGAAATTGGCATGCTTGCCACGAACAACGGTAATAAAAAGAAAGGCATCGATGATATTAAGACGATGCTTGAAAATATCTGGCGTAATCCCAGAATCATTTTTTTCATCGCTGCTGCGGCGGCTATTTCTGTTGTGATTGCATTGATGTTCTGGGCGAAAGAGCCGGACTTCCGCATCTTATACAACAACATCAGCGAGCAGGACGGCGGCGAGATCGTCACGCAACTGACGCAGATGCAGATACCTTATCGTTTTGCCGAGCATGACGGTTCGATTCAGGTTCCGGCGGACAAAGTCTATGAGGTGCGCCTGAAGCTGGCGCAGCAGGGGCTGCCAAAAGGCGGTTCTGTTGGCTTTGAACTGCTGGATCAGGAAAAGTTTGGTATCAGCCAGTTTAACGAACAGGTTAACTTCCAGCGCGCGCTGGAGGGCGAGCTGTCACGCACTATCGAGACGTTAGGTCCGGTGCGTACCGCGCGCGTTCATCTGGCCATGCCGAAGCCGTCGCTGTTTGTGCACGATAAAAAGCAGCCGTCTGCGTCCGTAACGTTGAATCTGCTCAATGGCCGTACGCTGGATGCCGGGCAGGTCAGCGCGATCACCTTCATGATCTCCAGCGCGGTACCGGGGCTGAATGCCGATCGCGTCACTATCGTCGATCAAAGCGGACATCTGATGACGCAGAGTGGCGAACAGGCCACGCAAACCACGCAGTTGAAATATACCCGCAAAGTGGAATCCGAATATGAGAACCGTATTCAGGCGATCCTTGCGCCGATTGTCGGTGCGCAGAATGTCAGAACGCAGGTCACGGCGCAGATTGATTTTACTCAGCATGAGCAAACTGCCGAGCAGTACCAGCCTAACAGTCGGCCTGAGAACATGGCCATCCGCAGCCGTCAGAGCAGCAGCGCGGAGCAGGGCGGTAAAAACAGCGTCGGCGGCGTTCCGGGGGCGTTAAGCAATGAGCCGCCTGCGGCGGTTACCGCACCGATCGACCAGCCAGCCAATGGCAAGGGCGAGACAACGACCACCACGCCTTACAACAAGCAGAACGATGAAACTACCAACTACGAGCTGGATAAAACGCTAACGCACATCAAGCGTAATACCGGCACGGTGCAGCGCCTCTCTGTCGCGGTAGTGGTGAATTACGTGGCGGATGGCAAAGGTAAAACCACCGCATTGACCAAAGAGCAGCTTGATCAGGTGAATGGTCTGGTCAAAGAGGTGATGGGTTATTCCGACAAACGTGGCGATACCCTCAACGTCGTCAATACCCCGTTCACCGATGTCGATACGGAAGCCCCCGTACCGCTGTGGAAACAACCTGACTTCATTAAGTTGCTGCTGTCCGGCGCACGTTACCTCTTTGTGGCGCTGATTGCCTGGATCCTGTGGCGTAAAGCGGTTCAACCGTTCTGGATCAAG
Organism: Kosakonia oryzae; assembly: GCF_001658025.2. Lineage (NCBI taxonomy): Bacteria > Pseudomonadati > Pseudomonadota > Gammaproteobacteria > Enterobacterales > Enterobacteriaceae > Kosakonia > Kosakonia oryzae. The sequence goes on from NZ_CP014007.2 coordinate 1,251,459, forward strand.
CATCAGGAGCTGCTGCTGCATCGTCTGGAGTTGGAAAAAGAAGCTCGTCAGGCGGAGATGGAAGCACAGCAACGTCAGAAACAGCACCACGAGACTGCAAAAGCACAGCAGCGCATGGAGACCGAACAAGAAACCCAGCACCTGCGTAAGATCGCCGAGCAGGAGCCGCAGATTATCGCGCTGGTTATTCGCCAGTGGCTGAATAAGGAAAAGAAATCATCATGAATGCCGCCGAGAAAAGCGCTGTCCTCATGCTAACGCTCGGTGACGAGCGGGCTGCGGAAGTCTTTAAGCACCTTAACACTCACGAAGTGACGATGATCAGTAGCGCCATGGTCTCCATGGGCAGCTTCACCCATGAACAGCTTTCGTCCGTGGTCCGCGATTTCCGTCGCGACTCCGGCGAGTACGCTGCGCTGGATGTTAACACCAATGAATACCTGCGTAGCGTGCTGGTGAAAGCGCTGGGCGAAGAGCGTGCCAATGCGCTGCTGGAAGATTTGCTCGATTCGTCAGATGGCAGCAACGGGATTGAGACGCTCAACTTTATGGAACCGCAGATGGTCTTCGATCTCATCCGTGATGAGCATCCGCAGATCATCGCCACCATCCTTGTTCACCTGAAACGCGGCCAGGCGGCCGATGTACTGGCGAACTTCGATGAGCGTGAACGTAACGACATTATGCTGCGTATCGCCACGTTTGGCGGCGTACAGCCGGTTGCGTTGCAGGAACTGACCGAAGTACTCAACTCGCTGTTGCACGGTCAGCATATCAAGCGCAACAAGATGGGTGGTGTTCGTCCTGCGGCGGAGATCCTCAACCTGATGAAATCGCACCAGGAAGATGCGGCCATTGCCGCTGTGCGCGAATTCGACCAGGAGCTGGCGCAGAAAATTATCGACGAAATGTTCCTGTTCGAAAATCTCGTCGATATGGAAGACCGCAGTATTCAGCGCATCTTGCAGGATATCGATGGTGAATCGCTGATTGTGGCGCTGAAAGGCGTTGACGATGAACTGCGCGACAAGTTCTTCCGCAATATGTCGAAACGTCAGGCCGATATCATGCGCGACGATCTGGCTTCCCGCGGACCGGTGCGTATGTCGCAGGTCGAAACGGAACAGAAAAACATTCTGCTGGTGGTGCGTCGTCTTGCCGAGAGCGGCGAGATTGTGATCGGTGGAGGCGACGATGCCTATGTCTAATACGCAATGGATGGCGTGGAAACCGGAAAACCTTCTGCACGATGAGAGCAGCGTAGAGCCTGAATTCCGCCCGACGACCGCCGCAACGGATCCGGCAACAGAAGCCGCCATGCAGGTTGAGTTATCCCGTCTTCGCCAGCAGGCCGAGAAGAAAGGTTATGCCCAGGGGCAGACGCGCGGTATCGAAGAGGGCAAAGCGCAGGGCTATGAAGAAGGGTTCCAGCAGGGCCTGCAAGAGGGCATTGCGCAGGGGCTGGCCGGACAGCAACAGCGTCAGCAGGAGCAGTTGGCGCAGTTTGCGCAACTGATTGATAATTTTAACATTACTCTCGATAGCCTCGACAGCGTGATGACCGCGCGTCTGGTGCAGGTGGCCTTAATGGCGACGCGCAGCATGCTGGGTGAAAGCGCGCTGACGGCGAATGCGCACCAGTGGTTGATGACGCGTATTCAGCAACTGTTGAATGAAGAGAGCTTACGGCAGGGCAGTGTGAAGCTGTGGGTCAGCGATAAAGAGCCGGAAAGCGTGTTACAGCAACTGAAAACTATTGTTGAGCCGCGCGGCTGGGAACTCTGTCTCGATGCACAGATGTTGCCTGGCGGCTGCCGGATCTCCACCGACAGCGGCGATCTCGATGCCAGCGTGGAAACCCGCTGGAATACGCTCTGTACCTTGAGCCGCGAGGGCATCTCCTTATGACGGCGCGGCTGAAAACATGGCTGGATGGCATTGCACGCGCTGAAGAGCGCATGTCAGCGCTGCCGCCGTATCGCCAGTATGGCCGCCTGACGCGGGCTACCGGGCTGGTGATGGAAGCGGTTGGGCTGAAGCTGCCCATCGGTACGTTGTGCATTGTCGAACGTGACAGCGATGAGGGTGTGCAGCGCGTCGAGAGTGAAGTGGTCGGCTTTAGCGGCGACGTGCTCTATCTGATGCCGCTGGAAAACGTGGAAGGCGTACTGCCGGGCGCGCGCGTCTATGCGCACGGCGGCGATACCAAAGGCAAACTTTTACCGCTGGGGCCGGAGCTGCTCGGACGCGTGCTGGATGCCAGCGCTCGTCCGCTGGATGGCCTGCCTGCGCCGGGCTCTTCCGAAAGAGGCCCGCTGTTTACCGCGCCGTTTAACCCGCTGCAACGCGATCCGATTAAAACCGTGCTGGATGTCGGCGTGCGGGCGATCAACGGCCTGCTGACCGTCGGTCGCGGCCAGCGAATGGGGCTGTTTGCCGGTTCCGGGGTCGGCAAGAGCGTGCTGCTCGGCATGATGGCGCGCTTTACCAAAGCGGATGTCATCGTGGTTGGGCTGATTGGCGAGCGTGGCCGCGAAGTCAAAGACTTCATCGAAAATATCCTCGGCAAAGAGGGGCTTAAGCGCTCGGTCGTTATCGCTGCGCCAGCGGATGTCTCGCCGATCCTGCGTATGCAGGGCGCAGTATACGCAACGCGTATTGCGGAGGATTTTCGCGATCGCGGGCTGGATGTGCTGTTGATTATGGATTCACTCACCCGCTACGCGATGGCGCAGCGTGAGATTGCCCTCGCCATTGGTGAACCGCCTGCTACCAAAGGTTATCCGCCTTCTGTTTTTGCGAAATTACCGGCACTGGTGGAACGCGCCGGGAACGGCACGCAGGGCGGCGGCTCGATCACTGCGTTCTATACGGTGTTAACCGAAGGCGACGATCAGCAGGATCCGATTGCCGACTCTGCCCGTGCGATCCTCGATGGTCACGTGGTGCTGTCGCGCCGTCTGGCGGAGTCGGGACACTATCCGGCGATTGATATTGAAGCCTCCATCAGCCGTGCGATGACCGAATTGATTGAACCGGGACACTATAAAAAAGTGCAACGTTTCAAACAGATGCTCTCTGCTTATCAGCGCAACCGCGATCTGATTAGCGTGGGCGCTTATGCCGCAGGCAGCGATCCGCTGCTGGATCAGGCGATTGTGCAGTACCCCAAAATGCAGGATTTCCTCTGCCAGGGGATACATGAGTCCAGCGAATATGAGGCGTCATATAACGCGCTCTCTACGCTCTTTCCAGAATAAGGCAGGAACGAATGGCAAAACCGGGTCCGATGGATCACCTTCGCGAGTTAGCAGAAAAAAAACTGAATGATACGGCAATCAGGCTGGGCAGCGCGCAGCAGAACTTCGTACAGGAAACCTCTCGCCTGGAGCAGCTCCACACCTACGCGCACGAGTACCGTCAGCAGTTGCAGGATTCTGTTCGTACCAGCAGTGTTTCGATTCTTAGCTTGCAGACGCAACAGAATTTTCTCGCTTCGCTGGATGGTGTGGTGGCGCAGCAGGTGAAACGCGTTTCCGCCAGTCAGCACAAGGTCGACAGTGAGAAAGATGCCTGGAAACAGGATAAGCGGCGTTTGAATGCCTTCCAGACACTGAAAGATCGTGCCGACGAGCAGCAATTATTAAAAGAGAACCGGCTGGAGCAAAAAATGATGGATGAATTTGCTCGCCGGGCAGCCAGCCAGAGGCAGTTATAAAATGATTATTCAACAACCTGTTACCTCCGCCAGCGGGAATAACGGACAACAATCGGCGTCGATTTCTGCACCGCAGGATGATCGCTTCTCGACGGAGCTGAAAAAGAAGCTCTCCGCTGACAAACCGCAACAGGCGGATGAAAAAGCTCCCCAGCCGCAGGAGATCAAAAAGAAGCCTGGAACAAAAGAGCTGAAGCTGGCTGATTTGCAGGGGGATACCGCGCAACTGAATCCGCTACCGGCCGCGATCGCGCCGGATAACACGTTGCCGTTACCGCCAGTGGTGCCGGTGACGCTGCCGCAGGAATTGTTGCCTCAGGATCCTGCCCTGCAAGCGGGCCAGCAAGAGATTTCAGCCGTGCAGGATCCTGCTGCGCTGGTCGCCGCAGCTCCGGGCAGTGAGCTGAGCGGCGAGATGTCGGCGGATATCCCACAAAGCAGTGCCACGTTGCTGAGCGACGCACTACCGAAACTTCCACCGCAGGAGAGCGGCGTGTCGCCGCTGGCGACGGCGTTGCACATTACCAAACCGGCAGCCGCAAAAACGGCTGAGGTGCCGGTTGAGAAACCGGTAACGGCGGAGAGCGCAGAGGCGGCGAAAACCGCTGAGGCTGCCGCACAGCCGGTTGTCAGCAGCGAAAATGTCGCCGCGAAACCGCACTCTGCCTTAACGGCGGAGCCGATTCAGTACGCGCATCCCGCCCACGTCAGTACGCCTGTCAGCCAGCCGGTGACGGCGGTGCCGGGCGACAAAGTGGTTACCGGCGCGCTGCAAGCTGAAGTGGGAACACCCGCCTGGCAGCAATCACTGGGCCAGCAGATTGCGGTATTCACCCGTGATGGCGTTCATCATGCGGAGCTGCGTCTGCATCCTGAGGATCTGGGATCGTTGCAGATTAGCCTGCGTTTAAATAACGATCAGGCGCAACTGCACTTTGTCACCGGCGATCATCAGGTGCGTGCCGCGCTGGAGTCCGCGATGCCGCATCTGCGCACGCAACTGCAGGAGTCCGGCATTCAGCTTGGGCAGAGCAGCGTTGGCGCCGAAAGCTTCTCTTCGACCGGCGATGCGCCATCGGGTGAGCATTCCGGGCAAGGAAAATCTGAGAAAGAGTCGTCCGAAATGACGGTTTCTGCGGCAGAAGAGCGCATTTCAACACCGCGTACGCTGATATATTCCAGCGGAATCAATACTTTTGCCTGATATTATTGCCTTAAATAGTAAGTTACTGGCAATAATTTGAGCTTATCAATGAATTGTACTTAGTGGGTGCTGTATTACTATATTTGCATCCCATCAAGTCCGGCAAATTGCTGAATCTTGATTTATTTTTACAGAGCTAATCATTACATGTCGAAAAAGAAATTATCTGCTAACGGCGGAAAGCGTTCTCTGCTGCTGACTCTGCTCACCTTATTAATTGCCGTTGGTATCTGTGCGGTTGCTACATATTCTTACATTGAAATTAAAAAGCTGAATTCACAGCTCGCCAATATGAAAGGCCAAAATGAATCAGCGGTACACGAAGAAAATATTGTTCCGGTCTATGAAGATCTCGAAGCTTTTACCGTCAGCCTGAAACCAGATAGCCACGGCGACGATCGGGTTCTGTATATTGGTTTGACCTTGCGCTTGCAGGACGATAAATCGAAAGCCGTTCTCGTTGAAAATCTTCCGGATGTACGTAGTCGTTTGCTGGTGCTTTTTTCTCAGCAGTCAGCCGAAGATCTTATCAGTGATGACGCAAAGAAAAAACTTTCTGAAAAAATAATGGCTGTGGTGAGTGAACCACTGTCAGGAAAAAAACGCGTGATGGTAAAAAGCGTATTGTTTAATGCATTTATCTTACGGTAGTGACTATGTCTGATAGCCTTTTATCTCAGGATGAAATTGATAACCTGCTGAATGGTGGCCCTAATGCTGGCAACAGTAGCATCGAGGCTATGTCATCATTAACCGCAGCCGATAATATTAAACCTTATGATCCTAATACGCAGCGCCGCGTTATTCGTGAACGTCTGCACTCTTTAGAGATTATTAACGAACGATTTGCCCGCCAGTTTCGTATCGGGTTATTTAACATTCTCCGTCGTGGCCCGGATGTCACCGTCGGGAATATCAAGATTCAGCCTTACCATGAATTTGCGCGTAATTTGCCGGTAATGACCAACCTGAATCTGATGAACATGCATCCGCTGCGCGGTACGGCACTGTTTGTCTTCTCGCCGAACCTGGTGTTCATGGCGGTGGATAACCTGTTTGGCGGCGATGGCCGTTTCCCGACTAAAGCCGATGGCCGCGAGTTTACGCCGACAGAACAGCGCATTATCCAGCGCATGCTGGCGATGGCGCAGGAAGCGTACGATTACGCCTGGCGTTCGATTTACAAAATCAAAACGGAATATGTGCGTTCGGAATTGCAGGTGAAGTTTACCAATATTACCTCTTCGCCGAACGATATTGTGGTCACCACGCCTTTCCATGTTGATATTGGTTCGCACAGTGGTGAATTACAAATTTGTATGCCGTTCAGCATTATTGAACCGCTGCGCGAATTATTAACTAATCCGCCGCTGGAAAACTCGCAGCAGGAAAATAATCAGTGGCGCAGTTCACTGGCGACGCAGGTGCGGGATACCGAACTGGAACTCGTGGTTAAATTTGCCGAAATATCGACTCGTCTTTCCAGAATTATGAGTCTGAAACCACAAGATATTATTCCTCTGGATAAACCAGAAGATGTCGGTGGTTTTGTTAATGATGTCCCTGTTATGTCAGGTAAATATGGCTTTGCCAATAATCAATATGCCATCCGGGTCGAATCTCTGATGGATTCAACATTATCAGCGTTTAAGAAGGAGTGATCGTCACATGAGCGATATTGAACATTCTGCTGGTGCAAAAAAATCATCACTTGACGATCTTTGGGGCGACGCGATGAGTGAACAGTTGACCACCGAAAACGGTACAGCCATGCAATCTGCAGAAAAAGAAGATGTTGTGGTGAATTTTACTGACGATTTAAATCTGGTGCTTGATATCCCGGTGAAAATGACCGTGGAACTCGGGCGCACGAAAATGACAATTAAAGAGCTGTTAAGACTTAGCCCAGGTTCAATTGTTTCTCTGGAAGGCCTGGCGGGTGAACCGCTCGATATTTTGATTAATGGTTATTTAATTGCGCAGGGCGAGGTGGTTGTCGTTTCCGATAAATTCGGGATTCGCATTACCGATATTATTACCCCTTCTGAGCGCATGCATCGGCTGAGCAGATAATGAATACCCAGACGCTGAATACTGTTGCGCCGCATACCACAGAAGCGGCGACCTTCCCGATTTCCATGGGAAATATCGTTGGATCACTGGCGCTGGTGCTGGTGATGATTGTGGCGGTTGCGTGGATTCTCCGTCGCACTGGCGTGGTTTCCCGCGTCGCTAAAGGCCATAACCTGCTGGCAGTGAAACACAGCCAGAGCATCGGTTCGCGTGAGCGGCTGGTGGTGGTTGAGGTTGATGATAAATGGCTGTTGCTGGGGGTGACGCAACAAAGCATCACGCCTCTGATGACGATGGAAAAGCAAGAGAGCAGCATGGCGATGCCGGTGATTTCTGACTTTCAGGCCTCTTTGCTTCAGTGTTTTAAACAGCGCGCCAGCAGGAGCCAGTCATGAAAAACGTCTCTCGTCTGACATCCAGAGTGATTGGCCTCGGCACCGTGCTGGCGGGGATCCTGCTGCCAGCGCACTTCGCCTGGGCGGCAAATAACGACATCATGCTTACCCATTCCGCGAATGGCGAAAGCTGGTCGCTGCCGGTGCAAACACTGGTGTTAATGACCTCGCTGACGTTTTTGCCTGCGGTGCTGCTGATGATGACCGGGTTCACCCGTATCGTGATTGTGCTCGGTCTGCTGCGCAACGCGCTCGGCACTGCCAGTACGCCGCCTAATCAGGTGCTGCTGGGGCTGGCGCTGTTCCTGACTTTTTTCGTGATGTCGCCGGTGGCTAACCGCATCTATGACGAAGCCTGGCTGCCGCTGTCGCAGGACAAAATCTCCATGGAAGTGGCGTTGCAGAAAGGATCGCAGCCGCTGCGCGCCTTTATGCTCAAACAGACCCGTGAAACGGACTTAGCGCTCTTTTCCCGCATTGCGAAAGCCGCTGAATTTAATACGCCCGAGGATGTTCCGATGAGCATTCTGGTGCCCGCGTTCGTGACCAGCGAACTGAAAACCGGCTTCCAGATTGGTTTCACGATGTTCATCCCGTTCCTGATCATCGATCTGGTGGTGGCAAGTGTTTTGATGGCGCTGGGGATGATGATGGTTCCCCCGGCGACAATTTCTCTGCCGTTCAAGCTGATGTTGTTTGTACTGGTGGATGGGTGGCAACTGATTATCGGTTCGCTGGCAGACAGTTTTTTCCGCTAAGTGAGAGAAGAGAATGACTCCGGAAAGTGTAATGTCGTTGGCGTTTCAGGCCACCAAAGTTGGGTTGCTGATTGCTGCGCCTTTATTGTTAGCCGCGCTGGCTGCGGGCCTGATTGTCAGTATTTTGCAGGCATCGACACAGATCAACGAAATGACTCTGTCGTTTATTCCCAAGATCCTGACGATTGTTGTGGTGCTGATTGCCTGTGGGCCGTGGATGCTGGCGACGCTGGTGGATTATATGCACGGTTTGTTTAGCTCGCTTGCCAGCCTTCGTTAACGATGCTTACGCTCTCTCTGGCCAGCCTGTATCCGTATGTAAATCATTACTTTTGGCCGTGCCTGCGCATTCTCGCACTACTGGGCACCGCGCCGATTTTCAGTGAAAAACAGGTTAATGCGCGCATCAAAATTGCGCTGGCGCTGGTTTCAACCTTCTTAATTGCGCCGCAGCTACCCGACACGGGCATTGCGATTGCCTCGCTGGATGGCCTGATGGCCGGCTGCCAGCAGCTCATCATCGGCATCGCGATTGGCCTCTCTGTACAGTTGATTTTTGTTGCGGTACGCCATGCCGGTGAATTAGTTGGCATGCAAATGGGGCTGTCGATGGCGATGGTCTACGACCCGAGCGGCGGTACCAATATGCCGGTGGTGGCCCGCCTGCTGAACCTGTGCGTGACGCTGCTGTTCCTCGTTTTTAATGGTCACCTCTATCTGCTGGAAGTGGTCGCGAGCAGCTTCAACGCCTTCCCGGTCAGCGCCGCGCCGATGGGCGCCACGGGGATGATGGAGATCGTCCGCGCGGGCCGCATGATCTTTCAGTACGGTTTTATGCTCGGTCTGCCGGTCATTACGTTGCTGCTGTGCCTCAACCTCACGCTGGGGGTGCTGAACCGTCTGACACCGCAACTTTCAATTTTTATCGTCGGTTTTCCCGTCTCGCTGACTGTCGGCATGGTCGCCATGTCGCTGGTGATGTACACGCTTGCCCCCTTCTTTGAAAACATGATGGCGGGCATTTTCGACACCCTTTTTATCATTCTGAAAGGGTTCGGTTAACACACGCAGGGACAATAAGCCCTGCGTTTTTTTGACAACCTACGTTCACATGAGGTGACGTAAAAACAGGCCCGGGGGCTATGAACGGAAAATTATCATTAGCAGCCGCACATGTGTTGGTTCACAGTGGGGATATTTTTGCTGCATCAGGTCTAATCAAGTTAATTAAACTCTATCGACCCAGTTTGAAGGTTTACCATATTCGCCGCGCGGAAGAGATGCGCCAGGTGAAAAATAACAAACTGCGGCTGGTGGTGGGAATTGCGACAGATGCAACCAACGTCGGAGATATGTCGCACCTGTTTGATAATATGCGCAAGGAAAAAGCAGATTTACCCTGCGTGTTATTAGGTGATAGCGATAATTCACTGTTGTCCGCATTATTTCCGGAGATCCCGGTAATAGGGCTGCATGCATCAATGACGGAAATTTTTGAGTTTCTGGCAAGCCATCTGGCGAGAAAAAAGAAACTTCCGCAACGCAGAACCCCTACTACGCCGCTGCTTACGCTGCGTCAGCGTGAAGTGCTTCGCATGCTGGCCTGTGGTGCCAGTGCGCAGCAGGTTTCGGACTCGTTGGGGATCAGCCTGAAAACAGCTTATGTTCACCGGCGTGATATTCTGATGCGCCTGAATATTTGCCCTACTTATTATCGCGGTATGTTTACCGAATAATAAAACGCGACGGCCTCGCATTTTCAGGATCTTCCTGAAGATGCGAGGCCGCCGAAAACGTTTCAAGCACTGTATTAATATTTATCCCGACGAACTCACGCAGAAGCTGACTGATTTAATCTGTCGCTTTTTTTCATGGCCCGCGATGGCGGAACACATAAGCTACAGGTAAAACCGTTAAACATATGTTCTGGCGTGGTAATAAATTTTCCTTTGCATTCGCTGCATTCGGTCTGTTTTATCATGCCGTTATCAATAAACCGTAAGAGTGTCCACGCCCGCGTGAGATCCAGTACCGGTTTTTCCTCTGTATCCGCTAAACCTTGCGCCAGATAAATACGGTATGCTTTCAGCATCAGTTCTACCGGGCGACCAGATACAGATTTTTTGATGAAACAATAAATATTATAAAAAATAGAAGAATGAATATTCTGTTCCCAGGCCATATACCAGTCCGCAGAGAACGGCAACATACCTTTTGAGGGTGAACAGCCTTTCAGTTCTTTATAAAGTTTCAACAGCTTGCGACGACTGAGGCCAGTTTCGCTCTCCAGAACCTGCATTCTGGCGCCAAAAGTGATTAACTCAATGGCGATTTGCGCGTCCCTGATTTCAGACATAATGCTTTTATCACACATCATGTCATCCCTCATGCGGCTTTGCTTTCGTTGTCTTCAGAAAGCAAATTGCTCGATAAAATAATGCCAGTATGGAAACGCTGAAGCGCATCGATACGGGATTCTTTTGTCAAACAAGCAATCAGTGCTTCATCATCAATACGCAGTCGGCTAATCAGCTGGCCGGTTGATGACAATTTAATGAGCTGCGGAAGAGATAAGCCCTTGATGGTTTCCATCGTGGTTTCGTTCAACCCGAGGTGAAAACCTGCCGCAATACTATCTTCGCGAATCAGACGCTGTGCCAGTAACAGATAGGACAGGTTCAGATCCTCAATAGACTGCATTTGCTCATTCATTTTTTGTTCGTGCATGTGTTTGCTCCTGAGAACAACATCTCAACAATCTGTTAACGATGTTTTTCTTAATTTAATAAAAGCGAGCAACCACTTATTTCGATAATAAAAAAATAAATAACAATTTAATAATAAATTAACTTCATACTACGGCGCATCATAGTGCGCTTATTGAGTAGTTTCTTAAGGGAGTATTCTTAAGACGAAAATAAGGATACACAAAAGAATGATGGCTAACAATACAATTGAAAGTAAAAAAGTAGGCATTTCGTCAGTTTAAAATGGTTGGGGGATGTTTTTCTTTTTTGTTTCAATAGGATGCATTTATTGGGTGAATGTTCCTGGTATCATTAATTTAGCTGCTCTAAATGATAAGGAAATACATTCTTATCTATTTGCTGTGTTTGCGTAAATGAAATTAAAGGCGGGGTGTTAATAAGCTTTAATAAGCTGTTATTTATTGGGGAGATATAAATTCAGATGTTGCGCGGTATTAACAAAATGCATAAAAAAGGCGATGACTGATATCATCGCCTTTGATAACGGGCTGACTTAGTTAACGAGTTTCCACGCCATTCCCCAGTTCAGACCGACGCCCGGCTCGTAATGCAACTGAGAAAACTCACCGGCCTGAGAACACCAGCCTGCAACAGCACACTCAAAGTTTTTGCCTTTATGCGTGACGATATCACCGGCTTTATACGCGGTACCAAAGACCCATTGCGGATAGCCGCCGTCATCATTGCTGGCCAGCGCCGCAACGGTGATACTCTTCGTCAGTACGCGGGATTGCGTTCCGGCTTTCACCGTGACATTCACCGCCAGCGTTTGTTGCTGGCTGGTTTTGGCGATGGTAAAGCGCTGGGAAGAGAGGCCATTGCTGCCGCCCTGCGCGCCTGCTGGCAGCGACCAGCTGTAGGTCGGTGCGCTGGTGGCAGCCTGTGCAGAAGTGACATTGCCGCTGAAGGTGACGCTGTTGCCGTTATCGGTGGAAGAGAGCGACATTTGCAGCGCGTTGATAAACGCAGCATCGGTGTTCGTCACTTCTTTCGCCGGAATGGTGATGGTCTTCGTCAGCACGCGCGATTCCGATCCGGCTTTCACCGTGACATTCACCGCCAGCGTTTGTTGCTGGCTGGTTTTTGCGATGGTAAAGCGCTGGGAAGAGAGGCCGTTGCCGCTGCCCTGCGCACCCGCTGGCAGCAGCCAGTGGTAAGACGGCGTGCTGGTCGCCGCTGTACCGGAGGTCACGCTGCCATTAAAGGTGATACTGTCGCCGTTATCCGTAGAGGAGATCGCCATTTGCAGCGCGTTGATAAACGCGGCATCGGTGTTTTGCGCTTCGCTGGTCACTTTGATGTTGTGCGTGGAGGTGGCGGTGCGCGTACCCTGCGCATAGCTGGTCGCCGTCACTTCCGCGACATAATTCCCCGCCGGCAGGCCCGTTTTGATCAAACCACTCTGATCGATGCCATTGCTGACCACCTGACCGCTCTTCAGCAGCCGCCATGCGTAGCTTGCCTGTGCAAAGTTCGCCTGCGCCTGCAGTTTTACCGGCTGGTGAGCGAGCATGCTGGTGGCACCGGTGATCGTCACCGCCGCTTTCGCGACGTTGATGGTGACATTCGAACTGGTGGACTGGCCGCTGCTGTTGGTGGCGGTCACCTGGAATACTGCCTGCGCATCACCGATATTTCCCGGCACCGTAATAATGGTACGGTCGCCGCTGGTGCTGCTCAGACGGATATTGCTGTTGCCGGAAACGAATTTCCACGCCCAGGATACGTTAGCCTGATCGCTGGTAGCGACAACCGGGTAGCTCCAGTCAAGGCTGGTAGCGACGGTATTAATCGTGCTGTGATCCACGGTGATCGTCGGTGCTTTTTCGACGCTGTTTTCACCGTCCAGCGCCAGAATCTTCGCCACCGCTCTGCCCATATCCGGTTGCGTGCCAATCTGGTTGGCGGCACCGCCCACAAGCTCGGTACCCGTCTCGCGCAGGATCTGCCGCATCTGGTGCGGGGTCACGGTTTTGCCGTGCGCTTTCGCAATGCTGGACAGGCTGGCGACGGCTCCGGCAACAATTGGGTTTGCGGAAGAGGTGCCGCTGTAGGTATTGGTATAGTTAGCATTCGTCCCCGATGCGAGGTCGCCGTAGCCGGTGGTGGTAACATAGTAGCCCCAGCTATTGCTGTCCACGCGGCTGCCGAACCCGCTGATACCTGCGCGCGTCGCATATACCGGGTTGGCCGCGCCGACCAGGATGGCGCCGGAGTCGCGGACATTGAGGTTAAACTTGCCGCCCAGCGCACTGTGATCAAAGTTAATACCGCCGTTACCCGCAGCCTCGATAACGTGCACACCCTTGTCGGTCAGCGCCTTGATCACGTCGAAGTAATCCTGGTATAACTCCATCGGCATCCAGCAGTTGTACTGGCAGCCGGTCACCTCACCACCGCTGATCTGGATCCCCACCTGCACCACATCCCCGGCCTGCAATTTGGGAATGATGTTATAGAGGTTTCCGCTGCCGGAGGCGGCGTGCGCCATCCGTACTTTATATGCCAGGCCTTTCACGCCCGCGCCGATATCGGTGGCGGCCATCACCCCAACAGAGGAGGTGTCATGATCCATCGAGGCGTAATTTGTGGAGGCGGAACCTGAGGTAAACACCGCCTTCGGCAGGTTGATGTGGTTCTGATTCCACAGGCCAATTTCATGGGACACCAGCGTCACGTTCGAACCGTCGTTCCCGGCGTACTGATTGACGCTGTCACGGTTGACGCCGCCCATGCGGCGGTTGGGGCCATACTCATTCGGCGCTTTGGCGTAATACTGCTGATCGCGATAATCGCCCACGGTAACGGCGGCGCTGCGCGTCGCCGTGGCTTCATCAAGGGCAACAGGCTCCGGCTCGGCATAAGCCACTTCAACATGCGGATTCTCTTTCAGCGCATTCACGATACCGTTGATATAGGCCACATCGCGCATTTTATCCTGCGGAATGGCGATGCGCAGATAGCGGTCAAAACCGTATTTCGCGTCCAGCGCCTGTAATTCGCTCAGCTCTGCGCCGCGCGCAGCTTTGTGCTGAAACTGTGCGCTGACGTTAAGTGACTCATCGTCCAGGTTCAGCAACGCGGGCAGCTGCTGGCGGGTCAGGCTGGAAGCGGCTTTCATTTTGACCACGATGGCCGGGTAGGCATTGCCTTCCCAGGCGGTATTGGTCTGCGGCTGACTGTCGGCAAAGACAACAGAAGAGGAGAGGGTGGCGCAAATCATCAGCGCCAGGGTAGTCATTTTCATTGCGTGTGGATTCCCTTCGTTGGGGGGCTACTTGCTGCCAAATAAAAGGGGCGGCGTGCGGGACGCCACCCTGGGTGGTTAAAAAGCGTCAGTTATGGTTTTTCCATGCCATGTTCCAGTTCAGCCCGACGCCCGGCTCGTAATGCAACTGAGAAAACTCACCGGCCTGAGAACACCAGCCTGCAACAACACACTCAAAGTTTTTGCCTTTATGCGTCACCACATCACCGGCTTTATACGTGGTACCAAAGACCCACTGCGGATAGCCGCCGTCATCATTGCTGGTCAGCGCCGCAACAGTGATGCTCTTCGTCAGTACGCGGGATTGCGTTCCGGCTTTCACCGTGACATTCACCGCCAGCGTTTGTTGCTGGCTGGTTTTGGCGATGGTAAAGCGCTGGGAAGAGAGGCCGTTGCTGCCGCCCTGCGCGCCCGCTGGCAGCGACCAGTTATAGGTCGGTGCGCTGGTGGCAGCCTGTGCAGAAGTGACATTGCCGCTGAAGGTGACGCTGTTGCCGTTATCGGTGGAAGAGAGCGACATTTGCAGCGCGTTGATAAACGCAGCATCGGTGTTCGTCACTTCTTTCGCCGGAACGGTGATGGTTTTCGTCAGCACGCGGGATTGCGTTCCGGCTTTCACCGTGACATTCACAGACAGCGTTTGCGGCTGGCTGGTTTTGGCGACGGTAAAGCGCTGAGAAGAGAGGCCGTTGCTGCCGCCCTGCGCGCCTGCCGGCAGCGACCAGCTGTAGGTCGGTGCGCTGGTGGCGGCCTGTGCAGAAGTGACATTGCCGCTGAAGGTGACGCTGTTGCCGTTATCGGTGGAAGAGAGCGCCATTTGCAGCGCGTTGATAAACGCAGCATCGGTGTTCGTCACTTCTTTCGCCGGAACGGTGACGGTCTTCGTCAGCACGCGTGATTCCGATCCGGCTTTCACCGTGACATTCACCGCCAGGGTTTGCGGCTGGCTGGTTTTGGCGATGGTAAAACGCTGGGACGCCAGACCGTTGCTGCCGCCCTGCGCGCCTGCTGGCAGCGACCAGTTATAGGTCGGTGCGCTGGTTGCCACGGTCGAAGAGGTGACGAAGCCGTTGAAGGTCACGCTGTCGCCGTTATCGGTAGTGGAGAACGACATTTGCAGCGCTTTAATAAACGCGGCGTCGTTATTCTGCACGGTTTCACCGGTCACTTTGATCGCGTGTGTCGCGGTGGCCGTACGGGTGCCCTGCGCCGTGTTGCTGGCGGTCACTTCAGCCACATAGTCACCGGCCGTCAGACCGGACTGGATCTGGCCGTTCTGATTGATGCCGTTGCTGACCACCTGGCCGTCCTTCAGCAGACGCCAGGCATAGCCTGCCTGCTCGAAGTTCGCCTGGGTATACAGTTTCGCCGGGCTGGCGGTATCCATGCTTTTCACCCCGGCAATAACAACTGCTGGTTGCGCCACCACAATCGAAACTTCCGTGGAGGTGGCTTTGCCATTGCTGTTGGTTGCCGTCACCTGGAAGCGAGCCTGCGTATTGCCCGCATTCGCCGGTACAGAGATGAAGGTGCGGTCGCTGGTGCTGCCGCTGAGGCGGATGTTGCTGTTACCGGAAATGAATTTCCACTCCCAGGTAACGTTGGCCTGATCGCTGCTGGCAACAACCGGGTAGCTCCAGGCCACATTGCTGGCAACGGTGTTGATAATGCGACGATCAACGTTGAGGACGGGGGCTTTGTCGTTTACGCCGCCGTTGCTGGTCAGTGCCGGAACGGTAAGCGTCTGCGTCAGTACGCGGGATTCAGTACCGGCGTTTACCGTGACGTTCACCGTCAGTGTCTGCGGCTGGCTGGTTTTATTGATGGTGAAACGCTGCGAAGGCAGGCCGTCAGAGCTGCCCTGTGCGCCCGCTGGCAACACCCAGCTATAGGTCGGTGTGCTGGTCGCCGCTTGTGTGGAAGTGACGTTGCCGTTGAAGGTGACGCTGCGTTCGTTATCGGTGGCGGAAATCGCCATCTGCAAGGCCTGAATGAAGGCAGCATCGTTGTTCTGTACCGCTTCACCGGTCACGCTAATGCTGTGGCGGGTGGTGGCCGTACGCGTGCCCTGCGAGGTATTGGTGGCGGTCACTTCTGCCACATAGTTGCCCGCAGGCAGACCGGCTTTGATCTGGCCGTTCTGATCGATGCCGCCAGTCACTGGCTGGCCATCTTTCAGCAACTGCCAGGCATAGCTTGCCTGCTCAAAGTTGGCCTGCGCGAACATTCTGGCCGGGCTGTTGGTGTCCATGCTGTCCACGCCGACGATAACCACTGTCGGCTGTGTAACAACGATCGTGACGTCGGTGGTGGAGGATTTACCGCTGCCGTTGGTCGCCGTCACCTGGAAACGCGCCTGGGTATCGCCCACGTTGGCCGGGACGATAATCGAGGTGCTGTCGCTGCTGGTATTGCTCAGGCGGATGCTGCTGTCGCCGGAAATGAATTTCCACTCCCAGGAGACGTTAGCCTGATCGCTGCTGGCGGTCACCGGATAGCTCCAGCTCGTGCTGGTGGCAACGGTATTGATGGTGGCGCGATCGACGCTGATAACCGGCGCTTCACCGGAGATGACTTCGCCGTCCAGCTCAAGGATCTTCTCTACCGCTCTGCCCATATCCGGCTGGGTGCCAATAAGCGTGGAGGTATTGCTCGCAAGCGGAGTACCCGTGTCATGAATGATGTCGCGCATCTGGCGCGGAGTAACGGTTTTACCGTGCGCTTTAGCGATACTGGAGAGGCTGGCGACGGCCCCGGCGATAATCGGGTTAGCCGACGAGGTGCCGCTGAACTGCCAGGTGTAGGTTTCGTTGGCATTCGGTCTGGCGAGATCGCCATAGCCGGTAGTGGTGACATATAAACCCCAGCTTGCGCTGGTGACGCGGCTGCCGTAGTTACTGAAGCTGGCGCGCATGCTGTCTACCGGGTTGATTGCACCCGCAAGAATGGCACCGGAATCGCGTTTTTTGACATCGAACAGGCCGCCGAACGCGCTGTTGTCGAGGTCAACATTGCCGTTGGCGGCGGCTTCAATCACGTGTACGCCTTTGTCCGTCAGCGCTTTCAGCACATCGAAGTACGCCTGCTGGCTTTCGAGCGGCAGAGCGCACACGTCGGCACAACCGGCCTGCTGACCACCGGAGATCTCAAAGCCAATCTGCACCACGTCCCCGGCTTGCAGGTGTGGAATAGCATTATAGAGTTGATCGCTGCCCGCTGCGGCGTACGCCATACGTGTATTCCAGGCCAGGCCTTTCACGCCCGCACCGATATCCGTTGCCGCCATGATGCCCACCGATGCGGTGTCATGGTCCGTCATCGCCTGGTTGTTATTTGGTGTACCCAGAATAAAGGCCGCTTTGGGCAGGTTAATATGGTTCTGGTTCCACATGCCCAGCTCATGGGACAAGATCGTGACGTTGGAACCGTCATGACCTTCAAACTGATTTACGCTATCGCGGTTCACGCCGCCGAGGCTGTAGGAGGGGGAAGAGTCATTCGGCCCTTTGGTGTAATACTGCAACGAGCGATAATCGATAACCTTCAGTTGCTTCGCGGTGCGCCCTGTTTTTACAGCGTCGTGCGGCACCAGTTCCGCTTCCGGATAAACCACTTCGACGTTGGCATTTTGTTTCAACTCTTCGACGATGCCATTGATATAGGCGATATCACGTTTGCGTTCGTCCGGAATAGCAATGCGCAGGTAGCGGTCAAAACCGTATTTCGCATCCAGCGCCTGCAACTCGCTTATTTCTGTCCCGCGTGCGGTGGCGTGCTTAAATGCCGCGTTAACGCTAAGAGAGGGATCGTCGAGCGTTAACAGCGCGGGCAGTTGCTGACGAGTGAGGCCCGGGGCGGCCTTCATTTTGACCATAATGGCCGGGTAAGTATTGCCTTTCCACGCGATCTGAATAACCGGAATATTTTCCGCCAGCGCAGAGAAAGAGGGGAGTACTGCGCAGATCAGTAACGCCAATGATTTAATTTTCATTGTTTCAATTGTCCATAAATTATGTTTTCCCGATGCGGGAGTATTATTCTGAGGGGGTAGGCGTATGAATATGGGAAATAGCTTCGATAATGGTAGGGTTATGAAGCTACTGGTAAGGAGACTGGCGATTTGGTTAAGCGGTTTTTATTTGTCTGTGAGAGTATTCTGTATTTTTGTTACGGCATGGAAAGAACTGTTTAATATTATTAAAGTTGATTTATTTTCTCCATATTATTTATTTGAATTATATTGAAATAAATTGAAATATCGCCAAAGCAATTATCTTCATAATTTCATGTGAGTTTAACGGGATATAACCGGCGACAGGTTTTCCCTCGCCGGATAGTAGCGACTCTTTTCCCGTCCACCAGAAGAATTCAATGAAAACGAACGTATCCCCGAGCAATGGCTCCCGCTGGCTCAAATGGCTAATAGTGTTGATTTTGGTGTTGATTGCAGCCGGTGTGGCGTGGCGTCTGCTGCCTGTGGGGAAAGGGCCGGGCGGCGATTTCCCTCCGGGCGGCGGTCCCGGCGGGCCGATGGCGAAAAGGGGTGCCGGAACCACGCTGGTGCATAGCGGTACAGCAAGCGTGGCGGATGTGCCGGTTTATCTGAATGCGCTCGGCACCGTGATCCCCAACGCGTCGGTCACTGTCACCAGCCGGGTGGATGGGCAACTGGAAAAGGTGTTTTTCACCGAAGGGCAAAAAGTGTCAGCCGGGCAGTTGCTGGCGCAGATCGATCCGCGTACTTACCAGGCGACGCTGAAACAGTACCAGGGCGAATTAAGTGAAAACAAAGCGTTGCTGCAAAGCGCAGAACTGACGCTGGCGCGTTATCGCAAGCTGTATGCGCAGGACTCGCTGGCGCGCCAGGATCTGGATTCGCAAATCGCTACCGTTGGCCAGTATCGCGGCGCAGTGGCGTCCGACGAGGCGCAGATCGCCAGCGCGCAACTGAACATTGAGTACGCGCGGATTACCGCGCCGGTCAGCGGGCGCGTCGGCCTGCGGCTGGTCGATCCGGGCAATATGGTGCAAAGTTCCAGCACTACCGGGCTTGTGATCATTACCCAGATGCAGCCCGCAGCGGTGACCTTTAGCGTGCCGCAAAGCGATATTCCTGAACTGACGAAAACGCTGCACAGCGGCCAGACGTTACCTGCGACCGCTTTCGATGCCGACAGCAACAGCGTGCTGGACGAGGGCGCGGTGAAATTCATCAGCAACCAGATCGACACCAGCACCGGTACGGTGACCCTGAAAGCGCTGTTCCCCAATCAGAACGAAGCGCTGTATGCCAACCAGTTTGTCAATCTGCGCTTGCAGACCCGCGTGCTGAAACAGGCCACGGTGGTGCCGTCGCAGGCGCTGCAACTGAGCAGCGATGGCACTTTTGTCTGGCTGATCAACAAAGACAATACCGTTACCCGCAAAGTGGTAACGACCGGCCCGGCCTGGCAGGATAACCTGCAAGTGGTGCTCACCGGCGTTACGCCGGGCGACAGGCTGGTAACCGAAGGGATCGATCGTCTCAGCGCGGGCAGCAAAGTGTCGGTTGTGGATGAACGCCCGGCAACAACGGCGGCGGCCCGCGCGAAATGAACCCGTCCCGTCTGTTTATTCAACGTCCGGTCGCCACCATTTTGCTGATGGTCGGCGTGCTGATCAGCGGCATTTTTGCTTACCGTTTTCTCTCCACCTCAGCGTTGCCGCAGGTTGATTACCCGACGATTCAGGTGACCACGCTTTACCCTGGCGCCAGCCCGGATGTGATGGCCTCGTCTGTTACGTCGCCGCTGGAGCGCCAGCTTGGGCAGATGGCGGGGCTCAGCCAGATGACCTCCTCCAGTTCCGGCGGTTCGTCGATCATCACCCTGAAATTCTCGCTCGATCTGTCGCTGGACGTTGCCGAGCAGGAAGTGCAGGCGGCCATCAATGCCGCCAACAATTTGCTGCCGAGCGACCTGCCGAACCCGCCGACCTACAAAAAGGTGAACCCGGCGGATAACGCCGTCATCACGCTGGCTGCCAGCTCGGATTCCTTACCGCTGACCAGCGTGCAGGATCTGGTCAACACCCGCGTGGCGCTGAAACTGTCGCAGATTTCCGGCGTCGGTATGGTGACGCTGGCAGGCGGCCATCAACCGGCGATTCGCGTGCAGATGGACCCAAAAGCGCTGGCGGCGCACGGCCTGACGCTGGAAGACGTCAATACGCTGATCGGTGATAGCAACGTTAACGGCTCGAAAGGCGGCTTTGACGGCCAGTACCATTCGGTCACCATCGATGCCAACGACCAACTGCGCACGGCGCAGGAGTACGGCAATCTGATTCTGACCTATCAGAACGGTGCCGCGCTGCGTCTGAAAGACATTGCCCATATTGAGCAGGGGCCGGAAAACAGCTTCCAGTCGGCGTGGGCCAATAACAGCCCGGCGATTGTCATCAGCGTGCAGCGCCAGCCCGGCGCGAATGTGATTCAGGTGGTGGACAACATCAAAGCGCGGCTGCCGCAGCTTCAGGCGGCGCTGCCGGACGGCGTGAAGATGAGCATTCTTTCGGATCGCACGCAGACCATTCGCGACTCCATCAGCGATGTGCAGTTTGAGTTGATGCTGTCGATCGCGCTGGTGGTGATGGTGACCTTCCTGTTTCTGCGCAGTGTGGCGGCAACGCTCATTCCGAGCATCGCGGTGCCGCTGTCGCTGGTGGGTACGTTTGGCGTGATGTACCTCGCCGGTTTCAGCCTCAATAATCTGTCGTTGATGGCGCTGACCATCGCCACCGGGTTCGTCATTGACGATGCGATTGTGGTGGTGGAGAACATTTCCCGTCGGCTGGAGGAGGGCGAAACGCCGATGCAGGCGGCACTGAAAGGCTCGCAGCAGATTGGCTTTACCATCATCTCGCTGACGTTTTCGCTGATTGCAGTGCTGATCCCGCTGCTGTTTATGGGCGATGTGGTCGGGCGGCTGTTCCGCGAATTCGCCATTACGCTGGCGGTCTCGATCCTCGTTTCGATGCTGGTGTCGCTAACCCTGACGCCGATGCTCTGCGCTTACCTGCTGCGGCATATTCCGCCGGAACAGCAGTCGCGTTTTTCCCGCAAGGGCGAGGAACTGTTTGACCGCTTAATTCATCACTACGACCGTCTGCTGACCGTGGTGCTTAACCACCGCAAGTTAACGTTGCTGGTGGCGCTGGCGACCTTTGCGCTGACCGCCGTGCTCTATATCGCCATTCCGAAAAGCTTCTTCCCGGTGCAGGATACCGGGCTGATTCAGGGGGTGACCATTGCCTCGCAGGACGTGTCGTTCAATGAAATGGCGAAGCGTCAGCAGGCGCTGGCGAAAGTGATATTGCAGAATCCGTCGGTGGAGAGCCTCTCGTCAACCATCGGCATTGATGGCAACAACACCAGCCTCAACAGCGGACGGTTGCAGATCAACCTGAAACCGTTCGCTGAGCGCAGCGATAAAGCGCCAGTGGTGATCAAACAGTTGCAGCAGGCGGCGCAGCAGGTGGTGGGCATTCAGCTCTATCTGCAACAGGCGCAGGATCTGACGGTCAACGACCAGGTGACGCCCAGCCAGTATCAGTTCACCCTTGACGATGCCGACAGCGAAAATCTGCTTACCTGGGTACCGAAAATGGTGGCGGCGTTGCAAAAACGCCCGGAATTTAACGGCGTGGTCAGCAATCTGCAATCGCAGGGGCGGGTGGCGTATGTATCGCTGGATCGCGATAAAGCCGCCCGCTTTGGCATTACCGCTTCCGATGTGGATACGGCGCTGTATAACGCGTTTGGTCAGCGGCTGGTTTCGACCATTTTCACCCAGTCGAACCAGTATCGCGTGGTGCTGGAAGTCGCGCCGCAGTATCAGCAATCACCGGCCTCTTTTGATGATGTCTGGCTGCAACCGTCAACCAGCAGTGCCTCTTCGTCATCAGACAGCAGTTCGACCAGCACTTCGTCGTCCACCAGCAGCAGTTCGACCCGCTCAACCTCAAGCAGCACCAGCGGCATGGTACGGCTGACTTCGATTGCCACCATTCACCAGCGTACCGGTTCGCTGATGCATATGCGCCTGAACCAGTTCCCGGCGGCGATGATTTCGTTCAATCTGAATGACGGTTATTCGCTGGGGGATGGGCAAAAAGCCATTGCTGCGGTGAGCGAGCAGTTGCAGTTGCCTTCCAGCATGACCCTGCGCTACCAGGGGGAAACCGACGCCTTCCAGAGCGCCACCAGCAATACGCTGTGGCTGATCCTCGCGGCGCTACTCACCATGTATGTGGTGCTCGGCATCCTGTATGAAAGTTTTATCCATCCGGTGACCATCCTCTCCACGCTGCCATCGGCGGCGGTGGGCGGTTTGCTGTCGCTGATGCTGGCCGGATCCGATTTCAGCCTGATTGCGCTGATCGGCGTGATCCTGCTGATCGGCATCGTGAAAAAGAACGCCATTATGATGATCGACTTTGCGCTGGAAGCCGAATACAAGCAGCGGCTCAGCCCGCGCGAGGCGATTCATCAGGCGTGTTTATTGCGCTTTCGACCGATCATGATGACCACCATGGCGGCGCTGCTTGGCGCGCTGCCGCTGATGCTGGCTTCCGGTTCGGGCGCGGAACTGCGCCAGCCGCTGGGGCTGGTGATTGTTGGCGGGCTGGTGGTCAGCCAGATGCTGACGCTGTTTACCACGCCGGTGATCTATTTGTGGTTTGACGGCCTCGCCACGCGCGGTAGCCGCTGGATAAAACGTCGGCAGCAGGCGAAATCATGAACCTGACGCGTCTGTTTATCTTCCGCCCGGTCGCCACGCTGCTGATCACGTTGGCTATCCTGCTGCTGGGGAGCCTCGGATACCGGCTGTTACCGGTCGCGCCGCTGCCGCAGGTCGATTTCCCGACCATTATGGTCAGCGCCAGCCTCGCCGGTGCCAGCCCGGAAACCATGGCGGCCACCGTTGCCACGCCGCTGGAGCGATCGCTTGGGCAGATCGCCGGTATTACTGAGATGACCTCCAGTAGCTCGCAGGGATCGGCGAGCATTGTTTTGCAGTTCGATCTCGACCGCGACATCAACGGTGCCGCCCGTGACGTGCAGGCGGCAATTAATGCCGCGCGTAGCCTGCTGCCGAGCAGCATGGAATCCTTACCAACGTACCGCAAAGCCAACCCGTCTGATGCGCCGATCGTGATGCTGGCGCTCACCTCCGCGACGCGCTCGCCGGGCGAACTCTACGATCTGGCGGAAAGCAAAATTGAGCAGGCTATCGGGCAGGTGAAAGGCGTTGGGGAAGTGTCTTTGATGGGCAGCGCCTTGCCCGCGGTGCGCATCGATCTGCAACCGCAGCGTCTGACGCAGTACGGTATTTCGCTCGACACCGTGCGCAAGGCTGTCGCCAACAGTACCACCAATCTGCCGAAAGGCATGTTGCAGGGCGATACGCAATCCTGGGTGGTAGATGGCAACGGCCAGCTCGACAAAGCCGCGCAGTACCGCTCGCTGATCATTACCTATCAGAATGGCAAAGCGCTGCGCCTGAGCGATGTCGCCAACGTCTATGACTCGATCGAAGATAAATACCAGGCCGGTTTCCTCAACGGCAGCCCGTCGGTGATGCTGGGCATCAAGCGCCAGGCGGGCGCGAATATGCTGGAGACCATCGATGCGGTGAAAGCGCAGCTCCCGCAGCTTGAGAAAGATCTGCCCGCAGATACGCAGCTCAAAGTGGTGGTCGACCGTTCAGGTACGGTGCGCGAATCGCTGTATGACACCGAAGAGACATTGCTGATCGCCGTGCTGCTGGTGATCGCGGTGGTGTTTGTGTTCCTGCGCAATGCGCAGGCGGTGCTGATCCCGGCGTTGGCGCTGCCGGTATCGCTGATTGGCACCTGCGCGGTGATGTATCTGCTCGGTTACAGCCTCGATAATCTTTCATTGATGGCGCTGATTATCTCCACCGGCTTTGTGGTTGATGACGCGATCGTGGTGCTGGAGAACATTGCCCGCCATATCGAAGAGGGGCTTAGCCCGTTACGTGCGGCCCTGCGCGGCGCGCGTGAGGTCAGTTTCACTGTATTGTCGATGACCGTTTCGCTGGTGGCGGTGTTTATCCCTATCCTGCTGATGGGCGGCATTATCGGCAGGCTGTTCCGCGAATTCGCCGTAACGCTCAGCGTGGCGCTGCTGATTTCGATGTTCGTCTCCCTGAGCCTGACGCCGATGTTGTGCTCGCGGCTGCTGAAAGCCAAACCCGCCGTTGGTGAACGCCGTCATCCGCTGTACCGCTGGATTGAAAATCAGCTTAACCGCCTGCTGACGGCCTACTCGCGGCGGCTGACGTGGGTGATGGCGCATCAGAAAGTGGTGATGTTAAGCCTGCTGCTCACCGTCATACTCAACGTCTTTCTCTACAGCGTGGTGCAGAAAGGTTTCTTCCCCGATCAGGACACCGGGCTGCTGATGGGCGCGGTGCGTGCCGATCAGAATATCTCCTTCCAGGCGATGGAGCCGAAAGTGCAGATGTTCACCAAACAGATCGAGGCCGATCCGGCGGTGGACAGCGTGATGTCATCGATGGGCAGCGGCATGTTCGGCTCACGCAACAGCGCCAACTTCTTTGTCCGGCTGAAGGATTTTAGCCAGCGCGACGCCACCGCGACTGAAATCGCCAACCGGCTGAGCCGGCAAACCAGCCACGTGCCCGGTGCGCAAATGTTTCTGATGGCGGCGCAGGATCTGCACATTGGCGGGCGCAGCGCCAACGCCAGTTATCAATACAGCCTGCAAGCTGACGATCTTGATTTGCTGCGCGAGTGGACGCCAAAAGTGCAGGCGGCACTGGCGGCGATCCCGCAACTGAACAGCGTGGATTCCGACTCGCAAACCGGCGGCCAGGAAGTGGTGTTGCAGATCGACCGCGATCGCGCCAGCCGCCTCGGGGTTAACGTCAGCATGCTCGATACCCTGCTGAATAACGCGTTCAGCCAGCGGCAGATCGCCACCCTCTATCACACGCTGAACCAGTACCACGTGGTGATGACGCTCGCCGATAACTACACCCGCGATCCGGCGATATTGCAGGAACTGTTCGTGATTAATGACGATGGCGACCGCGTGCCGCTGGCGGCGTTTGTCTCGATTGTCAGCGGGAATGCGCCGCTGTCGGTGGCGCACCAGGGGCAGTCGGCGACCAGCACAGTGGCCTTTAACCTCAATGATGGCGTCTCACTGGAGCAGGCGCAGAGCCTGATTAAAACCGCGATGGCGAAAATCGGTCTGCCCGCGTCGATTCAGGCCGGGTTCCAGGGCACGGCGAAAGCTTATGAGGAACTGGCGGCCACGATGCCGTGGCTGATCGTCGCCGCGCTGGCGGCGATCTATATCGTGCTGGGCATGCTGTACGAGAGCTACATCCATCCGCTGACGATCCTCTCCACGCTGCCGTCGGCAGGCGTTGGCGCGCTGCTGCTGTTACTGCTCAGCAATACCCAACTGACGGTGATCGCCCTGATCGGCATCATCCTGCTGATTGGCATCGTCAAGAAGAACGCCATCATGATGATCGACTTCGCGCTGGACGCCGAAAGGCGGCTGGGGATGACACCGCAGCAGGCGATCGTACAGGCCTGCCTGATGCGCTTTCGCCCGATCATGATGACCACCCTTGCCGCCTTTTTTGGTGCCTTGCCGCTGGCGCTGGGCAGCGGCGGCGATGCCGATTTACGCAGCCCGCTGGGGCTGGCGATTGCCGGTGGTCTGGCGCTCAGCCAGCTACTGACGCTGTTTACGACGCCGGTGGTTTACCTCTGGCTCGATACGCTTAGCCGCGCGACCCGCCGTCAGTGGCGTCGTCTGCGCCATGCAGGATCCTGATTGATGAAAATGTCGTTACGTCTGACTCCGGTCATCTTATTGCTGCTTGGCGGCTGTACCGTCGGCCCGGACTATCAGCGCCCGTCGATGGCGCTGCCGGTTCATTACAAAGAGGCGCGCGGCTGGCAGCAGGCGACGCCGCAGGATAGCGCAAGCAAAGGCGAGTGGTGGGCGGTGTACCGCGATCCGCAACTCGATGCGCTACTGCGCCAGGTGAGCCTCTCCAACCAGAACGTCGCCAGTTACGCCGCGCTGTACCGCCAGGCGTTAGCGCTGGCGGCGCAGTCGCGCGCCGGGCTATTTCCCTCCGTCAGTTATGACGCCAGTACCACCCGCAGCAGCAGCCATAGCAACGGGCAGCGCAGCACCGGCAATGCGCACCAGGCGGAACTCAGCGCCAGTTGGGAACTGGATCTATGGGGGAAACAGCGACGCACGCTGGAAGAGAACCGCGCCAGCGCCGAAGCCAGCGCGGCTGAGCTGGCAAACATGACGCTGAGCGCACAATCCGAACTGGCGCAGGACTATTTCGAACTGCGGGTGATGGACGAAAAAATCGCCCTCTACCAGCGCAGCGTTGCCGCTTATGAGCGCTATCTGACGGTTATCAACAATAAATATCAGGCTGGAAGCGAATCGCGCGGTACGCTGGCGCAGGCGCAAATGCAGCTCGAAAGCGCCCGCTCGACCGCGCAGGACTACCAG
The DNA here is from genome assembly GCF_001658025.2 of Kosakonia oryzae. Classification (NCBI taxonomy): domain Bacteria; kingdom Pseudomonadati; phylum Pseudomonadota; class Gammaproteobacteria; order Enterobacterales; family Enterobacteriaceae; genus Kosakonia; species Kosakonia oryzae. Next base: position 1,278,226 of record NZ_CP014007.2, read on the forward strand.
TGGCAACGCGCGCAACTGGAGCACGCCATCGCCATTCTGCTGGGCAAAGCGCCTGCCGATTTCAGCCTGCCGGTGGCAAAACTCAACGCCACCATGCCCGCTATTCCGCAAACCTTGCCCGCCGGGTTGCTACAGCGCCGACCGGACATTGCCGAGGCCGAGCGTAACGTCGCCGCGGCCAATGCGGCGATTGGCGTGGCGGTGGCCGGTTATTACCCGGATCTGAGCCTAAGCGCTAGCGGCGGCGTCAGCGCCTCCGCTATTCAGAACCTGTTCTCACTGCCGAACCGCGTCTGGTCGTTGGGGCCATCGCTGAGCGGGACGCTACTCGATTTCGGCGCGACGTCTGCACAAGTCGATCAGGCGCGCGCGACGTATGACAGCAAAGTCGCGACCTACCGGCAAACGGTGCTGGAGGCGTTGCAGGAAGTGGAAGACGAGCTGGTGGAACTCAATACCTTACAAGGAGAAATCGCCGCGCAGCAGCGCGCTTCCGATGCGGCGCAGGAATCCGCACGCGTGACCCGCAACCAGTATGAAGCCGGGATGATTGATTACCTCGACGTGGCCACTACCGAAAACAGCAGCCTGAGCGAGCAGCAGAGCCTGTTGGCGCTACAGAGCACGCAGTGGGTGGCGAGCGTCGAACTGATTGCCGCGCTCGGCGGCGGCTGGCATGCCAGCCCGTCCGAATAATGTTTTGTTTTACCTGTGATGTCCCTGAGGAGTGGATATGAAAAAAGTGGTGTTTGCCGTGCTGATGTTAACCAGCGCTTGTGCGCTGACCGGTTGTATTGGTCCCTGGGGACCGTGGGGACCCGGCGGCGGTGGCCCTGGCGGTGGCGGTCACGGCGGTGGTGGTATGTATCAGGGGCCGGGAATGCGCTAATCAACGAACAAAAGGCGCAGGATGCGCCTTTTTTCGATGAGTTACGTAGGGTAAAGCAAAAAGATCACTCTTTTTGTTTTTTTGCCACGTTATCAATTAAGTCCGGCACAAAACGTTCAGAAAAACCAGCGATAAAAGACATGCAGATAATGGCCTGCATATTTCCTTTAATTAAGGGAAGAAAGAGATCGGACATTACGCCAAGTAAAACCAGCACGCCGAAAGAGGCACCAATAATTAAACGAGAAATACTTTCGCAATATAAGCCGTAGTTGCTGACATAGCCGTCGGATTCTACTGTTTTATTTCGTTGTAAGCTCGACACCATTGAGCCAACGACGCCTGCGCCGGCACACAAAAAATAGGTTGTCAGATCCGGAAGCCACCAGGAGAGGAAAAAAGCAATAGCGATAAACATCGCGCTTACGCTGGCATTGGTGATAAACAGCCATAGTTTAAGGTGTGATTGCACCTTCGCAGCGACAAAGGTTCTCACCTCATCAAAACAGGCTTTGATTTCCTGTGGATTCTCTTTTGAGAAGGCCATAGACAATGCTGCTCCGAGCTTACTGGCAATAGCTTCGCTATAGCTTTCATTAAGGCATTGTTCCGCCATTGAATTTGTATTCTCAAATTCAGCCTGCGCAAGTTTGACATGTTCTGAGGGGGTACGACCATGCCACCAGGTAACGGTGTTTTTTCGTGTGATGTAGATACAATATTGTGCACTTCTTATAACTATTTTTTTTATCTCGCCTTTGTTTTTTTCGTAATACTCATATGCATCTTTGTAGAGTTGGGCAATAGTTTGTTCTTCCTGCGCTCTTAGGCTACTGTTCAATGCACTGGCGATAAGTCTGTAAGCATTTATAGCATTGTGTTTAGTCAGGTTAATCGATATCAGACTGTTTAATCGACAAAACTCTGCATATGATTTTTTTGCATGATCCGGTATATGATTTATAAACCATGATAGTTCATCCCTGGGGTTTAAATAGATAATGAATTTATCCGTCCGATGCAATTCGGTGGCAACTTTACTGATATCCACATGGTAATTTCGCCTGTAGTAGGCGGCATCATCTTCAATAGTGTTGTTTTGCGGTGGGTTAGTCTCTTCATTCATCATTGCTGGTCCTTTATTTCAATAACCCATTGAACTCTGAATTCATGGTTTACGGCTGGCTCTTTCGCCAGCACAGAAATTCACTGCTGGTGACCCGTTATCGGCAGCTTGCGGTAAAACTGCGATTGTTAACGCCGCGTTTTCCACGATTTCGACGCGCTGCGCAGTAAATCGCGCAGCGTACGGATCAGGATCTCTTTGCTGCGCCCGCGGCGGAAGATCAGGGAAAACGGTGCCTGGTAGCCGTAATCGGTCGGCAGCAGGGCGCGCAGGCGCTGCTGCTGCACCCACGGCAGCGCGTAGTGTTCCGGTAAATAACCGATGTATTTCCCGGACAGGATCAGCATCAACTGCGCTTCCATACTCTCCACGCTGGCCACGCTCTGTTTAAAGCCTTTTTTACCCAAATCTGCCGCGCTCCAGTAGCTGCGGGTCACCATGCGCATCTGCGAAATATGCGCGACGGTCGGATGGCGAACGCCGAATAATTCGTGCTGATCGCTGCAATATAACCAGTGCTGCTCGCGGTACAGCGGATGCGAAACCACACTGTTTCCCTGTAATGAAAAGGTGCCGACGGCGATATCCAGTTCATTATTTAAAATGCCGTGCAGCAGGGCGTTCGGGTTTTTGATTTGCAGATTCAGATGCACAAGCGGAAAGAGATCGCTGAACTGCCCAATCGCATCGGTGATCGGCAGCATTGGGTCGGTAATGGTCGAGTCAATGACGCCAAGGTTGAGCGTCCCGCCCTGTTCGCCGCGCAGCGAGGCGGTGTAGCGCTCAAAGTTTTCCAGCGTATTCAGTAGCGTCATGCTTTGCTGCAAATACGCCTCGCCTTTTGGCGTGAGCGCAAAACCTCCCCGGCCACGGCGGCACAGCACAAAACCCAGCTTCTCTTCCAGCTCGCTCATGTAATTACTGATGGCCGATACCGTCAGGTTGAGATCCTGTTGCGCGCTGGCAAAGCCCTGATGTTTCGCCACGGTGACGAAAATATGCATTAACCGCAGATTGGGAAATTTTGCAGCCATGACAGTCGATTGCCCTCTTTTTCGCGCGTAATTAGTTTTCACTTTTCTAAACTAATTTTTTGCATTTTGCTATTTTTTCGCCGTTTTCCCCTGGGCACTATCTTCGCAACACACCCTGTATTGCGAGGAGCGAGTCAGCATGGAAACTCTTTTTCACCAGCCGCAGAGCGGTAACGACATGCCCCGTTTCGCCGGGCGCAGCACCATGATGCGTCTGCCGTATTGCGATAGCCCGGCCGGGCTGGATGTGGCGTTTGTCGGCATTCCGCTGGATGTCGGTACGTCGCAACGAGCCGGTACCCGCTATGGCCCGCGCCACATCCGCAGCGAATCGGTGATGATTCGCCCGTACAACATGGCGACCGGCGCTGCACCGTTTGAGTCATTGCAGGTGGGCGACATTGGCGATGTACCGATCAATACCTACAGCCTGCTGAAGTCTGTCGATCTTATCGAAGCGTTTTATAGCGAACTCAATGCGTGGCCGCTGATCCCGCTGACGCTTGGCGGCGATCACACCCTGACGTTGCCGATCCTGCGCGCGCTCGCCAAAAAGCATGGCCCGGTCGGGCTGATTCATGTGGATGCCCACACCGACACCAACGACGAGATGTTTGGCGAGAAAATTGCCCACGGCACCACCTTCCGCCGGGCGGTGGAAGAGGGGCTGCTGGACTGCAAACGCGTGGTGCAGATTGGCCAGCGCGCGCAGGGCTACGCCAGCGGCGATTTCCAGTGGGGCGTGGAGCAGGGATTTCGCCTGATCCCGGTCGAAGCGTGCTGGCATAAAAGCCTGACGCCGCTGATGGCGGAGATCCGCGAAATGCTCGGCGACGGGCCGGTCTATCTCTCCTATGACATTGACAGCATCGATCCCGCCTGGGCGCCGGGCACCGGTACGCCGGAAGTCGGCGGGTTGAGCGCGATTCAGGCGCTGGAGATTGTGCGCGGCTGCCGTGGGTTGAACCTGATTGGCGGCGATTTGGTGGAGGTTTCTCCGCCTTACGATATCAGCGGGATCACGGCGCAGCTTGGCGCCAACCTGCTGTACGAAATGTTGTGTGTGTTGCCCGGTGTTCATTATCAGGGGGAAAAAGATCAGTGAATCATTTAACGCCAGTGGATTATCCGCAGCCGCAAAGCGGCGAAATTCCGCGCTACAGCGGGCTGCCGACCTTTTTTCGCCTGCCGTTTGGCGCGCAAATTGCATCGCTCGATATCGGCGTGGTTGGCGTGCCGTGGGATGGTGGCACCACCAACCGGGCGGGAACCCGGCACGGCCCGCGTGAATTACGCAATGCCTCCAGCCTGGTGCGGCGGGTGCATCCGGTGACCTTTCAGTCGCCGTATGACCTGGCCCGCGTCGGTGATTTGGGGGATGTTCCGGTCAACCCGGTGGATGTGCAGGACACGCTGGCGCTGATCGAGGCCTGGTATCGCGCGCTACATGAGTCAAAGGTGATGCCGTTAACTGCCGGTGGCGATCACCTGACGACGTTACCCATTTTGCGGGCGTTAGGGCGTGAGCAGCCGCTGGGAATGATCCATTTTGATGCACATTCCGATACCAACGACACCTATTTCGGTGGCGAGCGTTTTACCCACGGCACACCGTTTCGCCGCGCGGTGGAAGAGGGCGTGCTGGATCCGACACGCACCGTGCAGATTGGCATTCGCGGCGCGTTGTTCAGTGAAAAAGATCATCGCTGGGCCGAAGAGAACGGTATCACGGTGATCCGCATGGAGCAGGTCGCCGAAGAGGGCATGGCGGCTGTCATGGCGTGGGCCAGAGCCATTGTGGGCCAGCAACCGACCTATGTGAGCTTTGATATTGATGTGCTGGACCCGGTGTACGCGCCGGGAACCGGAACGCCGGAAATCGGCGGGCTGACCTCGCTACAGGGGCAGCAAGGGATCCGTTTATTGCAGGGGTTAAATCTGGTAGGAGCCGACGTGGTGGAAGTCTCGCCGCCGTTCGATCAGGGCAATCTGACCAGCCTGACCGGGGCCACCATGATGTTTGAACTACTTTGCCAGCTTGCTGATGCGCATCATCGGCGGCGGCTTTCTACAGGAGCAGGGGAATGAAGAAAATGAAAATGTTACGTGGGCTTTGCGCCGCAGCGGCGCTGATAGCGGGCATGTCGGCGGCTAGCGCTGCAGACGGCATTCTGACGCCCGGTGAGCTGAAAGTCGGGCTGGAAGTGGCCTATCCGCCGTTTGAATCCTGGCAGGATAATAAAATTGTTGGTTTTGATGCTGAGCTGGCACAGCTCCTTAGCGATCAAATGGGCCTGAAACTGCAACTGGCCGACACCAAATTCGCCGGGTTGATCCTCGGGCTGAACGCCAATCGTCACGACACGGTGATTTCCGCGCTGTACATCACCGAAGGGCGCATCGCGCAGGCCGACGCCATTCCTTATGCCGATACCGGGGCCTACATTATGGTGCGCAGCGACAGCAAGGTCGCGCCAAAAACCGAACAGGATCTGTGCGGCTTAACCGTCGGTTTGCAGCAGGGCACTTCATGGGTGACCAAGCTGCGTGACTTGTCAGAAAGTTACTGCAAAGCAAACGGCAAAGAACGTATCACCGTGAAAGAGTTCCCCACTGCGCCAGAGACGTTGCAGGCTCTGCTTTCCGGCAATGTGCAGGCGCAGGTGGATATTGCCGGGGCGGTGAGTATGTTCGCCGAGCGCAGCAATGGCCGCGTCAAAATCACCTCGCCGCAAACCATTTATCCGCAGACGCTGGGGATTTATGTGAAGAAAGGCAACACCGCGCTGAAAACCGAAATCACTGCCGCGCTGAACGCCCTGCGTGAAAACGGTAAATACGCCGCGCTGCTGCAGAAATACGCCCGTTATGGCATCACCGAAACCCAGGCGCGTTGATAGCGCCTGGCCTCACCAGATAAGGGAGCGGCACGCATGACATTTAACTGGGACTACTTCTTTTCACTGTTTTCGATGGCGACATTCTGGCAGGCCAGCGTCACCGTGGTGGAACTCAGCGTGCTTGCCTGGTGCGCGGGACTGGTGCTGGGGTTTGTGGTCGCCAGCGCCAGGTTATCCGGCCCTCTCTGGCTGAAAAGCGTTTGCCAGATTTACATCTGGTTGTTTCGCAGTGTGCCGTTGCTGGTGCTGGTGGTGTTCGTTTATAACCTGCCGCAGATGTTTCCAGCCAGCGGCGCGGTGCTCGGCAATGCTTTTTTTGCCGGGCTTCTCGCCACCATTCTGGTTGAAGTGGCTTATATGGCGGAGATTCATCGCGGCGGGCTGATCTCAGTGGCGAAGGGCCAGCACGAGGCCGGCTATGCGCTGGGTTTCAGCTACCTCGGCATTCAGCGGAAGGTGGTGATCCCGCAGGCATTGCGCATTGCGTTACCGGCGCTGGTGAATGAGTTTATTACCATTGTTAAACAGACTTCGCTGGTGTCGGTGATTTCTCTGCCGGAACTGCTGATGACCGGGCAGCGGCTCTACGCGGAAAACTTCCTGGTGATGGAGACGCTGGCGGCAGTGGCGGTCTATTACGTGCTGATCGTTTCCGTCTTCAGTTTGCTGTTCCAGGTGGTGGAGCGTTGGGCGAACGTGCAAGTGAAAAACCCGCAAACGCTGGATGATCACCAGCTTGACGCGCTGCGCCAGCAGGCCGTGCCGTTGGCTAAACGCCAGGCTGGCGAACAGCACGGCGCGCCCGATGCGCTGCTGATGAAACAGATCCAGAAAACCTGGGGGCAAAACCCGGTGTTTAAGGATATTGATTTGCGGGTCGCGCCCGGCGAAGTGGTCAGCGTGATCGGGCCTTCCGGCTCCGGGAAAACCACGCTTATCCGCAGTATTAATGGTCTGGAGACGCTGGATAGCGGTGAGATTGTGCTGTTTGGCGAAAGTTTTATTCAGGCTGGCGACAACCGCCACTCCCGCTTACGCCAGCAGGGCATTCGCCGCATCGGCATGGTTTTTCAGGGCTTTAACCTGTTCCCGCATTACACCATTTTGCAGAACGTGATGCTGGCGCAGCGTTATCACCAGCAGCCGGAACAGGAGCCAGCCCGGCGTGCGCAGGCGCTGTGGCTGCTGGATAAAGTCGGCCTGCTGGCGCATATGAACAAATATCCGCACCAGCTTTCCGGCGGGCAGCAGCAGCGGGTGGCGATTGCCCGCGCGCTGGCGCTATCGCCCGATATTATGCTGTTTGATGAACCGACCTCGGCACTGGATCCGGAACGCGTCGGCGAAGTGCTGAAAGTGATAAGCGATCTTGCGCGGGAAGGGATGACCATGGTGATTGTGACCCACGAAATGGATTTTGCGCTGGCGATTTCTGACCGCGTGGTGCTGATGGATAAAGGCACTATTCAGGCCGATACCACGCCGGAAAATATCCGCCACGGCGAAGCGACACCAGCGCTGCAGCGCATCCGCCAGTTTATGGGGGTGAATGGCGCGAAAGTGGCGTGAGATTTTGAGAAACTGCTGCGCTCTGTCATTTAGCGGGCACAGGTTGGATGCAAACCCTGGCGGGTTCAGGTCTGTCGGGGTTTTTATTTTATGGTGCCAGACGGCTTCGGGCAGGCGATGATCAAACTCGTTAAAGGTGGCCTTGTTTATCGGATGCAGGGAAAGAATAATCTGGAATATTTTTTGAAATTAAGTATGGGCTGGCTGAGAGTGACGACTTTTCTTTTCCCCTGACAGAAAAATAAAGGGTTATATTTACCGGTGCAACCTGTTAGGTGTTTGTATTGTAATGAATTTTAATATTTCACTATGAATAATTAATTTTAATATAGATGGCTTTGATTTTTTATTAAATTTGCCTGGTGACTTCGATAGATTCTCTTTTGTTATTATTTATGTCATGATCTTTTGCATCCATCATTGCTGGATAAGATTTTAATGTGGCGATAATGGTTGTATTTCGAAAATAAAGTTTTTGTATTTTATAAAATCGCTAAATAACTGCATGGAAACAATTCTTGATGTTGATGGTGTTATCGTGGGGCAGAACATAGGTTGCCGTTATTTATAATATGATGCTGTTGCTGCATAAATAATGACGAACGGTATTGTGCATTCAATGGGCGATCTTTTTCTGCCGGGCAATTAAACCGATAACGCTCTCCGGATGAGAGCCTGCCGGAAGCAATGATTTAGCGTTTTTTCTTCGATTTTTATACAGGATGTCACGTGAAGAAAAGGATTGCAGTATTTTCACTCATCATCGCATCTGTTTATTTTTTTACAGATAGTGTCTTAGCCATGCCCTCCAGCCCTGAAACCTCCAGCCGGATTTCTTTAGTCAGGCTTGGCGCTTCTCGCCTGATTTATGATCCTGATTCCAATGGGGCAACCCTGACGGTAACCAATCCGCACAATTACCCTATTTTAATTCAGTCTCAGGTGCTGACGGAAAACAAAAAGGATAAGGCGCCATTTATTGTTACGCCGCCCCTGATGCGCCTGGATGGGCAACAATCCAGCCGATTACGTATTGTCCGTACCGGCGGCACTTTCCGCAACGATGGTGAGACGTGGCAATGGTTATGCGTCAAAGGTATTCCGCCAAAAGCAGGCGATCAGTGGGCGAAAAAAGGCGAAAAGAAAGGGCCGGTTTCCCGGAATCTTCAGTTATCGATTAATAACTGTATCAAATTACTTGTTCGGCCTGGCGGTCTAAAAAAATACCCTGACGATTCGGATAGCCGTCTGAAATGGCAACGCAAAGGAAATACGTTGGTCGCTATTAATGATTCTCCATTTATATCAATATTAGAGCGCTAAATATTAATGGCTATGCGATACAGGATGTGAAAGAGGTTTCACCTTTTTCATCGCAGGTATTTTCACCGCTTTCAGCAAAAATACCGAAAACCGTTGGCTGGAAAATGGTTAACGATTCTTTTCTAAAGCGGTCTCACGCTGGCAGAGAGGCTGCCAGCGTGAGTGGTCTCAGCTTTTTCCCACAAAATCACACCCGCAGTCGCTTCTGCCCGTAAACCTTTGATGCGCCTTGAGTATTCAAGGCGTAAGCGGGGGATAGTTAATTTTGCCGTCCTGGATACGTTTTGAGAGCGCCGAGGCAAGAAAGTCAGTCGCCCGACGCACGCGCGTAGGCACAAACCGACGCTTCGGCCAGACAAGGCTGATGTCGCGCGGCTCGTGCATGAATTCATCCAGCACGGTGATGACATCCGAATGCTGGAACTCGCCGACCAGCGATGCGCGATGGAACAGGCCGATACCGACGCCCGCCACCACGCCAGCCAGGATGGTTTCGACACTGTTGGACGAGAGATTGCCGCGCACCGGAACACTGAAATGCCCTTCCGGCCCGGTGAACGGCCATTCGGTCATTTCGCCGTAGATCAGGCAGTTGTGGTCGGCCAGATCGGCGGGCGTCTCGGGAATGCCGTGCTGCTCGAAGTAGCGGCGGGAGCCGGCGCAAACCAGCGAAGTGCCCGTCACGCGCCGCACTACGGAATCCGGATCATTGATCTGGCTGATGCGGATAGCCAGATCGATCCGGTCTTCGATCATGTCGCGCAACGCATCGGACAGCACCAGATCGATGCGCAAGCCGGGATGCTGCGACAGCAGTTCGGGGATCAGCGGCAGCACATGCAGCCGTCCGAACGTTGAAGGCGCGGCAATGCGCATCAGGCCGGACACGGTCTGCACGCTACTGGTCAATTCGCCATCGGCCACCTGGATTTCATCGAGCAACGGCTTGGTGCGTTCGTAGTACTTCTGCCCCTGCTCGGTCAGCGTTACCTTGCGCGTGCTGCGATGGAGCAGCGCTACGCCAAGACGTTTCTCCAGCGCATTCACCGCTTTGCTGATCCCCGATTGTGAATCACCCGTCTTACGTGCTGCCGCAGAGAAGCCGCCGGTCTCGACCACGGCGATGAAGGCCGTTAATTCCTGAAATCTATCCATTCTTTTCTGGAATAAGTTTTATGATGAATGCGCATATTATCATCAAAATGGAATTAAATTACTCTCCTCCTCACACAAACATTCGTGTCAGGAGAAATTTCATGTCGTATTCGATCATCGGTTTTGGCGCTGTGGGGCAGGCTCTTGCCCGTGCCTTCGCCCGCCAGAACATCGAAGTCACCGTCGCCAGTCGGCGCACACCTGAAACACTGGCACCGCAGGCACAAGCCATCGGTTCGGCCGTCTCGCCCAGGACGTTGCCGGACGCCTTGCAGGCAGATGTCATCTTCCTCGCATGGGCGACCACCGTCGATGGCGACGAAACGGATTCCAGTGCTTACCACGGCTGGGTTATCACGCCGACGGCCGACGGCCGAAGGCTGCCATGTGCTGACCGAAGAGACACAGCAAGGCGAATTCTTCCTGGACGTGATCGGCCGCCAATATCCCGGCGCGCTGTATCGCTATCACCAGGATTGGGTCGAACGCCTCGCACAGGCGGCTGAAGCCGAAATGGCGAAGAAAGCAGACTGACATTTTCAACATTCGAACGGAGAAAAATCCCATGCACATCGAACTGAAGGGCCGCAAAGCCATCGTCACTGGCTCCACCGCTGGCATTGGTCGCGCGATTGCCGAAGGACTGGCGCGCGCTGGCGCGGCGGTGGTGATCAACGGCCGCACACAGGCGCGCGTGGATGCCGCGCTGCGCGAAATGCGCGCGCTGTTGCCGCTCGCCGAACTGGACGGCATCGCCGCCGACGTTGCCACGGCGGATGGTTGCGCGGCGTTGATCGCGCATGCGCCGGACGTCGACATCCTGGTCAACAACGCAGGCACCGCGCACCCGAACAATTTCTTCGACCAGGTTGATTCTGAATGGCTGGATCTGTTCCAGCTCAATGTGTTGAGCGGCGTGCGCCTGGCGCGCCACTACATTCCTAAAATGACAACGCGTGGCTGGGGTCGCGTGGTGTTCATCAGCAGCGAGTCGGCGCTGAACATTCCCAGGGAAATGATCGACTACGGCGTAACCAAAGCCGCGTTGCTCGCGGTGTCGCGCGGGCTGGCCGAACTCGTCGCTGGCAGCGGCATCACCGTCAACGCGATACTGCCTGGCCCGACGGATTCGGAAATCCTGTCCAACTGGATGAAGTCCACCGCGCAGGAACAAGGCATCACGCCAGCGCAGGCCGAGCAGAACTTCCTGAAAACGATGCGTCCGACCACGCTGATCCAGCGCTTCGCCACCACAGAGGAAGTCGCCAACATGGTGGTCTACGTTGCTTCGGAACAAGCCTCGGCGACGACCGGCGCGGCCTTGCGCGTGGATGGCGGCGTGCTGCGCTCCATAGTCTGAGGGGCTCCGGAGGAGAAATCCTGGCGACGGGTTACTGCGCTGGAACGAGGCATGGCGGATAGCGGAAGCCCGCCTCATCAGCCTGGATTGGGCAAAACGGACTTGCCCGCTCTGCTTTTCTGCCTGCCTGCGCAGCAAACCGTGGCGTAGCCAGCACCACATGCCCTCGCTATGCGGTGGATGTGCAGTTGCTTGACGCGGACGGCAACCCGGACAACAGCACGCCGGTTTATTCTGCGGTTCCGCTGCCGGTGCCGATGGCCGGTAATGATTCCGGCATGTTTCAGTTTCCGCCCGAAGGGACACTGGTTGAAGTCGGATTTACAGGCGGCAGGCCGGATAAACCCTTTGTGCGCCAGACCATGCCGGAGGGCACCAGTCTGCCGGATGTGAAACCGGGGGAGCAGCTGCAACAGCAACGCGCGGAAGTGTCGCAGCGCGTGACGCAGGGCGGTGACTGGGAGCGTCAGACCGATCAGGCCATCCGGGAAATCTCCATGTCACGTAATGTCCAGGCGGATACGGAAACCCGCGAAATGGTGACGCGCGAAACCACGATCAAGGCCACGGATAAAACCACGGTGCTGGGAACGGCCACGCTGATGGCCGGGCATATTCAGCACGTGACAACCGGCGATTTTGCGATGGCCTGCGGGGGCAACGCTCTGGCCAGCGTGAAGGGGGATGCGCAGACAGATATCACCGGCAGACAGTCCACCACCGTGGCCGGGAATATCAGCGTTGAAACACAGGGGGGCACTCACCGAGAAAATTGCCGCGCTGCGTAAATCCGTGGCCGCTGGCGGTCAGCAGGTGATTGGCGCGACTGTCCATATCGGCACCGAAAGCGTGAACACGCTGGTCATGATGCTGGACACCATTGATTTGCTGGCAGAGCTGGCGCAGCAGTGCGCGAGCCACACTCACCCCGACACCGGCACGCCGACCAACGCCAGCGCCTTTACGCAGATGGCTGGCAGGGCAGGACAGACCCGCAGCAAGTATCAGGGCATCATCGCCTGATCCCCTCCCGACAGCCCGCGCCCTGCGGGCTTTTTTGTACCCCTCACCAGACGCGCTACGGCGCGTTCTGAGCGCGTCACACCCCACATCATCGCCCCGCACCCCATCAACACGATCGCACCCGTCCCACTTCGCTGGCGCAGCCACGCGCCGACAAAATAAAGTCGTCGCAGACAAAAACGGCACTACACCGCACCCGCCTGCGGGTTTTGGATCGGGGAAATTTTTCAGTTTTATTTTTCTACACATCAACACGATCGCACCCGTCCCGCTTCGCTGGCGCAGCCACGCGCTGACAAAATAAAGTCGTCACAGACAAAAACGGCACTACACCGCACCCGCCTGCGGGTTTTGGATCGGGGAAATTTTTCAGTTTTATTTTTCTACAAACCACACCGCCAGAGTGCGCCATTGCTGGCGGCTTGCGGAAAAAACGGAAATGAAAAAATTGAAAAGAATTTCAGCTTTTTCCAGTTTTTATAGGCATTAGTTAAAATAAAGAATTGTTTAACTGACTGAATTTAAAGTTTTTTATGAATGTTTTGCAGGGTCGAATGTTTGAGGGGGGGAAGAAGTTTATTGCTTGAGTAAGGTTTTAATACTTTTAATTCAATAGGTTGTTATCTTTCATTTATCATTAGGCACTGAAAAAAGTAGATGTGATCACTGCACTTTAAGAAGTTAATGTGCTATTTTTTATTAAGATTCAGCCGGTGTTCTATGTGGTGTTACATTCTTAAAGTGGATTAAATTATGAATTTTTTTTCTCAATATGGAAAAGAAATAACTTCAATATTAGTGCCGTTGATCACGTTTCTCTTGAATAATTTTTTTAAAGGTTCTGCTAAAGTATCTGTAGGTGAGTTGCATCAGTTTAGTTTTTTAATAGAGGAACCGATTTTAAATGAACAAGGAGAAGTCGTTAAACCCAAGCAAGTGATTAACACTCGAGCCTACATTATTTTAAACGAAGGTCGAGAGGCGGCAAAAAACTTTGAGTTGATTTTTAACTTTAAATCTGACATGCACTTAAATATATGGCCAGTTAGACCTTACTCAGAAAGTTATGATCCTAATGGCAGATATGTTTTGACCTTTGGATATGTTGCGCCTAAGGAGAATTTTAGATGCGAAGTGCTGTCTATTAATTCTGAGCTTCCTGAGCTTCTTATATCAAGAAGTGAGCAGGGAGTGTCACGGTTAATAGTTCTATACCCTCAAAAGGTATTGAACAAGTATTTTATAAAATTTATTCAGTGTTGTATTTTCTTAGGGATGGCGAGCTTTGTTTATATCTTTATTTTGCTACTGCAATGGCTCGTGACTAAAACGGGATGAGTGTTCCACATTTTAACAGGATGTGATTGTAATATTAACTATCATCACTACTTATGAAAAGGTGTAATCAATGAGTGGAAAAACAGATTTAGAAAAAATATTTGAAAATGCTGAAAGCTTAGATAACACAACATACGAAATTACTTTGGAACAATCGCTCAATCCATCTTTCTTGGCTAAATGCTCAAATTTTTCTTCGTTAGAAGAACTTTTTGCGGCATCAGGATTTAAAATAGAAACTCTTGAAGACTTTCAAGCTATTCCTGAAGAGGAGTGGGAAATGTTCATCACAGACAACACAACTTACTCATCTTGGGAAGAGATGCAGGAAGCCGCGCTTGCTGAGTACTCAGCTGATATAGTAACTGCGCATCTTGCACGTGGATTAAAGCTATAGAGTCTAAAATGGCATTATAGTTAATGACTGCCGCCATTGATAGAAATGAGATGAGCTAACTAGCAGTTTTGTAAGGGATAAAATAGCAGGCCACAAAAAACATTAGCTTTATAACATGATATCTAAGCTCATTATGGATGATGGGCTTAGAAAGTTACGTCACTTCTTTTTTTCATCCCAAGATTCGAGAATAAACATAGTTAAGGTATGAGCCGCATTGATAGCCAGCCTGGCGTGCCGTGGTTTGAGGTTATAAATCTTACGCCCTGCACCGTGAGCTGAACTGGCATGGGTTCTGAGTGAGCCTATGCCGTCCGTCAACGAATATAGACCACTTAAAATACGTTTTAGATCTTCATCTTCTATCGCTTTCGTATCCAAGCCAAGATGTTCACGGACTACTTTCCATAACCCTTGTAAATCCTGTTTTGCTGGAATAGGAAGATTTTCGTCCGCAATGAATATTTTGAAAGTTGATTCTAAAATATTACATGCTGCTGAGACCGCTTCTCTGGGATCAGTATGAAGGTTTTCCATAGCTCTCGTAAATTCCATCTCTACTGCCGGAGTATTGCGTTTCTCTATAGCTTCTTTCAAGGAAAGTGAGGCTATGGAGGAACCGTCAGTAATATACCCGCCAGTGATATATTGCAGTCCATAGCGGCCGAGAAGATCAGGCATTTTATTTACGAAATCGACTTTCTTTTTTTCCCATTCATACTCAGCGTTTTTAGGAAGTTCAGACTCCATATGGTTTTCAATCAAGCGGCCTAAGATAGTCAGTGGTTCTTCGCTTTCTTTATTGATACGCCTTAACCATTCCAGAGCTTTGACATGCTTTGAACCTAGTGGAGGCTCACCAGGGGCATCAGCGTAAGCAAACAAGCTATCAAGGCTAGCATGGGTTTCATTAATTGCTAAGAAGTCAGCAACTACAGCTATGACTGGTTGAGGTATAAGTCGTCCCATATCTACTCCATCAGAATATCAGTTCATAAAGCTTAGTGGACGCAAAGTGGACATAACATAAGAAAAAGGGCTACGCTTTCACGTAACCCCTTGTTTTATTTGGTGGAGCTGGCGGGAGTTGAACCCGCGTCCGAAATTCCTACATCCTCGGTACTACATGCTTAGTCCAGTCTTTACATTCGCTTGCCAGCTGCGGACGGACACGCCACTAACAAACTAGCCTGATTAGATTTAACGCTTCAACCCCAGGCAGGGCATCCACGCGATCTCTTTTGGGTTTGACCTCTCTTGATCCCCGTCCTAAGAGCGGAGGCTAGGGAGAGAGGGCTCTCAGCAGGTTATTAAGCTGCTAAAGCGTAGTTTTCGTCGTTTGCGACTATTTTTTGCGGCTTTTTACGAGGCCAACCGCCCCTCGGCATGCACCTTGGGTTTCGCAAATCCCGTCGAATCCAGAATCAGCCCCAAAAGTGTTCGCTGAGTATAACAGATTTATGACGCAGCATACCAGTCCATATCGCGGCAAGCGGGCCTGATAATACGAGTTGAGGATATTCTGAGCGGCATTTGTTCTATCGAAGCGTGATTCGCGAACAAAATTTTTGCAGGGTAAAGAAGAGAAGACGGAAAGCGCGTTGCCCTCTCCCGGTGTGAGAGGGCTGTGCGGGTTAGCGCCCGGCGTTTTTCATGATGCGGGCTTTATCCAGCTGCCATTCGCGCTCTTTCAAATCGGAGCGTTTATCGTGCTGTTTCTTACCCTTCGCTACGCCAATTTTCACTTTGCACCAGGCGTTTTTCCAGTACAGCGACAGCGCGACAACGGTGTAGCCTTCGCGGTTAATGCGGCCGTAGAGGGAATCCAGCTCGCGCTGATTCAGCAGCAACTTACGGGTACGCGTGGGGTCGCAAACATAGTGGCTGGAGGCAACGGTTAATGGCGTGAAGTTTGCGCCAAACAGAAACGCCTCGCCGTCTTTCAGAATAACGTAGCTGTCGCCAATGTTCGCTTTACCTGCGCGTAAGGATTTTACTTCCCAGCCTTGCAGTGACAGCCCGGCCTCAAATTCTTCTTCGATAAAGTATTCATGGCGGGCGCGCTTATTCAGCGCAATGGTGGCTGAACCTGGTTTATGTGCTTTTTTCTTCGTCATAATGTCGTGAAGCCATCCGGTAATCTGATATCTGAAACTGACCTCATTGCGTCCTGTGAGGTTTAACGCGTTATCTTAGCATGAGTTCCGGCTTAGCGTTTTCCTTTCATCCGACGGAAATGGTATTATTTGAAGATTGTGTGAACGCGGGAAACCTTATGCCTCAGATTAGCCGTACTGCTCTGGTGCCTTACAGCGCGGAGCAGATGTATCAGTTAGTGAACGATGTGAAGTCCTATCCTCAGTTTTTGCCTGGCTGCACCGGCAGCCGGGTGCTGGAAGCCGGGCCGACGCAGATGACGGCGGCGGTCGATGTTTCCAAAGCCGGGATCAGCAAAACGTTTACCACGCGCAATACGCTGGCTGCTAACCAAAGCATTTTGATGCATCTGGTCGATGGACCTTTTAAGTCATTAATGGGCGGCTGGAAATTTACGCCGCTCAGCGCCGATGCCTGTCGCATCGAGTTTCAGCTTGATTTTGAATTTACCAATAAGCTGATTGAGCTGGCGTTTGGCCGCATCTTTAAAGAGCTGGCGGCCAATATGGTGCAGGCGTTTACCCTTCGCGCGAAAGAGGTTTACCGTGTCGGGTAAAATCGCTGTCGAAGTGGCTTATGCACTGCCTGAAAAGCAGTATTTGCAACAGGTGACGCTGGAAGAGGGCGCGACCGTTGAGCAGGCGATTCGCCAGTCGGGTCTGCTGGAGTTGCGCAGCGATATCGATCTAAAGGTCAATAAAGTCGGCATCTACAGCCGTCCGGTAAAACTGCATGATGTGGTGCATGAGGGCGACCGCGTGGAGATTTACCGTCCACTGATTGCCGATCCGAAAGAGCTGCGTCGCCAGCGGGCAGAAAAAGCGGCGAACAAGTCGTAATGCGCTGTTAGCGGAAACAAAAAAGGTGCTCACTGAGCACCTTTTTGCGTTTCTGCGACCTTAGCTTTTGGTCAGAGCAGGTTTGTTATCTATATTGGTTAACACGCCATTGCTGCTGAAGGTCAGCGTCAGCGTCTGCTGCGTGACGTCTTCGTGGCCCGGTTGCTGGCGGAACACATAGAACCAGGTGTTGGTGCCAAATGGGTCTTTCATCATTGGCGTACCCAGTGCATAAGCAACCTGCTGTTGCGTCATACCTACGCGGATTTTAGAAACATCGTTTGCTGTCAGGTAGTTCCCCTGATTGATATCAGGGCGGTAAACCACGCGTTCTAAGGTAGAGCAACCAGCGGTCAACATCAGGAGAACCGCTGCGGCAGCAGTCAGCATTTTACAGCGCATAGTGATTTGATTCCTTTTCGGGCCCGAACAATACGTGGCTCATATGTAATATGCCGATGATAATAGACCTTTAGCCAGTTTAAAACCTCTGCGGGCTGGTCTGTTGTCGATTTTGTCGAGAACTCAGACCGTCATATTACCGAAAAGTTTACGCCGCCAGCAGCTCTTTGGCATTTGCCAGCGCATTGCGCGTCACTTCACTGCCGCCGAGCAGGCGGGCCAGCTCCTGCAGACGAGCACGTTTATCCAGCGGTTGCATATGCGTTTCGGTCATTGCGCCGTCGGTCTCTTTGCTGACAAAGAAGTGATGATGGCCACAACCGGCAACCTGCGGCAGGTGCGTAACGCACATCACCTGAGTCGATTCGCCCAGTTGACGCAGCAGCTTGCCGACCACGACCGCCGTTGGCCCGCTGATACCGACATCCACTTCATCGAAGATCAGCGCCGGGGTTTCCATTTTCCGTGCGGTGATCACCTGAATCGCCAGCGCAATGCGCGACAGCTCGCCGCCGGAGGCGACTTTAGCGATCGGTTGCAGCGGCTGGCCGGGGTTAGTAGTAACGCGAAACTCAATACGATCTGCGCCTTCCGCCGTCAGCGAGCGATCGTCAAAATCGACATCAATGACAAACACGCCGTGCGGCATGGAAAGCGCATGCATGCTCTCGGTGATCAGCTCGCTCAGTTCCTGTGCATATTTCACGCGCTGAGTATGCAGGGCCTGCGCGCTGGACAGCGCCAGTTGATGGTGCTGCGTTACCGCCATCGCCAGCGTCTCCTGGGAGTCAGCCTGATCGTCCAGTAACTGCTGTTCATCAAGCAGAGACTGGTGGAACTGC
Source organism: Kosakonia oryzae (assembly GCF_001658025.2). NCBI lineage: Bacteria > Pseudomonadati > Pseudomonadota > Gammaproteobacteria > Enterobacterales > Enterobacteriaceae > Kosakonia > Kosakonia oryzae. The sequence continues at coordinate 1,296,580 of NZ_CP014007.2, forward strand.
GGCAGCTCTTCCGGGGAAATATGGTGCTTGCGCGCCAGCGAGATCTGCCGGGAGAGGCGCTGTTCCAGCTCGTACAGACGATTGGGATCGAGATCTAAGCGGTCGCAGTAATGGCGCAGCTCATCGCTGGCTTCACTGATTTGAATGGCCGCTTCTTCCAGCATATCCAGTACACCGGAAAGGCGCGAATCCATACCTGCCAGCTCCGTTAAAAGCTGGCGGGCGGTATAAAGCTGGCTTTGCAGATTGACCTCTTCGCCATCGGCCAGCACGTTCAACGCATGCTGGCTGGTGGAAAGCAGCTGACCGCTGTTGGCGAGACGTTTGTATTCTTCGTCGATCTGCTCAAATTCACCCGGCTGCGGGTGGAATTCGTTCAGCTCTTTCAGTTGGTAGTGCAGCAGTTCGGCGCGGGCGGCGCGTTCCTGACTCTGCTGCTGGTGCTGAGCCAGTTCGCGGCAGCTTTGATGCCAGGTGCGGTAGTGTTCAGCCATTTGCTGAGTGAGTGCATACTCACCCGCATAACCGTCGAGCAGGTTTTTCTGGTGTTCTGGTTTGGTTAACAGCTGGTGCGCGTGCTGACCATGGATCTGGATGAGCAGTTGGCCAAGCTCGCGGAGTTGAGAAAGTGGCACCGCCGTTCCGTTGATGAAACCACGGGAACGCCCGTCGCTGCTGATGACGCGGCGAAGTAAACACTCACGTCCATCTTCCAGTTGATTCTCTTCCAGCCAGCGCTGCGCGGCGGGCGTGTCTTTCAGCGCAAAGCGGGCGCACAGATCGGCGCGCGGCGCGCCTGCGCGCACCATGTCGGCTTCGGCGCGGCCGCCGAGGCACAGCCCGAGCGCGTCAATGGCAATGGATTTACCCGCCCCGGTTTCGCCGGTAATAGCCGTCATCCCGCTGTGAAAATCGATCTCAAGCTCACGAACGATAGCAAAATTACTGATGGTCAGTTGTGCCAACATGGTTGCTTTCCTGTATGAAAAACCATAACTGTGTTTTCATACAGTATAAACTGGTTTTATATACAGTAAAGCCCTGACGACGAATTTCAGAACAATTTTTTCGACCAACCAAGCTTTGAGCTTAATGTATTGAAATAACTGTAATCTTTAGGGTGAACCAGATTCAGATAATAGTCGCTGCGGCGAATCAGTACATCTTCGCCATCCTGGATTGGCAGTGCAATTTGGCTGTCGCAGCTGATCTCCAGGTCGCTGCGACGGTTGGAAAAGCGCAAGCGGATGGTACTGCTGCTATTAATTACCAGCGGGCGGGCCGACAAAGTATGCGGGAACATGGGCACCAGCGTAATTGCATCCAGCGACGGCGTCAGAATCGGCCCGCCGGCAGAGAGTGAATAAGCGGTCGATCCAGTGGGCGTAGAGATGATCAGCCCATCGGAACGCTGAGAGAACGCGAAGATTTCATCGATATACACTTCGAATTCAATCATATGGGCAACTTTGCCCGGGTGTAGCACCACTTCGTTGATAGCGGTGCTGATCCGTTTTTGGCACTCTGGCAGGGAACTCTGCTGGCAGACCTGAACTTCCAGCAAGAAGCGTTTTTCGGCGATATAATGCCCTTCCAGTACATCGGCCAACTGCTGTTGGGCGTTGTCTGGATCGAGATCGGTAAGAAAGCCGAGATTACCGCGGTTGATGCCGATCACCTGAATATCATAGCGCGCCAGCGTACGCGCCGCGCCCAGCATATTGCCGTCGCCGCCGACCACTACCGCCAGGTCGGCCTGCTGACCAATGTCCGCCAGTGTGCCGGTCCTCACATTTGTGAGCTGCAATTCCTGGGCAATCTGTTGTTCGACAATGACGTCATAACCTTTTTCGTGAAGCCAGCGGTAGAGCATTTCATGTGTGGTCAGCGCGGTAGGGTGTCGTGGATGCCCGACAATACCAATACACTTGAAATGGAGGGTCATGTTCTGGTGGTCCTTGTGGCGAATGAATGATGACAATCTGTCACGTTCCCTTGAATCCCGGAAACTGATCCCCATAATAAGCCAGGTTAGCGAGATGAATGCAAAAAAACGCGGAGAAATTCATGAGTAGTAAAGAACAGAAAACGCCTGACGGGCAAGCCCCGGAAGAAATTATCATGGAACAGCACGACGAAGTTGAGGCAGTTGTTGAGTCTGACGATTCTGCTGAGCAGGTGGATCCGCGCGATGAGAAAATTGCGAACCTTGAAGCGCAGTTAACCGAAGCGCAAAACCGCGAGCGTGAAACTGTCCTGCGCATGAAAGCGGAAATGGAAAACCTGCGTCGCCGTACCGAACAGGACGTTGAAAAAGCGCATAAGTTCGCGCTGGAAAAATTCATCAACGAACTGCTGCCGGTAGTGGATAGCCTGGATCGCGCGCTCGAAGTCGCAGACAGAAACAATGCCGAAATGGCGCCGATGGTTGAGGGTATCGAACTGACGCTGAAATCCATGCTGGATGTGGTGAAGAAATTCGGCGTTGAAGTGATTGCTGATACCGGCGTTCCACTGGATCCGAACGTCCATCAGGCGATTGCGATGGTGGAATCCGACGAGATCGCCGCTGGCAACGTGCTGGGCGTGATGCAGAAAGGGTATACCTTAAACGGGCGTACTATTCGCGCAGCCATGGTTACCGTCGCCAAGGCTAAGGGTTAATCCCGGTCTGAAACCCTCTCCGCCCGGAGAGGGTTTTTCATTTTATTATTCGGCCACGCTTTCTCGCAGCGTTTTCACCGGAATCACTTTTATCTGCTTAATCATGTTGTCCTGCACATCGAGAATATCGATGTCGTACTGCTCAATGCGCACGCGCGTGCCAACGGCCGGGATCTCTTCCAGCTCTTCCAGCAGCATGCCGTTAATGGTGCGAGCTTCATCTTCCGGCAAGTGCCAGTTAAAGGCTTTATTCAGTTCGCGCACGCTGGCGCTGCCGTCGATTATTACCGAGCCGTCGTTTTGCGGCGTGGCTTCATCGGCCAGCGCAGGCGACATAGAAGTGGTGAAATCGCCGACAATCTCTTCAAGAATATCTTCTACCGTCACCAGCCCCTGAATATCGCCATACTCATCGACCACTAGCCCGACTTTCTTTTTATTGCGCTGGAATTTCACCAACTGAACGCTGAGCGGCGTTCCTTCAGGCACATAGTAGATTTCATCGGCAGCGCGCAGCATCACCTCTTTGGTGAACTCGTTCTTTTCGGTCATCAGACGGTAGGCTTCGCGCACGCGCAACATGCTGATGGCGTCATCAAGCGAATCGCGGTATAGCACAATGCGACCGTGCGGTGAGTGAGTGAGCTGGCGAACAATCGCTTTCCAGTCGTCGTTGATATCGATACCAACAATTTCGTTGCGCGGCACCATGATGTCATCAACGTTCACCTTTTCCAGATCGAGAATCGACAGCAGCATGTCCTGGTTGCGGCGCGAGATTTTCGAGCGCGATTCGTTAACAATAGTGCGCAATTCATCTTTGCTGAGCGCGCCGCTGACCACCACATCGGCTTTGATGCCAACCATGCGCATCAGCACGCGGGTAACGCCGTTAAGCAGCCACACCAGCGGCATCATAATCACCTGCAATGGTGCCAGCAGAAAACTGCTGGGGAAGGCAACTTTTTCCGGGTAGAGCGCGGCAATGGTTTTCGGCAATACTTCGGCGAACACCAGCACCACGAATGTCAGCACGCCGGTGGCAATCGCCACACCGGCGTTACCGTACAGGCGCATCCCGACGATAGTCCCTATCGCCGAGGCAAGAATATTGACGAGGTTGTTGCCGATCAGCACCAGGCTAATCAGGCGATCGGGCTTACGCAGTAGTTTTTCGACGCGTCTGGCCGTGCGGTTGCCCTGCTTGGCCAGGTGACGCAGGCGATAGCGGTTCAGCGTCATCATCCCGGTTTCAGAACCGGAGAAATAGGCTGAAACCACGACCATGATAATCAGGGTAACGATCAGCGTCGTGGTAGAGATGTGTTCCAGGGGGAACTCCTTTTGGCGTTAACTCACAAACTGTTGCAGGATGCGGCTGCCAAAGTAGGCCAGCGTTAAAATACCCGCGCCTGCAACGTTGAACCAGACAACCCGGCGACCGCGCCAGCCTTCATGGTAATGGCCCCACAGCAGGACGATATAGACAAACCAGGCAATAATAGAGAGCACGGCTTTGTCGATATTCTCCATGCTGAACAGGTTCTTCATATAGAACAGGCCGGTACAGAGCGTCAGTGTCAGCAGCACCACACCGACCTGGGTGATGTGAAACATCTTACGCTCGATGACCATCAACGGCGGCATTTCGCTACTGAAAGCCAGCCGTTTGTTTTTCAACTGATAGTCGATCCAGGCCAGTTGCAGGGCATACATTGCTGCAATAATCAGTGTGGCATAAGAGAAGAGCGACAGGCCAATATGCACCAGCATGCCGGGCGTCGCTTCCAGGTGAGTGATGTACTCATTCGGCACGAAAATCGCGAAGGCGAGGTTGATCAGCGCGAAGGTATAGACAATCGGCAGCAGCAGCCAGCCGCGGTTTTTCGAGGCGACAATGGTCATCACCGTACAGATCATCAGACTGACCAGCGAACCGACATTCAGCAAGCTGAGGTTTTGCCCGCCGTCGTCCGGGAACAGCCGTTCTTTCAGCCCGAAACCGTGAAAAATAAGCGCGATCACCGCCGAAAGAATAGCCATTCTCCGCCAGCCGCTGTTTTTCTGCAGCAAACCGGGGACGATCAGCGCGATGCTGATTGAGTAGGCAACAAGAGCGATCAGAGCAAAAACGGGCATAGGGATGTCGGCAGTTGACTGAAGAAGAAAGAAAAGCAGTATAACGTCAGGCGACGTTGGCTCCAACAGTTGCATCACATACAGGAGCAATGTCTTCATGTTATACTCCGGCAAATTTCTGTAATGCGTCGCCCTGGCGGCCAACCGTATCACCTCAGGCGAGAGACAATGTTTGATAATTTAACCGATCGTTTGTCGCGCACGCTGCGCAATATCAGTGGCCGTGGACGCCTCACCGAAGACAACATCAAAGATACCCTGCGCGAAGTGCGTATGGCGCTGCTGGAAGCGGACGTTGCGCTGCCGGTAGTGCGTGACTTTATCAACCGCGTAAAAGAGAAAGCGGTTGGGCATGAAGTTAACAAAAGCCTGACGCCGGGCCAGGAATTCGTCAAAATCGTCCGTAACGAACTGGTTGCGGCGATGGGGGAAGAGAACCAGAGCCTGAACCTCGCCGCGCAACCGCCGGCGGTAGTGCTGATGGCGGGTTTGCAGGGTGCTGGTAAAACCACCAGCGTCGGTAAGCTCGGTAAGTTCCTGCGCGAAAAGCACAAGAAGAAAGTACTGGTCGTTTCTGCGGACGTTTATCGCCCGGCGGCGATCAAACAGCTGGAAACGTTGGCGCAGCAGGTTGAAGTCGATTTCTTCCCGTCTGACGTCGCGCAAAAGCCGGTCGATATCGTTAACGCGGCGCTGAAAGAAGCGAAGCTGAAATTCTACGACGTGCTGCTGGTGGATACCGCCGGTCGTCTGCACGTTGATGAAGCGATGATGGACGAAATCAAACTGGTTCATGCCGCGATTAATCCGGTGGAAACGCTGTTTGTTGTCGATGCTATGACCGGTCAGGATGCGGCGAACACAGCGAAAGCCTTTAATGAAGCGCTGCCGCTTACCGGCGTCGTGCTGACCAAAGTGGACGGCGACGCCCGCGGCGGTGCGGCGTTGTCGATTCGTCACATCACCGGCAAACCGATTAAGTTCCTCGGCGTCGGCGAGAAAACCGAAGCGCTGGAGCCGTTCCATCCGGATCGTATTGCCTCGCGCATTCTCGGTATGGGCGATGTGTTGTCGCTGATTGAAGATATCGAGAGCAAGGTCGATCGTGCGCAGGCCGAGAAGCTGGCGAACAAGCTGAAAAAAGGCGACGGCTTCGATCTGACCGATTTCCTTGAACAACTGCGCCAGATGAAAAACATGGGCGGTATGGCAAGCCTGATGGGCAAGCTGCCGGGTATGGGGCAGATCCCGGACAACGTCAAAGCGCAAATGGATGACAAAGTGCTGGTGCGGATGGAAGCGATCATTAACTCGATGACGCTGAAAGAGCGCGCCAACCCGGACATCATCAAAGGCTCCCGTAAACGCCGCATCGCAGCAGGCTGCGGTATGCAGGTGCAGGATGTGAACCGTCTGCTTAAACAGTTCGACGACATGCAGCGCATGATGAAGAAGATGAAGAAAGGCGGGATGGCGAAGATGATGCGCGGGATGAAGGGGATGATGCCGCCAGGCTTCCCTGGGCGCTAATAAACGGCCTGGCTTGTTTGCCATTTTTGCATCGGGGGTGCTTGTCACCCTCACGTACTGCGTGTAAAACAAGGATATAAGGCTATCTTGTTTGCCATTTTCGCTCCGGTGGCTCGACAAAACACGAACGTGTTTTGAACGCCCTTTAGGGCGGCCCCGGAGGGCGAGCGGAGCGAGTAAATGCTCACGTACTCTGTGTACGCTCCGCTTGCTGCGCACACGCCGAAACTAAACTGGCTGCACCGATATACGCCTTATTCTCCTTGTTTATTTATCCTGATTGCAATTTCCCCAAAAATCAGTAAAATTTTCGGGCTTTTAATATGACGCCGGGCTCCGTTCCTCGATGGGGCCTGGTGTTTTATTCACACAAGAGGATGTTATGGTAACTATTCGTTTAGCACGTCACGGCGCTAAAAAGCGTCCGTTCTATCAGGTTGTTGTGACTGACAGCCGTAATGCACGCAACGGTCGCTTCATCGAGCGCGTTGGCTTCTTCAACCCGATCGCTTCCGAGAAAGAAGAAGGCACCCGCCTGGATCTGGATCGCATTCAGCACTGGGTTGGCCAGGGCGCTACCGTTTCCGATCGCGTTTCCGCGCTGATCAAAGAAGCACAGAAAGCAGCTTAATCTGTCACGGTGGTCATGATGAGCAAGCAACAAACCGCAGCGGTCCCCGCTGAGCCAATTATTGTCGGCAAACTGGGGTCTTCTTACGGAATTCGTGGTTGGCTCAGAGTGTTTTCCTCCACCGAAGACGCCGAAAGCATTTTTGACTATCAGCCCTGGTTTATCCAGAAGGCGGGTCAGTGGCAGGGCATTGAGCTGGAAAGCTGGCGCTACCACAATCAGGACATCATCATCAAACTGAAAGGTGTTGATGACAGAGATGCAGCGAATTTGCTGACGAATTGCGAAATCGTCGTGGATTCCTCGCAGTTGCCGGAACTGGAAGAGGGTGATTACTACTGGAAAGACCTGATGGGCTGCCAGGTAGTGACTACTGAAGGTTACAGCCTCGGTAAAGTCGTCGATATGATGGAAACCGGGTCTAATGACGTTCTCGTCATCAAGGCAAACCTGAAAGATGCATTTGGTATCAAGGAGCGGTTGGTTCCGTTCCTCGATGGGCAGGTTATCAAGAAAGTCGATCTCGCTACTCAAACCATTGAAGTAGATTGGGATCCTGGTTTTTAAACCTCCGGATATACGGTAAAAGACGGCGCTATGTGGATTGGCATAATTAGCCTGTTTCCTGAAATGTTCCGCGCGATTACCGACTACGGGGTAACTGGCCGGGCAGTAAAAAATGGCCTGCTGAGCATCCAGAGCTGGAGTCCGCGTGATTTCGCTCATGACCGGCACCGTACCGTGGACGATCGTCCTTACGGCGGCGGACCGGGGATGTTAATGATGGTGAACCCGTTGCGGGACGCCATTCATGCAGCAAAAGCCGCGGCGGGCGAAGGCGCCAAAGTGATTTATCTGTCGCCTCAGGGACGCAAGCTTGATCAAGCGGGCGTTAGCGAGCTGGCTACCAATCAGAAGTTGATTCTGGTGTGTGGTCGCTACGAAGGGATAGATGAGCGCGTAATTCAAACCGAGATTGACGAAGAATGGTCTATCGGCGATTACGTTCTCAGCGGTGGTGAGCTACCAGCAATGACGCTGATTGACTCGGTTTCCCGGTTTATTCCAGGGGTACTGGGGCACGAAGCATCGGCAACGGAAGATTCCTTTGCTGACGGGTTGCTGGATTGTCCACACTACACCCGACCTGAAGTGTTAGAAGGGATGGAAGTACCGGCGGTATTACTGTCGGGGAACCATGCCGAGATACGTCGCTGGCGTTTGAAGCAGTCGCTGGGCCGTACCTGGCTTAGAAGACCTGAACTTCTGGAAAACCTGGCTCTGACTGAAGAGCAAGCAAGGTTGCTGGCGGAGTTCCAACGAGAGCACGCACAACAGCAACACAAACATGATGGGCTGGTGTAACACACCCCCCGAATATCAGTTTACCCAGGATAAGAGATTAAATTATGAGCAACATTATTAAGCAACTTGAACAAGAGCAGATGAAGCAGGACGTACCTTCCTTCCGTCCGGGTGATACCGTGGAAGTGAAAGTATGGGTTGTTGAAGGTTCCAAAAAACGTCTGCAGGCATTCGAGGGCGTGGTTATCGCTATTCGTAACCGCGGTCTGCACTCTGCATTCACTGTTCGTAAAATTTCCAACGGCGAAGGCGTTGAGCGTGTCTTCCAGACTCACTCTCCGGTAGTTGACAGCATTGCTGTTAAACGTCGTGGTGCTGTACGTAAAGCTAAACTGTACTACCTGCGTGAGCGTACCGGTAAAGCTGCTCGTATTAAAGAGCGTCTTAACTGATAAAACGCACGCGCTACATCCAAAGCGTGTTATAGAACAAGGGGTTAGCGTAATGCTAACCCCTTTTTTATTGGCGATGGCGGCAGAATGGCGGCAGCGGATCGCCGTGGCGACAGGCAAAAAAAAGCCTGCTGGCGCAGGCTGAAGAGGAAGCAGTTATCGTGTTGAATGGGGAGCGGCTTCTGTCACTGGCGGGCGGACAATGTAACGCGCCAGCGACTCGTGGGTGACAAATGTGCAGCCACACTGGATATTCTGACACTGATGGTAGCGCTCTTTGGTTTCGGAACTCAGGTAGCGGCTTGAGCGCGCATGCGCCGCTTGCTGGCATACCGGGCAATGCATCATGGTGGGTTCTCCCTCGTTAACATGCTGCAATAATAAACTTATAACTTGCAAATGCAAACTGTAAATCGCATTTGCTATTCATTCTGCACATCATATTGTCCCTCCTTGATTTTGACTTCCAAATCAAGCTTGCTGACAAATCCATTGTTATCCAGGCTGTGCGTCACTTTTTTAATCGTCCATGGCGTATCGTCAATGACCGTCTTAAAGCCAGAGACTCGCACCGGCGTTTCCGGGGTGATGTCGGTACGTCCCCGCGCCAGCGTGAGGGAAAAGGTGGCCGTATTGCGCTGAATGTAACTCCACAGCCCATCAGCAGCCCTTATCGCTTCCTCTTTGCTGGCATAGACGGTCGATATGCCATAGACGTTATCGGCACTCCCGGCAACGTAAACCGGCTTTTCGCTTTGCTCTGCCGCGGGTGTCACCGCCTGGGGATGCCCTGTACTGGCTGGGGTTTGCGTAGTGGTTTTTCGTTGTAACTGCACTTTTTGCGTCTGGTTTTTGGGCTTTTTGGTATCAAGCCAGCGCGCCGTCACGCCGGTGTAGCTTGAGCGGTCGGCAATATTAAAACTGTGTTTATCACCGTCGCTGCGCTGAATGACGACCTGCGGGAACGCTTCGCCCTTTGCATTCAATCCCCGGCCAGGTTTAATCAGCATCAGTTTGTTCCATTTCACCGTCAGTTCGGCGCCGTTACGCACCGCCAGGCGGTGCAGGAAACTGGCGTCCGATTCCATCGATTGGTCGATATGCGCAATCTTTATTCCCTCCAGTGATTCGGCAACGCTGGCTTCCAGCCCGCAGCGTTTAGCAATCTCCTCGACAATGGCGCCCAGCGTGGTGTCATGCCACGACTGCTCATGCTCCTTGTTGAGTTTGCCGTTGAAATCCGCACTGCGTCCGATCACCGTCACCTTATCCGGCGCACCATCATGCTTAACCTGATCGATAACAAACTCACCCAGCCCGGCCAGCGCATAGCCCTTTTCGCCGATAAACACGCGGATTTTTGTTTTGCGCTGCGGCAACTGAATATCGCCATCGGCGTCACTCAGCACCAGGGTCAGTGTATCAGCGGTGAAACCACGGTTATCTTCGATCGTCAGGCTGATAAGCCGGGGGGCGATATTTTCGGTGATATCTTTATCATCCAGCATCAATAAATAAGCAGGGCTGCTGACCTGCGCCAGCCCATTGGTCAGCGCATCGATCATAAGTCGATCCCCAGCGTTTTTCTTGCCCCGGAATAGAGTGCTTCGCCCTGCTGGCGAATATCGCCGAACATGGCGGCCAGTGACTCATCCACCCGTTTTAAGCTCAGAGTGAAGGAAATTTTGCGCGGCGAACCGTCGCTGTAGTACTCGGAGCCGTTGTCCTTCAGGCTTTCGATAGCAAACATGCCGTAAATGGTTCCCGTTCCGTCAATCAACGGCCACGCTTTCCCCTGTTCGGCCATCGTGCGCACGACATCGAGCGACCGCGGGCCGCCGGTCAGCTCCGGATAGAGTTCACCGCCAAGAGCGATGGTCTCTTCGCCCGGGCCAAGGTACTGAAATGCCGCGCGTTTACCGACGCGGCTATTGGAGGCCCAGTTATATCCGGCCGTGCGGTTCATGGTGGTATAGGGCAGTGTCTGCCGCATAAATACAAAAAGTCCCAGCGCCAGCATCATGGTGCATAACCTCCTAACGCGTTGAATTGCGAGAGCGCATTGTCGCGCTTATTGTTTTCGTACTGTTCGAGCAGCTCCATCAGGTGGCGGCTGTTATCGCTGCCCGGTGAAACATCGCCCTGTAGCGTCACGTTGATATCCGTTCTGCTCTGGTCAACGTAGGAACCACCGCCAGCCGGTTTCGCTGCCTGATAATTGTTAAAGCCAGGCATTGCGCTGGTTGGCTGAATGTAGCTCTGGCTGCCGCTGGCATCTGTCGGCGGTTTCGGTACCTCGAGCACCGGTTTTTTGTCGATAATCCCGAGTTTTTCCAGTACCCAATTCAAGCCGCTGCCCAATATTTTTACGCTCTCAATCACCAGCGCGATGGAGCCAGAAAGCATCTGACCGAAATAGAAACCCGCTTTTGCGCATTGGTTCAGCGTTTCCTGGCTGGCCTGAACGGGGGTAATCAGATCGCTGAAGAGTTGTTTGATGTTCTGCAAGCTGGTGCTGATGAAATCAAACAGCGGTTGCAGCGGCGCAAATAGCCCGGCGAGCGGGGCGAACGCGGCGCTAATCCCGGCCATTACACCACTAAAGAAAGCGCTGATTGGCTGCCACCAGGTGTAAATGGCCAGCGCGGCGGCGGCCACAATGGCAATCACGCCGACAATCGGCAGCGTGAGCGAACCGAGCACCGCCATAATCCCGCCGCAGACGGTGGTAAAGACGCTGCCAAAAGTGGTCGCAATGGTGATCAGCGTGCTGATGCCGGTAAAGACCGGCGCGATAACGCCCGCCACGGTGCCAATCGCCCCGGCGACGCCGACCACGACAGTGGCAATCATGCCGAAGGTTTGCACCAACCCCTGGTTGTTCTGCACCCACTGTTGCAGTTGCCCCAGATAAACCGTTGCGGTTTGCACCAGCTGGCGCAGGGAGGATTCTTGCGTAGTGAAAATATCCACGCTCAGTGACTGATAAGCACTTTGCAGCGCCTGTAAATCGCTACCGAGATTGCCCGCCTGCGCACTTACCGCACTTGCCGGGTTACTCACTCCGCTTTCAGGCTGTGCCGGTGCGCTATTTTTCAGCGATTGCTCATAGCCCGGCTGCAACAGTTTTTTGCCGATGTTGAAGCCGGAAGTGGCGACGGACATCCCGGTTTTGCCCACCGCAGAGACTTTCCCGGCGATGCCCTGAATCGTTTGCTGGCCCGCCTGGATTTTTTCCGCGCGTTTTTGCCGGTTCTCCTGCTTCAGCGCCTGCTGCTGCGTAACGAGCTGCGCGCGATGTTCGTTGATTTGGCTTTGCAGTTGCAGTTTCGCCGCCGTCGGCGCGTTTGGTTCGATACCTGCGCGTAGCAGCGCTAACCGGTGGTCGATCACCGCTCCGCGTGCCGTTTCGTGCTGTTGCGAAAGCGCGGTTGCGCGCTCCTGCGTGAAAGTAAGAATACTGGCGTGGCTGCGCGTCGGCGGGCCTTGCTCCGTCAGCTTTTGCGCGCGCAACTGCACGGTTTGCAGGCGCAGACTGAGCGCCGAAAGGGATTTTTCGGCCTGCGTTAAACCTTCAACCTGGGCGAGCTGGCTGTACAACCCGCTCAGGTTTTTCTCCGTCTCTTTGATACCCGCAGCAAGCGAAACATTCGCCGTTTGCAGGTTTTTAAACGGGCGCGTCGCCTGGTCAACAGCCGTGAGCAGTGCGTCAATATTTGTGCTGTTACTCATGTGTGTTTCCGCTTCGCTGAAGCGCCTTTTCGCGCCATGTGATGAGTTCGGTCAGACTCAGGGGGTAGAGTTCTGATGGCGGCCAGTGAAAAATCACCGCGATATCCGCCATCAAATCGTCAACCGACAGGTTGGCCGGAAAACTTACTGTGCCGAAACCGGCGACAAAAAACCGACCACCTTGCCTGCCAGCGCGACCATATCCGCCAGGTCCAGCGCCGCCACTTCCTGTTCGGTCAGAGAAGGCGAGGTGATACGCGGCAGCACTTTAATCAGCGCATCCACTTCAGCATTCGCCACTGCCGCCAGGCTCAGACCGCGCAGGGTGCCGGCATTCGGTTTCATCAGGGTAACGGCGTTGATAAGCTGTTCGCCGCGTTTGATCGGCGTTTCCAGGGTAACGACGTTATCAGTTTCGTTGCTCATAAAATCCTCGTGATTGCATTAGCGAAGGGAAGTCCCGGCCAGCCAGGCTGACCGGGCAGGGGTTACAGGCCGATATTGCGGCGGTGCTGTTCGAGACGATCGACGCCGTTCACTTTTTCGATCATGTTGATGGTGTCGATTTCCACCAGTTCCTTGCCGTCCATCGTCAGTTTGAAATAAGTACAGACGACAGAGATTTTGGACTCGGTGTCTTCGCCCGGCTTGTTCTCGCCGGTGTCGATCTCTTTCTGACGACCGCGCATCACTACTTCAACGGCGACCGTTTCGCCGGTGTCATCGCGTTGGTAGGAACCGGCAAAGCGGATTGGCACCGCATCGGCGCTGGTTGCGCCATACAGTTCCCAGATAGCCTCATCCGGGAAGCCGCCCAGCGACCACTCCATTGCCATGGCGTCGTCATCAAGACCCATATCAATCGGCGCGATACCGTTCATGCCTGCGCCACGGTAGTTCTCCAGCTTGCGGGTCAGTTTCGGCAGCGTGATGGATTTTGCGATCCCCTGATAGCTGTAGCCATTGAGGAACACGTTCATATATTTCAGTTTTCGCGGCATTGCCATTTATCAGGCTCCTTAATTGCTGTTGACCGAGGAGACCAGATTCGCCAGATATTTATCGGTGATGCGCTGGCGTAAGGTCAGGTTTTCCAGTGGCGGCACCGGCGTATAGTCGTAATCGATATACAGTTTCCCGGCTTTCAGGGTCTCGGCGTCATTAGCGCTCTCGTCGAACCAGCAGGTGGCGTCAACGATGTAACCGTTGCTTTTCAGTTCGCGGAACTTAGCGTTGATACCGTCGATGATGTCGCGGATAAGCGTCGCGGTGATCGGTTTGTCGACCGCCCACATATGCGCGTCTGCCATGGTGTCGGCGATAACCTGCGCAGTGCGGGTGTAGTTTTCAAACAGGAACAGCGGATCGTCGGAGCAGGTACGGTTGCCCCAGAAGCGGAAACCATCTTTGCGAATCAGCGTTGTCACACCCGCTTCGTTCAGCAGATCGGCATCGGTACCGGATTCCTGCAAATCCCAGAAGACCGGGGTGCTGATGCCGGTGACACCATTCACGCCAACGTTGGACAGCGTTTTGTGCCAGCCAACGGACTGGTCGATATACGCACGCAGGCCAAGTGCGCGGGCGGTAGCGTAGGCGGTTGCCGTCGAGTTTGCCACGGTATCCCAGGCGAGGAAATCGGGCCAAATCACCATCAGCTCGCGCTGGCTGAAGTTCTCGCGATACTTGATGGCATCGGAAATGGTTTTGCAGCCCCAGGCGCTGACATAACCGAAGGCGCGCAGCTTCTGGCAGACTGGCGCCAGCGCGGTGGCGACTTCCTGCGTGTCATAACCCGGCACGCCCAGAATACGCGGTTTCACGCCGGTGACGGCTTCGGCGGTCAGCAGCGCTTTCAGGCCGGTGTATTTGCCGTTTTCGTCGGTGGTGCCGATGATGTTGGAAATCGTCTGCGCCTGCGCATCATCGCCGCTGCCTTCAGCGACACGCACAACGACGATAACCGGTTTCGCCTGGTCGGCAATGGCTTGCAGCGAAGAGGCCAGCGTACCTTTGGTGCCTGCTTTGGCGATGGCGCTTTGCACGCTGGTGACAAGCACCGGTTCATTCAGTGGAAAGGTTGCCGCATCGGCATCGCTGGCAGTACATACCATGCCGACAATGGCGGTTGAGACAGTGGAAATGACGCGCGTGCCGTCGTTGATTTCGACGACCTGAACGCCATGATGATAGTCACTCATCCGTTTAACTCCGTGGTGTTGGGGTGAGTGCTATTCTCCAGGCCGCAGCGGCGCAGCGCTATTTATCGGGGTTGGGGCGAGGATGAAACAACAGCGGGCGGCAAAAAAACGGGCCGTAGCCCGTTGAATTATGCGGGTTGAGTGGGCCAGGTGATGTTGGGCGCACTGGAGAGGTCAATGGCGTTTATGGCATCGATATAATCCAGAACCTGATCGAGCCGGTTTTTTTCTTCGTCATTCAGCGTCCTGCCCGCCTGCAACTTAAGCTGGATAACGCTGATTGATGACATTGCCGTATCGATATGTTGTTGACGAAGCGCCTGCGCATCCTGAACTGCGGCTACCTGTTGTGCTTCGGCGTCCGTAATCCATGCGCTTCCATTCCACCTGTCATAGGGCGTTGTGGGCGCGGTGGCAACAAATCCGTCTTTAAGCGGGCCGATATAATCGACCGTTGAAGCGCTAAGATCGACCGTGGAATAGGCGGTTTCCCCGCGATGATCTTCTTGCTGCTCCCACGAACTTCCCGTGAAAATAGCCACACATCCCTCAGCAACGGTACCGGGAGCAATGTCTGTTGAACCGGCGGGCAGACCAACGCCGATCGCTAAAAACTCTTCGCTGGAACCGGTAAATTCGCCGGTTTGCGCAGAAAAGCCGTAAACCGTGATGTTTCCTGCTGTGGTGGCGATTTTTGCTTTATCCAATACTGCTGATGTCATTATGCAGCCCTCACAATGTAGTTAAAGGCGATGTTGCGCGGACGAGTTTCATTACCACCCGTAGATTGCGTATTAAAAGTCACCGTCCCGCCTGCTGTTCCTGCGCCACTACTCAAATAACCGCTACTATCATCCGTAGCAGATGTGTCAACGCTTACTGCATGTGAGTGACTTTGAATACTTCCGGTCTGAGTGCTGCCAATACTTCGGCCAGAATCAACGCCTCTCCCATCATCCCAGCCGCGAATAAATTCCCCTCGTAAATCGGGTAATACAAGGTTTGGATAAGCCACAGCCAGCTTCGGGTATTGCGCTGCGGTGAACGCCGCGCCGTTACATTTCAGCCAGCCTGCCGGCGGTGTCGCCGATGACCAGGGAATGGGCACGCCAACCGGCAATGCCGAACCGTCACCCAGGTTCAGCGCTGATATTGCTGCTTTAACAAAAGCGGTGGTGGCCAGTTGCGTATCGTTTGCCGTTTGCGCTGCAGTGGGGGCTTTGGGTGTTCCGGTCAGTGTGGGGCTGGCAATCGGCGCATACTGCGTGTGCGGGTTGCTGGCTGCAATATGCTGGCTCAGCAGAGCATCAGAATAGGCTTTTACCTCGATAACCTTGTCATCGACATACTTGCGTGTCGCCAGCACCACTGACGGATCAATTTTTAGTGTGATGGCTGAGGTAGAAGAAACAATCAGCGCCATACGAATCGTCTGCGTGCGTCCGCTACCTTCACCTAACAGCGGTTTGTAGGTTTCCGGGCAGTTGGCGACGGCAATCAGTACACCCTCGTCGTCAAAAAGACCCAGCTCGCGGATCCAGTATCCCCCTTCGTTTTCCGGGATTACCTGCTCGGCAATAATTTGATTGGCATCCTCGGCATCGACAGTCAGTGTGTTTACTGCGCCGATGCGTTTCTGATTAACCAACTGGATTTGTGCCGGGTCTGGCGTGGGCAGGCTGCCGTTGCCATCGCCAACGGCCATTTGCGTAATATGGATTTGGGTGCCCAGCGCGGTGGCATTCGCCAGCTTCGCCGCGCCCTGATTGGTCAGGATGGCAAAATATTTTACAGTCATGCGTTCACTCTCAGGTTATCGATTGAGTAAACGGTATTGTCCGGGGCGCAGTGGGGCGGGGCCTATCAGTTAGGGTTGGTTGCCGGGCGATACAACCCTGAGGAGAATGGCCTGCTGGCGGGCAGGCCTGTGGGGGAACAGTAGGTCGGGTAAGCGCAGCGCCAACCCGACAAAAAACGGGCCGCGGCCCGTTGCTCTTATTGTGGCTGTTCAGGCCAGCGGATATCAGGTGCGCTTGTGGTATCGACAGCCTGCACGACCTTGATGTACTCCAGCCATTTCACCAGGCTGGCTTTGTCGTCGTCGCTAATAATGCCGAGTTGCAGCTCGGTCTGCCATACGCTGATACTCTCTTTCGCCTCTTTCAACCGCTGCGTTTTGCTCTGTTCAGCGCTGGTTACCAGTGATGCCTGCTGTGCAGCGCTATCAGTAACCCATTTGCTGCCGTCCCACTTATCAAACCTGGTCGCTGGTGCCGATGGGGTGATATCAGTTGGATAATCACCCAGAGTCTTCATCTGAGAGGCTTCACCGCTTTGCAGGTTGTATACCGTTTCACCTCGATGATCGACCACGTACTCCCATCCGCTGTTATCCGTTTTACGGCATACAGCAAACCCCGTTTTTGCCGCAGAGGGAGCGTCGACGGCTGAATTCGCCGGAATACCGACCCCCACAGCCAGATACTCCACAGAAGGCGCCAGATATTCGCGGGTATCGCCTGTAAAGTTATAAACGGTTAGCTCCCCGGCGGTCGCGGCAATCAGATTCTGATTTAGTGTTGCTTGAGACATTATTGAGCCCTCACGATGAAGTTAAATGCGACGTTGTGCGGGCGTGTTTCTCCTCCGCCAGTATATTCGGTATAGCTTGAAAAGGAGAACAACCCGCCCCCGGTGGTTAAATTGGCGAGAGCGCCAACACCGCTTTCGCTGTAGTCGGTCAGGAAGCGATTCCTTGATGGGTTTTTTACCGGCGTATGGTTATGGTTTTTAAAATCATCCAGTTGCACGCTTAGTAGTGCCCTGCCAGCGTCAAGGTTTCGCCCATCATCCCAGCCGCGAATAAATTCCCCGCGCAGATCCGGCAGAACACCGGCCGGGTAGGCGGCTGCCAGCCGTGGATACTGGGTTTTATCAAAGGACGCGCCGTTGCATTTAAACCAGCCGCCAGGCGGAGTGGCTTGCGGCCAGGCGACGGGCGAACCCACCGGCAAAATGCCGTCGTAGTCAGCAATAACATCGCGCACATATTTGGTGTTGGCGATTTGCTGTCCGTAGTTGCCAATATGCGTATCCGGCACCGTCGGCGTGCCGATAAATACCGGGCTGGCCAGCGGTGCGTACTGGGCATGCGGGTTCGCGGCTTTAACATGGTTGTTCATCAGATCGTCGGCATATTGCCGCGTCGCCAGCACCACCGACGGGTCGATTTTCAACGTGACGGCAGCCGTTGATGAGACGGTGAGCACCATCCGAATGGTCTGCGTGCGTCCGCTCCCTTCCTGCATTTGTGGTTTGTATGTTTCCGGGCAGTTGGCGACCGCAATCAACACGCCTTCGTCATCATAGAGGCCAATTTCGCGGATCCAGAAACCGCCTTCCGTTTCCGGAATAACCTGCTCGGCAATAATCTGGCTACTGTTATTAGGATCGATCGACAGTCGGTTCAGCGGCGCAATACGCTGCTGGTTAATCAGTTTTGTTTGTGCCGGGTCTGGCATCGGTAGTACGCCGTTGGCATCGCCAACCGCCATCTGCGTGAGATTAAGTTTTGTGCCGAGCGACGCGGCGTTGGCCAGCCTCGCAGCGCCCTGATTGGTCAGAATGGCAAAATATTTGGCAGTCATGCGTTAACTCTCAGGTTGTTTGGTGAAGAATGAACGGTGACGCTATTTTCCGTTCAGTCACAGGCGAACACCATTAAGCGGCGTTGGTTACCTGCTGACACAACAAGCGTGATGAAAAAAACGGGCCGCAGCCCGTGGCAAGCTAACGAGGCGGTTAAAAACCGATCGCCAGAATGTCGATGCCGTTGCCCGCGCCGGTGTAGGAACGGATGGTGATGTTCTGTAAGGATCGGGCCACAACAAAGATGGGCACCGTGATATCGGTGAAGGGCGCTGAGCCTTCGGTATAGGTGACTTGCGTATTCAGGCAGGCGTTCGGAAAGGCTATTGGCCATGTGAAGACGGAGTTCTCACCGTTGTTCACACTGGTCGCTACCCTCATCCATTGAATAATCAGCGCCTGTTTACCGCCATTCAAGATACCCGGGATCTGAAAATAACCGGCGGTGGCCAGCAGGCCACTTGCGGTTCCTGCCTGCACAAGGGAACTCAGCCCAAGATTGCTCTGCACGCTGCTGACAAGCCCGGCATTCGCCATCTCTTTCAACGCATTGGCTATAAGAGGGTATTGCGCATGCGGATTGCCCGCTGCGACATGTTGGCCCATCAGGGTGTCTGCATAGGTGCGTACCTCAATCGCTTTATCATCGACATACTTACGCGTCGCCAGCACCACTGCCGGGTCGATTTTCAGCGTCACAGCGGCGGTTGATGAGACAGTGATCACCATGCGAATCGTCTGCGTGCGGCCGCTCCCTTCCTGCATCAATGGCTTGTAAGTTTCCGGGCAGTTGGCAACGGCAATCAGTACACCTTCATCGTCGTAGAGACCAAGTTCGCGGATCCAGTAACCCCCTTCGTTCTCGGGGATGATCTGTTCGGCAATAATCTGGCTGCTGTTGGTCGGATCGATCGACAGGGCATTTAGCGGTGCAATTCGCTTTTGATTCACCAGCCGGGTTTGCGTCGCGTCGGGTGTCGGCAATACACCGTTGCCGTCGCCGATGGCGATTTGCGTCAGATTGAGCGAGGTGCCGATAGCGGCGGCATTCGCCAGCCTTGCGGCACCCTGATTGGTCAGAATGGCAAAATATTTGACAGTCATGTGTATGCTCTCTGGTTGTTGAAGGGGGAATGAACGGCGGGGCTATTTTCCGTTCAGCCACAGGCAGACGCTAATCAGCGGCGTTGTCGGCCTGCTGATACAACGAGAGAGATAAAACAAAACGGGCCGCAGCCCGTTTCAGCAATATGGCGGGTTACGAAATATAAACATCATCGATAAGATGGATGGCAGATGCGGGGTAATACTCGCCGCCGACCACAATCTCTTCCGGCATGTAAGGATAAACCGTCAGCTCTTCACCAAGGTAACAACCGGCACCAACATAAAACTCGCCGCTGGTGCTAAGGCTAATGTTCAGCTCCGACAGATGGCGGCTCGCCGGTTTGGCATCGTTGATCAGCCGCTCCAGCTCCTGGTACATCTGCTCAGTAATGCCATTCTCCTGCACGCCAATCACCAGCCGGAACGTGCCGGGTTCGGCGTTCTCCTGCCACCATTCACGTAGCTCAATCAGGTAACCGAGCGGTTCAACAACGCGTCGTAATGAGCTAATGGTTCCCTTGTGTTGATGAACAAAAAAAGCGGAGGCGATAATTTTACGTTTGGTGGCCTCGGGCCAGCTGTAATCCCAGCGATCGACGGAGAGCGCCCACGCCAGGTAAGGCAGCAGCTCTGCCGGGCAGGTTTGTGGATCCCATAATGTGCGCAGCGGCACCGGTACGCGTTCGATTTGTGCCGCTGCCTCTGCCGTTGCCACCTCCAGAACCGAGGAGCCAACGGGCAACAGGCGGTCATCACTCATCGGTGCCTCCTGTATTAATGCTCCAGGCGGTGCAGTACGAGGCCTGATTTTTCTCCAGCACCAGATCGCTTTGCGGCGCGTTCAGCTCCACGCGTTGTACACCTTCGACGTGCAGCGCAGCGTAAATGGCTGACTGGCGGATATCGCGGCCCAGCCGGCGCTGTGCGGTGATATAGGCTTTGAGTTGCTGTTCGGCGGCCTGACGGATCGGCTCCGATTCCGGCCCCGGGTAAAAATAGAGCGTAGCGTCAATCTGGTAGGGCACAATTTCCGCGCTTTGTACCGTTACGCGGTCGCCAACCGGGCGGACATCTTCTGCGTTCAGCGCCTTTTCAACGATGGCAATCAGTTCGTCGCTGGCACTGCCGTCGCCTTCGCGTGAGAGCACAGAGATGGTGATATATGCCGGGTTCGGGCTGATCACGGAGATATCGGCAACCCGCCCATCGGCGCTGCGGCCGTGGTATTCATAAGCGCCTTCTGGTCCGGCTACGCTTAAACCTTCAAAGGCCTGCTGCGCACGGAGTCGCAGGTCTTTATCAGACTCCATCACCGCAGCCGTCGGCGGGATGGTGCTGTCATCGGCAGGGGTGATCACCAGCCGCGCGGTATTGCTGTTAGCGGCAATCACATCAAGATCGTTACCGGCGGCGTACGCCAGCATCACCGCGCGGGCGGCTTCATTGACGCGCTGGCGCCACAGCACTTCGCGGTACGCGTTCTCTTCAAGAAACTTGGTCAGCGGCTCGGACTCCAGCGCCAGCGTACGGGCGATGGCTGCCTGCTCGTCGGCAGGAAACAGGGAAATGAGCGTCGCCTTGCGCTCGGCAAGAAGACCCTCGTAATCAAGTTCCTCAACCACATTGGGCGCGGGCAACTGGCTCAGATCGATAATCGGCATGGTTTTAACTCACTGGAAGGGTTAACGAAAGGGATTCGCCGGTGCTGGCGAGCTGGCCGGTCAGATTGACAATCATCGTGCCGTCGAACTGCCGTTCGGTTGTCACCGCGCTCAACGTGATGCGCGGTTCCCATTTCAGCAGCGCCATATAGCAGGCGGCCTGAATTTGCAGCGCCAGCGCCGGGGTTTGCGGCTGGTCGATCATCTCAAACAGCAGTGAGCCGTAATCGCGGCGCATGACCCGTGAGCCAACAGGCGTGCGCAGAATATCGCTGATGCTCTGGCGGATATGTTCGGTGTCGGTCAGGCGCTGGCCGGTGGTGCGGTCAAAGCCGCTGTATTGCACTGTCATAGAGGCGCTCCTGTGGTACCGCCGCTGTCGCCGGGGTGTTGATGGGTATGCAGAACTTTGCCGTTAGAGGACAACGAACCGCCGCTGTGCGAGATATTGCCGCTCATCGTGCCGCCTTTTTGCACCTCCAGCGTGCTGGTGATGAGCTTGTTGGTACAGACCACTTCCGGGGTATCAAGCGTGATGCGGGTGGAGGCGACAACCTTCACTTCCGGCACGCTGACGGTTACGGATTGCGACGCGGTGATATCGGCGGTTTTAATGCCGCTGACTTTCAACGCGCTGTTTTGCGGTTCGTATTCGAACACCGCGCCATCGGGAAAGGCGACATGCCAGGCGTCCGCCGAAACGGAAGGCGCCGGGTTGTCGTCAGAAAAAATGCCCGGTAGCACAAAGGCGGTGTCGAGCTCGCCGCCGACCGCCAGCAGTAAAACCTGCTCGCCGACCGAGGGCGCCCACCACGTACGTGAATGTCCGGCGCGGTGGGTTAACCACTGCAACCACTGAGTAACGATGCCGCCTGTCTGCACTCGACAACGCCCGGAAGTCAGGTCGATATCGACGATAATCCCGGTACGGATCATATTGCGCAGCGCGCGGGCCATTTCCTGGAGCGAGAGTTGTGTGTTCATAGCGGAAATGATGCTATGCGGCCCCGGCTTTGAAAAACGGACAAGGCTGTCCGGCTTTTGGCACAACGCGGGGCGCATTAGCGGGCGTTATGAAGCCCAGCGGCTCACCAGTTCGCCGTTGATATAGAGCTCAACCGGGCGGGTAACCAGCGCTGGCGGCAGCGGCTCCGGCAGCGTCTCGGCGTGCAACGCGCCATCGACTTCCGTCACTTTAGTGCGCTCGGTCAATTGCAGGATAATCAACAGATCCTGCGTCCCGTCGCTGTTGGCCGTCAGCGACCAGCTAAAGCAGCCGCGCTGGCCCGCTTCGACGGTGAGAATATCCGGCTGGTTGTCGCGCAGCCAGGCCATGATCGGCACAAAAATCGTATCGATATCGCCGGAAAAAGCGCTGACGGCGACGTTAAGGTTGAACTGTTTTTCAAACGACAGCGAAGGGGCAAACGTGGCGGTATTGCTGCCTTTGTCCACCCACAGCCGCAGCGTATCGGGGTTGTTGTGCAGCGCCGGGACAGCATCAGTCAGGGCGTTGCGCAGCGTGTCGGGTTTTAGCATTTATCTCATCCTGGCAGTGTTTAACGGTTTCAACTTGCAGTGCGCAACTCTCCAGCGCGCGCTCAAGCTGACGGATATCGGCGCTTAAATCGCCGTTAGTTTGCGGATCGCTGCCCGGCATCGGACACAGGCTGACCTGCGGGCAGCGGTTGTAAACAGTGACCGGCAGAGGGGCAGGCGGGGCGCTGGTGCACCCGGCGCACAGCATCAGGCAACTGAGTGTTATACCAGCGGCGGAAGGCGTCATTTTCATGGAGTAACCTTGTGATGGTTTGTTCGCGGCGCACGGCCTGTTCGCTGGCGGCAT
This sequence comes from Kosakonia oryzae, assembly GCF_001658025.2. Lineage (NCBI taxonomy): Bacteria > Pseudomonadati > Pseudomonadota > Gammaproteobacteria > Enterobacterales > Enterobacteriaceae > Kosakonia > Kosakonia oryzae. The sequence continues at coordinate 1,319,496 of NZ_CP014007.2, forward strand.
TGAGTTGCTGACGCAGCGCCACCTGCGCCTGCTCGTTGTTGGCCGCCAGCGCATCAGCTGCCTCGCGCTGCGCTTTCAGTTGCGCGATGGTGTTGTTCTGCTCGTGCGTAAGCTGGGTGGATTGCGAAAGCGCGCTGCGCAGCGCGTGGTTTTGCTGCACCAGCCATACTACGCCCAGCACTGCGAGCAGCAGGGCAATCGACCGGACGGTCATTTCACCCCCTTCAGGCACCAGGCGCGTTCGCGTTCGCGGCGGTTTTCCAGCCCGCGATTGCGATCGCCGTTGATAAACACCCAGCGCGGTAACTGATCGCAGGCCTGTTGCCACTGTTTGTGGTTGATAAACCACACCAGCGTCGAACGGCAGGCGGCAGTGGTGCCGACGTTAAAGGCGAAACTGACTACCGCGTCGTAGACCTGTGATGGCATGGCAACCGGCGCGCAGACTGCCAGCCGTCGCTCAACGTGCAGGACATCGGCGACCAGATTCACCGCCGCCTCTTTTTCGCTGATATCCCGCGTTGGCGCGACGCCAGCGGTGTGGCCAATGCCGGATGTCCAGACGCCAGCGCTGCACTGGTACGGACGCAGACGACAGCCTTCCAGATCGGCAATCAGCGCCAGCCCCGGCTGCGAGGTATGCAGCAAACGGAAATCCGGCACCAGCATCGCCAGTGCCAGCACCGCCGCAGCGCTACAGCGTTTAACGGGTAAGCCCATTCATCACCTCCTGGCTCGTGGCGCAGGATTTCAGGAACAGATAGCTTTTGCGGCGGTAATACCAGTTCACGGCGACGGTGACGGCAACGCCCAGCGCGCCGAACCAGGCCGCGAAATCCTGCGGCGTCATCGCGCCGAAAAAGGTCAGCGCGACGCTTATCCAGTAGGCCAGCGACGAAGTGACTTTTTCGATAGTCAGGCCCATAGATTCACCGTTTCTGTCTGCGTCGGTGCCTGCACTTCCGGCAGGTTTACCGGAGTACCGTAAGGCAAAATCACGCCCAGATCGGCAAGGCCAGGATTGGCCGCCAGCACCGTTTCAACCACACCCTGGGTGTAGCCGTAATAGCGCAGGCAAAGGAGATCGAGCGTGTCGCCCTGTTGTGTGATTACATTCATCGTTTTCGCGTCTCTTACCGTCGGGAAGGATTTTTCCCACCGTTAAGTCTCCAGACCGGAGCGGGCGGACGCTATCTGTCGCCGCTGGCTGCACGCTGGCACAACAGGGCGAAAGCAGTATGAAGTGGGAGGGGCGGCCTGAAACTGTGCAAGTATGATCTGGCGCGCAGGCCGCCGTAACCGGCGAGTTTCCGGCCGCTATTCTGCCTGGTAAAAGATGTCTCGTTCCTGCGCGGTCGCGCTTTCGCTTTCCGCCATGTCAGCAATCAGCCACAGCGCCATTTCCAGCTCTTCCTTTTTGCAATGGTGGAGCAGAGACAACTCGGCAATAAACCTTACGCACGCCCATTTCCGCTGAGCGCGTTCATTCCGTTCAGACACCATGAATCCCCTCATGAGTTCTTTACTGTATATTTGTACAGTATCATAGGCCGTTTATTGATGTGAAGCGAAAATTATTTCACCGCATCACTATGTTGCTGAAAAAGAAAACCATTGTTCTGCTGCGCCCCCCGCTTTGGGTACAGGTTTTCCCATTAATGCCGGGGTGTCGGGCGGTGGATCGCTACAGCGGCTGGTGGGCCAGCGCGTACAGTTATTGACAGAACTCCAAGAGGGCGCAGGCGCGCCCTGAAGGTCAACCCCCGTTCGCTTCGGCACAATTTTCCATTTTTTCAGCCGTGTCAGCACCGGCGAACCGGCACCAACCTGGGTGTCATACACCCCGCGAATACGTACCGTGGTTTCGCCGTACTGGTTAAATTCCTCATCCGGCGCATACAGCGTGCGCACCTGCAAATCATCGCGACGAACAAACGGCCCGCCCTGCGCATTGACGTAACCTGCCCAATCCCCGGCATCGGCGGCATCGTGCACCAGCGCGAACTCCACGCTTAAGCCGCGTGCCGTTTCGCTATCGGCCATTTTTCTCAGTTCGCGATACACCGTCACCGGCGCGCCGCCAACAAACTGAAACTGGCGGATACGCCAGCGCGCCGCCCAGGCGGAAACGGCACAGGCCGTCTCCTGCAGCGGCGCGCCGCTCTCGTTATCGCGCTCGCCTTCCAGCGCATAACCGTCGATATTCTTGGCGATATACTTCGCCACGTAACCGGTGGCGCTGCCTTTTTGCGCATCGATCGCCTCGGCGTGAAAGCGGGCGCGCTTCGCTTTATCGCTGCGCAGCTCGTGGTTATCCTCTTCGCGGGCATAGTCGCTGAGAATTTCGCGCACGCGGCTGACATCCTGCGGCTGCATAAACAGCAGCAGATGCCAGTGTGGCGTGCCATCGTGATGCGGCTCAGCCACGCGGATGCCGAAAATGCGCAACCCGTTACGATGCAGCCTGGCGCGGATCCGCGCCCACAGACGGGTGAAATAGCCCTGCGTCTGCGCCGGGCTGGCGCCGTTCCACTTATGATTGCGATAACCGGCGCGGGTGGTGGCATGCCAGGCGGAAGGTGCGGTCAGGGTATAAAATTCGCCGACATAACCCAGCGACTGACAAATCGTTTCAAAGCCGCGAATGCGCGTCATCAGCTCGCAGCGGCGAATTGCCGGGTTGGCGACCGAGCCATCATGCTTATCGATCAGGCTGATGCGGTTTCCTTCCTCATCTTCCAGCTCCATGCTTGTGAGAAACTCGCGGTTACGGCGCTTCTGCTCGCGCCAGGCGCTGACGCAATCGTCGCTGGCGTAGGGCCGTTTTTTCTTGCTGACGTTACCGACCGCAATGTGCAAATGTTCGCGCCACTGGGCGGCGATACGGCGCAAATGGCCGCGCCACCACACTTCGCTAAACAGGCGGATCACCGCCGGGGCAATCTCATCAGCGCAGGCAACTTTACGGGTGACACGCTGCCAGTGCGGCGGCGTGACGTTAAATTGCAGTGCAATCATTCCGGCGTGCAGATACCAACGGTGCAGGGTTTTCAACTCTGCCGCTTCCGCGTTGTCGATGTTCGCCAGTTCGCCACGTATAAAATGCGCGATGTCGGTTGCCAGCCGGTCAATCGCGCTTTTCGCCAGATCCGGTAGTTGGTTATAGCGGGCCAGCAGCGCCACCAGCCGGCTCGCCAGATCCTGCTGAATGGCGGTATCAAAATGGCCATTGAACACGGCTCTGGAGAGGCGCGGGCTAAGCGGTTTGTGTTGGTAGCGCTGCGTTACCGCGTTTAGCCGTGGGATAGCGCGGCGAAAGAAGTGGCAGAGAAAGGCGTTGGCCCTCGCCGTACCGTGCGCCTGTTCCAGCGCATCGATACGACGGGTGATCGGAAAGCGGATGCACTCCGGTTGCCGCGCCAGCGCGTGGCGCGCTTGCTGCACCACCGCAAAATGCCGGTTGCGGCGGTGCAGTTCCGCGTGAGTGAGATACGGGCTGGCGATCGCTGAACGCGGCGCGTTCCACGGATAGGCCCACGAGATCGCCAATTAGCGCCTCCGGTAATGTTTATCTTTCAGTTCGGCGAGCTGCTGGCAACTGACGCAGCAGGTCACGCCGGGCAACGCCATCCGCCGGGCCTGGGGAATCGGCGCATCGCAGCATTCGCAGGTGAGGCGTGAGGGCAACAGCAGGCGGTGACGCGCCTGGCGGATATAGCGCTCGCGATCGTCCAGTTCACGCTGCTGAACGAGATCCATTTCATCGGCCATCAGTGCAGCTCCTGCGCCTGGTTATCGATATGGCTGGCTTCCTGGCGTAGCAGTTCGGCGGCGTCGCACCACTCAAGACGCTGAGTGGCGATAAACGCGGCCAGCGCCTCCAGCCGCCCGGAAATAACGCCGGCGCAGCGCAGGCGTTCGTTGTTGCGGGCATCTGCCAGCAGCAGCGCGATCTCTTCATGGCTGCGTCCTGAATGGGGGGGACTATTTTTTCGCATGGTATTTCTCCTGAAATTCGGGCAAAGGGAGGCCCGACGGGTTGACGTCATAGGTATGAAAAAGGGTTACAGCGGCATGGTGAGCCGTTTCGGAAACAGGCTTACTACCGCGCGGAAATGGTTCATCGCGGCAATCAGCGCCCGCTTCTCCTCAAGCGTCAGCGCATCCGGATGAAGCGCCTGACGCGCCGTGGGTACTCTGGCGAGAAAGAAGATCGCTGCCAGCGCCCGGCTGTTCTCTTCAAAGTGTTCATCCCGCTTGTCGCGCAGCTCGTCGATAAAGCGCGCCACCTCGCGCCAGCTATCGCCCCAGAAGCGGCCGCGGATTTCCGCGATATGGTTCAGCCCGCTCAGGCGTTCCCCAGCGTTGAGCGGAAGCGTTGCGGTGGGTGAAGTGATCGCCATATTGCCTCCTGTTCGATTCTGAGCTTGCAAAAGCAAATTCAGCTAAACGAGGTGCCGGAACGACGGTCGAGATAACGACAGTCGATCGCCTGCTGGGTTAATTTGTCGCGCCAGGCCTGCACATTGATCAGCGTGCGGCTGCGTTTGCCGGCGTTTTCCGCGCTCGAATAGTCGCGGGTTGGGGCCTTCAGCAGAATGCCTTCGTCGAGCCATTGCCAGACCAGACGCTCGCTGATACCGCGCATGGCAGCGAAATCCCGCACCGTCATGGCATCGGACATCGCCGAGCGGATCAGGGTTTGCAACGTCGGGAGAAGGGCGGAGACCAGCTCATCCATCTGCCCATGGGTGAAATTCCTGGATTGCATTTGAGAGCCAGATAACGGATGCGACGGCGTTGATTTTGCATCTGACATATCGCATTATCTCCTGTTGTTTGAAATGTACTGCACTGCTGTGCATTTTGGTCGATGTACAGCAATATAAATCGCAAATGCGATTGTGTAAATCGCTTTTTTGATGTTGGTGAACATGAGTGATAACAAAATGAGTGTTCAGGATGTGATCGAGCGTATTGCTGCGTCCTATTCTGTCTCCAGCCAGAAGGCGCTCGCCGAAGCGCTGGACGTCCCGGCGAACAATATCAGTAGCTGGATCCAGCGCGACAGCGTGCCCTATAAGGCAGTGGTCAAATGCGCGCTGGATACCGGCGCAGATTTGCACTGGCTGGTAAACGGTGAATTTGCAAATGCAAAATTAGCGGATAAGCCGTTGCCGAAAGGCAAGGCGCTGTACGATGAGATTTTATCGACCGGCGGGCGTCCGGTGCTGCGTCGCATCCTTGATGCGTATGGTTTCCAGATGCAAAAAGATCTCGGCGACCTGCTCGATATCTCCTCCGGGACCATCAGCACCTGGGTGCGGCGCGAGTTTTTTCCCGGCGATGTGGTGGTGACTTGCGCGCTGGATACCGGCGTCTCGCTGAACTGGCTGGCGACCGGGAAAGGCGAAATGTACCCGGCCCCGGCTCCTGTGGCGTCAAATGATGCTGTGCTGAGCATTCCAAAATTCCGTCTGGAATCCGGCGAGCTGAAAGAAGCGGGCGTCTGGGCGCTGGATCGCAGCCTTGCGCCGTCATCGACGGAAGGGCTGAATTTTATCGAGGGGCTGAATGCGGCCTGGCTGGTGGATACCTCGGCGCAGAAAATTGGTAACGGGCGCTGGTTTATCAGTATCGACGATGCGCTGGATGTGTTTGATGTGGTGCGTCTGCCGGGCGGCAAAGTACGCCTGACGAATAACGCGGTTGATTTTGAATGCGGCGTGGCAGAGATTGCGCCGTTCGGCGTGGTGGTTTTCACGCTGGAAAAACATGTGTAAGCGGCAATGACGGTCAGCAAACAGAAAAACGGCAAGTGGCTGTGCGAACTCTATCCGCAGGGGCGGGAAGGGCGGCGCATTCGTCGGCAGTTTAATACCAAAGGCGAGGCCGAAGCGTTTGAATCCTGGACGAAACAGGAGGCGCAGGAGAAGCCGTGGCTGGGCGAGAAAGAGGATCGCCGACGTTTAAGCGAGCTGATTGCACTGTGGTTTAAGCTGCATGGCCAGTCGCTGGCGGCGGGTAAGTCGCGGATGGCAAAGCTGGAGATTGTCTGTCGCGGGCTGGGTGATCCGGTTGCCTCACGCCTCACCGCTAAAGCCTGGGCGCACTATCGCGACCAGCGTCTGAGCGGCGAAATCGATAACGGTTACACGCCGGACAAAGCAAAGTGGAAGGTGAAACCGGTCACGGTCAACCGCGAGCAGCAATATCTGAGCGCGGTGTTTAACGAACTGCGGCGGCTGGGGGAGTGGTCGCTGCCGAACCCGATTGAAAATGTGCGCATTTTTCGCGAAAAAGAGCGGGAAATGACGTGGCTGACGCAGCCGCAAATCATCACCCTGCTGGCGGCCTGCGAGCGCTACGGGCATGCCGATTTAACGCGGGTGGTGAAAATTTGCCTCGCCACCGGCGCGCGCTGGCGCGAGGCGGAAAACCTCAATCGCGCGCAGCTTGTGGCGAATAAAATCACCTTTATCAAAACCAAAGGCGGGCGCAACCGGACGGTGCCGATCCCGCCGTGGCTTTTTGACGAGCTGTCGCCGCTGCAAGGGCAGATGTTCCAGCCGTGCTATGGGGAATTCAGCAAAATGCTGGCGACCACCGATATCGCGCTGGCCGAAGGGCAGAAAACCCATGTTCTGCGCCACACTTTTGCTGCGCACTTCATGACCAATGGCGGCAATATTCTCGTGCTGCAACGCATTCTTGGCCATGCCAATATTCGTGAAACCATGCGCTACGCGCACTTTGCGCCGGATCATCTTGAAGAGGCGGTGATGCTCAACCCGCTGTCGCAACTTAATGGCGGCAAAATGGCGGCGGATGTTGCATAACGCTGCAATTCGCTGCATGAAAAAGGGTTTTCTACGCTGATAAATAAGGGTAAATCGTTGAATGCGGCGAGTGGCAGAAAAAGCGGTTTAACTAACTTTTTTGCTGCGTTTACCTTTTCTTTTTCGAAATAATTTAACCTGCCGGTGATGATTAATTTACAATGCCGCCTCGATCGGGAGGAGATGCGGTGAAGAACGTTTTTCATCAATGGGCAGCCAAACGTTCAGCCACATGGCTGGCGCTGTTTGCGATCCTGCTGATCGTCGTCGCTCCGCTGATTTCCGTCTCCCTGCAACAAGATCCCATGAGTGCCATGCCGGGTATGCATCACGAGATGAGCATGCCGATGCATCATGAGATGTCATCTCAACCGGAAACGCACCCGCAAACTTCCCTGCCTGTGGATCACGCTGAAGCCTGTGGCTACTGCGTCTTGCTGGCGCATGTGCCTGGCCTGATGCTGCTGGTTGCACTGCTGCTGATGGGGCGTGCATTGCGCATTCGCCTGAAGCCTGCTCGCCCGCTGGTCAGGCAGTGGCACTTCTTCCCCTGGCTCTACCCTGACACCCGCGCGCCGCCGCTTTTCTGCTTTTCCTGACATCTATAAAAGGCCGTTTGCCTCTGCGTAACGGCACGCGCTGACTATTCCTGAGGAAAAGTATGACTTCCTGCACCCCGCGTGCGGCGTGGCTGAATTTGCTGCGACGCCTGCACTTTTATATTGGCCTGTTTGTCGGGCCTTTTATCTTCATTGCGGCCCTGAGCGGCACGCTGTATGTGGCGACGCCACAACTGGAAAATGCCCTCTACAGCGATGCGCTGTACGGTGTGTCCGCCGGTACTCGCCAACCGCTTGCTGAGCAGGTTGCTGTTGCTGAGCAGGTGACCGGCGGCCATCTGCGTCTGCAGGCTGTGCGGCCAGGCCTTGCCGACAACGCCACGACGCGCGTGATGTTTGCCGATCCGCAACTTGGCGTGTCGGAAAACCGCGCCATCTTTATCGATCCCGTGACGTTACAGATGAAGGGCGATATGACGGTGTACGGCACCAGCGGTATTTTGCCGCTGCGCCAGTGGATCGACTATTTTCACCGCTCGCTGTTGCTGGGCGATGCGGGCCGTCTTTACAGCGAGCTTGCCGCTTCATGGATGTGGGTGGCGGCGCTGGGCGGTATTGCACTGTGGTTTTTCACGCGCCCGAAACGGCGGATAAATAACCCGGTGCAAAATCATCGCCGCCTGCACGTGCTGCTTGGCTGGAGCCTGCTGGCCGGTATGCTGCTGTTTTCCGCCACCGGCCTGACGTGGTCGCAGTGGGCGGGCGGCAATGTCGATAGCCTGCGGGCGGCTTTCGGCTGGATGACGCCGCAGGTCAACACGCAGCTTGATGGCGCAGCGATGGCGGCCGATCCCCATGCGGAACATCATCTGCATCATGCGGGCATGAATATGCCGGAAATGGCGCTGGATTGGGTGCAATTCGATGATGTGTTGCAGGCTGCGCGGCGGGCTGGAATTGCTGCCAGCAAGCTGGAGATCCGCCCGCCGCGCAGCATGGATAAAGCGTGGACGGTGACAGAAATCGATCGCGGCTGGCCAACGCAAGTCGATGCGGTTGCGATTAATGGCAGTACGCTGGCGGTGGTTGATCGCACGCGGTTTACCGACTTCCCGCTGATGGCGAAACTGACGCGTTGGGGCGTCGATTTTCATATGGGTGTGCTGTTCGGCCTTGCGAACCAGTTATTACTGATCCTCTTTGGCGCTGCGCTGTGCGTGATGATCGTGGTTGGCTACCGCTTATGGTGGATTCACCGACCGGCAGGCGCTGCGGTGAATCCGGCGGCAACCTTGCTTTCTTGCTGGCTGAGTTTAAGCCGGGCAGGGCGCGTTAGCACACTGCTCATTGCGCTGCTGCTGGGGCTTATGTTACCGCTGATGGGCGGCAGTCTGCTGCTGTTTATACTGATTGATGCACTGCGCTGGAAACGTGCCGTGCAGCGTTCAGCCGGCGCGCAGGCATAAGCAAAACGCGCTGAGTGTAAATATATAATTACACTCAGCGCCGCATTCAGGCGGAATAAATTGCTGGTGTAAAGAAATTGCTACGTTTTGTGGATTGAAATCTTTACCGTATGTGGTATGGTTACGCCATCCTCTGCGGAGGAACCCCTATCGCAAAACGAGTCATACAGGATCGCCATCATGCAAAAAGACGCGCTGAACAACGTACATATCACCGACGAACAGGTTTTGATCACCCCGGAACAATTGAAAGCGGCTTTCCCGCTGAGCATTGAGCAGGAAGCGCAAATCGCGCAGTCCCGCCAGACCATCTCCAACATCATTGCCGGAAAAGATCCGCGCCTGCTGGTGGTGTGTGGTCCTTGCTCGATTCACGATCCTGAAGCCGCGATTGAATATGCTCGTCGATTTAAAGCCCTTGCCGCAGAGGTCAGCGATAGCCTCTATCTGGTGATGCGCGTCTATTTTGAAAAACCCCGTACCACCGTTGGCTGGAAGGGGCTGATTAACGATCCGCACATGGATGGCTCGTTTGATGTGGAAGCCGGCCTGAAGATTGCGCGTCGTCTGCTGGTGGAACTGGTGAGTATGGGCCTGCCGCTGGCGACCGAAGCGCTGGATCCGAACAGCCCGCAGTTCCTCGGCGACTTGTTTAGCTGGTCGGCAATTGGTGCGCGCACCACCGAATCCCAGACGCACCGCGAAATGGCGTCCGGCCTGTCGATGCCGGTCGGTTTCAAAAACGGCACCGACGGCAGCCTGGCTACGGCAATCAATGCCATGCGCGCGGCGGCCATGCCGCACCGCTTTGTCGGCATCAACCAGGCCGGTCAGGTTTGCCTGCTGCAAACCCAGGGTAACCCGGATGGGCATGTGATCCTGCGCGGCGGCAAAGCGCCGAATTACAGCCCGGCGGATGTTGCGCAGTGTGAAAAAGAGATGGAACAGGCGGGACTGAAACCGTCGCTGATGGTAGATTGCAGCCATGGTAATTCCAACAAAGATTACCGTCGCCAGCCTGCCGTTGCCGAATCTGTGGTGGCACAGATCAAAGATGGCAACCGTTCGATTACCGGTCTGATGATTGAAAGCAACATTCATGAAGGCAATCAATCTTCTGAGCAGCCGCGCAGCGCCATGAAGTACGGTGTTTCCGTGACGGATGCCTGCATTAGCTGGGAATCGACCGAAGCGCTGCTGCGTGAGATCGATAAAGATCTGCGCAATAGTCTGGCGGCGCGTTTCGCTTAAGAGGTTGTTATGGTTGCTGAATTGACCGCGCTGCGCGATCAAATTGATGAAGTGGATAAGGCGCTGCTGGGGTTGCTGGCGCGCCGTCTGGAGCTGGTGGCCGAAGTTGGTGAAGTAAAAAGCAAGTATGGCTTGCCGATCTACGTGCCGGAACGTGAAGCCACAATGCTGGCCTCCCGCCGCAAGGAGGCCGAACTGCTCGGCGTTCCGCCGGATCTGATTGAAGATGTACTGCGCCGCGTGATGCGCGAATCCTACTCCAGCGAAAATGACAAAGGTTTTAAAACCCTGTGTCCTGAAATGCGGCCGGTGGTGATTGTCGGCGGCGCGGGCCAGATGGGGCAGCTGTTTGCCAAAATGCTGACGCTGTCGGGTTATCAGGTGCGCATTCTGGAAAAAGAAGACTGGGCGCAGGCGGGCGAACTGCTGGCCGACGCCGGTATGGTTATTGTCAGTGTGCCGATCCATGTGACCGAACAGGTGATAGGCCAACTGCCGCCGCTGCCGGATGACTGTATTCTGGTCGATCTGGCATCGGTGAAAAGCGGTCCGTTGCAGGCGATGTTGTCGGCGCACAAAGGCCCGGTGCTGGGTCTGCATCCGATGTTTGGGCCGGACAGCGGCAGCCTTGCTAAGCAGGTGGTGGTCTGGTGCGACGGACGTCAGCCTGAGGCTTATCAGTGGTTCCTTGAACAGATTCAGGTCTGGGGCGCGCGTTTGCATCGCATCAGCGCTGTCGAACACGACCAGAATATGGCGTTTATTCAGGCGCTGCGCCACTTCGCGACGTTCGCTTACGGGCTGCATCTGGCCGAAGAGAATGTGCAGCTTGAGCAGTTACTGGCGCTCTCATCGCCGATTTATCGTCTGGAGCTGGCAATGGTTGGGCGTCTGTTTGCCCAGGATCCGCAGCTTTACGCAGACATTATTATGTCGTCGTCGAACAATCTGGCGCTGATCAAGCGTTACTACCAGCGCTTTGGCGAAGCCATCGGTTTGCTGGAGCAGGGCGACAAACAGGCCTTTATCGACAGCTTCCGCAAAGTGGAGCACTGGTTTGGCGATTACGCTCAGCGTTTTCAGAACGAAAGCCGGGTATTGCTGCGCCAGGCGAACGATAGCCGCCAGTAACAGAAAAGCCGTTTATACTGAAAAGCCAGTGGTCACCGCTGGCTTTTTTTTATTTAAGGGGCGTGCAATGGCGGAGTTACAGAAGCTGTTTGATTACACCGGCCATCTGCCGGAATGCCCGACCTGGAGCGAAGCAGAACAGGCACTTTACTGGGCGGATATTCTGGAAGGTGAAATTCATCGTTACCATCTGGCATCTGGCGAACATCAGGTGCTCTCCTTCCCGGAAGAGGTCGGCTGTTTTGCGCTGCGCGAGAAAGGTGGCTTTATCGTGGCAATGCGTAACGCCATTTGGCTGACGGATGCGCGCGGCCTGCTGCGACAGAAAGTGTGCGACAACCCATCGAACCCGCAACTGGCGCGCTTTAACGATGGCGGCACCGATCACTGGGGGCGCTTTTACGCCGGGACGTTCTGGGGGCCGGGCGATTACAATGGCGCTTTGTTGCTGCGCGTGGATAACGATCTGACGCCGAAAGTGGTGCAGTGCGATATTCACGGTGCGAATGGTCTGGCGTTCAGCGAGGATCAGCAATGGATGTTTACCTCCGATACGCCCAACGGTGTGATTTATCGTACGCCGCTGGATGCGCAGGGTGAACCGGGGCGTCGGGAAGTGTTGCGCCGGTTTACTGCCGGAGAGGGGATCCCGGATGGCGCGGCGGTGGATGTGGAAGGCTGCTACTGGAGTGCGATGTTCGACGGCTGGCGCGTGGCACGCTTCTCACCGCAGGGAGAACAACTTGCGGAGTACCGTTTACCGGTACGTTGCCCGACGATGGTCTGCTTCGGCGGCGATGACATGAAAACGCTGTTTATCACCACCACGCGGGAAAATATGGAAGAGGAAGAGCTGGCGCGTTATCCGCTTTCTGGCGCTATCTTCACCCTGCCGGTGAGCGTGGCAGGGATGAAGAAACCGCTGTTCAGAGAGTGTTAAACCGGATCGACCGGCACCACATTTTCGCTGGGATAGCAGCCAAGCACTTTCAGCGAACGGGTGATATCGCCCAGTTCGCGCAGCGCTTTTTGCATTTCTGCCGAGTGGAGATTGGCCTGCACATCAAGGTAGAACATCTCTTCCCACGGATTGCCATGAATCGGGCGCGACTCCAGTTTGGTCATGATCAGATTGTGATTGCGCAGCACCAGCAACGCTTCAACCAGTGCACCGGCCTGTTGACCTGTCGCTATCAGTAGCGTGGTTTTTGCCGGAACCTGCTCTGATACATCAATGGCTTTACGCGCCAGCACGATAAAGCGGGTGATATTCTGCGTCTGGTTCGCCAGGTTCCGTTCCAGCACCTGTAAACCGTACAGTGCGCCACCCGCTTCGCTGCCCAGCGCAGCAACATGCGGTGAGTTCGCCTGCGCCACTTTCTCCATCGCGGCTGAAGTACTTTCGCAATATTCGATTTTCCACTGCGGGTAGCGGTTCAGGAACTGGCTGCACTGCTGGAAAGGTTGCGGGTGGCTGTAAACCGTCTGGATCTGCTCAAGATCCGTCGAACCGGAAACCAACACACAGTGATCGATCGGCACTGTCAGTTCGCCAACAATCGATAAGCTGGTGTGTTGAAGTAAATCGTACACGTCGTTGATAGCACCAGAGCTGGTATTTTCCAGCGGCACTACGGCGTAATCCGCCTGGCCGGTTTCTACCTGGTTAAAAATATCGTGAAACTTCAGGCAACCGCTCTCGATAAATTGCTCAAAATGGCGCGCGGCGTACTGACGTGCCGCGAGGTGCGAATAAGAGCCTTTTGGCCCCAGAAAAGCGATGCGCGCGGAGTGCGGATTGATCTTGTTGAGATGCTGCTGGAGCAGGGCTTGTTGAGTCAGGACGGAATCTTCAATGATCAGCTGGAACAGGCGAGTGATGTAATGTGCATCGAGGTGATGCGCTTTGCCCAGTTGGATCAGGCGCTCCAGTAAATCCCGCTCGCGGTCGATATCGCGCACCGGGCGGTGTGAGTCGAGCTTGGCTTTGCCGACTTCAACGGAGAGCTGGCGGCGCTCGGCCAGCAGGGTCAGCAACTGCTCATCCAGTGCACTGATCTTTACGCGTAAATCCAGTAAGGGGTTTTCAGCCGTCATGTTGTTGCCTTTTATTATTAAAAAAAAAGCCTCCCGGAGTGGGAGGCCTTATTGTTCGTCTTCGCATTCTTTATCACAAAACGAATCGCCTCCCTATTTGGGGAAGGTAAAAAAGAATGCGAAGAAGAACGGTACAAGTTTCATGTAAATTTCCTGTGAGCGACCGAAGTACAGTACCCGCACTGTTTTCGCTCTGTCAATAAAAAACGCGCCCGCAGGCGCGTTGGATATGGACTCAATGTAGAGACTACTCTTCTTCTTCCTCAACGAAGCTTGTGTCTTTCACCGATGTTGCGGCGCGACGTGCTTCACCTTTGTGTTGCACTTTATTGAGCTGCCGTTCCAGCTTGTTAATCAATTCGTTGATAGCGGTGTACATATCTTCATGCCGTGCGCTGGCCACCAGATGTCCATTCGGCGTGTTGATAGTGGCATCAGCGATAAAACCCTGCGGCTCTTTGGAGAGAATGATATGTGGATTAATCAGATGTGTTTGCCATTTATCCAGTTTGGCGAGACGGTCTGCGACATGCTGGCGGATTGCCGGAGTAATTTCCATTTGTTTACTGGTAATGTTCATTGTCATAAATTTACCTCTTGTCTTTCCGTCTTGGTGATTTCAGCATACCGTGCCTAATGTCAAAAAGCGTGATTTAAATCACATTATTTTGTCGGTTTTTGTCAAAGGGAAGGTTTTGTGAGGCAGGACAGGAAGAGGGGAAAATTTCCTTGTGGAACTCTCAATTAACGGTCATAGTTGATAGGATGCATTGCGGCTAAACCGCTTCAGCTATTGGTAAAATGAATAAAAAAACGGCAGCCATTGGCTGCCGTTTTGTGTTTCAGGGACTTATGTATTGCTGCTGTTGGCTGCGATAATTTTTGCAACCTTATCTGCCTGCGCGTTCATTTGCATCTCGCGGTAGGCTCTCTCCATTTTCGGCAGTGCATCACGCGTTGCCTGCGTATCCGGATAATCACGCAGCATGCCTTCTACGCGGTTGACAACCGCAACCCAGGCACCGCGATCGGTGTAGTAATTCACCACCGACAGCTCATATTTCGACAGACGATCTTTCAGGAACACCAGACGCTTGGTGGCGTCGGTGACGTACTGGCTCTGCGGATAGCCGCGTACCAGTTTGCTGAAGTCATTGAACGCCTCACGCGCATGAGCCGGGTCACGATCGCTGCGATCCACACCGAAGAACCCTTGCAGAGCACTGTCGTCCAGCGCCATGTTGGTCAGCCCACGCATATACATCACATAATCGATGTTCGGATGGGTTGGGTTCAGACGAATAAAACGGTCAATCGCGGCTTGCGCCAGCGGTAAATCGGCGTTTTTGTAGTAGGCGTAGATCAGATCCAGCTGCACTTGCTGTGAGTAAGGGCCAAACGGATAACGGTTATCCAGTGCTTCCAGTTGCGTTATTGCCGCCTTCCAGTTACCGTCTTGCAGTTTTTGCTGGGCAGTCGCGTAGATTTCATTTGGTGGATTATCAGGCACCTCTTCCTTTGAACCGGAGCAACCCGCCAAAGCCAGACTCAACGTGGCGGCTGCCACCAGATATTTCAAGCGCGTCATGACGTTTAGACTTTCCTCAGAATGTTTATGCGGGAGATTCTTTATTCCTGCTCCCGACTAAGACCAGCTACAATAGCACACTATATTAAACGGCGAAGCCGTAAAACCCAACGTTAACGAAGAAGCTGTATATGGCACAACGAGTACAACTCACCGCAACGGTGTCCGAAAACCAACTCGGTCAACGCTTAGATCAGGCTTTGGCCGAATTGTTCCCGGATTATTCACGTTCGCGAATAAAAGAATGGATCCTCGACCAGCACGTGCAGGTCAACGGCAGTATTTGCGACAAACCGAAAGAGAAAGTGTTGGGTGGAGAACGCATCACTATTGATGTGGAAATTGAAGAAGAAGCGCGCTTCGAACCGCAGGATATCCCACTGAACATCGTCTACGAAGATGATGACATTATCGTGATCAATAAACCGCGCGATCTCGTCGTTCACCCGGGCGCAGGCAACCCGGACGGTACGGTGCTGAATGCTTTGCTGCACTATTATCCGCCGATTGCCGATGTTCCGCGCGCGGGGATCGTGCACCGTCTGGATAAAGATACCACCGGCTTGATGGTGGTAGCGAAAACGATCCCGGCGCAAACGCGGCTGGTCGAGTCGTTGCAGCTGCGCGAAATCACGCGCGAATACGAAGCGGTGGCGATTGGGCATATGACGTCAGGTGGTACGGTTGAAGAACCCATCAGTCGCCACCCGACCAAGCGTACCCATATGTCGGTGCACCCGATGGGTAAACCGGCGGTAACGCACTATCGCATCATGGAGCACTTCCGTGTGCACACGCGTCTGCGTCTGCGTCTGGAAACCGGGCGCACCCACCAGATCCGCGTGCATATGGCGCATATCACTCATCCGCTGGTGGGCGATCAACTGTATGGTGGGCGCCCGCGTCCGCCGAAAGGCGCTTCCGAGGAATTTATCGACGCGCTACGCAAGTTTGATCGTCAGGCTTTGCACGCCACGATGCTGCGTCTTTACCACCCCATCAGCGGCATTGAGATGGAGTGGCACGCGCCTATTCCGCAGGACATGGTGGATTTGATTGCTGCCATGCGCGCGGATTTTGAAACCCATAAGGACGATGTCGCCTGGTTATGACCAAACTGATCCTCCCTGAGTGGCCGCAGCCGAAAGGCGTGGCGTCATGCAGTTCAACCCGTATCGGCGGTGTGAGCTTGTCGCCTTATCACTCGCTAAACCTCGGCGCCCACTGTGGCGACGATGCGGAGCATGTGGAAGAGAATCGCAAACGTATGTTTGCCGAGGGAGGGCTGCCTTCAAAACCGGTATGGCTTGAGCAGGTACACGGTACCGACGTGCTGCTGCTCGATGGCGGGCCTTATCCCTCTAAACGGGCGGATGCGTCATACAGCAATACGCCCGGTACGGTTTGTGCGGTGATGACCGCCGACTGCCTGCCGGTCCTGTTTTGCAATCGTGATGGAACCGAAGTCGCTGCTGCTCATGCTGGTTGGCGAGGGTTGTGTGCGGGCGTGCTGGAAAAGACGGTTGCTTGTTTTACCGACAGGCCGGAAAATCTGCTCGCCTGGTTAGGGCCGGCGATCGGGCCGCAGGCGTTTGAAGTCGGCGCAGAAGTGCGCGAGGCATTTATGGCGCATGATGTTGAGGCCGATCGGGCTTTTCGCCCGCACGGTGAGAAATATTTCGCTGATATCTACCAGCTCGCGCGCCAGCGTCTGGCGTCGGTGGGCGTCCAGCAAGTATTCGGCGGTGAGCACTGCACCTTCAGTCAAAAGGATGATTTTTTCTCATACCGCCGGGACAAGGTAACCGGCCGTATGGCAAGTTTTATTTGGCTGATATAACCTAAAGAATCAAGACGATCCAGTTCGCATATGCTTTCTTTTGCATAATTCAGGTCATTCACCTTGAATAATTGAGGGATGACCTCATTTAATCTCCAGTAGCAATTTTGACCTGTTATGGGAGGAGTTATGCGTCTGGATCGTCTTACCAATAAATTCCAGCTTGCTCTTGCCGATGCCCAGTCTCTTGCACTGGGGCACGACAACCAATTTATCGAACCCCTTCATTTAATGAGCGCCCTGCTGAAGCAGGAAGGCGGTTCGGTTTTCCCTTTATTAACCTCTGCTGGCGTTAACGCTGGCTCACTACGTACAGCCGTTGAACAGGCGTTGAGTCGTTTACCGCAGGTGGAAGGCACCGGCGGTGATGTGCAGCCTTCTCAGGATTTAGTGCGTGTGCTCAATCTTTGCGACAAGCTGGCGCAAAAACGGGGTGACAACTTTATTTCGTCAGAACTTTTCGTTCTGGCCGCGCTGGAGTCTCACGGTACGCTAACCGATTTACTGAAATCAGCGGGCGCAACCACAGCGAATGTGACTCAGGCCATTGAACAAATGCGTGGGGGTGAAAACGTGAACGATCAAGGGGCTGAAGACCAACGTCAGGCCTTGAAGAAATTCACCGTCGATCTGACCGAGCGTGCCGAGCAAGGCAAGCTCGATCCGGTTATCGGCCGTGACGAAGAGATCCGCCGTACCATTCAGGTACTGCAACGCCGGACTAAAAACAACCCGGTGCTGATTGGTGAACCGGGGGTGGGTAAAACCGCTATCGTTGAAGGACTGGCGCAGCGCATTGTTAATGGTGAAGTGCCGGAAGGGCTGAAAGGCCGGCGCGTTCTGGCGCTGGATATGGGCGCACTGGTGGCCGGGGCGAAATACCGCGGCGAGTTTGAAGAGCGCCTGAAAGGTGTGTTGAACGATCTCTCTAAACAGGAAGGCAATGTCATTCTGTTTATCGACGAGCTGCATACCATGGTTGGTGCCGGGAAAGCCGACGGCGCGATGGATGCGGGTAATATGCTGAAACCAGCGCTGGCGCGTGGCGAATTGCATTGCGTTGGTGCCACCACGCTGGATGAGTATCGTCAATATATAGAGAAAGATGCTGCACTGGAGCGTCGTTTCCAGAAAGTGCTTGTTGCTGAGCCGACTGTGGAAGACACCATTGCGATTCTGCGTGGCCTGAAAGAACGTTATGAGCTGCACCATCATGTGCAAATTACCGACCCGGCGATCGTCGCGGCGGCTACGTTGTCGCATCGCTATATTTCCGATCGCCAGTTGCCGGATAAAGCTATCGACCTGATCGATGAAGCTGCATCCAGCATTCGTATGCAGATTGACTCTAAACCGGAAGAACTTGACCGTCTCGATCGCCGCATTATCCAGCTCAAGCTGGAACAGCGCGCGCTGATGAAAGAGTCTGACGAAGCGAGTAAAAAACGCCTCGAAATGCTTAACGAAGAGCTGGAAGATAAAGAGCGCCAGTACTCGACATTAGAAGAAGAGTGGAAAGCCGAGAAAGCGTCTCTCTCCGGCACCCAGACCATTAAGGCTGAGCTGGAACAGGCGAAAATCGCGATGGAACAGGCGCGGCGTAATGGCGATCTTGGGCGGATGTCGGAGTTGCAGTACGGGAAAATCCCTGAACTGGAAAAACAACTGGAAGCGGCAACCCAGGCTGAAGGCAAAACGATGCGTCTGTTGCGTAACCGCGTGACGGATATTGAGATCGCCGAGGTGCTGGCGCGCTGGACCGGTATTCCGGTGTCGCGGATGATGGAAGGTGAACGTGAAAAACTGCTGCGTATGGAACATGACCTGCATCATCGTGTGATTGGTCAGGACGAAGCGGTAGAAGCGGTATCGAACGCCATTCGCCGTAGCCGTGCGGGTTTGTCAGATCCGAATCGCCCGATCGGTTCGTTCCTGTTCCTTGGGCCAACCGGGGTAGGGAAAACCGAGCTGTGTAAATCGCTGGCGAACTTTATGTTCGATAGCGACGATGCAATGGTGCGTATCGACATGTCTGAGTTTATGGAAAAACACTCCGTTTCTCGGCTGGTGGGCGCACCTCCGGGATATGTCGGTTATGAAGAAGGGGGCTATCTGACGGAAGCGGTTCGCCGTCGCCCCTATTCCGTCATCCTGCTGGATGAAGTGGAAAAAGCGCATCCGGATGTATTCAACATCCTGTTGCAGGTGCTTGACGATGGTCGTCTGACGGATGGACAGGGCAGGACGGTGGATTTCCGTAATACTGTCGTGATCATGACTTCCAACCTCGGTTCCGATTTGATCCAGGAACGTTTTGGCGAGCTGGATTATGGACATATGAAGGAACTGGTATTGGGTGTGGTGAGCCAAAACTTCCGTCCGGAGTTTATCAACCGTATTGATGAAGTGGTGGTCTTCCATCCGCTGGGTGAAAAACATATTGCTTCTATTGCGCAGATCCAGTTGCAGCGTCTGTACAAACGTCTGGAAGAGCGTGGCTATGCGGTAACTATCTCTGATGAAGCCCTGAAGCTGTTGAGTGCGAATGGTTACGATCCGGTGTATGGCGCGCGTCCGTTGAAACGTGCAATCCAACAGCAGATCGAAAACCCGCTGGCGCAGCAGATATTGTCTGGTGAGCTGATTCCAGGCAAAACGGTGCAGCTTGTCGTAAAAGACGATCGTATTGTGGCAGTGCAGTAAGTCACAAAATAAAGAAAACGAGCCCTCAGGGGCTCGTTTTTGTATAAAAACCAGGCAAAAATTACCATTCAAAGGGTGGTTTGCCTGGAAAATAATCAAACGATAACTTTTTTGAATTTTATGCTTGTCAGCCAGAATTAACTCCCTATAATGCGCCTCCACTGACACGGCACAACGGCAAACACACCGGCCTGTCAGGTGAAGAAATCTGAAAATAATCAGTTGACTTCACAGCGGGAAAGCGTAATATGCACACCCCGCGCCGCAGCGAAAACACAGCGGCACTGCTCTTTAACAATTTATCAGACAATCTGTGTGGGCACTCAGGTGACGCGGATTCTTGAATGTCTTCGGACAAAAATGAATACCAAGTCTCAACGAGTGAACACGTAATTCATTACGAAGTTTAATTCATTGAGCATCAAACTTTTAAATTGAAGAGTTTGATCATGGCTCAGATTGAACGCTGGCGGCAGGCCTAACACATGCAAGTCGAACGGTAGCACAGAGAGCTTGCTCTCGGGTGACGAGTGGCGGACGGGTGAGTAATGTCTGGGAAACTGCCTGATGGAGGGGGATAACTACTGGAAACGGTAGCTAATACCGCATAACGTCGCAAGACCAAAGAGGGGGACCTTCGGGCCTCTTGCCATCAGATGTGCCCAGATGGGATTAGCTAGTAGGCGGGGTAACGGCCCACCTAGGCGACGATCCCTAGCTGGTCTGAGAGGATGACCAGCCACACTGGAACTGAGACACGGTCCAGACTCCTACGGGAGGCAGCAGTGGGGAATATTGCACAATGGGCGCAAGCCTGATGCAGCCATGCCGCGTGTGTGAAGAAGGCCTTCGGGTTGTAAAGCACTTTCAGCGGGGAGGAAGGCGGTACGGTTAATAACCGTGCTGATTGACGTTACCCGCAGAAGAAGCACCGGCTAACTCCGTGCCAGCAGCCGCGGTAATACGGAGGGTGCAAGCGTTAATCGGAATTACTGGGCGTAAAGCGCACGCAGGCGGTCTGTCAAGTCGGATGTGAAATCCCCGGGCTCAACCTGGGAACTGCATTCGAAACTGGCAGGCTGGAGTCTCGTAGAGGGAGGTAGAATTCCAGGTGTAGCGGTGAAATGCGTAGAGATCTGGAGGAATACCGGTGGCGAAGGCGGCCTCCTGGACGAAGACTGACGCTCAGGTGCGAAAGCGTGGGGAGCAAACAGGATTAGATACCCTGGTAGTCCACGCCGTAAACGATGTCGATTTGGAGGTTGTGCCCTTGAGGCGTGGCTTCCGGAGCTAACGCGTTAAATCGACCGCCTGGGGAGTACGGCCGCAAGGTTAAAACTCAAATGAATTGACGGGGGCCCGCACAAGCGGTGGAGCATGTGGTTTAATTCGATGCAACGCGAAGAACCTTACCTGGTCTTGACATCCACAGAACCTGGCAGAGATGCCGGGGTGCCTTCGGGAACTGTGAGACAGGTGCTGCATGGCTGTCGTCAGCTCGTGTTGTGAAATGTTGGGTTAAGTCCCGCAACGAGCGCAACCCTTATCCTTTGTTGCCAGCGGTTAGGCCGGGAACTCAAAGGAGACTGCCAGTGATAAACTGGAGGAAGGTGGGGATGACGTCAAGTCATCATGGCCCTTACGACCAGGGCTACACACGTGCTACAATGGCGCATACAAAGAGAAGCGACCTCGCGAGAGCAAGCGGACCTCATAAAGTGCGTCGTAGTCCGGATTGGAGTCTGCAACTCGACTCCATGAAGTCGGAATCGCTAGTAATCGTGAATCAGAATGTCACGGTGAATACGTTCCCGGGCCTTGTACACACCGCCCGTCACACCATGGGAGTGGGTTGCAAAAGAAGTAGGTAGCTTAACCTTCGGGAGGGCGCTTACCACTTTGTGATTCATGACTGGGGTGAAGTCGTAACAAGGTAACCGTAGGGGAACCTGCGGTTGGATCACCTCCTTACCTTAAAGAACCCTTCCCTGAAGTGCTCACACAGATTGTCTGATGAAAAGTAAAAAGCAAGGCGTCTTGCGAAGCAGACTATGTGTCCCCTTCGTCTAGAGGCCCAGGACACCGCCCTTTCACGGCGGTAACAGGGGTTCGAATCCCCTAGGGGACGCCACTTGCGCGGGAATGTGTGAAAGGCGTTGCCCATCCGTATCTCAAAACTGACTTACGAGTCATGTTTGAGATATATGCTCTTTAAAAATCTGGATCAAGCTGAAAATTGAAACACTGAACAATGCGAATTGTTCGTGAGTCTCTCAAATTTTCGCAATGCGATGATGGATCGGAAGAAACATCTTCGGGTTGTGAGGTTAAGCGACTAAGCGTACACGGTGGATGCCCTGGCAGTCAGAGGCGATGAAGGACGTGCTAATCTGCGAAAAGCGCCGGCGAGGTGATATGAACCCTTGACCCGGCGATGTCCGAATGGGGAAACCCGGTGCACTACGGTGCATCATCACAGCATGAATCCATAGTGCTGTGAGGCGAACCGGGGGAACTGAAACATCTAAGTACCCCGAGGAAAAGAAATCAACCGAGATTCCCCCAGTAGCGGCGAGCGAACGGGGAGGAGCCCAGAGCCTGAATCAGCTTGTGTGTTAGTGGAAGCGTCCGGAAAGCCGCGCGATACAGGGTGACAGCCCCGTACACGAAAACGCACAGGCTGTGAGCTCGATGAGTAGGGCGGGACACGTGGTATCCTGTCTGAATATGGGGGGACCATCCTCCAAGGCTAAATACTCCTGACTGACCGATAGTGAACCAGTACCGTGAGGGAAAGGCGAAAAGAACCCCGGCGAGGGGAGTGAAAAAGAACCTGAAACCGTGTACGTACAAGCAGTGGGAGCACCTTCGGGTGTGACTGCGTACCTTTTGTATAATGGGTCAGCGACTTATATTCTGTAGCAAGGTTAACCGTATAGGGGAGCCGCAGGGAAACCGAGTCTTAACTGGGCGTTAAGTTGCAGGGTATAGACCCGAAACCCGGTGATCTAGCCATGGGCAGGTTGAAGGTTGGGTAACACTAACTGGAGGACCGAACCGACTAATGTTGAAAAATTAGCGGATGACCTGTGGCTGGGGGTGAAAGGCCAATCAAACCGGGAGATAGCTGGTTCTCCCCGAAAGCTATTTAGGTAGCGCCTCGTGAATTCATCTCCGGGGGTAGAGCACTGTTTCGGCTAGGGGGCCATCCCGGCTTACCAACCCGATGCAAACTACGAATACCGGAGAATGTTATCACGGGAGACACACGGCGGGTGCTAACGTCCGTCGTGAAGAGGGAAACAACCCAGACCGCCAGCTAAGGTCCCAAAGTCATGGTTAAGTGGGAAACGATGTGGGAAGGCCCAGACAGCCAGGATGTTGGCTTAGAAGCAGCCATCATTTAAAGAAAGCGTAATAGCTCACTGGTCGAGTCGGCCTGCGCGGAAGATGTAACGGGGCTAAACCATGCACCGAAGCTGCGGCAGCGACGCTTATGCGTTGTTGGGTAGGGGAGCGTTCTGTAAGCCTGCGAAGGTGGCCTGTGAGGGCTGCTGGAGGTATCAGAAGTGCGAATGCTGACATAAGTAACGATAAAGCGGGTGAAAAGCCCGCTCGCCGGAAGACCAAGGGTTCCTGTCCAACGTTAATCGGGGCAGGGTGAGTCGACCCCTAAGGCGAGGCCGAAAGGCGTAGTCGATGGGAAACAGGTTAATATTCCTGTACTTGGTGTTACTGCGAAGGGGGGACGGAGAAGGCTATGTTGGCCGGGCGACGGTTGTCCCGGTTTAAGCGTGAAGGTGTGTGCTCCAGGCAAATCCGGAGCGCTTTAACACTGAGGCGTGATGACGAGGCACCACGGTGCTGAAGCAACAAATGCCCTGCTTCCAGGAAAAGCCTCTAAGCTCCAGGTAACACGAAATCGTACCCCAAACCGACACAGGTGGTCAGGTAGAGAATACCAAGGCGCTTGAGAGAACTCGGGTGAAGGAACTAGGCAAAATGGTGCCGTAACTTCGGGAGAAGGCACGCTGATGCGTAGGTGAAGCGACTTGCTCGTGGAGCTGAAATCAGTCGAAGATACCAGCTGGCTGCAACTGTTTATTAAAAACACAGCACTGTGCAAACACGAAAGTGGACGTATACGGTGTGACGCCTGCCCGGTGCCGGAAGGTTAATTGATGGGGTTATCCGTAAGGAGAAGCTCCTGATCGAAGCCCCGGTAAACGGCGGCCGTAACTATAACGGTCCTAAGGTAGCGAAATTCCTTGTCGGGTAAGTTCCGACCTGCACGAATGGCGTAATGATGGCCAGGCTGTCTCCACCCGAGACTCAGTGAAATTGAACTCGCTGTGAAGATGCAGTGTACCCGCGGCAAGACGGAAAGACCCCGTGAACCTTTACTATAGCTTGACACTGAACATTGAGCCTTGATGTGTAGGATAGGTGGGAGGCTTTGAAGCGTGGACGCCAGTCTGCGTGGAGCCAACCTTGAAATACCACCCTTTAATGTTTGATGTTCTAACGTTGACCCGTGAACCGGGTTGCGGACAGTGTCTGGTGGGTAGTTTGACTGGGGCGGTCTCCTCCTAAAGCGTAACGGAGGAGCACGAAGGTCAGCTAATCCTGGTCGGACATCAGGAGGTTAGTGCAATGGCATAAGCTGGCTTGACTGCGAGCGTGACGGCGCGAGCAGGTGCGAAAGCAGGTCATAGTGATCCGGTGGTTCTGAATGGAAGGGCCATCGCTCAACGGATAAAAGGTACTCCGGGGATAACAGGCTGATACCGCCCAAGAGTTCATATCGACGGCGGTGTTTGGCACCTCGATGTCGGCTCATCACATCCTGGGGCTGAAGTAGGTCCCAAGGGTATGGCTGTTCGCCATTTAAAGTGGTACGCGAGCTGGGTTTAGAACGTCGTGAGACAGTTCGGTCCCTATCTGCCGTGGGCGCTGGAGAACTGAGGGGGGCTGCTCCTAGTACGAGAGGACCGGAGTGGACGCATCACTGGTGTTCGGGTTGTCATGCCAATGGCACTGCCCGGTAGCTAAATGCGGAAGAGATAAGTGCTGAAAGCATCTAAGCACGAAACTTGCCCCGAGATGAGTTCTCCCTGAGACTTAAAGTCTCCTGAAGGAACGTTGAAGACGACGACGTTGATAGGCCGGGTGTGTAAGCGCAGCGATGCGTTGAGCTAACCGGTACTAATGAACCGTGAGGCTTAACCTTACAACGCCGAAGATGTTTTGGCGTGAGAGAGAATTTTCAGCGTGATACAGATTAAACCGGTGTGCCCTGTGGGCATGGCGGTGAACAGAATTTGCCTGGCGGCACTAGCGCGGTGGTCCCACCTGACCCCATGCCGAACTCAGAAGTGAAACGCCGTAGCGCCGATGGTAGTGTGGGGTCTCCCCATGCGAGAGTAGGGAACTGCCAGGCATCAAACCAGTGAAGAGGCCATCCGTAAGGATGGCCTTTTTGCGTCTGCGCTCAGATAAACGCTGACGCGGAACAGGCGGGGAAGCCCCGGGCGCAGGCCCGGGGCTTTTTTGCTTTATTTATTTTCCTGGTCAGGTCATATTCTTAATTGCTTATCCTGCTAAGCTAAAACGTGATTGCAATCACGATTTAATTATAACAAATAAGTAACATTTCTATCTTTGCGCAGTGGTGGGCAAGGATACTCACCATAGGCAAGTAACCTCTGGCTCTGGCAGGAGTATCATTCGAATGGCTGAAAGCAGCATAACAACGCGTGCATCGCTCACCAGCAGCGATACTCGCAGAAGGGTGTGGGCGATTATTGGCGCTTCATCGGGCAACCTGGTGGAGTGGTTTGATTTTTATGTCTACTCCTTTTGCTCTCTCTATTTTGCTCATATCTTTTTTCCGGCAGGCAACACGACAACTCAGTTGTTACAAACGGCAGGCGTATTTGCCGCCGGTTTTCTGATGCGTCCTATTGGCGGATGGTTATTCGGTCGAATCGCCGATCGCCGCGGGCGTAAAACCTCAATGCTGATCTCTGTCTGCATGATGTGCCTTGGATCGCTGGTCATTGCCTGTTTACCGGGTTATGACGCAATCGGCACATGGGCTCCGGCACTATTACTGATTGCCCGTTTGTTTCAGGGGCTATCTGTCGGCGGCGAGTATGGTACCAGCGCGACCTATATGAGCGAAGTTGCCGTGGAAGGTCGTAAAGGTTTTTACGCGTCATTCCAGTACGTTACGCTGATCGGTGGACAACTGTTGGCACTACTGGTTGTCGTGATCCTGCAACAGATTCTTGATGATGCTGAATTACGCGCATGGGGCTGGCGTATTCCCTTTGCTATTGGTGCAGCGCTGGCCATTGTCGCACTCTGGTTACGCCGCCAACTGGATGAAACATCGCAGCAAGAAGTTCGGGCTTTAAAAGAAGCCGGTTCAATGAAAGGATTATGGCGCAACCGTAAAGCCTTTCTGATGGTGCTTGGGTTCACGGCGGGGGGATCGCTGGCGTTTTACACTTTCACCACTTACATGCAGAAGTACCTGGTTAATACGGCGGGTATGCACGCGAATGTTGCCAGCATCATCATGACTGTCGCTCTGTTTGTCTTCATGTTGATTCAACCGATTATCGGTGCTTTATCTGATAAGATTGGACGCCGCACATCAATGTTGCTATTCGGCGGTCTTTCAACGGTGTGTACAGTACCGATCCTCAGTGCATTGCATAGCGTTACCTCGCCATACGCGGCATTTGCTCTGGTGATGCTGGCGCTGGTGATCGTCAGCTTTTACACCTCGATCAGTGGGATCCTGAAAGCAGAAATGTTTCCCGCGCAGGTGCGCGCTCTGGGTGTCGGGCTTTCTTATGCCGTGGCGAATGCGTTATTTGGCGGTTCGGCGGAATATGTGGCGCTGTCGTTGAAGTCATTCGGTATCGAAACCGCTTTTTTCTGGTACGTCACCGCGCTGGGAGCGTTAGCATTTATGGTTTCGCTTATGCTTCATCGTAAAGGAAAAGGCATCCGTCTTTAGTGATTTGCCAGTTGCCACACGGTATAACCCGTTGTGGCGCCGGCAATATCCCATGCGAAATCTTTCCAGCTCCAGCCGCTCCCCGCCGGACGGCTGTCCCAAAGCTCCTTCGATGCGCCAAGGCTAATTGAAAACATCAGCCCTACCATTGCGCTGCGATCGCGGCTATATCCTTGATGTTGTGCTACCTCGTTACCGGCGGCAGAAAGCATGGCGGAGCCCAGAAAATGTTGCGCCTTATCTTGCCCGCTCCAGCTATCATTCGCCATATGACTACAGCCCGTCAGTAGCACCACACTTGCTATCAGCATATATTTCATCAGCAGACCCGAAAAAAAGCCCCATCGCGGAGACGGGGCTTAGTTTTAAAGAATACGGCTTATCAGCTTATCGATGCGGATACGGCGCAACCGGCGAATAAGTTTGCGCACCTTCACCGGGTAATCGGCAATGCTTTGCAAATCACGATAATGATTCACCACAGTCGTATGCGTGCGGATAAGCTCCAGCTCTTTGTCGCGCTGAGCCGCAAGTTCATGTTTCGGATCGTGGATCAGGATGGCATTTTCCAGATCCAACCGCCAGGCGCGGGGGTTCAGGTTGTTACCTGTCAACAGGATCCATTCGTCATCCACCCACATTCCTTTCAGGTGATAACTGTTATCGTCATCTTTCCATAAACGCACAACTAACTGATCGGTGTTAACGTAATACTGTAGCCGGCTCAGGAAGCGACGCAGATTGATTTCATACAGATAAGGCAGCGCGCCGATGATTTTGAACGGCTGATCTTCCGGAATGAAAAAGTCATTCGCCGTTTTGTCGCCAACGATAATTTCCACTTTTTTGCCATCGCGCAGTAGCTGAATAATGTTACGCACCAGCACCGCAGGCAGGTTGAAATAGGGGGTACAGATCGTCAGCTTGTGCTCTGCACACGGCATCAGGTGAAAAATAGTTTTGTTCAGCAGGCTGGATTTACCCAGACCGACCAGCGGCGTGACCGCCAGCTGATCGTTATCTGCATCGCCCTGGAAATGGTACGTGGCATCGCGCAGCTCCTGACGGAACAGACGAATATCGTTTTTGATTTCCGGGCTTTTCGGACGCTGAGCATTATCAAGGCGATTTACGCCGCGTCCCTGAATCAGGTTCTGATCGACCCAGTTACGAATGATATCCGCCATTTGCGGGTTGCGAATCAGCTGATAGCGGTCATAGCGATATTTATCGTGCTGATGCAAATAGACATCATTGAGGCTTGCGCCGCTGTAAAGGACGCTGTCATCGATGATAAATCCTTTGAAATGCAGCACGCCAAGCGCTTCACGCGTATTCACAGGAACGCCATAGACCGGAACCACAACGTCCGGATTTTCCTGAGCAAGGCGACAGTACCAGTCGGCGTTGGTATTCGATGCTGCTGCGCCAATGCGGCCACGCTGGGCACGGTGCCAATCGACAAGCACACAGACATCCAGTTCCGGGCGTTGGCGCTTGGCTTCATACAGCGCATGCAGAATTCCTTTCCCGCCATCGTCCTGTTCCAGATACAGGGCGATGATATAGATCCGGCGCGTAGCACTGGCGATTTTCGCCAGCAGCGTCTCCCTGAAATCAGCGGGTGAGTAGAAAAACTCTATGTCATCAACTGACTGAGCAATCTTGGGGAGTTGGGCAAGGTGTTGTTGATGTTTATTACGCTTAAATTTTGACAACATCACAGTGCGTTTCTTCTCTGTTTATTGAAGGGTCTTCTGTAGCATGCAGACGACATAAGCGGGCAATAATAACACCGTGCCTGCTGAAGTAGTCAACATTTCCAGTACCTTACTCAGGATTCATCCGTTTTCATGAGTGGGAGAGACAGTCCCACAATGCCATCTTCCAGCTGAATATCAACGTCAAATCCCAGTTTTCGCGCCAGCGTTACCATGCCGCGATTGTTGGGCATAGTAATACCATTCAAGCGCTTAAGTCCGTGATCCCGGGTATAACTGATAAGCTTCTCAAGTAAACGACGGCCAAGCCCGAGCCCTTTCAAATCGGAACGAACCAGCACAGAAAATTCAGCATCAATATTATCCGGGTCGGAAAACGCACGCGTAACACCCAGAATTTCTTCACCTTGATCTGTGCGGCGTACTGCAACAAATGCCATTTCCCGATCGTAGTCGATCTGCGTCATATTCGCTAAATCATCATGGGTAAATTCGTTGATCTCGCTAAAGTAACGGTAATAAAGATCCTCTTTTGTCACCTGCGAGATAAAGCGCTGTAGCTGAGGTTCATCTTCCGGAAGAATCGGGCGGAACAGGCACTGCTCGCCATTCTTCATCTCTACTTCTTCTTCCAGATGCTGAGGATAGGGGCGAATAGCGAGACGCGCTTCACCGTTTCCGACAACGGGGGCAATAGTCATAGTTACATCCAGCGCGGTGAATTCGCTACCGGAGGCAAGTAAAGGATGAATATCCAGCCGCTCAATTTCCGGGCAATCCACAATCAGGTTTGAAACCTGCACCAGAAACTGGCTTAACCCGGGGATATCCAGCGAGCGTAACGCACTGCGCCCGCGGATCTTTTTACTTTTAATCGCCTGAATCACCAAATAACGGGCGAGATTCATGTTCAGCGGTGGCAACGCGACGGCGGCCTGATCTTCTGCCCGCCACTCAACGCCGCCTTCGCCTAACATAATCAACGGGCCGAACACAGGATCATGTTCGACAACCACCCGTAATTCCTGCGCGCCCGCGCGGTTTGCCATGCTTTGCACCTGCAAACCTTGAATACGTGCCTGCGGCCAGTTCATCTTCACACGATCGATAATGGCATCAGCTGCCTGCTGCACCTCGTTTGCTGTGCGCAGATAAAGCATCACCCCCTGAACTTCGGATTTGTGCGGAATATCTGGCGAACGCAGTTTTAAGGCGACCGGGTAACCAATCTGTTCGGCAATATGTACGGCTTCAGCACTGTCATTGGCAATCCACGTCGGCAGAGTTTGTAGCCCCCAGGCGCCTAAAATCGGCTGGACTTCATGCGTATCCAGCGTCGTTGCGCCCTCCATCAGCGCTTGCTGCAATAGATGGTGCGCTTCGGCGGTGTTCGCCGCCGTGCTGAGGGATATTGCGGGTGTTTCGCGAAGTTGTTTCTGGTTACGGCGATACTCCACCATGTGCATAAACGCCGTAATGGTGCCTTCTGGCGTGCGATAAGTTGGTAGACCCGCCTCGCTAAACAGGCGTCGCGCTTCCTGCGAAGAAAACTCGCCGCACCAGTTGGTCAGTACCGTCACATGTTTCCCGCGCGGATGTTTGTTCAGTGCGTCGATCAATGTTACTGCGCTTTCGCTGCCCGGCGCGGCGGCGCTGGGCGCATGGATCACCATCAACGCGTCGTAATCATGGCTGTCGAGCAAAATATTAAGCGCCGCGACATAACGCTCATTACCGGCGTCATCGCGTAAATCGAGCGGATTACCGGGGACGACGAAATCCGGTAACGCGGAGTGCAAACGGGCCAGCGTCTCTTCGCTGAGCGTCGCCAGTTTGCCATTGCGCAGCCAAAGCTCATCCAGCGCCAGCGCGGCCGGCGCGGCGCCATTACTGACGATCATCAGACGCTCGCCACGCAGCGGACGCATATGGCTGAGCGTTTCTACCGCGGAAAACAGTTCATGTGTATCCTGGACTCGCAGCAAACCGGCTCGCTGAATCGCCGCATCCCAGGCGGGATCAAGACCGGAATGCACCTGCAATAATCGCTGCGCTTCCGGGCTGCGGCCGCTTTTGATAACCAGAATAGGTTTATTTCGTGATGCGCTGCGGGCGGCGGAAACAAAGCGACGCGCGTCGCTTAAATGTTCCAGATAAAGCAGAATGGCGCTGGTTTTACTGTCCCGCGCGAGAAAATCCAGCAATTCGTCAACATCGATATCCAGGCTATCGCCAAGCGCGATGAAGTAAGAGAATCCCATCTCTCGCTGTTGCGCCCAGTCGAGGATCGTATTCGACACTGCTGCTGACTGGGAGATAAACGCCAGTTTGCCGCGCGTAATTGGCACCGGCGAAAAACTGGCGTTCAGACCCTGCCAGGGAGCCAGTAAACCGAGGCTGTTCGGGCCGAGCAGGCGCATCTGATAGCGCGCAGCGCAGGCCAGAAGAAGTGAATGTTGTTCGGGAGGCGCCGAGAGAATAATGCAGGTTTTGCAGCCTTTTTGCCCCAGCGCATCAAGCAGTTCAAGGTTGCGTTTGGCATGCGTGCACAGCACCGCGAGATCGGGGGTAAACGGCAGGCTGGCGACATCCGGCCAGGCCAGCACGCCCTGAACCGCTTTATAGGCGGGTGTGACCGGCAATACCGGCCCGGCAAATCCTCCTGCCAGTAAATTGCGCATCATCAGAAAACCTGCGCGCTCTGGCTTCATTGACGCGCCTACTACCGCAATCGATCGGGGACGCAATAACGCTTCCAGCCCTCGTTGGCTCATACCGGCCTCCGCTTAAGAGAGATCCGATGATTTTAAACGTTTTCGACTGCATTTGCTGTGATAGCGGATGGATGGCGCGTTTTCCCTGCCAGATAACGCTCGCGAAAGCGCGTGAAGTGTTCGCCGAGCGCCTGTGCGGCAGCGTTGTCGCGCGCGATATCCAGCAGCGCAATCGCCACTTCCGCAGTGCAATATTGGTCATCGGCATGCGCTTCCCGCAGGCGGTAAGCGGAAACGCGCGAGAGATCCACAGAGATAACCGGCAGTGCATCCAGATAAGGGCTTTTGCGGAACATCTTACGCGCTTCGGTCCAGGTGCCGTCCAGCATAATAAATAGCGGCGGTTTACCTGACGGCGGCGCGCTCAGCACCTGGCGTTCGCTGCCCGCATAAGAGGCGGGAAACACCACCATTGGCTGATACGTCTCACTGCGGCAAAGATCGATAAGCGCCTGCGGCGGCTCGGTGCGCGACCACTGAAAGGCCAGCGTATCGGGTAACACGTCAGCGATCAGCCTTCCGGTATTGCTCGGTTTCATCGGTTCGGTATCGAACATCACCAGACAGAAACGGCTATTGGCGGTCGCGGATTTTAACGTCTCGCACAGACACTGGCGCAGCGGCAGCAGGCAACGCTGGCAGCGACGGATACGGTTACCACGGGCAAGGAACGGACGCGTCGAACGGGCAAGGCGTTCGGCACGGAGTCGAAGAACAGCGTTTTCGGTCATGGGGATTGCGCAATAAAAACGCCATTGTCGCAGAGCTGAAAACGGGGCACAAGATGCGCCCCGACGGGATCACAGAGATTCGTTGAGCCAGCTGTCGAACGGGGCTTTCGGCACGGCGCCGCTGAGCATGTCAACAACTTCACCATTCTTGAACAGCATAATGGTTGGAATACTGCGAATGCGGAAGCGCGCGCTCAATTCACGTTCAGCTTCGGTGTTCACTTTGACAAATCGCACTTTGCCGCTGCGTTCTTCCGCCACATCTTCAAAAATCGGCGCAAAACTGCGGCACGGGCCGCACCATGGGGCCCAGAAATCAACGACCACGGGCAGATCGTCTTTCAGCAATTTATCCAGCGTTTCACCGGTAGCGTTGATCACATCTCCATCGAACAGCTCGTGTCCACAGCGTCCACATTTTGCGCCGTCGTTCATTCTCTCTTCGGGAATGCGGTTCAGCGCCTGACAGCTTGCACATACGGTATTCATAACTAACCTCAGGAAAAGCGATGGTACAGAGCGGCATGACTGCCGGTATGTTTCTACTATGTTACATATTATTAATAAGAAGGTTTTAAACGACAATGCGTTTTGTTCAATGAATACAATAGTCGATAGCTTTTGAACGAATTAATGGCGAAGCGCAAGGACATCAGGTAATCTGCGCGCTTCGCGCAGCGCTGGTGGAGAAAAGCATGAACGATGAATTAAAGAACAAAAGCGGCAAGGTCAAAGTGATGTATGTCCGCAGTGATGATGATTCCGATAAACGTGGCCAAAACCCGCGCACCGGGAAAGGGCCAGCACGTGCAGGATCGTCGTCTCGTGCCGGAGATGACCGTCGTACTGCCCGCGATGATCGTGGCCGTCCTGGCCGTGATGACCGAGGCCGTTCTGCTCGCGACAACAACAGTCGCCGCCCGCAGCGAGACAATTACAGTGAACGTGGTGGTTCACCGTGGCGCACCGTTTCCCGCGCGCCAGGCGACGACACGCCGGAAAAACCGGATCACGGCGGTATCAGCGGTAAAAGCTTTATCGACCCTGAAGTGCTGCGTCGTCAGCGTGCGGAAGAGACGCGTGTATATGGCGAAAACGCCTGTCAGGCGCTATTCAGCAGCCGTCCTGAATCCATTGTTCGCGCCTGGTTTGTGCAGAGCGTAACGCCGCGTTTTAAAGAAGCTCTGCGTTGGATGGCGGCAAACCGCAAAGCTTATCATGTGGTGGATGACGAAGAACTGGAGAAAGCGTCTGGTACGGAACATCACGGCGGTGTCTGTTTCCTGATCAAAAAACGCAATGGTCTGAGCGTGCAGAAATGGGTGGCGAACGCCGGTGAAGAAGATTGCGTGCTGGCACTCGAGGATGTCGGCAACCCGCATAACCTCGGCGCTATTATGCGTAGCTGCGCGCACTTTGGCGTCAAAGGCGTGGTATTGCAGGATGCTGGGGTGATTGAATCTGGCGCTGCGGTGCGTACCGCAGAAGGCGGAGCCGAACATGTTCAGGCCATCACTGGCGATAGCTTTGTCGATGCGCTGGAAGATTTCCGTCAGGCCGGTTATGCGCTGGTAACGACTTCCAGCCACAACGGCACGCCGCTGTTCAAAGCGACGTTACCGAAAAAAATGGTGCTGGTACTGGGCCAGGAGCGCGATGGTTTATCTGATGCGACGCTTTCCCGCGCGGATCTGAGCGTCTCAATTGAAGGTACCGGCAACGTTGAAAGCCTGAATGTTTCTGTGGCAACCGGCGTGTTGCTGGCAGAATGGTGGCGGCAGAACAAAGCCTGACGTTAGCCAGCAGATTAAAAAAGCCAGCGCAATGCTGGCTTTTTTTATTCGGTTTCCGCAGGCAGGGTCGGCATCCAGTCGATCGGCTGCTCTCCATGCTGCTCCAGCCACTGATTTGCCAGCACAAAGTGATTACAGCCAAAGAAACCGCGATGTGCGGAGAGCGGCGATGGGTGAGGGGCGCGCAAAACATGGTGGCGGGATTTGTCGATAATCGCCCCTTTCTTCTGCGCATGTGAACCCCAGAGTAAAAACACGACGCCTTCCCGATGCTCATTAATCAGCGCGATCACTTTGTCGGTAAAGGTTTCCCAGCCGAGACTGGCATGCGAATGCGCCTGGCCGGCGCGTACTGTCAGCACGGTGTTGAGCAGCAATACGCCCTGGCGCGCCCAGCTCTCAAGATAACCATGCTGCGGTCGTACAAAGCCCGGTATGGTGTTTTCCAGCTCTTTATACATATTCAGCAGGGAAGGGGGAATGGCGACACCAGGGCGCACAGAAAATGCCAGGCCGTGTGCCTGACCAGGACCGTGATAGGGATCCTGCCCCAGAATCACCACTTTAACGTTGCCCAGTTCGGTAAAACGGAAGGCGTTAAACACATCTTTCTGCGGTGGGTAGATGGTTATTCCGGACTGCCGCTCAGCCGCAACCGTACTGAGAGTGTTAATAAAGTAAGGCTGCTGTTTTTCTTCTGCCAGCACATCATGCCATGTTAATGAGGTGGTCATCCCGCTCTCCTGCGAAGTTGGTTCCCTGTAGCTTAACTGCTTCTTTCGGCAGAACAAAATTCACCGTCGGCTTTTGCAGAATCTCCTCAAAAAAATTTGAAAATTTACAAATGTTTTAAGATGGTCTGAAACGCGTAACTTGATATAAAACAAGTATATTCCCTAATCACCATTTTTACTGTGTGGTTTTTATTGATTTAAATCAAAGAATGCAGGGTGTCAGACTGGTATATAAACAATCAGACAACAATGGTTTTACCAATTGGCCGGAAAAACCGGCGAATCGAATAATGTGCCGAAGGGAGGCAAATCATGATTACTGGTATCCAGATTACTAAAGCTGCAAACGACAACCTGCTGAATTCGTTCTGGCTGCTTGATAGCGAAAAAGGCGAAGCACGTTGCGTCTGCGCAAAAGGTGGTTTTGCGGAAGATGAAGTGGTTGCGGTCAACAAACTGGGCGCTATCGAATACCGTGAAATTCCGATGGAAGTGAAACCGGAAGTACGCGTGGAAGGCGGTCAGCACCTGAACGTGAACGTTCTGCGTCGTGAAACGCTGCTTGATGCCGTTGAACATCCGGAAAAATACCCGCAGCTGACCATTCGTGTATCCGGTTATGCCGTACGTTTTAACTCGCTGACGCCGGAACAGCAGCGCGACGTTATTGCTCGTACCTTTACTGAAAGCCTGTAATTTCAGGCAGATATAAAAACGCCGGGATATCCCGGCGTTTTTTTACTCTTCTGTTTTTTGCTGCCCGCTGCTTGCAGCACTGGGCTTGCGTCGCTTACCGATGTTTTTGGTATCGCGATGGCGTAGCTTCACGCGCGGCTTCTCTTTCTCTTTTTTCTTCTCTTCGCGTTTGGCCAGCACTTTTTTCGACGGTTTGCCTTTCAGCTTATCGTTTGGCACTCGTGTTGTCGGGCGCAGTTCGTCCACGACGCGGGCTTTCAGCGGCTCTTCAACGTAACGGCCTACTTTGCCCAGCAACAGGTGATCGTGCGCTTCAACCAGAGAAATAGCGGCTCCTTTGCGACCGGCGCGGCCGGTGCGGCCAATACGGTGCAGGTAGGTGTCGCCGCTGCGCGGCATATCGAAGTTAATGACGTGGCTGACATCCGGAATATCAATACCACGCGCAGCAACATCGGTGGCGATCAGCACATTGACGCGGCCGTCGGTCAGACGTTTGATCGCTTCGTTGCGCTTCACCTGTACCATCTCGCCTTCGAGATAGCAGTTATTGATGCCCGCTTCACGCAGCCAACCCGCCAGCTCATGCACGCGTTCACGTTTACGCACGAAGACGATAGAGCGGCTGACTTCCGGCTGTTTCAGCAGGTGGATCAGCAGTGCGGTTTTGTGTTCAAGGTTGTCGGCGCGGTAGTACCACTGATGGATTTTCTTACGTTCGCGCGTTGACGGTGTGGCGGAGACTTCGACCGGATCTTCCAGCAGACGTTCGGCGAAATTTTTGATCGCGTCGCCTTCAAGCGTTGCGGAGAACAGCATCGTCTGTTTGCGCCAGCGAGTTTCACCCGCGATGTGCTCGATATCCTGCGCGAAGCCCATATCCAGCATGCGATCGGCTTCATCGAGGATCAGCGTTTCTACCGCACGACAGTCGAAGTTCTCTTCTTTAATGTATTGCAGCAGGCGACCGGTGGTGGCAACCACGATATCCTGATTTTCGCTGAACACTTCAGCGTGGTTCATATAGGCGACGCCGCCGGTAATGGTCGCGATATCCAGATGGGTATTCGCCGCCAGTTCGCGGGCATGATCGGCAACCTGCATTGCCAGTTCGCGGGTTGGCGTCAGGATCAGAATACGCGGCGGGCCAGATTTCTTACGTGGAAAGTCCAGAAGGTGTTGCAACGCTGGCAGCAGGTAGGCCGCCGTTTTACCGGTACCAGTAGGCGCAGAACCAAGGACGTCACGCCCCTCAAGCGCAGGCGGAATGGCAGCTGCCTGGATAGCGGTTGGGCGCGTAAAGCCTTTATCCTGGAGCGCGTCCAGCAGGCTGTCGTCAAGTTCGAGTTCGGAAAAAGTCGTTACAGTCATGATCTACCTCTGTGTGGGGCGCTGATTATAGACGTTACGGCTGGAATCTTCATCTGTTGTCTGCTTATCGCTTTTCCGGCGCTTTGCTTTCACCTATGCTACGCCTGTTTCCGTATTGAGGTTGTAAAGATGTCTCAGCCAAAGGCTCAGTTGCGCCGTGACGGCTTCACGTTTAAAGAATTCTTTGTCGCACACGATCGTTGCGCCATGAAGGTGGGCACCGATGGTTTGATGTTGGGCGCCTGGTCGCCGGTATCGAAAGCCCGGCATGTGCTGGATATTGGCACGGGCAGCGGTCTGCTGGCGCTGATGCTGGCACAGCGAACCGGGCCGACGGTGACCATTGATGCCGTCGAGCTTGATGCGCAGGCTGCTTCGCAGGCGCAGGAAAATGTGCTGGCATCGCCGTGGGCAGATCGTATCACCGTTCACGAGGCTGATATTCGCCAGTGGAGCAGTGAGAATACCGCGCGTTACGATCTGATTGTCAGCAATCCTCCCTATTTTGACGAAGGGGTGAAATGTGCGACGCCAGAACGCGATCGTGCGCGCTATACCACTACGCTTGATCATCAGTCGTTGCTGGAAATTGCCGCCACTCTGGTGACGGAAGAGGGCTTTTTCTGCGTTGTGCTACCGATTGAAGCCAGCGATCTTTTCACACAAAAAGCGCTTAATATCGGCTGGCATTTACGTTTGCGAACCGATGTGGCGGAAACGGAAAGCCGTTTGCCGCATCGTGTCTTGCTGGCGTTCTCGCCGCGTGCCGGTGACGTGTTCGCCGACCGGCTGGCGATTCGCGGGCCGGACCAGCGCTATTCCGACAGTTACACCGCGCTGACCCAGAGCTTCTACTTGTTTATGTAACTGCGCGGCGAAAGCACCGTCGGGCCGGATTCCGCAAGCTGCTCGGGGTAATCCAGCGTGTAATGCAATCCGCGGCTCTCTTTGCGCTGCATCGCGCAGCGTACAATCAGCTCGGCTACCTGTACCAGGTTACGCAACTCCAGCAGATTATTGGAGACGCGGAAATTGGCGTAGTACTCGTCAATTTCCTGCTGCAATAAGGTAATGCGGCGCATGGCGCGTTCGAGTCGTTTTGTGGTGCGCACGATACCCACGTAGTCCCACATAAACAGACGCAGTTCGTGCCAGTTATGTTGCAGGATTACCCGCTCATCGGCGTCGTCGACGCGGCTTTCATCCCAGGCGGGCAGGGCCGGAATGGCATGCACATGTGGCATGCGACGAGCAATGTCTTCCGCCGCCGACCAACCGTACACCAGACATTCAAGCAGTGAATTCGAAGCCATGCGATTCGCGCCATGCAGGCCGGTGTAGCTCACTTCACCAATGGCATAGAGACCATCGACATCGCTACGCCCGCGATCGTCAACCATCACGCCGCCGCAGGTGTAATGCGCAGCAGGCACAATCGGCACGGGTTCTTTGGTCAAATCGATTCCCAGACCCAGCAATTTTTCATAAATCATCGGGAAATGATGACGAATAAATTCGGCGGGTTTATGGCTGATATCGAGATACATGCAGTCCACGCCGAGGCGCTTCATTTCATGATCGATAGCGCGGGCGACGACATCACGCGGTGCCAGTTCGCCACGTGGATCAAAATCCGGCATGAAACGCGTACCGTCCGGACGTTTCAACCAGGCTCCTTCACCGCGCAGCGCTTCGCTGAGCAGGAAGCTGCGCGCCTGCGGATGAAACAGTGCGGTGGGATGGAACTGGTTAAACTCCAGGTTCGCCACCCGGCAACCGGCGCGCCACGCCATGGCGATACCGTCACCGGAGGAGATATCCGGGTTAGTGGTGTATTGATAAACTTTCGATGCACCGCCGGTCGCCAGCACCACCGCCTTTGCCTGGCAAGTTTCCACCTGTTCTTTATTTCGGTTCCACACCCAGGCGCCTACAACGCGGCGCGTACCCGGCAGCCCGATTTTGTCCGAAATAATCAAATCCACCGCATTGCAACGTTCGAGTACGCGAATATTCGGGTGGTTGATGGCCTTGCTGACCAGGGTATTTTCCACCGCTTTACCGGTGGCATCGGCGGCATGAAGGATGCGGCGATGGCTGTGCCCGCCTTCGCGCGTCAAATGGTAACTGGACTCGCCATTAGCGGCGATCTCGGTGTCAAATAATACCCCCTGATCGATAAGCCACTGTACGCAGGAACGGGCATTGCTGGCGACAAATTCCGCCGCGTGACGTTCAACAATTCCTGCGCCAGCAATCAGCGTATCTTCCACATGGGATTCAACGCTGTCTGTTTCGTCAAATACGGCGGCAATGCCGCCCTGAGCATAAAATGTTGAGCCTTCACTGATTGGCCCCTTACTTAAGACGATAACGTTGTGCTGTTGTGCTGCCAGACGTAATGCCACGGAAAGGCCGGCGGCACCGCTGCCGACCACCAATACATCACAGGAGAGTTCAGGCGTTGTTTTCATGATCTGTGTTTAATTTACTAAACAAGGTTTGCTGAGCATAGCACCGCATCCGGCGAAAGATCACTCTTTTTTGCAAGGGTTGTATGAATGGCTAAACAGAAACTCTGCGCAAGCAGGTATCATCCGCAGAAAAAATATTAAGAAGCAGACCGTTAGCGAAGGTGTATTAGAGATGAAAAAAAAACACTATTGCGTTACTCTCTGGCGATCTTAAGGTCTTTTCTTTGAGAAAACACAGTGTTCAGCGTTTGCAGACTTATAATGAGTGATAATGATTTTTTGCGAACGATACACAAAAACAATGGCGTAACGGAACTTTACTGTAAACCTGGGCTCTAATTGGCTGCTTGCTCATATTGCAGTATTGGAGTGGCGTTCTGGATACGCGTGGAAATTGGTTTTGGGGAGATTTTACCTCGGATGAGCGAGCAGTTAACGGATCAGGTTCTTGTCGAAAGGGTCCAGAAAGGAGATCAGAAAGCGTTTAACTTACTGGTGGTGCGCTACCAGCATAAAGTGGCGAGTCTGGTTTCCCGGTATGTCCCTTCGGGCGATGTACCTGATGTCGTACAAGAATCATTTATAAAGGCCTATCGCGCGCTTGATTCGTTCAGGGGAGATAGTGCTTTTTATACATGGCTATACCGAATTGCTGTTAACACAGCGAAAAATTATCTGGTCGCCCAGGGGCGCAGGCCGCCATCCAGTGATGTGGACGCTATTGAAGCAGAAAACTTCGAAAGTGGCGGAGCACTAAAAGAAATTTCGAACCCTGAGAACTTAATGTTGTCAGAAGAACTGAGACAAATAGTTTTCCGTACCATTGAGTCGCTCCCGGAAGATTTACGCATGGCAATTACGTTGCGGGAGCTGGATGGCCTGAGTTACGAAGAGATTGCGGTCATCATGGATTGCCCGGTTGGTACAGTGCGTTCACGTATCTTCCGTGCGCGTGAAGCTATTGATAATAAAGTTCAACCGCTTATCAGGCGTTGACGATAGCGGGATACTGAAAAAGGTATTAGGCATGCAGAAAGAACAACTTTCCGCTTTAATGGATGGTGAAACGCTGGATAGTGAGCTGCTCGCAGAGCTGGCCCGCGATCCTGAAATGCAGAGAACCTGGGAGAACTATCACCTGATTCGCGACTCTATGCGCGGTGATACGGCCGATCTCCTCCATTTCGATATCTCCGCCCGCGTGATGGCCGCGATTGAGAACGACGCCGTTGAAACTGCGACGCCGTTGATTCCCGAAGCGCAGCCTGCGCCGCATCAATGGCAGAAGATGCCGTTCTGGCACAAGGTTCGCCCGTGGGCAAGTCAGCTTACCCAAATGGGCGTAGCTGCATGCGTATCACTTGCTGTTATTGTTGGTGTCCAGCACTATAATGGCTCAACTGAATCAACCCAACAGCCCGAAGCGCCAGTGTTTAATACGCTGCCGATGATGGGTAAAGCCAGTCCGGTAAGTTTGGGTGTTCCGTCTGATGCATCATCGGCAAGCGCCGGTCAGCAGCAGCAGGTGCAGGAACAGCGTCGTCGCATTAATGCGATGTTGCAGGATTATGAACTGCAGCGCCGCCTGCACTCCGAACAGCTTCAGTTTGAGCAGGCGCAAACGCAGCAGGCCGCTGTACAGGTGCCGGGAAATCAAACTTTAGGAACGCAATCGCAGTAATGAAGCAACTTTGGTGTGCCATGTCTTTTGTGGCTACTGGCCTGTTCTTCTCTGTCAACGCCTCGGCTGATGTTTCATCCGGGGCGTTGTTACAGCAAATGAATGTGGCGAGTCAGTCACTCAACTACGAACTGTCTTTTATCAGCATTAATAAGCAGGGAGTAGAATCTTTACGCTACCGTCATGTGCGTTTGAATGACCAACCGCTTGCACAGTTATTGCAGATGGACGGTCCGCGTCGGGAAGTGGTGCAGCGGGGCAGTGAGATCAGCTACTTTGAGCCTGGTCTTGAACCCTTTACGCTCAACGGCAACTATATTGTCGATTCGCTGCCGTCACTGGTTTATACCGATTTCAAACGTCTTTCCCCTTACTATGACTTCATCTCCGTAGGCCGTACGCGTATTGCTGACAGGCTATGCGAAGTGATCCGCGTTGTGGCGCGCGATGGCACCCGCTACAGCTATATCGTCTGGATGGATGAAGAGACGCATCTGCCAATGCGCGTCGATCTGCTCGACCGCGATGGCGAAACCCTTGAGCAGTTCCGCGTCATCGCATTCTCGGTCAATGGTCAGGTTGCCAGTAATATGCAGACGCTGGCAAAAGCCAGTCTGCCGCCGTTGCTGTCATTACCGGTTGGCGATAACGTAGATTTCAACTGGATGCCATCCTGGGTGCCGCAAGGTTTTGAGCAGGTCGCCAGTAGCCGCCGTAAATTGCCAACGCTTGAGATGCCGGTTGAATCGCGTCTCTATTCTGATGGGTTATTCAGCTTCTCGGTTAACATCAGCCCGGCTAATCAGAATAGCGCCGAGCAGTTACTGCGCACCGGTCGACGCACCGTGATGACCACGGTTCGCGATAACGCGGAAATCACCGTTGTCGGCGAACTGCCACCGCAAACCGCAAAACGTATTGCGGACAGCCTCAAATTCAAGGCCGCACAATGATTAAAGAGTGGGCGACCGTCGTTTCCTGGCAAAATGGTAACGCGCTGGTCGAATGTGATGTCAAAGCATCCTGTAGCAGTTGCGCTTCCCGTGCAGGTTGCGGCAGCCGTGTACTGAATAAACTGGGTCCGCAAACAACGCACACCATTGCTGTTCCTTGCGAACAACCGCTGGTCGCGGGGCAAAAGGTGGAGCTGGGCATTGCTGAAGCCAGCCTGCTGAGCTCCGCAATGCTGGTGTATATGTCGCCACTGGTGGGGCTGTTTGCCATGGGCGCTATTTTCCAGTCGCTGTTTGCTGCCGATATCGCAGCGCTGTGCGGCGCGGTATTGGGCGGCGTTGGCGGCTTTTTACTCGCGCGCGGGCTGTCGCCAAAGCTGGCTACCCGCAGCGAGTGGCAGCCGGTGATCCTGAGCGTTGGCTTGCCGCCAGAGATGATTCGCGTCGATAGCACAACTGCTGAAAATCGTCCGTAATTTCCCTTTTCGCCTTGCGGTAATGGCGTCACTTTCTGGCATTTCCCCGCATTGTGGTTGTAGTGTAGAATGCGGCGTTTCAGTACATTTGACGTCAGGCGCGAACAGGCCTCTTAGCTACTCGTAAGGCATAAAATCTCACTCTATGAAGAATATTCGTAACTTTTCGATCATCGCTCACATCGACCACGGTAAGTCGACGCTGTCTGACCGTATCATCCAGATTTGCGGTGGTCTTTCCGATCGCGAAATGGAAGCCCAGGTTCTTGATTCGATGGATCTTGAGCGCGAGCGCGGTATTACTATCAAAGCGCAAAGCGTGACGCTGGATTACAAAGCCAATAATGGCGAAATCTACCAGCTCAACTTTATCGATACCCCGGGTCACGTTGACTTCTCTTATGAGGTTTCTCGCTCGCTGGCCGCCTGTGAAGGGGCGCTGCTGGTGGTAGATGCCGGGCAGGGCGTGGAAGCGCAGACGCTGGCGAACTGCTATACCGCCATTGAAATGGATCTCGAAGTGGTGCCGGTACTGAACAAGATCGACCTGCCAGCTGCCGATCCTGAACGCGTTGCGGAAGAGATTGAAGATATCGTCGGCATCGATGCTACCGATGCGGTGCGCTGCTCGGCGAAAACTGGCGTCGGCGTACCGGACGTTCTGGAACGCCTGGTGCGCGATATTCCGCCGCCGGAAGGCGATCCGGATGCGCCGTTGCAGGCGCTGATCATCGACTCCTGGTTCGATAACTACCTCGGCGTGGTTTCCCTGGTGCGTATCAAAAACGGCACCATGCGCAAAGGCGACAAAATTAAGGTGATGAGCACCGGGCAGGTCTATAACGCTGATCGCCTCGGTATTTTCACACCGAAACAGATTGACCGTAACGAACTGAAATGCGGCGAAGTAGGCTGGCTGGTCTGCGCAATTAAAGACATTCTCGGCGCACCGGTCGGCGATACCCTGACCTCAGCCCGTAACCCGGCAGACAAAGCGCTGCCAGGCTTTAAAAAGGTGAAACCGCAGGTTTATGCGGGTCTGTTCCCGGTCAGTTCCGACGATTATGAAAACTTCCGTGACGCGCTCGGTAAACTGAGTCTGAACGATGCTTCGCTGTTCTATGAGCCGGAAAGTTCCACCGCGCTGGGCTTTGGCTTCCGCTGCGGCTTCCTCGGCCTGCTGCACATGGAGATCATTCAGGAACGTCTGGAGCGTGAATACGATCTGGATCTGATCACCACGGCGCCGACCGTAGTCTACGAAGTACTGACCACCAATAAAGAAGTGGTTTACGTCGATAGCCCTTCCAAGCTGCCGCCGCTGAACAATATCGACGAACTGCGCGAGCCGATCGCCGAATGTCATATGCTGCTGCCGCAGGAATACCTGGGCAACGTCATTACCCTGTGCGTCGAAAAACGCGGCGTACAAACCAACATGGTTTACCACGGTAACCAGGTGGCGCTGACCTATGAAATTCCAATGGCGGAAGTGGTGCTGGACTTCTTCGACCGTCTGAAGTCAACCTCGCGCGGTTATGCGTCGCTGGATTACAACTTCAAACGTTTCCAGGCTTCAAACATGGTACGTGTGGATGTGCTGATTAACGGCGAGCGTGTTGACGCACTGGCGCTGATCACCCACAACGATAACGCGCCGTACCGTGGCCGTGAGCTGGTGGAGAAGATGAAAGAGCTGATCCCGCGCCAGCAGTTTGATATTGCGATTCAGGCAGCGATTGGCAACCACATTATTGCCCGCTCAACCGTGAAACAGCTGCGTAAAAACGTACTGGCAAAATGCTATGGCGGTGACGTCAGCCGTAAGAAAAAGCTGCTGCAGAAACAGAAAGAAGGTAAGAAACGTATGAAGCAGGTCGGTAACGTCGAACTGCCGCAGGAAGCGTTCCTTGCCATTCTGCACGTAGGCAAAGAGAGCAAATAACCTAAAGGAGTTGGCATGGCGAACATGTTTGCCCTGATACTGGTGATCGCGACGCTGGTGACGGGAATTTTATGGTGCCTGGATAAGTTTATTTTTGCACCAAAACGCCGGGAACGTCAGGCCGCCGCGCAGGCTGCGACAGGTGATGCTCTTGATACGAAAACGCTGAAGAAAATCGGCCCGAAACCGGGCTGGCTGGAAACGGGCGCTTCTGTATTCCCGGTGCTGGCGATTGTTCTGATCGTGCGTTCGTTTATTTACGAGCCGTTCCAGATCCCGTCAGGTTCGATGATGCCGACGCTGCTGATTGGCGATTTTATTCTGGTGGAGAAATTCGCCTATGGCATTAAAGATCCGATCTACCAGAAAACGCTGATCGAAACCGGTCATCCGAAACGCGGCGATATTGCCGTATTTAAATACCCGGACGATCCGCGTCTTGACTACATCAAGCGCGTCGTTGGCCTTCCGGGCGATAAAGTCACGTACGATCCGGTGAGCAAACAGGTTACCGTGCAGCCGAATTGTAGCTCTGGCCAGG
This sequence comes from Kosakonia oryzae, assembly GCF_001658025.2. Lineage (NCBI taxonomy): Bacteria > Pseudomonadati > Pseudomonadota > Gammaproteobacteria > Enterobacterales > Enterobacteriaceae > Kosakonia > Kosakonia oryzae. Next base: position 1,363,891 of record NZ_CP014007.2, read on the forward strand.
CATGCGGCAGCGCGCTGCCGATCACTTACAGCAATGTGGAAGAGAGCGATTTTGTGCAGACTTTCGGCCGTCGTACTGGCGGGGAAGCGAGCAGCGGTTTCTACCAGATGCCGAAAGGGCAGAGTATGGATGACGGCGTGCGTCTGGCCGAGCGTAAAGAGACGCTGGGTGATGTGACGCACCGCATTCTGACCGTGCCTATCGCGCAGGATCAACTGGGGATCTACTATCGCCAGTCGAACCAGCCGCTGGCGACGTGGATTGTGCCGCCGGGTCACTACTTCATGATGGGTGATAACCGCGACAACAGCGCGGACAGCCGTTACTGGGGCTTTGTACCGGAGCAAAATCTGGTGGGCCGGGCCACGGCAATCTGGATGAGCTTCGAGAAACAAGAAGGTGAATGGCCGACAGGCGTACGCCTGAATCGTATCGGCGGAATTCATTAATTAGCCGGGGCGCAATCATTACGCTTGCGCCCCGAATTATTTCCAAGATTATTCCCATCTGGCTAACGACAACCCCGGTCGTTGCGTATAGAATATTCCCCCGAAGTTTAGGACTGGTTCCCACAAGAGCCACGGCACACGAAACCGCGTTGGTTTATTTTCAGGTCGGTTTCGTGTGCTGCATTGTTGACGCATTTATTTATTGGTATCGCATGAATCCCATCGTAATTAATCGGCTTCAGCGGAAGCTGGGCTACACTTTTCAACATCAGGATCTGTTGCAGCAGGCATTAACCCACCGCAGCGCCAGTAGCAAACATAATGAGCGTCTCGAATTTCTCGGCGACTCTATTTTAAGTTTTGTGATCGCCAATGCGCTTTATCACCGTTTCCCTCGCGTGGATGAAGGTGATATGAGCCGTATGCGTGCGACGCTGGTGCGCGGAAATACGCTGGCGGAAATCGCCCGCGAATTTGAACTGGGCGAATGTCTGCGTTTAGGGCCGGGTGAATTGAAAAGCGGCGGTTTTCGCCGTGAATCTATTCTGGCGGACACCGTTGAGGCATTAATTGGCGGAGTATTCCTCGATAGCAATATCCAGACCGTCGAACAATTAATCCTGAGCTGGTATCAGACGCGTCTGGATGAAATCAGTCCTGGCGATAAACAAAAAGATCCGAAAACGCGCCTGCAGGAGTTTTTGCAGGGTCGCCATCTGCCGCTGCCTTCCTATCTGGTAGTGCAGGTGCGTGGCGAAGCGCACGATCAGGAATTTACTATCCACTGCCAGGTCAGCGGCCTGAGTGAACCGGTGGTTGGCACGGGTTCCAGCCGTCGTAAGGCGGAACAAGCTGCCGCCGAACAGGCGCTGAAAAAACTGGAGTTGGAATGAGCACTGAAACTGAAAAAAGCTACTGCGGGTTTATCGCCATCGTCGGGCGTCCGAACGTCGGCAAATCCACCCTGCTGAACAAGCTGCTTGGGCAGAAGATTTCGATCACCTCCCGCAAAGCGCAAACTACGCGTCACCGCATCGTCGGCATCCATACCGAAGGGGAATATCAGGCAATCTACGTCGATACCCCCGGGCTGCATATGGAAGAGAAACGCGCCATTAACCGGTTGATGAACAAAGCGGCCAGCAGTTCCATCGGTGATGTTGAGCTGGTGATTTTTGTTGTCGAAGGCACCAAATGGACGCCGGACGACGAAATGGTGCTCAACAAACTGCGTGACAGTAAAGTACCGGTGATCCTCGCGGTCAACAAAGTTGACAACGTGCAGGAAAAAGCGGATTTGCTGCCGCACCTGCAATTCCTGGCAAGCCAGATGAATTTCCTCGATATCGTGCCGCTCTCTGCGGAAACTGGCACTAACGTCGATACCATCGCCAGCATCGTGCGTAAGCATCTGCCGGAAGCGATTCATCACTTCCCGGAAGATTACGTGACCGATCGTTCCCAGCGCTTTATGGCCTCTGAGATCATCCGTGAAAAACTGATGCGTTTCCTCGGCGCTGAGCTGCCTTACTCGGTTACCGTGGAGATCGAACAGTTCGTCACCAATGAACGCGGCGGTTACGACATCAACGGGTTGATCCTGGTTGAGCGCGAAGGGCAGAAGAAGATGGTGATTGGCAATAAAGGCGCCAAAATCAAAACCATCGGTATTGAAGCCCGTAAAGATATGGAAGAGATGTTCGAAGCCAAAGTTCACCTTGAACTGTGGGTGAAGGTGAAATCCGGCTGGGCCGATGACGAGCGCGCTTTGCGCAGTCTCGGTTATGTAGACGATCTCTAAGCGTGCCATCTCGATGAATTTCGGGTTGCAGGCAGGCGGCCAGGCCGTAAGTCTTGAAGTTACCGGCTGGTTTGCGCAAGAACAGCCTGTGCATCTGCAATCAGAACGCCGGACATAACATCATGGAAGGCTGGCAGCGCGCATTTGTTCTGCATAGTCGCCCCTGGAGCGAAACCAGCCTGATGCTGGACGTCTTCACGGAAGAGTCTGGCCGCGTGCGCCTTGTCGCTAAAGGCGCACGTTCAAAACGCTCCAGTCTGAAAGGCGCTTTACAGCCTTTTACCCCTCTGCTGGTTCGCTTTAGCGGGCGCGGCGAAGTGAAAACCCTGCGCAGTGCGGAAGCCGTATCCCTGGCGCTGCCGCTGAGCGGCATCACGCTCTACAGCGGTCTCTACGTCAACGAACTCATCTCCAGAGTGCTGGAGCATGAGACGCGCTTCTCAGAACTCTTTTTTGATTATCTGCACTGTATCCAGGCGCTGGCTGGCGCAACTGGCACGCCGGAACCCGTCCTGCGCCGCTTTGAACTGGCGCTGCTTGGCCATCTCGGTTACGGCGTGGATTTTCTCCACTGCGCGGGCAGCGGCGAGCCGGTGGATGATGCAATGACCTACCGCTACCGGGAAGAGAAAGGCTTTATCGCCAGCGTGGTGATCGATAACAGCACGTTTACCGGACGGCATCTGCGCGCGTTGGCGGAGCGGGAGTTTCCGGATGCCGACACTCTGCGCGCGGCAAAGCGCTTTACCCGCATTGCGTTAAAGCCGTATCTTGGTGGCAAACCGCTGAAAAGCCGTGAGCTATTCCGGCAGTTTGTTCCCAAACGATAGCGGAAAAATTACAGGCCAGGCGGGGCGAAGACCGCGCCGGAACCCATAAAAATACGAGGATTGTCATGGCTGAATTACTGTTAGGCGTCAATATTGATCACATTGCCACCCTGCGTAACGCGCGCGGGACCGCATACCCGGATCCGGTACAAGCGGCGTTTATTGCCGAGCAGGCGGGTGCCGATGGCATCACCGTGCATCTGCGTGAGGATCGCCGTCACATTACCGACCGCGACGTGCGCATTTTGCGCCAGACCCTGCATACGCGCATGAATCTGGAAATGGCGGTCACCGAAGAAATGCTGGGCATTGCTTGCGAAACTAAGCCGCACTTCTGCTGCCTGGTGCCGGAAAAACGCCAGGAAGTTACCACTGAAGGCGGGCTGGATGTTGCCGGTCAGCGCGAGAAAATGCGTGATGCCTGCCAGCGCCTGGCGGCTGCGGGCATCCTTGTTTCGCTGTTTATCGATGCCGATGATCAGCAGATCAAAGCCGCTGCCGAGGTTGGCGCACCCTATATTGAGATCCACACCGGTTGCTATGCCGATGCTAAAACCGATGCGGAACAGGCAAAAGAACTTGAACGCATTGCCAAAGCGGCAACCTATGCTGCGAGCCTGGGGCTGAAAGTGAATGCTGGTCACGGCCTGACGTATCACAACGTGAAAGCGATTGCTGCACTGCCAGAGATGCATGAGCTGAACATCGGCCATGCGATTATCGGCCGTGCAGTAATGAGTGGTCTGAAAGAGGCAGTGGCCGAAATGAAACGCCTGATGCTGGAAGCACGCGGCTAATGGCGATTCTGGGAATTGGTACGGATATCGTTGAGATAGCCCGCATCGAAGCGGTGATCGCCCGTAGCGGCGATCGCCTTGCCAGACGGGTGCTGAGCGCAAATGAGTGGGAAATCTATCAGGCGCATCAGCAGCCGGTTCGCTTCCTGGCAAAACGCTTTGCGGTGAAAGAAGCGGCAGCGAAGGCGCTGGGCACGGGGATCCGCAACGGGCTGGCGTTTAATCAGTTCGAAGTTTTTAATGACGAGCTGGGCAAGCCGAGCCTGCGTTTGTGGGAAGAGGCGCAGCGTATGGCGGAAAAAATGGGCGTGCGCAGTATGCACGTGACGCTGGCGGATGAGCGCCACTATGCCTGTGCGACGGTAATTATCGAGAACTAGATTTTATCGGCGTGGTGCATCAGGACAAATTTGTCCCACAGTTGTTCTTCGCTTTCCACATGCGCGGGATCTTTCAGGATTGTATTGGGGATCGGGCACACTTTCTGGCAGGTCGGAGTTTCATAGTGCCCGACACACTCAGTGCAACGGTCGCTGTTAATTTCATAAATGCTGTCGCCCATCGAAATCGCCTCGTTCGGGCATTCCGGTTCGCACATATCGCAATTGATGCATTTTTTGGTAATTAACAGCGCCATCAGGAAAATCTCAGAAACATCACGAACAGGGCGGGCATTATACGATCATTCCCTGTTCAAACCAGTTTTTTTACCAGCTCTTCGCTGTGGCGAATACGCTCCGGCGCATGCTCCAGATCCTGCTGCACCAGCGCCATAAACAGTAAATCCGTCAGCATCATTTGCGCGCTGGTGGAGGAGATCGCCGCGCTGCGCGTCGCCTGCTCTTCGGCAATGGTATAGAGGCAATGCGTCGCGCGTTGTTGCAGCGCGTTAGGCGTAAAACCGGTAATTGCCAAAACTTTACCGCCCACGCGCAGCGTCTCATCTACGGCCATATTGATCTCCCGCCGTTCACCGGTATAGGAAACCGGCAGCAGGAGATCGCCCGGCTCCATGGCTTGTACGGTTGCCAGCAGGGCGTGCATATCCTGTTCGACGACGGCGTTAATGCCGATTTTCATCAGCTTCCAGCCGAAGTTGCGTGCAACCAGCCCGGATGCGCCAATCCCCGTCAGAATAATGCGTCGCGCGTCGCGCAGCAGGCGTACGCTTTCCAGCAGCTTCTCTTCACTGTTGACATCCAGCGAGGCATGCATAGCGCTTTGATACTCATTGATCAGCTTTTCCCCAACGACCCGCAACGGATCGTCGCCGCGAATTTTGTTATGCACCGGAATTGAGTAGGGGTTCGGATTGCTGGCCAGCGCTTCGCTGATCGCCAGCTTCATCGCCGGGAAACCTTTAAAATCCATCTTCTGCGCGAATTTCACCACGCTCGACTGGCTGACGCCCGCTTCGGCTGCCAGCTGTTGTGAGCTTAAATGGCGTGCGCGATCGGGGTTTTCCAGCAGAAATTCCGCCAGTTTTTTATCGCTCTGCGCCAGGCCAGGGTAACGCTGGCGAATGCGAATCAAACAGTTCATAACGTCTCCGGGAGGTATTATCAGCCGCTGTGGCTGCACCCGGCTAAGCGGGCGAAAGAATTTAATATTCCATTAATAGCGTATTATTATGAATTAAAAATTCTATTGATACAAAATATCAATGACCAGCTTTTGACCAGGATCAGGCCGCTCACCGCGCGCAGGAGAGATATCGTCATTGTGGCTGTGGGGGAGGGTTGCGTGCTGGCAGTGTAGAGCATCCGGCAATCAACGGCATCAGTTGATTATCAGAGGTGGCTGTTACCGGAAATGTGAGGATCTATCTGTTAGGCTATGAAAGAGCGATCGCCATAACCGGAGGCTGGCGGTCAGGGATAAACCAGGCAGAGGGATAACATTTGGCTACCACTGAGCGCCGCGTCGTTTTTTTTGATCTTGATGGCACACTGCATCAGCAGGATATGTTTGGGACATTTCTGCGCTATTTACTGCGCCATCATCCGCTTAATGCCTTACTGGTATTGCCACTGTTGCCGGTGATTATCGGCGGATTATTGATCAAAGGGCGTGCCGCGCGCTGGCCGATGAGCTTGCTGCTGTGGGGATGCACGTTTGGTCACAGCGAGCGCCATTTGCTGGCGCTCCAGCAGAAATTTGTCACCTGGTTTCGCGGGCACGTAACGGCATTTCCGGTCGTCCAGGCAAGGCTAACCAACTACCTTGCGGCAGCCGATGCGGATATCTGGTTGATTACCGGTTCGCCGCAACCGCTGGTGGAGCAAGTCTATTTTGATACGCCCTGGCTGCCGCGCGTGAACCTGATTGCCAGCCAAATCAAACGGCGTAACGGCGGCTGGGTGTTAACAATGCGCTGCCTTGGTCATGAAAAGGTTGCGCAGTTAGAACGTAAAATCGGCACGCCGCTGCGCCTGTACAGCGGCTATAGCGATAGCAAGCAGGATAACCCGCTGCTCTATTTCTGCCAGCATCGCTGGCGGGTTACGCCGCGCGGTGAGCTGCAACAACTGGAGTAGTGCCTGACCGGGGCGCTGTGTATAATGCGCCCCGCCTGAATCACTGGAGTACTTCCCTTTGTCCAACCCTGAACTGAATCATGAGTACTGGATGCGTTATGCGCTGACGCTGGCAAAGCGAGCCTGGGATGAGGGCGAAGTTCCCGTTGGCGCGGTACTGGTTTATAACGACCAGGTGATCGGCGAAGGCTGGAACCGGCCGATTGGCCGCCACGATCCGACCGCTCATGCTGAAATCATGGCGCTACGCCAGGGCGGGCTGGTGCTGCAAAATTATCGTCTAATCGATACCACGTTATATGTCACGCTGGAGCCGTGCGTGATGTGCGCCGGTGCGATGGTGCATAGCCGCATCGGACGGCTGGTGTTTGGCGCGCGTGATGCCAAAACGGGCGCGGCGGGATCGCTGCTGGATGTGCTGCATCATCCGGGCATGAATCACCATATTGAAATGGAAGAGGGTGTGTTGCGCGACGAGTGTGCGGCGATGCTGAGCGACTTTTTCCGCCAGCGCCGGATGGAGAAAAAAGCGTTGAAAAAATCGCCAACGGACTCGCCAAATCTTCAGGCCCGATAAAGCAAGGCTGCCGTCCGGCAATTCACGCCGATCGAAAAACTAGCGATTAACTTTAAGCGGATTTTTTACCAGCGCTTCGGGCACCAGTAACGGGTTACGCGGGAAGGCATCGTTGGCCGTCAGGGCGCTGAAGGGCATCACACCGTAATCCGGACGGTTAAGTTCATCTGTCGAAACTGCCGGATAACTTTGCGCCAGTTGCAGGGCTTTGGCGGCAACCTTCTCTTTTTCCAGCAGATAACCCACCAGGCTAATTTCGTACTTACGAATATTTTCCACATAGGCATAAGCTTCATGACCACGGGCATAACCGTAAGTCAGCTTGCTGTAATAAGGTTTCTGGCTCAGCAGCGGCAGCCGCTGTTTAACGTCGGCCCAGCTATCGGGATTACCTTTGGTTTTCGCCGTCAGTGCGCGGGCATCAAGCATATGCGCATAGCCCATATTGTAGGCCGCCAGCGCAAACCAGATTTTCTCATCCTGTGGCACGCTATCCGGCACTTTGCTCATCATATCCAGCAGATAACGGGCACCGCCGCTGATGCTTTGTTCAGCATCGGTTCGATCGCTTAAGCCCAGGCTCTGCGCCGTGTTTTTGGTCAGCATCATCAGACCGCGCACGCCGGTGGGCGAGGTGGCCTGCGAATCCCAGTGCGACTCCTGGTAAGAAATGGCTGCCAGCAACCGCCAGTCGATCTCCTGCGCGTATTTTTCAAATATCGGCTGAAGGTCGGGCAATACGCTGTCCACTGCACGCAGGAAAGTGCGCGTATCCACATAGTCAAAATCGTCGCCGTGGCCGAGGTATTTCTCCTCCAGCCGTGCGAGCGTGCCGTCTTCATTCATATTGTTGAAGAAGTCGAGCATCGCCGCTGACAGCGTATTGTCGTCATCGCGCTTGCTGAACCAGGTCACTGGCTGCTCATCGGTGATATCCAGCGCCACGGCCAGTTCCGGATGAACGCGCTGGAACAGACTGATTGCCACTGAATCGGCCACGGTATAACTCAGCTTGCCCTCGACAACTTGTTCTAACAGCGCCGTCGTGCCCAGTTTTTCGTCCACTTTCCAGCTTAAGTCCGGGTATTTTTTCTCTTTAAGCTCGCGCAGATCGTCCAGCGCAACGTGGCCGGGGGCGATGGTTAACTGATCGGCAGTGATCGATTGCAGCGAGCGCGGGCGATAGCTGCCAACCCGATAAACCAGTTGCTGCGAAACCGAGTAGTAGACCGGGCCGGTCTGGTAGTTTTTGATGCGTTCGCTGTTATAGACAAGGCCAGCAGCAAGCATATCGGCGTCATCATTATCGAGGTCGTCGAAAAGCTGGCTGATATTCTGCCGCACGGTCACTTTCAGTTTGACGCCGAGGTAATCGGCAAAATGCTGTGCCAGATCGTAATCCAGCCCGCTGGTTTTCCCGTCAATGACGGCATAGCTCAGCGGACTGGAAAGCGTACTGATGCGCAATTCCCCGCGTGCTTTGATCGCCGCGATGCGATTGTCGGCTTTACCGAACCAGGGAATGGAAGGCCACAGGGCCGCTGCCAGCAGCAGGGTGACAATGCCGATGAGCAGATAATTAATCTTAAATTTTTTCAATTAGTTAATTCTCTGCGCAGTGCTTTGCTTCAGAATATTTTTTACCGTGGTTACAACAGGGTTTGTCGGTGATTGAGCGGCATTTTGCGCAACAAAACGCCAGTTGGCAACTAATTAGAGCAGTCGGCGACAGCTATTGTTAAAAAATCAGACGTTGTTTATTTCGACGCAAACGGTTTCGTCGCCGCGCACTATTCTCTATAATGACGCCCGTTTTCCCCCCTGGTGCACACTTAAAGCGTCCCTGACGCTTCGAAGACGAGAGACTTATGATGGAAATTCTGCGTGGTTCGCCTGCATTGTCCGCTTTCCGTATCAACAAACTGCTGGCGCGTTTTCAGGCGGCCAACCTCCCGGTCAGTAATATTTATGCCGAGTATGCCCACTTTGCCGATCTGAATGAGAGCCTTACTGAAGAAGAGTACGCACGGCTCCAGCGCCTGCTGAAATACGGCCCGAGCCTTGGCAGCCATACGCCGACCGGAAAATTGCTGCTCGTCACGCCTCGTCCTGGCACCATCTCTCCCTGGTCTTCCAAAGCGACCGATATCGCCCACAACTGCGGACTGAATAAAATCAATCGCCTTGAGCGTGGCGTGGCGTATTACGTTGACGCGGCGGGTCTGAGCGATGCCCAGTGGAATGAGGTTGCCGCCGAACTGCATGACCGCATGATGGAGAGTGTGTTCACCTCGCAGGCGGACGCTGCGCGTCTGTTTGAACACCATCAACCGGCACCGGTACAGAGCGTTGATCTGCTTGGCGAAGGCCGCCAGGCGCTGATCGACGCGAACCTGCGTCTTGGCCTGGCGCTGGCGGAAGACGAAATTGATTACCTGCAGGATGCGTTCACCCGTCTGGGACGTAACCCGAACGACATCGAACTCTATATGTTTGCTCAGGCGAACTCCGAGCACTGCCGCCACAAGATTTTCAACGCCGACTGGGTGATTGATGGTAAGCAGCAGCCGAAGTCGCTGTTCAAAATGATTAAAAACACCTTCGAGCAAACGCCGGACTTCGTGCTGTCAGCCTACAAAGACAACGCGGCGGTCATGGAAGGTTCGGAAGTGGGGCGCTTCTTCGCCGATCGCGGGGAAGGCCGTTACGATTTCCATCAGGAACCGGCACATATCCTGATGAAAGTGGAGACCCATAACCACCCGACGGCGATTTCACCGTGGCCGGGTGCGGCGACCGGTTCCGGCGGCGAAATCCGCGATGAAGGGGCGACCGGTCGCGGCGCGAAACCGAAAGCCGGGCTGGTAGGCTTCTCCGTTTCCAACCTGCGCATTCCGGGCTTTGAACAGCCGTGGGAAGAGGATTTTGGTAAGCCGGAGCGTATCGTTACCGCGCTGGATATTATGACCGACGGCCCGCTGGGCGGCGCAGCGTTCAATAACGAATTTGGTCGTCCGGCGCTGAACGGTTACTTCCGTACCTATGAAGAGAAAGTAAACAGCCACAACGGCGAAGAGCTACGCGGCTACCACAAACCGATCATGCTGGCAGGCGGGATCGGTAACATCCGCGCGGATCACGTACAGAAAGGCGAGATCACCGTTGGCGCGAAACTGATCGTGCTGGGTGGCCCGGCGATGAACATCGGTCTCGGTGGCGGCGCGGCGTCTTCTATGGCCTCCGGCCAGTCTGATGCGGATCTCGATTTTGCTTCCGTACAGCGTGACAACCCGGAGATGGAGCGTCGTTGCCAGGAAGTGATCGACCGCTGCTGGCAGCTGGGTGATGCCAACCCGATCCTCTTTATTCATGACGTTGGCGCGGGCGGTCTGTCGAACGCTATGCCGGAGCTGGTGAGCGATGGCGGTCGCGGCGGTCGTTTCGAACTGCGCGATATCCTCAGTGATGAGCCGGGCATGAGCCCGCTGGAAATCTGGTGTAACGAATCGCAGGAGCGCTATGTGCTGGCGGTTGCCGCCGATCAACTGGCGCTGTTTGACGAGCTTTGCCGCCGCGAACGCGCGCCGTACGCGGTGATCGGGGAAGCCACCGAAGCGCAGCACCTGATGCTGAATGACAAGCACTTTAACAACCAGCCGATCGATATGCCGCTGGATGTGCTGCTGGGTAAAACGCCGAAAATGACGCGTGACGTAGAAACCCGGCAGGCGACCGGCGATGCCTTCAATACGCAAAGTATCTCTGTGGCTGATGCGGTAAACCGCGTGCTGCATCTGCCGACCGTGGCGGAAAAAACCTTCCTTGTCACCATTGGCGACCGTACGGTAACCGGCATGGTTTCCCGCGATCAGATGGTTGGCCCGTGGCAGGTACCGGTTGCTAACTGCGCGGTCACTACCGCCAGCCTTGACAGCTACTACGGCGAAGCGATGGCGCTGGGCGAACGTGCGCCGGTTGCGCTGCTGGACTTTGCCGCTTCCGCTCGCCTGGCAGTGGGTGAAGCATTAACCAATATTGCGGCAACGCAGATTGGCGATATCAAACGTATCAAACTCTCCGCCAACTGGATGGCAGCAGCCGGTCACCCGGGTGAAGACGCAGGCCTGTATGCGGCGGTAAAAGCAGTTGGTGAAGAGCTTTGCCCGGCGCTGGGGCTGACCATTCCGGTGGGTAAAGACTCCATGTCGATGAAAACCCGCTGGCAGGAAGGCAGCGAGCAGCGTGAGATGACCTCGCCGCTGTCGCTGGTGATCACTGCTTTTGCCCGCGTGGAAGATGTGCGCCACACGGTGACGCCGCAGCTTTCAACGGAAGATAACGCCCTGCTGCTGATCGATCTTGGCAACGGCAACAACGCGCTGGGTGCGACGGCGCTGGCGCAGGTTTACCGTCAACTGGGCGACAAACCGGCGGATGTGCGTAACGTTGAGCAATTAAAAGGCTTCTATGATGCGATTCAGGCGCTGGTTGCCGATCGTAAACTGCTGGCCTATCACGACCGTTCCGATGGTGGTTTGCTGGTCACGCTGGCTGAAATGGCCTTTACCGGCCACTGCGGCGTGAATGCCGACATTGCGGCGCTGGGCAGCGATCGTCTGGCGGCACTGTTTAACGAAGAGCTGGGCGCGGTAATTCAGGTGCGTGCCGCCGATCGTGAGGCGGTGGAAAGCGTGCTGGCGGCCTACGGTCTGGGCGACAATGTTCATTATCTCGGCCGCGCCGTTTCCGGTGACCGTTTTGTTATCGAAGCGAACGGCCAGCCGGTGTTCAGCGAAAGCCGTACCACGCTGCGTATGTGGTGGGCAGAAACCACCTGGCAGATGCAGCGCTTGCGCGACAACCCGGAATGCGCGGATCAGGAGCATGACGCGAAAGCCAATGACGCCGATCCGGGTCTGAACGTGAAACTGTCGTTCGATATCAATGACGATATCGCCGCGCCGTTTATTGCCACCGGCGCACGTCCGAAGGTGGCGGTGCTGCGCGAGCAGGGCGTTAACTCCCATGTGGAAATGGCGGCAGCTTTCCACCGTGCCGGGTTTGATGCTATCGACGTGCATATGAGCGATCTGCTGGCCGGGCGCATTGGTCTGGAAAACTTCCACGCGCTGGTGGCTTGCGGCGGCTTCTCTTACGGCGACGTATTGGGTGCTGGCGAAGGCTGGGCGAAGTCGATTCTGTTCAACGACCGCGTACGCGATGAGTTTGAAACCTTCTTCCATCGTCCGCAGACGCTGGCACTGGGCGTATGTAACGGCTGCCAGATGATGTCTAACCTGCGTGAACTGATCCCGGGCAGCGAACTGTGGCCGCGCTTTGTGCGTAACCACTCCGATCGCTTTGAAGCGCGTTTCAGCCTGGTTGAAGTGACGCAAAGCCCGTCGCTGCTGCTGGCCGGCATGGTCGGTTCACAAATGCCGATCGCGGTTTCTCACGGTGAAGGGCGTGTCGAAGTGCGTGACGCGGGGCATCTGGCTCAGCTTGAGAGCAAAGGGCTGGTGGCGCTGCGTTATGTCGATAACTTCGGCAAAGTAACGGAAACCTACCCGGCTAACCCGAACGGTTCGCCGAACGGTATTACGGCGGTAACCAGCGAAAGCGGCCGCGTGACCATCATGATGCCGCACCCGGAGCGCGTATTCCGTACGGTCTCCAACTCCTGGCACCCGGAAAACTGGGGCGAGGACAGCCCGTGGATGCGCATCTTCCGCAACGCCCGTAAACAGCTGGGTTAATCGTCTGTTGCAGACAAGCCCTCTTCCTTCGGGAAGAGGGCTTTTTTTTGCCCGCTCAACTGTCGGTATTTCCCGACAACAGATATTCCTTACTGTCTCTAAAAGGCGACACTTAATTTATTGATTATTAATGCATTATTTTCGGCGCTGAGTGGGTGTTGCTGATTAGCGACATGTTGGTGAAATGATAAACATTTTTGCTTTACCGCCTTGTGATAAAAATTCATTTATAATCAGTATATTAAAATAATGATTTATAAATTGGCATAATACATGCATAATAACAGGCAGTGGCTCATTCACTTTCTTATGTCAGCCCCTTCGGGACGCGCTACATAAACTCAGAATGACGCACTTAAAGGTGCCTGCCGTCCAACTGCTGATCATTGCGTAGCTTTATCAGATATCGGGCGAAACGTCGAGTTAGGCACCGCCTAATTTTTAAACAGAGCCGGGTTAAAGCCCGGCTTTGTTGTTTCTGGCATTTACTAAATCAGTTAGCATTCCGGTATCTTTTTCTGTGAGAGTACTGCATTGAAACGCTGGCCTGTTTTTCCCCGCTCGCTGCGCCAACTGGTCATGATGGCGTTCCTGCTGATTTTATTACCGCTGCTGGTTCTGGCCTGGCAGGCGTGGCAAAGCCTGAACGCGCTCAGCGCGCAGGCGCTGCAAACCAACCGCACCACGCTGATTGATGCGCGTCGCAGCGAAGCGATGACCAATGCGGCGCTCGAAATGGAGCGCAGCTATCGCCAGTATTGCGTGCTGGATGATGCGACGCTGGCGCGGGTTTACCAGAATCAGCGTAAACGCTACAGCGAGATGCTTGATGCGCACGCGGGCGTACTGCCGGATGACAAACTCTACCAGGCGTTACGCCAGGATCTCAGCGATCTTGCCCAGTTGCAGTGTAAAAACAGCGGCCCGTCGGCAGCGGCTTCTGCGCAGCTTGAAGCCTTTGCCGCCGCCAATACGGATATGGTGCAATCCACTCGCGCAGTGGTGTTCTCGCGCGGTCAGCAACTGCAACTGGAGATCGCTGAACGCGGACAATTTTTCGGTTGGCAGGCGCTGGTGCTGTTCCTGGTGAGCCTTGGCCTGGTGTTGCTGTTTACCCGCATGATCATCGGCCCGGTGAAGGGAATCGAACGCATGATCAACCGGCTGGGCGAAGGGCGATCTCTGGGGCATTCCGTGGTGTTTAAAGGGCCGCGTGAACTGCGTTATGTGGGCGAACGTATTATCTGGCTCAGTGAAAGGCTGGCCTGGCTGGAATCCCAGCGTCATCAATTTTTACGCCATCTCTCCCATGAACTCAAAACGCCGCTTGCCAGCATGCGCGAAGGAACAGAACTGCTTGCTGATGAAGTGGTTGGGCCGCTGACGGCGGAGCAGAAAGAGGTGGTGGAGATCCTCGATGCCAGCAGCCGCAATCTACAAAAGCTGATTGAACAACTGCTCGATTACAACCGCAAACTGGCGGATGGCGCGGTCGAACTGGAACAAGTGGAGCTGGAGCCGCTGATTGATATGGTGATCTCCGCTCACAGTTTACCGGCGCGAGCTAAAATGATGCATACCGAGATCGCGCTGGATGCGTCAAGTTGCCAGGCCGAACCGATGCTGTTGATGAGCGTGCTGGATAATCTTTACTCCAACGCGGTGCACTATGGTGCTGAATCCGGTACCATTTATCTACGCAGTTTTACAGCCGGTAATCGGCTTTGTATTGAGGTGGCAAATACCGGTACGCCGATCCCCGAAAGCGAACGAGAGATGATTTTTGAACCTTTCTTCCAGGGAAGCCACCAAAGGAAAGGGGCGGTGAAAGGAAGCGGGTTAGGGTTAAGTATCGCCAGAGATTGCCTCCGCCGTATGCAGGGTGAACTGCAACTGGTGGCGGACGGCAAAGCCGATGTCTGTTTCCGTATTGAGTTACCGCTTAATACGCCGGAAAAATCCATTTAATGAATCTATATCTGGTGAGTATGTCGCATCTCTTTTCTCGCGTGGTTAACGCGGTTACACAGCAAAACGTCTGGCTTCGCGCGCTTCCCTGCCTGTTACTGGCGGGCTGCGTGACGCAGAAGCCGCAAAGCGCCATTCATGACGACCAGCAAGTGAGACTTCCTGAGCATCAACTGGCGGATTTCCTGGCAACGGACTGTGAGGATATCTGGTCGTTATCGGGACCGGACGTTGACAATAACCCACTCTACTGGCTGCGCAGCATGGATTGCGCCCAGCGTTTAGCGCCTGCGGTAGCGCGTGCAGAAGCGCGTTCCTGGTCCGATGAAAGCTGGCAGGCCACTTTCCGACGCGGTATTTTGCTCTCCAGCGCGAAGATTTCGCCGCTGGAACGTCGGGAATATAACGACAAGCTGGACGCCTTAAGCCCGGTTATCCCGGCGCAGGTTCGTCCGATCTTCCAGCTCTGGCGCGACGGCGAAGCCTCGAAATTGCAGCTCGCCGATGAGCGCAGCCGCTACGGTAAACTTCAGCAATCCACCGACAGCGAGCTGGACAGCCTGCGTCAGCAACAACAGTTGCTGCGCGAGCAACTGGAAACGACCACGCGCAAACTGGAAACTCTCACCGATATTGAACGCCGCCTTTCCACGCGCAGCAAACCTGCCGCTACCGATCTGCCCGATAATGTTCACACGCCGAAAACGGATGCGACTCAGGAGGATGTGAAACCATGACCAGCCGTAAACCTGCCCACTTGTTGTTGGTGGATGACGATCCTGGATTGCTGAAGCTGCTGGGGCTGCGCCTCACCAGCGAAGGCTACAGCGTCGTCACCGCAGAAAGCGGACAGGAAGGGTTGCGCATTCTCGCGAGGGAAAAGGTCGATCTGGTGATCAGCGATTTGCGCATGGATGAGATGGATGGCATGCAGCTTTTTGCTGAGATCCAGCGCGTGCAGCCGGGAATGCCAGTGATTATCCTGACGGCGCACGGTTCGATCCCTGATGCCGTGGCCGCCACCCAGCAGGGCGTTTTCAGTTTCCTGACCAAGCCGGTGGATAAAGATGCGCTGTATAAAGCCATCGATGATGCGCTGGAACATAGCGGTTCCGCCAGCGACGATCGGTGGCACGAAACCATTGTCACCCGTAGCCCGCTAATGCTGCGTCTGCTTGAGCAGGCGCGTATGGTGGCGCAATCGGATGTGAGCGTGCTGATTAACGGCCAGAGCGGAACCGGCAAAGAGGTACTGGCGCAGGCGATCCACAATGCCAGCCCGCGCAGCAAAAGCGCGTTTATCGCCATTAACTGTGGCGCACTGCCGGAGCAATTGCTGGAGTCGGAGCTGTTTGGTCACGCGCGCGGCGCCTTTACCGGCGCGGTCAGCAGCCGTGAAGGTCTGTTCCAGGCCGCAGAAGGCGGCACGCTGTTTCTTGATGAGATTGGCGATATGCCGATCCCGTTGCAGGTCAAGCTGTTGCGTGTGTTACAGGAGCGCAAAGTACGTCCACTCGGCAGTAACCGCGATATCGATATTAATGTGCGCATTATTTCGGCGACGCACCGTGATTTGCCGAAAGCGATGGCGCGCGGTGAATTCCGCGAAGATCTCTACTATCGTCTGAATGTGGTGAGCCTCAAGCTGCCAGCGCTGGCCGAGCGTGCGGAAGATATTCCTCTGCTGGCTAATCACCTGCTGCGCCAGGCTGCGGATCGGCATAAACCCTTTGTGCGCGCCTTTTCTACCGATGCCATGAAGCGCTTAATGACCGCTTCCTGGCCTGGTAACGTGCGCCAGTTGGTGAACGTGATTGAGCAGTGCGTGGCGCTGACCTCATCGCCGGTAATCAGCGACGCGCTGGTCGAGCAGGCGCTGGAAGGCGAAAACACCGCGCTGCCGACCTTTGTTGAAGCGCGCAACCAGTTTGAACTCAACTATCTGCGCAAGCTGCTGCAAATCACCAAAGGCAATGTGACGCATGCTGCCCGTATGGCGGGGCGCAACCGCACCGAGTTCTACAAATTGCTCTCCCGGCATGAGCTGGACGCCAATGACTTTAAAGAGTAATGGCGAAATGATTATGCTACTGTGAGCAACCGATTACGATGCAGCAGACTGGTAAAAGCGTGTAAGGAAAGACCATGAAAAAAATTGATGCGATTATTAAACCTTTCAAACTGGATGATGTGCGCGAAGCGCTGGCGGAAGTCGGCATCACCGGGATGACGGTGACCGAAGTGAAAGGTTTTGGTCGTCAGAAAGGCCACACCGAGCTTTATCGCGGCGCCGAGTATATGGTGGACTTTCTACCAAAAGTGAAAATTGAAATCGTGGTGACTGACGATATCGTCGATACTTGTGTGGATACCATTATCCGCACGGCGCAAACCGGCAAAATCGGTGACGGTAAAATCTTTGTCTTTGATGTGGCGCGCGTGGTGCGCATCCGTACGGGCGAAGAAGACGACGCCGCGATTTGATGTTTTTCCCCTCACCCCGCAGGGTGAGGGAAACTGACTTATAACACTTTATGCGGGCCAAAGCATTCGTAGTGAATCTTCTCTTTGGCAATGCCGAGCGACACAAGCTGTTGGGCGGCAAACTGCATAAATCCGACCGGGCCGCACAGATAAAATTCCATCGCCGGGTCGCTGAATTTCCCTTCCAGCGCGGTTAAATCCATTAACCCTTCACTGTGAAAACGACCGCGATCGGCCGCCTGCGGCTGCTGATACCAGACATGCTGGTAGAAGCTATTGAGTGAAGCGCCAAGCTGGCTGACTTCCTCAGCAAAAGCATGAACCTGACCATCAAGCGCAGCGTGGAACCAGTTAACCTGCGCACGATGCTGCGTTTGGGCCAGATGATCCAGCATCGCCAGCATCGGCGTCTGGCCGACACCGGCAGAAATCAGCGTTACCGGCGTAGTGGCCGGAATAGCCATAAAGAAATCCCCGGCAGGCGCGGCCAGATGGACGATATCGCCCGGTTTGGCTTCGTCGTGCAGCCATTCCGAAACCTGACCGCCCGCTTCGCGTTTCACGGCAATGCGGTACGTTTTGCCATTCGGCTGGCGGGTCAGCGAGTACTGACGAATCTCCTGGTGGGCAAAACCTTCCGGCTTCAGCCAGATGCCGAGATATTGCCCCGGCTGATAATCCGCCACCGGCAGACCATCGACAGGTTCAAATTCAAAACTGGTGATCAACGCGCTCTGCGGGATTTTCTCACGCAGACGGAAAGCGCGAGTGCCTTGCCAGCCGCCGGTTTTTTCGGCGTGCTCGCTGTAGATTTGTGCTTCGCGATTGATAAAGACGCCCGCCAGCACGCCGTAGGCTTTTCCCCATGCATCCAGTACTTCCTGGCCCGGGCTGAACATCTCATCCAGCGTCGCCAGCAGATGCGCACCAACGATGTCGTACTGCTCCGGCTGGATCTGGAAGCTGGTGTGTTTCTGGGCGATTTTTTCCACCGCAGGCAGCAGGGCGGCGAGATTATCAATATTGCTGGCATACGCGGCAATGGCATTGAACAGCGCTTCACGCTGATCGCCGTTGCGCTGATTGCTCATATTGAAGATCTCTTTCAGCTCCGGATTATGCGTAAACATACGGTCATAAAAATGGGCGGTCAGTTTGGGGCCGGTTGCGGCCAACAAGGGAAGGGTGGCTTTTACCGTTGCGATGGTTTGGGCGTCGAGCATGGTGCTTCCTTTTTGGTTAACTTTTAAAGTTGTATTTTAAATGCATCTTATAGCGCAGCGCACGGGCTTGTAAAGAGCCGACAATGTAAAGGGATTTGAACGTGAATAACTTGCATCACAAACCTGAAAAGAAATCCGTTTTCTCACCGGATGGCGTTATCGCTCAAACCCTTGTCTGGTGCGGAGCCAAACGTTTGCGTAAAAACCTTTGTCAAGACCTGTTATCGGGTTATTAATCAGTTATACTGTGAGCCGTTCCCCAAATTGGGCCTTCGAAAAGAGTTGTTTTGTTAGCTGAGTCAGGAGATGCGGATGTTAAAGCGTGAAATGAACATTGCCGATTATGATGCCGAATTATGGCAGGCTATGGAGCAAGAAAAAGTACGTCAGGAAGAGCACATTGAACTGATCGCCTCCGAAAACTACACCAGCCCGCGCGTGATGCAGGCTCAGGGTTCTCAGCTGACGAACAAATATGCTGAAGGCTATCCGGGCAAGCGCTACTACGGCGGTTGCGAATATGTGGATATCGTTGAGCAGCTGGCGATCGATCGCGCAAAAGAGCTGTTTGGCGCCGATTACGCTAACGTGCAGCCGCACTCCGGTTCGCAGGCGAACTTTGCGGTTTACACCTCTCTGCTGGAGCCGGGCGACACTGTGCTGGGTATGAACCTGGCGCACGGCGGTCACCTGACTCACGGCTCTCCGGTGAACTTCTCCGGTAAGCTGTATAACATCGTACCTTACGGCATCGATGAAACTGGCCATATCGATTACAACGATCTGAATGAACAAGCGCAGAAGCACAAACCGAAAATGATCATCGGCGGCTTTTCTGCTTACTCCGGCGTGGTTGACTGGGCGAAAATGCGTGAAATCGCCGACAGCATCGGCGCTTACCTGTTCGTCGATATGGCGCACGTTGCTGGCCTGGTCGCCGCAGGCGTTTATCCGAACCCGGTTCCGCATGCGCACGTTGTGACCACCACCACGCACAAAACCCTGGCGGGTCCGCGCGGCGGCCTGATCCTGGCGAAAGGCGGTAGCGAAGAGCTGTACAAAAAACTGAACTCCGCCGTCTTCCCTGGCGGCCAGGGCGGCCCGCTGATGCATGTGATCGCCGGTAAAGCGGTGGCGCTGAAAGAAGCGATGGAGCCAGAGTTCAAAACCTACCAGCAGCAGGTCGCGAAAAATGCCAAAGCGATGGTTGAAGTGTTCCTGAGCCGCGGCTACAAAGTGGTTTCTGGCGGTACGGACAACCACCTGTTCCTGCTGGATCTGGTAGACAAAAACCTGACCGGTAAAGAAGCAGACGCCGCGCTGGGCCGTGCAAACATCACGGTTAACAAAAACAGCGTGCCGAACGATCCGAAGAGCCCGTTCGTCACCTCCGGTATCCGT
Source organism: Kosakonia oryzae (assembly GCF_001658025.2). Classification (NCBI taxonomy): domain Bacteria; kingdom Pseudomonadati; phylum Pseudomonadota; class Gammaproteobacteria; order Enterobacterales; family Enterobacteriaceae; genus Kosakonia; species Kosakonia oryzae. Next base: position 1,383,714 of record NZ_CP014007.2, read on the forward strand.
ATCGGCAGCCCGGCAGTTACCCGTCGCGGTTTCAAAGAAGCGGAAGTGAAAGAGCTGGCTGGCTGGATGTGTGACGTGCTGGACAGCATCAATGACGAAGCGGTTATTGAGCGCACCAAACAGAAAGTGCTGGATATCTGCGCACGCTTCCCGGTTTACGCGTAACCATTAGATCTGAAAGCAAAAAGGCCGCATTGAGCGGCCTTTTTTTACGCCTGTCGGCTGGCAAAGGCGCATTAGTGCAAGCTGGCGTAACCGTGAATGCCCATATACATTCCGACCAGCGCAATCAGCGCGCTGGAGAAGTAAGGGGCTTTACGGGCGATCGTGTTGAAGCCGGACCAGCGTTTCGCCGCCTGCTGTACGCTAAAGGCAGCGCCGACGCCGACCGCGACCAGCGTCAGCGCAAGGCCGATACTGAAGCAGATTACCAGCGTAGCGCCCAGCGTTAGCGCTTTGAGCTGAATACAGATCAGCAGAATGGTGATCGCCGCCGGGCAGGGGATCAGCCCGCCAGTCAGACCAAACAACAGGATCTGACCATTGGTCACTTCCGTCCCGTTAAAGCGACGCTCAATATCTCTGGCATGCGCCCGTTCGTGCGCATCCTGATACTCCTCTTCTTTCACCACCTTACGCATCGACAGAATGGCCGGTTTCGCCAGACTGACGGCCTGAACAGGCTGGAAGATCAGCCCGCGGCTGTGATGCGAATGCTCATGATAATGGTGATGATCGTGAGAATGATGGTGGTGATGATCGTGGTCGTGGTGATGGCCCTTTTTCCAGGCGTGCTCACCCTGCCAGGTGCGTAAAAACATCCATGCTGCGGTACCGATGATGATCACCGCAGAAACCATTTGCAGCCAGGGTTCTACAGATTGCGCCGTGAATTTGCTGCTGAGATACATGCCGCCCAGCGCAATCAGCCAGACGACAGCAGTGTGCGACAGCGTGGCTGCCAGCCCCAGCATCACCGCCTGTTTGACGGTGCCTTTGATAGCGATGATAAAGGCCGCCATCATCGTCTTTGAGTGGCCCGGTTCCAGGCCGTGCAACGCGCCGAGCAGTATCGCGCTGGGGATAAAAAACCAGGCATTCCCTTGCTGAAAAAGGGTGGTGAAGTCATTCATGAGAATAATTCTTGATAACATTTTGTGCGCTTTAATCTACTCCCCCCCAGTAAAAAATACTATCCCCCAGTAGAAATAAACTCCCCCCCAGTTAATGCGTGGTATGCTGACGCAGTTACGTATGAATGAGTTGAGGGCTGTATGTCGCATACCATCCGGGATAAACGAAAGCTGAAAGCGCGGGCCAGCAAAATTGAAGGGCAGGTAGCGGCGCTGAAAAAAATGCTCGACGAGCCCCATGAATGCTCGCAGGTCTTACAGCAAATTGCCGCCATTCGTGGTGCAGTGAACGGCTTGATGCGCGAAGTGATCAAAGGCCATTTGACGGATCATATTGTCCACGAAAACGATGAAATCAAGCGCGAGGCCGATCTCGACGTGGTGCTCAGCGTACTCGATTCCTATATCCGTTGATACCTTGCGCGAGCGCGCGTGTTATCTGATTGTTACTTGCAAGCCTTGCCATTTGCCTCCAGACTATCGCCACCATTCAGGAGGAAATCATGGTCTTGCAGTCCACGCGCTGGCTGGCGCTCGCTTACTTCACCTACTTTTTTAGCTACGGCATTTTCTTACCCTTCTGGAGCGTCTGGCTCAAAGGCGTTGGCCTGACGCCGGAAATCATTGGCATGCTGCTTGGCGCAGGTCTGGTGGCTCGTTTCCTCGGGAGCCTGCTGATTGCGCCGCGCGTGAGTGATCCTTCCCGTTTAATCACCGCACTGCGCGTGCTCGCGCTGGCAACGCTGCTGTTTGCGCTGGCGTTTTATGCTGGCAGCCATGTTGCGTGGCTGGCGGTGATCATTGTCGGTTTCAACCTCTTTTTCTCACCGTTAGTACCGCTCACCGACGCACTGGCGGGCACCTGGCAAAAACAGTTTCCGATGGATTATGGCCGGGTCCGGTTATGGGGATCGATCGCCTTTGTGATTGGCTCGGCGCTAACCGGTAAGCTGGTGAGCCTCTATGATTATCGGGCGATTCTGGCGATGTTGACGCTGGGTGCCGCTTCAATGCTGCTGGGGATGCTGCTGCGCCCGTCCATTTTGCCGCAGGGCGAAAGCCGCCATCAGGACGGTGCTGGCTGGTCAGCCTGGCGTGCGCTGTTTGTGCAAAACTGGCGTTTTCTCGCATGTGTGTCGCTGTTGCAGGGGGCGCATGCCGCCTACTACGGTTTCAGCGCGATTTACTGGCAATCGGCCGGTTATTCCGCCTCGACGGTGGGTTACCTTTGGTCGTTAGGCGTGGTGGCTGAAGTGGTGATCTTCGCCCTCAGCAACCGGCTTTTCCGTCGCTTCAGCGCCCGCGATCTGCTGCTGCTTTCCGCCGTCTGCGGGCTGGTGCGCTGGAGTTTGATGGGCTGGACCACCGAGTTACCGTGGCTGATTGCCGCACAAATCCTGCACTGCGGAACCTTTACCGTTTGCCATCTCGCCGGGATGCGTTATATCTCCGCCCGTAAGGGCAGCGAAGTGATCCGTCTACAGGCGATTTATTCCGCCGTGGCGATGGGCGGCAGTATTGCCGTAATGACCATGTTTGCCGGCTTCCTGTTCGAATATCTGCATCAGGGGTTGTTTTTCGTGATGGCGCTGCTGGCAATCCCGGCGCTGTTCCTGCGACCGCAAGTGGTCGCCCAGCAGCCGGTTGCCAGCTAACCTTCCAGCATGGTGCGAATATGCTGTTGTTGCTGCGAACTCAGCGCCTCGACGGCATGAATGAGCGGCGGGGAAAAGAGCGGCAGCGGTGTGGTGTAAGGGGTGATGACTAACGACACATCCTTTGGTGCGCCCACATTGCGAAACTCCTCCAGCGGCAGGTAGTTGATGGTCAGCGGCAGCAGCGTTAACTCGCGTAGCTGTTGCTCAATCTGCTGCTCGCGCGCCGTGTCATCGCCGGTAAGCAACACCACTTGCTTCTCATGCAAATCGGTCGCCTGCATCAGCCAGGCGCCGAAAATCACCGCGACCAGTCCCGCTTCTTCATCGCTAAAGCGTAGCGCGTATTCCTCTTCCAGTTCCTGTAATGCCTCACGCGTAGTGCGCATTAGACGTGGATAGAGGCGATGGATCTCTTCCGGCAGGCTGTTATCAATGCCGATGCCAAACAGACAGCGATCCAGCGCCTGCGCCAGATGAATATAAAGCTGCGCGGTTAAGCCTTGCTCATCGCTAAAATGTAACCCGGCAAGCTGGTGAAAACGGGCAATCATCCGGGCAATCGCCTGTTGCAGACGGCGATCCTGTTGATGCTGGTCGCGAAGCGGATCGGGCGTGCGCACCAGCATAAAGAGCAGCGACAGAAACAGGTGCTCATTTTCCTGTGGCACCGCCGCTACCCGGCGCTGCCAGTGGCGCACAATATCGTGAGCGACCAGGTATTCGGCGCGCATTTGCGCCCAGGTTTGCTGCACGGGGGTAAATTCCGGCGTCTGTCCGTGATGGTTTAGCAACAGACAATACTGCAAGTAGAGACAGAGAAACTCCATATCCCGGCACTCAATCGAGCGCTGTAAACGACGGGCGCAGAGGTTAATTAAGGCGCGCAGATTGGTGTCGTCATACAGGGTTCGGGCAATGCCCTGTTGTTTAAGCGCCGTTTTTAACAACGGAGTAAACTGTTGCGTGATAAATTGCGGGCACAGCCGCAGCGCGCGACGCAGCCAGTGCAGCAGGCATAAGCGCTGGTCGAGGGGAGCGCCTTCAATCCGATAACTGCCGTTGTGTTGGCGCACAATGGAAATCCGGTGGTAACGCTGGATTTCACTGTTGGTCTCGTCAATATCCTGCCGGGCTGCGGCATCATCAACGCCATTCATGGCGCTGATATGTTCCAGGCTGACGCTTTGCCCCGGCAGGGCGAGCATCAACAGCACCTGGCAGCGGCGCTGCGGACTGGAGAGCGCAGATGGCGGTGTCATTACAATAGTCATCTGTCAGATTCCAGTTAGGGTGTTTGATAAGCGTAGTTAAAGGTATGCTCAGCGATAGCGAAGCCGCGGTGCTTTCATTCAGGATTGCCGGAGAGCATCACAGAATTTTTCACGTGAGGAACAGATGCAAGCAGTTAAACAATGCGTCACGAGTGTGTTTCTCGCGCTTTTATCGTTTACGGTAAGCGCGCACCCGCACAGTTTTATCAAGCTGAAAACACAAGTATTAGCGGAGAATGGCCACTTCTCCGGCCTGAAAATGCGCTGGACGATGGATGAGATCACTTCAGCGGATCTGCTTTATGATGCGGGCAATGCGCAGCCGGGCGATGAGGTGTGGAAAAAACTGGCGGCGGAAGTGATGGCGAATGTACTTGGTCAGCACTATTTTACTGAGGTCTGGCACAACGGGCAGAAAGTAAAATTCCTCAACCGACCGACGGAATACGGTATGGAGCGGGAAGGGCATCAGGCGGTGCTGACGTTTATCTTGCCGCTCGCCGAACCGCAGCCGCTTAGCGGCCAGCAATATACTTTTTCTACCTTTGATCCCACCTATTTTGTCGATATGAGTTACGACAAAGCGAGCGATGCGGCGCTGCCTGCGGAGTTGCAAAAATCCTGTAAGCTGGCCGTTCATACCCCTAAACCCGGCGAAGAGGTGCTGAATTATGCACAGTCGCTGGACAAAGCCGATGCGCCGGAGGAAGACATGGAATTAGGCAAACAATTTGCGCAGACGGTGACCCTCTCATGTCAGTGATATCCGGTGTTCGTCCCCGCTCCCGCCGCCTGCTGGCATGGTGGCCACTGCTGCTGTTTATGCTCTGCGCGCTCATTGCCGGTTTCTGGCTGTGGCAGGCGTGGCCGCAGGTGATGATTAAAAGCGCGATCTGGCAGCGCAATGTGAATATGCAAATGAGTGCATTGCTGAAAGCTGTGGAGGAAAACCCGACCAAAGCGGGCGGTTCGCTGCTGTTGTTCAGCTTTGTCTATGGCGTATTGCATGCGCTGGGGCCAGGACACGGCAAAGTGGTGATCGCCACCTGGCTTGCCACGCATCCCTCGAAATTGCGTTCCGGCATTATGCTGACGCTGGCTTCCTCGCTGTTGCAGGGGCTGGTGGCAGTGACGTTAGTGGTAGTGGTGCTGAACATTCTGGCGTTGCCCGCACGACAATTGCATTTAAGCGGTTACTGGCTGGAGAAGGGCAGTTACCTGCTGGTCGGCGTGCTGGGGCTGATGCTGTGCTGGCGAGCGCTGAAAAAGTTGTTTGCGCTGCGGCAAAAACCGGTGTTTCGCGCGTTTACGCCGCATCATGTCCATCACGACGGCTGTGGCTGCGGGCATCAGCATCTGCCGACCTCTTCGCAACTGCAAAGCGGTGAAGACTGGCGAGCCAGATTGATGATTGTGTTATCCATGGGGATGCGCCCGTGCTCCGGTGCGATCATGGTGTTGCTGTTCAGCAAAGTGATTGGCGTTTTTGCCTGGGGCGTGGCATCAGCGTTGGTGATGGCGGCGGGCACGTCACTGACCATCAGTGCGCTGGCGCTGCTGGTTCATGGTTTTCGCCAGTTAGCGGTAAAACTCAGCGGCCAGCAGACGCCGGTATTATGGCGACAGGTTGGCTGGACAACGCTGGCTCTGGCGGGAGGCGTATTGTTGATAAGTGCGGCGCTGGTGATGTGGGTTAGCGCGCTACCGCCGGGCGGTGGTTTGCGGCCGTTTTGATCGTGCCGGATGGCGGCTTACGCTTTATCCGGCCAGGAAGACATGCACGAACCATGGATGCTGTATGCCCGATAAGCGCAGCGCCATCGGGCAATAAACCTCTTAGCGTTTCAGCGCGTCGCTCAGTTCTTCGCGCATGTTGGCCAGCATGGCTTTTACGACACGCGGGTTACCCGCAACGATGTTGCCGGTCATCATGTAGTTATGGCCGCCGGTGAAATCACAGACCAGACCGCCCGCTTCACGCACCAGCAGCTCGCCCGCAGCGAAATCCCACGGCTTCAGCGCGATTTCAAAGAAACCATCAACGCGGCCCGCGGCAACATAGGCCAGATCCAGCGCTGCGGAACCGGTGCGGCGGAAGTCTGCGCATTCGGTAAACAGTTTGCCAACCACGTTAATGTAGCTCGTCGCGTGCTGTTTTGCTTTGAACGGGAAACCGGTCGCCAGAATGGTGCCATCCAGATCGCGTGCAGTGCTGCCGCGCAGGCGGTAGCCGTTAAGCTGTGCGCCCTGGCCGCGTGTTGCAGTGAAGAGTTCGTTACGCATCGGATCGTAAACCACCGCAACTTCGGTGCGGCCTTTAATACGAACGGCGATTGATACCGCGAAGTGCGGCAGACGTTTGATAAAGTTGGTGGTGCCATCCAGTGGATCGATAACCCATTGCACATCCTGGTCAGTGCCTTCGTGCTCGCCACTCTCTTCGGTAATGATAGTGTGTTGCGGGTAAGATTTGCGGATGGTGTCAATAATCACTGCTTCAGCAGCTTTATCAACGTTAGTCACGAAATCATTGCTGCCTTTCTGGCTGGTTTCTACGGCGTCGGGAGTTTCGTAGTTTTTGGCAATTAAATTACCCGCCTTGCGCGCAGCACGCACGGCGATGTTCAGCATCGGATGCATCGGTCTCTCTCACTGGATGTTAAAGAACGGGAAAACGGCGCACATGATAGCAGCCAATTCGGAATATGTCTTCGGTTTATGATAATATGCACGAATATTCTTTAGCCGTTGAAAATCTATGCTGCAAAATATTCGAATCGTACTGGTGGAAACGTCCCACACCGGCAACATGGGCTCTGTTGCCCGTGCAATGAAAACAATGGGGTTGACGAATCTGTGGCTGGTTAACCCGCTGGTTAAACCGGATTCACAGGCCATCGCGCTGGCTGCAGGTGCTAGCGATGTCATCGGCAGTGCGCACATTGTCGATACGCTGGATGAAGCATTAGCCGGCTGTAGCCTGGTGGTTGGCACCAGCGCCCGCTCACGTACGCTGCCGTGGCCGATGCTCGATCCGCGCGAATGTGGATTAAAAAGCGTCGCGGAAGCAGAACACGCGCCGGTGGCGTTGGTGTTCGGCCGCGAGCGCGTAGGCCTGACAAATGAAGAGCTGCAAAAGTGCCATTATCACGTGGCGATTGCCGCTAACCCGGAGTACAGCTCGCTGAACCTGGCGATGGCGGTGCAGGTTATCGCTTATGAAGTGCGTATGGCCTGGCTGGCAACGCAGGAGAGCGAATCTTCTGCAGAACATGAAGAGACACCATACCCGCTGGTCGACGATCTTGAGCGCTTTTATGAGCATCTGGAAAAGACGCTGCTGGCGACCGGTTTTATCCGCGAAAATCATCCCGGCCAGGTGATGAACAAGCTGCGTCGTCTGTTCACGCGTGCGCGTCCGGAAAGCCAGGAACTGAATATCCTGCGTGGTATTCTGGCCTCTATTGAGCAGCAGCATAAAGCGTGATTTGCCTGCGCTCATCGGCCTACAAGCCCCGCGCCCGTAGGCCGGAAAGGGCAATGCGCCACCCGGCATGTATGTTGAGCACGAAAAGCCAAATACCTGACTAATTTAGTCAACTAAATAGTTGACCAATTTAGTCGGGAATGTCAGACTTGCAACCGCTATGCAACATTAACATATTAAATAATATACCCCGGGCAGGGGCGAGTTTGAGGCTTGTAAGACATGAGACTGACATCGAAAGGGCGTTATGCCGTGACCGCAATGCTGGACGTTGCACTCAACTCCGAAGCGGGCCCGGTTCCGTTGGCTGATATTTCTGAGCGTCAGGGAATTTCCCTGTCCTACCTGGAGCAGCTGTTCTCCCGCCTGCGTAAAAATGGCCTGGTGGCCAGCGTGCGTGGTCCTGGCGGTGGTTATCTGCTGGGTAAAGATGCGAGCAGCATCGCCGTGGGCGAAGTGATCAGCGCTGTTGACGAATCGGTAGACGCAACCCGTTGCCAGGGTAAAAGCGGCTGCCAGGGTGGCGATAAGTGTCTGACCCATGCGCTGTGGCGCGATCTGAGCGACCGTCTGACCGGTTTCCTCAACAACATCACACTGGGTGAACTGGTCAATAACCAGGAAATTCTCGATGTGTCCGATCGTCAGCACAGCACTGAATCCCATCGCACCACCCGCGCACAAGACGCTATCGACGTAAAACTGCGCGCATAATAAAAAACAGTATTCAGAATTGGGCCGGGGCACATCGATGTGCCCCGTTAACACGGTCGTACATCCAGCCGGTTGCCTGATTCCTTGCATTAGAGCGATGTACGGAGTTTAAAGAGCAATGAAATTACCGATCTATCTCGATTACTCCGCAACTACGCCGGTGGATCCGCGTGTTGCCGAGAAAATGATGCAGTTTCTCACTCTGGACGGGACCTTTGGTAACCCAGCCTCCCGTTCACACCGTTTTGGCTGGCAAGCTGAAGAAGCGGTAGATATCGCCCGTAACCAGATCGCTGAACTGGTGGGTGCCGACCCGCGCGAAATCGTCTTCACCTCCGGCGCGACCGAATCCGACAACCTGGCGATCAAAGGTGCAGCCAACTTTTATCAGAAAAAAGGCAAGCACATCATCACCAGCAAAACCGAACACAAAGCCGTGCTGGACACCTGTCGCCAGCTTGAGCGCGAAGGGTTTGAAGTGACCTACCTCGCCCCGCAGCGCAACGGCATTATCGATCTGAAAGAGCTGGAAGCGGCGATGCGTGACGACACCATCCTCGTCTCCATCATGCACGTGAACAACGAAATCGGCGTGGTTCAGGATATCGCCACCATCGGCGAAATGTGCCGCGCTCGCGGTATCGTTTATCACGTTGATGCCACTCAGAGCGTCGGCAAACTGCCGATCGACTTAAGCCAGTTGAAAGTGGATCTGATGTCTTTCTCCGGCCATAAAATCTATGGGCCGAAAGGCATTGGCGCCCTGTACGTACGCCGTAAACCGCGTATCCGTATTGAAGCGCAGATGCACGGCGGCGGTCACGAGCGCGGTATGCGTTCCGGTACGCTGCCTGTTCACCAGATCGTTGGCATGGGCGAAGCTTACCGTATCGCCAAAGAAGAGATGGCGAGCGAAATGGAGCGTCTGCGCGGTCTGCGTAGCCGTCTGTGGAACGGTATCAACGATATCGAAGAAGTTTACCTGAATGGCGATCTTGAGCACGGCGCACCGAACATCCTCAACGTCAGCTTTAACTACGTTGAAGGCGAGTCGCTGATCATGGCGCTGAAAGATCTGGCTGTTTCTTCCGGTTCTGCCTGTACTTCCGCAAGCCTGGAACCGTCCTACGTGCTGCGCGCACTGGGTATGAGCGATGAGCTGGCGCACAGCTCTATCCGTTTCTCTTTAGGTCGTTTTACCACCGTTGAAGAGATCGACTACACCATCGAACTGGTGCGGAAATCCATCGGCCGTCTGCGCGAACTCTCTCCGCTGTGGGAAATGTTCAAACAGGGCGTGGATATCAACTCCATCGAATGGGCTCATCACTAATAACGGTTGCGGAAACAGGAGAATTTAATCATGGCTTATAGCGAAAAAGTAATCGATCACTACGAAAATCCGCGCAACGTTGGCTCGTTCGACAACGGTGACGACAGCGTCGGTAGCGGCATGGTTGGCGCGCCAGCGTGTGGCGACGTCATGAAGCTGCAAATCAAAGTTAACGATAAAGGCATCATCGAAGACGCACGTTTCAAAACCTACGGTTGCGGCTCGGCGATTGCTTCCAGCTCGCTGGTCACCGAATGGGTGAAAGGTAAGTCTCTGGACGAAGCGCAGGCGATCAAAAACACCGATATCGCTGAAGAGCTGGAGCTGCCGCCAGTGAAAATCCACTGCTCTATCCTGGCGGAAGATGCGATCAAAGCCGCGATTGCGGACTACAAAAGCAAACAAGAAGCGAAATAAGGCAGGAGGTTGTTGTCATGTCCATTAGCCTGAGCGACAGTGCTGCCGCGCGAGTAAATACCTTCCTGGCCAACCGTGGCAAAGGGTTTGGTCTGCGTCTGGGGGTCAGAACCTCCGGTTGTTCTGGTATGGCCTACGTGCTGGAGTTTGTTGACGCGCCGACCGAAGAAGATACGGTGTTCGAAGACAAAGGCGTGAAGGTTGTGGTTGACGGCAAAAGCCTGCAATTCCTCGACGGCACTCAACTGGACTTTGTCAAAGAAGGCCTGAACGAAGGGTTTAAATTCACCAACCCTAACGTCAAAGATGAGTGCGGTTGCGGCGAAAGCTTCAACGTCTGATCGCCTACCCATTGACCCCACCGCAGCATGCTGCGCGTGGGGTTTGCTTCGATTGCACACCCGGAATTGTTATGGATTACTTCACCCTCTTTGGGTTGCCGGCCCAATACCCGCTTGACGTTCAGGCGCTGGCGACACGTTTCCAGGATCTGCAACGGCAGTTCCACCCCGATCGCTTTGCCAGCCGCCCGCAGGCGGAACAACTGGCTGCGGTCCAACAATCCGCTACCATTAATCAGGCGTGGCAAACCCTGCGCAATCCGCTCTCCCGCGCGGAATATTTGCTGTCGCTGCACGGCTTCGATTTAGCTTCTGAACAGCACACCGTTCGCGACACGGCCTTTTTGATGGAGCAGCTTGAGCTGCGCGAAGAGCTGGATGAAATTGAGCGTGCGGAAGATAGCGCCCGGCTGGAGACGTTCCAGAAGCGGGTAAAAGGGATGTACGACGCCCGCCACCAGCAGATGGTGGAACAACTCGATAATCAGGCGTGGGACGTCGCGGCGGATACCGTGCGTAAACTGCGTTTTCTCGATAAACTGCGCAGCGCAACAGAACAACTCGAAGAAAAACTGCTCGGTTTTTAATTTTTTTGGAAGCACATAATGGCCTTATTACAAATCAGTGAGCCGGGTCTGAGCGCCGCGCCGCATCAGCGTCGTCTGGCAGCGGGCATCGATCTCGGCACCACCAATTCGCTGGTTGCCACCGTGCGTAGCGGTCAGGCGGAAACGCTGGCCGACAGCGCCGGGCGCCATTTACTCCCTTCAGTGGTTAACTACCAGGCTGACAGCCACGTTGTCGGCTACGATGCGCGCGCCAATGCAGCGCTGGATTCGGTCAATACCATCAGCTCCGTAAAACGCCTGATGGGCCGCAGTCTGGCGGATATTCAGGCGCGTTACCCGCATCTGCCGTGGCAATTCCAGGCCAGTGAAAACGGCCTGCCGATGATTGTGACGCGCGGCGGCGTGGTCAACCCGATCCGCGTTTCTGCCGATATTCTGAAAGCGCTGGCTGCCCGCGCGCAGGAGACGCTCTCCGGCGAGCTGGATGGCGTGGTGATCACCGTTCCTGCCTATTTCGACGACGCACAGCGTCAGGGCACCAAAGATGCTGCGCGTCTGGCCGGGCTGCATGTGCTGCGTCTGCTCAATGAGCCGACCGCAGCAGCAATTGCCTACGGTCTGGATTCCGGTAAAGAAGGCGTTATCGCCGTTTACGATCTTGGCGGCGGCACTTTTGATATCTCGATTCTGCGTCTGAGCCGCGGCGTGTTCGAAGTGCTGGCGACCGGCGGCGATTCCGCGCTCGGCGGCGACGATTTTGACCACCTGCTGGCAGATTACATCAGCGAGCAGGCAGGCATTACCGATCGCAGCGATGCGCGCCAGCAACGTGAACTTCTGGATGCGGCAATTGCTGCCAAAATTGCGCTGAGCGATGCCGACAGCACGACTGTTGATGTCGCTGGCTGGCAGGGCGTGGTGACTCGCGCGCAGTTTGAAGAGATGATCTCAACGCTTGTCAAACGTACGCTGCTCTCCTGTCGTCGTGCGTTAAAAGATGCGGACGTGGAAGCGCAGGATGTGCTGGAAGTGGTGATGGTGGGCGGTTCCACCCGCGTACCGCTGGTGCGTGAACGCGTGGGTGAATTTTTCGGCCGCACGCCGCTGACCTCCATCGACCCGGATAAAGTGGTGGCGATTGGCGCGGCAATCCAGGCGGACATTCTGGTCGGCAACAAGCCGGACAGCGAAATGCTGCTGCTGGATGTTATCCCGCTGTCGCTGGGGCTGGAAACCATGGGTGGACTGGTGGAAAAAGTTATTCCGCGCAACACCACGATTCCGGTGGCTCGCGCCCAGGAGTTCACGACCTTTAAAGATGGCCAGACCGCAATGTCTATCCATGTGATGCAGGGTGAGCGGGAGCTGGTGGCGGATTGCCGTTCGCTGGCGCGTTTTGCTCTGCGTGGTATTCCTGCGCTACCGGCGGGTGGGGCGCATATTCGCGTCACCTTCCAGGTGGATGCAGACGGTCTGTTGAGCGTCACTGCGATGGAGAAATCCACCGGCGTGGAAGCCTCGATCCAGGTGAAACCATCCTACGGTCTGACCGACGGCGAAATCGCCAATATGATTAAAGACTCCATGAGTTTCGCCGAGCAGGACGTGAAAGCGCGTATGCTGGCGGAGCAGAAAGTGGAAGCCGCGCGCGTGCTGGAAAGCTTGACCGGCGCGCTCGCCGCTGATGCCGCGCTGTTAAGCGCCGCAGAGCGCGAGGTTATCGACGAGGCGGTTGCGCAGTTGCGCAGCGTTGCCGACGGCGATGATACCGACGCGATAGAACAAGCCATTAAAAACGTAGATAAACAAACCCAGGAATTCGCCGCACGCCGTATGGATCAGTCCGTGCGTACCGCGCTGAAAGGCCATTCCGTCGACGAGGTTTAATATGCCTAAAATTGTTTTTCTGCCTCATCAGGATCTCTGTCCGGATGGCGCAGTTCTGGAAGCGAAGAGCGGTGAAACCATTCTTGATGTTGCCCTGCGCGGCGGTATCGAGATTGAGCACGCCTGCGAAAAATCATGTGCCTGCACCACCTGCCACTGCCTCGTGCGTGAAGGGTTTGACTCTTTGCCGGAAAGCAGCGAAGACGAAGACGACATGCTGGATAAAGCCTGGGGTCTGGAGCCGGACAGCCGTTTAAGCTGCCAGGCGCGCGTCACCGATGAAGATCTGGTGGTTGAGATCCCGCGTTACACCATCAACCACGCGCGGGAGCACTGATATGGGACTGAAATGGACCGACAGCCGCGAAATCGGCGAGGCGCTGTATGATAGCCGCCCGGACGTGGACCCGAAAACCGTACGTTTCACCGATATGCATCAGTGGATCTGCGAGCTGGAAGAGTTTGACGACGATCCGAACGCATCGAATGAAAAAATTCTCGAAGCGATTCTGCTAGTCTGGTTAGACGAAGCATCATAATCATCTCACGGGCTGCCTTCGGGCGGCCCGTTTTCATGCATACGTGGGCCGGAAAAGGCAACATTGCCATCCGGCACCTGCCGATAAGGATAAATATAATGACAGAAGCTATGAAAGTGACACTCACCACGCAAAGCGCGGATGCGCGTTGGGGTGAGAAAGCCTCCTGGAGTATCAATAACGACGGCATCGTTCTGCATTTGAATGGAAAAGACGATTTAGGTCTGATTCAGCGCGCCGCGCGCAAAATCGACGGCCTCGGCATTAAACACGTTGCGCTGAGCGGCGAAGGCTGGGACGCGGATCGTAGCTGGGCGTTCTGGGCCGGTTACAAAGGGCCGAAAGGCACGCGCAAAGTGGAGTGGGCGCCGCTGGACGAAGCCGGGCAAAAAGAGCTGGATAGCCGCCTGCAAACCATCGACTGGGTTCGCGACATCATCAACGCGCCGGCAGAAGAGTTAGGGCCGGAACAACTGGCGCAGCGCGCGGTCGATCTGCTGCACAGCGTAGGCGGTGAAAACGTCTCTTACCGCATCACCAAAGGCGAAGATCTGCGCGAGCAAAATTACCTTGGCCTGCACACCGTTGGTCGCGGTTCTGAGCGCCCGCCGGTATTGCTGGCGCTGGACTACAACCCGACGGGTAATCCGGATGCGCCGGTATATGCTGCGCTGGTGGGCAAAGGCATCACCTTTGATTCCGGCGGTTACAGCATCAAACCAACCTCATCGATGGATTCTATGAAATCCGATATGGGCGGCGCGGCGCTGGTGACCGGCGCGCTGGCGTTCGCCATCACGCGCGGGCTGGATAAACGCGTCAAACTGTACCTCTGCTGCGCCGACAACCTGATCAGCGGTAATGCCTTTAAACTGGGCGATATTATTCATTATCGCAATGGCAAAACCGTAGAGATCATGAACACCGATGCTGAAGGGCGTCTGGTGCTGGCGGATGGTCTGATTGATGCCTCTGCGCAAAAACCACAGTTTATCATTGATGCCGCAACGCTGACTGGCGCGGCGAAAACCGCGCTGGGTAACGATTACCACGCGCTGTTCAGCTTTGATGATGCGCTGGCTGGCCGTCTGCTCAACAGTGCGACGGCGGAAAATGAACCGTTCTGGCGTCTGCCGCTGGCGGAGTTCCACCGCAACCAACTGCCGTCCAGCTTTGCAGAATTGAACAACACCGCCAGCGGTTCTTTCCCGGCCGGGGCAAGCACGGCGGCCGGGTTCCTGTCGCACTTTGTTGAAAATTATCAGCATGGCTGGCTGCATATCGACTGCTCCGCCACTTACCGCAAAGCGGCAGTGGAACAGTGGGCGGCCGGTGCGACCGGGCTTGGCGTACGCACCATCGCGAATTTATTGACCGCCGGGTAAGCGTCATTGTTGTGCCGGATGGCGTTACGCTCATCCGGCCTACAAAGCCATGGACTACAACGAATCAGAGAACCTATGTCCGAAAGCAAAAACGAATTAGAAACCCTGCTGGAGCAAGCGGCGACCGAGCCCGCTTACCGTCCGGCTTTTTTCCGTACGCTGCTGGAATCCACCGTCTGGGTGCCGGGCACGGCAGCGGAAGGTGAAGCGATTGTCGAAGATAGCGCGCTGGATTTACAGCACTGGGAAAAAGATGACGGTAACTCGGTCATTCCGTTCTTTACCTCGCTGGAAGCCTTACAGCAGGCCGTGAGCGACGAACAGGCATTTGTGGTCATGCCTGCGCGTACGCTGTTTGAAATGACGCTGGGAGAGACGCTATTTCTCAACGCTAAATTACCCACTGGCAAAGAGTTCACGCCGCGCGAGTTAAGCCATTTGGTGGGCGCAGAAAGCAGTCCGCTCAGCCAGCAGGAGGTGCTGGAAGGCGGTACAGCGCTGCTGCTTTCCGAAGTGGCTGAACCGCCTGCGCAAATGGTCGATTCACTGACCACGCTGTTTAAAAGCATCAAAACCGTTAAACGCGCGTTTCTCTGCTCAATTAAAGAGAAGGCCGACGAGCAACCCAACCTGCTGATTGGCATTGAAGCGGAAGGGGACATCGAAGAGATCATCCATGCAGCGGGCAGCGTCGCGACAGATACGCTTCCAGGGGATGAACCGATCGATATTTGCCAGGTGGTGGAAGGCGAGAAAGGCATCAGCCACTTTATGCTGGCGCACATCACGCCGTTCTATGAACGCCGTTGGGGCAGCTTCCTGCGCGATTTCAAAAACAACCGCATTATCTGATGAACCGGCGGTGCGACATGTACCGCCCGTTTATTGTGTTGCTTCCAGCAGCAACAGATCCATCAACAGCACCAGATTCGACTCAAACGATGTAATGCCCGCCGCTTCAGCAGCAAAGTGCACCGCTTCGTCATACAGCGCAAAATGCACATCCGCCAGTTCCGCCAGCGTGTTTGCTGACGCGCGAGTAAAGGCAACGACCGTCATGCCAACCGTGCGCGCAATCCGCGCTTTATCCAGCACCTGCTCGGTTTCGCCGCTGCGCGATACGGCAATAAAGACCTGATAACGCGCGGCATTGCTGAGAAAGATATTGCGGCTGTCGCCAGGCCCGGAGATAAACGCCGTCTTGCCCAGCACCTGCAGCTTCTTGGTTAAATACTCGGCGAAGAGATAAGAGAACCCCGCGCCATAGAGGAAAAAACTCTCCCGATCGCGCAGCAGCGCGGCGAAGCGGTGACGCTTCTCTTCCGTTACCCACTGAAAGGTGCGCTGGTAATTAGCCATAAACTGCGGGAACAGCGCCGGTAGCGCGTCATGACCTTCATGATGTTGCTGCGCAATATGCGGCGTGTCGGACAAAAGCTGTTTGCAGTGCCAGATAAATTCGCTGTAGCCGCTAAAGCCCAGTTTCTGGCAGAGCCGGATAATGGTGGCGGTGGAAACGTAAGTCGCCAGTGCCAGCTGGCGCACGGTGATATTACCCACCAGTAGCGGATGTTCCGTCAGGTGGGCAAGAACACGATATTCCGCGCGGGTCAGTGATGCCCCGCGCGTCAGCAAGGGCGCAAGCCGGTTGTCCATTCAGGCCGGTTCGACGGGCAAATCGTCGCGTGCGCCCCATTCACTCCAGGAGCCGTCATACAGCGTCACGTTAGTCGCGCCCAGCGTCGCAAGCGCAAGGATCACCACGGACGCCGTGACGCCGGAGCCGCAGCTGGCAATAATCGGCTGGTTCAGGTCAACGCCCTGGCGGCGGAAAATAGCAGCCAACTCGGCGGTGGTTCTCAGCTCGCCATCGACCACCAGATCAACCCACGGCACGTTCAGTGCGCCGGGAATATGCCCGCGCTTCAGACCCGGGCGCGGCTCATCAACTTCGCCGGAAAAACGCGGGGCAGGGCGCGCATCGACAATCTGCGCGGTACCTTCGTGGCTTGCCAGCAGCACATCGGTCAGCTTTTTCACCACGGACGGATCGAAGTTGGCGTTAAAGTCGGATTCCGGCAGCGGCACCTCGCCTTTCTGCAACGGCAGGGCATCACGCTGCCAGCCGGCCAGACCGCCCGCGAGAATCGAGACATTCTCCACGCCGTAATTGCGCAGCATCCACCATGCGCGCGGCGCGGAGAACAATGTGCCTTCGTCATACACCACCAGGTGTTTATCCTGGCTGATGCCCAGTTCGCGCATCGCCACGGCGAACGCTTCCGGCCGCATCAGCATATGCGGTAAGGAGGTGCTGTGGTCGGAAAGGGCTTCGATATCAAAAAAAACCGCGCCGGGAAGATGCCCGTCACGGTACTCTGCACGCATATCGCGATGTTCCTGACCAACCGGCGCCATGCGGGCGTCGATCAACTGGATTTCAGGATCATCGCTATGCTCTATCAGCCAGTCGGCCGCGACAAAAAAAGAGGTGGACATGGGGATCTCCGTGTCATCAATGATTACTCTGAATTGTTAACGTTTTTTCATCCCCCGACAAGCCACCTTCGCTAAACCCGCGAGCCAACTCGGTATTTTTATACCGCTTTGCCGTTTTCCCACGCTTTTTGCAGCGCAGGCCAGTAGTCGCGGTTAGCCTCAATCATCTCATCGAGAATTGCTTTGGCATGCTGCATGGTCGGCACCGTGCGGTTCAGGGTAAACGCCTGGAGCGCTTTTTCGTAGCTGCCTTCAATGGTGGCTTCAACCAGCAATTGCTCCGAGGCCAGTTGCTGCATTAACAGCGTCTGGTGGAAGAGCGGCACCGCACCCATGCGCACCGGTTCCGGCCCGGAGGAAGTGATGTAAGCCGGAACTTCTACCATTGCGTCGTACGGCAGGTTGGCGATAGCCCCTTTATTTTCCACAATCACCAGGTGGCGCTGGCGAAGATCAAACGCCAGCGAGCAGGCCACATCAACGATAAACGCGCCGTGGACGCCAACATGAAACGCATCGGGCAGGACTCCGCTGCGTTGATACTCCTGCGCGGCGGTAAACAGTTTCTTTTCGCGCCCGTTCATCACTTCATTGGCGCGCGTGTAGCCAGGATCCTGGTGCGCGACGATCTCGTTTGGCATCAGGTAGTACTGCAAATACGGGTTCGGCAGATACTCCGGGAAGTGATCCATAATCGGCTTGATATTGCGCCAGGTTTTCACCCATGACGGATCGGCGTGCTGCGGATCCGTTTGCGCGGCGTCTTCGGTCAGCAGGCCAAAGCGGGCAACGTGTTCGCGCAATTCCGGTAGGCGATCTTCACCATCCACGCGCACCTGCGTAAACCATCCGAAGTGATTCAGGCCAAAATAATCGACCTCCAGCTTGTGGCGGTCGACGCCGAGGATCGCCCCCATATTGCGCATCGCGGCGACCGGCATATCGCAAATATTCAGCACCCGCGCCTGCGGGCGCAGCCGACGCACCCCTTCAGCGACGATCGCCGCAGGGTTAGAGTAATTGACGATCCACGCTTTCTCATGCGCGTAGCGCGTAACCTGATCGATAAGCTCGACCATCGGCAGAATGGTACGCAGGCCATAGGCCAGCCCGCCGGGGCCGCAGGTTTCCTGGCCGACCACACCATGACGCAGCGGGATCTTCTCATCCTGTTCGCGCATCTTGTACTGACCAACGCGCATCTGGGCAAAGACGAAATGCGCGCCGCTGAATGCCGTTTCCGCATCATTCGTGACGGTAAATTTAATGCGCTGGCTGTGGTCGCGGATCACTTTTTCCACCACCGGCGCAATGGTGTTTTGCCGCGCAGCATCAATGTCGTAGAGACGAATTTCCGCCAGCGGGAATGCTTCCAACTGAACCATCAGACTTTTCACGATGCCCGGTGTATAGGTGCTGCCGCCACCGGCGATGGATAAAATAAACGGGGGTTTTACCATTTCTGGACTCCTTCAGAGAAACATCTCAACGGCTTCTCGCATTTTTTTGACATGCAGCCCGTAGACCACCTGAACGTTATTACCTTGTCTGATCACGCCCTTTGCACCGGTCGCTTTCAGTTGCGGTTCGTTAATTACCGCCGCATCTTTCACCGTGACGCGCAGGCGGGTGTAACAGTTATCCACCACCTCAATGTTGGCGCGCCCGCCCAGCCCGGCGATAATCGCTTCGCCCATCGCGTCGTTATTGCCTTTCGCCTGGTAATCCTGCTTGCTGTAAAGGCGCGTCTCTTCGTTCTCTTCCTCGCGGCCTGGCGTTTTCATATCGAAGTGCAGAATCAAAAAGCGGAAGATGACAAAGTAGAGGGTGAACATAATGACGCCAACGAGGATATACATTGGCCAGTTCGACTTCTGGATACCGAGAGGCAGGTTGTAGAGAATAAAATCGATGATGCCGTTCGCGCCGATGGCATGAACGCCGAACAACGAGAACAGCATCATGCCGATCCCGGTCAGCACCGCATGCACCACAAACAGCAGCGGCGCAACAAAGAGGAAAGAGAACTCAATCGGTTCCGTCACGCCGACCAGCAGCGAAGTGAGTGCTGCGGGGATCAAAATCGCTTTGGCGGCCGCTTTGCGCTCCGGTTTTGCCGTCACGTACATCGCCAGCGCGGCGGCCGGCAGGCCGAACATTTTACTGATACCGCGCGCATCCCAGACTACCGTGCTGCTAAGTTGCTTCACGCCAGGGCAGGCGATTTCCGCGAAGTAAATGTTCCGCGCGCCCTGATAAGTGCTACCGCAAACATCCGCCGTACCGCCCAGTTCGGTATAAAGAAACGGGGTATAGACCAGATGATGCAGCCCGGTCGGCACCAGAATGCGCTCAAGAAAACCGTACACCGCCACGCCAAATGGCCCGGCACCTTTAATCGCCAGCGCCAGCGTGCTGATACCATGCTGGGCGAAGGGCCACAGCTCGCTCATTACCACGCCGAGCACCATCGACACCGGCAGCATAATCATCGCCACAAAGCAGTGGCCGGAGTAAATCGCCATCGCGCCGGAAAACTGCACGCCGGAATATTTGTTGTACAGATAACCGCTGAGCGCACCGGTCAGGATCCCGGCAAACACACCCATTTCCAGCACCTGTACCCCAAGCACCATGCTCTGGCCTGCCGCTTTCATTTGATCGGCGGGAGCCAGCGCACCCTGCATTTGCAACGTCACGTTCATGGCATTGATGAACACAATAAACGTCACCAGACCAATCAGCGCGGCGTAGCCTTTATCCCGCGAAGCCAGCCCGACGGGGATACCCACGGCAAATACCAGCGCCAGGTTGGCGAGCACGGAGACAGCGGATTTCGCGATCAACTGACCGATGTGCTGAATAAACGGGTGACCGAGGAATGGCAAATATTCGGCCAGGTTGCCATTGCCAAAAATATTCCCGAAGGCAATAAACAGGCCGACGATGGGCAAAATGAGTACCGGACCAAAGAGGGACTTACCAAAATTTTGTAGGGCATTCACGGCTCTGGACATAGTGATCTCTCTTATTAGAACCGCGCACAACGGTGCACAGACCACATAACGTTAGCAGTCTGAAGCGATATTTATCCAGCTATCTTATTGTTTTAAAAACAAATGACTCGTAACGTAACATGTTACGTTACGACCTGTGATCCCCGTAACAGTGCCAGCGTGATGAGAACGCCGCCTTTGCGAGGCGCTTTCCAGAATTCATCAGACATTTTGTAATTCATGCGGCTGCGCATAATACTAGGTGGGCCTCTTTCAACAGGTTAATGAACCAGGGATAACGAATGAAACCGCTACGTATTGCGGCGCTGACTGCTGCGCTGCTGACCACCCTTACGCTTGCTGGCTGTGATAACAACGATAAACCGAAAGCAGCCAACGCGCCTGCCGCGTCTTCTGCCAGCGCTGAGCAAAAAACGCCTCCTGCCGCGCCGGACAAAGAGAAGCTGGCTCAGCTTGCTGCCCGCAGTGAAGGCAAGCCGCTGACGCTGCTGGATGCGTCTGAAGTGCAACTGGACGGCGCCGCCACGCTGGTGCTGACTTTCTCGGTCCCGCTCGATCCCGCGCAGAATTTTGCCTCAACCGTGCATCTGGTGGATAAAAAGAGCGGCAAGGTGGATGGCGCATGGGAGCTGGCGCCCAACCTGAAAGAGCTGCGTCTGCGGCACCTGGAGCCGAATCGCGAACTGCTGGTATCGGTCGATCGTGGGCTGGTGGCGCTGAATAAAGCCACCTTCGGCATCGATTATGAGAAAACCATCGCCACGCGCGACGTTCAGCCAAGCGTCGGTTTTGCCAGCCGGGGTTCGCTGCTGCCGGGTAAAGTCGTGGAGGGGCTGCCCGTTATGGCGCTGAACGTCAATAATGTTGATGTTAACTTTTATCGCGTGAAGCCGGAGTCGCTGGCGGCGTTTATCAGCCAGTGGGAGTATCGCAACTCGCTTTCGAACTGGGAGTCGGACACCCTATTAAAAATGGCCGATCTGGTCTACACCGGCCGCTTTGATCTCAACCCGGCGCGCAACACCCGGGAAAAACTGCTGCTGCCGTTAAGCGGTATCCAGCCGTTGCAGCAGACTGGCGTCTATATCGCGGTGATGAATCAGGCCGGTCACTACAACTACAGCAATGCCGCCACGCTGTTCACCCTCAGCAATATCGGCCTCTCGATGCACCGTTACCATAACCGGCTGGATATTTTCACCCAGGGGCTGGAAAACGGCGCAGCGCTCTCCGGCATTGAGGTGTCGTTGCTGAATGAGAAGGGGCAAACCCTGGCGCAGGCGACCAGCGATGCTGATGGGCACGCTACCCTGAACAGCGATAAAGAAGCTGCGCTGGTGCTGGCGCGCAAAGAGGGTGAAACCACGCTGCTGGATCTAAAATTACCGGCGCTGGATCTGGCCGAATTCGCTATTGCGGGCGAGCCGGGCTACAGCAAACAGTTCTTTATGTTTGGCCCGCGCGATCTGTATCGCCCCGGTGAAACGGTGATCCTTAATGGCCTGCTACGCGATAGCGACGGTAAACCACTGGCGGAGCAGCCGGTCAAACTCGAAGTGGTCAAACCGGACGGCCAGGTGGTCCGCACAGTGGTTAGCCAGCCGCAAAATGGCCTGTATCACTTTACTTATGCGCTGGATGCCAGCGCACAAACGGGAATGTGGCATATTCGCGCCAACACCGGTGATAACCTGCCGCGTGAGTGGGGTTTCCATGTTGAAGACTTTATGCCGGAGCGCATGGCGCTGAACATTACGCCGCAGCCAACGCCGGTGGATCCGGCCGCAGATGTGGTGTTCACCGTTAATGGTCACTACCTCTATGGCGCGCCCGCCAGCGGCAATACATTGCAGGGGCAATTGTTCTTGCGTCCTCTGCGCGAAGCGGTAGCCGCGCTGCCAGGCTTCCAGTTTGGCGATATCGCTGAAGAGAACCTGAGCCGCAGCCTGGATGAAGTGCATCTGACGCTGGATAACGAAGGTCAGGGTGCAGTCAGTACGCCGAGTCAGTGGCAGGAAACGCACTCGCCGTTACAGGTGATTTTGCAGGCCAGCCTGCTGGAATCGGGCGGGCGTCCGGTTACGCGCCGCGCGGAACAGGCCATCTGGCCTGCGTCGTCGCTGCCCGGGATCCGTCCGCAATTTGCCGCTAAAGCCGTTTACGACTACCGCACTGACACCACCGTCAATCAGCCGATTGTTGATGAAGGCAGCAACGCAGCGTTCGATATCGTCTATGCCGATGCCGCCGGGACGAAAAAGGCGGTTAATGATTTGCAGGTGCGCCTGATCCGCGAACGGCGCGACTATTTCTGGAACTGGTCGGAAAGCGAAGGCTGGCAGTCGCAATTCAACCAGAAAGATCTGGTGGAAGGCGAACAGAGCCTCAGCCTTGCGGCGGATGAAACCGGCAAGGTGAGTTTCCCGGTGGACTGGGGTTCTTACCGCCTGGAAGTGAAAGGGCCAAACGACACCATCAGCAGCGTACGTTTCTGGGCCGGTTATAGCTGGCAGGACAACAGCGACGGTGCGGGCGCCGCGCGGCCTGATCGCGTCACTATGAAGCTGGACAAACCGGGTTATAAACCGGGCGATACCGTGAAATTGCACATCACCGCGCCAGCCGCAGGTAAAGGTTACGCGATGATCGAATCCAGTGAGGGGCCGCTGTGGTGGAAAGAGATTGATGTGCCGGCCGATGGCCTCGATCTGAGTATTCCGCTCGATCAAAAATGGCAGCGTCACGATCTCTACCTCAGCACGCTGGTGATCCGCCCGGGCGATAAATCGAAATCCGCCACGCCAAAACGCTCGGTCGGTTTGCTGCACTTGCCGATGGGCGATGAAAACCGCCGACTCGACATTGCGCTGGATACACCACCAAAAATGCGTCCCAACCAGCCGCTGACCGTTAAAGTGAAGGCGACGGTGAAAAACGGCGAAACCCCGAAACAGGTGAATGTGCTGCTCTCCGCCGTAGATAGCGGCGTGCTGAATATTACCGACTACGTGACGCCGGATCCGTGGCAGGCTTTTTTCGGGCAGAAACGCTACGGCGCGGATATTTATGATATTTACGGCCAGGTGATAGAAGGGCAAGGTCGCCTTGCTACGCTGCGCTTCGGCGGTGATAGCGATGAAATGAATCGCGGCGGAAAACCGCCGGTCAATCACGTCACTATCATTGCCCAGCAGGCGCAGCCAGTACAACTGGATGAAAATGGCGAAGGCACGGTGACGTTACCGATTGGCGATTTCAACGGTGAGTTACGCGTAATGGCGCAGGCGTGGTCGGCAGAGGATTTTGGCAGCAGCGAAAGCAAAGTGGTGGTGGCCGCGCCGGTGATAGCCGAACTGAACACGCCGCGTTTCCTTGGTAGCGGCGACACGTCGCGCCTGACCCTGGATCTCACCAACCTGACCGATCGGCCGCAAACGCTCAATGTTGCCCTCAGCGCCGGGGGATTACTGGCGCTGGAAAGTCAATCGCCGGAGCCGCTCACTTTGTCAGCGGGTGAACGCACCACCGTGTTTATTCCGGTACGGGCGCTGGACGGATTTGGCGACGGCGACATTAACGCGCAAATCAGCGGATTGACGCTGCCAGGCGAAACCTTCGCCCCGTTACAGAAGCAGTGGAAAATCGGTGTGCGCCCGCCATTTGCTGCACAAACGGTCAACAGCGGCGCAATGCTTAAACCTGGCGAGAGCTGGCATGCGCCGGAACAGCATCTGGCAGGCATTTCACCGGCCACGCTTCAGGGGCGTCTGTTGTTGAGCGGCAAACCGCCACTGAATATCGCTCGCTATATTCAGGAGCTAAAAGCTTATCCGTATGGCTGCCTTGAGCAAACCGCCAGCGGGCTGTTCCCGTCGCTTTATACCAATGCCGCGCAGCTTAAAGCGCTCGGTATTAAAGGCGACAGCGACGAACAGCGGCGCGCAGCGGTGGATATCGGTATCTCCAGACTGCTGCAGATGCAGCGCGACGACGGTGGGTTCTCGCTGTGGGATAAGAGCGGTCCGGAAGAGTACTGGCTGACGGCGTATGTCACCGATTTTCTGGTCAGCGCCTCGGCGCAAGGATACAGCGTTCCGGCGGAGGCGCTGAACAACGCGAATAACCGCTTGCTGCGTTACCTGCAGGACCCTGCAACGATGGCGGTGCGCTATAGCGACGATCTCCCGGCAACGAAATTTGCCGTGCAAAGCTATGCCGGTCTGGTACTGGCGCGTCAGCAGAAAGCGCCACTGGGTGCGCTGCGCGAAATCTGGCAGCGTCACGACCAGGCCAAAGCAGGGTTACCGCTGATGCAGTTGGGCGTGGCGTTAAAACTGATGGGCGACGCGCAACGCAGCGAACAGGCGCTGGCTCTGGCATTGAAAACCCCACGGGCGAAGGATAATCGCTGGCTGGCGGATTATGGCAGCGAGCTGCGCGACAATGCGCTGATGCTGGCACTGCTGCAAGAGAATACGCTGCTGGAACAGGAGCAAACGCGCCTGCTGACAACGCTCTCAGAACAGGCTTACGGGCAGCGCTGGTTATCCACGCAGGAAAGCAATGCCTTATTTATGGCCGGACGTAATCTGCAAAATGCCTCCGGGGCGTGGCAGGCGCAAACCTCGCTGGAGACGGCGGTACTCAGTGGCGATAAAGCGCAAACCCGCAACCTCGATGCCGATCAACTGGCGGCGCTGCAGGTGACCAACAGCGGTAGCTCACCGTTATGGCTGCGCCTGGACAGTAGCGGCTATCCGATGCAGGCACCTGCGCCTTCTGACAACGTGCTGCACATTGAACGCACGGTGCTGGGCACCGACGGACGGAGCAAATCACTCTCATCGTTGAAAAGTGGCGAGCTGGTGCTGGTCTGGCTGGAGGTGAGCGCCAGCCAGAATGTCCCGGATGCGTTGGTGGTGGATTTACTGCCTGCCGGTCTGGAGCTGGAAAACCAGAACCTCGCGAGCAGCAGCGCCAGCCTCCAGGAGAGCGGTAGCGAAGTACAGGAACTGCTTAACCGGATGCAGCAGGCGGACATTCAGCATATGGAGTTCCGCGACGATCGCTTTGTGGCTGCCGTGCCAGTAAGCGAAGGCCAGCCGGTAACGCTGGTCTACCTGGCGCGCGCGGTAACTCCGGGGACATATCAGGTGCCGGCGCCACAAGTGGAATCGATGTACGTTCCGCAGTGGCGGGCAATCGGTGCGACTCGCAGCCCGATGATTATTGTCCCGTAACGTGAAAAAACTTCTGTTACATACCCGCTGGCGCTGGCTGGCGGGAGGGCTGTTGCTACTGATGCTCGGCGTTATTGCTGCGGACAGAATCTGGCCGTTGCCGCTGAATGAAGTTGCTCCGGCACGGGTGGTGGTGGCTGAAGACGGAACGCCGCTATGGCGTTTTGCCGACGCGGAGGGCATCTGGCGCTACCCGGTGACCATCGAAGAGGTTTCGCCGCACTACTTACAGGCGCTCATTCAGTATGAAGATCGCTGGTTCTGGGCGCACCCCGGTGTTAATCCGTTTTCCGTTTTGCGGGCTGCCTGGCAGGATCTGCGTGCCGGGCGCGTGGTGTCTGGCGGCAGCACGCTGACCATGCAGGTCGCCAGATTGCTGGATCCGCATCCGCGTACCTTTGGCGGCAAAATCCGCCAGCTATGGCGAGCGATGCAACTGGAGTGGCACCTTTCCAAACGCGAGATCCTTACTCTGTACCTAAATCGCGCACCCTTTGGCGGCACGTTACAGGGGGTTGGCGCGGCGAGCTGGGCCTATCTGGGGAAATCACCGGCGAAACTTAGCTATTCCGAAGCGGCGCTGTTGGCCGTTTTGCCGCAAGCTCCCAGCCGTTTACGGCCGGATCGCTGGCCGCAACGCGCGCAGGCGGCGCGTGACAAAGTGCTGGATCGCATGGTGGCGCAAAAAGTGTGGCCGGCCTCGCAGGTGAAAGAGTCACGCGAAGAGCCGGTGTGGCTGGCTCCGCGACAGATGCCGCAACTGGCACCGTTATTTGCCCGGCGCATGCTGGCATCCAGTAAAGCGCTGAAGGTAACGACCACGCTTGATGCCAGCCTGCAACGGCAACTGGAAGAGATGGCGCTGGGCGTAAAGTCGCGTTTACCGCCGCGCAGTTCGTTGGCAATGATCGTTGTCGATCATACCAATATGAAGGTGCGTGGCTGGGTCGGATCGGTGGATATTAATGATGACAGCCGCTTTAGCCATGTCGATATGGTCCGCGCTATCCGTTCGCCGGGTTCGGTATTAAAACCCTTTATTTATGGCCTGGCGCTTGATGACGGTCTGATTCATCCGGCCTCGTTATTGCAGGACGTTCCGCGCCGGGTAGGGGATTATCGCCCCGGTAACTTCGACAGCGGCTTTCATGGCCCGGTGAGTATGAGCGAAGCGCTGGTGAGATCGCTGAACCTGCCTGCGGTACAGGTGCTGGAGGCCTATGGCCCGAAAACCTTCGCCGCTAACCTGCGCAATGCCGGCCTGCCATTGATTCTGCCTGCCGGTGCGGAGCCCAATCTGGCGTTGATCCTCGGTGGCGCAGGGGCGCGGCTGGAAGATATCGCGGCGGCCTACAGCGCCTTTGCCCGCCACGGCAATGCGGGAAAATTACGTATGACGCCGGATGCTCCGCTGGAAGAACGCCGGTTGATGTCGCCGGGTGCTGCGTGGATTATCCGCCGTATTCTGGCTGGCGAAGCGCAGCCGGTACCGGATGAAGCGCTGCCGCAGGTAGCACCGCTGGCATGGAAAACGGGTACCAGCTATGGCTACCGCGATGCATGGGCGATAGGTATTAATGCCCGCTATGTCATCGGCATCTGGACCGGGCGGCCGGACGGTACACCTGTTGCCGGCCAGTTTGGTTTCGCCAGCGCAGTGCCGCTGTTGAATCAGGTTAACAACCTGCTGCAACCGCGTTCGGCAATAGAACAATCCCGACTGCCGCGCGATCCGCGCCCCGCTTTCGTAAGCAGCGGCATCATCTGCTGGCCGGGTGGGCAGAGCCTGCCAGAGGGAGACAGCAATTGTCGCCGCCGTCTGGCAACGTGGTTACTGGATGGTAGCCAGCCGCCAACGCTGCTGATGCCCGAACAGGAAGGGTTGCACGGCATTCGCTTTCCGCTGTGGTTAAACAGCACCGGGCGCAGAGTGGCGGCGGATTGTCCGGATGCGCAGCAGAAAACCTGGATTGTCTGGCCGCGACCGCTGGAACCCTGGTTGCCCGCCAGTGAACGTCGCGCAGCGCGCTTGCCTGCCGCCGATCCCCATTGTCCGCCGCGCGATGACAACGCGCCGCCACCGCTGTTACTGAGCGGCGTGCGGGAAGGGGCGGTGATCAGGCGTGTTCCAGGACAGACATTTGCGCTGCTGCCGTTGCAAAGCAGTGGCGGAGAAGGGGAGCGCTGGTGGTTTTTAAATGGCGAGCCGTTAACGATGCATACGAGTTTATTGAATCTGCGGCTTGATAAAGCTGGTGAATATCAGTTATTGGTTATGGATGATGCGGGACAGGTTGCGACAGTGCAGTTTACTGTGCAATAACCGAGCAAATGGCGAGTTTGGTGAACAGTGTTGCTAAAACTCGTCTCATTTTAAAAAAATGTTACCTTCATCCATAGGCAACGCCCGTGTTGCTCTTTATAATCCGCGCCACACCTATTCAGGGCAACAGAACAACTTACAGAGGTAAACATGGCTATTGAACGTACTTTTTCCATCATCAAACCGAACGCGGTGGCAAAAAACGTTATTGGCAGCATCTTCTCTCGCTTCGAAGCGGCTGGTTTCAAAATCGTTGGCACCAAAATGCTGCACCTGACCGTTGAACAGGCTCGCGGTTTCTACGCTGAGCATGAAGGTCGTCCGTTCTTTGACGGTCTGGTTGAGTTCATGACGTCTGGCCCGATCGTGGTTTCTGTACTGGAAGGTGAAAACGCCGTGCAGCGTCACCGCGATCTGCTGGGCGCAACCAATCCGGCGAACGCGCTGGCCGGTACTCTGCGCGCTGACTACGCAGACAGCTTCACCGAAAACGGTACGCACGGTTCCGATTCTGTAGAATCTGCGGCCCGCGAAATCGCTTTCTTCTTTGCTGAAGGCGAAGTTTGCCCGCGCACGCGCTAATCGTGTAACGAGTTTTACACTTTTCTTTCGCAAATGCCGCGTGCAAACGTGGTATCTGTGCGTCAGAATTTGTACAATACTGCGCCCCAGGATGAGCAGACGCTTGCCTGGGGCGCTTCTTTTCAACCCTCCACGGGCCATAACGTGTAATAACGAGGCCGGAATAAAATATGTCTGAACAAATTGTCATGCCTGAGAACGACGCTCTCACGGTTCCAAACAAAGACGCAAAAGTTAACCTGCTGGATTTAAACCGTCAGCAGATGCGTGAATTTTTCAAAAACTTAGGTGAAAAACCCTTCCGCGCCGACCAGGTGATGAAGTGGATGTATCACTATTGCAGCGACGACTTTGATGAGATGACCGACATCAACAAAGTTCTGCGCAACAAATTAAAAGAAGTGGCTGAAATTCGCGCCCCGGAAGTTGTGGAAGAACAACGCTCTTCCGATGGCACCATCAAATGGGCGATTGCCGTTGGCGATCAGCGCGTTGAAACCGTTTATATCCCGGAAGAAGACCGTGCGACGCTCTGTGTCTCTTCACAGGTGGGATGTGCTCTGGAGTGCAAATTCTGCTCTACCGCGCAACAGGGTTTTAACCGCAACCTGCGCGTTTCCGAAATCATTGGTCAGGTGTGGCGTGCGGCGAAAATTATCGGCGCAGCGAAAGTCACCGGCACTCGCCCGATCACCAACGTGGTGATGATGGGCATGGGCGAGCCGCTGCTCAACCTGACGAACGTGGTACCGGCGATGGAGATCATGCTGGATGATTTCGGTTTTGGTCTTTCTAAACGTCGCGTCACACTCTCGACTTCAGGCGTGGTTCCGGCGCTGGATAAGCTGGGCGATATGATTGATGTTGCGTTGGCTATCTCCCTGCACGCGCCAAACGATGAAATCCGCGATGAAATTGTACCGATCAATAAAAAGTACAATATTGAAACCTTCCTCGGCGCCGTTCGTCGCTACATTGGAAAATCCAACGCCAATCAGGGCCGTGTGACCATTGAGTACGTGATGCTGGACCATGTAAACGATGGCACGGAACATGCGCATGAACTGGCCGAGCTGCTGAAAGATACGCCGTGCAAAATCAACCTGATTCCGTGGAACCCGTTCCCGGGTGCGCCGTACGGTCGTAGCTCCAATAGCCGTATCGATCGTTTCTGCAAGGTGCTGATGAGCTATGGCTTTACCACTATCGTGCGTAAAACGCGCGGCGATGATATCGATGCCGCTTGCGGTCAGCTGGCGGGCGATGTGATCGACCGCACCAAGCGTACAATGCGTAAGCGTATGCAGGGTGAAACGATCGCAGTGAAGACGCTGTAAGGCTGCTATGCAGCACAAAGAATGTGCTGCATTTTATACATATGTCGAATATTTAGTCTGTACGTATGCAGGCTAATAATAATTACGGTGCGTTTCTCCTGACTTTAGGGCAGTATGTAGTGATGGAACAACGGCTTAGCAAAAAGTGCCTAAAGCTGTTCTGTTATGACGAGCCTGACAGTCTTATACTGTGGGTCTACGTTTAACTGACCCGGTTATTTCGCGGCGCGTGTGGGCATTGCGGCCACACGCGCCTGAATGTTTACTTTTCACGTACCAGTAGTTGTAGCGAATGAATACTGAAGCCACTCAAGACCAAAACGAAGTACAAACCACTGGCGTTCGTCTGCGCAGCGCCCGTGAACAACTTGGACTCAGCCAACAGGCGGTTGCAGAACGCTTGTGTCTGAAGGTCTCCACGGTACGCGATATCGAAGAAGATCGATCGCCTGCCGATCTGGCATCGACGTTTGTGCGTGGTTATATCCGCTCATATGCCCGCCTTGTGCACATCCCCGAAGAAGAATTACTGCCGATGATCGAGAAGCAAGCGCCGATCAGAGCGGCGAAAGTTGCTCCGATGCAGACCTTTGCTTTAGGCAAACCGCGCAAAAAACGCGATGGCTGGTTGATGAGTTTTACCTGGCTGGTGCTGTTTGTGGTGGTGGGGTTGACGGGCGCCTGGTGGTGGCAGAATCATAAAGCGCAGCAGGAAGAGATCAGCACGATGGCCGATCAATCCTCTGCGGAACTTAATGCCAGCAACAGCAACAATAACGCGCAAAGCGTACCGTTGAACAACGATCCTGCCACTGCCGCCGCGACGGATGATAACTCCTCAACGCCGATTGAAGCCCCGGCTCCGGCAACCACCGCGCAGGCGCCAACTACCGCGCAGCAAGCGCCGGTGAATACCGCTAACCAGAACCAGGTAGTTTCTCCGTCTCAGGCGAATGTTGAATCAGCTCAGCAGCCTGCTGCAACCGCCAACAATGGGCAACTGCCTACCGATCAGGCAGGTATTGCTGGCGCTGTCGCCGATACCAATGCGCTGGTGATGAGTTTCAATGCAGACTGCTGGCTCGAAGTGAGCGATGCGACCGGTAAAAAACTGTTTAGCGGCCTGCAACGTAAAGATGCCACGCTGAATCTGACCGGTCAGGCGCCGTATAAATTGAAAATTGGCGCACCGGCAGCAGTACAGATCCAGTATCAGGGAAAACCTGTCGATCTGAGTCGTTTTATCAGAACTAACCAGGTTGCGCGTCTGACCCTCAATGCCGAACAATCAGCAACACAGTAACAGACGGGCAACGCGGGAGATTTTTCATGCATAACCAGGCCCCGATTCAACGTCGGAAATCGAAACGGATTTACGTTGGGAACGTGCCTATCGGCGATGGGGCTCCCATCGCTGTGCAATCAATGACCAACACGCGCACCACGGATGTGGAAGCGACGGTCAATCAAATCAAGGCGCTGGAGCGCGTCGGCGCGGATATTGTTCGTGTTTCTGTCCCCACGATGGATGCGGCAGAAGCTTTCAAACTTATCAAACAGCAGGTGAGTGTTCCGTTGGTGGCGGACATCCATTTTGACTACCGTATTGCGCTGAAAGTGGCCGAATATGGCGTTGACTGTCTGCGCATCAACCCAGGCAACATCGGTAACGAAGAACGTATCCGCACGGTGGTTGACTGCGCCCGTGATAAAAATATTCCCATCCGCATCGGCGTTAACGCCGGTTCGCTGGAAAAAGATCTGCAGGAAAAGTACGGAGAACCGACGCCGCAGGCGCTGCTTGAATCTGCAATGCGCCATGTGGATCACCTCGATCGTCTTAACTTCGATCAATTCAAAGTCAGCGTGAAAGCCTCTGACGTCTTCCTTGCCGTTGAATCCTATCGTCTGCTGGCGAAGCAGATCGATCAGCCGTTACATCTCGGGATCACCGAAGCCGGCGGCGCCCGCGCAGGCGCAGTGAAATCCGCTATTGGCCTTGGTTTACTGCTCTCTGAAGGCATCGGTGATACGCTGCGCATTTCGCTGGCCGCCGACCCGGTGGAAGAGATCAAAGTCGGTTTTGATATTCTGAAATCACTGCGTATTCGTTCCCGCGGGATCAACTTTATCGCCTGCCCGACCTGCTCCCGCCAGGAGTTCGACGTGATCGGTACGGTTAACGCGCTGGAACAGCGGCTGGAAGATATCATTACGCCGATGGATGTCTCCATTATCGGCTGCGTGGTGAACGGCCCTGGCGAAGCGCTGGTCTCCACGCTCGGCGTGACGGGCGGTAATAAGAAAAGCGGCCTGTATGAAGACGGCGTGCGCAAAGATCGTCTTGATAACGCAGATATGATCGCGCAGCTTGAGGCCCGTATTCGCGCAAAAGCGTCGATCCTGGATGAAGCGCGCCGCATCGACGTGCAACAGGTAGAAAAATAACGTAGCTGGGAAGCGGCTGGCTTCCCGTGTATGATGAACCCGCCCGGCGCGACCCTGACTCGTCGCTGCCCTGAGGGTTCATTTTTTGTATTCATAAAGAGAATAAACGTGGCAAAGAATATTCAAGCCATTCGCGGCATGAACGATTATCTGCCTGGCGAAACCGCCATCTGGCAGCGCATTGAAAGCACCCTGAAAAACGTGCTCGGCAGCTACGGTTACAGTGAAATCCGTTTGCCGATTGTAGAGCAGACCCCGTTATTCAAACGCGCGATCGGCGAAGTGACCGACGTGGTTGAAAAAGAGATGTATACCTTTGACGATCGCAACGGCGATAGCCTGACGCTGCGTCCTGAAGGTACGGCGGGCTGTGTACGCGCCGGCATCGAGCATGGTCTTCTGTACAATCAGGAACAGCGCTTGTGGTACGTCGGGCCGATGTTCCGCTACGAGCGTCCGCAGAAAGGGCGCTATCGCCAGTTCCATCAGCTGGGTGTCGAAGTGTTTGGTCTGCAAGGGCCGGATATTGATGCGGAGCTGATTATGCTTACCGCCCGCTGGTGGCGTGAGTTGGGTATCGCCTCTCACGTTGCCCTTGAACTCAACTCTATTGGTTCGCTGGAAGCGCGCGCGACTTACCGCGATGCGCTGGTCGCATTCCTCGAACAGCATAAAGATAAGCTGGACGAAGATTGCCTGCGCCGCATGTATACCAACCCGCTGCGCGTGCTGGATACTAAAAATCAGGACATCCAGACGCTGCTGAACGACGCGCCGAAACTGGGTGATTACCTCGACGACGAATCCCGCGAACATTTCGCCGGGCTGTGTGCTTTCCTTGATGACGCCGGTATCGCATATACCGTTAACCAGCGTCTGGTGCGCGGTCTTGACTACTACAACCGCACCGTTTTCGAATGGGTGACAACCAGCCTTGGCGCGCAGGGAACTGTCTGCGCAGGCGGTCGTTATGACGGCCTGGTTGAGCAACTTGGTGGTCGCGCGACTCCGGCGGTTGGCTTCGCGATGGGCCTTGAACGACTTGTTTTGTTGGTTCAGGCGGTTAATCCGGAATTTAAAGCAGAATCCGTTGTCGATATATACCTGGTGGCGTCTGGCGCCAATACGCAGTCCGCTGCAATGCAGTTGGGCGAACAGGTACGCGATGCGTTGCCTGGCGTGAGGCTGATGATGAACCACGGCGGCGGCAATTTCAAAAAGCAATTCGCCCGTGCAGATAAGTGGGGCGCTCGCGTCGCACTGGTGCTCGGCGAGTCTGAAATCGCCGACGGTAATGTTGTGGTGAAGGATTTACGCTCTGGTGAACAGAGTACGGTAACGCAGGATAGCGTTGCAGCGCATTTGCGCACACTACTGGGCTAATCTCGCCGGTGAATTATCGTTAAGGAGAAGGATTGCGTGGAAATTTACGAGAACGAAAACGACCAGGTTGACGCTATCAAGCGCTTCTTTGCCGAAAATGGCAAAGCGCTGGCTGTTGGGGTTGTTTTGGGTATTGGTGCGCTGATGGGCTGGCGTTACTGGAACGGCCATCAGGCAGATACGGCGAGAGCTTCATCGCAGGCCTATGAAAACGCGATTTCCGCGCTTCAGGCTGATAAGCCAGAGTCGTTCACAGCTGCGGAGAAATTTGCCGCTGACAACAAAAACACTTATGGTGCGCTGGCTTCACTGGAACTGGCACAGCAATACGTAGAAAAAAATGAACTGGATAAAGCAGCCGCGCAATTGCAACAGGGGCTTGCCGCGACCAGTGATGAAAATCTGCAATCGATGATCAACGTCCGTCTGGCGCGTGTTCAGGTGCAGCAGAAGCAGCAAGACGCTGCGCTCAAAACGCTGGATGCCGTTAAAGGCGAAAGCTGGTCGGCAATTGTTGCCGATCTGCGCGGTGAAGCGCTGTTGAGCAAAGGCGACAAACAAGGTGCGCGCACCGCATGGGAAAACGGCATTAAAAACAATGCCTCTCCTGCGCTCAGCGAAATGATGCAGATGAAAATTAATAATTTGTCCATCTAAGAGGGACCCGATGCAATTGCGTAAATTACTTCTGCCAGGGCTGCTTTCCGTGACGTTATTGAGCGGCTGTTCCCTGTTCAATAGCGAAGAAGATGTTGTCAAAATGTCCCCGCTACCGGTGGTTGAAAATCAGTTCACCCCGACAACCGCGTGGAGCACTTCCGTCGGCAACGGTATCGGCGATTTCTATTCTAATCTGCACCCGGCATTTGCTGACGGCGTAGTCTATGCCGCCGATCGTCACGGCGTGGTGAAAGCGGTCAGCATTGAAGACGGCCATGAAATCTGGTCGGTCAATCTGGCAGAGAAAGACGGCTGGTTCTCCACGCGCGCTGCGCTGCTTTCCGGCGGTGTAACCGTTTCTGGCGGCCATGTGTACGTTGGTACTGAGAAAGCGCAGGTTTATGCCCTCAATACCAGCGATGGTTCGAAGGCCTGGCAGGCAAAAGTTGCTGGTGAAGCACTTTCCCGCCCGGTAGTGAGCGACGGTCTGGTGCTGATTCATACCAGTAACGGCCAGTTGCAGGCGCTAAATGAAAGCGACGGCGCGGTGAAATGGACGGTCAACCTGGATATGCCTGCGCTCTCTCTGCGCGGTGAATCTGCACCGACCACCGCCTTTGGCGCTGCGATTGTCGGCGGCGATAACGGTCGTGTGAGCGCGGTACTGATGCAGCAGGGCCAGATGATCTGGCAGCAGCGCATCTCCCAGGCGAACGGCCCGACTGAAATCGATCGCCTGAGCGATGTGGATACCACGCCGGTTGTGGTGGACAACGTTGTTTATGCACTGGCTTATAACGGCAACCTGACGGCGCTGGATCTGCGCAGCGGCCAGATCATGTGGAAACGTGAGCTGGGCTCAGTGAGCGACTTCGTTGTTGATGGTAATCGCATCTACATCATCGATCAGAATGACCGCGTTCTGGCGCTGACCACCGACGGTGGCGTGACCCTATGGACGCAAAGCGATCTGCTGCACCGTAACCTTACTGCCCCGGCGTTGTATAATGGTTACATTGTGACAGGCGATAGTGAAGGTTATGTCCACTGGATCAACGTTGAAGACGGGCGTTTCGTCGCGCAGCAGAAAGTCGACAGCTCCGGTTTCCTGACCGAACCGGTCGTTGCTGGCGGCAAGCTGCTGATCCAGGCGAAAGACGGCACGCTGTACGCACTCTCGCGCTAACTGCGCTGAGGTTGTCGTTTCCGAAGACGGCTCCTGTTGCAGGAGCCGTTTTCCTGTTTTTAAAACGCCGCGCAAATTGCGCCGTTTTGCTAATGAATTTCCTGTAATGAGGCTTTAAACATGGTACCTGTGGTCGCGCTTGTCGGGCGCCCTAACGTTGGAAAATCCACGCTATTTAACCGCTTAACACGCACCCGTGATGCGCTGGTGGCCGATTTCCCGGGTCTGACTCGTGACCGTAAGTACGGTCGTGCTGAAGTAGAAGGCCGCGAATTTATCTGTATCGATACCGGCGGTATCGATGGCACTGAAGACGGCGTGGAAACGCGCATGGCGGAACAGTCGCTGCTGGCGATTGAAGAAGCCGATGTCGTGCTGTTTATGGTGGATGCCCGTGCGGGTCTGATGCCAGCGGATACGGCTATTGCTAAGCATTTGCGTTCACGCGAAAAACCGACTTTCCTTGTTGCTAACAAAACCGATGGTCTGGATCCGGATCAGGCAACAGCGGATTTCTACGCGCTGGGTCTTGGTGAGATTTATGCTATCGCCGCTTCTCACGGGCGCGGTGTCACCAGCCTGCTGGAACACGTGCTGATGCCGTGGATGGACGAACTGAATCCGCCGGAAGAGGTGGATGAAGACGCCGAATACTGGGCGCAGTTCGAAGCCCGTGAAAATGGCGAAGAAGAAGAGCCGGAAGAGGAGTTCAACCCGCAGGATCTGCCGATAAAGCTGGCGATTGTCGGTCGTCCGAACGTCGGTAAGTCCACACTCACTAACCGCATTCTCGGCGAAGATCGCGTGGTGGTGTACGACATGCCGGGCACCACGCGCGACAGTATTTACATTCCGATGCAGCGCGATGAACGTGAGTACGTACTTATCGACACCGCCGGTGTGCGTAAGCGCGGTAAGATCACCGACGTGGTGGAAAAATTCTCCGTTATCAAAACTCTACAAGCGATTGAAGACGCCAACGTGGTATTGCTGGTGATTGATGCCCGCGAAGGCATCTCTGACCAGGATTTGTCGCTGCTGGGCTTTATCCTTAACAGCGGCCGCTCGCTGGTGATTGTCGTCAACAAGTGGGACGGCCTGAGCCAGGAAGTGAAAGAGCAGGTGAAAGAGACGCTGGATTACCGTCTCGGCTTTATTGACTTTGCCCGCGTGCACTTTATCTCTGCACTGCATGGTAGCGGTGTTGGCAACCTGTTCGAATCCGTACGCGAAGCGTATGACAGCTCCACACGTCGCGTCAGCACCGCGCTGTTGACCCGTATTATGAATATGGCGGCGGAAGATCATCAGCCGCCTCTGGTGCGCGGTCGCCGCGTGAAGCTGAAATATGCCCACGCCGGTGGTTATAACCCGCCGATTGTGGTGATCCACGGCAACCAGGTGAAAGATCTGCCGGATTCCTATAAACGCTATCTGATGAATTACTTCCGCAAATCGCTGGATGTAATGGGTACGCCAATCCGTATTCAGTTCAAGGAAGGGGAAAACCCGTTTGCGGATAAGCGCAACACCCTGACGCCGAACCAGTTACGTAAGCGTAAGCGCCTGATTAAGCACATTAAGAAGAGTAAGTAATTACTCGTCTGAAACCCGCAAATCTGAAGCGAACCCCGAAAGTTGGCTAGCCAACAAGTAGGGGTTTTATGTTTTAAGCCCGGACAAATCATAACGTGTATTTAAAGCAGTAGTGATTTCTCACTTCATGCTTCAAGTGGCACCGGCTATTTGTTTTTCCTGCGCCGGTTAGGCGCATGGCTCGTCAGATGAAATTACTTCCAGGCCGTAACCTGTCAACTTTTTCAATTTATATAACGAGTCCTTCCGAAGCGAGGACGATAGGTCTGCAATCGTTTAAAAGAAAAAAACTTCCTGTTAGGATTAATCTCATTATTCAAAGATGAGATAGGGATATGAAAAAAACGGTTGTAGCAACATTGATAGCATTAACCCTGTTGACAGGGTGTGGCCCAAAGGAATTGACCTCTGAGCAAAAACAGGAAGTCGCAAACCTAAAAAATGAATTATCACGCACGGAAACTGAAATCTCTGCTGCGAATGAGACAGGTAAGCAGTTTGCGGGTGGGCTAATTAAGAATCTGGTTACAGCAAGACTGGAAGTTTTAGAGACTAATAAGGCTCTTTTGGAACAGCGTATTAATGCGATTGAAGCAGGGGCGAAGATTGACATAGCCGTCAGTAGCGTAAAACCTGACCCGGAACTTGCCAACTCCATTAAAGCCGAAATGGACACTCTTAATAGCAGAATCGATGAAGCGAAGGCCGATGCTAACCAGTACTCTGGCGGATTAATCCAGGCTTTGAAATTGTCGACGGTTGCTACGCAAGAACAAAGCATGGCGATGCTTCAGCAGAAATATTTAATCGCTAAATATGGCCTGGCTGAGATCAAAGTTGATACACCACCGATGAGTAATGCAAAAGTCGACAAGGAACCCGCTCAGCAAAATAGTACGCCTCAACAATCACCGAAACTTCCTCCAGCAGAAGGGCCATTCGGGTTAGAAGCTGGCTTGTCAAAACAAAATATTGAAGATATGACCGGGGCTGAACTTAAGCTTTTAGAAAATAGCGTTAACCTTTACACTACATCGAAATTGCCTAAGCAAAATGCTGATTTCGAGGTATTCGGGCTTCAGATCTCCCCCAAAGTAGGGCTTTGTCAAATACGCGCTGTAGGTAAAAGCATTAATACGGACAGTTATGGAATTGCTTTGAAATCGAAGTTTGAGGAGTTAAGTAATGCCTTAACCTCTATCTATGGTAAAGCCGACAAAAGAGATTATCTTCTTTCTGGTTCCCTCTGGAAAGAACCACAAGATTGGGTGATGGGATTAAATAAAAAAGAGCGTATTTTATCTGCGGAGTGGAAAGGGGAAAAAGGCTCTTCATTAAAAAACAATTTGAGTATGGTATCTCTCGATGTACGGGCGACGGGTACCGATACCGGATATTTATATCTACAATATAATTTTACTAATGATAGTACTTGTAAAGAAGAGGTTGAGGGAGCGAAGAAAAGTTCGCTTTAGATTCTGCTTCAAATCCTGCCCCTGAATAAGGGGCTATTTCTTTATAAAAAGTAACGTCTAAAAATAAATAGAATAATGAATGATGCCTGGTTGAATATATGTTGAAGCTTGGGTTGTTGGGGCTTTTTTTGCAAAGCCTTTCGCTTTCATTGCAAATACAACCACCACAATTGCAAATCAGAGTCTTTAGATTTAGTTCGTGGAAGTGTTACGAGTTGGCTGATGAAGTGAACCCGGCGGATTTTGTCACTTAAGGTGTATGATAAGGGGAGTGAAAAAATAAACGAGGAGAGCGTTATGGATCTCAAATGCCCGACCTGCCACAACCCGCTGGAACTGGTGGGAACGCATGCGCATTGCAACGGCTGCGGCAACGATATTGAAGTACAGGCAAACTGCCCGGAGTGCCATCAGCCCCTGGAAGTGTTAAAAGCCTGCGGCGCGGTGGACTTTTTCTGCCAGCACGGCCACGGGTTAATCTCTAAAAAACGCGTCGAGTTTACCCCGCTTTAAGGCTTACAGATGCAGGCTTCGCCATCGCGCCACAGTTCCACCAGCGACGGTGGCGCTTTACTTTCCGGGATCAGCAACAGCACATCGGTCTGCTGCGTGGTCCAGGTTATCTGCAAACGGTAAAAACGCTGATCGCCGCGCCCCGGTGAATCCGGCTGCCCGGGCGGTTGCCCGAGCGGCAGGGTCTGATGCAGGATATTGACCAGGCGCTGGCGTTGTTCCGCGTTAAGCTGAGCAATCACGATTTTTCGCGTGCCGCTCAGCTTCGGAATATAAGCCAGCCCGCCTTCACGGGCGACTTCAACCACCGCATCATCGGTCAATTCGGGTTCGTTCATTACAACACTCCAACCTCTTTCCAGGCCTTCTCGATTGCGTCTGCAACCTGTTGGCCCGAACGTTTTTCGCCGTGCTGAATGGTCAGTTTCGCAAAGGCAGCGAAATCGGCATTCTGCGCCAGCGCTTTATCGCAAACGGTATCGTACCAGGCGTAACCGGCTTTCTCCCAGGCATAGCCACCAATCGCCGTCGCAGCAAGGTAAAACGCGCGGTTGGGAATACCGGAATTCAGATGCACGCCGCCGTTATCTTCACGGGTTTTCACAAAGTCCTTCATATGTGCAGGCTGCGGATCTTTACCCAGTAGCGGGTCATCATAGGCGGTGCCGGGATGAGACATCGAACGCAGACCTTTGCCGTTAATCCCTTTTGCCAGCAGCCCTTCGCCGATGATCCAGTCGGCCTGATCCGCGGTTTGCTGTTTGTGGTACTGCTTCACCAGCGAGCCAAAAACATCCGATAACGACTCATTAAGCGCGCCAGATTGTTCAAAATAGATCAGCGCAGCTTCTGTTTCTGTGACGCCGTGGCTGAGTTCATGCGCAACCACATCAATAGCGATGGTAAAGCGGTTGAAGATTTCACCGTCGCCGTCGCCAAACACCATCTGCTGACCATTCCAGAAAGCGTTCTGATATTGCTGGCCATAATGCACGGTGCCGTTCAGCACTATTCCCTTATTATCCAGTGAGTTACGGTGTAAAACCTGCCAGAAAAACTCGTGGGTAACGCCGAGATAGTCATAAGCTTCATCCACGGCAACATCACCATTCGACGGCTGGCCTTCGTAGCGCACCTGCTTACCGGGCAGGCTCTCTTTCTGCTGCGCATCATAAATATCGCGTACCAGTTCACCGGGCGAGGTGACCAGCGGCGCGCTGGGCTTGCCGTGGCTGTGGGCCATCAATGTCTGTACATGGGTTAACGTTTGTTGCGCGCAGCGCTGCTGCACTTCTGAACCGTGGTCGATAATGCGGCGAAGAATATAGGGCGGTATAACGCTGCTAAACGGGCGTGTTTTCATGTCGCTCTCCTTGATGAAAAGAACAACAAAAGTATAGGGGCAGCTTATAGATTAATCGTACAAATTAAGGTGATTTATGCTGGCGCGGTTTCTTTACGGGCGTCACGTTACTGACTTCACTCTCCACCCAGCCGTCATTCAGGCGGGTGGTGAGCTTATCGCCCACTTTCACCTGGCGGGTTTTTTTCAGAACTTCGCCATCCGGGGAGGTGGTCACGCTGTAACCGCGCGCCAGTGTCGCCAGCGGGCTGACGGCTTCCAGATGGGTAATTGCAGAACCAAAGCGTTCGCGCGTGGTGCTTAAACGGTCGCGAATGTTCTGGCTCAGGCGATATTCCAGCTGCTGTACGCGACTTTGCGCGCGATGAATCCGCGGCTGCGGGTTTTGCTGATTCAGACGCTGCATCACGCGCTGCTGACGGGCAGAAGCGCGTTTTAACTGCGTATCCAGCGCGTTTTGCATGCGCTGTTGCAGACGCTCCAGCACCGTTTGCTGGCGTGCCAGCCGTAACTGCGGGTGTTGTTGTTGCAGACGATGGTTCAACAGGGCGAAGCGGCGGTTGCGGCCAGCCAGATAATAATCCATCGACATCTCTAAGCGCTGCTGCATCGCCTGTACCTGGCGCAGCAGTTCAAGCTGGTTGCGGCTGACAATTTCCGCTGCGGCCGAAGGCGTTGGCGCGCGCAGATCGGCAACAAAATCGGCAATCGTGACATCGGTTTCATGGCCGACGGCGCTGACCACCGGAATGCGGCTGGCAAAAATCGCACGCGCTACGCGTTCGTCATTAAAACTCCAGAGATCTTCCAGCGAACCGCCGCCGCGACCAACAATCAGCACGTCGCATTCCTGACGCGCGTTCGCCAGCGCAATGGCACGCACGATTTGCCCCGGCGCGTCTTCGCCCTGCACCGCAGTCGGATAGATGACTACCGGCAGAGACGGATCGCGGCGTTTCAGCACGTGCAGAATATCGTGCAGCGCCGCGCCGGTTTTCGACGTAATCACGCCAACACAATGCGCAGGCGAGGGCAGCGGTTGCTTAAAATGCTGATCGAACAACCCTTCAGCGGCGAGTTTGGCTTTCAGTTGCTCATACTTTTGCTGCAACAAGCCTTCACCGGCCGGTTGCATGCTTTCGACGATAATCTGGTATTCCCCGCGCGGTTCATACAGCGTGATGTTGGCGCGAACCAGCACCTGCTGGCCGTGCTGCGGGCGAAACGTAACGCGGCGGTTGCTGTTGCGGAACATCGCGCAGCGCACCTGAGCGGTATCGTCTTTTAAGGTAAAGTACCAGTGGCCGGAAGCGGGCTGGGTAAAATTGGAGATTTCCCCGCTGATCCACACCTGACCGAGTTCGCGTTCCAGCAGTAAGCGCACCGACTGGTTCAGGCGGCTGACGGTATAAATTGAGGGAGATTGGAACGACGACATGTGAGCCAGATCAAATTCTAAATCAGCAGGTTATTCAGTCGATAGTAACCCGATACGAGGGGATGGCAAGTTTTTTCTCAAAAAAGTGTGGATGCAATCGGTTACGCTCTGTATAATGCCACGGCAATATTTAACCCCCCAGGTCAGAGATATTGCCCATGCTACGTATTGCTAAAGAAGCACTGACGTTTGACGACGTCCTCCTCGTTCCCGCTCATTCCACCGTTCTGCCGAATACTGCCGATCTGAGCACGCAGCTCACCAAAACCATTCGCCTGAACATTCCTATGCTCTCTGCGGCGATGGATACCGTGACTGAAGCGCGTCTGGCGATTGCGCTGGCACAGGAAGGCGGCATTGGCTTTATTCACAAAAACATGTCTATCGAGCGCCAGGCGGAAGAAGTTCGCCGCGTGAAGAAACATGAATCCGGCGTGGTTAAAGATCCACAAACCGTTCTGCCGACCACCACCCTGCGCGAAGTAAAAGAACTGACCGAACGTAACGGCTTTGCCGGTTACCCGGTAGTGAACGGCGACAACGAACTGGTCGGCATCATCACCGGTCGTGACGTGCGTTTCGTTACCGATCTGACTCAGCCGGTGAGCGTGTACATGACGCCGAAAGAGCGCCTGGTAACCGTTCGCGAAGGGGAATCCCGCGAAGTGGTGTTCGCCAAAATGCACGAAAAACGCGTTGAAAAAGCGCTGGTCGTTGACGAAAGTTTCCACCTGCGCGGCATGATCACCGTTAAAGACTTCCAGAAAGCAGAACGTAAACCGAACGCCTGTAAAGACGAGCAGGGCCGTCTGCGCGTTGGCGCGGCAGTTGGCGCGGGCGCCGGTAACGAAGAGCGCGTTGACGCGCTGGTTGCCGCAGGCGTTGACGTATTGCTGATCGACTCCTCTCACGGCCACTCCGAAGGCGTGTTGCAGCGCATTCGCGAAACCCGTGCTAAATACCCGGATCTGCAAATCATCGGCGGTAACGTTGCGACTGGCGCAGGCGCACGCGCTCTGGCGGAAGCGGGCGTGAGTGCGGTAAAAGTCGGTATCGGCCCTGGCTCCATCTGTACTACCCGTATCGTAACCGGCGTAGGCGTTCCGCAGATCACCGCGGTTTCCGACGCGGTTGAAGCGCTGGAAG
Organism: Kosakonia oryzae; assembly: GCF_001658025.2. Classification (NCBI taxonomy): domain Bacteria; kingdom Pseudomonadati; phylum Pseudomonadota; class Gammaproteobacteria; order Enterobacterales; family Enterobacteriaceae; genus Kosakonia; species Kosakonia oryzae. Next base: position 1,426,654 of record NZ_CP014007.2, read on the forward strand.
GCACTGGCATTCCGGTTATCGCCGACGGCGGTATCCGTTTCTCCGGCGACATCGCCAAAGCTATCGCCGCAGGCGCTGCCGCAGTCATGGTTGGCTCCATGCTGGCGGGTACTGAAGAATCCCCGGGTGAAATCGAACTCTACCAGGGCCGTTCTTACAAATCTTACCGCGGTATGGGTTCTCTGGGCGCGATGTCCAAAGGCTCTTCCGACCGTTACTTCCAGAGCGATAACGCTGCCGACAAACTGGTGCCGGAAGGTATCGAAGGTCGCGTTGCCTATAAAGGCCGCCTGAAAGAGATCATTCACCAGCAGATGGGCGGCCTGCGCTCCTGTATGGGTCTGACCGGCTGTGGTACTATCGATGACCTGCGTACTAAAGCGGAATTTGTACGCATCAGCGGTGCCGGTATCCAGGAAAGCCACGTTCACGACGTGACCATCACCAAGGAATCCCCGAACTACCGCATGGGTTCTTAATGATTTCCGCGCCCGGTGCTTTCACCGGGCGCTGACTTTCATACTCTCTGTTCAGGTTCAGCCTGCAAGACGACGAGTATATTCATTGCCACTTGCCTCGGAAGTAACGTCAATGACGGACAACATTCATAAACATCGTATTCTCATCCTCGACTTCGGTTCTCAGTACACCCAGCTGGTTGCGCGCCGCGTGCGTGAACTGGGCGTTTACTGTGAACTGTGGGCGTGGGATGTCACCGAAGCGCAGATCCGCGACTTCAACCCAAGCGGTATCATCCTTTCCGGCGGCCCGGAAAGTACCACCGAAGAGAACAGCCCGCGCGCACCGCAGTATGTGTTCGAAGCGGGTGTTCCGGTGCTCGGCGTGTGCTATGGCATGCAGACTATGGCGATGCAGCTTGGCGGCCACGTTGAAGGTTCTAACGAGCGTGAATTCGGTTACGCACAGGTTGAAGTGCAGACCGACAGCGCGCTGGTTCGCGGCATTGAAGACTCCCTGACCGCCGAAGGCAAAGTGTTGCTGGACGTGTGGATGAGCCACGGCGACAAAGTGACGGCCATTCCGTCCGATTTCGTAACCGTTGCCAGCACCGAAAGCTGCCCGTTCGCCATCATGGCGAATGAAGAAAAACGCTTCTACGGCGTGCAGTTCCACCCGGAAGTGACCCACACCCGCCAGGGCCTGCGTATGCTGGAGCGCTTCGTGCGCGATATCTGCCAGTGTGAAGCGCTGTGGACCCCGGCAAAAATTATCGACGACGCGGTTGAACGCATTCGTCAGCAGGTTGGCGACGATAAAGTGATCCTCGGCCTTTCCGGCGGCGTGGACTCCTCCGTCACCGCGATGCTGCTGCACCGCGCCATCGGCAAAAACCTGACCTGCGTATTCGTTGATAACGGCCTGCTGCGCCTGAACGAAGCCGCTCAGGTGATGGACATGTTCGGTGACCACTTCGGTCTGAACATTGTTCATGTTCCGGCAGAAGGTCGCTTCCTTTCAGCACTGGCTGGCGAGAACGATCCGGAAGCAAAACGCAAAATCATCGGCCGCGTGTTCGTGGAAGTGTTCGACGAAGAAGCACTGAAACTGGAAGACGTGAAATGGCTGGCGCAGGGCACTATCTACCCGGACGTTATCGAATCTGCCGCATCTGCAACCGGTAAAGCGCACGTCATCAAATCTCACCACAACGTGGGCGGCCTGCCGAAAGAGATGAAGATGGGCCTGGTTGAGCCGCTGAAAGAGCTGTTCAAAGACGAAGTGCGTAAAATTGGTCTGGAACTCGGTCTGCCGTACGACATGCTGTACCGTCACCCGTTCCCGGGGCCGGGCCTTGGCGTCCGCGTACTGGGCGAAGTGAAGAAAGAGTATTGCGATCTGCTGCGTCGCGCTGATGCGATCTTTATTGAAGAGCTGCATAAAGCTGACCTCTACAACAAAGTAAGCCAGGCCTTCACCGTCTTCCTGCCGGTCCGCTCCGTCGGCGTGATGGGCGACGGTCGTAAATACGACTGGGTTGTCTCCCTGCGTGCCGTAGAAACCATCGACTTTATGACCGCACACTGGGCACACCTGCCGTACGATTTCCTCGGCCGCGTTTCCAACCGCATCATCAATGAAGTCAACGGCATTTCCCGCGTGGTGTATGACATCAGCGGGAAGCCGCCAGCTACGATCGAGTGGGAATGAGTTAGTTCCTGCTGATTAAGCGCTGAAATCTGAAAACACCAGCAAGCTTTGCGGCTGCTGGTGTTTTATATTGGCAGATCCAAAGGATAAGACATCAAATAGACAAATAAATTGAAATGTACGAATAGTAATGCGAAATATTTTTACCCTCGTAGTATTAGTCTTATTATTACTGCTCGCGCAGATTTAATAAATTATAAAGTTCTTTTATATATTTATTTATAAGTGGAGACTTCGATTTTTGTAAGGATTTATACATGTTGGGAAAGTGTAAATATTTCATTATCATAGTCTGTTCTATATGGTTTAACCCTTTTTTGTCAGCAAGTAAAGATAATGCTTCTAGTGTTCTCAGAGCTTCATATGTAGAGTTGTAAGTTTCCTTGTAAAGAGCATCAAATATTCCTTTATCGCTGTTTGCCATACTAATATTGCATTTGCAACTCAAAGTATGCAACCAGTTATTGGTTAATTTTGTCGTGCTTTCCTTCGTTAAAAAATCTACAGATGTGCTTCTATGTATTGTCTTAATTTTCCTGAGTGTTTTCAGGTCAGACAACTCTTCAATTTCAAAATTCAGCCATTTTATAGATGAGCTTACTATTTCATCAATGCTAAATGCTAGTTTGCCGTTTAATGCCAACTTTTTTATTAAATAGTCTCGTGAGACACAATAAAGAAAATCGGCTTTCCAGTTTATAAGTTCTTGTTCATATGGGATTGATTTAATAAAAAATAAAGTCGATTCACATTTCATTATCTCATTCTTGGTTGGTAAGATTAGATTACATGTATCAAGAAATTTTTTAAATTCGTTATCTTTATCGTAAAGGATGATCCCATCTTTTTTTATATGTTGCAGAAATAATGAGCCAACATCCCTCATCATATGAAGTTGTTTAAATGAGAAAAACGAGATGTTATAGTTAGAATAAATTCTATTGTTTGAAATTGCATCTCTTTCATCATCGTGGCAAATAACTAATAGATCATTGTCACTATATTCATCAGAGAGACCTTTTGCTTTGGAACCAAATAGTACAGATGCGTACACAATTATGACCTCAATATTTTATTGATAAATGCACTCACGAACAATGACAAGAATAAAAAACCAAATAATGATTCGAAAATTATAATTATCTTTGTTGTTATACTTGTAGGTGTAATGTCTCCATATCCTAACGTAGTAATCGTCACACACGTAAAATAAATTGCATCAACAAAACTATTTGCGTTGGGATTATTTCCGTTGTGAAAGTCCTCCCTGAAACAAAAATTTAGCAATGAAAATAAAAGGATGGATACTAATACGAATAGTAATATTCTACTTAATTTTAAACCATATCCAGTCGTGATTTTATTAATTTTATCTATTATTTTTTCGTACAGAAATTGTATTGGTGTAATTTTTTTGACCTTAAGTTTATAGTTTAAGTTATAACCTAGGGCTTCTTTCATTCTGTATAGACTTTCGTTAGCGTAATGAGGCTGCTCTTCTTTTTTAGAGTTTTTATATAGCTCCTGGAATAAATCAACTGCAATGTTTGCATCATGCTTTAGCTCGAAGTTTTTCGAAAATTGTCGAGGATCAATCAGTGAGTTCTTGATTTTTATTTTGTGCGTGTTGGTTTTTAAAAACTCACAATCAACAAACTCACATGATTCAATTACAGAACCTATTAGTAAACAATTTGAAAATGAACAGTTAATGAAATTAACGTTTCTTATTAGTGTATTTTTAAAGGAGATATTTATAAAGTTTTTACCATTAATAATTAATGGTGTGTTGTTTGGTGACTTAAACTCATCAGGGTAATAGTTTATTGATTCCCACGTTCCTTGTTCTTCTTTTTCAAGAAAATCTTTTTGAGAGTGTACATTTTTATTTTCAGGAAGAAAAAAATTATTGGCTGCCATTTGATCTCTCATCTATTTTATTTTTAATGGGATTTGTGCAAAAAAATCAAAATCTAAACATAGCATCCAATCCTATCCCAAGACCATCCGCAATTACTGCGATAACTTCCAGCGTTGGGTTCCTGACCCCTCGCTCTATCCCACTGATATAAGTGCGATCTAGCCCGCACTTATCTGCGAACGCTTCCTGAGAAAGTCCGAGCTGTAAGCGAAGGGTTTTTACGCGTTGCCCGAAACGCACTGTGATGTCTTTTGTATTTTCCATGCTCGACAGCATCGTACTTCGTTGCTTATCAGACCACGGACGATGAGTCACATAACAGGCTGCTTGGTTGATCTTATTAGCAAAATCGATCAGCCGGGTTCGTTAAAAACGAACAGAGTAGCGAGTTCGGTGTGAAGGGCAGTTGCAAGAATATAAAGGACTTCCAGCGTTGGGTTTCTGGTTCCGCGTTCGATACCGCTGATATAGGTGCGATCAAGCCCGCATTTCTCGGCAAAACTTTCCTGCGAAAGCCCTGCCTCCATGCGCAGAGTTCTAACACGTTGTCCCAGCAGGGCTCTGATATCTTCGGCATTTTTCATGCTCACAGCATTGGCTTTTGATGACTATAAGTCCACGGACTATTAGTCACAATTCTAAAATGTTGTGCTATCATGTGACTCATAGTCAACATGAAAGGAGAAGATCCATGGATCAACAGGACTGGCATACGGCAGATATTATTGCGGGCTTAAAGAAGAAAGGAACATCGTTGGCGGCGCTTTCTCGTGAGTCGGGTCTGGCTTCATCCACGCTCGCCAATGCCTTAACCCGGCACTGGCCGAAAGGGGAGCGGCTAATTGCCGAAGCTCTGAATACCCAGCCAGAAGTCATCTGGCCGTCGCGTTACCAGGAGCGTAAATCCGGGCAGTGTGTGCGCGAAGAGCAGGGCGTATAAACGGTGAAGCGTTAAACGGTAATGACTCGTTTTAGGTCATTACCGTTTCACTCAATACATCCATTTCTCTACAACATTGTCGCCCAAGCTGTCGCTGATGCCGTCTTTCCCGCCGTATTCATCTGCATGAAGTTCGTCTATGCCAGTTGAACAGGTCGAGGTCAATAAACTCGCGACATAGAACCCACGACAAATGATGCTTTAATGGGTGACGTTTTATTGTTCGCTATCTATAATGAACGAATCGAACGATTCAGACGAAAATGGTGATGGCGATGTACTCATTGACCGCGAACGAAGCAAAAACTCAGTTTGGTGACATGCTGTTAAAAGTGCAGCGCGAACCCGTGCAGATCAGCCGCAACGGTAAGCCGGTGGCGGTGGTTGTCTCAGCAGAAGACTACCAGGAAATTGAAGCAATGAAATTGCAATTGTTGCAGGCAAAAATTCAACGCGCTCGCAGCGATATAACTATTGGCAATACTGTTGATGGTGACGCATTTTTCTCTGAATTGCTGGATGCGGATAAAGACTAAATGGCAGCATACATACTCACGGAAGAGGCACAACGTGATCTGCGAGAGATCCGCGATTACACGTTCAGGAACTTTGGCAAACAACAATCCCGGGATTACCTGGCAAATATGCGCCAGATGCTGGAAAAAATAGCGGGAATGCCAACGATGGGTCTAAAAAGGGAAGAAGAGCTTGGTGCCGGTGTCTACAGTTTTCCCTGTAACAGCCATATGATTTATTACATTGTTGCTCGCCAGGGCATTGCTGTACTTGCTGTATTACATCAAAGCCGGGTTCCCGTTCATCATTTGGCTGAAAGACTCTCGAAATCTTTTTGAATTCACCCATTTTCCTCACTAACCCCTCGTATTTAGTGGCTTTTCTTTAGACGCGGCGACGGTTAAGGTCTACGCTGATACAGCCAAAAACCCACCAACCGACAAGGCAAACGCCATGTTTAAACGCCTCCTTTCTGCCATTAGCGGCAAAAAAACGCCGGAAACCGAAACCCACGTTACTGAACCACCGCAAAACGACGAGCTGATCGTGGCGTACGATGCCTACGGGCGGGAGATGCAGATCCCGCGCAGCGAGTGGCGCGAGAAGGTTTTTTTGCCGTCGCTGGAAGAGAAACGCAACGACGCTGCCGAGCTCTATCAGGTGATCATTAACGGGCTGAACGATGGTTTTGCTACGGATTTGATCCCCGCCGCCGAACGCCTGGTGGAGATTGACTATCTTCCCGAGCGCAGCCACACCATCCAGGGCATCGTGCTGATGAAAAATGGCGAGCTGGTGGCGGCGGAAAATACGCTGCGGGCGGGTATCGCCAAAGTGGGCGAAACCGGCACATTGCTGACCAATTTAGCCAAAGTGTTTGCCGAGCGCGGTGAAGAGCAGCGCGCGGAAGAGACGCTGTGGCAGGCGATTCAGGCCGATCCTAATCAGGACAACGGCCTGTTATGGTGGGTGAGCATTCAACAGGAGCGCGGCGGGGAAAACGCCTATGTTGCCGCGCTGAAAACCGCGTCTGCACTGCCTGGTAGCTGGCGTGCGCAGTTATGGCTGGCGCGTCATTATCTGGAACATCAGGATATTGCTGCTGCCCGCACACTCTATCAGGAAGTACTGAGTGCCGGTCTGTATGACGGCAGTGCGCTAATGATGATTTCCGGCGATCTCGGCAATAACGGGCAGATCCCGCTGATCGCCGAACTGGTGGCTCCGGTATATGACGAACACCGCCACGAGCCAATGGCCGGTCTTAATCTGCTGCGAGCCTGGCAGGCGCTGGGCAATGTCGAGGAGGGCGAAAAGCTGCTGGCGCGGATGTACGCGCTGGGGTATATGCCACTGAAACAGCATCTTGATGAATTCGCCAAAGCCTTTCAGGAGATGCAGAAGCACGCGGCTACTTCCACGCCTGCTGATGCTTCCGAACTGACGTTCAGCACACTGTCGCTCACTCAACCGATCTGGCATTACGGTCTGTGCAACGCCAATTGGTTGTTCGCACAGAAGCCGGAAGATGCACCGACTGTCGGTTTCTTTGCCCTGTCGAAACTCTACGACGGCCCTGAACGCAGCGAATCACAGCGCGAGGATGATATTGGCCGTCTGTCGCGGGCGATCCCGCTCTATTTTGCCGAAGCGGCGCACTACTGGAGCGACTACGCCAGCCGTTTTTATGTGCAGGTGGTGGAGGGCGGCGGGCCGGTGCTGATTGGTGGTGAAATGGATGGCAACGCGCTGTTTGATATCGTCCCGCCAGCCATGAACTACTTTGTTACCGGTGCCGTGGGGTGTAGCGGGGAAGGAGAACAGCGCGAGTGGCACATCACGTTGAGCCTGTGGGACTGCGCAACACGCACGAAAAAAGCCAGCGAAGCGGGCCACAGTAAACAGGCTGAGCTGGGCGCGCTGGTGCTCGATCTTGAACAGCGCCTGCTCGCTGTCATCGGGCTTACGCGTCAGCAACCGCTGGATGCGTTTTATCTGCGCCCGTCTGCCGAGGCAATGGATATTTATCTGGGCGAGCTGGCGCAGGCGTTTACGCTGACGCTGGTAGTGAATAAAACCACGCCGCGCGAGGCGATGTGGGGTGAGCGGGCGATGCTCGACTGGCCGCTGCATATGGCGCTCCAGTGGCCGCAGATTGAGGTGCCGAAACTGATGTATCTCTCCGGGCTGGGAAAAGCCTTTGATTATCAGTCTGCGGCGCTGGCCGAATACCAAAGCCGCACGCTGGAGTTGCTGCGCGAAGCTGAACGCAATGGTAGCCCGGCGGCGCGTCTTGCGCCGCTGGTGTGGAAAATCTTCGGCATGGACGAGGATTTTGCCGCGCACCGGCAAAATCTGCCGGCAGATGCTGGCAGCGCGTATTGCGACTGGCTGGCGCGCGTCGCGGAGAAGTCGTTGTTTGAGGCTGCGGGAAGGCGTTGATAAATCTAAGGGGCAATAAATGGCCAATAAACTACGCGTGTTCATTAGCAGCACGATGAAGGATCTGCGCAACGAGCGGCAGCAGGTGGTTGATCGGTTGAATTTTCTCGGTTTTGAGCCGGTAAATGCCGAAGAGTTTAGCCCAAACGGGCAGACCAGTTGGGAGGTGATTGAGCCGAAAATCCGCGATTGTCACCTGTTTGTCCTGCTTCTTGGCGACAGTTACGGCTGGGAGCCGAAGAGCGGTTATGGCGGTGGAGAGGGGAAATCCGTCACGCATCTTGAATATGACGCCGCTCGCGCGCTGAACATTCCCGTGTTGCCCTTTATAAAAAAGCTGGAATATGGAAGCAAAGAGGACACGCTGCGGGATGCGTTTCGCGAGGCAGTAGCCGCGTGGGACACGGGGCATTTTCGCGCGGAATTTGAGTTAGCGAAGGATCTTGCTGATAAAGTGGCGAAGGCGCTGGTGGATTTTTGTACCCAGACGGCGCTGAAAGAGCTGCTGCGTCTGCGCGATACGCAGTTAACGCCGCCGCATACCGCTGTGCAATCAGCCGAAGCGTTGCAGGTGCATGACGATGATAAGTGGGTGCTTCTCGGCGGCGCAGGGCTGTCGATATCTGCCGGTTATCCGACGGCGAATCTGATTACCAGTAGCCTGGCCGCGCAGCTCTGGCCGGATATTGCTGCCAGAGATATTTACACCCGCTACTCGTTTGACGAAGTGGCGGGATATTACGAAAGCCAGCGCGGGCGCGATGCACTGCTGCAGGATATTAAAGCGTTACTGGACACACCGCAGAAGGTCTGGCCAACAGAGGCCCATTTTGAGGCTGTGAAGAAGTTCAAAACTATCCTCACCACCAACTATGATCAACTCTTCGAACTTGCCTGCATGACGAGCGGCATTCCGTATGTGGTCATTACGCCGTCCGATTCGAAACCGCCGGAAAAGGGCAAAGTCTCGATCATTAAGCTGAGTGGCACAATCTCCGAACTGGAAAGTCTGCGGCTGACGGCGCTGGATTTACAGAACGTGATGGCTAATGAAGCGTTCTTTAGGGTGATCAAACAGAGCCTGGCGGGCCGCAAAGTCGCAGTTGTCGGGCATGCTTTGCGTGATGCCCATGTGTTAAAGGCGCTGACCGAATCCGGCATCTCCGGGCCGGGTATTTACGTGAGCCCTAATCCTGGGCCTGCGGCGGATATCATCCTGCAACGCTTTAACCTGCAAGCTAAATCGCAAAAGGCCGATGTGTTTCTTGCCAGTTTCGACCCGACGGCGTGATGTAAGCACCATCAGACGTAATGCGTCCCTTTATCGTCAGCAATATTCACCGATTTGCTGGCGATTTTTTTTGCTGTTTTTAAAAGGCGTGCAAAAGCCCACGCGTTTTAGCGTGTTCAAAAAAACGGGTTAAATCTTAACGTTGTGCGGTGGGATCGATAGTCTGACTGATTTGCTGCGACTGGACTTTATCCTGATGATGATACCAGGCGCCAATGGTGGAATAGACGAAACGGCCGAAGAAAAAGACAAAGCTGATGAGAAGTACGATACGGGTCATGCGACTGTCAAATCGATGTCGTTTTCGCATACTGGTTGCCTGACTCACTGTGGTTCCTTTAGGAATACCCGATTAACGGGCGACAAGGCTATTAAGGCACAGTCTCCGGGGAAGGTCAATTAAGCCTGCAGTCCGTTAAAACATATGTCCGGGATTATATAAGAGAAATTAAATATTTACGCCGAGAATATAAAAACAAAAATACAGACTAATCACATGGAAATAAAACTCACTGATACCTTTCTTTTGATTTATATCAATTTTCACTTACCGCTTAGAACTAAAATTTCTCCCTGTTGCTAAACGGCCGCTTTCCCCTTGTGCCTTGTGAAGTCAGGCTGGATGCCTGTCTGAAATTTCAGCCCGGATCAGGCTGCCTTCTTTGAGTGTCTATGTCTTTAATTAATAAGTATAATTATCTAAAGAATAAATGGTGGGCATTGCCGTTCGTTCTTCCTGTTATCCTTTATCCATTATTTAGTCTGGCTAATGTATTTACGTCGATTTACGGGCAGAACGTTATTCTCTATTACCTGCCAATGTCGCTCTTGATCAGTCTGATGACATTTTATGGCTGGGCCGTGCTGCCAGGCATGATCGTTGCGTTAATCTGGCATAACTGGCATTTGGGACCATTGGGAACGCTCCTGAAAAGCGTGCAAGAACTGATTCCTGTCCTGTTTAGCTGGGTCGGTTATCGAATATTTGTCACTCGCCGACATCTGGTCACATATGGTACGTCATCACTGATTTATCAGCGCATTCTCTGGCACGTATTATGCCCTGCCACGTTATATCTGCTTCTTCTGGAACTGGGGAACTGGCTGAATCTCTTCGGCAAGCAGTTGAGCAAGCCGGCGAAAATGGTGCTGGATCTGTCTCTGTTGATCACATATCAGGGGCTACTGGCCGGCGCGGTAACGGGCATCACATTAAGTTATTTACTGATCCGCATCATTCGCCACCCACGTTATGCACGCTCATGGTTTTCCCAGCTGCGCATGGAATTTGATCCTAAAGTGACCTGGCTGGAACTGTGCGTCTGGTTCTGTCTGGTGCTGGGGTTGCAGTACCAGCTGTTAGTGCCTTCTACCGGTTGCAGCACTATCTTTAACACCAACTATACGCTCTCGCTGCTGCTGCCGGTGATGCTGTGGGGATCGATGCGTTACGGCTTCCGGTTTATGTCGTTTGTCTGGTCGCCGCTGCTGATTCTGACGGTCCACTATTTTTATCGCAGTTTGTCCTGTTTTGCTTCCAGAGAAGTGCAGATCGCTATCATTTCTTCCCGTTACCTGACATTTACATTCATGATCCTCGCGCTGGCGGGAATCGCGAACCGGCGGCGTTCGGTGCTTAACCGCACCCGTCGGCTGGCGTCGGTCGATCCGATGACCCATCTGCCGAATCTGCGGGCGCTAAGCCGCGAGCTGGCGAATACCCCGTGGTCGGTGCTCTATTTCCTGCGCATACCGGCGCTTGAACTTTTAGGCCGCAACTATGGCGTGATGTTTCGCATCCAGTTTAAACAGCACCTGGCTAACTGGTTAAAGCCGTTGTTACAGAAGGGGGAGGCCGTTCATCAGCTTTCGGGTCACGATCTGGTGATTCGCCTGAATACCCACTCCTGGCAGACGCGTATTGATGAACTGGATGCGCGCATCAAACAGTTCCTTTTCATCTGGGACGAGATGCAGGTGCAGTTACCCGTTGGCATCAGCTATTGCTATGTTCGTTCGCCCGTTCAGCATCTCTATCTGCTGCTTGGGGAGATGATTACCACCGCCGATATTTCGCTGGTCACCAACCGGCCGGAAAACCTGCAAAACCGGGGCGTGGCAAACATGCAGCGCAGCCTGAAGCGCAAAGTCGAGATGATGAATCGTCTGCAAAAGGCGCTGGAAGGGAATCATTTTCTGCTAATGGCGCAGTTGGTTTCCGGCGTACGCGGCGATAACTACTATGAAATTCTGCTGCGTCTGGGCGAGGATCCGGAGCATTGCATCCGACCGAGTGAGTTTTTACCGGTGGCGCAGGAGTTCGGTCTGTCGTCGCGGATTGATTTGTGGGTAATTGAAAATGTGCTGCGCTTTATGGCGCATAACCGCAAGACATTGCCCGCACAACGTTTCTCAATCAACCTTTCCCCGGCCTCTGTCTGCCGCGCACAGTTCGCGCAGGAGGTAAAAACCCTGCTGCGGGATTACGCTATCGAAGCGTGGCAGCTTATTTTTGAAATCAGCGAAAGCAGCATGATGCTGAATATCCAGCAGGCCGGGCAAACGCTCGCCCAGTTACAAAAAATGGGGTGCCGGGTTGCCATTGATGATTTTGGTACCGGTTATGCCAGCTACGCCCAGTTGAAAGATGTGAACGCCGATATGCTGAAAATAGACGGCAGTTTTATCCGCAATATGGTTGCAAACAGCCTGGACTATCAGGTTGTCGCCTCTATCTGCCATCTGGCGCGGATGAAAAAAATGCAGGTTGTGGCGGAGTATGTTGAAAGCGAAGAGATACGCAGCGCGGCTGTCGCGCTGCGTATCGATTATTTACAGGGTTATCTGATTGGTAAGCCCGTTCCGCTGGAGACGCTGGTCGAAGCGTAAGCGGAAGGCGGCTCAGGCCGCCACTTCCGGTGCCTGTTCTTCTTCGATTTTTAACCGCCAGCCGGTGACCGCTTCCCAGTATTCCTGCTCTTTTTCCAGATCCAGCAGTACCAGCGCGTTCTGGCTGAACCAGTCATGCGGGAAGCGCAGCGTCCAGTGATTCTCATCGGTTTTCAGAAACAGCGTCGGCGGCGTAGTGGTCGCCTGACGCTGATTGTTCAGCAGCACGCCGAGGCGTAGTAACTGAACCAGCGGCAAAAATTGCTTCTTCTTGTAGAGCGTAAAGCGCGGCAGCTCGTCGAGTTTGATCGCTTTACGATGACAGCGCACCAGGGTCGCCATCATCAGTTGCTGTTCCTGGTTGAAACCGGGCAGGTTGCTGTTTTGCAGAATGTACGCCGAATGGCGGTGCATACCGCTGTGGTTGATGTTCAGCCCCACTTCATGCAGCATCGCCGCCCATTTCAGCAGCGCCGCCAGTTGCGGGTTGCTGAGTTTGGGATTTTGCGCCTGCCACTGATCGTACATCTGCGTGGTGGTTTCCAGCACGCGGCGAGCCTGTTCGCGGTCAATATTGTACTGGCTGGCAAGGCTTTGCGCCGTACGGCTGCGAATGTCCTGATGACGGAAGCGGCCTTCCATCTCATACAGCACGCCTTCACGCAGCGCACCGTCGGAGAGACGCAGTTCGCGGATCGCCAGCGCATCGAACACGCCGCACAGAATGGCGAGGCCCGGCACGAACACCGCTTTACGTTCCTCAGAAAGCCCTGGCAGGCTCAGTTCGTTGAAGTTTTTATACTTCAGCACTTCATCAACCAGTTTTTCCAGGCGCTCCGGAGTAATAAACCCGTCTTTCTCGCCTGAGGCGATCAGCACTTCATTCGCCGCTTTGATACTGCCGGACGCGCCCAGCGCCACATTCCAGCCCTGGATGCGGAACTGCCAGGCCAGCGATTCCAGCTTTTGCGTGGCGGAAATGCGCGCGCGGCGGAAGTTTTCCCCATTGATGGTACCGCCGGGGAAATACATCTGCGCAAAGCTGACGCAGCCCATGCGACGGCTTTCGACCAGCTTCGGTTCGAAATCTTCACCGATAACCAGCTCCGTCGAACCGCCGCCGATATCGATCACCAGCTTGCGGCCTTTCTCCGGCTGCGTATGTTCCACGCCCATAAAAATCAGTCGTGCTTCTTCGTTGCCCGGAATGATTTCAATCGGGTAGGGGATCACTTTTTCGGCACGTTTCAGAAACTCCGTGGCGTTCAGCGCCTGGCGTAACGTGTGCGTGCCTACGATGCAGACGCTGGAGGGATCGAACCCTTGCAGGCGCTCGGCAAACAGCGACAGGCAAGCAAGCCCGCGCTCCATTGCCTCTTCACTCAGCATGTTATTGCTGTCCAGACCATCCGCCAGATGCACGCGCTGCTTCAGGCGGCCGATGATTTGCATCGCCCCATCCACCACACGTGCAATCACCATATGGAAACTGTTGGAACCCAGGTCGACCGCGGCGAACTCCTCCGGGCGGGGCATCTTTTCTTGTATCGGCATAGATTAATCAGGCTGCTCGAGTGATTTGATGTAGTCGTAAATCGCCAATTGCGCGCGTACTTTGCGACGATTGCCACGCGGCACGTAGCGATTGCTCAGTTCTTTATCAATGTACCGGGCTTTTACCGTATCACTGAACAGAATGTCAATGATATCCAGAACGCGCTGTTTAAGCCGGGGATCGAGCAGCGGTGCCGCCACTTCGATACGGTAATCGATATTACGGGTCATCCAGTCAGCGGAAGAGAGCCAGACTCGCTTATCGCCGCCGTTCTCAAAAATATAGATGCGATCGTGCTCAAGATAGCGGTCAACGATGCTAATCACGCGAATATTTTCGCTGATGCCTTCAAGCTCCGGGATCAACGAACACATCCCGCGCACCAGCAGATTCACCGGCACGCCGGAACTGGAGGCGGTATAGAGGCGATCCACCAACCCTTTGTCCACCAGGTTGTTCAGCTTCAGCGTAATGCCAGAAGGCTGTCCATTCTGCGCGTTGGCGATCTCGGCATCGATCATGTCATACAGCAGGCGGCGCGAGTTTTGCGGCGACACCAGCAGGTAATCGAAATTCACCGGGCGATACGGGTTCTCAATAAAGTTAAACACCCGGCGCACTTCATTGGTAATGCGTGCATCGGCCGTAATCAGCGAGTAGTCGGTATACAGCCGCGCAGTTTTCTCGTTAAAGTTCCCGGTACCAATATGTGCGTAGCGCACCACTTCTTCACCTTCCATGCGAGAGATGAGGAACAGTTTGGCGTGAATTTTTAAACCCGGAGCCGAGAAGATCACCTGTACGCCCGCTTCCGTCAGCCGTTTCGCCCAATGGATGTTGGCTTCTTCATCGAAACGCGCCTGCAGCTCCACCACCACGGTTACTTTTTTGCCGTTGTGCGCCGCATGAATCATCGAATCAATAATGCGTGAGTCTTTCGCCACGCGATAAATATTGATTTTAATCGCCAGCACGCTCGGGTCGAATGACGCCTGGCGCAGCAGCTCCAGCACGTGTTCGAAGGTGTGGTAGGGGTAATAGAGCAGCACATCGCGTTCGCGAACGGCATCGAAACCGTTGCGGAATTTGTCAAACCAGAGGTGACGCAGGCGCGGCATCGGTTTGTTGACGAGGTTGGCTTTGCCGACATTCGGGAAGCCAATAAAGTCTTTAAAGTTGTGGTAACGCCCGCCGGGAATAATGGAATCATAACGGGAAATGGTCAGCTTCTCGCGCAGCATTTCTACCATTGCATCGGGCATATCGCGCTGGTAAACAAAGCGCACCGGTTCGGCAGTCAAACGCTGTTTCAGGCTCGACGACATCAGCTCCATCAGGCTCGATTCCATCTCATGCACCAAATCGTATTCGGCATCACGGGTCATCTTCATCGAGTAGGCATTCAGCGAATCGTAATCGAAGAAGCCTTTAAAGATGTCATCGAGGCAGTAGCGCAGAATGTTGTCCAGCAGGATCATCGGCTTGCGGCGACGTGGTGTTTCCGGCGGCAGATTCACGAAACGCGGTACTTTGTCCGACGGGATCTCCAGCAGGGCGTAACGGATATTGTCGCCGCGAATGATCTCGACCGCCAGGTAGGTGTAATCATCTTTTAAGAAGCGCACCAGGTTGGTTTCGCGGTTTATCAACGTCGGCGTAATGTGCTGACGCAGATACTGCTTGAAGTAGCTGCGCAGCCAGCTTTGCTGGTTTTGTGACAGTTGCCGTTCGTTGATCAGGAAGATTTGGTTGCGTGCCATCTCCAGCAGCAGGTCGTTGTAGAGGCTGTCGAACTCCTGATCGGCCTTCAGCACGCGGGACTGAATTTTGCCCAGCAGATGACGTGAGTTGGTGGCGGTGCCTTGCTCTTCGCTGATGATCAACCGGCGTTTCAGCTCGGCAAAACGCACTTTATAAAATTCATCGAGGTTATTGGAATAGATTCCCAAAAAACGCATGCGCTCGATTAGCGGGTTACTTTTGTCTGCCGCTTCCTGGAGAACACGTTCGTTGAAGCACAACCAGCTTAGTTCTTTTTCGAGATATAACTTTTCCTGACCCATTCCTGTTTACACTCCGGTTCTTACTCGGGACACAGCCAAGGCCTTTTCGTTCTTACGGTGTCCGCGACTTACAGGTGAACGTTGCTGGCGTCCCTTCGTATGACACAACTTATTATGGCGAGCTTTGCTCACAGAAGTCCAACTGTGCCAAAAAAGTATGACAGTTATCTATTTTCTTGCGTGATGTGATGAAGATATGGCGAGGATAAGAATACATTCGGCGCTTTTGACGCCGGATGGCGGCTTCGCCTTATCCGGCCAATAATCGACCCGGGAAAAGAGTGTAGGCCGGACAAGCATCGCGCCATCCGGCAAGAAAAACAGGCTTACTCGTCAGCCGCATAACCCTCGGGCGGTAAACAAACACCATCCAACCACGCGCTGTTGTCTTTCATGGTCAGGCGACCATCGACGAACCAGCTTACCACTAGCGGATAAATCGCGTGTTCCTGCGCTTGTACGCGGTCAGTGATCTCCTCTTCCGTGTCGCCGTCAAATACCGGGACTTTGGCCTGCAAAATGACCGGGCCGCCATCCAGCTCTTCCGTCACAAAATGCACACTGGTGCCATGTACTTCATCGCCATTTTCCAGCACCTGGCGGTGCGTGTTCAGACCTGGATATTTCGGCAACAGGGAAGGGTGAATATTCAGCAGACGTCCGGCGTAATGGGCAACAAAAGCCGGGCTAAGGATGCGCATGTAACCTGCCAGCACCACCACATCCGGCGCGTAGGCGTCAATTTCATGCATCAGTTCACGATCGAAGGCATCGCGGCTGGCAAACTGCGAGGCAAGAAGGGCATGCGCAGGAATTGCGGCTTCCCGCGCACGTTCAAGGCCGAACGCGTCGGCCTTGTTACTGAATACTGCCCGCAGGGTGCCGTTGATTTTCTTCTGTTTGCAGGCATCGATAATCGCCTGCAAATTGCTTCCGTTACCGGAAATCAGCACCACAATGTTTTTCATTCAATGACCACACGCTCACTGGAATCGGATGCTTTGATAATACCGATTTTCCACGCGTTTTCACCTTTGGCATTGAGCAGGGCGATGGCTTTATCCGCTTCCGTAGCAGGCAGTGCGATAACCATACCGACGCCACAGTTGAAGGTGCGGTACATTTCATGACGGCTTACGTTACCGGCGCTTTGCAGCCAGTTGAAGACCGCCGGCCACTGCCAGGAGGATTCGTCGATAACGGCCTGGGTGTTATCCGGCAGTACGCGCGGGATATTTTCCCAGAAACCGCCGCCCGTCAGGTGAGCGATAGCGTGTACATCAACGTTTTCAATCAGTTCCAGCACCGATTTCACGTAAATACGCGTCGGTTCCAGCAGGTGATCGGCCAGCGGTTTGCCTTCCAGTTGGGTGGTCAGCGGATCGCAGCCGCTCACTTCGATCACTTTACGCACCAGCGAGTAACCGTTGGAGTGCGGACCACTGGAAGCCAGCGCCACCAGCACATCGCCGTCGGCCACTTTGGAGCCGTCAATAATTTCTGCTTTCTCTACCACGCCCACGCAGAAACCGGCCACGTCGTAATCTTCACCGTGGTACATGCCCGGCATCTCTGCGGTTTCGCCGCCAACCAGCGCACAGCCGGATTGCAGACAACCTTCGGCGATGCCGTTGATCACGCTGGCGGCGGTATCCACGTCCAGCTTGCCGGTGGCGTAATAGTCGAGGAAGAACAGCGGCTCAGCACCCTGTACCACCAGGTCGTTCACACACATGGCGACCAGGTCGATACCGATGGTGTCATGACGTTTCAGATCCATTGCCAGACGCAGCTTGGTGCCAACGCCATCAGTGCCGGAAACCAGTACCGGTTCACGATATTTTTGCGGCAGAGCGCACAGCGCGCCGAAGCCGCCCAGACCGCCCATCACTTCCGGACGGCGGGTCTTCTTCACCACGCCTTTGATTCGGTCAACCAGAGCATTGCCTGCATCAATATCAACACCGGCATCTTTATAGCTGAGAGAGGTTTTATCGGTCACTGCTTCAGTCCCCACGCGTTTTCTTGCGGTAGAAATAAAATTCGGCGCAATTCTAGCAGCCCAGGCAAACGTTTGCGAGCCTATTATTGCCGGGCGTACCTTATAAGTTCCGATATACTATTTTCCAGCCTGATTGATCGCGATCAAGCGGCTACCTGTAGCACAACGGAAAAAAAGCGGTATAATCCGGCGATTTTTTTTGTGGCTGCCACCTGTCAGGGGAAAGGAGAAGAGTATGAAGGTCGTGGAAGTTAAACACCCACTCGTCAAACACAAGCTTGGGTTGATGCGTGAAAACGATATCAGTACCAAACGCTTTCGTGAACTCGCCTCAGAAGTGGGCAGCCTGCTGACGTATGAAGCGACGGCTGACCTCGAAACCGAAAAAGTGACCATCGAAGGCTGGAACGGCCCGGTGGAGGTTGAGCAGATCAAAGGTAAAAAAATTACCGTGGTGCCGATTCTGCGCGCCGGTCTGGGCATGATGGAAGGCGTGCTGGAGCATGTGCCGAGCGCGCGCATCAGCGTGGTCGGTATCTACCGTAATGAAGAAACGCTGGAGCCGGTACCGTACTTCCAGAAACTGGTATCCAACATCGATGAGCGTATGGCGCTGGTGGTTGATCCGATGCTGGCGACCGGCGGTTCAATGATCGCCACTATCGACCTGCTGAAAAACGCGGGCTGTCACAGCATTAAGGTGCTGGTGCTGGTTGCCGCGCCGGAAGGTCTGGCGGCGCTGGAGAAAGCGCACCCGGACGTCGAACTGTATACCGCGTCGATCGACAAAGGCCTCAACGAGCACGGCTACATTATTCCGGGCCTCGGCGATGCCGGTGACAAAATCTTTGGTACGAAGTAACGCATGACAAATCGAAAGCCGACTTTGATAGTCGGCTTTTTTTTGGATTCATAAACTGCCCGCCGCAAAGGACGGGGAGATAAACAACAACACTCAGAGGAAAAACATTATGACGCGCCGTGCTATCGGGGTGAGTGAAAGACCGCCGCTTTTGCAGACGATCCCGCTTAGTTTGCAGCACCTGTTCGCCATGTTTGGCGCGACCGTGCTGGTGCCAATCCTGTTCCACATTAACCCGGCCACTGTGCTGCTGTTCAATGGTATCGGGACGCTGCTTTATCTCTTCATTTGTAAGGGGAAAATTCCGGCTTACCTCGGTTCCAGCTTTGCGTTTATCTCGCCGGTACTGCTGCTGTTGCCGCTCGGTTATGAAGTGGCGCTGGGCGGTTTCATTATGTGCGGCGTGTTGTTCTGCATCGTCTCCTTTATTGTTAAGAAAGCCGGTACCGGCTGGCTGGATGTGATGTTCCCGCCTGCGGCAATGGGCGCTATCGTGGCGGTTATCGGCCTGGAGCTGGCCGGCGTGGCGGCGAATATGGCGGGTCTGCTGCCGGCTGAAGGCCAGAGCGCGGATAGCAAAACGGTGATCATTTCGATTGTCACGCTGGGCGTAACGGTATTTGGTTCGGTGCTGTTCCGTGGCTTTATGGCGATTATCCCGATTCTTATCGGCGTGCTGGCGGGCTATGCGCTCTCCTTCGTCATGGGCGTTGTCGATACCACGCCGATCGCGCAGGCGCACTGGTTTGCGCTACCGACGTTCTATACTCCGCGTTTCGAGTGGTTTGCCATTTTCACCATTCTGCCTGCGGCGCTGGTGGTGATTGCCGAGCATGTGGGTCACCTGGTGGTGACGGCGAATATCATCAAAAAAGATCTGATCCGCGATCCCGGCCTGCATCGTTCGATGTTTGCTAACGGTTTCTCGACGATCATTTCCGGCTTCTTTGGTTCCACGCCGAACACCACCTACGGTGAAAACATCGGTGTAATGGCCATCACCCGTGTTTACAGCACCTGGGTTATCGGCGGCGCGGCTATCATCGCGATCCTGCTCTCCTGCGTCGGCAAACTGGCGGCGGCGATCCAGATCATCCCGGTTCCGGTCATGGGCGGCGTATCGCTGCTGCTGTACGGCGTGATTGGCGCATCCGGTATTCGCGTATTGATTGAATCGAAAGTCGATTACAGCAAAGCGCAAAACCTGATCCTCACGTCCGTCATCCTGATCATCGGCGTCAGCGGCGCGAAAGTGCACATCGGCGCGGCGGAACTGAAAGGCATGGCGCTGGCGACCATTGTTGGCGTCTGCCTTAGCCTGATCTTCAAACTGATTAGCGTACTGCGCCCGGAAGAAGTGGTGCTGGACGCGCAGGACAACGACGCCGCGAAGGGTTAATGCCTGCCGTTTGAACCGGGTTTCGCGCCCGGTTCAAACCTTGCCATGTTTTATGGTAAACTCGCTGCGTTTTTTGTAAGCCCTGTTGAGGTCCCTCTGAACACACCGGCACAGCTCTCTTTGCCATTATATTTACCCGATGATGAAACCTTCGCGAGTTTCTGGCCGGGTGATAACCCCTCTTTACTGGCGGCGTTGCAAAACGTTCTGCGCCAGGCACACAGCGGATACATCTATTTCTGGTCGCGTGAAGGCGCCGGGCGTAGCCATTTGCTGCACGCCGCGTGCGCGGAGCTCTCCAGACGCGGCGATGCCGTTGGCTATGTGCCGCTGGATAAGCGCACCTGGTTCGTGCCGGAAGTGCTGGAGGGGATGGATCAACTCTCGCTGGTGTGTATCGATAATATCGAATGCATTGCCGGTGACGAGCCGTGGGAAATGGCGATCTTCAACCTCTATAACCGCATTCTTGAACAGGGCAAAACCCGGCTGCTGATCACCGGCGATCGTCCGCCGCGCCAGTTGAATCTTGGCCTGCCGGATCTGGCTTCGCGCCTGGACTGGGGGCAGATCTACAAGCTGCAACCGCTCTCCGATGAGGACAAATTGCAGGCGCTGCAACTGCGAGCACGCATTCGTGGCTTTGAGTTGCCGGAAGATGTGGGCCGTTTTCTGCTCAAACGGCTGGACAGAGAAATGCGTACGCTGTTCGATACTCTCGACGTGCTGGATCGCGCTTCCATTACCGCCCAGCGCAAGCTGACCATCCCGTTTGTGAAAGATATTCTCAAGTTATAAATCATGGCCGCATGGCGGCGATGTCTTATCCGGCCTGCGCGGTTTACAGGCCCGGTAAGCGTAGCGCCACCGGGCAAGCACATTTAACCTGTAATTTCTAAAACCTGCTCCGGCGGACGGCCGATACGCGCCTGGCCGTTAGCTACCACAATCGGGCGCTCAATCAACTTCGGGTTATCCACCAGCGCCTGCACCAATTCCTGTTCGGATAATTGGTTATCACCAAGGTTCAGGGATTTATACAGATCCTCTTTTGTGCGCATCAGTTCCCGCGCGCTGGACATGCCGAGCATCTGCAGCAGTTGTTTGATGGTTGCCGCATCCGGCGGCGTCTCCAGATAGAGCACCACCTGCGGCTCGATGCCATTCTCTTTCAGCAGGTTCAGGGTTTCACGGCTCTTTGAGCAGCGAGGGTTATGGTAGATTTGCACCGCGTCTGACATCTCTTCTCCTTGTTACATCTTCTGATACGGTTTGAAGCGCTGCTGCAACTGGCGCAACTGATCAATACGCGCATCATAACGTGCCTGTTGCAGGCTGCCGAGTTTCACCTGCGAACTGGCGCTGCTCAATAGTGTGATGGCTTGATCCAGTTTGCCCACCAGCGCCAGGCCTTCCGCGCGGGCGGCCAGCTCCTGGTCGCGATTGCCGAGCGCGGCTTCCGCCTGCGCCAGCAGATCCCAGCCATTCACATCATCTTTATAGGTAAAGGTGTAGCGGTTGAGGATCCGCGCCGTTTCCGCCGGTTGACCGCCTTCCAGGTAGGCGTTCGCCAGGTTGAGCTGCAACACCGGGTTGGTTTTCAAGTCGCTGGCGGCGTTCAGGCGCTTAATCGCATCGGCGCTTTTGTTCTGTCCCAAATCGATATCGGTCGCCAGATCGAGATACCAGGCGTTATTCGGATCGGCGCTCAGCAACGGTTGCAATGCTTTCGCCGCTTCAGGGAACTTTTTCGCTTCCATTGCCTGCAAGGCGCGGCCATATTGCGCGGCGCGCTGCTCACGCACATTGCCTTTCGACCAGCCATCCAGCAGATCGTCGGTCAGTTGGTTACGCCCGGAGTTATACATGCCGAGCGCTCTGACTTTGGCCATGTAGAACGCTTCCGAAGACTGAACCACCACCGGACGCATCTGGTTGGCGCGGTTACGCGCATCGGCAAGGCGGCTTTCCGGCAGCGGGTGCGTTAACAGAATTTCCGGCGGACGGGTCGAATAGCGCGACTGATCGAGCAGCTTTTCGAGGAACGTCGGCATCGCCTGCGGGTCGAAACCGGAACGCTGCAGCACCTGGATGCCGATACGATCCGCTTCCTGCTCGTTCTGCTGGGTAAAGCTGATCAGGCCCTGCTGCGTACCCGCCAGCGTCCCGGTAAGTGCCGCCATCCCAGCCTGCGGGCTGGCCATGGCTAACAGGATTGAACCCAGCGCGCCGGCCCAGGTGAGCGGGGCGCTGCGTTTTTGATCTTCCATCGCGCGCGCCAGGTGGCGCTGCGTGACGTGGGAAATTTCGTGCGCCATCACCGAGGCGAGCTGGCTCTCGTTGTCCGTGTAACGGAAAAGCGCAGAGTGCAACACGACATTACCGCCGAAAAAGGCGAAGGCGTTGATTTCGTCGTTATTGACGAGGAAGAAGTGAAAGGGGGTTTTTACCGAGTCAGCATGTGCCACCAGCCGCATGCCCAGCGCATTAATGTACTGCACCAGCAGCGGATCGTTAATCAGCGGCGCACTGCCGCGCAGCTGGCGCACATAGTAGTCGCCCATCTGCATCTCCTGGCCAATGGAGAGCGTACTGCCGGCGGACGTGCCCATGTCTGGCAGGCTGTCTGCCGAATCGGCCCATGCCGGAATAACCGTACCTGCCGCCACTGTAGCGATAAGGGTTGCGACCAGCGTTCGTTTCAACTGCCTGAACATAACCTCACCTGTATATTTGAAAACACCTGTATGACCGGATTTTTCTTGCGTCGTTCCGGCTTAAATGCCCGGCAAGTTTAGCGGTCTTCGCCGGGAAAAAACATCCCGAACGGTCGCCTGTTATGTTTCCCGTAAAGCGTACGAAAAGCGAAGTCTTTTTTGTGACATTTCGATACAATTCCACTTCTTACCCCTCAGCCCACAAGGCTCATGAAGGAACGTTATGCTTGAAATGTTGATGCAGTGGTATCGCCGTCGCTTCAGCGACCCGGAGGCGATTGCGCTGCTGGTCATTCTGCTTGCCGGATTCTGTATTCTCTTCTTCTTTAGCGGCCTGCTTGCGCCGCTGCTGGTGGCGCTGGTTATCGCTTACCTGCTGGAGTGGCCAACCGTTCGTCTGGAAAGAATCGGCTGTTCGCGCAGCTGGGCGGCGTCGATTGTGCTGGTGCTGTTTGTCGGCATTCTGCTGGTGATGGCCTTTGTGGTGATGCCGATAGCCTGGCAGCAAGGAATTTACCTGATCCGTGACATGCCCGGCATGTTGAGCAAACTCTCTGATTTCGCCGCCACGCTGCCGCGCCGTTATCCGGCGCTAATGGATGCGGGCATTATTGATGCGATGGCGGAAAATATGCGCTCGCGCATGCTGACAATGGGCGACTCGGTGGTGAAATACTCCCTCGCTTCGCTGGTGGGGCTGTTGACGCTGGCGGTCTATCTGGTGCTGGTGCCGCTGATGGTCTTCTTCCTCGTCAAAGATAAAGAGCAGATGCTCAACGCTGTGCGCCGCGTCTTGCCGCGCAATCGTGGGCTGGCGGGGCAGGTGTGGAAAGAGATGAACCAGCAGATCACCAACTATATTCGCGGCAAAGTGCTGGAGATGATTGTCGTCGGCATCGCTACCTGGATTGGTTTCATTCTGTTTGGCCTTAATTATTCGCTGCTGCTGGCGGTACTGGTCGGTTTCTCGGTGCTGATCCCTTACATCGGCGCTTTTGTGGTCACCATTCCGGTGGTCGGCGTGGCGCTGTTCCAGTTTGGCCTCGGCACTGAGTTCTGGAGCTGCTTTGCGGTGTATCTGATTATTCAGGCGCTGGACGGCAATTTGCTGGTGCCGGTGCTGTTCTCCGAGGCGGTAAACCTGCACCCGCTGGTGATCATTCTGTCGGTGATCATTTTCGGTGGGCTCTGGGGTTTTTGGGGCGTTTTCTTTGCCATTCCGCTCGCCACGTTGATTCAGGCGGTGATCCACGCCTGGCCGGATTCGCCTGCCATCGAAGAGTAGCGCTACCGGGCGGCGCACGCGCAGCCGCCCGGCATCGGGCTTAATGCCCGGCATGGTCATTACGCAGATAGATAATCCAGTACGTCACGCCGACTAACACCCCGCCGCCAATAATATTGCCAAGGGTAACCGGAATCAGGTTATCGGTAATCACCTTGCTGACGGTTAACGCCGGGAAGTTATCCGGTGAACTGTGCACCGCCGCCCAGAAACTTGCCGGGGCGAAATCGCGGATAATGACCGCCAGCGGCAGCAGAAACATATTGGCAATGCTGTGTTCAAAACCGCTGGCGACAAACATGCCGATCGGCAGCAGCATCGCCATAATCTTGTCCGTCAGCGTATGGCCGGAATAACTGATCCACACCGCCAGGCAGACCATCAGATTACACAGCGTCCCGAGGCACACCGCCTCAATAAAGGTGTGATGCATTTTATGATCGGCGGTTTGCAGCACGTTCAGCCCCCACAGGCCGTTGCTGCTCATCGTCTGCCCGGCAAACCAAATTAGCGCGACAAAAAACAGCGCGCCGACCAGATTGCCAAGATAAACAATGATCCAGTTGCCGATCAGTTGCCGCCAGCTTATCAGGCCGCTGGCTTTCGCCATCACCGTCAGCACGGTTGAGGTAAAGAGATCCGCGCCGCACACCACCACCAGAATAAGCCCCAGCGAGAAACAGACGCCGCCCGCCAGTTTTGCCAGCGCGGTGGCAGGCGCAGGCCCGCTAGTGACGGTGATATAAAAGACAAAAGCAATCGAGATAAATACGCCCGCCGTTACCGCGAGAAAGAACGACAACTCTTTCTTCTTGCTGACTTTATACAAACCTGACTGTTCGGCGACTTTTGCCATTTCCGCAGGAAGTCGCAGGTCAAACGCGCTGCCGGTATCCATTTGATTCTCCTGATGCAATGTCAATGAAGGCGTGGCTTCAGGCCACTCGCCGTCATATGCATAGCCCGTACCAGCCGGGGCAGGAGAATCAGCGGGAAAGTGTCAACCCGTTCACAGAAATGATCACAGCACTTCGCGTACCGCAATACCGAGGCGCTGCATGCGCGATAACAACGTGGTGCGCTTCATGCCAAGCCGCGCAGCCGCACCGCGAGGGCCGGCGACGATGCCGTTGGTTTCGCGCAGTACCTGAATAATGCGCGCCCGCTCCTCTTCGTCATTTTCCGGCGGTTCGGGGTGCATCATCTCCGCCACTTTCGGCAGCGGGAAGGGAAAAGGATCGTGAACCACCGGCTGCACCATACTGACCGGCTGCGCATTGAGGTGCAGATTCAGCGTGTTATCGCGTGAGAGCAGCACCGCGCGTTCAATCACGTTCTCCAGCTCACGCACGTTGCCGGGCCATTCGTAGCGCATTAACTGGCGGAGAGTCTCCGCCGGGATGGTATCAATGGTGCGGTTCAGGCGACGCGCCAGTTTCTGCGTGAAATAGCGCGCCAGCAGCGGAATATCATCCGGGCGCTCGCGCAGCGGCGGCAGCACCAGCGGGAAGACATTCAGGCGATAAAAGAGATCGTTGCGAAACTCGCGGTCGATCACCATCTGGCGCAGATCGCGGTTGGTGGCGGCGATCACCCGCACATTCACCGGGATGGTTCGGTTGCCGCCGATGCGTTCGATCTCGCGCTCCTGCAATACGCGCAGCAACTTGGGTTGCAGTTCAAGCGGCATATCGCCGATCTCATCAAGGAACAGCGTGCCCTCATCGGCCATTTCAAAGCGTCCGCGATGCGTGTTGATCGCGCCGGTAAAGGCGCCTTTGTCGTGACCAAACAGCTCGCTTTCCAGCAGGCTGGAGGGGATCGCGGCACAGTTGATTTTCACCAGCGGTTTATCTTTACGCGGGCTCATCTGATGCAGCGCGCGGGCGATGATCTCTTTCCCGGTGCCGGTTTCGCCGAGGATCAGCACCGTGCTGTCGCTCAGGGCGACAATATTGACCTGCTGGAGCACATCGCGCATCGCCTCGCTCTGGTAAATAATGTCGCCGAAACTCTGGCTGGAGGCGATCTGCTCGTTGAGCTGACGGTTTTCGCTGTTCAGATTCTCTTTCAGATGGATAACTTTGCGGTACGCGTCGGCATTATCGACGGCGATACCAATTCTGTCGGCGATCTGCTGTAGCAATCGACAATTTTGTTCGCTGAAAACGGATGCCTCGTGGTGCGCCAGTAGCAGCACGCCCGTGGACTGGTGGCTGTAGGCCAGCGGCAAAATAAACACCGTGTTCAGCCCCTGCAGCGCCAGTTGGCTGAGCATCGCATCGCTGTGCCACAGCGCCGCATCCTGATCCTGCTGGAGCAGCGCGCTGTGATGTTCGTTCAGTGCGGCCAGCAACACCGGGCTTTCGCTACGTAGCGGGAATCGCTCCGTCTCAGGCGGGCAACTGGGAAAATGGGTGACGTGGCAGTTAAGCTGGTGTGAATGCAGCGTATCGCGCAGTACCATGCGAATATTATCGATGCCGAAAAAGCGGTGGATCTCCTGCGAAACATCCGCCACCAGATCGTCAAGATCGAGGTGCGACAGCACCGAGTTAGTGATGTCCACCAGTACCCGGTGATGATCGCGCTCTTCGCGCAACGCCGTAACCGACTGGCGGAGTTTTTCGCTCGCCAGCATCTCCTCCAGCGCCTGCGTCGCCAGCCGCGTCAGCCAGGCAAACAGCGCATTCTCTTGCGGATTGAACGTGCCGCCGTCGGTGCGCACAAAGCGCAGTTCCGCCACCTCGCTGCCTTCCAGCAGCACCATATGCAGCGAACTGTCGCTGATTGTGCCGCTGTATTCGGCCGTGCAAAACGCCGCGCTGCCATCATCAAAACAGCGCCAGAAAGGGGCGTTATTGAGACGTAATTCAATAAACTGCACGGGGCTGAAGGGGGGCGGCAGGGGGATAAACGCCTGAAGAAGTGAAGCCTTTTCATTCTGTTCCAGCAACTGCTGTAAGATCATGGATACGTCGCCCTTCCAGATTTAGCGAGCGTCATTTATGCCGCAGGTGCGTTGCCTTTCCTTGCCTGGCTGATGCCAGATTCGCTGCGTTTTCCCTGACTGCAACCTGAATGACCTGCTAAAAAGCATGCAAATAAAAGCAGTTTTCTCACCAGTTAACCGGTTTTCACTGTTGTTATGTCCTCGGACGTAAAAACCAGCACAAGGGTACAATACCCCTCTAATTTGTAATGTTACAGGCTTCACGTATAAACAAGGTGAATGAAATTAATCCACCCGGCGCACCATTAAATAGAGTGCGGGTTCGTTGGCCATATCCTGTAAGTGTTGTAATAGCTGGCGGCTCCAGCCGCGCCACGGTTCCTCCGCCGTTTTGGCCAGCCGCGCGAAATCGGGTGCCAGCAGATTGACATGGCTGGCGTCGATAACAATTTCGCCGAAAGTGAGCAGCCCCTGCATTTTGCGCCGCGCATCGGCGTCTTCCATCAGCGGCAGCCACTGTTGATAGGCGTCCAGCGGGCAGGCCAGCGCGACGTTGAGGCAATCGATCACCCCAACGTGATGACCAATAGCCAGCGAGTAGTACATCACCTGGCGGCTTTTCTCCTCCAGTTCAACGCTGTCATCGACAAACTTTTGCCGCAGCGTCCAGAACATCACCTGCGCCGTTTGCTCAGACATGGTGGCGCTCCAGCTCACGCATTAATTGCTGCACGATCACTGTCAGCCGGGGATCCGCCGCCTGTTGCAGCCAGGCATTCACCCGTGATGCGCGCTGGCCGATCTCGCCTTCGCTCAGCAACGCAAAAAGATGATCGACGATTTCGCGCCCCTGGCGATAACCCGCCAGTTGCCGCGCCTGGCGCTCAAGGGCCACGCGCAGCGCCAGCGGCAGGGCAGGCCAGTTGACGCTGGCCGTTTCGTCAGGTGTCTGGATATGGTCAACCGCGTGCAGTTTCTGCTCCAGCAGGCCTAGCGCTACCGCGAAACCATGAATGGTGGCCGCTGGTGTCGGCGGGCAGCCGGGGATCCAGACATCAATTGGCACGATGGTGTCGCTGCCGCCCCACACGCAGTACAGATCGTGGAAAATCCCGCCGCCGACGCCGCAAGCGCCGTAGGAGATAGCAATTTTATGATCGGGCGCGGCATCCCAGGCGCGTAAGGCGGGCATGCGCATCGCGCGGGTCACCGCGCCGGTAAACAGCAAGATGTCGGCGTGGCGCGGCGAAGCCACCACTTTGATGCCAAAGCGCTCGGCGTCGAACAGCGGCGTAATGGCGGCGAAAATCTCGATTTCACAGCCGTTGCAGCCGCCGCAATCCACACGGTAAACATAGGCGGAACGCTGGATATCGCGCAGTAGAAGCTGTTTGATTTTTTGCGCTGACTCATCAAGCTGCACCGGCTGGCTGACATGCTGCGACAGTATCTTCAGGTCGGAACTCATGCTTGCTCCTCAAGATAGTAATGAATGTTGGTGCTGTTGTGGTGTTCCAGCGCGGCGCGACGCCGACAGGCCGGGCAGATGCATGCTTGCGCACGCAGGGAATCGGCCAGTTGCGGGTTGTTCTGGCTGAGTGTCAGCAGTTCAACCGCCAGCGCGACCGATTTTTCCGGCGCGAAAGGCACGCCGCATTCGGTGCAGTGCTGCAAACGAAATGTCGCGCGCACATACAAATCGGCTTTGCGGGTGACCGCCAGTTCAAACTCTTCTGACAAATGGATCGCCCGCGTCGGGCACACCTCTTCGCAACGGCCGCAGTAAATGCAGCGGCCAATAAACAACTGCCAGACGCGGCGGTTTTCCTCTGGCGTGGTTTCCATGGTCAGCGCATTTGCCGGGCAGGCGGTGGTGCAGGCGCCGCAGGCAATGCATTGCAACGGATCCAGTTCGGGTTTACCGCGAAAACCGGGGCACACCTCCAGCGGTGCAAACGGGTATTTCACCGTGGGTTCGCCCGCCCTGAGAATGGTCTTCAACAATTTCAGCATCGTTTCTTTCCTTACTTCAGCGGCGAGTGGCGACGTTCAATGCCGTAACGTTCGATCTCTTTATAGGGCACGGTCGTCGATTTACGTTTACGCACGTCAACCAGCGTGACGCGGTCCGTGCACGAGTAGCAGGGATCGAGGCTGCCGATAATTAGCGGCGCGTCGGAAACGGTGTTGCCGCGCAGCATATAGCGCAGCACCGGCCAGTTGGCGTAGGTGGCCGCACGGCAGCGCCAGCGGTAGAGCTTCTGGTTGTCGCCGAGCATGCTCCAGTGCACATCTTCCCCGCGCGGCGCTTCAACATAACCGAGGGCGAATTTATGCGGCTGGTAGCTGAAGCCCTCGGTCAGCAGCGGCGTATCCGGCAGGTTATCGAGGCCAAACTCAATCATCGCCAGCGAATCAAACACCTCTTTTACCCGCACCATCACGCGCGAGAAGACATCGCCATCCGGCCAGGTGAACAGGGTTTTCGGCAGGCTGCCGTAGTCGGCGTAAGGGTGATCGAAGCGCAGATCGCGGGCGAAACCGCTACCGCGAATTAGCGGCCCCACCGGGCTGAAATCCCGCGCGACCTGGCGGTCAAGAATGCCGACGCCCTGGGTGCGCTGTGCCATGTTCGGCGTCGAGAGCAGCATATCCACCAGTTGTGTCACTTCGGCGCGCATCTCTTTCACCAGTTGGATGGTCTTCACGCGTTGCTCTTTCAGAATGTCGCGGCGAATACCGCCAATCAGGTTCAGACCGTAGGTTTTGCGCGAGCCGGTCAGCAGCTCCGCCATGGTCATCGACTTCTCGCGGATGCGGAAAAACTGCATAAACCCGGTGTCGAAACCGACAAAGTGGCTGGAAAGACCAATGTTAAGCAGGTGGCTGTGCAGCCGCTCCACTTCCAGTAACACCGAGCGGATGGTGTGCGCACGCTGCGGCACCACAATGCCCAGCGCGTTTTCCACCGAGGTGGTGTAGGCGACGCTGTGGGCAAAACCGCAAATACCGCAAACCCGATCCGAAAGGAACGTCACTTCGTTATAGCCCATGCGGGTTTCCGCCAGTTTCTCCATGCCGCGATGCACATAGAACAGACGGTAATCGGCATCGACAATCCGCTCACCATCGACAAACAGACGGAAGTGGCCTGGTTCGTCAGAAGTGATATGCAGCGGGCCAATTGGTACGATGCGCGCAGAATTGCCGCCATCATTGATAAAGGTGTAATTTTCCGTGTCGCTGGTCGGTTCCGGGCGCAGGCGATAATCCATGGTGTCTTTGCGCAGCGGATGCAGATCGTCCGGCCAGTCGTCCGGTAAGACCAGCCGACGTTGATCCGGCAGGCCGACCGGGATCAGCCCGTACATATCGCGGATCTCACGTTCGCCCCACACGGCAGCGGGCACGCGCGGCGTCACCGACGGGAATTCCCGCGTATTGGCATCAACCAGCGCCTTCACCACGATCCAGCACTTTTCCGCCCCTTCCATCGACAGCGCGTAATAGACCGCATAATGGCCGTTCAGGCTGCGTTCGTCGTTGCCAAACAGTACCGGCAACCAGCCATCATGCTGGTAATAGAGATAGTGAACAATCTCCGGCAACAGGTTGATTTTCACCGTAATGGTGACTTGTTCGAAGGTCTGGCGTTCCTCTTCCAGCACCGCGCCGGGAAACTGCATTTTCAACGCCGCAAGGCAGGCATTGCCGCGCGGCTGCTGGTGGTTCACGCTTGCTAAATAACTCACTTTCACTCTCCCTGGACGTGCGATGGTGTTGCCGATGTGGCGGTAGTCTCAAACGTGGCCCACAGCCAGCTCAGCCGGGTGGGGCGCTCATCGTCGCCGGACAGTACGATGCTTGAGGCACCGGCCAGCAAACGGCTGACCGGCTGTGGAATATGGGTGCCCATCACCAGCATCATCACCAGTAACAGCACCATCGGAACGGTGGTCAGCCAGCCCAGTTCACCGCTGGCAACCTGTTGCGGCGGCGTGGCGAACAGCACTTTGGCGACCATGCGCACCAGCCCGCCAAGCACCAGCGTCAGCAGCAACAGCAGTACCAGCGTTACCACCAGGTGCTCAGCCGCCAGCCCGGCGGTGACGGTCATAAATTCACTGAGGAAGATGTTGAATGGCGGCATACCGCCGAGCGCCAGCGCACCGCCACCAAGCAGCACGGCGGTCAGCGGCATCACTTTCAACATGCCGCACACCACATCCAGATTGCGGGTACCGTACTTCAGCAACACATTGCCGGAACCGCAGAACAGCAGCGTTTTGGCGAGGCTGTGATTGAGGGTATGCAGCAGCGCGGCGAAGATGCCGAGCGGCCCGCCGATACCGAGCGCCACTGCCACCAGCCCCATATTTTCCACGCTGGAGTAGGCCAGCAGGCGTTTCATATCCTGCTGAACCAGAATGAAGAAGCCGGCAACGCCAACCGACAGCATGCCGAACACCAGCAGGAGCGTATTCGGGAAGCTGTCGCCAATGGCGTGACAAATAATGATGTAGTAACGAATCAGCACCAGCAGCGCGCAGTTGAGCAGCACCGCCGAGAGCAGGGCGCTCACCGGGCTGGGCGCTTCACTGTGCGCATCCGGCAGCCAGGCGTGCATCGGGAAGAGGCCGGTTTTCGTGCCAAAACCGATCAGCACAAAGACAAATGCCAGCACCATTAATGTCGGGTCGAGTTTGCTGCTCTCTTTCAGCACTTCCGTCCAGAAAATGGCGTGATCCGGCTCGGCCATAAAGCTGGCGGCATTGGCGTACACCAGCACGGTGCCGAACAGACCAAACGCCACACCAACGGTACAGATGATGATGTATTTCCACGCCGCTTCCAGCGAGGAGCGCTGGCCGTAAATACCCACCAGAAATGCTGAACTGAGGGTGGTGGCTTCAATTGCTGCCCACATCACAATCAGGTTGTTGCTGGTCACAACCAGTAACATGGTGAACAGGAACAGATGAAAGAAACCGTAGTAGTAACAGAGCGTGGATACGCTGATCTCGCCGTGATCAACTTCATGGCGCATATAGCCAATCGAATACAGCCCGGTGAGAAAACCGATAATTCCCAGCAGCGACAAAAATAGACCGCTCAAACTATCAATGTGCAGCCAGCGGTGCGCGCCGAAGATTTCCCCTTCCTGCACGGCTTCTGCCACCGTCCACAAAGCGACAATCAGTAACAGCGTAATGCCCAGTGAGTGCACCACCGTGACCATCGTCCGCGCCGCATTCCCGCTCAACCGGCAGGCAAAACAGAGCGCAGAGACAACCAGCGGCGTCAACAGCAACAGCGTGAACATCAATGCATGACTCATGGTATTACCCCTTCAGCGCCGTGAGGTTGTTAACATCCAGCGTGCCGTGGGTGCGCCAGATTTTCCTTGCCAGCAGCGCCATCACAATCACGGCGAAAATGGCATCCGTCGCGATACCGATCTCAACCAGTTCCGGCGCGCGCCAGGCGAGCAGCGCCAGCACCAGGTGCGAGCCGTTTTCCATCAGGCAGTAGCCGAACACCTGGCGCAAAATGTTGCGCTGGCTGATGATGCACAACAGACCTAACAGGAAGTGGCCGAGGGCGACGGCGAGCGCTGGTTTAAGCTGGGCGACCATCGGCAGTTGTACCGGACGGACGACAAACCAGCACAGCAGCACAATGGCGGCAGCCATCAGCACCAGCGTCGCCGGGCCAAACAGCCGTTCCCCTGCGCCATCCGGCGCCATCTTGCGAAACGCATAACCCATAATCAGCGGCACCAGCAGCACCTTGGTGAAGAAGGCGCTGAACGACCACATCAGCAGTTGTTCCGCATCCAGCAACTGCGACAGCGTGAAAAAGATGGAGACCAGCACCAGTGATTGCAGGGCATACAACCAGCAGGAGACGGAGTAGCGTCTGGCGCAGGTGACCAGCAGCGAGGTGAACATCATCAGCCCCGCCAGATTGTTAACAAGCAAAGTTCCCGTCATCATCGACTCCCTTATCCAAGCCACGCCGCAGCAATCACGCTAGAGCACAGCGACATCACAATCAGAATGACCAGCACCAGTTTCATTGCCCACGGCAACGGTGCGGCCTGTGCCACCTCTTCACTCGCTTCGCCCGGTACGACGCGGCCAAACCAGTAGATAAACCAGCCGAAGCTGGCGACCGATTCCACCAGCGCCAGCACCATCACCGGCAGCAGGATCGGGTAGCTATTCGACAGCGCGAACCCGGCGGCAAAGAGGGGAAATTTGCTGAAGAAGCCGTTAAACGGCGGAACGCCAGTGATGGCCAGCGCGGCAACGCAAAAGCCGATGCCCGCCAGCGGCAGCGTGCGCATCACCCCACGCAAGCGCGGCAACAGGCGCGTGCCGCAGCTATAGCTCAGTGCGCCAGCAACGAGGAAGAACAGGCTCTTGGCGAACGCGTGGTTGAAGATGTAAACAATCCCCGCTTTGAAGGCCAGCGGCGAACCGAAGGTGGAGAGCGACAGCGCGAGGAAGATCCACGCCAGTTGCGAAATGGTTGACCACGCCAGCAGCCGCTTCATATCTTTTTGCGGCAGGTACATCAAAAAGCCGTAGACCATCGTTATCGTCGCCATCGTCACGCCGACCCAGCCGATGACATGCGGTATCTGGCCGCCTTCGGCGATGGCGCGGGCGAAAATATAGACGCCGACTTTCACCATTGACGCGGCATGTAAGTAAGCGCTCACCGGGGTTGGCGCTTCCATCGCATCCGGCAGCCAGGCTTGTAACGGCAACTGGGCTGATTTCCCCCAGGCGGCAAACAGAATGCCGCCATACACCAGCAAGGTTGGCGTGCCCTGCAACTGGCTGATGGCGCTCAGGGCAAAGGTGCCGGTGTTGAGGAACAGCGTGGCGGCGGCCAGATATAATCCCAGCGAACCAACATGGGTGATCAGCAGCGCTTTCATGGCCGCGCGCTGTGATTTTTCGCTCTGGTAATAGCTGATCAGCGCCCAGGAACAGCCACCGGTAATTTCGAAAAACAGCAGTTGTCCCAGCAACGTCGAAGAGAGCACCAGCCCGGACATCGCGCCGATAAAAATCAGCAAAAAGGCGTAGTAGCGGTTGCTGCCATCGTGCGGATGTTCGCGGTTACCGCGCGTCAGATAGCCGGTTGAGTAGAGCGCTACCAACAGGCCGAGGAACACCACCACAAACAGGATCAGTGTGCTGACGCGATCGACCGTGAGGCCAAACAGTGCTATCTGGCCTGCCGCCAGCAGCGGAATATCCACCGCTTCGCGCCCGGCACTATAGAAACTGAGCGCCAGCGACAGCGTCGCCGCCGTCGCCAGCAGGGCAAACAGCGTGGCGAGCTGCGGGGCGGTTCGCCGGGGAGCCAGTGAGACGATCAGCGCGCCGATAAAGGGCAGCAGCAGCGTCGTCAAAGCAAGAGTTTCCATCGTTTTCCTGTGCTCCTTACAGACCGGTTAACCAGAGAACATACGACAGCGCAGCCAGACTGAAGCCGAGCCAGGTAAGGTGATGCGTCAGCAAAAAGCGTCCGCGCGCCAGCGAGTTCTCCACCAGCGACGCCAGAACGAACACCACCAGCAATTTGATAAGCGTGATAACCAGCGACAGCACTATCGCGCCGATGCTCAGACTGGCGGCATTGCCGAAGGGGAAAAACAGCGCCAGAAACAGCGCGGCCATTACGACCTGTTTCAGCCCGATGCCCCATTTCACCAGCGCCAGACCCGCACCGGAGTATTCGGTCAGCGGCCCTTCCTGCAACTCCTGTTCGGCTTCTGCGACATCGAAGGGGATTTTGCCCATCTCAATAAAGCAGGCGAACCCGCAGGCGAGTAATGCCAACAGCGTGGCGACCGGCGAGATCCAGCCTGATGCCAGCGTGTTGCTGATGGCGCTGATATTGGTGGAACCGGCCAGCAGCGCCAGCACCAACAGCGAAAGGATCAACATCGGCTCCACCAGGATGCCCAGCGTCAGTTCGCGGCTGGCACCGAGGCCGGAGAAGGGGCTACCGGTATCAAGGCCGGAAAGGGCAAAGAAAAAGCGGAACAGCGCAAAAAGATAAATCAGGGTGATCAGATCGCCTGCGCCAGCGAAGGGCGAGGTGCGGATAAACAGCGGTAATGTCATCGCTACCAGCAACATACTGCTGAGCAGCACCCACGGCATCACGCGGAACATCAACCCGGAAGAGGCGGGTGCCACTGCCTGGCGTTTCAAAAGTTTTTGCAGGTCGCGGTAATCCTGCCAGATCCCCGGCCCGCGCCTTGAGTGCATACGGGCGCGGATCTGGCGCGAAATACCGGTAAACAGCGGCGTCAGCGCCAGTAACAGGGCAGCCTGGCACAGCGCAAACACCCCCAGTGACCATGCAGAAGTCTGTTCTAACATCGTCATTCCCTCCTCACAGCGCAATCGTCAGCAGCAGGATCACCAGCGCGGCAATCATATACAGGCAATAGAGACGGAAATCCCCGCTTTGCAGGTACTGCACCAGACGGGCAATACGCTGAGTCATGCTGACCAGCGGGCGGATAATTTTGTCGTCCCAGAAGGGTTCGGTACGGCTGGCTATCTGCGTAATGCCTCCCAGGCTTTGTTGCAGAGGCGTGGTGGGATCGAGCTGTTTACGCAGGCGATACAGCGGGCCGAACATCACCCGCAGCGGCTGGGTAAAGCTGCCTGCTGAAGGTGCCATGCCTTTCTCCCATGCGTAACCGCAGGCCCAGGCATCGCCGCTGCGTCGCCAGTTGCCGCGCGTCTGGCGGTTGATGTACCAGAACAGGCCGGGCAGTAGCGGCAGAGCAATCAACAGCAGGAACAGGGTGGAGGGTGTCAGCATGGCCTGTTGTGCGTCGCCGGGAACCAGCGTTGCGCCCTGAGTGACGGCAAGAGACGTGCTGGCGGTAAGTGAAAGCGCAACCTGCAACAGGTGCGGCGCGACGACGCTGGCACCGACGCCGCACACAATGCAGAGCAGCGCCAGCGCCAGCATGGCGGCAATCATTGGCCACGGCACTTCCCGCGCCTGATCGGCTTTTTCACTGCGCGGGTTACCGCAGAAACTAATGCCGTAAACTTTGACGAAGCACATCGCGGCCAGCGCCCCGGTGATCGCCAGCATCACTATCGCGACGGGACCGGCGAGGCGCGGAATGATGGCGTCGATGCGCGTCAGGGAGAAGAGCGATTGGTAGGTGTACCACTCGCTGATAAAACCGTTGAGCGGCGGCATTGCGGAAATGGCGAGGCAGCCCACCAGAAATGCGCCCGCTGTCCACGGCATCCGTTTCGCCAGTGCACCCATTTTTTCCATATCGCGGCTGTGCAGACGGTAGATAATCGCCCCGGCGCCAAGAAACAGCAGCCCTTTAAACAAGGCATGATTGAGCAGGTGGAACAGCGCGCCCAGCAGGCCGACAGCGGCAATCACCGGTTGGTGCAGCGCAATCCCCGCCATGCCGACGCCGACGCCCATCAAAATGATGCCGATGTTTTCCACCGTGTGCCACGCCAGCAGGCGTTTGATGTCGTGCTCGGCCAGCGCATACAGTACGCCGAGCACCGAAGAGACTGCGCCAAAAGCCAGCACCACCACGCCCCACCACAGCGGAATGCCGCTATGACCGAGCAGGTCGATGCCGACTTTGATAATGCCGAAGATACCGATTTTCACCATTACGCCGGACATCAGCGCCGAGGCGTGGGACGGTGCAGCCGGGTGAGCGCGTGGCAACCAACTGTGCAGCGGCAACATCCCGGCTTTGGCACCAAAGCCGAAGAAGGCGAGCAGGAACACCGCCGAAGCGGTACCCGGTGACAGCGACAGGGTACGGAAACTGGCGAAATCCAGGCTGCCGCTTTGCCGCCACATCAGGAAGAAGGCGATCATGATCAGCACAGAACCGGCGTGGGCAATAAAGAAGTAGAGCATCCCGGCGCGGATCGATTCGTCATCCTGGTCGGTGATAACCAAAAACCACGAGGCCAGCGACATCATCTCGAACAGCACAATGAACCAGAAGGCGTTGTCCATCACCACCAGCCCGACCATCGAGGCGATAAACAGGTTCATAAAGAACCCCATCGCACCCGGCCCTTTACCGAGGTATTCGCGGACATAGGCCAGCGAATAAAGCCCGCACAGCGTGACCAGCAAGGAAATCACCAGCAGCATAAAGGCACTGAGATTGTCGAGGCGCACCATAAAATGGGCGAAATCAAACGGCCCGGCGGCCTGCCAGACGAGCGTTTCGCCGCCGCCAAGTGCGACCAGTGCGCTGGCAATACCTAATAATCCGCCGAGCATTGCCGAGATGCCGGCGACGTTGATGGCCAGAATTTGCTGACGGGAGAGCAACAGCGAGGCCACGCCGCCAGCAACGTACAGCACGATTGACCACATCAATAATTGCAGTGCATCCATTAGCGTTGCTCCGACGAAGGGGAAACGGCCGCGAAAGTGATCTCTGTCGAACTCAGAGCGGCCAGCTCTCTGCGGGTTTTTAATTGCTTAAGCATCGCGGAATCCGTCACCAGATGCAGGGCGTTGGTCGGGCAGGCACGCACGCAGGATGGTCCTTCCGGCAGGAAGTGGCAGAGATCGCATTTCACTGCGATGGTCTGCACGCCCGCATTCCAGCGCAAAAAAGGGTGGTCGGTGTTCGGGCTGGCGGGCACATCGCGCAGTTGCTCTTCCGGCAAATGATGTTCGTAACGCGCGGGAATATTCAGTGGACGGCTGCCGGATGGCGTGATCGCGCCGAATGGGCAGACCAGACCGCACAGCTTGCAGCCGATACACAGAGTTTCATTGAGATAAACCGCCTCATCCTGGAAGGAGATGGCGTTGACCGGGCACACCTGTTTGCAGGGCGCGTCGTCGCAGTGGCGGCAGAGCACGGGTGCGGTTTTCGTCTGCGTTCGCACCAGTGTGAGCCTCGGATGCTGTTGTAATCCCTGAAGTTTATGGGCATCCGAACACGCAGCAAGGCAGGTGTTGCATCCTATACACCACTCGGGATCGGCAATCACAAAGCGGTTCATGACGGCTCCTTGTTAATGAAGGCAAAATTCGTTGAACCTGCCTTAGCACAAGGTGTGCCAGAATGTTAAATCTTTATATTTCAGGTGGTTGTGTGTTTTTGCGTGGCCGGGAGCGGACAAAAGTGATGGTCAGCGCTGAGCGAAAAATAATCTGTCGGCACTAGTGTCGAGGCGCGGGGACGAAATGTGATCGACTTCAAATAAGGCGCGAAGAGAGAAGCGAGAAGGGCGAATCGGGGGGATTCGCCCTCGGAAAAGGAGGCGCAATCAGGCGTTTTCTTTCAGCCAGTTCAGCACGATGTCGTGGTGGTTGCTGGTTTTGAAATCATCAAACACATGTTCAATTTTGCCGTCTGCATCCACGAGGAAGCTGATACGGTGAATGCCGTCGTAAGTTTTACCCATAAAGGATTTTTCACCCCAGACGCCAAACTGCTCGCATACCTGATGGTCTTCATCAGACAGCAGCGTAAAATTGAGCAACTCTTTTTCGGCAAAACGGGACAGTTTTTCAGGCTTATCCGTGCTGATACCCAGCACTTCTACGCCCGCTTTCTTCAACTCGTCCATGTTATCGCGCAGGCCGCAGGCCTGGACAGTACATCCTGGTGTCATCGCCTTCGGGTAGAAGTAAACCAGAACACGCTGTCCCTGGAAGTCGGTCAAATTTACTTGTTCTCCGTCTTGATCGGGCAAGCTAAATTTCGGTGCAATATCACCGGCTTTCAGTGGATTCATTACTTAACTCCATCCTGTTCATCATGCTGAGAATAGTTAACGACGTTTATACTGCCTTGCGCGTGCAGTTCTGTACATAGGGCTTTGAACGCCTGCTCAATATTTGATGCGTCTTCTGAGGCCGGGCTGTGAGCGGTGATCTGGATAAATAACTGCGGGACATCATCTTTATTTCCCGGCTGCGTGCGCGAAACCAGCTCGGCAATATTCATCTTGTGTGCGTCAAACAGCGCCGTAAAGCGCTCGATCAAATGCGGTGAATCAGGAACGTCAACCTGCACCCAAACGGTGGCGGGCATATCAGGGCGTGGACGGGCGTCGGTACGCTTCATGACGATGAGTAAATCCAGCTCTGCGCCTTTCAGCGGCAGGGTGGATTCAATCAACGTAATGGCATTCCACGACCCGGAAAGCAACATAATAAAAGTGAACTCTTCCCCCAGCATCGCCAGGCGACTGTCTTCAATATTACAACCGCAGCTACTGACGTGGCGTGTGATCGTGTTCACAATGCCAGGCCGGTCGGCCCCCAGCGCAGTGATAACCAAAAAATGTTGTGATGAGGTCGTCAAACCTGTGCTTCCTGTCAAACGTGAGGTAATCATAAGGAAAGCATAAAAAAAACCGGCATACAACCGCCACTGAGCCTCAGGTCTCTTGCTTTTCTTACAGCACCGCACGTACCATTGAGAATCTTGTTAGCACAGAGGATGGCCCATGTTCACGGGAAGTATTGTCGCGCTTGTCACGCCGATGGATTCGCAAGGTAAAGTCTGCCGCTCAAGCCTGAAGAAACTGATTGATTATCATGTCGCCAACGGAACCTCGGCGATCGTATCGGTAGGGACTACCGGTGAATCCGCCACGCTAAGCCACGAAGAACATGCCGATGTGGTGATGATGACCGTGGAACTGGCCGAAGGGCGCATCCCTGTTATTGCCGGGACGGGCGCAAATGCCACCGCAGAAGCCATCAGCCTGACGAAGCGCTTTAATAACAGCGGCATTGTTGGCTGTCTGACCGTCACGCCGTATTACAACCGTCCTACTCAGGAAGGTCTGTTCCAGCATTTTAAAGCCATCGCCGAACATACTGACCTGCCGCAAATTCTGTATAATGTGCCGTCGCGTACCGGTTGCGATATGCTGCCGGAAACCGTGGGTCGCCTGGCGGAAATTAAAAATATTGTCGGTATTAAAGAAGCAACCGGGAACTTAACGCGTGTTCATCAGATCAAAGAGCTGGTTTCAGACGACTTTATTCTGGTGAGCGGTGATGATGCCAGCGCGCTGGACTTTATGCAGCTCGGCGGCAACGGCGTTATTTCCGTGACCGCTAACGTCGCGGCGCGAGACATGGCCGAAATGTGCAAACTGGCGATCCAGGGGCATTTCGCCGAAGCGCGCGTGATTAACCAGCGTCTGATGCCGTTACACAACAAACTATTTGTCGAACCCAATCCGATCCCGGTCAAATGGGCATGTAAGGAGTTGGGACTTGTAGCAACCGATACGCTACGTTTGCCGATGACGCCGATCACCGATAGCGGTCGTGAGGTTGTCCGTGCAGCGCTTAAGCATGCCGGTCTGCTGTAAAGTTTAGGGAGATTTGATGGCTTACTCAGTACAGAAGTCGCGCCTGGCGAAGGTAGCGGGTGTTTCACTTGTGATGTTGCTCGCCGCCTGTAGTTCCGATTCACGTTACAAGCGTCAGGTTAGCGGTGACGAATCCTATCTGGATGCTGCACCGCTTGCTGAACTTCATGCGCCGGCAGGAATGATCCTTCCGCTGCAAAACGGTGATTACAATATCCCTGTCACGAACGGCAGCGGCGCAGTCGGTAAAGCGCTGGATATCCGCCCGCCGGCACAGCCGCTGGCGCTGGTGAGTGGCGCGCGTACCCAGTTTACGGGTGATACCGCAACGCTGATGGTAGAAAATGGCCGCAACAGCACGCTGTGGCCGCAGGTTGTCAGCATTATTCAGGCGCAAAACTACAGCATCGACAAACGTGACGATGCGTCGCAAAGCCTGACCACCGGCTGGGTTGACTGGAACCGTCTGGATGAGGATCAGCAGTATCGCGGCCGTTATCAAATCTCGGTGAAACCGCAGGGCTATCAGCAGGCAGTGGTGGTTAAGCTGCTGAACCTGGAGCAGGCGGGCAAACCGGTGGCTGACGCGGCATCGTTGCAGCGCTACAGCACCGAAATGCTGAACGTCATCTCCGGCGGTCTGGATAAATCCGCCACCGACGCGCAGAACGCCGCTGAAAAACGCAGCGTTACCTCGCTGGACGTCCAGAGCAGCGCGGATGATACCGGTCTGCCAATGCTGGTGGTACGTGGTCCGTTCAACATTGTATGGCAGCGCCTGCCGGGCGTGCTGGAAAAAGTGGGCATGAAAGTGACCGACAGCACCCGTTCTACCGGCAGCCTTTCCGTGACCTACAAGCCACTGTCTGACAGCGGCTGGCGGGATCTGGGCGCGCGCGATCCGGGCCTCTCCGCCGGCGACTACAAGTTGCAGGTCGGCGATCTGGACAACCGCAGCAGCCTCCAGTTTATCGATCCGAAAGGTCATACTCTGACGCAGTCGCAAAACGATGCGTTGGTCGCGGCATTCCAGTCAGCGTTCAACCATTAATCCCTAAGGCCGGAAAACTCCGGCCTTTTTTAATTTTGGTGACGCAAACGTGTGCGTCGGCGTAAAATAGCGAAATCGTCTCTAAATCATCACACCTGGAGTAAGAAAGATGCAAAAGCAAGCTGAGTTGTATCGCGGCAAAGCGAAGACCGTATACAGTACCGAAAACCCGGATCTGTTGGTGCTCGAATTCCGTAACGATACGTCAGCAGGGGATGGCGCGCGCATTGAGCAGTTCGATCGTAAAGGCATGGTGAATAACAAGTTCAACCATTTCATTATGAGCAAATTGCAGGAAGCGGGCATCCCGACCCAGATGGAAGCACTGCTCTCCGATACCGAATGCCTGGTGAAAAAGCTGGATATGGTGCCGGTTGAGTGCGTGATCCGTAACCGCGCGGCTGGCTCGCTGGTTAAGCGTCTGGGCATTGAAGAAGGCATCGAGCTGAACCCACCGCTGTTCGATATGTTCCTGAAAAACGACGCCATGCACGATCCGATGGTCAACGAATCCTACTGCGAAACCTTCGGTTGGGTGAACAAAGAAAACCTCGCGCGTATGAAAGAGCTGACCTACAAAGCGAACGACGTGCTGAAAAAACTGTTCGATGATGCTGGCCTGATTCTTGTCGACTTCAAACTGGAGTTCGGCCTGTTCAAAGGTGAAGTGGTGCTCGGCGATGAGTTTTCACCGGACGGTAGCCGCCTGTGGGACAAAGAGACGCTGGACAAAATGGACAAAGACCGTTTCCGTCAGAGCCTCGGCGGCCTGATCGAGGCTTATGAAGCCGTTGCCCATCGTCTGGGCGTGAAATTAGACTAAATCCACTCCGCATTATCGCCAGAGGATGCCTGCATCCTCTGGATTTCCGCATCTTTTTTCCCGTGCTAATCCTTCCCTGAGCGCCTACGATCATATATACAGTGTCCATCATTGGGATAGGGAGTAAGTTATGCGCTGGCAAGGGCGTCGAGAAAGTAGCAACGTAGAGGACCGGCGCAATGAGTCGGGCGGGCCATCAATGCGCGGGCCGGGGTTTCGCCTGCCGGGCGGCAAAGGAGGGTTGATCCTGCTGTTTGTGGTGATGGTGGCCAGCTATTACGGCGTTGATCTGACAGGTTTGCTCACCGGGCAGCCGATCAATACCGCTCCGCAGCAGCAACGGAGTATCAGCCCGCAGGAAGATGAATCCGCACGTTTCACCAGCGTGATTTTCGCTTCGACGGAAGATACCTGGGGCGAAATTTTCCAAAAGATGGGGCGAACCTACCCGCAACCTAAGCTGGTTATGTATCGCAACCATACCAATACTGGCTGCGGCACAGGGCAATCGATCATGGGGCCGTTCTACTGCCCGGCGGACAGCAAGGTCTACATTGATCTCTCCTTTTATGACGAAATGAAAAATAAACTCGGCGCGGGCGGTGACTTT
This sequence comes from Kosakonia oryzae, assembly GCF_001658025.2. NCBI lineage: Bacteria > Pseudomonadati > Pseudomonadota > Gammaproteobacteria > Enterobacterales > Enterobacteriaceae > Kosakonia > Kosakonia oryzae. The sequence goes on from NZ_CP014007.2 coordinate 1,469,539, forward strand.
GCCCAGGGCTACGTTATTGCCCATGAAGTGGGGCATCACGTGCAGAAAGTGCTGGGAACAGAAGCCAAAGTTCGTCGCCTGCAACAGAATGCGACGCAAAAAGAGGCCAATGAACTCTCTGTACGCATGGAGCTTCAAGCCGATTGCTATGCGGGCGTCTGGGGGCACAGCATGCAGCAGCAAGGTGTGCTGGAGGCAGGCGATCTGGAAGAGGCACTGAATGCCGCGCAGGCGATAGGCGACGATCGGTTGCAGCAGCGCAGCCAGGGAGCTGTATTCCCGGAGACCTTCACCCATGGCACTTCCGCGCAGCGTTACAGCTGGTTTAAACGCGGTATGGACAGCGGCGATCCGGCGCAGTGCGACACCTTCAGCGGGCGTCTCTGACCTTCTGCTATGTCACCGTTTGCTGAACTGAGCGCACAGATGGCGCGGCAGGGCATCCGCCGCTTGCTGGTGGTCAGCGGCTCGCCCGGCTGGTGTGAAGCGCAGGCCAGCACGCTGCGCGAAACGCTTCCCGGAGACTGGCTGTGGGTGGGCGATGCCGTATCCTGGCCGCTGTACTGCGCGCCGCGCGCGCTGACCACGCTGCTGGGGCGCGAGTTTCAACATGCGGTGTTTGACGCCCGCACGGGTTTTGATGTCGCCGCTTTTGCTGCGCTCGCCGGGACATTAACCGCCGGTAGCTGGCTGGTGTTGCTTACGCCGCCCTTCAGCGTGTGGCCGCAACAGCCGGATGCTGACAGCGCACGCTGGAGCGATACCTTTGATCCCATTCCGGTACCGGTTTTTGTCGGGCATTTTTGTCGAACCGTACTGGCTGACAACCAGGTGCTGATCTGGCGCGAAGGCCAACCTTTCACTCTCCCCGCTGAAATTCCGCGTGCCGACTGGCATCCCGCAACCGGGGCGCCAGCGCAGGAGCAGGTGCGGATCCTCGCACGATTACAGACGATGCCGCCCGGCGTGATGGTTGTCACTGCGCCGCGCGGAAGAGGGAAATCGGCGCTGGCGGGTATGCACATTGCGCGGCTGTCGGCTCCCGCCACGGTAACTGCACCTGCACGTGCCGCCACGGATGTGCTGGCGGCTTACGCCGGAGAACATTTTTCTTTTATGGCACCGGATGCGCTGGCGCAGCGGATTGCGCACAGCGGCAGCCATCCAGGCTGGCTGGTGGTGGATGAGGCGGCTGCTATCCCCGGCCCTTTGCTGCATACGCTCGTCTCCGCCTTTCGGCATGTTCTGCTTACTACCACGGTTCAGGGCTATGAAGGCACCGGGCAGGGGTTTCTGCTGAAATTCTGCGCCGGCTTTCCCCATCTGCAATTTGAGGCACTGAATACGCCGCTGCGCTGGGCATCAGGTTGCCCGCTGGAGCAGGTGATTGAAAACCTGCTGCTGTTTGATGATGCGCAGATTGGCGAGGCGCCCGCAGGTGAGGTGACAATTTTGCCGCTGGCGCAAGATGCCTGGCAGAAAACGCCTTCGCGGCCTGCGGCGTTATACCGTCTGCTGGCGAGCGCCCACTACCGCACTTCGCCCCTCGATCTGCGACGCATGATGGATGCGCCAGGGCAACATTTCTGGCTGGCGCAAAAGGCACAGAGCGTGGTGGCTGCACTCTGGCTGGTGGATGAGGGCGGATTGAGCCCGACGCTGAGCCAGGCGGTGTGGGCCGGTTTTCGTCGTCCCCGCGGCAACCTGGTGGCGCAATCGCTGGCGGCGCATGGCGGAAACCCGCTTGCCGCCACGCTGCGTGGGCTGCGCGTCAGCCGTATCGCCGTGCATCCCGGTTGCCAGCGTGAAGGCATTGGCCGGGCGCTAATTGCCCGTGCGCAGGCGCAGGCCGACGGCTGCGATTATCTGTCGGTCAGCTTTGGCTTTACGCCCGCGCTGTGGCGTTTCTGGCAGCGTTGCGGGTTTGTGCTGGTACGTCTGGGCAGCCATCAGGAAGCCAGTAGTGGCTGTTATACGGCGATGGCCATATTGCCCCTGACGACGTCAGGCCAGGTGCTGGCGGAACGTGAGCAGCAGCGTCTGGCGCGCGATCTTCCCTGGCTTGCGCCCTGGCGCGAGGAAAAGTTGTCTTTGCCCGTCGTGCAGGCGTCTACCCTTAATGAAGAGGATTGGCAGGAGCTGGCCGGGTTTGCTTTTGCTCATCGTCCGCTCTCTGCCGCCGTCGGCGCGTTATCCCGTCTGCTGCGACACAGTGCGTTACCGTTGGTGGCGCTGCGCGGGCAGCTTTCAGACGGGGAGAGCGAGCAGACCGTGTGCCAGCGCCTTTCGCTTCACGGGCGCAAAGCGTTGCTGGCGCAGCAGCGGAGTGAAGCCGCACAGGCACTGCAACAGCTCGATGCGCGGCGCACCCTTACCCTGAAAGAACAGGTGCAGAAAATGCAGTTTTTTTAACTATCTCATTCAGTTAAATGGCATGGTCATTATAACTGCCGGGCGTAAACTGCACTCAACGATTAAGGAGACCATCATGAAACATGACCATTTTGTTGTGCAAAGCCCACTCGCCCCGGCGAAACAGCTCCTGCTGTTGTTCCATGGTGTTGGCGATAATCCGGTCTCCATGGGCGAAATTGGTAGCTGGTTTGTTCCGCACTTCCCCGAGGCGCTGATTGTCAGCATTGGCGGCATTGAAGCCGCAGGTCCGGGGAGCCAATGGTTCTCCGTTGAGGGTGTGACGGAAGAGAATCGCCAGCAGCGTGTAGATGCGGTGATGCCGCAGTTTATCGACATTGTGCGTTACTGGCAGCAGCAGAGCGGCGTGAGCCCTTTGGCGACGGCGCTTATCGGTTTCTCGCAGGGCGCAATTATGGCGCTGGAAGGGATGAAGGCGCAGCCGGATCTGGCATCTCGGGTGATCGCTTTTAACGGTCGTTACGCCAGCCTGCCGGAAAATGCGGTCAGTGCCCAGACGATCCATCTTATTCATGGCGGTGAAGATCGGGTGATTGACCTGGCGTGGGCGGTAAGCGCACAGGAAGCATTGCTGTGTCTTGGCGGGGATGTGACGCTGGATATCGTCGATGATTTAGGCCATGCAATTGACAATCGCAGTATCGAACTGGCGTTAAATCATCTGCGTTACACCGTGCCGAAACACTACTTTGACGAAGCGTTGAGCGCCGGTAAGCCGAACGATGACGATATTATTGAATTCCTGTAAAAGCGAAATTCACCCCCGGCAGGGGGTGAATGCGTTAGCGGGGGGTTACTTTTTCGGCTGGTCTTTGTTCGGCCAGTCATCATCGTCATCCCACTTGTCGTTGAAATCACGATGCGGCGGCAGATCGGGTTTATTGGCGAGGAATTTTTTGTGATCGACGCGGTTAAGATCTTTGATCACGTTCAGCAGTACGCCGAGCAAAAACACCAGCACCAGAATCCACCAATATTTAGCAAGCCAGTCCATGCAATCCTCCAGACCCGTCAGGCAATGAGTTGTTCCATAATGCGTTGATACATGCGGGCAAGCAGCTGCAAATCCGCCGCATTCACACACTCGTTGATTTTATGAATGGTCGCGTTCACCGGCCCCAGTTCAACGACCTGCGCGCCCATACGCGCGATAAAACGCCCATCGGACGTGCCGCCTGTGGTTAACAGTTGCGGTCTGATCTCATTATAGTGCTCGATAGCGTTCACCACCGCATCAACCAGCCTGCCGCGCCCGGTCAGGAAGGGTTGGCCGGAAAGCCACCACTCTACGGTGTAGCGCAATTGATGTTTTTCCAGCAGCGCCTGCACCTGCGCTTTAATCATCTCGTCGGTCAGTTCGGTGCTGAAGCGGAAGTTAAACTGCACAAACAGATCGCCAGGAATGACGTTATTGCTGCCGGTGCCGGCTTTGATATTGGCAATCTGCATACTGGTCGGCGGGAAGTATTCATTGCCGCGATCCCACTCAATTGCCACCAGCTCGTTGAGCATTGGCGCAGCGCGGTGTACCGGGTTATCGGCCAGATGCGGGTAAGCCACATGGCCCTGCACGCCGTGAATTGTCAGGTTGCAGGTCAGGGAGCCGCGACGACCATTTTTCACCACGTCGCCAACCACTTCCGAACTGGAGGGTTCGCCGACCAGGCAATAATCGAGACGTTCGTTGCGCGCCATCAGCGCCTCAACCACTTTTACCGTACCGTTGGCGGCGCTGGCTTCTTCATCAGACGTGATCAAAAAGGCAAGGCGTCCTTTATGCTGCGGGTGCTGTGCGACAAAACGTTCTGCGGCGACTACCATCGCCGCCAGCGAACCTTTCATGTCTGCCGCGCCGCGGCCAAATAGCATGCCGTCGCGAATGGTCGGTTCAAACGGCGGGTTGATCCAGCGATCGGCATCGCCGGCAGGCACCACATCGGTATGCCCGGCGAACGCCAGCGTCTCTCCCTGGCCGCGCCATGCCCAGAAGTTGAGCGTGTCGCCAAAATTCATCGGCTCAATGGTAAAACCGATGGCGCGCAGACGTTCAATCATTAACGCCTGGCAACCTTCATCATTTGGACTCAGAGAAGGGCGACGAATAAGCTGCTGTGTCAGCTCAATAACCGGGCACGACATAAACTACACCTCGTTGATAAACTTCTCATAACTGGATTCATTGAAACCCAGCAGCATAGGCTTACCGGGCGCGCAGAGCAATGGGCGTTTGATGATTGACGGCATTTCGCGCATCAGCGCGGCGGCGGCATCCGCGTTAGTAATGGTGGCGCGCAGGCTTTCATCCAGCTTACGCCAGGTGGTTCCGCGGGTATTCAGCAGGGCTTCCCAGCCAAGTTCATCAATAAATGTACGTAATAATTGGGCATCAAGGCCGTCAGCGCGGTAATCATGAAAGCGATACTCCACCTGATTCGCTTCCAGCCAGCGGCGCGCTTTTTTGATGGTGTCGCAATTTTTAATGCCGTACATTGTGATCATGGTGAATCCTGTTGTCTCATTTTTGGATATTTGCACAAGAAATTAGAATAACGAAATGTAATGAAAATATCATTCTTCTGCTAATACGGTTTTAACGAATGTAACCGCTTTGCTCCATTTTGAATAAAGTTTCAGATGTTGCGCATACCATTCCAGTGGTTAAAAAACGGAAACCATATTGTTGATAAAATCCTGTCTTTTCCGGAACTGAATATATAAATATTTTGCCGAAGGGTAATAACGTATTAACAATACTGATCATTAACTGCTTACCATAACCGCGGCCCTGCATTTCAGGCGCAACAACAATATCCGCCGCATAGCTGGCCCATGTCAGATCGCTGATGGCGCGCGCCGTGGCGACCAGTTTCCCCTCATGGTAACCGAACCAGCAGAAGCTACTGTTACGCCATGCCTGTTCGACTAACGCCGGATCGCGCTGATTGAGCCCACCGGCGGCGAGCAGCGCTGCCATTTCCTGCCAGTCAACACCTTCAATTGCGGATTTATCGTACAATGTGATCGCCATTTTATTTATCCTTATAGAGCCTGTGGAATATTGCTATCACTCACAGTAAAAACCGAATTGCCGGCGCATAGTTAACACAGCTCCATTAAAAATACCCTGCTAATGATGAGTGAAGCAATCAGTTAAAATACCTTCACAGTCATCAGGGTGTTTAGTAGAATGGCGGCAATAATAAGAGAGGTTGTTATGATTGAACATGAACTGGGGAACTGGAAAGATTTTATCGAAGGTATGCTTCGTAAATAATTTCCTGACGAATCGTTAAGCAGTGACGGCTTAAAAATAAAATGTGACTAATCACATAAAAAAAGGCGACTCTTCGGAGTCGCCTTTTTGCTGGCCTTATTGCGCGCGCTCTTTCAGCGGGAAGCGGCGACGCACCAACACAAAGAACAGCGGTACGAAGAAGATGGCCAGGAGGGTGGCGGAGAGCATCCCGCCGATAACGCCCGTACCAACCGCATGCTGGCTGCCGGAACCGGCCCCGGTGCTGGTCGCCATCGGCAGCACGCCGAAGACAAAGGCCAGCGAGGTCATCAAAATAGGGCGCAGACGCTGGCGGCACGCATGCAGCGTTGAAACCAGCAGATCTTCACCTTTCGCATTTATGTCGTTGGCAAATTCAACAATCAGAATGGCGTTCTTCGCCGACAGGCCGATAACCGTCAGCAGGCCCACCTGGAAATAAACATCGTTTTCCAGCCCGCGCAGCCAGGTCGCCAGCAGCGCACCGATCACGCCGAGCGGCACGACCAGCATCACCGAGAATGGCACCGACCAGCTCTCATACAGTGCCGCCAGACACAGGAACACCACCAGCAGCGACACGGCATACAGCGCAGGAGCCTGCGCGCCAGAGAGCCGTTCCTGATAGGACATTGCCGTCCACTCCAGCCCAAAACCGGTCGGCAACTGTTTGACCAGCTTCTCCATCACATCCATTGCCGTACCGGTACTGACGCCGGGAGCGGACTCCCCGATAATCTCCAGCGCGGCATAGCCGTTGTAACGTTCGAGGCGCGGCGAACCGGTCTCCCAGCGCGAGGTGGCAAAGGCTGAGAAAGGGACCATCGTTCCGCTGCTGTTGCGCACGTACCAGAGATTGATGTCGTCCGGTAACATGCGGTACTTCGCGGCGGCCTGCACGTAGACTTTCTTCACACGGCCGCGATCCATAAAGTCATTAACGTAGCTGGAACCCCAGGCCGTTTGCAGCGTGTCGTTGATATCATCAATCGACACGCCCAACGCCTGCGCTTTGCGCTGATCGATATCAATTTGCAACTGTGCGCTGTCGTCGAGGCCGTTATGGCGAACGCGGGTCAGCGCCGGATCTTTCGCTGCCATCTCCAGTAGCTGGTCGCGCGCCGCCATCAGCGCATCGTGGCCCGCTCCGGCGTGATCCTGCAACTCCATATCAAAACCGGCGGAACTGCCCAACCCGCTGATGGCTGGCGGGCTGCTGGCAAAGATGCGGGCTTCATTAATGCGGTTAAACGCTTTGGTGGCGCGTTCAATAATGGCGGCGGCGCTGCCGGTTGTCGGGTTACGCGCATCCCAGTCTTTCAGGCGGACAAACAGACGTGCAACGTTTTGCCCGTTCCCCCCGGGGCCGGAGCCGACGGTAGAGAAGACCGATTCGACATTCTCTTTTTCATGGGTGAAAAAGTAATCTTCGACTTTTTGCACCACTTTTAGCGTCTGTTGTTGCGTTGAGCCGCTCGGCAATTGCACGGAAGTGGTAAACATCCCGCGGTCTTCCAGCGGCAAAAACGAAGTGGGCAGGCGCAGGAAGAGGAACACCATGCCGCCAATCAGCAGCACGTAGAGAAGAATCCAGCGCAGGCTGCGATGGAGGATTTTCCCCACCACAGTCTCATAGCGATGCGCGTTGCGGTCGAAAACACGGTTAAATGCGCCGAAGAACCCTTTCTGACCGTGCAACTCGCCCTTGTGCAGCGGTTTCAGCAGCGTCGAGCACAGCGCTGGGGTGAGGATCATCGCCACCAGTACCGACAGCACCATCGCCGACACAATGGTGATGGAGAACTGACGGTAGATAGCGCCCGTGGTGCCGCCAAAGAAAGCCATCGGCACAAACACCGCCGACAGCACCATCGCAATCCCGACCAGCGCCCCCTGAATCTGGCCCATCGATTTGCGCGTCGCTTCCCTGGGCGAAAGCCCCTCTTCGGTCATGATGCGTTCGACGTTCTCGACCACCACAATCGCATCGTCCACCAACAGACCGATAGCCAGCACCATGGCGAACATGGTCAGGGTGTTGATGCTGTAACCGAAGGCGTAGAGCACCGCGAACGTACCGAGCAGCACGACCGGTACGGCAATGGTGGGGATCAGGGTGGCGCGGAAGTTTTGCAGGAACAGATACATCACCAGGAATACCAGCAAGATCGCTTCCAGCAGGGTTTTCACCACGTCGATAATGGAGGCTTTTACAAACGACGTGGTTTCATAAGCAACTTTATATTCCAGACCATGCGGGAAAAAGGGTTCCAGCTCGTTAAGCCGGTTAATCACCAGTTCGGCGGTCTCCATTTCGTTAGCGCCGGAGGCCAGTTTTACCCCCAGACCGGAGGCGGCTTTCCCATTAAAACGGCTTAAGTAATCATACTTTTCTGCGCCCAGTTCCACCGTTGCCACATCGCCCAGCTGTACTTCAGATCCATCCTGGTTGACGCGCAGTGTGATATTGCGAAACTGTTCCGGCGTTTGTAATAACGACTGCGCATTGATGGTGGCGTTAAGCGCCTGGCGGTCAACGGAAGGCGTACCGCCAAGCTGGCCGACAGCGATCTGCGCGTTCTGCGACGAAATGGCTTTGGTCACGTCGGAGGCGGTGAGCTGGTAGCTGTTGAGTTTTGCCGGGTCGAGCCAGATGCGCATCGAATATTGCGAACCGTACGCATCGATATCGCCGACGCCGTTGACGCGGCTGATTGGGTCCTGAATATTACTGGCGACATAATCGGCGATATCCTGTTTATCCATCGATCCGTCGGTGGAGACGAAGGCGATGGTCAGGATGTTGGTATCACCGGTTTTACGCACCGTTACGCCCTGATTCTGTACCGCCTGCGGCAGCTTACGCAGCGCGGACTGCAACTGGTTTTGCACCTGTTGCACGGCTTCATCCGGGTCGGTTCCGGCGCTAAAGTTCAGCGTCACCGTCGCCTGGCCAGCTGAGCTACTTTGTGATGACATATACATCAGATTATCGAGGCCAGTCATATTCTGCTCGATAACCTGGGTGACGGTATTTTCCAGCGTTTGCGCCGAAGCGCCAGGGTAGTTAGCAGTAATACGAACGTTCGGTGGTGCTAAATCAGGATATTGCTCGACAGGTAAAGAGATAATGGCAAGTGTCCCCGTAAGACAGAGCAGGATCGCCAGCACCCACGCAAAAATGGGGCGATCAATAAAAAAATTCGCCATCAGAAAGAAAACCTCATATCGCTGCGTATCGTTATAGTCACATTGCTTGCATCAATGTAGCGGCAATGCCGAAACCAATCGTGGAGAAAAAAAGGAGAAAATGTAAATTATCATGCCTGTTTAAGGCGTATCGTTGCCGAAGCTATTTTAACCCAAATTTTCTCCCGCCATTTCGCCAGTCTAAAGACGTTTTTTCACAGTTATTGATTATTTGCGCTATTGGCGGAAAAAAACACCCGCCTGATGGTAGCGCTACACGGCGCCTTTTTTTAGCCCTGCAAGCAGACGTATTTGTTCCTAAATGCGTCAGGAAATTGATCTGCTACAAGTTCGTGACAAATAGATAACCTTTCTGGGCAATTGAACATTGCCTGTCTTTAAGACTCCCGGTAAATACAATGCCTGATTAAAACCAGGGTTAAACAAATTAAATAAAAAGAAGGTTGCCATGAATCGTTTTATTATGGCGAACAGCCAACAATGTATAGGATGTCGAGCCTGTGAAGTTGCCTGCGTGATGGCGCATAACGATGAGCAACATGTATTAAGCCCCGAACAATTTCATCCGCGAATTACAGTTATTAAACATCAGCAGCAGCGCAGCGCAGTGACCTGTCATCACTGTGAAACGGCGCCCTGTGCCCGCAGTTGCCCGAACGGCGCCATTAGCCGCGTCGATGATTCGGTGCAGGTTAACCAGCAGAAATGTATTGGCTGCAAATCCTGCGTTGTCGCCTGTCCGTTCGGCACCATGCAAGTGCTGGTCACGCCCGTTGGCGAAGGTCAGGTAAAAGCGACAGCGCACAAATGCGATCTCTGCGCGGGGCGCGCTGAAGGTCCGGCCTGCGCGCAACATTGTCCGGCAGACGCGCTGCAACTGGTGAATAGCGACGTGCTGGCGAATCTGGCAAAAACACGCCGTCTGCGTACCGCAAGCCATGAAGTTCAGCCGTGGCACAGCGTTGCGGCGCTGACACCCGCTTTTGACGATCGCAAGGTGCGGCAGATGCGTAAAACGCCCGCGCGCGGAGAGCCGGATAAACTGCCGCTGGCGGCACGCAAGTGCGGCTTTGATGAAATCTACCTGCCGTTTCGCGCTGACCAGGCGCAGCGTGAAGCGCAACGCTGTCTGAGCTGCGGCGAACACAGCATCTGCGAATGGACCTGTCCGCTGCATAACCATATTCCGCAGTGGGTTGCGCGGGTGAAAGAGGGCGATATTGCCTCCGCCGTTGAGCTTTCCCATCAAACCAACTGCCTGCCGGAGATAACCGGTCGCGTCTGCCCGCAGGATCGTTTATGTGAAGGCGCCTGCACGGTGCGCGACGAGTATGGCGCGGTGACCATCGGCAATATCGAGCGTTACATTTCCGATCGGGCGTTGGCGCAGGGTTGGCGGCCGGATTTAGGCCAGGTGCAGGCAGTGGATAAACATATCGCTATTATCGGCGCCGGTCCTGCCGGGCTGGCCTGCGCGGATGTGCTGGCGCGTCATGGCGTCAGCGCGACCGTCTTTGACCGTCACCCCGAAATTGGTGGTCTGCTGACCTTTGGTATTCCCTCCTTCAAACTGGATAAGTCGCTGCTGGCGCGCCGCCGGGAGATCTTCAGCGCGATGGGCATCCGTTTCGAGCTGAACTGCGAAATCGGCAAGGATATTGCGCTGGATACGCTGCTGAGTGATTACGACGCGGTGTTTATCGGCGTGGGAACGTACCGTTCGATGCAGGCCAATCTGCCGAACGACGACGCGCCTGGCGTGTATGATGCGCTGCCGTTCTTGATTGCCAATACGAAACAACTGATGGGGCTGCCGGAAATTGCGGAAGAGCCGTTTATCAATACCGAAGGCCTGAATGTCGTGGTGCTGGGCGGTGGCGATACGGCGATGGACTGCGTGCGTACGGCGTTGCGCCACGGGGCGAGCAAAGTGACCTGCGCGTATCGCCGCGACGAAGCCAATATGCCCGGTTCGAAAAAAGAGGTGAAAAACGCTCGCGATGAGGGGGCGGAATTCGAATTTAATGTGCAACCCGTGAACGTGGAGCTGAATGAAAGCGGCAAAGTTTGCGGTATTCGTCTGCTGCGAACGCAACTGGGCGAAGCGGATGCGAAAGGGCGTCGTCGCCCGGTGCCGATTGCGGGCAGCGAGTTTGTCATGCCTGCCGATGCGGTGATCATGGCGTTTGGCTTTAACCCTCATTCCATGCCGTGGCTGGAGCGCCAGGGCGTGCGCATGGATGAGTGGGGACGTATTGCCGCCAGCGTTAACAGCCCGTACCGTTACCAGACCAGCAACCCGAAAATTTTCGCCGGTGGCGATGCGGTACGCGGCGCCGATTTGGTGGTGACGGCCATGGCGGAAGGGCGTCATGCCGCGCAAGGCATGCTGGACTGGTTAGGGGTAAAAACGCCGGATAAGCATTAACACCCGGCGCGACAAAACAGGCTCTTCGGCATATTATAACGCTAAGTGTTAGCGCTGCGGAGCCTGTATGTCACTGAAAATTAAAGTCATTAAAGATAAAATCCTTTCTGAAAACTATTTTGTTCTACGCAATATTACCTATGACCTGACGCGAAGGAACGGAGAGGTCATCCGTCATAAACGTGAAGTTTATGACCGGGGTAACGGCGCGACAATATTGTTATATAACCCCGAAAAACAGAGCGTTGTGTTAATTCGTCAATTCCGGGTGGCGGCCTGGATTAACTGCAACGCGCATGGGACTCAAATTGAAACTTGCGCCGGTTTGCTTGATGACGATGAACCGGAAGTCTGTATCCGTAAGGAAACGATTGAAGAGACCGGTTATCAGGTCGGCGAGGTGCGTAAAGTCTTCGAACTCTATATGTCGCCGGGCGGCGTGACTGAGCTGGTACACTTTTTTATTGCTGAATATGTCGATGCGCAGCGGGTCAATAATGGCGGCGGCGTGGAAGATGAAGATATTGAAGTGCTGGAGTTTCCGTTCAGCCAGGCGCTGGAAATGGTCGCCAGCGGCGAGATTCGCGATGGCAAGACGGTGATTTTATTGCAGTACCTGAAATTATCCGGGTTAATGGACTGAATTTTAAAGGGTTAATTGCCGGAGGTTTCAGATGAAACTATCCGATAAATCCGATTGAGCAAGCGAAGCCGGAGATAGAAGATACGCAGGTTCTGCGTCTCTTCTTCCGGGGTTGTACCATTCATGCGTTATCGCGGCGTTTTCACTCTGCTGTTCGGGCTTTTCTCTGCGCCGTTGTGGGCTGCGCCTGCACAACAATCTTTCTCCGACTGGCAGGTGACCTGCAATAACCAGAATTTCTGCGTTGCGCGTAACACCGGCGAACACCATGGACTGGTGATGACGTTAGAGCGTAGCGCCGGTGCGCGAACCGATGCCACGCTGCGTATCGATCTGGGCGGGCTTGATCTGCCTGCGGCCAAAGAGCCGCCCATCGCTGGCCGCCTGCAGCTTGACGAACAACCGTTAACGCTGGCCGGAGCACGCTGGCAAATCACCTCCTGGCATCTGATAACCAGTGATAGCGAAACCATCGCCCGTTTTCTGCAAACCATCCAGGAAGGGCAGGCCATTACCCTACAGGGCAGCAAAGGGACGATTTCGCTGGTGGGGCTGAAAGCCGCGCTGCTGTTTATTGATTCGCTGCAAAAACGCGTCGGCAGCGAAACGGCGTGGATTAAAAAAGGCGATGGCCCGCCGCTTAGCGTCCCGCCTGCGCCCGCATTGAAAGAGGTGGCTCAGGCTAACGCGGCCCCGACACCGCTGACCCAAGCGGAACTAAACGACTTGCTGGATTACGGCAACTGGCGCATGAACAACAGCCAGTGTTCGCTGGATCCGATGCGCCGCCAGGTTCGCGTTTCGGCACTCACCGATGACAAAGCGTTGCTGATAATCGACTGTGAAGCCGGTGCGTATAACATTGTCGATCTGGCGTGGCTGGTGTCGCGGCAAAAACCGTTCGCCTCACGGCCCGTTCGCCTGCATCTGCCGTTTACGCCGGATAATGGCAACGATGAGATGGAGCTGATGAACGCGGTATTTGACGAGAAAAGCGGCGAGCTGAACACGTTGTCGAAAGGTCGTGGTTTGCAGGATTGCGGCGTGTCGAGCCGCTGGCGTTTTGATGGCCAGCGTTTTCGCCTGGTGCGTTACGCTCAGGAACCGGCCTGCGATAACTGGCATGGCCCTGATGCGTGGCCCACGCTGTGGGTGACGCGCTAGCGCGAGCCGCGACGGATGGTGAAATAAAGGGCGCGCCAGCCGTGGCGCGCCGCAGGTTTATTTTTTCAGTACCGCTTTGGCTTTCGCCACCACGTTTTCGACGGTAAAACCAAAGTACGGGAACAGTTTTTCTGCCGGAGCGGATTCACCGTAGCCGGTCATGCCGACAATCGCCCCTTTCAGGCCGACATATTTGTACCAGTAGTCGGCGATCCCGGCTTCCACCGCAACGCGCGCGCTGACATCCGACGGCAGTACCGATTCGCGCCACGCTTCATCCTGGGCATCAAAGATATCCGTTGAGGGCAGGGAAACCACGCGCACATTCACGCCTTCGGCGCTCAGTTGCTCGGCGGCTTTGACGGTGATTTCCATCTCTGAACCGGTGGCAATCAGAATCAGATCCGGCTTCCCGCTGCTCTCCTTTAGAATGTAGCCGCCGCGGCTGATGGCTTGCACCTGCTCCGGCGTTCTCTCCATTTGCGTCAGGTTTTGCCGCGACAGAATCAGCGCTGTCGGGCCGTTATGGCGCTCGATGGCCAGCTTCCAGCCGACCGCCGCTTCTACCTGATCGCACGGCCGCCAGGTGCTGAAGTTCGGCGTTAATCGCAGGCTGGCAAGCTGTTCAACGGCCTGGTGCGTTGGGCCATCTTCCCCCAGACCGATGGAGTCATGGGTGTAGACCATAATCTGCCGCGCCTTCATCAGCGCAGCCATGCGCGCTGCGTTACGCGCATATTCGACAAACATCAGGAAGGTGGCGGTGTAAGGCACAAAGCCGCCGTGGTGGGCAATGCCGTTAGCAATGGCGGTCATGCCGAATTCACGCACGCCATAGTGAATATAGTTACCGGCAAGATCTTCTTTTAGCGATTTAGAGCCCGACCAGATGGTGAGGTTGCTGGGCGCCAGATCGGCTGAGCCGCCAAGCAGCTCCGGCAGTACCGGACCATACGTATTCAGCGTGTTCTGCGAGGCTTTACGGGTAGCGATTTTCGCCGGATTCGCCTGCAAATTATTGATCCATTCGCTGGTCGTTTTCTCCCATGATTCCGGCAGACCACCGCTCATGCGGCGTTTAAACTCGGCAGCCAGTTCCGGGTACGCTTTCTCCCAGGCCGCCAGTTTCTCATTCCATGATTGCTGCTGCTTCGTCCCGCGTTCGCGGGCATCCCACGCCTGATAGATCTCTTTGGGAATTTCGAACGGCGGGTATTTCCAGCCCAGTTTTTGCCGGGTCAGCGCCACTTCTTCTTCACCCAGCGCAGCGCCGTGCGACTCCTCTTTACCGGCTTTATTCGGCGAGCCAAAACCAATTACCGTGCGGCAGATAATCAGCGACGGCTTATCCTTCACGCTTTGTGCTTCCTCGATGGCCTTTTTCACCGCTTCCGGAGAGTGGCCGTCAATATCACCAATCACATGCCAGTGATACGCCTCAAAGCGTTTGGCGGTGTCGTCGGTAAACCAGCCTTCGGTTTCGCCATCAATGGAGATGCCGTTGTGGTCGTAGAAACCAATCAGCTTGCCCAGCTCCAGCGTTCCCGCCAGCGAACAGACTTCATGGGAGATGCCTTCCATCAGGCAGCCGTCGCCCATAAAGACATAGGTGTAATGATCGACGATATCGTGGCCGGGGCGGTTAAACTGCGCGGCCAGCGTACGTTCGGCAATCGCCAGTCCGACCGCGTTCGCCAGCCCCTGGCCCAGCGGACCGGTGGTGGTTTCCACGCCTGGCGTGTAACCAATTTCCGGATGACCCGGCGTTTTCGAGTGTAACTGGCGGAAATTTTTCAGCTCTTCGAGCGGCAAATCATACCCGCTTAAGTGCAGCAGGCTGTACAGCAGCATCGAAGCGTGACCGTTGGAAAGGATAAAACGGTCGCGGTCATACCAGGTGGGGTCGGCCGGGTTATGTTTAAGAAAATCATTCCACAGCACTTCGGCGATATCCGCCATCCCCATCGGCGCGCCAGGGTGGCCGGAATTGGCTTTTTGCACCGCGTCCATACTCAGGGCGCGAATGGCGTTAGCAAGCTCTCTACGGGACATCGTTCACTCCTTGGCAAAAGTTAAAGTTTGGCGGCCAGCAGATCTTCCAGTTTGCGCTGATCGACGGCGAACTGGCGGATACCGTCGGCCAGTTTGTCAACGGCCATCGGATCCAGGTTATGCTCCCAGCGGAACTCCGCTTCTGTAAGCGGTTCCGGGCGGTGGAAGGTTTGGCGGGAAGGAACCAGCTTGCGTTCCACGATCCCTTCTTGTCCCTGCAACTCTTTCAGCAACGCCGGAGAGATAGTCAGGCGATCGCAGCCGGCTAACGCCAGGATCTGTTCCGTGCGGCGGAAGCTGGCGCCCATGACGATGGTTTCGTAGCGATGTTGTTTGAAGTAATCGTAAATATTGCGCACCGATTTCACGCCAGGATCTTCATCCACCACGTAGGGATCAAGCGGTTTGCGGTCGTTGTACCAGTCATAAATACGGCCGACGAATGGCGAGATGAGGAACACCCCGGCTTCGGCGCAGGCGCGCGCCTGGGCGAAGGAGAACAGCAGCGTCAGGTTACAGTTGATGCCCTCTTTTTCCAGCTCTTCTGCCGCGCGAATGCCTTCCCAGGTTGAGGCCAGTTTGATCAGAATGCGGGATTTAGGAATGCCCTGTTCCTCATACAGCTCAACCAGGCGGTGCGCTTTGGCAATACTTTTCCCTTTATCGTAAGAGAGGCGCGCATCCACCTCGGTTGAAACGCGCCCTGGAATGCTTTTCAGAATTTCCGCACCAAAATTGACCGCCAGTTTGTCGCTGGCTTCCGCGACTTGCTGCTCCTGCGTTTTGCCGCGTGCTTTACCATAGGCAATCGCGTCATCAATCAGATGGGAGAAATGGTCCAGCCCGGCTGCTTTCAGCAGTAAGGAGGGGTTAGTCGTAGCATCTTCCGGCTGATAGTGGCGGATAGATTCGATATCGCCGCTGTCTGCCACTACGGTGGTGAATTGTTTCAGGCCGTCTAAATGATTCATGAAAAATAACTCCTTTAAAAGCAATATGTTATTGGAGTGCTTCCGTTCGCACTTTGATAAGAATGAGAGATGCATAACAAAAAAGCATAGCAGAAGCGTCCCGGCCTGCTTTTTGTGGGATGTAACAAAGATGCGATAAATTGATAACAATTTTGCTTATGTGTGGCCAGAGTTTGGTTATGTTCAAAGTTTGTCATCACAACAGCGGCCATACTAAGCGCCGTATTGGGATAGACATCACGCGGTACCCCTCTGAAAGCAAAACGCGAAAGGAACCTCAAATGGACGACCAACTAAAACAAAGTGCTCTCGACTTCCATGAATTCCCGCGGCCGGGAAAGATTCAGGTCTCCCCGACAAAACCTCTGGCCACGCAGCGCGATCTGGCGCTGGCGTACTCGCCGGGCGTGGCTGCGCCCTGCCTTGAAATCGAGAAAGATCCGCTGGCGGCCTACAAATACACCGCGCGCGGCAATCTCGTGGCGGTGGTCTCTAACGGCACTGCGGTGCTGGGTCTTGGCAATATCGGCGCGCTGGCCGGTAAGCCGGTGATGGAAGGCAAAGGCGTGTTGTTCAAGAAATTCGCCGGTATCGACGTATTCGATATTGAAGTGGATGAGCAAAATCCGGACAAACTGATCGACGTGGTTGCCGCGCTGGAACCGACGTTCGGCGGTATCAACCTCGAAGATATCAAAGCGCCGGAATGCTTCTATATTGAAGCCAAATTGCGCGAGCGCATGAACATTCCGGTTTTCCATGACGATCAACACGGCACGGCGATTATCAGCACGGCCGCCATCCTTAACGGCCTGCGCGTTGTGGAGAAGAACCTCTCCGACGTACGCATGGTGGTGTCGGGTGCGGGCGCGGCGGCTATCGCCTGTATGAACCTGCTGGTGGCGCTGGGAATGCAGAAACACAACATTGTGGTCTGCGATTCAAAAGGCGTTATCTATAAAGGCCGCGAGCCGAATATGGCCGAGACCAAAGCGGCCTACGCCGTTGACGATGACGGTAAGCGGACGCTGGCGGATGTGGTCGCAGGCGCAGATATTTTCCTCGGCTGCTCCGGGCCAAAAGTGCTGACGCCGGAGATGGTAAAAGGCATGGCGCGGCAGCCGCTGATCCTTGCGCTGGCGAACCCGGAACCGGAGATCCTGCCGGATCTGGCGAAAGCGGTGCGCCCGGACGCGATTATCTGTACCGGCCGTTCGGATTACCCGAATCAGGTAAACAACGTGCTCTGTTTCCCGTTTATCTTCCGCGGCGCGCTGGATGTGGGCGCTACGGCGATCAACGAAGAGATGAAGCTGGCGGCGGTCAACGCTATCGCTGAGCTGGCGCATGCTGAGCAGAGCGAAGTGGTGGCTTCGGCATATGGCGATCAGGATTTGAGCTTTGGTCCGGATTATCTGATCCCGAAACCTTTCGACCCGCGGCTGATTGTCAAAATCGCGCCCGCAGTGGCGAAAGCGGCGATGACCTCCGGCGTGGCGACACGGCCGATTGCTGATTTCGATGCCTACGTCGATAAGCTCACCGAATTCGTCTACAAAACCAACCTGTTTATGAAGCCGGTTTTCTCCCAGGCCCGTAATGCGCCGAAACGCGTGGTGCTGACCGAAGGCGAAGAGCCGCGTGTGCTGCATGCTACGCAGGAGCTGGTTACGCTGGGGCTGGCGAAACCGATCCTCGTTGGGCGACCGGGCGTGATTGAGATGCGCATTCAGAAGCTTGGCCTGCAAATTCGTCCGGGCGTCGATTTTGAGATTGTTAACAACGAGTCGGATCCGCGCTTTAAAGAGTACTGGACGGAATACTTCAGCATTATGAAGCGCCGGGGGATTACGCAAGAGCAGGCGCAGCGCGCCGTGATCGCCAACACCACGGTGATTGGCGCGATCATGGTGCATCGTGGCGAAGCCGACGCGATGATTTGCGGCACTATCGGCGATTACCATGAGCACTTTAGCGTGGTGCAGGAGATCTTCGGCTATCGCGATAATGTGCATGCGGCCGGGGCGATGAATGCGCTATTGCTGCCCAGCGGTAACACGTTTATTGCTGATACCTATGTCAATGAAGATCCCAGCGCCGAACAACTGGCGGAGATCACCTTGCTGGCAGCGGAAACCGTGCGGCGCTTTGGTATCGAACCACGCGTGGCGCTGCTGTCGCATTCGCAGTTTGGCTCCTCCAACGCGCCCGCTGCGGTGAAAATGCGCGAGACGCTGACACTGGTGCGTCAACGTGCACCGGATCTGATGATCGATGGCGAAATGCATGGTGATGCGGCGCTCGATGAGAGTATCCGCCATGAGCGGATGCCGGACAGCCCGCTGAAAGGCGCGGCGAATATCCTGATTATGCCGAACGTTGAAGCCGCGCGAATCAGCTATAACCTGCTGCGCGTCTCCAGTTCAGAAGGGGTGACCGTCGGGCCGGTGCTGATGGGTGTTGCCAAACCGGTGCATGTGTTGACGCCAATCGCCTCAGTACGGCGTATCGTCAACATGGTGGCGCTGGCGGTGGTGGAAGCGCAGACACAACCGCTGTAAGGGTTGTCGGCGTGCTAAGACTGAGCCTTCTGCATTATTGGCCGGATGGCGCGTAAGCGCGTATCCGGCCTGCAAAACCCGCAATCACACCCAATCTTTAACCTGAATAAACTCGCTGAGGGCCGCTTCCGGGCTGCCTTCGGCGGGTTGATAGTTGTATTCCCAGCGCACGAGCGGCGGCATCGACATTAAAATAGACTCGGTACGCCCGCCGGTTTGCAAACCGAACAGCGTTCCGCGATCCCACACCAGGTTGAACTCCACGTAACGGCCACGGCGATAGAGCTGGAAATCGCGCTCGCGCTCGCCGTAAGGCAGCGCTTTGCGGCGCGCGACGATGGGCAAATAGGCGTCGAGATAACCGTTGCCGACGGCCTGCATAAACGCAAAACAGTGGTCAAAATCCGGCGTGTTCAGATCGTCAAAAAAGAGCCCGCCGATGCCGCGCTGCTCATTGCGGTGCTTGAGGTAGAAATAGTCATCGCACCATTTTTTGTAGCGCGGATAGACCGCCTCACCAAACGGCAGACAGATATCGCGGGCGGTGCGGTGCCAGTGGATCGCATCTTCTTCAAAACCGTAGTAGGGCGTTAAATCGAAACCGCCGCCGAACCACCACACCGGATCGGCGCCAGGTTTCTGCGCAATAAAAAAACGCACATTGGCATGGCTGGTAGGGACATAGGGATTCCGCGGGTGCACAACCAGCGAAACGCCCATCGCTTCGAAGCTGCGACCTGCCAGTTCAGGACGGTGTGCCGTGGCGGATGCGGGCATCACCTCGCCGTGGACGTGGGAAAAATTGACCCCGGCCTGTTCAAATACGCCGCCGTCGCGTAGCACGCGGCTGCGCCCGCCGCCGCCTTCCGCGCGCTGCCAGGCGTCTTCAACAAACGCCGCGCCGTCGATGTCGCTAAGCTGGCGGCAGATCTTATCCTGCAGGGCAAGCAGGGCGTTTTTTACTGGCGCTATCTCTGGGGTCATTATCCGCGTCTCTTCACATGGGCTTTGTGGTTATCGAACCAGCTAAAGTAGCTCAGAATACCGTCGGCAATGGCGGTGGCAATCTTCTGGCGAAATGCCGTTGTGCCGAGCAGCTTCTCCTCCGCCGGATTGGTGATAAAGGAGGTTTCCACCAGTACCGACGGGATCGACGGGGATTTTAGCACCACAAACGCGGCCTGCTCGGTATTGCGGCTGTGCAGACGATGTACCGGTTTGATCTGCTTGAGAATATGCGAACCGAGCGTCAGGCTATTTTTGATGGTGTCCGTTTGTACCAGATCGAACAGTACCTGCTGCAGCAGATGGTCTTTATCGGTAGTTTTTTTCCCGGCGACTTCATCCGCGGCGTTCTCTTTATCCGACAGGTATTTCGCCATCGCGCTACTGGCGCCCCGGTTGGAGAGCGCAAACACCGACGCACCGGCGGCGCTCGGGTTGGTAAAGCCATCGGCATGAATCGACATAAACAGATCCGCGCCGTGCTGGTGGGCGATCTCGACCCGATCGTAGAGCGGGATAAAGGTATCGCCGGTACGCGTCAGGCGCGCGTCAATACCCTGCGCCCGTAGCTGTGCGCGAACATTTTTGGCGATCGCCAGCACCACATGTTTCTCTTTCGAACCGTTATGGCCAATCGCGCCGGTATCAATGCCGCCGTGACCGGGATCGAGCATAACGATGCGCCGTGCTCCGGCCTTTTTCGCCTTTGGCGTGCTGTGGCCGGTGGTGGTTTTCAGTGGCGTCTCGTCCTTAGCGATAGCACGAGACATGCCCGACAAGGTCAGGGCGGCCAGACCCGCTTTCAGCATCTGGCGACGCGAGGTGAGTGTTTTTAATGGTTTAAAGGTGCTCATACGTCTGAATGTTTTTATCCGTGGTCCCTGGTGTTATATCGTATCGTCCTGGCCGTGACGACAATCCACAAGAGCGATTGTTTTACTTTTCATTTCAATACGTGACAGAGTGCCATTATGCCAAATTTCTACGGTAAAGAGTCTGGATATTGGCTAAGGCGCTGCTTCGGGCCATAATCACCATTTACACAGTTGAAAAGACGGGGAATACCATGGAGATACGCGTTTTTCGCCAGGACGACTTCGAAGAAGTGATCACCTTGTGGGAGCGCTGTGATCTGCTGCGACCATGGAATGATCCGGAAATGGATATCGAACGAAAAGTGAATCACGATGTCAGTCTGTTTCTGGTGGCGGAAGTGAGTGGTGAAGTGGTGGGCACGGTCATGGGCGGTTATGACGGCCATCGTGGCTCGGCATACTATCTCGGCGTACATCCGGAATTTCGCGGCCGCGGCATTGCCAATGCTTTGCTCAATCGGCTGGAGAAAAAATTGATTGCCCGTGGCTGCCCGAAAATCAACCTGATGGTACGTGAAGATAACGATATGGTGATCGGCATGTACGAGCGGCTGGGCTACGAGCATAGCGACTCGGTTAACTTAGGAAAACGTTTGATAGAAGATGAAGAGTATTGATATTTCACCTTCCGACTACGACAGGCATGGACGCCTACGGCTTCCTTTTCTGTTCTGGTGCGTGCTGGCGTTGCAGGCGCGTACCTGGATTTTATTTGTGATGGCAGGCGCGTCGCGCGGGCAGGGCGATGCGCTGTTGACGCTGTTTTATCCCGACCATAATCAGTTCTGGCTGGGGTTATTGCCCGGCTTGCCTGCGGCGTTGGCTTTTTTTCTCAGCGCGCGCCGTGAGCATCATCCTCGCCTCTGGCGCGCGATCCACCCGCTAATGCTGCTGGTTCAGTTGGCGCTGGTGCTGTGGCAGCCTTCGCGCTGGCTCAGCGGTGAAGCGATCTCCGGTATTGGGCTTTCACTGCTGATTATCGACCTCTTTGTTCTCTGGTGGCTGGCGACCTCCCGCCGTCTGCGCGCCTGTTTTTATTCCTCAGATGAATGAACGGCACTTTTTGCCCGCCAGCGACTCCAACTGGCGTTAAATGAAAAAAAGGAATGGTGCATGAAATCCCTGCGTACTTTTATCTGTATGCTGCCGCTGGCATTAACCGGTTGCTCAACGCTCGCGTCTGTGAACTGGTCGGCGGCGTATCCGTGGAACTGGTTTGGCTCCTCGATCGAAGTGAGCGAAAACGGCGTCGGCAAAATCACTGCCAGCACGCCGCTTGATGAGCAGGCCATTAATGATGCGTTAAGCGGTGACTACCATCTGCGTAGCGGCATGAAAACGGAAAATGGCAGCATTGTCCGCTATTTCGAGGCGCTGAAAGATACCCAACTGGCGCTGGTTGTTAACGGCGAAAATGGCGTGGTGAGCCGCATTGATGTGCTGGATAGTGATATCGCCACCGACAAAGGCGTGAAAATCGGCACACCTTTTAGCGCGGTGTTTGATAAGGCGTTTGGCAACTGTGTGAAAGGGGCGGGCGATGACAGTACTGGCGTTGAATGTAAAGCGCCGGGCAGCCAGCACATTAGCTATGTGTTTACCGGCGAATGGAGCGGCCCTGAAGGGTTAATGCCTTCTGATGACACGCTGAAAAACTGGAAATTAAGCAAGCTGGTATGGCGCCGATAATTTGATCGCAACGGGCCGCGACGGGGCGAAAAGACGGTACAATAGCCCGCTTATCGCCACGCATGCGTGGCTTGTTTTTTCCAGGAGGAGTGATGTCTCAGGTGCAAAGCGGCATTTTGCCGGAACACTGCCGTGCAGCGATTTGGATTGAAGCCAGCGTCAAAGGGGACACAGATGCCTTGCGCGCGGGCAGTAAAGTGTTTGTCGATAAGCTGGCAACCTTTCAGCAAAAATTCCCCGATGCGGCGCTGGGGGCGACGGTAGCCTTCGGTAACAACGCATGGCGCGCGCTCAACGGGCCGCAAGGCGCAGAAGAGCTGAAAGATTTCCCCTCTTACGGCAACGGCCTGGCACCCGCCACGCAACATGATGTGCTGATCCATATTCTCTCCCTGCGCCATGATGTGAATTTCTCTGTCGCCCAGGCCGCGCTGGAGGCGTTTGGCGATGCTATCGAGGTGAAAGAAGAGACGCACGGCTTCCGTTGGGTGGAAGAGCGCGATCTGAGCGGCTTTGTTGACGGTACGGAAAACCCGGCGGGCGAGGAGAAGCGCCGCGAAGTGGCGATTATTCAGGATGGTGTCGACGCTGGCGGCACGTATGTGATGGTGCAGCGCTGGGAGCACAACCTGAAGCAGCTCAACCGTATGAGCGTTGCCGATCAGGAGATGATGATTGGCCGCACCAAAGAGGCCAATGAAGAGATCGACGGCGATGCCCGTCCGGTTACCTCGCACCTGACCCGTGTCGATCTGAAAGAGGACGGCAAAGGGCTGAAAATTGTGCGCCAGAGCCTGCCGTATGGCACCGCCAGCGGTACGCACGGCCTTTACTTCTGTACTTACTGTGCGCGCCTTTACAACATTGAACAGCAACTGCTGAGCATGTTTGGCGATGCCGATGGCAAACGCGATGCAATGCTGCGCTTCACCCGTCCGGTAACAGGCGGTTACTATTTTGCGCCGTCGCTCGATAAGCTGCTGTCGCTGTAATATCCCACCTCCTTCCTGGCCGGGAAGACCCGGCCATACTCCTTTCTGCTTATACTCTTTTATGATTCCAAATCACCAAATGGTATATAAAACCGTTACTGGTTTCACACCCGTTATAAATAAACTGAGGGTTGTGGAGTCATCAGCTTATAAGGGTGCGCAATGGCCGTTAACTTACTGAAAAAAGGATATCTGACGCTGGCAGCAATGACGCTGTGGGCGGCGCAGGCACAGGCGACGGAACTGCTAAACAGCTCTTATGATGTGTCACGCGAGCTCTTTGCGGCGTTGAATACACCGTTTGAACAGCAATGGGCGAAAGATAACGCTGGCGATAAGCTGACGATCAAACAATCCCATGCCGGTTCGTCAAAACAGGCGCTGGCGATTTTGCAGGGGCTGAAAGCGGATGTCGTTACCTATAACCAGGTGACGGATGTGCAGATCCTGCACGACAAAGGCAACCTGATCCCGGCGGACTGGCAAAGCCGTTTACCGAACAACAGTTCGCCGTTCTATTCGACGATGGCGTTTCTCGTTCGTAAGGGCAACCCGAAGAATATCCACGAGTGGAGCGACTTAGTGCGTTCCGACGTAAAACTGATCTTCCCGAACCCGAAAACCTCCGGTAATGCCCGTTACACTTATCTGGCGGCGTGGGGCGCAGCGGATCAGGCGGACGGCGGCGATAAAGCGAAAACTGAACAGTTTATGACGCAGTTTTTGAAAAACGTCGAAGTGTTCGATACCGGCGGTCGCGGCGCAACCACCACCTTCGTTGAGCGTGGTCTCGGCGATGTGCTGATTTCCTTTGAATCCGAAGTCAATAACATCCGCAAACAGTACGAAGCGCAGGGTTTTGAAGTGGTGGTGCCGAAGGTCAACATCCTGGCGGAATTCCCGGTGGCCTGGGTCGATAAAAATGTTAAAGCCAACGGGACGGAAAAGGCCGCGAAAGCGTACCTCAACTGGCTCTACAGCCCGCAGGCGCAAACCATCATCACCGATTACTACTACCGCGTGAATAACCCGGATGTGATGGCGAAGCTGGCGGATAAATTCCCGCAGACCGCACTGTTCCGCGTGGAAGATAAATTTGGCTCCTGGCCTGATGTGATGAAAACCCACTTCGCCAGCGGCGGCGAGCTGGATAAGTTACTGGCGGCGGGGCATAAGTGATGTTTGCAGGAACCGCAAAACGTGTGTTGCCGGGGTTTGGTTTAAGCCTCGGCAGCAGCCTGTTTTTTGTTTGTCTGGTATTGCTGCTGCCGCTGAGCGCGCTGGTAATGCAACTGGCGCAAATGAGCTGGTCGCAATACTGGCAAGTGGTCACCGACCCGCAGGTGGTGGCGGCTTATAAAGTCACTTTGCTGTCGGCGTTTGTGGCATCCGCTTTTAACGGCGTTTTTGGTCTGCTGATGGCCTGGATCCTCACCCGTTACCGCTTTCCGGGGCGTACGCTGCTGGACGCGCTGATTGACCTGCCGTTTGCACTGCCGACTGCGGTGGCCGGTTTAACGCTGGCGTCGCTGTTTTCCGTGAACGGATTCTATGGTGAGTGGCTGGCGAAGTTCGATATCAAAGTGACTTACACCTGGCTTGGCATCGCAGTCGCCATGGCCTTTACCAGCATCCCATTTGTGGTGCGCACCATCCAGCCGGTGCTGGAGGAGTTGGGGCCGGAATACGAAGAAGCCGCGGAAACCCTCGGCGCAACGCGCTGGCAGAGTTTTCGTCGCGTCGTACTGCCGGAACTTTCTCCGGCGCTGATGGCGGGCGTGGCGCTGTCGTTCACTCGCAGCCTCGGTGAATTTGGCGCGGTGATCTTTATTGCCGGTAACATTGCCTGGAAGACCGAAGTCACCTCGCTGATGATTTTTGTTCGTTTGCAGGAGTTTGATTACCCGGCGGCGAGCGCGATTGCTTCGGTGATCCTCGCGGCGTCGCTGCTGCTGCTGTTTTCCATCAACACCCTGCAAAGCCGCTTTGGCCAGCGTGTGGTAGGTCACTAATGGCGGAAATAACCGAATTGAAACGCTATGACAAACCTCAGGTGAACTGGGGGAAAATATTTCTGATTACCGCGGGGGTTTTGCTCTCTGCGTTTATCCTTGTCGTGCCGATGATATATATCTTCGTGAAGGCTTTCAGCAAAGGGCTGGTACCGGTGCTGGAAAACCTGGCGAATGCCGACATGCTGCATGCCATCTGGCTGACGGTGCTGATTGCGCTGATCACTGTGCCGGTTAACCTCGTATTTGGCACGCTGCTGGCGTGGCTGGTGACTCGCTTTAACTTTCCCGGTCGCCAGCTTTTGCTGACGTTACTGGATATTCCGTTTGCGGTTTCGCCGGTGGTTGCGGGTCTGATTTATCTGCTGTTTTACGGTTCGAATGGCCCGCTTGGCGGCTGGCTGGATGCGCATAACCTGCAAATTATGTTTGCCTGGCCGGGCATGGCGCTGGTCACCATTTTCGTTACCTGTCCGTTTGTTGTGCGCGAGCTGGTTCCGGTGATGCTGAGCCAGGGGAGCCAGGAAGATGAAGCGGCAATCCTGCTGGGTGCCAGCGGCTGGCAGATGTTTCGCCGCGTAACGCTGCCGAATATCCGCTGGGCGCTGCTGTATGGCGTGGTGCTGACCAATGCGCGTGCGATTGGCGAGTTTGGTGCGGTCTCGGTGGTCTCCGGTTCGATTCGCGGTGAGACGCTGTCGCTGCCGTTACAAATTGAGTTGCTGGAGCAGGATTACAACACGGTAGGCGCATTTACCGCCGCCGCCCTGCTGACCCTGATGGCTATTTTGACACTGTTTTTGAAGAGTGCGTTGCAGTGGCGTTTGAACAACCATGAAAAACGCCAGCAACAGGAGGGAAATCATGAGCATTGAGATTGCCAATATTAAGAAGTCTTTTGGTCGCACCCAGGTGCTGAATGATATCTCGCTGGATATCCCTTCCGGGCAAATGGTGGCGCTGCTGGGGCCGTCTGGTTCCGGGAAGACCACACTGCTGCGCATTATCGCCGGGCTGGAACACCAGACCAGCGGTCGTATTCGTTTTCACGGCACCGACGTAAGCCGGCTGCACGCCCGCGATCGCCGAGTTGGTTTTGTGTTTCAGCACTATGCGTTGTTCCGCCATATGACGGTGTTCGATAACATCGCTTTTGGGCTGACGGTACTGCCGCGTCGCGAGCGGCCGAACGCTGCAGCAATCAAAGCCAAAGTGACGCAATTGCTGGAGATGGTGCAGCTTTCCC
Source organism: Kosakonia oryzae (assembly GCF_001658025.2). NCBI lineage: Bacteria > Pseudomonadati > Pseudomonadota > Gammaproteobacteria > Enterobacterales > Enterobacteriaceae > Kosakonia > Kosakonia oryzae. The sequence goes on from NZ_CP014007.2 coordinate 1,496,094, forward strand.
ATCTGGCAGAACGCTATCCGGCGCAGCTTTCCGGTGGGCAGAAACAGCGTGTGGCGCTGGCGCGCGCGCTGGCGGTAGAGCCGCAGATCCTGCTGCTGGATGAACCGTTTGGTGCGCTGGATGCGCAGGTGCGTAAAGAGCTGCGTCGCTGGCTGCGTCAGTTGCATGAAGAGTTAAAATTTACCAGCGTATTCGTCACCCACGATCAGGAAGAGGCGACGGAAGTGGCCGATCGCGTGGTAGTGATGAGCCAGGGGAACATTGAACAGGCTGATGCGCCAGATCAGGTGTGGCGTGAACCGGCGACCCGCTTTGTGCTGGAGTTTATGGGCGAGGTCAATCGCCTGAAAGGCACGGTGACGGGCGGACAGTTCCAGGTGGGCGCACACCGCTGGCCGCTGGGTTATACACCTGCCTGGCAGGGCGAGGTAGATCTGTTTTTGCGCCCCTGGGAAGTGGATATCAGCCGCCGCACCAGCCTGGATTCTCCCCTGCCGGTACAGGTGCTGGAAGCCAGTCCGAAAGGGCATTATACCCAACTGGTGGTGCAGCCGCTCGGCTGGAACCCTGATCCTCTCACCGTTGTGATGCGCGATGAGCAGCCGCCGCAGCGCGGCGAGCGTTTGTTTGTCGGTTTGCAGCACGCGCGGTTGTATAACGGCAATGAACGTATTGAAGCCGGTACAGAGCTTGCTCTGGCGGAAACTGCCTGATAGGTTAAGCAGCATGTCTATCGCCCGGTGGCGCGTTGCTTACCGGGCCTACAATATCTGCATCAGCACTGCTTTGTAGGCCGGGTAAGCGTAGCGCTACCCGGCTTTTTTATTGAGCAGGAACCGTGAATACATTAGAAGATACCATCGGCAATACGCCGCTGGTTAAATTGCAACGTCTGACGCCGGATAACGGCAGCGAAATCTGGGTCAAACTGGAAGGTAATAATCCCGCAGGATCGGTCAAAGATCGCGCCGCACTGTCGATGATTGTGCAGGCGGAAAAGCGTGGAGAGATTAAGCCCGGTGATGTGCTGATTGAAGCCACCAGCGGCAATACCGGGATCGCGCTGGCGATGATTGCGGCGCTGAAAGGCTATCGCATGAAATTGCTGATGCCGGACAATATGAGCCAGGAGCGTCGTGCGGCGATGCGCGCCTATGGCGCAGAGCTGATTCTGGTCACCAAAGAGCAGGGGATGGAAGGCGCGCGCGATCTGGCGCTGGACATGGCCGCTCGCGGCGAGGGCAAGCTGCTCGATCAATTCAACAACCCGGATAACCCCTACGCCCACTACACCACTACCGGCCCGGAAATCTGGCAGCAGACCGCCGGGCGGATCACCCATTTTGTCTCCAGTATGGGGACAACCGGTACCATCACCGGCGTGTCGCGTTTTCTGCGTGAACAGGATAAACCCGTCACTATTGTCGGGCTGCAACCGGAAGAGGGGAGCAGCATTCCTGGCATTCGCCGCTGGCCGGCCGAATATATGCCGGGCATTTTTAACGCCGCACTGGTGGATGAGGTTCTGGATATCCATCAACGCGAGGCGGAAAATACCATGCGCGCGCTGGCGGTTCAGGAGGGGATCTTCTGTGGTGTCAGTTCTGGCGGTGCGGTTGCGGGCGCGTTGCGCGTGGCGAAAAGTGCGCCAGGCGCAGTGATCGTCGCTATCATCTGCGATCGCGGCGACCGTTACCTCTCCACCGGCGTGTTTGGTGAGGAAAGTTATTCGCAGGGCGCGGGGATTTAACCCGTTAAGGAAGAGAGAATGGAGATGATCCTGTTCCGGGATAAAACCCGGGCGCAGCAGGCTGATATTGTTGCGGTGCAATCTCAGGTTGTGTACGGCAGCGTCGGTAATAGCATTGCGGTGCCAAATATTCGCCAGCACAACCTTAATGTGCTGGCTGTGCCGACCGTGCTGTTCAGCAATACGCCACACTACGATACTTTCTACGGCGGCGTCATCCCGGATGAGTGGTTTAGCGGTTACCTGCAAGCGCTGGAAGAGCGCGACGTTTTGCGTACGCTGAAAGCGGTAACCACGGGCTACATGGGAAGTGCCAGCCAGATTGCACTGCTGGCAACGTGGCTTAAAGCGCTACGGGAGAAACATCCGCAGCTACTGATTCTGGTCGATCCGGTTATTGGTGATACTGACAGCGGCATCTATGTAAAAGCGGAAATTCCTCAAGCCTACCGCGAACATTTACTCCCGCTGGCGCAGGGGATCACGCCGAACGTGTTTGAGCTGGAAATTCTCAGCGGCAAACCGTGCCGGGATCTGCAAAGCGCTATTGCTGCGGCAAAAGGGCTGCTTTCTGCGACTCTGCATTGGGTGGCGATCACCAGCGCGCCGGTAGATGAAGATGACGGTCAGATACATGTCGTGCTGGTGACGGCGGAAGAGGTTACCGTTAGTGGTTATCCGCGTGTCGAAACGGATTTGAAAGGCACTGGCGATCTGTTTTGCTCCGAGCTGGTCAGCAAGGTGATTCAGGGAAATAAGCTGGATGAAGCCGTTCGCGCAGCAGGGAACAGAGTGGTGCAGGTAATGGGTTATACGCTGGAGAAAGGTTACGACGAGCTCATTTTACCGCCGTGCTAACCAATAAAAATGGCGCCCGCAGGCGCCATTTTTTTATGCATTGAGCTTATTTTTTGATGCGGATAACCGGGGTTTCACCCACGGTGACGCTACCAGAAAGTTTAATCAGCTCTTTGATTTCGTCCATGTTGGAGATAACAACCGGAGTCAGGGTTGACTTGGCTTTCTCTTCCAGCAATGGCAGATCAAATTCGATTACCGGGTCGCCAACTTTCACGCGCTGGCCTTCTTCCGCGATGCGTTTGAAGCCTTCGCCTTTCAGTTCAACGGTGTCGATACCGAAGTGAACGAACAGTTCAATGCCGCTATCGGATTCGATAGAGAAGGCATGGTTGGTTTCAAAGATTTTGCCGATAGTACCATCAACCGGAGCAACCATTTTGTTGCCGGTCGGTTTGATAGCGATGCCATCACCAACGATTTTTTCAGCGAACACCACATCCGGCACATCTTCAATATTGACGATTTGACCGGAAAGCGGGGCAACAATCTCAATGGTTCCTGTGTCTTTTTTATCATCAGAAACCAGAGATTTCAGTTTATCGAACAAACCCATGATCTTCTCCTAAGCAGTAATTTGGGCCGCATCTCGTGGATTAGCAGATTGTTTTTTCTTCAATGAACTTGTTAACCAGCATCATTAACTCGTCCGTTGTCGGTTGAGCAAGAGCCTGCTCTGCTAACACCTTCGCATCTTCGAAGTTCGTGTTACGGATAATCTTCTTAATGCGCGGGATAGAAATGGCACTCATACTGAATTCATCCAGACCCATCCCCAGCAACAGAAGTGTAGCACGTTCATCGCCAGCAAGCTCACCGCACATGCCAGTCCATTTGCCTTCTGCATGAGAAGCATCAATAACTTGCTTGATCAGGGTGAGTACTGACGGTGACATCGGCTGGTAAAGATGCGAGATCATATCATTACCACGGTCAACTGCCAGGGTGTACTGCGTTAAATCATTGGTACCGATACTAAAGAAATCAACTTCTTTGGCCAGATGACGAGCAATAGTCGCTGCGGCTGGGGTTTCCACCATCACGCCAATCTCAATGCTTTCGTCAAATGCTTTACCTTCCTGACGAAGTTCCTGTTTGTAGATTTCGATCTCTTTTTTCAGTGCACGCACTTCTTCAACAGAGATAATCATCGGGAACATAATGCGCAGTTTGCCGAAAGCAGAAGCGCGCAGAATAGCGCGAACCTGATCGCGCAGGATCTCTTTGCGATCCATTGCGATACGCACGGCACGCCAGCCGAGGAACGGGTTCTCTTCTTTCGGGAAATTCATGTACGGCAGCTCTTTATCGCCGCCAATGTCCATGGTACGTACAATTACAGCCTGAGAGCCACAGGCTTCAGCTACCGCTTTGTAGGCTTCGAACTGCTCTTCTTCGGTCGGCAGTGCGTCGCGGTCCATGAACAGGAATTCGGTACGGTACAGGCCAACACCTTCAGCGCCATTGCGCTCTGCGCCCGCGACATCGCGAACAGTACCGATGTTGGCACAGACTTCAACCTGATGACCATCAAGTGTGATAGCCGGCAGGTCTTTCAGTTTGGCCAGCTCGGCTTTCTCTTCAGCAACCTGAGCCTGCGCAGCACGCAGGGTTTCGATCTCATCGTCGCTCGGGTTAACGTACACTTTGTTGTTAACCGCATCGAGGATCAGATAGTCGCCGTTTTTCACCTGCGTGGTGACGCTACCGGTGCCCACAATTGCAGGCAGCTCAAGAGAGCGCGCCATGATGGAGGTGTGGGAAGTGCGGCCACCGATATCGGTGATAAAACCGAGCACTTTTTTCAGGTTCAACTGGGCCGTTTCTGACGGGGTCAGATCCGCTGCAACCAGAATGACTTCTTCCTGAATCGCGCTCAGGTCAATGATCGGCATGCCCAGAATGTTGCGCAGCAGACGCTTACCGATATCGCGCACGTCAGCCGCACGCTCTTTCAGGTATTCGTCATCCAGCTCTTCCAGGGCGGTAGCCTGACCTTCGATAACTTCATGCGCCGCAGCGTCGGCAGTCATGCTCTTATCTTTAATCAGGGCTATGATTTCCTGCTCCAGCTCCTCATCTTCCAGCAGCATGATGTGCCCTTCGAAGATGGCTTCTTTTTCTTCACCGAAAGTTTCACCCGCTTTCGTTTTGATCGCTTCAAGCTGTGCCGATGCCTTGGCACGACCGCTCAGAAAACGCTCAACTTCCTGGTCAACCTTGTCGGCAGAAACTTTCTTCCGGTCGATGACTATTTCGTCTTCTTTCAGCAGCAGTGCTTTGCCGAAAGCGATACCCGGGGATGCTAAAATGCCTGAAATCATAACCCTACCTTTACTTGTGACTGATCTTGAAAAGAACTGGTAAGTAAAACTTACTCGAGCTCTGCCATCAGCTTAACCAGATGTTCTACTGCTTTTTGCTCGTCTTCGCCTTCAGCGGTCAACGTCACAACAGTACCTTGAGTCAGGCCCAGAGTTTGCAGTTTGAACAGGCTTTTTGCGCTGGCGCTTTTACCGTTGGAAGTCACAGTGATTTCAGAAGAGAAGCCTTTCGCTTCTTTAACAAACTGAGCAGCAGGGCGGGTGTGCAGACCGTTCGGAGCGGTAATAGTTACTTCTTGCTGGAACATTGTATTTCCCCAACTTATAGGTTTAGTGTTGTGGAACTAAAGTCTAGCCTGGAGGCTTGACTTTAGCCTGTATTGTTAGCGCCGACGCAACGGGAAAAGGTACAGAAGTTCACCTGTGCTGTCCGGCGTGGGTGCTTCTGGCCGTTGACGTTTCGCTCGTCATTAAACATTATGCCGCGAAAGCCAGAATTGAACCAAATCATAAAATCGATTCAGCAGTCTGAAAACTTACTTCGATTAATTTCGCGCTTCAAAATAAATGTGATGGTTAAATACCAGACCAGGAGTTTTCAAGCAATGCCAGGAGGGTTGAAAATTTGATATACGCCACAAAAAAGCACCTCGACGGGTGCTTTTTTGCGCTTTATTTACAATCTGGCATCACTGTTGCAATTCTTTTTCAGTGAAAAGATCGGCAAACAAAGCGGTGCTCAAATAACGCTCGCCTGAAGACGGAAGGATAACCACAATGTTCTTGTTGGTAAAGGCTTCATCTTCCTGCAGCTTCAGCGCTGCGGCAACGGCTGCACCGGAAGAGATACCTGCCAGAATACCTTCTTCTTCCATCAGACGACGCGCAGTGCTGATCGCCTCTTCGTTGGTGACCTTAACCACTTTATCGATCACTTTCATATCCAGGTTGGCAGGGATAAAACCGGCACCGATACCCTGAATTTTATGCGGGCCAGGCTTCAGCTCCTCGCCAGCCAGCGCCTGAGAAATAACAGGTGAATCAGCCGGTTCAACCGCGACAGAAATCAGATCTTTTTTCCCTTTGGTGTTTTTAATAAAGCGCGTCACGCCTGTCAGCGTACCGCCGGTACCCACGCCGGAGACGAAAACATCGACCTGACCATCGGTGTCTTCCCAGATTTCCGGGCCGGTGGTTTTTTCGTGAATTTCCGGGTTTGCCGGGTTGCTGAACTGCTGAAGCAGCAGATATTTCGCCGGATCGCTGGCGACAATTTCTTCCGCTTTCTGAATGGCACCTTTCATGCCTTTCGCGCCTTCGGTCAGAACCAGATTCGCGCCCAGTGCTTTCAGCAGCTTACGGCGTTCAATACTCATGGTTTCCGGCATGGTCAGCGTCAGTTTGTAGCCGCGAGCGGCGGCAACGTACGCCAGAGCGATACCGGTGTTACCGCTGGTGGGTTCAACCAGCTCGACGCCTGGCTTCAGTACACCGCGTTTTTCGGCATCCCAAATCATATTGGCACCGATACGGCATTTTACACTGAAGCTTGGGTTGCGGGATTCGACCTTAGCCAGGATACGTCCGTTACCGATGCGGTTCAGTCGAACCAGCGGCGTATGACCAATCGTCAACGAGTTGTCTTCAAAAATCTTACTCATAGCCTGTCCTGTCCTTAACTGTATGAAATTTGGGAACCACCTCAGCATACGCACTTACCCGTGATGGGGAAGTAAAGAAATCGCATATCTATATGCTGAGGTGAAATAATGGTTACCAGTATGGAATAAGAAACGGAATAATTCCTTAACGCCAGGCGGCGTGTTTTTCACGATAGCAATCGACCCACATTGCTGTCGCGCCACACACGGCTACGGGCATGACTACCAGGTTAAGTACAGGGATCATCGTGAATAAGCTGGTCAACGCGCCAAATTGCATATTGATGATTTTGCGTTCACGTAGAGCAATGCGCATCGCTTTGAACGGGACTTTATGGTTATCGAACGGGTAATCGCAGTACTGAATCGCCAGCATCCATGCGCTGAAGAGGAACCATAATACCGGTGCCACGGTTTGCCCAATGCCAGGGATAAAGTAGAGGATAAGCAGAAGAAGCGCGCGCGGTAAATACCAGGCCAGCTTTTGCCACTCGCGCTTCATAATCCGCGGTACATCTTTCAGCACACCAAAAACGCCGACATCCGGCGGCGTCGCGCCCGTTAAACGCGCTTCCAGCTGTTCAGCGAGCAGGCCATTAAACGGCGCCGCAATCCAGTTGGCCAGCGTAGAGAAAAAGTAACCAAGCACCAGCAAAATGGAGATCACCACGATCGGCCATAACAGATAGCTCAACCACTGTAGCCAGTCGGGCACATGGCTCATTAATGAAGGGATCCAGACATCGAGACGGGAAAACAGCCACCAGAAAGCGCCGCCCATCAAGACGATATTGACCAGCAATGGCAGAATGACAAAGCGACGAATGCCTGGCAGCGTGACCAGTTTCCAGCCCTGGGTAAAATAAAAGAGGCCACTATGTGCAGTGCCCTGGGACGATGAAACCATAATCTGGCTATACTCCTTTTCTAATGATCCGCGAACGGCAGCTTATAATATTCATCCGGGTGGCGAAACCTGTTCAGAAATGTTCGAAAAAACAGCAAAAAGCACAATTTAGTTCATCTTTATGCGGTGAAACCCACGAGCACACTTGCACTTGACGTAATCGACAAATACTCTTAGTGAGTAAATGTTTGCCGTGGTGGCAAGGTGTTAGAACAACAGAGAATATAATGATGCAGGATTTGCGTCTGATATTAATCATTGTTGGCGCGATCGCCATAATCGCTTTACTGGTTCACGGTTTCTGGACCAGCCGTAAAGAACGTTCGTCAATGTTCCGCGATCGCCCATTAAAACGCATGAAGTCGCGACGTGACGACGACGAGTTGGATGACGAGGACATCGATGACGACGAAGGCGTGGGTGAAGTTCGCGTTCACAAAGTGAATCACGCGCCGAGATCGGGTAACGATCACGATGCGCCTCGTCAGTCTCCGCAACATCAATATCAGCCGCCTTACGCGTCGGCGCAGCCACGTCCGTCTGCACCGGTTCAACCCGAAGAGCCACCGCACCCTGCGCCGCAATCCAGGAATCAGCCGCAGCAGCATCAGCCAGAGCGTCCGCAAGTGCAGGCACCGGCGTTTGAGCAACAACCTGTTCGCCCAACCGCGCAGCCAGTAGCACCGCAGCAGCACGCACCGCAGTATCAAGCGCCGCAGCAACCCCATCATCAGCCACAGCCGCAGGCCCATGAACCTGCGCCGCAACCAGAGCCGGAACCGGTTATCGAAACGCCGCAGGAAAAACCGCAGCGCAAAGAAACTGTTATCATCATGAACGTCGCTGCACACCATGGCAGCACGCTCAACGGCGAAGTGCTGCTGAACAGTATTTTGCAGGCCGGGTTTAAATTTGGCGATATGAGTATTTTCCATCGTCATCTCAGCCCGGACGGCAGCGGCCCGGCACTCTTCAGCCTGGCCAACATGGTTAATCCGGGGACGTTTGATGTTGAAACGATGGGCGAGCTGACCACGCCTGGCGTCACGATCTTTATGCAGGTGCCATCCTACGGTGACGAACTGCAAAACTTCAAACTGATGCTGCAATCCGCGCAACATATTGCCGACGAAGTGGGCGGTGTGGTGCTTGACGATCAGCGCCGGATGATGACGCCACAGAAATTGCGTGAATACCAGGATCGTATTCGCGAGGTTAAAGACGCCAACGCGTAATGGATTGACCACGAATATCACACTCCAGAACCCCCGCCTGTCGGGGGTTTTTTATCATTGATGGTGCGACATGGAATCGATTGAACAACAACTAACAGAGCTGCGAACGACGCTTCGCCATCATGAATATCTGTACCACGTAATGGACGCGCCGGAAGTTCCGGACGCCGAGTACGATCGCCTGATGCGTGAACTGCGCGAGCTTGAAGCGCAACATCCGGAGCTGATTACGCCCGATTCGCCCACTCAGCGCGTAGGCGCGGCGCCGCTGACCGCCTTCCGCCAGGTGCGTCACGAAGTGCCAATGCTGTCACTGGATAACGTCTTCGACGAAGAGAGTTTCCTCGCCTTTAACAAACGCGTACAGGATCGGCTGAAAAGCACCGATGCGCTGACCTACTGCTGCGAGTTAAAACTCGATGGTCTGGCGGTGAGTATTCTCTATGAGAATGGCGTACTGATCCGCGCGGCAACGCGCGGCGACGGGACAACCGGTGAAGACATTACCAGCAACGTGCGCACTATCCGCGCGATTCCACTGAAACTGCACGGCGACAATATTCCCGCTCGCCTTGAAGTGCGCGGCGAAGTCTTTTTGCCGCAGTCAGGTTTTGAAAAGATCAACGAAGAGGCGCGTCGCACCGGCGCGAAAGTGTTCGCCAACCCGCGCAACGCAGCGGCGGGGTCGTTACGCCAGCTCGATCCGCGTATTACGGCGAAACGCCCACTCACTTTCTTCTGTTATGGTGTCGGCATCCTCGAAGGCGGCGAACTGCCGCGTAGCCATATGGGGCGCTTGCAGCAATTCAAAGCCTGGGGCTTGCCGGTGAGTGAGCGCATACGTCTTTGTGATTCGCCGGAAGCGGTGCTGGCGTTCTACCGTCAGGTGGAAAACGATCGTCCGACGTTGGGCTTCGACATTGACGGCGTGGTGATTAAAGTTGATTCACTGGAGTTGCAGGAGCAACTGGGCTTTGTCGCGCGCGCGCCGCGCTGGGCGGTAGCGTTCAAATTTCCGGCACAGGAGCAGATGACTTTTGTTCGCGACGTCGAATTTCAGGTTGGCCGTACCGGAGCCATCACGCCGGTTGCAAGGCTGGAGCCGGTACACGTTGCAGGCGTATTGGTGAGTAATGCCACGCTACACAATGCTGATGAAATCGATCGGTTGGGGTTGCGTATCGGCGATAAAGTAGTGATTCGCCGCGCCGGTGATGTGATCCCGCAGGTGGTCAACGTGGTGCTCGCCGAGCGCCCGGAACAGACGCGCGAAGTGATTTTCCCGCAACATTGCCCGGTATGTGGTTCCGATGTGGAACGTGTTGAAGGCGAAGCCGTTGCCCGCTGTACTGGCGGCTTAATTTGCGGGGCACAGCGCAAAGAAGCGCTTAAACATTTTGTCTCCCGCCGCGCGATGGATGTGGACGGCATGGGCGATAAAATCATCGACCAACTGGTAGAGAAAGAGTATGTCCAGACGCCTGCGGATCTGTTCCGCCTGACGGCGGGCAAGCTGACCGGCCTGGATCGCATGGGGCCAAAATCGGCGCAAAACATCATTACTGCGCTGGAAAACGCCAAAGAGACGACGTTTGCCCGGTTCCTTTATGCGCTGGGGATCCGCGAAGTAGGCGAGGCCACGGCAGCAGGGCTGGCGGCGTATTTTGGTACGCTCGATGCGCTGATGGCGGCATCGGTGGATGAGCTACAAAAAGTACCCGATGTCGGCGTCGTGGTCGCGAAGCACGTGAGCAACTTCTTCAATGAAGAGAGTAACCGCGAGGTGATCGCGCAATTGGTGGGCGAAGTGGGTATTCACTGGCCTGCACCATTAGTGGTCAATGCGGAAGAGATCGACAGCCCGTTTGCCGGTAAAACGGTGGTGCTGACCGGTAGCCTTAGCCAGCTCTCGCGTGATGAAGCCAAAGCACGTCTGACGGCGCTGGGTGCCAAAGTGGCCGGTAGCGTGTCGAAAAAAACCGATCTGGTGATCGCCGGTGAGGCGGCAGGTTCAAAACTGGCAAAAGCGCAGGAACTGGGGATCGCTGTGATTGATGAAGCGGAGATGATCCGGCTGCTGGGGGAATAAATGGAAAAAGAACAGCTCGTCGACATCGCTAACACCGTGATGCCTTTTGGTAAATATCAGGGGCGACGGCTGATTGATTTGCCGGAAGAGTATTTGCTGTGGTTCGCCCGGAAAGATGAGTTTCCTGCCGGGCGACTGGGGGAATTGATGCAGATTACCCTGCTTATCAAAACCGAGGGGCTGAGCCATCTGGTGCAGCCCCTGAAGCGCGGCTAGGCTTTTGCCGCTTCCTGCGCCTGCTGCTCCGTCTGGCGTTTGTAGCGGCGGGCCAGCACGGCGCAAACCATTAGCTGGATCTGGTGGAAGATCATCAGCGGCAGCACCATCATGCCAATGACTGAAGTCGGGAAGAGAATGTTCGCCATCGGGATACCGTTGGCGAGACTCTTCTTCGAACCGCAGAACACAATGGTAATTTCATCCGCTTTGTTAAAGCCGCATTTCCGCGCCACCAGGATGTTCACCATGATGACAATCGCCAGCAGTACGAGGCTTGCGACCACGATAAACAGCAGTGAACCGACGCCCACCTTATGCCAGATACCGTTCACCACCGCTTCGCTGAACGCCGAGTAAACCACCAGCAGAATCGAAGTCTGGTCGGTTTTTGAAATCCATTTTTTATGTTTCGCCACAAATGCGCCGGTCCACGGACGCGACAGGTGACCAAGCACAAACGGCAGCAGCAATTGCAGCATGATCTTGCCCACTTGTTCGAGGCTGCCCCCGGCACCGTGCAGATTCATCAACAAGCCAACCAGCAACGGCGAGAGGAAGATCCCCAGCAGGCTGGAGGCCGATGCAGAACAGACGGCAGCAGCAACATTACCGCCCGCCAGTGAGGTAAAGGCAATCGCCGACTGTACTGTCGCAGGCAAAATACACAGATAGAGGAAGCCGGTATACAGCTCCTGGCTGACATTCACCGGCGACCACCAGACAAACAGCACGCCAAGCGCCGGGAAAAGCACAAAGGTGCTGCACATTACCCACAGATGCAAACGCCAGTGGCTGCCGCCCGCGATGATCGCTTCGCGAGAGAGTTTCGCACCATGCATAAAAAACAGCAGCGCAATGGCGGCAGTGGTTAACCCTTCAAAGAAAGGAACAAAACCGCCGCGCGCGGGGAAGAAAGAAGCCAGCAAAACGGTACAGACGAGCGTGAGGGTAAAAGGATCAAGGATTCGAAAAAGTTTCATGTGCACTCCTGAAAGTCGATGCCGCTATTGTGCTTTTTCTGCTTTGAGAAATAAAATTGATTTATTGCATCCATTCATGAATTAAACAGATGAATTACTCGTTACGTCAGCTACGCGTTTTTGTCACCGTCGCGCAGGCCAGAAGTTTTAGCCGGGCAGGGGACATCATCGGCTTGAGCCAGTCTGCCGTCAGCCACAGTGTGAAAGAGCTGGAGTTGCAAACCGGCGTGCGTCTTCTCGATCGCACCACCCGTGAAGTGGTGCTGACCGAAGCGGGCCAGCAACTGGCTTTGCGGCTGGAACGCTTATTAGATGAGCTTAGCAGCACGCTGCGCGAAGCCGGGCGTGTCGGCCAGCAATTGACCGGCACCGTACGCGTGGCCGCCAGCCAGACCATTTCCGCGCACCTGATCCCGCAATGCATCGCCAGCAGTAATCAGCGCTATCCGGAGATCGATTTTGTGCTGCATGACAGGCCGCAACAGTGGGTGCTGGAGAGCATTCGTCAAGGGGAAGTGGATTTTGGCATTGTGATTGATCCCGGTCTGGTGAGCGACTTGCAGAGTGAAGAGATCCTGGAGGAGCCTTTTTTTCTGCTTTGCCGCAACGATCATCCGTGGGCGCAGCTTGCGGCTGTTCCTTGGTCCGCGCTTGATGGCGCACGCCTGGTGGTACAGGATTATGCTTCAGGTAGCCGGCCGTTAATTGATGCGGCGTTACAGCATTTTTCCCTGCAAACCGCGATTGTTCAGGAGATCGGACATCCGGCGACGCTGTTTCCGATGGTGGAAGCGGGAATTGGTATCAGCATCTTACCGGCGCTGGCATTGCCATTGCCGCAGGGAAGCCAGCTTGCGGTGAAGCGTCTGGTACCGGGGATGCAGCGAAAAATTATGCTGGTGCGACGGAAGAACCGTTCGTTGTCGGGCGCGGCGCAGGCGCTGTGGGAAGTGGTAAAAGAACAGGCCCGGTGTTTAAACCGGGTCCGTGAGAACGATCCGCTATTTACTCAGACGTAAATATCAATCGAATGCTCGTCAGAAGGCGGATTCACGCCTTCTGCTTTGCTCTGCTGCTGAGCTTGCTTCTGTTCAGCTTCCTGCGCTTGTTTGCGCTGAAGCTGAGCCAGCTGTGCCTGCAATTGTTGGATTTGCTGCTGAATCAACTCTTGTTGCTTTTTTTTCTGTTCTGTCGTGCCGCTACCGCTGGAAATATTTTTCAATTCGTCCGTCAGCTTAGCAATCTGCTGAGTAATACGGCTGATTTGCGAAGATATATCATTACTGGCCGACGAACTGCCCGCGCTACTACTCTTGCTACTACTCGTACTACTACTTTGTATCGATGGAGTTGATGTTGTAATGGTGGACATTGAGCTCTCCTTTTCGCCTTAAAATAGGGTTATCGGCGTAATCAGCGACGACTTGAACTGCATTCACTTTTGTTCGCAAAGTAAGCATCGTATCCGGACATTAAGGATAAATTATGAATAAAAGTTATCAGGTTTACTTGTTGAAAAGAAAACAGTTTTGATGTTTTTTGATTGCTGTCAGGTGAGTTTTTACTGCTGCTTTAAAGGAAATTTTAGGGTTTGCCGTTTTGCAGGCTGGAAAAGGCATTCGCCGCCATTGGGTAAAAGAGTGAATCTTTGGGAACTGCAGAAAGCAAAAAAGCGCCGCCAGCGCCATTTTTACATTGGTGGGTCGTGCAGGATGACTCGCTTCGCTCGGCCTTCGGGCCGTCGCCGCAAGCGGCTCCGTTGTCTCACTACGTTCGACTCGAACCTGCCGCAGGTATACTCGTCTCATCCTGAGACTCGCCCTTCGGGCCAACGCTGCGCGTTGTTCAAAATTGTTCCCGACAATTTTGTCGAATCTTCAGGATCGGCAGAAAGCAAAAAAGCGCCTTTAGGGCGCTTTTTTACATTGGTGGGTCGTGCAGGATGACTCGCTTCGCTCACCCTTCAGGCCGTCGCCGCAAGCGGCTCCGTTGTCTCACTACGTTCGACTCGAACCTGCCGCAGGTTCGAATCTTCAGGATCGGCAGAAAGCAAAAAAGCGCCTTTAGGGCGCTTTTTTACATTGGTGGGTCGTGCAGGATTCGAACCTGCGACCAATTGATTAAAAGTCAACTGCTCTACCAACTGAGCTAACGACCCGAAGTGGTGGGTGATGACGGGATCGAACCGCCGACCCCCTCCTTGTAAGGGAGGTGCTCTCCCAGCTGAGCTAATCACCCACTTCGGTACTTCACTGATAAGAATTCGCTGGCGAGAAAGTGGTGGGTGATGACGGGATCGAACCGCCGACCCCCTCCTTGTAAGGGAGGTGCTCTCCCAGCTGAGCTAATCACCCACTTCTCATTCTTATCTACACTGCGGGAACCACAAAAATCGTGGTGGGTGATGACGGGATCGAACCGCCGACCCCCTCCTTGTAAGGGAGGTGCTCTCCCAGCTGAGCTAATCACCCCCGCTGTGTGGAGTCGCATTATAGGGAGAGTTGAAAATGAGTCAACGCATTTTCTAAATAAATTGTTCGTTCGTCGTAAAATTAAACAAACCGCTGCGTAATGCGTCGCGAGAGCATGATTTCTAAACAAAATAGCGCGATACACCGCTCAATGAGGCAACAACATTGAGGAATCAGCCCACAGTGATAGAATATCGCCCACTCTTTTTTAAGCTATTGCCGACGGTCGGCATCTTTAATAAACGTAAGGCCAATTCATGAAAATCAAAACTCGCTTCGCGCCAAGCCCCACTGGCTATCTGCACGTTGGCGGCGCGCGTACTGCTCTCTACTCCTGGCTGTTTGCCCGTAACCACGGCGGTGAGTTTGTACTGCGTATTGAAGACACCGATCTTGAGCGCTCCACGCCGGAAGCAATCGAAGCCATTATGGATGGCATGAACTGGCTGAACCTTGAATGGGATGAAGGCCCGTATTTCCAGACCAAACGTTTTGATCGCTACAACGCGGTGATCGATGAAATGCTCGAAGCGGGCACGGCATATAAATGTTATTGCTCGAAAGAACGTCTGGAGCAACTGCGCGAAACGCAAATGGCGAACGGTGAAAAACCGCGCTATGACGGCCGTTGCCGCCACGATCATGCGCATCATGCCGCTGACGAACCTTGCGTTGTGCGCTTCGCCAACCCGCAGGATGGCTCCGTGGTGTTTGACGATCAGATCCGTGGCCCGATCGAGTTCAGCAACCTCGAACTTGACGATCTGATCATTCGCCGTACTGATGGTTCTCCAACCTACAACTTCTGCGTTGTGGTTGATGACTGGGATATGGAAATCACGCATGTCATTCGTGGCGAAGACCATATCAACAACACGCCGCGCCAGATCAACATCCTGAAAGCGTTGAATGCACCAGTTCCGGTCTACGCGCACGTTTCCATGATCAACGGCGACGACGGCAAAAAACTCTCCAAACGCCACGGCGCGGTCAGCGTGATGCAATACCGTGATGACGGCTACCTGCCAGAAGCGCTGCTGAACTATCTGGTGCGTCTGGGCTGGTCGAGTGGCGATCAGGAGATCTTCACCCGCGAAGAGATGATCAAACTTTTCTCGCTTGGCGCGGTGAGCAAATCAGCAAGTGCTTTCAACACCGATAAACTGCTGTGGCTGAACCACCACTACATTAATGCGCTGGATCCGCAGTATGTGGCGACACACCTGCAATGGCATATCGAGCAGGAAAAAATCGACACACGTACCGGCCCGCAGTTGTTCGAGCTAGTGAAACTGCTGGGCGAACGTTGCAAAACGCTGAAAGAGATGGCTGCAAGCTGCCGCTACTTCTATGAAGAGTTTGACGAATTCGACGCCGATGCCGCGAAAAAACACCTGCGTCCAGTGGCTCGCCAGCCGCTGGAAGTGGTACGCGATAAACTCGCGGCGATTACCGACTGGAGCGCCGAAAACGTGCATCACGCCATTCAGGCAACGGCTGATGAGCTGGAAGTCGGGATGGGCAAAGTGGGTATGCCGCTGCGCGTTGCCGTTACCGGCGCGGGTCAGTCTCCGGCGCTGGACGTTACCGTTCACGCGATTGGCCAGGCTCGCAGCATTGCGCGAATCAACAAAGCGCTGGGCTTTATTGCTGAACGCGAAAGCCAGCAGTAATTCCGTTCTGGCTTAATGCCAGCCGCCGTGAAATGAACCCCGACGCTGCTCTCCAGTCGTCGGGGTTTTTTCGTTTATAGCGCCAGCAACGACACGCATCCGCTTTTACGCGGTAATCAGTTGTGGCTATCACGCTCGTTGAAATAGCGCACTCTTAATCCACAACCGTACCGACAGAATAAAAATATGAATTATCCTGGTCCTCTTCTGCAATTTTCAAGTAACAGTTTTCTTTAATAACGTAGAAAATTATCGAGCCTTCGTGATTATATTTAAAAAACTATTGCGCTAAGAATTATCATATTTTAATTAATCCCTGGTAGACACTGCTGAAAATGTTTTAAGATTATTTGCATTAGGGGTTGGTTGATTTTGTTTTAGTCTTATTTTCCATTCGCAGAATATTTGCGTTAATGGTTTTTTATCTTTCTGAAAATAAATGCTTAAGCTCTTAATTAAGTTTTTTTAAGTCTTTTTTATGTGACTATCGTATGTCGGTAAATTAAACTTTAATAAGTAATAAGCACCCTCTGTTTTGTGTAATTTATTATTTCCTGGATGACACCAATGCAAATTTCTTCCATGAGCGGTAGTGTGGCTTTATTTGCCATGCTTTACGTTGGGCTAGTGAATACCAGTCTGGCGGGGCCAGCTATTAATGTTGGTGCGTTAAATGAATATATTTCTGCGCAGAAAAATACGCTGGCAAAACGGATATACAATACTGGCGATGCAACAGCATTTGTCCGGGTCAGCGTCAGCGAAATTATTTATGATGAAAACAGTGGTAAACCCACTGAACATCCTCTTGATGAAAATGCGCTAATCAGCGGGAAAGGTACAGGTATCATTTCATCACCACCGCGTTTAATTATTCCGGCCAACGGTATGCAAACAAATCGGCTGGTGTTTACCGGTTCGCGCGATAAAGAAAGATATTACCGGGTACGTTATATTCCGGTGGTGCCAAGCCAAACGGAAGGATTTGGTCTCGATAATAAAGATATGCAGGCATATCAGGACCAAATCAATGCCGGTGTTACCGTTTTAACGGGCTTTGGTACGATCGTTACTGTTCAGCCAGAAGCAACAAAATTTAATACTCTGGTGGCGAGCAGTAATAACAAACTTTCTGTTTCTAATAATGGCAATGCCTCGATTGTCATCAGCGGTATTAAGAGTTGTGACAGAAGTCTAAAAAACTGCGGTTCACCTGTTAATGTCCAGCTACGTCCGGGAAGCAAACTTGAGCGGACGGCTGAAGCAAATAAAGTCTGGCTCTACAGTCTGACTGAAGGAAGTCATAAAAAAAATCTTTCAACGGGGAGCTCCTCGTAACTACGTCGCTAATGACATTATTTAATGGAGATAAAGATGAAATCGACAAATAAATTAGTACTCGCAGCTCTGCTGGCGGCAACATTTGGTGCCAGCGCAGCTTCGCCGACAATTGATTTTAACGTTGAGGCGACTATTCCGGATAATGATTTCTATATCACACCGGTAAATGGCTGGGATACGCAAACGCAGAAAATGAGCTGGAATGAAGGCGGCCAGACGCTTAATCCTTTCACTCAGCAACTGCAAATGAAAAATACCGCCGGCAATATTAAAGCGTATTTGAGCAGCCAGCCGGTGCTGACTACTGCTAATGGCACAGATGCCATTAATCTGGACGTGCGTATTGCCGGTAAAACCTTAACGACGGATTCTACTACTGCCGTTGAGCTTTACGATGCAACTCAAGCGGCCACCGAAAAAACAGCAACCGTCGAAGTGAGCCAGCAGGGCACGCTTTCGGCACGTCCGGCCGGTGGTAATTATATTGGCGCCGTCACGATGATCTTCGATACCGACGGCACAACCCCTTAACTTTCGCTATCGACGCAAAGTCATTGCATTGAGGAGAGTCTGACTCTCCTCCTTTATTCGGCTGTATCGCTGCTTCTTATTTGTGAAAAAAATATGACTCACTTTCGCCTTATTATGGGTTCGCTGTTGCTCTGTGTCGGGAGCGGTGCAGCCAACGCTCGTACAGAGTCTTTAATGAGCCAGACTGCACTTATGCCGGAAGATTTCAAAGCGCATTTCTTCAATTCCCCGTTGTCTGCCAAAGTAACGCTAAATGGTAAAAAACTGGGTGATGCGATGATAGTGCTGACGGAAGATAATCAGACGCGCATTGTTCAGTTTACTGATGTCAGCGACAGCGAATATACAGAAGAAGATCGCCAGCGATGGTTACAAGCGTTTTCAACGCTGGTTCCGCTGGGAGAGTGTACCCGCGACTGCCCGGACGGGCTGATGGCAGTGGAATATAGTTTAAGCGATGCAAGCCTTGCCTTGCTGACACCGGCGGCAATGACCAGCAAGGATCTCTGGTACAGCCTGCCAGAAGGCGGCGATTCCGGCATCATTTTGAATAACCAGTTCAATGCCAGCGGCAGTGAAGAACAGTCAACGCTGAGCTGGAACGGCGGGCTGGATGCGGCAATAGGCAACTGGTCGCTGAGCAGCCAGTTTCAGCAGGATCAAAGCCGTGCGCAAGGGCAGGATATGCTGTCGCGCCACGCTATTACCTCGTTATATGCCCAGCGTGAATATGAACAAAACTTTCTGCGTGCGGGCCTGTTTATGCCCGACAGTCAGGGGCTTTTGCGCCAGCCTTATCTGCCTGGCGGCGGAATCAGTACCCTTGCGGGGGTGATGGTCGGTAGTAGCGATACCCGAATGAAAGAGGGCGGAACGCCTTCGCTCTATCCGGTCTATGTCACGGCAAACCGGGAAGGCGTGGCGGAAATTTATCGCAACGGCTCTCTAATCAACTCCCAGCCGGTGGTACCAGGCTTGCAGGTCCTGGACACCACTTCATTACCGATGGGCATCTATGAAGTTGACATTCGGGTGCTGGAAGACGGTAGAGAAACCAGCCGCACGACAGAAACGATCAATAAACCCTATTCATGGCGCAACCCCGACCAGCGTCTGCGCTACAACCTCTTTTTCGGCCAGCAACGAACTTTATGGAATAGCGATCCGGATTCACAAAATGGTGATCCGGCGGCGGGCGCCAGCCTCAATTACCTGCTTTACCCGCGCCTGACGCTGGGAATGGCGGTACAGAAAACCGGCGATGAACGTCAGGCGGGTGGCTCTATTGACTGGCAGCTGGCCGATGCTCTGCAACTTTATGGCAATGTGTGGCGCAGCAGCGTGACCGGATATGGCTTTGACACGCAGGCCATCTGGACGCATAAGCAGGGTAATGTTGCGTTGAGCCATAGCCGTAGTTGGTATCGGCAGGACGACGAGCTGTATCAATATGACAGCCGTCCTTCACAACAAAACACCACTTCGTTTTCAAGCACCTGGCGTTTTAGTGGCATTAATAGCATCACCGGGCGTCTCAGCCACAGCAGCCGCAATAGCGGCGTTGGCATCGATATTGGCTTCAACACCCGCACGATGATCGGCAAAACGGCGGTTAACTGGCGCTTAGCCGGGTTCGACAGGCCCTATGGCGATGGCAGTAGCCTGCGTAACCGGGGCGTTAGCCTGAGCGCCAGTTTCTCGCTGGGCAGTGAGAGCCGCAGCGGTAACATCAGCCTCGGCAGCCGTACTGATACGCAAGGAGAACGCGATTTCTATACCTCGGCGTCGGTCAATCAGCAGTGGGGAGAAAACAGTCCGATTCGCTCGACGCTGGCCACGCTGACGGGCGATCGTCATGGCGTAGGCGTCAGCGCCTCCAACCAGTTTGATACCGCGCTGGCGCAGGGCAGTTTCTGGGCGCAAAGCTCCACGCAGGATAGCCGTCTTTCCGGTGGTATTAATACCGGCAGCCTGATTGCTTTCGGTAAGGGCGAGGTGGCGATCTCTAAACTGCCTTCTTACAACCAGGGCGGCGGGGTGATCGTCAATGTGGATTCGGATGAGGAAAACACGAAACTGCTGGCGTTCTATCCCGGCGGGCAAAAAACACTGTCAGCAGGGCGCAATTTTGTCCCGGTCGATGCCTGGAAGCCGGGTACCATTCAGCTCGATTTTGCCGGTACGGATGCGCCAGCGCTCAAGATTGAGCCGGAATACCTCTCTTACCAGCATATTCGCGGCGGCGTGAATGCTTATAACGTTCGGGTGATGAAAACGGTCACGGTCATGGGCCGCCTCGTCAACAGCAAAGGCGAGGCGCTTGGTGGTGCCAGTGTGGTGAACCATGCCAGCAGAACGATGAGCGAGTCCGACGGGTTATTCACCCTCGAAATGCAAAAAAGCATTCCGGTGCTCAATGTTGAGCAGCGTTCCGGCGCGACCTGCGAAATTAAGCTCGATCCGAATACGCCGCATCGCACGCAGGACGATGTGTGGTTTGTCGGCAATCTGGTATGCGATGGTCTGACGCAGGCCGCGAAGACAGAAACAGCCGTCAGCGATAAAACAGGAAAAATAAAAACATGAAAAGGAATAAGCTTAATCCACAGGATGAAAATGATATCCGCATTCAAACTGATATAAAATATGGCCTGCTTGAACGCATTGGTATTTTTTCATCCCGATTAATGATGAAAAGTCAGATTGCATTTTGCTGTTTATTATTTACATCCATAATTCACGCCGCTACGGTGGATATCACCGCAGAATTTTCGGCAGACATCAGCAAGCCGCAAAATAATCAATTTACCAATACCACACCAGTGAGTGGGTTTTGTGCTGAATTTCTTAATGTCTGTACAAATGGAACATTTAGTATTGCCATTCCTGGTGTGTCCGCTAGTAAATATATTGATGAAATGACTCATGATTATATAAGTGAGTTGCCCTCTGTAACTGTTGATGGTAGCCAAAGAACAATCACGCTGACCGAAAAAAATACAGGGCGAACAATAGTTGTTAGTTTCCGTATTACCTTTATCGCTATGGATTATACTTTAACCAACATAGTAACTGGCACTATTATTGGTTTAGATGGTCTTAGTAATCGTCCTTTGGGGGGATGTACCGCTGGAAATATGGGAAGTGTATATAATACTACGAGTAAATGGGGTTGGGGCGTACCCGCTAAAAAAGTGGATTGTTATGGAAAGATAAAACAAGATGCTGCAGGCATCCCGCTTGTTGCCACAGCGAATATAAATAACTTCAGTCTGGGATATTCTCTCCAGACGCCAGATCCCTTAAATCTCTACGGCGGAACCTACGAAGGAGAAGTGGTTTATTCGCTGGGAGATAGCGGAGAGGATATTGGATTTCATGCGCAGTCAACCTCAGATTCTGAGATTAGACTCCACATTACCGCAATCGTAAATCACGCTTTTAATATTTTCTTTCCGGACGGGAAAAATAACCTTGATGTACGGCTTGATGCTCAGGACGGCTGGAATCAGTGGAGGAATGGAGGGCGTATTCCGGAATCATTACAAAAAGACGTTCCTTTTCTGCTGACCTCATCCACACCATTTGTCGTGAAGATGCAGTGTGGATTCGATGGCGGCAATCAGAATTGTGGGTTAGAGAATACGCAAACCCATGAGGTTGTGCCTCTGGAAGTGATGTTGACTCTGCCAGGATTTAAAAGCAATGGCACAGGTGTCAATAATCTGCAGATGACAAGTGCGGCGAATGGACAAGCCATTGACCCGCCGGGGGGCTTTATTACCGACCGGAGTTCGCACATTGATTTTCGCGTGCTCAGGCCTGGGGTGGAAACAATGGTCAAATCGCCAGGTTCAACCTGGAAAGGTTTGGTAACGCTGATATTTGATACGCAAACGCAGTGAAATTTCCCCGAGTCAAGCTGTCAGCATGTAATCTATTTTTAGCCGGCGTGGTATTTCGCCACGCCGAAATATAAGGACGTAATATCAATATTACACAAGGGATATGCATGAATGGATTACTTAATAATAAAGAATCGTGTTCCAGGGGTTATATTAAAATTGACCATACAAAATATATCAGTATAATGACTGCGAAACTGCGAAACTGCGAAACTGCGAAACTGCGAAACTGCGAAACTGCGAAACTGCGAAACTGCGAAACTGCGAAACTGCGAAACTGCGAAACTGCGAAACTGCGAAACTGCGAAACTGCGCGAAGATAAAAATTCTACAATGGGCTTTAGTGTGCTTATTATTTCCGCTCTCTTTTCTGTTGCAGGCCGCCGCGATCGATATCACCACGGATTTTGCTGCAAATATCAGTCAGCCGCATAAAAATAAATTTACTAATACTACGCCAGTCTCCGGTTTTTGTGTTTCTTATTCAGCGTATTGTGCCAGTGATGAATTCAGCATTATCATTCCTGGGCTGGAAGCAAATAAATACCTTGATACTTCTTCGGCCGATCTCGAAAAAAACCATACCTCTATTACCGTTGACGGCACACCGCGCACGCTAACCCTGACCGATCCTGCTACGGGAAATACTATTACCGTTGTGTTCCGTATCGCCTTTTTTGGTATGACTTTTAACCGGCTCGATGCCAATAGCGGTAGTTTGTATCTTGTCATGACCTCAACCGGCCTCTACCCATCCGGTGGCTGTTCTGGACGTACTGGTGTCGGAACGGCAAGTGGCTCAAGTTATTCGTTTGGTTGGGGAATTCCGGAAAGAAAAGTCACCTGTTACAGAAGTCTTCAGGCGCAAAATGGGTCATTTCACGGCGACGTTCGTATTACTAATTTTAGTCTGGGCTATACCCTAATCACACCCAATCCCTTAGAGGTCTATGGTGGGAATTATGAAGGTGAACTGGTCTATAACGTCGGTGCAAACGGCGATCTTGATTTCAATGCGCAAAGCACATCGGATGATGAAATTCGTATTCTGTTAAAAGCCACCGTAAAGCACGAGTTTAATCTTAAATTCCCAACAGGCGGCAGCAGTGAAAATGTCATTCTGGGCGCAGAGGGCGGCTGGAAGCAGTGGATTAACGGCGGAAAAATACCACACTCATTAAGCAAAGAGGTGCCTTTCTCGCTCTTTTCATCGACGAAGTTTACCGTCGCAATGCAGTGCGAGCACGATGGCGGCAATCAGAACTGCGGCCTGAAGAACACTCAAAACAGTGACATAGTGCCGGTAGAAGTAATGATGACGATGCCGGGTTTCAAAAGTAACGGCGTGGACGTAAAAAACATGCGTATGACGAGCGCGGTAAATAAACTGGCAATTGACGCTCCGGATTCGTTTATTGTCGACCGGCGCTCGCACGTTGATTTTCGCGTGCTCAGGCCTGCGGTGGAAACGATGGTAAAAGCGCCAGGCTCAACGTGGAAGGGGGCGGTAACACTGGTTTTTGATGCCCAGACGCAGTAAACCCGCCAAAAAAGAAATCCCCGCTCATTGTCGCCAACGAGCGGGGAATTTCACCTTCACCGGGGTGGTTTCAGGAATACTTAGCGGGCAACAACAAAACGTTTGTCATCGTCCATAAAGGCTTTTTCACCCGCCGGAGCCACGATGGAACCGAAGTTCATATGGCCGCGCAGTTTCCAGTTTGCCGGAATATTCCAGCTACGCTGTACATCGGCATCAACCAGCGGGTTGTAGTGTTGCAGGTTCGCGCCAATCCCTTTTTCGGCCAGCGCCAGCCAGACGGCGTACTGGGCAATACCGGTACTGTGTTCTGACCAGACAGGGAAGTTATCGGCGTAAGCAGCGAACTGCTCCTGCAACCCTTTCACCACGTCCTGATCTTCAAAGAACAGCACCGAA
Source organism: Kosakonia oryzae (assembly GCF_001658025.2). Classification (NCBI taxonomy): domain Bacteria; kingdom Pseudomonadati; phylum Pseudomonadota; class Gammaproteobacteria; order Enterobacterales; family Enterobacteriaceae; genus Kosakonia; species Kosakonia oryzae. The sequence continues at coordinate 1,519,977 of NZ_CP014007.2, forward strand.
CCCGCAGCGGCGGCAAAACCATCCAGTTTGTCGGATGTCGCTTTGAAACTCTCTTCCGGAACAATTTTTCTCAACTGTTCGCGGGTCAGCTCCCAGAACTTCGTATGCTCTTTACCTAACAGAATCAACGCACGGGAACTCTGCGAGTTAAACGCAGAAGGTGCCTGGCGAATGGCTTCTTTAATGGTCTCGATAACAACCTCTTCTGCAACCGGCAGATCTTTACCAAGGGCATAAATGGTTCTGCGCTGTTTCGCTAAAGCAAGAAAATTATCTGACATAACGGCTCCTGAAGTTGATGGTAATTCCGTGGTGTCGCTGTTTGCGGCCTGCGGGAACAAAGCGCTAAAAAGTTTCTGCAACGGGTTCATGGCTCGCCTTATCCTGTTTGTTATTTCGGCTGGGTAACTTATTTCGTCAGTTCAGCAGTCATATACACGCCGTTGTCAGTACGTGCGCTGGTGATTTTGTAAGACGCGTTAGCTTTTTCCGCCTGCGCAGCGATTTTGGCTTCAGCGGCGGAGAGTGTCGATGCGCTGGCGCTGATGCTCTGGGCAAAAGAACCGAAAGAGAGTGCGGACAGTGCGGCAACTGCAACGAAAGTTTTGATGAATTTCATGGTCGTATTCCTGCATTGTTTTGTTTGGGAGGGCTGTGTTGCCCTGATGTGATAAATCATATGCCTGATGAATACGAAGAAAAAGCTGAACTATTTGCGGATAACGTTCAAATAATTAGAACAACTATGGAATTAATTCTGCGCTACAAGCGCGAGCAATGCCCTGCCGCAGACAGGGCAGGGAGAGGGAGCAAACGTCCTCAGACAGCGAGCCAGCGCCGCCAGATAAAACGCAGTACGAAAAACTCAATGCAGCCAAGCAGTAAAAACCACAGGCAGTAGAGCAGGGTATAAAGCTGGTTCAAATCCAGCAGATGAAAGCGCTGCATCAGACTTTGCGCCAGTTGCAGGCCCAGCGATGGCGCGGGCAGCAGCAGGACAGAGATAAAGGCCATCAACAGAATGCCTGCCAGCGTAACCAGCGATTCGAGCGGGTGTTTCATAAGCGTTAATCATTGGTGAAAAAACGCATTGTCGGGGAAAGCACGCCGCAGCGCAACGTTCCCCGAGGGTGATCACGCCACCACGAAGCGATCAACCAGCGTCGTCATGGTTTGTGATTGTTGATCCAGCATCTGGCTGGCGCTGGCGGCGCTGGCCACCAGCCCGGCGTTTTGTTGGGTCACCTGCTCCAGTTGGTTCAGCGCTTCATGCACCTGCGAGACGCCGAGCGACTGCTCGCCTGCCGCATGGGCGATATCGCTGACAAACGCCAGCATCTGTCCGGTATTGGCTTTCGCTGACTGCAAAGCCCGGTCGGAAGCCTGCACCAGCGTCACGCCCTGCTCGATCTGCTCCATATTCCTGCTTATTAATTCGCGGATCTGCCGGGCATCGCTGGCGCAGCGCTGCGACAGATTACGCACCTCGGAGGCAACCACCGCAAAGCCCTTGCCCAGCTCCCCGGCGCGGGCCGCTTCTACAGCCGCATTCAGCGCCAGCAGGTTGGTCTGGAAAGAGATATCGTCGATGGAGCTGACAATACTGGAGATCTGCTCGCTGGAACCGCGAATGGCGAGCATGCTGCTGCTGGCTTCAGCCGCCACGCGGCTCGCTTCCTGCACCTGCTGCTCCATCTCTTCGGTCAGCCTTTTCGCTTCAATGGCATTATCCGCCGTCAGATTCACCGCCGTGGCAATCTGCTCCATACTGGCGGCCGTTTCAACCAGCGATGCGGCCTGCTCATCGGTGCGCGAAGCGAGATCCTGATTGCCATCGGCAATGTCCGCACTGGCGCTGCGCAGCACGGCGGCGCCCTGTTTTATCTCGCTGACAATATGCTGAATGTTCTCAATGGCCTGGTTATAAGCGCGATTAAGCAGCGACAGCTCATCGCTGCCGGGCACGTCGAGGCGCTGGGTCAGATCGCCCTCCATCCCTTCAATGGTTGCCAGCGAGCTGTGCAACTGGCGATGAATGCTGCTGGCGACCAGCAGGGCAAAGAACAGCGCCACCACCAGTGCTGCGACGCTAACCAGCGCAAAGATAATCACTCCGCGCCAGGCGTTGTCCGCCAGCGACTGCGCCGTGGCGAGTAGCGTATCGGAGGCAGAATCCTCCACCGCTTTGAGCGCATTAATCCGCGCCGTCTGAGCGTTGAACCAGTCTGTGGGCGCCACGCCAAAATTGCCGCTTGCCGCATGGTCAATCGCCTGCTGGCGCAGTGCCAGAGCGTGTGTCGCTTGCGGTGTCTGCAACTGTGCCGCCAGTTTTTCATTTACTGCCGGTGTGTTGAAGGCTTGCGCCGCTGCGAACCACGACAGTTGCTTGCCCACGGTTTCATTCAACTGGCGGAACTGGCCGTCGGTAAAGTGGTCGGCGGAGAAAACGTTCGACATCAGCGCACGCTCAACGCCGGTCTGCTCTTTGGCATTCAGGATGCTGTAATAGGCCGCCAGTTGGTTAACTATCGCCCCGTTATCGGTCAACTGGCTGATCCCGCCAACGACATTTAGCAGGTCGTTAATCATTGCGCTGTACCACGCCAGCGATTCGGTGCCGGTGACGCTCTGGCCGCGAATTTGCTGACGAAATGTGTCGATTCCCTGCTGATGTTGCTGAAATTGCTCCAGCGCGTGACGAATATCGCTATTCGCTTGCTGGAGAGGAAATTGTTTAAGTGCCTCAGTTAATTGCGTAATGGCTTTAGAAGAGTATGGATATTGATCGTTTAATTCAGCGGAGAATTGTTGGCCTTTACTGCCTAAATATCCGGCGCTCAATCCACGTTCTTTTTGTAATTCATGAATAACGCTTCCAGCATATTTTGCCAGCAATGTTAAGTTCATAATGGTGCGCATTTGCTGGCCTGTTTCAAGGCGACTCAGGATGCCATTAGACGCTAACCCTATGAGTGCAAACAATAAAGGAAAAAGTGCCAGCAATAATTTCAATTTCATTGATAAACGATAAATCCATCTCATACCGATGCCTCAGGTTGTCTTTAACTTATATGGCTTATCGGGGAGAAAACGGCATTCTTTATTTATAACGCGAGGCTTGTTGATATTTATCAATTCCGACAGGGGGTTCTACCACTTTGTGATTATTATTTTGTAAGTAACGCTGAAATATATTTCAGCGCAGCAAAGCATTAAGCTGCGCTAAAATTATCGATTGAGTAAATTCTGATTAGCCTGCTGCCCAAATTTCGGCATGCTTCTGCACCAGGCCAATTAATGAGCCGCCATCCGCCACAAAATCACGCATCAGTTGTGCCTCATTCTTGCCGCGTTTGACTCGCGCAGCCAGTTCATCCAGTGCGCTACCGGCATGGAGTTTGTCGGCCCACGGCGCGATTTTTTCCAGCAGACGCGTGAGATCCTCCGCAATGGTGTACTGCTCGCCGCTGTGAACGTCGGTAATTATTCCCTCCAGGCCGTAACGGCACGCCTGGAAACGGTTGAACTTATACAGCAGGTAATCCTGCGGTTGGTGCTTAAAGGGGCGCTCCGCCAGCAGCCAGTGCGATACCGCCTGAATAAGCCCGGCAATATTAACGGCGTGGGAAAGCGTCAGCGGCGTGTCCATCACCCGCACCTCAACCGTGCCAAAATTGGGGCTGGGGCGAATATCCCAGTGCAGATCTTTAATGCTCTCAATCATCGAGGTGTAGCTTAAGCGGCGAAACAGACCGGTAAACTCCTGCCAGTTCGCCACCCACGGCATCGGGCCATTATCCGGAAAGGCGGAGAAAAGATTGAGGCGCGACGAGGCGTAGCGGGTGTCGGTGCCCTGGCTGTAGGGCGAAGCGGCGCTGAGCGCAATAAAGTGCGGGACAAAGCGGGAAAGGCCATGCAGCAAATAGATGGCGTCGTCGCCATTTGCGCAGCCGACGTGCACATGCTGGCCAAATACTGTCGCCTGCTGCATCAAATAACCGAACATCTCCACCGTGCGGGCATAGCGCTCATCCTCGCACACCAACTGGCGCTGCCATTTCTGGAACGGATGTGTGCCGCCGCCGCAAATCTGTACGTGATGCGCCGACGCGGTTTGCAAAATTATCTGTTGCATGGCAGAAAACTGGTGCGCTGCCTGATGGATGTCGCGGCAAACGCCGGTGGCGATCTCCAGCATACTTTCGGTGATATCGTGCTTCACTTCACCACCTGTCACCTGGCTTTTCATCGCCTCTATCAACCGGGATGAGTCCTGGCTTAAATCGTAGCCCGGTGGGTTAACCACCTGTAATTCCACCTCAATACCGAGGGTCAGCGGATCCGAAACATGAAAATCGGCTAGTGGCATAGTCGTCCCTTATGAAATGAGTTTCCATTATTATGGAAGTGAATGACTGATCCTTCCTCTTTTGCCGCCGCATGCATGACCCGTATTGAAGCGATTGCTTATGATTTATGCATGATCATGAAAAGATTTAATAAATAGTCGCACATGAAAATAATATCGCTATGAAATCACTATTCTCCCGATTTAATGGTGCATTTTTGCAACATTTTTCCCGAAATGGGTGCGCTTACTGCCGTGAACTATATAAAGCTGTTATCCGTAACACCGCATAATGCCCTGAGTAATAACCCTTTCTGATATTTTCTGCGTCTGAATGCGATAAATTCTTGTTTATTCGGCTGGTATGTATCTTGCCTGTTAAATGTCTCATTTATTTAACAGGGACACTGGGATGCTTAATCAATCTTTTTGGCGTAAACACCGTATTGCGGCCGCGATTGGCGCACTGGCGCTGGCAGGGGGATTGCAGGCGCAGGCCTCAACATTGCGTATCGCCATGACCGCAGCGGATATCCCGTTAACGCTGGGCCAGCCTGATCAGGGCTTTGAAGGCAATCGCTTTACCGGTATTCCGTTATATGACTCGCTGGTGGAGTGGGATCTGTCGCAAGGCGAAAAACCGAGCGGGCTGGTGCCAGGGCTGGCAACCGAATGGCATGTCGATCCGCAAAATCAGAGCCGCTGGATCTTCACGCTGCGCCCTGGCGTGAAATTTCACGACGGCACGGAAGTGAATGCCGACGCCATTGTCTGGAACGTGGGCAAAGTGCTGGATAAAGCCGCGCCGCAATATGCGCCGGGGCAAATCGGCAACACCTTATCGCGTATGCCGACGCTGACCGGCGCTGAAAAGATTGACGATCACACGGTCGCGCTCACCACCTCAGAGCCGGATGCACTGCTGCCGTACAACATTACTAACCTGTTTATTGTCTCGCCGACGGCGTGGCAGAAAATCTATGACGCGGTTCCGGCTTCGGCAGGCGATACCGCCGCACGCAGCAAACAAGCGTGGACCACTTTTGCCTCGCAGGCCGTCGGCAGCGGGCCATTCAAGCTGGAAAAACTGGTGCCGCGCCAGCAGTTGATCCTCGATAAGAACCCGGATTACTGGAATAAAGACCGCATTCCGCGCGTCGATAAAGTGGTGCTGATCCCGCTACCGGAGGCCAACGCGCGCACCGCTGCGCTGCTGTCGAAGCAGGTGGACTGGATTGAAGCGCCAGCGCCGGATGCGGTCGATCAGATCAAAGCGCAGGGGTTTAAAATCTACGCCAACACCCAGCCGCACCTCTGGCCGTGGCAGTTCTCATTCCTGGAAGGTTCGCCGTGGCGCGACATTCGCGTGCGCAAAGCCGCCAACCTCTGCCTCAACCGTGCTGAGCTGAAAAGCTATCTCGGCGGTTATATGTCCGAAGCGACCGGAGTGTATGAAGAGGGCAACCCGTGGCGCGGCAAACCGACATTCCAGATCAAATACGATCCCGATACCGCACGTAAGTTAATGACGGAAGCGGGCTACAGCGAAAGCAAACCGCTGCACGTTACCGTGGCGACGTCCGCCTCGGGTTCCGGCCAGATGCAGCCGCTGCCGATGAATGAGTACATCCAGCAGAGCCTGAAAAGCTGCTACTTCAACGTCGATATCAAGGTCAACGAGTGGAATACGCTGTTCACCAACTGGCGTTTAGGGGCGAAAGATCCGTCCGCGCAGGGGGTTAACGCCATCAACGTCAGCGCTGCGGTGACCGACCCGTACTTCGGCATGATCCGCTTCTCTACCGCAAAAGCTTTCCCACCAACCGCCACCAACTGGGGTTACTTCACCACGCCGGAAACCGAAAAACTGGCGGCTGCCGTCAAACACGCTTTCACCCCGGCCGAGATGGATAAAGCCGCCGGTGAGCTGCATGCCGCGCTGGTGGATCAGGTGCCGTTCCTGTTTGTGGCGCACGACGTTGGCCCGCGCGCCATCTCCCCGGCGGTGACCGGCGTGGTGCAACCGCAGAGCTGGTTTATTGATTTAAGTCTGGTGAGCAAGAAAGAGTAACCGAGGAGGGGCCATGATCAGCACACTTTTTTACCGCGTTTTGCTGGCTATTCCGACCATGTTAGGGGTAGCAGTAATCTGTTTTCTGCTGGTGCAAATCGCGCCGGGCGATCCGCTGGTATCGGTGATGCCGCCGGATGCGTCCGAAGCGATGCGCCAGACGCTGATGCAGGCCTACGGTTTTGACAAGCCGCTACCGGTGCAGTTTGTGCACTGGCTGTGGCGGGCGCTGCATGGCGATCTGGGCATGTCGATCGCCACCGGGCGTCCGGTAATGAGCGAGGTGATGACCGCCGTCACGTACTCGTTGCGCCTTGCGCTGCTGGCAACACTGATTGGCTTTGTGCTCGGCAGCCTGTTTGGTTTTGTCGCGGGCTACTTTCGCAACAGCATTATCGATCGTATCGCCTCGCTGCTATCGGTTTTCGGCGTCAGCGTGCCGCACTACTGGCTCGGCATGCTGCTGGTGATTGTATTCTGCGTCAAATTCGCGTTGCTGCCCGCCACCGGCGGCGGGCCGATTGGCGAAACCGGCTGGCAGTGGGACTGGGCGCACCTGCAATTTATGCTGCTGCCCGCCGTCACGCTGTCGGTGATCCCCACTGGCATTATCGCCCGCACCGTGCGTTCGCAGGTGGCGGATATCCTGAGCCAGGAGTTCATCGTCGGGCTGCGCGCCCGCGGCCTCAATGAATCACGCATCTTTCTGCATGTGGTGAAAAACGCCGCGCCGACCGCGCTGGCGGTCATGGGCTTGCAGGTTGGCTACCTGATGGGCGGCTCGATTCTGGTCGAAACGGTCTTTTCATGGCCCGGCACCGGGCTGCTGCTCAATACCGCCATCTTCCAGCGCGACCTGCCGCTCTTGCAGGGGACGATCTGGGTGCTGGCGCTGTTCTTCGTGCTGCTCAATCTGCTGGTGGATGTGCTGCAAACCTCTCTCGATCCGCGCATTAAGAGGAGCTAACGATGGTGGATAGCGTAACGCCAAAAATCAACGTTGCCGCCGCGCCGGTTGCGGCGACGCAGGGCTACTGGCGCGGTGTGGGTGCGCGGTTATTGCGCGATCCCATGGGTGTGGTAGTCGGAAGCATTATTCTGCTGTTGCTGCTGATGGCACTGTTCGGGCCGTGGCTGATCCTCAAAGATCCTTACCAGACCTCCATGTTTCTGCGCCTGAAACCGATCGGCACCGACGGATTCCCGCTCGGTTCCGATGAGCTGGGGCGCGACATGCTCTCACGACTGATCCTCGGGACGCGCCTGTCGTTGTTTATGGGGATTGTGCCGGTGGTGTTCGCCTTTTTTATCGGCGGTGCCATCGGGATTATCGCCGGTTATGCCGGCGGGAAAACCAACACCCTGATCATGCGCACCATAGATATTTTCTACGCCTTTCCGTCGGTGTTGCTGGCGATTGCGCTCTCCGGCGCGATGGGGGCAGGCATTGGCAATGCGCTGCTTTCGCTGACGCTGGTATTTGTGCCGCAAGTGGCGCGTATCGCCGAAAGCGTTACCGCGCAGGTGCGGCATATGGATTATATCGATGCTGCCCGCGCCACCGGTGCCAGCGCGTTCACCATCATTCGCGTGCAGGTGCTGGGCAATGTGCTGGGGCCGATTTTCGTCTTCTCTACCGGCCTGATTTCCGTCTGCATGATCCTCGCCTCCGGCTTGTCGTTTCTCGGCCTTGGCGTGCGTCCGCCGGAACCGGAATGGGGATTGATGCTCAACACGCTGCGCACCGCCATTTATACCCAGCCGTGGGTGGCGGCGCTGCCGGGGATGATGATTTTTATCACCTCCATCTCGTTTAACGTTCTGGCGGATCGTCTGCGCGCCGCCATGGCGATCAAGGAGTAACAGCATGCAACCTTTTATCAATGTCGATATTGGCGGCCCGGCGCAGCCGCTGCTGCGGGTGAACAATCTGCTGAAGCATTTTCATCTCGGCGTGCGTAAAGGCCATGACGTGGTGCAGGCGGTGGATAACGTCAGCTTCGAAGTGCACAAAGGGGAAACCCTCGGCGTGGTGGGGGAATCCGGCTGCGGGAAATCAACCACCGCGCGGTTACTGATGCAACTGCTGACGCAGGATAGCGGCGAACTGGTGTTTGATGGCGAGGCTGTTGGTTCATCGCGCTTACCGCTGAAAGCCTATCGCCGCCAGGTGCAGATGGTGTTTCAGGACAGTTACGCCTCGCTGAACCCGCGCATGACCATGGAAGAGAGCATCGCCTTTGGTCAGCAGGTACACGGCATCAGCCGCAAAGAGGCCAATGAGTATGCCCGCTATCTGCTGGCGCACGTCGGGCTGGAGCCTGCGCGGTTTGCGCATCGCTATCCGCACGCTTTATCCGGCGGTCAGCGCCAGCGCGTCAATATTGCCCGCGCGCTGGCAATGAAACCCCGGCTGGTGATCCTCGACGAGGCAGTTTCCGCACTGGATAAATCCGTAGAGGCGCAGGTGCTGCAACTGTTGCAGGAGTTAAAACGCACCCTCGATCTCACCTATGTGTTTATCAGCCATGATCTGCACGTGGTGCGCTGGCTGTCGGATCGCATTCTGGTGATGTACCTCGGCGAAGTGGTGGAAATCGGCCCAGCGGAAGCGCTGTTTACCGCTTCCGCGCACCCTTATACCCGCGCGTTACTTAGCTCGATGCCGTCGATGGACCCGCATAACCGCACCGAGGTTTCGCCCCTCTTCGGCGATCCGCCCAGCCCCATTTCACCGCCTGCGGGCTGCCGTTTTCACACCCGCTGCCCGCACGCAAAAGCGGTCTGTTCGCAGGTGAAACCGCAACTGGCGCAGGTCGGCGAGGCGCATCAAAGTGCCTGCCTGATGGCGCAGCCGGATTCGCCCTGGCACCGGGATATCCCGCTACAGGAGGTGAGCGATGTCGCATGAAGCGTTCGTCCATATTCGCGATCTTCGCGTCGAGTTTCGCCGTGACGGGCAGACCGTCAATGCGGTCAACGGTGTTTCGTTTGATGTCCGCAAAGGCGAAGTGATGGCGCTGATTGGCGAATCCGGCTCCGGTAAAAGCGTCACCCTGCGAGCCTTGATGCGTCTGCATCCGCCGCAGAGCAGCCAGCTTAGCGGCACGATGAATGTCGGCGGTGCAGCGGTGCTGGCGATGAACAGCCGCCAGTTGCGCCACTACCGCGGGAAAATCTGCGCGATGATTTTTCAGGAACCGCTGCTGGCGTTTGACCCGGTTTACACCATCGGCCAACAAATTGTGGAGGGCTTGCAGCGTCACGAAGGGCTGTCGCGCAATGATGCGAAAGCGCGGGCGCTGGAGGCGTTGCGCCAGGTGCGTATTCCCAGCCCGGAGCGCCGCCTTGATGCCTATCCGCACGAGATGTCTGGCGGCATGCGCCAAAGGGCGATGATTGCGCTGGCGCTCTCCTGCAACCCGGAACTGCTGCTGGCCGATGAGCCGACCACCGCGCTGGATGCCACCGTGCAGATCCAGATCCTGATCCTGCTGCGCGAGCAGCAAAAACTGCGCGATCTGTCGATTATCTTCGTCACCCACGATATTGGCGCGGCGGTGGAGATCGCCGATCGGGTGGCAGTGATGTACGCCGGGCGCATCGTGGAAGAAGCGCCGATTGCCGACATCCTCGCGCAGCCGCGCCATCCCTACACCCGCGTACTGCTCGGCAGCCGCCCGAAAGAGGGGCTGAAAAAGGGCGATGTGTTGCACTGCATTCCCGGCTCGCCGCCGGATCTGGCCGCTCTGCCGCCGGGCTGCGCATTCGCCGCCCGTTGCCCTCACGCGCAGGCTGCCTGTCACCAGCAACAACCCGTTACGGACCAAGTCGCTGAACGCCATGTGGTCAGTTGCCACCGCTGGCGCGAACTGGCAACCGACATCACACCACAGCAGGCATTCGCCTGAAACCGGGGAGGTAACATGCAGGACCCACGGGCTTTTATGCCTTATCCCTTCGTCGCTGTGCCACAGGCGGAAAGCGGCCCGCTGAGCGGCCTGACGTTTGCCGCAAAAGATCTGTTTGATGTCGCAGGCTATCCCACCGGCGGCGGCAACCCGCACGTACTTGCCGCCTCGGGCATCAAAACCACCACTGCGCCTGCCGTGCAAATGCTGCTGGACGCCGGGGCGCGGTTTGTTGGCAAAACCCACACCAGTGAACTGGCCTATTCGATGAGCGGCCATAACATCCATTACGGTACGCCACGCAATGGCGCAGCACCGCTGCGTATTCCTGGCGGTTCGTCGTCCGGTTCGGCCTCGGCGGTATCCAATGGTCTGTGTGATATCGCGCTCGGTACCGACACCGGCGGTTCGGTACGCACGCCAGCCAGCTATTGCGGCCTGTTTGGTCTGCGCCCAACCCACGGGCGTATTTCGCTGGCAGGCTGCCAGCCGCTGTGCGCCACCATGGACACCTGCGGGTTCTTCGCCCGCACGCCGCAGGCCTTTAGTGCGGCGGCCCGTTACCTGCTCGGTGATGACACCTTCACGCCCGCGCAAATCGAACTGGCCTGCCATGAGGCGCTATTTGCCGCGCTCCCGCCACATAGCCAGCAGGCGCTGCTGCCGGTACGGGAAAAGCTCGCGCAACACTTTGGCGAGATCGCCTTGCTGGATGCGCCGCTGCCGGAGCGCGAAGCCGTTTATACCGCGTTTCGTCAGATTCAGGGCTATGAAGCCTGGCAGTCGCAGGGCCACAACATTGAAAGGCTGGGCATGCAACTGGGGCCGGACGTGGCGGAGCGCTTCGCCTACGGCAAAGCGGTCACGGAGGCGGAATTCGCTGCGGCGTGTCAGCTTCGCGAAGCTTTTACCGCCTGGTGGCAGACGCAACTGGGCGATCGCATTCTGCTGCTGCCGACCGTGCCGGATGCGGCACCGTTATTAACGGCCGCGCCAGAAGAGATCGAAGCCACGCGGCGCATCTCGCACGACCTGTTGCTGATCGCGGTGCTGACCCGTCGCCCGCAGGTCAATATTCCGGTGACCACGATTGACGGCGCGCCGCTGGGAATTTCACTCATCGGCCCGTGCGGCAGCGATACGCTGCTGGTGTCGATGGCCACCACCTTTATGCAGGAGAAATAAGATGACAAGCGAAGTTTTGCACAGCCAGGCGCTGGCGCTGAGCGACTGCCGGGTTAACGGCGAGCGGTTATGGGATTCCCTGATGGAACTGGCGAAAATCGGCGCGACACCAAAAGGGGGTTGCTGTCGCCTGACGTTAACCGATCTCGATCGGCAGGGGCGCGATTTGGTGATTGGCTGGGGCAAAGCCGCCGGGCTGAGTATCACCATCGATAAAATCGGCAACGTGTTCATGCGCCGCGAAGGGCGCAACCCGAACCTGCCGCCGATTGTGGCGGGCAGCCATATCGACACGCAACCGACCGGCGGCAAATTCGACGGTAACTTTGGCGTGCTGGCGGCGCTGGAAGTGGTGCGCACGCTCAATGATTTGCAGATTGAAACCGAGCATCCGCTGGAAGTGGTGTTCTGGACCAATGAAGAGGGCTCGCGTTTTGTGCCGGTGATGATGGGTTCCGGCGTCTTTGCTGGCGTTTTCCCGCTGGAGAAAATCTACGCCGCCACCGATGCCGAAGGCAAAACCGTGCAGCAAGAGCTGGAGAAGATTGGCTACATTGGCGAGCAAACACCGGGCGATCATCCGCTGGCAGCCTACTTTGAAGCGCATATTGAGCAGGGGCCGATTCTGGAAGAAGAGGACAAAGTGATTGGCGTGGTGCAGGGCGTACTGGGCATCCGCTGGTATGACTGCACCGTCACGGGGATGGAATCCCACGCCGGGCCAACGCCGATGCACCTGCGCCAGGATGCGTTGCAGGTGGCGACGCGCATTATGCAGGAAGTGGTGGCGATTGCCGGGCGCAGCGAGCAGGGGCGCGGCACGGTGGGAATGGTGCAGGTACACCCGAACAGTCGCAATGTGGTGCCGGGCGAAGTGAAATTCTCCGTGGATATGCGCAACATCAGCGATGCCGCTGTCGATGAGATGGATGCGCAACTGCGCGCTTTTACCGCCAAAGTGGCTCAGGAAACGGGGCTGGGCGTTACGCTGGAGCAGGTCAGCCACTATCCGGCCGCGCCGTTTGACGCGCAGTGCCAGCAGGCGATTGGCCGTGCGGCGCAGCAGCTTGGTTATCCGTCACGCCCGATTGTCTCTGGTGCCGGTCACGATGCTGTTTATATGAGCTACCTTGCGCCGACCGGAATGATCTTTATTCCCTGCAAAGACGGCATCAGCCATAACGAAATTGAGTATGCCTCGCCGGAACATGTCACCGCCGGGGCGAATGTGCTGTTGCAGGTGATGATGGAGTACGCGAAAGCACAGTGAGAAAACCGCCCTTATCGGGGCGGTTTAGCAGAACTGCTCAAGCTGCCCGCGCAGAACTTCCACACCGGGGGCAATGGCCTGCGGGTTAATGGCGTGAAAGCCCATGCGGAAGAAGTTATCCGGCGGCGCGGCATTAAGAAAATGGCGCGCGCCAGGTTCAATCAGTACACCCGCATGCGCGGCCCGCCAGGTCAGTTGCTGTGTGCTGATATGCTCCGGCGTGCGCAGCCAGAACGCGTTGGCATGCTCGCTGCCGTCCATCATCTGACACTCCGGTAAAAAGGTGCGCAGTGCATTGTACAGGCTGTCCCAGCGGCGAGCGGAATCCTCGTGGTAGCGGCGCAAATGGGTTTCGTAGTGCCCCTGAGCGAGGAAATGCGCCATCTGATACTGAATGTTGGTTGGCGGATGGCGATACACCAGACGGCGCAGCGCGCGCGCCTCATCGATAATCTCCGGCGCAGCGACCATAAATCCAAGGCGCAGCCCCGGCGACAGCGCTTTCGACAGGCTGCTGACGTAGATCACCCGTCCGCTGCGATCGCTGGCTTTCAGCGCGGGCAGCGGGTTCTGCATAAAGTTACTTTCCGAGTCGTAATCATCTTCAATCACCACTGCATCATGGCGGGTGGCGTAGTCCAGCAACTGCGTGCGCCGCGCTTTGCTCATCGTCACCCCGGTCGGTACCTGGTGGCCTGGCGTCACGTAGTAGTAGTCGCAGGGCGTGTCATCGAGCACCAGCCCTTCGCTGTCTACCGGGTGCGGCACAATCTGCGTATCGCTTAATAAAAAGGTGTTGATGGCTTCGCGAAAACTGGGATTCTCCACCGCCACGCGGGTTTCCTCAGACATCAGCAGGCGCGTCAGCAGGTAGAGCGCGTTTTGCGAGCCAAGGGTAATCAAAATTTCATCCGGCGCGGCGACAATGCCGCGTTTGGGCAGCACGCGTGTGCGGATCTGCTCAACCAGCATTGGCACATCCTGGTCGATATGGTCAATCACCCAGGCCGGATCGCGCACGCCGCCGTGCAGCCAGTTCGCCGCCGCGCGCCAGGTGGCGAGGGGAAACTGCTGGGTATCGGGCTGGCCGTAGATAAACGGGTAGCGGTAGTGCATCCAGCCAGCGGGTTTGAGAATCGATTCCTGCTGGCTGGGGGTAATTTTCAGGCGGTTGCCCCATCGTGGTGCATCGCCCTCGCATTCGGGTGCAGCCGCGACACTCTGCCCACTCGCCAGGCCAGCGGAGTAATAATCCGGATGCAGGTAGTAACCACTGCGCGGGCGGCTGACCAGATAACCCTCGTTGACCAGACTTTCAAACACCAGCGCCGTGGTATTGCGCGAGACGCCAAGCTGGCTGGCGAGCTGGCGGCAGGAAGGGAGAGGGGTATCAGCCGGGAAAATACCACTCAGAATGGCATTAACCAGCGATTCGCGAACTTGTTCCTGAAGTCCACGCCGGGCGTCAAAATTTACGTTCAGTAGATGGCGAATCATGCTGCACTCCTCTCGATATATCTTCTACAGAAGTTGAGCAAGTTTCATACCAGATTCCGGGAAACTGACACATACACTTGCAGAAACTGGCTCTATTCAGAAGCGACTTTGCCTCCCTATTGTAAAAACGCAGTCACAAAACGTCGGGCGAGTTTCTGATTCGGCATATATCTTGCAAAGCTTCCGGCACCCCTGGAATGTACCGGTCTGGCAAATTAAATAAGGGTGGAGAGATGAAAAAAGTATTCGGCAAATATTGTCTTGCAGCCATGATCTCTTTGGCATTTTCATTACACGCAGTGGCAGCGGATTTACCTGAAATTGAAAAATCCGGCACGATGAAAGTCGCGACCGAAGATGATTATGCGCCGTTTAACTTTATGAATAACGGCCAGACGGATGGTTTTAACAAGGACATGCTTGAAGAGCTGCGTAAATACGCAAAATTCAATATCAACCAAAGTATTTTGCCGTGGACCGGATTACTCGCAGCGGTCTCCACCGGGCAATATGATATGGCTCTCACTGGCGCGGTAATTACCGACGAACGCCTCAACGTATTTAATTTCACCCCGCCGTGGGCCTCCGCGCAGCACTATTTCGTGAAACGCGCCGATGACAAAACGTTAAATACCATTGCCGATCTCAGCGGTAAAAAAGTGGGCGTTCAGGCGGGCAGCGCACTACTGGCACGTTTGCCGGAACTGAAAGCGATGCTGGAAAAAGTGGGCGGCAAACTTGGCCCGGTGGTTGAGTATCAATCCTACCCGGAAGCCTATGCTGACCTGGCGAACAAACGCGTCGATTACGTGATCAACGTGGTGATTTCGGTGAACGACCTGGTGAAAGCGAAGCCGAAAGTGTTCGCCAAAGGGCTGGCGGTTTCTGGCCCTGGCTATATGGCCTGGCCAATCCCGAAAAACTCGCCGGAACTGCTGAAGTTCATGACCGGGTTTATGAACCATATGACCGAAACCGGCAAGCTGGCTGAGTTGCAGAAAAAATGGTTCGGTGAGACCTACGAATTGCCGAAAGAGCCGATCACCAGCGCCGATCAGTTCCACAAGTTAGCCGGTCTGTAAGTGTAACGCGGCGGGGCACCGCCGCACGTTTTAACAGGAGGGAACATGGACTTAATCTCGTGGCAGTTATTGATTGAAGGCGCATGGACGACCCTCTGGATCTCTTGCGTGGCGATTGCTTTCGGCGTGGTGATTGGCCTGGTGATCGCCTTTATCCGCATGCTGAAGATCCCGGTTATTGATCAGTTGCTGGTGGTTTACATCAGCCTGGCTCGCGCGACGCCGCTGGTGACGCTGGTACTGTTTCTGTTTTTATCGCTGCCGACGCTCGGCATTAATCTCGATAAAACGCCCGCCGCTATTCTGGCGCTGACGTTAAATACCTCGGCATTTAACGCCGAAATCTGGCGCAACGCATTTCGTAATTTCCCGCGTGAGCAGCGGGAAGCGGCGGAATCCGTCGGTATGCGGCGCTGGACCTATTTTCGGCAAATCATGCTGCCGCAGATGTGGATTGAAAGTCTGCCTGCGCTGGTCAATGAGATGTCGTTCCTGATTAAAGGCAGCCCGGCCATTGCGATCATTGGCGTGGTGGATTTAACCCGCGTAACCAACCGCATTTCCTCGGTGACTTATGAACCGCTGTCGCCGATTCTGGCCGCCGGGTTGTTGTACGTCATTATTATCGGTCTGCTGCTGAAGTTGCAGGGCGCGGCCGAACGTAAAGCGAAGCGCCTGGCGCGATAAGAGGCGGAGGAGATATGAATCAGTGGGGAATTATTTGGGCGGCACGTGAGAGTTTTTTTAACGGGCTGCTGGCAACGCTGGAACTGTTTATTATCGCCGCCGTTGTCGGGTTGTTTATTGGTATTACGCTGTGCTATGTCATGGAATATCAGCATCGCGTTATTAATCGTCTGATTATCGGGTTTGTCAGCCTGATGCGTGCGGTGCCATTTTTAATCCTGGCTTATTTGCTGTATTACGGATTGCCGCAAGTTGGTATCAGTATGGAGGCCTGGACCGCCGGTCTGCTGGCGCTGGTGATTTATCATGGCGCTTATTTCTTCGAAATATTGCGCAGCCAGCGGCGGATATTTTCCGCCGGGTATATTGAGGCCGCGCAGTCGCAGGGTTTTTCTCGCTATAAAACCTTTCGCCGTATTATTCTGCCGAATATCTTTTCGTCGTCGCTACCGTTAATGGGCAATCAGCTTATTATTTGCCTGAAAGATACTGCGTTTCTGTGCATTATTACCGTGCAGGAAATTACCGCCGCCGCGAATAGCGTGCAGTCAACTTACTTTATTCCGTTTAACGCCTTTATTGTCGCCATTGCGCTCTACTGGGGGATCAGCATTTTGCTGGAGTTGTTGATTAAGCGGTTAAGTCATTATGGAGCTAAAAGAGGAATGAGCCATGCCTGAAGCAAGCGCGGTTAGCATCAAAAACCTGTCCAAACAGTTTGATAACGTTGAAGTGCTGCGGGATATCAACCTGACGGTGGAGAAGGGCACGGTGGTGAGCATTCTGGGTTCGTCCGGCTCCGGTAAATCGACATTGCTGCGCTGCATGAACTGGCTGGAGCAGCCGGATCGCGGTGAAGTGCGTATCAGCGGCCAGCGCATCGGGGTGGATGAGAAGACGGGCAAAGCGATGTCGCACAAAGATCTCTCTCATATCCGCGAGCGGGTCGGGATGGTGTTCCAGAGTTTTAACCTGTGGCCGCATTTGACGGTGCTGCAAAACGTCACCGAAGCGCTGGTGCATGTGAAAGGGATGAAGCGCGACGCGGCAAACGAGATTGCCCGCCGCCAACTGGAAAAAGTGGGCATGAGCCACAAGGCCGATGTCTACCCGATTACCCTTTCCGGCGGGCAAAAACAGCGCGTGGCGATCGCCCGTTCGCTGGCGATGTCGCCGGAAGTGATCCTTTTCGATGAACCGACTTCGGCGCTGGATCCGGAGCTGGTGAATGAGGTGCTGGGGGTGATGAAAGATCTCGCGGCAGAAGGTTATACGATGGTGGTGGTGACCCATGAAATGGATTTCGCCCGCCAGGTGTCGGATGAAGTTGTGTTTCTGGAGAAGGGGCTGCTGATCGAGAAAGCACCGCCGGAGAAGTTTTTTACTAATCCGGATTCGGACAGGGTGAGGAAGTTTTTGCAGTCGAGCCGGTGAAGGCACTGATTATTCAAATGCAGAAAGTATTTCATCCGCGAGTTTTGCAGGCCCGGTAAGCGTTAGCGCCACCGGGCGTTTTCTTTTTACCCGCCTGGGTTTTTATCAGTAAACAGGTGACAACGGCAGCATTTGTACCGCGGCATTCACCATTCGGGGCAACGTCAGGATTCCACGGAAAACACAAAGGGCGAGGCCCGGCAAAAATATTCTGATTTTTTATTATTAATCACAAACCAATTGCCTGAGCTATTCAGTTAGCGCACGATAGCCCGCATTTATTGTGTGTATTTTTTACATACAACAGATTAAGCCGCCTGACATGGAACAGCTCGGGCGCAGGCAGATAAGCCGCCAGCGAAGCGCTTCCCTGGCGCTGACTCATCAGTAAGGAATGCTTTGATGCAAATTTCACCGCCTATTCTGTTTCCCCGCCAGGACAATGAAGATTATGCCGCATGGGTCATGCGCACCATGCCGGTTATTTCGCACCGCGCTTACCCGGTAAACGGTGTCAATTCGTGGCATGGCGGCATTCATATTCCCCATACCGATACCGGCGCGTTAGCCAATCCGCTGCGTGCGGTTGCCGACGGTGTGATTGTCTATGCGAACGATCCTGCACCGGTGGAGAAGCGGGACCGAAAACCCCTTAACTACGATGGCAAAACAGACAATGGATGTGTCCTTATTCGCCATGAAATGCTGATTGGCGACGACCCGGTATTGTGTGTGTTTTACTCGCTAACCATGCATATGAAACAGGTTCGACCTGAAATTCAGGGGAAAGTGGGCATGCGCGTAAGGCGAGGTCAGGTGATTGGCACATCTGGTATGGTCAGTGGGGCCAATGCGTACCATTTCCAGATGTGCTGTCCTTCCGAAATGTTGAAGAGGCTGTGTGGCCGTGAGCAGGGCAATCTGGATGTCAGCGCCCCCGGAGAAGAGAGAACGGCTTATGGTCATCGCTATTTTTTTCTTCCTGAAGGGACCGCGATTTATGCGGGAGGTACGCCTTATGCGTTGTCGGCATCTCCTTGCTGCCTCATCCCGGAAGCGCTCTATATCGCCCATGAAGGGAGTAAGACCCGCACTTTGCGTAAAGCCGATGGTATTTACGCAAGCGTGGGTGAAGTTGCAGTTGCCGTTGATTATATTTGCGAACCTTCGCCAGCGATCGGCGGATATAAAACTTACAGCGAATGGATACGGGTGGCATACCCCGGCGGCGAAGGGTGGGTTGATGTGTCATCCCCAACGATAAACACCTGGACGGATGCCGATTTCCCTGACTGGGTGGGCTGGACGCTTGTTGATGATGATTCCACCCCAGACAGTCAGTGCAATTCCTCGATGGTGAAAAAAGCGCTGGCGAAGCAGGATAGCGATTTAACCCGGTTTATCTGTAAGTTTCCACTCGAATGGAATTTCGCTTCATTTGATGTGCGTTTTTCATGGCTGAAAGCGCCGAATGACGAATTGCCTGAGCCGATGAGTGATGAGGATTATGCGAGCTTAAAGGAACATGCTCAGGCGCTGTGTTTCTTCGACAAACTTCCGCTGGAAAATCAGATGGAGTTAACCGGTCTCATCTGGCATTTCGATCCTCGCGAACTGATGATTCAGTTACAAAAAGCAGAACGCAGACTGATTTATTACAGTGCAAACGGAATCAAAAACAAAAAAATGAATAATTTCACCGCCGACGACATGCGGCATGGTGATTTAACCAAAGAGCAAATACTCGCTCAGGGAAGACTGGGGCTAGGGGAGAAATTTAAATTCAACCTGTTTAACTTCAATAAAACGGTGGAAGAACACTTTGCCAGTATGGAGAGTATGGCTTTCTGGACTGCGTGGGGAGAATATGCCCCGTTAATCAGAATCATGCTTGAAAAATTCAGAAAGAACGAAGGGGGTATTTTACGACATGAATTACTGAACAAAGCTTTATTGGAACATTCTAATACTAAAGAATGTGTCACTAAAATTCGAGGTTTTATTATAAAAAGGCTGCATTCAAATAACTTTTGTTCTCTTTCAAAATCAGCTTTAAAAGCAATAAATAACGATGTAAAAGGAATTAGGTTGCCCAAGTTTACTGATATAGATTGGTTCAATGGGCTTGGGATTTCTATTCATGATACATTCTCCACCAGGATATACATTGACAATTTCATTATCGATGAAAAGGAATCTGGCGGGATTTCGCGTAAAAAATTCCAGGTTCGATTGACATTCCAGATACAAGACCATTTTGGACTGGATATTTCAGATATGAATTGTATTCTTTTTGAGAATATATCATGGTTTTGTTCGTGGTTTATGCTGCAACGTTATAATGAATATAATTTTAAGCCCTTTATTAATGAAGCAAACTTCAGCGTGTGGATAAATGGATGATCACATGAAATATTTGAAAATCATCGTTGCTGTGTTTTTTATTGGCGCATTTTATATGTTCTATGCGTATTTTCTTCGACAGGGTCATGTTAACAAAATTTATCAGCATATTGATTTTAGTGAAGACTGGAACTGTATATCTACTGTTGTTTTAGTTGATGATGCACCTTTGTCTCGTTATGCACAGAGAAGAATGTGGATTAAGCACAGCAGTCAAATACTCGAAAAGTCACGCCTTATTACTCCTGAGTGTGATAGTATTCTTTTTTTACGAAATAAAACGGAGCGGGCATATGATGTTGGGGATAACAATTACTGGGTTAGTGATTTTCAGTACTGTCTGAATGGTGTTTTTGGAAATAAAAAATGCATCTCAAAAGAAGAGCAGCTCATTGTTATTCAAATGAGGCAGTCTACTTTGTCTGATAAAAAGGTAGGTATGGTAAACAGAAATCCTATTTATATTCATTATATTGATTATGGCGGATAACACCTGTTTTTCGGGCTGATGCATTTTTGATGAGACACGGAATGAATAATTCCGGTGTTTTAATGAATGGAACAATTTCGTAGTGACAGTAATAAGCATTTTGCCGGATAGCGCTATGCTTGTCCGGCATGCAGCCCGATCTCAATTAAATATCCCGCCTGGCCTCACGGTGCAGCCCTGTTCTGGCGGCAGATGAAAAAAAGCCTCATGCAGCGCGACCTGGTTTCGCCCACGTTTTTTCGCGTTATACAGTGCGCCGTCGGCTTCGCTGTACAGTGTTTCGAAGCTGCTCTCTTTCACGCCGAGACTGACGCCGAAACTGGCGGTCACCAGTTGCTGCGGCAGCACGTCCAGCGGCGAAGCATTCAGCGAGGCGTGGATATAGCTGGCGGTAATCATCGCCTCTTCCACCCGGGCGTTTGGCAACACAATGGTAAACTCCTCACCGCCGACGCGGCCGATGGCTGCGCTCTCCGGCACCGCCCGGCGTACGCGTGACACCAGCGCACAAATCACCCGATCGCCGGTCGGATGACCATATTCGTCGTTAATCCGTTTGAAATGATCAATATCCAGTAGGATCAGCGCCACATCGCCTTTCAGCAGCCCGCTGTTGATCTGGCTGATGATCGCGCTGCGGTTAAACACATCGGTCAGCGGATCGTGCGTCGCTTCATACTCCAGCCGCGCGGCAAGCTGCTGGAGCTGCTCGTTCATTCGCGTCAGTTCGCGTTCGGCGCGGTCGCTGCGGGAGATCAGACGATACGATTCGCGGATCAGACGCTGGTAATGTCTGGAAACGACCCACAGCTTTTCGCGGCAGACCTCTGCCGGAAGCTGTGCATCGGCAGCCGCCAGCCGGGCATCTTCGAGTACGGAATATTCCTCCCTGAAGAGCTCATTAATATCTAGCATGCGGTGATGTCCGGGATAAGAAACACAGCCAGTGATGGGAAGTCGATGCGCAGCTCCTGACCAAACTCTTCGGAGATGTCATCTTCCGGGTCGTAGTACCAGTGCAGCTCACACGGCGCGCCGTTTTTCGCGTGGTTATTCAGGATCTCAAACAGCGTAAACAACAGCTTGGTGCTGGAACTGTTGAAATAGCTCAGCGCGACGTGCAATTGCAGCGGCGCGCTGGTTTGTTGGCCGCTTTGCAACCAGTTCTCCAGCGCATCCAGCAGCGGACGGAAGAACGCGGCGGCATTCTCCGGGTAGGCTTCGCCTTTCAGCAGCAGCTTTTGCGCGGCAAAATCAAATTTCACCTCCGGCGTGGCGGCGGTGGCGGACAATTCAATAGCAGGCGTCAATGTCATATCAGTCATGGCAAAACGTTGCCTTTAAGTGAAAGGCGGAAAGGGAGCTTGCCGCCAGTGGATGAATGCGATACTCCAGCGGAACGCTGGTATCGCGCGCCATGGTCAACAAACCGATATTGGCCCCTTTGCTGGTTGCCGGCGCTTCGCTTTTCAGCCCCTGCTTCCAGGCGTCGCGGATTTCTGCCTGCGACATACCGCGCAACACTTCAAGGTTCGTTTGCAGCAGGGTGGAGGCTTCCGGCCCCACCAGGTTTGCCGTTTCCAGGTAGTAATGGGTCTGATCCATATGAAAACAGACCGAACCAAAGCGCAGCTCGTGTTCAACGGCCGATAAAAATCGATCGTCGGCGGAGTAGCGCACAATGTTTTGCCCCATCTCGATAAAGGCCGAGAAGAGTTTGCGGCGCGTCACGGCGGAGGATTCATGTTTATCCAGCCAGGCGCGGATCACTTCACCCAGCGAAACAATATGTTGCTGGGAAAAATAGCCGGTATAAAAAAGCTCAACGGCGTTTTGCCGTTGCAGCGTAAAAAGGGGTAACAGAACGGCGTCTTTGACCTGCAGGTCGTTTATTTGCATGCTTTTATCTACCAACGAAAACCAAACCATGTCATGTCATCGCGTGACGTTTGCTGCCCCTGCCACGCTTTCAGCGACGTCAGCAGGGCGTCGGAAAGCGCAGGTAGCGGTAGCGCACGGTGTTGCGCCAACAATGACTGAATACGTTTCTTACCAAACATCACGTTGCGCGGGCCGCCGGGCTGATCGGTGACGCCATCGGAAACCAGCAACAGCGTATCGCCTCGGCGCAGCGGCGCCTGATAACGCTGCCACTGGTAATCCACCGGCGTATCGGTATAACCCACGCCTTTGCGGCAACTCTCCAGCACCTCGCTCTGCTGGGTTTCTGCGCCCAGCAGAAAAGCGTGCATACGGGCGCTGGCCCAGCACATCTGTTCGTTTGTTGTATCGACAAACAGGGCAATGGCGTCGCAACCATCATTTGACTGGCCGCTGTCCGCCGACGGATGCATCTGGCTGAGCGTCTGTTTTATATGTTGATTGATATGGCTCAGCAGTTGCTCCGGCGCGTCAATCGGTGCCAGCGTCAGCGCTTTTTCCAGCGCCGAGGAGAAGATAAAAGTCATAAACGCGCCCGGCACGCCGTGTCCGGTGCAATCGGCCAGCACTATCAACCAGCCATTTTCCGCGCGCTGAAAAGCATAAATATCGCCGCCAACGCAGTCGCGCGGATGCCAGTGCAGGCACCAGTCTTGCAGGGTTTTATCAATCGCAGTACGTGAACGGCTGAGCATGGATTCCTGGATAATGCGCGCATATTCAATGCTTTGCATAATTTGCAGGTGCTGTTTGGCCTGCAAATCGGAAACGGTACGAATCAGATCGATGCCGAGGCCAATGCCGACATATTGCCCCTCTTCAGTGAGGATAAAACCTTCGGTCACCGCTTTGTCGCCGGTTTCAATGACCCGCCCGGAGAGATAGTCAAGACCCGCATCCGCATCGACAATCAGCGGGTTTTTATCCATAAACGCGATACAACTCTTCTGATCGTAGAGCTCGTGGAAAAAGGGGCGGCTCATCTGCGAGAGGAAAATATGTCGGTTAATCATGCCGATAGGCCGGTTTTTTTCCAGCACCGGCAGACCGATCAACGATTTGTGTTCGTTGAACAGCGACATCACCTGCAGGTTATTGGCGTCCGGCGTCACGTGCGGGACGGCAAGGCGCAAAATACCCGCGTTAAGCTGCCGGGAAGAGATCGGTATGTCCATCATCCACGCAAAACCCTGTATTAAGAATAATCCTAGGTTATGGGGCATTTGTGACGGTTTGATTTCAATTAGGTAACTCGATGAATAACGGAAGATTATTGCTACTTAAGTGAAATATTGGCGGTAAGAGAAGTTGCACTGACAAAAAAAAGCCCGCTCTTGACGGGCGGGCAAAAAATACTGGAAGCAATGTGAGCAATGTCGTACCGAATACCTGAGTGTTTGACTCAACTATTCGGTAATGAGAAAGATAATCTTTATCATCTTTGCGATCAACCCCAAATTTTGTGCGACTTCATGCCGTTAAGGATTCCAGGGCGACAAACTCCTGCCAGCTCACCTCATCGATGGCGATCCCTTCTTCAATTCGGCGCGCCCGGGCCCGCTGCTCCGGCTCGCCGGGGATCTGCACGTCGCGGCCCTGCTGGTCGTGACGAACCCACTCCACCTGTGCCAGCACTTCCTGCTGATAACTTTCGCCCGCGCCTAGCTTTTTGGGATCGAACAAAATCGACAGCATGTTGTTGATGATGCCTGCGCGCGGCGCAATGTCATGGCTTTCGGTTTCGCCGCCGGTCAGCGCAGCGCCCAGCAGACTGCAAATCAGCGACAGTCCGGCGCCTTTGTGCCCGCCAAACGGCAGCAGCGCACCGCGCGGCTCGCTCATCAATACGCCGGGATCGGTGGTCGGCTCACCGTTAGCATCCACCGCGCAGCCTGGCGGGATGGGGCGACCTTCATTCCACGCCACACGAGCTTTGTTCCCGGCGATAGCGCTGGTGGCGAAATCCAGCACCACCGGTGGGCGATCCGCCAGCGGAATACCCACGCAGAAGGGGTTGGTGCCGAGCCGTGCCCGCAACCCGTCGAACGGCAGCACCGCCGAAGGGGCCGCCACATTGGCAAAATGGATCGATACCAGCCCGGCAGCGGCAACCTGTTCCGCCCATGCGCCAATGCGCCCGAGATGATGTGAATTGGATAAGCCGACCAGCGCCACGCCATATTGCTGCACGCGATCGATCCCGGCCCGCATCGCCTGTTCGCCCAGCAACTGGCCGAAACCGTGACCGCCATCGAAGGAGAGCACCGCGCCTGCATCACGTATCGTGCGCAGGCGAGCATCCGCTTGCAGATCGCCTGCGAGGATGGCGCGGATATAGCGCGGCAGCAGCGTGACGCCGTGAGAGTCGTGGCCTTTTAATGAGGCTTCAACCAGATTATCTGCGACTTTTTGCGCAATATCCGCAGGCGTGTTCACCCGCAGCAGATGCTGTTGCAGCAGCGTGCGCAATTGTTGATGTGAAAATAACGGCATAAACCCTGAACTCATTAAGGAAATAAAGAGGAGCTTTCGACTATAACGAGGATATATTTGTCACCTAACCATTAAAAATAACTATCCTTTCCCGCCCACTGAATAACGCCTGCGCCTTATCTGACTATTGTTAATTTTTAACTAAGCATTGCAGATTAAATCATTTCCTTTTTCTGACCCCGCCAGCCAATCATTTTCTTTTTGAAAAATTAAAAAAACGGGGAACAGAGATGAAAAGATTACACCAGACGCTCGCAGGCGTTTTGGCGCTTGCTACGCTTGGCGGTATCAGCCCCTCCGCGCTGGCGGAAGGGAAAATTAGCATTGCACAGCAATTTGGCATTGGTTATTTAATTCTGGACGTGGTACGCGACCAACAGCTAATTGAAAAAGAAGGTAAAAAAGAGGGACTGGATATTCAGGTTGAGTGGCGCACCATTTCCGGTGCTACCGGTATGAATGAAGCGCTGCTCTCCGGCGCGCTGGATGTGGCCTCCGCAGGCGTGCCGCCGCTATTAACGCTGTGGGATCGCACCAAAGATCGGCAGAATGTAAAAGCCATTGCCTCGCTCGGTTCCATGCCCAACTATTTGCTCAGTAATAACCCGGCGGTAAAAAGCATTAAAGATTTAAGCGATAAAGACAGAATTGCCGTCCCGGCTGCGGGCGTCGGTTTCCAGTCGCGGACATTACAGATTGAAACCGCCAAATTATATGGCGATGCCGATTTTAAACGCTTCGACAATATTAGCGTCAGCCTGCCACACCCGGATGCCAGCGCAGCGTTAATTGCCGGTGGTTCGGAAATTACTACCCACTTCTCCAGCCCGCCGTTCCAGTATCAGGCGCTGGAACACAGCAACGTCCATAAAATTCTCAGTTCGTATGATGTGTTGGGCGGACAGGCCACTTTTAACGTGCTTTACACCACACAGAAATTCCACGACGAGAACCCGAAAACCTATAAGGCGTTTTATCGCGCCCTGAGCGACGCCGCCAAAATCATCAACGCCGATAAAAATGCGGCGGCGGAAACCTATATTCGCGTGGAAAAATCACGGCTGCCATTACCGCTGGTGCAGAAGATTGTGAATGACCCGGAAATTAGCTTCACCATTTCGCCGGAGCGCACCGGTGTGTACGCCGAAAAACTCCATGAACTTGGCGTGCTGAAAAATAAAGCCGCCTCGTGGAAAGACTACTTCTTCGACGAAGCGTGGGAAAACCCAGGCAGTTAAACCACCACACAGGAGGCCGCGATGGCAACTCACCACAACGACGGGCCGCTGTTGCAGGTCAGCCATGTTGATATTGAATACCGCACCCGCGAACGGCTGGTGCGGGCAACCCACGATGTCAGTTTTGATGTCTGGCCTGGCGACCGCTTTATTCTGCTTGGCCCTTCCGGCTGCGGGAAATCGAGCCTGCTGAAAGCGACGGGCGGTTTTCTGACGCCGCGCGGCGGTGAGATCACGTTGCAGGGCGAGGCGATCACTGCGCCTGGCCCGGAGCGGATGATGGTGTTCCAGGAGTTTGATCAGTTGCCGCCGTGGAAAACGGTGCTGGAAAACATCATGTTCCCGCTACTGGCGAGCCGCAAAGCCAATCGCGCGCAAGCCAGAGAAACGGCGCTGCACTTTCTCAATAAAGTTGGGCTGGCCGGGTTTGCCGATGCGATGCCGCATACCCTTTCCGGCGGCATGAAACAGCGCGTGGCAATTGCCCGCGCGCTGGCGATGAAGCCGCGCATTTTGTTGATGGATGAACCGTTTGCCGCGCTGGATGCGCTGACGCGCCGCACCATGCAGGAGGAGTTGCTCGCGCTGTGGGAAGAGGAGCGCTTTACCCTGCTGTTTGTCACGCACTCCATTGAAGAGGCGCTGGTGGTCGGCAGCCGTATTCTCGTGCTGTCGCCGCACCCGGGACGGGTTCGCGCCGAGCTGAACTGCCATCAGTTCACGCTCAACGATTTTGGTAGCGAGGCATTCCAGCATGCCGCGCAGCATATTCACGATCTGCTGTTCCCCTCTGGCGGAAACCGCACATCTCCTGTTTCTGGTGAGGAGCCCGCGTATGTCGCAGCCACCCTACATTCGTCCTGAATTTGAACGTGAACTGCCGCCGCTGCGCGATGTGGCCGTTGAAGCGCCGTTACCGCTCGGCCAGCGGCTGTGGAATATGGCGTGGTTACGTAAAACCTTTATTGTGCTGCTGGTGCTGGCGTTATGGGAAATCGCCGCGCGCGTGCAACACAATGATTTGATGCTGCCCGGCGTGCTGCAAACCTGGCACGCCTTCAGCGAAGATATGCGCAACGGCGAGTTGCCGCAGAAGATTATTAATTCGCTGAGCATTTTGCTGAAAGGGTATCTGATTGGCAGCGTGCTGGCGCTGGTAGCCAGCGCGCTGGCGGTGACCACGCAGTTTGGCCGCGACTTGCTCAGCACGCTCACGGCGATGCTCAACCCGTTACCGGCGATTGCGCTGTTGCCGCTGGCACTGCTGTGGTTTGGTCTTGGCAATGCCAGCCTGATCTTTGTGCTGGTGCATTCGGTGATGTGGCCGATTGCGCTGAACACCTGGTCGGGTTTTAGCGGTGTGCCGGAGACCCTGCGCATGGCCGGGCGCAATTATGGTCTTAGCGGCCCGCGTTATGTGGTGACGATCCTGATCCCGGCATCCTTACCGGCCATCCTCTCCGGGCTGAAAATCGGCTGGGCTTTCGCCTGGCGCACGCTGATTGCCGCCGAATTGGTGTTCGGCGCTTCCAGCGGGCAGGGCGGTCTGGGCTGGTATATCTTCCAGAACCGCAACGAGTTGTTCACCGACCGCGTTTTTGCCGGGCTGGTTACGGTGATCGCTATTGGTTTATTGGTCGAAGGCGTGGTGTTCGCCAGCCTTGAGAAAGTCACCGTCAAACGCTGGGGCATGCAGCGTTAAACTCCCGCCTTTTATCCTCTTCTGTGCCCGGCAGCAGGTTGATTGCCGGGTATCGTTCTCAACACTAAATATTGATCTTTGTAAAGGCTTTTGTAATTTTTTGTCAGTACTATCGGGGAGCGGCAAACAGAGATAACGAGAGAACGATGAGCCTACTCTGGTGTGTGATCCCGGTACTGCTACTGCTATTTGTGAAAGCGTGGAATTCCGCGAGGCTTAACGAACATTACCGACGTTCACAGCGGGCGCTGCGAGCGATTAAAGGTAATATGGTTCGTCAGCAACCCTCGTGGATTACCGACGCTTCTCTGCGCACGCAATTCAACGCTTCGCTAACTAAGCAGACGCTGGAAAAAGGCGTGCCGGCGTGGTTTCTGGAAAGCATTGCCGAAGATGAAGAGGGGATGCGCTATCTGACCCGCCACGCCGCGCTGATGGAGCACTACGGCGCGAACTTCCGCGATCAGGCGCAGGCGGCCGCCGAGCTGGTTGACGGCGCCTGGCAACGCGCGCAATTTCGCGGTTATTGATCCACCGGACGGCGGGCAAAACTGGCTGAGAGGCGATCCAGCAAAATAGCCATCAGCACCACCACGATGCCGCTCTGTAAACCGAGGCCAATTTCCAGTTGCTGAATGCTGCTGAGAATATCATTCCCCAGCCCACCGGCTCCGACCATCGAGGCGATGATCACCATCGACATCGCCATCATTATCGTTTGATTCACTCCGGCCATGATCGACGGCTGCGCGGCGGGTAATTGCACTTTCCACAATAACTGCCACGGCGTACAACCAAAGGCGATACCCGCTTCCAGCCGGGCGCTGTTCACCTGGCGAATGCCTAAATCCGTCAGACGCACGACCGGCGGCATGGAAAACAGAATGGTGGCGAAAATGCCCGGCGGTCTGCCGAGGCCGAACAGAATGGTCGCCGGGATCAGATAGACAAACGCGGGCATGGTCTGCATAAAATCGAGCAGAGTGCGCACCACGCTGCCGACGGCCGCGCGGCGGGCGCTCCAGATGCCAAGCGGAATGCCGAGCAGCAGGCTGAAAAAGGTGGAAGATAAGGTCAGCGCCAGCGTGATCGCCGCATGATCGCTGTAACCGCTGTAAATGATGTACAGCGTGGCGAGCAGGGCAAACAGCGCAAACCCTTTGCCGATCCGCCATGCGCCAACCACCACTGCCAGCGCCACCAGCCCCCACGGCGACAGCGCGCTAATGAGCTGCTCAAGGCTACCGGCAAACAGATCGATTACCCGGGCGATCCCGTCAAATAACCCGCCAGCATGGGCCAGCAGCGCGTGGACAGCATCGTCAATCTGCCGACTAAAATCTAATGGATAAGCCATGGTATTCCTTAGCGTGTCGTCCAGATATCGGCGTAGTTTTCCGCCATTTGCCAGCGAGACACATCAACGCCGGAGAAAAAGTGACGCACATAAGGCGTGGCGGGCGCGTTGATCAGCGCTTCCGGTTTCCCTACTTGCACCAGTTTGCCCTTTTCCATAATGGCGATGCGCGAACCGAGCCGCAGCGCCTCTTCCATATCGTGGGTGACGAAAACGATTGTCCGCTGCGCCTCGGCCTGGAGCACCAGCAACAGCGACTGCATTTCACGGCGGATAATCGGATCGAGCGCGGAAAAGGCTTCATCCATCAACAATACCGACGGGTTCACCACCAGCGCCCGCGCCAGCCCGACGCGCTGCTGCATTCCGCCGGAAAGCTGGTGCGGATACTGTTTTGCCACATGGCTCAACCCGACTTTCTCCAGCATGGCCTGCGCCCGTGCTTCCCGCGCTTCACGCGGAACGCCCGCCACTTCCAGCCCGAACGCCACGTTTTCCAGCACGTTGCGCTCGTCAAACAGGGCAAACGACTGAAACACCATGCCCATCTGTTCACGACGCAGCGCGATAAGTTCGCGATCGGATAACGCGGCAAGCGGCTGTCCCTGAAAGCGTACCTCGCCGGAGCTGGCCGGGATAAGGTGATTGAGCGTGCGCAGCAACGTCGATTTACCCGAACCGGATAAACCGACGATGACAAATATTTCACCGGCAAAGATTTGCAGATTAATATCCTGCAACGCTTGCACTGCGATGTGGTTATCGCGCCGGGAAAATAGACGTTTTTTGCGCGTGGAATAATAAGATTTATTGACCGCGCTTAACTCGAATAACGGTTGTGACATAGTTCATGCTTTATTATCGGGAAGATGTTTACACCCTAGCGTAAAAGAAAAGGAGGGAGAATTGATTTTAAGTTTTCGGATATGCTTTTTCCGCATTAGCTTATTTATATTCCGGCAATCAATGCGCTATTTTCATGAAATCCCCAGGCTTCATCTAATAACCAGGCTTTTATTTTTTCCTGCTGCGTACTGGGCGGTTTATGGCTGGCGGAAATAAGATAATAACCGCGTTCGGTACGCACCTGCGGGCCGCACTGTACCAGCTGGTGGCTGGCGATAAACGGCGCAATCAATGGCTGCCAGCCGAGCGCAATGCCCTGGCCTTCCAGCGCGGCCTGGATCACCAGCGAGTAGGCGTTAAAGGTGCGCGAGGCGCTGTGGCTCTGGCCGTAAACCTGATGGTGGCGGAACCAGTCTTCCCAGGTTATCCAGCGCTGCGGGCGGGTTTCCGGCAGCTTTAACAGCGGGTAGCGCAGCAACTGTTCGGCGTTATTTTCAGCGCCAATTTTCTGTTTAATCTCCTGATTACAAACAGGAAAGACGATCTCCGGGAACAGCCGCTGGGTTTGCGCGCCCGGCCAGTTGCCGAGGCCGAAATAGATCGCCAAATCGGCATTACTGTCGCGGAAATTGTAGTCATTTGGCGAGGTGGTTACCTGCACTTCCACGCCGGGGATCAGCGCCTGCAACCGCTCCATGCGCGGCAGCAGCCAGTAGCTGGCAAAGCCCATATCGGTATCGATACGCAGCACGCTGCGCTGGCGACGCGTGCGCTCCAGCTGCTCGCTGATGTCGTTCAGGCTACTGCGAACAATCAGGTACAGGCTATGGCCGGATTCGGTTAATTGCACGCCGCGATGCCGCCGTTCAAATAACGGTGCATTAAGCCGACTTTCCAGCGTCTGAATACGCTGGCTAACTGCCGGTTGCGAAAGTCCTAACTCATTGCCTGCGGCGGTAAAATTACCTAATCGCGCTGCTGCTTCAAATACCACTAAAGCCTGTAAAGGCGGAAGCTGTAATTTGTCTGCCATAAATCCACCTTATTTCATGATAAAGAAATAACCCCTTCACGGAGTTTAATAAGCGTGAGATAAACCTATCACGTTTTAATTGAATATTTTATTGTTGGACGCTGTATGCTTATAAAGAAACCGAATATCGTTATTCTGATGGCCGATCAATTAACCGCCAGCGCATTAAAAACTTATGGTAATAACGTTAGCCTGACGCCGAATATCGATAAATTAGCCGACGAAGGGGTGGTGTTTGAATCCGCCTACTGCAACAGCCCGCTGTGCGCGCCGTCGCGGGCGTCGCTGATGACCGGGCAATTTATCTCGCGCAACGCCGTCTATGATAACGCCGCCGAGTTTCATGCCGATTCGCCCACTTTTTGCCACTACCTGCGCGAGCAGGGCTACCGTACCTGGCTCTCCGGCAAGATGCATTTCTGCGGCCCGGATCAGTTACACGGTTTTGATGAGCGCCTGACCACCGATATCTACCCGGCTGATTTTGGCTGGACGCCGGACTGGGAACGACCGGAGCGCCGCCTCGACTGGTATCACAATATGAGTTCGGTGCTGGAAGCGGGCGAATGCGTGCGCACCAACCAGCTTGATTTTGACGATGAAGCGCTGTTTCTGGCGCGCCAGCGGCTGTATGACGCCGCGCGTCGCCCGGCGGAACAACCTTTTATGTTGCTGCTGTCGCTCACCCATCCGCACGATCCGTTTGCCATTCCGCGCCGTTACCTTGACCGTTTTCGCAAGGAAGCGATCGATATGCCGAAAACCCGCAAGCAGGATGTCGAAGAGGATGCGCACTCCGCGCGTCTGCGGGCGATGTATCAACTGGAAGAGGGCTTGCTCAGCGATGAGCAGATCCGCCGCGCGCGTCATGCTTATTACGGTGCGCTGGCTTATGTTGATGACTGCTTTGGCGAAATCATCAACACCCTGCAAGAAACCGGGCTGGCGGAAGATACCGTGGTGCTGGTGGTAGCGGATCATGGCGAAATGCTCGGCGAACGCGATCTCTGGTACAAAATGACCTTCTTTGAAAATGCGGTGCGCATTCCGTTTATCGTGCATAACCCGGCGCGCTTTGGGCCGCGCCGCATTGCTCACAGCGTTTCTCTGGTCGATCTGCTGCCGACGCTGGTTGAGCTGGCAAGCGGCGAAGACCGTAAAGCGCAGGCGATTGCGCCGCTGGATGGTAACAGCCTGGTGCCGCATCTGCGCGGCGAAACGGGGCCGGATGGTGCCTGCAGCGAATACCTCGCCGAAGGCGCGCTGGGGCCGATGCTGATGATCCGTCGCGGCCCGTGGAAATACATTCACTCCTTCAGCGAAGCGCCGCAGCTTTTCCATCTGCAAAACGATCCAGATGAGCGGCAAAACCTGGCGGCAAACAGCGATTACCAGCAGGTCAGCGCTGAGTTTGCCGCCGAAGTTTCCCGCCGCTGGGATCTGCCTGCGCTGCGCGAGCAGGTGCTGGCGAGCCAGAAACGGCGGCTGTTTCTAACCCGTATTGCAGGCAGCGATGCCATTCCGAAGTGGGATTTCCAACCGCATCAGGAGGCGTCGCAACGCTACATTCGTAACCATCAAACGCTGGATGAACAGGAAGCTTTTGCCCGTTATCCGCGTCCTTTAAAACAACCGGCAGGGAAATAACAATGAAAAAACGTGTGAGCAAACTTTTACTGCTGGCGCTGGCTGGCGGGGTTTCACTGAGCAGTTACGCCGCCGACGAAGCCCGTTGCGCGACGATTATCCAGTCCGATCCGGGCTGGACGGATATCGCCTCGACAAACGCGCTCTCCGGCGTGGTACTTAATGCGCTGGGTTACCAGCAAAAGGTGCAAAACCTCTCTGTCGCACTGGCGTTTCAGGGGCTGAAAACCGGGCAGGTCGATGTGTTCCTCGGCAACTGGATGCCTGCGCAGGAGCCGGTCATCAGCAAATTTACCGCCGATGGTTCGATTAACGTGCTGGGCGCGAACCTGCCTGCGGCGCGCTTTACGCTGGCCGTGCCGGATTATGTCGCGGCGGCCGGGGTGAAAGATTTTGCCGATCTGCAAAAATACGCGGCGAAATTCGACAACAAAATTTACGGCATTGCGCCGGGCGCGCCTGCTAACCAGAACCTGAAAAAGATGATCGATAAACACGATTTCGGCCTGCAAAACTGGCAACTGGTGGAATCGAGCGAAAGCGGCATGCTGGCGCAAGTGACGCGTGCGGTGGAGCGTAAGCAGTGGATCGTCTTCCTTGGCTGGGAGCCGCACGCGATGAATACACGTTTCAAACTGGCTTACCTGAGCGGCGGCGATGCGTATTTCGGACCGAACTACGGCAGCGCCACCGTGAATACGGTGACACGCAAAGATTTCGCCACAGCATGCCCGAATGCCAACCGTTTTTTCAGCCAGTTGAAATTTGATGTCGCGCTGGAAAACGCGGTGATCGCTCGCGTGCTGGATAAGCAAGAAGATGTGCAGGCGGCGGCCAAAGCTGAGCTGGCAAAACGCCCGGAGCTGCTGAAAACGTGGCTTGCAGGCGTCACCACGCGCGACGGCCAACCCGCGCAACCGGTAGTGGAAAAAGCGCTCGGCCTGTAATCTCTTCCCAATATCCTCAATCCGCGCCGGTTGTTCCTCGCCGGCGTGTTTTCCCCCTGACAACGCAACGCGACAATAGTTCTTGCCTGAATGAAGATAATGAGTATAGTTCTCATTCTCTTTAGTGTTTGTGGGCGCAGCACGGAATTTTCCCGCAAAAACAGTAGGCGTAAACGCTTACAGGGACACAAAGAAGTGGCGAGCTGCGCCGGGCAAAACTGCCTTCATCAAAAAGTACGCACCTGAGCGTCACGCGCTGGCTCGCCTGTTGATGACATTAACGGTAAGGATTTCCGATGACGATAAAAACCCCCGCGCTGGCCCTGCTGGCAACCCTGGTACTGGCCGGTTGCAGCGCTCAGCACACCACATCGGCGCAACCTGCCGCCGAAACGCCAAAAACGGCTGCCGCGCAATTACCGGCGAATGTGCAAAAACGCGATCTGGCGAGCGGCCTGTATGAAATGGCGCTCAGCCCGCAGGGCGATGCGCTATACGTTTCCAGTGCGGAAGGCTTTAAAGATGTGCAGGGCGGGGTGGTGTACAAACTGGATCCTGCGACGCTGAAAACCCTCGGTTCCACCCATACCGATTTGAAAAACTTCGGTATGACGATCTCCCCGGACGGCAAAACCGTTTACGTTACCAACTCCCTTGATGGTGGCATCAGCGCTATCGACACCAGCAATGGCAAAGTGCTGGCCCGCACGCTGTTCCCGGAACGCAATGA
This sequence comes from Kosakonia oryzae, assembly GCF_001658025.2. Lineage (NCBI taxonomy): Bacteria > Pseudomonadati > Pseudomonadota > Gammaproteobacteria > Enterobacterales > Enterobacteriaceae > Kosakonia > Kosakonia oryzae. Next base: position 1,554,289 of record NZ_CP014007.2, read on the forward strand.
GAAAGGGTTGCCGTACGGCGCGCGTGAAATCCTGCTGCACAACGGTGTGCTGTATGTTGGCGCGGTGGCCGATCCGGCGCTGGTGTGGGTGGTGGACGCCAAAACCCTGAAAGTGAAAGCGCGGATTAAAAATGCCGGGAAATGGGTCACGGGCCTGCACTGGTCTGAGCAAACTCAGCGCTTGTATGTGGCGAACGGCGGCGGCGAAATTTTGGTCGTCAACCCGCGCAACAACCGCATTGAACAACGCTGGAAACCGCTCGGTGATAAACCGGCGCTGCTGTTGAATATTGCCGAAGACAGCGAGACCGGGCGTCTGTTCGTTACCGATAACTCAAAAGCCAAAACCACTCTGGTGCTGGATATCCATAGCGGCAAAGTGCTGAAACAGCTCGATCTGGGCGGTTCGCTGGCGGTGAAATTCAACCCGAAACGCCACGAAATCTACCTTACCCAGCGTGAAGCAGGAAAAGTGCTGAGCCTCGATGCCACCAGCCTTGCGGTGAAGCAGAGCTGGGATCTGCCGCCGAATCCGAACAGCCTGCTGCTCTCTGCCGACGGCCAGACGCTGTTTGTCACCGTTAAACAGGCATTCAACAAAGATCACTCTACCAACGGGCCGGACAGCGTCGTCCGCATCGCCCTTAACCAGTAATCAACCTGGCCCGGAAACGGGCCGTTTTTCCACACACTTCGATATGAGTCGATGATGAATAACAGCAAAACGATCCATCCTTCTTTGCGCAAGACGTTACTTGCGCTGGCCATTGGCGCAGCGGCGCACTCAGCGCAGGCCGCGACGACAAATGCCAACACCAGCCAGACGAAAGACGACACCATTGTGGTGCAGTCGACTACCGGCAGCGACTTCAAACCGGGCGGCGATGCGCTGGTTCCGGCGTATCTGGATGGTCAGGTCGCGTACGGTGGTCGCCTCGGGATGATGGGCGAACAGAAGGCGATGGATGTGCCGTTTAACGTGATCGGCTACACCTCGAAGTTAGTGCAGGATCAACAGGCGAAAACCATTGCCGATGTGGTCAGCAATGATGCTGGCGTGCAGGTCGGCCAGGGTTACGGCAACATGGCGGAAACCTACCGTATTCGCGGCTTCGAGCTGGATGGCGACGATATGCTGATGGGCGGTCTGGCCGGTATTGTGCCGCGCCAGGTGGTCGATACCCAGATGCTTGAACGCGTGGAAGTGTTTAAAGGTGCCAATGCCCTGATGAATGGCGCGGCGTCCTCCGGCGTCGGCGGGATGATCAACCTTGAACCGAAACATGCCGATGATACGCCGTTGACGCGCGTCGGCGTCGATTACTCCTCGCGTTCACAGCTTGGCGGTTCGCTGGACGTTGGCCGTCGCTATGGCGATAACAATCAGTTCGGCGTGCGCGTCAACCTGCTGCACCGCGAAGGCGAAGCCACCGTTGAAGATGACAACCGTCGTACTACGGCGGCGTCGATTGGCCTCGATTATCGCAGCGATCGCTTCCGCAGCTCGCTGGATCTTGGCTATCAGAAAAAGACCTTCCACGGCGGCTCGATGGGCGTGAACATCAGCGCAGTGGATTTTGTGCCGAAGGTTCCGAGCAACACCAAAAACTACAGCCAGCAGTGGGCGTACAGCAATATCGAAAACGAATTTGGCCTGGCGCGCGCGGAATATGATCTGACCGATATCTGGACGGCATATGCCGCGTTCGGCGGCCAGCACTCGCATGAAGAGGGGATTTACGGCGCGCCGAAAGTGAATGATGAGCAGGGCGATGCGACGATTGGCCGCCTCGACACCAACCGCATCAGCGACTCCTGGAGCGGCATGGCCGGGGTGCGCGGTAACTTCGATACCGGCTTTGTGTCGCACAAAGTGAACGTAGGCTATTCGGCCAATATCAAGCGGGACAAGGTGGCGTGGCGTATGTCGGCCACGGCGGATAACCCGGCAGTGAACATCTATGATAACTCGTCGGTTGCGATGCCTGATTACAGCTACGTCGGCGGCAACTACAGCGATCCGCTGACCACCGGCCGCACCCGCTCACAGGGCTGGCTGCTGAGCGATACGCTGGGCGTTCTGAACGACACCGTGCTGTTCACGGCGGGCGCGCGTTACCAGAAAGTATGGGTTCACAGCTACAGCAATGCGACGGGCGCAGAAGATGACACTGCGCGCTTTATCCAGGATCGCTGGATGCCGACTTACGGCATCGTTTATAAGCCGTGGGAAGTGGTCTCCTTCTATGCGAACCATACCGAAGCGCTGCAACCGGGCAGCACCGCGCCGGAAGGCGCCGCTAACCAGTATCAGACCACCGGCATTGCGCACTCGAAACAGAATGAAGTCGGCGTAAAAACGGATTTTGGCCGCGTGGGCGGTACGCTGTCGCTGTTTGAAATTAAGAAACCGACCGCCATTCAGAACAGCGATACCAATATCTACGCGCTGAACGGCGAGCAGCGTAACCGTGGCGTTGAGCTGAATCTGTTCGGTGAACCGATGCTTGGCCTGCGCCTGAACGGCAGCGCCACCTGGATCGATGCTGAGCTGACCAAAACCGAAGATGGCATTAACCAGGGGAACCGGCCTATTGGCGTGGCGCGCTTCTATGGCGTACTGGGCGCGGAATACGACATCAAACCGGTTGACGGCCTGACGGCGACGGCACGGATCAACCATACCGGTTCGCAGTATGCGAATAACGCCAATACCAAAAAACTCGACAGCTACACCACGCTGGATCTTGGGGTACGCTACCGTATGCACCTCAATCAGGATAAAAACGAGATGGTCTGGCGTGTCGGCGTGGATAACGTCACCAATGAGAAATACTGGGCCAGCGTCGAAGACAACGGCACCTATATCTACCAGGGTGATGCGCGGAAGTTGAAAGTCTCCATGAGCTACGACTTCTAAGCATGCGTTTCGCAGGCGGGCGTCCTGCCCGCCTGTTTCAGGCTGTTCAGCACCGCTTTCATCCCGCGATTGACCACCTTATCCTGCCGCATCACCAGCGCCAGCGTGCGCTGTAACGGCGGTTGTAGCGCCTGTACGCGCAACCCGCGTTGATCCTCATCAGCCTGTACGGCGACTTCAGGCACAAGGCTGTAACCGAGACCGGCGCGCACCATGCGTTTGATGGCTTCAATGCTACCAAGCTCCATCACCGGCGTGACGGCGGCGGTTAACCAGCCGTCAATCAACTGGCGGGTACTGCTACCGGACTCAAAGATAATCAGCGGTAAGGCCTGCAATAGCGCAGGCGTGGCCGCGGGCTGCGCAGGTGAGTGGCTGGCGCTGATGGCGACAAAATCTTCATTAAACAGCGGTGAAATGGCGAGGTTGCGCCCGCTCGCAGGCAGCGTCACCAGGCCAATATCGATACGATTCTCTTCCACCGCGCGCACAATATCCGTGGTATTGCCGGTGCGCACGCCAACGGTCAGTAACGGAAAATCTTCCCGCAGTTGTTGCAGCACGGGCGGCAACAGATGAATGCAGGTGGTTGCGCCAGTACCGAGCGTGACGCTGCCGCTGATCTCCTGCTGATGCTTTGCGACAGACTGCACGGCAGCGCTGACCGCGTTTTCGATTTCCGCACAGTGGGCGAGAAAGGTTTTTCCGGCGGCGGTCGGTTGCAGGCTGCGCCCGGTGCGCTCAATCAGCCGCGTCTGCAGCGCCTGCTCAAGCTGGCGGATTTGCAGGCTGACCGCCGGTTGCGAAATACCCAGCACTTCGGCCGCAGCGGTAAAACTCCCCCGGGCGATCACCAGTTTGTAGGTCGCCAACTGGTCGAGGCTAAATTGCGCCATGGCAAAGTTTTCCTTATCGCGGTTATAAGTACCGCCCGGTGCCTGTTTTGCCGCGCGGCAGATAACCTGTGCAAAAGCGAGGACAGAGGACGGATGATGGAAATTATTGAGGCAGAAGAACAACATCTGCGCGCGATTACGCAGATATATGCTTACCACGTGACGCAGGGGAACGCCACTTTTGAGACCGAAGCGCCGGATATCAACGAGATGCGCGCAAGGCTTAAGAAAATCCGCCTTGCCGGGCTGCCGTGGTTTGTGGCCGTGCAGGACGGCGAGGTTCGGGGATATTGCTATCTCTCCCGCTACCGCGAGCGCCGCGCTTACCAGTATACGCTGGAGGATTCCATCTACGTTGATGAGGCGTTTCGTCGCCAGGGCGCAGGTAAAGCGCTGCTAGCCCGCGCAGTGGAATGGGCTGAAATGCAGGGCTACCGGCAACTGATTGCCAACGTCGGCAACAGCGAAAATGAAGGTTCGTTACGGCTACACCGCCGCGCCGGATTTGTGGTGATCGGCACGCTCAAAAGCGTGGGGATGAAGCACGGGCGCTGGCTGGATACCGTGCTGATGCAGCGCCCGTTGGGGGAAGGGGATTTCACATTGCCGCAGGCCAGCTAAGTGCGGCGCAGCGGGTCAGGCCAGCTCTTGCTGCGTGACGAGACTTTCAAACCAGTTCAGTTCCGCCATTTTGCCGCTATACCACTGCTCGCAGAACGCACTGCCGAGATGCTCTGCCAGATAGCTATTCTGGCGAAATATCTCCAGCGCCGGTTGCTGGAACAGCGGTAATGTCGGCGCGGTGTGGGTGAAATTCGCCAGCGTATCGTCATCGACCCGCTCCAGACCGTACAAGATACCGCTAAGGATGGTGGCCATCACCAGATAGGGGTTGGCATCTGCGCCTGCGAGGCGATATTCGATGCGCCGGTTGCGGGCGTCGGAACAGGGAATACGCAAGGCGGCGTTGCGTTTGTTGTAACCCCATGAATGAAAGAGCGGTTCGCTGAGGTTCTTGCGTAAACGGCGGAATCCGTTAACCCCAGGCGCCATAATTGCCACCGACGCCGGCATCAGTTCCAGCATCCCGGCCAGCGAGAGGCGCACCATATCGTTGAGTTCCTCGGCGGGACAGGCAAAAACATTTTCACCGTGAATGTCATTGAGGCTGATATGGAAATGCAGGCCGTTACCCGCCAGCCCGGAGAAGGGCTTGGCCATAAAGTTGGCCTGAAAACCAAATTTCCCGGCCACCGTGCCGGTGAGCCGACGCAGCGCCAGGATCTGTTCGCAGGCTTCGACGACGTGATGCGAGTGGGGCATATTCAGTTCAAACTGTCCGGCCTCGGCTTCACTCACCACGCCGGAAAGCGGAAGCCGCTGCGCTGCTGCCAGGCTTTCCAGCTCCTCGATAAACGCCGAGTAGGTGGAGGGCACCGCCATATGAAAACAGCCCTGCGGACGGGTTTTCGGCGCGGCAGGATCAACAAGGTAAAACTCAATTTCGGGGCGACGACCGGATAGAGACCGTGATAATGAAACTGGCGTAGCACATTTTGCAGGATCGCCGCCGGTTCCAGCGCATAAGGCCGGTTGTTTTCATCAAGCATGGTTAACAGCAACTGCGCATTATGCTGCGGATCGTGAGCGCCGGGTCGCAGTGTGCCGGGAACGGGCAGACATAAATTATCCGGCTCTTCATTAATCAGCGTATCGGATGAGATGATTTTCCCTTCGCGATCCATGGCGTAAACAGATTGCGGAAAATAACATCCTTTGCTCATGGAAAATAAATTATCCACGGAGACTCTTTTTCCCCTGAATATGCCATGGGTATCGTTCAGATAAATATCCACATGTTTTGTCTCAGGATAACGGTTCAGGTAATCTTTTATTTCGTCAGTAAGCGTTTCCTGCAATTGCTTGATTTTGATATCACTTTCTGTTCCATTAGATGGAGTTGATAGCGCCGGAATGGGCATGGAAGTAAACAGTGTGCGGATATTTTTCAGCAGTGGAATAGTCATCAACGAGTTCATGGTGTTCTTTCTGTCAGGCCTTGCGGCGATGAACTCAGCATAAAAGAGCCATTTTTATTTGGATATAAACGCTGCGTAAAAAGAAAATACGCGGCAGTAAAAATAATATAAAAACAGCGTCGTTAAAGCGTGGCCGCCATGATGCGCAGCGGCGATGGGAAAGCAAAATGCCGTCACTGTTAGCCGTTTTTCTTCACTCTTCACAACAATTCGACAGCAGATCGGTTACACTCGCGGCACAGAAAAGCCACATGACAGGAGGTTTCTATGCTGGAAAAACTGCGTACCCGCGAGGGGAAAAAATTTATCACGGCGGTGGTGATTGTGTTTTGTATTGCCGTCAGCGTGATCTCGAAAGCCGCCTTCGAGGGCGTGGAAGAGCAGTACAATCTGCCGATGGAAACGTGGACCACCTCGATGTTTATCATTCAGGGCGCCTGGGTGGCGATTTACAGCCTGATGTTTACCATTATTGGCTCGCTGCCCTTTGGCTTTTACTTCCTCGGCCCGAAAGACGACAAAGGCTAACGCTTCCCGCCCTGGCTCGTGCCGGGGCGCTCTCCTGTTGCAAAAATTCCTCTGCGAAAACCACAGCATAAACTGCTGCATTAAGCGGCAAGCTCCGTGGGTTACCCGTCGCGACACCATCCCGCCCCTTCATACCGCTGATTATGATTTTGCGCGCGCGTTTTTACACCTGCGTAACCTCACTGGTAACAATTAAAGATCAAAAAATGTACGCCGATAGAGCAGGTATCAGGGAGCATGTGATGAAAGGAATAATGATGTAGCAGGTTTATACCAGGAGAGCTGTAATGGCCAGACCACTCGTGAGTAAAAAAATGAGTACCCGCGCGCAAATGCTGCTGACGGGTGCCATCACCATCACCCTTGGCTTTGTGGTAACGATTGGGGTGCTGAGCTGGCAATCCAGTCATGCGCAAAAAAGTCTCGCCGAACATTATCTCCAGCAGATCGCGCAAAGCGAAGCGCTGAAAATCCAGCAGCAACTCAGTTACGCCCGCGATGTGGCGCATAACCTCGGACATAGCTTGATTGCCCTGCCGCAGGGCGGCGTTACCGATCGTAAAGTGGCGGATAAGCTCATGGAATCCACCCTGCGCGATAACCCGGATTACCTCTCCATTTCGGTCATTTTTGAAGAAAATGCCTATGATGGGCGCGATGCGGAATTCACCGGCAAGCCCGATCAGGCACCACAAGGGCGTTATGCCTTCTTTGTCGATCGCGATCCCTCCGGCAGCTACAAAATGCATCCGCTGCTCTCTTATCTGACACCGGGCCAGGGTGACTACTATCTGCTGCCGCAGAAAAGCCAGAAAGATACGCTGATTGAACCCTACAGCTATGCCTATAACGGTGTGCCGACGCTGCTGACCTCGGTGGCAGCACCGATTGTCAGCGACGGCAAATTGCACGGCGTGGTGACATCCGATATTTCGCTGGCATCGTTGCAGCAGGCAGTGAATCAGATCAAACCGTGGGCGGGCGGCGGCTACGCGGTACTGCTCTCGACCGCCGGGAAAGTGATTTCTTATCCGGATAAGAGCCTGACCAGCAAACCGTATCCCGGCAAAACGGATAACTTCAGCAGCAGCGTGGTAGAGCAGGACGATCCGATCCTCGGTGAGAAAGCTCTGGTTACCTGGCAACCGATTACCATTGGCAACAGCAGCGATAGCTGGTATCTCGGCGTTGTCGCGCCGGTAAGCCAGGTGATGGCGGCGGCGAATCGCCAGCTTTTCAGCGCTATTATTCTTGGCGTGATCAGCATATTGCTGGTCAGTGCGCTGCTGGGGCTTCTCTTCAGCCGCAAAGTGCTGAAGCCGATTGGTGGCGAGCCGCTGGAAGGCGCGACCATTGCGCTCTCCGTGGCGGATGGCAAGCTGGATAACGCTATCCACGTTAAGCAGGGCGATCGCAGCAGCCTGTTCTATGCGCTGCATACCATGCAGGCGCAGTTGCGGCAGATTGTCGGCCAGATAAAAGAGGCCAGCGATTCCGTGCGCCAGGGCGCCGGGGAGATTGTCAGCGGTAATATCAACCTCTCGTCGCGCACCGAGCAGCAAGCGTCGGCGCTGGAGCAAACGGCCGCCAGTATGGAGCAGTTCAGCGCGACGGTGAAACATAACGCGGAAAACGCGCACCAGGCGACGGTACTGACGGCGAATGCCACGCAGATCGCCAGCCGTGGCGAGGCGCTGGTCAGTCGGGTGGTGTCTACCATGGCGCAAATTGATGACAGCGCGCGCAAGATCGGCGATATCACCGCCATCATTAACAGCATTGCTTTCCAGACCAATATCCTGGCGCTGAACGCCGCGGTAGAAGCGGCGCGGGCGGGCGAGCAGGGGCGCGGTTTTGCGGTGGTGGCCTCAGAAGTGCGCAACCTGGCGCAGCGCAGCGCCAACGCCGTGAAAGAGATTGGCGCGCTGATTGAAGAGTCCGGCAAGCGAGTGGAAACCGGCGTTCAACTGGTTAACGACGCCGGGAAAACCATGCAGGAGATGACGCAAGCGGTGAACTCGGTACAGTCGATCATTACCGAGATCGTCAGTGCATCGGATGAGCAGGCCAAAGGTATTGGCCAGGTGACCATCGCAGTGAACGAGATGGACGGCGTAACGCAACAGAACGCTTCACTGGTGCAGCAGATGGCCGCAGCCGCTACTTCGCTTGAGGATCAGGCGCAGCAGCTTGCGCAAAGCGTGCAGCAATTCCGGCTGGAAGCGTAACGCCGCTGGTCGCGCTATTCGGCGACCAGTTCGATACGGTTGCCGTCTGGATCGAGGATCACCGCTTCATAAAAACCATCGCCAGTCCATCTTGCCGGGCTGGCGAGTTTATCCTGCTGGCGCGCTTTTTCTGCCATCGCATCCACGGTTTCGACGCGGCCAACGGTAATGGCGATGTGCGCCCAGCCGACAAATTCCGGGTTTGCTGGCGCATCGGCCAGTTCCGGCAGCGTCATCAGCTCAATCGTCGGGCCATCTTTTAGCGAGATAAAGTACGAGGCGAATCCCGCGCGATTTTTACTGACATATTTTTCATTACTGCTGGCGGAAAAAAAGTCGCGCCAGAATATTCGCTGAGCGTCGAGGTTACGCGTCCAGAGCGCGACGTGGGCTATTTTCATTGTTATCTCCTGTGAAGGGTGTAGGGGTAAGCATTGATGATATGACGATTCGCATTGTTTATCCTTCCTCTCTTTTCCATTTCTTGCCAGCCCTGACCTGAGATGTTAAAAGGTGCCCCTTCGATAAAACCAGAAAGGGGAAGGACGTGAAAAACGCGTCACAGGCAGCGGGTAACGTAACCGATGCCGGGCCGGAAACAGGGCCGACACTACAACGGGGATTAAAAAACCGTCATATTCAGTTAATTGCGCTGGGCGGCGCGATTGGTACCGGGTTATTCCTTGGTATTGGCCCGGCGATTCAAATGGCCGGGCCTGCCGTGCTGCTGGGTTACGGCATCGCCGGGATTATTGCTTTCCTGATCATGCGCCAGCTTGGCGAAATGGTGGTAGAAGAGCCGGTTTCCGGTTCGTTTTCGCACTTTGCCTATAAATACTGGGGACCGTTTGCCGGTTTCCTCTCTGGCTGGAACTACTGGGCAATGTTTGTGCTGGTGGGCATGGCCGAGCTGACTGCCGCCGGGATCTATATGCAGTACTGGTTCCCGCTGGTGCCGACCTGGATCTGGGCGGCCGCGTTCTTTGTCATTATCAACGCCGTCAACCTGGTGAACGTGCGCCTGTACGGCGAAACCGAGTTCTGGTTTGCGCTGATCAAAGTGATCGCCATCATCGGTATGATCGCTTTTGGCCTGTGGATGCTGTTTACCGGTCACGGTGGTGAACGCGCCAGCTTCGATAATCTCTGGCGTTACAACGGCTTTTTCGCCACCGGCTGGCATGGGCTGATTCTCGCGCTGGCGGTGATTATGTTCTCTTTCGGCGGTCTGGAGCTGATTGGCATCACTGCCGCCGAAGCCAGCGAGCCGCACACCACCATTCCGAAAGCGGTGAATCAGGTGGTGTACCGCATTTTGCTGTTCTATATCGGTTCGCTGGTCGTGCTGTTGGCGCTTTATCCGTGGATTGATGTCAAAGCGAACAGCAGCCCGTTTGTAATGATTTTCCACGATCTGGACAGCAATCTGGTGGCTTCTGCGCTGAACTTCGTGATTCTGGTGGCTTCTCTGTCGGTATATAACAGCGGGGTTTACTCCAACAGCCGTATGTTATTTGGCCTCTCTGTGCAGGGTAACGCGCCCGCGTTTCTGACTCGCGTCAGCCGTCGCGGCGTGCCGATCAACTCGCTGTTTCTCTCGGCGGCCATCACCTCGCTGGTGGTGCTGGTGAACTATCTGCTGCCACAAAAAGCGTTCGGCATGCTGATGGCACTGGTGGTGGCGACCCTGCTGCTGAACTGGATCATGATTTCGCTGGCGCACCTGAAGTTCCGCGCAGCGATGCGCCGTAAAGGGCGCGATCCGCAATTCAGGGCGCTGATCTTCCCGGCGGGCAACTATCTGTGCATCGGTTTTATGCTGATGATCCTCGTGTTGATGTACACCATGGAAGATATGCGCCTGTCAGCCGTGCTGTTGCCAGCGTGGATCGCATTCCTGTTCGTGGCTTTCAAGCTGCTGCGTCGCGCACCGCAGCGCGCGTAATCCCGCTCTCTTCCCGCCGGATCCGGCGGGAATTTTTACCACTGTCCGCGAGTTTGCTGACTTCCGTTGATTCTCTGACGTAATATCAGAAAGCATAACGATGGACTGACGTGATATTTCCCGCGCCAGCGCCTGATATTTCAGGCATGATAAGGAAAAATTTCGCCAGCCGTCCGCGCTGGCTTTTTTATTGCTCTGGAGCTGACATGACCCGGCAACGACAAGCCGACCTCTTCCTCGTTCTGACCACCATGATTGCCGCCTGTGGCTGGATTTTCTCCCGCGAGGCGATTTCTGGTATGCCGGTTTTTGCCTTTCTCGGGCTGCGTTTTTTCGGCGCCGCGCTGGTGCTGCTGCCGTTTTGCCGTGGACAGCGGATTCCGTGGGAGAAAATGCGCCAGGTGGTGATTAGCGGCCTGTGGATGGCGCTTAACCTCTGTCTGTGGATCTGGTCGGTATCGACCACGGCGTCGCTGGGCGAGGGGGCATTTATCATGAGCCTGTCGATGCTTTTTGTGCCGCTGGTTGCTTGGGGAATGATGCACACCCGTCCGGCGCGCGCGTACTGGGAGTGTCTGCCGGTGGCGATTATTGGCCTCGGGCTGTTAAGCCTGCATACGCCAATTACGTTTCACGCCAGCCAGGGCTGGTTCCTGCTGACGGCGTTCGTGCAATCGATCTACTTTTGCTATACCAGCCGCTGTGCGCGGGAAGTGCCGCTGCTGCCGTTGACGGCGGTGCAACTGGCGATTACCGGTATCGCCGGATTAGCGATTTCGGCGCTGTTTGAGTCATGGACGCAACCGTTCACCGCCAGCACCGCAGGCTGGCTGGCGGCCAGCATCCTGATCGCCACCAGCTTGCGCTTTGGCCTGCAATTGCAGGGGCAGAAATATGCTGCCGTTGCCAGCGCCGCCATTATTATGGTGCTGGAGCCACTGTTGACGGTGATTGCCGCCTCCCTCTGGTACGGCGAGCGTCTGCCGCTGCAAAAAATTATTGGCGGGGTGCTGATCCTGCTCGCGCAGATCTGGTTCCGCTGGCGGATGGTGTCACGTCTGCCCTCAAAGGTGTAATGTTCCTGCCAGTACCGTATGTGCCGCGCCGCTCATCAGCACGCGGCCATCGTTGGTGCAGTGAAGCGCCAGCACGCCGCCGCGCCGTGATGCCTGGTAAGCGGTAAGCGAGCGCTTACCCAGTCGCTCTGACCAGTAGGCTGCCAGCGCACAGTGCGCCGAGCCGGTGACCGGATCTTCATTGACGCCAACCCACGGCGCAAAATAGCGCGACAGCATGTCATATTCCCCATCGCCTGGCGCGGTAATGACCACGCCGCGTCCCGGTAATGCGCTCAGGGCCTGGAAGTCCGGCTGCAATGCCCGCACGATCTGCGCATCATCAACCACCACCAACTGCTTAGGGCCAAACAGGCCGTAATCACGCACTTGCCCGCGCTCCAGCCCCAGCGCATCGAGTAAAGCCGGCGGCACCGCGCTGTGCAGTTGCGGGGTGAGTAACGGGAAATCGAGCTGGATACTCTCTGCGCCGAGCGTGGCGGATAGCGGGCCGGAGAGCGTCTGAAACGTGATCGTTTCACCCGCTTGCAGCCGCCCGGTCTGGCGCAGGATATGCGCCGTCGCCAGCGTACCGTGGCCGCACAAATCCACTTCGGCCTGCGGTGTGAACCAGCGCAGGTTGTTATCAGCAAGATTGAGAAACGCGGTTTCCGACACTGCCATCTCATCGGCAATCTGCTGCATTAACCCGCTCTCCAGCCCGTGCGGCGTGATGCATACGCCCGCCGGGTTGCCGGAAAAAGGACGCGCACTGAACGCGTCCACCTGATAAATATCGAGTTCCACCGCTTCGCTCCTTTCTTTACAAAGTGATAACACTAACCTTGTTTCGCGACAACGGATAGCGTTCTTTAACTGGCCGGACAACGGTGAGCCAGTTGCTGGCGCGCGCTGACTGCTGCGGCTGCCAGTACCAGCATCATGACCACTTCTGTCACCAGAAAGCCGCTCAGCGCGGTGCTGTAATTGCCGTTTGACTGACCCACCAGATAGAGAAATACGCTGCCGAGCGCGGCCGGGCCGAGACCCAGTGTCGACTGTTGCAGCGTGCTGAGCAGCGCGCTGCCAGCGCCCGCATCCTGCGTGGTGATATCCCGCATTCCGATGCGGTAAAAGCTGTTCACAATCAGCGCCTGGCCGTAACCAATGAGCGCAGTGGAAGGCGCCAGCGCCAGCACGCCGACCAGCCGCCCGGAGAGTTGTAATGTGGCGATCAGCGCCAGCAGGCCGCTCACCTGAATGACCAGCCCGGTCAGTAAAATCGTACGCATGCTGTAACGGGCAATCAGTTTCGGCGCATACCAGGCGGAGACAAAATAGGCGATACCGAGCGCCACAAAGCTGTTACCGGACTGGTACGGCGTCATTCCCATGCCCGCCTGCAACGTCAGCGCCATGCAGAACATAAAGCCGGACCACGCGGTGAAAAACAGCAGCGCAATCAGCAGACCAAAACGAACGCTGTGCAGCTTAAGCAGATGCGGCGGCACCAGCGGAACCAGACCGGTGCGCTGTTGTCGCAAGGCGCTGGTACGCATCCACAGAGCCAGCGGGAACAGCGCCAGCAGCGCGGCCTGTGTCGGCCACGGCCAGTGCAGCTCCGGGCCGAGCGCCAGTGGGAATAACAGGCAGCAGAGGATTAGCGCCAGTGCGAACGTGCCCTGCCAGTCAATACGTGTCCGGGTGTCGTTGCGCGTCTCCGGCAGGTAGCGGTTCAGCGCCAGTACCAGCAGACAAATCGGGACGTTGATAAAGAAGGCGTTGCGCCAGCCCAACCCGGCGATATCCGCTGATACCAGCCAGCCACCGCACATCTGGCCAATAATGAATGACACGCCGCCAATACCGCCATACAGACTAATGGCGCGAGCGTGCGCGGTGCCTTTTAACGTGACATGCAACGTGGCGAGAATTTGCGGCACGATCAGCGCCGCGCCGATACCCTGCAACGTACGGGCGGCCAACAGTGCGGAGACGGAGTTCGCCAGACCGCACAGCAGCGAGGCGAGGCCAAACAGCGCTACGCCCGCTAAAAACAGGCGTTTGCGGCCAAAGTTATCGCCCAGCTTGCTGCCCATCGCCAGACAGACGGCAAACGCCACGCCGTACAGGGCAACGATTAACGCCAGTTGCGTGGCGCTGGTGTGCAACGACTGGGTGATCGAATCGAGCGCAACGTTGGTGATTGAAGTATCTATCTGGGGCAGCATCTGCCCGGTCAGCAGAAGGATCAGGCCTGCCCGGCCTGGTGAAACAGCAGACGTTTTCATGGTGACTCCATTGCGTCATTCATCAGATAGACGTAGCATCACCGATTAGAAAAACGGGTACCAGTTCTTACGTATACTGGTACTGGCACTACCATGCTGGAGGGTGTAATGACGCTAATAAGCGATCGGATGATGGATGTAACCATCCAGGATGAAAACCGCAAACAGCTCGGCGCATTTTTACGCGCCCGCCGGGAGAGCCTCGATCCGCAGCGTCTGGGGCTGCCGCGCAGTGGTCGGCGGCGCACGCCGGGGCTGCGACGTGAAGAAGTGGCACTGCTGGCCGATGTTGGCGTCACCTGGTATACCTGGCTGGAGCAGGGACGGGATGTGAACCCTTCGTCAGCGGTTTTACAGGCCATTGCCAGCGCGTTGCAGTGTTCGCCCACCGAAACGCGGCACCTGTTTTTACTCGCCGGATTAACGCCTGCCGAAACGCTGAATGTGCCGCAATGCGAGGGAATTAGCGAGGGCACGCGCCGCCTGCTGGATAGCCTGTTGCCGCAACCGGCCAGTATTCAGAAACCTAATTTTGATATTGTGGCGTGGAACGTCGCTTTTGAGCGTCTGATGGGGATTAAGTTCGCTGAAATCCCCGAAGATGAGCGCAATTGCATCTACCTTTATCTGACGCATCCGCAGTGGCGCAACCGTCTTGGCAGCGATGACAGCATATTGCAGACATTTGTGGCCTATTTTCGTGCGGCGATGGCGGAGCACCGTGGCGATCCGTTATGGGAAGCGAAGCTGGCGCGCTTTTGCGCGGCATCGACCGAATTTGCCACGCTGTGGCGGAAATATCTGGATGTGCGCGGCGTGGAAAACAAGCTGAAACTGTTTACCCATCCGCAGTTGGGAGAGTTTACCTTACAGCAAATGTACTGGTACTCAGCACCGCGTAACGGTTCGCGGCTGCTGGTTTATCTGCCGGTGGATGCAGCGGGGGAGCGGGCGCTTAGCTGGCTGGCTGAGAACGCGTAGGGCGCAGGCGCTGCTGCTCTTTGCGCGAAAGGCCATCCACCACCCGATCCCACGACGCCTGAATCAGCGAGGCAAGCAGCGATTCGTCGATATCTTCCCCTGCATAGACGGAAATCCAGTGTTTTTTGTTCATGTGATACCCCGGTTCAATACTGGGGTAGATTTGCTGGTTGAGCAGGGAAGTTTGCGGCTCTGCTTTCAGGTTCACCAGTGCTCTGCCGTGGGCAGTGGCGGTTAGCATAAAAATTTTGCCGCACACTTTGAACACATCATATTCCGGGCCAAACGGCCAGCAGTGCTCGGTAAATGGCATCTCAAGCGCAATACGGTGCGCGCAGGCCCGCAATGTTTTACTGTCCATCTATCCCCTCAGCGGTCAGTGCGCGCCACATCGCTTCAAAACCGAGGCGTTTGATCTCTTTGGCGCGGGAAGGATCGCGGCTGGCAAAGGTGATGGTGGTATCCGCCAGCGTCAGGAAAATGGCATCGCCAAACGGCGCGAATTCGCCGTCGAGAAAAACCGGCAATACCGAGCGGTGGCAGAGCTCATGCAGCTCCGGAAAGATATCGGTAACCTGCTGGCGGGTTTCCGGGCGCAGTTTTTCGCTGACGGAAATTTGCCGCACTGCGCAGTGGCCGTTGGGGTGACGAATTCCCCAGTCGATATAGCTGTCCCAGACCGAATGCGTATGCACTTTCGGATCGTTGATGGTGCGATCGAGATTCTCCAGCATGGTGCCGCACAGGTCTGTTTTCAGATGCAGGTAAAGTGCGTTCAGCAGGTCGTCTTTGGTGGCGAAGTAGCGAAACAGCGTTCCTTCCGCAACTCCCGCATTGCGGGCTATTAAGGCGGTGGAAGCGGCGATCCCGGACTGCGCGATGGCTTCGGTTGCTGCTTCCAGTAACGCTTGCTTTTTGTCTTCACTCTTTGGACGAGCCACTACATTTTTCCTCACACGTTATAAAAACCACGATTGAAACATGCCCACCTGGGCGCTGCAACGTCGAATGTCAAAGAAAGAAAATGATCTTGACGGTTTGCTGTTGCTTTCTATAATGAGTGCTTACTCACTCATAATCAAGTTTAGTTCATATCGTCTCTACGGACTGGAGCGATTTCTTCGGGTCAGGATATGAAGCGTCTCATTTTCAGCGTGGTCATGGTTATGCTCGTTGCGTCCGCCGCCAGTTTACCCTTTGTTTTGAATGCCGGATTTGGCAAAGCGCCGCAAGGCGAACAGCTTACGGAAGTCGAAAAATCACCCCATTACCGTGACGGCAAATTTCAAAATACGCTGCCGACGCCAGGCTTTACCGGCAAGAAAAATATGCTGGCCGCGTGGTGGGATTTTCTGGTCACCAAACGGGAAAATGTCCGTCCGCAGCAGCCGCTGCCAATGGTGCAAACGGATCTTGCCAGCCTGCCTGTGGAACAGGACACGCTGGTATGGATGGGGCACTCTTCGTGGTACCTGCAACTGGCGGGCAAACGTATCCTGATCGATCCGGTGCTGAGCGACTACGCCGCGCCGTTTTCATTTCTCAATAAAGCGTTTGCCGGGAATGAGGCATGGACAGCGCAGAGCCTGCCGGAGATCGATCTGCTGATCATTTCTCACGATCACTATGACCACCTGGATTACGCCACCATCAAAGCGCTGATGCCGAAAATCAAACAGGTCGTAACGCCGCTGGGCGTCGGTTCTCACCTGCGTTACTGGGGCATGAATCCGCAGATTATTCGTGAAGCGGACTGGCAGCAGAAGGTAGCGATCGACGATGAACTGGCGGTACATGTGCTGCCGGCGCGCCATTTTTCCGGGCGCGGTCTGAAACGTAACCAGACGCAGTGGGCCAGTTTTATGTTCGTCACCGATCAGCGTAAGGTCTATTACAGCGGCGATACTGGCTACGGCCCGCATTTTAAAGCCATCGGCGAGCAGTTTGGCCCGGTGGACATCGCCATCATGGAAAACGGTCAGTATGACGAAGACTGGAAGTACATCCACATGATGCCGGAACAGGCCGCACAGGCGGCGGAAGAGATTAATGCACGCGCGGTTCTGCCGGGCCACGCGGGGCGTTTTGTGTTGGCAAAACACACATGGGACGATCCGTACAAACGGCTGGCGGCAGCAAGTCGGGGCAAAAGTTTTCGTTTACTCACACCGATGCTGGGCGAACCGGTTCTTGCGGCTAACGATGCGCAGGAATTCCGTGCCTGGTGGGAATAAACCCGTTTATTAATCGAAGAGCAGAGGGGGAGCGCAGTATGACTATTTCCGCTCAGGTTATCGACACTATCGTCGAGTGGATCGACGACAATCTCCATCAACCGTTACGTATTGATGATATTGCAGCGCACGCGGGCTATTCCAAATGGCACCTGCAACGCCTCTTCTTGCAGTACAAAGGGGAGAGTCTTGGACGTTATATTCGCGAGCGTAAACTGTCGCTTGCCGCGCAGGATTTACTCAATACCAATCAGAAGGTTTACGATATCTGCCTGAAGTACGGCTTTGATTCGCAACAAACCTTCACGCGTACCTTTACCCGCACGTTTAATCAGCCGCCGGGTGCGTATCGTCGGGAGAACCACCCGCATACGCATTAAACGTACAAACTAAAAACCGGCCATCAGGGCCGGTTTTTTTTACTCATCGATCGTCTGCGTTATGCCGAGACGCTGCAAAAACCCGCAGATTCCTTCTCGGGCCAGTAACACCGCCAGCAGCTTCTGTTCTTCGGGCGTCATGTTCTGTAAGACTTTGACGATCTCCCGCAGCGAACTGTTTTCACTCGTATAAGATGGTGTTGGTTCGGCGATGGAGTAAGGAGAATGACGCTGGCGCATGGAGGGCGTTTTCATCACGAAGCTCCGCACTTCTTTGGTGATGTGAATCAGCCTTGCGCGACCACCTTTGATACCGGGTAGCGCTTCCGTTTGCCAACCTTGTTCACGGATCCAGCGATTAACGGTTTGTCTGGCAACACCAAGAAAATCGGCTAGCTCTTCAGTCGTCATTTTGTTAGCGAGTTTCATCATTTTATTTCTGATCGCGGATGCCAAGACGTTGCAATAACCCGGTTATGCCGTCACGTAAGAGTAGAGAGATGAGCTGCTTTTGCTCGGCGTCGGTCATCTCTTTCGCCAACGAAATAAGCAAAGCTTCAAGTGAGTTGTTACCGATCGTGCGCATCGCAGGGGCTGGCTCTTCGCTACGCTGCGCGCTGCGAATAAAAGCGCGGACTTGCTCATTTACATGCACCAGCCGGGCTTTTCCCCCTTGCACGCCGGGTTTTGGCGAGGTGATCCAGCCCTCTCTGCGTACCCATTTATTGATGGTTTGCCGACTGTATCCGGTAAGACTGGCTAACTCTTCTGGTGTCATTCGTTCCTTGAGCATGTAATTTCCCGAATAGTTGTAAGGGTAATTAGTGGCTTATGTTATAGCACCATTTTACGGGAAAATGTGACACGTTTAACTACTGACTGCGAGGAGTTACGCAATGTCCTTAATTTGCATGCTTTTTCAGCGATTGATTGACGCGGTACGATTTTGCCGTTGACACCTGGCAAGGGAATTCATATTATGCCGCCCGTCAACACGACACGCTTTACGCAATGGGGCTATAGCTCAGCTGGGAGAGCGCTTGCATGGCATGCAAGAGGTCAGCGGTTCGATCCCGCTTAGCTCCACCAAATTCCGAACCCAACGGAGTTGGTGCGTAAAGATAAATTGTGGGGCTATAGCTCAGCTGGGAGAGCGCTTGCATGGCATGCAAGAGGTCAGCGGTTCGATCCCGCTTAGCTCCACCAAAATTTCAAACCCTCGCGTTTACGCGGGGGTTTTTGCTTTTCAGCTTCCGCTTTGTCAATTTCTTACAATAAAAACTGAAAAAGTATTAGTCCGGTAAGGCCGCAGTAATGAAAGGTGTTTGTCGGTCTGATAACTTGATTCATTAAATGAATAAACCTATTATTCTGGCTATTCTTTTCTTCGGCCAGGATCATTTAATTAACATAGATGATATATAGCAAAAATAGTTGTATAAGAAAATTCCTGCTTGCGTTAATTTTATGCCTGGTTGCGCTCACTGTTTCCCGATTTATTTCTCCGCGTGCAGTTGTTGATGCGTCGAGCCTATATCTGGCATGGCTACCGTTAAGCGTAGTGCTGGCGATCATTCTCTTATTCGGCCGACATGGAATAATTCCAATACTTATCAGTTTCGGGATGGTAAATGAGATTTCTTTACACCTTCCTGTTACTGAAGCGACGGTATTGTTATTCTGTCAGCTCATTCCTGTATTTGTTATCTGCGCTATTGTTCGCTGGCGGCTCGGTGCCCGCTGGCGCCACGGCATTCCGAACAAAGACATGGCGGTGCGTACCGTATGGATGGGATTTGTCGCACCCATTAGCATAAAAGCTTCAATGTATATTGCGGGAGTCTGGTTTAACTATCCAATTAATCTTTCGAATTTTTTCGGCTCCGGTACAATCATTTTCTCAATAATAGATATACAAAGTCTGATTTGCGCAGCGCTCATTTTTACCATGATTATCTATTATCCGTTACGGATGATAATCAATCCGCAATTCGCACGTGCATTCTGGTATCGCAGCATTCGCCCTTTTTTATCGGCGAAAAATCGCTTATTTATGTTTAGCTGGTTAAGCATATTAATAACTATCGTTATTGTTTTGTGTGCGCCTTTTAAAGCTGACTATATTGCGGGTTATCTGGTGCCGGTTATTTTCATTATTTTTACGCTGGGTATCAGCAGGTTAAGTTATTCATTTATTACTCTTAGCTGGTCTGTTTCGGCTTTTTTGCTGTTGGCCTATAACAACAACTTCCTGCAAGGGGTGAGCTCGGACTACTCGCTGGCATTTGTTATGTCGGTGTTGATCAGCTTTACCATTTGCCTGTTGTATATGACGCAGGTTTACCATCGCAGCGAGTGGCTGAAAAGACGCTGGCAGTTACAGGCAATGAGCGATCCGTTAACCGGCCTGGCGAATCTGCGCGCGCTGGAGAAACAACTGGAGCAACAGCCAAACGATGTGGTGTGTTGCCTGCATATGAAGAATATGGAGTTCCTCAGTAAACACTTCGGCATGATGATGCGCGTGTATGTAAAGCGCAGCGTTGCCCGTCGCCTGCAGCCGTTATTGCAGGAAGGGGAACGTTTTTTTCAGTTGCCAGGGGGCGAGCTGTTACTGTTGCTGAGGGGGCCGGAAACGGCGGGGCGGTTACAGCATATGGTCGATTATCTGAATAGCGGGCGCATCTTCTGGAACAATGTCGGGCTTGATATCGAATTTGGCGCCTCATGGGGCAAATTGCACGCGTGCGGCGAAGATTTGCACCAGACGCTTGGCCAATTAAGCTGGCTGGCCGAGGAGGCCAGTGTGCAGCATCAGGTGCTGGCGCTCACGAACAGCCTGCAAACGGTGACGGACCAGACGACGGATCGCATTTTACTGCTCAATAAGATCAAACGCGCGCTGGATGAAAACGGCATCCAGCTTTACGGCCAGCCAATTGTTGATGCGCACGGGCAGGGGTATCAGGAAATTCTTACCCGCCTTTTCAGCGATGGCGAGATCATGACGCCAGACCAATTTATCCCCGTTATCGCCCAGTTCAATCTCGGAACACGCTTCGATATGCTGGTAATTGAACGCCTGCTGCAATGGATGCAGCGGCACCCACAAACCGGCCCGTATGCGCGATTTTCCGTGAATCTGATGCCGATGACGCTGATGCAAAAAGCCTTTGCTCCGCAGTTTCTGGCGTTATTTGAGCGTTATGCGATAGCGCCGCAGACGGTGATTATCGAAATCACCGAAGAGCAGGCCTTTTCCAATTCCGAAGTCAGCATTCTTAACATCCAGCAATTGCGCCAGGCAGGGTTCAAAATTGCTATCGACGATTTCGGTACCGGTTATGCCAACTTTGAGCGCCTGAAACGTTTGCAGGCGGATATCATCAAGATCGATGGCTGCTTTGTGCGGGATATTCTCCAGGATCGGCAGGATGTGATGATTGTGAAAGCGATTTGCGAACTGGCGAAAGCAAAATCTCTTACCGTTGTGGCGGAGTATGTGGAAAACGAAGCGCAACGCGAACTGCTGCTGGAGGCGGGAGTGGATTATCTGCAAGGATATTTATTTGGCAAGCCGCAGCCGTTGGCTGAGAACGAATAAAAAAACCGGGGAATTCCCCGGTTTTTTGTCGCTTGCGTCGCTATCAGATAACCAGCGCGGCGATGGCCGCAGAGAGCACGCTGACCAGCGTTGAGCCGTACACCAGCTTCAAACCAAAGCGGGAAACGACGTTGCCTTGCTCTTCATTCAGGCCTTTGATCGCGCCTGCGATAATGCCGATAGAGGAGAAGTTTGCGAAGGAAACGAGGAATACCGACAGGATGCCTTCAGAGCGCGGGGAGAGATTCGCTGCGATTTTTTGCAGATCCATCATTGCCACGAATTCGTTAGACACCAGTTTGGTTGCCATAATGCTGGCGACCTGCAGCGCTTCGTGCGCCGGCACACCCAGAACCCAGGCGATCGGATAGAAGATGTAACCGAGAATGCCCTGGAAGGAGATGCCGAAAATAGCAGCAAACAGCGCGTTCAGGCCGGAGATCAGCGCGATAAAGCCGATCAACATTGCCGCCACGATAATCGCCACTTTAAAGCCTGCCAGAATGTATTCACCCAGCATTTCGAAGAAGCTCTGACCTTCGTGCAGTTTTGCCATCTGCAGGTTTTCTTCGCTCTCTTCAACACGGTACGGGTTGATCAACGACAGAACAATAAAGGTGCTGAACATGTTCAGTACCAGCGCCGCTACCACATATTTCGGCTGGAGCATGGTCATGTACGCGCCGACGATGGACATGGAAACCGTAGACATTGCTGTCGCGGCCATGGTGTACATGCGGTTGCGTGACATTTTGCCGAGGATATCTTTATAGGCGATAAAGTTTTCGGACTGACCCAGAATCAGGGAGCTGACGGCGTTAAAGGACTCCAGTTTGCCCATGCCGTTAACTTTGGAAAGCACCGTCCCGATGGCGCGAATAATGATTGGCAGCACACGAATGTGTTGCAGAATACCGATCAAGGCGGAAATAAAGACGATCGGACACAGCACTTTCAGGAAGAAGAACGCCAGACCTTCGTCATTCATTTTACCGAAGACGAAGTTAGTACCTTCGTTGGCAAAACCGAGCAGTTTTTCAAACATTTCGGAGAAGCCTTTCACGAAGCCAAGGCCAATATCAGAGTTCAGGAAGAACCAGGCCAGTAAAACTTCAATCACCAGCAGTTGAATAACAAAACGAATGCGGACCTTCTTGCGATCGCTGCTGAAAAGCAGGGCAAGCAGCGCCACAACAGCAAGCGCCAGGACAAAGTGCAGAACGCGGGACATATTTGCTCCAAATATGAGACGGGTAGAAATTTCGTGCACATTCTATGTAACAAGCGGAAAGAAAACGAGATCAAACACGCACTATATTGATGTCCTGTGACCAGACTCAAAAATAGTGATCAAACATACATTTCTGTTATGTTAAGTAAAGGAGTGAAAAGTTGCGTTGAAATGCTACACTCTTAACATAATTCGACGATGGTTCCTGCTATCGCCGTCACCATCCTTGCGATCCGGCCCTTCTATCGTTTCTGGCTATCAGAGAAATCAGGTAAATCCACATTAAATGAACTTGATAATCATTCTCATTTTGCTAGCATGAAACATAGCAAAGGCTATATTTAGGGGCAATAAATGAACAATAGTCGCGTTGAGAGTAGCAGTGGGCGTGCAGCGCGCAAGTTAAAGCTGGCGTTAATGGGGCCTGCGTTTATTGCCGCGATTGGCTACATCGATCCGGGGAATTTCGCCACCAATATCCAGGCAGGAGCCAGCTTTGGCTACCAGCTGCTGTGGGTTGTCGTGTGGGCCAACATCATGGCGATGTTGATCCAGCTACTGTCTGCCAAACTCGGTATCGCTACCGGAAAAAATCTCGCCGAGCAGATCCGCGATCACTATCCGCGTCCGCTGGTGTGGTTTTACTGGGTTCAGGCGGAAATCATCGCCATGGCGACCGATCTGGCTGAATTTATTGGTGCCGCGATTGGCTTCAAATTGATCCTTGGCGTTTCACTGCTGCAAGGCGCAGTCCTCACCGGTATTGCAACATTCCTTATTTTGATGCTGCAACGTCGCGGGCAAAAACCGCTCGAGAAAGTTATTGGCGGGCTGCTGCTGTTTGTGGCAGCGGCATATATTGTTGAGTTGGCCTTTTCTCAGCCGAAGTTGGCGCAACTGGCGCAAGGCATTGTCATCCCCAGCTTGCCGGGAACTGACGCCGTGTTCCTTGCTGCTGGTGTGCTGGGCGCAACCATCATGCCACACGTGATTTACCTGCACTCGTCGCTGACGCAGCATCTGCATCAGGGCACGCAGCGCGAGCGCTACTCGGCGACAAAATGGGATGTAGGCATTGCCATGACCATTGCCGGCTTTGTTAATCTGGCGATGATGGCGACGGCTGCGGCGGCGTTTCATTTTAACGGACATACCGGCGTGGCCGATCTCGATCAGGCTTATCTGACGCTGGAACCGCTTTTAAGCCATGCAGCGGCAACCATTTTTGGGCTGAGCCTGGTGGCGGCTGGTCTCTCTTCCACCGTGGTGGGGACCCTGGCGGGGCAGGTGGTGATGCAGGGGTTTGTTCGCTTTCACATTCCGCTGTGGGTGCGCCGCAGCATTACTATGATGCCGTCGTTTATCGTTATCTGGCTGGGGCTGGATCCGACCCGTATCCTGGTGATGAGCCAGGTGCTGTTGAGCTTCGGCATTGCACTGGCGCTGGTGCCGTTACTGGTCTTTACCAGCGACCGAAAATTGATGGGCGGGCTGGTAAATAGTCCGCTGGTGAAACGTACAGGCTGGTTAATTGTGGTGCTGGTGGTGAGCTTGAATGGCTGGCTGCTGATCGGAACACTTGCGGATTTATAATGAAAATGCCCGCAGGCGTTTAGCGCTGCGGGCTGGGTGTTAAATGCCGGTTAGCGGAGCGCTATGCGGCACGAAAATTAGTGGTGATGGCCGCGCCCTGGGCCGCGATGATCATCGCGGTCGCGCCAGCCTTCACGATAGCCGCGTTCGTAAGCCTTGTGCTTATCCCAGCCGCGATGCCAGCCGCGATCGTGTCTGTACCAGCGGTCACCGCGCCATTCATAGTGACGACCCCAGTAGTCCCGGTCACGCCAGCGTCCGCCGTCCCAGTAGTTACCATAATTATCGCGATCGCCAATTTGCAATTTAATCGACGGCAACAGGGTGATTTCGCCAGCATTAGCGACCAGTGGCGCTGAAGCCATTAACACTGCTGCCAGAATCAGTGACCTGAACATACTCTTCTCCTCACGATCGGGCCGAAACGGCCTGTTACAACAATTTTACGGGGCGGCAATACCCCGTATTATTGGCGGAACTCTTAAATCGTGAATGGGAGCACTTTTTGCTAAAACGGTATTTATTTTGTACTGCTCAGAATTGCATCGATCTCAGCACGTTCATCTGCAGTGAAGTGACGGTTTTGCAGCATGCCAACCGCATCGTCGAGTTGGCTTATTTTGCTGGCGCCAATCAGCACTGACGTCACCTTATCATCCCGCAGCACCCATGCCAGCGCCATCTGCGACAGCTTCTGACCACGCCGTTGCGCCAACGCATTCAGCACGCGCACGATGTCCAGTTTTTGCGTGGTGAGCTGCTCCGGGTTGAGAAAACGGCTGCCGCTGGCAGCACGTGAATCCGCCGGGATCCCCTGCAGATAACGATCGGTTAGCTGCCCGCCTGCCAGCGGAGAGAAGGCAATACTGCCGACCCCTTTTTCCTGCAGCACATCCAGCAATCCGTCTTCAACCCAGCGCTCAAACATCGAATATTTGGGCTGATGAATCAGGCAAGGTGTTCCAAGATCATTAAGAATATCAATTGCTTCTCGCGCTTGTGCTGCCGGGTAATTAGACAGGCCGACGTACAGTGCTTTGCCCTGGCGCACAATATGATCCAGCGCGCGCATCGTCTCTTTTAGCGGTGTTTCCGGGTCCGGGCGGTGATGGTAGAAAATATCCACATACTCAAGCCCCATCCGGCGCAGGCTTTGATCGAGGCTGGCAATCAAATACTTACGGGAACCCCAGTCACCATACGGGCCACCCCACATGGTGTAACCGGCTTTGGTGGAAATAATCAGTTCGTCCCGCAGGGAGTGAAAATCCTCATGCAGGATACGGCCAAAATTGCATTCTGCGGATCCCGGCGGTGGCCCATAGTTATTGGCAAGGTCGAAGTGCGTAATACCGAGATTGAAAGCGTGCTGCACTAATTGACGGCTATTTTCCAGCAAAGTGGTATCACCAAAGTTATGCCATAGCCCAAGTGAAATGGCCGGAAGCTTTAATCCGCTGTCGCCGCAGCGGCGATAAGCCATGTTTTGATAACGGGAAGGATCTGCCTGAAAAGCCATGCCGTGCTCCTTTTTAGTCGTTGTAGATTGAGTGTATACGTTTACACAAAGTTGGCTTCAACGAGAGTACACCGGGTTGTGTCGTAAAGCTTACTTTCCACCTGGAATAGAGCGTCCATCCTGGACTCCCATCACACTTCTTTAATACTCAGATCAACGTCAAAGCTCTGGGAACAACGTTATGCAAAGTGATTATTCAATTGCCGACTACTTACTCGACAGGCTCGCCGGCTGCGGTATCCACCATCTTTTTGGTGTGCCGGGTGACTATAACCTGCAATTTCTCGATCATGTGATTCAACACCCGGCCGTGCAGTGGGTGGGTTGCGCGAATGAGCTTAATGCCGCCTATGCCGCCGATGGTTACGGGCGTTGTCGGGGCGCGGGCGCGTTGCTAACCACCTTCGGTGTGGGCGAACTGAGCGCAATCAACGGCGTGGCAGGCAGCTATGCCGAATATGTTCCGCTATTGCATATCGTTGGTGCGCCCTGTAGCGGTGTACAGCAACGGGGTGAATTGCTGCACCACACGCTTGGCGACGGCGATTTCCACCCTTTTTACCGGATGAGCGAGCCGGTCACCGCCGCACGCGCCATTTTAACGGCGCAAAATGCCTGCTATGAGATCGATCGTGTGCTCGAAGTGATGCTGACACAGTCCCGGCCGGGCTATCTGATGCTGCCTGCAGATGTGGCAAAAATGCCTGCCACCCCGCCTGTAAACGCTCTCACAATTTCCCCGTTCCCGGTAAACGAAGCGTGTCTGAATGCCTTTCGTCAGCATGTGCAGGCGATGTTATCAACCAGTTCTTGCGTGGCGTTGCTGGCGGATTTTCTCGCCCGCCGTTTTGGCGTTCATAAGATGCTGCAATGCTGGATGAAAGATGCGCCGCTGCCGCATGCCACACTGCTAATGGGGAAAGGGTTATTTGATGAAACGCAACCCGGTTTTGTTGGCACCTACAGCGGCGCGGCCAGCCCGGCGCCAGTGCGAGAGGCGATAGAGGGGGCGGATACGGTGATCTGTATCGGCACGCGTTTTACCGATACGCTGACCGCCGGGTTTACCCAGCGGCTTGCGCAGGAGCGTACCATTGAAATCCAGCCGTTTGCTGCCCGCGTCGGCGACGTGTGGTTTAGCGGCATTCCGATGCGGGAGGCGATAAATGCGTTGATTCCGCTCGTGCGTGCCAGAGCGTATTCCGCGGCGAATCATCGCCCGCTGCAGGCTGCTCACGCCCCGGTTCATCAAGGAACACTCAATCAGGAGACGCTCTGGCAGACGGTACAGGCGTTTATTCGTCCTGATGACATTCTGCTGGCGGATCAGGGGACAGCCGCGTTTGGCGCAGCTTCCCTGCGTCTGCCTGCCGGAGCGGAACTGCTGGTTCAGCCATTGTGGGGATCGATTGGTTTCTGCCTGCCCGCCGCGTTTGGTGCGCAAACCGCCTGCCCGGAACGCCGGGTGGTGTTGATCACTGGCGATGGCGCGGCGCAACTGACCATTCAGGAGCTGGGATCGATGCTGCGTGACGGGCAACGGCCGATTATTTTACTGCTCAATAATGATGGTTATACGGTCGAACGCGCTATTCACGGCGCAAAACAGCGCTATAACGGGAACTGGACCCATCTTCCCCATGCTTTAAGCGTGGACTGCCAGGCAGAATGCTGGCGCGTGAGTGAAACCGTGCAATTGGCGGAAGCGCTGGAAGCGGCGGCGCATCACCACCGCCTTGCGTTGATAGAAGTGATGCTGCCAAAAGCCGATCTGCCGGATCTGCTACGGGAAGTCACCCATGCACTCGAAGCGCGTAACAGCTAAGCGTTATTCATCGCGCCGGGGAACAATCATCATCGGTTTTCCGGCCAGCAGCAGCCACGCGGGAAGGATCACGATGCACAACAGCGGCAGCAGCGTGGTATCCGGCACTACCACGGCGGCAAGAAACAGGCTCAGCCAGCCATCGCGCGTTACCACCAGCACCATACCCAGCACCGCGCAAGAAACCGTCACGGCGGCGGGTACGGCATCGACATGCTCATGCAGCATTAGCCCGAGCGCCACACCGACAAATACCGCCGGAAAAATACGCCCGCCGCGAAAACCGCAGGCGGCAGCAACCACCAGTGCAGCCAGTTTTACCACCGCAAACAGCAGGTAATCCGTCACCGTTAGCGTCTGGGCGAAGGCCAGCTGTTGCATCTCGTCCAGCCCTTTAAACAGCGTGACCGGGCCACCAATGATCCCCAACAGGCCAAGTAGGAAGCCGCCAACGCCAAGAACCATCACCGGGTTGTGCAGCCGGTGTATCAACCGGTGCAGGCGCGGCAGACACCAGACAGCAACCATACCCAGCGCGATAGCAAAAACAGTGACCACCGCGCCGCTGATGATATCGACGATATGCAACTGGGGATAATGGGGGATGGGCAGGGCAAAATGGGGCAGGGCGAACAAGCTGGAGGTGAGTGCGCCAGCCGATGCAGCCATCAGCGGCGCGAATAAACGGTCCCACAGCGGCACGTCATTGCTGGCGGTCAGGGTTTGCGAAAACACCAGCGCTGCCGCCACTGGCGTGCCGAACAGCGCGCCAAGGGTGCCCGCTGAGGCGAGGATAGTCCAGTCCAGCGGTGCTACGCGCGGGAAGACGCGAGCGCCCAGCGCCACCGCGAGCGCAATATTGAGCACCATTACTGGATGTTCCGGCCCAAGGCTAACGCCGCCCGCCAGCCCGAGGATCAGCGCCAGTACCAGGCCGGGCAACGCTTTGACGGACACCGGTGCATTGATCAGCGGAACGGTCACCGGATCCGGACCACCGTGTTCGTGACTGAAACGGATCACCAGACCAACGGCGATCCCTGTCAGCGTCAGTATCAATAAGATCCAGCCTGGTGAATCGGGCGCAATGCCCAGTTGCCACGGAATACCGCTCCACAAAACGGCTTGCAGCAGCGAAGCGATCTTCATTACCAGTATCAGCACAAGGCTGGAGGCCACGCCAATAGTCAACGCAGGCAGGGCCAGCAGTAACAGTGTTCTGGCTCGCGGATGAAGCATAGATAGGTCCTTGTAAAGACGTCGGGGCGACGCAGAACAATCTGGCGGCAGCCCGCGGGTTAATCTGTGACGCAGATCGATTATCCTGGGGCACTCGTGTTATGGTCGTTGTTGTTACAGCGCCTTGAATTTACAGTGTGCCAAAGATTTATTCTGACTTTAGCGGAGCCGTAAAAGAATGACAAAGTATGCTTTAGTGGGAGACGTGGGCGGTACCAACGCGCGCTTAGCGTTGTGCGATGTCGACAGTGGTGATATCTCCCGGGCCAAAACCTATTCCGGCCTCGATTATCCCAGCCTGGAAGCCGTAGTGCGCGTTTATCTTGATGAACATGACGTCAGCGTGGAAGACGGCTGCATCGCGATTGCCTGTCCGATTACCGGCGACTGGGTGGCGATGACGAATCACACATGGGCTTTCTCGATTGCGGAAATGAAGAAAAACCTCGGCTTTGCACATCTGGAAATTATCAATGATTTTACTGCCGTATCAATGGCGATCCCGATGCTGAAAAAAGATCACCTGATCCAGTTTGGCGGCGGTGAGGCGGTAGAAGGCAAGCCGATCGCTGTGTACGGCGCTGGCACGGGGCTTGGCGTTGCGCATCTGGTGCATGTCGATAAACGCTGGGTGAGTTTGCCGGGCGAAGGTGGTCACGTCGATTTCGCGCCGAACAGTGAAGAAGAGGGGATTATCCTCGAAGAGCTGCGCGCAGAAATTGGCCATGTCTCCGCTGAACGTGTGCTCTCTGGTCCTGGGCTGGTCAATCTCTATCGGGCGATCGTGAAATCTGATGGTCGTTTACCGGAGAATCTGCAACCCAAAGATGTTACCGAACGGGCGCTGGCGGATAGTTGCATTGACTGCCGCCGCGCACTGTCGCTGTTCTGCGTCATTATGGGGCGTTTTGGCGGTAACCTGGCGCTGAATCTCGGCACGTTCGGCGGGGTCTATATCGCGGGCGGGATTGTGCCGCGCTTCCTTGATTTCTTTACCGCCTCCGGTTTCCGTGGCGGCTTTGAAGATAAAGGACGTTTCAAATCCTATGTGCAGGACATTCCGGTCTATCTGATTGTGCACGATAACCCCGGGCTGCTCGGCTCCGGCGCACATTTGCGCCAGACGCTGGGGCATTTCCTTTAAAGATTCATTAGCTGTCTGAATTCTTTAACTTTGCTGCGGCTGACGGGCACCTGAAAATCAAGGTCCCGCAGCCGCAAGATATAAGTGTTGTTGAACCACGGTTCGATCTCGCGAATTTTATCCAGATTCACGCAGTACGAACGGTGGCAGCGAAAGAAATGCGCCGTTGGCAGCTTGCTGCAAAACTCGGTGATGTTCATCGGCATCACGTATGATTCCCGCTTCGTATAGACGAAAGTCATCTTTTCATGCGCTTCCGCATAATAAATATCATTAATGCTGGTAACGATAATGCGTTCGTCTTTCACCAGATTAATGGTGGCGTTTTCCCGTGATTGCGGGCTGCTGGCGGTACCCGATTGCTGCTGCCAGGCCGTTTCCAGCTTTTGCAGCATGCTGATAATTCGCGACTCCTGGTACGGCTTCAGAATGTAGTCAAACGCTTCCAGCTCAAAGGCTTCGACCGCATGCTCTTTCCACGCAGTAATAAACACAATAAAGGGTTTATGTGCGAACTGGCTGATGTTTTGCGCCAGCAATACGCCATCCAGAGATGGGATATTGATATCCAGAAAAATTGCATCAACCTTGTTGTGCTGTAAATATTTCAGAACATCGAGACCATCGT
Organism: Kosakonia oryzae; assembly: GCF_001658025.2. Classification (NCBI taxonomy): domain Bacteria; kingdom Pseudomonadati; phylum Pseudomonadota; class Gammaproteobacteria; order Enterobacterales; family Enterobacteriaceae; genus Kosakonia; species Kosakonia oryzae. The sequence continues at coordinate 1,584,569 of NZ_CP014007.2, forward strand.
CAAAGGTACCGACGATCTCCATCTGGCTGTGCTCTTTTATCAGCCAGATCAACTCCTGTTGCGCCAGGAATTCATCTTCAACAATGATGACCTTCATCGGCTTCTCCTGTCAGGGCAACAATATGGCGGACGGCGAGCGCGGGACATAAAAGGCGATCTCGGTTCCCGGCGTTAGGCGGCGAATATGTAGTCCTTCGCCATACAGCAATTTTACGCGCTGGTGAACGTTAAGCAGGCCAATCTTGTTGCCCGGCATTTCATCGGCCTCAACGCGGGCAATCATCTCCGGTGCGATGCCGTTGCCGGTGTCACGTACCGCGATGCGTACGCGGTTGCCGCACTCTTCCACACTTATCGTTACCACACCTTTGCCTTTACAGGGCTGAATGCCGTGCACAATGGCGTTTTCTACCAGCGGCTGAATTAACAGACTGGGGATCACACAACTGACCTCTTCATCAATGTCATAAATGACGGTCAATTTGTCGCCAAAGCGCGCCTGTTCAATCGCAATGTAATCTTTAATTTGATATAGCTCTTTCTTGATGTCGATCTTCTCATCGTCTTTTAATTCAATGTTATAGCGCAGATAACGCGACAAATTGAAAATCAATTGCCGGGCGGTATCCGGATTGAGGCGAATAGAGGAAGAAATGGCATTCAGAGCATTAAACAGGAAGTGCGGGTTTATTTTGCTTTGCAATGCGCGCAGTTCGGCCTTGTTTGCCATTTCACGCAGTTGCTCAGCGCGGGAAACTTCCAGTTGGGTCGAGATAATTTGCGATAACCCGACCGCCATCTCCTGTAAAGATGAGGTGATCTGGTGCGCATGGCAGTAGTAGATCTTCAACGTGCCGGTGACCACACTCTGCTCCCGCAGCGGGATCACCAGCATAGAGTGAATTTCAGGTGTACGGTGGGCTTCATCATTGTTTTTAATGATAATTTCGCCTGTGCTGATCGACTGATGCGTGGTCGGGCTGAGAATATCGTCGCTGTCGCGATAGTTATTTTCGCCGACACCAACGTATGCCAGCACATGATCGGTATTGGTGATTGCCACGGCATCGGCTTTTATATCGCGACGAATGATATCGCATATCTGACGCAGCGAGTCGCTATTGACGTTACGGAATAACGGCAATGTTTTATTCGCAATATCCAGCGCCAGCTTTGCCTGGCGACCCGCGATAGCCTCTTTTTCCCCTTCGACACTTTGCACTAACAGCACAATAAAGCCGATACAAACGCTGCCGAGGATCATCGGCACACCGATTTTGGAGACAATATCCAGCCCCAGCGCGGTGGTTGGCGCCCAGACGACCACCAAAATCATGGTCAGGCTTTCGCAAATCATCCCACCAATGATCCCCACGCGCCAGTGCTGCGCTTTGGGAACTTTTCGGTTAATTATCCCCGAAAAAATCCCGGCGATAATACTGGTGATAAAGCATGGAACTGCGGTAACGCCACCAATGTCGATCAGATAGCGATGCACCCCAGCGATGACGCCGGTAATAATTCCGACCCACGGGCCAAACAGAATCCCACCGGCCATAACGGCAATAATACGCACGTTAACCAGCGAACCTTCAACCGGCACGCCGGACCAGGTACTGAACAGGGCGAACATGGAGAAGATCGCGGTAACTGCAAGCAACTCTTTTGGCGTGTGGGCGGTTTTATGCAGCAGTTCGCGAAACAGGCGCATGCGGATCAAAAAGAACAGGCAGATCAGCATCAACGCCGCGCGGTCGAAAACCGCTAATAACATATCGAATATTTCGTGCACGGGGGACTCGGTGAATAACGTCAAAAAGCTATGATAAGGAACCCGGCCGCAGATGACCAGTCACCATATTCATTAGATCAATGAGGAAAAACCATATTTCCAAAAGGGGATTAAAAGATGCTCAAAGGAGAGTGGGGAAAGGCGAAAGGTACTGAAAAATAAAAGTAATTATATTGATATCATATTGTTAAATTTAACGCGCAATTTAGCGATAAGAGGATAAGGTTGATTTCCTTTTCCTAAATCGATGTTCCTCTTTTAGATCTACCTGTTATTTTTCTTTTTTTCTCTCGACAGCAGGAAATTTTTCAGGATATGTTTTAAGCACGCTGTGTTGACAGCGACGTCGCTCGGACGGTCCGGGCGCTAACGTTACTCCGAGGAATCTATGGCTGACTTCAGTCCTGAACGTCGTTTTACGCGTATCGATCGTCTTCCCCCTTATGTTTTTAATATCACCGCTGAACTGAAAATGGCTGCGCGTCGTCGCGGCGAAGATATTATCGATTTCAGTATGGGTAACCCGGACGGTGCGACACCACCGCATATTGTTGAGAAACTTTGCACGGTTGCCCAGCGTCCGGATACGCACGGTTATTCAACTTCGCGCGGCATTCCTCGTCTGCGTCGGGCCATTTCCCGCTGGTATCAGGATCGCTATCAGGTCGAGATCGATCCGGAAACTGAGGCTATTGTGACCATCGGTTCGAAAGAGGGGCTGGCGCATCTGATGCTGGCGACACTGGATCACGGTGATACCGTCCTGGTGCCGAACCCAAGCTATCCGATCCACATTTATGGCGCGGTGATTGCGGGTGCACAGGTTCGCTCTGTGCCGTTGGTTGAAGGCGTGGATTTTTTCAATGAACTCGAACGCGCGATCCGTGAAAGTTACCCGAAACCAAAGATGATGATTCTGGGTTTCCCGTCGAACCCAACGGCACAATGCGTGGAGCTGGAATTTTTTGAGAAAGTGGTCGCGCTGGCTAAACGTTACGACGTGCTGGTGGTTCACGATCTGGCTTATGCCGATATCGTTTATGATGGCTGGAAAGCGCCGTCGATTATGCAGGTGCCGGGCGCGCGCGACGTTGCGGTGGAGTTTTTCACCCTCTCGAAAAGCTACAATATGGCCGGCTGGCGCATTGGATTTATGGTCGGTAACCCGGTACTGGTGAACGCGCTGGCGCGCATTAAAAGTTACCATGACTACGGCACGTTTACGCCTTTGCAGGTCGCCGCAATTGCTGCGCTGGAAGGGGATCAGCAGTGCGTACGTGATATTGCCGCGCAGTATAAGCGCCGCCGCGACGTGCTGGTGAAAGGGCTACATGAAGCGGGCTGGATGGTCGAAATGCCAAAAGCATCAATGTACGTATGGGCGAAAATTCCGGAACCCTATGCGGCGATGGGCTCGCTGGAGTTTGCCAAGAAGTTGCTGCAAGACGCCAAAGTGTGCGTCTCTCCGGGCATTGGCTTTGGCGATTACGGCGACACCCATGTCCGTTTTGCCTTGATTGAAAACCGCGATCGTATTCGTCAGGCAGTACGCGGCATTAAGACTATGTTCCGCAACGACGGGCTACTGCCAGTGACGCAAAAAAGCGCAACAGAAGATATTGAACCCTAAAAAAAAGGAGCCGCGAGGCTCCTGTTTTTTTCCGCATCAATAGCTCAGGTCAGATCATCAGGGCGAAGGTGCCGGCCCACACAATGACCATCACAGAAATGCCCATAAAGAAATATTTCACGTTCATCGCTCCGCATACGTTTGAGTATGCACTTAATGACCTTAACAAGGACTGAGTATAGAGAGGTGAAACTACGCCAAAACCAAATTGAGAATTATCTCCATTCCGGCCACAGCTCCATCTCAGAATTTCGGGTGAATTCCTCACCAACGGGGGCTAATGTACGCTTAATTTTTTGGCCTTACAAGAGGCTTTTTTTAATGAAATTTTAGTGACTTACAATGTGTCGGGCTTTGGCGACACAATACTTTCATTGCTAAATAAATAGCCTTTGAGCGACGCAAAAAACGTTAAGCTGAAACGGTTCATTTCCACTTGAATTCTAAGATTATTTTTTGATGGTGGTCACATTTTGCACACTAACGGCATAATGCATACTTATGTGAGGATTGAGAATAGGGCCTTAAATCGTATGGTTGGGCGAGCGACATTTCACGCTGTCTTGCGTAAAACCGTGATTGCAGGCGCAATATAACAAAACTGTATCTTTCTTGTTAAAAGCTGGCTTGCGTGGATATGTATAGACAAGTATATGTATTTATATCCTCACTGCAGAGACTTTGCTGACAATGAAAAATGTAACCCTCATCCCCGGTCAACTGACACTGACCCAACTGCGTGATATCTATAGCCAACCGCACCAGTTAACGCTGGATGAGCGCGCCTTTACCGCCATCAACGACAGCGTCGCTTGCGTCAATGCCATCATGGTGGAAGGGCGTACGGCATACGGCATTAATACCGGTTTTGGATTGCTTGCTCAGACGCGTATCGCGACCGACGATCTGGAAAATTTACAGCGATCTCTAGTGCTTTCTCACGCCGCAGGCGTTGGAGAACCGCTGGATGATGACATGGTGCGCCTGATTATGGCGCTGAAGATCAACAGCCTGGCGCGTGGCTTTTCCGGCATTCGTTTGCAGGTGATCCAGATGTTGGTGGCGATGGTCAATGCGGGTGTTTATCCCTGGATCCCAGCGAAAGGATCTGTCGGCGCATCTGGCGATTTAGCGCCGTTGGCCCATATGTCGCTTACGCTACTTGGCGAAGGTAAAGCGCGTTGGCAAGGTGAATGGCTGCCTGCAACTGAAGCACTGAATAGAGCCGGGCTTGCTCCGCTGACGCTGGCGGCGAAAGAGGGGCTGGCGCTGCTCAACGGGACGCAAACCTCGACAGCGTTTGCATTGCGCGGCCTGTTTGAGGCCGAAGATCTGTTCGCTTCTGCAGTAGTTTGTGGCGCGCTGACTACCGAGGCGGCGCTCGGTTCACGTCGTCCATTCGATGCGCGCATTCACGAAGTGCGCGGTCAGCGCGGGCAGATCGACGCGGCGGCTCTCTATCGCCATGTGCTGACTGATGATAGCGCGGTTTCACAGTCTCATCACAACTGCAATAAAGTGCAGGATCCTTACTCATTACGCTGCCAGCCGCAGGTTATGGGAGCGTGTCTGACGCAGCTGCGTTTTGCCGCCGATGTGTTGCTGACCGAAGCGAATGCGGTTTCTGATAACCCGCTGGTTTTCGCCGCTGAAAATGAGGTGATCTCCGGTGGTAATTTCCACGCGGAGCCGGTTGCGATGGCCGCTGATAATATCGCGCTGGCCATCGCTGAAATCGGCTCGCTGGCGGAGCGGCGTATCGCTCTGTTGATGGACAGTCATATGTCGCAACTTCCGCCCTTCCTGGTAAAAAACGGCGGTGTTAACTCCGGTTTTATGATTGCCCAGGTTACAGCCGCAGCGCTGGCGAGTGAGAACAAAGCGTTGTCGCATCCGCACAGTGTCGATAGTTTGCCAACCTCTGCTAACCAGGAAGATCACGTGTCGATGGCACCTGCTGCTGGCCGTCGGCTTTGGGAGATGGCGGCTAATACCCGCGGCGTGATTGCCGTGGAATGGCTGGCTGCCTGTCAGGGGCTGGATATGCGGGAAGGATTAACCTCCAGCCCGTTACTTGAGCAAGCACGCCATTTGTTGCGTGAACGGGTGGCCCATTACGATAAAGATCGCTACTTCGCGCCGGATATCGAGCAGGCCATGCGGATGCTGGCGGAGCGCCATCTGGCACTGCTGCTACCGGATATTTTGTCATAAGCATCACCGGATTGCGGTTCGTTAACTCACTTCCGGTTAAACGCCTGGGTTGGTAAAGTGAAGCATACTGTAACGTGACCAGCAGGGAACTCAGCGTGACCGGAAGAATTGACTACCAGATAGAGAAGTACAGTTTTACGGAAATGGGTGAAACGCCGCGCCTGACGCAGCAATGGGCCGATGTGGCAGAAGAGTGCCGTCAGATGCAGGCCGGAGCCGAAGAACGTCTGCGGATCGCGCTGCTGAATGTCGATTATGTCACCAGCTTTGAATTACCTTTTCGGTTGCTGCTTATTCGCGCTCCGCAACTGATCGCCAGCCTGCGTGATGAACTGCAAATCAGCCAGAAAAATGTGCTGTTCAACGGTAAGCGTTTTGGTTGCGTCTACACGCTGAGAAACGATTTGAGCGGCATTCCGGATGAATTTCAGTACCGGCTGTCAACGCGCATCCGCCGGATTGATGCCGAAGGCAATACAGCCGCGCCTTATCAACAGATTGCGAAAGAGACTAAAGCGCCGCGTGAGCGTCTTAAAGTGGCGCTGACGGAAGGATTACAGGTAACCGCGCTGGACGGGCTTTTTTGGTTCGGTATTCAGCGCATCGCCGCCGATGTGCAGCGGCTGAGAAAAACCGGTCTTAAGATAGCCACTGCAGAAACGGACGTTTTTGATAATTTGACCGGAACAACACGGCGCGTACCTGTTTATCGACGCGTGGAAAATGAAAGCGCATGAGGACGTTCCTGGCCGCAGCAGGCTGCGAATAGAGTGCTTTCTTCGCGATTAATTATTGACCGCATTCTGTTTGGCAGAGGATTAAGCCCTCAGCATAGTTTTTTTGCCGTGCATTAAATTTTGCGGTCGAACGGAAACACCTGATGACGCTTTTATTTAACATTTCAGATCGGCCTTAAAATAATTATTGCCCTATGAACATGTTTTCGACGTGTTTACCTTATCCATCACCTCTGCCATTTTATTACCTTTTCCGCTACTTCTCTCTGTAATTATATCTATTATTGCAAATGAGTATTTCTATTTTCTTAATATTGATTCATATCATTGTGAAATCACATTCTTAATAATGTTCTACCCTTTGCTTTTTTTCGCTATAAAGATTCATTTTTAGCGGCGGTGATAGCTCTTTTTTCTGATTTATCAGGGCGCTCTTTTCTTAACTCTCGGCTGAAAATTCTTAATAAGTTTATTTTAACGGTTTAAGGGTTTGTGTATTTGATATTTTGTAGATCATTGTTCTATTATCGCGAACCAGGAAAAGTCGTGCATAAAGTTGCACGGCGATAAACAGAGGGACAGTGAAATGGCTGACAGCTTCCAGAGTGAAGTGCCTAAGGCACGTATTAATTTAAAACTTGATCTGCATACGGGTGGGGCGAGCAAAAAAACGGAATTACCACTGAAATTATTGGTTGCCGGTGATTTTAGTCACGGGCAGGAAACAGCGCCATTATCAGAGCGTGGTAAAGTCAATATTTCCAAAAATAATTTCGACAGTGTTCTTTCTGAATATTCCCCAAAAGTTAACCTTACCGTTAAAAATACGCTCGCCGATGATGGCAGTGAAGACAATATTAGCCTGACATTTCAAAGCATGAAGGATTTCTCTCCGGAACAGGTGGCCCGCCAAATTCCCCAGCTTAAGGCTATGCTCGCCATGCGCAATCTGCTTCGTGATTTAAAGGCAAACCTGCTGGATAACCAGGCCTTCCGGAAAGAGCTGGAAAAAATCCTCCTCGACCCGGCGCTTAGCGCTGAGTTGCGCAGCGAGCTGTCCGCGCTGTCACCTGAACAACCCTAACTGCCTCACTATTTTTAACGGATTAATCAAGGAATGCTCATGTCTGTACAAAATGAAAATATTGCTGGTGGCGAAAGCGTGGTTCTGGATCGTCCTGCGGCAGGTGGGGTTTATGCTTCTCTGTTTGAAAAAATTAACCTGAATCCGGTCTCTGAACTGAGTGCTCTGGATATCTGGCAGGATGCGCAGGCAATGTCTGATGCCACCGCAGATGAGCGTCTGACCGCTGGAATGCAGGTTTTTCTGGAGTGTCTGACAAAAGCTGGTTCTAAAATTGAAAAGCTCGATAAGAACCTGATAGACCATCATATTGCAGAACTCGATTATCAGATTAGCCGCCAACTGGATGCGGTGATGCACCATGAGGAGTTTCAGGCTGCAGAGAGCCTCTGGCGTGGTGTGAAGTCGCTGGTGGATAAAACGGATTTTCGCCAGAACGTAAAAATTGAGCTGCTGGACATGTCCAAAGAAGACCTGCGACAGGATTTCGAGGACAGCCCGGAAATCATCCAGAGCGGGCTGTATAAACACACCTATATCGATGAGTACGACACCCCGGGCGGAGAGCCGATTGCAGCGCTGATTTCTGCATATGAATTTGATGCCTCGGCGCAGGATGTGGCGCTGATGCGTAATATCGCTAAAGTCTCTGCCGCGGCGCATATGCCGTTTATCGGCTCGGCAGGCCCGAAATTCTTCCTGAAAGACAGCATGGAGGATGTGGCGGCCATCAAAGATATCGGTAACTACTTTGATCGCGCTGAATACATCAAGTGGAAATCCTTCCGTGAGACGGACGATGCCCGCTATATCGGTCTGGTGATGCCACGTGTACTGGGGCGTCTGCCTTATGGTCCTGACACCGTACCTGTTCGTAGCTTCAACTACATCGAAGAGGTGAAAGGCCCGGATCACAACAAATATCTGTGGACCAACGCTTCGTTTGCTTTTGCTGCAAACATGGTTCGCAGCTTTATCAATAACGGCTGGTGTGTTCAGATTCGTGGTCCGCAAGCGGGTGGCGCTGTGCAGGATCTGCCAATTCATCTGTACGATCTGGGTACCGGTAATCAGGTGAAAATCCCTTCCGAGGTGATGATCCCGGAAACGCGCGAATTTGAGTTTGCCAACCTCGGTTTTATCCCACTGTCGTACTACAAAAACCGCGATTACGCGTGTTTCTTCTCGGCAAACTCAACGCAGAAACCGGCGCTGTACGACACAGCGGATGCGACCGCTAACAGCCGCATTAATTCGCGTCTGCCGTACATCTTTCTGCTGTCGCGTATCGCGCACTATCTAAAGCTTATTCAACGCGAAAACATCGGCACCACTAAAGATCGCCGATTGCTGGAACTGGAGCTGAACACCTGGATTCGTGGTCTGGTAACGGAAATGACCGATCCTGGCGACGAACTGCAGGCCTCACATCCGCTGCGTGACGCCAAAGTGGTAGTGGAAGATATCGAGGATAACCCCGGTTTCTTTCGCGTGAAGCTGTATGCCATCCCGCACTTCCAGGTGGAAGGTATGGACGTCAACCTGTCACTGGTTTCCCAGATGCCGAAAGCCAAATCATAAGGCGAGAGAATACCAGGGATGAAGATTTATCGTCCGTTATGGAATGAAGGGGCCCTTCTGGCCCCTCAGCAGTTTCAGCAGCAGTCCGCGTGGGAAGCTTTTTCCCGTACTGGATTGTCCCTGCTTTTCAGCCCTTTTCCTTGGGGGGTTGAGCGTGTCGAACTCAATGACGCACTCCTCGCGTCCGGTCGGGTGCAGGCGCAGACCCTGCGTTTGTGGCTACCGGATGGCACGCTGATTGACACACAAAATAGTGATTTGCCGCCTGAGCCGAGGGAAGTGGTGCTGCCGGATTCCGGCCAGACGGACAGGGTGACCGTGCTGGTTGCACTACCGGTGATGCAAGCCGGCATCATCAATGTCCAGACCGAAACTGTGCCTGCCGAACGTCCGCTGCGCTATCGCGAAGAGTGGGTGACAGTTCAGGATGCGTTTGGTCAGGAAGAAGAGCCAATGGCTGTGGCTCGTTTTAATCTTGCTTTCCGCTTTGACCATGAAAGTAACGATGCCTGGCAGACCTGTGCCGTAGCTCGTCTGTTTCGTGACGGCCAGGGCGGCTGGCGTTTGGATCCGGACTTTGTGCCGCCGATGGCTATGTTCTCCGCAAGCAGCCTGTTGTACGAGCGTCTGGTACTGCTGAACCGCCAGTTGCGCTCCCGTCGCCAGCGTCTGATGGAGATGCGCCGCGAAAGCAACGACCGCATGGCGGACTTTGCGGTTGCCGACGTGTCGTTGTTCTGGTTGCTGAATGCGCTGAATACTCACGCCCGCGTGCTGACTGAGTTCGAACGCATCCCGGCCCGTCATCCTGAACAGGTGTGGGCAGAACTGGCGCGACTTGCAGGCAGTATGATGACATTTTCACTGGATCGCGATCTGGATGCCATTCCGGGCTATGACCATCAGGTACCGGAAAATACCTTCCCGCCATTATTTGAACTTATCAGTGAGCTGCTGGAAGCCAGCCTACCGTCACGCGTTGTTGCCGTGAACATGATTCGCCAGGACGAGCAGACCTGGAAAGCGGTGTTGCACGATATTCGTCTGCGAGAAGAAGCTGATTTCTACCTGTCTGTCCGTTCAAATCTGCCTGCCTGGCAGGTGGCTGAGAAATTTGCCGAAATGGCCATGGCCGGCACCCCGGATGATGTTGGCCAGATTTCCGGCGTGGCAATGGAAGGTATTGGTCTTATCCCTCTCAGCCGTGTTCCTGCCGCACTGCCGGTGCGCCTGGAAAATCAGTACTTCGTGCTGGATATGGAGAGCCGTGCGGCGCATGACATGCTGGAACAGGGCGTGTGCCTGTTCTACGTACCGTCATTATTGGGCGAGCTTGAACTTGAACTGTTTGCGGTGCTGCGTTCATGAGAAAGGATATCGATATCGACAGCCTGATGGCGGACACCTGGCTCACCGTGGCGCAGTTGCGTCACGGTGCCAGAGCTCCGGATGGTAATGCGCTGTATAAAAACTGCTGTGCACAGGTGGAAAACGTACGTGAGGCGCTGGAGCTCGCCGGTTACGACAGCGAAAGCATCACGCATATTTCTTATGCGCAGTGTGCCCTGCTGGATGAAGCGGTGATGAACCGCAAGCCCGTGTCTGCGGATGCAGAGACGCATTCGCCGGGCTTTGAATCTGAAACTGAGGCTCCGCAGAAGGCCGATGTGGATGAAGGCATCAAAGCCTGGCGCGCAGCTCCGTTGCAGGCCCGTTACTTTGGCTCGTTACGTGCGGGTGGGGCTTTGTATGAGCGCATTGCTGAAGTGCTGCGTCAGCCGTCACCGGTTCCGGCAGTGCTGACCTGCTACCAGCGTGTTCTTGCGCTGGGGTTCCAGGGGCAGTTCAGCCTGTTCGGCGTCGGACAAGAACAGCGTGAAGAAGTCATTGCTGCCCTGAATGCGCGAGTTCAGCCGCTTGAGGCGAGTGTTGATTTGGTCGTACAGAAGACCGGCAAGCGCCGGTACAACGTTCTGCGTTCAGTGTGGTTCTGGATCATTCTGGCTGTGGTACTCACGTCACTGCTCTGGGCTGGTGGTCACCTGTGGTTGCAGGATCTTCTGCATCAGCAATTACCGGAGCTGCGCTGATGCGAAAATCTGCACTGTTACGGGCTGCATTTCCGGTGCTGATTTGTCTGGTTGCCGCGCTTTGGCTGATGTGGGGATTCCTGAATTTCTTCGTGCTGACCAAAGGCCTGCTGACGCTGGTAGGGATAATTGTGGCGATGTTGCTGATATGTCGCCGCTATCGTTGCCAGCAACCTGCCGGGCAGCATGCTGATGAGGGTGTTTACCCACCGTCAGGTTTTACCGGGCCAGTTTTGCTGCTGTGTGGCGATCTTAACGACCCTCTGTTTGCGGAAGGCGGGTGTCGTACCACGGCGCAGGGCTGTTATCTGAAAGTGGGTTCCACGGATCAGTTAAGCAAATTTGCTGATCGTTTACTGGCGCGTGAACCACGTATGGCCGGGCAACTTGTGGTGATGTTCCGCTGCCTGCCGGATTTGCATGAAGATGAAGGGCTACTGCGTGCTTCCCTGAAGGTTCTACGCCAGCAGGTGAACCAGCTAAAGAATTTTTCCGGCTATCTGCCTCCTGTCGTGCTGGCTGGCGAGTTTTCCGGCCCGGAAACGCCCTGGATTGTGATTCGGGGTAAAACGCCGCTGGTCTGTCCGACAGATGAGCCTGCGCTGACACTGAATGAATGGAGCGCTCTGCCTGAAAACGTGATCCGTTTGCCGTATTTGTCTCATTCGATGGGGCTGCTGCAACAGGTGATGATGGATGAACTGACGAAAACGGACAGGCTATGTCCGGCTGTCACGCCGTTTGCGGTAGTGGTTCGAAGCGGGGCAGTCCGTACGCGGGCAGAGGCTATCTGGCCGCAGTGGTTGTTCCGCCATTCGAAACTGTTACCAACGGCAACCCGCTCAACGTATCCGGCGCTGTGGCATTTTGCTGATCCAGTTCTGCCGTTGCTTGCGCCTTATGCCATGCCTCTTCAGGGCGGGAAAACTGGGCGTGGTGTGGTGATGTTTCTGTTGCTTTGCATCGTCAGCGCGCTTGGCTTGTCCGTCCTGCACAACCAGTCTCTTATCGGGCGGATCGCCTCCGATCTGCAGCGCTGGTACGCCATTCCAATGACGCACTACACATCGAAAGCGCAGTCACTACATGCCCTGCAACAGGATGCCTTGCTGCTGGAACGCTGGCAGCGCCAGGGGACACCGCAGCGTTACGGTCTGGGGCTTTATCCGGGCGAGCGTTTGTGGCTGAGCATTCAGCAGGCCATTGATACCTGGGTTCCACCTCCGCCGCCCAAACCGCAGCCGAAGTCCGAACCGGTAGCGAAAATTGTCCTTCTCGACAGCATGTCGCTGTTCGATTCTGGCAAATCGGCGCTCAAAGTCGGGTCCACCAAAATGCTGATCAACACCCTGGTAGGTATTAAAGCGAAGCCGGGCTGGCTGATTGTAGTGGCAGGCCATACCGACAGCACCGGGGATCCGAAGCTCAATCAGTCGTTATCCCTGCAACGCGCCAGCGCGGTACGCGACTGGATTCGTGACAACGGTGATGTACCGGAAAGCTGTTTTGCGGTGCAGGGCTACGGTCAAAGTCGCCCCATAGCAACCAATGACACTACGGAAGGCCGTGCGCTCAACCGCCGTGTCGAAATTAGTCTGGTACCGCAGGCCAATGCCTGTCTGATACCGGGCAAAACCCCGGCGTCATCGCAGGATGATGACGTTTCTCAACACTAAATGGAGTAAATCCGATGGCAATTCCTGTTTACCTTTGGCTGAAAGATGACGGCGGCGCGGACATTAAAGGTTCTGTTGATGTACAGGATCGTGAAGGCAGCATCGAAGTGGTGGCTCAGGAGCATAACCTGTACATCCCGACCGACAACAACACCGGCAAGCTGACCGGTACCCGTATCCACACCCCGTTCCTGTTCACCAAAGAAATCGACTCGTCCAGCCCGTATCTGTACAAGGCGGTGACCACCGGTCAGACCCTGAAGTCTGCGGAATTCCGGTGGTACAAAATCAACGATGCTGGCCAGGAAGTGGAGTACTTCAACACCAAACTGGAAAACGTGAAAGTGGTGAAAGTGAATCCGGTGATGCACGACATTAAGGATCCTTCTTTCGAGAAGCATAACCACCTTGAGCAGATCGAGCTGCGCTACGAAAAAATCACCTGGACCTATAAAGACGGCAACATCATTCATTCCGATTCCTGGAACGAACGCGCCACCGCGTAAGCCTGATGCGGACAGTACAACCTGTCCGCAGTTTTTTGCTGAGTGTCTGTCCTTACAGGCGTTCAGCAAAGAATTACACAATCTGCCTGACCTGATGCGCTTTGGGTTCCTTGTCAAAAGGGAAAGCGATGGGCGGTAGCGTGCCCAGGAAAACCTAAGAGAGAGAAAAATGGAAAACTCAGCCGTCCTGTTACGTCGCCTTAATCCTTATTGCGCCCGTGCGCTGGAAGGGGCTGCATCCCTGTGCCAGACCCGAGCCCATGCAGAAATTCTGCCGGAGCACTGGCTGCTGAAACTGCTGGAGCAGGGCGAAGGCGACCTCACGGTGCTGGCCCGACGTTATGAGTGGGATATGGACGGTATGTGGCAAGCGCTACTGTGCTGGCTGGATGCGCTTCCGCGCTCGGTGCGTAGCCGCCCGCAGTTGGCAGACTCCCTCAACATACTGCTGAAGCAGGCATGGATGGCCGCGTCATTACAAGGCGAAGAACAGATTCGCGGCCTGCACCTGCTAACCGCGCTGGCCGAAAGCCCGAAATTGATTAACTGTGATGGCTTGTGGCCGCTGCTGACGTTGGGCCAGAACCAACTGGAGCGCCTGCACCCGTTGCTGGATGCGCAGTCTGACGAACGCCCGGAAGTACAACAGCACGCCGGGCTGGCCCAGAGCTACAGTGGCGATGCTGAAATAGTCGGCCGCCCGGTAAATGCCGAAGTGAAAGAGGGCGAACTGAGCCCGGCGTTGCAAAATGCGCTGGATAAATTCACCCTCGACGTCACCGCCAGAGCGAAAGAAGGTGAAATCGACCCGGTGTTTGGCCGCGATACGGAAATCCGCCAGATGGTGGACATTCTCTCCCGTCGTCGCAAGAACAACCCCATCCTGGTGGGCGAGCCGGGCGTGGGGAAAACTGCGCTGGTCGAAGGCCTCGCGCTGCGTATTGCCGAAGGCAATGTCCCGCAATCACTCAAAGCTGTTGCTCTGCGCACTCTCGACCTCGGCCTGTTGCAGGCTGGAGCTGGCGTGAAGGGCGAATTTGAACAGCGTCTGAAAAATGTTATCGACGCCGTGCAACAGTCGCCGGTGCCGATTCTGCTGTTTATCGATGAAGCGCACACCATCATTGGCGCGGGCAACCAGGCGGGTGGTGCAGATGCGGCCAACCTGCTGAAACCTGCGCTGGCGCGTGGCGAGTTACGTACCATTGCTGCCACTACCTGGTCTGAATATAAACAATACTTCGAGCGCGACGCCGCTCTGGAGCGCCGCTTCCAGATGGTAAAAGTGGACGAGCCGGGCGATGACACCGCCTGCCTGATGCTGCGCGGCCTGAAATCTCGTTACGCCGAACACCATAACGTCCATATCACCGATGACGCGGTTCGCGCTGCCGTCACGCTTTCGCGACGTTATCTGACGGGGCGCCAACTACCGGACAAAGCTGTCGATTTGCTCGACACTGCCGCCGCCCGCGTACGCATGAGTCTTGATACCGTACCGGAACCGCTGACCCGCATCCGCGCGCAAATTACCTCCCTTGCCATGGAGAAGCAGGCGCTGCTGGAAGACATTGCCGTCGGTAATCAGACACATGGTGAACGCCTGGCGGCGATTGAGCAGGAAGAAGTGCGCCTGACTATGGAACTCGACGAACTGGAGACCCGGTACAGTCAGGAGCTCACGCTTACCGAACAACTGCTGGAGAGCCGCCAGGATATCACCCGCCAGAGTGAGACTTACCAGCTGCAACAGGCACTGAACGGCATGCAGCACAGCAACCCGCTGCTCTCTGTGGATGTGGATGTACGCACCGTCGCCAATGTGGTTGCCGACTGGACCGGTGTGCCGCTGTCCTCACTGATGAAAGACGAGCAGACCGAACTGCTAAGCCTGGAAAATGAAATCGGCAAACGTGTGGTCGGACAGGATGTCGCGCTTGAAGCCATCGCCCGGTGTCTGCGAGCGGCGAAAACCGGCCTCACTTCCGGGAACGGTCCGCAGGGCGTGTTCCTGCTGGTTGGCCCAAGCGGCGTGGGGAAAACCGAAACCGCACTGGCGCTGGCAGATGTGATGTTCGGCGGTGATAAAGCGTTGATTACCATCAACCTGTCGGAGTACCAGGAGCCGCACACCGTTTCCCAACTGAAAGGCTCACCTCCCGGCTACGTCGGTTACGGTCAGGGCGGTATTCTGACTGAAGCGGTGCGCAAGCGTCCGTACAGCGTGGTACTGCTTGATGAAGTAGAAAAAGCCCACCGCGATGTGATGAACCTGTTCTATCAGGTTTTCGACCGCGGGTTTATGCGCGACGGCGAAGGACGCGAAATTGACTTCCGCAACACCGTCATTCTGATGACCTCCAACCTCGGCAGCGACCACCTGATGCAACAACTGGATGCAAAACCGCAGGCAACGGAAGGCGATTTGCACGAACTGCTGCGTCCGATTTTGCGTGATCATTTCCAGCCTGCGCTGCTCGCCCGCTTCCAGACGGTGATTTACCGTCCGCTGTCGGAAGCAGCGATGCGCACTATTTTAGAAATGAAGCTGTTACAGGTCAGCAAGCGCTTACATCGACATTACGGACTGGTCACGCATATCGACGAGATTCTGTTTGACGCCCTGACTGCCGCCTGCCTGCTGCCGGATACTGGCGCTCGCAACATCGACAGCCTGCTCAACCAGCAAATTCTGCCGGTGCTGAGCCAGCAGTTGTTGGCTTATATGGCTGCAAAACAGAAGCCGACCACGCTGACGTTGGGGTGGAGTGACGAAGAGGGGGTTGCGCTGGTGTTTGGGGCTGAGTAAGCAGTAAACAAACTACGGAATTAAATCAATATCTAAAAAGGGAAATAAAAAATGTTCAAAAAGATGGCCTTATTAAGCGTAATCGTAGCGTTTTCTGGTGCGGCAAATGCCGGATTATTTGATTCAAACAATTTTAAGTGTGGCAGAGATGATGCAGTAAAAGCGCTTGCTGATTATATAAAAAATGATGCGTCGGGTATGTTGCAAAGTGACTTCCTTGTAAAGTCCAGGTTTAATTACGATAAACCAGTTTCAGTTTATGAGAATATGCTGAATAGCATGGAAGTCATCGTTGCGAATATATCAACTTCCAGTGAAGGAAGCTATGGTCTGGATTGTAGCGCTACTGTTTCAATTAAAATCCCGCAAGATACGCTGGATGTGATAAGTAAGGTTCCAGATTATTTGCGCTATGTTACTGGCGGGTATGGAAAGGTAAACAACAGCGGCGTAACCTGGAACGGTGTTACCTATAATGCCAAACTAGCTGATAATAATAAGGATGTTTTATTTAGCAACTTCAGCAGGATTGATGCTTCTGCTGCTTTGTTCAACATGAGCGTACTGGCTGTAAATAAAGACCAGATTATTAGTACTCTTTCGCAGAACTCGTTGAATTCCGCAAGGTCCACTTATGTAAGCGCAGATCGTGAGCTGAATGCAGTATGGAAGGAATTACCCGACTCAGCACGAAATTCAATGAAGAAAGAGCAGATTGCATGGGTTAATAATAAAGTGGCGAAATGTGGAAAACTTCCAGATGGTAAATCAGAGACGATTAATGCGCAGCAGCAGATTACTATTTACCAGTGCCAGACAAAAATGACGCACGAAAGAATTTCCTATTTAACGGGCAATAATTCCTGACTATCTACATTTCGTTATTTATCTAAATAGAGGTTGATTACAGAGAAAGTGCGGGAGAGAGGAATAAAAGGATGAGTGATTTCGTGATTACCCTTGCGAAGGAAGAAATCGACGAACTTCGGGGAATGTCCCGCTACAGGCTGGACGTTCACGAGTGCCCGCACTTTCTGGATGTTTTCAATTTTCAGGCGGAAGAAAAACTCAGCGAACCGTGGCACTACACCGTCAAAGTGACCTGTACCGAAAGCGATATTGCCAGTGACAGTATGTTGCTTAAACCGGCGTCGTTCACGCTCCAGGTTCCGTTATATAACGGTATACCCACCACACCAGTACGTACCATTTATGGCGTGGTTCAGACATTCCAGCGCCTCTCGACTTCAGCAGATGAAACCTGGTACATGCTGAAGATTGTGCCGCGCATCGCGCTGCTGCAACACACAAAGCGCAGCGAGATTTACCTCAATCAGTCCATTGTTGAAGTGGTGGAGAAGATCCTGCGCTCTCATGGGCTGGAAGGCGCTGATTTTGAATTCCGTCTGTCGCAGAGTTATCCGGCACGCGAACTGATCACCCAGTGGCGCGAAACCGATCTGGAATTCGTGCAGCGCCTTCTTGCCGAAGTCGGCATCTTCTGGCGCTTTGAAATGGATAGTCGCCTCGAAAAGGATGTGGTGATTTTCCAGGACAGCCAGGAGCACTATCAGTTTGGCGTGACTCTGCCTCTGATTCAGCCGTCACGCACCAGCGATAACGGGCAGCTCAGCGTTTGGGATATTAAAACCTGCTATCAGGTGGTGTCAGAAAGCGTAACCAACCGCGATTACAACTACCGCGAGGCGCTGACGCCACAGGACAGTTCTGTCTCTGTCAGCACTGCCGATGGCATCACCACGGGTGAGGTGTACCACTACGCAGAACCGTTTCTGAGCGCAGGGGATACCGAAACCCCGGAGAGTGGGGCGTATTATGCCCGCTTGCGCCATGAACGTATTCTGAATATGCAGCAGACGGTCATTGGTAAAACAACCAGCCCGGTGCTGGCACCGGGCGAGGTGCTTGAGCCGCAGGGTTCGCTCCCTGCCAGCCTGAAAAACGGTATCGTCATTACAGGTGTGCAAAGTAGTGGTTCGCGTAAGCAAAGCTTTAAGATGACCTTTACCGGGATCCCTTATAGCGAAGCCGTGTGCTATCGCCCACCGTTACATCATCGCCCGGTGATTGCCGGTACACTACCTGCACGGGTGGAAAGCACCGAGAAAGGCGATACCTATGCCTGGCTGGACAATCAGGGTCGCTACCGCACGAAGCTGGATTTCGACCGTAGCGACAGCGAGCAGGGTTATGCCTATCTGTGGCTGCGTATGGCGAAGCCGTATGCCGGAGATAATTACGGCTTCCATGCGCCACTGCTCGACGGTACTGAAGTCTCAGTGATGTTCGATGCTGGAGACCCTGACCGTCCGTACATCGCCTATGCCCAACACGATTCTGAACACCCGGATCACGTCACTGACGATAATCACACGCGCAACGTCCTGCGTACCCCGGCGAACAACAAACTCCGCCTGGAAGATAAGCGGCAGGAAGAGCACATCAAGCTCGCGACGGAGTTTGGCAAGACCCAACTCAACATTGGCCATCTTGTTGATTTCCAGCGCGAAAAGCGCGGTACGGGTTTTGAACTGCGCACCGATGAGTTTGGAGCCATGCGTGCTGCCCGTGGGGTTTACCTGACAGCAGATGCTCAGGCTAAAGGCCAGGGGCAAGTGCTGGAGATGAATCCAGCGGTCAGGCTGATAACTCAGGCCAACAGCGAGATGCTGGCGCTGAACGGTGCTGCCGAACAGGCGAAAGCCCTGACCTGCGATATTCAGACACAAAACAACCTGATCCAGAACCGCCTGAAAGATCTGCAGGCCGCCGTGGTGCTGGCTTCAGCCCCTCAGGGAGTTGCCCTTACCTCCGGGGAACATCTGCAACTGACCAGCACGAAAAACACCATGGTAACCGCAGGCCAGCATGTTGATATCGGGGCAATGAAGAGTGTCACGGTGAGTGCAGAACAATCGCTGGGGCTGTTTGCCCATAAAGGCGGGGCGAAGGTCATTGCCAATCAGGGAAGCATAGAAGTACGCGCCCAGCACAGCACGCTTGAGATGAGCTCCGACCAGCAGTTCACGATCACCAGCAGTAAAGATGAAATCACCATCAGCACCCCGAAAACCCTGACCCTGAACGGCGGTGGTTCCTACCTGAAGCTGAGTGAAAGCGGGATTGAGCACGGGACGAACGGGGACTTTATTACCAAAGCTTCGCGCTATCAGGTCCCGATGACGGGTGCAAATATGCAGTGCGAACCGCCCGTTTTCGATAAATCCACTCTTGAACTTGTGCCACCTGAGTCAGACGGCATTATGTCACGCTAAGGACTGCCCGAATGAAAACATGTTTTCCTGCCCGAAAGAAAAACGGAGAAAACTACGCCACGCTGGATGAAATGATGGGCCTTATCGGGCGAGAGCCTCATGGATCATGGCTCGCCGGTACAAATCGTATGTGGCATGGCGGTATTCACCTTACGGAAATTTCCGCGCCAGGCTCAGCCCTGAAACCTGGCACGATGGATTCAGTTGTTCCGGTTCAATGTATGGCTGACGGGGAAGTAGTGGCCTGGCGACTGAATCAGGACTATAAAACAGACATCTACAACAGACAAACATTGCAATACTCGACGACATTTGTACTCGTGAAATCAATCTGCAAGCCAGACCCTGAAAAAGAAAATACCTGGTTTGAGTTTTACTCACTATATATGGGGCTGGCTCCGCTCTCGGCATTTCAGAAATGCAGATGTCTGAAAGCGAAAAGTACAGTAACGAAGCGCAAGTCTGGAGGGTATGAGAGTGGACAAAATGCAGATACTCCGGCACTTGCCCCTGGTAAGGATGGGAAGCTGGTAAAAGGGAGCCGGGTTCTTATTCTTAAAGAAGCAACCTTTTTAAATCAGTCAGTAGCACAACCGTTTGGGCTGGCGCAGCAACTTGATAAAGACGGGAATGTAAGCGGAAAATTATTTTGGGTGACTCTTTTGCCTGAATATATGGCTGAAGATGGCGAACAGTATGCACACTTGCCTGTCTGGATGCGGAGAGCGGTAGCTAAGGGAATCTTCGATGCAGTTGCAAAACCGGAGGCAACACTGAACATCAGTGCCGGGGATGCGATCGGCTTTTTGGGTAACGATATTGTACCGGCGGGGATGGGGCAGGTCAGTCGCAGTACCTATGCACATATCGAAATGCTCAGTGCAGATAGCCGTATGCCGGCATTTCTGAATAATCCCGGAGAGATAACGGCCGGGCGTAAATATATCCGTATCAAGCCAGAGGGCCTGCTGTATACGAATACAGACGATACCTTTACACAGACATCGGCTAAGGTCGGGAAAGATATCCATAGCATTCTCCCGGCAGATACGTGTAATTCGAAAGAGAGTGGCGGGAAGAAATATTATCAGATTAGTGACCAGAGCTGGCTGAGCCAGAATGACATAGAAGAAATCACTCAATATGATTTAAATAAGCTTGGTTTTTCTGCTTTTTCCCAGGAATCCACACCAGATATGTCGAAGTCGTTGAACGAACAGTGGGTTCAATCCACTTTTGAGACTTTCTCAAGGCGGGTGGGTCCTGAGCGTGGTATTCAACAACAGCAGATGGCTGACTTTTACAAAGCCATGGCAGATAAACTAGACAATGATAAAGACGGAGAGTTGTCCGGACAGGAGCTGTATAACGCAGTTCACCACCCCGAAATGGGGATCCGCGATATCGCTGCCCGTTTGATAGTGAAACATGAAAGCGAGTGGTTTGGAGGCAGTAGCGCTCCAAAATGGGAAAAGTTTTTTGAGACCTACGATCCGCTTCGGATAGGATTCACGAAGAAATGGCTGGATGATATGGAGTGGATGAGCCAGGTAGAACCCTTTACATCGGGTAAAGCGGTCTGGCATATGCATCCGGTGATGTTTTTGAATACTTTAAATGGAAGTTCGTGTGCTTGCGATCGGGACATAACTTTAGAAGAGCTTCAGAAATTCATTGTTGGAGTAGGTGCTGATACTTTAAGCTCTTATCTCACCGAAATGAACAACGGGTTTAAAAAATTTGGAATTACAACATGTAGAGAAAAGGCTCATTTTTTAGCACAAGTGCTGCATGAAAGTGGAAATTTCAGATTCACTAAAGAAATACATGGAGAGCGAGCATCATATCAACCATGGTATGGTAGAGGTTTAATTCAAATAACATTGCGCGCAAACTATGAAAAGTATGGTGAGTATATTGGTGAAGATGTAACGTCAGGAGATAGTGCCAGAGATAAGCTAACCAGACTTCCTCACAGTGTTTTGTCTGCATTTTGGTATTATGATGTGAGTAGAAAGTTGAGTGAGTTCGCTAAAAATGATGATTTTAATAAGGTTACTGCTGTAATTAACGGTGGATTTAATGGTTATAACGATAGGCTGTCAATTTTTAGCTCAGCAGTTAAAAGTTTAGGTGGTGAGCATTTAAATAAACAATGTGACAATGGCGTATTCTCATTTGAGACGAGTTCCATTTATCAAAGTAAAGTATATTCATTAGCCTGGGGCCTCTGGCACGATCCTTCTGGTCATAGAAGTGGAACAGACAAAAATGCTGAAGAGGCTCTTAAAGGCTATAAAAGAGCAAAAGAATTGTTGGCCTCGTCACCTTTTCCAACAAGCACTCCACATAAGAAAATATATGGTATTGAATATGTAAATGTGCTCGAGTATATCAATCAAAGAATAGGGATGTTGCAATGAAATTATTAGCCTTAGGATTGGTTCTGGCTACCGCTTCCTGTGCTGTTTTTGCTGAGGGGGGGCAGTCTGTTGGATGTTTTACATCAGGTAAAACTAATGTGAAGTTTGTGCAGATTGATCAAGATGGGATTAGCTTAGGTTACGTTAAATATCAGAAATCAAAAGTAGCCATACCATTGATTTATGTAAGTAGCACTACCGAGAAAAATGAAGAAGGCGGCCCTGATCAGTTCACTATAAAATGGGCTGAGTTTATAAATGGTAAAATTAATGGTTATTATACCGTAATGTCGCAAGGTGCTCGGTTCTATCAATTTGAGTATAAATCCAGAACCAATGCGATTACTCGTTTTGAAGATAACACCAATGCATACAATAGTGATGGCACAGATTGTCATTGGTAGTTATTTTTTGTAGGAAGTAATCCGATTAATCAGCATCGAAAAGTTTGTTGCTAAAACCAGTCGTGACGATTGTGAAGAGGAATAAATATGCGTTTCGGCACATATTCATAGACGCAACAGGGCGAAGAACTTATAGATGGGCAGAGGGTAAGTGTTACCTGGAATATTGCTGACCTTCCCCCAGCATTAAACATAATAATCAGTTAGTGATGTCGGTTTGTTTATCTTCGTTTTTTCCATTTCGCCAGCCTGCTGCAAACTCCGCTGGCGTCAGATAATTCAGTAAGGAATGAGGCCGACACTCGTTATAGTCCTGCCGTCAGTCATTAATGATGTTTCTGGCGTGAACAATATCGCTGAATCAGTGCTCATTCAGACACTCATCTCGAAATCGACCATTAAAGCTTTCGATAAACCCGTTCTGTGCCGGCTTGCCCGGTTGAATAAGCCGAAGTTCAACGCCATGTTCAAAGGCCCACTGGTCCAGTGCCCGGCAGGTAAACTCTGGTCCCTGATCTGTTCTGATCGTTGCCGGATAGCCACGAAATAACGCAATGCTGTCCAGAATACATGTGACCTGAATGCCGACAGACCGAAGGCAGCAGTGACTGTCAGGCATTCCTTCGTGAAATCATCGACGCAGGTCAGGTACTTGATCCTGCGTCCGGTAGCCAGTGCGTCCATGACGAAATCCATCGACCACGTCAGGTTAGGAGCAGCAGGAAGGAGCAATGGAAGACGTTCTGTTGCCAGGCCTTTACGACGTCGTCTGCGCTAAACACCCAGGCCGCTGAGATGATAAAGTCGGTACACGCGCTTGTGATTAACACGCAGGCTCTCTCGTCGCAGTAGGGGCCATATACGACGGTAACCAAAACGCCGACGCTCAAGCGCCAGCTGAGTGATGCGCCCGGATAAATACGTATCAACCTCCGGACGCTTCGCCTGATGGTGGCACGTCGACAGGGACAAACCAGCCAGCCTGCAGGCTCGATGTTGCGACAGACCCGTCGTTTTACACATCACTACAATAGCTTCCCGCTTGTGGTCTGTCGTCAGTACTTTCGGCCCAACGCTGCCTGTAATGCTTCCTTATCCAGCTTGGCTTCTGCAAGCAACTTCTTGAGAAGGGCATTCTCTTCTTTAAGCGACTTAAGGTGTTTTACTTCAGGGGTTTCCATGCCACCAAACTTCTTACGCCAGGTGTAAAAGGTTGCGTCAGAAATAGCATGCTTACAGCAAAGCTCACGGGCGAAAATACCAGCCTCGGCCTCGCGGAGAATACTGATGCTCTGTTCGTCAGAAAAACGCTTCTTCATGGGGATGTCCTCACGTTGCTAATGAAGACATTACTAACATCGTCGTGTGTTAACCAATGGGGAGCAGGTCAAAATAAACATGCCCCATTTTATTAATGTGAAAATTGGATACCTCCCATTAATGACACTCCAAAATAAAGAGGATATATATCAGTTTTATAGAAATAAAGGTGATTTAGAAAATAGTCTGTGCCAAATAATGTCATTTAAACGCTATAGAAACATACATGTCAGGATTCATCTTTTGATTCAGTAATGAAAATACGGACGCTGAATGTAATTTGGACGATCCGCATGCTGAGGCCTTTTGGTTATTCTGCATGATCACATAAATAAATTCACGGACACGACAGTTACAAAAGTATCTCAACAGCGAGGATTATTATCAGGTCCTCTGCATAGAGTTTATGAATGTAACAAATACGGCTATTGCTCATTTTGTATATATAACGGTTTATTAAGGAAATGCTATGCAAGGAATCGTTCGAATCGGCGATAAAACTACCCACGGCGGCACAGTTCAGTCAGGCTCCTCCACCATGGTTTTTGGTGGTATTGGTGTCGCCCGTAAAGGCGATAAAGTCTTTTGCCCACAGCCAGGGCATGGGTCAACCGTTATTACCGGAGGCAACCCGGACTATCTCGATAACGGGGTCCCGGTGGCATTTCATGGTCATAAATGTGCCTGTGGTTGCACACTAATCACTTCTCTGCCTGATGCACTGGTGGGGTAAGCCATGCCAGTCATTCTGGAACAGATCCCGGAGAAAAAAGCCAAACCGCCGCGTCCGGCAACCAGTCGCTGGTTGATTTTCGGCGTCGTGGTTTTGGCTGTGGGGATGGGGCTGACGTTTCTGTTCTGGGAGGGTGAGCGTTCCGGCCCCGGTTTCTGGCTTTTTGCTGCCGTATTGCCCGCGCTACTTTGGGGGGCTCTGTTCTCGGCCCGTCGGGCGGGCTACAAATACAAGAGCGTTGGGCAGGATGCGGCGAACCGAAGGATCGAAGCCCGTTTCGATAATGATAAAGCACGTGGGCAGCGTTTTGCCTGGTTTGCGGGGGAGTATCTGGTGAATGCTCTGGAATGCCAGCATGTGGCAACGCAAAACGCAGCACTTGCTAAAGTGCCGATACTACAACCGGTAATGCCCCGTGGGGCGGGAAAGCCCGTCAGGCACTCCCGTTTAGCTGAAGAAGGTAACGCGTCTGATGTGTTGAATGTTTATCGGCACGAAGCGGTGGAACGCATCAACTTATTACTGGAGGCTTTACCTGAATCCCTGACCTGTTATCTGGCACTGGATCTTGCCGAAGGTTCGCAGGATATCTCGCTCAGTTGGTTATCAGGGATAACCCGGCGAGTGATCCGCATCCGCGACCTCTCTGGTCTGCGGATCGTTGATTACTGGCTTGACTACCACTATGCAAAACCGTCTGCGCTGCTGGTCCTCAGCGCACAACTGAATGATGTTCCTGTGAATGATTCCGGGGAAGCCATTTCCGTGGTGCTGATGACCAACTGCCGCCTTAAAGACACTCCACCTGAATCAGCACGCATTCATCGTCCGCAAATTAATTACTCGGGTGATATGAACCATGCATTACGCCACGCGTTGCTATGGGCTGGGCTTGAAAAAGACGCGAAGCTGCGTGGCTGGATTACCGGTGGAACCCTGGCTACCAGCGGTACGCTGAGCACGGCCTGCGATATTTATGCGCCAGAACTGACGGTACAGCGTTACGTCAATATCGACAGCGTGGCAGGTTTCGCCGGTGTGACGGCACCCTGGCAAGCCTTAATTCTTGCGACCCGCCAGTGCATCGCCGACCGAGAAGCACAACTTGTTGTGACCGAATCATCACCAGACTACACACAGCTCTGCGCTGTCACTTCAGAATAATAATCAGGGATTGTTACCGCTCGTTATGAAAAGACCGTCCGCACTCACATCCATTATTTTCCTGGCGCTCTGTATTACCGGCATAGTCGGCTGTTTTCTCTGGATTTACCCGGAAGAGACAGCCGCTACGGTGCGCATAGGTCCTTTCAGTCACCCCGGTGTGATTATTTTCTGCCTGGCGCTGGTCATCGTCATTCTGGTCGCTGGGTGGTTTGCACAAATGTTGACGGTGACCGCCGGGGAAAAGGGGGGCAATCAGAACGAGGATGCGGGTAACAACGTCGGGAATTCTTCCCAGCCGGAAGCGCCTCTTCACACCGACGAGTACATAACGTGCTTTACTTCCGGCCCGATCATCGACCACCTCCGCCTGCGCTATGGCTACCGCTGGAAATCGAAAGTCCGCCTGCTGCTGGTGCAGGGTACTGATGACCATATCGAAAACGTGGTTCCGGGGCTCAAGCGTGATCACTGGCAGGAAAACGACGGTATTGTCCTGATCCATGCCGGATCAGCAAAAACCACGCCGGACCCGGAATTTGTTGACGTGCTGAATGAGGTGCGCCCTCAGCGCCCGGTGGACGGTATTGTGCAGGTTATGGACTGCAAACAACTCCCGGATGCCGCCGCGCTGGATACGATGGTTCGCAGTCGACAGAAAAGTGATTCGCTGTTTGGCTGGCAGGCGCCGGTCTGGCTGTGGTTTATCCGCGAGGAAGCCTGGCGTCAGGAAGGTGAGGGCGTTCCGGCGACAGGCACATTGTTTGGACCGGGGGCGTCACCGGACGCTGCGGTTGAGTCACTGTCGACGCTTTCCTCACGTCTGCGTCGCGCGGGTATGCCAATGTTACTGAGCGATACCCGCCACGGCTGGCTGCTGCAGTTATCTAATCAATTATGTGGCCGCCTTAAACAACAGTTA
This sequence comes from Kosakonia oryzae, assembly GCF_001658025.2. Lineage (NCBI taxonomy): Bacteria > Pseudomonadati > Pseudomonadota > Gammaproteobacteria > Enterobacterales > Enterobacteriaceae > Kosakonia > Kosakonia oryzae. The sequence continues at coordinate 1,610,950 of NZ_CP014007.2, forward strand.
ATCCCATTGTTGACCAGCCTGATGACCGGTCCGGTACCTTACCGCTTGCGTGGCTTGATGTTCAGCCCTGTGCTGCCAGCAACCTCCACGCTGCCGCACGCGCGTCTGAGTCACCCGGCCTGGCAGGCTGTGGAAGATGATTGTTTGCATGTTCACGCCCGCAAAATCGGTTTCCACTGGCGGCGCGTTCTGCGCCTGATGATGCTGGCGCTGGTTTTGCTGTGGGGCGCGGGAGTACTGCTTTCTCTGATGGTTAACCGTGCTCAGATTTATCAGGCTCAGCAAACTGCCCGTGCTGCCGCCGATACAACGCAACCGTTGACGGAGCGCCTGCGCAATCAGCTCGTTCTGCAGCAGGCCGTTGCCCGCCTGCAGGACAGGGAAACGCACGGCGCGCCGTGGTATACGCGCTTTGGCCTGAATCAGGACCGTGAGACCCTGAATGCACTCTGGCCACTGTATGCCCGTAATAACCAGATACTGATGCGCGATGCGCTGGTTGATGAGCTCCATCGTCAATTGAGCGTATTTGTGGAACTCCCTCCAGCCAGTGCAGCACGGACTGCGGGCTTTCAAAAGGCTTATAACCTGCTCAAGGGCTATCTGATGCTGGCGCGCCCGGACAAAGCGGAGGCAATCTGGTTTGCCGGAAATATGGTGAAAGTCTGGCCGTCCCGATCTGGCGTTGCCGACAGCGCCTGGCAGACCCTGGCCCCGAAACTGCTCGGATTCTATGCTCAGAACCTGCCTGCGCACCTGGAATGGAAAATTAAGCCAGATACCGACCTGGTTGGCAGTGTGCGTCAGATTTTGCTCAAGCAGATTGGACAGCGTAATGCTGAGTCAGGCCTCTATCAGGAGATGCTGCTGCGCATCGCCCGCAACTGGCCAGACTTAACCCTCGCTGATATGACCGGTGATACCGACGCGTCGACCATTTTCAGCACCGAAGAAGTGGTTCCGGGAATGTTCACTCGCCAGGCGTGGGAAGAGCAGGTCGAGAACGCTATTGATGAGGTAGTGAAAACCCGCCGCGATGAAATCGACTGGGTACTGACCGATAACTCCCATCAGGCAGACAGTGATATATCACCACAAGCGCTAAGGCTGCGTCTGACCGGGCGCTATTTCACCGACTTTGGCAATGCCTGGCTGAACATGGTCAACAGCATTCAGTGGCATGAGGCAGAATCTCTGCCTGAAGCGATTGCCCAGCTCAGCCTGCTGGCGGATGTGCGTCAGTCACCGCTGGTGGCGCTGATGAATACGCTGGCCTGGCAGGGGCAGACCGGGGTCAAAGGTGAGGCACTCGCCGATTCGCTGATGGATTCTGCGAAAAAGCTGGTGGGCAGCAATAAGAACGCACAGCAGTTCATCGTACAGGCAAAGGGGCCAGAAGGCCCACTGGATAGCGTATTTGGTCCGCTGAATAGCCTGATGGCCGGGAAAGACGGCACGGGTAGCAATGGCAACCTGAGTTTCCAGTCGTGGCTGGCGCGTGTGACGCAGGCGCGCCTCAAGCTTCAACAGGTTACCAGTGCCCCGGATCCACAGGCAATGGCGCAGATGATGGCCCAGACGGTCTTCCAGGGCAAAGCTATCGATCTGACCGAGACTCGCGACTATGGCAGTCTGGTCGCTGCAAGTCTCGGACTGGAGTGGAACGGCTTTGCTCAGGCGCTGTTTGTTCAGCCACTGGATCTGGCCTGGCGTCAGGTGCTGGCCCCGGCAACGGGCAGCCTGAACGCTCGTTGGCAGCGCACGATTGTCTCTCAGTGGAACACGGCGTTTGCCGGGCGCTATCCGTTTAAAGCCACGGGAAGTGATGCCTCACTTGCTCTTCTGGCTCAGTTCCTGCGTGGTGATTCCGGTCGTATTGCGGCATTCCTCAAAACCAACCTGGGCGGCATTCTGCATCAGGAAGGTAGCCACTGGATGGTTGATCCTTCTGCAAGCCAGGGCATGACCGTTAACCCGGCGTTTCTGGCGGCCATCAACCAACTGGCAGATATCTCCGACATTATTTTCGCGCAGGGTGATGCGGGCGTTCATTTTGAACTGATGGCCCGCCCTTCACGTGGGGTTGCGCGGATGCAACTGACGCTGGACGGTCAGAATCTGGATTACTTCAACCAGATGGAAAGCTGGCAGAGCTTTACCTGGCCCGGGAACACTTATTATCCAGGCGTGGATTTGAGCTGGCGCAGCAATACGGCAGAAATGCGCCTCTATGAACACCATCAGGGCAACTGGGGCTTGATTCGCCTGCTCGACAAAGCGCTGATCGCGCCGCTTGACAGCAGCCGCACTCAATTAATGTGGATCACCCCGGACGGCAACTCGCTGAAATTTATCATGCGTAGCGAACTGGGTGATGGCCCGCTGGCGCTACTGAAACTGCAGGGCTTTCGCTTACCGGAATCTATCTTCTCAGTTAGCACAGATGCCATGAATAACACCTTTACCTCTACGGCGGGGAAATAATATGGCTACTGCAAAAGCGCTACTGGCTCTGTGTATGCCCGATGAAGCGAAACAGTCAGCGCTGCTCGCTCGTCAGCAGGGCAGCCTGTCACAATGGGATAACTGGCTCAAACCATTAGCGGACGGTGACGGAGCAGGGGAAGACCCAGCCTATGACGACGATTTCCAGTTGATGCGTGAGGAGATCAACAAACTTTCCGGCACCGATCCAGAAAAGCTTTGTCAGCTGGCTGAAAAAATTCTTTGTCGCACAGCCCGGGACGTAAGGGTGGTTACCTGGTATATCTTCGCCCGACTGCAGCGTGAGGGCGAGCCCGGGCTGTGTGAAGGGCTGCAACTGCTGGCGGCCATGCTGACCCGCTACGGTGAGCAATGTCATCCGCGCCGCCCGAATGCACGCAAGTCCGCGCTTGAGTGGCTGAACAGTACAAAGATGCAGGACACCCTTTCACTGTGGCCGGATGCTAACCGGGAGCAGACCTCACGGACGGCAGCCGCGCTGAGTTTGCTGGATACCCAACTGGAAAGCTGGCCGGAACGCGAACGCCCCTCTCTCGACGGTTTATCCCGCGCGCTGGAAATCCGTCTGGCAGGCTCCGGCGGGCTGGATGGTTTGACGCCGCAAAACACCAGTACAGCCGACAGTTTGCCTGTTTCAACGGTCAGGCCGTTCTCCCCGGACACCGTGGTGAAGTCCGAGGGTGAATTTTTAAGTCAGTCGAAAATGCTCTCCCGTTGGCTGGCCGATCGGCAGGATGGCTGGCTGGCGTCGCACCGGCTGATGAAAGTGATTCGCTGGGATACTGTTGGTCAAATCCCGGCGCTGGATGCCAGCGGCCGCACTCGTCTCTCACCGCCTAAACCGGATTATCGTGCTCAGCTTAAGCGTCTGTACCTGCAGCAGAACTGGATGGAGCTGGTGGAGCAGGCCAGCTCTATGTTCTGCGAAGGCGGCAACCGCTTCTGGCTCGATCTGCAGTGGTATCTCTGGCAAGGGCTGGCCCGAGCCGGACACCCCTGGGATGGCTGGGCGGACTACATTCTCAGCGATCTTAAACTGCTGCTGGCCCGTCTGCATGGTCTCGAACAGCTATCCTGGAGCGATGGTACGCCGTTTGCCGATGAAGTGACGCTGACCTGGATTGCTGAAAAGGTGAACGAAGATATGTCGGGGTTTGGCAATGAATCTGCCGCGGTTGCTGGCGGAGGACAAACGGACGACATTCTCGCGCTGGAAGTCGAGGCGATGGAAAAGGGCGATAGCGACGGCCCGGAAGCAGCACTTGGCTGGCTTCAGAGTCGTCCGGGTATGGATTCTCCCCGCAGGCGCTGGTTACTTCGTCTGCTGATGGCCCGCGTTGCCGAGCAGTTCGGACGCAATGAAATGGCGCTCCACCTGCTCGGTGAACTCACGAGTAGTGCACCACAACTGACCCTCAACGATTGGGAACCTGCGCTGTTTTTTGAAGTGCAGGCCCGCCGTCTGAAGCTGTTGCGCCTGAAAGCAGGCCGCAGCGAAAGCGATAAAACCCGCCTCGCCCCTGAAATGGACGCGCTGCTGGCTGGCCTGATTGCCATCGATCCCGCCCGGGCGATGGTGTTATGCGGTTGATAAGGCCGCACCTGATTTTCTCTTTTTGACCCACGACATTCAGGAAAACCGTGCATGGATGATTTAACCCTGCGCTATTACGAAGCAGAGATGCGCTACCTGCGCGAAGCCGGTAAAGAATTTGCCCGCGCCCACCCCGACCGCGCGGCCATGCTCAATCTGGATAAAACCGGCGCCCGCGATCCGTACGTCGAGCGCCTGTTTGAAGGGTTCGCCTTTCTGATGGGGCGCCTGCGTGAAAAGCTCGACGATGACCTGCCGGAGCTGACCGAAGGGCTGGTAAGCCTGCTCTGGCCACACTATATGCGCACCATTCCGTCACTCTCCGTGGTGGCGTTTGATCCGGAATGGCAGCACCTGAAGCAGGCTGAAATTCTGCCAGAAGGCTTCGCGGTGCTATCGCGTCCGGTTGGTCCGGACAAGACCGTCTGCCAGTACCGCACGACCCGCGATATCACCCTGCAGCCAATTTATCTGGCAGATGCCCGTTTGCAGACCGAGACTGACGGGCGTGCCGCCATTCGCCTGCGCTTTGAGTGCGGCAGCAAGGTGGACTGGGCCAAAAGCGGCATTGATAAAGTCGCTCTCTACCTGGATGCCGAAAGACCGGTGGCGTCTGCCCTGCATCTGGCGCTGACCCGTCGGGTGCATGCAATGTATGCCCGGCACGCAGCGACTCACACCGGGCGTATCCGCTTTAACGGCTGGTGCAAGCCGATGGGCTTTGAAGATAACGAACGTCTGTGGCCGAAAGGCGATGCTGCGTTCAGCGGCTATCAGTTGCTGCTGGAGTATTTCAGCTTCCGGCAGAAGTTTATGTTTGTTGAACTGCGCGGGCTGGAGTTGGCCGGGCTCAACCCGAATACCACCTGGTTTGAAATCGACATCGTGCTTGATGGCGGCTGGCCGTCTGATATGCCGTTTGCCACCGAAAACTTCCGCCTGCACTGCTCGCCGGTCATTAACCTCTTCACCCTGGAAGCGGACCCGCTGACCATCGACCCTCTGGAAAATGAATACTTGCTGCGTCCGCTGCGCGTTCAGGACGGTCACACGGAAATCTACAGCGTCGATAACATCCACGGCGCGGTGAAAAACGGTAAGCACCCTTACGTACCGTTCACCAGCTTCCGCCATCGTGGCGGCATGATGCGCCACGACGCGCCGGAACGTTATTTTCACACCCGCGTGAAGCGTGGCCCGTCCGGGTTGTATGACACCTGGCTTATCCTCGGTGGCCGTTCGTTTGAGATGGATCAGCTCTCTGAAAAACCGGAATCGCTGTCCATGCGTATCACCTGCACCAACGGGCAAATACCCCGCAAGGCGCTCGAAAGTACGCTGCTCGATCGGGTGGTGAAGGCGGGTAAGGTGGCGGTGAAGGTCCTGAATCTCAGTGCGCCGAGCCTGCCACTTTACCCGCCAGCAAACGATCGTTTTCACTGGCGCGTCATGAGTCATCTGGGCTCCAGCTTTTTAAGCATGATGGATAACCCGGAAGTGTTGCGCGGCACGCTGGCGCTGTATGACTGGACCGACGATGAGATGAATCGCCGCCGCCTGGAAGCCATTGTGGCGGTGAAGCACACGCTGGTGCGCCGCTTTGAACGTGGCTTCATGCTGCGCGGGGTTGAGATTGAAGTTACGCTCAATGCTGACAACTTTGCCGGAGAGGGTGATGTGAATCTCTTTGGCGAAATGCTGCACCGCTTCTTTGCGCTGTATGCCGATATTCACCTCTTCAATCAGCTCACGCTGGTACTGCAACCGACAGGGAAACGACTGCGATGGAAAGAGAGTCACAGCCAGCACGTGCCGGGCTGACAGAACAGCTTGGCAAAGATATCTGGCGGATTAACTTTTACCGGTTTTGCCAGTTGCTTGAGCAGGAGAATCCCGACGCGCCATTGCTGGGAACTGCTGAGAAACCAACTGCCGATCCGGTGCGCTTTCGCCCCTGGCCGGGGATGGGGTTTCCGTCCAGTGAATTACGCACCGTTGAAACGGATGAAGAGCATCCGGAGCTGCCACCCACGGTCCGCACTACATTCCTTGGAATGTACGGCGTCGATTCGCCGCTACCGACCGCTTATCTGGACGATATCGCCCAGCGGCGGGAAGGATATGAAGCCACAACGGCTTTTCTCGATATCTTTAGCCACCGCATCACTACGCAGTACTACCGTATCTGGCGTAAATACGCTTACCCGGCGACGTTTGCAGCGGGCGGCGCCGATGAGACCTCGCAATGTCTGCTGGGGCTGGTAGGCCTGGGTATTCCCGGTACTGCTGAAAATGTGGCAACCCCGGTTTCCCGTTTTCTGGCACTACTGGGTGCTATGCGCCTGCCGACCCGAAATGCTGAAGGTATTCGCCAACTGGTTAGTTTGCTGGCTCCGCATACCAGCGCAACGATTATCAGCCCGGATCCGGTCAACGTGCAGGTGGCTCAGCGCAGTGGGCTGGGGAAAGAAAATCGTGTTTACCTGTCGCAGCGCGCCACGCTGGGTAAAACCGGCAAAGAGGCCTGCAGCCGTATTCTGCTGGGGCTGGCGACCAGTGACCCGATCGAGGCCGAAGGCTGGTTTCCCGGTGGTCAGCTACACACTGACCTGATGGTGTTGCTGCGCGTGTATCTGGGCTATCGATCAGATGTTCGCCTGCGCCTGACCGTACCGGTGAGTTTGCTGCCTGAGCCGCGTCTTGGGCAACAGCGCCGCATCCAGCTTGGCCGTACCGCTATTCTGGGGTTGAAAAGCGGCAAACCTTGTAAGCGCCGCTATCTGACTGTCAGCCTGGGCTGCTATGAAGGGCTGGAGTGCAAATTCCTACAACCGGCCCAGGATGGCGGTTACCGCTTTGACTAATATTCTGAAAGGAATCTCTGCATGACATCCGTTTCCCTGCGACAGATTGTTCTGTTCGCCCTCTGCGTCCTGCTCTCTGGTTGCGGCCTGAGCCAGTCCGTCTCCGATGGCGCGGTCAGCATGACCAAATCGATTTTCTACAAAAAAATAAAAGTGCTGCGCCTCGATTTTGAACCGCGCTCGGCGGTCAATGCTGATGAAGCGCAGACGCCGCTGGCGACCATGGTTCGCGTCTATCAACTGAAGGACCGTCAGAAGGTAGATGCCGCAGACTACCTGGAACTGCTGCGTGAAGCCGATACGGTACTGAAAGAGGATATTGTGGCGAGCAAATCCCTGCTGGTGATGCCCAAAGGCAGCGTGATGCTCAATATGCCGATGGATGAAGAAGCGCAATATGTCGCGGTTATCGGATTGTTCAACCGTCCGGATATGAAAAACAACACCTGGCGGCTGGTGCTGAGCCGCGATGACCTCGACCCGGACAAACCGCGTACCATCGAACTCGGTAATGGTTTCCTGATGCTGCTTCCTGTCAAGGAGTAACGGCAATGGTGATGGATAACAGGTTGGCCCTGTTTGACGGCCAGACTCACTTCACACTTGAAATAAACGACAGTCGGGTAAAACCGGACGTGCTGAATTTTCATGGGCGTGAGGCGCTGAGCCAGCCATCGAAGTGGTGCATTGAGTTCACCACGCGGCAAAGCGATGTGGCGGCAGAAGATGTACTGCTGAAATACGCCACGCTGCGCATGCTCAGTGGACGGGAGGTTCATGGCGTGATTACGGCGTTTGAATGGCTGGGCTCGACCGGTGACCAGACGCACTACAGCGTGACGCTCTCATCCCGGCTGGCGCTGCTCTCGCATACCCGGCGCTGTGCAGTGTACCAGAGCCTTTCTGTGCCGGAACTGGTGGAACAGGTGCTGCGCAGGCATGGTCTGGAAGGTGTGGATTTTGAGTTTTGTCTGGAGAAGGGCTACCCGCAGCGCGAACGCATCACCCAGTGGCGTGAAAGTGACCTGCAGTTTATCCGGCGAATTCTTTCAGACGTCGGCATCTGGTTCCGTACCGGGGTGAATGATGTCACCGGGCTGGATGTAGTGACCTTTGCCGACAGTCAGCAGTTCTACCAGTTTGGTGAGTATCTGCCATACGAAGAACCGTCTGCGTTGTATGACGGTGTAGCCGAATCTGTATGGGGGCTGCGAGTCTGGCACAACACGGTGACCGGGCTGGTCCGCACTCGGGACTACAACTATCGCACTGCGACCACCCCGATGGATTCTGCTGTCACCGTCAGAAACAATGCCACCACCACGGGAGAACATTACCGCTACGCCGCTCCTTTTCTGGTCGCCGGTGATGACGGCACGTCTGAGCCGGAAACCGAAAGTGGGGCGTTTTATGCCCGTATTCACCACGAGCGTGAATTGAATAAGGTGGCCAGACTGCACCTATTCAGCAACGCCGCATATCTGACGCCGGGCATGGTGCTGGAAGCGGACGGCAGCAACCTTAACGATCTGAAAGAGGGCATGCTGATTACACTCACCACATACCGGGCCGCGCGCGACAGCCGCCTGCATGTGTCAGTTTGGGGCATACCGTACAGCGAACAATTCTCCTTCCGTCCAACGGAAGAGCCGCGTCCGAAAATAAATGGCACGCTCCCGGCCCGTATTGAAAGCCGGGATAAAAGTGATATCTATGCCTGGCTGGACAATCAGGGCCGTTACCGGGTGAAGATGGACTTCAGCCGCGAAGATGCAGAACCGGGCTACAACTCTCTGTGGATTCGCCAGGCGAAGCCGTATTCCGGTGACACATACGGTTGGCATATGCCGCTGACTGACGGTACGGAAGTTGGTATTGCGTATGACGACGGCGATATTGACCGCCCGTATATCGCCCACGCATTTCATGATTCAGAACATCAGGATATCGTCACTCGCGACAACCGTAGCCAGAACATTCTGCGAACTGCAGCCGGTAACGAACTACGGATGGAAGACCAGCGCAGGCAGGAGCATATTGCGCTCGTCACACCATTCGGCGGCACGCAGTTGAATCAGGGCCATATTGTTGATGAGCAAAATAAGCTGCGGGGCTCGGGCTTCGAATTGCGTACCGATGAATATGGCGTCATCCGCGTGGCCAAAGGGTTGTTCATTACCGCCGATGGTCAGCAGAAAGCCGCAGGTGATGTGTTAGATATGGAAACGGCGCTGAATGAAATCGAAGTCTGCCAGCGGCAAATCAAAGCCCTCGCCGCCGCCGCAGAACAGGCGCAGGCGCTGGAAGCTGATATCGAAAGTCAGAAAGCAATGTTCGAGCAGCGGCTGAAACCCCTGAACGAAATGATTCACTTCCATGGTCCGCAAGGAGTGGCCTTCGCCAGCGGCGAACATATGCAAATGACCGCCAGCAAGAGCGTGACGATGAATGCGGGTGGGGATTTTAGCAGTGGAGCATCAGGCAACACGGCAATTCTTGCCGGTGAAAAGATAGGCCTGTTCGCACGTACGGGTTCTCTGACCCTAAACGCCAGCGAAGGTCCGGTGCAAATCCAGGCGCAGAACGGCGCGATGCACTTATCTGCAGAACAAAAACTGAGCCTGATATCCGCAAGCGACATGTTGTTTGCGGGCAAGAAGAAAGTGACGCTAATCGGCGGCGGCAGCTATCTGAAAATCGAAGGCGGGAAAATCGAATACGGCACGGATACGACGTACACGCGTAAGACCAAGCGGACGACCACAACAGGAAGTGCTGCTCAGGAAGCAAATCTACCAGAAATGCCAGCTGTCTTGCCTGCATTATCTTATGGCCCATATGCTGCGTGCTTCCGCGTTTCTGATGCACTGACAGGTGCCGAAGATATGGAGTTCGCCTACCAAATGCAAACTCCAACAGGTGCGGTTCAGGGAAGAACGGACACTGCCCTGACACATACGGTGAATTCAGATACAGAAGAAAACGTTTCACTGGATTATATATATCAGCTAAGAGCAGGGACAAGGTAATGGCAGTTTCATCAACGACTACAACTAAAGAACAGGAACAGCAAGAAAAGAAAGTCAGTGTGGAATTTTTCCATATAGATATGATCCCTGATGCGATGGATAAAATGAATTGGCATGTTGCTGCAAAGTTAATGCGGCACTGGTTTAGTATAAAACCAGCTTTTGCCTTCGATATTGCCAGCAAGGATCAAGCTGTTAATGGGGATCTTAATAACCTACCTCCATCTCAGATAAATGTTGATATAGTTAAAATGTTATGGGCCCTACAATTTGAACAGGTTAAAAATGGGATGGATGCACTTAAAAAAACATGGTGCAGCCCAAATGGCAAAAAACTACTAATTGAGCGTCTATTAGACATTGGCGACTATTCTAAAAAGAGTATATCCATTGGTTATTCCAATAATATCATTAACCTGGATTCTACCGCCCAGGTTAATTTTAAGTCGATAGGGAGCAAGCTCGATACCATTAATGCATGGTATGGAGCAATGGGAAACAGCACCTTAAAGGTTTGTGTTCGCGGGGATACGAAAAAAATAGAAGAGAGAGACGTATTCATTGTTGATGCATTAGGCTTTTATCTAAAGGATACATATGATTTCGTTGATGAGGGGATAAAACCGGAACCGTTAGGCATCTGGAGTAAAGACCGTATCTTAGATAAGACAGAGTCTGCGATATACATATCTTCGTATACTCAAGGGGTATTTGGTCGGCTTGCTCGGAGTTACTCTGGTTTTGTTCCTGTGTTCAATGACGATTTCAGATTTTGGCGAGAAAAGCATGGTTCCGGTGGGGATTATATCATTCTATCTGACGTGCATTGGATCAAACCCCTGGAGTCAGATATGGTAATTTATTTATGAAGTTAATGAAAAATAAACTTCAAACCAGAATTATTGTATTGGTGTTCGTCGTTATTTACTTGATTTTTCCTACTACTGTTTTTTATGGTGAGTATAATAAGTTGTTTGAAAATGTAAGTCCCGGTAATTCATTTAAAGTGGCAGTGTATAAAATAGGGGTATACAATATTTACTCATTATACAAATACATGAATAATGAAGACTATTTCTTTGTGGTTTATGATAAATGCGCGAATGTTGTATTTAAACCTTCATTATGGTTCGGTGCCAGCCAATCTGTAGTTTATGGTGGATTTAATTTTTCTAAGCGTAATCGGAATGAATTATTCTTTCCGACAAATGAGGGGGTAGATTCCATAGAATTAGTAAGCACGCCAGGCTGTTCGTTATAGTAATTTAAGTCACTATCGATTCAGGTACAACCATATTAGCCCATAAAGTTTGTCTTTATGGTGGAGCTAATTTTTTGCAATTGTATTTATTAATCACGATTATTAAACAATAGAAAAAGATGCTACATAATACTCCCTCCCTCTGTGAAATTCTTTACGGTAACTTTACCGGTGGCCTCGGCCTCCATCAGGTAAACGAGCAAAACCAGGTCATTTTGTCCGTACTCGATAACATGCAACGGATCCTCAACTGTCGCGCAGGTACGCTGGCGCACCTGCCTGACTATGGCCTGCCGGATATGAGCAAAATCCTCCAGGGCATGCCGGGGACAGCCCATGAACTGATGGGTACCTTATCAGCCGTACTGCTCAAATATGAGCCACGCCTGAACAAAATCGCCGTTGTCCTGTTGGAACAGAAAATCCCCGGTGAGCTGCGCTATGCCATTGATGCTGAACTTAAAGGTATTGGCCTGGTGCGCTATGGCACGGAGTTTATGCCCGAAGGACGGGTTCTGTTGCGGCATCTTAAGCAACAGCAATATCTCGACACGACAACCCGTATGTAAAGCCAGAGAATATCCTCTCAGTAAAATCTCGCTAATATCAGCAATTACTGAAAGAGACCCTGCTTACTGCTGAAAGTGCACCCAGGGAATATCTGCAAAGAGAGCACTTTAAACTGGAACAAAAAATCCAGGATATGCATCGGCAAAGTAGAAAGCTAAGCCGCATAAATAATAACCCTCCTGTGCTGCATATTAATTGAATGGACAACTGGTCATGAATGACATTTCCTACCGTAAAATTAAAACTGGCGGTGATCCACGTACGTTGGCGGATTATGCCGCCCTGCGCGATGAGCTGAGCAAATTGACTCATCCGGCCCGCCCGGATGTCAGTTGGCAACATGTAGAAAAACTCTGCCTCTCACTGTTTGAGCAGAACGGTGTGGAACTGCAAACTGCGGCCTGGTATACGCTTGCACGAACCCAACAGGCAGGAGTGTCCGGGCTTAATGAAGGTCTGGCAATACTGGAGGCTCTTATAAGCCACCAGTGGGGAGCGCTCTGGCCACAGCCGGTCCATGCGCGGATGGAGATCCTCAGTAACCTGAGCCTGCGCCTACAGCAAGTGATGCGTACTCTGCCACTTAACTACAGTGACCTGAGCCAGCTTTACACAGCAGAACAGCAACTTACCAGCCTTGGAGCGATCCTTGAGCGCCTGGAGCTTAAGCACCTGAGCCAGTTCGATACCTTACGGACGCTGATGCACAATAATGCTGTCAGGCTGGAAAACAGCGACGGCGCATCGGGTTCCGACGCTGTCGTTCAGCGCGGCATCCTGTTGCCCGCAGGGATCATGGATGAGGCGAAAATAACGGCAAAAACGCCTTCTGCGCTGCCTCTTCCACAGGAAAACACGACGAGGTGGGTATATGTTCCCCAAACGGAGCATCAACCGAATGTGGACGTTCTGTCAGTAAGATTGGCACCCACTAAAAAATGGAAATTTTTCACTGCGGGGATGTGTACCATGCTGGCGATCGGCGCTGCAATGCTATGGGGCTGGCACGTTTTGCAACGACCGGATCCGCTACAGGCTCAGCTTGCAGCATCTCTGGCACCGTTGCCTGTCATTCTCACCCCTGTACAGCGGGATTTGCTGAGACAGCAGGCCCCTGATCAAGCCTTCATAACGCAAACACAGCAGCAACTGACCCGTCTGGATAAACTTCCCCCTGACTGGAACATTGCCTACAGTCGGCAGTTAATTGAGCAGGCTCAGGCGCTGTGGCCGGAGCAGACTAAACCCCTGGTTTTACAATGGCATCAACAGCTTAATGCCAGCGCGCTGCCAAAAGAAAATCTGGACGGCTGGCATCAGGGAATGACAAAGCTAAAACAACTTAGCGAGCGACTGAACCGGCTGGACGAGCAGAAGGGAAGATACATGACGGTCAGCGAACTGAAGTCAGCTGTATTTTCTGCCATGCAATCCTTTAATCAAACCATACCGGCCGAAGAACAATTGCGGGCACTGTCGCTGACCCCGGCTGGTCAGGCTTTGTCTTTGGCCGATAAGACCCAACTGGAGATACGTCTGAAGCAGTTGATTACCCGTTATGCAGAAATAAAGCAGACTGCGTCGGAAGAGTGAACATCATTTACAGGGAAGGGAACTCTGGTGATAAAAAACGTAACGCTGAGCAGGCGCGGAAGTCTAAAACAGGCGTCCAGGGTGCAGGGGACAGAGGGGTATCGATAGCCAGAGGACTTCTTCTTTCTCTGCTCCTTCGATAGCCTTGCTGGTGTTTTATAGGAAGGTATTTTGGCTGCCTCTATTCTGATGTGGAGGCCGGATAGATATGTCACCCGCGCGAGCGCCAAACAATCATGCCACACAGTGAAATATAGACTCATCGGAGTTGTATAAAAAATTGGCATCGCACTATCATAAGTGCACTTATTATATGTTTACTTACAGCATCCAATGGGAAATGTTATGAACAAAGATAACGTCTGGAGTAAGTCCTTTACGCTCACTGTAAACAGCAAGCCGAAAGCAATATGGCAGGCATTTATCGACACAGATAACTGGAAACGATGGAACCCTGGCGTAAAGTCAATCACTATCGAGGGGCCATTTCATACGGGAACATGGTTCACGATGGAGTTACCTGACGGTGATATTATTCGTAGCCGACTTATCGATGTTTCTGAAGAAAAGTATTTCATTGATGAGACCAGGGTGGATGAAACGCTGGTCAAAGTTGAACATCGTATCGAAGCATTAGCTACCGGTCACTGCATGCTGATTTATGCTATCAGCACGCAAGGTCCGCAGGCTCAGGCTTTCGGCGAAGGAATAAGCTCGGACTTCCCTGAGGTGATGGCGGGGCTGGCAAAATACCTTGCTGAAACGGGTTCAATGTAAATGACCTCTGAACATAAGCCTCTTCCCAGCGCTTTCGCAGGGCCGGACGATAGCCCCGGCTATTTACTGTGGCGAGTGTCAAATAGCTGGCAACGCGAACAACGAAATGCCCTGCAACACTTAGGCCTGACACATACACAGTTTGTCGTTCTGGCTGTAGCCAGTTGGTTTGAGGAAAAGGAGGCGCTGACACAAGTTCGGTTATCACAGCTAACCGGGAGCGATACGATGACGATTTCTCAGGTCGTTCGTGTCCTTGAAAAAGCAGGCTATCTGGAGCGTATTCCGCATCAAAAAGACACGCGTTCCAAAGTGATTAGGGTAACAACAACGGGTCGGGAGCTGGCAGGACAAGCCGTGCAGGTTGTAGAAGCCACCGATAAAAAATTTTTTATGCCGCTTGCGGATAATGGGCAATCCCTGGTGACTTTGTTCCGAAAACTTCTCCGATAACCCCGAATCCTGCTGTTGGTGATGGAATAATAAGGACGTAGTTACGTGGGGCGATGGGATTTATGCAGTCGCGAGAGCTAATGTATAACTTATTTAACGTATATTTTCGTACGGTTGGGCATCAGCTTCCACTGGTGCTTCAGTTTTCGTCGATGCCGACAATGCTCCGCAGCAGGAAGTTTTTGATATGCACAAAGATAAAGAGTTTCGTTTATATCGCCCCTTGAAGGATATTACGCATACTTTCGGCGAAGAGTGGTTTGCGTTGAAAGCAGAGGCCTTCGCACGTTTTTTCGGTACGCCGACATTCCTTATTGGGCAGACTATCGCAGTGATCGTGTGGATTACACTGAACGTTGCGGGCGTCGTGAAATTTGACCCCTATCCCTTTATTTTGCTTAACCTGGCGTTCAGTATTCAGGCTGCTTATGCAGCCCCGCTGATCCTGTTAGCGCAAACCCGACAGGCGGAGCGCGATCAGGCGCATGCGCTGGCGGATGCGCAACACCGCGAAGATCTGGATGACGCCATGGCGAAACGCCAGATGCTGGCCGAGGAGCAGTCGGCACAACTGCTGGAATTACTGAAACAAAATACCCATCTGACCGAGCTGACCCGGCAAATGGCCGAGCGTATCGAAACGCTTGCAATGCAGCTTGCGCAGCGTGAGTTGCACTGACTGCAGCCGTCAATTTCTGGTGGCGGCGGGTTTCCACAATCTGATCTGCTGCCAGAGAGTGGGCAATTATTGCTGCTATCCGGTTACGACTCAAACTACGGTAAACCCAGCTGTAATCGGTGCATAGTTTCAGGCTCCCCCTGACGCAGTTTCATCACTTCTGTTCCAACATGCACTATCGCTCCCGGCGACGGATATCAGCGCCTGGAAACGTTTTTGTCGATTGGGTTTTTCAACATAAACCGGATATGCCTTGCCAGCGTCAGCGCAGCGATCTGGTATCGTGTTTTATGGTTAATCTCCTCTGTGCGGCTTATTGCGCAAAACATGCAACCTTACTGGTCATTCAAGCCTGAAACATTGTGGAATTTCCCGGGCCTGGGTATTCTCATTCGGGGCTCGTGCTGCCCGCCGCTCGCTTCCTGGAGGGAAAAGGTGAAAGCATGTTTATTCTCAACCTCATTAATTTAACAACTCTTGATGGTCGGGATAGGGTAATGCGAGCGCCATCATGTCCTGACGACAGGAGATAATATGTTTTCTATCGAGCAAGCCAAACAAATGGCTGCAAAATTAAAAGCCTCTTTAGCGTTGCGCGATCACAAGATTTCTTACTCCACCGCACTCGAAACCGTTTCCCACCAGTTAGGCTTCAGAGACTGGAACACCGCTGCAGCAACGCTGCCCCCGCAGATTTCCCAATCTCAAATTCATTTCAGTAAACCGATCCCCATACTGCGAATTTTTGATGTCCGAAAAGCGCAGGAGTTCTACCTTGAATTTCTGTCTTTCAGCGTTGAGTTTGAACACCGGTTCGAACCCAACTTGCCCCTGTATATGGGTATTACCCGTGAGGGTTTGCAATTACATCTTTCTGAACATCACGGTGACGCCAGCCCGGGCGCAACAATTTTTATTCCTGTGAAGAATATTGCGTTGCTCAGAAATGAACTACACGGCAAACATTATGGATACGGTCGCCCGGAAATTGTTAAGCAAGATTGGGGAGAGGTCATGGAAGTTCATGATCCGTTTGGCAACCGGCTCCGCTTCTGTCAAAGCTAACAAGTGCGGGGATCGCCAATGAGGCCTTCCCCTTTTACGGTAAGCATGAAAGCAATTTCCCCTTCTGACCCAACGTTCCCGGCCTGAAGAGTAGCCCCGGCTGGGGATATTTTGCGTTTTCCGGGGGGGCCTCATATATCCCTTCTATTGTGTATGTACACATATCGATGTGTATCCGCCGCTGCCCCGTCATGGTGCGAAAGTTTGCACCATGCACAATATCCTGACAATTACCTGCTGATTTACGAATGATTATGTGCAATGTGCCCACTTCATTGTGTGGCCTCTGCCCAGATATTTTTGGCATATCTCTTGCTCTTTTTTGCATAGCCATTCAGATAGCCACTCAGAGGTTCAATTATGTCAAACAACAATGATTTTCCGCTCGTCGAAGCGCCTGCATCGGGGCGCAAGGGTATATTTTCGATTTCCATGGTTCTGTTCAGTTTTACTTTCTTTACCGGCACGATGTTCGCGGGCGGTAAGCTCGGCGTCTCTTTTTCCATCGTTAACCTGCTGTGGATTGCCGTTATCGGTAACTTTCTGCTGGCTCTCTATGCCGCGTCGCTCGGCTGGATTGCTGCCCGTAGCGGCCTGAATACCGTACTGATGGGGCGTTTCTGCTTCGGTGAAATAGGCAGCAAGCTCGCCGATTTTATTCTCGGTTTCGCTGAACTGGGATGGTACGCCTGGGGGACGGCGACCGTCGCCATTTCACTGGTCAAAATCCTCGCCATACCCGAAGCCATGACCATTCCGCTGATGATCCTGTTCGGTATCTTGTTCTGCGTGACCGCGCTGGTCGGCTACAAGGGGTTGGATGCGCTGTCGCGCGTGTCGGTGCCGCTGATGTTCATTCTGCTGGTGATTTCTATGTATATTGCTGCCCATCACGCTGGCGGCTGGCAGGCGATGACCAAAATTGAGCCGGGCGGAAGCGAAACCATGGCCTGGTCGGCGGCTATCACCATGGTGTTCGGCACTTTCGCCAGCGGTGCGACCCAGGCGACAAACTGGACGCGTCTGGCCAACTCCAGCCGCACCGCCATCATCGCCAGCATGGGTAGCTTCCTCATCGGTAATGGGCTGATGATTGTTGCCGGAGCCTGGTGCGCTATCGTCTACCAGCAGGCCGATATCGTGGAAGTGCTGATTTTGCAGGGGCTGTCTGTCGCTGCGGTAGTGATGCTGTGTCTCAATCTGCTGACGATTCAGGGGCCGACGATTTATAACGTCTCGGCTGCCGCCTGCCATCTGCTGCGCAGTGAGCGCCGTCGCACCCTGACTGTTGTCGCCGCTGGCGTTGGCATTCTGCTGGCCATTGGCGGTATGTATGAAATGCTGATCCCTTTCCTGGTCTTGCTGGGCAGCATCATTCCGCCCATTGGCGGCGTTATCCTCGCCGATTACTGGTTTTATCGCGGCGGCCGCTATCAGCTGTTGCAAGCCGCCCGTCTGCCACGCTTTAACTGGTCGGGGCTTTGCGCCTACGCCGTGGGAGCCGTGGTGGCTTATCTGTCGCCATGGATCGCGCCACTGGTGGGCATTACCGTTTCCGCGCTGATCTACATTGCCCTGACTCGCCTGAGTAAACGTCAGCCTGCCGCTGATTCGGTCGCGGAGCAGTAACCATGGGCCTGACGGTCAGAGAAATCCTCGCTCTCGACGAGCTCTCCGCCATGCGCCTACGTGCTGGCAAGCAGGGGCTGCAACTGGCGGTTCGCTGGTACTACGTCGCAGAAAATGAAAATATCGCCGAATGGATCATGGGCGGGGAGCTGGTGTTTATCACCGGGATCAACCATCCCCGCGATGAAGACAACCTGATCCAGTTGCTGATGGAAGGCAAGCAGCGCGGGATCGCCGGAATGGTGATCCTGACCGGTGGCGACTATATCCAGTCAATCCCGCCGCGCTTGATCACCCTCGCCGATGAACTGGGTATTCCACTGATCGAACAGCCCTATCTGCTGAAGATGGTGATGGTTACCGAACGCATTGGCACCGCGCTGGTGCGCAGTGAAAACGCCCTGCAGTCGCAACGCGATATTCTGATGCAGCTATTAACCGGGGATTATCCCGATCTGCAAATTCTGCAGCAACGCGCGATCCACCAGCGGCTGGATTTTACCCGCCCGCTGCGGGTGGCGGCGCTGCGCCTTGAGGGAATACAGAACCTGTTTCGCCAGTTTCCACCCGAGCAGGCCGAAGCCTGGTTACAGCAGGCTCGCCGTATCGTACGCCAGCGGTTGCAGCAGCAACTTAATCAGCAGGGCAACCCCTTTCCGCTGGTAGAACGCAGCAATATGTTTATCTTCCTGCTTCCGGATGAGGAAGGTGAGTTTTATCAGCAGAAAAAGTGGTTACAGCAGTGGCTGCTCGCGCTGGCGGAAGGCGACGATGGGCTGTCGCTACTGTGTGGCCTTTCCGCAAGGGTGCAGCAATTACAGGATTATCAGCGCGCGCTGTCGCAGGCGCGTCAGGCGCTGGACCTCAGCGATAATCTGCGCCCGGCCCAGCGCATTAGCGACTATCAACAACTGGGCTTTATCAAACTACTCTCTGCCATCGGCGACCCTGCGCTGCTGAGCGATTTTATGCATGACACCCTCGGCTGCCTGATAGAGCGCGATCGTAAAAGCCCATGGCTGTTAATGGAGACGCTGGAAACGCTGCTCCAGGAGAACGGTAACGTGGTCAGAGCCGCCGAGCGGCTTGGCATTCACCGCAACACATTACATCAACGTATTCAACGAATTGAAAAGCTGACCAGCTATACGATCAGCCATCCGCAATTCCATCTCAACGCCTCGGTCGCTTTAACGATCTGGCGTATGTCGCAAAACCATTTACGGGAACATCCATGAAAATTATCAACGCGCGCCTGCGCCATAAAGAAGCGCTCTATACCCTTGAATTACAGGACGGTGTGATTAAAAGCATCACTGTGCAGACCTCCGCGCAGGTGGCTGAGGCCTGCGATATCGACGCGCAACAAAAGCTGGTTATCCCGCCGTTCGTCGAGCCACATATTCATCTCGATGCCACCCTGACGGCGGGCGAGCCGGAGTGGAATATGAGCGGGACCCTGTTTGAGGGGATCTCCCGCTGGAGCCAGCGAAAAGAGAGCGTAACGATTGAAGATACACGTCAACGCGCGCTGAAAACCATCGGTATGCTGCGTGATAATGGTGTGCAGCACGTACGCACCCATATTGATGTGACCGATCCCTCCCTGACGGCGCTTGAAGCCATGCTGATGGTGAAAAAAGAGGCGGCCCATCTTATCGACCTGCAGATCGTTGCCTTCCCACAAGAGGGCATCGAATCCTTCCCCGGCGGACGAGAGTTGATGACCCGCGCCATTGAGATGGGGGCCGACGTGGTGGGCGGCATTCCGCACTACGAAAACACCCGTGACAAGGGCGTCAGTTCACTGGTTTTTCTTATGGATCTGGCCCAGCGCCACGGTTGCCTGGTTGACGTGCACTGCGATGAAATCGACGATCCGCAGTCGCGCTTCCTGGAGGTGCTGGCGGAAGAAGCCCGGGTACGCGGCATGGGCGCGCAGGTTACCGCCAGCCATACCTGCGCTATGGGATCCTACGATAACGCTTACTGTTCGAAGCTGTTCCGGCTGCTAAAAGTGTCGGGCATTAACTTTATCTCCTGTCCGACCGAGAGTATTCATTTGCAGGGGCGCTTCGACACCTGGCCGAAACGGCGCGGCGTTACGCGGGTGGCGGAGCTGGATCGCGCCGGGATCAATGTCTGTTTTGCTCAGGATTCCATCCAGGACCCGTGGTATCCGCTGGGCAACGGCAATATTATGCGCATCCTCGACGCCGGTCTGCATATCTGCCATATGCTGGGGTATAAAGATTTGCAGCGCTGCCTCGATCTGATTACCGATAACAGCGCCCGGGCGCTGTGCCTGGGTGACAATTACGGCATTGTCGAAGGACGCCCGGCTAACCTCCTGATCCTTGATGCGGAAAATGACTATGATGCGGTATGCCGCCAGGCCAAAGTGCTGACGTCAATTCGTCATGGTGAAATCATTATGCAGCGCCAGCCGGAACAGATTGGCTATCCCGCCTGACGCGTTAAGTATTCCCGGCCGATTAATCTGCCGGGCTAAAAAAGCGCATCTTATCCGGCTGTGATCTGCTGGTTTTCGTCAGGGTGGTGGCTGGATCAGGTGCGCTTTCAGCGGCATTTTGGGGGCTTCACTTTTCATTGAAAAAAATAAGCCTCCCTCATGCCTCAAACACTCATTGATTTACAGCGAAGCGGGCAGATATTGGCTGATATCGCATAGCCAAAGTTGAAGTTTTATTGCTGAATATAAGGGCGTTTATTGTAGACGTCAGGAGATGGATATATGGCGTCCCCTGCAGGAATCGAACCTGCAATTAGCCCTTAGGAGGGGCTCGTTATATCCATTTAACTAAGGGGACAAGGCGGCAGGAGTATAACGTCATTTACCTGCTGCGTTAAGCGTGTTTGCCGCCAAGTGGTTAAACAGTCACCGTTTACGCTTTTTTTTCTGCGCCTTCATCGGAGTTTATCTCTGCTTCTGCCCGGGCTTTTGCTTCAGCCTTGCGTTTGTTGATCATGTCGTTACGGATTTGCGCATGGCTGAGCAGGGCGAAAATAAAGGTACCGCCGCAGATATTCCCGGCGAGCGTTGGCAGGGCAAACGGCCAAATAAATTCGCTCCAGTGCACGGTGCCGTTAAATACCAGATAAAAAATCTCTACCGCGCCGACCACAATATGCGTGGTATCTGCCAGCGCAATCAGCCACGTCATCAACACGATCACCACAATTTTCGCGGAGCCCGCAGACGGAAACATCCACACCATTGTCGCGATGATCCAGCCGGAAAGAATGGCATTAGAAAACATCTCCAGCGGCGTATTTTTCATCACATCCATGCCGATTTTGACAAAGGCATCGCGGGTCTCTTCGTCAAAGACCGGCATATATTCAAACGCCCAGGCGGCAATAGCGGTACCGAGCAGATTTCCCAGCAGTACCACGCCCCATAACCGCGCCATCAGGGCAAAATTTCCCCAGCCCGGGTTTTGCATCACCGGCAACACGGCAGTTACGGTGTTTTCAGTAAAGAGTTGCTGGCGGGCCATGATGACAATAATGAAACCGAAGGTATAACCCAGATTCTCCAGCAGAAAACCGCCCGGAACGCCCTCCAGTTGCACATGAAAAATCCCTTTTGCCAGCAATGATGACCCCATCGACAGCCCGGCGGCGATGGCCGACCAGAACAGCGCCATTGCATCTCGTTCCAGCTCTTTTTCACCGTCCTGGCGAATATGTTCATGAATAGCCATGGCCCGCGAGGGGAGGCGATCCTCATCAAGTTCGATTTTTTCGCCGCGCTTTTTTTCGTCGCTCTTGACCTCGATTTCATCACTGTGTTTATCGATTTTCTCCATACTTACCTCGCTTCTGCTGCATTGATGTCTAAAGCGTAGCGGTTTTACGCTGCTTTCCACGGCGGCATCGTCTTAAAGTGCCGGGAAAAGCAACAATGGCGATACGGTTCAAGCAAAGTTTGTATAGAATTGTTAATGAGCCGTATAGATAATGTCGGCTATGCTGGTTTGAGTCTCGTTCACTGCGTGGACATCATAATATGCGCTGATACAATGCGTTGCATAACTTCGACGCAAACCCGGCGTCGCGTTCGCGTTATTATGGATGGCCTTCAGCACGGGTCATTTTCTTCAGGGAGACACCTATGAAATACCGCCTGTCGGCGCTTGCGTTGGCAACCACTGTACTGGTCGGCTGCGCCAGTTCTCAGCAGACGCAGGGACGTTCGGACCCGCTGGAAGGGTTCAACCGGACTATGTACAACTTCAACTTCAACGTGCTGGATCCGTACGTTGTTCGCCCTGTGGCGGTAGCATGGCGTGATTATGTGCCACAACCTGCGCGCAATGGTCTGAGCAACTTCACCAGCAACCTTGAAGAGCCTGCGCAGATGGTGAACTACTTCCTGCAGGGCGATCCCTATCAGGGCATGGTGCATTTTACGCGTTTCTTCCTGAATACCCTGCTGGGGATGGGCGGCTTTATGGATGTCGCCGGTATGTCGAACAGCAAATTGCAGCGTGAAGATCCGCACCGTTTCGGCAGTACGCTGGGACACTATGGCGTTGGTTACGGCCCGTATATGCAGCTGCCGTTCTACGGCAGTTTCACCCTGCGTGAAGATGGCGGCGATATGGCGGATACGCTCTATCCGGTGCTCTCGTGGCTGACATGGCCGCTTTCTGTCGGTAAATGGACCCTTGAAGGTGTCGAATCCCGCGCGCAACTGCTCGATTCCGACGGCTTGCTGCGCCAGTCTTCCGATCCTTATATCCTCGTGCGGGAAGCCTATTTCCAGCGTCACGATTTTATCGCCAACGGCGGCAAACTGAAGCCGCAGGAAAACCCGAACGCGCAGGCGATTCAGGGCGATTTGAAAGATATCGATTCGGAATAAATCCGGTCGCAGCCAATAAAAAAGGTGAGCCAGGCTCACCTTTTTTCTTATCTATGCGTTATCAGAAGGCGTAGTTGAAGTTAGCGCCGTAGAGGAACGCGCGGCCTTCAGACTGGAACGTATACGGGCCTTCGGTGAACTTCACTTTCTGACCATGCATATAAGAGAAGCCAACATCGACGGAAGCGTCCTTATTAAAGGCATAGGTCGCACCCGTGCTCAGCCACAGACGGTCCTGGTCAGGGATGGAGATCGTGCGTTTGTTAGCCGGAACCGGGCTGTCATCAAAGGCGATACCGGCGCGGAAGGTCCAGTTATCGTCCATATAATAAGTGGTACCCAGCGCGATGCGATAAGCATCTTTAAAGCCTTCATCTTTATAGAACAGCGTTTGACCATTATCACCGGTCGCTTTCAGCTCCTGGAACTGGCTCCAGCTGGTATAGGTCAGGCTGTAGTGAATGGCCCACTGCGGATCGACGCGGTTATAACCCGAAACTTCCCACATCTCTGGCAGATGGAGCGACAGCGAACCATTGGTGGTCGAGCCGCCTGTACCGTATGGCAAGCCAAGACCCAGTGCTGTGTTAATCGGGTTAAGCGTTGTCGGCAGGTTGCTCTTATAATCGCCGTCGAAGTCGACTTTCACTTCTGAGCGGTAAGTTAAGGAGTAACGGTTGTTTTTATCCAGCTCGTAAAGGATACCGGCGTTCCAGCCAAAGCCCCATTCATCGCCTTTCAGATGCGCGATTTGCGTATCACGGCTGATACCGCCCGCCTGTGCGCCAATAGCGGCAGCCTGCTGGGCGCTAAGCTGGCCGGATTGCACCATGCCCGGCAGGCTGGTGCCGATGATCTGTGGCAGATCGCCGGCGTAACGTTCAACCTTCGCACGCGCATACACAGCATCAAAACCCAGACCGAAGCTCCAGTGGGTATCCAGACGATACGCGCCGCTAAGGTTCAGGTTCAGTGTTTCGAGATCGGTTTTACCGCCCATCGATCCCGCTGCGTAGTCATTATTAAACTCTGTTGCCAGCCCGAAGTTGGAGGTCAGCGAAGCCCCCCAGCCGAACTGATCGTTAATCGGCGCGACAAAGTGCAGGTTTGGTACCCACGCTGTCGGCGCAATGTTTTTCTGGCTTGCATCATTACCAATCGCGGAACGACCGGAGACATCAACATCCGGATCAACAAACACCGCGCCGCCGGAGAACGTCGGGCGGTCAAACATGGTAATCAATGCAGGGTTGCGGCTGACGTTACCTGCATCATCCGCAATTGCACCTTCGCCGGAATAGGCGCGGCCAAGACCAGAAGCCGAAAATTCATTGAGTTGAAAGCCTGCGGACCAGGCCTGGGTAGAGACAATTGCCACTGCGACTGCCAGAGCAGACTTGGTAAAACGGGTTTTCTGGCTCATGACCATAACCTCATTCGATCGATTTATTTTTATTCAAACTATGTTACGTGTTGTAACAGGAGCGCGAAGTGTAGGGTCTGTGTTACAGCAGAGAAATCAGACCAGTGGCGGAAGTATAGGTCCGACCAGAGGGAATGTTGCAAGTTTGTATATAAGTTTTTTCAATTGTGATCTTCGAAACGGGATCTGCGTGGCAAAATCGCCGGGGTTGGTAATCAGTCAATTGGGTGATTTTTGTTTTAGATCATTTTTAAGTGTGATTTCGGTCACTTATCCACTTTCGGAAGATTATCAACTGGAGACGCCACGAGCGGCGGCGTAAAATATGTCCATCGTTTATCTGGCACCCAGGGTGCTAATTCAGAGGAATCAACAATGAGCAAATGCAGTGCTGATGAAACCCCGGTTTGCTGCTGTATGGATGTTGGCACCATTATGGACAACTCCGACTGCACCGCCTCTTACAGTCGCGTATTCACCAACCGTGCTGATGCCGACGAAACGCTGGCTGCGTTGAGTGCAAAAGCCCGCAGCGTGGAATCCGAGCCTTGCCAAATCACCTCCACCTTCACCGAAGTGGCGGACGGCGTGCGTCTTGATATCGATTTTGTTTTCGCCTGCGAAGCGGAAACCCTGATTTTCCAGCTTGGTCTGCGTTAATCTTCCCGCCAACGCCTCCTTTCACGGAGGCGTTTTGCTAAGTATCTCTGTGCCTTAGCTCGCATTTTTCTCTCGCTCCCATTGGCTATATGTAAAAAATTGGTTAAGACTGTTATCAGGTCAGACCACTTTAAGCATACGCTGTTAACAGGGGAGTGTTATGAAGGCATTACCGCTTGTCACCCGCCAGGGCGACCGCATTGCCATTGTCAGTGGGTTACGTACTCCGTTTGCCCGCCAGGCCACCGCTTTTCACGGCATTCCGGCGATCGATCTCGGCAAAATGGTAGTGGGAGAGATGCTGGCACGCAGCGAAATTCCCCCGGAAGTGATTGAACAACTGGTATTTGGCCAGGTTGTGCAGATGCCGGAAGCGCCTAATATCGCACGCGAAATTGTGCTCGGCACCGGCATGAGCGTCCATACCGATGCTTACAGTGTCAGCCGTGCCTGCGCAACCAGTTTCCAGGCCGTGGCTAACGTCGCCGAAAGTTTGCTGGCGGGCACTATTCGCGCCGGTATTGCTGGCGGGGCGGATTCCTCCTCTGTTTTACCGATTGGTGTCAGTAAAAGGCTGGCGCGCGCGCTGGTGGATGCCAACAAAGCCCGCACTGTGGGGCAAAAACTGAAACTCTTCTCCCGCTTGCGCTTGCGCGACCTGTTGCCGGTTCCTCCCGCCGTCGCGGAGTATTCCACCGGGCTGAGAATGGGCGATACGGCTGAGCAGATGGCGAAAACATACGGTATCAGCCGTGAACAGCAGGATGCGCTGGCCCACCGCTCACACCAGTTAGCCGCGCAGGCCTGGGCTGAAGGCAAACTGCGTGATGAAGTGATGACCGCGTATGCGCCGCCGTTTCGCGATCCGGTTGAACAGGATAATAACGTTCGTCATAACTCCAGCCTGGCCGATTACGCGAAGCTGCGTCCCGCCTTCGATCGCCAACATGGCACGGTGACGGCGGCGAACAGTACGCCGCTAACCGACGGGGCGGCGGCTGTCATTTTAATGACCGAATCCCGCGCCCGGGAGTTGGGATTATCACCGCTGGGTTATTTGCGCAGCTACGCTTTCACCGCCATTGATGTGCAACAGGACATGCTGCTTGGCCCGGCCTGGGCAACGCCGCTGGCGCTGGAAAGGGCCGGGCTGACGATGGCTGATTTGACGCTTCTTGATATGCACGAAGCCTTTGCCGCGCAGACCTTAACCAACCTGAAACTGATGGCCAGCGAGCGTTTTGCCCGGGAGGTACTCGGGCGCTCGCAGGCGACCGGCGAGGTGGATGACAGCAAGTTTAACGTGCTGGGTGGGTCCATCGCTTACGGTCATCCGTTTGCCGCCACCGGCGCGCGCATGATCACCCAAACGTTACACGAACTGCGCCGCCGGGGCGGAGGCTTTGGTCTGGTCACGGCCTGTGCTGCGGGCGGTCTGGGCGCGGCAATGGTTCTGGAGACTGAATAATGACAATGATGTCCGCATTTACGCTTAATGTGCGTCCCGACAATATCGCGGTCGTTACCATTGATGTACCGAATGAAAAAATGAACACCCTGAAAGCGGAGTTTGCAGGTGAAGTTCGCGCCATGCTGAAACAGATCCGCGACAACAAGGCGCTGCGTGGCGTGGTGTTTATCTCGGCCAAGGCTGACAATTTCATCGCTGGCGCGGATATCAATATGATCGCCCGTTGCCAGACGGCAAAAGAGGCCGAGGATCTGGCTCGTCAGGGGCAGCAAGTGATGGCAGAGATCCATGCGCTGTCGATTCCGGTGGTAGCCGCCATTCATGGCGCTTGCCTGGGCGGCGGGCTGGAACTGGCGCTGGCGTGCCATCGCCGGATTTGTACCGACGACGGGAAAACAGTGCTGGGATTGCCGGAGGTTCAGTTAGGGCTGCTGCCCGGTTCCGGCGGGACACAGCGATTGCCGCGTCTGATTGGCGTCAGTACGGCGCTGGAAATGATCCTCACCGGAAAGCAGCTTCGTCCGCGCCAGGCATTAAAAGTCGGGCTGGTGGATGAGGTCGTACCGCAGTCAATTCTCCTTGAGGCCGCTGTTGATCTGGCCAAACAGGGGCGGCCGACCAGCCGTCATTTGCCGGTTCGTGAACGGGTTCTGGCCGGGCCGTTAGGCCGCGCGTTGCTGTTCCGTATGGTGAGTAAGAAAACCGAACAAAAAACCCAGGGGAATTATCCTGCGGCTATGCGCATTTTATCGGTCATTGAAACCGGGCTGACGCAGGGGCGCAGTAGCGGTTACGACGCGGAGGCGCGCGCATTTGGCCAACTGGCGATGACGCCGCAATCGCAGGCGTTACGCCACCTGTTCTTCGCCAGTACCAGCGTTAAAAAAGATCCAGGCAGCGAGGTGCAGGCTGGCCCGTTGAACACGATCGGTGTGCTGGGCGGCGGATTAATGGGCGGCGGGATCGCTTTCGTCACGGCAAGCAAAGCAGGGTTGCCGGTTCGCATAAAAGATATTAATGCGAAAGGGATCAACCACGCGCTGAAATACAGTTGGGAAGAGCTGGATAAAAAAGTGCGTCGTCGCTACCTGAAAGCGGGCGAGCGCGATAAGCAGTTGGCGAAAATATCCGGCACCCTGGATTTTAGCGGCTTTGCTCAGCGTGACTTGGTCATTGAGGCGGTGTTTGAAGATCTGGCTTTGAAACAGAAAATGGTCGCTGAAGTAGAAGCGCATTGTTCTGCTCATACTATTTTTGCCTCCAATACCTCTTCTTTACCAATCGGCGATATTGCAGCCCAGGCCGCGCGACCAGAAAAGGTCATCGGATTACATTTTTTCAGCCCGGTGGAAAAAATGCCATTAGTGGAGGTGATCCCACACGCCGGAACGGATGAGCAGACCATCGCTACCACGGTGAAACTGGCGAAAAAGCAAGGCAAAACGCCGATTGTGGTGGCGGATAAAGCCGGGTTTTACGTGAACCGCATTCTTGCTCCCTATATTAATGAAGCCATCCGACTGCTGAGTGAAGGCGAGCGCATCGACGATATTGATCGCGCGCTGGTGAAATTTGGCTTCCCGGTTGGGCCAATCCAGTTACTGGATGAAGTGGGCATCGATACCGGTACAAAAATTATCCCGGTGCTGGAAAAGGCTTATGGTGAACGGTTTGGCGCGCCTGCAAGTATTGTTAGCGCAATTCTGAACGACGATCGCAAAGGGCGAAAAAATGGTCGTGGTTTCTATCTTTACCCTGCGAAAGGGCGTAAAAGCAAAAAACAGCCCGATCCGGCGATTTATCCCCTGATTGGCGTCTCCGGCGGCGGGCGATTATCGGCAGAGCAGATGGCGGAACGCTGTGTGCTGCTGATGCTGAATGAGGCGGTGCGTTGCCTGGATGAGCAAGTGATTCGCAGCGCGCGAGATGGCGATATTGGCGCGGTATTCGGCATCGGTTTTCCGCCGTTTTTAGGCGGGCCGTTCCATTATATAGCGGCATCAGGAGCGGTCGATATCGTGGCGAGGTTGCAGCGGCTGGAAGCGCAATACGGCGCGCGTTTTGCGCCTTGTGAAGCGCTGTTGCGTATGGCGGAGCAGGGGGTAATTTTTTGGTCGCAAAAAGAAACTGAAGATGTGAATTAAGGTCTAAAAATTTAATTCTGTTATTCCTCATGGCGTTCGCGGTTATTTTGTAAACAGTGATTGACTATACTTACACCATTGAGGTAAAAAACAGCGTTTCATTCATGGAATGGATCAGGCACAATGCCCGGCCATCGATATTTTTCCGTCGTCGCGAAATGATTTCGCAGTGAAGGTGTCGATGATTCTGGTTAACAAAAGCGGTGCAATATGCAAGTTTTTATCATGCGTCACGGCGACGCTGCCCTCGATGCAGCCAGTGACTCGGTTCGTCCCTTAACCCCTTGTGGCTGTGACGAATCCCGTCAAATGGCAACATGGTTGAAAGGCCAAAAAGTGGATATTGAACGTGTTCTGATCAGCCCTTTTTTACGTGCTGAACAGACGCTGGAAAAGGTAGGGGAGTGTATGAACCTGCCTGACAACGTGGAGGTCCTGCCGGAACTAACGCCTTGCGGCGATATCGGCCTTGTCAGTGCCTATTTGCAGGCGCTGGCGAATGAAGGAACCTCCTCTGTGCTGGTGATATCTCACCTGCCGCTGGTGGGGTACCTGGTGTCCGAGCTTTGCCCGGGTGAAGCACCGCCGATGTTTACCACTTCCGCCATCGCCTGCGTTACGCTGGGTGAAGACGGTAAAGGGGTTTTTGACTGGCAAATGAGTCCCTGCAACCTGAAGATGCGTAAAGCCATCTGAATTCGCCGGACACTGAAAAAACGAAGAGCCGCATTATGCGGCTCTTGACGTTTCTGGCATCAGGGCAGCTCCGGCGGCTGCCACTCTTCCACTTCAATCAGCACCAGAATTGCTGCGTCGCCGCCATACTCTTTCGGCGCCTGGTGAAACGCCATCACATGCGGGTGCTGCGCCAGCCAGAGCGGTGTCTGTTGCTTCAGAATGTGTTTACCGTGGCCGTGCATCACGCAGGCGCAGAACACATGTTCACGGCGACAGGCGGCAATCAGCGCGCCCAGTTCTTGCTTCGCCTGTTGCTGTGTTAAACCGTGCAGATCGAGAAACAACTCCGGCGAGTAGTCGCCCCGGCGGATCTTTTTCAGCTCAAAATGGCTGACATCTTCACGCACATATTTGACCGGACCTTCGGTATTGAGCAGCGGCTGAAACTCGTCGGAAAAGTAGTGACTGTTGTCGGCTTGTTCCTGTAATAACCGTTTCACCGGCACTTCGCTGATTTTTTTCCGCGCCGGGCGATGTACTACGGTATCCTGCTTAAGCTGGCGCGTACCGGTCATCAGTTGCCGGAACAACGCCTGTTCCTCCTCGCTAAGCGATGGTTTCTTTTTCATCAGTGCGTCTCATCTTTTCTTTTCCTCAGTGTACCCGACTCACCGCGGCTCCGGTGAAGCAAAATGCATTTTTCCCTCTGGCTGGCGCGTGAGGTGCTGATTTATCGCCGTCTTCATGGCAAACTAGCCGCCGAATTTAATGCGAGCATGTGCCTGGGGGATACTATGGATAAAATTTTTGTCGATGAAGCAGTGAATGAGCTGCATACCATTCAGGACATGCTGCGTTGGGCGGTCAGCCGCTTTAGCGCCGCGAATATCTGGTACGGTCACGGCACGGATAATCCGTGGGACGAAGCGGTGCAACTGGTGCTGCCGACGCTCTATTTGCCGCTCGATATCCCGGAATATATGCGCAGCGCGCGCCTGACTTCCAGCGAGCGTCACCGCATTGTTGAGCGCGTGATCCGTCGCGTTAACGAGCGTATTCCGGTCGCTTACCTGACCAACAAAGCGTGGTTCTGCGGCCACGAATTTTATGTCGATGAGCGCGTGCTGGTGCCGCGTTCCCCGATTGGCGAGCTTATCAACAACCGCTTTGCCGGGCTGATTGATCAACAGCCGCAGCATATTCTGGATATGTGTACCGGCAGCGGCTGTATCGCTATTGCGACGGCGTATGCCTTCCCGGAAGCCGAAGTGGATGCGGTCGATATCTCCGCGGATGCGCTGGCGGTAACCGAACACAATATTGAAGAGCACGGTCTGATTCACCACGTCACGCCGATCCGTTCTGATCTGTTCCGCGAGCTGCCGAAAGTGCAGTACGACCTGATTGTCACCAACCCGCCGTACGTTGATGAAGAA
This sequence comes from Kosakonia oryzae, assembly GCF_001658025.2. Taxonomy (NCBI): domain Bacteria; kingdom Pseudomonadati; phylum Pseudomonadota; class Gammaproteobacteria; order Enterobacterales; family Enterobacteriaceae; genus Kosakonia; species Kosakonia oryzae. The sequence goes on from NZ_CP014007.2 coordinate 1,641,672, forward strand.
GATATGTCCGATCTGCCGTCGGAATACCGTCATGAGCCGGAGCTGGGCCTGGCATCAGGCAGCGACGGCCTGAAACTGACGCGCCGTATTCTGGCCTGCGCCCCGGATTACCTTGCTGACCACGGCATCCTGATTTGTGAAGTCGGCAACAGCATGGTACATCTGATGGAACAATATCCGGACGTCCCGTTCACCTGGCTGGAGTTTGATAACGGTGGGGACGGCGTCTTTATGCTCACCAAAGCGCAGCTGATTGCCGCTCGCGAACACTTCAGCATCTATAAAGATTAAAACGACAAAACGACGCTCAACACCAACAACGACAACGGAGCCGTGATGGCAGGTAACACAATTGGACAGCTTTTCCGCGTAACCACGTTTGGCGAATCGCATGGCCTGGCGCTGGGTTGCATCGTTGACGGCGTACCTCCGGGTATTCCGCTGACCGAAGCCGATTTACAACACGATCTCGACAGACGACGCCCGGGAACATCGCGCTATACCACCCAGCGTCGCGAACCGGATCAGGTGAAGATTCTGTCCGGCGTCTTCGAAGGCGTCACCACCGGTACCAGCATTGGCCTGCTGATTGAAAACACCGATCAGCGCTCTCAGGATTACGGTGCGATTAAAGATCTGTTCCGTCCGGGCCATGCGGATTACACCTACGAACAAAAATATGGCCTGCGTGACTATCGCGGCGGCGGTCGTTCTTCTGCGCGTGAAACCGCAATGCGCGTGGCCGCTGGCGCGATCGCCAAGAAATATCTGGCGCAGAAATTTGGCATTGTGATTCGCGGCTGCCTGACGCAGATGGGCGAGATCCCACTGGAGATCAAAGACTGGACGCAGGTTGAACAGAACCCGTTTTTCTGCCCGGATCCGGACAAAATCGAGGCGCTGGACGAACTGATGCGTGCTCTGAAAAAAGAGGGCGATTCCATCGGCGCGAAAGTGACCGTGGTGGCGGATGGCGTTCCGGCCGGTTTTGGCGAGCCGGTGTTTGACCGTCTGGATGCTGATATCGCGCACGCGCTGATGAGCATCAACGCGGTGAAAGGCGTGGAAATTGGCGACGGCTTTGAAGTCGTGAAGCTGCGCGGCAGCGAAAACCGCGACGAAATCACGCGGCAGGGTTTTCAGAGCAACCACGCGGGCGGCATTCTTGGCGGCATCAGCAGCGGGCAGCAAATTATTGCCAATATCGCGCTGAAACCCACCTCGAGCATTACCGTTCCGGGGCGTACGATTAATCGTTTTGGCGAAGAAGTGGAGATGATCACCAAAGGTCGTCACGATCCGTGCGTGGGCATTCGCGCCGTGCCGATCGCCGAAGCGATGCTGGCGATCGTACTGATGGATCATTTCCTGCGTCAGCGCGCGCAAAACGCTGATGTCACCACTGATATTCCACGCTGGTAAACAATGAAAAAAACGGCAATTGCGCTGTTAACTCTGCTGGTGTGCGCCGCCGCGACGGCGGCGACTCCGTGGCAAAAATTGACGCATCCGGTCGCCGGTAGCCCGCAATCCATTGGCGCGTTCGCCAATGGTTGTATTGTTGGTGCGCATGCGCTGCCGCTGCAATCGGACAACTATCAGGTGATGCGTACTGACCAGCGGCGCTATTTTGGCCATCCCGATCTGGTGCTGTTTATTCAGCGTCTGAGCACTCAGGTGCACAATCTGGGGCTGGGTACGGTGCTGGTAGGCGATATGGGAATGCCGGCCGGTGGACGTTTCAACGGCGGCCACGCCAGCCATCAATCCGGGCTGGATGTTGATATCTTCCTGCAACTGCCGAAAACGCGCTGGAGCGCCGCGCAGTTGCTGAAACCACAGGCGCTGGATCTTGTCTCACGCGATGGTAAGCAGGTCGTGCCCGCGCTGTGGAAGCCGGAAATCAGTAGCATGATCAAGCTGGCGGCACAAGATAACGATGTGACGCGCATTTTCGTTAATCCGGCGATCAAACAGCAGCTTTGCCTCGATGCCGGAACCGATCGCGACTGGCTGCGTAAAGTGCGTCCGTGGTTCCAGCATCGTGCGCATATGCACGTGCGTTTGCGCTGCCCGGCCGATAGCCTGGAGTGCCAGGATCAACCTCTGCCGCCGCCTGGCGACGGTTGCGGCGCAGAACTGCAAAGCTGGTTTGAACCGGCGAAACCCGGCAGCACAATCCCTGAGAAAAAGACGCCGCCGCCATTGCCGCCGTCTTGTCAGGCTTTACTGGATGAACACGCACTCTGATGGAACTCTTTCAACAACTGTTTATGGTATCGCCATTACTGCTGGTGGTGCTTTTTTTTGTCGCGCTGCTGGCCGGTTTTATTGACGCGCTGGCGGGCGGCGGCGGGCTGTTAACGGTGCCTGCGTTACTGGCGGCAGGTATGACGCCAGCCCAGGCGCTGGCAACGAATAAATTACAGGCCTGCGGCGGTTCGATTTCTGCGACGCTGTATTTTATCCGCCGCAAAGTGGTGAATCTTGCCGATCAGAAACTCAATATCCTGATGACCTTTATCGGCTCAACCACCGGTGCGCTATTGGTGCAGCACGTGCAATCGGATGTGCTGCGTCAAATCCTGCCGGTTCTGGTGATCTGTATCGGTCTCTACTTTCTATTGATGCCGAAGCTGGGTGAGGAAGATCGTCAGCGTCGTTTGTACGGGCTGCCGTTTGCGCTGGTGTCTGGCGGCTGTGTCGGTTTTTACGACGGTTTCTTCGGCCCCGGCGCCGGTTCATTTTACGCGCTGGCTTTTGTGACGCTCGCAGGGTTCAACCTGGCGAAATCCACCGCGCATGCCAAAGTGCTGAATGCCACCTCGAATGTCGGCGGTCTGCTGCTGTTTATTATTGGCGGCAAAGTTGTGTGGGGCACGGGTTTCATTATGCTGGCCGGGCAGTTTCTCGGCGCGCGGATGGGCTCGCGTCTGGTGCTCAGCAAAGGGCAAAAACTCATTCGTCCGATGATTGTGATTGTCTCGGCGGTGATGAGTGCAAAACTTCTTTATGACAGTCACGGCCAGGAGATCCTCCATTTTCTGGGGGTGAACGTATGACACATCACTACCAACAATTGATTGATATTTTTGACGGCTGCTTTGCCGACGATTTTAATACCCGTCTGATTAAAGGCGATGACGAACCGATCTATCTTCCTGCTGATGCGGACGCGCCGTATAACCGCATTGTTTTTGCTCACGGTTTTTATGCCAGCGCGTTACATGAGATTTCGCACTGGTGTATCGCCGGTGCCGAGCGTCGCAAGCAGGTGGATTTTGGCTACTGGTATTGCCCTGACGGCCGCGATGCCGTAACGCAGGGGCAGTTCGAGGATGTTGAAGTAAAACCGCAGGCGTTTGACTGGTTGTTTTGCGTGGCGGCGGGTTTCCCGTTTAATGTCAGTTGCGACAACCTGGAAGGCGATGTCGAGCCAGATCGTATCGTGTTCCAGCGCCGCGTTCACGCGCAGGTCATGGCTTATCTGGAGCAGGGCATTCCCCCGCGCCCGGCGCGTTTTATCAAGGCATTACAGGATTATTATCAAACGCCGCCTTTAGCGGCAGAACAGTTCCCATGGCCGGAAGATCTTTGAAGCCATGTTGTCAAAAGAGGAAGATAGATGATCGCGGAGTTTGAATCACGCATTCTGGCGTTAATCGATAGTATGGTGGATCACGCCAGTGATGATGAGTTGTTTGCGGGCGGTTATCTGCGCGGCCATTTGACGCTGGCAGTGGCTGAACTGGAAGGCGATGACAACCATTCGCCGGAAAATCTGTACCAGAAAGTCACCAGTAGCGTGGAAACCGCCATTCAGGCTGGAGAACTGTCGCCGCGCGATCAGGCGCTGGTGATGGGCATGTGGGAAAACCTCTATCAGCAGGCGAAGTCGCATTAAGTGGCGTTTGGCGGGGTAATGTTGACGCTTATCCGGCCAATATCCGGGCCTGCGGATTTGTAGGCCGGATAAAACAACATCCGGCAAATTCACTTCACCGCTCTGCCTTTCAATAACTTTCTGACCCACAAACGATTCGGATTAAGCGCTGCCAGTGTTTCGCCATCCAGCGGAATCGGCTCGTCACTCATCTGCGAAGCCAGAATCTCCGCCGCCAGCGGCGCGCTGCACAAACCGCGCGAACCGAGCGCGCCAAGCATGAATAAATCTTCGTAGACCGGTGCGCTGACCGCTTCTTCCGGCCGTTCCGCCAGTTGGGCATAAGCTGCCAGCGTGGCGTCAAAGTCGGCGACATTCCCGACCATCGGCAGATGATCCCGCGTTGCGCAGCGCACGCCGCAACGCGCGTCGCCATCGCTGACATCCACCTCTTTAGCCCAGGCTGCATGCGGGAAACAGTCGATAAGCCGCTGGCGATTCTGCTGCTGATCCGCCGCGCTGTAATCTGCCTCCTGTTGCCCGCGATGATAGCTGGCACCGATGCAGTGCTGCTGGTTATGCGGGTTCTGCGGCGTCAGATAGCCGTCATAGCACAGCACCTGGCGAAGCGCAGAGAGCATATTGCTGGTCGGAATATGGCTGACCTGGCCGGCAACAGGGTAGACGGGCAGTTTCTCCGTTTGCGGGAAATGGTGAATGCGATGCCCGTTGGCCAGCACGACCGCCGCATGTTCCCGCGCACTGCCATCACGGAAATGCAATTGCCAGTGTTGTCCGTCACGGGTTAATTGTTCGACTTCATGTCCATAATGCACCTGCAAACCCTGCTCGCAGGCAAGCTGAATCACGGTGGCCGTTAACTGCGCCGGGCAGAGCCAGCCGCCGAGCGGGTAATTCACGCCGCCACATTCCGTTTCCACGCCGGTTTCGGCTTTCACCGCTTGTGCATCAACCGCACGGGCAATCTCCGGCGGCAGATCCAGCGTCAGCATTTGCGCGATTTTTTGTTGGCTTTTTTCATCCCAACCAAGCTGTGTGACGCCGCACCATTGATGGTCAAACGTCACGGGTAACGCATCGTACAGACGGCGGGCAAAGGTAAACGCCGCAGGGAAGAAGCGGGCCAGCGCCGGATCGTGAGCGCTGAGCAGCGGATAAAGCGCTCCCTGGCGGTTGCCGGATGCGCCCTCGGCGGGCGCGTCGTCGGCGCAGTAAAGCGTCACCTGCCAGCCGCGTCGCAACAAAGCCAGCGATAACAGCGCGCTGGCGACACCGCCGCCAATCAGCGCCACATCGCGTACCTCGGTTCCGCTGCGGGCAAACCACGGCGCACGCGGTGCAGGCGCAACGCTGTTCTCCATTACGCCGGTCAACATTTCGCGTTTGCGGCCAAAACCTTTGCTTTTGCGCATGGTAAAGCCCGCTTCCTGCAAACCCCGACGGACAAAACCTGCCGAGGTAAAAGTCGCCAGCGTGCCGCCCGGTCTTGCCAGGCGAGCCATTGCGGCAAACAGGTTTGGCGTCCACATATCCGGGTTTTTCGCCGGTGCAAAGCCATCCAGAAACCAGGCATCGACGCGCTGGTTTAAGGAATCATCAAGCGTATCGGTGAGTTGATTGATATCGCCAAACCATAAATCCAGCGTCACACGGCCTTCATCGAGCAGCAATCGGTGGCAGCCGCCAAAGGGCAGCGGCCACTGCGCCTGTAACTGTTCCGCCCAGGGTGCCAGTTCCGGCCAGTGCGCGTGGGCTTTGCGCAGATCGTCCTGGGTGAGAGGAAATTTTTCAAAACTGATGAAATGTAATCTTTCCAGGGTAGCGTCAGGGTTGGCTGCGCGAAAGGCCGCGAATGCCTGCCACAACGTGAGAAAATTCAGACCGGTGCCAAACCCGCTCTCCGCAACCACAAACAGCGGGCGCGGGTGTTCAGGAAAACGCTGTTCCAGTTGGTTGCCGCCGAGAAAAACATAACGCGTCTCTTCCAGTCCGTTATCATTAGAGAAGTAGACGTCGTCGAAATCTCGGGAAACAGGTGTACCCTCAGCGTTGAATTCAAGGTTGGCAGATTGTATAGCGGTTTGTTTCACGTAAGTTACTCGTCCATCAGGCAGTGTCCCGATCTTAACGAGGGACAAAGAAAGGCGCAAATTTCCGCCGAAAATGTCTGATCGGACTTGTTCGGCGTACAAGTGTACGCTATCTTGCGACACGAAACTTAATTAGTGTGACTTAGGGGTATTGAATGAAACGTGCAGTGATTACTGGCCTGGGCATCGTTTCCAGCATTGGTAATAACCAGCAGGAAGTCCTGGCATCTCTGCGTGAAGGACGCTCAGGGATCACATTCTCTCAGGAATTTAAAGATTCCGGCATGCGCAGCCACGTATGGGGTAACGTTAAACTGGACACCACTGGTTTGATCGACCGTAAAGTGGTTCGTTTCATGAACGATGCCTCTATCTATTCCTATCTTTCCATGCAGCAGGCGATCGAAGATGCTGGCCTGAAAGACGAGGTTTATCAGAACAACCCGCGCGTGGGCCTGATTGCAGGTTCTGGCGGTTCTTCTAAATCTCAGGTTTTCGGCGCTGATGCGATGCGTAGCCCGCGTGGTCTGAAAGCTGTGGGGCCTTATGTGGTGACCAAAGCGATGGCGTCGGCGGTGTCCGCTTGCCTCGCAACACCCTTTAAAATCCACGGCGTTAACTACTCTATCAGCTCTGCTTGCGCCACTTCCGCGCACTGCATCGGTAACGCAGTAGAACAGATTCAACTGGGCAAACAGGACATCGTTTTTGCTGGCGGCGGCGAAGAGCTGTGCTGGGAAATGGCCTGCGAATTTGACGCGATGGGCGCGCTGTCCACCAAATACAATGAAACGCCAGAAAAAGCTTCCCGTACCTATGACAAACACCGTGACGGTTTCGTTATCGCGGGCGGCGGCGGCATGGTTGTTGTTGAAGAGCTGGAGCATGCACTGGCGCGTGGCGCGCACATCTATGCAGAGATCGTTGGCTACGGCGCGACTTCTGATGGTGCGGACATGGTAGCGCCGTCAGGCGAAGGCGCAGTGCGTTGCATGAAGATGGCAATGCAAGACGTTGATACACCGATCGACTACCTGAACTCCCACGGTACTTCCACGCCGGTTGGCGACGTGAAAGAACTGGGCGCTATTCGCGAAGTGTTCGGCGACAATAGCCCGGCTATCTCCGCAACCAAAGCGATGACCGGTCACTCTCTGGGCGCTGCTGGCGTACAGGAAGCGATCTACTCGCTGCTGATGCTGGAACACGGCTTTATCGCGCCGAGCATCAACGTGGAAGAGCTGGACGAGCAGGCTGTTGGCCTGAATATCGTGACAAAACCGATGGAAGCCTCGTTGACAACGGTAATGTCCAACAGCTTCGGTTTTGGCGGTACTAACGCCACGCTGGTGATGCGCAAACTGAAATAAGTTTGTCTGTAAGCAGAAAAAGAGAGCCACTGGCTCTCTTTTTTTATGCATTGACAAACTGCCGTTGCGGCAGGCAAACTCCTCGGCGCAACATTATCAACACGATAATCCGTAAGCGTTTAACGTTAACCAACGCACCTTAATCCTGGCACTCAGGTAGAGGGGGCGTGGTTCTTCCAAATCCCGCCTTACTCTGCGTTATGGAGTAATGCATGTCTGTAGACGTTCAATCTGTTAAAACCTCGTCAGCGAATATGTCGCTGTTTCGTATCGCCTTTGCGGTGTTTCTGACCTATCTGACCGTTGGCCTGCCGCTACCGGTGATCCCGCTGTTTGTCCACAATGAGTTGGGCTACGGTAATACCATGGTGGGAATTGCCGTTGGTATTCAGTTTCTGGCCACTGTCTTAACACGCGGCTATGCCGGCCGTCTTGCCGATCAATATGGCGCGAAACGTTCGGTGATACAGGGCATGATCGCCTGTGTTCTGGCCGGAGCAGCATGGCTGCTGGCGGCGCTGTTGCCGGTTGCGCCCGCTGCCAAATTTGCGCTGTTGGTTCTGGGACGCCTGATCCTCGGTTTCGGTGAAAGCCAGCTTCTTACCGGCACGCTCACCTGGGGAATGGGGCTGGTTGGCCCCGCGCGTTCTGGCAAAGTGATGTCATGGAACGGAATGGCGATTTACGGTGCGCTGGCCGCTGGTGCGCCGCTTGGGTTGCTGGTTCACAGCCACTTTGGTTTCGCCGCCCTGGCAGCGATCACCATGGTATTGCCGCTGCTGGCCTTTGCATTTAACGGCGGCGTGCGCAAAACGCCAGCGCATCCGGGCGATCGCCCTTCACTGTGGAGTGTGGTCGGGCTTATCTGGCAGCCGGGGCTGGGGCTGGCGCTTCAGGGGGTTGGCTTTGCGGTGATCGGCACCTTTGTTTCGCTCTACTTTGCCAGCCAGGGCTGGTCAATGGCGGGCTTTACCCTGACGGCTTTCGGCGGCGCATTTGTGCTGATGCGCATTTTGTTTGGCTGGATGCCGGACCGTTTTGGCGGTGTGCGGGTAGCAATTGCTTCGCTGGTGATCGAAACCGTTGGGCTACTGCTGTTATGGCAGGCGCATGGCGCGTGGATGGCGCTGCTGGGCGCAGCGCTGACCGGCAGTGGCTGCTCGCTTATCTTCCCGGCGCTGGGCGTTGAAGTCGTCAAGCGCGCGCCGCCGCAGGTGCGTGGCACGGCGCTTGGCGGCTATGCGGCATTTCAGGACATCTCCTACGCGTTTAGCGGACCGTTAACCGGGCTGTTAGCAACGTCTGCGGGATACCCGTCGGTTTTTCTTGCGGGAGCAATTGCCGCCGTTACCGGTATTGTGATCACCCTGGTGGCCTTCCGCGCGCGGAAATGATCGTCCGATAAAACTCTTTGCAACCGGTTTCACAGAATGAGCCCGCAGTGATGTCATCTCCCTGCGGGCTTGTTTATTCTTTTGCCATCATTACGCGAAAGGAGAAAACAATGGCTGGGTTTAAAGCGGATTTCTTATGGGGCGGCGCGGTGGCGGCGCATCAACTGGAAGGCGGCTGGCAGGAAGGAGGTAAGGGGATCAGCGTTGCTGATGTCATGACCGCAGGGGCGCATGGTGTTCCGCGTGAAATTACCGACGGCGTGCTGCCTGGTAAAAATTACCCTAACCATGAAGCCATCGACTTTTATCACCGCTATAAGGACGATATTAAGCTGTTTGCCGAAATGGGGTTTAAATGTTTTCGCACCTCCATTGCCTGGACGCGTATTTTTCCTCAGGGGGATGAACTGGAGCCGAATGAAGCCGGGTTGCAATTCTACGATGATCTTTTTGATGAATGCCTGAAATACAACATTGAACCCGTTATTACCCTTTCCCATTTCGAAATGCCTTATCACCTTGTCACCGAATATGGTGGCTGGCGTAATCGCAAACTGATCGATTTTTTTGTCCGTTTTGCCAATGCCGTGTTCACCCGCTATCGCAGCAAGGTGAAATACTGGATGACCTTCAACGAAATTAACAACCAGGCCAACTATCACGAAGATTTTGCGCCCTTCACCAACTCTGGCGTGAAATATAAAGCAGGTGAAGATCGCGAAGTGATCATGTATCAGGCCGCCCACTATGAATTAGTGGCCAGCGCGCTGGCGGTGGAAGCCGGACATAAAATTAACCCGGATTTTAAAATCGGCTGCATGATCGCCATGTGCCCGATTTATCCACTCACCTGCGCGCCGGATGATATGATGATGTCGGTCGCCGCGATGCACCGGCGCTACTGGTTTACCGATGTTCACGTACGCGGTTATTACCCGAAACACCTGCTCAATTATTTTGCTCGCCGCCAGTTCAAACTTGATATTACCGAAGAGGATTTGCAGATCCTGACGCGCGGACGCGTTGACTATATTGGCTTCAGTTATTACATGTCGTTTGTCACTAAAGCTCAGGAAAACAACCCGCACCTCGATTACGACGAGACGAAAAGCCTGGTGAAAAACCCGTACGTGAAAGCCTCCGACTGGGGCTGGCAAATTGATCCGGTTGGGCTGCGCTACTCTCTGAACTATTTCTACGATCTCTATCAGTTGCCGCTGTTTGTTGTGGAAAATGGTTTTGGCGCGATTGATCAGCCTGAAAGCGACGGCGTAGTGAACGATCAGTACCGCATTGAATATATGCACAACCATATCCGCGAAATGAAAAAAGCGGTGGTGGAAGATGGCGTCGATTTAATGGGGTATACCCCGTGGGGCTGTATTGATCTGGTCTCTGCAGGCACTGGCGAAATGAAAAAACGCTACGGCTTAATCTACGTAGATAAAGATAACGAGGGTAACGGCACGCTGGCGCGCAGCCGTAAAAAATCGTTCTGGTGGTATCAGGACGTTATCAAACACAACGGCGAGAATATTTGACGATCACTTCCCCTCCACACGGAGGGGAATTTTTTAACTCACCAGCCAGAAAAGCGCTAATGCGATAAGCAGGGCGATAAAAAAGAATCCCGGACGCGTGGAAATCGATTTTATTGTGTCGACAATGGGGGCGACAAACGGGCTGTAAATGGGCTGAATATCGCGAACCTCCGGGGTGCCCGTCGCACGTTCTGTGCGGCGTAAAAAGACATGATTAAGAATGTCCTGAACCTGCGCCGTCGTCAGGATCGTCTGCGGTGTGGCCTGCCATGTCTGCTGGGCATACTCGGTAATCGCGCGCATTTCCGTATCATCCAGCGGCTGTTTCAGGGCGGTCTGGATAGTGTGCAGCGTGGGCGCGCTGTGCGTGCTTAACGTCTGGCGCGCCTGCAGCCAGGTCATCAGCGGCGCGAAATGTTTCGCCGGGATCAGCTCACCGGTTTTGACGCCGGAAAGCTCCATCATCGACTGCCAGATCAATTTACCGGATTCACCTGTCGCTGCCGCCAGTTTCGTGACCGCCTGGTTCAGCGAGTTGTGCTCGGCAGGCAGCAGCGGGCGCTCGGTGGCCGGGCGTTGCTGCGGCTGCGGAATGGTAATCTGGTTATTCTGCAACATGGTCAACACGGTTTTTAACTGCTGAGGCGTCAACTGGCTGAGCGCCGTCTGACCAAACTGCTGGCGAATAAAATCGCTCACCGCCTGGCGATTATTCCCCTGGCTTAACAGCTCCGTCAGTTGCGAAACCACCTGGCGGGTGGTGTGGTTCTGCGTTGCAGTTTCCACGCGCTGGTTGAGGTTCTGCTCAGCAGCCGGAAAGTGACGCGAGAGTAGCGGGGCGTCATTCTTCAGCCCTAAATCGTGTTTCATGCCAGCCCATACTTCCGCGCTTTGCTGCTGCGTTAACGCGATCAAGCGAATAACCAGTCGCTCCAGCACGGTACGTTGCAGGGTGGATAAGGGCTGTTCGCCAGCATTATTCGCGGCTTGTGTCGGCTCTTGCCCGGGAGGGCGCGCAGGCGTCCCCTGAATGGGTTGCATCATGGATTTCCTCTTACTCTCGCATGGCGGTGGTCGGCATTGCAGGTATGCCTGGCGGCGAGATTATGGCACACTTGCGCGCTCAACTCCCGTTCTCAAACAGGTACTGTAGCGTGAAAATCCTTGTTGATGAAAATATGCCTTATGCCCGCGATCTTTTTAGCCGTCTGGGCGAAGTGAAAGCGGTTCCCGGTCGTCCAATCCCGCTTTCGGAACTGGCCGATGCTGATGCGTTAATGGTGCGCTCCGTGACGAAAGTCAACGAGGCATTATTACAGGGGACGGGGATCAAATTTGTCGGTACGGCAACCGCGGGAACTGACCATGTTGATGAAGCGTATTTGCAGCAAGCGGGGATTGGTTTTTCCGCAGCGCCAGGCTGCAACGCCATTGCGGTCGTCGAGTATGTTTTCTCTTCGCTATTAATGCTGGCGGAACGTGAAGGCTTTGCTCTCAAAGACCGTACGGTCGGGATTGTCGGCGTGGGCAATGTGGGCGGGCGCTTACAGGCGCGCCTCGAAGCGTTGGGGATCCGCACGCTGCTATGCGATCCGCCGCGCGCCGATCGTGGCGATGACGGTGATTTCCGCTCGCTTGATGAGCTGGTGCGGGAAGCCGATGTGCTGACCTTCCATACGCCGTTGTTTAAAGAGGGTCCGTATAAAACGCTGCACCTGGCGGATGATGCTCTGCTGGCGCGTCTGAAGCCTGGCACTATTCTGATTAATGCTTGCCGTGGGCCGGTGGTGGATAATGCGGCGCTGCTGCAGCGTTTGCAGGCGGGACAGGCGCTGCATGTGGTGCTGGACGTCTGGGAGCCGGAACCTGATCTCAACGTGGAACTGCTGCAACACGTCGACATTGGCACCGCGCATATCGCCGGATATACCCTTGAAGGTAAAGCGCGCGGCACAACGCAAGTGTTTGAGGCTTATAGTGAATTCATCGGTAAACATACACAAATAGCGCTCGATACGCTGCTGCCTGCGCCGGAATTTGGCCGCATAACGCTGCACGGTCCTCTCGATCAGTCAACGCTAAAAAGGCTGGTGCATTTGGTGTATGATGTGCGCCGTGACGATGCGTTGCTGCGAAAAGTGGCAGGCACGCCGGGTGAATTCGACAAGTTACGTAAAAACTATCTTGAGCGTCGCGAATGGTCATCACTGTATGTGCAGTGTGATGATGCCAGTGCCGCCGCACTGTTGCAGCAACTGGGTTTTAACGCCACGCATACCCCGGCCCGTTAATGTCTTCTTAATGCTCCCTGCGGAAAAATGCCGCAGGGACGCTTTATTTCCTGGAGTAAATCACCATGTCTGAAGGCTGGAATATTGCCGTTCTTGGCGCAACTGGCGCTGTCGGAGAAGCCTTGATCGAAACGCTGGAGGAACGTCAGTTCCCGGTAGGCGAACTGTACGCGCTGGCCAGAGAAGAGAGCGCGGGCGAAAACCTGCGTTTCGCGGGTAAAACCGTGCGCGTTGAAGACGTTGCCAGTTTTGACTGGACGCAGGCGCAACTGGCGTTTTTCGTCGCCGGTGCGCAGGCATCTGCGGCCTGGATTGAAGAGGCCACCAATGCTGGTTGCCTGGTGATCGATACCAGCGGTCTGTTTGCGCTGGAGCCGGATGTGCCGTTGGTCATGCCGGACGTTAACCCCTTTGTGCTCGCGGATTACCGCAACCGCAATATTATTGCCGTGCCAGACAGTCTGACCAGCCAGCTGCTGGCCAGTATTAAGCCGCTGATCGACGAGGGCGGTTTTTCACGCGTCGCTGTCACCAGCATGCTGTCTGTTTCGCGCAGCGGCAAGCAGGCGGTCGATGCGTTGGCCGGGCAGAGCGCCAAGCTGCTGAACGGCATCCCGATTGATGAAGATGACTATTTTGGCCGTCAGCTTGCGTTCAACATGCTACCGCTGCTGCCGGATAGTGAAGGTAGCGTGCGTGAAGAGCGGGTGATTATCGATCAGATGCGCAAAATTTTGCAGGATGACGGTCTGATGATCTCCGCGAGCTGCGTACAGTCGCCGGTATTTTACGGCCACGCGCAGATGGTCAGTTTTGAAGCGCTGCGTCCGCTGGCCGCCGAAGAAGCGCGCGATGCATTTGCCCGTTTTGACGAAATTGTGCTGTCTGAAGAGAACGAATTTCCTACCCAGGTGGGCGACGCTTCCGGTCAGGCGCATCTTTCTGTGGGCTGCATCCGTAATGATTACGGCATGCCGGAGCAGATCCAGTTCTGGTCGGTGGCCGATAATGTTCGCTTCGGTGGCGCGCTGATGGCAGTTAAAACCGCCGAGAAACTGGTGCAGGAGTATCTGTACTGATGCAGGACGAAGTCAAAGCGCCAGTCTACAAAATTGCGCTGGGTATTGAGTATGACGGCAGCAAGTATTACGGCTGGCAGCGTCAGCAAGAAGTGCGCAGTGTACAGGAGAAGCTGGAAAAAGCCCTTTCGCAGGTCGCCAATGAGCCGATTAATGTGTTCTGCGCCGGAAGAACTGATGCCGGTGTGCATGCGACAGGGCAGGTAGTGCATTTCGAAACGACTGCGCTGCGCAAAGATGCCGCCTGGACGTTAGGGGTAAATGCGAATTTGCCTGGTGACATCGCGGTGCGCTGGGTAAAAACTGTTGCCGATGATTTTCACGCTCGTTTCAGCGCTACGGCTCGCCGTTACCGCTACATTATTTACAACCATCGTTTACGTCCGGCGGTGTTAGGGCACGGTGTTACACACTATCACCAGCCGCTGGATGCCGGGCGGATGCATCGCGCCGCGCAGTGCCTGCTTGGCGAAAATGATTTTACCTCGTTTCGCGCGGTGCAGTGCCAGTCGCGCACGCCGTGGCGCAATCTGATGCATATCAACGTCAGTCGCTACGGCAATTACATTGTGGTTGATATCAAAGCCAATGCCTTTGTACATCATATGGTCAGGAATATTGTCGGCAGCCTGATGGAAGTAGGTGCCCACAACCAGCCGGAGAGCTGGATAGCAGAGTTGCTGGCGGTCAAGGATCGCACGCTGGCGGCAGCAACGGCGAAAGCGGAAGGGTTATATCTGGTGGCGGTGGATTATCCAGCGCGCTTCGACCTTCCGGTTGCGCCAATGGGCCCGCTGTTCCTGGCGGACTAGTCGCAATTCATAAAAGGCATAAGTAAATATGGACTTAATACGCTTCCTTATTGATTTCGTCCTGCATATCGATGTGCATCTGGCGGAGCTGGTGGCACAGTATGGCATCTGGGTTTATGCGATCCTGTTTGTGATCCTCTTTTGCGAAACCGGGCTGGTGGTCACGCCTTTCCTGCCGGGGGATTCGCTGCTGTTTGTTGCCGGTGCGCTGGCTTCTCTCGGCACGAACGATCTGAATGTGCATCTGATGGTTGTATTAATGCTTATTGCCGCAATTGCCGGTGACGCAGTGAACTACACCATCGGGCGACTCTTTGGCGATCGATTATTCAGTAACCCGGATTCGAAGATTTTCCGTCGCAGCTATCTTGATAAAACCCATCAGTTTTATGAACGGCATGGCGGCAAAACGATTATTCTGGCGCGTTTTGTACCGATTGTGCGGACATTCGCACCGTTTGTCGCCGGGATGGGGCATATGTCTTATCGCCATTTCGCCCTTTTCAACGTAGCGGGCGCGCTGTTATGGGTACTGCTGTTTACCTACGCCGGGTATTTCTTTGGCACCCTGCCGATGGTTCAGGAAAATCTTAAGCTGTTGATTGTGGCAATCATCGTGGTGTCTATACTTCCGGGTGTGATTGAGATTATTCGTCACCGACGCGCTGCGGCAAAGCAGATAAAATAAGGGCGCAATGGCGGTTCGACCACTTTTTTATCCCAAGTTGCGAACTGTTATGTTTTAATGTGCACCATTTATGGGCTACCAGGTTCATGTATAAAGGTTATCAATGAGCTGGATTGAAAGAATTAAGAGCAATATCACCCCCACCCGCAAGGCAAGTATCCCTGAAGGGGTGTGGACAAAATGCGATAGTTGCGGCCAGGTGCTGTACCGCGCCGAGCTGGAGCGTAACCTTGAGGTCTGCCCGAAATGCGATCACCACATGCGGATGTCAGCGCGTAATCGCCTGCATAGCTTGCTGGATGAAGGTTCGCTGGTAGAACTGGGTAGCGAGCTTGAGCCGAAAGATGTGCTTAAGTTCCGCGATTCAAAAAAATACAAAGACCGTCTGGCGACAGCCCAGAAAGAAACCGGCGAGAAAGACGCGCTGGTGGTAATGAAAGGCACGCTGCACGGTATGCCGGTTGTGGCTGCGGCATTTGAGTTCTCCTTTATGGGCGGCTCTATGGGCTCCGTCGTTGGCGCACGCTTTGTGCGTGCCGTCGAGCAGGCGCTGGAAGACAACTGCCCGCTGATCTGCTTCTCCGCTTCCGGCGGCGCACGTATGCAGGAAGCGCTGATGTCGCTGATGCAGATGGCGAAAACTTCCGCTGCGCTGGCGAAAATGCAGGAGCGCGGTCTGCCATATATCTCCGTGCTGACCGACCCGACCATGGGCGGCGTTTCCGCAAGCTTTGCGATGCTGGGCGATCTGAACATCGCTGAACCGAAAGCGCTGATCGGTTTTGCCGGCCCGCGCGTTATCGAGCAGACCGTGCGTGAGAAACTGCCGCCGGGCTTCCAGCGCAGTGAGTTCCTGATCGAAAAAGGCGCGATTGATATGATTATCCGCCGTCCGGAACTGCGTCTGAAGCTGGCGCGTATCCTGGCGAAGCTGATGAATCTGCCTGCGCCGGATCCGGATGAATCGCATGTTGGCTCGGTGGCTCCGTCACCGGCCGGTCAGGAAGGCGAAGCCTGATAATACCGAAGGGCAGGGCCACCAGGCGCTGCCCTTTTGCTTTTCAAACCGTAAATTATCAACGGGCATCATGGAAACTAAACGCATTCCGCAAGCCACGTCGCCCCTGGCCGCGTGGCTTTCTTATCTGGAAAACCTGCACAGTAAAACCATCGATCTGGGGCTTGAGCGCGTAAGCCAGGTGGCGGCGCGCCTTGATGTGCTCCGCCCTGCACCGTTTGTCTTTACCGTCGCCGGAACCAATGGTAAAGGCACTACTTGCCGTACGCTGGAGTCGATTCTGCTGGCGGCGGGCTATCGGGTTGGCGTCTACAGTTCACCGCATCTGGTGCGCTATACCGAACGCGTGCGCATCCAGGGCGGAGAGCTGGTTGAAAGCGAACATACCCGCTCTTTTGCGGAGATTGAAGCCGTTCGCGGCGAGATCTCACTGAGCTATTTTGAATATGGCACTTTGTCGGCGCTGTGGTTGTTTAAGCAGGCGCAGCTCGATGTGGTGATCCTTGAAGTGGGGCTGGGCGGTCGCCTGGATGCCACCAATATGGTGGAT
This sequence comes from Kosakonia oryzae, assembly GCF_001658025.2. Lineage (NCBI taxonomy): Bacteria > Pseudomonadati > Pseudomonadota > Gammaproteobacteria > Enterobacterales > Enterobacteriaceae > Kosakonia > Kosakonia oryzae. The sequence continues at coordinate 1,658,409 of NZ_CP014007.2, forward strand.
GCGGATGTCGCTGTGGTCACCAGCATTGCGCTGGATCATACCGACTGGCTCGGCCCGGATCGTGAAAGCATTGGCCGCGAAAAAGCGGGCGTCTTCCGCAGTGGTAAACCGGCTGTGGTCGGCGAACCGGATATGCCGCAGTCTATTGCCGATGTAGCGCAGGAGAAGGGCGCGCTGCTGCTGCGCCGGGGCGTTGACTGGAATTATGACGTCAACGCGCAGGGCTGGCATTTTCGTGATGCCCAGGGCGAGCTGACCGATCTGCCGCTGCCACAGGTACCGCAGCCAAATGCGGCAACCGCACTGGCTGCGCTGCGTGCCAGTAAGCTTACGGTCAGCGAGCAGGCGATCCGCGACGGTATTGCAACAGCAATTTTGCCGGGACGTTTCCAGATTGTCAGCGAGTCGCCGCGCCTGATCCTCGATGTTGCCCACAATCCTCACGCTGCCAGCTACCTTGCCAGCCGCCTTGCTGCGTTGCCGAAAAACGGGCGTGTACTGGCGGTGATTGGCATGTTGCATGACAAAGACATCGCCGGGACGCTTGCCTGTCTGGAGCCGGTGGTCGATAGCTGGTATTGTGCCCCACTGGAAGGGCCGCGCGGCGCAACGGCAGAACAACTGCTGGAGCATCTCAATTCTGGCCGCGCGTGGCCGGATGTTGCGCAGGCCTGGCAGGCCGCGATGGCCGATGCTAATGCCTGTGATACTGTTCTGGTGTGTGGATCGTTCCACACGGTGGCACATGTCATGGAAGCGATGGAGGCGGGGAGAACCGGTGGCAAGTAAGTTTCAGAACCGTTTGATGGGGACCATTGTGCTGGTTGCGCTCGGGGTGATTATTCTTCCCGGGCTGCTCGACGGGCAGAAAAAACATTATCAGGATGAGTTTGCCGCGATTCCGCTGGTGCCGAAACCTGGCGATCGCGATGAGCCGGACATGATGCCGGCTGCGACGCAGGCACTTCCGGCGCAACCGCCGGAAGGCGCGGCGGAAGAGGTGCGCGCTGGCGATGCAGAAGCACCATCGCTGGATGCTTCAAGGCTGGCGGCGAACGCCACTCCGCAACCGGAAGTCACCAGCACGCCGGTTGAACAACCGAAACCTAAACCACAGCCAAAACCGCAGGCACAGCAACAAACCGCGCCGCCTGCAACGCGTGATAAAGCCAGCGAGCAACTGGCGGTGGCAAATGAAACATCAGCGCCGCCAGCGAAAACTCAGGACGACAAAACGGTGCCGACCGGTAAAGCGTATGTAGTGCAGCTTGGCGCGCTGAAGAATGCGGATAAAGTGAATGAAATCGTTGGTAAATTACGTGGCGCAGGTTATCGCGTTTACACGTCGCCGACGACGCCGGTTCAGGGTAAAATCACCCGTATTCTGGTGGGGCCGGATGCGTCACGGGATAAGCTAAAAGGTTCACTGGAGGAGTTGAAACAGCTCTCCGGGCTGAGCGGCGTGGTGATGGGTTACACGCCGAACTAAAGGCTGAAGAGAAAAAACGGCGCCACTTCTCATCCCTCTCTGTACGGCAAGGAGGGCAGGGATGAGGGGTAAATAAAGCCCTGACAACAGGCAACCGGAACCGTGGCGTTGAATATTTTTTCAGCGCCATTTTTATTTCCGCGCGGGAAGGAAATCCCTACGCAAACGTTTTCTTTTTCTGTTAGAATGCGCCCCGAACTGGACGACAGGGCGTAAAATCGTGGGACACATATGGTCTGGATTGATTACGCCATCATTGCGGTGATTGGTTTTTCTTGTCTGGTAAGCCTGATCCGCGGCTTTGTTCGTGAAGCGTTATCGCTGGTGACATGGGGCTGTGCTTTCTTTGTCGCCAGTCATTACTACACTTACCTGTCTGTCTGGTTCACGGGCTTTGAAGACGAACTGGTGCGCAATGGGATAGCCATCGCAGTACTGTTCATCGCGACGCTGATTGTCGGTGCTATCGTTAACTATGTGATCGGTGCGCTGGTCGAGAAGACTGGCTTGTCGGGTACAGACAGAGTACTGGGGATCTGTTTTGGCGCGCTACGCGGCGTACTGATCGTCGCCGCCATTCTGTTCTTTCTCGATACCTTTACCGGGCTGTCGAAAAGTGAAGACTGGCAGAAGTCGCAGCTTATCCCGCAATTCAGCTTCATCATCAGATGGTTCTTTGACTATCTGCAAAGTTCGTCGAGTTTCTTGCCCAGGGCATAGGCCCTGAGATGTGGCTTAACGAGGAAAAGACGTATGTGCGGTATTGTCGGTATCGCCGGTTTTATGCCGGTAAACCAGTCGATTTATGACGCGTTGTCGGTGCTTCAGCACCGTGGGCAGGATGCCGCAGGCATCATCACCATCGACGAAAACAACTGTTTCCGTCTGCGTAAGGCGAACGGTCTGGTGAATGATGTATTCGAGGCCCGCCATATGCAGCGCCTGCAAGGCAATATGGGGATTGGCCACGTACGTTATCCTACTGCGGGTAGTTCCAGCGCCTCTGAAGCGCAGCCGTTTTACGTTAACTCCCCCTACGGCATCACGCTGGCGCACAACGGCAATCTGACCAATGCGCATGAGCTGCGTAAAAAGCTGTTCGAAGAGAAGCGCCGCCACATTAACACCACTTCTGATTCTGAAATCCTGCTCAATGTGTTTGCCAGCGAGCTGGATAACTTCCGCCACTACCCGCTGGAAGCTGACAACATTTTTGCCGCCATTGCCGGTACTAACCGCCAGATCCGCGGTGCTTATGCCTGCGTGGCGATGATTATCGGTCACGGTATGGTGGCTTTCCGCGATCCGAATGGCATTCGCCCGCTGGTGCTGGGCAAACGTGAAATCGGCGATGGCCGCACTGAATATATGGTGGCGTCTGAAAGCGTGGCGCTGGATACGCTGGGCTTCGAGTTCCTGCGTGATGTCGCGCCGGGCGAAGCGGTGTATATCACCGAAAAAGGCCAGTTGTTCAGCCGTCAATGTGCGGATAACCCGGTCAGCAACCCGTGCCTGTTCGAATACGTTTATTTCGCGCGTCCGGACTCCTTCATCGACAAAATTTCCGTCTACAGCGCCCGCGTCAATATGGGCACTAAGCTTGGCGAGAAAATCGCGCGCGAGTGGGAAGATCTGGATATCGACGTGGTCATTCCTATCCCGGAAACCTCCTGCGATATCGCGCTGGAAATTGCGCGTATCCTTGGTAAACCGTACCGCCAGGGTTTTGTAAAAAACCGCTATGTCGGCCGTACCTTTATCATGCCGGGCCAGCAACTGCGCCGTAAATCTGTACGTCGTAAGCTGAACGCGAACCGCGCTGAGTTCCGCGATAAAAACGTGCTGCTGGTGGATGACTCCATCGTGCGCGGCACCACTTCCGAGCAGATTATCGAGATGGCTCGCGAAGCCGGGGCGAAAAAAGTGTACCTCGTTTCCGCGGCACCGGAAATTCGCTTCCCGAACGTTTACGGTATCGATATGCCGACGGCCAATGAGCTGATCGCTCACGGGCGCGAAGTGGATGAAATCCGCCAGATCATCGGTGCTGACGGCCTGATTTTCCAGGATCTCAACGATCTTATCGAGGCTGTACGCTCTGAAAACCCGGATATCCAGCAGTTTGAATGCTCGGTGTTCAACGGCGTGTATGTCACCAAAGATGTAGATCAGCAGTACCTTGATTATCTCGACTCCCTGCGTAATGACGATGCCAAAGCGGTACAGCGCCAGAACGAAGTGGAAAGCTTAGAGATGCATAACGAAGGTTAATCCTGCCGCGCCCCTCCATCGTGAGGGGCGCAATCTGTTGCAACGCCCTCTATAATCAGGCAAAGTTCGTCCGATAAAAAAGGGGCAACAATCATGAAACGACTCATTGTGGGGATCTCTGGTGCCAGCGGCGCAATCTACGGCATTCGCCTGTTGCAGGTGCTGCGCGACGTGGCAGAGGTTGAAACCCATCTGGTGATGAGTCAGGCGGCCCGCCAGACGCTGGCGCTGGAAACTGATTTTTCTCTGCGCGATGTACAGGCGCTGGCGAATGTGGTGCACGATGCGCGTGATATTGCTGCCAGCATTTCGTCCGGTTCGTTTAAAACCGCAGGCATGGTGATTCTTCCTTGCTCGATCAAAACCCTCTCCGGCATTGTGCACAGCTACACCGACAGCCTGCTGACGCGCGCGGCAGATGTGGTGCTGAAAGAACGCAGGCCGCTGGTGCTGTGCGTGCGTGAAACGCCGCTGCACCTTGGGCATTTGCGCTTGATGACTCAGGCGGCGGAACTGGGCGCGGTAATTATGCCGCCGGTACCGGCGTTTTATCACCGCCCGCAAAGCCTGGATGCGGTAATTGATCAGACCGTTAATCGCGTTCTTGATCAGTTTGACATTGAGTTGCCGGAAGATCTGTTTACCCGCTGGCAAGGGAGCGATGCCGCAAAATAGTGCACTGCTACCCGGCGTGCGCTTTTTTGGGGCAATTCTGCAAGCGCGATCATATCCTCAACATTTAATCCTCTTTTCCCCGTGCTAACACTCCGGTTCGTTCAATAGACCTGCTATCTTTCATCATTAAGTAAGTTTGCAACGTTTTATTAACAAATTTAACGCGGTCTTTTTCCGGCTGCGGGAAACTGGCATAAGACGTGCAAGGTAACTGCCAGCAACACACAACACAACGTAATACAGAATAAAAACAGAACACTTGAGGGTAATGTATGAAGAAGACGGTTCTCGCTCTGTCTTTACTGTTGGGCCTGTCAGCGACAGCCAGCGTTTATGCAGCGCTTCCCCACACGGTGCGCATCGGTACTGATGCAACCTATGCGCCGTTCTCATCGAAAGATGCGAAAGGGGACTTCGTGGGTTTTGATATCGATCTCGGCAATGAAATGTGCAAACGCATTCATGTGAAATGCACCTGGGTCGGCAGCGATTTTGATTCGCTGATCCCGTCGCTGAAAGCGAAGAAAATCGACGCCATCATCTCTTCTCTGTCGATTACGGAAAAACGTCAGCAGGAAATTGCCTTCTCTGACAAGCTCTACGCCGCTGATTCCCGCCTGATTGCCGCCAAAGGTTCACCGATTCAGCCGACGCTGGATTCGCTGAAAGGCAAGCACGTTGGCGTGCTGCAGGGCTCCACTCAGGAAGGTTATGCGAACGACAACTGGCGCACCAAGGGCATCGATGTGGTGGCCTACCAGAACCAGGATCTGATTTACTCTGACCTCGCTGCGGGCCGTCTGGACGCGGCATTCCAGGATGAAGTCGCTGCCAGCGAAGGCTTCCTGAAACAACCTGCCGGGAAAGACTTCGCTTTTGCTGGTCCGTCAGTGAAAGATAAGAAATACTTCGGCGACGGCACCGGTATCGGCCTGCGCAAAGATGATACTGAGCTGAAAGCCGCATTCGACAAAGCGTTTGCTGAAATGCGTAAAGATGGTACCTACGACAAACTCGCCAAAAAATACTTCGACTTTAACGTTTACGGCGATTAAGGCTGCATAACCCGGCCATCCGGGATGAGGGAAATATGCACCACGTTAAATAACTGGCGTGGTGCATTTATACGGTAAATGTCTCATTGCGGTGCGCATTGTGCACTGCCTTGGTGCATGAATGCATAGTTACGCATTCATACTGCAAAAAAAGCCAGCGCGCGGGCATAATTTTTTGCCTTGCCGGGGCATATGATGGCACGATAACGGCACCGTATTGTTATGAGAATTCCCTTAGGAAAGACAGTCTGTTGAGGATAATGATGAAAAAATTGGTGCTCTCTCTTTCGCTGGTGCTTGCGTTTTCCAGCGTTTCTACTGTGTTCGCAGCCATTCCGCAAAAATTACGTATTGGTACCGATCCCACTTATGCGCCTTTCGAATCGAAGAATGCGCAGGGGGAATTGATCGGTTTTGACATCGATTTGGCAAAAGAGCTGTGCAAACGCATCAAAACCCAGTGTGTGTTTGTTGAGAACCCACTGGATGCACTGATCCCCTCGCTGAAAGCGAAAAAAATCGACGCCATCATGTCATCGCTCTCTATTACTGAAAAACGTCAGCAGGAAATTGATTTCACCGACAAGCTTTACGCGGCGGATTCCCGACTGGTAGTGGCGAAAAATTCTGACGTTCAGCCGGATCTGGACAAGCTGAAAGGTAAACGCATTGGCGTGTTGCAGGGCACCACGCAGGAAACTTACGGCAACGTAAACTGGGCGCCAAAAGGGGTAGAAATCGTCTCCTATCAGGGCCAGGACAATATCTACTCTGACCTGACTGCCGGCCGCATTGATGCCGCGTTCCAGGACGAAGTAGCAGCCAGCGAAGGTTTCCTGAAAACGCCAGTCGGCAAAGATTACAAATTTGGTGGCCCGTCCATCAAAGATGAGAAATTGTTTGGCGTCGGCACCGGCATGGGCGTACGCAAAGGTGACACCGAGCTACGAGATGCGCTGAACAAAGCGTTTGCTGAAATGCGCGCGGACGGCACTTACGAAAAGCTGGCGAAGAAATACTTTGATTTTGATGTTTATGGTGGCTAATCCCACCCGTGCTTAACGTGCAGCCCCTCTCACCTTGGGAGGGGAAGAGACACGGCAAAACACCACATACGACAGGACAGGCTGCATGCTGTACGGGTTTTCTCAAGTTATATTACACGGTGCGTTAGTCACCCTGGAGCTGGCTATCAGTTCGGTGGTGCTGGCGGTAATTATTGGTCTGGCAGGCGCAGGGGCGAAACTGTCGAAAAACCGGGCACTGGCGCTGATCTTTGAAGGCTATACCACGCTTATTCGCGGTGTCCCTGATCTGGTGTTGATGCTGCTGATTTTTTACGGCCTGCAAATCGCCCTCAACAGCATCACGGATGCGCTGGGTATGGACCAACTGGATATTGATCCGATGGTCGCTGGTATTATTACCCTCGGTTTTATTTACGGCGCCTATTTTACGGAAACCTTCCGCGGCGCCTTTATGGCGGTGCCGAAAGGGCATATTGAAGCGGCAACAGCGTTTGGTTTTACCGGTCGGCAAATCTTCCGCCGCATCCTGTTTCCGGCGATGATGCGTTACGCGCTGCCGGGTATTGGCAACAACTGGCAGGTGATCCTGAAAGCGACTGCGCTGGTTTCGCTGCTGGGGCTGGAAGATGTGGTCAAAGCGACTCAGCTTGCCGGGAAAAGTACCTGGGAGCCCTTCTATTTTGCTATCGTCTGCGGGGTGATTTACCTCGTTTTTACAACGGTTTCCAATGGTGTGCTGCTTCTTCTCGAACGTCGCTACTCCGTGGGTGTGAAGAGGGCTGACCTGTGATCGAGATCATTCAGGAGTACTGGCAATCACTGTTGTGGAGTGACGGTTATCGCCTGACGGGCGTGGCAATTACTCTGTGGTTGTTGATTTCATCGGTGGCGATGGGCGGCGTGCTGGCGGTGTTTCTGGCTATCGGGCGTGTTTCCAGTAATAAATTTATCTGCTTCCCGATCTGGCTATTTACCTACGTGTTTCGCGGCACACCGCTCTATGTTCAACTGCTGGTGTTCTACTCCGGCATGTACACGCTGGAGATCGTCAAGGGCACCGAGCTGTTGAATGCCTTCTTCCGAAGCGGCCTGAACTGTACGATTCTGGCGTTGACGCTCAATACCTGTGCCTACACCACTGAGATTTTCGCCGGAGCGATCCGTTCGGTGCCGCACGGCGAAATTGAGGCGGCGCGAGCCTATGGTTTCTCGTCGTTCAAAATGTACCGCAGCATTATTCTGCCGTCGGCGCTGCGCATTGCGCTGCCTGCGTACAGCAACGAAGTGATTTTGATGCTGCACTCAACGGCGCTGGCCTTTACCGCTACGGTGCCGGATCTGCTGAAAATTGCCCGTGATATCAACTCCGCAACTTACCAGCCGTTTACTGCGTTTGGTATCGCTGCGGTGCTGTATCTGATTATCTCTTATGTGCTGATTAGCTTATTCCGCAAGGCGGAAAAGCGCTGGTTGCAGCATATGAAACCTTCTTCGACGCACTGAGAACACGATGTCTGAGAATAAATTAAACGTTATCGATCTGCACAAACGCTACGGCGAACATGAAGTGCTGAAGGGCGTCTCGTTGCAGGCCAACGCGGGCGATGTGATTAGTATCATCGGTTCCTCCGGTTCCGGCAAAAGTACCTTTTTGCGCTGTATTAACTTCCTCGAAAAACCGAGCGAAGGCACCATCGTGGTCAGCGGCCAGAATATCAATCTGGTACGCGATAAAGATGGTCAGTTGCGCGTTGCGGATAAACACCAGTTGCGTCTGCTGCGTACGCGTCTGACGATGGTGTTCCAGCATTTCAACTTGTGGAGCCATATGACGGTGCTGGAGAACGTCATGGAAGCGCCGATTCAGGTGCTGGGCTTGAGCAAGCAGGAAGCCCGCGAGCGCGCGGTGAAATATCTGGCGAAAGTCGGCATTGATGAGATGCAGCAGCAAAAGTACCCGGTGCATTTGTCCGGCGGTCAGCAGCAGCGTGTTTCCATTGCCCGCGCGCTGGCGATGGAGCCGGAAGTATTGCTGTTTGATGAACCGACTTCGGCGCTCGATCCTGAACTGGTGGGCGAAGTACTGCGCATCATGCAGAAACTGGCGGAAGAGGGGAAAACCATGGTGGTGGTGACGCATGAAATGGGCTTTGCCCGCCATGTTTCCACCCACGTTATTTTCCTGCATCAGGGCAAAATTGAAGAAGAGGGCGCACCGGATGAGCTGTTCGGCAACCCGAAAAGCACGCGTTTGCAGCAGTTCCTCAAAGGTTCGCTGAAGTGATATAAGGCCGCCGTACAGGCGGCCTAAATCCAGGCTTTTTCCCGCCGGTAAATCCAGTCGTCATGATATTCGCCGCGCAGCAGATAGGCTTTTTCCAGCACCTGCACGCGCTGAAAACCACTTTTTTCCAGCACCCTCACTGACCCCTGATTCTCTGCCAGCACCCAGGCGTTCAGTGCCTGCACTTCGCTATCAAACGCGTAATCGCACAGGGCCTGCAGCGCTTCTGATGCAATGCCTTGTCCCTGCGCTGCGGGCGCAATCGAGTAGCCGACATCGGCTTCCTGCGGGTTGTGCTGGCTGATACGCAGACCGATATCACCCACCGAAGCATGCTGAGCGTTGCGAATAACAAAGGCGTGACGATCGGCAAGACGATCGTCGAACAGGGTGCGGATCTGATCTTCAGAGGCGATCTCGCCCATATAGCGCATCACGCTGCCATTGCGGCGCAGATGCAGGAAAAATGGCCAGTCGGAAGGTTCAAACGGGGAGAGAGTCAAGCGGGAAGTGTACAACGTCATGCCAGCGCCCTTACGGTGGTAAAGCGTCTTAGCTTACCACTGCAAACGCGCTGGCGGAGCCACGAAAATTAAGAGGTCACAACATCCCCCAGCGCCTCTTCCAGATCGTACCAGCGGAAAGCAAAACCGGCAGCTTCGAGGCGTTTCGGCAGCGCGCGCTGGCCGCCAAGCACCAGAACAGAGGATTCGCCCATCATCAGGCGTACGGCAAAAGCGGGCGCGCGCATAATGGCCGGGCGGTGCAGCACATGGCCGAGCGTGTGAGCAAACTGCTCGTTGCGCACCGGGTAGGGCGAAACCATATTGAACGGCCCGCGCAGATCGTTATCCAGCAGCCAGAGAATGCCGTTCAGCATATCGTCGATGTGGATCCACGCCAGATACTGACGGCCATTGCCAATCGGGCCGCCAAGACCGAGACGGAACAGCGGCAACAGCTTGCCGAGGATCCCGCCCTGCGGCGCGAACACCACGCCGGTACGCAGCAGGCAAACGCGGGTGCGATCGCTTTGCGCTTCGCAGGCAATTTGCTCCCAGCGGGCGCAAAGTTTGTGGGTAAACTCGTTGTGCGGCGGCTCCTCTTCGGTGACCACTACTTCACCGAGATCGCCGTAGTAGCCCGCTGCCGATCCGGAAATCAGCACCTGTGGCGGTGTGTCGCTGGCCTTAATCAAATCCACCAGCTGTTGCGTTATCTGCCAGCGACTGTTGCACAGACGCTGCTTCTGCTCTTCGCTCCAGCGTTTATCGGCGATCGGCTCACCTGCCAGGTTGATCACCGCATCAAACTCATTGAGGTGAGTGCGATCGTTGAGCCCTTTCCACAGCGTTACGCGGGCATCAAGTCGCTGTTGCGCTTTGGCCGGGCTGCGCGTCACAACGGTAACGGCATGCCCAAGCTCCAGCAGCCGAGGGATGAGATGACGACCAATCAGGCCAGTCCCGCCGGTAATCAGTATCTGCATGTTTCCCTCCTTTGGTAATGTTCCATTTCAGCATAAGTGAGCGGCTCAAATCCGCGTGCGATACCGAACACATTTCACGGATTTTTTAATTATCAGAACAGGTTACCTGGCTTTCATAGCTGCTGTGCTTTTTGCAGCGCCTGCTCAGTGGCCGGACGGGTACGGATGCGCTCATACCAGTTAAACACCGCGGGATAATCCTCAAGATTCACGCGCTGACGCGGGTGTGAGTGGATCCACGGCCAGGCGGCGATATCCGCAATGCTGTAATGCTCACCTGCCAGCCACGGCACCCGCTCCAGCCGTTTATTCAATACCTGATACAGACGCTGGGTTTCGACCTGATAGCGTTCAATAGCATACGGCACCGGCTGCGGCGCAAAGTGGTTAAAGTGATGATTTTGCCCGAGCATCGGCCCCAAACCGGCAACCTGCCAGAAAAGCCACTGCAAAGTGACATGGCGTTCACGCAATTCGCCGCTGAGCAATTTCCCCGTTTTTTCCGCCAGATACAGCAGAATTGCGCCAGATTCAAACACGCTCAGCGGCGCGCCGCCATCGGCGGGCAGGTGATCGACAATGGCCGGGATTTTATTGTTCGGAGAGATAATCAGAAAATCCGGACGAAACTGCTCACCTTTGCTGATATCGACGCGGATCAGGCGGTATTCCAGCCCGCTCTCTTCCAGAAATAGCGTTACTTTATGACCGTTTGGTGTGGGCGCGTAATAGAGGTCTATCATCAATACTCCAGATATAAGAATAATCGTCACTCTCAGAGTATAGGTGTTCCCTCTGGCTGCTGAGTTTTCATTAAGTGACAGCCTGGTCAGGACGTTATATTTTGAAGGAAAAACTCACCGTTAAACGAGGATGTTATGAACGAACCGGCTATCACGTTATGGTCCGATGCCAATTATTTCTCCCCGTATGTACTGTCGGCCTATGTTGCTCTGCATGAAAAAGCTCTGCCTTTCTCGCTTAAAACCGTCGATCTGGCCAGCGGCGCTCAACATACGCCTGGCTGGCCGGGTTATCATCTGACGCAGCGCGTGCCGGTTCTGGCGATTGAGGGTTTCGAACTCAGCGAATCGACGGCGATTGCAGAATATCTCGAAGAGCGCTTCGCGCCGCCGGAATGGGAGCGCATCTACCCACACGATTTGCAAAAACGCGCCCGCGCCCGGCAAATCCAGGCCTGGCTGCGCAGCGATTTAATGCCCATCCGCGAAGAACGCCCGACAGAGGTCGTTTTTGCAGGCGAGAAAAAAGCGCCGCTCAGCGCAGCCGGGCAGGCGAGTGCGGAAAAACTTTTTGCTATCGCCGGCGATCTGCTGGCGCATGGTAAGCCGAACCTGTTTGGCGAGTGGTGTATTGCGGATGCCGATCTGGCGTTGATGCTCAACCGACTGGTGATGAATGGCGATACGGTGCCGGAGCGGCTGGCGGAGTATGCCACCTTCCAGTGGCAGCGCTCATCCGTTCAGCGCTATGTTGCACTTTCCGCTAAGCGTGCAGGCTGATAAGCCCGCTGACTTCCGTTATCATGGGCTGTTTTCTTCCGCATGAGGTGTAGTGATGAAACTGATGTTTGCATCGGACATTCATGGGTCGTTGCCCGCGACGGAACGCGTACTGGAACTGTTTGCCCAAAGCGACGCGCGCTGGTTGGTGATCCTTGGCGATGTACTGAATCACGGGCCGCGCAACGCACTGCCACAGGGCTATGCGCCAGCGCAAGTTGCTGAGCGGTTGAACGAGCAGGCCAGCCGCATCATCGCCGTACGCGGCAACTGTGACAGCGAAGTGGATCAAATGCTGCTGCATTTCCCGATCACCGCGCCCTGGCAGCAAGTGCTGCTGGCAGAACGTCGTCTGTTTCTGACGCATGGACATGTGTTTGGCCCGGATGATGTACCGCCGCTGGCGGCAGGCGATGTGCTGGTTTATGGTCACACGCACATTCCGGTAGCGGAGCAGCGGGGCGACATTTTCCACTTCAACCCCGGCTCGGTGAGTATTCCCAAAGGTGGGTTTGCCGCCAGTTACGGCATGCTGGAAGAGGGCGTACTGCGCGTTGTCGCACTTAATGATCAGCGGGTTATTGCGCAGGTCGCGATTAATCCGTAATTTACCTTTCAACCGAAACGCGCCAAAAGAGCGCCACAAAGAGAAGATTTCCCGATGGTGGAACAGAGTCATTTTGCAGGCATGGAGTGGGTGGATATTGTCAACGAAGACAATGAGGTGATCGCGCAATCAAGCCGGCAACAGATGCGGGCGCAGTGTTTGCGTCATCGCGCAACCTACATTGTGGTGCATGATGGGATGGGCAAAATTCTGGTGCAGCGTCGTACCGAAATCAAAGATTTTATGCCCGGGATGCTGGATGCCACCGCCGGTGGCGTGGTGCAGGCCGGTGAAATTTTGCTGGATTCCGCACGCCGTGAAGCCGAAGAAGAGCTGGGGATTGCCGGTGTTCCCTTCGCCGAACATGGCCAGTTCTACTTTGAAGATGAACATTGCCGCGTCTGGGGCGGATTGTTCAGCTGTGTTTCCCACGGGCCTTTTGCTTTGCAGGAAGAAGAGGTGAGCGAGGTCTTCTGGATGACGCCGGAAGAGATCACCGCGCGCTGCGATGAATTCACCCCTGACTCCCTGAAAGCGCTTGCGTTGTGGATGAGCCGCAATGCCAGCAACGATGCGGAAAAAGCCCCCGAAGCCGATTAGCAGCTATCCCGCAGGCAAAACGTCGGTGCTATCGGCGTTTTGTTCTCCCAGGTTTCATCATTCAGGCGCGCCAGCAGCGCGCGTCCTGCTTCAATACCAATCTTACGGTGCGGCACGGACATGGTGGTCAACGGCGGCTGGCATACCCGGCTGACATCGCTGTCGCCAAAGCCGACTATCGCTAAATCATCCGGAACCTTAATACGCCGCCGCTGGCATTCGTACAGCGCGCCGCAGGCCAGTTCATCCGAGACACACACCAGCGCATCCAGTTCCGGCCACGCCAGCAAAAATTCCGGCAGTTGCGCCGCGCCCGTGGAGAAAACCGGCGGCGCGGCGGCGTTAATCACCCGGTTCGGCGACATATGGTGGCGCAGCATCGCTTTGTACCAGCCCTGCAAATGCTGCTGGAAAATCCACTGCTCCTGGTTGGCGCACAGCAGGCCGATATTCTGATAACCGCGCTGCACCAGCATTTGCGTCAGCTCGAACATCGCCGCAACGTTATCGATGCCGATATTCATATCAATCGGATCGGCGCGCACCGCGCCAATTTCCATCACCGGAATGGAGGCGTTTTTCAGCCAGTGGCGCACCATATCGCTATGCTCGACGCTGAGCAGGATGGCGGCGGCCAGATTGGATGCAAGCAGCGTTTCCAGTAATTTTTCTTCCTGCTCCAGCCGATGTTGCGACTCGGCAAGCATGATCTGGTAGCCAGCAGGCTGCAATACCTGCTGTAAACCGGCGAACATCTCCGAGCAGCCGGATTCGGCAAGGCTTGGCACTACCATCGCGATAGTCCAGGATGATGCCGAAGCCAGCGCGCTGGCCGCCAGATTGGGCATATACCCCAACTCCTGCACGGCAGCCTCTATCTTCTCACGCAATTTATCTGAAACCTGTTCCGGGGTACGTAACGCCCGCGAGACGGTCATGGTGCCAACGCCAGCAAGCTGCGCGACATCGGCAAGGGTGACTTTTCCTGTGCTCCGACGTTTTCGGGTAATTGCCATTCCGTTTCCTGACAGCCCTGATATCTCAGGCGCTGAGTTATGAGTCATCTCAAGGCAGTATACGCCGGAAAGCCCTGCTTTTTCTGCGAATTCCCCTGCGTTTTCATATCTGATAGCGCTATCACATTTTTCGATCATTCCTGTTGGTAGCGCTATCTTTGCGACTATCATCACGGATAAGCGTCGCTGACTTGCATAAAGTTTGCCCATCTTATCCTTGATAAGGAGTGTGAAGTGTTAGACCAATGGCTTAACGACAAGACGATTCAGGTGCTTGATGGCGTAGAGAATTGGCCGCAGGCGCTGGAAATTTGTGCCAGACCGCTGCTCGCATCCGGCACGATCGCGCCGGATTATGTGACAGCCATTGTCGCCCAGCACCAGAAACTGGGGCCGTACTATGTGCTGGCGCCGGGGCTGGCAATGCCACATGCCAGGCCGGAAGAGGGGGCAAAAGGGTTAGGATTATCGTTGTTAAAATTGTCTCGTGGAGTTGATTTCGGCGCAGAGGATGCGGATCCGGTTGACACCATTATTATGTTGGCCGCACCGGATAAACACAGCCATATCGAAATGATTGCCGCGCTGGCGGAACTATTTTCCAGCGATGAAGATATGTCGCAATTACATCGTGCAAACAGTCTGGAGGAAATTAAAAACATTATTCAGCGTTTCTGATTTTTTATTTTGTCACCAGTGATAATACATTGCCTGCTATGGGCGATGAGGTCGTACTCTACTCAAAAAAGGTAAATACAATGAAAATAATGGCAATTTGCGGATCCGGCCTGGGCAGTAGTTTTATGGTCGAAATGAATATTAAGAAGGTCCTCAAAAAACTGAATATCGAAGCGGAGGTCGAGCATTCCGACCTCTCTTCCGCCACGCCAGGTGCCGCCGATGTGTTTGTCATGGCAAAAGATATTGCCGCCAGCGCCAGCGTGCCGGAAAACCAGTTAGTTGTTCTCAGCAACATCATTGATATCAATGAACTGGAAGCGAAAATCAGCGCTTTCTTCGCCAACCGTTAACATCAACCGGATGCGCTGCACAACGGTGCGGCATGCATAAAGCGAGGTGGATATGTTTATCCTTGAAACGCTAAACTTTGTTGTTGATATATTGAAAGTCCCTTCTGTACTGGTGGGGTTAATTGCGCTGATTGGTCTGCTGGCGCAGAAAAAATCCTTTTCCGATGTTGTGAAAGGGACGGTTAAAACGATTCTCGGTTTTATCGTATTGGGCGGCGGGGCGACAGTATTGGTCGGCTCATTAAATCCGCTGGGTGGCATGTTTGAACATGCTTTTAATATTCAGGGGATCATTCCAAATAACGAGGCAATTGTTTCAATTGCGCTGGAGAAATATGGTGCATCAACGGCGCTGATCATGGCATTCGGCATGGTAGCGAATATTATTGTCGCGCGCTTTACGCGTCTGAAATACATTTTTCTGACCGGACATCACACCTTCTATATGGCCTGCATGATTGGGGTGATCCTCACTGTCGCTGGTTTTGAAGGCGTCGGACTGGTATTTACCGGTTCGCTGATCCTTGGCCTGGTGATGGCGTTCTTCCCGGCGATCGCGCAGCGTTATATGAAACGGATCACCGGCAACGATGACATCGCGTTCGGCCATTTCGGTACGCTTGGCTACGTGTTGTCAGGCTGGATCGGCAGTAAATGCGGCAAGGGCTCACGCTCAACGGAAGAGATGAACCTGCCGAAAAACCTGAGCTTTCTGCGTGACAGCTCAATCTCCATCTCGCTGACGATGATCATTATTTACATGATCTTAGCTGTTTGCGCCGGGCGTGAGTACGTTGAGAGCCAACTCAGCGCCGGGCAGAACTTCCTCGTCTACGCGATTATTCAGGCCATCACCTTTGCCGCAGGGGTATTCATTATCCTGCAAGGCGTACGCCTGATTCTGGCGGAAATTGTTCCTGCCTTTACCGGCTTTTCCGAAAAACTGGTGCCGAATGCTCGCCCGGCGCTGGATTGCCCGGTGGTTTATCCCTATGCGCCAAATGCGGTGCTGGTCGGCTTCCTGTTCAGTTTCCTCGGTGGGCTGGTGGGGCTATTCCTGCTCGGCCAGATGAAATTGGTGCTGATCCTGCCTGGCGTGGTGCCGCACTTCTTCACCGGTGCGACGGCGGGTGTGTTTGGTAACGCTACCGGCGGACGACGTGGTGCGATGCTCGGCGCGTTCGCTAACGGACTACTCATCACTTTCCTGCCAGTTTTGCTGTTGCCGGTGCTCGGCGCGCTGGGCTTTGCCAATACCACCTTTTCGGACGCTGACTTTGGCTTTATCGGCATTGTGTTGGGCAATCTGGCGCGTTACCTGTCGCCGCTGGCGATTACCGGATTGGTGGTGGCGGTGTTTATCGCATTAGTCATCTGGAATCTGATGTCGAAGGGCAAACCTGCTGCCAGTGGCACAGAAGAAAAGAGTGGGGCGAAGTCATGAGTTCAATTGCAGAAGTGAAACAGTTTGCGCGGGATATCCGCATAGCAACCCTGAAAGCGTTGACGCACCTGGGCTTTGGACACTATGGCGGTAGCATGTCGGTGGTGGAAACGCTTGCCGTACTGTATGGCGAGGTCATGCGGATTGATCCTGCCGATCCGGACTGGCCGGAGCGCGATTACTTCGTGCTGTCGAAAGGCCACGCGGGCCCGGCGCTCTACAGCACGCTGGCGCTGAAAGGTTATTTCCCGCAGGAGATGCTGCAAACTCTCAATGAGAACGGCACCCGCTTGCCGAGTCATCCGGATCGCTTAAAAACCCGCGGCGTGGATGCGACCACCGGATCGCTTGGCCAGGGCATTTCTATCGCCGGAGGAATGGCGCTGGGACATAAACTGGCGGGCAGGCCCAACCGTGTGTTTTGCATTGTCGGTGATGGCGAATTGAATGAAGGTCAATGCTGGGAAGCGTTCCAGTTTATTGCGCATCACAAGCTCAACAACCTGACGGTGTTTGTGGACTGGAATAAGCAGCAACTGGACGGCGAGCTGGATGAGATTATTTGCGCTTTCGATCTGGAGGGGAAATTCCGCGCCTTCGGTTTCGATGTCTGTACGGTGAAGGGCGACGACATTGCCGCACTTCTGGAGGTGGTGAAGCCGGTTCCGGCTGCCGATGCCCGGCCACGGCTGGTGATCCTCGACAGCATTAAAGGACAGGGGGTGCCATATCTCGAAAAGCTGAGCAACTCGCACCATTTACGCCTGACCGAAGAGATGAAGCAGGCGCTTAACGAAACTATCGAACAACTGGAGGCGGCGCATGATTAAGGTGGCTGAAGTCGGCGGTAAAGACAGCATCGAGATGCGCAAAGTTTATGCCGGTTTTATCAGCGATCAGATTGAAGCGGGCAGCGACATTATCGCGCTGGAAGCCGATCTGATGAGTTCGATGGCTATGGACGGTGTGCAGAAAAAGTATCCGCAGCATGTAATCAACTGCGGCATCATGGAGGCTAACGTCATTGGTACGGCAGCGGGGCTGTCGTTGACCGGGCGCAAACCCTTTGTGCATACCTTTACTGCGTTTGCCAGCCGCCGCTGTTTCGACCAATTGTTTATGTCGCTCGATTACCAGCGCAACAATGTCAAAGTCATTGCCTCCGACGCCGGTGTGACCGCCTGTCACAATGGCGGAACACACATGTCCTTTGAGGATATGGGGATTGTGCGCGGTCTGGCTCATTCGGTGGTACTGGAGGTGACGGATGCGGTGATGTTCGCCGATATCCTGAACCAACTGGCTCACCTGGAAGGGTTCTACTGGGTGCGCACCATTCGTAAACAGGCACCGACCATTTATCAACCGGGTTCACATTTCACCATCGGCAAAGGCAATGTCCTGCGTGACGGTTCGGATATTACGCTGATTGCCAACGGTATTATGGTGGCTGAAGCGCTGGCTGCGGCGCAGCAACTGGCGCAGGAAGGCGTTAGTGCGGCGGTAATCGATATGTTTACCTTAAAACCTATCGACCGCATGCTGGTGAAGAACTACGCCGAGAAGACCGGGCGGATTGTCACCTGTGAGAACCACAGCATTCATAACGGGCTGGGTTCGGCCGTGGCGGAAGTATTAGTGGAAAGCTGCCCGGTGCCGATGCGGCGCGTGGGCGTGAAGGAGCGTTACGGCCAGGTGGGGACACAGGATTTTCTGCAAAAAGAGTATGGGCTGACCGCGCAGGATATTGTTTCTGCCGCGCGAGAACTGCTGTAAATAAAGCGGTAAATAAGAAAGGCGACCCGGAGGTCGCCTTTTGATTTTTACCGGATAGCGCTAACGCCATCCGATACAATTACTGCTGCTGAGACGCCTGAATGGCGGTCAGAGCGATGGTGTAGACGATATCGTCAACCAGCGCGCCACGGGACAGGTCGTTAACCGGTTTGCGCATGCCCTGCAGCATCGGCCCGATGGAGATCAGATCGGCAGAACGCTGTACCGCTTTGTAGGTGGTGTTACCGGTGTTCAGATCCGGGAAGATGAACACGGTAGCGCGACCGGCAACCGGAGAGTTCGGCGCTTTGGACTTCGCAACGTCAGCCATAACTGCGGCGTCGTACTGCAACGGACCATCGATAACCAGGTCAGGACGTTTTTCCTGCGCCAGACGGGTCGCTTCACGCACTTTCTCTACATCGCTACCTGCACCTGAGTTACCGGTGGAGTAGGAGAGCATTGCTACGCGCGGCTCAATACCGAAAGCGGTAGCAGAATCAGCAGACTGAATCGCGATTTCAGCCAGTTGTTCAGCGGTCGGATCCGGGTTGATCGCGCAGTCGCCGTAAACGTAAACCTGTTCCGGCAGCAGCATGAAGAACACGGAAGAAACCAGCGAGCTACCCGGTGCGGTTTTGATCAGCTGCAGCGGCGGACGAATGGTGTTTGCGGTGGTGTGAACAGCACCGGAAACCAGACCATCAACTTCATCCTGTTCCAGCATCAGCGTGCCGAGAACGACGTTATCTTCCAACTGTTCGCGGGCAACGGCTTCGGTCATACCCTTGCTCTTACGCAGCTCAACCAGACGGGCAACGTAGCTTTCGCGAACCACTTCAGGGTCAACGATTTCGATACCAGTACCCAGTTCAACGCCCTGAGCCGCCGCAACGCGGTTGATCTCTTCCGGGTTGCCCAGCAGGACACAGGTCGCGATGCCGCGTTCGGCACAAATCGCAGCGGCTTTAACGGTACGCGGCTCGTCGCCTTCCGGCAGAACAACGCGTTTGCCCGCTTTGCGCGCCAGCTCGGTGAGCTGGTAACGGAAGGCTGGCGGAGAAAGACGACGGCTGCGCTCGGAAGTCGCGGTCAGGGAGTCAATCCACTGTGCGTTGATGTAGCGGGCAACGTATTCCTGAACGTTTTCAACACGTTCGCTATCGTCAGTCGGAACTTCCAGGTTGAAGCTTTGCAGGCTCAGGGAGGTCTGCCAGGTGTTGGTGTTCACCATAAATACCGGCAGGCCGGTAGCGAATGCACGTTCACACAGTTTGCGAACGCTGGCATCCATTTCGTAGCCGCCAGTCAGCAGCAGAGCACCGATTTCTACGCCGTTCATTGCCGCCAGGCAGGCAGCAACCAGCACGTCCGGACGATCTGCGGAAGTCACCAGCAGAGAACCCGGGCGGAAGTGTTCCAGCATGTGCGGAATGCTGCGCGCACAGAAAGTCACGGATTTCACGCGGCGGGTTTTGATGTCGCCTTCGTTGACGATGGTCGCATTCAGGTGACGTGCCATATCGATTGCACGCGTGGCAATCAGATCGAAACTCCATGGAATCGCGCCGAGTACCGGCAGCGGGCTGGTTTCCTGCAGTTTTGCCGCATCAACATGTACGACTTTCGCTTTGGAAGAGTCATCAAAAATTTCTGACAGATCCGGGCGAGTACGGCCCTGATCGTCAACCGGTGCGTTCAGTTTGTTAACGATAACGCCGGTGATATTGGTATTTTTTGCGCCGCCGAAGCTGTTACGGGTCAGTTCGATACGCTCTTTCAGCTGTTCCTGTGTGTCAGTGCCCTGAGACATAACAAACACAATTTCTGCGTTCAGCGTTTTCGCGATTTCAAAGTTCAGTGAATCGGCAAACTGGTGTTTGCGGGTCGGAACCAGACCTTCTACCAGCACGACTTCAGCGTCTTTGCTGCTTTCGTGATAGCGCGCGATGATCTCTTCCATCAGCACGTCTTTCTGGTTGCTGGAGAGCAGAGACTCAACATGGCTCATTTTCAGCGGTTCAGCCGCTGGCAGGCCAGAAGTCGCACGCACGATGGTGGTGGTCTGGTCCGGAGCATCGCCGCCAGCACGCGGCTGGGCGATCGGTTTAAAGACGCTCAGACGAACGCCTTTGCGTTCCATAGCACGGATAACGCCAAGGCTGACGCTGGTCAGGCCGACGCTGGTTCCGGTAGGGATCAGCATAATAATACGGGACACGGTTAATCCTCTTTCGTTACCGTCATTGCAGACGGGTTACAAAACAGCACCGCCAGCGTTGGCTGGCGGTGTGGGTAATCAGGCAGTCAGGCGGCTCGCGTCTTGCGCGATAACCAGTTCTTCGTTGGTCGGGATAACAACGGCAGGACGGGTGCCTTCTTTGTTGATAAAACCAGACTTGCCGAAACGGGCAGCCAGGTTACGTTCGTGGTCAACTTCAAAGCCCAGTACGCCCAGACGGCCCAGGGAAAGTTCACGTACCATTGCGGCGTTTTCACCGATACCACCGGTGAAGACAACGGCGTCCAGACGGCCATCCATCAGCGCAGTGTAAGAACCGATGTATTTTGCCAGGCGGTGGCAGTAAACATCCATCGCACGTTTGGCGTCTTCTTTCTCTTTGTAGTTGTCTTCTACATAACGGCAGTCGCTGGTGACTTCGGTCAGACCCAGCAGGCCGGACTCTTTGGTCAGCATTTTGTTGATCGCTTCAACGCTCATGCCCAGAGTGTCATGCAGATGGAACACGATAGCCGGATCGATATCACCGGAACGGGTACCCATTACCAGACCTTCCAGCGGTGTCAGACCCATGGAAGTATCAACACATTTACCGTTGCGAATTGCGGAAACAGAACCACCGTTGCCGAGGTGGCAAGTGATGATGTTCAGCTCTTCAACCGGTTTGTTCAGCATTTTGGCCGCTTCCTGAGTAACATAGAAGTGGCTGGTGCCGTGCGCGCCGTAACGACGTACGCCGTGCTCTTTATACAGTTTGTACGGCAGCGCGTACAGGTAGGACTCTTCCGGCATCGTGGTGTGGAACGCGGTGTCAAAGACAGCGACGTTTTTGTCCTTCAGTTTCGGGAAGGATTTCAGCGCTTCAGCGATACCAATCAGGTGAGCCGGGTTATGCAGCGGTGCGAAAGAGGCTGCATCTTTGATGCCCTGAATAACAGATTCGTCGATCACAACGGAGCTGGTGTATTTTTCACCACCGTGCACGATACGGTGACCAATAGCAGTCAACTGTGCAGACAGTTCTGGTTTTTGTGCCAGAATAGTGTTAACGATAAAGTTCAGCGCTTCACTGTGAGCGGCACCTGCACCTAAAGCCGCTTCTTGTTTACCGCCATCGATTTTCCACTTGATGCGTGCTTCAGGGAGATGGAAACATTCGGCTAAACCAGAAAGGTATTCGTCACCGTTAGATGCATCGATGATGGCAAATTTCAGCGAGGAACTACCGCAGTTCAGAACCAGTACTAACTTACTCGACATGGAAGTACCTATTTATGATACGTGGCTAAAAAAAAGGTCAGTGAGTCGCACAGCGTAGCGCAGGTTGACGCTGACATTTATGATTAACATCATGCTGAATATATTTTTTGGCATGATGGAAGAATACATAAGATTTTAAGCTATTTTGCGCAAATTTCAGACAGTGGCATAATAAGCTTTACATTTGACGACTTAACGATTGTCGTCTATAGGCCCTGGTCAGGCTGCCACAGGATACCTGATACCAGGCGGGATTGACAAAAAATTTTAACGTTGTCATCCGTAGTTGTTGTTTTGCACAAATTTTTTAATTTTTATATGTGAAGTTGAGGTAAGCCCATGTCCACTTCTGAGAATCGACCCGTCAGTTTCTTCAGTTTGTTTCGTCGGGGTCAGCGCTATGCGAAGACCTGGCCCATGGAAAAACGCCTCGCTCCGATGTTTGTTGAGAATCGCGTGATCCGCGCAACGCGTCACGCTATCCGCTTTATGCCGCCGCTCGCGGTCTTCACTCTGTGCTGGCAAATCGCGCTTGGCGGTCAACTTGGCCCGGCAGTGGCGACCGCGCTGTTTGCCCTCAGCCTGCCAATGCAGGGGCTATGGTGGCTGGGTAAACGCTCCGTCACGCCGCTACCGCCTTCCATTTTGCACTGGTTTTACGAAGTGCGCGGCAAACTCCAGGAAGCGGGACAGGCGCTGGCGCCGGTCGAAGGCAAACCTGATTATCAGGCGCTGGCGGACACCCTTAAGCGTGCTTTCAAGCAGTTGGATAAAACATTTCTTGATGATCTGTGACGCCATCAGGAATCGCAGTCTGTATAAAAGAAGGCATCTTTGCGGTGGCTTCTTTTTTATTTTCATTTGGATCTACGCAACACCCCCGGCAAATCAAGAAAGCCATCGTTTTCAGCATGTAAACTCGAAACATCTTATTTAAAGCGCCGATGAGCCACAGGAGTCGAAAGATGGAAATGACTAATGCCCAACGTCTGATCTTATCCAATCAGTATAAAATGATGACCATGATGGATCCGGCGAATGCAGAACGCTACCGCCGTTTACAGACCATTATTGAGCGTGGCTATGGGCTGCAAATGCGCGAACTGGATCGCGAGTTCGGCGAGCTGAAAGAAGAAACCTGCCGCATTGTTATCGATATCATGGAGATGTATCACGCGCTCCATGTCTCCTGGACCAACCTGAAAGACGCCAACACCATCGATGAACGCCGCGTGACTTTCCTTGGCTTTGACGCGGCAACGGAAGCGCGTTACCTCGGCTATGTGCGTTTTATGGTGAATATTGAAGGCCGCTACACCCATTTCGATGCGGGTACGCACGGCTTTAATGCGCAAACGCCAATGTGGGAAAAATATCAGCGCATGCTGAGCGTATGGCACTCCTGCCCGCGTCAGTATCATCTGAGCAGCAACGAAATTAATCAGATTATCAACGCCTGAGGAGGTGAGTGTGCAGTGCAAAGGATTTCTGTTTGATCTTGATGGCACGTTGGTTAATTCTCTGCCCGTTGTTGAGCGGGCATGGTGTAGCTGGGCAGACAGGTTTGGCATCGCGCATGATGAAGTGCTGAATTTCATCCATGGCAAACAGGCGATTACCTCGCTGCGTCACTTTATGCCGGGAAAAACGGAAGAGGAAATTGCCGCCGAGTTTACCTGGCTGGAAGCCATCGAGGCGGCGGATACCGACGGGATCGCCCCGTTGCCGGGCGCTATCGCATTACTGGAGCACCTTGATTCGGCAGGGATTCCTTGGGCGATTGTTACTTCCGGTTCCGTGCCGGTTGCTCACGCCCGTCACCGCGCAGCCGGTCTGCCTGCGCCGGAAGTGTTTATCACCGCCGAGCAGGTTAAGCATGGTAAACCTGCTCCGGATGCTTATCTGCTTGGCGCAGAGCGGCTGGGGCTGGCACCACAGGATTGCGTGGTGGTTGAAGATGCTGCTGCGGGCGTTTTGTCCGGGTTGGCAGCAGGATGCCACGTCATTGCGGTAAATGTTCCGGCCGATTCTCCCCGGCTTGATGAAGCCGATTTCGTGCTTACCAGCCTCGAAGCGCTGAGTGTTGCGAAGCAGTCAGACGGAACGGCGATTGTCACGCTAAATGCCTGAATCCATGATTTAACCCCACATTTGTGGGGTTTTTTATGGCACTATTTCCCCTCCATCAACTGACAAGGATATGTTGTGAACGGTGAACTGATTTGGGTGCTGTGTCTGCTGGCGATTACCGTTGTGCTTTTCGCAACGGGTAAAGTCCGCATGGATGCGGTGGCGCTGTTTGTGATTGTCGCCTTTGTTTTAAGTGGCACACTCACTCTGCCCGAAGCCTTTTCAGGTTTTAGCGATCCCAATGTGATCCTGATTGCCGCACTGTTTATTATCGGCGATGGCCTGGTGCGCACCGGCGTGGCGACGAATATGGGCGCATGGCTGGTTGATATGGCCGGCAGCAGCGAAGTGAAAATGCTGGTGCTGCTCATGTTTACCGTTGCCGGGCTGGGCGCTTTTATGAGTTCTACGGGTGTAGTAGCGATTTTTATACCGGTAGTCATGAGCGTTTCGCTACGCATGCAGATTTCGCCTTCGCGTCTGATGATGCCGCTCAGTTTCGCCGGGCTTATCAGCGGTATGATGACGCTGGTGGCAACGCCGCCTAACCTGGTAGTGAACAGCGAGCTTTTACGAGAAGGCATGAAAGGGTTCGGCTTTTTTAGCGTGACGCCGCTGGGCCTGGTGATCCTGCTGCTGGGGATCATCTATATGCTGCTGATGCGTTTTATGTTGAAAGGGGATGATGAGCAAGCGCAGCGTGACGGTTGGAAACGCCGTTCGTTTCGCGAGCTGATTAAAGAGTACCGCCTTACCGGGCGGGCGCGTCGCCTTGCTATTCGTCCCGGTTCTCCTTTGATCGGCCAGCGCCTTGATGATTTGCGGCTTCGCGAACGCTATGGCGCGAATGTTATTGGCGTTGAACGCTGGAGGCGTTTTCGGCGGGTAATTGTCAACGTCAACGGTGTCTCCGAGTTCCGTGCCCGCGACGTTCTGCTGATTGATATGTCTGCTGCCGAGGTGGATTTGCGCGAATTCTGCGCCGAGCAGTTGCTGGAACCCATGGTGCTGCGCGGTGAATATTTTTCCGATCAAGCGCTGGATGTAGGGATGGCGGAAGTGTCGTTAATTCCGGATTCTGAACTGATAGGTAAGACGGTTCGCGAAATCGGGTTTCGTACCCGTTACGGCTTAAACGTGGTTGGCCTGAAGCGCAACGGCGAAGCGGTTGACGGCGTGATTACGGATATCACACTTGAACTGGGCGATATTTTTCTGGTCGTCGGTAACTGGAAACTGATCCGCCAGTTGGGTTCTCACGGACGCGACTTTGTGGTGCTCAATTTACCGGTTGAAGAGAGCGCCGCTTCGCCCGCTCACAGCCAGGCACCGCATGCGATTTTTTGCCTGGTGCTGATGGTTGCCCTGATGCTTACCGATGAAATTCCCAATCCGATCGCCGCGATTATCGCCTGCATACTAATGGGGAAATTCCGTTGTATCGATGCTGAAAGCGCCTATAAGGCTATTCACTGGCCGAGCATTATTCTGATCGTCGGGATGATGCCGTTTGCGCTGGCGCTGCAAAAAACCGGCGGCGTGGATCTGGTGGTTAAGGGGTTGATGGATATCGGCGGCGGTTATGGGCCGCACGTGATGCTGATCTGCCTGTTTATCATGTGCGCGGTCATCGGGCTGTTTATCTCGAACACCGCGACTGCGGTGCTAATGGCGCCGATTGCGTTGGCGGCGGCAAAATCGATGGGCGTTTCGCCGTACCCATTTGTCATGATGGTGGCAATGGCGGCATCAGCGGCATTCATGACGCCTGTTTCATCACCGGTCAACACACTGGTGCTCGGGCCTGGCAATTACCAGTTTAGTGATTTTGTTAAGATCGGCGTGCCGTTTACGCTGCTGGTGATGGTGGTTTGTGCGGTGCTGATCCCAGTGCTGTTTCCGTTTTGACGCGTTTGCCGGGTGGCGTTCACCCGGCAAAGAATACTTACAGCGGTGAATCCTGGCTGATTTCATCCAGCGATAAATGGAAACTGGGCACAAAGATTTGCATAAAGTAGTCCATTTCCGGGCTGCGCCGGGCATCAAGCGTTTTTTCGAGGCGAGATTTTGCCAGCCCGAATTCATTATTGCCGGCGGATAACTCTTCCAGACATTTCAGATAGGCGCATAGTGCATCTGCCTGTTTCACGATTGCTTTTTCTTCTGCGGTGTAGTGACGTTCATCAATCAGCGGCGCAAAAATGTCCTGTAACTCTTCCGGCACCATTTCGACCAGCTTTTGCTGGGCAATCTTTTCGATCGCTTTATATTCCTGCGCAATTTGCGAATTGAAATACTTGACCGGGGTGGGCAGATCGCCGGTCAGAACTTCCGATGCGTCATGATACATAGCCAGTAACGCAATACGTTCGGCATTGAGCTGACCATTGAATTTGCGGTTTTTTATTGCCGCCAGCGCATGGGCGACCATCGCCACTTGCAGGCTGTGCTCGGACACATTTTCGGTGCGTACGTTGCGCATCAGCGGCCAACGATTGATCAGTTTAAGGCGGGAAAGGTGGGCGAAGAAATGACTCTGACTCATAGTTAACCTTGTCTGTGACTGCGACCTGAGTCATTGTGCGCAGAGAGTGGGGGAAGATGCAAATCCTCCCCCGAGGGAGATCATTGATGATAACCCGAGAGGAAACGGCCAAAACGGCTAATCGCCATCTCCAGATCGTCTTCGCGCGGCAGCGTCACGATACGTACGTGATCCGGCCACGGCCAGTTGAACGCGGAACCCTGCACCAACAGCACTTTTTCCTGTAGCAGGAAGTCGAGCACCATCTTTTGATCGTCGTGAATATTAAAGCGTTTCGCGTCAATTTTCGGGAACATATAGAGTGCGCCGCTTGGCTTCACGCAGGAAACCCCGGGAATTTCATTAATCAGTTCCCATGCGCGGTTGCGCTGTTCATACAGACGCCCGCCCGGCACAATAAATTCACTGATACTCTGGTAACCGCCGAGCGCAGTCTGAATCGCATGCTGTGCCGGAACGTTGGCGCAAAGGCGCATCGAGGCCAGCATTTCCAGCCCTTCGATATAACCTTTCGCGTGTTTTTTCGGCCCGCTCAGCACCATCCAGCCCTGACGGAAACCTGCTACGCGGTAGGTTTTAGACAGACCATTAAAGGTAATAGTGAACAGATCCGGTGCCAGTGCGGCGATAGAGTGGTGCTCGGCCGCATCGTAAAGAATTTTGTCGTAGATCTCATCGGCGAAGATGATCAGGTTGTGCTGACGCGCAATTTCAACCACTTCCATCAACAGTTCTTTTGAATAAACCGCGCCGGTAGGGTTGTTCGGGTTGATAATTACAATACCCCGGGTGCGCGGTGTGATTTTGGCGCGAATATCGTCAAGATCCGGGAACCAGCCAGCAGATTCATCACACAGATAATGCACGGCTTTACCACCGGAAAGCGACACGGCCGCTGTCCACAGCGGGTAATCCGGGGCGGGAACCAGCATTTCGTCACCGCTGTTAAGCAGCGCCTGCATCGACTGAACGATCAATTCAGAAACACCGTTACCAATATAGATATCTTCAACGGTCACTTCGCGCATACCGCGCGCCTGATAGTGCTGCATGATCGCTTTGCGGGCTGAATAAAGCCCTTTGGAATCGCAATAGCCCTGCGCGCCTGGCAGGTTACGAATCACATCGACCAAAATTTCATCCGGCGCTTCGAAGCCGAATGGAGCAGGGTTGCCGATGTTAAGTTTAAGAACTTTATTGCCTTCTTCTTCCAGACGCTTTGCTTCTTTCAGAACTGGGCCACGAATGTCGTAACAGACATTATCTAATTTGCTGGATTTTTCGATGGAGGACATGAACCTTTTGACCTTTTAGCTATGGGAGCCACTGCCTGCCGTGGAGTGAGCACGGAATAATGTACTCCCACGCCCGTCAGTTTTGAAGGGTTAGCAGAAGAAGATTTCGCGGTAACTTTCTTATTAGTTAACGTTTTTTTAACTGTTTTCTTTTATTTTTTCTTTGATCTTAAACTGCCTTTACGTTAATTTTCAGTTTTTAATATCACAAATACATAAAAAATTGTAATTTATAGCTAATAAAGACCTCTTGGTTAGTGCGGGTTTAAAAAAGAAGTACGTAAACAGACAGAGAATTCTTCGCAAAATCTGGATGATGGCGAGATGGGATCATACATTTCGTCAGAGGGGAATGTTTATGCTGTAAACACAATGTTAAGCATTATTAATAGTTAGACCGGTTGTCAATTAGTAGCTAATTAATATTGAGAATGGGAACTATGTTCGTCTCTAATATTATAACGAGAGGTCGGACATGATGACAATTGCGGTTTAAGATTATTCGCAATAATGCTTATAAATATAAAGGTTTTAGGTTAAACTCGGAGGGCAAGAAATGGTGCTGAAGTGAAAAGCCATGCTTTAGTTAAGGGCTATTTCTTAATTTTAGTTGGTTGTTATTATTCGGTTTTACTCCAGTCCGCTTATATAGCCTTATGGTATATGATACATGTGCTATGTATAGCCAGTGATGTGCATAAACAGGTTCTTTTCTTAAAAGCATTCGCAAGGTTTACCACGGTTTATATATCCAGAAGGAATGGAGCATGCGAAATAAAGCCAATGGGTTCAGCTTGCATTAGACAGCGAACTATAAACACGAGAACTTACTGTCAGACTTTGATGAGTCATGACGTTGCTGGATGCACTTTTTAAATGGAATTACTTAATCTTACGAGCACAGCATAAACCCGGGGCACTCTGCGCGAGCAACCCGTAAGTGAAAAAATATGATAAATGCAAATCGTCCGATACTGAATCTCGACCTCGATCTGCTGAGAACTTTCGTTGCGGTCGCTGATCTGAACACCTTTGCTGCGGCTGCTGCTGCGGTATGTCGCACCCAGTCTGCCGTAAGCCAGCAAATGCAGCGGCTGGAACAGTTAGTGGGAAAAGAACTTTTTGCGCGTCATGGGCGTAATAAACTTTTAACCGAACACGGTATTCAATTACTGGGTTATGCGCGAAAGATCTTACGTTTCAATGATGAAGCGTGTACATCGCTGATGTTTAGCAATTTGCAGGGCGTATTAACTATTGGCGCTTCTGACGAATCAGCCGATACCATTTTGCCTTTCTTGCTTAATCGTATTAGCTCGGTATATCCGAAACTGGCGCTGGATGTGCGCGTGAAGCGCAACCCGTTATCCGACGATCGTCTTCAGGATCATGACCTCGATCTGGTGGTAACAACGCATCGCTACGGGCAGTTTGATTGCCTGACGTTACGTACATCCCCTACGCACTGGTACTGTTCGGCGGAATATGTTCTGCAGAAAGGTGAGGCCATTCCACTTGTGTTGTTGGATGAACCCAGTGCGTTTCGCGACATGGTGATTAATGCACTCAATACTGCCGATATTCCCTGGCGCATGGCTTATGTGGCATCAACGCTTTCGGCCGTGAAAGCAGCAGTGAAAGCCGGGCTTGGTGTCACCGCGCGCCCTGTTGAAATGATGAGTCCGGATTTGCGGGTTTTAAGTCGCGCCGATGGCCTGCCGTTGTTACCTGATACGGAATATCTGCTGGGCTATAATCCCCATAGCCAGAATGAACTGGCGCAGGTTATTTTTCAGGCGATGGAGCATTACCAGAACCCGTGGCATTACGGGAACCTTGGGTCTGAAGAAGACGGGGATCCGCTCATCGTTGAAGGGGATTTTGGCTAACATTTTGCGCCAAAACTGGTAACAAAATGTGAGTGCAAAAATGAACCGCTGGCAGTGAAATCGCTGCCACTGGTTCGTTTTATATCGGAACATTTCCCGGATGAATTATTGACTCACTAAATCACATTTCCTTTCAAGAAGTTAATACTCCTCACAGCAATATACCCCTTTATCAACTATAGTCTTTCATGCCTTAAGCTCATGTTAAAAATCAAGCTGGATTGTTGCCGTTTTTTGCGATGAATTAACAAAAGCGTGTCTCAGATCAAGAAAATACTCCCAATGAGGGGGAGGAATCCGGACAAAATCCTGTCAAAATAAGCGGGTAATATCCGGAAAAGCTCACAACGGACACGATTCAACACCTGGTTTTTTCGTGGGTATGTTTGAGGCCGATCAAGAAAACGGCACTAAATGTTAATGAATTGCTGCCGATGTAAACTAATGTGAGGAAACCTTTGTTAAAGTTGACAAAAGGTTATAGAAAGGAGTAAAACCCACATCGTTTAGCTGTTTTCGCCTTTTTCACAGTTAATGTGTGGTTTTATTCCTCCCCGTGAATCGATGTGGCGTCATCTGCCAGCAAGAGCAGAGGTATTAACGCTACCTTTTGAGTTAAGCAATGCGTATGTCAACATCCACTGAAATCATCGCTCATCACTGGGCATTCGCTATCTTTCTTATTGTCGCCATAGGGCTTTGTTGCCTGATGCTGGTCGGCGGTCGTTTTTTAGGCGGCCGCGCACGCGCAAGGCACAAAAACGTTCCTTTCGAATCCGGTATCGATTCTGTCGGTTCCGCGCGCTTACGTCTCTCCGCCAAGTTCTACCTGGTGGCCATGTTCTTCGTCATCTTCGATGTGGAAGCGCTTTACCTTTATGCATGGTCAACCTCCATTCGCGAGAGTGGTTGGGTCGGTTTTGTCGAAGCTGCAATTTTTATTTTAGTGCTGTTGGCTGGTCTGGTTTATCTGGTGCGTATTGGCGCGCTGGATTGGACGCCCGTGCGTTCGCGCCGTGAGCATATCAACCCAGAGACTGGCAGCTACACTGATCGTCAACGCTAACCGCGAGGCAATAAGATGGATTATACGCTCACCCGCATAGATCCTAACGGTGAGAACGACCGTTACCCCCTGCAAAAACAGGAGATCGTAACCGACCCCCTGGAACAAGAAATCAACCGTAGCGTTTACATGGGCAAACTCGAAAATGCCCTGCACGATATGGTGAACTGGGGCCGTAAAAACTCAATTTGGCCATATAACTTTGGTCTGTCGTGCTGCTATGTAGAGATGGTGACCTCCTTTACGGCCGTCCACGACGTCGCGCGTTTTGGTGCGGAAGTACTGCGTGCTTCTCCTCGCCAGGCGGACCTGATGGTTGTCGCCGGGACCTGCTTTACCAAAATGGCGCCAGTCATTCAGCGTCTTTATGACCAGATGCTGGAACCAAAGTGGGTTATCTCGATGGGAGCCTGCGCGAACTCTGGCGGTATGTACGACATCTACTCTGTCGTGCAGGGCGTCGATAAATTTATCCCGGTGGATGTTTACATCCCTGGCTGCCCGCCGCGCCCTGAAGCGTATATGCAGGCGCTGATGTTGTTACAGGAATCGATTGGTAAAGAACGTCGTCCTCTCTCCTGGGTGGTTGGCGATCAGGGCGTTTACCGCGCCAATATGCAGTCGGAACGCGACCGTAAGCGTGGAGAACGCATTGCCGTTACCAATCTGCGTACGCCGGACGAGATTTAATGTGCGCCTGTGGGTAATGGAAAAGAACTTCGCATTTCAATAATCCAATAACGCGAAGCCATACCCGACAGTCACCACGGACCCTTTGCAATGGTGAACAATATGACCGATTTAACCGCGCAAGAAGCTGCATGGCAGACTCGGGATCATCTGGATGATCCGGTCATTGGCGAATTGCGCAACCGTTTTGGGCCGGATGCCTTTACTGTTCAGGCGACCCGTACCGGGGTACCCGTAGTTTGGGTGAAGCGTGAGCAATTGCTGGAAGTTGGCGATTTCCTGAAGAAGCTGCCGAAACCTTATGTCATGCTGTTCGATCTGCACGGCATGGACGAGCGTCTACGTACACACCGCGCCGGTTTACCCGCCGCGGATTTTTCCGTTTTCTATCACCTGATTTCGATCGATCGCAACCGCGACATCATGCTCAAGGTGGCGCTTTCTGAAAACGATCTGAACGTGCCGACGTTTACCAAACTCTTCCCCAACGCCAACTGGTACGAGCGTGAAACCTGGGAAATGTTTGGCGTTAATTTTAACGGTCACCCGCACCTGACGCGCATCATGATGCCGCAGACCTGGACGGGACATCCGCTGCGTAAAGATTACCCGGCGCGCGCCACCGAATTCGATCCGTTTGAGCTGACCAAAGCCAAGCAGGATTTAGAAATGGAAGCGCTGACCTTTAAGCCGGAAGATTGGGGGATGAAGCGCGGCACCGACAATGAGGACTTTATGTTCCTCAACCTCGGTCCGAACCACCCGTCTGCGCACGGTGCTTTCCGCATTATCCTGCAACTCGACGGCGAAGAAATTGTCGACTGTGTACCGGATATCGGTTACCACCACCGCGGTGCGGAAAAAATGGGCGAGCGTCAATCCTGGCACAGCTACATTCCTTATACCGACCGTATTGAGTACCTCGGTGGCTGCGTTAACGAAATGCCGTATGTGCTGGCGGTCGAGAAACTGGCGGGGATCACCGTACCGGATCGCGTCAACGTGATTCGCGTGATGCTCTCTGAACTGTTCCGCATCAACAGCCACCTGCTTTATATCTCCACCTTTATTCAGGACGTGGGCGCAATGACCCCGGTGTTCTTTGCCTTTACCGATCGGCAGAAAATCTACGATCTGGTGGAAGCGATTACCGGTTTCCGTATGCATCCGGCCTGGTTCCGTATTGGCGGCGTAGCGCACGATCTGCCGCGCGGCTGGGATCGTTTGCTGCGCGAATTCCTCGACTGGATGCCAAAACGTCTGGCCTCTTATGAGAAAGCAGCGCTGCGTAACACCATTCTGAAAGGCCGCTCGCAGGGTGTTGCCGCTTACGGCGCGAAAGAAGCGCTGGAGTGGGGCACTACCGGCGCGGGTCTGCGTGCGACCGGCATCAACTTTGACGTGCGCAAAGCGCGTCCATACTCCGGCTATGAAAACTTCGACTTTGAAGTCCCGGTGGGCGGTGGCGTCAGCGACTGCTATACCCGTGTGATGCTGAAAGTGGAAGAGCTGCGCCAGAGCCTGCGTATTCTTGAGCAGTGTCTTAACAATATGCCGGAAGGTCCGTTCAAAGCGGATCATCCGCTGACGACGCCGCCGCCGAAAGAGCGCACGCTGCAACATATCGAAACCCTGATTACTCACTTCCTGCAGGTTTCGTGGGGCCCGGTAATGCCGGCCAACGAATCCTTCCAGATGATTGAGGCAACCAAGGGTATTAACAGTTACTACCTGACCAGCGACGGCAGCACCATGAGCTACCGCACGCGCGTACGCACGCCGAGCTTTGCGCATTTGCAGCAAATTCCGTCGGCGATCCGCGGTAGCCTGGTATCCGACCTGATCGTCTATCTGGGTAGTATCGATTTTGTTATGTCAGATGTGGACCGCTAATTATGCACGAGAATCAACAACCACAAACCGAGGCTTTTGAGCTGAGTGCGGCAGAGCGTGAGGCAATTGAGCACGAAAAGCACCACTACGAAGACCCGCGTGCGGCGTCCATTGAAGCGCTGAAGATTGTTCAGAAGCAGCGTGGCTGGGTGCCGGACGGCGCGATTTACGCCATTGCTGATGTTCTGGGGATCCCGGCGAGTGATGTCGAAGGCGTGGCAACGTTTTACAGCCAGATCTTCCGTCAGCCAGTTGGCCGCCACGTGATCCGCTATTGCGACAGCGTGGTTTGCCATATCACCGGTTATCAGGGCATTCAGTCGGCGATTGAAAGCCACCTGAAGATCAAGCCGGGCCAGACCACTTTCGACGGCCGCTTTACGCTGCTGCCGACCTGCTGTCTGGGCAACTGCGATAAAGGGCCGAACATGATGATCGATGAGGACACTCACGCGCATCTGACTCCGGAAGGCATTCCCGAACTGCTGGAGCGGTATAAATGAAAACAGTTATCCGTACTCCCGAAACTCATCCGCTGACCTGGCGGCTGCGTGACGACAAGCAGCCGGTCTGGCTCGATGAATACCAGAGCAAAAATGGTTATGCCGGTGCGCGTAAAGCGCTCTCCGGTATGGCGCCGGACGAAATCGTCAACGCGGTAAAAGATTCCGGCCTGAAAGGTCGTGGCGGCGCGGGCTTCTCCACCGGTCTGAAGTGGAGCCTGATGCCGAAAGACGAATCCATGAACATCCGTTACCTGCTGTGTAACGCCGATGAAATGGAGCCTGGCACCTACAAAGACCGCCTGTTGATGGAGCAGTTGCCGCACCTGCTGGTGGAAGGCATGCTGATTTCCGCCTTTGCGCTGAAAGCTTACCGTGGCTACATCTTCCTGCGTGGCGAATATATTGAAGCAGCGGTGCATCTGCGTCGCGCCATTGCCGAAGCGACCGAAGCGGGTTTGCTGGGTAAAAATATCCTCGGTAGCGGCTTCGATTTCGAACTCTTTGTTCACACCGGTGCAGGGCGTTATATCTGCGGTGAAGAAACGGCGCTGATTAACTCACTGGAAGGCCGCCGCGCGAACCCGCGCTCCAAGCCGCCATTCCCGGCAAGCTCCGGCGTATGGGGTAAACCGACTTGTGTCAACAACGTCGAAACCCTGTGCAACGTGCCAGCCATTCTGGCTAACGGCGTTGAGTGGTATCAGAACATTTCGACCAGCAAAGATGCCGGCACCAAGCTGATGGGCTTCTCCGGCCGCGTGAAAAACCCGGGCCTGTGGGAACTGCCGTTCGGTACAACCGCGCGTGAAATTCTCGAAGATTACGCCGGTGGCATGCGCGATGGCCTGAAATTCAAAGCCTGGCAGCCAGGCGGTGCAGGTACAGACTTCCTGACCGAAGCGCACCTTGATCTGCCAATGGAATTCGAAAGCATCGGTAAAGCGGGTAGCCGTCTGGGAACGGCGCTGGCGATGGCCGTCGATCATGAGATTGGCATGGTGTCGCTGGTGCGCAACCTGGAAGAGTTTTTCGCCCGCGAATCCTGCGGCTGGTGTACGCCGTGCCGTGACGGTCTGCCGTGGAGCGTAAAAATTCTGCGCGCGCTGGAGCGTGGAGAAGGCCAGCCTGGGGACATCGAGACACTTGAGCAACTGTGTCGGCAACTTGGGCCGGGCAAAACCTTCTGCGCGCATGCGCCGGGTGCGGTTGAACCCTTACAGAGCGCGATTAAATATTTCCGCGAAGAATTCGAAGCGGGCATTAAACAGCAATTCAGCAATACCCATGCGATTGGCGGTATCCAGCCAAACTTGCTGAAAGCGCGCTGGTAATTGGGGTCACTCGCCTGGGCGAGGCCGGAAACAAATTTTGATTAATACCTGAGAAAGACCCGCAATCTTCGTGATGTAACAACGCTGCTACGGCGCGAAGGACAAAGGTTATTCAGGCCAACTGGAAGCATGCTAATGGCTACTATTCATGTAGACGGCAAAGAATACGAGGTAAACGGAGCAGACAACCTTCTTGAGGCTTGTCTCTCCTTAGGCCTTGATATTCCTTATTTTTGCTGGCATCCGGCGCTGGGGAGCGTGGGTGCGTGCCGCCAGTGTGCGGTGAAGCAATATCAAAACGCGGAAGACACGCGTGGCCGCCTGGTGATGTCCTGTATGACACCGGCATCCGACGGTACTTTTATTTCTATTGATGACGATGAAGCGAAGCAGTTCCGTGAGAGCGTAGTGGAATGGTTAATGACCAACCACCCGCACGATTGCCCGGTCTGCGAAGAGGGCGGCAACTGCCACTTGCAGGATATGACCGTTATGACCGGTCACAGCTTCCGTCGCTATCGTTTTACCAAACGTACTCACCGTAATCAGGATCTCGGTCCGTTCATCTCACACGAAATGAACCGCTGCATTGCCTGCTATCGCTGCGTGCGTTATTACAAAGACTACGCAGACGGCACGGATCTTGGCGTGTATGGCGCGCACGATAACGTCTACTTTGGGCGTCCGGAAGATGGCACGCTGGAAAGCGAGTTCTCCGGTAACCTGGTAGAAATCTGCCCAACTGGCGTCTTCACCGACAAAACGCACTCCGAACGTTACAACCGTAAGTGGGACATGCAATTTGCGCCGAGCATCTGCCAGCAGTGCTCGCTGGGTTGCAACACCAGCCCGGGTGAACGTTATGGCGAGCTGCGCCGCATCGAAAACCGTTACAACGGTACCGTTAACCACTACTTCCTTTGCGACCGTGGCCGTTTCGGTTATGGCTATGTCAACCTGAAAGACAGACCGCGTCAGCCGGTACAACGCCGTGGCGACGATCTAATCACCCTGAATGCCGAGCAAGCAATGCAGGGCGCGGCGGATATTCTGCGTCAGTCGAAGAAAGTAATTGGTATCGGTTCTCCTCGCGCCAGCGTAGAGAGCAACTTTGCCCTGCGCGCGCTGGTCGGTGCGGATAATTTCTACACCGGCATCGCCAAAGGCGAGCAGGAACGTCTGGAGCTGGCGCTGAAAGTGCTGCGCGAAGGCGGTATCCGTACCCCGACGCTGCGTGAAATTGAATCTTACGATGCGGTACTGATTCTCGGCGAAGACATTACGCAGACCGGCGCGCGTGTTGCGCTGGCGGTGCGTCAGGCCGTGAAAGGCAAAGCCCGCGAAATGGCGGCGGCGCAGAAAGTCGCCGACTGGCAGATTGCGGCGATCATGAACATTGGTCAGCGCGCCAAACATCCGCTGTTTGTTACCAACGTCGACAGCACCCGTCTGGACGATATCGCCGCGTGGACCTATTGCGCGCCGGTTGAAGATCAGGCGCGTTTAGGTTTCGCCATCGCCCACGCACTGGATGAGACGGCGCCAGCGGTTGACGGTCTGAGCAGCGACCTGAAAAACAAAATTGATGTGATTGTCCAGGCACTGGCCGGAGCGAAGAAACCGCTAATTATCTCCGGCACAAACGCCGGTAGTGCGGAAGTGATTCAGGCGGCTGCCAACGTGGCAAAAGCGCTGAAAGGGCGCGGTGCCGATGTCGGCATCACTATGATTGCCCGTTCGGTCAACAGCATGGGCCTCGGCCTGATTGGCGGCGGCAGCCTTGATGATGCGCTGGCGGAGCTGGAAGCGGGCCATGCTGATGCTGTCGTAGTGTTGGAAAATGACCTGCACCGCCATGCTTCCGCTGCACGCGTTGATGCTGCGCTGGCGAAAGCGCCACTGGTGCTGGTGATCGATCATCAGCGTACGGCAATCATGGAGCAGGCTCATCTGGTGCTCTCCGCTGCCAGCTTTGCAGAAAGTGACGGTACGGTAATCAACAACGAAGGCCGCGCCCAGCGTTTCTTCCAGGTTTACGATCCGGCCTATTACGACAGCAAAACCATTATGCTGGAGAGCTGGCGCTGGCTGCATTCACTGCACAGCACCGTTGAAAACCGTGAAGTGGACTGGACACAGCTTGACCATGTGATTGACGCTGCCGTTGAAGCGTTGCCGCAACTGGCGGGCATTAAAGAAGCGGCGCCGGATGCCAGCTTCCGCATCCGCGGTCAGAAACTGGCCCGTGAACCGCATCGCTACAGTGGGCGTACCGCCATGCGCGCTAATATCAGCGTGCACGAACCGCGTCAGCCGCAGGACAAAGACACGATGTTCGCCTTCTCGATGGAAGGGAACAACCAGCCGTCCGCTCCGCGTTCGCAAATTCCGTTTGCGTGGGCACCGGGCTGGAACTCCCCGCAGGCATGGAACAAATTCCAGGCTGAAGTGGGTGGTCACCTGCGTTACGGCGATCCGGGCGTTCGTCTGATTGAGGCCAGCGAAAGTGGGCTGGAATACTTCACTTCCGTTCCGGGAACCTTCGAAGCGCAGGAAGGTAAATGGCGTATCGCGCCGTACTACCACCTGTTCGGCAGCGATGAAATGTCGCAGCGTTCTCCGGTATTCCAGAGCCGTATGCCACAACCGTACATCAAGCTGAACCCGGCTGACGCCGCGAAGCTTGGCGTTAACGCGGGCGCGCATATCTCCTTCACCTGGGAAGGTCAGACCATCAGCCTGCCATTGCAGGTTTCCGAAGGGCTGGCGGCAGGGCAGGTTGGTCTGCCGATGGGGATGCCGGGCATCGCGCCGGTGCTGGCCGGAGCACGTCTTGAAAATCTGCGGGAGGCGCAAGCATGAGCTGGTTAACACCGGATGTTATCGACATTCTGCTGAGCATCCTGAAAGCAATTGTCATTCTGCTGGTGGTGGTCACCTGCGGTGCGTTCATGAGCTTTGGCGAACGTCGCCTGCTCGGTCTGTTCCAGAACCGTTACGGACCGAACCGCGTTGGCTGGGGTGGCTCACTCCAGCTGGTCGCGGACATGATCAAAATGTTCTTTAAAGAGGACTGGATCCCGCGCTTCTCCGATCGCGTGATCTTCACCCTCGCGCCGATGATCGCCTTCACCTCGCTGCTGTTAGCGTTTGCTATTGTGCCGGTCAGCCCGAGCTGGGTTGTGGCGGATCTGAACATCGGCATCCTGTTCTTCTTAATGATGGCAGGGCTGGCGGTTTACGCGGTGCTGTTCGCGGGCTGGTCAAGCAACAACAAATACTCACTGCTCGGTGCGATGCGTGCTTCTGCGCAAACCCTGAGCTATGAAGTGTTCCTTGGGCTTTCCCTGATGGGCGTGGTGGCGCAGGCCGGTTCATTCAACATGACCGATATCGTCAACAACCAGGCGGGCTTGTGGAACGTCATCCCGCAGTTCTTCGGCTTTGTGACCTTCGCTATCGCCGGTGTGGCGGTGTGTCACCGTCACCCGTTTGACCAGCCGGAAGCCGAGCAGGAACTGGCGGATGGTTACCACATTGAATATTCCGGGATGAAATTCGGTCTGTTCTTCGTCGGCGAATATATCGGTATCGTCACCATTTCTGCGCTGATGGTCACGCTGTTCTTCGGTGGCTGGCAGGGGCCGTTGTTACCGCCTTTCATCTGGTTCGCGCTGAAAACCGCGTTCTTTATGATGATGTTCATTTTGATTCGCGCCGCACTGCCGCGTCCTCGTTATGATCAGGTGATGTCGTTCGGCTGGAAAATCTGTCTGCCGCTGACGCTACTCAACTTGCTGGGAACGGCGGCTGTCATTCTCTGGCAGGCGCAATAAGGGGTGAAAAGACCATGACTTTAAAAGAATTACTCGTGGGCTTCGGCACCCAGGTCCGTAGTATCTGGATGATTGGCCTGCATGCTTTCGCGAAACGCGAAACCCGTATGTACCCGGAAGAGCCAGTTTATCTGCCGCCGCGTTACCGTGGCCGTATTGTGCTGACGCGCGACCCGGACGGTTCCGAGCGTTGCGTTGCCTGTAACCTTTGTGCGGTAGCGTGCCCGGTAGGCTGTATCTCGCTGCAAAAAGCGGAGATGCAGGACGGTCGCTGGTATCCGGAATTTTTCCGTATCAACTTCTCACGCTGCATTTTCTGCGGTCTGTGCGAAGAGGCGTGCCCGACAACGGCGATTCAGCTCACCCCGGATTTCGAAATGGGTGAATACAAACGTCAGGACCTGGTGTACGAAAAAGAGGATCTGCTGATCTCCGGTCCGGGCAAATACCCGGAATATAACTTCTACCGGATGGCAGGTATGGCAATCGACGGCAAAGATAAAGGTGAAGCGGAAAACGAAGCCAAACCTATCGACGTCAAGAGCCTGTTACCGTAAGGAGAGGGGCAATGGAGTTCGCTTTTTATATCTGTGGCCTGGTCGCCATCCTGACGACGGTACGCGTAATAACGCATACCAACCCGGTGCACGCCTTGCTGTATCTGATTGTGTCGCTGCTGGCCATTGCCGGGGTCTTCTTTTCACTCGGCGCTTACTTCGCCGGTGCGCTGGAGATCATCGTTTACGCCGGGGCCATCATGGTGTTGTTCGTGTTTGTGGTGATGATGCTGAACCTTGGCAATACCGTGGTCGAGCAGGAGCGCAACTGGCTGTCGCCACAAATCTGGATCGGCCCGGCGCTGCTCTCTGCGGTGCTGTTGGTGGTGATGGTTTACGCCATTCTGGGCGTCAACGATCAGGGTATCGACGGGACGGCGATTAGCGCGAAAGCGGTTGGTATTACGCTGTTTGGCCCTTACGTTCTGGCCGTGGAGCTGGCCTCCATGCTGCTGCTGGCGGGTCTGGTTGTGGCCTTCCATCTCGGGCGCGAAGACAGGGCCGGTGAAGTGCTGAGCAATCGCACCGATGACCGCGCGAAAAGAAAAACGGAGGAGCAAGCATGATCCCCTTACAACATGGACTGATCCTCGCGGCGATTTTGTTTGTTTTGGGTCTGACCGGTCTGGTTATCCGCCGCAACCTGCTGTTTATGCTAATTGGGCTGGAAATCATGATTAACGCTGCTGCGCTGGCCTTCGTGGTGGCCGGCAGCTACTGGGGACAGACCGACGGGCAGGTGATGTATATCCTCGCCATTAGCCTCGCGGCTGCGGAAGCGAGTATTGGCCTGGCGTTGCTGCTGCAACTCCATCGTCGCCGCCAGAATCTGAATATCGATTCAGTAAGTGAGATGCGTGGATGAACATGCTCGCCTTAACCATTATTCTGCCTTTTATTGGCTTTGTCTTACTGGCCTTTTCCCGCGGGCGCTGGTCAGAGAATCTTTCTGCAACCGTCGGTGTTGGCTCGATTGGCCTCGCGGCGCTGGTGACCGTCCTTGTCGGCGTTGATTTCTTCAACAACGGTCAGCAGGCGTTTTCGCAACCGCTGTGGACATGGATGGCGGTCGGTGATTTCAACATCGGTTTCAACCTGGTGCTGGACGGCCTGTCACTGACCATGCTTTCGGTCGTTACCGGCGTGGGTTTCCTGATTCACATGTTCGCGTCCTGGTATATGCGCGGAGAAGAGGGCTACTCCCGTTTCTTCGCCTACACCAACCTGTTTATCGCCAGCATGGTGGTACTGGTGCTGGCGGATAACCTGCTGCTGATGTACCTCGGCTGGGAAGGCGTGGGCCTGTGCTCCTATCTGCTGATCGGTTTCTACTACACCGATCCGAAGAATGGCGCAGCGGCGATGAAAGCGTTCGTCGTTACCCGTGTGGGTGACGTCTTCCTCGCTTTCGCGCTGTTCATCCTTTACAACGAACTGGGGACGCTGAACTTCCGCGAAATGGTTGAGCTGGCACCGCAGCACTTCGCCAACGGCAATAACATGCTGATGTGGGCGACGCTGATGCTGCTGGGCGGTGCGGTCGGTAAATCCGCGCAGCTGCCGTTGCAGACATGGCTGGCGGACGCGATGGCTGGCCCGACGCCGGTTTCCGCGCTGATCCACGCCGCCACCATGGTGACCGCCGGTGTTTACCTGATTGCCCGTACGCATGGGCTGTTCCTGATGACACCGGAAGTGCTGCATCTGGTCGGTATCGTTGGTGCAGTAACGCTGCTGATGGCGGGTTTCGCCGCGCTGGTGCAGACGGATATCAAACGCGTACTTGCCTACTCCACCATGAGCCAGATTGGTTATATGTTCCTGGCGCTGGGCGTGCAGGCCTGGGACGCGGCGATTTTCCACCTGATGACGCATGCGTTCTTTAAAGCGCTGCTGTTCCTGTCGTCCGGTTCGGTGATCCTCGCCTGCCATCACGAGCAGAACATCTTCAAAATGGGTGGCCTGCGTAAGTCGATTCCGCTGGTCTACGCCTGCTTCCTGGTCGGCGGCGCGGCGCTGTCGGCGCTGCCATTGCTGACTGCAGGCTTCTTTAGTAAGGACGAAATCCTTGCCGGTGCGGTAGCAAACGGCCATGTCAATCTGATGATTGCCGGTCTGGTGGGCGCGT
The DNA here is from genome assembly GCF_001658025.2 of Kosakonia oryzae. Classification (NCBI taxonomy): domain Bacteria; kingdom Pseudomonadati; phylum Pseudomonadota; class Gammaproteobacteria; order Enterobacterales; family Enterobacteriaceae; genus Kosakonia; species Kosakonia oryzae. The sequence goes on from NZ_CP014007.2 coordinate 1,700,065, forward strand.
TTATGACATCGCTGTACACCTTCCGCCTGATTTTCATTGTCTTCCACGGGAAAGAACAGATTCACGCTCACGCAGGGAAGGGGATCACCCATCATCTGCCGCTGATTGTGCTGCTGGTGCTCTCTACCTTTATTGGCGCGATGATTGTGCCACCGCTGAGAGGCGTGCTGCCAGAAACCACCGAGCTGGCGCACAGCAGCGTGGTCATGCTGGAAGTGGCGTCCGGTGCAGTTGCCGTCATCGGTATTCTGCTGGCGGCCTGGCTGTGGCTGGGTAAACGTACGCTGGTGCACTCGATTGCCAACAGCGCGACAGGTCGTTTCTTCGGGACCTGGTGGTTCAATGCCTGGGGCTTCGATGCGCTGTACGACCGCATCTTCGTGAAGCCGTATCTTGGCATTGCCTGGCTGCTGAAGAGCGATCCGCTGAATGCGCTGATGAACATTCCGGCGATCCTGTCGCGCTTTGCAGGCAAAGGGCTGCTGTTTAGCGAGAACGGGTATCTGCGCTGGTATGTCGCGTCAATGAGCATTGGTGCTGTCGTAGTGCTGGCGTTGCTGATGGTATTGCGCTGAGTTTGTGGGCCGGCTGACGCTACGCTTATCCGGCTTACAAACTGAAAGAGAATTTTTAGAAAATTCGTTGAAAATCAGGTCCGAATGGACAGGCGTTATCGGCGAAGTCAGAGTGGACACCGCCTGCGCAGAGCAACCGGAGCGTACTAAAGTACGTGAGGATTGCGAGCACAGCCGGGGTTCGCTATGACGAGCAAGATAGCCTGAGGCGGACTTAAACAAGGAACAAATATCGCCATGTTATTACCCTGGCTAATACTGATTCCCTTTATCGGCGGCTTTCTCTGCTGGCAGACCGAACGCTTCGGCGTGAAGGTGCCGCGCTGGATAGCCCTGATCACCATGGGACTGACGCTGGCGCTTTCCCTGCAACTCTGGATGCAGGGCGGCTACTCTCTGACGCAATCCACCGGTCTGCCAGCCTGGCAAGAAGAGTTTAAACTGGCGTGGATCCCACGCTTCGGCATCAATATTCATCTGGCAATGGACGGTTTGTCGTTGCTGATGGTGGTGCTGACCGGTTTCCTCGGTGTGCTGGCGGTACTCTGCTCCTGGCGTGAAATCGAGAAATATCAGGGTTTCTTCCATCTCAACCTGATGTGGATTCTGGGCGGCGTTATCGGCGTGTTCCTTGCCATCGACATGTTCCTGTTCTTCTTCTTCTGGGAAATGATGCTGGTGCCGATGTACTTCCTGATTGCACTGTGGGGCCACAAAGCCTCCGACGGGAAGACGCGTATTACGGCTGCGACCAAGTTCTTCATCTATACCCAGGCCAGTGGTCTGGTGATGTTGATTGCCATCCTGGCGCTGGTAGTGGTGCACTATAACGCGACCGGCGTCTGGACATTCGACTATGAAGACCTGCTGAAAACACAGATGTCCGACCACGTCGAATATCTGCTGATGCTGGGCTTCTTCATCGCCTTCGCGGTGAAAATGCCGGTGGTGCCGCTGCACGGTTGGTTACCGGATGCGCACTCGCAGGCACCGACCGCGGGTTCCGTTGACCTGGCGGGGATCCTGTTGAAAACCGCGGCCTACGGTTTGCTGCGTTTCTCGCTGCCGCTGTTCCCGAACGCTTCCGCAGAGTTTGCCCCCATCGCCATGTGGCTGGGCGTCATCGGTATTTTCTACGGTGCATGGATGGCGTTCACCCAGACGGATATCAAACGCTTGATTGCGTACACCTCGGTGTCCCATATGGGCTTCGTGCTGATTGCTATCTACACCGGCAGCCAGCTGGCCTATCAGGGGGCGGTTATCCAGATGATTGCGCACGGTCTCTCTGCAGCGGGTCTGTTTATCCTGTGTGGTCAGCTGTACGAACGTCTGCATACCCGTGACATGCGTATGATGGGCGGGCTGTGGAGCAAGATTAAATGGTTGCCGGCGTTGTCGATGTTCTTCGCTGTCGCCACGTTGGGTATGCCGGGTACCGGTAACTTCGTCGGTGAATTCATGATCCTCTTCGGCAGCTACCAGATTGTGCCGATGATCACGGTGATTTCTACCTTCGGTCTGGTTTTCGCATCGGTTTACTCACTGGCAATGCTGCATCGCGCCTACTTCGGTAAAGCGAAAAGCGAACTGGCCAGCAAGGAACTGCCGGGGCTGTCACTGCGCGAGCTGTTTATGATCCTGATCCTGGTTGTACTTCTGGTACTGCTTGGCTTCTATCCGCAGCCGATTCTGGATACCTCGCATGCCGCGATGGGTAATATCCAGCAGTGGTTTGTTAACTCTATTACTACTACAAGGCCGTAAATCGCCATGACAATTACTCCACAACACCTGATTGCGCTGCTGCCGCTGCTGATCGTCGGATTGACGGTGGTGGTTGTGATGCTCTCCATTGCGTGGCGACGCAACCATTTCCTCAATGCCACGCTGTCGGTCATCGGCCTGAACGTCGCGCTGCTCTCCCTGTGGTTTGTCGGACAGGCAGGAGCAATGGATGTGACGCCGCTGATGCGCGTCGATGGTTACGCCATGCTCTACACCGGGCTGGTGCTACTGGCGAGCCTCGCCACCTGCACCTTCGCCTATCCGTGGCTGGAAGGGTATAGCGACAACAAAGAAGAGTTTTATCTGCTGGTACTGATTGCTGCACTGGGCGGCATTCTGTTGGCTAACGCCAACCATATGGCGGCGTTGTTCCTTGGTATTGAACTGATCTCCCTGCCGCTGTTCGGGCTGGTGGGTTATGCCTTCCGCCAGAAACGTTCGCTGGAAGCCAGTATCAAGTACACCATCCTGTCTGCTGCAGCCTCTTCTTTCCTGCTGTTCGGTATCGCACTGGTTTACGCGCAAACCGGGAACCTGGCATTTGTTGCTATCGGTAAGAGCCTCGGTGAAGGCATGCTGCACGAGCCGCTGCTGCTGGCGGGTCTGGGCCTGATGATTGTCGGTCTCGGTTTCAAACTCTCGCTGGTGCCGTTCCACCTGTGGACGCCGGACGTTTATCAAGGCGCGCCTGCGCCGGTCTCCACCTTCCTGGCGACCGCCAGCAAAATCGCCATCTTTGGCGTGCTGATGCGTTTGTTCCTCTATGCGCCGGTCAGCGAAAGTGAAGCTGTTCGTGTGGTACTGGGTCTTATCGCCTTTGTTTCCATCATCTTCGGTAACCTGATGGCACTGAGCCAGACCAACATCAAACGTCTGCTCGGTTTCTCTTCCATCTCGCACCTCGGCTATTTGCTGGTGGCGCTGATTGCGCTGCAGAGCGGCCAGATGTCGATGGAAACCGTTGGCGTTTATCTGGCTGGTTACCTGTTCAGCAGCCTCGGCGCGTTTGGCGTGGTGAGCCTGATGTCCAGCCCGTATCGCGGCCCGGACGCAGAATCACTTTACTCCTACCGTGGTCTGTTCTGGCACCGTCCTATTCTCTCGGCGGTTCTGACGGTGATGATGCTGTCGCTGGCAGGTATTCCGATGACCTTAGGCTTTATCGGTAAGTTCTACATCCTCGCCGTTGGCGTCGAGGCGCACCTGTGGTGGTTGACGGGCGCTGTGGTGGTCGGTTCGGCGATTGGTTTGTATTACTACCTGCGCGTGGCGGTGAGCCTCTATCTGAGTGCGCCGCAGCAGTTGAACCGCGATGCGCCGTCCGACTGGGCCTACAGTGCTGGCGGGATTGTGGTGCTGATCTCTGCATTGCTGGTACTGCTGTTGGGGATTTACCCGCAGCCGCTGATCAGTATCGTACAATTAGCGCTGCCGATGATGTAATGGCGTATAGCGCATAAAGAAAAACCGCCGGGCTGCAAACCCGGCGGTTTTTTTATGGCGCAGAAATTACTTTGCCAGTAACGGCTGTGAAGCAACCTGGTGGTGGCTAATCAGCGGGCCGCGTATATTATTGGCCGCGCGGTCGAGCACTTCCTGAATCACTGACGAAAGCTCGTTGATTTCGAACTTCGCAACATAGCCGTCGGCCTGCACTTTACGTACGTGATCTTCGTTCGCGCTACCGGAGAGTGACGAGTGGATCACCACCGGAATGTTTTTCAGGCGCGGATCGGTTTTGATCAGACGCGTTAAAGTAAAGCCGTCCATTTCCGGCATTTCAAGATCGGTCAGTACCATGGCGATCTTATCGCTAACCGGTATACCTTCACTGTCGGCCTGCTGCGCCAGAAGCTGGATTTTCTCCCATGCATCTTTGCCGGTGATATGCATGTCGGTCGGAATTTCCATCGAGTTGAGGCCTTTTTCCAGCATGGCGCGCGCCACTTTGGAGTCTTCCGCCACAATCGCCACCGAGCCCGGTTTCAGATGGAATTTCTTGTCCGGTATATGATCGCCATGCACGTCGTGATCCGCAGGCACAATGTCATACAGGATCTGCTCAACGTCCAGCACCATCGCCAGGTTGTTGGTGTCCTTATCGTCATCCAGGCAGGCAATACTGGTGATGTAACGACCATTGATCGCTTTCTCCGCCGTATGCACTTGTTTCCAGTCCAGGCGAGTGATGTTATCTACCGACTCCACCGCAAAGGCCTGCACGCTACGGGCATATTCTGTGATCAACAAAATATTGAGGCCGGTCGTGGGCTTGCAGCCCGCCACCGCCGCCAGGTCAATCACCGGGATCACCTGGTCGCGGATATTGACCATCCCCATTAAGGGCGGCTTCATTCCGGCAGGGCGAGTGAAGGTGGGCATCGGCACTATTTCGCGCAATTTAAACACGTTGATGCCAAACAGCTCTGATTTCGTGGAATCTAACGACGTGCCGAGACGAAACAGCAACAGCTCAAACCGGTTCGACAGAGTAAGATTCGCCCTGTCATCGATGTCTTTCTGGAAATTATCCATCATGCCCTCAATAGAAGATGCCTGCGTATATCTATTATCGGCATGCGGTGAAAAAAATAGAGTGCCTAAATTAAAATCAAATGTGAACCAACGCAAAATCCTCAGCCAGAGTTGTTTGCGCAAAGAGCGCCTGGCATTCGGCCAGCAATGCCAGGCTACCTTTCTCGTCATAGCGTGAACTGAGGTGAGTAATCACCAGCCTGCCTGCGCCCGCGTCCAGCGCCAGTTGTGCGGCCTGCCGCGTTGAACTGTGACCGCGGCTATTCGCTTTCTCCTCCATCGCACTTTCCAGCGTGGCTTCATGCACCAGCAGATCCACACCGCGCGCCAGTTCAAGCGATGCAGGGCAGGGAGATGTATCGCCAAAAATCGCCAGCTTTTTACCCGGCTCTGCCGGAGCAAGGTAATCAGTACCGCACAGCGTGCGGCCATCTTCCAGCGTCACCGTCTCACCCGCTTTTAATTTCTGAAACAGCGGCCCTGGCGTTACGCCGGCGGCGACCAGCGCGGCCGCGTCCAGTGCGCCGGGCTTATCATGTTCTTCAATACGATAACCGTAGCACTCCACCGGGTGCTCCAGCGGGTAAGCCGTGACTTTGCGCAGGCCGTCATCCACCACCAGCCCGGCAGTGACTTCATGAATGGTCAGCGGGTAGTCGGTCCATGAACCGCTCAGCCTTAAAGTTGTTTCCACAAACTCGCGAATGCCTTGCGGGCCATAGATATCCAGCGGCTGAACATTCCCGGCCATCGAGCGGCTGCACAGCAACCCAGGCAAACCAAACAGATGATCGCCATGCAGATGAGTGATAAAAATTTTGTCCAGCTTGCCAGGATGAAACGCCGTGCGCAGCATCTGGTGCTGCGTGCCTTCGCCGCAATCAAACAGCCAAAGCCCTGCGCGGGTCGGGTGTTGTAAATTCAACAACATCGCGGTTACGTTACGTGTGCGCGTCGGGACCCCGGCGGAGGTGCCCAGGAAAATCAGTTCCACAGTTTTGCTCTGCCCAAATCACAAAAAATTGAGTATAACGGGATGATAACAAATAAGGAGCAAGAGATGATCCGCTGGCAAGACCTGCACCATTCTGAACTCACCGTTGCTGAACTCTACGCCGCGCTGAAGCTGCGCTGCGAAGTGTTTGTTGTCGAGCAAACCTGTCCCTATCTGGATGTAGATGGCGATGACCTGACAGGAGAAAACCGGCATATCCTCGGCTGGAAAGAGGATCAGCTGGTGGCGTATGCGAGGATTCTGAAAAGTGATGATGATTTGTCACCCGTGGTGATTGGCCGGGTGATTGTCAGCGCCCAGGTCAGAGGGGAAAAACTGGGCTACCAGTTGATGGAGCGCGCCGTGAACTCCTGTGAGCAACATTGGCCGCAGAAGGCGCTGTACCTGGGGGCGCAGGCACATCTGCAATCTTTTTATGCGCACTTTGGCTTTCAGCCAGTGACGGATGTCTATGATGAAGATGGCATTGCGCACATCGGAATGGCGCGGGAGATCCGCCAGGCGTAACCTGCCGTGTTTGTCTATAGTTAGCGGACAGGTGCATAACATGGAGACAAACGATGTCATATCACTCTTATGATTCAAACATTGATGACGACCTGACCCTGCTGAGCGAAACGCTGGAAGAAGTCCTCCGCTCCTCGGGCGACCCTGCAGACCAGAAGTACATCGAACTCAAAGCCCGCGCCGAGCAGGCGCTGCATGACGTGAAGAACCGCGTCAGCAGCGCGTCGGATACTTACTACTATCGGGCGAAAAAAGCGGTGTATCGCGCCGACGATTACGTTCATGAAAAACCGTGGCAGGGCATCGGTGCCGGTGCTGCTGTCGGTCTGGTGCTCGGCCTGCTACTGGCCCGCCGCTAACGCTTCACTTCCCCTCCCTGGAAGGGGGTACTGTTATTACGTTTAGTACCCCGTATACTATGTGGTTTTTAACAGGGAGGGGTTCGCGTGCTTTCCATTTCCTCTGCGCTTGGCGACCTGTATCGCCACCTGACCGAAGAGTTTCCGCGGTCGCCTGGTTTTCACTTTTTTGATGCACCTTTCCCGTTAAACGACGCTTTCGATCCGCTGGCATGGCTCGCCAGTCAGGCGGTCTGGCCGCAATTTTACTGGCAGCAGCGTAGCGGCGACGAGGAGACGGCTGCGCTTGGCGCGCTCTGCCGCTTCTCATCGTTACCTCTCGCCCAACAATTTTTACACGCCTTGCCAGAAGATGTTCGTATCTGGGGGCTGAATGCCTTTGATCCTTCGCAGGGATCGCTGTTTTTGCCGCGCCTTGAGTGGCGTCGCGAAGGCGGAAGGGCGATGTTACGGCTTTACCTCTACAGCGAGACCTCGCTGTATGACGACGCTAAGCGCGCGGCTGAGTTTTTACAGGCGCTTTCGCCTTTCACCCCGCTTGCCAACCTGAAACAGCAGCCATGTCTTGCGCAGCGCCACTACCCGGAGCGTGATGCCTGGAACAGCCTGATCGCGCAGGCGCTGGGTACGCTGGAAAGCGCCGCGCTGGATAAAGTAGTACTCGCCAGAGCAACTGATTACTCCTATGCCAATGCCGTGGATGCGGCTTCGCTGATGGCTGCCAGCCGCCGCGTTAACTATCACTGCTTCCACTTTATGATGGCCTTTGATGCGCAGAATGCCTTTTTAGGATCTTCGCCAGAGCGCCTGTGGCGGCGACGCGGTAATGCACTGCGTACCGAAGCGCTGGCCGGAACGGTGGCCGGCCATGACGACGATCTGCAGGCGCAGCGCCTGGCCGACTGGCTGATGGGCGACGATAAAAATCAGCGGGAAAATATGCTGGTGGTGGAAGATATCTGCCAGCGTTTGCAACAGCAGATGGCGGCGCTTGATGTGCTGCCGCCGCAGGTCGTCAGGCTGCGCAATGTTCAGCACCTTCGGCGTTGTATCTGGAGCGATTTACAAACGCCCGACGACGCATTATGCCTGCAACTGTTGCAGCCGACAGCCGCTGTCGCCGGGTTACCGCGCCGCGCCGCGTGGGACTTTATCCAGCGCCACGAACCGTTCGCCCGTGAATGGTATGCCGGTTCGGCGGGATATTTATCCCGTCAGCAGAGTGAATTCTGCGTCGCGCTACGTTCAGCAAAAGTCAGCGGCAGTACCGTTCGGCTGTATGCCGGAGCCGGCATTGTGCCTGGCTCGGACGCCGGGCAAGAGTGGCAGGAAATCGATAATAAAGCGGCGGGCCTGCGATCTTTATTAGAACTTACGCACGCATAACCGATTCATATCAAGATTCGATTTTTTCTGATTATTTATACTGAACAGCAATATTGATACCGGACAAACTCATGTCAATCAGTTCATTTAACCGACGCTGGGCGACGGTGATCCTTGAGGCCCTTACTCGTCATGGCGTCAGGCATGTTTGTATTGCCCCCGGATCGCGTTCCACCCCCTTAACGCTGGCGGCAGCGGAAAATAGCGCTTTTATTCACCATACGCACTTTGATGAGCGGGGTTTAGGCCACCTTGCGCTGGGGCTGGCGAAAGCGAGCAAAGAGCCCGTCGCGGTTATCGTGACGTCCGGTACGGCGGTGGCAAATCTCTATCCTGCGCTGATCGAAGCCGGTCTGACCGGCGAAAAGCTGGTGCTGCTCACCGCCGATCGTCCACCCGAGCTGATTGATTGTGGGGCAAACCAGGCTATTCGTCAGCCTGGGATGTTCGCCTCGCATCCCACAGAATCGCTCGCGTTGCCGCGCCCGTCGCAGGATATCCCGGCCCGCTGGCTGGTGTCGGCTATTGATAACGTGCTCGGCTCGCTGCATGGCGGAGCGGTACACATTAACTGTCCGTTCGCTGAACCTCTGTATGGCGAAATGGATGAAAGCGGTCTTGCCTGGCAACTGGCGCTGGGCGACTGGTGGCAGGATGATAAACCGTGGCTGCAAACACCGAACAAAGTCAGTAGCGAAAAGCAGCAGGACTGGTTTTTCTGGCGGCAAAAACGCGGCGTCATTGTGGCCGGTCGTATGAGTGCGAGCGAAGGCAAGCTGCTGGCCGAATGGGCGAAAACGCTTGGCTGGCCATTAATCGGCGATGTTTTATCCCAGACCGGCCAGCCGTTACCGTGCGCCGATCTGTGGCTCGGCAACAGCCGTGCGACAGAAGAACTGGCGCAGGCGCAAATTGTGTTGCAGTTTGGCAGCAGCCTGACCAGTAAACGGCTACTCCAGTGGCAGGCGACCTGCGAACCGCAAGAATACTGGCTGATTGATAATCTACAGGGGCGGCTGGATCCGGCGCACCATCGCGGACGTCGGCTGGTTTCGGACGTCGCCAGTTGGCTGGCGTTACATCCGGCGGAGCCGCGCGCGCCCTGGTGCGTAGAACTCCCACAGCTCTCCGCACAGGCTTGGGACAGGGTCGCGGCGCAGCGTGAAACCTTTGGCGAAGCGCAGCTTGCGCACCGCATTGCTGATTATTTACCGGAACAGGGGCAGCTTTTTCTCGGCAACAGTCTGGTAGTTCGGCTGGTGGATGCGCTCGGGCAGATCCCGGCGGGTTATCCGGTATTCAGCAACCGCGGCGCCAGCGGCATCGACGGTTTGATATCGACTTCAGCAGGCGTGCAGCGCGCCAGTGCCCGCCCGACGCTGGCAATGGTTGGCGATCTTTCTGCCCTCTACGATCTGAATGCGCTGGCGTTACTGCGCCAGGTGTCCGCGCCTTTTGTCCTGCTGGTCGTGAACAACAACGGCGGGCAAATCTTTTCTCTGTTGCCGACGCCGCCCGCCGAGCGCGAGCAGTTCTATCTGATGCCGCAGAACGTGCATTTTGACCATGCGGCAGCAATGTTCGGTCTTGATTACCATCGTCCGGAAAGCTGGGAAGCGCTGGAGCTGGCGTTATCCGGTGCCTGGCGCAAACCGGGCGCTACGCTGATTGAACTGGTGGTCAACGACACAGATGGCGCGCAGACATTGCAAATGCTGCTGGCGCAGGTGAGCCAGTTGTGACGCTGCACGGGCGCGTTATCTCCGCTAACAGGCCGCAACCGTGGCTGGTCTTTTTGCACGGTTTTTCCGGCGATAACCGCGAGTGGCAAGCGGTCAGTGAAACGCTGACTGCATTCCCCCGGCTTTTGCTCGATCTGCCCGGGCATGGCGGTTCCGCCGACCTTTCTGTGACCTCGTTCGATGAGATGGAAGCGCTGCTGCGGGCAACGCTTGTTCGTTACAACATACAAAATTACTGGCTGGTGGGCTATTCGCTGGGCGGGCGAATTTCGCTGTATCACGCCTGCCAGCATCCTGCCGGTTTGTGCGGTGTCGTGGTGGAAGGTGGGCATCCGGGGTTGTCTGATGAAACCAGCCGCCGCGAACGTCTGGCATCGGACCGACAATGGGCGACGCGTTTTCGTCAACAGCCGCTGGAGGCCGTCTTTGATGCCTGGTACCGGCAGCCGGTTTTTGCCTCGCTCAGCGAGCCGCAGCGTGCGGCGCTGGTCGCATTGCGCAGCCAGAACAATGGCGCAACGCTTGCCGCCATGCTGGAAGCGACATCGCTGGCGCTGCAGCCCGATCTTCGCAGCATATTACAGGCGCTTTCCATTCCTGTTCATTATTTATACGGTGAATACGACAGTAAGTTTCAGACGCTGGCGACGCAAGTTACCGGCCACTGTCACGCCATTCCTGCCGCCGGGCACAACGCGCACCGGGAAAATCCTGCGGCCGTTGCTGACACCCTGGCGCGAATTCTGCGTCTTGAAATAAAGGACACACTATGATCTATCCAGATGAAACCATGCTTTACGCGCCGGTTGAGTGGCGTGACTGTTCCGAAGGCTACACCGACATTCGTTACCAGAAGTCTGCCGACGGGATTGCTAAAATCACCATCAACCGTCCGCAGGTGCGCAATGCATTCCGTCCGCTGACGGTGAAAGAGATGATCCAGGCGCTGGCCGATGCGCGTTATGACGACAGCATAGGCGTTATCATTCTGACCGGCGAAGGCGATAAAGCATTTTGCTCGGGCGGCGATCAGAAAGTGCGCGGCGATTACGGCGGTTACCAGGATGACTCCGGCGTGCATCATCTCAACGTACTCGATTTCCAGCGCCAGATCCGTACCTGCCCGAAACCGGTAGTGGCGATGGTGGCTGGCTATTCCATTGGCGGCGGCCATGTGCTGCACATGATGTGCGATCTGACCATTGCGGCAGAGAATGCCATTTTCGGTCAGACTGGCCCGAAAGTCGGCTCTTTTGATGGCGGCTGGGGCGCGTCTTATATGGCACGCATCGTCGGGCAGAAAAAAGCCCGCGAGATCTGGTTCCTTTGCCGTCAATACGACGCGCAACAGGCGCTGGATATGGGGCTGGTGAACACGGTGGTGCCGGTAGCGGATCTGGAGAAAGAGACCGTGCGCTGGTGCCGTGAAATGCTGCAAAACAGCCCGATGGCGCTGCGTTGCCTGAAAGCGGCGCTGAATGCTGACTGCGATGGTCAGGCGGGTCTGCAAGAGCTGGCGGGTAATGCCACCATGTTGTTCTATATGACCGAAGAGGGTCAGGAAGGGCGCAACGCCTTTAACCAGAAACGTCAGCCCGATTTCAGCAAATTCAAACGGAACCCATAATGCGACAGGCGCAACTTTACCGCTGGCAAATTCCGCTCGATGCGGGTGTCGTGCTGCGTGAGCGGCGCCTGAAAACCCGCGACGGCTTATTTGTCCATTTACAGGCCGACGGGCGCGAAGGGTGGGGAGAGATCTCCCCGCTACCGGGCTTTAGCCATGAAACGCTGGACGAGGCGCAACAGGCGACCATCAACTGGCTACATGGCTGGCGTGAAGATAAAACATTATCGTTGCCCGAGCAGCCGTCAGTGGCATTTGGTCTGAGCTGCGCGCTGGCGGAACTGCACGGCGAGTTACCGCAACAGGGGGACTATCGCGCCGCCATGCTGTGCACTGGCGATCCGGACGAGCTGTTTGCTGCGCTGGCCGCTTTACCGGGTGAAAAAGTGGCGAAAGTGAAGGTTGGTTTATATGAAGCGGTGCGCGATGGCATGGTGGTTAACCTGCTGCTGGAGTCGATCCCCGATTTACGCCTGCGTCTGGACGCCAACCGCGCCTGGACACCGCTGAAAGCACAGCAGTTTGCCAAATATATAAGCCCGGAATATCGCTCACGTATTGCCTTTCTCGAAGAGCCGTGCAAAACCGCCGCAGAGTCGCTGGCCTTTGCCCGCGAAAGCGGAATCACTATCGCCTGGGATGAAAGCCTGCGCGATGAGGGTTTTCAGCTTACGCCGCAGCAAGGATTGGGCGCGGTGGTGGTTAAACCCACGCTGACCGGCAGTTTGCAGCGGGTGCAGCAGCAGGTTGCGGCAGCAAAAGCGCTCGGGCTGACGGTGGTGATCAGTTCATCCATTGAATCCAGCCTTGGCCTGACGCAGCTCGCGCGTATTGCCGCCTGGCTGACGCCGGGCACCATTCCCGGGCTGGATACCTTACAACTGATGCAGTGCCAGCTCCTGCGCCGCTGGCCAGAGAGCGATTTACCCTGTTTACAGACAGAGGTACTGGAACCACTACTATGATCTTTACGGACTGGCCCTGGCGGCACTGGCGGCAGGTTCGCGGCGATCAGATTGCGGCCCGCCTTGAACAACAGACACTGAACTGGCGCGAACTGTGCGCACGTATTGATGCGCTGGCGAGCGGTTTTGCGCGCCAGGGGGTGAACGCCGGTGATGGCGTGATGCTGCGGGCGCGTAATCATCCGGATACGCTGCTGGCGTGGCTGGCACTGTTGCAGTGCGGCGCACGCGTCTTGCCGGTGAACCCGCAACTGCCCGCCGTGCTGCTGGATGCGCTCTTGCCGCAACTGACGTTGCGCTTTGCGCTGGATTTAGATGCTGGCGGCGACTGGCCTGCTCTGGACGCGCTGGCGCTTGATGAACTCGCTGGCGAGCATGCCGTGGCGTGGCAGCCGCAGCGTCTGGCGTCGATGACCTTGACTTCCGGCTCCACCGGCCTGCCGAAAGCGGCCGTTCACACGTTTCATGCTCACCTCGCCAGCGCCCAGGGTGTGCTGGCGTTGATTCCCTATGCTGACAATGACGACTGGCTGCTGTCGCTGCCGCTGTTTCACGTCTCCGGGCAGGGGATTTTGTGGCGCTGGCTGCTGGCCGGGGCGCGGATCGCCGTCCAGCCTGCATTACCTTTGGCACAGGCGCTGGCCGGTTGCACGCATGCTTCGCTGGTGCCGACGCAACTGTGGCGCTTACTCAACGACAACGCATCGGTATCGTTGAAAGCGGTCCTGCTGGGTGGCGCGGCAATCCCGGTGGCGCTGACGCAGCAGGCGCATGAGCGCGGTATTCGCTGCTTTTGCGGCTATGGTCTGACAGAGTTTGCCTCGACGGTCTGCGCCAAAGAAGCTGATGGCGCGCCGGATGTCGGTTACGCCCTGCCAGGACGCGAAGTGAAAATTGTTGATGAAGAGGTCTGGCTCCGGGCGGAGAGCATGGCGTCAGGGTACTGGCGCGACGGCGAGCTTCTGCCGCTGGTGAACAGTGAAGGCTGGTTTGCCACCCGCGATCGCGGGATGCTCCACGGCGGTTGCCTCACTATTCGTGGCCGGCTGGATAACCTTTTCTTCAGCGGCGGGGAAGGGATTCAGCCGGAAGAGGTGGAACGCGTGATCGCCCGTCATCCCCAGGTTCAGCAGGTTATGGTTGTGCCAGTTGATGATGCCGAGTTCGGCCAGCGTCCGGTGGCGGTGGTGGAGTGTGAAGGCGGCGTTGATGCGGCTGCGCTGTCAGCCTGGGTGAGCGATAAACTGGCTCGTTTTCAGCAGCCGCTGCACTGGATGGCGATGCCGGCTGAGCTGAAAACTGGCGGGATCAAAATCTCGCGGCGCGCGGTGCTTCAGTGGGCGAATGCCGCCGTTAATGGCACGGTGCGATCAGCATAATCAACATTGCGCAGTTTCTCAGGGACCAGGGCATACGGCAGGAAGCGTTACGTATTGCCGAGCGATGCTGGAAAAATCCGTGATGATAAGGAAAAGTCTGCGCAACGTTATCGCACACCGCGGCACAGAGAAAGTGCGCGGCCTGGCGCATCATCCCTTTTTTATCCATTATGCGAAAAGAAAAATAAGCATATAATCAGCAGCTTTGGGAAATTGGCTTGAAATGTGCGGATATCAAAAATGAAAAAAGTGGCTTTATTAGGGTTAGCCAGTCTGCTGCTGGCATCTGCCTGTGCGCAGGCTGTGAGTTTAAATGGTCAGGTTGGTAAAGATTACAGCAACCTGGGTTTCGGGTTTGGTACTGAAACCAGCGGTATTGCCGTAACCGGCAACTGGGCACACAGCGAAGATGATGGTGAAGTCGCTGGTCTGGGGCTGGGCTATAACCTTCCGCTGGGGCCGTTCCTGGCAACGGTCGGCGGTAAAGGCCTTTACATCAGCCCGGATTCCGGCAGCGACGGTTACGCCATCGCGGTCGGCGGCGGTCTGCAATGGAAAATCGCCAGCAGCTTCAGCCTGTTTGGCGAATATTACTACTCGCCGGATTCGCTCTCCAGCGGTGTGAAAGAGTACCAGGAAGCGAACGCCGGGGCACGTTACACCATTATGCGCCCGCTGACCGTTGAAGCCGGTTATCGCTATATCGATATGACCGGTAAAGAAGGTCATCGCGATAACGCCGTGGCCGATGGCCCGTATGTCGGCGTAAGCGCCAGCTTCTGATTCCTCCGGCGCGGCGTTCGTCCGCGCCAGTTTATTGCCTTTTTTATCCCGCACATGCGTTATAGTGTTTCAACCTCGATTGCTGGAGATAACAATGTTAAACGTGGAGATGCTGTCCACCGGCGATGAAGTGCTGCATGGTCAGATTGTAGATACCAACGCGGCATGGCTGGCGGACTTTTTCTTTAATCAGGGACTGCCGTTAACGCGCCGCAACACCGTCGGCGATAATCTCAATGATCTGGTTGCCATTCTGCGTGAACGCAGCGAACACGCGGATGTGCTGATTGTGAACGGCGGTCTTGGGCCAACCAGCGACGATCTGAGTGCGCTGGCGGCGGCGACGGCTAAAGGTGAAGAGCTGGTGCTGCACGAAGCCTGGCTGGCGCAAATGGAGCGTTTTTTCAGTGAACGCGGCCGCGTGATGGCGCCCAGCAACCGCAAACAGGCGGAAATCCCGGCCAGCGCGGAGCTGGTGGATAACCCGGTCGGCACCGCGTGCGGCTTTGCTGTTCAGCTCAACCGCTGTTTGATGTTCTTTACCCCCGGCGTGCCCTCTGAGTTCAGGGTGATGGTCGAGCACGAAATCCTGCCGCGTCTGCGCGCGCGTTTTACGCTGCCGGAGCCGCCGATTTGTCTGCGTCTGACCACCTTTGGCCGCTCGGAAAGCGATCTGGCGCAAAGCCTGGCGCACCTCGAATTACCTGAAGGCGTGGTGATGGGTTACCGCTCATCAATGCCGATTATTGAACTGAAACTGACCGGTCCGGCGGAGCACCGTGCGGCGATGGAAGCCGTATGGCCGCAAGTGAAACGTGTCGCCGGTGAGAGCCTGATTTTTGAAGGCACCGTCGGCTTACCGGCGCTGCTTGCCACGCGGTTGCGCGAGCGCCAGCTTAGCCTGACCCTGAGCGAACAGTTCACCGGTGGGCTGGTCGCGCTGCAACTTTCCCGGGTCGGTGCGCCGCTGTTAGCCAGCGAAGTGTTGCCGTCGCAGGCAGAAGCACTGGCGCAAAGTGCGCGCTGGACGACCGAACTGCGCAACCGGCATCTTGCCGGGCTGGCGCTGACCGTCACTGGCCTGGAAGAGGATCACCTCAATTTTGCGCTTGCCACGCCGGAAGGGACGCAGGCGCTGCGGGTGAAATTCAACACCAATCGCCACGATCTGGTCGTGCGTCAGGAAGTGTGCGCGATGATGGCGCTCAATATCCTGCGCCGCTGGCTGGAAGGTAAAGATCTGGCCAGCGATCACGGCTGGATCAATGTTGTCGAAACTCTGTCGGTGTAATCCCGAAAGCAAGGGTAACGGATTGCCGTTACCCTAATGCTTGCGCCAGCAGAGTGATGGGATGTTCGCAGCGCTTGCTGGTGGACATCTCAATCTGCCACTTACAGGTTTCGCAATCCGTCACCACCAGGTCGGCGCCGCTGGCCTCAATCTGGGCAAACAGCGGCGCGCCGATGGCCTGCGAAGTTGTGTAGTTCTCGCTTTTAAAACCGTACGTGCCAGCGATACCGCAGCAGCGGGAATCCAGCACCGTCAGTTCGAGCCCCGGAATGCGTCGTAGCAGCTCCAGCGTGTAGTGCGTCCAGCCCATTTTTTCCAGATGACACGGGGTATGATAGACCACCTTCAGCGGTGTCTCACGCAGCGTCAGCTTTTTCCCTTCATCCAGCATGCGCCAGATCCAGCGCGTCGCCAGATCGATATGCGAACGCACCTGGCTGTTATCCACATCCAGCAGATGCGGATACTCATCGCGCAGGGTGAAAGCGCAGGTAGAAGAGGTGGCGATCACCGGTAAGCCTTGCTGGCCAATGGCCTGCGTCAGCGATTGCACATTGAATTGCGCCTGTTTTTTCGCTTTTGCGAAGAAGCCATTGGCAATCAGCGGCACGCCGCAACACTTCTCCCGCTGTAATAACTGCACGCCAATCCCCATGTCGTTCAGCAGACGGATCAGATCTTTGCCTAACTGCGGATGGTTGTAATTGACATAGCAGCCGTGAAAAAACGCTACCTGTTGAGGAAATGCTCGCTGTTGTGCGGCGATGCTACGATACCAGCGGCGAAACGTGCCGTGAGAGTATTTCGGCAGCGTACGGTGGTGATCGATTTTCAGCGTTTTATCAAGCAACTGACGTACCGGCTTTAACGCCGTCGCGGTGTTGACGAGCGGAGCAACGGGCGTTGACAGCGAGCCCATTAAATCCGTATGGCTGAGGATGGCATTACGCAGCGAGAACGGTTTTGCCGCGTACTGGACGCGGGCACGCTGAATAATGTCGCCAATTTTCACCCCGGAAGGGCAGGCAGTTTCACAGCGTTTACAGTTGGTGCAATACTTCAGCGCATCGTCATACAGCGCGGCATCTTTCAGACGCAGCCGTTCGCCATCGGGACCGGCCTGTTTCGGACCGGGATAATTGGGGTTGACCCGGCTAACCGGGCATGCGGTGGTGCATGCGGTGCATTTAATGCAGCTTTCGAACTGTGTGCTGTTCATTGTTCGCCTCCTTGTGCAATGATCTGCTGCGCGGCATGCAGCGCCGTTACGGCGCAAACGCCGCCGCCGCATCCCTGAGCGACCGCATCGAACCCGCCCAGCACCGAACCAATAACATAAAGATTCTCCACGACAGTGCCCTGGCGCAGGCCGCGCAGTTGCGTGTCGGTCCGGACGCCGAATTGCTGCCATGGCTGGCTGTCAAACACATCGTCGCGATACCAGTCGCTGCGCTTGTCGCTCTGCATGACATCCAGATCAAAAACCGCCTCCCGCACGCGATCGCGCCCGGCGATCAGGCCATTGCTGAAGAAGCTGCCGCTGGCCAGCACGACGTGGCGCGCGCGCAGCGGAATGTCCTCGTGCTTACGGGTCCACAGCTGTGTGACATGGTGGTTGCTGATGTCGGCACGCAACACATCATCGCCCGGCATCCAGCTCCCGCCTTGTTGAATAAAACGCTGCTGCAATAATAGCTGCATGCGCATTCCCGGTACGGATGGCGGCAGCGTCGGCAGCAGGCGCAGCGGGCAGGCTAATTGTTTATTCAATTGGCTAAAGACGCGGTTGTCCGTCAGGCCGAAGCAGGCGGGCAGCCAGAGCATCCCGTATTGCTGGCTGAGCGGAAGCAGCGCGTCATACAGTTCGTTATAGTGCTCCGGCGCATCCAGCAGGCGGGCAATATTCACCGCGCGGAACTCGCTGGGGTTGTCGCGCAGCCTGTCCAGCGCTGGCAGTTCAATCTCTTCGGCATGGGCATCGATGCCGCGTTTACGCAGCGCGCCTGCGGCCAGTTGCGGCTGAAAATCAAGAAAGCCACTAATGCCGACCACCGCAGTTCGCTGTTGCGCCTCTGTTTTGCGTGGTACTTCCTGCGGGCTAAGCCAGGCGCGGCGAAACGTGCCCAGCGGCGTCACGCGGTGATGCGGCGTATCAATCTCTCCCTGCAACGCCAGATTACAGTCGGCGAGCAGGGTTTGCGCCTGCTGCGCGTAGTGACGCACCGCTTTCGCGCCCAGCAGCGCGTAAGGATGCGCGCCATAGTGTTGCTCAAGCACAGCAATGGCGCTGTTGATGTCGGTAACCGGTTGTCCGTCCGGCAGAAAAGAGAGCAGATCCAGCGAGCCGGAAGAGAAACTTAGCGCACTCTGGCCCCGGCTGATAATCGCGCAGCGCTGCCCGCTTTCGCTCAGGCGAATTCCGCACAGCAGTCCTGCCAGACCGCCGCCGATGATGACCGTATCAAATCTCATCTTCTGCCTCCTTTTCCAGACCACATAATCCCTGGTAAACCCAACGAGTGAACTCGCTTTCGCGCAGGGCATCGCCCCAGGCCACCGGCTTCACGCCTTTCCAGCGTTCATTAAGGAAATCACGCAACTGGCTGAGCGATTCGGTTTCGCTGGTAATATGCAGACGGTTTAACAGCCCGGCGGCACGACAGGCGCACAATTCCCCCTGGCAGGTGCCCATGCCGACGCGCGTGCGGCGGCGCAAATCGAGCAGCGAATGGACATTCAGGTTTTCCACCGCGTACTGCACTTCGCCCGCGGTCACGGCTTCACATTCGCAGACCAGGCTGCGGTTGTGGCGATCGCTGCCAAGCCAGTTGGGTGTACGATCGCCGTGACGATAAACCGCAGAACCGCGCAGCGGCGTTGGCAGTGAGATGATTTTTTTCAGCGTCTGCTCGGTTGATTCCCGTGATCCAGGCAGCGGTGTGGACGCAGTGGTGCAGGCCGCGCTGTGATTCAGTTTTTGGCAGACCGCGTCCGTTGCCCATTCGGCCATCAGGCGGTAGGTCATCAGTTTGCCGCCAGTAATGGTGATAAACCCATCAAGTCCGTCGCGCTGCGCGTGATCCAGCAGCACAATGCCGCGGCTGACATTGCGACCGCTCGGATCGTCATCGCTGGCTACCAACGGACGTACGCCCGCATAGGCGCGCAGAATGCGCGTTTGCGCCATTACCGGCGCCAGTTTTTCCCCTTCGCGCAGCAGGATATCCACCTCTTCCGGCGTCACGCGGACGTTATCGATATCGGCGTAATCAATGTGCGTAGAGGTGGTGCCGATCAGCGAAATGGTGTCGCCAGGCACCAGAATATCGGCATCGGCGGGTTTGCGGCAACGGTTAATGACCCGCTGATTGATGCGGTGATCGAGAATTAACAGCGCGCCTTTGGCCGGGAACATGCGAATGCGCAGCTCGGCATATTCCGCGATGCGCTGGCCCCAGATCCCGGCAGCGTTCACCACCACCGGCGCGTAAAGTTGCAGATTTTCGCCGCTGGCAGGATGCCAGAGATTCACGCCGCTCACGCGATCGCCATGGCGAATCAACCCGCATACTTCGTGACCGGTGAGGATTTTTGCGCCGTGTTCACGCGCATCCAGCATATTGCTGGCGGTCAGGCGGAAAGGATCCACCGTTCCATCCGGCACGCGTACAGCGCCGAGCAGCGTTGGATTAACGCTCGGTTCTAATCGCAGCGCTTCCTGCGGCGAGATCGCCTGCGCCGGAATGCCTGCCTGCTGGCAGCAATCGATAAACTGGCTTTGATAGACCAAATCATCTTCCGGCAGCGTAATGAACAGACCATCGGTGGGTTCAACGCAGTGGCGGGCAATGCGTTTGAGGATTTGGTTTTCTGCAATACATTCGCGTGCAGATTCATTATCGGTGACCGCATAGCGCGCCCCGCTGTGCAGCAGGCCGTGGTTGCGGCCGGTTGCGCCGGTGGCGATATCGTGACGTTCGATCAGCACCGCGCGCAATCCGCGCAGAGCGCAGTCACGGGCTATCCCGGCACCGGTGGCTCCGCCGCCAATAATAATCACATCGTAATCAGGAGAGTTATGCATCTTCGCGTCCCTGTGGCCGACTTTCAGATGCAACCATTTAGCCACACTATGGGTGTGGTTTGTTTGATATCGCGCATATTCGAGCAAATAACGAAAGTCGAACGCGCTTTCATGCGTGAAATTAGACTCTTGTCATATTTCTGTAACATTTATTGCGACAACCCGTTCTCTCTACGTAAAACTTTCTCTACAATCCGCCGCGAATAACTTTCGTAATGTTCGTTTTCACTCATTCTTGCCCGAAATGAGTCTTACCGCGCCACGGAGGCCGCTATGTTGAATATTTTTAAACCTGCCCCCCATCTTTCGCGTCTGCCGGACGCGCAAATCGACCCGCTTTATCGGCGGCTGCGCTGGCAAATTTTCCTCGGCATTTTTTTTGGTTACGCTGCCTATTATCTGGTGCGTAAAAATTTTGCCCTGGCCATGCCGTACCTCGTTGAACAAGGGTTCTCCCGTGGCGATCTGGGGTTTGCGCTGTCGGGCATCTCGATTGCCTACGGCTTTTCGAAATTCATCATGGGCTCGGTATCGGATCGTTCGAATCCGCGCGTGTTTCTGCCTGCCGGGCTGATCCTGGCTGCTGCCGTGATGCTGTTTATGGGCTTTGTGCCCTGGGCCACTTCCAGCATTATGATCATGTTTGTGCTGCTCTTTTTATGCGGCTGGTTCCAGGGGATGGGGTGGCCGCCGTGCGGACGTACGATGGTGCACTGGTGGTCGCAGAAGGAACGCGGCGGCGTTGTTTCTGTGTGGAACTGCGCGCATAACGTTGGCGGCGGCATTCCGCCACTGCTGTTTTTGTTGGGGATGGCCTGGTTTAACGACTGGCATGCCGCGCTGTATATGCCAGCCTTTGGCGCGATTCTGGTGGCGATTATCGCCTTTGCTCTGATGCGTGATACGCCGCAATCCTGCGGTTTGCCGCCGATCGAAGAGTATAAAAACGATTACCCGGATGATTACAGCGACAAGCACGAAGAAGAGCTGTCGGCGAAGCAGATTTTTATGCAGTACATCCTGCCGAACAAGC
The DNA here is from genome assembly GCF_001658025.2 of Kosakonia oryzae. Classification (NCBI taxonomy): domain Bacteria; kingdom Pseudomonadati; phylum Pseudomonadota; class Gammaproteobacteria; order Enterobacterales; family Enterobacteriaceae; genus Kosakonia; species Kosakonia oryzae. The sequence continues at coordinate 1,721,134 of NZ_CP014007.2, forward strand.
TGTTGTGGTACATCGCCGTGGCGAACGTGTTCGTTTACCTGCTGCGTTACGGCATTCTCGATTGGTCGCCAACTTACCTGAAAGAAGTGAAGCACTTCGCGCTGGATAAATCCTCGTGGGCCTATTTTCTCTATGAGTATGCGGGTATTCCCGGCACGCTGCTCTGCGGCTGGATGTCGGACAAAGTGTTCCGTGGCAATCGCGGCGCGACCGGCGTGTTCTTTATGACGCTGGTGACGATCGCGACTATTGTTTACTGGCTGAACCCGGCGGGCAATCCGACGGTAGATATGGTCTGTATGATCGTCATTGGCTTCCTGATTTATGGCCCGGTAATGCTGATTGGTCTGCATGCGCTGGAGTTGGCACCGAAAAAAGCAGCGGGTACGGCAGCCGGCTTTACCGGGTTGTTTGGCTATCTCGGCGGTTCTGTCGCCGCCAGCGCCATTGTCGGTTATACCGTTGACTTCTTCGGCTGGGATGGCGGTTTTATGGTGATGATCGGCGGCAGCATTCTCGCCGTTTTGTTGCTGATTATCGTGATGCTGGGCGAAAAACGTCACCATGCTGAGATACTGGCGCGCCGCCAGTAAAAGGGAGTGCAGATGAAAACCACCTTTACCCGTATCACAACCGGCCTGTTACTGGCCGGTTTATTTGCCAGCCAGGCGCTGGCGGCGGAGAAAATCGTGATTGCCCATCGCGGCGCAAGCGGCTATCTGCCGGAGCACACATTACCGGCGAAAGCGATGGCCTATGCGCAGGGCGCCGATTATCTCGAGCAGGATCTGGTGATGACCAAAGACGACCAGCTGGTTGTCCTCCACGATCACTATCTGGATCGCGTGACCGATGTGGCGGAGCGTTTTCCGCAGCGCGCCCGTAAAGATGGCCGCTTTTACGCCATCGACTTTACGCTCGACGAAATACGCTCTTTGAAGTTTACCGAAGGCTTTGATGTGGAAAACGGCAAGAAAGTGCAGCTCTTTCCGGGACGCTTCCCGATGGGCAAATCGGAATTCCGCATCCATACCTTTGCCGAAGAGATTGAGTTTGTGCAGGGGTTAAACCACTCCACCGGCAAAAATATCGGTATCTACCCGGAAATCAAAGCACCGTGGTTCCACCATCAGGAAGGCAAAGATATTGCGGCGAAGACGCTGGAAGTACTGAAAAAGTACGGTTACACCAGCAAAAAAGACAAAGTCTACCTGCAATGTTTTGATGCCGACGAGCTGAAGCGCATTAAACATGAGCTGGAGCCGAAGATGGGGATGGATCTCAATCTGGTGCAACTGATTGCTTACACTAAATGGCACGAAACCCAGCAAAAACAGCCGGATGGTAAATGGGTGAATTACAACTATGATTGGATGCTGCAACCTGGCGCGATGCGGCAGATTGCGCAGTATGCCGACGGGATTGGCCCGGATTACCATATGCTGGTGGCTGAGGGTTCCACACCAGGCAACGTGAAGCTAACACAGATGGTCAAAGAGGCGCATGAACACCATTTGCAGGTGCATCCGTTTACCGTACGTGCCGATCAGCTTCCGCCGTATGTCAGTGATGTCAATCAACTGTATGAAGTGCTGTACCGGCAGGCGGATGTCGATGGCTTGTTTACTGACTTCCCGGATAAAGCGGTGCAGTTTTTAAAAGATAAGCCGCAGTAGGAAAAGCGGCTTCGCCAGATGGCGCTGCCGTTTCTCAGGCAATGCCGTCAACAAAAAAGGGCCGTATGGCCCTTTTTTACATCTCAATCTCAATATCGCCTTTCGCCCGGCAGCAGCAGGGCAAAATTTCCCCTTCGTTAACGAAGGCCAGCGGCTCGGCAATCCAGTCAACCTGGCCTGCGACCAGACGGCAGCGGCAGGAACCGCAGTAGCCTGCGCGACACTGGTACTCAACTTCCACCTGCTGTGACTCAAGCGCCACCAGCAGGGAAGGGTGCTCATCCCGGCACAGCACCTCGGTGCCGGAAAGGCGCAGCGTTACGCGGCTCATCAGAGCTGGAAGCTGCTCAGATCGTCGGTATCGACTTCAGAATCGATCTGACCGACCAGGTAGGAGCTGACTTCCACTTCCTGCGGTGCCACCTGCACGTTATCGGAAACCAGCCAGGTGTTGATCCACGGAATCGGATTTGAACGTGTCTGGAACGGCAGATCGAGGCCAACCGCCTGCATGCGGATGTTGGTGATGTACTCGACGTACTGGCAGAGAATGTCTTTGTTCAGGCCGATCATCGAACCGCCCTGGAACAGATATTCCGCCCACTCTTTTTCCTGCAATGCCGCCTGCACGAACAGGTCGTAGCACGCCTGTTTGCACTCTTCGGCAATCTCCGCCATTTCCGGATCGTCAGCGCCAGAACGCAGCAGGTTCAGCATATGCTGAGTGCCGGTCAGGTGCAGCGCTTCATCGCGGGCAATCAGGCGGATGATTTTGGCATTGCCTTCCATCAATTCGCGCTCGGCAAAGGCAAAGGAGCAGGCGAAGCTGACATAGAAGCGAATCGCTTCCAGCGCATTTACGCTCATCAGGCACAGGTAGAGTTTCTTTTTCAGCTCGCGCAGGTTCACGGTAACGGTTTTGCCGTTCACGGTGTGTGTGCCTTCGCCCAGTAGATGCCAGTAGCTGGTCATCTCAATCAGGTCATCATAGAAATGCGAGATGCCTTCCGCACGCTTGAGGATCTGCTCGTTGGTGACGATATCGTCAAACACCACCGCCGGATCGTTAACGATGTTACGGATGATGTGGGTGTAAGAGCGCGAGTGGATGGTTTCGGAAAACGCCCACGTCTCGACCCAGGTTTCCAGCTCCGGAATGGAGATCAGCGGCAGCAGCGCGACGTTCGGGCTGCGGCCCTGGATGGAATCCAGCAGCGTCTGGTATTTCAGATTGCTGATAAAAATATGTTTTTCGTGTTCCGGCAGCGCCTGGAAATCGATACGGTCGCGGGAAACATCCACTTCTTCCGGACGCCAGAAGAAGGAGAGTTGTTTTTCAATCAGCTTTTCAAAGATGTCATATTTTTGCTGATCGTAGCGCGCCACGTTAACCGGCTGGCCAAAGAACATCGGCTCCAGTAGCTGATTGTTTTTCGTCTGTGAAAAAGTGGTGTAAGCCATGAAAGTGTCCTGTCTTGCGAAATAAAAGGGCGGGTTTCCCCGCCCCTTCGTTAGATCTTACATGCGCCGCTTTCGCAGCCATCGTCCTGGATGGAAGGCACCAGGTCATCCTGGGCATCTTCCGCTCCATCGCGGGTGTTCTGATAGTACAGCGTTTTCACACCAAATTTGTACGCGGTGAGCAAGTCTTTCAGTAATTGCTGCATCGGCACTTTGCCCGACGGGAAACGGCTCGGATCGTAGTTGGTGTTCGCCGAAATCGACTGATCGATAAACTTCTGCATAATGCCGACCAGTTGCAGGTAGCCGTCATTGTTCGGCATTTCCCACAGCAGCTCGTAAGCGGTGCTCAGTTTTTCGTAGTCCGGCACTACCTGGCGCAGAATACCATCTTTCGACGCTTTGATGCTCACGTGGCCGCGCGGCGGTTCGATACCGTTGGTGGCGTTGGAGATCTGCGATGACGTTTCAGACGGCATCAGCGCGGAGAGCGTGGAGTTACGCAGACCGTGCGTTTTGATGGATTCGCGAAGTGCTTCCCAGTCGTAATGCAGCGGCTCGTTGGTAATTCCGTCGAGATCTTTCTTGTAGGTGTCGATCGGCAAAATACCCTGCGAATAGGTGGTTTCGTTGAACCACGGGCATGCGCCTTGCTCTTTCGCCAGCTCGTTAGAGGCTTTCAGCAGCCAGTACTGAATGGCTTCGAAGGTCTGATGCGTCAGGTTATTGGCGCTGCCGTCGGAGTAACGCTTGCCGTTCTTCGCCAGCCAGTAAGCAAAGTTGATCACACCGATACCCAGCGTACGACGGCCCATGGCGCCACGTTTTGCAGCCGGGATTGGGTAATCCTGGTAATCCAGCAGCGCGTCGAGAGCACGCACCGCAAGCGTTGCCAGCTCTTCCAGCTCGTCGAGGTTTTTGATAGCGCCGAGGTTGAAAGCAGACAGCGTACAAAGGGCGATTTCACCGTTGTCGTCGTTAACGTCATCCAGCGGCTTGGTCGGCAGCGCGATTTCCAGGCACAGGTTGGATTGACGTACCGGCGCGACCTGCGGGTCGAACGGGCTGTGCGTGTTGCAGTGGTCAACGTTCTGGATGTAGATACGGCCCGTTGAAGCACGTTCCTGCATCATCAGCGAGAACAGCTCAACCGCTTTGATGCGCTGCTTACGGATGCTGTCGTCTTTCTCATATTGCGTGTACAGACGCTCGAACTCGTCCTGATCGGCGAAGAACGCGTCGTACAAACCCGGGACGTCGGACGGGCTGAACAGGGTGATCTCTTCACCTTTCAGCAGACGGGTGTACATCAGTTTGTTGATCTGTACGCCGTAGTCCATGTGACGCACGCGGTTACCTTCCACGCCGCGGTTGTTTTTCAGTACCAGCAGGCTTTCTACTTCCAGGTGCCACATCGGGTAGAACAGGGTAGCCGCGCCACCGCGTACGCCGCCCTGCGAGCAGGATTTCACCGCCGTCTGGAAATGTTTGTAGAACGGAATACAGCCGGTGTGGAACGCTTCACCGCCACGGATCGGGCTGCCCAGCGCACGGATGCGACCGGCGTTGATGCCGATACCGGCACGCTGGGAAACGTATTTCACAATCGCGCTGGAAGTGGCGTTGATGGAATCCAGGCTGTCGCCGCACTCAATCAGTACGCAAGAGCTGAACTGACGCGTCGGGGTGCGCACGCCGGACATGATCGGTGTCGGCAGCGAAATTTTGAACGTGGATACCGCATCATAAAAACGCTTCACGTAATCCAGACGCGTTTCACGCGGGTAGTTCGAGAACAGGCAGGCAGCAACCAGAATATAGAGGAACTGCGCGCTCTCGTAGATTTCGCCGGTCACGCGGTTCTGTACCAGGTATTTCCCTTCCAGCTGCTTCACGGCGGCGTAGGAGAAGTTCATATCACGCCAGTGATCGATAAAACCGTCCATCTGCTTGAACTCTTCTTCCGTGTAGTCTTCCAGCAGATGATGATCGTATTTGCCCAGTTCGATCATTTTTTTCACGTGGTCGTACAGCGCTGGCGGTTCAAACTGACCGTAAGCTTTTTTACGCAGGTGGAAAATCGCCAGACGCGCGGCCAGGTACTGGTAGTCCGGCGCATCGCGGGAGATTAAATCCGCTGCGGCCTTAATGATGGTCTCGTGGATGTCGGAGGTTTTGATCCCGTCGTAAAACTGAATGTGTGAACGCAGTTCAACCTGAGAGATAGAGACGTTACTCAGCCCCTCTGCCGCCCAATCCAGCACTCGATGGATTTTGTCGAGATTGATGCGCTCAGTGCCACCATCACGTTTTGTCACCAGCAGACTCTGATTCATGTGATTACCTGTCCGTGAAATAAAAGTATCCCCCAATTATCCACAGTTCGTCGCTGTGACTAACTCTGTGGATAAATACTATATGTAGGGGGTTTGCGATAAGGAAAACGCTATATGGTGATTATTCTAGTAAGGATTCTTTTCAGTACAAGAGTTGATTTTGAGGTTAAATTGAGGTTGCGAAAGCGTAATAAAGGCGAAGTCCTCATGCTGTAAGGCCTGGCGGGGATGTCAACGTTTTGCAAAAAAAAATGAATTTTTGATCGAGTGCTGATTTCTTCATCGGGAAAGGCAAATGCGCAGCTTGATACTGCGCAATATTTATAACTTTAACTGATGGCTTAGTCGTTTTTTGCTGTTGTGTGTAACATATAATTAACATCAACACCCGGACCTAAGCTAAATTTATTCAGCAGCGGATTATAATGCAGCCCGGTGATATGACGTTCCTGAAGCACCGTCTCATCGATCCAGGTTAATAGTTCAGCAGGTTTAATAAATTTCTTCACATCATGCGTGCCTTTCGGCACCATGCGCAGCACATATTCTGCGCCGACGACGGCCATCAGCCAGGATTTGCCATTGCGGTTAATTGTCGAGAAGAAGACATGGCCGCCCGGTTTAACCAGCTGCGCACAGGCTTTTACCACCGATTGCGGATCGGGGACGTGCTCCAGCATCTCCATGCAGGTCACTACGTCGTACTGCTGTGCGTGTTTCGCGGCATGTTCTTCGACGGTTTCCTGAACATAATCGACCTGCACGCCGGATTCCAGCGCATGCAGACGCGCGACCTGCAGCGGTTCAAAGCCCATATCCAGACCAGTCACGGTTGCGCCTTCCTGCGCCATGCTTTCCGCCAGGATACCGCCGCCGCAGCCGACATCAAGCACCTTTTTACCGAACAGACCGCCGGCATGTTCGCCAATGTAACCCAGACGCAGCGGGTTAATACGGTGCAGGGGTTTAAACTCACCCTCTTTATCCCACCAGCGTGAAGCGACAGCTTCAAATTTGGCGATTTCAGCGTGGTCAACATTCTGAGCGGCCGGTGTTTTTTCGGCATTCATGGGCGCATTTACTCCTCTCTCAATAAGACGTGTGAGTATATCAGGCCGACGGGATGAATAAACCTTTGTGCGGGAGTTATAGATTTACCTGTATCACAGCGGTTGTGTTATAATTTGCGACCTTTGAATCCGGGATACAGTAGAGGGATAGCGGTTAGATGAGCGACCTTGCGAGAGAAATTACACCGGTTAACATCGAGGAAGAGCTGAAAAGCTCCTATCTGGACTATGCGATGTCGGTCATTGTTGGCCGTGCGCTGCCGGATGTCCGAGATGGCCTGAAACCGGTTCACCGTCGCGTACTTTACGCCATGAACGTATTGGGCAATGACTGGAATAAAGCCTACAAAAAATCTGCCCGTGTCGTTGGTGACGTAATCGGTAAGTACCATCCCCATGGTGATTCCGCGGTGTATGACACCATTGTCCGTATGGCGCAGCCGTTCTCGCTGCGTTACATGCTGGTTGATGGGCAGGGCAACTTCGGCTCCATCGATGGCGACTCCGCGGCGGCGATGCGTTATACGGAAATTCGCCTGGCGAAGATCGCCCATGAATTGATGGCCGATCTGGAAAAAGAGACGGTTGACTACGTCGATAACTACGACGGCACCGAAAGAATCCCAGATGTAATGCCCACCAAGATCCCGAACCTGCTGGTGAACGGCTCTTCCGGGATCGCGGTCGGTATGGCAACCAACATTCCGCCACACAACCTGACGGAAGTGATCAACGGTTGCCTGGCCTATATCGACAATGAAGACATCAGCGTTGAAGGGCTGATGGAACACATTCCGGGGCCGGATTTTCCGACTGCCGCCATCATTAACGGTCGCCGTGGGATTGAAGAAGCCTACCGCACCGGGCGTGGCAAGATCTACATTCGCGCCCGCGCAGAGGTAGAAACCGATGCGAAAAGCGGCCGTGAAACCATTATCGTGCATGAAATTCCGTATCAGGTGAACAAAGCGCGTCTGATCGAGAAGATTGCCGAACTGGTGAAAGACAAACGCGTTGAAGGCATCAGCGCGCTGCGCGACGAGTCTGATAAAGACGGTATGCGCATCGTAATTGAAGTGAAACGCGATGCCGTGGGCGAAGTGGTGCTGAATAACCTCTACTCCCAGACGCAATTGCAGGTCTCCTTCGGTATCAACATGGTAGCGTTGCACCATGGCCAGCCGAAGATCATGACGCTGAAAGAGATTCTGGCCGCGTTCGTGCGTCACCGCCGTGAAGTGGTGACCCGTCGTACCATTTTCGAACTGCGTAAAGCCCGTGACCGTGCTCATATCCTTGAAGCGCTGGCCGTGGCGCTGGCGAACATCGATCCGATCATCGAACTGATCCGTCGTGCGCCGACGCCGGCCGAAGCGAAAGCGGGCCTGATCGCGCAGCCGTGGGATCTGGGCAATGTCTCCTCGATGCTGGAACGTGCGGGCGATGACGCTGCGCGTCCGGAGTGGCTGGAGCCGGAGTTCGGTATCCGCGACGGTAAGTACTACCTGACCGAGCAACAGGCACAGGCGATTCTGGATCTGCGTTTGCAGAAACTGACTGGCCTTGAGCACGAAAAACTGCTCGACGAGTACAAAGAGCTGCTGGAGCAGATCGCTGAACTGCTGCACATCCTTGGCAGCGCTGAGCGCCTGATGGAAGTGATTCGTGAAGAGCTTGAACTGATTCGCGAACAGTTCGGTGACGAGCGTCGTACCGAAATTACCGCCAACACCGCCGATATTAATATCGAAGACCTGATCAATCAGGAAGATGTTGTGGTTACGCTGTCGCATCAGGGCTATGTGAAATATCAGCCGCTGACCGACTACGAAGCCCAGCGCCGTGGCGGTAAAGGTAAATCGGCTGCGCGTATTAAAGAAGAAGACTTTATCGACCGCCTGCTGGTGGCCAACACCCACGATACGATCCTCTGCTTCTCCAGCCGTGGCCGTCTCTACTGGATGAAGGTTTACCAGCTACCGGAAGCGAGCCGTGGCGCGCGTGGTCGTCCGATCGTCAACCTGTTGCCGCTGGAGCAGGACGAACGTATCACGGCGATCCTGCCGGTACGCGAATACGAAGAGGGCGTTAACGTCTTTATGGCGACCGCCAGCGGTACCGTGAAGAAAACCGCGCTTACCGAATTCAGCCGTCCGCGTTCTGCCGGGATCATTGCCGTTAACCTGAACGAAGGCGACGAACTGATTGGCGTCGATCTGACCTCCGGGAACGACGAAGTGATGCTGTTCTCTGCCGCCGGTAAAGTGGTGCGCTTTAAAGAGGGTGCGGTGCGCGCGATGGGGCGTACGGCGACCGGTGTACGCGGCATCAAGTTGGCGGAAAAAGACAGCGTGGTATCGCTGATTGTTCCGCGTGGCGAAGGCGCCATCCTGACGGTCACGCAGAACGGTTACGGTAAACGTACTGCTGAAACCGAGTACCCGACCAAATCTCGTGGTACGCAGGGCGTTATCTCCATCAAGGTCACCGAACGTAATGGTTCCGTGGTCGGTGCGGTGCAGGTAGACGATTGCGATCAGATCATGATGATCACCGATGCCGGTACGCTGGTGCGTACTCGCGTGTCGGAAATCAGCGTGGTGGGCCGTAATACCCAGGGCGTGATCCTCATCCGTACCGCGGAAGATGAAAACGTTGTGGGTCTGCAACGCGTCGCCGAACCGGTGGATGACGAAGAGCTGGACTCCATCGACGGCAGCGTGGCGGAAGGTGACGAAGATATCGCGCCGGAAGTTGACACTGACGACGATACGGCGGATGACGCCGACGAGTAATGCGTCACAGAGGGCCGGTTTTCCGGCCCTTTTTCATTGCCATTGCGGCATTCGCGATTTCTCGCTACCTTAACGACACTCTTTTTTAACTTCCTTGTGGCGGAGTTTCCCCAGGTTGAAATACCTCGTCTCTTTTCGCAGCACCCTGAAAGTTTCCCGCTATTTATTCAGAGCGCTGGCGCTATTGCTGTGGCTGTTAATTGCCTTTTTTTCAGTGTTTTACATCGTCAATGCGTTGCACGACAAAGAGTCAGAAATTCGCCAGGAATTCAACCTCAGTTCCGACCAGGCGCAGCGTTACATTCAGCGCACCTCGGATGTGATGAAAGAGCTGAAGTATATTGCTGAAAACCGTCTGACGGCGGAAAACGGCATCCTCACCTCGCGCAGCCGCGATGATAAAACCGATGTGCCGGTGTTTTTACCGCTGTTCCCCGATTCTGACTGCTCTGCGATGAGTAGCTCGTGGCGCGGTTCGCTGGAGTCGCTGGCGTGGTTTATGCGCTACTGGCGCGACAATTTTTCAGCCGCTTACGATCTCAACCGCGTATTTCTGATTGGCAGCGACAACCTGTGTATGGCGGATTTCGGCCTGCGCGACCTGCCGGTCGAGCGTGACGATACCTTAAAAAGCTTGCATGAGCGGATTGTAAAATATCGCAATGCGCCGCAGGACGAGCGTAGCAATAATCTCTACTGGATGAGCCAGGGGCCGCGCCCGGGAATCGGTTACTTTTACGCGCTGACGCCGGTTTATCTCGGCAATCGTCTCCAGGCGTTGCTGGGCACCGAGCAGTCGATCCGCATGGAGAATTTCTTTACCCCGGGCAGCCTGCCGATGGGCGTCACCATTCTGGATGAAAGCGGACACTCGCTGATTTCGCTGACCGGCCAGGAGAGCGGCATTGTTGCCGATCCGCGCTGGATGCAGGAACGTTCGTGGTTCGGCTATACCTCCGGTTTCCGTGAGCTGATCCTGAAAAAGAGCTTACCGCCATCCTCATTGAGCGTGGTCTATTCCGTTCCTGTCGATATGGTACTGGAACGCATCCGCATGCTGATCCTCAATGCCGTGCTCCTGAACGTGCTGGTTGGCGTGGCGCTGTTTACCCTGGCGCGCATGTATGAGCGACGCATCTTTATTCCGGCGGAAAATGATGCGCAGCGGCTGGAAGAGCATGAACAGTTCAACCGTAAAATCGTCGCTTCTGCGCCGGTGGGGATCTGTATTCTGCGCACCCAGGACGGGACGAATATTCTCAGTAACGAACTGGCGCATAATTACCTGAACATGCTCACGCATGAAGATCGGCAGCGGTTGACGCAGATCATCTGCGGGCAGCAGGTTAATTTTGTTGATGTGTTGACCAGCAACAACACGAATCTGCAAATCAGCTTTGTTCATTCGCGCTATCGCAATGAAAACGTGGCGATTTGTGTGCTGGTGGATGTCTCCGCGCGCGTCAAAATGGAAGAGTCATTGCAGGAAATGGCGCAGGCGGCAGAACAGGCCAGCCAGTCGAAATCCATGTTCCTGGCGACCGTCAGCCATGAGTTGCGTACGCCGCTATACGGCATTATCGGTAACCTCGATCTGCTGCAAACCAAAGAGCTGCCGAAGGGCGTCGACCGCCTGGTGACGGCAATGAATAACTCTTCCAGCCTGCTGCTGAAAATTATCAGCGATATTCTCGACTTCTCGAAAATTGAGTCTGAACAGTTAAAAATCGAGCCGCGGGAGTTTTCCCCGCGCGAGGTGATGAGCCATATCACCGCCAACTATCTGCCGCTGGTGGTGCGTAAACAACTGGGGCTGTACTGCTTTATCGAGCCGGATGTGCCAGTGGTTCTCAACGGCGATCCGATGCGTTTGCAGCAGGTGATCTCAAACCTGCTGAGCAATGCGATTAAGTTCACCGACATCGGTTGTATCGTGCTGCATGTACAGCGTGATGCGGATTATCTCAGCATACGCGTGCGCGATACCGGTGTGGGGATCCCCGGTAAAGAAGTGGTGCGGTTGTTTGATCCTTTCTTCCAGGTCGGAACCGGGGTGCAGCGCAATTTCCAGGGCACAGGCCTGGGGCTGGCGATTTGCGAGAAGCTGATTAGCATGATGGACGGCGATATCGCGGTGGATACTGAACCGGGTATGGGCAGCCAGTTCACCATTCGAATTCCGCTTTACAGTGCGGTCGCGCCGGTGCGCGCGGATGTCGATGGGCTGGCGGAGACCTGCTGCTGGCTGGCGGTGCGAAACGCCTCGTTGTCGGCCTATTTGCAGAACTTGCTGAGCTGGAATGGCATCCACACGAAGCAGTACGACGGGCGAGAGCTCGGCCTTCAGGATACGTTGATTACCGACGATGATCTGGAACATCCTTCGGGCGCGCGGGCGGTGATTGTTTTCTGCCGTCGCCATATCGGTATTCCAGTTGAACGTGCGCCGGGCGAATGGTTACACAGCGTCGCCGCGCCGCATGATTTGCTGGCGTTGCTGGGACGCATTTATCGCGTACAGGTGGTGGAACCGCAGGTGACCGCGACGCAGGCCATAGAGGACAATGAGGTATCGCGCAACGACGATATGATGATCCTGGTGGTTGACGATCATCCGATTAACCGGCGTTTACTTGCCGATCAGCTGGGATCGCTGGGCTATCAATGCAAAACAGCCAACGATGGGGTGGATGCATTGAACGTGTTAAGCAAGAACCACATTGATATCGTGCTCAGCGACGTCAATATGCCGAATATGGACGGTTATCGTCTGACGCAGCGGATCCGCCAACTGGGCCTGACGTTGCCGGTGATTGGCGTAACGGCTAACGCACTGGCGGAAGAAAAACAGCGCTGCCTTGAATCCGGTATGGATAGCTGCCTGTCGAAACCGGTGACGCTGGATGTGCTGAAGCAAACGCTGGCAGCTTATGTGGCGCGGGTCAGAAACCGCAGGGGATAAAAAAGAACCCCGGCGAAAGCCGGGGTTGTGGGGATTACTCTTTTTCTGTCTGGGTCAGTGTGACCGAGGAGAGGTAGTTCAGCAGGGCGATGTCGTTATCGACGCCCAGCTTCATCATCGCAGATTTCTTCTGGCTACTGATGGTCTTGATACTGCGGTTCAGCTTTTTAGCGATTTCCGTTACCAGGAAACCTTCTGCAAACAGACGCAGTACTTCGCTCTCTTTCGGTGACAGGCGTTTGTCGCCGTAGCCGCCAGCGCTGATTTTTTCCAGCAGGCGAGAAACGCTTTCAGGAGTAAATTTCTTACCTTTCTGCAGCGCGGCCAGAGCCTTTGGCAGGTCGGTTGGCGCGCCTTGTTTCAGTACGATACCTTCGATATCCAGATCCAGCACCGCACTCAGAATTGCCGGGTTATTGTTCATAGTAAGAACAATAATCGACAGCGCAGGGAAATGGCGTTTAATGTATTTGATCAGCGTAATACCATCGCCGTATTTATCGCCCGGCATTGACAGATCGGTGATCAGAACATTTGCCTCGAGTTTCGGCAGGTTATTAATGAGCGCTGTAGAGTCTTCAAATTCACCGACTACGTTAACCCATTCGATTTGTTCCAGTGACTTGCGAATACCGAACAGTACAATCGGATGGTCATCGGCAATAATTACGTTCATATTGTTCATGTATTAGGCTACCTTGCTACAGCAAGCTCTTGACGTAAGCGTCAATGTCGCTGATGTAATTTTCTATGCCTGGAGCATCGCTTTCACGAATTAATTGCTCCAGCGTTTCGCACAACTGCTTACCAGGTACCAGATTTAGCATAGCAAACACACCTTTCAGGCGGTGTGCTGTCTGCGCCAGCGCAGCGAAATCGCGTAACGCTGATTCAGTATACAACCTCTTAACATCATCGGGTACTGTGTCAACAAACAGTGCATAATAGCCGCTGGCATGGAGTTCCGCGTTTTCATCGCCTCCCAATGGCGATTCCGGTACATCTTCCTGCGCCAGTTGCTCTTCTATAAGCTGCAATATTGCTCCCTGCATTGCATTGCTCATATTAAAGTTAACGCGCAATTGGCCAGGGCCAATTTTCCGCACACCGACCTCATCATCGCTTAAAAGCAAGCCAGAGGCTGTAAGATTAGACGGATTATCTGTCAAAAATAGATCATATTCTTGACTTGAAAGACGTTCATCCGGGGAAATACAGCTTGCACCCCAATTTTCCAACTGGCGGACTACAATATTGCGGATTTCATTCGAGGTGATGTCAATCATCGCTACAACATCATCAAGCAATTTCTCTTCGCTTTCAACCTGCGGTGAGCGAGCCGCCATTCTAACATGCAAAGAGTAGCGGGTGCCCAGATCTTCCCTCGCCTTAATATTCAAATGCCCACCGAGTTTTCTGGCTAACTGATCGCACAGCCAGAAGGTGAGGGCGTTTGCTTTTCCGTACTGATCGCTCTGTGTATCGTTAAGGAACGGGAAGTGCAGATTGTCAATTTCACTGGTACTTACACCTGTGCCCGTATCCAGAATACGGAAGGTCAGACGATCTTCTGCCGATTCATCCATATTCACTTCAAGGGTGATTTTACCCATTTGCGTGGTCGTCACCGCGTACTGGATCAAAAGGAGTAAGATTCGACGTAACGCATCGCGATCGCCGTGGCGCTCCTCGTTAGCCGGAAGCGGGTTATTGATCAACAATTGCAGGCCTTTACGCTTGATCACCGGCAGAACTTCCGGCACCACTTCATCAATCAGATCCTGAATAGAGAACACGGAAGGCGAACCTTTCCAGCTATCGCTTTCCAGCATATTGGCCAGCTGAATTTCATCCACCAGTTGTACCAGCCTGTCGGCGTGATCGGCGACGAGATTGCCCTCTTTGTTTTCAAGGGCGGCAGCTTCAGCAGCGAGAGCCTTTACGGGTTGTTTCAGCGAGTCAGCCAGATTATTCATAAAGGCGGCGCGACCCTGCTGGTTCTTCTCATACAGGCGCTGCGCTTGCTTCAGCTTCTTATTGACCAGCACTTCGCGATCCTGGTCGCGAATAATAAAGATCTGCGTGCGTGAAGCCACCTGGCTGCGGAACTGGCGGATTTCATACAGTTCATTATTTATGGTGGCCTGGATGACGCCCTGGTGCTGATCCGCCATGGCGGTGATATTTTGCAGATTCAGGTGCGGCAGCAGATGATCGGCTATTTTGTTGCTCAACACGGTGCGGTTAGCTTCCTGATCGTGTACCAGCAAGCCAAGCGGCAGTAGCGAGACAATCTCTTCGTTGAAAGCGCGCAGCACGCGCAGCTCGTTGCTTGCTCCTGGCGTCGCCAGGCTATCCGTCTTACGGCCCGGTTGCTGACGGAAGGTGGTGTAGCCAAATAGCGCCAGCGCCAGCAGCCCAATATTCAGCAACAGCGGTAAAAGAATGTTTTGCAGGGTGTCGAGCAGCAGCGTACCGAAAGGAACCTGCCACACCAGGCGCAGCCCGGTGCCGTTCAACGCAGAAGCGATCTCAATACGCGAGCTATTAAAGTTGACGGTCACATTATCTGTGGTCTCTTTATCCTGCCCGTGCGTGGTATTTTGCGTGCTATCAGGGTCAAGACGGAAACTGTCCAGTGACATGCCTGGCGGGATCAGATCGTTAATCGGCAAGTCAAACGCCACCACCGTCGCCAGGTGACCCGGCTGGTTGAAGGTGGTACGCAGCGTAAAGTAGTGGCCATTCTGCCAGGCCAGGCGGCGCAAGGAGGAAAAACTTTCGCGCTCATCAAGGGCGTTAGCCTGCTGCAACATTTCTGCGCGTCGGGAATCGACGATATTGCTAATGGTGGAATCTTTAAAACCTGAGGTTAGATCTTTTAGAGGCAACGTCGAAACCAGGATCATGCTGTTATCCTGGCCATTCAGATAGTACATCGACCATGGAACGGTTTCTGCGCCCCACAATGTATCAAGATACGTTGAGATGCGCTGCGTCATCTCCAGCGTGGAACTGTCGTGCGAACCGAAAATCAGCGCTTCTGTTTTGCGACGCGGTTTTTCGAGGTAATAGACATCCTGTTTCAGGCGCGTTTCCTGTAAACCTTCGCTTGGCGTGGTTGCCGGAGCCGCAGCAATATTGTCGTAGATCTGCCAGGTGGCATACCGCCAGGTGTCGATACGCTTATGGATGGCGTGCGTAACATCGACAATTTGATAGCTCTTATCTTTCAGCCAGGCGTTGACCGCGCTCTGGATCATCACCCCCATCGTTACCAGCAGGACAATAATCAATAAGAGGAAGAAACGGGTAATGTTGCCCGGTATCAGGGAAAATTTGCCAGGGATCATTGTGTCAGATTGACTCATTCTTGTGTGTAACCCGTGATGACAACACTGCAGGTAACGCTCAGCATCCGCTGAAACAATGTTGCTGCCATGCCGTAACTACCGCCAGTGGTGCGCGGACTACAAATAGATGTGTTGCAGAGCAGTGTACAGCAGGCAGTATATCGGTTAATGAGTGAATTTCCAGACTCTCTTTTCAGCCATTACTCACATGATGCGGGTTTTTGTCCTTCCTTTAAACGAAGCGGCAAAAAATGTACAAAATATGGAGATTGTACAAATATTTCTCGCCCTTGAATAAAAAGAACACAATAAATAACAAGACATTAATTAAGGTGCTAAGTCAATAAGATAAGTCTGGCACGTTTGTTGATTAATTAATAGTCGTTACAAATAGTTATTATGTGTAGATTATTATTCAAGTTAAGTAAAGAAAAGTAAAAAAAAACCGAATGCAGGGCATTCGGTCATAAGAGGGGTAAACAGACATTCAGATTCGAATGACGGTAATAAATAAAGTTAATGATGATAGCGTGTTGTATTTTAGTGACGATTAGGGATTTCGTTTTTGCATTCAGTGCTGTCATTTGTTTTTATTTATCATGTTGTTTTTTAATGATTTTTTAATTTTATTTGATTATTCGTGCGATATATATTAGCTATTCGTGCTATAAAAAGTTCCCTCGAATTTACAAAATGAAACATCTATCATTAAATATGAAACATCTTCAAAATTTTCGTATCATATTCTCGATGGATTATTTTCCTATTTTAAGCACAATGAATTTGCCAGCTGATTAGAGGGTTAGTCAGCAAGCAGTGGCAAATAAAAATGCATATAACAGAGGGTTAATAAAATGAAAGTTAAAGTACTGTCCCTCCTGGTACCAGCTCTGCTGGTAGCAGGCGCAGCGAATGCGGCTGAAGTTTACAACAAAGATGGCAACAAATTAGATCTGTACGGCAAAGTAGACGGTCTGCACTATTTCTCTGACGATAAAGGCGCTGATGGCGATCAGACTTACGTGCGTTTCGGCTTCAAAGGCGAAACTCAGGTAAACGATCAGGTTACTGGCTATGGTCAGTGGGAATATAACGTTCAGGCTAACGACACTGAAACGTCAGGTAATCAGGCCTGGACCCGTGTGGCATTCGCCGGTATCCGCGTGGCTGATGCGGGCTCTTTCGACTACGGTCGTAACTACGGCGTAATTTACGACGTAACGTCCTGGACCGACGTTCTGCCGGAATTCGGCGGCGACACTTACGGTTCTGATAACTTCATGCAACAACGTGCTAACGGCCTTGCCACCTACCGTAACACCGACTTCTTTGGTCTGGTTAATGGCCTGAACTTTGCCCTGCAGTATCAGGGTAAAAACGGTAGCGTCAGTGGTGAAAACGCTGATGGTCGCAGCACGCTGAAACAGAACGGCGATGGCTATGGTGCGTCTCTGACCTACGATCTGGGCGCAGGCTTCAGCGTCGGCGGTGCAATGTCTTCTTCTCGTCGTACTGCTGATCAGAACGTGACTACCAATGATGCTTTGTTCGGTGAAGGCGATCGCGCTGAAGCATATAGCGGCGGCCTGAAATACGATGCCAATAATATTTACCTGGCGGCACAGTATACTCAAACCTATAACGCGACCCGTTTCGGTACTTCTAACGGTTCTTCCCCGTCTGACGCTTACGGTTTTGCTAACAAAGCGCAGAACTTCGAAGTGGTTGCACAGTACCAGTTCGACTTCGGTCTGCGTCCGTCTATCGCTTACCTGCAATCTAAAGGCAAGGACATCACCAACAACACCGGTACCGTTAACTACGGCGATCAGGATATCCTGAAATACATCGATGTTGGCGCGACCTATTACTTCAACAAAAACATGTCCACCTATGTTGATTACAAAATCAACCTGCTGGACGACAACGACTTTACCCGAGCTGCCGGTATCTCTACCGACAACATCGTTGCACTAGGCCTGGTTTACCAGTTCTAAGTTCGCAACAACGATTGCTAAGGCGCCGCAAGGCGCCTTTTTTATTGTCCGGTTTTTGATGTACGCTTGCCGCCATCAAGGAGATAACAAGCAATGACAATGACTCTTTTTCGCAGCGTGGTGGCCGCCGCGCTGCTGCTATTGGCGGGTTGCGATCGCAGCGAACAGGCACAGCCAACCGTGCTGGAAGGCAAAACCATGGGCACTTTCTGGCGCGTTAGTCTGGTGGATTTGGATGCGCAGCGCGCGCAGACGTTACAGCAAAAAATTCAGGCTCAGCTGGATGCTGACGATCGTTTAATGTCCACCTGGAAGAGCGATTCTGCGCTAATGCGCTTTAATCACGCTGCCAGTACCGCGCCCTGGCCGGTTAGCGCTGCAATGGCGGATATTGTGACCATCGCTTTGCGGGTCGGGGAAAAAACGGACGGCGCAATGGACATTACCGTTGGGCCGCTGGTGAATCTGTGGGGATTTGGCCCGGATAAACAACCGGTCGTCAGCCCAACGCAGGCGCAAATTGATGCGGCAAAAGCCCGTACCGGCTTGCAGCATCTGACGGTGATTAACCGCTCCGGGGAACAATTCCTGCAAAAAGATCTGCCGGATCTGTTTGTCGATTTATCGACAGTCGGTGAAGGCTATGCGGCGGATCATCTGGCGCGGCTTATGGAGCAGGAAGGGATTGCCCGCTATCTGGTTTCCGTCGGCGGCGCGCTTGCCAGCCGGGGCATGAATGCGCAGGGCCAGCCGTGGCGGGTGGCGATCCAGAAACCGACCGATCGTGAAAATGTCGCACAAGCGGTGGTCGATATTAACGGTCATGGCATCAGTACCTCCGGAAGTTATCGCAACTATTATGAGCTGGATGGCAAACGTATTTCGCACATTATCGATCCGCGCACCGGGCGCCCCATCGATCACCGCCTGGTTTCGGTCACGGTGATTGCCCCAACGGCGCTGGAAGCAGATGCCTGGGACACCGGTTTAATGGTGCTGGGAACCGATAAGGCCAAAAAAGTGGTGACGCACGAAGGATTGGCGGTATTTATGATCATGAAGGAGGGTGACGGTTTTACCACCTGGATGTCGCCACAATTTTCCTCGTTCCTGGTCAGCGAAAAAAATTAAAACGCAAGATTGCGGGTGTCGGGCTCTGCGCGAGCGTGCACAGTGGGGCTAAGCTTAAATAAGGAGCCTGACATGAACGAGACGACTTTACTTGATGAACAGCGCTGGCAAGCGGTGCTGGCGCGCAACCCGCAAGCGGATGGTCAGTTTGTTTTTGCGGTACTGACCACCGGCATCTTCTGCCGCCCGTCCTGTCGCGCGCGCCACGCCCTGCGTCAGAATGTGCGTTTCTTCCCGGATGCCGATAGCGCTGTTGCTGCGGGTTTTCGCCCATGCAAACGTTGCCAGCCCGATAAAGCGCATCCGCAACAGCAGCGGCTGGATAAAGTGGCCATTGCTTGTCGATTGCTGGAACAGGATACGCCTGTCACCCTCGAACAACTGGCAACTGCGGTGGGTATCAGTCCGTACCATTTTCATCGTCTGTTTAAATCCGTGACCGGGATGACACCGAAAGCCTGGCAACAAGCGTTCCGCGCCCGTCGTCTGCGCAACATGCTGGCAGAGAGCGACACAGTGACCGATGCCGTGCTGGCGGCGGGGTTCCCCGACAGTAGCAGCTACTATCGCCAGGCGGATGCCGCGCTGGGAATGACGGCGCGTCAGTTTCGCCGCGGCGGTGACGATGCCGATATTCGTTATGCCCTCAGTGATTGTTCACTGGGTCGCTGTCTGGTGGCTGAGAGTGAACGCGGCATCTGCGCCATTTTACTGGCCGACAGCGATGAACAGTTGTTGGCAGAACTGCATACGATTTTTCCTCATGCCCGAAATGTGCAGGGCGATGAGGCGATGCTTGAACGTGTCGCACAGGTGATCCGTCGTCTTGATCGTGCGGATGCGCCATTTACATTACCGCTGGATTTGCGCGGCACGGCTTTCCAGCTCCAGGTATGGCAGGCGTTGCGCGAGCTCCCCGCTGGCGCAACGATCAGCTATCAGCGTCTTGCGCAGCAGCTAGGCAAACCCGGTGCGGTGAGGGCAGTAGCCAGCGCCTGCGCAGCGAATAAGCTGGCGATTGTTATCCCTTGTCATCGCGTAGTGCGCGGTGATGGCGCGCTCTCCGGTTATCGCTGGGGAATCGCGCGCAAAGCGCAACTGCTGCAACGGGAAGCGAAAAAAGAGGAGAATTAATGCTCGATCTGTTTGCCGATGAAGAACCCTGGCAGGAGCCGCTGGCACCTGGCGCGGTGGTGCTGCGCCGTTTTGCACTACCGCATGTGGAAGCGCTAATGCGCGGCATCGCGCAGGTGGTTGGCCAGTCGCCGCTGCGCCATATGGTCACGCCGGGCGGGTATACCATGTCCGTGGCGATGACCAATTGCGGCAGGCTTGGCTGGACGACTAATCAGCACGGTTATCTCTACGCACCTGTCGATCCGCAAACGGCGCAGCCGTGGCCGGAAATGCCGGCTGCGTTCACGGCGCTATGTCATAAAGCCAGCCTCGCGGCGGGTTACCCTGAGTTTCGCCCGGATGCCTGCCTGATCAACCGTTACGCGCCTGGTGCGAAGTTATCGCTGCATCAGGATAAGGACGAACCTGATTTGCGCGCGCCGATCGTCTCTGTCTCGCTGGGCTTACCGGCTATTTTCCAGTTTGGTGGATTGAAACGTAACGATCCGCTGCAACGATTGATGCTGGAACATGGCGATATTGTGGTGTGGGGCGGCGAATCGCGGCTCTTTTATCATGGCATAGCGCCGCTGAAAGCGGGTTATCACCCGGTGACCGGCGAGTGTCGTTACAACCTGACGTTCCGCCAGGCAGGCAACAGCGAATAAAAATAAGAATTATTCTTGATGTAAAACAGTAGCCGTTTAAACTGCTGGCTGTTTTTGTTGACCGGGCCGTTGTTATGGAACTCCTTCTTCTTGTCTGGCGGCAGTATCGCTGGCCATTCGTGGCGGTACTGGCGCTCACCCTTGCCAGCGCCGCATTGGGAATCGGGCTGATCGCTTTTATTAACCAGCGTCTGATCGAAACCGTCGATATCTCATTGACCGTGCTGCCGGAATTTCTCGGTTTGCTGCTGCTGTTAATGGCGGTGACGCTTGGTTCTCAACTGGCGCTGACCACGCTCGGCCATCATTTCGTTTACCGTCTGCGTAGTGAATTTATCAAACGGATCCTTGATACGCCGGTGGAGCGCATTGAACAACTGGGCAGCGCGTCGCTGCTGGCCGGATTAACCAGCGATGTGCGCAACATCACCATCGCTTTTGTGCGCCTGCCGGAACTGGTGCAGGGCATTATTCTGACTGTAGGTTCGTGCATTTATCTGGCGATGCTATCCGGCAAAATGCTGGTGATCACTGCACTGTGGATGGCGCTGACCATCTGGGGCGGTTTTATTCTGGTTTCCCGGGTGTATAAACATATGGCGACGCTGCGCGAGACGGAAGACAAGCTCTATAACGATTTCCAGACGGTGCTGGAAGGGCGCAAAGAGCTGAATCTGAATCGCGAACGTGCCGAACATATTTTCGAGAAGATGTACCTGCCGGATGCGCGTGAGTACCGCCACCATATTATTCGTGCTGACACTTTCCATCTCAGCGCTGTCAACTGGTCGAACATTATGATGCTCGGCGCGATTGGCCTCGTGTTCTGGATGGCAAACAGTCTGGGGTGGGCGGATACCAACGTTGCGGCAACTTATTCACTGACATTGCTGTTTTTGCGTACGCCGTTGCTTTCAGCGGTCGGCGCATTGCCGACGCTGTTGAGCGCACAGGTTGCTTTCAACAAACTGAAGCATTTTGCTCTGGCGCCGTATCAGCCAGCGTTTCCGCGTCCCCAGGCTTTCCCCGGCTGGAAAACGCTGGAGCTGCGCAACGTGGCCTTTAAATATCAGGGGAATGATTTCTCCGTCGGCCCGATCAACATGACGTTGAACCGGGGCGAACTGGTGTTTCTGATTGGTGGCAACGGCAGCGGTAAATCAACGCTGGCGATGCTGCTGACCGGGCTGTATCAGCCGGTTTCTGGCGAGATCCTGCTGGATGGTAAGCCGATGGCGCAGGATCGCCCGGAAGATTATCGCAAACTGTTCTCGGCGGTGTTTACCGATGTCTGGTTGTTTGACGATCTGCTCGGGCCGGAAGGTAAACCGGCGGATCCGGCGCTGGTCGATAAGTGGCTGGATCAGTTGAAGATGGCGCATAAACTGGAACTGAACAACGGCAAGATCCTCAATCTGAAGCTCTCAAAAGGGCAGAAAAAACGCGTGGCACTGTTGCTGGCGCTGGCGGAAGAGCGCGATATTCTGCTGCTTGACGAATGGGCGGCCGATCAGGATCCCCATTTCCGCCGCGACTTCTACCAGGTGCTGTTGCCGCTGATGCAACAGATGGGGAAAACCATTTTTGCCATTAGCCACGACGATCACTACTTTATCCACGCCGACCGCCTGCTGGAGATGCGCAATGGTCAGTTGACTGAGCTGGTAGGTGAAGAGCGCGCGCAAGCTTCCCGCGACGCCGTCTCCCGTACTGCCTGAGCAATGCGCCCCCTTCGTTCGAAGGGGGTATTCGCTCCTTTTTTCGCCAAACGTCCCCGCTGTTTATTATTTTTTACAAAAGCTGCCGCTATGCTTAAGGCTATTCGGCCCCGGCTTCGGGGGGCTTTGTATTCAGGGAACGGCTAATGTCATTAAGCAAAAAAAACAGCGTCAAACTGCGTGACGAGGAGCGGGCGCGCCTGATTTGGTTGCTGATCACCCATAAACCACTTACCGCCTCGCTGCTCGGGCAACTCACCCTCGCCGAGCAGGTGGATAGCGCCGCGCTGGAGCAGGATCTGGCGGAGGTTAACGCGCTGGTCTCCCATTTGCCGCCACCGGATCTCGCCGATACGCTGGAGGCCTTGCCGGTAGATGAACGCCACGCATTATGGCGGCTGGTGAGCGATGATAAACGCGGCAAGGTGCTGCTTGAAGCGTCGGAAAATGTCTGGGATGACCTGATTGATGAGATGAGCGACCGCGCGCTGCTCGATGCGCTGCAAACGCTGGATATCGACGACCAAATCTGGCTGGTGCAGCATCTGCCGCGTAACCTGACCGGCCGCTTAATGGCGACGTTACCGCGTGCAGAGCGTAACCGCATGCGGGAAGTGATGCGCTACGGCAAAAACTGTGTCGGCGCGATCATGGAGTTCGGGGTGATCACCGTGCGTGCTGAAGTCACGCTGGCGGCGGTTCAGCGCTATCTGCGACGGCTCGGTAAAATGCCGGACAACACCGACAAACTGTTTGTTATCGGCCGCGATAACCGGCTGATGGGCGAACTGGCGTTGCAAACCATTTTACTCAATGCCGCCGGGAAGCGGGTCAGCGAAGTGATGGATGCAGATCCGGTGGCCTTTTCTCCGGAAGAGGATGCGGAAAAAGTGGCGCGGACCTTCGAGCGTGACAATCTGCTTAGCGCGGCAGTGGTCGATGATAACGGAATGCTGTTGGGTCGTCTGACCATCGATGAGATCGTTAATGTGGTCTACGAAGAGACCGACAACGATTTGCGCCAGATGGGCGGTCTGAGCGCCGAAGAAGACGTATTTGCACCGGTAAGCAAAGCGGTAAAAACCCGCTGGGCGTGGCTGGCTATCAACTTGTGCACGGCATTTATCGCCTCGCGCGTGATCGACGGGTTTGAACACACCATTTCGCAACTGGTGGCGCTGGCGTCGCTGATGCCGATTGTCGCCGGGATTGGCGGTAACACCGGCAATCAAACCATTACCATGATTGTGCGCGCGCTGGCGTTACAAAACATTCAGCCGGGCAACTTTGCTTTCCTGATTATGCGTGAACTTGGCGTCGCGTTGATTAACGGCCTGGTGTGGGGCGGCATTATGGGCTGCATCACATGGTGGTTGTACGACGATGCGGCGCTGGGCGGCGTTATGACATTGGCGATGGTGCTGAACTTGTTGATGGCAGCGTTGATGGGCGTGTTGATCCCGATGATCATGACCCGGCTGGGGCGCGACCCGGCGGTTGGCTCCAGCGTGATGATCACCGCGATCACAGATACCGGAGGCTTCTTTATTTTTCTTGGGCTGGCGACGCTGTTTTTGCTGTAACGTTTGCTGACTTACGCCACTTCGGTGGCGTGAGCGCCATCATGATCAGCCCGCCCAGCACACCAATCGCCAGGTTACCGGTAGTGACGGTCGCGACCACCGTGACCAGCATCACCACGGTTTCCATGACTGGCACCTGCTTAAGTGTTGCCGGTTGCAGGCTGCCCCAGTTAAAGGTTTTAAAGGCAACGATGACCATAATGCCCGCCAGCACAACCATTGGAATCTTCGCCATCACGCTGCTGAGCGCCGTCACCAGCAGCAACAGCACCAGCGCGGCGGCCAGCGTTGAGATGCGCGTGCGGCCTTTGCCCATCTCCACATTCACAATGGTCTGACCGATCATCGCACAGCCAGCGATCCCACCGTAGAACCCCGCCAGAATATTGGCGATGCCAAGCCCGGCGCTCTCGCGGCCTTTGTGTGAAGGCGTATGGGTTAAATCGTCCACCAGTTTGGCGGTCAGCAGGGATTCCATCAAACCCACAAAAGCGATACTCAGCGCGCAGGGCCAGACGATATTTAATGTCTGCCAGTTGAGCGGAACCAGAAATGAGGTTAACCCCGGCAGCCCGCCCTGCATGGGGCCTTCATCGCCCACGGTTGGCAGGATCTGCCCGCTGAACAGGGTAAACGCAGTGAGTAACACAATGGCGACCAGCGGCGCAGGGATGCTTTTTACCCAGCGCGGCAGCCACAGCACAATCAATAGCGTTAGTACGAACAGCGCCAGAATTAGCGGGTCTTTGCTCCAGAAATGGGGGATCTGTGCAAAGAAGATCAGAATACCAAGCGCGTTGACGAAACCGGTCATCACCGCATGAGGAATAAAGCGCATCAGCCGCGCCATACCGCTCAGGCCGAAGAGAATTTGAATCATCCCCGCCAGTAAAACCGCCGGAAGAATGTATTCCACACCGTGTTGGTTAACCATAGGACCGATAACCAGAGCGACTGACCCCGCTGCCGCCGTTACCATCGCCGGGCGCCCGCCCAGAAAAGACATGCTCAGGCACAGCACAACCGAGGCAATCAGGCTCACTTTCGGGTCGACACCGGCAATTACCGAGAAAGAGATCACTTCCGGGATCAGCGCCAGCGCAGTGATTACGCCGGCCAGGCATTCGCGGGTCAATAACGCCGGGGAACGCAGGACATCCAGGCTGTGGTTTGCCGGGGAGAGTAATTTTTCAGTCATAAAGGTTCACAGGCCGGTGAGGCGTTCAACAACAGGGGCGCAAACGGCATCGGTGCGTTTGGCAAAGCGCAAAAGAATAGCAGATTTTAACCGCCGTGGGTCAACAATAAGTGTTAAATCTAATCTGGAAAATCAACTTATTAGTAACATTTATACAATGAATATTTAATGTTTAAACATTATTTAAATCTCACTTCTTAAGTGCTACGTTAGAAGGGTTAACTACTTTACCCTCAATAAATGCGAATAAAGCAGCACTAAAAGTAAGGCATTAATACCATGAAAAAAATGACTGCCAGGCTGTTTTCGATGGCTGTCGGGCTAAATGCTGTCTCAAAGGCAGCGAAAGCGTCCGCATCGAAAGAGCAGGAAACAGATGTGCTTTTAATCGGTGGTGGGATCATGAGTGCCACATTGGGTACCTGGCTTCAGGATCTCGAACCCGACTGGTCGATTACGATGGTGGAACGGCTGGATGCCCTGGCTGAGGAGAGCTCGAACGGCTGGAATAACGCCGGTACGGGCCATGCCGCTTTAATGGAACTGAACTACACGCCGCGTGCGGCTGACGGCACCGTCAGCATTAAAAAAGCGATTGAAATCAACGAAGCGTTCCGTATTTCTCGCCAGTTCTGGGCGCATCAGGTCAAAACCGGTGTGCTACGCGAACCGCGCTCATTTATCAACACCGTACCGCATATGAGCCTCGTCTGGGGCGATGACAATGTGAACTTCCTGCGTGCCCGTTACAAAGCGTTGCAGCAATGTTCGCTGTTCCGCGGTATGCGCTATTCCGAAGATCCCGAGCAGATCAAGCAGTGGGCACCGCTGGTGATGGAAGGGCGCGATGCGAAGCAAAAAATCGCCGCTACCCGCACTGAGATTGGTACTGATGTTAACTTCGGTGAACTGACGCGCCAGATGATTGGCTCATTGCAGAAAAAAGAGAACTTCTCTTTGCAACTGAGCACGGAAGTTCGCAGCCTCAAACGCAATGCCGATAATAGCTGGAGTGTGACGCTCAGCAACCTGAAAGACGGCGGCGAACGCGTGGTAAAAGCGAAGTTTGTTTTTATTGGCGCGGGCGGCGCAGCGCTGAAATTGTTGCAGGCATCCGGTATTCCGGAAGCGGCAGACTATGCCGGTTTCCCGGTTGGTGGCCAGTTCCTGGTGGCGGAGAACCCGGATGTGGTCAACCATCATCTGGCAAAAGTCTATGGTCAGGCGACCGTTGGCGCACCGCCGATGTCGGTTCCGCATATTGATACCCGCATTATTGATGGTAAACGCGTGCTGTTGTTCGGGCCGTTCGCGACCTTCTCGACACGTTTTCTGAAGAACGGTTCGCTGTGGGATCTGTTACGTTCGACCAACTCATCCAATATTCTGCCGATGTTGACGGTGGGAATGACCAATTTCAGCCTGGTAAAATATCTGGTTAACCAGGTACTGCAGAATGAAGATGACCGCTTCGATGCGCTGCGGGAATACTATCCGCTGGCGATGAAAGAGGACTGGCGTCTGTGGCAGGCGGGCCAGCGCGTACAGATCATCAAGCGTGAAGCCGGAAAGGGCGGTGTACTGCGTCTCGGCACCGAAGTGGTGAGTGATAAAGAAGGGACTATTGCTGCGCTTCTGGGAGCCTCGCCGGGTGCGTCTACCGCGGCGCCGATTATGCTTGAGCTGATGGAAAAAGTGTTTACTGAACGCTTTGCTTCTGCAGCCTGGCAGGCGAAGCTGAAAGAGATTATCCCCTCTTTTGGTACGCAACTTAACGGCAATATTGAAGCTGCCGATGCAGAGCTGCGTTACACCAGCGAGATCCTTGGGTTGAAATGCGACGAGTCTCTGGTGGCAGATGTCACGCCGCCGGTGCAGAAGCCAACGACCCAGCCGCACAACGACGGCGAGACGGTTGCGGATATCGCGCTGTAATTGCCTTTCCCGAAAAATAAAACCGTAACGGATGCGTTGCGGTTTTTTTTTATCTGTCAGTTGATGGATACCCGATATTTGGCAAGCCTGCACTTTTAGATACAATGGGTTACGGTAACGTGCGGCTTGTAACAGGGAAACAGGATGACGGATAGAATAGAAAAAATAGGAAAAATGATCGGTAAAGCGCTGAATAATTCCAGTGCGAGTGAGGCCGCACAAGCGCTTAAATCGGCCGCCTCTGTGATGCATAAAGAAGGGCTTGAGCCTAAAGCGTTTCTGGTCCGCAAAGAGGATGCACAGGACGGTGCAGAACTGGAGGCGCTCAGATCGGAATATGCGGCACTGCAACGTTCATTTGCTGATGAGCGGCGCAGGGCTTTACATCTTGAAAGTGCCTTAGCAACTGCCAGAGGTAACCCTGCCGATTTGCGCGAGGCAAAAGAACTGGCGATCAAGTGGCATCGTACTTCACAGGAACAAGATGAAAAATTGGGTAATCTGCGCGGCTGGATTAAAAAGCTGTCCGTATTCAGCATCGTCCTGGGCGTTGGCGGTTATGTTACGGGTGGTGCTGTGGCTAATCACTCTTCCTCTGACTATGTTGACTCACTGCGATCGCAGATGAAGGCAAAGGATAAGCAGATCGGCGCCCTGCAAAACCAGTTACAGACGGCATCTGTAAAGCCCGGCAATAAGCGTAAAGCGGAATCGCTGCCAAAGCCTGCCACTTCCCGAAATGGGGTCTACACATTAAAAGCGGATTGCATTAATGCCCAGGGTAACAAATTTAGCCCTGCATGGACGGTGAATACCAACACATATGAAGTGGATGAATCGACAAAAATGCTCGCTGATGGCTATGCGCTCTCTTTGTCTGATAAAGCCATTCCGGCTAACGGACAGCGGTTTAAACTGACTTATCAGAGCGGTAGCGTGATCAATTGCACCGTGGTCGATGCGCGGTAAGCGTGTTTGTATGACGCCAGGTATTACCTTCGGTAAATCGCAGGCATAAAAAAACCAACCGCAATGGGTTGGTTTTTTTGGGATTTTTGGTCGGCACGAGAGGATTTGAACCTCCGACCCTGACACCCCATGACAGTGCGCTACCAGGCTGCGCTACGTGCCGACATGTGGCGCTAATAGTACCCTTTTCGTTGCTGATTGCAAGCAGAGGGGCACCTGAGTGATTCATAATTAATCAATCAGTTAGCGATAAAACGTTTTTCATCCGTTAACACTTGCAGCAACAAACTGAGCTGCGGTTTCTGATCGCGGATCTTCTCGCCCTGCGCATTCCAGGTATGGTAATTGCCGTTAGGACTCAGTACCAGCGTCATCTCCGGCGTGGTTATTGCCAGCGTGTCACCGCCCGCAGCGGTGACCCAATTATGGCGGCGCGGTGCGTTAAACAGATCTTGCCCCTGTGACCAGGCATTGGGTGGCGTGCTGACATGCAGTAACCGCTGCATCAGCGTGGCCATCACATCTTTATGATCCGTCAGCGTATTGATGCGCTGTGCCGGTGTGCCTGGCCAGTGGATGACCAGCGGAACGTGCAGCCTGCTGCGCGACCATTCGAAACTATCGTCCGCTTTGCTTTCCGGCACGCCGTGACCAGCGGTAATAATTACCACTGTATCGTCCAGCTTGCCGGTCGCGCGCAGCGCATCCAGCACGCGCCCGATTTGCGCATCAACATCTGCCGCCGCGCGGCTGTACTTACGGGCGAAGTTTGGCTGCGAACTGTCCAGAGATGCCGTGCCGTTCAGCGAAATCCACGAGAACCAGCGGTTATCATCCTGCGCGTAATGTTCAAGCCAGTTAATCCACTGCGAGGCGGTTTTCTCGTCACTCTGCGTTTGCGCGGCTGGCAATGAGAAGTCAGAGAGCAGCGCCTGGCGGTAGAGCGGGCTGCTGAAACCGTCCGAAGAGAATAAACCAAGCTGGTAGCCCTGCTGGTT
Organism: Kosakonia oryzae; assembly: GCF_001658025.2. Lineage (NCBI taxonomy): Bacteria > Pseudomonadati > Pseudomonadota > Gammaproteobacteria > Enterobacterales > Enterobacteriaceae > Kosakonia > Kosakonia oryzae. Next base: position 1,750,100 of record NZ_CP014007.2, read on the forward strand.
AAAGGCGGTGATCAGCGCAGCCGGAATACGCGCCGACAGCACGCCATCCATGTAACCCGGTGAGATGCCGTAGAACAGGCCGAAATAGCCATTGTCGGCAGTGTTGCCGGAACTCATATGTTGCGTAAAGTTGACGTTCTGCTGCGCAAAGCTGGCGAGTTGCGGCATCTGTTTTTCATAACGCGAATAATTGAGGCCATCAACGGTAATCAGCAGCACGTTCTGGCCGGAACCCATATCAGCGTAGCGCAGATCGCTTAAGGGGTACTGTACGGAGACAGCTTCAGGGTTGCCCTGTTCCACCAGTCGGCGTTGATAATCCTGCGCATCCAGCAAACCGTGTTTTTCCAGAAAACGGCGCGCGGTCATCGGATAAGAGAGCGGCAGATTAGCGCGCTGCATGGTAATCGGGCGATAGAAATTGGCGTCGGCCCAAATATACATCACGTGCGTGGCGATAAAGGCGACGAAGAAAAAGGCGGCCAGCGGCTTGGCGTAGTGGCGGCGGCGCGTCAGGCTACGCAGCTTCTGCCAGCTCCAGGTGGCGAATAGCATTTCGATCAGCAGAATCACCGGCACGCTGATAAACATGAGCTGCCAGTCCCGCGCCATCTCGTTCTGGTCCGGGTTAATCACTAACTCCCAGACAACGGGATTAAGATGCAGGTGGAAACGGGTAAATACTTCGCTGTCGATCAGCAGCAGCGTCATGCCTGCTGTCGCAAGGATGGCGGACAGCACGCGCATCAGGCGCTGCGACATCACAATAAACGTCAGCGGGAAGAGCACAAGCAAGTAGGTGGCGAACACCAGAAAGCTGAAATGCTCAACCACGCTGAGATAAGAATAGATACGCCCGGATAGGGTAGTCGGCCAGTCGGCGACAAACAGATAACGGCTACCGAGAACGATGGACAACAAAATGTTGAACAACGCAAACCAGTGCCCCCAGCTTACCATCTGGGAGACTTTTTCACGGTAGCGCTGACGATTGGTCACCATAGACTGTCGATATTTCCCTTAATGCGCTTTGTCGTCGCCAATCGACGATTGTAACGCCTGAGCGAATGATTTCGCGATCGCCTGACGTTGTGCAGGGGCGACGCTGGTGTTGATCAGGTTCGTCACCATGTTGCCCAGCACCATCAGGGAGAGATCGGTCGGGGCTTTGTGTTTTTCCAGTACGTTTGCCAGCTCACTGAGCAGCTGTTCAACGTGTTCATCACTGTAGCGGGAGAGTTGTGGCATAAATCGGAATCTGTTTACTCATGAAAGGGCAACATATTACCGTAGCAATCGCTTTTTTTCTGCTTTTTTATCAGCAGTTGCACAGTCGCGTTGGTGGTGGTTGAATACCGCCGTCTAAAAGGAGAGTTTATCATGAGTCTGGACATCAACCAGATTGCCCTGCACCAGCTTATCAAACGCGATGAGCAAACCCTTGAACTGGTGCTGCGCGATTCTTTGCTGGAACCGACCGCGCCTGTCGAAGAGATGGTGGCGGAACTGCATCGGGTATACAGCGCCAAAAATAAAGCCTACGGTCTGTTTAACGAAGAGAGCGAACTGGCGCAGGCGCTGCGTCTTCAGCGTCAGGGCGAGGAAGAGTTCCTTGCATTCAGCCGCGCGGCAACCGGGCGCTTACGTGATGAACTGGCGAAATATCCGTTTGCCGATGGCGGTATTGTGCTGTTTTGCCACTACCGTTACCTGGCTGTGGAGTACCTGCTGGTGGCGGTGCTGAACAACTTAAGCAGCATGCGCGTCAATGAAAACCTCGACATCAGCTCGACGCATTATCTCGATATTAATCATGCCGATATCGTGGCTCGCATTGATTTAACCGAGTGGGAAACCAATCCGGAATCAACCCGCTATCTGACCTTCCTGAAAGGGCGAGTAGGGCGTAAAGTCGCGGACTTCTTTATGGATTTCCTCGGCGCCAGCGAAGGGCTGAATGCGAAAGCGCAAAACCGCGGTCTGTTGCAGGCGGTAGACGATTTCACCGCGCAGGCCGAACTGGATAAATCAGAACGCCAGACCGTGCGCCAGCAGGTTTATACCTACTGTAATGAGCAGTTGCAGGCGGGCGAAGAGATTGAGCTGGCATCGCTTTCGAAAGAGCTGGCGGGCGTCAGCGAAGTGAGCTTCGAAGAGTTTACCGCAGGCCAGGGCTACGAGCTGGAAGAGAGTTTTCCGGCGGATCGCAGTACTCTGCGACAGCTGACCAAATTTGCCGGCAGCGGAGGCGGTCTGACGATCAACTTCGATGCTTTGCTGCTGGGCGAACGTATTTTCTGGGATCCGGCTACGGATACGCTGACCATCAAAGGCACGCCGCCGAATCTGCGCGATCAACTGCAACGCCGATTCACCGGTGGGAAGTAATCCTCTGAAACCTGCTCATTCGGGCAGGTTTTCTTTAATACGCATGACGTGAGCCGCCATATGACTCAGCAAGCCGCGTATCGACGTTAATAAGCCATAAAAAAACCCCGCCGGAGCGGGGTTTTCTTCAACTCGTCAGCGATTAAGCGCGAACGAAGTCGATGTGGTTCAGGCGCACTTTGTACGCGTGACGCTGTACAGCCTGAACTTTTACTTTTACTTCTTTGCCATCAACTACAATGGTCAGAACGTCGCTGTAGAATTCAGCTTTCGCCTGCATGTTCCACAGTTTGTCGTGATCCAGTTCGATAGCGATCGGCGCTTCAGTTCCACCGTAGATGATTGCCGGGAACTTGTTCGCTGCGCGCAGGCGGCGGCTCGCACCCTTACCCTGCTCTTTACGTACTTCTGCGTTAATAGTAAACATTTAAATCTCTCTTAAATAAATCCTGTTACAGGCGACCCAGCAACAGGCAGATGATCGGCTTTGCGGATGCAAAAGCGGGCGGTATTCTATCCTCGAACGTTCGATACATCAATCAAAAGTACGTTTACCCGCGCAATTCATGTGCCCGCCGGAAGCGACCCTCATAATCAAACACCTTTTCCCGCACCTGCCAGTACTGTCCTTTCATTCGGGCGACCACAAAATCGGGATGACGCAACAGCGCCTGCTGCGCCACGATATCGGCGGCGACAATCCAGCGCAGCGGCACGCCGGGCGTGCGCGTATGCGGGCGGATAAACAGCTGTTCGAAAGCGGTGCGCTGGGCAGGTGTCTGTAGACGGAAGCGCTCACTGACATCGGCACCGTCTTCATCGTAATAGGTGATTTTAAGCCATTCGCCTTTCTCATCGGTACCATGTTGTAACGTCATACCGCTACAGCGCAGCACCAGCGCGTCTTTTAACTTCAGCGCCGCTTTCAACATATCGTCCGGATCGACAAGCACAGTATCGCAGGCGCGGCAGCGGCGGGCCGCGATATCGTTTTCCGCGTTGCACTGCGGGCAGTTTTTAAAGCGAAAACGGTAATCACACTGCTCGCGGTTGCCTTCATCATCTTCCAGCCAGCCCTGGCAGCGGCGACCAAAGTGTTCAATCAGCGTGCCGTCGGCGGTGGTTTTTCCCCAGAAGGTGTTGGCGAAGCCGCAGCCGGGGCAGAAAACCTGCACCGGGACGTTATCGCTTTTGCCTTTCGGCGCACCAATTTCCGGCGCATAGAGATCGTGAGGGTTCCCGGCATAATCAAGGATTAGGCAGTCGGTTTTACCGGGCGCAAGCCGCAGGCCGCGTCCGACAATTTGCTGATACAGGCTGACGGATTCCGTTGGCCGTAAAATAGCAATTAAATCAACATGTGGCGCATCGAAACCGGTGGTCAGCACTGCCACGTTAACCAGGTAACGGAACTGCTGATTTTTGAATGCCTCAATCAACGCATCGCGTTGCGGGCCTGGCGTTTCTCCGGTGATGAGTGCCGCATCATTTGCGGGTAACAGACCGGTGATCTCCCGCGCATGCTCGACGGTCGCCGCAAAAATCATCACTCCTTTGCGCGTTTGCGCGAATTCAATAATCTGGCTGATGATATGCGGGGTAATGCGCTGCTGTTTTTTCAATTCGCGGTTAAGTTCGGCCTCGCTGAACAGCCCATTACTTTGCGCCTGTAAGCGGCTGAAATCGTACTGCACGACCGGCATATCCAGCCGTTCTGGCGGCGTTAAATAGCCGTGCTTGATCATATAACGCAGCGGCAGTTCATAAATGCAGTCGCGGAACAGCGCTTTTTCGTCGCCGCGTACCATGCCGTGATAATGAAAGCGGTAAATCCAGCCTTTTCCCAGCCGGAAAGGCGTGGCAGTAAGGCCAAGCAAACGCACGTGGGGGTTCACTTCGCGCAAGTGGCTGAGGATTTGCTGGTACTGGCTGTCGTCATCGTCGCTGATACGATGGCACTCGTCGATCACCAGCAGGGAAAACTCGCTCTGAAATTGCTCCAGGTTGCGCGCTACCGACTGTACGCTGCCGAACACCACTTTTCCGTGGCTCTGCTTACGTTTCAGCCCGGCGGCGAAAATATCGGCTTCCAGCCCCAGCGCAACATATTTCGCATGATTCTGCGCCACCAGCTCTTTGACGTGTGCCAGCACCAGTACGCGGCCACGCGCGAGCCGAGCCAGTTCAGCGATCACCAGGCTTTTTCCCGCGCCGGTAGGCAGCACAATCACAGCGGGTTCAGCATGTTTGCGAAAATGGGCGAGGGTGGCATCCACCGCTTCGCGTTGATAGGGGCGTAGCGTAAAAGTCATGGTCTCGATGAGTTGCAGGGTAACGCTGCACAGTATGCCACGAATCTTTCCTTTGAGCGGTTTGTGATGCTCGTTATACTGTCAGGGTTCATTTCTTCTTGTGGGCGTTTTGCCCGCACCCAGCACCATACAGGCCAGAAAAATTCATGCGACTTGATAAGTTTATCGCTCAGCAGCTTAGCGTCAGCCGGGCGATTGCCGGGCGTGAAATCCGCGCCAGCCGTGTTACCGTCGATGGCGACATCGTCAGAGATGCGGCCTTTAAACTGCAACCCGAGCACGAGGTTGAATACGAGGGCAATACCCTGGTTCAGCAGAATGGCCCGCGCTATTTTATGCTGCATAAACCGGAAGGTTACGTCTGTTCTACCGACGATCCGGATCATCCCACCGTGCTCTATTTCCTTGATGAGCCGGTTGCCCACAAGCTGCATGCCGCAGGGCGTCTGGATATCGACACAACCGGGCTGGTGCTGATGACCGATGATGGTCAGTGGTCGCACCGCATTACTTCGCCACGCCATCACTGCGAAAAAACCTATCTGGTGACGCTCGAATCCCCGGTCAGCGAAGAGACGGCCGCGCAGTTTGCTCATGGCATCCAGTTGCATAACGAGAAAGATCTCACCAAACCCGCAGTGCTGGAAGTCATCACCCCGACGCAGGTGCGCCTGACCATCAGTGAAGGTCGCTATCATCAGGTGAAACGCATGTTTGCGGCTGTCGGTAACCATGTCGTCGCGTTGCACCGCGAGCGGATCGGCGCGATTGTGCTGGATGAGGATCTGGCTCCCGGCGAGTATCGGCCGCTGACAGCAGATGAAATCGCCAGCGTTGGCATGCCTTTTCGTTAATTTCAGGAGATCTTCGTGACCAGCAGGCCACACTCTTCACTGAGTATTGTGTTCATTCTTGGCCTGTTGGCCATGCTGATGCCGTTATCCATCGATATGTATCTGCCGGCACTGCCGGTGATCGCCGAGCAGTTTGGCGTCCCGGCAGGCAGCGCGCAGATGACCCTCAGCACCTATATTCTGGGGTTCGCGGTGGGGCAGTTGCTGTACGGGCCGATGGCCGACAGCATCGGGCGTAAGCCGGTTATTCTCGGTGGTACGCTGATCTTTGCCGCCGCGGCTGTGGCTTGCGCACTGGCGCAGAGCATCGAACAACTGATCGCCATGCGCTTTTTCCACGGTCTGGCGGCAGCGGCATCGAGCGTGGTGATCAACGCCCTGATGCGCGATATCTACCCGCGTGAGGAGTTCTCGCGCATGATGTCGTTTGTCATGCTGGTCACCACTATTGCGCCATTGCTGGCACCAATGGTCGGCGGCGCGGTGCTGGTCTGGTTTAGCTGGCATGTTATTTTCTGGATCCTGGCGATTGCCGCGCTGCTGGCGTCGGTGATGATAATGCTGTTTATCCGCGAAACGCTGCCCGTCGAGAAACGCCATAAGTTTCACCTGCGCACCACCATTGGCAACTTTGCTTCACTGTTTCGTCACAAGCGCGTGCTGAGCTATATGCTGGCGAGCGGCTTCAGCTTTGCCGGAATGTTCTCCTTTCTCAGCGCCGGGCCGTTTGTCTATATCCAAATCAACCACGTTTCACCGCAGAACTTTGGTTACTACTTTGCGCTGAATATTGTGTTCCTGTTTATCATGACGATTATCAACGGCCGTTTTGTGCGTCGTGTCGGCGCGCTGAACATGTTCCGCAGCGGATTGTGGATCCAGTTCACAATGGCTATCTGGATGGTGGCAACAGCCTTGTTGGGCGTGGGCTTCTGGACGCTGGTGCTCGGCGTGGCGGCATTTGTCGGCTGTGTATCGCTGGTGGCATCGAATGCAATGGCCGTCATTCTTGATGAATTCCCACATATGGCAGGAACGGCCTCGTCGCTGGCGGGCACGTTCCGTTTCGGCATTGGCGCGATTGTCGGCGCATTGTTGTCGATGGCGACCTTTAACACCGCCTGGCCAATGATTTGGTCGATCACCTTTTGTGCGACCAGCTCAATCCTCTTTTACCTCTACGCCAGCCGTCCAAAGAAACCTGCCTGAATCCTCGCCAAAGGGAGCGTGAAAACGTTCCCTTTTTTGATGCATGTCAACCAGAAACGACATACATCCGCCCGCAATTGTTTATTTTATGTAAAATCAAATAGTGTAAAAAGTCACACCATTGTAGTGAAAAAGGTTGAGTTAGATCTCAGAAACGGGTACATATAGCGCGAAACAGGGTTCGTTGCTTACTCATTAAAACCCAGATAAATGAGCAGCCAGCCCATACGCTGCGCGGGATGTGGCCTTTTCTGCGTAGTTGACAAGATGAATTGTCAATAGTGTGTTAATATAGATGTGAAATATTTGTGAAGTGTAAGTGCTTCTGGGGAAAGAAAGTGAATACATTACAGCTCTCCATCATCCATCGTCTGCCCCAGTCTTATCGCTGGCTGGATGGTTTTGCAGGCGCGAAAGTTGAACCGATTCCGCAAAATGGTCAGTCTGCGGAAGACACTCTTGTCGCCTTAAAACTGCTTAGTCCGGACGGTGATAATGCCTGGCCGGTGATGCATAAGCTCAGCCAGGCGTTAAGTGATATTGAAGTGGATTGTTCCGTTCTGGAGTGCGAAGGGGAGCCGTGCCTGTTCGTCAACTGCCAGGATGAGTTCGCCGCGACCTGCCGCCTGAAAAACTTTGGCGTTGCCATCGCCGAACCCTTTTCCCGCCAAAACCCGTTCTGAGCGTCAGCTTAATGACAATAGCTGACGTGTATACGCCTGTTCCGGCGCGCTAAAAATACGCTGACATTCACCCTGCTCAACGACTTCGCCCTGCTTCAGCACAATGACCTGATGACATAACGCGCGGATCACCTGCAAATCGTGGCTGATGAAGATATACGCCAGCCGGTGCGTTTGCTGTAAAGACTTGAGCAACGTAAGAATCTGCGCCTGCACGGTGCGATCCAGCGATGAAGTGGGTTCATCCAGAATGATCAGTTCCGGTTTCAGGATTAGCGCGCGGGCAATCGCAATGCGCTGGCGCTGGCCGCCGGAAAACTCGCCGGGAAAACGCCGCCGCGTTTCGGGATCCAGGCCCACTTCCTGCATCACCTCAATCACTCTTTGCTCGCGGGCATTGCGCGTTAATGCCGGATGATGCACCCGTAAACCCTCTTCGATAATTTGCTGTGCGTTGAGGCGAGGATTGAGCGCGGAATTGGGATCCTGAAATACCACCTGGATGCGATGGCGCACCGGCAGCATCTGCTGACGATTCCAGAGATGCAGCGGCTTCCCATCAAAAAAAATCGTGCCCTGCGAAGCCACCAGACGCAGCAACGCAAGGCCGGTTGTGCTTTTACCGGATCCCGATTCGCCTACCAGACCCAGCGTTTCACCCGCCCGCAGGGAAAAGTTGATATTCCGCACCACCTGATTATGCGCAACCACACGCTTAAAAATCCCTTTATGCACCGGGAAGCTGACACCGAGATTTTGTACTTCCAGTAACGGCGGCGCATCGTCAGGCAGCGGAACGGGATCGCCCGATGGCTCGCTATTGAGCAACCGTTGGGTGTAGGGATGCGCTGGCGCGCTGAACAACGCCTGGGCGCTGTTTTGCTCGACGCAGCGACCGTTTTGCATCACGGCGACATTGTCTGCCAACTTGCGCACGATTCCCAAATCATGGGTGATAAACAGCAGACCCATATTCAACTCGTCGCGCAGTTCGCGCAGCAGCTTCAGGATTTGCGCCTGCACGGTAACATCCAGCGCGGTGGTGGGTTCGTCAGCAATCAGCAGCTCCGGGCGCGTCAACAGCGCCATGGCGATCATCACGCGCTGGCGTTCGCCACCGGAAAATTGATGTGGGAAATCCCCTAAACGCTGGCGTGCGTTTCGTATTCCGACCCGATCCAGGCAATCGAGGATCTCCGCGCGCGCGGCTTCACGACGCATACCCCGGTGCAGCGACAGCACCTCATAAAGCTGTTTTTCCAGCGTATGTAGCGGATTAAGCGACACCATCGGTTCCTGGAAAATCATGGCGATGGTATTGCCGCGCACACCGCGAAGCGTGCGTTCACTGGCATGCAGCAGCGACTCGCCGTGGAACAAAATATCACCAGCAGGATAAACCACCGGCGGCGAGGGCAGCAGACGCAGGATCGACAGTGCACTGACACTTTTGCCGGAGCCGGATTCGCCCACCAGCGCCAGCGTTTCACCGGCTTCGATACGCAAGGAGAGATCGCTGACGACGGTGCGTAACGTCTGTTGCTGACGAAAAGCAATAGAGAGGGAATCGATGGAGAGCAGGGGAGTGGCCATGGTTACACCGCCTTGTTCGGATCAAATGCGTCCCGCACCGCTTCGCCGATAAAAATCAACAGCGAGAGCAGCAGGGCGGTGGAGACAAACGCGGCGATCCCCAGCCACGGCGCCTGTAAGTTATTTTTTCCCTGTAGCAGCAACTCGCCCAGCGACGGTGAGCCAAGCGGCAAACCAAAGCCGAGGAAATCCAGCGAAGTCAGCGTTCCTACTGAGCCGCAAAGTACGAACGGCAGCAATGTCAGGGTGGCGACCATCGCATTAGGCAACATATGGCGCAGCATAATCGCCCGATCGCTAACCCCTAGCGCCTGGGCGGCTCGGATATAGTCAAAATTCCGCGTGCGCAGAAATTCCGCGCGGACCACACTGACCAGCGTCATCCAGCCGAACAACACAGTGATGCCCAACAGCCACCAGAAGCCTGGCTGGATCACGCTGGAGAGCAAAATAATTAAAAAGAGCGTTGGCAGACCGGACCAGACTTCAATAAAACGCTGGCCGAGCAGATCGATTTTACCGCCGTAATAGCCCTGTAATGCGCCGGCCAGGATGCCAATCACACTGGTACAAAAGGTCAACATCAGGCCGAACAACAGCGAAATTCGCGTACCGTAGAGGATCCGCGCCAGAACGTCGCCGCCATTTGCATCGGTGCCAAGCCAGTTCTGTGCTGAAGGCGGCGAGGGAAAGGGCGTAGTAGTCGCATAGTTAATGCTGCGCGCGCCGAATCGCACCGGCGCCCACAACGCCCAGCCGTGCTCTTCAAGCTGCTTTTTCAGCCACGGATCCTGATAATCCGCTGCGGTGGCCAGTGGGCCGCCAAAATCACTTTCACTGTAATTTTTCACCAGTGGCACATACCAGTGCCCTTCATAACGCACCAGCAGTGGCCGGTCATTCGCCACCAGTTCGGCAAACAGGCTCAGAATAAAAATGGTTAAAAAGATCCACAGCGACCAGTAACCGCGACGGTTATGGCGAAAGCGCTCCCAGCGCATCTGGTTGACATAGCTAAGTTGCAACATCAGCGTCCCTCGAAATCGATTCGCGGATCCACCAGCGTATAGGTGATATCACTGAGGATATTCAGCAGCAGGCCGATCAGAGAGAAAATATAGAGTGTGCCAAACATGACCGGGTAATCCCGCGAGAGCGTGGCTTCATAGCCCAGCAGGCCAAGACCGTTAAGCGAAAAAATCACTTCAATCAATAGCGAGCCGGTAAAAAACATGCTGATAAAGGTGGCCGGAAAACCGGCAATCACCAGCAGCATGGCGTTGCGAAACACGTGTTTGCGCATGATATTGCGCTCGCTGACGCCTTTGGCGCGAGCGGTAACCACATACTGTTTGCGGATCTCATCCAGAAAGGAGTTCTTGGTCAGCATCGTCAGCGCGGCTAAGCCGCCAATCACCGAGGCCAGTACCGGCAGAGTGATATGCCACAAATAGTCGGTAATTTTTTGATACCAGGGCAGCGTGTCGAAATTTGTCGAGACCAGTCCGCGAAGCGGGAAAATATCGTAATAGCTGCCGCCGGAAAAAAAGATAATCAGCAGGATCGCGAACAGGAAAGAGGGGATTGAATAGCCAACGATGATGACCGCACTGCTCCAGATGTCGAAACGGCTGCCGTTGTAGACTGCTTTGCGAATGCCGAGCGGTATCGACACCAGATAGACGATCAGCATTGCCCACAGGCTGACAGAGATAGAAACCGGCAGGCTGTCTTTAATCAATTGCAGCACTGAGGCGCTGCGAAACAGGCTGTCACCGAAGTCGAAGCGTATATAGTCCCACAGCATTTTGAAGTAGCGCTGGTACAGCGGCTTATCAAAACCATAGCGCTTTTTGATCTCTTCAATGACTTGCGGATCGAGGCCGCGCCCGCCGCGATAGTGGCTGTCATTACTGAGGGCATCGCCCACGCCGGTTCGTGCATGGGTCGCGCCCATACCACCTGCACCGCTACCGGGCAATGCGTTACGATCGCCAAACTCAATTGCGGCAATGGCCTGATCGACCGGGCCGCCAGGGGCAATCTGCACAATGAAAAAGTTAATGGTGATAATGGCCCAGAGAGTGGGAATTATCAGCAGTAAGCGGCGAATGATATAGGCGCCCATTCGGTCTCCTTAACGTCTGGCTGCTGGCAATTTTGCCGCTTTATTTACGTCATACCACCAGGTATCAAAACCCAGGGAGTAGAGGGGGCGAACGCCTGGCATCGAGAATTTATCCCACCAGGCGATGCGATCGGCCGACATATACCACATGGGCAGCATGTAATAATTCCAGGTCAGTACGCGATCCAGCGCGCGGCCAAGCGGCAGCAGTTTCTCTTTATTGCCTTGCCAGTGTGCGATCTGGGCGATCAGATTATCCACCGCCGGGTTTTTGACACCGGGCGCGTTATAGGAAGAGTCAATGTATTGCGAGCTCCAGGCAATTTGCAGATCCTCACTCGGCCACAATTGCGCCCGCCATACGCGTGGCATCATATCGTAATCGCGGCTGCGCAAGCGGCTGGTGGCCTGCGAGTTATCGACCTGGCGCACTTCCATATCGATGCCCAGGCGTGCGAGGCTGTGCTGGAACGGGAGCACCCATAAGGTATCGCCGCCGGAAGGCAGCAGCAGCTCAAAGGTGAAAGGCTGGCCGGTTTGCGCATTCACACGCCGCTGGTTTTTTAGCACCCAGCCCGCTTCCGTCAGCAGTTTGTCGGCTTTGAGCAGATTTGCCCGGTCATAACCGCTGCCGTCGGATTTTGCCGGTGTGTAAACGGAAGTGAAAACTTCTGGCGGTACTTGTGCTTTCAGCGGCGCCAGCAGGACTAATTCATCCGCATCGGGATAACTGCGCGCGGCGTATTCAGTATTCTGGAAATAGCTGTTAGCGCGGCTGTAGGCACCGTAAAACAGCGCTTTGTTCATCCATTCAAAATCAAAGGCCAGCGAGATGGCTTCGCGGACGCGGCGATCGCTGAAGATTGGCCGCTGAATATTAAACGCCAGCCAGCGCGTATCCTGTGCTGATGCGTTCGGTTGTTCATCTTTAACTATATAGCCATTGCTGAAGTTGCTGCCGGTATAGCGCGTAGCCCAGTTTTTGGCATCACTTTCGCTGCGCATATCGAATGCGCCCGCCTTAAAGGCTTCGAACGCGACATTATCGTCGAGGTAGTAATCGTAACGGATCGAGTCGAAATTCCAGCGCCCGCGGTTAACCGGCAGATTCGCGCCCCAGTAATCCTTGACCCGACTATAAGTAATGTACTGCCCCATGCGCCAGGCGCTGATGCGATAAGGACCGCTGCCCAGCGGTGGGTGCGAGAGTGGTTCATCCAGCCGGTGATCTTTCCAGAATTTTTCCGGCATCACTGGCAGCGTCAGCAGGCTAAGCATGCTCTCTTTACTGGGTTTCGCCAGCACAATGCGCACGGTCAACGGCGAAATCGCTTTCACCGTCGTTCCTTTGTAGACCAGGCGAAATTGCGGCACGCCTTCGGTCATAAATTTTTGAAAGGTAAAAGCCACATCGCTGGCGCGGATGGGTGAGCCGTCGTGAAATGTCGCGCGGGGGTTCAGCGAGACCTCCATCCAGGAGAAGTCGTCAGCATAGCGGGCCATTTCTGCCACCAACGGGTAGTAACTGCCGGGTTCATCATCGGAGGTGGTAAACAGGGAATCGTACAGCGACTCAGTGCGGACTGCGGCGTTTCCCCGCATGGCAAAACGGTTGAAGTTATCGAAGGTGCCAATCACTGACAGCATCGCATTCCCGCCTTTCGGTGCGGCAGGATTCACATAGTCAAAATGGGTAAAGTTGATGGCGTATTTAGGCTCGCCGATCACGGCAAATGAGTCGCTCTCTTTAATGATCTGGGCCTGGCAAGCCAGCGTGGCAAACGCCAGCACGAAAGCTGAAATACGCAAAAACTTCATTCGCTGTGTTCCTGTGAACGGCGCAGCAGCAGGCGCCTTAACCTCTAATCATTGAATAATAAGGGAGGCCCGGCAGGTTGTGAAATAATTCGCGCCTATAGCCGGGCGGAAAATAGCGGCGGCTGCCATTCGGTAAACTGTTGTAGCGTCATCGGACGGCTAAAATAGTAGCCCTGCATATAGTGAACGCCATGTTCGCGCAGCCATCGGGCTTGCTCTGGCGTTTCAACACCTTCGGCGACCGTCAGCATATTCAGCTTTTTTGCCAGCGTCAGCACGGCATCAAGCACGGGCGACGTCACGGTTTCTGTGCCAATGGCATTAACGAAGCCACGGTCGATTTTCAGATAATCCATTGTGAAGCGTTCCAGATAAATCAGCGCGCTGTGTCCGGTGCCGAAATCATCAATAGCCGTTTCGTAGCCCTCTTCACGGAGCTGCTCAAACCGCGCAGTCACTTCGTTAAAACGCAACATATCCCGCTCGGTGATCTCCAGTACGATACTGAAATGGTGAGCGGGGAGCGAACGCGATAGCTGGCGAATATCCTGCATAAAATGTTCATCTTGCAGGTGACCAGGGGCAATGTTAATGCCCAGTTTTGCCCCTTCGGGCAGCAGCGTCTTTAATCGCGGCGCATCGTGGGCGATTAAGCGGAACAGATGCTGCGTCAGCGGCACAATCAGTTGCTGGGCTTCTGCAAAATGAATAAATGCATCCGGCGGGATTTCACCTGCCGTTGGATGCTTCCAGCGCATCAGAACTTCAACGCCGGTGACCTGCAAATTTTTCGCTTCCACCACCGGCTGGTAAACAACATAGAATTGATCGCGCTTGATACCGGTCAGGATCTCGCGGCCAGGGGTGAGATTGTTTTGCAGAATATAGGCGGTCAGCAGGCCAAAAAGCATGCCGAAAGTCGCTCCAAGCAGCACGGCGAATTGAACATCCTCAGGCCGCCACTTTTCCGCATAGAGATAAAATTCGATGGGTGAACCTTCAATGTGCGTGGTTCGTATCGGCGGCGGGGTTATTGTGCTCAGGTCAACTAAACCGGGGGAAAAGGTGGAAACGGCACGATTGCCGATGCCCAGCGCCACGCCGGTCAGATCGGGGCGCTGCGAGGTATAGAGCATATAAGGCGTCAGATTGATGTTCAGCGTGGCGAGCACCCCGCGATTCTCGAGGAGCGGGCTACGAAACCAGACGGCGATGGCGGGTTTGTTCGGCATCATCGGTGTGCCGGGCAGTAACACCATATCCAGGTTTTTTGTCAGGTTGAGATCCGGTACCAGATCTTTCATTGCCATACTCATCTCGCCGGTGGCCGATGAACAAAAGGCCCGCTGATCTTTTACCAGCAGAAACGCACGCACGTTAATCGTGAATGCGGCTCTGGAGGTCAGCGCGCCGACGACGACAGGACACTCATCCAGCGTGAGCGGTTGCAGCGATTCTGCTGTTGTGCGTATTTCATTGAGATAGCCTGAGAGCCAGTGCTGAATGTTATTCACTAATGCGGTATAGCGATCTTCGCGTTTATGTTGCTCCAGCCCCAATTGCAGTCCACCGACAATCAATGCAGCGAGTACGCCCGCGATCAGGCTTATCAATATAATTTTGCGGTTCAGGGAAAAATAGCGGCTGAACATAGTGTGAGATCCATTCCAGGCGTTCAGAGATGCGGGAGCAATGTTGCCGGACTATAACTTGAAAAGAAGGGGATGGCACATAACAGGCATAAAAAAACACCGCCGAAGCAGTGTTTTTAGACTCAATGCCAGTTCAAGGGTAAACCGGCATTAAGCAATTAGCTGCGTGTAAGGATGCGTCGCGCTTCGTTGTAGCGCTTCTTCCAGTAAGGCTCATCCATGCTGGAAATCATCACACCGTTGCTGGTGGAAGCATGAACAAACTGGTTGTTGCCAATATAGATGCCAACGTGTCGGCCCGTTGAACCCGCCCTGAACAGAACCAGATCGCCTGTACGCAAACTGGTGCGCGAGATGGACTTACCGGTTTCCTGCTGTTCCCATGTGGAACGCGGCAGTTCTAAACCAAACTGTTCACGGAAGGTGCGCTGCACGAAACCAGAACAGTCGATGCCTTTTTTGGTGTCGCCGCCAAGACGGTAGCGAACGCCTTTCCAGTCAGCGTATTGATCCATAATGCGGCTTTTTACGTCCAGATTACGAACCATATTTTCAAATTCATCCTGAGAGGTTTGCAGTGAAGAACTGTCTTCACCCACAGCAAGCGTCTCAGAATGCATGTTTTTTGCGGTATTTGTAGAACAAGCAGAGAGCAGTACCGCTACTGCAATTGCAGGGATCGCCCGCAAGATATATCTCAAAATCGGCTGAGATTTGACCATATTGCTTATTTTCCCTTGAAGTCCTTAACGATAAATATCGTTATAAAAATGCCAACGCAGCGAGATTAATTATCTGAAGGCATCGAGACAATTACTCCGGCATAGATTTGTGGAAGAACGCACAAAAATACGCACAATGAGAATAACAGCACTCTTTGCGACAAGACGAACCGAGGTTACCTGAACATCCTGGGCATGGCGAGCGCTTTTCTGCATTTTTTTATAAGAAATTATGATACAGAAAGTGAATTTCCTGAAATGCTCAAAAATTAACCCGTGCAGTGTAAAAAGCACGCAATGTGCTAATTCATATGCAGTTTACCATGACAGGAAAATGACAATAGCGGGAAAAGGCGGCAGATTTGAATTAGGGATCGAAAACGATCCCTAATGGATGACATTAATTGATGTTGGGTGATTGTTTAAACTTTGTTATTTCCAGGCAAATAATGATCAAACAATGCGATAATTTTATCGCTTAGCGGCGTTAACAGACACCACGGCAGACCAATCAGCACGGCGGATAACGAACCAACAGCAATATCCGTAAACCAGTGCGCACCGATCATGACGCGCGGGAAAGCGAAAACCACAAAAATAATCAGGGCAATGCCAAATGCTTTTTTGCCGAAATAACGCCACATCACCGCAGCGAAAATAAGCAACATCATTCCATGGTCGCCGGGGAAACTATCCTTCGAGGCGTCTTTGGTCGGGAAATCGAGCAGCTCGCTGACCCGATGTATATCGGTAAAGTAGAGTGACGGGCTCGCGCGTTGTACCGGCATCAGATGCTGCGCCAGCTGGTTTACCACTACAGCAATCAATAACATGGTCAGACCGATGATTACCACACGGCGACGGCCGGTGCGATCGGCTGGCAGCCAGAACGACAGCATCAGGCAGCCCATGGCGACCAGCGAACAGGCATCGAACGCGCGGTTATTGGTTAGCGCCACCAGCCAAAGCAGGGCGCGGTTTTCTACCAGCCCACGGTTGAAGAAGTGAAAAATGGCTGAGTCCAGCGGAAACCAAAAACCATGATTTACAGGCAGATACCAGCACATAAATAACGCCAGCCCAGCGGCATTCAGCAAAATAATCAGGGGCAGATGAGTTTTCATTACTTAAGGATTCTTAATAAACACAAGGGGGGAACGTTAGTGTTCCGGACTTAAACGAAGCTTCAACAAAGCGGACTGAAGCGTGTTCCAGTCGGCTTCTGAGGCAGTGATTAGCTCAATTCGACTATCCGGCGGCGCAACATTCTGCGTTTCGAGATGAAAATCCTCTCCCTGACGATTCACCCGCAGCAGGCCTTCCGGAATGCGCATAACGCCTTTGACACGCTCAACTGGGGCACGACGCACCCATTCAAGCAGGCCAATGGTGTCAAACACCGTCTCTTCATCAAAAATCCAGCCGCATGCCTGATGACCCTGGCCGCTGTTCAGACTGCGACGCCAGCGTTGATGCGCTGGCAGGCTCAGCGCCGCAAGACCTTTCCGCTCGCCGTGCGTGTGGTCATGCGCGGCACTGGAAGGGAGTTCCCGCAGATTACGGCGCGGGCGATCGAGCAACGCGCCATCAATCGCGCCCTGGGTGACGCTGACCCGTAGACGCTCGCCGCCAAAGCGGGACCACCATGCTTCCAGCGCTTGCTGGCTCTCTACGGTTGCACGATCCTGTTTATTAGCGACTATGATGTCGGCCGCCGCCAGTTGATCGCGGAAATTGTCATTAGTGAGCGCTTTCTCATCCAGCAACTGACGGGGATCAAGCAAACAGAGGGTGGCGCGCAGATCGATCCATGGTTCGTAGACCGGGTCCGTCAACATATTGAGGATCTGTTTCGGGTGGCCGAGCCCGGTCGGTTCAATCAACAGACGGTCGGGCTTGCCCTGGCGCAGCAGGGTGTTCAACCCCACCTGCATCGGCAGACCATTTACGCAGCACATGCAACCACCGGGGATCTCTTTAAGCAGTGCGCCGCTGTCGGCAAGCAATGCGCCGTCGATACCGACTTCGCCAAATTCATTCACCAGCACTGCCCATTTCTCCTGCGGATCTTTATTCGCCAGCAGGTGCAAAATAGAGGTGGTTTTGCCGCTTCCGAGAAAGCCGGTAATGAGATTGGTTCTGGTCACAAAAGCTCCTGTCGTCAATAAAACGTAGGTGATCTGTGATCCTGGCGAAAAAAATGAGAAAAGAGAAGGGCGCGGATGGTGTTAAATGCGAACCATCCGCGTAAACCGCAGCAATTGCTAAGCGCTGAGTACGCGTTTTACCGCGTCGTGTGCACCATAGGCGGCAATGTTTTGCCAAGCGTCGCCAACGGCATCGACAAACAGCGGATTAAGCGGCAGATCGTTACCGAATATCTCCTTCAGCGCCAGCAGCGCAGTCACGCGCTCAGCTTCGTTACTGGTTTCGACAATGGCGTGAATTTTGTCTGCCAGCGGATCGCGAACATCAATAGGCTGCCCGGCATCATCTACACCGCTGACATAACGCATCCAGCCGGCAATGCCCAGCGCCAGTAGCGGCCAGCGACTTTCCCGCTGTAAATGGACGCGAACGCTATCGAGCATGCGCTGCGGTAGTTTTTGGCTGCCATCCATGGCGATTTGCCAGGTGCGGTGTTTCAACGCCGGGTTAGCGAAGCGTTCAAGCAGGCTGTCAGCATAAGCTGTAAGATCGACACCGGTGATACGCAGGGTTGGCGCTTGCTCATCCAGCATCAGACGACGCGCAGCTTCGCGGAATGCTTCATCCTGCATGCAGTCATTAATATGCGCAAAACCGGCCAGATACCCCAGATAAGCAAGGAAAGAGTGGCTGCCGTTAAGCATTCGAAGTTTCATCTGTTCCCACGGCTGCACATCCTGCACCAGTTGTACGCCTGCGACTTCCCACTGCGGACGCCCGGCGACGAAATTATCTTCAATTACCCACTGGATAAACGGCTCGCAGCTGATGGCGCAGGGGTCGAAAACGCCCAGAACATCGCTGATTTCCGCCAGCGATTCGTCTGTTGCTGCCGGTACAATGCGATCGACCATTGTGGCCGGAAAACTGACATTCTCCGCGATCCAGTGCGCCAGTTCCGGTGAACGGGTTTTTGCCATGCCCAACACCGCATTTTTCACAATGTGACCGTTATCGGGAATGTTATCGCAGGAGAGTACAGTAAATGGCGGCAGCCCGCGCTCGCGGCGGCGATACAATGCTTCAACCAGAATGCCCGGCGCCGAGTGCGGCTCGTGTGGATACTGAAGATCATGTTCAATACGTGGCTGGCGCAGATCCAACTGGCCGCTGGCCGGGTCGATACAGTAGCCTTTTTCGGTAATCGTCAGCGAAACAATCGCCACCTGCGGTTCACAAAATTTCTCAATGATGGCTGGCAGGGAATCGAGCTTTGCATTCAGGCACTCGTTGACTGCGCCGACAATAATCGGCTGATTGCCGGTTGCGCCTTTCTCCAGCACGGTATACAGATGATCCTGCTCGCGCAGTTGCGACATCAGTACATCACCGCTGAATAAGCTGATTTCACAAATCCCCCAGTCGCCGCCCTGCGCATTCAGCACCCGGTCGGTCAATAGCGCCTGATGCGCGCGATGAAACGCGCCAAAACCGAAATGCACGATGCGCGAGCGCAGCTGTGCGCGATCATACTGAGGTTGCTGTACCGTGGCGGGAAGCGATGCGGAAGCAATAGTCTTCATCTGTATACACCTGATTAACCAATAATTAACAACAGCAGTGTAAAGTTATATGACAGCAAAAAAAATTGGTATGCCTTAAATATCCGGGGAATGTGAGCTGGATCAATCATTGCTGTGGGAATATTTGACCATTCCGGCTAAGCATGTATGGTAGTCGTCATGCAATGATGTGTATTGGTATAACAACTTTAGAGGGTAAGGCGATGGAACAAACCTGGCGTTGGTACGGACCGAACGATCCGGTATCTCTTGACGATGTGCGGCAGGCAGGTGCAACCGGCGTGGTCACTGCGCTGCACCATATTCCGAATGGCCAGGTGTGGCCAGTTGAGGAGATTAAGGCGCGTCAGGCGTTACTGGCGGAAAAAGGGCTGACCTGGTCGGTGGTGGAAAGCATCCCGGTACATGAAGATATCAAAACTCATTCCGGCCAGTATGAAACCTGGATCGCCAATTACCAGCAGAGTATCCGTAACCTGGCAACCTGCGGTATCGATACGGTCTGCTACAACTTTATGCCGATCCTCGACTGGACGCGTACCGATCTCGAATATCAATTGCCGGACGGTTCCAAAGCGCTGCGTTTCGACCAGATCGCCTTCGCTGCTTTTGAACTGCATATCCTCAAACGCCCAGGCGCGGAAGCGGACTACAGCGAAGAAGAGCAGCGCCAGGCGCAGGCTTACTTCAACGCGATGAGCGAAGCGGAAGTCGAAAAGCTGACACGCAATATCATCGCCGGTCTGCCGGGCGCTGAAGAGGGTTATACGCTGGATCAGTTCCGCGCGCGTCTGGCGGAATATGATGGTATCGATAAAGCGCAACTGCGTGAAAACATGGCTTATTTCCTGCGCGCTATTGTACCGGTTGCTCAGGAAGTGGGCGTACGTCTGGCGGTTCACCCGGACGATCCGCCGCGTCCAATCCTCGGCCTGCCGCGTATCGTTTCGACTATTGAAGATATGCAGTGGCTGAAAGAAGCTGTCGACAGCATCAATAACGGTTTCACTATGTGTACCGGTTCATACGGTGTGCGTGCTGATAACGACCTGGTGCGGATGATTGAAACCTTCGGCGATCGCATCCACTTTACGCACCTGCGCGCAACGTGCCGCGAAGATAACCCGAAAACCTTCCACGAAGCTGCGCATTTGCAGGGCGATGTGGATATGGTCTCGGTTGTGGCCGCGATTCTGACTGAAGAGCAGCGCCGCAAGAAAGCAGGCGATCTGCGCCCGATCCCGTTCCGCCCGGATCATGGTCACCAGATGCTGGACGATCTGCGTAAGAAAACCAATCCGGGTTACTCGGCGATTGGTCGTCTGAAAGGGATGGCGGAAGTGCGCGGTGTTGAGCTGGCGCTGAAGAAAACCCTGTTCCGCGATTTGCTGTAATGTGATGTAAAGCAAAGCGCCATCAGGCAAAAAAAAGCCACTTCAATGAAGTGGCTTTTTTCATGGCAACACGAGATCAGTCAGCGCGGCCCATGTAGCGGCGCTCTTCGATATGGATGCGGATCTTCTCACCGGTGGTGAGATATTCCGGCACCTGCACAACCAGACCTGTATTCAGGGTGGCGGGTTTGGTACGGGAGCTGGCAGAAGCACCTTTAATGCCCGGCGCCGTTTCCACGATTTCAAGATCGACAGTCTGCGGCAGTTCGAGCGCCAGCAACTGGCCATCCCACAGCAGAACCTGCATATCCGGCATGCCGCCTTCCGGAATAAACTGCAGCTCTTCTTCAATCTGATCTTTCGTGAAGGTATACGGCGTGTAATCTTCTTTATCCATGAACACGTATTCGTTGCCATCAATGTAAGAGAAGTCAACAAAGCGGCGGTTCAGGGTAACGGTATCGAGGATATCATCGCCTTTAAAACGCTCTTCCACTTTCAGCCCGGTACGGACATCGGAAAAACGCATCTTGTACAGCGTTGCTGCGCCACGGGCGCTCGGTGCCTGGATATCAATATCTTTCACAATCAGCAGTTTGCCGTTGTAATTCAGCACCATACCTTTTTTAATTTCGTTCGCTCTTGGCATTGCAAGGGTCCTGTGAGATTAAAATAACAAAAATATCGCGACAAACTACTCGCGAGGCGGATTCCAGGCAAGCGGAATCTGAGTTTTGCCTTCGGGCTGCAAAAAATGGTAGTTTGCGCCCTGTACGCGCCAGCCTGGCGCGCCATTAAAAAAGAGAGCCATTATGCAATGCCGCCCGGACTGTGGAGCGTGTTGTACCGCACCGTCCATTACCAGCCCAATCCCCGGCATGCCCAACGGTAAACCGGCCAACACCCCCTGCGTCCAACTGGATGAACAGCAGCGTTGCAAAATCTTCGCTTCACCGCTGCGCCCAAAAGTGTGCGCCGGGTTGCAGCCGAGCCGCGATATGTGCGGCTCGAATCGTGCTGATGCGATGGTTTACCTGCTCGATTTAGAGCGCCAGACGGCGCCCTAAATATCTTTAATACGCGTCAGACAGAGTTGCGTTATCAGCGTCATCGCCAGCGCAATCCAGAACACCGTGTAATAGTCCCAGATTTCTGCCACCACCCCTCCCAAAGAGCCGGCAATAATCCAGCCGACACGCGTGGTATTAGTATAAAGGGTGGTGGCTGAACCCGCCTGACCAGGCATCAGATCCTGGAAATAGAGCATGCCAATTCCGGCGAGAATACCGATATAAATAGCGTTCAGCACTTGTAAAGCTAACAGGATGGCTGGCGTATGCACCGTCAGCATCCCGGCATAGAAAAAGATCCCGGCAATCGCGCTGACGCGCATTAAAAAACGTTTACCAAAACGCTTCGCGTAGTAACCCGCAATCAGCATGGTCGGGATTTCCAGCCCGGCGGCGGTGCCCATCATCACCCCAGCCAGTTTCTCCGACAGATGCAATTCATCGATAATAAACAGCGGCATGTTAATGATATACAGGCTGTTCGTGCCCCACATCAGCGTGCAAATTACGAACAACAGGAGAGTATCGCGACGATGCGTGCGCGGTGCTTCCAGCACGGCCGACTTCAGTTTGGGTTCTTTACGCATCGTGGGCAAAAATAGCCACACCATGGCGCCACAGACAATAAACGCAGCGCCCGCACAGAGATACATCACCGTAAAACCAAATCCCATTGCCAGCGCGTAAGCGAGCGGCGGGCCAATCACCCACGCCAGCGAGACCTGCGCACGCAGGATGGAACTGAACATCACGGCTTCACGGCCAGTATGATCCGCATGTTCACGCGCCAGAGCAAAAAGCTGCGGGTTGGAGGTAGAACCAAAACTGCTGAGGAATACGCCGACAAACAGCAGAACAAAGTAGTTGCGATTCCAGGCAAAAAGCACACAGGCCAGCATGCCCAACAGGCAGCAGAAGACAATCAGCGATTTACGATCGCCTTTGCGATCGGAACGCCCGGCAAGAAACTGGCTGACCAGAATGCCAATTACCGCGCTGCCGGTAAAAAAGAAGCCAACCATCGCCGGGCGAACTTGCACTTCGTTGGTTAAAAACAGGCTTAACGTGGGGGTTTGCAGGGCACCTGCAATGCCGGTCAGGAACGCGACAATCAGGAACGCCGTCGACGTAAAATCAAACGTGCCGGGTTTTGCGGCGGCGGGAGAATTTTGCATTTTTCATAAGATCCAGTAGTGAGACGCGGAGTTTACGCCGCTGCGCCAAAAAAACACAGCCTGCTAAGCAACATTTGCCACGAAAAATCAAAACGCCATTTCAAATCATTCTCATCAAAGCTGAATGAAGCTGAAACTTAGAGGCTGAAATTCAAATCCGCTTCAGCAAATTTGCTTAACGCGATGCTGAAATGTGCAGTATCTCTAAATTCTGCAACGCAAATTCAGAGATTTCTTGATTGCTGGTGTAAAAAGGTGAAGATTCCATGAAACGTTTCAGCGTCATCGCGTAATATCTCAACCAGTGTGATGGCGCCTTATTTCTCAAATTAGCTGAAACGATTCAATGTCAGCGAGAGAGGGTCACATGTTCCAGTTATCCGTTCAGGACATCCATCCGGGCCAGCAGGCCGGTAATAAAGAAGAGGCTATCCGCCAGATCGCAGCAGCGCTGGCAGCAGCAGGCAATGTAGCTGATGGCTACGTCAACGGCATGCTGGCGCGCGAGCAGCAAACCTCAACTTATCTTGGCAATGGTATTGCCATTCCGCACGGCACGACCGACACACGCGACCAGGTGCTGAAAACCGGCGTCAAAGTGTTCCAGTTCCCGCAGGGCATTCTGTGGAGCGAGGGTCAGGTTGCCTATGTTGCTATCGGGATTGCTGCAAGTTCCGATGAGCACCTTGGCCTGCTACGTCAGCTGACGCATGTGCTGAGCGATGATGATGTCGCCGCGCAACTGCAATCCGCCACCACGGCTGAAGAGCTGCGTGCTCTGCTGATGGGCGAAAAACAGAGCGAGGCGCTGAAGCTGGATAACGACACCTTAACCCTTGATGTTGCGGCAAGCGATCTGCTGACACTGCAGGCGTTGAATGCGGCGCGTCTGAAAGAAGTCGGTGCGGTTAACGCGGCTTACGTTACGCGTGCGATTAACGAGAAACCGCTGAACCTCGGTCAGGGCATCTGGCTGAACGACAGCGCCGAGGGCAATCTGCTGAGCGCTGTGGCGGTAAGCCGCGCGGAAACCCCGTTCGACGTCGAAGGTGAGCAAGCTGCGCTGCTGGTCAGCGTTGCCATGGCCGATGAGCAGCCTGTTGCCGTGCTGAAGCGCCTGAGCGATCTGCTGTTAGAGAACAAAGCTGACAGCCTGCTGAACGCAGATGCGGCCACGCTGCTGGCGCTGCTGACCAGCGATGATGCGTTGGTTGGCGATGTGCTGAGCGATGAATTTGTGGTGCGTAACGAGCACGGCCTGCACGCCCGTCCGGGCACCATGCTGGTCAACACCATCAAACAATTCAACAGTGAAATCACCGTGACCAACCTCGACGGCACCGGTAAACCGGCGAACGGCCGCAGCCTGATGAAAGTGGTCGCGCTGGGGGTGAAAAAAGGGCACCGCCTGCGTTTCACGGCGCAGGGCGCTGATGCTGAACAGGCGCTGAAAGCGATTGGCGAAGCCATCGCGGCCGGTCTTGGGGAGGGCGCGTAAATGAGCAGACGTGTTGCCACTATTACCCTGAACCCGGCCTATGATCTGGTGGGATTCACCCCGGAAATTGAACGCGGCGAAGTGAACCTGGTTCGCACTACCGGCCTGCATGCTGCGGGCAAAGGGATCAACGTTGCGAAAGTACTGAAAGATCTTGGCATCGACGTGACCGTTGGCGGATTCCTCGGTAAAGACAACCAGGACGGCTTTCAGCAACTGTTCAGCGAGTTGGGTATCGCCAACCGTTTCCAGGTGGTTGCCGGGCGTACCCGCATTAACGTGAAGCTGACGGAAAAAGACGGTGAAGTAACCGATTTCAATTTCTCCGGCTTTGAAGTGACTCCGGCCGACTGGGAGCGTTTCGTCAACGACTCACTGACCTGGCTGGGTCAGTTCGATATGGTCTGCGTCAGCGGCAGCCTGCCATCCGGCGTTAGCCCGGAAGCGTTTACCGACTGGATGACGCGCCTGCGCAGCCAGTGTCCGTGCATTATTTTCGATAGCAGCCGTGATGCGCTGGTGGCTGGCCTGAAAGCCGCGCCGTGGTTGGTGAAACCGAACCGCCGCGAGCTGGAAATCTGGGCTGGCCGCAAATTACCTGAATTGAAGGATGTTATTGAAGCCGCTCACGCGCTTCGCGAACAGGGGATCGCCCACGTGGTGATCTCGCTGGGCGCAGAAGGGGCTCTGTGGGTTAACGCTTCAGGGGAATGGATTGCCAAACCGCCGTCAATGGAAGTGGTAAGCACCGTTGGCGCAGGGGATTCGATGGTTGGCGGCCTGATTTATGGCTTGCTGATGCGCGAGTCCAGTGAACATACATTACGCCTGGCTACCGCTGTTGCTGCACTGGCGGTTAGTCAGAGTAACGTAGGTATTACCGACCGTACCCAGTTAGCCGCGATGATGGCGCGAGTTGACTTAAAACCCTTTAACTAACAGCAGGAGAGGCATAATGAAAACGCTGCTGATTATTGACTCCGAACTCGGACAGGCCCGCGCCTATATGGCGAAGACCTTACTGGGTGCGGCGGCGCAGACAGCAAATCTGCAATTCATCGAAAACCCCGGAGAAGCGGAACTGGCGATTGTGCTGGGTAGCCAACTGCCAAACGACAGTGCGCTCAGCGGGAAAAAAGTGTGGCTGGGCGATATCAATCGTGCAGTGGCACACCCGGATCTGTTCCTCAGCGAAGCGAAAAACCATGCCGCGCTTTACACTGCGCCGACAGCAGTAGCGGCTGCGCTAGTTGCCAGCAATGGCCCGAAACGCATCGTGGCGGTTACCGCGTGCCCGACCGGCGTGGCGCATACCTTTATGGCAGCTGAAGCCATTGAAACCGAAGCGAAAAAACGCGGCTGGTGGGTGAAAGTAGAAACGCGTGGTTCCGTGGGGGCAGGCAATGCCATCACGCCGGAAGAGGTGGCGCAGGCCGATCTGGTGATGGTTGCCGCCGATATTGAAGTTGACCTGGCAAAATTTGCGGGTAAACCGATGTACCGCACCACAACGGGCCTGGCGCTGAAGAAAACGGCTCAGGAGCTGGATAAAGCCGTCGCGGAAGCGAAGCCTTACCAGCCGTCAGGTCAGGCGCAGTCTGAAAGTTCGGAAGGGAAAAAAGAGAGTGCGGGCGCTTATCGTCACCTGCTGACCGGCGTCTCTTATATGCTGCCGATGGTGGTGGCGGGCGGCTTGCTGATTGCGCTCTCCTTTGCTTTCGGTATCACCGCGTTTAAAGAAGAAGGCACGCTGGCGGCTGCGCTGATGAAAATCGGTGGTGGTTCAGCCTTCGCGCTGATGGTGCCGGTGCTGGCGGGCTTCATCGCCTTTTCTATCGCTGACCGTCCGGGGCTGACACCGGGTCTGATCGGCGGGATGCTGGCGGTGAGCACTGGCTCCGGTTTTATCGGTGGTATTATCGCCGGTTTCCTCGCCGGTTATCTGGCGAAAGCCATCAGTAAAGGTCTGAAGCTGCCGCCGAGTATGGAAGCGCTGAAACCGATTCTGATCATTCCGCTGGTCTCCAGCCTGATTGTCGGTTTGGCGATGATTTACCTGATCGGTACGCCGGTTGCGAAAATCCTGGCCGGTCTGACTTCCTGGCTGCAAACCATGGGCACGGCAAACGCTGTTCTGCTGGGCGCAATCCTCGGTGGAATGATGTGCACCGACATGGGCGGCCCGGTGAACAAAGCGGCTTATGCGTTTGGGGTTGGCTTGCTGAGTACCCAGACTTACGCACCGATGGCAGCGATTATGGCGGCCGGTATGGTTCCGCCGCTGGCAATGGGCTTAGCGACGCTGGTTGCGCGTAACAAGTTCGATAAAGGTCAACGTGAAGGTGGTAAAGCGGCGCTGGTTCTCGGCCTGTGCTTTATCTCTGAAGGGGCTATCCCGTTCGCGGCTCGTGACCCGATGCGTGTGATCCCGTGCTGTATCGCCGGTGGCGCACTGACAGGCGCTATCTCAATGGCGATTGGCGCAAAACTGATGGCACCGCACGGTGGTCTGTTTGTGCTGCTGATCCCGGGGGCGATTACGCCGGTTCTCGGTTACCTGCTCTCCATCGTTGCCGGTACGCTGCTGACAGGTCTGGTGTATGCCTTCCTGAAACGTCCGGAAACGGAAGTGGTTGCGAAAGTTGCATAACGTTCCAGAAAATGAAAAGGCCGCTTAGCGGCCTTTTTTTTCGCCGGTTGGCGGCTGACAACTTATCCGGCCTACGGTTATGCGGTGCTAACTTCCTGCTGCTGCGCTTTCAGCCAGGCAATCTCTTCCGCCCAAATATCCGGGTTGACGGTTTCGAGGATCAGCGGAATGCCATCGAAACGCGCATCGCGCATAATCCAGCGAAACGCATCGTGGCCGATATTCCCTTCACCAAGACTGTGGTGACGGTCAACGCGGCTGCCAAACGCGCTTTTCGCATCGTTCAGGTGCATACCGCGCAGGTATTTGAAGCCAACTACGCGCTCAAATTCAGCAAACGTTTCTGCCGTTGCCTGCTCGGTACGCAGATCGTAACCAGCGGCAAAAGCGTGGCAGGTATCAATGCAGACGCCGACGCGGGATTTATCTTCCACGCCATCAATAATCGCCGCCAGATGTTCAAACTTAAACCCAAGATTACTGCCCTGGCCCGCGGTGTTCTCAATTACCGCCGTCACCCCTTCTGTTTGCGCCAGTGCGATATTGATAGATTCGGCGATCAGCGCCAGGCACTTGTCCTCCGGGATCTGCATCAGATGGCTGCCAGGATGGAAGTTCAGCAGCGTCAGTCCCAGTTGCTGACAGCGCGTCAGCTCGTCCACAAAGGCCTCGCGGGATTTTTCCAGCGCATCGGCCACCGGGTGTCCGAGGTTAATCAGGTAGCTGTCATGGGGCAGGATCTGCGCGGGCGTGTAGTGGTATTTTTCGCAGGCGGCTTTGAACTCGTCGATGGTCTCCGTGCTCAGCGGCGCGGCACGCCACTGGCGCTGGTTCTTGGTAAACAGCGCAAAAGCCGTTGCCTCGATCTCCGCGGCGCGAACGGCGGCATTCGCTACGCCGCCCGAGGCGCTCACATGCGCACCAATGTATTTCATAAAAACTCCTGTTAAAACCCGCCAGGGGAAAGCGTCAATAATAGCGGGTCTCCAGGGCTGGCATGTAGTGGTTTATGCCATCAGGTGATGAACGGCCAGATTAATCGCGCCGCCGCCGACAATCAGCCAGACAAACAGCAGTAATCCCATCACCAGCGGTTTCGCACCGGCATTCTTCAGCGCGCTGATGTGGGTAGTCAGCCCCAGCGCCGCCATTGCCATCGCCAGCAGCAGTGTATCCAGCGTGTTCAATGCATTTACTGCGGAAGAGGGCAGCAGGTGGAACGAGTTAAACACCGCTACGGCGATAAAGCCAAGCGCAAACCACGGGATCGTCAGCTTACTTTTTTCTGCGCCTGCCTGCGGGCTGAGTTGTTTGATGCGAGCCGCCAGCAGTAATAAGAAGGGAGCCAGCATCATGACGCGCAGCATTTTGGCGATCACCGCCGCATTTTCAGCATCGGGGCTGATGGCATGCCCGGCGGCAACGACTTGCGCCACTTCATGCACGGTAGAGCCAATCCAGATGCCATAGGTTTCCGGGCTGAACCACTGACCCAACAGCGGATAAAGTGCAGGATAAATAAAGATTGCCAGCGTACCGAAGATTACTACGGTTGCGACGGCCACGGTGACTTTACTGGCCTCGGCCTTGACCACCGGTTCCGTTGCCAGCACGGCGGCCGCCCCGCAAATACTGCTGCCAGCGCCAATCAACCAACTCGTTTTTTTATCCAGCCCAAAGACTTTTTGCCCAAGGAAGCAGGCCAGCAAAAAGGTACTGGAGAGCGTCAGCGTATCAATGGCAATCCCGCTTACGCCGACATCGGCAATTTGCGAAAACGTCAGGCGAAAGCCATACAGAATAATGCCGAGCCGCAGCAGATGCTGTTTGGCAAACAGTACGCCGCTGTCGCATTGCGTATGCAGGGCAGGGTAGAACGTGTTGCCGATAACCATGCCGATAAGGATCGCCAGCGTCAGGGCGCTTAATCCCATACCAGCCACCGACGGGATTGCACCAAGCCACAGGGCGAATCCCGTAATGACACCGCTGAGTAACAGGCCGGGGATAAAACGCCAGGCTGGATGACGATGAGTCTGTAGTGTGATTTCAGTCATAACCTTCTCCTTTTGCTGGATAAAAGGGTAAGGCGCGCTGGCTTAAAGGTAAAATTGATTATATATTTATAATTAATCTTTATAAGTGGTAAGTGACCTCTATGCATATTACGTTGCGTCAGTTGGAAGTCTTCGCCGAAGTGCTGAAAAGCGGCTCCACCACGCAGGCTTCGCAGATGCTGGCGCTCTCCCAGTCGGCGGTGAGTGCAGCGCTTACCGATCTGGAAGGGCAGCTTGGCGTGCAACTGTTTGACCGCGTCGGTAAGCGGTTGGTGGTGAACGAACACGGGCGGCTGCTCTATCCGCGTGCGCTGGCAGCGCTGGAGCAGGCAACGGAAATTGAGCAGTTGTTTCGCGAAGATAACGGTGCCATTCGCGTTTTTGCCAGCAGTACCATCGGTAACTACATTCTGCCGGAAGTGATTGCCCGCTACCGTCGCGATTTCCCCGATTTGCCGCTGGAGTTGAGCGTCGGCAATAGCCAGGATGTGATCAATGCGGTAGCCGATTTCCGCGTGGATATCGGCCTGATTGAAGGCCCATGCCACACCGCGGAGATTATTGCCGAACCGTGGCTGGAGGATGAACTGGTGGTCTTCGCGCCGCCTTCCTCGCCGTTATTGCAGGGGCCGGTTACGCTGGAGCAACTGGCTGCCGCGCCGTGGATCCTGCGCGAACGTGGTTCGGGTACGCGGGAACTTGTGGATTATTTACTGCTGTCGCACCTGCCGCAGTTTCAACTCGGTATGGAGTTGGGCAACTCGGAAGCCATTAAACATGCGGTACGCCACGGGCTGGGCATCAGTTGCTTGTCGCGCCGCGTGATTGCTGAGCAACTGGAAAGCGGTTCTCTGGTGGAAGTGCCCATTCCGCTGCCGCGCCTGGTGCGCACGCTATGGCGTATCCACCATCGTCAGAAACACCTCTCCAGCGCATTGCAGCGCTTTATCAGCTATTGCTCTCTCTGATGACAGCGAGCCTGCCGACAGGCTCGCAACATCAACCATTCACTGCTTTACTTATAATTCGCCGCCTATCATGAAGCTCTCTAATATGACGTGTTTTATACCGGAAGGGGGGCGTTTCGTTTGCTACAATCGCGCCTCATTTTTTGGATGGATAGCATTTTCTTATGGTTTCCGAAATTAAAACCACAGAAGCGCCCACGCTTCGTCGTGAACTTAAGGCGCGTCATTTGACGATGATCGCCATTGGCGGTTCCATTGGTACAGGTTTGTTTGTTGCATCAGGGGCGACCATTTCTTCAGCGGGCCCGGGCGGGGCGCTGTTCTCCTATATTCTGATCGGCCTGATGGTCTATTTCCTGATGACCAGCCTCGGCGAACTCGCCGCTTTTATGCCAGTTTCGGGTTCTTTCTCCACTTATGGCCAAAAATACGTTGAAGAAGGTTTTGGCTTCGCGCTGGGCTGGAACTACTGGTACAACTGGGCGGTCACCATTGCCGTTGACCTTGTGGCCTCGCAACTGGTGATGACCTGGTGGTTCCCGGATACGCCAGGTTGGATCTGGAGTGCACTGTTCCTGGCGGTGATCTTCCTGCTTAACTACATCTCAGTAAAAGGCTTTGGTGAAGCGGAATACTGGTTCTCGCTGATCAAAGTCGCCACGGTCATTATCTTTATCGTGGTTGGCGTGATGATGATCGTCGGTATCTTCCAGGGGGATAAACCGGCGGGCTGGAGCAACTGGACGATTGGCGATGCGCCGTTTGCTGGTGGTTTTTCCGCGATGATTGGCGTGGCGATGATTGTCGGTTTCTCCTTCCAGGGCACCGAACTGATTGGTATTGCAGCGGGTGAATCTGAAAATCCTGAGAAAAACATTCCGCGCGCGGTACGCCAGGTGTTCTGGCGTATTCTGCTGTTCTATGTGTTTGCCATCCTGATCATCAGCCTGATCATTCCGTATACCGATCCAAGCCTGCTGCGCAATGATGTAAAAGACATCAGCGTCAGTCCGTTCACGCTGGTGTTTGAACATGCCGGTCTGCTCTCGGCGGCGGCGGTAATGAACGCGGTGATCCTGACGGCGGTGCTTTCTGCGGGTAACTCCGGTATGTACGCCTCCACGCGTATGCTTTACACGCTGGCCTGCGACGGTAAAGCACCGCGTATTTTCGCCAAACTGTCGAAGGGCGGCGTGCCGCGTAACGCGCTGTATGCCACGACGGTAATCGCCGGGTTGTGCTTCCTGACCTCGATGTTCGGCAATCAGACCGTTTACCTGTGGCTGCTGAACACCTCCGGGATGACCGGCTTTATCGCCTGGCTCGGTATCGCGATCAGCCATTACCGCTTCCGTCGCGGTTACGTTGCGCAGGGCCACTCGCTGGAAAACCTGCCGTATCGTTCCGGCTTCTTCCCGCTTGGGCCGATCTTCGCCTTCGTGCTCTGTTTGATCATCACCCTCGGGCAGAACTATCAGGCGTTCCTGGCCGACTCCATCGACTGGGGCGCGGTTGCGGCCACCTATATTGGTATCCCGCTGTTCCTGGTGATTTGGTTTGGTTACAAATGGACCAAAGGTACCCGTTTCGTCCGCTATAGCGAAATGGAGTTCCCGGAACGCCTTAGCAAATAGATTCACTCTTTTAGCCCTCGTTATGAGGGCTTTTTTTTGCCTGCCAAACGTTCCTGCCCGCCAGTATCAGCGTGATTACGCGGGACGATCTCAAAGATATGCTGAAAGGGATGCAAGGCGTCCGGCAACGAAGATGGCCACCGCGACTTTAATGGCCGTTGATTACCGTTTCTGACAAGAAAAGCCCCGGCAGCGCTTACCGCCGGGGTTGGCGTTATTTCAGCAAATGCTGCGCATGGAAGCGCAGATGATCTTCAATAAAGGAGGCAATAAAGAAGTAGCTGTGATCGTAACCGGACTGGATACGCAGCGTTAGCGGCCAGCCTTTTTGCCGCGCCACTTCCGCCAGCCGCGCCGGTTGCAGTTGATCGGCAAGGAACTGATCGTTATCGCCCTGATCGATAAGCGTCGGGATCGCATCGGCCTCTGCGCTTTCCAGCATCAGCGCGCAGCTATCCCACTCACGCCACAAGGCGGCGTCATTGCCCAGATACGCCGTGAACGCTTTCTGTCCCCACGGTACCTGCAACGGATTAACAATCGGCGCAAACGCCGACACGCTGCTATAACGCCCCGGGTTTTTCAGCGCCATAATCAATGCGCCATGACCGCCCATTGAATGGCCGCTAATGGCGCAACGCGGGCTGACGTTAAATTCCGCCTGAATCAGCGCCGGTAATTCGTCACGCAGATAATCATACATCCGGTAGTGCGCTGCCCACGGTTGCTGTGTGGCATTGAGATAAAACCCAGCGCCTTTGCCCAGATCGTAGCCGTCAGCATCGGCCACTGCATCGCCGCGCGGGCTGGTATCCGGCATCACCAGCACAATCCCCAGTTCTGCCGCGACACGCTGTGCGCCCGCTTTGGTGGTGAAGTTTTCATCATTACAGGTCAGGCCGGAGAGCCAGAACAGCACCGGCGGCGGCGTTACACTGCGCGGCGGCGGTAAAAAGATGCTAAAGGTCATCGAACAGTTGAGTACGGCGGAGTCGTGACGCCAGCGCTGTTGCCAGCCTTCGAAACAGCGGTGCTCTTCGAGCATTTCCATGCGGGGCTCCTCAGGTATTCACGGTTAAAAATAAGTAACATCCTGGTATCATACAGATTATTCCCTTAGCTGAGTAACTTTCACTTTCGCCTCCATTTAACCTGTTGCATCATAAATACAACTTATTATTAACATTTGGAGAGGCCATGGCGCAGCGAGTAGCGTTCTGCGGCTTTATTGTGTTAGTGGTGGCGATGGGGATTGGCCGCTTTGCGTTTACCCCGCAGGTGCCGTTGATGATCCGCGACGGGCAGCTCACGCTGACCAGCGCCGGGCTGGTTGCCGCGATTAACTACCTGGGTTATCTGCTTGGCGCCTGGGATGCGATGCGCGCGCAGCGGCATATCGAGCTGCGCCTGTGGCTTGGTATCAGCGGCGCGGTTGCGCTGACGCTTCTCTCTGCGATGGCGGATAACGCGCTGGTTCACGGCGCGTTACGGCTGGTGATTGGTGCGATGAGCGGTTGGGCGATGGTGTTGATCGCCGCCTGGAGTAATGAGCGGCTGGCGCATGCCGGTAAGCCGGGACTGAGCGCGGCAGTGTTTGCCGGCCCCGGTGCCGGAATTGCTATCAGCGGCCTGCTGGCGGTGGCGATTCAGGCGAAAGGCTTAAGTGCGGCTTCCGCCTGGCAGGTGTATGGCGTGCTGGCATTGCTGCTGGTAGCGCTGATCGCCCGCTATCTGCCGCGTCCTGGCGAATGGCACCGCGCCGGAACACAACCGCAGCCGCTGCACCTGGCGGCAAACCTCAAACGGCTGGTGTGGAGCTACAGTCTTGCCGGATTCGGGTATATTCTGCCCGCGACGTTTCTGTCGCAAATGGCGGCGCTGCGCTTTCCCGGCAGCCTGTTCGCGCAGTTTGTCTGGCCGGTGTTCGGTGCGGCAGCGGTGCTGGGGATTGCGCTCAGTATCCTGCTGCGTCATGTGGGTCACAGCCACCAACGGCTGGCGATCGTGCTGTGGTTGCAGGGCGCTGGCGTGCTGGCCGCCTGGTTGCTGCCTGGCATGAGCGGGCTGGTATGCGGCGCATTACTGGTCGGCGGCGGGTTTCTCTGTGCGGTACAGCTTTCGTTATTGTATGGACGCGAGCTTGCACCCGATCACACACGTTATATGGCCGGGTTGCTGACCACTGGCTATGCCGTAGGGCAACTGGTTGGCCCGATGACGTCGGCGCTCTCCACCTGGCTGACGCAGCGTCTTGAACCGGCGCTCGGGGTGGCGGCGATTGCGCTGCTGATTGGCGGCTTACTGGTATGGAAACCAGCGCCTGAAAGGCAATAACGATTTCTATAATTATCACGACCAGGGCTGGATTATGTGCGCGACCTCACGCACAATGTTCGCTCACTTCGCCGTAACTGGCGAAGCATGCCACACCTGCAGGAGAAAAATAATGTCATCACTCAGTAAAGAAGCGGCGCTCGTTCACGAGGCTCTGGTCGCCCGCGGCCTGGAAACACCGCTGCGCCCCCCGGTGCGCGAAATGGATAACGAAACCCGTAAACGTCTTATTTCCGGGCATATGACCGAGATTATGCAGCTACTTAATCTCGATCTGAATGATGACAGCTTGATGGAAACGCCGCATCGCATCGCCAAAATGTATGTCGATGAGATTTTCTCCGGCCTCGATTACGCCAATTTCCCGAAGATCACCGTCATTGAGAACAAAATGAAGGTGGATGAAATGGTAACGGTGCGCGATATCACGCTGACCAGCACCTGTGAGCACCATTTTGTGACTATCGATGGTAAAGCAACGGTGGCCTACATTCCGAAAGAGTCGGTCATTGGTCTGTCGAAAATCAACCGTATCGTGCAATTTTTCGCTCAACGCCCGCAAGTGCAGGAGCGTTTAACGCAGCAGATCCTGACGGCGCTGCAAACGCTGCTGGGTACCAACAATGTCGCAGTATCCATTGATGCCGTGCATTATTGCGTCAAAGCACGCGGCATTCGGGATGCCACCAGCGCCACCACCACCACCTCGCTCGGCGGGTTGTTTAAGTCCAGCCAGAATACCCGCCAGGAGTTCCTGCGCGCCGTACGCCACAGCAACTGATTCGCCGGGAGCCAGACATGGAGAGAAATGTCACGCTGGATTTCGTTCGTGGCATCGCCATTCTTGGTATTCTGCTGCTGAATATTACCGCCTTCGGTTTGCCGAAGGCGGCCTACCTGAATCCCGCCTGGTATGGCGACATCACGCCGCGCGATGCCTGGACATGGGCGCTGCTTGACCTGTTCGCTCAGGTGAAATTTCTCTCGCTGTTCGCCATTCTGTTTGGCGCGGGGCTGCAAATGCTGCTGCCGCGCGGTAAACGCTGGATCCAGTCGCGCCTGACGCTGCTGGTTATTCTCGGGTTTATACACGGCCTCTTTTTCTGGGATGGCGATATTCTGCTGGCTTACGGGCTGGTAGGGCTGATTGCCTGGCGGATGATCCGCGACGCGCACAGCGTGAAGACGATGTTCAACACCGGCGTGGTGCTGTATCTGATTGGCATCGCCGTACTGCTGTTATTGGGCGCTATTTCCGGCACGACGCCTAACCGCTCCTGGCTTCCGGACGCCGCCAATGTGCAGTATGAAATGTGGTGGAAAACCAGCGGCGGCTTTACGGAGGCGCTCAGTAACCGCGCGGATATGCTGTCGAATGCGCTGCTGGCGCTGGGAGCGCAATATGGCTGGCAACTGGCCGGCATGATGCTGCTGGGGGCGGCGCTGATGCGTAGCGGCTGGCTGAGAGGGCAGTTCAGCCTTCGTCATTACCGGCGTGTTGGCGCACTGCTGATTGCGCTTGGAATGTTGATCAACATTCCATCCATTGTTGCGCAGTGGCAGCTTGGCTGGTCATATCGCTGGTGTGCTTTCTTTTTGCAGGCGCCGCGAGAACTCGGCGGGCCGATGCAGGCGATAGGCTATGCCGCGCTGGCGTGGGGATTCTGGCCGCAGATCTGCGGCAGTAAACTGGTGAGTGCGATTGCCTGCGTTGGCAGGATGGCGCTGAGTAACTATCTGCTGCAAACCCTGATCTGCACCACGCTGTTTAACCATCTTGGTCTGTTTATGAAGTTTAACCGTTTGCAACTGCTGGCATTTGTGCCGCTGGTCTGGGCGGTTAACATCCTCTTCTCCGTATTCTGGCTTAAACATTTCCGCCAGGGGCCCATGGAGTGGTTGTGGCGGCAATTAACCGCTCGTGCTTCAGGGACATCATTAGAACGCACATCCAGATAACGATCCCGATCACAATCATTAACAAAATGGATGTAACCGTTTCCATTCATGTGAAGTCACTCACGTAGCATTCCCGCACCGACTGCCAGAATAGCCTCCTTACTTAACCCAGGGGGTGAGTGTGAACAGCCGCAATCCAGAAGAGGTGGGTGAAAATGATCACCATTCGTGACGTTGCCCGTCATGCGGGCGTCTCCGTCGCGACGGTTTCCCGCGTGCTGAATAACAGCGCGCTGGTAAGCCAGGATACGCGTGAGACGGTGATGAAAACGGTCGCCCAGCTTGGTTATCGCCCAAATGCCAACGCGCAGGCGCTGGCCACCCAGGTGAGCGATACCATCGGCGTGGTGGTGATGGATGTTTCGGATGCCTTCTTCGGCGCGCTGGTCAAAGCGGTGGATACCGTCGCGCAGCAGCACGATAAATATGTGCTGATCGGTAACAGTTATCATGAAGCCGAAAAAGAGCGCCACTCTATCGAAGTGCTGATCCGTCAGCGCTGTAACGCCCTGATTGTTCACTCGAAAGCACTGAGCGATGAGGAGCTGGCAGGCTTTATGGAGCAGGTTCCGGGCATGGTGCTGATCAATCGGTTAGTACCGGGATATGCGCACCGCTGCGTCTGCCTTGATAACGTCAGCGGGGCGGTAATGGCAACCCGCATGTTGCTGAATAATGGCCATCAGCGCATCGGCTATCTGGCATCCAGTCACCATATTGAAGACAACGATCTGCGCCGCGAGGGCTGGTTCCGCGCGCTGGAAGAGCAGGGAATTACGGCGCCGGATAGCTGGGTCGGCACCGGCTCGCCGGATATGCAGGGCGGGGAAGCGGCAATGGTTGAGCTGCTTGGCCGCAATCTGCAACTTACTGCGGTCTTCGCCTATAACGACAGCATGGCGGCAGGCGCGCTGACGGCGCTGAAAGATAACGGCATTGCGGTGCCACAGCATTTGTCATTGATTGGTTTCGATGATATTCCCATCGCCCGTTACACCGATCCGCAACTGACGACCGTGCGTTATCCGGTGGCATCAATGGCGCGCCTTGCCACTGAGCTGGCACTGCTGGGGGCCGCAGGGAAGCTGGATTTGCAGGCGTCGCACTGCTTTATGCCTACGCTGGTGCGCCGCCACTCTGTTGCCGCCCGGCAAACTGTGGCTCCGATCACTAACTTATAACATCGGGTGATGTAACCGTTTTCAATCTGTGAGTAAATTCACAGTATCTTAACAACGCGCTGACTATGATGTCAGCGTCTTAGAAGCTGAAACACGATGTAACGGTGATTATTCACTTTAACTACGAGTAGTCGCTTTGACACTTCGAAGAAATCGAACTTCTGGAGCGTTACCGAACACGGACGAGTGGAATTTTTAGAGTGAACTTCGGTCGACCGTAACGTTTTAGTAACATTCCGGCCTGCCGAGCATTATTCATAAGAACTACCCTGCATATAAAAAAACCGGAGATACCATGAATAAGAAGGTGTTGACCCTCTCTGCTGTTATGGCAAGCATGCTTTTTGGCGCAGCCGCACACGCAGCCGATACCCGCATTGGTGTGACCATTTATAAGTATGACGACAACTTCATGTCTGTTGTGCGTAAAGCAATTGAGAAAGATGCCAAAGCAGCGCCGGATGTTCAGTTGCTGATGAACGACTCCCAGAACGACCAGTCAAAACAGAATGATCAGATCGACGTTCTGCTGGCGAAAGGCGTGAAAGCACTGGCCATCAACCTGGTTGACCCGGCGGCAGCGGGTACGGTAATTGAGAAAGCGCGCGGCCAGAACGTTCCGGTTGTTTTCTTCAACAAAGAGCCTTCCCGTAAAGCGCTGGATAGCTACGACAAAGCTTACTATGTGGGAACTGACTCTAAAGAATCCGGTGTAATTCAGGGCGACCTGATTGCTAAACACTGGGCCGCTAACCCGGCATGGGACCTGAACAAAGACGGTCAGATCCAGTACGTACTACTGAAAGGCGAACCGGGCCATCCGGATGCTGAAGCGCGTACCACGTACGTTATCAAAGAACTGAACGACAAAGGCATCAAAACTCAGCAGTTGGCGCTGGATACCGCCATGTGGGATACCGCTCAGGCGAAAGATAAAATGGACGCCTGGCTCTCCGGCCCGAATGCAAACAAAATTGAAGTGGTTATCGCTAACAACGATGCGATGGCTATGGGTGCCGTTGAAGCGCTGAAAGCACACAACAAGACCTCCATTCCGGTCTTCGGTGTCGATGCGCTGCCAGAAGCGCTGGCGCTGGTGAAATCCGGTGCGATGGCCGGTACGGTGCTGAACGATGCCAACAACCAGGCGAAAGCAAGCTTTGATCTGGCGAAGAACCTCGCTGAAGGTAAAGCCGCCGCTGATGGCACCAACTGGAAAATCGACAATAAAATTGTTCGTATTCCTTACGTTGGTGTAGATAAAGACAACCTGGCTGAAATTGCCGGTAAATAATATTTAAGTAAGCATGTTCTCACTGGGCGTATTAATTAATACGCCCATTAATAATACGATATGCCAGGCCAACAAGGTATAATTATGGTCAGCAATAATACTCAGTCGTCAGGTGAATTCTTGTTGGAAATGAGCAATATCAACAAGTCTTTTCCAGGCGTAAAGGCACTCGATAATGTCAATTTAAAAGTCCGTCCACATTCCATTCACGCATTAATGGGAGAAAACGGTGCAGGTAAATCAACATTATTAAAATGCCTTTTTGGGATCTATCAAAAAGATTCCGGCAGCATTCTTTTTCAGGGACAAGAGATCGATTTCCATTCCGCAAAAGAAGCGCTGGAAAATGGTATTTCGATGGTTCACCAGGAACTTAACCTGGTGCTGCAACGTTCCGTGATGGACAATATGTGGCTGGGTCGCTACCCGACCAAAGGTATGTTTGTCGATCAGGAAAAAATGTATCGCGATACCAAAGCTATTTTTGATGAGCTGGATATTGATATTGATCCACGGGCGCGTGTGGGAACATTGTCTGTTTCACAAATGCAGATGATTGAAATTGCGAAAGCGTTCTCCTATAACGCCAAAATCGTTATTATGGATGAGCCAACTTCGTCTCTAACTGAAAAAGAAGTTAATCATCTGTTTAAAATTATCCGCAAGCTGAAAGAACGCGGCTGCGGTATTGTTTATATCTCCCATAAAATGGAAGAGATATTTCAGTTGTGTGATGAAATAACCGTCCTGCGTGATGGCCAGTGGATTGCCACTCAGCCGCTGGAAGGGCTGGATATGGATAAGATCATCGCTATGATGGTCGGACGTTCGCTGAACCAGCGCTTCCCGGATAAACATAACACACCAGGGGAAACCATCCTTGAAGTGCGTAATCTGACCTCGTTGCGCCAGCCCTCCATTCGCGATATTAGCTTTGATCTGCGCAAAGGGGAAATTCTCGGCATTGCCGGGCTGGTAGGGGCGAAACGCACCGACATCGTTGAAACCTTATTCGGCATTCGTGAGAAATCTTCCGGGACCATTAAGCTGCATGGCAAACTGATTAATAATCACAATGCCAATGAAGCGATTAATAATGGCTTCGCACTGGTGACCGAAGAGCGCCGTTCTACCGGTATTTATGCGTACCTTGATATCGGTTTTAACTCATTGATTTCTAATATTCAAAACTATAAAAACAAAGTTGGCTTACTGGATAATAGCCGCATGAAGAGTGATACTCAGTGGGTTATCGACTCGATGCGTGTGAAAACGCCAGGACACCGCACACAAATTGGTTCGTTATCCGGTGGTAACCAGCAGAAGGTTATTATTGGCCGCTGGTTATTAACTCAGCCGGAAATTTTAATGCTCGATGAGCCGACCCGCGGTATTGATGTTGGTGCGAAATTTGAAATCTACCAATTGATTGCCGAACTGGCCAAGAAAAATAAGGGGATTATTATTATTTCCTCTGAAATGCCTGAGTTGTTAGGCATCACTGACCGTATTCTGGTAATGAGCAATGGCCTCGTCTCCGGGATTGTTGATACTAAAACGACAACGCAAAACGAAATTCTCCGTCTTGCGTCTTTGCACCTTTAAGATCAGGGGCTCCTCATGAGTGCGTTAAATAAGAAAACTTTTCTCACTTATCTGAAAGACGGCGGTATTTACGTTGTTCTTTTAGTGTTACTGGCCATTATCATTTTTCAGGATCCCACTTTCTTAAGTCTGCTGAACTTAAGTAATATTCTGACTCAATCTTCAGTGCGTATTATTATTGCGCTGGGTGTGGCGGGATTAATCGTTACTCAGGGGACTGACCTTTCCGCAGGGCGCCAGGTCGGGCTTGCTGCGGTGGTGGCGGCAACCTTGTTGCAGTCGATGGAAAACGCCAACAAAGTCTTCCCGGATATGGCAACCATGCCGATTCCAGTGGTGATTCTGATTGTCTGCGCAATCGGCGCGGTGATTGGTCTGGTGAACGGTATCGTGATTGCGTACCTCAACGTGACGCCGTTTATTACCACGCTCGGTACGATGATCATCGTTTACGGTATC
Organism: Kosakonia oryzae; assembly: GCF_001658025.2. NCBI lineage: Bacteria > Pseudomonadati > Pseudomonadota > Gammaproteobacteria > Enterobacterales > Enterobacteriaceae > Kosakonia > Kosakonia oryzae. Next base: position 1,790,468 of record NZ_CP014007.2, read on the forward strand.
AACTCCCTGTACTACGACTTCGTTGGCGCGTCGCCCATTTCTGGCTTCGACAGCGGCTTCTCGACCTTTACGCAGGGCTTTATCGCGTTGGGCAGTTTCCGTTTGTCGTACATCACCTTCTATGCGCTGATTGCCGTCGCCTTCGTCTGGGTGCTATGGAATAAAACCCGCTTCGGCAAAAATATTTTCGCCATCGGCGGTAACCCGGAAGCGGCGAAAGTCTCTGGTGTTAACGTTGCGCTGAACCTGCTGATGATTTATGCCCTTTCCGGTGTGTTCTACGCGTTCGGTGGGATGCTGGAAGCGGGTCGCATCGGTTCCGCGACCAACAACCTTGGCTTCATGTATGAGCTGGATGCTATCGCCGCGTGCGTGGTGGGCGGCGTCTCCTTTAGTGGCGGCGTGGGTACAGTTATCGGTGTTGTAACGGGTGTTATTATTTTCACCGTAATCAACTATGGCCTGACCTATATTGGTATCAACCCGTACTGGCAGTATATTATCAAGGGCGGAATTATCATTTTCGCCGTGGCACTGGACTCATTAAAATACGCACGTAAGAAATAATTCAGATATGCTTATCAAGCCCGCTTCCCGTAGCGGGCTTTTTTTTTGCTTTTTTTCACTGTGTTATAGATTTTTCTCACTGACAATAGCGTCTGATGACCACAAAAAAACTTCATGACAACTGACTTGTTAAAATTTTCATTTCAATGCTACGCTGAATTAAGGCACAGCGTTTATAAGGAGATTGAGATGAGCAACGCAGGTGTATTTCCCGCATTCCCCGTCACCGGCTGGCAGGTTGGGGCAGTAGATAACGCGCACGGCGTGGTGATGAAGTTTGGCTACAGCACATCGCCAGCCGGGCCGGGCGCATCGGTGTTTGATTCGCAGTTCTTTGATTTATCCCCCGACCAGGTCAGAAGTCTGATTTACGACCTGGAACGTTGTTTACATCAGTGCGAGGACAAAGTGGCCTGATAGTGTTATTCAACTGCCATCTGCGGTGTATTATCAAATATATCATCGTGATGGCAGCTCATTATTTCCAAAATTACACAACTGCTTTTTCCCCTCCGGATAATAATTAAGTCAATTCTGAATGCCTTCATCCGTCTGGCTATTTACGCTTAAAGGAATGAATCTGTGAAAGTTGTATACGCAGCTCAGGGGTGCTTATGAATTTTGTGTATTTTAAAGTTGATAGTTTGCCGTACGAAAAAAATCACCAGGTCAATTTCTATTTAAAAGGCGTGGAGTTATTGCGCGATGGCGATATTATCGCCAGCCCTGGTGATATTAAAATTACCGCGTTACCGTTCTTCTATTTTTGTATTGTGCCAACGGGTTTTCGCAAAATAGAATTCCGTTTAAAAAATCATCCACCGGCGCGAATTGTATGCAGTGTGGGTTATCTGAAGACCGGTGAATATCTGGTGAATACGCCGGACGGAGAGGTGACTTTACCGTTCAATGCGCTGAACGGATTATGGACGCTGGATCGCACCACGATTGACCACCGCGATTTTATCGCGCGTCGTTTTACACTGATTCGTCCGGTGAAAAATACGACCCGCAACACATCAGTGAATTAAACGCGCTCAGTTTTTCGCTTTCTTCTGCAATTCCATCAACTGTCCGACGGTGACAGCCGGATAGCCCTGCGCATCGTCAGGAACTTCCTGCATTGATGGAATTGGCACCAGCGGGCCGAGGAAGCGCGGTTCGCGTTTGAAGAGATAGAGATCGGCGATAGTGCCCAGCCGGGCGCCAAATTCGCGCACCCGCACGCTCCACATATCTTTGGGTGAAGGCACGGCATAACACTGCGCCTGAATCCCCATATGCTGAGCGATAAACAGCGCGCGTTCACAGTGGAAGCGCTGCGTAATAATGATGAAATCGTTGGTGTCGAAAACCTTACGCGTGCGGACAATGGAGTCCAGCGTGCGGAAACCGGCATAGTCCAGCACGATATCTGCTGGATCGACGCCTGCTGCAATCAAATCTTTACGCATGGTGACCGGTTCGTTGTAGCTTTGCAGCGCATTATCGCCGCTCAGCAGCAGATAATTAACCTTGCCGCTGTTGTAGGCGTTCAGCGCGCCCTGAATCCGGTAGCGGTAATACTGATTGATGACGCCGGTGCGGTAATATTTTGCCGTTCCGAGCACTACGCCAACCTGACGCCAGGGAAGATCCTGCAAATCGTCATAAATATAGGGGGCGGTTTTCCAGCTCATCCAGCGATCGAGGCCAAGCGCAGTTAACAGCAGTAAGCCGATCAGGACTAACAGGCTGTAGAAAAAACGCTTTAGCATGCAGCAGACTCAGTACAGGAGTGAAATTTAACTCAGGCTACTTTACCCGTCTGGCAAGCGCAAGAAACAGACGCTCAACTGCGGGCTTTTTCATCACTGCGGGTTTTGCCCGCAGTGCGAGGCGATCAGGCGAGTTGCAGGTGTTGTATCTGATGACAACCGATGGTGCGCAGCGTGGCGGCGGTGGCATCCCACTGGGTGAGCGGCGCGTCAGCACGTTCCGCCAGCACCGCCCGTTCGATATCGGCGTAATCATAGCCGTTAAGGCTCAGCAGGTTCAGCGCGCTCTGCAGCGGCGGCAGTGACGGGTTGAAGGCGGCATTTTCGGCATAACGACCACTGAAAATCTGCCCGCCACGACACAAAATGGCCACGCCGGCGGGGGAGTGGGTATACGGCGCATGGCTCTGGTTCGCTGCGTTAATTGCCGCCTGCGCCAGTTCATCGCCGTCCGGCAGGAAACCGTGATCGGCGTTATCCATCAGTAGCGTTTTGATCTCCAGATCTTTCGGACCAAACGCATCCGGCAGGTAATGGCCCAGCGTATGCGGCGCGCGACCCGGCAGATGAATATGCAGATCCAGACCGCTGTTGAGCTCATTCATAAACTGACGACAGTGGCCGCACGGCGTGTAGTTCACCGTCACGGCGGAGAGGGATTTTTCACCGCGCAGCCAGGCATGGCTGATGGCACTTTGCTCGGCGTGCACGGATTGTTGCAGGGTGCTGCCGGCAAACTCCATATTCGCGCCGAAATACCACGTACCACTGATACCGCGCGCGATGGCACCAACATTGAAATGAGAAAGATCGGTTCGGGCGCATGCTGCGGCCAGCGGCAGCAGCGCAAACGCCAGCGCGTCTTCATCCAGACCGCTGGCACGTTGCAATGTTGCCACCTGCTCTGCGCTCAACATCGCGGGGAAGTGTGCATCCGCCAGCAGCGGCGCCAGAGCGGTTTGCAGGTTCTCCGTAAGCCCGGAAAAAGCAGTGTGAAAACGTGGATGCATAGCAGTGCCTCATAGCAGTGTATTGGAATCGTAGTTTACGGGGCGGAATCACCCATATGTGTGATTAAAATCACACTGCCATTGCAACTTATGTAACCACAAACAATAAATGCGCGAAGTATCGCAAATTTTAACCGACGACAGCCAGGATGATGGGGAACAAAAATGGCGCTACCAGGGAGGTAATGATCCCGCAAATAACCAGCGCCAGCGAGCTGAACGCCCCTTCCTGGTAATCCAGCTCTGCGCAGCGCGCGGTGCCCAGCGCATGTGACGCGGTTCCCATCGCCAGACCACGGGCGGATTTGGTATGAATATGCATTGCATTCAGCAGGGTATGGCCGAATACCGCGCCCAGCACGCCGACAAAAATCACGCAAACGGCGCTGATTGCCGGAATACCGCCAATGCTGCCGCCTACGGCCATCGCAATAGGCGTGGTGACCGATTTCGGTAATACCGATGCGGCGATTTGCGGTGTCGCACCCATCAATAAAGCAATGACGGCGCCGCTGGTCATTGCGACCACGCTGCCAACAAAACAGATGGTAATGATCGATTTCCAGCGTGCGCGGATCTGGTGTAGCTGTTCATAGAGCGGAAAGGCCAGTGCGACTACCGCCGGTTGCAGCAGATCGTTCAGAACCTTGCTGCCCTGAAAATAGTGATCGTAGGGAATGCCGGTGATTAAGAGAATGGGGATAATCACTATCATTGCCACCAGCAGTGGATTCAGCAGCGGCATTTTGAAACGTGCGGCCAGCTTACGCGCGGCAAAAAAGACCACCAGCGTCAGGGGCAACGACCACCAGATATACGTCATCATTCTTTGCTACCTTTTTGTCCTGCTATTTTGCGTTCGCCGTGTACCAGATGCGTACTCCAGCTCACCACCAAAAAGACAATCACCGTGCTGACAGCACAGGAAACAATAATCGGCCCGAACTGCGCCCGCAGCAGGTCGTAATACTGCATCACCCCCACGCCAATCGGGACGAACAGCAGCGCCATATAGCGGATTAGCAGGAAGCAGCCGGGATTGACCCACTTCGCCGGAAGGATTTGCAGTGCCAGCAGCACAAACATAATCAGCATGCCAATAATGCTGCCAGGAATCGTGATTGGCAGCAGCGAAGAGAGCCAGATACCTGCATAAAGACAGGCATAGATAAGCACGAAAGCACGAAGATATTGCCAGATAATATTCAATGATTTACTCATGGTGAAAGCCCTTGCCGAAACGCATTCATCATACAATTAAAGCTTAAAACGTGCTACTGATCACATCATGAATTGTGAGCATACCAAACATTCCATTTGTGAACGTCAGGCATTCTTACAAGATTTATTGCGCGAACCTCGCTCAGTGTAGTTTTCCCGCGTAATAAAGGCACTTTCCTCGCTGCAACGGAGGCGCTACTATGTCGCCTCATTTTTTCCCGGGGTGGTCTATGCGTGTATTACTGGCGCCGATGGAAGGTGTGCTCGATTCGCTGGTGCGCGAGCTGCTGACCGAGGTTAACGATTACGATCTGTGCATTACCGAGTTTTTGCGCGTGGTCGATCAACTGCTGCCGGTAAAATCATTCCATAAAATCTGCCCGGAATTGCAGCGGCAAAGCCGTACCCCTTCCGGCACGCTGGTACGTGTTCAACTGCTGGGGCAATATCCGCAATGGCTGGCGGAAAATGCCGCACGGGCGGTGGAACTCGGTTCGTGGGGCGTCGATCTGAATTGCGGCTGTCCATCCAAACTGGTCAATGGCAGCGGCGGCGGCGCAACGTTACTGAAAGATCCTGAGCTGATTTATCGCGGCGCAAAAGCGATGCGCGAGGCAGTACCGTCGCATTTACCCGTGACTGTTAAAGTGCGTCTCGGCTGGGACAGCTCCGCCCGTCAGTTTGAGATTGCCGATGCGGTACAGCAGGCGGGCGCGACGGAACTGGCGGTACACGGGCGCACCAAAGAAGACGGTTATAAAGCAGAGTGTATTAACTGGCAGGCCATTGGCGAGATCCGGCAGCGGTTGTCGATCCCGGTGATTGCCAACGGCGAGATCTGGGACTGGCAAAGCGCCCAGGCGTGTATGACAGCTACTGGTTGCGATGCGGTGATGATCGGTCGCGGCGCGCTGAATGTGCCAAACCTGAGCCGGGTGGTGAAATACAATGAACCACGCATGCCGTGGCCTGATGTGGTGGCGCTGCTGGCGAAATATTCGCGGCTGGAAAAGCAGGGCGATACCGGTTTGTATCACGTGGCGCGTATTAAACAGTGGCTGGGTTATTTGCGTAAAGAATATAACGAAGCCAGTAATTTATTTGCTGAAATTCGTACTTATAAAACATCGGAAGAGATAGCCGCGGCAATTTTGCGTGTTAAGCTGAATCCAGAATAATGTAATAATTACGCCAGCACTCGATGGCTGCGTTAGCTGAATCACGTTTTTTATTTATTGATAAAATAGCCGCTGGATTATTTAAAACCAGAGTGTTATTTCTGTTCGCACAACGTCAGGATTGTTACTGTTATACAGGCAAAACCTAAATTCACAGGGTTCGCTATAGCGAATTCCGGATTTAGGTTTTTTTGTTTTTATCTGGCGTGTTAATGGAACGACTAAGTTACTCTTTTAAATTAATCTATTCATTTGTCACCGATATCGACACCGGTTCGATAGCTATTCAGTGGTCAATAATATAATAATGGAATACATATTATGGCACTTTTAAAATTATCACTCCCTCTGGTTTTTATTTCCGCTTACGCCGCGCCCGTTAGCGCGACGCCTTTTCTTGCCGATAGCCAACTCGATCTCACGCTAAAAAACGTCTGGATGTTTAACACCGGCGATCAACTGGCGTTGCTCGGCGTGGGCGATCAGAGTGCCTGGGCGCAGGCGGCGCATCTGGATTATCAAAGCGGCTGGTATAGCGATCTGTTGGGCATTGACGCCTCCTGGTACAGCGTGGCGAAACTCTCGGCGAATGCCTCATTCGCCGGGCGCGACCTGCTGCGCGACAATCACGGCCATGCGGAAGGTTTCAATAAAGTCGGGCAGCTCTACGCAAAGCTTAAGTGGGGAGATGAAGCGGCGTACGCGCGGCTATATGCGGGCTGGCGGCAGCTTTATAAATTTGGCGCACTGAACGTGACGCGCAGCCGCGCGGCGCCAAGTAGTTGGCAGGGTATCAGTATAGAAAGCGGCTGGGGCGCGATTTCGGCGCGCGGCGCCTGGGTGACGCGTTTTTCGGAACGCGATGAGCCGGAAAAGCGCCGTTTTTACACCCTCGCCAGTAATAAGCCGATCGATCATATTGCGACAGGAGAAATCATCTGGAGCCCGTCGAAAAATACGCGAATAAGCTGGATGTCGGGCGAAAGTGATAATTACCTTTTACGCCATGGCGTAGAAGCACAATTTTCTATACCGGTTGCTGAACGGCAAAATCTCTTATTACGCGGCGCCTGGTATTACAATCGCGGGCTTGATAATTGGGAAGGTGCACGAGGTTTTAGCCATAGCGCCCGGCATCTTTTTACGCTGGTGGGTTATCAATATCATAATCTGGAATCAGGTATCGGCTGGTCAAAAACCAAAGCGTCTTTGAATAATGGCTTAGGGAGTTTTTACTGGCATCTGGGGAAAAATACCCGGGGCGCATTTAATAGTCCGGCAGACGGTGAAGGAAATGATTATGTCAATGATGGCGAACAAATGCTTTATCTCTACGGTAAATATGCCTTCTCGCCGGAATTTACCGTCGGCCTGTACGGTAATTACGGTTACAACATCAATTATCAAAATACCGCATTAACTGAATGGGAGTACGGCGGATATTTCGCCTGGACACCGAAACGCTTCGCAGGCTTTTCGCTGTTTGCCGGAATAGGTCCCAGCTACGGCTGGAAACTGAACAATGGAAAACCGTGGCTCACCGAAGATAAACGTACTTTTCATCGTGCGAAAGGCATCGGCGGCGCGGTTTCCTTGGAATACAAATTTGGTCTGCTTAATTAAAAAGGAGTTTAGTCATGAAAAAAGCAGTGATGGCGTTGTTGGTAACGGCACTGGCAGCGCCCGGTGTTCAGGCGGCGGAACGCGCCATGCGTATTTTGCTGGTCAATGATGATGGTTGTGATTCTGTGGGTACGCTTTCGCTACAGCAGAAGCTGGCGGAGAAAGGGTATGACGTCTGGATGGTGGCGCCGGCGAAGAATCAGAGTGGTATCGGTTCGGCGATCACCTTCAAACCGAACAAAATCTTCGACGTTAAAAAGGTGGCGGAGAAGCGTTACTGCTTCCCCGGAACCCCGGCGGATGCCGTGGATTTTGGCCTGCTCGGCGTGCTGAAGCATAACCCGCCGGATCTGGTGATTTCTGGCGTCAACGACGGGCCGAATACCGGCGTTGCGCAGCTCAATTCCGGCACCGTCGGTGCCGCGGCGCGCGCGGTACGCTATGGCTACCCGGCCATAGCCGCCAGTATTGGCTATTTATTGACGGCTGAAGAGATGAAAGCGGGCTGGCCGAGCACGCATAAATACTGGCCGGACGCCGTTGATGATGTGGTGTCGCGGGTCGATAAACTCCACGCTAAATGGCAGCCTGGCAAGCCGCTGTTGCCCGCTGGCACCGGGGTGAGCATTAACTACCCGCCGCTGGCGAAAAGTGCCGTGAAAGGTGAAAAGTACATTGGCAATGAGCGTTTTCCTCTGCCGCAACACAGCTATGTGTTGCTTGAATACGGAGGGGCAAAGCAGGTAATGAGTGAGAAAGTGCTGACGCCGAGCGAAGCGGATACGGATACCGGCTGGTTAAATCGCGGCTACATCACGTTGACGGTTTTTGATGCTGAATGGAACGCGCCGCAGTACGAATCAGCGTATCAGGCGATTTTCCGTTAACGCATCGCGCGAGCAAGATCACAATTTTAATCTCCCGACGTGTTTTTCATCGTCGGGAAACTGGTAGAGTCGGCTCCTGGATTGTTACTGCTTAGGCAGGCGAAACCTGATTGTCCGGCAACTGCCGGAGGTCAGGTTTTTTTGTTTCCGGGGCCGGAATGAAAATCGCCAAAATATTAAACAATAATGTTGTGGTAGTGCTGGATGAGCAGCAGCGCGAACAGGTTGTCATGGGCCGGGGGTTGGCGTTCCAGAAACGCCCCGGTGATGAACTGGATGAGCGCTGTATTGAGAAGGTGTTTGCTCTGCAAAGCGATGAGCTGGTGCGCCGTCTCAGCGAGCTGCTCAGCCAGATCCCGCTGGAAGTAATAACCGCCTGCGATCGCATCATCGAACTGGCCCGCAGCCAGCTCGGCAAGCTGCAGGACAGCCTCTACATTACGCTGACCGACCACTGTTATTTTGCGCTTGAGCGGCAAAAAAAGGGCGCAGTGGTGCGCAACGTATTGTTGTGGGAGATCAAGCATCTCTATCCGAAAGAGTTTGCGCTGGGCCAGCAGGCGCGGGCGATACTGGCTAAACGCCTTGATGTTGAGTTGCCGGAAGATGAAGCCGGGTTTATCGCCCTGCATCTGGTGACGGCGCAACTGAACAGCGAAATGCCGGAAGTGATGCATATCACCCAGGTGATGCAGGAAATTTTGCATATCGTGAAGTACCAGTTAACGCTGGAATACGATGAAGAGTCGCTGAGCTATCATCGCTTTGTGACGCATCTGAAATTTTTCTCGCAGCGTTTGCTGAACCGTACGGTGGTGGCGGATGACGATCTCTCTCTGCATCAGGCGGTGAAAGAGAATTATCGGCTGGCATGGCAGTGCGCGGAAAAAGTCGCTCGCCATCTGGTCAGCCGCTATCAGCGTCAGCTAACGAACGAAGAAATTATGTTCCTCGCCATTCATATTGAACGGGTGAGAAAAGAAACGCGTTAAAACAAGACGCAAAAGGATTGTTACTGCATTGCGCAGGCAAAACCTGAGACCGGCTCCGCGAGGCGCTGGCTCAGGTTTTTTTTTACTCAGTCACCGCCTTCGGGCGACAGATGCAAGGGAATTCAACATGGAATATCAAGCGTTGGCGAAAGCGATCCTCAGCCACGTCGGTGGGAAGGCGAACATCAGCAGCCTGGTACACTGTGCTACCCGGTTGCGCTTCAAACTCAAAGACATCCAGAAAGCGGACGCCGAAGGTTTAAAAACCAACCCCGGCGTGATTATGGTGGTGGAGAGCGGCGGCCAGTTTCAGGTTGTGATTGGCAACCATGTGAACGCAGTGTGGCAAGCCGTGCGCCAGGAAGCAGGATTAACGGACGAAACGCCAGCGGCGACGGCAGAAGATAAAGGCAATCTGCTGGGGCGATTGATTGATATCGTTTCCGGCATTTTTACCCCATTTATCGGCATTCTTGCCGCATCCGGGATCCTCAAAGGGCTGCTGGCGCTGGCGATTGTCTGTGGCTGGCTCACCACCGACAGCGGTACCTATAAAATCTGGTTTGCCGCCAGCGACGCGCTCTTTTTCTTCTTACCGCTGGTGCTGGGTTACACCGCCGGGAAAAAATTCGGCGGCAGTCCTTTTGTCACCATGGTGATTGGCGGCGCGCTGACGCACCCACTGATGATCTCGGCCTTCAATGCCAGCCAGGCTGCCGGTGCGGCCAGCGAATCTTTCCTCGGCATCCCGGTGACGTTCCTCAATTACAGCGGTTCCGTGATCCCGATTATTCTTGCCGCCTGGGTCAGTTGCTGGCTGGAAAAACAGGGCAATCGCTTCCTGCATGCGGCGGTGAAAAATTTCTTTGCGCCGCTGATCTGCATCGCCGTCACCGTCCCGTTAACGTTCCTGATTATTGGTCCGGTCGCAACCTGGCTGAGTCAGATGCTGGCGCATGGCTATCAGACAATCTATACGCTGGCGCCCTGGCTGGCCGGGGCGGCGCTGGGCGCGCTGTGGCAGGTCTGCGTGATTTTTGGTCTGCACTGGGGGCTGGTACCGTTGATGATCAACAACATTGCCGTCCTGGGACAGGACACTATGCTGCCGATCCTGCTGCCTGCGGTGTTTGGTCAGGTTGGCGCAACGATGGGGATCTTTCTGCGTACCCGCGATGCGCGCCAGAAGATGCTGGCGGGTTCATCCATTGCCGCCGGGATTTTCGGCATCACCGAACCGGCCGTGTACGGTTTAACGCTACCGCTGCGCCGTCCGTTTATTTTTGGTTGTGTAGCGGGAGCCATAGGCGGAGGCATTGTCGGCTTTAGCGGCAGCCATGCCTATTCCTTTGGTTTCGACAACATCTTTACGCTGGCGCAGATGATCCCGCCGGGCGGCGTTGATGCAACGCTGTGGGGCGGCATTATCGGTAGCGTCGTAGCGCTGCTCTTATCCGGCGTGCTGACTTTTTTTGCCGGATTGCCAAAAGCTTCGGTCGCCGCAGAGCCAGACGGCGCGGCAATGCCGGCGGAGAAGACGGTCCTGGCGCCAATGAGCGGTACGGTGCTGGCGCTGGATCAGGTGCCGGATGCCACGTTCGCCAGCGGTTTGCTGGGGCAGGGCGTGGCGATCATTCCGCAGGACGGGCGCGTGGTGGCCCCGTTTGCCGGAGAAGTCGCATCGCTGTTTGCCACCAAACATGCGATCGGGCTGCTCAGCGATAGCGGAGTTGAAGTGTTGATCCACGTCGGTATCGATACCGTCAAACTGGGAGACGGGCCTTTTACCGCACATGTTCAGGTGGGTGACAGAGTGAATGTGGGCGATCTGCTGCTGGAGTTCGATCGCGCCGCGATCCTTGCGGCCGGCTACGATCTCGCCACGCCAATTATTATCAGTAACAGCGACAGCACCGGTGGTGTGCGTACCGTGGCTGCAACCTCAGTACAGGCCGGAATGCCGCTGCTTGCGGTTGTCGGTTAATCAAAGGAGAAAGTGATGAAAGCATTTCCGAAATCGTTCTTGTGGGGCGGCGCGATTGCTGCGAACCAGGTTGAAGGCGCGTATCTGGAAGGCGGAAAAGGTCTTTCAACGTCGGATGTCCAGCCAAAAGGCGTGTTTGGCGAGGTGGTTGAACGCGTGGCGGGAGACAGTGCGCTGAAAGATGTCGCCATCGATTTTTACCACCGCTACCCGGAAGACATCGCGCTGTTTGCGGAGATGGGGTTTAGCTGCCTGCGCGTGTCGATTGCCTGGACGCGTATTTTCCCGAACGGTGACGAAACCACACCGAATGAAGCGGGCCTTGCCTACTACGACAAGCTATTTGATGAACTGGCAAAATACGGCATTACGCCGCTGGTCACCTTATCCCACTATGAGATGCCGTGGGGGTTGGTAAAACAGTATGGCGGCTGGGGCAGCCGGCAGACCATTGGCTTCTTTGAACGGTATGCGCGTACCGTGTTCAGCCGCTACAAAGAGAAGGTGAAATTGTGGCTGACTTTCAACGAGATCAACATGTCATTGCACGCGCCAATGACCGGTGTCGGGTTGCCGGCGAACAGCAGTAAAGAGGCGGTTTATCAGGCGATTCACCATCAACTGGTGGCAAGCGCGCTGGCCGTGAAGGCCTGCCATGAGATTATCCCGGGCGGTAAGATCGGCAATATGCTGCTGGGCGGGCTGATGTATCCGCTGACCTGCAAACCGGACGATGTGTTCGAAGCGCTGCAAGAGAATCGTAGCTGGCAGTTCTTTGGCGACGTGCAGTGCCGTGGCGCGTATCCCGGCTATATGTTGCGTTATTTCCGTGATAACGATATCCACGTTGAGATCACTGACGACGATCGCGAAGCGCTGAAATCCACCGTCGATTTTATCTCGTTCAGTTACTACATGACCGGCTGCGTGACCACCGACGACGCACTGAATCAGCAGGCGCGCGGCAATATTCTCAGCATGGTGCAAAACCCGCATCTGGCCAGCTCCGAGTGGGGCTGGCAGATCGATCCGGTTGGCCTGCGTACGCTGCTGAATATGCTGTGGGATCGCTGGCAAAAACCGCTGTTTATCGTTGAAAACGGTCTGGGCGCGAAGGATAAGGTGGAGGCCGATGGCAGCATCAACGACGACTACCGCATTACCTATCTGAATGACCATCTGGTGCAGGTGCGTGAAGCAATTGATGACGGCGTCGAAGTGATGGGTTACACAAGCTGGGGGCCGATTGACCTGGTCAGTGCCTCGAAAGCCGAGATCTCCAAGCGCTACGGTTTTATCTATGTGGATCGCGATGACAGCGGCAACGGCACGCTGGCGCGTAGCCGTAAGAAGAGCTTTTACTGGTATCGCGATGTGATTGCCAGCAACGGCGCAAGCCTGAAGTAATGCAAACGGGCCCGCTGGCGGGCCCTTTTTTTACTCCATCAGATGGCGGATAAACTCTTTCAGCCACATCACCGCCGGGTCACTGCTGTGACGCTGGTGCCACAGTAGCGCCACTTCGATCGGTTCTGCATCCAGCGGCAGCGGGCTTGCCAGCAAACCGCGCGTTCTCTGCCACTCCGTTGCCAGCCCGGCGGGTACGGTCGCCAGCGCTGGCATCGTTTCCAGCAGGCCTGGCAGGGCAGCAAAATGTGGCGTGGTGTAATGCACGCGGCGCTGGTGGCCGGTTTTTGCCAGCAGCGTATCGAAATGGCTGCTGGTCGCCTCGCGGTAGCTGACCATCAAATGGGGCTGAGCGGCAAACGTATCGACATCCAGCGGCGCGCTGAGCGTCAGTTGTTGCGGGTGCCAGAGCGTGACATATGACATGGTGGTCAGCACCTCACGTTCAAGCCAGCGCGGTCCGGCGGTGGCAACGCTGATCGCCATATCCATCTCGCCGCCTTCGAGCCGCGTCGCATCGCTGAAAGGATCGCTGGCCACCACGTTCAGACGCATACCGGGAGCCGCCTGCTGAAGCGCCGGGATCAGACGCGGCATCAGCCACATTTCTACCCAGTCGGCCATACCGAGCGTCAGCGTGACGTTCACGGTTTTCGCATCAAATGCCGCCTGCTGAAACAGCGCGCTCTGCAACTGCTCCAGCAGCGGCAGCAGCTCGCTGTGCAGCTCTTCCGCCCGGGCGGTGGGCTGCATACGATGTCCGCTGCGGATAAACAGCGGATCGTCAAACAGCGTGCGCAGACGCGACAGCACGCCGCTCACCGCAGGCTGGCCCAGATGCAGCTTATCCGCCGCAGCGGAGACGCTCTGTTCGCGAAACAGGACGGCAAAGGCGATCAGCAGGTTCAGATCGATTTTACGGAAATCATTCTCTTTGATAGTCATTATCGCTCCAATCAATTGGAGTGATAGTATCGCTGGCGGGATACTGTTGCAACGAAAACAACAGGAGAAAAGTGATGAAACATTATCCTCTGCTGATGGCGCTGGTGGGCGTAACGCTGAACTTCAGCGCTCACGCCGCGCAACCGATCAGTACGCATCAGGCGCAGGCGCCGGGATATTACCGGATGGCGATGGGCGACTGGCAAATCACCGCCGTTTCCGACGGTACGGTCGCCGTGCCATTTGACAAGTTACTCACGCATATTTCCCCCACAACGCTGCAATCGCAGATGGCAAAAGCCAACCTGGCGGTTCAGGCCGAAACGTCGATTAACGCCTTTGTCATTAATACCGGTAAGCAATTGATTCTGGTTGATACCGGTGCCGGGCCGCTGTTTGGCAATGCGGGCGGTCATCTTCCGGATAACCTGCGGGCGGCGGGCATCGATCCGGATGCGATAGATACGGTGCTGCTGACTCACATTCATGCCGATCACTCTGGCGGCGTGCAGCGCGACGGCAAGCCGGTGTTTCGCAATGCCACGGTGCGTGTCGATCAGCGTGATGTGGATTTCTGGCTCAACCCGGCGCATCTGAAAGAGGTGGAAGAGAGCCAGCGTCACACCTTTGCTGAGTCCGAACGCTCGCTGCGTCCGGTGATCGATGCCGGTAAACTCAGCACATTTCGCGCACCGACGGAAATCATCCCCGGTATTGAGGCGGTACCTGCGCCAGGACATACGCCGGGCAGCGTGATCTATCGCGTCACCCACGGCGGTAAAACGCTGATGTTATGGGGCGACATTATCCATGCGCATCCGGTGCAGCTACCGGACCCTGACGTAGCGATCCATTTTGATGTCAACCAGCAACAGGCCATTGCCACGCGCCAGAAAGTGCTGGCGCAGGTTGCCCGCGAGGGGGACTGGATAGCCGCCGCGCATATTGCGTTTCCTGGCATTGGCAAAGTGATAAAAGCCGATAAAGGCTACCGCTGGGTGCCGATAAACTACAGTGCGCAGGGGAATTAACCTGACGGATGGCGCTGCACTTCAGGTTGGCTGAAGTGCAGCCGCCAACCGCCCGGCATTAAAAAATCATCTTAAACACACCTGTCACCACCAGCAGACCAATCAGAAAGATAATCAGGATCACCCAAAGTAAAATCTTCAACATTTTTAACGTCCTTCATGCATACGGAAGTACAAAGCTTAGATAACCTGCTGCATTTTTGCCTTTTTTCTATACTTAATGGTTTGCAATCACCGGAGGGCGAACAATGTCTGTTACCCACGTTGCTGTGGTCACTGCCGCAGATTCCGGTATCGGCAAGCAATGCGCGCTGATGCTGGCAGAGCAGGGCTTTGATATTGGTATTACCTGGCATTCGGATGAGAAGGGGGCGCAAGAGACGGCGCAGCAGGTGGAGGCTTTCGGGCGCAGGGCCGAAACTGTCCAGCTTGATCTTAGCCAGTTGCCGGAAGGCGCGCAGGCGATACAAACGCTGATTTCCCGTTTCGGACGTATCGATGCGCTGGTCAATAATGCCGGCGCGATGAGCAAAGCGCCGTTCCTGGAGGTGACGTTCGAAGACTGGCGCAGCATTTTTACCGTCGATGTTGACGGCGCGTTTCTCTGTGCGCAAATTGCCGCGCGGCAAATGGTGGCGCAGGGGCAGGGAGGACGCATCATTAACATCACCTCGGTGCATGAACATACGCCGCTGCCGGAAGCGAGTGCCTATACTGCGGCGAAACATGCGCTGGGCGGATTAACGCAGTCGATGGCGCTGGAACTGGTTGAACACAACATTCTCGTCAATGCGGTTGCGCCCGGCGCGATAGCCACGCCGATGAATAACATGAGCGATGATGATGCTAAACCCGGTTCGATGCCGAATATTCCGCTGGCCCGGCCCGGTACCACCAAAGAGATAGCCAGCATGGTGGCCTGGCTCTGTTCAGAGCACGCCAGTTATACCACCGGGCAGTCGTTTATTATCGACGGCGGATTTATGCTCGCTAACCCGCAGTTCAAACCTAAAGCTTAATCGTGCTTTGTGCTGTTCTGGCGCTTCTTACGACGGCGCCGGAACCACCAGCGCAGACACACCACCAGTGCGATAGCGATGACCAGCCAAATCCAGCGTTTTACATGCTGATCGAACTGATGCAGCCACGGGCCAATCACCTCCCCGCCAACATAGCCCAGCGTGGCGAACAGTAACGCCCAAACGATCGCACCAAGAATATTCAGCGGCAGAAAGATTTTCGGACGCAGACGGCTGGTGCCGATCAGCAACGGGCCCACGATACGAAAGCCGTACATAAAGCGCGAACCAATCACAAACAGGTACGGATGGCGGCGGATCAGCGTTTGCGCCTGATGGATTTTGTCGCGGTGACGTGAGAAACGACGCAGTATTTTCATGCCGTAGCGGCGGCCGAGCAGATAGAGCAACTGGTCGCCAATCATGCCGCCCAGCGCCACGGAGATAACCACCAGCGGGAAGCGTAATAACCCCTGATGCGCTGCAACTCCGCCCAGCAGCGTAATGGTCTCACCTTCAGCAATACTGCCAATAACCAGCGCGGCGTAGCCATACTGGCTAATCAGAGAATTGATATCCATTAAAAAGAAGCCCTCCAGGTAAAACGCTTTTAAGCATACACCCGACTGAGGGTTCTTGTCGGAAGGATACGTTGTGCAGCGGCGCTATTTTTACAACTGTGCAAAAAATAATCGCAAGAGTGAATTATACTTACAGTGTCGTTGTTCGGGCTGTCGAAAGGGGGCGTTATGAACCATGTCTGGGGACTGTTTTCCCATCCCGATCGTGAAATGAAGGTGATCAAAAGCGAAGACGAGACGGTTTCGCATCACTACACCCACCACGTGCTGGTTATGGCAGCAATACCGGTTATTTGTGCGTTTATCGGTACCACGCAAATCGGCTGGAATTTCGGTGAGGAGAGTGTTGTCAGGCTGTCGTTGTTTACCGGTTTCTACATGGCGGTACTGTTTTATGCGCTGATGCTGGCAGGGGTGGCCGTGATGGGTCGCGTCATCTGGTGGATGGCGCGAAGCTACCCGCAGCGGCCCGGTCTTGCGCGCTGTATGGTATTTGCCGGATATGTTGCGACGCCGCTGTTTCTGAGCGGTATTGTGGCGCTCTATCCGCTGGTATGGCTGTGTGCGCTGGTGGGTACCGTCGCACTGTTCTATACCGGTTATCTGCTCTATGTCGGTATTCCGACCTTCCTGAATATCAATAAAGAAGAGGGGCTGAGCTTCTCCAGTTCCACGCTGGCGATTGGCGTGCTGGTGCTGGAAGTGCTGCTGGCACTGACGGTGATCCTCTGGGGCTACGGCTACCGCCTGTTCTGATAAAACGCATTGCTGGCGTAAATGCCAGCAATGCAATCTTCCGCAATGATTCTTCTGTGGCGACAACCCTGCATGGCGGCTATTATGCGCAGGCCAGCCTCATTATTTTCCTGATTAATGAAAGCGGTGTGCGTAACAACGTGCGTGAATAATTTTCAGAAGTCTCACCATGCAGAAATTTCGAGTCTCTTTATTAAGCTTGGCTTTATTGCTGGCTGCGCCTGTGGCGCCGTTTGCTGTCGCGAAAACCACTGCCGCGACCACTGCCGCACAACCTGAAATTGCCTCGGGTAGCGCGATGATTGTCGATCTGCAAACCAATCAGGTGATCTACTCCAGTCATCCGGATCTGGTGCGTCCTATCGCCTCCATCACCAAGTTGATGACCGCGATGGTGGTGCTGGATGCCCATTTGCCGCTGGATGAGAAACTCAACGTCGATATCAGCCAGACGCCGGAAATGAAAGGGATCTACTCCCGCGTGCGCCTGAACAGCGAAATCAGCCGTAAAAACATGCTGCTGCTGGCGCTGATGTCGTCGGAAAACCGCGCGGCCGCAAGCCTTGCGCACCACTATCCGGGCGGTTATAACGCGTTTATCGCTGCGATGAATGCCAAAGCCAAAGCGCTGGGCATGACCAATACGCATTATGTTGAGCCGACCGGACTGTCGATTCACAACGTTTCTACCGCACGCGATCTGACCAAGCTGCTGATTGCCACCAAACAGTATCCGCTGATTGGGCAACTGAGCACCACGCGCGAAGAGATGGCGACCTTCAGCAATCCGGCTTATACGCTGCCGTTTCGCAATACCAACCATCTGGTCTACCGCGATAACTGGAATATTCAGTTGACCAAAACCGGCTTTACCAATGCGGCAGGGCACTGCCTGGTGATGCGCACGGTGATTAACAACAAACCGGTGGCGCTGGTGGTGATGGATGCATTCGGCAAATTTACGCACTTTGCCGATGCCAGCCGTTTACGTACCTGGATTGAAACCGGCAAAGTACAGCCGGTTCCGGCGGCGGCGCTGAGCTATAAGCGCCAGAAAGCGGCGCAGATGACGCAGAATAACAGCGCAGCAGGCGAGCAAACCGCGCAGAACGATTAATTACTCCGGCAGCGTCCAGTCACCGTCGTTGAGTGGACGCTGCATAATCAGCGTATCCCGCCAGTCCCCTTTCTTGTAGCCGACGCTACGCAGTTGCCCGACAATCTCAAAGCCGTGCTTTTTATGCAGCCGCAGGGAGCCGGAATTATTATTGCCGTCGCCAACCACCGCAATCAGTTGCCGCCACGGTCCCTCTTCACAGCGGGCAATCAGAGCGCTCATCAGCGTTGAACCGATACCGCGACCGGTCATGCTGGCATCGACGTAAATCGACTCTTCCAGCGTATAGCGATAAGCCTGACGCGGGCGATAGAAACCGGCGTAGCAGTAGCCAACGATAATGCCGTGATACAGCGCAACCATCCACGGCAGACCATCGCTGGCGATTTTGCTCATGCGGGCACGCATTTCATCAATTGTCGGGGGAACTTCTTCGAAGGAGGCGCGACCGTGCAGCACGTGCCACGCGTACAGCGAGGCAATGGCGTGCACATCGTCAGGCGTGGCGTCGCGCACCACGACAGCAGGGCCGGAGAGAATATCGACAGCAGACATGGAAAGGTGTGCTCCTTCAAAGCGGGGAGCCAGAGAAACGTTTCTCTGGCGTTTTTCGCTACTCTATTACGAAAGGGGCACACAATACAGCCTGTATTCTGGCTATTTTATCGCCACGTCAGCGTGATTATCTGTCGTTAATTCCTCTTGCCAGAATTTACGCTTAGTGGTTTTTCCGATACCGGGGTTCATGCTGTTTGTCGGATCATTTTCCCGATAAAACTGTTTTAGCGTTTCTGCGGCTTCATACAGGTGACCCACGTTATGTTCGGCAGGGTATTGCGCGCCGCGCTGGCGCAGCAGTTCAAGCATTTGCTCTTTCAGCGCATGGGCGTCGACGCCTTTTTTGACGATGTAATCCTGGTGGAAAACGTGGCACATAAAGTGGCCGTAGTAGAGTTTGTGCACCAGTTGATTGTCGATTTCCGGCGGCAGATGCTCAAACCATTCGGTGTCGTTGCGCCTTAGGGCGATGTCGAGCGCCAGAATATCTTCCACTTCGTCGGCATGTACCGCCTGATAGCGGATCGCCGCACCGGCGGCGGCAAAACGGTGCAAAAAGGCTTTGCTCCCTTCCTCCGGCGTACAGACGAAAAAGCCGCCTTCGGCGCTGGCAAAATAGTCCGTCAGCCAGTTTTGCGCTTCCGCAATGCCGTCGCCGGACATCTTCAACAGCAGATGATGCTCGTACTTATCGCGCCACGTTTTCATCCGCGGCGGCAGATGTGACGGGAAAACGGCGCTGATTTTTTGCAGTGAACGGTCAATAAAGTGCGGCTTGAACAGCGGCGCTTTATCCAGCAGCGCTTCGGTGCGTCCCTTCAGAGTAAAGAACAGCGGCATTTTGTCGGTGCCGAGTTTGTCGATCATCAGGAACGTGTCTTTACCGTAGCGTTCAGCAATGTCGTAAATATCGCGGTGCATATATTCGCCTGCCACCGGCAGGTGGGCGAAGTTCGCCAGAATATGGCGACGGATCTCCGTTAATACAGCGGTCTGGTTGGTGCCGATATAGAACACCTGCTGCTGTTTTTCTGCCGGGAAAGTATCCAGACGCACCGCAAAAACCGCGAGTTTGCCCGCACAGCCGGAGGATTCAAACAGCCGATCCGGATCGGCGTTGTAGCGCGCCGGGGTATTGGCTTCGACATCACGCACGCGGGTGATGTAATCATGATCGTGGCCGTGACGCTGATCGTGGCGCACGTTATCCGCTTTGATGCGTTCGTCATCCAGCGCGCTGAGGATTTGCTCCGGCGTTTCCCCCAAATCAATGCCCAGATGGTTAACCAACTGCAATTTGCCCTGCTCGTCGATACGGGCGAACAGCGACATCTCGGTATAGGCCGGGCCGCGCTGCACCAGTGAACCACCGGAGTTATTGCAGATCCCGCCAATCACCGAGGCGCCAATGCAGGAGGAGCCAATCACCGAGTGCGGCTCGCGGCCCAGCGGTTTAAGGGCTTTTTCCAGCGAGTAGAGCGTGGTGCCAGGATACGCCAGCACCTGCTCGCCGTTATCCAGCAGGTGCAGCTTATCAAGCCGCAGGGTGCTGATAATCACAATATCGCGGTCATAATCATTACCGCTGGGCGTTGACCCTTCGGTCAGGCCGGTATTCGCCGCCTGCATCAGGATGATTTTGTCGGCGCTGACGCAGGCATGCAGCACGCGCCACAGCTCCACTAACGTTCCGGGAAACACCACCGCCAGCGCATCGCCGTGGCCGGAGCGAAAGCCTTTACGGTAGCGGGCGGTTTTGGCGGGATCGGTCAACAGGTGAGAGGCGCCGACCAGCCGTTTCAGTTCGTGTAAAAAAGTGCGGTTCTCGTTTGAAGTTGCGAATGACATATTCCACTCCTTGTGGTGAGTCAGCATTTTTGTGCCTGTAATAGTAGTCCTGCTAAACCTGACGGGGGAGTGAATTCGCAGAAAAATCAGAGCCCAACTCTGCAAGACATGCCAGGATTATGGCACACTGCGTTTTTTTCGCGGTCCGTTCCGCGGTTATGGGTGAAATACAAGAGAGTAAATACGACATGAAATGGCTATGTTCTGTAGGTGTCGCTGTGAGCCTCGCGCTGCAACCCGCGCTGGCTGAGGAGTTGATTGGCAACCATCCGCTGACGCCTGAAGCAAGGGATGCATTTGTCACTGAGTTGCTCAAAAAGATGACGGTCGATGAAAAAATTGGCCAGTTGCGTCTTATTAGTGTTGGCCCGGATAACCCGAAGGAAGCTATCCGCGAGATGATCAAAAAGAGCCAGGTAGGGGCAATTTTTAACACCGTTACCCGCCCGGATATCCGCGCGATGCAGGATCAGGCGATGCAGCTTAGCCGCCTGAAAATTCCTCTCTTTTTCGCCTACGATGTGGTTCATGGCCAGCGTACTGTTTTCCCGATTAGCCTTGGCCTGGCCTCCAGTTTTAACCTTGACGCGGTGCGCACTGTAGGGCGCATTTCCGCTTATGAAGCCGCCGATGACGGCCTGAATATGACCTGGGCACCCATGGTGGATGTTTCCCGCGATCCGCGCTGGGGCCGTGTGTCGGAAGGGTTTGGCGAAGACACCTTCCTGACCTCTGAAATGGGGCGCACGATGGTCGAAGCGATGCAGGGCAAAAGCCCGGCGGATCGCTACTCAGTGATGACCAGCGTTAAACACTTTGCCGCGTATGGCGCAGTGGAAGGCGGTAAAGAGTACAACACCGTCGATATGAGCCCGCAGCGTCTGTTTAACGACTATATGCCGCCATATAAAGCGGCGCTCGATGCTGGCAGTGGCGGCGTGATGGTGGCGCTTAACTCGCTGAACGGTACGCCTGCTTCTTCGGATTCCTGGTTGTTAAAAGATCTGCTACGCGATCAGTGGCACTTCAAAGGCATCACCATTTCCGATCACGGCGCGATCAAGGAGCTTATCAAGCATGGCACGGCCGCCGATCCGGAAGATGCGGTGCGTGTGGCGCTGAAGTCCGGCATCAACATGAGCATGAGCGACGAGTACTACAGCAAGTATCTGCCGGGGCTGGTGAAATCCGGCAAGGTGACGATGGAGGAGCTGGACGATGCCACGCGTCATGTGCTGAATGTGAAGTACGACATGGGGTTGTTTAACGATCCGTACAGCCATCTCGGCCCGAAAGAGAGCGATCCGCAAGATACCAATGCGGAAAGCCGTCTGCATCGCAAAGAAGCGCGTGAAGTGGCGCGCGAAAGTATGGTGCTGCTGAAAAACCGCCTTGAGACGCTGCCGCTGAAAAAAACCGACACCGTGGCGGTGGTTGGGCCGCTGGCCGACAGCAAGCGCGACTCAATGGGAAGCTGGTCTGCGGCGGGTGTGGCCGATCAGTCCGTTACCGTGCTGACCGGCATCCGCAATGCGCTGGCCGGCAAAGGCAACGTGCTGTACGCCAAAGGGGCGAATATCACCAACGACAAAGACATCGTCAATTTCCTCAATCTGTATGAACCGGCGGTGGTGGTGGATCCGCGTTCGCCGAAAGAGATGATTGATGAAGCGGTAGCGGCGGCGAAGAAAGCCGACGTGGTGGTTGCTGTGGTGGGTGAAGCGCAGGGGATGGCGCACGAAGCGTCCAGCCGTACTGACATCACTATTCCGCAAAGCCAGCGCGATCTGATTGCCGCGCTGAAAGCGACCGGTAAACCGCTGGTGCTGGTGTTGATGAATGGTCGCCCGCTGGCGCTGGTGAAAGAGGATCAGCAGGCTGATGCGATCCTCGAAACCTGGTTCGCCGGGACGGAAGGCGGTAACGCCATCGCCGATATTCTGTTTGGCGATTACAACCCGTCCGGCAAGTTGCCGATGTCCTTCCCGCGCTCGGTGGGGCAGATCCCGGTTTACTACAGCCACTTGAATACCGGCCGTCCGTACAATGCCAACAAGCCGAACAAATACACTTCCCGTTACTTTGATGAAGCGAACGGGCCGCTCTATCCGTTTGGTTACGGCCTTAGCTACACCACTTTCAAAGTCTCTGAGGTGAAAATGTCCGCGCCATCGATGACGAGCACTGGCAAAGTGACCGCCAGCGTGGAGGTGACCAATACCGGTAAGCGCGCGGGTGAAACGGTGATCCAGATGTATTTGCAGGATGTCACCGCGTCGATGAGCCGTCCGGTGAAACAACTGCGCGGCTTTGACAAGGTGAACCTGCAACCGGGCGAAACCAAAACCGTCAGCTTCCCGATCGATGTGAATGCGCTGAAATTCTGGAACCAGCAGATGAAATATGCTGCGGAGCCGGGCAAATTCAATGTCTTTATCGGCGTCGATTCAGCACGCGTCAATCAGGGCGAGTTCGAACTGCGCTAATCCCTCCCAGGCCGGGCAACCGGCCTGATTTTTTCTGCTATACCTTATTCCTTTATCGTTTAGGGCTTTCACGCGACAAAGCCGCTATTTTTCGGCTACGCTTTTTTCTCAACCTGCTGAAAAAGGCGGTAAAAAATGAGGGAAGTACAATGACAATCACCCATAAGATTGCGTGCTCACTGCTGCTGGTAGCGGCTGCGAGCCTGCCGTTGCAGGCAGCGGAACCGGTAAAAGTGGGATCCAAAATTGATACCGAAGGGGCGCTGCTGGGCAATATCATCTTGCAGGTTCTGGAAAGCCATGGCGTAAAAACAGTCAATAAAGTGCAGCTTGGTACCACACCGGTGGTGCGCGGAGCGATTACTTCCGGCGAGCTGGATATCTACCCCGAATACACCGGCAACGGCGCATTTTTCTTTAAAGATGAAAGCGACCCCGCATGGAAAAACGCGCAGCAGGGCTACGAGAAAGTGAAAAAACTCGATGCCGAACAGAATAAGCTGGTCTGGCTGACGCCCGCTCCGGCGAATAACACGTGGACGATTGCCGTGCGTCAGGATCTGGCGCAGAAAAATAAGCTCACATCCTTAGCCGATCTGAGCCGTTATCTGAAAGAGGGCGGTGAATTCAAACTGGCGGCATCGGCGGAGTTTATCGAACGCACCGATGCGTTACCGGCCTTTGAGAAAGCGTACGACTTTACCCTGAAACAGGATCAACTGCTGTCGCTGGCTGGCGGCGATACGGCGGTGACCATTAAAGCTGCCGCGCAGCAAACTTCCGGCGTGAATGCGGCGATGGCCTACGGCACAGATGGCCCGGTTGCGGCGTTGGGGCTGCAAACGCTGAGCGATCCGAAAGGTGTGCAACCCATCTATGCGCCCACGCCGGTAGTGCGTGAAGCGGTATTAAAAGCGTATCCGCAACTGGATGCGTGGCTGAAACCGGTTTTCTCCAGCCTGGATGAAAAAACGCTGCAAAAACTGAACGCCAGCATTGCCGTTGAAGGGCTGGATGCGAAAAAAGTGGCAGCCGACTACTTGAAAGAAAAAGGGCTGGTGAAATAAGCGCTGTTATGGAGGATTCGCGACGTTGCCATAATCGTGTGCTGCTGCTGTTAATGGTCGTCGGGCTGCTGGCAGCCTGGCTACCGTTTGTTAACTATGCGCCAAACCGGCTGGTATCGGGCGAAAGCCGCGCGTTGTGGCAGCTATTTCCGGCATTCTGGCTGCTGGCGCCCTGTCTGCTGCTGATACTCAGCTTTGTGCCAGGGCGCGGGGCGCAAATCGGTACGTTGCTGCTGGCCGAGGCGCTGTTCTGCCTGTTGGTATGGAGCGCGGGCAGGGCGGCGACGGAGCTGGCGCAATCGGGCAGCGCGCTGGCGCGAACCTCGCCAGGAAGCGGGCTGTGGTTATGGCTGGCTTTGACGCTGCTGGCCTGTAGCGACGCCATTCGTCGCTTTGCCAGCCATCCAGTCTGGCGCTGGCTGCTCAATGCGCAAATCTGGTGTCTGCCGTTGTTCTTACTGCTCAGCGGCGAGCTGGACGATCTCTCGTTACTGCATGAATACAGCAACCGCCAGGAGGTGTTCAATGATGCGCTGGCGCAGCATCTGACGCTACTCTTCGGTACGCTTATTCCCGCGCTGGTGGTGGGGTTTGCCATTGGTTTATGGTGCTACCGTCATCCGACACGCCAGGGGCCGGTTTTCACGGTGCTCAATATCATCCAGACCATTCCTTCTGTTGGGCTGTTCGGCCTGCTGATTGCGCCGCTGGCCGGGCTGGTGCTGCACTTCCCGGTTCTGAGCCGTTTCGGCATTGCCGGAACCGGTATGACGCCCGCGCTGATCGCCCTTATTTTGTATGCCTTGTTACCGCTGGTGCGCGGCGTGGTCGCCGGGCTTAACCAGGTGCCGCAGGAGGTGCTGGAGAGCGCCGAGGCGATGGGCATGAGCGCGCGCCAGCGTTTCTGGCAGGTACGCATTCCGCTGGCGCTGCCGCTGCTGCTACGCAGTTTGCGCGTTGTGGCGGTGCAGACGGTCGGCATGGCGGTGATCGCGGCGCTGATCGGCGCGGGAGGCTTCGGTTCGCTGGTCTTCCAGGGGCTATTGAGCAGCGCACTGGATTTAGTGCTGCTTGGCGTGATCCCGGTGATTGCGCTGGCCGTCGTGGTGGATGCGCTGTTTGGCTTAAGCCTCGCGCTGCTGAAGGTAAAACAACATGATTGAATTTAAAAATGTCAGCAAAACCTTTGCCGGACAGCAGGCTGTCAGCCATCTCGATCTGCATGTCAAAACGGGCGCTTTTTCGGTACTGATTGGTACATCCGGTTCCGGGAAATCGACCACGCTGAAGATGATCAACCGGCTGATCGAGCATGATGAAGGCGCGATTTATTTTGCCGGTGAGGATATTCGCCAGCTTCCGGTGCTGGAGCTGCGCCGCCGCATGGGGTATGCCATCCAGTCGATTGGGCTGTTCCCGCACTGGACGGTGGCGCAGAACATCGCCACCGTGCTGCAACTGCAAAAGTGGTCGCGCAGCCAGCGCGACGCACGGGTGGATGAACTGATGGCGCTGCTGGGGCTGGATGTTTCCCTGCGCGACCGTTTCCCGCATCAGCTTTCCGGCGGGCAACAGCAGCGGGTCGGTGTGGCTCGGGCGCTGGCGGCCGATCCGGAAGTGCTGTTGATGGATGAACCTTTCGGGGCGCTGGATCCGGTCACCCGCGCGGCATTACAGCAGGAGATGGTGCGCATTCACCGTCTGCTTGGGCGCACCATTGTACTGGTGACGCACGATATCGATGAGGCGCTACAACTGGCGGATCACCTGGTGTTGATGGATAAGGGCAAAGTGGTGCAGCAGGGGACGCCGCTGGCGCTGCTGACCGCGCCGCACAACGATTTTGTTCGTGAATTTTTTGGTCGTAGTGAGCTGGGCGTGCGCCTGCTGTCGCTGCGCCAGGTGAAAGGCTATCTGCGCCGTGAACCCGCTTACGAGGGGGAACCGCTGCGGGCAGAGATGACGCTGCGCGAAGCATTGTCGGCGTTTGTCGCCCAGCAGTGCGAGATCCTGCCGGTGCATGATGCCAGCGGCCAGCCCTGCGGCAGCCTGCATTTCCGTGATTTATTGCGCGTGGAGGCCAGCGGTGAGACTTCTGCGTGACCCCCTGTTATGGTTGATCGCGCTGTTTGTGGCGCTCTTGCTGTGGCTGCCACACTGCGCCGCGTTGTTCAGCGCACTGTTTCCGCAACTGCCGCGTCCGGTCTACCTGCAGGAGAGTTTTGTGTCGCTGGCCGCAGCGCATTTTGCGCTGGTGGGGATTTCCAGCGCGATTGCTATTGTGCTGGGCGTGGGAGGCGGCATTGCGGTGACCCGCCCGGCCGGGCGCGAGTTTCGCCCGCTGGCGGAAACCATCGCTGCCGTCGGGCAAACTTTTCCGCCGGTGGCGGTGCTGGCGATTGCCGTGCCGGTCATGGGGTTTGGTAACGAGCCGGCGGTGATTGCGCTGGTATTGTACGGCATTTTGCCGGTTTTACAGGGCACGCTGGCCGGGATCGCCGCCGTGCCAGAGAGCGTACAAAGCGTGGCGCAGGGCATGGGAATGAGCGCGTGGCAGCGGCTGGTGAAAGTGGAGCTGCCGCTGGCGGCACCGGTGATCATTGCCGGTGTGCGCACCTCGGTGATCATCAATATCGGCACGGCGGCGATCGCCTCAACGGTGGGCGCGAGCACGCTTGGTACGCCGATCATCATCGGGCTGAGCGGTTTTAATACGGCTTATGTTATTCAGGGGGCGATTCTGGTGGCGCTGGCCGCGATTATTGTCGACCAGGCATTTGAGCGGTTGACGCGCTGGCTTAGCCAGCACCGCCACGCACAATAAACGAGTAACCTGCAAGCATCACGCCGCTGATGCCGCCGATGGCCATCAGCAGAAAAACGGCGATGACGATAATTTTACCAGCCTTCATATGTCGTTCCTTTTGTTAAGACAAGTAGTATAAAGGGAGCCGGGTTGTTGATAAAACATTAAATACCGAGAAGCGCAATGCGGTGGCCGTTTTCCTGCCATGTCAGCAACTGATGCAGTTGCGCTGTTGTCGGATTCTCTCCGCACCACACCAGCAGCGTCTGGCCGTCGAACATCTCCGGGCGCAGATGGGTTAACGAATGTGCCAGCACATCCACTCGCCAGCCTTGCTGGCATGCTATCCAGCCTTCCAGCCATAAACGGGGAGTGTCGTGAATATTCCAGCCGATCACCAGCGCGTCCTGGCCGCTCTTTTTGCGCGCCAGCGCCAGAGAGGCGGAAATATGGGTAATCAATATTCCATCGAGCAGGCTGAGCATCGCTTGCAGGGCGGGCTGCGGGCTCTGCAGACGATGGCGTAAGGGCATGATCAGATTGCTGGTCAGTGTGCTGGCCGGGTAGTCGCGTTCGTGCTCTTTAATCCACTGGTGCAACTGCTGCTGATTGCCCTGTTGCAGATAGCGCAGCGCGGCCTCTTGCTGCTCACGCCAGCCGTCGCGAACCTCGTCAGGTTCGCTGGAAAGCAGGGTTTGCACTTTGCTGACCTGAACGCCATTACTGATCCAGCTTTTGATTTCCCGAATGCGATCGATGTCCGCTTCGGTAAAGAGTCGGTGGCCGCCATCCGTGCGTTGGGGTTTCAATAACCCGTAACGTCGCTGCCAGGCTCGCAGCGTGACGGGATTGACATCGCATAACAACGCCACTTCACCAATTGTGTAAAGCGCCATAGTTTCACCTTTGCTTACTGGCTCCCACTTTAACTGTAGCCTCTGGCGGTCGCATGAAGAGGAATTGGCGAAAAATTGCCCGGGCGGCAGGTGAAAGCTGAATCATCTGGCAAGACTTTGTGATACAGAGCACGATTTAGTGTTTTTTTGCAGCGCTTCAAAGAAACGCACGGCGACTCCATGTATGTTACGCGCTTTAGTTGATGTGGTATTTGCCGGTATGTACGAATTCAATCTGGTGCTGTTGCTGCTACAACAGATGTGCGTGTTTCTGGTTATCGCCTGGTTGATGAGTAAAACACGCCTGTTTATCCCGCTGATGCAGGTTACCGTCCGTCTGCCGCACAAATTATTGTGCTACGTCACCTTCTCTATTTTCTGCATTCTTGGCACCTATTTCGGGCTGCATATCGAAGACTCCATTGCGAATACCCGGGCGATTGGCGCGGTAATGGGCGGCTTGCTCGGCGGCCCGCTGGTGGGGGGGCTGGTCGGGTTGACCGGCGGCCTGCACCGCTACTCAATGGGCGGCATGACGGCGCTGAGCTGTATGATCTCCACCATTGTCGAAGGGCTGCTTGGCGGCCTGGTTCACAGTGCGTTGATTAAGCGCGGGCGTACCGATCGGGTCTTTAGCCCGTTCACTGCCGGGGCAATCACCTGTGTGGCGGAGCTGACGCAGATGCTGATTATTCTGCTGATTGCCCGGCCGTTCGACAGCGCATTGCACCTGGTGCAGAGCATTGCCGCGCCGATGATGGTCACCAATACCGTCGGCGCCGCGCTGTTTATGCGCATCCTGCTGGATAAACGCGCCATGTTCGAGAAGTACACTTCCGCGTTTTCCGCCACCGCGCTGAAAGTGGCCGCCTCCACCGAAGGGATTTTGCGCCAGGGTTTTAACGAAGAGAACAGCATGAAGGTGGCGCAGGTGCTCTATAAAGAGCTGGAGATTGGCGCGGTGGCTATTACCGATCGCGACAAGCTGCTGGCTTTTACCGGCATCGGCGACGATCACCATTTACCGGGACGGCCGATCTCTTCGGTCTGGACGCAACGTGCCATCGAAACCGGTGAAGTGGTATACGCCGACGGCAATGAAGTACCGTATCGCTGCTCGTTGCATCCGCAGTGCAAATTAGGTTCGACATTAGTTATTCCGCTACGCGGCGAAAACCAGCGCGTGGTAGGCACCATTAAGTTATACGAGGCGAAAAACCGCCTGTTCAGCTCCATCAACCGCACGCTGGGCGAAGGGATCGCACAACTGCTGTCGGCGCAAATTCTTGCCGGGCAGTACGAACGGCAGAAGGCGCTGCTGACTCAGTCGGAAATTAAACTCCTGCATGCGCAGGTGAATCCGCATTTCCTGTTCAATGCGCTGAATACGTTGAAAGCGGTGATCCGCCGCGACAGCGACCAGGCCGGGTTGCTGGTGCAATACCTCTCAACTTTCTTTCGCAAAAACTTAAAGCGTCCGTCAGAGATCGTCACGCTGGCGGATGAAATTGAACATGTGAATGCCTACCTGCAAATCGAAAAAGCGCGCTTTCAGTCGCGGTTGCAGGTGCAGTTACACGTGCCGGAGGCGCTGTCGCATTTGCAGCTACCGGCATTTACGCTGCAACCGATTGTCGAAAATGCCATCAAGCATGGCACATCGCAGTTGCTCGGCGTCGGCGAAATTTCCATCAACGCCAGCCAGGACGGGGATCATCTGGTACTGGCGGTTGAAGATAATGCGGGTCTGTATCAACCGAAAAATGATGCCAGCGGGCTGGGGATGAGCCTGGTGGATAAGCGGCTGCGCGCCCGCTTCGGTAACGACTGTGGTATCAGCATCGCCTGCGAACCGGATCTGTTTACCCGCATTACCTTAAAACTCCCGCTGGAGGAACAGGCATGTTAAAAGTGCTGATTGTTGATGATGAACCGCTGGCCCGGGAAAACCTGCGTATTCTGCTTCAGGAAGAGAGCGACATAGAGATTGTTGGCGAGTGTGGCAACGCCGTGGAAGCGATTGGCGCGGTGCACAAGCTGCACCCCGACGTGCTGTTTCTGGATATTCAGATGCCGCGCATCAGCGGGCTGGAGATGGTCGGCATGCTTGATCCCGGTAATCGCCCTTATGTGGTGTTTCTAACCGCCTTTGATGAGTATGCGGTGCAAGCGTTTGAGGAACATGCGTTCGACTATCTACTTAAACCCATTGAGGGGCGTCGTCTGGAGAAGACGTTGACGCGCCTGCGCCAGGAGCGCAGCGTGCAGGATGTGTCGGTGCTGCCGGAGAACCAGGAAGCGCTGAAATTTATTCCCTGTACCGGGCACAGCCGTATCTGGCTGTTGCAGATGGATGAAGTGGCGTTTGTCAGCAGCCGGATGAGCGGCGTTTATGTCACCAGCCAGGAGGGCAAAGAGGGCTTTACTGAGCTAACGTTGCGTACGCTGGAGAGCCGCACGCCGCTGGTTCGCTGCCATCGTCAGTATCTGGTGAATATGGCGCATCTGAAAGAGATTCGACTTGAAGATAACGGCCAGGCGGAGCTATTGCTGCGCGACGGGCTGACGGTGCCGGTCAGCCGCCGCTATCTGAAGAATTTAAAAGAGGCGCTGGGGTTGTAAATTCCTGTGCGATGCCTACACTGCGCGCTGGTTTATCATTTTGGGGAAAGAGATGCTTAATAACGATATCCTGCGCAGCCTGCGTTACACACTGCAAGCGGACAATAACGCGCTGGTGCGTATTCTCGCGCTGGCGGACACGGTGGTCACCGCCGAACAGATTGCGCCGTGGCTGCGTAAAGAGGATGAGGCCGGGTATAAGCCGTGTCCGGATATTGTGTTATCCGCTTTTCTCAATGGGCTGATTTACGACAAACGCGGCAAAGATGACAGCGCGCCGCCGCTGGTGGTCGAGCGCAAACTGAATAACAACATTGTGCTGAAAAAGTTGCGTATCGCCTTCTCATTAAAGACCGACGATATTCTGGCGATCCTGACCGCGCAGCAGTTCCGCGTGTCGATGCCGGAAATCACCGCCATGATGCGCGCGCCGGAACATAAAAACTTTCGCGAGTGCGGCGACCAGTTCCTGCGTTATTTCCTGCGCGGCTTAGCCAGCAAGGTGCAAAAGCCGAAAGCACAGGCCTGACAGGCGAAACGCCATCAGGCGCTATGTTGCCTGAGCGTAGTGGAAAACTGCCCGATGGCGGCGGTGCCTTATCCGGCCTGCGACCTTCACTGGCCCGGTAAGCGCAGCACCACCGGGCAAGATAAGAATTACTGAACCTCTTTAAAGCCTTTCGCTTTCAATAACTCTTCGGACTTCTGCATACTGATGCCATCCTGCACCGTGCCGGTAAACGCGGTGCCCTGCAACGCATTCAGATCGGCGAAATTCACCGCGCTGTAATCCACATCCAGCGTCTCCTGCGCATAGGTTTGCTGGT
The DNA here is from genome assembly GCF_001658025.2 of Kosakonia oryzae. NCBI lineage: Bacteria > Pseudomonadati > Pseudomonadota > Gammaproteobacteria > Enterobacterales > Enterobacteriaceae > Kosakonia > Kosakonia oryzae. Next base: position 1,821,653 of record NZ_CP014007.2, read on the forward strand.
AATCAACACTCTCTTTGATCCCTTTGACGCTCTGGTATTTCTGGCTGATCGGCCCGAGGACTTTCATCGCTTCCTCTTTGTTGCTCGCGCCAATGGCGCTGTAGTCGATCTTATTTTTCGCCGTCTGGCGCAGCACTTTGTCGTCTTTGTAGTAATAGGTCAGCGTCAGCTCCGTTCCCGGCGCTGACCAGCTAAAGGTTTTGCTCTGCTCTTTCTCCCCGCAGCCGCTCAGGCTGAAGAGCAGGGTAAAGGCGAAAAGGGCGGCAAAAAGATGACGGATATTCACGGTGATTCCCCTGTTTCCATAAACTGGTATCAGTATAGAAAAAAGGCGCTGATATCAGCGCCTTTATTGTTATTTGACCTGTTGGCCGGCTTTCGCACCACTGTCCGGGCTGAGCAGGAAGATGTCCTTGCCGCCAGGGCCTGCGGCCATCACCATCCCTTCGGAGATGCCGAAGCGCATTTTACGCGGCGCAAGGTTCGCCACCATCACCGTCAGACGACCAATCAGCGCGCTCGGATCCGGGTAGGCAGAACGAATGCCGGAGAAGACGTTGCGTTTCTCGCCGTCCAGATCCAGCGTCAGGCGCAGCAGCTTGTCAGAGCCCTCAACGAATTCCGCGTTCTCAATCAGCGCCACGCGCAGATCGACTTTGGCGAAATCATCAAAGCTGATGGTCTCCTGAATCGGATTGTCGGCCAGTTCGCCGGTCACCGGCGCGGCAGCCGCTTTCACTTCTTCTTTCGACGCTTCAACCAGCGCTTCCACCTGTTTCATCTCAATGCGGTTGTACAACGCTTTGAAGGTATTCACTTTATGGCCGAGCAGCGGCTGGTTGATGGCATCCCACTCCAGCGTGGTGTTGAGGAACGCTTCCGCGCGCTCAGCGAGTGACGGCAGAACCGGTTTCAGGTATGTCAGCAGAACGCGGAACAGGTTGATGCCCATTGAGCAGATAGCCTGCAGATCGGCATCGCGGCCTTCCTCTTTTGCCACCACCCACGGCGCCTGCTCATCAACATAGCGGTTAGCCACATCGGCCAGCGCCATGATTTCGCGTACTGCTTTGCCGAATTCACGGCTTTCCCACGCTTCGCCAATGCTGGCCGCCGCGTCAATAAAGGTCTGGTACAGCGCCGGATCTGCCAGCTCTGCCGCCAGCACGCCGTCAAAGCGTTTAGCGATAAAGCCCGCGTTACGGGAAGCCAGGTTCACCACTTTGTTGACGATGTCGGCGTTCACGCGCTGGATAAAGTCTTCCAGGTTAAGGTCGATATCATCAATGCGCGAAGAGAGCTTCGCCGCGTAGTAATAGCGCAGGCTGTCGGCGTCAAAATGGTTCAGCCAGGTGCTGGCTTTAATGAAGGTGCCACGCGATTTGGACATCTTCGCGCCGTTCACCGTCACATAGCCGTGAACAAACAGGTTGGTCGGCTTACGGAAATTGCTGCCTTCCAGCATCGCAGGCCAGAACAGGCTGTGGAAGTAGACGATATCTTTACCGATAAAGTGATACAGCTCGGCGTCGGAATCTTTCTTCCAGTATGCGTCGAAGCTGGTGGTATCGCCGCGTTTGTCGCACAGGTTTTTGAATGAGCCCATGTAGCCGATCGGCGCATCCAGCCAGACATAGAAATATTTGCCCGGCGCGCCCGGGATTTCGAAGCCGAAGTACGGCGCATCGCGGGAGATATCCCACTGTTGCAGCCCGGATTCGAACCACTCCTGCATTTTGTTGGCCACCTGCTCCTGCAGCGCGCCGCTGCGGGTCCATGCCTGCAACATTTCGCTGAAGGAGGGCAGATCGAAGAAGAAGTGCTCGGAATCACGCATTACCGGCGTCGCGCCGGATACCACCGATTTCGGCACGATCAGCTCGGTCGGGCTGTAGGTCGCGCCGCACACCTCGCAGTTATCACCGTACTGATCCGGCGATTTACATTTCGGGCAGGTGCCTTTCACAAAACGGTCCGGCAGGAACATGCCTTTTTCCGGATCGTAGAGCTGAGAGATAGTGCGGTTTTTAATAAAACCGTTCTCTTTCAGGCGGGTGTAAATAAGCTCCGACAGCTCGCGGTTCTCGTCGCTGTGCGTGGAGTGGTAGTTGTCGTAGCTGATGTTAAAGCCAGCAAAATCAGTCTGATGTTCCTGACTCATTTCGGTGATCATCTGCTCCGGGGTGATCCCCAGTTGCTGCGCTTTCAGCATGATCGGCGTACCGTGGGCATCGTCCGCGCAAATGAAGTTCACCTCATGGCCGCGCATTCGCTGGTAACGGACCCAGACATCAGCCTGGATGTGCTCCAGCATATGGCCGAGGTGGATAGAGCCGTTGGCGTACGGCAGTGCGCACGTTACCAGAATTTTCTTCGCGACTTGAGTCATAGTAGGCATTACATCTTCTTGAGAAAAAGGGGTATCGATAGTACCAAAAGGGGAATTAGCGCGCTACGCGATCGAGGCCGTTTTAAACCATATATGCAGATATGGGAATAATTGAACGACGCCAGCAGGAGCGTTTTAAACCACATGCGTCAATATGCGCAATAATTACGCTATGTGTTAACGGCATGAATCCGTAAATGGATAATTATTACCTGTGCGGTAAACTTGGTCGCTACAATGTCGTTTCTTCAGAACAACTACAAAGGAGTCGGGATGAGTTCGCAATCCCCGGCCAAATCCCCGGAAGCTTTGCGCGCCATAGTTTCGGGAACATTGGCCAATTTTCAGCACCCAACCCTGAAGCATAACCTCACGGCGTTAAAAGCCATGCACCATGTTGCGTGGCTGGATGACACCCTGCATATCGAACTGGTGATGCCTTTCGTCTGGCGTACCGCGTTTGAAGAGTTAAAAGCGCAGTGCAGCGCGGAGCTGCTGCGCATTACCGAAGCGCGCGCCATCGACTGGAAGCTGTCGCACAACATCGCCACCCTGAAACGCGTGAAGAATCAGCCTGGCGTCAACGGCGTGAAAAATATCATTGCGGTCAGCTCCGGCAAAGGCGGGGTAGGGAAGTCCTCCACGGCGGTAAACCTGGCGCTGGCGCTGGCGGCGGAAGGGGCGAAAGTCGGTATTCTGGATGCGGACATCTACGGCCCGTCTATTCCGCTGATGCTGGGCGCAGAACATGAACGCCCGACCTCGCCGGACGGAACGCATATGGCACCGATCATGGCGCATGGCCTGGCGACCAACTCTATCGGTTATCTGGTCACCGACGATAACGCCATGGTGTGGCGCGGCCCGATGGCCAGCAAAGCGCTGCTGCAACTGTTGCAGGAATCGATGTGGCCGGATCTGGATTATCTGGTGCTGGATATGCCGCCAGGCACCGGGGATATCCAGTTAACGCTGGCGCAGAACATTCCGGTTACCGGCGCAGTAGTGGTTACCACGCCGCAGGACATTGCGCTGATCGACGCCAAAAAAGGCATCGTAATGTTCGAGAAAGTGGAAGTGCCGGTTCTGGGGATCGTCGAGAACATGAGCATGCACATTTGCAGCAACTGCGGCCACCACGAACCGATTTTCGGCACCGGCGGCGCAGAGAAGCTGGCGGAGCAGTATCACACCCAGTTGCTTGGTCAGTTGCCGCTGCACATTACGCTGCGTGAAGATCTGGATAAGGGCACGCCGACGGTAGTCAGCCGCCCGGACAGTGAATTCACGGCAATCTACCGCAATCTTGCGGATCGTGTTGCCGCGCAGCTTTACTGGCAGGGTGAAGTTATTCCTGGCGATATCGCTTTCCGCGCGGTGTAAAACCCGCGTGATGGCGATGCGGATCTGAAGACGGCGACGTCGCAGATTCGAAGAGAGAACAGGCCGGATGGGGTAATACCGCATTCCGGCCTGTAATTTTACTGGTTTACCACGCTTACTGTTTTACATAGTGCATCAGCACGTAATCCCCTTCCGGTGACGTGCCCTGCGCTTCTGCGTGCCAGCCGTGGCGCTCATAAAACGCCAGCGCGGCCTTATTCTGCAGCAAGCATTTCAGCGCACCGGTACCGGTAAACGTGGTCTGTACATGTTTGAGAAGTGCGCTGCCGACCCCTTTGCCCAGAAAGGCCGGGTCAACAAACAAGTTATGCAGGAAGTTGTCGTTTTCGTACACCGAGGCGAAACCGAGCCGGTGACCCTCCTCTTCAGCGACCCAAATCACTTCATCGAGGGTGACGGCATCAAAGTCTTCCAGTTGCCACTCACTCCCATCGAGCCAGGTCCAGCAAGCTCTGCGGGCTTGTAAAAACAGCGTACGCAGGAACGGCCTGTCATTTTCCTGCCAATGGCGGATTATCACAGACGCTCCTTAACGATGGTAGAAAATGTCGCCGTTATAGGCTTTGAGGATTTTGCCTTCAGCGTCGGTGATCAGCACGTAGTTACCGCCCATGTAAGTCCAGTGACTACCGGCTTCTGGCGCGGGCAGGTTACGCAACTGCCACTGTTTAATATTGTACTCTTCGCTACGATACATTTCTGGCACGGTATCGCCGATACTGAATTTGGTAAAGTCGGCAACAAAGTCCTTAATTTCATACGATTGCGTGCCGGTCGCCCCCGGTGTGGCCGTCTGCGGAGCCGCAAACGCCGAGGAGGCGGTGACCAACAGCGCGCCCAGAAGCATCATTTTCTTTTTACGCATTGTTTCTCCAGGTTGTTCTTTTTACATTTCACGCAGTTGCTTATGTAGCACGCCATCATTGCCGTTAATGCGGTGCTGAGCAACCGGGAAAAAATAACCCTTTGGTAAAAAGTGTAAGCAAACCCAGGGCATAGCTGTACAAGCGGAGAGCGATTTTCGCTATCCGCTTGTAAAGTTTGGGAATAATCCTGGCTGGCTGCTTAGCCAGCAAAGCCTTCCAGCACAATCTTGCCGACGGCACGTTGGCTTTCCAGCAACGCATGCGCTTTACGTAAATTCGCGGCATTAATAGTGCCAAAATGCTCGCCGAGCGTGGTTTTCAGCACATCCTGATCAATCAACTGCGCCACGCGGGTAAGCAGGTTGTGCTGCTCGATAATATCGCGGGTGGTGAACATCGAACGGGTAAACATAAATTCCCAGTGCAGAGAGATGCTTTTCACCTTCAGCGGCAACGCATCCAGGCTTTCCGGATCGTCAATCAGCGCCAGCTTACCCTGCGGTTGCAGCGCATTAATCAGCTGCTGGTAGTGCTCCTGGGTATTGTTCAGGCTGGCGACGTGTGTCACCTGCGCAATGCCAATCCGCGCCAGCTCTTCGGTCAGCGGTTTGCTGTGATCAATCACATGATGCGCACCCAGCTCTTTCACCCACTGTTGGCTGGCAGGGCGCGATGCAGTGCCGATAACCGTCAGGCGGGTCAGTTTACGCGCCAGTTGCGTCATGATGGAACCTACGCCGCCCGCCGCACCCACGATCAACAACACGTCACCTTCGTTGCCGTTTTCATTGATGCCAAGCCGGTCAAACAGCATTTCCCATGCGGTGATAGCGGTCAGCGGTAGCGCCGCTGCCTGGGCGTTATCCAGTGTTTTCGGTTTGTGCGCCACAATGCGCTCATCAACCAGTTGATATTCGCTATTGCTGCCCGGACGGGTCAACGCGCCCGCATACCACACTTCATCGCCCGGCTGAAACAGCGTTACCGCCTGACCAACGGCTTTGACCACGCCCACGGCGTCCCAACCCAGTACGCGCGGGGTATCGGCATTAAACCCGGCACGAACTTTGGTATCAACCGGGTTGACGGATACGGCTTTCACTTCGACCAGCAGATCGTGGCCGCTGGCCTGCGGTTGCGGCAGCTCAATATCACTGAGGAAATCCAGATTACTGCTACCCTGCGCAGCGCGGGTAATGGCGATTGCTTTCATATGTGCTCCATTGAATAAGGGAGGTGAGTGAGTGTGTGATTAATGGTAGTCAGGCTGATTGATATGAGAAACCATCAGAATCGGGAAGCACTTATCCTCTGGCAGTGAAAATCCTCCAACGGAGAATTCTCGACCACTCAACGGGCAGCATTGTGCAGGCGGCAAAAGGGGCGGGCAGGGGGAATTGATATTGCCGGTGATGAGATCCCGTTGGCCGGATAAGGCGTTAGCCGCTATCCGGCGATATACCTTAATCGACGTTCGGCACCGGAATATCGGCGCTGACGCGCAGATCCTGGTCATCGAAAATCATGCAGTGCGGGCTGTCGAAGACGAGGGTGATTTTCTGCCACGGGCGGAAGTGCACATCGCCGGGCAGCAGGATTTTGATGTTGTCGTGGCCGTAGCACTGACCAAAAAGATAGGTATTGTTGCCGAGCCGCTCTACCACTTCGCACTGAAACTCCAACTGCGTACCGCGTGTGACATCGGTGGAGAGATGCTCCGGGCGGATCCCCAGCGTCACCGTCGCCCCCGGCTCAAGGCGCGAAGTCGTGATCGCCAGCGTTAACGGATGCCCCTGCGCAAGGGTGACGGTAAGCTCGCCGGGCTGCCACGCTTTCACCGTCGCCGGCAGGAAGTTCATCTTCGGTGAGCCGATAAATCCGGCGACAAACTTGTTTTTCGGGTTGTAATAGAGCTCCATCGGCGAGCCCATCTGCTCGACGTTGCCGTAATTCATCACCACGATTTTATCGGCCAGCGTCATCGCTTCCACCTGGTCATGCGTGACATACACCATGGTCGTTTTCAGTTCCTGGTGCAGACGGGCGATATGCAAGCGCATCTCAACGCGCAGTTCGGCATCAAGGTTGGAGAGCGGTTCATCAAACATAAACACGCGCGGGTTACGCACAATCGCGCGACCAATCGCCACGCGCTGGCGCTGACCGCCGGAGAGCTGTTTCGGCTTTCTGTCCAGCAGATGGCCGAGCTGTAAAGTTTTGGCGACCATCTCCACCTGGCGGCGGATCTCCTCCTTCGGCACTTTGTTCACTTTCAGGCCGTAGCCCATATTTTCCGCCACGGTCATATGCGGATAGAGCGCATAAGACTGGAACACCATCGAGACGCCGCGATGCGCGGGCGCGACATCGTTCATCACCTCGTCGCCAATCAATACTTCCCCTTCGCTGACCTCTTCCAGTCCCGCAATCATGCGCAGCATGGTCGATTTCCCGCAGCCGGAGGGGCCGACAAATACGGCAAACTCGCCGTCTTCAATCGACAGATTCACATTGTTCAGCGTCACCGTGTCGCCAAACCGCTTGGTGACATTCCTCAGTCGTATATTGGACATCAACGTTCCCCGAAATTAGTAGCCGTTATGTGCTGCGATAAGCGCGTTGTCGGATGTTTTTGTTTTACGTATAACAATCAGGCGACAGGGCTGCTCAACCGCGAAAATTCATGCTCAGACTATAACTTCCAGTGATTTCGCGCCCTATATCGAATTTCCATTTCTGTTGCATCTGTCACACAACTGACAGTTAATTCTCGTTTTATTCATTACTCAAGCGTAGCGTATAACAAATTCGATAAGGCGCGTGAATGCGTTTTAAGCCCAGTAATATCAGGTGATTTCTAAGCTGTCTCATCGGATGTTGCACCATAAAAACCACTAAAATGTTATACCTTGACATGAGGGTGATAATGAAAAAGAGAACACTTACCGCACTGATCCTCTCTGCACTGGCGGCCGGCCAGCTTATTAGCCTGTCGGCGCACGCGGCGACAAAGCAGCTTAACGTCTGGGAAGACATCAAAAAGTCCGTCGGTATCCAGGATGCCGTCAAAGATTTTGAGCAAAAGTACGACGTTAAAGTGAACGTGCAGGAGATGCCCTACGCACAGCAACTGGAAAAATTACGCCTTGATGGCCCGGCTGGCATCGGGCCGGATGTGCTGGTTATCCCCAATGATCAGTTGGGCGGCGCGGTTGTGCAAGGGTTGCTGACCCCCCTGAATCTGGACAAAGAAAAGGTTGACGCCTTTACCCCGGCCTCTATCAACGCTTTTCGTCTGGATAACACTCTGTATGGCGTACCGAAAGCGGTAGAAACGCTGGTGCTGATTTACAACAAAGATCTGCTCGACAAGCCGCTGCAAAGCCTGCCGGAGTGGCTTGAGTACTCGAAAAAACAGCGCGAGCAGAACAAATACGGTCTGCTCGCGAAATTTGACCAGGTCTATTACAGCTGGGGCGCCATCGGCCCAATGGGCGGTTACCTGTTCGGCAAAAACGACAAAGGCGGCTACAACCCGCAGGATATCGGCCTGAATAAACCGGGCGCGGTTGAAGCGGTCACCTTCCTGAAAAAATTCTACAGCGAAGGGGTGTTTCCGTCGGGGATCCTCGGCGATAACGGGCTGAATGCCATCGATTCACTGTTTACCGAGAAAAAAGCCGCGGCGGTGATTAACGGCCCGTGGGCTTTCCAGCCTTATGAAGCCGCTGGCATTAATTACGGCGTGGTGCCGCTGCCAAACCTGCCGGACGGCAAACCGATGAGCTCCTTCCTCGGCGTGAAAGGGTATGTCGTCTCCACCTGGAGTAAAGACAAGCAACTGGCGCAGCAATTTATCGAATTTATCAACCAGCCGCAGTACGTGAAAACGCGCTATATCGCCACCCGCGAGATCCCGGCGCAGAAAGCAATGATTGACGATCCGGTCATTAAAAATGACGAAAAAGCCAGCGCAGTGGCGGTACAGGCCGCGCGCGCAACGGCGATGCCGGGCATTCCAGAGATGGGCGAAGTCTGGGGACCGGCAAATGCCGCGCTGGAACTGAGCCTGACTGGCAAGCAGGAACCGCAGGCCGCGCTCGATGCCGCGACCAAACAGATCCATATGCAAGTCGAAGCCATGCAGGCCAGTAACCAGTAACCGCTTGTTGTAGCAGAACGGGAGGGCAACCTCCCGTTGCCGAAAAGGAGTCGTACGTGATTATCAGTCCCAGCGAGAATTTTGCCAAAACGCAAGCAGGGCGTCATGCGTGGTGCGGGCTGCTGCTGGCCATTGTGCCGGGCTTTGGTCAGTTTTATCATCGCCAGTGGCTAAAAGGCCTTATCTTCCTTGTCCTGCTGAGCAGTTTTACCGGTATTTTTTATGATTTTTTGCGCGAGGGGATCTGGGGGTTATATACCCTTGGCGAAGAAGTCCCGCGCGATAACTCGATCTTTTTGCTGGCGGAAGGGATCATCAGCCTGCTGATCATCGCCTTTGGTCTGGTGGTCTGGTATCTGTCGCTACGCGATGCATGGATCAACGGCAAAAAGCGCGACGAAGGTAAGCCGCTGAACAGCGTGCGCAAACAGTATCAACTGCTGCTCAGCGACGGTTTTCCCTACCTGATGATCACGCCCGGCTTCATCCTGCTGGTGTTTGTGGTGATTTTCCCGATCCTGTTCGGCTTCTCTATCGCTTTCACCAACTACAACCTCTATCACACGCCGCCCGCCAAACTGGTGGACTGGGTGGGATTAAAGAATTTCGTCAATATCTTTACCTTGTCGATCTGGCGTTCGACCTTCCTCGATGTGTTGCAGTGGACGGTGGTCTGGACGCTGCTGGCGACCACTTTGCAATGCACCGTTGGCGTGCTGCTGGCGATCCTGGTGAACCAGAAAGATTTGCGCTTCAAGCCGCTGGTACGCACCATTTTTATTCTGCCGTGGGCGGTACCGGGCTTTGTCACCATTCTGGTCTTTGCCGGAATGTTTAACGACTCATTTGGCGTGATTAACAACGCCATTCTGGCTTTCTTCGGTATTGCGTCAAAAGCGTGGCTGACCGATCCGTTCTGGACGAAAACCGCGCTGATCATGATGCAAACCTGGCTCGGCTTCCCGTTTGTCTTTGCCATGACCACCGGGGTGTTGCAGGCGATTCCTGACGATCTGTACGAAGCGGCGAAAATGGACGGCGCCAGCACCTGGACCCGGCTGCGCACCATTACGCTGCCGCTGGTGCTCTACTCAATTGCGCCGATCATCATCACTCAGTACACCTTCAATTTTAATAACTTCAACATTATCTACCTGTTTAACAACGGCGGTCCGGCGGTGGCGGGCGCGAACGCAGGCGGCACCGATATCCTGGTGTCGTGGATCTACAAACTGACGATGTCCTCTTCGCAGTACGCGATTGCGGCGACCATCACCATTTTGCTGTCGATTTTCGTTGTCGGCCTGGCGTTGTGGCAGTTCCGCGCCACCAAATCTTTTAAAAACGATGACATGGCATAAGGGAAGAAAAATGGCTAAATCACAAAGTATCCGCCGCGAGAAGTGGATCCGCCTGTCGCTCTCCTGGCTGGTTATCGCGCTGGTATCGCTGATCATTATCTACCCGCTGGTGTGGACGGTCGGCGCGTCGCTGAATGCCGGTAACAGCCTGCTCAGCACCTCGATCATCCCGGAGAACCTCTCATTCCAGCACTATGCCGATCTGTTTAACGGCCAGGTGAACTACCTCACCTGGTACTGGAATTCAATGAAGATCAGCCTGTTGACGATGATACTGACCTTAATCAGCGTCAGCTTTACCGCCTACGCTTTTTCGCGCTTTCGTTTTAAGGGGCGGCAGAATGGTCTGATGCTGTTTTTGCTGTTGCAGATGATCCCGCAGTTTTCTGCGCTGATCGCCATCTTCGTGCTGTCGCAACTGCTGGGTTTGATCAACAGCCATATGGCGCTGGTGCTGATCTACGTGGCCGGAATGATCCCGATGAACACTTACCTGATGAAAGGCTATCTCGATGCCATCCCGCGCGATCTGGATGAGTCTGCGCGCATGGACGGCGCCAGCAACTTCCGCATCTTTATCGAGATTATCATGCCGCTGTCGAAGCCGATTGTGGCGGTAGTGGCGTTGTTCTCCTTCACCGGGCCGCTGGGGGATTTCATCCTCTCCAGCACCATTTTGCGCACTCCGGACAAATACACGCTGCCGATTGGCCTCTACAACCTGGTAGCGCAAAAAATGGGTGCCAGTTACACCACCTATGCGGCGGGCGCGGTATTGATCGCCGTGCCGGTGGCCATTCTCTACCTTGCCTTACAAAAATACTTCGTCTCCGGCCTGACCTCCGGCAGCACCAAAGGATAACCACATGAAAAGATTTACACCCGCTCTGCTTGCTGTTTGTCTCTGTAGTTTGTCCGCCAGCACGTTTGCCGCCGACGCGTTAAAGACGCGCCCGTTCAGCGGCATGCCGTCCGACTTTATTAAAGGGGCTGATATTTCCACGCTGTTGGATGCCGAAAAGCACGGGGCGAAGTTTTATAACGACAAAAATCAGCAACAGGATGCGCTCGCCATCCTGAAAGCCAACGGCGTTAACTATGTGCGCCTGCGTTTGTGGGTCGATCCGAAAGATGCGCAGGGCCAGGCTTACGGCGGCGGCGATAACGATCTGGCGACCACGCTGGCGCTGGCAAAACGGGCGAAAGCGCAGGGCATGAAACTGCTGCTCGATTTTCACTACAGCGATTTCTGGACCGATCCCGGCAAACAGTTCAAACCGAAAGCCTGGGAAAAAATGGATTATGCGCAGCTAAAAACGGCAATCCACGATTATACCCGCGACACCATCGCCCGCTTTAAGCAGGAGGGCGTGCTGCCGGATATGGTGCAAATCGGCAACGAAATTAACTCCGGCATACTGTGGCCGGAAGGCAAAAGCTGGGGGCAGGGCGGCGGCGAGTTTGACCGTCTTGCGGGGCTGCTCACTTCAGCGATTGACGGGCTGAAGGAGAACCTGAAAAACGGCGAACAGGTGAAGATCATGCTGCACCTGGCGGAGGGCACCAAAAACGATACCTTCCGCTGGTGGTTTGATGAAATCACCAAACGCAATGTGCCGTTCGACGTAATTGGCCTGTCGATGTATACCTACTGGAACGGGCCGATAAGCGCGTTGCAGGCCAATATGGACGACATCAGCAAGCGCTACAACAAAGATGTGATTGTGGTGGAAGCGGCTTACGGCTATACGCTGGCTAACTGCGATAACGCGGAAAACAGCTTCCAGGAGAAAGAAGAGAAAGCGGGCGGCTACCCTGGCACGGTGCAGGGGCAATATGACTATATTCACGATTTAATGCAGTCCGTGATTAATGTTCAGGGCCATCGCGGTAAAGGTATTTTTTATTGGGAGCCAACCTGGATTGCCGTACCGGGAAATACCTGGGCGACACAGGCGGGAATGAATTATATCAACGATAAGTGGAAAGAGGGCAACGCGCGGGAAAATCAGGCGCTGTTTGATTGTCAGGGAAAAGTGCTGCCCTCAGTGAAAGTCTTTAATTAATTCTGGTGTTGTAAATTTCAGGACGTTTAATATGAATAAATTTGCGCCTTTAAGCCCGAAGGTTGTCTCGCTATTGCATGGCGCGGACTATAATCCGGAGCAATGGGAGAATTACCCCGGCATTATTGATAGCGATATTGCCATGATGAAACAGGCAAATTGCAATGTCATGTCGGTCGGGATATTTAGCTGGTCGAAGCTGGAGCCGCGGGAAGGTGAATTTAATTTCGCCTGGCTCGATTCGGTGATTGAGAAATTATATGCGGCGGGAATTCATATTTTCCTCGCTACGCCGAGCGGCGCGCGGCCCGCCTGGATGTCGCAGAAATACCCGCAAGTGCTGCGCGTCGGGCGCGATCGCGTGCCGGCGCTGCACGGCGGGCGGCATAACCACTGCATGACATCGCCGATCTACCGGGAAAAAACACTGAAAATCAATACGCTGCTGGCTGAGCGCTATGCGCAGCATCCGGCGGTACTCGGCTGGCATATTTCCAACGAGTACGGCGGTGAATGTCACTGCGATTTGTGCCAGCAAAAATTCCGCGACTGGCTGCAAGCCCGCTATCAGACGTTGGAAAACCTCAATCACGCCTGGTGGAGTGATTTCTGGAGCCACACTTACAGCGACTGGTCGCAAATTCAGTCGCCGTCGCCGCAGGGCGAAGTGTCGATCCACGGTCTGAATCTCGACTGGCGGCGCTTTAATACCGCGCAAGTTGCCGATTTCTGCCGCCACGAAATCGCGCCATTGAAAGCCGTGAATGCGCAGCTTCCGGTGACCACCAACTTTATGGAGTATTTCTACGATTACGACTACTGGCAGCTCGCGCCAGCGCTCGACTTTATCTCCTGGGATAGCTATCCGATGTGGCACCGGGACAAAGACGAAACGCAGCTCGCCTGCTATACCGCGATGTATCACGACATGATGCGCACGCTGAAAGGCGGCAAGCCGTTTGTGCTGATGGAATCCACACCGAGCGTCACCAACTGGCAGCCGACCAGCAAAGTGAAAAAGCCGGGGATGCATATTCTGTCGTCCTTACAGGCGGTGGCGCACGGCGCGGATTCGGTGCAGTACTTCCAGTGGCGGAAAAGTCGCGGCTCGGTTGAGAAGTTCCACGGCGCGGTGATCGACCATGTTGGTCACCTGGATACCCGCGTCGGGCGCGAAGTGTGCGCGCTGGGCGAGATGCTGGCAATACTCACGCCGGTAATGGGCTGTCGCACTGATGCGCGCGTGGCGATCATTTTCGACCAGCAAAACCGCTGGGCGCTGGATGATGCCGAAGGCCCGCGCAATAAGGGGATGGAGTACGAAAAAACGGTTAATGAGCACTATCGCCCGTTCTGGGAAAAGGGCATCGCGGTGGATGTCATTAACGCCGACGCGGATCTGAGCCGTTATCAACTGGTGATCGCGCCCATGCTCTATATGGTGCGCGAGGGCTTTGCCGAACGCGCCGAAGCGTTTGTCGCGGCGGGCGGGCATCTGGTCACTTCCTACTGGACCGGCGTGGTAAACGAAAGCGATCTCTGCTATCTCGGCGGTTTCCCTGGTCCGCTGCGCAAACTGGTGGGTATCTGGGCGGAGGAGATCGACTGCCTGGACGACAATGAACGCAATCTGGTGCAGGGGCTGGCGGGTAACGAGGCCGGGTTACAGGGGCCGTACCAGGCGCGTCATTTGTGTGAACTGATCCATGCCGAGAGCGCCAAACCGCTGGCCACTTACCGGGATGATTTCTACGCCGGACGCCCGGCGGTCACGGTCAATCAGTTCGGCAAAGGTAAGGCGTGGCATGTCGCTTCACGCAACGATCTGGCCTTCCAGCGCGATTTCTTCGCCAGCATTATTGGTGAGCTGGCGCTGCCGCGCGCCGTTGAGCAGGATTTCCCGCCGGGCGTGGTGGCTACCGCGCGTACCGACGGCGAAACTACGTTTGTCTTTATCCAGAACTTCAGCGCCCAGCAACAGACGATTACGCTGCCGCCAGGTTACCAGGATTGTCTGTCGGCCGCGACCGTCAGCGGCTCGCTGGTGCTGACGCCGTGGGATTGTCGCGTTGTTAGCCGCCAGGCATAAGCCGACGTAATGTGCCTGCCCATTCGGGCAGGCTTTTTTTTATCTGTCGAAAATCAGGAGCCGATGATGGTGAGTCTTAAATCCTTCCTGCACTACTTCTCTGAACCGAAAAATACCGCGGCAGTGCCCATCAGCGATGCCGAGCTACAACTGATCCAGCGGCTGGCGCAGGCATTTGGCGGTGTGGAGAACATTGAAAATGTTGATGCCTGTCTGACCCGTTTGCGTGTGACGGTGAAAGATCTGTCGATTGTGGATTCGCAGGCGCTGCAAAATGAAGGCGCGTTGGGGGTGATTATTCTCGGTCAGCAGGTGCATGCCATATTTGGTAAACAGTCGGATGCGCTGCGTAAATTACTCGATGAACATTTCTCTTCTCGCGCATAAATAAAAAAGGGATACCTGCAAGGGTATCCCGAAATAACTAACAGAAAAGCAATGGCAATATCAATTCTGTCAGGCAATGGCCTGGCAGTTCTCGGAGATAAATAACGAGGGCAATAAATTAATATACAAAATCATTCGCATTATATCGTGGCAATAAACCTGTTCCTGCTCAAATTATTGAGCGGAGTAAACAGATGCAGCCAATAAAGATATAAGATGAAGGATAAAGTTTATTTACCACCAGGCTTCCACCTGTACGCCAAAGTTCCAGGTATTATTTTTGGTGCCGTCTTCAAATGATTTCCCATCTTCCGAATCATTTAAATACGAAGCGAATACGCGTAATTCAGGCCGTGACATAAATTCCGGGCCATCCGCCAGACCTACAGCGAAGGTGTATTTTTCGCCGCTCTGTTTGTAGTGGGTGCCGTTTTTATAGTCATCTTTCTGGTAGAAACCACCGACTTCACCAATCAGGCGTACGTAATTGGTGAGCTGATACTGTGCGCGGCCAACCAGTGAAACCAGGCGGGTTTTGTCGGTATATTCCGTAATGTCGTTAGCAGAACCGTAGGTCAACACATGGTTCAGCGAGAACTTCTCGGTAAGCGGAATCAGGCCGGTGTTAATCACGCGGTAACCGTTGGCGTCGTTGACATAGTGCCACATGTCATACCAGCCGCCGCCCTGCGACACCATGTTCTGCGCCAGCCCTTTGTTGGCGTATTGCAGCACCAGTTTGTTGTAGCCGCCAAACATATCCTGGCTGATTTCGCCGGTCACCATCACGCCATCATCCGCTTCGTATAATCCACCGTACTCTTTCTGTTTTTTGGTCGGATTTGGCATCGCATAGTCGATGCCGAACTCTGTCCACGCACCTGACCACGGCTTCCAGCCCGCATAGCGAACGTCGATATAGTTGATGTTGACGTCGTTATCGTTATCGACGCGGTAATCAACATCGTTGGCGTCGCCACGGATCCAGGCCACCGAGACCGCGCCTGGGCCGAAGGTGTAGTTTTCAATCCCGGCGCCAGAACCGGAGATGTTCCAGTATTTGGTATCGATGATGTGCAGATCGTGGCGCTGGTAATAGCGTTTACCGCCCCAGATTACGGCGTTGGGATCGTTGGGAATAAGCCCTTTGATTTGCAGATTCAACTGGCGCAGGCCGAACTGCGCGTCGTCGCCGATGGTGGTTTCGTTGTCGTTAGAGCCGTCGGAAACCATGCTCACCATGCTGTCGAGGTAAAAACTCACCTCGTCTTTTTTATACACTTCCGAGCCCAGTTCCAGCTCGCCGTAGGTATCGGATTCGTTACCCAGGCGTCCCAGCTTGTTCTTTTGCCACTCAACCTGCCCGCCATCGCCGGAGACGCCTACGCCGCCGCGCAGGTAGCCGTGAAAGTCGATCGGTACAGATGTCGCAGCCAGCAGTGAAGGTGAAGTCAGCGCCGCGGCTAACGCAAGAGTGAGAGTGCGTAGCGTAGTGTTCATATCATTCCTCTTATTGTTTTGTATTACGTTCACATAAACGATGTCATAAAATGCCTAAATGTAAAAACAGGCAAACTAACGATTGCGAATGTGTGATTAACTGCAAATAAATCAGCCTTTTTTGTTACCAATAGCGAATTTCTTCACAATGTTGGTTATTGTGAGCGTGATACTTATTTGGTGAAATTGAAGCGGGAGAATGTGTGGTGAGCGTTTTTTTAGGAAGCCCCTGTTACACTTGGCGCATAACAACATAAGGAACCGGACCATGAAGTCTAAAAGTGCAACGCTGGAAGACGTAGCCCGCCATGCGGGTGTCTCCTACCAGACCGTGTCCAGGGTACTCAACAAATCTGCCAATGTATCCGAAACCACGCGTTTAAAAGTGGAGAAATCCATAGAGTTATTGCGTTACGTACCGAACCGGCTGGCGCAGCAATTAGTGGGAAAGCCGAGCCAGACCATCGGCCTGGTGACCACTTCGCTGGCGCTGCATGCCCCTTCGCAGGTGGCGGCGGCGGTGAAACGCTACGCCAACCTTGATGGCTACCAGGTCTTGATTTCGATGATCGATGAGAACGTCAATCAAGATATCCAGTCCGCCATCAATGAACTGAAGTCGCAACTGGTCGATAAAGTGATCATCAACGTGCCGCTGGAAACCGAAGAGGCCCAGCGTATCGCCTCTGACAACGATGACGTTGTCTGCTTGTTTCTCGATGTCGATCCTTACAGTTCCGTGTTTAACGTTTCGTTTAACCCGGCGGACGGCACCCGCGCCAGCGTTAAGCATCTGTATGAGCTGGGCCACCGTGAGATTGCGCTACTGGCCGGGCCGGAATCGTCAGTGTCGGCGAATCTGCGGCTGAAAAGCTGGATCGATACGCTCAGCGGCTATGGGCTGAAACCAGTAACGGTATTTCATGGTAACTGGGATGCGCAGAGTGGTTACGCAGGCGCGTTACAGATGCTGCGTGAAACACCGAATTTCACCGCCGTGCTGGTCGGTAACGATCAGATGGCGCTGGGCGTATTGAGCGCCTTCCATCAGCATCAGATTGCCATTCCCGGCGAGAAATCGGTGGTGGGTTACGACGGCACTTATGAAAGTTCGTTCTTCTATCCGTCGCTGACCACCGTTTCACTGGATCTCGATTTGCAGGGTAAAGAAGCGGTGCGCCGTCTGCTTGACAGCGGTCACAGCGATGCGGCGCGCAGCTCGTCGGTGCTGCCTGCAAAACTTATCGTGCGCCATTCAACCGGCGCGTTGCAGGAGCAGGGGACCAATTTGCAGGAGATCTCCCAGCAGTTGCAGGCTATTGCGCATAAGTTGTGGAAGTAAGCGATACGAAGCGCCATCGGCATTGTGCCGGTAGCGCTTCGGTTTATAGCGATTACTGCGCTTTTGGCGTCAGTTTCAGAAAACGCATCATGCCAGGGCGGCGTTCAGAGGTGAGCAGCAGGCGGTTGTCATCGGTAAAGTCGCGCAGTTCAGGCAGGTTACTGGTTTCGCGTTCAACGCGTTGCACGGTTTCAATGTCGAAATAGTGCGCGGCGTTGCGCAGAAAGGCATTGTATTTGGCAAGGAAATCGTCCATCCAGTGGTGAATTTCAATGATCACCGTGCAGGACTTCAGCAGGTTTAATACCTCATCGGTCAGTAGCTCAAACTCGAAGCCTTCGATGTCAACCAGCACCAGCGCGTTCTCCAGATCCTGCGCGCGCAGGCTGGCAAAACTGGCGGCATTAGCTTCGCCGAGGATGGTCAGCTCGCCGACCGAGTGGTTCTTTTTCCAGTTTTCCGCAATGACGGCGCGGCCTTTTTCCGTTTGCTCAAAGCAGATGGTCTTGCCAATTTTGCCGGAAACCAGCATACCGATGGCGTAGTAGCCATCCGCAGCACCAATGTCGATAAAGGTTGAGAAGCGGCCAGCTTCTGTCGCCTCAATCAGATTCAGGATCTCTTTTTCGTACAGCCCCAGGCACTGGGAGCCGAGATCGAGTTTTCCCCACCAGGTGTCGCGATCGAGATGTAATCCTTTGAACGGGCCATATTTCACAGTACCCTGCAACAGATCGAAGACTTCTAATGACATACGTTCCTGACGCTCACGAATGGTTTCGCGACGCCAGCTTTCTCTCTGCTCCAGCGTGGACTGCTGCGCGCGTTCCAGCATCGGATGGAAGTAATCTGCTTCCGCTAAAATAAATTGTTCTACGTTGTTCATTTTCATTATCACCTGAGTGCGGTTAGGCGCTTATTCACAATGACTGCAAAATACGTTTACGCTCGGCGTCGTCTTGCTGGGGCGTGTAATCCGCAACCGCGCAGGAGGCGCAAATGCCTTGCTTCAGCCCGAAATCAAACAGCCCGCGGCGAAAACCGCTGAGGGTTTTTGACGCGTAAATATCAAAAATGGATGATGTCGCCACGTTGCCCGCCGGTGCGAGGTTGGTCTTGTCATCTAAAAAGCTCTCACAGCACGGCTGCACTGTACCATCGTAAAAGATGGTGAATTCGCGAAACGGTTTGACGCAGGGGCTGGTGCGAATGGTTGCCGACGCGGCATGATCGGCTAGCACGCCCGCGCGGTTGGTGCCATATTTGCGCCAGTCCGGCCACTGGATCTTGATTTGCACGCCGCGATGGCGGAATAAAATCGACGTCGAGTTGACCACATCGTCGATGCTGAAATCCGGGTACTTATCGCTGCACTCCAGCTTATCCAGCAGCTTGGTTACCCGGCGGCGGATCGCTGCAGGGGTTTGTGTCACATTAGAAGAGGGATGCAGCGTGACGCAGATATTATTTAACCCGCTGTCAGAGAGCGTACTCAGACGCTCGATATCGAGAAAATCGCCGTTGCTGTTAAAGGCGATATGGCTATAGGGCAGCGCCTCTTTGATGAGGGTGATTTTGCGCTCCAGATCTAAATCCAGCAGCGGTTCGTTATAAAGGTTCAGCGAGATGCGATTTTCGTAGCGGATCGATGCCAGTTCAGCGCAGATCTTCTCCAGCACGGCTTCATCCATATAACGCTGAAGCGCCTGGCGGTTAGAGAAACTCACCGGGCAGTAATCGCACTTACGGTTGCAGTTATACGACAGCTCCAGGTTAATGATTTCCACGTGACGCTTAAACATGATCTGTTTTTGCTCCGCGGTCAGCGTCGCGCTGCGTCGGCTGTCCAGCAGGTTCTTGATGCTCTCATCTGACGCAAAGCTGATCTGCTCAAAATAATTCATGTACATTCTCCTGCCGCAACCGCATGTTGGTAGAACCCGTGCTTTGAGTTTTTTAATGCATTGATATTCTTGAATCTATTGCGGCATCATGCCGATGAGCTACCAGACGCCGTGTAATGATATCGGCCAGCAGGCTGAAAACCTGAGTCCGCCGCCTGATAATTAATTTCCTTTAGGGGGACACGCGGGCGTGACTCGCTTGTATTAGGCTGCAGGCAGTTTAGCGTTGGGGCAGCCGAGGCTAAGGGCGTAACAAACGTGTGTTCATAAGCCTTTTCTGCGCTTAGGCGACAAGGGATCGTCACCCGTCAAAGCCGGGACGTCAGGAATGGAACTGGCGGGCTTCGGGTTGAGATGAGGTGGCGTGAGGCCGCTTTTTTGAATGCCAGCAAAGCGTTACATCAGAGATCTCTTCTCCTTGCTCACGACAATAATTTTGTATCAGTGTTGTTCGCAATTATCTTCTTAGCCTTAACCTAAATATTCACGCTCTTGTGCCGATAATTGTCGCAGGCCGCACCGCTATTTGTGGGGCCGATCGTTGTGTCGTTATCTTATTAAGGGTACAAATATGTCATTACGACGGTTTTCTTTTCTTATTTTCAGTCTTTTACTCTGCATCTTCCTCATTAGTTCTATCTCTAACCTTTGGTCACTTACGCGCAGCAACCAGTCACTGGACAGTGTGAACAAAGAAATTCGCGTGGTGTTATCCGTGATCGATCCGATCAACCACAGCCGTACATTGCGGGTCAGGCTGATGGAAGCGATGATTAACGCCAGCCTTGGCGACAGCGAGAAAGCCCGGGCATCGCTTGAGAAAGCGCAAGAAGTGATGCAGAAAGCGTCTGCCGCTTTTGACGCCTACCAGGCCGCTTCACATATTGCCGGTGAAGAGCAGTTTTCCACTCCCTATAACAATGCCTGGCATATTTATGTCAATGATGGTCTGAAACCGTTGATGGATGCCGCGAACCGTAATGACAGCGCGCGCTTTAATCAACTGGTCAGCGATACGATCCCGGTACTCGATCGTCAGTTCGAAATCACGCTGGATAATTTGCTGGCGTTTCGCGAGAAAAACGCGCAGCGCCTTAACAATGACGCGCAGAGCCGCTTTACCAACAGTGTGGTCACTATCGTTGTCTTCGCGCTGCTGTTTACGCTGATTATCATCGCCATGTTTGTCCTGATACGGCGTCGCGTCCTTTCTCCTCTTGACGCTGCGCGGCTTCACTGTCAGCAGATGGCTGCCGGAGAACTGCATAGCCCGGTGATATCGCGCTCGAAAGACGAAATCGGGACGCTGCTCAGCTCGCTGGAGCAGATGCGCCTTTCTCTGGTGGATATCATTGCGCAGGTTCGTCATTCAAGCGAAAGCGTGGCTCATGCTGCCGAAGAGATTGCCGCCGGAAATATGGATCTCTCAGCACGAACGGAGTCGCAGGCCGCTTCCCTTGGTGAAACGGCCGCCAGCATGGAACAGCTGACTTCCACGGTGAAACACACCTCAGAAAACACGCACCAGGCTAACCAGCTTGCCAGCAACATGCGCAACTCTGCGCAAGAGGGCAACACCATCGTTGAAGAAGCAGTGCTTTCAATGAAGGAAATCGAAAGCAGTTCCGGCAAAATCGACACCATTATCGGCCTGATTGAAGATATTGCTTTCCAGACTAATATCCTGGCGCTTAACGCGGCCGTTGAGGCAGCCCGCGCTGGAGAGCAGGGACGCGGTTTTGCCGTTGTCGCCAGCGAAGTCCGCAATCTGGCGCAGCGCTCGTCGGTTGCTGCGAAGGAGATTAAGGAGTTGATTGAGCAGTCCGGTAATCAGGTTCAGCTTGGCAGTGAAAGAGTGGAGCGCGCAGGCGAAAGCATGAAGCGCATTATCGCTTCCGTTAAACAGGTGTCTGAACTGATGTCGGAAATAGATCTCTCCACCAATGAGCAAAGTCGCGGTATTGAGCAGATCAATATTGCTGTCGCGCAAATGGATTCCGTTACCCAGCAGAACGCTGCACTTGTTGAGGAAGCCTCGGCTGCGGCACATTCGCTGAAAGAGCAGTCGCAACTCCTTAAACAGGCTGTGGCTGTCTTCAAACTTAACTGATGTCAAACGGTGCCAGGCAGGCTTCGGCCTGCCTCTCTTTTTTATGGTGGCGTTCTCTTTTAAAAAGATGATGTTACGCTCCAGTTCCAGCGACGCGAGGCGTTTGAAAGGGGTCTGGATGCGACAACAAGCAGGCTTCGTGAAAAAAGTGCGAAACAATGAAAATTAGGAGTTTTCCTACAATTTAATACACAGTAAACTATCCTTTCCCCAATTACATAACAAAATGAAATGAAATATACGACTACTGCCAGACTTTTTTTCGGTTTTTTAGCAGTTGCTTTTGTTTGTTTAACATACTTGTTGATTAATGTGGTGATTTAAACATGAAAAATGAAACGACAGAGATAGATTTACTGGAGTTGCTTTTCTTTATAAAAAAGAAAAGTAAAAGCATCATTTTCTCAATGGCGGTAGCGCTGATTTTAGCAATTATTTTTTTGTTGGTAGAAAAAGATAAAGTCGATATAAACTATGAGGTAAAAATAAACAGTGATGCTCCCAGTATGATTATTAATTGTAATACTGATTTTGATTGCAAATCGAATTTCATTGAATCCATTATCAAAGAAAATAGTGACATATTTACCATTCAGTCAGATGAAAGAACAAAAGTAATTAATCTCACCTGGAGAGGTAAACTTTCAGAAAAACCGATTGCTGATGCTACAATTAAAGTGATAAATCAAAAAATCAGCGACTGGTATATCCAGGATTATCAAGCGTATAAAAGAATAATTGATGATAATAAAAACAATGAGATGAATGGTACTGAACTCTATACAAAAATAGCCTTTATTACAAAGCTCGACTATTCGAAGGAAAAGGATTTTATCTTTATCAGTAAAGGTGACGTCAGTAAGAAATATAAAAAAGGTATATTCATCGTGTTATCGTTAATGATGGGGTTTATTTTGTCGACTTTTTATCATTTAACGAAAAGAAGCATTCTTGAATATAATGAAAAGAAAATATTCAAAAATTCGCAAATTAATTAAAGAGCATGGTTGCTTGTTACCTAAAGTAATACCAGTGTATAAATAAAGTATAAGCCCGCCGAGTGAACTATCCAGAAAATGGGGTTCACTCGAGAGTTTCGGGCTTTTTACAATAGTAAATAAAAACAGGATCAACCCGTTGGGTGTTATACAGCACCTATTTCCTTAGCAGAGTAAATAATTAAAAAATTTAATTGATTCATCTTTAATCAACATGATTGATAGCCGGAAACATCAGGATATATCTATAAAAATCCGTTTCGGGTGTTGTATTGACACTGACCACATAACCGTATTCTTTTCCTGCTCATATTTTTTATCAACTACGGTTCGGTACATACTGAGAGAGACCACTCTCCCTGGCTGGGGCCGAGCAGGTTAGCAGAACAGAGTTGGACTCCTGAGACGACGGAAAAGTTGAATTAGATTCAAATGATTCGGGGTACCCTTCCTTGTAAAGGCTGAGCAATACCTGTATTACCCGATCTGTAAGATACCCACATCAGTAACGACGGGGTTTTCCGCCGTTGTGTACCCGAATAATTTTCAAAAATGGAAAAAGCCCCGCCTTTTAGGTCCGGGGCCAGATCTGGCGCGCTTAAATTTACCGTAGGCTGTACGTTAAAAAGTAGCGGCCTGTATGCTGTTCGATACTGTATACCTTGCCGCTGTAATCGACCCGAACCGTGTCACCGTCAACGGCGATCGCCGCCAGGGTGCCGCTGCCAGTCAGGAATGGAAAGTCGCCGTAAAGCTGCTGCACGCTAGCTCCATCGGCGTTGCGTAGGTAATACCGGTATACGGTCGGAACGGTGGCTCCGCCTTCGCTGTTCTGCGTGGTGTAAAGCCATGTGCCCGGGGCGACCTGGCGCACGCTCTGCAGCGTGTCGCCTGCTCGCGGATCTGGCTGATAACTCAGCCAGGCGAAGATGGCCAGCAACACAGTTAACAGCCAATGGGCCGCATTAATAACCGTTCTGGCGCGCATATTCGATGCCCTCGCGGATCGCTCGCTGGTCGTCAGGGTCATCGCCGTATGGAGCATCGTCTGACCAGCTTCCCCAGTCCGGTTTAGACGTTCCCGCGCGTGACTGCGCCCAGCCTGCACCCATCAGCAGGATGTTGGCCGGTATACCGGCTGCGGTGCCTGCCGCGCCGAAGTTGAAGTTACCGAATGTCGCCCAATAGGGGTTAAATTGCTTGTAATCCCAGGGGCCGTGGCCGCGCACCTTCTGGTAAAACCATAAATAAGTTTGCGGCAGGGCGGCATTACGTCCGTAGCCGTGACTGCGTGCTTCTCTCATATTGTTTTGTAGGATCTGCCGTCCACTTATAGGGCCGATGCCTGGCGGTGATGCCATCTTCCTTCTCCTTTTCCCTTTGAATGCTATGGGAATTATGGGGCGGCAACTGATTGATAAGCAAGCAGTAAAAAAACGTTCTTTACGGCGTAGAGAAAGATACCGGTGATTTTAGGGGTCATAACAATCAATGTGTCTGTATGGCTCGCGATGAGAGACAGATTCCATTTTTACAGGGGTTGTGTCTTTGTCTTCCCGCTGGCATGATTCTGAACAGGGATTAATGAGAGCATTAATCGCAAGTAGTTGAATTTGTTTTAAATGACTCGGGGTGCCCTTCTTTGTGAAGGCTGAGAAATACCCGTATTACCTGATCTGGATAATGCCAGCGTAGGGAAGTCAGATGCCTGTCGGGCTATCGCTTCTTTCACGGCCTGGCAGGAGCGAAATTATGCAACCTGACCTGCTCGATCGTGCGCAAACCGCACATGCCTTACAGCAATTCCGCCGCCATTCCCCGCTTGTTCACTGTATGACCAACGATGTTGTACAAACCTTTACCGCCAATGTGCTGCTGGCGCTTGGCGCGTCACCGGCCATGGTGATTGATCGCGACGAGGCGCAGCAATTCAGCGCGATTGCTGATGCGCTGTTGATTAACGTTGGTACCTTAACCCGCGAGCGGGCTGACGCGATGCTGGCGGCTGCCGAAAGCGCAAATGCGGCAGCTAAACCCTGGACGCTCGATCCCGTTGCCGTCGGGGCACTCACCTTCCGTACGCAATTTTGTCAGCAACTGCTTGCCCTGCATCCGGCGGCGATCCGTGGCAATGCCTCTGAAATTCTGGCACTTGCGGGAGTGAGCGCAGGTGGGCGTGGCGTCGATACCACCGATACCGCCAGCAATGCGTTGCCCGCAGCGCAAGCGCTGGCGCGGAAAACCGGCGCGGTGGTGGCCGTTACCGGCGAAGTGGACTATGTCACTGATGGTCATCGCACGCTGATGGTCCCGGGCGGTGATGCACTGATGACGCGGGTTGTCGGCACCGGTTGCGCGTTATCCGCCGTGGTCGCCGCCAGTTGTGCGCTGCAAGGCGAACGCCTGGTGAATGTGGCCGCCGCCTGCGCCTGGTTCGGTCTGGCGGGCAGCCTGGCGGTCGCGAACAGTAACGGGCCGGGCAGTTTTACACCCGCATTTCTCGACGCGCTCTACACACTTGGTGGGGAGGGCGCGTTATGAAGAGAATCAACGCGTTGACCATCGCCGGTACCGATCCCAGCGGCGGCGCGGGAATTCAGGCCGATTTAAAAACCTTCTCGGCGCTCGGTGCTTACGGCTGCTCGGTGATCACCGCGCTGGTGGCGCAAAACACGCGCGGCGTGCAGTCGGTGTACCGTATCGAACCGGATTTTGTCGCCGCGCAGCTCGACTCGGTGCTCAGCGATGTGCGTATTGATACCAGCAAAATTGGCATGCTGGCGGAAACCGATATTGTCGAAGCGGTAGCGGAGCGCCTGCGTCGCTATCAGGTGCGCAATGTGGTGCTGGATACGGTAATGCTCGCCAAGAGCGGCGACCCGCTGCTGTCGCCCTCTGCTGTGTCGGCGCTGCGTCAGCATTTACTGCCGCAGGTTTCACTTATTACGCCCAATCTGCCGGAGGCTGCGGCGCTGCTTGACGCGCCACATGCCCGCAACGAGCAGGAGATGCATGCGCAGGGCGAAGCGCTGCTGGCGCTCGGCTGCGAGGCGGTGCTGATGAAAGGCGGACATCTGGATGACGCCGAAAGTCCGGACTGGCTCTTCACTCGTGAAGGCGCGCTACGCTTTACTGCGCCGCGCGTGGCGACGAAAAATACCCACGGCACAGGCTGCACGCTCTCCGCCGCGCTAGCCGCGCTGCGCCCGCGTCATAACGACTGGGCCTCGACGGTTGCGGAAGCCAAACAGTGGCTGACGGCCGCGCTGGCGCAGGCGGATTCGCTGGAAGTCGGTAGCGGAAACGGGCCGGTACACCATTTCCATCAGTGGTGGTAAACCAGGATCCGAAACGTGCCAGCAGATTATGCTGAAAAAAAAGGCAGCGGTGGAAAATCTTGCGCATGAGTACCAGGCTTATTTCTGCCTGCCGTAAGGCAGGTCGGGATAATCCAATTCGCTTTGCGCGAAGCTTACGGGAGCATAGCTATGACTGATATTGTGCAGTTACTCGGCAAAGACGCCGACAGCCTTCTGCAACACCGCTGTATTACCATCCCCGCTGACCAACTCTATCTGCCGGGCGGCGATTATGTGGATCGCGTGATGGTCGATAACAACCGTCCGCCTGCGGTGCTGCGTAATATGCAGACGCTGTATAATCACGGGCGGCTGGCGGGCACCGGGTATCTGTCTATTTTGCCGGTTGACCAGGGGATTGAGCACTCGGCGGGCGCATCCTTTGCAGCGAATCCGCTCTATTTCGATCCGAAGAATATTGTGGAGCTGGCGATTGAAGCCGGGTGTAACTGCGTCGCCTCCACCTATGGCGTGCTGGCTTCGGTTTCCCGCCGCTACGCGCACCGCATTCCCTTCCTCGTCAAACTCAACCACAACGAAACTCTCAGCTACCCGACGGAGTATGACCAGACGCTGTATGCCAGCGTTGAGCAGGCATTCAATATGGGTGCAGTAGCCGTTGGCGCAACCATCTATTTTGGATCGCTGGAATCCCGTCGCCAGATTGAAGAGATCTCTGCCGCCTTCGAACGCGCTCATGAACTGGGGCTGGTGACTGTGCTGTGGGCCTACCTGCGCAACTCTGCCTTCAAGAAAGATGGCGTGGATTACCATGTTTCAGCAGATTTGACCGGCCAGGCGAACCACATTGCCGCCACTATCGGCGCGGACATCGTGAAGCAGAAAATGGCGGAAAATAATGGCGGCTATAAGGCGGTCAATTTTGGTTATACCGATGAACGTGTCTACAGCAAACTGACCAGTGATAACCCGATCGATCTGGTGCGTTACCAACTGGCGAACTGCTATATGGGGCGTGCGGGGCTGATCAACTCCGGCGGTGCTGCCGGGGGTGATACCGATCTGGCCGATGCGGTCCGTACGGCGGTTATCAATAAACGCGCAGGTGGCATGGGGCTGATCCTTGGTCGTAAAGCGTTCAAGAAAACCATGGCCGACGGCGTGAAACTGATTAACGCCGTGCAGGATGTTTATCTCGATCAGAAAGTGACCATCGCATAACTTTTCCCGCTATCTCCTCTCCATTTCGGGGAGGAGATTTTCTGTGAATCAGTCAATTATTTCGATTAAACCCTTCCGCTGCAGATGGCAGGGAAAGGTATTTTTAAGTGGGTCAGCGCAATAACGGGCAATCCGGCGGTAACCGGCATTGCAACGCATTGGGCAACACTTCAATGCGGAAATGCTCGCCGCTTAGCGGTTCGCCGTCGAGGTTAAAGGTAATTTCATGCGGGGCGCTGACTTCGAACCACGCCGATTTACCGTCAATAATATGCGGGTTATCGTCCGGCTGCGTCAGGGTGGTTAACAGCGCCGGTAACAGCTCCTCGCCGGTAAAAATACGCAGATGCAGTAAGCCATCGTTAATCAGCGCCTGCGGGCAAAGCTGCTGGCCGCCGCCTGCCTGGCGACCGTTACCAATGCCCATCACCAGCGCATCGCCCTGCCACTGGAAATCCTCACCGCGAATTTCGCAGCGGTCGGCCTTTAGCTTATCCAGCCGCAGTAGCCCGTGAATCAGATAAGAAACCCCGCCCAGCGCGGCCTTTAGTTTTTCCGGCGTTTCCGTGGTGATGCGGGTACCAAAACCACCGGTTGCCATATTAATAAAACAGGTTTTATCGTTGACGCGGGCGATATCGACAGCCACTGCTTTACCCACGATAGCCAGCTGTAACGCTTTCTCCAGCGTATCGGGGATGCCCGCGCTGGTGGCGAAATCATTGGCGGTGCCGAGCGGCAAAATACCGAGCGCCGGAATGTTATCGCCCGTACAGTTCACCAGCGCTGTCGCCACTTCATTGATGGTGCCGTCGCCGCCGCCTGCGATCACCGTATCCACGCCAAGCTGCTGTGCTTCCTTAACGTAGCGCCCGGCATCGCCCTTTTCCCAGGTGACGCGCACCTGAATATCCATGCCTTCGTCACGCAGCAGCGCTATGGCGGCGCGCAGCGTTTCGTCTCCGGCGCTTTTACCGTTGAGGATCAATAAGCTTCCAGGAATTTTGCCCATATTTTTCGTCCTTATTGCATGCAATGAGGAAAGTGTATCTCACGAGCGGGAAGGGGGGATAAAAAGCGGAAAAAAGCGTTAAAAAAAATCAGCCTGCGTAAGGGAGATTACGCAGGCTAAGGAGGTGGTTCCTGGTACAGCTAGCATTTATGGGTTATGTTTTTCAGCGAGATGGATAATACCCATAACCACCGGGGAGGTATGTGATCCGATTCTAAGATTTTTCCAGCCGTAAAAATAACCCGCCTAAATTACTTCGCGTGAGGATTGCGCGTTGACTGCCCGGTGAAATTGCGCATCAGAAGCGCATATTCCAGCGCCATATCCTGCGGAACCGGCAACCAGACAGTATAACCATCGCCAGGTGCAACCGGCATCGCTTCGCCTTTGGCGTTTTCCATCTGCTCAAGCGTAAAGTTGACGTTGCCCTGCGGCGTCATCAGCTCCAGGCTGTCACCGACCGAAAACTTATTTTTCACCGCGACGGCGGCGAGATTGCCTTTACGCTCGCCGGTGAATTCGCCGACAAACTGCTGGCGCTCAGAAACCGAGTAGCCATAGTCATAGTTCTGGTAATCATCATGCGTGTGGCGGCGCAGGAAACCTTCGGTGTAACCGCGATGCGCCAGCCCTTCCAGCGTTTCCAGCAGCGACGTGTCGAACGGTTTACCCGCGGCGGCATCGTCGATCGCTTTGCGGTAAACCTGCGCGGTACGGGCGCAGTAGTAGAACGATTTGGTGCGGCCTTCGATTTTCAGCGAGTGCACGCCCATCTGCGTCAGACGCTCAACGTGGGCAATCGCCCGCAGATCTTTCGAGTTCATGATGTAGGTGCCGTGCTCGTCTTCGAAGGCGGTCATGTACTCGCCCGGACGCTGCGCTTCCTCAATCATAAACACTTTGTCGGTCGGCGCGCCGACGCCAAGCGTAGGTTCGATGTTTTGCACCGGAATCGGTTCGTGAACATGTACGATATTGCCGATAGCGTCTTCTTTGCCTTCCTGAACGTTATATTCCCAGCGACAGGCGTTGGTGCAGGTGCCCTGGTTCGGATCGCGCTTGTTGATATAGCCTGAAAGCAGGCAACGGCCGGAATAAGCCATGCACAGTGCGCCGTGCACGAAGATTTCGATCTCCATCTCCGGCACCTGGCTGCGAATTTCAGCGATCTCTTCCAGTGACAGCTCGCGGGAGAGGATCACGCGCGTCAGCCCCATCTGTTGCCAGAATTTCACCGTTGCCCAGTTGACGGCGTTCGCCTGTACGGAGAGATGAATCGGCATCTGCGGGAAGTTTTCGCGCACCATCATGATAAGCCCCGGATCGGACATAATCAGCGCATCCGGCCCCATCTCCACCACCGGTTTCAGGTCGCGGATGAACGTTTTCAGCTTGGCATTGTGCGGCGCGATATTCACTACCACGTAGAATTTTTTGCCCTGCGCGTGGGCTTCATTGATGCCGATTTGCAGGTTTTCGTGGTTGAATTCGTTATTGCGCACGCGCAGCGAGTAGCGCGGCTGTCCAGCGTAAACGGCGTCCGCGCCGTAAGCGAAGGCGTAACGCATATTTTTCAGCGTTCCCGCCGGGGAGAGGAGTTCCGGTTTAAACATGATTTTCTCGTTCTGATGACAGGTCAGATCGCCTCAGCAGGTGAGGCGGCGGGGGAGTTCCCCTAAATTTAGGGCGGGAATTGTAGCGCTGCGCGTCGGGGGAGTAAACCTGCGCGTTAGTTCACGCGTGGTCGATGGCCATTTCCGCGTCGGTTATTTCCGCCTGGCCACTGAACGTAGCCAACGGCAGCATCAGTACGCCAATGTCGTATTTCCTCACCCCTCTCTTTGCTGCAACCTGCAGCGCCCGCCATATTACAGAGGATTACAGCATATTCACGGCCGGTTTATACTCGGCGGAGAGCCATGTCCGGGCGCTGTCGGGGCTGTGTCGTGTTGCTGTCGGGTGACGATCGTGTTGCTGTCCGCGTGATTGAGCGACACTGCAAGCCAGTTTCCTGTGGAGAGATATCATGAGCAATAAAGTGAAAGCGTTCCGTCTGGCCCGCGCCTGGTCACAGGAGCAGCTTGCAGAGATGGCTGCGTTGAGCGTCAGAACGGTACAGCGAATTGAAAGTGGCGATCAACCTTCGCTGGAGACGCTGAGTGCGTTAGCGGCGGTGTTTGGCGTCAGCGTCACTGAGTTATCCGGGCAGGCGGAGGCGGGGGAAGAGGCGCTGGATCAGCGCATCACTGCTGCGCGGGAAAAGGTCGATGCCGAAAGCCGCTTCTGGCGATCGCTTGTCACCGCAGTCATTGTCTGCGTGCTGCTCTATTTCCTTAATCGCAGTACCGCGCCCGATCCGCTGTGGTCACTGTGGGTAGCGGCAATTTGGGGCGGATTGCTGCTGGTGCGGGGATTGCGGCTCTTTGTCTTCGCTGAACCGATCGCCCGCTGGCGCAAACAGCGTTTACAGCGGCTGTTGCGTAAATAAATGCCGCCGGGCGTGAAGCCCGGCAGCGTTACGCCAGTTTGCAGGCGTCGGCTTCCCAGCGGTAGCCGACGCCGTAAACTGCGCGGATAAAGGATTGTTCCTCATCCAGCGCTTCCAGTTTGCGGCGCAGGTTTTTGATATGGCTATCGATGGTGCGGTCGGTGACCACGCGATAGTCATCATAAAGATGGTTGAGCAGTTGTTCGCGGGAGAAGACCTTGCCCGGCTCGCTGGAGAGGGTTTTCAGCAGACGGAATTCCGCCGGCGTGAGATCCAGCAGTTTGTTGTGCCAGCTTGCCTGGAAACGCCCTTCATCAACGATCAGCGGGCTTTCCGCATCCATCGCCTGCAATTCGCGCTGCGGCTTGCAGCGGCGCAGAATGGTTTTGACTCGCGCCACCACTTCGCGCGGGCTATAGGGTTTGCAGATGTAGTCGTCGGCGCCAATTTCCAGCCCCAGCAGACGATCGATCTCCTCGATTTTTGCCGTCACCATAATGACCGGCACATTGGAGAAGCGACGGATCTCCCGGCACAGGGTCAGGCCGTCGGTGCCGGGCAGCATCAGATCGAGCAGAATCAAATCCGGCGGCGTCTGGCGGACATATCCCAGCACCTGATCGCCGTGGTTAATCAGCGTCGGCGCGTAGCTGGCCGCCCGCAGATAATCGATCAGCAACTGTCCCAGCTTCGGTTCATCTTCCACGATCAGAATGCGTGGCGTGTTTTCATCAATGGGTAGCTCAGTCATACTTCTCTCGATTGTTCGCCTTCAAGCGGTAGTTCAACTGTAATGGTAACCCCGCCAAATGGCGAGTGCCCGGCGTGGATAGCGCCACCGTGGGCTTCCACAATATTCAAACAGATAGCCAGCCCCAGTCCGGAGCCGCCGCTGGCGCGGTTGCGCGATCCTTCCGTGCGGTAGAAACGCTCAAACAGGCGCGTCAGTTGCTCGTCGGAAACGCCAGGCGCGCTGTCGGCAAAACGCAGGATCAGTTTACCGTCGCGAGTGGTGGCCTGAATCTGCGTTTGTCCGCCGCCATCCGTATAGCGCAGGCTGTTTTCCAGCAGATTATTAAACAGCTGCATCAGGCGATCGGGATCGCCAAAGACTCTGCCACTGGTGGACTGCAAATCCAGCGACAAGTTCAGGTTTCGGCTGGCAAAACGTTCATGAAACGCGCCAGCGGCAATCTCCAGCAGCGTCACCACATCCACCGGTGTCCGCTGGTAGGCCAGCGCGCCCTCATCGGACATTGACAACTGATGCAAATCGTCCACCAGCTTGGTGAGCGTGCCGACCTCTGCCTGTAACGACAGCACTGACTCCGGCGTAAATTTGCGTACGCCGTCCTGAATCGCCTCCAGTTCGCCGCGCAGTACCGCCAGCGGCGTGCGCAGTTCGTGGGAGATATCAGCCATAAAATCGCGGCGCATTTGCTGGTTTTTCTCCAGCGTACTGGCCAGCAGGTTAAAGTCGCGCGCCAGCCTGCCCAGTTCATCCTGGCTGCCTGTCGTGACGCGTGTCGAGAAATCGCCGGAGGCCAGTTTATGTGTCCCCTCGACCAACCGTTTCACCGGTGCCAGCAGGCCGCGCGCCAGCGGGAAGGTTGCCAGCGCCGCCAGCAGCGTGGCGAGGCCGACAATCAGCCAACTGGTGCGACGCTGTTGACGGGCAAAATTGATGTCGGTATTGCGCGTTAACCGCTCAACCGGGGAGGCAATCACCCAGCCCACCGTTTTCTGGTTCACCACAATCGCCCGGCGGTTGCCTTCGTCTGGCACCGTGCCGCGCGGGCCGACCAGCACAGTGTTGTTCTGATCGACAACCCAGAACTGCGTGCGCCAGCCGTGCGGCGGTGGCGGGCCGGGTGGCGGCGGTGGTGGCTCCTCGTTTTCCATTCCCCGTTCTGCTCCGCGGTTGTCGCCCATCGCACGATCCCGCTGCATACCGGGTTCTGGCCCACCGCCGCGATCATCTTCATGGTCGTTATCGCGTTCGAAAGATCGCAGGATCTCGAAAATCATCCGGTCGTTATTGCGCAGAAATTGCCAGTCGCCGTGCTGGGCGTACTGATCGGCCAGCGTGTCGCTCAACAGTTGCAGGCGCTGCTCGTTGCCGCGCTTGATATAGTCGATAAACCCGCGCTCGAAGCTGATTCGCACCGCCCAGTGCATAATGATCAGCAGTACGATGCAGGTGGTCAAAATGGCCAGAAAAAGTTTGGCCGTAATACCCGGCCGCCAGAATTTCATGATTCTCTCCTGTTGCGACGGGCAATCACGACGTTCTGGCTGGCGTCATTCGGGACGCGGGCGAAGATCAACGCCGGTAGTGAAATAATCACCGCCATACTGAGATAAGCGTAAAGGAAAACATGGTGCGCCACGCCGCTGTCCGCTGACAGATGCTGCTGGCCGAACAGGCCGAGCAACAAACCGGCGACGGTAACGCCGATACTCATCGACAACTGCATGATCATCGACAGTAAGCTGTTGCCGCCGCTGGCCAGTTCATCGGGTAGATCTTTCAGCGTCAGGGTGTTCATCGAAGAGAAGCGCATCGAGTTGATCATCCCCTGGCAGAACAGCACCACCGGCAGCAGATAGTACCAACCGAGCAGGGCGGTGGTCATAAACAGCAGGCTCACCAGCGCCAGCCCAAGGGTGGAACAGACCAGCGCGCGGCGATAACCAAAACGGTTAACCAGCTGCACGACAATCCGCTTCATGCCCATACTGCCCAGCACCATCGGGATCATCATCAGCCCGGCGTGGAACGGTGAAAAGCCAAGGCCAATCTGCAAAAACACCGGCGTCATAAACGGCAGCATGCCGCTGCCGATACGCCCGGCAAAGCTGCCGGCCAGCCCCAGTGAAAACGAAGGCGTGCGGAACAGCCGCAGGTTAAACAGCGCGCCGTCGTTGCCTCTGGCGTGCAGCAGATAAAACAGCGTCGTCGCTGCGCCCACCGCCACCAACGCGCCAAGCTGGAGAGTTGAAAGCCCCAGCCCGCGGCTGCCGTCGAGCGCCAGCGTCAGCGTCGCCATGCCGCAGGCCAGCAACGCAAAACCCGCCATATCGAAACGACGGGTTTGCAGCTTATAGTTCGGCATCAGGCTCAAGGTGGCGAGCGCGCCGATAATCCCGACCGGCAGGTTAATCAGGAAGATCCAGTGCCATGAAGCATACTCCACCAGAATCCCGCCGAGCGCCGGGCCGACCAGCGGGCCGATTTGCCCCGGCAGGGTGACGAAGGTCATTGCGGCCATATACTGGTCGCGCGGGACGATTTTCATCACCGTCAGCCTGCCTACCGGCACCATCATCGCTCCGCCGATACCCTGTAAAACCCGCGCCATCACCAGTTGATCAAGGGTTGAGGACTGCGCGCAAAACAGCGAGCCGGTGGTGAACAGCACAATGGCGACGAAAAAGATATTGCGCACGCCGACCCGATCCGCCAGCCAGCCGCTGGCTGGCAGCATCACCGCCACGGTCAAAACATAGGAGACCACCACCATGTGCATATGCAGCGGGCTCTCCCCCAGGCTTCGCGCCATCGAGGGGAGGGCGGTATTCACAATAGTGGTATCCAGCGACTGCATAAAAAAGCCAAAGGCGACAATCCATAGTTGCCAGCGGATGTTCTTGGGGAGTTCATTCATTCACTAACAGGCTCTCTCTCTTTCTGGCTAAAACGCATACGCAGACGGTCAAAGAAGAGATAGACCACCGGCGTTGTATACAGGGTAAGAAGCTGGCTCATCACCAGACCACCGACAATGGTGATCCCCAGCGGCTGGCGCAGTTCGGAACCGTCGCCGCCGGAAATGACCAGCGGCAGCGCGCCAAACAGCGCCGCCAGGGTGGTCATCATGATCGGACGAAAACGCAGCAAACAGGCCTGGAAGATGGCCTCTTCTGCGCTCAGGTTCCCCTTGCGCTGGGCTTCGAGGGCGAAGTCGACCATCATTATGGCATTCTTCTTCACTATCCCGATTAGCAACATGATGCCAATCAGTGCGATCAGGCTAAACGGCGCGCCAAACAGCTCCAGCGCCAGCAGTGCGCCGACGCCCGCCGAGGGCAGCGTGGAGAGAATGGTCAGCGGGTGGACGTAGCTCTCGTAGAGGATCCCCAGCACGATATAGACCGTGGCAATCGCTGCCAGGATCAGGATCACCTGTGAATTCATCGTCTCCTGGAAGACCTGCGCTGTACCGGCGAAGCTGCCGCGTACGCTCGAAGGAACGCCAAGTTGCGTCATCGCACGATCGATAGCGTCGCTGGCTTCCGACAGCGACGTGCCTGTCGGCAGGTTAAAGGCGATGGTCGATGCCGCCGACAGCCCCTGATGGTTCACCGACAGCGGCGCATTCGCTGGTTGCCAGTGGGCAAAGTAAGAGAGCGGAATCGACTGGCCTTCGTTGTTGATCACATACATCTTGTCCAGCGCACTCACGTCCTGGGTATAGCGGGGATCCACTTCCATCACCACTTTGTACTGGTTAAGCGGTTGGTAAATAGTGGAGATCTGCCGCTGACCGAAGGCGTTATTCAGCAGGCTGTTGGCCGCTTCAACGCTGATGCCCAACCGCGACATCGTTTCGCGATCGTAAACCAGATTCATCTCCGCGCCGTTGTCCTGCTGGTCCGAGTTAACGTCTGCCAGTTGCGGCAGCGCCGCCAGCGCTTTACGGATCTTCGGCTCCCACTCGCGCAGGGCGCTGAGATCGTCCGACAGCAGGGCAAACTGGTAGCTGGCATTGGCCTGCCGTCCGCCGACGCGAATATCCTGTACGGCCATCAAAAACAGGCTTGCGCCAGGCTCTTTCGCCAGTTTAATGCGCAACCGGTCAATCACCTGCTGCGCCGTTTCATTACGAATATGTCGGGATTTGAGGGTGATAAACATCATGCCGCTGTTCACGCGTGAGCCGCCGGTAAAACCGGTGACATTATCCACTGCCGGGTCGTCACGGATGATTTTCATAAAATCCTGCAGCTTACCGCGCATCGCCTGAAAAGAGATGCTCTGATCCGCCTGAATGCCGCCCATCAGCACGCCGGTGTCCTGCTCCGGGAAGAAGGTTTTCGGAATCGAGATATAGAGCCAGATATTCAACGCGATGGTGCCAAGCAGCACCAGACCCACCAGCAGGGCGTGGTTCAGCACCCATTTCAACGAGCGGGCGTACTGCTGCTGAAGCGCAATCAGCAAACGGCCAACGCCTCTTTCCCGCGTGCGTTCGCGCGGTTTATGGCGCTTCAGCAGCCAGCCGCACATCATCGGCGTCAGCGTCAGCGAGATAACCAGCGAGATGCCAATCGCCACCGACAGCGTGACGGCAAACTCGCGCAATAGCCTGCCCGGCAGACCGGCCATCAGCAGCAGCGGAAGGAATACCGCTACCAGCGACAGGCTCATTGACAGCACGGTAAAACCAACTTCCCGCGTCCCTTGTAACGCCGCCTGCAACGGTTTCACGCCCGCTTCAAGATGGCGGGAGATGTTTTCCAGCACCACAATGGCATCATCGACGACAAAGCCAGTAGCGATGGTCAGCGCCATCAGCGACAGGTTATTCAGGCTAAAACCGCACAGGTACATAGCGGCAAAGGTGCCGATCAGCGAAACCGGTACGGCGACCGCCGGGATAAGCGTCGCGCGACCGGAGCGCAAAAACAGAAACACCACCAGGATCACCAGCGCCACCGAGATCACCAGCGTCTGCTCCACTTCCGCCAGCGAGGCGCGAATGGTCGGCGAGCGATCCTGGGCGATTTGCAGATCGATGGCGGCAGGAATGGTTTTCTGTAATTCCGGCAGGCGCGCGCGGATGCTGTCTACCGTCTGAATAATATTGGCTTCCGGCAGCTTGCGGATCATCAGCAAAATCGCCGGCTTTGCGTTGGTCATCCCGGCATTGCGCACATCCTGCACCGAGTCGCTGACCGTGGCGACATCGCTTAAACGTACTGCCGCGCCGTTGTTGTAATGAATGATCAACGGCTGGTATTCGGCCGCCGTTTTCAGCTCATCATTCGTTTGTATTTGCCAGCGTTGAGCGCCGTCATCCACTGCGCCCTGCGGGCGACGGACGTTGGCACTGCTGATGGCGGTACGCACGGCATCGAGTGACACGCCCTGATTAAACAGCGCCTGCGGGTTGAGATCGACGCGCACCGCGGGCAGTGAACTTCCGCCGACATCCACATCGCCGACGCCATCGATCTGCGAGATGGTTTGTGCCAGTTGCGTCGAGGCAAAATCGTATAACTGGCCCTGCGAATAGGTATCTGAGGTCAGCGTCAGGATCATGATCGGCGCGTCAGACGGGTTCGCTTTGCGGTAGGTCGGACGGCTTGGCATACCGCTTGGCAGCAGGCTTTGCGCCGCGTTGATCGCCGCCTGCACATCGCGCGCTGCGCCGTTGATATTGCGGTCAAAATTAAACTCTAAAATGATGCGCGTACTG
Organism: Kosakonia oryzae; assembly: GCF_001658025.2. NCBI lineage: Bacteria > Pseudomonadati > Pseudomonadota > Gammaproteobacteria > Enterobacterales > Enterobacteriaceae > Kosakonia > Kosakonia oryzae. The sequence goes on from NZ_CP014007.2 coordinate 1,858,754, forward strand.
CCCAGCGAGCTGGAGGAGGTCATTTCACTGACCCCGGCAATCCGCCCCAGCGAGCGCTCCAGCGGTGTAGCGACCGACGACGCCATCGTCTCCGGCGAAGCGCCAGGCAGCGAGGCGCTGACCATGATCACCGGAAAATCGACCTGCGGCAGCGGAGCTACCGGCAACAGCCGGAAGCCGAGTATGCCGCACAGCGTTATCGCCAGCGAAATCAAAATCGTCGCCACCGGGCGGTAAATGAAGAGGGCGAAAAACTTCACTTACGCCTCCTCTTCACGGCGCGGGAAGCGCTGTTTTACGGCCAGTGACAGGCGGTCGAACAGCAGATAAATCACCGGCGTGGTAAACAGCGTCAGCACCTGACTAACCAGCAGACCGCCCACCATGCCGATACCCAGCGGGCGGCGCAGTTCTGCGCCCACGCCGGTGCTGAGCATCAACGGCAGCGCTCCGAGCAGAGCCGCCAGCGTGGTCATCAGGATCGGGCGAAAACGCAGCAGGCAGGCCTGGAAAATCGCGTCGCGCGGCGCCATCCCCTCTTCGCGTTCGGCGGCGAGGGCGAAGTCGATCATCATGATGGCGTTTTTCTTGACGATACCAATCAGCAGAATGATGCCGATAATGGCGATCACATCCAGCTCACTGCCGGAAATCATCAGCGCCAGCAGCGCGCCAACGCCCGCCGTCGGCAGCGTCGAGAGAATGGTGACCGGGTGAATAAAACTCTCATACAGCACGCCGAGCACGATATACATTGCCGCCACCGCTGCGACGATCAGCCAGACCGTGCTACCAAGCGCAGACTGGAACGCCAGCGTGCTGCCCTGGAACTGGGTGCGGATATCGGTCGGGAAATTGAGGGTTTTTTCGCTGTCGGCGATCGCCTGAACCGCATCGCCCAGCGAATAGCCGCTCGCCACGTTAAAAGAGATAGTGGTGGAGGGGAATTGATCGAGGTGGTTAATACTCAGCGGCGCAAAGCGTTGTTCCACTTTGGCAATTGAGGACAACGGCACCACGCCGCCGCTACTGCTCGCCAGGCGGATATTCTCCAGCGCCGCCAGCCCCGGCGTTTGCGTGGTGTCGTGTTCCAGCACCACACGATACTGGTTTGACTGGGTATAGATGGTGGAGATCAGCCGCTGACCGAAGGCGTTATACAGCGCGTTATCAACATCCGACATGGTGATACCAAGACGGCTGGCGGTGCTGCGGTCAACGTTGACCCAGGCCACCAACCCTTTGTCCTGCCAGTCGCTGCTGACATCAGCAAGCTGCGGCAGCGCTTCCAGTTTAGCAATCAGCTGCGGCACCCAGGTGCTCAGCGCGTCCAGCGAGTTTGCCTGCAAGGTAAACTGGTACTGGGTGCGGCTGACCGTGGTGTCGATGGTCAGATCCTGCGTCGGTTGCAGATAGAGCGCCACGCCGGGCACTTTTGCCGCCGCCTGTTGCAGGCGCGCGCTCACTGTCTGTACACGATCGTCGCGCTCATCCAGCGGCTTAAGGTTGATTTGCAGACGGGCGCTGTTCAGAGACGGGTTAGTACCATCGACGCCAACAAACGAAGTCAGACTTTCAACCGCTGGATCCTGCAGGATAACGTCGGCAACCTGCCGCTGACGCTGCGCCATGCTGGCAAACGACGCCGACTGCGGTGCCTGGAGCGTGCCCTGAATGATGCCGTTGTCCTGTACCGGGAAGAAGCCCTTCGGGATGAAAACCCACAGCGCCACCGACAGCAGCAGCGTGCCTATCGCCACGCTGAGCGTCAGCCACGGGTGATTAAGCACTTTTGCCAGCAGATGGCCGTAACCGGCAATCACTCGCTCAAAAAAACGCTCCGAGGCGCGGGAAAAACGGTTCTGCTTGCGCAGGGATTCTGCACTCAGCATGCGTGCGCACATCATCGGCGTCAGCGTCAGTGAAACGATAGCCGAGATCAGAATGGCCACCGCCAGCGTGACGGCGAACTCGCGGAACAGGCGCCCGACAATATCGCCCATAAACAGCAGCGGGATCAGCACGGCAATCAGCGAGAAGGTGAGGGAGATAATGGTAAAGCCGATCTCGCCTGCGCCTTTCAGCGCCGCCGCCAGCGGTTTTTCCCCTTTTTCGATGTAGCGCGAAATGTTCTCAATCACCACAATCGCGTCATCCACCACAAAGCCGGTGGCGATGGTCAGCGCCATCAGCGTCAGGTTATTGATAGAGAAATCGAGAAACACCATCACCGCAAAGGTGCCGATAAGCGACAGCGGCACGGCCACGCCAGGGATGATGGTGGCCGGAATATTGCGCAGAAACAGATAGATAATCATCACCACCAGCGCAATGGCCAGCATCAGTTCGAACTGGGTATCACTGACTGAAGCGCGGATGTTGTTGGTGCGATCGGAGAGTACTTTCACCGTGACCGATTTCGGCAGGCTCTCCGTTAACTGCGGCAGCAGAGCACGAATGCTGTCGGCGGTATTAATGATGTTGGCACCCGGCTGACGCTGGACGTTCATCACAATAGCCTGTTGCTTATTCGCCCATGCACCAAGCCAGCTATTTTCCGCGCCCTGTTCCACGGTTGCCACATCGCCCAGGCGAATGGGCGCACCGTTCTGGTAAGCGACAATCAACTGGCGGTACTCTTCGGCGGATTGCATTTGATCGTTGGCGGAGAGCGTGACGGCGCGTGTTGGGCCATCGAGGCTCCCTTTTGCCGAGTTAACGTTGGCATTGTCGATGGCGGTGCGAATGGTTTCGCTGGTCAACCCCAGCGCGGCGATGGCCTGCGCGTTAAGTTTGACGCGCACTGCCGGGCGCTGGCCGCCGGAAAGCGTGACCAGACCGACGCCGGAAACTTGCGAAATTTTCTGCGCGACGCGCGTTTCGACCATATCTTCCACCTGCGTCATCGGCATGGCGGAAGAGGTGACTGCCAGCGTCATGATCGGCGGATCGGCCGGGTTAACTTTGCTGTAAACCGGCGGGTTAGGCAGATCGGAAGGGAGCAAGCTGTTGGCCGCGTTCATTGCCGCCTGCACTTCCTGCTCGGCAACATCCAGCGGTAGCGTGAGCTGGAACTGCAACGTCACCACCGATGCGCCACCGGAGCTTTGCGACGACATCTGTTTTAAGCCCGACATCTGGCCAAATTGCCGTTCGAGCGGCGCGGTAATTGCCGACGTCACCACATCCGGGCTGGCGCCGGGGTAAAGGGTGACAACCTGAATAGTGGGATAATCCACTTCCGGCAGCGCCGAGACGGGGAGAAAACGGTAGCCGATGACCCCGGCAAGCAGAATCGCCACCATCAATAAGGTGGTGGCGACCGGGCGTAAGATAAACAGACGGGAAGGGCCACCCGTCCGGCCTGGCGGTAGCAACTGCATCAGGAGTGCGCTCCTTTCGCCGGATGCTCACGTTTTGTGGGCATCTGCTGGGCGCTTTGCGCATCCACCACTTCCACTTTGGCCCCTTCAGTCAGACGGTCGATACCGTCCGTCACTACGCGATCGCCCGCCGACAGCCCGGCGGCAATCACCACTTTCTGGCTGTCCTGAATACCTGGCGTAACGATATGTTTGCTGACCTGGTTATTCTCATTCACCACCCAAACAAAGTTGCCTTCATTACCCATTTGCAGCGCGGCGGCAGGGATCACGACGGCATCTTGCTGCGTAGCGACCAGCATGCGCGCGTTGACGAACTGGTTGGGGAACAGAGCGTCGTCCTGGTTATTAAAGCGTGCTTTCAGTTTGATGGTGCCAGTGGTGGCATCGATCTGGTTATCAAGACTAAGCAGCGAACCGCTGCTCAGTTTCTGTTTGTTCGTGCGATCCCAGGCTTCCACCACCAGCGGTTGGCCAGCTTTTTGCGCCTGCACCACGGTGGCGATGTCGCTTTCCGGCAGGGTAAAGACGAGGTCAATCGGGTGGGTTTGCGTCAGCACCACAATGCCGGTGGTGTCGCTGCTGCTGATCTGGTTACCAATATCCACCTGTTTTAAGCCAACACGCCCGGAGATGGGCGCGGTGATGCGGCTCCAGTCCAGCTGCAACTGGGCGCTGGCGACCGAAGCTTCATCGGCTTTGACGGTGCCTTCGGATTCGGTTACCAGCGCCTGCTGGGTATCGAGATCCTGGCGGGAGACGAGACTGGTTTTCACCAGTTGCTGGTAGCGGGCCAGGTCGCGGCGTGCATTCGCCAGCGTGGCTTTATCTTTTGCCAGTTGCCCCTGCGCCTGCGCCAGTGCCACTTTAAATTCGCTGGGGTCGATTTCAGCCAGCAGATCGCCGGCATTAACCTGTTGCCCTTCCTGGAAGTGGAGAGCCATCAATTGGCCGGAAACGCGGCTGCGAACGGTCACGGTATTGGTTGCCGTAATCGTACCAAGACCAGAGAGATAACGCGGAACGGATTCGCGGGTCGCTGTGGCAGCCTGTACCGGCGGTAGTGCGCCGCCGCGCATGCCGTGGCGACCACCGCCAGCCTGACGCTGCATGTGCCCTGTGGCGGAAGAAGAAGGTGTAGCCTCTTGATGGCTAAAGTGGTACCACGCGGCACCTGCCGCTGCGATAACCACAACCGCAACAAGTGTGCGGCGAAAAGTGAAACTGCGTTTCATCGTTATATGTATCTCGTCCTGAAAGGCCATGACCAAAATAATACTAGTTTAGTGAGGCCCTAACGCAGAAAAATGGAGGAAATATGAAACACTGTTTAGAAACGTCGAGCGGGGAGGGAAATTTGTGTTAGGGATGATATGGAGAAGAAAATCATGCCGGATGGCGATCATCCGGCAAAATATTAGCGAAACAGAACCTGCGCCCAGCGGGCAAGCCCGGCGGTGACAGAGCCAAAATCATCGCCGCCCGCGATCGGGATCCCCGGCAGCGTTTCCGCCAGCGCTTTCTTGATGATGGGCGAACGGGCGCTCCCGCCGGTCAGGTAGATCACTTCCGGCGTTTCGTTGCTGTTTTCCAGCGCCAGTTGTACCTGCTCAATAATGCGCTGTAACGGCTGATTGAGCGCCGCTTCCAGGCCCTCCTGGGTGATGGCGGTGGCAAGATCGTCGCTGATAAACGGCAGCGGCGCGGTGACATGCGCTTCTTCCGAGAGGGCAATTTTGCTCTCTTCGGCGCTGCGCACCAGCCGGTAGCTCAGACGCTGCCGCCACACTTTTAGCAGCAGGGCCACTTTTTCCGCATCACGGGCGTCGCGCAGCAGATCGTTGAGCAGACGGCCATTGGCTGCGCTGTAAAATTCGGTTTGCGCCGGCACATCGTTGATCGCCACCGCGTTCCACCACGGCAGAATCGGCAGGGCGATACCTTTTTCCGTCTGGCCGCCCATACCAAGCAGAGGCATCAAGCTTTTAAACGCCAGCGCGATATCCAGATCGTTACCGCCAACGCGGCAGCCGCTGTGGCCGAGCAGGCTGGCTGCGCGATCCTGTCTGGAGCGCCACTGTGGGCCCATCAGCAGAATGGAGCAGTCTGTTGTTCCGCCGCCAATATCCACCACCAGCACGCGCTTCTCTTCGCTTAGCGTGGCTTCAAAATCGAGCCCTGCCGCTACCGGCTCATACTGGAATACCACATCGCGGAAACCGGCGCGTTTTGCCGCACGCTCAAGGATCCCCTGTGCCTGGGTGTTGGCCTCATCGCCGCCGAGCCCCTGGAAGTTGATTGGTCGGCCAATGACCGCCTGGTTGATGCTTTCCGGTAGTTGCGTTTCGGCCTGCTGACGAATGTGCAGCATCATGGCGCACACCAGATCTTCGAACAGGGCGATCTGCTGCGGTTTCAGGCCGCTGGCACCGAGGAAGGATTTCGGCGATTTAACGAAGTAAACCTCTTCCGGATCGCTCACATACTGACGCAGCGAGGCGAGGCCAAATTGCACGCTGGCGGCGCTGACCTCAATATCTTCCTCACGGTTGAAGCTTACCGCCCGGCGCAGCAGCGCCTGGGTTTCGCTCCCCGTGGCCGGAACCTGATGGTGACGATAGAGCCATTCGCTGACGGCTTCGCGCGTTGGCGCGCAGAGCATTGATGGCAGCAGCGTACTGTTATTTTCCATGGTCAGCAGATGTGGCGCGCCATCGCGCATTACCGCAATCGAGCAGTTTGCTGTTCCGTAGTCAAATCCTACAAACACGTATTTATCCCCATGCCAGTGAAGAAGGGGGGCGACTTTAGCCGAATGCGGCGCGGGCGACAACCGGAATATGAAAGCAAGGCGGAAAATTCCGATGCCGTTTATGCTGTTAGCAGAAAACGAGGAGCAACTATGTACGAACTGCGTTGGCAGCCGCCCTATGACTGGGCCTGGATGTTGGGATTTTTAGGCGATCGCGCCGTGGCGGGCGTTGAGCAGATTGATGCAACAGGCTATGTGCGTTCCTTTGCCTCTGGCGAGCATCGCGGGCTGATTATTGCCGAACCGGATGAAGCGAGCGCGACACTGAAGGTGACGCTTAGCGAAGGTTTGCAGCCGATTGCAGAACTGTGTCTGCAACGGATGCGCTGTTTGTTTGATCTCGACTGCAATCCGCAGGAAGTGACCACAGCGCTGGGAACGCTGGGTGCCGCGCGTCCGGGGTTGCGCCTGCCGGGATGCGTTGATCCGTTTGAGCAGGGTGTGCGGGCGATTTTAGGCCAGTTAGTCAGTGTGGCCATGGCAGCAAAGCTGACGGCAAAGGTTGCGCAGCGTTATGGCGATGCGCTGGATGAGCGCGGTTTTCTCTGTTTTCCCACGCCGCAGCAGCTCTCTGCGGCGCAAGTTGGGGATTTACAAACGCTCGGCATGCCGCGCAAACGCGCTGAATCGCTGATATACCTCGCGCAGGCAGCCTGCGACGGTTTGCTGCCGCTGACAGCACCAGAGGATGTGGAGCAGGGGGTGAAAGCCTTGCAAACGTTTCCCGGTATCGGCCGCTGGACGGCCAGCTACTTTGCCCTGCGCGGCTGGCAGGCGAAAGATATTTTTCTCCCCGACGATTATCTGATCAAGCAGCGTTTTGCCGGGATGACGCCCGCACAGACGCGGCGCTACGCAGAACGCTGGCAGCCGTGGCGCTCCTATGCGCTGTTGCATATCTGGTATACGGCGGGGTGGGAGCCTGAAGTGTGATACCTGATGGTCGCAGAGCATTTGTCGGCCGGATAAGGCGCCATCCCGTCTGTCAGTTGATAGCGAAGTAACTGGTATTCAGCATCAAATCCAGCGGCTGAGCCTGCGAAATAATATCGCCATAAATCATATCAATGCCGATGCCGGAAAGGGTATCCATCATCAGCGGCTGATGGGTCGGCCCGGCAATGCTCTTTATGCCAAGGCGCTGGGCGTGACCCTGAATAATGGTCACCATCATCTCGTCCATCAGATTACCGTGAACGTTGGTCACCAGTTCCGGATCGAGCATCAGGTAATCGACCATATTCGGGCTGAGGCGGTTAAAAATATCCAGATCGTGCCCGATACGGCTGAGAATAATGCGGCAACCCGCCTGGCGCAGCCGCTTCAGATTGTCGGGCAGGGTGTTATCTTCACGCATCAGCGCATCGGCGTGCACCACCAGATGCAACAGCCGGGCCGATAGCGGGCCGCTTTCCAGCAGTTCGAGCAGCTCATTCACCAGCGTTGTACTGGAGAGCCCGGCCACGGAAAGCGGCAGAGCAACGCCGAGCCCTTTACCTGCAATCGCAGTGGCGTGGTTACGGAAAAACTCATGGAATACGCGGCGGTCGAGCGCGCGGATCAGTTCGGGTTCGCTAAGGTTGGAACGGAATACGTGCTCCTCCATCACTTCACCTTCGCTGGTCCACAAACGCAGGGAGAGTAGCCAGAAGTTGCAGGCCTCCGGCACGCGCGGCGACGCCACGCCGCGGGCAATCAGCAGCAGATGATTGTCTCTGATCATGTGCCACTGTTCATCCAGCGACAGCATGTTGCGCTCATGCTGCATCTGGTCTTGCTGCGGTTCGTACACGGTCACGATCCCGCGCCCATTATTTTTGGAGGCGTAACAGGCGATATCCGCCTGCGACATCACTTCGGAAGCCTGATAGTTAGTTTCATCTATCAGCGAAATTCCGGCGCTGGCGCCGATGCGGTGCAAACGGCCTTCCCACGTAAAGTGGTAGTCATTGATGGCTTCAACAATACGCCCGGAAATATAGCGTGCGCTCTCGACATTGCAGTCCGGCAGCAGTAAACCGAACTCATCGCCGCCAAGGCGGGCAAGAATATCGGTCGAGCGCAACATGCTGAGCATCAGCGACGCGATCTCGCGCAGCAGGGCGTCACCTGCCGCGTGCCCGGCGGTATCGTTGACGGCTTTAAAGCGGTCAAGATCGATAAACACCAGCGCATGACGCTGGTGGAATTCCTGTACTGTCAGCAACAGACGTTTGAGATGGTTTTCAAAACTGACCCGGTTCGCCAGATGGGTCAGCGCATCGTGCGAAGCGCTGTAGCTCAACTGCCGCAGCATTTTGCGGGATTCTGTGACATCCTGAATTACCAGCACAGAGCCGATATGTTGCCCATCCAGCGTGCTGAGCGGGGTTACGCTGTAGTGAATGTCGAAGCTGCCGCCGGTGCGGCAGTGCAGTACCACATCCTGTTCAATGGCCGAACGCGACATATCACCGCTGTGGATGTTTTCCATCAGCGGACCATTATCACCAAAGGTGATGCGCAGCACCGTCAGCAACGGCTGGCCGATAGCCTGTTCCTGCATCCAGCCGCTCATTTTTTCCGCTACCGGGTTCATAAAAGTGACGTTCATCTCTACATCGGTACAAAGCACCGCTTCGCCGATGGAATCCAGTGTGATGTGCAGACGCTCTTTTTCCTGGAACAGCGCATCGTTCAACTGCTTAACTTCTGTCATATCCATATTGACGCCGAGCAGGCGTTCGACTTCGCCATGCTTGTTCAGCACGCGGTTCGCCAGCGCGCGAATATGGCGAATACCGCCTTTGACGCTAATGCGGAACTCCAGTTTGAAGGCCATGCGCGCCGCCAGCCCGTCGCGGATAATGCGTTCGGCCTCCGGCCTGTCTTCCGGTAACACGCGCTCGAACCACAATTGCCATGTCGGTTTCGTGTGGGGAGGCACTTCGTACATCTCGAACATGCGCTTGTCCCAACTGATAATGTCCGGCTCAAGCTCCCACTCCCAGATGCCAATCCCGCCCGCTTCGTTCGCCAGCGTGATGCGCTCCATCAGGCGCTTGTTAACCCACTCGGTCTGCTTCAGATCGTTAATATCTTCGACCTGGGCGATAAAGTAGAGCGGAGTGCCATCTGTGTGGCGGACAACGGAAACTGCCATCAGCGCCCATACCAGCTCGCCGCTGCGCGTGTAATAGCGTTTTTCCATGGAGTAACTAGAGATGTCGCCGCGTACCAGTTGCTCAAGCTGTTCCAGATCGCTGTTTAAATCTTCCGGGCAGGTGAGCTGCTGGAAGGTCATCTGCTGTAGTTCTTCCTGGCTGTAGCCGAGGAACTGGCATAACGCTTTGTTGGCCTGTAACCACTGTCCTTCGGTGCTCACCAGCGCCATCCCGATGGCGGAATACTCCATCGCATTGCGAAAACGCTCTTCGCTTTCAATAATGTGTTTGCGCTCGGCGCGAAAGGCATACATCACCATCGTCATGACGTTCGCTGGCAGCAGGATCATCAGGAACGGCAGCCACGGCGCATTCATCATCACGTTGTTTTTCGGCATGGTGATGAGAGAGGGATCATCTGCAATCATCAGCGAGACCATCATGATGGTAATCAGAAAGACGAGAAAGGCTTCAACCCGCGGTAGACGCACGGCGCTCCACATCAGCAGTACAATAACCGCAGTAAACGGCCAAGGCAGATAGTGCAGCGCCAGCCAGCTTAGCCCGAGCGTGACAGAGAGCGTAACGAGTGTTTCCAGCAGCAGCTGAGGTTTACGGTGACGCAACAGGTAGTGCGGTTTAAACAGCAGGCCGAGCGGCACCAGCGCCAGTGCGCCGATGGATTCCGACAGCACCCAGACCAGAAAAGTACGCAGAATATTGTCGCCAGGCACCAGCAGACAAACCAGCACGCCGCCGACCAGCGGCGGGATAATCGCGCTGCCGACGGCCAGACGCAGCCAGTCGCCGAGATTTTGCAGTGGGTTATACCAGGGCAACAATTTGCGCAGCAGCACCGCGCCTATTGCGGCCTCGATAACATTGACGACAGTGTAACGTAGATCGACTGCGCTGGCCGATAAGAGCATGGCTGACGCCGCGACATTGCCCAGCACACAGACCAGCGCGATGCCCGGCCACATCCGCCCGGCGTGGCGGTAAAATCCCACCATAATGATGGCGGTGGGAAACCACAGCGGCGCGATAACGGTGCCAAAACGGATAAGCTCCAGCGAGAAGAGCGTAAAGATGAAAGAGAGCAGCCCTAAACTGAGAAGTCGCAGCCCAGGATGTGGGGTGGTAACCAAAACGCGCTGGTGTTGTTTCTTCATTACCGCTTTATCCGCAACCCTGTGACGCCCGGAACCGCGCCCGGAGAGTGAAATTTGAATTTTGGATTATGCTAGTACAAACAATTTACAATTCCTATGCCGGGCGCTCATAATTTGACATCATAATGTTATTAATTACTTAGTCAGTAATAAAAACACATCCGCCGGGTTAATTTTGCGCGTTTTAATGGGTGACAGGTCAGCCTGACGGGCAAAAGCGAGCCGCTTTTTACCTTCCCGGTTTCCGCTAAGGATTCGGCTGGTATCACGACGGTGAAATCCCTATAATTGCCGCGTTTGACGCTTCGGCGTCGTCCTTCCTTTACTCCAGGTTAATCAGGTCGCTAAATTTATGACTGATCAGTCTCATCAGTGCGTCATCATCGGCATCGCCGGCGCATCTGCTTCAGGTAAAAGTCTTATCGCCAGCACGCTGTATCGTGAACTGCGCGAGCAGGTGGGTGATGAACACATTGGCGTTATTCCAGAAGACAGCTACTACAAAGATCAAAGCCATCTGTCGATGGAAGAGCGTGTAAAAACCAACTATGACCACCCCAGTGCAATGGATCATAGTCTGTTATTCCAGCATTTGCAGTCGCTCAAGCGCGGCGAAGCCATTGAGTTACCGGTGTACAGCTATGTGGAACATACGCGCACTAAAGAAACGATCCGCATTGAAGCGAAAAAAGTGATCATCCTGGAAGGGATCCTGTTGCTGACTGATTCACGCCTGCGCGATGAGATGAATTTCTCCATTTTCGTTGATACGCCGCTGGATATCTGCCTGATGCGCCGCATCAAGCGCGACGTTAACGAGCGTGGCCGTTCAATGGACTCGGTTATGGCGCAATATCAAAAAACCGTGCGTCCGATGTTCCTGCAATTTATTGAACCCTCCAAGCAGTACGCCGACATCATCGTGCCGCGCGGCGGTAAAAACCGCATCGCCATCGATATCCTGAAAGCCAAAATCAGCCAGTTTTTTGAATAATACATGTTAGGCTATAGCACTGAGTGTTAAGTCCGGCCCCTGATTTCTCAGGGGCGTGTCGCACTATTAAGGAGAATGCGCCATGCGTCTTTGTGACCGCGATATTGAAGCCTGGCTGAATGATGGCCGGCTTGCTATTAACCCGCGTCCGCCGGTAGAACGGATTAACGGGGCGACGGTGGATGTCCGCCTCGGCAATAAATTCCGCACGTTCAGCGGACACACGGCGGCGTTTATCGATCTCAGCGGCCCGAAGCATGAAGTCAGCGCGGCGCTTGATCGGGTAATGAGCGACGAGATTGTGCTCGATGAAGGCGAGGCGTTTTTCCTGCATCCGGGCGAACTGGCGCTGGCGGTGACCTATGAATCTGTTACCTTGCCAGCCGATCTGGTTGGCTGGCTGGACGGGCGCTCTTCCCTCGCACGTCTGGGGTTGATGGTGCACGTGACCGCGCACCGCATTGATCCCGGCTGGTCGGGCTGTATCGTGCTGGAGTTCTATAATTCAGGCAAGCTGCCGCTGGCGCTGCGACCGGGCATGCTGATTGGTGCCCTGAGCTTTGAGCCGCTCTCCGGGCCGGCCGATCGTCCATACAATCGACGTGAAGATGCGAAGTATCGCGATCAGCAAGGCGCGGTTGCCAGCCGCATTGATAAAGACTGACTGATCTCCATTGAGGATGTGATGAGAAGAGCGTTAACAACACTGATGATTTTGCTGGTCGTGCTGGTTGCCGGCCTTTCGGCATTAGTGTTACTGGTCAATCCGAACGATTTCCGCGCTTACATGGTGCGCCAGGTGGAGGCGCGGAGCGTCTATCAGCTACAGCTTGATGGCCCGCTGCGCTGGCACGTCTGGCCGCAGCTTAGCATCCTCTCTGGCCGCGTTACGTTAACGGCCCCCGGCGCGGAAATGCCGGTGGTGAAAGCCGATAATATGCGTCTTGATGTCAACCTGTGGCCGCTGCTGTCGCACCAGTTACAGGTGAAACAGGTGATGCTGAAGGGTGCGGTGATCCAGCTCACTCCGCAAAGCGAAGCGGCACCGGAAAAAAATGCGCCGGTAGCGCCGCATGGCAACTCGTTGCCGCAGATAGAATCAGATCGCGGCTGGTCATGGGATATTGCCCGTTTACAGGTTGTGGATAGCCTGCTGGTCTTCCAGCGCGGCACCGATGAACCGGTGACGGTACGCGATATTCGTCTGCAAATGGAGCAGGATGCGCAATATCAGGCAACGCTGGATTTCTCCGGGCGGGTTAACCGCAATCAGCGCGACCTGACGATTTCATTTAACGCGAAAGTGGATGCGCGCGACTATCCGCGTAATGTCAGCGCCGCTATCGATAAGTTGCAGTGGCAGCTTCAGGGTGGCGATACGCCGCCGAAGGGCATTAGCGGGGCGGGCACGCTGCAAGCGCAGTGGCAAGGTGTGGCGCAGCGGCTGACGCTGAATGATGTCAGTCTGAGCGCGAATGACAGCGCCTTTACCGGCAAGGGAAGCGTAACGTTTGGTACACAGCCAGTCTGGGCGCTCGATGTGCAGTTCGACAATCTCAATCTGGATAACTTGCTGCCGCCGGAAGTGACGCTGAGCGGTGACGGCGCGACGCCACAGGGACAGGAACAAAACCGCCTGCCGCGCCCGGTGATTTCCAGCGGGGCGGATACGCCGCAGTACAACGAACTGCGCGATTTTACGGCGCAAATCGGCATCACCGCGAAAAACGTACGCTGGCGCGGTATGCAGTTTGCCGATGTCAGCGGCCAGTTCAGCAATAATGCCGGTTTGCTGGCTATCCCGACGTTGCAGGGCAAAATGGGTAGCGGGCAAATATCATTGCCTGGCACGCTGGATGTGCGCGGCAAGCAGCCTCATGCTGAATTCCAGCCGCGGCTGGAGGGCATTGAGATTGGCAATATCCTGAAAGCGTTTAACTACCCGATTGCGCTGACCGGCAGCCTGACCATGGCTGGCGATTTCAGCGGTCCGGATATCGATGCCGCATCTTTCCGCCGCGACTGGCAGGGGGAGGCGCACATCGAACTGAAAAACAGTCGTATGGAAGGGCTTAACTTCCAGCAACTGGTGCAACAGGCGGTGGCGCGCAGCAGCGATGTACAGGCGAAAGATAATTTTGATAGCGCCACCCGGCTGGATAATTTCAGCGCCGAGCTGTCGCTGGATAACGGGCAAATGACCTTCAGCGATATGCAGGGTAGCTCCGCGCTGCTGGCGCTCACCGGGGAAGGCAAGATGGATCTGGTGCAGGAGCAGGCTGATACACGCTTCAATGTCCGGGTGCTGGAAGGGTGGGAAGGTGATAGCGCGCTGATCGACTACCTGAAAGCAACGCCGATCCCACTGCGCGTTTACGGTAAATGGCAGGCTCTCAACTATAGCCTGCAAGTGGACCAGGTGTTGCGTAAACATTTGCAGGACGAAGCGAAACGTCGTCTCAACGACTGGGCCGATCGTAATAAAGACTCGCAAAACAGCAAAGACCTGAAAAAGCTGCTTGAGAAGATGTAACTATCCGGCCAGTTTGGCCGGATAAACAACGGCGCTGCCAGGCTATAAAATGCCTTCCAGCGCCAGATATTGCAGCAGCATAATGGTCTTGCCGTCGGCAATATCGCCCGTACGGATTGCTGCCAGCGCGGTGGCAAAATCCATCTCCACCACTTCAATATCCTCTCCCTCTTCGATCACGCCACCACCGTTTCCGGTGCGTTTGCTGTCATCGTATTCGGCAATAAAAAAGTGCAGTTTTTCACTGACGGAGCCGGGGCTCATCCACGCCGCGAACACTTTCTGCACCTGTTCCAGCCGGTAGCCGGTCTCTTCTTCCGCTTCGTGACGGATGCGCTCCTCAGGTTCAAGCTCATCCAGAAGACCTGCGGCCGCTTCCAGCAAAAAGCCGTGGTGCTGGTTGACGAAAAGCGGTAAGCGAAACTGTCGGGTGAGGATCACGCTCCGCTTGCTGCGGTTATATAGCAGGATCACCGCGCCATTACCGCGGTCATACACCTCGCGGGTCTGGCGCTGCCACCCACCGTCATGACGGCGGTAATCAAAGGTGTATTTGGTCAGTTTTCCCCAGTCTTCAGCGAGGGGCATCGACGCAATAATGCGTATTTGTGCATTTTCAGATGACATATCAGCTCCTGTGCGGGTAAGATAGCAGCATAGCGTGCACATTCGTGCATGATCAAGATATTTCGTGCAAAAGGAGTAACGCGATGCTCACCCCACAACGTAAGCAATTGATCCTCAGCCAGCTTGCTGAAGAAGGGCAGGTACTGTCGAAGGCACTCAGTGAACGGTTTGGCATCTCGGAAGATACCGTGCGGCGGGATCTGCGTGAGCTGGCTGCGGAGGGGTTGTTACAGCGTGTGCACGGCGGCGCACTGCCATCTTCCGCCGCTACGGTGACATTTGCCGAGCGGCAACATTTGCAATCGGACGCCAAGCGGCGGATCGCGCAGAAAGGCGCGCAGCTCGTCTCAGCAGGGCAGGTGGTTATGATTGATGGCGGTACAACGACCTCTGAACTGATTACGCATTTCCCGCAGGATTTACGCATTACCGTGGTAACACACAGCCCCAGTATCGCCGTTGGGCTGGCACAGCATCCGCTGATTGACGTGGTGATGATCGGTGGCCATCTCTACAAACATTCGATCGTCAACGTTGGCGCAGGCGCGCTGGAATCTATTAGCCGGATACGCGCTGACCTCTTTTTTATGGGGGTGACCGGTGTACATGTGGAAGCGGGTCTCAGCACCGGAGATTTTGAGGAGTCGCGTATCAAGCGTGCGCTGGCCGACAGGGCGGCAGAGACCGTGGTTCTGGCCTCGCCGGAGAAACTGAACAGCGCATCGCCGTGGGTGATCGGCGATATCTCGCTTATCAACACGCTGGTGGTGGACGCGCAGACGGACGATCGCCTGCTGGCCCCGTTCAGCCAGCGTGGGGTGACGGTGGTTAAAGCGTAGCCCTTTACACTTCGTAGTCCGGATCTTCGTCACGCGTCAGCGGAATGATTTGCACCTTCTGCACGCGGTGGCTCTCGACTTCCAGGGTTTTTAGCAGAACATCGCCCACCTGTACCTCTTCGCCAGGTTTGGGGATCCGCTGCAGGTACTCCATCAGCAGGCCGGCAATGGTGTGGTAGTCGCGCTTCTCATCCAGCGGCAGCGCGATGTACTGCACCAGATCCTCCAGCGGCATATGGCCATTGGCCGTCCAGCTACCATCGCTGTTTTTCTGAATATCGTGGCGGGCATCGATCTCTTCCACTTCGTTCGGCAGATTCCCGGCGATGGTCTCCATCACATCACTGAGAGTGACAATGCCTTCCACGGAACCAAACTCATCGACCACGAAAGCGAAGTGGGTGCGGGCATTGCGGAACTGCTCCAGCGCCTGCAACAGCGGCAACGCTTCCGGGAACACCAGTGGCTGACGGATTAGCGCCTTGAGATCCAGCGGTTCGCCGCGCAGGGATTGTTGCAGCAGATCGAGCACATGAACAACGCCAAGCAGATCCTCTTCAGCATCGCCGCCCGTAACCACCACGCGCGTATGCTGGTTTTTATCCAGCAGGGCGCGGATCTCTGCTTCCGGCGCGCTGAGATCGATATGCTCAATATCGTGGCGCGATGTCATGATGCTGCTGACCGAGCGCTGATTGAGGTTCAGCACCCGCTCAATCATGCGCCGCTCTTGCGGGTTAAAGATCTGGCTGTCGTCGCTATCGCGCAGCATCGAGGCGGTATCGGCATCCAGTTCAGCATCCTCTTTCCGCCCGCTGAGCAGGCGCATCACCGTTTCGGTTGTGCGCTGGCGTAGCGTCTGGTTGGCGGAGAGAAAACGACGGCGATTAAAGATAGCCAGCTGGTTCAGCGCTTCAATCATCACCGAGAAACCAATTGCGGCGTACAGATAACCTTTCGGAATATGAAAACCGAAACCATCAGCCACCAGGCTAAAACCGATCATCAGCAGGAAACTGAGGCAGAGAATAACAATCGTCGGATGGCTGTTGACGAAGCGCGTCAGCGATTTACTGGCCAACAGCATCAGGGAAATGGCAATCACCACGGCGGCCATCATCACGGCCAGGTGGTCAACCATGCCGACGGCGGTGATTACCGAGTCGAGCGAGAAGACCGCATCCAGCACCACGATCTGGGTGACCACGGCCCAGAATTTCGCGCCACGCCGCTGCGTTGGATTGTCGCTGTCTTTGCCTTCCAGGCGCTCATTCAGTTCCACCGTTGCTTTAAACAGCAGAAACAGGCCGCCGAGCAGCATAATCAGATCGCGCGCGCTGAAGCTTAAGCCGCGCACCGTAAACAGAGGATTGGTGAGTGTCACCAGCCAGGAGATTGAGGCCAGCAAAAGCAGACGCATTAACATCGCCAGCAGCAGCCCGGTCACACGGGCGCGATCGCGCTGCGCCGCAGGCAATTTTTCCGCAAGAATCGCAATAAAAACCAGGTTATCAATACCGAGTACCAGCTCGATCACTACCAGCGTGACCAGCCCGGCCCAGATTGATGGATCGGCAATCCATTCCATCGTAAACGTAACACCTTCTGTGATATGACAATTGTCACAGTGCGATCATGGATAAAGCTGGATGAAATTGCAATGCCAGCCTGCGATTATTCTTAATTTATTGGATATGGGTAATATGTATAAATTCAATTTCCTTATTGTTACTGTGATTAATTATAAGTGAAAAATTAGCAAATTAGGATATTTCGCATAAGTAATTCCATATACAAAGATTGTCAATATACGGTTAGTCTTAAAATTCGAAAAGTTTGTTCTTAAACTTATTCTTAAAAATATGTTTATCAGGGTTGGTGCCTTGCCTGCTATTCGCTTAGCTGCAACAATTCTCCCTGCATCACTCAAATATACTAACGATGTTATTTTCGTCATCGTTATTCGTTACAAATTCGATTCCTGCCGTATTTTTTCTGGTCTGCGGTTCATTGCAACCTGAAGGCCTTTAAGGGATAACTATCAATGAGTTAGAGATGTTCAGTGAATTGGTAACTGAAAGCCAGGGGCGGTAGCGTGCCTGTGGGTATGTCAATCAGCCTGGATTATTCTGTAATCGCATGTGGTTGAATAAACGCTTTTTAGGATTGATGCCAGTTATATTCTTTTGTAATTAACTGCATTCTGATTCTGTGTACAACTTGAGCGCTTATATAAATCGCACAGGATAATTACTCTGCCAAAGTGATAATTAATCAATGATGAAATCTAAAATGAAATTGATGCCATTATTGGTGTCCATAAGCATGATGAGTGGCTGCACTGTTTTCCCCGGTAGCAATATGACTACGATGGGAAAGGATGTGATTAAACAGCAGGATGCAGACTTTGATTTAGACCGCATGGTGAATGTTTATCCTTTAACACCACGTCTGATTGAACAATTGCGCCCGCGTGTTAATGTCGCTCAACCAAATATGTCCCTCGACAGTGAAATTGCGGCTTACCAGTATCGTGTAGGGCCAGGGGATGTATTGAATGTCACCGTTTGGGATCACCCGGAATTAACCACGCCAGCGGGTCAATATCGTAGCTCCAGCGACACAGGCAACTGGGTGCAGCCTGATGGCACCATGTTTTATCCCTATGTCGGGAAAGTAAAGGTGGTGGGGAAAACCCTCGCCGAGATCCGCAGTGATATTACCAGCCGTTTAGCGACGTACATTGCTGACCCGCAGGTGGACGTTAATATCGCCGCATTCCGCTCACAAAAAGCCTATATCTCCGGCCAGGTCCTCAAGTCCGGCCAGCAGGCGATCACCAACGTGCCGCTTACCGTACTGGACGCTATCAACGCGGCGGGCGGGCTGACCGACAACGCCGACTGGCGCAATGTAGTGCTCACGCACGAGGGAAAAGAGCAGCGCATTTCGCTCCAGGCCCTGATGCAGAATGGCGACCTCAGCCAGAACCGCCTGCTTTATCCGGGCGATATCCTCTTTGTACCGCGTAATGACGATCTGAAAGTATTCGTGATGGGCGAAGTGAAAAAACAGAGCACGCTCAAAATGGACTTCAGCGGCATGACGCTGACGGAAGCCCTTGGCCAGGCCGAAGGTATCGACCTGACGACCTCCAACGCCAGCGGCATCTTCGTTATCCGTCCGTTGAAAGGCGGCGAGAGCGATCGCAGCGGCAAGATTGCCAATATCTACCAGCTTGATATGTCGGACGCCACCTCTCTGGTGATGGCGACGAATTTCCGACTCCAGCCGTATGACGTGGTGTACGTCACGACTGCGCCGGTGGCGCGCTGGAATCGTCTTATCAACCAGTTGTTGCCGACAATCAGTGGCGTTCGCTACATGACCAACACGGCCAACGATATCCAAAACTTGCAATGACTATGTTCAACAAAATTCTGGTGGTTTGTGTGGGGAACATTTGTCGTTCCCCAACAGCAGAGCGACTGCTGAAAAAATACCAGCCCGGATTAACAGTGGCATCGGCAGGGCTGGGCGCGCTGGTCGGACGTGGCGCGGATGCTAACGCGGTGAGCGTAGCGGCAGACAATCAACTTTCTCTGGAGGGACATTGCGCGCGGCAGGTTTCCGGTGCCATGTGTCGTGAATATGACCTGATTCTGGTCATGGAAAAACGCCACATCGCCAGCCTGTGTGAGATTGCTCCGGAGATGCGCGGCAAGGTCATGTTATTTGGCCACTGGGATAACGAACGAGAAATTCCCGACCCGTATCGTAAAAGTCGTGAAGCTTTTGAAGCCGTTTACACCTTACTTGACCAGTCTGCCCGCCAGTGGGCGCAGGCATTGCAAGCTCAGCAGGGATAATAATGACAGAGAAAACACACCATTCGCATTCTGCTGCCCCGGTGGTGGGCAATGACGAAATCGATATTGGCCGTTTGCTCGGCACTATCATTGAAGCTCGCTGGTGGGTACTGGGCATCACCTCGGTGTTTGCACTGATCGCGGTTGTCTACTGCCTGTTTGCGACACCCATTTACAGCGCCGATTCACTGGTGCAAATCGAACAAAACACCGGCAGTTCACTGGTGCAGGATATCAGCAGCGCCCTGGCGAACAAGCCACCGGCGTCAGATGCAGAAATCCAGCTTATTCAGTCGCGTCTGGTGCTGGGCAAAACCGTTGAGGATCTGGATCTCGACATCTCCGTGGTGAAAAACACCTTCCCGCTGTTCGGTACCGGCTGGGAGCGGCTGATGGGGCGGCAGAACGAGACGGTGAAAGTCACCACCTTTACGTTGCCTGCCGGGATGAATCAGCAGACCTTTACGCTGAAAGTACTGAGCCCAAAACAGTATCAGTTAACCAGCGATGGCGGTTTTGAGGCGCGAGGTGAAGTCGGCAAGTTGTTGAGCAAACAGGGCGTGACCATGATGGTCAGCGACATTCTTGCCTCGAATGACTCCGAGTTTACCGTCACTAAATTCTCCACGCTGGGGATGATTAACAACCTGCAAAACAACCTGACGGTGGTGGAGAACGGTAAAGATACCGGGGTGCTCAGCCTGACGTATACCGGTGAAGACCGCGATCAGATCCGCGCTATTTTGAACAGCATTACCCGTAATTACCTTGAGCAAAATATCGAGCGTAAATCCGAGGAAGCGGCGAAGAGCCTGGTATTCCTTGATAAACAGCTGCCGGAAGTGCGCCACAATCTGGATATCGCAGAAGATAAGCTCAACACCTATCGCCAGACCAAAGACTCTGTCGATCTGCCGCTGGAAGCCAAATCGGTGCTCGATTCGATGGTCAACATCGACTCGCAGTTGAACGAACTGACTTTCCGCGAAGCGGAAATCTCCAAGTTGTACACCAAAGCTCACCCGGCGTACCGCACGCTGCTGGAAAAACGCAAAGCGCTGGAAGATGAAAAAGCGAAGCTGAATAACCGCATTACCGCGATGCCGCAAACGCAACAGGAAATTGTTCGCCTGACGCGTGATGTCGAATCCGGCCAGCAGGTTTATATGCAACTGCTGAATAAACAGCAGGAGCTGCGGATTACCCAGGCCAGTACCGTGGGCGATGTGCGTATTGTTGACCCGGCGATCACCCAGCCTGGCGTGCTGAAGCCGAAGAAAGCGTTGATCATTCTCGGCAGTATTATTCTTGGCCTGATTGTTTCCGTGGTTGGCGTTCTGCTGCGCTCGCTGTTCAATCGTGGCGTGGAAAGCCCGCAGATCCTCGAAGAGCACGGTATCAGCGTGTATGCCAGCATCCCGCTTTCCGAATGGCAGAAAGCGCGGGATAGCGTCAAAACCGTTAAAGGCGTGAAGCGCTATAAGCAGAGCCAGTTGTTGGCGGTGGGTAACCCGACGGATCTGGCGATTGAAGCGGTGCGCAGTCTGCGTACCAGCCTGCACTTCGCCATGATGCAGTCCACGAATAATGTGCTGATGATGACCGGGGTCAGCCCCTCCATTGGTAAAACCTTTGTCTGCGCCAACCTCGCAGCAGTGATCAGCCAGACGAACAAACGTGTGCTGCTGATCGACTGTGACATGCGCAAAGGCTACACCCACGAACTGCTGGGCACCGATAACATTAATGGTTTATCCGATGTGCTGGCCGGAAAAGGGTCGGTTGAGAATTGCGCCAAGCCGACCTCCATCGGCAACTTCGATCTGGTTCCGCGCGGCCAGGTGCCGCCGAATCCGTCCGAATTGTTGATGAGCGAACGCTTTACGCAACTGGTGAAATGGGCCAGCAGTCACTATGACCTGGTGCTGATCGACACCCCGCCAATTCTGGCGGTGACGGATGCGGCGATTGTTGGTCGCCATGCCGGCACCACGCTGATGGTGGCTCGCTACGCCGTGAACACCCTGAAAGAGATCCAGACCAGCCTGAGTCGCTTTGAACAGAACGGCATTGAGGTTAAGGGCGTGATCCTGAACTCGATTTTCCGCCGCGCGACCGGCTATCAGGATTACGGCTACTACGAATACGAATACAAGTCCGATTCGAAATAACCAGTCCCTCACTTCAATCTTTAGCACGAACTGCTCTCCCTCCGTCCGGGGGGAGGGCAGACGTGGGGGCGAACGTGGCATGTTGAACGCATTAGGGATCGCATCATGAGCACAACAGCAAACCCATTAATTTCTATCTATATGCCAACCTGGAACCGGCAACAGCTGGCGATCCGCGCCATTAAATCGGTGCTGCGCCAGGATTACCCGCACTGGGAAATGATCGTGGTGGACGACTGTTCCGACGCGTATGAACAACTGCAGCAGTTTGTTGAGGAGCTGGGTGATTCGCGCGTGAGCTATACGCGCAACCCCTATAACTCGGGTGCCTGCGCGGTACGTAACCAAGCGATTTTACAGGCGCAGGGGCAGTACATTACCGGCATTGACGACGACGATGAATGGACGCCGAACCGGCTGTCGGTTTTTCTGGCGCACAAACATCTGCTTAACACTCGTGCGTTTCTCTATGCCAATGATTATCTCTGCCAGGGCGAGGTTTATGCGCAACCGACCAGTCTGCCGCTGTATCCGAAATCCCCGTTCTCGCGCAAGCTGTTCTGGAAGCGCAACATCGTCGGCAACCAGGTCTTTACCTGGGCCTGGCGCTTCAAAGAGAGCTTGTTCGACACGCAACTGAAAGCGGCGCAGGATTACGATATTTTCCTGCGCATGGTGGATGAGTATGGCGAACCGTGGAAGATTGAAGAAGCCACGCAGATCCTGCACGTTAATCACGGCGAAATGCAAATCACCTCGTCGCCGAAGAAATTCTCTGGCTACTTCCACTTTTATCGGAAGCATAAAAACAAGTTCGATCGCGCCAGTAAAAAATATCAGTTGTTTACGCTGTATCAGATCCGCAATAAGCGCATGACCTGGCGCACGCTGCTGACGTTGTTCTCGCTGCGTAACGGTAAACGACTGGCTGACGGGCTGCGGGGGAAATAATGCGACTGGAAGATTTTCGCGCAAACCACTGGAGTTTGCGCCCCTGCTGCATGGTTGCGGCCTACCGTATTGCCCACTTTTGCTCCGTGTGGCGCAAGAAACATGTCATCAACAACCTGTGGGCTGCGCCTGCGATCCTGCTCTATCGCTTTGTCACCGAGTGTCTGTTTGGCTACGAAATCCAGGCTGCTGCGACCATCGGGCGCCGTTTCACTATCCATCACGGCTACGCGGTGGTGATCAATAAAAATGTGGTCGCGGGTGATGATTTCACGATTCGCCACGCCGTTACCATTGGTAATCGTGGTGCCGATAATCTGGCCTGCCCGGTGATTGGCAACAATGTCGAGCTGGGCGCGAATGTGGTGATCATTGGCGACATTACTATTGGCAACAATGTCACTATCGGCGCGGGAAGCGTCGTACTCGACAGCATCCCCGATAACGCGCTGGTAGTGGGTGAGAAAGCGCGCGTGAAGGTGATCAAATGAATATTTTACAGTTCAATGTCCGCCTTGCCGAAGGCGGCGCTGCGGGCGTGGCGCTGGATTTGCACCAGCGCGCGCTGCAGAAGGGCATGCAGTCACGTTTTATTTATGGCTACGGCAAAGGCGGGAAAAAAAGTGTCAGTCACGATAACTATCCGCAGGTTTACAAGCAGACGCCGCGTCTGACTTCCATCGCTAATCTCGCGCTGTTCCGCCTGTTTAACCGCGATGTTTTTGGCAATCTGAATAACCTTTATCGCACCGTCACCCGCACGCAAGGGCCGGTGGTGCTGCACTTTCACGTGATGCACAGCTACTGGCTGAACCTTGATGAACTGGTGGCGTTCTGCCAGAAAGTGAAAGCGCACAAACCTGATGTCACGCTGGTCTGGACGCTGCACGATCACTGGAGCGTAACCGGGCGCTGCGCCTTTACCGACGGCTGCGAAGGCTGGAAAGAGAATTGCCGCAAATGCCCGACGCTGAGCAACTATCCGCCGGTGAAGGTGGATCGCGCGCATCAACTGGTCAACCGCAAGCGCCAGTTGTTTAACGATATGCTGGCGCTGGGCTGCCAGTTTATCTCTCCAAGCCAGCATGTGGCGGACGCTTTTAACAGCCTCTATGGCGCAGGGCGCTGCAACATTATTAATAACGGTATCGATGTCGCCACCGAGGCGATACTGGCTGAACTCGCGCCGGTAAAAGCTACCGAAGGGAAACCGAAAATCGCCGTCGTTGCCCATGATCTGCGCTATGACGGTAAAACCAACCAGCAACTGGTGCGCGACATCATGGCGCTGGGTGATCGCGTAGAACTGCATACCTTTGGCAAGTTTTCGCCGTTTGAGGGGCAAAACGTTGTCAACCACGGCTTTCTGACTGACAAGCGCCAATTGATGAGTGAACTCAATCAGATGGATGCGCTGGTCTTCTCATCCCGGGTGGATAACTACCCGTTGATCCTCTGCGAAGCGCTCTCCATTGGCGTGCCGGTGATTGCCACCCACAGCGATGCGGCGCGCGAAGTATTGCAGAAATCCGGCGGTAAAACCTTTGCCGAACAGGAGGTGCTGCCGCTGGTGCAGTGCCGTAAAGCAGAAATTGCACAGGCGGTGTTTGGCGAAAGCCTCGACGCATTTCGTGCGCGCAGCCGCCAGGCCTACAGTGGACAACAGATGCTGGAGGAATATGTCTCGTTCTATCAGAGTCTGTAGTTACCTGCTGCTGCCGGTAATTTACCTGCTGGTTAACGTGAAGATCATGCAGCTCGGTGAGAGTTTCCCGATCACTATCGTGACGTTTTTGCCGCTGCTGCTGTTGCTCTACCTCGACAAAATCAATCTGAAAAAGTTGATGATTGCGCTGGGGGCAGGAGCCGGGTTAACGCTGTTTAACTTTATTTTTGGTAAATCGCTGGATGCCAGCAAATATGTCACTTCAACCATGCTGTTTGTTTACATTGTGGTCATTGTTGGCATGGTGTGGAGCATCCGCTTTAAAACCATATCACCCCATAATTACCGCAAGATTTTGCGATTCTTCTATGTGGTCGTGGCAATGGTGGTGATGCTTGCAGCGATGGAAATGGCTCAGATTATTCTCACCGGCGGAAGTAGTTTGATGGAGAGTATTTCTAAATACCTCATCTACAGCAACAGTTACGTGCTGAATTTTATCAAGTTCGGCGGTAAGCGTACTACCGCGTTATATTTCGAACCGGCATTCTTCGCTCTGGCATTAATCTCAATTTGGCTCAGTATCAAACAGTTTGGTATCAAAACGCCGAAGACCGATGCTATGATTTTGGCAGGGATAGTACTTTCGGGATCGTTCTCTGGGGTAATGACTTTTATCCTGTTTTATTTGCTGGAGTGGGCATTCCAGTATCTGAACAAAGAGGCGATACGTAAAAAGTTGCCGCTGGCAATTATTTCACTTGCTGTGTTTATTGTCGGTGTGGTGTTTGCTTTCCCCTATATTGCAGAACGAATCGGCGATTTAGGGACAGAAGGTTCTTCTTCTTATTACCGTATTATCGGTCCGCTGGTGATGGTGGGATATTCACTGACCAATATTGATGGGGTAGTAAGATTTGGCTCACTTTATGAATATGTCGCATCATTCGGAATCTTTAACGGTGCAGATGTCGGGAAAACAATAGACAATGGGTTGTATCTGCTGATCATTTATTTCTCATGGTTCGCAGTATTGCTGACAGGATGGTATTTGTTCAAAGTTGGGAAAATGATGGTAAATGCCTTTGGCAATAATCAGAATTTTCGCGTACAGCTTTACCTGTTTACGCCTATATCGTTGTTTTTTACGGGGTCAATTTTTAGCCCGGAATATGCGTTTTTAATTGTTTGTCCGTTTATTCTGCGTAAAGCGCTGAATATCGTGAATTCATGAAAAGGTGGGTCATATGCTGCTAAGTGTTATTACTGTCGCGTTTCGCAATTATGAAGGTGTGATGAAGACCTGGCAGTCTCTGGCTCACCTGGCGAAAGCGCAGAATATCGAATTCGAATGGATTGTCGTTGACGGCGGCTCGCAGGATGGTACTGCGGAATTTCTGAAAAGTCTCAACGGACAATACAATTTACGTTTTATCAGCGAGCGTGACAAAGGCATTTATGATGCCATGAATAAAGGCATTGACATGGCGACGGGACGCTATGCGTTGTTTTTGAATTCCGGCGATATTTTCCATGAGGAAATTGTGGATGTTGTTCGCCAGTTAGATGAAGAAAACGAAAACGCCATGTATATTGGCGATGCGCTGCTGGATTTTGGCGACGGTAACAAATTACGCCGTAGCGCCAAACATGGCTGGTATATTTACCACAGCTTGCCGGCCAGCCATCAGGCTATATTTTTCCCGGTGAATGGTCTTAAAACATACCCCTACGATCTGCAGTTTAAAGTCTCTTCCGATTACGCATTAGCGGCCAGAATGTTTAAAGCCGGTTTTCCTTTCAAGCGTTTGAAAGGGCTGGTATCTGAATTTTCGATGGGCGGCGTATCTACCTCTAATAACGTTGAATTATGTCAGGATGCCCGCAAAGTTCAGCGCACGATATTACGAGTCCCGGGTTTTTGGGCGCAATTGTCATATATATTGCGCCTGCGGACGACTGGCAAAGCAAAGGCCTTATATAACAAAGCATAACGCTCAAATATAGGGAAAAAAGATGCAGGATTTACAAGGATTCTCCGTGCCGAAAGGCTTTCGGGGCGGCAATGCTATTAAGGTTCAACTGTGGTGGGCGGTACAGGCGACATTATTTGCCTGGTCTCCACAGGTGCTGTATCGCTGGCGTGCATTCCTCTTGCGTTTATTTGGCGCAAAGGTTGGTAAGGGCGTGGTTATTCGCCCATCGGTAAAGATTACCTACCCGTGGAAATTAACATTAGGCGATTACAGTTGGGTCGGTGATGACGCGGTGTTGTACACCCTTGGCGATATCACCATCGGCGCAAATTCCGTGGTTTCACAGAAATGTTATTTGTGCACCGGCAGTCACGATTATCAGAGCGCGCACTTCGATATTAATGCGACGCCAATCGTGATTGGTGAGAAGTGCTGGCTGGCGACGGATGTTTTTGTCGCGCCAGGCGTCTCCATCGGCGACGGGACGGTAGTCGGTGCGCGCAGCAGTGTTTTTAAATCGCTTCCGGCAAATGCAATTTGCCGTGGCAATCCCGCAGTGGTGACGCGCGAACGCGTTGAAAAGGTAACTCCCTAACAGGGACTATTGAGGAAAATAAATTATGTCTAAAGTCGCTCTCATCACCGGCGTAACCGGGCAAGATGGCTCTTATCTGGCAGAACTGCTTCTGGAAAAAGGCTATGAAGTTCATGGTATTAAACGCCGTGCTTCCTCATTCAATACCGAGCGTGTGGATCACATCTATCAGGATCCGCACACCTGCAATCCGAAGTTCCATCTGCACTACGGCGACCTGACGGATACATCCAACCTGACCCGTATTCTGCAGGAAGTTCAACCGGATGAAGTCTACAACCTGGGCGCGATGAGCCACGTGGCCGTGTCGTTTGAGTCCCCGGAATACACCGCCGACGTGGATGCGATGGGTACGCTGCGTCTGCTGGAAGCGATTCGCTTCCTCGGCCTTGAGAAGAAAACCCGTTTCTATCAGGCATCAACCTCTGAACTGTATGGTCTGGTGCAGGAAATTCCGCAGAAAGAGACCACGCCGTTCTACCCGCGTTCTCCGTATGCAGTTGCCAAACTTTACGCCTACTGGATCACCGTCAACTACCGCGAATCTTATGGCATGTATGCCTGCAACGGCATTCTGTTCAACCATGAATCTCCGCGTCGCGGCGAAACCTTCGTAACCCGTAAAATCACTCGTGCGATCGCCAACATTGCTCAGGGTCTGGAATCCTGCCTGTATCTCGGCAACATGGACTCCCTGCGTGACTGGGGCCATGCGAAAGACTACGTGAGAATGCAGTGGATGATGCTGCAACAGGAAAAACCGGAAGACTTCGTTATCGCCACCGGCGTGCAGTACTCCGTGCGTCAGTTCGTCGAAATGGCGGCAGCGCAACTGGGTATCAAACTGCGCTTTGAAGGCACCGGCGTAGAAGAGAAGGGCATTGTGGTTTCTGTGACCGGCCATGACGCACCGGGCGTGAAACCGGGTGATGTAATCGTCGCCGTTGACCCGCGCTACTTCCGTCCTGCGGAAGTGGAAACCCTGCTGGGCGATCCGACCAAAGCACACGAAAAACTGGGCTGGAAACCGGAAACGACGCTGCAGGAGATGGTCTCCGAGATGGTGGCGAAAGATCTGGAAGCAGCGAAAAAACACTCACTGCTTAAAGCCCACGGTTACGAGGTTGCCATCGCGCTGGAGTCTTAAGCATGACCAAACAACGTATTTTCGTGGCTGGCCATCGCGGGATGGTGGGATCAGCCATTGTTCGCCAGCTCGAACAACGTGCGGATGTTGAACTGGTACTGCGCTCCCGTGAAGAGCTGAACCTGCTGGATTCTGCTGCTGTCGATGCTTTTTTCGCCAGCAACGCTATCGATCAGGTTTACCTGGCGGCGGCAAAAGTGGGCGGTATTGTGGCGAACAATACCTACCCGGCGGACTTCATCTACGAAAACATGATGATTGAGAGCAACATCATTCACGCAGCGCATAAGCATGACGTGAACAAGCTGTTGTTCCTTGGTTCGTCCTGCATCTACCCGAAACTGGCGCACCAACCGATCGCGGAAAGTGAACTGTTGCAGGGGACGCTGGAGCCGACCAACGAGCCGTACGCGATTGCCAAGATCGCCGGTATCAAACTGTGCGAATCCTACAACCGCCAGTATGACCGCGACTACCGCTCGGTGATGCCAACCAACCTGTATGGTCCGCACGACAACTTCCACCCGAGCAATTCGCACGTGATTCCGGCGCTGCTGCGCCGCTTCCACGAAGCGACGCAGGAGAACGCTCCGGACGTGGTGGTGTGGGGAAGCGGCACGCCGATGCGTGAATTCCTGCACGTGGACGATATGGCGGCAGCCAGCATCCATGTTCAGGAGCTGGCGCGCGAAGTGTGGCAAGAGAACACCGAACCGATGCTGTCGCATATCAACGTCGGCACCGGTGTGGATTGCACGATTCGCGAACTGGCGCAGACCGTGGCCAGCGTTGTCGGCTACAAAGGCCGCGTGGTGTTTGACGCCACCAAGCCGGACGGTACGCCGCGCAAATTGCTGGATGTGACGCGTCTGCATCAGCTTGGCTGGTATCACGAGATCTCACTGGAAGCAGGGCTTGCGAGCACCTACCAGTGGTTCCTTGAAAACCAGCACCGGTTCCGGGGGTAGGCATGTTTTTGAGTCAGGAAGATTTTGCCACGGTGGTGCGCTCCACCCCGCTGATTTCCATCGATTTGATCGTGGAAAACTCACGCGGCGAGTTTTTGCTCGGCAAGCGCACTAACCGTCCGGCCCAGGGATACTGGTTTGTGCCGGGCGGACGCGTGCAAAAGGACGAGCCGCTGGCGGCCGCTTTCGAGCGGCTGACCCTGGCGGAACTGGGGCTGCGCCTGCCGATGTCTGCAGGCGAGTTTTACGGCGTCTGGCAGCACTTCTATGACGATAATTTCTCCGGTAGCGATTTTTCTACCCACTACATTGTGCTGGGTTTCCGCCTGCGCGTGGACGAGCAGACGCTCGCGCTGCCGCCGGATCAGCACAATGACTATCGCTGGGGGACGCCGGAGTCGCTGATTGCCGACCCGCTGGTGCATGACAACAGCCGCGCCTATTTCCTCGACGCGCAGGGAGTACCGGGCTTATGAAGATCCTGGTCTATGGCATCAACTATTCGCCGGAGCTGACCGGGATCGGTAAGTACACCGGCGAAATGGTGGAATGGATGGCCCGTCAGGGCCATGAAGTGCGCGTGATCACCGCGCCGCCTTACTATCCGGAATGGAAAGTCGGCGATCACTACAGCGCCTGGCGCTGGCGTAAAGAGCAGGGTGCCGCCACGGTGTGGCGTTGCCCACTGTATGTGCCAAAACAGCCATCGACCCTGAAGCGTTTACTGCATCTGGGCAGTTTTGCCCTCAGCAGTTTTTTCCCGCTGATGGCGCAGCGTAGCTGGAAGCCGGACCGCATTATCGGCGTGGTGCCAACGCTGTTTTGCACGCCGGGGATGCGCCTGCTGGCGAAACTGAGCGGCGCGAAAACCGTGCTGCATATTCAGGATTATGAAGTGGACGCCATGCTCGGTCTGGGGATGGCGGGTAAAGGTAAAAGCGGCCGCGTGGCGAAGCTGGCGACCGCGTTTGAACGCAGCAATCTGTATAACGTCGATAACGTCTCCACCATCTCTCGCTCAATGATGAATAAAGCGCGCGAGAAAGGGGTGGACGCCGACAAAATCATCTTCTTCCCGAACTGGTCGGAAGTGGCGCGTTTTCGCGATGTCAGCGAAGCAAATGTTGCAGAACTGCGCCGCAACCTCGGTCTGCCGGATGACAAAAAAATCATTCTTTACTCCGGCAACATCGGCGAGAAGCAGGGGCTGGAAAACGTCATTGAAGCCGCTGCGCAGTTACACACCCATCCGTGGCTGTTTGTCATTGTCGGTCAGGGTGGTGGAAAGGCGCGGCTGGAAAAACAGGTTAGTGAACGTGGCCTGAATAACGTGATTTTCTTCCCGTTGCAGCCGTACGACGCGCTGCCGGCGCTGCTGAAAATGGGCGATTGCCATCTGGTTATCCAGAAACGCGGCGCGGCCGATGCGGTATTGCCGTCAAAGCTGACCAACATTCTGGCGGTGGGCGGTAATGCAGTCATCACTGCCGAAGAGAGCACTGAGCTTGGGCAACTCTGCCGGGCAGAGCCTGGCATTGCGGTCTGCGTGGAACCGGAATCGGTCGAGGCGCTGACCTGGGGCATTGAGCGCGCGCTGGCGCTGCCCAAAAACAACACGGTGGCACGTGAATATGCCGAACGCACGCTCGAAAAAGAGAGCGTATTAAACCAGTTTATTGCTGATATCAGCCCGGAAAGTTCCGTGAAGCCCGTACACGCCCGCGAAAGCGCGCAGCACGAAGGCCGCCTGAATTTTGACGGGAATGGGGATAAATCATGAGTCAAACACAACTCTATCCGGTAGTGATGGCCGGAGGCTCCGGAAGCCGTCTGTGGCCGTTGTCCCGCGTGCTTTACCCTAAACAGTTTCTCTGCCTGAAGGGCGATCTCACCATGTTGCAGACCACCGTCTGCCGCCTGAATGGTGTCGAGTGTGAAAGCCCGGTGGTGATTTGTAATGAACAACATCGCTTTATCGTCGCCGAGCAGCTGCGTCAACTGCACAAGCTGACCGAGAACATCATTCTCGAACCGGCTGGCCGTAATACCGCCCCGGCGATTGCGCTGGCGGCGCTGGCGATAAAACGCCACAACCCGGACAGCGATCCGCTGATGCTGGTGCTGGCGGCCGACCATGTGATCCAGAACGAAGAGGCGTTTCGCGCCTCGGTTCGCGACGCTATTCCATATGCGCAGAGCGGCAAACTGGTGACCTTCGGCATCGTGCCGGATCTGCCGGAAACGGGCTATGGCTATATTCGCCGCGGCGGCGTCTGCGCTGGTCAGGCCGATTCCGTTGCCTTCGAGGTGGCGCAGTTTGTTGAAAAACCGAATCTGGAAACCGCGCAGGGTTACGTTGCCAGCGGCGAATATTACTGGAACAGCGGTATGTTCCTCTTCCGCGCCGGTCGCTTCCTTGAAGAACTGAATAAATATCGCCCGGATATTTTGTGCGCCTGCGAACAGGCAATGCAGGCCGCCGATCCGGATATGGATTTTGTCCGCGTTGACGAAGAAGCCTTCCTCGCTTGCCCGGAAGAGTCGATTGACTATGCGGTAATGGAACGCACGGCGGATGCGGTGGTGGTGCCGATGGATGCCGGCTGGAGCGATGTCGGCTCCTGGTCTTCGCTGTGGGAAATCAGCCAGCACACGCCGGAGGGAAACGTCCATCACGGCGACGTCATCAGCCATAACACCCAAAACAGCTACGTGTATGCGGAGTCCGGGCTGGTCACGACCGTCGGCGTTAAAGATCTGGTGGTGGTACAGACCAAAGATGCGGTGCTGATTGCCGATCGCAATCAGGTGCAGGATGTGAAAAAAGTGGTGGAGAAAATCAAAGCCGACGGACGTCACGAGCACCATATCCATCGTGAAGTTTACCGCCCCTGGGGCAAATATGACTCCATTGATACCGGCGAACGCTACCAGGTGAAACGCATCACCGTGAAGCCGGGTGAGGGGCTCTCCGTTCAGATGCATCATCACCGTGCAGAGCACTGGGTAGTGGTGGCGGGAACGGCGAAAGTGACCATCAATGATGAAGTGAAATTACTCGGTGAGAATGAATCAATCTATATCCCGCTTGGCGCGCGCCACTGTCTGGAAAACCCCGGGAAAATTCCGCTCGATCTGATTGAAGTTCGTTCGGGTTCGTACCTGGAAGAAGATGACATCGTACGCTTTGCGGATCGCTACGGGCGAGTTTAAAAGCCAGTGCCGGACGCGGTGTTAACCGTCCGGCAGAAAAAACAAACGAATCAATAACAAATGGCCATTTTACGGTCAAGGCTGACTGTTGCCTTAAGAAGAGGTAATGATGGAAAAATTAACCTGTTTTAAAGCTTACGATATCCGTGGAAAGCTGGGCGAAGAACTGAATGAAGATATCGCATGGCGTATCGGCCGCGCCTACGGTGAATACCTGAAGCCGCAAACGATTGTGCTGGGCGGCGACGTGCGTCAGACCAGTGAAGCGCTGAAACTGGCGCTGGCGAAGGGGCTGCAGGATGCGGGCGTCAACGTGCTGGATATCGGTCTTTCCGGTACCGAAGAGATCTATTTTGCCACGTTCCATCTCGGCGTGGATGGCGGCATCGAAGTGACTGCCAGCCACAACCCGATGGACTATAACGGCATGAAACTGGTGCGCAAAGGCGCGCGCCCGATCAGCGGCGATACCGGGCTGCGCGATGTGCAGCGTCTGGCGGAAGCCAATGACTTTCCGCCGGTGGATGCGGAAAAACGCGGCAGCTACGAACAGATCAACCTGCGCGATGCGTATGTCGATCATCTGCTGAGCTATATCAATCCGGCTAACCTTAAGCCGTTGAAACTGGTAATCAACTCCGGTAACGGCGCGGCTGGCCCGGTAGTGGATGCCATTGAAGCCCGTTTCAAAGCGTTGAACGTGCCGGTGACCTTTATCAAGGTGCATAACGAACCGGACGGCACTTTCCCACACGGTATTCCTAACCCGCTGCTGCCGGAGTGTCGCGCGGATACCCGCAACGCGGTGCTGGAACATCACGCCGACATGGGGATCGCCTTTGACGGCGATTTCGACCGCTGCTTCCTCTTCGATGGTGAAGGGCGCTTTATTGAAGGCTACTACATCGTTGGTTTGCTGGCGGAAGCGTTCCTCGAAAAACACCCTGGCGCCAAAATCATCCACGACCCCCGTCTCTCCTGGAATACGGTGGATGTGGTGACGCGCGCGGGTGGCACGCCGGTAATGTCCAAAACCGGGCACGCATTTATTAAAGAACGTATGCGTACTGAAGATGCCATCTATGGCGGCGAGATGAGCGCGCACCACTATTTCCGCGATTTCGCTTATTGCGACAGCGGCATGATCCCGTGGCTGCTGGTCACTGAGCTGCTGTGCCTGAAAGGTAAAACTCTCGCCGAGCTGGTCAGCGATCGAATGGTTGCGTTCCCGGCGAGCGGTGAAATCAACAGCAAACTTGCCGATCCGGTCACGGCTATCCAGCGCGTTGAGCAGCACTTTACGCCCGGCGCACTGGAGATCGATCGTACCGACGGCATCAGCATCGCCTTCCCTGAATGGCGTTTTAACCTCCGTTCATCCAATACCGAGCCGGTAGTGCGACTGAACGTTGAGTCGCGTCGCGATGTGTCACTGATGGAGGCACGAACGCAGGAAATTCTGGCGCTGTTGAATCAGTAAATCTCGGCGTTGCTCTCCCCCGGGTGTGGGGAGAGTCAACATACAGGCAGGTAAAACGATGACTCATCTAAAAAAGCGCGACCGGGCCAAAACGAATGCATCGTTAATCTCAATCGTGCAGCGATTCTCTGACATCACCATTATGTTCGGTGGACTGTGGCTGGTGTGCAAATTGAATGCGTTGCCCTTTTTCTACATGCATCTGCTGATGGCTCTGCTCTCCCTCGTTGTCTTCCAGATGATTGGCGGGATGACCGATTTTTATCGCTCCTGGCGAGGGGTAAAAATCACTACTGAACTGACCCTACTGTTGCAGAACTGGACGCTCAGCCTGATTTTCAGCGCGGGCCTGCTCTCGTTCAACAACGATTTCGATAACACCTTCATGATCTATCTCCCCTGGTATTTGTTAACCAGTATGGGGCTGATGCTGAGCCGCGCGGTGATCCGTTTTGGCGCAGGCTGGCTGCGGAACCTGGGCTATAACACGCGCCGCGTTGCGGTAGCGGGGGATATGCCGATGGGCCAGGCGTTGCTGGAAGGTTTTCGCAATGAACCCTGGCTGGGATTCGATGTGGTGGGGGTGTACCACGATCCGCAACCGGGCGGTATCACCACTGGCTGGGCCGGTAATCTCGACCAGTTGGTTGATGATGCGAAAGCGGGGAAAATTCACAACGTCTATATCGCGATGTCGATGAATGATGCGGCCAGCATCAAAAAACTGGTGCGTCAGTTGGCGGACACCACCTGTTCAGTGATCCTGATCCCGGATGTCTTCACCTTCAATATTCTGCATTCGCGGATTGAAGAGATGAATGGCGTGCCGGTAGTTCCGCTGTACGACACACCGCTTTCCGGCGTGAACCGCATTCTGAAACGCCTTGAAGACATTGTGCTCTCGTCGCTGATTCTGCTGCTGATCTCCCCGGTACTGCTGGCGATTTCCGTGGCGGTCAAACTCAGTTCTCCCGGCCCGATTATCTTCCGTCAGACCCGTTACGGCATGGACGGTAAGCCAATCAAAGTCTGGAAATTCCGTTCCATGAGAGTGATGGAAAACGACAAAGTGGTGACTCAGGCAACGCAGAACGATCCGCGCGTAACCAAAGTGGGGAGCTTCCTGCGCCGTACCTCGCTCGACGAACTGCCGCAGTTCATTAATGTGCTGCTCGGCGGCATGTCTATCGTTGGCCCGCGCCCGCATGCGGTGGCGCACAACGAGCAGTACCGTTCGCTGATTGAGGGTTACATGCTGCGCCATAAAGTGAAACCGGGCATTACCGGCTGGGCGCAGATTAACGGCTGGCGCGGCGAAACCGACACGCTGGAAAAAATGGAAAAACGCGTTGAGTTCGATCTGGAGTACATCCGCGAGTGGAGTCTGTGGTTCGACATCAAAATCGTTTTTCTGACCATCTTTAAAGGCTTTATTAATAAAGCGGCGTATTAAAGGAACGGTCATGAGCCTGAGAGAAAAAACCATCAGCGGTGCGAAGTGGTCAGCGATGGCCACTTTAACCATCATCGGCCTGGGGCTGGTGCAGATGACGGTGCTGGCACGCATTATCGATAATCACCAGTTCGGTCTGCTGACCGTCTCGCTGGTGATTATCGCGCTGGCGGATACGCTGTCGGATTTTGGTATTGCTAACTCCATTATTCAGCGCAAAGAGATAAGCTACCTGGAACTCACCACCCTGTACTGGTTGAACGTTGGGTTGGGGATTGTGGTTTGCCTGCTGGTTTTTTCGCTGAGCAACTTTATTGCCAGCGTCCTGCATAACCCGGATCTGGCACCGCTGATCAAAACCCTGTCGTTCGCTTTTGTAGTGATCCCGCACGGTCAGCAATTCCGTGCGCTGATGCAGAAAGAGCTGGAGTTCAACAAGATTGGCGCGATTGAAACGGTGTCGGTAATGGCGGGCTTCTGCTTTACGGTGATCAGCGCCTTTTACTGGCCGCTGGCGATGACTGCTATCCTCGGTTATCTGGTCAACAGCGCCGTTCGTACACTGCTGTTCGGCTATTTTGGCCGCAAGATCTATCGCCCCGGTTTGCATTTCTCCCTTGCGTCGGTCAGTTCAAATCTGCGCTTTGGCGCATGGCTGACGGCTGACAGCATCATTAACTATGTCAACACCAACCTCTCCACGTTAGTGCTGGCGCGTATCCTCGGCGCCAGCGTCGCCGGGGGATACAACCTGGCGTACAACGTGGCGGTGGTGCCGCCAATGAAGCTCAACCCGATTATCACCCGCGTACTGTTCCCGGCCTTCGCCAAAATTCAGGACGATACGGAGAAGCTGCGCGTTAACTTCTACAAGCTGCTGTCGGTGGTGGGGATCATCAACTTCCCGATCCTGCTGGGGCTGATGGTGGTGTCGAACAACTTTGTACCGCTGGTCTTTGGCGACAAGTGGAACAGCATTATCCCGATCCTGCAATTGCTCTGTATTGTTGGCCTACTGCGCGCGGTCGGTAACCCTATCGGTTCGCTGCTGATGGCGAAAGCGCGGGTGGATATCAGTTTTAAATTTAATGTCTTCAAAACGTTTCTCTTTATTCCCGCCATTATCATCGGCGGCCATCTGGCCGGCGCGCTGGGCGTAACGCTGGGTTTTCTGCTGGTGCAAATCATCAACACCATTTTGAGCTACTTCGTGATGATCAAACCGGTGCTCGGTTCCAGTTATCGCCAGTACATCCTCAGCTTGTGGCTACCGTTCTATTTATCGCTGCCGACGCTGGTCGTGAGCTATGGCCTCGGGCTGGCGCTGAACGGGCATATGCCGCTGGCCGCCATGCTGGCTGTA
This sequence comes from Kosakonia oryzae, assembly GCF_001658025.2. Taxonomy (NCBI): domain Bacteria; kingdom Pseudomonadati; phylum Pseudomonadota; class Gammaproteobacteria; order Enterobacterales; family Enterobacteriaceae; genus Kosakonia; species Kosakonia oryzae. The sequence continues at coordinate 1,895,109 of NZ_CP014007.2, forward strand.
CAGGTCGCGGCGGGCGTACTGGCTTTCGCGGTGATGCTGATTGTCTCGCGCAACGCGCTGGTGGTGGAGATGAAGCGCCAATTTTGCCGCAGCGAGAAACTTAAAACGCTGCTTCGCGCAGGATAAGAAACGTTTTTGAACCTATGAGGTCGCTATGAAATTATTGATCCTTGGCAATCACACCTGCGGAAACCGCGGTGACAGCGCAATTTTACGCGGATTGCTGGATGCGATTGCCCTGCTTAATCCTGATGCAGACGTTGACGTGATGAGCCGCTATCCGGTGAGTTCATCGTGGTTATTAAACCGCCCGGTGATGGGAGATCCGCTCTACAGCCAGATGAAAGAGCACAATAACGCCGCCGGTCTGATGGGGCGAGTGAAGAAAGTGCTGCGCCGTCGCTATCAGCACCAGGTGCTGCTTTCACGCGTGACGGACACCGGCAAGCTGCGCAATATTGCCATCGCGCAGGGCTTTACCGATTTTGTTCGCAGGCTTAACGATTACGACGCGATTATTCAGGTCGGCGGTTCGTTCTTTGTCGATCTCTATGGCGTGCCGCAATTTGAACATGCGCTCTGCACTTTCATGGCGAAAAAGCCGCTTTATATGATTGGTCACAGCGTCGGTCCGTTCCAGAATGAAGCGTTCAACCAACTGGCGAATTATGTTTTCGGTCACTGTGATGCGCTGATCCTGCGTGAAACCGTCAGTCTGAATCTGATGAAGCAGAGCAGCATCACTACGGAGAAAGTGGAGCAGGGCGTGGATACCGCCTGGCTGGTGGATCACCATCAGCACGATTTTGTTGCCAGCTATGCGGTGCAACACTGGCTGGATCTGGCAGCAAAACAGAAAACCGTTGCGATTACCCTGCGTGAACTGGCGCCATTCGACAAACGACTGAATACCACGCAGCAGGCCTACGAACAGGCGTTTGCCGGAGTGGTCAACCGCATTATCGATGCGGGCTACCAGGTGGTTGCGCTTTCTACCTGTACCGGTATCGACAGCTACAACAAAGATGACCGTATGGTGGCGCTCAACCTGCGCCAGTACGTTAACGATCCGTCGCAATACCATGTGGTGATGGATGAGCTCAGCGATCTGGAGATGGGGAAACTGCTGGCCGCCTGCGATTTAACTGTCGGCACGCGTCTGCACTCGGCGATCATCTCAATGAACTTTGGCACCCCGGCGATTGCCATCAACTACGAACACAAATCAGCGGGCATCATGCAGCAACTGGGCATGCCAGAAATGGCGGTCGATATTCGTCATTTGCTGGATGGTTCACTGGCGTCGATGGTCGCCGATTCGCTGGGGCAGTTGCCTGCCATTAACCAGCGTCTGGCAACGGCGGTCGCGGCTGAACGCGAGCAGGGCATGAAAATGGTGAAATCGGTGCTTGATCGCGTACAGGGGGTGAAATGAAAGTCAGCTTCTTTTTGCTGAAGTTTCCATTATCTTCCGAAACCTTTGTCCTCAACCAGATTGTTGCGTTTATCAATATGGGGTTTGAGGTGGAAATCATCGCTCTGCAAAAGGGCGATATGAACAATACCCACGCAGCGTACACCGAATACCGGCTGGCGGAGAAAACCCGCTGGCTGCTGTCGGAACCAGAAGGACGTATGGCGAAGCTGGGCTACCGTGCGCAGGCAATGGCGCGCGGGATGTGGAAATCAGCAACCTGGAAAGCGCTGAATATCAGCCGCTATGGTAACGAGGCGCGTAACCTGATCCTGCCGGCGATTTGCGCCCTCGCGCCGCGTAGCTTCAAGGCGGACATTTTTATTGCTCACTTTGGCCCCGCAGGCGTTACGGCGGCAAAACTGCGCGAACTTGGGGTGCTGAAGGGCAAAATCGCTACGGTTTTCCACGGTATCGATATTTCCCATCGCGATGTGCTGAACCACTATACGCCGGAGTATCAGCAACTGTTCCAGCGCGGGGATTTGATGCTGCCGATCAGCGAACTGTGGGCGGGCCGGCTGAAAAATATGGGATGCCCGGAGAAAAAAATCGCGGTTTCGCGTATGGGTGTCGATATGGCGCGCTTTAGCCTGCGCCCGGTTAGAACGCCGGGCACTCCGCTGCAAATTATCTCAGTGGCGCGTCTTACCGAGAAAAAAGGGCTGCATGTGGCGATTGAAGCCTGTCGCCTGCTGAAGGAACGCGGCGTCGATTTCAAATATCGCATTCTGGGTATCGGTCCGTGGGAACGTCGTTTGCGCACGTTGATCGAACAGTTCCAACTGGAAGATGTGATTGAAATGCCGGGCTTCAAACCGAGTCATGAAGTCAAGGCCATGCTCGATGAAGCGGATGTTTTTCTGCTGCCTTCGGTGACGGGCGCGGATGGCGATATGGAAGGAATCCCCGTTGCCCTGATGGAAGCGATGGCAGTGGGCATTCCTGTGGTTTCGACGGTGCACAGCGGCATTCCGGAGCTGATTGAAGCCGGTAAATCCGGCTGGCTGGTGCCGGAAAACGATGCTCAGGCGCTGGCGCAGCGGCTTGCCGCGTTTGGCTCGATGCAGGGCCAGGATTTAGCGCCGGTAGTGACGCGTGCGCGGGAAAAAGTCGAAACCGACTTTAATCAAAAGATCATCAATCAGCAGCTTGCCAGCCTGTTGCAGGCGCTTTGAATCGAGGTTTTATGAGCGCAAAAAAAGCATCAACACCGCTTTCACGCCGCACTTTTCTCGCTGCCGGCTCTGCGCTGGCAGCGCTTCCATTACTGCATTCGCCAGCCGCGCGTGCGCTGGGAGGCAATGAGTCCGTCAGCATCAGCGATTATGATCACAACGATTGGCCCGCGGCGTTAAATAAAGCCTTTAACGAGGGGCAAACGGTAGAAATTCCCGCCGGGCTGGTGTGTGAAAATATCAATACCGGGATCTTTATCCCACCGGGTAAAACCCTGTTAATACGCGGCGCGCTGAAGGGCAGTGGACGCGGACGATTTGTCTTGCAGGATGGGAGCCGCGTTATCGGTGAGAAAGGCGGAAGCTTGTATAACATTACGCTGGATGTGCGCGGTTCCAACTGCGTTATCCAGGGTGTCAGCATGAGCGGCTACGGCCCGATCATGCAGATTTATATTGGCGGTAAAAATAACAGCACGCTGCGTAACTTACTGATAGATAATATCACTGTCAGCAAGGCTAACTACGGCATCCTGCGCCAGGGTTATCATAATCAACTGGACGGCGCGCGTATCACGAATAGCCGTTTCAGCGATTTGCAGGGCGACGCCATCGAATGGAATGTGGCCATCAACGATCGCAATATCCTCATTTCCGACCATGTCATCAAAAATATTGATTGTACCAACGGCAAGATTAACTGGGGCATCGGTATCGGGCTGGCGGGCAGCACCTACGACAATAACTACCCGGAAGATCAGGCGGTTAAAAATTTCGTTGTGGCCAATATTACCGGCAGTAATTGCCGCCAGCTGGTACATGTCGAGAACGGCAAACATTTCATTATCCGCAACGTTAAAGCGGAAAATATCACCCCCGATTTCAGCAAAAAGGCGGGCCTGGATAATGCCACGGTCGCCATTTACGGCTGCGATAATTTTGTTATTGATAACGTCAGTATGGTCAATAGTGCCGGAATGTTGATTGGTTATGGTGTAATCAAAGGGAATTATTTATCCATTCCGCAGAACTTTAAACTCAACGATATTCAGCAGGATAACAGCAGCAGCAAATATAAACTGCGCGGTATCCAGATATCGTCCGGTAATGCAACGTCGTTTGTGGCGATCACGAACCTAAAAATGCAGCATGCGACGCTCGAGTTGCATAACAAGCCGCAACATCTTTTCTTGCGAAATATCAATGTAATGCAAGATGCAGCCAATGGCCCGGCGCTGAAACTCAATTTTGACTTGCGCAAAGATGTGCGCGGACGTTTTATGGCCAAGGAGGACACGCTGTTGTCACTGGCGAATATTCACGCAGTTAACGAAAACGGGCAAAGCTCGGTGGATATCGACAGGGTCGATCAGCATGTGGTGAATGTTGATAATTTGAACTTCCGACTACCGGCGAAGCGGTTATAACCGGTTATTACGGGCTTTTACGATAAATCCTGGTGATTTAACTGGGGGGTTAGGATTACATCGTTGGCCTGATCTGGACAGTCATAACGCAACATAAGACTTTTTACCGATCCTGGTCGCTAACTTGCTGGCGAAACCAGGTTAAAGGTTTATACTTCGTCCAATTATTATAGGTGGATAGAAATAATGGTTAATTTGAAAGCAGTTATTCCGGTAGCAGGGCTGGGAATGCATATGCTTCCTGCCACGAAAGCCATTCCAAAAGAGATGCTGCCGATTGTCGACAAGCCGATGATTCAGTATATCGTCGATGAAGTTGTTGCTGCAGGGATCAAAGAAATCGTTCTGGTTACTCACTCGTCTAAAAACGCTGTGGAGAACCACTTCGACACCTCATATGAGCTGGAAGCGCTGCTGGAGCAGCGTGTTAAGCGCCAGCTGCTGGCGGAAGTACAGTCAATTTGCCCGCCGGGCGTAACGATCATGAACGTGCGTCAGGCGCAGCCGCTGGGCCTGGGCCACTCTATCCTCTGTGCCCACCCGATTATTGGCGACAACCCGTTTGTAGTTGTGCTGCCGGATATCGTGCTGGACAACGCCACGGCGGATCCGCTGCGCTACAACCTTGCCGCCATGGTGGCGCGTTTCACGGAAACTGGCCGCAGCCAGGTACTGGCAAAACGCATGAAAGGCGATCTTTCTGAATACTCCGTGATTCAGACCAAAGAGCCGTTGGATACCGAAGGCAAGATTAGCCGTATCGTTCAGTTCATCGAAAAACCGGATCAGCCGCAAACGCTGGATTCTGACCTGATGGCCGTGGGGCGCTATGTGCTTTCTGCGGATATCTGGCCTGAGCTGGAAAAAACTGAACCGGGTGCCTGGGGCCGTATCCAGTTGACCGATGCGATTGCCAAACTGGCGGAAAAACAGTCTGTCGATGCAATGCTGATGACCGGCGAGAGCTACGACTGCGGTAAGAAAATGGGTTATATGCAGGCCTTTGTACAGTATGGCTTACGCAACCTGAAAGAAGGTCAGAAATTCCGCGATAGTATTAAGAAATTACTTACACAATAAGCAATTAAAACGTTGCAGTTGCAGCGCGAGTTTATAAGGCAGTAAAGAGTCGCTATGAGGAGCTTCATTCTCAGGTTATTCTTACTGCCTTTATTTATTTTTACTATTAAATCAACAAGTAAAATACTGTTTTTGCGGGGTTATTATACGACCAGAACCAAGATTTTTCCTTGTTTCAGGGCCTGTTTCGGTAGAGAATAGCCGTTTACCATTTTGTGCCGGATGGCAAAACAGAAATTACGTTAACGACACATGTTAGCGGCAAAAATAGAAGGTAGTTTCGATCAGTTAACAGGTAGCTGAAGAGCCTGGGGCGGTAGCGTGCCTAAAATTATTTGGCTTCTCTCTTTCGCCCGTTCATCTAGTTCAAAATATTGCATAGCAAGTACGGACAATTCTCGTGAAAATATTGGTTACTGGTGGCGCAGGCTTTATTGGCTCTGCAGTGGTTCGTCATATCATTAATAACACGCAAGATTCTGTGGTTAATGTTGATAAATTGACCTATGCAGGAAATCTTCAATCTCTTACAGATGTCTCGGATAGCGACCGTTATTTTTTTGAGCGTGCGGATATTTGCAATGCTGCAGAAATGGCGCGTATCCTGGATGAACACAAGCCGGATGCAGTAATGCATCTGGCTGCGGAAAGCCATGTTGACCGTTCTATCACCGGGCCTGCGGCCTTCATTGAAACCAATATTGTAGGCACCTACGTATTGCTGGAAGCGGTTCGCGCGTATTGGTCATCGCTGACAGATGCGGCAAAAAAAGCATTCCGTTTTCATCATATCTCGACAGATGAAGTTTACGGCGATTTGCCACACCTAGATGAGCAACCGCAAGGTCAGCCGTTACCGCTGTTTACTGAAAAAACCGCCTATGCGCCGAGCAGCCCTTACTCTGCGTCAAAAGCCTCAAGCGATCATCTGGTTCGCGCCTGGTTACGTACCTATGGTCTGCCTACCATTGTTACTAACTGTTCCAATAACTATGGTCCTTACCACTTCCCGGAAAAATTGATCCCGCTGGTGATTCTTAATGCGCTTGAAGGCAAACCGTTGCCTATCTACGGCAAAGGCGATCAAATCCGCGACTGGCTGTACGTTGAAGATCACGCCCGTGCGCTCTATACCGTGGTGACTCAGGGTGTGGCCGGTGAAACCTACAATATTGGCGGCCATAACGAAAAACAGAACCTTGATGTCGTCTATACGATCTGCGATTTGCTCGATGAGATCGTGCCGAAAACTGGTTCCTATCGCGATCAAATCACCTATGTTACCGATCGTCCAGGCCACGACAGACGGTACGCTATTGACGCAGAGAAAATCAGTCGCGAACTGGGCTGGAAACCGCAGGAAACCTTTGAATCAGGCATCCGTAAAACAGTGCAGTGGTACCTCGATAACCAGAATTGGGTTGAGAACGTTAAAAGCGGCGCGTACAAAAGCTGGATTGAACAGAACTACGAGAAGCGTTAATCATGAATATCTTATTATTCGGTAAAACGGGGCAGGTAGGTTGGGAGCTGCAACGTGCGCTGGCGCCTCTTGGCAATGTGATTGCTGTTGACGTTCACTCTACAGAGTATTGCGGTGATTTCAGTAAGCCGGACGAAGTGGCCGAAACCGTTCGCCGTATTCGCCCTGATGTGGTGGTGAATGCCGCTGCGCACACTGCCGTGGATAAAGCTGAATCAGAGCGTGATTTTGCGCAACTGCTGAATGCAACCAGTGTCGAGGCCATTGCGCGTGAAGTTGGCGCAATCGGTGGCTGGCTGGTGCACTATTCTACGGATTATGTTTTCCCTGGCACCGGCGACAAACCCTGGCGTGAAACGGATGTACCCGCGCCGCTGAATGTCTATGGCGAGACCAAGCTGGCGGGAGAAAACGCCGTCCAGCAACATTGCCCTCAGCATCTTATTTTCCGTACCAGTTGGGTCTATGCGGGCAAAGGAAATAATTTCGCCAAAACAATGCTCAAACTGGCGAAAGACCGCGAAGAGCTCTCCATTATCGATGATCAGTATGGTGCGCCAACCGGCGCTGAATTACTGGCTGACTGTACGGCGCATGCGATTCGTACTGCAATGAGTAAACCGGAGGTCGCCGGGCTTTACCACCTGGTGGCTGCGGGAACCACAACATGGTACGCCTTCGCGCAAATGGTGTTTGACGAGGCGCGGAAAGCAGGTTTAACGCTGGCGCTTAATAAAGTTAACCCGATAGCTACAGAAGCTTATCCAACTCCAGCGAAGCGTCCGGGTAATTCGCGCCTCAATACAGAAAAATTCCAGCGTGAATTCGGTCTTGTTCTGCCTCCATGGGAGAACGGCGTAAAACGCATGCTTGCTGAGCTCTTTGCTGCAACGTCAAATTAACTTCTTAATGCCTCTGGGCAGGCATTTTTGCGCGGGAATACGAAATGAAAACACGTAAAGGAATCATACTGGCGGGCGGCTCGGGAACCCGCTTGTATCCGGTAACAATGGCTGTGAGCAAACAACTGTTGCCGATTTACGATAAGCCAATGATTTATTATCCCCTGTCTACACTAATGCTGGCCGGGATTCGCGATATTCTGATCATCAGCACGCCGCAGGATCTCCCCCGTTTTGAACAGTTGCTTGGTGATGGAAGCCAGTGGGGATTAAGCCTGCACTATAAAGTTCAGCCAAGCCCGGACGGGTTGGCGCAGGCATTTATCCTCGGTGAAGAATTTATTGGTAACGATCCTTGCGCACTGGTGCTGGGCGACAATATTTTCTATGGCCATGATTTGCCGAAACTGATGGATACAGCGGTCAACCAGGAAAGCGGTGCGACTGTTTTTGCCTATCATGTTACCGATCCTGAACGCTATGGTGTCGTCGAGTTTGATGCGGCGGGTACAGCAATTAGCCTGGAAGAGAAACCTGCTGAACCTAAAAGCAACTATGCGGTGACGGGGCTGTATTTTTACGATAATGACGTAGTGGCTATGGCAAAAAGTTTAAAACCTTCTCGGCGTGGCGAACTTGAAATAACGGATATCAATAGTCTTTACTTGGCTCAGGGACGCCTGTCAGTGGCGATGATGGGACGCGGTTATGCCTGGCTTGATACCGGAACGCACCAGAGCCTGATAGAAGCCAGTAACTTTATTCAAACGATCGAAGCGCGTCAGGGACTTAAAGTTTCATGCCTTGAGGAAATAGCCTATCGCAAAAATTTCATTGATGCAGAACAGGTTAAATTTTTGGCAGAACCATTGAAAAAAAATGCATACGGACAATATCTGTTGAAAATGATTAAAGGTCATTAAGAATGAATGTTATCCAGACTACAATTCCCGATGTGCTGATTTTTGAACCAAAAGTTTTTGGTGATGAACGTGGCTTTTTTTTGGAAAGCTATAACCAGAAAACTTTTGAAAAGGTTGTCGGAAGGAAAGTTGAATTCGTACAAGATAACCATTCAAAATCATCGAAAGGCGTTCTGCGTGGCTTGCATTATCAATTGCCCCCTTATTCTCAGGGGAAGTTAGTACAGTGTGTGGTCGGTGAAATATTTGATGTTGCAGTGGATCTTCGCCAAACTTCGCCGAGTTTTGGTCGGTGGGTGGGGGTGAATTTATCAGCACAAAATAAACGGCAAATCTGGATTCCAGAAGGTTTTGCCCATGGGTTCCTGGTCGTTAGTGATGTCGCTGAATGTTTTTATAAGACAACAAACTATTATGCTCCAGAATTTGAGCGTGGCATTCGATGGGATGATCCAACTTTGGGGATTGATTGGCCGCTTAGCGGCCAGTTTAATCTGTCTGAAAAAGACAAAGCACAACCCCTCTGGAATAACATTCACTTTTTTGAGTGAAAACCTGACGGGCAATAACGTCTAACATTTTTGTACAGTATAATGACGTTTTTGATAATAAAGTAATTCTTGTTACCAATGGTACTGGGGCGTTCTGTAATAAATTTGTTCGCATGTTGATGGGGGAAAATCATCCTAAAAAATCATTATTTACTCTCGCGCTGAGATGAAACAATGGAAATGGCTAAGCATTTTAAAGATGAAAGCCATATTCGTTTCTGGAGAACGTTATAACCTTAGAATAAGCCCATCCTTTTCCTGTCAGTGAAGTCAGTAAGCTTGATCATTCTCAAAATATATGGCAATAAACGGCGACATTCAATATGAATTGCGAGTATCAGCAGATACCGGCGATCGGAAGCCAGTACGCTGGTAGTGGATAACTGCATCATCTATAAAATCCGCAAAGTGACCCCCGAGCGTGAGTCACTGGAAGGTGTAAAGCATCCGCAGCGAGGTTCAAAAATGCGTACACCTAATTTGGTTCCGCTTTATCGTCAAGTATTCAGTCTTGTGGCAGAGATTAAAGAGATCAGCGGTAATTACGAACTGATTTTAATTGGCGATCATGACCCTTATAAGCCAATGAATGTGAACACGGCGGATAATGCGTTGTGGGTAATGGGCTATGACACTAAGGGAGATGTTTGTGGGCATGTTTGCCCTACAAAGGCTTGTAATTCATTGATCAAGTCAAGTCCTGATTAGGGTCTATTGAAGCTGTAGAACAACAGGTGAGTCATATGGAGGTTAACTCGGTACGTGCAGCACAAATACACAAAGTGGAGCGCAGGATGAGCGTAAGTTGATGCTACAATGGTGGCCTGATTTCCGTGTTGCAAACCGGGAAAGTAATTAATCCGATCGAATTCGCAAAAGTAACCAATAAATACAACCAGATTTCCATTATTTATAATACAGCAAACCGGACTTGCTGCTATAATTCTCTGTTCTGGTTATCCCTTCGATATTTATATCTTAATTATAATCAATAAAATGATCAATCAATTGTAGATTTTTGGTAATTAAAAATAAATGGGTTACGGCGCTGTGCGTAGCAAATATTTATTCATTTTACAGACTTTCAAATTGAATTACGAGCGGCTGGATAATCATCAGGCAAAACTTCCTTGAGCGGCCTTCAAATTTCTTCCGGTAACGACACTTCGTCTGTAGTGATTACTAACCTGGATATTCAACAGGCCAGGGTGGAATTGCATAACACATCAACTTTTTGCGTTGCTACGCCATGGCGCGCAGCCGTTGGCTAATTTTGCTCATATAACCTGTCATCTGGTTATTCCGTGTACGGTTAATCCTGAAAAATAAATTTTCAATTTATTTCGATGGTGCCGGACGCTACGATTACGAGCCTGGTACTGTTAACAATGCGTGCTGGTGCCAGATTGCTATAATTCCTCAACCAGATGAGGTAGGAGTCAATATGAGTAATCTGAAGGTCATCATTCCTGTAGCTGTTTGGGAATGGCAATGCTGTCAGCCACAAAGGCAATTCATAAAGAAATGCTAACTATCATCGATAAACTCATGATTCAGTGTATTGTCGATGAAATTGTGTCCACAGGGATCAAAGAGATTGTTCCGGTTACTCATTCCTCAAAGAATGCCGTAGAAAACCACTTTGATACTTCTTCTGAGCTTGAAGCTCTGCTGGAACAGCGAGTAAACCGCCAATTGCTTTCTGAAGGCCCGCCAGGCGTTACTATTATAAACGTTCGCAAGGCGCAACTGCTTGGTGCTGGGTTATTCCATTACGTGCACACACCTAACCAACCTTTGGCTAAACCCGTTGATTGTGGTTCTGCCAGGAGTAGTGATTAACAATGCCAGTCAGTCGGTGCCGGCCCGTTGCGTTGCAACCTTGCTGCCATGATTGCGCGCTTCAATGAGCACGGCAGCAGCCTGGTGCTGGCAAAACGTGTGGACGGAGATATATTGCAATATTCTATTATCAAAACCGAAAAGTCACTTGAAAAGGAAGATAAAGTCAGCCGTATTGTGGGCTTTATCGAGAAGTCAGATGAACTTCAGGTACTGGGTTCAGGTCTGATGGCCGTTGGTCGCTATGTGCTCTCTGCCGATATCTGGCCGATTCTGGCTCTCCGGGTCGGGGGCTATTCAGCTCACTGATGCCATTGCCGAACCGAACCAAACCAAACTCAGCCTGTTGAAGCTAGCCTGATGGCAGGCCAAAGCTATGACTGCGGCAAGAAAATGGGCTATATGCAGGCATTTGTGGACTATGGCCTACGTAACTTGAAAGAAGGGCAGAAGTTCCGTAAGAGCTCTGAGGAGATGTTGTCTTTGGAATCTTCCTGATTCATATGGAGCCTGATAGCTAACCAATAAAATTGTGTGAAGTGGCTACTGACGTGGTAGGTATGTAGACCTTCGCATTTTCCTTTTGTAGCGCAATATAATTTGAAGATGATAGTGCACTGGTAGCTGTTGAGCCAGGGGCGGTAGCGTGGTTTATCTATGCATCTTTGAGCACTTGAGTATACTCAATGAATTTATTTAATAATGCGAAATGGGTGGCGTTCTCGCAGCTTTTTAAAATTTTAGTACAATTAGTGAACTTAGTTTACATTGCTCGCCTAATATCACCAGATGAATATGGAATAATGGCAATGGCATTAGTTGTTGTCAATTTTGGCTCACTGATTAGAGATCTTGGAACCGCGGCAGCAATAATTCAACGTAAAGAAATAAGCGATGACCTAATTAATGCTGTGTTTTGGCTTAATATTTTTATGGGAATTAGTATAGCCTTTGTTATAGTATTATTCACTCCGCTTATAGCAATGTTCTTCCATCAACAAAAATTATCTGCGGTGTTATTACTAATATCACTCATATTCCCACTCTCTAGTAGTGCAGCTGCTCATCTGGCATTGCTGGAAAGAGAGTCTAAATTCCAAAAGATAGCTATTATAGAAATTACATCATCACTAGCATCGGTCGTCATCGCACTGTTAATGGCATATTATGGTTTTGGTGTGTTCAGTTTAGTTGCACAAGCTCTTGTCTTAAATTTGTTATCAGCGATTCAGCTGTGGTTTGGTTCCACTTGGCGCCCAAATATAAAAAAGGCATTTCATTTTAGTGAGTTGAGAAAAATATTTGGTTTCAGTGCGAACTTATCTCTTTTTAACTTCATTAACTATTTTACTCGTAATTCTGACAATATGATTATCGGCCGTTATATGTCAGAATATATCTTAGGTGCTTACAGTCTTGCATATCGAGTAATGCTTTTTCCTCTCCAAAGTCTCACTTTTATAGCTGGGCGATCACTATTCCCGATATTGAGTAAGTATCAGGATGATAATGTCAAAATAAGAAAGACATATTTGGACTGTGTCTTTATAATCCTATTAATTGTTGTGCCTTTAATGAGCGGAATGGCTGTACTTAGGGAATCATTTGTAGCGATAGTATTTGGTAAACAATGGCATCTTACATCAGAAATTCTGCTATGGTTGGCACCAACTGCTATAGTTCAGTCTGTGCTTAGTACTTCTGGTACAGTTTTCATGGCAAAAGCTCGTACAGACATGCTTATGACTCTTGGAATTCTGAGCATGATTTTGCAAGTGTCAGCGTTCATTATTGGCGTCCAGTATGACATTATTACATTCGCGAAACTTTATTTTATAGCTAATGTCATCAATTTTATCCCCGCGATGCATTTTTTGATGAAAATTATCGGGGGAAATCTCTGGGATTTATTTAAAAAATCCTATTGTATTTTTATTTCAAATGCGCTGATGATTTTAGTTCTTGTTTTAATAAGAAACATCAGTGTTACAAATATTGAAGTGCTGAGTTTAGTTATATCGATTGTTGGTGGTATTGCAAGTTTTAGTGTTTCAATTATTTTACTTTCTAGTGATATCCGTCGTTGGGTAAAGTCGAGAATAAAAAATGATTAGTGTAAATATAACCACAACGTTTTCGCGTTCTTCATTATGTTCAGCAACTCTGTGGTCTCTAATAAATCAGTCAGTTACACCAGATGCTATAAATTTATGGATTTCGCATGATAGTTATTTAGCTGATGGTGGATTTGATAAAGCGCCGGAATGGGTGGCACAGCTTAATAGTATAAAAAACATTATAAAAGTACGATTTACTAGTAATATTGGGCCCTATAGAAAAATGATACCGGTTCTGCGGGAGGCTGATATTGATGATATTATTGTGTATGCAGATGATGATGTTATATATGGAGAACACTGGTTAGCAAAACTTTATGATGCATATATGAAGTGTAATAAGAAAAATGTTGTGGCCACAAGAGTAAGGATCAAACAGAAAAATTTTTTTGGTAAAAATAAAAGCTATAATCTTTGCAGGATTGAAAATCGGAATGCATTGTTAAATAGTAATTTTATTATTACTGGTATCGGTGGTTGTATTTTATCTAAGAGCAATATTGACGAGGCTTTATTAAATATTAATGATTATAAGATAATTGCACCAAAAACTGATGATATATGGTTTAGTAAGGTAGTTGAAAAGTCGAATTGTAATGTATATGTTTGCGCTGAAGCTTTAGCCGAGATACAGGAAATAAAACATACAACGGCAGCACTGAATGTTTCTAATACTATTAGACATGTCCAGGAGAGTGTAGTTTCTAGACAATTTAACAAGATGACTTCCTATATGCTTGGATATTGTGGTTTCCCAATTTCAAATAATGATAAAATGATTAAACATGTTGATGAGTACTTTGAAAAGGTTTGCAAAAATAAGTGATGATTAAATTATAGCACCCAGGTGGATAATAATGGTAAAACAAGATAATATGACATGGATAATATTATTTTTCCTGGCGTATGTTGCTTTTTGTTCAAAGGTTTTTATTACACAACTAGCATTAGATGACGCAATCTTGGATTTTCTAAAGTATTTTTATAGTTTGATATTTTTATGTTGTTTTATCTATGCTTTAACAAGATTGGATAGTAAGGAAGTAGTTTTTTATATAATTATTTTCGTTTTTTTTATATATACCTATCTACAATCAAAAACAACAGCTGGGTATTCAATTTTAGCATTATCTTACTTTGCAGTGATATGTAAAAGGCTAAATTCAAAAGAAACTGCCGGGATAGTACTATTAGGGAATATATTTAATATATTACTTGTTCTCCCATTCACATTCTTTACTGAATATCCATTATACGCACCTGACGAGGTATATGGCATAAGGGCAACCTTTGGATTTTATAATCCCAACATTGCTGCAATGTTAATACTCACAATTTGCATGTCAGTATGTTGGTTTTTGAAAGAAAGGTCGAGAGGGAGAATTACATTTCTCACATTATCTACCTTGATTATTATTTGTGGCTTTTTCTTGATTGAAATGACAAAATCGCGAACATCTGCAGCCCTGTTGCTAATATTATTGGCGGGAGTCATTTCAAGTACTTTATATCCGAGGGCAGCGTTTAGGAGGTTGTTTTTTCTTAGTATTACATTGCTCGTCGTCGGAATAATATTCTTTCAGTTCCATTCGATAAAAAATTACGATCCAAGTGTACCTGATTTGAATGTGCTCCTTTCTGGAAGATTGAGTCTGGGAAATACATTATATGTGAACATGGGAGCTCCTGATTTACTCTATGGTATCGACATTGACTCATTTACTCCGATTGATTTTTTCTATGTCGCATATTTCTATACGAATGGGATTCTACTATCAATGTTAACAATCTATTTAATTATAAGAAGGATTCAAAGAATTAAATTTGATTTTTTAGAAATGTCGATAATAGTTATAACCATACTTACCACATTAACTGAAAGGCAGATATTATCCCCTCATTGTTGTCTCTTGGTTTACATTATATATTCACAAAGAAATGACGAATTATTGAATAAAGACAGTTAGTAAAAGTTATTTTGCATAGATGATAATCAGGAGACAATATAAATGGAGAATGAATTAGTATCAGTTTATATACCAACGCACAACAGATGCCATATGCTGAAAAGAGCGGTAGAATCGGTCCTAAGTCAAACGTATAAAAATATAGAAATCATAGTATCGGATGATGGTTCGACTGATGCTACCGAAGAGTATATTACGGAATTATCAAAAAAAAATTTAAATGTTTTTTATATAAAGAGCAATATACCACAAGGGGCCTGTGCTGCAAGAAACAAGGCAATTTTTGTTGCAAAAGGGATGTTTATTACCGGTCTTGATGATGATGATGAGTTTACTCCAGACCGTATTGAAAGACTGGTTACTATTTATAAAAAGTATGAAAAATATTCTTTTATCTCAACTGGAGTAAAAATTCTTAATAAAAAATCTGTTAGCGCTGGATATACAAAGGCTGGAGTCATAACGTCAGAGATGCTGTTCAATGAGAATGTAATAGGTAATCAGGTGTTAACAAAAACAGAATTCATGACTAGCATAGGAGGTTTTGATGAAGAATTACCAGCCTGGCAGGACTATGAATGCTGGATAAGATTATCGCTTGCATTCGGACAGGGTTACAACTCGGGTGAACTAACTTATATAATGCATTTGGAACATGATTTACCAAGAGTATCTCGCAGCAATAATGCTAAGAAGGCACTTGAAATAATCTTAGGTAAATATCAGGAAATGCTAACATCATCAAATATTAAGAATCTGAAAGTGAATTACTTATACAATTATGTGAAAGTAATAACAGTTAAGGAATTATTTTTAAATCTGACAATATTGAATCTGGTACGATACGGCAAACTCCTCATTAGAAGATTTATTAAAAATTAAGATGAATTTAATTTGGTGATTTAATTATGAAATTAGTTTTTATATTGCAATCTATTTATCGGATAGGTGGTACCGAAAAGGCTACAATTGATCAGGCTAATTTAATATCCGATAGCACCAATAATGAAGTTCATATAATATCTCTCTATCAGGAAGTTGAATCAGAACATCGTGTTAATCACTATATATCAGACAAAATAAAAGTACATTTCCTTCATAAAAAAATAGTACTATTGAAATATAGTGATACTATATATAATTTGGTGGACCTGATTTACAAAAAGAAAACTGTATCTCTAATTAAATCTTTAAACCCAACCCTGTGTATTTTTACCTCTGTCAAGTTAATGACAGCGTCGTTACCTTGCCCTGCAATTTTAATGGCGCATTTTAGATTCTCTCATTTCATAAGTGGAAAAGTTACTAGGTTTTATCTTGATAAATATCACAAATTATTTGAGAGGGTAATATTCTTAACAGAAGAAGATATGAGGTCGTATCAATCACATTACAAAAGTGGAAATGGTGAATATATATTTAACTATTGCCATGTAACGGCCAGGATGAAAAGTGATTTTTCAAACAAACGAATTGCATATATTGGTCGTATTGATAACTCACAGAAACAATTAAGTCACGCACTTGAGATAATAGCTGGTCTCATCAGAGATAATGTTTTCAATGGGTGGCGATTCGATTTATATGGCACAGGAAACGACGTCGAGTTAATTAAAAATAAGATTAAAAGCCTTGAGTTGTGTGATTCAGTGAATTTTATGGGTAAATATAACTCACTCGATTCTGTCCTTGAAAAAACTGATTTGCTTATATTAACCTCAAGGTTTGAAGGATTACCTCTGAGTTTAATAGAAGGGGCTCTCTCTGGAATACCGCTTATATCTTATAATTGTAGTCCTGGGATTTCAGACATAATAGAAAACGGTTATAATGGCTTTATAATAGAACAGGATAATAAAGATGAGTTTCGAGCTAGAGTGTCTGAATTAATACTGAATAATGAAAAGTTAAAGAAATTTGGTGAAAATAGTTTTTCATTAGCCCAAAGGAAATTTTCTAAAGAAGTGATTCTTCAAAAATGGAATTCAGTTCTAGTTAGTTGTGAATTAATTAGTAAAGATAAAGGAAAACATAGATGATTATAATGGATTCATCATGGGATAAGCATGGTGGTATTGGTCGGTTTTACAATGAAATCTCTGTAAGATTAAAAGAGATCAAAATAGTTAAATTTACATCGAAACCTGCATCACCTTTTGCATGTATGATCAATACATTGAAATGTTTGTTCTTATATAACCATAATGACTGTGTTTTTTTTCCTGGTTATATACCTCCATTTTTTTCACGCTGCCCTTTCATTTTCACAATCCATGACTTAAATCATATAGACAGGCTTGAAAATCAAACTGTCTTAAAGAGATTTTTTTACGATAAAATAATCCTAAGAGGCTGTCATAAAGCAAAATATATCTTTACTGTATCTGAATATTCTAGGGGGAGAATCCTGGAGTGGAGCGGAGTATCTCCTGATAAAGTAATTAACGTTGGTAATGGAGTTGATGAAAGATATAATTCAAATGTAATACCATACCCATTTGAAGGTAAATATTTATTATCTGTCAGTAATAGGAAGATTCATAAAAATGAGTTTCGAATTATTGAATCTTTTGGTTTAGCTGAGATTGATGCTCATATTAAGCTTTTTTTTACTGGTCACAGTAATAATGAATTAGAAGATTTTATTAATGGTAAAGGACTTCGTGAAAGAGTAATTTTTCTTGGGTATATTGATGAAAAGGATTTACCTTCTCTTTATAAAGGGGCTGAGGCATTACTTTTTCCCAGTCTCTATGAAGGGTTTGGTTTGCCTGTTATAGAGTCGATGGCATGCGGTACACCCGTATTAACTTCAACAACGACATGTTTACCTGAGATTGCTGATAATTGCGCAATTCTTGTCAACCCTGAGTCAGTAAGTGAGATTAAATCAGGGATAGAAAAATTAGTTAATAACGAAGAGTTAAGGAAAGATTTAATCTCGAAAGGCTATGCTAGAGCTGCGTTATATACATGGACTAATGTGGTAAATAAAGTTGCAGGTTCTCTGGGGATAAAATGAGCAAAGATAAAAAAATTGCATTGGTGCATGAGTGGTTACAAAGCTATGCCGGTTCCGAGCAGGTTTCAGCTGCTATACTTGATAATTATCCCGATGCGGAATTATATTCAGTAATAGATTTTTTAACTGATGAACAAAGAGTTCATTTTCATAATAAAAAGGCAATAACGACATTCATTCAACATCTTCCCAGAGCGAAAAAATCATATCAAAAATATCTCCCTCTTATGCCATTGGCAATTGAACAACTAGATGTAAGCGCAGCCGATATTATTATTTCTAGTTCACATGCAGTATCAAAAGGTGTTTTAACAGGGCCAGATCAACTTCATATAAGTTATGTTCACTCACCCATGAGATATGCATGGGATTTGCAGCATCAATATTTAAAAGAATCAGGATTATCTACAGGAATGAAAGGCTGGCTAGCGAAATGGTTGTTGCATAAATTAAGAATTTGGGATTACAGGACTGCCAATGGGGTTGATTTTTTTGTTGCTAATTCAAAATTCATTGCTCGGCGTATTAAAAAAGTTTATGGCCGAGATGCAGATGTAATTTATCCCCCAGTAGCAGTCGATTCGTTTTCTTTTACAGAGAAAAAATCGGACTATTATTTTACTGCATCAAGAATGGTTCCATATAAGAGGATTGATCTCATTGTTGATGCTTTTGCTAGAATGCCTGATAAAAAACTTGTTGTGATTGGCGACGGACCTGAATTCAATAAAATAAAATCTAAAGCAACTCCTAATGTTGAACTTCTTGGTTACTGTGCATTTGAAGTATTAAAAAAATATATGCAAAATGCGCGGGCATTCGTATTTGCTGCAGAAGAGGATTTCGGAATCATTCCTGTGGAAGCTCAAGCATGCGGAACACCTGTTATTGCTTTTGGAAAAGGAGGGGTTCTAGAAACAGTGATTCCATTAGGAATCCAAGATCCGACGGGGGTTCTTTTCCGAGAACAATCAGTGCAGTCACTAGTTGATTCAGTTAACATATTCGAGAATAACAGGGACTGTTTCATTCCGCTTCATTGTCGTAAAAACGCAGAAAAATTTTCAAAGAAAAGATTTGATATTGAATTTAGCGATTATGTTGAAAATAAATGGAGAGAATTCAATAAGTCGAAAAAGGACTTTTTTTAGGAGATATATTTGAGGTATGAAAAAGATCATTCCAGTAATCATGGCGGGTGGTACAGGAAGCCGTCTATGGCCTTTATCCCGAGAGTTATATCCTAAGCAATTCATATCATTGAATAATCAATATTCAATGCTGCAAAATACAGTGTTACGGTTAGGTGGGCTTTCTGTCGAAAAACCAATAGTAATATGTAATGAGGCTCATCGGTTTCTTGCGGCTGAGCAACTTCTAAATATTGATGCCTTAGATAGGAATATTATTTTAGAACCTGTCGGAAAAAATACAGCACCAGCAATTGCGTTGGCAGCTCTTTTTGCAGTAACGGAGTATGGTAACGACTCTATTTTGCTAGTCTTAGCAGCGGATCATGTCATTGAGAATAACAATGCATTTTTAGATGCAATAGAATTAGCTGTTTCGCATGCAGAAAATGATGAATTAGTAACATTTGGTATAGTACCTTCCCATCCTGAAACTGGCTATGGATATGTGCACCGGGGCCACCAGTTATCAGACTCAGACGCGGTTTATAAAGTAGATAAGTTTGTCGAGAAGCCAGATTTTTCGACAGCTTGTGAATACCTAAAATCAGGCGAGTTCTATTGGAATAGTGGCATGTTTATGTTTAAATCAGGTGAATATCTTAAAGAACTTGAAAAATATCGCCCTGATATATTTGAACATTGTAGCGCTGCTTTCTCTAACATTCAATTTGATTTGAATTTCATCCGTGTTGATAAAGACTCGTTTGAACTGTGCTCAAGCGAATCAATAGATTATGCCGTCATTGAGAAAACTAATAAAGCAGTTGTCATCCCGATGGATGCTGGTTGGTCTGATGTAGGATCATGGTCTTCCTTATGGGATATATCGAAAAAAAATGAAAATAATAATGTTATAAAGGGGGATGTTTTTCTGGTTGACAGTGCAAATAATTATATCTCTTCTGAATCTTTATTTATTGCTACAGTCGGTGTTGATAATCTTGTTGTTGTTCAAACCAAAGATTCTATTCTTATTGCGGATAAAAATAGTGTCCAGGATGTGAAGCAAGTTGTTAGTTATTTAAAAGATAATAACCGGAAAGAGCATATCTATCACCATGATAAGTATAAACCATGGGGTAAAATACAATCAATCGATCATGGGGAAGGTTATCAAGTTAACCGCATAACAGTAAAGCCAGGTGGTAAAATCTCTTCGCAACGCCACGAATATCGCGCAGAACATTGGATTGTTGTATCTGGAACAGCCAAAGTAGTGAAAGGTAATACGACATATATTTTATCAGAAAATGAATCAACATATATTCCAATTGGTGAGCTTCATACATTAATTAATATTGGTGAATATGCATTGGAAGTTATTGAAATTCAATCTGGAACTTACTTTGGTGATGATGACATCATTCATATCTGATTTTACAAGGAGCGAAGTTGATAATGAATACCATACATGTGATTTCAAATTCAGGTATCGTATTTGGTACTAGTGGTGCCAGAGGGTTAGTAAAAGATTTTACTCCTGCTGTGTGTATGGCATTTACTCATGCTTTTGTAAATCTTCTCAAGAAAGAATCATCCCTTACTACTGTTGCCCTTGGTATT
Source organism: Kosakonia oryzae (assembly GCF_001658025.2). Taxonomy (NCBI): domain Bacteria; kingdom Pseudomonadati; phylum Pseudomonadota; class Gammaproteobacteria; order Enterobacterales; family Enterobacteriaceae; genus Kosakonia; species Kosakonia oryzae. The sequence goes on from NZ_CP014007.2 coordinate 1,915,831, forward strand.
GATAACCGTCCCAGTAGTTATTCTATGGCTCAAGCATGTGCAGCGGCACTTTATGAATCTGGTATAGAGCCTATATTTTATGGAGTATTACCAACACCTGCTTTAGCTCTTGTTGCAAGAAAAAATAAAATCCCTTGCATAATGGTTACTGGTAGCCATATACCATTTGATCGTAATGGGTTAAAATTTTATAAAAAGGATGGTGAGATTACTAAGTTAGATGAAATTGAAATCACTAAAGCTTCTGTTGATTTCAATATGCCTGCTACATTGCCAAAATTAGAATTATGTTCTGATGCAGAGGCAATTTATATTGAGAGGTATACTTCACTTTTCAATTCAGATTTACTTTCAGGTAAGCGTATTGGTATTTATGAGCATTCTAGTGCAGGGCGTGAGATATACCATAAAATCTTTACCGCATTAGGTGCAGAGGTTATTAGACTGGCTCGTAGCGATGAATTCGTTCCTATTGATACCGAAGCGGTAACAGAAGAAGATAAATCTAAGGCACTGCAATGGAGTAAGGAGCATCATTTAGACGCGATCTTTTCAACTGATGGAGATGGCGACCGCCCCATGCTAGCTGATGAAAAAGGTGAGTGGCTGAGAGGTGATATCCTTGGTTTGCTGTGCTCACGCGAATTACATATTGAAGCAGTAGCAATTCCTGTGAGTTGTAATACTGCAGTACAAAAGAGTAATTTTTTTAAACGAGTCGAGTTGACACGAATTGGTTCTCCTTATGTCATAGATGCATTATCCAAGCTTCAAAGCAAATTTGTAAATGTAGCAGGATTTGAGGCGAATGGTGGTTATCTTTTAGGTAGTAATATCACTTACAACAATGTAACAGTGGATTCATTGCCTACTCGTGATGCTGTTCTTCCTGCTGTTATAGTTATTGCGGCTGCGCAACATAGATCTATTTCTGAGCTTATTCTTGATTTACCAGAGAGATATACACATTCTGATCGTCTACAGAATTTTCCGCAAAGTAATAGTTCTCGGATACTGCAGGAAGCGTTAGTCTTACCTGAGGTTTTTATTCGCAGGCTGGGAATTAATGGTAGAAATATCCAGAATGTAGACCAAACTGATGGTGTTAGGCTAACGTTAGACGATGGGTCGATTATTCATTTGAGACCTTCTGGTAATGCGCCTGAACTACGCTGCTATGCTGAATCATCGAGTAGTTTGCATGCTCGAAAATTGGTAGATCAGGTTCTTGGAAATATAAAATATCTCTAGCAAGATGATTTTGCAATAATGCAGGTTCCCCTATGATAAAACTCACTAACCACATGAAAAATTATATATGTAAAATATGTCTTGCTTTATCTGATTTCTTCTTTTTTAGTATTTCACTTACATTATCTATTGCTTGTGTTCATTGGATCTTTGGTGATCTTAATCGTTTTATTCCTACCGAACAAATACAAGCCAGAATGACCTCTCATTACATGCTTGCATTCATTTGTGTGGGGTGGTTTTGGGTTAGATTACGTCATTATTCATACCGAAAACCTTTTTGGTTTGAACTGAAAGAAATTATACGAACTATTGCAATATTTGCGATATTTGATTTAGCCTTGATAGCCTTTTCCAAATGGCAATTTTCCCGTTACATTTGGTTCTTTTGCTGGCTCTTTGCTATTACTTTAATTCCTCTATTCAGAACAATCACTAAACATTTGTTAAATAAATTTGGTCTTTGGCAGAAAGACACCATTATTCTAGGTTGTGGTAAAAATGCGATGGAAGCATTCTTAGCCCTCCAAAGTGAAGAAATGCTGGGATTTAATGTTATTGCGTTTTATGATGAGAACAGCAAAGAGAGCAAATTAGTTGATACCCCTATAGTTAAGAGTGTTCATGATCTCTGGAAGATTCCTAATGTAACGGAGACGCAATTTATTATTGCATTTGAAGTAGATGAAGGTTACCGGACTGCCTATTGGCTTAGAGAATTATCGAAGCATGATTGCCGAGCTGTTACGGTGGTTCCTTCACTTAGAGGGCTACCTTTGTATAGTACTGATATGTCTTTTATTTTTAGCCATGAAGTTATGCTTCTTCGGGTTCACAATAATCTTGCTAAGAGGACATCAAGATTCCTTAAACGAAGCTTTGATATTATTTGCTCATTGCTGATAGTTATATTATGTGCTCCTCTCTTTTTCTATCTTTGGTACAAAGTTACGCGTGACGGTGGACCAGCAATTTATGGGCATATGCGGGTCGGTAGGCATGGAAGAGAATTTCCATGTTACAAATTCCGGTCGATGGTAATAAATTCTCAAGAGGTTTTAGATGATTTGCTAAAATCAAATACAGATGCAAGGCTAGAGTGGGAGAGAGATTTTAAACTCAAAAACGACCCTCGTGTAACACCTATTGGTAATTTTATCCGTAAAACAAGTTTGGATGAGTTGCCACAACTTTTTAATGTACTGAAAGGTGAAATGAGTTTAGTTGGTCCTCGACCTATTATTTCTGAAGAGTTAGTAAGATATGACGATGACGCAGATTATTATTTAATGACAAAGCCTGGCATGACTGGATTATGGCAAGTCAGTGGACGCAGCGATGTTGATTATGAAACCAGAGTTTACTTTGATTCTTGGTATGTAAAGAATTGGTCACTTTGGAATGATATAGCGATCTTGTTTAAAACAGTCAAAGTTGTCTTCAATAGAAATGGTGCTTATTGAGTATTGATATAGTTATGAAAATCGTTATCACAGGTACTGGCTATGTTGGCCTTTGAAACAAATATTACGTTCCAGTAACAAACTATCTCAATACCAGTATCATCAGAATTCTTTCGCGAAGGCAAAATGTTGTACTGCAATTTATATACGGGCGTGATTGACGAATGCTTACAACGAGTTGAGACTTTTGCCGCGCTGTTGGTTGAAGAGGCAATAAAAAGGATGCGCTGGTGCTGTACATCAATGTCACAGAGACAGAAACCCTTAAGACGTTCGCCAACATCTATCTGGTGAGGAGGGGGCATATTTGAATGAGCTGGACAGTTACACAGAATCCATGGGCTTAATTCTCCCCAACTTATTGAGAGGACAGTATTCTCGTAGTGGAAGTTATTATAGCAGTCCGCCATCCTTCGGTTATGGTGGCTATTGCTTAACTAAAGATACCAGGCAGCTTCTGGCAAATTACTACCCTGCGCCGAACAACCTGATTAGTGCGATTGTGAATCCAAATCGCACCCGTAAACAATTCATAGCCGATACTATTTATTGCCCGGGATCCAAAACTAGTGAGTGTGTATCGCCTGATCATGAAAGTGGTTCTGACAATTACCGGGCATCGTCCATTCAAGGCATTATGAAGTGTATCAAGGCTAAAGGTATTCCTGTGATTGTTTACGCACTAGAGCTCAAAGAACCTACGTTCTTTGAGTTCGCAGGTTGTTAGGGACCTTGCGGTATTCTGGCAACAATTCGATTCCATCATGAGTAACCGTATCTCGGAGGACCTCGTGAGGTTAGGGGGAAAGTTTATACAAGAGAGTTATTTGGTAACGATTGAACTATTACTACCGTCGGGTAAGAGCACCAAAGGCTATCCACAAACAGCAGGCTTGAGTTAACATCATAGATACATTCAGCTGCATTGCACCGCAGTGATTATCACCAAGACAGGAGTTTGTAATGTCCAAACAACAAATCGGCGTGGTCGGTATGGCCGTTATGGGGCGCAACCTGGCGCTCAACATTGAAAGCCGTGGTTACACCGTTTCCGTTTTCAACCGCTCCCGTGAAAAAACCGAGGAAGTGATTGCCCAGAACCCGGATAAAAAACTGGTGCCTTACTACACTGTGCAGGAGTTCGTTGAATCTCTGGAAACTCCACGTCGTATCCTGTTGATGGTTAAAGCTGGCGAAGGCACAGATAAAGCTATCGAATCCCTGAAACCGTTCCTTGACAAAGGCGACATTATTATTGATGGCGGTAACACCTTCTTCCAGGACACCATTCGCCGTAACCGCGAACTGTCTGCTGAAGGCTTTAACTTCATCGGTACTGGCGTGTCTGGTGGGGAAGAAGGCGCGCTGAAAGGCCCGTCCATTATGCCTGGCGGTCAGAAAGAAGCCTATGAACTGGTTGCGCCTATACTCACCAAAATTGCTGCTGTAGCCGAAGATGGTGAGCCTTGTGTCACCTATATTGGTTCAGATGGCGCTGGCCACTATGTGAAAATGGTTCATAACGGTATCGAATACGGAGATATGCAGCTTATTGCAGAAGCCTATTCTCTGCTGAAACAGGGCCTGAACCTGACTAACGAAGAGCTGGCCGCCACCTTTACTGATTGGAACAAAGGTGAGCTGAACAGCTACCTGATCGATATCACCAAAGATATATTCACCAAAAAAGATGAGAACGGTAACTACCTGGTAGACGTTATCCTGGATGAAGCGGCAAACAAAGGCACTGGCAAATGGACCAGCCAGAGCTCTCTGGACTTGGGTGAACCGCTGTCTCTTATCACTGAATCTGTATTTGCCCGTTACATCTCTTCCCTGAAAGAGCAGCGTGTAGCCGCTTCTAAAGTGTTGAGTGGTCCGCAGGCGAAAACCTTCAGTGGCGATAAAGCAGAATTCGCAGAGAAAGTTCGTCGTGCTCTGTATTTGGGAAAAATCGTTTCTTATGCTCAGGGCTTCTCTCAGTTACGTGCTGCTTCTGAAGAATATAGCTGGGATCTTAACTACGGTGAAATCGCGAAAATTTTCCGCGCTGGATGCATTATTCGTGCTCAGTTTCTGCAGAAAATCACTGATGCCTACGAGCAGAACCCATCTATAGCTAACCTGCTGCTGGCACCTTACTTTAAAAAGGCAGCAGATGACTATCAGCAGGCGCTGCGCGATGTTGTAGCCTATGCTGTGCAGAATGGTATCCCAACTCCGACGTTCTCCGCGGCTATTGCTTATTACGACAGCTATCGTGCAGAAGTGCTGCCTGCTAATCTGATTCAGGCTCAGCGTGATTATTTTGGTGCACACACCTACAAACGCATTGACAAAGACGGCATATTTCACACCGAATGGCTGGATTAATCTACTTTAGGTAATATATTTACTGATGGGCCCGGTTACCCGGGCTTTTTTAGAGTATACTTATGATATTTCGATTGTAGTAGGTTTAAGTTTTTTCCTGTAAGACCTTTTGACATCGTAGGTATTTATAATGATGTTTGGATAGTTTAATCCCTTTATTAGATGTTTTTTAGCTCGCAGGAAAGTGATTATGAGCAAAGACTAGAGTGTATTATTAGTCAATGACGAGCGTACTCAATTTGATCTCTCTGATATCATCAAACAGCTATGGGTTAAAAAAACGATCTTTTGTTGTTGCTTGTAAAATCTTTATATGCCTTTGCTGCATAGGTAAAATGAACATCAACAGCAATCGTTACACTTTCAGACTCAGGGCAGGTTGCTGCACATAGACAAATTGAAAATTTTATATATCCAAGGGCTGGCCCATCAATAAAAGAGATCCAGGACAGTTCCTTCAAATGATTTCAAAGTTGAGTTGTTACATTATATATGCAGTTACAGAATCAGGATAAAGGAAGAGCTCTCAAGTGAAGAAATAAACAAAGACCAAAGCGATGGAATAAAGATTAGCTATGTCGGTCTAACTTTCCAGGATACACAGACCAACCTTAATAATTATTTGAAAAAAATCGATAGAACAATAGTAACCGATGCCGATGGTGACTTGGATGCTAATATAAAGGCCAGAACAAATGAGTTGAAAGATACAATCAGTTCTATTGAAAAAATTGTCAAACAGAAAAAAATGATCGTTTGCATATTTTAAGTCAGGCTCAGGCTATTGCAAAGCAATTAAAGATAGAAACTCCACAATTTCATAACTTGTTAGTTGTATCGAATGATACATTATTTACACTTAGCTCAAATGCACTCATATCTGTGGACTGACCCCGCCCCGGTAGACGATCCTGCCCTATAGTTTGAGCATAGGAGGAGCGTATGGGCACACCACGATTTACACCTGAATTTAAGGAAGAAGCCGTCCGTCAGATAACGGAACGCGGTTATTCCGTCGCCGAAGTATCTGACCGTCTGGGCGTCTCTGCGCACAGCCTCTACAATTGGCTACGGGCTATCAAACCTGATAACAGCGAGCAGCATGCCCGGGATTTACTGGAAGCTAAAAGCGAGATCCTGAAACTCCGGGCGCAACTGAAGCGCACCGAAGAAGAACAGGATATCCTGAAAAAGGCTGCGCGGCACGCCAGACTGAATTTACGCTTTATCAATAAATACTGTGCCTTATCGGGGGCATGACGATGTGTCGGATACTAAATGTCGCCCTGGTCGGGTACTAAGCGTGGCTCTATAACCCGGTCTGAGCGCGGGATAAATATAATCAGCGTCAGCTGGTGCTCATCCGTGATTCATATTCATTGAGCTGAGGTGTTTACGATTACCGACGGGTTCATGCTGATCTCAACGGAATCGGGCAGACCTCCGGTGTTGTCCCTAAGTGTGTGTAGCGCCAGTTTACCACCCTGGGGGCCAACCAGGTCTTATCTTTATCCGTACCTGGCAGGGCTAGCTGTATCTGGCGATGATCTATAGTGCGCTGGTCTGAAACTCACTCTCTCATTTGAACTGGCGCTGGAGGTGCTGGTGATGGCCGTGTGGCAGTACAAACCGACAAGTGGCACCATTGTGCATTCGGAGCAGGGCAGTCAGTATGGTAGTTACGACTGGCAGCGCTTCTGTCGAGCCAATAATCTGGCCCCGAGTATGAGCCGGGTCGCAACTGCTGGGATAACGCAGTCGCTGAATCGTTTTTCAGTTTACTGAAGAAAGAACGTATCAGAAAACGGATCTATAAAACCCTGGATCTGGCTGGCGCCGATATCTTTATTACATTGAAGCGTTTTATTACCGGGTGCGCCACCACACTTACCTCGGCGGTGTCAGCCCGGAGGCCCTCGAGCAGACTCCGTCGTGAGGACAGGATATGTCTTCAGTCGTGGGGTGAGCACACTATGATAATAATTATAAGAATGCTCTGCTTCCATTCGATAGTGATTATTTTTCTGCAGTGTGGAGGCTGCTATCTGTGAAGTCATTAAATCAGGATTAAAGAGCTATATCAGCATTTAGGTATATTTTGAAACCTTATCCGCCGATAAAAAAGCAATCCTAAAAAGCGATCATGCTGATTATTCCTGTTTTGTTTAGTGGAGTAGTAGACTCAGGTTATGTCTTATCAAAAAAGTTTATTCATAAAGAAATATGAAACAGTATTTTTTAACTGAGCTGTAGAGTATTATATCTTTCAGCTTTTTGTATGAAAAATTGAAAGTTCCTATTTGGAATAAAGCATTAGGTACACCTCAAGAAATAGTAATGAGAGAGTATGTCGATACCTTCTGAAAATAGGTGTGTGGAGTTAACTTGCAGAAGGAAACTATACGGATTTCTTCAGGATTTATTTTCGATAAACTCATTTATGAAAACGAAATAATATCTATAATTCTTGAGATGGTATATGAAAAATTTTATTTTTTATGTCTGCCTTTATATATTGGAGGAGGGTTCATTATGGCGGAGTTGAGGCGGGGGAATAATAAATGTTATTGTCAGTAAAATTTTCAATGTCTTAATTATATATAAATGTAGGGTGGGAGAGTGAAAACAATATCAATCGTTGTTCCATGTTATAATGAAGAAGATGTTATTGAGGTTACCGCTAAGAGGTTACTTGATTTTATTGAACAACATAAAAAATTTAAGTTCGAAATTATTTTCATTAATGATGGTAGTAGTGATCATACAGAGGAGAAGTTATCGACATTGTGCGACATTCATCAAGTCATAAAGACAGCTTCATTCTCAAGAAATTTTGGTCATCAGATAGCAGTATCTGCTGGCATTGATCTTGCGTCTGGTGATGCAGTTGTTCTAATTGATGCGGACTTACAAGACCCTCCTGAAGTCATTGATCAGATGATTGATAAATGGCTTGAAGGTTATGATGTTGTTTATGGCACAAGGACTGATAGGCATGGAGAGTCAAAATTTAAACTTCTTACGGCGAAATACTTCTACCGTACGTTGAATAAACTGTCAGAAGTACCTATTCCGTTGGATACGGGTGATTTTCGTCTGATGGATAAGAAAGTTGTTGAGCAGTTGAAAAACATGCCTGAAAAATCACGATTTGTACGTGGCATGGTAAGTTGGGTCGGTTTTAGACAAACGTCAGTTAATTATAGGCGATCAGAGCGTTTTGCTGGCGAAAGTAAATATCCATTAAGGAAAATGATTAAGTTTGCCTTTGACGGAATTCTATCATTTTCAAAAAAACCACTTCAATTATCAATTTTATTTGGTTTTGCATGTTCGTTTATTGCACTTATCGGGATTGTTTATAGTGTATATATTCGTTTAATGACAAATGAGTGGGTTGAAGGATGGGCAACGATATTCATCGCTATCCTTTTTTTGGGTGGGGTTCAATTAATTTCAATTGGCATTCTTGGCGAATATGTCGGCAGAATTTATGATGAAACAAAAAATAGGCCTATGTATATCCTTGCAAAGAAAAATGGTTTTGAAAATAAATAATACCTTTACGCGATTTATTACATCAGGAATTATCAATACACTTGTTGGATATTTTGTTTTTTTTATCTGCTATAAATTTATAGAACTTTCTCCTGCTATATCTAATGCAATAAGTTACGCATTTGGATTGGTCTGTTCTTTTATTCTTAGTGCAACATTTGTGTTCAGTAAAACGAATCAATTAAGGAAAAGGAGCATTAAATTTATCATTTGTTTCTTTATAGCCTTTATGGTTAATCAATTGGTGTTGTGGTTTTTGTCTTCCTCGATTAATATCTATTTTTCACAGATTTTCGCGATGGCCTCGTATACAATTGTTTTCTACATTTTAAATAAATACTTTGTTTTCAGTTCATGACTAATGTTTCTTGAAGCTTCTAGTGGGATATTTGCGAGTATATAAAATTTAGTATTGACACCTACTGGCTGTGCTGGAGTTATTTATCCACGATGGACCTGAAATCTATAGGTAATGTTAAATGAATAGTAATAATTTAGTGAAAATAAATCCAGTAATGGTTTTTTTTATTTTTATATTTGTTTTCTTAATGTTCTTTTTTACTGTAATTCACCCAATTACTATTATTTCTGGTGATGATTGGAAAGGACTGTCTTTGTCACGTGCAGCATACCCTCAGTGGCACGGTTTCAATCCTATCAAAGTTGTCCCTGAGTTATTGCTTCCATTTGTTGGATATTTTTCTTCTTTCCTTTTGAAACCCTTCGGAGTTAACTTCTTCTTTGGTATTGCGGTTATTACTGCTTTTGTTACATCCTCTATAGTTACTTTTTTTCTTATACAATTACACCTTTTTCTGAAGGAAAAAATAGCTACAGATAGTAGATTGTCTTTGATAATAACATCTATTGTGTTTTTGTATTTTTTTGGGATGTTCAAATCTACGGATAATAGCCCATACTTGCTATGGGAGATTAATTTAACTTGTTATTATCATTATGTATTGCCTGCGTTAATGAATGGTTCATTTGTGATTTACCTTATGAGAAAGGATGTAAATAATACATTCTGCTCTCGTTTGTTAAATGGAGAACCTTTGTTTCTTGTACTTGTGACTTACTTGTGCGTGTTTTCGAGTATTTTTGCTAGTATCGTTTTGGCCTCATACTGTGGAACAAAATTCCTTATCAGTATATTGGCAAATATTAAATGTAAATCCAATATTTTCAGAGATAATCAATTTAATATTTTTGTGTTGGGTGTGTGGTTTATTTCTGCTGTTTATGAAATGAATGGTGGCAGGGCATCTCAGATTGAAGAGAGTGATTTAGCAATAGGGAAAAGTATAAGTAATTTAATTCATTTTCTATATGGCACTGATCTTTTATTTGGTGGTTTCTTAATTTTTAGTTTAATTATCAGTGTTTACTTTTTCTCTTTTGGACATGGAAAGAAATTACCTGAGATAAAGAATACATATTGGGTATCAGTAATTTCCTGGGTGTTTTCTTTTGTCGCTTTAATCTTAGTTTGTGCAAAAGCATCTCCATCTTATGCAGGGCGCCCAGTTGCTATGTGGGGGGTTTATATGTATCCCTTATTAGTAACCTGTATTTTTATTTCATCTGCATGTAAAAAGAATAAATGGATTTCAACATTGCTACCATTGTTAGTGCTGTGCCTTCTTAATAAAGCAACTTCAGCAAAAAACACATTAATGGAATCACAGAACCTTAATTTAACTTTCGCAACGGCTCAGGATGTTGGCGAAAATATTATATCTCAAATTATTAAGGCTGAAAGGGACGGCCAAACTTCAGTCGTACTCCATGTGCCAAAAGGAGATGATAATGATAACTGGCCTTTCCCGATATATATGGGGTCGGGGATCTCAAGAACATTACTAATTAATGGTATTACCAAAAAAGAAATTGAAATAAAAATATATCCAGATAAAAATATGAATTCTGAATATAATATACCATTTAAATAATGGAATATAACTATTTTAAATGAGAACACTATGTCTAGGAATAGGGGATGATGTTAATCTCAATTTAGGGGTATTTGTGGTTTTTTGGATAAGGCTTTCTAATAAAGTATAGTGATCGACAATAACTTTCTTCCTATACATGACAAAATTTTAATATCACTGTGAATCAGTTATTTTCGGCATGCAAGTAATGCTCAGTATTTTGTTTTTCTCTTAAATAGGATTTTTTAGTTAGTTAACTGAGACAGTGAAATATTATTTTGATGAGTGCTTTATAAATGGTTTTAGCTGTGTTGTTACTATGTAGATTATTATATTATAATTAATAAATTGATTTTACAAATGATTTTTATATTGATCATGGAATTTAGGAGGCATTGTAGAAAATATTTTGTTTTAATAAAACCTCCCTGTCAGAGGGGGATGATTGATTATGGGTGATATAATTATATAATATACGGCTGCGATAAAGATGATATATTTAGAGCAACATCAGATCTTGTTTTTCTTAATAAGCATATTGTTTATTAGTGCTATGTTTAGTGTTTTTTTTAAATATAATGTGGACGTCGAATCAAGAAATATCCAGCTCGATTCAATTAGGTTTTTTTTGGCCTCATCAGTGATGTTTAGTCACTCTATTTATATGTATCATCATATACGGGGGCCAAAATGGATGACTACCACACCTATACTCTCTTTTTATGCAATGATCGGTGTGGCTATGTTTTTCTCAATAACAGGATTTCTCTTTTGGGGAAAGGTTAGTAAAGATGATAATCCTAATTGGATATCCTTGTTTATAAATAGATTTTTTAGGATCGTTCCATTAATAATAATCAACGTCATATGTATAGTTATTGTTTACTCATTCTATGCGTGGCTGTCAGAGAGGAATACTCATATAAGTTATGACTTAATATACTGGTTCGATTTTTTAAACAATACTAAAAAGCAATTTAATGGAATTAGTAGTGCTTGGGTAGCTACGGCAGGGGTTTATTGGACTCTTGTATATGAATGGGGTTTTTATTTCTCTTTACCTATTCTATGGATGTTAGGGAGGAAAAACAGATCTACAGCCTTTACTATTGGTTTGATTTTTCTCATCATTTATCTCTTACCTGGACTAGTACAACAAATTTCTTTCTATGTGAGACCTTTTGCTTTTTTGCATTTTGTGATTGGAATGTTGGTCTGGGAAGTTAAAAACAAAATAATCATAAGTAAAAAAGTTGCTGATGTGTTATTGCTATTTTCTGTTGGGTATATACTCTTCTTTGGATATAAGACAGGTGAGGCTGTGTATGATACTTCAAGTTACATTAATTTTTTTATATTCTTGATCTTATTGTTGCTCAGTAAAGGAGCGGATCTTTGGGGGGTACTGAAATTTAGGATTTTTGTTCTTTTGGGGGAAGCCAGTTATAGCATATATATTATGCATGGTGTTGTCATTTTTACATTGCTGCGAATAGCTCAATATTTAAATGTATCCGATAGGTATATACCTTTTTTGTTTTTGGTAAGCTATGTTACGACATATTTGGTATCAATAATGACATATTTTTATATAGAGAAACCATTTATTTTTCATGGTAAAAAAATTGTTAAATTGTATGTTAAAAATGAGAGGGACTAATTTTATTAGAGTTGAATTTTTATTTTATAAGGATGATCTACATCATTCTTCATTTTATTAACTGACCTTTCACAATCTTTTTCTGTCACATCTGTTTGTGGAAGAACTGTAAATATTTCTTAAATTCGTACCGTTCTCTTTCGGAGCATCTCCTGATATGCTGATTATGTCCGCTGAGGACATTGCCATGCGTAAAGCCCTATTTACTGAGTACCAGATCATAGCTGTTCTCCAGTTCGTCGAGGTCGGACGAACTGTCTAATATATTGACCGCGAAGTAGAAATAGCAGATGCCTGGTATTACAACTGGAAAGCGAAATATGGCGTGATGGAAGCCGCTGATATTAAAAAGATCAAAGTTCTGGAGTATGGGAGCCGCGTATTAAACAGATGATTGCCGATGATGAGTCTGGGAAATCGTACGTTAAAAGGCGTTATCGGGAAAAAGCTTTAAAAACAGCTATAAAGTTTGAACTTGCCTGCTATCTGAATGAAAGTTATCGCTGAGCAGGACGGTCTACTTTTATTAGCCTGATACCTGTTGTGATGAGCCGGTACTCCTGGCGCTGACTGAAGCGGCTGAGTGCTATCCGCAACCAAAAACATGTTTACTGGATTTATTGCCTGCTGAGACTAAATGTTCGCTGCAAGGGCAAGCAACATCTGCATGTCCGTAATTCGGCACCACTAGCGATGCCGGATACGCTTAACCAGATCTGGCCTGTTGATTTTGTGCACGCTGTACTGGTTTGCGGCAGACACTTCTGGACCCTCCTTATGGTGGATGATTTTGAGTGTGAAGCGTCGGCGACAGAGATCGACCTGAATATCCCGACGCGGCGCGTACTCAGGGGTCTGGACGGGGTGGTGGCAAAACGGGGTTATCCGATGACGATGCGGATGGATAACGGGCCAGTACTCGTCTACTTGGTGCAGGACAGTAGGCTGAGGACCATAACGTGACATAGGAATTTTTCAGGTCACGTAAGCAACACAGTATGCCTTTATAGAATGTTTGAACCCGACATACCGCATGGAAATACTGGCTTGTCACCTATTCAGAACACTGAGCGAAGTACGGGAAATCACAGATCGCTGGCTGCTGTCATACAACAGTGAGTGGTCCCATGAATCCCTGAATAACCTAACGGCGGAAGAATATGGGCTGATGGCACAAGGCCCGGAAATCTCAAAAAATGTGTGCTTCCACTACAGCACACTTATAAACGTACTGACAAGGATGGCGTCTTCCACACCGAGTGGCTGGATTAATCTGAAATCATTCGTTTGATGAATACAAGCCCGGTTAGCGTAACCGGGCTTTTTTTCGGCCGCAGCGCGGCTTTTCAGGGCACTCGTCTTTAATTTGTTGACATTTCGACATTAAACTTCGCATCAACGCCGCTGTTGCAGGCTGGTTGTCGCCTTGACAGTCCCTCAACAGAAGAGGTAAAAACCCCAACAGTTATTGATATTAAGTGGGTGGCGACAGATTCGTCATCTCCGGTTTCATACACTCACAAAAGTTGCTTATCGAATGAAAATAACAATCTCCGGAACAGGTTACGTTGGGCTATCAAACGGGATTCTGATCGCGCAGAACCATGAGGTCGTCGCGCTGGATATCGTGCAATCCAAAGTTGATATGCTTAACCAGAAGATTTCTCCCATCGTTGATAAGGAAATCCAGGAGTATTTGCAGAATAAGCCGCTGAATTTCCGTGCCACCACGGACAAGCAGGAAGCGTATCGCGGCGCCGACTTTGTGATTATCGCCACCCCGACGGATTACGATCCGAAAACCAACTACTTCAATACCAGCAGCGTGGAATCGGTGATCCGCGATGTGCTGGACATTAACCCGCAGGCGGTGATGATTATCAAATCCACCATTCCGGTGGGCTTTACCCAGTCAATCCGCGAAAAATTCGGCGTGGATAACATCATTTTTTCACCAGAATTCCTGCGGGAAGGGAAAGCGCTGTACGATAACCTGCATCCGTCACGTATCGTCATCGGCGAGCGTTCTGAACGTGCTGAGCGTTTTGCCGCGCTGTTGCAGGAAGGGGCGATTAAAAAAGATATTCGCGTGCTGTTTACCGACTCTACGGAAGCCGAAGCGATCAAACTGTTCGCCAACACCTATCTGGCGATGCGTGTTGCTTACTTCAACGAGCTGGACAGCTATGCGGAAAGCTTGGGGCTGAACAGCCGCCAGATTATTGAAGGCGTTTGTCTCGATCCGCGCATCGGCAACCACTACAACAACCCGTCATTTGGTTACGGCGGCTACTGTCTGCCGAAAGACACCAAACAGCTGTTGGCAAACTACCAGTCAGTGCCGAACAACATTATTTCGGCCATCGTTGATGCTAACCGCACGCGTAAAGACTTTATCGCCGATTCCATTCTCTCGCGTAAACCGAAAGTGGTCGGCGTTTACCGCCTGATCATGAAGAGCGGTTCCGATAACTTCCGCGCGTCGTCCATTCAGGGCATCATGAAGCGCATTAAAGCGAAGGGTGTGCAGGTCATCATTTATGAACCGGTGATGCAGGAAGATGAATTCTTCCATTCCCGCGTAGTGCGCGACCTGGAGGCGTTTAAGCAGGAAGCTGACGTGATTATCTCCAACCGTATGGCGCAGGAACTGTCTGATGTAGCGGACAAAGTCTATACCCGTGATTTATTCGGTAACGACTAAAGACGAAAAATAAAAACGGCCCATAAGGGCCGTTTTTTTATACTTTATAAAAGTCTCTGTACCACTCAACAAAGCGTTTCACCCCTTCTTTAACCGAGGTTTGCGGTTTAAAACCGATTGTGTCGTACAGTGGTTGAGTGTCCGCGCTGGTCTCCAGCACATCGCCCGGTTGAATCGGCAGCATATTTTTCTGTGCTTCAATGCCCAGCGCCTCTTCCAGCGCCGTAATGTAATCCATCAATTCCACCGGCGAGCTATTGCCGATGTTATAGACATGGTAAGGCGCAGAGCTGCTGGCTGGTGTACCGGTTTCTACCGTCCAGCCCGGGTTGGCCTGCGGGATCACCTCCTGCATACGGACGATCGCTTCAACGATATCATCGATATAAGTGAAGTCGCGCTTCATCTTGCCGTAGTTATAAACGTCGATGCTTTTGCCTTCCAGCATCGCTTTGGTGAATTTAAACAGCGCCATGTCCGGGCGCCCCCATGGGCCATAAACGGTGAAGAAACGCAAACCGGTAGTCGGTAATCCGTAAAGGTGAGAGTAGGTGTGGGACATCAACTCATTGGCTTTTTTGGTGGCCGCATACAGCGAAACCGGATGATCAACGGAATCATCTGTGGAGAAGGGCATTTTACGGTTCAGGCCGTAAACGGAACTGGAGGAGGCATAGAGCAGATGCTGTACTTTATTGTGGCGGCAACCTTCCAGTACGTTCAGATGCCCAATGAGATTCGATTCGGCATAAACATGCGGATTTTCCAGCGAGTAGCGTACGCCAGCCTGCGCCGCTAAATGGATCACCCGGTCGAATTTCTCGGCCGCAAATAGCTGTGCCATATTTTCGCGGTCGGCGAGGTCAATCTTGTGGAAGCTGAAGCCGGGCGAGGCCAGCAGATCCAGGCGTGCCTGTTTCAGGCTCACATCGTAATAATTATTGAGATTATCAATCCCTACAACCTGGTGGCCAGCCTGCAAAAGGCGCTCGCTGACGTGGAAGCCGATAAAGCCGGCCGCGCCGGTAACCAGAAATTTCATCTCTCATCCTTTATGACATCTAATACAATTCGCATATTGTATGATGCTCACAGGCTAATCGCTATAAGTTAAAGAATTTATCAGCTGGTACAAAAAATGAACGATAAACATTTTTTAAATATTATCCTATAGAAAAAAAAA
This sequence comes from Kosakonia oryzae, assembly GCF_001658025.2. Taxonomy (NCBI): domain Bacteria; kingdom Pseudomonadati; phylum Pseudomonadota; class Gammaproteobacteria; order Enterobacterales; family Enterobacteriaceae; genus Kosakonia; species Kosakonia oryzae. Next base: position 1,931,957 of record NZ_CP014007.2, read on the forward strand.
CAGGGGGGCCTACACTCGCGCACTATAATATTTTTTCATGCATGTCTTATTTAAGGTTGCTATGACGTACGAAAAAAATAACCACCAGACTGAGCAAAATAATACGCAGGAACAGATTGATTTAATTGATCTTTTATTGCAAGTCTGGCGTGGGAAGTGGCTTGTGGCAATGTTCGTTGTGGTGAGCATTATCCTTGCTGTTGCTTATATAAACATTGCAAAAGAGAAATGGACATCAGTCGCGGTGATCAGCTCGCCTGACGCTGGGCAGATTGCTGCTTATACGAACGCCATGAGCGTAATAATTAATACACCTAACTTTGATATCAACGATATTCAACAGCGTGTCATCACGCGTTTTAATGCCGCATTTTCCGCCCTGACGGAGACGCTAAAGAACCAGGAAGAGCCGGAAAACCTTACGATTGCCGCCTCGGTTAAGGGGCAGCCATTACCATTGAAAGTGACCTACGTTGGCTCAACGGCTAAAGAAGCTCAGCAGAAACTAGCGCAATATATTGAGCAAATCGATCAAAAAATCGGTAAAGAGCTGGTCGAAGACTTGCGAAGCAATATTCATGCGCAAACCTCAAATCTGATGGAATCTTTGTCCACACAAGAAAAAGTGGCGCAGGAACAAAAAGATCTGCGGATTAAACAGATTGCACAGGCGCTCACGGTTGCCAAGGAAGCGGGTGTGCAGGCTCCGCAAGTTCAGCAGGCGGAGAATATTTCTCAGGATAACATGTTCCTGCTTGGCAGTACGGCGCTGGAATCAATGATTAAGAATGAATCATCCCGACCGCTGGTCTTCTCTGATGATTACTTTAAAACCCGTCAAAATTTGTTGGATTTGCAGGCAATTACTGTCGATCCTAAAACTATTCATGCCTATCGCTATGTAATGAAACCATCACTACCCGCCTTCCGTGACAGTCCAAAAAAAGCGTTGACGCTGGTGCTGGCCACGTTACTGGGAGGGGTGATTGGTGCGGGGTTCGTACTGGCACGCAATGCCATCAGGGCTTATCAGGTGAAGCCGTAAACAAACAGCTTTCACGGCATCCAACTGGGCAATAAAAAACCGGGCAGCGCCCGGTTTTTTTACGCCTTACTGATGCCGCTTGCGCAGGTTCTCAATCACGGTCGTCAGATCCAACTGCTGATCCTGCAATAACACCAGCAGGTGATACATCAGGTCAGAAGCTTCGTTCGTCAGCTCTTCGCGGTCGTGTACGGTCGCCGCCAGCGCCGTTTCCACACCTTCTTCCCCGACTTTTTGCGCGATACGCTTGGTGCCGCTGGCGTACAGTCTGGCCGTATAGGAACTGGCCGGGTCGGCGGTTTTACGCGATGCCAGCAGCTCTTCAAGTTGATACAGGAACAACCATTGATGGCTATTATCGCCAAAGCAGCTTGAGGTGCCGGTATGGCAGGTCGGCCCAATTGGGTTCACCAGCACCAGCAGGGTATCGTTGTCACAGTCCGGGGCAATATTAACAAGATTGAGGAAGTGGCCAGAGGTTTCCCCTTTGGTCCACAAACGTCCTTTGGTGCGGGAGAAAAAGGTCACTTTACCGCTTTCCAGCGTCTTCGCCAGCGCCTCTTTATTCATATAACCCAGCATCAGCACTTCGCCGGAAACCGCATGTTGCACCACGGCGGGCAGCAGTCCGTCGGTTTTTTCCCAGTCCAGTTGGGCCAGTTGTTGCTCTGTTAACATACCCTAATCTCCACGCCCTGGCCTGCCAGGTACGTTTTTAATTCACCAATATTAATAATTTGCTTGTGGAAGACAGAAGCGGCCAGCGCACCGTCAACATCCGCATCGCGGAACGCTTCCAGGAAGTGTTCCATGGTGCCTGCACCGCCGGAAGCAATCAGCGGAACATGGCACACCGCACGCACTTTTTTCAACTGCTCAAGATCGTAACCGTTGCGCACGCCATCCTGATTCATCATGTTCAGCACGATTTCCCCGGCGCCGCGCTTCTGCACTTCCTGCACCCAGTCCAGCGTTTCCCATTTTGTCACGCGGGTACGGCTTTCATCACCGGTATACTGATTTACGTGGTATTTGCTGCTAGCGGCATCAAACCAGGTATCAATCCCCACCACAATACACTGCACGCCAAAGCGGTCAGCCAGTCGGGTGATTAACTCAGGATCGGCCAGCGCCGGAGAGTTGATGGAGATTTTATCCGCGCCGAACGAGAGAATTTTGGCGGCATCATCGGCAGATTTAATACCGCCAGCCACACAGAAGGGGATATCAATCACTTCCGCGACGCGCGCAACCCAGCTCTTATCCACAACGCGACCATCGCTGGAGGCGGTGATGTCATAAAATACCAGCTCGTCTGCACCTTCTTCTGCATAGCGTTTCGCCAGCGGAACAATATCGCCAATAATTTCGTGATTGCGAAACTGCACGCCTTTCACAACCTGGCCATCACGCACGTCGAGACAAGGGATTATCCGTTTTGCCAGCATTGAATGGCCTCCTTCACAGTGAATTTACCTTCCAGCAACGCGCGTCCAACAATCACGCCGCGCACGCCGGTACCGCGCAGGGCGGCAATATCATTTATATCGCCAATACCGCCGGAAGACTGGAACGCCACCTGCGGCCAGCGTGCGCAAATCTCTTCGTACAGCGAAACATTGGAACCGGCCAGCGTACCGTCGCGGGAAATATCCGTACACAGCACATGTTTCAGGCCCACGGCGAGGTAGGTTTCCACCAGCGTCTCCAGCGTAACGCCGGAGTTCTCCTGCCAGCCGCTGATTGCCACCTGTTTCGTACCCTGCTCATCAATACGTACATCCAGCGCCAGCACCAGCCGGTCCGCACCAAACCGGGTGAACCAGCCTTTTACGACTGCAGGAGATTTGACGGCGGTAGAACCGATCACCACCCGCGCCACGCCCGCGTCAAGCAGGGCTGCAACATCTTCTTCACTGCGCACGCCGCCACCGACCTGTACCGGAACATTCACCCCGGCGACCAGCGTTTTCAGCAGCGGAATCTGGCGCTTAGCTGGATCTTTCGCCCCGGTTAAATCCACCAGGTGCAGAACTTCGGCACCTTGGGCTGCATAATCCTGCAAACGCGGCAGCGGATCGTTGCCGTAGTCACGCTGCTGCGCATAATCGCCCTGATGGAGACGCACCACCGTGCCGTCGATTAAATCTAAAGCGGGAATAATCATCACATCTCCAGGAAGTTTTTCAGCAGTTGCGCACCCGCACGCCCAGAGCGTTCCGGGTGAAACTGCACGCCGTAAAAGTTATCTTTTTGTACGGCGGCGGTGAATGCTTCACCGTACTGGCACTGGGCAATGGTGTTTTCATTGACCGGCATCGCGTAGCTGTGAACAAAGTAGAAGTACGCGCCATCGTCAATGCCCTGGAACAGGCGATTGCCCGCTTTCGGATAGACCTGATTCCAGCCCATATGCGGCAGCGGCAGGCCGACATCTTTCATTTTCGGCACATCCTGGTCGATGATACCCAGCAAATCGACGCCCTTATTCTCTTCGCTAAAACGTCCCAGCAACTGCATGCCAAGACAAATGCCGAGCACCGGCTGGGTGCAGGCTTTCACCAAATCGATAAGTTCGCGATCGCGCAATTGGTCCATTGCCGCCTGCGCTGTACCAACGCCGGGAAGAAACAGTTTGTCGGCGCGCAGCACCACATCCGGGTCGCGGCTCACCAGCGGTTCATAACCGTGACGGGCAATGGCGGATTTCACCGAATTCAGGTTGGCGCAGCCGGTATCAAGGATCACCACACTCATTACAGCACTCCTTTTGAGGAGGGAAGGGTATCGCCTTCCACGCGAATTGCCTGACGCAACGTGCGGCCGAAGGCTTTAAACAGGCTTTCCACACGATGATGGTCGTTTTTGCCTTTGGTCTTCAGATGCAGGGTCAATGCCATGGTGTAGGAGAGCGAACGGAAGAAGTGCTCGACCATTTCGGTGCTCAGATCGCCCACGCGCTGATAGGTGAACTCGGCTTTATATTCCAGGTGCGGACGGCCGGAGATATCCATAGCGCAGCGTGCCAGACACTCATCCATCGGCAGTACAAAGCCAAAACGGTTGATGCCGCGCTTATCGCCTAGCGCCAGTTTCAGCGCTTCGCCCAGCGCCAGGCCGGTATCTTCCACCGTGTGGTGATCGTCAATATAGAGATCGCCTTTAACGGTGATCTCCATGCGGAAACCGCCGTGGGTGGCGATCTGATCCAGCATGTGATCGAAGAAACCGACGCCGGTGTGAATTTTGCTGCCGCCTTCGCGATCCAGCCACACTTTGACATCAATCTGCGTCTCTTTGGTGGTGCGTTCGACGTGAGCATAACGATCGCTGCGCGTCAGTTGCTCGCCGATCATCGCCCAGTTCAGCGTCTCGCGGTGATAGCGCAGGCCGCCGATCCCCATGTTATCCGCCAGTTCGATATCGGTTGCGCGGTCGCCAATCACATAGCTGTTGGCGCGATCCAGCGCCTGTTCCGCCAGCCAGCGTTCCACCATTTTCACTTTCGGTTTGCGGCAGTCACAGCCATCTTCAGGAAAATGCGGGCAGATCAGTACCTCTTCAAAATTCACCCCCTGCGAGGTGAAGATCTGCATCATCAGGTTATGTGGGCCATCGAAATCAGCCTGCGGGAAGCTGCTGGTGCCCAGACCATCCTGATTGGTGATCATCACCAACTGGTAACCCGCTTTTTGCAGCTTCAGCAGCACCGGAATTACCTCTGGCTCAAAGGCCAGCTTGTCGAATCGGTCGACCTGAAAGTCGCTCGGCGGCTCGGAAATCAGTGTTCCGTCACGGTCAATAAACAGGTACTTCTGGCTCATACTTGCTCCGCACGTAAGGCGTCAATGACGCGCTGGCTCTCTGCGCGGGTGCCGATAGTGATGCGCAGGCAGCCGCTCAAAGAAGGTTGTTTGTTCTGGTCTCTCAGGATAATGCCCTGATCCCACAAAGATTTAAACACCGTGCTGGAGGCTGTCAGACGCACGAGAATATAGTTCGTTTCCGAGTCGAATACCTGTTCAACGCACGGAATATCTTTTAATGCACTAACCAGATACTGGCGCTCCGCGAGGATCTGCGCCACGCGCTCACGCATCGCCACAATACCGAGCGGGCTGAGCGCCTGCGCAGCGATGTCGGCCACGGGCGTAGAGAGCGGGTAAGGGGCGATCACTTTCAGCAGCAGGGCAATCACCTCTTCATTGGCAAGCGTGAAACCGCAGCGCAAACCGGCCAGCGCAAAGGCTTTCGACAGCGTGCGCAGCACCACCAGATGCGGATATTCCGCCAGCCAGCCGGCCAGCGTCGCCTGCGGGCAGAATTCAATATAGGCTTCATCGGCTACCACAAGGGCTTTACCACGCGTCATTTCCAGCAGGACGCGCATATCTTGCGGCTTGATAATCTGTCCGGTCGGGTTGTTCGGGCTGCAAACATAGACCACTTTCACGCCGTCCAGTTTGTCGGCGATAGCCGGCAAATCGAGCTGCCAGTCTGCCAGCGCCTGCACGGTACGGTACTCAACACCCAGCGTTTCGGCGCTGACGCTGTACATGCCGTAAGTTGGCGGGCAGAACAGAACCGCATCCTGGCCTGGTTCGCAGAAGGCGCGGATCAGCAGTTCGATGCCTTCATCAGCGCCACGGCTGACCAGCACCTGCTCCGGTTTCACTCCGGCATACTGCGCATAATTTTCGATAACCGCTTTCGGCTGGCACTCCGGATAGCGGTTCAGCGTCTGTTGCGTGAGTTCATATTGTACTGCCGTCGGGAACTCGTTGGCGTTCAGCCAGACATCCCCTTTGCCGCCCAGGCGGCGGGCAGACTGGTAAGGCGTCAGTTCGCGTACGTTTTTACGCGCCAGTTCTTCAATGCTCATGCTTGCTCCTTCAGCGCCTTGACGCGCAGGGTGACGGCGTTTTTATGGGCGGTCAGACGTTCAGCCGCCGCCAGCGTTTCGATGGTGCTGGCCAGCCGCGCAAAACCGTCGCGCGAGAGTTCCTGCACTGTCATGCGTTTCTGGAAATCCGCCAGCCCCAGGCTGGAGCAGGTTGCGGTATAGCCATAGGTTGGCAGAACGTGGTTGGTGCCGGAAGCGTAATCACCTGCCGATTCCGGCGACCAGTCGCCGAGGAACACCGAACCCGCGCTGGTGATGCCGTCGACAAGCGAACGGGCGTCACGGGTCTGAATAATCAGGTGCTCCGGGCCGTAGAGATTGGAAATCGCCACGCACTGCGCCAGATCGCGCGCCACAATCAGGCGGCTGGCAGAGAGCGCCTGGCGCGCGGTTTCTGCACGCGGCAGATCCGCCAGTTGACGTGCAACGGCGTCGGCAACGCGGGAAGCCATGTTGCTATCCGGCGTCAGCAGGATCACCTGAGAATCGGGGCCGTGTTCCGCCTGCGACAGCAGATCGGAGGCGACAAAATCCGGCGTTGCGCCGCTGTCGGCAATCACCAGCACTTCGGAAGGGCCAGCCGGCATATCAATGGCCGCGCCATCGAGACGCTGGCTCACCTGGCGTTTGGCTTCGGTAACAAAGGCATTGCCCGGCCCGAAGATCTTGTCAACTTTCGGTACGGATTCAGTACCGAAAGCCAGCGCCGCAATGGCCTGCGCGCCGCCGACTTTAAAGATCTCCTGCACGCCGCACAGCTGTGCGGCATAGAGAATTTCATCGGCAATCGGTGGCGGTGAGCAGAGCACCACTTTCTGGCATCCGGCGATACGTGCTGGTGTCGCCAGCATCAGTACCGTGGAGAATAGTGGAGCCGAACCGCCGGGAATATACAGGCCGACGGAGGCGATAGGGCGGGTCACTTGCTGGCAGCGTACCCCTGGCAGTGTTTCCACATCCACGGTCGACAATTTTTGTGCATTGTGGAAGGTGTCGATATTTTTCACCGCCACGGCCATCGCTTGCTTGAGTTCGTCACTCAGTCGGGCGCTGGCCTCGCGGATTTCGTCAGCGGTGACTTTCAGCGCATCAACCTGTGTTTTGTCGAATTTGGCGCTGTACTCGCGCAGCGCGTTATCGCCGCGCGCGCGGACATTATCAAGGATCTCCACCACCGTGCGGGTAATGCTCTCCGAGGCTGAGATAGCCGGGCGCATCAGCAGGTCGCGTTGCTGTTGTTCGCTACAACTGTTCCAGTCAATTACGGTATTGAAGCTCATGGCCTTACTCCATCATCTTCTCAATCGGCAGAACCAGGATAGAGCTGGCGCCCAGCGCTTTCAGCTTTTCCATCGTTTCCCAGAACAGGGTTTCGCTGCTCACCATATGCATTGCCACGCGCTGCTGGTCACCCGCCAGTGGCAGAATGGTTGGGCGTTCAGCGCCTGGCAGCAGCGCGACAACTTCTTCCAGACGCTCGCTCGGCGCGTGCATCATGATGTATTTCGATTCGCGGGCCTGGATAACGCCCTGGATGCGGGTCAGCAATTTATCGATCAGTTGCTGTTTGGCGTCACTCATCTCGCCGTCGCGCTGGATAAGGCACGCCTTCGAGCGGTAAATCACTTCAACTTCGCGCAGACCGTTAGCTTCCAGCGTGGCGCCGGTTGATACCAGGTCGCAAATCGCGTCGGCCAGACCGGCGCGCGGGGCAACTTCAACAGAACCGTTCAGCAGACAGGATTTGAAAGAGACGCCTTTCTGATCCAGATAGCGTTTCAGCAGGTGCGGGTAAGAAGTGGCGATGCGTTTACCATCCAGCGCTGCCGGGCCATCCCAGGACTCATCCACCGGCGTGGCCAGCGACAGACGGCAACCGCCGAAATCGAGACGGCGCAGGGTGAAGTAGCGCGGATCCTCGCCCTGCGCGCGGCGGGTCAGCAACTCTTCTTCCAGCACGTTCTCGCCAATAATGCCCAGGTCAACGACACCGTCCATGATAAGCCCCGGAATGTCGTCATCGCGTACGCGCAGAATATCGATCGGCATATTTTCCGCCAGTGCGATCAGACGCTGCGTGTGCAGGTTGATCTTAATGCCGCAGCGGGCCAGAAGTTCGCGAGAGTCATCGCTCAGGCGGCCGGATTTCTGAATAGCTATGCGTAAACGCGTGTTATCTAACATTCTGTTGTCCTCGTTATCCTGCTGAATTTGGTTCAAAAAAAAGCCCCCGGAAGAAGATCTTCCGGGGGCTTTCTCTGCGTTCATGCACCACTGGAAGATCCAAACGTCTTCCAGCACACATCGCCTGAAAGACTAGTCAGGATGATGGTGATGATGGTGGTGTTTAAATTGAACGCGGGTCATAAAATTCTCAATGAATGCTTATTCACATAATGTTGATTAACCTAAACCACTTTAGCTGACAAACGCAAGGGCTTTTTTAATCATTCATTCATTTCATATACATTGTATGAATTGTCAGTTGTCGCTGGCTGGCGTAGCCTTGAAGAGTCAGGTGCCGGAAAGGAAGGGGAGGAAGCATGAAAAAGGTCGCTATTGTCGGGTTAGGATGGCTGGGCATGCCGCTGGCATTATCATTAATGGCGCGGGGCTGGCAGGTGACCGGCAGCAAAACTCGCCCCGATGGTGTGGAAGCTGCGCGTATGTGCGGTATCGAAAGTTATTTGCTGAATCTCGAACCGGAACTGGTATGTGATACGGACGATCTTGACGCGCTGATGAATGTCGATGCGCTGGTGATTACACTTCCCGCACGGCGCAGCGGGCCTGGCGAAGAGTTCTATTTGCAGGCGGTGCAGGAAATCGTCGATAGCGCGCTGGCGTATCGTATTCCGCGCATCATCTTTACCAGTTCCACGTCGGTATATGGCGATGCAACGGGTGTCGTGAAAGAGAGTACGCCGCGCGAGCCGGTGACGGCCAGCGGGCGGGTACTGAAAGAGCTGGAAGACTGGCTGCACAATTTGCCGGGGACTTCCGTTGATATTCTGCGCCTGGCCGGGCTTGTCGGGCCTGCACGCCACCCGGGGCGATTCCTCGCCGGGAAAACAGCGCCCGACGGCCAGCATGGCGTTAATCTGGTGCATCTGGAAGATGTCATTGCGGCTATCACGCTGCTGTTGCAGGCACCAAAAGGCGGACACATCTACAACCTTTGTGCGCCGTCTCATCCCTCGCGGGAAAGCTTTTATCCGCAGATGGCGCGCCAGCTTGGACTGGCTCCGCCGCATTTTCTCGAATCAACCTCCCACGAGAAGGGCAAAGTGATTGATGGCAGCCGGATTTGTAATGAGCTGGGCTTCGACTATCTCTACCCCGATCCGTTTAATATGCCGCTGTCATGACATTTTTTGTGCAAAAAATGCTATTAGTATGATTAATAGTTCATTGAAAGCTTAAAAATCAGGCACCTGGATGCACCAATGCAGTGAGTTGGCTTGCACTGTATTGTCATCGCGCCTCAATCTGGTGCAAAATGTGCCGCTGCAAAAATAGAGAGTAACCGACCTTAATCCGTCGGTTATTTTTTTTGCGGGCAAAAACGTCATTCAATAAAAGAGGCCGGGCTTCGTACCGGATAGATACACATTTAAAAACCGACAGTCGTTGTCGCTGAGGAAAGAACACAAATGGGGCAATTTTTTGCTTTTGCGGCGGTATACACCGTTCTGGGGGATAGCCATGTCGCATAACGTTACTCCAAAAACCTCTCGCGTGGAATTACGTAAGACGCTTACGTTAATTCCGGTTGTAATGATGGGCCTTGCCTATATGCAGCCGATGACGCTGTTCGATACATTCGGTATCGTCTCCGGCCTGACCGATGGTCACGTCGCAACCGCTTATGCGTTTGCGCTGGTCGCCATCCTCTTTACTGCGTTGAGCTACGGTAAGCTGGTGCGCCGCTTCCCGTCCGCAGGCTCTGCGTACACTTACGCACAGAAATCTATTTCTCCGGCTGTCGGCTTTATGGTCGGCTGGTCATCGCTGCTGGACTATTTGTTCATGCCGATGATCAACATTCTGCTGGCGAAAATTTACTTCGAAGCGCTGGTGCCGTCCGTACCGTCGTGGCTCTTCGTGGTCGCGCTGGTGGCTTTCATGACCATCTCTAACCTGCGTAGCATCAAGACCGTGGCGAACTTCAACACCCTGATCGTGATCCTGCAAATGGGCATCGTCGCGGTCATCGTCGGCCTGATCATTTACGGCGTTTCACACGGTGAAGGCGCGGGCACGCTGGTCAGCTCCCGTCCGTTCTGGTCTGAAGGTGCGCACGTTGTGCCGATGATCACTGGCGCAACCATCCTGTGCTTCTCGTTCCTCGGTTTTGACGGGATCTCCTCGCTGTCTGAAGAGACCAAAGACGCTGAACGCGTGATCCCGCGCGCTATCTTCCTCACAGCGCTGATTGGCGGCGTGGTGTTTATCGCAGCGTCTTACTTCCTGCAACTCTACTTCCCGGACATCTCCCGCTTTAAAGATCCGGACGCTTCGCAGCCGGAAATCATGCTGTACGTTGCCGGTAAAACCTTCCAGTGGGGCGTATTGATCTTCTCCAGCGTTACCGTCCTGGCTTCCGGTATGGCGGCGCATGCGGGCGTCTCCCGTCTGATGTATGTAATGGGCCGCGACGGTGTGTTCCCGTCCCGTTTCTTCGGCTATGTACATCCGAAATGGCGTACCCCGGCGTGGAACGTTCTGCTGGTCGGCGCGATTGCACTGCTGGCGATTAAATTCGATCTGGTAACGGCAACGGCGCTGATTAACTTTGGTGCACTGGTGGCATTCACCTTTGTGAACCTGTCGGTGATCTCGCAGTTCTGGATCCGTGAAAAACGCAACAAAACGCTGAAAGATCACTTCAACTACTTGCTTCTGCCGGTATGCGGTGCGCTGACGGTGGGGGCGCTGTGGATCAACCTTGAGCAGAGCTCAATGATTCTGGGTCTCATCTGGGGCGCAATCGGCCTGGTCTATCTGGCCTGTGTTACCCGCAGCTTCCGCAACCCGGTGCCGCAGTACGAAGACATCGCGTAAATCGCTTTACGCAGAGACAAAAAACCGGAGGTCCAGGCCTCCGGTTTTTTTATGCTTCAAGGACAGTCTACTCGTGCTCAGACAATCTCTTCCGCGTACTGCCACAGCGCCTTCAGTAGAGCCTGCTTTTCACTGTTACCGTCGTGCTGCTGGAACAGCGCCTGGATCTGTTCGGCGTACTGTTGCAAATACTCCGGCGTAAAGACGTTACGGCGATGCTGCAACCAGCGTTGTTGCTCGTTTTCATCCAGCGTGCCAGGGAAGTTGCGCGCCCGGTAGTTAAACAGCAGCTTTTCAATGCGCCCGTCGGCAAAGGTAATATCGAGAGCGGGCAGGTTACGCGGCTCGGTTTCGAGCAGGATTTTCATCGCTGCGCGATCGGCATCGCTAAAAAAGCCGTTGTAGATCTGCGCATCAACATTCTCTGACGGCACGAAGGGTTCTGCCTCGGCAAAAATGGCCAGCACTTTTTCCCGCACCTGCGGGTTGTCACGCAGAATTTGCAGGTTATCAAGACACTGTTGGCGGTTAATGCCCAGCCGCTCTGCATCCTGCGGACGCAGCGTATTGGCCTGCGCCAGCACCGGGCATTTATTCAGATGCACCAGCTTCACTGGCACCGCCGCGCTCTCACCGAGATCCGCTTTTGGCGTATACAGACGCTCGCGCAGCGCATCGGCATCCAGCTCCAGCAGCGGCGACATATCACCCGCGAGATCCACCATAATCACCGCGTTGCGGTTCTCCGGGTGCCAGGCCAGCGGCGCAACCCAACTGGTATTGCCGCGCCACGCGCCGAACATGCCGGAAACGTGCACCAGCGGCTTCATCTGCGGAACATCGATCAGCGCCGCCAGCTTCTGCTTGTTGCGGTGGCTATAGAGATAATCAAACAGCTTCGGCTGTTTTGCTTTAACCAGTTGCGCCATCGCAATGGTGGCGTACACATCGGCCATCGCATCGTGGGCATTACTGTGTTCGATACCGTTGGCTTTCGTCAGATGTTCAAGGCGAAAACTCGGCAGGCCGTCATCGTTCTCCGGCCAGTTGACACCGTCCGGGCGTAGGGCGTAGCAGGCGCGCATTACATCCAGCAGATCCCAACGCGAATTGTTGTTCTGCCAGCTCCAGGCGTACGGATCGTAAAAGTTGCGATAAAAGATATTGCGCGTGACTTCGTCGTCAAAACGCACATTGTTGTAACCGAGTACGCAGGTTTTCGGTACGGTAAAGAGATCGTGAATACGCCGGGCGAACGCGGCCTCGTTCTCGCCTTTGGCGCGCGCAATCTGCGGCGTTATACCGGTGATCAGCACTGCTTCGGGCTGCGGCAGGTAATCATCCGCTGGTTTACAGTAGAAAACTTCCGGCTCGCCGATGACATTGAAATCGGCATCAGTACGCAGCGCGGCGAACTGCGCCGGGCGATCCAGCGCCGGGCTGGTACCGAAAGTCTCGTAATCGTGAAAGAGAAAAGTGGGCGTTGCGGCGGAATCAGACACCAGTTGCTCATCCTGTCAGTAAATATGTCGCTTATGGTAAACCATCCCACCCTGTGTGCCGAAGAAAAACCCGTCACTGTTCCGCAGAACCTCGCAAAAACAGCGCGTTAAAACCGATCTGTGTCACATTTTTTTGCAATTTAACCAGGTAACGACACGCGAAGTTCCGTAAAAAGGACAGCGATTTTAGATGCTATTGAGGATATTTCATTGAAACGCCGTTTGTTTGCTGCTTCTTTGCTGGCGATTTGCGTACATAACGCGCAGGCCGACGACTTACCTTTTGCCCCACAGCCGCCAGCTATTCAGGCTGGCTCCTGGGTATTGATGGATTACACCACCGGGCAAATCTTAACTGCGGGCAACGAGCATCAGCAGCGTAATCCGGCGAGTTTGACCAAACTGATGACCGGCTATGTAGTGGATCGGGCGATCGACAGCCATCGTATCAGCGCGGATGATGTGGTGACGGTAGGGAAGGATGCGTGGGCGAAAGGCAACCCGGTTTTTGACGGTTCATCGCTGATGTTTCTGAAACCCGGCGACCGCCTGACCGTGCGCGATCTGAGCCGTGGTCTGATTGTCGATTCCGGTAATGATGCCTGCGTGGCGCTGGCCGATCATGTTGCGGGCGGCCAGCCGCAGTTTGTCGCCATGATGAATGATTATGTGCAGAAGCTGAATCTGCGCGACACCCACTTCGAAACTGTCCACGGGCTGGATGCACCAGGACAGCACAGTTCGGCCTACGATCTGGCGGTATTGTCCCGCGCCATCATTCACGGCGAGCCGGATTTCTACCATATGTACAGCGAAAAAAGCCTGACGTGGAACGGCATCACCCAGCAAAACCGTAACGGGTTATTGTGGGACAAAACCCTCAACGTCGACGGGCTGAAAACCGGTCACACTTCGGGTGCGGGTTTCAACCTGATTGCCTCCAGTGTTGACGGTCAACGCCGCCTGATTGCGGTGGTTATGGGCGCGGACAGTCCGAAAGGCCGTGAAGAGCAGGCGCGTAAATTACTGCACTGGGGACAACAAAACTTCGATACCGTCGAAATTTTGCGTAACGGCAAAAAAGTCGGCAGCGAGCGCGTGTGGTACGGCGATAAAGAGCAAATTGCGGTTGGTACGGATCAGGATTACTGGCTGGTGCTGCCAAAAGCAGAAGTGCAGAACGTCAAGGCGAAGTATGTGCTGAGCAGTAAAGAGCTGGATGCGCCGCTGGCTGCGCATCAGCAAGTAGGGGAGATTCAACTCTACGATCGCGACCAACTGATCGCTCACTGGCCGCTGGTCACGCTGGAAAGTGTCGGCAAAGGCGGCTTGTTCTCGCGTCTGAGCGACTGGCTTCATCACAAAGGGTAACGCGCGTGCGGGCAGAGTGGCGGTGATGCGAGTCTGCTCGCATAATTGATGACTCCGACATGCCAGGCGATCGTCGGAGCGCTATACTGTATAAACACACAGTAACGGTAAGGGAGTCAACATGAGCTACAACGTGAAGCAACTGGAAAAACGTCGTATCGCCGGGTTCCATCTGGTCGGGCCCTGGGATGTGACGGTGAAGCAGGGTTTTAAACAGCTAATGATGTGGGTCGACAGCAATAAGATCGCACCGCTGGAGTGGGTGTGCGCTTATTACGATAACCCTGACGAAGTGCCGCCGGAAAAGCTGCGCGCGGACGTTGCTATCACCGTCGATGCTGACTTTCAAATCCCGGCAAACAGCGAAGGGGTGATCCTCACCGACATTCCGGGCGGTCAGTACGCCGTGGCGCAGGCGAGGGTGTACAACGAAGAGTTTGAAGCGTGCTGGGATCTCTTCTTTGATGAACTGCTTAGCGATCAATCTGTGCAAATTGCCGCGGGTCCCTGCTTTGAAGTCTACCTGAACGATGCACAGCAGGATGGCTACTGGGAAATCGACATGCATATCCCGGTTGAGTCGAAAATTCTGTAAGCGATAAATTAACCGGAAGAGGCAACAGGAAGCGCTGTCGCCTCTTTTTTTATCGCAGAGGGTGCTATCTGAGTCCGAAAAATCCTACAATTGCGCCTTTGTCGGTTCAATCGGGGGAAGCGACTGTGCGTCGCGACAAATCACTCAGTCCTTTCGAAATTCGTCTTTACCGCCATTATCGTGTCGTACATGGTGTGCGTATCGCGCTGGCTTTTATTCTGACCTTTTTGCTGATCCGTCTGCTGGAGGTGCCGGAGGGAACCTGGCCACTGATCACGCTGGTGGTGCTGATGGGGCCGATCTCCTTTTGGGGAAACGTGGTTCCGCGCGCATTTGAACGCATTGGTGGCACAATTTTGGGTGCGGCGCTGGGGCTGGTGGCACTAAAACTGGAGCTGCTCTCGCTGCCGGTGATGCTGCTGTGGTGCGCGGTGGCGATGTTTCTCTGTGGCTGGCTGGCGCTGGGCAAAAAGCCTTACCAGGCGCTGCTCATTGGCATTACGTTATCGGTGGTGGTTGGCGCGCCGCCAGGTGATATGCATACGGCACTGTGGCGCAGCGGCGATGTGATTATCGGTTCACTGCTGGCGATGTTGTTTACCGGGATCTGGCCGCAGCGGGCTTTTTTGCACTGGCGTATCCAGATGGCCAACTACGTCACCGCCTTCAACCGCGTTTATCAGGCCGGTTTCTCCCGTAACCTGGTTGAACGGCCGCGGCTGGAAAAACATCTGCAAAAAATCCTCAACGACGTGGTGAAGATGCGCGGGCTGATCGCGCCTGCCTGCAAAGAGACACATCTGCAAAAGGCGATTTTCGAAGCCATCCAGACCGTCAGCCGCAATATGGTCTGCATGCTGGAGTTGCAAATCAATGCTCACTGGAGCTCACGAACCAGCCACTTTGTGATGATCAACGCGCATACGTTGCGGGATACGCAGCAGATGACCCAGCAAACACTGCTGACCATTGCGCATGCGCTGTATGAAGGCAACCCGCAGCCGATTCTGGCCAACACTGAAAAGCTCAATGAGATTGTGGCGGAATTGCGCCAATTGAGCAGTGAACATAAAGGTGATGCGCTGGCTGAAACCTCGATTCACGGTTACGTCTGGCTAAGCATGGAGCTGGCCCGTCAACTGGAGCTGCTGTCACATTTGATTTGCCGGGCGTTGCGCAAATAACGGCCAGATAACCCGATGGCGTTGTTGGGTTGTTTCGATTCAGCTACATTTGCGGTTATGATAGCCACCAGGAAAAATCATTGTCTTATGCGACCACATTGGGTAGGTTTGCCTCTAAGGTGGTTGCTTTAACGAATCCGAATCTCACATTATCAGGGGTGTAAAAATGGAAACAAGTAAGCCTTCATTCCAGGATGTTCTGGAGTTTGTGCGTCTGTTCCGCCGCAAAAATAAATTGCAGCGTGAAATCCAGGACGTGGAGAAGAAGATCCGTGATAACCAGAAGCGCGTGCTGCTGCTGGACAACCTGAGCGACTACATTAAACCGGGTATGAGCGTGGAAGCGATCCAGGGCATTATCGCCAGCATGAAGACCGACTACGAAGATCGCGTGGATGATTACATCATCAAAAACGCTGAACTGTCGAAAGAGCGCCGCGAAATCTCTAAAAAACTCAAAACTATGGGCGAACTGAAGCCGATTGAGCCAAAAGCGGAATAACGCTTCCAGCGAGTGGTGAGAGGCGCGCCTCTCACCCTTCCAGCACGCCCCCTGCCACCATTTTCA
Organism: Kosakonia oryzae; assembly: GCF_001658025.2. Lineage (NCBI taxonomy): Bacteria > Pseudomonadati > Pseudomonadota > Gammaproteobacteria > Enterobacterales > Enterobacteriaceae > Kosakonia > Kosakonia oryzae. Next base: position 1,948,189 of record NZ_CP014007.2, read on the forward strand.
GCAGATAGTTTTGCGGCCAATGCGCCGTCAACCCGGTCTCTTTCAACTCCCGACGAACGCTTTCCACATCATGGCGTTGGCTATTAAGCAACAGCCCGACCACACTTCCGCTGTGGGCAACATTCAGTCCATACAGATCGCAGCGCTCCACCAGCTTGAGCAGGGCGGGAAACGCCGGTTTTGGCAGCAGCGCCTGGCTGGCAATCGCGCTTAACGTCGCGGCTTCTCCCAGCCGCGCGGCATCATTTTCCACGCAGGCCTGCTGCAACAGGCGCCATGCATTATCCAGTGTATGGGCATTTTCCAGCAGCGCCTGCTGGCGTGGCAGACGATGATAAGCGGCAGTGGTCAGGGTTAGCGGACTTTCAAGCAGCAGCACGTCACACTCCGGCAAACCGCCGCAGGTAATCTGCGTTGCAGCGGTATTGTGATCGAACAGCGTCAGGCGCGAAAAGATCGTACTGTCGGTCGGTTCCAGTGCCACGCACAGTTGCGCCAGGGTTTTCTCGTCCAGCGGTTGCTCAAGATGACGGGCCGTTGCCACGGCGGCGGCGGCAATATCCGCAGTGCTGCTGGCCATGCCTTTGGCCAGTGGAATGGTAGAGCGGCACTCGATGCGTAATGCATGCGTCAGTGTGGCTGGTAGCTGCCAGTGCGCCAGGAGTTGGTTAACCATACGACGCACCAGTGGTCGTTCATCCAACCGAGGTTTGCCGTGGGTAACTTCGACACTGCTGTACCAGTCCACCGGACAGGAGACCAGTTTTTCACCTCCCAGGATCCAGCCCTGGATTATTTCACCGCACGATGCGGGACAGTGCGCCAACGCCACGCTGTAACTCCCTTTATAATTAAAGTCCGGATAGTGTCACTTCGACCTCGCGAACGCCAGAATTTCGCGCAATGTAGATTTCTCGCCGTTCCGTTATTTCTGCAATGTATTTCGCCAGCCCTGGCAACTGATGTCGCAGGCATTTCGTCTGCAAAATATTGCAAATTATGAGGCGATTAAATTTCCGTTAGCAATATTTTGTTATTCCGGATGCGCTTGAGAACCCTCTGAAGCCTTAATATCCTGGAAGTGGATGAAAAGGGTGAGCAATAAATTGTCATAGCGCAACAAATTATTATTTTCTCAAAGATAAACTGAACCCGTTTTTATTTCCCTGCTGCGATATAGTACGTCAGGGAAAAATCAGGGTAGTAATGACGTACCGTGATTAAAAATCTGTCAGGTTTGCCGCAAATGTATTTTGCGGCTGGGAAGGGGGTGTAAATCCCCCGCAGCCCCCGCTGCTGTAATGCTGACGACCCCGTAATCGCCACTGATCGTAAGATCGGGAAGGACGGGTGAGGATGACGCTAAGCCAGAAGACCGGCCTGATGGACATTATCAACAACTTCGGTGGGAAGTGGGTTGCTCAGTAGCGTGCGGTCGAAAGACCGGGTCAACACGCATCCTGGCTCCGTTCTTCCTGCCCGCTACGGGGTTACAGGAATGTCAGACAGACGCAGCGCCTTTCTCCTTGCCGGAACCGGCAGCGGCTGTGGGAAAACCACCGTCACGCTTGGGCTGCTCACCGTGCTGCAACGTCGCGGTCTACGCGTGCAACCCTTCAAAGTGGGGCCGGATTACCTCGACACCGCCTGGCACAGCGCCGTTACCGGCGTGGCTTCCCGCAATCTCGACAGCTTTATGATCTCGCCGCCTGTGTTAAATGCGCTGTTTCGCCAGCATTTCACCGCCGCCGATGTCGCTGTTATTGAGGGCGTGATGGGGCTTTACGATGGCTACGGCACCGACCCCAATTATTGCAGCAGCGCGGCGCTGGCAAAACAGCTTGCGCTTCCGGTGATCCTGCTGGTTGATGGCAAAGCGGTATCCACCTCCATTGCCGCCACGGTGATGGGTTTTCAGCACTTTGACCCGCAGTTGCGCATTGCCGGCGCGATCGTCAACCGGGTAAACAGCGACAGCCATTTTCAACTGCTGAAACACGCCATTGAACATTACTGCGATTTGCCGGTGCTGGGATATGTTCCCGTTGCTCCCGGCGTGGCGCTGCCGGAACGTCATCTTGGTCTGGTCACTGCCCGCGAGTCGGTCGTTAACGCGCAGCCATGGCAGGAGTTTGCCGCACGCCTGGAACAGACGCTTGATATTGACCGCTTACTTGCCCTGAGCCAGACAACCGCGTTGCCGCAGGGGGAGTTTCCTGCCATGCCCGCGCCAGAGGCGGGCGTAGGGTTAACGCTGGCGCTGGCCGATGACGAAGCCTTCAACTTTTACTACGCCGATAACCTGCAACTGCTTGAACACGCTGGCGTGCGCATCGTGCGTTTTAGCCCGCTGCATGACCATGAATTGCCCACCTGCCAGATGCTGTGGCTGGGCGGCGGCTATCCTGAGTTGCACGCGCGCGCGCTGTCGGCAAACCTGCCAATGCGGGATGCCATTCTCGCCGCGCACCGGCGTGGCGTGGCGATTTATGCCGAGTGCGGCGGCCTGATGTATCTCGGCGATACGTTGTTGGATGCCGCAGGCGAGGAGTGGCCGATGGTCGGCGCCATCCCTGGTCACAGCCGGATGGGCAGTCAGCTCACCCGCTTTGGCTACTGCGAAGCCCGCGCAACGCAGCAGACCTTACTCGCTGGCGCAGGGGAAACCCTGCGCGGCCACGAGTTTCACTATTCCGATTTCACTCCGCGCGTCGATGCCGTGCTGGCGTGCCATAAAACGCGCGATGGCGAAGTGCTGAAGCGCTGGCAGGGCGGCTGGCAGGTGGGCAATACCTTTGCCAGCTATTTACACCTGCATTTCGCCCAGCGTCCAACGATGCTGGAACACTGGTTTGCAGCCGCAAGGAGGGCGTCATGACGCTGCTGGCCTGGTGTGTCGCATTTCTGCTCGATCGCTTACTTGGCGACCCGCCGTACTGGCCGCATCCGGTGCGCTGGATCGGCGCACTGATTAACCTGGTGCAAAGCGCCGTCCGGCGAGTGTGCCGCAGCGATACCGCGCTGCGCATCGGCGGCGGTGTGATGTGGCTGCTGGTGGTGGGCATCACCTGGAGCGTTGCCTGGGGTGTGCTCGCGCTAGCGCAGATAATCCATCCGTGGTTCGGCTGGTGCGTAGAGGTGTGGATGATTTACACCCTACTTGCCACACGTTGTCTTGCGGATATGGCGCGGGAAGTGGAGCAGGCGCTGCGCTTCGGTTCGCTTGCCGAAAGCCGCGAAAAGCTGTCGTGGATTGTCGGTCGCGATACCGCGCAGCTCCAGCCGCCGCAAATCACCCGCGCGGTAGTGGAGACCGTCGCGGAAAACACCGTCGATGGCGTTATCGCGCCGCTGTTCTTTTTACTGCTCGGCGGCGCGCCGCTGGCTATGGCCTACAAAGCGGTCAATACCCTCGATTCGATGGTGGGCTACAAGCATGAAAAATACCGCGCGATCGGCATGGTCAGCGCGCGGTTGGATGATGTCGCCAACTTTATCCCGGCGCGTCTGAGTTGGCTGTTACTCAGTATGGCGGCCTGGCTCACAGGTAATGACGCGGGCAATGCGCTGCGTATCGGTTTTCGCGATCGGCGCAACCACAGCAGCCCCAACTGCGCCTGGCCGGAAGGTACCGTGGCCGGGGCGCTTGGCGTGCGGCTTGGCGGGCCAAATGACTACTTCGGCCAGCGGGTCGAAAAACCGTGGATTGGCGATGAGCTCCGCGCCATCACGCCGGATGACATTCCCCGCACCATTCGCATGATGTGGCTTGCCGCCACGCTGGCGCTGGCACTGTTTGCGCTGATACACCTTGCCCTCGCGGGCGCATAAGGATGAAGACGATGGATTATTTGCAACAACCGCAGGCGATTGAAGCCAAAAGTTTTGTCATTATCGGCGAGATTATCCAGCAAACCCGCCCCGATTTTCGTTTTGCCAGCCCGCTGCATGAAGCGGTAACCAAACGGGTCATCCACACCACCGCTGATTTCGACTGGCTCGATATTTTGTGGTTTTCCAGTGATGCGCTGCAACGCCTGTGCGGGGCGATAACGCAAGGCTGCACCCTTTATACCGACACCACAATGGCGCTTTCCGGCATTAATAAGCGGTTGCTGGCGGAGTTCGGCGGCGAAGTGCGTTGCTACATCTCCGATCCGCGCGTGGTGCGAAAAGCCAAAGAGGAGGGTATCACCCGTTCGATGGCGGCGGTCGATCTCGCGCTGACGGAAGCGGAAGAGAAAATCTTTGTTTTCGGCAATGCGCCCACGGCCCTGTTCCGCCTGCTGGAACACAAGGTGCCGGTCAGCGGCGTGGTTGGCGTGCCGGTCGGTTTTGTTGGCGCTGCGGAATCGAAAGCGGCACTGGTAGAGAGCGGTTTGCCCGCCATTGCCGCGCATGGTCGCAAGGGCGGCAGCAATGTGGCGGCGGCAATTATTAATGCGCTGCTCTATCACTTGCAGGCGGCGCAATGAGCCAGGCCTTCGACGATCCGGTGTGGCACAACGGTAAAGCCCTGCGCAAAGGCTATACCACCGGCTCTTGCGCCACCGCAGCGGCAAAAGTCGCGGCGTTGATGGTGCTGCGCCAGCACATTATTCACCAGGTCTCGATTGTTACCCCCTCCGGCGTCACCCTGCATCTGAATGTGGAATCGCCGCACATTGAAGGCCAGCAGGCGATTGCCGCCATTCGCAAAGACGGCGGCGATGATGTGGATGCCACCCACGGCATGCTGATCTTTGCCCGCGTCACGCTCACCGAGGATGACCAGATTGTTCTGCGCGGCGGTGAAGGCGTGGGCACCGTCACCCGCAAAGGTATTGGTCTCGCTGTGGGGGAAGCGGCGATCAACCGCACGCCGCGCCAGACCATCGAAGCCGCTGTCCGCGAAGTGATTGGCCCCACGCGCGGCGCGCAGGTGGAAATTTTCGCCCCGGAAGGCGAAGAGCGGGCGAAGAAAACCTACAACGGCAGGCTTGGCATTCTTGGCGGTATTTCGATTATCGGTACCACCGGTATCGTGACGCCAATGTCGGAAGAGAGCTGGAAACGCTCGCTGTCGCTGGAGCTGGAGCTAAAACGCGCGGGCGGAATGGAACGGGTTATCCTCGTCCCGGGCAACCACGGCGAACGCTTCGTGCGTGAGCAGCTTGGCGTCTCCGGCGAGCTGGTCGTGACGATGAGCAACTTCGTTGGCTACATGATTGAAGAGGCGGTACGTCTGGGCTACCGGCAGATCGTGCTGGTCGGCCATCCCGGCAAGCTGGTGAAAATCGCCGCCGGTATTTTTCATACCCACAGCCATATCGCGGATGCGCGGATGGAGACACTGGTCGCACACCTGGCGCTGCTCGGCGCGCCGCATGATCTGCTGCTGAAGGTCAGCGACTGCGACACCACCGAAGCGGCAATGGAGTACATCGATGCTGCCGGGTTCAGCCATCTTTACACGCATCTGGCGCAGCGGATCTGCCTGCGCATTGCGCAGATGCTGCGTTTCACGCAAAACCCGCCGCAGTGTGATGCGGTGCTGTTCTCTTTTGATAACAAAGTGCTGGGCGCGAATCGCCCGGTTGAAGAGATTGCCGGAGATCTGAAATGTTGACCATTGCCGGCATGGGGCCGGGGAACCTCGCGTTGATGACGCCGCAGGCGCTGGAGGCCGTGGCACAGGCCGACGTGCTGGTCGGCGGCAAACGCCACCTGGCGCAGTTTGCCGATTTTCGCGGTGACGTCCGCGTACTGGATGCCGACATTCCCGGCCTGCTGGCGTGGCTTGAGCAACAACAGCAGCGGCGCGTGGTAGTGCTGGCTTCCGGCGATCCGCTGTTTTACGGCATCGGCAGCCGGCTGGTGGCGCATTTCGGTATCGGGCAGTTGCGCATTATTCCCGGTATCAGCGCCGTGCAGTATCTCTGCGCGCGTACGGGCATCGATATGAATGACATCTGGCTCACCAGCAGCCACGGGCGGGCAGTGGATTTCGACGCGTTAGCCCGCGCCCACAAAGTGGCGATGGTCACTGACGCAAAGTGTGGGCCAAAAGCGATTGCAGAGGCATTGCTGGCGCGCGGCGCGGAAAAGCGCTGGCTGGTGATCGGTGAAAACTTAGGCCTGGACGATGAGCGCATCCACCGGCTGCGTCCAGCGGAAGTACAGGACGAATATGCGATGAATGTGGTGGTGATCCTCAATGAAAGATGAGCTGTTTATCCGTGGTGAAAAGGTGCCGATGACCAAAGAGGCGGTGCGCGCGCTGGCGCTGTCGAAGCTGGAGTTGCATTGCGCGCAGCACTTGATCGATATCGGCGCGGGTACCGGCAGCGTCAGCATTGAAGCAGCGCTGGCGCACCCTGGCTTGCAGGTCACCGCCATCGAGCGTAATCCGGCGGCGCTGAGCCTGCTGGAAGATAACTGCCTGCGCTTTGGCTGTCGCAATATTGCCATCGTCACCGGCGTTGCGCCGCTCTTTGTCGAGCGGCTCGCCGATGCGGTGTTTATCGGCGGCAGCGGCGGCAACCTGGCGCAATTGATTGACTGGTCGCTGGCGCAGCTTCACCCCGGCGGACGGCTGGTGATGACCTTTATTTTGCAGGAGAACCTTAACAGCGCGCTCTCACACCTGCATACCCTGCGGGTTGCTGCGCTGGATTGCCAGCAGCTCCAGGTCTCTCTGCTCACCGGGTTGGGCAGCGGTCATTACTTCAAAGCGAATAATCCTGTCTTTTTGATTTCCTGCGAAAAGGAGAAGCAGCATGCCTGATAACGCTGATGCACAAACGGTCTGGTTTGTCGGCGCCGGGCCGGGCGATCGCGAACTGATCACCCTGAAAGGCTACCGGCTGTTGCAACAGGCTCAGGTGGTGATTTACGCCGGATCGCTCATTAACACCGAGCTGCTGGAGTATGCCTGCGCTGATGCGGCATGCCATGACAGCGCCGAACTGCATCTTGAGCAAATTATCGACCTGATGGAAGCCGGAGTGAAAGCCGGGAAAGTCGTGGTGCGTCTGCAAACCGGCGATGTTTCGCTTTACGGCTCGGTGCGCGAGCAGGGTGAGGAACTGACCCGGCGCGGCATCCGCTGGCAGGTCGTGCCGGGCGTCAGCGCGTTTCTCGGCGCAGCGGCAGAATTGGGCGTTGAGTACACCGTACCGGAAGTGTCGCAGAGCCTGATCATTACCCGCCTGGAAGGGCGTACGCCGGTGCCGGAGCGCGAGCAGCTTGAATCCTTCGCCAGCCATCAGACATCGATGGCGATCTACCTTTCCGTGCAGCGCATCCACCGCGTGGCGGAGCGCTTAATTGAAGGCGGCTATCCGCAGACCACGCCGGTGGCGGTGATCTACAAAGCCACATGGCCACAGAGCCAGACGGTACGCGGCACGCTGGCCGATATCGGCGACAAAGTGCGTGAAGCCGGCATCCGTAAAACTGCGCTGATTCTCGTTGGCGCATTTCTTGGCGAGGAGTACCACTACTCGCGGCTGTATGCGGCGGATTTCAGCCATGAATACCGTAAAGCCTGAATCGATTGCACTGTTCTGCCTGACGCCGGGCGGCGTGGCGCTGGCGAACCGTCTGAAAGCGGCGCTGCCGATGACCTGTTTTACCAGCGAGAAGCTGCTCACCGACGGCTTTCAGCCCTTTGCAGGCAGCTTTGCGCAGACCCTGCGCGAGGCCTTTTGCCACTACCCGGCGGTGGTATTTATCGGCGCAACGGGCATTGCCGTTCGGGCGATTGCCCCACTGGTCAACGACAAATTTCTCGATCCGGCGGTGATCGTCATTGACGAACGCGGCCAGCATGCGATCAGTCTGCTTTCCGGCCACTATGGCGGCGGGAATGCGCTGACGCGTTATCTGGCGGGCGTACTGGATGCCGATCCGGTGATTACCACGGCGACCGATGTAAACGAACTGGCGGCGCTGGACACGCTGGCCTGTCAGCTTGATGCGCGGATGGACGATTTTCGCGCGGCGGTAAAAACCATCAACCACATGCTGGTCAGCGGTAAACGCATCGGCCTGTGGTGTGAAGAGGCGCTGCGTGCGGAAGTGGCACGCTGCGACACGCGAGGTTTTATCCCCGTCACGCGCCTTGACGCTCTGCCGGAAATGGACGGGCTGGTCTGCGTCTCCCTCCGGGCGCAACTGCCTGCGCTGCCCGTGCCGGTGTTCAAGCTGGTGCCAAAGCGCGTGGTCGCGGGCATTGGCTGTCGGCGCGATACGCCGTTTGCCTTGCTGTCGGCGTTACTGCAACGCCAGTTGCAGGCGCAGGCCTTCGATCCGCTGGCGCTGCGGGCGATTGGCAGCATCAGCTTAAAGCAGGATGAGAAAGGGTTACTGCAACTGGCGGAAAGCTTGCGGGTGCCGTTTGAAATTTTTACCGCGCAGGCGCTGCGTGAGCACGAGCATCGCTTTCCGGCCTCGGACTTTGTCCGGCAGACCGCGGGCGTGGGGAGTGTTTCCGGGCCGGCAGCCTGGCTGATGAGCCAGGGGCAACTGGTTGGTGAGACCCTGCGGGAGCAGGGCGTGACAATTACTTTGGGAGTTTCGCACTGATGTTAACGGTAATCGGGATTGGCCCCGGCTCACAGGCAATGATGACCATGGAGGCCATCGACGCGCTACAGGCAGCGGAAATTGTGGTGGGTTACAAAACCTACACGCACCTTGTTAAAGCCTTCACCGGCGATAAGCAGGTGATCAAAACCGGTATGTGCAAAGAGATTGAGCGCTGCCAGGCGGCAATTGAGCTGGCGCAGGCCGGGCATAACGTGGCGCTGGTCAGCAGCGGCGACGCCGGAATTTATGGCATGGCAGGGCTGGTACTCGAACTGGTCAACAAGCAACAACTGGATGTGGAGGTGCGGCTGGTGCCGGGCATGACCGCCAGCATCGCCGCCGCTGCGCTGCTGGGCGCACCTTTGATGCACGACTTCTGCCATATCAGCCTGAGCGATCTGATGACGCCGTGGCCGGTTATCGAAAAACGCATTGTCGCGGCGGGCGAGGCGGATTTCGTTATCTGCTTCTACAACCCCCGCAGCCGTGGCCGCGAAGGGCATCTGGCGCGAGCATTCGAACTGCTGGCGGCGAGCAAAAGCGCCAATACGCCGGTGGGCGTGGTGAAATCCGCCGGGCGCAAGAAAGAGGAAAAATGGCTGACCACGCTCGGCGAGATGGATTTTGCACCCGTCGATATGACCAGCCTGGTGATTGTCGGTAACCGCGCCACCTATGTGCAAAACGGTCTGATGATTACCCCACGAGGTTACACCCTGTGACGGCAGGCGAGGTGCTGGTGATTGGCGGTACCAGCGATGCGCGGCTGATTTGCCAGCAACTGGATGAAGCCGGAGTGCGTTACACGCTGTCGGTTGCCACGCCGACCGGCGCGCAGCTGGCAGGCAACATTCGCGGCCAGGTGCGCTGCGGGCGGCTGGAGATGGGCGAGATGGTTAGCTGGCTCAAACAGAACGGTACGCGCTGGGTGATTGATGCCTCGCACCCTTACGCCGACGTGGTCAGCCGCAATATTGCCCACGCCTGCAACGCGGCGCAGGTATTGCTGAGCCGTTATCAGCGCCCGGAACAACAGCCGGAGCTGCAACATTCGCTGCTGTTCAATGTTTCCACGCTGGAGGAAGCCTGCGACAAAGCCCGTAACCTGGGTGATCGCATCTTGCTGACCACCGGCAGCAAAGATCTGGCGCGCTGGCGCGACGGATTGCCGGGGAAAACGCTGCTGGCGCGGGTGCTGCCCGTGGCGGATGTGCTGGCGCAGTGTGCAGAACTGGGTTTTGGCGTGGGAGAGATCTTCGCGCTGTGCGGCCCGTTTAGCGCTGAATTTAACGCCGCGTTTTATCGCCAGTACCGCGTTGAGGTGATGATTACCAAAGCCTCCGGCGCGGAAGGCGGTTATCTGGAAAAAGTACAACCTGCGCTGGATGCTGGCATCCCGTGCATTGTGATTGCCCGGCCGCAACCGCAGGTCGTGGGCGATGAGTTACTCAACAGTCAGGATGACTTTGCCGGACGCTTGCAACGCTGGCTGGCGGCACAGTGAGGAGAACAGAATGAAGAAAGCCCTTCTGGTGGTGAGCTTTGGCACCAGCTATCGCGACACCTGTGAAAAGAACATCGTCGCCTGCGAGCGCGATCTGGCGGCGAGCTGCCCGGATCGTGCGCTGTTTCGCGCTTTTACCTCCGGGATGATCATTCGCAAGCTCAAACAGCGCGACAACCTGCATATCGACACGCCGCTGGAGGCGCTGCAAAAGCTGGCAGAGCAGGGGTATCAGGATGTGGCGATCCAGTCGCTGCACATTATCAACGGCGACGAATACGAAAAAATCGTTCGTGAAGTCCAGACGCTGCGCCCGCTGTTCAAACGGCTGGTGATTGGCGCGCCGCTGCTCAGCAGCCACGACGATTATCTGCATCTGATGCAGGCGCTCTCCCGGCAGATGCCGCAGGTCGCGGCCGATGAGCGCGTGGTGTTTATGGGCCACGGCGCCAGCCATCACGCTTTTGCCGCTTATGCCTGCCTCGACCATATGATGGCAGCGTACCGTTTTCCGGCGCGGGTTGGCGCGGTGGAGAGCTACCCGGAAATCGATCTGCTGATCGACGGCCTGCGTCATGAAGGGGTGAAAGCGGTGCACCTGATGCCGCTGATGCTGGTGGCAGGCGACCATGCGATCAACGACATGGCGTCCGATGACGATGATTCGTGGAAGACGCAGTTTGAGCGCGTCGGTATTGCCGCGACGCCGTGGTTACAGGGCTTAGGCGAGAATGCCGATGTGCGTGCGATGTTCGTCCAGCATCTGCATCAGGCGCTGGCACAGGCAATGGAGGCCGCAGCATGAGCGGCAAACTCTACGCGCTGAGTACCGGCCCAGGTGCTACCGATCTGATCACCGTGCGCGGCGCGCGCATTCTTGGGACGCTCGATGTGCTGTATGCCCCGGCCGGGCGCAAAGGCGGCGACAGCCTGGCGCTTTCCATTGTGCGCGAGTACCTCGGTGCGCAGACCGAAGTACGCTGCTGCCACTTTCCCATGAGTGCTGACAGCGCGGAAAAAGAGGCGGTGTGGGACGACGTCGCCGCTGCGCTGGCAGCGGAAGTCCAGGCCGGTAAACAGGTGGGGTTTATTACCCTCGGTGATGCAATGTTGTTCAGCACCTGGGTATTCCTGCTGCAACGGCTTGGCCAGCCGCAGTGGCTGGAGATTGTACCAGGCGTCACGTCGTTTGCCGCCATTGCCGCGCGTGCGCAGGTGCCACTGGCGATGGAGCAACAGTCGCTGGGCGTGGTGTCCTGCACCGCGCCGGAAGATGAAATCCGCCAGGCATTGCAGCAACACGACAGTCTGGTGTTGATGAAAGTCTATGGCCGTTTTGCCCGTATCAAAGCGTTGCTGGCGCAAGCGGGGCTGCTGGAACATTCCCTGATGATGGCGGAAGCCACTCTGCCCGGCGAGCAGTGCTGGCGGCAGCTTAGCGAGGTTGGCGATGACCAGCCGCTGCCCTATTTTTCGACCATTCTGGTGAATAAACAGTGGGAGAGAAGATGAAAACGCAACAACTGAAACAGTTGTCCTGCAGCGGGCTTGCCGCGGCGCTGCTGCTGATGATGGTGCCGCAGGAGGCCTTCGCCATGCATATTATGGAGGGCTTTTTGCCGCCGATGTGGGCGCTGGCGTGGTGGATGTTGTTTCTGCCGTGCCTGGGGTATGGGCTGGTGCGCCTGGGTCGTATTGTGGCGGACGATACCAATCAGAAAGTGCTGCTGGCGTTGTGCGGCGCGTTTATTTTTGTCCTGTCGGCGCTGAAAATTCCGTCGGTGACCGGAAGCTGTTCGCACCCGACCGGCGTCGGGCTGGCGGTAATTTTGTTTGGCCCCGGCGTGGTGGCGATTCTTGGCGCGATTGTGCTGCTGTTTCAGGCGCTGTTGCTGGCGCACGGCGGGCTGACCACGCTTGGAGCCAACGGCATGTCGATGGCGGTCATTGGTCCCGTTGTCGGCTATATGGTGTGGAAACTGGCCTGCCGGGCGGGTTTCCGCCGCGATGTGGCGGTGTTTCTCTGCGCCATGCTGGCGGATCTGGCGACCTACTTTATTACTTCGGTGCAACTGGGCGTGGCATTCCCGGATCCACAAACTGGGGCAACCGGCTCGATCGTGAAATTTATGGGCATTTTTTGCCTGACGCAAATTCCGATTGCCATCGCGGAAGGGTTGCTGACGGTGATGATTTACGATCAGCTCACCAAACGACAGTTGATCCCCATAAGGGAGCATTAAGATGAAAAAGACCCTGATTCTGCTGGCGATGGTGATCGCCCTGATGGTGCTGCCGTTCTTTATCAATCACGGCGGTGAATATGCGGGTTCCGATAACCAGGCGGAAAGCCAGATCCTGGCGATTGCACCCCATTACCAGCCGTGGTTCCAGCCGCTGTATGAACCAGCGAGCGGCGAAGTTGAAAGCCTGCTTTTTACCCTGCAAGGCTCGATTGGCGCAGCGGTCATTTTCTACATCCTCGGTTATATGAAAGGCAGGCAGCGTGATCGCAAACGGTCTTGATCGGCTGAGCTACCAGAGCCGCTGGTTTCACGTGGCGCCGGAGCGTAAATTCCTGTTCTGGTTATTGATGATGGTGCTGGCCTTTTCTCTGCCGCCGTTCGGGCAGGGCGTGTTGCTGGTGGCGCTGGCGATGTTCACCTGCTGGCTGCTGCGCGTCTCGCTCTGGCGCTGGCTGCGCTGGATGGCTCTGCCGATGGGCTTTTTGCTGGTTGGCGTGGTGACGATTCTGTTCAGCGTGACGCGTGAGCCGCAGCAGTTATTGTATGGTGTGCATCTGGGCAGCGTCTGGATCGGCGTAACGCCGCAGGGGCTGGCATCAGCCAACAGCACGTTATGGCGCAGTCTCGCCGCGCTGGCGGCAACCTTCTGGTTGGTGCTCAATCTGACCTTTCCGCAACTGATTGTCTTGCTCAAACGCGGGCGCGTGCCGCGATTGCTGACCGAACAGATCCTGCTCACCTGGCGCTTTATTTTTATCCTGCTCGAAGAGGCGGCGGCGCTTCATCGTGCGCAGACACTGCGCTTTGGTTATCGCACCTTGCCGCTGAGCTACCGTTCGTTGGCGATGCTGGTGAGCCTGTTATTTACCCGCGTGCTATTGCGCTACAAAGCGCTGGTAACCACGCTGGATATCAAACTTTATCAGGGTGATTTTCACCTGTAGGGACAAGGCATGCTGGCATGTGAAAATCTGTGGTTCAGCTACCAGGATGTGCCGACGCTGCAAGGGCTGACGCTCGATTTTTCCCGCCAGCCGGTGACCGGGCTGATCGGCGCGAACGGCTGCGGTAAATCGACGCTATTTATGAACCTGAGCGGTATCCTGCGCCCGCAAAAAGGGGCGGTGCTGTGGCAGGGAAAACCGCTCGATTACAGCAAGCGCGGGCTGCTGGCGCTGCGCCAGCAAGTGACTACTGTATTTCAGGACCCGGATCAGCAGATCTTCTATACCGATATCGACAGCGACATCGCCTTTAGCCTGCGCAACATTGGCGTGGAGGAAGCGGAGATCGCGCGCCGCGTCGATGACGCCCTGACGCTGGTGGATGCGCAATCTTTCCGTCAGCAGCCAATCCAGTGCCTGAGCCACGGGCAGAAAAAGCGTGTCGCTATCGCTGGCGCGCTGGTGATGCAGGCAAAATATCTGCTGCTGGATGAGCCCACTGCGGGTCTTGATCCCGCCGGGCGCGCGCAGATGATGGCGATCATCCGCCGTATTGTCGCGCAGGGGAATCATGTGGTGATCTCCAGCCACGATATTGATTTAATTTATGAAATTTGTGATGCAGTCTATGTGCTGCATCATGGCGAATGCCTGACGCAGGGAACGCCCGGCGAGGTGTTTGCCCACCGTTCGCTGGTTGAGAAAGCCGGTCTGACGCAGCCGTGGCTGGTAAAACTGCACAGCGAGCTGGGTTTGCCGCTGTGTAAAAGTGAAGATGAATTTTATGCCCGCATGCGGGCGATGCGGGTTAAGGAGGCGTCATGACGCTGGCGATTATGTTGCAGGGCACCGCCTCAGACGTCGGTAAAAGTGTGCTGGTGGCCGGACTGTGCCGCATTTTTTATCAGGATGGGCTGAAAACTGCCCCCTTTAAATCGCAGAATATGGCGCTCAATTCTGGTATCACGCCGGATGGCCAGGAGATGGGGCGCGCGCAAATATTCCAGGCGGAAGCGGCGGGTATCGTGCCGGATGTGCGTATGAACCCGGTACTGCTTAAACCTACCAGCGACCGTAAAGCGCAGGTGGTGTTGATGGGCAAAGTGGCGACCGACATGGATGCCGTCAGTTATCACGACTACAAACCGCGCCTGCGGGCGCAGATTATGGGTGTCTGGCAAAGCCTGGCGCAGGAGTACGACGCGCTGGTGCTGGAAGGGGCAGGAAGCCCGGCGGAGATCAACCTGCGCGATCGGGATATCGTCAATATGGGCATGGCGGAGATGGCAGCCTGCCCGGTTATCCTGGTGGCGGATATCGATCGCGGCGGCGTTTTTGCGGCCATTTACGGCACGCTGGCGCTGCTCCAGCCGCATGAACGCTGGCGAGTAAAAGGGGTGATCATCAATAAATTCCGCGGCGACGTTGCGCTACTGACGCCGGGCATAAAACAGATTGAAGAACTGACGGGCGTTCCGGTGATCGGTGTGATGCCGTGGCTGGAGGTCGATCTCGAAGATGAAGACGGCGTGGCGCTGCAACGTGGCAAATACCTGAGCACCAGCGAGCGGGCGCTGGATATTGCGGTAGTGCAGCTTCCGCATATTTCCAACTTCACCGATTTTAACGCGCTGGCGGCGCAGCCGGATGTGCGCGTGCACTACGTGCGCTCGCCCGATGCATTGCAGGGCGCGGATCTGGTGATTTTACCGGGCAGTAAAAATACTCTCAGTGATCTCCAATGGTTACGCGAAAGCGGGCTGGCGAAGGCGCTGCTGGCCGGGCATCGCGCGGGCGTACCGACGATCGGCGTTTGCGGTGGTTACCAGATGCTTGGCGAGACGATCGTCGACGAGGTGGAATCCGGGCTGGGTACTCAGCCGGGGCTGGGGCTGCTCAATACCGTGACCCATTTCGCACAGGATAAAACCACCACGCTTGTTGAGGCCCGTTTGCAGGAGACACTGCCCGGCTGGCTGGCAAACTGCGCCGGGCTGGCACTGCGCGGATATGAGATCCATATGGGCGAAACAACGTTGCAAAGCGGTTGCCGCCCGGCGCTGTGGTTAGAGAAAAACGGACAGCGTGTGGCGGATGGTGCGGTCAGCGATGACGGCCTGGTGTTTGGCACTTATCTGCACGGCCTGTTCGACAGCGATGCGTTTACCCGCGCGTTGCTGAACGGCCTGCGTGAGCGTAAAGGGTTGGGGCCGCTCGATATCGCCGTAAATTATGCCGACTATAAAGCGCAGCAGTTTGATATTCTCGCCGACGCCATGCGCAAGCATGTCGATATCGATCGTATCTACCAGATTATGCAGCAACATCAGGAGCCAACATGTTAACCCTTGTTACCGGCGGCGCGCGCAGCGGCAAGAGCCGCCACGCCGAGTCGCTGGTCGCAGACGCCAGCCGCGTACTCTATATCGCCACTTCGCAGATCTTTGATCCGGAGATGGCAGCGCGGATTGCGCACCACCGGGCGAGCCGTCCGGCCCACTGGCGTACCGAAGAGCGCTGGCAGCAACTGGCGGAGATCATTACACCCGACAATGATAGCCGCGAAGCTGTGCTGCTGGAGTGCATCACTACGCTGACGACCAATCTGCTGTTTGCCTTTGGCGGCGAGAGTGACCCGGAACAGTGGGATTACGCCGCGCTGGAAACGCAGGTGCAGCAGGAGATTGAGGCGCTGATAGCCGCCTGTGCGGCCTGTCCGTCGCCGGTGGTGCTGGTCACCAATGAAGTGGGGATGGGGATTGTGCCGGAAAACCGCCTCGCGCGGCATTTCCGCGATATTGCCGGGCGCGTCAACCAGCGGCTGGCGCAGGCAGCGGATCACGTCTGGCTGGTGGTTTCCGGGATTGGAGTCAAAATCAAATGAAATTATTCTTTGCCACGCTGTCATTTATCAGCCGTCTGCCGGTGCCGGAGCGCTGGGTGCAGGGGCTGGATGTCGCCGATTATGTGCGCGGGATTGTCACTTTTCCCTTGGTCGGCGTGCTGCTGGGGGCCATCAGCGGCGGCGTCCTGGTGATCTTGCAGCCGTGGTGCGGCGCTCCGCTGGCAGCGCTGTTCTGCGTGCTGGCGCTGGCGCTGCTGACCGGCGGCTTCCATCTTGATGGCCTTGCCGATACCTGCGACGGTGTCTTTTCCGCCCGGCGGCGCGAGCGGATGCTGGAGATCATGCGCGACAGCCGTCTCGGCACGCATGGCGGTCTGGCGCTGGTGTTTGTGCTGGCAGCGAAAATCCTCACTCTTAGCGAACTGCAACTGCGTGACGCGCCGATGATCGCAGCACTTGCGGCAGCTTGTGCCGCCGGGCGCGGCTGCGCGGTGCTACTGATGTTCGGTCATCGCTACGCCCGTGAAGAGGGGCTCGGCAATCTGTTTATCGGCAAAGTGTCGGGGCGCGATACGTCAGTCACGCTCATCATTACCGCGCTGGTCACGATCGGGGTGCTGGGCGCGAAAGGGATCGTGGCGCTGCTGGTGACTCTGGCGGCGGTATTTCTGCTCGGGCAGATGTTGAAGCGCACGCTTGGCGGGCAGACCGGCGATACGCTCGGCGCAGCTATTGAGTTAGGCGAACTGATTTTTCTTCTGGCGCTGTTATAACCAGCCCACAACATAATGAGAAACAGCATGCAGACATTAACGACATTACTGGCAAGCATTCCGGTACCTGATGACGTGGCGATGGCGCAGGCCCAGGTTCATCTGGATGGTTTACTGAAGCCGCCTGGTAGCCTGGGGCGACTGGAAGCATTAGCGGTACAACTGGCCGGTATGCAGGGGTTGAATGGCGCGCCGCAGATCGCTGAAAAAGCGATTGTGGTGATGTGCGCCGATCACGGCGTCTGGCATGAAGGGGTGGCGATTTCACCGCAGGTGGTGACCGCAATTCAGGCCGCAAACATGACGCAGGGCACCACGGGCGTCTGTGTGCTGGCGGCGCAGGCCGGGGCGAAAGTGCACGTGCTGGATGTCGGTATTGATGCCGATCCGATCCCGGGCCTCGTCAACATGAAGGTAGCGCGCGGCAGCGGGAATATCGCCAGCGGCCCGGCGATGAGCCGCGAGCAGGCGCAGGAACTGCTGCTGGAAACGATGCGCTATACCCGCGAGCTGGCAGCGCAGGGTGTGACGCTGTTTGGTGTCGGCGAACTGGGGATGGCCAACACCACGCCAGCCGCGGCGATTGTCAGCGTGCTGGCCGGCGAAGCGCCGGAATCGGTGGTCGGTATCGGTGCCAATCTGCCGGAAACGCTGCTCGGGCATAAAGCACAGGTAGTGCGCAGAGCCATTGCGGTGAACCAGCCGGATGCGGCCGACGGCCTTGATGTACTGGCGAAAGTGGGTGGTTATGATCTGCTCGGCATGACCGGGGTGATCCTCGGCGCGGCAACCTGCGGTTTGCCGGTGGTGCTCGATGGTTTCCTCTCTTACGCCTCGGCGCTGGCCGCCTGTCGCATTGCTCCGCATGTGAAGCCATATATGATTCCGTCGCATCTTTCGGCGGAAAAAGGCGCGCGCATTGCGCTCGAACATTTAGGCCTCGAGCCCTATTTCAATATGGGTATGCGTCTTGGTGAAGGCAGCGGCGCGGCGCTGGCGATGCAACTGGTAGATGCAGCCTGCGCGATTTACCACAAGATGGGCACGCTGGCGGCGAGTAATATTGTGTTGCCGGAAACCAAAGGGTGATTTTGCTACGCAGAAGAAAGCACCCTAATATCATCATTAGGGTGCAAAATATAACGTTAATTTAATTGCTGGCGGATTTTTTCAAACAAGGGCAATGTCTTTTCCTGAATAATATATTTCTTAATCTTGTTACCTTCTAGCGACGCGATCCCGGACTGCAGGAGATCGCAGATTTTTTCCCAAAAATCTTTTTCACTGGTCATAAAACTTGCCGGACGATGGTTGTTTAATGTATCCCACGAGAAATATCGTGTTTCGAGTAAAAAAAGGAGATGGTTTTGCCACTTGTTATCACATTTTAGCAGCATGTCATAAAATGATTCTGGCGGAACAACATGGAATAATGGTTTAAATTTATATTCATTCAGTATTAACTCTTCAAGTTTTTCCTTATCCATTGTTGTAAATGCATTGGTAACCGAGGTTGTAAAAAGCTTACTTAAATTTTCCTTATCTTTTATGATTATCTCTTCTTTCTTGTTAATAGAGATCTGAAAAAGTTTGATGAATAATGGATCTTGTCTGCTAAAGAAATTATATCCTGAACGGTCATAACCTTCAGGCATATTCAGCAATTCCTGTTTGGTGGTTTCTGATTCAAGTATTTCAAGAATTTTTGTCTTTGCATGGACTTCTAGTTGCTCACGTATATCATCTATAAAATTTAGTTTTATGAAAAACAACAGAAGATCGAGTTCGCGGAAAAATAGAAAAAGAGTTTTCTCCTCTGCGGAGAGGAAACTTTCTTTAACTTGATGTATTAAAGAATCAAATTCATCATCCTCTAGTTCATTATAATGGATGAGTTTTTTCCATGTCGGGAGCTCTGCTTTTACTTGTGTTACTTGCTCTGTTGCCTGGAAAAAATAGAGTTTAGAAGTAGCATTATCAACTTCCTCACAGTTTGAATTAAAAAGAATTTCCCGCCAAATATCATGAGAATAAAGAATGGCATTATCAATGCTATATTTTTTGTTATGGGTATCAATATTTTTTAGTTTTTCCAGAAACTCTTCCTGAGTAAGGCAATTCCTTTTTATTTCAAGACTGAATGAGAAAAATAAATTAATAAGGATATCTGTAAACTCTGTGTTCTTTAAGTATTTTTGATCGATTTTTTTGGAGAAAATATTGAAGTCTTCGATAGTCTGACGTAATAGTCTGAGGTTGTTATATTCGGAGCGTTCATGTGTTTTTTTTATGATTTCAATATGGTTTTTTAGCGTCTTGCTTTCGATGCTTTTCAAAAAAGAATTAAGAACCTCTGTTACATCATGTTGAACATAAAATGTTTTACCAATGGTCTTTTCTTTAAAGTTGCGATATGTAGCGATAGTACTTTCATCAACATATTGCGTGGATGTTAATTTAGTTTGGTCTGCAACCAGTATTACCTTCACATTGGAAATTTCAACCAGTTGGTTAACATAACCTAATAATTCTTTTAGTGGAATATTGGTACGTTCAAAATCATCGAGTGCAAGAATAATTTCTTGAGCGTTTTTTTTATTAAGCGATTTATCGAAAAAAGATGTTTTGTTAAAATCAAAGTTTATATTTATGCTTTTTTTGTCATTGGTGCCTTCTCCGAGATCTACTTTTAATCCTAACTTTAACGCGCCTTTTAATATGTTCCCCGCCAGTTTCGTGTTCTCGTGACCAAGTATTGGATGTAATCCTTTAAATATCGCCTCATCAATTGATGATGTTGATTTAAAACCAAAAAGACTAATGGTTATGATTTTTTTATACTTATTGACGGTTGTGTATTTTCGAATGAATTCTGCGAGAAAAAAACTTTTCCCCACGCCCCAATTACCATCAATAAGAAATGCATATTCTGGTTTTGGCGCTTTTAAATATTCTTCAAGATTAGTTATGAGATGATTGTTTACCGTCATGGTAGCTCTTCCATATTAACAGGGGGGATCAATAAACCTTATTACAGTATACCCTTAAGGAGATATTTTCTATCCTCGCGTTGATATATTAAAAATGCAAATACCAAACATCAGAAAATGATGCTTAATATTTGCGTTAAGTTCATTGAGACACACTGTTAACTACAGAGGATTATTCCAGCATTATACGCAACAGCGTATCCAGCAGCCCCGGGAAGCAGGCGTCCAGATCTTCCCGGCGCAGCGAAATCATATTTTCCCGCCCCTGCGGGCGCTGCCAGACCACGCCGCTGTCGCGCAGTACGCGCCAGTGATGCGTCATGGTCGATTTCGCTACATCCTGCGGCCGCAACGTATTGCAGCTCAGTTCAGCACCATCGGCGAGCCGTTTGATCATCGCCAGGCGCAGCGGATTGCCGAGGGCGAAGAGCACATTTTCCAGGCGGAATTGCTCACGTTCTGGGTGGTTAGCGATCATAATATTCCTGTGTGGCGATGGCCTGTCTTAAGAAAGTCACGGCCGGGCCGGTACTATACGCAAACTCGATTTTTAAAGCCACGACCTCAATCGTGGCCCAACCAATCGTAATAATAGCAAAAATAGTTCGAATATACTCGTACAGTTGTACTATGATACACCCCGTGAATGAATCGCGGCCAATTCCGGCCGCAAACTGACAGTCAAATGACTAAGGACGCATCATGCCCCGACCCATCCCCCTCGAACGTTATCGCAACATCGGTATCTCCGCGCATATCGATGCCGGTAAAACCACTACCACCGAGCGCATCCTGTTTTACACCGGGATGAGCCACAAGCTGGGGGAAGTACACGATGGCGCGGCAACAACCGACTGGATGGCGCAGGAGCAGGAGCGCGGGATCACCATTACTTCCGCGGCAGTGAGCTGCTTCTGGCCCGGTATGGACAGAAGTTATGAGCCGCACCGCATCAACATTATCGACACCCCCGGGCACGTGGATTTCACCATTGAAGTGGAACGTTCCATGCGTGTGCTCGATGGCGCAGTGATGGTGTATGACTCGGTAGGCGGCGTGCAGCCGCAATCGGAAACCGTCTGGCGCCAGGCCAATAAATATCACGTGCCGCGTCTGGCCTTCGTCAACAAGATGGACCGTCCCGGCGCGGATTTCTTCCGCGTGGTGCAGATGATGATCGATCGTCTGAAAGCCAACCCGGTGCCGATTGTCATCCCGATTGGCGCTGAAGAGCATTTCACCGGCGTCGTGGATCTGATCAAAATGCGTGAAATCATCTGGGATGACGCCACGCAGGGTATGGTTTTCAGCTACGCGCCAGTGCCGGAAGAATTACAGGCAACCGCGCTGGAGTGGCGGGAAAAAATGGTCTCTGCGGCGGCGGAAGCCAGCGAAGAGTTGATGGATAAATATCTGGAAACCGGTTCGCTGGACGAAGCTGACATCATTGCCGGTCTGCGCAAACGCACGATCGCCGGGGAGATCCAGCCGATGCTGTGCGGCAGCGCCTTTAAAAACAAAGGCGTGCAGCGCATGCTCGATGCGGTTGTCGAACTGATGCCATCACCGCTGGACATTCCTGCCATTCAGGGCGTGGATGAAAAAGGCCAGCCGGCAGAACGTCACCCGAACGATGAGGAACCGTTCTCGGCGCTGGCGTTTAAACTGATGACCGACCCGTATGTCGGCCAGCTCACTTTTATCCGCGTCTATTCCGGCGTGCTGAAAAAAGGCGATGCGGTTTACAACCCGGTGAAAGGGAAGAAAGAGCGTATCGGGCGTATCGTGCAGATGCATGCCAACGATCGTCATGAAGTGGATGAACTGCGCGCGGGCGATATCGCAGCCTGTGTCGGGCTGAAAGATGTCACCACCGGCGATACCTTAAGTGATCCGGATGCGGTGATCACGCTGGAACGTATGGAATTCCCGGAGCCGGTAATTTCGCTGGCTATCGAGCCGAAAACCAAAGCGGACCAGGAAAAAATGGGTATCGCGCTGCAACGGCTGGCTTCTGAAGACCCGTCGTTCCGTCTGCACACGGATGAAGAGTCCGGCCAGACGATCATCTCCGGTATGGGCGAACTGCACCTGGAGATTATCGTCGACCGTATGAAACGTGAATTCGGCGTAGAAGCGAACATTGGTCGCCCGCAGGTGACTTACCGTGAAACGCTGCGTAAAACCGTGAAAGACATTGAAGGCAAGTTTGTTCGCCAGTCCGGTGGTAAAGGGCAGTATGGCCACGTGGTGCTGACGCTTGAACCGCTGGAGCCGGGTAGCGGCTTTGTTTTTGAAGACGCCACCAAAGGCGGCGTGGTGCCGCGCGAGTACATTCCATCTGTGGAAAAAGGGCTGCGCGAAGCCATGAACAGCGGCGTGCTGGCCGGTTATCCGGTGGTGGATGTGAAAGCGACGCTGACATTCGGTTCCTACCACGATGTCGACTCGTCGGAAATGGCGTTCCGCATGGCGGCGATCTTTGGTTTCAAAGAGGGCGCGCGCAAAGCGGATCCAGCCATCCTGGAGCCGGTGATGCATGTGGAAGTGGAAACGCCGGAAGAGTACGCCGGTAACATTATGGGCGATCTCTCTTCCCGTCGCGGTATGGTGCAGGGCATGGAAGAGCGCTTCGGCAGCCAGATCATCCGCGCCGACGTGCCGCTGGCCGAGATGTTCGGTTACTCCACCACGCTGCGATCCATGTCGCAGGGGCGTGCAACCTACAGCATGGAGTTCCACCACTACGCGGAAGCGCCGCGCAATGTGGCGGACGAGATCATCGCCAGCCGCGCCAAAGCCTGACCGTGATGTTCTGAACCCAAACCCCGCTGCGGCGGGGTTTTTTATTGCGCGCAGCGTATTCACCACGCGCGATAAACCGGGAGTACTCGTTTTCTCGCTGCGTCATAACGTGCTGTAAAAAAGCAGAAAATGCGCAAAACGGGCTATGCTTATCCTATCTTCGCTGCTTTTAAGGAGTGCCGCTATGCGCCGCGTAAAACTGCTTTGTTGCCTGCTGGCCCTGATCTCAACCCGCGCTGCGCTGGCGGTCAGCTACCCTCTGCCGCCCGAGGGCAGCCGGCTGGTGGGAAGCCCGCAAATCATCACTATCGAGCAGGGCAATACGTTGCCGCTGGAAGCCTTTGCCGCGAAATACGGACAGGGGCTGAGCAATTTGCTGGAAGCGAATCCCGATGCTGATCCGTTCCTACCGAAAGCGGGTTCACAGCTGATTATTCCGCAGCAGATCATCTTGCCCGATACGGTGCGTGAAGGCATTGTCATCAACGTTGCGGAGATGCGCCTCTACTATTACCCGAAAGAGAGCAACACGGTGGAGATCCTGCCGATTGGCATTGGTCAGGCGGGGCGCGAAACGCCGCGCAACTGGGTTACCGCAGTGGAACGTAAACAAGAGGGGCCGACCTGGACGCCAACGCCAAACACCCGTAAAGCCTATGCTGCCGAGGGGAAAACCTTGCCCGCTTTTGTGCCCGCCGGGCCGGACAACCCGATGGGGCTGTACGCCATTTATATCGGTAAGCTGTATGCCATTCACGGTACTAATGCCAACTTCGGTATCGGTTTACGCGTCAGCCAGGGCTGTATTCGCCTGCGTAATGCGGATATCAAATATCTGTTTGATAACGTTCCGCTCGGGACGCGCGTGCAGGTTATCGATCAACCGGTGAAAATGACCACCGAGCCAGACGGCAGCCGCTGGCTGGAAGTTCACGAACCGCTCTCGCGTAATCGCACGGAATTTGAATCCAGCAATAAAGTTCCGCTACCGGCCACGCCGGTGCTGCATGCGCTGATGAAGGGCGATGAGGTCAATGTCGGCCGGGCGTCTGCCGAGCTTGAACGCCGTTCGGGAATGCCGGTGAATATCAGTAACCAGCCCGGGCAGATCGATAAACAGCGCCTGTAAGCGGCGCTATTTTATTGGCGAAATATCCTGAAAAATAAAATCCACAAAATGAAGTGATTGCGGATTATTGATGTTTTTATTTTTGGGGAATAGTGATTTTGTTATTTCCTTTTATTTCAACGCACGGAATGTCAATATTGGGCGCTGCGGACGGACGGTAGGATAGACCTTCATATCCTGATTATTCATGTTCCGGCAGCAGGGCAATAAAATAATGAGAACTCCGGCAGTAAATAAACAAGCCATGGCCTTACTGGCTTCTCTGGCATTAACCAGTTGCGCCACCTCTGAAGGGCTGCACACGCACAATAAAATATTAAATCCGGATTCGCTGGCGGCGAAAAATACGCTGTCGCAGGTCACGTTAAGCCCGGCAAACTGGCCCAAAGGCAACTGGTGGGCGCGTTTTAACGATCCGCAACTTGATGTGCTGATCCGCGACGGGCTGGCGTCCAGCCCCAGCCTGCAGGAAGTGAACGCCCGCGCCGACCAGGCCAATGCCACGGTAGTCAGCGCCAGAGCAGAGCAACTGCCTGATATTAATATGGATGCCAGCATTACCCGTTCCCGCGTCGCACGCGTCGATGATCCTTTGCTGGTGGGCAAAACTTACAGCACGCTGCGTACTGCCTCGCTCGGCACCAGCTACACGCTGGATTTATGGGGCGGCAAGAAAGCGGCCTGGCAGGCGGCATTAGGCAAGGCCAAAGCAGCGGAGCTGGATAAACAAGCCGCCGCGCTCAGTTTATCGGCCAATATTGCCCGCGCATGGAATAGTTTAAATGTCGCCTGGAAATTGGAAAAAATAGCGGCCGCCAATGCTGAACGTCTGGCAAAAATAAGTGACATCCAGCGTCAGTTTTATCACGGTGGTATTTCACCGGAATATCAATATAAACAGGCAATGGCTAACGATAAAGATGCGCAGACCGCATTATTACAGGCGCAGGAAAATGTCACCGCAGCGGGAATTAAGTTATCCACGCTGGTCGGCAAGGGACCCGATTATTGGCACCATTTGAAACCGTCTGAGAGCAACCCGGCAATGCAAACGACACTGCCCTCGACGATTCCGGCGGAGTTAGTCGGGCGCAGGCCGGATGTGGTTGCCGCGCGCTGGCGTGTTGAAGCGGCGGAAAAACAGATTAAAGCCACGAAAACCGAGTTCTACCCCAATATCAACCTCGTTGCCGAAGCCGGGACGCGCAATCTTCTCGGCGATGCGTTTGTCGGCGCGCCGAGCCGGTTTTTCAATGTCGGGCCAACGCTTTCACTGCCGATTTTCGACGGCGGAAAACGGCGGGCGGATTTGGCAGGCAGCAACGCAGAGTGGGATCTGGCGGTCGCTCACTATAACAGCCTGCTGATTTCCTCACTGGGCGATATCAGCACCTCTATTGTGAATCTGAAATCGCTGGAGCAGCAGATTGCACAAACGGAAGCTGCCGATAAACTCGCGCACAGCGCGTGGGACGACGTTTCCGCCCAGTTTAAAGCCGGATTGCGACCGTGGCTGGACGTCCTCTCATTGCAGGATCAACTGCTGGCGTCAGATCGCAGCGTCGCACAGTTGCAAGCCGATATGATGGACCAGAATATTTTGCTGATTGAACAGCTTGGCGGTGGATTAATTGTCCAGCCCGCAGCGGCCATCAATTAATTTGATGCTTAATGTTAAATAAATGATATTTATTTGTATCAGATAGTGCGTAGAGTAGGGGGAGTCAAAGGCAGGATAAGCGGCACATATATCGATATGCGACGTAAATATATTCCGCCTGCCACGTTTTCCTAAAAGGACCCCCGAAGCCATGAAAAAGATCGGATTTTTGACCTTTGGTCACTGGACGCCTTCAGCGCAATCCGCCACTCGCTCAGCCGCTGATGCACTGTTGCAATCCATCGATCTGGCGGTTGCCGCTGAAGAGCTGGGCGCGGACGGCGCCTATTTCCGCGTCCACCATTTTGCTCGTCAGCTCAGTTCTCCTTTCCCGCTGCTGGCGGCCATCGGTGCCAAAACCCGTAATATCGAGATCGGCACCGGTGTTATTGATATGCGCTATGAAAACCCGCTCTATATGGCCGAAGACGCAGGCGCGGCGGATCTCATTTCCGGCGGTCGCCTGCAATTGGGGATCAGCCGGGGGTCGCCGGAGCAGGTGATTGATGGCTGGCGCTATTTCGGTTATCAACCCGCCGAAGGCGAAAGCGAGGCCGACATGGCGCGTCATCGCACTGAAACGCTGCTGGAGATCCTGAAGGGGGAAGAGTTCGCCACGCCAAATCCGCAGCCGATGTTTCCGAATCCGCCGGGGCTTTTACGTCTGGAACCCTATTCTGCGGGCCTGCGCGAACGCGTCTGGTGGGGAGCAGGTTCGAATGCAACTGCGGTCTGGGCAGCAAAACTGGGGATGAATTTGCAAAGCTCGACGCTGAAAGATGATGAAACCGGCGAGCCGTTCCACATTCAGCAGGCGCAGCAGATCCGCGCGTATCGTGCGGCCTGGGCGGAAGCAGGGCACCAGCGTACGCCGCGTGTTTCCGTTAGCCGCAGCATTTTTGCGTTGATGGACGATCGCGACCGTGCTTATTTCGGCAGCAGCCGCAACGATCAGGACAAAGTGGGTTTCCTTGATGAGAAAACCCGCGCGATTTTTGGCCGTAGCTACGCGGCAGAGCCGGAAAAACTGGTTGAAATGCTGAAACAGGACGAGGCGATTGCCGAAGCCGATACCTTATTGTTGACCGTGCCGAATCAGTTGGGCGTTGATTATAACGTGCATGTTATCGAATCGATCCTTAAACATGTGGCCCCGGCTATGGGCTGGCGCGATTAATATGAAAAAACAGGCGTGAAATATTGCGTGAGTTCACAAAATAACGCGACGGAGTGATTCGTCGCTTGTCAGTGAAATAAAAGCCAGTATCCTGTCGCAGGACAAACTGGATTGCTACCGTATTATTCTCTGATCAATACGGGCAAAACCTGAATCGTTTTTCTGAGCATTGACTGCCGGGAAAAATGATTCAGGTTTTTTTTTGGAGTTTTGAAATGATATCGGATTTTCCTCAGGAGGCGCGAACGCATAAAAATACCGATGGCCTGTCAGTTCAGGTAAGACGTGAAATGCCCTGATAGTCGTTACGGGATATTTCACGAACGGCTCTGATTTCCGCAATGGATGATTTTAGCGATGCGCCGTTTGCGGAAAATAACCAGCCGTTCATTTTACTGGTTCAGATAATTAATTACCCGATGTCGATTCAGTTCATCAGGCGGAGTTGTCTTGCCTGAATATCTATCCAGCTCGTGTTAACCAACCCATTTATTACCAGGGGTAACAGGAACAAAAAGATGATAAATAAAAAGCATCAACTGAAATGGATTGCTCTCTTAATATCCTCTGCGCTGTTTTCCGCCAGCGCTGCCGCTGCAAAACTCACTATTGAACAGCGTCTGGAATTACTGGAAAAAGCACTGGCGGAAAACCAACAGGAATTACAGGCCACGAAACAAGAGCTGCGGCACTATAAAGCCCGCTTCGACAGGCAGCCGGATACTGCCCGTGAAACGAACGCTGTCGCCAGTAATACACCCGCCGATAAAACGCCTGCGGCGATCGGCCCTACGCCAGCGCATTCTGCCGTGGTTACCGGCGCGACACCGGCACAAGAGATGACGCTGGCGGACATCAGTAAATATGTGAAAAACGATCTCGGCTTCAGTTATACCGGCTACTTTCGCTCCGGCTGGTCGACCGGAACGCGCGGTGCGCCGAAGTCTTACGCCATTGGTTCTCTGGGGCGATTCGGCCAGGAAAACAGCGCCTGGTTCGACCTGCAATTGTCGCAGAAAGTCTACGATGCCGGCGGCAAGGTGGCAAAAGCCGTGGTCATGCTGGATGGCAACGTTGGCCAGCAATACAGCGCGGGCTGGTTCGACAGCACTTCGGAAAATCTCCTGCAATTCTCGGATATCTACCTGACAATCAAAGGGTTCCTGCCGTTTGCGCCGGAAGCGGATTTTTGGGTCGGTAAACATAACCTGCCGGTATATGAAATTCAGATGCTGGACTGGAAAAGCCATCGCACGAACGCCGGTTCCGGCCTCGGCATCGAGAACTGGCAGCTTGGCCCCGGCAAGCTGAATGTGGCCGTTACGCGAGAAGATGTTAACGCCCACGCGGTCGATTATGCGACCTCAGGCGCTACGCAGCAGGTTAACGCCAACAGCGCAGAGGTGCGCTATAAAGATATTCCGCTGTGGGAGAAAGCCACGCTGGAAGTGTTTGCGCGCTATGCGATGCCTAATGAAACCGACAGCAATCATAAAAATGAAGATAACGGCAGCTATTACAGCGTCAAAGATGCCTGGCATGGCGGTTTAATTCTGCGGCATAAGTTTAACGACGGCGGATTTAACGAATTAACGCTCCAGGGCGCGGATAATTCCATCGCCAGCGGTTTTGCCTTAATTTCAGATTCCAACCCGACGTACGGTTATAACGATCAGTATTATGGCGAGCATAGTTACGGCAAAGCCTTCCGCGTGATTTCTCAAGGCGAGAACTATTTACGCCCAGATGTGATTATGGCCCATGCGCTGGTCTATGCGCACGGTAATGATATTTATGACTACAATACCGGTGCGCATACTGATTTTAATTCCGTTCGTGCGGTAGTTCGCCCGGCGTATATCTGGGATAACTTTAATCAAACTGGCGTGGAGCTTGCCTGGTTCGATCAGAAAAATAAGACCGGCGGCAATGAATATCATGAATCCGGTTATAAAACCACGATCTATCATGCGCTGAAAGTGGATACCAGCCTGTTGACCTCTCGCCCGGAAATTCGTTTCTATGGGACGTATCTGAAGGTGAACGATAATGGCATCAGCCAGTTTGAATTTGCCGATGCGAAAAGCGACCAGTTTACCGTCGGCGTCCAGGCGGAAGTGTGGTGGTAATAACTTAAACATTCAGAGCCTGCGCATAGCAGGCTTTTATATTATCGGCCGGGCGATGTATCGGCGCTGTGGATATGGTATTCCCGCTCATCTTTTACGGCGTGCAGAAATACGTCGCGGTTTTTCCCGGAGCGAACGGAGATAAGCCATGCCGCCTGTTCTGTTTGCAGGCTTAAAACATGCGCCAGCCATAGTCAGCAATAACCGGCTTGCGATCATTTAAACATGTTTAAGCATATGATCGAGAAAGGCGCGTACCGCGGGATTAGAACGACGGCTTTCATGCCAGACAGCCGAAATATTGCCTCGCTCGACCGCAAAACCTGCCAGTACGGGCACTAACTTTTTATCCCTCACCAGGGAAGCCACCATAAAGTTCGCGGCCATGCCTATTCCGGCCCCGGCAGCAACAGCGGCGATGACGGCTTCGCTTGCATCAACAATGACCGCTGACGAAGGCACAATCTCAATTTCTCGCTCTCCGACGCGGAACGGCCAGCGAAAAAGTTGCCCCGTATTCTGGTAACGCAGATTAATTGTTTGATGCCCGACTAAGCCATTGGGATGTTCCGGAGGTGCGCAACGGGCTAAATATTCAGGCGAGGCATAACAACCTATCTGATAGGGCGGGAGGTGACGCGACAGGAGGCTGGAATCCGCAAGCTCACCCATTCGAATGGCAATATCAATATGCTCATCAACAAGGTTTACCATCTGGTCGCTTAAGCGCAGGTCAATCTTCACTTTGGGGTAAAGCGCGCAAAATTGTGGCAGAACGGGGGCAATTAAATGAATGCCAATGGGTAACGACGCCGCGATGCGCAATGTACCTGCGGGTTCCGCGCGCGTGCGTTTGGCTACCTGTTCGATCTCTTCCGCATCCCGTAACAACCGCAACGCCCGTTCGTGCAGTTCACGGCCTTCGGCAGTTAAAACCAGCGAACGCGTCGTTCGCGTGAACAGGGTGATACCGAGGTGCTTCTCCAGCCGCTGAATACTCTTACTGATGGCGGAAGGCGAAACGGAAAGCGAGCGGGCAGCCGCAGTATAGCTGCCCAGCGCGCCAGCACGAGCGAATGCAATGAGACCGGTGAGTCTTTCAAAAGCCATTTGTTCCTTCATGGCATAATTAAAGCGAAATTCAGCCTCATTATCAATCCGGAATATTCGTCGTATGCTCTGACACCTGAGCACTTTTAGAGCGAGATTGTGATGACTGAAATGATGAAAGCAGTACAACTCCATGCGTTTGGCGGGCCGGAAAACCTGCTGTATGAAGAGACCCCCAGGCCGGTAGCGGGCAGCGACGAGGTTCTTGTGCATGTGCAGGCCGCCAGCCTTAACCCACCAGACTGGTATCTGCGTGACGGCTATCGCGCACTGCCGCCTGAATGGTGGCCGGAGCCCAAATTTCCACTCATTTTGGGGACGGACGTATCAGGCGTCGTCGCTGCGGTCGGTAAAAATGTGACCGGGTTCAGCACGGGTGATGAGGTCTATTCGATGGTGCGCTTTCCGCAAAAGTTAATGGAGGGCAGTGGCGGCTACGCGCAATATGTCAGCGTTCCTTCATCCGAGCTGGCATTAAAACCCCAGGGAATTGACCATGTTCAGGCGGCGGGAGCGCCGATGTCACTCCTCACGGCCTGGCAGTTTCTTGTCGAAACGGGGCATGACGCAGCGAATCCTTTCCAGGCTTTTCCTCATAAAGCCGTGCCATTAAAGGGCCGGACCGTGCTGATCAATGGTGCCGGGGGCGGTGTGGGGCATCTTGCGGTGCAGATCGCCCGCTGGAAAGGGGCGCGGGTTATTGCCGTGGCCTCTTCCCGCAATGAGGCGCTGTTACGCGATCTGGGGGCGGATGAGTTTATCGATTACACCAAAACAGCACCGGAGAGCGTAGTAAGCAATGTTGATCTGGTGCTTGATGCGGTGGGTGGCGCAAATATGGAGCGCTTTCTGCGCTGTATAAAGCCCGGCGGTGCGTTATTTCTGGTTAATCCTCTGGGGTTTTCTGCATGGAGTGAGGCCGCCAAAAAAGATATTACGGTGTCATCAACGCAAGTTCGCTCCAGTGGCACGCAGTTATCAGAAGCCGCTCGTCTGCTGGAAAAAGGCGTTATCCGGGTGGTTATTGATAGCACCTGGCCGTTAGCCATGGCATCGGCTGCCCATCAGCGTGCTGCACAAGGAAGTATTCAGGGCAAAATTGTGCTGACAAACTGTTAATCACTTCCCCGATTTGCCCGGCATGGCGATCGGGAGAAGGCAGAAAAAGGAAAGCGTTATGCTCATCGTCTCCGGCTATATCCATATTGAACCCGCGTGCTTACCGCAATTTATGGGCGATATAAAATTACTGGCTCAACGCGTGCGAAAAGGTGAAGGCAACCTCTCGTATGATGCCGCTGTCGATGACCCTGTGACCGGAAGCGTGCTGATATCTGAACGCTGGCAAAATCAGGAGGCACTGACAGCGCATCTTGCGGCAACCCACACCCGGGCATTTATCGCCCGTTGGGAAGGGCGAATGACGGGTGAGGTTTTGAAATATGACGCCTTTAACGAAAGAGGGCTGTTGGATGTGTAATAGCGGTTGCGTTTATTCTGATCGGCGCGTCAGCCCCCTGTTTTTACCGGCCGCTTCGCGCACGAAATCGGCATTAGCGTGCGCTTAGTTTCCGTTCGGCAAAATAGTGCGCAGGCGTACTGCCCATCGTTTTCCTGAACATAGTGATGAACGCATTCACGGATTCATACCCCAATTTAGCCGCCACGTTTTGCACGGATACGCCGCTGGCTAACTCCTGTAGCGCAATAATTAAATGGAGTTGCTGACGCCAGCGCCCAAAGGTCAGCCCCGTTTCACGCAGCATCAATCGCGCCAGCGAACGCTCGCTTATCGCCAGCCGTTTCGCCCACTCTTTAAATGTGCTGCGATCTTCCGGCTGGCTTACCAGCGTATCGGCCATGGTACGTATTTTGGGATTCGCAGAGACAGGCAGGCTCAGTTTCTGCTGCGGCATGGTGGCTAATTCGTCGAGCGTCACCCGGGTGAGCCTGGCAACGTGGCTATCCGCCGGGTAATCAATGCCCTCGCGGGTTAAACGGTCAACTAATTCTTTAATCAACTGCGAGATCGCCAGCGTGCAACACTTCTCCGGGAGTGCTACGGCACCGGGTTCAATGAATAAATAATTAAGATGCGCGTTCCAGGTCGCTTTAGCGCTGTGCGGGATCCCGCCCGGGATCCAGACGGCGCAGTGCGGCGGCACGATCCATATGTCATTTTCTGCGCGACAGATAACAGCGCCATATAGCGCAATAATTAGTTGCCCCTTACGGTGCGTATGCACGGGCACTTCGGCGGCGTAATCAACGAACTCGAGATGACGTGCAACGGCCGGACAGGCTGTGGCGTCAGGATCAAACACTTGCGTGGCATCATTGGTCTTCATCGTGTTGGCAACATTTAGGGATTTTTTGACAGAATAGAGTATTTAAGCGAGTGTGCAAGTCGGTAATAATCCCGGCATGAACAAAATAAACTTCTGTCACTGCCGCTTTTGGCGGGCTGTATCTAACGTGTTCCACCGCGCAGACGTCGTAATGGCTTCATTGACGCTGCAAAATGACGCCAATGCGTTGCTGTATGCCATCAAGAGCTTTGCCGCAGCGATGCTCGCTTATTACATCGCCTTATCGATCGGCCTTGAAAGGCCTTCCTGGGCAATCATTACCGTTTATATTGTTTCGCAGACCTCGGTTGGCGCTTCACTCAGCCGATCCCTTTATCGCCTGGCCGGAACAGTCATTGGTGCTGCGGCGACCGTGTTGATTGTGCCCACGTTTGTGAATATGCCGATCGTGTGCAGCGTGGTGCTGACCGGCTGGATCACTTTCTGCCTTTACTTATCGCTGCTTGAACGCACACCCCGCGCTTACGCTTTTGTTTTAGCGGGTTACACCGCGAGCCTGATTGGTTTTCCTGCGGTAATGCAGCCCGGCGCGATTTTTGACACCGCCATCGTTCGGGTGCAGGAGATCATGATTGGCATCCTCTGCGCGGCACTTCTTCACCGCTATGTGCTGCCAAAACGGATATCCGGGCTGTTCAACAGCAAATTATCGGAAACGCTGCGCTCGGCGCGACAAACGCTTGCCGACGCGTTAGCAGGTAAATCCGATAAGGCGGCAAATAGCCTGCATCTGGCGCTGGCGTTGCAATATCTTCAGGGCGTCAGCCACCACATTCCCTATGACTTCGCCCTCTCCGTACCGATCCGCCACGCCAGAAATGCCCTGCATGACAAGCTGGCCCGATTGTTAATTGTGATCTGCGAATTACGCGATCGCCTGCAGATGATTGAGGCGATGCCGGACGATCTGCACAAGCTGCTGGGTGATGTTCAGAGCTGGCTCGCCTGTCAGGATGAGCGGGAACGAAAAATCACGGCAGAGACGCTAAGACTACGCAGCGAGCAGTTAACGGCGCAGCAGGATCAGCACGCGCTAACGTTGCAAGATGCCATGCAAGCGAGCTTTGCCCGTCATCTGACAGAAGCGATCCTCCTTATACAGCAATGCGAGCGGCTTGCCGGGGCCATCCATCATTCGAAACCCGCGCCAGAGCAGGTGCAAGACCATCCGGTGAAAGGCTACGTTTTCCATCGCGATCATCTTGCGGCTGCACGCACTGCGCTGGGGGCATTCGTGATAATCGTGAGCGGCTGTCTGGTGTGGATTTTCTCAGCCTGGCCTGATGGCGGCACGGCAGTGTCTATCCTTGGCGTCTGCTGCACCTTGTTTGGCAGTTTCGATGCGCCGGCTCCGCATATTGTGAAATACATTATTGGTTCCTTCTGGGGCGTATTGATAAGCCTGATCTACAGCTTTGCCCTTCTTCCACATGTCACTGAATTCAGTGTGCTGGTCGCGGTGTTTGCACCAGCCTATCTGCTGGCCGGATCGCTCCAGGCGCGGCCGCCCACCACGTTTATGGCTATGGGGATCACCCTCACGCTGCCGGTGTTGTGCGAGTTAGGTCCCCACTACAGCGGAGACTTCGCCGTGGCTGTTA
The DNA here is from genome assembly GCF_001658025.2 of Kosakonia oryzae. Lineage (NCBI taxonomy): Bacteria > Pseudomonadati > Pseudomonadota > Gammaproteobacteria > Enterobacterales > Enterobacteriaceae > Kosakonia > Kosakonia oryzae. The sequence goes on from NZ_CP014007.2 coordinate 1,982,042, forward strand.
ACACCGCCATCGCTTTATTTGCCGCGACAGGTTTTGCCGTGATCGGTATGAGCTTGCTGCAAACCGTGCAGGCAGACGCGGCGATAAACCGTCTGCTGAAGCGTTGCCGTCGCGATATACGACGCTGCGTGAAAGGGACGTTTAAATCCGATGAGACGCACTGGACCAATTTAATGATCGACAGGACCGCCTTGTTACTTCCGCGCTTGCAGCGGAGCAGGCAATCGCCCGCGCAGACGCTTAACCAGATGCTGCACTATCTGCGGATTGGCCTCGGCGTGATGCATTTGCGCCGTGGTTATTCCCCGGTGGGAGGCGATACGGATAAAGCCTTCAATGAGCTGTTTTACCTGCCTGGCAACGCAACAGATGCCGCTATTTTGCGCCAGCGTATTGCCGCAATGATTGGCCTCTGTTTGCCTGCCGGGCAGCAACAATCGCAGCAATTCATTGGCAGGTTGGTTGATTTGTACTGTGCATTGCAGGAGCAGAACGGGGAGCAAGTCGATGATCAATGACATGAATATTGGCGGTGTCTTTTTCCCCGGGCTGCTGATCGTCGCGCTGCTGGCCCTGGTCTTTACCTTGCTGTGCGTGCCGCTTTTCTCTTTCAGCAGGCTTTACCGGCGTTTGCCTTATCGCCCGCTGATGGGGTTCTCAATCTATATCGTTACCTTTTCCCTGCTTATCCAGGGGCTGAATGCGCTGGGGTGGTTATCCGTATGAAATCGTTTCTCTCTCTGTTTGGACGCTACGCGCTGACATTAAGCGCAGTGGCGGTGGCAACACTTCTGGCTTTTATGATGTGGAAACATTATGCGCAAATACCCTGGACCCGCGATGGCCGGGTGCGCGCGGATGTGGTGCAGGTTGCGCCGGAGGTTTCCGGGCCGGTGAGCAGTGTGCAAGTCAAAGATAATCAGTGGGTTAATCGTGGCGATGTGCTCTATACCATCGATCCGCGCTGGTTGAAGCTGGCCGTAGCCAGCGCGCAGGCTGACGTTGAGGCAAAACGCCATGAGATGTTAATGCGCCAGGATGCGGCGACAAGACGTTCGCGCCTCAAGGGCGTGATCGCCAGCGAGGATTTACAGCAAACAGACAGTGCGGCGAACGTTGCGGTGGCGAACTACCATGGCGCGCTGGCCGCGCTGGAACTGGCTCAGCTTAATTTATCCCATGCCACCGTGCGCTCGCCGGTTGCCGGCTATGTCACGCATCTGCGGCTTCGCGCTGGCGACTATGCCACCGCTGGCGAAACAAAAGTGGCCGTCGTCGATGCGAACAGTTTCTGGGTTGTGGGTTATTTCGAGGAGACCAAACTGCGCCATATTCGTGTGGGAAACAGTGCGCAGATAGCGTTGATGGGGTTTGAGCCTGCCATTACCGGCCATGTTGAGAGTATCGGGCACGGGATCGGTGACAGCAATGACGAAACGGGCGGGCTTGGCCTGCCGGACGTGGAACCGACATTTAGCTGGGTGCGGCTCGCGCAGCGTATTCCGGTGCGCATTCATATCGACACCTTACCGGCAGGAATTGATCTGGTGGCTGGGTTGTCCGCGAGCGTGTTGATTACGCCATAACGTTGCTGGTCACTATTGTGCACACTTTGGGTTTAACGCTATGAATCACAGAAAAGAACTTATCATCAACGTAATCGCGTGGATTAATCGCAATATCCAGTCGCCAATGAAAATTGATGATGTCGCAGCCAGATCCGGCTATTCAAAATGGCACTTACAGCGACTGTTTTTTGCGGAAACGGGCCAGAATCTGGGGCAGTTTATCAGGGAGAGAAAGCTAAGTTTAATTGCCGAGCAATTAATTACCTCCAATGAGTCATTAATCAATCTGGCCATGAAATATGGCTTTGATTCTCAGCAATCATTAACCCGGGCGTTTCACAAAAAATATCAACTGCCGCCGCATAAATACAGAAAGACATTTTTCCGCCAGCCTTTTGATGATTTACATACCGACGTAAAACCACGGAAATAATCACCGCCTGATTGTTGGCGTGACTCTTCTGTTGCTGGCTGGTGATTCAGGGATATCCATTTAAAAAGCGGGGCACCTTGCCGAACTAACGCGCCGTTGTACCAGGATAGTGCGTGCTGCACTGACATAATGCGTATTCACCTCGCCATCCTGCCCCTTTAGCCGCTTTCTCTGCGGTTTTTAAAAGCTGGCACATCAATTGCTTTCTCAACGATACCGCATCCTGCATGGCAGGAACAGGCACCGTAGCCTGGCAAGCGGCTTGTGGCGATGAGCCACTCCAGTACATCGATTTCAGGCGAAGAAGCCCTGCCGGCAATGCTGTCGGCGGGGCTTTTTTTTGGAGTAAATCTATGAGCAAGTTAAAAGCATGGTTTCAGGGTCCACAAGATATCACTGAAGCAGAAGCCGTTGAGGATTACGCAGTTGGCCGCGTGCCGTCGCACTATCGCTGGCCAATTCCGGCCATTATTCTGGTGCTGCTCGGCAACTCGACCGCCATGTTCTGGTTCAGCCTTGGCGCGGACATGAGCTATCAGGTCGGCTGGCCCATGTTGCTGCTGCCGATTGGTTATATGGTGGTGTTCGCCACCATCATTGGCTCCTGCATCATGAAGATGGCGAGCAAAGAGGGACTTTCACTCAATCTGATGACGCGCGGGTTGGGATTCGGCTATATGGGATCGGCCTTCACGTCGCTGATTTACGCCGTCAATTTCATCTTCTATTTCCTGTTCGAAGGCACCATTGTTTCTCACGCCATCGCCAACTATGCGGGCGTGCCGGTCAACTCGTTTACCGGCATCGCCATCTTTGCGCTGATGGGGCTGGCCGCCATCTGGTTTGTCTGGAAAGGCATGTCATCCATGCAATTTCTGCAAACCTGGGGCGTTCCCATTTTCATTGTGCTGTTTGGCTTCTGTATCTGGCAATTAACCCACCACTATCCGGCGGTTAGCTTCAGCGGTTGGCAGCCAAAAGGGGAGATCGACAGTAACGCCCTGTGGCTGGTGATGAATATGGCCAACGGGCAGATTGTCTTTCAGGGATTGATGGCTACTGATTACGGTCGTTTTGCCCGTCCGGGTATTAGCCATAAAGGCACTGCCACCATCATGCTGGGGATGCTGATCCCGATTGTGGTGGTTATGCTGTTTGGCGCGTTTATGGCCTACACCTTGATGCCGCATATTCAGGGCGCAGATGTCTGGTCGCTGGCGCTCGATCCGGGCTTCGTCTTCCCGCTGATTATTGGTCTGACCGGCGTGTTATTTGCGGTGATTACCCAGATCCGCATTAACGTGCTCAATCTCTACTCGGGGTCGATTGCACTGTCGAATACCATGGATATGGCGTTTAACTATCGCCCGGGACGTCAGTGGTGGATGTTGCTGGTCTGGTTGCTCGGCGTAGTTTTCTACATCTGCAATATCTTGCAATATACCGGCACTTTCCTCTCCATTACCGGCATTCTCACCAACACCTGGGTGTTTATTATCCTTGCGGATTACTTTATCTGCCGCAAAGTGCTGCACCTTGCGCCATCCGATTTTGTGGAGTTCCGCAAAGAGTATCTGCGGATGTGGAATCCGTCCGGCGTGATTGCGCTGTGCGTTGCGGTTGCCATAGGTGCGGCTGGCGTGTTGGGCCTGTATCCGATGGTGTACGCCTCGTTTATCGCCATGCTGGTTGGCCCGGTGCTGCACGTTGCTATCAGCGTGGCCACTCGCGGCAGCTATTACTTCAAAACCTTCCCTGAGGACATGCAAACCAACTGGAAACCTTCTGATGCTTATCAGGGGCCGAAACCGGTATTTAATCCGTTACTGAGCAAGGAGGCAGAATAATGCGCATCAACGTTGCAACCATCCAGTTTGAACCAACGCAGTTCAGAAAAGAGGAGAACGTCACGCGTCTGCTGGCATTAGCAACCCAGGCCGCGCGTGATGGAGCGCGCTTAATCGTTATGCCGGAAATGGCGACCACCGGCTATTGTTGGCTGGATCGCGCGGAAGTCGCCCCTTATGTAGAAACGGCAGACGGCGCCACCAGCCAGGCATTTGCTGCCGTTGCGCGCGAGTTTAACTGCTTTTTGGTCTTTGGCATGCCGGAGCGGGATCCGGTAACTGACCTTTACTATAACAGCGCCGTTCTGGTCGGGCCGCAGGGGGTGATTGGCGTCCACCGTAAAACGCACCCTTATATCTCGGAACCGAAATGGGCGGCTAACGGCGATAGCGGACATCAGGTCTTTCACACGGAGATCGGCAATATCGCGCTGTTGATCTGCATGGATATTCACTTTATTGAAACTGCCCGGCTGGTTGCGCTGGGCGGCGCGCAAATTATCTGCCACATCAGCAACTGGCTGGCCGAGCGTACGCCTGCGCCTTACTGGCTCACGCGCGGTTGGGAGAACGGCTGCGCGCTGATCGAAAGTAACCGCTGGGGCTGGGAGCGGGGCGTGCAGTTCAGCGGCGGTAGCTGCATTGTGGATAGCCACGGGAATTTGCTGGCCAGTTGTGACAGCGGCGATCGGGTACTCAGCGCTGAATTACCCCTGCCTGAGGAGAATCCGCAACTGAATAAGCGTCGGCCTGAGCTGTATCAGCGTTTGATGACCAACACTTTCCAGTGGAATCCAAAGGACTTTTTTGGCTTATACGGGCGTAACCCACTGCCCGATGGCAAAGCGTCCCGTATTGCGGTGGCACAGTTTCGCCCGCAAAACGATGTTGATGCCAATCTGTCGCAGATTCGCCACTGGGCTGAACAGGCGAAATTGGGCGGCGCAGAACTGCTGGTATTGCCGGAACGCGCGCTGACCGGTGGTGACGGTAGCCGCTACGCGTTGACGCTGGATGATGCGCCTGTACAAGCGCTGATCGCGCTGGCGATGGAACTGGATATCGCGCTGCTTGCGGGGTTCGCCGAGCGGGAAGGGGAGCAGTGCTATAACAGTGCGGTGCTGGTGAGCAGTGGCGGGTTGAGTGCGCACTACCGGCAGATTCATGTCAGCGAACAGGATCGGCAATGGGCCTGCGCAGGCAATCAGTGGGTGACCTGCGATCTGCCCTGCGGGCGGGTCGGTATTTTGCTGGGCGAAGATCTGCTGGTGCCGGAAGCCGCACGGATTCTGGCGCTGGAAGGCTGCGACATCATCGCGTGCCCGGCGCAGCTTGATACACCTGCGCCATTGGCGCACGCGGGCACGGCGATCCCCCATGTCTGGCCGATTCCGCGCGGTGCCGATCCTTACCACTGGCTGCTGCCGCGCGTTCGCGCGGGTGAGAATAATGTCTGGCTGGCTTTTGCCAACTGGCCAGCCGCTGAAGGAGAAAGCGTTGGCCTGAGCGGGGTATTCGGCCCGGATACCTTTGCCTTTCCGCGTAAAGAAGCGAAAGCCACAGGCGCGAAAGGGCTGGCGGTGCTGGATATCTCCACGGGTTCAGCCGGTACCACCTACCCCGATCATGTGGTAAGACGTAAAGACCTGGTGCTGATGCGTCAGCCGCATTACTACACGGCGCTGGTTGCTCAACCACCGCGATGAACCACAGACGCGGCCTGCGGGCCGCGTTGATTCAGGAGCCATTATGTCTGCCACTCAGCCGCTGCCTAAACGCGTTATTCCGGTCGGTATTCTCTATTCTGTTTCAGGCGATTATGCGGTTATCGGGCGCGAGATGCTCAACGGCATTCTGCTGGCGATTGAGGAGATAAACGCCAATCCCGCCCATGAATTTACCCTTGCTCCCATAATCCGCGATCCGCAGGGTTCGCTGGATCTCTACTACGACTATTGCCACGACTTGCTCTATCGCCACGGCGTGCGTCACGTGATCGGCTGCTACACGTCTGCGGCGCGTAAAACCATTCTGCCATTGATCGAAGGCGCAAATGCGCTGCTGTGGCACTCCGCGCGCTATGAAGGGTTTGAGAGCAGTAATAGCGTGATTTACCTTGGCGCCACCCCCAATCAGCATATCTTGCCGATGCTCAGTTGGCTGTTACAGCAGCAGGCGGCGGAGATCTATCACATCGGCTCTAACTATGTCTGGTCCTGGGAGATGGATCGCATCACCCGTGAGGCCGTGATCCCTGCAGGCGGCAGCGTGGTGCAGAGTAAATTACTGCCGCTGGGCGACGAAAATGTGGATGCGTTAATCGCTGATATTATCGCCTGCCGCCCGAAAGTGCTCCTGAACACCATGGTTGGCAAAAGCGCCTACAGTTTTTACCGCGCCTGGCACCAGGCCTGTCAGCAGCACCCGTGGTTAAACGAGGTGCTGAAGCTAAGCCTGACACTGTGTGAGCCGGAAGTGCAGTTAATAGGCGCAGAGGCGTTAGAGGGGTATCTGGTCTCTGCAAGCTGGTTTCAGTCGATTGACAGCGCCGCTAACCGGCGTTTTCTGAGCAGCTACCGCCAGCGCTTTGGTGAGCATGTTTCGCCGTCGGTGGACAGTGAGAGCGCCTGGCTGGCCGGACATTTGCTGGCAAGAGCCATTGTGCGCCACGGCAATGCCGACGTTGAAGGCGTGCGCAATGCGGTATTGCAGGACGAGATGGATTCGCCAGCCGGGCAAATTCGCCTCGACGCCGACAATAATCACTGCTGGTTGACTCCACATCTGGCGCGCTGTCACAACGGCAGGCTGGAGAGTTTCTGGCAGGCCGATGCCGCGGTGAAACCCGATCCCTGGCTGGCCTGGGTGGATCTCGCGAGCCTCACGCATCGCGGAGGCAGCGCATGAGCCGAAAAAATGTGCAGATGCGCGGATTAAAAGTGTGTGTGATCGGCTGTTCCGATCGTGATAACCACCATCTGGCGCAGCAGTTTAGCCGCATAGGCATTGAGGGGCTGTTTTGTGCGGCGTTTCCTGACGAGAGCCAACTGGCTGAGCAGCAGTTGCTGGTGTTCGACGGCGATAACTCGACCCTGTTTAACCCCACGAACCTGCTCCCCTGGCCCGCGCTGCCAAAGATTGCGCTTACCGCCATTGAAACGCCATCGCGTTTACAGTGGATTGCCGAGCAGAAGATCGACAGCTATATGCGTAAACCGGTACGTTTTGATGGTGTGATGACCGCCTTTACGCTGGCGCTTAATCATGCCGCGCACATCAACCAGCTCGAAGCGCAACTCAGGCGGCAGGAGGAGCGGCTGCGAGCGCGTAAATTTTTGTTTTCCGCGCAACTGCGGGTTATGCACGCGCTACGGCTGGAAGAAGACGATGCCTACAGCTTGCTGCGCCGCGCCTCAATGGCGCAACACATGACCATTGAAAACCTCAGTTGCGAGTTGCTGAACGACACGGAATTCTGGCTCAACCGGTTGAAATCACTGCTGGCGGAATAGCGCGCAGCGTTTCGCAGGATGCTGGGCAAAAAAACGGCCTCAAGAAGAGGCCGGAGTGTCGCATTTTCCCTTTGCCGCTTAGTTTCTGACGCTAATCACGCCGTATTTTGACGCTTGATCCTGGAACACCACTTTACCGCTGTCATTTTTGACAATCTTCACCATTAACACATCGTTATCCATGCTGTTTTGCGCATAGACGCTAAAGCTTTCCGGCAATTTGATATGTAATCCGTCGGAGAACGCTTCCCCGGCCGCGCTGGGGAAGTTGCCGCTGCTCATGTTATAAAGCGTGGTGATATTGTCTTTGGTGATTTTCAGGTCGCTGTCGTTAAAGCAGTTATCAACGTATCCCGGCGCGGTAACCGGGCCGCAGGTCACGATTGCGGTATAGCCATTGCGGTATTTGGCCTCTTCTTCCATATTGGATTTTATCGCCGCGATATTTCTCTCTGCTAAAGGGCTGCCATTGGCTTTTGCCTTTTCATACCACGCCAGCGCTTGCTGATAATCCTTTTCAACGCCAATCCCGTTGGCATAGTTGTAACCCAAATCAATTTGCGCGTTCGCATCGTTGGCTTCGGCTGCTGCGCGGGTTAACGCCACGCCTTTATCAACATCCCGGGTAACGCTTTTCCCGTAGGTATAGAGAAAACCCAACCGCTGCATGGCCGCCGGATTTTTTTGCGCCGCTGCGGATTCCAGCCAGTGAATGGCTTCGCTTTTTTGCTGCGCCGTGCCTTTGCTGAGCTCGATTCCCCATGCGGCTTGCGCAGCGATATCGCCCGCTTCAGCTTTCGTTTCAAGTTCCGATTTGGCGGCAACCGGTGCGGGCTGCGGGGCAACCGGCGCAGGATCGGGTTTCGCCTGCACGGCTGCAGTGTTGTTACCCAGCAGCGTTTGCAGATCCTGAATGCGTGACTGATACGCCGTTTGCAGTGACTCAATGGTCGTTGCCTTATTGCGAATATCTTTCAGCCATGACAACTGGGATTTATGCAGCAGGGCTTTATTTTCCGGCTGCTGCTGAAGTAGCTGGTTATAGAGCGCGTTAAGCTGGCTGTCCATCCCGGAGAGCGCGGGCGTGGAGCAAATGGTAAGTTCGACAAAACCTGCGGCTTTCTCACAATTAAACGAAGCACTGTGGCCCATTTGCGAAATACAGCACAGCAGACCCGCCAGAATGATTTTCTTCATAATCTCGCCCTTGTTGAGTTTGAATATCTCTATCGGACTGAAAGCAAAAAGCTTTAGGGCAAACAGGGATACCTTGCGCGTGGTGAGGGCGGAAGCGATATACCAGACTGACGAAGCGGGTGCAGCCAGGCATTGGCGGGTGGCTAACGCAAAAATGCGCGGGACTAAAACGGGTTCGCTTAGCCTCCAACCGTCAGTGAATTCTCCCAGCCTACATTCCAGCTCAGCATAGCGGTTATGCCCGCGCGGCGGTTTCTGGTCTCTGCGTGTCTCTTTATGCTTCGTTCACCATTCCAGCAGAGAAGAGACAAAATGAACGCATTATTTACCCCTGTTACGGCAGGAAAACTCCGTCTTCAACATCGTGTTGTCATGGCGCCGACCACGCGGATGCGCACGGATAATGGCGGTGTACCCGGAGATTTAATGGTCGAGTATTATCGCCAGCGCGCCAGCCGGGGAGGCCTGCTTATTGCGGAAGCGACGGCGATTTCACCTTTCGCGAATGCGTATGCTGATGCCCCAGGTATTTTTAATCCTGCACAACAGGCGGGATGGAAACGTGTTGTTGATGCGGTGCATGAACAAGGTGGGCAGGTTGTGTTGCAACTTTGGCACCCAGGACGCCAGTCCTTGCCGGAACTCTCCGAAGGGCAGGATCCGGTCGCGCCCTCTGCACTGATAGCGCGGGATACCTACGGCATGGTCAAAAATGAAGATGGAACCTATGAAGGGAAACTGTTCCCTGAACCCAGGGCGCTTGAAGAGCGTGAAATTGTCGGCATCATTGCGGCGTTCGGGCTTGCGGCGAAACGCGCGAAAGCTGCTGGTTTCGATGGCGTTGAACTCCATGCGGCGAACGGCTATCTGCCGGAGCAATTTCTGCTGGATGGCACTAACTTACGCCGGGATAAATGGGGCGGAAGCCTGGCAAACCGAACGCGTTTTTTACTGCAGGTTGTGGCTGCGCTAACAGATGTTTGGGGGGCAGGGCGCGTCGCGGTGCGTATTTCGCCCAGTGGCATTTATGGCGATATGCGTGACAGCGATCCGGCGGCTACATTCCGTTATTTGGCCGAAAAGCTGAATGATGCGGCTCTGGCTTACCTGCATATTATTGAGCCTCGCATTGTGGGCCCGGAAGATCGTGACAGTGGCTATTATGCTGAACCTGTTGCCAGCCATCAGTTACGCGCGTTTTACCACGGCACGATTATCGCCGCTGGCGGTTTCAAACCCGAAGCAGCGGAGCAGATGCTGGCCTCGAAGGATGCCGATTTAATTGCATTTGGCCGCTTATTTACCGCTAACCCGGATTTGCCTGCACGTATTCAATATGGTTACCCGTTAACGCCTTATCAACGCGAAACGTTTTTTGGTGGTAATGAGCGCGGTTATATTGATTTCCCCGCCTGGCAGCGGTGATGAATAACAAATCGGGCACGTTATGGTTGCCCGATTTGTCGTTTCCTATATGCCTGTTCACCTAAACATCGCTGATATTTTGGTTTCTCTTCGTTTTCAACATCACGTTGAGGTGTCTGCGCTGCGTTATATCTGCGATACGCCTATTGATGCGCCACCATCAACGTAGAGTGTCTGCCCGGTAATAAATCCGGCATCGTCACTCAGCAAGAACTGCGCGGCTGCGGCTATCTCCTCGGGCTGGCCCAGACGTTTCATTGGCACACTGGCAAGGTAGCGCTGTTCACCTTCACTTCCGGGCGCGTTGTTGGCCCGGAACAGCGCTGTTTCTGTCGGCCCGGGCGCCACCGCATTCACGGTGATCCCCTGCGTAGCCAGCTCCAGCGCCCAGCTACGTGTAAAGCTGACTAATGCTGCTTTGGCGGCGGCATAGGATGTCCGCTGCGGTACGCCGAGTATTGTCAGGCTGGCAATGTTCACAATTCTCCCCCAGCCGCGGGCGCGCATCCCCGGTAACGCGCTCTGAACCGCCAGCAGTGCGGGATGCAGGTTAACCCGCAAGACCTCATCAAGCGCATCTGTCGTGACATCAGGCAGCCACTGCGGGCGCACCAGCCCGACGTTATTGATGACGCCATCCACTCTGAATGCCGCATTTATCTCGCTGAATTTCCGTTGTACCGCCGGGGTATCGGCAAGATCGAGGCTAATAAATTGCCCCGGAAAACCCTGTTCAGGAGCGTGGCGGGCAATCCCGATAACATGATGTCCGGCGCTGGCCAGACGTGCAGATAATGCGTAACCGATACCTTTACTGGCTCCAGTAATGAGAAACGTTTTTTGCTGATTCATCGACTCCTCCGCTATACGCAATGACAAAATCCGGCGTTATGATGCGCCGGATGAGTAGAAATTATCGGGATGGATTAAGGCGCAATGGCCGCCTGTAATGCCACATCGGCAGCACTGATGCCTTCCAGCGCCAGGCCGTAACCGGCACCTTCATCAATGATGCGACGAAGTTTCTGCGTGAGCGCGATCCGGGTGTAACGGCTCGTCAGCGGCGGCAATGCGGCAAGCGATTCTGCCAGTTCATGCGCGCGCGTCAGCAGCCTGTCTCGCGGCAGAATTTCATTCACCACCCCCCACTCTTTGGCCGTCGCTGCATCCAGCTCCTGACGCGTCAGCAGAAAATAACGGCCGCGCACGCTGCCGATGACTTCCGGCCATAAGAGATTGACGCCGTCCCCCGGTACAATACCGAATTCGAAATGCGGCTTGTCCTGGAAAACGGTATCAGGGGTGGCCAGCACGATATCAGACAGTAAAGCGTATTCTGAATGCAGGCGAACAGGGCCGTTCAGTGCCGTTATCACAGGTACTTCAATATCCAGCAGATTCATCAGCACCTTTTTACCTTCGCGATAAATCTTGTCGTAGCCGCGAGGGGTGAAGAAATCGAAACCATCAGGACTGATGTTTTCCATAAATGCCTCACCTGCGCCTGTCAGGATCACCACCCGGTTATCCGGATCGGCGCCAATTTGATGAAACAGTTCGACAAATTCTTCGTGGGTGTGGCCGTTAAACAGCAACGAGCCACCTTCCGTGTGCAGCATAACTTCAAGCACTCCGCTGGCTGAGCGGGTAAGGCGCGCGTGAGTAAAGTGATGACGGTAATTTTCGAAACGGGCCATGATAGTGATTCCTCGGTTATCAGTTTTCGGTTAAAGCAATCAGTTTTGCAACGGCGCACACCACCGCGGGGCGTGCAGATAGGGTTTCAGGCTCCTCCGGCAGAATGGCGGGTTTAATCCCCTTTGGCGTTTAAACGGGAGGGTTAATTCCTGCCCGCTGTCGTTGAGGTAGAGTATCTGTTAATGTCGGTGGGTAATGGCAGATGGCTAAATGTGATAATTGCTATTCCACGGGGGAATATGATGGACCGCTTTCAGGCGATGCAGATGTATGTTCAGGTCGTTGATGCCGGGTCTTTTTCCGCCGCCGCGCGGATTTTGAATATCGGCCAGCCAGCCGTATCCAAGACGATTGCTCAACTGGAAAAGCATCTTGATGTACGGTTGTTGCTGCGTACTACGCATGGCCTGACCCCCACGGAAGCGGGTCTGCGTTTCTACGAGCGCGTAAGGATTGCCCTGCAGCAGGCAGAAGAAGCAGAAATCGCCGCACGCAGCGCAGATAAAGGCCTGTCGGGCATTCTGAGGGTGGCTGCCGCGCCCACCTTTGCCCGATTACATGTCATTCCCTTTCTGCCACATTTTATGCAGCAGCACCCGGAATTGCAGGTTGATATCAGGCTCGACGATCGTCCAATCGATCTGATTGCTGAAGGGATTGATATCTGTTTGCGCATGGGCAACCTGCAGGATTCTGGGGCGGTGGCGCGTAAGCTGGCAACGTCGCGACGTTCTGTACTGGCAACGGCGGACTATTTATCCCGCTTCGGTTATCCAACACACCCGAGGGAACTTAGCCAACATGAGGCGCTGGTGTTTAGCCAGGTGAATGATAGCTGGCACTTCAGACGGGGTGATGAAGTGGAAAATGTGGTGCTCAGAGGACGGCTGCATTTAAGCGCAGCGGAAGGTGTCAGAGCCGCTGTACTGGCAAGCATGGGCATTACCATCGCTTCAGACTGGATGTTTTCGCAGGAAATTGCGACGGGAGAGGTTGAACGCGTCGTCAATGAGTGGACGCTGCCCGATATTGATCTGTGGGCCGTTTTTCCCGGCGGGCGGATGGCCACCGCCAAAGCCCGCCAGTTTTCCACCTTTGTTGAAGCGCTATTGCAGGCCTGAAACGTCTCTTGTAGAGGGGCAAAGCCGTTTTGACAACTATCAGGCCCGATCCCAGGGGGGATTGTCGCCAAAAGCCTGGGCCAGGTAATCGACAAAACGACGGACTTTCATGGGAATGTGTAGCGCACTCGGATAAACCGCCTGAATAACTAAATCGCTGGCGGTGTAATCCGGCAGCAACGGGATCAAGGCCTTGCGGCGGATATAATCGCCAAAAACAAAGGTTGGCCCATAGACAATCCCCGTTCCGGCCAGCGCAGATGCCACCAGTAACTGCAGATTATTTGCCGTCAGCCTGCATGGCCCATCAATGACGTGCGCGTGTTTTTGTTGATCAAAAAGCGTCCAGTTCCCTTCTGAGACCGCTTCACTAAAAGCCAGCCGCGCAGCATGGCGTAAATCCTCCGGCGTTTGCGGAGTGCCGTGCCGCAAAAGCCAGCCAGGCGAAGCGCAGATAACCATGCGACAGGGCGCCAGTTGCCGCGTAACAAGCTGCGGGGATTTAAGTCTGCCAATCCGGATAGCCACATCTACGCGTGCATCCAGCAGATCGATATAGCGATCCTCCAGCAATACTTCCACATCCACTTCAGGGTGATCTTCCAGATAGCGAGCCACCACGCGTGCGACATGAAGCTCACCGAAAGTGACCGGAACGGTAACGCGCAAGGTGCCACGTGCGGTGGCCTGGGTATCGCCCGCTGCGCGGTTTGCATCCTCAAACGCTTCGAGGATCTGTTTGCCGCGCTCGTAATAGATTTGACCGGCATCGGTCAAACTTAATCGCCGGGTTGAACGTTGCAGAAGCCGGGCATTCACTTCGGTTTCAAGCGCGCTGACGTGTTTGCCCGCCATGGCCGCAGACAGGCCAAAACGTCTCGCAGCGGCGGCAAAACTGCCTTCTTCAACGGCAGCGACAAAAACAGCAAGGCTGGTTAACCGATCCATTTCTTTACCATTCAATACTCATGTTATCGACTCTCGCTACTTTACAGGGAATTATCAAATGCTGTGATGGAGTTTACGCTGCTGACTCGTAAAACAGAGGAGCTATGCAATGAAACTCGACGTCAATGGCACGCAAATTCAGGTCACGCAACAAGGGAGCGGGGAGCTGGCACTGGTCTTTTTACACTATTACGGCGGTTCGTCGCGTACCTGGGATACGGTTGCCGGGGCGTTGTCGGAGCGCTACCGGACGGTAGCCATCGACCATCGCGGCTGGGGGGAATCTGCAAAACCGGAAAGCGGCTATGAGCTGGCGACGCTGGCGGCGGATGCGCAGGCGGTCATCAGTGCGCTTAACCTGCAACGCTATATTCTGGTGGGGCATTCGATGGGGGGAAAGGTGGCGCAGCTTGTTGCCTCGCACCAACCGACCGGCCTTGCAGGGATGATCCTGGTCGCGCCATCTCCCCCTTCGCCGATGCGCCTTTCGCCGCAAGAACGCACGCTTTTAACCAGCGCTTATTCGTCCCGTGAATCGGTCGGATACGTGATTGATAATGTGCTGACAGCGAAAGAACTGAGCGTCGCACAGCGGGAGCAGGTGATTGAAGACAGCCTGAAAGGCAGCCCGCAGGCGAAAAAAGCCTGGCCGGACGTGATGATGGCGGAAGATATTACGGCAGACGTCGCTGCAATTAAGGTACCTGCGATGGTGATTTTGGGCGAGCAGGATAAGGTGGAACGCCGCCCGGTGCTGGAGGCCGAACTTTTGCCGCGGATTCCGCAGGCGACGTTGCATATCATCCCTGACGCCGGGCATCTGCTGCCGCTCGAAGCGCCGCAAGCGCTTACAGAGAGGATTGCGCATTTTATAACGCACGCGCTCTGAAGCCTTAACGCAGGCAGGCGAGATATTTTTCCCCTGAGCGACGCACGATCCCGGCGGCGTTCTCGGTTATCTCTTTGCCTGCAAAGGCGCCATAGAGTTGCGTAAATTTGACGGTACTCAGGCGGCGCGTCATCTCGCTGACCGTTGCTGCCGGCAGCGGCAGCATATTGGGGTAGCTCCACATAAAGGAGACGGCATCAGCGCCTGGCGCAACCTGCACGGTGTCGCCGGTAAACACTATGCCGTCATTGCGTGCCCAGTGCAGAACGCTGCTGCCCGCAAAATGACCGCCGAGACGCATTAACGTGACGTCAGCGGTCAGCGATAGCGCGTCGCCTTCCCAGCGTTGAATGAAGGGGCTATCGCGCATGATCCACTCGCTATCGCTGGCGTGCAGGTAAATCGGCGCGTTAAACCAGGCAGCCCACTCCTGCATGGTGGTGTAAAAATGCGGGTGCGATATGGCGATGGCTTTCAGCCCGCCCAGCGCGGTAATCAGCGTTTTTGTGGCGTCATCGAGCGTGGCAATGCAGTCCCACAAAATGTTGCCTTCTGCCGTGCGCAGAAGAAAAGCGCGCTGACCAATGGCAAACTCCGGCACGGTCTGGATGCTGAAAAGATCGGCGTTGTGCTGCTGCCACTTGTTGCTGTGCCCGGCAAGAAGGGCCGGGAAATCGATCCATTTTTGCCCCGTTACGGGGACAAACTGGCGGGCATCGTCGCAGATTTTGCACTGCTGCGGATGGGCATCGTTTTTCTCATAGGCGGTGCCGCAGGCGTTGCATAGTGTGATCATTGAGTCGTCCTCGAAAGGGCATGTTATATCCGCTTAACAGCCTGGCACATTTATCCAGCGGGATGTGCCGGTGAGTGCGGCAGACGAACTGCGTGGCTTTTTGACAGGTGGAGAGTTCAGGGCCGCTGATGCGGCCCTGTGCGGGAGCCAGCAGGTTATTCGGCTCGTGGCTGCAGCTGGTAAATCCATGCGCTGACGCGCGTGCCCTCAGCAGTGGTGACCTCAACCAAAACGCGGTCGTAGCCCTCTTCAAATTCATCCAGCATTGGCCAGTGCGCAGTCAGGTTGTCGGACAAAAACAGGTAACCGTGCACCTGTGCGCCGTTTTCATCCAGTACGATGCCAGGAAAATCGGCGGCGGCTCCCCAGCCATGCGTGTAAAACGTACCGGTGACGTAGCCCGGCAGCCATTCACCGCCGATGTTTTCCAGGATATGTGCATTAGAACAGCCAGGACGCAGCGTGCCGTAGACAAATAACGATTCCATTTTTCCCTCAACAATCAAAGCGATAAATACCCAGCGGGCGAGGAGTATTCAAAATACGGTTTTGTGATGAGGTTCGCAACTGTCTGCACACGCGGTGCGCGGTAAACGCTGAAAAGCAAAAAGCCTGCGCGAAAGCAGGCTTTTTAAATTTGGCTCCTCTGACTGGACTCGAACCAGTGACATACGGATTAACAGTCCGCCGTTCTACCGACTGAACTACAGAGGAATCGTGTGGAGGCTTATCTTAGCGGCGAAAAATCTTTTGTCAAACCTCATTTTAGCGATCGCCACCTGACTGCTGAATCCCTCGTCAGATTGATCTAATAAACACCGATTTCGGCGTAAATACTTTGCAGGATCAGGGTTTCTCCCTCATCATTTGAAATGTGATTTCATCTTTCGCGGCTAAGGACCATTTTGAACCTTGTCACTCCCTTACGCCAGGCCGTCATGCGGACGCCCTGGTACAGAAAACGTAAAAGTTACCGTGTATTATTCTGGCGAGAAATCACCCCCCTTGCCGTACCTATCTTCCTGGAAAACACCTGTGTTTTGCTGATGGGCGTGCTCAGCACGTTTCTGGTGAGCTGGCTGGGTAAAGAAGCGATGGCGGGCGTCGGCCTGGCGGACAGCTTCAACATGGTAGTGATGTCTTTTTTTGCCGCCATTGATTTAGGGACGACGGTGGTTGTGGCCTTCAGCCTCGGCAAACTGGATAGTGAGCGGGCGAGGGCGGCAACCCGGCAGTCGCTGGTGATCATGACGTTGTTCGCCATTGTACTGGCGGCAGTGATCCACTACTTTGGCACGCAAATCATCGACTTTATCGCCGGTGCGGCGACGGCCGAAGTTAAAGCGCTGGCGCTAACTTACCTTGAACTCACCGTTATCAGCTACCCGGCGGCGGCCATTGCGCTGATTGGCAGCGGTGCGCTGCGCGGCGCGGGCAATACCAAAATCCCGCTGTTGATTAATGGCGGGATGAATATCCTCAACATCATCATCAGCAGCATCCTGATTTATGGCCTTTGGGGCTGGAAAGGCATGGGTTTTGCCGGTGCAGGGTTGGGGTTGACCATCTCCCGCTATATTGGCGCGGTGGCGATTATCTGGGTACTGATGATTGGTTTTAACCCGTCGCTGCGTATCTCGCTGAAAAGCTACTTCGAAAAACTCAACTTCTCCATTATCTGGGAAGTGATGGGGATCGGCATTCCGGCCAGTATCGAGTCGGTGCTGTTTAACGGCGGCAAGCTGTTAACGCAAATGTTTGTCGCGGGTATGGGGACCAACGTCATCGCCGGTAACTTTATTGCCTTCTCCGTGGCGGCGCTGATTAACCTGCCTGGGAACGCGCTCGGTTCCGCATCTACCATTATTACCGGTAAGCGCCTCGGTAAAGGGCAGATCGGCCAGGCAGAACGCCAGCTACGCCATGTCTTCTGGCTTTCAACACTGTTGCTGACGGCCATTGCCTGGGGTACCGCGCCTTTTGCCGGGCTGTTCGCCGCCTTTTATACCCAGGAAGAGGATGTAAAAGAGGTGGTTAAGGTGCTTCTGTGGCTCAATGCGGCGTTTATGCCGATTTGGGCGGCGTCGTGGGTGCTGCCTGCGGGCCTGAAAGGCGCGCGCGACGCCCGTTTCGCCATGTGGGTTTCCATGCTTGGAATGTGGGGTTGCCGGGTGGTGGCAGGATATACGCTGGGGATCATGCTCGGTATGGGTGTGATTGGTGTCTGGCTCGGAATGTTCCTCGACTGGGCGGTACGCGGCGTCTTTTTCTACTGGCGCATGGCGAGCGGCCGGTGGCTATGGAAGTACCCAAAGCCGCAGAAAGGCGCCATTTCTGCACAATCTGGAGAATAATTCGGCAAACGCGCCGAAAAAGGCAAATCAGGCTTTGACAAGGCCCAGGGGCGTCGCTAATATTCGCCCCGTTCACACGATTCCTCTGTAGTTCAGTCGGTAGAACGGCGGACTGTTAATCCGTATGTCACTGGTTCGAGTCCAGTCAGAGGAGCCAAATTTAAGAAGCCTGCTTTCGAGCAGGCTTTTTGCTTTTCAGCGTTTACCGCGCGCTGCGCGTGCAGACAGTTGCTCCGCAATTTCAAACCTTCTCGTAAGCCTTTTAAAGCCTCTGATTCACACGGTCTGTATCAGCAATCACGAAATACTCATAATGAAATCAGCGCAGTACCTGCAAGAACGGGGACTGGTTTTTTTCAATTGATAAGGCCGGATCCTGTAACAGGATGACTGGAATTTATAATATTACAAATAAAGGAAATGATAATCTATCTCATTATGTTTACTTCTGAAGGGCAAGAAAAATGTTACGTATTGATGAATCGGAGTTCCCTCTCGTATGGCTGATACAAGTCGACCAAATGGAGAATAGCAGTTCTCAAAGCGAAGCTTACGATAACAGTTTTGTTCAGCTAGAAAAAATTTTAGACAAGAAAATACCTTTCGTCATAATAAGCGCGACAGAATTTGAGGATGAAGAACAACACGAACATTCAAAAGAAGAAAAAATGAAATTGGCATTATGGCTTAAGAAAAACAGAGTCAGTGTGAAGAAATATATAATCGCACAAATTCAAATAGTACCAGAAAACAAACAAAGCATTATATTAAAAGGTTTTGTGAAAGCATTTTCAAAATTTTGGGGATATCCTATGCTAATTGTTTCTGATAAGGATAGTGCAATAGTCAAAGCCAATAATTTACTTAACAATATAAAATAACAAGATTAATGCACTTTCACTTTAGCCAAATTCGCCACTCATGTGAAAGAAAAAGAACAGAGTAATTAATGATGTTAACGAGAAAACGCTTACGACAAACAGTACCAAGGCAATATGTTATCCATGTCATGGAAAATAACAAGAATAAATTTCTCCAGGTTACCGAAATATATTCCCTGATGAAAGAAAGTCATAAAATTGCGCTGAGTGTAATTTATCGAGTCACAAGAGATCTCTATACTGCAGGCGTTCTTGAACGACGTTGGGATGAATATAATGGACGTCTAACATATAGGTTAATTGACACTATAAAATGAAAATATTTGGTTTACTTCTGGCCTGCCCTTGTAGTTTATAATTATTTTCTTTTTCATATAAAAACGAGCAAGCCATAGAAGAAAGGAATAATATTTATTTATCATCCTCTAAATAACACTTATCTGGTAAAGGGATATAATAATATCCTTTTAAACCACCTTTATTCTCTTTTTCAAAAAAACAGCCAGAGAAAAAATCAGGATCAGAGTCTCTTCTTTTTATTTTGTTCTCTAGCATATAATTAAAATATACATAATTTATAAAATTTTCTAAATCAGATATATATCCTTCATAATAAAACCTTATAAACTCATTATATGTAACAGCCGAAGAGAGCGTAGCATCTCCAGCAGTAAATAAAATCACAGGATCTTTTACTGACAACGTTTTCTTGAACCCAGCAGTTATAGTCAAATGGTTTGATTCACTGCAGGAAGAAATTACGAATTTTTCGTATAAATCTAAAATGAAACGAGTTAATTTTTTATAGAAAAGAGATTCAATACTTTCATTTCTTTGTGAAAGGACAACTTCTTGCTGTTCTTCTTTAAAATCATTTCTTCTATTATGAATAGAAGAAACAATATTATGCTCAAATATAATATTCTCATGTTTAACTGTTAAGTTCCAGGACATAGCGAGGTTTCTCTGAAAAAAAGAGCTGGATATAAATCGAGTCTTACGGTAGTAACCCGGAGTTACGCCATAGTACTTCTTAAAAAAACGAGTGAATGTTTGCTGGGAACTAAAACCGCTTTCAACACAAATTTCTACCATCGGGAGCTGGCTCATTTTTATAAGGAGGGCTGCATTTGTAATTTTCCTGTTTCGAATGTATCTCCCAAGACTTATTCCAAAATATTTATGAAACATTCTCTGGAGATGCCATTTACTGTAACCTGATTTAATTGAAATGTTTTCTATTTTAAGATTGGTATGTAAATTATTTTCAATCCAGATAAGCAGATCATGGAAAAAAGCAGTCATAAATATTTTGCCCTAAAAAAACATACACCGATAAGACTAACGCTTGAGTTACATAACGACTAAAAAATTGCACCTCATATATTAGAGGTAATAATGATAACTTTATAATCAAGCCAGGTCTTTATCTTTCTCGGCCAAATGTAAGTAAGAATGCACAGCGTGCACAAATTTTAAAAATAATCTTCACAATAAAAATACTAAATGATACTGATGCAGTCTGACAGGAGTAACAAGAGATTTACCAGTGATTAAGTACAATGTCATTTTAGTTAAGATTTAAAATATAAAAACACCTTTTGTACTGGCTCGATATTAAAACAAATGGCATAATATCTGTATTCCAGACAGTGCCCATTGGTGGAGACAATTCCAGTGAGAACGTTAGACCATACACCCTCAGAATTCATAAATCCTTTATTACCTGTCTTCTCAATGAAATCAGAGAGTATCTCTGATGACTGGGAATTGAAACCACACAAACATCCCGAAGCACAGCTTCTTTTTTCAGTCAAAGGCACGATGATTTGCGAAGTGAAAAACTGTATCAGATTGATCCCGCCTCAATGTGCAATATGGATACCTACTAATGTCCTCCATTCGACAAGAGGGAGTGGTAATACAGATTGTTATTGTATTTTTATAGATACCAGCTTAATTAAGGGATTACCTTCCGAATGTAGCACATTATCTGTCTCTCCACTTTTACGTGAGTTAATAATATATGCGTCCGGGTTTAATCACGAACTAATAAAGCCGTCGGAGCAAAAAATTATTGATATTTTAGTTGACCAGATAAAAATATCATCAAAAATGGATGTGAGCCTTCCTATGCCTTCTGAATCTCGCCTCTATTCTTTAGCCAATATGTTAATAAAAAATCCAGGGGATAACTTAAAACTCAAGGAATGGGCAAATAAAATTAATATGAGCGAAAGAAGTTTTACCCGACTTGTCCATCAGGAACTAGGAATGAGCTTTGGCAGATGGAAACAGCAACTCCACATTGTCATTGCGCTCCAAAGGATTTCTCAGGGGGATAGTATAACCACAATTGCTCTTGATTTAGGATATGAAAATACCAGTGGTTTTGTAACTATGTTCAAAAAAGTTTTGGGCAAACCACCATTAAGCTACTATAAGGAATTCCAGGATGCTAACATTAGAAATAATAATTCTTTCAGAATTTAATTTAAAAGAGGGTTATTAACCCTCTTTCACCATCAGAAGGCGTAGTTTACTGCAACCCAGAAGCGTCTTCCATCCTCAGTATATCCGTAATTATCATATCTGATTTTCTTATCCAACAGGTTCGAGATGCCAGCTTTGACATCTATATTTTTATTCACACTATAATCTGTACCAAAATCGAATAATGCAAAAGATGGGGCTCTGATTGGTAATATTGCTTGCTCCGTTCCACCCACATTATCACTATCTTTTCCGCGGAAGTTCACTGTAAGCCAGGTTTTAATTGACTCATTTAATTGATAATTTATCGTGCTGGTAAATTGATGTTTGGGAAGTTTTGTCAGCGGTTTTCCTTTATACTCACCTGATTTTTGTTGTGAATATGTATATGTATAATTATTTTCAACGGTTACTTTATCATTTACAGGAAAATTAAGATCAGCCTCAACCCCTCTCGTAACCGCTTTCCCTACATTATTATATGTTAGCGGATATGCCCCATATGGGTTGGGAACAGGATCGCATTGGGTAGACGGGCATGCAGTTGTTGTTATTTTATCTTTAAATTGATTATTAAATAATGTCACACCTCCAGATAATCCCTCGTCGTTGTTGTATAAGAGACCAAGTTCCTGCGTGATTGATTTTTCAGGTTTAAGGTTAGGATTACCATAAACATCACCCGCATAGGAGACTGAACCAAAATGTGGATCTGTTTCAGTGATTCCTGGGGCTTTAAAACCACTGCTTACCCCTCCTTTTACTGTCCAGTCCGGAGCTACATTCCACACGCCATACATACGTGGGCTCCAGTGATCACCAAATTGATTATCGTGATCCAGTCTTACCCCTGTTGTCAGGGTAAAGTCTTCGGTTGTCATCCATGAATCTTCGAGAAAGAGAGATTTTTCTGTCCGTTTTAGATTCGTTAAATCAGAAATCTGGTTTGAATAACCGTCATGTAATTTCTTAATGCTTAGCTCACCACCAAACGTAAGAATATGACTCCCTATATTTGAGGAGAGTGAAGAACGCATATTAATATTCTTCAAATCAATATCCTGTGAGTTAATAGAGTAATCTTCACTCTGGATATACGAGTCAGTCTTACCAATAGCCCAGTAGCCCACATGATTGACAGAGAACCGATTTACCTCTGCTTTTTTACGAAAATCAGAAGGGCAGCCAGAGTAATACGTACACTCCGGACTGATGGATTTTCCAACCATCTGGCTAATATCCTGCTGTGTATGGTTAGCAGTGAGCGAAACCTCTTGTTCATCGGTAGGCGTATAGGTAACTTTTCCTGTCACGTTTTCTCTTTTGCTGCCGCGATAACCATTATAAATTTCGTCTTCATCGCGCTTTGAATAACTACCATAGGCTTGCATTGAAAGGATATTATCTACTAATGGTCCTGTAACAAAAAAATCATTCTGAAAAATATCACCGGAATCACTATGTTCCTGTACAGTCAAATTACTTCCGATACTACCCTGCCATTTTTTTGCGTTTTTCTTTGTAATAATGTTAATTACGCCACCAATTGCATCAGAACCATAAAGCGATGACATCGGTCCCCTAATAACCTCTATATGATCAATAGCGGAAACAGGAGGAATCCAGGCATTCATCTGACCAGAACCATCAAATAATCGACTGCTATCTCTGGAGTCAATTCTCATTCCGTCGATAAGATATAGCGTATATGCAGAACCCATGCCACGTATATTTATTTCTTTATGGTCTCCACCGATGGTTGTCGTAACACCCGGAATCCCCTGGAGCATATCCGCAATATCACGATACGGTTTCTTTTCTAATTGATTTTGGGAAATTGAGGTAACTGATGCTGGTGCTTGTTCTGTACTATTGGCTTGTCCATTGGCATTTGCTGAGACAATAATTGTATTATCATTATCTGTAGCGTTAACGAAAAAAGAAAGCGGTGTAATCAGACATATCAAACTTATACTAATAGGTGAAATTCTGTATTTCCTCATACTATCTCCCCAATTTTTTATTTTTCCAACCCCAAGAGCTCTTGAAAAATCACCACATGTGATAATGATAATCATAAGCATTTAAGAGATGGTAATTTAAAGTGCTGGAAGACTGTCCGCATTATTAATTTCAGCCATATTATTCTTTATTCCAGCCATGCAGAGGGTGCAGTTTTATCTTCACTTGAATTTAATTAATAAATTTATGTATTTATCATGATGTTATGTGGGGGGGATGTGAGCGCTCATTTCTGCGCGCCATTATGGCTGAATGGAAAACTATCATGACTGAAACAAACTACGTTCCATATGTAAAAACCAATGATAATTATTTGTTAATAAACATCGATGGTGAGGCTATGACGGGAAATATCATGGAATTTATGGGTTATTTTTTTACTCATCCCATGACCAGATCCCAGTATCAGATACAACGATCAGTTAGTAATATCTGCTCTATTACTGTCTAATTTCCCGTTTCGCCACTGTACCGCAAGCTCTGACGGCGTCTGATAATTCAGTGCTGAATGTGGGCGAGTCATTAATGATATTCCTGGCGTGAACAATATCGCTGAACCAATGCTCATGCTTTTCGGCGTTCAGCAGCCATCAGCACCGGGTTGCCCCGGCGCCATGAGTTAGCTTGCCTGCACGCGCAGCGGCGCGGTGGCGGCAATCAGCCACGCGCGGGCGTCACTGTTGACCCGCGGCGACAACGTTTCACGCACCTGCTGGTGATAATCATCCAACCACTGCTTCTCCTGTTCGCTCAGCAGGCTCCACTCCACCTGGCTCAAATCGATGGGGATCAGCGTCAGGGACGAGAAACGACAGAAACCGGGCTGGCTTTCCACCACTTCCACCTGATTTTCGATACGAATACCGTAGCGATCCGCCAGATAGTAACCCGGTTCAATGGTCATAATATTACCGGCGCTGAGCGGCCAGGGGTTGACCTTTTTCGCAATGCGCTGCGGCTGTTCGTGGATCAGCAACTGATGGCCGACGCCGTGTCCGGTGCCGTGATCGAAATCCAGCCCCAGATCCCACAGCGCGCGGCGGGCAAAGGCGTCAA
This sequence comes from Kosakonia oryzae, assembly GCF_001658025.2. Classification (NCBI taxonomy): domain Bacteria; kingdom Pseudomonadati; phylum Pseudomonadota; class Gammaproteobacteria; order Enterobacterales; family Enterobacteriaceae; genus Kosakonia; species Kosakonia oryzae. Next base: position 2,006,282 of record NZ_CP014007.2, read on the forward strand.
GCTGATGGCCGTGCGTACCGGCAGGGAATTGCAGGGTAAACATCGACAGAAAGCCTTTCAGCACGGCGGTGTAGTGCAGGCGCTGCTGCGCGTCCAGCGGGCCAAACGACAGGGTACGCGTGGCGTCAGTGGTGCCGTTCTGGTACTGGCCGCCGGAGTCGTTCAGGTAGAAGTTCGCGCGAGTAATGGCTTTGTTGGTTTTTTCGCTGCTGTGATAGTGGCACATGGCGGCGTTGCTGGCAGAGGCCGAAATGGTACTGAAACTCTGCTCGATAAACCCGGCCTGCTGCTGGCGAAATTCCAGTTGTTTCTGCTGGGCTTCCAGTTCGGTGACCGGGTTGCCAGCAACTTCACGCGCCGGAACTTCCTGCGCCAGCCACGCCAGGAAATTCACCCACGCGGCGCCATCCTGCTGGTGGCTTTCGCGGTAGCCCGCCAGCTCAACCGGGTTTTTATGCGCTTTGATAAAGGTGATTGGATCCGCGCTCCACAGCACTTCGCCGCCCTGTTGTTCAATAGCAAAACGCAGTGCGACGGGGGCAAAATCGCCGTCGAGCAGGATGCGTTTACCCGGCGCAATCTGCTGGCAGCGCGGCAGAAAGGCGTCGAAATCGCTGAGCGTCAGCGTGGCCTTCAGTTCAGCAGACAGCGCGGCTGTTTTCCGTGAATCGACAAACCACTCCACTGTGCCATCACGGCCCAGCAGGGCAAAAGAGTGCGCCACCGGGTTCATCGCAATGTCGGAGCCGCGGATATTCAGCAGCCAGGCAATATTATCCGGTAGGGTGATGGCGAGATAATCTGCCCCTTTCGCCGCCAGCACTTGTGCAATACGCGCGCGTTTATCGGCACTGCTTTCGCCACTGATGGCGACGGGCATTTCACGGATCACGCCGCAGGGTGCCGCCGGGCGATCGCGCCAGATGGCAGCGAACGGATCGTGCGCCAGCGCCACCAGTTCACAATGCGTGGCGTCAAGAGCGGTGAACTGGCTGTTGACCATCAGCAGCGGTTCGAAACCGATGCGGCTGCCCGCAGGCAACGAAGCAAGAACCTGCTCCAGCGGCTCGTTGTGCAGGTGATGGATTTCAAAGGCATGCAGATCCACTTCGCTGCGCACCTGCACCTGGTAGCGACCATCGACAAACATTAACGCGCGATCGCGCAGTACCAGCGCCAGACCGGCCGAGCCGGTAAAGCCGGTGAGCCACTGCAATTTATTATCGTGCGGGGCGCAATCTTCGCTCTGATGCGCATCGGCGCGCGGCACAATGATACCGTCAAGCTCCAGCGCGACGAGCTGGTCGCGTAACGCCTGTAACGGTGTTGGGGTTTGCATAGTGAGTCCTTTTTTCTTATCTGAACGGCGGTTCGTTGAAAGTGCGCAGCTTACGTGAGTGCAGGCGATCGCCCTCCGCCCGCAACAGGTCAATCGCGCGAATACCAATTTGCAGGTGCTCGGAAATTGCCCCTTCATAAAAACGGTTTGCCTGGCCGGGCAGTTTGATCTCGCCGTGCAATGGTTTATCCGACACACACAGCAGCGTGCCATAAGGCACCCGGAAGCGGTAACCTTGTGCGGCAATGGTGGCGCTTTCCATATCAATCGCCACGGCGCGGCTCAGGTTGAAACGCAGCGCCGAGGCAGAATAGCGCAGCTCCCAGTTACGATCGTCGGTGGTCACTACAGTACCGGTACGCAGGCGCTGTTTGACCTCTTCGCCTGGCATATCGCTCACCGCTTTGGTGGCGTCGTACAATGCACGCTGTACTTCGGCGATGCTCGGGATCGGAATATCCGGCGGCAGCACCGCATCCAGCACATGGTCGTCGCGCAGATAAGCGTGCGCCAGCACGTAATCGCCAATCTCCTGGCTTTCACGCAACCCGCCGCAGTGGCCAATCATCAGCCAGACATCCGGGCGCAGCACGGCGAGGTGATCGCAGATGGTTTTGGCGTTTGACGGCCCGACGCCAATATTCACCAGCGTGATCCCCTGGCCGTCTGCGGTCACCAGGTGCCAGGCCGGCATTTGATGTTTTTTCCATGCCAGATCGGAAATCGCCTGCTCCGGCGCTTCGGTATCGGCGGTGATCCAGTGCCCGCCTGCGCAGGAGAGCGCAACATAGGGGCTTTCTGGATCGAGGATTTGGTTACAGCCCCAGCGCACAAACTCATCCACATAGCGGGTGTAGTTGGTGAACAGCACAAACGGCTGGAAATGCTCGACCGGCGTGCCGGTGTAGTGGCGCAGGCGCGCCAGCGAAAAATCCACGCGGCGGGCATCAAAGTGCGATAGCGGATACAGCTCGGTCGGGTGGAACAGGCCATCCGCGGTTTCATCGCCAATCTGCGCCAGCTCGGTGGTCGGGAAGTGGCGCGTCAGACCGGCGCTCATCGAGCGATCCAGCGTCAGCTCGGAACCATCAATCACATACGGGTAGGGGATCTCATGGGCTGAGAGGCCCACTTCGATCTGCGCGCCGTAGTCCTGGCACAGTAATGTTAATTGTTCGAGTAAATAGGCACGAAACAGTGCAGGGCGGGTGACGGTGGTGGTGTAGCAGCCGGAGTGGGTGAAGCGGGCATAAGCGCGGGTTTTAGGCGGTTTTGTCGCGCTGCCATTCCAGCTTACCGACAGCGATGGGTAGACGAACAACCCTTGTGCGCGGGCTTCAGCCACCGGGAGTTCGCCGTTTTCAATATAGCGGCCAATGGCGTGGCGCAGTGCGTTGACCGAGCGGTCGTACAGCGCCTCCAGTTGATCCAGCGCCTGCTCCGGTGTCAGGTGTGCACCTTTATTCATCATTATCTCCTTGTCTGCTTCTGCGGCGGTTCCCGATAGTATGTCACAGGAATGTGAAACAAAAGCCGCGCGGGCGGGGATTCAGAGGAAACGGGGGAAGTGCCCGGCGCAACAGTGCGCGCCGGGAAAGGGGTTAGCCGCTGATTTTCACCAGCGTGCGGCCCTGGATTTTGTTTTGCAGGAAATTCGCGGCAGTTGCCGGGGCTTGCTCCAGCGCGATTTCAGTTGCCGCCTGCTGGTAGTAGCTTTGCGGCAGGATACGGGCGAGATTTTCCCAGACCGCCGGACGTTGCGCCGTCGGCACCATAACGGAATCTACGCCTTGCAGACGCACGTTGCGCAGGATAAATGGCATCACGGTGGTCGGTAGATCGAAACCGCCCGCCAGGCCGCAGGCCGCCACGCAGCCGCCATAGTTAGTCTGCGCCAGTACTTTTGCCAGCACATGGCTACCGACGGTATCAACCGCGCCAGCCCACAGTTGTTTCTCCAGCGGGCGCGTCTGTTCGAATTCGCTGCGCGGCAGGATCTCGTCAGCACCCAACTGGCGCAGGAAATCGTGGGTCGATTCGCGGCCGGTAACGGCGGCAACGGTATAACCCAGCGCTTTCAGCAGTACCACGGCGGTGCTACCCACGCCGCCGCTGGCTCCGGTGACGAGCACCGTGCCATCCTGCGGTTTCACCCCGGCTTCCTGCAATGCCATGACGCACAGCATGGCGGTAAAACCGGCGGTACCGATGATCATCGCCTGACGTGCGCTTAAACTTTCCGGCAGGGGAACCAGCCAGTCGCCTTTCACGCAGGCCTGCGCTGCAAGGCCGCCCCAGTGGTTTTCACCCACGCCCCAGCCAGTGAGAATGACCGCCTGGCCCGGCACAAAGCGCGGGTCGCGGCTTTCGCTGACGCGGCCGGAAAAATCGATGCCCGGCACCATCGGGAACTGGCGAATGATTTTGCCTTTACCGGTGATGGCCAGCGCGTCTTTGTAGTTGAGACTGGACCAGTCAATATCGACCCGGACATCGCCCTCGGCCAGCGCGGGCAGCGCCACGTCTTTGACTTCCGCCAGGGTTTTATTTTCAAGCTGTTCCAGAACTAATGCTTTCATGACTGCGTTTTCCTCGTCGGATAACGTTGATTATTCGGCTGTTTTGCCGTCCTGTGCAGGTGTTATTTAGCTGTAATACTGTGCCGGAAGAATGCCCAGAACTGGTTGAGGGGATCCACAGAGCGGAACAGTTTGGCGCGCATCACTGCGCCTTCCCAGCCGGACCAGAACTGGCGCGCCAGTTCACTGGCTGGTGCATCTGTCGCCAGTTCTCCGCGCAGTTTTGCCTCGTCCAGGCAGCGTGCGACGCGGCTTTCCCATTCCAGGAGGATCGCCTGCAGGCGTTCGGGGAAGGTTTCCGGTAAAAGCGGTGTTTCCTGTAGCAGGTTGCCGACCAGGCAACCGCGGCGGAAATCATATTTCGCCATCCCCTGACCGGCATGGAGCACGAAGGCTGCTATCCGTTGCAGCGGAGCGAGTTGTGTATCGAGTAAAAACTTGTCGAGTTTATGCGCGAAAAAGCGGCCATAGGCGTCGATCACCGCCGTACCAAATTCCTGCTTGCTCTTGAAGCAGTGGTAGAACGAGCCTTTTGGCACGGCGATGTTTTTGATCACCGCATCGATTCCAGCCGACAAATAGCCGGTTTCGGTGATCACTTCGAGGCCGGAACGAATCAGTTCCTGGCGGGTATCCGTGAAATCGCGTTCTACCTTTGGCGGCCGCCCGCGACGGGGTTTTGTCAGCACTGCCGTTTCGCTACTCATAATTTAGACCGATCGGTTTTAATTCGCTGTAGGCTACGCCGTTTGTGAAAGCTAAGCAAGCGAAGAGCAGGAAAAAGGCCCGCACAATGACGGGCCTTGCAGAGGTATTTTACCGACCGGCGCAGTGGCTTCCCTTTCGCGCCTGCAGGTAGACCGGGTTAGGCCGTGGTATTGATATTACGACCAATTGCCGGGTTGGATGGTAACTGCGGGATCTGCTGAATGATATCGGAAGCCATTGACTTCTGAGCATCCAGCGCCTTTTTGAGCACCAGCGTACTGACCTCGCTATTAAGCTGATAAGAGTCCAGGCTGCTGGCCAGCGAGGCAATTTGCATCGGGTCCATTTCGATCATCCTATGTTGTGAAAAAACAACCAAAGAACAGTTGTGAATATAACTGCACAGAATTTATCGGCAGCAGGTGGTGAATCTTTAGGCGGTGCGTGGATCACGCAGAGCCGGATGCTCCTTTTTCTCCTGAGCGGCAGGGGAAGAGCCTGAAAAATCGCATTTTTATAAACAGACGTGAGTCGTCCGATTCCCCGGGCTTTTGCGTTGATGCAGGAAATCTGGATGACTATTTTTTGGGTGCAGACCGTAATGAAACAGAGACAACTGGCAGAACGTTTGGCGTTCATCCCTGCTGTGATGTGTTCCGCTACGGCGCAGCATCTTTCCGGCTGTGCAGAAGATGCTGTCTGGCTGCATGGCGCGTATTCAGCGCCGTGCAGCCAGGTTTTCTTTGCACAAAAAATAAGGAAACTATTTATGTCTGATATTCCCGAAGTAAGTACTTTTCGTAGTGGTAGACGATATGTCAGGGATGGTGTTGTGTACGGCAAAATCGTGGTTACTAAAGATGTGGTCGAGAAACTCAAAAACGTCATCGCAAATCCAAGATTTGATGTGTACATGGACAGTACAGAAGCAGGTAAGGCAAATCTTTTAGTCTCTACTAATATGTCTTTGCGGCAAAGAGAATCTGATGTTTCCGATCGTCGAACGCCAGCAGTACGAAACAAGATGCGGTCCGTTATTCGCTCCAAGAAGTATTACTTAAAATTTATACGGCAAGCGCCAGCGAAGCTGGACGCCACAGGAAAGAATACTTTCCCGGCAGCCGCGATCGTCCAGGGCGTTAATAACCTGCTGAGCACATTGCAAACTGATCATATCGATGTCGTGTTTTTTCCCTGGCCGACCAGCGAGACGCTCGTTGACGAAACGCTGGGGGCGTATGATTCCTTACAGAAAGAGGGCAAAATTCTTGCGCTTGGCGGTATGGATCTCAGCGCGGCTGAATTAACAAATATCCTCAGCGTCGCAGATGCAAAAGGGCTGCCTGGCTACCAGGTGCTGGCCGTCAATTATAACCTTTTCGACCGTTCCGTTTACGAAGGCGCCCTGCAGGATCTGGTGGTGAAAGAAAATATCGCCGCATTGCCTTATACCAGCCTGGCTGATGGGTTTCTGACCGGGAAATATCGAACCCTTAACGACCTTATTGATAACCCGCTCTCCGCTGAGATTGCCAACTATTTTACCCCGCGCGGCTTTGCCATCCTGGATGCGCAGGCAGCCATCGCGGCAAAATATGGTGTTCCTGCGGCTGCGGTGGCGCTGTCGTGGTTAATGAATCAGCCCGGCGTGGCGACACCAGTATTTGGGCCATTTGCGGTTGCCGATGCAGAGGAAGCAGATCAAGTTGCGACGGCTGCCGTCGAGATGAGACTCAGTGCGGAAGATATCGCGCTGCTGACGAACGCTGGACAGTAAGGTCACGTTGCTTCGAATAAATGTGTAATGAAGTCCCCAGGCAGATTAATGCCGTAATGAAAAGCAAAAAGCCCGCGATATATGCGGGCTTTTTAGCATCAGCACAGTTAAAATAAATCGTCTGTTCTTCCGGTAGCAACATTATTTATTTGAAAACCTGAGATCAATATTTTTCACTCATTAATCGGTTGATTCTAAAAAAGATTGGCTTGATTGTGCCGTGCCGGCTCTCAGCAGAAAATATAAAGCAATAAAATATCCCTTTTTGAAGAACATGCGCTCAATAAGCGAATAGAGAACTTTCCGTGATGTCTCCAGTCATATATTTCGTTATCCTGGGATAGTGTTTTCGCAACGGGCGCCCTGAACGAAACAACAATCCCCCTGTGCGCTCATGGTCACCACACTCGCGCGCCGACTCCATTCGCGCAGGCGAAGAGGGGGAAACAGAGAATGTTATGCCTCGACCTGCTGGCAGCTGACCGCCAGGCTGCCACAAGACGATATTTTGCCGTTAACTCGTTTTCTCTGGGTATGCCAGAAGGAGTAATGATGCTCTCTCTTGATTCTTCCTTGCTGATTGTAAGCGACCTTGATGGTTCATTACTGGATCATCACGACTACAACTGGAATGCTGCCCGCCCGTGGCTTGCACGCCTGAAACAATTTCGCATCCCGGTCATCATCTGTTCCAGCAAAACCGCAGCGGAAATCGTTCCGCTACAGGAACAGCTCGGTATTGCGGGTTCGCCATTTATTGCTGAAAACGGTGCGCGCATTGTGATGGCGGGGGAGGCGACAGGAACCGGCGCTCCCGCTGCGGCGTACCGTGCGCTATGCCGGAGTCTGCAAGCGCTCAGGAGCCGGTTCTGTTTTACCGGTTTTCATGAGCTAAGCGATGCGGATGTCGCTGACGCTACAGGCCTGACGCTGGCGGAGGCACACCTGAGCCGTCTGCGCGATGCGTCGGAAGTATTGCTCTGGCGAGATGATGAACAACGGCTCGAGGATTTCCGCATTGCGCTGGCAAGGCATGGGCTTGCCTTAACCCGCGGTGGACGTTTCTGGCATGTCATGCCCGAAGGTTGTGACAAAGGCCATGCACTGATCTGGTTGCAGCAACAGCTTGAACAGCAGGAGGGCAAACCACGGATCACGATGGGTTTAGGCGATGGCCCGAACGATATACCCATGCTGACGCGCGTCGATTATGCGGTAGTGATTAAGGGAGCAGGCACAAAACCTGTGGTGTTGCCGCGTGCTGACGAAGAACACGTTTATTACACCACCCTTGCTGGCCCGGAAGGTTGGCGTGAGGGGCTGGATTATTTTTTATTAAACCCTGCAATGGGTGCCAGAGCGGAGGATAAACAATGAGTGATTTTTACCAGAATGGTGTACTGACTAACTTTCACAATCTTACCCGCCGGAGTGTCGAATCCCTCGAAGAGGAAATGGTTCGCTTTGCCCAAAAACGAAAAATGGGGTTGATTCTGCCTGCGTTATTCTCAGAGCTGGAGGGCCCGGCTATGGATAATATCGTCAATGAGCTGGCGAAAGTCCCCTGGCTGGAAGAGATTGTGATTGGCCTTGATCGCGCCGATCGCCAGCAGTTCCTCTTTGCGCGCGAATTTTTCTCCCGGCTACCGCAGCGGCATCGTATTCTGTGGAATGACGGCCCCCGCCTTAAGAGCCTGGCTGACGAACTGGGCAAAGAAGGGCTGGCACCAGAGCAGCCAGGCAAAGGTTGCAACGTCTGGTTCTGTGCGGGTTATACGCTGGCTTCCGATCGCTCGCACTGCGTAGCATTGCATGATTGCGACATCACCACCTACGAGCGCGGAATGCTGGCGCGCCTGCTGTATCCGCTGGCCAACCCGGCGTTTCAGTATGAGTTCTGCAAGGGGTTTTACGCCCGGGCTGAGGGCGGCAAACTGAATGGGCGCGTCGGTCGTTTGCTCGTTGGTCCGCTTTTGCGTTCACTGCAAAAAGTGTATGGCCATTCTGAATACCTGGACTATCTCACCAGTTTTCGTTATCCGCTGTCAGGTGAGTTCGCCATGCGCACGCGTGTACTGAACGGCATCAGGATCCCCGGCGACTGGGGATTAGAGATTGGCGTGTTATCAGAGATCTACAGGAACTACACCACGCGTCAGACTTGTCAGGTCGAAATCACCGATAATTACGATCACAAGCATCAGCCATTGGCGGAGGAAGATGGCACCGGCGGGCTAAAGCGCATGAGTAATGACATTGTGCAGTCGCTGCTGCGCAAGCTGGCAACCATGGGGGTACCCCTTACCAGTGATTCATTTCGCGTGCTGAAAGCGACGTACTATCGCAATGCGCTGGATATGATGGAGATCTACAACCACGAAGCCATAATGAATGGCCTCAGTTTTGACCGGCATGTTGAAGAGGCGGCAGTGGAAATGTTCACCCAGGCCATCCTGGAAGCAGGGGAGGCATTTATTAAACGGCCGAACGAGAAACCCTTCATCCCCAGCTGGAACCGTGTGCAGTCCGCTTTTCCGGATATCCTGCAACGTATCAGTCAGGCAGTGGAAGAGGATAATAGAGGGAATGTCTGATCTTCCACACGCGCGATAGTCCATCCGCTGTTGGTTGCGCCACGCCGGATGACGCTTCAGGCGCACGTATGCTGGTGACGTTACTGCACGCGCTAAAAGCCAGAGATAAGTCGGTTTTGCTGTTTAGCCAGCCTGGAAGTCTATTCTGAGCTGATGCCTGGATATTACTGATAAATGCAGACAAAAAGCCCGCTTTTAGCGAGCTTTTTGCTTTCTGCTTTCCGCTGCTGTCAGCGGCGGACGCTGGCTGAACGCCGGGGCTTGAGCAGTTTATTTTCACTTATCCGCGCCCACTGATTGAACAGCGTGTACAAACCGCAGGCTGAGACAAAGGTCACCACCGCCGAGAACGAGGCCAGTGACGCTGGCCCCTGCATCAGCACAATCCCCAGCGCCACGCTGATAAACCACGCGCCCACGCCTATCGGATTAATTGCCTCATGCTCATGGTCGTGCGGTACATTGTGGGCAATCCCGGCCAGCGCCACGCCTACCCATGCCACGACAAATACCCCCTGATAAGCCAGCGCCTGCAATAGCCAAGCGAACACATCCGCCAGCATCAGAATGTACACCACCACACCGACCACACAGGCCCAGACCAGCTTCGGTAATTTGAGGTTAAACAAGCTGTGGAAGAAGACCTGCATATTGACGGTAGCCAGGTAATAGTTGGCCGTGTTGATCCGTGTCTGTGTCACCCAGACAAAACCCAGCCCGGCAATACCCAGCAGATTTAATATCGCCACTACAACGGCGGTTTCACTGAGCGCCCCACTGTCGTGCAGACTGCTGGCGAGGTAAATTCCCGCTACGCCATTCAGGAAAAAGGTGACCAGATAAAATGGCATACCAAAGTTAAATCGTGCGTGATACTGGCTGTCTTCCTCACGGCCAAAGCGGGCGTAGTCGAAGGTGTACATCATCAATACCCATACGCCCATGTAATAGGTGAAGCAGTTCCACCAACCCCACCGTGAAGGGTTGGCCGGGCCATACTCAAGCCAGTTTGCCTGGTAGCCGTAATGCATCACGGAAACAACGATCGTCGCCAGCAACCCCACCAGGTAAAACGGCAGCAGTACACCGTTGAATTTATCCAGCCAGTGCTGAACGCTACCGAAAATAAGCGGCACGCTGTAGATCACCACCAGTGCCGCTGCTGCCCAGTAGACCATACCCGGGAATAGGTGGTTGAGGGCGAAGGCGATCACCGAGCCTTCGAACACGGCGTAATAAATCGCCGTAGAGAAGAAGATCAGCGTCGCCAGCGATGCCCCCATCCGCCCGAACAGGCGGCGTGAGAACTGGGCGACAGACAAGCCGCTGCGAATGGCAAAACGACTGATCACGCCATTAATCAAACCATAGGAAATAACGGATAACGCCATACCGATAATGGCGTTAATCGCCCCGTAGGCCAGTGCCAAAGACGCGCCAACCACAATGTAAAACACGGCGCTGCACACCGCCCACCACGCCATGGTGAGGGAGAATTTCCCCATGCGCGCCGGCTCCGGCAGCGCTGACTGACCAACATTTTCCGCCGAGCGGGATTGTGGAGCTGAAGCCATAGCAACCTCCTGAAACACGCAAGCAAATTGATGCCATGGGGCGAAGCCCCGGGCAGGTTAACGCAACACGTTCGCCAGTTGCGCCAGTCGCTGTTGAGACTGGCGGCGGGCAACCAGCGCCTCTTCCAGCGTCACAGGCATAAAGCGGACGTGTTGATTCGGTTGTAACTGACCAAGAATGGCCAGATCGGGGCTGATAACGGTCCCCAGCGTCATATAGCCGCCGCCCGATACCGCATCGCGCAGCAGGACAATTGGCTCAAGCCCACCCGGTACCTGAACGGAACCAATGGGGTAGCAGGCATCGACAATATTGGAGGGATCGGAGCCTGCGCCAAACGGTGGCGTCCGTGGGTTAAACGCCAGCGGCTGCCCGCCTTTCAGACGGTAGCCCGTGCGGTCGGCTTCGGTACTCACATACCAGTCGTCAGCAAAGAAGGTATCGACCGCGGCATCCGTCAGTCGGTGGATATAGAGACCCGGCACCAGTCGCAGAGTGACGGATTTCTCCAGCACCGGCAGCAATACCTCAGGAACAGTGTTCCCCTCGCGGCGGAAGCGATCTGCGTTTACTGGCTGCACGTTCAACACATCACCCGCTGCCAGTCGCCGCCCCTGAAAGCCTCCCAGCGCCCCCAGCGTATAAGTCGAGCGGCTTCCCAGTATGCGCGGCACATCAAGGCCGCCAGCAATCGCCAGATAGCCACGGCTTCCCTGGCGGGCAGGGGCAAAGCGCAGATGTTGCCCGGCGCGGATATACAGCGCGCTGTGCGCAGCCGCAGGTTGATTGTCAACGATCGGCGTCATCGCCGCGCCACACACCGCGATCAGCGCATCGCTGGAAAAATGTAACTCCGGGCCGAGCAGCGTCATCTCCAGCACCGCATCATCGGCTGCGTTACCCACCAGCAGGTTCGCCATCTGCATCGAATACGGATCCAACGCGCCGGAGGGGGGAATGCCCAGGTGGTAATAGCCTTCCCGCCCTGCATCCTGAACCGTGGTGGCAAGGCCAGGCTTAATCACATTGATGGTCATACAACCCCCTTTTCAACATCTGAGGATAGCCCTGCGGATCGGCGACAAAGTCTGCAAGCACAAATGTCACATCGCGAATGCGCGGGGAAAATATGCCTTTTTTTACCTGTTCGCTGATGTCGTCATAAGTCTGATGATCGATGGCGCGGAACTGCACAATGTCGCCCGCTTTGAAGAACACCATTTCGCTTTGCAGATACGGCAGACGTTGCGCCGGGTCATAGATCGGCATTGGCGTGATGCCAAAGAGCTGGTAACCGCCAGCGCCACGCACCGAGTAGATACAGCCGAAGCAGCCGCCATGACCGAGGGATAACCCGGGCGTATCAGTGCGCGGGCGCAGGTATTTCGGTACCTGAAGCTGTTTGTCATGCCCGACCATCTGATACATAAACGGCAACCCAGCGACAAAACCCACCATCGACACGAACCACGGTGTACCGCTGTGGGCGGCAATAAAGTCGTCTTTATCCGCATAACCATTGATGTGTGCGGCATAGTCGAGGTCGCTGCCTTCCGGTGCCTGATGGCGATCGCGAAAACGCATTAACGTCTCGTGTGTCCACGGATCGTTGTACAGCACCGGCACCTCAATAATGCGTGTCGCCAGCGTTGCGTCGGCTTCGCTATCGGCTTCCAGCGCCTGCAACTTGTCAAGCAGCGTTTGCGGTGCCAGCACGTCCGGGTTAAAGCGTACCTGGAAAGAGGCGTTCGCCAGGCAAATATCCAGCACACCGGGGAGCTGGCATGCCTCCAGTGCTCGCGTCAGCGTCAGGCCGTGGAAAAAAGCATTTAACGACATTGACTGGTCAATTTCGGCAAAAAGATGCTCATCTCCGCCAAAGGAGTAGCGAATCGGATTATTGGCCATAGCGACGGCTCTCCTGTAGCGGGGGCGTTGCTGCGCTGTCGCGCTCCGCCAGCCACTGCTCGAGGGTGGTGGTGGTAAATTCTCCCGCCTGCAACTGTGGGTGTTGCAGCAGCCATTGATGCAGCGGGGCGGTGGTTTTGATGCCACGCAGTTCCAGCCCGCCGAGTGCCTGGCGGGCGCGGGCCAGCGCGTCGGCACGATCGGTGCCCCAGGCAATCACCTTCGCCAGCAAGGAGTCATACCACGGGGGAATGCTGTAACCGCTGAAGACATGGCTATCGACACGGATCCCTTCTCCACCCGGCCACACCACCGCCTCTATCCGGCCAGGGCAAGGGAAGAAGTTCTTGTCGGGGTCTTCGGCGTTAATGCGCATTTCGCAAGCGCTGCCGCTCAGCTGCACATCCGACTGCGCCAACGTTAGCGGTTCACCGTTGGCGATGCGTAACATCCACTGCACCAGATCGATGCCCGTTACCATCTCGGTTACCGGGTGTTCCACCTGAATACGGGTATTCATTTCAATGAACCAGAACTCGCCGCGCGTTTCATCAAACAGGTATTCCAGCGTGCCTGCCCCGCGGTAGCGTAGGTGCCGCGCCAGTTGCACTGCGCTGTCGCAGAGCGCGGCCCGCTGGGCAGGACTCAGGGCAGGCGAGGGCGCTTCCTCAAAGATTTTCTGCCGACGGCGCTGTAACGAGCACTCGCGGTCGAACAGGTGGATCACCCGCTCGCCATCGCCGAGGATCTGCACTTCAACATGGCGGGCGCGGGCTATAAAACGTTCAAGGTAGACGGCGCTGGAGCCAAAAGCGGCTTTCGATTCGCTCTGGGCCACGGGGAATTCCCGCGCCAGCGCCTCATCATTTTCTACCACGCGGATACCACGACCGCCGCCGCCGGCTGCAGCTTTAATCAGGCAGGGATAACCGATCTGGCTGGCGCGAACTTGCGCTGCCTGCACCGTTTCCAGCACCCGGGAGCCGGGAACGACCGGCACACCGGCTTCTGCTGCTGTGCGACGGGCTGCAGCTTTATCGCCCATCACGCGAATGGTTTGCGCGTCGGGGCCGACGAAAATATACCCGGCCTGTTCAACCCGCTCGGCGAATTGGGCATTTTCCGACAGAAAACCGTAGCCAGGGTGGATCGCATTTGCACCGGTTTGCGCGGCGGCATCCAGTAAGGCATTAATGTTGAGATAACTGCGCGCGGCTGGTGCCGGGCCGATAATGCACACCTCATCGGCCAGTTTTGCCGCGAGGCTTTCACTGTCCGCCTCGCTGCATGCCGCCACCGTTGGGATCCCCAGTGTTTGCGCAGCACGAATAATACGCACCGCTATTTCCCCACGGTTGGCGACCAATAATTTTTTTATTTTCCCCGTCATAAATCCTCCGCAGTGATTATTCGTTATCGGTTTTTATTATGGCGATCACCTGTCCGGGTTCGACGGCATCACCATTTTGTATGGTGATGGCGCTTATTATGCCGCGAGTTTCGGCGAATATTTCACTGAACTGCTTCATCACTTCAATTAAACCAATAATGGTATCGGGTTCGACTTTATCGCCATCCTTAACAAAAGGTGCAGCCTCCGGTGAGGGTTGCCGATAAAAAATACCCGGCAATGGCGAAATAATTTCAACATCAGACATCGTATTTCTCTCCAGATAAGCGGGAATGATTAAACCATACCCGGTGAGCAGACGTTTATACCTGCATTAATGAGCGCCATTTTTACCGAGCTGATAATTTCCAGTGCGCCGGGCGTATCACTGTGGATACAAATAGAATCGAAACGAATCGGGATGGTATTGCCGGTAACGGTTTTGACTTTCCCCTCCAGACAGGCCATTAACACTTTCTCGGTGATCGCCTGCACACTAAGACGCCCGGTACTGCGGGTGAAGACAATAAACCCTTGATCGTCATACTCTCTGTCGGCGTAAAACTCGGTGACTACCGGGTGTTCCAGCCGCTGCGCTGCCTGCCAGACGGCGGAACCCGCCATGCAGTAAAGATAGAGGCCGGCGTCGAGTTGATGCAGAGCGGCAACAAAACATTGCGCTGCCGTTTCATCCCGCGCCAGGTGCATATATAACGCGCCGTGCGGTTTAATATGCTGCAAAGACAAGGAGTATAAACGTGCGAATTCCCGCAAGGCACCCAGTTGGTAAATAATGTCGTTAACCAGTTCGTCCATCGGAATAGATAAATGGCGGCGACCAAATCCTTGTAAATCATTAAATCCCGGATGTGCGCCAATCGCCACGCCATTTTTTCTGGCCGACTCGACGGTTTTTCGCATAATATTGGGATCGCCAGCGTGAAACCCGGTGGCAATATTGGCGGAGCTTATTATCGTCATAAGCTCATTATCAACATCATCGCCAATTATCCATGAGCCAAAACTTTCTCCTATATCGGAGTTGATATCGACCGTTTTCATCATAATGATTTCTTATTTACGTTTGGGGGTTAATTCACTATATGAAGATTTATTTGTATCCGAAAAGTATTATTTTTAGATAGTCTGATATCAGAAAAACAGAACGCTCACCGGCAAACATTGTTGCTTAAATAAAAAGAGGCTCAGAGATGCTGACATTACGCCAGATTCGTTATTTTGTTGCCACCGCCGAAATGGGGCAGATCTCGCTGGCGGCCGTGCATCTTAATATTTCGCAGTCAGCGGTCACCGGGGCGATTCAGGAACTGGAGCAGCTATTGGGCAAGAAGCTGTTTACCCGCTCGGTGCACGGCATGATGCTGACCGACTACGGGAACTATTTTCTTAACCATGCCTATACCGTGTTACAGACCGTGGAGAATGCCGTGCGTAGCATGCCGGTTAATGACACGGGTGTGCGTGGCACGCTACGCCTGGCGGCAAGTTACACGGTGATAGGCTATTTTCTGCCGTTCCATCTGCAACGGCTGGCGCAGGATTACCCGCACATTGATATCCAGCTGTTTGAGTATGAGCGGCAGGATATTGAACAAGGATTGGTTGACCAGACGCTGGATATGGCGCTGGTGCTGACGGGCAATTTACGCCATCAGTCGATTTATGCCGAAACCCTGTTTAATTCTACGCGCCGCTTGTGGCTGCCATCGCGGCATCCGTTATGTGAAAAATCACACGTGACGCTGGAGGATGTGGCCGGGGAACCTTTCATTATGCTCACGGTGGATGAAGCCGCAGACAGTGCCATGCGCTACTGGGAAGAGGCCGGAACCAGCCCCAACGTTATCCTGCGCACCAGTTCGGTCGAGGCGGTGCGCAGCATGGTGGCTAATGGTTCGGGGATCGCTATCTTATCGGACCTGGTTTATCGCCCGTGGTCGCTGGAAGGGCGGCGCATTGAGACCCGGTCGCTGGTGAACCATGTGCACCCGATGAGCGTCGGCCTGGCATGGCGTCATGACGCCCACTTCACCCCGGCGATGGCGGCGTTGCGCGAGTATTTCCGCAGCGCATTCGTGACGCAGCAAATCAATATGGTGCGACGTTAACCTCTCTGCGCCCGATGTGAGTCACCTTTTCCTTCATTAATCACCAAAAATTTTGGCCTCTGAGAAACGGACAAGACTGGAGTACCCCGAGCCCGTAGACAAATCCACCCTCTAGTTTGAGCACAGAAGGAGTCTATGGGCACACCACGTTATTGCCGGGTTGGAGGGTAACGGCGGGATCTGCTGAATGATATCGGAAGCCATTGGCTTCTGCGCATCCAGCGCCTTTTTGAGCGACCTGGCTATTTAGGCGGCGCGTGGATCACGCAGAGCCGGATACCTTTTTTCTCCTGAGCGGAAGGGGAAAAGCCTGAAAAATCGCATTCTTATAAACAGACGTGAGTCGTCCGAATCCCGGGGCTTTTGCGTTGATGCAGGAAATTCGGGTGACTATTTTTTGAGCAGACCGTAATGAGACAGAGACAACTGGCAGAACGTTTGGCGTTCATCCCTGCTGTGATGTGTTCCGCTACGGCGCAGCATCTTTCCGGCCGTGCAGAAGATGCTGACTGGCTGCATGGCGCGTATTCAGCACCATTGCATGTCAGGATTACTTTGCACAAAAAATAAGGAAACTATTTATGCAATCTTTTGTTCCCTCAACAGCGAACTATCGCGGTAGGAGAGTCGTCCATAATGGCGTTGCGCACGTCGACAGTAAAGAGCCCATGACGCCGGAGCAGCGTAAAGAATTACAACGCAGGACAGCGGCGAGCTTCAATAAACTCATGGAAACTCTGAATCCAGGGCGTACGGCAATGGGAATCGCTGCTGCCAATGCAACGCTGGTGCAGGCAGAGCCAGATAATCAGGACGAGCAAGCTCTACCAAACTCCATATCAACTATTATTGAAACAGTTCGTCCTCCCGTGGCCCGTTTCCCCTTAAAATTTATACAGCAGGTGGCCGCGACGCTGGATGCCACAGGAAAGAATACTTTCCCGGCAGCCGCGATCATCAAGGACGTCAACGATCAGTTGACAGCGCTGCAAACGGATCATATTGACATCGCGTTTTTTCCCTGGCCGACCAGCGAGACGCTCGTTGACGAAACGCTGGGGGCGTATGATTCCTTACTGAAAGAGGGAAAAATCCTTGCGCTTGGCGGCATGGATCTCACGGCGGCGCAATTGTCGCAGATACTTAGCGCAGCGGCTGTGCAAGGGTTCCCGGGCTATCAGGCCTTAGCCGTGAATTATAACCTTTTCGACCGTTCCGTTTACGAAGGCGCCCTGCAGGATCTGGTGGTGAAAGAAAATATCGCCGCATTGCCTTATACCAGCCTGGCTGATGGGTTTCTGACCGGGAAATATCGAACCCTTAACGACCTTATTGATAACCCGCTCTCCGCTGAGATTGCCAACTATTTTACCCCGCGCGGCTTTGCCATCCTGGATGCGCAGGCAGCCATCGCGGCAAAATATGGTGTTCCTGCGGCTGCGGTGGCGCTGTCGTGGTTAATGAATCAGCCCGGCGTGGCGACACCAATATTTGGGCCATTTGCGGTTGCCGATGCAGAGGAAGCAGATCAAGTTGCGACGGCTGCCGTCGAGATGAGACTCAGTGCGGAAGATATCGCGCTGCTGACGAACGCTGGACAGTAACGTCACGTTGCTTCGAATAAATGTGTTAATGAAGGCCCCAGGCAGAGTAATGCCCGTAATGAAAAGCAAAAAGCCTGCTCGTAAGCAGGCTTTTTTAAATTTGGCTCCTCTGACTGGACTCGAACCAGTGACATACGGATTAACAGTCCGCCGTTCTACCGACTGAACTACAGAGGAATCGTGTGAACGGGGCGCATATTATCGGCCGCGCCCGGGCTTGTCAAAGGGTGGATCGCCTGAGCGCGTTCGTTTGCTGACAATTTCGGCAACCTGTGCGTGTATCAGCTCAATAAACCCGCATTTGCACCGGCATGGTGCAAAATACCCCTAATGGGGCAGATCGCAAACTGTTGTTTCAGTGATAATACCCTGCGTTGTAATTAGAAACTCTTATTATCCAGCCTGTTAAGCGTTAATTTAACCCCTAACTAAAACTGGCAAGCATATTGCAACTCCTCCGACATCATAACAACCGGCGTTGGCATTGGTATCCCTTACAGGAGGCAAAATGAACTTAAGACGACTGAAATACTTCGTAAAAATCGTCGATATTGGAAGCCTGACTCAGGCAGCCGAAGTATTGCATATTGCGCAGCCCGCGCTGAGTCAGCAAGTCGCCACTCTGGAAGGTGAGCTGGATCAGCAGTTGTTGATCCGCACTAAACGGGGCGTAACGCCCACGGAAGCTGGGAAAATTCTCTATACCCATGCGCGGATGATTTTGCGTCAGTGCGAACAGGCACAACTGGCGGTGAACAACGTTGGCCAGTGTCTGCGCGGCCAGGTTTCCATCGGCCTTGCGCCGGGCACGGCAGCGTCTTCGGTCACCATGCCATTATTACAGGCTGTGCGTACTGAGCTGCCTGAAGTGGCGGTCTATCTGCATGAAAACAGCGGCGCAGTGCTGAATGATAAATTGCTGAGTGGTCAACTGGATATGGCGGTGCTGTATGAGCGCGCGCCGGGGGCGGGGATCAATAGCCTGCCGCTGCTGAAAGAAGACCTCTATCTGGTGGGTACCCGCGATTGCCCGGGGCAGAGCGTGGATTTAACCGCGGTCGCTGAAATGAATCTGTTCCTGCCGCGTGACTATAGCGCTGTACGTCTGCGTGTCGATGAAGCGTTCTCTCTGCGCCGCCTGACGGCAAAAATCATTGGCGAAATCGAATCCATTGCCACGCTGACCGCAGCAATCGCCAGCGGAATGGGCGTTACCGTATTGCCGGAATCAGCCGCGCGTTCGCTGTGCAGCGCAACCAACGGCTGGATGGCGCGTATTACCACACCATCAATGAACCTGCCGCTGTCGCTGAATGTTTCGGCCCGCGGCTCGCTGTCACCACAAGCGCAGGCAGTAAAAGATATTTTAATGTCTTTAGTCAGTCGCCCGGCCATGGAAAGCCATGAGTTGCAGTTGGTGAGCTAATGATTATTCCTTAATGGAATAAGATGCTGGTTTTTATTATTTGTTCTGCCAGGCCACAGACTTTAACAATAGCGTTATGTCTGATCGGCCTGGAGGAAAGGGTGAATTTCCAGCAATTAAAAATAATCCGCGAGGCGGCGCGGCGGGATTACAACCTGACCGAGGTCGCCAACATGCTTTACACGTCGCAGTCAGGCGTCAGCCGTCATATCCGCGAGCTTGAAGAAGAGCTGGGGATTGAGATTTTCATCCGTCGTGGCAAACGGCTGCTGGGAATGACCGAACCGGGTAAAGCACTGCTGGTGATTGCCGAGCGCATCCTCAATGAGGCGAGCAACGTCCGTCGGCTCGCCGATCTCTTCACCAATGACACTTCCGGCGTGTTGACTATCGCCACCACGCATACGCAGGCGCGTTACAGCCTACCGTCGGTGATCAAAGCGTTCCGCGCGCTGTTCCCGGAAGTCCGCCTGGAATTGATTCAGGGAACGCCGCAGGAAATCGAGTCGCTACTGCATAACGGCGGAGCGGATATCGGTATCGCCAGTGAACGCTTAAGCAACGACAGTTCGCTGGCGGCTTTCCCGTGGTTCCGCTGGCATCACAGCTTACTGGTTCCGCAGGATCACCCGCTGGTGCAGTGCTCGCCGCTAACGCTGGAAGATATCAGCCGCTGGCCGTTGATTACCTACCGCCAGGGGATCACCGGGCGTTCACGTATCGATGAAGCCTTTGGCCGCAAGGGGTTAATCCCTGATGTGGTGCTTAGCGCACAAGATTCGGACGTGATTAAAACCTATGTCGAACTGGGGCTGGGTGTCGGGCTGGTGGCAGAACAATCGAGCGGCGAGAATGAAGAGGGTAAGCTGGTACGACTGAATACGCAGCATCTGTTTGACGCCAACACCGTGTGGCTGGGGCTGAAGCGCGGTCAGCTACAGCGCAATTACGTGTGGCGTTTTATCGAACTGTGTAATGCCGGGTTGTCCGTAGACGATATCAAGCGCCAGGTAATGGAGCCGGATGAAACGGTGATTGATTACCAGATTTAAAAAAAAGACGCAGCGCATAAACGGCTGCGTCTTTCCTTCCTTATTGTTGATGTCGTTGCGGTGTTTTCATCAACATCGCGGTTAGCGCCGAAAGCAGGCAACCTGCCAGCAGATAAATCGCCACCGAATGCCATTCGCCGCCGGAGAAGGTCACCAGTGCGGCGGCGATAAAAGGCGTAAAACCGCCACCCACCACGCTTGCAACCTGATAGCCCACTCCCGCGCCGCTGTAGCGGTATCCTGCACCGAACATTTCAGTGAACATCGGCTGCTGCACGCAAACCACCATATCGTGGGCGATATTCGCCAGCATCAGTGAAAAGAACACGACGCCGAAAATCGAACGCGCTTCCAGCGCCATAAAGAACGGGAACGCGCTCAGTGCGCCGAGTAACGCGCCGGTAATATAGATGCGGCGACGTCCGTAGCGATCCGCCAGCAATGCGAACAGTGGGATTGTCAGGCAACTGATCCCGCCGACCAGCAGGCCGATATTTAAAAACAGTTCGCGCGGCAGACCCAGGTTTTGCGTGGAGTAGTTCAGCGCGAAAGCGGTCACGATATACATGGTCAACAGTTCGCACAGGCGCAGGGCGATAATCTTCAAAAACGCGCCGGGATGGCGAACCAGCGCTTCAAATACCGGCAGCCGTTTTTTCTGCTGTTTTGCGGATTGAGCCTGCGCCTGTTCGAATTCGCTGGACTCTTCCATGCCGTTACGCACCCACAATGCGCCGAGCACCAGCACAATGCTGAACAGGAAAGGCAGACGCCAGCCCCAACTGAGGAACTGTGCGTTGCTGGTCATGCTGCTGATTAGGGACACCAGCCCGGTGGAGAGCAGCAAACCAACGCCATATCCCACCTGCACGCCGCTGCTGTAAAACGCTTTTTTGCCTGCGGGCGCACTTTCAACGGCGAGCAATGCCGCGCCGCCCCATTCACCGCCAACGGCAAAGCCCTGGAGTGCACGCAGGGTAACCAGTAAAGCGGGCGCCCACCAGCCAATGGTGGCGAACGAAGGCAAAATACCAATGCATGCCGTGGAGATGCCCATCATCCAGACGGTCATCATCAACATGCGTTTACGGCCCAGACGATCGCCGAAATGGCCGAAAATAATGCCGCCCAGTGGGCGGAATAAAAAGCCGACGCCGAAGGTTGCGAAGGCGGCAAGCGTGCCCATTGCCGGATCGATCTGTGGGAAAAACTCTTTGTTAAACACCAGCGCCGCAGTAATGCCATAGAGTAAAAAGTCATACCAGTCGACGACCGCACCGGCAAAGCTACCCCAGGCAGCACGACGGGCACGGTTGAGAGAAGGGGTCTCCTCATCGGGGCGGGTTGTAATGAGCGTGGAATCCATAATTGTCCTGTCCGTTCCTCAAATTTCCAAATTTTTCTAGTTTTTTGTATAGGGAAAAGGTTACTCACATCGCATGCAGCAAAGTAAAAGCCGCTAATGAGACTACAGCGCCCGTCGCGAGGTGAAAACCTTTTTGGAAAGCAGGATGCATGAAAGGGGAATTTAACTCAGGGAAGCTGGCGGCGCAGAAGATTATCCGGCTGTGAAGGAAAAAAAGGGCAGGGCTAACGCCTGACCAGTGGGACGCAGCGCGGGTAAGTAAGGAATGCGGCCTTGAAAAGCAAAAAGCCTGCTTCAAAAGCAGGCTTCTTAAATTTGGCTCCTCTGACTGGACTCGAACCAGTGACATACGGATTAACAGTCCGCCGTTCTACCGACTGAACTACAGAGGAATCGTGTGAACGGGGCGCATAGTACTGGCCCCGTACTGGTGTGTCAACACTAAATTTAACCCGCTGATTCAATTGGCTAATTAAAGCTCAACGTGCTGTTTTAATGTACCTGGTTTATCCCTTCGCTGTAACCGCCGCTCTGGCCACGCAGACGGCTGAGCGGATCCTGCTGGTAGAAGTGGCAGAAGCGCTGCCACAATGCCGGGAAACGCGGCGCAAAGAGTTCGGGAGCGCTGAAGAAATATTCCGACAACACGGCGAAGCACTCTGCAGGATCGGTTGCGGCATAGGCATCGATGCTGGCTGCACTTTCTCCCACCAGATCGATCTCATCCTGAATGTTATCCATGGCGGCGCGTAAATCATGCTCCCAGCCAGCCACTTCACGCAGCGGGACCAGCGGGATGCCGCTGGCTCTGTCGCCATTACGCGTATCCAGCTTATGCGCAACTTCGTGGATAATCAGATTGAAACCCGAAGCATCAAACGAATCCTGAATATCGAGCCAGTTAAGGATAATCGGCCCCTGCTGCCAGCTCTGACCGGATTGCACCATGCGCTGGTTGTGCACGAGGCCGATATCATCTTCCCACTCATCGTCCACCACGAAGGGAACCGGGTAAATCAACACTTCGTGAAAACCATCCAGCCATTCGAGGCCCAGTTCCAGCACGGGCAGGCAAAAGAGCAGGCTGATGCGCGCGCTCTTTAAGGCATCTAAATCGAATCCTTGTAAGGGAACCAGCCGCTTTTGCTGTAAAAAGCGATGCGCAAGCTGAACAAGCTTAACCTGCTCATCAGGCGATAAATTTGCTAATACCGGGGCGTTTAGTGCTTCTTCCCACGGGAACGCCGCCTCATCAGCGGAGTCCTTTGTTTTCCAGGGCCACTTAATCATCGTTTTGCTCGCAAACTCGCCACTTGAACCAAATTAACGGGACAGGGTCTGTTAAAATGCCAAATTACCTGGCATCATGGCAACCATCTGAACGGAGAGATGCCGGAGCGGCTGAACGGACCGGTCTCGAAAACCGGAGTAGGGGCAACTCTACCGGGGGTTCAAATCCCCCTCTCTCCGCCATTATTCAAGCACTTACGAAAAAACCTTTCAACGATACAAGTCACACTTGGTATGATGTTGGTATATTCGGTTAGTATATCCAAGCCTTAGGGTACTCTAAAAAAGCAAAAAAAGAGAGCCGAAGCTCTCTTTTGGTCTGGGGTTATCCCCTTCATTTTCGCGGGGGGGCGTAGAAGTGAAACATCCCGCCGTCTTTTTTGTAGATACGCTTACCTTTGATGGTGATGTAAGGGGTGAATACTTCCACCATTCCTTCCGGAACGGCCTCGTTCAGATTCTTGGTCATAAGTTTGAATCTCACTTCTGCCTTTACAGGCCGAAGGTGAACGACTACACTCCGGATTACCACATCAAGAAGTACTCGTCACCTTCGGATACGGAGAGGGCAGTTTACTCCCCAGTATTCTTGGTTACGGCTAGGAGGTTAATTCATTTGGATTAGCCTCAAAGCCGTTTAATTTTTTCAAGCATGTGCCTCGCTGTATCCAGACTTACTCCAAAACCAATGCTACAAGCTCTTGGTGTTTTGAGTAAATCTTTATATGAGGGATCAACCAGCAACCACCCGGCAAATTCATTTGCTTGCCATTCTACATCCTCTGTATAAGGGTGATTTGATGGTGCTTGAGAGAAGGCGAACTGAGGCACTGTATTTGCGTGTAATAGCAGGTGTCCCAGTTCGTGGGCAACGGTAAAACGACTGCGTGGCTCACCTTTAAAGGCAGAACTGTACGTATCAGATCGTAATTTGATGATTCGTTGAGACGGTATAGTTATGGCGTACTCATTGGGAAGTTCATCATTTTCAACAACCTCTAAAAAAATAAGCTCAGCATCGTGTAATTTCTCCAAAAAATGCAAAGGGTCTAAATAGGGTGCATTATTTTGAAGAACACGCTGGATGAGGGATCTGGCCTCAAATGCCTTATTCATTATGCTCTCGCTAAGCAGCGGAGCTACTTTATTACCTAAGATTCTTTGTCGAGGCCGCATGCTCTTCATCCTTCTTTATTTCTTCAAAGTTATCTCATTCAGTTCATCAAGCCATTGTCGGGCTTGTTCCTCTGGTAATGCCTTATAACTTCTAGCGAAACTTATAAAAAGCTCTCGCTGCAGATCACCTGCATTTTCAAAGTCCTCTTTAAAGGATGGTTGTGATACATCAACCAACCTTGCAACTTCTTCTTCACCACTACAAAAAGCCGAGTAAAAAGTAATAAGTCGTTGCTTAACCTTTTCTGAGATACTCCTTTTACCAAGTTCAATTGCTGAGAGTTGGGCAACGCTCATTTCCATCTCTTCAGCCATATCGTTGAGTCTCTGCCCACGATCTATACGTACTTTTCTGAGAAAACGGCCAAGTTGGGTAACATTCATCTCCTCTACTCCTTATGGTCCAATGCGGACTAGTAAGCATTAAACCACATTGAGAGATATTTTCAACAGTATTTGTAGAAAAAATCTCTGTCTGATGAATAATAAATTCACGCTTTTTTGTAATCGTTTGATAAGGAGAAAGATAGATAGCCATTCGTGTTAATGCAAGAGCGGAAAGATGAGCAAATTAGTTGGAATGGAGTTGGCAAACACAAAAGCCCTTATGTTTAAGGGCTATACTTATTGTCAATATATTGAGAAAAAATAAAAAAAAACACAACATCTAGTGCTTTTGATGCTTTGTGGGTAGGTTTTTAACATTAAGGCTTGGAGTGATTTTAACTTTTCTATCGTATACCAGCACCTGACTTTCGGTTTTGTGACCAGAAAAGATCTGTTTGTCTCTGCTCGAGCCTTCATAGTCGGAAATGCCTTTTGCTTTCAGATCATGGAATGTGCAGATCAGTTTTCGCCCGAGCTTTTCACCGGCGCGCGCGCGGGCATCTTCCCAGAGATCTGAAAAACCACTTTTGGAATACATCTCTTTTTTGGAACTACAAATGAGATATTTTTCCCCTCCCAGCGTTCTTGCCAGATCGACGGCATTACGCAGACGTTCCGTCCAGGCTTTAATCTGTTTTGTCCCTGTCTTTCCTTGCTGAATGTAAATGCCCTCGTCTGACAACTGACCCAGGGTAAGAGCGCGAACATCAGAAGAACGCGCGGCGCACAGGTAAGCAATTTCCATAGCAGCCTTCATTGCAGTTACCGCTTCGTCATAAATTGCCTGATATTCTTCATCGGTAATGTAAACCTCACGCGCTTTAAGGGTAAATTTTCTCACCCCTCTGCATGGGTTTCCTTTCACATAACCCCGCTCGAATCCCCACCCAAAAACACGAGACATTCCCCCCAGTTCCTGATTGGCCTGATTTATACTGCGCTGGCCGCGACGATCCATATAAATACGGACCATTTCTATTTTGATGTCATCGGCTCTCATTTTTCCGAAAACAGGGATCAGATTTTTATGGTACTGCCGGTAGTCCAGCTGCGTGCGTGGAGCCAGTTCGCAAAATGATGGGCTGGAAATAAATAAACTCCAGAGCCTTTCGAATGTCATTACGTCGTGGCGCTCGGCTTTAGCTTTCTCGTAATTTTCCCACAGCCTGGACATGCTCGTTTCTCGGATCTTCCCCAAAGTTATACTCAGCGTTGTCCCTTTTGGCTTCCATACATAGCTATATTTGTTTTTTGTTACCCGTGGAGGCAGGTGCTTGTCTTTTGGATCTTTTCGTGGTCGGCCCATTGATTGCGTCGTAGTCAGGTTCTGTTGCAACATATTCATCAACCTTCGGTAATTCAGTAAGACCAGGAGCTAAGTTCCGGCGCAAAACGATCGGACGGTTACGCCCATCAGTGGTGAATGGAATGCCGTGGCAGCGTAACTGACGTTGTTGATGCGTATAGCGCGAGTAGCCAGTGATTTCTACAATTTCCTCAGGCGACAGCGTAAGTTCATGCATCGGTCATCTCTCTTAATGACCGGCCAGAAAATATTAACTGGCCGGTTGGTTTAATAGTGATTTTCGAAAATCAGTTTGCTGTCAGGCGCTGCCAGATGGCGGAAACGTATTTAACCTGGTGGCGGGCATCGGCTAGAGCGTTGTGCTGCTCCCCTTCGAAGGGGATGGTGTAGCGAGGGTTTATACCGACAGCCTTTCCAAGTTCAACAATTGTCCTGACGTCCCGATCATTCCAGAACGGTGTGGGAAAGGGGGTATCGGTCAACGCAAATGCCCGGCGCAAAATCACGTTATCGTATGTGGCGCCATTGCCCCATATCTGGACTGTATTGCTGCCATTTGCTGAGTTCTCTGCGATAAAGTCTGCCAGCAATTCGAGCGACTCAAGCAACCCTGACGCGTCATCAGTAGTAATCGCAGATCGGGCTTCGGAAGATTGCTTAAGCCACCAGATAATAGTGTCGGCATCCGGCTGCGCGCCGAACGACATGGAGGAAGACAGACTGACTGCCTGATAAAACTCGGCTCCCATTCTGCTGGTGGCCGGGTCGAAGAATATGGCGGCAATCGCCACTATTGGGGAATTAGGGCCTGATCCCATCGCTTCTATATCTACCATCAGATGGGTGAAAAAAACCTCAGCATTTTGATGAACGGCATCCATATTTAACGGAGTTGTGGGTTTACCATCTGCAACATCGCTTTCATCTGGCACATTTGCTGTTTGGCTTTCCTGAATTTCAGCAACAACTGGGGTTTCATCACTGACAGTTTTTTCCATCTGCACATCTGCTGGTTTCTCCGCTGGCTGAGTTTCTCTGACGAGTGATTCAACTGAATAAATACCGTTACCCAGGTTTGCCACTGGTGATGTGGATTCCTGCTGCGTGATGATTTTCTCTACCACTTGTTTTCCAACCACAGAGAATTCAGCAGAAAGTTTATCCAGGCTTTCAATCGGTTCGGCTCCCTGAATCACGTCGGCGACGACAGCAATGCTGTCTATATGGCGCGCCGCCGTAAGCATTTCTTCCGTTGGTTTTTCGTGGTCGCTCTCCGTGAGATACGTATTGATGAATGTGCGAAGCTTTTCCGGTGAGTGGGTGATATTTTCAGGAGCGGAGCGTACAACAGCAAAAATAGCTGCGCGGGAATAGTCCAACACCCCTGGAGTGTTGCGCAGTGCTGCCGACCATTCTTTGAACGGGCTTTCTTTGCCCGCGACAATGTCTTTGGCGCGGCGGTGGATAGATAACGGGATATTGTAGATATCGAAATCCATCGGCAGGGTAGCGGCTGCAATCTCAGCGTCGAGCGTGTCAAGCGTATGGACATAGCTGGTATTACGGTCGGTTGCGTTCCCGCCGCCTGCGTTAGTACCGCTGTCTGTTCGTTGAATGGCAGTTATGCGCTTGCCGGCAGCCCACTCTTTCACAAGCAGACCACGATCAATATGATGGGTGTCAGACCATGCCTGAACGAACTGAACCATAACAGCAAGTTCATGGCGTTTTTCTTCCGGGAATACTGACTTGATGGCGCTGGTTAACTTCCATAGTTCGTGTGTTGTCAGATTCTCGATGCCGGGGATGTTTCGTGTGGCAAGGAGCAGGTTCTGAACATGACTATTGCCGCTGTCCAGTTCCATCGCACCAATCTCAACCCGCTGTGACATGGTGACGTGGTGGCGGAATTTGTCACTGAGATACTGCGCGATAATGCGCTGAGGAAGGCGCAGGCGCGAGACCGGGTACTCCGTGTTTGCGTCATCGTCAGGAGTAATATCAGAATCTCCGGCAACCGGGGGCTGCGCTGATTCATATAGCGTTCCTGGTTGCGTTTCGCCCATCTCCGGATTCAAATTTTCTGGTGCTGGTGCTGGTGCTGGTGCTGGTGCTGGTGCTGGTGCTGGTGCTGGTGCTGGTGCTGCTATATTGACGATTTTCCGCCATGAAAGACCGTCGTCGCCAAGCTCATAACGATCACACCAGGTTTCATCCAGGGTACCTTCCTCCGGCAGGTCGTCAACGACAAACCAGTTTGTTCGCACAGGTAACTGGTGGTTGTGTCCCCGGCCAACTTCTATGCCAGCATCTTCCAGGATATTGAGTATTTCTCGATCCGCGCGTGCGTCGGTTTTGGCAGATAGCCAGCAGAACAGATTTTTCGCGTCAGATTTTGCTTTAGCTTTGATAAGGAATGCATAGGTGTTCATTGCGTTCGGGTTCCTTTGGGTTGTAAGATACCCGGCAGCTGATGTCAGCCGCCTGCGGTTGGTCATTGGTCAAAACTCGTTTCCGGAAAGCTTTGGTCGGCTGACCGGGTACTTAACCCGCCTTGCGCGGGTTTTGTGCTTTATGCGGCCAGGCGTTTTCTTTGCCGGGCAGCAAGTCGTGTTACGGAGATATCTTCGAGGGTTTCCAGTACAGGCTGGAAATCACTGTCTTCGGGGATGTTGGTTACGGCGCGGATCACTGCCGCAACGCTGATATCCTCATCGGGATGTGCCAGAAAATAGCCGCCACCCGGGCCGCGCTGGCTGGTGACAATTCCCGCAGCGCGAAGTTTAGCGAAAATCTGTTCGAGGTATGACACGGACAATTTCACCTCTGAACTAAGAGTGGTGATAGTGACTGGTTCACCGCTGTAAATGCGCTTAAAGGCTGTAACCACACGGACTGCGGCAATTACTCGTTTAAGTCCAAATTCCATAATTCACTCCGGTTAGACGCTGATCAAAACTCGCTTACATCTTCACTGCTGGCTGTTGGTCGTCAGCCATTTTGCGATAAGGAAGACATTCCCCCTGAACTGCCTGTTCCGCAGCTGCGCTACGACAATCAGCTTCCGATGGATAAAGCCCTAAAGGCGCATCAAAGCATTCGCCTGTAATGGAGCAGACAGAGATCACCAAATAAAAAAGAGTGTTCACGCTTTTATCTCCGGGTTTCCTTTCTGCGCTAGGAAATAGCACAGCTTCCGGATCAATACATCAGCCAGATTTAGCCGGACTGCCTGACAGCTAATTTTCCTGCGTGCATAGTCGATCATCGTTATCTCCTGTTGAGTTGTGCCTGTCTTTTCACCACATCAGGCTCAGTGGCTCCTGGTCATTCCCCAACGACAAGGATTCGGTTAATCTGGACATCCCCAACGACAAGAAGAGTATTCAACGTGATCGCTGAACTTTCGGCGGCTATGGCCGCTATCAAGGAGACTGCGAGTCTCGTCAAATTAATCAGTGACGCTAAAACTGATGCTGAAGTTAAAACTGCAACAATTGAACTTCAAAGCAAGCTTCTAACTCTTCAGTCGGAATGCTTTGCTCTTGGCGATGCGATCCGCTCTCGTGACGAAGACGTAATGCTTCTCAAAGCAAAAATTACAGAATTTGAAGACTTTCAATCCGAGTCTGAAGGTTATGCACTTCACCAAACGGAGGCTGGTTCTTTGGTGTACTCGAAGCAGCTTGTTGTGGGTAGTTCGCAAATAACTGTGAATGCATGCCCAAATTGTTTTAAGCAAAAGAAAATATCTATGCTTCAGCCGGGTATTGATAAAGCAGCGAAAGCTTCTTTCTGGGTACATTTTTGTCCATCCTGTCATGCGGAATTTAAAATGGATAAAACACCGGCGGCGAAGAATCCCCAAAAAAGAACAATTGCAAATCACTTCAACGATCGAGGTGCTTGGTAGTTGCGATTGGGACATCCAGATTTTTAAAGAGCTAAGCGCCCTATGGGCGCTTTTTTTCTGCCGGTAACGCTGGCTAGCGGAACGTGTACTACCTGCTGCGCGTGTTAGTAAAAAAGCCATCTCATCCGGTGTTTCATATGCCGCCGGCAGCTACTTACATGGGCGTCCTGCCTGGATGGATAATGTCATTCTGTGTTAGTAATTAAACCTATATTGTGTTTGTAAGTCAACACGTCATGTGTTTTATTTTCGCGTGATAGCGATTAGGGAGTTGATGCGGGGGAAATGGGCGTAAAAAAACCAGCTCAGAGGCTGGTTTTATGTATTTCTAGGGCTGTAGCTATTGTTCGTCGGCTGCTTTAAATCGCCCGCGAAGATATCGCTCGACATAATCGTCGATCTCTTTCAAACGTATCTGAAATGTATCGATCATTCTGTCCTGCTCAGCTTCAGGAAGTTGATCAAAAAGAGAAAGCAGTTTTCGATGTCTTGGTGTTAACCAGCTCTCCGTATGATCTTCTCCAAAAATCAATTCGGAAGGGCTAATGCCGAGAGCATTGGAAATGGTAATAGCATCATCGACACCAATATTTCGGCGCCCAGCCTCATAGTTACCTATACGTGACTGCACCCACCCACACAATTCAGCGAGCTTCGCTTGCGAAATTCCTTTCTGTTCGCGGATTTGCTTCAGCCTTAAGGCAATCGAGGTGTTTATGTTCATTTCTGCTTTTTACCACGTAGCGTGTTTTTAAACAAAATACGTATCGTCTTGACTTTCTAACACATCTTGTGTTTAATTCGGTTAAACATCAGACGAGAGGAAAACATGAACAATATTGCCAGAGAGCGCCAAGCACTCGGGTTAACCCAGGAGCAACTGGCCCAACTGTTTGGTTGGCGACAATCCCGTATTTCCAATTATGAAAACGGCACTCGAAATCCAGGGCTACCAGAGTGCCGTCTGATCGTGCAGAAGCTGAATGAACTTGGGCGATCCTGCACGTTGGATAGTGTATTTCCGCCTGTAGGAGGGGATTAGCAATGCAAACGATCGGTATATCCAATCTTAACCAACACTCCTTTGCACCTCTGAAATCAAAAAATCAGATTGAACCGCAGCGCCGCGACAATATGAAACGCCTGAGCGTATTTGATGCTGTTCGCGTATGGGAGAAAACCTTACCGGGGCAGGCACAGGAAACTATTGCCAGGCTGGTGGCTGAGGAATGGCAGCGCATCGGTGGGCGAGGGATCACGGTCAACAAGCTGAACCTGTTCCGGTATCTCCGTAACGATGGTGGCTCTGAAAAATATAACCGCAACGTAATGCATCTCCTACCCGCTATTGCAGCCGCAATGCCAATCGAAATTGCCCGACAGTTTGGTCTCCGATCCGGTAAAACCGAAGCGGAGCTGGTGGCCAGCGCAATTAAAGAATGTGGGGAAGCGCACCAGGCAAAGCTACTCGGCGCGCCAGTGCATCGACTGGAAAAAGAGATATGGGAAGCCGCTACGTCCCTTTATGCAATGCTTCCTCGTGAAATCTCCGAGCCAGCTCTGGCGCTGCTCAGCACTCTGGCACCGCAATGTTTTTGATTCGAGTTTTTACCAATGACCATCACGTCCGGGAAACCGGGCATCAGGAGTAATCATGGCCGCGCTGCCTTACATGCAACTTTACATTGCTGACTACCTGGCGGACACCATGCATTTGTCCACGGAGGAGCATGGGGCCTACTTGCTCCTTATGTTCAATTACTGGCAGACAGGGCGAGCAATCCCCAAAAACCGTCTGGCAAAAATCGCACGGCTAAGCAACGAGCGTTGGAGCGCCGTTGAAGCCTCGTTAAAAGAGTTTTTCAACGACAACGGCACCGAGTGGGTGCAGGAACGGATTGAAAGAGATCTGGAGGCTGTCCGTTCCTCTGTAAATCAGAAGTCAGCAGCCGGTAAAGCCTCAGCGAGAGCGAGAAAAGCGAAAAAATCAACGAAGGACCAACGCAGCGGTAACGAGCGTTCAACGGGTGTTGAAAGTCCGTTCGAACAGAATGGTAACGGCAATTCAACTAATAAAGATCCAGATACAGATACAGATCTAAAAGAAAACCCCTCTCTTAACGCGGGCGAGCTAGTAGTTGCTCCCCAGGAAGAAACAACGCCACCCCGTTACTTGGAGGGCGTCAATGAGCCGATCGGAAAATTCACGATGTCCGAACACTGGCTGCCCTCCAGAGATTTTCGTCAGCGCGCCGCCCAGTGGGGAATACAACTGCCGGAGCCTGATTATCTGCCCACGGAGCTGGCTGAGTTCTCTGCCTACTGGAAATCGGAAAGCAAAGTTTTTGCCCAAATCCAGTGGGAGCAGAAGTTTGCCCGGCACGTCGTGCTGGTGAGATCGAAAAAACAACCTGAAACCGGAGGTAAAAACCATGCGGGAGTACGAGCAGAACCAACAGCATCCAGAGCTGTTCAGCAGATACGAGAAGCCAGAGAACGCTGGGAGCAAGAAAACGGATTTGCAGGCGACGCGGACGGCATGGCGCCTGTGGGAGGTCATGGGGGAGGTATTTTCGAACCGATGGACTCAGAAGAACGGGACGGAACCTTCGGCTATGTGGATTGCGCAGATCGGTTCAATGACTGAGAAGCAAATCACTCTGGTGTGCAATCAGTGCATGGAGCGCTGTGCTGCCGGAAACACGTGGCCACCCGACCTGGCTGAATTTGTTGCCCT
This sequence comes from Kosakonia oryzae, assembly GCF_001658025.2. NCBI lineage: Bacteria > Pseudomonadati > Pseudomonadota > Gammaproteobacteria > Enterobacterales > Enterobacteriaceae > Kosakonia > Kosakonia oryzae. The sequence continues at coordinate 2,038,538 of NZ_CP014007.2, forward strand.
GGTTTCGGAGAGCGGAGCTAACCCGTTTGGTCTCACTCCGGATGCGGTGATGGCTGAATACAAACGCTGGCGCAACGAGTCGTACCGCTTTTCCGGCAGTGATAAATATCCCTGGCCGCAACCAGTGCTGTACCACATTTGCATCGAAATGCGGCGAACGGGAGTAGAGCGTCAGATGACCGAGAAGGAGTTAATAAAACTGGCAGAAAAATTACTTACGAAGTGGGCGAAACATATCCAGAACGGATTCTCAATTCCACCTGTTCGGCGCCAACTGGCTGGGCCTAAAAATCCTGGTGGACCAACCCCAGCGGAACTGCTGAGGGAAGAATACAAACGCCGCAAAAAGGCAGGTTTAATCAACTAACGAGTTTGACTAATGACAAAGGAACTATAAAAATTTTGTCAACATAGGCTTCGAACTGGCAGAGAAATCGGGCGATTGATAACTTACTTGGGATGAGTGAGCCCGTCGTTGTAACGTTGAGCAGGAAAAACTTCTTATGATATCCGCTCAGAACTACTGGTTAGTAATGACGACCGCTCTCGATCTCCTGCTAATCCAGCGGTTTGAAAGTTACAGTGAAGTTCTTTGGTTTGTGTTTCATTATTATATTTATAATATAAAAAATAGCTAAGGGCCTTATAAACTAATTATAAGTGTTTTTCTAAAGCAGGACTGGATGCAATTTACATTTAATTTTTTTAATGGCTTAAATTGCAGCATGTGGATGTAATCCCGGTTCTTAAGGAAAATATATAATGGACGGATTTGAAGAAGTGTCCTCGATGGAGGGCATGTATGCACCGATAAATGTTCGACGTGAACTTAAACAAATGTTCTCGCGCTGGTTAACGATCCCCATATATTCCCGCGCCGTTCTTGGAGAAGGGGAAGTGATAAACGAAGTGGATCTGCTCGATCTATGTGAGCATTTTCGCTTGGAATATCCCGGTGAAGATAAAGACTTGGCAAAAAACTGGAACAATTCAGAATACCGGAAGGCAGATGGTGGGCCGATTTTCGAAGATCTCGTCAGTATGGGTTGGGTGCTCTTTGATGGTGGCCGATGGCTTATGCAGCAACCTCCCACAACAGCAATTTCTCAAATAACCTACCCAAGCAATAGCACGAAAAATTTCCTTGAAGGGCTCAGCAAGCCTCGGTTAGTTCCAAAGACTAACCTGCAACCTACGGCAGTTCTTACGCTCGTAGAAAGAATTAACGATCAGTCTTTACTCGAAAAACACGTTCCGATTGGAAATCCCGAGTGGTTCATGGGTCGATTGTGGGAGCAGATTTGCCCTACCGATCTTATTAATCGGCAAAATCATTTGCCTTCAATACAGATGTACGCACCTGAAGAAGACGATAATGCTCCTTTGCTATCACTAACAGAGGCAAATATAGACGCTTTAGACAGCGCTTTTCTTGAGTGGACTGCATGGTGCCATATCTTTGGAGTTTATGGGATATGGGACAGTGGTTGGTCGCCTTCGCATCAGCGGCTCTGTCGTGAAGCAGCACACCGTGTACTAAAACGTCAGACGCTTTGGGGTGAATGGGACCGTGATCTTGCACGTTATGTGAAAGTAATGCGGGAGATGTATACGATTTCTGATAGTCACTTGAGGTTTGCATATATTGCGGAAAAGATGCCTCCGTATACATTAATAGAACGAGCTGATTGGCTTGCAAGTCGAGAAGTCGAATACCTCATGTTAGACCGGTTCATGATGCAAAGCTATGGCCCTAATATGGTCTCCATTGCGTTTGCTTTGTTATGTTCCGAACTTGAAAAGATCGATATCGGACAAGGGATTATGGATGCAGCGGATGCGCTTTTGTCGTTCGCGATAAAGCATCCCATGGCGTTGTTACAATTGAAGCTCCGTGTCGATACCGAACCTAAATTGTTAGTGGATATGCTTTTATTCCCTCCCGCAGTCTGTCTGGCGGCTAAATGGACGGTGGAATGGCGGCAACATTCTGAGCGTAACACTGATCTTAGTAGATATCGTGAGGCTCAGACTAAAACATTTGCCGTCCAGGATTCCCTGTCACTTATTGCTTACCATTTAGACACCAATTCGATAAGCCTTGAGGAGTGCGCATCTTTAATAATGTGGTGCTACAAAGATAGCATGCGATTTGAACGGGCTATTGCGGATCCTAGGCGAGTCATTGGGCGCCAACTCCTGAGAATGTTCGCAAAGCAAAATGAACAAGTCCAGTCCGAAGTGCTAAAACACCTTGTGGATCATGCGGCATATGAGAACAATGTACCCAGAGTGTGTTTTTCAGGCGTACTTGATGCAGTAAATAGTCTCCCATTGGTGTCGGATGCTGCAATTACGCCAGTGATTGCTCTTTATTCATCGTTTGCGCGTAAGCAAAACCTGGATTGGACAGACGCAGCAGAGTTATCCTCAAAAATGGCAAGCCGCCTCGTTGCGGCTGCGTGCGCACAAGTCGCAACTGAGCGTGATGCATTTCTGATTCCATTTGACAGCATGGAGCTTATCCATGGGGCGTCGAGCGATAATCAGTTTACCGTGCGATCGTCTGTTGCTCGGACCATGAGGACACATATACGACTGATCGCACGTGCAGTCTCTGACTGGCCTTATGAATATGTACCACCCGTTCTCTGCGAAGCCCTTAAAATACTTATCTCGAAGAGTATTATTGAGCATGATGAAAAAGGGCGAATTGGTGCCCTTACGGACAGATATAGCCCCAACCACTTTCGAATTCAGGAAGAAGGGTCACCTGCCCAGGATCTTGCTTCCGCCTGGCGTCAATTGGACGAGAGCAATCAGGAAGACTTGTTACAGGTATTCGCGCAATCAGACGATCCTGTACTTCTCGCCGAGCTTTGCCAGTATCTGCCAGCTACGGCGAAGACAGGTATCAAAGCAAGGTTGCTGCAACTCAAACCAAGTGAAGCATCCAATTACTGGACTTGGACTGAGATACACCATCGTATCGAGACCTTATTAATTGCTGGGGAGTACGATCTCGCCCGCGAACATCTGGAGAGTATCAGGCCGGATTTAAACAACGCGCCACAGCAGTTTTGGCTTGCCCTTTTTGTTCTTGAGCTCCGGCTATTTTTAAAAGAGGAAAATTGGACCGCTCTGGATAACGCGACGTTTCCTCCCACGTTAGTTCAGACGATAGCTCGGCAAGCTGATGAACAACTGGAGTTTTACAGAGCGACTTCTCAGCTTTTGCGCCCGAATGGAGATCTTGTCAGTGCCCGGAATGCATTGAGGCGTCTTTCATCAAAACCAGGAGCAAGCACAACATACAGAGATAACTATTTTGCTGTCGCTATCCAAAATATAATTGGGCCCACCCTTCATCCGCTGATCGGGGAGGACAAGATAGCCGGAGAACATCTGCTTGAGGAAATTAATAGCGTTGCTGATGCTAATAACAAATTGGCAAGTGATATATTAATTGCTAACCGTGCAATTCTGTTGCTCGCCTTACAAAAACCTGCGGCGGCCTTAGAAAGCGTAGCTCAACGTCGCAGTGAAGTGCGTAACTCAGAATTAGAAATGGTAGTAGTACGAGCAAAATATGAGATGGGGCATGAGGCTGAAGCGATGGCAATCCTTGATGCAGCCATTAACGAATTTGAGAAAGACAACAAGCGTCTTGTCGAATTTAAGAAGGAGCTACAAGAAGACCGCCTTGCTTCAAGAGTTGCTTCTGCATCTGTTTCTGTCGACTCTGTGTCATCCATTCGTACCGCTCTACAGCAATTAGCCCAGCTACCGATTGCCCAAGTGGGAGATGTTCTAGGTCCACCAGGGCTCGGTTTTAGTGGATATCTTGTTAGAGAAGTATCCAAAGCTGTTGCTTCACTACAACGTATGGTAGGAATGCTCCGCCCCAGGGGAAATGCACTGGATGAAGCAAAGTTCGAAGACGATCTTAATAGTGCGGTCAGAGAAGTTCTAGGCGCATCTCTCGCAATAGCTAAGTGGGATGTTGCTGATCAGTCTCTCGGCGGAATAACTGCAAAAGGCAATCCCGGCGAAAGAGATGCAGTCATCAGGGTCTCTGGGCAAGAAATATCTATTTATGAAGCACTCGTTTGTAAAGGAGTTGACCGGACAAACATTAAGTACCATTTTGACAAGCTGCTTTCATACGGGACTTGCTTCATCTATTTTCATGTTATCTATTCATATGCAGAAGAGATCAAACCTATCCTTGATTACGTTAGGAGTATGCTTGAGCATGAAACATTGCCACAACTCTCATATTGTGGTTGCGAGGAATTGACGCCCCCAAGTTTTGAGACGAGTGGCTATTTAGCAACCTACCGCGTCGACCATCGGGATGTGGTTATAGCATTCCTAGTTGCTGACCTTAAAATCCGTACTGTCTAATGAATCGGATTGCGCCTTAAATGATGCGAACTTACTCTGAATCGTTGACATGGCTTAATCAACCGGGAATAGGACAGATATTGCTAATCGCGAATGGTAAATCGATCTGATTGACTGCTTAAGTGTTAAGCAAACTTACTTGTTAATTGTCCACCACTTTTGAAAAATCAAGCAGTTAATCTCAATTTGTTTGCTTTTCACACAATAACAGTAGCAATGCCAAAATAAAAAAATCTTAAATATCATTCTCTTAATTTGTGTTGAAATGTACCACTGATTTAAATACTGTATGTATAAACAGTATTTTGGCGGTTGCTTCATCGCATTGGCAAGGACTCCTCGGTGTGGTTTAGCTGCTGATGCTGAGCCAGAACAATAGGAATGTCTGCGCCACTGGGCGCATAAGGGGAATGGGTGGAAAGTGATGTTTTGACCAGTTACGATCTGGTACGTCGGGATGATGGGGTTGTGGTGTTTACGTTTGATATGCCTGCAAATTGTAAGGCGCTTTTGTACAGGCAGGGGGAGACATATAGCTTCAGGCCCATGTCCCCTTCAGAAATAGTTGGTACTCCAAACCTGTTTATTCAGATGCTTGAACGTGCTGGTTACCGTGTTTCCCCAAACTCTGATATATTGCCTCCGCCAGCCTGAACAACTGGCAACCTGCTGCGCCCGGAGGAAAAACCGTGGCGCAGAAAACCCCACAAAATTGCATCATTAAACTGACGCTAATCAGCGCCAGCGATTTCTGCTGTCTCCACCGGGAGGCTGCATGAAAAAAGGCTGGTTTCATCACACCGATCTGACAGAAAGCCAGGCTAAAGAGCTTGTTGCTCGATATACAGCCAGAGGCGTCGAGACGGAGAAATCCCTATCGCCTGACTATCTCTCATGGATCGTCAGCGCATTCTTGCCCGAAGATAAAGCGCCCCGTCGCGGTGACTCAAAATTCAGGGGGCGCTCATGATTTATCCTATTGTGCCGATGGGCAAACCCCGTATGACCCGCTCTGACAAATGGAAAAAAAGACCGGAGGTGATGCGCTATCGTGCGTTTCGCGATGAGGTTCGGATCCGTGGCGTCGTCTTGCCCGCTGCCGGGGCGCACATCACCTTTATTCTGCCGATGCCTGCGAGCTGGAGCAAAAAGAAGCGTGCTGAGATGAACGGGAAGCCACACCAGGTGAAACCTGACAAAGACAACCTTGAGAAAGCGCTCCTTGATGCTTTGTTCGAAAACGATGCGCACATTTGGGATTCACGGGTTACAAAACTATGGGGTGAATCTGGCCAGATTATTATCGAGGAGGATGCTTTATGCGCATTCTCCTGAAGCCTGCCATATCACGGGAAATGGGCATCGTATTACTGGAACCCGGCAAACATCTGATGTCGCTCTTTGCATCCGGACGCGTGCTGGTGGAGATGGAGCCAGCCAATATGGCCCACTTACCCAGCGGTGAAGTTCCACCTGCACACCAGCCTTTGATTGCAGATCCTGCGTTGGCCCCTTTTTTTTCCAACGAAAAAGTTATTGCTGCTGCTGGTGGAGTAGACGGTGTTGAATACTGGTTACGCGGAATGCGTGCCGGTTGCCAGTGGCCGCACTCTGACTATCACCACTCTGAGATGGTAACGTTGCGTTACCCACCAGCGGCGGTTCGGCTTTGCTGGAGTTGCGATAACCAGCTGCGCGAGCAGTCTCTCGATCAACTTTCTGCCATAGCCAGTAAAAATGCCGCTGAATATGTTATCCGCGCCGCGCGTGGCTTTCTTCATTTCAGGGATGATCATGAATTAACGCTGCCAGAGCTTTGCTGGTGGGCGTTTTGCCGGGATGTATTGTCAGCGGTTCCAGGGGATATGGCTCGGAAGGCGTTACAACTTCCGGCACTGATCGCACCAGATGTTATGCGTGAAAGTGACATTGTCCCGTCAGTTCCGACCACCAGCATTCTTGCCAAACACGCATCTGCCCCCGGCGTTACTGAGCTTCTGGATGCCAGATTTGAACCAGTACGCGAAAAGCCCGTGGTGTCTCTGATTGTTGATCCTGTGGCTCCGAAAACGCTTTTCAGACTTCCCAAGCGCAGTCGATGGGAAAATCCGAAATTCCTTGAATGGGTAAAAACTCAACCCTGCGAATGCTGCGGCAACCCTGCCGACGATCCACATCATCTTATTGGCTGGGGGCAGGGCGGAACTGGCACTAAAGCACATGATGCGTTCACCATCCCGCTCTGTAGACAACATCACGATGAACTGCACGGTAACGCCGGAGTAGCTGCGTTCGAACGTAAATACGGCACACAGCCGGAGTTAATCATCAAATTGCTGGACCGGGCATTCGCGCTCGGCGTTCTGGCGTGAAGTGGAGATAATTGATGCGCGATATTCAAAAGATATTGGAACTGTGGGGGGCATGGGCAGCAAGTGATTCATGCAATGTGGATTATTCGCCTATTGCCGCAGGGTTCAAAGGTTTGTTGCCACAGACCAGTAAAACGCGGATTACATGTTCTGACAATGATGGGTTGATTATCGAAGGTTGCATGGCAAGGCTGATAAAAAAACGCCCCTATGATTACCACTTGCTAGTGGGATATTACGTTTACATGATCTCGAAGCGCAAAATGGCGAAGAACCGGAAGAAGAGCGAGAAACAGATCCGTATCGAAATGATGCTGGCTGAAGGTTTTATCGAGGGGTGCCTTTCTATGCTAGATATCCGGCTTGAGATGGATGAGGTGGTATTTATAGAAAAAAATCAAAAATGTTCTAGTGCGGTCCGCGTTTTTTGATTTAACGTGTTAAGAGTGGTCACTTAGACACGAACTTAAAATGATTTTAAAACCTCGCTTCGGCTCTGAGGGATTTCATAAATCAGTGCTATATTTTGGTAGGTTTTGGCGAGAGGGTTAAGAACGGTGATAAGCACCGTTCGTTTTAAAATTAGCGGCGAGTGTTGCAGGTCATTCTTCACGAACTCGAGATATAAAAAACCCGCCGCTGAGCGGGTTTTTTATTGTAAGATAAATCACTCAATTTTAATTCTATAAATACTTACTTGGTCGACATTATTGTTATCGCTTTCTAAAATGAGGGAGCTTAATTCGTCATCTTGGTATGCTTCTAACGAAACATTAGGGCCAATATTTAATATTTTTTTCGCAAGTCTCTCCGCAGCATTTCTTTTTGTAAAACTATCATTAAAGCTATGGGCGTCGTGTCGTGAAGCATCTTGATTCCATGAAACTTGTTTATCTTTTGACGAAGTGTGTTTTTTAGCTGCTATATGTATATGTCTTTGTGTATTGGTATTTGTGTTTGCCGGGTCTACTCGGTAGTAAAGTCCAGAGTTTGAATCTTCCTTCCAGCTTTCGGTAGTAATGCTAAGAACTTCAATTTCATCATTGAGAATGATTTGAGCCGTTAAAACATAGCCCTCAGGTAAGCCGTCAGTAATCTCAGTCAACATACTCATCATCGATCCTTATTTGGCTGGTTTTGAAATGTAATTTTAGGTGTGATTCTTGGATTACTCGCTATCTCACTAGCTAAGATGATGGAGAGTAACCCTATGAAAATGAAGATAACAGAGAGCACAAAAGGACGCCATATTTCGATAACTAATTAAATGGCTAGTTTAGAGAACTTTTTAATTATAACTGAGCAAGCCATATCAAACCCTCACTTCTACTGAAGAGATAGGGTGTAAGAATTTAACCATCACAGCACCCCGTCTAATCGGAGGTGAGAGACTATGAAAATGCCTTACAAACAAGATTTCATTGCTGCTCTACTGGCTGCAAAAGAGCAGGGTATTGGCGCGATGCTGGCGTTTGCAATGGCGTATCTCCGGGGACGCTATAACGGCGGACCAATAATGAAAACGCTTATCGATGCCACCATGTGCGCGATGATCGCCTGGTTTGCCCGTGACCTGTTGGATTTCTTCGGTCTGGCTAAAAACCTGTCGTATATCGCCAGTGTGTTTATTGGCTACGTTGGAACAGATTTTATCGGCGGCTTCATCAAACGCTTCGCCGCCAGAAAAGCAGGGGTGGATGATGCAAATCAGCAGTAAAGGGATCGCCTTAATTAAGCAGTTTGAAGGTCTGCGGCTTACGGCATATCAGGACAGCGTCGGCGTGTGGACGATTGGTTATGGCTGGACGCAGCCGGTTGACGGTAAACCTATCTCTAAGGGGATGGTCATCAAGCCTGAAACCGCTGAGCGCCTGCTTAAAATTGGCATGGTAAGTTACGAAAATGACGTGTCGAAACTGGTGAAGGTGAAGCTGACTCAGGGGCAGTTTGATGCGCTGGTGTCGTTTGCCTACAATCTTGGATCGCGCGCACTTTCCAGGTCCACGCTCCTGAAAAAGCTAAATGCCGGTGATTACGATGGCGCAGCGGATGAATTTCCGCGCTGGAATCAAGCCGGTGGTAGGGAGCTTGCCGGACTGACCCGTCGCCGTGAGGCGGAGTTCGCTCTGTTCATATCGTGATTGAGGCATTGTTAAAGCGCTACTGGCTCCAGTTATCGGCCATAGCGTTGGTGGCAGTGCTCACCTTGTTCGCTAATCACTACCGTGAGAACGCGCTCGCCTACAAAGCGCAGCGTGATAAATCCACCAGCGATCTGAAGCTGGTTAAGGACACTATCACAGATATGCAGGTGCGTCAGCGTGAAGTTGCTGCGCTGGATGCGAAATATACCGGAGAACTGGCAAATGCACAGGCCACTATTGATCAGCTTGAACGCGATGTTGCTGATGGCAAGCGTAGGTTGCGTCTCAACGCCACCTGTGGAAAGGACGGAGCGCCCGGCACCGGCGGCGTGGGCGATGCAACCAGCCCCAGACTTACAGACTCCGCTCAACGGGATTATTTCATCCTCAGAGAGCGTATCGCCGTAGTGACTAAGCAGGTCGGTTATTTGCAGCAGTATATAAGAGAGCAGTGCCAGTAATTAAAAACTCTCACAAATGTGATATCGATCACTGCCATTAGATTATAAGCAATATAATAATTTCCTTTTTTAAATAGAGGTTTTTATGAAAATAATAGGAATTAATCAAGAAATTAGTAGTACAAGTCCTAATATGGGGGAACGCTATTTCGAGCTGGATGGTATACCAGATAGGGGGTGGCAGGATGTGTTCTTAGCTCTTCATAGGCAGTCTATGGATATGATGAAGCGTAACGTTAGGCTTCAAAATAATTGGGTTGTAGTCCAATGCCCCTTTGAAGAAATGCAACATCAAATCGATTCATTAAATGAAATTTGCAAAAAGGCAACTGAAGAAATTGAAGCTGCCAAAGTGCGCGCGGAAGAAGCTGAATTGAAAAGGCAGGAATTAGAACAAGAAAAAAGGGAAAATGCGATTGCGCATTTCAATAAACTAAAATTCAATAAAGAATAATTGGATCACAGCAGGCATTTACTGAGTGTCTGTGATAATGCTTTATTGAGATAAATCTTAGGCGTAATCTGTAACCTCCGTTTATAAAAGGAGGTCATATGCTTGAAGGTTATTTTGATGGTACAGCTACAACCGAAGAAGAAGGCCATTCTAAACGACAAAGATTACTTGCTGTCCAGGCAGCACTAGAAATTGCAAAAGCTTCTGTGTCAGCGGCAACTGCATTCAGCGGAGCGAAGTCTGGTTACGATTTAGATCACGTAACAAAAAAAATTGAAGCATTAGCCGATGTGATACAGACAGCACTGAAAAAATAACTGAACCTAAGCCACTGGCATTCGTTAGTGGCTTTTTTATTGCGCTTCCCATGCGTTAAACAACCGAGAGTATTTCAGCCGTGAGCCTGGGTAATGCTGTTTTCTCGGGCGGTTGTCTCATGCGACAGGCACATATCTGAAAGGAAATAACCACGATCCTGCCTGACTTTGGTGATCCAACAGAAAAAATCCGGTTTTGCCATTTGGACGTCTGTATCGCACTCGGTTGGGTGTTTTTTTTGGCCGTCTAAACGTCCAAAATGGTGTTATTTATGTCAAATCTCACTTTAAATACGAATAATTATCATTTAGGTACTCCCGGAGGGGGTCCATGCCACGGGGCGGCGAGGTCGCGGAAAGCGGCTGGTTTTCGTGATCTATGGTCATCATCATCATGTGCGCAGGTTATTGATTTTTAATCTGCCCGATTTTCAATGATGTCGAATTGTTCAAAAAGTGTTCACCATCATGGACCAGGAAATTGCAGCGTTAAAGCTCAACATCAACCAGCTCGCGGGTATCACCGGCGTGCACCGCCAGACAGTCGCCGCGCGGCTGAAAAATGTCAGCCCGGCCCCCGGCAGTAACAGCAAGCTAAAACTTTATCTCGTCACTGACATCCTGTGCGAACTGATGATCCCGACGGTATCCGCCAGTCTTGAGGATATGCCGCCAGGCGACCGGCTTGCACACTGGAAAGCTGAAAACGAGCGGCTGAAATTCGAGGTCGATACAAAGCAGCTCATACCGGCTGAAGATGTTGCCCGTGAGTTTTCATTAATGGCGAAAGCCGTCGTTATGGTGCTTGAAACACTCCCGGACATCCTTGAACGCGACTGCGCGCTGACGCCGGTTGCGGTCTCCCGCGTGCAGAGCGTGATTGATGATCTGCGCGACCAGGTGGCACAAAAAGTGATGGACGCCGAACCAGAGGAGGAAGAGCCAGAGGAGGACTGATGGCCAAACGGGCATCTGCCAGGGTGATCCGCCGCGATGTCTCCGGCATTTTACGTGCCCCGCGTCGTATGAAGGTGGCTGATGCGGTCAGTTCATACATGCGTGTGCCGATGGGCGCGGGTAACTCCGTTCCGTGGGATCCTAATCTTGCTCCCTATATTATCGAGCCGATGAATTGCCTTGCGTCCAGGGAATACGATGCGGTGGTGTTTGTCGGGCCTGCACGAACCGGCAAAACCATCGGCCTGATTGATGGCTGGATTGTATATAACATCGTCTGCGATCCGGCGGACATGCTGGTGATTCAGGTTTCAGAGGAGAAAGCGCGGGAACACTCCAAGAAACGCCTCGACCGCACCTTCCGCTGCAGCCCGGAGGTTAAATCACGGCTGAGTCCCCGCCGCAATGACAACAATGTCCATGACCGGACATTCCGGGCAGGTAACTACCTGAAACTCGGCTGGCCATCGGTCAATATCATGTCATCGTCGGATTATAAAAGCGTGGCCTTAACCGACTATGACCGCTTCCCCGAAGACATTGACGGGGAGGGCGATGCATTTTCCCTCGGTTCAAAGCGCACGACCACGTTTATGTCCGGCGGCATGACGCTCGTGGAAAGTTCACCCGGGCGCGACATTCGCGACACAAAATGGCGACCAGCAACCGCACATGAAGCGCCGCCAACAACCGGCATCTTGTCCCTGTTCAACCGTGGCGATCGCCGTCGCCTGTACTGGCAGTGCCCGCATTGCCACGAATATTTTCAGCCAGAAATTGCCAATATGACCGGCTACAGGGAATCGCCTGATCCCGTTCTGGCAAGTGAAGCCGCTTATCTCCAGTGCCCGGCATGCCAGGGAAAAATTACACCAGAGATGAAGCGCGATCTGAACATCCGGCATGTCTGGCTTCGCGACGGGGAAAAAATAGACCGGGACGGTAACCGGTATGGCGAACCGCGTCGCTCACGTATTGCTTCCTTCTGGATGGAGGGACCGGCAGCGGCTTACCAGACGTGGGCGCAGATGATTTACAAATTCCTGACAGCAGAGCAGGAGTATGAAGCAACACAGAGCGAAGAGACGTTAAAAACGGTGGTAAACACCGACTTTGGGCGGCCCTATCTCCCGCGCGCCAGCATGGAGCAGCGTAAAAGCGAACTGCTGGAGCAGCGGGCGGAGATTGTACCGAAACGGTCCGTCCCGGATGGCGTGTGTTTTATTGCGGCAACCGTCGATGTGCAGGCCGGGAAAAACCGCCGTTTCGTGGTTCAGGTCATGGGCTACGGTGCGCAGGGTGAGCGCTGGATTGTTGATCGCTACAACATCCGCCAGTCACTGCGCATTAACGGTGACGGTGAAAGTTATCAGGTTGACCCGTCGGGTTACCCGGAGGACTGGGATTTGCTTTTGAGCGATGTGTTTGAAAAATCCTGGCCGCTTGCCAGTGACCCGACAAAACGCATGCGGCTTATGGCAATGGCCGTTGACTCCGGTGGGGAGGATGGTGTTACCGACAACGCGTACAAATTCTGGCGTAAGTGCCGCCGGGAAGGCCTTGGCAAACGGGTGTTCCTGTTCAAAGGGGACAGCCAGCGCCGGGCTAAATTGATCTCCCGGACTTTTCCGGATAACACCGGAAGGACCGCGCGCCGGGCTAAAGCCGCCGGTGATGTTCCGCTTTATCTGCTCCAGACCGACTCCCTTAAGGATCGTGTGAATAACGCCCTGTGGCGGGACTCGCCGGGGCCGGGTTACGTCCATTTTCCTGAATGGCTGGGAGCGTGGTTTTACGACGAACTGACTTATGAGGAGCGTTCTGCTGATGGCAAATGGAGCAAACCCGGACGAGGCGCGAACGAAGCCTTTGACCTGCTGGTCTACGCCGATGCACTGGCGATCCTTCACGGCTACGAAAAGATTAAATGGCCGGATGCGCCAGACTGGGCACGGCGGGAAACGTGGCTGGAGGACGCGCCGCCGGAAACTGGCGAAGCGACATCCCCGGCGACTGCGACACCCGATCCGGTAGCCAAAACCCGGCGCAAGAAGCCGCAATCTGAAACAGAAAACAATCCGTGGGCTACGTCAGGAGGCTGGCTGTGAACCAGAGTGATATTGAGGCCATGATCCAGCGTTATACCGACGCAGAAATGGCGGTGCTGGGCGGCAAGTCCATCACCTTTAACGGGCAACAGATGAGCTTTGAAAATCTTGCTGAGATCCGCAAGGGGCGGCAGGAATGGGAGCGTCGTCTGGCCACCATCAGTAACAAGCGCCGGGGCAATCCGGGCTACAAACTGGCGAGGTTCGGATGACCATTCTGGACGATGCAATCGGCATATTTTCTCCGGCATGGAAAGCGTCACGGCTGCGGGCCAGGGCAGTTATTCAGGCATACGAGGCGGCCCGGCCGTCACGGACACACAAGGCCCGCCGGGAAAATCGCTCGGCTAACCAGTTGAGCCAGATGGGGGCGGCCTCTCTGCGTGAGCAGGCCCGCTGGCTGGATAACAATAACGATCTGGTGATCGGCATCTTCGACAAGCTCGAAGAGCGGGTTGTGGGTGCCAACGGGATCGTTGTTGAGCCTCACCCGAAAATGAGCAACGGGAAGATTGCCAAAAAGCTGGTGGTGGATATCCGTAAAAAATTTGCCGAATGGTCCGTTAAGCCTGAGGTCACCGGCCAGTTTACCCGCCCCATGCTGGAGCGGCTCATGCTCCGCAGCTGGCTGAGGGATGGTGAAGTGTTTGCCCAGATGGTCAGCGGTACCGGCAACAGCCTTGTTCCGTCTGCACGGATCCCGTTCTGGCTTGAGGCGCTTGAGGCGGATTTTGTCCCGATGACCAGTGACGAATCCCTGAAACTGAGCCAGGGCGTTTTTCTGGATGACTGGGGACGCCCGAAAGCGTACCAGGTTTATAAAATCCTGCCCGTTACCGGGAAGCAACTCGATACGAAGAACGTTGATGCAGAAAACATGCTGCACCTGAAGTATACCCGCCGTCTACATCAGACCCGTGGCAATTCGTTGCTCTCCGGCGTGCTGATGCGGCTCAGCGCACTGAAAGAGTATGAGGATTCGGAGCTGATTGCCGCCCGGATTGCCGCCGCGCTGGGGATGTATATCAAAAAAGGGGACGGGCAAAGCTACGACGAAGACAGCGCCGGAAAGGATGACCGCGAGCTGATGATCCAGCCGGGCATGCTGTATGACGACCTGCAACCGGGTGAAGAGATTGGCATGATTAAATCAGACCGCCCCAATCCGAACCTGGAAACATTCCGCAACGGGCAGCTGCGTGCCGTCGCCGCCGGAACCCGCCTCAGCTTTTCGAGTACCGCACGAAACTACAACGGCACCTACAGCGCGCAGCGGCAGGAGCTGGTGGAGTCCACAGATGGCTATCTCATCCTGCAGAACTGGTTTATTGGCGCGATAACCCGCCCCATGTACCGGGCCTGGCTGAAAATGGCTGTGGCCTCCGGCGAAATCACGGTACCGCGCGGCACGGACATGGACACGCTTTATAACGCGGTTTATTCCGGCCCGGTGATGCCGTGGATTGACCCGGTCAAAGAGGCAAACGCCTGGAAAACACAAATCAGGGGTGGCGCGGCGACGGAATCTGACTGGGTGCGTGCCAGCGGGCGCAATCCGGACGATGTCAAAGCGCGCCGGAAGGCAGAAATCGATGAAAACAAAGAACTGGGGCTGGTGTTTGATACAGACCCTTCCAACGATAAAGGAGGCACCAGTGCCGAAGTCAAAGAACCGGGCGCCCCACCGTCCGAAAGCCAGCGCAAGAAGTAACTCCTGGTTCCGTATGCAGGCCAGTGGGAACAGCACAGCTGATATTTTTATTTACGACGAAATTGGCTACTGGGGGGTAACGGCAAAACAGTTTGTCAGCGATTTAAAGGCGCTGGGCGACGTCAGCCTCATTAATCTTCACATCAATTCACCGGGTGGCGATGTCTTTGACGGCATCTCCATTTTTAATGCGCTGAAGCATCACGGTGCGTCCATCACTGTTCACATTGATGGTCTGGCTGCATCGATGGCCTCCGTCATTGCGATGGTCGGCAATCCCGTCATTATGCCGGAAAACACCATGATGATGGTTCATAAGCCCTGGGGCTTTGCAGGGGGTGATGCCAACGATATGCGCGATTACGCTGACCTGCTTGATAAGGTCGAATCCGTGCTTATTCCGGCTTATGCACAGAAAACTGGCAAATCCAGTGAAGAGATCGCCGCCTTACTGGAAGACGAAACCTGGATGGATGGCACGGAGTGCCTTGCCCTCGGTTTCGCCGATCAGGTTACCCCGTCATTGCAGGCGATGGCCTGTATCCATTCCAAACGTATCGAGGAATTTGAAAAGATGCCAAGCAGCATTCGTAATATGATCGTGCCGCCGCGCAACAGTACTCAGCGCGAAAATCCGGTACCGCAAAACGCCCCGTCAGCCCCTGCGGTCGCTGACGAAACGGCCATTCGCGCGCAGGTGCTCGCGGAGCAGAAAGCCCGTGTTAACGGCATCGGCGATCTTTTCGCGATGTTTGGCGGTAAACACCAGGAGCTTCAGGCCAGATGTGTTGCGGATCCTGAATGTTCCGTCGAGCAGGCCAAAGACCTGCTGCTGGCCGAGCTGGGAAAAACCGCCACCCCCTCCAACAAAACGGCGCCCGCACATATCTATGCCGGGAACGGCAATTTTGTGGGTGACGGCGTGCGTCAGGCGCTGATGGTTCGCGCCGGATACGAAAAACGTGATAATGAAAATGTGTTCAACGGCATGACACTGCGTGAGCTGGCGCGCATGTCGCTGACCGAGCGTGGTGTGGGTGTTGCATCCCTGAATCCGATGCAGATGGTGGGGATGGCCTTTACTCACAGCACTTCTGATTTTGGTAACATCCTGCTGGATGTCGCGCACAAGTCGCTGCTGGCGGGATGGGCTGCGTCCGAAGAAACCTTCCAGCTCTGGACGAAAAAGGGGGACTTGTCCGACTTCAAAGTATCTCACCGCGTCGGCCTCAATGATATTTCTGCGCTACCGCAGGTTCGCGAAGGTGCTGAATATAAATACGGCACGACCAGCGACCGGGGCGAGCCGATTGCGCTGGCGACCTACGGTAAGCTTTTCTCCATTACCCGCCAGGCGATTATCAATGACGATCTGAACCAGCTCACGGGCATTCCGGAAAAAATGGGGCGCGCGGCGAAATCCACCATCGGTGATCTGGTTTATAAGGTACTGACGTCGAACCCGAAACTTTCGGATGGCGTTGCGCTGTTCCACGCCGACCACAATAACCTGAGCACAGGCGCTATAAGTATCGCGAGCCTTGATGCGGCCCGACAGTTGATGCGTACCCAGAAAGACAGCGAGTCGAAACATTCCCTGAATATCCGCCCGGCATTCCTGCTTGTGCCGACGGCTCTGGAAACGCTCGCCAGCCAGACGATTCGATCGTCCAGCGTTAAAGGTGCCGATGCCAACTCCGGGGTAAACAACCCGTTGCAGAATTTCGCCGACATCGTTGGCGAGCCCCGTCTTGATGATGCGGATAAAGCTGCGTGGTATCTGGCATCTGCGCAGGGTACAGACACCATCGAAGTGGCGTATCTCAATGGTGTGGATACGCCGTACCTTGACCAGATGGAAGGCTTCACCTCTGACGGTATCGTCAACAAGGTCCGCATCGATGCCGGTGTGGCGCCGCTGGATTATCGCGGCCTGGTGAAGTCTTCCGGTAAATAACCACGTTTAAAACTCCCCAGCCCGTCAGGGCTTTTTTTATGCCTGCAATACGGCCCCACCCGGAGCCGTGGAGGACCTTTATGAAAAATCATATTCAGGATGGACACACCATTTCGATAACCAACAGTGGGACGGATGCCATTCTCAGTGGCGCGCCGGTTACCGTTGGTGACATGGTTGCTGTGGCCATCACCACGATTAAACCTGGTGAAACGGGTGATGGCTGTGCAAAGGGGGTTATGGCGTTGCCCAAACTGGCGGCTGACGATATCGCCCAGGGCAAAGCGGTTTATCTGAAAGACGGCCAGATCCAGCTTGATGAAACCAGTGCAGTACCGGCCGGTAAGGCATGGGAGCCTGCCGTGGCTGGCAGTACGACCGTACTGGTCAGCATTAATGTCTAATCCCTTTGATCAGATGGTGGCGCGCATGGATGCGGCGACCACCCGGCAAATGGGCCGGACTGTCACCATCAACGGCAACGATTATGATGCGGTTGAAAGCCAGTTTATGGCTGAGATGGGGCCGGTGCTGGGCGAGGGGCTTTCACTGGTTGTGTTCAGCGACCAGTATCAGCCCCGGCGCGACGATGTCGTTACCTGGAGAGGAGAGCAATACCGCGTTACCCGTCACCAGGCCTTCAATAACAAGCCGCAAATCTGGATTGAGTAGGAGGCGCAAATGTCCATCAGAGGGCTTGAGCAGGCGATACAAAATCTGGAGAGCATCAGCAAAACTGCCGTTCCGCGTGCATCTGCCCAGGCGGTTAACCGTATTGCTTCACGGGCTGTATCCCGTAGTGTCAGGACCGTGGCCGCAGCTGAGAAGCTTCCCCAGAAGCTGATCAAACAACGCGCCCGCGTCAAAAAAGCCACCGTCCGGAAGCCCGTGGCGACCATCCGCGTCAACCGTGGCAATTTGCCTGCCATCAAACTGGGTACTGCCAGCGTGCGTTTGTCCCGCAACAAAAAGGATGCCCGTGGGGCCAGCAGCATTCTCCGGATCGGGAAATATTCGTTTCCGGGTGCCTTTATCCAGCAACTCGCTAACGGTCGCTGGCATGTGCTGAGGCGTACAACGAAAAACCGTTACCCGATAGAGGTGGTCAGCATCCCCCTTGCGGCTCCACTGACTGATGCCTTTGGCAGGGAGGTCCGTGCACTGCATGAATCGGATCTGCCGAAGGAGATGGCCGCCGCACTCAAAAACCAGCTGAGGCTCATTCTCAAATGATTCATACCGAAATCCGTTCCTCGGTCATTACCGCTCTCAGGGAGGTAGCACCACCCGGCACGACGTTTTTTGACGGGCGGCCCGCCTTTATTGACGCCACTGATTTACCTGCGATCGCTGTGTATATCTCCGGTGCCGAGTGCTCAGAGTCGCAGCTGGATGGCGAGATGTGGAGTGCGGAGCTGCATATCGAGGTATTTCTCAAGGCAACAGAGCCCGACACCGCGCTGGACACTTGGGTTGAAAGCCGTATTCATCCTGTGATGGCTGATATTCCGGCGCTTGACTCGCTTACCGAAACGTTATTGCCGGTCGGCTATGACTATCAGCGTGATGATGAGGCCACGACCTGGGGATCGGTTGATCTCAGATATTCAATTACCTACCAAATGTGAGGACTGAATTATGGCGAAATCGCCTACTGAACCGGTTAAGGGTGCCGGTACAACGCTGTGGATCTATAACGGGATCGGCGATCCCTACGCCAATCCGCTGTCCGATATCGACTGGACCCGGCTGGCGAAAATTAAAGAGCTGACACCGGGCGATATGACGGCAGAGTCCTACGACGACAGTTACCTCGATGATGAGGATGCCGACTGGTCGTCCACGGCGCAGGGAACAAAATCAGCCGGTGATACCAGTTTTACGCTGGCCTGGAAGCCGGGAGAATCCGGACAACAGGATCTGGTTAACTGGTTTAACAACGGTGAAGAGCGTGTGTACAAAATTAAGTATCCCAACGGCACTGTTGACGTGTTCAAAGGGTGGGCCAGCAGCCTTGGCAAAGCTATTCCCTCCAACGAAGTTATTACCCGTACGGCGAAAATCACCAATAACGGTAAACCGTCTCTGGCGGAAGACCAGCGTGATCCTGTTGTCGCCGTCACCGGCGTGACGATGGATAAGACCACTGATGCCATTAATGTGGGGGATAGCGGCACCGCGACGGTTACTGTTGCACCGGCTGGCGCCACGGATAAATCCTTCCGTGTCGCTTCCAGTAATCCGGCCATCGTGACGGTTACCGCAGATGGCTCAACACTCACTTATAAAGGCGAATCGGCCGGTATGGCGGACATCATCGTGATGACCAATGACGGCCAGCTTGTCGCGCAGCTTCAGATTGTCGTTTCCTGATCACGGGGGCATACGCCCCGCCCACGGAGTAATCCATGTTTCTGAAAACTGTAACATTTGAGTTCAACGGCGAAGAGACCGTTCTCTATGAACTCTCCGCACTTCAGCGCATTGAGTATATTGGCTATCTCGCCACCGTCTCAAAGGAGATCCCGGCTGATGGTGATGAGGCCCTGCGCACACAGATGGCTTCTATTGTCGGCGTAAAAGTCGCGTCCAGGCTGGTGGCCATGTCACGCTGGCAGGCCAATATCACTGGCCCGTCGGTTGATGAGCTGCAGCAACAGGTGATGTCCACATGGCCGCTTCCGGCAATCAGCCAGGCAGAACTTGTTGTGCTGGAGATGTCGCAGATGCTTCCCCCTGCAAAGGAAGGCGCTGATGAGGATGAGTCCGTCGGGGAAGAAAACGCCACACCGGAAAAGTCCACGCCAGTGAGCTGAATTTCGTGATGAAGCTGGCGCGCGAGTTTGGCAGGCCGGACTGGCGCGCGATGCTTTCTGCAATGTCTTCCACTGAACTGGCAGAGTGGGGGGATTTTTACCGCGTTCAGCTTTTCAGTAATGATCTGCTCGATAACCACTTCGCCTGCCTGAGCCATCTTGTCGTCGACATGATGTGCAAAGACCACGGTCTTACCCCTGCTGATTTCAGTCTTCTTAACCCCCTAAAACCTTTCCCTGAACAGGATGACGAAACAATGATGCATCTTGCGGAGGGGATATCCGGAGGAAAACGTTATGGCCCAGCCAGTGGGTGATCTCGTTGTCAGTCTTGATATTGATAATGCGAAATTTACCGAGCAGGTGAATTACACCCGCCGTCAGCTAAAAGGGACGGGCGATGCGGCTAATGATGCGGCGTTGCAGGTTCAGCAGGCATTCAGTCGGCAGGAAATTTCAGCCAGGAAAGCCGGGGTATCCGTGGGGCAGTATAATGCCGCCATGAGGAGCCTGCCGGCGCAGTTTACGGACATTGCAACGCAGCTCGCTGGCGGGCAGTCGCCCTTTCTGATCCTTTTACAGCAGGGCGGGCAGATCAAAGACCAGTTTGGTTCCGTGCGCGGGGCGCTGACGGGCGTCGGTGATTACCTTCGCACGCTGGTCGGCCTGATCAACCCCGTCACGCTCGGTATTGGTGCGCTGGCTACCGGCGTCGGATTGCTGGCACTGGATCTGTACCGGAGCAGCCAGCAGTCCACCGCCTATAATCAGGCGCTGGCCCGCACCGGGAATATCAGCGGGCAGACCAGTGACAGTCTTACCCGCCTGTCGTCGTCGATTGCCAGAAGTACTGACGCCAGTAAGTCTGCCGTTGCCGCAACGGTGGCGCAGGCGACGGGCATCGGCCTGTCCATTGAGCAGATCCGTCTGGTGAGCCAGACAGCGCTCACTATGTCGAAAAACACTGGCCAGAGTGTTGAGGATCTGGTTAACCAGCTCGGGAAAATTCCGCAGGATCCGCTGAAAGCCTTTATCGACATCAACAGCCAGTATAATTTTGCCAACCTTGCGCTGTATGAGCAGGTGAAGCATATGGTTGATTTAGGCGATAAAGCAGGCGCAACAAAACTCATTATTGATTCACTCAGCGGCAGCCAGGCGCAGTTTACCGAGAATGCAAAAGGCGATATCGATACGCTTTCGGATTACTGGCAGGGACTGATTAACAAGATTAAGGATTATAAATTCTGGTCCGATCATGTCGCAGATAATGCAACCACAGCAAAACTGCCTGCATTTCAGTTCGGAACCGGCTCTGCGGTGTTTGACACCATCAACCAGCAGATGAATGACCAGTCGCAGCAGACGCAAAATAACTGGCTGAATATTAATAAAAGCGCGAACACTCTCCTGGGATTTGTGCAGCAAATCGGGGCAGAGGCGCGGGAATTTAATAAAGAGCAGATTGCTGCGAATACTGAGGCGGATAAGTTTCTCGAAAACGCCCGCACCAACGCACAAATCCGTAATGACCTGCAGGCGAAGTATCAGCGTCAGCTGGATCAGGGACTCATCTCGCAGGATAAATTTAACAAACTTACCGCCGCCGTTAACGAGAAGTATAAAGACCCGAAAGCGCCGAAGACTGCCGTTCCTGCCGGTGATCGGGCGGAGGATAAATCCACGGCTGAGCTGCTGGCGCTTCAGGCTCAGCTTAAGGTTTTGCAACAACACCAGGGCATTAACGATGTCATCAGCCAGCAACGTAAAGACCTGTGGGCCACAGAGGCGCAATTTACGGTACTGGAAGACGCCGCAGGCAGGCGCCGGTTGACGAAGCAGGAACAGTCACTGCTGGCCAGCAAGGAACAGGTACTTGCACTGGCACAACAGAAAGCGTTGCTGGGCGATCAGATTGTTGCTCAGGAGCAACTGAATAAGCGTATGGACACGGCGAGCAAATATGCCACGCAGACGTCCGCGAAACAGGCAGCGCTGAGAAATTCAGCAACGCTAAGCGATCGGGATGCGACAAGACAATCCTCATTCGCCCAGCTTGAAAGTGGCTGGCTGAATTCCGGCGGCAGGCTGACGGATGCCGATTACCAGAAGGAGCTGGTGGCGCTGCGTAATTATTACGCAGAGGAGGATAAGTTACGTGGCGACTGGCAGGCCGGGGCCAAAAAAGGTTTTGCAGAATTTGCCGATACGGCGACGAATGTCTACTCGCAGGTACAGCAGATTTCACAGGGCGCCTTTACCGGGATGTCCTCGCAGCTGGCTGATTTTCTGGTGACAGGTAAATCAAACTTCAAAGATTTTCTCACCACCTTTCTTAAAGGGATTGCACAGATGATCAGCCAGATGTTGGTGCTGAATACTGTTAAATCCACCCTGGGCGGAACTGCCTTTGGTTCGCTCCTGGGCTTTGCGGGCGGCGGGTTTACGGGGCCGGGTGGTAAATACGATCCCGCAGGTATCGTTCATCATGGTGAGTTCGTTTTTACCCAGGAAGCCACGAGCCGAATCGGTGTGGGTAACCTTTACCGCCTGATGCGGGGATATGCGAACGGCGGATACGTCGGGAGCGCCTCACCGATCGCTTCTTCACCGATGGGAGTGAATGTTTACGCGCCGGTTTCAGTGACATCGTCAGGGGACAACAGCGGCCAGCAGCCGTCGTCCGGTGAGAAGATTGGGAAAGCCTATCAGCAGGTTGTCGAGCAGTCTGTCACCGAGGGTATTCAACGCGAAGTCCGTCCCGGCGGAATTATCTGGAGTGCAGTAAACCGGAGGTAATAATGACCATTGAGGTCTTTACCTGGCCGATTCAGTCAGCCGGGCAGCCCATAATAAAAAGTAAAGACAACGTCAGAAAAGCCCAGTTCGGCGATGGTTATGCCCAAGTGAGTGGCGATGGCCTCAATCCTGAATCGCTGACGTTTGATTTTTCCTTTAACGGGCGTACGGAAACTGCGCTGGAAATTTATGCATTTCTGCGCAGGCATAAGACCAAATCCTTTTCTTTTAAACCACCTTTCGGGGCGCTGGCGCTCTGGCGTGTTGAGGCTGACAGCCTCCAGCAGGTTGTCAAAAGCCAGAACGTTATGTCCATCACTGCAACCTTCGAGCAGGCATTTGCACCATGAGTTTACACAGCGACTATCAAAAACTGGAACCGGGCAACGCGGTCCGGCTTCTTGACGTTGACGGATCCGCGTTCCGTGTGGGCGATATTCTTCGTTTTCACAGTCACAACATTCCTCACACGGAAGCGGAAATTATCGCTGCAGGTGGCGATGAATCATTGCTGCCGGCGAAGTCCATCTGGTGGCAGGGTAACGAGTACAGAGCCTGGCCGTATGAGCTGGACGGGATTGAAGTATCAACCAGCGGCAGCAGCGCATCACCAAAACTGTCTGTTGCTAACCTTGATGCGTCGATCACTGCGCTGTGCCTTGCCTACGATGATATGTTGCAGGCGAAAGTCACCATCCACGACACGCTGGCGCAGTACCTTGATGCGCGGAATTTTGCGGAGGGAAACCCGACGGCTGACCCGTTGCAGGAAAAGCTGCAGGTCTGGTACATCGATGCGAAAAGCAGCGAGACAAATGAGGTTGTGGAGTTCACGCTTTCCAGCCCGATGGATTTGCAGGGACTGATGATCCCGACGCGTCAGCTGCATTCGCTTTGTACCTGGTGCATTCGCGGGCAGTACCGTTCCGGTAACGGCTGTGATTACGCCGGGACGCGCTATTTCGATAAGCACAATAACCCGGTAAGCGACCCGTCGCTGGATGAATGCAACGGCACGCTGACAGGGTGCAAGCTGCGTTTCGGGGAAAATAATGAACTGTCGTTTGGCGGTTTTCCCGGCACATCGCTGATCCGGAGCTGATATGCGCCAGAAAATTATTGACGACATTATGGCGCATGCGGCCGCCGAATATCCGCGCGAGTGCTGCGGCCTGGTGGTGCAGAAAAGCCGGGTGGAACGCTATTTCCCGTGCCGCAATATTGCCGAAAAACCGGAGGACAATTTTGTCCTCTGCCCGGAGGACTATGCTGCGGCAGAAGACCGGGGCACGGTAATTGCTATCGTGCATAGCCACCCCGATGCAACCACCCAGCCCAGCGAGGCCGACAAAGCGCAATGCGATCTGAGTGCGCTGCCGTGGCATATCGTGAGCTGGCCGGAAGGCGATTTCCGTACCATCCTGCCGCGCGGCGAGCTGCCGCTCCTTGAGCGCCCGTTTGTGCTGGGCGTTTACGACTGCTGGGGGCTGGTGATGAGCTGGTTCAGGCAGACTCACGGCATTGAGTTGCCTGATTACCGGGTCGATTATCCGTGGTGGGAAGATCAGTATCCCGATAATTTATACCAGGACAACTGGTACGAATGCGGATTCCGGGAAGTGTCCGGCGCGCCAGCCCCTGGCGACGTGCTGATCATGCAGGTGCAGGCCAGCAAGTGGAACCATGCCGCGATCCTGCTGGAAGGCAACATGATGCTGCACCATCTGTACGGGCGGCTGAGTAATCGTGAGCCGTGGGGCGGTTACTGGCGGGAGAGGACTATTAAGATATTGCGTTACAGAGAGTTTTTATAAATTATCTTCTTTCCTGATTAATTCCTTTTCTCTTTGTCATGATTGTTAAAAATCTGCCGTCGAACCATCTTTGTTTTTGTATAATCCTTTAGCCTGACAGGGCTAATCTTATTTTTATCTGGGAAAAGTAAAAATGAAAAAAATGGTGATGGTAGCAATTGCTCTGGCCTTCGTTTCGGGGTGCGCGACCAAGCAATATCCTCAAGCGCCCGCAGTAACCGCAGAAGAAGCCTCAGCCTTAGATTGTAAAGCAATAACTCAGGAAATTGCTAAAACACATAGCATTCAACAAGAGATTGAGAACACAGGTGATTTTGATGGGCGTACTGTACTGGGCGTCCTTGGGGATTTTGGCATAGGCAATGGTATGGCAAAAAGTGAGGCTCGCAAGAAAGTGCAGGCTCGCTTAAACCAGCTGGAAACATTACGAACAGTAAAATGCCAATAATCCTGGTATTTATGAAATATATCGACCCGCTTCGGCGGGTTTTTTATTTTCTGGAGAAAAGAATGCAGGAAGTTATGACACAAATAGAACTTGGCGGCATTCTCGGTAAAACTTTTGGCAAAGTTCACCATCGTTTAATAAGCACCACTCATGAAGCGACCAGAGCTCTGGCGGCTACGGTAAAAGGCTTTGAGCAGTTCATGATATCCAGTAAGCGGCGTGGGCTGACCTATGCTGTCTTTCGCGGCAAGGAAAATATTGGCGTTGATGATCTGGGTTTCCCCGTGGCTGGTGAGGTGATACGCATTGTTCCGGTGGCAATGGGAAGTAAAAAAGCCGGTGCGCTGCAAACCATTCTCGGGGCTGTGCTGGTGGTTGTTGGCGTTGTCATTGGTTATTTTTCTGGCGGCACGCTGTCAGCCGTAGGTTACGGGATGGCTAAAATGGGTGCGGTAATGATGCTGGGCGGGGTGGTACAAATGCTTTCCCCGCAGACCGCCGGACTGGCCAGCAAACAGGATTCCGATAACAGAGCATCTTACGCCTTCGGCGGTGTGACAAATACCGCTGCCCAGGGTTACCCGGTACCGCTTCTTTACGGTAAACGCCGTATCGGCGGTGCGATTATCTCCGCCGGTATTTACGTCGAAGATCAGCAATAAAATTTTCTCCGCTTAATCACCGCCTCCGGGCGGTTTTTTTATGGGCGCAATATGGCAAACAAGAAAATTCAGGGGCGCAAAGGCGGTAGCTCCAGTTCCCGCACGCCCACAGAACAGCCTGACGATCTCCAGTCTGTCGCGAAGGCGAAGATCCTTGTCGCGCTGGGTGAGGGGGAATTTTCCGGGCAACTTACCGGCCAGAGTATTTTTCTTGACGGTACGCCGCTGCTGAATGCCAATGGCTCATCGAATTTCAGTGGAGTGACGTGGGAGTTTCGCCCGGGCGACCAGGCGCAAAGTTATATCCAGGGCATTCCTGGTACCGAGAATGAGATCAGCACCGGCATCGAGATTAAAAGCTCAGCGGCCTGGACGCATACGTTTACCAACTCTCAGCTTTCTGCGGTACGCCTTCGCCTGAAATGGGCGTCACTCTTTAAACAAGAAGATGACGGCGATCTGGTGGGTAACCAGGTTCAGTACGCGATTGATCTGCAGGTGGATGGAGGGGCGTTTGTCACGAAAATTAACACCGCCGTCAGCGGGAAAACGACATCAGGCTACGAGCGCAGTCACCGCATCGATCTGCCTGCTGGCGCTACGTCATGGACCGTGCGGGTAAGGAAAATTACCGCTGACGCCAACAGCGCCAAAATCGGCGACACAATGACGCTCCAGAGCTATACGGAAGTTATCGACGCCAAACTGCGCTATCCCAACACTGCGCTGCTCTATATCGAATTTGACTCGAGCCAGTTCAACGGCTCCATTCCGCAGATATCCTGTGAGCCACGCGGACGCGTGATCCGCGTGCCGGACAATTACAACCCGGAAACGCGCGCCTACAGTGGCACGTGGTCCGGTGCCTTTAAATGGGCATGGACTGATAACCCGGCATGGATATTTTACGATCTGGTGGTTTCTGACCGTTTCGGCCTGGGTGACCGCCTGACGGCTGAGAACATCGATAAATGGACGCTCTATCAGGTGGCGCAGTATTGCGATGCGCCGGTCCCGGACGGTAAAGGCGGCAGCGGCACCGAGCCGCGCTATATCTGTAACGTCTATGTTCAGGATCGCAACGACGCTTATACGGTATTGCGTGACTTCGCCGCTATCTTCCGGGGGATGACGTACTGGGGCGGCAACCAGATTGTTACTCTTGCGGACATGCCGCGCGATGTCGATTACAGCTACACCAGAGCAAATGTCATCGACGGCCGTTTCAGCTACAGCAGCAGTACAACGAAAAACCGATATACCAGCGCGCTGGTTTCATATTCCGATCCGGATAATGGTTATGCTGATGCGATGGAGCCTGTTTTTGAGCAGGAACTGGTCTCCCGCTACAAAGGCTTTAACCAGCTTGAAATGACGGCGATCGGCTGCACCCGCCAGTCGGAAGCAAACCGTAAAGGGCGCTGGGGGATCCTAACCAACAATAAAGACCGGATGGTTTCTTTCTCCGTTGGGCTGGATGGCATGATCCCGCAGCCTGGCTACATCATCGCTGTGGCCGACGAGAACCTGTCGGGAAAAGTTACCGGCGGGCGTATCAGCGCGGTGAATGGACGGGTGATCACCCTGGACAGAGCGCCTGATGCGGTTGCCGGTAATCGGCTGTTCCTGAACCTGCCTTCCGGTGCTGCGCAGAGCCGCACCATTCAGAGCGTTAATGGAAAAGTGGTCACGGTGACCACCGCTTACAGCGAAACGCCGGAAGCGGAAAGCGTCTGGATTGTGGAATCCGACGAGCTGTATGCCCAGCAATACCGGGTGGTCAGTGTCACTGACAATAATGATGGCACGTTTGCCATTACCGGCGCGGCTCATGATCCGGACAAATATGCCCGCATTGATACCGGAGCCATTATCGACAGCCGTCCTGTCAGTGTCGTGCCGCCGGGCAGCCAGTCCGCGCCTGATGATATCGTGATCGGCAGTTATTCTGTAGTGAATCAGGGGATCAGCGTTCAGACCATGCGTGTTTCATGGTCAGATACAGCCAATGCGATCACCTATGAAGCACAGTGGCGCCGCAACGACGGCAACTGGGTTAATGTGCCGCGCAGCTCCACCACCTCGTTTGAAGTACCGGGCATTTATGCGGGACGCTATCTGGTGCGCGTGCGCGCCATCAACGCCGCTGAAATCTCCAGTGGCTGGGGTTACTCAAGCGAAACGACGCTGACCGGAAAAGAAGGCAACCCGCCGAAGCCGGTTGGTTTTATGGCGACAGGTATTAACTGGGGTATCCGTCTCAACTGGGGATTCCCGGCCAACACCGCTGACACGCTGAAAACAGAAATTCAGTACACGGCCAACAGTGATTTTTCAGATCCGCTGCTGCTCTCCGATGTGCCATACCCGCAGGCAGAATACACCCAGCTCGGACTGAAAGCCGGGCAGGAATTCTGGTACCGCGCGCAACTGGTCGATAAAACCGGCAACGAATCGGGCTATACCGACTGGATCAGGGGGATGGCAAACGACCAGGCCGCTGACTATCTGGAGGGGATTGGTGATGGTTTCCTCACATCTGCCGACGGCGACCGGCTGACCAGCGGCATTAACACTAACCTTGAAGGGATCATGCAGGATGCGCTAGCTGCCCACAGTGCCGTTGAGCACCAGTGGGCGCAATACGGTGAGGTGCGTGCTGACATTCTGGTCGTGAAAACGACGATCGCCGACGTCGATAATGCGCTGGCAGAACTGTCCACCCAGGTGCAGGCACAGATTGGCGATGTCACCGCAGCGCTGGAGGACAAACTTACGGCGGTGGTGGATGGCGACGGCGCAACGGCTATCTATACGCTGAAGACCGGCGTCAGGATAAACGGCGTGATGTATAACGCCGGAATGTCGATCGCCGTGCTGGCCCAGGCGGGTCAGCCAGTCATCACGCGGGTGGGGTTCAATGCCAACCAGTTTGTGTTGATGAGCGGCAGTGGTACCACGCAATATTCACCGTTTGCGGTGGTCAACGGGCAGGTGTTTATCTCCAGTGCATTCATTCAGGACGGGACGATCACAAACGCCAAAATAGGGAACTATATCCAGTCGAATAACTACGTTGCCGGTTCAGCGGGATGGCGGCTCGATAAGAGTGGAACTTTCGTTAACTATGGGTCAACAAGCGGCGAGGGTTCGATGAAGCAGGATAACCAGACTATAACCGTGCGAGACAGTAATAATGTTCTCAGGGTGCAGATAGGGCGATTAACCGGAACATGGTAGGACTCTATGGCGCCATGATGGCGCCTTATTCGTGTGGGGCAAATAATGGCATACGGAATATCAACATGGGACGAATCAGGCGTCTATAACAACTATGGAATAAAGCCAGTGTCGGTGGTGGGAATTGTAAGCCTGTCGGCAGGACAGACGTCAGGGTCGTACTCGTTTACGATACCATCAGGTTACAAAGTTGGGTTTACATTATCCCTTGATCAGGGAGCTGTTGGCGTCGGAAGGCGTATAGTCGCATCAGGTAACACCATGACGATTAGCGCAGCAAGCAGTACAGGCGTAGGTAACTATGCCGCCTCAGAGTGCGAATTAATAGTTTTTCTGGAGAATGCCTGATGGCTGCTTACGGTGCATTAATTAATGTTAATGGAAACCCTTTCGTAACGCCGAACTCCACACCTTTTTGTTTATACAGAAAAGTTGTTGTTAATTCTGTTGCCAATGGGACATATCAGGGGGCATCAGCATCAATACCTGTTAACGCTTCATATCCAGCCATTGCTTTCTGTAAAACAAGTAACACAGCCCAACCAACATATGTCAGCGCAATAAGGTCCGGAAGCAACGTAATGGTAAGCTCGGGTAATCCATACGGACAAGCCCATACGCTGACTGCTTATATCTTCGCTATTTTCCCTCAAACCCTGCCAGAATGGGGCATTGCAATATGGGATGCTGCCGGAAGGTTGGTGTTAACCAATGAAAGCCGGGTATTAAGTGATCTGGTTACAATCGGCACGCCGGGCAACAACGGCGGAATAAACATAGACCAGACACTAAGTGGAAGTTATGCCGTATGTCCAGGCATTCTGGGTGCAACGCTGATACAGGTAATGGTACAGGGTCAGCCTCAGGTCATTGCAGCCACCGCTTATACAGGATGCAGATTCAATGGCTCAACCTCCAGAATAAGCGCTGCATCCAGCAGTAACGCTTCCGGTTCAGTCGTGGGTAGTACAAATAACGGGAATGCAATCATAGCGATAAAAACAGATCCCTATGACTAAAATGATCGTTTAAATCGATCGGTTTATGTTTATTAATATGTTAAATCTATTTCAGGTATTTCCAAGGTAAGCGTAATTTAATTAATAATTACCTCCGGAGATAATTAAATGAAAACTATGTTTTCTGTTTTTTTACTGGCAATGATTTTATCAGGCTGCTCATCCCCCATTCTGGAAAAACAACAGCCCGTATGTCAGGCAATTGCGATGTTAGGAGGTTTTCCTCAAACAGTGCAGATTTATGGCGTGCGTGTCATTGCAAATCAGACTGAATATAAGGCGGGTGATCCGTTTAACTGGCGATGGGTAAATAAAAATAATTTCACTTCTTCTAACTGCAAGTAAATTTAATCGAAATTAAAAGAACCGCTTCGGCGGTTTTTTATTGTCTGGAGTCCATATGTCAGCAGGAAATTTAACCCTGACCAATAATTCTGCTGCGGTCGGTGGCAGTGGAACGGCATTTGCTACAGAGCTGACCGACGGTGATTTTATTGTCGCAACAGTCGGCGGCATTACTTACACGCTGCCTGTCAAATCGGTTGAAAGCGCAACATCTCTGACGCTCATCAGCAACTATCCGGGGCCAACACAATCGGGTGTTGCGTGGTCAGCCGTTCCGCGCGCCGCACAGAACCAGATTACTGCTGCGCTGGTGGCGCAAACTACAGAGGCGCTACGTGGCTTAAACAGTGACAAACAGAACTGGCAGGCCGTATTCAGTGACAGCGGAGATATCACCGTAATCCTTCCTGATGGTTCCAGCTTTACTGGCCCGAGCTGGAAGAAAATCAGTGATCTCCTGGCTGATATTGATACGGTAGCATTGCAGCAGATTGCAGATCAGGTTGCGGAGGATGCTCAACAGGTTGCCACAGATCTGCAGGATGTCGATACAAAAGCGGTCCAGGTTTCAGGCGATGCCACTACTGCAAGCCAGGCGGCCACAAATGCGACTGCCGCAAACACAGCAGCACAGCAGGCAAAAACCGATGCCGTGGCGGCCAATACAGCAGCACAGCAGGCCAAAACCGATGCGCAGGCCGCCGCCGCCAGCGTTAACCCTGACAACCTTCTTCAAAAGGCCAATAATCTTAGTGAACTGGTTGCGACAGCTTCAACCGCGAGAGCCAATTTGTCGGTGTACAGTACAACTGAAACTGATAATAAAGTGGCGGCTGTCAGTAACAAGATCAGCTACGCATTGATATCTGCCGGCACGGTTGGGGTTAACACCAGAACTGTGTTTACAAACCCGTTCGGGGTGAACGTGCCAGTGGTCGTAGAGGCTGAAATTCAGATCGGTGGCGTCTGGTCCCGCACAGGGTGGGCCTTTAACAGTTCTACCGCTAACGCATATGGCGTTAATGCATCGTATGTAGAGGGAACTGGAATTGTGCTACAGACGGCAGTCAGTTATTTATGGGCTGGCAGTAATGTATCGGGTGGCGGTCATGGCGTCACCACCTCGGGGACTTCAGCCCCATGCAGAATTCACGTCTGGAAGGTGACAGCATGAATATTTACGTTTATACGGGTGACTATCGATCTTATGGGTTCGAGCCATCGTTATGGGGTGGCGCTACGGTATCCGTTGAAGTGCCTGACGATTTTCAGGGTGGTGCAAAACACTATAACCCTGAGACAGGGATATGGACGGATGACCCGGAAGCACCTGTTGATTACGTTGCCATTGCGAATGGAAAACTGGCTGAACTAAGAGAAGATGCCGCGGCGAAAGTCTCTGACTGGGTTGTGGAGCTTACTTTAGGCATCATTTCTGACGAGGATAAGGCTGAGCTAATTATCTGGCAGAAGTACATACAGGCGTTACGCAAAGTTGATACATCCACTGCACCTGACATCGCCTGGCCTGAAATACCTGAATAAATTTTTTTTCTTCCTAACCTTTTATCGCCAAAAGAAAACCAGTTCATTACTGGCTCCCTCCAACCGAAGCGGCCTTGATCAGTAGCACCAATAACACTACTGTATATAAAAACAGTATTAAGCAGGGCTACACTATGCAATTCATCAAACCAGCAGATTTTCCGCGCGCAGTTGTCGCGCTCCCGCTCTTCAGCGACCTTGTTCAATGTGGCTTCCCCAGCCCGGCAGCGGATTATGTTGAGCAGCGAATTGACCTTAACGAACTTCTTGTACAACGCCCCAGCGCGACATACTTCGTAAAAGCTGCTGGGGATTCTATGATTGATGGCGGAATCAGCGATGGAGATCTGCTGGTTGTAGACAGTTCGCGCACCGCGCAGCACGGCGATATTGTGATCGCGGCGGTTGATGGCGAATTCACTGTGAAGCGCCTCCAGCTCAGGCCAGCCATTCAGCTCAACCCAATGAATCCCGCATACAGCCCGATCCGGGTGACGAGTGAAGACACGCTCGACATATTCGGTGTTGTGACTTTTATCGTCAAAGCAGTGGGCTGATTATGTTTGCGCTTTGTGATGTGAACAGCTTCTATGCGTCGTGCGAGACTGTTTTCCGGCCAGATTTGCGGGGTAGGCCGGTCGTCGTTTTGTCGAATAACGACGGCTGCGTGATTGCCCGGAGCGCTGAAGCAAAGCCTTTTGTCGTGATGGGCGAGCCTTACTTTAAGCAGAAAGAAGCATTCAGGCGCCACGGCATCGTCGCGTTCAGTAGCAATTATGAGTTATACGCGGATATGTCAAACCGGGTGATGACGACGCTGGAAGAGATGTCGCCGCGCGTGGAAATATACTCGATTGATGAGGCCTTTTGTGATCTTACCGGCGTGCGGAGTTGCCGCGATTTAACTGACTTTGGTCGTGAGATACGGGCCACAGTGCTGAAGCGTACTCATCTGACTGTCGGCGTTGGCATCGCACAAACCAAAACTCTGGCGAAGCTCGCCAACCACGCGGCAAAAAAGTGGCAGCGACAGACTGGTGGCGTGCTCGATTTGTCGAACCAGGCGCGCCAGCGAAAGCTGATGGCAGTGCTTCCGGTTGAAGACGTCTGGGGGATAGGACGTCGTATCTCAAAAAAGCTCGACGCTATGGGTATCAAAACGGCACTGGATCTGGCTGACACCGATGTCCGGTTTATCCGTAAGCACTTCAGTGTCGTTCTGGAGAGAACGGTCAGAGAGCTTCGCGGCGAGTCATGCCTCGGGTTTGAGGAGTTCGCACCGGCAAAACAGGAAATTGTCTGCTCCCGTTCGTTTGGCGGTCGCATTACCGATTATGAGGATATGCGACAGGCGATATGCAGCTACGCCAGCCGGGCGGCGGAAAAGCTGCGTGGCGAGCATCAGTACTGCCGGTTCATATCTGCTTTCGTTAAAACCAGCCCGTTTGCACCAAATGAACCTTATTATGGCAACAGCGCCTCTGTAAAACTCCTCACACCCACGCAGGACAGCAGGGATATTATTGGTGCGGCCGCGCGCTGTCTGGACCGGATCTGGAAGGATGGCCATCGGTATCAGAAGGCGGGGGTAATGCTGGGCGATTTTTTCAGCCAGGGCGTCGCGCAGCTCAATTTGTTTGACGACAACGCACCGCGCGCGAACAGTGAAAAGCTGATGGAAGTTCTGGATGAGCTAAATAAAAAAGATGGCCGAGGCACTTTATACTTTGCCGGGCAGGGGATACAGCAACAGTGGCAAATGAAACGCGATATGCTGTCTCCCCGGTACACGACACGCTACTCTGATCTGCCCGTGGTCCGGTAACTGGCAAGCAATACGGTGCTAAAGCGACAGGGGTTTTACCTTCATTTTACCTTGAGCAATTCGCAGGCATAAAAAAACCAACCGCAATGGGTTGGTTTTTTTTGGGGTTTTTGGTCGGCACGAGAGGATTTGAGCCTCCGCCCCTGACACCCCATGTAAGAGCCTCATATCTTGAAAGTCGCTTTATGCCAAGTGGACATTCGAGTAGTTAATTAATTGTAGCACTTGAGTTATTATATGGTAACTAAAATGAATGCTGCTACCGAACGAAATTACTGGCGTTTTAACTGTAACATTTTATAATAAATCATGTCATCTTCATCAGCACTTTACTGCAGTCTTGTATTTTTAATATTCAACGTGGGTTCTAGTATGAATCAAGATGAATACAACATAAAATTTGGAATTAACAGTGAAGGTTCAAAAATTCACGAGGAAGCATTTAAGCAGGTATCGGATATTAGAAAGTTTGAGATTGAACTTTATTGGAAAAGAGCCGCTTACTTCTGGGCATTGATAGCCGTAGCATTTGCGGGATATTTTTCTATCCTGTCATCAGAACATATACCAAGCAAAGTCTTTTTATCATTTGTAGTTTCTTGTATTGGTTTTGTATTTACTTTTGCATGGTTCCTGTCAAGTAGAGGAAGTAAATATTGGCAAGAGAACTGGGAAAATCACCTTGACCTGTTAGAGGATGAGATAACGGGCCCATTATACAAAACTTTACTTGAGAGACCCGGTTATGAAAACATCGTAGATAAATTTATAACTGGCCCAATGAGTGTATCTGTTTCTAAAATTAATCAGTGGGTCTGTTTTTTTATATCTGTAATTTGGTTAATATTAGCGGCATTTTCAACTTACAATTCATTCAGTACTCTCGATTTGGTTTTGAAAGATTGGTTAAAAATATTTGCGTACTCAGTGAGCTTAATTTTAGCTTTGCTTTCCTGTATTATGATGTTTATTTTTGGTAAAACTCATAAAAAAAAGCACTCTCCCAAAGCAGTGCAACGGGAAACAATAATTGAATAGTTGGCGTTTATTTATTGTAGTGTGTTAACAAGTAGATAAACTAGTATGGCTAATATTTACCCAGTAAGTACACACCCACTGAAAGTGAACAATGCTACTTATCACGTAGGTGGTTATTATTGGTTTCATTATGATTAATTAATATTTATCGTATATTACATTGAGGCGAAAGACCTCTCAAAAGAGCAAACTCAATCTCCTTTACAAAATCCTATAGAGAAAACAGACATGGAACTAACACAAGCAGATTTCATACCAACTTTAAATGAATATGTGGATTTTAATATTAGAAGCTCAGACCCTGTAATAAAAACAATGGTTGATGATTTTTGCGATTTTCCCGGATCAGATGATATCCAGAGTGAAATTGAGAGAAATAAAAGTAAAAAAAGATTCTCTCTTTTGAATGGCTTTAATAAACGAATTGATGATATCATTATGCTCAATAGGTATGCATTGTATCAATACAATATAAATGCCGAGAAAATATCCCCATTACTTAAAGACTATGATGAGCAGCATAATGGAATTTTTAGTCGCATCTATAATGAGCATGACGAAGAGGAAATTAATTCTGCTCGTTCAGCTTTCCGCAATTTTAATATAGCCTGCGAAGTTTTATCAGCAAGGAAAATTGCTGATGAAGGTTTGATTATTCATTTATGGGCAACGATTGAACAATTTGTTAAACGAGCTGTGATAATCAAAGATGAAGGTATCGAAAATATGCCGTTCAAATGGAACGCCCTAAAAAAATTATCTAAGGATATAGGGGTGGATTTAGAGCAAATCCCTTCATACTCTATTATTGATGAAGTTAGAGTTGTTAACAATAAAATAAAACATCTTTATGTGGTTGATAATGAACTTGGCAAATATCCTGGCTTTGAAAAACATGTAGGGAAGAAAATGAGTATTATTGATTACAAAACTCATGACTACGCTTTGGCAACATATCATTTTATGAATAGACTAATTATGGCTATGGGGCCCTTTATAAGTTATGCTCCTGATAGATGAATTGATTAATGCTTAGAAAATATAAGCTCATAAATGGTGTGCTGAGCCCCAAATTGCGGGATCTAGGAAGCGGATATAACATCCGCTTTTAGCTCAAAGCAACATGGCAGTCATTCGGCCTGTTTGCGTCGTCCCGGTGTTATGTCCGAACGTGCCACAGTAAATGTTGGTGCTGATGGCACTTGTTGTCTTCTCACAACCATCTTGCAGAGTAATAACAACTTTGCAGGTTCAGAGTTGCGCCACTCAAAAAAAACCTCTGAAAGAAGGCAACAGGAAAAGAATTTAGGTTTTGGTTTTCATCTGAGTACATTAATGCGCTCAGTCCTGAGTTTTCCCTGGGGAGCGTCGGTCTGAAACTGAGGTTGCACAATTTTGGCGATTCCACCAGAGCATCCTGATGTTCTGAGCAGGCATAAGGTATTGGTATATTAAGTCAGGAAAAGTCTCTAAAAGATTGATTTATAACGATGAGAAATAAGCCGTTTATACCAGCAAAAATATATAACCACATGAAAAGAAAAGGGTTTAGATCGGTCTCGAAAACCGGAGTAGGGGCAACTCTACCGGGGGTTCAAATCCCCCTCTCTCCGCCACTTCACCCCATCGCTTGTTTCTTACTGATTTCATTCCGGAAATGTTTCGCTTGTACTTTATGAATGTTACACAGCATGGAGAAATCTGTCATGTGCACACGTCTCATAAACTGTAATGCATTTTATTATTTTCACCGCCGGATTTCTCTCGCTCTGATTGAGCATTTTAGTCGTTGACAATGCACACGTTTCATTGAACCCCTGATCGTTGCGGCGCAGGGCGATCCGACGGGCACCGCGATTACGCTCTGGCGCTGCTGTGCTTAACCGCGATCGTCTTTGTTATTTTATCTGTCAACAACGTTTACGATAGGTAGTGAATTCATGCATTTTGGCGCCAATAAATACTGTTTTAAATAAGATGTTAATTGTAGTAATCAGTAATAGCACTATCTACAATCACCACTAACTACTTTTTTATTATTACGTGAAGTCGCCGTGATGACGGCTAATAACATGAAAGATGGAATCTTTCATGTTAGCCAGGCGCAGCCCGGATATAATGTATTGATGTCTGTTTATTGAAGTGGTTTCTCAGGTGTTTTACGTAAGGGGAATTGCTTCGGAATTTTTTTTCGCCGCCTAAAAATACTCTAATAAAAGATTTTTGAAATGTAATGGTAAATTCTGCTGTTTGTCAAAATAACTCGCGCCTTCAGCTTATTTTATACCAGTTTCATTTATTATATTATTAACCGGAGGAAATAGTATGTGGGATTTTCTTAGACTTTTCGGGAGACGGAACATCCCGGCCGTGTGGAAGCAAGGAAAAGTCAGATGCATCATCCTTGATGATCTAAAATACACACAGCCAGATAACTACGCTTTCATTAGGAAAAAATATCCTGATTACAGAGACGTTCTATTTGGTGGTGTCTCGAGAGGGCTATGTGCCGATCTGAATGAGAATGATAAATTAATTATCGTCAGTCATTCAAGCGAATTTGGTTTACGCTATGCACTAAGAACGGATGATTTTCTTCATTATTTGAAATTATGGGATCTAAAGCGTATTGGTGTCTTGAAATTTCATTGTTGTAATATTGGCGAAAGAGATTGGTTGAATATTCTTGGCGCAAAGATGCTAAGAGATGGTATCTCTTTCTCTTATATTAGCGGGCCGTGTTCGCCTGGTAAAAAAGGTCATTATTATCATAATATACACGAAGGCCTTACATATACGCCTGGTAAGTACAAAATATTAAAAGGAAATATTCCCAGGGATTTTACAGGAACCCGATATGTAAGGAAAAATGGCATCCAGGTTTTCCCCCGCGATCCGAATAAACCTAATCTGTTTCGTCCATTCACTAACAATTAAAATACAGGGGCATAATGTGTTTGCAGCCGAACGCGCTTTGGTTGATTTTAAACGGCTGCGGACAGTTTGTGCCATTTTCAAAGATACCGGTGGCAACGTAACCCAGTGGTGCGTTGCCACAGGCCAGCCATTCTCCTTCCTTGTACTGATACCCATCCTCCTGTTGTGTAGCGCATATCAATCATGCTGATGTATGCACGGTTTCGATCGGCATGCCGGTTGATGCTCGTTAATCACTTTACAAAGAATGTGGCGACAGCAAACTTTCTATGCTTGTGCAAAAATAATTTATATCGATGATTTACTTTTTATTATTTATTTTATTAATGGAATAGCCTCGGGAAATAACAACTTCCCTCAGTATTGTAATTTAAATAATTGTTGAAAATATCATCTATTCTACATGGAAAAAACGCTGTTTTCTCTGACATTAATGTCGATGAATGAAAATTAATTTTCATGTAATCCATTGTTTTTCTTATTAAATTTATATTTAATCGTCACGGCTTGCGTAGCGTTAATAGAGAACAGAGCTGTTTTTTATTTTGTCAGGCGAAAAAAAGTCCGGCATAAAATGTCGGACAAGTCAAACAGGAGCGACAGTAAAAAATAAAGAAAGGAAGGTGGATAACAAACGAGTCAGGATAATTACACAGTTTTTATAATAAGAAAACTAATTTTTTAAGCTTAAATAAAATGAAAACACTTTGTTTTTATTCTGCATGCTCACATAACGTGAATCTTATGCACCAAAAGCGGGCATTTTTGCGGGTTATAGGAAAATATATAAATAATGCTGATATATCTTTAAAAATCATTTATAGAGGATATGATGTGAAAGTAATCACAGTGGCGCTGAAAGAAGCGATTCTTTTCACCCTTAACCGCGCGGAAAATAACATTATGGACGATAAAACGAAACGAAGTCTGGGAGGGATGTTGGCGCTGTGGGCGTTCTGGATTTTTTGTGCCTGGTTTATCTGGGGCTTGCTGAACGATATCTGGTTACCCGGTC
Organism: Kosakonia oryzae; assembly: GCF_001658025.2. NCBI lineage: Bacteria > Pseudomonadati > Pseudomonadota > Gammaproteobacteria > Enterobacterales > Enterobacteriaceae > Kosakonia > Kosakonia oryzae. The sequence goes on from NZ_CP014007.2 coordinate 2,076,929, forward strand.
CGCCTTCGAATGTGGCGAAGGGAACGAGAGGGGCCGCCAGCGCGGAAGGTTTTACAAGTTTCAGCAGCGTACTGGTGCTCGGCCTGGTGGGCGTAATTCTCGGCGCGATTGCCTGGTATACTCGCCCCCGCGATCCTGATGCCTGAAGATGTTATGGTAATGACTTTTCATCGACAGGATGCACAATGAATTTATCTGACTGGCAGCACCGTTTCGATAAATGGGTGACGCAACACTTTAATCATGCTGATGCAGCTCATGATGTGTCGCACTTTCGTCGGGTGTGGAAAACCGCGCAGACGCTGATGCAGGGGCAGCAGGTTGATGGGCTGGTGGTGTTGGCTGCCTGCTATTTCCATGACATTGTCAGCTTTGCAAAAAATCACCCGCAGCGGCATCAATCCTCGGTACTGGCGGCGCAAAAAACCGCTGAAATTATGGCCAACGACTTCCCTGATTTTCCCGACAGCGCGGTGCCCGCCGTGCGTCATGCCATTGAAGCGCACAGCTTTAGCGCAGGTATCGCACCGCTCACGCTGGAAGCCAAAATCGTTCAGGACGCAGACCGGCTGGAATCGCTTGGCGCGATTGGTCTGGCCCGCGTATTTGCTGTCTCCGGCGCGATGGGCGCGGCACTCTTTGACGGCAACGACCCCTTTGCCGCAGAGCGGGAACTGGACGACAAAGCCTACGCGCTCGATCATTTCCGCTGTAAGTTGTTGAAGCTGCCTGCCACTATGCAGACGGCGAAAGGGCGCGAGCTGGCGGAGCATAACGCCGATTTTCTTGTGCACTACATGGCGAAACTGAGCGCGGAACTGCAGGGCGATCATCAACGGATTGATGATGAGGTGCTGCGGCACTTTCGTACTTCAGCATTTTAAGGGAGAAACCCATGGCGGATGTTCATGACAAAGCGACGCGCAGTAAGAACATGCGGGCGATCGCTACGCGTGATACGGCCATCGAAAAGAGGCTGGCCGCCTGCCTGCAATCGCTGGATCTGGCGTTTCGCGTACAGGATGCCGCGTTGCCGGGTCGCCCTGATTTTGTGCTGGATGCGTATCGCTGCGTGATCTTCACCCACGGGTGTTACTGGCATCGCCATAACTGCTATCTGTTTAAGGTTCCGGCCACGCGTACGGATTTCTGGCTGGAAAAAATCGGCAAAAATGTGGCGCGTGATGCGCGTGACTGCGCGTTGCTGCTTGAACAGGGCTGGCGAGTGCTGGTGGTGTGGGAGTGTGCATTGCGCGGCAAGCTGAAATTAAGCGAGCAGGCGCTGAGTGAGCGGCTGGAAGAGTGGATCTGCGAGGGGCAACAAACCGCGCAGATCGACACTCAGGGGATTCATGCGATGGCGATTACTTCTCCACGCAAGGCGTAACAGCCGGGCACGGCGGGAAGAGATATTTGCCCAGCGTCACCAGTACCACCGCCAGAATAATGATCGCCAACGCCAGCCATTCAACGGAAGAGAGATGTTCGCCGCCAAAGCCCGTACCCAGTAGTACCGCCACAACCGGGTTCACATAGGCGTAGCTGGTTGCTAATGCCGGTGAGACGTTGCGGATCAGATACATATAGGCACTAATGGCGATGATGGAGCCAAACAGCGCCAGATAGCCGACGGCGAAAAAGCCGGACAGCGGCGGCACGGCGCTAAGGTGTTCGCCGCTCAGGGCTGAGGCGGACAGCAACACGATCCCGGCGGCCAGCATCTCAATCGCGCCCGCCATCATTCCACTCGGGAGTTCAATCCGCGAACCGTACACCGAACCAAATGCCCAGCTTAGCGAGCCGATAAGGATCATCACCGCGCCCCACGGATTACCGCTCAGGTTTCCGCCGCTATTCAGCAAAATGATCCCCGCCAGGCCAATAGCAATGCCAGCCCACTCAAGTTTTCGCGTCGCGATACCGAAAAAATGGCTAAAGCACAGCGTAAACAGCGGTACGGTTGCCACGACAACCGCAGCGATGCCTGACGGTACATTCTGATGTTCGGCCACGGTGACAAAGCCGTTACCGACAGCGAGCAGCAATACGCCAATCAGCGCCGCGTTGAGCATAGGGCGCAGCGGCGGCAGTTTATGGCCGCTCAGCAACAGAATGGTTATCAGCACGATGCCAGCGGATAAAAAGCGGATGCCAGCCATCATGAAAGGCGGCCAGCTTTCGACACCGACGCGGATAACAAAATAGGTAGAACCCCAGATGATATAGAGCGCAAACAACGCTCCAATAAGCGGTAAAACTTGCCTGAAACGCATAACCCACCACGACAAAAGATACGAGGCTTATAGTAAACGTCAAAACTATACGTCTTGCGAGTGGTTAATTCGGCAGAAGCTGTTAAATTTTTGTTGACACTATGGGATGATTTTCGCCATAGAGTTTTTACTGCATACTGCACTTAATTTAATGATAATTCTGAAAAGGAAGATATTTTGGCAGGAAGTAGTTTATTAACATTGCTTGACGACATTGCCACCTTGCTGGATGACATTTCCGTGATGGGCAAACTGGCGGCGAAGAAAACGGCCGGTGTGCTGGGAGACGATCTTTCACTCAACGCGCAGCAGGTAACCGGCGTTCGCGCCAACCGTGAATTGCCGGTCGTGTGGGGCGTGGCGCGCGGATCGCTGCTCAACAAGGTGATCCTGGTTCCTCTGGCTTTGCTGATCAGCGCGTTTATCCCGTGGGCCATCACACCGCTGTTGATGGTCGGCGGCGCGTTTTTGTGTTTCGAAGGTGTGGAAAAAGTGCTGCACACCCTGGCTGCGCGTAAGCATAAAGAGAACCCGGAAGCCCGGCAGCAGCGGCTGGAGGCGCTGGCCGCTCAGAATCCACAGCAGTTCGAAAAAGACAAAATCAAAGGCGCTGTCCGTACCGATTTTATTTTATCGGCAGAGATTGTCGCCATTACGCTCGGTATTGTGGCCGACGCGCCACTGCTCAACCAGGTGCTGATTTTATCGGGCATTGCGCTGCTGGTGACCATCGGCGTTTACGGCCTGGTGGGGATTATCGTCAAGCTTGATGACATGGGTTACTGGCTGGCAGAACGGCAAGGCGCGCTGTCGCAGGTGGTGGGCAAAGGGCTGCTTGTTCTGGCTCCCTGGCTGATGAAGATCTTAAGCGTGGTCGGCACGCTGGCGATGTTCCTCGTTGGCGGCGGTATTGTGGTGCATGGTATAACCCCGCTGCACCATGCGATCGAGCATTTCGCGGCTGGTCAACATGCGTTGATGCAAATGCTGATACCGTTTGTCGCTAATTTGCTTTTAGGATTCGTCATCGGCGCGGTGGTCGTGGCCGTCGTTAAAGGCGTTACGCATCTGCGCGGTGCAGCCAGGTAAAATCTCGCCGCAGCGATTATGCAAAACCCGTAAACTTCGTCTAATGTGAAAAAGTTTCGCCCTGATACAGGAGGCAGTTATGGTCTTTTTGGTCAGCGATGAAGTAATACCAAAAGAGGGTGGTCCGCGCATGATCGTTACCGGCTACTCCAGCGGTATGGTGGAGTGCCGATGGTATGACGGTTACGGGGTCAAACGGGAAGCCTTTCGTGAAGATGAACTGATGCCCGGCGACAGGCAAAGGGCGCACGAACAGGTCTAACCCAATAGAAACGCCCGGCTTTTGCTGGGCGTTTTTATTGTTCTCCATTCGACGCCAGTGCTAAAGATCGACTGCGGTAATACAGACTGAATTCCAGGGAGCTCGTGTGCGGCAGAACAGCGTCGTGAAACAACCGAAGTCGTTTATCACTCTGAAGCGTTATTTTCTCCCGGCACGGGTGGTTAACCTTTGCTTTCTGATTGTCATGGTGTGTTCCACGATTTTGACCTGGCGAGAAGTGATCGTCCTGCAAGGGCTTACGTCGCCAGCCAGCGCAGCGAGCTGGAAAATGTCAGTAACGCGCTGGACATGCAAATGCAGAGTGGCGTGGACAGGCTGCTTTTTTTTCGCAACGGCATGCAGGCCGCGCTACAAACGCCGCTCGGTTTTAAGGTGCTGAATAATGTACAGCAGGAGTTCGGGCTCCGGCGCACACAGTCGCAGTGGCAAATCGGCCTTGATAACACGCGCACGCTGCCCATTTATGGCGTATCCGATTATTTTGTTAATCAAAGCGATCTCCTCAATCGTGATGATGAGCGATTACCTGACGAGCTAACCGCGGCGATGGAGCTCGGCTATCTGTTTCGTCTCTCTGCCAATGCGTCCATGCTGCCACGCCAGGCGTATTACGTTTCTCGCGCCGGTTTCTATCTCTCGACAAACCCGGTGGAGAATGAAAGCCAGATAATTCCGACCTACTACCGTCTGCTGATGCGCCCCTGGTTTCGGGAACAGCAACAGCAGGAAAATCGGGCCCGTGGCGTCCGCTGGTATACCGATCAGGCGCGCCAGGGCAGCGTAACACGCGGGTTTGTTGCCGCCAGCGTGCCGCTGGATTATCAGCGATACTGGTATGGCGTGCTGGTGCTGAGCTTCCCCCTTAGCGATATCAATCGGTTACTGGTGAAAGCGCGTGAAGATCAGGAAGGGGGACAATATCTGCTTTATGACAGCCGCTTTAACCTGCTGACCAGCACGCTGACGGAGCAGGGGGCAGTACCCGGGTTCAGTGCGAAAGAACGCAATAAACTACTGGCGGATATGGAACGCGATACCATCGGCGGGCTCCATCTCGGTACCCGCTATGTGAGCTGGCAAAAGCTGAGACAGTTTGGTGGCGTACTGGTGCGTGTTCACACGTTGCGGGAGGGGATAAGCGGCGATTTTGGGCGTATCAGCATCGCGCTGTCGCTGCTGTGGCTGCTCTTTACCGGTATGCTGCTGTTCTCCTGGGGGATTATCCGCAGGATGGTGAATAACATGTACAGCATGCAGAACACGTTGCAGTGGCAGGCGTGGTTCGATCCGTTAACACGCCTGTATAACCGGGGCTCATTTTTTGAACGGGCAAAAACGTTATCTGAACAGGCGCGCGTGGAGAATCTGCCGTTTGCCGTTATCCAGCTCGATCTCGATCACTTTAAAAGCGTTAACGACCGTTTCGGTCATCAGGCTGGCGATCTGGTGCTCTCTCATGCCGCCGGGATAATCAGCAATACTATCGGCGGGCAGGATATTGCCGGGCGCGTCGGTGGGGAAGAGTTCTGTATTCTGCTGCCGGGCAGTACGCTGGAGCAGGCTACGCGGGTTGCCGAGCTTATTCGCGCGCGAATTCGGGGGAAAGAGATTCTGGTGCAGAAAGACACCACGCTGCGCATTACGGTGTCGCTTGGCGTCAGCAATGCTTCAGAGAACGGTGATTACGATTTCGAATCCCTGCAATCTGTTGCGGATAGCCGCCTGTACCGCGCGAAAAACAACGGACGCGATCAGGTTTGCTCTACGGATGGCGCGCCAAAGAAATGATCCATACCTTCGCGCCAGCCCGCCGCGCCTTCCTGCATTGTGTGATAAACCCGCTGTGGCGAATCCTGACGCAATTGCACGCCCTGGCGATTGAGGCCTTTCACCACGATAGCGAAATCAACGCTATCAAGCAGTGGCGCATCGTTAGGGGCATCGCCGAGGCCGAGCGTTAACATGCGTTCGCCCCGGTAGTGATGATACTGGCGCGTGAGCCAGTTGACGGCCTGATCTTTTCCACTGCGCTCATCCAGAACGTGCCAGAAGCGCGCGCCCTGCACAAAGCGCAGTCCGAGTTGCTGAAGCGTTTGATCGAAAGCAGACATCGCCTCGTCGCTATCACGCCAGATCAGCGTTTCTGACGCCTCCTGGAGACGCGCAAGGTTTGCCTGCGCCAGCGGTAAACCGGTCACGTCTGCCAGCACATGCTCATCCAGTTCGCCAAACGTAGTAAATTTCCAGCCATGTTGTTGACGCAGCCGGGCCAGAACGCTGGCAATATCAGCGTGGGGTGAACCATTGATGATACGTGGGTAATCCTCATGATCCTGCCATTGTTCATCAAGCTGAATGACAGCGCCGCTTTCAGCAATAAACGGTAGTCCCTGCAGTTGCAGCAATTTCTGAATGGCCATCATCTCTGCGGCAGTTTTGCTGCTGCATAAAATGAGCGGGATTGACTGTGTGCGAAGGCGGTCAAGCCATTCTGCCGCAGCTTGCCACTCGCCGGTATGGTTATCGAACAGCGTGCCTTCGACATCGGTAAATACCAGTAGGGGATCGTCAAGACTCGGCATTTTCGGCTCCTTATCATTTGGAAAAGGGCAGGCGGTGGGGGAGTTATTGTATCCAACAGAATACAGTTGTATTTCTAATTATTCGCCTGATCAATAATTCTTGTCATCGTCCGCTTTTGTCGATAAAGTTTCGCTACATCAGATTCCCTGGTGTACGAATTTTAAGTGCTTCTTGCGAAAGCAAGCTTTATCCCGGCCGTTTTACGGCCGGGATGTTTCTTCAGCGATTCGCTTCCGTAATGCTGAAATCATGAACATCCAGTTCAAACGCCTCTGCCAGTTCCCGCCAGGTATGATATTCGCGACCATCAACGCTCACGCGCTGGCCCTCTTCATCCTCGACCCGATGAACTTCGCTTTCGCTAATTTCATTTATGGCCGCCAGTAGCGCATCAACGTCAATATCGACGTCGCGCTTGATGGTATTGCTGTACTCTTTAGCCGTTTTCATGCTGTCACCTCGTTGCAATGCCGTTGTTAAGTATAGACGGTAGAAAAAATCGCCAGCTAAACGCCGGGACGCTGCCAGCATCGGCGTTTTGTTCTACACTGGCGTAAATGCGACAGGAGGGTAAATATGAAGGTTAACGATCGGGTTACAGTCAAAACGGACGGGGGTCCACGCCGTCCGGGTGTGGTATTGGCTGTTGAAGCATTCAATGAGGGTACGATGTACCTGGTATCACTTGAAGATTACCCGCTCGGTATTTGGTTCTTTAACGAAAAGGACCACCCTGATGGGATTTTTGTCGAGCGAGTAGAATAATATTTCGCCCTCCTGCCAGGGAGGGTGAAAAAAATACTACTTTCTAACGCATATTAACAAATATACCCGTCGTGACATTATCGGTAAGACGTACGACATGGTAAATAACTTGTTTATTATGTGTTTTTATTTTTCTTTTTATATTGCCTTTATGTGATGACACCGTCTTGGCTTTGATATTCATCTGATCCGATATTTGGATCGTATCTTGCCCGGACATCCACATTTTCAACATGCTGGACTCTGTACGGCTCAATGAAAGCGTGGGTAAATTAATGGTTCCGACGCTTTTTTTCTCCTTGCTCAGATAATCTCCCAGAATATTGTCCAGCGACTCAGGCTTGATGGATTTAGAACTAATCAATAAATTTTTACGGACCAAAAGATATTCATCGAAATGAATATTGGCTATCGCCATAAACACGATAAACAGTGTTCGGGGATGTTGATTAATGACTTGTTTAATGTGCTGACTGCTGCTTGGGTCATGGATAAAGCAGTCTTCATTAATAAACACCACGGATGGCTGAAGTGTGGCGCAAGCTGATTCGAGTTCATCAACTGTTTGTACATCGTTGATTTCTCGTTTTTTTACCCCCCGGCTCGTCAGATACCCTGTTAATCCCAACCGGGTATAACTGCATAAATCCATAATAATCGTTGACATGGCATACCCTCACTCAATGCGTAACGATAATTCACCACCCGCCAGAAGCTTCCGAAGCCGTACAGGAAAAACTTATATAACTGAAGTGCAGGATGAAGACTTCAGGCGAATCCACTATCCCGTAAAGTTACGTATAATTTGCCAGGAATCATCTCAAAGTAAAGTAAATGTTGTGTTCTGTGAGACTGCTAAAAACAAATAAGCCGCGCCAGATATATGTTAGAAGATGTTTTGCAAATTTCACTTTAGGATTATCCTTACAAAGGCAATACCAAAGCTAGGGATTAGTATTCTGCGGCAGCTCGCTGACAATTTCTGCTAACAGATTGAAAAACTCGCTGAATAATCGTTCACAGAACGGTGCAAGCAACGGCATCATCACTGCCATCAGCAAAATTCCCACGCTTAATGTCACCGGAAAACCAATGACAAACACCGATAACTGAGGAGCCATACGGTTTAGCAAACCGAGTGACAGGTTAATGGTCAGCAGCAGGGTGATCACCGGTAAGGCCAGCATCAGGCCATTGAGAAAAATCATTCCCGCCGAGCGGGTGAGCGCCAGATACGCGTTACTGTTTACCGGATTACCGCCGATAGGCAGCGTGTGGAAGGTGTCCACCAGCATGGAAATCAGCCACAGATGACCATTGAAGGTAAGGAACAGCAGCATTGCCAGCATATCGAGAATACGCGCCAGCACCGGCATATTTAAATGGCTGGTGGGATCGACAAAGGTAGCAAAGGAGAGGCCCATTTGCAGGCCAATCAATTCGCCGGCGGTACGGATGGTGGCAAAAGCAAATTGCATGGTAAAACCGAGCGCGATACCAATCAGAATTTGCTGTAACGCCAGCCACAGCGCTGGCGGTGAAAAAATGGCCACATCGGGGGTTGGCGGCAGTGTCGGGGCAATGACCACAGTAATGGCAATTCCCAGCCCAACTTTAATGCGTCGCGGGATACGCGTTTCACTGAGGATCGGCGCGGTCATAATCAGCGCCATTACGCGCAGCAGCGGCCAGAAATACATACTGATCCAGTGGAGCCACTGGTCGCTGGTGACGTTCAGCATAAGCCGGTTTACCCGATGATATAAGGAATGTTGTTGAACAGGGTGCGTACATAATCAAGCAGCAAGTTCAGCATCCACGGCCCGGCAACCACAATCGCGATAAACACGGCGATGATTTTCGGGATAAAGGAGAGCGTCATTTCGTTGATCTGCGTTGCAGCCTGCAAAATACTGATCACCAGACCCGTGATCAACGCAACCAGCAGCAGTGGGGCAGCGAGCGCGAGAGCCACTTTCATCGCCTCGGTGCCCATCATCATGACCGATTCGGGTGTCATGCTTTACTCCTAACTGTAAAAGCTTTGCGCCAGCGAGCCGACGAGTAACTGCCAGCCATCCACCAGCACGAAGAGCATCAGCTTGAACGGCAGGGCGATGGTCGCGGGTGGCACCATCATCATCCCCAACGCCATCAGTACGCTGGCGATCACCAGGTCAATAATCAGAAACGGAATAAAAATCGTAAAGCCGATCTGGAAAGCCGTTTTCAACTCACTGGTCACATAAGCAGGCAGCAAAATCCGCATTGGTACGGCTTCCGGCCCCTGAATAGGCGGCTCATTGGCGAGGCGGGCAAACAGCGCCAGATCGGCTTCCCGGGTCTGGCGCAGCATAAATTCACGCAGCGGCTGTGCGCCGCGCTCCAGCGCCACATCCACGGAGATCTTGTTTTCACTGAACGGCTGATAGGCGTCGTTATAAATCTTGTCGATAACCGGCGACATAATGAAAAAAGTCAAAAACAGCGCCAGCCCAAGCAGTACCTGGTTTGGCGGCGCGGATTGCGTACCCAACGCATTTCGCAGCAGGCCAAACACAATAATGATGCGGGTGAAGCTGGTCATCATCAGCAGTATTGCCGGCAGGAAGGTGAGGGAGGTGATAAACACCAGCGTCTGCACCGGCAGTGACCAGCTCTGGCCGCCGTTAGCCAGCGGCTGGCTAATAAGACCGGGAAGTTGAGCGAAAGCGGCTGGCGCAACCAGCCATAAACCAGCCAGCACAAGGGGTAACAAACGGCGCATCAGGATCTCCCGGAACGCTTAAGCAAATTCTTCATCACGGACTGGAAATCCGCATTTTTGTCGTTCACGTCTTCACTTTCAGCAGGTGCAGGAGGAAGTTTGTGTAACAGGTTTATTTGGGTGGGAGTCACGCCGAGTACCAGACGTGCATCTTCAACATCAACAATCACCACGCGTTCACGCGTGCCGACAGAGGCGCTGGCTGTCACTTTTAAGCCCCTGGCACCGGCGGTTTTGCCGCCAAAGCCGAGGCGTTTTGCCAGCCACGCGGCGACAAGAATCACCGCGATAATGCCAAACAGTGCGCCGCTGACTTGCAGAAGCGGCGAACCGGAAATGGCAGACGGTTGGGAAACCGTGGCCTGTGTTTTCATGCTCGGCTCAACGGCTCAGACGACGCATACGCTCAGACGGGGTGATGATATCGGTAATACGCACGCCGTATTTATCGGCGACGACAACCACTTCACCCTGCGCAATCAGATAGCCGTTAATCAGGATATCCAGCGGCTCGCCTGCCAGCCCGTCAAGGGCGACGACAGAACCCTGCGTCAGACGCAGCAGCTCTTTAATGGTCATCCGCGTACGGCCCAGTTCGACCGTCAGCTTAACCGGGATATCCATAATCAGGTCGATATCCTGGAGATTGCCGCCAACATCACCGCCGCCAAGCTGCTGGAACACGGCATCAGCCGCGCTTTTACTGCCAGTTGCGGTTTTTTGTTCGTTCAACGCGTCAGCCCACAGATCGTCCACTGCTCCGTTGTTGTCATCGGACGGATTGTTCATATCACTCATTTGGGCTGTTCCTCATTCAGCGAATTCAAAATCGGGTTTATCAGGTGCTCTACACGTAACGCATATTGTCCATTGACTGTACCGTACTGGCTGGTAAGAACCGGTACGCCGTCCACATGAGCGATAATGCGATCGGGTTTATCAATCGGCAGCACGTCGCCGGGCTGGAGCTTAAGTATCTGCGACAGGCGCAGGGGAATATCCGCGAAATTGGCAATCAAAGTCAGCTCGGAGTGCTGAACCTGACGCACTAAATTGTCACGCCAGTTCTGGTCTTCAGTGCGTGAGTTTTCCAGCGGCGGGTTCACCAGCATCTCACGCAGCGGCTCTATCATGCTGAAAGGCAGACAGATGTTGAATTCACCGGTCAGGTTGCCGATTTCCACGTGGAACGGCGTATTGACGACGATATCATTCGGCGACGTAGTAATGTTAGTGAACTTAACCTGCATTTCAGAACGTACATACTCTACGTCCAGCGGGTTAATGGCCTTCCACGCGTCACTGTATGCTTCAAGCGCCAGTTTAAGCATGCGATTGATTACGCGCTGTTCAGTGTGCGTAAACTCACGGCCTTCCACTTTCGTCGGGAAGCGTCCATCACCACCGAACAGGTTATCCACGGCGATAAACACCAGGCTCGGCGAGAAGACAAACAGGCCGGTGCCGCGCAGCGGTTTCAGGTGGATCAGGTTAAGGTTGGTCGGAACGGGTAAGTTACGCGCAAACTCATGATAGGGCTGAATGCGGATCGCGCCAACGGTGATATCCGGGCTACGACGCAGCAGGTTGAACAACCCCATACGAAACTGACGCGCAAAACGTTCATTGATGATCTCCAGCGCTTGCAGACGCTCACGCACCACGCGGCGCTGGGTATTCGGGTCATAGGGGCGAATATCGCTATCGCCGCCCATACCCGGTTTCGGATCATCGCTCTTATCGCTGTCGCCATTGAGCAGCGCATCGATTTCGGCCTGAGAAAGAATACTATCGCCCATGTCTTTACCGCAAAATGAAAGCTGTATAAAGAACGTCAGTGACTTCCTGCTTCGGCTGTCCTGGCACTAACGGCGTTGCAAGCGTCTCTTTAATCGCGGTAGCAAGCGCCTGTTTACCCTCATCAGTTGCAAGCTGTTGCGCGCTCTGACGAGAGAACAACAGTAACAAGCGGCTACGCACTTCCGGCAAATATTCACTCAGTCTGGCGCGCGTTGCGTCATCACGCAGGCGCAGCGTAATACCCACATACAGCACACGATCGGCATCGCCCAGGTTCACAGTAAAGGTGTCCAGCGCGAAGAAAACCGGCGCTGGCGGTGGCGGGGCTTCCGCTTTTGCGTTTGCCGCAGGTTTCTGTTGCATACGCCAGTAACTATAGCCAGCTGTGGCGCATGCCGCGAGGGTGATTAACACCAGCAGCGGGATCCAGATAGAGCGCTTACGTTTTTTATTAATAGCGGAGTCAGTCATTAGATACGGGCTTCCTGTTAGTACTGCTTATGAGGTTGATTATCCCGTGTCCTGCGCGCGTCAAAGCGCGGAAAAGACGGGGATAATCATGCTACCTCTGGCGTTTAGGCAAAGATGTCTACAGCGCCGTTACCGCGAGCCACAGACTGTAAGCTTGCTGGCGTCACGATGGCTGTATCATCGTCGGAACCAAAAACATCGCCGGAACCCGAACGTGAAGCGTGTTGCTGCTGCGAGGCCTGCTGTTGCTGTTGGCCGGTGAAACTTTCGCTGCTGATGCTGCTCTGCCCAAGCTGAATACCGCTTTCAGCCAGAGAGGTGCGCAGCGTCGGTAATGCGGCTTCCAGTGCCTGACGAACGTGGCTGTGCGCCGAAACCATTTGCAGTTGCGCCTGGTTATCTTCCAGCTTGATAGAGATCTGCACCTGCCCCAGATCTTCCGGATGCAAACGTAACTCAGCCGTCTGCTGGCCCTGGCGGGTGAACAGCGTAACGTGCTGGCTGAGATTCTGCTGCCATTCATGGCTACCCAGCGGTGCGCTGATAACCGGCGCTGCCACAGGCAAGCTGGCCTGAGCCGCGCTGGCGCTGGTGGTCACCGGTGCCACGCTAACCGTGGTGTTGGCGGTCTGCAGTGCATTGTCGTTATCTTTCTTCGTGGCGCTGGCAGCGGCCAGTACCGCGGCCTGCTGTGAATTGTCAGCCACCTGGAAAGGTGTGTTCGCGGCCGGATCATTTTTCGCGGCGCCACGTGAGATATCGGTATCGGCTGCAGTCGAGAGTGAGCTGCTGTTCAGCGCGCGGTTAGCGGCTGCGGCAACATCCTGCGTGCTGACGCCGGTCGATTTCGTTGTCGCGGAAGCGCTCAGTTGCGCGGTTTGCTGGTGCGGCAGCATCGCCATCAGTGCGCTGAGCCCTGCCAGTTCGCCATCCGTTGCATCACTCTTCTCATCGCCGCTTTGCGCCGTTTTGTTCAGCGCGGCGAGAACATCGCTTTTCGCCGTAGGCGTCAGGCCAGACAGGAGTTTTTGCATATCAGCAGTGGTGGCTGTACTTTCCGTCGCCGCGGCGGTGACATCGCGTTTGGCAATCTGACGCGCAAGCAAATCCGCGAGTTTCTGAGCGGGCGTTTGTGCCTCTTCACCGGTGGCTGCGGTCAGGTTGCCTTTCGTCAACTTGCCGCTTGCTAGCGCAGCTTGTAAATCAGCAAGCGTCAGCGGCTCACCGTTCTCCTGGGTTTGCCCCTGAGTGCCGGACATCGCGCCAGTAAGCAGGGCGAGGAAATCTTGTGCTGAATCGCCGCCCGCTTTGCCTGTCTGCGCGCTGGTGCCGGTATCGGATTCAGTTACTACCAGTTTTGGCAAGGTGATCATTCTGTTTTCCTCAGGGATGCGCGTTGTGCAAACTCATCCATTTTTTTCTGATCGAGGCGGTTTTCCGCCAGTAATGCTGCTGCGCTTTGCCGCTCTTGCAGCGTTTGCCAGGCCTGTAAGCGCTGCTTCTTCTCTCGCCAGCAACCCAGAGCGATATCGACTTTCTCGTTCCATTGCATCAGTTGTTTACGATGCTGATCGATGGCTTTTTCCAGCGTCTGAATAAATTGCTGATAATTTTGCCAGCGCTGATTATCAATGCCCTGGCTCATATTGTTATTCAGACTGTTGCGATACTCATGCTGATAGTCGATCAGCATTTTCAACTGCTCTTCCGCCTGCTGGCAGTTGCGGCGCATCTCACCCAACTTCAGTGCTGCGTCGTCAACCTCTTTCTCAGCCAGATCTTTTAGCGTCGTTAATGCGCTGTTTTGCGTCATAAAGTCAGCTCTCCACTACCTTAAACTGTCGGGAAGATCAGCTCTAAAGACTGGATAGAATCTTCCCACCCGGCACGTTCGAAGATGCCCTGTTGCAGAAAGGCTTCAAGCTGTGGCCACAATGCAATAGCTTTATCCAGCATTGGGTCACTGCCTCGCGCATACGCGCCAACGCTCACCAGATCGCGATTTCGTTGGAAGCTAGACAGCAACTGTTTGAAATTCCGGACCCTTGCGTAATGTTGTTCAGTAATTAGCGCGGTCATGGCACGGCTGATGGAGGCTTCAATATCAATCGCCGGATAATGACCGGCTTCCGCCAGACGACGGGAAAGCACAATATGTCCATCAAGAATCGCGCGCGCAGAATCCGCGATAGGATCTTGCTGATCATCCCCTTCGGTGAGAACGGTATAGAAAGCGGTGATCGAGCCGCCGCCGTGAATGCCGTTCCCCGCACGTTCCACCAGCGCCGGTAATTTGGCGAAGACAGAAGGAGGATAACCCTTGGTTGCTGGCGGTTCGCCGATCGCGAGCGCAATTTCACGCTGCGCCATGGCATAACGCGTCAGAGAGTCCATGATCAGAAGCACATGCTGACCGCGATCGCGGAAATCTTCAGCAATGCGCGTGGCGTAGGCAGCGCCCTGCATACGCAACAACGGAGACACATCCGCTGGCGCAGCGATCACGACGGAACGTGCGCGACCGTCAGCCCCAAGAATGTTCTCGATAAAATCTTTAACTTCACGGCCACGTTCGCCAATCAGCCCCACGACAATCACGTCGGCCTGGGTATAACGCGCCATCATGCCAAGCAGCACACTCTTACCGACGCCAGAACCGGCAAAGAGACCCATACGTTGACCACGGCCCACCGTCAGCAGGGCGTTAATGGCGCGCACGCCGGTATCCAGCACGTGCTCAATCGCCGTACGTTGCAACGGGTTAAACGGCGGCGTCATCAACGCGCCTGTTTCTCCGGTATCGGGCGCGGGCAGGCCGTCGAGCGGTTTACCTGCGCCGTCGAGCACGCGTCCGAGCAGGGCAGGGCCGAGCGGCAACTGTTTGCTGCTTTGTAAACCATCGCCCACCGCACCGCGTGCATAAACGCGCGCGCCAGGCAAAATTCCTTCGACTTCTTCCAGCGGCATCAGAAACAGGCGTTGACCGTTGAAGCCGACCACTTCACTTTCCACTTCGTGAGTTTCGCCGCCTTCCTGACGTTCAATGATGCAGGTTGCGCCCAGCGGCAACTGCAAACCGGTAGCCTCCAGCACCAGGCCGGTGGCGCGGGTCAGTCGCCCGTAACGGCGCACAGAAGGGAGTTGCACCATTTTGGCTTCGAAGTTATCGAGCGTTGTCAGCCAGCGGGTCAAACGCGCAGTCATCAAATCACTCCCGGCGCCGCCAGACGGCACAGTTCCTGCCAGCGCGTTGCCACGCTGGCATCAAGATCGCCTTCATCGGCGGAAACTTTACAGCCGCCCGGATGCAGCGTTGGGTCGCCGCGCAGACGCCAGCCGTGCAGGCTTAACGTCGCGCCGAGCATCTCTTCTACCCGTTGCAGATCGTCCGGGTGAACGCGCAACTGCGGCTTGCCGCTGAACAGCGGCTCCTGCTGCAACAGCAGTTGAATCTGTTTGATCAGCGCACTGTTATCGACACAGGGCGTTTGTCCCAGCACCTGGCGAGCAGCTTCCAGTGCCATCTGCATCAGACGGGAGGCAATCACGCTGTCGAGCGCATCCAGGGTGTACTGGAATTCGCTGACCAGTTGTTGCATCCGCGCGTGCAGGGGAGCCTGCTGCTGGCGAGCCAGATTCAGCCCTTGCTCCTGGCCCTGTGCCAGCCCTTCCTGGTAACCGACATCGTGTCCCGCTTTGCGCCCTTCCGCGAGGCCCGCGTTGTAACCCGCGTCGTGAGCCTGCATCTGGATCTGTGCCAGTTGCTGCTGCTGTTTTTGCTCCTCGGATAAAACGTCTTCTTCCTCGTCAGCGTCTTCTGATGCACTCTCGTTCATCAGCAGGGGAGCGAACTCGGCAGCCTGCGGGAGCGCCAGATCGTCCGGCGTCCAGACTTTCCAGGGCAATTCGTTAGACATAGGTATCCTCGCCGCTGCCAATTACCATCTCGCCGGTTTCCGCCAGACGACGAACAATAAGCAGGATCGCTTTCTGTTCGTTTTCCACCTGAGACAGACGCACCGGGCCACGGTTGGCGAGGTCGTCGCGCAGGATATCGGCAGCACGCTGGGACATGTTGCGCAGGAATTTCTCGCGTAGCGGCTGCTCGGCGCCTTTGAGGGCGATAAGCAGGGACTCGGAGTCCACTTCCTGCAGCAGGCGCTGGATACTGCGGTCGTCCACGTCCACCAGGTTTTCGAACAGGAACATCTCGTCGATAATTTTCTGCGCCAGTTCGCCGTCGAACTCGCGAACCGCAGTAATAACCGCTTCTTCCTGCTGGGTTTTCATCAGGTTGATGATCTCGGCCGCCGTTCTCACGCCGCCCATTTTGCTGCGTTTGAGGTTCTGGCCGTCGAGCAGGTTGTTCAGTACTTCGGTCAGTTCCGCCAGCGCGGCAGGCTGTACGCCGCCGAAGGTAGCGATACGCAGCATCACGTCATGGCGCATGCGCTCGTCAAACAGCGCCAGAATATCTGCCGCCTGAGAACGTTTGAGGTGCACAAGAATGGTGGCGATGATCTGCGGATGTTCGTCGCGAATAAGGTCGGCGGCGCTCTGCGGCTCCATAAAGTTGAGCGTTTCGATGCCGCTGGTGGTATCGCGGGTTTCGAGAATATCTTCCAGCAGGCTGGAAGCACGCTCTTCGCCGAGCGCTTTGACCAGCACCGAACGCAGGTAGTCGTTGGCGTTGATATTCAGCGCCGCGAATTGTTCCGCTTCGTTCTCAAACTCCTGCAATACGTCCATCAACTGCTTGTTGGAGATTTGACGCACGCTGGCCATCGCGGTACTCAGATGCTGAACTTCGCGGGCAGAGAGGTGTTTAAACACCTCTGCTGCACGGTCTTCGCCGATGGTCATCAGCAAGATGACACTTTTGTCCGTTCCGGAAAGATTATTGCTCATGTTCGTTATTCATCCACTGGCGAATGACCAGCGCCACGACGCGCGGATCGTTATCTGACATTTCGCGAATACGCTGGCTCATCACTTCTGCGCTCAGGCGCTGGTTAGAGCGGCGCTGCTGGTTCATTTCATCTTTACTCAGGCGAACTTCCACCGACTCTTCAATTTCGGCTCGTGCCTGCGCAGCTTCCTGTGCAGCTTTCGCTTCTTCCTGGCGGCGTACCAGTTGCGGACGGACCGCTTTACGCCACAACAGCCAGGCAACAATCAGCACCAGTAACCAGCGGCCTGCGGACATCAGCTGATCGATAAACGACTGCTGCTGCCAGAACGGGAGCTGACCACCGATATCGTCCGTTGCGTTAAACGGCGAGTTGACAACGTTGAGGGTATCACCGCGTTTTTCGGTGTAACCCATCGCTTCACGGGTTAAATCTTCAATCTGTTTCAGTTGATCGGCGGTCAGTGCCGCGGTTTTACCATCTGCCAGTGTGCGGTAGTTCACCACCACGGCAACGGAGAGACGCTCAATATCACCGACATTCATCTTGGTATGACGAATGGTGCGATCAACTTCGTAGTTATTGGTTTCGCTATGCGTGGTATTACGCGGCCCCGCATTGCTGCTGTTCGCAGTGGAGGTATTGGTGCCTTGCTGACCCTGCGCATTCTGCTGGTTATTTTGCGTCGTGATCGGCGCACTGTTCGCAGGCGCTGGCTGGTTAGAGAGCGCTCCCGGAACACCGCCAGGATACTGGCCGCCAATCTGTTCGCTGCTGTTCACCTGGCGTGAACGCAGAACCGCCTGCGCCGGATCGCCGCCGTTCGGGCTGTACTGCTCTTCCGTTTGCTCTTTATTCGCGAAATCGAGTTGAGCGGTAACCTGCGCGTGGACGTTGCCATTACCGACGATAGGGCCAAGGATGGCTTCGATACGGCGCTGGATACGGCCTTCAACGTCCGCGGTATATTTCAGTTGAGCATCATTCAGATCGCGACCGGCAGTCCCGGCCTGCGTTAACAGACGACCGCCCTGATCAACGACCGTTACGTTACCCGGCGGCAAACCTGCCACCGCGCTGGAAACCAGATGGACTATCGCGCTGATCTGGCCGTCATCCAGGGCGCGGCCCGGTTGCAGATTAACGGTGACAGAAGCGGAAGGGGATTTTTGTTCGCGAACAAACAGCGATGGTTTCGGCATGGCGAGGTGCACGCGGGCACTTTTCACCGGGCCAAGTGTTTCGATAGTGCGGGCCAGTTCACCTTCCAGCGCACGCTGGTAGTTCACTTGCTCGCTAAATTGACTGATACCGAATTTTTCCTGATCCAGCAGTTCAAAACCCACTGCGCCGCCTTTCGGCAGACCCTGTTGCGCCAGACGCAAGCGCAGTTCGTGCACTTTATCCGCCGGAACCTCAATCGCTCCGTTGCCATCGGCGAAGCGGTAAGGGATATTCATTTGGGTCAACTGCGTGACAATGGCTCCGCCATCCTGGTCGGATAAGTTGCTGAATAACGTCCGGTAATCCGGGCTCTTGGCCCACAGCACCATAGCAACAACGATGGCGACGGCTGCTGCGGCGGCCACCATTAAAGGGATTTTGGGGTTCGCGCGTAAGCGGTTAAGCCACTCAAGAGATTTATTCTGCGGTGCAGTTGTTGCAGTCGCACTCATTGCGCACCTCGTAACTCTGGGTGGATGTTGTTATTTGAGTTGAGAAACAAAACAGACTCCCGGGTCGGCAAACTCGACATTTATCCATTAACATGGCAATGCCATTATTTGATGATTCCCAATTTTCTATGCGCCAAATAACCTGGTTTTTTGTCGCTATTTACCGCCATTATCCCATTGACAAGCTGTTAACCTTGTCCAGTATCAAACCATCCGGGGAAAAACAATGGCTATACAGGGCATTGAAAGCGTCATCAGCCAGCTGCAGGCAACTGCTGGCGTTGCACGCAATCAGAGCGTGGAGAGCGAACCGACAATCAGCTTTGCCGGACAACTGCATGCTGCGCTGGATCGCATCAGCGATACGCAAAACGCAGCACGTGTGCAGGCAGAGAAGTTCACACTCGGGGAACCGGGCGTGGCGCTGAATGACGTGATGACCGATCTGCAAAAATCATCCATTTCGCTGCAAATGGGCGTTCAGGTGCGTAATAAACTGGTGTCTGCTTATCAGGACATCATGAATATGCAGGTTTAAGCCTGGCTAATTTTGCATTTTGCTACCGGTCTGCGCTTTTCGCGTGGACATGGAAGGCAACGTGAAAACCTCGCTCTGGCGGGGTTTTTCTCTATAAGCGGCTGGAGGATTCGGTGCAGGTTAAAACCGGCCGTTAAATGCCGACCGGTATCCACTGAGGTTGCTGATTTCAGGCGTAAGCGGGTTTGTCTTGTTTGAAGATCTTGCTGCAATGGGGGCACATCAGCGCTGAACCTTTCTGGACTCGGGTGAAGCTATGTTCTGACTGCATAGCGCAGTGAGGGCAGGTACATTTGGTAAGAAAGTTGCGATTGTTTTTTGAATCTTTCCGTTGTGGCATAGAGTATTTCCTGATGAATGGGCTGTAACCATACACTATCCCGATACATATAGCCCGTAATGATTTCCCTGCGGGCAAATATCATAGCCCGGCGCTGAGCACCGAATCTCTTGAATAAAAAATATACAGTGGCGTTGCGCAGACAAAGAGTAAGTCGCGCACTGGGTATTGTGCACTGCATTTGCGGTGTGCTTTTCGTAAATATTCATCCCGCTGAAATAATTAATACTTGCCCTGTCTTAATGATCTTTACAAAAAGCTAACTTCAGTTGCTTACACTAGCAGCCCAAAAATTAGCTGATGCGGAGGGCAACTATGTACCGTAACACTTGTCAGATTGACACTATTCTCGCCGATCTTAATTATGCTGTTGATGCCCATTATGACTGGCTGGTGAATATGTTTTCCTGCGTGGTAAATAATGCCTTTGAACAGCCTGATATTATTCATCCGTGCGCGCATAAACACTGTCGTGTCGGAACCTGGCTGCATCATCACCAACCGACAAGAGAGGAAGAAGCTTCCTGTATTCAGGCGATTAGCGAGGCGCATGCGCGCATGCATGACAGTGGTCGCCGGATGATGCTGGCCATTCAGAATAAAACCGTAACAGCCGATCATTTCACCGCCTTTAAACAGCATCTGGCGCTATTTTCCAGCGTGGTGACAACCTGTAAAAGTTATTTATTAAATATGCGCAGCGGTATCGATATTCTCACCGGCTTGCCAGGCAGAAGAATGCTGAATGAAACGTTTGAACAGCAATTAATACGCGCTGCGGAGCAGAATGTTTATCTGCTATTACTGGACATCGATCGCTTTAAAAATATTAACGATACTTACGGTCATCTAATTGGCGATAGCGTATTACGCGGTCTCGCGCAATTATTACGTAACGGAATTCGCGATGGCGATAATGCGTACCGCTATGGCGGCGAGGAATTTATCATTCTGTTGCGCGCGCCTTCTGATAACGATGCGTGCCTGAGCGGGCTGCGGCTGTGCAATACCATTGCTGACACCACCCTGCATTGTGACGATCAGGCGCTGCATATTACGGTCACCGTTGGGTTAACCAAAGTCCAGGCCAAAGAGTCACTGGACGAGGCGGCAAAACGTGCCGATGCGGCGATGTATCGCGGTAAGCAGACCGGGCGTAATCGCTGCATGTTTATGGACGAGCGGGGCGAGATTGGCCATTTCGCCGGCTGAGTCTCATCGGCTGCTGGCTCACCCTTTGCAGGTGAGCCAGCCTGGTGCGTTACTTCTGAATCAAGTAGCGGATGGTGGGGCCATCCTGCTGGATATCCAGCACCGTATAACCGTGGTTGCGGGCATCCAGCGGAATGTTATTGATCGACTGCGGACAGTCGCTCACCACTTCCAGGATCTCCCCTTTTTTGAGTTGTGGCATCGCTTCGAGCGTGGCTACCGCCGGATAAGGGCAGGGTTCACCGCTCATATCGAGGCGGTAATCGGGCACAATGTTCATGCAGTCTCCTTCACGGGCGCCGGCGTTTTGCGGCGAAAGAAATGTTTTTCCCAGCCAATGACAAACAGCAGCGCGGCCAGCAACAACGCATAGGTCACCAGCAGACCGCCGAGCGGACCAAAGGTGTTCAGTAAGTTGATTTTATCCCAGTGGGTGGCGAGAGAAGGGGATAAGTCATCCCAGAACCAGGCCAGTATCGTCGAGCCGATCACATTGCCCAGCCCGACCCACCAGTAATGCACCTGACCTTCAACTGCGCGGTACATCCAGCCGGTTTCACAACCGCCTGCCAGCACAATCCCGAAGCCAAACAGCAGGCCGCCGAGTACCGCATTCGGCCCGGCCCACATGATTTTGGGCTCCATCCCCAGTTGCACATAGCTGAAGATGCCGATCGCGCTCGCCGCCATACCGAAAATAATCGCTTTTGCCATCATGGTGCGCCCGGTGATCCACATATCGCGGAATGCGGAGGTGAAGCAGATTTGCGCCCGCTCAATCAGTAAACCAAAACCGACGCCAAACAGCATCGCCAGCCCCAGTTTTGGCTGATTCATCGCCGTCAGCAGCGCCCAACCCACCATGCCGATAAACACCAGCATACCGATGCGGAAGCGGCGTTTTGCCTGATCCGGTTTTTGTGTCAGCGGCGAAGCGGCGGAGACTTTCTGCATCTTTACCGCAATGCGGAACATGGGCAGCAGCGTAAAGCGTGCGCCAAACCATGAGCCAATCGCCGTGGCCACGGCAAAGAACCAGGCATGCAAAGAAAATTGCGGAATGCCGGTGAAGAAGGCGGCAAGATTACAGCCCATCGCCAGCCGGGCGCCGAAACCGGCAATGATACCGCCAGCAACGGCCTGCGCGATGCGGATACGGCTATGCGGAAAACGTAGCTTGACGTTATTCGCCCACAGCGCGGCAGCAAAACAGCCGCCAAACATACCGATGATCATCATGCCGTCAATACGCGTCAGCGGCGTACCGTCCAGATGGATCAATTTGAAGTATCCCCACTCTTCGGTATGCACGCCGGCCAGTTGTAACAACTGGCCGCCCCAGCGGGTGAATTCACCCGTCACAGCCCAAAAGGTGCCGGTGATGCCGAAATAGTAGGTGGAGAGAATACCGGCGGCGATAACGGCCGGAATCGGGGACCAGAAGCGAATCAGGAAACGCTCCTTGAAGGATTGCCATGACATAGTTAAAAACCTCTGAACTCAGAAGGCAGTAATTAAGGAAGGCGAATGATACACGTGGCAAATGACAAACTAACGTAAAAAGGGCGTAAATCCTGGTGCAGATCAAACTTCTTCGCGCCGCAGAAGGGTGGCGATGATAATGCTTTAATGCCACAATATTTTTTTCTTCGCGATCGGGATAAATAATGAAAAAGCGAGTGATTATTGGCGCGGCGCTACTGCTCAGCGGCTGCGTACAGGTGGATGATTACAACGCGGTGGTAAAACAACCTGCACCGGCAGGTCTGGCGGGTTACTGGCAGTCGGCAGGCCCGCAAAGCAAACTGGTCAGCCCGGAAGCTATCGCCAGCCTGATCGTCACGCCCGAAGGGGACACGCTGGATTGCCGCCAGTGGCAGCGGGTCATTGCCGTACCGGGCAAACTGATGCGCGACGGCAGTACGTTATATAACGTGACGCAAAAACGGGATATTTACCCGCTCGACCACGAAGGTAATACGCTGGAATTTGATGGCATGACGCTCAAGCGCGTCGATAAACCGACGGTTGAGTGCCAGAACGCGCTGTCCAGCGCCGGGCTGGACATCAGCAAATAAGAGGGCGCCGGGTCTGCCCGGCACATCTCGTCCCCTTTCCTGTTTCTTCCATACGTAGCTATCGCCGGTGTCTGTGCATTTTACGCACGGGAGTAGGCCTGCATTGGCGGCAGCCGGCATTTTTCGCGAAAGGTAAAACAGGGGGGAACAAAGAAAATCTGATGCCATGTTCCTGAGACTCGGGAAACAGGGATAACAGAAGAGAACAGGGCGGGTGAGGGGATAAAACGTCACCCGCCTGTTCTGAGATTAGATCTCATTCGGGAAGAGTATATTTCCAGAGAGGCGTCCATATGTCGAATGCAGGTTATGTTGCCGAGATGTCTGTCTAACCAATGTCCGCAGTTCGTCCATTCGCTCGTTTAACAGTTCTTTCAGCACAACTTCGTTATCCAGAATTTGCTTCAGCAGCGGCCGAATTTGCGCCTGCAACTGAGGCGCAATTTCTCCGGCATCCTGGAACTGTGCTAACTTCTCCACAGCGTTAATGTACTTCACTTCATGTTCGATGAGTTCGTCCCAACGCCCTTCCTTCGCGAGGTTAAGCATGGTGCGGCTGGCGACCAACAGCTGCTGATAGTGGTGGAGCAACCCGAGATTTGCTTCCATTAGTAAGTGTCCCGCGCGTTTTGATTATTGGGGCCAATTTCTTTCCAGGCGTCAGCGATGTTGCTCAACAACTTCGATACTTCATCAATGGCAGAGAGGTCATTGTGGAGATTTGCCTGTAAAAGACGTCGTGTCATGTAGTCATAAAGACTGTCCAGATTTGCGGAGATCTCACCACCAGCTTCGTGATTAAGACCGGCCCGCAAGCCGTTGGTAATGATATTAATAGCCTGTGAAAGCGCCCGTCCTTTACCGGGAATATCTCCCTGCTCAATCAGGATCGCGGCCTTTTTCATGGCGCTCAAGGCGCCATCAAAAAGCAACACCACGAGTTGATGTGGGCTGGCACTCAGAACGGCACTTTCCACGCCGACCTGGGCATAAGCCTGAGTTCCCGATTTCGTATACATGTCAAACCTCAACTGATGGTTTATGCACTCATAGCATTGAACTGCTGGGTCAAATAGTTACCGGTTGTCGTCAGAGAAGAAACCAGCTGACTTAAACTGGTGAACTGTGTTTTGTAACGCGCCATGGTTGCGGTGATCTGATCATTGACCTGGTCATACTGATCGGACAGCTGTTTCAGGGTCTTGTTGATCCCGTCGGTTGCATTCTGCACGGTACCATTGGTGCCTAAAAAATCGTCCAGCAGGTTGCTTGCCTGCGTGGCGAACCCGGTGGTTTTACCGTCGCCGGACAGGAAAGAGATCACGTCCGCTGACTTTTCATTCAACGCGTTATTCAGTTTGGTGCTGTCAACGGTCAGCTTACCGGTCGTATCCTGAGTCACACCCAGTTGCGACAAAATAGAGAAGCTGCCCGCGTCATTCTGCGAGGACGACAACATCGAGCGCAGACGCGTCTGAATGTTGCGCAGCGTACCGTCGCCCAGCAGGTCGCCGTTCGAGCTGTCCTGCGAATCACTGCCCTGATCCACTGCTGTATATTTGGTCTGGTTAGCAATGGTCGTTTGCAGCGAGTTGTAGGCATCAACAAACGCCTGAATCGCGTCGGTCATCGGCTGGTTATCTTTCGTCACCGACAACGTTTCCGGGCTGCCAACGTTGGTTTTATTCAGCGTCAGCGTGACACCTTCCGGCGCATCTGTAATCGTGTTGCTGCTACGGGTAATTTCAATCCCGTTAATTTTCAGTTTCGCGTCAGACGCAGCAACCTGCTGTGTCATCACGTTGCTCGCACTGCTGGTATTCGTTGAGTCATAGCTGATGTATTGTGCCAGTTGCGTATCATTTGTGGTGATCGTCATCTGGTTAGCTGTACCGCTGTCACGTGAAGTCAGTGCCAGGTAGTAGCTGTTGTCATCTGCTTTAATAATGCTCGCCGTTACGCTGCCTTGCTGTTTGTTAATGGCATCACGAATATCCGACAGACTGGTTTGATCGCTGTTCAGCGTCACAGTCATCGGCGTCTTTTGCCCAGGCTGAGTGATCGTAATGGTACGAGAACTCAGGCTGCTGTCGCCTAAATCAGTATCTTTGCTGGCCACTTTTGGACTGAGCAGAGATTGAGAAGCTGCCAGCGAAGACACCTCGACCGAGTAAGTTCCCGCTGCGGCATCATTGGCCAGCGTAGCAGTGAACGCGGTGTTAGTGCTGGATACCTTTGTCGATGCGATGTTTGATGTATTTTTCAGCGCATTCGCAGCGGTTTGCAGCTTAGTCAGGGAGGTTTGCACCACACCCCAGGCTGTCAGCTTGGCTTTATACGAAGTCTGCTGAGTGGTAATTGGCGTCAGCTTTGTTTGTTCAGCTGTCTGCAAATTGTCATACAACGTGTTCAGATCCAAGCTTGTGCCTGCGCCGAGCGAACTAATACTTGCCATATCTTCATCCTTCAGTTTTAGACAATCACTGTGTGGATTATCGGCAGCGACTGCGAAAAGATTAGAGGTTTTTTTTTAAAGCAATGGCGAAATAAAGCCAAAGAATAGCGGGCAGTTTGTGGCTTTAAAAAATTAAAGTTTTTCTCTAAAGGTTGGTCAGTGACGGTCGATAACCTGGAAGACGGTAAGAACGCCGTAGGCAGATGCCTGAATCTGATAACTTTTTTATTTAAAGGAATTACATCATGGCTGTTATTAATACTAACACCCTGTCGCTGACGACTCAGAACAACCTGACCAAATCTCAGGCTTCTCTGGGTACCGCTATCGAGCGTCTCTCTTCCGGTCTGCGTATCAACAGCGCGAAAGATGACGCTGCTGGCCAGGCGATTGCTAACCGCTTTACTTCCAACATCAACGGTCTGACCGTTGCTGCCCGTAACGCCAACGACGGTATCTCCCTGTCGCAGACGGCTGAAGGTGCGTTGAGCGAAATCAACAACAACTTACAGCGTATCCGTGACCTGACCGTTCAGGCGCAGAACAGCTCCAACTCTGCTTCTGACATCGACTCCATCCAGGCTGAAGTTAACCAGCGTATGGAAGAGATCAACCGCGTTACTACTCAGACCGACTTCAACGGCATCAAAGTGCTGAACACCGGTTCCGGCTCCAGCAGCTACAACTTCCAGGTTGGCGCGAAAGACAACGAAACCATCTCCATCAGCCTCAGCTCTTCTGATTCCTACAACCTGTACAACGCCACTGGCGCAACTTTCCAGACTACCGGTCAGACCATCAACGGTACTGCACGTGCGACTGCGGCTGAAGGTTTCGACGTACTGAGCGGTACCGTAAGCTCCAGCGGTACTGTTGATGGTAGCCCGCTGGCAGATATCGATGCGGCAATCAAAGCGGTTGACTCACAGCGCAGCCTGCTGGGTGCGTCCCAGAACCGTTTCGAATCCACCATCACCAACCTGAACAACACCGTGAACAACCTGACGTCTGCTCGTAGCCGTATTCAGGACTCCGATTACGCGACAGAAGTATCGAACATGTCCCGCGCGCAGATCCTGCAGCAGGCCGGTTCTTCTGTTCTGGCTCAGGCCAACCAGGTTCCGCAGACCATGCTGTCCCTGCTGCGTTAATCGCAAACCCGGTAATAAAAAAGGGCGCCGCTTGTCGGCGCCTTTTTTATTTGCGTTAAAAACCTGGCGCCGCAAAAAAATAAAAAAATCCCTAAAGAGTTTATTACCCCCGTCGATAACAATTTTGACGGTGATGAAGCCGCTGGCGCATACCGGAATATAAATTTCTCAATGAAGGATAATTATCATGGCTGTTATTAATACTAACACCCTGTCGCTGACGACTCAGAACAACCTGACCAAATCTCAGGCTTCCCTGGGTACTGCGATCGAGCGTCTCTCTTCCGGTCTGCGTATCAACAGCGCGAAAGACGACGCTGCTGGCCAGGCGATTGCTAACCGCTTTACTTCCAACATCAACGGCCTGACCGTTGCTGCACGTAACGCCAACGACGGTATCTCCCTGTCGCAGACGGCTGAAGGCGCGTTGAGCGAAATCAACAACAACTTACAGCGTATTCGTGACCTGACCGTTCAGGCGCAGAACAGCTCCAACTCTGCTTCTGACATCGACTCCATCCAGGCTGAAGTTAACCAGCGTATGGAAGAGATCAACCGCGTTACTACTCAGACCGACTTCAACGGCATCAAAGTGCTGAACACCGGTTCCGGTACCAGCAGCTACAACTTCCAGGTTGGCGCGAAAGACGGCGAAACCATCTCCATCAGCCTGGATTCTTCGGATTCCTACAACCTGTACAACGCCACTGGCGCAACCTTCCAGACCACCGGCCAGACCATCAACGGTACTGCACGTGCGACTGCGGCTGAAGGTTTCGACGTACTGAGCGGTACCGTAAGCTCCAGTGGTACTGTTGACGGTGGCCCGCTGGCAGATATCGATGCGGCAATCAAAGCGGTTGACTCACAGCGCAGCCTGCTGGGTGCTTCCCAGAACCGTTTCGAATCCACCATCACCAACCTGAACAACACCGTGAGCAACCTGACTTCTGCCCGTAGCCGTATTCAGGACTCCGATTACGCGACCGAAGTATCGAACATGTCCCGCGCGCAGATCCTGCAGCAGGCCGGTTCTTCTGTTCTGGCTCAGGCCAACCAGGTTCCGCAGACCATGCTGTCCCTGCTGCGTTAATCGCAAATCAAGTAATAAAAAAGGCGCCGCTTGTCGGCGCTTTTTTATTTTATATATCGTTTTTTTTGCCGACGAAAATTACATAAAAAAGATAAAAAGCATTAAAGAGTTCGGCGACAGCGTCGATAACAATTTAGACGGTGATGAAGCCGCTGGCCCATGCCGGAATATAAATTTCTCAATGAAGGATAACTATCATGGCTGTTATTAATACTAACACCCTGTCGCTGACTACCCAGAACAACCTGACCAAATCTCAGGCTTCCCTGGGTACTGCGATCGAGCGTCTCTCTTCCGGCTTGCGTATCAACAGCGCGAAAGATGATGCTGCTGGCCAGGCGATTGCTAACCGCTTTACTTCCAACATCAACGGCCTGACCGTTGCTGCCCGTAACGCCAACGACGGTATCTCCCTGTCGCAGACGGCTGAAGGCGCGCTGAGCGAAATCAACAACAACTTACAGCGTATCCGTGACCTGACCGTTCAGGCGCAGAACAGCTCCAACTCTGCTTCTGACATCGACTCCATCCAGGCTGAAGTTAACCAGCGTATGGAAGAAGTTAACCGCGTTACCACCCAGACCGACTTCAACGGCATCAAAGTGCTGAACACCGGTTCCGGTACCAGCAGCTACAACTTCCAGGTTGGCGCGAAAGACGGCGAAACCATCTCCATCAGCCTGGATTCTTCAGATTCTTACAACCTGTTCAACGCTACTGGCGCAACAGCGTCTACCGGCGGCGTGGTTAACGGCAACGCACGTGCGACTGCGGCTGAAGGTTTCGACGTACTGAGCGGTACTGTTGATGCCACTGGCGGCACCAACGGCGGCCCGCTGGCAGATATCGATGCGGCAATCAAAGCGGTTGACTCACAGCGCAGCCTGCTGGGTGCTTCCCAGAACCGTTTCGAATCCACCATCACCAACCTGAACAACACCGTGAGCAACCTGACGTCTGCCCGCAGCCGTATTCAGGACTCCGATTACGCGACCGAAGTATCGAACATGTCCCGCGCGCAGATCCTGCAGCAGGCCGGTTCTTCCGTACTGGCTCAGGCCAACCAGGTTCCGCAGACTATGCTGTCCCTGCTGCGTTAATTCGCAACGGATTAATAAAGGCATCTTCGGATGCCTTTTTTTATCTCCAATCGTCAGATATAGCGCCTTTTCTACTGGCTGTTTTTCCTCTCAATCTTTTCTCACTCCCCCACAATATTGCATAACGACAGAAACGCCCGTTGATCGCCCCGGCCAACAGGCCCGGCGTGCTGAGGATGAGAAATGCGAAGCCTATTAATTAGCGTTGATAAATTTGACGCCTTTACGCCCTGTACCAACGAATTACTTGATATTGCCGATGTGCTGCTGGCACAGAACTGGCGGGTGGATGTCATCACCAGCAGTGCCGGAAAGGCACTGAACGCGGAGATCGATCGCCTGAAGGCGACAGGGCGTTTTGCGCTGGTGACCGACAAGCAGGGTGAGCCGGAGACGCAATATGATGTTATCTGGATCTACCGCGGTTTCTTCAGCGATAAACTGCTCGATGCCATCGCGGCTGAACGTCTCAGCGGGGCGATGATTTTCCGCCATTTCAACGACTATAACGATCTCTACATTCCGTGGGGCGTGGCGCTGGAAAACCAGTTCGCCGCGCTGACGCTCGATCTCTCGCCGCGCACTTCTGCGCTTCTGCTGCAGACCGGTGTGGAAAGCACGCAGCTGAAAAACTTGCCGTGGACAGTTCCGGCGCGTTTCAGCCAGTATGCGCGCACCCGCGAATCGTCGACGCTGGCGCGTGCGGTCTACATTGCGCCGAAAATGTCGGCAGAAATGTACGAAGTGCAGCAGCGTGCCCGCGAAGCTGGCATTCAGATAGACTGGCTGGATCTTAACCAGCAAGCGCAGCGCATTGATCCGGCCTGGCTGGAACACTATGACGTTGTGATCGGCAATGATGACAGCGTGGCGAAAGCGCTGACGCTGGGGATCCCGCTGTTCCTGGTGAACGAGGGTTATGTCGAAGGCTATCTGAACGACGCGAACCTCGCCCGCCATGAAGTCGAGCATTTTTGTGCGCTGTCGCTGCGCAACTGCCCGGATGCCGATGAGTGGGTTGAGATGCTGCAAAGCGGCTACGCCAGCGTACTGGCGTGGACGCAGGCACAGCGCGCAGATTTTGCGGCGAAATGGTCGCTGGAGACCGCGCTGGATGCCATCGTAAATGCGCCGCTGGTGGCGAAGACGCGCCAGCTTGATGAAAAATCCCGCTATGCCCTCAATTTCCACAGTAAAGCGGTGCTGGCACAGCAGCAAACCACCGATTACTCCTTTACCCGCTGGCTGGACGATCGTCAGATCAGCGAAGCGCGGCGGGAAGCGTTGCTCACTTTTGCCCGGGCATATCCGGATAAAGCCAGCATTGGTGTCATTATCCTTGGCGACAATCAGGCCAGCACGCAGACGCGGGCGTCAGTGGAAAGCCAGTCGCTGGCGGCCGTCAGTATTGATGTGATTGCCGATGATGCCGAATGGCCTGCGGTGGCTAATGCGCTGCTGCAAGCGCGTAGCGCCGAAGCGATGTTGCTGATCCCCGCAGGTTTTACGTTGCGTGACGACGCGCTGCTGCGTTTTGCTGAGCAACGTATGAATCAGCAAAATGCCGGGTTGTTTTACTGTGATGAAATGACGCGGGCGGAAAATGGCGAACCGGTATTCACCCTGCGTCCTGGCGTTAATATCGATCTGCTGCGCGGTGTGCCTTATATCGGCCAGACGGTACTTTTTTCGCGGGAAATTGCCTTGCAGGTGGGAGGTTTCAGCGGCCATTATCCCCATGCGGCGCATATCGATTTGCTGTGGCGCTTTGTCGAAGGACAGGGCGCAGGCGCCGTGGGCCGTGTGGCGGAAGTGCTGGTGGAAAACCCGCATCCGGCAACCCACTGGAGCGAGGCGGCAGAGGTGGTCGCTGATTGCGAACAGGCGCTGCTGGCGCATCTGCAACGCTTGGGAATTAACGCCGCGCTGGAAGAGGGATTAGCGGAGAATATTAAACGCCTGCGCTACCAGTGGGAGGCGACGCCGCTGGTGTCGATCATTATTCCGACCCGCGATCGCTTTGCGCTGCTGAAGCGCTGCATTGAAAGTCTGATGGAAAAGACCCGCTATCAGCGCTATGAGTTGCTGATCGTTGATAACCAGTCGGTAGAAGAGGATGCTTGCCGTTTCCTCAACGATCTGGCGGCGCTGGGGCTCGATCAGGTGCGCATTTTGCGCTACGACGCGCCCTTTAACTTCGCTGAAATCAATAATGCTGCCGCGCAACAAGCGCGTGGCGATGTGCTGGTGTTCCTCAATAATGACTGCGAAATCATCGACGGTAACTGGCTGGATGCGCTGCTTGAACATACGCTGCGCCCGGAAGTGGGGCTGGTGGGCGCACGGCTGGAGTATCAGGATGGCCGTATTCAACATGGCGGCTATTTAGTCGGTGTGCAGCACGGTGTTGATGTCGCTTTCGACGGCGCTGACGGGCAGAGTAATGGTTTCCAGCACTTTCTGAAAACACCACGTAACCTGGCCGCCGTGAGCGCCTCCTGCATGATGGTGCGCAAAGAGGTTTTCTTCTCCTTAAACGGCTTTACCCAGGAGCGTTATCCTCTCTATTTCGCCGATGTGGATCTGGGATTGCGCGCGCAGCAGCAGGGATATCTCAATGTCTGGACGCCTTACGCCCGCGTGAAACATATGGGCGGCGCGACGCGTTTATTCGGCAACAAAATTGGCGTGCAGGAGCGCCCGCTGTTGCAGGACTATACGACGCTGCGCGGTGAGTGGCAGCAGGGGTTGCTGAATGAACCTTCGTACCATCCGCTGATGCAGAAGATGGGCAAGGCCTTCACGCTGAGCGCCAGTATTGCGCGGTTGCACCAGCCGCTGCCTGGCCGCCCGTTGCCGGTAGTGTTAGCCCATCACATCAACTGGGTCGGTGGTGGTCATCACCGGGTGATGCAACCATTCAAAGCGCTGGAACGCCATTTGATGATTGAAGGCGGGCTGACGAACACCATCCCCGGCCTGATGGAAGCCGCGCAAATGCGGCCGGATGTGATTCTGCTTGAGCTGATCACCGGCAGCCGCTTCCCGGATATCATGAAACAGTTACGCGATGTCAGCGGCGCGAAAATCGTGCTGGAATATGATGATTACCTGCTGAACGTGCCGATGAAAAACGGTAACCGCCAGCACTTCCCGCCGCAGATGCTGAAAAACTTCCGCAAAGTGATGGACAGCGCCGACTGGGTTGTGGTTTCTACTGCGCCGCTGGCCGAAGCCTACAGCCGTTTCCACAGTGATATTCGCATTGCGCAAAACCGCCTGGCACCGAATCAGTGGGATCATCTGCTCAGCGCTCGCGGAACCGGGAAAAAAGTGCGTGTTGGTTGGGCCGGAGGCAGTTCGCATACCGGCGATCTGGAGATCCTGTTGCCGCTGATCAAAGAGCTGGAAGGGCAGGTGGAGTGGGTGTTTATGGGCATGAAGCCGCGCAACGTGCTCTGTGAATTCCACCCCGGCGTACCGTTTGAAATGTACCCGGAGAAACTGGCGAGTTTGAATCTTGACCTGGCGCTGGTGCCGCTGGAAATCAACCAGTTCAACGAATGTAAGAGCAATCTGCGTTTGCTGGAGATTGGCACCTGCGGCGTGCCGATCATCGCCACCGACATTGAACCTTATCGCTGCAATCTACCGGTGACGCTGGTGGCGAACCGCTTTAAAGACTGGATGAACGCGATTCAGGCGCACATTCACGATCCGGCGCTGCGCGAGCGGCAGGGTGATGCGTTGCGTACCGCCGTGCGCAGCGACTGGTATCTGCGGGATGCCGGGCTCGATGACTGGCGTCAGGGCTGGTTACCGGCCGACAAGTAAAAGAAAAGGCGCTGTAAAGCGCCTTTTTTGTTGCCGTTGTTGTTATGTGCAGAGAAACATTAATCCGGCAACCAGAGTTGCGCCTGGCGCAGCAGGCTTTCACCGTTCCACATACCGTTTTCCAGCACGTACAGGCGCAAATTATCGCCAAGTTGTGCCGCTGCCGCCGCATCAAGCAGGTGGTTTTCAATCGCTTCGCGCCAGCTTCTCGCGCGATTTTCGACGCGCGTCACGCCAGCAATGCATTGTGTGCTGATGATATCGCTGCAAATCACCGGCACGCCGCAGGCACCATATTCGAGCAGGCGTACCGGGCTAAGTGCCCGGTTCCATGGCGTATCAGCCAGGGGTTCCACGGCGAGATCGAGATTCAGGCTGGCCAGTTTTTTCGCAAAATGCTGCGGGTGAACCGGGGCATGTAATTCGCTGACCCACTCCTGAAGGGAAGGCGGGCAGTAGCCATAAAACACCCATTCAACCCGATCGGCTAACTGGCTGACCAGCTTATGAATCAGCTCCAGATCGCCGGTATTCGCCGCGGTTCCGCACCAGCCGATGCGCGGTTTCTTACCCACGCCACGCTGGCTGGATAACCCCGACCATTGCTGCGGCGAAAGCCGCGTCGGCATTACGCGGATATCTCTGTGCAAGCCCGCGCACTGTTCGGCCAGTTGATCGCTGGCGACGATCAGACGATCCACATGCGCCAGCGTACCGCGCAGCGCAGCGAAAATATCCTGCGGCAGATCGTTACGCTCCTCGGCATTGACCGGTAAGCCAGGCAACCAACAATCCAGATCGAAGATTTTAAACACCGATGCTGCCTGCGGCAGACGACGCAACCACTCCTGCGCACCGTCGCTGATTTGTCGATGGACGATCAGTGCATCCGGCGCAAAGCGACTGATATCGGTATAGGTGCTGGGGTGATAATTAATTTGCCCTTCGACAACGCCCGCATTATTCAGTAATGCTAACGGTGCATCCAGGCGTAACCGGCTGCCGGGCTGGCTTTGTAACGGAAACGCGATCAAACGTGGCAGCGGCTTCCAGTGCAGCGGCTGCCAGCTTTTATTACTGCTGGCTTCAAACTGGAATCCCGCGCCATCGAGCGACAGATTTGGGTTATAGGCCGGATCGTTGGCGATAAGCGGCATCCATTTGGCATACATGGCGTCCTGCTCGGCCATAAAGCGCTGGCGTTTTTTCTCCTGCACGGTCTTATCGACCTTCTTCTGGCTGACGCTGCCTTCGTGCATGACGAGAGCATGCGGCGTCCACACCGTCAGATAGCCCGCTTCACGCACCTTCAGGCACAGATCGACATCGTTATAGGAGACGGTGAAGTTCTCTTCATCGAGCCCGCCGACCTGTTCATAGACCGATTTGCGGATCAGCAGACACGCGGCGGTGACCACGTTGTAATTCTGGTCAACCAGCAGACGATTCATATAACCGGCGCGGTTGTTTTCGCTGCCGATAAAGGGGTGATCTGCCGGGCCTCGCAGCCCCAGCACCACACCCGCATGCTGGACTTTACCGTCCGGGTAGAGCAGCTTCGCGCCGGTGATCCCCACTTCCGGGCGTAACCCATGATTCAGCATATGATCCAGCCAGTTTTCGCTGATCACTGCCGTATCGTTATTCAGCAATACCAGATATTCACCACGCGCTTCCCGTGCGGCCATATTGTTGATAGCGGAATAGTTAAACGGATGCGGATAGCGCAGTACGCGAATGCGTTGCGGATCGATAGTCGAGATCCCCTCCAGCCACTGCAACGCTTCCGGCGTCTCACTGTTGTTATCAACAATCAGCAGTTCATAGTTCCGGTAGCGCGTCTTCTCCAGCAGGCTGGTGACGCAGGTGCTGAGAATAGGAAGCTGATCTTTGGTCGGGATAATAATCGACACCAGCGGTTGTTGTTGATGGTTATAACGCAGGGCATATAGCCCCGGATGCGTAGCCACTACCGTACCCTGAGCATAACCGCGATTATGCAGATGCCGGGTCAAAATCGCCTGTTCTTCCGGCTGGGTGGCCTGCACCGGCGGATGACCAATCACAAACGGTTCCGGCAGATGACCCGCAAAACCCATTCCTTTTTGTTCAATCAGACGAACAATAAACTCAAACTGCCAGGCCTGCGGATACGCCGGGTTAAATCCGCCTGCGGCCAGAAGCGCTTCACGGCGGAAAATCCAGTGGCGGGCCATCTCTGCCGGGTAGCTGAGCAGTAAATCGAGGTTGAAATCCGGGCGCATCGCGGTGGTGACAATTTCGCCATTCTGCGTGTAGAACTCATCGCCATAAATTGCATCGCAGCCAGAGGCGCCATCCAGCGCCAGATCGAACATCAGCATGCCGCTTTCCAGCAGCACTTCACCGGCGTCCATGAACATCACCCAGTCAGACGGCTGGCTGGCGATGTACTGATTGACGATCTCAATCTGCTTATCGTGCCGTGCGATAAGCGTCGGCGCAGGGAGATCGGTGCTTTGCTCCGCGATGATCACTGCATTCAGCGTCAGCCCAAACCCGGCGTAGCGCTGCAGGCTTTGCAGAGTTGACGTGACAGCATCAGGATGATGTCCGTACTGCGAGATAAAAACGGTTAACGTTTGCTGCGTGTTGCGCGCCTGCTGGAAAGCTTCCACCAGCGGCCGGAACTGTGGTTGCAGGCGGCGTTCGTCGAGCCATTTGTTGATCTTGTTGCTGTAGAACCGGCGCACGGAGATTTGCAGCGAGTTATGCAGCGCATGCAGCAGGTTTTCCGTCTGGAAACGTTGCTCACCGTGCATCGGTGCAACTTTGACCTTTTCATTCTCTTCTTTATTACCGCTGTACCAGCCCAGTTCTCTGACAATTTGCGGCATTCGGGTATAGGTTCTGTTAATGACATCGCCATATTTCCCGGTATGCACGAGTTGACTACTCTGGTTCTCTGAGACGCGGAAAGCCGAGAGCGTTTCAGCGACAAAGGCCAGATTGCCGAGGCGCAGTAACTTCAGATACAGCGTCATATCGGTCAGGAAGTAGAGGTTCTCGCCAAGCAGGGTAAAGAGGTCATCACCGAAGGAGATCAGATCTTCGCGATAGCACAGCACGGAGCTGGGCTCGCCGATAAAGTTGACCGGATGATCGGCGAAAAACTTCACCACGTCCGGGCCATCCAGAATCACATCGGCGGCAAAAGGAAAGGCGGTCGCCGCGATATCGACCAGCGGGGTGCCATTTTCATCCACGCGAACACGGCGTGCGGAAGCCATGCTGTTGCCGGGGGAAGATTCCAGCGCCGCGACGAGCCGGGTGATAGCGTGTTCGAACAGAATGTCATCATCGTAGAGAAACTTAATGTACTTACCGCGGGCCTGACGCACGCCAGCCAGCACGTTGCCTTCTTCCCATAAACGGACGCTGTTTTTGGTGTAATAGATAGGCGTTTTGGTGGTTAATGCATAACGCTCGCAGGTGAGACGAATGGTGTCGTCGTTGCTGTCGTCATAAATAATGACTTCGCAATTTGGCCAGCTCTGATTCAATGCACTGGCGAGTGTTGTCGCGAAGAATTCGGGCTTGTAAGTCGGGATAACGATACTCACCAAAGCGCATTCGTTCATTTTTTTTCCGTTATGTGAGCAGCAGTTTGAGCGCATCAACACGCGATGCGGCAACGAGGTGATGACGGCCTGGTTTCTCAGGCGTGAAATTTCACGGATTTTCTTTATCTCGGCCAATAATAGCAAAGGGAGGCAGGTGTCTTGCGGGCTTAATTGGCATGGGAAATGCCCCTTGTTTACCCAATAGATTCACTTTGGTGCCTGTAACATCAAAGTCATCTCTGGCTTGTTCAGGTTCATTTTATGGACAATAACATCTTCGTCACCAGCCCTCTGTTGCCGCCTCTGGAAGAGTTTATTCCCTATCTGGAAAAGATTTGGCAGAACCGCATCCTCACCAATGGCGGGACATTCCACCAGCAACTTGAAGAAGCGCTGGCGGAATATCTGGGTGTGAAATATGTCTGTCTGTTCGCCAATGGCACACTGGCGTTGTTGACGGCACTCCAGGCGCTGCGTATCACGGGTGAGGTGATTACTACTCCTTACTCGTTTGTCGCTACCTCACATACCTTGCTGTGGAATGGCCTGACGCCCGTGTTTGCGGATATCGACCCGCTGACCTACAACATCAACCCGGAACGCGTTGAAGAGCTAATTACGCCGCAGACGACGGCGATCATGCCGGTGCACTGTTATGGCGTACCCTGTGACGTGGATAAAATCCAGCAGGTGGCGGATGTTTACGGCTTAAAAGTGCTTTATGACGCCGCGCATGCATTCGGCGTGAAGAAAAACGGCACCAGCATCCTGAATCATGGCGATCTTTCGGTACTCAGTTTCCATGCCACGAAAGTGTTTAACACCTTCGAAGGCGGCGCGATTATCTGCCATGACGCGCGCACGAAGCAGCGCATCGACTACCTGAAAAACTTTGGCTTTGCCGGTGAAACCCGCGTGGTTGCGCCCGGTATCAACGCCAAAATGAATGAAGTGGAAGCGGCATTCGGTCTGTTGCAGTTAAAACATATTGATCAGGCGCTGGCTGAACGCCAGGCGCTGTATCAGGACTATCTTGCGATGCTCGATGGTGTTGAAGGACTGAGCCTCCTGAACGTACCCGATGATGTGAGCTGGAACCATGCGTATTGCCCGGTGTTGATTGAACCTGAGTTTGGCATCAGCCGCAATGCGCTCTATGAAGCAATGAAAAGCGAAGGCATCTTAACCCGTCGCTACTTCTACCCTTTAATTAGCTCGTTCAGTATGTATCGCGGTTTTGCCACCTCGCAAAAAGAGCATTTACCTTGCGCGAACGATATCGCGGAGAAAGTGCTCTGCCTGCCGATCTACCCTGGGCTTACGCGGGAAGATCAGCAGCGTATTGTGGATGTTATCCGCCGTATGGCGCGCCCTGTCGCAAACAATGTCGCCATGATTTCTGCGGGGGGCATATGAGCCAGCCAGCAACGGCGATGATCCTTGATGCCGGGTTTGCCTCGCTGCCTTTGCAGCAGGCTGTCAAAGCTGCGGGTTTTACCACGCTGGTGTGCAGCGGCAAAGCGCAGGATGCGGGGATGAAGTTCGCCGATATTGCGCATGTGCAGAATTATGCTGACGCCGATGCCGTGCTGGCAGTGGCGCGCGAACAGAAAATTGCGGCGATTTTGCCCGGCGTGACCGATGTTTCTTATCTGACCGGTAGCCGCGTGGCTGCCGAACTCGGGCTGGCCGGTTTTGATACGCCGGACGTCAGCGACACGCTGTTTCTTAAAGATCGTTTCCGCGCCTGGGCCGAGCTGAAGGGGTATCCGATTCCGCGTGCGGTTAACGAACCGGAAGCGGCGCGCAATTTGCCTTTTCCGCTGCTGGTTAAGCCGATTGATGCTTATAGCGGGATCGGTATTACGCTGGTGCGCGAGCCGGGCGCATTGCCACAGGCGGTTGAACTGGCACGCGGCGCTTCCCGTAATGGCCACTGCGTCATCGAAACCTTCTGCGAAGGCGCGTTATACAGCCACTCGGCATTTATTCGCGGCGGTGAGATTGTCTGTGAATTTTTTGTCGATGAATATTGCACCGTTTATCCCTGGCAGGTGAACAGCAGCAGCCTGAGCCTGACGCTCGCTGAAGCGATGCGCGATCGCGTCAGCGAATGTATGCAGACGCTGGTGCGGGAACTGCAACTCGTTGATGGCTTACTGCATACCCAGTTCATTGCCAACGAACATGATTTTTGGCTGATTGAGTTAACCCGCCGTTGCCCGGGCGATCTCTATTCACGTCTGATTGAGTTGTCCACCGGTGAAGCCTATTCCGCTGGTTTTGTTGCTCCCTTTATTGGTCGTGAATCGACATTCAGCGCGCGTCGCCCCGCGCATCGACGAGCCATCGCCCGGCATACCATTTCCAGCGATGCTGAAAGTCACTTTGTTGGCTATCGCTTTGCCCCGCTGGCGGCGCAAATTATTGAGACTGTTCCGCTGAAGTTACCTGGCGATCCTCTGCTGCCCGCGCCGCGCGACAGGGCGGGGCTGGTTTTTGCCGAGTTTGAGGATTTCGCCGAACTGGCGCGGCTCACGCCACAGCTCAAAAACTATTTTTCTTTTAAAACGATTTAAGGACTGGATTATGGCCAAGCCTTTGCGCCTTGCATTCATCGGTGGCGGTATCAATTCTGCCATCGGCATGACACATAAGATCGCCAGCCAGATGGACGGGCACTTCCAGTTGACGGCGGGCTGTTTCAGCCGTGATGAAAGTATTAATCAGCAAACCGGAGCCGCCTGGGGGCTGGAGAAGCGCGCGATTTATCAGGATGCGCTATTGATGCTGGAAAAAGAGCATCAGCGCCTTGATGCAGTGGTGGTGCTGACGCCGACGCCAGCGCACCGCGACATTTTACTGGCCTGCCTGGAGTACCCGTTACCGATCATCTGCGAGAAGGCGATGGTGGCAACGGTGGGTGATGCGCAAGAGATTCAGCAGCGGGTTGATGAGGTTAACAGCCCGCTGTATGTGACGTTCAACTATACCGGTTACCCGATGGTGCGCGAATTGCGTCAGCGCCTGCTGAGCGGCGGGCTTGGGCGAATTCAGCAGGTGATGGTTGAAATGCCGCAGGAAGGTTTTAGCCGCTGCCGCAATGATGGCAGCGTGACGTTACCGCAACTCTGGCGGCGAGTGGACGGCGAAATCCCGACGGTATCGCTGGATCTCGGGGTTCATGTGCATCAGTTGGTGGAGTTTCTCACCGACAAACAGGCGCTGGATGTTTACGCCGTCAACAGCACGTTTGCGCGTGTGCCAAACGTGGTAGACACCGTCAACATCATCTCGCGTTATAGCGACGATATGGTGTGTAACTACTGGTACGGTAAAGCCGCGCTGGGTTTCCGCAACGGTTTGCGGATCAGAATTTATGGTACGGAAGGCAGCGCCGAATGGTTGCAGATGGAGCCGGAGTACCTGCGCCTCGCTGATATTCACGGCAACGTGCGTATTGTCGATCGCACGGCGGGTGATAACACCATCGCTAATCTGGATCGTTACTGCCGCTTTAAAGCCGGTCATCCGGCCGGTTTTATTGAAGCTTTTGCCAACTATTACTGCGATATCGCCGCCGCGTTGCGTGGCGAAGCAAACAGCTATGCGATTGGTTCTGCCACCGCATTGCAGGGATTATCGTTCCTGGAAAGCGCGAACAGAAGTGCGATTGCGCAGCAAAAAATAGTGCTGTAATTGGCCTTTTGACGTCGCCCTGAAATCGCTTTTGTTTATGTAGAACGGGCACAGGCCGCAGTGATTTATAGATATTATAAATGAAATAAAGTGAATGCCCGTTCACGCGCAGATGACGACCTGCGGGTTATTTAGTGCAAAATGCGCAGACATTTTTGCTCCATAAAAGCGAGACGGTCGTTTATGAAGCAATAAAGGCGAAAACGTGTCCTGAAGGTTATAGATTTTATGGTCACAATATCATCAAGTTAGGCCGTAGGGCGCAAAGAGATTTGCCTGGGAATTACATTCTACTTGTCTGCTATGTCTGCAGCGAATTAGATGCACGGGTAGTACAAATAGAGAAACTATTTTGCAGGCTGGTGCTCATGGATTGATAGAAATATCGTTACGGTTTACGCCACGGAATTTTGCCGGAAAAACAAATCGCTACTGTGTAAATTCTGTCATGTTCCCGATGGCATAAAAACTATGACAGACAGATTGCTTTTTATGCTTCAGGGGATTGATGTGCTGAGGGCGATTTCTGGTCGACCTTTTGCTACAAGCCCTTGTTTGTCAGAAGATTTAGCATTCCTACAAACTGATGAAGCGTACGTTGATTATTGCGTTGATGCTGATGAGACGTTTCTGATGATACCGGGAAGCAATATGTTAAAAACGCAGCGAAAATTGTGGTCATTGGGGCGCAAGCAAAGAATTTTGTCGGACGCGCAAAACACCGGTGTAAATCACAAAAGTAAAAAACCGATCGCGATGTTTCAATTTATCTACAATATTTCAAATGATTATCGATTTTACCAGCGCGGACACCATCCGGCGCAGGCTTTCGAGCTAGTATTAAATGCATTACCGTCGAAACGTGTGGAGTTATAAAGGCAAATAACCCCCCATTTCACCCACTATTCATCCGATTAAAACCACTCCAGAATCGGATAATCATGCCGATAACTCAATTAACGCAGGGCTGTTTATCGTGAATTCACTCTATACCGCTGAAGGTGTAATGGATAAACACTCGCTGTGGCAGCGTTATGTACCTCTTGTGCGTCACGAAGCATTGCGCCTACAGGTGCGATTGCCGGCGAGTGTGGAACTGGACGACCTGCTACAGGCGGGCGGTATCGGTCTACTGAATGCTGTAGACCGATACGACGCTCTGCAAGGAACGGCATTTACCACTTACGCAGTGCAGCGTATTCGTGGGGCAATGCTGGACGAGTTGCGCAGCCGCGATTGGGTGCCGCGCAGCGTCCGGCGTAATGCCCGCGAAGTGGCGCAGGCGATGGGGCAACTAGAGCAAGAACTGGGGCGTAACGCGACGGAAACAGAAGTGTCGCAGCGCCTTGGGATTCCTGTCGAGGAATACCGTCAGATGCTGCTCGATACCAACAATAGCCAGCTTTTCTCCTATGATGAATGGCGGGAAGAGCACGGCGACAGTATCGAGCTGGTGACTGACGATCATCAACAGGAAAACCCGTTATTCCAGCTAATGGAAAGTAATTTGCGTCACCGGGTGATGGAAGCGATTGAATCTCTCCCGGAGCGTGAACAACTTGTCCTGACGCTGTACTACCAGGAAGAGCTTAATCTCAAAGAGATTGGCGCTGTTCTTGAAGTAGGAGAATCGCGGGTAAGCCAGCTCCATAGTCAGGCTATTAAGCGCTTACGCACCAAGCTGGGTAAGTTATAGGTTGGTGATCCTGCATCGCCCCTGGTAAATGCCGAACAACGCATTGACAACCAGGAGTTATCATGACGGTGCAGCAACCTAAAAGACGGCCTCTAAGCCGCTACCTTAAAGACTTTAAACACAGCCAGACGCATTGCGCTCATTGCCATAAGTTGCTCGACCGCATCACACTGGTCCGCCGGGGCGAAATCGTAAACAAAATTGCGATTTCCCGGCTGGATATGCTGTTGGATGAAGCGGCCTGGCAACAAGAGCAAAAAGAGTGGGTTGCACTCTGTCGTTTCTGCGGGGATTTGCACTGCAAAGAGCAGAGCGATTTCTTCGATATCATCGGGTTCAAACAATATCTCTTCGAACAGACTGAGATGAGCCACGGTACGGTGCGCGAATATGTCGTGCGTCTGCGCCGGCTTGGCAATCATCTGAGCGAGTTAAACATCTCCCGTGATTTGCTCAA
Source organism: Kosakonia oryzae (assembly GCF_001658025.2). Classification (NCBI taxonomy): domain Bacteria; kingdom Pseudomonadati; phylum Pseudomonadota; class Gammaproteobacteria; order Enterobacterales; family Enterobacteriaceae; genus Kosakonia; species Kosakonia oryzae. The sequence goes on from NZ_CP014007.2 coordinate 2,118,801, forward strand.
TGAAGGGTTCCTCGACGAAAACCTGGAGCCATGGTTACCCGCGACCAGCACCAATAACTATCGGATCGCTTTGCGCAAATATGCTCAGTTTAAGACGCAGATGCGTTTTGCGCCGATGCAAAAAATCGCTGTCGGCGCGAGATCTGATATATATTAAAAAAGAATAACATGTGGTGAGTCATTGCTTGTGATTACGTTTTTCCAGGCAATGCACTGCTGCAGCCAATTCTTTTATCGGGGTAACTATGAAACTAGCACTTCTGGGACGTCGGGCGCTGATGGCCGTTATGGCCGTCACGCTGATGGCGGGGATAAGCGCAAAAACATTCGCCGCGGAAAACCTGCTGAATAAAATCAAAGAGCGCGGCACGTTGTTAGTCGGTCTGGAGGGCACGTATCCGCCGTTCAGTTTCCAGGGCGATGACGGCAAGTTAACGGGTTTTGAAGTGGAGTTCGCCGATGCGTTAGCGAAGCATTTGGGGGTGAAAGCCGCCCTGAAGCCGACGAAATGGGACGGTATGCTGGCCTCGCTGGATTCGAAACGCATCGACGTGGTGATCAACCAGGTGACCATCTCCGATGAACGCAAGAAAAAATATGATTTCTCCACGCCCTATACCATCTCCGGTATCCAGGCACTGGTGAAAAAAGGCAATGAGGCGGGCATTAAATCCGCGGCCGATCTGAAAGGCAAAAAAGTCGGCGTTGGCCTGGGCACCAACTATGAAGAGTGGCTGCGCAAGAACGTTCAGGGCGTCGATATTCGCACTTATGATGATGACCCGACGAAATACCAGGATCTGCGCGTTGGCCGTATCGATGCGATTCTGGTGGATCGCCTTGCGGCGCTGGATCTGGTGAAGAAAACCAAAGATACCCTGGCGGTGGCTGGCGATGCGTTCTCGCGTCAGGAGTCCGGTGTGGCGCTACGCAAGGGTAATGAAGATTTGTTGCAGGCGATTGATGCGGCCATTGCCGATATGCAAAAAGATGGCACGATGAAAGCGCTGTCGGAAAAATGGTTTGGAACAGATGTGACGAAGTGATCGTTCCTCGTTAAAAAAGGCGCTTAAAAAAGCGCCTTTTTTATTTCATCTCTGTAAATGTGCATAATAAAAACAATACACAACGTTATCCGGTCTCGGAGGTTTTATGTCTTTGCACAACCTGACCCGCTTTCCGCGTCTTGAATTTATTGGCGCACCGACGCCGCTGGAGTACCTGCCGCGACTGTCCGATTACCTTGGGCGTGAGATTTTCATCAAACGTGATGATGTGACGCCGATTGCGATGGGCGGCAACAAGCTGCGCAAACTGGAGTTTCTTGCTGCGGATGCGCTACGTGAAGGCGCAGACACGCTGATCACCGCAGGCGCGATTCAGTCTAACCATGTGCGCCAGACCGCCGCAGTGGCGGCGAAACTGGGTTTGCACTGCGTTGCGCTGCTGGAAAACCCCATTGGTACGAAGGCAGAAAACTATCTCAGCAATGGCAACCGCTTGCTGCTGGATCTGTTCAATGCGCAAATTGAAATGTGCGATGCGTTGACCGATCCGGCTGCGCAACTGGAGGCGCTCGCGACACGGGTCGAGGCGCAGGGTTTTCGCCCGTATGTGATTCCGGTCGGCGGTTCTAATGCGTTAGGTGCCATGGGTTACGTCGAAAGCGCGCTGGAAATTGCCCAGCAGTGCGAAGGCGCGGTCGCGCTGTCGTCGGTGGTGGTGGCTTCCGGGAGTGCCGGAACGCATGCCGGGCTTGCTGTCGGGCTGGAGCAGTTATTGCCGGATGTCGAGTTAATTGGCGTTACCGTTTCGCGCAGCGTGGCGGATCAAAAACCCAAAGTGGTGAGCTTGCAGCAGGCGATCGCCCACGATCTGGAGATCAGCGCGAATGCCGATATTGTGCTGTGGGATGAGTACTTTGCGCCGGGTTATGGCATGCCAAATGAGGAAGGGATGGAAGCCGTGAAGCTGCTGGCGCGTCTGGAAGGGGTTTTGCTCGATCCGGTCTATACCGGTAAGGCGATGGCGGGTCTGCTTGATGGCATTGAGCAGAAACGTTTTAAAGACGATGGTCCGATCCTTTTTGTCCATACCGGCGGCGCGCCAGCGCTCTTCGCCTACCATCCGCATATCTGATCCGCAGGCAGCATTCTGATGCAAGAGAGCTTACAGCTAGTTATCGATTCCGCCCCTTATCTGCTCAAGGGGGCCGTGTTCACGCTGCAATTGAGTATTGGCGGCATGTTTTTTGGTTTGCTGTTCGGTTTTGTGCTGGCGCTGATGCGAATGTCGCCGCTGCTGCCGGTACGCTGGCTGGCGCGTTTTTATATCTCGATTTTTCGCGGTACGCCGCTGATTGCACAACTTTTTATGATCTATTATGGCCTGCCGCAGTTTGGCATCGAGCTGGATCCCATCCCGGCGGCGATGATTGGGCTTTCGCTTAACACGGCAGCGTATGCTGCGGAAACCTTGCGCGCCGCCATCTCGTCGATCGATAAAGGGCAATGGGAAGCGGCCGCCAGTATCGGCATGACCTCCTGGCAAACGCTGCGCCGCGCGATCCTTCCGCAGGCCGCTCGCGTGGCGCTACCGCCGCTGAGCAACAGTTTTATCAGCCTCGTCAAAGATACTTCGCTGGCGGCTACCATTCAGGTGCCAGAGCTGTTCCGTCAGGCGCAACTGATCACCTCACGCACGCTGGAAGTATTCACCATGTATCTGGCGGCATCGCTGATCTACTGGGTCATGGCGACCGTGCTCTCCACGTTGCAGAACTATTTTGAAAACCAGCTTAACCGCCAGGAGCGTGATGCAAAATGAGTGCTATCGACGTTAAAAATCTGGTGAAAAAATTCCACGGGCAAACCGTCCTGCACGGTATCGATCTGGAGGTGCAGGAGGGAGAAGTGGTGGCGATTATCGGCCCTAGCGGGTCTGGTAAAACCACCTTATTGCGCAGTATTAATCTGCTGGAACAGCCGGAAAGCGGGACGATCCGCGTGGGGGCCATCACCATTGATGCCTCTCGATCCTCTGGCGAGCAGAAAAAGGCTATCCGCCAGTTGCGCCAGCATGTCGGGTTTGTGTTCCAGAACTTCAATCTGTTTCCACACCGCACGGTGCTGGAGAACATTATTGAAGGGCCGGTGATTGTGAAGGGCGAAGCGAAAGAAGAGGCTTGCGCGCGGGCGCGTCAGTTGCTGGAAAAAGTGGGGCTGAAAGGGAAAGAGGAGAGTTTTCCACGTCGTTTGTCCGGCGGCCAGCAGCAGCGCGTCGCGATTGCCCGTGCACTGGCGATGCGCCCTGATGTTATTCTTTTTGACGAGCCAACCTCCGCGCTCGATCCTGAACTGGTTGGTGAAGTGCTTAACACCATTCGCCAACTGGCGCAGGAGAAACGCACCATGGTGATTGTGACTCATGAGATGAGTTTTGCCCGCGATGTGGCGGACAGGGCGATTTTTATGGATCAGGGGCGCATTGTGGAGCAGGGGCCAGCGAAACTGCTGTTTTCCCAGCCGCAACATCCACGAACCCGGCAGTTTCTGGAAAAATTCCTGATGCAATGAACATGGCGCGATTCCGCACGCCTGTTTGCTGAATCGCGTTAATTGACCTTAACCTAAATTTTTGGGGCGGAATTAATGGCGTGCCGTTGCTGCGGCTATTTTTCGCGTATATCCCTGCAATTATCCAATAGTCACGCAGTTTTTCCTGTCGGTTGCCAGCATTAAATCCGGCAGCCTGTGCAACTTATTTCCACATTAGCCGATATTTTATATTTATAATTAAGTTTTATGTGTTAGCTTAATGTATACATAATAATGATTATTAAAACCAGGGGTATTACCGGTCGGTATGCAGGATAAAGACTTTTTTACCTGGCGGCGCGAAATGATGTCGCGCTTCCAGGAAATGACAGTAGCTAAGGACGTTTATACAGAGTTACAGCGGCAAACACAGCTGCTGGAGTTTGATTATTTCTCCCTGTGCGTTCGCCATCCGGTGCCCTTCACGCGCCCGAGGATGAGCGTTGAAACGACGTATCCGCAGGCCTGGATGCAGCATTATCAGGCGGAGAATTACTTTGCCATTGATCCGGTGCTCAAAGCCGAAAATTTCATTCAGGGCCATTTGCCCTGGAGTGACAAGCTCTTCCAGGATGCGATGGTATTGTGGGATGCTGCGCGGGATCATGGCCTGCGGAAAGGAATCTCGCAGTGTCTGATGCTGCCTAATCATGCGCTGGGTTTTCTCTCGGTCTCGCGTAGCAGCCTGCTTGGCAAAATGATGCCTGACGATGAGATTGAACTGCGGTTGCAGACGCTGGTGCAGCTCAGCCTGCTGGCGCTTACGCGACTGGAAGATCAGATGGTGTTGACGCCGGAGATGCGCTTCAGTAAGCGTGAGCGTGAGATATTGAAATGGACGGCGGAAGGCAAGACTTCGGCGGAAATCGCCATGATTTTGTCGATCTCTGAGAATACCGTCAATTTTCACCAGAAAAATATGCAGAAGAAATTCAATGCGCCGAATAAAACGCAGATTGCCTGTTATGCGGCAGCGACCGGAATGATTTGATTATTCACTGCGACGAATCAGAAATCAGCCGGCTGTCAGGTTACCTGGCAGCCGGTTTTTTTATTACTGGCGGTAAGCTTGTTTAATTTGCTTAACAGTGCTGGAAAATACCGCTGCCTGAGCTTCATTTTCCATTTGTTCAATTTGCTTTTCCATTTTAATGATGACGCGGCCCGCATCCGCCTGGCCCATTGCCTGCAACATCAGCGTCAACAATGATTTCAGGCAAGCGACTTCCTGTGCCAGATCCTTTGCATTTTCAGCAGTGGAAAAATCAGGTGTGCTCAATTTATTTTCCTCGTTATGTAGCCGCGCCGTTGCGCGACGGTCACTGTCAAAGCGGCGGAGTATACCACAACCCGGCCAAAAGAATGCAGTGGTTGTTTTTTGATCGCTATTGTTTGGTTTGTTAGATTAAACCAGGCGCAATAAATAGCAGAACTTTCTATTACCTAAGAATATATGTTTAAACGGGGTTTAAGCGTAGTTAATTGTTGTTACATATTACTCAGATAATTCCTGCGAAAGTAAAAGCTTTTTTGGCAACTCTATGAAAAATGCGGTTTAGATTTTCTTACGCAACGCCTTGAGAACACGGAAACACTTTCCACATTTTGTACAGCTTAATTTCCAGAAACGAGAACAAAATCGAAAAGTACGGGTTATTTTACCTTTCATTATTGGATGAAAAACCGTTAATATACGTTTAATTAGCTTTCAGCAGCGTTATCCCTCTTTTCGGAGATACTCCATTGATCAACGTACTACTTGTTGATGATCATGAACTGGTGCGCGCAGGGATACGACGCATTCTTGAAGATGTCAAAGGCATAAAAGTCACGGGTGAAGTCAACTGCGGCGAAGATGCCATCAAATGGTGTCGGGCCAATTCCGTTGATGTCGTCTTGATGGACATGAGCATGCCCGGAATCGGCGGCCTTGAAGCCACGCGTAAAATTGCGCGTGCCAACGTCGACACCAAAGTCATTATGCTTACCGTTCACACGGAAAACCCTCTGCCAGCGAAAGTCATGCAAGCGGGTGCAGCCGGTTATCTGAGCAAAGGCGCCGCGCCACAGGAAGTGGTGAATGCCATTCGCTCCGTGCATTCCGGACAGCGCTACATTGCCTCTGATATCGCTCAGCAAATGGCACTCAGCCAGATTGAACCTGAAAAAACGGACTCGCCGTTTGCCAGTTTGTCTGAACGAGAATTGCAGATTATGCTGATGATCACGAAGGGTCAGAAAGTGAATGAGATTTCTGAACAACTCCATCTGAGCCCCAAAACGGTGAACAGCTATCGCTATCGAATGTTCAGTAAATTGAACATTCACGGTGATGTCGAATTGACGCACCTCGCCATTCGCCATGGTCTGTGTAATGCGGAGACGTTGTTAAGTCAGTGACTGAAGTTTTCGATTCAAAAGCCTTCCTCAAAACGGTGACCAGCAAACCCGGCGTTTATCGTATGTATGACGCCGGCGGAACCGTTATCTATGTTGGTAAAGCGAAAGATCTTAAAAAACGCCTTTCCAGCTATTTTCGCAGCAATCTTGCCTCACGAAAAACCGAAGCGCTGGTCGCGCAAATCCAACAGATTGATGTGACGGTAACGCATACCGAAACTGAGGCGCTGCTGCTGGAACATAACTACATCAAGCTTTATCAGCCCCGCTATAACGTTTTGTTGCGGGATGATAAATCTTACCCGTTTATTTTTCTCAGCGGCGATACGCATCCCCGGCTGTCGATGCACCGCGGTGCGAAACATACGAAAGGGGAGTATTTCGGCCCGTTTCCGAACGGCTATGCCGTGCGCGAGACGCTGGCGCTGTTGCAGAAGATATTCCCTGTCCGCCAGTGTGAGAATAGCGTTTATCGCAACCGCTCCCGCCCGTGCCTGCAATACCAGATTGGTCGCTGCCTGGGGCCGTGTGTCGCCGGCCTGGTCAGTGAAGAAGAGTATGCGCAGCAGGTTGAGTACGTTCGCTTGTTCCTTGCCGGCAAAGACGATCAGGTGCTGACGCAACTTATCGCCCGCATGGAGAAGGCCAGCCAGGCGCTGGAATTTGAAGAAGCCGCGCGCGTGCGCGACCAGATTCAGGCGGTACGCCGGGTTACGGAAAAACAGTTTGTCTCTAACACTGGCGACGATCTTGATGTTATCGGCGTGGCGTTTGATGCCGGCATGGCCTGTGTGCACGTATTGTTTATTCGTCAGGGGAAAGTACTTGGCAGCCGCAGTTACTTTCCCAAAGTGCCTGGTGGTACGGAGCTGGGCGAAGTGGTGGAAACGTTTGTTGGTCAGTTTTATTTGCAGGGCAGCCAGATGCGAACCCTACCTGGCGAAATCCTGCTGGATTTTAATCTCAGTGATAAAACGCTGTTGGCCGATTCACTCTCTGAACTGGCTGGTCGCCGGGTTAATGTACAGACTAAACCGCGCGGCGATCGCGCACGCTATCTGAAGCTGGCGCGTACAAATGCTGCCACGGCGCTTGGCACCAGGCTTTCGCAGCAGTCGACCGTTCACCAGCGTTTGGCCGCGCTGGCCAGCGTGTTACAACTACCAGAAGTGAAACGGATGGAATGCTTTGATATCAGCCATACGATGGGCGAACAGACCGTTGCGTCATGTGTGGTTTTTGATACCAATGGGCCATTACGCGCGGAGTACCGCCGCTATAATATCGCCGGTATTACTCCCGGCGATGACTATGCGGCAATGAATCAGGTACTGCGTCGTCGTTACGGCAAAGCGATTGAAGAGAGCAAAATTCCGGACGTGATCCTTATTGATGGCGGCAAAGGGCAACTTGGACAGGCGAAGGCGGTTTTTGCCGAGCTGGATGTTCCGTGGGATAAGCACAAGCCGTTGCTGCTGGGCGTCGCGAAAGGCGCCGATCGCAAAGCCGGGCTTGAAACGCTGTTCTTTGAGCCGGAAGGCGAGGGGTTTAGTCTGCCACCGGACTCTCCGGCGCTGCATGTTATCCAGCATATTCGCGACGAATCGCACGATCATGCGATCAGCGGTCACCGGAACAAACGCGCCAAAGTGAAGAACACCAGTTCGTTGGAAACAATCGAAGGCGTGGGGCCGAAACGTCGCCAAATGCTGCTGAAATATATGGGTGGATTACAAGGATTGCTCAATGCCAGCGTTGATGAAATCTCAAAAGTGCCGGGGATCTCGCAAGGACTGGCAGAAAAGATCTTCTACTCGTTGAAACATTAGGGGCTCTGTAGCACCATAGAGCGAAAATTTACGGACAACAGACAGTTAACGCCACTATGCGATTCAATATTCCTACGTTGCTTACCCTTTTTCGCGTCATCCTGATCCCTTTTTTCGTGCTGGCGTTTTATCTTCCTTTTTACTGGTCACCGCTCGTTTGTGCGCTTATTTTTTGTGTTGCGGCGATAACCGACTGGTTTGACGGCTATCTGGCGCGCCGCTGGAATCAGAGCACCCGCTTTGGTGCCTTCCTCGATCCGGTTGCCGATAAAGTGCTGGTCGCTATCGCGATGGTGCTGGTGGCTGAACATTATCATACCTGGTGGGTAACGCTGCCTGCGGCTACCATGATCGCCCGCGAGATCATTATTTCCGCTCTTCGTGAGTGGATGGCGGAGATGGGGAAACGCAGCCGCGTAGCGGTATCCTGGATCGGTAAAGTGAAAACCACGGCGCAAATGATGGCGCTGGTAGGGCTGCTGTGGCGTCCAAATATCTGGGTTGAATATGCTGGTATTACGTTGTTCTTCGTTGCTGCCGGGTTGACATTGTGGTCAATGCTGCAATATCTGAACGCAGCACGTGGCGATCTGCTTGAACCTTGATCGTATCGTCTTAATTTTCAGCAAACGATCCGGGTTTTGAAAAATATCGTTGACTCAGTGCGTCAGGTAAGTAGAATGCAACGCATCGGAAGGCAGCGTAGCTCGCCAGAAGATAGAAAAATCAAGTGATTAGAATAAAACTTGATAATGCGGGAATAGCTCAGTTGGTAGAGCACGACCTTGCCAAGGTCGGGGTCGCGAGTTCGAGTCTCGTTTCCCGCTCCAAATTAAAGCATCGGCTAAAACAGCGGGTGCTGGCTGAAAAGCACAGAGATTCACGGCGCGTTAGCAAAGCGGTTATGTAGCGGATTGCAAATCCGTCTAGTCCGGTTCGACTCCGGAACGCGCCTCCAATTTCTTCCCGAGCCCGGATGGTGGAATCGGTAGACACAAGGGATTTAAAATCCCTCGGCGTTCGCGCTGTGCGGGTTCAAGTCCCGCTCCGGGTACCATGGGAAAACAAGAATAAAATCAATGATAAGCAGTGTCGTGTGACCGCCTCGTAAGGCGGTTTTTTTATGCCTGTTTTTCAGCGCCCATACTATTACCGAATTCAAGCGAAGCGATTTACATCGCCTGCGAAAATATTCAAAGCGTTATTGCTTCAGGGATTCTGAAATAAAGTTTGCTGGCCGTTTCGATATCATCCACTGCACAAAAAACCGCACGAATCTTATCGCGCGGTTTTTTTTCAGGCTTATCCCACTTCAGGCAGCAGACCGGTGACGTTAAAAAACTGAATGACGATAATCGCAATGCCACAGGCGAAAATCAGGCACAGCATGGGTTTACCGCCGGGAACACGATAACTGTGTTGCGAATTATGCTTCCGGCTTTGCCAGGCCAGCATTGACGGTAACAGAAGTGCCAGTACGGAAAGGGCGACACCGGCATAGCCGAGCGCCATCACAAATCCGCGAGGATAAAATAACGCAAAGGCCAGCGGCGGCAGGAAGGTGATCATTCCGCTTTGCAGGCGTCCGGCCGCATTGTTATGCCGCTGAAAAAGATCCGCGAGATAATCAAATAATCCCAGCGACACACCGAGGAAAGAGGTCGCCAGCGCCAGATCGGCAAACAGATGGACGGCCAGTTCCACATGCGGCGAGGCCACCACTTCGCGTAATGCTTGCAGCAACCCGTTTAATCCTGCCTGGCTGGCCAGCAGCCCCATAAACGTTGACGAATCAATACTGCCAAGCGTTGCGAGCTGCCAGAAAATATAGGCCACCAGCGGAATGGCGCTACCGATGATAAATATTTTGCGCAATTTGCGGATATCGCCGCCCATATAACTGACGATGCTCGGTACGCTACCGTGAAAACCAAACGAGGTGAAGATCACAGGAATTGCCGACAGCGCCAGTCCTTTTTCCAACGGCATGGTCAGCAAATTCGCGCGATGAACGTGCGGCATTAACAGCGCCAGCATCACCACGAGGAACAGGAGTTTGGCGCTGAAAAGAAAGCGGTTAAACAGATCGACAAGCGAAGTACCAGCGCATACGACACCACCGGCAACAAGAGTGAACAGCAGCACACCGGCGACTGGCGAAAGCGCAACGTTAAACCACTGGCTGATGCTGGACGCCAGCAACTCTCCTGCGCCGCTGATGTACGCTGCGGTCAGCGCGTACATTAAGAACATCATACTGAAACCTGTTATCCACTGCCCATAGCGCCCAAGATAACGCCTCGCCAGTGAGCCCAGACCGGTATCGGCGGGAACATGCTGATAAACCTCCAGCAAGAGCAGGGCGGTGTAACACATCACCCCCCACAGCGCGATAAGTAACCCGAAAGTGGTGGCAAACCCAACGCCAGCTGCTGCCAGCGGCATTGCCAACATCCCTGCGCCGATCGTGGTACCGGCGACGATAAAAACACTCCCAAGTGTTCGATTCTTCACGCTTTCCTCTGCAATAAAACACACTACTAGCCTAAACTGCGGCGCAGATTAAGATAATTCAGTAGTTTCGTCAAACGACCGTTACATAGAGTGTAACGATATATTTACGATGTTTTTTGAGCCATCTGTACAAACAAATTCTGATGGTGAAACTTTGCCCAAGGGTTAAAGGAAGATGAGTGGAGCATCGAAAACGGCAAGTAGTTAACCGATCTCTTTTTCGATCATGAAATCGCGCTGGAAACGGAAAACGATCGCTACTTCTGTCAGGCTGTAAATAAGCAGGACTGGTGCTGGACCAGATGCATGTAAACCTGTCTTAACGCAACATCTACAGATAATGTTGTGTTTATGATGCACCTTTTGTGAGGAGGATTTATGGCATCAATACATGGTCATGAAGTACTGAATATGATGATTGCATCAGGCGAACATTACACCACAGAGAGTCTCGCTGCGGCCATTACGGCCCGCTTTGGGGAAACGGCGCGTTTTCATACTTGCTCAGCAGAGGGAATGACGGCGGCGGAATTAGTGACCTTTTTAGCGGCGCGCGGAAAATTTATTCCGGCTGAAGAGGGGTTTTCCACTCACGAAAGTAAAATCTGCAAACATTAATAAAAAAGGCGGTAAAGAGTATTATTTACCGCCTGCGTAATTAGTTCTGCGAATCCAGCGTCGCCAGTTCTTTATCGATGAAATACAAACCTTCGCCGCTTTTACCCGCCAGCGTTAATTTATCGATAACCGATTTAAACAATTTCTCTTCTTCGTGCTGTTCGGCAACATACCATTGCAGGAAATTAAAGGTTGGATAATCCTGAGAGGTCATAGCAACGTGCGCCAGTTCATTAATTTTCTGCGTGATCAGTTGTTCATGTTCGTAAGTGGCGCGAAACAGCACATCCAGCGAGGCATAATCGGCAACCGGTGATTCGATAGTATTGATGCGCGGCAGGCTGCCGGTATCCGTAAGGTAGTCAAACAGACGCTGCATGTGCGTCATCTCTTCCTGCGCGTGACGGCGCAGGAAAGCCGCGGCGCCTTCAAAGCTGTGGTAGCTGCACCATGCGCTCATCTGCTGGTAAAGCAGAGAAGAAAACAGTTCCAGATTCATTTGCTCATTTAGTTTTTCAATCATCTCTGCTTTTAACATGGCGCGGCTCCGAAAATATAAAAATAGAATAGTGGAGCGGCCACTATAATTTGTTATTTAATTATTTGCAAAAGGTTAAATGAAAAATCATCTATTCACGAAGTGAATGAGAATAACACGCATTGCAGCGGTTAATTAAATAAATGAGAATTGTTTTGATTATTAATAAATGTGCAGGCCAGCATGATTGCCGGCCCGGAAATTACCAACTGCCCGCGGTATGAGAAAAGGCCATGCCGCGGCATTGATATTGAATAGTGACTTTTGTATTCATGCAAACTGACCCGCTGATCAGGCTACACGTTTCGATCGGCTGGCCGAAAGGCACTGCCGTAGCGTAACCCATCTGCTGGCACTGCTTGTTAGCCGTTCCTTGTGCGGTGTATTGATCGTAATTCGCGGTTTGCATCATCGACTGGTTATAACTCAGACGCACCAGACCACTGGTGGTATCCACGCTGCTGACTTCCGCCTCTTTAGTGAGAGTACAGCCAGCAAGCAGCAGCAGCGAGGCGGCAACAAAAATTTTCTTCATGAAATCACTCTGATTCATTTTGGCATGTTCTCATCTTAACGTGCGGCTCAGAGGGCAATCGGCAGAATAACCCGTGGAACTGGCGCTACTAATCGCGACGGCGAAATAACGAGGGAGTGAGGCAAAACTGTGAACCTGCTTTTGATTTTTAAAACAATTTTTCATTAAATTTGAAAGTATGTTTGCCAGATAGTATGGTTTATCCAACCTTTGCTATCTGAAGCACGTTCACAGGAGATCAAAAATGAAAATTGCACTGATGATGGAAAACAGTCAGGCGGCTAAAAACGCCATCATTCTGAAAGAGCTGAAAGCCGTTGCCGATGAAAAAGATTTCCCGGTGTTTAACGTCGGCATGAGCGACGAGAATGACCATCATCTGACCTACATCCACCTGGGCATTATGGCAAGTATTCTGCTGAACGCGAAAGCGGTGGATTTTGTCGTCACCGGCTGCGGTACCGGGCAGGGCGCGCTGATGTCGCTGAACATTCATCCGGGCGTAGTGTGCGGCTACTGTATTGATCCAGCAGATGCGTTCCTCTTTGCCCAGATCAACAACGGTAATGCGTTATCGCTGCCGTTTGCGAAAGGTTTTGGCTGGGGCGCGGAACTGAACGTGCGCTTTATTTTTGAAAAAGCCTTTACCGGTCGTAAAGGCGAAGGTTATCCGCCGGAGCGTAAAGAGCCGCAGGTGCGTAATGCCGGGATCCTGAACCAGGTAAAAGCTGCAGTGGTGAAAGACAATTACCTTGATTCCCTGCGCGCTATTGACCGTGAACTGGTGAAAACGGCCGTCTCCGGCGAGCGCTTCCAGCAGTGCTTCTTTGAACACTGCCAGAACAAAGAGATTGAAGCGTTCGTTCGCGAAGTGCTGGCCTGATAAAAAACCGCCGCAGCTGGACGGGTTGCGGCGCTCTCTTTACGCTTTTTTCTTCTGCGATACGGCGCTTCCGGCATCTTTGGTCAGGCGCAACGTATCAAACAGGCCAACCAGGCAAATCAGCGCGATAAACACAAACGCCAGCCGGAAACTGATCCCTTCAACGCCAGTGATATGCAGCCACTCACTGACATGTTCACCAATACGAATACCAATCGCACCAAGCGTGATACCCAGGCCGACAGCCAGTTGCGTGGCGGTACTGAACAGCGTATTGGCATAACTCATTTGTGGCGACGGAACATCGGCAAAGGCGAGGGTGCTGACGCCGGTAAACTGTACCGAACGGAAGACGCCGCCCAGGAACAGCACCACAAAGGTGAGCCAGCCAGGCGTTGCTGAGGTAAGAAATGCGCAGGCCAGCAGCGCCAGCACATTCAGCGTGCCGTTAATCAGCAGCAATTTTTTAAAGCCCAGCCAGCGAATCAGCGGTGTCGTGGCGGGTTTGATCGTCAGGTTACCGGCAAATACTGCCAGCACCAGCAGCCCGGCGTGGAACGGATCCATACCAAAACCGACCTGAAACAGCAGCGGCAGCAGAAAAGGGACGGCGCTTATTGATGCGCGAAACAGCGAGCCGCCGTACATCGTCACGCGAAATGTCGGCACCTGCAGCGCATCCAGCCGGATCATCGGCCATTGCGCACGCCGGAAATGGCGCAAGGTAAAGGCCAGCGTTAAACCGCCCAGAACCAGCAATCCGCCGGTCAGCACGCCTTGCGGCTGCTCTGCGCCTAAATCCTCCATGGCATAAACCAGGCTGACCATCGCCACAGACGTGGCGATAAACCCCGGCAAATCGAACGGGCGCCGCTCCTCTTCACGAATATTGGGAATGATGCGCAACGCCAGCAAAATCGCCATAATTCCCAGCGGCACATTAATAAAGAAGATCCAACGCCAGTCAGCGTAATGCGTGATAAATCCGCCCAGCGGCGGGCCGATGATCGGCGCGACCAGCGCGGGCCAGGTGAGCGTGGCGATGGCGGTAATAAGCTGATGTTTTGGCGTGGTGCGCAGTACGGCGAGGCGCCCAACCGGCACCATCAATGCGCCGCCTATGCCCTGCAAAATACGCATGCTGACAAACATCTCTACGCTGGTCGACAGTCCACACAATATTGACGCAATGGTGAAGATAGCCAGCGCCAGCGAAAAGACATTGCGCGCGCCAAAGCGATCGGCGATCCAGCCGCTGGCCGGGATCAGCACAGCAAGGGTAATTAAATAAGCACTGATACCGATGTTTAGCGCAACGGCTTCGACACCAAACGTTTTTGCCATATCTGGCAGAGCGGTAGCGATTACCGTGCCGTCGATAAACTCCATAAAGAAAGCGCCGGCTACCAGTAGCGCAGCGGGAGAAAGACCTCCAGTCTTCCGCAAAAGGGTGCTTTCACTCATTGTGGGTCTGCCATCTGCAAAAATAATTGAGAATGCTAAAAAAATTTTTAGCACGCTAACCGCAGGATTTATAATTAAATTTTTAACAAAGCTACGCTGCTTTTATTTTTTGAAACGTGATTTCTATCACATGACGATTGATTTTTGTGATGGGGGTCATATTATGTACGCATTGAGACGTAACACCTGCATAACAAATCGCCGGAGCAAAAAATGAAACTGCGTAAGATTCTGAAGCACATGTTTGAAACCTACTGCAAAACTTTCAAAGACGTACCGCCAGGCGCTATGTTCTGATGATAAAAAAACCTGCTGAAGCAGGTTTTTTTATGCCCGTCGTCCGGCGGTCAGGCCTACTCATACGCATGAATTCCCGCTACTATGGCGCACTTTATTAAAGGAGCGCCTATGTCACAGAATCTCTCCGCCGACCAGGAACTGGTATCCGATATCGTTGCCTGTCAGCTCGTCATCAAACAGATCCTCGACGTTATCGACGTCATCGCGCCGGTTGAAGTGCGTGAGAAAATGTCTCACCAGCTTAAGAGCATCGATTTTACTACCCACCCGGCAGCGACCGACCCGGTTACCCGCCGTGCAATCCAGAAAGCTATCGCCTTAATTGAACTGAAATTTACCCCTCAGGGTGAAGCTCACTGAGTACTCTGCCTGGCAGGGATGTGACGCAGCGGGAATTTTGAAACGCTGTTTTGATCAACAATAACCCCACTTTAATCAACCCACCTTCAACGTAAGGAGTCGGACATGAAAAAAGTGGCGGTGTTGTTGGCGCCCGGTTTCGAAGAAGCAGAAGCGATTATCACCATTGATATCCTGCGTCGCTTAAATATTGAAGTCGAAACACTGGCCTGCGCGGAGTCCCGCGCGGTGGTCAGTTATCACGCTATTCCGATGGTTGCAGACAGCACACTGGTTGAGCGTCAGGCTACGCTGTATGACGCCATCGTCTTACCCGGCGGGCCGCAGGGCAGCGCGAATCGGGCCACCAGCCAGGCGGTGGTGCAATTTGTTGAACAGCACGACACTGCCGGCAAGTTAATTTGCCCTATCTGTTCCGCTGCTGCGCGCGTGCTGGGCGGCAACGGCTTGCTGAAGGGCCGCCGCTATGTCTGCTCCGGCGATCTGTACGAAACAGTCCATGATGGTGAGTATGTTGACGCGCCAGTGGTGGAAGATGGCAACCTGATTAGCGGCAAAGGTCTCGGGCTGGCTTTCGATTTTGCGCTGACGATTGCCGCGCGTTTGCAGGGGGACGACACTGCGGCGCGCAATCAGGCCGATCATATCTACTATAGCTGGTAATTTTTCTGCCCGGATGCGCCCTGCATCCGGGACAAGGATAAGCTGGCTGATGTTATGGATTATCCTGCTTTTACCCTTTCTATTTGTCTGACAAAATCGCCTGTTTTTATGTGCTATATCGCTGAATTTATGTACAGAATTACTGTAATTCTGCGGTGTGATGCCGCTCTCCTATGGAGAATCAATTTCCCGCTAAAACTACTTCCAGCACAGGTGTCCAGGGGTGTGCGGACTCTAATGCCTTGTTTTATTAACTTTTAAATGAACCGGTAATTCTTTTTCCCTACATAAAAGAAAGCTAAAGCTGGAGTTTACCATGCACAAATTCACTAAAGCGTTGGCGGCCATCGGTCTGGCTGCCGTTATGTCACAATCCGCTATCGCTGAAACGATGAAGCTCGGATTTCTGGTTAAACAGCCGGAAGAACCCTGGTTTCAGACTGAATGGAAGTTTGCCGACAAGGCGGGCAAAGATTTAGGTTTTGAAGTGATTAAAATCGCCGTCCCTGATGGCGAAAAAACGCTGAACGCCATTGATAGCCTGGCGGCCAGCGGCGCAAAAGGATTTGTTATTTGTACTCCGGATCCCAAACTTGGCTCGGCGATTGTCGCCAAAGCGCGGGGTTATGACATGAAAGTCATTGCGGTGGATGACCAGTTCGTCAACGCCAAAGGCGAACCGATGACCTCGGTGCCGCTGGTGATGATGGCAGCGAGCGAAATCGGCGCGCGTCAGGGTGAAGAGCTCTATAAAGAGATGCAAAAACGCGGCTGGAATGTGAAAGAGACGGGCGTCATGGCGATTACCGCGAACGAGCTGGATACCGCTCGCCGCCGCACGACCGGTTCTATGGACGCGCTGAAAAAAGCCGGTTTCCCGGAAAAACAGATCTACCAGGTGCCGACCAAATCTAACGATATCCCCGGTGCATTTGATGCCGGTAACTCCCTGCTGGTACAGCATCCGGAAGTGAAACACTGGCTGGTGCTGGGCATGAATGACAACACTGTGCTGGGTGGCGTACGTGCGACAGAAGGCCAGGGCTTTAAAGCGCCGGATGTCATCGGTATTGGTATTAACGGCGTCGATGCGGTAAGTGAGCTGTCGAAAGCGCAGGCGACCGGCTTCTTTGGTTCGCTGCTGCCAAGCCCGGACGTGCATGGCTATAAAACCAGCCAACTGCTCTACAACTGGGTTACCAAGGGGGTTGAACCACCGAAATTTACAGCAGTAACGGACGTGGTGCTGATCACCCGCGAGAACTTCAAAGAAGAGCTGGCGAAAAAAGGACTGTAATTCTCTGTTGATTGTGCTCCCCGCGTCAGGCGGGGAGCCAGACGTACAATGAACTGCTTTACGGAGACGTTATGCAACAGTCTACTCCTTATCTCTCTTTTCGCGGCATCGGCAAGACCTTCCCCGGTGTGAAAGCGCTTAGTGAGATCAGTTTTGATTGTTACGCCGGGCAAATCCACGCCCTGATGGGTGAAAACGGCGCAGGTAAATCGACACTGTTAAAAATCCTCAGCGGCAATTACGCGCCAACCACCGGTTCGCTGGTAATAAAAGGTGAGGAAGTCGCCTTTGCGGATACCACGGCAGCGCTGAATGCCGGAGTGGCGATCATCTACCAGGAGCTGCATCTGGTGCCGGAAATGACCGTCGCGGAGAATATCTATCTCGGCCAGATCCCGCACAAAAGCGGCATTGTGAACCGCTCGCTGCTGAATTACGAAGCCGGTTTGCAGCTTCAGCATCTTGGGCTGGATATCGATCCGCAAACGCCGCTGAAATATCTCTCTATTGGTCAGTGGCAAATGGTCGAAATTGCCAAGGCGCTGGCGCGCAACGCCAAAATCATCGCTTTTGATGAACCCACCAGTTCTCTCTCCGCGCGTGAGATCGACAACCTGTTCCGGGTGATCCGTGAGCTACGTAAAGAGGGACGGGTGATCCTCTATGTCTCCCACCGCATGGAAGAGATTTTTGCGCTCAGCGATGCCATTACCGTCTTTAAAGATGGCCGCTATGTGCGCACCTTTACGGACATGCAGCAGGTCAATCATGACCAACTGGTGCAGGCGATGGTTGGACGCGAGCTGGGGGATATTTATGGCTGGAAACCCCGGGAATACGGTGCAGAACGCCTGCGGCTGGAGCAGGTTAAAGCGCCAGGCGTACGAACGCCCATCTCTTTAAACGTGCGCAGCGGTGAAATTGTCGGCCTCTTCGGGCTGGTGGGTGCCGGGCGCAGTGAATTAATGAAAGGCTTATTCGGCGGGACGAAAATTACCGAAGGGCAGGTCTTTATCGACGGGGAGCAAGTCAATATCACTAAACCGGCGCATGCCATCCAGGCGGGCATGATGTTGTGCCCGGAAGATCGTAAAGCGGAAGGTATTATTCCGGTTCACTCGGTGCAGGAGAACATCAATATCAGCGCCCGGCGCAAATACATTCGCGCGGGTTGCCTGATCAATGATGGCTGGGAAAGTGAAAACGCCGAACACCACATTCGTTCGCTCAATATCAAAACGCCTGGCGCGGAACAACTGATTATGAATCTCTCCGGTGGCAACCAGCAGAAGGCGATTCTTGGTCGCTGGTTATCGGAAGAGATGAAAGTCATTTTGCTCGACGAGCCGACGCGCGGCATCGATGTCGGGGCGAAACATGAGATCTACAACGTAATTTACGCGCTGGCTTCCCGCGGTGTTGCGGTGCTGTTTGCCTCCAGTGATTTGCCGGAAGTGCTCGGCGTTGCCGATCGCATTGTGGTGATGCGTGAAGGGGAAATTGCCGGTGAACTGCTTCACGGTCAGTGTGATGAACAGCGGGCGTTGAGCCTCGCGATGCCGAAAGTTAGCCAGGCTGTCGCCTGAGTGAGGAGAAAATGATGTCATCTTTAACTACGTCCCGCGCACCGAAATCCTCGCTCAGCTTTGGGCGAATCTGGGATCAGTTCGGCATGCTGGTAGTGTTTGCCGTGCTGTTTATCGGCTGCGCGCTGTTTGTGCCGAACTTCGCCTCTTTCGTCAATATGAAAGGGCTTGGGCTGGCGATCTCAATGTCCGGCATGGTGGCCTGCGGCATGCTGTTCTGCCTTGCGTCCGGGGATTTTGACCTGTCGGTCGCGTCGGTCATTGCCTGCGCCGGGGTAACCACGGCAGTGGTGATTAATATTTCGGAGAGTTTGTGGCTCGGCGTATTTGCCGGTTTGCTGCTCGGCGTGGTCAGTGGTTTCATTAACGGCTTCGTGATTGCGCGTTTGAAGATCAATGCCTTGATCACCACGCTTGCCACGATGCAGATCGTCCGTGGGCTGGCGTATATCATTTCCGACGGTAAAGCGGTCGGCATCGAGGATGAACGTTTCTTTACCCTCGGTTACGCCAACTGGCTGGGGCTGCCCGCGCCGATTTGGTTGACGGTTGGCTGCCTGGTTATTTTTGGCTTCCTGCTCAATAGAACCACGTTTGGCCGCAATACGCTGGCAATTGGCGGTAATGAAGAAGCGGCCCGTCTGGCGGGCGTTCCGGTGGTACGCACGAAAATCATCATCTTTGTGCTCTCCGGCCTGGTCTCAGCGGCAGCGGGGATTATTCTTGCTTCGCGTATGACCAGCGGCCAGCCGATGACGTCGATTGGCTATGAGCTGATTGTTATCTCAGCCTGCGTATTGGGTGGTGTTTCGCTGAAAGGCGGAATTGGCAAAATATCGTATGTTGTTGCCGGGATCCTGATTCTGGGTACCGTCGAAAATGCCATGAACCTGCTGAACATCTCGCCGTTCTCACAGTATGTGGTACGTGGTTTGATCCTGCTGGCGGCGGTGATTTTCGACCGTTACAAACAAAAGGCCAAACGCACTGTTTAAGCCTTACCGCGCAATTTTTAGACCTAACCTTATAGTTTATCCCCCTACCTTACCAGCCGCTAATCCGGCTGGTAAGTCATGCTTAAAATGGCGAGCAGCGTCACACTGTCTATACTTACATGGCTAATGATAATGAGATGTTATTGAAGAACGGCTCTCATCAAAGACTGTAAGGAGGAAACCAGGGTGGAAGACGCATTATCTGTACCGCCTCTCTTTTCCGGGAATTTTGCCTTTTTTTTCGATTTGGATGGCACCCTCGCTGACATTAAACCACACCCGGATGATGTCTCTGTTCCGGACGCTGTGCTGGCCAGACTTTCATTGCTTGCTGAGATGAACAACGGGGCACTGGCATTGATTTCAGGGCGCTCAATCGCTGAGCTCGAGCAACTCGCCAAACCCTGGCGTTTTCCGCTGGCTGGCGTGCACGGGGCAGAACGCCGCGACATCAAGGGTCATACCGAACGGGTAACATTACCGGAAAATATCGTACAACCACTGGAGCGTTCGCTCCGGCACGAAGTGGCATCGCTTAACGGCGTGGAGCTGGAAGCGAAAGGCATGGCATTTGCTTTGCACTACCGTCAGGCGCCGCAGCATGAAGACGCGGTTTTTGCACTGGCAAAGCAAATGGTCGCGCGCTACCCGCAACTGGCGATGCAACCAGGGAAATGCGTGGTGGAGCTTAAACCGTCCGGCATTCATAAGGGAGCGGCTATTGCGGCATTTTTAGAGACACCGCCTTTTGCTGGCCGCATACCGGTTTTTGTCGGCGATGATTTGACGGACGAGCATGGGTTTAAAACCGTGAACGCGCTGGGGGGCGAATCAATCAAAGTTGGTGCTGGCGAGACGCAGGCAAAATGGCGTCTGGACAGCGTAAATGAAGTTTATCGGTGGCTTGAACGTATCACTGACCATCAACAAGAAAAACAACAGGCGCTAACAAACAGGAGAGATGGCTATGAGTCGCTTAGTCGTAGTATCTAATCGTATTGCTCCGCCTGACAACAAAAAGGCCAGCGCTGGCGGGCTGGCTGTAGGGATTCTGGGAGCATTAAAAGCCACCGGCGGGCTGTGGTTTGGCTGGAGCGGTGAGCTGGGAGATGAGGAACAGCCGCTAAAAAAGGTGACAAAAGGGAATATCACATGGGCATCGTTTACCCTTAGTGAAGAACATTACGAACAGTATTATTCGCAATTCTCCAACGCCGTTTTATGGCCAGCATTTCACTATCGACTCGATCTGGTGAATTACCAGCGGGAAGCCTGGGAGGGTTACCAGCAGGTCAATGCGCTGCTGGCGGATAAACTGCTGCCGTTACTGAAAGACGATGACATTCTGTGGATCCACGATTATCACCTGCTACCGTTTGCCAGCGAACTGCGCAAGCGCGGTGTGAATAATCAGATTGGTTTCTTCCTGCATATCCCTTTCCCGACGCCGGAAATCTTTAACGCCTTGCCGCCGCATGCGGAGCTGCTGGAAGCGCTCTGTGATTATGACCTGCTCGGTTTTCAGACCGAAAGCGACAGACTGGCGTTCCTGGATAGTCTGTCAATGCAGACTCGTCTGACCACTCGCAGCGGTAAAGAACACGTCGCGTGGGGGAAAAATTTCCGCACTGAAGTTTACCCGATAGGGATTGAACCGGACGAGATAGCCAAACAGGCTGCCGGGCCGCTGCCGCCTAAACTGGCGCAGCTGAAAAATGAACTTAAGAACGTTAAGAACATTTTCTCTGTGGAGCGGCTTGACTACTCCAAAGGCTTGCCAGAGCGCTTCCTTGCCTATGAAACGCTGCTGGAGAAATACCCCCAGCATCACGGAAAAATCCGCTATACGCAGATTGCACCAACCTCCCGTGGCGAAGTGCAGGCTTACCAGGATATTCGGCACCAACTGGAAACCGAAGCCGGGCGAATCAACGGTAAATATGGTCAGCTTGGCTGGACGCCGCTTTACTATTTGAACCAGCACTTTGACCGTAAGGTATTGATGAAAGTCTTCCGTTACGCCGAAGTAGGCTTAGTGACGCCGCTGCGTGACGGCATGAATCTCGTCGCGAAAGAGTATGTCGCCGCGCAGGATCCGGCCGATCCGGGGGTGTTGATCCTGTCGCAATTTGCCGGGGCGGCGAATGAGCTGACATCGGCGCTGCTTGTGAATCCTTACGACCGGGATGATGTCGCTGCGGCGATGGACAGAGCGCTAAGAATGCCGCTGGCAGAGCGTATATCGCGCCATGCGGAAATGCTTGAAATCATAAAGGAAAATGATATCAACCACTGGCAGCAGAGGTTCCTTCGTGATTTAAAGCGCATCACGCCACGTAGCGCACAAAGCCAGCTACAGCATAAAGTGGCGACCTTTCCAAAGCTGGCTTAACGTCAGCGGCGCTCCTGCGACAGCAGGAGCGCTTCACGTTCCTAATGGCACCAATAAAACATCCACTTCACTGGAATGCACAATGCTCTTTGCCGCACACGCTGCGCGGGCGAGGAACGTTTGATTGTGATTGCCGCAGACCACCAGATCGATGCCCTGCGTACGGCAGATATGCAAAATATGTTCGCTTAATGTGCCCGAGGCGATGAGCGCCTGTTCGATAGGGTAACCTGCCTCGCTAATGAGCTGGTCCAGAAATTGCTGCGTCTCTTCCTGCAACACTTCACGGACATTCTCCATCATCGGAGCGGCTAGCTGGTTATAGAGTTCGGGATCGGAAGCTAAGGTAATAAGGGAGATGCGGGCATTGAAAGGGCGAGCAATATCAATGGCTTTCGCCAGTAAACGCTGACTTTCGGGCGTCACTGCAACGGCGACCAGAAGATGAGCATATTGCATTTCTCACTCTCCACGACAAATCAAATTTTTTTCACCATTACTCTGTTTCAGCACGCAGTGCAACCCAGAATTATTGCGGGGATGTGAAGGTTATCATAAATATTCATTAATTATTCTTATGCTAAGACTTTAATGCATATTCCTGCATTTAACCGATTTTAAAATCTTATCTAAAATTTAAAGAATTTAAGATCAAATTGTTAAACTATCAATCATAATAACTAACAATTTTGAAATGATTGCCTGGAGTAATTAATTAGCACGCCTGAAAGCTTAATTTGTTGTTTTATATACTTTTTTAATTTTATGTCTGCAATAGAAACGTTTCGTTAACGAGGAATGTTGCAAAACGCTACTCCTCAGACCAGTTGCCGGATTGCAGCCCTGGTTTTGCATGAGTATTCGGACAAATGGAATAAAAAAAGCGGCTGACAGAACAAAAAAGCATCAAATCACAAGCGGGACTGATAGATTTATTACCCATAATCCGTTAAATTTTGTGACGCAGATCACAAAAATTTCAAATTTTTGTTCGGGTCAGATTGTATGTGTCAGCACCTACGAGTACAGTTGCGTCGAATTAGGAAAAATCTTAGTTCTTTGTAAGAAATGATTAAGCACGTATCAAGGCCATTACATTTGAGCGAAGTGCCGCGAGTGCGAGATTCTAAGTCAGTTATGCATTTAGCCTTTCTTTCTTTATACCGGTTTTTTCCGGCGACATCACGGGGTGCGGCTCAGCCGCATAAGATACAAGTTGGTTATTCGGGATGGGAAAAATGCATACATCCGAGTTGCTGAAACATGTATATGACATTAACTTGTCGTATTTGCTTCTTGCTCAGCGTTTAATTAGCCAGGACAAAGCGTCCGCAATGTTCCGTCTTGGTATTAACGAAGAGATGGCTAACACATTGGGTGAATTAACTCTTCCACAAATGGTAAAACTGGCTGAAACCAATCAGCTTATCTGCCAGTTCCGTTTTGACAGCCACCAGACAATTACTCGTCTGACCCAGGAATCACGCGTGGATGACTTACAGCAAGTCCACACCGGGATTTTACTTTCAACCCGCCTGCTGAATGAGTCTTCACAGACCGGCGATGCGGCAAGGAAGAAAAGGGCTTAATCATGAGCGAGAAAAGCATTGTTCAGGAAGCCCGCGATATTCAGTTAGCAATGGAGCTGATTTCGCTGGGTGCGCGTTTACAGATGCTGGAGAGTGAGACACAGCTTAGCCGTGGTCGTCTTATTAAACTCTACAAAGAGTTACGTGGTAGCCCGCCGCCG
Source organism: Kosakonia oryzae (assembly GCF_001658025.2). Taxonomy (NCBI): domain Bacteria; kingdom Pseudomonadati; phylum Pseudomonadota; class Gammaproteobacteria; order Enterobacterales; family Enterobacteriaceae; genus Kosakonia; species Kosakonia oryzae. Next base: position 2,142,521 of record NZ_CP014007.2, read on the forward strand.
AAAGGCATGCTGCCATTCTCCACTGACTGGTTTATGACCTGGGAGCAGAATATTCATGCATCCATGTTCTGTAACGCCTGGCAGTTTTTATTAAAAACAGGCCTGTGCAGCGGCGTTGATGCAGTCATCAAAGCGTACAAACTCTATCTGGAACAATGCCCTCATAACGATGATGGGCCGCTACTGGCGCTGACTCGCGCCTGGACACTGGTTCGTTTCGTGGAAAGCGGAATGCTGGAGTTGTCTCGCTGTAATTGCTGTGGCGGTAATTTTATTACGCACGCACATCAGCCTGTTGGTAGCTTTGCCTGTAGTTTATGCCAGCCGCCGTCTCGCGCGGTAAAAAGACGTAAACTTTCCCGGGATGCTGCCGATATTATTCCACAACTGCTGGATGAACAGATCGAACAGGCTGTTTGACCGAATCAGGTGGAAAACACTCCAGCAGCGGTGCAGTAATGCCGCTGCTTTTTTTTGCCTGAAATTCGGTTTAACCCTTTGCAATGTTTATCCCGAGCCTTAGTCATTAGCAGAAGGATGATGTCGTGCTTATCGTATTAGGTTACCTGGTTGTTCTTGGTGCAGTCTTTGGCGGTTATATGATGACCGGCGGAGAACTTGGGGCACTTTATCAACCGTCTGAACTGATCATCATCGGTGGCGCGGGGGTAGGTGCATTCATCGTTGGTAACAATGGCAAAGCGATCAAAGGTACGATGAAAGCCATGCCTTTGCTGTTTCGTCGTTCGAAATACACCAAAAGCATGTATATGGATTTGCTGGCTCTGCTTTACCGCCTGATGGCGAAATCGCGTCAGCAAGGGATGTTCTCGCTCGAAAGAGATATTGAGAATCCGAAAGAGAGCGAAATTTTCGCCAGCTATCCGCGTATTCTTGCGGATGCGACGATGCTTGAATTTATTGTCGATTATCTGCGCCTGATCATCAGCGGCAACATGAATACCTTTGAAATTGAAGCGCTGATGGACGAAGAGATCGAAACGCACGAAAGCGAAGCCGAAGTGCCGGCGAATGCGCTGGCGATGGTGGGCGATTCGTTACCCGCGTTCGGTATCGTTGCGGCGGTGATGGGGGTGGTGCACGCGCTGGCCTCCGCCGATCGTCCGGCGGCTGAACTCGGCGCGCTGATTGCGCACGCGATGGTGGGAACCTTCCTCGGCATCCTGTTGGCGTACGGTTTTATCTCTCCGCTGGCCAGCGTTCTGCGCCAGAAGAGCGCGGAAACCGCCAAGATGATGCAGTGCGTCAAGATCACTTTGCTGTCGAATCTTAACGGTTATGCACCGCCAATTGCGGTCGAATTTGGTCGTAAAACGCTGTACTCCAGCGAACGTCCGTCGTTTATCGAACTGGATGAACACGTCCGTGCGGTCAGAAATCCTAACCAACAGACTACGACCGAGGACGCATGAAAAATCAGTCCCATCCGATCGTCGTAGTCAGACGAAAAAAACATAAAGGTCATGGCGGTGGAGCGCACGGCTCCTGGAAGATTGCCTACGCCGACTTTATGACGGCGATGATGGCGTTCTTCCTGGTGATGTGGTTGATCTCCATCTCCAGCCCGAAAGAACTGATTCAGATTGCGGAGTATTTCCGTACGCCGTTAGCAACCGCAATTACGGGTGGGCAGCGAATTTCAAACAGCGAGAGCCCGATCCCGGGCGGTGGCGATGACTACACACAGCAACAGGGCGAAGTGCAAAAACAGCCCAATATTGACGATTTGAAAAAACGCATGGAGCAGTCGCGGTTGAGTAAGTTGCGCGGCGATCTGGATCAGTTAATTGAAGCCGATCCTAAACTGCGTGCGTTGCGTCCGCACCTGAAAATCGATCTGGTGCAGGAAGGGTTGCGTATTCAGATTATCGACAGCCAGAACCGGCCGATGTTTAAAACCGGCAGCGCAGAAGTCGAACCTTATATGCGCGATATTTTGCGTGCTATTGCGCCAGTACTGAATGGCATCCCTAACAAAGTGAGCCTTTCGGGCCACACCGATGATTTCCCTTACGCCAATGGCGAAAGAGGGTACAGCAACTGGGAACTGTCCGCCGATCGCGCAAACGCGTCGCGCCGTGAACTGGTTGCCGGTGGGCTGGATAACGGCAAAATTCTTCGAGTTGTAGGTATGGCGGCGACAATGCGCCTGGCGGACAGAGGTCCGAATGAAGCAATCAACCGCCGAATCAGTCTTTTGGTACTCAACAAACAGACTGAAGAAGCCATTCTGCATGAGAATGCCGAAAGTGAGAGTGCGCCAATAAGCGCGATTACACAGCCAGAACCTGCGGTCGGAGCAGCACCTGCATCCACACCGGCGGCTCCGGCAGCAGTTCCCACATCGCCACAAGCAAATCCGAGGTGATAGCGTGAGCATGGATATAAGTGATTTTTATCAGACATTCTTCGATGAGGCCGACGAGTTGTTGGCTGATATGGAACAACATTTACTGGATCTGGTGCCGGAAGCGCCGGATTCGGAACAGCTCAACGCCATCTTTCGTGCGGCGCACTCTATTAAAGGAGGCGCAGGTACATTTGGTTTTACCATCCTGCAGGAAACCACACACCTGATGGAAAACCTGCTTGATGAGGCCCGGCGTGGCGAAATGCAGCTTAACACCGACATTATCAACCTGTTTTTGGAAACCAAAGATATTATGCAGGAACAGCTCGACGCTTATAAAAGCTCGCAAGAGCCGGACGCCGCCAGCTTCGAATATATCTGCAATGCCCTGCGCCAGCTGGCGCTGGAAGCAAAAGGGGAGGTCGTTGCTGCCCCTGCGAATGGCGCAAAACTCTCCGTTGTGGATACGGCTGCACTGGGGTCCGAAACTGCTGCTGCGCCAGCTGCCGAAAGCGACGGCAAACTGCGCATCGTCCTGTCTCGCCTGAAAGAGAGCGAAGTTGCGCTGCTGGAAGAAGAGTTAGGTAACCTCGGAACATTGAGCGACGTGGTGAAGGGGACTGATACCCTGAGCGTGACGCTTGATGGCGGCGTCAGCGAAGACGATATTATCGCGGTATTGTGCTTCGTCATCGAAGCCGATCAAATTGCGTTCGAAAAAACCACCGCAGAGGCAGCCCCCGCGCCAGCCGCAGTTGAAGCGGTTGCGCAAGTGGTTGAAGCACCGGCGCCTGTTGCGGTTCCGGCGGAGAAACCAGCGGCTCCGGCGCTGAAAGCGGTAGCGAAAGAGCAACCGGCAGCGCGTGAAAAACCGGCGCGCGCCAGCGAATCAACCAGTATCCGTGTGGCGGTTGAAAAAGTTGACCAGTTAATTAACCTGGTCGGCGAGCTGGTGATCACCCAGTCGATGCTGGCTCAGCGCTCCAACGAGCTGGATCCGGTCACACACGGCGATCTGATCACCAGCATGAGCCAGTTGCAGCGCAACGCCCGCGACCTGCAGGAATCGGTCATGTCCATCCGTATGATGCCGATGGAATATGTCTTTAGCCGCTTCCCGCGTCTGGTGCGCGATCTGGCGAGCAAGCTGGATAAACAGGTTGAACTGACCCTGCAAGGTAGCTCGACGGAGCTGGATAAGAGCCTGATCGAGCGCATCATTGACCCGTTAACACACCTGGTGCGTAACAGCCTCGACCACGGTATTGAAACCCCGCAAAAACGTGTCGAAGCCGGTAAATCACCTATCGGTAACCTGATTCTTTCTGCGGAACACCAGGGCGGAAACATCTGCATCGAAGTGACTGACGACGGTGCGGGTCTTAACCGCGAGCGTATTCTGGCGAAAGCGATTTCGCAGGGAATGGCGGTCAATGAAAACATGACCGATGAAGAAGTCGGCATGCTGATTTTTGCCCCGGGCTTCTCCACCGCAGAGCAGGTTACTGACGTTTCCGGCCGCGGCGTGGGTATGGACGTGGTAAAACGTAACATCCAGGAAATGGGTGGTCACGTTGAAATTAAATCCAAACAAGGCTCCGGTACGACGATTCGTATCCTGCTGCCGCTGACGCTGGCAATCCTCGACGGAATGTCAGTAAAAGTGAACAACGAAGTCTTCATTCTGCCGCTGAACGCGGTGATGGAGTCACTGCAACCGCGTGAAGAAGATCTGCACCCGCTGGCCGGTGGCGAGCGCGTACTGGAAGTACGTGGCGAATACCTGCCTCTGGTTGAGTTGTGGAAAGTGTTTGATGTGATGGGGGCGAAAACTGAAGCCACGCAGGGGATTGTCGTTATTCTGCAGAGCGCAGGTCGTCGCTATGCGCTGCTGGTTGATCAGTTGATCGGTCAGCACCAGGTTGTGGTGAAAAACCTGGAAAGCAACTATCGCAAAGTGCCGGGTATTTCTGCCGCCACCATCCTGGGCGATGGTAGCGTTGCGCTGATCGTGGATGTGTCAGCGTTGCAGGGGTTGAATCGTGAACATCGTATGGCGCACACAGCCGCCTGATTAAGTAAAAGGTATAAAACATGACCGGTATGAGTAATGTAGCAAAACTGGCTGGCGAGCCGTCAGGACAGGAATTTCTGGTATTCACTCTGGGCGATGAAGAGTACGGCATCGATATACTCAAAGTGCAGGAAATTCGTGGCTACGATCAGGTGACCCGTATCGCCAATACCCCGGACTTTATCAAAGGCGTGACCAACCTGCGTGGCGTGATCGTGCCGATTGTTGACCTGCGCGTGAAGTTCAGCCAGGGCGACGTCGAATATGATGACAACACCGTGGTTATCGTTCTGAATCTGGGACAGCGTGTGGTTGGCATCGTGGTGGATGGCGTCTCTGATGTGCTTTCCCTGGCATCGGACCAGATCCGCCCGGCGCCGGAATTCGCCGTCACCCTGTCCACCGAATACCTGACCGGCCTCGGCGCGCTTGGCGACCGGATGCTGATTCTGGTGAACATCGAAAAACTGCTCAACAGCGAAGAGATGGCGCTGCTGGACATCGCGGCAACGCACGTCGCGTAACCGCCATACAAGAGCGGATGACTCACCGGTCATCCGCTTTTTTTATACTCTTTTTTGTCCATTATTTTGTCTCTTCTTTACTGCCCATGAGCAACGCGTTAGTTTCTTCTAATTGCTTATTTTTACTGATAAAAATATCTCTTTTGCAGTGTCGTTCGTTGTAAGATTTTCCAGTCATTAAACCGCTATCGGTGCGACATTAACGTTAACTGACTGCACCTTACAACGCAGACCACGCCGCCGCAGGGCACATACAGTGAAAAACCCTGACCGTGGGACATTTCATTTTAAGTTGCTATTTAATTCCCTTTCGCAAATGTAAAGTTCCCTGACCGCATGCCGATAACACCATTAAGAACATATCGAAAAGGTGTTGCATGTTGAACCGTATCCGCGTCGTTACTCTGCTGATGAGTGTGCTGGCAGTGTTTGCCCTGTTGCAGCTCGTATCCGGGGGGCTTTTTTTCTCTTCCCTTAAGCAAAACCAGCAGAGTTTTGCTGCGTCTAATGACCTGCGTATGCAACAAACCGAACTGGGTAAAGCCTGGGAATTAATGCTGCAGACGCGTATCAACCTGAGCCGCTCGTCGGCGCGTATGTTGCTCGACCCGAGCAACCAGCAAAGCAGCGCCAAAACCGACCTGTTGAACAGCGCGAAAGCTTCCCTGGCGGAAGCGGCAAAACATTACGATGCCTTTCATAACATGCCATCGCTGCCGGAAATGGATGCGGCGCGCCAGACGCTGGATGAGAAATATCGTACCTATAATGCTGCGCTGACGGAGCTGGTTCAGTTTCTGGAGAGCGGCAATATCAACGCCTTTATGGCGCAACCGACTCAGGGAATGCAAAACGCCCTCGGTGACGCGATGGCGAAATATGCCGCACTGAGCGACAGCCTCTACCGTAATGCCTGGGAGCAGAGCGTTAGCGATTACACCTTTGCGAAATGGCAGATGGCGATTCTGGCGCTGGCGCTGGTGATTGTCCTGACCGGCGTCTGGTACGGGATCCGCCGTATTCTGCTGTCGCCATTGTCAGCAGTCATCGCTCATATCCGCGAAATCGCGGGCGGTAACCTGACGCATACGCTGACCATTGCCGGTCGCAGCGAAATGACGGAACTGGCGCAAAGCGTCGATCACATGCAGAACGCGCTAATCGATACCGTTACCAATGTGCGCCAGGGCTCCGATGCCATTTATTCTGGCACCAGCGAAATTGCGGCCGGAAATAACGATCTCTCCTCGCGTACCGAAGAACAAGCTTCGGCGCTGGAGCAGACCGCTGCCAGCATGGAAGAGTTGACGGCTACCGTTAAGCAGAACGCCGACAACGCCCGTCAGGCTTCGCTGCTGGCGCAAAGTGCATCGGAAACTGCCGAGCGCGGCGGTAAAGTCGTCGATGGCGTGGTGAAAACCATGCACGATATCGCCACCAGTTCGCAGAAAATCGCTGACATTATCGGTGTGATTGACGGTATTGCCTTCCAGACTAATATCCTGGCGCTGAACGCGGCGGTAGAAGCGGCGCGTGCGGGCGAGCAGGGCCGGGGATTTGCCGTGGTGGCAGGGGAAGTGCGTAATCTGGCCAGCCGCAGCGCCCAGGCGGCGAAAGAGATTAAAACTTTAATTGAAGATTCCGTTTCCCGCGTGGATACCGGCTCTGTGCTTGTGGAGAGTGCCGGTGAAACCATGTCGGACATTGTTAACGCCGTTACGCGTGTTAACGACATCATGGGTGAGATCGCCTCGGCATCGGATGAACAGAGCCGTGGCATCGATCAGGTTGCGCTGGCGGTATCCGAGATGGATCGCGTCACGCAACAGAATGCGTCACTGGTACAACAATCGGCAGCCGCAGCCGCTGCCTTAGAAGAACAAGCCAGTCGATTGACGATGGCGGTATCTGCTTTCCGCCTTTCTTCTGTATCCGGCAAACCGGCGCAGCGTGCCTTAACTCCGGCAGCAGGCAGCGCTAAGACCCCGGCGCGGAGTCGCCAACTTGCAACCGGACAAGAAGATAACTGGGAAACATTTTAGCAGTTCTTAACCGCGGACATTTTTCCGCCAGATGGGGCGTTAATGTTTAATCGTATTCGTATCTCGACAACACTTTTTTTGATTTTGATTGTGTGTGGCATTTTGCAGGTCGGCAGTAACGGATTGTCCTTTTGGGCTTTTAAACAGAGCACATCGCATTTACAGGAAGTAGCGAACAGCAACCATCAACGCAGCGCTCTGATGCAAATTCGCGCCACGTTGCTTGAAGCGAGCACATTGCTCAATAAAGCGGGTACGCTCACGGCATTAAGTTATCCGCCAGATGATATTAAAGCTCTGATGACGCAGGCAAAAGCCAGCCTGAAACTGGCAGATGAGAAAGAGAAAGAGTTTCTGGGCATTGCCGCAATGACGCCTGCGGGACAAAAATTGCAGGACGGGACGAAAGCGACGTATAGCGCATGGCGCAGCGATCTGGAGCATCAGGCCACCTGGCTTGAAAATAACCAGCTATCAGATTTTATGACCGCGCCGGTAAAGGAGTCGCAGGACCAGTTTGACGCGAATTTTAACGCGTGGGAAAAGCACATAAATGAGTTTGCCGAGCAGGCACGGCAGGACAGCGAAAGCAACTATCACCGTTCGGCGGCCATTTTTATTGCGGTGGTGATCCTTGCGGCGCTGATTACCAGCATCGCACTGTTCTGGTCGCGCAAGATGATTGTTCAGCCGCTGGCGATCATCAGCAGCCACTTTGACAGCATCGCGGCAGGCAATCTGGCGAAGCCGATTGCTGTTAACGGACGTAATGAAATTTCGGCGATCTTCGCCAGCCTGAAAAAAATGCAGGCAGCGCTGCGTACTACGGTCAGCGATGTTCGGCAGGGCAGCTACGCGATGCATACCGGTATTTCGGAAATTGCTTCAGGCAACAATGACTTATCGGCGCGCACTGAACAGCAGGCCGCTTCGCTGGCGCAAACGGCAGCCAGCATGGAGCAGTTGACGGCGACGGTCGGGCAGAACGCCGATAATGCGCGTCAGGCTTCCGGTCTGGCGCAGAGTGCGGCGGAAACCGCGAGAAAAGGCGGGCAGCAAACCACCCGCGTGGCAAGTACCATGCAGGAGATTGCCGGCAGCTCGCAAAAAATCGGCGATATCATCAGCGTGATTGATGGCATCGCGTTTCAGACCAATATTCTCGCGCTGAACGCCGCAGTGGAAGCGGCACGTGCGGGTGAGCAGGGCCGGGGATTTGCCGTGGTGGCAGGGGAAGTTCGTAACCTGGCCAGCCGCAGCGCTCAGGCGGCAAAAGAGATTAAAGGTCTGATTGAAGAGTCGGTATCCCGTGTTCAGCAGGGTTCAGCGCTGGTGGATACCGCCGCGCAGACGATGACGGAAATCGTCCGCTCGGTGACGCAGGTCAACGACATTATGGGCGAGATCGCCTCCGCGTCGGATGAACAGCGTCGTGGCATTGAACAGGTTGCGCTGGCGGTCAGCCAGATGGATCAGGTCACACAGCAGAACGCGGCGCTGGTAGAAGAGGCCGCTTCCGCGACCGATCAACTGGCAAACCAGGCGGATAACCTGACCTCGTTAGTGGCTGTATTTAAGATTGAAGAGCATATTGCATTACCCGAAGTGGCACCGCCCAAAGCCGTGCCTGCTGCATCCTGAAATTAACCTGGTTGAGAAGGCGCTATGACATCATCACTGCCCACAGGGCAAACGTCATCAATACTGCAACAGATGACACAGCGCCTGGCGCTGTCCGATGCGCATTTCCGTCGGATATGTCAATTGATCTACCAGCGTGCGGGGATCGTTCTTGCGGACCATAAACGCGACATGGTGTACAACCGCCTTGTTCGCCGTTTACGCACGCTGGGGTTGGATGATTTTGGTCGCTATCTGAGCATGCTGGAAGCGAACCAGAACAGCGCCGAGTGGCAAGCGTTTATCAACTCGCTGACCACCAATCTCACCGCATTTTTCCGGGAAGCGCATCACTTTCCGGTACTGGCTGAGCATGCGCGTAAGCGCACGGGTGAATACCGCGTATGGAGTGCCGCGGCCTCTACCGGCGAGGAACCTTACTCGCTGGCGATTACTCTTGCCGATGCGCTGGGCATGGCGCCGGGTCGCTGGAAAGTGTTTGCCAGCGATATCGACACCGAAGTGCTGGAAAAAGCACGCAGCGGTATTTATCGCCAGGACGAGTTGAAGACCCTCTCGCCACAGCAGATGCAGCGCTATTTTATGCGTGGAACCGGCCCGCATGCCGGGCTGGTACGTGTACGGCAAGAACTGGCGAATTACGTCGAATTCACCACCGTGAACCTGCTGGATAAGCAGTACAACGTTCCGGGGCCTTTTGACGCAATTTTTTGCCGTAACGTGATGATTTATTTTGATAAAACGACGCAACAGGACATTCTGCATCGTTTTGCTCCGCTGCTTAAGCCGGACGGATTACTGTTTGCCGGGCATTCGGAGAACTTCAGCAACCTCGTGCGCGAGTTCAGCCTCCGTGGGCAGACTGTTTATGCGCTGAGTAAGGATAAAGCATGAGTAAAATCAGGGTGTTGTCCGTCGATGATTCCGCATTGATGCGCCAGATCATGACAGAAATTATCAATAGCCACAGCGATATGGAGATGGTGGCGACGGCGCCAGACCCGTTAGTCGCCCGGGATTTAATCAAAAAATTCAACCCGGATGTCTTAACGCTGGATGTAGAAATGCCGCGCATGGATGGGCTCGATTTCCTTGAGAAATTAATGCGTCTGCGGCCAATGCCGGTGGTGATGGTCTCTTCGCTGACCGGTAAAGGCTCGGAAGTGACGTTGCGTGCGCTGGAGCTGGGGGCGATTGATTTCGTCACCAAACCGCAAATCGGCATTCGTGAAGGGATGCTGGCCTACAGCGAAATGATTGCGGAGAAAGTGCGCACTGCTTCGCGTGCGCGTATTGCTGCGCATAAACCGATGGAAGCGCCGGCGCTGCTGAAGGCTGGCCCGCTGCTGAGCTCGGAAAAATTGCTGGTCATTGGTGCGTCAACCGGAGGAACAGAGGCAATTCGTCATGTACTCCAGCCATTGCCGCTCTCAAGTCCGGGTATTCTAATCACTCAGCATATGCCGCCGGGCTTTACCCGCTCATTTGCTGAGCGGTTGAACAAGCTCTGCCAGATCAGCGTCAAGGAAGCGGAAGATGGTGAGCGCGTTCTGCCGGGACACGCGTATATTGCTCCGGGCGATAAGCATATGGAGCTCGCGCGTAGCGGGGCAAACTATCAGATTAAGATCCACGATGGGCCGCCGGTTAACCGGCACCGTCCGTCGGTGGATGTGCTGTTTCATTCGGTCGCGAAACATGCGGGGCGCAACGCCGTAGGTGTGATTCTTACGGGGATGGGCAACGATGGCGCGGCGGGAATGTTAGCAATGCACCAGGCGGGAGCCTGGACCATCGCGCAAAACGAAGCAAGTTGTGTGGTGTTCGGCATGCCGCGTGAGGCCATCAATATGGGTGGCGTCAACGAAGTGGTCGATCTTAGCCAGGTAAGCCAGCAGATGCTGGCGAAAATCAGTGCCGGACAGGCAATACGTATTTGAACCAGGAGTAATTTTTTATGGCGGATAAAGAGCTTAAGTTTTTGGTTGTGGATGACTTTTCCACCATGCGTCGCATTGTGCGCAACCTGCTGAAAGAGCTGGGATTCAACAACGTCGAAGAGGCGGAAGACGGTGTTGATGCGCTGAACAAATTGCAGACCGGTGGTTTTGGTTTTGTCATCTCCGACTGGAACATGCCAAATATGGATGGTCTGGAATTGCTGAAGACCATCCGTGCCGACAGCAATATGGCTTCTATGCCGGTGCTGATGGTGACGGCTGAAGCGAAAAAAGAGAATATCATTGCGGCGGCGCAGGCTGGTGCAAGTGGCTATGTGGTGAAACCGTTCACCGCAGCCACCCTGGAAGAGAAGCTCGGTAAGATCTTCGAGAAACTTGGCATGTGAGGACCGGACTATGTTGCAACCTTCAATAAAACCTTCTGAAGAGCATTCTCCCAGCGACATTATTGCCCGCATTGGTAGTCTGACGCGCATGCTGCGCGATAGTCTGCGCGAGTTGGGCCTGGATCAAGCGATTGCCGAAGCGGCGGAAGCGATTCCGGACGCGCGCGATCGCCTGGATTATGTGGTCCAGATGACGGCGCAGGCCGCCGAGCGCGCGCTGAACAGCGTGGAAGCCTCTCAGCCTCACCAGGATGAGATGGAAAAAAATTCAAAAGCGCTGAGCAAGCGCTGGGACGAGTGGTTCGAGAACCCGATTGAACTGGCAGATGCCCGTGAACTGGTGACCGATACCCGCAAGTTCCTTGGTGAAATTCCGGGTCATACCAGCTTCACCAACGCCCAGTTGCTGGACATCATGATGGCGCAGGATTTCCAGGATCTTACCGGTCAGGTGATCAAGCGCATGATGGACGTAATCCAGGAGATCGAACGCCAATTGCTGATGGTGCTGCTGGAAAACATCCCGGAGCAGTCTGCGCGCCCGAAACGCGAAAACGACAGCCTGCTCAATGGTCCTCAGCTCGACGCCACCAAAGCAGGCGTGGTGGCAAGCCAGGACCAGGTGGACGACCTGCTGGACAGCCTCGGCTTCTAATTTGTCGGCACATTCACCTTCAGACAGCCTGAAGGTGAAGTCAGCGAACCCACGAAAAAGGGAAGGGAAACCTTCCCTTTTTTATTGCAGGAAGATATCGCCCACTGCGAAGAGATTCGACAGCGCATGCAGCACTATTGGTATCAGCAGCCCGCCTGTCCCGAGCCGGACAACACACAATAGCGCAGAAAAAATAAACAACTGAATAAAAGTGAGCGGCGCCTGATATTGCATATGAATGGCGGCAAACAATAAAGAAGTCAGCACAATACCGAGTTGTTGCGGTACTTTTCCCCATCCCAGACTGGCATTGAGCAAAAAGCCGCGAAAAATAATCTCTTCACTCACAGGCGCTATCAAACAGGCCGTGAATATCCACGCCCAGCGGGTTAACCCGGTATACCCTTCCAAAGAATCCAGCCACGGCTCAGGCTGCTGGAAGAGTTTTTCCATTACCAGCATTGCCACCAGCGCCAGCAACGGCGCGGCAAGGTTTCGCCACGCCAGGGTGCCGAAAGGCAGTAACCCGTCATAATGACGCCCGTAATAACGCCACAGCAGCAGTGAGCAGGGGAGCAACAGTGCGCCATGCAGAAACGGACCATCGAGGCCATTTTGATATAGACGCATAAAGCCTGGAATGTAAATAGCGAAATAGAAGAGGCTGTAATAGATAACAAACGCCGCGATGCACACCGCTGTATGCGATGTTCGGTCCGATTGTACTGGCATAAAAAAGTTACGTCCGTGCAGGGTTATACGCGAAGCCGACCATTATAAAGGAGATTGTCTGCAATTCTGTTCAGTCGTTAACAATCAGGACAGGCCGACAAAAAATGGCGTTTAGGCAGGATTTTTTACATGGCATTGCTGTTTTGGCCTCGTTTCAGGTGCGTGGATGATGCCTGCGGGGCACTTCAAATGGCGAAAACCCCCTGTTTTTATGCCTTACTCTGCCCATTAGATACCCTTGACTCTGGCAATATGTTGTCAAATCCGTAATCCGTGGATGCAGGCCGTGGCCTCTGAAGACAACGAAGACAAAACAGAAGCCCCCACAGCGCACCGACTAGAAAAGGCGCGTGAAGAAGGGCAAATCCCCCGATCGAAAGAGCTGACATCACTGCTGGTGATGCTGGTGGGTGTTTGCATTCTGTGGTTTGGCGGCGAGATGTTTGGTCGACGGTTATCGATGGCGCTCTCTTCCGGGCTGCGCTTCGATCATAAAATCATCAACGATCCGGGGCTGTTTGTCGGGCAGGTGATCATGATGCTGAAAACGGCGCTGCTGGGAATGCTGCCGCTGTTGACTGGCGTGGTGATTATCGCGCTGATTGCGCCGGTAATGTTGGGGGGACTGGTTTTCAGCACCAAGTCGCTGGCGTTTAATTTTTCCAAGCTCAATCCGCTAAGCGGTCTTGGACGTCTGTTTTCTTCCCAGGTAGGCGCGGAACTGCTTAAAGCGTTAATGAAAGCCCTGTTGATGGGCAGTGTTGCCGGCATATTCGTCTGGCATCACTGGCCGGATATGATGCGCCTGATGAGCGAATCGCCGTTAACCGCGATGGCCAGCGCCCTTAATCTGGCCGGGCTGTGTGCGCTGCTGGTGTCGCTGAGCATCATCCCGATGGTCGGTTTCGACGTTTTCTGGCAGATCTACAGCCATATGAAAAAATTGCGCATGTCGCGCCAGGATATTCGTGACGAATTTAAGCAGAGCGAAGGCGACCCGCATATCAAAAGCCGTATCCGCCAGATGCAGCGAGCCGCTGCTCGCCGCCGCATGATGGCCGATGTACCGAAAGCTGATGTGATTGTCACCAACCCGACGCACTATGCCGTCGCGCTGCAATATGACGAAAATAAAATGAGCGCGCCGAAAGTCGTAGCGAAAGGCTCCGGCCTGGTCGCGCTGCGTATTCGCGAGTTGGGTACGGAAAATCGCGTACCGATTCTGGAAGCGCCGCCACTGGCGCGTGCGCTTTTCCGCCATGCGGAAATTGGACAGCAGATCCCAGGCCAGCTTTATGCGGCGGTCGCCGAAGTGCTGGCGTGGGTATGGCAGTTGAAACGCTGGCGACTGTCAGGCGGACAACGACCTGTTAAACCTGAGAATCTTCCGGTGCCTGAAGCGCTGGATTTTATGAACGAGAAGGACACTGATGGCTAATCTGGTAGCAATGCTGCGTCTGCCCAGCAATCTGAAATCGACCCAATGGCAAGTGCTTGCCGGGCCTGTGCTCATTTTGCTTATTTTGTCGATGATGGTGCTGCCGCTGCCGGCGTTTGTCCTCGACCTGCTGTTTACCTTTAATATCGCGCTGTCGATCATGGTGCTGCTGGTGGCGATGTTCACCCAGCGTACGCTCGAATTCGCCGCTTTCCCGACCATTCTGCTGTTTACCACTTTGCTGCGCCTGGCGCTCAACGTCGCCTCCACGCGTATCATTCTGATGGAAGGGCACACCGGTGCCGCCGCCGCAGGGCGCGTGGTTGAAGCCTTCGGTCACTTCCTGGTTGGCGGTAACTTTGCCATTGGTATCGTGGTGTTCGTCATCCTCGTGATCATCAACTTTATGGTTATCACCAAAGGTGCCGGACGTATCGCGGAAGTAGGCGCGCGCTTCGTGCTCGACGGGATGCCCGGTAAGCAGATGGCGATCGATGCCGACCTTAACGCCGGGATTATCGGCGAAGATGAGGCGAAACGCCGTCGTTCGGAAGTGACGCAGGAAGCCGACTTCTACGGTTCGATGGACGGTGCGAGTAAGTTCGTTCGTGGTGATGCCATCGCCGGTATTCTGATCATGGTGATCAACATCATCGGCGGTCTGTTGGTGGGTGTACTGCAACATGGCCTGTCGATGGGCGATGCGGCGGAAAGCTATACGCTGTTGACTATCGGTGATGGCCTTGTGGCGCAGATCCCGGCGCTGGTCATTTCAACCGCAGCGGGCGTTATCGTCACGCGCGTCAGCACCGACGAAGATGTCGGCCAGCAGATGGTTGGGCAACTCTTCTCTAACCCGCGCGTTATGTTGCTGAGCGCCGGTGTTCTCGGTCTGCTGGGGATGGTGCCTGGCATGCCAAACTTTGTCTTCCTGCTGTTTACTGCGGCGCTGCTCGGGCTTGCCTGGTGGTTGCGCGGACGTCAACAGGCGGCACCTGTCGAAGCGGCACCGGTGAAGGTACCGGAAAACACGCAGGCCGTGGAAGCGACCTGGAATGATGTGCAACTGGAAGATTCCCTCGGCATGGAAGTGGGTTACCGTCTGATTCCGATGGTGGATTTCCAGCAGGATGGCGAGCTGCTGGGGCGTATCCGCAGTATTCGTAAGAAATTTGCCCAGGACATGGGCTTCCTGCCGCCGGTGGTGCATATTCGCGACAATATGGATCTGCCGCCGGCGCGCTACCGTATTTTGATGAAAGGGGTGGAAATTGGCAGCGGCGAAGCCTATCCGGGCCGCTGGCTGGCGATTAACCCCGGCACGGCAGCCGGTTCGCTGCCGGGCGAGCAGACTGTCGATCCGGCTTTTGGTCTGGCAGCAATCTGGATCGAGAGCGCGCTGAAAGAGCAGGCGCAAATCCAGGGCTTTACCGTGGTGGAAGCGAGTACCGTGGTAGCAACGCACCTCAACCACCTGATTGGTCAGTTCTCAGCGGAACTGTTTGGCCGTCAGGAAGCGCAGCAACTGCTCGATCGCGTGAGCCAGGAGATGCCGAAGCTGACCGAAGATTTAGTGCCGGGCGTGGTGACGCTGACCACGCTGCACAAAGTGTTGCAAAACCTGCTGGCGGAGAAAGTGCCGATTCGCGATATGCGCACCATTCTCGAAACGCTGGCCGAGCATGCGCCGCTGCAAACCGACCCGCACGAACTCACCGCAGTGGTGCGCGTCGCGCTCGGCCGCGCGATTACGCAGCAGTGGTTCCCGGGTAATGATGAAGTGCAGGTGATTGGCCTTGATACGCCGCTGGAACGTCTGCTGCTGCAAGCACTGCAGGGCGGCGGTGGCCTGGAGCCGGGTCTGGCCGACCGTTTACTGGAGCAGACTCAGGAAGCGCTGGCGCGTCAGGAGATGCTCGGTGCGCCGCCGGTGCTGCTGGTCAACCATGCCCTGCGTCCGTTGCTGGCGCGTTTCCTGCGTCGCAGTCTGCCGCAGCTGGTGGTGATGTCGAATATGGAGATGTCCGACAATCGTCATATCCGCATGACAGCAACCATCGGGGGTAAATAATGCGTTATCTCGCTCTGTTTATCGTCGCACTGCCGTTGTTTGCCAGCGCGGCGGGCGAAGGCGCCTGGCAAGCCAGCAGCATCGGCATTCGGCTGGATAACCGGGGCGTAGCGGCGTCGTCACGGCCATTAGGGCCAACACAGCCGGTGAATGGGCTGATAACGGAAGTCTCCTGGCGCTATGAGCTGAACGGCCCGACGCCAGCGGGATTGCTGGTGCGTCTCTGTTCGCAGACGCGCTGCGTGGCGCTCGATGGCCAGAGCGGTTCAACGCGCGGTTTGGCGGATGTACCCGCTGCCGAACAGTTACGTTTTGTCTGGGAAGTGCCGGGCGGCGGGCGTTTGTGGCCGCCGCTGAATGTCCGCAGTAATCAGGTCATTGTGAATTACCGTCAGCCTGCCAAAAGCTAGCCGCTTCGCTGGCAATAAACTCAATCGCTTAGCTGCTTTTTTAGCCTTCTATCCCGCCATCAGCGCGGGATTTTGCTATCTGCCACTCATTTTTGACCACGCCTTTTGAAGCATTAGAAACGCTGTTTTATAAATCAGTGATGCACGTATCGACACTCTTTGCATTTTTGCCAGTTACGCCTTTTTGCTGGCAGAAACAGAAAGGTTTCCTGTTGTACATCCTCTTACTTTAGCCGTGTAAGAAATTCCTTTGGCTAAGCCGGATTGTCAAAGGTCCCCAATAATGAACAGGGTTGACGGCAATGAAAACACGTAAAATTGGACTGGTTAATTACCTCGCCTACGGTTCTGGCGATTTTCTGGGAGCGGGCACGACCGCGTTGACCGCAGCATGGTTACTCTATTTCTACACAACCTTTTGTGGTCTGACACCGATCGAAGCGACATTTATCTTTGCCGCTGCAAGGGTGCTGGATGCGGTCGTGAGTCCGCTGATGGGCTTTTTGACCGATAACTTCGGTACGACCTGGCTGGGCAAACGCTTTGGTCGCCGTAAATTCTTTATTCTGCTGGGTATTCCTTGTGTGTTCAGCTACTCAATTATGTGGGTAGGGGACATGAACTTTTGGTATTACCTGCTGGCCTACCTGCTGTTTGATGTGGTCTACACCATGATTCTGGTGCCCTATGAAACGCTGGTGCCGGAAATGACCGATGACTTCAAACAGAAAACCAAATTCTCCGGCGCGCGCATCTCAATGGCGCAGATGTCAGCAATTCTGGCGTCATTCCTCCCCGGGATCCTGCTGACCTGGTTCGGCAAAGACAACCCGATCTCTTTCTTCTATGCCAGCCTGGTGTTCTCGGTGATGTGCGCGATGATGCTGACGTTTGTCTGGTGCTTCACCTGGGAGCGCCCGCGTGAAGAGTGGACGGAAGCGGCGCTGCGCGCGGAAGCGGAGAAAAAACATCTTACTCTCGGCCAGAGCCTGAGCCGCCTGTTTGTTGAACTGAGCTCAACGCTGCGCATCAAAATCTTCCGCCAGCATCTGGGCATGTATCTCGGCGGCTATATTGCGCAGGATGTGTTCAACGCCGTATTCACTTACTACGTGGTGTTTGTGCTGATGCACGAAGCCTCGGTGGCATCCAGCCTGATGGGCACCATGGCGATCTTCCAGTTCATTGCAGTTATCGCCATGATCCCGCTGTGTATTCGCTTTGGGCCTGCGCCGTCTTACCGCATGGTGGTGACGCTGTTCGGTCTAAGCGCCGCGTCTTACGCCGTACTTTATTACACCGGTTTGAGCGACGTGTACTCGCTGTTGCTGCTGGTTTCTGCCGTTGCAGGGCTGGGGCGTGGCGGTATCAACTATGTGCCGTGGAACATTTACACCTATATCGCTGATATTGACGAAGTGGTCACCGGCCAGCGTCGCGAAGGGATTTTCGCTGGCATCATGACGCTGACGCGCAAAGCCTCGCAGGCTGGTGCAGTGATGCTGGTGGGGATCGTGATGCAGGCATCGGGCTTTGTCTCCGGTCAGAAAATCCAGGCACCGGAAGTGAGCCACACCATCCTGATGATCATGTGCTTTGGCACTATCGCGGTGCTGTGCTGCGGTTTCCTCGTTTCCCTGCGCTTCAGGCTGAACCTGAAAACGCACAGCGTGCTGCGCGAAGAGACGGCAAAAATGCGCCAGAGCGGGCGTGCGATGCCGGAATGCATTACTCCGCAGGCGCGGGAAACGGTTGAGATGCTGGCGGGAATGCCATACGAATCCCTGTGGGGCAATAACAATATCGGCTATCTGAATCGTAATAAACCTGCCGCACCCTCCCTGAAAGACGCGTCACTGAAATCGACTTACAACTGAGGTTAAGAATATGAAGGTTTGGCCTGTCAAACACAGCCCGTTACTGCGTCAGCCGGAGCGTTTTATCGCCCGTGATGAACTGAAGGCGTTGATTCGCAAAGTTACCCACAATCTGGTCAACATTCACGATACCACTGGCGAGTTTTTACTCCGTCTGGATGATGGCCGCGTGATTGACACCAAGGGCTGGGCTGGCTGGGAATGGACGCACGGCGTTGGGCTGTACGGCATGTATCAGTATTACCGCCAGACTGGTGACGAGACCATTCGCGAGGTGATTGATAGCTGGTTCGCCGATCGTTTTGCCGAAGGCGCAACCACCAAAAACGTCAATACCATGGCGCCGTTTCTGACGCTGGCGTACCGCTATGAAGAGACGCGCAATCCAACGTATTTACCGTGGCTGGAGAGTTGGGCGGAGTGGGCGATGAACGAGATGCCGCGCACCGATCACGGCGGTATGCAGCACATTACGCTGGCAGAAGAGAATCACCAGCAGATGTGGGATGACACCCTGATGATGACGGTACTGCCATTGGCGAAGATCGGTAAGCTGCTCAACCGCCCGGATTATGTGGAAGAGGCGGTCTATCAATTTCTGCTGCATGTGCAAAATTTGCTGGATCGGGAAACCGGGTTGTGGTTCCACGGTTGGAACTACGAGGGGCGACATAACTTTGCCAAAGCGCGCTGGGCGCGCGGTAATAGCTGGCTGACCATTGTGATTCCGGATTTTCTTGAACTGGTGGATCTGCCGGAAAATAACGCGGTGCGCCGCTATCTGGTGCAGGTGCTGAATGCGCAAATCGCCGCGCTGGCACAGTGCCAACATGAGAGCGGGCTGTGGCATACACTGCTGGACGATGCCGATTCCTATCTGGAGGCGTCGGCGACTGCAGGGTTTGCCTACGGTATTCTGAAAGCGTTGCGTAAACGCTATATCAGTGCTGATTATTCTGAGGTGGCAGAAAACGCGGTGAAAGCGATCGTCGGCAATATTTCGCCGGAAGGGGAGTTGTTGCAGGTTTCGTTCGGCACCGGCATGGGCAGTAATCTGGAGTTCTACCGTCAGATCCCACTTACCTCTATGCCATATGGTCAGGCGATGGCCATGCTCTGCCTGACGGAATATTTGCGTAAATATTTCTAAGTTCGCTATGTATAAAATAAAAACCGCTCCTGCATATAGTGAGCGGTTTTTTATCTGGAATAATCCGAACGGTTTTTATTGTATCGAAAATAATTAATCTAAATGTAATTAATAAAAACATTCCTCTCATGAATAATTAAATTATTTATTCGTTATTAATAAAATTGTGATTAAGGACACATTGTATGAATTCTGTATCGTCTACTTTTAATTTGTGTTTGAGATTTATCTAATGCGCAAAACAAGGAGGTGAGAATGGGGGAAATAGTGGGTGGCTATGTTATTGACCCTGCGGTGAACATCAATGAAAAAGGAATGACAAAAGATCAGGTATCCCGGTTTATAACAGCGTTTGAAGGGATCGTCGGAGCGAAATATTTGCCGCTAATGTATATTGGTAGTCAACTGGTTGCTGGCCATTTGTACGCTTATATTGCTCAACGCACTTTTATTCATTCCCAGTCAGTTGAGGTTACTCTGGTCAAGGTCGTTATATATGAGTCATTTGACAATGAATTAGCTATCCACTCGATTAGTGAGATCTGAACCATATTATCGTCATGATAGTGATTGCTCTTTGAAATAAACATCCTGTTATTGTTGACTCTGTTATTTATTGAGTATGCGCGTCTGTTCAATCTTAGCCAGATTGTAACAAACAGTCCGCCTCTGGTGAGGCGGACAATTTTTTTTACATTCTGTCGATGGTCTCAATTCCCAGCGTATCCAGCCCCAGCTTCAGCGTTTTCGCCGTCAGCAGCGCCAGTTTCAGACGGCTGTTGCGCACCTCTTCATTCCCGGCGGAGAGAATCGGGCAGTGCTCATAGAAACCGGAAAACAGACCGGCCAGATCGTAAAGGTAGGCGCACATCACGTGCGGCGTCCCTTCACGCGCCACAACATTCAGCGTCTCTTCAAATTGCAGCAGGCGAGCCGCCAGTTGCGATTCGCGCTCTTCATTGATGATAACCGGTGCATTTTCCAGCTCGCTCTCTTCAAGCCCCGCTTTGCGGAACACGGAGAGTACGCGCGTATAGGCATACTGCATATACGGCGCGGTATTGCCTTCAAACGCCAGCATGTTATCCCAGTCGAAAACGTAATCGGTGGTACGGTTCTTTGACAGATCCGCGTATTTCACCGCGCCGATGCCCACCGCGTTAGCCAGTTTTTCCAGCTCGTCTGCTGGCATCTCCGGGTTTTTCTCGGCCACCAGACGACGGGCGCGCTCCAGCGCTTCATCCAGCAGATCGGCAAGTTTCACCGTACCGCCGGCACGGGTTTTAAACGGTTTACCATCTTTGCCCAGCATCATGCCGAACATATGGTGTTCCAGCGGTACGGAATCCGGCACATAACCGGCTTTGCGCACGATGGTCCACGCCTGCATCAGATGCTGATGCTGACGGGAATCAATGTAGTAGAGCACGCGATCGGCATGCAGCGTTTCATAACGATATTTGGCGCAGGCGATATCCGTCGTGGTGTAGAGGTAGCCGCCATCCTTCTTCTGGATGATAACCCCCATCGGTTCGCCTTCCTTGTTTTTGTACTCATCAAGGAACACCACGGTAGCGCCTTCACTTTCTACCGCCAGACCTTTTGCTTTCAGGTCGGCAACGATACCAGGCAGCATCGGGTTGTAGAGGCTTTCACCCATCACATCTTTGCGCGTCAGGGTAACGTTTAAGCGCTCATAGGTTTTCTGGTTCTGACTCATAGTGATGTCGACCAGCTTGCGCCACATTTCACGGCAGTATTCGTCGCCACCCTGCAGTTTTACGACATAGCCGCGCGCACGTTCAGCGAAATCGGCATCTTCGTCGTAATGCTTTTTCGCTTCGCGGTAGAAACCTTCCAGATCGGCCAGCGCCATTTCACCGGCGTTTTCTTGCTGCTTCAGCTCAAGATACGCAATCAACATGCCGAACTGGGTGCCCCAGTCGCCAACATGGTTCGCGCGAATAACGTGGTGCCCGAGGAATTCCAGCGTACGTACGGAGGCATCGCCAATAATGGTTGAACGCAGATGGCCAACGTGCATCTCTTTCGCCACGTTTGGCGCAGAGTAGTCAATCACAATGGTTTGCGGCTGCGGCTGTGTTACGCCCAGGCGTTCAGATTTCAGCGCCTGGTTAACTTCCGCCGCGAGAAATTCCGGTGCGAGGAAGATATTGATAAAACCGGGCCCGGCGATCTCAACTTTGTTAGCAATCCCGTCGAGTGAGAGATGAGACAGAACCTGCTCAGCCAGTTGTCGCGGCGCCATGCCCAGTTTTTTAGCCACTGCCATTACACCGTTAGCCTGATAGTCGCCAAACTGAACTTTAGCTGACTGACGAACCTGCGGTTCGCAATCGGCGGGCGCGCCTGCCGCAATCATAGCCTGACTGACTTTTTCTGAGAGAAGAGCCTGAATATTCACCGGGATACCTTACGTTTAGGACGCGACACAAGCGGGCTGCGTCCGGGTGTTCATTAAAGGCGGGAGTATACTGCAATTGCCCGTTGGCGTCAGCACCGCGTCGCGCGTGGTCTGTGCAGAAAATCATCTGCCGGCGCGCAGAACGCCAGGCAGTTGGTTAGCGGCGCATAACAAGGTAGATTATGCGCTTTGCGACGACATACGGGCACGGCTTATGAACAACTGGCAAGAAATTGAAGAATTGCAGGATATTCTCGCGGATCTGCCGCGTTTTCGCGACGATTTGCAGGCGCTAACCGCGCGATTAGGGTTGGCGATTGCGCCACTTCATGCCGACCATATTTCTCTGCGCTGCCACCAGAACGCCACGGCAGATCGCTGGCGACGCGGGTTTGAACGGTGCGCTGAACTGCTGTCGGAAAATATCATCAACGGGCGCCCGATCTGCTTATTTAAATTGCATCAGCCGCTGCACGTGGAGCACTGGGCATTTACGGTGATTGAACTGCCGTGGCCGGGCGAGAAACGTTATCCGCACGAAGGTTGGGAGCATATCGAAATTGTCCTGCCAGGCGCGCCGGAAACCCTGAATGCCCGCGCGCTGGCGCTGCTGGCTGATGAAGGATTAAGCCAGCCCGGGATCGTCGTGAAAACCAGTTCGCCAAAAGGGGAACGTGAACGTTTGCCAAACCCAACGCTTGCGGTAACCGACGGCAAAGTGACGGTGAAATTTCACCCGTGGACCATTGAAGAGATTGTCGCCAGCGAGCAGTGACGCTCGCAGGTGTGAGGGCGCGCAGATTCGCAATTATATAAGCGTGTCATGATGAATAAAGGGAGGATCTATGGCCTTACTGGAAATCTGTTGTTACGGCGTTGATGACGCGGTGATCGCCCAGCAGCAGGGGGCAGATCGCATCGAGTTTTGTGCGGCACCGAAAGAGGGCGGGTTAACGCCTTCCGCCGGTGCGCTGAAAAGCATCCGCCAACGAGTGACGATTCCGGTGCATCCGATTGTTCGCCCGCGCGGCGGCGATTTTTGCTACCGCGCCGATGAATTTGCCGCCATGCTGGAAGATATCCAGTTGCTGCGTGAACTCGGTTTTCCCGGCCTGGTCACGGGGGTACTGAACGAAGACGGTCAGGTCGATATGCCGCGTATGCAGGAAATTATGTCGGCAGCGCAGGGGATGGCGGTGACCTTTCATCGTGCCTTCGATATGTGCGCCAACCCGCATCAGGCCTGCGATGCGCTGGCAGAATTAGGCGTTGTTCGTATTCTCACTTCCGGTCAGCAGGCGTCGGCAGAAAAAGGACTTTCATTAATTAGGGAACTTAATGCCCGCTCTGGCGCTCCAATCATTATGGCCGGTGCTGGTGTGCGTCCGCAAAACCTGGAAATGTTTCTGGAGGCGGGGGTCAAAGAGGTTCACAGCTCGGCAGGACGCTGGTCAGCGTCACCAATGCGTTATCGCAATAGTGGATTATCGATGTCGTCGGATGCCCAGGCGGATGAATATGCCCGCTACGGTGTTGACGGCGCGGCAGTGGCGAAGATGAAGCAGATCATTGCGCTTCACCGCCCGTAACAGTTTTTACCGCGCATCATGTCGCCCAATATGATGCTTGCTTGTACCAGGCCCCTGCCATTAACAGGGGCCTTTTTTTGTCTTATGGTTTGCGGGCAATCAGTACGGCGCGCAGCGGCGCCGGATAACCTTCGACGGTTTTCGTGCTGTCATGCGGATCGAGGAAATCCGCCAGCGATTCGGTCACCATCCACGGTGTCCGGCGCTGTTCCTCGGTGCTGGTAACGCACATATCGGCGATACGCACATCGACAAAACCGCACTTCTCAAGCCAGTTTTTCAACGCCAGCGCAGAAGGAATAAAGTAGACGTTGCGCATTTGCGCATAGCGATCGCCCGGAACCAGAACTGTATGTTCATCACCTTCAACCACCAGCGTTTCCAGAACCAGCTCACCCTCTTTCACCAGTTGATCTTTCAGTTGCCACAGATGTTCCAGCGGCGAACGGCGGTGATACAGTACGCCCATCGAAAATACGGTGTCGAAGGCGTTCAGCGCCGGAAGTTGCTCAATCCCCAGCGGCAACAAGTGCGCACGGCGATCGTCGCCCAGCAGCTTACGTACCGCTTCGAACTGACACAAAAAGAGTTGCGTCGGATCGATCCCGATTGCCAGCGACGCTCCGGCGCCAATCATGCGCCACAGGTGATAACCGCTGCCGCAGCCGACATCGAGAATGGTACGTCCGCGTAAGTCTGACAGGTGCGGCAGCACGCGCTCCCACTTCCAGTCGGATCGCCATTCGGTGTCAATATCAATGCCATACAGAGAAAACGGCCCTTTGCGCCACGGCATCAGGTTACGCAGCAGGGTTTCCATGCCTTTGAGCTGACCGGCGCTCAGCGGTTCATCACTTTGCGCCGTCACGCCATTGAGCAGATCCAGCTTTGCTGGTGTAAGCTGCGGCAGAAATTCGACCGCATTGTTCCACTGTTTAAACTGCCCGTGCAGGGCCTCGCGCTGCCAGGCGGAAATTTGCGGCGGTAGCGTGTCGAGCCAGTGCGCTAGCGGGCCAACGGCAATTTGCTGATAAAAACGGCCAAACTCGATCATGCCTTCTCCGCCTTCAGTGCAACCAGCGAGCCGAAGTTAAAGCACTGGAACCACAATTCGCTGTGTTCAAACCCGGCGGTATGCAGGCGCGCTTTATGCGCCTCGACGGAATCTGTCAGCATGACGTTTTCCAGCATGCTGCGTTTCTGGCTGATCTCCAGTTCGCTGTAACCGTTGGCGCGTTTAAAGTCGTGATGCATATTGAACAGCAGCTCGCCGACAGTACTATCTTCAAAACTGAATTTTTCCGACAACACCAGCGCACCGCCCGGATTCAGCCCCTGATAGACCTTTTGCAGCAGCTTCAGGCGGTCGTCCGGCTCGAGAAATTGCAACGTAAAGTTGAGCACCACCATTGAGGCATTTTCGATCTGAATATCGCGAATATCGCCTTCGATCACCTCAACGGGCGTCGGCGCTTTGTAGGCGTCAATATGGCGACGGCAGCGTTCGACCATGGCCGGCGAGTTATCCACGGCGATAATTTTGCAGCCATCCTGATGAATGTTGCGGCGTACCGACAGCGTGGCGGCACCGAGTGAACAACCGAGATCGTAAACCTGCGTGGCAGGCTGCACGAAGCGCTCCGCCAGCATGCCGATCATCGAAATGATATTGGAGTAACCCGGTACGGAACGCTGGATCATATCCGGGAAGACTTCGGCTACCCGTTCATCGAAAGTCCAGTCGCCCAGGCTGGCGATAGGCGCAGAAAAAAGCGTGTCGCGGTGAGACATAGTGTAAATATCCGGGAAAACAAAGGGGCGTATTGTGCGCTAATGCAGGGAGAAAACCAACTCCCAGGGCATATACCACAGGTTGGCCAGCACCATCAGCACCAGCGAACAAAACGTTGCACCCATACCAGAACGACGCCAGCGAACCAGCCGATGGTGGTATCCGTAATAATGCATCAGGCGACCAACAATCAACATCATCCCGCAGATATGCACCATCCAGGTTTCTGCGCCGTCCATCTCCATGAACAGCAACAACAGCAGCGCGACAGGAATATATTCCACGGCATTACCATGAATGCGTATCGCGCTTTGCAGTTCACTGAACCCGCCGTCGCCATAACTGACGCGATATTGTGAACGCAGGCGGATAACATCAAAAGAAAACTTCAGCAGCAATAATGCACCCAGCACGGCGTAGAGCGCGCTAACCATACTAACTCCCTTTACGATGATGGCGATGGCTTCTCAATGATAGGTGCTTCACTCAAAAAAGAGAAGATTGCTGCGGAAGGGAAGGCGCCGCGCCAATAGCCGGGATGGCGGTGGAAAGATCCTGCCACAGCGTCTCAACCAGTTCCGGCGCCTGGGCGATATCCGGGGTATGCAGGAAAAGATACGGTGTGGTGGTCTGTTCCCATTGCGGCAACTTTTCCAGCCAGACGGCGAAAAGCTGCCGATTCTGCGCCATATTGTCGCTACCAATGAAACGCACCATAGGATGATGAGCGGTGATCAGCGCATGTACCGGCACTTTCGGTTTTTTGCGCTGGGCTTCAATCACGGCTTCACTGTGCGCAATTGCGCTGTGCACCGGACGGCTGTCAAGGATCACGCGGTTGACGCCACGGGCATGCAAACCCTGATTAAGGGCTTTTTCTTCTTCGCCTTTGGCGAAAAAGAGCGGGTGGCGCACTTCGACGCCGTAGGTAAATTCCCCGGGAAGCGCATCAAGAAATGCCCACAGTGCAGGCAAGTCCCGCGGTGAGAAAACGGCCGGAAGTTGTAACCAGTACTGACCTATTCGTCCCGCTAACGGGGACATGCGGCTGAAAAATTCCGCTGTCAGATCGTCGCAATTTCGCAGCGCCGCCTGGTGCGAAATGGTGGCCGGAAATTTAAAACAGAAGCGAAAATCATCGCTGGTCTGCGCGT
This sequence comes from Kosakonia oryzae, assembly GCF_001658025.2. Lineage (NCBI taxonomy): Bacteria > Pseudomonadati > Pseudomonadota > Gammaproteobacteria > Enterobacterales > Enterobacteriaceae > Kosakonia > Kosakonia oryzae. The sequence continues at coordinate 2,168,813 of NZ_CP014007.2, forward strand.
ACCAGCGCGCGACGACCTCCGCTTTGGGAAGCGCATACAGCGTGGTGTTGCCTTCGACACAGTTGAAGTGGCGGGCATACGCCTCAAGACTGTCAATGCCAAGACGCACCCATTTCGGGTGCGACCATTGCGGCAGGCCGACATACATCATAACGCGCTGAGGATCTCGTCCGTGCTGCGCACGCGGCTGATGCGCGGGAAGATATTTTTCATGCTGCCCTGATGCTGTTCGGCATTCGCCGCGCTGCACGCATCTTCAGCAAGCACCAGCGAGAAGCCCAGTTCCCAGGCATTACGGGCGGTGGATTCCACCCCGATATTGGTGGAAATGCCGCACAGCACAATGGTATCAATCCCGCGACGGCGCAGTTGCAGCTCCAGATCGGTGCCGTAAAAGGCGCCCCACTGACGCTTGGTTACTTCGATGTCGCTCTCTTTTTTCCCCAATGCTTGCGGGTAAGTCCACCAGTTATCCGGCAACGCATGGCCGCCTGTCGCGGCGTCAACCGGTTGTTTCAGCGCTTCGGCGAAATCCGCTGACCAGCCCACGCGTACCAGCACAACAGGTGCACCGTTCGCACGAAATTTTTCCGCCAGAGCAGCGGCGCGTTTTACCACATCCTGTGCCGCGTGAGGACCACCGGCGAAAGGCAGAATTCCTTCCTGTAAATCGATCACCACCAGAGCGGTTTTCTCAGCATTGAGCTTCAGCATCATAACTCCTGAAAAATGAATGACGTCGGTGGATACCTTACGCGTTCTGCACGCCAGCGCGGTGTAGAAATTTTGTTAATTTTTGTGAGAATGCGCAATAAGCGCGCAGCAAACGTGCGTACAGTCAGTAGCGGGCTTATCGTTGGTCAGAATTTCCAGTATAATAGCCCCCTTTTTTCATCCAGTAGTGACATACGAAAATAGCTGCCACCAGAATGCCTGCCGCGCAGGTGACAGGTCGCGCGCAGCTAATTTAAGGGATATCTCATGCGTACAGTATATTGCGGGCAGCTTAATCAGTCCCATGTGGGGCAGCAAGTAACGCTTTGTGGGTGGGTCAACCGTCGTCGTGACCTCGGTAGCCTTATCTTTATTGATATGCGCGATCGTGAAGGCATCGTGCAGGTGTTTTTCGACCCGGACCGTAAGGATGCGTTCCAGCTCGCCTCTGAACTGCGTAATGAGTTCTGTATTCAGATTACCGGTACCGTTCGTGCCCGTGACGCGAAAAACGTCAACAAAGATATGGCTACCGGCGAAGTTGAAGTGTTCGCCACTGAACTGAACATCATCAACCGTTCCGATGTGCTGCCGCTGGACTCCAACCACGTCAACACCGAAGAAGCGCGTCTGAAATATCGCTATCTCGATCTGCGTCGTCCGGAAATGGCGCAGCGCCTGAAAACCCGTGCGAAAATCACCAGTTTCGTGCGTCGCTTTATGGACGATCACGGCTTCCTCGATATCGAAACGCCGATGCTGACGAAAGCCACGCCGGAAGGCGCACGCGACTACCTCGTACCTTCGCGCGTGCATAAAGGCAAATTTTACGCGCTGCCGCAGTCCCCACAGCTGTTCAAACAGCTGCTGATGATGTCCGGTTTTGACCGTTATTATCAGATCGTTAAATGCTTCCGTGATGAAGACCTGCGCGCTGACCGTCAGCCGGAATTTACCCAGATTGATGTGGAAACCTCTTTCATGACCGCGCCGCAGGTGCGTGAAGTGATGGAAGCGTTAGTGCGTCAGCTGTGGCTGGAAATTAAAGGTGTTGATCTGGGGGATTTCCCGATCATGACCTTTGCTGAAGCAGAGCGCCGCTATGGTTCTGATAAACCGGATCTGCGTAACCCGATGGAACTGGTGGACGTGGCTGACCTGCTGAAAACGGTCGAATTTAAAGTCTTCTCCGGCCCGGCAAACGATGCAAAAGGTCGCGTTGCCGCGCTGCGTGTGCCAGGTGGCGCACAACTTAGCCGTAAACAAATTGACGACTACGGCAAATTTATTGAAATCTACGGCGCGAAAGGCCTGGCGTACATCAAGGTTAATGAAGCAGCGAAAGGCCTGGAAGGCATTACCAGCCCGGTGGCCAAGTTCCTGAATGCTGAAATTGTCAGCGCGATCCTTGAGCGCACGGGCGCGCAGGACGGCGACATGATCTTCTTCGGCGCGGACCACAAGAAAGTGGTTGCTGATGCGCTGGGCGCGTTGCGTCTGAAGCTCGGTAAAGATCTGAATCTGACAGACGAAGCGAAGTGGGCTCCGTTGTGGGTTATCGACTTCCCGATGTTTGAAGATGACGGTGAAGGCGGTCTGACGGCGATGCACCATCCGTTCACCTCGCCGAAAGACATGACCGCTGCCGAGCTGAAAGCGGCGCCGGAAGATGCGGTGGCTAACGCCTACGATATGGTGATCAACGGTTACGAAGTGGGCGGCGGTTCTGTCCGTATCCACAGCGGCGAAATGCAGCAGACCGTGTTCAGCATCCTGGGGATTAACGAGCAGGAACAGCGCGAGAAGTTTGGTTTCCTGCTTGATGCGCTGAAATACGGTACGCCGCCGCATGCGGGCTTGGCATTCGGCCTGGATCGTCTGACCATGCTGCTGACCGGTACCGATAACATCCGTGACGTTATTGCCTTCCCGAAAACCACGGCGGCAGCCTGTCTACTGACCGAAGCGCCGAGTTTCGCTAACCCGGCCGCGCTGGCGGAACTGGGCATTGCGGTGGTCAAAAAAGAGACCCCGGAGAATAAATAAGATGCCATTCAAGCATCCCGTTTCCGTGCTGGTGGTAATTTACGCGCAGGACACGAAACGGGTGCTGATGTTGCAGCGACGCGACGATCCCGATTTCTGGCAGTCGGTAACCGGCAGCCTGGAAGCGGGGGAGAACGCAACGCAAGCCGCCCTGCGTGAAGTAAAGGAAGAGGTCGAAATCGATGTTGTCTGCGAGCAACTGACCTTAGTCGACTGTCAGCGCACGGTGGAGTATGAAATCTTTAGTCATTTACGTCATCGCTATGCGCCGGGCGTAACGCACAATACCGAATCCTGGTTTTGTCTTGCGCTGCCCCATGAACGTCCGATTGTTTTTACCGAACATCTGACGTACCGCTGGCTTGATGCCCCCGCAGCGGCGGCATTAACCAAATCATGGAGCAACCGGCAGGCGATTGAAGAATTTGTTATTAACGCCGACTAATTTTCCCCGGAATTTTAGTTCTCAGGAAGGCGGCAAACCCGCACGTCGCCAGAAGCTTGCTTCGGTAAGCGGCTGGTACGGATGGGGTTGTCAATGCTTCTGAGGCTGAAAGGCGAAGGGAAATGGCTTTATTGGAGAGTTTTTTATGGCAGGTCACAGTAAATGGGCCAACACCAAACACCGCAAAGCAGCACAGGATGCCAAGCGCGGTAAGATCTTTACCAAAATCATTCGCGAGCTGGTTACGGCTGCCCGTCTGGGCGGCGGCGATATCGGTTCCAACCCGCGTCTGCGCGCGGCGGTGGATAAAGCGTTGTCCAACAACATGACCCGCGACACCTTAAACCGTGCTATCGCGCGCGGCGTGGGCGGCGATGACGACGCGAATATGGAAACCATCATTTATGAAGGTTACGGCCCTGGCGGCACCGCGGTAATGGTTGAATGTCTGAGTGACAACCGCAACCGTACCGTTGCCGAAGTGCGTCATGCTTTCAGCAAATGCGGTGGTAACCTGGGGACTGACGGTTCCGTGGCTTATCTGTTCAGCAAAAAAGGGGTGATCTCCTTTGAAGCGGGCGACGAAGACACCATCATGGAAGCGGCGCTGGAAGCCGGTGCTGAAGACGTGGTGACCTTTGATGACGGCGCTATCGACGTCTACACCGCGTGGGAAGAGATGGGTGCCGTGCGCGATGCGCTGGAAGCGGCTGGCCTGAAAGCGGACAACGCTGAAGTGTCGATGATCCCGTCTACCAAAGCTGATATGGATGCAGAAACTGCGCCGAAACTGCTGCGTCTGATCGATATGCTGGAAGATTGCGACGACGTGCAGGAAGTCTACCATAACGGTGAGATCTCCGATGAGGTTGCGGCGACGCTGTAATGTCGCTGACTAAACCACCCCTGGCCGGAGGCGCATAATGGCGATTATTCTCGGTATTGACCCGGGTTCGCGCGTCACCGGTTACGGTGTGATCCGCCAGACTGGAAGGCAACTGACCTACCTTGGCAGCGGCTGCATTCGCACGAAGGTCGAGGATTTACCGTCGCGCCTCAAGCTCATTTACGCAGGCGTGACGGAAATCATCACCCAGTTTCAGCCGGATTTTTTCGCCATCGAACAGGTGTTTATGGCGAAAAATGCCGATTCAGCGCTGAAACTTGGGCAGGCGCGCGGCGTGGCGATCGTTGCCGCCGTCAATCAGGATCTCCCCGTCTTTGAGTATGCTGCCCGTCAGGTCAAACAGACGGTTGTCGGTATTGGCAGCGCGGAAAAAAGCCAAGTGCAACACATGGTGCGAACCTTGCTGAAGCTTCCGGCCAATCCGCAGGCGGATGCCGCTGATGCGCTGGCAATTGCCATTACGCATTGCCATGTCAGTCAGAACGCCTTACAGGTGAGCAGTACGCGGCTTAATCTTGCCCGCGGAAGATTACGTTAAAAAGCGCCAGTTAACGGCGCTTTTTTTATAACAGCGAGCGAATTTTCTGCGCATCCTCTTCCTCCGATGGGTTATAAACCACCATCGTCAAATCGGGTTGTCCTTCCACAGAAAAACTCGAATACTCCAGCGATAACTTGCCGACATTCCTGTGCAGCAGAATTTTGGTGCCTTCTCCCATCCCGCCAATATCATTGCTTTGCCATAGCGCGGCAAATTCAGGAGAGGCAGAACTCAACTCTTCTACCAGAGGGCGGATCTCCACCGATGCACCTGCACGGGTCGCATCAGCACGGAACGCCGCCACCAGATAGCGCGCCAGCGCGTACCAGTCGCTCTGGGCAGCACGAGCCTGCGGATTAAGGAAAATACGGCGCAGAATATTACGCTCCTGCACGGGCAATGTGGGGTAATCGGATAACACCACGGTGGCGGCTTTGTTCCATGCCAGCACATCCCAGGTGGCATTGCGGATCACCGCCGGGCTGATGGGCATACAGTCCAGCACCTTTTGCAGCCGTTCGGTCACTGTGCCGGTTGCCGCGTAATGTATGCCCGGAGCGCGCCCGAGAGCCAGATGAAAAACATGCTCCCGTTCCCGTTCGGAAAGGCGCAGCGCCTGGCAAATTCTGTCCAGCACTTCTGCCGAGGGTGTACCACCGCGTCCTTGTTCAAGCCAGGTATACCAGGTGGCGCTAATGCAGGCCAGATGCGCGACTTCTTCCCGCCGCAGCCCCGGCGTGCGTCGGCGTGCGGTGTGAAATCCCAGCGCGTTGGGATCCAACTGCGCGCGGCGGGATTTCAGGTAACTGCCCAGATCTTTTGGCTGAGTAACGCTCTGCATCCTGTTAGTCCTTATACCACGATAAAGTCACTACTTTTCTCTATCACGGATATTTATAAGGATAACGGCGCGAGTCAACATCAGGAGGCACACGCATGCATGTTTTTCTGACTGGCGCGACCGGATGGGTCGGCGCAACAGTGGCGGCTGAGTTACTGGCCGCCGGGCACCAGGTAAGTGGTCTGGTGCGAAATGCAGACAAGGCGCAGGCACTGCTTGCCGCCGGCGGGCAAGTGGTTCATGGAACGCTGGACGATCATGACGTTCTTTTTGCGGCGGCGGCAAAAGCCGATGCTGTGATCCACACTGCGTTTAATCATGATTTTTCGCGCTTTGCGCAGAATTGCGCACAGGATCAACGCGCAATTGAAGTACTGGGAGAGGCGTTACTCGGCTCCGAACGCCCGTTATTGGTGACGTCGGGGCTGGCAAGGCTGTCGCAGGGCCGCCCGGCAACGGAAGCAGACAAGCCGGGCGAAGGGCCGGACTATCTTCGTCGTTCCGAACAGGCGGCGCAGGCGCTGGCTGAAAAAGGCGTACGCGCGGCGAGTATCCGCCTGGCACCCACCGTGCACGGCGTCGGCGATCACGGCTTTGTACCCATTCTGATCGCCCTGGCAAAACAAACTGGCGTCGCCGCCTGGCCTGCCGGGGCGGATAATCACTGGGCGGCGGTACACCGGATTGATGCAGCGAAGGTCTACCGGCTGGCGCTGGAAAGTGGCGTCACACAGCCGGTTTATCACGCGGTCGCGGAAGAGGCGATTGCTATGCGCGATATCGCCATTGCTATCGGCAAAATGCTAGGTTTACCAGCCGAACCGCGTGAAGCCGCTCATTTTGGCTGGTTCGCTAATTTTGCGGCCGGGGAGATGTCAGCATCAAGCGAACAGACTCGCCAGGTGCTGGGCTGGCAGCCAACGCAGCGTACGCTGTTAGACGATCTGAGCGATGAGGCGTATTACGCCCATTCCTGAACCGCCCTCGCGCTTTTCTTTCAATATTCGGCTGGATATCTATCCAGCCTTTTTTTATGATACAGCATTACACCTTAGCCCATAGCGCAGGAGCGTCACGTGATAGGCAGACTCAGAGGCATTATTGTAGAAAAACAACCCCCGTTGGTTCTGCTGGAAGTGGGAGGCGTGGGTTATGAAGTGCACATGCCGATGACCTGTTTTTATGAATTGCCGGATGCCGGTAAAGAGGCGACGGTTTTCACCCAGTTTGTGGTGCGTGAAGATGCGCAGTTACTGTACGGCTTTAACAATAAGCAGGAACGCACGCTGTTTCGTGAGCTGATTAAAACGAATGGCGTCGGGCCGAAACTGGCGCTGGCGATTTTGTCCGGCATGTCAGCACAGCAATTCGTTAACGCCGTCGAACGCGAAGATCCCGCTGCGCTGGTCAAATTGCCGGGGATCGGTAAAAAGACCGCCGAGCGCTTGATTGTCGAAATGAAAGACCGCTTTAAAGGTCTGCATGGCGATCTCTTCACTCCTGCGGTCGATCTGGTTCTCACCTCTCCGGCCAGCCCGGCAGCGGACGACGCTGAGCAGGAAGCGGTTGCTGCGCTGGTGTCGCTGGGATATAAACCTCAGGAAGCCAGCCGGATGGTCAGCAAGATTGCCCGCCCGGATGCCAACAGTGAAACCCTGATCCGTGAAGCGCTGCGCGCGGCGTTGTGAGGTAGAGGATGATTGAAGCAGACCGTCTGGTGGCCCCTGCCAGTACTGATGTGGAAGAGGTTGTTGATCGCGCTATTCGCCCGAAAATGCTCGATGAGTATATCGGCCAGCCGCAGGTTCGTTCGCAGATGGAGATTTTTATCCAGGCGGCAAAACTGCGCGGCGACGCGCTCGATCATCTGCTGATTTTTGGTCCTCCCGGCCTTGGAAAAACCACGCTGGCGAATATTGTCGCCAACGAATTGGGCGTTAATTTGCGCACCACTTCCGGCCCGGTGCTTGAAAAGGCGGGCGATTTGGCGGCGATGCTCACTAACCTCGAACCGCACGACGTACTGTTCATCGATGAAATTCACCGTCTTTCACCGGTGGTGGAAGAAGTGCTTTATCCGGCGATGGAAGATTACCAACTGGATATCATGATCGGTGAAGGCCCGGCGGCGCGTTCCATTAAGATCGATCTTCCCCCTTTTACGCTGATCGGCGCGACTACGCGCGCGGGGTCACTGACTTCGCCGCTGCGTGACCGTTTTGGTATTGTGCAGCGGCTGGAGTTTTATCAGGTGGCCGATTTGCAACATATTGTCGGTCGCAGTGCCCGTTATATGGGGCTGGAGATGAGCGAAGAGGGCGCACTGGAAGTGGCGCGTCGTTCTCGCGGTACGCCGCGTATCGCCAACCGCCTGCTGCGCCGCGTGCGCGATTTTGCCGAAGTGAAACATAATGGCGATATTACCGCTGAAATCGCGGCGAAAGCGCTGGATATGCTGAATGTTGATGCAGAAGGGTTCGACTATATGGATCGTAAACTTCTGCTGGCAGTGATTGATAAATTCTTCGGTGGTCCCGTCGGGCTGGATAATCTTGCTGCGGCAATCGGCGAAGAGCGGGAAACGATTGAGGATGTGCTGGAACCGTATTTGATTCAGCAAGGATTTTTACAGAGGACACCGCGTGGGCGCATGGCGACCGTGCGGGCCTGGAATCACTTTGGTATCACCCCACCGGAAATGCCATAAACAAAAAGGCCGGCAAGCGTCTGCTTCCGGCCTTTTATATCAGTTGCAGCAACGGATGATCTTAGCCAGCTGCGCCCGATAATCGTTAGTTAACGGGTTTCTTCGTCATGCTAAAGATAAACAGCAGCGCCGCGCACAGCACGACTGACGGGCCGGCTGGCGTATCGTAGAAGGCGGAGAAAGTCAGACCGCCGGTGACCGCAATCATTCCGACGGCTACGGCAATCGCCGCCATCTGTTCTGGTGTTCGCGCGAATCGACGCGCTGTCGCAGCCGGGATAATCAACAGTGAAGTGATGATCAGTGCGCCGACAAATTTCATGGCGACGCCAATGGTCAGGGCGGTAACCAGCATCAGCAACAGCTTGACCCGTTGCAGCTTCACGCCGTCAACAAATGCCAGCTCCGGGCTGATGGTCATCGACAGTAAGTTGCGCCACTGCCAGAGCAGGATCGCCAGCACCACCACCACGCCAGTAGCAATAGCCATGAGATCGTCCGGCGTCACCGCCAGCAGATCGCCAAACAGATAAGCCATCAAATCGACGCGAATGTTCGACATCAGACTGACCACGACCAGACCGAGAGATAGCGCACTGTGCGCCATAATACCGAGCAGAGTATCGATCGCCAGTTGCGGGCGTTTCTCCAGCCACACCAGACCAACTGCCAGCAGTAACGTCACGGCAATGACAGCGTAAAAGGGATTCACATCCAGCAGAAGACCAAATGCAACGCCAAGTAAAGATGCGTGCGCCAGCGTGTCGCCAAAATAGGACATCCGTCGCCAGACGACAAATGAGCCCAGCGGCCCGGCAGCGCAGGCGAGCAAAACCCCGGCCAGCCAGCCGGGCAGTAATAATTCAATCATGAGTGTCCATTACCCTGGCGCAGAACAATCCGGCCCTGCAGATCGTGGCGGTGATTATGGTTATGGCGATAAATGCCAAGCTGTTCCGCACCGCGATGCCCAAACATAGAGATAAATTCCGGATGCATCGAAACCACTTCTGGCGTACCTGAACAGCAAATATGGTGGTTAAGGCACAGGACTTCATCCGTTTTCGCCATCACCAGATGCAGATCGTGAGAAACCATCAGTACTGCACAGTTGAGTTCTTTACGCAGTTGATCTATCAGATTGTAAAGCGCGACCTGGCCATTAACGTCTACGCCCTGGGTGGGTTCATCCAGCACCAAAAGCTGCGGGCTGTTAAGCAGGGCGCGAGCCAGCAAAACACGCTGCGTTTCGCCCCCGGAAAGTTTTTGCATCGGAGCATCTACCAGATGTGCAGCCTGTACGCGTTTCAGCGCCGGAATAATGTCGTCTTTGCGGGTGCCGGGGCGTAAACGCATAAAGCGGCCTACCGTCAGCGGTAATGTGGCGTCAAGATGCAATTTTTGCGGCACATAGCCGATACGCAGGTTCTTTTCACGCTTGATCATCCCTGCATCCGGTGCTACCAGGCCCAGCACTGCGCGCACCAGCGTAGATTTACCCGCACCATTGGGGCCGAGCAAGGTTAAAATTTTTCCTGCGCGTAAGTTGAGCGAGATATCAGACAGGACGCGCCGTTGACCAAAAGCAACGGTGACATTTTCGAGCGTTACAAGATTCGTCATAGCATTTAACAGGTTGCACAAGTTGTCGGATGTTATAATATCACACCCCACACACTCATTACGATGAACAGTTGCATTATGTTACATAAAAATACGCTTCTTTGCGCAGCGCTATCTGCTGCTCTTCTCGCTGGTACAGCACAAACCGCTAATGCCGCTGTGGTGGCTTCACTCAAACCATTAGGATTTATCGCTTCTGCCATTGCCGACGGAGTGACGACTACTGAAGTGCTGCTGCCAGATGGTGCATCCGAGCATGATTATTCACTGCGTCCTTCAGATGTAAAACGCTTACAAAACGCGGACTTAGTTTTTTGGGTCGGCCCGGAGATGGAAGCCTTTATGGCGCGTTCCGTACAAAAAATTTCTGAGCAGAAACAGGTATCGATGGCCGCGCTTGCCGGTGTAAAACCGCTGCTGATGAAAGGGGCCGATGAAGACGAACATGGGCATGGTGAAGATCACCACGATGGCGAAAAAAGTGACGAGCATCACCATCACGGCGATTACAACATGCATCTGTGGCTTTCCCCAGAGATTGCGCGGCTGTCGGCGGTTGCAATCCACGATAAATTAGTGGAAGTTATGCCGCAAAGTCGAGCCAGGCTTGACGCCAACTTGCAGGCCTTTGAGGCATCATTAACTCAGGCGGATAAGCAAGCTGGTAACGAGCTGGCACCGCTGAAAGGGAAGGGGTATTTCGTTTTTCATGACGCCTATGGCTACTTTGAAAGACACTACGGGCTGACCCCATTGGGGCACTTTACCGTCAATCCCGAAATTCAGCCTGGTGCGCAGCGTTTACATGAAATCAGAACACAGTTGGTTGAGCAAAAAGCCACGTGCGTTTTTGCTGAGCCACAGTTCAGGCCAGCGGTCGTTGAAGCTGTTGCCAGAGGGACATCCGTTCGAATGGGAACGTTGGATCCACTTGGAATCAGTATCAAGTTGGGCAAAGAGAGCTATCCGCAGTTCCTTACCCAACTGGCTCAGCAGTATGCGAGCTGCCTGAAAGGAGAATAACGAGGAAGTGAATACGTGCAACAGATAGCCCGCTCTGTCGCTCTGGCATTTAACAATCTGCCCCGACCCCACCGTGTCTTGCTGGGGTCGCTTACAGTTCTTACACTCACGGTCGCCGTCTGGCGGCCTTACGTTTATCATCCCGAAGCCACACCCCCAATCGTGAAAGCGATTGAGCTGCCGAAAAATGAAATCCGCTCGTTGCTGCCGGAAGCCAGCGAACCTATTGATCAAACCACTTCTGATGATGTGGATGATATCCCGCAAGATGAACTGGATGATAAAACCGCCAATGAAGTTGGCGTTCACGAATATGTGGTTTCTACCGGCGATACGCTCAGCAGTATCCTCAACCAGTACGGCATTGATATGGGCGATATCAGCCAGCTTGCCGCTGCCGATAAGGAACTGCGCAACCTGAAGATCGGTCAACAGCTCTCATGGACGCTCACCGCTGATGGCGATCTGCAACGCCTGACGTGGGAGATGTCCCGCCGCGAAACCCGCACGTATGACCGCGTCGATGGCGGTTTTAAAATGAGCAGCGAGATACAGCAGGGCGACTGGGTGAATTCGGTGATGAAAGGTACGGTTGGCGCGAGCTTCGTCGCCAGCGCCCGTGAAGCCGGTTTAACCAGCGCTGAAGTCAGCGCGGTGATCAAAGCGATGCAGTGGCAAATGGATTTCCGTAAGCTGAAAAAAGGCGATGAGTTTGCCGTGCTGATGTCCCGCGAAATGCTGGAAGGTAAGCAGGAACAGAGCCAGTTAGTCGGCGTTCGCCTGCGTTCTGACGGCAAAGATTACTACGCCATTCGCGCCGAAGACGGCAAATTTTACGATCGCAATGGTAGCGGGCTGGCAAAAGGCTTTATGCGCTTTCCGACTGCGAAACAGTTCCGCGTCTCGTCAAACTTTAATCCGCGCCGTCTGAATCCAGTAACTGGCCGCGTTGCACCGCACAGAGGCGTCGATTTTGCTCTGCCGCAAGGCACGCCAGTGCTTGCTGTTGGCGACGGTGAAGTTGTGGTGGCAAAACGCAGTGGCGCAGCGGGGAACTACATTGCTATCCGCCACGGTCGTACTTACACAACCCGTTATATGCATCTGCGTAAACTGCTGGTAAAACCGGGTCAGAAAGTGAAGCGTGGCGATCGCATCGCTCTGTCGGGTAATACCGGACGTTCCACCGGGCCGCATTTGCATTATGAAATGTGGATCAACCAACAGGCTGTCAACCCGTTAACGGCAAAACTACCGCGCACCGAAGGGCTGACCGGTTCGGATCGCACGGATTATCTGTCGCAGGTGAAAGAGGTTATTCCGCAGCTGCGTTTTGACTGATTCGCTTAACAAATATGCGTTCGAAGCCGGTGCGTGTTGCGCGCCGGCTTTTTCTTTTGTGTGAAAGATAACGCCTCGCTACACTATCTCCTTATCCTGAGTGACTTGATTTCTGGCCTGCGGACGATGCATGGAAACGAAAAAAAATAACAGTGAATATATTCCGGAGTTCGAAAGTGAATTCCGCCACCCGCGTAACTGGGGCGCGTGGCTGGGCGTACTGGCATTTGCTGGCGTAGCGCTGGTTCCGCCGTCGGTACGCGATCCCCTGCTGGGAAAACTGGGCCGTCTGGCCGGGAAATTTGGCAAAAGCGCGCGTCGTCGCGCACAGATCAATTTGCTCTACTGCTTTCCTGAAAAAAGCGAAGCTGAAAGGGAAGCCATTATTGATGAGATGTTTGCTACTGCGCCTCAGGCAATGGTCATGATGGCGGAGCTGGCGATCCGTGGCCCGGAAAAGGTGTTGCCGCGCGTCGACTGGCAGGGCAAATACATCATCGATGAATTGCAACGTAACAACGAGAAAGTCATTTTCCTCGTGCCGCACGGCTGGGGCGTGGATATTCCGGCGATGCTGATGGCTTCACAGGGGCAGCAGATGGCGGCCATGTTCCATAACCAAGGCAATAAGGTCTTTGATTATGTCTGGAATACTGTGCGTCGCCGTTTTGGTGGGCGTTTGCATGCGCGCAACGATGGCATTAAACCTTTTATCCAGTCGGTGCGCCAGGGCTACTGGGGCTACTATCTGCCGGACCAGGATCACGGCGCGGAGCACAGCGAGTTTGTCGATTTCTTTGCCACCTACAAAGCAACGCTTCCGGCCATTGGTCGCCTGATGAAAGTCTGCCGCGCACGTGTTGTACCGTTGTTCCCGGTTTATGACGCCAGAACGCATCGTCTGATTATCCAGGTGCGGCCGCCGATGGATGATCTGCTGACAGCGGACGACAACACGATCGCCAGACGCATGAATGAAGAGGTGGAAGTATTTGTCACACCTCGTCCGGAGCAATACACCTGGATCCTGAAGCTGCTAAAAACGCGCAAACCCGGCGAAACAGAGCCCTATAAGCGTAAAGAACTGTTCCCGAAGAGATAAAAAAGGCCTCTCCAGCGAGAGGCCTTCTACTTTTCTGGCTGCCGGTTATTCGACGGTCAGAATACGAGTGGTATTGGTGGTACCCACGGTGCTCATCACGTCACCCTGCGTCACGATCACCAGATCGCCGGAAAGCAGATAGCCTTTGTCACGCAGCAGGTTAACGGCGTCGTTAGCGGCGGCAACGCCTTCGTTAACGCTGTCGAAATAGACCGGCGTTACGCCACGGTAGAGCGCTGTCAGGTTCAGGGTGCGCTCATGGCGGGAGAGGGCGAAAATCGGCAGGCCGGAACTGATGCGTGAAGTCATCAGGGCGGTACGGCCGGATTCGGTCATGGAGATGATAGCGGTTACACCTTTCAGGTGATTGGCCGCGTACATCGCCGACATCGCGATCGCTTCTTCTACGTTATCGAACTGAATATCCAGGCGGTGTTTAGAAACGTTGATGCTTGGGATCTTTTCCGCACCCAGACAAACGCGCGCCATTGCCGCTACGGTTTCAGACGGATACTGACCGGCGGCGGTTTCCGCAGAGAGCATTACGGCATCGGTGCCGTCAAGCACGGCGTTAGCGACATCCATTACTTCCGCGCGGGTTGGCATTGGGTTGGTGATCATCGACTCCATCATCTGCGTGGCGGTGATCACCGCACGGTTCAGTTGACGGGCACGGCGGATCAGCGCTTTCTGAATACCGACCAGTTCCGGATCGCCGATTTCAACGCCGAGATCGCCACGGGCAACCATCACCACATCAGACGCAAGGATCACATCGTCCATCGCGTCCTGATCGCAAACAGCTTCCGCACGTTCGACTTTCGCTACAATCTTCGCGTCGCAGCCTGCATCGCGCGCCAGGCGGCGGGCGTAGTTCAGATCTTCGCCGCAGCGCGGGAAAGAGACTGCCAGGTAATCAACGCCGATCAGCGCCGCGGTAACGATATCCGCTTTGTCTTTCTCTGTCAGAGCTTCAGCAGAGAGACCGCCGCCCAGTTTGTTGATGCCTTTGTTATTGGAGAGCGGTCCGCCGACAGTCACTTCGGTGAACACTTTCATGCCCTGAACTTCCAGCACTTTCAACTGAACGCGACCGTCGTCGAGCAGCAGGATATCGCCCGTCACCACGTCGGCTGGCAGGCCTTTATAGTCGATGCCGACTTTTTCCTTGTCGCCTTCGCCTTTACCCAGGTTGGCATCAAGCAGGAATTTATCGCCAACGTTCAGGAAAACTTTGCCTTCCTTGAAGGTAGACACGCGAATTTTAGGTCCCTGCAAATCGCCAAGGATAGCAACATGACGTCCCAGTTTTGCCGCAATCTCACGTACCTTATCCGCACGTAATTTATGATCTTCAGGTGTTCCGTGTGAGAAGTTCATACGCACCACGTTAGCGCCAGCAGCGATAACCTTCTCAAGGTTGTTATCGCGGTCAGTGGCCGGGCCTAAAGTGGTTACGATTTTGGTCCTGCGAAGCCTTCTGGACATGTAATACTCCGTTGACTGAAACAACTTGGTGTTGCGTGAACATGAATTCGGCCATTTAGCGCCCCGCTGTGAAGGGCAATGCGCCTGACCGAACAGCGTAAGAGGTTACTGCTTTGTTATTAACTATTAGTGGTTATCACTTTTGATAAGTAACTCCTTATCAAAGCGCGATTCTTTCAGGGCTTCTTTGACTCGCTTCAAGTTATCCCTGAATTTTGCGCCGCGGCGCAAGGTAAAACCGGTGGCCAGCACGTCAATGACGGTCAGTTGCGCAAGTCGGGAAACCATGGGCATATAAATGTCAGTATCTTCCGGGACATCAAGCGTGATAGCAAGCGTTGCCTCGCGCGCAAGCGGTGTCCCTGCTGAAGTCAGGGCAATGACCATGGCGTCGTTTTCACGCGCCAGTTGCGCAAGCTCAACAAGGTTTTTTGTTCTTCCGGTATGGGAAATCAGCACAACCACGTCATCGTCGCTACAATTCATACAACTCATGCGTTGCAGCACGATGTCGTCAGAGTAAATCACCGGTACGTTGAAGCGGAAAAATTTGTTCATGGCGTCGTGCGCAACGGCGGCAGACGAGCCGAGACCGAAAAACGAGATTTTTTTCGCCTGGGTCAACAGATCGACGGCGCGATTGACAGCGGCCATATCCAGCGATTGCCGGACGTGATCGAGGCTGGCCATTGCCGACTCAAAGATTTTTCCGGTATAGGCTTCTACGCTGTCATCTTCGTCAACATTTCGATTAACATAGGGCGTGCCGTTGGCGAGACTTTGTGCCAGATGTAACTTAAAGTCCGGGAAACCGCGAGTATCAAGGCTGCGGCAAAAACGGTTTACCGTCGGTTCACTGACATCTGCTTCCTGTGCCAGCGCAGCGATGCTGGAGTGGATGGCCTGGTCCGGAGCGGCGAGGATGACTTCCGCGACCTTCCGTTCGGATTTGCTAAGGTGTTCCAGCCGTGACTGGATTTTTTCCAGCATATTCATGGTGATAAAGCGCTCATGGTGAAACGATTACACTGATAGATGGAATCGTGATGCGTTTTAAACAGATATTACCCCCGCGGGAAGCAGAAGTGTAAGTAGTGATGAGAAATGATGTTGTTTTTTTTCATTACATGATCAGAGTCAGATTTTATCGTCTGTTTCCAGGGCAAATATCCGGCTTTTTCAGGGCAAAAAAACAGATTTTTTGTCACAACAAAATAACGCACGTCCTGACAATGCGTAACAGTTTCGGGAATTACGTAAACGCAGTACAGTGTACTGTAATAAAATTACAACTAAGGCCTGGCTAACGCTCCAGGACAGCCAACTGAGGAGATTGACATGGCGGTAGTACAAACAGCCCAGGCGTGTGACCTGGTCATTTTCGGCGCGAAAGGTGACCTCGCACGCCGGAAATTGCTGCCTTCACTGTACCAACTGGAAAAAGCGGGGCAGATCCATCCGGATACACGTATCCTGGGGGTCGGCCGTGCCGAGTGGGATAAGGAAGCCTATACCAAGGTTGTTCGTGAAGCGCTTGAAACCTTCATGAAGGAAAAAATCGACGAAAGTCTGTGGGATAAGCTGAGTGGTCGTCTGGATTTTTGCAATCTGGATGTTAACGAAACCTCCGCATTCAAACGTCTCGGCGCGATGCTTGACCAGAAAAATCGCACGACCATCAACTACTTTGCCATGCCGCCGAGCACCTTTGGCGCCATCTGTAAGGGGCTGGGTGAAGCAAAACTGAACGCGAAACCGGCGCGTGTCGTGATGGAAAAGCCGCTGGGAACATCGCTTGCGACATCGCGGGAAATTAACGACCAGGTGGGCGAATTTTTCGAAGAGTGCCAGGTATACCGCATCGACCATTATCTGGGTAAAGAGACGGTACTTAACCTGCTGGCGCTGCGTTTTGCCAACTCCCTGTTTGTTAACAACTGGGATAACCGTACCATCGATCACGTGGAAATCACCGTGGCGGAAGAGGTCGGTATCGAAGGGCGCTGGGGCTATTTTGACCAGGCCGGGCAGATGCGCGACATGATCCAGAACCACCTGTTGCAGATCCTCTGCATGATTGCCATGTCGCCGCCGTCCGATCTGACCGCGGACAGTATTCGTGATGAAAAAGTGAAAGTGCTGAAATCGTTGCGCCGCATCGATCGCACCAACGTGCGCGAAAAAACCGTACGTGGTCAGTACACCGCCGGGTTTGCGCAAGGCAAAAAAGTGCCGGGTTACCTGGAAGAAGAGGGAGCGAATAAATCCAGCAATACCGAAACGTTCGTCGCTATCCGTGTTGATATCGATAACTGGCGCTGGGCCGGCGTGCCGTTCTATTTGCGCACCGGTAAACGTCTGCCGACCAAATGTTCAGAAGTTGTGGTCTACTTTAAAACGCCTGAGCTGAACCTGTTCAAAGAGTCCTGGCAGGATCTGCCGCAGAACAAACTGACCATTCGCCTGCAGCCGGATGAAGGTGTGGATATTCAGGTGCTTAATAAGGTTCCAGGCCTGGATCATAAACACAACCTGCAAATTACCAAACTCGATCTGAGCTACTCCGAAACCTTTAATCAAACGCATCTTGCTGATGCTTACGAGCGCCTTCTGCTGGAAACCATGCGTGGTATTCAGGCTCTGTTCGTGCGTCGTGACGAAGTGGAAGAAGCCTGGAAATGGGTCGATTCCATCACCGAAGCGTGGGCCGCGGACAACGATGCGCCGAAACCGTATCAGGCGGGTACCTGGGGACCGGTTGCATCGGTGGCGATGATTACCCGCGACGGCCGTTCATGGAACGAGTTTGAGTGATGTTATTGCGGCAAAAAGCATTTCATTTTACCGGTAACATGATCTAACACAGATATCAGAATAATTTTTCACCTTTCAGGCCCCGACTGGATTCACCAGCGGGGCTTTTTTTATTACACTGGCTGAAGCGATTTTGCCTCAGGGGCGCGGCGTTTTGGTGTTTACAGTCTGATAACGAAGGCTTATGGCATTGTTGACGCGGTTCCCCGGACAGATAAATTTCAGGAGCCTTTATGAACTCAACAATGTTACGCGTAACAAATCGCATTATTGAGCGTTCGCGCGAAACCCGCTCAGCCTACCTTGCCCGCATTGAACAGGCGAAAACGAACACCGTGCGCCGTTCCACACTGGCCTGCGGTAACCTGGCACATGGATTTGCAGCTTGCCAGCCTGACGACAAAGCCTCCCTCAAAAGCATGTTGCGCAACAATATTGCCATTATCACTTCCTACAACGACATGCTTTCCGCTCATCAGCCTTACGAAGTCTATCCGGAGATTATCCGTAAAGCGTTGCATTCAGTGAACGCGGTGGGTCAGGTAGCGGGCGGCGTTCCGGCAATGTGCGACGGCGTAACCCAGGGGCAGGACGGCATGGAACTTTCCCTGCTGAGCCGCGAAGTGATTGCCATGTCGGCAGCGGTAGGGCTTTCTCACAATATGTTTGACGGCGCGCTGTACCTCGGTGTGTGCGACAAAATTGTCCCGGGGCTGGCCATGGCAGCGCTGTCATTTGGTCATTTACCGGCGGTGTTTATTCCGTCTGGCCCGATGGCGAGCGGTCTGGCAAATAAAGAGAAAGTACGCATTCGCCAGCTTTATGCGGAAGGTAAAGTCGATCGTATGGCGCTGCTCGAATCAGAAGCCGCGTCATATCATGCACCAGGGACTTGTACGTTTTACGGCACGGCTAACACTAACCAGATGGTGATTGAGTTTATGGGCATGCAACTGCCTGGCTCATCGTTTGTCCATCCGGATGCGCCTCTGCGCCGTGTACTGACTGAAGCGGCAGCCCGTCAGGTGACCCGTCTGACCGGCAATGGCAACGAGTGGATGCCGCTCGGTAAAATGATTGATGAAAAAGTCGTGGTGAACGGTATCGTTTCACTGCTGGCGACGGGTGGCTCCACCAACCACACCATGCATCTGGTGGCGATGGCGCGCGCAGCAGGGATCATTATCAACTGGGATGATTTCTCCGATCTTTCTGATGTGGTTCCGCTGCTGGCGCGTCTCTACCCGAATGGCCCGGCAGATATTAACCACTTCCAGGCGGCTGGCGGTGTGCCGGTGCTGATGCGTGAACTGCTGAAAGGCGGTCTGTTGCATGAAGATGTTCACACCGTGGCGGGCTTTGGCCTGACGCGCTACACCCAGGAGCCGTGGCTCAATAATGGCGAGCTGGACTGGCGTGATGGCGCGGCTGCATCGCTGGATGCTGACGTCATTGCGACCATCGAACAGCCGTTCTCAAAACATGGCGGCACCAAAGTGCTGAGCGGCAACCTGGGGCGCGCGGTGATGAAAACCTCAGCAGTACCGGTTGAAAATCAGGTTATTGAAGCGCCAGCGGTAATTTTTGAAAGCCAGCATGATGTCTTACCGGCCTTCGAAGCAGGCCTGCTGGACCGTGATTGCGTGGTGGTTGTCCGTCATCAAGGGCCAAAAGCGAACGGCATGCCAGAATTACATAAACTCATGCCGCCACTTGGTGTATTATTGGACCGCCGTTTCAAAATTGCACTGGTTACCGATGGACGGCTGTCAGGCGCATCAGGTAAAGTGCCGTCGGCGATCCACGTTACACCAGAAGCATACGATGGCGGATTGCTGGCGAAAGTACGTGATGGCGATATTATCCGGGTTAACGGGCAGACAGGCGAGTTAACGCTGTTGGTTGATGACGAAGAACTTGCCGCACGTCAGCCGCATATTCCTGACCTGAGCGCGATGCGCGTGGGCACAGGCCGCGAATTGTTCGGCGCGCTGCGGGAGAAACTCTCAGGTGCGGAGCAGGGCGCAACCTGTATCACTTTTTAAGACGATAAGATTTAGTTCTGGCGAGAGAAAAACTCTGATGAAAAACTGGAAAACGAGTGCAGAAGCAATTCTGAAAACAGGTCCGGTAGTGCCGGTGATTGTAGTGAACAAACTGGAACACGCTGTGCCGATGGCAAAAGCGCTGGTTGCTGGCGGTGTTCGCGTACTGGAAGTCACCCTGCGTACCGCTTGTGCGATGGATGCTATCCGCGCTATCGCAAAAGAAGTGCCCGACGCAATTATCGGTGCCGGTACGGTACTGAACCCGCAGCAGCTGGCGGAAGTGACCGCTGCTGGCGCGCAGTTCGCTATCAGCCCGGGCCTGACCGAGCCGCTGCTGAAAGCCGCAACCGAAGGTACTATCCCGCTGATCCCGGGCATCAGCACCGTTTCTGAGTTGATGCTGGGCATGGACTACGGTCTGAAAGAGTTCAAATTCTTCCCGGCGGAAGCAAATGGCGGTACTAAAGCGTTGCAGGCGATTGCAGGTCCGTTCTCTCAGGTCCGTTTCTGCCCGACTGGCGGGATCTCCCCGGCTAACTACCGTGATTACCTGGCGCTGAAAAGCGTGCTGTGCATCGGCGGTTCCTGGCTGGTTCCGGCCGATGCGCTGGAAGCGGGTGATTACGATCGCATCACCAAACTGGCGCGTGAAGCGGTTGAAGGCGCGAAACAGTAATCTCGCGGGCGGGTGTTTACCCGCCTTGTGCAGAAAAGCCCGGTAGGCGATGAGCGCCCCCGGGCTTTTTTTTAGCCCTTAACCTGAACTGCGGCCGCGGCGGCAACCGCGCGCTCTACGGCCTTTTCGACACTTTCAGCCACGGCCAGCGCTACGCCCATGCGGCGCGAACCGTCGATTTCAGGTTTACCAAAAAGACGCAGTTGTACACCGGCGGCGAGCGCATTTTGCACGTTATCGAAGGTCACATTCTGGCTGCGCAGACGCGGCAGGATCACGGCCGAAGCTGCCGGGCCGTACTGGCGAATGTCGCCAATCGGTAAACCGAGGAAAGCACGGACATGCAGTGCGAACTCCGAGAGATCCTGGGAAATCAGCGTCACCATCCCGGTATCATGCGGGCGAGGAGAAACCTCGCTGAAGATCACTTCATCGCCGCAAACGAACAGCTCAACGCCGAACAGCCCATAGCCGCCCAGCGCCAGCACGACTTTGCTGGCAATTGCCTGCGCGCGTTCCAGCGCCAGCGGCGACATCTGCTGAGGCTGCCAGGATTCGCGATAATCACCGTCTTCCTGGCGGTGGCCGACCGGTGCGCAAAAATGGACGCCATCAACGGCGCTGATGGTCAGAAGCGTGATTTCAAAATCAAAGTTAACCACGCCTTCGACAATCACCCGTCCGGCACCCGCACGGCCACCCTGTTGGGCGTATTCCCAGGCTTTTGTCAGTTGCTCTGCGCTTTTAATAAAGCTCTGACCTTTACCGGAGGAGCTCATCACCGGTTTTACGATACAGGGCAAACCTATTTCGGCGACGGCATCGCGAAAAGCCGCTTCACTGTCGGCAAAGCGGTAGCTGGATGTTGGTAACTGCAACTCTTCCGCCGCCAGGCGACGAATGCCTTCACGGTTCATGGTCAATTTTGTGGCACGGGCGCAGGGCACCACATGCTGGCCCTGCGCTTCCAGTTCCAGCAGTGTATCGGTGGCGATCGCTTCGATTTCTGGCACGATAAAATGCGGTTTTTCTTGTGCGACCAGCGCCTTTAGCGCCTCACCATCAAGCATATTGATCACATGCGAACGGTGCGCCACATGCATTGCTGGCGCATCGGCATAGCGATCTACCGCGATAACTTCAATGCCCAGTCGTTGACATTCAATGGCCACTTCCTTACCCAGTTCGCCAGAGCCGAGTAACATCACGCGAGTTGCTGCCGGGCGCAGCGCAGTACCTAAAAGAGTCATAGCATCTTACCGTTGGGGAAAAAACTGGGCGCAGTATAAACGAAAACGTTTGCGTCTGTCTTTTATCCCTTGCGATGCTTTTTTCATCGCGCTAATATACTGTATAAATACACAGTTGAATGAGGCTGCATCATGGCGGTAGAAGTTAAATACGTAGTCATTCGTGAAGGTGAGGAAAAAATGTCTTTTGCCAGCAAAAAGGAAGCTGATGCTTACGATAAAATGCTCGATCTGGCGGAAGTGCTGGGCGACTGGTTAGGTACCGGCCCGGTAGCGCTGGAAGATGAGATGCGCGATCAAATGGCGCTGTGGCTTGCTGAACAGAAAGACGCGCTGAGCGGTATTCTGAAATCCGGCAAATTGCCAGGTGCTGAAGCGGAAGAGCCTGCCGCAGCGTCTGCTTCTGCTGATGCTGAACCGACAGACGCAGTGGATATTAAAAGCGCGCAGAAGCGTGCGAAAGTGGCCTGATCTTGCACTGCCAGCAATTTGTACCATGCTTTTGACTGGACAAGTAAGTACCTGGAGATAAGCATGAAAATAGCAGGAGTTTTTACAGGTCTGCTTTTGCTGGCAGGCAGTACCATGGCGCACGCTGCAACGGATAAAGCGGTAAAGTTTCCTTCTTGTGAAGGTCTTGATGCCGATGGGATCGCGGCCAGCGTTAAGCGTGACTATCTGCAAAATCGCATTGTGCGCTGGGCAGACGATCAGAAAAAACTGGGGCAGGCCGATCCGGTCGCCTGGGTGAATCCGAAAGAGATCGTTGGTAAGGGTGATAAATGGACAGTACCGCTCACGGTTCGCGGTAAAAATATGGATATTCACTACCGTGTGGCCGTTGATTGCAAAGCGGGCGCGGCAGAGTACCAGCCGCAACCGTAACGCGATACTTTTCTCATCTTTTGCCGCTATAGACACTTCCTGACATCCCCCTCGCATACTCTGGGCAACCACACATAGATAAGCGAGGGCATTATGAGCTGGTTGAATCAAATACAGTCGTTGCTGGGTTCGAAAGATAATACGGATCCCTCAACTTCGGGCGGTCAGGGGTTACATAACCTGCTGGCGCCGGGCGCATTAGGTGGCCTTGCCGGGCTGCTCGTTGCCAGTAAATCCTCACGCAAATTGCTTGCTAAATACGGTACCAGCGCACTGTTGGTTGGCGGCGGCGCGGTCGCCGGTACGGTGCTGTGGAATAAATACAAAGACCGTATCCGCAACGCGCATCAGGGAGAGCCACAGTACGGGCAGCAGCAATCTCCGCTGGATGTGCGCACGGAGCGCCTGATCCTGGCTCTGGTTTTTGCCGCGAAGAGCGATGGTCATATCGACGACAAAGAACGAGCCGCTATCGAGCAGCAGCTTCGTGAAGCCGGGGTGGAAGAACAGGGGCGGCGGTTGGTTGCGCAGGCAATCGAACAACCGCTGGATCCCGCGCGTCTGGCGCAGGGTGTACAGAATGAAGAAGAGGCGCTGGAACTCTGGTATCTCAGCTGTGCCGTTATCGATATCGATCACTTTATGGAACGCAGCTATCTGAATGCATTGGGAGATGCGTTACAGATCCCGCAGGCCGTTCGTGAGGAGATAGAAGCGGATATAAAGCAGCAAAAACTTACCGCTTGATTCTGATTACAGTGTGGTTTCGCTTGCATCACGCGCGGGTTTTGCCAACCTTATAAGTGTGTTAAACAAAAAAGAACAATACTATGTCGCCGAAAGCAAAACAGATCCCACACGCTATCACCACGCATGGCGATACGCGCGTTGATAACTATTACTGGCTGCGGGACGATACCCGCTCGCAGCCAGAGGTGCTTGACTATCTGCGTCAGGAAAATGACTACGGCCGCAAAATGATGGCGTCGCAGCAGGCGCTACAGGATGACGTGCTGCAGGAGATCATCTCACGCATACCGCAACGTGAGGTTTCCGCGCCCTATGTCAGAAATGGTTATCGCTATCGGCACATTTACGAACCGGGTAATGAATATGCAATCTACCAGCGTCAGTCGGTGCTGAGCGCAGAGTGGGATGAGTGGACGGTGCTGCTGGATGCCAACCAGCGCGCATCACACAGCGAATTCTATACGCTCGGCGGCCTGGAAGTCTCGCCAGACAACGCCATTATGGCGATAGCCGAAGACTTTTTATCGCGCCGCCAGTATGGTTTGCGTTTTCGTAACCTTGAAACCGGCAACTGGTACCCGGAAGTGCTGGATAACGTTTCACCGGATTTTGTCTGGGTTAATGACTCCGAAACGCTCTACTATGTGCGCAAGCATGCAACCACGCTGTTGCCGTATCAGGTGTGGCGCCACACTGTCGGAGAATCAGCGCAGCAGGATGAGCTGGTGTACGAAGAGCAGGATGAGACCTTCTATGTCGGTTTAGGCAAAACGACCTCGCAGCACTACATTACAATCCACCTTTCCAGCGCTACCACCAGCGAAGTGCTGCTTCTCGACGCAGAGCTACCCGATGCGCAGCCGCTCTGTTTTTTGCCAAGACGCAAAGAGCATGAGTACAGCCTCGACCATTTCCAGCACACTTTCTACCTGCGTTCTAACCGCGAAGGCAAAAACTTTGGCCTGTATCGTACCAAAGTGCGCGATGAAAGGCGCTGGGAAGTGCTGATCCCGGCGCGCGAACAGGTCATGCTGGAAGGGTTTACGCTTTTCAGCGACTGGCTGGTGGTTGAGGAGCGGCAGCGCGGTTTAACCAGCCTGCGGCAGATCAACCGTAAGACGCGGGAAGTGGTGGGCATTGCGTTTGACGATCCGGCCTATGTCACCTGGCTGGCGTATAATCCGGAACCGGAAACCTCGCGTTTACGCTACGGCTACTCGTCGATGACCACGCCGGACACACTTTTTGAACTGGATATGGATACCGGCGAGCGGCGCGTGCTGAAGCAAGTTGAGGTCGCGGGTTTCGATGCCAGCCACTATCGCAGTGAACACCTGTGGATCCACGCCAGAGATGGCGTAGAAGTACCGGTCTCGCTGGTTTACAACCACACCTTATTCCGCAAAGGTGAAAATCCGCTGCTGGTCTACGGGTATGGATCCTACGGCGCCAGTATGGATGCAGACTTTAGCAGTAGCCGTTTGAGCCTGCTTGATCGGGGTTTTGTGTTTGCCATTGCCCACGTACGCGGCGGCGGTGAGCTGGGGCAATCGTGGTATGAAGAGGGAAAATTCCTCAACAAGAAAAATACCTTCAATGATTTTATCGATGTCACCGATTCGCTACTGGCGCAGGGATATGGTTCGCCGCTCTTCTGCTACGGCATGGGGGGAAGCGCTGGTGGTATGCTGATAGGCGCAGTCATCAATCAGCGTCCCTCGCTATTTCATGGCGTGATTGCCCAGGTGCCCTTTGTTGATGTCGTGACCACCATGCTGGATGAATCTATTCCGCTGACCACCGGTGAGTTTGAAGAGTGGGGGAATCCGCAGGATGAAACCTACTATCACTACATCAAGGGATACAGCCCTTATGATAACGTCGGAGCCCACGATTACCCGCACATGCTGGTAACGACCGGGCTGCACGATTCGCAGGTACAGTACTGGGAACCGGCGAAGTGGGTAGCAAAACTGCGCGAGTACAAAACGGACAATAATCTGCTGCTGCTTTGTACCGATATGGATTCCGGGCACGGAGGGAAATCCGGGCGTTTTAAATCCTATGAAGGTGTGGCGCTGGAGTACGCTTTCCTGATTGCCCTGACGCAGGGCACTTTACCCGGACACGGGGTACATTAATCGTCGCCGAGATAGTGCTTTAACGTCAGTCGCAGTTCCGGGCTCATACGCTCCAGGTTATTGAACAGCCAGCGCAGGTAGCCCGGATCGCGGTCGGCAATCTCAGACACCGTTTTGCCGCGGTATTTACCGAAGGTGAAAGTAGTTACCAGCGCCGGGCGGCCGGTCACGGTCGCCATCTGATCCGGCGTCCAGCCGGAAACCTGCATAATATCTATCAGTAACGCGGCGGTGATATAGCAGTCGTATAACGCGCGGTGATGATGCAGCCCCGGCGGCGTCTGTACGCTCAGTTTGCGGGATTTATATAGCGCCATGTTGCTGTATTTAATTCCCGGCCAGAGACGGCGCGCCAGCTTCATGGTGCAAATCCATTCGCCCGGCATTTCTGGCAGCACGCGGCGGTCAAAACTGGCGTTATGCGCCACGTACCAGTTGCTGCCATAGTAATGCGGCACAATCTCTTCAATCCACGGCTGATTGGCCACCATCGCTTCTGTTATGTGATGGATGGCCATCGCCTGCGGACTGATAGGGCGATCGGGCCGGACCAGATGGCTCATCGGATTGACTATCTTTCCGTCAACCACGTCAACGGAGGCAATTTCCACAACCCCGCCTTGCAGGTCGCAGGTTTCGGTATCGATAACACGTAACATAACCTGCTCCGTTATTTAGCTTTAGGCTCATAAGGCAGGCGCGAAAGCGAAACGGAAGCCAGACGATGAGCGATTAAACGCTCGCGAAACCAGTTACGCAGGTGCTCCGGCTGTTCACGCTCCACGGCTTCCGCAATCACCGGCATGTTGTAGCGTTCTTTAAAGGCAACGCCCGCGGCAGCAAGATCGACATTGACCTTGTCCATCTCTTCCTGTTCAAGCTGCGCAAGATTGGTAATCATGATTTTCTCCTGGGTTCACGCGGCAAAAGTTACTAAGCCTGTCGCAGAAAGACAAGTGCACCGACAATGATACTCGACGCGAATATTGTACAGGGTTATTCTTTTCCCTAAATGTATAACAAAAAGGAATGAACTCTATGTCCATCTCTGCTTACGCACACTGGCGAACAGCGGTGCTCATCGCCAGCCTTTTTACGGCACCTGCAGTGCTGGCACATGCGCATCTCAAGGGGCAATACCCAGCCGCCGATGCGGCGGTAACCGCTGCGCCACAGGCGCTAACACTGAATTTCTCGGAAGGTATTGAACCGAAATTCAGCGGCATCTCGGTAACCGGTGCGCAGCAACAAATTATCAGAACCGACGCAGTAAAGCGCAATGAGAATGACAAAACGCAAATGATCGTTCCGCTGGAGCAACCGTTGACGCCGGGCAATTATACCGTTAACTGGCACGTGGTTTCCGTCGATGGGCACAAAACCAGCGGGCAGTATCACTTTTCTGTGAAGTAACCAATGTTGGAGATCGCTTTTGTTGGGTTGCGATTTGTGCATTTCGCCGCCCTGATGCTCTCGTTTGGCTGCGCACTGTTCAGTGCGTGGCTGGCTCCGCGCAGCCTGGAGCATCTGATTACCCGCCGCTTTCTTCCCCTTCAGCGTGGATGTTTATGGCTGAGCGCTCTTAGCGCGATCCTGATGTTCGCTTTCCAGGGCGGATTAATGGGGGAGGGCTGGGGAGATGTCTGGCAACCCTCGACCTGGCTGGCGGTTGCGGCGACCGGCTTTGGCACGATCTGGGCGTGGCAAATCATTTTTGCCCTCCTGACGCTGATAAGCCTGTTCCTGCAGCCTCAACAGCAGCGGCGTATATTCGTGCTGCTGGCGATCCAGTTTCTGCTGGCAGCGGGAGTGGGGCACGCTGCAATGCGTGAAGGGGCGATGGGCGTTCTTCAGCGTGGCAATCATGCGCTGCATCTGCTTTGTGCGGCGATGTGGATCGGCGGATTGCTGCCGGTACTGTTTTGCATGCGCCTGGCCCACGGGCAGTCACGCCCGGCGGCCATCTCGGCCATGCTGCGTTTTTCCCACTATGGCCATTTTGCGGTCGCGGGCGTGCTGGCAACCGGTGTAGTTAATACACTTTTGATCGAAGGCGTAGCGCGCCCCTGGCAAAATGACTGGGGGCGGATGCTATTACTGAAATGTGCGCTTGTGGCGCTGATGGTGGTAATTGCCCTTGTGAATCGGTATGTTCTGGTGCCGCGTCTGAATCGGCATCATGATGCTGCGCGGCAGCGATTTATCGCCCTGACCTGGGCCGAACTGGGGTTGGGCGCGCTTGTGCTTGCCGCAGTGAGCCTTTTTGCGACATGGGAACCTTTTTGACTGAACCTGGCGGAAAGAATGAAAAAGAACTTATTAGGGCTGTTAATGCTGACATGTTCAGGTGTGGCGCTTGCTGCACCGCAGGTGATCACCGTCAGCCGCTTTGAAATGGGCAAAGACAAATGGGCATTTGATCGCGAAGAGATCATGCTGACCTGCCGTCCCGGACATGCGCTTTATGCCATCAATCCCAGCACGCTGGTGCAATACCCGCTGAACGATGTGGCGGAAAAGCAGGTCGCCAGCGGTAAAGCCAGTGGGCAGCCGATCGGTATTATTCAGGTTAATGATCCCGCAAAACCCGGTGAAAAGATGAGCCTTGAACCGTTTATCGCCCGGGCAGAGAAACTTTGTTAACTGGCTATATTAACTGCCTGATATTCAATAAAAAACCGCAAGCCTGTTTGAGCAAGTCTTGCGGTTTTTGCATTTTTTAGCGTGACGGTTAGCGAATTTTTCTTTCCACTTTTGTCGCGGACTGGAAAAGCTGACGCCGTCATCTATTCTTAAAGTGCCAGGCGACTTAGCCTGCATTAATGCCAACTTTTAGCGCACGGCTCTCTCCCAAGAGCCATTTCCCTGGACCGAATACAGGAATCGTATTCGGTCTTTTTTTATCTATATGGAATATAAAGATTTTTTATATCTCTTCCCGAAATTTCCAGAAATAACTCCGAAAACCCTATATCCGGCTCAAACCATAACATACTCTGCACTGCGCGCGTCCAGGTATTTTTTCGTCATTGCGCTGTTTTTATGACCAGGCAAACGTTGAGCAAATTCCTCCCCATACTCCACTTCATAAAGCCTCCCAGCCAGACTTCTTATCTCATGAAAAGAAGGAGGGTTTGGCCCGAACCTTAAGCCGGAGGAATCACGAAGATCGGAAAATGCCTGAGTTAGCCCGTCAGGGAATAATGGCCCCGGCTTCCTGCCACCTCGCCTTATCGATGAGTAGAGCATAAAATTAGATGGGTTATTCACCCTGCAACGCTCAATCACATCCTGCAAAAACAGGCCTGCGGCGTCCAGTCTCAAATTGAGGGAGATTGCCAGCTTGTGACCCGTTTTTCCCTGCGTCACAAAGAGCCTGCCATCTCTGATATCACTAAACCTGAACAGAGAAACATCCTCCCGGCGCTGACCAGTGACAAGGGCAAGATCACATGCATTTGCCGCCCACTCTGAATGAGATAATGCCGCCTGACGAATCAC
Source organism: Kosakonia oryzae (assembly GCF_001658025.2). Lineage (NCBI taxonomy): Bacteria > Pseudomonadati > Pseudomonadota > Gammaproteobacteria > Enterobacterales > Enterobacteriaceae > Kosakonia > Kosakonia oryzae. The sequence goes on from NZ_CP014007.2 coordinate 2,197,656, forward strand.
CGTAAACAGAGAAAACACCAGAAGAGATAGCGGCTGAAAATCTTGCGGCCGCGCAATCAGAGTACGATCGAGCAACGATTCATATAGCCCAACTGAATGAACAGATTGCTGATGATGATTATGCAGGGACCACTGAGGATTCAGTAAAAGTTGAGCTTGCGGCATGGACTGAATATCGTAAAGAGCTTCGTTCTTACATCAAGGATGGGGATGGGAGTCATATTCTTCCTGAATCCCCATAAGCACAATAAGTTAAACATAACTACTAGTCATGAGCGGTTTTTATGAATCATGACTGGTAGTTATAAATAGAAGTGAAAATATTACCTGCTGCTCTTGCCCAGCAGGAGTGAGGAGCTTAACTCCCATTTTTTAAATAATAAATGACATGCTATTGATAATAATAATGTTATGATAAGTATGGCGTAAAGATTTTCAATGCCTAACGCTATCAAATGAAAGTGTATCCACTGATGAGTAAACATAATTGTTAGAGATGCTGAGCCTATAAACTTCAATATGTCTATTTCTTTCAGTGCATTACTTAGCAGGAAAGTAATGTATATCCATGTTATCGAAAGCAAAGTATTAATTACTGGAATCCCATACTGAGAAGCTTTGAAATCAACCCGCATTGATTCTGGCTGCAACAATACATACATTAACAAAAATGCCATGCCAGCGGCAGATAAAATTTTAAAGAACTTTTGATTATTTCTGGATAAATAACCAATATACATTAACGGGATTGCCTGTAGGCAAATGTTCACCCCTAAAGGAAAAACGATGCTTGCTATGTAGTGTTGATTAATAAAGGATGCTGAATACATGGCAATTGTGATAAGTGAAATTTTTCTTGTATTTAAATTGTTTAACATCCAGTTCAAGATGATAATAGAAATGAATAGAACTGTGATAAACCAATATGCACCTAAATCACCCTTCAATAAAGCCCCGCCATAGACTGATTTTATAAGTGATTTTGCCACATCGACAATAGTAAGACTTCCAAGGATTGCTGATATAACAGTATTTAAGGTGATAATAATCAAAGCAAAATAAATATATGGGATAATTAATCCTTTGGTTTTTTTTGTTATGAAGTTAGTTGTTGGTTGTGGAGATAATAAATACCCACTTATGAAAAAAACAGCGGCATATGAAATAGGTATATGAAATCGACATTTTGCCTCGGGAATATGTGTCCAATTAGTACGGATAAAATCCCAATCCCTTTAGCAGTATCGATGTAGTCAATATGTCTTGTTTTCATGATGTCATTGGTAAGGTAAGAGTAGTTAAGCGTTACAGTATACTACGTAAGAATGAAAACACGTAGTGAGTATTTGTCTATAACATACTGATACCGCGAGAAAACATTAAAAGGCAACGGTGATGACAATAGGATCGCATATCGTTTTATCAACAATCATCATGTAAGTCTCCCGCATAATCGTGCCATCCACATTTCGAGATCTTCCGGCATACTCAATCTGCCAACGAAGGAGATCGCCATGCGTAAAGCCCGTTTTACTGAGCACCAGATCATCGCCGTGATTAAATCAGTCGAAGCAGGACGAACTGTTAAGGATGTCTGCCGGGAGGCCGGTATTTCTGAGGCGACTTACTACAACTGGAAATCCCGATATGGCTGCATGGAATCTTCTGATATTAAAAAGATAAAGGATCTTGAAGATGAGAACCGCCGTCTCAAACAGATGTTTGCCGATCTCAGTCTTGAGAACCGGGCACTGAAAGATGTTATCGAAAAAAGCTTTAAAACCAGCCCTTAAGCGTGAGCTGGTAGCTCATCTGATAACGACATCCGGACTCAGTATTCGTCAGGCCTGCCGGAGTCTGAATCTGAGCAGAACGGTTTACCATTACCGCCCGGATACCACGCGTGATGAACCCGTTATTTCCGCGTTACAGGCCGCCGCCGAAAGGTATCCACGATATGGTTTCCCAAAGTTATTTCAGATTCTGCGGCGGCAGGGATACCCGTGGAATCATAAAAGGATCCACCGGATTTACAGCCTGCGGAGGCTGAACTTTCGCCGCAAAGGTAAGCAACGTCTGCCTGTGCGTAATCCGGCACCGTTGGTTACGCCGGAAGCGTTAAACCAGAGCTGATTAGTTGATCTCATGCACGACTCTCTGATTTGCGGTCGCCGTTTTCGTACGTTCAATGTCGTTGATGATTTTAATCGAGTACCGTGATGTTCGGTTCGGGGGGAAGTGATGCCGCGCTGCCAGTCGGGCACCGATTCCGGAGCTGGTGCTCGTAATAAGAAGTGTCGTCATACGCGCAGGCTCCTTTTCACGCGGCGAATCGCGCAGCCCGGTAAAGGGAGATGTTCATAAATCATTTCCCCCGCATCGTAGTTATCCCCAGTTGTCCATCTCGGGGTAGAGTTAAAATCTGCACAATCGCTAAATCTTGTCCAAATTTTGACAAAAATTATTTTGATTACTATTTTATTTCAATTGGTTATGGATATTTTCTTAAGCGATTTATTAGCGAGAAGAGATAAAACAGACGCAACAGAAGCCCAGTATCCACGCACACTTGATGCTGCAGAGAAAAGGAGCGCACATGAAATTCTGGCCCGTTTTGACTGGCGTAGCGATTGCGCTGACGCTGGTGGCTTGCAAGTCGCCCACTCCGCCGAAAGGCGTACAGCCCGTATCCGGCTTTGATGCCAGCCGATATCTTGGCAAATGGTACGAAATCGCACGGCTGGAAAACCGCTTTGAGCGCGGCCTGGAGCAGGTCACCGCGACTTATGGCCAGCGCCGCGACGGCGCAATCAGCGTGCTGAACCGGGGTTACGATCCGCAAAAGCAAAAATGGCGTGAAAGCGAAGGTAAAGCGCTGTTTACCGGCTCGCCGACGACCGCCGCACTGAAGGTCTCGTTCTTCGGCCCGTTCTATGGCGGCTATAACGTTATTGCTCTCGATGACGACTATCACTACGCGTTGGTGAGTGGGCCAAATCGCGATTACCTGTGGATCCTCTCACGCACGCCGACCATTCCGGATGCAGTGAAGCAAAATTATCTCGCGGTTGCGCAGCGCCTGGGTTTCCAGGTCAATAAACTCCATTGGGTTGCGCAAAGCGACTAGTGCGGGAACACGCTCTCCGCAGGTTGCAGAAAAGCCGGAGAGCGGCTTATGTCCATAATGATTGCGGCATCAGAGCAAAGTGGCAGGTTTGCCTTTCTAAACCCTCTAGAAGGTATAAAGAATGGCCAACACGCCGCTCCCTTCATTACGGCGCTGCACCAGCGGGCTGTCAGCGGCATGGTCGCTTAACCAGCTATAACCGACACTGATCATTGCTCCCCAGTGTTCATCAAATTGATGATTCCACGTCAGGTCGCTATTCACCCCATAGAAACCCGACGCTGCCGCATAGCGAGCGTATCCGCTACGCAAGCTTTGCGCTCTGTTAACGCCATAAAAGGTGTTCATGTAACGGCTATCGCCAAACAGCGCGGCAGACTGAAAAGCCAACGTATCGCTGGCGGTTTGCAGCGGGATTAACGCCAGCGATGTCTGATATTGCACGCCCTGGCCGTCGGTCAGGGGAAGGGTGGCTTTGCCTTCGATGTTAAGCCACGGGGTAATGCTCCAGCCGACAGCCATTGCCGTATTGAGGGTGGCATCAATGTTACCCATCCCTTTTAAATTGTTTGCGCCATCGCGCCAGCCGGAGTTGCTATCGGCGCGTCCCAACCCATAACCGAGCGTATGTTCGAAATAGAGTCCGTTATCGGCCTGTAAGTCGTAACCCAGCCCTTTTTGCGAATCAAAAAAGAGCGCATTCCAGCGTGCCTGTATCACAGGAACCATTTGCAGGCGTTGTTTGTCTGAGCCACTGTAGCGAGGGGCATATTGCCCTCCGATGCCCAGGGTGAACGCATTTTGCGCGGCAGTATCGTCATCAGCATGGGCTGAGAATACGAAGGCGGCCAGTAATGGGCTGCTCCTGTACAAGGCGGTTTTTATCGATATCATCATCACATCTCGCTTATTGGGGAACGTGCTGTTTCGGCAGGGTTTTACCCTCTTCTGAGTGCGGAATGTATCCGGCTCATATCAATAAACGGTCAGGAAAGTGTTAAGAAACGGTCAAGGTGAGCAAATGCTGTCCCGGAAAATTCTCGTGATTGAAGACGATGTCGATGCGGCAAATGTGCTGGAAGCCTACCTGCGTCGCGAAAATTATGATGTAGCGTTGACCGTCGATGGCCTGAGCGGGCTTGAGCTGGCGCAACGCTGGAAACCCGATCTTATCCTGCTGGATGTGATGTTGCCGGGGATGAATGGTACCGAAGTGCTGGCGGCCCTGCGCCGTAAAAGCGATGTGCCGGTGATAATGGTGACGGCGATGGGAGACGCTCCCGATCGTATCGGAGCATTGCGTTACGGTGCGGATGATTATGTCGTAAAACCCTACCATCCCGGCGAAGTGGTAGCGCGCGTTCAGGCGGTGCTACGGCGCGCTAGCCGCACAGAAACGCGTGAAGAGATCCTGCGCTGGCATCATCTGGAAGTGAACACCACCGCCATTACGGCGGCGGTCATCCAGCCGGATAACAGCGAGCGTTTTCTCGAACTGACGCCAGCCGAGTTTTCGATTTTAACCACTTTGCTGCGCCATCCGACGCGACCTTTTTCACGCCAGTTCCTGCTTGAGCAGTGTCTGCCGGAAAGCGAGGCGCTGGAAAGGGTCGTCGATACCCACGTTTATAATTTACGCAAAAAACTTGAAAATGCGGGCGTAACGGGCGTTTTAGCCAATGTGCGCGGGGTCGGCTACAGGTTCAGGCAGCCATGAAAAAATCGGTGCATCAGTCGCTCTGGCGCTGGATTTGCGGGCGTATCCTCGCGCTGGCGATCGGCTCTGTCATTATCATCGCGTTATGTATGTGGTTGCGTTACGCCGTACAGAATTTCTGGGTGCTGCACCATATGCCTGCTCCGGTGCGCGACGAGTTTCTTGCCCTGAAAGAGAACCCGCAACTCAATCCGTCGCGCTTCCACGATATTGTTGATACATGGTGGGGGCTGAGCTATTCCACGCCCTCAATTGCTTCTGCGGACTGGATAATGGTTGCCGTGCTGGTGCTGGTGATGATCCCCTTTATTGTCATTATGGGGCTTCGCTATGCGCGGCCGCTGGCGCTGCAATTCAGCCGTCTGCGGGATGCGGCCGACGAAGTTACGCTCGGTCAGTTTGGCAGCCAGGCGGAGCTGGTAAAAGAAGCGCCTGAGGAAATGGTGCGATTCGCCAGCGACTTCAACAGCATGACGCGCCAACTGGCGAGATATGATCGCGAGCTTCGGGCTTCGCATGTGGCAATGGCACATGAACTGCGCTCGCCGCTAACGGCCGCCATTGGTCGTTTGCAGGGTATGTTGGATGGGGTGTTTGAACCCAGCGAAGCGCAATTGGGAATGGTGATGAAGCAGTTGCAGTATCTCAGCCGACTGACGGATGAACTCCACCTGTTATCACTGGCTGATGCCGGGCAACTGACGCTTACGCTCCAGCCGGTGTCTCTGGCGGAACTGTTAAATGAGCGCGCGGCATGGCTGAAACCGCTGGCGGATAGCGCCGGTCTGACGATTACCGTTACTGCAAGTACGCCTTCGATGTTCATCGGCGACGCGTTCCGTCTGGGGCAGGTTTTTACCGTCCTGATGGAAAATGCGCTGCGCTATGGTCGGCGGGACGGCCATTTATCCATCGTTCTTCAGCAGCAGCATAACCTCTACCGGATTGATTTTGCGGATGACGGGCCGGGCGTGACGGCGGATTTTCTGCCGCTTATGTTTGAGCGCTTCACCCGCGCAGAAACATCGCGGGCGCGACATTCTGGCGGCAGCGGCCTTGGGCTTTCCATTGCTCGCGCCATCTGTCACGCGCATGGCGGCAGCATCAGCGCGTCGTTGCCGGAAAAAGGCGGCCTGAAAGTCAGCATCTCGCTTCCCACAGACGCGACGGAGTAATTCATACGCTCTTGATGGATTCTTGACGAAAACTGGAACGAATCTCGACGCAAGCCGGATTCAATAACGCCATTACCGATTCGGAGTGGCGTTATGTCAGAACAATTTAGCGATTATCTGCGTCAGAGCCTGCATCATCTTTTTAGTGTTGCACGCACGATTTCCCTCCTTTCTCTGCTTCCGCTGCTGCTTCTCGCGGCGGTACTGACGTTGTTGACGGGATGCGGAGAGAAACAGACAGAAAAACCCGCGCCACCAAGGCCCGTTCGTTATCAGATTATCGTGGCGACCTCCGCGCATCCGCTGACGGTGCGCACCGGGGAGATCCGCGCCCATGATGAGACGGCGCTGGCTTTTCGCCTTGACGGACGAATGGTCAGCCGCCTGGTCGATATTGGCGAACGGGTGCATGCCGGGCAGGTGCTCGCCGCAATGGAGAGTGAGACCGGGAAAAACCAACTGACCAGCGCCACTGCCGATGTGGAAAGCGCCCGCGCCGCTGAACGCGTTGCGGCACTTAACCTGAGCCGGATGCAGGCGCTCATGCCTTCCGGGGCCATTGCCCGCACTCAGCTTGATAGCGCTCGTGCCGACTGGCAGGAGGCAGCATCCCGCCTGAAAAGTAGTATCGCCGCGTTGCACACTGCGCAGGAGAATCTGGCCTGGACCCAACTGACAGCGCCTGCCGATGGGATCATCACTCGCGTCAGCGCCTCGGCAGGGCAGGTGGTCAGCGCAGGGCAGACGATTTTCACGCTGGCGACCAGCGAGGCGCGCGATGTGGTTTTTGATATCGCCGATCCACAACTTTTGCCTGCATCATCGTCAAACGCACTGCGGTTTCCGGTGGCTTTGCTGGCAAACCCGGCTATCCGCGCCAGCGGAAAATTGCGCGATATTAGCCCGCAGGCCGATCCGCAAACGCGCACCTGGCAGGTCCGGGTGACTTTAGAGACGCCGCCAGCGGCGATGGCGCTGGGAGCCAGCGCGACCATTGAGATACCGTCAGCGATGCCAGGCGGCTATACCGTACCGGCGTCAGCACTCAGCCGCCTTGGCGATCAACCGGCGGTGTTTATTATCGACGGGCACGGACAGGCGCAATTACGCGCGGTCACGCTTGCCGGTTACTCTGCCACATCCGCGGTGATTGCTTCAGGCGTGGGCGTCGGCGACAAAGTCATCACCGCAGGCGTCAGCAAATTACGCGCCGGTGAACCGGTAATTGCCGGGGAGCCGCAGCCATGAAACCTGTTGAATCACGCTTTAATCTTTCTGCCTGGGCGCTGGCACACCAGCAACTGATAAGCTTTTTTATGCTGCTTATTATCGCGACCGGCGTGCTGTGTTACGAAAATCTGCCGCGTAATGAAGATCCGGCCTTCACCATCAAAACGGCGGTGGTTTCTGCCCAGTGGCCTGGCGCCACGGTTGCGGATACCACGCGGCTTGTTACCGATGTGCTGGAGAAGAAACTCCAGGAAATCCCGTGGCTGGATTATCTCGAAAGCGAAACCCGGGCCGGCAGTACCGTTATCTATGTCAATCTGCGCGACGATACGCCGCCGCGGCAGGTGCCGGACATCTGGTATCAGATTCGCAAAAAGATGCAGGATATTGCCCCTTCGCTACCCCAGGGCGCGCAAGGCCCGGCGGTGAATGATGAGTTTGATGACACCTTTGGCACAATTTATGGCTTCACGGCGGAGGGCTATAGCGCGCGTGAACTGCGCGATCGCGTGGAGGCGATCCGCCGCGGCCTGACGTCGCTTCCGGACATGGGCAAAATGACCCTGCTGGGTGAACAGCAGGAACAGATAGTGATTGCCTTTTCGCCCCGGCAACTGGCAGGGATGGGGCTGGATATCCAGCAGGTGAGCGATGCGCTGGCCGCGCAAAATGCCGTCGAACCGGCCGGAACACTTCGTACCGGCAAAGATAATGTCGCGCTGCGCGTCAGCGGCGCGCTGACCAGCGAGGAGAGCCTGCGGGCGATCACCCTGCACATTAACGACCGTTATATTCCGCTGACCGATATTGCCACCGTGAGCCGCCAGATTGCCGAACCACCCGCGCCGGTGTTTCGCGTCAACGGCCAGCCTGCGATTGGGTTGGCCATTTCGATGGCCGCCACCGGCAATATGCTGCGTTTCGGCCAGGCATTGAACGCAAGAATGGCTGAAGTTGCGGCCCAGTTGCCCCACGGCATTGAGATGGTGAAGGTGGCAGACCAGTCGGCGGTGGTGAGCGACGCGGTCAGTGGCTTTGTCCGGGTGCTGGTTGAAGCCGTGCTGATTGTGCTTGCCGTCTCTTTTGTTTCGCTGGGCATGCGTGCGGGGCTGGTGGTTGCCGCCGCGATACCGCTGGTACTGGCGATGACCTTTGCCGGGATGATGCTGGCCGGAATCGGATTGCAGCGCATTTCTCTGGGCGCGCTGATCATTGCACTGGGGCTGCTGGTGGATGACGCGATGATCACCGTCGAAACCATGGTTGCCCGGCTGGAAGCCGGCGAGTCGCGTAAAAACGCCGCCACTTATGCATTCAAAACCACGGCGTTTCCTATGCTCACCGGAACACTGGTGATGATCGCCGGTTTCATCCCCGTTGGCTTTGCTGCCAGCAGCGCCGGAGAATACTGCTTCTCGCTGTTTGCGGTGGTGTTGATTGCCTTACTCAGCTCGTGGGTGGTCGCCATACTCTTCTCTCCGCTGACAGGCGCATGGTTGCTGCCAGCCCACATCAACGGGCGCGAACGCGGCGCAGGACGGCTGGCGCGTGCATATCGGGCTTTGCTGGCATGCGTGCTGCGCCACCGTTTATCGACGCTGGTGATCGCCGTTGCCGCACTGGCGCTGGCGGCGATCGGTACACGCTGGATGCAGGGAGAGTTTTTCCCGGCCTCGGATCGCCCGGAGTTACTGGTCAGCCTGTCTCTGCCGGCGAATGCCTCTCAGCCTGAAATGGAGCGGCAGGCGGAACGCCTGGAGAAGGCGCTCAAGGGGAATACGGATATCGATCACTACACCACGTATGTCGGATCCGGCGCGGTGCGTTTTTATCTGCCAATGGATGTGTTGCTGGATAATGAAAACACCGCGCAGCTGGTGGTGGTGGCGAAAAATCTGGCGGCGAGGGATCGCTTGCGCCAGAAACTGACGACGCTGCTGGCCAGCCAGTTCGCCGATCTGACAACCCGTGTTTCGCCGCTGGAGTTAGGGCCGCCCGTTGGCTGGCCGGTGAAATACCGGGTGAGCGGGCCGGATTATGCGCAGGTGCAACGGCTTGCGCATCGCCTGGCGGCAGAAATAGGCACGTCATCACTGACGCGCGAAGTGAACCTGACCGCTGGCGAGCCGGAAAGGACGATTACGCTTCAGGTCAACCAGACGGCAGCGCGGGCGGCAGGGGTTTCATCAGAAAGCATCGCGCAAATGCTGAATACCGTCTGGTCCGGCAGCACGGTGACCACGGTGCGGGATAACGATCGACTGGTCGGGGTGGTGTTACGCGGCAACGATCGTGAACGGCTGGATTTTGGCACGCTGTCGACGTTGATGTTACCAACAGCAAAGGGCACAAAAATTCCGCTGAGCGAAGTCGCGACGCTGGCCTGGGGCGTGGACGATCCGGTTATCTGGCGTCGCCAGCGTTTGCCCTTTATCACTGTTCAGACCGATCTGGCGCCCGGCGTGCGCGCTGAAAGCGTGTCGGCTGGCCTGCGCCCGACAGTGGATAAACTGCGCGCACAATTGCCTGCCGGATACCGAATCGAAGAAGGCGGGACAGCGGCTGAATCCGATAAAGGGAACCGCTCGGTGTACGCTGTGCTACCGGTGACGCTCATTGTCATGCTGACGTTGTTAATGCTTCAGTTGCAGCGTTTTTCCCGCATGCTGCTTGCGCTGCTGATGGCTCCGTTTGGTCTGCCGGGGATTGTCCTGGCGATGCTGCCGACGGGAACGCCGATGGGCTTTGTAGCATTGCTGGGGGTGATTGCGCTGGCGGGGATGATTATCCGCAACGCGGTGATTTTAATCAGCGAAGTGGACAGCAATCTGGCGCAGGGAATGGCCGCAAACGAAGCCATTGTGGCGGCGACGGAGCACCGGGCGCGGCCCATTATGTTGACCGCTTGTGCGGCGATCCTCGGAATGATCCCTATCTCGCATCAGGTTTTCTGGGGGCCGATGGCCTACGCGATTATCGGCGGGCTGATTGTGGCCACGCTGGTCACGCTGACCGTGTTACCCGCTGCCTTCAGCCTGCTGTTGGGTTGGCATAAAACCGCGGGCCATTAGTCTATTCAGGCTATCAGGGGGAATCTGGCCGACAGTTGAACACCAGCACATGCCAGGCGGGTCAGTGCATCCCTGACTTTACCCGCAAGGCTGATGGCGCTTTGCCGCGCCCGTTCAGCCGCGCGGCCGTGAGCCGATATCCAGGCGGAAAAAATCGATCAGTAAGCGCATTGCCGGTGCCATAAATGCGTTGCGCGGATAGTAAAGAAAGAATCCCTCTTCATGTTTATGCCACTGCGGCAGGACGTGAATCAGCGTTCCCGCGTCGATGGCGGCGTGGACGTGCTGCTGTTCTAATAGCGCCAGCCCGACGCCTGATTCAGCGGCAGCCAACTGCACATTAATATCGTTGACGGTTAATGCTGCATCGACGGCAACCTCAACCTTTTCATCGCCGCGTTGCAGTTTCCAGCGATAGTGCGCGCCATTCTCGCTCCAGCGATAATTAATCAGGCGATACTGGTTGAGGGCTTCCGGCCGCGTGGGAGGAGGCTGCTCGCTGAAGCAGGAGGGCGCGGCGACAATCACCATTTGCAGATCGTCGGTCATGCGCACTGCAATCATGTCTTTTGGCACGCGGTCTCCGGTGCGGATCCCGGCATCAAACCCGGCGGCCACGACATCTTCAAGATGATCATCAATGACCAAATCAAGTTGAATACCAGGATAAAGCGACATGAACCGTTGCAGCTTCGGCAGAATGGCGCGCTGCGCGGCCAGACGTGACAGATTAATGCGCAGCTTGCCCCGCAGCGCCGGACCCGTTTCGCTGACGGCCTCAACGGCGCTCTCCAGCGCCAGCATCGGCGCAGAGAGTCGGGCCATAAAATCCAGCCCGGCTTGCGTCGGTGAAACGCTGCGCGTGGTGCGATTGAACAGCCGAACCTGCAACCGGGTTTCAAGCGCGCGAATGGTATGACTCACCGCAGACGGGGATAGTCCGAGTCTCCCGGCGGCGCGGCGGAAATTTTTCTCCTCGGCAACCGCCAGAAAAGCGACCAGTTCCGTGTATTCGGTTCCTTTCACATTGTTGCCCCTCATTCACCAGTTCATGCGGATTATAAGGTATTAATTCGCAATCCCGGCGCTGTCAGAATGCAAAACAGATCAATAACCGAGGAAAAGAAGTGATGCAGACCATGAAACGCTGGGAAATGCACCAGACAGGGCGTGATGCGTTAGCACTGAATCATGTTGCCAGGCCACAACCCGCAGCGGATGAAGTGCTGGTAAAAGTAATGGCGGTTGCCCTCAATCATCGCGACCTGATGGTCATCGAAAATGGGCGCGGTTTACCCCTGCGTTTTCCTTTTACACCGGGTTCCGATCTTTCAGGCTGTGTGGTGGATACCGGCGCGAATGTGACCCGCTTTGTACCTGGCGATGAAGTGATTTCTGTCTTTACGCCGGAGTGGCAGGACGGGCCACGGCCGGGTAACGCACGTGAAATGGCTTACCGAACGCTGGGCGGATTTTATCCGGGCGTGCTGGCGGAGTATGTCGTGATGAAAGAGAACTGGTTGGTACGCAAACCGGCTTCTCTCGATCATGTGCAAGCCAGCACGTTACCTTGCGCCACGCTCACGGCCTGGTTCGCGCTGGTCGAACGCGGCAATATTCAGCGCGGTGAAACGGTACTGATCGAAGGGACAGGCGGCGTGGCGCTCGCCGCACTGCAAATTGCGCGCATGAAAGGGGCACGCACCTTGCTGGTGACGCGAAGCAGCAAATGTGAACAGGCGAAACTGTGGGGTGCGGATGAGGTGATCGATCGCCAGCAGGATGTTGTGGCAACGGTACTGGCATTAACCGCCGATCGTGGGGTGGATCACGTGCTGGAGCTTGTCGGTGGCAGCCATCTGGGTCAGTCCGCCGCAATGGCGGCGGTAGGTGGAAAAATTTATCTGATTGGCGCGCTGGCAGGTTTTGAGGTTTCTTCGCCGCTGGAACCGTTGCTGTTTAAAGATCTGCATCTTTATGGCATTGCTACCGGGCACCGGCGGGCGCTGGAAGATCTCTGCGCTGCCGTCGACCAACAGGGATTCGCCCCGGTGATAGACCAACTTTATCCGCTGGCAGCGCTGCCAGCGGCGTTGACGCATCTGGCGCGTGGGCCGTCAGGCAAGATAATTATCACCATGGAAAATAAGGCAATCGGGTGATCGCGATTTGTCGAATTATTATTCGGCAATGATATTTTTGTTGTAAAAAATATAAACGGGTAGGGTAATTTATCGCCCGTTTATATTTATTTCCGCATCAGCGCCTGCATTTTTTCCGTTACATTATCCAGTAATTCAAATCGACGGCGATATTCTGCACGTTTTTTACTGGCGATACTTTCCAGCGACTTACGTGAAAAAATCAGCGGTAAACGCCAGCGCCAGGCATTATCTTTTACCCCTTCAATCGAGGCCCAAAATTCATCATAACTGGCATGGAAATGTCGTCCTTTGCTCAGGCGATAACGCAGCGCGCGGAAGACATGCCCATTATCACTTACGCCATAGATTGCTGACACGCCGGTCAGCGTGGCGAGCTGGCTCAGTACTTCAAGGGCGATTTTTTTCGGGAAAACGCCGTGGCAGGCGCGGGTCGCCAGCTTAATGACCTCATGACTGATCTCTTTGCGCGGGCCTTGCAGACCGCCAATGACCAGAATTTGCTGCCCTTTTTCGCTGATAACGCTGAATGTCGCGCTGGCCAGTAACGTATTGTTGCCATCGCACACCCAGAGCGTGCTTTCCCCTTCGCGCTCCGCTTTGCTGGCGTTAGAAGCGTATACCGTGAAATGCGCATCATCTTTCCCGGTAAAATCAAAAAGCTGTGTGGGTTCAGTCGCGCTGAGGGCGGCGGCCAGTCGCGGTGATACGTTGTTATCAAGCCAGTGGTAGTGGTTGATAATGGCATCGGCACGCTGCGAGGCATGTAAACCGCGCGTCAGATACTGACGGTGCGATTTACTCGGTAGCGTGATTTGTGTCGCCAGCAGGCGGTCGAAATCCGGGCGGCGGGAAAGCGCATTAAGCATGCGGTTGGTGGCAGACCAGAACAGCAGCGAACGCAGCAGGAACTTCAGGCGGTACTCGCGCTTTTTCCAGATAGGACCGGGCACCAGACGGCCACTCACCAGATCGCCAATAATGTGTGAATTATTATTTTGTTTAAGTTCTGTTGATTGACTAATATTCGACACGGTGAGTGACCTCTAATTAATATATTTATATTTTAGAGGTCTGGGAAATACAAATTAATAGGCGCCTTTGTTTTATTTCGCTTTCATTTAACCTTTATTTAATTAACAGGCTACGCACAATTATTCCTCTCCCTGTCAAGGATTTTCCTATACTCAAAAAAGGAGGGGAAATTATGTATCAACGTCTTGACGGAGAGCACTGGCGGCATATCTGGCTGGTCGGCGATCTGCACGGTTGCCACCAACGTTTAATGCAGGCGCTGCGCGAGCGCCAGTTTGATCCCTACCAGGATCTGCTGGTGTGCGTGGGGGATTTAATTGATCGCGGGCCGGAGAGCCTGCGCTGCCTGGCGCTGCTCAAAAAACGCTGGTTTAAGACCGTGCGTGGTAATCATGAGCAGATGGCGATTGACGCCCTGCGTTTTGGCGATATGGCGATGTGGCAACTCAATGGCGGTAGCTGGTTTAGCGCCCTCAGCGAGGCGGAACAGCAAGAAGCGCTGGCCGCGCTGCGCACCTGCGCTGAGTTGCCTTATATCCTGGAGATACGCTGCGGCGGTATGGTGAATGTCATCGCGCATGCGGATTACCCGGCGGAAGAGTACCAATGGGAGCAGGTTGTGGACGGCGAATCGGTGTTGTGGCGACGCGACAGGCTCAACCAGTGGCTGGCGGGAAAAGGGCAGCGTATTGCGGGCGCCGATCATTTCTGGTTTGGTCATACGCCGCTGAAAGCGCGCATTGACAAACAAAACCAGCACTACATTGACACGGGTGCCGTTTTTGGCGGTGAATTAACGCTGGTGCAGTTACAGTAGCTAAAAATCGCTGAATTCATTGGCCGGATGCCAGAAACCATCAATAAACTCTTCGACGGGAAAACAACCGCCATAGCGTATGCGTTGATTGTCCATGGCAACAAGGCACTGCTGCTCCGTATTAAACACATCGACTACGATGTCGTCACATCCACCGTCCAGGTAGCAAACGAATAAGACCAGCGCGAACATTCCATCCCTCAGTTCCGTACAACGTAACGATAAGTGTAGGGGATGAATTCAGGCAGGGGAAATCAGGCAGGTAAATAACCCGTCTTACGGACGGGTTTCCATTGGATCAGGCAAGGCGCATAACCCAGGTATCAGATTGTTGATCGTAATGCTCACGATAAAGGACCGAATGTTCGCCGTTAAGGAGCGCGGGAATGCTGGTGTCCGCGTCCCAGGCATCAAGCTGCATGCATAAATCTGGATCGGAACTGCAGGGGATATGTAACGTTCGCTCCCCCTGGTTCTCTCCCTGCAACTCGGCATCATCGATTTCGAATGCGCCAATGCGCACGCTGGTTTTCGTCATAATGCTCTCCGTTGAACGTTGAAATGTGGTACGACCAGTATGGCCGCCCAAATTTGAGCCTGGTACAACACGGAGAAAGATGCCAGTCAGAAGGTGCGATTTTTTTGTGCGCTGTCACGCATTGCTGGCAAACAATCGGCCATCACGCACCAGTTCACGCGGATAACTGTTCTTCAGCCGCGATCCCACTTTTTTCGCCAGGCCCAGCGGTTGCCCCTGGAAAGTGACAATTACATCGTCACGCGCAGGCACTGTTTGCGGGTAAATATCGCGTCCGCGATACCACTCTTCCGCCTCGGCGAGCGTCAGGGAAAACGCCAGCGGATTATCCTGGCCCGCCAGCGCAATCACCGCTTCATGCTGCCAGCGATAGCCTTTGTTGTGTGTTTCTGCCAGACGCAGGCCAATGCGCGAGAAGCGAACTTTGCCGATTAACGGCTCAATGTCGGTCGGAAACAGCCACAGCTCTTTATCGCGCTGCCACAGGCGCAGATTTTCGTCCCAGCGTAAACCGACGGCGGCAGCGGCCGTTGCGACCTGGGCAGCCTCTTTGGCTTTCAGCGGCGTGAAGGGGAAATTGCCCACTTTGTACGTCGGCGCAGGCAAAGGTTCGACCGCCGCTGTTTTGCGCAGACGGGCGACAAAAAAGCCTTCGCAGTCGTAAATTTGCGGGAATACGTGCAGGAAACCTTCCGCTGTTAAAGCGCGAGCGGCATCGGCAAATAGCCCATCCAGCGACATAAATTCGACGGCGTCCGGGTACTGTTCCCGCAACCAGTGGCAGATGGCCTCATTTTCGTCGCGGTTGAGCGTACAGGTGGAATAGACCAGCGTGCCGCCGGGGCGCAGCGCGTGGAAAGCGCTATCGATCAGTTCACGCTGCGTGGCCGCGATGTCCAGATTGCTGGCGACGGACCAGTTTTTCAGCGCATCCGCATCTTTACGCACCACACCTTCGCCGGAGCAGGGCGCATCAAGCAGAATGGCGTCGAACATCTCCGGCAACGCCTGGCCGAATACGCGGCCATCAAAATGTGTCAGGGCCACATTGCGGATGCCATTGCGGCTGATATTCGCGTGCAACACTTTGACGCGGCTGGCGGAAAATTCATTGGCCAGGATGGCCCCAGAATTATTCATCCGCGCGGCGATCTGCGTGGTTTTGGAACCTGGTGCGGCGGCCACGTCCATCACGCGCTGCGGCATTTCGCCATCGGCAAACAGCGCGGCAACGGGCAGCATTGAACTGGCTTCCTGAATATAAAACATCCCACTCAGATGCTCAGCGGTACTGCCCAGCGGCAGCGCCTCTTCATCATCGCGTTCGATCCAGAACCCTTCCTCGCACCACGGTACCGGCGTCAGTTGCCAGCCATATGGGGCTACAAGGGTGAGAAAATCGGCGACGGAGATTTTCAGCGTGTTAACGCGAATGCTGCGGCGCAGCGGGCGCTGGCAGGCAGCGATGAACTCATCGAAAGAGAGATGTTCCGGCATTGCCAGGCGCATTTGCGCGAGGAATTCGTCAGGAAGGTAGACAGCGTTTTGAGCCACGGGGCGCACCACAAGGAGAAAAACAGGCGCGCAGTGTAGCATAAAGGCTCCGGCGCAAACACGCCGGAGCAGGCAGGGTTAACGGGGAAGGGCAGTGCCCCATTCGCGCCACTCTTTCGGTTCGCTTTCCAGCAGCAGGAAGTGTTTACCCGGCTGCGCTTTCGGCGCCAGCGGCGTTTCCGGCGGCGTGGCGAAAGCAATACCGCCGCGAATGAACTGATTGAATGTCCCGGTTTTAACGACGCCGCCGACCAGACCGAAGTCCAGCGTATAACCGGAAGCCAGCCAGAATACCGTGTTGTTACGCACCAGATGCTGATAGTTTTTGCTGATGCGCATGGCCACCATAACGCGATCCGACAAGGTGCCCAGCGTCATTCCGGTCACCGTACCTACTTCGATTCCGCGGAACAGGACTGGCGTGCCGATATTCATTGAGCCCACTTCCGGCGCTTCAACAATAATGTTCAGCCCATCGAGATAGCGGGAGTCGGCGATCGTCGCTTCTGAAATTTCAAAGTCGCGGCGCATATCGCCCCGGCCCGGTTCGACGTTGATATAAGGCTGCAACAACGTATCCAGATGCTCGACGCCAGCCGCCGATATTTGCGGGGTGATCACCGAGAAACGCGAACCGTTGCGCGCAAAGTTGCGTACATATTCCGGATAGAGTACCGCGCTGGCCTGTACTTCGTTTTTATCGGTGTTCAGGCGCAGATCCTGCACCTGGCCGATATCGATACCCAGATAACGGATCGGCATGCCCGCCGCGAGTTTCCCGGCATCATAGGCGTGCAGCGTGATTTGCCCGCCGACGGCGCGAGCTGCGGTTTCTGAAGCATAAAGCTGGCGCTTCTCGCCTTTTTTCAGTTCCCGGTTCGCGCCGCTCAGGTTGTCAAAGCTGATGGCGCCTTTGATAGCTCGTGAAAGGGGGGAAGCCTGCACCGTCAGCCCGCGGCCATTAAGCTGCACTTTCGCACCGCCTTCAGCCCAGAAGACGCTGTTGCTGGTCAACAAATCGCGATATTCCGGTTTGATATGCAGATCGATATCAAAGGCATTGGCGCGCGGGCGCACGGTGATCACTTCACCTACTTCAAACTTGCGGTAGAGAACGACCGAACCGGCCTGGACGTCCGGCAGGGTATCCGCCGTCAGCGTCAACGTCGTGGTGGGCAGATCGCTGAGACTGTTTTCCAGCGCTTTATCAAGGTTAGCAAACAGCGGATAGCTCTTTTTCATTTCGCCTTTCACGCCGGGCAGAATGCGGATGCCGCCGTTCACCCATTCGTTGGCGCTGGCAGCGAGAAACTCGACGCCATCCAGCCCGACTTTGACATCGATGCGGCTGTTCACCACGAATTTACTGTCGCCGTGGACCAGGTCGCCATATTGTGGATCGATAGCGATGGCAAAGGTTACGCCCTGATTCGTCAGTTTACGCTCCAGCACCTGGCCGACTTTGACGCCATGCAACACCAGCGGTTGCCCGGCATCGATGCCATAACTTTCTGGCGCGGTAAGCGTCAGGGTAATGACTCCCGGCTCCTGTAACAGGTTTTTATCCGCTGGCAGCACAACAAATTGATTGCGCGGTTGGCCTTCGCCCGGAATCAGTTCCAGCGTACTGCCGGTCAGCAGCGAGCTGAGATTGGTATCACTGAGCGAAATTTTGGGATTGCGCATTTCGATACGCGTATTATCGCGCAGCAAGTTGACCACGCTCGGATCGACGGTCATTTCACCGCTGACTGTCCCTCCTGGATTGAGGTCGATTTTGGTCAACTGACCCACTTCCAGCCCCTGATACATCAGCGGTGTCGATCCGGCCTTCAGCCCCTGGCCGCCTGGCAGGTCGAGCTTCACCAGTACGCCACGCTGGCTGTGCGCTAAATCTTCATATAAGCCGTACTCATCATCCTGAACCGCAGGCTGTGATTCATCCGGAGAGTCAAAAGCGATCGCGCCGTTGACCAGCGCCGCCAGGCTTTCAAGCTGCACTTTCGCGCCGCTCAGGCTGACATCGGCTTTTACGCCGGAGACATTCCAGAAGCGGCTGCCTTTTTTCACCAGATTGGTGAAGCGCCGCTCGATCAACACGTCGATGGTGACGCCCTGTTTATTGGTATTGATTGAATAGTCGTAAACGCGGCCGACCGGGATTTTGCGGAAATAGACCAGCGAGCCGCTGTTCAGCGCCCCGAGATCCGGCGCGTGCAGATGAATCATCAATTCGCCGTTGTTCAGCCGGTATTTCGGCTGCGTATCCAGTGCGGTGAAGTGATCCTGTGGCTCGCCCTTGCCTGGCATCATGCCGATATAGTTGCCGCCGACCAGCGCATCAAGGCCGGAAATTCCCGCCAGCGAGGCTTTGGGTGTGACCAGCCAGAACTGCGTTTCGCTGCGCAGCGCATCCTTCATATTCGATTTAATACTGGCGCGCACTTCGATTTTTTTCAGATCGTCACTGAGACGAATGTCCTGGACAGTCCCGACCTCGACGCCCTGATAGCGCACCGGCGTACGCCCGGCGACGATGCCGTCAGCCGACATAAAATCGATGGTGATGGTATTGCCGCGATCTTCGTAGCTGCTCCAGATAAGCCAGCCGGCAATCAACAGAGCGATAACCGGTAACAGCCAGAATGGCGAAATGCGCCGTTTCGTTTTAATTCGCGCTTCAGTCGGCGAAGCGGGGGTTTCCTGACTCATGTGCATCCCAAAGTAAGCGGCTGTCCAGCCATTCCACAGCAAGAATAGTCAAAATTACCGCCGCGCCGAAATAAAACGCGGCTGGTCCCATGGTAAAAGCGAGTAGCTGGTCGCGATTAATCAGTGACATCATCAATGAAATGACAAACAGATCGAGCATCGACCAGCGCCCAATCCACGTCACAAAGCGCAGTAACAGAATGCGAGTGCGTAACCCCTGTTCAAATTTAAAATGGATGCTGACAAGCAGTGTAAACAGCACAATCACCTTGGTAAACGGCACCAGAATACTGGCGATAAATACCACGCCAGCCACCGCGATATTGCTATGAGCGAGCGAAATAATGCCGGAGAGAATGGTATCCTCCTGGCGAGAACCATTCACGTAAATTATTGAAATCGGCAGCAGGTTCGCCGGGAACAGCAAAATAAAAGAAGCAATCAGCGACGCCCAGCACTTTTGCAGGCTCTGCTTGCGTCGATGGGGCAGCGGAATATGGCAGCGCGGACAACGCCCCCGAATATCAGGAAACCCGGTGAAATGGCAGCCCAGGCACACTTCCAGCTTCGGGTCCGGCCGTTTTGCGGGCCGTTGAGGGTAGAAGCGCTCCCAGAGTTGCTCCACATTGAGATGGATTAAGGTCATGATGCTGAGAACGACCAGAGAGCCAAAAGCAAACAGCCCAATGCCTGGCTGCAGGAAGGCGTAATCCTGAACTTTGATGGAGGCGACGCCGACGCCGACCAGATAGATATCCAGCATGACCCACTCTTTGAGCTTCTCCAGCATTAATAGCACCGGGCGCAGGTTCATTCCCAGAATATTGCCAAGCCATAAATAGGCGATGGCAGTCACCAGCACCAGCGGCGCGCCAACGCTGCAAAAAAGCACCATGGCAGCGGTGAGCGGCGAGCCCTGCATGGTCATTTGCCAGATCCCCTGCAACAGGTTGGCATCGATGCGCACACCGAGTAAGTAGAGATGCAGCAGCGGTTCGCCCCAGGCGAAAGGCATCAGTAGGATCATAGTGATGGCCATTGCGCCGAGGCGGGTTAATGACCAGTCGCGGCCATCGCGGACTTTCGCATCACAGCAGGGGCAAAATGCGCTTTGGTGCGATTTCATAACCGGTAACGCAAAAAGCGTATCGCATTGCGGGCAGCGCTGATAATGTGCGCGGGGCAGAGCTTCACCGACCTGATGAACGGCAATTTTTTTTGCAGGTGTAATGCGTTGTATCTTGAGAGCCATTGCATGCTTCAGAAAAGGTTTGAATAAAACTATCTTAACTCATGAATGGAACATCTTGAGCATCAACGCATTTAATGCTTATTTTAATAGGCTAAGCAGTTTCTCAAAGTTAGACAGCAAAATGGTCAGGTAATGAACAAAACAGAATTTTACGCGGATCTTAATCGCGATTTTCAGGCGTTAATGGCAGGTGAGACCAGTTTTTTAGCCACTCTGGCGAATACCAGTGCGCTATTGTTTGAACGCCTTGATGGCGTGAACTGGGCGGGCTTTTACCTGCTGGAAGGCGACACGCTGGTGTTAGGGCCGTTCCAGGGCAAAATCGCCTGCGTTCGTATCCCGGTCGGTCGGGGCGTTTGCGGAACGGCAGTGGCGCAAGCGCGAGTGCAGCGCGTGGAAGATGTTCATCAATTTGACGGACACATCGCTTGTGATGCCGCCAGTAACGCCGAAATCGTACTGCCTGTCACAGTGAATAAGCAGATTATTGGCGTGCTGGATATCGATAGCGTCGTCTTCTCTCGCTTCACGGCTGAAGATGAACAAGGGCTCAGCGAGCTGGTTTCACATCTGGAAAATGTCCTCGCGGCGACCGATTATCAAAAAATCTTCGCCACCGTCGCAGGATAATCAGCGGATAACGTAGCAATTACTGAATGCGTCATTATAATGACGCCTGTTCATGCCTGCGCTTGTTGGCAACGTCCGTTGTAATCAGGAAATTTCATGGAAAATCAACCTAAGTTGAATAGCAGTAAAGAAGTTATCGCTTTTTTGGCCGAACGCTTTCCTCACTGTTTCAGTGCTGAAGGTGAAGCACGTCCCCTGAAAATCGGTATTTTTCAGGATTTGGTTGAGCGCGTTGAGGGTGAGATGAATCTCAGCAAAACCCAACTTCGTTCCGCTTTACGTCTTTATACTTCAAGCTGGCGTTACCTGTACGGTATCAAAGCTGGTGCGGCTCGCGTCGATCTCGACGGCAACGCCTGTGGCGTGCTGGATGAGCAGCACGTAGAGCACGCTCGCAAACAGCTTGAAGAAGCCAAAGCGCGTGTTCAGGCGCAACGCGCTGAACAGCAAGCTAAAAAACGCGAAGCTGCCGCTGCTGCGGGTCAGGAAGACGCACCGCGTCGCGAACGCAAAGCCCGTCCGGCTCCGCGTCGTAAAGAGGGCGCCGAGCGCAAACCTCGCGTTGATAAACCTGTTGCGAAAACACCACGGGCACCGCAGCAGGAAGAGCGCCATACTCCGGTTTCAGATTTATCTGTACTGAGCGTGGGCCAGAACCTGAAGGTGAAAGCGGGGAACAATGCGATGGATGCTACGGTGCTGGAAATCACCAAAGATGGCGTTCGCGTACAGCTTAGTTCGGGTATGTCGATGATCGTACGCGCAGAACATTTATTGTTCTGAAACGGAGGCCTGGCCTGGCATGAACACTTTGTTTAAGCGCACAGCGTTAGCGGGTCTGTTATTCGTAACAGGCCACGCGCTGGCTGTGGAAGATATCACCCGTGCCGATCAAATTCCGATTTTGAAGGAAGAGACTCAGCACGCGACGGTGAGTGAACGGGTTACTTCACGTTTCACGCGTTCTCACTACCGCCAGTTCGATTTGGATCAAGCTTTCTCCGCGAAGATCTTTACCCGTTACCTCAACCTGCTCGACTACAGCCACAATGTGCTGCTGGCCAGCGATGTTGAGCAGTTTTCGCAAAAGAAAGGCATGCTCGGTGATGAGCTGCGCAGCGGAAAATTGGACGTTTTCTACGACCTGTACAATCTGGCGCAAAAGCGTCGATTTGAACGTTATCAGTACGCGCTGAAAGTACTGGAACGTCCGATGGATTTCAGCGGCAACGACACCTTCAACCTGGATCGCAGCAAAGCGCCGTGGCCGAAAGATGAAGCGGAGCTGAACGCGCTGTGGGACAGCAAAGTTAAGTATGATGAGCTGAGCCTGAAACTCACCGGGAAAGATGATAAAGAGATCCGTGAGACGCTGACTCGCCGCTATAAATTTGCGATTCGCCGTCTGGCGCAGACCAATAGTGAAGATGTGTTCTCGCTGGCAATGACCTCATTCGCCCGTGAAATCGATCCGCATACCAATTACCTCTCGCCGCGTAATACTGAGCAATTCAATACTGAGATGAGCCTCTCGCTTGAAGGCATTGGTGCAGTGTTGCAGGGCGACGATGATTACACTGTGATCAACTCGATGGTGGCGGGCGGTCCGGCGGCGAAAAGCAAAGCGATTACCGTTGGCGATCGGATTGTGGGTGTCGGCCAGACCGGGCAGAACATGGTCGATGTCATTGGCTGGCGTCTTGATGATGTGGTGGCGCTGATCAAAGGGCCAAAAGGCAGCAAAGTGCGCCTCGAAATCTTGCCGGCAGGTAAGGGGACGAAGACGCGCATTGTGACGCTGACGCGCGAACGCATTCGTCTGGAAGACCGTGCGGTGAAAATGTCCGTGAAGACGGTCGGCAAAGAGAAAGTCGGTGTACTGGACATTCCGGGCTTTTACGTTGGGCTGACTGATGATGTCAAAGCGCAACTGCAAAAACTGGAAAAACAGAACGTCAGCAGCGTGGTTATCGATTTGCGCAGCAATGGCGGCGGCGCGCTGACGGAAGCGGTATCGCTTTCTGGTCTGTTTATTCCGTCCGGCCCGGTTGTGCAGGTACGTGATAATAACGGTAAAGTGCGCGAAGACAGCGATACGGATGGCGTGGTCTACTATAAAGGCCCGCTGGTGGTGCTGGTTGACCGCTTTAGCGCCTCGGCATCGGAAATCTTTGCGGCAGCGATGCAGGATTATGGTCGCGCGTTGATTGTTGGCGAACCGACCTTCGGTAAAGGCACCGTTCAGCAGTACCGCTCGCTTAACCGTATTTACGATCAGATGCTGCGTCCTGAGTGGCCGGCACTGGGTTCGGTGCAATACACCATCCAGAAATTCTATCGCGTCAACGGTGGCAGTACGCAGCGCAAAGGCGTGACGCCGGATATTATTATGCCGACCGGCACGCAGGTGACGGAGACCGGGGAAAAATTCGAAGACAATGCACTGCCGTGGGACAGCATCAATGCTGCCACCTTTGTGAAGTCCGGTGATTTGAAACCGTTCGGACCGACACTGCTGAAGGAACATGAAGAGCGTATTGCGAAAGATCCTGAGTTCCAATACATCATGAAGGACATTGCGCGTTTCAATGCCCTGAAAGATAAACGCAATATTGTATCGCTCAACCTGGCGCAGCGTGAAAAAGAGAACGCCGAAGATGATGCAATTCGTCTTTCGCGCCTCAACGATCGCTTCAAGCGTGAAGGTAAGCCGTTGCTGAAAAAACTGGATGATCTGCCGAAGGATTATCAGGAGCCGGATCCGTACCTCGACGAGACGGTACACATCGCGCTTGACCTGGCTCATGAGGAAAAAGATCGGCCAGCGGAAGACCCCGCCCCCGCGAAGTAATCCCCACACAGGCACAAGAAATTGTGCCTGTTTTTTTACACCTCTTTGCTGGCGTAAGCATTATGCTACAAAATGTAAAGTTGTGTCTTTCTGGTGACTTACGACACCCTGATGCTTGAAAATGGCGCGTATACCCATACGATGTGGGTAACCGCATTGTGCGTTTTGTTAAGTTGAGGTTAAAAGAAAATTATGATGCGAATCGCGCTCTTCCTGTTGACTAACCTGGCCGTGATGTTGGTGTTCGGCCTGGTGCTTAGCCTGACGGGCATTCAGTCGAGCAGCGTTCAGGGCTTGATGATTATGGCGCTGCTGTTTGGTTTTGGTGGCTCGTTCATTTCGCTGTTGATGTCGAAATGGATGGCGCTGAAATCTGTGGGTGGTGAAGTGATCGAACAGCCGCGTAACGATATGGAACGCTGGTTAATGGATACGGTGGCGCAACAATCTCGCCAGGCGGGTATCGCCATGCCTCAGGTTGCCATTTATCATGCACCGGATATTAACGCCTTTGCGACCGGCGCGCGCCGTGATGCTTCACTTGTGGCAGTCAGCACCGGGTTGTTGCAGAACATGAGCCGCGACGAAGCTGAAGCGGTCATTGCCCATGAAATTAGCCATATTGCCAATGGTGATATGGTCACCATGACGCTGATTCAGGGGATCGTGAACACCTTCGTGATCTTCATTTCGCGTATTATCGCGCAGATTGCTGCCGGGTTTCTTGGCGGCAATCGCGATGATGGCGAAGAGAGCAATGGCAACCCGATGATCTACTTCGTGGTTGCAACCGTACTGGAGCTGGTGTTCGGTATTCTGGCCAGCATTATTACTATGTGGTTCTCCCGCTATCGCGAGTTCCATGCCGATGCCGGTTCTGCAAAACTGGTTGGCCGCGAGAAAATGATTGCTGCGTTGCAGCGTCTGAAAACCAGTTATGAGCCGCAGGAGGCGAGCAGCATGATGGCGTTTTGCATCAACGGTAAATCTAAATCGTTGAGCGAGCTATTCATGACGCACCCGCCGCTGGATAAACGTATTGAAGCACTGCGTTCTGGTGAGTACCTGAAATAACGTAGCAGCAGGAAATGCAAAGCGCGCCAACTGGCGCGCTTTTTTTTTCATCCCTAAGCCCTGGGAGAGGGGATTGATTACTCTGCTTTCGGCTGCGAGATCCGCAGTCCGCTGATGATGGCCGCTATGGTCGCCAAAGTCCCTGCCAGCAACAATGAAACATGCGTGCCGTGGGTGTTAAACATATTGAACATTAATGCCACCAGCGCAGCGCCGGAGCTTTGCCCCAGCAATCGTGCCGTACCGAGCATCCCACTGGCGCCACCGCTGCGCTGACGCGGCGCAGCGGTAATAATGGTGTGGTTGTTTGGCGACTGGAACAGACCAAAACCGGCACCGCACAGCGCCATACGCCAGATAATATCGATATCTGCCGGTGAGCCCGGAAGAAGTGCCAGCGCGAACAGCCCGCATGCCATCATCACCAGCCCTAAAGCACCCAGTAACCCGGCATGCACGCGCTCAATCAGATAACCGGCCAGCGGCGCCATCACCATCGTGGCCAGCGGCCACGGCGTCAGCAACAGGCCGGTTTCGACTTCACTTCGCCCAAGTACGGTTTGCAGAAAGAAGGGCAGGGATACCAGCGCCAGCATCTGCGCGCAGAACGAGCAGACCGACGTGCCGATAGAGAGCGAAAAAAGTGGAATGCGCAGTAAGTCAACTGGCAGAAGTGGTACTGGCAGCCGCAGTTGTCGGCGTACAAAGAACCAGCCGATGATCAACAACGCAACAAGTTCGGCTGCCACGAGTGTGGAAGATTGCCCCTGAGCAAAACTGCTCAGCGCGGTAATTAATAAACCAAATGTTAATGCATTCATTACAGCGCTTGGCAGATCGAATTTGGGCTTTGATGTGCGTGCTGCGTTCGGTGGTAAAAATTTAATTGCCAGCAATAAAGCAATAATACCGAGCGGTACGTTAATCAGGAATAACCACTGCCAGGAAGCCACGGAGAGAATGGCGGCGGCGATTGTCGGCCCGGCCGCCGATGAAACCGCGACCACAAAAGAGTTAATACCCATACCGCGCCCGAGGCTACGGTGCGGGTAGATAAGACGAATGAGCGCGGTATTCACACTCATCAGCGCCGCGCCGCCAAACCCTTGGGCCACACGCGCCAGCGTTAATGTCAGCAATGAGTCAGAGAGTGCGCAAAGCAGGGAAGTGAGAGTGAACAGTACCAGGCCACACTGATAAACCCGACGGTAACCAAACATGTCGCCGAGAAAAGAGAGGGTGAGCAGGGAGACCACGATCGCAATCTGGTAAGCGTTAACAATCCAGATAGAACTTGCGGGTGAAGCGTTGAGATCGCGTGCAATGGTTGGTAGCGCGACGTTGGCAATAGCCCCATCAAGCACTGCCATTGCAATACCAATAATAATGGTCAACACTGCGCCGTAACGCAGCGGGACGGGAAGTCCGTCCAGAGAAGATTTATCCATATGAATTTCAGGGTTAATGTCACACAGTTATTTGTATAATGATTCTATCATTTGCATTCCGGCTTTATGCCGCAGATTTGTAACGGGCTTTATGTCGCAGAATTGTAACGAAGTTAACAAACGTGCATTGCGGCGACTGAGCGACGAATTTATAATAAAAACCGATTCTGAATTTTATAAAACACACGCGATGAGGTGATTAATGGCTATCGCAGATTTGGACAAGCAGCCAGATTCTGTCTCTTCAGTATTGAAGGTATTTGGCATTCTGCAGGCGCTCGGTGAAGAGCGCGAAATCGGCATCACCGAGCTGTCGCAGCGTGTCATGATGTCGAAAAGCACCGTCTATCGCTTTTTGCAAACAATGAAATCACTGGGTTATGTTGCGCAGGAAGGGGAGTCTGAAAAATATTCCCTGACGCTTAAACTGTTCGAGCTGGGCGCACGTGCATTGCAAAACGTGGATCTGATCCGCAGTGCGGATATCCAGATGCGTGAGCTCTCTCGTCTGACAAAAGAGACCATTCACCTTGGCGCACTCGACGAGGACAGCATTGTTTACATCCATAAAATTGATTCGATGTATAACTTGCGTATGTACTCGCGCATTGGTCGCCGTAACCCGCTGTACAGTACCGCTATCGGTAAGGTGCTGCTGGCGTGGCGCGATCGTGAAGAGGTTAAGCAGATCCTGGAAGGGGTTGAATATAAGCGCAGCACCGAGCGTACGATTACCAGCACTGAAGATCTCCTGCCGATGCTGGATGTTGTGCGTGAACAAGGCTACGGCGAAGATAATGAGGAACAGGAAGAAGGCCTGCGTTGTATTGGCGTACCCGTTTTCGACCGTTTTGGCGTGGTCATCGCCGGTCTGAGTATCTCTTTCCCGACTCTGCGTTTCTCTGAAGAGCGACTGCATGAATACGTGGCCATGCTTCATCAGGCTGCTCGCAAGATTTCAGAACAGATGGGTTATAATCAGTATCCATTCTGACAGACGAAAAAAACCGCCATACCGGCGGTTTTTTTGTTTTGATGCTAACCGTTATCGATAACGGTGTCGCTTTTACGTATCAAAGGGCAATTTGCCAGCCCGAAAAAACCATTGTCCGAATGTACATATTGTGCGGTACTGATGCCACGCGCTGTTACATATTTACATTGTAATCCCAGCCCACCAGCATTTTCATTACTGCCAATCAACACCCCATAACCGCTCAGCAGAAGCCCAATCCACAGCAATGCTACAACGATAACGGCGCGAATAAGTGTTCGCATATCAGCTCCTTGCTTCACTCTAAATCATATCTTAAAGCTACCCGATTCATTGACTGAAACAAGTCATGCATTCCGAAAAATTGCGAATAGAGATACAGTTAGTCGCGGTTTAATGTTGCCATGCTAACCTGGTTACACCTGACAATGTACTGGAGAGTGGAGTGAGAAAATATAAGTGGCTGATCCTGATTGTCGTGCTGGTAGGCTGCCTGCTGCTCTGGACTCAAATGCTTAACGTGATGTGCGATCAGGATGTACAATTTTTCAGCGGCATCTGCATCGTCAACAAATTCATCCCCTGGTAATGGTAATTTCTCAGTGAATGATTTCCTTCCTTGACGCCAGTGGTAAAATGTCGCGTCAACATTGAGGTGGTGAAATGAACGAAGTTATAAATTCAGGCGCGCTTAATATTGCGTCTATTGTTGTTTCTTTGGTGGTTCTGCTGGTCGGGCTGGTTCTGTGGTTCTTTATCAATCGCGCCAGCTCGCGTACAAATGAGCAGATTGAGCTGCTTGAAGCGCTGCTGGATCAGCAAAAACGGCAAAATGCATTGCTGCGTCGTTTATGTGAATCCAACGAACCCGAAAAAGAACCGCAAACAGCGCCTGTTAAAGTGCAGGAAAAAGAAGAGGATGAGGATTTCATCCGTCTGGTGGCTGAACGCTAACAGCGCAGGAGGATGAGATGGTCTGGAAAAACCCCTGGTATAATCCTGCACTTTCTCATCACTCCCCTGATGGGTTCATCAATACGACGCCCGCCGTACATCAACCTGGTGACGTTAAGCGCTGGCGCAATGAGCGCAAGGCCGCCGGGCTTCCCCGTCCTCCCGCTGATGGCTATGACCGCTTTATCGAGCAGTGGTGGCAGAAAGCGGAAATAACTGGCGACAGCAACGGATTGTGGTGGTTGGGCCATGCCAGCATTTTGTTACGCCTTCAGGAGCAATACCTGCTCACCGATCCTGTTTTCTCCCGTCGTGCTTCTCCTGTCCGTTTTGCCGGTCCGCAGCGTCGTACACCGCTTGCGCTTGCCATTGCAGATATTCCACAACTGGATGCGATCCTGATTTCCCACAATCATTATGATCATCTGGATACGTGGACATTGCGCGCGTTGTTGCGCCGTTTCCCTGACGTACAGTTCTTCATCCCGCTTGGGTTGGGAGCGCTGATCCGCCGTCTGGGCGCAAAGTACGTAACGGAACTGGACTGGTGGCAAAGTGTGACCTTTCAGGGAATGGTCTATACGGCGGTGCCTGCACAACATTGGAGCATGCGAACATTATGGGACCGCAACCGTTCATTATGGTGCGGTTGGGTGGTTGAATCAGCAGAAGAACGGTTCTGGTTTGCTGGCGATACGGGATACACTCCGGAGCTGCTCACTATTCCGCAGCGTTTAGGCGCGCTGGATGTTGTCGCATTACCGGTAGGCGCTTATGCGCCGCGCTGGTTTATGTCGATTAACCATATGGATCCGCAAAGTGCTGTCGCGTTATGGCAACAATTGGGCAGCCCGCTGGCGTTTCCCATCCATTGGGGCGTGTTTGAACTGGCTGATGAATCCCTGGATCAACCGGTAAAGGAATTGCAACAGTCATTAAGCGAAGCGGCGACGGATAATGATAACTTTAGAATCCTGAAAATTGGTCAGTATTTATCCCTCGGGTAATACTCCCGCTTCGTTCCAAAAGTATTGTGCTTTTTATATGACATAGTTTTATTTTTATCGAAACGTTTTTATTGCCTTTTTATGAGGCAATGTCATCATAAATTCATTATTTTGGTGCAGGGCAAAGCTTATTTGCACAACAACTATCCAGTGTAAACCAGGGAAATAGTTTCCTCTGTTGTCTTAATAGTTTAAGAATCTTCCTGGTCAATAAAAAAAGCATAACTATGCGCAAAAAGTTCTTACGATATACGCTATATGCATAGACATATTGTGGCGTGCTTAAGCGCATGGAACCTGTTGAGCAATGGTGAAAAATCAGCTATTGTCGATGCATGAGGATAAGGGTCAGGCGACTGTTATAGCGTTCATTGTAATGCATAAAAGTGCAATAGAAGCTTTGATAACCTTAGAATTTGTGCGGCGGATCCAGACATGTTTAAAAATGGCTTGCCATAATTTACATATTGTGTGATAACACGTTTTGGGTCAATCGAGGTACAGTTCTGTTTATGTGTGGCATTTTCAGTAAAGAAGTCCTGAGTAAACACGTTTCGTTGAATACAGCTTCTCTGCCGAACCTTATATTAGTGCCTCAAGCAGTAATGTCTCAGTTTTCTCAGTCAATGCCTGCGGGCGAAGTATATACATTAAGGAATTTTGCAAATGGCAAAGATTAAAGGTCAAGTTAAGTGGTTCAACGAGTCTAAAGGTTTTGGTTTCATTACTCCGGCAGACGGCAGCAAAGATGTATTCGTACATTTCTCTGCAATCCAGGGTAACGGCTTCAAAACTCTGGCTGAAGGCCAGAACGTTGAGTTTGAAATTCAGGACGGTCAGAAAGGCCCGGCTGCAGTTAACGTAACTGCTATCTGATTTCGACACCTCTGAGCTTGTACGCGCTTTGCGCGTTAAAGTCAGCCATAAAGCCTCGCACTTGTGCGGGGCTTTTTAATTTCCTCGTGCGACAAATGGCGGTACACTTTCGCCCTTTAAGAAATACCCTTCGGAGTTGTTATGCCTTTCAGTTGCCCGCTCTGTCACTCGCCTTTACAGCGTCGCGAGAGCGCCTTCATTTGTCCGCAGCGTCATCAGTTTGATCTGGCGAAAGAAGGTTATGTGAATCTGTTGCCGGTACAGCATAAACGTTCCCGCGATCCCGGCGATAGTGCGGAGATGATGCAGGCGCGACGTGCATTTCTGGATGCTGGACACTATCAGCCGTTGCGGGATGCCATCGGCGTTCTGTTACAGGCCAGATTGCCAGAGCAGGCTGACGCGATACTGGATATTGGCTGTGGGGAAGGGTATTACACTCAGGCCTTTGCTGCGATAGGCCGACACCACGGTGCAAAAACGTTTGGGCTGGATGTCTCCAAAGCTGCGATTCGAGCGGCGGCAAAACGCTATCCACTGGTTATGTTTTGTGTGGCTTCCAGTCATCGTCTGCCGTTTGAAGATAAGAGCATAGACGCTCTGGTTCGCATCTATGCTCCCTGTAAAGCGGAAGAGCTGGCGCGTGTCATCAAGCCCGGTGGCGTAGTCATTACCGCTGCTCCCGGGCCTCGCCATTTGCTGGAACTGAAAGGGCTAATCTACGACGACGTAAAACTGCATGCTGAAAATGCGGGCACAATAGAAGGATTTAAAGTAGTAGAAACCCGCGCACTGGCTTATGAGATGAGCCTTACCGGCCAGGAGGCGGTGGCTTTGCTACAGATGACGCCTTTTGCATGGCGGGCGAAACCGGAAGTATGGGAAATATTAGCGGCAACGGAACGCTTCCGCTGCCAGACAGATTTCAGTATTCACTGCTTACAGCGGGAAGATTAACCGGCGAAGTGGTTCCACAGGATCTGTGCACCAATGCCAATCAGCACAATACCGCCAAGAATTTCGGCTCGTTTGCCCAGCAGCGGGCCGATAAAACGGCCAACCATAATCCCGAGCGTCGACATAATCAGCGTTGCACAACCAATCGCCAGCGCGGTGGCGATAATATTAACCTGCAGGAAAGCCAGACCGACGCCAACAGCCATTGCGTCCAGACTGGTGGCAATGGCGGTCGTGACCAGCAGCCAGAAACCGTGACGATGCGGCGTTTCCGCTTCGCAACCGTCATCGCCGCGTACGCCTTCAATAATCATGCGCCCGCCAAGAAACATCAGTAGCACAAACGCGACCCAGTGGTTCCACTCCAGTACAAACTGGGTGGCCAGCATACCGAGGCCCCAACCGATGAGCGGCGTCAACGTTTCAATGGTGCCGAAAATAAGACCCGTGCGCAGTGCTTCAGAGAATTTAGGTTTATGCAGCGTCGCGCCTTTGCCGATGGAAGCAGCAAAAGCATCCATAGACATGCCAAAGGCGAGAAGAAGAGTAGCGGAAAGATTCATCGTGACGTCCTGACCGGGAATTCCATAAACACATCACTGCCCCCAGTAAACAGCAGTTAATGTGCCAATGGTCTCGCCTGACTGAAATAGATTCAGTCCGTACGCGCCACGTTTTGCAACGAGTATGTTGACACGTACATTTCCGGATAAGCAGAAATCGGCTACTCCCCAACGACGGACGCACCTTAACATATTTTGAGAATATAAAACAACAACCGGAAAATATAATTCCAGTAACTAGTTGATAACGATTTGCATTTAGATTTATAGGTGAAAATAACGTTAATAAATATAAGTACATTTCCCCCTTAATATAGCAATGGCTATAAATTAGCTTATTTTTTATGCGGATAAATATAGATTTTGCTATATCTTAACTCATTGAGTATTAACGATAACTTTATAAATTTTCTCAAGGTCGTCGATATTTCGCACACGGATAAGTAAGCGGCGCTGCTCTAATTGCATGACCAACACGCCATCTTCCGATAAATTCATCTCTTTAATACGGTTATATTCGATCCAGACATTAGCAAAGAAAAAGCCCCGCTCTTTAAAGATGATTTTCGGTGCGCGGATCCAAAAAAGATAAATACCGAGCAATGCCAGCGCAGATAATAACCATAGCGTTAAAGGGGAACCGCCATTCATCGTGTTGTTGTAAATCAGGATCGCCAGCAGGCCGACAAAAATAGCGCCATCAGTGCGGCTTCTGCGCAGTAGGGGAACGGTCAGCAGCGATGCACCCTGACGACGTGGCATGACGAATTCGTCATAGATGGCGAAAGCAAACAGGGCGGCGACAAACGCCAGCAGAACGCTATCCGTAACGGTCATTGTTCCTCCTTAAAATAAAAACCGGGGGCGGTAAGCCCCCGGTTAACACATACCTGGTTACAGGCCCAGCAGGCCAATCGCGTAACCAACAATCCCGATGATAAAGAACCCGACGATAATCCACAGCGGGTTTACTTTCTTACGCAGCAGCCACATACAGGCGAAGGTTAACAGCAGAGGCACCAGACCCGGCATCAACTGGTCGAGAATGGTCTGTACGGTTGTCACCGTTGTTTTACCGGTCTGGTCAGTAATCTGCGAGACAACCATTGGAATGTTAACGTGTGTCCACTTGTTCACCAGGGCGCCCATGACAAACAGGCCGAGGATTGACGCCCCCTCGGTCAGTTTCTGCAGGAAGCCGCCGCCCATATCTTTAACGATGTCGATACCTTTACGGTAACCGTACGCCACGCCGTAATAGCGTGTCGCCAGGCGGACAATATTAAAGAGGACAAAGAACAGCAATGGCCCGAGCAGGCTGCCGCTCATGGCAATACCAGCGCCCAGTGCAGCAAATACCGGCCGTACGGTTCCCCAGAAGATTGGGTCGCCCACACCGGCCAGCGGCCCCATCAGACCTACTTTAATACCGTTGATCGCGCCATCGTCGATCTCCGCGCCGTTGGCACGCTGCTCTTCCATCGCCAGCGTAACGCCGAGCACCGGCGCGGCCACGTACGGATGGGTGTTGAAAAATTCGAGGTGGCGCTTAATTGCCTGGCGGCGCGCTTCGTTATTCTCAGGGTAAAGGCGTTTAATGGCCGGTACCATTGAGAAACAGAAGCCCAGCGCCTGCATACGTTCGAAGTTCCATGAACCCTGGAACAGGTTAGAACGAATGAACACACCACGAATGTCACTCTGGGTGAGTTTTCTCTCAGTCGGAGTTTTAGTCATATCAACCATGTCGTTCACCTGTTAATCCAGTTCGTTATCAAGATCGTTATTACCCGCCGCCGGAGCAGGGCCACCTGCGGAGCGGTTATATTTCGGGCTGAGCTGAATGTAGAGAATCGCCATTACCGCACCGATAACACCCAGCGATACCAGGTTGAAATTGGTAAAGGCGGCGGTTACAAAGCCGAGGTAGAAGAATGGCATCAGGTAGCCTGCGCGCATCATGTTGATGACCATTGCATAACCTACCACTACAATCATACCGCCGGCGATATTCAGACCGCTGGTCACCACTTCAGGAATGGCGTTCAGCATGCTCTGCACTTCGCTGGTGCCGACAGAGATGGCGACAATCACCGCCGGAATGGCGATACGCATGGCTTGCAGGAACAGGGAAGAAACGTGGATCCACGAGAGCGCGGTCAGGTTGCCGCTTTCAGCCGCCTTATCCGCCGCATGCTGGAAGCCTACGGTGATAGTACGAACGATAATGGTCAACACCTGGCCCGCAGCGGCCAGCGGGATGGCGAGCGCGATACCCGCACCGATGCTCTGATGCCCGCCAATGACCAGAATGGTCGAAATAATCGACGCCAGTGCGGCATCAGGGGCAACTGCGGCACCGATGTTCATCCAGCCCAGCGCGATCATTTCCAGGGTACCACCGATGATGATACCGGTTTTCATATCACCCAGGACGATACCTACCAGCGTACATGCCACCAACGGACGGTGGAACTGGAATTCGTCCAGTATCGACTCCATACCGGCGATACATGCAACCACGAACACCAGCACAATCTGAAGAGTGGTAATCTCCATTGTACTTCTCCTATAGCTAAATCAGACGTAAATGTGAAAACTGAGTTAATCAGGTCGCCGCGGTTAGTTCGCCACTTTGCTGATCAAATCCATCATTTTCAGTTTCGGATCGTTTGAAACTTTACGGACTTCCAGTTCGATGCCGCGTTCGTTCAGTTTTTTGAAAGCTGCGATATCTTTCTCATCGACCGAAACAGCGTTGTTCACCTGGGTTTTGCCCTGGCGATACGCCATACCGCCAATATTGACGCTGGTGATTTTCACGCCGCCTTCCACAACGCGTTCCACATCGGTCGGGTTAGTGAATAACAGCATGACGCGTTCACCCGCATATTTCGGGTTGTTGTAGACGCGCAGCATTTTGGCGACATCCACGACATGCGCAGTTACGCCGGGAGGGGCAACCTGGGTTAACAGGGTCTTACGTACGGTATCCGCTGCCACTTCATCGCTAACAACGATAATGCGCGTGACATTGGTCTCTTTGGTCCAGCGAGTTGCCACCTGGCCGTGGATCAGACGGTCATCGATGCGCGCAAGGCCGATAACCATGTAATCATTCGGACCCATTGGCTTCGCAGGCGCTGCTGCCCTTGCTGGCGCAGGCGCAGGAGTCGGTTTTTCAACAGGTTGCGCTTTCAGGGCTTTCACCCCCTCACGTCCTGTTTCGACGGCTAACGCTACCAGTTCGTCGAAGGTCGGGTTATCGTCCCTGGCCATCAGTGTTTCCACCAGCATCGGAACGTTCACACCGGCAATGACTTCGTAATGCTCTTTATCGACGACAATACGGCTGGCAGCGTTAAACGGACTACCGCCCCATGTATCGACGAGAAATAGCACGCCTTTGCTGGTTTCCAGTTTCTCCAGTTGCGCGTTGTACTTTTCGATTAACGTTTCCGCATTTTCACCGGGAACGAAATCAATCCAACCGACGTTATCCTGCTCGCCCAGCAGCATTTCGGCGGTTTTCAGCAGTTGTTCCGCGGCCCAACCATGTGTGCCTATAACAATAGCAATGGTCACTTGCTACCTCCTTCTTCTTGTCGTTAACACACCATTAATCGGTGTATTGTGGAATCTGTCCCGGTAAACCGAATCGATTCAGATATAAGGGTTAAAGCAAAAGACTAATTTCCTTCGTGAATTATTTTAGATAGTGAAAAAATAATTTATGTGATGAAGATCCGTAATTTAGGTTTCGTATACGTGAAAATTCGGAGCGCAAAATATCCACATAATTTGCAAAGTCTGGTAAATCTTTGCCAACAATAAATGCTCTCTGTTATGTTTACCGTTCGTTTAATTAGTCAGGAGTAGAGGGCTGTAGCCCACCGTATGGATCGTCACCGACGTCAGTTCACCTTCAGGCCTTTCAGTGCCGTGCATTCCGGCGTTTTCCGCCACTTTCCTAATATGTTCAATGCCATCATGCCTGTGCATACTCGCACATCATTGCGTCACGCTTGTTGCAGGAGCCTGTCATGGAATTCTTAATGGATCCCTCGATATGGGCGGGATTGCTAACGCTGGTTGTTCTGGAAATCGTACTGGGTATTGATAACCTGGTGTTTATTGCCATCCTTGCCGATAAACTGCCGCCCAAACAGCGTGATAAAGCACGCCTGCTCGGTCTGTCGCTCGCGCTGGTCATGCGCCTTGGCCTGCTGTCGCTGATTTCATGGATGGTGACGCTGACCCAACCGCTTTTCTCCGTGGGCAGTTTCAACTTCTCCGGTCGCGATTTGATCATGCTATTTGGTGGTGTGTTCCTGCTGTTCAAAGCCACAACGGAGCTGCATGAACGGCTGGAAAACCGCGAACATGATGGCGGGCACGGAAAAGGCTATGCCAGTTTCTGGGTGGTGGTCCTGCAAATTGTTATTCTTGATGCTGTTTTCTCGCTGGATGCCGTGATCACCGCTGTCGGTATGGTGAACCATTTGCCGGTTATGATGGCGGCGGTCGTTATCGCAATGGCGGTTATGCTGCTGGCATCGAAACCGCTAACGCGTTTTGTTAACCAGCATCCGACGGTCGTTGTGCTCTGTCTGAGCTTCCTGCTGATGATCGGTCTGAGTCTGGTGGCCGAAGGCTTTGGTTTCCATATTCCGAAAG
Organism: Kosakonia oryzae; assembly: GCF_001658025.2. Lineage (NCBI taxonomy): Bacteria > Pseudomonadati > Pseudomonadota > Gammaproteobacteria > Enterobacterales > Enterobacteriaceae > Kosakonia > Kosakonia oryzae. The sequence continues at coordinate 2,234,077 of NZ_CP014007.2, forward strand.
GCTATTTGTACGCGGCGATTGGTTTCTCCATCATCATTGAGTTTTTCAACCAGGTTGCCCGACGTAACTTTATTCGCCATCAGTCGAATCTACCGCTGCGTGCGCGTACAGCAGATGCCATTTTGCGTCTGATGGGCGGTCGTCGCCAGGCAAGCCCGCAAATCGAAACCGATAGCCAGGCTGCGGTACCGGTGCCGGAAGGCGCATTTGCTGAAGAAGAACGCTATATGATCAACGGCGTGCTGACGCTGGCGTCTCGTTCGCTGCGCAGTATCATGACGCCGCGCGGCGATATCAGTTGGGTGGATGCCAGCCTGAGCGTTGATCAGATCCGTCAGCAACTGCTTTCGTCACCGCACAGCCTGTTCCCGGTATGCCGTGGCGAGCTGGATGAAGTGATCGGTATTGTCCGCGCGAAAGAGATGCTGGTGGCGCTGGAAGAGGGGGCTGATGTCGCTGCTATCGCTGCGGCCAGCCCGGCAATTGTGGTGCCGGAAACGCTCGATCCTATCAAACTGCTGGCGGTGTTGCGCCGGGCGCGCGGCAGCTTTGTGATTGTAACGAACGAGTTTGGTATGGTGCAGGGGCTGGTCACGCCGCTGGACGTGCTGGAAGCGATTGCCGGTGAGTTCCCTGATGCGGATGAAACGCCGGAAATCGTGGCCGATGGCGACGGCTGGCTGGTGAAAGGTACCACCGATTTACATGCGTTACAGCATACGCTCGGCATTGATAACCTGGTCAATGACGATGAGAATGTCGCGACAGTGGCCGGTCTGGTTATCTCCGCCAAAGGGCAAATCCCACCGGCGGGCGAAGTGCTGGAAATTGCACCGTTGCACATCACCGTCGTCGAAGCCAACGACTATCGTGTGGATCTGGTACGCATTGTTAAAGAGCAGTCGGAACACGACGAAGAGGAGTGATCCTCAGTCCGGCGTGAAAGGCAAAACATGACCGTTTTGCCGCGTTGACGGGGTCTCCTTGTGCCCCGCCAGCCACGCCGGGAACGCCTTGATGGGCATTGGCTCTGCGTAGAGAAAACCCTGCAATATATTCACCCCTCGCTGCCGCAGATGCTGCGCCTGTAGCGGGGTTTCGACGCCTTCGGCCACCAGTTCAATATTCAGTCTCTGTCCTAACGCAATGATCATATCGGTGACCGTCGAATTAATGGCATCGGTACCGATGGTTTTGGTGAAGGATTTATCAATTTTCAGCACGTCCGGGTGCAACTGCTCCAGCCAGGCCAACGAGCTATTGCCAGTGCCAAAATCATCTATCGCAATTTTTACTCCCCGACGCCGAAGATCCTGCACCATTCGGGAGTCCTTTTCGAATAACACATCACGTTCCGTCAGTTCGATAATTAATTGCTGCATCGGGTGGTGATTAAACCAGAGCTGATTTACGTCCCGCAGCAATTCGCCGTTGCGTAAATGGCTCGGTGCCGCATTAATACCAATATGGAAATGAACATCGTCGGGGAAAAAATGCAGTTGCTGCTGAATCTCCGTCAGTACGTAGCGAGTCAGTGGCGCGATCAGGTTATGTTCTTCCGCTATCGAAATAAACACTTCCGGCGAGATCCAACCCTGGCGCGGGTTATGCCAGCGCAGCAAGATCTCTACGCCATCACACTCTAATGTGCGTGCTTTCAGCAACGGCTGACAGAACAGTTCAAATTCACGTCCGGCAATCCCAAGGTTGATCTCGCGGGAAAAACTCATGCGGCTGGCGGTTGCAAACCAGGCGATAAAGCCGGTCAGCAGACTCATCATCAGCGCCAGCGGCAGTTGTGACGGTAGATGTAATAACGCGAGTTTCGCCGCGCCCGGGCCGCTGACGCTGATGCTGAAAGGGAAATTCGTTGATACGCGCTGGTACGCTCTTTCATCACCCAGCGGTGGTAAGGTGGCCATGATGCCTTTGCCATGCACCAGATGTTTGCCGCTTACGCTCAGCACAGCGTGCGTGATCAGCGGCGCCTGCGGTTCCAGGACTAAATCGCTCAGCAGATCGATATTGACTGCTTCAATGACGCCATCCTGCCCATCTTCAGAGGTGGGATACCACATAATCAGTACCGGGCGCCCCTTTAGCAATGTCTGGTCTGTCGAGAGCATCAACAGAGGTTCCCGGGTGGGAAGGAACGATTGCACCTGTTTTATTGGCACATCGCGGTAACCAAAAATACTGGAGCAATAAAGAATACCGTCTTTGATCAACGCGACAGCACGCACGGTTTGCAGGCTGGCCGCCTGTTTACGTAATTGCAAATGCACGCTGGCGCAGGGTTGACCAACCAGTGGAATCAACGTAGAGCGGCCCGCTACCAGCGGCAGCAATAATTGATCAAATGTATTTACAGCATGTTGGGTAAAGGCGGTAATACGTTGATGATTTAAATTCCGCTCCGAAATAAAACGGAAAGTCAGCGTAAAAATTAGTGCGACAATAGCCACCGATACGGAGACAATAGTGCGCCGCCGTCGATATCTTTTAATGATCCGTTGAGCCGTCTGCATGCCATTGTCGCCTGTGAGCTCCCCGACGTGAAATCCTTGCCAGGATACAGAAAGTGTAGTGGGGAATTAACTTAGCGACGACAAATCGGAGAAATATCATTCCACTGGCGCAATAGCGCGCATAAAAACGCCGTTCAGTTGAACGGCGCGGAATTATTTAATCACACTGTACTTTGATGGCCAGACCACCGCGTGACGTTTCCCGGTATTTGGCGTTCATATCTTTACCGGTTTCGTACATCGTTTCTATCACCTTATCGAGCGAGACGCGCGGCGCGCTGGTGCGGCGCATCGCCATCCTGGAGGCGTTGATCGCTTTCACGGAGGCAATCGCGTTTCGCTCAATACAGGGAACCTGTACCTGCCCGGCGACCGGATCGCAGGTCAGACCAAGGTTATGCTCCATACCGATTTCCGCCGCCACGCAAACCTGCTCCGGGCTGGCACCAAGCAGTTCCGCCAGACCGGCCGCCGCCATGGAACAGGCTACGCCAACTTCGCCCTGACAACCGACTTCCGCCCCGGAAATGGAGGCGTTCATTTTGTAGAGCGCGCCGATGGCGCCCGCAGCGAGGAAGTAACGGATGTAGATATCCGGGCTAACGGATTCAATAAAGTGATCGTAATAGGCCAGCACGGCAGGCACGATACCGCATGCGCCATTCGTCGGCGCAGTCACCACGCGGCCCCCGGCGGCGTTCTCTTCGTTCACCGCCAGCGCGAACATATTCACCCAGTCGACCACGTTCATCGGATCGTGGGAGAGTTTATCGCTGGCGACCAGCAGACGGCGCAGCGCGGAAGCCCGGCGCGGAACGCGCAGCGGCCCAGGCAGCACGCCTTCAGTGTTCATGCCGCGATCGATACAGGCGCGCATGGTTGCCCACACATTGCCGAAATACTCTTCGATCTCTTTTTTCGAGTGCAGCGCCAGTTCGTTCTGCATCACCATGCCGGAGAGGGACAAGCCTGTCTCTTTGCAATACTCCAGCATCTGAGTGGCAGATTTGAAGGGCCAGGGCACATTGACGGCGCTGACCGTCTCCTGACCAAAATGCTCTTCATCGACGATAAAACCGCCGCCAATGGAATAGTAGGTTTTGCTGTACACCACGTTATCGCCATTCCACGCTGAGATGCGCATACCGTTTTCATGTAGCGAGAGGTTATCGCTGTGAAAACGCATGCCGTCATCCTGCGGGAAATCCACTTCGTGGCGGCCTTGCGCCAGCAGCAGGCGACCGCGAGTCTCTACGTCGCGGATAAACGTGGGGATAGCGTCGATATCGACGGTGGCAGGTTCATTACCCGCGAGACCCATAATGATGGCGATATCGGTATGGTGGCCTTTCCCGGTGAGGGAGAGTGAGCCGTAAACGTCCACCGCAACACGGGTAACGCTTTCCAGCAATCCTTTTTCGACCAGATCATCGACGAACTGCTTCCCGGCCTTCATCGGGCCAACAGTGTGGGAAGATGAGGGACCAATCCCCACCTTAAACATGTCGAATATACTAATCACATTAACGCTCCTGACAGGGTTACCGGCGTTCCAGTAACGATGTAATAACTGCGCATAGTGTAAGAGGGATGCCAGCCGTCAGCTTAACTATTCACATGAATTAAACTAATGGCTCACCCTGATATTACTAATAGCGCGCACGCTGTCACAAAAATGTTATGTGTAAAGTATAGTCAAGGCTTGCGGCCAATTTGCAGTGCCAGCGAACGAATAATTCCGGCCGTCATGCCCCAGACAAAATAATGCTGATACCAGGAGAGCCACACGCGATGTGCGTTACCGTGGCGATGAATGTCGAGCGGATGGTAGCGCCCAAGCCGCAGCGCTTCGGCCAGCGGCATTTCGAAAACCGCCGCCACTTCATCTTCGCTGGCATGGTAGTGAAGATCCGGCGGAATAATGCCCACCACCGGCGTGACCTGAAAGCCGGTGACGCTATCGACCGGCGGCAGGACGCCGATAACTTCCACCGCATCGGGAGGAATCGCCACCTCTTCCTGTGCTTCCCGCAGCGCGGCGGCAATCAGTGATGCATCGGTACTGTCGACCGCGCCGCCGGGAAAAGCGACCTGACCGGCATGTTTACGCAGCAGCGGCGAGCGCTGCGTCAGTAGCAGACCCGGCTGCTGGCGCCGCACTACAGGTACCAGCACGGCGGCCTGGCGTGTATTCATCACCGCCGGATTGAGCTGGGGGCGTAACAGTTGAAAACGTGATAAAAAATCATCCAGAGTTAAAGCCGCTTGCTCCACGAATCATCTCTCCAGTTGTCGCAGGATACGATTAACTTTATCAAAAGTTTCCTGATACTCCGCTTCTTCCAGGCTGTCGGCGACAATCCCGCCGCCCGCAGAGCAGTATATTTGCCCGTTGCAGGCGGTTAACGTGCGGATGGTAATGCTGGTGTCCATATTGCCGCAAAAGCTCAGATAACCGATGCTGCCGCACCATGCATTACGTCGTTGTGGTTCCAGGGTATCAATAATTTCCATAGCGCGAACTTTGGGGGCGCCGGTAATCGAGCCGCCAGGGAACGCGGCCCGTAGCAGATCGCTGGCATGGCGGCCCTCCGGCAGCTCAGCCGTGACGGTACTGACAAGGTGATGAACGGCGGGGAAGGGTTCGACGACAAACAGTTCCGGCACGCGCACCGAACCCGGCGTCGCTACGCGGCCAATATCATTACGCATCAAATCGACAATCATCAGATTCTCGGCGCGATCTTTCGGCGAAGCGGCGAGTTTCTGCGCCTGCTGCGCATCCGCTTGCGGATCGGCCAGCCTTGGCAGCGTACCTTTGATTGGTCGCGTCTCAATGTGCGAGCCGTCAAGACGAATAAAACGTTCCGGAGAAAGGCTTAATATGGCGCCCTGCGGCAGGCGTAAAAATGCACTAAATGGCGCGCGGTTTTCGCGATTAAGGCGGGTAAATGCCTGCCATTCATCTCCCGTATAGCGTGCCTGAAAACGCTGAGCGAGATTAACCTGGTAACAGTCGCCGCTGTGCAGCCACTCCTGCACCTGGCGGAATTTTTCTCCGTATTCGGCGCGGCTCATATTTGCTTGCCACGGCGACGTCAGCCGGAAATCGTCCTGCTGCGGCGCGCGTTGCGTCTGCAACCAGGCCAGCCGGGCATTGACATCGGCATGGCTCAGCAGCGTAACCCGCTGCAACCGATGGTCAACGACCAGCGCCCAGTCATAAATGCCAACGGCCATATCAGGCAGGGTAATATCCGCCTGCGCCCGCTGCGGCAGTTTTTCGAAACGGCGGCCTAAGTCATAGCCAAACAGGCCGAGCGCGCCGCCCTGAAAAGGTAGATCCGGAGTGTGCGCCGGATGCAGATTGTGCGCCTCCAGCTGTTGTTGTAGCAGTTGCAATGGATCGCTGCGGCTTTCATGCCTACCGTTAAGTGAAGTTATTTCTCCGTGGGTCGTGATCGTGGTTAACGGATCGGCAACCAGAATATCGAAACGGTTATGTGGGTGCTCGGCAAGACCTGAGTGTAGCAACATCGCCCAGGGCTGCTGGCTAAGTGGCGCAAAGTAGTATTCGGCTGCGTCGCGGCGCCACGGTAATGTAATAACGGCGGGGGATAACGTCTTCATTGATCCTCATCTGCGTCTTCGGCTGGTGAATTGTGCGGACGCATGAAATAATTAGCGCCAATAATTTAGCAGGAGTTCACGATGTTTGCAGGTTTACCTTCCCTTAGCCACGAGCAGCAGCAAAAAGCCGTGGAGCGCATCCAGGAGTTAATGGCTGGCGGCATGAGCAGCGGTCAGGCGATTACGCAGGTTGCAGAAGAGTTGCGCGCCAGCCACACGGGTGAACGGATTGTGGCGCGCTTTGAAGATGAAGAGGACGAGTAATTACAGCGCGGCGATGATTTTGATTTCCACTTTATAGTGCGGGTTCATCAGCTTTGCCTGCATGGTGCAGCGCACGGGCGCATGGCCCGCAACAACCCATGCATCCCACGCTTTATTCATCGCGGCGAAGTCGTTGCTATCGGACAGAAAAATAGTGGCATCGAGGATACGTGATTTGTCGCTGCCTTGTTTTGCCAGCACGGCATCGATTTGCGCCAGCGTATTTGCTGTCTGCTCAAACGCATCGGCGTCCAGATTTTCCGGCACCCCGGTGTAATAAAGGGTCTGGTTGTGGATCACCACATCAGACCAGCGATCCGCCGCGTCAATACGCACAATTGTCATAACACACCTTCTTATTTTCCATACAGTCGCGGGCAAGAGTGCCACAAAAACCCGGCTGGCGTAAATCCGCCCACCCTGACATAATCACTGTCGATTTAACCAGGGGGTAGTGTGACGGACGATTTTGCAACAGACGGCCAACTGGCCAAAGCGATACCGGGATTCAAACCGCGTGAACCGCAGCGCCAGATGGCGCACGCCGTGATGCAGGCTATCGACAACACCCAGCCGCTGGTGGTCGAAGCCGGTACTGGCACCGGGAAAACTTACGCCTATCTCGCGCCCGCCTTACGCGCCGGTAAAAAAGTCATTATCTCCACCGGTTCAAAAGCGTTGCAGGATCAGCTCTACAGCCGCGACCTGCCCACGGTAGCCAACGCGCTGGAATTCACCGGGCGTACCGCACTGCTGAAAGGCCGCTCCAACTACCTCTGTATTGAACGCCTGGAACAGCAGGCGCTGGCCGGCGGCGATCTGCCGGTACAAACCCTGAGTGATGTCATTCTTCTGCGCTCCTGGTCAAATCAGACTACCGATGGTGATATCAGCACCTGCGTCAGCGTAGCCGAAGATTCGCAGGCCTGGCCGCTGGTCACCAGCACCAACGACAACTGTCTGGGCAGCGATTGCCCGATGTATAAAGATTGCTTTGTGGTTAAAGCGCGCAAAAAAGCGATGGATGCTGACGTGGTGGTGGTGAACCACCATCTGTTTCTCGCGGATATGGTGGTGAAAGAGAGCGGCTTCGGTGAGCTTATCCCGGAGGCTGAGGTGATGATTTTCGACGAAGCGCATCAGCTTCCGGACATCGCCAGCCAGTATTTTGGCCAGTCGCTCTCCAGCCGCCAGTTACTGGATCTGGCGAAAGATTTCACCATTGCTTATCGCACCGAATTGAAAGATACCGCGCAGCTACAAAAATGCGCCGACCGGCTGGCGCAAAGCACGCAGGATTTCCGCCTGCAACTTGGTGAGCCCGGCTATCGCGGCAACCTGCGTGAATTGCTGGCCGATGCCAACATCCAGCGCGCGCTGCTGCTGCTCGATGATGCGCTGGAACTTTGCTACGACGTGGCGAAACTCTCCCTTGGGCGCTCGGCGCTGCTTGATGCCGCTTTTGAGCGGGCGACCACTTACCGCGCACGGCTCAAGCGTCTGAAAGAAATTAATCAACCCGGTTACAGCTACTGGTATGAGTGCACCTCGCGCAACTTCACCCTTGCGCTGACACCCTTGACGGTGGCGGATAAATTCAAAGAGGTGATGGCGCAGAAAAAGGGGAGCTGGATTTTCACTTCGGCGACGCTTTCCGTGAATGACGATCTGCATCACTTTACGGCGCGTCTCGGAATCGACGAGGCGGAATCGCTGCTGCTGCCGAGTCCTTTCGATTATCAGCATCAGGCGCTGCTATGCGTGCCGCGCAATCTGCCGCAGACTAACCAGCCTGGCTCAGCCCGGCAGCTGGCGGCCATGCTGCGCCCAATGATTGAAGCCAACAATGGCCGCTGTTTTATGCTCTGTACTTCGCACGCCATGATGCGCGAACTGGCAGAGCAGTTCCGCGCCACGATGAGCCTGCCGGTGCTGTTGCAGGGTGAAACCAGTAAAGGCCAGTTGCTGCAACAGTTCGTCAGCGCCGGTAACGCGCTGCTGGTGGCAACCAGCAGTTTCTGGGAGGGCGTGGATGTGCGCGGCGATACGCTGTCGCTGGTGATCATCGATAAACTGCCGTTTACCTCGCCCGAAGATCCGCTGTTAAAAGCGCGCATGGAAGATTGCCGTCTGCGCGGCGGCGATCCATTCGATGAGGTGCAACTCCCGGATGCGGTCATTACGCTGAAACAGGGCGTCGGGCGTCTGATCCGCGACATCGACGATCGCGGCGTGCTGGTGATTTGCGATAACCGCCTGGTGATGCGACCCTACGGTGCGGTGTTCCTCGCCAGCCTGCCGCCCGCGCCGCGCACGCGCGATATTCGCCGCGCCGTTGAATTTCTTGCTGCGCGTCCGGCGCAGTAATTTGCCGGGGACTGTGGTAAGATGCGCGCCATTTTGTTTTTCATGGACCGCTATACCCATGCGAATTCTGGCTATTGATACCGCCACAGAAGCCTGTTCTGTCGCCCTGTGGAACGATGGTACTACCTTCGCTCATTTCGAACTTTGCCCACGTGAACATACCCAACGCATCCTGCCGCTGGTCAGGGATGTGCTGGGTGATGCCGATCTTAAACTGACACAACTTGATGCGCTGGCCTTTGGCCGCGGGCCGGGGAGTTTTACCGGTGTGCGTATTGGTATTGGCATTGCGCAGGGACTTGCGCTGGGCGCCGAACTGCCGATGATTGGCGTTTCAACACTGGCAACAATGGCGCAGGGCGCATGGCGTAAAACTGGCGCAACCCGCGTACTTGCCGCGATTGATGCACGTATGGGTGAAGTCTACTGGGCAGAATACCAGCGTGACGAGCAGGGCGTCTGGCACGGCGAAGAGACAGAAGCGGTGCTCAAACCGGAAGCGGTAAGCGAGCGCCTTCAGCAGCTTGATGGCCAGTGGGCAACGGTCGGTACTGGTTGGCCCGCATGGCCGGAGATGGGTAACGGTAATGCACTGACGCTCACGGACGGCGAAATCCTGCTCCCGACTGCAGAAGATATGCTGCCGATTGCGCAGCAACTGTTCGCCGCACAGAAAACCGTTGCCGTGGAGCACGCTGAACCGGTTTATTTACGTAACGAAGTGGCATGGAAGAAACTTCCTGGCCGGGAATGAATCTCAGTAATTACAACTGGGTGAAGGAGTCGCATCATGGCGGGTCAAAAAAAAGTTATGCGCTGGTTGCTGGCAGGATTGGCAACGGCGGTGTTGAGTGGTTGTGTTTCTGTGCCTGACGCGATTAAAGGAACCAGTCCCACGCCGCAGGACGATTTAGTCCGGGTGATGAGTGCGCCGTCGCTGTACGTCGGTCAGGAAGCCCGCTTCGGCGGCAAAGTCGTGGATATCCAGAACCAGCAGGGGAAAACCCGGCTGGAGATCGCCTCCGTACCGCTCGACAGCGGCGCCCGTCCGGTACTGGGCGAGCCTTCGGTCGGGCGAATTTATGCGGAGGTAAATGGCTTCCTCGATCCGGTTGATTTCCGCAATCAACTGGTCACAGTGGTTGGACCGATTACCGGCACTGCGGATGGTAAAATCGGCGACGCCCCTTACAAATTTATGGTGATGCAGGCGACCGGCTATAAACGCTGGCATCTGACTCAACAAGTGATGATGCCGCCTCAACCGATAGACCCGTGGTTTTGGGGGCCGCCTGGTCGACACGGATGGCGAACAGGTTACCCCGGCTGGGGCTGGTACCCGCCAGAACCTGCCCGCGTAGAGACCATCGTGACAGAGTAATCTCTTGTTTTATTGAATAAATGAGACAGCGGCTAAGCCGCTGTTTCTGTCTGTGGCTGTGTATAACAAAAATAATTAGTGACGGGCTTCGCAACCTTCAGTTCGCTTAATTAATAAACTGGTACGCTGAGTTAATATTATGTTAACGGCTTGTTTATTAAATGGGGTTGTGATGACCAGAAATACTCATTTTAGAGGTGATGCATTGAAGAAGGTTTGGCTTAACCGTTACCCCGCCGATGTTCCGGCGGAGATCAACCCCGACCGTTATCAATCCCTGGTAGAACTTTTTGAACACTCCGTCGCGCGTTACGCCGATCAACCCGCCTTCATCAACATGGGCGAGGTGATGACCTTCCGCAAGCTGGAAGAGCGTAGCCGGGCGTTTGCCGCTTATTTACAGCAAGGCCTGGGGCTGAAAAAGGGCGATCGCGTCGCGTTGATGATGCCAAACCTGCTGCAATATCCGGTCGCGCTGTTCGGCATTTTGCGCGCGGGCATGATTGTGGTGAACGTGAATCCGCTTTACACCCCGCGTGAACTTGAGCACCAATTGAATGACAGCGGTTCTTCCGCAATTGTGATTGTCTCCAACTTTGCGCACACCCTGGAAAAGATCGTTGATAAGACGCAGGTACGTCACGTCATTCTGACCCGCATGGGCGATCAGCTCTCTCCGGCGAAAGGCACGCTGGTGAACTTTGTCGTCAAATATGTGAAGCGTCTGGTACCGAAGTATCACCTGCCGGATGCCATCTCTTTCCGCCGTGCGCTGCAAACCGGCTATCGCATGCAATACGTCAAGCCGGAAGTCGTCACCGGGGATCTGGCGTTTCTGCAATATACCGGTGGTACAACCGGTGTCGCAAAAGGGGCGATGCTCACGCATCGCAATATGCTGGCGAACCTGGAGCAGGTCAACGCAACTTACGGGCCGCTGTTGCACCGCGGCAAAGAGCTGGTCGTCACAGCGCTACCGCTGTATCACATCTTTGCGCTGACCATGAACTGCCTGCTGTTTATTGAACTGGGCGGGCAGAACCTGCTGATCACCAACCCGCGTGACATTCCGGGGCTGGTCAAAGAGCTGAGCAAATATCCGTTCACCGCAATGACCGGCGTGAACACACTGTTTAACGCGCTGCTGAACAATGAAGAGTTCCGCGCGCTGGATTTCTCCTCGCTGCATCTTTCCGCTGGCGGCGGTATGCCAGTGCAACAGGCCGTTGCCGATCGCTGGGTGAAACTGACCGGGCAGTATCTGCTTGAGGGTTACGGCCTGACGGAATGCGCGCCGCTGGTGAGCGTCAACCCGCACGATATCGATTATCACAGCGGCAGCATTGGCCTGCCGGTGCCGTCGACGGAAGCCAAACTGGTAGACGACAACAATAACGAAGTGCCGCCGGGCGAGCCTGGCGAGCTATGCGTAAAAGGGCCGCAGGTGATGCTGGGTTACTGGCAGCGCCCGGATGCCACGGATGAAATTATCCGCGACGGCTGGCTGCATACCGGCGATATTGCGGTAATGGATGAAGAGGGGTTCCTGCGCATTGTCGATCGCAAGAAAGATATGATCCTCGTCTCCGGTTTTAACGTCTATCCGAATGAAATCGAAGATGTGGTCATGCAGCATGCCGGGGTGCAGGAAGTTGCCGCCGTAGGGGTTCCGTCCGAAAACAGCGGCGAAGCGGTGAAGATCTTCGTGGTGAAAAAAGATGCGTCGCTGAGCGAAGATGCATTAATCGCCTTCTGCCGTCGCCAGCTCACCGGATATAAAGTGCCGAAGCTGGTCGAATTCCGCAATGAACTGCCAAAATCGAACGTTGGCAAGATCCTGCGGCGAGAATTGCGTGACGAAGCGCGCGCCAAAGTGGACAATAAAGCCTGAGCTATGCGTTAGTCGCCTGAACGCCGGTTAAGCCGGCGTTTTTTATGGGCGCAAACTAAAGAGATGATGATTTGAATTACCAGATGATAACGACGAATGACGGCCTTGCTTCACTGTGTGAAGCCGCCAGCGCGTTCCCGGCCATTGCCCTGGATACCGAATTTGTCCGTACCCGTACCTACTATCCGCAACTCGGTTTGATCCAGCTTTTTGATGGCGAACATACGGCGCTGATCGATCCGCTGACCATTACCGAGTGGGCGCCGTTTCGCGATCTGCTGATCAACACGCAGGTTGTCAAATACCTGCATGCCGGCAGTGAAGATCTGGAAGTGTTCCTCAACGCATTCGGCGTACAGCCGCAGCCGATGATTGATACCCAGATCCTCGCCGCATTTTGCGGTCGTCCGCTATCATGGGGATTTGCCGCGATGGTGGAAGAGTTTACCGGTCTGACGATTGATAAAAGCGAATCCCGCACCGACTGGCTGGCGCGGCCGCTGACGGAGCGCCAGTGTGATTATGCTGCCGCTGACGTCTGGTATCTGCTGCCGATTGCCGACAAGTTGATGGCGGAAACCCGCGCAGCCGGGCGGCTGGAAGCGGCGCTGGATGAGTGTCGCCTGATGATGCAGCGCCGCCAGGAAGTGCTGGCCCCGGAAGAGGCGTGGCGCGAGATAGGCAACGCCTGGCAGCTGCGTACGCGCCAGTTGGCCTGCCTGCGTCTGCTGGCAGAATGGCGTCTGCGTAAAGCCCGGGAACGCGATCTGGCGGTTAATTTTGTGGTGCGCGAAGAGAACCTGTGGGCGGTGGCGCGCTATATGCCTTCCAGCATGGGCGAACTGGACAGTATCGGCCTTTCCGGCAGTGAGATCCGTTTCCACGGCAAAACGCTGCTGGCGCTGGTCGCGCAGGCTCAGGCGCTGCCGGAAGAGGAGTTGCCGGAGCCGCTGCTCAATCTGATGGATATGCCAGGTTATCGTAAAGCATTCAAAGCGATCAAATCGCTGGTACAGACCATCAGCGAAAGCCACAATATCAGCGTTGAGCTGCTGGCTTCTCGTCGGCAAATTAATCAGTTACTGAACTGGCACTGGAAGCTAAAACCACAGAATACTTTGCCGGAATTAATCAGTGGCTGGCGCGGGGAATTGATGGCCGATCAACTGAACGCATTATTAGTGGAATACCCGAATTAATAGCTGTAAATAATTACAGTGTTTCGCTGAAATAAACAAAAAGGCAGAATTTCTTCTGCCTTTTTTAATGCCTGGAAAACGGGAGTGTTATTTCGTTTCTTCCGTTTCCGGCAGGGTAACGTTAAGTTCCAGAATGGAAATATCGTCCCCTTTTTGTTCCAGCTGCACGGTTACCATTTCCGGATCGATTTGCACGTACTTGCAGATCACTTCCAGAATATCCCGCTTGAGCTGCGGTAAATAATGGGGTTCCGCGTCACTACGACGACGTTCCGCAACAATAATCTGCAGACGCTCTTTCGCAATGCTGGCGGTATTCTTTTTTCTGGAGAGAAAAAAGTCGAGTAATGCCATAACTTATCCTCCGAACAGGCGTTTGAGGAAACCTTTCTTCTCTTCTTCGATGAAGCGGAAAGGGCGTTCTTCTCCCAGCAGACGATCGACGGCATCGGCATACGCTTTACCGGCGTCAGCGTTGGTATCCAGAATCACAGGCTCACCCTGGTTCGACGCGCGCAGCACGGATTGATCTTCCGGGATCACGCCAACCAGTTTGATACGCAGAATTTCCAGCACATCTTCCATGCTCAACATGTCGCCACGGTTCACACGACCGGGGTTATAGCGGGTCAGCAACAGATGTTCTTTAATCGGCTCTTCACCATTTTCCGCGCGGCGCGACTTGGAAGCCAGAATGCCGAGGATACGGTCAGAGTCACGTACAGACGAGACTTCCGGGTTGGTGGTAATAATTGCTTCATCGGCGAAATAGAGCGCCATCAGCGCACCGGTTTCGATACCCGCCGGGGAGTCGCAGACGATAAAATCGAAGTCCATTTTCTTCAGATCTTCGAGCACCTTATCCACGCCGTCGCGGGTGAGGGCGTCTTTGTCGCGTGTCTGCGACGCCGGTAGAATATAGAGGTTTTCCGTGCGCTTATCTTTAATCAGCGCCTGGTTCAGAGTGGCATCGCCCTGAATGACGTTCACGAAATCGTACACGACGCGGCGCTCGCAACCCATGATCAGGTCAAGGTTACGCAGCCCAATATCGAAATCGATAACCACGGTCTTTTTGCCCTTCTGGGCTAAACCAGTAGCGATGGCCGCGCTGGAGGTGGTCTTGCCAACGCCCCCTTTACCCGAAGTAACAACAATAATGCGTGCCATAGGAGTTCCTTGTTAAAAGGGCTTAATTTAAGGGTTGAATTGTCAAAGCGTCGTTAATTAACTGCAAACGCGCTGCTTTGCCATAAAATTCGGCCGGGATTTTATCGCTCAGCCAGTATTCTCCCGCGATGGAGACCAGCTCCGGCGTGAGATGTGTGCAAAATATTTGTGCTTCTTTATCGCCGCCGGCACCTGCCAGCGCGCGGCCGCGCATCATGCCGTAAACATGGATATTGCCGTCGGCAATTAACTCTGCGCCTGCGCTAACGTGGCTGGTCACAATCAGATCACAGTGTGGTGCATAAATGCGCTGACCGGAACGAACTGGCATATCAACCAGGCGTGTTTTTGTGACCGGAGTAACAACCGGCTCGGGTTCCGGGGCGCTGACCTGACGCGGTGCTTTCTCTTTGCCTTCTGTCAGTAAGGGAAGCCCGGCGCGTTCGATTTCTGCTTTCAGTTCGGTATCTTTACAACCGCTGATACCCACAACGCGCAGCCCGGATGCGGCAATAGTCTTTTGTAACTGGGGCCAGTTAACCGGACCTTCCAGCGCCGAGACATTAACAACCACGGGGGCATGTTGTAGAAAAGCAGGAGCCTGAGCGATTTTGTCTTCTAACGCCTGACGAATAACCTCGGGTTTTGCATCATGCAAGTGAACCACTGATAAGGTAAAACTACTGCCTTTTAGCTCGATGGGCGTGTTTGACATCCTGACCTTACTCATTTTGCTATTATCGCTCGCACACGGAGCAATATTCCGAAGACTATCAGGCATGTTATAGTCACTATTATATTCAGGCAAGTAACCACCCGCTAATTCCGAGTAAAAGTATGTTTTGTGTGATCTACCGAAGTACCCGACGCGATCAGACTTATCTGTATGTCGAAAAAAGAGACGATTTTTCCCGCGTGCCGGAAACTTTAATGCAAAGTTTTGGTCAACCGCAGTTGGCAATGATTTTACCCCTCGACGGGAGTAAAAAACTGGCCGGTGCCGATTTGGAAAAAGTAAAAGAGGCGCTGACTACTCAAGGCTATTATTTGCAATTACCGCCGCCGCCGGAAAATTTACTCAAACAGCATCTTGCTGATAACGACAAACAATAATCTCCTTTCCCACAGTGGCAGAGTTTCTGCCGCTGCTTATTTTCCTTGCGGCGAGAGCCGTAACATATTGAGATTTGACAAACCGTCAGGCGGCGCGGATAGTCATTTTTCGCTCATGTTCAATGTGTTACTTAGGGGAAAAACATGTATCAACATCATAACTGGCAGGGCGCGCTGCTGGATTACCCGGTGAGTAAAGTGGTTTGCGTTGGCAGCAACTATGCGAAACATATTCAGGAGATGGGGAGCGCCACCCCTGAAGAGCCGGTACTGTTTATCAAACCGGAAACCGCCCTGTGCGATATCCGCCAGCCGCTGGCTCTGCCGCAGGATTTTGGCTCGGTACATCACGAAGTCGAACTTGCCGTGCTGATTGGCGCCACATTGCGCCAGGCAACGGAAGATCACGTCAAAAAAGCGATTGCCGGCTACGGCGTTGCGCTCGATCTTACGCTGCGCGATCTGCAAGGCAAAATGAAGAAAGCGGGGCAACCGTGGGAAAAAGCCAAAGGCTTTGATAACTCCTGTCCGATTTCCGGTTTTATTCCGGCGGCGGAATTTACCAGCGATCCGCAAAATACGCTGCTTGGGCTGAAAATCAACGGCGAAGTGCGCCAGCAGGGCACCACGGCGGATATGATCCACAAAATCGTGCCGCTGATCGCTTATATGAGCCGCTTCTTTACGCTGAAAGCGGGCGATGTGATCCTGACCGGTACGCCGGACGGCGTTGGCCCGCTGCACAGCGGCGACGAGTTGGAAGTCAGTTTCAACGGTTTTTCTCTGTCGACCCGCGTTCTGTAAGGCAATTTGCCGCCTTAATCGGGCGGCAAAACTTGCATCCGCATGCCAGACTGGTTATAAGGTGCACCCTGTATTTCAATGGCGGATTTCATCATGAGCGACACTCCTTTCTGGCAAAGCAAAACTCTCGAACAAATGACCGACGCGGAGTGGGAATCGCTGTGCGACGGCTGCGGTCAGTGCTGCCTGCATAAACTGATGGATGAAGACACCGATGAGATCTACTTCACCAACGTTGCCTGCCGTCAGTTGAATATCAAAACCTGTCAGTGCCGCAACTACGAGCGGCGCTTCGAGTATGAACCAGACTGCATTAAGCTGACGCGCGAAAATCTGCCTACCTTCGAATGGCTGCCGCCGAGCTGCGCTTACCGCCTGCTGGCTGAAGGGAAATCGCTGCCGCTGTGGCATCCGTTGCGTACCGGTTCGAAAGCAGCGATGCATGCGGAGCGTATCTCGGTACGGCATATTGCGGTGAAAGAGTCGGAAGTCCAGGACTGGCAGGACCATATCCTCAACAAACCTGAATGGGCGGATTGATCTGCCGAAATCGCTGTCACGAAAATAAAGCGTTAATTTATTAAGCTGCCAATTAACAGCTCTTCGCCTGCATGTTTTATATATCCACGAAATATCGCCAGAGATATTCGGTGAAATTAATGGCGTGCTCCGCCAATTAAATCTGACGCGGAGCGCCAGTTGCGCTTTCCCTGTTGAGGCATAAAAAAAACGCTCCCGAAGGAGCGTTTTTTTAGCGACCGAACAGATCGCGTTTTTTCGGTTTGAACGGCTGGGCAATCAGTACCAGCAGCGCAACAATCAGATAAGCAACAAAAATACCCAGCAGCCATTGCGGCATGTCCAGCGTCAGGAACTCCCACTGACGTTCTGCACAATCCCCTGTCGCAACAAACACTTGCGGCAACCATTTATTGAGCGGCAACCACGCAGGAAAACGCGCGGCAAAATCGCAGGTCATAAACGGCGAAGGGTGCAACTGAATCATCGTATGCTCCCAGGCGAGCTGGATACCGCGAATAGCGCTGTAAATCCAGATAACCAGAGCGACATAGCGGAGCGGCGTTTTAGGTGCAATGGCACCCACAATACCTGCGCCCATCACGCCAAATAGCGCACAACGTTCATAAATACAAAGCACGCAGGGTTTCAGCAGCATCACATGCTGGAACCACAGCGCGACCATTTCAAGTGCAAACGCAGTAAGTGCCATAAGAAGCCAGGCACCGCGCCCACGCGAGCACTCATTTAAATATCGCAACATAATCTTTTCCCTGGAGATGCGTAGACAACGCAGTGTAAACGAAATCATTGTAGAGGCCACTAGCAGGCATCAAAATAATACGTAATCGAATGTTTATCATGCGGAATGTCAAATTGGGAATAAACTTGCTGTTATTTTGCGCGAAACAAAATATTGATAGATTCTGGTTTGTTTCAAATGAAAGGCATGCTTAAAACAGGGTTAAGCCTTGTAAAATCACGAAAATGGAGATGTGATCCCTTTTTTTCTTCTTGCCGTACGCTACCTGCACCGGACGGGGTCTGGTATGATGAGTGTCCTTTGCTTAGCTGTGTAATGGAAATTTGTCTATGGTCATTAAGGCGCAGAGCCCGGCGGGTTTCGCGGAAGAATACATCATCGAAAGTATCTGGAATAGTCGCTTTCCGCCAGGATCGATTCTTCCGGCTGAACGCGAACTCTCTGAACTGATCGGCGTCACTCGTACCACGTTACGTGAAGTGTTGCAGCGTCTGGCACGTGATGGCTGGCTGACGATTCAGCACGGCAAGCCCACGAAAGTGAATAACTTCTGGGAAACTTCCGGGCTGAATATTCTCGAAACACTGGCGCGTCTGGATCACGAAAGCGTTCCCCAGCTGATCGATAACCTGCTGTCGGTGCGTACCAATATCTCAACCATCTTTATTCGTACGGCATTCCGTCTGCATCCGGATCAAGCGCTGCAGGTATTGGCCAAAGCGCGCGAGGTGGAAGATCACGCCGATGCGTTCGCCGATCTCGATTACAACGTTTTTCGTGGGCTGGCGTTTGCCTCCGGCAACCCAATCTATGGGCTGATTCTCAACGGCATGAAAGGGCTGTACACCCGCATCGGGCGTCATTACTTCTCCAGCCCGGAAGCCCGCAGCCTGGCGCTGGGTTTTTATCACCAGCTTGCTGAAGTGTGCGAACAGGCGCAATACGAGAAAGTCTATGAGCTGGTGCGTCGTTACGGCCATGAAAGCGGTGAAATCTGGCACCGCATGCAGAAAACGATGCCTGGCGATTTAGCGTTGCAGGTTCGATAAGCAAAAAAAACCCTCTGTGAACAGAGGGTTTTTTCGTTACAGGCTACTCTGGCGAGGCGGGCATCTTTCCAGCAGTTCCACGCTGCCATCTTCATTTTGCTGCTCCAGCAGCACATCAAACCCCCACAGGCGATGCACGTGTTTCAGTACTTCCCGGCGGCCTTTATCCAGCGGTGCGCGGTTATGCGGAATATAACGCAGCGTTAATGAGCGATCGCCGCGCAGATCGACATTCCAGACCTGAATGTTGGGCTCCAGATTGCTGAGATTGTACTGCGACGACAGGCGCGAGCGAATTTCCCGGTATCCCTCTTCATTATGGATTGCTGCGATCTCCAGGTAGTTATTGCGATCGTCATCCAGCACGGTAAAGAAGCGGAAATCACGCATGATTTTCGGCGACATAAACTGGCTAATGAAGCTTTCATCTTTAAAATCGCGCATGGCGAAATGCAGCGTTTCCAGCCAGTCGGAACCGGCAATATCCGGGAACCAGTAGCGGTCTTCGTCCGTCGGCGACTGGCAAATACGCTTAATATCCTGGAA
Organism: Kosakonia oryzae; assembly: GCF_001658025.2. Lineage (NCBI taxonomy): Bacteria > Pseudomonadati > Pseudomonadota > Gammaproteobacteria > Enterobacterales > Enterobacteriaceae > Kosakonia > Kosakonia oryzae. The sequence continues at coordinate 2,253,301 of NZ_CP014007.2, forward strand.
CATAGCGAAACCAAGCGCATACGGGTTAATACCGCTGTACCACGGGCTGTTATAGGGGGGCTGGAACACAACGTTTGTGTGACTGTGCAGGAACTCCAGCATAAAGCGGTCGGTCACTTTCCCTTCATCATAGAGATGGTTAAGGATGGTGTAATGCCAGAACGTCGCCCAGCCTTCATTCATCACCTGCGTCTGTTTTTGCGGGTAGAAATACTGGCTGACTTTACGCACGATGCGCAGGATCTCACGCTGCCACGGCTCCAGCAGCGGCGCGTTCTTCTCCATAAAATAGAGCAGGTTTTCCTGCGGCTCAGACGGATAGCGGCGCGTTTCGGCGGTGGCGCGCTCCTCTTCGCGTTTTGGCAGCGTACGCCACAGCATATTCACCTGGCTTTGCAGATACTCCTCGCGGCTTTTCTGCCGGGCTTTTTCCTCCTGCAACGAAATTTTTTGCGGGCGTTTGTAGCGATCCACCCCGTAGTTCATCAGCGCATGGCAAGAGTCGAGCAGCTTTTCGACTTCATCGACGCCGTACCGCTCTTCGCAGTCAGTAATGTATTTCCGCGCGAAAATAAGGTAATCGACAATTGAACTGGCGTCGGTCCAGCTGCGGAACAGGTAGTTATTCTTAAAGAAAGAGTTGTGCCCGTAGCAGGCATGCGCCATCACCAGCGCTTGCATGGTGATGGTATTTTCTTCCATCAGATAAGCGATACACGGGTTGGAGTTGATGACGATCTCGTAAGCCAGCCCTTGTTGCCCATGTTTATAGAGCCGTTCGGTTTCAATGAATTTCTTACCAAACGACCAGTGAGGGTAGTTGATCGGCATACCGACGCTGGAGTAGGCATCCATCATCTGCTCTGAAGTAATGACTTCAATTTGATGCGGATAAGTATCCAGCCGATAAAGTTTTGCTACCCGGTCGATTTCGGCCAGATAGACATCCAGTAGATCAAAAGTCCAGTCGGGTCCATCACTCAGACGAATAGAGTCCTTATTCATTGAGTCAATCGTAGCCATTAGCGCGCCCTCATTGTTAGAACACTCTCTGTATGGAGCGTCTCATTTCAAGCATAGAACACGCAATCAATTCTGTACGAGAGGGCACTTTTTTGTTCGCGAATTTTGAACCTGATACCGGTATTAATAGTCGGTTTTGCAAAATTTTATACTGCGGCGAAATGTCGCGCAGCAGGAGATGCTAAATAATCGCAGGCCTTGTGATACGGCGAAGCTGTGAGGAGTGTCACCATAAAAAAGCCATATGTTGAATAATATTTTCATCTGGGTTATCAATTTGTAATTAGACGATCGTGCTTTACTCACAGGAGAGGGATATGCGAGTTGTTGTATTGGGAAGCGGCGTTGTGGGCGTCGCCAGTGCCTGGTATTTGCGTCAGGCGGGTCATGATGTCACGGTGATTGACCGCCAGCCGGGTCCGGCACAGGAAACCAGCGCCGGTAATGCCGGGCAGATTTCCCCCGGTTATGCCGCGCCCTGGGCCGCGCCGGGTGTGCCGCTGAAGGCCATCAAATGGATGTTCCAGCGCCATGCACCGCTTGCTATCAGCCTTGACGGCACCTCATCACAGCTGAAATGGATGTGGCAGATGCTGCGCAACTGCGACGCCCGGCACTATGCAGAGAACAAAGGGCGTATGGTGCGGCTGGCAGAGTACAGCCGCGACTGCCTGAAACTGCTCCGTGAAACCACCGGTATTCAGTATGAAGGCCGGCAGGGCGGCACCTTGCAGCTTTTCCGCACCGCCGCCCAGTATGAAAACGCCACCCGCGACATTGCCGTATTGCAGGATGCAGGTGTTCCTTACCAGTTGCTGGAATCCGCACGACTGGCTGAGGTTGAGCCTGCGCTGGCGGAAGTGGCGCACAAATTAACCGGCGGCCTGCGTTTGCCAAATGATGAAACCGGCGACTGCCAGCTTTTTACTCAGCAACTTGCCAGCATGGCTGAGCAGGCCGGGGTGGTTTTTCGCTTCAATACTCCAGTGGATCGTCTGCTGTATGAAGGTGAAAACATCTATGGTGTGAAGTGCGGCGAAGAGGTAGTAAAGGCCGATGCGTATGTGATGGCCTTCGGCTCCTGGTCAACCGGGCTGCTGAAAGGCATTGTTGATATTCCGGTATACCCGCTGAAAGGTTACTCGCTGACGATCCCTGTTGCGCAGGAAGACGGCGCGCCGGTTTCCACCATCCTCGACGAAACCTACAAAATCGCCATTACGCGGTTTGATAAGCGCATTCGTGTCGGCGGCATGGCGGAAATTGTCGGGTTCAACACCGAGCTGCTGCAACCGCGCCGCGAAACGCTGGAAATGGTGGTACGCGATCTCTTCCCGCGCGGTGGTCGCGTTGAAGAAGCGACATTCTGGACCGGCCTGCGTCCGATGACGCCGGACGGTACGCCAGTTGTTGGCCGTACGCCGTATAAAAATCTGTGGCTCAACACCGGTCACGGTACGCTGGGCTGGACGATGGCCTGCGGTTCCGGTCAGTTGCTCAGTGATTTAATGTCCGGCAAAACGCCCGCTATTGCGGCTGACGATCTCTCCGTCGCCCGCTATTTACCTGGCTTTACTCCGGCTCGCGCACAGCATCTGCATGGCGTTCATAACTGATAAATATAAGGAAAAATGATGTCTCGTCCGATTCTGGCCTCGCTGGACTTACAAGCGTTAGGCAATAACTTACAGGTCGTGCGTCGGGCTGCGCCAACAGCGAAGGTCTGGTCAGTGGTTAAGGCGAATGCATACGGTCACGGTATCGATCGTGTCTGGCGTTCGCTTGCCAGCACCGATGGTTTTGCGATGCTGAACCTCGAAGAGGCCATTTTATTGCGTGAACGCGGCTGGAAAGGGCCGATTCTGATGCTGGAAGGTTTTTTTCACGCCGATGAGTTACCGCTATTCGATAAATACCGGCTGACCACCAGCCTGCACAGCAACTGGCAGATTAAGGCGCTACAAAATGCGCAACTGCAAGCGCCGCTGGATATCTATCTGAAGATTAACAGCGGCATGAATCGCCTTGGCTTTATGCCGGATCGCGTGCATACCGTGTGGCAGCAACTGCGGGCGATTAACAACGTAAGCAGCATTACCCTGATGTCGCACTTTGCCGAAGCGGAACGCCCGGATGGCATCGCCGGGCCGATGGCGCGTATTACGCAGGCGGCGGAAGGGCTGGATGCGCCGCGATCGTTATCCAACTCTGCGGCGACGTTATGGCATCCTGAAGCGCATTTCGACTGGGTGCGTCCGGGTATTGTGCTGTATGGCGCATCGCCTTCCGGTCAATGGCAGGATGTCGCCAACAGCGGTATTCGGCCGGTGATGACGCTCAGCAGCGAAATTATCGCGGTGCAAACGTTAAAAGCGGGCGAAACGGTCGGTTATGGTTGCCGCTATCGTGCCAGCGAAGAGCAGCGTATCGGTGTGGTGGCCTGCGGTTATGCCGATGGCTATCCGCGCATTGCACCTTCCGGCACGCCGGTACTGGTCGATGGGATCCGCACCGCAACGGTCGGCGCAATTTCGATGGATATGCTTACGGTTGATTTAACACCTTGCCCGCAGGCCGGTATCGGTACGCCGGTCGAACTGTGGGGCAAGGAGATAAAAATCGATGAAGTCGCTGCGGCGGCAGGCACGGTTGGGTACGAACTGATGTGCGCACTGGCGCCGCGCGTGCCTGTTGTGACGGTGTAACTTACTGCGAGGCGGTTATTCCGCCTCGTCTTCTGCCACTCTGACGCCCACTTTTGACACCGCGTTGTCGGCTTTTTCGGCCACCGTCCAGATCATTCCGGCAAACTCAACCTGGTCACCCACCACCGGTGCTGCCCCCAACAACTGCTGAACAATATCGCCCAGCGTCTGCTGGTTATCGCGGTGCTCAAGCCCTTCCTCCAGACCGTAAATCAGTGCCACGTCGGCGAATTTGGCATCGGCTTCGAGGATAAAATCGCCAAAGAAACGCTGATCCAGCGCCACCGGCGGCGACTGACTAAACAGCTTGCCGAGCGCCGGGAGATCGCGCTCGCGACCAATAACGCACAGCACATCGCCTTCCCGCAACCGGGTGCTGCCGGTCGGATGCAACAGACTATTACCGCGAAACAGCGCCGCAATGCGCGTCTCTTCCGGCATGTGCAAATCACGCAGCGCCGCGCCCACGCACCATTTATCGGCGCTAAGTTGATAGACGAACTGCTCGAAGGGATTATCCGGGTGAATGTCCAGCCCCACGCGAGAAACAGGCCAGCCGACCGGCGGCACCACCACTTTGGCTTTTTTCGCCGCCCAGGTGAGCGAAGTCCCCTGGAATAGCAGTGAGATCAGCACCACGAAGAAGGCAACGTTAAAGAACAGCCGCGCATTATCCAGCCCGGCCATCATCGGGAAGGTTGCGAGAATAATCGGCACAGCGCCGCGTAGCCCCACCCAACTGATAAACACGCGCTCACGCAGATTGAAACCGCGGAACGGCAGCAGGCTGGCAAACACCGACAACGGACGGGCGATAAAAATCATCCATGCGGAGAGGATCAGGGCAGAGACGGCAATTGGCAGCAGATCGGACGGCGTGACCAGCAGACCCAGCACGAGGAACATGGCGATTTGCGCCAGCCAGGCCAGCCCATCGAAGTTTTGCAAAATCCCGTAACGGTTGCGGATCGGCCGGTTGCCCAGCACAAAACCACATAAATAAACGGCCAGAATACCGCTGCCGTGCAGGGCCGTCGTCAGGGCAAAAACCAGAATACCGCCGCTGAGCGCCAGCAGCGGGTAGAGACCCGGCGGCAGGGCGATACGGTTGATCATCTGTTGCAGCAGGTAGCCGCCCGCGCCGCCCAGCAGAATGCCGAGACCAAACTCCTGCACGATATGCACCAGGAACATCACATCGAGATCGGCTTTGTGCTTCTGGATCATCTCAATCAGCGTGATGGTCAGGAAGACCGCCATCGGATCGTTACTGCCCGACTCGATCTCCAGCGTGGAGCCGACGCGCTCGTTCAGCCCTTTGCCTCCCAGTAGCGAGAACACCGCTGCTGCATCGGTGGAACCGACAATCGCGCCAATCAGCAGCCCTTCCATCAGGTTGAGCTTGAACAACCACGCGGCCATCATGCCGGTAAGACTGGAGGTGACCAGCACACCGACAGTGGCGAGCGAAAGCGCGGGGCCGAGTGCGACGCGAAAGGAGCTGGCGCGGGTTCGCATACCGCCATCCAGCAAAATAATCGCCAGCGCGAGGTTACTGACCATATAAGCCAGCGGGTAGTTATCGAACGGGATCCCGCCGATACCGTCAATGCCGGCTAACATACCGATGACCAGGAAAATGACCAGGATAGGAATACCAAGGCGGGAAGAGAAAGAACTCAATAAGATGCTACAGGTTACAAGAACAGAACCCAGAATAAACAGACTAATTATCGCCTCAGCGTCCAATGTGGTGCTTCTCCTTAATCCTCGCCAGTGGGAATCACCCGGGCCAGAAACCCGGGGTTGGTAACTTCACTTCATAATAACGGCAGAAACAGTGTCTTAATAAGAACATTAAGCACTTTTTTTACCCGGAGATCACAGGATGACCGGTCAGCGTCAATAGTGTTTTATCAGTATGTTGCAGTTGGGCAAACGCGCCTAACGGCAGGGTGACCGTTTGCGGTTCATGACCGAAGGCCAGCCCGCTAATGACCGGGATAGTCAGTTGCGAACGCAGGTAATCCACCATCTTTGTAAGATTGTAGCCCGCATCGTAATCGTTAGGTTGGGCGTGGGAGAAACTCCCGAGAATGAGTGCCTGTTGCTGCGCCAGAATCCCGGCGTGTAGCAGTTGCAAAAGCATACGTTCAACGCGATAAGGATGTTCATTAATATCTTCCACCACCAGAATACCGCCCGGTATTGACGGTAACCACGGCGTGCCGATAAGTGAAGTCAGCATCGCCAGATTCCCGCCCCATAGCGTGCCTTCAACATGGCACTGCGGGCCAATGCCGTTCCACTCGATGCTGAAGGTCGGGCTGGTCAACGCGCGCCAGAAGTGCTCCTGCGTGAAGGCGTCCAGCGTGTCTGCGCCGAAATTACCCGCCAGCATCGGCCCGCTAAAGGTAATGACGTTGCCGGTTGCCAGCAGGCCAAGCTGGATCGCCGTAAAATCACTGTGGCCGCAAATCAGCAGCGGTTGCTGTTGCTGACGCGCCGCGATGCCCTGCCAGTCAATATCAGCCAGCAAACGGCTGGCACCATAGCCGCCGCGCACCGCCATCACAATCGTATTGTTGCCCGCCAGGGTTGCCAGCGCGTTGATGTCGGCCAGGCGCTCTTTATCGCTGCCGGCAAACCGCTCGCTGCGCCGGGTGATGACGGATGGATTGGTAATGTGATGCCCCTGCTGCGTCAGACGTTCGGCGGCAAGTGCCGCCGCGTGCTGATTAATGCAATAACCGGAAGGGGCAATCAAATGGATGGTGGACATGGCATTTCCTTGCTGACATCTATAGGGAAACAGTTATCATGCCGCTAACCTGTATCGTTGTCATCCGCAGTGATGAGCCCCCGAAGAAGGATTTGTTGGCGTGAAATTAAGATGGTTTGCTTTTTTAGTGGTACTTTTGGCCGGATGTAGTTCAAGACAGGATTACCGCCAGCCGGACTGGAATCCGGAAGTGCCGGTGAAACGGGCGATGCAATGGATGCCGATCACCGAGAAGGCGGGCGCGGCGTGGGGTGTCAGCCCGCGGCTGCTGACGGCGATGATTGCCGTGGAATCCGGAGGAAACCCGAACCTGGTGAGTAAATCCAATGCGGTAGGGCTGATGCAACTGAAAGCGTCAACCGCCGGACGTGAAGTCTACCGTTATATGGGCTGGAGCGGTCAACCCTCCAGTAGCGAACTGAAAAATCCCGAACGCAATATTTCTATGGGCGCAGCTTATTTAAGCATTCTCGAACATGGGCCGCTGGCGGGGATCCGCGACCAGCGGGTGATGCAGTACGCGCTGGTCGTTTCCTATGTTAACGGTGCCGGAGCATTGCTGCGCACGTTCTCATCGGATCGCGGCGAAGCGATTGACGAGATCAATGATTTGAGCGCTGACGCTTTTCTGAAACACGTGGCGGAGAAACACCCCGCGCCACAAGCGCCGCGCTATATCTGGAAAGTACAAAAAGCGATGGATGCGATGTAATCAGCGCACCCGGTTGGCGCGTTCGCGCGCCTCGCGCTCCAGGGCGAAGATAATGCGCTGGAGCTCGCGCTCAACGCCGGGGCTGACATTCAGAAAGCGGAAGCTCAGGCGTGGCGTAACGATGGTGCTGTTTTTCCCGTCCACCACTTTGCGCTCGCCAATCGCAATCAGCTGTGCGTCAAAATAAAATTGCCCCCAGGACGCCATGTCCAGTTCCACATGCGAAAAGCGCATGCCCGGTTGCAGTGCCGGGGGTAATTCGCCATCCAGCAGGGCGCCCATCCCGCCTAATGAGAGGTCGAACAGGCGAAAGCGGATCTCGCTTTTGTCCGGCATCAACGCTTTACAAAAATAAGCCGGATGGAGCGGGGCGCTGATACGGAAATATTCTCGGCGCTGAATAAACCACAGCGAATCCGGCAGCGCGGAAATAAATGCCGGCAGCGCCTGGTAATCACCAGCGGCAAGCCCGGGCAGTGTAAATTCAACTTTGGCGCCTTGTGTTTCTGCGGTAATTGTCACTTTCCCGGCACGCTGCACTGCGTTGTTCTCATACTCCTGGCTACCAAAATCCATCACCAGCTCTTCCGGATTGACTTCCAGTATCTTACTGATGAACTGACCGCTGCCCCAGGTAATGCAGACAGGCACCTGGCTTTTTTGCAGATCGCGCAAAACACCCAGTACGGCCAGAGGATTTTGTTTCAGGAACTGCTCACTGTAGTTGCTCACGCCGAATGGCTCCTTGATGACTGACACACCGTCGTTGGGTTATCGGCAATTTCAGAGATAACTTAATACAAATACTGCGAAAAATTTTCCCGGAAGAGGGGATTAAGTCTGTGAGATGAAAAAGTTTTGTCGCCGACAACTATACTGTAGCTAATGCGCCGCCGTTGTGGTGCGTGCGTGTAAACGAAACAAGCAGAAGGAGAAAGTAAAATGGGCATTCTTGCGTGGATCCTTTTTGGTTTGATAGCTGGCATTATTGCTAAATTAATCATGCCCGGACGGGATGGTGGCGGATTTATTCTGACTTGTATTCTGGGGATTGTGGGGGCGGTTGTTGGGGGCTGGCTGGCGACAACGTTTGGTTTTGGCGGTGATATTACCGGCTTTAATCTGCACAGCTTCCTTGTTGCGGTCGTTGGCGCTATCGTCGTGCTGGCGGTATTCAGGCTGTTGCGCAGAGATTAACACTTCCGCTTCAGTAAAAAGGCCGCAATCGCTGCGGCCTTTTTCATGTTTACTGCGCGGCTTTTTGTTCGGCAGGCGCAGGTTGTTTTGCGGTGGCCACTGGTTGCGTTTGTGGCACGTTGTCGCAGGGTTTCTCTTTCGGGCACACCAGATCCAGCATTTTCAGCGTGACGCCGTTAGTCCAGCCAAAGCCGTCCTGCAGCGGATACTCGCCGCCACCGCCGCCCGTACCGGTGGTGCTGACATCATATTTTTCCACCAGTTTTTTCTCGCGGTCGTAGGTGTGCTGAACATTGGTCAGGAAGCGCCAGCTCACCTCCTGCGAAAGTTTCTGCTGCTGGTAATTTTGCAGCCCCTCGGCGGCAACCCATTGCAGCGGTGCCCAGCCGTTAGGCGCATCCCACTGTTGTCCGCTATTCACGGTGGTGGTAGTGATGCCGCCGGGTTTCAGTAGCCGCGCCTGCGTGGCGGCAGCCACTTTATCCGCACGATCCTTCGCCGCCGCGTTGACAAACAGCGGGAAGAGCGCCGCTGCGGTGAGCTGGTTTCTGACCTTATGGGTTTTCAGATCGTAATCCGCGTACCAGCCCTCTTTTTCGTTCCACAGATTGGCTTCAATGCCTTTCTGCCGCGCGGTGGCAAGAGCTTCATACTGGGTGGCCTTTGCGGCATCGCCGGAAACCTGATAGCCACGGGCAAGCATTTTTTCCATTTTGAACATCAACGCGTTCAGATCCACGGGGACAATGCTGGTGGTGCGAATAGTACCGAGCTGTTGCGGGTTATCCATCCAGCGCGAACTGAAATCCCAGCCCGAAGCGGCAGCGGAACGCAAATCGCGATAGATCTCCGTGGCAGGGCGGTTAGGGTTATTTTTCGCCGTCGTGACATCATCAAGCCACGATTCCGGACGCGGCGTATCGCGGTCGTCCCAGTAGCGGTTTAACACGGTTCCGTCATTCAGTTTCACCACGCGCTGGCTCGCCTGGCCCGGTTGCAGGCTATCGACGCCTTCCATCCAGTAGCGATACTCTTTTTCCATCTGCGGCAGCCAGGTTTTCAGCGCCTCATCACCATCATGGGTGGCCAATAGTTCAACCATCAAGGCGAAAAACGGCGGCTGCGAACGGCTCAGATAGTAGGTGCGGTTGCCGTTGGGAATATGTCCCCAGGTATCAATTTCGTGCGCGAAGTTGGTCACCATATCGTTGATCTTGTCCCAGTGTCCGCTTTCGGCGAGGCCCAGCATCGTGAAGTAGCTGTCCCAGTAATAGACTTCGCGGAAACGACCGCCAGGCACGACATAGGGTTTTGGCAGCGGCAGCAGGGAATCCCATTTACCGGCGCTATCCGTTGTGCGTGTCAACACGGGCCACAGGCCGTCAATATGCTCGCGCAGGCTCTGTCCTTCAGGCGGAACATAGGCCTCGCCCTCTTTCGGTAAGGTAAAGTTAACATCGACGAAGTGGCGCAAATCGAAACTGGTTTGATTACGCTGCATCCGGTAATCCGCGAGGATCATCAGCGGATCGCCTTTGGGGACGGCATCGGCAAAGGTTTTTTGATCGGGAAAAAGTTTGGCGCTTTGCACATCATTAAACAGCGGGCCGAGCAGGATATCCGGTGATTGCTGCGCATTCGGAGCATCTGCGGATAGTGCATGGGGAACAACAGCAAGTAATGCTCCACCCAAAACGACGTGCATTGCCAGCAACAGCGAACGCGGCTGGCGCATAACAGGTTTTATCATCAATCATTCTCCTTGAGCTGGCGCTTCACGGCACCGCTGACATCAATCTTGAGCAAACCTTAGTCGAATATCAGATAAATCGCGTGCTCCGTTTGGCATTTTGCGCGATTCCAGACTATTTCCCCGCCTGGTTACGACAAAAATGCGGTTTTTTTGCGCAAAAGTGTGACGAGAGTTGATCAAGGCGGCGTGATTATTTTAGCCATCAAATATGCAGCGGAGTAAAAAATGGACAATATTGCGGCAGGTCAGCATAGCTGAATGGTTTCATTTAATGTGAGTTCAAAGTGATTAAGTATCACTAAACCATTTCATGCGAAGAATGTTTTCGCTTGCCACAATTTGCAATACCGCTATGAAATAGTTCTCTGCGTGACTATGTGCTTTCGGCAAATAGCCATACTTTGCTCAATATATTTCTCCAATACTGACAAAAGAATCCGAAATAGGGTGTAAAAGCGCTTAAACCATGCATTTAATATGGAATTAGCACTACCAGATATTGTAGTATTTATTCTTATATTTATGTTTTTAGGATTACTCTTATCACATAATTCTGAGTATATGCTAAGAAAGGAGCGATAGGTATTATCTATTTAATTTCAGCGGGTTAGGAGTTTTTACTTTAATAAGCTGGCGCGATGATTTGCTGTCTTTAATATTTCTTTCCTCAAGTGAAATTTTTTCTTGAGAATTGTCCTAATTTGCAAAAAAATTAAATAATCCTATTTCAACAGGTCGGAGATCATATTGAATTGAATAGTCCGATCTGTAAAATTGTGTCACGATAGTCAATAAAAAGTAATAATATTGCAGCCTTGCTTTGTGCAGGCTCGTGCGGTAGCTATGCCTTTTATTCATTATCACGGCGTTTAGATGGAAAAGGATGAGGTTATTTAGAGCGATTTAACTGCTACTTTCCGAAACGCTCCAGGTCAACACAGTAATATATTTGCAATGGAAAAAACTCTATGAACATGCGAATGGTCTTGGCTCTTCTTTTTGTCTTTGGCGTTAGTGGGTGTAAAGCGCCACCGAAACCGGCTCCAGGCGACGACACCATTGTTACCAGTGAAGTGAATGGCGTTACCTTAACTCACCGTTATGCAGTGCTTGCTCCAACCGAATTTAATCCCATTAACCAAAACTATCGCGCGCTTTATCCGGCTTCCGTTATGAGCAAACCGGATTTCGGCGGCAAAGTGATCCGCCAGCTTGAAGCCGGTAAAACTTATGTTGTGCTGGGACAGGTTGAGCACTTCTGGATGGCGCTGGCCGATGAAGGGAAGGAAGAGCTGATTGGCTATGTGCCGATGCGCGCCGTGGTGAAAAGCGAGCTGTATGACAAAACGCTGCGTGAAGATCGTCGTCGCAGAGTCGCGCCGAAAAAACAGACTTGCGTGACGGTAGACGGCAGCGGCAAAGCCTGCAAAAACGCTAACTCAGGAACCTGGATCATCGATTAATCCAGCCGTGACGAGTGCCAGATATGAATAATAATGCTGTTGTGCGCCAGTTCTGTCTGGTGTTTTTCTTTGTGCTGGCCACCCTGGCCAGCGGTTGTGGATCTTCTTCACACAGCGTACCTACCAGCTATAACCTTCAGTTCAGGGCTCATCCGCAAATCAATGAGTCCGCTCCTCTTAAAGTCAGGGTTCTGCTGTTGAAATCGGACGCCACGTTTATGTCTGCCGATTTCTGGTCGCTGCAAAATAACGCTGACAGCGTGCTGGGTGCCAACCTGCTCAACAGTGATGAATTTTTCCTGATGCCCGGTCAGTTGTCGAAAACGCTGAGTGGCAAAAGCGCGCCGGAGGCGCGTTACATTGGCGTGATCGCGGAATATCAGGCACTGGATGGCAAGAAATGGCGTATCTCCCTGCCGCTTCCGGTGCAGGGCGAGAGCCACTTCTACGAATTCTGGAAATCCTCTGCGGACGAACTGGAAGCGAATCTTTTCCTCGACATCAACGGAATTCGCGTCATTTCCAAATAGCGCCAGCCTAAACAGGAAAACAGTATGAATAAAGCAGAAAAGGTCATATGGACCGAAGGTATGTTTCTGCGTCCTCATCATTTTCAGCGTGCGGAAAGTTACCTGCAACATCACATTCGTGAGTGGGGGACACTGCAACGCCCGTACCTTTGGGGCTACCTGGATCTTGAACTGGATGACGCGATGTTGCGTCAGGGCTGTATCGCCCTGAGCTCTGCCAGTGGTTTGCTGCCGGACGGCACTTTTTTCTCTTTCCACGATGCACGCCAGGCGCCTGCGCCGCTGGCTATCCCGGACAACACCAGTAATGAGCGCGTGGTGCTGGCGTTACCGGCGCGGCGCGGCGGACGGGATGAAGTCATTTTCAGCGAAGAGAAAGATTCGCTGGCGCGTTACGTCACCTGGGAAAGCGAAGTGGATGATGACAACGCCATGTCCGTCGGACCGGCTGCCGTGCAGTTTGGTCGTTTGCGTCTGAAACTGATGCTGGAAAAAGATCTGAGCGCCGAATGGACGGCTATTGGCGTGGTCCACGTGCTGGAGAAGCGTAACGATAATCACGTTCGCCTCGATACACGTTATATCCCGCCGGTACTCAACGCCATCAATAATCCGCTGCTGTATGGCGCGCTCAACGATCTGCAAAGTTTGCTGCTGCAGCGCAGCCAGCAAATCGGTCAGCGCCTGCGCCAGCCGGGGCGTTTTAATACCTCGGAAATGGTGGAGTTCACGCTGCTGGCGTTGATCAATCACCACGTTGGTGAGGTGGCGCATCTGAAAACGCTGCCGATGATCCACCCGGAAGAGCTGTGGCGTAGCTGGCTGGCGTTCGCCACGGAGCTGACGACCTGGACTGCAGCACGTTCGCCGGAAGAGACGCTGCCGGTTTATGACCATGACGATCTCGCGGGCTGCTTCAGCAAGCTGCAATTGATGCTGCGCCAGGGGCTGTCGCTGGTGATGGAGGAGCACGCTATCCAGCTTCCGCTCACTGAACGCACTCACGGCCTGAATGTCGCCACGCTGCCGAATACCAGCATGGCGCGGGAGTTCGGCTTTGTGCTGGCGGTCAAGGCCAACGTGCCGGGCGAAATCCTGCAAACCCATTTCCCGGCGCAGATGAAAGTCGCCCCGGTCACCAAAATCCGCGATCTGGTACAGCTCCAGTTGCCCGGCATGATGCTACGCGCCATGCCGGTCGCGCCGCCGCAAATTCCGTGGCATGCCGGTTACAACTATTTCGAGCTGGAAAAAGGCGGCGAACTCTGGAACGAAATGGAGAAATCGGGGGCTTTCGCACTGCATCTGGCGGGCGAATTCCCGGGTCTTGATATGGAGTTTTGGGCCATCCGAAGCCCGACTGAATAAGAGAGCGAGCGCACAATATGCAGGAACAAAACGCCGCCGGCAGTGATGCCGCTCTGGCAGGAGCCAGTGGTAACAATCCTTTGGTCGCAGCGGCAAACCCGCTACTTAATGCGATACCGCAAATCCGCTATTCGGTCTCCCATGACGATCAAAGCGGTTTGCGTCAGCATTTAATTGATGAGATCCGCCGTTTTGAAGTGCGCTGCCAGCAATCCGGGCTGGCCTACGAGGTGATCGTGGGCGCGCGCTACTGCCTCTGTACCGCGCTGGATGAAGCCGCAGCGCTGACGCCGTGGGGCAGCCGTGGTGTCTGGTCCGGCAGCGGCCTGCTGGTGACATTCCACAACGAAACCTGGGGCGGGGAGAAGTTCTTCCAGCTATTGGCACGGTTGTCGCAAAACCCGCGCGAGCACATCGCCTTGCTGGAGCTGATCAACTTCTGCCTGCTGCTTGGCTTTGAAGGCCGCTACCGGGTGATGGACAACGGCCGCACGCAGCTGGAAACCATCAAGCAGCGCCTGTGGCAAATGATCCGTGGCGTGCGTGGTAACTATCCGCCGCCGCTTTCGCCGCACCCGGAAGATCAACCGGTGATGCGTAAACTCTGGCGTCCGGTGATCCCATTATGGGCCTGTGTCGGGCTGGCGGGCTTCCTCGCCTGCCTGTTCTATATCGTGCTCAACTGGCGGCTTGGCGATAACACCAGCCCGGTGCTGGCGAAAATCTATCAGACGCAACTGCCGGAAGCGACCATTGCCCAACCCGCGGCGAGTGCGCCGCCAGTGCTTAATCTGCGCGCCTTCCTGCGCCCGGAAATTCAACAAGGGCTGGTGGCGGTGCGCGATGAAGCCGATCGCAGCGTGGTGACCTTAAAAGGCGATGGGCTGTTTGCTTCCGGTTCGACGGTGGCGCGAGACAGCTATGAACCGGTGATCGACCGCGTCGCCCAGGCGATGAACAATGTCAGCGGCCGCATTTTGGTGGTCGGCTTTAGCGATAACGTGCCGATCCGCAGCGCGCGATTCGCCTCTAACTATGAGCTCTCTCTGGAGCGTGCGCGCTCGGTGCAGTCGCTGCTGCAAAAACACCTGTCGCAGCCGGAACGCGTGAAAGCGGAAGGGCGAGGGGAGATGAACCCGATCGCGCCGAACAACACGCCGGAAAACCGCGCCCGCAACCGCCGCGTAGAGATTACTTTGCTGGTGTCGCCGGAAAATACGGCCGCCGAGCTGAACGGACTGCCGCAAGGAAACTAAAGGATGAATATGTTGCTTTCATTGCTGACCAACCGCATTTTGTGGGGTTTCCTTGGCGTGACGGGGCTGGCTGCCGTGATCTGGATGATCGGCCCGCTGCTCTCCGTCGTCGACTCCCGCCCGCTTGAGTCAGAGCAAAACCGCATGATCACTATTGCGGTGATGTACCTGATTTGGGTTCACAGCCACATTGTGCCGCGCCTCTATAATGCCTGGCTCAACCGCAAGCTGATGGACAACCTGAAAAGCGAAGAGGCCAAAGATCCGGTCGAGCGCAAACGCCTGAACAGTGAAGATCAGATACTCAATGAGCGCTTTGAAGAGGCCGCACAGGTACTGAAAAAAGCCCATTTTAACCAGCCGGGCCAGCGCGGACTGTGGACGCAGCGCTTCAGCACCCAGTATCTGTATCAGTTACCGTGGTACGTGATCATTGGTGCGCCAGGTTCCGGGAAAACCACTGCGCTGGTGAACTCCGGCCTGCAATTCCCGCTGGCGGATCGTTTTGGTAAAACCGCGCTGCGCGGCATCGGCGGAACGCGCAACTGCGACTGGTGGTTCACCAACGAAGCGGTGCTGCTGGATACCGCCGGTCGTTACACCACGCAGGAGAGCGAGCAGGTCCAGGACGCCAGCGAATGGGCGAAATTCCTCGGTCTGCTGCAAAAATACCGCCGTCGCCAGCCGATTAACGGCGTGATTGTAACGATCAGCATTGCCGATCTGCTGACGCAATCCGCCGAAGCCTCCCGCGAGCAGGCGCTTAATCTGCGCCAGCGCCTGACCGAGTTGCATGAGCAGTTGGGCATTCGTTTCCCGGTTTACGTGCTGGTCACCAAAGCCGATTTGCTGAAAGGTTTTCGCGCCTATTTTGCCAGTTTTGATAAAGCGCAGCGCGATCAGATCTGGGGTTTCACCTTCCCGTGGGAAAAAGCCAGGCTTGCGGATTTCGACTTGCAGGGCAGTTTTCTGCAGGAATTTGCTCTGTTACAGCAGCGGCTGGATGCGGCGCTGCCGGATACGCTATTGCGGGAAAGCGATGCACAGGCGCGCGCGGAATGTTTCCTGTTTCCGCAGGAATTCGCCGCACTTCGCCCGCTGC
Organism: Kosakonia oryzae; assembly: GCF_001658025.2. Taxonomy (NCBI): domain Bacteria; kingdom Pseudomonadati; phylum Pseudomonadota; class Gammaproteobacteria; order Enterobacterales; family Enterobacteriaceae; genus Kosakonia; species Kosakonia oryzae. The sequence goes on from NZ_CP014007.2 coordinate 2,269,192, forward strand.
TGTCTGACTACCTGAACACATTGTTTGCCCGTTCTAACTTCGAAACCGAATTCTCGCCGCGCGGTATCTACTTTGCCAGCGGTACACAGGAGGGTCTGCCTTTCGACCGCGTAATGGGCGAACTCAGCCGGGCGCTCTCGCTGCCGCAGGGGAAAGCCGGGGATAACTGGGATTCGGTGAGTAAAGAGGAGCCAGTACCGGGCGGAAAAGGGCAGAGCTTCTTTATCAAGCATGTGCTGCAAAACGTCATCTTCCAGGAAGCGGGTATTGCCGGGCAAAACCGCTGGTGGGAACTCCGCAGCCGGGCAGTGATCTGGTCTGGTTATGCGGCGTTGCTGGCGCTGCTGATTGTTATCAGCGCCTTGTGGCTGACCAGCTACGGCAATAACAAAGATTACCTTGATGAAGTGCAGGCCAAAGTGCCGGCGCTGGATCAGGAGATCAAAGCGCTGCGTAGCCGCCAGCAGGGCGATCTGTTTGCCATGCTGCCGCTGCTGAACGGGCTTTCCGCGCTGCCGCAGAGCGACGCTTTCGACATCAACAACCCGCCGATCACCCGCCGCATGGGATTGTATCGTGGTAATGATGTGGCTGACGCCTCACAGACGCTGTACCAGAAAGCACTGCAACAGATGCTGTTACCGGAAGTGGCGATGCGCATTACCACCTGGCTGCGCAACGATAACGGCAGCGATGTGGAATATAGCTACGAAGCGCTGAAAGCCTACCAGATGCTCTATCAGCCGAAACATTACGACGGCAAATTCCTGCACTCATGGGTGATGCTCAATCTGGAACGCAATCTGCCACAGAACGTCACCAAAGCGCAGATCCGCCAGCTTGAATGGCATCTGACGCAACTGCTGGAGCCGCAAATTCAGTCGTCGCCGTACGCTAAAGATGAGGCGTTAATCAGCCGTGAGCAGGCAATGATTAATCAGCAACCGCTCTCCACGCGCGTTTATGGCCGTCTGAAACGTCTGCTGGAACATGATGACAATCTGAAGCCGGTTTCGCTGGCTTCACTGGGCGGACCGCAAAGCGAGCTGGTCTTTTCGCGCAAAAGCGGCAAGCCAGTGAGTGAAGGGCTGCCGGGGCTGTACACGCCGGACGGCTACTGGAATACCTTCAACGCAAAGATCGCACCGGTAACCGCTTCCCTGCATGAAGATGATAGCTGGGTACTGGGCGCGACCACGCAGTCGGAAGACAAACAGCAGACGGATAACGCGGTGCGCCAGCTCTACGCCCGCGACTTTATCGCCCTGTGGGACAGCTTCTTAAGCGACATTCAGTTGAATAACAGCGCCGATCTGAATCAGCGCATCAATACGGCGCGTTTGCTTTCCGGCAATAACTCACCGCTGCGTCGGCTGGTGCTCAACCTGAGCCAGCAACTGAAACTGACGCGGGATGAGCCGGAAGAGGCTGAAAAAGCGAAAAGTGCCGGCAGCACTAACCGTGGTACGCAGATGCTGGAAACCCTGTTCAGCAACCACGATGGCGCAGCAGAAACCACCAATGCCGCAGCCAGCCAGACACCGGAACAGCGTGTAACCGAACACTTTGCGCCGATTATCGAACTGGCGCAGCCACTGGAAAAGGGCGGGAAAACCATCGTTTTTGATGATTTTCTTAAGCAGGTTGATGAGCTGTACCGCTATCTGACCGCCGTTCAGGATGCTGCCAACAGCGGGATGCCCCCGCCGGGTGGTGAAGCAATCAGCCGTTTACAGGCCAGCGCCGGACGTCTGCCTGGCGGCCTGCAAACGATGTTCAGCAACATGGCCGTAGGTGCCAGCAGCGATACACAGCGCCGGGATCTGGAAAATGTTCGCAAGCGTATCAGCGTTGAAGTGGGCAGCTTCTGCCGTCAGGCCATTGCCGGGCGTTATCCGCTGGTGCGCTCAGCCAGCAGTGAAGTGACGCCGGACGATCTGGCGCGGATGTTCGCGCCGGGCACCGGTCTGATGGATACCTTCTTTCGCGATAACCTGACGAATAAAGTCGATACCACGCAGTCCACCTGGCGCTTTATGCCGGGTATCGACGGCAAAACGCTGCCGGGCAGCGAAGGTGTGCTGGTGCCGTTCCAGCAGGCGCAGTCTATCCGCGATGCTTTCTTTGCCAATGGCAGCACCACGCCGTCGTTTCGCACCACCGTGCGCACGGTGCGTATGGATAACACCATCCTGACCATGACGCTGGATGTGGACGGGCAAATTCTGCGTTACAGCCACGGGCCGCAGGCGGTACAAATCGTTAACTGGCCGGGATCGGGCGGAACCAACCAGGTGCGGATGCAACTCGGTCTGGCCAGCGGCACAACCGCGACGCTGGTTACCAACGGCGCGTGGGCACTGAATCGCTTTTTCGATAAAGCCCGCGTCAGCCCCGGCAGTAGTAGCCTTAGCCGCCAGGCGACATTCACCGTTGACGGGCATCAGGTGACGCTGGAGTTTGCGCCTAACAGCATCCGCAACCCGTTCCAGCTTCCCCGTTTCGCATGTCCTTGAACTGCAAAGGAACGCCAATGACGATGACTTCAGCAATTAGCTGGTACGGAAAACTGCCGAGTGCCGGTGATTTTTTACAGCGCCGCTTTCCCGATGCGCTGCAACGGCAGTGGTCCCACTGGTTCCAGGTGGGGTTGATGAACTGGCAAAAAGAAGAGCAGCGCGCCAGCGATCGCCAGTTCGGCAATGCGCCGGTGTGGAATTTTGTTGTCCCGCCTATGCTTGGCGGGCAGCAAGTGCAGATGGGGTGTCTGCTGCCGGGGCGCGACAGCGTCGGGCGCCAGTATCCGATTTGCGCGCTGATGGCGATTAACCCGCTGGAGTGGACGCCGCGCCATCTGGCGCAGGCAGGTGACTGGTATCAGCAACTGGGCCGCACGCTGCTGCACGCTATCCGCAATGGCTACTCGCCGGAACAGCTCGACCAGGCACTGCTGTCGATTCCGCCCGTGCAACTGGTTGCGCCGGAGTCGCGCTCGGAAATTCTTGACGTAATCGGTTATGAAGGCGACGGTGAATCGACCATTGGCTGGAATCAGGCCGCCGAATGTTTTGACCCGTTGCGCCAGATCAGTTTCTGGTGGACTAACCGCAGCGACGGCTATCCGCTTTATACACACGTACATAGCGGCAATTTTACCGGGCAGCTCTTTACGCTGCTGTTTGACCCGGCGGGGGGAGCAAGACCCGGTCGCCACGGTCTTTACCCACCGATGTTTGAATAAGCAGGTTGCGGATGACGATTGACTCTTTACTGGCTCCGGTCACGCCGGAGCAGCCGTGCGGCGAAAATCTGGAGTATGACGCCGACTTCCAGGCGATGGAACAGGCCAGCCTCGGTAAAGCCGAGCAGCAGTTCGGCAGCACGATCATTCCTGCCGAACCCGCCGACTGGAACCGCGTGGAAAAACTGGCCACCTCGCTGCTGGAACGCACGAAAGATATTCGCGTTATGCTGGCGCTGACCCACGCATGGACGCGTCGCCGTGGGCTGGAAGGCTATGCAGATGGTTTGCTGCTGCTGGGCCAGGCGCTGGCGCTGTACTGGGATCAGCTTTGGCCGTCGCTTACCGATGGCGGTGAATTCGATCCCTTCTACCGCATTAATGCGCTGGCCGCGCTGAGTGACAAATCTGCGCTCACCACCACGCTGCGCCAGTCGATACTGTTACGCAGTAATGGTGACGAGCTGAACGTGCGCGATGCGCAGGCGCTGCTGGATGGCAGCAAAACCGAATGCGCGGGTTACCCGGGCGGTCGGGTGCGTTTGATTGATGAACTGGTACGCGGCGGTCAGCCCGGTATTGAAGCTATCGGGCAGATTGAAGGGCGCCTGCAAACCATCCGTACATGGCTGCTGGAACAACTGGGCGAAAGCGGGGTGCCGGAAATGGAACAGTTACTGAAAACAGTCAGCATGATTGCCGGAGCGAGCCGCGCTTCCCGTGGCGATGAGCAGCCTGCACCGTCCGCAGGGGAGGAGCAAAAAGCCCCGGCGCCGCAGCCGGTTGCCGCACCGCTCGCAGCGCACACCGACTGGCGCACAGCGCAGGTAACGACGCGCGCCGACGCTCAGTTGATGCTGGAGAAAGTGAAGCAATACTTTACTCAGCATGAACCGAGCCACCCGGCACCGCTGATGATCGATCGCGTACAGCGATTAATCGAACTCGATTTTATGGAAATTATTCGCGATCTGGCGCCCGATGGCGTAAGCCAGTTGCAAAACATCTTTGGGCGTCAGGAGTGACGCGTACCGTGTTATGACGGCAGGCGCGTCGCCGGCCGTCAAACCTTCACCGCGCATATTCGATGGAGAACATCATGCCAATAAGTAACAGTGGTCAAAAATTTATCGCCCGCAACCGCGCGCCGCGCGTACAGATTGAGTACGACGTGGAAGTTTATGGCGCTGAGCGCAAAATCCAGCTTCCGTTTGTGATGGGCGTTATGGCGGATCTGGTCGGGAAACCGGTGGAGAACTTACCGTCTATTGAGGAGCGTAAATTCCTCGAGATCGATGTCGACAACTTCGATGAGCGTATGAAAGCGCTGAAACCGCGCGTCGCCTTCAACGTGGATAACACGCTGACGGGCGAAGGCCGGTTGAACGTCGATCTTACCTTCGACAGCATGGATGACTTCCTGCCGGATGCCATCGCCCGCAAAGTCGAGCCGCTGAACAAACTGCTGGAAGCCCGCACGCAGCTTTCTAACCTGCTGACCTATATGGACGGGAAAAACGGCGCGGAAGAGCTGATCGCCAAAGTGTTGCAGGATCCGACGCTGCTGAAATCCCTTAGCCAGTTGCCGAACAGCGACGAGAACGCGCAAGGTAAAGAGGAGTAAACCATGAGCAATCCTTCGCAACAACATGAACAGCAGGGCGCCCAGGCCTTCAGCCAGGATGAATTTAGCTCACTGCTGAACAAAGAGTTCCGCCCGAAAACCGACCAGGCGCGTTCCGCGGTTGAAAGCGCGGTGAAAACGCTGGCGCAGCAGGCGCTGGAAAATACCGTGACCTTCTCCAACGACACCTACCGCACCATTCAGAACCTGATTGCCGGTATCGATGAGAAGCTGTCACAACAGATTAACCAGATTATCCACCATGAAGAGTTTCAGAAGCTGGAGAGCGCCTGGCGCGGTCTCAGCCATCTGGTGAATAACACTGAAACAGATGAGATGCTGAAAATCCGCTTTATGAGCATCTCCAAGCAGGAACTGGGCCGTAACCTGAAGCGTTTTAAAGGCGTCGGCTGGGATCAGAGCCCGATCTTTAAAAAAATCTACGAAGAAGAGTACGGTCAGTTCGGCGGCGAACCGTTTGGCTGCCTGGTGGGCGATTACTACTTCGACCATAGCCCGCAGGACGTTGAGCTGCTCGGCGAGATGGCGCGTATCGGCGCGGCGGCGCACTGTCCGTTTATCACCGGCACCGCACCAAGCGTGATGCAGATGGAGTCCTGGCAGGAGCTGGCGAACCCGCGCGATCTGACGAAAATCTTCCAGAACACCGAATACGCCGCCTGGCGTTCACTGCGTGAATCGGAAGATGCTCGTTACTTAGGCCTCGTAATGCCGCGCTTCCTCTCCCGTCTGCCGTACGGCATTCGCACGAACCCGGTGGATAGCTTCGATTTTGAAGAAGAGACCGACGGCGCGAACCACAACAACTACACCTGGGCAAACGCTGCTTACGCGATGGCGACCAACATCAACCGCTCCTTTAAAGAGTACGGCTGGTGCACCTCGATTCGCGGCGTTGAATCCGGCGGGGCGGTGGAAAATCTGCCGTGCCACACCTTCCCGAGCGACGATGGCGGCGTGGACATGAAGTGCCCGACCGAGATTGCCATCAGCGATCGCCGTGAAGCGGAACTGGCGAAAAACGGCTTTATGCCGCTGATCCACCGTAAAAACTCTGACTTTGCCGCCTTTATCGGCGCGCAGTCGCTGCAAAAACCGACCGAGTACCACGATGCCGATGCCACCGCCAACGCGCGTCTGGCTTCCCGTCTGCCGTATCTCTTCGCCTGCTGCCGTTTTGCGCATTACCTGAAGTGCATTGTGCGCGACAAAATTGGTTCCTTCCGCGAGCGCGACGAAATGGAGCGCTGGCTGAACGACTGGGTGATGAACTACGTCGACGGCGACCCGGCCAACTCCTCGCAGGAAACCAAAGCGCGTAAACCGCTGGCGGCGGCCGAAGTGCAGGTGCAGGAGATCGAGGACAACCCTGGCTACTACGCCGCGAAATTCTTCCTGCGTCCGCACTACCAGCTGGAAGGTCTGACCGTGTCGCTGCGTCTGGTGTCAAAACTGCCGTCACTGAAAACCAAAGAGGCGTAAGCAGAAGGTGCCGCAGGCAGGATGCGCCTGCGGCATGAAGGCGTTTAGCTAAAGGATGGGGTATGAATTTACACAACGTACTTGTCGGTGGGTTGCTGGACGTTGCCTATTGAGCGCCTGAAAAAGGTACGTGCTTCCAGCTTAATTCTTGAAGCGATGACGCAGCACCGTGATGCTTGCACGCGGAGCAAATCGTAGTGCAAAGACAATAATTCTGGCCCGTTTAACTCATATATCAGAAGGACTGTAACGATGAGCAACCGACCATCATTTGTCGCCGCTTGGGGAGCCGCGGCACAAATATATGACCCAAAAGATCCCCTGACCAAAGTGAAGAACGTCATTGGCGGCAAAGTTCGTACGAATTTTGAAATTCCGGAAAGCGAAGGTGGTTGGGTAAATAGCTGCGCAGTACGAATGAGTTATGTTTTAAATTATACCGGTTTTCCGGTGCCAAGAATTAATGGCATCACGGTCTCAGGTGCTGATAAAAAATGGTATTTCTTCCGTGTTGGGGATGTCATTAATTGGTTAACCAGACAGTGGGGTAAACCCGATCTGATTGTTAGCTATCCTTCATTACCGGTCGATAAATTACACAATAAGAAAGGCATTATATTGTTCTCGGTGGATCAGTGGGATGATGCAACGGGCCATGCAACATTCTGGAATGGGCTGACCTGTTCCGATCACTGTTATTTCAATGCACCGAATACGAATTACACAACGACCAAAGCCAGTTTTTGGGAGTTGCCATGAGAATCGCCTGTCTCGGTTTGTTATTGGTGTGCAGCAGCGTCCTGGCAGGTCAGAAAGAAGACCCGATGGCCTTCATTAAAAATATGCCATACACGCAAGTGGTGAAGGATATGACGCTTGCACGCTGCATTGCACAGGTTGCCGATCCAAAATCGCCTTACTCGCTGGACGCGGCGCGAAGCGCAAACGCAATGCGGGAATGGATGCCGTTTGATATTGAAAATGGTGACGCAAAGATTAATGCCTTAATCAACCAGTTCAAAGGAACGACGCATCAATTCCATACGGAAAGCCCGCAAAAGGTTAAAGGGCTGACGCTAAATTGCCTGCGTTTATATCATAGCCCTGAACTGGATAAGCTGGCGAAAGAGGTACTGCTGAAAAATCCGCAGCACACCTGGCAACAGGATAATCCGAATTAACGTTAACTGCTCGTGCACAAATAATGTGTCACGAAGCAGAGTGAAAATAACCGAATTCTTTCTCTCTTAGTGAGGGAATGAGTGTTTCTGAACAGATAGCTTATCTTTTCAGAAATAAACGAGGCAGAGGTAAAATATGGACGGTTTTATTCGGCCCCATGCTTACCCGTTTGCCATATAAGCGCTTTTTCGAAAGCAATATTTATCATTAACGAAGAGTAAATATTATGGCTATTGATATGTTTCTGAAGGTCGATGGAGTTACGGGTGAATCTAAAGACTCTAACCACACCGGCTGGACTGATATCACATCTTTTTCCTGGGGCGCTTCACAGCCAGGAAATATGAGTGTTGGCGGTGGCGGCGGTGCCGGTAAAGTCAATTTCAACGACCTTCACGTAAATGCACTCATTGATAAATCCACGACGGCTATCCTGAAACACTGCGCCAGCGGTAAGCACCTGACCAAGGTTGAGCTTTCCGTCTGCAAAGCCGGCGGTCAGCAGGTTGAATACGCACGTATCACGCTGGAAGATGTGCTGGTGACCTCTGTTCAGTACACCGGTGCGGATAACGGCGATACCGTAGGTGTGACCTATGCATTCCAGGCTGCGAAAGTGAAACAGCAGTACTGGGAGCAGTCTTCTTCCGGCGGTAAAGGTGCTGAAACCAGCTCTGGCTGGAACATCAAGGAAAACAAAGAAGCGTAATGCTGTTCTCTTTTTGACGCGCATTACGGCAGGCACAGAGCACCGGCTCTGTGCCTGTATCCGCAAAAAAGACATTATTGAGACTGGTGGCAAACAGAAATATATTATTGTGCTTAAGTAAATTCTTAAGCATTACCGGGGCAGGGAACACCATTTATGCCAGCCCTTACACCGTCTGGCCTGACATCAACTGGCAGGTGTTTACGATGTGGTGTTTAAAGGGAGTGACCGTAACAATGCAACCCGTTTTATATTGACCCGCTCCGCTTGGCGCATAAACAAAAATAAAAGAACGAAGACAAGATTACGGCGATCGCCGGATCGCTACAGTATCGGCAGCAGGAAAGCAAAATGACAGAAGGCAGCAAAGGGAACCGCGTAATGAACATCGGGTACGGTCTTGCGACGGCACTTTTCATGCTGAGCGCCAGTACCGCCAGCGCAGCAGATGCCAGCGCATCGATTATCGGGCAGTGGCGTATTGTTTCCGGCGCAACGGATAACTACGCCACGACTTACCTTGATACAAAGATGAACGATCCCCGCTATGTTGGACGCGTTATCCACTTTGATCGCGATTCTGTCAGCGGCGAATTAATAAAGAATATTGATTGCCAGCAACCCGCCTATCGCGCACAGCCACCGATGACCCTCAATGAAGCGATTTTGAAAACCTCCGGTGAACGCCGCGCGGAGCCAAAGATTCCGGTTGCCGGGGATTTTGATTTAGCATCGTATGGCAATCAAAAGATTACACCTATTCTGCTTCAGTGCCAGAAGGGGTACCTTGGGCCGGATGGCGAGGCAATGGATAATTGGCTGGCTCTCTTATCCGCCGATAAGATGGTCATGAACTGGGATGATGGCAGCTATTTTGTGTTGCAGCGCGTGAAAGCGGGCGAAAAGGTAACCCCCAGTTTCTCCTGCAGCGCCAGCTTGAACGCGGTAGAACAAACCATTTGCGCCAGTGATGATCTGGCAGCCTGGGATGTGAGCGTGACGGATGCCTGGAAAACCCAACTGCTGGAACAGCAAGAGATCGACCCGGCGGATAAAGCCGCAGTCGCGCAAATCAAATCGGCGCAGCGCGCGTGGTTAGCGAAGCGCAACCAGTGTCAGGCGGATGCCGCCTGCATTAAAAAATCGATGAAAGCCCGTGTTTCGGAACTAAGCAGCAAGACGTACTGATACACGAACCTGTTTGCTCCGGTGGGCTGCGCCGGAGCTGTTGAAATCATATTCAGGTATTCAAACGCAGCCGCTTTATGGAAAACGGCGCCGTTTGAGTGCACATAACTCCAGCAGGAATATGCTATGCGATTCACGATTATTACCAGTAAACCCGGTCATCAGCCGCCGCAAAGCCGCTGCGACTTTTATCCGCCTGGCGGCACTATCGGCCGTGGCACTGATAACAACCTGGTGCTGCCGGATAACGACCGCTCCATTTCTCGCTTACAGGCGATTGTTCATATCGCCGGTAATGGCGAGTGTCGCATCACCAATCGCGGCAATGTGACCCGCGTAGTGCTGAATGATATTCCCCTGGAACGTGGCCGTCAGGTCGAATTGCAGGATGGCGATATTCTGGGCATTGATGAGTACCGCATCGAAGTGACCGAGCTGATTCAGGATACGCAGCCGGTAAGTCGTATGGCGGAGGAGATGTATCCGAAGCACGTTCAGCCGCAAGTGGCCAAACCGGCACCCGCCCCGGCGCCGAAAAGCACAGCGGAAAACGCCCCGGCGTCAGTGCCCACGGAGATCTGGGACAGCCTGATGCAGGAGTTCTCCATCTCCGACAGCATCTCCAGCAACCGGGCAAAAACGCCGGAAGCACAAAATCTCAACCCCTTTGCCGCGCCGAAAGAGCCGGAGCGTAACCCGGAAGATCCGCTCTCGCTGTTGAATAACAACGAGCCGCTGGTGACGCCGAAAACTCTCGCCTCCGATCAGCTGTTTAACGATGAACAGCTCTTTAAAAATGACAGCATTTTTAACGACGCCACGCCCTCCACGCTGGTGCCGCCGGTTGAGCGGGCCGCGCAAAAGCCTGTGCCGGAAGCGGATGAACTGGATCCGCTGGCGCTGTTTGGTGGCGGCAGCACGTCGGCAGCTCGCAGCGACGATCCGCTTGGGCTGTTAAGCGGCGCAGTGCCGCTGGCACATGCCGATGAGATTGCTCCGGCAAAATCCGCCGAGCCAATCATCACCGATCCGCACAACGTGACGCCGCCACAACAGCCGCAGCCGATCATCACCGAACTGCACGCGGAAGATCTCAGCGGCACGCCGCTGTTCGCCGATGAAGAGCCGGAACCGATGTCGGAGCCGCAGGATTACGCAGGTATTACGCTGCCGACGCCGCAAGCGGTACAGCGCAGCGCGGCGCAAACGCCGAAAGGGCGTCTGCGTATCGATCCGCTTCAGAGCAACAACGAAGTGCGCAGCGCGCCAGCCGCCAGCAATGGCGACAGCAGCGATGTGCTGAAAGGCGAGCTGCTGGACGCGTTACTGGAAGGGATGGGGCTTGGCGATATGCAGCCGGTGCCGCAGTTCGATAAAGAGAACATGCGTCAGCTCGGCCAGATGCTGAGCATGTTTTCCCAGGGCACCGTTGCGCTGCTCTCCTCGCGCTCGATTCTGAAACGCGGCGTTAAAGCCGATATGACGATGGTGCTGGATGACGCCAACAACCCGTTCAAGCTGCTGCCGTCGGGCAAAACCGTGCTGATGCAGATGTTTGGTACGCGGATGCCTGGCTTCATGCCGCCGAAAAAGTCGGTGCGCGATGCGCTGATCGACTTACAGGCGCACCAGTTGGGCATGATTTCCGGGATCCGCGCGATTATCGCCGCGATGTTGCAGTCGTTTAACCCGGAACAACTGGAAGATGACGCCAAACGCGACGGCGCCACCGCGCGTCTCGGCGTACTCTCGAACCGTAAAGCCGCTCTGTGGGACTACTTTGTGCGCACCTACGCGCAAACGGCGGGTGAAATTGACGATGACTTCCATACCCTGTTTGGCGAAGCGTTCCTCCACGCTTATGACATGGAGGTTAACCAGTACAAAGACTCACAAAGCGGATCGGAAGAATGAATATCAGCACGGCCTCCATATCCCGACAGGGCGAACGTGCCAGTAATCAGGATCAGACCGGGGAGAACATCGGCGAACGTGCCGCCTGCTTTGTGGTATGTGACGGCATCGCCGGGTTACCCGGCGGCGACGTAGCGGCCGCACTGGCGCGTAATACCATTATCAGCCGGTTTGATGGCGATGAGCACCTGAATGCCCAGTACATTCGTCAGTACGTCAATGATGCTAACCGCGCTATCCGCGAAGAGCAGAAAGCGGTGCAGGATTATCACCGTATGGGCACTACCATGGTAAGCCTGTTTATCGACCGGGATTATCAGCTTGCCTACTGGGCGCACGCGGGCGACAGCCGCCTGTATCTCTTTCGTCGCGGCTGGCTCTATCATGTCACCACCGATCACAGCCTGGTGCAGCAGATGAAAGATGCCGGGCATCAAACCGAAGGCATCAACGGTAACTTGCTCTACTTCGCACTGGGTCTTGGTGAAGATGAACGCGAGCCAAGCTACAGCGATGTAGTGCCGATTGAAGATGGCGATGCGTTTTTGCTCTGTACAGATGGCTTCTGGCACGGCGTCAGTGAAGAGCAGATGCAACAGTCGCTGCATATGGTGAATACGCCGGATGAGTGGCTGACGCTGATGAATCAAATCCTGCTGAAAAACAGTGTCGGGGCGCAGACTCAGCAGGACAACTATAGCGCCGTAGCGGTGTGGATGGGCACGCCTCAGGAGACGACGCTACTGCATACGCTCTCTGAAGCCGCCCAGTTTTTCCCTCTTCGTGATTGATACAGCTTACAAGGACTTTTATGAAACTTTGGCTACCGGGTTTGGCTCTGCTGGCGGTGTGTGGCAGCGTACAGGCAGAAAACTACCGCATCGTGCAGTCGCCTTCGCAAAAACTGGATGTCTGGATCGATAACATCGCGGATAACACGCCGAAAAGCTGGTGCAGCAAAACATTGCCGCTGCGTATTGTCGCCAACGGCGATAAAAAACCGGCCGTACTGAACAACTTTTTACCGCGTCTTGGCGCGCTGCTGGAAAACCAGTGCGGCACGCTGACGCAGGTGCACTGGAAATTGACCGACCCGCAGGGCGCGACTCTGGCTGAAGGGACGGCCGATAAAGCGAAAGAGTGGGCGCCGGTCGTCACCTCGACGGGCGCAACGTCAACGGCTTCCACTTCCACCTCTGCCACCCTGACGCCACCGACAGAACGTGCTGAAGATCTCTCCCCGGCCGCTAACCGTACGCCGTGGCAGGAATTTACCCTGCAGGACGGCTGCCATCTGCGCACCTTCTGGCAGGGTGATGCCAGCGCGCCAGCGCTGTTTATTCCGGCGAAAGAGGATGGCAAATGTGAAAAGGGCGGCTGGCTGAACGGGCGTAGCGAAGTGACGCAGATCAGTAACGGCAGCGAGAAAAAGATCACCATGACCTTTGTTCACGGTTTCCCGGTGAGCGGCCTGAGCGACAGCGTTGACGCCGATCGTCTGCTGATCACCACCGTTAACAACGAACGCATGGTCGTCAGCGAAGGCAGCCTGGCGCAAAGCTGGATGATCCTGCCCTACGTCAACAGCCTCAACGGCTGGCAGGCGAACGGCACGGTGGCGGTGGAAATCTCCCGCGATGTTGCCAGCGATGCCACCCGTTTGCAGGCGCGCCTTGATGAAGTGCGTAAAGCCTGGACGCCGTGGTTTGAACCGGGTACGCGCCTTAATATTCTGCTGATCGATTCGTTGCACCCGCAGCTACGCGATCCGGCGGTCGGGACTTACAAGACCCTGAACTAAGGAGCGGCGATGAATACCTTGTTGCAACAACTGGCGGGCGAGTCCCTGCATGAGAGCCTTGCCCGGCTGGAAAGCCGCATCCGCACCCAGCCAGGCGATGCCGATCTGCGGGCGGCCTTTGCTCAGCTTCTCTGCCTTGACGGCAACTGGCCGCGCGCGCTGGCGCAGCTGAAAAGCTGGCAGGCGCTGAAACCGCAGGCGCAACCGACGGTAACGCTGCTGGAGCAGGCGATCAACGGTGAACGCCAGCGTGCCGACGTAATGGCCGGCCGCGCCCGTCCGGTCACGCCAGATCAACAGTGGCCGTGGCTGGCGTCGATGGTCAGCGCGCTGGACCCGGAATCCACCGAGCCTGCCGCGCACCGCGAAGCCGCACTGGAGAGCGCCGAAGCGAACCCCGGCCAGTTAACCACGCAGGATGGCGAAACGCACACTTTCGACTGGCTGATGGATGGCGACTGCCGCTTTGGCCCGGTCTGCGAAGCGATCGTCAACGGCCGTTATTTCTGGTTGCCGTTCAGCGCCATTGCCGCTATGCAGTTTCAGCCGCCGGCCAGCGTCACCGACCTGGTGTGGCGCCATACGCTGGTGCGTTTGCAGGATGGCAGCGAACAGGTGTGCCAGATCCCGGCGCGTTATCCGCTGGATAGCGAAGCCGAAGATCGCTTTAAACTTGCCCGCGTGACCGAATGGCAGGCGCTACCGGGCGATGCGCCGCACTTCCTGGGCCACGGGCAAAAAGTCTGGCTCAACGACAGCGCCGAGTTCTCGCTGCTCGATCTGGCCACGCTGAGTTTCGACACGGCCGTTGCAGATGAGTAATTCCGCCCACGATGAAGAGAGCGATCTGCTGCGCAGCGGCTGGCGCTCGCGACGCGGCAAAGAGACCGTCGGCGCGCGCGACAAAATGCAGCCGTCGCTGCTCGATCGCCTCACCGATGACGCGCCGGACAAAGTTCAGGAGCCGCTGAACAGCAATCTGGTCTCCCATTCCACGCTGCGACGCCACGTACTGCGTGATTTGCAGTGGCTGTTCAATACCATCAACAACGAAGCGCAGCAGGATCTGAACGGCTTTGATGAAGTGCGTCGCTCGGTGGTTAATTTTGGTGTGTCGCCGCTGGCGGGCAAGCGGATGTCGGACATCGAATGGCAGGATATCCAGCGCAAGCTGACCAACGCGATTTTGTATTTTGAACCGCGCATTTTGCCGCAGGGCTTACAGGTTCGCTGCATTTCCGATACCCAGTCGCTGGATCTGCACAACGTGTTGTCGATTGAGATCAAAGGGCGCTTGTGGTGCGTGCCGTATCCGCTGGAGTTTCTGTTCCGCACGGATGTGGATCTGGAAAACGGGCATTTCGAGCTGAAAGACGCGGGGTAATCATGGACAGCAAATTACTGGAGTACTACAACCGCGAACTGGCCTGGCTGCGCGAAATGGGCCAGGAGTTTGCCGGGCGCTATCCGAAAGTGGCCGGACGCCTCGGCATGCGCGGCATGGACGTTGCCGATCCGTATGTCGAACGTCTGATGGAGGGCTTTGCCTTCCTGACCTCCCGCGTACAACTGAAAATGGACGCCGAATTTCCCCGCTTCTCCCAGCGCCTGCTGGAGATGGTGGCGCCCAATTATCTCGCGCCGACGCCGTCGATGGCGATTGCGGAGCTGACGCCGGACAGTGCGAAAGGGGATCTGAGCAACGGCTTTGTGGTGCCGCGCGGCACCATGATGGACAGCCAGGTGATGAAGAAGAATGGCGTCACCTGTAGCTATACCACCGCCCATGATGTCACGCTGTTACCGCTGAAAATCAGCCAGGTGGAACTGGGCGGCGTACCAGCCGATCTGCCGCTGGCGAAAGTTGGCCTGAGCCAGCGCGGGGCGCAAAGCGCGCTGCGCATTCGGGTGAGCTGTGACGGCCCGGTCAACCTCGGCCATCTCGATTTTGATCGCCTGGAACTGTTCCTTAGCGGCCCGGATATGCAGGCGCTGAAACTGCTGGAACTGCTGATGGGTCACCAGGTGGGTATTGTGTGCCAGGCCAACAGCGCCAGTGCGCCGTTGCAGGTGCTGGCCGATGACGCATTGCAGCAGGAAGGCTTTGCCGCCAGCCAGTCGTTACTGCCGGACGATCTGCGCAACTTCGACGGCTACCGTCTGTTGCAGGAGTATTTCGCCTTCCCGCAGCGTTTCCTGTTTATCAGCCTTCAGGGGCTGCGTTCGATGGTGGCGCAAAGCGGCGATGCCACCTCGTTCGATATCATCATTCTGCTGGATAAAGCCGATGGGCAACTGGAGCGGGTAGTGGATAAAAATCACCTTGCGCTGCACTGCACGCCGGTGATTAACCTGTTCCCGAAAGTGGCCGAAAGGCAAAAGCTGAGCGAAAACCAGCACGAATACCACCTGGTGGTGGATAACATTCGCCCGCTTGATTATGAAATCTACGCGGTGCGCAAAATCCACGCCAGCGTCGATGGTCAGCGCGATGAGCAGACGTTTCGCCCGTTCTGGAGTAGCTGGAGCCAGGATGAAGGCAACTATGGCGCTTACTTTTCCGTGCGCCGCGAGCAGCGCGCGTTATCGGAACATGCGCAGCGCTACGGCACCCGTACCGGTTATATTGGTTCCGAAGTCTTTGCCTCGCTGGTTGATGAGCAGCATGCGCCGTGGCGCGAAGATTTACGCTATATCACCGCTGAAGTGCTGTGTACCAGCCGCGACTTACCGCTGATGTTGCAGCAGGATATGGGGCAGTTCGTGATGCCGGATTCGCTGCCGGTGAAATCCCTGCACCTGCGTAAAGGTCCGACGCCGCCGCGCCCGGCGCTGGCGGAGGGGCTAAGTACCTGGCGGTTGATCAGCCAGTTGCAGATGAACTATCTCAGCCTGATGGACGGTGATGATGGTGAAGGCGCGGCGGCGTTGCGCCAGCTTCTGGGACTATACACGCGGCTGGCGGAAGCGCCGGTAGCGCGCCAGATCGACGGCGTGCGCCACTGCGTGCTGGAGCCGGTGCATCGTCGCGTGCCGGAGCCGGGGCCGATCGTCTTTGCTCGCGGTATTGGCATTACGCTGACGGTCGATGAGCAGGCGTTTTCCGGCTTCAGCCCGTGGCTGTTCGGCAGCGTGCTGGAGCGCGTTTTTGCAAGACTGGTGGGCATGAACAGCTTTACCGAGTTCACCCTGAAAAGCCAGCAGCGCGGTGAAATCGGCTACTGGCCGCCGCGCATGGGCAAGAGGGCGCTGATATGAGCGAAGCCCCAACCAGCGCGCCGCAGATTGTCCGTGCCAGTTCGCTGCCGGAGGCATTCTGGCAGAACGTGATGGCCACGCCGTGGCGCTACGATCTGTTCAGCCTGCTGCGGCGTATTGACGCCCGCGGCGGGGAACGTTACCCGCTCGGGCGCGCGCCGCTGCCGCGTTTCGAATCGGTGCGCATCGGGCAAAAACCCTCGCTGGGCTTTGCGCCGTCGACCCTTGCCGACGTGCGTAAGCGCGACGGTTCGCCGCTGTACGATATCTCCATTTTCAGCTTCGGGCTGTTCGGCCCGAACGGTCCGTTGCCGATCCATCTGACGGAATATGCCCGCGAACGCATCGATCATCATCAGGATGATAGCCTCAGCGCCTTCGCCGATCTGTTTCACCACCGCTTGTCGCTGCTGTTTTATCGCGCATGGGCCGATGCGCAGCCCACGGTGTCGCTCGACCGGGGTGATAACAAACGCTTTGAACAGTACATCGCTTCGCTGATCGGCATGGGACAACCGGGGCAACTGGAAAAAGGCAGCATCAGCCCGCATGCGCGTTTTGCGCTGGCCGGGCATCTGACGCGCAACGGACGCGATCCGGAAGGGCTGGAGAAGATCCTGCGCTGCTATTTTAATGTGCCGGTATCCATCGTCGAAAACGTGCCGCAGTGGATGCCACTAAGCGAACGCGAACGCGCGCGTTTGCAGGGCGGTCGCCATGCGCCGCGCCTTGGGCAGTCGGCCTTTCTGGGTAAAGCTGTGCGCGACGTGAGCCACAAATTTCGCATCGAAATTGGCCCGTTATCCGCCGAAACTTACCGGCGTTTCTTGCCCGGAGAAAAAGCCGTGACCGAGATGCGCGACTGGGTGCGCCAGTATCTTGGCATCGAATATGAGTGGGCGCTGCGCGTGATCCTGCGCCATGAAGATGTTGCTGGTGCCACGCTGGGTGGCACGGGTCGTCTTGGTTACAGCGCCTGGCTTGGCGCTCAGCCGCAGCCGCAACCGCGCGGAGATTTGGTATTCAGCCCGGAAGGATAACCTTTCGTCTTATTCATCTGACGTGACAACTAACGGAATTTACAATGTCGGAAATTAGCCGCGCCGTCCTGTTCGGCAAACTCGATACGCTGTTATTTACCTCGCTGGAAAGCGCCACTGCGTTTTGCAAACTGCGTGGCAACCCCTACGTTGAGCTGGTTCACTGGCTGCACCAGCTGATGCAACAGTCGGAGGGCGACCTGCAACAGGTGATCCGCCACTTTTCGCTGAATGAAGAGGCGCTGACCCGGGATATCGTTGCCGCGCTCGATAAACTGCCGCGCGGAGCAAGTTCGGTCTCCGATCTCTCGGAACATATTGATACCGCCGTTGAGCGGGCGTGGGTTTACGGTTCGCTGAAATTTGGCGTCACGCGCATCCGCGGCGGCCATCTGCTGGCGGGGATCCTGAAAACCTGGAGCCTGGCGACCGTGCTGAAAGGCATTTCGTCGCAGTTTGAGCGGGTGAGCGCCGATGCGCTGCTCGACAACTTCGAGGCGATTTTCGCCAACAGCAAAGAGACGCAGCAGACGGCAACCGCCGTTGGCGATACCGCCGCCGCACCGCAACAGCAGGGCACGCTGGCGCAATATGGCCAGGATCTGACCGCCAGAGCGCGCGACGGCAAAATCGATCCTGTAGTGGGCCGCGACGAAGAGATCCGCCAGATGGTCGATATTTTGATGCGTCGCCGCCAGAACAACCCGCTGTTAACCGGCGAAGCCGGGGTAGGAAAAACGGCCGTAGTGGAAGGGTTAGCGCTGCGCATTGCCGCAGGCGATGTGCCGGAACCGCTGGCGAACGTGCAACTGTGGTTGCTGGATATTGGCATGTTGCAGGCAGGCGCGGGCATGAAAGGCGAGTTCGAAGCGCGGCTGCAAGCGTTGATCAACGAAGTGCAATCCAGCCCGACGCCAATCATTCTGTTTATCGACGAAATTCACACCCTGATTGGCGCAGGCGGCCAGCAGGGCACCGGCGATGCCGCCAACCTGCTGAAACCGGCGCTGGCGCGCGGACAGTTGCGCACCATCGGCGCGACCACCTGGGCGGAATATAAGAAATACGTTGAAAAAGATCCGGCATTAACCCGTCGCTTCCAGACTGTGCAGGTTGCCGAGCCGGATGAAGAGAAAGCGGTATTAATGCTGCGCAGCACGGTTTCCGCGCTGGAGAAACACCATCGCGTGTTGCTGCTTGATGAAGCGGTCGTTGCCGCCGTCAAGCTCTCTCACCGCTACATTCCGGCGCGTCAATTGCCGGATAAAGCCGTGGCGCTGCTCGATACGGCCTGCGCCCGCGTTGCCGTCAGCCAGAGTGCGCCTCCGCCGCAACTGGAAGATTGCCTGCACCGCATTGCCGCGCTGGAGGTAGAGATTGAGATTGCTAACCGCGAAGCGAAAATGGCGGCTGGCGACAGCGGGCGGGTAGAGAAATTAACCGCCGCGCGTCAACATCAGGAACAACTGCGCGACGAGCTGACGCAGCGTTGGCAGCAGGAGCAGGCGCTGGTTGATGCCATTATCGCGCTGCGCGCGCAGTTGCATACCGCAGCGGAAGAGGAGCTGGCCGCTTTACGTGACTCGCTGGCGCAGCAGCAGCAGGCACTTAAAACATTGCAGGGCGACGCGCCGCTGCTGTTCACCTCGGTTGATGCCAACGTGGTGGCGGCGGTGGTGTCCGACTGGACCGGCATTCCGCTGGGACGGATGGTGAAAAATGAAATCGATGCGGTGCTGAAACTGGCGGATACGCTGAATGAACGCGTGATCGGCCAGCGCCACGGTCTGGAGTTGATCGCCAAACGCGTGCGTACCTCACGCGCCCGTCTCGACGATCCAAACAAACCGGTCGGCGTGTTTATGCTCTGCGGTCCTTCCGGCGTGGGCAAAACCGAAACAGCGCTGGCGCTGGCGGAATCGCTGTATGGCGGCGAGCAGAACGTTATCACCATTAATATGAGCGAGTTCCAGGAAGCGCACACCGTCTCGACGCTGAAAGGCGCGCCTCCGGGCTATGTCGGTTATGGCGAAGGCGGCGTGTTAACCGAAGCCGTGCGCCGTCGCCCGTACAGCGTGGTGCTGCTGGATGAGATCGAAAAAGCGCATCCGGACGTGCATGAAATCTTCTTCCAGGTGTTTGATAAAGGCTGGATGGAAGATGGTGAAGGCCGCCATATCGATTTTCGCAATACCATCATCATCCTGACGTCTAACGTTGGCACCGAGTTGATTACCGGCATGTGCGCCGATCCGGAACTGATGCCGGAACCGGATGCGCTGCGCGATGCACTGCGTCCGCCGCTGTTGCAGGTTTTCCCGCCCGCGTTGCTTGGCCGTTTGCTGGTGGTGCCTTATTTCCCGCTCAGCGACGAGATGCTGGCGCAGATTGTGCGCTTGCAGCTTAAGCGCATTCAGCGCCGTCTGGAGGAGAACCACGGCATTGTCTCGGAAATCGATGACAGCGTGGTCGGGCAGATTGTGGCGCGCTGTACCGAAGTTGAATCAGG
Source organism: Kosakonia oryzae (assembly GCF_001658025.2). Lineage (NCBI taxonomy): Bacteria > Pseudomonadati > Pseudomonadota > Gammaproteobacteria > Enterobacterales > Enterobacteriaceae > Kosakonia > Kosakonia oryzae. The sequence continues at coordinate 2,289,161 of NZ_CP014007.2, forward strand.
CGGCCGTATGGTGGACGCCATCCTTACGAACACTTTGCTGCCGATGATGAGCCAGCTATTACTCGACGCCAGCGCGCGGGACGAGCAATATAAGCGCTTACGTGTCACGCTCGAGCAGGGTGAGTTTCACTGTCAGTTTGCGGCGTAAAGCCATTATCAAGAGAGTTTTCCACTATGACGGATCACGATAACAACCGGAGTGTACCGAATGCACTGCCGCCAGGATATCGCTTCAACGAGTTCGAAATTAAAGAAGTGATTGGCGGCGGTGGTTTTGGCATCGTCTATCGCGCCTGGGATCATCAGCTTGAACGCACCATCGCGATTAAAGAGTTTATGCCCTCTTCACTGGCTGTACGCAACGACGACATGACGCTGGTGCTGCGCAGCGAGCGTTTTAGCAAAGCTTTTACCGCCGGGCTGAACAGTTTTATCCAGGAAGCGCGTCTGCTGGCGCGTTTTAACCACCCGAACCTGCTGCACGTGCTGCGTTTTTGGGTGCAGAACGATACCGCTTATATGGGCACGGTGTTCTACAGTGGCACCACGCTTTCCCGCCTGCGCGAGAAAAACCCAACGCTGATTAACGAAGCCTGGATCCGCCGCATGCTGCCGATGCTGCTGGGTGCCATCAAAACCATCCATGACGAAGGGTATCTGCATCGCGATATCTCGCTGGATAACATTCAGATCCAGGATAACGGCTTGCCGGTGCTGCTCGATTTCGGCTCCGCGCGCCGCAGTATTGGTTCTGTTTCCGACGAAACGGAAACCATGCTGCGTCCTGGCTATGCACCGATCGAACAATACACCGACGACAACGAAAGCGAGCAGGGGCCGTGGACCGATATTTACGCCCTTGGCGCGGTGCTGCATACGTTGATTATTGGTTCGCCGCCGCCGGTCAGCGTGGTGCGCAGCATTCAGGACACCTATATGCCGCTTACGCAGCGCAACCTGCCGGGGTACACCCCTTCGCTGTTGCAGGCGGTGGATCGCGCGCTGGCGTTGAAGATGGAAGATCGTCCGCAGACCGTGGATGAGTTCGCGGCGCTGATTGAGATGCCGGTTGCCGGGCTTGGCGATGTGATGAGCGTTAAACAACCGGGTACCATGCTGGTACCGGTTGAAGAGACCGAAGAAAAACCGGCGACGCCGGGCTGGCAGCGCTACAAATTGCCAGGCCTGGTGGCAGCAGGTGTGATTGTCGGCATCATCGCCGGGGCCATGCTGTTCGGCGGCAATTCAGCGCCGGAAGAGGCGACGCAGACCACCAGCGTGACGCCGGAAGAACAACCCGCACCGCCGGTACAGCAGCCTGTGCGGGAAGCGCCTGCTGTTCAGACACCGCCGCCCGTGCAGGCCGCAGCGCAAAGCACCGCGCCGGTGGTTAGCCAGACGCCTGTCGCGCAACTTTTTGTGCGCATGAAAGAGGGCGAAAAACTGAGCCTCAATGGCGAAGCACAGTCTGTTTCGCCGGCGGCCAATGGTTTTGCCTCACTGAAACTGCAACCCGGTCGTTACGAAGTGCTCCTGCAGGGTAATGGTCAGAGACGCAGTCAGACTATCACCATTGCTAATCCGGGTACCTGGTTAATTAATCCGCAACCTTAACCAACACTATTTCGCCGGGTAATATTGTGCCCGGCAAAATGCGGGGAGAAATATCTCCCCCACATCTCTCTCGCATTACAAATAATGTGATGTCGTCCTTTTTCGATCGTTACGGTTGTATTGCCCGACATATTAAAAAAGACAGAGCCATGAATTTATTAACACACAGCAATAACGGTGACAGTGAATTTACGTTTGTCGTGTCTCGATCCAGTGCTCAACCCGATGATAAAGTTCATACCGTCGCCGCTAAAAAAGCACGTGAGCTGGAAATAACTCTCACAGATTTTCATCTCGAATCTTCACAAATGCTGGAAGTGGATGGTTATCCCGCCGTTGAACTTTTTTATCAATTCAAAAATGATAACCGCATTATTTATCAGCGTCAGACGCTAATTTTACTGGATGATGCGGTCGCCGGGAAAAAGATGGTCAGCTATGTAGGCACCTGTCCTGGTGAATTCAGTGAATATCATCAAAAACAATACCAGGAAATCATCCAGAGCATTAAATTTCATCGCGCAAAATAAAACATATCAGTGCTGCAGTTATTATCGCTGAGATAAACTTAATTACGGATGCAACGTTATGGTGAACAGAATATCGGTCAGGCTGCCCGTAGAGGGGCTGCTTTTCTGGAAACTCGCCGGGCGCGAGGCGCTGTCGGAGCCGTTTACGCTGGCGCTGACGGTGCTGGGGACGGACGCGCGTATCGACCGCAGTCAATTGCTGGGCCAGCCGGTGACGGTGACGGTCCCGACGCAGACGGGCACGCGTTACTTCAACGGGAAAGTGACCCGCGTGGCGGTGAGCGCGACGGAGCTGTCGGGCACGCGCTACGCTGTCTATCAGCTTACCGTCGAGCCGGATGTGTGGCCGATGAAGCGCGACCGTAACCTGCGCATCTTCCAGGGGCAGACGGTGCCGCAGATTGTGAAAACGCTGCTCGGTGAATACCAGGTCAGTCTGGAAGACCGGCTGAGCGGCAGCTACCGCGTCTGGGATTACTGCGTGCAGTACCAGGAGAGCAGCTTCGACTTCATCAGCCGGCTGATGGAGCTGGAAGGGATTGCCTACCACTTCAGGCATGAGGCTGACAGACACACGCTGGTGCTGACCGATGACGCCGCCGAATTTAAACCCTTCCCCGGTTACGAAACCGTTCCCTACCATCAGACCCCTTCCGGCGGCAGCACGGATGAGGAGGGCATCAGCCAGTGGGCGCTGGAGGACAGCGTCACGCCGGGCATCTACAGCCTTGACGACTATGATTTCCGCAAGCCGAATGCGTGGCTGTTCCAGGCGCGGCAGAACCCGTCGTCGCCGCAGCCGGGGAGCATTGACGTGTATGACTGGCCGGGGCGTTTTGTCGAGCACGGCCACGGCGAGTTTTACGCGCGCATCCGCCAGGAGCGCTGGCAGGTGGAGCACCAGCAGATTCAGGGCACGGCCACGGCGGTGGGCGTGGCGCCGGGCAACACCTTCACGCTGTATAACGCGCCGTTTTTCAGCGATAACGGCGACTACCTGACCACTGCCGCGACCTACTTTTTTGAAGAGAACCGCTACGCGAGCGGCAGCGACGGGGAAACGGAGCACCGCATCGACTTTACGGTCATTCCGTCGTCGGTGGTGTACCGGCCGGCGGCGGTGACGGCGTGGCCGCGCACCTACGGCCCGCAGACGGCGAAAGTGGTCGGCCCGCAGGGGGAGAGCATCTGGACGGACAAATATGGGCGGGTGAAGGTGAAATTCCACTGGGACCGTCTGGCAAAAGGGGATGACACCAGCTCCTGCTGGGTGCGCGTCTCCAGCGCCTGGGCGGGCCAGGGCTTTGGCGGCGTACAAATTCCGCGCGTCGGCGACGAAGTGGTGATCGACTTCATCAACGGCGATCCGGACCGGCCGATCATCACCGGTCGTGTCTATAACGAAGCCAGCATGCCGCCGTGGGCATTGCCCGCTGCCGCCACGCAAATGGGTTTCCTCAGCCGTTCGAAAGATGGCTCGGTGGATAACGCCAACGCCCTGCGCTTTGAGGATAAAGCGGGGGAGGAGCAGGTGTGGCTGCATGCCGAGCGTAACCTTGATGTGGATGTTGAGAACGACGAAAGCCACACCATCGAAAAGAATCACACACATTTTGTTGGGGAAAACGAAACGCTGCGGGTGGTGAAAAACCAAAATACTGGCGTCAAAGTCAATACGGTGAATTTAACTGGCAACGATCGTCAGGATAAAGCGTGCAATACCTTTATTCTCTCAGCAGGGAACACATTGCGTCTGGAGTGTGGGGAGAGTGCGATTGAATTATCCAGTGATGGAAGCATCAATATCGTTGGTAATGATTTCAACTTCACGGCGAAAAAAACTGCGCAAATTAATACCACTGGGGGAGAACTTCATTTAAATCCTGACGGCGGTTCGGCTGCGATAGTCGCACCCGGCTCAGGACATCAGGCGGCCATTCAGCAAGAAGTCGAAAGTTTTTTTGTTATCAACAGCAATAAATAAAGGGATACGTAAATGGCTGATTATATTCTCCAGGAAGCAACGCTGGCGCTTCCGGATGTGTTTAAAGATCGTACCATGAATTTATTTACGCTGAATGATAATGGTGCAAGTGAATTTACTTTCGTTGTATCCCGGGCCAGTGCCAAAAAAGACGAAAATATTCAGGCGGTGGCTGCGAGAATATTGCGTGAGATGGAAATTACTGTTCCGCAGTTTCAGCTTCACTTGTCCCGACCTGTTACGATTGACGGTGAACCTGCGATTGAACTTTATTATCAGTTCAAAAGCGATGGCGCGCTTATTTTTCAGCGCCAGACAGTGGTCTTATTAAATGAACAGCCAACCGGGAAAAAAATTGTTTGTTACATTGGTACTTGCCCTGATGAATTCAGTGATTATTACCAGCGGCAATACCAGGAGATTATTCAGAGCATTAAATTTCATCGCGAACGTGAAACAGAACCTGAGCAGATGCTACAGGCTGATGATCAACGGATATTCTTTGCGCTTGATACTGAGACAAAGCATCTAAGCGCCTTTGAGGGTATACAGGCACTTTACCAGCACTTGCCTTTGCAACGAGCACGTGAAGGTGCGTTTTTGCTCTACGCGCAGGATGGGCAAGCACTGAAGATCGCTCCCGTACCCGGAAGCCAGCCAGTACGCTATGCACTGTGGACGCTTCCTGAGGCCGGTGGGCACAATCTTGGGCAGCAATTGTCTATTTGTCGTACATTTGCTGGTGTTGCTGGACTGGATTCCGCTGAGGATGTCCGACGTTTCCTTGCACAGAGCAGAGATGGCGTGAAACATGGCTGAGTATCAAGCCGCGCGCGTTGATGATCCCATTGCTCATACAGCGTCGAAAGGCTGGATGATCGCTGGCCTTATCGGTGGTGCTTTGTTGGGCGCGGCTGCCGTAGCGGTAACCGGTGGCGCGGCACTGGTGGCGGTCTCCGCTGTGGCCGCCAGTGCTTGCGCCGGCGGCGGTTTGGGGGAAGTTTTAGGCAGTATGTCATGGGCGCCCAGACATGTGACCGGAATGCTGAGGGAGGGGTCTCCTGATGTCTTTATCAATAGTCGTAAGGCAATTCGCGCGCATCTCTCTCTCGGTGAGTGCGATGAGCATAGCGGTAGCCCACAGCGAGTTGCTGAAGGTTCTATAAAGGTATACATCAACAACTATCCTGCTGCGCGTCTCGGCGATCGTTTGACCTGTAGTGCAGAGATTTTCCAGGGGTCTTCCAATGTTTTTATTGGGGGCGCAAAGGTTCAGACTGATGAAATCAGTCCGGAGATCCCGGAGTGGGTTAACTGGGTAATGTTAGGTGTTGGGGCTGGTGCTCTGGCGGTAGTTGCCGGACCGGTAATTGCATTGTTTAGTACCGCAGGGGGAATGGCGGGAGGAACGCTCGGCAACTATATTGGCGGTAAAATCTTTGGCGAGGGCAGTGACGGCCAGAAATGGAGCATGCTGGCTGGCGGGCTCATTGGCGGTGGTCTGGGGGCTAAAGGCGGAGCGAAGTATAACGCCTGGCGGACCGGGAAGGTAATCGCAGAGCCTGCCGTGGTTAAATCTGTCGCTACTCCCAGACCATTGATGAGTCTGAAAGAGGCGGTTGGTGAAGCAAGAGCTAGTAAATGGATTGCCCGAGGTCGGGAATTGATTGACAATAAAGCTCCGCACTTGTCCAAATTATTAACGGATGATCAGGTCGGTGCACTTCATGGTTACACCACAGATCCTGGTTATAAAATGATCAACCCTGCTCTGCGCGGGACAAAACCGCTAACACCGGAACTTGAAGCATTTGCCCAACATATCAATGAAGGTCTGGATAACCTTCCGGCTCATACCGGGACGACATTTCGTGGTATGAATAGTTTGCCTGATGAAGTCCTTAGCCAATATATGCCAGGCAATACCGTTTCTGACCGCGCGTTTGTGAGTAGCGATGTCAACAAAGCCTTTGATGGGCCAATTCAAATGAAAATGGAAGGCTATTCAGGCAGAAAAATTGATTTCTTGTCTGAATTTAATGCAACAGAAACTGAAGTACTGTTTAAAAGTGATACGCAGTTTGAAGTAATTAGTCGTACAAATGAAGCAGGTATAACCAAAATTCACTTGAAGGAACTCTAATGATCGATTTACATGCCGACGATCTTACAATCAGTAATTATGCCGATCGGTATTATGATTATCTGCCTCCTAACATTAGAAAACGATTGTCTGAGGCGACTGATCCATCAGCGGTTAAATACGAGGCCTGGGACGAAGCGCTTCCGCTTGTGATTTCGCGCGAAACTGCGCGGGATAAAGCGATTGGCGCAATGGTCGGGTTGGCGGTCGGCGATGCAGTGGGGACAACGCTTGAATTTCAGCCCCGGGATCGTTATACGGTACACGATATGGTGGGAGGGGGAGCCTTCAGGCTTAAGGCTGGTGAGTGGACCGATGATACGTCAATGGCATTGTGCTTGGCTGAAACCTATCTACAACGGAATAAATTAGAGGTAAATGATTTCCGCGATCGGCTGGTACGCTGGTATAAGCAGGGTGAAAACAGCAGCAACGGTATCTGTTTCGATATCGGCAATACAACCCGTTTTGCACTGGAACAATATCTTCAGCACGGTCCGATGTGGATGGGGAATACAGAAAAAAATACCGCCGGTAACGCGGCGCTGATACGTGAAGCGCCAGTAGCCATATTTCGTCGAAAAACACTACGTGGAATATGGTTTGACTCGCAGGCGCAGAGTCAGGCGACGCATGGAGCGTCTGAATCCCTTTCATCTTGTTTTTTCCTTGGATTGATATTGCATTATTTAATCAATGGATATGACAAGGAAAAAACATTTTCACCGCATATCGTACCGCTGTCTTCACGGGTATTGATTATTAATGCTGGTGAGTACAAACAAAAAACGCGCGATCAGATTCGTTCCAGTGCATATGTTATTGATACCCTCGAAGCCGCTCTCTGGGCCGTGTGGAATACGAATAATTTCCGCGATGCGGTATTATTAGCCGCAAACCTGGGTGACGATGCCGATAGCGTTGCTGCTACAGCAGGGCAAATCGCCGGAGCGTTATATGGCCACGCTGGCATTCCGCAAGACTGGAAAGACAAACTGGTGCAACATGGACGCATTGCAAATATGGCGGCTGAATTATTTGACCGCGCACCCGATGAGAATTTTCTTTAACCGGAATGAAATCAAATTGCCTTGCTGAAAATAATGTCAGGATTAAGAAAAATGTACCACTTAATCCGTCAGGAGGGCGAAGTGCTACTGCTTAAATTCCTTGGCAAAGCGTTCAAAAATCTCTCCGATGTCGATGTGTTAATAAAAATAACCAAAGGAAGTGAATACATCATCCCGATGAAAAGTATTATCCAACACAACGGTAAAAGGGAGCGAAAAGTGTTATCTAATGAATATATTGACGACTTGTCGGCTCTAATTTTCTTATACGGATCTTTAGGATTGACTGATGTCCTCCGCTGATTCAGGAACAGACGAGATTTTTTATGCTGCTGGGTGCGACATCGTCTCTACTCCATTGTCGCCAGCACTCTGTTTATCGTATGCGTCCGTGCCGTGTCGACTGGCTATCGAGCTGTTAAATGACTGAATTAACTGCCTTAGATTATGTAGAAAAAGCTTTAAGATTAGCGGTTAAAAGATATAAATCGATTAAAAGTAATCCAGCCGCTGGTGCGCTTGAGCCTATGTACAATTCAATTGTTGCTCAGCTTGAATATTTGAGGGATGTTGTCAATGGAACGCAAAAAGACAAAAGTAAGTTACGCGATCTGACGTTTGGTATCTTTGCGGTTAAAGAATTTGAAACATCTGATGAAATTTTCTTTGAACGCTTAACTGATGCTTTTTATATTGCCGCGCAAATACGCAAGGGATTAAAGATACAATTGCCACATCAGGTTAATAAGATTTTTTTTGAAAAACAAAAGAAACTTTCCAGCTTATATCCATATGATTTTTCTGTGTAGGTTTCCATAATAAAATAAATGGTGTATGTCTGTAATAAACACATCTTTTTTATAAAAAACTGGTTTATATGCCGGTTTTTCATGCCTGTATGTAAATCAGATCCCGCGAGCGGGTGATATTCACCGATTTTTGATATGCGGAGCAAAGCCCTGGGCCGATCTCCTAAAAAAACACCCGGCTGGTTTCCCGGCCGGGTGTTTTCACATCTTAACGCTGGCTACAGCCTGCGCACTGTTTGTTCTGGATCTGCTGGAAGAAATCGTTACCTTTGTCATCCACCAGAATAAACGCCGGGAAGTTCTCCACTTCAATCTTCCAGATCGCTTCCATACCCAGTTCCGGGTAAGCCACGCATTCGAGGCTCTTAATGCTCTGCTGCGCCAGTACTGCAGCCGGGCCGCCAATACTTCCCAGATAGAAACCGCCGTGTTTGGCACAGGCATCGGTCATTTGCTGGCTGCGGTTGCCTTTCGCCAGCATGATCATGCTCGCGCCGTGGGATTGCAGCAGATCCACGTAGGAATCCATACGCCCTGCGGTGGTTGGGCCGAGGGAACCGGAAGCATAACCTTCAGGCGTTTTTGCCGGGCCTGCGTAATAGGTTCCAATCAGCCCGGAAAATAAGGGAGACTTAGAAGCTGTTGTTAATACAGAAGGCATGATTAACGGTAGGGATTTTATAGTTAAAGATATAGTTACAGGAGAAATATTATGACTAACCTAAAAAAAATATCAGTAAACCCGTGGGATTTTACACTTTATCAAAAAAAAGATGGCGAATTTATTTTAAAGGTAATGTTTAGCGAAGGTGATTATAAAATTGATGTGGCGAGATTTTTTTTGTTTTCGTTTGATGAGATGGTTAAACCGTTAGATGTTGATTACGTTAAAAGCATTTCTGAAAATATTCGCGCAAATTATAATTCTTTTCAATCAAGAGAATTAAGTAAAAAAGAATTTGACGATCTTGTCTGATGGTTTTTCGCGTCTGGTTAAATGACGATGCGATATTTACAACTGATACCTGTCATTGTTTTCTGGCGTAATAAGGAAGTTTAAGATGAAAGTATATGTTGTCTGTTCACAACGAGGTGATTTTGAGTTGCTAAGGTCGGCCGATAAATGGATACTTTCAGTATTAATGCCTAATTATTATCCCAATTCGCATTTTGACGTTAGTAAAGACTTTTTATTAACAGATGATGAAGTTACTCATAAAGAGGATGTCGAATATTTAAAGAAACCTGCGGAGAACATCAGGAAAGACTGGAGTACATTTTTGAATCGGGAAGTTTCGGACGTTAAAATAGTGCGTTAACCATTTCAGATAAATAATCATCATCAAGGTTATATCTATCCATAAAAGCAGAATGGCCGGGATTGATGATGAATTACAACGTATTATCTTTAAGTCTCTGGCGTTGGTATATCTCTTTTTATTTATACTATCTTTTTTATAAAAACTGGTTTATATGCCGGTTTTTCATGCCTGCAGGTAAATCAGATCTCGCGAGCGGGTGATATTCACCGAATTTTTGATATGCGGAGCAAAGCCCTGGGCCGATCTCCTAAAAAAACACCCGGCGGGTTTCCCGGCCGGGTGTTTTCACATCTTAACGCTGGCTACAGCCTGCGCACTGTTTGTTCTGGATCTGCTGGAAGAAATCGTTACCTTTGTCATCCACCAGAATAAACGCCGGGAAGTTCTCCACTTCAATCTTCCAGATCGCTTCCATACCCAGTTCCGGGTAAGCCACGCATTCGAGGCTCTTAATGCTCTGCTGCGCCAGTACTGCAGCCGGGCCGCCAATACTTCCCAGATAGAAACCGCCGTGTTTGGCACAGGCATCGGTCACTTGCTGGCTGCGGTTGCCTTTCGCCAGCATGATCATGCTCGCGCCGTGGGATTGCAGCAGATCCACGTAGGAATCCATACGCCCTGCGGTGGTTGGGCCGAGGGAACCGGAAGCATAACCTTCAGGCGTTTTCGCCGGGCCTGCGTAATAGATCGGGTGATCTTTCACGTACTGCGGCAGCTCTTCGCCGTTGTCGATCAGCTCTTTCAGTTTTGCATGGGCAATATCACGCGCCACGATGATAGTGCCGTTCAGCGACAGACGAGTCGATACCGGGAACGCAGAAAGCTGCGCCAGGATATCTTTCATCGGCTGGTTCAGATTGATTTTCGCCACATCGCCTTCGCCCTGCTGGCGCAGCGCTTCCGGAATGTACTGCCCCGGATTGTGCTCCATTTTCTCAATCCAGATACCTTCGCGGTTGATTTTCGCTTTGATATTACGGTCGGCGGAGCAGGAGACACCCATGCCGATCGGGCAGGATGCGCCGTGACGCGGCAGACGGATCACGCGGATGTCGTGGGCGAAATATTTACCGCCAAACTGCGCGCCAAGACCGAGGTTCTGCGCTTCCTGCATCAGTTCCTGTTCCAGTTGCACATCGCGGAATGCCTGGCCGTGCTCGTTACCTTCGGTCGGCAGACCATCATAGTAACGGGTCGATGCCAGCTTCACGGTTTTCAGCGTGGATTCAGCGGACGTGCCGCCAATAACAAAGGCAATGTGGTACGGCGGGCAGGCTGCCGTGCCGAGAGAACGCATCTTCTCAACCAGGTAGTTTTTCAGTTTCGCCGGGGTGATCAGCGCCTTGGTTTCCTGGTAGAGATAGGTTTTGTTTGCAGAACCGCCGCCTTTGGCGATGCAAAGGAACTTATACTCATCGCCATCCACGCTGTAGAGATCGATCTGTGCCGGCAGGTTGGTGCCGGTATTCACTTCTTTGTACATATCCAGCGGCGCGTTCTGTGAATAGCGCAGGTTATCTTCGGTGTAAGTGTTATAGACACCGCGAGCCAGCGCCGCTTCGTCGCCGCCGCCGGTCCATACGCGCTGGCCTTTTTTACCCATGATGATTGCCGTGCCGGTATCCTGGCAGGTCGGCAGCACGCCCTTGGCGGCGATTTCGGAATTACGCAGGAATTGCAGCGCCACGTATTTGTCGTTTTCGCTCGCTTCCGGGTCAGTCAGAATGGCCGCAACCTGTTTCTGGTGGGAAGTGCGCAGCAGGAAAGAGGCATCGTGGAAAGCCTGCTGTGCCAGCAGCGTCAGCGCTTCGGGTTCCACTTTTAAGACTTCCTGGCCGTCAAAGTCGGCGACCGAAACATGTTCACGGCTCAGCAGATAATATTCCGTATTGTCTTTCGCCAGCGGGAACGGATCCTGATATACAAAAGGTTTGTTCGACATAGCTCATTACTCCATAAAAATAAACCGCCGGGAAAGCCCGGCGGTTGTGAATCAGAACATCATGGTAATCCACGGATAACCAATCAACAGCAGGGCGGCGAGGAAGATCGCACCGAAGATGGTGCCCAGACGCCAGTAGTCTTTGGTCGGCAGGTAGCCGCTACCGTAGTAAATCGGGCTCGGGCCAGTACCGTACGGCGTGATGATGCCCATCACACCCAGAGAGGTACACAGAACCAGCACAACCACTTCCATATTGATGCCCGGGATCGTGGCGGCAATGGTCAGCATCGCCGGCAGCAGGGCTGTGGTGTGCGCTGTGGTGCTGGCAAACAGATAGTGCAGCAGGTAGAACGCCAGCAGCAGAGCAATCGTTGCCATCCCCGGAGAGATACCGCTCATCAGCAGGCCGCCTTCTTTACCCAGCCAGGCAATGAAGCCAGTGGAGGAGAGGCCATCGGCCAGCGCAACCAGGGTGGCGAACCACACGAAGGTGTTCCATGCCGGTTTGTTGCTGGTAATGTCGTTCCAGGTCAGTACGCCGGTCCACAGCATCAGTACCACAACCAGCAAAGCAGCCAGAGCGGGTTCAATAAAGTCGGCCGCGAAGATCCACATCAGCAGCGCACAGCAGACAAACACCAGCAGCAGGATTTCGTTACGGGACATTTTGCCCAGTTTTTCCAGCTCGCGGCTTGCCCACAGCGGCACTTCATCATTGATTTTTACTTCTGGCGGATAGAACCAGTAAGCCAGCAGCGGCATGGTCAGAATCAGCAGCACGCCAAGCGGCAGGAAGGCGATAAACCAGCTACCCCAGGAGATACTGATGCCAACGGTGCTTTTCACCAGCGCCAGCGCCAGCAGGTTCGGCGCCAGAGCGGAGAGGAACATAGAACTGGTGATACAGGCGGCGGTGATGGCAACCCACATCAGATAGGAACCAATACGGCGTGCGCTCGGATCGTTCGGTTTTGAACCGTACAGCGGCGGCAGGTTGGCAATAATCGGGTAGATAGTGCCCCCGCTACGCGCGGTGTTAGACGGTGTGAACGGTGCCAGCAGCAGATCGGCGAAGGTGATAGCGTAACCGAGCGTCAGGCTGCGGCGGCCAAGGTATTTCACCAGAATCAGCGCCAGGCGGCGACCGAACTGCGTTTTATCGTAACCGGCGGCAAACATAAACGCGCCGAAAATCAGCCAGACGGTTGAGTTACCGAAACCGCTCACCGCCCATTTAAAGGACTGGCCAGCGAGTTTGAATTTCGGATCGGCTAACTGCTCAGGGCTAAACAGCAGCCACTGACTGCACAGCGCGATGACCACCACGCCGGTCATACCGATAACAGCGCCCGGCAGCGGTTCGAAGATCAAACCTACGATCACGCCAACAAAGATAGCGAAGTAGTGCCACGCAAAAGGCGGTAAGCCCTCCGGTACCGGAACAAATAGCAGGAGCACTGCGACGATAATCGGCAGCGCCATCATAATCAGGCGGTTTTTATTTCCGCCTTTCGCACTGGCTGCACTGGCAGACGGTGGTGTTGTCGTTTTCTCTTTCATAGTGAGCATCTACAAGTAGTTAAAAATTCGGGGTCGGTAGCAGATTTGAATGTCACTTTATTTACTTACATAAGTTACTTTAGTTCTTTATTGTGACTTTTCATATTCTGCCGGGTTTTTACTAACGCATCTTTATCTGCGTTAAATTAAGAAAGTTTCTGTTTTTATATATTGCGCTTCCACTCGCTAATACTCTTGATTGAGATCAAAAAAACGCAAGCGCCATAGGTTTTTTTTATATTTTTTAATACCCACATAGCAGTATGTGGTTATTCTGTGAGAAACATCTCAATTGTTAAATATTGGTGCTGATAATAAATCTCATTTGTCGTTTTTAGTTCGCTAACTAATTGATAGTTTTGTTTTTGTTTGGCTTTGGGAAAACCTTTGCTACGTTGATCAGGTAATCGCAATGTTACCGGTAATTAATATGATGTGAATATATTATTTAAAATTGATAATACAGTAGAGGTAGTGCTGTTATTAAGGTGGTTAAATAGTTTTTTAACTAACGTAATTAATTTTGTAAATAGAATTACAGGTATATTAAATACACGACAAATGGATTTTCAAACGAAAATAAAAAATAAATCCGTCACCGAATTCAAAGTTTATAAATTTAGATTTGGAGTTAAATATGACCAGCAACGAGCGCATCCTCAGCCCCTTTACATTACCAAACGGCGTAGAACTGAAAAACCGTTTGTTAATGGCTCCGATGACCACCTGCACCGGTTATTACGATGGTACCGTCACCAGTGAACTGGTTGAATATTATCGTGTACGTGCCGGTAGCATTGGGACAATTATCGTAGAGTGTTGTTTTGTTGACGATTTGGGTCTCGCATTCCCCGGTGCAATTGGTATTGATAACGACGAAAAAATTGCTGGTCTGGCAAAAATCGCCGAAGCCATCAAAGCAGAAGGCTCTAAAGCGATCCTGCAAATTTACCACGGCGGCCGCATGGTCGAGCCGAAACTGATTGGCGGCCGTACGCCGATTGCACCAAGCGCGATTGCCGCTCCGCGTGACGGTGCCGCCACGCCGGTGGCGATGACCACGGCGGAAGTTGAAGCGATGGTGGTGAAATTTGGTGAAGCGGTACGCCGCGCCATTCAGGCCGGTTTTGACGGCGTGGAAATCCACGGCGCCAACACTTATTTGATTCAGCAATTCTTCTCACCGAACTCGAACCAGCGTGATGACGAGTGGGGCGGCAGCCGCGATAACCGCGCGAAATTCCCGCTGGCGGTGCTGGATATCACCCACAAAATGGCGCGTCAGTACGCGGACGATGCCTTCATTATTGGTTACCGCTTCTCGCCGGAAGAGCTGGAAGTTCCCGGAATCCGCTTTGATGACACCATGTTCCTGCTGGAAAAACTGGCGGCGCGCGGTGTCGATTATCTGCACTTCTCTGTTGGCGCGGCGCTGCGTCCTTCCATTAATGACACCAGCGATCCGACGCCGTTGATTGATAAATATTGTGCGATGCGCTCTGACGTGCTGGCGCAAGTTCCGGTGATGGGCGTGGGCGGTGTGGTTAACGCGGCTGACGCAGAGCAGGGGCTGGATCATGGTTACGATCTGATCGCCGTGGGTCGTGCCTGCATCGCTTATCCGGACTGGGCGGCACGCATCGCCAAAGGTGAAAACCTCGAACTGTTTATCGACAGCACCCAGCGTGAAGCGCTGAATATTCCGGAACCGCTGTGGCGCTTCTCGCTGGTGGAAGCGATGATTCGCGACATGAGCATGGGCGAAGCGAAATTTAAACCGGGCCTGTTCGTTGAAACGGTACAGGACGACACCAGCGAAATGGTGATTAACGTTAGCCTGGAAACCGACCGTATTGCCGGTATCGAACTGGCCTCTGCGCCGCAAAGCGTAGAGTTCACCAGCAGCTTTGAAGAGATCCGCGATCGCATCCTTGATGCCAATTCACCGCATGTTGATGCTATCTCCGGCGCAACCAGCCAGAGCGAAGCAGTGAAAAAAGCGGTATCGAAAGCGATGCTGAAATCCAGCAAAGCGCGCGTAGCCGAAGAGGGCGGCGATGTCCTGGCCGTGAAAAATTACGATGTCGTGGTGGTAGGTAGCGGCGGCGCTGGCCTGGCGGCAGCCATTCAGGCGCACGACGAAGGCGCAAGCGTGCTGATCGTTGAGAAAATGCCGACCATCGGCGGTAACACCATTAAAGCCTCTGCCGGGATGAACGCGGCAGAAACCCGCTTCCAGCGCGTAAAAGGCATCCAGGACAGCAAAGAGCTGTTCTTCGCTGAAACGCTGAAAGGCGGTGGTAACAAAAACAACCCGGAACTGCTGCGCCGCTTTGTGGAAAATGCGCCGGAAGCGATCGAATGGCTGGCGCGTCGCGGCATCATGCTGAATGACATCACCACAACCGGCGGCATGAGCATCGACCGTACGCACCGTCCGCGTGATGGATCGGCCGTCGGCGGTTACCTGATCAGCGGTCTGGTGCGTAATGTCACTAAACGCGGTATCGATGTGATGCTGGATACGTCCGTCGAAGAGATTCTGTTCACTGAGGGTGAAGTGCGCGGTGTGCGTCTGCTGACTGATGAGCAGGAAACCCTGAATGTTCAGGCGAAAAGTGTGATTGTGGCGACCGGCGGCTTCAGCGCCAACAGCGCGATGGTGGTGAAATACCGTCCGGATCTGGAAGGTTTCGTTACCACCAACCATAAAGGCGCAACCGGCGGCGGTATCGCGCTGCTGGAACGTCTGGGTGCCGGAACCGTGGATATGGGCGAAATCCAGATCCACCCGACCGTTGAACAGAAAACCTCCTATCTGGTTTCTGAGTCCATCCGCGGCGGCGGTGCGATTCTGGTCAGTCAGCAGGGCAAACGCTTCTACAATGAGATGTCGACCCGCGATAAAGTCTCAGCGGCCATCATCGCGCTGCCGGAACATTACGCTTACATCGTATTTGATGAGCATGTCAGAGCGAAAAACAAAGCGGCCGACGAGTACATTGCGAAAGGTCTGGTGACCAGCGCCAGCTCTCCGCGCGAACTGGCGGACAAACTGGGCATCGACTATCATGCGTTCCTTGCCACGCTTGAACGTTACAATGGCTTTGTGGAAAAACAGCACGATGAAGACTTCGGTCGTACCACCGCGCTGCGTGCTCCGATTAACGAAGGCCCGTTCCACGCCATTCAGATTGCGCCAGGCGTACACCACACCATGGGCGGTGTGACCATCAACACCGAAACGGAAGTGCTGAATACCGCGCATCAGGTCATTCCGGGCGCGTATGCGGCGGGTGAAGTGGTTGGCGGTATCCACGGCGGTAACCGTATCGGCGGTAACGCGGTCGCCGATATCATCATCTTCGGTTCGCTGGCGGGGCATCAGGCGGCGGTTCGCGCCAAACGTAGTTAAACGCTGTAGCCGGGCAACCGGCTATTCACCGCACTGATAATCAGAGCCGTCATCAGGTACTATTGCCGGGTGGCGGCTTTGTTGCAGAGGGATGACCTGAATCTTCCGCTTGAATCCGCTGGCAAGCCTGTTAAGCCGGTATCCATCAATGAAGGAGAGTGCGATGTCTGATAACCGTGTCTGGAGCTACTCTGCGGTGCTGATGGGCTCGCCCATCCTGCTGAAACTCTTCTCCCACGATGAAGCGCTCGCGTCGCGCGTTTTTTCGCTGATCAAACAGTACGAAGACCTCTTTACCGTTAACCGCGCCGATTCGCAGGTCATGGATATTAACCACGCTGCCGGGCGTCATCCGGTTGTCGTCAGCCGCCCGGTGTATGAACTGATCAAATGTGCCAAAGCCGCCAGCCAGTTGCCGGAAAGCGCGTTTAACCTGGCGATCGGCCCGCTGGTGAAACTGTGGCGCATCGGTTTTAAGGGTGATTCCGTTCCGGCGGCGGATGAGATTGCCGCGCGGCTGCGCATCACGCGCCCGCAGGATGTTATTCTTGATGATGCCGCCGCCAGTGTGTTTCTGGCGCAGCCAGGCATGGAGATCGATCTGGGCGCCATTGCCAAAGGGTTTATCGCCGACCGGGTGCGCGACTACCTGCATCAGCAGGGCGTCAGCGACGGGCTGATCAACCTCGGCGGCAATGTACAAACGCTGGGATCGCCGCAGGGCGGCTGGAGCATCGGTGTGAAAAAGCCCTTCGCCGCTGCTGATGCGCTGGTGGGTTCGATTGAAGTGGTGAATAAATCGGTGGTGACATCCGGCACCTATGAGCGCTATTTCGAGCAGGATGGCAAGCTATGGCACCATATCCTCGATCCGCGCAGCGGCTATCCGCTGAATAACGAACTCGACAGCGTGACCGTGATTTCCACCGACTCCCTCGATGGCGATATCTGGACCACGCTGCTGTTTGGGCTGGGTGTTGAAAAGGGCTGCGCATTGCTGCGCCAGCGGCAGGATATTGAAGCGATTTTTGTCAGCAAAAACCGCGAAATTACCCTTTCATCGCGGCGTCAGTTCCGTTTCACGCCGCTCGATGCCAGCTACCGGCTTACTGACTGTACTGCTTAAGCAGGCTGTACTGTTCAGCAATCAACTGATAGCGGTAAACCGGTCTCCCGGTGGCGCCATAGTGAATGGTGGTGTAGAGAATGTTAATCTGCGCCAGCCAAATCAGGTATTTACGGCACGATACGCGGGAAATATTGACCGCGTTTGCCAGTTCATCGGTTGAGAATTCAACGCCCGGATGGGCATCAATCCACTGACAAATGGTACGCAGGGTCTGCGCGGTCAGCCCTTTTGGCAGACGACGAGTGTCAGCCACTTCCGGTGCGCCGCCGTGCAGCAGGCGATCCACGTCCGATTGCTCATAGTACGGGCGCGCATCCATCAGCTTGCGCTTTTCGCGCCACGTGGTGAGCGCCTCTTCGAAACGCGGGAACTGGAACGGTTTAATTAAATAATCGACCACACCGTAGTGCAGTGAGGTCTGAATGGTGGCGGCATCGGCAGATGACGTAATCATAATGACGTCGATAGCGCGCCCGCTGGCGCGAATAATCGGCAGCAGATCCAGCCCGCTGTCCTGCTGCATATACACATCCAGCAGCACCAGATCGATATCGCGCAGCGGATCTTTAATCATCTCCTCAGCCTGATGCAGCGACGACGCAGTCCCGCAGCACTGAAAGCCGGCAATCTGCGTCACATACATGCGGTTCAGTTCTGCTACCATGGCATCATCGTCAACAATTAATACATTTATCACGCTGTCTTCCTTTCACTATCCCAGGGGAGATGGACAAAAAATTGGGTAAATACGCCGGGCTCGGATTCAACGGTCAGGGTTCCGCCCAGCTCGGTAAGCTGCTGACTGGCAAGAAAAAGCCCAACGCCACGGTTATCGCCTTTGGTCGAAAACCCTTTGCGGAAAATAACATCAATATTGTCCGGCGCAATGCCCGGACCATCGTCGCTGACCTCGCCGACAAGCCAACCATCCTGATAATGCAGCAGCAGGCTGACTTCGCCCTCCGCCTGTTGGCTTAACGCATCGAGCGCGTTTTCTATCAGGTTACCGAGCACTGTTACCAGCACGGTCACCTGTTTTTCGTTCGGATTATCCGGAACCAGGCTTTCATCGGCCAGCGTCAGGGTCACGCCACGCTCTTTTGCCCGGTTGAGCTTACCTAACAGAAAACCGGCGACCACTGGCGATTTAATTCGGTGTTGAATGGCGCCAATATCGGTCTGATAATTCTGTGCCGTTTGCAGCACATAATCCTCCAGCTTGTCATAACGCTTCATATTCAGCAGGCCGAGGATCACATGCAATTTATTCATAAATTCATGGGAGGTGGTGCGCAGGGCGTCAACATAGTTCACCATCCCGTCCAGCCGTTGCAGCAACTGACTGACTTCTGTTTTATCACGGAACGTGCTGATAGCACCGATAATCGTGTTCTGGCTGCGCACCGGCACGGTATTGCACAGCAACAGCAGGCCATTACAGCCCAGTTCGCGATCCTGAATCGGCACCCCGGTTTTCAACACCTCCAGCAGATCGGCCAGCAAAGGCCCGTGCCCGGCAGCGCCATCGGCGGCATTGGTCAACAGCATCTGCCGCGCGGCGTGATTAAGCAGCGTCACGCGCCCGTCGGCATCCACCGCAATCACCCCTTCTTTAAGCGACTGTAACATCGCCTGGCGCTGCTTAAACTGCGCGGAGATTTCGTACGGTTCCAGCCCCAGCAGAATACGTTTCAGCACACGCACCAGTTGCCAGATGCCGAGCGAGCCAATCAGCGCGCTGAATAGCAGCGTCCACATCACCGCCCAGCGGCTGCGGTTTACCTGATCCTGCACTTTACTCAGAGAAATGCCGACCACCACCACGCCAATTTGCTGATAGCGGCTGTCATAAACCGGCGTAAATACACGTAGCGCCAGCCCCAGCGTGCCGCGATTTACCGCCACATTCTCTTTACCGCGCAGCGCGGGCTGCAGATCATCGCCGATAAACTTTTGCCCGATGATCGCGGCATTCGGATGCGAATAACGAATCCCCTGCATATTGGTGACGATGGCGTAAAGCAGATCATTGCGCGTGGTGACCGCCGAAGCCAGCGGCTGTATCACGTTGCTGCCCGGCGGCAACAACAAACCGCGTTTGATCTCCGGCGCATCCGCCAGCGTGCGGGCCACTGCCAGCGCCGTCTCTTTCACCCCATCGCGCGTGGCGTTGCTGATTTGCCAAAACCACAGTGCACACGCCAGTAGCAGCACGGAGCCGGTGACGCTGCACACCATTAATGTCACCGTGGTGCCAAGTTTCATTGGACGTTTGCGCGGTTTTATCGCCGCAGACGCTAAGTCATTCATGCCAGACCTGATTTCTTCTTAATAAGAATCTTATTATCACCGATGGCGACGATTTCATAAAGCCGTGTGAAAAAAGGAAAAGTACTCAATCCGGGGCGGGAAGCGTGACCTCATTCGCAGGTATAACAAATAAATAACCTTATAGTGTGTGTGGAACCATTCAGAAGGAGCAGGGTATGAGCAATAAGCCAAACGGTTCAGTAATGGAACGCCGTCACACAGAGACAGCCGATATCGACAGGCTGGCAACGCAGGATATGCTGGCGCTCATCAACCGCGAAGACCAGGCGGTCGTCAATGCGACAGGGGCCTGTTTACCGGAGATCGCCCGGCTGGTGGATAACGCCAGCGCCACGCTAAATCGCGGCGGTCGGGTGGTGATTGTCGGCGCGGGGGCGTCGGGGCGCGCCGCGCTACAGATGGTTGCGGATTTTGCGCCGGATGCGCACCCACAGCTCATCGGGCTGATGGCGGGCGGCGCGGAAGCAAAAAGGCAGGATCAGGAAAAAGCGGCGGCGAACTACGCGCTGGGCGTTGCCGATCTCCAGGCGATCCGCTTTGGTCATCAGGACATGCTGGTGGCGCTGTCGGTCAGCGGGAAAACGCCGTGGATGTGGGGCGCCCTGCGCCATGCCTGGTCGGTTGGCGCGTGCATTGCGCTGCTCAGCCATGCTCGGGAGAGTGAAGCCGCGCAGATGGCGGATATCGTGATAGCGCCGGAAACGGGCGCGGAAGTGATTGCCGGTTTTAACGAACCGAAAGCGCGGCTGGCGCAGCAGCAGATCCTCACTATGCTGGCGAGCGGGCTGGCGATCCGCACCGGGCGAGTCTACAGCAATCTGCGCGTTGACCTTAAGCCCGACAATATGCACTGGATCGAGCGGCAAATCGCGCTGGTGATGGCGGCAACGCAGTGCAACCGCGAGCAGGCGAAAAGCGCACTGGCCGCCAGCGATAATGACTGCCGTACGGCGATTCTGATGCAACTGACCGGCCTGAACAACGCGAAGGCGCAGGATTTGCTGGCGGAAAATCACCAGAGCCTGCGTATTGCCCTGCAGGAAGCGAAATTGCATCTGGTGGAAGCCTGATATTACTGCCCGCCAGACGCTGCGCTGGCGGGTTTTCCACATTTATTTCCCACCGCATAATTTATTATCTGGCGAAAAGCGGCTTGATATTTCTGCGCTTTAAAATAAATCTTCGCGATATTAATTCCACACACTTTATGCCACTGCTTTTTTTAATTTAAAAAACCAGTTAGCTATTGATGCGGGTATTTAATGAAGTTGTGAATGATATTTTAAAATAACGTAAAGATGCGTTAATATCAGTTTTCACAAATCACACTTGCTATGTAATCTAATCAATATGCCTGCAATTAAAAAGACAATTATATCGCTGAGCGCCGTTGCGCTGCTCGTCAGTTCCGCGACCAGTGCCTGGGCGGAAGAGAATCAGAAAACGGACTTCCTGCTGATTGGCGGCGGCATCATGAGCGCTTCTCTGGGAACCTGGCTGCAGGAATTACAGCCGGAATGGAAACAGGTAATGGTCGAGAAACTCGACGCTGTCGCACTGGAGTCGTCGAACGGCTGGAATAACGCCGGTACGGGTCACTCCGCCAATATGGAACTGAACTATACGCCGCAGCGTGCGGACGGTTCTATTGATGTCAGCAAAGCGCTGGAAATTAACGAGCAGTTTATGATTTCCCGCCAATTCTGGTCAGCGCAGATTAAACGTGGCGTATTAAATAACCCGCACAACTTTATTAATTCCACCCCGCACATGAGCTTTGTCTGGGGCGATAACGTTGATTATCTGGCAAAACGTTATGCGGCTTTACAGCAAACCACGTTATTCCAGGGCATGAAATTCTCCACCGATCATCAGCAAATTAAACAGTGGGCACCGCTGGTGATGGAAGGGCGCGATCCGAATCAGAAAGTGGCCGCCACCTGGACGCCGGTAGGTACGGATGTGAACTACGGCGAAATTACTCGCCAGCTGGTCAGCAGCCTGAAAAAGAGCAGCAATTTCTCCCTGCAAACCTCCTCTGAAGTTACCGACTTTAAACGTAATGCCGATAACTCCTGGCATGTCACCATCAAAGATGTGAAAAGCGGCAACGAGCACA
Organism: Kosakonia oryzae; assembly: GCF_001658025.2. Classification (NCBI taxonomy): domain Bacteria; kingdom Pseudomonadati; phylum Pseudomonadota; class Gammaproteobacteria; order Enterobacterales; family Enterobacteriaceae; genus Kosakonia; species Kosakonia oryzae. The sequence goes on from NZ_CP014007.2 coordinate 2,311,132, forward strand.
CCATTGATGCGAAATATGTCTTTATCGGTGCGGGCGGCGGTGCGCTGAAACTGCTGCAAAAAACCGGTATTCCGGAAGCCGATAACTATGCGGGCTTCCCGGTCGGCGGTTCCTTCCTGATGACCGAAAACCCGGCGATCACCAGCCAGCATCTGCAAAAAGTGTACGGCCAGGCTTCTGTGGGCGCGCCGCCAATGTCAGTACCGCATATTGATGCCCGCTTTATCGATGGCAAACGTGTGGTGCTGTTCGGGCCATTCGCTACTTTCTCTACCAAGTTCCTGAAAAACGGTTCGTTCTTCGATCTGCTGAGCACCACCACTACCAGCAACTTTATGCCGATGACTCACGTGGGCCTCGACAACTTTGACCTGGTGAAATACCTGGTCGGTCAGGTAATGCTGAGCGATGACGACCGTTTTGCGGCGCTGAAAGAGTACTATCCGCAGGCGCGTAAAGAGGACTGGAAACTGATTCAGGCCGGTCAGCGCGTACAGATCATCAAAAAAGATGAAGAGAAGGGCGGCGTGCTGAAGCTGGGCACGGAAGTGGTGGTCGATCAGCAGAAAACCATTTCCGCGTTGCTGGGCGCGTCGCCAGGCGCATCTACCGCTGCGCCGATTACGCTGAACGTCATCAAGAAGATGTTCCCGCAGCAGTTCAATTCAGCAGAGTGGCAGAGCAAGATCCGGGAAATCGTGCCGAGCTACGGCCAGCAGTTGAACGGCAACGTGGCGCTGACGCAGAAAGTCTGGGATGACACCGCCGCAACGCTGCAACTGACGAAACCGCCGGTGATTCAGATGCCAGAGCGCACAACGCCGGAAGCGAAACCGGCCGCAAAAACCGAAAACGCGCCGCAACACGACATGGCGCTGTAAATACCAAAGCCCCTTACGAGGGGCTTTTTTTCGCACCGCTTACTGCGCTTTTACTTTGTTCAGTTCGATACGCTTAATCGGACCGACAATCACCACGAAGCTGAAGATGGCAATCAGCGCATGGACCGCCACGAACACCAGCGCCCACTCAAAATGGCCGGTCGCTTTCACGATGTAGCCAATCACCACCGGCGAGATAATCCCGGCGAAGTTACCGCACAGGTTAAAGAAACCGCCCGCCACGCCGGCCATCTCTTTTGGCGCGGTATCAGACATCACCGCCCAGCCCAACGCGCCAATGCCTTTCCCGAGGAAAGCCAGCGACATAAAGAAAACCACCAGGTAAATCGAGTCCACATAGTTACAGAACACCATCACCATCGAGAGCAGCATGCCGAGCACGATGGGCGTTTTACGGGCAATCGACAGTGATTGAGTGATGCGCAGAATGCGGTCGGAGATCACGCCGCCCGTCAGGCCGCCGAGGAAGCCGCAAATAGCCGGGATCGCGGCGATAAAGCCGACGGTTTTGATATCCAGCCCTTTTTCCATCGCCAGATAGAGTGGAAACCAGGTAATAAAGAAGAAAGTTAAAACGTTAATACAGTATTGGCCCAGATAGACGCCAAGCAGCATGCGGTTGGTGATTAATTGTTTAAATGCACTAAAGTCAAATGTCGGGCCAGTTTTAATTTTGCTCTGATCCATATCCACCAGCGCGCCGCCCTGGCGAATGTACTCAATTTCTTCGCTATTCACACGCGGATGATTTAATGGATTATGTACCACTTTCGCCGCAGCAAAAGTAATAACGATCCCCAGCGTACCCATAAAGATAAAAATAGATTGCCAGCCATAATTGAGCGTCAGCCAGCCCATAATGGGCGCGAAAATAGCCGTAGCGAAATATTGCGCGGAGTTAAATATTGCCGCAGCGGTGGCGCGCTCTTTTGACGGGAACCAGGCCGCAACAAAACGGCTGTTGCCTGGCATCACCGGCGCTTCAAACAACCCGACAAGAAACAGCAAAATGGTAAAGCAAATAATTGCGCCAAAGCCGTGAAAAATCTCCACGCAGCCTTGCAGCAGCGTGAAAATGGACCACATGCAAAGGCCGCAAAGATAAACCTTTTTTGACCCAAAACGGTCAAGCAGCCAGCCGCCAGGAATCTGCGCCAGGCAGTAGGCCCAGGCGAATGAGGAGAATACCCAGCCCATCTGGCCGGGGTTAATGCCAAGCGCGGCAGACATATCTTTACCGGCAATCGCCAGCGTCGAACGGTCGCCGACGCTCACCGCAGTAATAATGAAGAGGATAATAACGATATGCCATCTGACATTCGTTTTTTTGGCGTGCAGAACGCCCTCAAGATTATTAACTTGACTCATGAGAAACCACCTTAAACTTAAATGAAATCGAAAAATGCTAATATGAATTCATTCCAGCAGGCGTTACTGAAGTGCATTCACTATTAACATTGCAGAAACGTCTTATGCTATTTATTTACTCCGTTAGTGTGACAATGACTTTACCGATCATTATTCATCAGGCAGAGATTAGGAGTATCGCCAGGGACAGACAATGTGCATTTGCATAACAAAGCCGATTCTTTTTGCATTTCTGTACGTTATATCTTTTTTGTTTGAAGTTGATCACAAAAAATAGCGCGTAAAAAATAAAAACCGCGATCGCTATTGCGTTTTTGCCCCAGCAATAACCACATCCTCCGCATTGACAACCCGGGGGCTTCCGGCTGACGATGGTTTTCTTCCCGCCTTTAACCTGCAAGGAGTTGTAATGAAAACGGCTGTTGCTTTCCGTCATGTCCCCTTTGAAGATTTAGGCACGCTGGCCGATACCCTGCATTCGCTCGGTTACGAATGCCGCTATATCGACACACCGGTTGAGTCATTTGCCCATCTTGATCCGCAGGCCGCCGATTTGCTGGTGGTGCTGGGCGGGCCGATCGGCGCGTACCAACAAGCGATTTATCCGTTCCTCAACGACGAGCTGCGCCATATTCGTGAGCGGCTGGCGCACGGCAAACCGGTACTCGGTATTTGTCTTGGCGCGCAGCTCATCGCGCGGGCGCTGGAGGCGGAGGTTGCGCCAATGGGCGTGACGGAAATCGGCTATGCGCCGCTGACCCTCACGCCCGGGGAACACAGCGATCTGCTGGCACCGTTGGCGGATCTGCCGGTGCTGCACTGGCACGGTGACCGGTTTGCCATTCCGCAGGGGTCGAGCCATCTGGCACGCAGCGCGGTCTGCGATAACCAGGCCTTTCTCTATGCGCCGCATGCGCTGGCATTGCAGTTTCATCCGGAGGTGAGCGCTATCGGGCTTGAAGGCTGGCTGGTAGGCCACGCCAGTGAACTGAGTCATGCCGGTATCGATCCGCGTCAGCTTCGCGAGCAGGCCGCGCAATACAGCCCGGCGCTGGCCGCTGCGCTTTCGCAGGTGATTAGCCGCTGGTTAGCGCCGCTCGCAAGCTAACTGAATTTCACTTTCGTGAACGTTTTGCTGGCGGGAAAGTTCGCCGCGGAACACTTTCTTTCGTGGATATTTCGCCCGCCACCCGGGCGAAAAATAAATAAGCGTAATACTTTCAGTTAATAACCCGATTTTTTTACCACTGGCGATAAGCTGGCCTCCGCTTTGCAATTTCCTCTTGCCTGTTTGCAAACACACTTTCGCAATGTTGTTCATCAAGAGGAAATATCATGACACGTAAGCTGGCTATTTATGGCAAAGGAGGGATCGGCAAGTCGACCACCACACAAAATACGGCGGCGGCTCTGGCCTGGTTCCACGGTAAAAAAGTGTTTATTCATGGCTGCGATCCGAAAGCTGACTCCACGCGTCTTATTCTTGGCGGTAAACCGCAAGAGACACTAATGGATGTTCTGCGCGATCAGGGGGCCGAGAAAATAACCAATGATATGGTGGTGAAAACCGGCGTCTTTAATATCCGCTGTGTTGAATCCGGTGGCCCGGAGCCAGGCGTGGGGTGCGCAGGACGTGGGGTAATTACCGCTATCGATCTGATGGAGGATAATAAAGCCTACGCCGACGATCTCGATTTTATCTTTTTTGATGTACTCGGCGATGTGGTTTGTGGCGGTTTCGCTATGCCCATCCGCGACGGTAAAGCACAGGAAGTTTATATCGTTGCTTCCGGGGAAATGATGGCAATTTATGCGGCAAATAATATCTGTAAAGGCCTGGTGAAATACGCCAAACAGAGCGGCGTCCGTCTTGGCGGAATTATCTGTAACAGCCGTAATGTGGACGGTGAAAAAGAGTTTCTCGAAGAGTTTACCGCAGCGATCGGCACAAAAATGATCCACTTTGTGCCGCGCGACAACATCGTGCAGAAAGCGGAGTTCAACAAGAAAACCGTCACCGAATTTGACCCGGAAGCTAACCAGGCGCAGGAGTATCGCGAACTGGGACGCAAGATCATTGAAAATACCGACCTGGTGATCCCCCATCCGCTGACCATGGATCAGCTGGAAAAAATGGTCGTTAAATATGGTCTGAGCGATTAATTCGTCCGGTTATTTTACAGTCATTCCCGGAAGGGGGATTAGTTATGCCGTATCATGAGTTTGATTGCAGTAAATGCATTCCCGAGCGTAAACAGCATGCCGTCGTTAAAGGCGCGGATGAAGATATCACCTCCGCGCTGCCGCTGGGGTATTTAAATACCATTCCGGGAACGATTTCCGAACGCGGTTGCGCCTATTGCGGGGCCAAGCATGTTATTGGCACGCCGATGAAAGACGTGATTCATATTAGCCACGGCCCGGTCGGTTGCACGTACGACACCTGGCAGACAAAACGTTATATTAGCGATAACGATAACTTCCAGCTTAAATATACCTTCGCGACTGATATGAAAGAGAAGCATATTGTTTTTGGTGCTGAGAAAGTCCTCAAGAACAATATCATCGAAGCATTTGACGCTCATCCAGATATTAAACGGATGACCATTTATCAAACCTGCGCCTCGGCATTAATCGGTGATGATATTGCCGCTATTGCGCAGGAAGTAATGGATGAACGCCCGGAAGTAGATATTTTCGTCTGTAACTCGCCGGGATTTGCTGGCCCAAGCCAGTCGGGCGGCCACCATAAAATTAATATCGCATGGATAAACCAAAAAGTTGGCACGGTCGAACCGACGATCACCAGCGATTATGTCATCAACTATGTTGGCGAATATAACATTCAGGGTGACCAGGAGGTGATGGTCGATTATTTCAAACGCATGGGGATCCAGGTGCTGTCGACTTTTACCGGCAACGGCTCCTATGACGACCTGCGGGCGATGCATAAAGCCCATCTGAATGTGCTGGAGTGTGCACGTTCGGCGGAATATATCTGCAACGAATTGCGGGTGCGTTACGGCATACCGCGCCTCGATATCGACGGTTTTGGCTTCGGCCCACTCTCCGAATCGCTGCGCAAAATCGGCTTGTTTTTCGGCATTGAAGATCGGGCGCAGGCGATTATTGATGAAGAGATTGCCCGCTGGAAACCGGAACTGGACTGGTACAAAGAACGCCTGAAAGGCAAAAAAGTATGCCTGTGGCCTGGTGGCTCCAAACTCTGGCACTGGGCGCATGTGATCCACGCGGAGATGGGCGTGGAGGTGGTGTCGGTCTACACCAAGTTTGGTCATCAGGGGGATATGGAAAAAGGCATCGCTCGCTGCGAACCCGGCGCGCTGGCTATTGACGATCCCAATGAACTGGAGTCGCTGGAAGCGATGTACAAACTGAAGCCAGATGTCATTTTCACCGGTAAACGTCCCGGCGAAGTGGCGAAAAAAATCCGCGTGCCATACCTCAATGCCCATGCGTATCACAACGGGCCGTACAAAGGTTTTGAAGGCTGGGTGCGTTTCGCCCGTGATATTTACAACGCGATCTATTCACCGATCCATCAACTGGCGCAGCTCGATATCAGCCAGCAGGAGATCCCGGTTGGCCAGGGCTTCGCCACCGCCCGCATGCTGTCGGATGCCGGACTTGACGACGCAGTACGCAATAACAGCGAACTGCGCGAATACAGCGGCGGCTTCGACAGCGTCAGCAAGTTGCGCCAGCGCGAATACCCGGATTTTTCCGCCGATGCTGCCCGCCGTCAGGAGGCCGTATGACGCAGGATGAACAAGTAGAGCTGATGGTGGATTACATCATGAAGCACTGTCTGTGGCAGTTTCACTCCCGCAGTTGGGATCGTGAGAAGCAGAACGCGGGCGTGCTGGGGAAAACCCGCCAGTTGTTATGTGGCGAGGAGGTCGAGCTGGCAAACCCTGCTGACCGTTGTTACTGGGCCGACGCCGTGGTGCTGGCCGATGCGTACCGAACCCGCTTTAGCTGGCTACAAAGCATGAAGAGGGCGGAAATCGGCGCATTGCTTGAGGCGCTGCACCAGCGGCTGGATTATCTGACCATCACCGGTTCGCTGAATGCCGAACTGACCGACCAGCGTTACTGAAGGGGGTGAGCATGTCTTGTGAATTGAAAGCGAAAGATCGCACCGGGGTGATCAACCCAATTTTTACCTGCCAGCCCGCCGGGGCGCAGTATGTCAGCATCGGCATTAAAGATTGTATTGGTATTGTGCATGGCGGGCAGGGATGCGTGATGTTCGTGCGTCTGCTGATCTCCCAGCATCTGAAAGAGAGCTTCGAAATTGCCTCTTCCTCGGTGCATGAAGATGGCGCGGTATTTGGCGCGCTGGATCGTGTGGAACAGGCGGTAGATGTGCTGCTGATGCGTTACCCGCATGTCAAAGTGATTCCGATTATCACCACCTGTTCGACAGAGGTTATTGGTGATGATGTCGATGGCGTGGTGCGAAAGCTCAACAATGGCCTGCTGCAAGAGAAATACGCCGGGCGCGAAGTGCATCTGATCCCGATTCACACGCCGAGTTTTGTCGGCAGTATGATCAGCGGCTATGACGTGGCGGTGCGCGATATCGTTAAGTATTTCGCCCGTAAAAGCGAGCCGAACGGCAAGATCAACCTTATCACTGGCTGGGTGAACCCCGGTGACGTGACGGCGTTAAAACATCTGCTGGATGAGATGTCGATTGATGCCACGGTGCTGTTTGAAATCGAAGCCTTTGACTCGCCGCTGATGCCGTCCGGCAATACCGTTTCACACGGCAACACCACCATTGCCGATCTTACCGGTACGGCGAACGCCAGCGCCACGATTGCGCTTAACCGCTACGAAGGGGCGAAAGCGGCGCGTTATCTGGAAGAGAAGTTTGACGTCCCGGCGCTGATTGGCCCGACGCCAATTGGTATTCGCAACACCGATACTTTCCTGCACAACCTGAAAACGCTCACCGGTAAACCTATCCCTGAATCACTGGTGCGTGAACGCGGCATTGCCCTCGATGCGCTGACCGATCTGGTTCATATGTTCCTCGCCGATAAAAAGGTGGCGATCTACGGCAACCCGGATCTGGTGGTGGGGCTGGCGGAATTTTGCCTCGATCTGGAGATGAAACCGGTGCTGCTGTTGCTGGGTGACGACAACGCCACCTATGCCGATGACCCGCGCATTCAGGCGTTGCAGCAACAGGTGGAGTACAAGATGGAGATTGTTACCAACGCCGACCTGTGGGAGATGGAAAAACGCATTACGGAAGGTGAGCTGGAGCTGGATCTGATTCTCGGTCACTCGAAAGGGCGTTTTACCGCCATTGATAACCAGATCCCGATGGTGCGCGTGGGCTTTCCCACCTACGACCGCGCTGGGCACTATCGCCATCCGGTGGTGGGTTACGCTGGTGCAATCTGGCTGGCAGAGCAGATGGCGAACACGCTGTTTACCGATATGGAATACAAGAAAAATAAAGAGTGGATCCTCAATGTCTGGTAATGCCTGACCTGAACGCCGGGGCTCGCCCCGGCTGGAGAAAACCATGGCGCAACTCCTGTTTGAGACCGATGAACAGCGTTTTGTCCGCTGTTACGACTATGCGAAAGGTTACCATCGCCGCGCCAGTCTGCTGGCGGTGCAAAACCGTTCCGCCAGCCTGGTATTTAACGTCGCGGCCATTGCCGTGGAGTGCTATCTGATTGCGCTCTGCTCCTTGCATGGCGATATGCCCTTTAACCATAACTACCGCAGTCTGCTGGCGAGTGCCGCGCAAAAGAGCGTGTTTAGCAACTCCTTGCGCGACGGCATTTTGTCGCTGGACAGTATTTTCGGTATCTGCTCGGTAGATGACTATCACCACGGTACACCGGATGAGCACGACAAAGTGCGCATTCTCAGCGTTTGTCAGTCGCTGGATGCGCTGATTGCCAGCGAACAGCGACGCCTGCAGGAGGAAAAATCATGAGCCAGCAGACACTAATGCACCCGCACGGCGAGATGCGCCGCGATGAGCGGGAACTGACCGAGCCTCAGGCTTTGGATGCGATTTTGCAGGCCGGAAGGGTGATGTATATCGCGCTGGCCTGCGCGGATATGCCGTTTCTGCTGCCGGTGTTTTATGTCTGGGATGGCACGGCGCTGTGGTTTCACTCGGCGCGTGCCGGGAGCAAAATCGACATCATGCGGCAAAACGCCAACATCTGCTTTGCGGTGTCTGAATACGGCGGCATCATCGAAGATGAGCTGGCCTGCAACTTTGAGGCGCGTCACCGCACGGTGATAGGCGTCGGTAAAACCCATTTTGTTGACGACGAGACGGAAAAGGTCACCATGCTGCACCGCCTGATGGCGCGTTTCAGCGACAAAACGTTCCACTTTCCCGCCGCCAACCTGAAAGCCACCCAGGTTATCCGCATTGACATTACTTCGATGAAGGGGAAACAACACGGCTATTAGTCCGGAGGAAAGATGAATATTGCGGTTTTTCTCGACCCGCAAGGTCAGGTGGCACCGCTCACCGCGCCCGGCACGGTGACGCTGTTTTCTCGTGATTGCGGACGCTGGCAGATTGCGCAACAAATTGCTTTCGATTTGTCGTCCTGTACATCGCTTGAAGCTTTTCGTGAACAGACGCTGGCAATGCTGGCGCAGCTACCTGCCTGTCGCCATTTCGTCACGCGCGAGGTGCAGGGCGCGCCGCGCGCCTGGTTCGATGGGCTCGGGTTGACTTTGTGGCAGTGTACGGGCGCGCCGGAACCGGCGCTGGACGCCATTGCGAAGCAACCCATGGAGCCGGAAGCGGTGACGCTGCCGCCACAGGCATTTGTCCATCCTGGCGCTGAACCCGGCGAATTTTATGTCGATCTGATCGCTGCGCGACAGGCCGGGGCTGATGATACGCACACCGCGAAGCTGCTGCTGATACCGCTGCTGGGGCGTGAAGAGTTCACGCGGCTGGAACTGTTGTGTGACCATGTGCCGAAATGGTTTGCCCGCCTTGCGGACTACCACCTTCTGTATCACAGCACGCCGCTGGACGATGGCAACCTGCGGGTGGTGGTGACAAAAACGGCGTCCTGATGTCGGTAACACGACAAAAATGTTCGCCGGGGAACACTTTTTTTGCGCGTGGCAGAGTGCGCGTTTTTTTGGGGCTGAATAATCAATCTGTTACAGATGATTTTTATAACGTTGTGCTGGCGCTGATTTTGCACTGTTTGCCTGCGGGCCTGTTGACCGGGAGAGACATCATGCGCGATGAGAAAACTGCCGTTGCTGCGAACACCGTGTCGCCGGTACTGACCGGCGCGCTGTCATTCAGCTGCCGCCTCGGTGAGTGCCGATCCGAGCTTATGCCGCTGCTCTCTGAAGTGAGCAAAGTAGTCAGCGCCGGCGGCAGTTTAGACAGTACGCTGAAGCTGGTGCTGGAGCTGATGCAAAAACATTTGCAGGTGCAGCGCGCGATGATCACCCTGTATGACGCCAGTTGCGATCAAATTTTTATTCATGAGAGTTATGGTTTGTCGCCGGAAGAGGTCGAAAAGGGCGTTTATGCGCCGGGCGAGGGGATCACCGGTAAAGTGATTGAAACACGTCAGCCGATTGTCGTGCCGCACATTGCTGACGATCCGCTGTTTTTAAACCGCACCGGTAGTTGGGATCGCCAGCGCGACGGACAACACTCCTTTATCTGCGTGCCGATTATTCGCGGGCTGAAAGTGATGGGCACCATCGGCATCGAACGGATTTATCACAACGCGCAGCTCCGTTTTCTCGATCTTGAAGTGTTACGGGTGATTGCCGCCATTATTGCGCAGGCTGTGGAGCTGCATCTGCTTGAGCGCGCACAGCAGAAAATAGTGCAGACGCATACGGCGCTGCACGGCGGGGAAAAATTCAAACCGGCCAATATTATTGGCAACTCCCGCACCATGCAGCAGGTTTACCGGCTGATTGAGAAAGTCAGCCATGCGCGCACCACCGTATTGATCCTCGGTGAAAGCGGCGTCGGTAAAGAACGTGTTGCCACCGCCATTCACCAGAACAGCCACTGTGCGGGCGGGCCATTTATCCGCTTTAACTGCGCGTCGCTGCCGGAGAGTGTGATTGAAAGCGAACTGTTTGGTCACGAAAAGGGCGCATTTACCGGCGCCATCTCCCGGCGCGCCGGACGGTTTGAAGAAGCGGATGGCGGGACGTTGTTTCTTGATGAAGTAGGGGAGTTATCGCTGTCTGCGCAATCCAAATTGTTGCGAGTGATCCAGGAACGCAGTTTCGAGCGGGTAGGCAGCAATGAAACCCTGAGCGTCAATGTGCGCATTCTTGCAGCAACGCACCGGGATTTGAGTGAAATGGTCGAGCAGGGCACCTTTCGTGAGGATCTCTACTATCGCTTAAATGTCTTTCCCATTACCATTCCGCCGTTGCGCGAACGGGGAAGTGACATTTTGATCCTTGCCGACCATTTCAACGCCCGTTTTGCCAGTGAGCAGGGCGTGGAAGTGCCGACCATTGCCACCCCGGCGTTGAATATGCTGCTCAACTATACGTGGCCGGGCAATGTGCGCGAACTGGAGAATGTGATGGAACGGGCGGTATTGCTGGCGGATGAGGGGTTTATTCACAGTTATCATCTGCCCATTCATCTGCAACCCATTATCGACCATCTGACGGAGCAGGAAGGGCTGGAAGCGCGCCTGGCGCGGGTGGAATACGATCTGATCACCGAAGCGCTGGCGAAATTTCAGGGCAATGTCTCGCGTGCAGCCAATTATCTGAATATGACCCGACGCGCGCTGGGATTACGTCTGGAAAAATATCAACTCAATTATAAACACTATCGTGGGCAGACTTGAGAATAACCATGAAGAATATTCCAGGGCAGAAGGAAAAGTGTCTCTATTTACTTTGAACTGGTCACTAAGTATATTTCATCCCGTGCCTATCTTTGTCTTTCTCTTTCTCTTTGAGAATATGCACAGTTTAGTACCTGCATTTTTTTAACTTGCCGTACTGATGTTATTCATCCCGTCAGTACGGCTTTTTTTTGCTTTTCATCCTGCTGATTACACGACGGTTTATCCTGCCAACAACCACGCAACTCATGGCTCATTCTGTCTGGCTGCGCACCAGCGCCATGACAAAAAACATCCTGGCTAGAGAATATTCCCGCAAATAAGAAAACTGTCTGTATTTACAGAAGGATTGTTGATTTATATATTCCCCGGACTGTGTTTTCTTTGTTTATTTTTATTCGGGAATAAGCAGGCATTTTACACTGAATAATTTCAATTGATCGCGCTGAAGGAGTTACAGATGCTGGCGCGGCTTTTTATCCTGGAGATGTAATAGTGAAAGCAAAACTGATTGCCGCTGCATTAGCGGCGGCGTTTATCGTGCCGATGGCGACCATGCAAACGGCTGCCGCCAGCGAGGCTGCTGCGCGTATCGTCAACGGATCGACGGCAATAGCCGGCGAATTCCCTGATTTTATTACCATCAGCAAAGGTACGACGGTGGCGGGCCATGTCTGCGGCGGCGTGCTGGTTAACTCCCGCTGGGCGGTTACGGCGGCGCACTGTGTTTCGCATTTTGATACCAGCACGGCGAGTATCATGGTAGGGATGGAAAGCTACACCCCGCTGGTGAAGAAAGATCAGGTTTCCATCGAGAAAGTGATTGTTCATCCTGACTATGACACCACAACGCTTGGTGGCACGGCGAAAAACGATCTTGCGCTGATTAAGCTGTCCCGAGCGGCGAACAGCAGTAATTTCGCTACGCTGGCCGGTTTAAACCCGGAACAGGATCCGCCTGCCGCACTGACCAATATTCCGCTGACGGCAGTAGGTTTTGGCGATAATGAAAATGGCGTACGCCCGAATGTGCTGAATAAAAAAACGATGGTCGCTCTGCCGGATAAAATGTGCACCGACGTTCCGGCTGGCTACCCGGCAACCAACCAGGATCCAGATTTCCATGTCTGTGCAGGTAGCGGTACGGCGGGCGGCGATTCCGGCGGCCCACTGTATGCCGATTACAACGGCAAACGCTATGTCGTGGGCCTGGTTTCCCGTAGCTTAATTGCTCCGGCAGAGCAGTTCACCCGCGTGAGCAAGTTTGCCGAGTGGATCAAAGCGACAGCCGTAGAGTAACGTACTGAATAGTATGGCCGTTTCGGCCATACTATTTTGCCAGCCGTCGATAGAGCGTGCTGCGCGAAATACCGAGTTTTTTCGCCGCAAGGCTCATATTCCCCTGCGCTTGCGCGATGGCGCTCTGTTCGTCACTGGGGCGTTGCGACACTGGTGCGGCGTGGATTTCGCCGGGCAGATCGGCGAGCGTAATCCGATCGCCATCTTCTGCCAGCGCCATTAATACCCGCAACTGGCTTAACAATTGACGCACATTGCCCGGCCACGGCTGGTGCGCGAGCGTGTTCACCACCTCATCGCTTAACGTCAACCCACGGCTGGCGGCACCCAGTTCGTGCCACAATTTGTGGATAAATCCCTCTCTATGCTGCCATTCACGCAGCGGCGGAATGCGCAGGTGAAACTCCTGAATGCGGTACAGCAGATCCTCGCGAAACGTGCCTGCCTGCACCCGCGCGGCCAGATCCTGATGCGTTGCGCAGATCAAAGCGAAATTCACGTCCCAACTGCTATTGGCACCCAGCGGCGTCACTTTTTTCTCCTGCAACACGCGCAGCAGGCGGGTTTGCAGCGCCAGCGGCATGTCGCCGATTTCATCAAGAAACAGTACGCCACCATCCGCTTCGCGGCATTTACCGATATACCCTTTCGGGCTGGCACCGGTAAAAGCGCCGGGGACATAGCCGAACAGCTCTGATTCAATCAGATGTTCGGGTAACGCGGCACAGTTGATGGCGACGAAATTGCCCGTATGCCACTGGCTGCGGCTGTACAACTCGCGCGCCAGATACTCTTTGCCACAGCCTGTTTCACCGGTAATGCACAGCGCAATCCCGGCATTCACAATGCGCAGCGCCTTCTCTTTTTCGATACCGTGCTGCTCTGTCTGCTGTGCACTGCCGCGCCCGCTAAAACGGCGGGCTGGCAGTGTCTGGCGGGCATAAAAACGCTGATGATTACCGGTTTCCAGCACCGTTTCACCGCCGCGTAGCTCAAGGCCGGGAAACAGCGCATCCAGTTCAAGTGCACCAAAATGGCCGCTGGTGAGGGCGAACGCATCCATCGCCAGCTTATTGGCGCCGAGCAGCGTGCGATCGTCAAAAATCAGCAGCAACTCCTGCGCGGTGCCGAGGATTTTTTCATCATGATGCAGGCTCAATAACCAGCGATTAGCGCCGAGAGCGCTGGTGGCCCAGGCGTGTTCGATCTGGCATACCGTGCGGCGGATCAAAGCGGCGGCATCATGGCGCGGCGTCATCGCCGGGGTGGAGAGATCCAGCACCCCGGCAACCTGGCCGTCGGGGCGAAACACTGGCGCGGCTGAGCAGAACAGCCCGGCATTACGGCTCAGATAGTGCTCGCCGCCAGCCACTTCACAATGCTGCTGGAGCGCCAGCGCGGTGCCAATAGCGTTAGTGCCGCGCGCATGTTCGCCCCACAGATTGCCGGGCGACAGGGCATAGCGCTGCGCTTTGTGCAGAAAATCGCTGTTGCCGTGCGTTTCCAGCACCAGCCCGGTCGCGTCGGACATCACCATAATCGACGGGTGTTTGTTCAGCTCCGGCCGCAGCCGCGCCAGCAGGGGAGCGACCAGGTGTTTCACCCAGCCATTTTCCGCACGCGCATCTTTCAGCATCGCGTTAGCCACCCACGGCTGGGCGTCATCATCCCGTGTCAGCCCATAGTTAAGGCTACGTTGCCAGGAATCCTGCAACTGGCAAGGCAGACCGGAACGGGTGGTTGGCAAAGTATCTACGCGTGTCGGCATGTTACTCTCCGGCAATTACAATGTTACATTTGTGTAGCATAAGAGTGTCTCGTGTGTAGCGACGTGCGACACAATTCCTGTACTCGCTTGCACATCATTTTTTGTCGTTTTGTCCGATTTATCTTTAAACCCGCCTGTTATTATTTGTTTTACAAAGAAAAAATTCATTTTTACCTATGGCAGCAGCAATCTGGCATAAGAAGTGCTTATGTTCCTCTGTCCGCCCTGGCGCGAGACGCCTCACCTGTACCGATAATAAAAGAGGAACATCTGATGAAATACATTCACCCTGGCCTTGATGGCGCGAAAGTCTCTTTTAAACAGCGTTATGGCAATTATATCGACGGAAAATTTGTAGACCCGGTAGAGGGCGGCTGGTTCACCAATACCTCGCCGGTAACCGGACAGGTGATTGCCGAATTCCCGCGTTCGGGCGCGGTGGATATAGAGAAGGCTCTGGATGCAGCGCATGCTGCCGCCGACGCCTGGGGAAAAACCAGCGTGCAGGAACGTTCGAATGTGCTGCTGGCGATTGCAGACCGCATTGAAGCCAATCTGGAAGTGCTGGCGTTAACAGAAACATGGGACAACGGGAAACCCATCCGCGAAACAATGGGGGCGGATATTCCACTGGCGGTTGATCACTTCCGCTACTTTGCCGGTTGCATCCGGGCACAGGAGGGGACAGCCGCCGAAATCGACAGCAATACGGTGGCTTACCATATCTATGAACCGCTCGGCGTGGTTGGGCAGATCATTCCGTGGAACTTCCCGATTTTGATGGCGGCCTGGAAACTGGCGCCTGCGCTGGCGGCGGGTAACTGCGTGGTGCTGAAACCTGCGGAGCAAACGCCGCTCGGCATCTGCGTGTTGATGGAGCTGATTGGCGATCTGCTGCCAAAAGGCGTGCTCAACGTGGTTCATGGCTTTGGTACGGAAGCGGGCGAACCGCTGGCGCGCAGCAAACGCATTGAGAAAATTGCCTTTACCGGATCGACGCCGATTGGCCGCCACATTCTCTCCTGCGCGGCGGAAAACATTATTCCCAGCACCGTCGAGCTGGGCGGTAAATCACCCAACATTTACTTTGAAGATGTGCTGAATGGCGATGCTGAATTTATCGATAAAGCCGTCGAAGGCGTCGTGCTTGGCTTCTTCAACCAGGGCGAAGTCTGTACCTGTCCGTCACGCGTGCTGGTGCAGGAATCCATCTATCCGCAGTTCGTAGAAAAAGTGCTGGCGCGTATGGAAAACATCCGCAAAGGCGACCCCTTTGATACTGAAACCATGATTGGCGCGCAAGCTTCGCAGGAGCAGTACGACAAAATCCTTTCC
Organism: Kosakonia oryzae; assembly: GCF_001658025.2. Lineage (NCBI taxonomy): Bacteria > Pseudomonadati > Pseudomonadota > Gammaproteobacteria > Enterobacterales > Enterobacteriaceae > Kosakonia > Kosakonia oryzae. The sequence continues at coordinate 2,326,680 of NZ_CP014007.2, forward strand.
TATATCAACATTGCCCGCGAAGAGGGGGGCGAAATCATCACCGGCGGCGAGCTGATCAAGCATGGGGATAGCCTGCAAAACGGCTTCTACATTCAGCCGACGTTGATTAAAGGCCATAACGGCATGCGCTGTTTCCAGGAAGAAATTTTTGGGCCGGTGCTCGGGATCACCACTTTCAAAGATGAAGCTGAAGCGCTGCGTATCGCTAACGATACCGAATTCGGCCTGGGTGCCGGGGTGTGGACGCTGGATATCAACCGCGCATGGCGCATGGGGCGCGGCATCAAAGCCGGGCGCGTGTGGACCAACTGTTACCACCTCTATCCGGCACATGCGGCTTTTGGTGGGTACAAAAATTCGGGCGTTGGGCGCGAAACGCACAAGCTGGCGCTGAGTCATTATCAGCAGATTAAAAACCTGCTGGTCAGCTACAGCGGTACACCATTGGGTCTGTATTAATCAATCTCATCAGGACGAGGCAATGCTATGCAACTGAAAACGATGAAAGCGGCAGTGGTTAAAGCGTTCGGGCAACCGCTGGTGATTGAAGAGGTCATGGTGCCTGCGGTAGCGCCGGGCAAAATTCTGGTCAAGATCGAGGCGACCGGTGTCTGCCATACCGATTTGCATGCCGCAGAAGGCGACTGGCCGGTGAAACCGAATCCGCCGTTTATTCCCGGCCACGAAGGCGTGGGTCACGTAGTCGCAGTGGGGCCGGGCGTGACGCATGTGAAAGAGGGCGATCGGGTTGGCGTGCCGTGGCTTTACTCTGCCTGCGGGCACTGCGAACACTGCCTGAGCGGCTGGGAGACCTTGTGCCACGGGCAACAGAACTCCGGTTATTCGGTAAACGGCACTTTTGCCGAATATTGCCTGGCGGACGCTAACTACGTCGGTATTCTGCCGGATAACGTCGAATTCCACGCGATTGCGCCTATCCTCTGCGCCGGGGTAACGGTTTACAAAGGGCTGAAGATGACGGAAGCCCGCGCCGGTGAATGGGTGGTGATCTCGGGGATCGGCGGTCTCGGTCATCTGGCGATCCAGTATGCCGTGGCGATGGGGATGAATGTGGCGGCGGTGGACATTGACGATGACAAGCTCGAATTTGCTCGTCGGCTCGGCGCATCGGTGGTGGTCAATGGGCGGGAAGAGGATCCCGGCAAGCGCTTCCACGCCGAGTTTGGCGGCGCGCACGGCGTGCTGGTCACGGCGGTATCACCAAAAGCATTTGAACAGGCAACCACCATGATGCGCCGTGGCGGGACAATGGTGCTGAACGGGCTGCCGCCGGGCAAATTCGACCTCTCGATCTTCGACATGGTGCTGGATGGCATCACCGTACGTGGTTCCATTGTGGGAACGCGCAAAGATCTGCAAGAGGCGCTGGATTTTGCCGGGCGCAATAAAGTACATGCGGAAATTGCCGTTGAACCGCTGGAGAATATCAACAGCATCTTTGATCGGATGCGCGCCGGGAAAATAACCGGTCGCATCGTGGTGGATATGTCGTTGTGATGGCGTGGTGATAAAAAACGGGGCGCGATGCCCCGTTTTGTTACAGTGAGTCGGCAAATGCCGCCAGATCCCGGTTGAAACGCTGTGGTTCTTCTAAAAAGGGCGCGTGTCCCGAATCGGCGTACAACAGCGTACGTATGTGTGGATTTACGCTTCTGGCCCGCGCCAGTGAAGCTTGTGGGTTCACCAGTTGATCTTTTTCCCCGTAAATAAACAGTACCGGTACTTTTGCTTTGCCCAGCCCCTGCGCGAGTGACACTTTCATTTGCGGCACAGCGCGTTGCATTGTCCACGAGGCCAGCGCAGCGTTAGCCAGCAGGCGCTCAAACGTGGCGGTGTCGGGTTGCTGATGGAAGCACAGACGCAGGAAATCACGCTCACCTGCCAGATGGGTTTTCAGATCCGCGGACACCATATCCTGATAAACCTGCGGGTGAGCGGGTATTTGTTCTGGTGTGATTTCTACCACGCCATCGACATACAACACGCCTGCAATCTGTTGATCACCATAGGCCGCCAGATAGTGGCTGATGACCACGCCACCCAGCGACCAGCCCACCAGAAGCGGCTTGTTTGCGCCGCTGCCTTTGATCACGGCTGCAACATCATCCGCCCAGCGACGGTTTTCCGTATAAGCTGTTGCTTGCTCCGGTTTGCCTGATAAGCCATGACCGCGCAGGTCGAAACTGATCAGGCGAAAACGCTGCAGGGCGGGATCCTGCCACTGTTTCTCCCAGTTAAGATGGCTGCCTAACAGCCCATGAATAAAGATGATGGGCTGACCGTCTGCTGCGCCAGTTTCCTGTACAGCCAGCGGTACGCCGTCTGACGAGACAACGGTATAGTGCTTCTCCTGCGCGTACAGTGAGGCGCAAAACAGCAGCAGGATGAAGACAAGGTTACGGCCACGCGATAACAGCATAAAATGTTCCTCCGGTTAACGATTCGTGGCTATCCTCAACCTTTACACTGGTGTCAGAGTCAAGCAGCAAACGAGGAGAAAAAATGCTATCGATTGGCGAGCTTGCCCGGCAAACGGGCGTCAGCGTGCGTTCTATTCGTCACTATGATCGGTATGGGCTGTTATGTTCTACGCGGGCCTGTAACGGCTATCGGTATTTTTCTGCGCAGGTGGTCGGCCAGGTGCGACAGATCCAACAATTGATTGCTACCGGGTTTAGCCTGGCGGAAATTGCCACCTTCCCGGAATGCATGCGCAGCACGGAAGGGGCCGCATTTTGCCCGCAAACCCGTGAACTGCAGCGTAAACGCCTCGGTCGCATTGAAGCACAAATCGCCACCCTTGAGCAGCGCCGTGCACAGCTACTCGCCGCGCTGAGCGGCAGCGACGAGCAATAAAAAACCACGCCGTAGCGTGGTTTTTTGAGGGCTGCGGATTATAAACCGCGCTGCGCCATCAGTTTCGTCAGATCCACCAGCCGGTTGGAGAAGCCCCACTCGTTATCGTACCAGGCGAGGATTTTCACCAGATTGCCGCCAATCACCAGCGTTGACAGGCCGTCGATAATGGAAGAGCGCGGATCGCCCTGATAATCACTGGAAACCAGCGGCTCATCGCTATAGCCAAGAATGCCTTTCAGCGGCCCGTTTGCGGCGGCTTTGCGGAAAGCGTCATTCACTTCTTCCACGGTCACATCGCGTTTCAGCGTTACCGTTAAGTCGACGATCGACACCACCGGTACCGGTACGCGTAGCGAATAACCGGTCAACCGTCCGTCCAGTTCCGGGATCACTTTGCCGAGCGCTTTCGCCGCGCCGCTGGAGTAAGGCACGATGGAGAGCGCTGCGGCACGCGCGCCGCGCAGATCTTTTTCCGGCTGGTCGTGCAGCGCCTGGCTGTTGGTGTATGCGTGGGTGGTGTTCATCAACCCGTGTTCAATACCAAAATTCTGGTGCAGTACCTGGGCGGCAGGTGCCAGCCCGTTAGTGGTGCAACTGCCGTTGCTGACCACGAAATGACGCGTCGGATCATACTGTGTGTCGTTCACGCCGAGCACGATAGTCAGGTCATCATTTTTCCCCGGCGCGGAGATAATCACCCGTTTTGCGCCGCCGTGGCTGATATGCACTGCGGCTTTTTCACGATCGGTAAAGAATCCGGTGGCTTCAATCACAATTTCCACGCCAACGTCGCGCCACGGAATATTCGCCGGATCGCGTTCACTGAAAACGCGCACTGCGTTGCCATCGACAAACAACTGGCCTTCACCTGCTTCAACCGGAACCGGCAGCGTGCCGAGCAGTGAATCGTGTTTCAGCAGATGGGCGAGGGTTTTGCTGTCCGTCAGATCGTTGATCGCGACGATTTGAATCTCTGGGTTACCGAGCGCGGCGCGCAGTACGTTGCGCCCGATCCTGCCAAAACCGTTAATGCCGACCTTAACCATGATTGACTCCTTCTTTTTCGTGTCTGAAGTCACTTTAAGGTGGCAGCGTTTTGGCGTAAAGGACGGATAAGGATCACTTTACGCCATTTTGCGGCAGTGGAAGCGCTGGCGATACTCGCCGGGGGTAAGCTGCAGTTGACGTTCAAAGATGCGGCGTAAGTTGATGCTGTTGCCGAAACCCGTGGCGGCGGCCACGCTCTCCAGCGTTTCGCGGGTTTGCTCCAGGCGGTGTCGGGCAGCGGCAAGCCGCGCTTCGGCAACATAACGCGCCGGAGGGACGCCGGTTTCACGGGTAAAGACGCGGGTGAAATTGCGCGGGCTCATCGCCACGCGTTCGGCAAGCTTTTCGACGGAGAGATCGTCGGTCAGGTTTTCCAGGATCCAGCTTTGTAACTCACTGACAGGCCCGATACTCTCCGTCTGTTGCAGATGGTAGCGGCTAAACTGCAACTGGCCGCCGGGGCGACGCAAATACATCACCATATCCTGCGCGACGTCGCGGGCGAGGGTGAAACCGTAATCCTCTTCGACCAGCGCCAGCGTCAGGTCAAAACCGGAGCTGACGCCGCCGGAAGTCCATATCGGCCCATCCTGAATATAGAGCGGGCCGCCTTCGACGTTGACCAGCGGATAGCGCGACTGCATGGTCTCAAGCAGCCGCCAGTGGGTGGTGGCGCGCCGACCGTCAAGCAACCCGGTTTCTGCCAGCAGCATCGCGCCGCCGCAGATGGACGCCACTCTGTCGGCATGGGGGGCGGCAAGACGCAGCCAGTCAACGACGGCGGTGCCTTCCTCTTCATCGTTTCCGCGTCCGGTGATCATGATGGTATCCCACGGCTCGCGCGGGTCCAGCTCCGGCAGACGGAAATCGGCCAGCAGATTGAGGCCAGACTGACCGTGGATCACCTGGTGCGGCTGCGTGGTGGCGATGCTCACCCGGTAACGCGGCTGTTGGGTTTCATCGGCACGCAGGCGATTGGCCTGCATCAGAATGTCGGCAATACCGGCGGCTTCGAATAACATGCCGCCATCGGGAACGATAATCAGGAATCTCTTCATGTCCTGAAAAGTACACTTGTCACATTATAAGTCAAGATGCGAACGGAATTTTAAGCGTAAGGGCTGACCTGATCCAAATCTGAAAGGCCGTTAATGAGAAGCAAACGAATTTCCAAATCGCTACTATAACTAGAGTACAGGATTTTTATCGGTCGCATCTCACGCGAGGATTTATCCATGGCAATTGCAAAAGCGTATAACTTAAAGCAGGCATATCAAATGATTACCTCTGGTAAGCAGACGGAGGTGGAGCTGGCATTTGATGTCGATGCCGACGCCTTCTTCATGCTTTCTGCGAATTATGGCGACAGCGGAGCAAAAATCACCCGCCATAATAACCATTTTGTACTCAGGCGCGATCAAGAAGAGACCTCAGCATCCGACTGATTTTTAACTCTATTTTTTAGGTCTGTTGTGGGTGACAGAAATAACAGTGTCGCCCTGATGCTTATTTTTCCTGAAACCCTGCCGTCATCTCTGCGTTACATTCCGGCCGTTTAATGGCGCAAGCCCGCCCCGCAGCGTCCTTCTCGCGGAGTCTGGCTTCATCAGTTATTACTCTTTGATCGCGGAGCCGGTCAGCAAAACTCGTTATCAACTGTTCCCCGGTATCCATACCGGGTTTTTTTGCGTAGATTTCAGTGTGACACTGTCACTAAATAAATGGGCAGGCATAAAAAAACCTGCGGGTTGGAGCCCGCAGGTGTGTTGTTTGCCGCAGCGCGGTTTATTGCAGGTCGAAGCGGTCCAGATTCATCACTTTCGTCCACGCAGCAACGAAGTCGATGACAAATTTCTGTTTCGCATCGCTGCTGGCGTAGACTTCCGCCAGCGCGCGCAGTACCGAGTTGGAGCCGAAGACCAGATCGGCGCGCGTCGCCGTGTAGCGCAGCTCACCGCTCTGACGATCGCGGCCTTCAAACAGCTCCGCTTTTTCGTCAGTTGCTTTCCACGCGGTGCGCATATCCAGCAGGTTGACGAAGAAGTCGGTGCTCAGCACCCCGACGCGATCGGTAAAGACGCCGTGTTTGCTGTCATCGTAGTTAGCGCCCAGAACACGCAGCCCACCGACAAGAGCTGTCAGTTCCGGCGCGGTCAGCGTCAGTTGCTGCGCTTTATCAATCAGCAGGGTTTCGGTGCTTACCCCATCCCACACGCGGCGATAATTACGGAAACCATCGGCCAGCGGTTCCATCAGATTGAAGGATTCAACATCGGTTTGATCCTGACGGGCATCAACGCGTCCCGGGGTAAACGGTACATTCACCTGTACACCCGCCGATGCTGCCGCCTGCTCAACGCCAACCACACCGGCCAGCACAATGATATCGGCCAGCGAGGCTTTTGCCGACGCCTGCTGAATACGCTGCAGTACCGGCAAGGCTTTCACTGCGCGGGCATTCACTTCCCAGCCGTTTTGCGGGGCAAGCGCAAGACGCGCGCCGTTCGCGCCGCCGCGTTTATCGCCGCCACGGAAGGTGGAAGCGGAAGCCCAGGCCACCGAAACCAGATCGCTGACCGACAGGCCTGAGGCGGCGATATCCGCTTTCAGGTTGGCGATATCTGCGCCGTCAGGGTGATAAGTGGCAGCCGGTAACGGATCCTGCCAAATCAGATCTTCATGCGGAACTTCCGGTCCGATGTAACGGGATTTTGGCCCCATATCACGGTGCGTCAGTTTGAACCATGCGCGGGCAAAGGCTTCGTTAAATGCCTGCGGATCGTTCAGGAAACGACGGGAAATTTTCTCGAATTCCGGGTCAAAACGCAGCGTCAGGTCGGTAACCAACATGGTGGGTTTGCGTTTTTTCGCCGGATCAAACGGGTCCGGGATGATTTCCGGCGCATCGACGGCTTCAAACTGGATAGCGCCAGCCGGGCTACGGGTCTGTACCCACTCATATTTGAACAGGTTCTCGAAGAAGTAGTTGCTCCACTGGGTTGGCGTTTGTGTCCATGCCACTTCCAGCCCGGAGGTAATAGCATCAGCGCCCGCGCCGCTGCCGTAGCTGCTCATCCAGCCAAAGCCCTGCGCTTCCAGCGGCGCGGCTTCCGGTTCCGGGCCTACGTAGTCGTCTGGTTTTGCCGCACCGTGAGTTTTACCCAACGTATGACCACCGGCAATCAGCGCGACGGTCTCTTCATCGTTCATCCCCATATTACCGAAGGTGGCGCGAATGGCCGAAGCAGCGGAAACGGGTTCGCCGCTGGCGTTCGGGCCTTCCGGGTTGACGTAAATCAGCCCCATTTCGGTCGCGCCAATCGCTGCCTGCGCCAGGCTTTCCGGATGACGATGGCTCAGCCACTCTTTCTCGTTACCCCAGTCCACGTCGAAATCCGGTTCCCAGACATCTTCGCGGCCCGCGCCAAAACCGAAGGTGCGGAAACCGGCATTTTCCAGCGCCACGTTCCCCGCCAGAATGATCAAATCGGCCCAGGAGATTTTCTGGCCATATTTCTGTTTTACCGGCCACAGCAGGCGGCGCGCTTTATCAAGGCTGACGTTATCCGGCCAGGAGTTCAGCGGCGCAAAACGCTGCTGACCGCGTCCGGAACCGCCACGGCCATCAACGGTACGGTACGTCCCGGCGCTGTGCCAGGCCATACGAATGAACAGCCCGATGTAACTGCCCCAGTCGGCAGGCCACCAGGATTGTGAATCGGTCAACACGCTACGGATATCAGCTTTCAGTGCGGAGTAGTCGAGTTTTTTAAACTCTTCGCGGTAGTTAAAGGACTCACCCAGCGGATTGGAGCGGTTAGAGTGCTGGTTCAGCAAATCGACGCGCAGTTGGTTCGGCCACCAGTCGCGGTTGCTGGTGGCACCGGCCGTGCTCTGCTTGCTGGCTTTATCATGGAAAGGACATTTCTCGACGGCTGAAGAGAGGGATTGTTCGTCTGACGTGCTCATATCTGGCTCCATTTGCTTGTGTAATGCCGTTACGATATACACTGCTTCCTGTTAAAGGTACTTGAATAAATCTACAGATTTGATAGCTAATACCTTTCTTTTAATGCATAAAAAACCGACAAACGTCACATAAATTTATTACTGCCTCATCAACCTTAGCAATCGCGCTACGCTTGTTCCGGTTTTTTTGTGTCTTGTTTGATCGTACCCATAAAAGCGGAGCGGATGAGCAGATCTTCATCTGTTGGCGGGGGGAGAAAGAGAGGGAAAAGGGCGGAGAGACTCCGCCACAGGCCAGGATAAAAGGTGGGATAAAGGCCTTTACCACGAAAAAGCGGAAAGCTCACCCCCCAGACGGAATGTTCGATGACAGGCAGGTCGGGGTTGTGCTGTTTTAATTTTTCAATTAATTCTCTGTTTTGTTGATACTGCGGAAGTTTATGGTTTTGGCCTCTTTCATAGTAAAAATAGATACCGCAAACTTTCACTCTGTCGGTGGGAGGAAAATCAGCATAGGTATTGATATCTTTTTTACCCACAATCAGCACTTCGTTATGGTATACGCCGTCAGATTCGGAAATCAGCCTTTCCGGGCTCATCATGGAGGCATAGGTTTGGTCAGGCATAGCGCTTTTTATATATTTCCTCACCTTTGCATTATTGTAGCTCTTATTGATGCCCAAAAAATATCTGTCACTGAGCGAGTAGGAGTTTTTATTTTCCCAACTTTGATTTCCTGCATGGTTGGGAAACCAGACATCTTTGTGAAATGTGCCAATGATATTTTGCGGTGGAGCAGCAAGGATAAATCCCACATCGGCCCATTGGCTACGATCATAGCAGGACGATTGCATACGAATGAGCGAACTGCTCACTATATCCCATGTGGCAATAATATCTTCTGCTCTGCCGTTAAAAAATGGTGAATTATCATCCTTTATATCACGGATTGTATGTATTAAAACTAAATTGTCGCGATGAGCATTTTTTCTTGAGGGTGATATTTGCGGTATTAAAAGTGTTTTTCGATAAACCTTTTTCCAGCTTTCAAGCTCAAAATATGAATCATTAAATATATTGGATTTGATCTTTTTCCCTAATATTCGCATGTGCGCCTCGAAAATTATTTGAGTTAAAGGAAGAACGCTGTAAATCGCTGAAAGCGAAACACAGCATGAATAGTGTCTTACGGAGGACACCATTTTTCAGTTGATTCGTAATAATGTTTATTAATCGTAGTTGTAGTTTATGAATGTTTATGAACGAACGCCATAATATCTGTCTTAATTAAGCGCTAAGGTTTATTCATAAGGCAGGAATTGATACCGGAAGATTTAATAATGTAATAACAGATTAGCACAAGCCGAAGGATTCAATAATATACTCTGCTTTGCGGGTAAATCGCTTTCCTCGTTGAGAAGATTCAATGACAGTGATGACCTGTAACTGGCCGGCAATGCGAGATCTGCTCCGCAACATTACCGACAAAGGAGTACACATCATGCGAAAAAACTCAAAAGTGAGACAGATGTAGTTAATTTAGAATAAGTGATGCGTTTGTTATTTTTTTAATGATCGAATTATGTCCTGTTTTTCATAGATAACCTTTTTACTGTAAGAAGTTAAACGATCTCCACAGATAGCCTTCGGTTCATTTTAAAAAGTAGCCAGTGGGCGCCTTGCTTTCATGTTCCGTTCGGGTGAGTTTTTCAATAAAGCTAACTTTGTCGCATACATCCAGCAGAATCTGATGCAGCGTGTTAAGCTGAGCATGAATTTCAGATTCGTGGTTTGCTGTATGTAACGCAAATTTCAAACCTCTGGAAATGTATTTGTCTGTGTGTGTTGTTTTATATTCAAGTGGTTCGATTTTCACCGCTGGATTAAAGTAAAATCCTTCCCGTGGAAGCGTCAGAATGAATTGCTCTTTAGTGTTAAATGTCGTGGCTATAATACGTCTGATTTGGAATATGGTTTGATATAAGGTGTTGGGTGATGTCTCTTTGGTGCGCTTTTCCCACGCATAATCATAAAGCTCGTTATGCGTAACAATCTCTCCGGACTTCTTTGTTATTAAAAGCTCAAGACATTTAGAAGCAGGTTTAGTCAATAATGCTGGTGGCAAGTACATATCACATCGACACAGAGTCCGTTCGGTTATATTAAAGTCAACTTCATTGTTAATGCGATATATATGCGAGTTCATTTAAATCCCCTTTTTGTTATTTATTGAATTCACTTTCGATAAGCATAAGCATACATTGCCATGGCAATAAATTTAAAAATATTTCATCTTAATAAGATTCTTATCACACATATTTATATGATGGTATAAACAAATATTTTATAAATCAATTGGTTGTATTATTATGTAATGTGTTTTTCCAGATGTTTTTGTGAATAATATAAATTAGATGAATGTGAACCCAGGATTATTTCGCCTGAATAATTTATTTATTATTCTGAGTTTTTACGGATGATTTTAATCTGGTTTTTTGTTTTTTCTTATCCGGGTTTGGGAGAATTAAGTTATTTTTGATAAAATATTAAATGTATAATGTTCCAATCCATTCATGATTTTTATGTTTTATTATAAGACTCTGTTACGCAAACCAGCTGAATGGAATCAGTATAAAACATAAATCAAAAGCCAGCGACAAAACCTCAGCGAAACGATCCTGACGCTGGTCTTTCCTTACAGGGCAAAATAAATTTAAGTTAAGTCGTTATACTTTTAACGCCAGCTGGTCTTTGCGGATATCAATTTTCACTTCATTTTTTGCCGCTGAGGTTAACGCATGGTCAGCCAGAATCGGTAATAAATGAGAGGTCAATATCTGGTCAATATCGCGCGCGCCACTTTGCTGTACCTGACAACGTTTCGCCACCCAATTAACCACTTTATTTGTCCAGCCTGGGCGTGAGTCGCTTTCTGTCGCAGTTTGATAACGGCGGCACAGGTGCTGAAGCTTCAATTCGATGATCTGCGCCAGCTCCAGCGGCTGCAAGGGCAGGTAAGGGATCAGCGTCATACGTCCCATCAACGCCGGGCTGAAGACACGTTCAAACTCAGGGCGAATAATATTGCACAACGCTTCCGGCGAGGTTGTGCCTTTTTCCCAGGCGCTAATCAGCGCCGCGCTGGCCAGATTAGACGTCATAATAATCAGCGTGTTACGGAAATTAATCATCTGTCCTTCTGCGTCTTCGATGATGCCCTTATCGAAAATTTGATAGAACAGCTCCATGACGTCCGGGTGCGCTTTTTCCACTTCATCCAGCAGTACCACACAATAGGGGTTACGGCGCACGGCTTCGGTAAGTACACCGCCCTGACCGTAACCCACATAGCCTGGCGGTGAACCTTTCAGCCCCGAAACGGAGTGGGCCTCCTGGTACTCGGACATATTAATGGTCACCATGCTTTTTTCCCCGCCGTACAGCAGTTCTGCCAGCGCCAGCGACGTTTCGGTTTTGCCGATTCCCGAGGGACCGGCCAGCATGTAAACGCCGGTGGGTTTTTGCGGATCGGCAAGCCCGGCGCGACTGATGCGAATTTGTTGAGTGATATGCTTGAGGGCATGTCTTTGCCCAATAATCCGTTGTTCAAGCCGTTCGCACAGGGAGTCCAGTTGCTGGTGCTCCTGTTCCAGCATGTGTCCAAGCGGGATTCCGGTCCAGTCTGCAACCACGTCCGCCACGCAGGCGGCGTCCACGCACTCAAACACCATCGCGTGCTGTTGGTGACATGCAGCCAGCGTTTCACGCATCTGCGCAATTTCTTCGGCATCCTGGCTCTGCTGTAGCTGTTGCACCAGCAGCGTTTGCCGCTCCCATTCCTTACGCAGTGAATCGAGAGAGGCCTGCAAGCTCGTGGCATGCTGACGAAGTTTTACCTGCCGCTCTGGCGCGCTGTTTTCTCGTTTCAGTGCGGCAATCTCGCACTCAATGGCGCGCAGTTGTACGCAGATGGCCTCAATCTCTTTCGGTTCCTGAGTTTGTGATATCGCCACGCGGGCGCAAGCGGTATCCAGCAAACTCACCGATTTGTCGGGAAGCTGGCGTTCGGCAATGTAACGGCTGGAGAGAGAGATAGCGGCATGGATGGCGCTTTCGAGGATGGGAACACCGTGATGTCGGGACATGGCTGGTGCCATCGCGCGTAACATTGTCGTTGCTTTATCCGTATCCGGCTCCGCCACTTTGATGAGCTGAAAGCGGCGCGCCAGCGCGGCATCTTTCTCGAAGTATTTTTTATATTCCACCCAGGTTGTGGCGGCAATAATTCGCAACTCACCGCGCGCCAGCGCGGGTTTGAGTAAGTTAGCCGCATCGCTTTGTCCGGCGGATCCTCCTGCGCCAATGAGCGTATGCGCTTCATCAATGAATAAAATAATCGGCATGGGGGCGCGGGCGACCTCTTTCAGCAACTGCTGAAGGCGGTTTTCAAACTCACCTTTCACGCTCGCGCCGGCCTGTAATAACCCCAAATCCAGCGTCAATATCTCTGTCGATTCCAGCATCTGCGGAAAGGTGCCAGCGACAATGCGCATCGCCAGCGCTTCGGCAAGCGCAGTTTTCCCGACGCCGGGCTCACCGGTAAGAATCGGGTTGTTCTGGCGGCGGCGTAACAGAATATCTACCATCTGGCGCAGTTCGGATTCGCGGCCCAGAACCGGATCCAGTTCGCCTTTACGTGCCAGTTCACTGAGGTTGCGCGTGTATCTTTGCAGTGCAGAGGTACTGGCCGCTGGCTGTTCATCGCGAGCAGGCACGGGCGCATAGATGCTTTGCAGCAACGCCAGCGCTTTGGGGCGATCGCATTGCAGTGCTTTTTCCACCGGGGTGGCGAACCGTAAGGCATTGCCGTCATCAAATAACGCGCCCAGCAGGGCGGCGGGCGTCAGTTGGGTTTGTCCCCAGTGGCTGCTTGCTAATAACCAGCCCGCAATAAACCACTCGGTCAGCGCAAGGGAAAAGTGGGGCGCGGCGTTTTGTTGCGGCCGCTGGTGCTGAAGCTCCTGCTGTAATGCATCAAACAACCGGCTGACCGGCAGCCCGCTCTGTAATCCCAGTTGTTCAATCAAGGGGCTTTGCTGGCGCAGTATTGCCATCAGTAAATGTTCTGGCGTCACTTCTGTATGTTGCAGAGAAACCGCATGGCTGACGGCGGTGTCAAGTACCGCTCGTCCCTCAGCGGAAAGCTTCTTAATTATTGGTTTTAAATGATGGCTCATAAAAGTACCTTCAATGGTGTTACTGACACTGTGCGATTTCGTCGGGCAAACCAGAAAGCGCGTGCGCCGCTAACTCGTCAGGTTGCGGATACGCTGACTGCTCGTTGAGATCGCTGATTTGTTGAGTGAGGGAACTGATTTCATCGGCGTTCGTTTTCCAGCTTTGCCACGCCTCCTCAAGGGGCTGAGTGTTGGACATGGCGAAACGAACGAGGATCTGTTTGATGCCTAATCGCTTAAGCAACTCTGCGCTGTCACCGAAATCACGGCTGTCGATCAGGGTTTCTCCTGAAGAGAACAGGCTGACAAACCACGGCCAGGCATCGTCGCCATTAATCTGATCGACCGCGACAAAATCAGGGAACGTAACGCTTAGCGTGACGCCGCGGCACTGGCCCGGCTGCCAGGTGAAATCGGCCTTGTCGGCAAAATTCATACTGCTGAGCACCTGGCCGCCTTTCTGGCAGTTCAGTAACAGTTGTGTTCCGGTTGGGATCACCTGCGCGCCTTCAGCGATAGTGGCTGGCAAGCTGGTGACCGTCGTTTTCACAACCTGTTTTTCGAGCTTGCTTTGTTGCAACTCAAGCGCCGCAACTTTGGCCTGCAACGTTGCTTTCCGATCCTGGACTTTGGTGGTGGTGCGTTGCGGCAGATCCTGAAGAATATCCGGGGGAAAGGCGTTACGGAGATACTGACTAAATTCCGCCGTTAAGGGCAGCGTCATGCCAGCAAAACCGGCGGCGCGAAGACCATTATTGTCCACCGACAGCATGGGCTTCGCCGGGCCGCGCAGGAAATTGCCCACCAGTTGCTGGCTCAGCGTTTGTTGCTCTTCATAGCTGCGTTTTTCGGCATTTTTCCCCAGCGGCCAAATCACGCTGCTTTTCCATTGCGTATTCAACCAACAAGCGCTGCTGGCCATCGCGTTCGCCAGTAGCGTGCGGGCATCATCCTGATACAGCCGCCACACTGCCGCCACATCCGCATCGGGCTCATCGGGGGAAACGCGTTCCTGCAACGTGGCCAGTGCCGGCAGGAGAGTACCCAGCGGGTTGGTGTCCGGTTTTTGTTGCCCGGGGGTAAAAAGCCCGCGCGTTAACGTATCACCGGGTTTCTCCTGCGCTACGGCTGCAGTAACGGCGCTGTTCCGGGATTTTTGCCACGCGAGCCACGCCTGTTGAGCAGATTGCGCGGTGGCGGCCGCAGCCGTTTGGCTTTTGCCCTGAAACCAGGCGGCAAGCGACTGGCGCAGTTGATTGTTGATCCGCTCTGTGCGTTGCAGCAGCGCGGCACCATCGCCCGCGCGGGCGAGCGTCTGAACGTCACGCAGCGTGGTCAGCCAGGGCTGTGCGTGTTCCGGCGCAATGGTGTCAAGCTCGTCAACAATGCGGGCGGCAAAGCGCATCGCCGGGCTTTGATTCTGGCTGATAGCAATCAGCTGGCGGCGCGACACCGTGCCTGTTTCATCCGGTGAAAGATGCGCCGTCACGTCGATCAGATAGTGACGCCATGCCTGCTGCCTCACTTGTTGCCAGCTTTCGCGCAATGGCTGAAAAACCGGTTCAGTGCGCCCGGCAGCGGCTTCAATCTCTGCCATCCATTGATTAACGGTGGCTTCACCGGCCTGCGTCCATCTCCCGTCGAGAGCCAGTGAATCGGGTAAGGCTGGCCAGAACGTTGCCGCGTGCAGCGGCGGAAATGCGGCGTCCGGAGCCTGTAACCAGCGTAACGACAGATCGTGATTGACCAGATTTTCCAGCACCCGTTGTGCGTTCTGCAACCAGCGTTCGCCATAGGGACGCTGCATGTAATAACGCTCCAGCGCCAGCCGGGTCAGCGGCGATAGCGTCGGCGGATAGACATTTTGCGTCAGTTCGTCGCTGATCGGCGCGGCTTCGGCGAGGGTATCCAGCGGCGTACCTTGCTGCATTTGTCGCCAGCGCGTGACTGCCGCAGCCAGTTGCAGAATGGCGTGCCGCTGTTGCGCGGGCGACGCGTGAAGGGCGCGTTGCTGATACGCTTCCAGCGTCTGCCGGGCAGGGCGGGCCGTCACTGGAATGCGGGCAAGCAACGTTTCAGCCTCGCGTTGTTGCTGGTTGAATAAAGGCATAAACGGCAGCCAGGGCAGCGCCAGCGTGGCATGTTGCTCGTCTGCGGCAACAAACGCCGCTAGCTTATCCGGCGCTAATTCAGCCAGCCCCGGGCGCAAGCGCATGGCGCTCATACTGGCACTTATCGCCAGCCAGAGGGCGCAGATACCGGCTGCGGTGTAGCAGCACGTTCTGCCGAAGGAACGCTGATACCAGCGCAGCCCGCTTCTTTTTAAACTCAATGCCGGAAGGTGGCGGGTCAACAACTCCTGGATGAAATAGCTGCTGCGGCGACCCTGATTTTCCACCTGAGGTTCGGCGGCGCAAAACCAGATGCTCTTTAGCGTGGCCGGGCTGAAATAGGCGTTGGCTTCGCACAGGGCGGCCAGCGTGTAGCGCAGGGCGGGTTCCAGCCGGGCGAACGCTTCCGGGAAATCCAGCAGGGCATTGTACTCAGGCGCGCTGAGCGTGGCCGGGCGCGCCATACTCAGCCGCACGAGAGAAAAGCCTTCATGCAGACGGGTGAATAGCGGTTGCAGCGTGGTGTCGTCCTGGCCATCAATATGCGGCGGCACACTCCATGTATAACCCAGCGCCTGCTGGCGCTGGGCGTCAGAAAGCTGATGCTGCCACAAACTGAAACCTGGAAACTTATCGCACTGGGTGACCAACACGTAGAGTGGCAAGCGCTCGCCATAGTGCCGGACCAACGGTTCGATAAGGCTACGTTGCTGGCGAGCCAGCGCATGCAATTGGCTGAGATCGCCACGCATTAACTGGCTCATCGGCAACGCTATGATGATGCCGCCCGGCGCGGGAATGTGCGTGCACCAGCGGGCAAGTTTGCTCCAGGCCTGGCGGAAGCTGGCAGCACCGTTTAAAAAATTGCTCGACAGATCGAGCACGCACAAATCGCGGAAAAACCACCACCGCAGCGTGCGGGTTGGGGCTGTGATGCCATCGACGCTATCACCATAAAAACGGGGCAACCCTGCGCTGGCCAGCAGCGTACTTTTGCCACAGCGTTCACCAACCAGCAAATACCACGGAAGATGCGTGCGCCGACGCTTAATGCGCCTGATGACCGAGGCTCCCGCTTTCCAGTGATTAAACAGCACATATTCCCGGCGCGATAAGCGGTATTTTGTGAACCAGCGGCGGCCTTTTTTCCCCCTGATAAGCAGCAATAACTCGGGGAGCGAGTGCCACAGCAGCGCGGCCAGCACCATGACCAGCAGCCACAGCAGCAGGATCCCTGGCGTGCTCCATCCTTGCCACAGGCCGAGCATAAAACTGAAGATCAGCGACAGGCACAGTACCGCCAGCCAGCCAGTAAAACAGGCTAATTTCTTAAACATAGAGGTCAGTTTGTGTAGTGATAAAGAAGCAAAAGTAAAAATCCGTACAGCAGCAACAGAGTCACGGTTGTCCGCAGTAGCAGGCGTTTATGCAGCGGCGTGGCGATGGTTTGTCCGCATGTCGCGGGCGTGATCGCGCTGTCGTTTGGCCAGCTTAGCCATGACGCAGGCAAGCACAGCGCACGCTGCTCTGTAATGATCTCCTGCAACGGCTCGTCATCTTCGGGCGTGCTGTACTGACCGTGAAAACCATTTTGCAGACAGAAGAGAAAGACCTTTCTCGCCTGATGCCAGGCAGGCTCAAGCTGCGCCAGACAGGTAAAAAATCGCTCTCCGGCGACGGTGATATTCAGATACTTACGCTGCAATAATTCACTCTGCCAGCGCTCGCGCCACGGCAAGGAGGAACAGAGCACCGTTTCATCGATCCAGGCGATAACCGCAAACTGCGCGGCCGCTTTCTCCTCTTCGCTGGCATCCTGTCGGCCGGCTCGTTGCATTGCCTGTTCCAGCCGGACAAGGCACCCTTGCCGCGCGTCGGCGTAATCGGTAAACGATGTTGGCTCTGCAATCATCTCCAGTACTTGCCTGAAGACGGGCAGATAGCTATCAAGAAGCTCGCTCATGACACCCCCATAAAGACGGCCTGGACTTGCAGATCGTCGGGCGCATCATCCCAATAAAACGCCAGGCTCTGCTCCTGGTCGATCTTCTTCCACAGCTCATCCTGTTGGTTCAGTTGGTAATAGACCGCGTTTTTGCTCTGCGGCACGCCACGCGGAGCGGGATTCAGCGCCGTAGCGGCAATCCCCGGCAGCGCATGTTGAATCAGCTTACCGATCGCCGAACCCGGTGCCACTTTGAAACCGCTGCTCTCGGTTGTGCCGGGGAGTTGCTGCTCTGAACGCAGCCGCAGCAACACGCTGTCGCCCTGTTGTCCGCCGAGTGACGACAAATCGCCGATAAAGATGCGTTGGCTGGTCGGCACGAAGGTGATCCAGACGTTATCTTCCAGCGCCAGGTTATTGAGCAGTGAAAGCAGAAGGGTTTTCGCGCTGGCGAAACAGGCGTAAAGGTCATAGTGGTCATACGGCAACAGGCGCATCGTCTCACCGGCCCATTCACCATTAAATGAACAGCGATCGCTGAAACTGGAGAGTTCGCCAATCAGTTGCGCCAGCAGACCGTAAACAGGCCACGGATGCATGCCCGGCGTACGACAGTAGTGGTGCAGCAACGGCAGAACCCGGTTAAGCGAGCGCATCACCAACAGTTGCGTCATATCGCCGCGCTGGGCGGTATTGCTCTGTTCCGGGCGTTTGTACTCCTCGAGTTTATAGGCGCGGTTTGCCAGCTCGGCATACAGACCGTCCAGCAGATTTTTCAGCACCGGCGTGCTGCCAAGGCTGACCAGTGGAGGACAAAAACTGGCGTCAGGGATCACCCGATCGGTGTCATAGCGCAGCCGCAGAAGGGGAATAAATTCACAATCCACCACCGCCTCTTTCTCGCTGTCGGTGAGGATCTGTACGTTATAAAGAATGCGTGAGACGCTGCACTCCGGCCCGTCGAAGTAGACATCTTTCATTACGCCTTCTTCCGGTGCTTTAAACCAACGGCTGTTTGGCGAGTCACCGACATTCACATGGCCTGGGTCGAAACGGCGCAGCGCCAGCCATAGGGTTAACGGTTTCTCCAGTTGTTTCCATGCCTGGCGAAATTGTCGCGGCTGCAGGCTACAGTTGCCGGGAAACTCCAGATAATCCCCGGAAGGTAACAGCGCCTTCAGGTGTTCAATTTTTAGCGTGAAATCAACCAACGTTTCCGGGTTAAACACCAACTCAATCAGCCCAACATTCCACGGCTGCGCCAGTTGGCGATGGCGTGACAGCATGTAGTGATGATGCAGATCGACAGACTGCAAATGTTGCGGCTGTAGATAAACACCCGAATACCAGTAAATCTGCTGAAGTTCTGGGTACATATCAGCTTCCTTGCCTGGCAGGGGAGGATGCAGGCGCGGGCGTCGCATTTTGCAGGCGCAGCGGTTCGCGTTCCGCGCCGGTAAACTGCGTCATGCTGTTGCTACCGAGATGAAGGGATAGCGTTACCGGCGCCAGTTGTGCATGCCAGCGCGGCGTCCACCAGCCGGAACTTTCGGTGGTGACGGGAATGCGGATAAGCGCCATATGTTGCTTTTGCGGGAACGGGTAATAACCGGCAACCACTGCGAGGTAACGGGTATTCTCGCTGCGATCGATATGCAGCGTTGTGCGCTGTCCCGGCATGGCGGCATAGCGGTCAACTTTTAAGATCTCATCCTGCGCGCCCGCGGCACTGAACAGGCTCTTTAAAGCGAAAGGGTTAGAGAGCAGTTTGCTTAGCGTATTGGCTTGTTGCGCCTGGATAACCAGTAACGTGCAGCTATTGGCGATGCCATGTACCGCATTCAAATCCGGGTCGGTTTGAATCGCCAACGTGATGGCGCCCTGGGCAAAAGGCGCGGCAACCTGGTCAATGGCCTGCTGTTTCGTGGCGGGCGCGGGGTTTTCCTCTGCACACCCGCTAAGCAGCGCAGCGCAAAAAGCAATGATAAGGGTATGTTTTCCCGGCATTATTGGCTCTGTCCTGTTAATACATTATGAATGGCATGCAGGCTGGTATCGTCGGTAAGCATCTCTTCCAGCCATTCGGTCAGCGTCATATTTGCCCAGCGGGCGGCGCGATCCATCAGAAACGGCACCGGGCTGGAGGGTTCGGTTTGGCGAAACCACGCGCCGATAGCCAGCATTTGGCTGATGGCTAACTCACGGTTCATCACCTGTGAGGTGGCGAAGGGCGACGTTGTGGTCAGCGGTGCGTCTTCTGCGCTGTCAGCAGGCGCATCGGCAGGGAGGGGCATTGCCCGTTGCGCCAGGCGTTGCAGATAGTCGGTGATTTCCGCCAGGGTCTGGCGAATCAGCACAAAAACGTCACCCTCCTGGTCCTCACTCAACGAGGCATAACATGCCTCGCATTGCCGTAGCGCAGCGGCCAGTTGTTCCGTCAGCGCAAGCTGCTGGCTGATGTCATGGGCAGAAAATTGCGTCGCCAGCCGATCGAAACTGCTCATCGACAGATCGCCTTTCTGCGCTATCAACTCCTCGCGGCTTTCCGGGTGGCTGGTAATTTTTTGTTCGAACGCCTGAATCTCCCGCCAGGTCGCCAGCGAAGTCATCTCTTGCGCCAGCAACGGCTGGCGAAAAAGCTGCATACTGATGTCGCGATCGAGGCGCGACAGTCGGCTACGGCGCGCTAAAACGCCATCTTCCTCAAGCGAAGGCCAGCACTGAAACCAGAACTGTTGCAGGAAGGCGCAAAGAAAATCGATGCCCGAGCACAGCCCGGCAAGCCCCTGCAAATGGCAGCGCGATTCCACAAGCCAGCACGCCAGTTGCAGATCTTTGCTCTGCTCCGTAAGGGCTTTTTCACTCAGCGTCCGCACTTTATTCCAGTCCGCTTTGCGGGGTTCGCTTACCGACCAGTCGCCTTCGGGCAAGTAGTCCGGGTCGCTTTCACGCGCGCTGCGGATGGTGTCAAACAGCAGTTCATATTCCAGATTTTCCCCGGCAGGATTTTCCGGGCTAATTGGCGCCAGTAGTGGCGCGATATCGGCAACAAAGGTCATGTTCACTTATCCGATCAGAACTTTGGGGCACCCGGCGACAATGACGCCGCCATGCGCACAGCTATCGCCCATGCGTGCGGCCGGTTTTTTGCCGATCAGCACTTTGACACTGCCCATCACGATGCTGTCGACAGGCCCGACGCAGGTCGCCATTGAACCGACGGTCGCGGCGGGAAGACCGCCAATCAGCACCGTAGGGACGCCGGGCGGCATGATGGGCCCGCCGACATGCGGGATTGGCGGAACGCCGGGCGTCACCATCGGGCAGGTATGCATATCAGAAACACGGGCCGCAGGCTGAGCCATCACAGACCTCCGTCAGCAATGTGGGAAAACAGCAGGCGCACGCCCTCCGTCGGAGACTCCGAGAGCTGGCAGGCTGACATTACCAGCGCACAATTCAGGATTTGCTGGCTCAGTTGCGGATCGGGATAAACCGGCTCGAGATCCGGCGGGCTCATACTTCCCTGCGACCAGAACAGCGACAACGCAAGGGCACCTGCCGGCGTGTTAAAACCCAGCTCCTTCGCCTGTTCAAAAATGCGCCAGCGCAGCATCTCGTCGGGTTGACGGCCGTAGCGGGCGATATCATCCAGCAGCGGCAGCGCATCCGTGCTGGCAAAACGCCGAAGCAGGGCGGTCAATTGGCTGACGACCGTTTTGAAGTCATACTGCTGGCGCCACTGTTGCAGCGCTTCTTCCCAATTGCCGCATGCAAGCTGTTGATGGTGGGATAATTCAACGGATGCCATGGTGCTCTCCTTAGCCGATGTTAATAATGCCGCCTGAAACCTGCGTCATCCCGCTGCCGGACACCGTGGCCATTGCGCCTTTAA
The DNA here is from genome assembly GCF_001658025.2 of Kosakonia oryzae. Classification (NCBI taxonomy): domain Bacteria; kingdom Pseudomonadati; phylum Pseudomonadota; class Gammaproteobacteria; order Enterobacterales; family Enterobacteriaceae; genus Kosakonia; species Kosakonia oryzae. The sequence continues at coordinate 2,347,764 of NZ_CP014007.2, forward strand.
GCTCTGCCGTGGCTTTCGCTTCAAGGGTGAGCAGGGTGCCGTTAATCGTAATGCCGCTGGGCGAGAGGCTGATTTTGTTGCTGCCCACTTTCAGTTCGATGCCTTGCGTGGATTCGAAGGTCAGCGCTTTATCGGTTTTGATACCGCCGCTGCCGCCGCTCACGCTAAGCATGTAGTTGCCACTCTTCAGCTCGGTGGTGTTATTGCCCGCCACGCTGAGCTTGTAGTTACCGTCTTTCACTTCGGTGGTGGTATTACCGGCGACGCTGAGTTTGTATTCGCCGTCTTTCACTTCGGTGGTGGTATTACCGGCGACGCTGAGTTTGTACTCGCCGTCTTTCACTTCGGTGGTGGCATTACCGGTCACGCTGAGGGTGTAATCACCGTCCTTTACCTCTGCGCTGGCATTGCCCGTCACGCGCTGTTGCCAGTTGCCTTTTTCCAGCGTGACGCTCATATCGCCTTCTTTCAGCACTAAGAGATCGTTGCCTTTGGTCAACTCGGTGCTGCGGTTGGCGGCGATGGTGCTGGTGGCATCATTTTTCACCGTCAGCGCGAGATCCTTTTGCGCAATGATGGTCAGCAACTCTTCGCCTTTTTTATCGTTGAAACTCAGGCGATGGCCCTCATCGACGCTGCCTTTGGGCGTGCTGCGCGACACAAAACCGCTCTCGTTTTTCCCGGCGGGAAGGGCGAAGGGCGGCTTATTCTGCCCGTTATGCACCGTGCCGATGACCACCGGGAAATCGGGATGTCCCTGCACAAAGCTGACCAACACTTCACAGCCGACGCGTGGAAGAAACTGCGCACCGAAATTCGCGCCGCTCCACGGCTGTACCACCTGCACCCAGCAGGAGCAGGTATCGTCATTGGGGTTTTCTTTGTCCCACGGGAAGTGGATCTTGATGCGGCCATATTCATCGGCGTGGATCTCTTCTGAAGCCGGCCCGACAACGGTTGCCGTCAGCACGCCTGGGATCTCCGGCAGCGGATGGTTAGCGGCTGGCACCCACGGCTGATCGTTCGCTACCGCCTGCAACTGGCAAAAGCAGGCACTGCTGTTGTCGTCAAAGTTATTAACCGCTTCAAGATCCAGGCGCTGGATGTTGTACGCTTTGTCGCCGGAAGGATGGCCGCTCAGCGTGAAGATTTCGCCGCAACTCAACCAGTGCGCATTCGCCGTCGCGGCAAAGTGGCGAATATTGGCTTCTTTCGCCGCCATCACCGTTTGCGCCTGGCGGGTGATCAACTCGCGTTCACCCTGTGGCGTGATATCGGTAAACGTCACGGAGGAGATGGATTTATCAGCACTGCGGGCGCTTTTCAGATCATCAATCGCGGCGGTTTGCGGCATATTGAAGCCCTGAATCGCCACGCTTGCTGGCAGCAACGCCACGCTGGCTTCCCAGCTATCGATCGTGCCGCCGGTGATGATTTCCCCCTGATGGTGCCAGGCGAGTTTCTCTCCGCCAATGGGGGTATGGCTGGCGGGATGATCGGCCAGCACTAAGGTATGGCCCGCTGCGCTGTGGCGGAAAAAGTAGTAGATCCCTTCTTCCTGTAAAATCCGCTGGATAAAACGTAATGCCGACTCACGATACTGCACGCAGTACTCTCGCTTCGGGTACGTGCCATGCAACTGCACCTCGACATCATTGATGCCGTAACTTTTGAGCAGGGTACTGACCAGATCCGGCACGCTGGTGTTTTGCCAGATGCGCATCATGCGCCCCATGTGCAGCAGCGAAAGTGTTGGTTCGAGCGTGAAAATACATTCCACCTCATCCCCGGTGCGTTGCGCATAACGAATGCGGGTTACAACGCCGTGCAGATGACGCTGCGGTAGCGACTGACTGCCGTCGCCGATGCGACAGGAGACCGCTTCGCCATGCCAGCGTGCCAGATCGGCCTCCTTCAGTTTGGTCAGCGAACGCAGTTCGTATTGATACGGCGAGGAGAGTGATTCCTGTCCGCGAAGTGAGACCAGCAGCAGCGAATCGGCGAGGTCGCCGTTCCAGCCGATAAAGTGGTGTTGTTGCTCTTTGCTTTTTTCAATAATCGACATACCTAATCCTGTTTAAAAGGCCGGGGCAGGTTTCTGCACCTTATGCAGATAAGTCCCCGCGCTGCTGCCAAGACAAAAATCCACGCCTAAAGCGTGCATTCCCAGTGGGCTGGAACCGGGAGAAGAACGGCTGATCAGTAAGGAAACCGAGAAGTCCATTACCGGGCCGACGTAATCGCGGATACGCGCCCAGAGATCCTGCCAGGCTGCGCCCTGCGGAATAAAACGGCGGGAAGACTCGGCGGACATCGGGCCGAGCAAGACATCAAAATGCGCATGTACCTCCCGCCGCGCGGCACCCAGCATTGGCGCGGTTTCCAGCCTGTGTTGAGGATTGCCGAGCTGGCAGCGCTCCTCATCGCTCACGCTGCGCCAGCCGCCGGTAAACGGGATCACCTGCGCCGGGACAGCAAAAAGCTGACTCAGCCAGCGCTCCAGGTTGACCATTGAACGCACGGGCGCGGCAAATAACGCGGCGTGGTTCACCATTGCCGGGACGGGCGCTTCATTCGTCAGGCCGGTAAGCGCAAGGATGGCCATATTGAGCGGCGAGGAATCTGTCGATTCAGCGAGTGCGTATAAATGGTTTTTTTGCCAGGCGAGATAATCCAGGCAGTAGAGCCGGTGGCCAAAGAGATCGAAAAATGCTTTGGCGCTGCCGTCGCTGTAGCGGTACTGGCGTTCAATCAGCCACTCGGTGTACACCGAAGGCAGTGCGCCCATCGCACCGGTCAGACCATGATGAAACGCCGTCACCGTAAGCGGCTCACCGGGCGCTGGCTGGGACAGCGACTCCACGTCACCCTCCGGCGCATTCAGCGAAAGGGTTGACGTCAGATGCAGCGCTTCATCCAGTAACGTTTCATCGGTTTTTTTGCCATCGCGTAGCCCGCGCAGCAGCAGGCGAATTTGCTGATAGAAATTGAATTTACTGATAAGCGGAATCAAAGCCATGACAGCCTCCCGGCGCGCACCGGCCACTGGTGCAGCGTTTCGGCTTCCTGCTCGATACAGGTGGCGAGCCGGATAAAGCTATTGACCGGGGCGTACAGCGCCAGCAGGCGATCCAGCAACGAGCAGAACAGGTAATAGTCAGGCTCATTCAGCGCCTGGTGGCGAAATGTCATCAGCACGTTGATGCCACGGGCCAGCGAGTGCGGATCGTTTTTGACCAGCCTGCGGGTAACCGGCTGGCACTCCAGCGACTGGATCAACGTAAAGAGGGGCGTCTTACCTGGCTGCACATCACGGTTATAGAGCGCCAGCATCTCTGCCAGCTGCTGTGCGCCGCGTTCACCCGCCAGCAATTGATGATTGAGGGACAATTGCGCCAGAAAACGCCAGCGTTGTGCGCTCTTTTCCGGGGGATTAAGCGGACGCGTCGGATGGGTGAGGGCAATGGTTTTCAGCGCGGCAACGGCGGCGTCGGCGTCAAAATCGCCGTCGGGATGACCATACTGCAACTGATGCGGCAGCGAATGGTTGCTGCACCGCATGGTGATGGTCACCACTTCAGCGATCGGCGCAGCCGGGCCGGGCTGGCTTTTACTGAAAGCAATAAAACAGGTTGGCTCCACGCCGCGCGGGCCATGCACTTCCCGGTGGGTGCTCTGCCAGCACAGCCCGGTGTTGTCGGTATTGTCCGCGTGCAGGTGGCTTTCAAGCAGTGAACGCACCGGCCAGTGATCAATGCGCCCTTCGCTTTTACGCTGCACGGTAACGGTATCGATTGACCAGACACTAATCAGCCCCGGATAGCGGTTATCCGGAATAACCGGATGCTCGACGGTGGCATCATTAAGCGTGAGCGGTTCTGCACGCTGCGTAAACAAATTAACGGCGGGAGAACAGAACAGGCGGAAAAAGCTGGCATCGACAATATCCGCCATTTTTTCCAGTTTTTTTGTCAAGCGGTTGCGCCTGATAACAGCCTGAATTTCAAAAGTTTCATTACCGCTGGCGGTAAAACCTTCCGGCAATTGCAGGTCAATAAAAGAGAATTTCTGCGGAAAATAAAAATAATCCAGCAGCAGAATATGGATTGGCGCAATGCGGGGATCCCGCGTAAGCAGCGCATCTTCCACCTCAAAACCCACCGGGGCGATTGCCGTGGTGGGCAGCGCGATGCTGCTTTCGCCCTGCGAAAGGCCAAGGCTCTGAAGTTCAGAACAGAGCACCGTATAAAGCAGGTTGACCGCATTGTCCTGGCCGTGCAGATAGAGGCGGATCTTTTCGGCCCCGATCGCACCGCCCGGCCAGACGCGAAACTGCAGGCGTAACTTCCAGTTCAGAATATCGCTGTCAAAATGCAGCCTTGCCGTCTCGATGCTGAGCGGCAGTAGCGTTACCGGGTAGATGGTTTGAAACTGGCAGGGCAGCGGGGCGCTGTTGCGAGTAAACAGTGCGGTTCCCGGCGCAAGAATATTTTTGCCGCTGATGCCGCTGCGCGCGGGATCGGGCTCCATCATCACAATGCAGGTTGATGGCAGCGGACGCAGGAACTGGGGAGCCAGTGAAGCAATGAGCGCCTCGACCACTTCAGGCATATCCTCATCCAGCCGCTGATGAATACGCGATGTTAATAAGGCAAAAGATTCAATCAACCGGCTGACATGCGGATCGGCGGATTCCCCCTCGATCATGCCAAGCCGACGGGCTATTTTCGGAAAGCGTTCAGCGAAAACGCGGCCATGCTTTTTTAAGAAGTTCAGTTCCTTCTGATAATAAGAAAGTAAACTATTCATCGAAATAAAATACTCCCGTATCGTCATTCCAGATAAGCTGAATGGTTAATCGCTTCTGTAAGTAATTTGCCTGGACGTTAAATTGAATTTCGTCCGGCTTATCCTGCTTGCTGGTAATGGAAACCTGCGTTAACCGTGGCTCAAAACGGGCAATCGCGGTTTTCAGCCGATGTTCCATAATATTACGCCGCGGCAGCAATTCATCGATTTGCTGGAATGACTCATCAATACCAAAGTTCAACACCGATGTATTAATAAGGGGAATCTCCTCAATGCCGGGATAACGCGCGCGGGAGCTTAATAACATTTTTAATTCTTTCAGCAAATCGTGATGCGTAAGCGCTTCGCAGTGATAATCATCCTCTTCACGAAGAGGGTGGTTATCACTGAGGGTGGAGAGTAATGAATATATCATTCCTGCGCTTCCTGGATAAAACCGGCCGCCGGGGCAGCCGGTACGCGCTATTATTTAAGCGCTTTTGTCGGAATGTCGTATGTAATCGGGCCAATTTTATCGAGGCCAGTTCCAGCAGCATTCGGTACATTAATGGTGAGGGTAACTTCACCTTCAAAGACGAATGTGAGATCCATAAATAAATCGTCACGCATTTCGTAACGAAGGCTCTGGATCTTACAATCAGTGTAGGTGATACGCTGAATTTCATAGTTCGCAGAGAACTCGTCAGAGCCGCGGTGTACAACCGTGATAGTGATATTTTTATAACCGCGTTTTAAATACTGCTCAAAAAAGTTGCTGCTTTCCTTGGTGACTAATAAGGAAATGTGAGTTGAATCAAAATAGGTACCGTCAGGGCCGGAGTAGGTGGTGATGCCCATCGGAGCATACCCTTCGATCCAGTCTTTATAAGCACTTTCCGTTGAGGCGCCTTTTACGGGTTTGTTGTCAATTTTAATTTCGATGAATTGACAGTCCTGGAGTTTAGCCATATCTAATCCTTTATTAATAATGAAACAATGAAAAATAAATTACGCACCGGCAGCAGACGGTAAATCGGCTACAAGGCGTAAAGACATACTTAAACCCTCAAGTTGGAAATGAGGTTTTAACCATGCGATTGCGCGATAGGTTCCAGGAAAACCAGGAACTTCAACGACGTCAATTTGGGCTTCACGAAGTGGGAAACGCGCTTTTGTTTCCGGGCCTGCGTTATCGGAGGCCACGACATATTGCATAATCCACTTCTGTAAATATTCTTCGCACTCGCTGCGCGACATAAAACTGCCGACCTTATCGCGAACGATGGATTTCAAATAATGGGCAAACCGCGACGTGGCCAGAATGTATGGCAACTGGCTCGACAAGCGCGCATTCGCATTCGCCTGGTCAGAGTTATATAAACGCGGTTTGTTGGCTGACTGAACAGCAAAAAACGCCGCATAGTCGGTTCCTTTGCAATGCACCAGCGGAATAAAGCCGAGATCGGAAAGCTCTTTTTCCCGGCGATCTGAAATAGCGACCTGCGTAGGGCATTGCATGGTCCTTTCACCGCTGATTGAGGTGTAGTTATACGCCGGTAATGATTGCACCAGGCCACCCCCTTCGACGCCGCGAATGGAGGCGCACCAGCCATACTCTTCAAAGGATTCAACGATCTTGCCTGCCAGCTCCCAGGCGGAATTCATCCACAGATAATCGCTGCCGCTTTCGTTTTCATTGATCTGTTCTTCGAAGCAAAAGGTTTCCGCCGGGATGGTTTTACTGCCGTAGGGCATACGTCCCAGCACGCGGGGTAATGTGAGGCCAATATACCGGCTATCATCGTTCTGGCGGAATGAACGCCAGCGCGCGTAATCCGTGGTCTCAAATAATTTCGCCAGATCCCGTGGGCGAGGCAGTTCGGAAAAATCCTGCATCGACAGCATGCCCGGCGCAATAGCGCTCAGGAAAGGGGCGTGGGCCGCAGCCGCGACATGGGAAATCTGTTCCAGCAAATTAATATCTTGTGGCGTGTTATCAAATTCGAAATCGCCAATAAAAGACGAAAATGGCGTACCGCCAAAAGTACCGTATTCGCTTTCATAGACGCATTTAAACAACATTGACTGATCGAAATCGCTGGCCGATTTAAAATCTTTTATCAATTCTTGTTTAGTACATTGCAGAACGCGGATTTGCGTATTTTCCGTTACGCTGGTTTGCACCAGTTTATGCAGACCACGCCATGACGACTCTTTTTTCTGAAATTCAGGGGCATGAATAATTAAACTTACCTGACTGGAAAGCAGTTCATCAATGGCTGAAATTCGCTGTTCGATGCTGCCAATCAGATCGCTGGAAACAGTCACTGTTCCTGCCGTCACTTCGGCGAGAAAATTATTAAGCTGTGTTTTCATCCGGTCGCGATCTGATTCACGACGAATTGCTTTTGTATTATCGATTACCTGATTGAGAAAATCATCGCTGAATGTTGTTTCAGCAACAGTGCCTACAGCCAGTTCACTATCCATTTTTATTCCTCTGCCGGGTTATCTGTCTGCTCTGTTTGTTTATTCTGCTGCATTGCTATTTCTGCCAGTTGCGTTTTTAAACGCTCATTACTGGCGGCGCGATTACGCAAATCTGATAATTGTTCACGCAATTCCATCAATTTGCGCAGCGGTTCAACTTGTTGAACAATATTATCTGGAGAAAAATCATCCATATTCTGGAAGGTTAATGACACGGCCATTTTTCCTTCCTGATCGGGCAATGCGCTATCGACTAAAAATTCCGCGACCGGTTTCATCGACGACATGATTTCGTTGAAATTATCTTTATCAACGTGCAGGAATTTACGATCGCGCAGTTCAGTTTCGGTATTGGTGAAATCGCCCATAACGCCAAGAACTAAAGGTAATTCTTTTGCCGTCTGGGCATCACCAATCTCGACATCATAGGTTATTTGTACCCGCGGCGGACGGGCTTTATCTAATTTGTGTTGAGTGTTGCTCATGTTTTCCTCCAAATAATGACGTATAGCTTAATTAACCATGCAATTAAGCTGTCACTGGTGCTGTGCTCAAACATACGCTGATAAGTTACTTCAGGTTGTAGTTTGCTGCTATATTTATGCTCTTAATTAAGAGCGAATGGGAATATTCAAGAAATAAGTTTCCTGAATAATATTTGAGGTATTTTTTATACAATGGAGCTAAAGCTTATTATTGTTTGCAGTATGCGTATTACATTATCACAAATTGAGCGATCGGCACTGTTTTTAATTTTGTTTATGGAGAAACATAATATATGTAATTCAACGAAGAATTTTAAATAACTGTTCCAATTACAGAGAGAAATAATCACCCTGGCTATTAAACCGTTATTACGCTTGCTGCCTTATTTGATGGTCTTGCCTGGCCGATGTCAGAGGTATGAGTGTGAAAACCTCGGCGTAGCAGGCTCTCCGCCGCCGACGGACTGACAAAATGTGCGCTTAACTTGACAATCCGTTGACAGTTAGTTGCCTGGTCAGTAGTTTCAATTGTAATTACTGACCAGGCAAACATCATGACGGACACAACGGATACCCCCATTCCCAAACTGCATCTTGGCTTACTGATTCATCTGGCGAATCAGTTTAAAGACCAGCTTATTAGTCAGTATTTTTCGTCGGCGGATATCACCGCCGCGCAGTTCAAGGTGCTGATCAGTATCTACAAAGGTTTTAACAGCCCGGTTGAAGTGAGCAAAAACTTGCTGATGGATGCCGGAGCAATGAGCCGCATGTTGGAACGAATGGTGAAACGCGATCTGATCGTGCGCAACACCAATCCGGAAGATAAACGCCAGGTGATCCTGGCTCTGACCGAAAAAGGGCAGCAAATCTGCGAACGTTTCCAGAATGAGGCGCTGGCCTCGATTCTCAGTTCGCTGACCAGCCGCCTGACATCCGAAGAGTCCCGATTGCTGGTCGAACTGCTGATAAAAATGTTGCCGGACGAGGCAACTCGCCCACATCGCTAAGTTGTCCAATAAGGTATTTACGATGCAAACTTCATCTGCACAAGCCGAACGCGCGCCCAGCAAACGTAAGCGCAACTTCGCTATTCTGTTCCTCATTCTGTTGGCGATCGCCGCAGGATGTCTGGCCTGGTACTTTTTGTATGCCCGCTATTACGAAACGACCGATGACGCTTATGTCAATGCCAACCTGGTGACGCTGACGCCGCAAATCGCCGGTACCGTCACGCAAGTTGCCGTTGATGAAGGTGATTACGTAGAAAAAGGGCAGCCGCTGGTGCTGCTCGATCCAAGCGATACAGAAATCGCCCTGCAACAGGCGGAAGCCAACCTTGCCAGCACCGTGCGCCAGGTGCGCGGGCTTTACAGCACCGCCGATAACTATCGCGCACAGGTCGCAGCGAAACAGGTGACGCTGCAAACTGCGCAAAATGACTATGCGCGGCGGCAAAAGATCTTTGCCAGCGGAGCGATTGCCGCTGAAGATCTGGCGCATTACCGCGATGCGGTGACCACTGCGAAAAGCGATTTGGCGGCGGCGCAACAGGCGTTAACCACCAATCTGGCGATGGTCGATGACACGGTGATCGACAGCCATCCGGAAATCAAAAGCGCGGTCGCCACGCTGCGCCAGCGCTACCTCGACAATGCCCGTAGCACCATTGTTGCGCCGGTGAGCGGCTTTGTTGCCAAACGCGCGGTGCAGCTCGGCATGCGGGTTGATTCCGGCACTACGTTGATGTCGATTGTGCCGCTGGATCAGGTCTGGGTGGATGCCAACTTTAAAGAGAGCCAGATGGAGACCATGCGGCTGGGGCAGAAAGTGACGCTGACCGCCGATCTCTATGGCGATAACGTTGAATACCACGGGGTCATTGAGAGCCTTGGTATTGGTACCGGCAGCGCCTTCTCGCTGCTGCCCGCGCAGAACGCCAGCGGTAACTGGATCAAAATTGTCCAGCGTCTGCCGGTGCGCATCACCCTCGATCCGCACGATATGCAGAAACACCCGCTGCGTGTTGGGCTGTCGATGTTTGCCCGCGTGGATATCCGTGATACGGGCGGTCACCTGCTGCCGCAACAGACCGTTGCCGCGCCGCGCTTCACCACCGACGTGTACCAGAACGCGCTGCAAAATGCCGATCAACTGGTGGCGAAAATTCTTCATGACAACAGCCAGGCGGTAGCGTCCAGCGCCCGCTAAGAGAGACGTTATGCAAGATAAGTCGGCGTTTACGCCTCCCAGCCTGCTGCTGGCGACGATTGCGCTGTCGCTGGCAACGTTTATGCAGGTGCTGGATACCACCATCGCCAACGTGGCGCTGCCGACCATCGCCGGTAATCTCGGCGTCAGCTCGGATCAGGGCACCTGGGTGATTACCTCGTTTGCGGTGTGCAACGCCATTGCGCTGCCGCTGACCGGCTGGTTCACCCGACGCTTCGGCCAGCTCAGGCTGTTTGTCGGTTCGGTGGCGCTCTTTACCCTGACCTCGTTCCTTTGCGGCTTTGCCCACAGCATGACCGAGCTGATTATTTTCCGCGCCCTGCAGGGCTTTTTCGCCGGGCCGATGTTCCCGATGTGCCAGACGCTCTTGCTGGTCATCTTCCCGACCAGCAAACGCAGTATGGCGCTGGCGCTGCTGTCGATGGTGACCGTCGTGGCGCCGATTGTCGGGCCGATCACCGGTGGCTGGATAACCGATAACTACTCATGGCCGTGGATTTTTTACATCAACGTGCCGATCGGGATTTTTGCCGCCATTACCGTCTGGAGCCAGCTTCGCGCCAGGGAAGAGACCACCACCACTGCGCCGATTGATTACATTGGCATTGCACTGCTGGTTCTCGGCGTTGGGCTGTTGCAGGTGGTGCTCGACAAAGGCAACGATCTTGACTGGTTCAACGCGCCGGAAATCATCGTCATGTCAGTTATCTCGGCGATTGCGCTGGTGTCGTTTGTGATTTGGGAACTGGGGGAAAACCACCCGATTGTGAACCTGCGGCTGTTTAAGGATCGTAACTTCGCCATCGGTACGGCAACGCTGACGCTCGGCTATGCGGCGTTTTTCGCCATTAACATTATTCTGCCGCAGTGGCTGCAAACCCAGATGGGCTACACCGCCATCTGGGCCGGGCTGGCCGCAGCGCCAATGGGCTTTTTGCCGCTGCTGCTGACGGCGTTTATCGGCCGCTATGCGCACAAAGTGGATCTGCGAATCCTGGCCACGCTGTCGTTTATGACGATGGGCATCTCGTGCCTGCTGCGCGCGCAGTTCAACACCAGCGTCGATTTTCGCACCATTGCCGAAGTGCAGATGTTTATGGGCATCGGCGTAGCGTTCTTCTTTATGCCGATCACCACCATTGTGCTGTCGAATTTGAACGGTGCTGAAGTGGCGGAAGGCTCCGGGCTGGCGACCTTTTTCCGCGTGCTCGGCGGTTCCTTCGCCTCGTCGCTCACCACCTGGATTTGGTCGCGACGTGAGGTTTATCACCATGCTAACCTCACCGAGAGCGTCACCACCTATAACCCGGCGGCAATGGATTACCTGCATAAGATGGGCGGTGTGACGCAGCAGCACCTTGCGGCCGTGGATAAAACCATCGAACAGCAGGCCTATATGATGTCAACCATCGACTATTTCTGGCTGTTAGGCTGGGGTTTTATGGTGCTGATGGTGTTGATTTGGTTTGCCCGCCCGCCGTTTGTGCGATCCGGCGTGTCTGGCGCGCCGCCTGCGGCAGGGCATTAATAGAGTACCCAAATGATTCGAGTTGCCGGACAAAACGTTTTTCCGTGTTGAACAGGCCCCGAAGAGGGAAGGCATCAGGGATGCGCCGAACAGGAAAGCCAACGCACCTGCAACTTGAAATATGACGGGAATAAGATGAGATAAACTATGGCACCCGTATTACCCGGCAGTGATGGTCGTTTATTGCAGCACCGTTCGTTTGTGGCGTTCTGGCTGGCGCGAACCAGTTCCAGCTTTGGTTTTCAGATGTTATCCATCATTGTCGGCTGGCAGATCTATTCCCAGACGCAAAGCGCCTTCTGGCTGGGGATGATTGGTCTGGTGCAGTTCGTTCCTTCGGTCACGCTGGCGCTGCCTGCCGGGCATATCGCTGACCAGTTTGATCGGCGCCGCGTGGTGCTGATCGGCCAGATTTGCGAATGGCTGGCGATTGCGGCGCTGGCCTGGCTGACGTGGCAAGGCGACGCCAGCGTCTGGGTGATCCTGCTGCTGATTTTTATTATCTCCTGCGCCAAAACCGTCGAATCACCGTCGATGATTTCGATGCTGCCGGCGCTGGTTCCGGCCTCGATTTTACCCCGCGCCACCGCCGCCAATGCGGTTTCCGGCCAGGCGGCGCAGATTGTCGGCCCGGCGCTGGGCGGTTTTCTTTATGCGGCGGGCGCGGATGTGGTGTACACCGCCACGGCGGGGTTGTATCTGGTGTCGCTTCTTTTGGTGAGCACGCTGCGCTATGAACAGGCGCAGCCGAAACGCACCCCGGCCACGCTTTCATCGCTGTTCGCCGGGGTGAATTTCATCCGCAATCGCCCGGATGTGCTCGGCGTAATCTCCCTCGATCTGTTTGCCGTATTATTGGGCGGGGCGACGGCGCTGCTGCCCATTTTCGCTCACGATGTCCTGCATACCGGTCCGCTGGGGCTGGGTTTGCTACGCAGCGCGCCTGCGGTCGGGGCGCTGCTGGTGGGCTTCTGGCTTAGCCACCGAACGCTTACGCGCAACGTTGGCATGATCATGTTTATGAGCGTCGCCGGGTTTGGCGTGGCGACGCTGGTGTTTGCCTTTTCAAACCTGATGTGGCTGTCGCTGCTGGCGCTGTTCGCCCTCGGCGGCTGCGATATGGTGAGCATGGTGATCCGCGGTTCGCTGGTGCAACTGGATACCCCGGATGAGATGCGCGGGCGGGTCAATGCGGTTAACTCGATCTTTATCAACACCTCGAACCAGCTTGGCGAATTTGAATCCGGGATGCTCGCTGCGTGGCTCGGCGCGGTGCCCGCTGCGGCGTTGGGCGGTATCGGCACGCTGTTGGTGGTGGCGCTATGGATGAAGATGTTCCCTGGCCTGCGGCACCGCCAGCGGCTGGAGAGCAACGCAGCATAGCCGGGCGCATTTGCCCACGCCGGGCGAAAGCAGGCTATGCTTTCTTTTTTGCTCTCTATTCAAGGAGGAACACTCATGCAATCTGGAATGAAAAAATGTCTGCCGCTGATGCTGCTCGCGGCGCTGTATACCGGGTCTGCCAGCGCGGACGACACACCGTCGTACGGCGCGCAACTGGAAGGTTTTGCCTATCCATATCCTAAGCAAACGTTCGCTTTTACCTCGCAAGGCGAGAAGCTACAAATGGGCTATATGGATGTTGCGCCGGTCGGCAAAAGCAACGGCAGGGCGGTGGTGCTGCTGCACGGCAAGAATTTCTGCGGCGCTACCTGGGAGAGCACGATCGCGGCGCTGAGCCAGCAGGGTTACCGGGTTATCGCGCCGGATCAGGTCGGTTTTTGCACCTCCAGCAAGCCCGCGCATTATCAGTACACTTTTCAGCAATTAGCCGACAATACCCACGCTTTACTGCAAAGACTGGGGATTTCCCGTGCGGTGATCGTCGGCCATTCCACCGGGGGAATGCTGGCGACGCGCTATGCGTTGATGTATCCGCAAGCCGTTGAACAACTGGTGCTGGTGAACCCGATCGGTCTGGAAGACTGGAAAGCGCTCGGCGTGCCGTATCGCACGGTGGACCAATGGTACCAGCGGGAGCTGAAACTCTCGGCGGCGAGTATCCGCGAATATGAACTGAAAACTTACTACGTCGGGCGCTGGAAAGCGGAATACGAGCGCTGGGTGACGATGCTGGCAGGGTTGAATAAAGGGCCGGGGCATGAGCGGGTGGCATGGAACTCGGCGCTGATCTACGACATGATTTTCACTCAGCCAGTGTTCTATGAGTTTAAGGATCTGCAAACGCCAACCACGTTAATGATCGGCACGGCGGATACCACGGCCATTGGCAGCGACATTGCGTCACCGGCGGTGAAAGCGAAGCTGGGCCACTATGCACAGCTCGGTAAAGCAACGGCGAAAGCGATTCCCGGCGCGAAGCTGATTGAGTTTGACGGGCTGGGCCACGCGCCGCAGATGGAAGAGCCGACGCGTTTTAATCAGACGCTGCTGGAAGCCCTTCGCCAGTAGTCAGCGTAACAGTTGCTGTTTACGTGCCTGATTGACCGCCTGAATGCGCCCCTTCACCTGCAACTTTTCATAGAGCTGTTTCAGGTGCCATTTGACGGTTTCTACAGAAATCCCCAGCGAGCGGGCGATCTGTTTGTTGGAATGGCCATCAGCAATTAAGCACAACGTTTGCTGTTCGCGCTCCGTTAACCGCAGGCCTGCGGTTACGGAGGCGGGCAGCATCGTGCTTAGCTGGTTAAGCAGCGTGCGGATAACTGCATCCTGCGCGGGCTGCTTACTCAGGTGAGCCAGCCACAAGGCGAGATCCGGGCCGAGGTCTTGCAGGCTGCGGCGCAGATTTTTCGCCACCGCGCTTTGCAGCGCCGGTAAACCCACCCCGGCCGCCTGGGCGATGTCTCCGCCGCGGAACAGGGCAATGGCTTCCAGCAAGCGCCAGCGCACAGCACTCAGCCATTCGCCGCACTCCTCAAGCGCCTCTACCTGCGCGTGCAGTAACCTTGCCGCCGCCAGCGGTTCGCCGTTTGCCATCAGTATCCGACACTGGCTGATGGCGCTGTACCTGTCGATAAGCGTTTGTTGATGAGGGTCCGCCGCGCGAATCCGCAGCAACTGTGCCAGCGCAGTTTCGGCGGCATCGTGATGACCCGCCAGCAGATAAAGCGCCAGCCGCTCAGCGAGCAGAAAAGCGCGGATGCGCAACCAGCCGCGCCGCTCAGCCAGTTGTTCAGCATGCTGTAACAGCGCCTGCGCTTCGAGGGGCTGGTTGTTTTGCTGCGCATGACGTGCCAGTACACGGTAGCAACTGCTCAGACCGTCCGGCGGGCAGACGTCATCAATGGTTTGCCGCCGCAGGGTCAACAGCGCTTCGATATGCTCATCGCTTCCTCGTTCCCAGGCGATTTCTGCCAGCACCGGTGCCAGCGTTGCGCTGCTGCTGGAATTGGTGCCGGTATGCAGTTGCGCATGACACAACGCGCGGGAAGCCAACTGCTCAGCCTGCGTTAAATCCCCCTGGCGCAGACAGGCCTGCGCCATCACGAAAGCGCGATAAACCTCCACAAACAGATTGCGCTGGGGCGCTTGCGCAATGGCGATACGCTGATGAACAGCCAGTGCCTGCTGCGGGCGTGAAGCGACAAGGTAGCCGTAGCTAAGAATATTGCACACCAGGCCATCTACCCAGATATCGCCGCAGGGCACCGCCTGCAACAGCGGCTCCACAATCGCGAGACTGGCGGCAATATTTTCGGCGAAGGCTTCGCAAATCGCCCGCACCACGCGTAATTTGATGCGGGCAGGGTGGGCCAGCGCCGGGTTTTTTGCCGCCAGTGCGTCAAGCTCATCCAGCAGTTGGCGCGCATCGTCAAACCGGAAATAGTGCGCCAGCGCCCATGCGAGATTGATTTGCAGTTCGATACGCGCGGGTGTCACGTCCGCAGGCAGATAGCGCATCCAGCGCACCATGGTATCGATATCGCCCTCTTCAGCCAGCGATTGCGCCCCGGCAACCGCATGAGGGGTCATCGGTTTACCGGCAGCGAGCGTATGGCGGATGGCTTCAGCCCACAGTTGCTGGGCGGCAAACCAGGTGCTGGCTCGTTCATGCAGCACATTCACGGCTTCCAGCCCATGGCGTTGTAAACGCGTTAATAATGCATCGCGCATGAGTGGGTGGTAACGAAACCAGAATCCCTCGTCATCAAGGGTGGAGAGAAACAGGTTGCGCCCGGCTATCCAGGCGAGCATCTCCTCACCGTTATGCAGACCGGTTACGGCATCACACAATGCCGGATGGAGACGATTAAGCAGAGACGTTTGCAGCAGAAAATCAAACACGTCAGCCGGTAGCGGGGCAAAGACCACCTCATCCAGATAGCGCGAAACTGACCGGGAACTGGCCCGCAGGCTTCCCTCGTTATCGGTGTGACCGTGCGGGGCAAGCGCGGCCATTTTCATGCCTGCAATCCAGCCTTCAGTGACCGAAATCAGGCGGTGAAGCGTCTCTTTTTTTACCGATGTTGCGGTGGTCGCGGAAAACCACGCGTGCGCTTCATCGTGGGTAAAGCGCAGCGCGTCATCATCGATCTCCAGCAGTTGATCCTCGATTTGCAGGCGGCTGAGCGCCCATGGCGGCGGACAACGGCTGCCTAACACCAGATGCAGGCAGGCGGGCGCATGGGCCAACAGCCAGCTTATCCCGGCATGGATCTCCGGGTGCTGAATGTTCTGGTAATCATCAAGAATGAGGTACAGCGGGCGCGGCTGCGTGTGCAACAGGTTAACGAGCGTGGCGCAGAAGTGGGCTAAATCATTCGCGAGTTCGCCGCCAGGCACCGGAGATAGTGGCGTTTTTTCCTGCTGGCTGAGCGGGCGTAACGCCTCCTGCACGTAACGCATAAACAGCAGCGGCGAGTTGTCATCCTCTTCCAGGCTCAGCCAGGCGATGCTGTCGCCCCGCTGTTGGCGGCGATGATACCACTGCGCCAGCAGCGTCGTTTTGCCAAACCCGGCGGCAGCGCGCACCAGCGTCAGGTTACGGGAAGAAGCGCCATCAAGCTGCTGTAACAGCCGCTCACGCTGCACTAATGTGCCCGGCGAGCGCGGCGGCGTGAGCTTGGTGAGGATCAGCGGTAACGCGCGGGCGAAACGGAACGGTTCATCGTGCGTCTCCACTGCGGGTAGATCCCTGGTTGAGGATAAAAACGCCATGTCTCCCTCTCTCGCCCTGTGCTTGCCCCCCCATCAGAGGGGGTAGGCCATCTCTGTTCGTGTCTATAGAGTAAATAACCATCCACCGCCGATGTATAGTCAGGCCTTTTTGCCCATCAGACTGTGCGCCAGCGGGCAGAATAACCGTTAATCAGGATGAGGTAAGTAGAGATTATGGCTATCGAAAATAAAGTTGCTCTGGTCACCGGCGCGGGTCAGGGAATTGGCCGGGGTATTGCCTTGCGTCTGGCAAAGGATGGCGCGTCGCTGATGCTGGTTGATGTTAAGCGCGAAGGGCTGGACGCGGTTGCCGCAGAGATCAAAGCGCTGGGACGTCAGGTTGCCACTTTCGTGGCGGATATTGCCGATCGCGAGCAGGTGTATGAGGCCGTCAACCAGGCGGAAAGAGAGCTTGGCGGCTTCGATATCATCGTCAACAACGCGGGTATCGCGCAGGTGCAGGCACTGGCGGATGTGACGCCGGAAGAAGTTGATCGCATTATGCGGATCAACGTGCAGGGAACGCTGTGGGGCATCCAGGCGGCGGCGAAGAAATTTATCGACCGTAAACAGAAAGGGAAAATTATCAATGCCTGTTCTATTGCCGGGCATGATGGTTTTGCGCTGCTCGGCATCTACTCCGCAACGAAATTTGCTGTTCGCGCGCTGACGCAAACGGCGGCGAAAGAGTACGCCAGCCGTGGGATCACGGTGAACGCTTATTGCCCGGGGATTGTCGGCACGGGGATGTGGACGGAAATCGATAGGCGCTTCTCAGAAATCACCGGCGCCGCGATTGGCGAAACCTGGAACAAATACGTCGGCGGCATCGCGCTTGGCCGCCCCGAAACGCCGGATGATGTCGCAAGCCTGGTCTCTTATCTGGCTGGCCCGGATTCCGATTATGTCACCGGGCAGTCAATCCTGATTGATGGCGGTATTGTTTACCGTTAAGTCAGAGAGCCGGAACGGGTGATACTCAGTTCCGGCTCGCTTCCAGCCGGTTGCGCCCATGGCTTTTAGCCACGTACAGCGCGCGGTCCGCTTTCTCAATTAACCGTTTGTAATCCGGGTGATAATCAAATTCAGCAAGGCCGATGCTGACGGTGACGGAAATGGGCTTACCGGGTGCGACTTCAATCGCCAGCCCGGCGATTTTTGCGCGTAAGGTTTCCAGCATAATGGAGGCCTGCGACAGATCCGATTCCACCAGCAGCACCATAAACTCCTCGCCGCCATAGCGGAACACATAATCGCTGCTGCGGAAGTGGTCAAAAATCGCCGTCGCCACGCTTTTCAGCGTCATATCGCCCGCGTTGTGGCCGAAGCTGTCATTGATTTTCTTGAAATAATCAATGTCGATCATCGCCAGCACAAAGGGTTTACGCACATTCAGCGCCAGCGAAATTTCCCGCCGCATAATGGTCGGAATAAAGCGGCGGTTAAACAGTTGCGTCAGCGGATCTTTGCCGTTCTCCAGCTCCACCTGCGCATCAAACATCGCCAGAAGAAGACGATGGATCTGTCCGGTAAGCTGCCGGATGGCCTGTAACAGGCTCAGGCGCGACTCCTCCGTCTGTTTTTCGCTGGCCCGCATCCGCGCCAGCCGATCGTCCGCCTGTTTAATCAGCTCATCAATGCTGGCCAGCATCTCCGGATTACCCAGCAAATAACGGCCCTTATGCGCCAGCCACATGCCGAATTCCGACGCCGACAAGGTGATAATGTCCGCCGCCGGTAAGCCGGTAGCGATATTGTAGATAAACTGATTTTCCCAACTGGTCAGCGCGTTGATCTGCCGTTCTCGTTCAACGTTCACGTCATCATAAATGGATAACAGGCGATACTGCTCCTGCGCCCGCATGGAGTTTTGATAGCCCGGCGACCAGGAAACTGTCATCGCTTCGATGGCGGTATCCATCGCCAGGCTACTGAAACAGATAGCGTCGTTGAGCAGCGAAGCAGGAATGGTTTCTTTGGCCTGAAGCAGACGATAAAGCTCATTCTTGAGTTTGCGCGCGCCGCGCGCCACCAGATCCAGCGGTAAGCCAATGCGCGCATGCACAATGCCGATGGCCCGCTGATTCTCTAGCAGTTGCGGCAGATCTTCACCAGCACTGCCGAGCACGCTGCGTAACCAGTGGAACATACTGTGGCTAAGCCGCGAATTGACCTGATCGGTATTTAAAAACAGTTCACTTTCAGAATGTGAAAGCATGTAGTCATAAAAAGCGGTCACCAGATGACGGATTTCCTCATCGCTGAGTGCCGTCAAAATGTCGTGAACCTGCGGTGAAGTCTGGTTAAGCAGATCCTGCCACTCGCTGAGCAGCAACGTATTATCACTGTGTTCAACCTGTTCCATGTGTATGCCAACCATTAATATTGATGATGTATGGCGCAAATAGTACGGGCAGGCACCGGGGCAAGGTCAAGCAAAAAGCGGTCCGGCGATGCGCTGATTGTCGGCGGGATATTGCCGGATATGCTGCGCAGGCGCGGGGCGGGGCGAAAAACATCCACGCCGTAGCGTGGATGTTGTCGGTTTAGCCTGTGGCAGACTTCCTTAATTGGCGTGAGCCAGCGCCATTCCCTGTGGTCCGGGGTGGCGGCCATTTCCTGATTGCAGCGATGCGTCATCAACGAGGAAGCGTGTGACAGACTGCTGCAAATTCACCACCTGCTGTTGCAGGGCGCTGGCGGCGGTCGCGACTTCGGAAACCAGCGATGCGTTCTGCTGAGTGACGCCGTCCATCTGATGAATGGCGATATTCATTTGCGAAATACCGCGCGTCTGCTCGCCGGAAGCCAGCATCACGTCATCCATGATCTCGACCACTTTTTTCACATCGACCATCACTTCGTTCATCGTCGCGCCAGCTTCTTTCACCAGCCCGGAACCCTGTTCGATGCGGCTAAGTGAATCACTGATCATCGTGCCAATCTCTTTTGCCGCCGTGGCGCTGCGCTGCGCCAGCACGCGCACTTCCGATGCCACCACCGCGAAGCCGCGTCCGGCCTCCCCGGCGCGGGCCGCTTCGACGGCGGCGTTCAGCGCCAGCAGGTTGGTCTGGAAGGCAATTCCATCAATCACACCGACAATATCGCCAATTTGCGCCGAGCTTTTTTCGATAGCATTCATGGTAGAAACCACTTCCGAAACCACGGTTGCGCCACGCGAAGCGGTGTCCGAGGCTTTTTGCGACAGTTCGTTCGCTTTGCGTGTGTTGTCTTCGTTATTTTTTACCGTCGCCATAATCTGCTCCATGCTGGAGGCGGTTTCATCCAGCGAGGCGGCCTGTTGCTCGGTACGGCTGGAGAGATCGATATTGCCGGAAGCAATCTCTTCCACGCCGGAGCCGATGGCATCCGTACCGCTACGCACCATGCGCACCATATTCTCCAGACCATCGCGCATACGCCGTACGGCGGCGAAGAGTTGGGCGATTTCGTTTTTCCCGGCAACATCAATGCGCGCGCGCAAATCGCCCTCGGCAATACGGTCAAACACAGTAATCACGTTATTGAGCGGTTTGACAATCAGGTTGGTCATCACTGACCACGCCAGGCCCGCCAGTACCAGCGCACAGGCAATTGAGAAGTAGAGAACAAACTCCATGCGTTTAACGCGGTTGTTGGAGTCATCATAGGCGTGGTCAATGCTTTTAATTTTAAACGCGACCAGCGATTTGGAGGCCTTATCAAATGCCGCATACAGCGCGGTTGATTTCCCGGCACGCTGGCGATATTCGTCAAGTTTGCCCGCTTTCAGCGCCGCAAAGGCCGGATCGATAAATTCATTCATCAGCGCGGCGCGGGTGGTGGCCATTTCATTGGCGATAACTTGCTCTTCAGCCGATTGCGGATATTTCAGGTACTCCTGCCATTTGCCGCTGGCGCTATCAATTTTGCCGCGTGCGCGCTCCAGCGCGACGTTGGCTTTCTCGGTTTCGCCGTTACCGACCAGCGATTCATACAAGCGTAAATCCAGACGACCACGCAGTAGTAGCTCGGAACTCTCATTTAAGGCAACCAGACCGGGCAAGACTTCCGTATCAACGCGGGCAAAGGATTTATTCCCGGATTGCACTGCCACCAATCCCAGAATACCCACGAACAGTAATAAGGCCGTCAGTGAAAATATCATCATGCTAAGAGCAGTACGGATCTTTATTCGACGAAACATAGCGTTTTCCCTGTTACCGATGAATGAAAAAAGAAAAGAGGGGTGAAAATAACGTTGTTATGCGAAAAATCAGGAAGCAACGTGCGTCGCTTCCTGGGTAAAGAAATTACTTTTTATCCTGCCGTTGAGGTGTGGCGGCCAAAAAAGCGCGCAGTTTGTCGCGGTAAAATTTTGCCGACATCATGGTGCCGTGGCCGCTGGTTTCCACGCTGGCTGGAATAAGAAAAAGCTCAGCCTGTTTTATTTTGTGGAGCTCGCCGCTGAGGATCCCGGTTTCTACCGGATTACGTTCATCATCGGCGGAGTTAATGATCAGCATTGGCGCGGTAATACGGTTTAAGGCCGGTAACGCGTTATAGTTCGCCGAAGAGCCCCAGATATAAATAAAGTCGTTGGCATCCGCAGTGACCGGCGCGGCCAGACGTTCATCCACCAGTTTATCGGCCAGCGCACGGGTTGGCGCTTTATGCTGGTAATTCAGCGTGCCGCCGGTGGTGGCAATACTGAACATAATATTGGCGGTCTTCAGCGCAGGCGGTTGCTGCTGGTAATTGCCCTGCGCCCAGGCCGGATCGGCTTTAATCGACTCAATTAACATGCGCCGCATCATCCAGTTACGGCCAGAAAGCTCGTTGGGCTGTGAGGCCATCGGCACCAGCGCATCCATCATCGTCGGGTATTTTTCCCCCCACAGCCAGGTCTGCATACCGCCCATCGAATAACCCATCACCAGGCGCAAATGCGAAATACCGAGTCCTTCTTTAATTAAGCGATATTGCGCGGTCACCATATCGTCATAATCGTAGTGCGGAAAGTTCATGCGCAAACCATCTGACGGTTTGGAGGATTTCCCCGAGCCAATACTTTCCGGGATGATGATGAAATATTTACTGCTATCGAGCGCTGCGCCGGGGGTAAATAACTCACCGGCAAATCCTGGGGCCAGCAACGCTTTAATCGGCTGGTTCGTTCCGTGCAGGAGTAATACCGCAGGTTTGCTGCGATCGCCGAGCGTGTAGTAATGAATACGCAGATCGTTGAGTTTTTCACCGCTATTAAAGGTGAATTCGTTGGCGACCCAGTCGCCTTCCTGAACAGTGGGTGCTGAATTTGCTGCGTGAGATAAAGGTGATAAAGCTAACAGAATGGCGAGCGTCGTTCCTGATATTATGCGAAAGAACATAAAGTAACTCTTTAGTATGTGCAGGTTCCGGGAATTCGATAGTAATTTCAATTCAGATAAATCCCAATTAATATCAAAAACATCACCAGAAAATAATATTCTGTCCTCCTTTTTTGCGTTTTAACGAGACGTTTTTAATACAGTTTCTCTTATGTAAGATGCATCGGGTTCATCTCTTAATCCTGCTCCCACTTGCGGCGCAGCCTCAGTAACGGAGTGACCGAGATACCGTGGATCAGCACGCTGAAGGTCACTATCGTAATGGCGATATCCGCCAGTTCGCCCGCGCGGGCGCTGTCCAGCCCGTGCATATACGCATACGCAATATAATTCAGGCTGCCGATGCCGCGGATCCCCAGCCATCCGAGGCTCAGACGGTGAAACAGCGACTCTCCCGAACGCCAGGTCAGCAGCAGCACCGACAGCGGTCGAATAATGACGAACAGCATGAAAGCCAGCACCAGGGCGGGCATATCCCAGTGCTGTGCCAGCGTGACGCCGAGAATAATCACCAGCACCGCCGCAAATATCCGCTCAACCGTATCGCCAAAGGAGAGGGCATCGCCAATCACCAGCCCCACCGATTTGATCGGGTTATGTTCTTCCAGCGCGTGCCGCGCGTGGGGATTGACCTGCATTTCCGCCGGTAAGTCGTGCTCAACCTCTTTCTGGTCCGGATGCCTTTTCTGCACGCTGACTTCGGCGCTGCGCAGCCCAACCCCGGCAGCAAACGCGGCCAGAAAACCGGAGGCGCTGACGGCCATGGCAAGGGAGAAACTGAGGCAGATCAGCGATAGCGCGACAAAATCGCTGGGGGCCACTTCACCCTGAGCATGCCGCGAGCGGGTGGCGATAAGCCCAATGCTGCGCCCCAGCAAAAAACCGATAGCCAGCCCGCCCACCAATGCCCACACCAGATCGATGCTCAGCCAGCTAAGCCACTCATCGGTGCTGATGCTGCCGCCAGCCCGATGCCAGATCAGCGCCAGCATCAAAAATGGCAGAGCGGTGCCGTCATTCAACCCGGCTTCGCTGGAGAGGGCGATTCGGAGCTGGTCGCCATCTCTGGCATCGTTGATGGAGACCAGGCTTGCCAGCACCGGATCGGTCGGGGCGAGGATCGCGGCAAGCGCCAGCGACAGCGGCCAGGAGAGATCGGCCATGAAATGGGCGGCCAGCATCATTCCGCCGATAGTGAGCAACATGCCGGGTAGCGCCAGTTTGATTCCCATCTTCCAGTAAGGCGACGTCAGCGGCAGGCGAATTTTTAACCCGGTAATAAACAGCGAAGCCGCCATGGCGATTTCCGTCACCCGGCTGGTCAGCGTGGCGTGCGCGGCAATATCAATATTGAGAATATTAAATACCCAGGGACCGCAGGCAATACCCACCAAAAGATAAAGGCCAAAAACCGACACCGGTGCACGGCTTATCCAGCCATAAGAGAGTGACATCAATAATAATAAACAGCCGGTTGCTGCCGTCCACGCCAAATATCCCATATCTCTCCACTGTGTCGTTTAGCTATTTAAAAGGGTATAGACGCTGCAGAGACGATATTCCAGAATATTGCAAAGCGAGGCGGTAAATTAGCTGTCGTAAACGGTGAAATATTATTTTCAGCTTCGTTATTTTTATTCATCGCTATTTTTGTTCTACCCTTTATGTTCGTGGTAATTAAACATGAAGAGGTAAGCGAATGGATAGCACAAATAACCCGAAGCACACCACAAATCAGACTAATACCGAAAACTACCCGGTTCCGCCATTTCCACATCAAAAACAGCCGTTCCCGGGCCTTATCGGGAAAATGGAGCCGCGTCCCGATCACGGTGAAAAAAGTTACCAGGGCAGCGGTCGGCTGAATGGCCGTAAGGCGCTGATCACCGGCGGCGATTCCGGTATTGGCCGCGCTGTTGCCATTGCCTTTGCCCGCGAAGGCGCCGATGTGGCTATCAACTATCTGCCAGCGGAAGAGGATGACGCGCGGGAAGTGATTGCCCTGATCCAGGAAGCCGGGCGCAAGGCAGTGGCAATCCCCGGCGATATCCGTGATGAAACGTTCTGCCAGCAATTAGTGGAACAGGCCAGCGAAGCGTTAGGCGGGCTGGATCTGCTGGTGAATAACGCCGGGCGTCAGCAATTCTGTGAATCGATAGAAGAACTGACCACCGAAGCGTTTGATGCCACGTTCAAAACTAACGTCTACGCGATGTTCTGGATAACGAAAGCCGCGCTGAAAAAGATGTCCCGCGGGGCGGCAATTATTAATACCACTTCCGTTCAGGCGTACGAACCGAGCGAAATACTGCTCGATTACGCCCAGACCAAAGCGGCTATTGCGACGTTTACCAAATCCCTCGCCAAACAACTGGGGCCGAAAGGGATCCGCGTGAACGCCGTTGCGCCTGGCCCATACTGGACCGCGCTGCAATGTTGCGGCGGACAGCCGCAGGAAAAAATCGAGCAGTTTGGCGCTTCCGCGCCGCTCGGCCGTCCAGGCCAGCCGGCAGAGATTGCGCCGCTGTATGTCACCCTGGCTTCGTCTGAAAACAGCTATGCGTCGGGCCAGGTCTGGTGTTCTGACGGTGGTACGGGAACCGTGTAACGCGCCGCCCTTTTTTATCAACGTCAGGAGAATCGCCTGTGAAAGCATTAACGTATCACGGACCTCATAGCGTCAAAGTCGAGAATGTCGCCGATCCGGGGCTGGCTGCCCCGGACGACATCATTCTGCGCGTGACCGCGACAGCGATTTGTGGCTCCGATCTGCATCTGTACCGCGGCAAAATTCCGGGTACGCATCATGGCGATATCTTCGGCCACGAATTTATGGGCGAGGTTGTCGAAGCCGGGCCGGAAGTGAAAAACGTCAGCAAGGGCGATCGGGTGGTGATCCCGTTTGTGATCGCCTGCGGCGACTGTTTTTTCTGCCGGTTGCAGCAATATTCGGCCTGTGAAAGCACCAACAGCGGGCGGGGCGCGGCGCTGAATCGCAAGAGCATCACGCCGCCCGCCGCGCTGTTTGGCTACAGCAGCCTGTACGGCGGTGTTCCGGGCGGGCAGGCGGAGTATGTCCGCGTGCCGAAAGCCAACACCGGGCCTTTTAAAGTCCCGGACATTCTGCCGGATGAGAAGGTGCTGTTCCTCTCCGATATTCTGCCGACGGCCTGGCAGGCGGTGATCAATGCCGAAGTGAAACCGGGTTCGCGGGTGGCCATTTACGGTGCCGGGCCGGTGGGATTGCTGACGGCGGCCTGCGCGCGCTTTAAAGGCGCTGAGCAGATTTTTATCGTCGATCACAACGATTACCGGCTGGAGTTCGCCCGGCAACGCTATGGCGCGATCCCGATTAACTTCGATAAAAACGACGATCCCGCGGCGTGGATTATCGAAAATACGCCGGGCAACCGGGGCGTTGATGCGGTCATTGATGCTGTGGGCTTTGAAGCGAAAGGCAGCATCACAGAAACCGTACTGAGCACGCTCAAAATTGAAGGCAGCAGCGGGAAAGCGCTGCGGCAATGTATCGCCGCGGTGCGGCGTGGCGGCATTGTCAGCGTGCCGGGCGTCTACGCCGGGTTTATCCATGGCTTTATGTTCGGCGATGCCTTCGATAAAGGGCTGACCTTCAAAATGGGGCAGACGCATGTTCATGCCTGGCTGCCGGAATTGCTGGCGCTTGTCGAACAGGGACACCTGACGCCGGAGGAGATTATTACTCACCATATGCCGCTGGAAGAGGCGGCGCGTGGGTATGAAATCTTCGAAAAACGCCAGGAAGAGTGCCGCAAAGTGATTCTCGTGCCCGGCATGAAGGCGGAAAAAGCTACCGTTTGATTCTTCAACAGGCGCAGCGCCGTCTGCGCCTTTACTCTGAGGGCGATTTGATGACCACACCTTCGTTATCTATTGCCAATGAACTGGGGCGGTTGTTAACGGAAAAGAAGCTGCAACTGGCGACGGCGGAGTCCTGCACCGGCGGGATGATCGCCTCGTCGTTATGCGCAGCGGAGAATACCCCGTCGTTTTATGGCAGCGGGTTTGTGACCTTTACCGACGAAGCCAAGATGATCATGCTTGGCGTCAGTCGCGAAACCCTTACCGAGCACACGGCGGTAAGCGAACAGGCCGTTATTGAGATGGCGGCGGGCGCCGTGCGCCAGTCGCAGGCGCATATCGGCATTGCGGTTAGCGGCTACGCCGGGCCGGACGGCGGCGAAGATGGTACGCCAGCGGGCACGATCTGGTTTGCCTGGCAGCTTGCTGACAACAGCATTCATACCCGGGTGAAACAGTTTACCGGCGACAGCGAAGCGAATATCAAAGAGGCAACCAATTATGCTCTCGGCCGATTAATTCGCTTATTAGCCGAATCGGACTAAATGCTGAAGAAGGGGTACTGAAATAAAACAAGCGCAGCGGGAAATATACTCTTCCTGCTGCCGCTTGGCTGTTTTTTCCTTTACCGGGCTATAGTGAAAAATCTGCGTAAATAATGAGGAGGTAACAATGTTACAGGTTGAAAAAGACGATCCCCATGAAGCACCGGAATCCGGCGATAAAAAACCCGTTCCGCCAAAAAAATAATCGTAAACCGGGCCACATGCGTGGCCTTTTTTAACGACATAAGAAAATACCTAAATATCTCTGGATAAGGCGATAACCGCCTGACAATTTGGCTTCCATCAAGCAGCCGCGCCGCCAGAAACGCAAAAATTTCTGCTGATCAGTTTTGCGTTACTGGTGTCTATTACACTGCTTTATATATAACCGCTGGGGATTTCGCGTTTTCAGCGGCAAGATTGAGTAACCCTTCCTGCGCTGCCTTACGCGCGTAGCCCGGCCATTGACATCAGCAGCCTGAGCACAGAGCTGACGAGAAACAGGGCCAGCACGCTGGCAAACCACAGCCCAACAAACCACATGATTTTCGGTGCGATACGTTTAAATGACATCAGTGATACCCCGCGCCATGCTGGATTTTTCCGCGAAACACGTAGTAGCTCCAGAAAGTGTAAACCAGGATCACCGGAATAATCAGCAGTGCGCCAACCAGCATAAAGCCCTGGCTTTGCGGCGGCGCGGCGGCCTGCCACAGCGTGATATCCGGCGGAATAATATGCGGCCAGATACTGATGCCCAGCCCGCTAAAGCCGAGGAAAATCAGCCCCAGCGTCAGAATGAACGGCAAAATATGGTATTGCGCATTGCTCAGCGTATGCCATAACCAGACGCTAAAGAGGATCGCCAGCAGCGGAACCGGGGCAAAAAACCAGATATTCGGCCGGCTGAACCAGCGTTCGGCGATCGCTGCATGGGAAAGCGGTGTCCACAGGCTGATCGCGGCCATCGCCACCAGCAGCGCCAGCAACAGCGTTCTGGCGACAACACGCATTTTCTGTTGCAGGTTTCCTTCGCTTTTCATCACCAGCCAACTGGCACCCAACAGGCCATACGTGATGACCAGACCAACGCCGCAGAACAGGTTAAAGGGCGTTAGCCAGTCGAGCGAACCGCCGCTGAAAGTACGGCCGGTGACAGGAAAACCGTTGATCACCGCGCCGACTACCACGCCCTGCATAAAGGTCGCCAGCAGCGATCCGGCGAGAAAGGACTTATCCCAGAACGGCTTATGATTCGGAGTGGCTTTAAAACGGAACTCAAACGCCACGCCACGAAAAATAAGACCGATCAACATTAATGTCAGCGGAATGGCCAGCGCATCGGCGATCACCGCATAAGCGAGAGGAAACGCGCCAAAAAGCCCGGCGCCGCCGAGCACCAGCCAGGTTTCGTTGCCATCCCACACCGGCGCGACGCTGTTCACCATAATATCCCGTTCGCCGCCATCCTGAATCGCCGGGAAGAGAATACCGATGCCCAGATCGAAGCCGTCCATCACGATATACATCAGCGTGGCAAAGACGATGATGACAAACCAGATCAGCGATAAATCGATGCCCATTATTTTTCCTCCTCCGCCTGCAAATGCTCACCCGCCGCCGAGAGCGGGCGCGCCGGTCTGCCGTCTGTTGCATGTTCATCCCAGGGCTGCGGCCCTTTCTTAATCAACCGCACCATATAGCTGTAGCCGACGCCGAAGACCGAGGTGTACACCACGATAAAGGCCAGCAGGCTCAGGCTCATCTGTAAGGTGCTATGCAGGGAAACCGCATCCGCCGTGCGCAGCAGCCCATAGACGACCCAGGGTTGTCGCCCGACTTCGGTGGTCACCCAACCGGCAAGAATGGCAATCAACCCCGCCGGGCCCATGCACAGCGCGAAGTACAGGAAGGGGCGCGATGTATATAGCCGCTGGCGGAAACGTAACCACAAAGCGGCAACGCCGAGCGCAATCATCAATAGCCCCATCCCGACCATCAGACGAAATGACCAGAAGACAATCGTGGAGTTGGGCCGATCCGCTTTCGGGAAATCTTTCAGCGCAGGCACTTGTTCGTGCAGCGAGTGGGTGAGGATCAGGCTGCCGAGAGAAGGGATTTCCACCGCGTATCGCGTGCGCTCTTGTTCCATATCCGGCAAGCCAAACAGCAACAACGGCGTGGCTTCGCCGGGCGGATTTTCCCAGTGCCCCTCAATGGCGGCGATCTTCGCGGGCTGATGCTTCAGCGTGTTCAGGCCATGCATATCGCCAATAAAGGCCTGGATCGGCGCAACGGCCAGCGCCATCCACATCGCCATCGACAGCATCTTGCGAATTGCCGGTGTGTCATTGCGGTGCAGCAAGTGCCAGGCGGCGGAAGCGCCGACGAAGAGGGCAGTGCTGAGAAACGCGGCAATGGTCATATGCAGCAAACGGTACGGGAATGACGGGTTAAAAATGACCGCAAACCAGTCGACAGGGATCACCTGACCATTTTCAATGGCAAACCCTTGCGGCGTATGCATCCAGCTATTGGAGGCCAGGATCCAGAACGTAGACATCAGCGTGCCGAGCGCCACCATGCAGGTGGCAAAAAAGTGCAGCCCCGGCCCCACTTTATTCCAGCCAAACAGCATGACGCCGAGAAAACCCGCCTCAAGGAAGAAAGCGGTCAGCACCTCATAGGTGAGCAATGGCCCGGTAATACTGCCGGCAAACTGGGAAAAGCCGCTCCAGTTGGTACCAAACTGATAGGCCATTACCAGCCCGGACACCACGCCCATACCGAAGTTGACGGCGAAGATCTTCAGCCAGAAGTGATACATCGCGCGCCAGTCGGGATTTTTGGTTTTCAGCCATAACCCTTCAAGCACCACCAGATAGCTGGCGAGCCCGATAGTGATGGCGGGAAAAATAATGTGAAACGAGACCGTAAAGGCGAACTGAAGCCTTGCCAGATGGAACGCATCGAATTCGAACATGCCCGGTTACCCCACAAAAAAACACCCCTAAACTAAGGGGTGAATATGACAGGTTATCAATAAGTATTATTTCTCTTGCGGCTCGCCGCTACCGAGCTCAGCACCGGTCAGCGGATCAACACCAGGATCGGATTGCGTACGTTCCGCCATCGCTTTCAGCAGTGCACGCTGTTTATCGTTGAGTTGCACCGTGGCGAGGCCATCGCCGCCATCCACGGCAGGTTGCGGATCGGCCACGTAGTCGAAGTTCTCGTCGCTATTCCAGCTTCCGCGCGGATCATCGCCTTCGGACATGTTGTAGTACACATTGCTGTACTGTTCGATGGGCGGCAATTTACCAGGCGGGAAGTTATTACGAATGGAATAGAGCGCCTTCTCGAAGGAGAGCTGATGCGCCGCTTCTCGCGTCATCAGGAAACTCAGCGCATCTTTAACGCCCGGATCGTCCGTGACATTAATCAGCCGTTCGTAAATAATTTTCGCGCGCGCTTCCGCCGCAATATTGGAGCGCATATCCGCCGTGACTTCGCCAATGGTATCAATATAAGCCGCCGTCCACGGCACGCCGCCGGAATTCGTCAGGGCAGGGCCACCGCCATATAATAGCGAGGTAATATGGCTGTCATTGCCATTGGCGGTTAATGAGCGATAAAGTTCCGCCTCTTTTTCTGTCCCTTCTGCCAGCTCGCCTTTCGCGCCTTTATTCAGCATGCCGACCAGAGTTCCAATAATTTCCAGATGGCTTAATTCTTCGGTGGCAATATCCATCAACATCTCTTTGCGACCCACATCGTCATCACCCAGACCCTGGGTGAAATAACGGCAGGCGGCCGCCAGCTCGCCTTGCGGGCCGCCGAACTGTTCCAGTAAGAGGTTTGCCAGCCCTGGGTTTGGCTCACTGACGCGTACGGTGTACTGTAGTTGTTTTACGTGTCGAAACATAAATTCTCCTGATGATTTTGTTTATTTTTTAGCTTCCACACCAGCGGCGGCATCGCGAAGTAAAAATTGTTCGGTAACGTCGGGTAAATGATTAAATGCCCATTCAGCCATCGCTTTCTCTTCGGCGAGAATTTGTTTGAAAATATCGATGCTGGCAATATCACCGACTTTTTCTGCCGCTGCAATTAACGACGTATAACAGGCAATTTCAAATTGCTCAAATACGTAGCTGCTAATTGAGCCTTTGACAACTTCATCAGAAGCAAACATGCCTCCAACAGCCTGACCCATCGCACTCATTTTACTGGTCGCATCTTTCATTAATGAGCGATTAATATTGTTGCGATCGAGAACCTCTTCCAGAAGTTTAATCTGTCCTTGAGTTTCAGTTAAGTGCTGCTCAATTCTTGCACGCAAGTCGGGATAATTTTCGATGCGGCTGCTCATTGCGCTGAGCATCGATTCGGCTTGTTTTTCCATGGCGTGTGCGTCGCGTAGCCAGTCATGATAATTTTCTTGCGGTGTCATAGTACATTCCTCTATTTTCGGGCTGTCTCACTGACCCTGAAGAATAATATTATCAGGGATGACATGTGCTGGCGGTTATTAGCTTCCAGCTTTCTGATTAATACTTGAAGTGGCTATTTTGGTAAGTAATGTATCGGTGGTTTTTTCTTCTTCTAAGGTTTCAGCAAGTAATTGCTGCGCCTTTTTCAGACCTAACTGACTGGCGAGGGTACAAAGTGTACCGTAGGAAGCAATTTCGTAATGTTCGACTTTTTGCGCTGCTGCAATCAGCCCGGCATCACGTACGCTGCCTTTTTCCGTGGCTTCAATGACCTCATTGGCTTCATCGATCAGCCCTTCCATAGCGTGACATTTCATGCGCTTAAGCTTGATTTCAGGCTCTGCTTCTACCAACTGGTCGAGGCGCTCAATCTGCCCCTGGGTTTCTTCATAGTGCTTTTTAAAAGCCTCAGACAGCTCGCTGCTTGAAGACTCACGCGCCAGTTTGGAGAGAGCGCGGGTCAGTTGCTTTTCCGCGCTGTAAATATCAGAGAGGGAATGAATAAATAGATCAGTAAGGGAATTAATCTGCATAGCGAATTACCTTTCATGCAAGAGAAAATAATGGCGAGCCGTTTCGACTCGCCGTAAAATACAAATAACTTAATGCTCGAAGCAAGGTGGTTAGGTATTATTCGCCTGATTTTCGGCCGCCGCCATGGCTATTTTGACCGCCTTTTTTCCCGGCTTCAGATGCGCGTTGCGGATCATTTTTGAAATTACCGCCGCTATGTTGACCACCTTTACGACCAGCTTCGGATGCTTTATCACGATCTTCTGCGAAATTACCAGAACCGCCACGATGTTCAGCCATGTTATTTCTCCAGTTTCGTTGTTTAAAATAAAACGACATATTTTGCATCTCAATGTCGTCGGTGTTCGTAATTAAAGTTAGTCGCTATCGATAATTAGTCAAACCGAAGCGGGAAAAATTGCCATGATGAAAAATTAGTCACTGAATGGATATTCCAGATTTGTTGTATCGGTCATATATCTTTGCAGATAAAGAAGTTATGGCCTGTTTTTATAGAAATGAAATAGTAATCATGGTTACAAAATGCCTGAAATGACGGCAAAATAGCCGAAATAGTGACTTTTGTTTACGCACCGGCATTGTCCTGCAATGAATTTATATAAATTTTGTTAATCTTTTTAAGACAAATCTTACCGGGAGAGGAGATGAAGCTGTGATGTATCGCACAGTTAACTTCTATTTTCTGCAGGACGCAGGAGTCGGCGCTTTAGCTGAAATAAAAAAACCTTCAGGAACAGCAAATCCGGACCGATCCTGAAGGCATGCAAATGCATATTCGCTACCGGGATTAGTCTGCTAACAATTAAGAAAAGCGCCCTCAGAATAGTCCTGGTTAAGTTGCATCATCAATGGATGTTACTATTTCGCAGCGTAAATAATTAGATGGCACTTATTTTAACTTATTGATTTTAAGTGTTTTTAATTTATTTTTGTTGAACAACATTTCTGCCGGGAAATATTTGCGCTGTGTTTGAATGCCTTATTATTGTGCAGAAAAAATTAATAATTCGCGTAAATGCAGCCTTCGTACACACTTAATATCTTCGACAACAGAAGGAGGAGTTTATGCAAACCGAACATAAAACCTGTAGCGATGCCTGTTACCAATGCGCCATTGCCTGCGAGCATTGCGCCGCGAGTTGTCTGAATGAAGAGGATATGGCAATGATGCGTGACTGCATCAAACTGGATCTCCAGTGTGCGGCGCTCTGTCGGCTGGTGGGGCAGTTCATGGCGCTGGAGAATGACTATCTGCAGCCGCTGTGCCGGGTGTGCGTGGATATCTGTAAATCCTGCGCTGAAGAGTGCAGCAGACACCCGCACGATCACTGCCAGCAGTGCGCGCAGGCGTGTCGAACCTGCGCGCAAGCCTGTTTGCAGATGGCCGCCTGATGCGGGCATAAGCGCGGTGGCGCTGCCCGCTATTCCGGCGCAGCGTCGCTGCCTTGCTGTGACGGCCATTTCCAGTTCTGCACTTCCGGCAGATCTTCACCGTATTCGCGGACATAACGATGATGGGCGGCGATTTTCTCCTGTAACACATCAAGGATCGCGTCCGCTTTCCCCTGCAGCGACGGCACGCGTAATATCGCTTCCTGCGCCAGATGAAAGCGATCCAACTCATTCAGCACCGTCATATCAAACGGCGTGGTGGTGGTGCCTTCCTCCATAAAACCGCGCACGTGGAAATTGCGGTGGTTATGGCGCAGGTAGGTTAACCGGTGGATCAAACTGGGGTAACCGTGGAAAGCGAAAACTACCGGTTTATCGACGGTGAAAAGGGCATCAAACGCCTGCTCGCTCAGGCCATGCGGGTGCTGATCGTGGGTCTGTAACGCCATTAAATCGACGACGTTCACCACCTGAATGCGCAACGCTGGCAGGAATTCACGCAGCAGGTCGACCGCCGCGAGCGTCTCCATGGTGGGCACGTCACCGGCACAGGCCATCACCACATCCGGCGTTTCACCTTCCTCAACTGTGCCCGCCCAGTACCAGATCCCCATTCCATCCGCGCAGTGCTTTGCGGCACCCTCCAGCGTCAGCCACTGCGGCGCAGGCTGTTTCCCGGCGACAATCACATTGATGCGATCCCAGGTTTTCAGGCAGTGATCCGCCACACAGAGCAGCGTGTTGGCATCCGGCGGCAGATAAATGCGCACAATATCGGCTTTCTTGTTGGCAACGTGATCGATAAAGCCGGGATCCTGATGGCTATAACCGTTGTGATCCTGGCGCCAGACATGGGACGAGAGCAGGTAATTCAGCGAGGAAATGGGAGCCCGCCACGGCAATTTGCGCGTCACTTTCAGCCACTTGGCATGCTGATTAAACATCGAATCGACAATATGAATAAACGCTTCGTAACAGTTAAACAGACCGTGCCGCCCGGTGAGCAGATACCCTTCCAGCCAGCCCTGACACTGGTGCTCGCTGAGAATTTCCATTACCCGGCCATCGGGCGCGAGCTGTTCATCCCACGGTTTTTGCGCCGCCTGCCACGTGCGGTTGGTGACATCGAACACCTTACTCAGGCGATTAGATGCCGTTTCATCCGGGCCAAAAAGACGGAAGTTATCCGGGTTTTGCTGGAAGATGCCAGCCAGATATGCGCCGAGCGCCGCTGTGGATTCCGCCTGGATTTCACCGGGCGAGGTGACCTCCACGGCGTACGATTGCAATGCCGGTGTCACCAGTTCGCGGCGTAACCGCCCGCCATTTGCCCACGGCGACGCGCCCATGCGTTTATCCCCGGACGGTGCCAGCGCGCGCAGTTCCGCCTTTAACTGACCGTGTTCATCAAAGAGATCCTGCGGCTGGTAGCTTTGCATCCAGCGCTGCAGGATCTGGCGATGCTCGTCGTTTTCCCGGCATGAAGAGACCGGCACCTGGTGCGCGCGCCAGAAATCTTCCACCTTTTTGCCGTCCACGGTTTGTGGACCGGTCCAGCCTTTCGGGCTACGCAACAGAATGAGCGGCCAGCGCGGTAAACGCTCTGCTGCCTGATGGCCGCGCGCCTGCTGCTGAAAATCCGCAATGCGGTCAAGGGCGCTGTCCAGTGCCTGCGCCATATCGCGATGCATTTGCTCCGGCTCATGCCCGCTGACCAGCAGGGGTTCATACCCGTAGCCGCGAAACAGTTGAAACAGATCTTCATCGCTGGCGCGTCCGAGGATCGTCGGGTTAGCAATCTTGTACCCATTCAGATGCAAAATCGGCAGCACCGCGCCGTCGCGCGCGGCATTGAGGAATTTAATTCCGTGCCAGCTTGCGGCCAGCGGGCCGGTTTCCGCTTCGCCATCGCCAATCACGCAGGCGGCAATTAACGACGGGTTATCAAATACCGCGCCAAAGGCATGCGCCAGCGAGTAACCCAACTCGCCACCTTCATTAATAGAACCGGGCGTTTCCGGCGCGGCATGGCTGGGGATGCCGCCGGGAAAAGAGAACTGGCGGAACAATTTTTTCATCCCCTGCGCATCCTGGCTCACCTGCGGGTAAATCTCGCTGTAAGAGCCTTCAAGCCACGTATTCGCCACCATGCCCGGCCCGCCGTGCCCCGGACCGCAGATAGAGATCATATCGAGATCGCGCTGGCGTATCACGCGGTTGAGATGGGCATAAATAAAGTTAAGGCCGGGCGTGGTTCCCCAGTGTCCCAGCAGGCGCGGCTTGATGTGTTCCGGCTTGAGGGGTTCGCGTAGTAAGGGGTTATCCATCAGGTAAATTTGTCCGACGGAGAGGTAATTCGCGGCGCGCCAGTAGCGATCGATCAACTGGATGTCATGGTCAGATAGGGAAGATGCCGTCATGCGTTCTCCTTTTGTATGGTTGCGATGAGCTAGAGGGAGCTCCTGTAAAAATGGGTTCCCCTTAAGCCTGGCATAGATGTTAAGGAGGGGCGTCGGGACGCGATTTCTGGCCGATGTTGTAAGCTTGATAGAGGTTCATCCAGCGGAGACGGTCAATGGCGAAAACAGTGATGCAGGAATATCTGGTTCTGGGCGGCGAGCACCATGGCGAAGTCTGGCGCGGCGTTTACCCGGCGCTCTGGTTAACGCTGCCGGATAACGATAAACGCGCCGGGCAGTTTTATACGCGCGACAGCGGAGAGAAGATCGTGTTACGCCCGGACGCGCAGCTTTTTATTACCGAATGGAAATCGCCGCAAGGTTCGACCTGGTTACTGATTGCCGAAGAAAATTTAACCGAATTTGATATTGCCGAAGAGATCGCCCGCATTTTCCCGCCGCTGCGCCCTCTGGATGGGCCGTCCGACGATTTCGCCTGAATCTGATAGCGAAAGCGAGCCAGGCTGCCAGGCTTCTGGATAGTGTTTTTCATCTCTGGAAAGCGAAACGGCGAGGGACATAATGAAACGCAACGAGACGTTGCCAGGCGTAGCTGAAAAGGCCTGGGCGCTGAATTTCGAAGCCGGGTTTCGGCGCATCGGGGCTTTTGTGCTGCTGGCGATTATTATCGCCGCGCTGAGCGGCGTTTTTTCCGGCGGCTATTTTAGCCCGGCTGACAAAAGTAATGCTCAGCAGACGCTGAAAATTCACTATGAGCGATTCGGGCGTCTGCAAAACGCCCAGACGCTAAAAATCACCCTGCAAACCCAGGCGGCGAAGAAATATGTCATCAGCCTCGGTGGCGCGTTCAATGAGAATTATCAACACGGCAATGTCTGGCCCCAGCCCGACAGCATGTACAGCCGGGGAGAGACGCTCTACCTGGTTTATAACAACATCACCCGCAGCGGCGATTTTACGGTGTGGCTGAATACCACACCAGGCACGCCGGGAAAATCGATGAATACCGTCGCAGTTAATGACGAACCGGGCATCCGGTTCTGGCAGTTCATTTATCCGTAGGAGAACAACATGGAAATGGTGCTGCGGGCGTTGGCGATCTATTTCATCCTGTTACTGGTTTTTAAAGTGGTGGGGCGCCGCGCGTTATTAGAGATGACCAGCTTTGACCTGATTCTGCTGTTAATCATCAGTGAGGCCACGCAACAGGCGCTTCTCGGCAATGACTTTTCCGTTACCGGTGCAATGCTGACCATTATTACGCTGGTGGCGGTCGATATTTTGTTTGGGCTGGTGAAAAAATATCTCTCCGGGGCGGAGTCGGTCATTGATGGTTCGCCGGTTATCCTCGTTGAAAATGGCATTCCCCTTGTCGATAAACTGCAAAAAGTGGATGTCTCCTGCGATGATATTCTGGTCGCAGCGCGACAGAATCAGGGTATTACCGAGTTGAGTAAAATCCGCTATGCCATTCTCGAACGCAATGGGCATATCTCCATTATTCCCGTTGAGGGGTAAGCCACGGTAAGCAAATGCACGCGGCGCGTTGTCCGGCTGCTTCCGGGCAACTCGCTTGTGTGCGGCGCTATTTATCTTTGCGGGCTTCGCCGCGTTTTGGATTTTTATGCTATTCGGCCTGTTTCCCCAGCCCACCAGCGCGGCGGCGTCTTGCCGGGCAAAAAAACACCAGTACAATGGGCAGACGCTGAATTCTCCCTTCTGTTAGCAGGCCGCCATGATCGTCATAAAAACCTTTTTCCTGAGCCTGCTGTGCATCACGCTGCTCTCCCTTGCCGTCAGCCTTGCTCAGGCAATGCACCAGCGGGACACGCGCACGCAGCACGGGTGGTGGGATGCCCGGCGTGATTCTGCCGGTATTGCGCCTGATGCGCGCATAAATGCCCAACTTGCTATCGTGCAGGTTTATGCCGCACCTACCTGGGGCTGGAAAGGGGCGGTGGCGGTGCATCCATGGATCATTTTCAAACGCGCCGGGGAAACACATTATAACCGCTACGAGGTGATTAGCTGGGGCGCAGGCGATAAGGTGCGGCGTAACAGTAATATTCCCGATGGCTACTGGTACGGCGCACAGCCGCGCTTGCTGGTCGATCACCGTGGCCCGCAGGCCGAAGCGATGATCCCGCAGATTGAAGCGGCGATTGCCTCTTACCCGTGGCCGCAGACCTACCACGCCTGGCCTGGGCCGAACAGCAATACTTTTCTCGCGCATATCGGGCGCGAAGTCCCGGCGCTGAAGCTGGATCTGCCCGCCAATGCGGTCGGCAAAGATTTCCGCTCGCTGCGCAATCCGATTGGCCTGCCACCTTCCGGGCGCGGCGTGCAGGTCTCTCTGCTCGGTGTCGCAGGCGTAACGCTGGGGGCGGAAGAGGGGTTTGAACTCAATCTGCTGGGGCTGAATGTTGGGCTGGGTTTCACGCCGCTGCGCCTGCGTCTGCCGTTTATTGGCGGTCTCGGCAGCGACAATTTGCAGAAAGAGACCGCGGAACGCGCGCCGTAAGCGCGGCGCTCCGCTGCCAGCATCCTGACCTGGCTCTGCTTATCCTCAGCCTGCAATAATGGCCTTCAGGGGCGCAGAATAATGCGCCCGAGCACGCGGTTCTCTTCGGCGTAACGGTGGGCTTCCACCACATCCTGTAGCGCAAACTCGCGATCAATAAGCACCCGTAACACGCCATCGCGCGCCTGCGCCAGCAGCCCGTCAACGGAGGCTCTGGCCTGTTCGTTAGCCAGTTCGCGCCCCCAGAATAGCCCGCTCAGCGTCTGATTGGCCTGCTGTAACGCCGCTAAATCGGCGCGGGTACTGCCCCCGGCGTTACCGGCCAGCACCACGGTTCCGCCTTCTCGCAGGCAGGCGAAGGAGAGTTCCAGCGTGGAGCCCACCAGATCCAGCACGCTGTCCACGCCGCGCTGTTGGGTGAGCGTTTGCACCTCGGCCACAATATCCTGCTGGCGGTAATCAAGCGCCACATCAAGGCCCAGTTCGTGAAGTTTTGCCACGCGGGCGCTGCCGGAAAGTGTCGCCAGCACGCGCGCGCCACGCGCTTTCGCCAGTTGAATGGCCGCCACGCCAACGCCGCCCGCACCGCCCTGGATCAGCAGCGTTTCGCCCGCCTGAAGATGCAGGCGCGAAGAGAGCGCCCAGGCGGCGGTGCCAAAACTCACCGGGATCGCGGCGGCGGTCACCACATCCAGCCCATCGGGGATAACCCAGCTCCATGCGGCGGGCGCAGCGCGGTATTGGGCATGTGAACCGTTAAGCGCAATAGTGGCAACGCGCTGGCCGGGCTGGCGGTTTTGCACATTTTTACCTACCGCCACAATGGTGCCCGCCGCCGAATAGCCGGGGATAGTGCCCCGCGAAGAAGGGGCGGCGGTGGCGCGATTAATCACATCACCGCCTTCAAGGGCGATCGCTTCAACCTTAATCAATACCTCGTCTGCGCCGCAAACGGGCTGCGGCACATCGATATAGCGCAATACGTCCGGTTTTCCGGCCTGAAAATAGACAGCGGCTCTCATCTTTTCTCCTCGCTATTACGCAAAGGGCTCGCGCAGGTTTATAGGTTAATCAGGCAAAGAATAGCGGCATACCGCCATAATTGAATATTCTGATATTGCTTATAGATATCTGTTTTTCCAATAGTAATTGCACTGCCATTGCGCGCAGATGTTCAGAAAGGGTGCAGGTGGTTTTTGAAAAAACAGGCACAAAATAGCGTTTTTACTTTAAAAACAAGGTATTGAATTTCTGGCATGCCGCTTGCTGATTGAATTCCATCTTGTATACCAACAGGAATTCAACGATGGCGTTAATGACAGGAAAAACACTGGCTGCATGGCAGCAGCGCATCCGGCAGGAGAGTGAGTCGGTTTATTCGCTTTTAAAAGCGCATATAGATGCTTTATCCCTTGAGGATAATGCCTGGCTGGTGATCGCCAGCGACGCGCAGTTGCAGGCGCAAATTACTGCGTTACTGCCGCTGTACCGCAATAACCCGGATGCGTTTCCGCTGTTCGGCGTACCTTTCGCCGTCAAAGACAATGTGGATGTGGCGGGCTGGCCGACCACGGCGGCGTGCCCGGCGCTCGAATTTATCGCTGAAAGAGATGCCACTGCCGTCGCCCGGCTGAAAGCGGCGGGGGCGATTGTGATTGGTAAAACCAACCTCGATCAGTTCGCCACCGGGCTGGTCGGCACGCGTTCCCCCTACGGTGCGGTGCCAAACACTTTTGATCCGGCGTATGTCAGCGGCGGTTCCAGTTCGGGATCGGCTTCGGTGGTGGCGCGTGGCCTGGTGCCGTTTGCCTTTGGTACCGACACCGCCGGTTCGGGCCGCGTGCCTGCCGGGTTTAACAATATTGTCGGGCTGAAGCCAACCAAAGGCTGGCTCTCTGCAACCGGCGTGCTGCCTGCTTGTCGTCTGAATGACACGCTGTCGGTGTTTGCCCTGACGGTGGAAGATGCGTTTTACATTGCGACGCTGGCGGGTGGCGCAGACAGTGAAGATGCCTATTCGCGCGTTAACCCGGCAACCGCGCCGGCGGCCATCCCGCAAAACCCGGTTTTCGCTATCCCGGCAGAGCTGCGTTTCTTTGGCGATGCGCAGGCTGAAGCCGCCTGGCTGAAGGCGCTGGAGGCGTTGCGTGCCGGCGGCGCAACGTTGCAGCCGATCGATTTCTCGCCGTTCTACCAGCTTGCTGAGCAGCTTTATCAGGGGCCGTGGGTGGCGGAACGTACCGCCTCTGTCGGCGAGATGCTGCAACACCCGGAGCAGATGGACCCCACCGTGCACACCATTATTTCCGCCGGGTTGAACTACAGCGCGGTGGATGCCTTTAACGCGGAGTACCTGCGTGCAGAGCTGACGCAAAAAATTCAGCGCGCCCTGAGCGAGGTTGATGCGCTGGTGGTCCCGACATCGCCTACCATCCATACGCTGGAAGAGATGAAGCAGGAGCCGATTCTCTTCAACTCGCAGTTTGGCACCTACACCAACTTTACCAATCTTGCTGATCTTTGTGCGCTGGCCTTGCCTGCGCCATTTCGCGCCGACGGTTTACCGGCCGGGATCACGCTGATCGCCCCGGCCTGGCATGACCGTGCGCTGGCGGATTTTGGCCTGCGCTGGCAGCAGCAACTGGCGCTGCCGCTCGGCGCGACCGGCCAGCCATTCACTCCGCCAGCGATGGCATTACCGGTTTCTCAACACCATGTTCGCGTTGCCGTAGTAGGTGCGCATCTGCGCGGCATGCCGCTGAACTTCCAGCTCACCAGCCGCGATGCCGCGTTTGTCGAAGCCACCGAAACCGCGCCGTGCTACCGGCTGTATGCACTGGCAAACACCACACCGCCCAAGCCGGGCATTGCCCGCCAGGCGCAGGGCGCGGCCATTGCGGTGGAGCTGTGGGATATCCCGCTCGCGCGTTTTGGTGAATTTGTCGCGGAGATCCCCGCGCCGCTCGGTATTGGTTCGCTGGAGCTGGCCGATGGCCGCTGGGTGAAAGGGTTTATCTGCGAACCGGCAGCGCTGCACGATGCCACCGACATTACTGAATTTAAAGGCTGGCGTAACTGGATTGCCCGCCAGGAGAGCAAACATGTTTAACACCGTACTGATTGCCAACCGGGGCGAAATTGCCTGTCGCGCCATCCGCACGCTGCAACGTCTGGGTATCAAAAGCGTGGCGGTCTATTCCGACGCTGATAAAAATGCCGAACATGTCAAACAGGCCGATATTGCCGTGGCACTCGGCGGCGAAAAGGCCAGCGACAGTTATCTGCGTATCGACAAAATCATCGCCGCAGCGCAGGAAACGGGGGCACAGGCTATCTGGCCGGGTTACGGATTTTTGTCGGAAAGCCTGCCGTTTGCCGCCGCCTGTGAACAGGCGGGCATTGTTTTTGTCGGCCCGACGGCACAACAGATTGGTGAGTTTGGGCTGAAACATCGGGCGCGCGAGCTGGCTGCCGAGGCGGGCGTGCCGATGACGCCGGGCACCGGGCTGCTCGACTCGCTGGATGCAGCGCTGGCAGCCGCAGCGAATATTGGCTATCCGGTGATGCTGAAAAGCACGGCGGGCGGCGGTGGTATTGGTCTGACGCGCTGCGCCAATGCGCAGGCGCTCCATGATGCCTGGGAGAGCGTGCGGCGGCTTGGCGAACAGTTTTTTAGCGACGCCGGCGTGTTTGTCGAGCGCTGCATCGATCGCGCGCGGCATATTGAAGTGCAGATCTTTGGCGACGGCAAAGGCAATGTCGTGGCGCTCGGCGAGCGCGACTGCTCATTGCAGCGCCGCAACCAGAAAGTGGTGGAAGAAACCCCGGCGCCAAACCTGCCAGCCACTACCCGTGAAGCGCTGCTCAGCGCGGCGGTGCAGCTTGGCAAACTGGTCAATTACCGCAGCGCGGGCACCGTGGAATTTATCTACGACGCGCAGCGGGATGCGTTCTACTTTCTGGAGGTCAACACCCGTTTGCAGGTGGAGCATCCGGTCACCGAGTGCGTTACCGGGCTGGATCTGGTCGAGTGCATGCTGCGCGTGGCGGCGGATGAAGCGATTGACTGGGGGCGTCTGCAACAGGCACCGCAAGGCGCGGCCATCGAAGTGCGTATCTATGCCGAAAACCCGCTGAAAAACTTCCAGCCCAGTCCTGGCGTATTAACCGAAGTGGCTTTCCCGCAGGGTGTGCGTGTGGATACCGGCGTGACCACCGGCAGTGAAGTGTCGGCATTTTATGATCCGATGATCGCCAAACTGATTGTTCATGGCGACAGCCGCGAAGAGGCGCTGGCAAAATTGCAGGCGGCGCTCGACGCCACCCGCCTGCACGGCATTACCACCAACCTGGATTATCTGCGCCAGATCACCGCCAGCGAAGCCTTCCGTCATGGCAGCATGTGGACGCGGATGCTCGACAGTGTTGACGCGCACGCGCCGGTGATTGAGGTGCTGCAACCGGGAACCTGGAGCAGCGTTCAGGATTATCCGGGCCGCCTCGGTTATTGGGATATCGGCGTGCCGCCTTCCGGCCCGATGGATGATTTTGCTTTCCGCCTGGCCAACCGCATTGTTGGTAACCACGAGGCGGCGGCGGGGCTGGAGTTCACCCTGCAAGGTCCGGTG
Source organism: Kosakonia oryzae (assembly GCF_001658025.2). Classification (NCBI taxonomy): domain Bacteria; kingdom Pseudomonadati; phylum Pseudomonadota; class Gammaproteobacteria; order Enterobacterales; family Enterobacteriaceae; genus Kosakonia; species Kosakonia oryzae. The sequence continues at coordinate 2,390,210 of NZ_CP014007.2, forward strand.
CTGCAATTTCACAGCGCAGCGGTGATCGCCCTGACCGGGGCAGATTGTCAGGCGACGCTGGATGGCGAAGCGGTGCCATTATGGCAACCGATCACCGTTAACGCCGGGCAGATTCTGGCGTATGGGCGCGCGCAGGTCGGCTGCCGCGCGTATCTCGCGGTGCGTAACGGCATTGATGTGCCGCAATACCTTGGCAGCCGCTCCACCTTTGCACTCGGGCAGTTTGGCGGCCACGCCGGACGCACGCTGAAAGTCGCCGATCTGCTGCCGATTTCGCGCCCGCAACTGGCCGCCTGTACTACGCCCGCGCCGGTGAGCGAACCCCAGGCGATTAGCCCGTCGCTGATCCCGGAGTATGGCGAACTGTGGCGCATTGGTGTGCTGTACGGGCCGCACGGCGCGCCGGATTTCTTTACCCAGGACGCGATCGACGAGTTCTTCGCCAGCGACTGGCAAGTGCATTACAACTCAAACCGCCTCGGCGTGCGGCTGGTTGGGCCGAAACCAAGCTGGACGCGGCCAAACGGCGGTGAAGCCGGTCTGCACCCCTCTAACGTTCACGACTGCGAATACGCCATTGGCGCAATTAACTTTACCGGCGACTTCCCGGTGATCCTTACCCGCGATGGCCCGAGCCTCGGCGGTTTTGTCTGCCCGGTGACCATCGCTAAAGCCGAGCTGTGGAAAGTCGGGCAGGTCAAACCGGGCGATCGCATCCGCTTCTACCCGATCAGCGTGGAAGAGGCGGTGGCGCGGGAAAAAGCGCAGGAGCGCAGCATTGAGACGCTGCATGCCAGCCAACTGGCGGAATTCACTACGCCATCCCTTGCCGATCGCGACGGCGTTTCTGCCACCGCGCTGGTGTCGCTGCCTGCCGCTGCTGGCGCACCGGCGATTGTCTATCGCCAGGCCGGGGATAACTACATTCTGATTGAGTATGGCGACAACGTGCTGGATCTGGCGCTGCGTCTGCGTGTTCACCTGCTGATGGAACAACTGCGCAAACGGGCGCATCCGGGCGTGAAAGAGCTGTCGCCAGGCGTGCGTTCTTTGCAGGTGCGTTATGACAGCCTCGCCATTAGCCAGCAGGAACTGGTAGCGCTGCTGCTGGAGCTGGAGTCGCACATTGGCGATGTCAGCCAGATGAAAGTGCCATCACGCATTGTGCATCTGCCGATGGCGTTTGAAGACAGCGCCACGCTGGATGCGGTCAGCCGCTACAAAGACACGGTGCGCGCGACAGCGCCGTGGTTGCCTAACAACGTCGACTTTATTCAGCGTATCAACGGCCTGGCAAGCCGCGAAGCGGTGAAGGCGACGATTTTTGACGCCAGCTATCTGATCCTGGGCCTTGGCGATGTCTATCTCGGCGCACCCTGCGCGGTGCCGATCGATCCGCGTCATCGTCTGCTGAGTTCCAAATATAACCCGGCGCGTACCTTTACCGCCGAAGGCACCGTTGGGATCGGCGGGATGTACATGTGCATCTACGGCATGGATTCCCCCGGCGGCTATCAACTGGTGGGCCGCACGCTGCCTATCTGGAACAAGTTCCTCAAAAACGCGCAATTTGCCGCCAACGAGCCGTGGCTGCTGCACTTCTTCGACCAGGTGCGCTTCTACCCGGTGAGTGAAGCGGAACTTACTCAGTTACGTGACGATTTCCGCGAAGGCCGCGCCACCATCCGCATTGAAGAGACGGTGTTTGATTTCCCGCAGCATTTGCAGTTCCTGCGCGATAACGCCGCCGACATTGCCGAATTCCGCACCCGCCAGGCGGAAGCCTTCGAAGCGGAAGTGGAGCGCTGGCAACTGGACGATCAGGCCAGCGTAGCGGAAAGCCAGCCGCCGGAAGCAATCGCCGAGGATGACGACGCATTGCCGGTGTGCGCCGATATGAGCGGCAACATCTGGAAGGTGCTGGTTAATCCCGGCGATGCCGTGACGGAAGGCCAGCCGCTGGTGATCGTCGAAGCGATGAAGATGGAGCTGGCCATCAACGCGCCGCAGAGCGGCAAGGTTAAACGTATTGCCTGCCAGCCGGGGCGTCCGGTTAGCCCCGGCGACACGCTGCTGTGGCTGGAATAAGGGAGACGGATGATGAGCGAGAAGGGCAATAAAAAACGCACCGTCGGCCTGGCGGAGCGCATTTATCACGAACTGAAAAACGACATCTTTGATTTTCGCTTAATGCCGGGCGCGCATTTCAGCGAAAACGAGATCTCCGAGCGGATGTCGGCCAGCCGTACCCCGGTGCGGCAGGCGCTGTTCTGGCTTGAGCATGAAGGGTATGTGCAGGTTTACTCGCGCAGCGGCTGGCAGGTAAAACCTTTTGATTTCAATTATTTCGAAGCGCTGTACGACTTTCGTATCGTACTGGAAAGGGAAGCGGTACGTCGCTTATGCGGCATGCCGCCGGGCATCTGTTCAGAACATCTGGCGCCGCTGGTCAGCTTCTGGATTGACGCGCCGCGCATGGAGCCGAGCAAAGCGTTATCGCTGCAGGATGAGCAATTTCACACCACGCTGGTACGCGCCAGCGGCAACAGTGAAATGGTACGGGTACATGTGGAGTTGACCGAGAAGATGCGCATCATCCGCCATCTTGATTTCACCCGCAATGACCGTGTGGATGCGACCTACAACGAACATGCCCGTGTTTTACAGGCGATCCTGAAACAGCAAACCGAGGAGGCGCAGCGCATTCTGACCGAGCACATTTCTCAGAGCAAAGCCGAGGTCAGGAAAATCACCTTACACATGCTCCAGCAGGCAAGTTTACAACCCGTTTCACCGTAGCCGTGGTTCCGCCCCGTCGTCCGGCGGGGAATTTTAATCACTCAATATCATTTAGGGGTTTTGTAATGAAAAGACGTTCTTTACTGAAAGCTTTTGCCCTGTCAGCCACTTTTTTGAGCATGGGCTTGTCGTTACAGGCATACGCAGCAGACACCATTAAAGTGGGGATCATGCACTCCCTCTCCGGCACTATGGCCATTTCAGAAACGCCGTTGAAAGACATGGCGCTGATGACCATTGATGAAATTAACGCCAAAGGCGGCGTGCTGGGTAAAAAGCTGGAGCCGGTGGTGGTCGATCCCGCCTCTAACTGGCCGCTGTTTGCGGAAAAAGCGCGTCAACTGCTGACCCAGGATAAAGCCGCGGTGGTGTTTGGCTGCTGGACCTCGGTTTCGCGCAAATCAGTGCTACCAGTGTTTGAAGAGCTGAACGGCCTGCTGTTCTACCCGGTGCAATATGAAGGGGAAGAGATGTCGCCGAATGTGTTCTACACCGGCGCGGCACCAAACCAGCAGGCGATCCCGGCGGTGGAATACATGATGAGTGAAGACGGCGGCAGCGCAAAACGCTTCTTCCTGCTCGGCACTGACTATGTCTACCCGCGCACCACCAACAAAATTCTGCGCGCCTTCCTGCACTCTAAAGGTGTACAGGATAAAGATATTGAAGAAGTCTATACCCCGTTTGGCTACAGCGATTACCAGACTATCGTTGCCAATATCAAGAAATTCTCCGCAGGCGGCAAAACCGCTGTGATCTCCACCATTAACGGCGACTCCAACGTGCCGTTCTATAAAGAGCTGGCGAACCAGGGCATTAAAGCGACTGATGTGCCGGTGGTGGCCTTCTCGGTCGGCGAAGAGGAGCTGCGCGGTATCGACACCAAACCGCTGGTCGGCCATCTGGCTGCGTGGAACTACTTTGAGTCAGTCAGCAACCCGGTGAACACCAAATTTGTTGCGGATTACCGTGCCTATGCCAAAGCGCACAAACTGCCGAACGCCGACACCGTGGTGACCAACGATCCGATGGAAGCGACCTACGTCGGCATCCATATGTGGGCGCAGGCGGTTGAGAAAGCGGGAACCACCGACGTGGATAAAGTCCGTGCGGCGATGGCAGGCCAGACCTTTGCTGCGCCAAGCGGCTTTACGCTGACCATGGATGCCACCAACCACCACTTACACAAGCCGGTGATGATTGGTGAAATCGAAGAGAACGGTCAGTTCAACGTGGTGTGGAATACCGATAAGCCGATCCGCGCCCAGCCGTGGAGCCCGTACATTGCGGGCAACGATAAAAAACCGGATTACCCGGTAAAAACCGGCGGTAAATAAGACGTGTCAGGGGCAGGCGTACTGCCCCTGACAGTGGTTGAATGTTCCGGCCTGGCCGGATAACCATCAAAAGACGCTGACAGATGAAAATATTCCCGGCTTTGGGCTTTCTCCTTTTCGGCTGCCTGCTGATGACCGCGACGGCGCAGGCCGGGCCTGCCGCTGATTATGGCAAGGCCAGCCGCACGCAGCAGGCGCAACTGCTTCAGCAGTGGTCTGCCGCGCCGGAGGCATCGCGCTTGCCGCTGTTGCAGGCGCTGAATGACGAAACGGTCGTCACCGATACGAATGGTCAACTCTTCACCGAGCAGAACGGCAAACTAACGGCGCTGGAAGGCGACGCAGCGCCTGCGGGCGCGACGAAAAAAGTGTTTATGAATAACCGCATTCGCGGGCTGGTGGCCAGCGCGCTGGCCACGCACCAACTGGTCAGCCCGGACGACAGCGTCCGTCTGCGCGCGGCTCTGACGCTACAAAACGGTGCGCAGGCCGATCAACTGCCGTTTCTCAGCGCCCGGCTGGCGGCAGAGAAAAACGACAGCGTGCACACTGCGCTGGCTATTGCGGTGGCGAACTTACAACTTGCTGATAGCCGCGCCGAACGGCGTTTGCAGGCGGTGAAACTATTGGGCGAAGCCAGCGATCCGCAGGTGCAGGCCAGCCTGCAACGTCTGACGCAGCCGCAAAATGAGCCGGACGCCGCCGTGCGCCAGGCCGCCGCTGACAGCCTGAAGCAGGTACAGCAACGCCTGAGATGGGGCGACTGGCTCGGCCAGGCGTTCAGCGGGATTTCGCTCGGATCGATCCTGTTGCTGGCGGCGCTGGGGCTGGCGATCACTTACGGTTTGCTCGGCGTGATTAATATGGCGCACGGCGAAATGTTGATGCTGGGCGCGTACTCCACCTGGCTGGTGCAGGATCTGTTTCAGCGCTTTGCCCCCGACTGGCTGGCGATTTACCCGCTGGTGGCACTGCCGGTGGCGTTTTTTATCACCGCCATTATCGGCATGCTGCTGGAGCGCACCATTATTCGCCATCTTTACGGACGGCCGCTGGAAACCCTGCTCGCCACCTGGGGGATTAGCCTGATGCTGATTCAACTGGTGCGCGTGCTGTTCGGCACGCAGAACCTGGAAGTCGCTAACCCGGCGTGGCTCTCCGGCGGCTGGTCGGTGTTGCCGAACCTGGTGCTGCCCTGGAACCGTATTGCGGTGATTGTGTTTGTTATCGGCGTGCTGATCCTCACCTGGCTGCTGCTGAACAAAACCCGCCTCGGCATGAACGTGCGGGCGGTGACGCAAAACCGCCGCATGGCGGATTGCTGCGGCGTACCCACCGGGCGCGTCGATATGCTGGCTTTCGGTTTAGGTTCCGGTATTGCCGGGCTGGGCGGGGTAGCGCTGTCGCAGCTCGGTAACGTCGGCCCGGAACTGGGACAGGGCTACATTATTGACTCTTTCCTCGTGGTGGTAACCGGCGGCGTCGGGCAACTGGCAGGCACGGTCGTGGCGGCGCTGGGCCTCGGCGTGCTGAACAAAGTCCTTGAGCCGCAAATCGGCGCGGTGCTGGGCAAGATCGCGATCCTGGTATTGATCGTGCTGTTTATTCAGAAACGACCGCAGGGGTTGTTTGCATTCAAAGGGCGGGTAATTGACTGATGAGCCAACCTATTACGTTAACTATCGCCCGACGCGCGCCGCGCCTGACCTGCATGCTCGCTTCACTGCTGCTGGCCGCGCTGCTGATCCTGCCCTTTTTCGCGCTGCTCCCGGCGGAAAATCCGCTGGCGATCTCCACCTACACGCTGACGCTGATAGGCAAAATCCTCTGCTACGCCATTGTCGCGGTGGCGCTGGATTTGGTGTGGGGCTATGCGGGGCTGCTGTCGCTGGGACACGGCTTGTTTTTCGCCCTCGGCGGTTATGCGATGGGAATGTATCTGATGCGCCAGGCCGCCGGTGACGGGCTGCCGGCGTTTATGTCGTTTCTCTCGTGGACGGAATTACCGTGGTTCTGGGCCGGAACGCAGTATTTCGCCTGGGCGCTGTGCCTGGTGATCCTGGTGCCGGGCCTGCTGGCGCTGGTGTTCGGCTATTTCGCCTTTCGCTCGCGCATTAAAGATGTCTACTTCTCGATCATGACCCAGGCGCTGACCTACGCCGGGATGTTGCTGTTTTTTCGCAACGAAACCGGCTTTGGCGGCAACAACGGCTTTACCGGTTTTACCACGCTGCTCGGCTTTCCGGTATCGGCAACTGGTACGCGCATCGCGCTGTTTGTGGCAACGGTGCTGCTGCTGGCGGGGTCGCTGGCGATTGGCGTGATGCTGACGCGCAGCAAGTTTGGCCGGGTGCTCACTGCCGTGCGCGACGCGGAAAACCGGCTGATGTTCTGCGGCTACGATCCGAAAGGCTACAAGCTTTTCGTCTGGACGCTCTCCGCCGTGCTGTGCGGGCTGGCGGGCGCGCTGTATGTGCCGCAGGTGGGGATTATCAACCCCAGCGAAATGTCGCCGACCAACTCGATTGAAGCGGCGATTTGGGTGGCGCTCGGCGGGCGCGGCTCGCTGATTGGGCCGATCCTCGGCGCCGGGATCGTGAACGGCGCGAAGAGCTGGTTTACCGTCGCTTTCCCGGACGTGTGGCTCTTCTTCCTTGGGCTGATGTTTATTCTTGTGACGCTGTTCCTGCCGCGCGGCGTGATTGGCCTGCTCAAACGGAGGAAGCATGACTGATTCCCTTTTTACCCAGCCGCAGTTGCAGGACCGTTACCGCGAAACTACCGATCCGGTGCTGCAACTGGAAAAAATCAACGTTACGTTTGATTCGTTTCGCGCGCTGACGGATTTGTCGCTGTCGATTGGCGTGGGGGAACTACGCTGCGTGATCGGGCCAAATGGCGCAGGCAAAACCACGCTGATGGATATCATTACCGGTAAAACACGGCCGGACAGCGGCACGATCACCTACGATCAGAACATCGATCTTACCGGGATGTCGCCGGTGGAGATTAGCCGTGCGGGCATTGGGCGTAAGTTCCAGAAACCCACGGTGTTTGAAGCGCTGAGCGTGACGGAAAACCTCGAAATTGCGCTGAAAATGGATAAGTCGGTGTGGACCAGCCTGCGTGCCAGGCTCAGCGGCGAGCAGCGGGATCGCATTGATGAAGTGCTGCTGTTGCTGCGGCTGACGGAGCATCGGCAGCGCCCGTCCGGGCTGCTTTCTCACGGGCAAAAACAGTTTCTGGAAATTGGCATGCTGCTGGTTCAGGAACCGCATCTGCTGTTGCTGGATGAGCCTGCCGCCGGGCTGACGGATGCCGAAACGGAGTATATCGCCGAGCTGTTTCGCACGCTGGCGGGCAAACACTCGCTGATGGTGGTGGAGCATGATATGGGCTTTGTCGAAACCATTGCCGACTACGTGACCGTGCTGCATCAGGGGCAGGTGCTGGCGGAAGGTTCGCTGCGCGAGGTGCAGGCCAACGAGCAAGTTATCGACGTTTATCTGGGGCGCTAATATGTTGCAGGTGAAAGAGTTAAACCAGTATTACGGCGGCAGCCACATTTTGCGCGGCTTGTCGTTCGAGACCACACCCGGTGAAATTACCTGCCTGCTGGGGCGCAACGGCGTGGGGAAAACCACGCTGCTGAAGTGCCTGATGGGTCTGATTCCGGCGAAGTCCGGCACGGTTCACTGGCAGGGCAAACTGATCAATAACAGCAAACCGCACCAGCGGGTGCAGCAGGGGATCGCCTACGTTCCGCAGGGGCGAGAGATTTTCCCCCGTTTGACCGTCGAAGAGAATCTGCTGATGGGGCTGTCGCGCTTTTCGGGACGCCAGGCGAAAACGGTGCCCGACGAGATTTACCATCTCTTCCCGGTGCTGCGCGAGATGAAACAGCGGCGGGGCGGCGATCTCTCCGGCGGGCAGCAGCAGCAGCTTGCCATCGGGCGGGCGCTGGCCTGCAAGCCGCAGTTGTTGATCCTCGATGAGCCGACGGAAGGTATTCAGCCCTCGGTTATCAAGGAGATTGGCGCGGTGATCCGCAGCCTGGCGAATCGCGGCGATATGGCCATTCTGCTGGTGGAGCAGTTTTACGATTTTGCCGCTGAGCTCGCCGATCAGTATCTGGTGATGTCGCGCGGCACCATTATCCAGCGCGGACGCGGCGAGGAGATGGAAGCGCAGGGCGTAAGACAACTGGTGGCGATTTGAAGGGTAGCCGTTCCTGCCGGTTATCCCGTCGGCAGGAACGGTATACTCAGACTTTGACCAGCTTCAGCCGCTGGCTCTGACCCTGGAGCTGGATATGACGTTCGAAAAGGTGGTGTTCCACTTGCTGGCCGCCATTCAACTGGGCGAGAAAATATTCTGCGTCCGCTTTAGTGGCGAAGTTTTGATGTTGCCAGTCACCTTCAAGGTTGTACAGCAGACCAAAAGCTTCGCTGCACGGTAGCCGTATCTGGAATGTGGCTCCCAGCTCGCCCTGCATATACCCGGTGAGCTGAAGCATGGCCGTTTCACTGTGATAAAACGCAATACCGTCCCGGGCTTTATTGTTATGCCACTGGCACTCGGGCATCAAATAACAACTCCCGCCGACAGACACATTTCCGTCGCTGGAGGGCGTCATATGACCACCGACGGAAAATTCAGGATGGCTGGTGCCCGCCGGAACGGCGTTAGTAATATAGCAAGGGCTGCCTGACGGAATGCCTTTCGCAATGAGTAAATCCTTCCAGCTTTTATCTTTATATCCCGGCACTCTTTTGGGATCCGGCGTACTGCCATCAACGTTATAAAGCGTGCCACTAATATTGACGACACTGGCACCGGTAGAGGTAATGACTTCATCCTCATTACTCACCAACAGGAGAAATTCATTAATTTTCTGTCGGTCATATTGTTCTTTGTCCATTTTATTCCCCTTCTGAAACGAATTATAAAGAGGGAAGGGCGTGAGGGATAAATTATGGCCTCACACCTTTCCCCGCTGTTATTAACGGTTAACTGTTGCTGGCGACAACCCAGCTATTATTTCTTTGCAGCGTCACATCAAGTTCATAGCTGCCCATTGGGAAAGTTAATTGCTGTGCATTGCTGATATCGCTGATCTGAATAACCTGGCCGGGGATGTAATTACCGTAAGTGATCCAGTACGTCGGCGTAACGGAAAACACCAAATCCATATTCGGCTGCGCCGGCTGGACAAATGTTCCCGCGCCCGACATGGCGATCCCGACAGCGGCGCTATTAACGGGGTTAATACTTTCATGGCCGGTAATAAATAAGGTGCCATTACGCCCGCCATTATTCAGCCCGGTAAAATTATAAGCGCCATTGCTGTACATCAGCGTGATATTATTATTGCCGGAGGGATCGCAGGGAACACTCTGCGACGCCGTGAATACACTGCCCACATCCAGCGGTCCTGAATCATCCCAGACAAAGCTGTAGTCAATTCCCCACGTGAAAGAGAGCAGTGTGCCGGGAAAGGCCGCTTTTGTCAGCCAGGCCAACGACATAATATTCGGATTGCTAATGTCCGGTAATGACTGATAAATACAGAAAGAGCCAAACATCGTTGAATTATTGGTAACATTGACAGTGTATTGCTGAGACATAATATCCACCTTGTGTATTGAGTGAAAATAACGTGATGACAACTGCCTGCTTACAGATAGGTATTTCGTGATTTTATGAGCCTTATACTCCTCATGGTGACGCCAAACGTTTTCACTAACGATTTTGGTGAAACCTGGTCCTGCATAGCTATCTGCATGGCCGCGCGACGAATGGCCACAAATACGCCCCATGCCGATGGCATTTCGATGTTCCCGGCAGAATCCGCATATTTGCATAACCGGGAATACTGTTTTTTGGGAATCTCAATCTCGTATAATTTATAGAACTTTGCCGCATCCTTGGGGATATATATTTTTCGCCCACCATGATGAGAAATGAGCTGAAAAAGGGATTTAAACCCGCAACTACCTGCAATCTCTGAAGCCGCCCATGGCATCGCAGATAAAACATGTTCCTTATGCTGTTCGCAGAACTGCACTAACTCCCTTTCGTTTTCAGAGCTTATTGCTGGCAAGCCGGAAAATAGCAAAGGATAATCCTGTAATAAAACATCGTGTATTGTATTATTCACATTTACCTCATGCCGATGGTCTTATTTCGTAAGGGCTACCACAGTTGTGAGATAAAGTATTAACCGCGAATATCCATGGCAGCACGGAGGAAGTGTTCCCCCGCAAAGCGCGTGGGTACAACAAGAGTAGTGGTACGATTAACCGATATATAATATGTGCGTGCTGAAAACGTTTATCGCGAATGTACACACCGCGAAATGTATTACATCAGAGCCGTGGATTGCTGCGTGAATGAAGGCGAGAAGCGCGTAATGATGAAGAACGCGGCGTTATTATTTCGGAATTATCATGCGAAAAAGTCGCCGTTCGCTATTAACCGATCTGCCTCTCGTGTCCATTCTTGCAAGGCAACGATCAATATCGTGACGCTTTTCCACCAAGGGGGAAGTCAATACGCTTTTCGAACATTGGAATGCGCATTGGGGGAATATGCCCGGCTGTTTGGTTTACCGCCTTCCGTCGATCGCCGACAAATACGAAAAAGATAAGATCTTCAACAATCTGTACCGGAAAAAGTGTTTTTATTTCAATTCACTATGTCGTGAACATCCTCTTTTTCCCGCGTTGCATCATCCACAGCGACCTTCACTTTGGGTTTTGACAGCAGAATTTTGATCAGCTCCTGAAAGTTGACCGGCTTATAGAAGTAGTAACCTTGCAGGAAAGTGATGTTGTTTTGATTCAGGTAATCGAGCTGTTCTTTCGTTTCGACGCCTTCGGCGACAATGCTTAACGAGAGTTTGCGCGCCAGATCCAGCACGCAGTCTAAAATCCGCGTCGAGTCCTGCTCGGCATTCACTCTGGCAACGAAACTCTGGTCGATTTTAATGTAATCAATATGCAGATCGTGCAGGTAAGAGAGCCCTGAGTAGCCAGTACCGAAATCATCCAGTGCGATAACAAATCCATTTTCATGCAGGACATTCAGCCGATGCACCAGATCTTCATCCACGTTTAAGGGTTCGCGTTCGGTCACTTCAATTACCAGATTGAGCGCAGGGTGATTGAAACTCTCTTTGAATTTCAGACACTCCGCGACAAAATCGGGCGAAGTGATATGGGACGCGCTGAAGTTAATACCGATGTGAAAACCTTCCTGCAACATGTGAGCAATGGCGTTCATATTGGCCACGACCTGCCGCATCAGGCTTTGCGTTAGCGGTATGATCAGATCTGATTTTTCAGCTAAAGGGATAAAGGATACGGGCGGGATATAGCCGGATTGCGGGTGTTTCCAGCGCGCCAGTACTTCGACGCCGCGCAGGGTTCCCTCTCTGCCATTCACCACCGGCTGGTAAAAAGGCACGATCTCACCGTTGGTAATGGCCCGGCGCAGCGTCTCTGCCGGTGTGGCATTTTTATTCAGGTATTTAACCAGCGCGTAGGCCGCCGCGCAGGAGATGAACAGGATGAAAATCAGGATGCCCGGCCCCAAAGAGACGAGCCGGAACACGCTAAACAGCGGCGGTTGATTGTAAATAATACTGAAGGGATAGGCTTTCGAATTGACTTGACCCGAAGGGGGCGTGCTGGCGTTAAGCGCGGCGATATCCCCCGACAGGCCGATCACATTGTTCCCGACGCGCAATCGGTAGATAACCCCCTCTAACGGCGCATTCAGCGCCTCGCGAATATGCTGATCGCTGATGGTGACCAGCACGCGGCTTGCGGCAAATCGCGTCTGATAGACCAGAAAGGGCTGTTCGTTTGCCGCGTCCTCTGCCGGTGCGAGAAACAGACTGGCCGCAGACATTTTGGGAATACGCGCCAGCAGCCCGCGATTTCCCGGTAGCGATGAGCACCAGACTTCCCGGCCTTTAACAATCAGGATCGTGCGCAGATGGGGCTGCAGGGCGGCTTCAGTGCCGAGCTGAAATTGTCCCTCCGGATCGCATCCTTTCCCCGCGATGTCAATGGCAAGATGGGTAGCATGGGACGCTTCATCAAGAATGTTATTGATATTATTCACCGCGTATATGGCACCTTCAAGGCGCTCCGCCCGGGTGGAGTACCAGAGCTGCATATTAAGAATAAAAACGCCGGTAATAAAAAGAAGCACAGCCGTGATGAGAGGGATAAGGGCATTGCGCATTATCGTGTCCTGGGCGAAATGGGTGATTTCTCGTGTCAAAATGTCAGTACAAAAAGCATGGTTGAGAGAAACGAAAATCGCCAGCGCACGGCACGTCTCGTTATGGTGAACTTTACACCTCTTTTTTCTGACAACGTGACAACGTCGCAATTCGCTTTGACTGCAGGTGAATAATCTGAACAATTCATACTGGCGCCGGAAAATTACCGGTCATAACCTGCATGAAAGGTAAAATGAAATTAATGGTAATGCTGATGGGATAATTTGTTGAACAACTTATGAATGAGCATGATAGCTATTATCATTTCAGCGTTTGGAAAAATAAAAATCAGCAGATCCTGGATTTTACTCATTCCCTCTTAATGTGACGTTAAGGCTGACAGAATAAATTAACACCTTCTCAACGCGATTTTTTAATACCCGTAATGCCAGGCAGATTCATTCACGGATAAAAGGAAAACATCATCATGCATCTGGAACTTCACAGTATCGGAAGAGTGGGATGGCTCCGGGCGGCAGTACTGGGCGCCAATGATGGCATCGTGTCAACGGCCAGCCTTGTTCTCGGGGTTGCGTCTGCGGGGAGTTCCTCCTCCGGCGTGTTGCTGGCGGGCGTTGCCGGGCTGGTCGCCGGTGCGATGTCAATGGCAACGGGAGAATATGTCTCTGTCTCATCGCAAGCCGATACCGAAAAGGCGGCGCTGGCACAGGAAAAAAGGGAGCTGGCGACGGATTATGCCGGGGAGGTGCAGGAACTGACGTCACTGTATATACAACGGGGGCTGACGCCTTCGCTTGCCCGCGAGGTTGCGGAGCAACTGATGGCAAAGGATGCGCTTGAAGCGCATGCCCGGGAAGAACTGGGCCTGACGGAGACGAATTCAGCACGGCCGCTGCAGGCCGCGATTTTTTCAGCCATCAGTTTTTCTGCCGGTGCGGTGTTGCCGGTTCTGGTGGCGTGGTTAACGCCGGCACGGTGGGTTTTGCTGTGCGTCATCCTTTCCACACTTTTTTCCCTGGCGCTCCTCGGCTATATCTCGTCGGTCGCCGGCAAAGCGCCGCCGCTGAAAGCCATTATTCGCATCACCTTCTGGAGCGCCATGGCGATGGCGTTGTCGATGGGCGCAGGTTCGCTCGCCGGACAGGCGCTGGCTTAAATAATCGTTTCATTCGCAGGAAAGAAAAAATGAAAAAATACTCAGGTGGGCAGATAGCACTACACTGGCTGGTTTTATTGCTGATCGCGATCGCGTACGCGGCGATGGAATTCAGGGATATTTTCCCCAAAGATTCTGTCGGCCGTTACTGGATGACAATAACCCATTACACTTGCGGCCTCAGTGTCTTTATTCTGATGCTGGTCAGAATGGTATTTAGATTTATTTTCCCGGAACCGCCGATCGTTCCCGCTCTGCCACAATGGCAAAAACTCAGCGCCACTGTGGTGCATTTTATTTTATATGCACTGTTTATTTTTCTTCCGCTGCTGGGGGTGGTATCGCTCTATTACGGCCAGAAAGAGTGGAGCTTTCTGTTTATTAACATGCCGGTTGCGGCAGAAAAAAATAGTGTACTGCAACATAGCCTGAAAGAGATTCATGAATTACTGGCGAATACGGGCTATTTTATCATTGGCTTGCATGCGGCAGCCGCGCTGTTGCACCACTATATACTGCGGGATAATACCTTGCTGAGAATGATGCCAGGCAAGCGCCCGGATTAAGCTGGTTTACCTTGAATGGGAAAAGAAGCGACATTCAGCCCGCTTCTTTCTCATTACCATGCGCTGGCTTACGGTACGCCAGCGCGTGGTACAGAAAGCAGAGCAACGGTGGCTCAAACTTTAAGCATTTTCACCGTCGCATCAATGTCGATTTCATCTTCCGAGAAAATGGACGTTGTGCCCTGAAAGGTGGTGATCGCCAGTTTTTTCACCGAGCGCATTTCGCCCGGCTTGGTGGTGCTCTTCGGCCGGATATTTTCCATCAGCAGACCCACCGACAACACGACGTTTTCTTTATCGATGCGAGTATCAGCGGGGACTTCTTCGCTGTACACCAGATACGATTTGATCGACGCAAGCTTGAAACGTTCGCCAGCAATATAGATGTATTTGCTGTCAGGGATAACTTTCACCGCGTAAGCCGATAACCCCTTGTTATTGGTGGTGGGTTCGAAAGTCACCGCCGCATCTTTCTTAATTAGCTCAGGGTTAGCAACCTTAATCACATGAAAATAACGGTTTTCGCCGTTTTCATCTTTGATAAAGCCAAAACCTTTATCTTTAAACCACGTTGTGATTGTTCCGTTCATCGCTGTACCGCCTGGTTAATCGTTTATCTACTCAGTTTTTTGCAGCGCGCAGTGTAAAGCACAATGCCTGCGCAGGCCATGCCTGGTTAAGTGTGAATGATAAATTTCTGCTCTGCGAGTGAGGAAAACCACGGAACGCCAGGCAGCAGGGGGAAAACGCCTGTCGCGCCCGTTAAGCGAACCGCCGGGTTCGCCAGTTCGGTGAAAATCCGTTATTATCCGCTGCCACTCTCCACTCGGGCTGCCCGATGTCTACGATCGATACTTTTATTGCCCCGCCGTGTCACGACAATATTGAAACGCTCTATCAGGACGAGCACCTGGTGCTGATCAATAAACCCAGCGGATTACTCAGCCTGTCGGGGAAAAACCCGCAAAATCTCGATTCGGTGCATTATCGGCTGGTGCAGATATTCCCCGGATGCACCCTGGTGCACCGCCTCGATTTTGGCACTTCCGGGTTAATGGTGGTTGCCCGCAATAAAGCCATTAATGCCGCGCTCTGCCAGCAGTTCAGCCAGCGCAGCGTCACCAAGGTTTACAGCGCATTGCTTTGCGGACACGTGCACGACGACGAAGGGGTGATCGATGCGGCGATCGGCAAAGACCCGGCATGCTTCCCGCTGATGTCGCTTTGTGCGGCCAGCGGCAAGCCAGCGCGTTCCCGTTTTCGCGTTATTGAGCGTTTTTACCAGACGCAGGAAGAGGGCAGATTACTGCCGCTGTCGCGCGTGGAGCTTATTCCTGAAACCGGGCGCACGCACCAGCTACGCATTCACTGCCAGCACCTCGGGCATCCGATTCTGGGGTGCGATCTGTATGGCGGTCGGCTGATGCCGGGGACTGAACGGGCACCGCGGTTGATGCTGCACGCCAGCGCGTTGCATTTTGTTCATCCTGGCAGCAACACGTGGATCAACGCCCGTCATGACAGCCCATTCTGAAACGCGAATTACCACATCAAATCATCGGGCACTTTGAAGTCGGCATACGGATCGTCTTCGTCCTGTGCTTCCTGGGTGAGCGCGCTGTGCAGCACAATACAGTTGGCATCGCGCTGGGCAATTTTATCGGCGACAGCCGCCGGGATAATGGCGTATTGGTTATCACCGCTGTTGTCGGCCACCAGACGGGCAATGGCGAGACGGCCATTGATCAGCTGCGCCTGAGTCACTTTATCGACTTCTATTTTTTTAATCAGGTTATTGTCGGTGAAGTTAAAACTGATATTGCCTTTCGTTATTGTGATGCGGTTCATCTCAATAAGCTGCTTGATCTGCGCTTTATACTCTTTCGATAACGCAGCCTGCTTTTGCTGTTCGCTGAGTTGCTTATCGCGCTCAAGTTGCGCTTTCTTATTTTCTTCTACCGCTTCTCTGGCCTCACGCGCCTGAACGCGGGACTTTTTCGCCGTTCTCTGGACTTTGGCCATTTTTTTGCTGGTGACTAATCCCGCTTTTAACAGCTGCTCTTGCAAGGTAAGTTTTGTCATTGTCGTCATTAAACCCATTGGTGTGTTAGCGGGATTATAACAGCCAAATGGGGCAAGTCAGTCAAACAACCTGCGCCGCAGGATCCCTGCATCAATGGCAGCAACATGGGTCTTGCCGCAAAAAGCCATCGACAAATCGAATTCATTACGAATGATATTTAGCGCCAGGGTGACACCTTCTTCGCCCATCGCCCCTAAGCCATACAGCATACTGCGCCCGATATAGGTTCCTTTAGCCCCCAGCGCAATCGCCTTCAGCACATCCTGCCCGGAACGTATCCCGCCGTCGAAATGGACTTCAATATCATTACCCACTGCGGCGACAATCTCTGGCAATAAGGTACTTGATGACGAGACGCCATCCAGTTGACGGCCGCCGTGATTAGAGACAATAAGCGCATCCGCGCCTGCCGCCACCGCCAGGCGGGCATCTTCTACGTCCATAATGCCTTTTACGATCAGCTTGCCGCCCCAGCGCCGTTTAATCCACTCAATATCCTGCCAGGAGAGGCGCGGATCGAACTGCTGCGCTGTCCACTCCACCATGGCATCAATGTTATTAACACCGCTGGCGTGACCGATAATATTGCCAAAGTTACGGTTGCGGGTTGCGAGCATATTGCGGCACCAGCGGGGTTTGCTGGCAATATTCAGCAGGTTGCGCAGCGTCATTTTCGGCGGCGTAGACAGGCCATTTTTAATGTCTTTATGGCGCTGCCCAAACACCTGGAGATCCATCGTCACGACCAGCGCACCGCAGTTGGCGGCCTTTGCGCGATCGATAAGATTCGCGACAAACTGGCGATCGCGCATGACATAGAGCTGGAACCAGAAGGGATGGTAATCCGTAGCCTGCGCCACGGTTTCAATGGAACAAATACTCATTGTCGAAAGCGTAAAGGGGATGCCGAACGTTTTCGCTGCCCGTGCCGCAAGGATTTCGCCGTCGGGATGGATCATGCCGGTTAACCCCGTGGGGGCAATGGCTACGGGCATTGTTACAGGCTGTCCAAGCATCATGCTGGCGGTGCTGCGGGCGGTAATATCGACCGCCACGCGCTGGCGAAACTCAAGGCGACGTAAATCCGCTTCATTGGCACGATAGCTATATTCGCTCCACGAGCCGGCATCGACATAATCGTAAAACATTTTGGGCACCCGCTTACGCGCCAGTTGCCGGAGATCTTCAATGCAGGTGATGATCATGTTGTTATCCAGGACGGTGTGGCTAAATAACGATGATTTAGCCACCGGTGACGATCAGAATACGTGGACAATTATGATTTAACGTAGTCGGTATAAGCGTTCTGCAAAACAATATGATCGGCAATGTATTTCGCATCGTGCCATACACCATAAATAAACGATGATGCCCGGTTTACTAAATTAGGCAGGCCGAGAAAATAGATACCGCGCTCGGCGGAAATACCGCGTTTATGGAATGGCAGGCCTTTTTCGTCGAAGGCATCCACTTGCAGCCAGCTAAAATCAAATTTAAAACCCGTCGCCCAGATAATGGTGGTAATACCCGCTGCGGCAATATCTAATTGCGCCAGCGGATTGAGCAGACATTGCGGATCCGGCAGCAGTTCCCACGCCTGCGGCTCGGGCGGCAGATCCAGCCCGTTGCGTTCGATGTAAGCATCCGCATCGCGCAGCACGTCAAAGTAGGCGTTATCACCCGCAGCGATATTCTCCGCCAGGCCGTCGGCAAAGCTCAGGACACCGTTATCCCAGCTTTGGGTGATGCCCACCAGCGTAATACCCATATGCGCCAGGCGACGGAAATCGACGGTTTTACCGCCTTCATAGCCGCTTACCGCAAAAGCAACGTGCTCTTTTTTCGGTTTTATTTTCACTTCATCCCACAGGCCAAGCGCGCCGAGCCACCAGCAGTAATCACGGTCACGGTAGGCGCGCGGCGGGCGATAATGTTCGCCGACCGACAGATAAACGTCCCGGCCCGCTTTACGCAGCTCTTCGGCAATTTGCGTACCGGAAGCGCCAGCACCCACCACCAGCACGCCGCCTGAGGGCAGTTGCTGCGGGTTTTTGTAGACGGAAGAGTGAATCTGCTGCACGCCTGCGCTTTGCGGCACGATCTGCGGGAATGAGGGTTTCTGAAACGGGCCGGTGGCGGCCACCACATTCGCGGCTTCAAATTCACCGGCGGAGGTCACCACTTTGAATCCGCTGCGTCCCGCCAGGCGCACAACCTGATGTACCTCAACGCCGGTGCGTACGGGAGCGTTAATCATCCTTGCATAGTCTTCAAAATATTGCGCCATGCGCTCTTTCGGCGGAAATGCTTCCTGGGAAATATTGTCGAATTTCAGCGATGGAAAGCGGTCGTGCCACGCGGGACCGTTCGCTACCAACGAATCCCAACGTTCAGAACGCCAGCGTTCAGCGATGCGGCTGCGTTCCAGTACGACGTGGGGCACGCCCATTAATGCCAGATGCTCGCTCATGGCAATACCGGCCTGACCTGCGCCGACAATGACGGTATTAATTTTTTCTACTGACATGTTGAATTCCTGGATATAAGCGACCCTCGATAGTTTTATCGCGAAGCGTAATCGGGTGTCGTATTAATGATAATCAGGCGTCTTAAAGGCAGCGCACGGGAAATTCCAGTGCGCCTTCATTCACGGTTAATTAATGTCTGGTCTCAATGTTCAATATTTTCCCCAGGCCTAAAAACTTATTGGCAATAATTAATAAGGTGGCGGTGACGGCAATATAAATAACCGACAGGGCCGCCAGTGTCGGGTCAGCAAATTCACGCACATAGTTGTACATTGCCACCGGTAAGGTCTGTGTTGCCTGGGTAGTAATAAACAACGACGCGGTAAATTCGTTAAACGAGAGGATCGCGGCAAACAGCCAGCCGCCAAACAGGCCCGGCAAAATCAGCGGTACGGTGATGGTCCACACCACGCGCAATGGCGATGCGCCAAGGCTTGCTGCTGCCAGTTCAATGCGCTGTTCAAGGTTTTTTATCGACACATAAACGCTGCGCAGCACAAACGGCAGGACCAGCACGATGTGGCAGAAAATCACCAGCGGATAACCGCGCCCCAGGTTGAGTTGCGACACCAGCATCAGCAGGCCCAGGCCAATGGTGAAATGCGGGATAAACAGCGGCGACAGCAGAATCCCTTCCAGCACCTGCTTACACGGAAACGCATAGCGTTCGATAGCAATCGCCAGCGTGGTGCCGATGATCACCGCCAGTGACGATGCCCATGCGGTAACAATCAGCCCGGAGTAGAAGCCGTGACGGAAATCATCATAATTCACCGCGCGCTCGAACCAGCGCAGCGACCAGCCTTTCGGCGGAAAGAACAACACGGCGGTACTGCTGAACGAGGAGATCACTACCACGATCGTCGGCAGCATCACAAAGAGCAGAATAGCAGCGACCAGCAGGCGGCCCGCCAGTACAGTCAGTTTGTCGTTGAGCGAACGGGTCATATCAATGCTCTCCCATCGTGCGCAGGAATCGGGTCATGCGTTTGAGTGCCAGCAACAGCAGGATGGTCAGGATCAAACCGGCGATGCTCAGCGCGGCGGCAAACGGGAAGTTCATCGACGAGAAACCCAACTGATAGACCATGGTCGCCACGGTGCTGACGCGTCCGCCGCCAATAAGCTGCGGTGTGGCAAAGGCGCTAAAGGTCCAGGCAAACGCGGTAGTGAGGCTGGAGACAATGCCGGGGATCGAGAGGGGAATCGTCACGGTCAGCAGGGTACGGATCGGCCCTGCGCCCAGGCTGGCGGCGGCTTTCTCATAATCCGGGTTGATGTGCGACAAGGCGGTCGCCAGCATCAGCACCATGATTGGCATGGTCACGTGCACCAGTGCCAGCACCACGCCGGTTTGCGTAAACATAAACTGAATCGGCGTGGAGATAACGCCCAACGCCAGCAGCAGACTATTAAGGAAGCCGCTGTTACCCAGCACGATAATCCAGGAATAGGTGCGCACCACTTCGCCGAGAAACATCGGCGTAATCGCAATGATCAAAATCGCGGATTTGATCCATGTGGTGCGGGTGCGCACCAGCGCATACGCCAGCGGGTAGCTCATCAGCAGGCCAAAAATAGCGGTTTTCGCACTCAGCACGACGGTGTTAATAAACGCATCGGCATAGATGCTTTTGAACAGGCCTTTGAAGTTCGCCAGCGTAAATCCGCCCACGTCGAGCGAACCGGGAATATACGCCCGCACGCTGAACTGCATCACCGCGAACATCGCGACAACCAGCCCGACAGCGGCGAGCGTCGCGGGGATGATGAACCAGGGTAAAAATGTCGGTTTTCTCGTCATAGACCTTGCTGCCTGAGTAATGTGCTGCCGGTAGAACCCGGGCGGCCCGCAAGCCGCCCGATAAATCAATGAGACATGATGTTTTCAGAGAACCACTGACGCCACTCTGCGGTTTTCTCGGCGCGCAGTTGCGGATCGGTATTGATGGTGGCATTCCACTGTGCAGGCGTGGTGAGCATGCCCGGCAGTTTCGCCAGCTCAGGATCGATATGCGCGTTGGTTACCGTTGGGCTGCCGTGATAAATCTTTGCCACCTGCTCCTGAATGTCGGGCTTCAGGGCAATATTCATGAACTTATATGCAAGATCGCTATGTTTGGTGCCTTTGTTGATACCAATGGTATCGACGCCCAAAATCGCCCCCTCTTTGGGGATCGCCAGTTTGACGTCCACCCCTTCAGCCATCATGTTGTAGGCGTTCATCGACAGCATCACCTGTACCGGGGTTTCGCCCGTGGAGATCAATTGCTGGCTGTTGGCATCATCGGTATAGAACGATTTGATATTCGGGATCAGCGCTTTCAGCTTCGCCTGGCCTTGCTCCCAGTGCGCCGCATCGCTGCCGGAAAGTTTGGCGGCCACCGCAATGATATGGCTCGGATCCCAGTCTGGCAGCGCCAGCGTACCTTTCAGCTCGGGCTTCCACAGATCGTTCCAACTGGTAAAGGTTTCACCTTTGGGCACCAGATCCGGACGATAGCCGATGGTGTAAACGTAGCCCCACACGCCGAGGTGATAAGGGCTGACTTTCGCCTGTTGCACCAGGTTTGCTGCGTTCGGGATTTTGCTCATATCGAGTTTTTCAAACAGGCCTGAGTTGGCGTACAGATAGCCCACATGCGCGGTGGTAAAGGTCACGTCAGTTTCCGGTGAACCGCCCGCCAGCTTGGCTTTGTTCAGGCGATCAATGGTGCCGCCAGTGACAAACTGCACTTCTACGCCGGTCTCTTTGGTGAACTCTTTGGCAATGGTTTCATCGATCAAATCTTTAAAACCGCCGCCCCAGGTGCTGACAATCAGCTTGTCAGCGGCCATCGCATTGCCTGCACTGAGCACGCATGTGGTCAACAACGTTAAGGCACAAATCTTACGCAACATATTCTCATCCCCATCTTATGAAATGGCTGTTGTAGCAATCTGAAACCCGGCGCGCCGGAACGGTGCAAACGGTGTTCCCTGGTGTGAAAGCGATAATGACGTTGCGAGTTGATTCCGTAAAACAGCCTTTTCCTCGCCGTTGCATCAGGATTTCTGACGCTAAAAAAGGCGCTGCTTTGCAACGGATTTTCTTAACCAGTGATAAGGCTGAAGGGAAGGGCGGTACAACAAAACCAGGGAATTATGCTGTTATTTGTCGTTTGGCATGATAAGTGCATAAAAATAAGCACTATTAGAATGACTGACGCGACATGATCGCGTCGGCGATCTCAGGAGAACCTGCATGCTCAGTCGCATAACCCAGCGTCAGCTGGAATATTTTGTCGCCTCGGGAGAGGCGGGCAGCATCATTGGCGCTTCAGAACGTATCCACGTTTCGTCGCCGTCGATCTCGGCTGCTATCACCCATATCGAATCTGAACTTGGCGTACAGCTTTTTGTGCGCCATCACGCGCAGGGCGTTTCGCTCACGGCGATCGGTCATCAGGTTCTGAAAGAGGCGAAGCTCATTCTGGAGCAGATGTCGAACCTTTATACTATCGCGTCGGAATCCATGAACCATGTGCGCGGCCCGCTGCGCGTGGGCTGTCTGGATACGCTGGCGCCTATGCTGACGCCCGAACTGGTGTTCGGCTTTGGCCGCGCGTTTCCCGGCGTGCGCATTACGCTTGTCGAAGGCAACCATGAACAGTTGCTGAAACAGTTGCGCACCGCCGACATCGATATCGCGTTGACCTACGATTTGGTTCCCGCCAGCGACATCGCATTTACGTCGCTGGCACAGTTGCCACCGTATGTGATGGTGGGTGAACATCATCCGCTGGCGACACAATCGGCGGTGACCATTCAGGATCTGGCGACGATGCCGATGGTGTTGCTGGATATGCCGTGGAGCCGTGAATATTTCCTCGGGCTGTTTAGCGAGGCGGGCGTAACGCCGAATGTGGTGATGCGCTCCAGCAATATGGAAGTGGTGCGTGCGATGGTGGCGAACGGCGTGGGGTTTGGTATCGCCAACGTGCGGCCGAAAGCGCATCTCTCCCAGGATGGCAAACGCCTGATTCGCGTACGGCTGGCCGGGACCAACAGGCCGATGCTACTCGGTTACGCGACCGCCGCTCACACCCAGCACTCCATGGTGGTTAACGCCTTCGCTGAGCGCTGCCGCGTTTTTATCTCCGACCAGTATATTCCTGGCATGGCGGCACCCAGTTATTTCGATCCGCAGGTGGTGCGGGTGGCGTGATGGATGCCCGGCGGCGCAATGTAACGCCTGGCGCAATGTCGGCAGCATGGCTGCCAGACATTGCGCGGCTTTCCGTTAATACCCACGCTCCGGGAACACCTGATTGGTCACTGATTCACCGCGTGCGGCACGCAGGATGTTTTCTGCCACCTGCTGTGCGGCGCTGGCCGGGATGGCGACCGAGGCCAGATGCGGCGTGATCAGCACGTTATCCATCCGCCACAGCGGATCGCAGGAAGGCAGCGGCTCGCGGTCAAACACATCCAGCGTGGCTTCAGCAATCTGCCCTGAGCGCAGCGCGTCAGTCAGCGCCGCCTGATCGACAATCGCCCCGCGCGAAACATTAATGAACGCCGCGCCGTACGGCAGGCGCGACAGCCGCTCTGCACTCAGCAAGCCAGCGGTGTGCGGCGTGAGCGGCAGCATGACCACCAGAATGTCGCTCTGGCTGAGAAAATCATTCAGCGACGCCAGCCCACTGCTGCACGTTATACCCGTCATCGCTTTTGGCGAACGCGACCAGCCGCGCACGTCGAACCCCTGTCGTACCAGTTCCCGCGCCGTATAGGCGCCCAACTCTCCCAAACCCAGCACACCAACCCGGATGCCGGAAGGTTTGCGTGGATGCAGGTAATGCCAGCGCTGTTCACGCTGCGCGCGTTCAAATGCCGGGATATCGCGCGCGTAGCGCAGCACGGCAAACAGCACGTACCCGGCCATCATGCGTGCCATATCCGGATCGGAGAGACGGATTATCGGAATGTCCGGTAGATCGTCGCGTCCCACCAGCGAATCAACACCCGCGCCGAGATTCACCAACAGTTTGAGATTGCGGTACGGCGCAAAGAAGCCATGAGGCGGTTTCCATGCCAGCGCATAGTGCACCTCATCGGGGTTTTGCACCGTTTCGGCGCGGCAAATCGTCACGCCGGGCAAATGTGGGGCAAGTAAACCGGACCACTCTTCGAAGCTGTCGAATTCGCTGTAAAACACTAATGTACTCATGCAGCGTGCGTTCCCAGCAGGTTGACCACCGCGTCGATCGCCAGCTCGTAACCGGCTGCGCCCAGCCCGGCAATCACACCGGTCGCCGCTTTCGACACCAGCGAGTGATGGCGGAACGGCTCGCGTTTCCAGATGTTGCTCATATGCGTTTCAATGATCGGCCCATCAAACATCAGCAACGCATCAAGAATAGGCACCGAACTGTAGGTTAAACCCGCGGCGTTGATAATTAACCCCACCGCGTTCTGACGCGCCTCCTGAATCCAGTCAACCAATACGCCTTCGTGGTTGCTCTGGCGAAAATGCAATATCACACCATGTGACGCGGCGCGTCGCTGACAGCGCGCTTCGATGCTGACAAAACTTTCGCTGCCGTAGGTGCCGTTTTTATCCAGCCCATACAAATTGGCGTTCGGCCCATTGAGAAAATAGATCTGCTGTGACATGCACACTCCTGATTAATACGGACGCGTCGCGGCCATCGCCGGATGCGCATCGAAGAGGGCGAACCAGGCGGCGGTAAGCGGATGACCGTCGCGCCAGTTGAGCCCGGCAAAGCGGAAGTCGAGATAACCGAGCGCACAGCCAATGGCAATCAGCCCGATATCATTGGGATGAGTGCTGAAACTGCTGGCCTGGCCTTCGATCTCTGCCAGTGCGGCGGCAACTTTTTTCAGCTGCGCGTCAGCCCAGTTCTGCCACTGCTTCTCCGGGGGACGCGCACTGAATTCGTAACGTGCCAGTAATGCAGCATCGATCATCCCGTCGCCCAGCGCCTGGCGTGCCAGACTTCTCCAGCGTGCATCACCCTGTGCCGGGTATAAATCGCCCCCGGCCCGCGCGTTGAGGTATTCGCAAATGACCCGGCTGTCATAGAGACAGAGCCCGTTTTCGGTGCGCAGCGCCGGTACTTTTGCCAGCGGATTAAACACGGCGATACGTTCGTCGCGCTCAATTGGGTGGGCGGCAGAATCCAGCCGTTCTATCTCATCAGCCAGACCCAGTACGCTTGCGCACACCATCACTTTGCGTACATAAGCGGAGGTGGTGGCATAAAAGAGTTGCATCATGGCGCCACCTGCAGCAGCACTTTGCCGATGTTGGCATTGGCCTCAAGGAGACGATGAGCGTCAGCGGCTTGCGCTAACGGTAAGGTTTGATACAGCGTCGGTGCGATTTTGCCTGCGCCGATCAGCGGCAGCAGATGTTTGTTGATGCACTGCGCCAGCCGCATTTTTTCGGCCACGCTTTTGGGGCGCAGGGTAGAAGAGGTGAGGCTCAGCCCTTTGCGCATCACCAGTTGCAGATCGAGTTCAATCTTCGCGCCCTGCATAAATGAAAGGCTGATATGACGTCCGCCCGGCGCTAACGCGCTCAGGTTGCGCGCCACGTAATCGCCACCGACATTATCCAGCACCACATCGACACCGCGTCCTTCGGTTGCGGCAAGCACGACGGCGACGAAATCTTCGCTGTGGCGGTTGATGGCGTGCCAGACACCGAGCTGTTGCAGCGCCGCAATCTTTTCACTCCCGCCAGCCGTCGCAATCACCCGCGCCCCGCATGCCTGCGCACATTGAATAGCAAAGGTGCCAACACCGCTTGCTGCACCGTGAATCAGTACGCTTTCACCCGGCTGCAAACGCCCCAGTTCAAACAGGTTATGCCACACGGTAAATGCCGCCTCCGGCACGCCTGCGGCCTGCGCGAGCGGCAGCGTTTCCGGCACGGATAAACAGAGTTCAGCACGCGCCACGCAGTAGTCCGCATAACCGCCGCCATTGAGCAGCGCCATGACCGGCGAGCCAACCGCGGGGAATTCAACACCCGCGCCCAGCGCCACCACAGTACCGGAGACTTCCAGCCCCAGCACATCGGTTACCCCTGGCGGCAACGGCATGCCATTGCGCTGCAGAATATCGGGGCGATTGACCCCCGCACTGGCCACACGGATCAGCACTTCACCGGCGCCAGGCTGCGGCACAGGGCGCTGTACGCGCTCTAACACCTCCGGGCCGCCCGGGCGGCAGGCAATCACGGCATTCATCATTTCAGGTATCATTGCGGCTTATCCCTGCTTCGCCGTGCTAAATGCGCACACGCCTTCGTCATCGACACTCACGCCAACCAGGCTACCGACTGGCCAGCGCGTCAGCGAATTCAGGCCGGACTGGCGGGCAAACAGCGCGGCGTTGCCCAGTGCAGGCACATCAAGATGGACATCAACATGATCGCCCTGAAAGACATGGGCGATAACCGTGGCGCTCAACAATGAATGCGGGCCAAGCGCAGCCAGTTGAATATTTTCCGGACGGACGTAGACATCAAGGCGCTCGCCAATCGTGGCATGAACGCGCTCTGCTGGCAGACGCAGCACATTACCGCCCAGATCGAGTATTGCATCGCCATCGCGACCGGCGTAGCGCCCCGGCAGAATGTTTACATCACCGACAAAACCCGCGACAAACGGATCCTGCGGACGGCGATAAATCTCATCCGGCGTGCCGATCTGGCGTACATGGCCTGCCGACATCACCACCACGCGATCGCTCATGCTCAGCGCTTCACCCTGATCGTGCGTCACGAAAACGGTGGTGACGCCCAGCTTGCGCTGAATCGCTTTCAACTCAACCTGCATTGACAGGCGCAGGTTTTTGTCCAGTGCGGAGAAAGGTTCATCCAGCAGCAGCACTTTAGGGCGAATGACCAACGCGCGGGCCAGCGCCACGCGCTGCTGCTGGCCGCCAGAAAGTTCACGTGGCTTGCGGTGGCCATAACCGGCAAGTTTCACCAGCGCCAGCGCCTGCTCAACGCGTTCAGCAATCTCGGCTTTCGGCACACCGCGCATACGCAGGCCGTAACCCACGTTCTTCTCGACCGTCATATGTGGGAACAGTGCGTAGTTCTGAAAGACAATGCCGATTTCACGCTGCCAGGGCGGTATATCGGTAACCAGATCGCCATCAATGAAGATTTCGCCGCCGTCCGCTTCGGCGAAACCCGCCATCAGATTCAGCAGCGTGGTTTTACCGCAGCCGGAAGGGCCTAGCAGCGTAATAAATTCCCCTTCCTCAATCATCAGGGAAATTTTGTGTAAGGCGATGGCATCGCCAAAGCGTTTCAGTACGCCATCAAGCCGTACGGCAACGTGAGTGTGCGCGACGGGGGGCAGCGTTGCGGGCTGCGGGAATGTGGTGACTTCTGCACTGACCATGGAATCTCCAGAAACGGGCTATCAAATACTGACCACCAGCATACGGCTTCAGCGTGCATCATGCGGTTAGTGCTTCCTGAAGCTGGCATTTGGAAAAGTTAAAGCAGTAAAGGGTGGGGGAATAAATGCCGGGCGGCCGAGGACGCGCCCGGCATTTACGGTGCGATAGTGTTGGGCGGCAACGTTATGCTTTTTGGCACATCCATATAGCAAGACGGCGTAGCAGGGCATCGCAGGCGTCCAACTGTTCAACGGTGATAAACTCATCCGCTTTATGGCCCTGCGCCATACTGCCTGGCCCGCAGACCACGCTGGGAATACCCGCCTGATGAAACAACCCTCCTTCCGTACCGAATGCGACGGTGCTGAACGCACTGGAACCCGTGAGATGAGCAAGCAGTCGCGCCGCGGCGCTTTGCGCGGCGGTGTACAAACCGGGATAACCGCTGATGGGATAAAAGCGGATCGCCGCATCACTATTCACGGCGTGCATTTGCGGCAGGAGTTCGCGCTGCGCGTAATGCTCCAGTTCCTCGGCTACTTCCTGCGCGTCATCCTGCGGCAATGTGCGGACCTCGAAGTCAAACGTACATTCGGCAGGCACGATATTGAGCGCCCGGCCACCCTGAATAACGCCCGTTTGCACGGTGGTAAACGGCGGATCAAAACGCGCATCCTGATGTTCCGGCGCGGCCAGCCGCTGGCCTATCACCGTAAGCTTCTGGATAAGCTTTGCGGCATATTCGATGGCATTCACGCCCTGTGGTGCGTAGGCCGAATGGCAGGCGGCACCCTGTACTTCACAGCGCACGCCGAGCTTGCCTTTGTGGCCGAGCACGGGTTGCAATTCGGTGGGTTCGCCAATCAGGCAGATATCGGGCTTTTCCGGCCGCTGAGAGAGCGCGTCCAGCAGCGTTCGCACGCCAAGGCATCCCACTTCCTCATCATAAGAGATTGCCAGATGCAGCGGTTGCGCCAGCGGCTGCGTAAGAAAATAGGGTACGGCTGCCAGCATGCAGGCGATAAAGCCTTTCATGTCCGCCGTGCCGCGACCGTACAGTTTGCCTTCTCGCTCAGTCAGCACAAAGGGGGGAACGCTCCAGTTCTGCCCGTCAACGGGCACCACGTCGCTGTGGCCCGAGAGCATCACGCCGCCGCTACCCGATGGGCCAAGCCGGGCATACAGATTCGCTTTGCTGCGTTCGGCGTTGTGAATCAGTTCGCACTCGACACCAAGCCCGGTTAAGTAGCGACGAACAAAGTCGATCAGCGCCAGATTAGATTCGCGGCTGGTGGTGTTAAACGCCACCAGTTGTTCCAGCAGTTTGCGGCTGCTCATCATCAGATCTCCTTGCGGTTACTCGTCGCCCGGCACGCCGTAACCCGGTGCACTGCGGGGATCGAGCGCGCGGGTTAAATAGTCCTGCATCTGCGGTTTGTAGGCTTGCCAGAGCTGGCTAAGTTCAGCAATCGGATCGGCGTCCGTCCAGTCAACGCGTAAATCAACAATCGGCCAGACTGGCGAATCGACAATCGACAGCGCCGCCGAATGCACCGGGCCAGCTTCTCCGCCCGCGAGCAGGCCCGCCTGCATCGCAGCAATGAGCCTGTCAGCAAGATGCCCTGATTGCTGTTCGAAGGCGTTGACCATTGCGGTAATGACCTCCGCGTTTGCCAGCAGATTACCCGCCGCCACGCAGTTCTCCCCGCGCAGCGCGTTGTTCACTCCCAGCGTCTTTTCGCCGCTGTAGAACGCGCTTTCACCGCTGGCCGTCAGCACGGTAACCTGCCGGTACATGGCGTAGTCATCCGTACCAAGCCCGAATTGCAGCGCGGTTTCGGCAGCGTCGCCTTGCTGTAGCCGATCAAGAATGCGCGGCCCCAGCGCCGGTAAGGTGATGTTTTGCGTTGATACCGCGCCGACCTTGCTGCGCAGCCAGGGGCAGCGTGCGCCGACCGCGATGCTGGATGAGCTGATAGCAATGCCGATCTGGCCGGTTTGCGCGCAGCGTCCGATAATCGATAACGTCATGAGTTTAGGCTCCTGATTGCGGCTGCCAGTCGTCCGGAATCACCGCGATAACATCAATTTCCATCAGCCACTGCGGCTGACCAAGCGCAGAAATGACCAGTCCGGTTGAGATCGGAAATACACCCTTCAGCCATTTGCCAACCACTTGATAAACCGGCTCGCGGTAGCGGGGGTCGATGATATAGGTGGTGGTTTTAACGATGTGTGACAGATCGCTGCCCGCTTCTTCCAGCAGTTGTTTCACGTTCTTCATCGCTTGCTCGGCCTGCGCTGCCGGATCGCCAAGCCCCACCAGGTTGCCTTCGAAATCAGTACCAATCTGCCCGCGAACGTACACGGTATTGCCAGCGCGTACCGCCTGGCAAAGATCGTTATCAAGCGACTGATTTGGGTAAGTATCTTTCGTATTGAATTTGCGAATGCGGGTATGTGTGCTCATGTCTGCCTGCCTGGAAATGGGTTCCCGGCAAGGTATACCTTCTCAGGCTACAACAAATAAAACAGAATAATCCGAGGCGTTAGTTTAGAAAATGCGAACGCCCCCAAACCCACACCGCTTTTGTGCGCATAAAACGGCGAAGCGCCCCGGCACAAAAGGCCTGATCACGTGTTTCCATCTTTCCATCGCCGCTTCGTAGCAGACTCGCGGGCTGCCGATGAATCTACATGGATATCAGCGCGTTACATTTCCTTACCGAAAGCCGCTTTGGTGAAATAATAACGTAATTAAATTAATGAAAAGTGAATGATGTGTTCAGGTACCTGATTTGCTGCGTCTTCTTGCAGGTGCCTTTGTTCATCACGCAATGGCGTATCTGAAAAGCGCGCTTGTTAGCCGCCAGTGCCGAATCCATAAGCGCTGCGCGATAACGAGCGGTACAGAAAGCTGGCGTTGCTTATAACAAAGCGCTTACATCCAGAAACGAAATAGTAACCTTTAGTTATATTTGCGCAGTTAAATTAATGTCTCACCTTTCTTTGAGGGCTGGTTATGAAGAATTTCGCATCAACTCTACTCATGTCCGGAAGCGTTTTTGCGGGAGCATCAGCTTCCATCTGTCTTAATGCCCTGTCGTTAATCTTGACTGAACGTATGCAGATAATGAGAGATGTTGCGGCTTACAAGGCGAAGTATCGTTTACCCGTGGAGGATTTAGCGCGGGAACAAAAAGTGTTGGCGGCGGCGCGAAACACGGCGCAAGAGGCCGGGCTGGAACCTCACTCTGTGGAGTCGTTCATCAGTGCGTTGATGACGGCGGGGAAAACGATACAGTATCGCTATCTGGCAGACGGGTTTGCGCCAGCAGATTTATCTGTCACCCAACAGGATCTTGAGGGAATCAGACAGCGTATCAATGAACTGGACAAGCATCTGCTGATGACCATCAGCCAGCGGCTTCGCACAGGTCAACTCTCTTATTCCGAGCGGGCCTGGCTGGCCGAGAAGACCGTCTCCCCGAATCTGACTGAAGCCGAGAAGGATAATTTACTCGACACCATGCGCTTTATTCAGCGTGCCACGTAGGAGACCGCTGCGGCGCTGCCAGGCGATTCAGCGTCCGTACGGGTAAGGGTTTGCGAACCGCTGATCATTCTCAGGGGTTCGATTAACGCTTTGCAGGCCTGGGCGGTACGGAAGAAATATTTTATCACGCGTATGCAATCCGACAGGGTCGGCTGGCGGCGATATCCAATCCGATAATTCAGACGCTGGAAATTAACGATAATTCATCATTATCTGATTCTTCTTACAGCGCTTCTGTTTTTTCATTTGCCAAACGAATTGACGCCATTCCGTCATATTTCAGGTTAGCCGATATCTTCAGCTTCACGTGATAGCTTTTTTATGTCACTGAAAGCCATTTTTCGCTATACGCTGGCGATATTTAACCGCGTTATTGCAGTAAAGTTTAATTTTACAATGTTAAATTTGTCTAATGAAAATAAGAACGCCAGCGGGTGAATTCCCGACGGTGATTTTTAAAGATATTACAAAGCAGTTTACTTTTTTATGCCGGCGGATAATAACACCAATGATATCCGGTAACTGTGTTGGCATTAATGATGACTTACGGAGTGGACATGGCATCCGAAACGCGTAGTTTTATTAACTCTATCGTTAAAAACTTTAAAGAAGCCATTGGCTTGATTAACGTGTTGATCCTGGAACCCGAAGAGCCTGACACCTTGCGTTTGCTGCACGGTAAACTGGACGTTATCAAAGCAGGTATTGAACAGGATATTCGCCTGTTAAGCAGAGCCAGCCTGGACAGTAATGCCATGCTCTGTTTGTACCCAATACACAATGCGCTAAACGCGCTGAACTATTGCCTTGGGCTCCTGAGACACATGCCGATAAATAATCAGTTTTATCATGACTTCGAAGAGGTTAAGCAAGCTGTCAATGCTCTTGATGCCATATCCGGACGGGTTTTTACAAACCCGGGAAGTGATGAATAAGCATAAATTTCCCTTTTACCTGAAATAAAAAACTGTACGGGTTGCTAAAGCCAGCGCGATTTAATCAATGAACGCCTGTTCACTGACTGTGGTAAAAATGAAGAGGCGAAAAATTATATCTTTTTTTTCGCAACAAACATAAACGCCACTTCAACTGAACACCTGTTCGCCAGATGTTTTTATCGCGGCGACGCTACAATACTTTAATAATTCTGATATCGGGAACAGTATGTTTATTCTGCGCTGTCATTTGAACGTAATCCTCGCTGGTATGTTAGCCGTCCCGGTATCAGGGTTCAGCGCGGCGATATTGCCCGAGGCGAGCCCTGATTTGTCTGAGCCTGTGCTGCCCGCGCATATCTGTGCAAAATTGGCTCCCCGCCAGGATTATTCAGCAGGCGACGATAGCCAACGACTTCAGTCGGCGATTAATCA
Organism: Kosakonia oryzae; assembly: GCF_001658025.2. Lineage (NCBI taxonomy): Bacteria > Pseudomonadati > Pseudomonadota > Gammaproteobacteria > Enterobacterales > Enterobacteriaceae > Kosakonia > Kosakonia oryzae. The sequence continues at coordinate 2,422,286 of NZ_CP014007.2, forward strand.
CTGCCCACGGGGGGAGGCTTTACAACTCCTTGCCGGTCATTTCTCCAGTGGGCCGTTGACCATGAAATCTGGCGTCACGCTCTGGATTTCACATGGCGCAATACTCGCAGCCAATACTGACCCACGTGTTTATGACAAAAATGGGCGCTGTGGAACCCTCGATGATAAGGGGAATGGCTGTCGGCCTTTTATTGTGTTTAAGAATACCGAAGGTGGAGGCATTGTCGGGGAGGGGACGATTGATGGGCAGGGCGGAGAGCGGATGCAAGGAGAGAATGAATCCTGGTGGCAACTGGCTCGCCGCGCGCAGCGAGAAGGTGCGGCGCAGAATGTGCCTCGCCTGATTGAAATAGATGATGGCTCAAATATGACTTTTCACGGCATTACGCTGCGAAATTCCCCTGGATTCCATGTCACCCTGAAGAATGTGCGCAATGCGACTTTCTGGGGCGTACGTATTGATACTCCTGCGAATGCCCGCAATACCGACGGCATTGATCCTGTTTCGTCGCAGAATATCCTTATTGCTCACAGCTTCATCAGAACCGGTGACGACAATGTGGCGATTAAAGCTGGCGCCGCTGGGCCCACGCGTCATGTGCTGTTAGTGGACAACCATTTTTATTGGGGACACGGCATGTCGATTGGTAGCGAGACGGTGGGTGGTGTCAGCGATATTCGGGTGCGTGATTTGACGCTTGACGGTACGACTTCAGGGCTTCGTATCAAAAGTGATCTCAGCCGGGGTGGGATTGTCAGCGATATCCGCTACGAAAATGTTTGTATGCGGGGGAACCGGCGGCCGCTCGACTTTGATACGCGATATGACGCACACGCGATCGGGAACAACATTCCCGTCTACCGTGATATTTCCCTGACGCATATTTCCGGCGAAACTGGCCAGTTGGTGTTGCGCGGTTATGATGCCGCTCATTCTTTGCATTTTGCCCTGAACGGGGTTCATTTCAGTCATGCAGCCCGCTGGCTAATTGAAGCGGCGCAGATCCGCATTGGCCCGGACGGCGTCTCGCCTGTTCCGGCAGGAGAAGCATCGTTGCAGCCAGCGGTTGTTCCCGTTGATTGCGCAACACACTGGATCCCCTTTCCCGTGACGGATGCGCCATCAGTAAAATGAGTAGCGCAGAAAGCGGCTATTCGAATGAAACGTCAAACTGAACACGCTGGCCTGCGGCTATCAGGCCGACGATTTCCCTCAACTGTCGCGGCGAAACCCACAACGCACCAGCTTCATTGCTGGCGTAAATGCTGCGTTTTCGGGGAACTGATACTGCGGCGCCATGCGCCAGGGGCCTGGCCATACTGACGTTTGAAGCTGCGGTTGAAGGATTGCTGGGAGTCAAAGCCTAACGCCATCGCCACATTCAAAATCGGTTCGTCGCTGTGGGCTAAGCGCTCGACCGATTTTTTCAGCTTCTGCGCGCGAATATACTCGGCGAGACGGTAGCCGGTATGTTCTTTGAATATCCGCTGGAGGTGCCATTTCGAATAGCCGGCTCGCCTGGAAACGGTAGCAATGTCCAGACGGCCTTCAAGGTTGTTGTCGATCCAGTCGAGCAAATCGTGAATAAATGCGCCAGTGTTCATCTCGTTTCCTCACGCAGGCTGATTAAAACGTATCTTTATCTGTTGCATTTAAAGTGGCCCGCTTTTGCATTAATTGCAAGTTTTATTGTTGCATTTAAAACCCTGGCCGAAACGGGTCATTTCCCTGTGCAACAAATAGCACATAAAGTGCAACAATTATTCTTGCACTTAATTAAGCGCCTTCCTACAATCGCCGCGATAGTGTATTCGGAACTGTTACAGTTTTGTGGCGATGAACGACACAAATGGCCTTAAGCCAGCCCGGACAAAGGAAGTGGCGCGGCATCTCCTGCTGCGTCTTGCCCGGCGGCTACAATTAGCGGAATAAAAATAATGAGCCTGCAGAAACCTTGGGTTAACTTTCATTTGAATGCGCTGGGAGTGATATTCCTCTCCGTACTGCTCGTCGGATGCGATAAAGGTGTTGCGCAAAACGCCGTGCCACAAGCTCCCTCCGTCAGCGCAGCTAACGTGGTAGTGAAATCCATTAGTCAGTGGGATAGCTTTAATGGTCGGATTGAAGCGGTGGAAAGCGTTCAGCTCCGCCCCCGCGTCTCCGGCTACATTGATAAAGTGAATTACACCGACGGCCAGGAGGTGAAAAAGGGCGAGGTGCTGTTCACGATTGATGACAGAACCTATCGCGCCGCGCTGGAACAGGCGCAGGCGACGTTGGCAAGAGCCAAAACGCAGGCCAGCCTGGCGCAAAGCGAGGCTAACCGTACCGATAAATTGATCCATACCAACCTGGTATCCCGTGAAGAGTGGGAGCAGCGCCGTTCGGCCGCGGCCCAGGCGCAGGCCGACATTCGCGCCGCGCAGGCGGCGGTGGATGCCGCGCAACTTAACCTGGATTTCACCAAGGTGACCGCGCCGATTGATGGCCGCGCCAGCCGTGCGTTGATCACCAGCGGTAATCTGGTCACTGCCGGTGATAGCGCCAGCGTGCTTACCACGCTGGTATCGCAGAAGACGGTTTATGTCTACTTTGACGTGGATGAGTCAACCTATCTTCACTATCAAAATCTCGCTCGCAGCGGGCAGGGGGCATCCAGTAATCACCTGGCGCTACCGGTTGAGATTGGCCTTGTTGGCGAAGAGGGTTACCCCCACCAGGGCAAAGTGGATTTTCTTGATAATCAGTTAACGCCGAGTACCGGTACGATCCGTATGCGCGCGCTGCTGGATAACTCACAGCGTCAGTTCACGCCGGGACTGTTTGCCCGCGTACGCCTGCCGGGCAGCGCTGAATTCAAAGCCACGCTTATCGACGACAAAGCAGTGCTGACCGATCAGGATCGCAAATATGTTTATATCGTTGATAAAGATGGTAAAGCGCAGCGTCGCGATATTACGCCGGGTCGTCTTGCAGATGGTTTACGCATCGTGCAGCAGGGGCTGACCCCGGGCGATAAAGTCATCGTTGATGGTTTACAAAAAGTGTTTATGCCGGGTATGCCGGTTAATGCGAAAACCGTTGCCATGACCGCCAGCACCGCCCTCAACTGATCCCTTACCTGAGAATCCGAAACATGGACTTTTCCCGCTTTTTTATCGACAGGCCGATTTTTGCCGCGGTGCTGTCGATTCTGATTTTTATTACAGGATTAATCGCCATCCCGCTGTTGCCGGTCAGCGAATATCCTGATGTCGTACCGCCAAGCGTGCAGGTGCGAGCGGAGTATCCAGGTGCCAACCCGAAAGTGATTGCAGAAACCGTGGCGACGCCGCTGGAAGAAGCGATCAACGGCGTTGAGAACATGATGTACATGAAATCCGTCGCAGGCTCCGACGGCGTACTGGTGACCACCGTAACCTTCCGTCCGGGTACAGACCCCGATCAGGCGCAGGTTCAGGTGCAAAACCGGGTATCGCAGGCCGAGGCGCGTCTGCCGGAAGATGTGCGGCGTTTGGGTATTACTACCCAGAAACAATCGCCGACGCTCACGCTGGTGGTGCATCTGTTTTCGCCTGGCGGTAAATACGATTCGCTGTATATGCGTAACTACGCCACGCTGAAAGTGAAGGATGAGCTGGCGCGTCTGCCAGGTGTTGGTCAAATTCAGATTTTTGGCGCGGGCGAATACGCGATGCGCATCTGGCTGGATCCCAATAAGGTGGCGGCACGCGGGTTGACTGCCTCGGATGTGGTGACGGCGATGCAGGAGCAAAACGTGCAGGTTTCCGCCGGGCAGCTTGGCGCTGAACCGCTGCCGAAAGAGAGCGATTTCCTGATCTCGATTAACGCCCAGGGGCGCCTGCACACCGAAGAAGAGTTTGGCAATATTATTCTGAAAACGGCGCAAGATGGCTCGCTGGTTCGCCTGCGCGACGTGGCGCGTATTGAAATGGGTTCCGGCAGCTATGCGCTGCGTTCCCAGCTTAACAATAAAGACGCGGTCGGGATTGGTATCTTCCAGTCTCCGGGGGCGAACGCCATCGATTTGTCGAACGCCGTACGCGCCAAAATGAACGAACTGGCCACGCGTTTCCCGGAAGATATGAAATGGGCGGCACCTTACGATCCGACGGTGTTTGTTCGCGATTCCATTCGTGCGGTCGTGCAAACGCTGCTGGAAGCGGTAGTGCTGGTGGTGCTGGTGGTGATTCTGTTCCTGCAAACCTGGCGCGCGTCGATTATTCCGCTGATCGCGGTGCCGGTATCGGTCGTCGGAACGTTCAGTATTCTCTACCTGCTTGGTTTTTCGCTTAATACCCTGAGTCTGTTCGGGCTGGTATTGGCTATCGGTATCGTTGTCGATGACGCCATCGTGGTGGTGGAAAACGTCGAGCGAAATATTGAAGAGGGGCTTGCACCGCTTGCGGCGGCGCATCAGGCGATGCGTGAGGTCTCCGGGCCGATTATCGCCATTGCGCTGGTGCTGTGCGCGGTGTTTGTGCCGATGGCGTTTCTCTCCGGGGTGACCGGTCAGTTCTACAAACAGTTTGCGGTGACGATCGCGATTTCGACGGTTATCTCTGCCATCAACTCGCTGACGCTCTCTCCGGCGCTGGCTGCTCTGCTGTTAAAGCCGCACGGCGCACCGAAAGACTTCCCGACGAGGCTTATTGATCGTCTGTTCGGTTGGCTGTTCCGTCCGTTTAACCGCTTTTTCCACCGTAGCTCGGACCGCTATCAGGGGCTGGTTGGTAAAACGCTCGGACGACGTGGTGCGGTGTTTGTGGTTTATGTGCTGCTGCTCTGTGCCGCTGGCGTCATGTTTAAAGCCGTACCCGGCGGGTTTATTCCGACTCAGGATAAGCTCTATTTAATTGGCGGCGTGAAAATGCCGGAAGGCTCTTCGCTGGCGCGTACCGATGCGGTGATCCGCAAAATGAGCGAAATCGGTATGAATACCGAAGGCGTGGATTATGCGGTCGCTTTTCCAGGGCTCAATGCGTTGCAGTTCACCAATACGCCGAATACCGGGACGGTCTTTTTTGGCCTGAAACCGTTCGACCAGCGTAAACATACTGCGGCGGAAATTAACGCTGAGATCAACGCGAAAATCGCGCAAATCCAGCAGGGCTTTGGCTTCTCCATTTTGCCGCCGCCGATTTTAGGGCTGGGTCAGGGTTCTGGCTATTCGCTGTACATCCAGGATCGCGCCGGTCTTGGCTATGGCGCGCTGCAAAGCGCGGTGAACACTATGTCTGGTGCGATTATGCAGACGCCGGGGATGCATTTCCCGATCTCCACCTACCAGGCTAACGTTCCGCAACTGGACGTGCAGGTCGATCGTGATAAGGCGAAAGCGCAGGGCGTGTCGCTGACCGATCTTTTCGGTACGCTGCAAACCTACCTGGGCTCGTCTTATGTGAACGATTTTAACCAGTTCGGACGTACCTGGCGCGTAATGGCGCAGGCCGACGGGCCGTTCCGCGACAGCGTGGAAAATATTGCGAATTTGCGCACCCGTAATAATCAGGGCGAAATGGTGCCGATCGGCAGTATGGTGAAGATCACGACCACCTACGGGCCGGATCCGGTGATTCGTTACAATGGTTATCCGGCGGCGGATCTCATTGGTGATGCCGATCCTCGCGTCCTCTCTTCTTCGCAGGCGATGACGCAACTGGAGGGGATGTCTAAGCAGATACTGCCGAATGGGATGAATATCGAGTGGACGGATCTGAGTTTCCAGCAGGCGACTCAGGGCAATACGGCGCTGATCGTCTTCCCGGTCGCGGTTCTGCTGGCGTTCCTGGTGCTGGCGGCGCTGTATGAAAGCTGGACGCTGCCGCTGGCGGTGATCCTGATCGTCCCAATGACGATGCTCTCCGCGCTGTTTGGCGTCTGGCTGACCGGCGGTGATAACAACGTGTTCGTGCAGGTTGGTCTGGTGGTACTGATGGGGCTGGCCTGTAAAAACGCGATTCTTATCGTTGAGTTTGCCCGCGAACTGGAAATTCAGGGGAAAGGCATCATGGAAGCCGCGCTGGAGGCTTGCCGCCTGCGTTTGCGCCCGATTGTGATGACCTCTATCGCCTTTATTGCCGGGACGATTCCGCTGATCCTCGGCCACGGCGCAGGGGCAGAAGTGCGCGGCGTCACCGGGATCACGGTGTTCTCCGGTATGCTGGGCGTGACGCTGTTTGGTCTGTTCCTGACGCCGGTGTTCTACGTCACGCTGCGTAAGCTGGTGACGCGCGGCAAAAAAGTGGAAAGGGATGTTTTGCCTGCGTAGCTTATGGCAAATAACAAAAAACCGCCTTCATAGTGAGGCGGTTTTTTTTCGCAACAGGTCAATAATTAAGACGTTTTTTTATACTGGGCAATCAGTTCAGGCAGCGGATCGCACCCGCTGGTATCGGCTTTTTTGACCTCATCCAGCGCGCTTGCCACGGTATGCTGCGCTAATACCGCTAAGGACGCCTGCTCCGCTTCATTGGCGATAGATTTGAAGTACCAGCAGGCATTAGCGCTGACCACGCAGCGAGCCGGTATATCAGGACGCGACGCCCACAGCCTTTTATCTTCTGTGACAGAAAGGTAGATATCGCGCAGGGTGATCTGGTCCGCCGGGCGACCAAGATGAATAGAGCCGTTGCGGCCAAGCGTTGAGACAATAATGCCGTCACGCGTGAGTGGAACCATTAATTTGCGGATAAAGCTCGGATTGGCTTCCAGGCCGTAGGCCAGAATCGCACTCGTCGAACGTTCACCTAATTGCTCCGCCATCGCTACGCTGAGAACCATCTGCAAAGCTGTCGGGAAGCGGTAATCTAACATTTTTGTATCCTGGGTTGCGGTGAATCTTGTTCTTTTTGGCACCGCAGAGGTGAAAAAACAATAAACAACAATATAACAAATACGGGATTTTTTTTGAAGACGTCCACGCTTGACCTGGCTCGTAAAAAAGAGTTTCCAGTGCGCGCCGAATGTGAGCAATGTATCAATCTGTGTACTTTCTCGATCGCAAATTTCCTGTGCTGTTTGGCAAAGGTAACTCCGCGGGAAAGTCGCCAAAACAAGCGAAATGTTTAAATCAAACCGTTCAACAAGCCTGCTTTGAAGGGTTTGAATGAAAAACGCTTAGATTTCAAGTGCCGCAAGGATTGTGGCTTCCATTTTCTCCGGGGTGGTGAAGGGAGCAAAACGCTTGAGCGGTTTACCGTCGCGTCCGATCAGAAACTTAGTGAAGTTCCACTTGATTCGCCCACCCAGCACGCCGGGTAATTCGCTTTTCAGATAACGAAACACCGGGTGCGCTGCGGCTCCGTTGACCTCGACCTTCCCGAACATCGGAAAGCTGACACCGTAGTTAATGTGGCAGGTCTGGGCGATTTCCTCGGCACCGCCGGGTTCCTGCTTACCGAACTGGTTGCAGGGGAAACCCAGCACCACCAAACCTCGGGCGGCGTATTTCTGGTAGAGCGCTTCCAGGCCGCCGTATTGTGGCGTGAAGCCACAGAGGCTGGCGGTATTCACGACCAGAACCACCTTACCCGCATAGTCGGCCATAGAGATAAGCTGGCCGTCCAGACTGGTGGCGGTAAGTTGATGAAAGGGAGCCATAGCGGAATCCTCAAAGCTGAATCAGTTCGACGTCAACGGCGCCACTGGAGTGTAGAGAATAGATTCTGTTCCTGATTGCGTGGCAGGTCTGGAATCGTGTGCGGTACATCTTTGCAAAGCCGAACGAAAAGAACAACAAACAGGCGACCTTTGACCTGCGTTCCGGGATACAAAGCGAAAAAAGTATTTTTTATCGAATAGATTCAGAAGGTGTGGCGTTTACCCATCATCAACACACTGATGGAATCTAACTTATGACTGAAACCACGCCGCAGTTAATACGACAGCGCTACGATAGTTTTACCCTGGTACTGCATTGGGTTACTGCAGTTTGCGTCATCCCGCAGTTCACCATGAACCTGTTTTCGTTTTTACCTTCCGCAATGATTCAACGTCTGCTGCCGGTGGTGTTTGTTCTGCTCACCACGCCGGTTTTTGCCGCAGGTGACGATAATACCAACAGCAAAACGCCGGATTGTCCCACCGGGCAGGTGTATGACAGCACGACAAAACAGTGCGTCCCTGAGAAAACAAGCCAGCTCAGTGATAAAGATAAAACCAGTTATGCTTATCATCTGGCAAAAAAAGGGGAGTACCAGGCAGCTCTGGATCTGCTTAACACGCTGAAAAATGGTGATACTGCCGAGGCCTGGAATTACCGGGGCTATGCCACGCGTAAGCTGGGCCGTACTGATGAAGGTATCGGCTATTACCAGCGTTCCATAGCACTCGATCCGACCTATGCCAAAGTACGTGAATACCTTGGTGAAGCATGGCTGGTGAAAGGGCGTCCTGACCTGGCAAAAGCGCAACTGGAAACCATCGCCACACTTTGCGGCCATAGTTGCGAAGAGTACAAGGATCTGCAGGCTGCTATCGACGGCCATCCTGAATCCTGAGTAATGGTATGAGGATAATAAAATCACGACCAGTGACGTCCGTCAGCATCTTGCTGAACATCTGACACGCCTGTGGCGCTATGGGCTGGTTCTGTCGCGTAACCGCGAGGTTGCCGAAGAACTGGTGCAGTCTACCTGTGTCCGCGCGCTTGAAAAAAGCGCGCAGTTCACCCCCGGCACACGCATTGACAGTTGGTTATTCACTATTCTGCATTCCATCTGGATTTCAGAGGTGCGTTCCCGCCGGGTGCGGCTGGGGCAGGGGTTCGTCGAAAGCGATGAATTACTGGCGCCGGATACGCATGAACAGGATGAGGCGCGCCTGCACTATGCGAAAATTATGCAGTACGTGAGCGCTCTGCCGGAAGCACAACGCAATGCGGTATTTTTAGTCTATGTTGAAGGTTTTACCTATCAGGAGGCGGCAGATACATTGTCTGTCCCGATTGGCACGATCATGAGCCGGCTGGCTACGGCAAGGGCGAAAATCGCCCAGCTGATTCACACGCCGCATCCTGTACAGGAGAAGCGATATTGAAATCAATGAGATTTACCGCGCCGTACAGCGATGAGGCGATAGTCGCCTGGCTGGATGGCGAAATGCAGGCCAGCGATGCCGAGCGCTTTGAGGCGGCGCTCGGTCAGGATAAACAACTGGCCGAACGAACCGAAGCGCTAAGGCTCAACCAGACTGACATTGCCCGCGCCTTCGCGCCACTGCTGGAAGAGGCACCGCAGTCTCGGCTGGAGGCACAACTGGCCAATGTGCTCGCCCAACCACCGGCAACGACTCCCGGGGCAACCGGAGTCAGCCGACGCGCGTTGATCGCGGCCTCGCTCAGTTTTCTGGTTATCGGCTCAGGGCTGGGCTATTTCGCACGCCCTGCAACAAAACCTCAGGGAGAGAGCGAAAAAATTCGCGACCTTGAGGCTCAGTATATGTCTTTGTACAGTGCAGAAACGTTGCTTGATGCAGACAGTTCTCCATCAGCATTGCAGCGTGGACTGGCGCGTACTGCACAAGACATAGGTTTGCAGGCGAATGAGCAGCAACTTGTGCTGCATGGGGCAGAGCTGAAAATGGTGCGTATGCTGCGCTATGACAGCACCTCGATTGCGCAAATCGCCTGGATGCATGCCGATTATGGCCCGATGGCGCTCTGTATTTCACCGGACCGCCATTCAGCCAGCACAGAACTGAATCACGAGCAGCGCCACCGGATGAATCTCGTCTGGTGGCATGCCAGAGGCTACCAGTTTGTGTTGATTGGCCGTAACCCTGCTTCCCAACTGCAACAAAACGCACTGACATTGCAGGCTGCACTTTCATAGCAAAAGAAACACGCCGGTATGCCTGGTAACGGGCTGCCGGGGATGCTCAGACGGCCTGATGCAGGCGGGCCTGAATATCAATATTGATTATCACGTGGTCATCTACCAGCGCAGCGAAACTGGCCATATTGAATGCTGAGCGTGAAATCGTCGTTGAGGCATGCAGATAAATGTTCGCAGCCCCGGTGAGCCCGGTGTTTTTCCCTGGCAGTAAGGCATCCAGAATAACCGGGCGCGAGACGTTCTTAACTGCCAGTGTGCCAAAAATACGAAAATGGCCCTGTTCCAGTGACACCACGCGGCTACTGATGAAAGTGATGTTCGGATAGCGTCCGGCATCAAAAAAGAGCGTGCCTTTCATCTGCCAGGTTAACAGCCTGTTGGACGCCTGCAGCGTTGCCACCGGAATGGAAACAGAGATAGTGTCGTCCTCGTCGTTTCCGGCATTGAGCACAATATCCCCCGTCACATCTCCCAGCCTGGCCTCTGAAGTATCCCCAAATGCATGCCAGGAGAGGGTAATCGTTGTTTTTTGCGTGTTGATACGGTAGTTAGCCGGGCTGGCACATAACGAAAAGGAGGTGATTAAAAATCCGAGAGCGATGACAGGCACGATACGCGTCATGTTGATAATCCTTGATGTGTTTAGCGTGTAAACGTGCCAGCCCTGTTTTTTATTCGATGCAAAGAGCGTAATGGCTTAACACAGCCCGCCGTTAAAGGAGCCGCTTTTGCAGGCAGCGGATTTTGCAGGATTCCCGGCCTTGCCGCGTATCGTCGTGGCTCAATGGCAGACAGGGGAGGCGATAGATCCCACCCGCAGTGGAATCTATCACAGAGCGATTAAATCGATTGCCCGCCGGAAACTTCAATGCGCTGAGCGTTGACCCATCGGTTCTCCTCACCCAACAGGCTGGCAATCATCGGACCGATATCGTCAGGTAACCCCACGCGACCCAGCGCAGTCATACCAGCAAAGGCTTTGTTGTAATCGGGAATGTCACGTACAGCCCCGCCCAGGAAGTCCGTTTCGATTGCGCCCGGGGCAATGGTATTGACGGTAATGCCACGGCTGCCCAGCTCTTTAGCCATATAAACGCTGAGCACTTCAACTGCGCCTTTGGCCGCCGAGTAGGCCGAGAACCCGGGGAACGACACGCGAGTCAGACCCGATGAGAAATTGATGATCCGTCCGCCATCGGCCAGCATCGGCAGAAGTGACTGTGTCAGGAAAAATACCCCCTTCACGTGAACGTCAAAGAGCGCGTCAAACTGTGCTTCAGTGGTATCCACGAAGTCGGCCATTTCTCCATGCCCGGCGTTATTGATGAGATGGTCGAACGTATCGCGCCCCCAATTGTCTCGCAATGCGGCGCGTATGGCGGCCACGAAACCGAGAAAGGACGACACGTTACTCACGTCCAGTTGAAGCGTCATTGCTTTACGACCAAGAGACTGGATGTCAGCCGCCACGGCGTCTGCGGCTTCTTTGTCATTACGATAGGTGATGATCACATCGCCACCATGGCGGGCAATGCTCAGTGCAGTATTTCGACCAAGGCCCCGACTGGCACCGGTTACAAGAGAAAGGGTTGTCATGAAATATCTCCTAATCAGTGGAGATGAAATACTAACCAGCACAACGCATTTTAGGTTGCCCGATAATCGCGAAAACTTGCCTGATAATTTTGAAATTTCTATTCAATCAGAACTGCACTAAGATTAGCGCACGCTTAAATCGCATTTAATAGCCTAAAAATATGATGGTGACGACCCGATTATCTGAAGTAGGTACCTCAGGCACTGATGAGCCTGAAGGTGCAAAGACAACTGCGGCGCTGCTTCGGGTGGCACGGAAATATGCCGACGCGCATCGCAATAAAGAAGGTGTGGCAACCACCCCCATTCCAGGGGTATTCATCCTCAGCGAGAGCGCACCTTCCTTGCTGCAGTTCGCCATTACTAAACCGCTGGTCGCATTTGTACTGCAAGGCCGCAAGCAGGTGACGATGGGTAGCCATACTTTTGATTTTGGCGCGGGGGAGTCTTTGCTGGTGACTGCGGATGTGCCGACAGTAAGCCAGGTTATCACCGCCAGCGCCGCCACCCCATATTATTCACTGGTCGTGGAACTTGATGCTGCGGTGATTACTGAATTGGTTGGCGATATGGGGAAACTGCAGGCAACGCCGGATCTGCCCGTGAGGGTTGACCAGATCGAAGAGGACGTCGCAGAAGCGGCGTTGCGCCTGCTGAAATTGCTCGACAGACCGCATGCGTTGAAGATGCTGGGTCGCCAGTTGGTGCGCGAGTTGCATTACTGGCTGCTCTCCGGACGATATGGCAAATCTGTGCGTGCTCTTGGAAACACGGATAGCCATGCCCGCCGGATCGCCCGGGCTGTCGAGATTATTCGGACTCAATATGATCGGCCGTTGCGCATCAAAATGCTGGCCGATGCAGCGGGTATGAGTATTTCGGTGTTCCATACGCATTTTCGCAATGTCACTACGCTCACACCGCTGCAATTTCAAAAACAGTTGCGTCTGGTCGAAGCCCGCAGGCGTATGCTTGCGGAAGGTGCTGCGGTTAGCACCGCTGCTCATGGCGTCGGCTATGAGAGTGTGACGCAGTTTACCCGTGAATATTCGCGTATGTTCGGCCAACCACCGGCTCGCAGCATCCGTGACGCGCATTTGAGTTCCATATTTGCAGGGCAGTAACGTCACCGATTGCGGAAGACAATCGCTTCGGGGGGGACAAGATGCTGCTTGATTTTCTATTAACCGATATCATCCGTACTTAGGGAGATTTTTGTCAGGATGGTCAGCAGACCCGCTATTTTGCAACCATAACCTACAAAGAAGGGATTTGGGTTGGTGTTCAGGTTGCCTGTTTTCCAATGCAGACAGGGAGCGTTATGGGATAGCGCTGTGTTCTTCTGCGGCCACGACGGGTATTTTATAAGCTACGTATATTGCAGATAATTAAGATCTATTTTAAATCAAAACCCGAAAGGGATCGGGTTTTGATTATTTTACGATTAGCAGGTTTCTGTGCCCATGAATATATTTGGATTACTCTGATTTTGGTCATCAGTAATATTTATTTATGATTACTGACCCATTTATTCATCTGCTCGATTTCACTTTTCTGCGCTTTTATGATGTTCTGCGCAAGCTTTCTCATTTCGGGATCTTTTCCGTATTTGAGTTCGGTTTCAGCCATTGCTATCGCACCTTCATGATGTGGAATCATGCCCTTAGCAAAGGCTTTATCAGGATCAGACTCTTTAAAAGCTGTCATCATTTTTTCATGCATGTCTTTCATACCAGCCATATATTCCTGCGACGATGCCGATGATGCCATATCAGTCATTTTCATCGTCGAGTGTTCGGCGGATATCGCTGGCAGAGATAACATTAATATAACAAAAAGAGAGCCTTTGAGTTTCATGAAATAAATCCTATGTTAGTTGCGTACAAGGTAATTATGTAAGCATATCTGTTTTAATGCCACATACTTTTTGAGAGGAGCTAATCAGGATATCGGGAGATCTTTAAAAGTGAATGGTCCGTTTTGCCGGGATAATGACAAGAAGCCCGCAGTGATATTTTTTATTATATCGGAATGATTTATAACAATAAGCGTCGGCATGGTTCGGCGATTAAAATGCCACCGGCTGGATATGAAAACCGATACTGGAAAAACGTTAAAGCGGTGGCCAGTTTTGTTGACCACTACAGATAAAATAAGAATGGAAACGGATTGTACTCATTTTAGACTGCGCTTTCATGAGACAATATGGAATAAAAAATCCACGCAAACGCGTGGATTTTAGCGGGTTTTGTGAGATTTATGAGATGTTGTGACACCTCATGAGACAACAAAACTTATTTAGACGTTGAACAGGAAGTTCATCACGTCGCCATCTTTAACGATGTACTCTTTGCCTTCTGCACGCATTTTGCCGGCTTCTTTCGCGCCTTGCTCGCCTTTGTAAGCAATAAAGTCTTCATAAGCGATGGTTTGCGCGCGGATAAAGCCTTTTTCGAAGTCGGTGTGAATTTTACCGGCAGCCTGCGGAGCCGTTGCGCCAACCGGGATTGTCCAGGCACGCACTTCTTTCACCCCGGCGGTGAAGTAGGTTTGCAGATTCAGCAGGGCATAACCGGCGCGGATCACGCGGTTCAGGCCCGGCTCTTCAAGACCCAGCTCGGCCATGAACTCATCACGCTCTTCGTCATCCAGCTCGGCGATATCCGCTTCAACCGCGGCACAAACCGGCACGACTACAGAGCCTTCTTTTTCCGCGATGGCGCGAACCTGATCCAGATACGGGTTGTTTTCGAAACCGTCTTCATTGACGTTAGCGATGTACATGGTCGGTTTCAGCGTCAGGAAGCTCAGGTAACGAATGGCTTCTTTCTCTTCTTTGCTCAGATCCAGCGCGCGCAGCATACCGGCGTTTTCCAGCTGCGGCAGGCATTTTTCCAGCGCGGCCAGCTCAACTTTCGCGTCTTTATCGCCGCCTTTTGCTTTCTTGGACACGCGGTGAATCGCACGCTCGCAGGTTTCCAGATCGGACAGCGCCAGTTCGGTGTTGATAACGTCGATATCTTCCGCCGGGTCAACTTTACCGGCAACGTGGATGATGTTGTCGTTTTCAAAGCAGCGTACAACGTGGCCGATGGCTTCGGTTTCGCGGATGTTGGTCAGGAACTGGTTACCCAGGCCTTCACCTTTGGACGCGCCTTTTACCAGACCGGCGATATCAACAAATTCCATCGTGGTCGGCAGAATGCGCTGAGGCTTAACGATTTCCGCGAGTTTGTCCAGACGCGGATCGGGCATCGGTACGACACCGGTGTTCGGCTCAATAGTACAGAAGGGGAAGTTTGCCGCTTCAATACCTGCTTTGGTGAGCGCGTTGAACAGGGTGGATTTACCTACGTTGGGCAGACCAACGATACCGCATTTGAATCCCATGATGTAATTACCTTAATCTCTTGATAATCAACCCGTTGAGTAAAACGGATTGTAGAAAAGTGAATAACTTTGCCTATTATACACGTAACAGATGTAACGCGCGGCAAAATTGCCGTTGCAGTGGGGTTACTGTGCCTTAAAGGCATGCAGGCGGTTGGTGGCTTTGGTTAAACCATCCTTCAGCCAGATCTCTGTACAACGTGCCGCTTCGTCAACGGCTTCATCGATCAGCTTCTGTTCAGAAACCGGCGGTTTGCCCAGTACAAAACCGACCACTTTGTTTTTATCCCCCGGATGGCCGATACCCACGCGCAAACGGTGAAAATTGGGGTTATTCCCCAGCTTACTAATAATGTCTTTCAGGCCGTTATGGCCACCGTGACCGCCGCCCAGTTTGAACTTCGCCACGCCTGGCGGCAGATCCAGTTCATCATGCGCGACAAGGATTTCATCCGGGTTGATGCGATAAAAAGTCGCCATCGCCGCCACCGCTTTGCCGCTCAGGTTCATAAAGGTGGTCGGCACCAGCAGACGCACATCTTCGCCCGCCAGATTAATGCGCGAGGTATAACCGAAGAATTTCGGTTCATCGCGCAGCGGCGCGCGCGCGCGTTCCGCCAGTAAATCGACATACCAGGCACCCGCATTGTGGCGTGTCGCAGCGTATTCAGCGCCAGGGTTCGCCAGCCCGACAATCAGTTTAATCGTCACTTTTTATTCCTGACCAGGTCAATATCCGGCGCGTAGTTTACGTTGTGCGGGGCGCGATGACAAAATTCTCACGGTATCCGGTGGGAAATGATAATGATTGCTCACCTCAATCATTCGAAATTCAAGCAGTTCAATCGCTTATTTGTAAATTTTTGTTAGCCAAACATATGTAATTGTGATCGTGTCCGCAACCGCCAAAAAGAGCGATGTCTATACTTTGTTCACAAGGATTGGGGTTTTCCCATCCAACCCATTGTTCCGGAGGTGACATATGAAACGCAAAAACGCTTCGTTACTCGGTAATGCGCTCATGGGGTTGGGGTTGGTCGTGATGGTTGTTGGTGTTGGTTACTCTATTTTAAACCAGCTTCCGCAGCTTAACCTGCCGCAATTTTTTGCGCACGGCGCGGTACTGAGTATCTTCCTCGGCGCTGTTCTCTGGCTCGCAGGTGCCCGTGTAGGAGGCCATGAGCAGGTTTGCGATAAATACTGGTGGGTTCGCCACTATGACAAACGCTGCCGCCGTGACCGGCAACATCACAGTTAAAGACGAGTTTTTCGAAAACGGCTCCTGAGTGAGCCGTTTTTTTTTGTGTTCTGCTTGACCCTCACGTAACGTCAGGCCTGAAAGTCCGGTCTGTGGAGAAGAGGGGGAAGCCATGTTGATTCAGGTTGGAGAGTTGTCGCGGCGGGCGGGCATCAGTGTGCGTACGCTGCATCACTATGAACATATTGGTTTGCTGCTCCCTTCTGCCCGAAGCGCCGCGGGTTACCGGCTCTATAATCTTGCTGATGTGAAACGCCTGCACATGATTCAGGCGCTGGCGAAAGCAGGTATGGAACTGGCGGCAATTAATGATTATCTGGCGCAGGAGACGCGCCCGCTGGCAGAATTGCTGGATCAGCAAATCACCATGCTCGATAAGCAAATGCGTGACATTGTCACCTTACGTCATCAGCTCACAGCTTTGCGTGACGGTCTTGCCAGCGGTGCGGAGCCTGACCTGGAGTCATGGCTACAGACACTGGAGATGATGAAAATGTACGATCGCTGGTTTAGTCCGCAAGAGTTACAGGAATTGCCATTTGCCACGCCCGACGAGGCGCGGGAGCAGGCCTGGGCCGAAATGGTGAGTGAAGCGCAGAAATTGCTGGCGGAAAATTGCCCACCGGACGATGTACGCGCGATGGATCTGGCAACGCGCTGGATGAGCCGTCTTGAAGACGATACGGCGAATAAGCCGGAGTTTCTTACCCGTTTAAACGAGATGCACAGTGTGGAACCGCAGATGCGCGAGCAAACCGGCATCACGCAAAGCATCGTCGATTTTATTACCCGCAGTTTCGCAGAAAGTAAGCTCGCTATCTGGCAGCGTTATCTGTCGCCGGAAGAGATGGCCTTCACGCGGGCCCACTATTTTGACCGCATGATGGAGTGGCCGCCGCTGGTGGCGAAACTGCATCTCGCCCAGCGGCAGGCGCTGGATCCGCAGTCGGAAGAGGCGCAGGCGCTGGCGCAAAACTGGCTGGCGCTGTTCCAGTCTTACGCCGGAACGGATGCGCAGACGCAGCAAAAGTTTCGCACTGCGATGCACCAGGAACCGCACCTGATGAAGGGGACATGGATGACGCCCGAAGTGCTGCAATGGCTACAACGGGCGATAGAGGTGATGATGCGGAATCGCTATTCCGCATCCGGTTCATAGATCGGCTAATGCCGCGTCGCGGTTAGGGAAGAAAGCCAGTCGGCCAGGGATGGGCTGTACACCGGCGCGCGCCAGCGTGCGCAGCGGCTGAAACTCCAGATTGCTGACCCGCAGCTCGGTACCTTCCGGTAGGCGGGCAACAAAACGGCGGAAGGCATCCAGCCCACCAGCATCGAGCACCGGCACGGCATCCCACTTCAGCACAACAATTCGCTTACCGGCGATGCGGGTTTCCAGATCGCTGAACACACCTTCCGCCGCGGCAAAGAACAGCGGGCCAATAACGCGCAGCACCAGCACGTCATCCGGCACGCTGACATTCACCGCTGCCAGGTGCGTCATCCGCGCAATGCGGCGCATAAACAGCAGCGACGCCAGCACAATCCCGACGCTAATGGCGATAACCATATCGAACAGCACCGTCAGCGACATACACATCAGCATCACCACAATGTCATCGGCGGGCGCGCGGCGCAGCAGATCGATTACTTTGTGCGCTTCACTCATATTCCACGCCACCATTAACAGCAGCGCGGCCATCGCCGACAGCGGCAGCCAGGAGAGGAGCGGCGCCAGCGCCAGTAACGCCAGGATCACCAGCAGCGCATGGACCACGGCCGAAATGGGCGAAGTGGCGCCCGCGCGCACGTTGGCGGCAGAGCGGGCAATCGCCGCCGTCGCGGTGATACCGCCAAAGAACGGCGCGATAATATTCCCCATGCCCTGGCCAATCAGTTCGCTGTTGGCTTTATGTTTGGTGCCGGTCATCCCGTCCAGTACCACCGCGCAGAGCAGCGATTCAATGGCGCCCAGCATGGCCATTGAAAACGCGGCGGGCAGCATCGCCTGTAGCGAGTTCCAGCTCAGGGTGAAATTCGAACCCGGCAGATCCCACGGCAACACCAACTGTGGCAGAAGCTGAGGGATACCGTTGCCCTGCGTGCCATCTGCCAGCGTGTACTGGAACTGGGAACCGATAGTGGCAACATGACCGCCGAGCAGGTTCACCACCAGCATCACCGCGCAGCCTGCCAGCAGTGCAGGCAAGTGACCGGGCAAGCGTATGCGTAAGCGCGGCCAGAGAACCAGCGTTGCCAGTGTCGTCACGCCGATGGCCGCATCGCCAAAATTAATGGTGGGCAGCGCCATCACCAGCGCACCCACTTTTTGCAGGTAATGTTCCGGGACATGCGTCATATGCAGCCCGAGAAAATCTTTCAACTGCATCGTGGCAATGGTGATGCCAATACCGGAGGTAAAACCGAGCGTCACCGAAAGCGGAATATATTCAATCAACCGGCCAAAGCGCGCCAGGCCGAAGAGGATCAGGAACACCCCGGACATCAGCGTGGCAACCAGCAGGCCCGCAAGGCCAAACTGTTGCGAAACCGGATAGAGGATCACCACAAACGCGGCGGTCGGGCCGGAAACGCTGTAGCGTGAACCGCCGCTCAGGGCGATAACGATACCGGCAATCGCCGAGGTATACAGGCCATATTGCGGCGCGACGCCGCTGCCAATCGCCAGCGCCATCGACAGGGGAATGGCGATAATTCCGACGGTGATACCGGCGATCAGATCGCGGGTAAAGCGAGCCATCGTGTATTTTTCTTTCCAGCACGCCTCAATTAACGCGCGGAAAGGCAGAACCTGGGGAGTGAAAAATTTATTCACGATGCTATTTCATCCTGGAGGTGGAAAGTAATAACGACTAAATAAATCATACAAATAACATTCAAAGATAAAAAAACCCGCCGCAGCGGGTTTTCTTGTCAGCAGCGATTAATGTTCGAACATCGCAGAAATAGATTCTTCGTTGCTGATACGGCGGATAGCTTCGGCCAGCATGCCAGACAGCGTCAGCGTACGTACGTTCGGCAGCGCTTTGATCTCATCGCTCAGCGGAATGGTGTCGCAGACTACCACTTCGTCGATCACGGAGTTGCGCAGGTTGTTCACCGCATTGCCAGAGAAAATCGGGTGCGTCGCGTAAGCAAATACGCGTTTTGCGCCACGCTCTTTCAGCGCTTCTGCCGCTTTGCACAGCGTACCGCCGGTATCGATCATATCGTCAACCAGTACGCAGTCGCGGTTAGCCACGTCGCCGATGATGTGCATCACCTGAGAGACGTTAGCGCGCGGACGGCGTTTGTCGATGATCGCCATATCAGTATCGTTCAGCAGTTTGGCGATAGCACGGGCACGAACCACACCGCCGATGTCCGGAGAAACCACGATAGGGTTGTCCAGGTTCAGTTGCAGCATATCTTCGAGCAGGATCGGGCTACCGAATACGTTATCAACCGGCACATCGAAGAAGCCCTGAATCTGTTCAGCATGCAGGTCAACGGTCAACACGCGGTCAACGCCAACGCTGGAAAGGAAATCAGCAACGACTTTTGCGGTAATTGGCACACGGGCAGAACGCACGCGGCGGTCCTGACGGGCGTAGCCGAAATAAGGAATGACCGCGGTGATACGGCCTGCGGAAGCACGACGCAGCGCATCAACCATGACAACCAGTTCCATCAGGTTGTCGTTTGTGGGAGCACAAGTGGACTGGATGATGAAAATATCACCACCGCGTACGTTTTCATTAATTTGTACGCTGACTTCGCCGTCGCTAAAGCGACCTACAGCGGCGTCGCCGAGAGAAGTGTACAGGCGGTTGGCAATACGTTGTGCTAGTTCCGGGGTAGCGTTACCAGCAAAAAGCTTCATATCAGGCACGAGAAGAACCTCAGGCATGCGTCCAGTGGTGGATAGAATACGCCAGAATGTGCGGTCAGGGCGAAATTCTATCCATGCGGTGTATTAAAGAGCGCGATGCAACGTCTGGAACATGTGACGTTGTCACCGGAGCTCAGCTTGCCCGGCGATGGTTTGTGCTAGCGGCGAGAGGTTGACGCCTCGCGCGACAAAACCGTGCAGCCATTCCGGGGCTTGCTCAAGCACCTGACGAGCGGCGGATTCGGTGTCAAATTCGGAAAAGACACAGGCTCCTGTGCCAGTCAGGCGCGACGGCGCGTATTCTAACAGCCAGGAAAGCGCGGCATCAACCTCGCGAAAACGTTTTCTTGCGATAACCTCGCAATCGTTGCCGAATTCACAATTTAGCAACGTTTCGATTGACCGTTTCGGTGTCGCTCTTGGCAACTCGGGATCTTTGAAAATCATCGGCGTGGGAATGCTGACGCCCGGATGCGCCACCAGATACCATTTCTCCGGGGGATTAACCGGCGTCAGGATTTCACCAATCCCTTCGGCAAAAGCTGCATGCCCGCGCACAAATACCGGTACATCCGCGCCCAGTTGCAGGCCAAGCGTCGCCAGTTCATCAACGCTTAACTGACAGCGCCATAAATGATTCAACGCAACCAGTACCGTCGCGGCATTTGATGAACCGCCGCCCAGGCCGCCACCCATTGGCAGACGTTTATCAATCGCAATATCGGCGCCGCTGCCTTCAGGGTAACGCCCAGTCTCACGGGCGCGTTTGATCAGCAAACGTGCCGCGCGAACGATCAGGTTCTCTTCATCAGGCAACCCGGCAATCGGGGTTAACAGACGAATTTCACCGTCGCTGCGCGGTTCGATGGTCAGCGTATCGCCATAATCGAGAAATTGAAAAAGCGTCTGCAAGGTGTGGTAGCCATCAGCTCGCTGGCCGGTAATGTATAAAAAAAGGTTAAGTTTCGCCGGAGCGGGCCAGGTCGTCATTTTACAATCCAGTTATCCATCTTCAGCTTGATACGTTGACTACCGTCGCTCAGCTCCATATTCGCAGGCATTGCTGGCTGGGTTTTGCTGTCATATCCGCCATAAACAACTTTCCAGCTTTTACCGCCCTGGCTGTAGTTCAGCTCGCTCAGGCGATACTGATCGTCAAGTTTGTAATCGGTGGCATTGCCCGGCAGACCGAGGATCCACTGGCGCAGGCTATTGAGCGGGATAGGCATGCCGGTCAGCTTGCCGATCATCTCTTCAGCATCGTCAGCGGTATAGCGCTGGCCTTTATTATCAACCAGTTGCACATTGCCCGGCTGCGCGTTCAGCTCCAGTTCAGTGCTGCCCAGCGGATTGGTCAGCAACAAACGGTAACGATCTTCACCGGTCTGCTGCCAGAAGAAGCGGGCGTAGACTTTTTGCTGATCGGACAGGTAAGCGAAGGCACCGCGCGTCTGGTACTGGCTTAATGCGCGCACCTGCTGCTGATGCTGACGCCACTGCGGCGAATCCGGGCTTTGCCCCGGCCCTTTGGGCGCGTTGAGCGTACAGGCGGTCAAAACGAGGCTGGCCAGCGGCAGCAGGCGAATAAAGCGGAAGTCCGACAGAGTCATAACGATGACAAATCCTTGAGAGAGGTTGCGGTGATTAGGCTTAATGCTAGCGCCGCACTGTAACAGCGTCTACGTTCAAGTTGTCTTAAATCATTAAAATACCAATTACTCCGAAAGGAGAGTCTCTCTTTTATTGACCGTGCGCATCCTGTATGATGCGTGCAGTCTAACCTTATCAACGTTGGTACTATTCCCGCGCCCATGACCCTTTTAGCTCTTGGCATCAACCACAAAACGGCACCCGTTTCGCTGCGAGAACGCATTGCATTTTCGCCGGATACGCTTGACCAGGCGCTGGAAAGCCTGCTCTCGCAGCCGATGGTGCAGGGTGGGGTGGTGCTTTCAACCTGTAACCGCACCGAGCTTTATTTGAGCGTCGAAGAGCGGGAAAACCTGCGTGAAGCGCTGGTTCGCTGGTTGTGTGATTACCATCACCTGAGCGAAGAGGAAGTGCGCCAGAGTCTTTACTGGCATCAGGATAATGACGCCGTCAGCCATTTAATGCGCGTGGCAAGCGGGCTCGATTCGCTGGTGCTTGGCGAGCCGCAAATTCTCGGCCAGGTGAAAAAAGCCTATGCCGATTCGCAGCGCGGGCACGGCAATGCCAGCGATCTGGAACGCATGTTCCAGAAATCCTTCTCCGTGGCTAAACGGGTGCGTACGGAAACCGATATTGGCGCCAGTGCCGTGTCAGTCGCCTTTGCCGCCTGTACGCTGGCGCGGCAGATTTTCGAATCCCTCTCGACAGTCACCGTCTTACTGGTTGGCGCAGGCGAAACCATTGAACTGGTTGCCCGTCACCTGCGCGAACACAAAGTGCAGAAGATGATCATTGCGAACCGTACGCGTGAGCGCGCGCAGGTGCTGGCGGGGGAAGTCGGGGCTGACGTTATCTCCCTGAGCGAAATCGACGAGCGCCTGAAAGACGCTGATATTGTCATCAGTTCTACCGCCAGCCCGCTGCCGATCATCGGTAAAGGGATGGTGGAACGCGCGATGAAAGCGCGCCGCAATCAACCGATGCTGCTGGTGGACATCGCCGTACCGCGCGACGTTGAACCGGAAGTGGGGAAAGTGGCCAACGCTTATCTCTACAGCGTCGACGATCTGCAAAGCATTATTCAGCACAACCTGGCGCAGCGTAAAGCCGCTGCGGTGCAGGCGGAAACCATCGTCGCCCAGGAAACCAGCGAATTTATGTCATGGCTGCGCGCGCAAAGCGCCAGCGAGACAATTCGTGAATACCGTAGCCATTCCGAAGCCGTGCGCGATGAGCTGACCGCCAAAGCGCTGGCTGCGCTGGAGCAGGGCGGCGATCCGCAGGTTATCATGCAGGACCTCGCGTGGAAGCTGACTAATCGCCTGATCCACGCTCCAACCAAATCTCTTCAGCAGGCCGCCCGTGACGGGGATGATGAGCGCCTGCATACTTTGCGCAACAGCCTCGGGCTGGATTAGCACAACACCACTCTCTGATTATTAAAAGGTGCATTTACGCCTATGAAGCCTTCTATCGTTGCCAAACTGGAAGCCCTGCATGAACGCCATGAAGAAGTTCAGGCGCTGCTGGGTGATGCGCAAACTATTGCCGACCAGGATCGTTTCCGCGCGCTGTCGCGGGAATATGCGCAGCTAAGCGATGTGTCGCGCTGTTTTACTGACTGGCAACAGGTTCAGGAAGATATTGAAACGGCACAGATGATGCTCGACGACCCGGAAATGCGCGAAATGGCGCAGGAAGAGTTGCGCGATGCGAAAGAAAAAAGCGAACAGCTGGAGCAGCAGTTACAGGTTTTACTCTTGCCAAAAGATCCGGATGACGAACGCAATGCTTTCGTTGAGGTTCGCGCGGGTACGGGCGGTGACGAAGCGGCATTATTTGCCGGCGATCTGTTCCGCATGTACAGCCGCTACGCGGAAGCCCGCCGCTGGCGCGTGGAGATCATGAGCGCCAATGACGGTGAACATGGCGGCTATAAAGAAGTGATCGCCAAAATCAGCGGCGAAGGCGTCTACGGGCGTCTGAAGTTTGAATCGGGCGGCCATCGTGTGCAGCGCGTCCCGGCGACCGAATCGCAGGGGCGTATTCATACTTCTGCCTGTACCGTTGCTGTCATGCCGGAGCTGCCTGAAGCTGAGCTGCCGGATATCAACCCGGCGGATCTGCGCATTGATACTTTCCGCTCCTCCGGCGCGGGCGGCCAGCACGTTAACACCACCGACTCGGCAATCCGTATTACCCACCTGCCGACGGGGATTGTGGTCGAATGCCAGGACGAACGTTCGCAGCATAAAAACAAAGCCAAAGCGATGTCAGTGCTGGGCGCGCGTATCCACGCAGCGGAGATGGCGAAACGCCAGCAGGCGGAAGCATCAACCCGCCGCAATCTGCTGGGCAGCGGCGATCGCAGCGATCGCAACCGCACATACAATTTTCCGCAGGGGCGCGTTACCGATCACCGCATCAACGTGACACTTTATCGTCTTGATGAGGTGATGGAAGGCAAGCTCGATATGCTGATTGAGCCGATTGTGCAGGAATATCAGGCCGATCAACTGGCGGCGCTTTCCGAGCAGGACTAATGGACTATCAACAGTGGTTGCGTGCGGCGATAAGCCAGTTGCAGACGAGCGAAAGCCCGCGCCGCGATGCTGAAATTCTGCTGGGGTTTGTGACCGGCAAAACGCGCACCTTCATTCTTGCTTTTGGTGAAACGCGGCTTACGGCGGAACAGCAGCAGCAACTGGATGCGCTGCTGGCGCGCCGTGCGCTTGGTGAACCGGTGGCGCACCTGGTTGGTGAGCGTGAGTTCTGGTCGCTGCCGCTGTTTGTTTCTCCGGCGACGCTGATCCCGCGCCCGGACACGGAGTGCCTGGTCGAGCAGGCGTTAAACCGCCTTCCCGCTTCGCCGTGTCGCATTCTCGATCTGGGCACCGGGACCGGGGCGATCGCGCTGGCGCTGGCCAGCGAACGGCCGGATTGCCACGTTACTGCCGTCGATGTGGTTGCTGAGGCGGTGGCGCTGGCGCAACGCAATGCGGAACACCTGGCGATCACCAACGTCGAGATCCTGCAAAGTCGCTGGTTCAGTGCGCTTGCAGGGCAGCAGTTCGCCATGATTGTCAGCAATCCTCCCTATATTGACGAGCAGGATCCGCATCTCGCGCAGGGCGATGTCCGTTTTGAACCGCTGAGCGCGCTGGTGGCGGCCGATCATGGTCTCGCCGATTTACAGACCATCATTTGCGATGCGCGGCGCTTTTTGCTGCCGGGCGGCTGGCTGCTGCTGGAACATGGCTGGCAGCAGGGCGCGGCGGTGCGTTCGCTATTTTCACAATATGGCTGGCAGGAAGTGGAAACCTGCCGGGATTATGGCGGTAATGAGCGGCTGACGCTGGGAAAGCAGCCTTTACAGGAGTAATGCGCGGTGCACGCCTTTAACATACTGATTACATTGCATTTGACCTGCGTTGCGTTGACCATTAGCCTGTTCGTTTTACGTTACTGGTGGCGCTGGGAGAATAACCCACGTGCGCAGGCCCGCTGGGTGCGGGTTGTACCGCATGTGGTCGACAGCCTGTTGCTGCTAAGCGGCGGCGGATTGATGTGGGTAACGGGCTATTTACCTTTTACTGTTAAAGGCGCATGGCTGACTGAAAAGCTGTTTGGCGTTATCATCTACATCGTTTTGGGTTTTATCGCGCTGGGACGACATCGTCCGCGCAGCCAGCAAACGGGTTTTATCGCCTTTATGCTGGGGCTGGTGGTGCTGTACATCATCATTAAACTCGCCGCCACAAAAGTACCGATACTGGGGTAAGAAATGAGGTCGTTAGCTGATTTCGAATTTAACAACGCGCCATTATGCGACGGGATGATCCTTGTTTCAGAGCTGATTCGCGATGATTTTCCTTCGCTGTACGTGCATGAAGAGCTGGAGCGGCTGCTGAGCCTGGCGCGAGAGGAAATAAGTCAGGCGAAGCCTCAGGACTGGCAGCTGGAAAAGCTCATTGAGTTGTTTTACGGCGAATGGGGTTTTAAAGACACGCGTGGGGTTTACCGCCTGTCTGATGCACTGTGGCTGGATAAAGTACTGGAAAATCGTCAGGGAAGCGCCGTTTCGCTGGGGGCGATCTTATTGTGGGTCGCCGGGCGTCTCGACATTCCGCTGACGCCGGTCATTTTCCCGACGCAGCTAATCCTGCGCGCCGAGTGGCTGGATGGCGAAATGTGGCTCATTAACCCGTTTAATGGCGACACACTGGATGAACATACGCTCGAAGTGTGGCTGAAGGGCAATATCAGCCCGGTCGCCGAGCTGTTTAACGAAGATCTGGATGAAGCTGACAACGCTGAAGTGATCCGCAAACTGCTGGATACCTTAAAGTCAGCGCTGATGGAAGAGCAGCAGATGGAACTGGCCTTACGCGCCAGTGAAGCACTGTTACAGTTTAATCCGGAAGATCCGTACGAAATCCGTGACCGTGGGCTGATTTACGCCCAGCTTGATTGCGATCATGTGGCGCTGCACGACCTGAGTTACTTCGTCGAGCAGTGTCCGGAGGATCCGATAAGCGAGATGATCCGCGCGCAAATCAACACGATTTCGCACAAACAGGTTACCCTGCATTAAAAGTAAGTTCCGATTCACACTTGATAAGGCGATTTTATGAAACAAAAAGTGGTCAGCATTGGCGACATTAACGTTGCGAACGACCTGCCGTTTGTGCTGTTTGGTGGTATGAACGTGCTGGAATCCCGCGATCTGGCGATGCGCATTTGCGAACACTACGTGACTGTGACCCAGAAACTGGGTATTCCGTATGTGTTCAAAGCCTCTTTTGATAAAGCCAACCGTTCTTCCATCAAGTCCTATCGCGGGCCGGGTCTGGAAGAGGGAATGAAAATTTTCCAGGAACTGAAACAGACCTTTGGCGTAAAAGTGAT
This sequence comes from Kosakonia oryzae, assembly GCF_001658025.2. NCBI lineage: Bacteria > Pseudomonadati > Pseudomonadota > Gammaproteobacteria > Enterobacterales > Enterobacteriaceae > Kosakonia > Kosakonia oryzae. The sequence goes on from NZ_CP014007.2 coordinate 2,448,835, forward strand.
CACCGACGTGCATGAAGCTTCCCAGGCGCAGCCGGTAGCCGATGTGGTTGACGTGATTCAGCTTCCGGCGTTCCTCGCCCGCCAGACCGATCTGGTGGAAGCGATGGCGAAAACCGGCGCGGTCATCAACGTGAAAAAACCGCAGTTCGTAAGCCCAGGCCAGATGGGCAATATCGTGGATAAATTCCATGAAGGCGGCAATGACAAAGTGATCCTCTGCGACCGCGGCGCTAACTTTGGTTATGACAACCTGGTTGTGGATATGCTCGGTTTCGGCGTGATGAAGAAAGTCTCCAATAACTCGCCGGTGATTTTTGACGTCACCCACGCACTGCAATGCCGCGACCCGTTTGGCGCGGCTTCCGGCGGTCGCCGCGCGCAGGTCACTGAACTGGCTCGCGCAGGGATGGCTACAGGTCTGGCGGGCCTGTTTATTGAAGCGCATCCGGATCCGGACAACGCAAAATGCGATGGCCCGTCCGCGCTGCCGCTGGACAAACTCGAACCGTTCCTCAAGCAGATCAAAGCGATTGACGATCTGGTGAAAAGCTTCGACGAACTCGACACCGAGTAAAAAAACAAAACCCCGCAAATGCGGGGTTTTTTATCGGCCAGGTAAAAGGGCGTCAGGCAAATATCGTCATCAGGTAAGCCGCAAACAGCGCCATATGCGCCGCGCCGTTCAGCACATTCGTTCGACCGGTCGAGAAGGAGAGCTGGCACAGCAGCAGCGAGGAGACCATCACAATCATCTCCGGCGCGCCAAGGCCAAACACCAGGTGATTACCGGTGATCCACGCAATCAGCGTAACGACCGGCACCGTCAGGGAAATGGTCGCCAGCACCGAACCAAAAAACAGATTCATGGCGCGCTGAACCTGATTATTCAGCACCGCTTTCAGCGCCCCAAGACCTTCCGGCGACAGGATCAGCAGCGCGACCAGGAAACCGGTAAACGCGACGGGCGCATTCATCTCTGTCAGCAGCGCCTCCAGCGGCTTCGCGTTCATTTTGGTCACCGCAATCACCGCAATCAGATGCACGATCAGCCATACGGTATGCCACAAATTCCCGTGTGCAGACGGTTTGCCGTGATGCGGATCGTCGTCGTCGCTCTCATCTTCATGCTCGTAAACAAACAGACTCTGATGCGTTTTGGTCTGAATCAGCAAAAACACGCCGTACATCGCCGCCGAGATTAATGCCACCAGCAGCGACTGAGCAATCGTGAAATTGGCCTCCGGCAGCGCCATCGGGAACACCAGCACAATAATCGCCAGCGGGAACAGGGCGATAAGATACTGTTTGATGCCAAACAGATTCATATACTGGGTGGCGAATTTACGCCCGCCGAGCAGCAGCGAGAACCCCACCAGCCCGCCGGTGACAATCATGATGATAGAGTAAAGCGTGTCGCGCATCAGCGTTGGCGCCGCATCGCCTGTTGCCATCAGCGCGGAAATCAGGCTCACTTCGAGGATCACCACCGAGAGACTCAGAATCAGCGAACCATAGGGCTCGCCGAGGCGGTGGGCGAGTACGTCAGCATGGCGAACCACGCTAAAGGCGCTGGCAAGAATGCCGACCAGCGCCAGGATATTGATGCCAATCACCGCTGGCAATGACTGCGAACTTCCCCAGAAAAGCAGCACGGCCAGCGCCAGCACCGGGAAAATGAGGGATGTCTCCTTGTGGCGGGTTTTAACCGCTTCGTGCGTTGTTGTCATTATGATGCTCCGTCATGGTGCAGGTGTATGTGGATTATAGATAAAATTATCAGCGGCCTAAAATAGCAAAAAATCGCCAGTTTCAGGCGGGTTTTTACTTAGTTTTACTGTCTATTTATAATTTTTATTCTAATGCTTAGAAAAAGGCTATCTCATAAAAAATAGCTTTATTTAACAATGTAATGTGATTTTTTATTTGCAATAAATCATGGTGCGGTGGCGGTTGCGCGGATTATCAACCAGGCTTATTCATTTAGCCCAAAAGGAGCCAAAACATGCCCTATAAAGAGAAATCCGATCTTCCTGACAGCGTCCAGCATGTACTGCCTGCTCATGCGCAGGAAATTTATAAAGAGGCGTTTAATAGCGCCTGGGAGCAGTACAAGGACAAAGCCGATCGGCGCGATGACGCCAGCCGCGAAGAGACTGCGCATCGCGTTGCCTGGTCAGCCGTTAAACAAGATTATGAAAAAGGCGATGACGATCGCTGGCACAAAAAGAAATAACACAATGAAATAATTACACTTCGCCATTTATAGCCATATTCAATGTGTTGGTGCTATTGCAAGCGGCCCGCGAATTGCATATGGTGCGTAGTAAGCTGCGCTTAAAGCAGCATTTGTCGGGAAGACAGCAGTAGAGCAGTCGCAGGGACGCAGGCAGTGGCGGAGGTAAAAGATGTTAACGCGTGATTTCTTGCGAACAGCCGATTGTAAAACGGCGTTTGGCGACATTGAGGAGTCGCTGTTATGGTCGGCGGAACAGCGGGCCGCATCGCTGGCAGCGACGCTCGCTTGTCGTCCGGATGAGGGCCCGGTGTGGATTTTCGGCTACGGTTCGCTGATGTGGAACCCGGCGCTGGAATTTGAAGAGTCCTGCACCGGAACGCTGGTTGGCTGGCATCGCGCCTTTTGCCTGCGCTTAACCGCGGGCCGCGGAACGGCTTGTCAGCCTGGCCGCATGCTGGCGCTGAAAGAGGGCGGCCGCACGACCGGTGTCGCTTACCGTCTGCCGGAGGAAACGCTTACGGAAGAGCTGTCGCTGCTGTGGAAGCGTGAAATGATCACCGGCTGCTATATGCCGAGCTGGTGCAAGCTGGCGCTGGACGACGGCCGTGTTATTAACGCGCTGGTGTTTATTATGGATCCACGCCATCCGCTCTACGAATTCGATACCCGCGCGCAAACTATTGCCCCGTTGATTGCCTCCGCCAGCGGCCCGCTTGGCACCAATGCGCAATACCTTTTTGCACTTGAACAGGAACTGATTAAGCTCGGCATGCACGATGACTGCCTGAATGAATTGGTGGGGAGAGTGCGTGGCTTGCTGGAGGGAGAAAAACCAGGCCCGGACCTGCAACCTGGTTTTGTCTGTTGAGCGATTATGCTGCAACGTAGCTGATTGAGTGCTCCAGCGACTGGCTGTGGCTATCGATCAGCACGTTCCAGATCCCACTGTAAGGCACCGCCAGATAGGCGCTTGCGCGGTTCTGGACGCTTAAAATATCGGTCTGCTCATTAGCCGCGCTGCTCTTCTCGCTCATCAAATGAATATGACAATTTGCTGAACAACGAACGACAATTGTATCCCCGCCAAATAATTTCAAACTTGCTTTTACCACCGCCATTTTCCAACCCCGTAGTTTTATAACAACGCTTTCCGCCACGAAAACTTCTCGCGCGTGATTCTGTTCACAATTCACTCAGCCAATAACACCAAAGTGAAGGATAACGAATGCTGATTTTGATCAAATAATGACGTGGCGATTAAACAAAAATTACATTATCTGGCGAGGGGGGAGGTCGGCGCATAAAACCGTGGGTGAAATGCGCCGAAAGAAGATTAAATGCGGAAATGCCCGGCGGTTTCAGCAAGCTCCCCGGCCTGTGAGCGCAACGCGCCTGCGGCGGCAGCGGACTGGATCACCAGCTCGGCGTTTTGCTGCACCATCCTGTCAAGATCGCTAACCGCATGATTGATTTCCTGAATGCCCTTCATCTGCTCGCTGGTGGCGACGGTGATCTCGCGCATGATCACCGACACACTGTCGATGCTGGAAACAATGTCGGTCATGCTGTCGCCCGCCAGCCGCACAAAGCGTGAACCGGTGGCGACACTTTCGGTGGTGGAATCAATCAGCGTTTTGATCTCTTTCGCCGCCTGCGCGCTGCGGCTGGCCAGGTTGCGTACTTCACCGGCGACCACGGCAAACCCGCGTCCCTGTTCGCCCGCACGCGCCGCTTCGACGGAGGCATTCAGCGCCAGAATATTCGTCTGGAAGGCGATACCGTCAATCACGCTGGTGATGTCGCCGATTTTCGCCGAAGCGGTTTCAATGGATTGCATGGTGGTGATCGCCTGCGTCACTACCTGACCGCCGCGGGATGCCGCTGCAGATGCTGCATGTGCCTGCTGATTAGCCTGAGCGGCAGCATCGGTGGACTGGGCGACCGACGCGGTGATCTGCTCAACGGCGCTGGCCGTTTCGCGCAGGCTGGAAGCCGCCTGTTCAGTCCTTCCTGAGAGATCCTGGTTACCCGCGGCAATTTCCTGCGCCGCTTGCTGTACGGATTGGCTGGAATCACGCAGTTTAACCATCACCACCGACAATTTATCGCTGAAGGCGTTAAAGGCATGAGCGATTTGCGTCACTTCATCATGGCCATCTACCGGTAAACGCTGGGAAAGATCGTCGGTGCCGCTACTGATGGCATTCATCGCATCGCGAATTGTCAGCAGTCGTTTAAGCATGGCCGACACGATCCAGTGCATGACTCCACCGGCAACCAGTACCAGCACGACCAGCGACAGGGCGGACGCTTTGAGCTGTGCCTGCAAACCGGACGTGGAATCTGCGCTATCCAGCGCCACGGTCAGCAGCCAGTGGGTGCCTTTGACCGGAGTCGCTTGCAGTATCTTCTGGACGCCAGCGTACTGGCCTTCGACGGTTTTCCCGGCGCGTAACTCGGCGAAACTTACCCCGCTGAGCGCTTCTGCGAAGGGTTTAAGCGTCAGTTTATCGTTGTTCGCGGCAATCACCGTCCCGTCGCTATCCAGCAGCAAACCGCTGCTGTTAGGCGATGGATTGATGCCGCGTACGTTAGCGACCACGCTGTCCATCGAAACATCACCGGCGACCACGCCTTTCAGCGTACCGTTCTCTTTCACCGGTACGGCGAACGTGACCACCAGTTTCCCGCTACCCGCATCGACATACGGAGCGGTTACCACCGGCGCATCCGCTTTCAGTACCTGCTGATACCACGGACGGATCGTCGGATCATAATCGGCAGGAACGCCGGTCGGATCGGAGAATTTCGCCGTTTTGCTGGCATAACCGATATACACATTGGTGAAGCCGCCGGCGTGCGCCATCTGCGTGAAAATGGGCACCGGATCGTCAGTTAAGGCGACGCTTTGCAGCGAGCTGATGATCTCCATTTTACTGGCGACCCAGTCGGCAATGGCAATACTGTGGCTTACGCTGGTGCTGGAGAGGATATCCTGCTGAGTTTGTTGATTATGTTGGCGAGTGACTTGATAGTTAATAACGGTGTTAAGAAGTAAAGCGATAGCGAGACATCCCGCCGTGGCCGCAATAATACGGGATTTAATCGATCTAAACATAATTATCTTACCTGCTGTGTTGTCTTAAGTGGCTATCGGCAACACAACAGGCAAACTTGATGACGGAACGTCATTCATAAGAAAATAGTATTGAACTCGCGGCGGAATTAAAAAGTTAATACTTTATCCGCAGCCAGCGTCCAGTGCGCCAGTTCAACCAGCGTGCCGATTTCCACGCCATCTGCCAGCGGCAGGGCGGTGATACCGCGTCCATCGGTGCAGGTTTTGCATAATTTCACCACCACGCCCTGGGCGGTCAAAATCTCCAGCATCTGCTGCAGGTTATAACCTTCCGCCGGGTTTTGCCCGCGCAGACCGGCGGTAACCGCGTCGGACATTAAAAACACTTTCAGCTGCTTCGCGCTCTCTTCTTCGCAGAGGGCGATTGCCAGCCGCAAACTACTGAACAGCGATTCGCTACCATAAGCCGCGCCAGTGGCGACAATGACGATCTTTTGCATTTTCACTCCTTCGATAACATTGTGCAGACGGGGCTTATGCTACTGCGCCGCCGTTCCCGGTGAAAGGACGGCGGCGCAGAATCAGTGGATTACCACAAATTATTGTCCGAAGCGGCCGATCAATCCGCTGGCGGCCAGTGCGTGCCCTTTAAGTTTATCTAACAGCGCCTCGCGGGTTAGCCCTTCCGGCAAGGTTGGTGGCAGTGAGGTGGCAATCAGCGTGAACGTGTAATGGTGCGCGCCGCTGCCAGGCGGTGGGCAGGGGCCATGCCAGCGCAGATTACCGGGGCTGTTTTTCCCGCCGGTATAATGTTTGCCGTCGCGCAGATCGTTTAGGGCAAAACCGGTCGTTGAGGGCGAAATATTGTAAGCCACCAGATGCGTCACCCCCAATCCGTTCGCGCCTTCCGGATCGTGAACCAGCAGGGCAAAACTTTTTGTACTGGCTGGCGGGTTACTCCACACCAGCGCGGGCGACTGATTCTCACCGGTACAGTTGGGATTATTGCTGGCGTTGCCGGCGAATTTTTTCTCCATCAATGCATTGTCGGCGAAAGCCGGGGATTGCAGGTTAAACAGTTCATTTGCGTATGCCTGTCCACCGAACAACAGCAGCGCGCTACAGAGCGCTCCACGCAGTTTACAATTCATGGCGATTCTCTTTTAGCTGTGGTGCATTAACTGTAGTTGCAACGCAGCGGGTGGGTAAGGATTTTCCTGGTATTTTGCTGCTCCCTGCAAAGCAGGGGCAAAACCGTTAAACTTATCGGTTCATGTCGATAAAACTGGGCGGATTATCATCAGCAAATTGCTGTACGGTGTTATGAATTATAAGGTTCCATCTCTCCTGATATTGCTGCTGGCGGGCGAAGTTGTCGATGCCGCACAAAATAGCTTCGTTCAGCAAGCGGAAAACCCCTTCGATAATGACGGCGATGGTTTGCCGGATCTCGGCATGGCGCCAGAAAATGGCACGCAGGAAAAACACGTTGCGGAAATGGTCAAAGCCTTTGGTGAAGCCAGCATGACCGATAACGGGCTGACTGCAGGAGAGCAGGCGCGCCAGTTTGCATTCGGGCAATTGCGCGATGTGGTAAGCGATGAAGTGAACCAGAAAGTGGAATCCTGGCTGTCGCCCTGGGGCAGCGCCAATGTCGATTTTAAGGTCGATAACGAAGGGAGTTTCACTGGCAGCCACGGCGACTGGTTTGTGCCTCTGCAGGACAATAACCGCTACCTCAGTTGGGGGCAGCTCGGGGTGACGCAACAGGACCAGGGGCTGGTGGGCAATGTCGGGCTGGGCCAACGCTGGATAGCAGGCGATTGGTTGCTCGGCTATAACACTTTTTACGACACGCTGCTGGATGACAATTATAGCCGCGCCGGGTTAGGCGCTGAGGCATGGGGGGAGTATCTGCGTTTCTCCGCCAACTACTACCAGCCGGTAAGCAACTGGAATTATCAAACCGCCACGCAGCAACAGCGGATGGCGCGGGGTTACGACGTGACGGCGCAGGCGCGATTGCCGTTCTGGCAGCAGCTCAATACCAGCCTCAGCGTTGAACAGTACTTCGGTGATAATGTGGATCTGTTTGATACCGGCACCGGTTATCACAATCCGGTAGCGGTGAAAGTGGGCCTCAACTATACCCCGGTTCCACTGGTGACGCTGACCGCCGAACATCGTCAGGGCGAAAGCGGCGTTAGCCAGAATGACTTAGGTCTGAAGCTCAATTACCGCTTTGGCGTCCCGTTGTGGAAGCAACTTTCAGCCAGCGAAGTGGCCGCCAGCCGTTCGCTGCGCGGCAGCCGTTACGACAGCCCAACGCGCAACAGTACGCCGGTATATGAATTTCGTCAGCGCAAAACGTTGTCGGTGTTTCTCGCGACACCGCCGTGGGATTTACAGCCAGGCGAAACCGTGGCGCTGAAGCTGCAAATCAACAGTACGCACGGCGTGCGTTCGATTAGCTGGCAGGGCGATACCCAGGCGCTTAGCCTGACGCCGCCAGCGAATGGCCGCAGTGCCGATGGCTGGACGTTGATTATGCCGCGCTGGGATAGCGCTGAAGGAGCGAGTAATCGCTGGACGCTCACCGCGCTGGTGGAAGATGAAAAAGGGCAGCGCGTGGCGTCGAATACCATCGAGCTGAAACTGACCGAACCGGTGGTGCCGCCGATGACGGACGATGACGATAACGCGGGCTGGTCGCTGCCAGCCCCGTAACGGTCAAAAAATGCGTTCCTGATGAACCCACACCGCAGCTTCAACGCGGGATTTCAGCTTCATTTTCTTCAGCATATGTTTAACGTGGACTTTGACCGTGCTCTCGGTGATATCGAGACGGCGGGCGATCATTTTATTCGGCAACCCCTGCGCAATCAGCTTGAGAATATCGCGTTCGCGTGGGGTGAGCTGGCTGATGTCGCGATCGCTGGTCGCGCGATTGGCGCGCAAGCTTGCCGCCAGCACCGGGGTGAGCGCTTCGCTGAGCACCATCTCTCCCGCTGCTGCTTGCTGCAACGCTTTCAGTAAATCTTCCGGCTCCATATCTTTCAACAGATAGCCATCCGCGCCGCGTTTCAGCGCGGTCACGACATCTTCTTCGTGGTTGGAAACGCTGAAGACCACCACCCGACCGGAAAGCGATTTCTCGCGCAGTTTGTCGAGTGTTTCCAGGCCGTTCATGCCAGGCATATTGAGATCCAGCAGTATCAGGTCTGGATCGAGCGCATCCGCCAGTTCAATCCCTTGCTCACCGTTGCTGGCCTCGCCGACCACGGTGATGTCGGGCGCCATGCCGATCAACTGCTTCACACCGGTTCGCAGCATCGGATGGTCGTCGATCAGCAAAATAGTGGCCGGTTGCGGGTTACTCATGGGTATCTCCTTGCATGGGTGAGAGAAACGTCTCAGGGATGAACGTAACGATAACCTCGGTCCCGCCGGAAGCAACGGGGCGGACCTGGCAATCGCCGCGCAGGCTTTGCGCGCGGTCACGCATAATGATCAATCCATAATGATTTGTCCTTTCAGCATTGACCTGAATACCGCGCCCATTATCGGTAACGCGCAGTATCACCCGGTTTTCTTGCTGTTCTACAGCAACGCTGACCGCGGTTGCGCCGGAGTGTTTCAGGGCATTGCTCAGCGCTTCGCGGGCAATTTGCAACAGATGGATCGCCTGATGCGGCGGCACCAGGCGGGGCGTAAGCTGATAGTCGAGCCGCACCTGGAAACCGAAATGATCGCTGTATTCCTGGCAACTGGCTTCCAGCGCCGGGCGCAGCCCCGGTTCGGTTAATTGTAAGCGGAAGGTGGTCAACAATTCGCGTAACTGCGCCCAGGACGTATTCAGCTCGTTACGGATCTGGCCCAGCAACTGCTGGCTGTTCTGCGGCAACGCATCGCCCTGCATTTGCAGGCAACTGACCTGCATCTTCATGCAGGAGAGGGATTGCGCAATCGAATCATGCAGTTCACGGGCGATGGTTGCCCGCTCTTCCATAACCAGCAACTGCTGCTGTTTGTCCTGATGCCTGTCGAGCGCCAGCGTCGCGGTTATTTGTTCCACCAGCGTATCAACCAGTTGCTGCTGGTCATGGCTTAAATGCCGGCCTGGCGGCAATTGCGCCAGCAGCAAACCGTACTGCATATGGGTATCCGCCAGCCGCCATTTTAATGTTGTTCCGGAACCCGGATGCGGCGTTGGGGCACCGCGCGGGCACAAATGGCAGCCTTTATCATCACAACTGGCATCCGACTGGCAAGTAAACTCCTGATGATTATTCTCATCTTCCATGTCGTAGACGCGCAGTTCGATATCGTGCAGCAGGGTTAAATCCTGCAAGCCATTAAGTACCGGCGAAAGGCGTTCGCATAGCGGAATGCGCGAGTGCAGGCGATGGTTAGCCTGCCACAAAAACGACAGGATCTGGTTTTTCTGCTCAAGCCCGGCGGTCTTCTCTTTGACGCGCTGTTCGAGCACGGCGTAACTCTCCGCCAGCTCTGCGGACATGTTATTCAACGCCTCGCCAAGTGTCGCCATTTCGTTGCGTCCGCTAATCGAGGCGCGCTGGGTAAAATCACGCTGGCTGACGGCGCGCGCCATTTGCAGCAGTTGGTGCCATGGGCGCAACAGTTTTGAGCGCAGCCAGACGACGGCAAACAGCAGCAGCAGAGCCATCAACAGCGCCATCAGATGTTGCATGATGACGACCTGTTCAATCCGTTGTTCTGTGCTGCGATCGAACGACGTCACCAGTTTATCAATCCTGCCAACGAAGATGGCGATGGTGTCTGCGGCTTCACTGGAGCGTTGCGCCTGGCGGATAGCAGGGATCACAATGCTGTGCCAGTAGTTTTGTAACTCAGCAAGCTGCGCCTGCTGGCCATCACGCTGCGCGGCCAGCGCCAGCTCCGGGCTAAAGGCGGTATGTTCCATTTCATCAAACAGATATTGCTTGTCTTCGTGCAGCGGAATCGCTGACAGCAGGCGATAGCTCTGCATGCGCAGAGAACCGGCTTTATTGATAGCGTGTGCACTGCCCTGAACGCCCTGTACCAGCCAGCCGGAGATCGCCATGCCTGCCACGCCGATAACCGTGGACAGCAACATCAGCAGCGCCAGTTGGTTAACCAGCGAAATAGGAGAAAAGAGGCGTTTTAGCATAAGTGATGAAAGCTCCTTGACCGCATACGCTGCGGATGGCGGTATTGTCAGCTATCGCCTGGGGTATACCCATACCTCTAAAGGATTACCTCTTTATTGCCAGCGTGTCGACCAACGTGGGAACAATCTGCGCGGTAGCGGCGATAGCCGTGAAAAACCACACCTTTTTTGTATGTTATGACTACTCACTAATGAGCATGGTGATTTTTCGGGCGTAGAAAGTGCTGCTTTTCCTTTGATTTATATCAACTTACCTGGCGCTGCAAAAACTATGGTGGCAGGCATCAAACCGATCAGCAGAGGTGTATATGCAGCACTCATCCATCCCGGGAAAAAGTTCGTCATCACGGGTTATTACCGAATGGCGTCCTGAAGATCCGGCTTTCTGGCAACAGCAGGGACATGCGATTGCAAGCCGTAACTTGTGGATTTCCGTTCCTTGCCTGCTTCTGGCGTTTTGCGTCTGGATGCTGTTCAGCGCCGTCGCCGTTAACCTGCCAAAAGTGGGCTTCAAGTTTACCACCGACCAGCTCTTTATGCTGACGGCGCTGCCTTCAGTTTCCGGCGCGCTACTTCGTGTTCCGTACTCTTTTATGGTACCGGTGTTTGGCGGACGTCGATGGACGGCCTTCAGCACCGGGATTCTGATTATTCCTTGCGTATGGCTCGGTTTTGCCGTGCAGGATCCGACCACGCCTTTTAGTTCGTTTATTATTATCTCGCTGCTGTGCGGTTTCGCCGGCGCAAACTTTGCTTCGAGCATGGCGAACATCAGTTTCTTCTTCCCGAAACAGAAGCAGGGCGGTGCGCTGGGGATCAACGGCGGGCTGGGCAATCTGGGCGTCAGCGTGATGCAATTGATTGCGCCGCTGGCCGTCTCTTTTTCCATTTTTGCCGCTTTTGGTGGTACGGGCGTGGCGCAGCCGGACGGCTCAATGCTGTATCTGGAGAACGCGGCCTGGGTCTGGGTTCCGCTGCTGGCCTTCTTTACGCTGGCGGCGTGGTTCGGCATGAACGAACTGGCGACCTCTAAGGCCTCACTGCGCGCGCAATTGCCGGTACTGAAACGCAGCCACTTGTGGATCATGAGTTTCCTCTATCTGGCAACCTTCGGTTCGTTTATCGGCTTTTCAGCCGGTTTCGCCATGCTGTCGAAAACGCAGTTTCCGGATGTACAGATCCTGCATTTTGCCTTCTTCGGCCCACTGATCGGCGCGCTGGCGCGTTCGGCTGGCGGCGCGATCTCCGATCGCCTCGGCGGCACGCGAGTCACGCTGGTGAACTTTGTGGTGATGGCCATTTTCAGCGCGGCGCTGTTCCTGACCTTACCCACTGAGGGTACTGGCGGCAGCTTTATTGCCTTCTTCTGCGTCTTCCTGGTGCTGTTCCTGACGGCAGGTCTCGGCAGTGGTTCTACTTTCCAGATGATTTCGGTTATTTTCCGCAAAATGACCATGGAACGCGTACAAAAACGCGGTGGTAGTGAGAGTGAAGCCATGCGCGAAGCGGCAACAGAAACGGCGGCGGCGCTTGGGTTTATCTCGGCAATTGGCGCGATTGGCGGCTTTTTCATTCCGAAAGCGTTCGGGACTTCCCTGGCATTAACCGGCTCTCCGGCTGGCGCAATGAAAGTCTTTCTCGTGTTCTATATTGCCTGTGTTGTGATCACCTGGGCGATATACGGGCGTAAAAAACAATAAAATAAAAACTTGTTGATTATCTTGCGCGGTGAAAGCCGCGCTTTTTTTATTCAGATTGTAGTTACAACATACTATTCAGTTTGTTTTCATCCTGCTGCGGAAGCTCTCGTGCGCCAGGGGCCAGGCAGAACATCTACCCCTTAATACCTGGCATTCTGGAAAAGTAGAGACGATTCTGCACTTCTTTCATAAAAATTCTTATTTATCAGTCGATTAAAAAACAGAAACGACTAACCCTTTGGAGGTAACTCTCTTTTTTGCTGCCCGTGTGAAGCCCTGAGGGCTTGATCGCCATCAATTCTCTTTGTCTTTGTGAGGGTTACCGTCGCGGCAAATGCAGCAATGTCGATTTAGCAAGAGAGCCATACAGGCTCCAACAGGAGAACCCCGATGAGTAAATTCCTGGACCGGTTTCGCTACTTCAAACAGAAAGGCGAAACCTTTGCCGACGGGCACGGCCAGCTCTTAAACACCAACCGGGACTGGGAGGATGGATACCGTAGCCGCTGGCAGCACGACAAAATCGTTCGCTCTACCCACGGCGTGAACTGTACTGGTTCCTGTAGCTGGCAGATCTTTGTTAAAAACGGGCTGGTCACCTGGGAAACCCAACAGACAGACTACCCGCGTACCCGCCCGGATATGCCTAACCATGAACCGCGTGGCTGCCCGCGCGGCGCGAGTTACTCCTGGTATCTCTACAGCGCTAACCGTCTGAAATATCCGCTGATGCGTAAACGCCTGATCAAACTGTGGCGCGAAGCGAAAGCGCAGCATGCCGATCCGGTGAATGCCTGGGCTTCCATCATTGAAGATGCCGATAAAGCGAAAAGCTTTAAGCAGGCGCGCGGCCGCGGTGGTTTCGTGCGTTCTTCCTGGCAGGAAGTAAACGAGCTGATTGCGGCATCCAACGTTTATACCGTCAAAACCTACGGCCCGGACCGCGTGGCAGGTTTTTCGCCGATCCCGGCGATGTCGATGGTCTCTTATGCTTCTGGCGCGCGTTACCTTTCATTGCTCGGCGGCACCTGCCTGAGCTTCTATGACTGGTACTGCGATTTACCGCCCGCCTCGCCGCAAACCTGGGGCGAACAGACTGACGTACCGGAATCTGCTGACTGGTACAACTCCAGCTACATCATCGCCTGGGGTTCTAACGTGCCGCAAACCCGTACTCCGGATGCGCACTTCTTTACCGAAGTGCGTTACAAAGGCACCAAAACCGTTGCTGTGACGCCGGATTACGCTGAAATCGCCAAGCTGTGCGATTTGTGGCTGGCGCCAAAACAGGGCACCGATGCTGCGATGGCGCTGGCAATGGGCCATGTCATGCTGCGCGAATTCCATCTGGACAAACCGAGCCAGTATTTCACCGATTATGTGCGTCGCTATACCGACATGCCGATGCTGGTGATGCTGGAGGAGCGCGACGGTTATTACGCCGCCGGTCGCATGTTGCGCGCTGCCGATCTGGTGGATGCGCTGGGCCAGCAAAATAACCCGGAATGGAAGACCATCGCTCTTGATAACGATGGCAACCTGGTCGCGCCGAACGGCTCTATCGGTTTCCGCTGGGGTGAGAAAGGGAAATGGAACCTTGAACAACGCGATGGCGGCAATGGCGCTGACGTAGAGTTGAATCTGAGCCTGCTCGGTAAACACGACGATGTGGCGCAGGTTGGTTTCCCGTATTTCGGTGGCGAAAGCAGCGAACATGTTAGCGGCGTTTCGCTGGAAAATATCCTGCTGCACAAACTGCCGGTAAAACGCATTCAACTGGCAGACGGTTCTACGGCGCTGGTGGCGACGGTCTACGATCTGACGCTCGCCAACTACGGCCTGGATCGCGGTCTGGATGATGAAAACTGCGCGACCCGTTACGACGAAATTAAAGCCTATACGCCGGCGTGGGCAGAGAAAATCACCGGTGTGTCGCAGGCGCAGATTATCCGCATTGCCCGCGAGTTCGCCGATAACGCCGACAAAACCCATGGCCGTTCGATGGTGATTATCGGTGCCGGGATGAACCACTGGTATCACCTCGATATGAACTATCGCGGCATTATCAACATGCTGATCTTCTGTGGCTGTGTGGGGCAGAGCGGTGGCGGCTGGGCCCACTATGTTGGCCAGGAAAAATTGCGTCCGCAAACCGGCTGGCAGCCGTTGGCGTTTGCTCTCGACTGGCAGCGTCCGGCGCGCCATATGAACAGCACCTCTTATTTCTATAATCACTCCAGCCAGTGGCGTTATGAGACGGTAACGGCACAGGAATTCCTGTCGCCGCTGGCGGATAAATCCCGCTATACCGGCCACCTGATCGACTTTAACGTGCGTGCTGAACGCATGGGCTGGCTGCCGTCAGCGCCGCAGTTAGGCACCAACCCGCTGCGCATCGCCGCCGAAGCGGAAAAAGCCGGGATGAGCGCCGTGGATTACACGGTGAAATCCCTGAAAGAAGGTTCTTTGCGCTTTGCGGCGGAACAGCCGGAAAACGGTAAAAACCATCCGCGAAACCTGTTTATCTGGCGCTCCAACCTGCTCGGTTCTTCCGGTAAAGGTCATGAGTTCATGCTCAAGTATTTGCTGGGCACCGAACACGGTATTCAGGGCAAAGATCTTGGCAAGCAGGGCGGCGTGAAGCCAGAAGAGGTGGAATGGCGTGATAACGGCCTCGACGGCAAACTGGATCTGGTGGTGACGCTGGATTTCCGCCTGTCGAGCACTTGCCTCTATTCCGATATCGTGCTGCCAACGGCAACCTGGTATGAAAAAGACGACATGAATACCTCGGATATGCACCCGTTTATTCATCCGCTCTCTGCCGCTGTCGATCCGGCATGGGAATCCAAAAGCGACTGGGAGATTTACAAAGGCATCGCCAAATCCTTCTCCGCGCTGTGCGTCGGCCACCTGGGTAAAGAGACCGACGTGGTGACGCTGCCGATCCAGCACGATTCTGCCGCAGAGCTGGCGCAGCCGCTGGGCGTGCAGGACTGGAAAAAAGGCGAATGCGATCTGATCCCGGGTAAAACCGCGCCGCATATCATTCCGGTCGAACGTGATTATCCGGCAACCTACGAACGCTTCACGTCGATTGGCCCATTGATGGAGAAAATTGGCAACGGCGGCAAAGGTATCGCCTGGAACACCCAGAGCGAAATGGATCTGCTGCGTAAGCTCAACTACACCAAAGCTGATGGCCCGGCGAAAGGCCAGCCGATGTTGAATACGGCGATTGATGCAGCAGAGATGATCCTGACGCTGGCACCGGAAACCAACGGCAACGTGGCGGTGAAAGCGTGGGCAGCGCTCAGTGAATTTACCGGTCGCGACCATACGCACCTGGCGCTGAATAAAGAAGACGAAAAGATTCGTTTCCGCGATATCCAGGCGCAGCCGCGCAAAATTATCTCCAGCCCGACCTGGTCCGGCCTCGAAGATGAGCATGTCTCTTACAACGCCGGTTATACCAACGTACATGAGTTGATCCCATGGCGCACGCTCTCCGGCCGCCAGCAGTTATATCAGGATCATCAATGGATGCGCGACTTCGGCGAAAGCCTGCTGGTTTACCGTCCGCCGATTGACACCCGTTCGGTGAAAGAGGTGATGGGCGTGAAACCTAATGGTTATAAGGAAAAAGCGCTCAACTTCCTGACGCCGCACCAGAAATGGGGCATTCACTCCACTTACAGCGATAACCTGCTGATGCTGACGCTGGGTCGCGGCGGCCCGGTGGTATGGCTCAGCGATGTTGATGCCAAAGAGATGGGCATTGCGGATAACGACTGGATCGAAGTGTTCAACAGCAACGGTGCGCTGACAGCGCGTGCGGTGGTGAGCCAGCGTGTGCCATCCGGTATGACGATGATGTACCACGCGCAGGAACGTATCGTGAACCTGCCGGGGTCAGAAATTACCGGGCAGCGCGGTGGTATCCATAACTCGGTTACCCGCATCACGCCGAAACCGACGCATATGATCGGCGGCTATGCCCAGCTGGCTTATGGTTTCAACTATTACGGAACGGTCGGTTCCAACCGTGATGAGTTTGTGGTGGTGCGTAAGATGAAAAATATCAACTGGTTGGATGGCGAAGGCAATGACCAGGTACAGGAGAGCGCAAAATGAAAATTCGTTCGCAAGTCGGCATGGTGCTGAATCTCGATAAATGCATCGGCTGTCATACCTGTTCTGTGACCTGTAAAAACGTCTGGACCAGCCGTGAAGGCGTGGAATACGCGTGGTTCAATAACGTTGAAACCAAGCCGGGCACCGGCTTCCCGACCGACTGGGAAAACCAGGAAAAATGGAAGGGCGGCTGGATCCGCAAAATCAACGGCAAACTGCAACCGCGTATGGGCAACCGTGCGCTGCTGCTCGGTAAGATCTTCGCCAACCCGCATTTGCCGGAGATTGATGATTACTACGAACCGTTCGATTTTGACTATCAGCGTCTGCATAACGCGCCGGAAAGCAAACATCAGCCGATTGCGCGTCCGCGCTCGTTGATCACCGGCCAGCGGATGAACAAAATCACTGCCGGTCCGAACTGGGAAGACGATCTGGGCGGTGAGTTCGATAAGCTGAGCAAAGACCAGAACTTCGCCAACCTGCAAAAAGCGATGTACGGCCAGTTCGAAAACACCTTCATGATGTATTTGCCGCGTCTGTGTGAACACTGTCTGAACCCGGCATGCGTTGCGACCTGCCCGAGCGGCGCGATCTACAAACGTGAAGAAGACGGCATTGTGCTGATCGATCAGGATAAATGTCGCGGCTGGCGTATGTGTGTCACCGGTTGCCCATACAAAAAAATCTACTTCAACTGGAAGAGCGGCAAATCCGAGAAGTGCATTTTCTGTTATCCGCGTAT
The DNA here is from genome assembly GCF_001658025.2 of Kosakonia oryzae. NCBI lineage: Bacteria > Pseudomonadati > Pseudomonadota > Gammaproteobacteria > Enterobacterales > Enterobacteriaceae > Kosakonia > Kosakonia oryzae. The sequence continues at coordinate 2,465,902 of NZ_CP014007.2, forward strand.
TGAAGCGGGTATGCCGACCGTTTGTTCGGAAACCTGCGTTGGCCGTATTCGTTATCTTGGCGTGCTGCTGTATGACGCGGATGCGATTGAAAACGCCGCCAGCACCGAAAGCGAAAAAGACCTGTACCAGCGCCAGCTTGATGTGTTCCTCGATCCGCATGATCCGGCGGTGATCGCGCAAGCGCTGGCCGATGGCGTGCCGCAAAGCGTGATTGACGCGGCGCAGAAATCACCGGTCTACAAAATGGCGATGGACTGGAAACTGGCGCTGCCGCTGCATCCGGAATATCGCACGCTGCCGATGGTGTGGTACGTACCGCCTCTGTCGCCGATCCAGTCCGCAGCGGATGCGGGGGAACTGGGCAGCAATGGCATTCTGCCGAACGTCGAGAGCCTGCGCATTCCGGTGCAGTACCTGGCGAACCTGTTGACGGCCGGAGACACCGAACCGGTGCTGCTGGCGCTGAAACGCATGCTGGCGATGCGCCACTTTAAACGTGCGGAAACGGTTGAAGGCATCGAAGATACCCGTGCGCTGGAAGAAGTTGGGCTGTCGAAAGAGCAGGCGCAGGAGATGTATCGTTATCTGGCGATCGCCAACTACGAAGACCGTTTCGTTGTGCCGTCCAGCCATCGTGAGCTGGCGCGTGAAGCGTTCCCGGAGAAAAGTGGTTGTGGCTTTAGTTTCGGCGATGGTTGCCACGGTTCAGACAGCAAATTCAACCTGTTCAACAGTCGTCGCATTGATGCGGTGGATGTCACAGTCAAAACGGAGCCGCACCCATGATTGAACTGGTGGTTATTTCCCGTTTGCTGGAGTACCCGGATGCTGCCCTGTGGCAGCATCAGCAGGAGCTGTTTGATGCGCTGGCCTCCGGCGAAAATCTGGCGAAAGCCGATGCGCAGCAGGTCGGGATCTTTTTACGCGATTTGACGGCGCAGGATCTGCTGGACGCGCAGTCCACTTACAGCGAGCTGTTTGATCGCGGTCGCGCAACCTCGTTGCTGCTGTTTGAACATGTCCACGGCGAATCCCGCGATCGTGGGCAGGCGATGGTCGATCTGCTGGCGCAGTATGAGCGCCACGGTTTGCTGCTCGACAGCCGCGAATTGCCGGATCATCTGCCGCTCTATCTGGAGTATCTGGCGCAGCTTCCCCCGGCGGAAGCGATTGGCGGTTTGCAGGATATCGCGCCGATCCTGGCGCTGTTACAGGCGCGCTTGCAGCAGCGTGAAAGCCATTACGCCACGCTGTTTGAGGCACTGCTTTCACTGAGTAAAACGGCAGTGGATAACGCGCAAGTGGCGGAAAAAATTGCCGCTGAAGCGCGCGACGATACGCCGCAGGCGCTGGATGCCGTGTGGGAAGAGGAGCAGGTGAAATTCTTTGCTGAACAGGGCTGCGGCGACTCTGACATTACTGCTCATCAGCGCCGATTTGCGGGCGCTGTCGCACCGCAATATCTGAATATCACAACAGGAGGAGAGCGCTAATGCACTTCCTTAATATGTTCTTCTTTGACATCTATCCCTATCTGGCCGGTGCGGTTTTCCTGATTGGTAGCTGGCTGCGTTATGACTATGGGCAATACAGCTGGCGCGCAGGCTCCAGCCAGATGCTGGATCGCAAAGGGATGAACCTCGCCTCGAACCTGTTCCACCTGGGTATTCTGGGCATCTTCGCCGGCCATTTCCTCGGGATGCTGACGCCGCACTGGATGTATGAATCATTCCTGCCGATCGAAGTGAAACAGAAGATGGCGATGATCGGCGGTGGGGCCTGCGGCGTGATGTGCCTGGTGGGTGGTTTGCTGCTGCTGAAACGCCGCCTGTTCAATCCGCGCATCCGTGCGACCTCGACCACGGCGGACATTCTGATCATGACGCTGCTGATGGTGCAGTGTGCGCTGGGCTTATTGACTATTCCGTTCTCTGCTCAGCATATGGATGGCAGCGAAATGATGAAACTGGTCGGCTGGGCGCAGGCTGTGGTCACTTTCCATGGCGGAGCCTCTGCGCATCTTGATGGTGTTGCCTTTATTTACCGCATGCATTTGGTGCTGGGAATGACGCTGTTTGTGCTGTTCCCGTTCTCCCGCCTGGTGCATATCTGGAGCGCGCCGGTGGAGTATCTGACGCGGAAATACCAGATCGTGCGTGCTCGTCGCTAATGAAAAAACCCCGCAACGCGGGGTTTTTTATTACCGTGAGGTGAGTGTTGCCGGGGCATTTCGACGCTCACCCCAGCCGAGATTATTGCCTGCAGCCGCCAGCAGAATAAGCACGCCACCTGCCATTTGCACGAGACTGAGCGAATGGCCAAACAGCAGGTTATCAATAACAATCGCAACCAGAGGATAAATAAACGACAGGGAGCCAATTAACGGCGTGGGTAATTTCTGTATCGCGCTATAAAGCAGTTGATACATTACGCCGGTATGCAGAATCCCCAGCGTCAATACCATGGCCCACGAAAAAGGCTGGGCAGGGGCTGAAATATGCGCCAGCGGCAGCAGCATCACTACGCCGGTCAGCACCTGAATCAGAGCAATATGTTGCGCCGGTAACTGACGCAAATGGCGGGCAATCATTGCCGTCAGGGCATAGAAAAATGCGGCGCCTAACGCCATCGCCATTCCACTAAGCCATTGCGCATTCGGATGGCGTAGTTCGCTAAGTAGCAACAGTACGACGCCGGAAAAGGCCAGCAGCAACCAGCCCCATTTTGTCAGCGTGACACGTTCGCCGAGCAGCATACTCATCAGCACCAGCATAAAGGGTTGCGTGTTGTAGACCACCGTCGCCAGCCCCATTGAAATACGGCTGTAAGCGGCGAACAGCAGCAACCAGTTAATGACCAGTGCAACTCCCCCGGCAATGGCCAGAAGTAAGATTGTGCGGGGGATGCGGCGCAGCGGTTGTTTGCTAAAGCGGATAAACAGAAAAAGGGTAAATGCACCTATCAGGCAGCGCCAGAAAACCACATCAATCACCGCCATCCCGCTGAGCAGGACAAATGCGCCAATCGATCCGGAAATCAGCATCGCCAGGCTCATTTGCCAGGCACCCTCTGGAATAGTTTTCATCGATGACCTCCTGAAGTTGATGCGCTTATTGTCGAAAAACAGCGGCCAGCTTTACAGAGAGGATATAAGGTAAGATATTGTTAATGCCTTTATAAATTAGGTGAAAATTATGGAATACATTATTGATGACATCGACCGTGCCATTCTCGCCTCACTAGCGGAAGATGCGCGCCAGTCGTTAAAAGTGCTTAGCGCACGCGTAGGGCTCACTTCACCCAGCACGGCGGAACGGGTTAAACGGCTGGAGGAGCGGGGCGTAATAGAGGGATATGGCGCTCGGGTAAATCTCGCGGCGCTGGATTATCGCATACAGGCGCTGGTACGGGTCAGGCCATTGCCCGGGATGCTGCAGAAAGTGGATAAGCTGATTCAGGCGTTGCCCGAGTGTATAGAAAATGACAAGGTCACCGGAGAAGACTGTTTCGTTATGCGGCTGGTTGTGCACTCCATCGAGCAACTGGATGCACTGCTCGACACGATTTCCGAGTATGCGCAATGTAATACGTCGATAGTGAAGAGTTCACCGGTTAAACGGCGGTTACCACCAATCTAACCATCGGCAAAATATGCAGATATTGAGCTGGATAAAAGCAGGGAAAGTGTTTTTGGAGATGGTGGTGGGGGAAGGATGATTCGGCGCTAAAGCGCCTCACCCTGCGGGTCGTTGCCTGCGGCAACGCGCTCTCGCGTTGCTCGAGTCGAACCTTAATCGAAGGTTCTCGTCCTTCCCCGATCGGAAAAATATGTGGGTATTGAGCTGGATAAAAGCTGGGAGCTGGGAAAGTGTTTTTGAAGATGGTGGTGGGGGAAGGATTCGAACCTTCGAAGTCGATGACGGCAGATTTACAGTCTGCTCCCTTTGGCCGCTCGGGAACCCCACCAGGGGTAATACTTATTGTGATGCATGTGCAGTAGATGGTGGTGGGGGAAGGATTCGAACCTTCGAAGTCGATGACGGCAGATTTACAGTCTGCTCCCTTTGGCCGCTCGGGAACCCCACCACGGGGTAAAGCTAGTTTGATACTGGCCCGCTTCCATCTCGGGAAGCGCGGCGCATCATATCAAATGACGCGTCGCTGTAAAGCGCTGAAATACCAAAATTGAATCGGTTGCCTGCTTTTTGCACGTAATGGTGCAAACGCAGGCAATTCATTTTATTAATGATTAAAGAATAATCGTCCGGTTACCGTATACAAATACCCGTTGCGCCAGCACCTGATACAGCGCACGGCTCAGAACATTTTTCTCGACGTCACGACCGGCGCGCATCATATCTTCTGCTGTATAGGTGTGATCCACATGAATGACGTCCTGCATAATGATTGGGCCTTCGTCCAGATTGTCATTCACATAGTGCGCAGTTGCGCCGATGATCTTCACACCGCGCTCATACGCCTGATGATAAGGACGGGCGCCGATAAAGGCAGGCAGGAACGAGTGGTGAATATTGATGATCTTATTCGGGAAGCGGGAAACAAACTCCGGAGTCAACACTCGCATGTATTTTGCCAGCACTACATAATCGGGTTGATGGGCTTCAATCGCCTGCACCATCAGTGCATCGTGCGCTTCGCGGGTCAACCCTTCATGGCTTACCAGTTCGAACGGAATGTCGAAGCGCTCTACCAGAGAACGCAGCGTATCATGGTTACCGATAACGGCGGCAATCTCCACATCCAGCCCACCATAGTTGGCTTTCATTAGCAGATCGCCGAGGCAATGCGCCTCTTTTGTCACCAGAATAACCACGCGGCGACGACCGGCAGGGTTCAGCTCGCGAATGGAGCCTTCCGGCAGCGCGCTATCAAGATCGGCCAACAGCGTGGCGTCGTTAAAAATACCTTCCAGCTCGGTACGCATAAAAAAGCGTCCGGTGCGGTGATCCACAAACTCATTGTTCTGCACAATGTTCAGTTCGTGCTTATAACAAATGTTAGTGATCCGCGCGATAAGGCCTTTTTGGTCAGGGCAAATGGTGCGCAAAATTTTACGTTGTAATGAATGCATTGCCGGGTAAATCCTGTTGATGATGTTTGCTATGAGGTGATGCCCGGCTTATTGCCCGCAGCACTTTTTAAATTTTTTACCTGACCCACAAGGGCAGGGATCGTTACGGCCAAACTGAGGACGCGTACCGTCGATATAATACCACTGGCCGTTCTCCTTTAAGAATCGGGAACGTTCGATTATCGCGCCGTTCTTACCCTTTTCCTGAAAGCGCGCCACAAAACTGACATAGCCTTCGTTGGCATTAGCGCCATCAGCATGCTCAAATACCGTCAGACCCAGCCAGTATGTATCGGCAAATCCGGCTTCAATTTGCTGGCGGAACGCATGAGCTTCGCAAGAGGGATGCCAGGTTTTGATCAGGTATTCGGCCTGATGGAGAACAAAAGCGGTGTAACGCGAGCGCATCAGGCGTGAGGGATCCGGCGCAACCTGCGTACCAGACAGATAAGGCTGACAACATAGGCTATAATCGAGAGCGCTACCGCATGGGCAAGATTGAGACAAAATAGCATTCCAGGAACAATAAAAGCGGCGCGTTTGCGCCAGGGTAGCAATATGTTAACTGAGCCGCAGCGTTGTGGCTACAGTAAGCCGGGGGAAGTGAAACAAGCGTAATGAGAACGGTAAAAATAGGTCTGGCGCTCGGTTCAGGCGCAGCCCGGGGCTGGTCGCATATTGGTGTAATTAATGCCCTGGAGCGTGCCGGCATTGAGATCGATATTGTGGCAGGGTGTTCCATTGGATCTCTGGTAGGTGCGGCGTATTCCTGTGGGCGCCTGTCGGCGCTGGAATCGTGGGTGCGCGCCTTTAGCTACTGGGATGTGCTGCGGTTGATGGATGTCTCATGGCAGCGCGGTGGTTTGCTCCGTGGAGAACGCGTGTTCAATCAATATCGCCAGATTTTACCGTTTACTGAATTTAGCCAGTGCGAAAAGCGATTTGGCGCAGTGGCGACCAACCTGAGTACCGGGCGTGAACTCTGGTTCACCAGCGGCAATATGCATCATGCAGTACGCGCTTCCTGTAGTATGCCTGGCCTTATGTCGCCGGTTGCGCACAATGGTTACTGGCTGGTTGATGGCGCGGTAGTTAACCCGGTTCCCATTTCATTGACCCGTGCGTTAGGTGCGGATGTCGTGATTGCTGTCGATTTACAGCATGATGCGCATTTGATGCAACAGGATCTTATGTCATTAAATCTCACGCAAAACGAAACAGAAAGCGCCGTCGGAGAGACATTAGCGTGGCATAAACGTCTGCGCGCGCGGCTGGGCCGCATTACGCCCAAACGTCCGGTAGCGCCAACCGCGATGGAGATCATGAGTACCTCGATTCAGGTGCTGGAGAACCGGCTTAAGCGCAACCGTATGGCAGGCGATCCCCCTGATATTTTGCTACAGCCTGTTTGCCCGCAAATATCGACGCTAGACTTTCACCGTGCGGACGCTGCCATTGCTGCTGGTCAGCTGGCGGTTGAAAAGAAAATCGATGAATTGATGCCTCTGGCGCGGACATCAGTGTGACTATTTTTACAAGAGTTCAGCAAATTCTGACAGGCGATTCCTGGCGAAGCATGCCACTATTAGTCTATCGTCAGGCAGGGGAGAAAAGATGACGCAGCCGTTAACCGGAAAACAAATACTGATCGTTGAGGACGAGCCCGTTTTCCGCTCGCTGCTGGATTCATGGCTCCTGTCATTAGGTGCGACGACGCTGCTTGCTGGTGATGGCGTGGACGCGCTGGAGTTGATGACGACAAGTAAGCCTGATTTGATGATTTGCGATCTTGCGATGCCGCGCATGAATGGTCTGATGCTGATCGAATCGTTGCGTAATCAGGGCGATCAGACTCCGGTGCTGGTGATCTCCGCAACAGAAAATATGGCTGACATCGCTAAAGCGTTGCGTCTTGGCGTGCAGGACGTGGTGCTAAAACCGGTGAAAGATTTCAACCGCCTGAAAGAAACTATCTTTGCCTGTATTTATCCCAACATGTTTAACTCGCGCGTCGAAGAAGAGGAACGCCTGTTCCAGGACTGGGACGCGCTGGTAGGTAATCCGCAGGCGGCGGCCAATTTGTTGCAGGAACTTCAGCCGCCGGTACAGCAGGTACTTTCCGGGTGCCGGGTAAATTATCGCCAGTTAGTTTCGGCGGAAAATCCAGGGCTGGTTCTGGATATTGCGCCTATTTCTTCGCAGGATCTCGCCTTTTACTGCCTGGATGTTACCCGCGCGGGGAATAACGGCGTACTGGCTGCACTATTATTGCGGGCGTTATTTAACGGCCTGCTGCAAGAACAGCTATCGCATCAGCGTCAGCGTCAGCGTTTGCCTGAAATGGGAGCGTTACTTAAACAGGTGAATCAGCTTTTGCGCCAGGCGAATTTGCCGGGACAATTTCCGCTACTGGTGGGCTATTACCACAGCGATCTTAAAAACCTGATATTAGTTTCAGCCGGGCTTAATGCCTCGTTAAATACCGGCGATCACCATATTCAAATTAGCAACGGTGTTCCGCTTGGCACATTGGGTAATACTTATCTTAATCAGTTGAGCCAGCGCTGCGACTCCTGGCAATGTCAGGTGTGGGGCGCTGGGGGGCGGCTGCGCTTGATGTTGAGCGCGGAATGAGCGATCGCATCATCCATTGCAGATACATTTACCCGTCGGATTAAACGGGTGGTACTATCGCCGCAGAATATGCGTATTTGTCCTAATTAGATGTAAGCGCGTCCTTTTCAGACCTGGTTGATGGGTGGGTACTGATATACTCAGGCGCGAGTTAATTCATGAACATGTTCATAGTTTGAACAGTCCAGGAGATTTCAATGGCTGCAATAAATTCGAAAGTGACTAAAGCAGTAATCCCGGTAGCGGGATTGGGAACCAGGATGTTACCAGCGACCAAGGCAATTCCTAAAGAAATGTTACCGCTGGTGGATAAGCCATTAATTCAGTATGTCGTTAATGAATGTATCGCTGCAGGTATTACGGAAATCGTTCTGGTCACACATTCCTCCAAAAACTCTATTGAAAACCATTTCGATACCAGTTTTGAACTGGAAGCGATGCTGGAAAAACGTGTTAAACGTCAGCTTCTGGAAGAAGTTCAGTCCATTTGCCCGCCACATGTCACTATTATGCAGGTTCGTCAGGGGCTGGCGAAAGGATTGGGACACGCAGTGCTGTGTGCGCATCCGGTGGTTGGTAATGAGCCAGTCGCGGTAATTCTTCCGGACGTTATTCTGGATGAATATGAATCCGATCTGTCCCAGGATAACCTGGCTGAAATGATTAAACGCTTTGACGAAACGGGTGCCAGCCAGATTATGGTTGAGCCGGTTGCTGATGTGACCGCCTATGGTGTCGTTGACTGTAAAGGCGCCACGTTAAATCCAGGCGACAGCGTGCCGATGGTTGGCGTGGTAGAAAAACCGAAAGCCGACGTTGCGCCGTCCAATCTGGCCGTGGTAGGCCGTTATGTGCTGAGTGAGCAAATTTGGCCGTTGCTGGCGAAAACGCCTCCGGGAGCGGGTGATGAGATTCAGCTTACCGATGCGATTGATATGTTAATCGAAAAAGAAACGGTTGAAGCTTATCATATGAAAGGCAAGAGCCACGATTGTGGTAATAAGCTGGGATATATGCAGGCGTTCGTAGAATACGGTCTTCGTCACAATTCTCTTGGTGCCGAATTTAAAACCTGGCTGGAAGATACTGTAGGCACCGGAAAAGCATAATCTTCTTCCTGATGCCCAAATAAGGCCGGAGACAATAGTGCAATGCGCTGATTATCTCCGGCCTTTTTATTTTTGTGTTTCCAGGTGAAACATCCGTTAACTTCTTCTCGTAAGAACAAAGCGCACAAAAAGAATAATGTGATGTTGAGAATTTAAACAAAAGGCAAGCAGTAAGTCTGAGCGGGGTTGGCGCTACACTATATTTGTGAAGATATTGTGTGGTTCATCAAAAAAAATCCCGCCGGTGGCGGGATTTTTTTGAAGCAGGCGAGATTACTCGGTGATCAGGAAATCGTCGAGCTGTTTGCCTTGTTCGTCCATTGCTTTTTTGATAACAGCAGGAGTGCGACCCTGGCCAGTCCACGTTTTAGTTTCGCCGTTTTCATCAACGTAGCTATATTTAGCCGGACGTGCTGCGCGTTTAGCTTTTGTGCCGGATTTAGCAGCAGAAAGACTATTCAGCAATTCATTCGGGTCAATACCGTCAGCCATCAGCATGTCACGGTATTGTTGCAGTTTACGCGTACGTTCTTCAACTTCAGCTGCGGCGGCGCTTTCTTCCTCGCGGCGTTCATTTACCACAACTTCTAATTTTTCCAGCATTTCTTCGAGCGTTTCCAGAGTGCATTCTCTTGCCTGCGCACGAAGAGTACGGATGTTGTTCAGAATTTTAAGTGCTTCGCTCATTGTAGTAATCTCAAACTTATATTGGGGTGGTTTGTTGGGCTAATAATAGAGCGTTAATTTGACCAGTGCAATAGCTGAGAATGTAAGGAATTCAAAATACCCATTTATTTCGATGATTTTTAAATATCGCTAACTTAAATTTAGCTTGAAGAATCGCACAAAACAGCGCTTATACCGACGACAAACTTCATCGTCAGGATTGCGGCTGCTTTCGATTAATCCAGAAAGGGTTATAGGCACAATGGATAAATAACAGCCTTATGTATTACGACATCAGATGGGGTTTTTCTTCTAAATTATTAATAATTTCCGAACCATAAGCTCAGATTGTTCTGATTACAAATAGTATGTATACGACCCGGTTTCTAATTGTTGTTTCTTTGGCAGTAACAAACCACTGCATAAACTTGCCTTATATCTATGAGTCCATAACCAGACCCGATTTACTCAGGATCAGCGCTGGCTCAGGGTTAGCCAGATAAAATATGGTACAATCGTTGTCGGAATATCACACTTTGATTGGGGTTTTGCACGCAATGGCACAGCTTTATTTCTACTATTCAGCAATGAATGCAGGGAAATCGACAGCGTTACTACAGTCTTCGTACAATTATCAGGAACGCGGCATGCGTTCGGTAGTCTACACCGCTGAAATTGACGATCGCTTCGGAGCAGGGAAGGTAAGTTCGCGTATTGGCTTATCATCACCTGCGCGTTTGTTTAATCAACACACTGCATTATTCGAAGAGATAAAAGCTGAACATGCGCGTGAAGCGGTACATTGCGTGCTGGTGGATGAGAGCCAGTTTTTAACGCGTGAACAGGTCTATGCATTGTCTGAAGTTGTTGATCAACTGGATATCCCGGTACTGTGCTATGGGCTGCGTACTGATTTTCGCGGCGAGCTGTTCGTGGGAAGCCAATATTTACTCGCGTGGTCAGACAAACTGGTCGAACTGAAAACCATCTGTTTCTGCGGACGTAAAGCCAGCATGGTACTGCGCCTGGATCAGGCCGGACGTCCCTACAATGAAGGGGAGCAGGTAGTAATAGGCGGCAATGAGCGCTATGTCTCCGTATGCCGTAAACACTATAAGGAAGCCCTTGCTGAGGGTTCGTTAACGGCGATACAGCAACGCGTACGCGGAACAACGTCCGATTGTTGAGTTTAATGTCAGATATAAAAAAACCCGCCGAAGCGGGTTTTTTATTAACTGAGATAATTAAGCGGTTTTCTTCGCTTTTTTATCTGCTTTTACAGCCGGTACTACCACTTCAACTTTCGCTGATGCCGTGTCACTTTCTTTGAACTCACGACCATAGAACGTATCCAGCAGGATTTGTTTCAGTTCGGAGATCAGTGGGTAACGCGGGTTAGCGCCAGTGCACTGGTCATCAAATGCATCTTCAGACAGTTTATCCACGTTCGCAAGGAAGTCCGCTTCCTGCACGCCAGCTTCACGGATAGATTTCGGAATGCCCAGTTCAGCTTTCAGGCTTTCCAGCCATGCCAGCAGTTTTTCAATTTTCGCTGCGGTACGGTCGCCTGGAGCGCTCAGGCCCAGATGATCGGCGATCTCAGCATAGCGACGACGCGCCTGCGGACGATCGTACTGGCTGAAAGCCGTCTGTTTGGTCGGGTTGTCATTCGCGTTGTAGCGGATAACGTTACAGATCAGCAGGGCGTTAGCCAGACCGTGCGGAATGTGGAACTGTGAGCCCAGTTTGTGCGCCATGGAGTGACACACGCCGAGGAAGGCGTTTGCAAACGCGATACCGGCGATGGTCGCTGCACTGTGAACGCGTTCACGTGCTACCGGGTTTTTAGAACCTTCGTTGTAAGACGCTGGCAGATTTTCTTTCAACAGTTTCAGGGCTTGCAGCGCCTGACCATCGGAGAATTCAGAAGCCAGTACAGAAACATAAGCTTCCAGTGCGTGCGTCACCGCGTCCAGGCCACCGAAAGCACACAGTGATTTCGGCATTTCCATTACGAGGTTGGCGTCGACAATGGCCATATCCGGGGTCAGTGCATAATCTGCCAGCGGGTATTTCTGACCGGTTGCATCATCGGTCACGACGGCAAACGGCGTCACTTCAGAACCGGTACCGGAAGTAGTGGTGATAGCGACCATTTTCGCTTTCACGCCCATTTTCGGGAACTTGTAGATACGTTTACGGATGTCCATAAAGCGCAGCGCCAGCTCTTCGAAATGGGTTTCCGGATGTTCGTACATAACCCACATGATTTTAGCGGCATCCATCGGGGAACCACCACCAAGCGCGATGATGATGTCCGGTTTGAAGGAGTTCGCCAGTTCCGCACCTTTACGCACGATGGTCAGCGTCGGGTCAGCTTCAACTTCGAAGAACACTTCAGTTTCCACGCCAGCCGCTTTCAGCACAGAGGTGATCTGGTCTGCATAGCCATTGTTGAAGAGGAAACGGTCGGTCACGATAAGCGCGCGTTTGTGACCATCAGTAATCACTTCATCCAGCGCAATTGGCAGTGAGCCACGGCGGAAGTAGATAGATTTCGGAAGTTTATGCCACAACATGTTTTCAGCTCGCTTAGCAACGGTTTTCTTGTTGATCAGGTGTTTCGGACCAACGTTTTCGGAGATGGAGTTACCACCCCAGGAACCACAACCCAGAGTCAGGGAAGGCGCGAGTTTAAAGTTATACAGGTCACCGATACCACCCTGTGATGCCGGGGTGTTGATCAGGATACGTGCGGTTTTCATCTTCTGACCGAAGAAGGCGACACGATCCGGCTGGTTATCCTGGTCGGTATACAGGCAGGAAGTATGACCGATACCGCCCATGGCGACCAGTTTCTCAGCTTTTTCTACCGCGTCTTCAAAGTCTTTCGCACGGTACATTGCCAGCGTCGGGGAGAGTTTTTCATGTGCAAATGGTTCACTTTCATCAACCACTTTCACTTCACCAATCAGGATCTTGGTTGTAGCCGGAACGGTGAAGCCGGCAAGCTCAGCAATTTTATAGGCTGGCTGGCCAACGATAGCGGCGTTCAGCGCGCCATTTTTCAGGATAATATCCTGAACGGCTTTCAGTTCTTTACCCTGCAACATGTAGCCGCCGTGGCTGGCGAAACGTTCGCGAACGGCGTCATACACAGAATCGACAACAACGACAGATTGTTCAGATGCGCAGATCACGCCGTTATCGAAGGTTTTGGACATCAGTACGGATGCGACGGCACGTTTGATATCGGCAGTTTCGTCGATCACAACCGGGGTGTTACCAGCGCCTACACCAATTGCTGGTTTACCGGAACTGTACGCCGCTTTAACCATACCCGGGCCACCGGTGGCCAGAATCAGGTTAATGTCAGGGTGGTGCATCAGTGCGTTGGATAATTCAACAGACGGTTGGTCAATCCAGCCGATCAAATCTTTCGGCGCGCCAGCGGCAATCGCAGCTTGCAGAACGATGTCTGCGGCTTTGTTAGTAGCATCTTTAGCGCGCGGATGTGGAGAGAAGATAATTGCGTTACGGGTCTTCAGGCTAATTAGCGATTTGAAGATAGCAGTAGAGGTTGGGTTAGTGGTTGGAACGATACCACAGATGATGCCGATAGGTTCCGCAATGGTGATGGTGCCGAAGGTATCATCTTCAGACAGCACACCACAGGTTTTCTCATCTTTATAGGCGTTGTAGATATACTCAGAAGCGAAGTGGTTTTTAATCACTTTATCTTCAACGATACCCATACCAGATTCGGCAACGGCCATTTTAGCGAGAGGGATTCGAGCATCTGCGGCTGCCAGGGCGGCGGCACGGAAGATTTTATCTACTTGCTCTTGAGTAAAGTTGGCATATTCACGCTGGGCTTTTTTCACTCGTTCAACGAGCGCGTTAAGTTCAGCGACATTAGTAACAGCCATAATGCTCTCCTGATAATGTTAAACTCTTTTAGTAAACCAGCTGTCCAGGGTGAAATTATAGACAGGCCGGCTGCAGGTTGCATAAGGTTCAGAAAAACAAAGACTTAACGCCAACCCAATACTACTGGTTTACTGAAAGAGCCTTAACAGAAAAGTCGCATTTATTGACGATTTTGCTCTCTTTTCGTGGATTCAAGATTACCCACTTCTGAGTAAGTAATGCGTGATCTATGTCAAGTTTCAGCGAAGCTGACACCTTTCAGCAGGCCGTTTTTGGGCGTTTGTATCAAATGTTAATGGCATTTGGCCAGGCGCGCCGTAAGATTATCACAATTACAACAACTGTGTAACGCGCTGTATTGCATGATTTTTCTGCAAATCTTAATGAACAGCGGCACGAAAACGCGTATCTTCTGCATGGATTTTCCTGCCACGCCGATATAGTTGATATAGGGTGACATTACGGAGCTTACAGCGGTGCAAACATTGATAGATTTACCTCTTTATTTTAAATTTTTTATTGGTCTTTTTGCGCTGGTGAACCCGGTCGGCATCATTCCGGTTTTTATCAGCATGACCAGTTATCAGATGGTTGGTGCGCGAAATAAAACCAACCTTACTGCAAACGTCTCAGTGGCAATTATCCTCTGGACTTCTTTATTTCTCGGTAATGGCATTTTGCAGCTATTCGGCATCTCGATTGATTCGTTCCGCATTGCCGGCGGCATTCTGGTTGTCACTATTGCCATGTCGATGATCAGCGGCAAGCTCGGGGAAGATAAACAGAATAAACAAGAGAAGTCAGAAACCGCGATTCGCGAAAGCATCGGCGTAGTGCCGCTGGCATTACCTTTAATGGCGGGGCCTGGTGCCATCAGCTCCACGATTGTGTGGGGGACGCGCTATCACAACCTGGTACATTTAATTGGTTTTACCGTGGCCATTGCGTTATTTGCTTTCTGCTCGTGGGGGCTGTTCCGCATCGCGCCATGGTTAGTGCGCTTACTGGGGCAAACCGGCATCAACGTTATCACGCGTATTATGGGGTTATTATTGATGGCATTGGGCATTGAGTTTATTGTCGGCGGCATAAGATCCTTGTTCCCCGGTCTGCTGAACTGATTCACCTTTTTATTACGTACGGCTGAGCTTGTTATCTCTTCCTTTATATAACAGGTAAATTCAGCCGCTACGGACCCGCCTGGAAAAGCCAAAAATTAGTAAAAGATATGAAGAATGCGCAAAGCGGCGCGAAATATAATAATTTACACTTATCAGAAAATCTGTTCCCAATCAGTGAATTATAAGTAATGTGAATCTATCCTGTGCGTATTTCGCACAATTGACGCTGTTATTTCTGTCACACCATACTATTGGGCTTGCCGTGACATAATCGAAATGATATTAGTACTTTCAGACTTCCTGCAGATGAATGTGCTAAAAAGTAGTCAATTGTTGATTATTTGTGCAAAAAAATACGGCATCTGCTAAAAAGCATTACATGGTGGTAATGCTTCCTTATCTTCTTGATTTAAAGAGATAAAAAACTCAAAGGGAGGCTGTGAACGCAGCGCTTCATAGATAACGCTGTGTCGCAAAAGAGAAATGGTTAACAAATTTGCAAATTGTATTGGCGGCGGTGTGAGGCATTTGATATTTTCCGCCCTTATATTTAGCTCCTTATAATTTGCAAGATAAACAATATAGATGAGAATCGTTTTCATATAACGACCATCGCCAGAATCAGAGCTGCCTCGACAGGGGGGGCGGTTTACCGAATCGACGTAAGATTGCCGTTTGAGCGATCCGTAATAAAAAAGTCGGTGATAGCAGCAGTAAAAAAAGATGTCTGATAGCGCCAAAAAGCTCCTGCGCTCTTCAGACCCCCACAGGGGATGAAACACGCTGACGTCAACGTCAGTAATTATAATGAGTGGAGTATCAACACAATGTCCATCATCACAAAGAAAAGTCTGGTAGCAGCAGGAGTTCTGGCTGCGCTAATTACCGGCAACGCGGCAATGGCTGCCGACGTTCCGGCAGGTGTTCAACTGGCGGATAATCAGACGCTGGTCCGTAATAACGGTTCTGAAGTGCAATCTCTCGACCCGCACAAAATTGAAGGGGTTCCTGAATCCAACGTCAGCCGCGATCTGTTCGAAGGTCTGCTGATCTCTGATGTTGAAGGCCACCCGACCGCCGGTGTTGCAGAGAAGTGGGAAAACAAAGATTTTAAAGTCTGGACCTTCCATCTGCGCAAAAACGCAAAATGGTCCGACGGTACGCCGGTAACGGCGCACGATTTCGTCTACAGCTGGCAGCGTCTGGCGGATCCGAAAACGGCTTCTCCGTATGCGAGCTACCTGCAATACGGTCATATCGCTAACATCGACGATGTTATCGCCGGTAAAAAACCTGTCACCGATCTCGGCGTAAAAGCTATTGATGACAATACCTTTGAAGTGACGCTTAGCGAGCCGGTTCCTTATTTCTACAAACTGCTGGTTCACCCGTCAGTTTCTGCTGTGCCTAAAGCCGCTATTGAGAAATACGGTGAAAAATGGACTCAACCAGCCAACATTGTCACCAACGGTGCATACAAACTGAAAGACTGGGTGGTCAACGAACGTATCGTTCTTGAGCGTAACACCAACTATTGGGATAACGCTAAAACGGTTATCAACCAGGTTACCTACCTGCCGATCTCTTCTGAAGTGACAGACGTTAACCGCTATCGCAGCGGCGAAATCGACATGACTTACAACAACATGCCGATTGAACTGTTCCAGAAGCTGAAAAAAGAGATTCCTAAAGAAGTGCACGTCGATCCGTACCTGTGTACTTATTACTACGAAATCAACAACCAAAAACCGCCATTCACTGACGTTCGTGTTCGTACCGCTCTGAAACTGGCGCTGGATCGCGACATCATCGTTAATAAAGTGAAAAACCAGGGCGATCTGCCGGCATACAGCTACACGCCGCCGTATACCGATGGTGCAAAACTGACTGAACCGGCCTGGTTCAAAATGACTCAAGAACAGCGTAACGCCGAAGCGAAAAAACTGCTGGCCGAAGCCGGTTATACTGCGGATAAACCGCTCTCCTTCAGCCTGCTGTACAACACGTCTGACCTGCATAAAAAACTGGCGATCGCCGTGGCTTCCATCTGGAAGAAAAACCTGGGCGCTAACGTAACGCTGGAAAACCAGGAGTGGAAAACCTTCCTCGACACGCGTCATCAGGGCACCTTTGATGTGGCACGTGCGGGCTGGTGTGCGGACTACAACGAGCCGACTTCTTTCCTGAATACCATGCTGTCCGACAGCTCTAACAACACCGCGCACTATAAGAGCCCGGCGTTTGACAAGCTGATTGCCGACACGCTGAAAGTTACTGACGAAGCGCAGCGTACGGAGCTTTACTCCAAAGCTGAACAGCAGTTGGATAAAGACTCGGCGATCGTTCCGGTTTACTACTACGTGAACGCCCGTCTGGTGAAAACCTGGGTTGGCGGCTACACCGGTAAAGACCCGATGGATAATATCTACGTTAAAAACTTGTATATTATCAAGCATTAATGGCAATGAGTGGGGCAGGGCAACCTGCCCCACAGTGTCTTATTTTTTACGCAACAGAATACACATCATGCACGGACGGCTAATGGCAGTCTGGAAGCGAATGTGTAAAAGGCACAGGCCAGAAGGTACGGGCAATGTTGAAATTTATCCTACGTCGCTGTCTAGAAGCGATCCCAACGCTTTTCATCCTTATCACGATTTCGTTCTTTATGATGCGTCTCGCGCCGGGTAGTCCTTTTACCGGTGAACGTGCGCTTGCGCCGGAAGTGATGGCGAATATTGAGGCGAAATACCATTTAAACGATCCGATCACTACGCAATATTTCAGCTATCTGAAACAGTTGGCGCATTTCGATTTCGGACCGTCATTTAAATACAAAGACTACACCGTAAACGATCTGGTTGCGGCCAGCTTCCCGGTTTCAGCGAAATTAGGGGCGGCAGCCTTTATTCTTGCGATTGTCTTTGGCGTTACCGCAGGCGTTGTTGCGGCGTTAAACCAGAACACGAAGTGGGACTACACGGTGATGGGGCTGGCAATGACCGGGGTAGTGATCCCCAGTTTTGTTGTCGCACCATTATTAGTGATGATCTTCGCCATTATATTGAAATGGCTGCCCGCCGGTGGCTGGAATGGCGGCGCGCTGAAATTCATGATCCTGCCGATGGTTGCGCTCTCTCTGGCCTATATCGCCAGCATCGCCCGTATTACGCGCGGTTCAATGATTGAGGTATTACACTCAAACTTTATCCGTACCGCGCGGGCGAAAGGGCTGCCGATGCGCCGCATTATCTTCCGCCACGCGCTGAAACCTGCGCTGCTGCCGGTACTCTCTTATATGGGGCCTGCGTTTGTCGGCATTATTACCGGTTCAATGGTTATCGAGACCATTTATGGCCTGCCGGGTATCGGCCAGCTGTTTGTGAACGGCGCGCTGAACCGTGACTATTCGCTGGTGCTGAGCCTGACCATCCTTGTCGGGGCGCTGACCATTATCTTTAACGCGATCGTTGATGTGCTGTATGCCGTCATCGATCCGAAGATCCGTTATTAACACTGGAGTTCGCCATGATGTTAAGTAAGAAAAACAGCGAGGCGCTGGAAAACTTCAGTGAGAAACTCGAAGTCGAAGGACGTAGTCTGTGGCAGGATGCGCGTCGCCGCTTTATGCATAACCGTGCGGCGGTTGCCAGCCTGGTTGTGCTGTTGCTGATTGCACTGTTTGTGACGCTGGCACCAATGGTTTCACAATTTACCTATTTCGATACCGACTGGGGCATGATGTCGAGCCAGCCGGATATGGAGTCCGGTCACTATTTTGGTACCGACTCCTCCGGGCGCGATCTGCTGGTTCGCGTGGCGATCGGCGGACGTATCTCGCTGATGGTCGGTATTGCGGCGGCGCTGGTGGCGGTCGTGGTCGGTACGCTGTACGGATCGCTTTCCGGCTACCTCGGCGGCAAGACAGATTCCGTCATGATGCGTCTGCTGGAAATCCTCAATTCCTTCCCGTTTATGTTCTTCGTTATCCTGCTGGTGACCTTCTTTGGGCAAAATATTCTGCTCATTTTTGTGGCGATCGGCATGGTCTCCTGGCTGGATATGGCGCGTATCGTTCGCGGCCAGACTTTAAGCCTTAAGCGTAAAGAGTTTATCGAAGCGGCACAGGTTGGCGGTGTTTCCACGGCGAATATCGTGGTGCGTCACATCGTACCGAACGTGCTGGGCGTGGTAGTGGTGTACGCGTCGCTGCTGGTGCCGAGCATGATCCTGTTCGAATCCTTCCTCAGCTTCCTGGGGCTGGGTACGCAGGAACCACTGAGCAGCTGGGGCGCGCTGTTAAGCGATGGCGCCAACTCGATGGAAGTGTCTCCGTGGTTGCTGCTGTTCCCGGCGGGTTTCCTCGTTGTCACCCTGTTCTGTTTTAACTTTATCGGCGATGGCCTGCGTGATGCCCTCGACCCGAAAGATCGTTAAGGAGTGCTGTCATGAGCATTACTGAAACCTCATTAGCGTCCACGACGCGGCAGCAATCGGACCTTCTGCTGGATGTCAAAGATTTACGGGTCACCTTCCAGACGCCGGATGGCGATGTTACGGCGGTCAACGATCTCAATTTCTCGCTACGAGCCGGGGAAACGCTGGGTATCGTTGGTGAGTCCGGCTCCGGCAAATCGCAAACTGCATTTGCGCTGATGGGGCTACTGGCGGCCAACGGCCGCATTGGCGGTTCGGCGACGTTTAACGGTAAAGAGATCCTCAATTTGCCGGAACAGGCGCTGAACAAACTGCGCGCCGAGCAGATCTCGATGATTTTCCAGGACCCAATGACCTCGCTGAACCCGTATATGAGGGTTGGCGAGCAGTTAATGGAAGTCCTGATGTTGCACAAAGGCATAGGCAAAGCGGAAGCATTTGAAGAATCCGTAAAAATGCTTGATGCGGTGAAAATGCCGGAAGCGCGTAAGCGCATGCGCATGTATCCGCATGAATTTTCTGGTGGTATGCGTCAGCGTGTGATGATCGCGATGGCGTTGCTGTGTCGGCCGAAACTGCTGATTGCCGACGAGCCGACCACCGCGCTGGATGTGACCGTACAGGCGCAGATCATGACCTTGCTGAATGAACTGAAACGTGAATTCAACACCGCGATTATCATGATCACTCACGATCTCGGCGTAGTGGCCGGAATTTGCGATAAAGTGCTGGTGATGTATGCCGGACGCACCATGGAATATGGCAACGCGCGCGATGTGTTCTACCAGCCGTCTCATCCTTATTCCATCGGTCTGCTAAGCGCTGTGCCGCGTCTGGATGCGGAAGGTGAAGCGCTGTTGACCATTCCGGGCAACCCGCCGAACTTACTGCGTCTGCCGAAAGGCTGTCCGTTCCAGCCGCGCTGTCCGCACGCGATGGAAATCTGTAACAGTGCTCCTCCGCTGGAGCAGTTTGCCCCAGGCCGCCTGCGCGCCTGCTTTAAGTCGGTGGAGGAACTGGTATGAACGCGATGACCGAAGAGAGAAAAGTGCTGCTGGAAATCGCCGATCTGAAGGTGCATTTCGATATTAAAGACGGCAAACAGTGGTTCTGGCAACCGGCTAAGACCCTGAAAGCGGTCGATGGCGTTACCCTGCGTCTGTACGAAGGTGAAACCCTTGGCGTGGTGGGCGAGTCCGGTTGCGGTAAATCGACCTTTGCGCGTGCCATTATCGGGCTGGTAAAAGCCACCGACGGTAAAGTCGCCTGGCTGGGTAAAGATCTGCTGGGCATGAAACCGGAAGAGTGGCGCGATGTGCGCAGCGATATCCAGATGATTTTCCAGGATCCGCTGGCGTCGCTGAACCCGCGTATGACTATCGGGGAAATCATTGCCGAGCCGTTGCGCACCTATCACCCGAAAATGTCGCGTCAGGAAGTGCGCGATCGCGTCAAAACGATGATGATGAAGGTCGGTTTGTTGCCGAACCTGATCAACCGTTACCCGCATGAGTTTTCCGGCGGCCAGTGTCAGCGTATTGGTATTGCGCGCGCGCTGATCCTTGAACCCAAGCTGATTATCTGCGACGAGCCGGTCTCTGCACTGGATGTGTCGATTCAGGCGCAGGTGGTGAACCTGCTGCAACAACTGCAACGTGAAATGGGGCTGTCACTGATCTTTATCGCCCATGACCTGGCCGTCGTGAAGCATATCTCCGATCGCGTTCTGGTGATGTACCTTGGGCACGCCGTTGAGTTAGGCACGTACGATGAGGTGTATCAAAACCCGCTACATCCGTACACCAAAGCGCTGATGTCAGCCGTGCCGGTTCCCGATCCGGATCTGGAAAAGAATAAAACTATCCAGTTGCTGGAAGGGGATTTACCGTCGCCGATTAACCCGCCTTCAGGTTGTGTCTTCCGCACCCGTTGCCCGATTGCCGGGCCGGAATGCGCGCAGACGCGTCCGGTACTGGAGGGCAGTTTCCGCCATGCGGTCTCGTGCCTGAAAGTCGATCCGTTATAAGCGATGTATAAAAAAAGGGCTGACATTTGTCAGCCCTTTTTACTTCCACGGCAGCTTATTCGCGCCACAGAATATGGCAAATTTTATGATTTTTCTCGCGACACAGCAGAACGCGCGCGAAAATGTCATTGAGTTCGCCACCGTCGGTGTCTGCCAGCCCGATTACCACTTCAGCGAAGAAATCCGGGTTCAAATCGTAATCAACATGCTCCGCCCAATCTTCGCCTGGATCAAACAACTCTGCGCCGCCACGCTCTTCAAATTGCAGGTTGAAAAGAATGATGTCCGCCGGGTCAAGGTTGTCTGCCGCCAGTTCGAGGAAGATGTCATAAGCCTGTTCGAGGGTTTCGTCTTCGGTCAGGCGGTTGTTCAGATCCATTTCCATGGTTTACCTCTTCATGTCTGTTGGGCACGTTTTACAGCAACGGACTAAAGAAGTAAAACAGTCGTTCAGCAATACGGTGCCAGAAGGGCCGTTTTACCCACAAACGCGCATCAAGTAGCCGGGAACGGGAAATGTAATCGTCCTGCACCGCCGCCAGATCGCCGCCAAAACCGGCATCATCAATAACCAGCGTGATCTCAAAATTCAGCCACAAACTGCGCATATCGAGATTCACGGTGCCAATAAGGCTCAATTCGCCATCAACCAGCACGCTTTTGGTGTGCAACAGGCCACCTTCAAACTGATAAATCTTCACCCCGGCCGCCAGCAACTCAGTGAAGAAGGCGCGGCTGGCCCAACCAACCAGCACCGAGTCGTTTTTGCGCGGCAGAATAATGCTCACATCGACGCCGCGCTGCGCCGCCGTGCAAATGGCGTGCAGCAAGTCGTCACTGGGTACGAAATAGGGCGTGGTCATGATCAAGTATTCACGCGAGGCGTAAACGGCAGTCAGTAATGCCTGGTGAATCAAATCTTCAGGAAATCCCGGACCCGAGGCAATGGTGTGAATCGTATGCCCGCTGGCTTCTTCAAACGGCATGATATTGGCATCCGGCGGCGGTGGCAGAATGCGTTTGCCGGTCTCAATCTCCCAGTCGCAGGAGTAGATGATGCCCATCGCCGTGGCAACCGGGCCTTCCATACGCGCCATCAAATCGACCCACTGGCCGACGCCAGCGTCCTGTTTGAAGAAGCGCGGGTCTACCATATTCATACTGCCAGTGTAAGCAATATAGTTATCGATGAGCACAATCTTGCGGTGCTGGCGTAAATCCATACGGCGTAAAAAAACGCGCATCAGATTCACTTTCAGCGCCTCGACCACCTCAATGCCCGCATTGCGCATCATCGCGGCCCATGGGCTACGGAAGAATGCCACGCTACCCGCAGAGTCAAGTAACAGACGGCAGTGCACGCCGCGCCGCGCCGCGGCCATCAGCGATTCCGCCACCTGATCGGCCAATCCGCCGGGCTGCCAGATGTAGAACACCATCTCGATATTGTGCCTGGCGAGCTGAATATCGCGGATCAGCGCCTGCATGACATCATCGCTGGAAGTCAGCAGTTGTAACTGGTTGCCTTTTACGCCCGCGATGCCCTGGCGCCGTTCGCACAATTTAAATAATGACGAAGCAACACTGCTGTTTTCCTGCGCGAAGATGTGTTTAAAGTTTTTTAAATCGTTGAGCCATTTGGCGGTAGAAGGCCACATAGCGCGGGCGCGTTCGGCGCGGCGTTTGCCAAGATGCAATTCGCCCAGCGAAAGGTAAGCGATAATTCCGACCAGTGGCAGAATATAGATGATTAACAGCCAGGCCATCGCCGACGTTACCGCCCGCCGTTTCATTAAAATACGCAGGGTTACACCAGCAATCAGTAGCCAGTAACCTAAGACAATCAGCCAACTCATTACGGTGTAAAAAGTGGACATAGATAAAAATCCTTTTAAAAACCACATCTCATGAGTTTACGCATCCGCATTAATCTGGCAAATAAAAACGCGGAAAAGCACTGGCCTGGGAAAATCGACGGACTATAATGGCCTCTCTGTTTTGTTCAGAGTTGTAAAAATGAAGCGTAGTCGAACGGAAGTGGGGCGCTGGCGTATGCTTCGGCAGATGAGCCGCCGTAAAGCCCGCTGGCTGGAAGCGCAATCACGCCGCAATATGCGCATCCACGCCATCAGAAAATGCGGCGTAAATCGCCATCGTAATGTGCTGTTGTTCGCCATTTACGATCTTTGATACCCGGGCACCGATAAGGTGCCCGCGGTCGTTTTAGGGCTTTCTTTTATCTACAGGAGAAGCAGCATGTCGGTTATTGATAGTCTTCTTGCATTTACTTTTGCGGCAACGCTGCTGACGTTAACACCCGGGCTTGATACCGCGCTGATACTGCGTACGGCGGCAGTCGAAGGGCGTAAGCAGGCATTCAAAGCCGCACTAGGTATCAATACCGGATGCCTGATTTGGGGCGCGATGGTCGCCTTCGGTCTTGGCGCGCTGATTGCGGTTTCTGAACTCGCTTATAACATCCTGAAGTATTGCGGTGCCGCTTACCTCTGCTGGCTGGGGCTGAATATGCTGCTACGCCCCCGTGGCGCACTGACGACAGGCAATGAAGGGCAAACCAAAGCGCAAAACTGGTTTATAAAAGGCATGCTGGGTAATGTGCTGAATCCTAAAGTCGGTATCTTTTACGTCTCTTTTTTGCCGCAATTTATTCCACACGGGCAGCCGCTGATCGCCTGGACATTTGGCCTGGTTATGATTCATGTTGTGTTGGGCTCCTGCTGGTCAACGGTATTAATTTCGGCGACCCGACCGCTGTCGTCATTCTTGCGTAAAGAGAGAGTGATACGCTGGATGGATCGCAGTACCGGCATGGTGTTTTTGCTGTTTGCCACCCGCCTGGCCATGAGCAAGCGTTAACGGATATAAGTTGGACAAAATGAATAAAGAAGCGCTTATTTTTCTTGGTATCGCCATTGTTGTTGAAGTGATTGCCACCACCGCACTGAAATCATCCGACAGCTTCACCCGGTTGCTGCCCAGTATCATCAGCATTGCGGGTTATTGCATCGCGTTCTGGTGCCTGACGATTCCGATGCGCACCATCCCGACGGGAATTATTTACGCCATCTGGTCTGGCGCCGGGATTGTATTGATTGGGATTGTTGGCTGGTTGGTTCACGGCCAGAAACTGGATCTTCCGGCAATGCTGGGTATGGGGCTGATTATTGCCGGTGTGGTTACCATTAATCTTTTTTCAAAAAGTGTTGCTCATTAATCATTGTAACCAGAAGGGCCCGCCATCATTGGCGGGCCTTAAGTTTTAAAAAACCTTCTTGAACGGTTTAACGATAACGTTCTGGTACACGCCAGCAGCGACATAGGGATCGGCATCCGCCCAGGCTTTTGCCCCTTCCAGCGATTCAAACTCTGCAATCACCGTTGAACCGGTAAAACCTGCGGCGCCAGGATCATTGCTGTCCACCGCTGGCATCGGGCCAGCCGTCAGCAAACGACCTTCGTCATGCAGTAATTGCAGTCGCGCCAGGTGGGCAGGGCGCACGGATAAACGTTTCTCAAGCGAGTCAGCAACATCTTCAGCAAAAATAACGTAAAGCACGGGAAGGGCTCCTTACTTATCGGAAAGGCATACCGTATGTGAAAGGGAATACGACTGCAATGTAAAGATGCTCTGACATGAGCACCCTTATAAAAAAGGTGGTTTTTTTTGTCCGGTCATGAGAGAAAATGATGGGCCAATGCGATGGCTTGTTGAATATGATTGCTATTTGCATTTAAAATTGAACCCTGGTTTTTTAACTGACATGATTATGACTTCAATGACCCTTGATTTACCTCGCCGCTTTCCCTGGCCGACGCTGTTGTCCGTCGCTATTCACGGAGCCGTCGTGGCAGGTCTGCTCTATACATCGGTACATCAGGTTGTTGAATTGCCCGCACCCGCACAGCCTATCTCTGTGACGATGGTGACACCGGCTGAACTCGAACCGCCGCAGGTAGCACAACCGCCACAACCCGTCGTCGAACCGGAGCCAGAGCCCGAACCGGAACCGGTAGTCGAGCCGCCAAAAGAAGCCCCTGTGGTGATTGAAAAGCCAAAACCGAAACCTAAGCCGAAGCCAAAGCCGAAACCGGAGAAAAAGGTCGAGCAGCCGAAGCAGGAGGTTAAACCAGCACAGCCGCATCCGGAATCACCGTTTAACAACAACGCGCCAGCACGCCCGGTGGCGAATCCGACACCGTCGGCGTCCTCCACGCCAGCGCCGTCCGTGCCGGCCGGTCCGCGCGCGTTGAGTCGTAACCAGCCACAATATCCGGCGCGTGCCCAGGCGTTGCGCATTGAAGGTCGTGTGCGGGTGAAATTTGATGTTACGGCCGATGGTCGCGTCGAGAATATTGAAGTTCTGTCGGCGCAACCAGCAAACATGTTTGAGCGTGAAGTGAAAGCGGCCATGCGGAAATGGCGCTACGAAGCCGGAAAACCGGGTTCAGGACTGATAGTCAATGTTGTGTTCCGCCTGAACGGCGGGGCGTCAATGGAATAAAAAAAGCCTCCTGACGGAGGCTTTTTTTATGACTGCTGCGGTAGCGGGCGAGGTTTCCCTTCTTTATCAACCGCGACATAGATAAACAGCGCTTCGGTGGCTTTGTAACGCTGCCCAATTGGCTCAGAAGAGACTTTTTTCACCCACACTTCGATATTGATGCTGACGGAAGTATTCCCGCGTTTCACGCAGCGCGCATAGCAGCACACCACGTCGCCGACGGCAACCGGACGGAGGAAGGTCATGCCATCCACCCGCACGGTGACTACGCGTCCGTGCGCAATCTCTTTTGCCAGGATTGCGCCCCCCATATCCATTTGTGACATCAACCAGCCGCCGAAAATATCTCCGTTAGCATTGGTATCCGCTGGCATTGCTAATGTGCGTAAAACAAGTTCTCCCTGAGGAGTCTCCTGAATGGTGGTCATTATTATCTCTTCTGTGATGAGGGATTTCTGGCGGGATGCTACTACGAATACGGGGCGTTCGGAAAGAAAAAAGCCAGGCGTTGGCCTGGCTTCAGTTTTCAGGAGTTATCATCCTGCTGTGGCATATGGCGGTAGATGTAAATACCGCTGAGCACGGTAAACACCAGCGTCAGAATCGTCAGGCCAAACACTTTGAAATTGACCCAAACATCAAACGGCAGCCAGAAAGCAATATAGATATTCGCCAGCCCGCAAGCGATAAAGAACAGCGCCCAGGCGATGTTCAGCCGTGACCAGACGACCGCAGGCAGCGTCAGCTCTTTCCCGAGCATGCTCTGGATGAGGGTTTTCTTCATTACCAACTGGCTGAACAGCAGCGCGACGGCAAACAGACCGTAAATCACCGTGACTTTCCACTTAATAAACTCAACGTCGTGGAATTTGATGGTCAATCCGCCAAACACGGCGACCAGCACAAACGTGATTAACGCCACTTTTTCCACTTTGCGGTAACGGATCCAGCAATAAATCAGCACGATGGCCGAGGCAATAATCAATACCTTGGTCGCGGCAAAAATATCGTAAAGCTTGTAAACCGCGAAAAAGAGCGCCAGCGGAAGAAAATCAAGAAACTGCTTCATTCTAGGATTCCATAAACAGGGGCAACCCTGACAGGGCTGCCGGAACAATCATTAGCGCATCAGCATATAAAGGCGGAACAGATAAATAAGCAGCGCCGCCGAGATCAAATTGCTGATTGTATTCGCGATAACTGCGCCCACTTCCGGGGTGAGAACCGCGAAATTGTGCGCGAACATTAACAGCGCTGTTTTTGCCAGCAGCCAGCTTATGACCGCCGGAGCTACCAGCCGCATATTTTGCCAGCTCAAACGCATACTGCTGCGCATGGCGGCGAAAATCCCCACTTTATCCTGTACCAGCATGACGGGGGCGAAGGAGAGCAGAATCGCCAGAATCACGCCCGGAACAATGATAAACATAATGCCAATCTGCACCATAAAAGTGGTCAACAGGATCAGTAAAAACAGCTTTGGCAGCACCGGCGCGCTGGCACCAATCGCGCGCAGCGCACTGACGCGTTGACCGGCAGAAACCATCTGGATCAGCAGTAAAACGCCGCCTGCCAGAATCGCGTTGCCGATAAGCCCGGAAAACGTTGATGCGGCCGAGGCGCGCAGCAGCACCTGCTGTTGCTCTGGCGTCATGTTTTGCACCAGTTCAAACAAACCGACGCTGCCTGCCAGGTTATCCCCTTGGGTTAAAATGGAGAGTTGTTCGTCAGTAGGCGAAAACGCGTGCCCAATGACTGCGGTGATAAATGCGCACAGCAGCGCAATCAGCAAAATGGTAATCAACTGATTACGAAAAAAATTCCCCGTGTCACGGTAAACGGACTTCGCCGTGATAGACATGCACTCTCCTTGAGTATTGCGGTATTAAATTGTCGGCGATTGTACCCCGAATAGTGGCTCAGTGGCAGCATCATGGCTTGTATGGAAAAGCATATCTTTGTAAAGAGGCGCTAATCCGTAACGTGCGCGGGCGCGATCGCAGGCTTCATTCACTTCGCCATTCTCGCCAGACATCGCGAATTCCCGGCAGGGTGACGGCCTTCCTTCATAGATGCTGCAACGGACTGATTCGCCGGGGGTACCTTCCAGCGCCACGCAGCGGCTCTGCTTCTGATTGGTGCCGCTCATACAGCGTAAAAAGGGAGTTACTGGCTCTGTAAGTTGAGCCGGGACAGGGCCGCCAGCGTCATCCGCTTCAGCCCAGTAAAAAGAGACACGAAAATACGCACAACATGCTCCGCACGACATGCACGGATTGAGATCACTCATAGCACACCTGCACTTCACAACGTATCAAGACGAATTGTCAGGCCACTAAATTATCTCTGCGTTTGCTGGCGTACAAGATGGCTAAGGTGGAAATTTTTTCATGCCTGAAAAAGTGAAAATTGATTTAAATACAAAAATTAAGGAGATGGCATCAAATTGAAAATTATCTCAGATCAATGAATGTTAAATTACGGGATTAAGTGTGATCTGGGTTGGATCACTTTGTACTCAATTATGGGTATATTCACGCCGCGATAAAAACCTCAATCATGGAGTGGATATGAAAAAATTAGCTGTGGCAGCATTAGTCCTGAGTTCGCTTTCCGGCGGCGCGTATGCGCATGACGCGGGCGAATTCTTTATTCGTGCCGGTTCCGCTACTGTCCGTCCAACGGCAGGTTCGGATAATGTTCTGGGAAGTCTTGGCAGTTTTAATGTCAGCAATAACACCCAGTTGGGTGTGACGATGACCTGGATGGCAACGGACAACGTGGGTATTGAACTGCTGGCTGCGACGCCGTTCCGCCACCGCGTAGGCACCGGTCCTACGGGCGATATCGCAACCGTGCATCATTTGCCGCCTTCGCTGATGGCGCAGTGGTACTTTGGTGATCCGAAAAGCAAATTCCGTCCGTATATTGGTGCGGGTATTAACTACACCACTTTCTTTGACGAAAAATTTAACGACACCGGTAAAGAAGCCGGGCTTTCCGATCTGAGCCTGAAAGATTCGTGGGGCGCGGCAGGGCAAGTGGGGCTGGACTATCTGATCAACCGCAACTGGTTAATCAATATGTCGGTCTGGTATATGGATATCGATACGGACGTGCGTTTCAAAGCCAATGGCGCTCAGCAGAGTGTCAGTACTCGCCTGGATCCGTGGGTATTTATGTTCTCTGCGGGTTATCGTTTCTGAGTCCGGCTGGAAACTGGCCCCGCTTGCGGCCAGTTTCCCCGTTTATCTCTGCGTTCGTGGCTCTTATACCGCCAAATCCATTTAGTCACTGCATCGGTAATTCAGACGTCGGGATCACTCTACGTAGCGGCAGGTCATATACGCGCCAGCCACACACAGTGTGAGAGGGATAAAAAAGCTGAAGTCCATGCCGGTGAATTCCATCAACAGGACAATGGCGGTCAGCGGCATCTGCATGGACGACGCCAGAAACGCGGCACCGCCGGTGAGAGCAAATTCCGCCATACTGCCGCCAGGGAAGAAGGGGCCGACAAGCAGAAACATCAGCGCGCCCAGCAGTGCGCCAATCGCCAGACCGGGTGTCAGCAGGCCGCCCTCCGCGCCGCTGCGTAGCACCATCCAGATACTCACTACTTTCAGGCCAATCAGCATGGCTGCCAGCGGCAGAGTGACACCGCCGCCAAAACTGAGCTGCACCGGCCCGCGGCCGTTGCCCGGAAGTTGCGGAAACCAGATGGAGAACAAGCCCAGGCAGGCAAAGGCCAGGATGCAGAACAGCGGCATCTGCCAGTTGCTTTTCGCCTGGCCGCGCGCATGCCGCGTCATGCGGCGAAACTGGCAGGCGGCATAACCGAACAGTGGGCCGGAGAGCGCCGCCCAAACGATTAATGACACTGGCGCGGGTGGCGCAATAAATTGGTACTGTCGTTCGTTGCCCAGCACCAGCGAGGCGACAAACGCCGCCAGCGCGGAGCTGACCGTTGCGGCGATCACCGCATCCCAGGCGATGGTCACCAGCAGCACTTCCAGCGTGAAAATCGCACCGGCCAGCGGAACGTTATAAACCGCCGCCAGCCCGGCTCCTGCACCACAGGCGATCACCAGCCGGGTTTCCTGCTCATTAAGGCCGCTACGCCGGGCAATGCTGCCGCCAAACAGCGCGCCCACTTCCCGCGGCGCGCTTTCACGTCCCAGCGGCGAGCCCATCGCCACCGTCACCACCTGTAACAGGGCATGGCAGATTGTGGTGCTCGCAGGCATCTGGCAACCCTTTTCGCCGAGCGCCGCCGTAACGCTTACCCGGGGCTTGCCATATCTCGCCAGCAACCACCAGCCGCAGCCAGCAATCACACCGGCGCCGGTCAATGCGGCAAAGCGGCGCAGGTTGCTGGCATCGGTGACGCCTTGCAGAAACGGCGCGCCGCCAATCAGTGATTGCTGGCTGTAACCGAACACCAGATGCTGGATTTCATGCAGCAGTAGCGCA
This sequence comes from Kosakonia oryzae, assembly GCF_001658025.2. Classification (NCBI taxonomy): domain Bacteria; kingdom Pseudomonadati; phylum Pseudomonadota; class Gammaproteobacteria; order Enterobacterales; family Enterobacteriaceae; genus Kosakonia; species Kosakonia oryzae. The sequence continues at coordinate 2,495,914 of NZ_CP014007.2, forward strand.
ATCAGCATGCCTGACGCGCCGGAAAGCAGGCCAGTCAGCAGCAGCGCGATCCAGCGCCGCGGCCAGGAGGAAGGAGTGTCGCTCATCAATTCATTCTCTGTGTAACCCGCGTCGCGGTCATTATTCCACAGAAAATATGAACCTTTTAACAATGGGTTACCATTAGCTGATAACAAAAACGGTTCTTTTCTGGCTGTCATCTCGCTGCCAGGCCGTTTCAACGTCACTCAGAGGCGCAGGCGTGGTGGCAATACGCAGTTGCGCCGGTACCGCCACGGCGAACATCTCTGCGGTGGCCTGCAGCAACTGAGGTAACGATAAACTGCCGATGCCGCTACCCATCATCTGGATCGGTGCCGCGCGCAGCCAGGCACCGGACAAACAGATATCTTGCCCGGAAAGCGCACCTACCTGCACAAAGCGGGTTGGCGATTTCGCCTTCGCGGCGGCGGTGAGAATCAGTTCGGCGCTACTGCCCCATAAATAATCAACCACTACATCGACAGGAGTCGCGAAGGCGCGAGCGAATTGCTGGCGCAGCGCGTCGCTCTCATCCGTCAGATTGATTGTGTAATCCGCGCCAAGACTGTGCAAAACGGCGGCATTACGCCCGGTGACGATAATTTTCCCCGCGCCGAGGTAGCGGGCAATCTGCACCGCAAGTTGTCCGGCGCTGCCCGTTGCGCCATTGATTAACACCGTTTCGCCGCGACGGAGGCCCGCGCGGGTTACCAGTGCGGCCCAGGCTGACATACCCGGATTGGCCATCGCTGCGGCGCTGATGCTGTCCAGCTCATCCGCCAGAGGGATGCAGTGCTGTTCGGCGACTGGCGCAAACTCTGCCATGCTACCCCACGGCGAGCGCGGGAAGGCAAACCAGACCCGCTGGCCGTCTGGTCGGGTGCCGACGCCATCAATACCCGGTACAAAGGGTAACGTACCGTCAAAACTGTAATGCTGGCCTGATGCGCGGCTTTTCACCACATGACTTATCGCGGCGGCGTTAACGGTGATCAGGCACTCGTCCTGCCGGGCTTCAGGCATGGCGAAGCTGGCATAACGTGGGGGTAGGTTGGTCTGGTGGACAATGGCTGCGTACATAGAATTCTCTCCGTCAGGGTTTATGTGTAAAATGCACATATTGAGATTGCCACTCTACACCATCAGGAATTTATATGCAAAATGCACATATTAATTACGACATCGATGATTTCCATCGCGCGTTACTCACTATTATTGGCGTGATGAATCATCCGTTACGCGATATGGCGCTGATGCGCGCGGCGGAAATCACCCTTGATCAGGTGTTGTTTCCGCTGCTGGTGACGGTTGAACGTTTTGGCCCCATCGGTGTAGTTGACCTGGCTAACCGCGTCGGACGGGATTACACCACGGTAAGCCGTCAGGTGAAAAAACTGGAGCAGGCCGGGCTGGTGGTGAAAAAAAGTCAGCCGCAGGACAAACGAGTGAGCGAGCTCACCATCAGCGAAGAAGGCAAAGCGATGACAATGAAAATTGACGCCGCGCGGCAGCGGCTGATGAATGCGTCATTCGACGGCTGGGAACCCGATGATGTTCAGGCGCTGTTCCGGTTGGTCCAGAAATATGCGCAGACACTACTGAAGCAAGAAGAGGCCGCCTGAGCGAACAGGCGGCAACAGGATTAACGTGGCAGCGTAGCGGCTTTCAGGCTCTGAACAAACGCTTTCAGCTCAGCCAGCATCGCGGTGGGGTTTTGCAGATTTTTTTCGATGATTTTGACAATCGCCGAACCAGAAATCGCGCCCGCAGCGCCTGCGTTCACGGCAGCGGTGACCTGATCCGGCGCAGAGATACCAAAACCCTGCAACGGCGGCGCAGCGTGGTATTCCTTCAGTTTTTCCACCAGGTGATGCAACGGCAGCGCTGCACGGTTTTCCGCACCGGTCACGCCAGCCCGTGACAGCAGATAGGTATAACCGCGACCATAAGAGGCAATCTGGCGCAGCAGTTCATCATCGGCATTCGGCGGGCAGATAAAGATTGGCGCAACATTGTGGCGCATCGCCGCCTGACGGAAAGGTGCAGACTCTTCAATGGGCACATCGGCCACCAGCACGGAATCGACACCGACTTTTTCGCATTTGGCATAAAACTCATCAATGCCGCCGCTGAACACCAGGTTGGCGTACATCAGCAGGCCAATTGGAATGGTCGGATGCTTCTGGCGAATGGTCGCCAGTATTTCAAAGCACTGGGTCGGCGTAACGCCAGCGGCGAAAGCGCGCAGGGTCGCGCCCTGGATTGTCGGGCCGTCGGCCAGCGGATCGGAGAAGGGAATCCCCAGCTCCAGCGCGTCCGCGCCGGCTTCGATCAGCGTATCGATAATTTTCAGTGACTGTTCCGGCGACGGATCGCCCAGCGTAACGAAGGGAACGAAAGCGCCTTCTTTCCGGTCGGCGAGCCGTTTAAACAGGTTGTCGTAGCGTTCCATCAGATTTCCCCTCGTGCTTTCAGGATGTCATGTACGGTGAAGATGTCTTTATCGCCGCGGCCGGAAAGGTTAACGACCAGCAACTGCTCTTTATCCGGGTTTTCGCGCATCATTTTCAGCGCGTGCGCGAGGGCATGCGAAGATTCCAGCGCCGGAATAATCCCTTCATGGCGGCTCAGCATCTGGAAAGCGTCCAGCGCTTCGTCGTCAGTAATCGACACATAATCAGCGCGCCCAATGCTGTTGAGGTACGCATGCTGCGGCCCGACAGACGGGAAATCCAGCCCGGCGGAGATAGAGTAAGATTCTTCAATCTGGCCTTCATCGGTCTGCATCATCGGCGATTTCATGCCGAAATAGATGCCCACGCGGCCGTGCTTCAGCGGCGCGCCGTGTTCGCCGGTTTCAATACCGTGACCGGCCGGTTCAACGCCAATCAGGCCAACGCCGGTTTCATCGATAAAATCGGCAAACATGCCAATAGCATTGGAGCCGCCGCCAACGCAGGCGATCACCGCATCCGGCAGACGCCCCTCTTTTTCGAGGATCTGCGCTTTGGTCTCTTCGCCGATCATGCGCTGGAATTCGCGCACAATGGTCGGGAACGGGTGTGGGCCAGCGGCAGTACCGAGCATATAGTGGGCGGTTTCGTAGCTGCCGGACCAGTCGCGCAGCGCTTCGTTACAGGCGTCTTTCAGCGTGGCGGAACCGCTGTGTACCGGGATCACTTCTGCGCCCATCAGACGCATACGGAAGACGTTCGGCGACTGGCGCTCAACATCTTTTGCACCCATATAGATGCGGCACTTCAGGCCGAGCAAGGCACTGGCCAGCGCTGATGCAACGCCATGTTGCCCCGCGCCGGTTTCTGCGATGATTTCGGTTTTGCCCATCCGTTTTGCCAGCAGCGCCTGACCGAGAACCTGGTTGGTTTTGTGCGCGCCGCCGTGCAGCAGATCTTCACGTTTCAGGTACAGCGTGGTGCGGGTACCGGCCGTCAGGTTCTGGCATTTTGTTAGCGCAGTAGGACGTCCGGCGTAGTTTTTCAGCAGATCGTTAAACTGGCGCTGAAAATCCGCATCGCTCTGGGCGCTGACAAACGCTTCTTCCAGTTGGCGCAGGGCAGGCATCAGGATCTGTGGAACAAACATGCCGCCAAACTCGCCAAACCATGGGTTCAATAGTGTCGTCATTCTCTTCTTTCCTTAATAAGCACGCAGTGTACGGAAAACCGAAGCCAGTTTGCTGGCATCTTTAATACCCGGTTCCGACTCCACGCCTGAATTAAAATCGAGTCCGGCACAGCCGGTTTTCGCCGCCTGCACACAATTATCTGCGCTCAGGCCGCCAGCCAGCAGCACATTATCGAGCGGTTCACCGGCCAGCAGTGACCAGTCGAAGCTTTGGCCACTGCCGCCCTGGCCGTTGTCGAAGAGATATTTATCGACCTGCTGTAAGTTGCGCGCCGGCAGGGTGTCGCTGACGCTCAGCGCTTTCCAGATTTGCGTCTGCGCAGGCAGTACCGCGCGCAGAGCATCAATGTAGGCCTGATCTTCGCTGCCGTGTAACTGCACCGCAGAGAGTGCCAGCGCTTGCGCTTTCGCCACCACATCTTCAACCGGGGCGTTACGGAACACGCCGACATATTGCAGCGGCGCACCCTGCATTACTGCCTGCGCCTGTTCATCGGAAACGGCGCGCGGCGAGGAGGCGACAAAAATCAATCCACCGTAAATCGCGCCCGCTTCATGGGCGGCGCGCGCATCTTCGGCGCGAGTCAATCCGCAAACTTTGTTCTCGCCGAGCAGCACGCGTTTCACGGCGGCATCCAGATCGTCATGAGACATCAGCGCCGAACCGATCAGGAAACCATTGGCAAAGTGGCTCAGTTCGCGAACCTGGGCGTAGGTATTAATGCCGGACTCGCTGATCACCGTGACGCCTTTACCCAGACGTGGCGCAAGCTGGCGGGTACGGTTGAGATCAATCGACAGATCACGCAGATCGCGGTTATTAATGCCAACCACTTTCGCTTCTAGCGCAATGGCGCGTTGCAGCTCTTCTTCGTTGCTTACTTCAGTCAGCACGCCCATCTTCAGGCTGTGCGCCACGGCAGCAAGCTGGCGGTACTGTTCGTCATCCAGCACTGACAGCATCAACAGGCAGGCATCGGCCTGGTAGTGACGCGCCAGATAGATCTGATACGGGTCGATAATAAAATCTTTGCACAGGATCGGCTGCGGCGCGATGGCGCTGACGATGGGCAGAAAATCGAAACTGCCCTGGAAATATTTCTCATCGGTCAGGACGGAAATCGCCGAAGCGTGATGTTTGTAAACGCCGGCGATGCGCGCCGGATCGAAATCGTCACGGATAACGCCTTTGGACGGCGACGCTTTTTTGCACTCCAGAATAAAGGCGGTCCGTGTTCCTTGCAGGGCATCGTAGAAGCTGCGCGTACTCGGCACGACGTCGTTCTGGAAACTGGCTAGCGGTTGTTGCTCCTTACGCGCCGCAACCCATACGGCTTTGTCGGCGACGATTTTCGCTAAAACGGTCTGCATCTTTTATCCTCTTGCCGCAAGTGCGGTGACTTTGTCGTAGGCTGCTCCGCTGTGCAGCACATCCAGTACTTTCTGCGCGTTGGCCCGTAAATCTTCGTTGCCGTGCAGACGCATCAGCATCGCAACGTTGGCGGCCACCGCGGCTTCATGAGCAGTTTCGCCTTTACCTTGTAATAAGCGCGTCAGAATGTCACGGTTTTCTTCCGGCGTGCCGCCCGCAAGCTGTTCCTGATGATAAGGCGTCAGGCCGAAGTCTTCGGCACTCAACTGGTAACTTTTAATTTCACCATTATTGAGCTCTGCAACAAGTGTCGGCGCATGTAATGACACTTCATCCATTCCGCCGCTATGCACGACGGCTGCACGCTGATAACCGAGAACGCGCAGGGTTTCCGCAATCGGCAGCACCAGCTCCGGGCTGTAAACGCCAATCAACGCCAGCGGCGGATGCGCCGGGTTGATGAGCGGCCCCAGCACGTTAAACAGGGTGCGGGTTTTCAACTGCTGACGTACCGGCATCGCGTGGCGGAAACCGGTGTGGTATTTCGGCGCGAACAGGAAGCAGACGCCAAGTTCATCCAGCGCGCTGCGCGATTTGTCGGCATTCATATCCAGATTAATACCAAATGCGGCCAGCAGATCGGATGAGCCTGAACGGCTGGAAACGCTGCGGTTGCCGTGTTTAGCGACCTTCAGCCCGCACGCGGCAGCGACAAACGCGCTGGCGGTGGAAATATTGATACTGTTGCTGCCATCGCCGCCGGTGCCGACGATATCCGCGAACGGATAATCCGGGCGCGGGAAGGGGGCGGCATTTTCCAGCAGCGCCGTAGCCGCACCGGCAATTTCATTCGGGTGCTCGCCGCGGATCTTCATACTGACCAGCGCTGCGGCCAGTTGTTCAGGCTTCAGCTCGCCGCGCACCACCGCCGAGAAGAGCTGGTGGCTCTCTTGCTGGCTGAGGGTTTGCGCCTGGTAAAGTTTCTCCAGAATCGGTTGCAGCGTGTTGCTCTGCTCCAGTTTCTGCAACGCCCAGGCCAGCGTCTGCTCCAGCAGACGCGCGCCTTGCGTGGTGAGGATCGATTCCGGGTGGAACTGGAAGCCGCAGACGCGATCCGCGTCGTGACGTACCGCCATCACCATACCGTTGAAATGCGCATTGATGGTCAATCCGGCGGGAATATTGCTGCCAACCAGCGAATGGTAACGTGCCACCGGCAGTGGATTGCTTAAACCGGCAAACATCGCCTGACCATCATGTTCAATACTGGAGGCTTTGCCGTGCAGGATTTCACCGGCCTGGCCGACATAGCCGCCGTACGCCTCGACAATCGCCTGGTGTCCAAGGCAGATACCGATAATCGGCAACTTGCCGCGCAGACGCGTTAACAGTTCCGGCATACAGCCCGCTTCTGATGGCGCGCCCGGACCCGGTGACAGCATCAGCACCGGATTTTGCATCGTTGCCAGACGGTCAATTAAGGTTTGTGCGGGTACATGGTTGCGATAAATCACCACATTATGTCCACTTGCACGCAGCTGATCCGCCAGGTTGTAAGTAAAAGAGTCGATATTATCGAGCAGCAGAATGTCAGCCATCAGAACGTCTCCTGTGCGTGGTGTGCGGTGGCAATGGCGCGCAGAACCGCGCGAGCTTTATTACGGGTTTCATCGGCTTCAGACTGCGGTACAGAATCCAGTACCACGCCTGCTCCGGCCTGAACGGTGGCAATACCGTCTTCAACCCACGCAGAACGAATGACAATGCAGGTATCCAGATCGCCGTGAGCGGTGAAGTAACCGACAGCGCCGCCATAGCTGCCGCGTCGAGCCCCTTCGGCCTGGGCAATCAGTTGCATGGCGCGGACTTTCGGTGCGCCGCTAAGCGTTCCCATGTTCATGCAGGCGCGGTAAGCGTGCAGCACATCCAGATCCTGACGCAATTCACCCACCACGCGGGAAACCAGGTGCATAACGTAGGAGTAACGATCCACTTTTGTCAGGTCGGCAACATAACGGCTACCTGGTGTACAGATGCGCGCCAGATCGTTACGCGCCAGATCGACCAGCATCAGGTGCTCAGAAAGTTCTTTATGGTCGGTACGCATATCGAGTTCGATACGGCTGTCGAGATCGCGATCCAGCGAACCATCCGGGCGACGACCGCGCGGGCGCGTTCCGGCGATGGGGTAGATCTCAATCTGACGGTTGCTGGCGTCGTATTTCAGTGAGCTTTCCGGCGATGCGCCGAACAGGGCGAAATCATCGTCCTGCATGAAAAACATATACGGGCTGGGGTTGCTCTTTTTCAGCACTTCATAAGCGGCCAGCGGCGAAGGGCAAGGCAGCGTAAAGCGGCGCGACGGGACAACCTGGAAAATTTCGCCGCTGCGAATCGCTTTCTGCATCTCCCGAACAACGGCGCCGTACTCTTCATCGCTTTGATTGGTCTCGCAGCGCATATGCGCAACGGTTTGCACCGGCAGCGGCTCTGCGGGTAGATCCAATTGTTGGCGCAGGACATTAATACGCTCAAGCAGGCGTGCTTTTTCGCTGGCATCCTGGCTGAATACGCTCGCCTGGATACGTGTTTGTTTTTTCTGGTGGTCGATCACCAGTAATGTTTCCGCGAGATAGAAGCAGTAATCCGGGCAGCGACGATCGTGGGCAAGCTGCGGTAAATCTTCAAAACCGGCGACCAGGTCATAGGCAAACAAGCCGCCGAAAAACATCGCTTCGCGTTCATCTGCCGGGACGCCCACCAGCGTTTGCAGCAGTCGGAAAGCGTCAAATACCGAGAGCGAGCACAGGCGGGCATCTTCATCCAGTAGCGTGCTGACCGACGGGAAACGCAATTCGCGGCCATCCGTCAGCACGGTGTTTTCAACCCCGGCGGGCAGCGCCGCATCGAGCAGATTTAGCAGGGAAGCGCCGTTGGCGGTGAGCGCCTTAATAGTGACAGTGTCACCCAGCGCGGTAATGCGCAGCGCGCTATCGACCAGCAGCAGGCTTTTTAAATCATTCTTGCTGTCGATATCGGCGGATTCCAGCAGCAACGTGGCCGGGCGATCGCCGCATAATTGGTGGAACAGCGCCGTCGGATTGTCGCGGTATGCGGCGTTGCTGGTCAGAAGTTCGAGTGCTGGTTTTTGCGTTTGCATAGTCGCTCTCATAAATTTGTTCAAAAAAAAGCCCGCTGAGTGAGCGGGCCGGGTATCGGTATGCTGAATGCGCACGTGATCTCACAGCCCTGTTCAGGGAGTGCGCCACCAGCGAGTAACAGAGAAATGTGCATTCATTGTTGCGATACCTTGTCGTGTGAACTTGCGTACTAGTTAACTGGTTCATGGAAAGAAAGTCAACCCTCGATTTCAGAAAAAGTTGGCTAACCGTTATGATAGGGCGCAAACAGATGTCCTGAAAATCTACGGAGCCGCTTTGAGCGACACGAATTACGCCATAATTTATGACCTGCATAGCCACACCAGCGCCTCTGACGGCCTGCTTTCCCCGGAACAACTGGTACATCGCGCGGTAGAAATGCGCGTGGGCACGCTGGCCATTACCGATCACGATACCACAGCTGCAATCACTGCGGCACGGGCTGAAATTGCCCGCGCCGGGCTGGCGCTGGAACTCATTAATGGCGTGGAAATCTCTACCGTCTGGGAAAATCATGAAATCCATATCGTGGGTCTGAATATCGATATCGATCACCCGGCGATGGGCGAATTTTTGCAGCAGCAGTCCGCGCGTCGTATTCAGCGCGCGCAACTGATTGCCGAGCGTCTGGAAAAAGCGCATATTCCCGGCGCGTGGGAAGGTGCACAGCGGCTGGCACAGGGCGCGAGCGTGACGCGTGGTCACTTTGCCCGCTTTCTGGTTGAGCAGGGTAAGGCCAGTAACATCGCCGATGTTTTTAAAAAATATCTTGCGCGCGGGAAAACGGGATATGTTCCGCCGCAGTGGTGTACAATAGAACAAGCTATTGAAGTCATTCATCATTCTGGCGGAACGGCGGTATTGGCTCATCCTGGTCGTTATAACCTTTCCGCTAAATGGCTGAAAAGACTGCTGGCGCATTTTGCTGAACGCGGCGGAGAGGCGATGGAAGTTGCCCAATGCCAGCAGGCTCCCAATGAACGATCGCAGCTCGCCGTGTATGCCCGTCAGTATGGTTTGCTGGCGTCGCAAGGATCGGATTTCCATCAGCCCTGTCCGTGGATTGAACTGGGGCGCAAACTCTGGCTACCGGCCGGTGTTGAAGGTGTCTGGCTGAAATGGGAGCAGCCGCGGTAAAACGAAAGAGAGGGAAGTATGAGTCAGTTTTTTTATATTCATCCGGAAAACCCACAACCGCGATTAATTAATCAGGCGGTGGAGATCGTGCGTAAGGGCGGTGTGATTGTTTATCCCACCGACTCCGGGTATGCGCTGGGGTGCAAAATCGAGGATAAAGGCGCGATGGAGCGGATTTGTCGCATCCGTCATCTGCCGGATGGCCACAACTTCACGCTGATGTGCCGCGATCTATCTGAACTGTCGACCTATTCATTCGTTGATAACGTGGCGTTTCGTCTGATTAAAAATAATACGCCCGGTAATTACACCTTTATCCTGAAAGGGACAAAAGAGGTGCCGCGTCGTTTATTGCAGGAAAAACGCAAAACCATCGGGCTGCGCGTACCGTCAAACCCGATTGCGCTGGCGCTGCTGGAAGCGCTCAATGAGCCGATGCTTTCGACGTCATTAATGCTGCCGGGCAGCGATTTTACCGAATCGGACCCTGATGAAATCAAGGATCGCCTGGAAAAAGTCGTTGATCTGATCATCCACGGCGGCTATCTCGGGCAGCAGCCGACAACGGTGATAGACTTAACCGATGACACGCCGGTGGTGCTCCGCGAAGGCGTTGGTGACGTTAAGCCTTTCCTATAGTGGCGCAAGCCGCTATACTACGCGGCCATTTCAGCAGCGGCTTCGCCGGACTGATGACCCTATTCGACGCCTGTGAAGGCGACACCTAAGGATGCTCTATGAGCGAAAAACTACAGAAAGTGCTGGCGCGAGCTGGCCACGGCTCCCGCCGTGAGATCGAATCTATTATTGAAGCTGGCCGCGTCAGCGTGGACGGTAAAATCGCTACCCTGGGCGACCGCGTTGAAGTGACGCCGGGGCTGAAAATTCGTATCGATGGTCATCTCATTTCGGTGAAAGAGTCCGTCGAGCAGATTTGTCGTGTGCTGGCGTACTACAAACCCGAAGGCGAGCTCTGTACCCGCAACGATCCTGAAGGCCGCCCGACGGTATTTGATCGTCTGCCAAAACTGCGCGGTGCGCGCTGGATTGCTGTTGGTCGTCTCGACGTCAATACCTGCGGTTTGTTGCTGTTTACCACCGACGGTGAGCTGGCGAACCGCCTGATGCACCCGAGCCGTGAAGTTGAGCGCGAATACGCCGTGCGCGTATTTGGTGAAGTGGACGATGCGAAGCTGCGCGATCTCGCGCGCGGTGTGCAACTGGAAGACGGCCAGGCGGCATTTAAAACCATCAAATTCAGCGGTGGTGAAGGGATTAACCAGTGGTACAACGTGACCCTGACCGAAGGGCGTAACCGCGAAGTGCGTCGCCTGTGGGAAGCGGTGGGTGTTCAGGTTAGCCGCCTGATCCGCGTCCGTTACGGTGATATCCCGCTGCCGAAAGGTCTGCCGCGCGGCGGCTGGACGGAGCTGGATCTGGCGCAAACCAACTATTTGCGCGAACTGGTTGGTCTGGAAGCGGAAACGCAATCAAAAGTGGCGGTAGAGAAAGATCGTCGCCGCATGAAAGCAAATCAGATCCGTCGTGCCGTGAAGCGCCACAGCCAGCCTGGCGGCACTCGCCGTCCTGGCAGTACGCGTAACAAAAACGATTAACAAAAAAGGGGCGAAAGCCCCTTTTTTATCGCCTGCGTTGACCACTGCTCGTCAACGGGCCTGCATTATCGCCAGCCCAGAATGGCCATCAATAATCAATACCGATCTGCGCTTTAATACCTGCTTCGAAAGCATGTTTAACCGGGCGTAGTTCACTGACCGTATCTGCCAGTTCCAGAATATCCCGGTGGCAGCCGCGTCCCGTAATGATCACCGTTTGCATTGGCGGACGGTTGCGCAACGCGTTCAGCACCGTTTCCAGCGGCAAATAATCATACGCCACCATGTAGGTCAGCTCATCGAGCAGCACCATGTCCAGAGAAGGGTCAGCCAGCATTTTCTCCGCGTGCTGCCACACCGCCAGACAAGCCGCTGTGTCACTTTCACGGTTCTGCGTGTCCCAGGTAAAACCGGTCGCCATGACCTGAAATTCCACACCCAATGGCTCCAGCAGGTTACGTTCGCCGTTTGGCCAGGTCCCTTTAATAAACTGGATCACGCCGACCTTTTTCCCATGTCCGACAGCGCGCGTGGCGGTGCCAAACGCTGCGGTGGTTTTGCCTTTGCCGTTACCGGTGAAGACAATAATAATTCCACGTTCGTCCTGCGCGGCGACGACGCGTGCATCAACGCGTTCTTTTACACGCTGTTGACGTTGCTGATAACGTTCTTCACTCATTGTGCAATCCCTGGTTTACGACCGGGTTGTGCATCAAAGCTCATCCCGGTTTTGCGTCGGCTGTCATCGCCCATCAGCCACAAATAGAGCGGCATAATATCGGCGGGGGTTTTGAGTTTTTGCGGATCTTCTGTCGGGAAGGCGCTGGCACGCATTTTAGTGCGCGTGCCGCCCGGGTTGATACAGTTGACCCGCAGGCGGTTCTGGTACTCTTCGGCCAGCACCTGCATCATTCCCTCGGTGGCGAATTTTGACGCTGCATAAGCACCCCAGTTGGCGCGCCCCTGACGCCCCACGCTGGAAGAGGTAAACACCAGCGAACCGCTGTCTGATTTGAGTAATAAAGGAAGAAGCGCCTGCGTAAGATAGAATGTTGCGTTGACGTTGACCTGCATAACGGCATCCCAGGTTGCGGGATCCTGTTCGCTCATCGGGCAAACATCGCCCAGTAAACCGGCGTTGTGCAGCACGCCATCAAGGCGTGGCGTGGTGGCTGCGATTGTTGCCGCCAACTGTTGGCACTCTTCCGGCGTACAGGTTGCCATATCCAGAGTAAACCATTGTGCCTGCTGACCTTCGTCATTTATTGCCTGCGCGACCTGGCGTAATTTCGCTTCCTGGCGTCCGAGCAAAATCAGGTTCGCGCCGTGGCGGGCGTAGGTCAGGGCGGCTTCTTTACCGATGCCGTCACTGGCACCAGTAACAAGAATTATGCGGTCGTTTAGCAGATCGCGTTGCGGCTGATAATGCATACTGCCTCCTCAGGCCGGGTCGGTATTCACCTTCATATGTTGGCTTTATGCCTTAAATGACAGGCTATTTCAATCGGCCTGGCGGAGAGTTGCGCAACCTTTAAGCCAGAGAGTGTTAAAAAATTCAGCGACATGGCACATTTGGTGCAGGGCTTGCGCGAGACGCGCCCGGACGGCTCATGTACACTGGAGCCATTATTTATTGGTGTAACCGAGGTGGTACGCGTGGAATTACTGTCTGAATATGGTCTGTTTTTGGCCAAGATCGCGACCGTGGTAGTGGCGATTGCGGTGATAGCAGTGCTTATTGTCAATCTGACGCAGCGCAAGCGCCAGCGGGGTGAGCTGAAAATTACCCGTTTGAGCGAGCAGTATAAAGAGATGCAGGAGGAGATGTCCGCTTCGTTGCTGGACGATCATCAGCAGAAACAGTGGTATAAAGCGCAGAAGAAAAAGCTGAAGCAGGAGGCAAAGGAAGCCAAAGCGAAAGCAAAAGCAGGGAAAAACGGTGATACAGGAAAATCACGCGTTTATGTGCTGGATTTTAAAGGCAGTATGGACGCCGGAGAAGTCAGCGGGTTGCGCGAGGAAATTACCGCCGTGCTGACCGTGGCCAAACCGCAGGATCAGGTCGTTCTGCGACTTGAAAGCCCCGGCGGCGTGGTGCACGGCTACGGTCTTGCGGCTTCTCAATTGCAGCGCCTGCGCGACAGACATATTCCGCTGACGATTGCCGTTGATAAAGTGGCAGCCAGCGGCGGTTATATGATGGCCTGCGTGGCGGATAAAATTGTTGCCGCGCCCTTCGCCATTATTGGCTCTATCGGCGTGGTGGCACAGGTCCCTAACTTCAACCGTTTCCTGAAAGGCAAAGAGATCGATATTGAGTTGCATACTGCCGGACAGTTTAAACGTACGCTCACTCTACTGGGTGAAAATACCGAAGAAGGGCGGCAGAAATTCCGCGAAAGCCTGAATGAAACCCATGACTTATTTAAAGAATTCGTTCATCAGATGCGCCCGGCACTGGATATTGAAAGCGTGGCGACCGGTGAACACTGGTATGGCTCCCAGGCGCTGGAGAAGGGGCTGATTGATCAGATTGGCACCAGCGACGAACTGCTGCTCAGCCTGTATGAGAATCATGAAGTTATCGGCGTCCGCTACCAGCAACGCAAGAAAATGATGGAGCGGTTTACCGGCAGTGCGACAGAGAGTATTGACCATCTGCTGATGCGCTGGTGGCAGCGCGGGCAAAAACCCCTGATGTAAACAAAACGCGAGGCCAGAAGCCTCGCGTTTTTACTTAGTCAATAAGATGATACTTTTCTGAAAGTTCATGCGCTAAGTATTTGAACATATTGAATACTGCCGTGCTTTTTGGCGTTGGCAGACCTTGCTCATCCAGATAGTACTCGCCGCTGAACACCAGCACGCCATTGCGCTGGGTAACATCGGTGGCGGCAATACCTGCCAGCGTATCTTCATGCTCACGGATCAGTTTGTTAGCCAGCTCCAGCAATGTTTGGCGATCGATGGGTTGAGATGTACCGGTCATTTTTCTACTCCTCAAAATTTTCTGAAGTTTACCGCTGGCCCGGACAGGGAGCAAATTTTCCCTGTTTTTGCAAAGGGTTTGCCCTGTTGTTGTGCTGGCGCGTTTCATTTTTGCGTGCTAATAAAGTTGCGTAACAAATTTTATCAGGTACAGTGTGACGCTTTCGTCAATCTGGCAACAGAATTGCTTGACATTCGACCATAACACCGTCGTACTACATCACCCTGACGCGAAAAAGCTTGTAAACTCAGCCACCTGAATGCTCCGTTTGACGCGCCTGGCCAGATATGGGGGTTGATATCCCCGGTTGTCGCCGCAATAGTGAAGGTTCGTCGCGGGTGGTGTTAAGCAATGTCGACGTATTCCTGGAAGAATTAAATTAGGTAAAGGTGAATATGGGCAAAGCTCTCGTTATCGTTGAGTCCCCGGCAAAAGCCAAAACGATCAATAAATATCTGGGTAATGACTATGTGGTTAAATCCAGTGTTGGTCATATCCGTGATTTGCCGACCAGTGGCTCAGCACCCAAAAAGAGCGCAGACTCAGCCTCCACCAAAACGGCTAAGAAGCCTAAAAAGGATGAACGCGGCGCTCTTGTCAATCGCATGGGGATCGACCCATGGCACAACTGGGATGCACATTACGAAGTGCTGCCAGGCAAAGAGAAGGTGGTTTCTGAACTGAAATCGCTGGCTGAAAAAGCCGACCACATCTATCTCGCAACCGACCTTGACCGCGAAGGGGAAGCCATTGCATGGCACCTGCGGGAAGTGATCGGCGGTGATGAAAAACGCTACAGCCGCGTAGTGTTTAACGAAATCACCAAGAATGCGATTCGCCAGGCTTTTGAAACGCCGGGTGAACTGAATATTGACCGTGTGAATGCCCAGCAGGCGCGCCGCTTTATGGATCGCGTTGTGGGTTACATGGTCTCTCCGCTGCTGTGGAAGAAAATTGCCCGAGGCCTTTCTGCTGGCCGCGTGCAGTCTGTTGCTGTTCGTCTGGTGGTTGAACGCGAGCGCGAAATCAAAGCCTTTGTTCCGGAAGAGTTCTGGGAAATTGATGCCGCGACCGCGACGCCTGGCGGCGATGCATTGCCGCTGCAGGTGACGCATCAAGGTGATAAAGCGTTCCGTCCGGTCAATCGCGAGCAGACAATGGCCGCCGTTAGCCTGCTGGAGAAAGCGCGTTACACCGTACTGGAGCGGGAAGATAAACCGACCAGCAGCAAGCCCGGTGCGCCGTTTATCACCTCCACGTTGCAGCAGGCCGCCAGCACGCGTCTCGGCTTTGGCGTGAAGAAAACCATGATGATGGCGCAGCGTCTGTACGAAGCCGGTTACATCACCTACATGCGTACCGACTCAACGAATCTGAGCCAGGACGCGATCAACATGGTTCGCGGCTATATTACCGACAATTTCGGTAAGAAATACCTGCCGGAATCGGCTAACCAGTACGCCAGTAAAGAAAATTCCCAGGAAGCGCACGAAGCGATTCGTCCTTCCGATGTCGCAGTGCAGGCTGAGTCGCTGAAGGACATGGAAACCGACGCGCAGAAGCTGTATCAGCTTATCTGGCGCCAGTTTGTCGCCTGTCAGATGACCCCTGCGCAGTACGATTCCACGACGCTGACCGTGGGTGCGGGTGATTTCCGCCTCAAAGCGCGCGGGCGCATTTTGCGCTTCGATGGCTGGACAAAAGTGATGCCGGCACTGCGCAAGGGCGATGAAGATCGCACTCTACCGTCAGTGAATAAAGGTGATGTGCTGTCGCTCGTAGAACTGACTCCGGCGCAACACTTTACCAAGCCGCCAGCGCGTTTCAGCGAAGCTTCGCTGGTTAAAGAGCTTGAAAAACGCGGCATTGGCCGTCCGTCCACTTATGCCTCGATCATTTCGACCATTCAGGACAGGGGCTATGTGCGCGTGGAAAACCGTCGTTTTTACGCGGAAAAAATGGGTGAAATCGTCACCGATCGCCTGGAAGAGAACTTCCGCGAGCTGATGAACTACGATTTTACCGCGCAGATGGAAGACAGTCTTGACCGCGTCGCAAACCATGAAGCCGAGTGGCGGAAGGTGCTGGACAGCTTCTTTGGCGATTTTTCTCGCCAGCTTGAGCAAGCTGAACAGGATCCGGAAGCGGGCGGTATGCGACCGAACCAGATGGTGCTGACCAGCATCGACTGTCCGACCTGCGGCCGTAAAATGGGGATTCGTACCGCCAGTACCGGCGTGTTCCTCGGCTGTTCCGGCTATGCGCTGCCGCCAAAAGAGCGCTGTAAGACCACCATTAACCTTGTGCCGGAAAACGAAGTGCTCAATGTGCTGGAAGGCGATGACGCGGAAACCAACGCGCTGCGCGCCAAACGTCGTTGCCAGAAGTGCGGCACGGCGATGGACAGCTACCTCATCGATCCGAAGCGCAAATTACATGTCTGCGGTAATAACCCGACCTGTGATGGCTACGAAATCGAAGAGGGCGAGTTCCGCATCAAGGGGTATGACGGTCCGATCGTTGAGTGTGAGAAATGCGGTTCTGAAATGCACCTGAAAATGGGGCGTTTTGGTAAGTACATGGCATGTACCAACGACGATTGCAAAAACACGCGTAAAATTCTGCGTAACGGTGAAGTTGCACCACCGAAGGAAGATCCGGTGCCATTACCGGAGCTGCCTTGCGAAAAATCCGACGCATATTTCGTGCTGCGTGATGGTGCTGCCGGGGTGTTCCTCGCCGCCAATACCTTCCCGAAATCGCGTGAAACACGTGCGCCGCTGGTGGAAGAACTGTACCGCTTCCGCGATCGTCTGCCGGAAAAACTGCGTTACCTGGCCGACGCGCCGCAGCAGGATCCGGAAGGTAATAAAACGATTGTCCGTTTTAGCCGTAAAACCAAACAGCAGTATGTGGCATCGGAAAAAGAGGGCAAAGCAACGGGATGGTCGGCTTTCTACATTGATAACAAGTGGACTGAAGCTAAAAAATAAGCGACTTCAGTTACCTATCCCAAAAGGGCCGCTCTGTCGGCCCTTTTTTATACCTGCATTATTATTCTTTGTTCGCTGCTATACACAGAAGCTATAAATGATATAGTTGTTATAGCAATCCGCTTTTTTATTATGAAATCGTCTTAAGCGATAA
The DNA here is from genome assembly GCF_001658025.2 of Kosakonia oryzae. Classification (NCBI taxonomy): domain Bacteria; kingdom Pseudomonadati; phylum Pseudomonadota; class Gammaproteobacteria; order Enterobacterales; family Enterobacteriaceae; genus Kosakonia; species Kosakonia oryzae. The sequence goes on from NZ_CP014007.2 coordinate 2,513,002, forward strand.
CCCGTTTGCGTACTTCGGATGGTCTGTTATGAAACTACAGCAGCTTCGTTATATCGTCGAGGTGGTCAATCACAACCTCAATGTCTCCTCGACGGCGGAAGGGCTTTATACTTCCCAGCCTGGTATCAGTAAGCAAGTCCGCATGCTGGAAGATGAGCTGGGGATCCAAATTTTTGCCCGCAGCGGCAAGCATCTTACCCAGGTGACGCCCGCCGGACAGGAAATTATCCGCATTGCGCGCGAAGTCCTGTCAAAAGTGGATGCGATTAAATCGGTGGCGGGGGAACATACCTGGCCCGACAAAGGCTCGTTGTATGTCGCCACCACGCACACTCAGGCGCGCTATGCGTTGCCTAACGTGATCAAAGGCTTTATTGAACGCTACCCGCGCGTTTCCTTGCATATGCATCAAGGATCGCCCACGCAAATTGCCGAAGCGGTTTCGAAGGGGAATGCGGACTTCGCCATAGCCACTGAAGCGTTACATCTGTATGACGATCTGGTGATGCTGCCGTGCTATCACTGGAACCGTTCAATCGTGGTTACGCCGGACCATCCACTGGCTTCAAAGCAATCGGTCACGATTGAGGAGCTGGCGCAGTATCCGCTGGTAACGTATACCTTTGGTTTTACAGGCCGTTCGGAGTTGGATACCGCGTTTAATCGCGCAGGGTTAACGCCGCGTATTGTCTTTACCGCCACCGACGCAGACGTTATTAAAACTTATGTAAGACTTGGCCTGGGAGTCGGTGTTATTGCCAGTATGGCGGTCGATCCGGTTTCCGATCCGGACCTGGTCAAGCTGGATGCGCATGAGATTTTCAGCCACAGCACAACCAAAATTGGTTTCCGTCGCAGCACCTTCTTGCGTAGCTATATGTATGATTTTATTCAACGCTTTGCGCCGCATTTAACCCGCGATGTCGTCGATACTGCCGTGGCATTGCGTTCTAATGAAGATATAGAAGCGATGTTTAAAGATATTAAGTTGCCGCAAAAATAATGTCGGAGGGTATCTTTTCGACTGAAAAGATACCCTTAACTCTGACTAAAGCTAAATCATTATTATCATCATCTGACTTATCGAAAATCCGCCTCGGTGATTGAAATCACATCCTCAGAGCAGACACTGTCACTATTTAGCGACAAAAATAGAAACTAAATTGCTGGTCTGCAAATTTATTACTTCAATAATTTATTTGTGGTCAAAAGATTAAATATTTCTTTGGAAATGGTGAGTAAATTCACTGGATTTTCGGCTAAAGTTCTTTTAGGATTTGTCTCATCTCATGATTAATTGTACCTATTGTTGGTGCCCAAAATGATAAGTGATGTCGATTGTACGAGGTTAGCAATGCCATCAGGAAGTGAAGAGCCAAAAAGGGATCCTGAGCTCAAGCGTAAAGCCTGGCTGGCGGTATTTCTTGGTTCTGCCTTATTTTGGGCGGTTATCGCGTTATTGATCTGGAAATTCTGGGGTTAAAATGGCTATAGCGGGTCGATTAGAACCAGTTAAGCAAGTATGTCAGCTTCGTGACACACCACAGAAAGCGAAAACCAAAACTGTGACCTCTATTCCAGCATGCTGGAAACTGACGCCACAGCAGCAAGCTTTTATTGATGCCTTCGCTGAAGACGACACCAAAAAACAATAAATATATCATCAGAATAATTGTGGGAAATTATCCACGCTATTCATTGGTATGATCTTATGTACTCTTTAATTAATACACAGCATAAATGAATTGAGTAAAGACTCAGTTTTAATGAATAGTTTTTCTGGTAATTTATTGATGAATAATGATTGTCGAATGAAATACTGGTCGTGGATCAGCGTGTTTTCTGTTTCCATCCTCTTTTGGGCTCAGATTGTCTGGATGCTCATCCGGTAATGAATTGAAAAGCCTCGCAACTGCGGGGCTTTTTTAATTTCCTCGCCTGTAAATTTGTCCGTTTGTAGCAATTTGGGTTGTTATCAAATCGTTACGATATGTTTGTGTTATCTTTAATACAGACCCTGAAGATCTTCAGGGTATCGCAATCCCTGTAAGTAAGGAGGAGCACATGTCGTTGACCCTACGCGAAGCCAGTAAGGACACATTGCAGGCAGAGAATAAAACTTACCACTATTACAGCTTGCCGCTGGCCGCCAGACAACTTGGGGATATTGCGCGTCTACCCAAGTCACTCAAAGTACTACTCGAAAATCTTCTGCGCTGGCAGGATGAGGAATCCGTCACTGAAGAGGATATTCGTGCGCTGGCGGGCTGGCTAACTACCGCCCATGCCGACAGAGAAATTGCTTATCGCCCGGCCAGGGTTCTGATGCAGGATTTCACCGGTGTCCCCGCAGTCGTTGATCTTGCTGCCATGCGCGAAGCGGTAAAACGTCTCGGTGGCGATACCGCGAAAGTAAACCCGCTGTCACCGGTTGATTTGGTTATCGACCACTCAGTCACCGTTGACCATTTTGGTGATGATGACGCGTTCGAAGAGAACGTCCGGCTGGAGATGGAGCGTAACCATGAGCGTTATGTTTTTCTGCGCTGGGGCCAGCAAGCCTTTAGCCGCTTCAGCGTCGTACCGCCTGGCACCGGTATCTGCCACCAGGTCAACCTTGAATACCTCGGCAAAGCCGTGTGGAGTGAACTCCAGGACAAAGAGTGGGTTGCTTATCCGGACACGCTGGTCGGTACCGATTCGCACACTACGATGATCAATGGTCTGGGCGTGCTGGGCTGGGGTGTCGGGGGTATTGAAGCGGAAGCCGCTATGCTCGGCCAGCCGGTTTCCATGCTCATTCCTGACGTCGTTGGTTTTAAACTGACCGGCAAGCTGCGTGAAGGCATTACCGCCACCGACCTGGTGCTGACGGTGACGCAGATGTTGCGTAAACACGGCGTGGTGGGGAAATTCGTCGAATTTTATGGTGACGGACTCGATTCGCTGCCGCTCGCCGATCGCGCCACTATCGCCAATATGGCACCCGAGTATGGCGCCACCTGCGGTTTTTTCCCTATTGATGGCGTAACGCTTGAATATATGCGCCTGAGCGGGCGTAGCGAAGAGCAGGTTGCGTTGGTTGAAGCCTATGCGAAAGCGCAGGGCATGTGGCGTAACCCGGGTGATGAACCGGTATTTACCAGCACACTCGAACTGAATATGCATGATGTCGAGGCAAGTCTTGCTGGCCCCAAACGTCCACAGGATCGTGTAGCGCTTGGCGATGTGCCTAAAGCCTTTGCCGCCAGCTCTGAACTGGAACTGAATACGGCGCAGAAGGACCGCAAACCGGTCGACTACGTGCTCAATGGACATTCATATCAATTGCCGGATGGCGCGGTGGTCATTGCCGCCATTACTTCCTGTACGAATACCTCAAACCCCAGCGTGCTGATGGCTGCCGGGTTACTGGCGAAGAAGGCCGTCACACTTGGCCTGAAACTTCAGCCGTGGGTAAAAGCTTCACTGGCGCCGGGTTCGAAAGTGGTTTCCGATTACCTGGCGCAGGCGCGCCTGACGCCTTACCTTGATGAGCTGGGTTTTAACCTGGTTGGATATGGCTGTACGACCTGTATCGGTAACTCTGGCCCGCTGCCGGAACCGATTGAGCAAGCGATCCGCGCGGGCGATCTGACGGTTGGCGCGGTACTTTCGGGCAACCGAAACTTTGAAGGCCGCATTCATCCGCTGGTGAAAACCAACTGGCTGGCGTCTCCGCCGCTGGTGGTGGCTTACGCGCTGGCGGGGAACATGAATATCAACCTCGCCACCGATCCTCTTGGCCACGATCGGAAAGGCGATCCGGTCTACCTGAAAGATATCTGGCCTTCCAGCAACGAAATTGCGCGTGCCGTTGAGCAGGTCTCGACGGAGATGTTCCGCAAAGAGTATGCCGAGGTGTTTGAAGGTACGCCGGAATGGAAAGCGATCCAGGTTGAGCGTTCGGACACTTACGGCTGGCAGAATGATTCAACCTATATCCGGTTATCTCCGTTCTTTGATGATATGGCGGCGCAACCGAAGCCGGTAGAGGATATTCACGGCGCGCGGATCCTTGCCATGCTTGGTGATTCTGTCACCACCGACCATATTTCGCCGGCGGGCAGTATCAAAGCGGACAGCCCGGCTGGACGTTATCTGCAAAGCCACGGCGTTGAGCGTCGTGATTTTAACTCGTACGGATCGCGGCGCGGCAACCATGAAGTCATGATGCGCGGTACGTTTGCCAATATTCGTATCCGCAATGAAATGGTGCCAGGCGTGGAAGGGGGCATGACTCGCCATTTACCGGGCAGTGAAGTGATCTCCATCTATGATGCCGCGATGCGTTATCAGCAGGAGAAAACGCCATTAGCGGTGATTGCCGGTAAAGAGTATGGTTCAGGCTCCAGCCGCGACTGGGCCGCCAAGGGGCCGCGTCTGCTGGGGATTCGCGTGGTGATCGCCGAATCGTTTGAGCGTATTCACCGCTCGAATCTGATTGGTATGGGGATCCTGCCGCTGGAATTCCCGCAAGGCGTTACGCGCAAAACGCTGGGACTTACCGGCGAGGAAACACTGGATATTGCGGATTTAGAGCATATCAAACCGGGTGGAACATTAGCGGTAACACTTACCCGCGCTGATGGTAAGCAGGAAATGCTGGAATGCCGCTGCCGCATTGATACGTCGACAGAGCTGACTTACTACCGCAATGACGGCATCTTGCACTATGTGATACGCAACATGCTGAACTAAACAAAAAGGCCTGCGTCTGCAGGCCTTTTTACGTTCATGGCGGCAGCTTATTTCAGCAGATGCCCCATTTTTTCGGCTTTCGTATCCAGATAGTGTTCGTTTTTCGGGTTGCGGCCGACAATCAGCGGGACGCGTTCCACGATGTTGATCCCGGCTTCGGTCAGGATTTCCACTTTCTTGGGGTTATTGGTCAGCAGGCGGACTTCATCGACGCCCAGCAGTTTGAACATATCGGCGCACAGGGTGAAATCGCGCTCATCGGCGGCGAAACCCAGTTGATGATTGGCCTCGACGGTGTCGTAGCCCTGATCCTGCAACGCATAAGCGCGGATTTTATTCAGCAGACCAATGTTACGACCTTCCTGGCGATGATAAAGCAGCACGCCGCGACCTTCCTCGGCGATATGGTTCAGGGCCGCTTCAAGCTGAAAGCCACAGTCACAACGCAAACTGAAAAGGGCGTCACCGGTCAGACACTCCGAATGTACGCGCGCCAGGACAGGCAACTGCCCGGAAATATCGCCGAAAACAAGAGCAACGTGATCTTGCCCGGTAGCCAGTTCTTCAAAACCCACCATCAGGAAGTCGCCCCATGGGGTTGGCAGTTTGGCTTCTGCCACACGTTTAAGTTGCATGTGAATCTCCGAATTATATTGGCACACTGCGCGCCTTTAGCCTGTTGGCCTTCTGTATAGGTGTATTTTGCCACAATGCACTGAATAACACCTACAAGTGACCATTCCATTGCTGGTTAAACGCACAAATACGTCGCTTTTAGCGTGAATGTTATATTTCGGTTATGATTGAGTCGCTTAACAGAAAGGAGAGGACATGCTGTCAATTGCAAAGCGTACAACTGCGGGAGCGGCGATTTTATTGGTGATGCCGCTGGCCGTGTGGGTTTCCGGCTGGAGTTGGCAGCCCGGACAATCCCGATGGTGGCTCCATTTTCTCTTCTGGTTAACCGAAACGGTTACGCAGCCGTGGGGGATTATTACGCACGTGTTGCTATGCGGCTGGTTTCTCTGGTGCCTGCGTTTTCGCCTGAAAGCGGCGCTGGTGCTGTTTGCGATTCTTGGATGCGCAATTCTGGTCGGGCAGGGATTAAAATCCTTCGTCAAAGAGCGAGTGCAGGAGCCGCGTCCTTTCGTGTTATGGCTGGAAAAAACGCACAATATCCCGGCGGATGAGTTCTACACTTTAAAGCGTAAGTCACGGGGAGAACTGGTGAAATCGCAGCTCTCCGGGCAGCATGATATTCCTGGTTTTTTACGTAAACATTGGCAAAAAGAGACCGGTTTTGCCTTTCCTTCCGGACACACGATGTTTGCTGCCAGTTGGGCATTGCTGGGCGTGGGTTTATTGTGGCCGCGCAGACGGACATGGACCATTGTTTTCCTGTTAGTATGGGCAACCGGGGTAATGGGCAGCCGTTTATTGCTGGGCATGCACTGGCCGCGCGATTTAGTCGTCGCAACGCTGATTTCCTGGCTGCTGGTCACGCTGGCGACATGGCTGGCGCAGCGCCTGTGCGGCCCATTGACGCCGCCCGCGCAAGAGGTGCCAGAAATTGTCGCCAGAGATCGCGAGACTTGATTTCAGATATTTCGCCCGCAAATCGGAATTTGGCATTATGTAATTTCATTCCACGAAGGGCGCTAAAATGATAGGTTATAAGGCTGCGTGCAGTCAGTTGCATAGAAATTCATCGCCTGAACCACATGACGGGATGTAATGTGAAATATTTACTCATTTTCTTACTGGTATTAGCGATTTTTGTCGTGTCGATTACGCTTGGTGCGCAAAACGATCAGCAGGTAACATTCAATTATTTACTGGCGCAGGGCGAATATCGCATTTCTACGCTGCTGGCTGTACTGTTTGCGGCCGGGTTTATCATCGGCTGGCTGATTTGCGGCCTGTTCTGGCTACGCGTGCGTGTCTCTCTGGTTCGCGCTGAACGTAAGATCAAAAGACTTGAGCACCAGCTTGCTCCCGCCTCAGATGTACCGGTTGTCCCCGGCACAGCGGCGGTGAAGGAATAATATTTTATGCTGGAGTTGCTGTTTCTGTTGTTACCTGTCGCGGCTGCCTACGGCTGGTACATGGGGCGCAGAAATGCTCAACAAACAAAGCAGGATGAAGCTAACCGGCTCTCACGTGAATATGTGGCTGGGGTTAACCTGTTACTCAGCAACCAGCAAGATAAGGCTGTAGACCTGTTCCTCGAGATGTTGAAAGAGGATACCGGCACTGTCGAAGCACATCTTACCCTTGGTAACTTGTTCCGCTCGCGCGGCGAAGTGGATCGCGCTATTCGCATACACCAAACGCTGATGGAAAGCGCTTCGCTCACCTATGACCAGCGTCTGCTGGCCGTGCAGCAACTGGGCCGTGACTATATGGCGGCGGGTCTGTATGACCGGGCTGAAGATATGTTCAAACAGCTGGTCGACGAAACGGATTTCCGCGTCAACGCACTACAGCAATTGCTGCAAATTTATCAGGCCACCAGTGAATGGCAAAAAGCGATTGATGTGGCTGAGCGGCTGGTGAAACTCGGCAAAGAGAAGCAACTCGGCGAGATCGCCCATTTTTACTGTGAGCTGGCGCTGCAGCAGATGGGTAATGAAGATATGGATCGCGCGATGGGGCTGCTGAAAAAAGGCGCCGCCGCCGATCGTAATAGCCCGCGCGTTTCCATCATGATGGGGCGGGTGTTTATGAGCAACGGGGAGTACGGCAAAGCGGTCGAAACACTGTTGCGGGTTATCGAGCAGGATAAAGATCTGGTGTGCGAAACGCTGGATATGCTCCAGACCTGCTATCAGCAACTGGGCAAAAATGACGAATGGGCAGCATTTCTGCAACGTTGTGTTGAAGAGAACGTTGGTGCCACCGCAGAACTGATGCTGGCGGAAATCATTGAGCAGCGTGATGGGGCAGATGCCGCGCAGAGCTACGTGACCCGACAGGTACAGCGTCATCCGACCATGCGCGTATTCCACAAACTTATCGATTACCATTTGCATGATGCAGAGGAAGGGCGTGCGAAAGAGAGCCTGATGGTGTTGCGCGACATGGTGGGTGAGCAGGTGCGAAGTAAGCCGCGCTACCGCTGCCATAAATGCGGTTTTACGGCATTTACCATTTACTGGCACTGTCCGTCATGCCGGGCGTGGTCAACGGTTAAGCCTATACGCGGTCTCGATGGACAGTGATTTTTTAAAAGTCCTCATTTTAGTTACAACATACTAATGGATTTAGACACTCATCTGTCAGACCTGTGCAACAACATCGCTTTGCAGGGGAAAAATGGAAACTGTTATTTCCAGGCTCCCGCAGGTAGAATGCACGCCGTTTATTCACTTCGCGCCTGTGCGGGTGCCTCATTTCAGAAGGTCCGATCATGACATCTACTCCTTTATCGACTTCCCGCGCTGTGACTGCTTCCCCGGTGGTAGTGGCACTTGATTACGATAACCGCGACAAAGCGCTGGCGTTTGTCGACCGCATCGATCCCCGCGATTGCCGCCTGAAAGTGGGCAAAGAGATGTTTACGTTGTTCGGGCCGCAACTGGTGCGCGATCTGCAACAGCGTGGTTTTGATATTTTCCTCGACCTGAAATTTCATGACATCCCTAACACCACGGCGCATGCGGTGAAAGCGGCGGCCGAACTCGGCGTGTGGATGGTTAACGTTCACGCCTCAGGTGGGGCGCGGATGATGACGGCAGCAAAAGAGGCGTTGTCCTCTTTTGGCGCCGATGCGCCGCTGCTGATCGCCGTAACCGTGTTAACCAGCATGGAAGCCAGCGATTTACGGGATCTGGGCATCAACACCTCACCGGCAGAGCATGCAGAGCGTCTGGCGCGCCTGACGCAGCAGTGTGGCCTTGATGGCGTAGTCTGTTCTGCTCAGGAAGCCGTACGTTTCAAAAGCGAATTGGGTAAGGCGTTTAAACTGGTGACGCCGGGCATTCGTCCCGTGGGCAGCGCAGCGGGCGATCAACGCCGTATTATGACGCCGGAGGAGGCGCAGCTTGCGGGCGTGGACTATATGGTAATTGGCCGCCCGGTTACACAATCTGCCGATCCTGCCGCAACCCTGAAAGCTATCAACGCTTCGTTGAGTAAGGGGGCTTAATGAGCGACAACAACAGCCGTCTGGTTTATTCCACGGAAACCGGGCGTATTGACGAACCCAAAGAGGTCGCCGTACGCCCGAAAGGCGATGGCATTGTACGTATTCAACGTCAGACCAGCGGGCGCAAAGGCAAAGGCGTGTGCCTGATCACCGGTATCGATTCTGATGATGAAACACTGGCGAAGCTGGCCGCTGAATTGAAGAAAAAATGTGGATGCGGCGGTGCGGTAAAAGACGGTGTCATTGAGATCCAGGGAGACAAGCGTGATTTATTAAAATCGCTGCTGGAAGCCAAAGGAATGAAAGTCAAACTTGCCGGTGGATAAAAACAGAAAGGCCGCGATATAAATCGCGGCCTTATTTTTACACTGCGTAACTCAGACCTGAAAAGAAAGTATATTTATTTTCTTGTTGTCGCCGTTTTAATGACCAATTATTTACCAACCTGGTGGCCAATAATACCGCCGACAGCCGCGCCACCTAATGTACCCAGCGTGCTACCATCAGTCAGTACAGCACCACCCAGCGCGCCCGCACCTGCGCCGATGGCAGTATTACGAGAGCGTTTATCCCAGTGACCGCAGGCGCTCAGGGACATTGCCAGGGTTACGGTGAGAAGTGCGGTGGCCATTTTTTTACTTGTTAACATCATCATACTTTCTCCTGAATTATCGATTCACGGAAAAATGTTCTCTTTAAGTATAGAGGCTGTAGCCCGCCTTAAAGCACTTCCGTGAAACCTTGCTGCGCAGGTGTAATACAATCACGTGAGTGATAGTCACTTCCTGTTATATCGCTAATATTAATTTTACTCGGAGGCAGAAAGTCAGACAGGTAAAAAGTCTTAATCAACGCGTCGGAATAGTCCCAGATATAAGTAAGATAGCCCGCTTTCGCGGGCGGAAAATTAATCAGTAATACCGGGTTTAACAATATCCACGATCAGGCCAGCCTGGCGAAGTTGCTGATGCGCTTCGGAAGAGAGTTTTTCATCGGTAATCACTCGCTGGAAGCGTTCAGCCGGGCCGAGCGTATAAGGATGCATCGCGCCAAATTTGGAGCTGTCGGTAAGCACAATCGCCTCGCTGCCTTTTTCCAGCACCGCATTAACGACATCGGTACGCATCATATCCCGACCGGTAAAACCCGTTTCCGGCTGCCAGCCATCAATACCGATAAACGCTTTGCTGAAGTGCACCTGCTGGATGTACTGCCGCGTCAGCGGGCCAACCATGCTTTCACTCTTTTTCTGGTAGATGCCGCCAAGCAGAATCACATCGCACAGTGACTCTTTCAGCAGGTGCGCGATATAGCTGCTGACGGTAATAATGGTGATGTCGCGCTGTTCGCCTAACTTACGGGCGAGCAGCGCATTGCTGCTGCCGTTTTCAATAAATACGGTTTCACCAGGGCTAACCAGAGAGGCGGCAAAATCTGCCAGCGCGCGCTTGACGGTGTAGTTACTCATCATGCGCGTTTCGACATCATCACTATCCAGCGGTACGGCAAAACCGTGTGTGCGGCGCAGATAGCTCTGTTTCTCCAGCGTATTCAGATCCTGACGAATCGTAACTTCAGAAACGCCAGTCATGCGGGCCAGATCGGCGACGCTCATCTGGCCTTTATCAATCACCGTTTGCAGAATAATTTGTTGTCGGGAATTCATAGTCATGTCGTTTTAATCAGGGATTGAATTCGAACATCACCACTGCGGCTATCGCATCCTGCTGCCGCGTGATGGTGAAAATAAAGATCAAATTTCCCAGGGCGTTTTCGGTGCGCCGGAAGAGGAGGCCTTGTCGTTACTGTCGAGATCCAATAATTCCGCTTTCAGGATCTCCAGATTGCGAATTGCGGATTGTGTGTCTCCGGCAACCAGTATGTCCAGAACGGTATCGATCCGGCCGGCAAGGAGTTTAAGGTCAATGTCTGCCATACCTTCACCTATATATCGAAAAATGAAAAAATTAATGATGCAGAAAAGAGTGTAAAAAGAGAAGAAAAAAAACGAAATCTCAAATTCTTATAAACACTCAGCATATATTCATTATGCCATACGCAGCCCGGTTCTGGCGTGGATTAGTCTTGCAGTGCGCGCAATGCGCTTTTCTTACCGGAGGATAAAGCAATGACTGTTATCAACCAGGCTACGTGCAAACTGTTTACTGATAATGAACGTTTTACGCAACTTTCTGGATACTATGAGGAGGAGCGACGTACCGTGTGGATGATGCTGCGCGCCAGGCCGCGCCCTTGCTTCAACCACGCATTGATTGAAGAGATCATGAATATCACCTGGCTCGTTAAACGGGCAGGGTTCGCAGTGGATTTCTGGGTAACAGGTTCGCTGGTTCCCGGTATGTACAACACCGGTGGAGATCTACAATTCTTTGTTGAATGCATTAAAAACGGACGACGCGAAGCGTTACGCGCCTATGCCCGTGCCTGCGTGGACTGTGTCCATGCCGCGTCACGCGGCTTTGACACCGGTGCGATTTCACTGGCCATGGTCGAAGGTAGCGCACTCGGCGGCGGTTTCGAAGCGGCGCTGGCGCACCACTTTCTGTTAGCGCAACGTGATGCCCGTATGGGTTTCCCCGAAATAGCCTTTAATCTCTTCCCCGGTATGGGGGCCTATTCGCTGGTCGTTCGTCGTTCCGGCATGAAACTGGCAGAAGATCTGATCTACAAAGGCGAGTCGCATACCGCCGAGTGGTACGAACAGCAGGGGCTGGTGGATCAGACCTTTGACGTCGGGCAGGGATTTATAGCGGTACGTACTTTTATCGATACGCTCCAGCCCCGTCTGAACGGTGTTCGCGCAATGCTACGTGCACGGCAGCGGGTACTGCAACTGCCGCGCAGCGAGTTGATGGATATTACAGAAGATTGGGTAGATGCGGCGTTTTGTGTCCAGCCTAAAGATATCGCCTATATGGAACGCCTGGTGCTACTGCAAAACCGGCATACTGCGGTGAGCTTACGTGATGCCAGCTAGCGCGTCTTTCGCGCCTGGTAGCGCTTAAACCAGCGCTCAAACGCGGCAGCGGGCATCGGTTTGGCAAACAGAAACCCCTGCCGCTCACTGACGCCGTTCTTGGTCAGAAAGGCGTCTTCTTTTGCGCTCTCTACCCCTTCGGCGATCACCTGCAAATTCAGCGCCTGCGCCACGGCGACAATCGCACGTACCAGCGATTGCGAAACGGATTGTTTATGAATTTCACGGACAAAAGATTGGTCGAGCTTAATGGCGTCCAGGGGAAAACGCGCCAGCTGCGACAGAGACGAGTAGCCGGTGCCGAAATCATCCAGATGCACCTGCGCGCCTAATGCGCTGAATTGCTGAATAACCGACAGCGCCAGTTCGGCGTTTTCAATCAGGCAGCTTTCGGTCAGTTCGACATCAATAGGACAGTGTTCAAAATTAAGGTCATGAAGCGCCTGTTTCAGATCGCTAAAAATCGTCTGGTCAGCGAGTTGGCGCGCTGAAACGTTGACCGCGACGCGCAAATTGATCCCTTTGTCTCGCCATTTCGCGAGCTGACGCACCACCTCCAGCATGACCCATCGCCCGAGCGGAACAATCAGCCCGGACTCTTCCGCATAGGCAATAAAATCCAGCGGCGGGATCAATCCACGCTCCGGCGATTGCCAGCGCACCAGCGCTTCCAGGCTGCGAACTTCGCCGCGCCAGGTCACTTTGGGTTGATAGTGAATGACCAGCTGGTTTTTTTCCAGCGCCCGGCGCAGGTTGGTATCCAGCCAGATATATTCAAAAACACGCTGATTCATCTCCGGCGAGAAGACGCAAAATTTCCCGCGACCATTCTCTTTGGCGGTATACATCGCCGTGTCGGCGTTGCGGATCACGCTTTCGCGATCGGTACCGTGCTGCGGCGCAAGCGCAATACCCAGCGAACACCCCGTATAAATTTCGATAAGCCCGATACGGAAGGGCTGACGCAGGCGTGTCAGTATGCGGGAAGCCATTGCTTCGAGAGTGCTCTGCGAAGTGTTCGTCCCCAGCACGATAAATTCATCGCCGCCGAGCCTTGCCAGCACCTGGCCTTCTTCAAGGCAGCTCAAAATAGCCAGTGCAACCGCCTGTAACAGCTGATCGCCAAACATGTGGCCATACGCGTCGTTAACTTTTTTGAAGTTATCTAAATCGAGATACACAATCCCGACCTGCGTATCGCCCCGATGGGCAATGGCGTCGCTGATCATCTCATGAATGGCATTGCGGTTAGGTAAACCGGTGATGGTGTCAGTATTCGCCAGCACCCGCAATCGTTCCTGCGCCCGGCGCTCCTCGGTAATATCCGTGCCCGAGCAAATCAGGAAGATCTCGTTTTTACCGCTGCCGCTGTGGACGAACTTATTGCGAAACAGAAACAGGCGTTGGCCTTTGCGCGTTTTGATCCAGCGCTCCACCTCATAGGATGAACCTTCCCTAAAAAATTGCGTGATATTGCGCTTTGAGGCGGCGGCTTCACTACGGCTCATAAACAGCTTAAAGACATTTTGCCCGATCACTTCCTGCTCTTTCATCCCGGTATATTCTTCGCTCAACCGGTTAAAGCGCTGGATATTGCCGAGGCGATCGAGGATCACGATCACTGAATTGGCTTCCGAAACAACCTGTTCGGCAAAAGAGAGCCCCTGAACCAGGTCACGGGCGACAGACTGCGTATCGTCCCAGGCTGAAGCGGTGCCAGCCCATTCGCGGCGGGAAATTTTGCGCCCGACCAGATGGATAGTCATCTCTTCACCGTAAACGGAAATATGCAAGGTTAAGCTGGAAGTGATCACCGTCATTTCGCGGATCTGTTTCGCCTGCTCATCAGTCAGAGGCACCACCTGGCTGATATCGGCAGTTTCATCGGGGGCAAAGTGCAGGGCGTTGCTATCGGCGCTCAATCGCCAGAATGGGCTATTCGAACCCAGGTAACGAAACAGCAGATTCTGTTCCTGCGAGTCTTTCATGCTATCTCCCAACCCACCTAAAAGCACAACGGGTACTCATTTGACGGGCGTAACACCGCCCAGGTTAAAGGGCCATCAGGACGAACGCGTTGTATTTCTTAGACTATGCCATTAACGCGAGTCCGGGTATCAGCAGAGCTGGCGCGAAAATGTATAAATCGGGGCGAAACAGTAAGTTGCCCTGGTTTTATTGTGGCTGTTTTTAGCGGTTTTTGGGAGGAATTGAAAAAAATGCGGGAGGGATCGCAGCGAAAAACGGCTCCTTCGATGGGGAAGGAGCCGCTGGAGAGGTTTTTACAGGGCCGGGCGCGCGATAATGCTGCGGGTTTCCATGCGCACTTCGGCGATAGTGACATCAATAACATCCGTCACTTTAAACGCTGTTTCGCCTTTGATTTGCACCGTGCCGTTTTCCTGGCTGCAAACCAGCTCATCACGCACCGCGTGAATGAAGGGGGCCGGAATAAACGCGACTGCGCCGTTATCGACCAGGCGCACGCGCATACCGCCACGGCTGACATCGATAATCTCGGCCGCAAAACGGGTATCCGTACCGGCTTTGTTCTGCAGGAAACGGGCGTACAACCAGTCGCCAACATCGCGTTCAGCCATGCGATTCAAACGGCGACGTTCAGCCATCTGTACGGTGGTTTCGTCTTGCGGACGCTTCGGCGTTTCACCTTTAATAATCGCTTTCAGCAGACGATGGTTAACCATATCGCCGTACTTGCGGATCGGTGAAGTCCAGGTGGCATACGCTTCGAGGCCAAGACCGAAGTGCGGGCCTGGTGCCACGCTGATCTCAGCAAACGACTGGAAGCGGCGAATACGGCTATCGAGGAAGCCGGACGGTTGAGCATCCAGTTCACGACGCAGTTTGCAGAAGCCTTCCAGCGTCAGCACTTCTTCCGCATCGACATGCATGCCATGGGTTTTCAGCATAGCGGCCAGCTGCTCGCTGTTCGCCGGATCAAAACCAAGGTGCACGTTATAAATACCGAAGCCCAGCTTGTCGCGCAGAACGCGAGCGGCGCAGATGTTGGCAGCAATCATTGCTTCTTCGACAATGCGGTTCGCAATACGACGCGGTTCGGCCACGATATCCAGCACTTCGCCTTTTTCACCCAGCACAAAGCGGTAATCCGGGCGATCTTTGAACACCAGAGCGTGGGTTTGGCGCCATTGTGAACGAAGCTGGCTTACGCGATGCAGCAGACGGATCTGCGCGGCAATCGCTTCATTCGCCGGTTGCCATGAACCGGTATTTTCCAGCCAGTCGGACACTTCGTCGTAAACCAGTTTGGCTTTCGATTCGATGGTGGCAGCAAAGAATTCAATATCCTCTTCGATGCTACCTTCGTCATCCAGCGTCATACGGCAAACCAGCGCAGGGCGGATTTCGTTCGCGCGCAGAGAGCAGAGATCGTCGGAGAGTTCACGCGGTAGCATCGGGATATTAAAGCCCGGCAGGTAGTTGGTGAACGCGCGCACTTTGGCGGAATCATCCAGCTTGCTGCCTTCAGCAATCCACGCGGTAGGATCGGCGATAGCAACAGTCAGTTGCAGCTTGCCGTCGGCAGTCTCTTCCACAAACAGCGCATCGTCCATATCTTCAGTGCTGGCGCTGTCGATAGTGACAAAATCCAGCGCGGTCAGATCGACGCGTTGCAGCCCGTCATCAAGCATTTCCGTCGCCACGCCGTTCGGCGCTTCTTTTTCCAGATTGTGGCGCGCCAGGGTGACCCACCACGGAACAAAATGGTCTTCCGCAAAGGTAATAAACTGCGTCAGTTCGGCATAGAAACCGCGATCGCCTTTGAGTGGATGGCGACGCATTTCCGCAACGGCCCAGTCGCCTTCTTTAAAATCATGTTCCACACCGCGAGCCGCGCGGCAGGGAATGGCGTCTTTTAGCAACGGATGGTCCGGTACGATGGAAAGACGATCGTCTTTCTTCTGCACTTTGCCGACAAAACGGGTCAGAAACGGCTCGACCAGCTCTTCAGGCTCTGCGCTTTCGCGATCTTTGTCGCTGTGAATGACAGCGATGATTTTGTCGCCGTGCATCACTTTCTTCATCTGCGGTGGTGGAATGAAGTAGCTTTTTTGCGCATCGACTTCCAAAAATCCGAAGCCTTTTTCCGTGCCTTTTACAACACCTTCCGCGCGCGGTGTCTGGGAATGAAGTTGCTGTTTAAGCTGCGCTAGCAGCGGGTTGTCCTGAAACATAGTTATGTATTTTCGTGGCTAAAAGAGCGGCTGACAGTTTTACGCGATTCTACGGGTTGCGGCAAGCGCTGTTTCAGCAAAATCTGTGTGGGCAAGCGGCAGTAAAGCCGCTTGCCGTTGCGTTATTCCGTTTCAGGGAAGGTGGTTTGCCCGAGGGCGATTTTCAGGCGGTTAAGCCAGCCATTCAGGGCGCAGCCCATCAGCAGACTCACCGCCGCCTGCCGGGTGAAACCTTGCTCAACAAGCAGCGAAAAGTGCAGCGGGCTGAAGCGATCGGCGGCGCAGGTAAGCAGTTGCACGGACTGCAGCAATGCTTTGATTTGCGGATTATCGGCCGTTTCACGATTAATCTCGCGCTCGCCGCTGCGCAACGCGTGTTCCATCGATCTCTCTTGCGGAGTACGTTGTAGCGCTTCGGCGAAACAACCGACGCTGCCATTAATGCGGGCAGTATAGAGCGCGGTAAGCCCGGCGAGCTGTTTATTCGGCATCGCTCTGGTCAGCTTGTCGCAAATCTCGCCCAGCGCATTTAATTGCAAATGTTCATGTGCCAGCAGCGGGGCAAGCAGGCGCAGTTCCGGCAGCGGTTGCCAGTGAGCCAGCGACTCCATCTGCGGTGCATTAGCAATGCGCAAATCCACGGCATCAATAGCAGGCTCCCACGTAATGTCGGCATCAGCGAACAGCGAGGCATCGGCTTCCTGCTGTATCTCCATGCCAGGGATCACGCGCACAGGCTGGCCGAGAACGGCCTGCAATATCGCTAACACACGGGCCTGGAAAGCGACAAAGCCGATAATTTGCGTGATCACTACTACGTCATACTGCGTTAAACCGACACCTTCCAGTTGCTGCCGCGCGCGGGCGTCAATCACTGACGGTGAAGCGGCAAGCTGGCGGGCATATTGCGTGATTTGCGCCAGCCGGTAGTTACTCTCACGCGAAGAATCCGGGCCTGGCAGCGGTGCGAGTCGCGCTGCATAGTGGTTGCATAGCCGCTGAATACCAAAAACCTGCGCCACGGTAAGCGCAGTGCTGAGGCGATCGTAGGTGCTGAAGGTGCGCAGGCGATTAACCGTCACGCGCTGCGGAAAGAGCAGGGCGTAGAGCTTGCGGGCGGGTGTCACAATACCGTCAAGATTGGCAGCCTGGTCTTCAGGCAGGGCGATATCGAGCAGGAAAGGGTCATTTACCGTGGCGGCTTCGGGAACCAGCGGTAGCGCCTGCGCACGGCTGGCACTCGACTGGGTCTCATGGTACCAGTGGTTTTTGCCTTCTGTCCGGCGTCGTTCCATGGTCGTTCCTTGGTCTGAAAGTGGCGATCCGGATTCGACGTCAGGTCTATACGCCGGATCTTTTTTGCTGCTTTATCCTGGCGCATGGCAAGTTTGGGATGAAAGATTGTTAGGTGATAATAAATATCAGAATGGCATATCGAGGGAAAAGCCCCTTCAGAAGAAGGGGCAAGAGGAAATTATTTGATTTCCAGTTCGTTCATCGCAGCGATGTTAAAGCCGCCGTCTACGTGAACCACTTCACCGGAGATACCGGCGGAGAGATCGGAGCACAGGAACGCAGCGGAGTTGCCGACGTCCTCAATGGTTACAGTGCGGCGAATTGGGGTAACCGCTTCGCAGTGCGCCAGCATTTTACGGAAGTCTTTAATACCGGACGCCGCCAGCGTACGGATCGGACCTGCGGAAATACCGTTAACACGCACGCCTTCCGGGCCCATGGCATTCGCCATGTAACGCACGTTCGCTTCCAGAGAGGCTTTAGCCAGACCCATGACGTTGTAGTTCGGGATCGCACGCTCAGCGCCCAGGTAGGAGAGCGTCAGCAGCGCAGAGCCCGGATTCAGCATCTGGCGGCAGGCCTTAGCCATTGCCACGAAGCTGTAGGAGCTGATGTCGTGTGCGATTTTAAAACCTTCGCGGGTTACCGCGTTGACGTAGTCGCCGTCCAGTTGATCGCCCGGCGCGAAGCCGATGGAGTGAACGAAACCGTCAAATTTCGGCCAGACTTTCGCCAGGTCCGCAAACAGGGCGTCGATGCTCTCATCCTTAGCAACATCACATTCCAGAACAATGCTGGAACCCAGCTGGGCGGCAAACTCTTCAACACGGCCTTTCAGCTTGTCGTTCTGGTAGGTGAATGCCAGCTCAGCGCCTTCGCGATGCATTGCCTGTGCGATGCCGTATGCGATGGAGAGTTTGCTGGCGACGCCAGTAACCAGAATGCGCTTACCGGAAAGAAAACCCATAGCTTTAATCCTTATATTCATTGTTGTGGCGAACGTCCTCTTCGTGGGGCGCTCGTCGTTAAAACGCGGCGATTCTATCATGAGTCGCCGAATGAGTTAATCCGACCACTGAATCTCGTCAATCAGCGGTCTTGACGCCAGGCATCAGCGGTTAACGCTTCGCCAAAATGCCCGGCGATCAGACGTTTTGTTAAATCATGCAGCGGAGAGGCCAGCACATCGGCAGTGCTGCCGCGCTCCACCACTTCGCCCTGATGCATGACCAGCACCTGGTCGCTGATGTGCTTCATCATCCCGATATGCTGGGTGACATAGATATAAGAGATACCCTGTTTTTCCTGCAATTCCAGCATCAGGTTAATTAACTGCGAACGCATCGACATATCCAGCGAGGCCAGCGCTTCATCGGCGATGATTACCTTCGGCCGCAGGATCAGCGCGCGCGCCAGGCCAAGGCGCTGTTTTTGCCCTGGCGCCAGCATGTACGGGTAATAACTGACATGATCCGGTAACAAACCCACCATGCGCAGCGTCTCCAGAATGCGCTTTTGTCGCGCTTCCGGCTCCAGATCCGTGTTCAGACGTAGCGGAAAATCAAGAATTTGCGACAAACGCTGGCGCGGGTTGAGCGATGTCGTGGGATCCTGAAAAATCATGCGAATGCGCTGGCTGCGGAAAGTATAGTCGCCGAAATGCAGCGGCTGGTCGTCAATCACCAGCTCGCCGGAAGAGGGTTCCACCATGCCCGCCAGCATTTTCGCCAGCGTAGATTTCCCGGAACCGTTCTCGCCGATAATCGCCAGCGTCTGCTTTTCGCGCAGGGTAAAACTTAACGGTTTAACCGCTTCCACGGTTTGACGACGGAACCAGCCTGTGCGGTAGCGGAAGGTTTTGCTCAGGTTACGTACTTCAAGCAAGGTCTCAACCATCATTCGCTCTCCATATTCAGCGGGAAGTGGCAGGCATAAAGATGGTTTCGCGCACCGGTCAGACGCGGTGTTTCGACGCATTTGCGCTGCGCATACGGACAGCGCGGCCCGAGGCGGCAACCAATCGGCAGTTGCTCAAGCAGCGGAATGGCGCCGGGCATGGTGTTGAGACGGCTTTTATGCGGCATCGCGCTGCCAAAGTCCGGAATCGCACGGATCAGTGCCTGCGTATACGGATGGTGCGGTGTAGCCACCAGCTCCTCGCTGGGCGCGGTTTCCACCGTTTGCCCGCAATACATCACATTAATACGGTCGGCCCATTTGCTGAGCATTTGCAGATCGTGGCTGATCAGCATAATGGTGGTGTTGTTGTTCTGGTTAAGACGGTCGAGCAGGCGGAAGATCTGCGCCTGGGTCGTCGGCTCCATCGCGTTTGTCGGTTCGTCGGCAATCAGCAGGCGCGGCTGATTAGCCAGCGCGATGGCGATCATCACTTTCTGACATTCACCTTCGGTCAGCTCGTAGGGGAAACTGCGCATCGCATCTTCGTGATCTTTAATCCCGACGCGGTGCAGCAACTCAATAGCCCGGCGTTTTCGCCAGCCAAAGCGCTGCCACCAGCGGCCTTTCCACGTCCAGCCGGGAATGTTTTGCATCAACTGCTTACCGACGCGCTCCGAGGGATCGAGACAGGATTGCGGCTCCTGGAAAATCATCGATACGTTATGGCCGAGCAGCTTGCGGCGCTCGCGCGCCGAAAGACGCAGCAGGTCGATATCGTCAAAGCGCATGCGATCGGCGGTGACGCGCCAGTTATCTTTGGTGACGCCGCAAATCGCTTTTGCGATCAGGCTCTTACCCGAACCGGATTCGCCCACCAGCCCGCGAATTTCACCTTCTGCCAGCGTCAGGCTGATGCGATCGACGGCTTTAACCCAATCATCGCCGGTCTTCACTTCAATGGTCAGATTGCGGATATCAAGAAGTGGCATTATTCGACTCCCGCCGCGATCGCACGACGGATCCCGTCGCCGAGGATGTTAACCAGCAGCACGCTAATCATAATGGCCGCACCCGGTAGCATCACAGTCCACGGCGCGACATAAATCAGTTCCAGCGCATCGCCGAGCATCGCACCCCATTCCGGAGAGGGAAGCTGCGCGCCGAGATCAAGAAAGCCCAGCGCAGCGATATCCAGAATCGCCATCGACAGCGCACGGGTGATTTCCGTCACCATCCCGGCGGTAATATTGGGCAGCACGGCGTACCAGAGGATATTACTCGTTGACGCGCCATCAAGCCGGGCGGCCACCACATACTCTTTCTCCAGCTCGTCATGCACCATACTGTAGACCGAGCGCACCATGCGCGGCAGCAGCGCCAGCCAGACGGCGAACATCGCATGAATAAGATGCGGGCCGGCAAACGCCACCACAATAATCGCCAGCAGCAGCGTCGGCAGTGATAACAGTGTATCGAGAATATGGTTCAGTACGGCGGAACGCAGCCCGTGGGTTGCGCCCGCAAAAACACCGAGCGCCAGCCCGCACAGGGTGGCGGCCAGCGTGACGATAAATGCACCGCCTACCGTTGGCGCTGCGCCGCTCAGCAGGCGGCTCAGCACATCACGGCCCAGGTCGTCCGTGCCGAGGAAAAACGACACATCACCATAGCGCGACCATGATGGCGGTAAAAGCTGATAACCGAGGAACTGCTGGTCGATGCCATAAGGCGCAAACCAGTGGCCAAAAATACACAGTAGCGCCAGCGCGCCGCAGCCGTACAGACCGATCATCGCGGTGGTATCGCCATAAAATTTACGCCAGGCTGTGCGCAGCGCGCCGGGTGGGCGTTTTTCGCTGTAAACGCTATCGTAAGGCATACCATTCCTTATGTTTCAACGGGTTCGCCAGCGCACCCAGAATATCCGACAGCACGTTGACAATAATGACCAGCGAGCCAATCACCATCACACCAGCCGAAATCACCGCGTAATCCTGCTGGCGAATGGCATTAATCAACCAGCGCCCAATGCCCGGCCAGCTGAACACCATTTCAGTGATCATCGCCAGCGTCAGCATGGTGGAAAATTGCAGCCCAAGGCGCGGGATCACCGGCGGCAGAGCATTATGCAGTACATGGCGGCGCAAAATAGTTACGCGTGAAAGACCGCGCGTCGCCGCCGCTTTGATGTAGTTTTTGTCGAACACATCAATGGTGCTGATTCGCATCAGGCGGATGACTTCCGTCGTTGGCGCTACCGCCAGCGTCATGACCGGCAATACTAAATGGCGCAGAGCGCTTTCCATCATCTCATCGCGCCACGGCGAGTCCGAAAGCCAGGCATCAATCAGCGAGAATCCGGTCACTGTTTTTACCTGATAGAGCAAATCGAAGCGCCCGGACACCGGTAGCCAGCCGAGGTTGAGCGAAAAGAAAAGCGTCAGCAGCAGCGCCAGCCAGAACACCGGGATGGAAAAACCGAGCAGCGCAATGGCGCTGATCAGTGAATCCTGCCATTTACTGCGCATCACCCCGGCGAGCATCCCGACCGGGATACCGATCACCAGCGCGGAACCAAAAGCCAGCAGGCAGAGTTCCATGGTGGCGGGGAATACCTCTTTTAACTGTTCTGAAATAAGCTGGCCGTTAATGCTGGATACACCAAAATCCCAGTGCAACAAACCGTTAAACCAGAACACCCACGCGTTCCACAGCGAGGCGCCCTGCAACGGCGCGTGGGGCGTGAAATAGCTCAGGCTGAAGCCGACAAACGTCAGCAAAAAGAGGGTCACCAATAGCAGCAGCAGACGACGCAAAGTAAAGATAATCATGGCTTCGACACCTCTTGTTTATCCCGCGAGACACCGGCAAACGAGGCGCTGCCGAACGGGCTCAGCACCAGCCCTTTAATATCATAGCGATGCGCCTGCAAGCGCAGCGAGGAGGCCAGCGGCAGCACCGGCAATTCGCGGGCGAGGATCTGCTGGGCTTCGTCATAATCATCGATGCGCGCAGCAAGTTGCTGTGAAGCAAGCGCTTTTTGCAACACATCGTCAAATTCATGGTTGCACCAGTGCGCAAAGTTGGTCTGCGAGTTTATCGCCGCGCAACTCAGCAGCGGGCGGAAGAAACTGTCCGGATCGTTACTGTCCGTCGCCCAGCCTGTGAGTGTCAAATCATGGTTCATATCCATCAATCGCGCTTCCTGGAAACGGCCTTCCACCGGCACGATCACCACTTTAACGCCGACCTGCGCCATATCAGCCTGGATAAGCTCGGCGGTTTTCAGCGGGCTGGGGTTCCAGGGCTGTGAACTGGTCGGCACCCACAGTTGTAATGTGAGATTTTCCAGCCCCAGCGCTTTCAGCCGTTCGCGCGCCTGATCCGGATCGTATTCGGTGATTTTGGCTTCATTATCATAAGCCCAGGAGGCGCGGGGCAGAATTGACGCCGCCGTTTCCGCTGTGCCGTAGTAGATCGACTGCATCAGACGCTGGTTATTGATCGACAGCGCCAGCGCATGGCGCACTTGCGGGTTATTTAGCGGCGGTTTGTTGGTATTAAACGCCAGATAGGCGATGTTCATCCCCGGACGCAGCGTCAGGCGCAGGCGCGGATCGTCACGCAGAATGGTCAACTGGCTGGCGGCTGGCCACGCCAGCACATCACATTCGCCGGTCAGTAATTTTGATAAACGGCCCGTACCGCCGGAGCCTAAATCGACAACCACCTGCTGCATTAGCGGTTTACCGCGCCAAAATTTTTCGTGACGTTGTAACCGAATATATTGCCCGGCGCGATACTCATCCAGCTGATAGGGACCGGTGCCGACCGGCTGGCGATCGATCTGTTCCTGGCGATCTTTTTTCGCCAGCTCGTCAGCATATTCCGCCGACATCACCGAGGCATAATGCGTCGCCAGATGCCATAAAAACGAGGCATCCGGTTTTTTCAGGCGAAACTCGACGGTGCGGTTGTCCAGCTTGCGCACGCTGTCGACGGAATCGGCAAACTGCAAACTGTCGAAGTACGGAAAACTATCGCCGTTGATGTTATGCCAGGGATGGTTGCGGTTGAAGATACGCTGAAAAGTAAATACCACGTCGTCGGCATTTAATGCGCGGTGCGGGGTGAACCAGGGCGTGCTCTGAAAGGCAACGTTATCGCGCAGACGAAAACGGTAAGTTGCGCCGTTATCCAGCACTTCCCAGCTTTCCGCCAGCTCCGGCACCAGCCGGTAAGTGTAGGGATCGACGTCCAGCAAGCGATCGTAGAGTTGCGCGGCCAACGTATCAACAATCAAACCGCTGCTGGTTTTCTGCGGGTTAAAGGTATCGACCTGGCCGTTGACGCAATAAACAAAACCGCTGTCGCGAATATCCGTCAGCGGAGCAGGCGTAACTGCCGCCTGGGCGATGCCTGCGAACAGGCTTGCGGTCAACAGCAGAGAGGAGAGAACCGGACGCATGATTTATTCAACGTGTTTAAATTCATGAACAAAGTGTATCGCACTTGCTATGGCTTCGTACAAATGTCTGCAAACGACTGCTGTTATTGTCGGCGATTTCAGCTTATTTGATGCTTTTTCAGCAGCGCCCGTAGCTGGTGATAGGTCAGCCCCAGCAATTCCGCCGCGCGTTTTTGGTTAAATTTCGCCTGTTGCAGACTCTGCTGTAATAGCTGCTTTTCCTGCTGGTGCTGAAACTGACGTAGATCCAACGGCAGGGAGACTGCGCCAGGCTCTTCAACCTTCGATGTACTTAACGTACGGTTAAACGGATCAAGAATAATGGTATCAAGCGGCTCATCGCTGCGGCCGTGGCGATAGACTGAACGTTCCACCACGTTTTTTAGCTCGCGAATATTTCCGGGCCAGGCGTAATTCATCAGCACATCGCGGGCACGTTCGGTAAAGCCGGGGAACAGCGGCAACTTAAGTTCACGGCACATCTGAATGGCAAAGTGATCGGCCATCAGCATGATATCGCTCTGACGCTGGCGCAGCGGTGGCAACAGCACCACGTCAAAGGCCAACCTGTCGAGCAGATCGGCGCGGAAGGTGCCGTCCTGCACCATCTGCGGCAGGTCGGCATTAGTAGCGCAGACCAGCCGTACATTGACCTGCAAAGGTTGGCTGCCTCCCACGCGTTCGAGTTCGCCATATTCAATGACCCGGAGAAGTTTTTCCTGTACCAGCATTGGCGCGGTGGCCAGCTCGTCGAGAAACAGTGTTCCGCCGTCGGCACGCTCAAAGCGGCCAGGATGGCGCTTCTGCGCGCCGGTAAAGGCGCCGGCTTCGTGGCCAAACAATTCGGAATCCAGCAGATTTTCATTCAGCGCCGCGCAGTTAAGCGAGATAAATGGCCCTTGCCAGCGCGAGGAGAGGAAGTGCAGACGGTTTGCAATCAACTCCTTGCCGGTGCCGCGCTCGCCGATGATCAGTACCGGTTTATCGATCGGTGCAAGGCGCGAAACCTGTTCCAGCACCTCGATAAAGCTATTGGCCTCACCGAGCAGGTTATCCTTGTATTCTGACATGATGAAATTCACCATTAGTTGGTTTTATTAACCACTCTAAATGAAAATGCCGCTGCGGTAAAATTATTCAATCTCTTAAAAATCAATCAAATAAAAACCTGGCACGAAGATTGTAATAGCAGAGCTATGTAGTCATGTAGCAGGGCCACGCCCGATAACAGAACCAGGAAGAGGAATAGATTATGGGTATTTTTTCTCGTTTTGCCGACATCGTGAACGCCAACATTAACTCGCTGCTGGAAAAGGCGGAAGATCCACAGAAACTGGTGCGCCTGATGATTCAGGAGATGGAAGATACGCTGGTTGAAGTGCGTTCAACTTCCGCGCGTGCGCTGGCGGAAAAGAAACAGCTGACGCGCCGTATTGAGCAGGCCACCGCCCAGCAGGAAGAGTGGCAGGAGAAAGCCGAACTGGCGCTGCGTAAAGATAAAGACGATCTGGCACGTGCGGCGCTGATTGAAAAACAGAAAGTCACCGCGCTGATTGAGACCCTGGGCCAGGAAGTGACGCTGGTGGATGAAAGCCTGGCGCGGATGAAAAAAGAGATTGGCGAGCTGGAAAATAAACTCAGCGAAACCCGTGCTCGTCAGCAGGCGTTGACCCTGCGCCATCAGGCGGCCAGCTCCTCGCGCGATGTGCGCCGTCAACTGGACAGCGGCAAACTGGATGAGGCGATGGCGCGTTTTGAATCCTTCGAACGTCGTATCGATCAGATGGAAGCGGAAGCCGAAAGCCACGGCTTTGGTAAACAAAAATCGCTGGATCAGCAATTTGCCGAACTGCGTGCGGATGACGAAATCAGCGAGCAACTGGCGCAACTGAAAGCCAAAATGAAACAGGACAACCAATAATAATAAGGCGGTATCAGAAGATGCCGCCTCACTTGCTGTAAGGAGTACACATGAGCACGCTTTTTCTGGCTATACCGCTGACGCTATTTATCCTGTTTGTTCTGCCCGTCTGGTTATGGCTGCATTACAACAATCGCCAGCGCGGCGATCTGAATCAGAACGAGCAGCAGCGGCTCCAGCAACTTTCCGCCGAAGCCGCGCGGATGCGCGAACGTATTCAGGCGCTGGAAGATATTCTTGATGCTGAGCACCCGAACTGGAGGGATCGCTGATGGCAACGTTAGATCTGAATAAAAAATTATGGCGTATCCCGCAGCGCGGCAAACTGGGCGGCGTCTGTGCCGGTATTGCGCAGTATCTGGATATCAAAGTCAAAATGGTGCGTATTCTGGCGATCCTGGCGATGTTTTTCGGCCTGTTTTTCTTTGTTGTCGCCGCCTATATCGTGCTGTTTTTTGTCCTCGATCCGCTGCCGGATGATTACGCGGAAGGGGAAAGCCTCCCCTCCAGCAGCGAACTGCTCGATGCCGTCGATGCGCAGTTGGCTGAAGGGGAACATCGCCTGCGTCAGATGGAACGCTATGTCACTTCCGACAGCTTCTCGCTGCGCAGCCGCTTCCGTCAGCTATAAGAGGTAAATCATGAATCGTCACTGGCAACAGGCACGCCAGCATGTCAAACCGGGTTTGAAATTTGCCGGTAAGTTGGTTTTGCTCACCGCGCTGCGTTATGGCCCGGCGGGCGTCGCTGGTTGGGCGGTTAAATCCGTGGCCCGCCGTCCGGCAAGAGTACTGCTGGCATTTGCGCTGGAACCGTTGCTGAAGCGGGCAGCGGATAAATTTTCTCGCCGCTTTATGGCCGAGAGGCATGTAAAATAAGTGATTTACGGCTTCACCCTAAGGGCAATGCAGCATGGCGATGGACCGATTTAAGAATGAACTGAATGCGCTGGTGAACCGCGGCATGGACAGGCATTTACGCCTCGCGGTCACCGGCCTGAGCCGCAGTGGAAAAACGGCGTTTATCACGGCGCTGGTCAATCAACTTCTTACCCTGCATGCTGGCGCGCGATTGCCGCTGCTAAGCGCCGTGCGCGAAGAGCGGTTGCTGGGCGTGAAACGCGTCCCCCAGCGCGATTTTGGCATTCCCCGTTTCACCTACGATGAAGGGCTGGCTCAGCTTTATGGCACGCCGCCCGCCTGGCCGACGCCAACGCGCGGCGTCAGCGAAATTCGTCTGGCGCTGCGTTTCCGCTCGAATGATTCGCTGCTGCGCTATTTCAAAGAGACCTCCACGCTCTATCTGGAAATTGTCGATTATCCCGGCGAGTGGCTGCTGGATTTACCGATGCTGGCGCAGGATTACCTGAGCTGGTCGCGACAAATGACCGGGCTTTTACAGGGGCAACGGCAGGCATGGTCGCAAAAATGGCGCGCGTTGTGCGCCGATCTCGATCCGCTTGCGCCAGCCGATGAGAACCGTCTGGCGGAGATTGCCGCAGCCTGGACGGACTATCTGCATCAATGCAAACGTGAAGGTCTGCACTTTATTCAGCCAGGTCGCTTTGTGCTGCCGGGCGATATGGCGGGTGCGCCCGCGCTGCAATTTTTCCCGTGGCCGGATGTCGATGGCCACGGCGAAACGAAACTGGCGCAGGCCGATAAACACACCAATGCCGGGATGCTGCGCGAGCGCTACAACTATTACTGCGAACATGTGGTGAAGGGTTTCTACAAACATCATTTTTTGAAGTTCGATCGCCAGATTGTGTTGGTGGATTGTTTGCAACCGCTGAACAACGGTCCGCAGGCATTCAATGATATGCGGCTGGCGCTGACTCAACTGATGCAAAGTTTCCATTATGGTCAGCGCACGCTGTTCCGCCGTCTGTTTTCGCCGGTGATCGATAAATTGCTGTTTGCCGCCACCAAAGCCGACCATGTGACGCTCGATCAGCACGCCAATATGGTGTCGTTGCTGCAACAGCTCATCCAGGATGCCTGGCAGAATGCGGCCTTTGAAGGTATCAGCATGGATTGTATGGGGCTGGCCTCGGTGCAGGCGACGCAGAGCGGCATCATTGAGGTGAATGGCGAGAAAATCCCGGCCTTACGCGGGCATCGTCTGAGTGACGGTACGCCATTGACCTTTTATCCGGGTGAAGTGCCCGCGCGTTTGCCGGGGCAGGCGTTCTGGGATAAGCAGGGTTTCAGTTTCGAAGCCTTCCGCCCGCAGGTGATGGATGTAGATACGCCGCTGCCGCATATTCGCCTCGATGCCGCGCTGGAGTTTTTAATTGGAGATAAATTGCGATGAGCGAGCCGCTAAAGCCAAGAATCGATTTCGCCGGGCCGCTGGAAGCGGAAACCGACGCGCAGTTTAAAGGCGCGCAAACTTTTGACGCGCAGCAGGCGGAAAAATTCTCGCCGCTCATCACTGACGATTCGCCTGCTGAGGGGCAGGCGGAAGCCGTAGTGGAATCCGCGCTGCGCCCGAAGCGCAGCCTGTGGCGCAAAATGGTCAGCGCCGGGCTGGCGCTATTTGGCGTGAGCGTTATCGGTCAGGGCGTGCAGTGGGCGATGAATGCCTGGCAGACCCAGGACTGGGTCGCGCTCGGCGGCTGTGCGGCCGGCGCGTTGATCATCGGCGCAGGTGTCGGTTCGGTCGCCAGCGAATGGCGGCGGCTCTGGCGTTTGCGGCAGCGAGCGCAGGAGCGTGATGAAGCCCGTGATTTGCTGCATAGCCATGCCACCGGAAAAGGCCGTGCGTTTTGCGAAAAACTGGCGCAGCAGGCGGGCATCGATCATGCACATCCGGCCATGCAGCGCTGGTATGCCGCCATTCACGAAACGCAAAGCGATCGTGAAATCGTCAGCCTTTACGCTCATCTGGTGCAACCGGTGCTGGATACGCAGGCGCGGCGCGAAATCAGCCGTTCGGCGGCAGAATCCACGTTGATGATCGCGGTCAGTCCGCTGGCGCTGGTGGATATGGCATTTATCGCCTGGCGCAACCTGCGGCTGATCAATCGTATCGCCACGCTTTATGGTATCGAACTCGGCTATTACAGCCGCTTGCGGTTGTTCCGCCTGGTACTGTTGAATATTGCCTTTGCCGGTGCCAGCGAACTGGTGCGCGAAGTGGGAATGGACTGGCTATCGCAGGATCTCGCGGCGCGGCTTTCTGCACGCGCCGCACAGGGAATTGGCGCCGGGTTGCTGACGGCGCGTCTGGGAATTAAGGCCATGGAATTGTGCCGCCCTTTGCCGTGGCTGGATGATGATAAACCCCGGCTCGGCGATTTCCGTCGCCAGCTGATTGGTCAGCTTAAAGAGACCCTGCAAAAGCGGCCTGCGGAGTAAAATGGCGCTGCGCGCTTATCTTTACAGCGTAATGCCGCTTTTTCCGGCAGGCTGTCAATATTTGTTGACAGACATCTTCCTGCCAGCCTGGAAGTGTCTTATCATCCTTTTATTACGTGAATGAAAAAAGGGTGGTTATTCCCATGCGTCTTGAAGTCTTTTGCGAGGATCGTCTTGGTCTGACACGTGAATTGCTCGATTTACTGGTGCTGCGCGGCATTGATTTGCGCGGCATCGAAATTGACCCGATCGGGCGTATTTACCTCAATTTCGCCGCGCTTCAGTTCGATACATTCAGTAGCCTGATGGCCGAAATTCGTCGCATTCCCGGCGTTACCGACGTTCGCACCGTATCGTGGATGCCTTCTGAGCGTGAGCACCGCGCCCTGAGCGCGCTGCTGGAAGCACTGCCGGAGCCGGTACTGTCGCTGGACATGAAAAGTAAAATTGAGCTGGCAAACCCGGCCAGTTGCCAGCTTTTCACGCAAGATATCGATAAATTACGCAACCACAATGCCGCACAACTGATCCCCGGTTTTAACTTCCAGCGCTGGCTGGAGGGGAACCCGCGTAACTCGCATAGCGAACATGTGGTGATCGGTGGACAAAACTTCCTGATGGAAATTACCCCGGTGCATCTGGAAGGAGAAACCGGCGAACCGATGCTGACCGGCGCCGTCGTTATGCTACGTTCCACCGTGCGCATGGGACGTCAGTTACAGAATATTAACCCGCAGGATATCAGCACCTTCAGTCAGATTGTCGCTGCCAGCCAGAAAATGAAGCATGTCGTCGAGCAGGCGCGCAAACTGGCGACGCTGACCGCACCGCTGTTGATTACCGGCGATACCGGCACAGGGAAAGATTTGCTGGCGCATGCCTGTCACCTTGCCAGTCCGCGAGCGACGAAGCCGTATCTGGCGCTGAACTGTGCATCGATCCCGGAAGAATCGGTCGAAAGCGAACTTTTCGGTCATGCGCCAGAAGGGAAAAAAGGCTTTTTTGAACAGGCGAACGGCGGCTCGGTACTGCTGGATGAAATTGGCGAAATGTCGCCGCGTATGCAGGTCAAACTGCTGCGTTTCCTCAACGACGGTACTTTCCGCCGCGTTGGTGAAGATCATGAAGTACATGTTGATGTCAGAGTGATTTGCGCCACGCAACGTAACCTGGTGGAGTTGGTACAGAAAGGGCTGTTTCGCGAGGATCTCTATTATCGTTTGAATGTCCTGACGCTGAATTTGCCGCCGCTGCGCGAACGTCCGCAGGACATCATGCCGCTGACGGAACTGTTCGTTGCCCGTTTCGCCGATGAGCAGGGCGTACCACGGCCGAAATTATCACAGGATCTGCCGCCGCTGCTGAACCGCTATAGCTGGCCGGGCAATGTCCGCCAGTTGAAAAACGCCATTTATCGCGCGTTAACGCAACTGGAAGGCTATGAACTGCGCGCGCAGGATATTCTGTTGCCGGATTACGACGCGGCCAGTGTTACCGTGGGTGAAGATGCCATGGAAGGTTCGCTGGATGAGATCACCAGTCGGTTTGAGCGTTCAGTGCTGACGCAGCTTTATCGCAACTATCCCAGTACGCGTAAACTGGCGCGCAGGCTTGGCGTATCGCACACCGCGATTGCCAATAAGCTGCGGGAATATGGTTTAAGCCAGAAGAAAAGCGAAGAGTAAAGAAAACCCGGCAGCGTTCGCTGCCGGGCCGAAAAATATCAGGCTTTCAGTACGTCAAGTGCTGCGGTGTAATCCGGCTCAGTGGTAATTTCATTGACCAGCTGGCTGAAAATAACCTTATCGTTTTCATCCAGTACTACGACAGCGCGTGCTGCCAGGCCTTTCAGTGCACCTTCAGAAATACCCACGCCGTAGTTTTCCAGGAAATCAGCGCTGCGCAGCGTTGACAGTGTAACCACATTGCTCAGGCCTTCCGCGCCGCAGAAACGGGATTGCGCAAACGGCAGATCGGCAGAAATGCACAGTACCACTGTGTTGCTAATTTCAGTAGCTAACTGGTTGAATTTGCGGACAGAAGCTGCGCAAACACCGGTATCAATGCTCGGGAAAATGTTCAGTACTTTGCGTTTGCCCGCGAACTGCGCGAGAGAGACGTCAGACAGGTCTTTAGCCACAAGCGTAAACGGTTTGGCTTGTGCGCCAACCTGCGGGATTGCGCCTGCAACGGGAACCGGGTTGCCCTGAAAATGAACGAGTTGTGACATAATATCTTCCTGTTTACAAATAGTTAACGTCGGGGCTAGTGTATGCCATCCGCCGAGACCACGGCAAACCAATTTTCATATCTATACTGGTTTACATTGCGGCAGAGGAGAGAGGAATGCGCAACGTTAAAGTTTATGAGGAAACCTGGCCGCTGCACACTCCGTTCGTGATCTCGCGCGGCGCCCGCAGCGAAGCGCGCGTGGTGGTGGTTGAACTGGAAGAAGATGGCATTAAAGCCTCCGGTGAATGTACGCCGTATCCGCGTTACGGTGAGAGCGAAGCGTCGGTCATGGCGCAGATACTCACCATTGTGCCGCAGCTGGAAAACCGGCTCAGCCGCGAGGAGTTGCAGACGCTCCTGCCGCCCGGCGCTGCGCGCAACGCCGTGGATTCTGCGCTCTGGGATCTGGCAGCGCGCAAAGCAAACCAGACCCTGACTCACTATGCAGGCGTAACATTGCCGCAAAATGTCACTACGGCGCAGACCGTGGTGATCGGTACGCCGGAGCAGATGGCAGCCAGCGCGGCGGCGCTCAGCGAGAAGGGCGCTCAGTTGCTGAAAGTGAAGCTTGACGATCATTTGATCAGTGAGCGGCTGGTAGCGATCCGCGCCGCCGCGCCCACGGCGACACTGATTGTCGATGCCAACGAGTCGTGGCATGCCGAAGGCCTTGCGGCGCGCTGTCAGCTGCTGGCGGATTTAGGCGTGGCGATGCTGGAACAACCGCTTCCCGCCGGGGACGATGAGATGCTGGCCAACTTTATCCACCCGTTGCCCATTTGCGCTGATGAGAGTTGCCATACGCGGGAAAGCCTGGCGTCATTGCACGGGCGTTACGAGATGGTGAACATCAAGCTGGATAAAACCGGCGGTCTGACGGAAGCGCTGGCGCTGGCCGACGAGGCCGCAAAGCAGGGTTTTACGCTGATGCTGGGCTGCATGATCTGCACGTCGCGCGCCATCAGCGCGGCATTACCGCTGGCAAACCGTGTGCGCTTCGCCGATCTGGATGGCCCGACGTGGCTGGCGGTGGATGTCGAACCGGCGCTGCACTTTACCACCGGCACGCTTCACCTTTGAGGATCCCAGTGCAGTAATTCTGTCACCGCCGCGAGGTACTTTTCGCTCGCTTCGTCGGCGGAGATCGGCGGAAACTCAACGGTGATGCAGTGCAGACCGATATCTGCGCACCAGCTTCCAAAAGAGCCAGGTGTTTCGTAACCCACACTGGTGACCAGCGGCAGGGATAGTGCGCCGGACAACCAGTGGCCAAGCACGCTTTCCTGCGGATCTTCCACACATGCCAGCGGATCATGGAATGTCACCACCCATGCCGGGTGAATGCGATGAATCAACTGGCATAACGCTTGCGTTTCCGGTTCTGAACCGGGCGCATCACCGGTCAGTAACACTACATCCCGTTCATCGGCGGCGCTGTTCCAGCGATAAACTGTTTCGCCTGCTTTCCAGTTGGCAGAAGGAAAATTCCGGTTGAGATCGACGCCGTTGGCGTTCGCGCGCAGGCCAAGCTGGCAACCGTCCGGATTGACCGCGAGGACCACATGATGATGGCGCAGATCGGACTTCAGCGTGCGCAGGGCGCAGGAAAGCGTGACGACCGAGGAGTTTTCGTCACCGTGGGTCCCGGCGATGATCAAACCGCTTTCGCGCGTGGCGACTGGCGCCGGAAACCAGATCAGTGGCGCACCAAGCAATGAGCGGCCAAACTCTTCGCTTCCAGGGGCAAAACGGCCCCGCTGCGGACGTGGACGTGTGACAGGCATAAGCTTCCTCTGTTCTGGCATTTGCTTACAGCAAGTGTTGAGCAAAAATCGGTGTGACGCAAATCTTGCCATGGAGGTTAAATTACTGTCCATCATCAATTTTTTGACTGACCAGGTTTGCATTCCGCTATGCTAAAACAAATAATTACACTTCTATTGCCGGGAAATGACACATCAAAAGGGGATCCCATGACGCATCGAGTTTCCACGCTGTGCTGCGCGCTCTGGCTGTGCGGTTTTTCTTCTGTATCGTTTGCTGCAGACGTTCCTCCAGGTACGCAACTGGCGGCAACGCAGGAAGTTGTGCGTCATCTGAAAGATGAACCCGCCTCGCTGGATCCCGCAAAAGCCGTTGGTCTGCCGGAGATTCAGGTGCTGCGCGACCTGTTCGAAGGGCTGGTGAATCAGGACGAGAAGGGCAACATTATTCCCGGCGTCGCCAGCAAATGGCAGAGCAATGATAATCGCGTCTGGATTTTTACCCTGCGCGACAACGCCCGCTGGTCTGATGGTTCGCCGGTGACCGCAGAGGATTTCGTTTATAGCTGGCAGCGTCTGGTGGATCCGAAAATGACCTCGCCTTTTGCCAGCTTTGCGGCGTTGGCGGGGCTTGCCAATGCGCAGGAGATTACCGAGGGTAAAGCGACGCCGGATAAGCTCGGCGTTAGCGCGGTGGACGCGCACACATTGCGGGTGCAACTCTCTCGTCCCGTACCGTGGTTCCCGAGTCTTGCCGCCAGTTTCGCGCTCTATCCGGTACAAAAAGCGAATGTTGAAAGCGGCGCAGACTGGACGCGTCCAGGGCATCTAGTTGGTAACGGTGCGTTTGTGCTGAGCGATCGTGTGGTGAACGAAAAGCTGGTGCTCAGCCGCAACAAGCACTACTGGGATGACGGCAAAACCGTGATCGATAAGGTGACGTTTATGCCCATCAACCAGGAGTCGGCAGCCACTAAACGTTACCTGGCGAATGGCGTCGACATTACCGAATCTTTCCCGAAAAACCTCTACCAGAAATTATTGAAAGATATCCCGGGGCAGGTCTACACGCCGCCGCAACTGGGCACCTATTACTACGCATTTAATACGCAAAAAGGCCCAACGTCCGATCCTCGCGTGCGTCTGGCGCTGAGTATGACGATCGACCGCCAGGTGATCGCGCAAAAAGTGCTGGGTACCGGCGAGAAACCCGCATGGCGTTTAACGCCGGATGTGACGGCAGGCTTCACTCCGGAACGTTCTCAGTTTGAATCAATGAGCCAGGCAGAATTGAACGCGCAGGCGAAAACGCTATTGCAGGCGGCAGGTTACGGCCCGCAGCGGCCGCTTAAACTTCGGTTGCTGTATAACAGCTCGGAAAGTCACCAGAAGATTGCCATCGCGGTAGCCTCAATGTGGCGACAGAGTCTGGGCGCGGATGTGACGCTGCAAAACCAGGAGTGGAAAACCTATATCGACAGTCGTAACAGCGGCAATTTTGATGTGATCCGTGCGTCATGGGTGGGGGATTACAACGAACCGTCCACGTTCCTGTCGATACTGACGTCCGGAAGCAGCAGTAATATTTCGCGCTTCAGTGATGAAAGCTATGACAAAGTGATTGCACAGGCGGCGCAGGAAACCAGCGCCAAAGCGCGTAACGTGGACTACAACGCGGCGGAACATCTTATTGCCGAAAAAGCACCGATTGCACCGATTTATCAGTACACCAATGGGCGCTTAATTAAGCCGTGGCTGAAGGGATACCCGATTAACAACCCGGAAGATGTCGCATACAGCCGCACGCTATACATTATTAAGCATTAAAAAAATCCCCTTACGTCACGGGAAGTAAGGGGAAACTCATTGATTACGGAATGATTCCTGTCTTAGCAGGAGTGTTAAGAATTTTACTTAAGGAATGTGAAGGGACAATGGAGGAAATAAGGAGCGTTGCGGGAATGTGAATGGTTGTTCTCCGGTACTGGCAAAAAAAGCCCGCTACGTTGAGCGGGCGAAAAATACTGGAAGCAATGTGAGCAATGTCGTACTGAATACCTGAGTATTTAACTCAACTATTCAGTATTGAGAAAGATAATCTTTATCATTTAGTCGCGCAACCCCTTTTTTTGTAAGGTCGTCCGGAGCGGCATTTTCCGCGGATAAACCCAGCTCTTTTACGATTATGGTCAAAAAACAGACAGCATTCAGTGGTATAATAGAAAAGTGTTTACTACCTCAGAGGACGTTATGGAGACTGAATTAGACCCAACCCAACTGGCTATCGAATATCTGCGTCGCGATCGCAGTGTGATGACACCGGCCGAGTACCTCAAAAAACTCAAACAACTCCGGCTGGAGTTTGCGGATCTGCTGACCCTTTCGCATACAGAATTGAAAGAAGAGATCGATTTTGCCTGGCGGTTGGGCATTCATTAATACCGTAATAACGCCATAGCGCCCGAAAGCGGGCGCTTTTTTTGCCTCTATTCAGGCGGCAAGCACCCGGTTACGACCGTTATTTTTTGCGCGATAAAGCGCTTCATCAACGCGACGGAACAGAGTATCGAGGCTTTCATTTTGCATATGGCGCGCCACGCCGATACTGACAGTAAAGCCAGGCAGACCGGGCCTGGCGATATTCACTACCGCCAGGCGGATGGCTTCCGCTACGCCCAGCGCGGTATCTATGCGGGTATGCGGCAACAACAGTAAAAATTCTTCGCCGCCCCAGCGAAAGACATAGTCACCACTGCGGCTGTTGGCTTCCAGCGTGCGTGCAAGTTCGAGCAGCACTTCGTCCCCGCACTGATGACCGAATTGATCGTTAATATGTTTAAAGTGATCGGCATCGACCAGCATGACGCAAAAATCGAGTACGGCCGGCAGAATATGCTCTGTCAGGTGGTAAAACTGACGGCGGTTCAAAAGCCCGGTGAGGGCATCGCGGTGCGCAGCGTATTCCAGCTCCTGCTCAAGCCGCTTCTGTTCGGTAATATCATGAATAATGCATAACATCAGCCGTTCGCCGTATATCTCAACTGGCCCGGCGTAGGTTTGTACATGCCGCGTTGAACCATCGGCTAACTGATGAATAAAATTGAGTGGCTTATGTCCACCAGGCAGCCTGGCGATTTCTGACATCACCGGCAAGACGTTGCGCCCCATGGTGTTAATTTCCCATGTGTGCTTTTGGCACATCTCTTCATGATCGTAACCATAAAAGCGCAGAGCAGCGAGATTGGCATCCACGATCAGACCATCGCGAACGGGATCGATAAGCAACATTGGAGCCGACGTCGTATAGAAAAAACGGGCGTAGAACCCTTGCTTGCGTGGCCGGTAAGAGGAGGAGTGGCTGGCTTTGAGCGTGGCAGCAGCGGCGCCACCGGAAATACCTTCGAAAATAAGCACTTCGCCGACAGTTTCTAGCTTGCGCAGCACGGCGCGGCAACCGATCGTGCTCTCTTCACCGGAAGGGCAAATACTCCAGATTTCAACCACATCTTCGTGATTTTGCAGGCAGGGTAAATACATTGCGAGGCTGGTCTGTGCAACGGCAGAAAAGAGGCCATTGCGCATTTCACGCAATGAACGGCCGGCCGCCAGCTTCTGCGCCTGCGTGTTAGAAAATAGCAACGTTTCCGTGTCAGGGGCGACCACCCAAACCGGCGTGGAAAGGACATTCAGCGCATCCAGGTGATATTTAAGCATGGCTACTCCACTTATCGCGCAGGTTGCAATATCGCAGCTGGCCAAACGTTGCGGCAATTTACTAACTTTATTGCAACACACATGAAATGTAGAACCTTATGCAGGTTTTTTTTGTGACGACTCTGAACATTCCAATGACAACGCGAAAGATTTATGTTTAAGCAGCGCTGAAATCTTCTCGACGGGTTGCGGACGGGCAAACAGGAAACCCTGTAAAAAAGCACAGCCCATATTGGTGAGCAGCGCATGCTGTTCCGCCGTTTCGATTCCTTCGGCGACCACACGCATATTCATCGAGTGGGCAATGTCGATTATCGTCGAGACGATTTTCACGTTGCGGCTATTTTCGCGAATATCTTTCACAAAACTTTTATCAATTTTGAGTTCAGTGGCAGGCAATTTTTTCAGCATCAGCATATTGGAATAACCGGTACCAAAATCATCAATCGCCACCGTGATCCCCAACTGCGCGAACTGGGTCAGCAGATGAACGCTACGCTCAAGGTTTTTCAGCGCGGCGTTCTCGGTGATTTCCAGCGTCAGATGGGTCGGGTTGACATGGTAACGGGCCAAAGCATCGGTAACCTGTTCATAAATATCATGTTTTTCAAACTGGCTGGGCGAGAGATTGATCGCCAGTTTCAGATTGGGGAACCCCTGCGTATTCCAGTAATGTAACTGGCGACAGGCCGATTCGATCACCCACTGACCAACAGAGATAATCAGCCCGGTTTTTTCCAGCATCGGTAGAAACGCTGCTGGCAGCAAAACCCCTTGTTGCGGATGACGCCAGCGCAGAAGGGCTTCGAATCCGGCAAGGGTTTGTTCGGGCGCGGTATATTGCGGCTGATACCAGAGTTCAAACTGATTGCGCGTCAGCGCCTGCGATAAATCTTGCAAGAACTGTGGCGCATCGGCGGTTTTTTGCGCCATTCCGGTATGATAAATCGCCCAGCCGTTGCGACCTTCCTGCTTAACGCTGTACATGGCGGTGTCGGCTTTCAGCTTCAGCTCATGGGCATTTTCACCGTGCTCAGGATAAAAGCTCACCCCGGCGCTAAGCGATACATTGATAACGTGGCTTAATTCATAAAAAGGGTGCTGAATGGTGGCGATCAGGCGGCGAATCAGGGCGTCAATTTCTTCCTCGCTGGTCTGCGGCACCAGCAGCGTAAATTCGTCGCCGCCGAGTCTGGCCAGTGACATTTTGTCATTAATGCAGGCCGAAAGCCGTTCTGCCACCGCGACCAGCAGCCGGTCGCCAATATGGTGCCCCCAGGCGTCATTCACCAGCTTGAAGCGATCCAGATCCATATAAATTAGCGCGAAGGTCGTCTGCTCTTCTGCTGCGCGATTCAGGCAGGAATCCAGCAAAATATCGAGCTGGATACGGTTCGCCAGCCCGGTGAGGGGATCATAATGCGCCTGTTTCTCCAGTTGCAGGTTTAACTGGCGCAGACTGTCGGTCAGGCGTGCTGTCCGCAATTGAGAATCGATCATCGAGATAAACAGCATGATGCCAAAAATCACCAGCGTTGTCGTGGCAACCCACAGCGACAACTCTTGCTCACCGACGCCGCGGCTCATGATATGTATCGCATCGCTACGCACGATAATGCCGAGCCCATCATTACTGAAGGTTGCGGCACTCATGCCGCTATAGTGCATGGCGCAAATGGCAATACCCATCACCAGTGAGGCAAAAACGCGATTAATAAAGACGCCATGTGTATTTTGCCGCAGGCTGAACGCCAGCCACAGTGCGACCCAGGCGCTGGCAATGCCAATCAGTAGCGACAGCACCACCAGCGGTATGTTCCAGTAAATACTGACGAAACTCATCATTGCCGCCATGCCGATATAATGCATCGACACCACGCCGCTGCCGAGGACAAGAGTGGCGAAAAACAGGCGTTTTATCGGCAAGGTATGGCCGCTAACGGCGATATTGAGCGACAGCGTGGAGGCCAGTAAAGCAATAACAAATGAGAGGGTGGTTAATTCAAAATCATAATGCATCGTTATCGGCATTTTCATCGCCAGCATACCGACAAAATGCATTGACCAGATGCCCATACCCAAAGTGGCTCCACCAGAAATCCGCCAGAACAGGGCGCTACGAGGTTCTGAGTTCAGCACTTTACCTGCGCTATCCAGTGCGACAAATGAGGCAATGAATGCCACCAAAAAAGAGATGCCGACCAGAATAGGGTCCCACGAAACATAGAGCATATATCATCCACGCAGGCAAAAGAGTTGATATGTAATCCTGGCACTAATTTTAGCAACTAACCTGATGAATTTAATGGTTGCGCTGAGTTTATTATTGCAAGGACAAATTAATAAACATGGATCATCCTTTATTTATCG
Source organism: Kosakonia oryzae (assembly GCF_001658025.2). NCBI lineage: Bacteria > Pseudomonadati > Pseudomonadota > Gammaproteobacteria > Enterobacterales > Enterobacteriaceae > Kosakonia > Kosakonia oryzae. The sequence continues at coordinate 2,552,129 of NZ_CP014007.2, forward strand.
ACATTAACAGCAGGAACTTAAAAAAATGAGTGATTTAAGCAAGGCTAAAACTAAATTAAGAAATATGCTGTGAGTGACGCTGTTTTTATATGATATATTTGGGTGGTGAATTCCGGTTTCAGAGCATTATAAGGCTGTTTGTGTTGGGTGAGATGTTGGTATGTAGATGAGTGCTATGACTTAATCGAAATTAATGTCATTTAGCCGTGAACATTGCGCAGTATCAATTTCGCCGTGTAAAAGTATATTCCGGATGCTATAACGATCTTACCTTCTTCCGCGGTTTGGTGGGTGTCACTATGTTAAGGCATATTAGTGTAAGGACTTTTATTATTTTATTTTTGCTCTCCTCTTTTATTCTCATGGAAGTTTTGGTGATCCTTCTCTCAAAAAATGTCACCCTACTTATGACTACCTCAGTCGTTTCAATTGCTTCGCTCACATTACTTTGGCTGTATATGACGCAATATTTAGTGACGCCGATTAATACCGTTAAAAAAAGCATAGAAGAAGTAACCTCAGGAAATCTTTCAATTGTTATTCCTGAATTTGGAAATAACTGCGCCGGTCGCTTAATACCCGGAATCAACTCACTTTGTGCCAGCATCGCTAATTTAGTCAGAGAAATTCGCTCCTCTTCAGATTCTGCCCTCAATCTTTCGGCTGAACTGGCCACGCGCAGCGCTGACCTCTCGGTTAAAACCGAGGAGCAATCTGCCGCGCTGGTACAGACCGCCTCCAGCATGGAACAGATGGCTTCCAGCACCAAAAACAATGCTGACAATACGCGTATCGCCAGCTCCCGCGCGAAAGAGGCGACAAGCTGTGCGTTAAAAGGTGGGGATTTAATGGGGCAGGTCGCGAAAAATATGCAGTCAATTACTGAATGCGCCAATCAGATGACGGAGATTATTTCGATTATTGACGGTATCGCTTTTCAGACCAATATTCTGGCGCTCAATGCGGCGGTAGAGGCGGCGCGGGCAGGCGATCACGGGAAGGGGTTCTCCGTGGTGGCCGGTGAGGTGCGTAGCCTTGCGCATCGCAGCGCTGAGGCGGCGAAAAATATCAAATCCCTGATTGCCGAAACGACAGATAACGTGACGCAGGGGGCGACGGTGGTGAACGAAGCAGAACAAAACATGCATGATATTGTTTCTGGCGCGAGCGTGGTCAGTAAGTTGATGGATGAAATTGCGGTCACGACGTTGCAACAGGAAAAAGGCATTTCGCAGATCACCCTGGCGTTGGCGGAGCTGGAAAAAGTGACACAGAGCAACGTCACCACGGTTGATGAACTCGCCGGTTCCTCTGACGTGCTGAAACATCAGGTCGAGGAGTTACAAAAACGGACCGGTAAATTCCGTCTCATCGAGGGCGCTCCGGTAGCACAAATGGCTGCAGAGATCGCGTTGCCGCCGGAAAAACAGCGCCAGCGCGTCAAAACGCCGATTTTGCGTAACCAGGAAAATTACTGGCACTCCTTCTGAAGATATTCGCACTGCACAACAAGGCCCGGGAAACCGGGTCTTTTATTTGCAGTGTGCATGAATTTGTTAACAAATTCAGCGTGATGATTGCTTAAGATTCTCATCCGGCTAGACTGACAGCAATACCTTGCTGATTTTGGAGGCGCTGTGGAAGTACTAAAAGGCTCCGGTGTGAATGTCCCGGATGCGGTTTTTGCGTGGCGGCTGGATGGGAAAGGCGGCGTTAAGCCGCTCGAAGATAATGACACGATTACTGAGCAAACACCGTGCTGGGTGCATTTGAATTACACCAATCAGGAGAGCGCACAATGGCTGGCCTCCACGCCATTGCTGCCGAACAGCGCGCGTGATGCGCTTTCCGGCGAAAGTACGCGTCCGCGCGTCAACCGGCTGGGCGAGGGAACGTTAATTACGCTGCGCTGTATTAATGGCAGCACCGATGAACGCCCCGACCAGCTCGTGGCCGTGCGGTTATACATGGATTCGCGGATGATTGTCTCTACGCGTCAACGTAAGGTCATGGCGCTGGATGATGTGGTCAGGGATCTGGAAGAGGGTTCCGGTCCGACGGATACCGGCGCCTGGCTGGTGGATGTTTGCGATGCGTTGACCGATCACGCCAGCGAATTTATTGAATCCTTGCACGACAGGATAATCGATCTGGAAGATAACCTGCTCGATCAGCAAATTCCGCCGCGGGGAATTCTGGCGCTGCTGCGTAAACAGCTCATTGTTATGCGCCGCTATATGGCGCCGCAGCGCGATGTCTTTTCCCGGCTGGCCAGTGAACGCCTGGCGTGGATGAGCGACGATCAGCGCCGTCGGATGCAGGATATCGCCGATCGTCTCGGGCGCGGCCTGGATGAGATCGATGCCTGCATTGCACGTACGGCGGTGATGACCGATGAGATCACACAGGTGATGCAGGAGTCGCTGGCGCGACGCACTTATACCATGTCGTTGATGGCAATGGTTTTTCTGCCGAGCACCTTTCTTACCGGCTTGTTTGGCGTCAATCTGGGCGGCATTCCAGGCGGCGGCTGGCAATTTGGCTTTTCAATCTTCTGTGTGATGTTGGTGGTACTGATCGGCGGTGTTACCTGGTGGTTGCATCGTAGTAACTGGCTGTAAAATTTCACTTTTTTAACATTTTTTGAACATAAAAACGCCAGATAATTTGAGCGAGGTCAATAAACACAATACCTATTCAGGGCAATATTTCCCTCGCAGGTGAATGCAACGTCAAGCGATGGGCGTTGCGCTCCATATTGTCTTACTTCCTTTTTTGAATTACTGCATAGCACAATTGATTCGTACGACGCCGACTTAATGAGTCGGCTTTTTTTTGCCTCTTTTTTACCTGCGTCTACCCTTAACAGGTATCTCACGTAAAGGAGGCGATGATGACTACACGCAATTCCTCATATCTCAGCGATCCGGTTCCGACCGATCCGATCCCGATTCCCGATCCTATTCCACATCCGCAACCGATGCCGGACCCACCGCCGGATGAAGAACCCATTAAGATGTCGCGAAAACAGGGCAGATCTGAGAGGATACGCGCCTGCTGATCTCAGCCTTTTTATCGCGAGACTTTACTGTGACCGCTTTTTCAACCTTAAATGCTTTGCCCGCCGCCCAGATCGAGAATCTTAAGGATCTGGGCTATCTCTCTATGACTCCCGTCCAGGCTGCTGCACTGCCTGCCATTCTCGCCGGAAAAGATGTTCGCGTGCAGGCAAAAACAGGCAGTGGCAAAACAGCGGCGTTTGGGCTGGGCTTATTGCAACATATTGATGCCAGCCGTTTTCAGACGCAGTCGCTGGTTTTATGCCCGACGCGTGAGCTGGCCGATCAGGTCGCCAGCGAGTTACGCCGCCTGGCACGCTATATGCCCAATATCAAAGTGCTGACTCTCTGCGGCGGCCAGCCATTTGGCGCGCAGCGCGATTCATTACAGCATGCGCCGCACATTATTGTTGCCACGCCGGGGCGTTTGCTCGATCACCTGCAAAAAAACACCGTTACCCTGGATAGCCTGCAAACGCTGGTGATGGACGAAGCCGATCGTATGCTCGACATGGGATTCAGCGAGGCGATTGATGACGTTATCCGTTTTGCGCCTGCCTCACGGCAGACCCTGCTGTTTTCAGCCACCTGGCCGGAAGCGATTGCCGCCATCAGTGGCCGCGTCCAGCGCGACCCGGAAACCATTGAAATCGATAGCGTCGATGCGCTGCCCGCCGTTGAACAGCAGTTCTTTGAGGTTTCCCGTCAGGGCAAAGCCGCGTTGTTGCAAAAGCTCTTAAGCGAGCACCGTCCGGCTTCCTGTGTGGTGTTCTGTAATACCAAAAAAGATTGTCAGGAGGTGTGCGATGCGCTGAACGCCGCGGGGCAGAACGCACTGGCGCTGCATGGCGATCTGGAACAGCGCGACCGCGATCAAACGCTGGTGCGTTTTGCCAATGGTAGCGCACGCGTGCTGGTAGCGACCGATGTCGCTGCGCGTGGTCTCGACATTAAATCGCTGGAGCTGGTGGTGAACTACGAGCTGGCGTGGGATCCGGAAGTACACGTGCACCGTATCGGACGTACCGCGCGCGCCGGTAAGAGCGGCCTTGCCATCAGTTTCTGTGCGCCGGAAGAGGCGCAGCGCGCCAACATTCTCGCGGAAATGCTGCAACTGAAGCTGAACTGGTACAACGCACCGGCTAACGTCAAAGTGGTGCCGCTGGAAGCAGAAATGGCCACGCTGTGCATTGACGGCGGTAAAAAAGCCAAAATGCGTCCCGGCGATGTGCTGGGCGCGCTGACCGGCGATATGGGGCTGGATGGCGCGGACATCGGTAAAATCACCGTGCATCCGTCGCATGTGTATGTGGCTGTTCGCCGGAGCGTGGCGCGTGAGGCGTGGAAGCAGTTACAGAACGGGAAGATTAAAGGCAAAAGCTGCCGCGTACGGCTGTTGTAAAATCCGCCTCTCTGCACGCAGCAGAGAGGCGGTGATTTATTTCACTTCAATGACGTTAAGACGCAGTTCATCGAGCTGCGCGTCATCTTCTTCCGGCTGCCAGCCAGCCGGCTGCAACGGGATCTCTTCGCGGTCAAACGCCAGATCGCCGCCGTTGACCACTTCCGAGCCGTGCGTAATGCCTTTGAAATCAAACAGGTTGACATCGCTGAGATGCGACGGCACCACGTTCTGCATGGCGCTGAACATGGTTTCGATGCGCCCCGGATAACGTTTGTCCCAGTCACGCAGCATATCGGCAATCACCTGGCGTTGCAGGTTCGGCTGCGAACCACAAAGGTTGCACGGAATGATCGGGAAACCTTTCGCTTCTGAGAAACGCTCAATATCTTTTTCACGGCAGTAAGCCAGCGGGCGGATCACAATGTGCTTGCCGTCATCGCTCATCAGCTTCGGCGGCATGCCTTTCATTTTCCCGCCGTAGAACATATTCAAAAACAGCGTTTGCAGGATGTCATCGCGGTGATGGCCCAGCGCAATCTTGGTCGCGCCCAGTTCGCTCGCCGTACGATAGAGAATTCCACGACGCAGGCGTGAACAGAGAGAACAGGTGGTTTTGCCTTCCGGGATCTTCTCTTTCACAATGCCGTAAGTGTTCTCTTCCACGATTTTGTACTCAACGCCGAGCGAATCCAGATACTGCGGCAGAATATGCTCCGGGAAACCCGGTTGTTTCTGGTCGAGGTTGACTGCCACCAGCGAAAAATTGACCGGCGCGCTTTGTTGCAGGTTACGCAGAATTTCCAGCATCGTGTAGCTGTCTTTGCCGCCGGAAAGACAGACCATGATGCGGTCGCCTTCTTCAATCATATTGAAGTCGGCAATGGCTTCGCCGACGTTACGGCGCAGACGTTTTTGCAGTTTATTCAGGTTGTACTGCTCTTTTTTGCTAATTTCTTGATTTTGCGACATGAAAAAGGCTCAATTCCGGTTTTTAGCGCCAGCCGGCAAGGCACCGCTGACAGACATACGCTATTAGGGCTGGATTGTAGCAATGATTTGCCGCGGAGGCATTTTTCATTTTGAGTGATCAAGTGTGCGGATTTGCTGCGGGATGTTGCCCAGGCGGCACAAGGGCAGCACGCCTGAATCTTACGCAGCAGAAGATTATGTGGCTCACAATTAATTACGCTCACTCCTGCATCTGAAACGAATACTCTTTTTCAACCCGGCAGATGCGCGTGGTGAAGGAGTGATACCACTTTTCCCGTCCGCTTTTTTGCGCCAGCACGTGCTCCGCGTTTGCTTTCCAGTTTTTAATCGCATCAAGCGACTCCCAGTATGAGACGGTAATTCCCACTTCCTCGCGTGCGGATTCGACACCGAGAAAACCTGGCTGGTTAACCGCCAGTTCCATCATGCGATCGGACATTGCGCCATAACCGTCATCAACCGCGGTGCGCACGGAGGTAAAAATCACGGCGTAATAGGGCGTGGAAGGGCTATTTTTTGACATCGTGGTTTCCGTTATAAGGGTGAAAAACCTTATCCTGACAGATTAGAAGAACGGCGGGCAGCTACCTGTTCAGGCGACTTTTTTTTCGGGGAATTTCCCTTTGACCACGCCATCATAAAAGCGGCCTTTCGAGACGACGGTCAGAAACACCGTAAAGATCCGCTCCGGAACGTTCTGATATTGATAAATGCTTTTATCGTGAAAACAGATTTCGAGCGTGAGGCTGCGGCTGTCATAACCAATGGATGAAATGCGTGATGAGGTTACGGGATGATGTCGCATGCTGTTCGCTCCTTGCCGCCCGGGAAAACTGATTATTAACGCAGCTTGCGGATGGTGTCATGCGAAATCCATGCGTTAAAAAAGCCACCGGCGTTAACCGGTGGCTTTTTAGGCAGTTCGCTTACTCTGTCGGGTTTTTCTCTGCTTTTCCGGCCAGTTGCGCGAGGAAGTCATAGCGTTTTTGCAGGTCGGCGGCGGCATCTTTCCACAATTGCTCTGCCACTTCCGGCTGCTGCGCATTCAGACGGCGGAAGCGCTGCTCATTGAGCAGGGTTTCCGCCAGCGCGTCAGACGGCGGACGTGAATCCAGCGCCAGCGGGATTTTGCCTTCTTCTTCGCGGCGTGGATCGTAACGGTAAAGCGGCCAGAAGCCGGTGGCGGTTAGCTGACGCATCTGATCGTGGCTCAGCGCCAGGTCGTAGCCATGCTCTTCACACGGGCTGTAAGCGATGATCAGCGATGGCCCCGGATAGGCTTCCGCCTCCTGAATGGCTTTCACAGTCTGGTTCAACTGTGCGCCAAGGGAGATTTGCGCCACATAAACATGTCCGTACATCATCATGCTGACGCCCAGATCTTTACGCGCTTTACGTTTACCGTGTTCGCCAAATTTGGTCACCGCGCCCAGCGGCGTGGCTTTTGATGCCTGGCCGCCGGTGTTGGAGTAGCACTGGGTATCGAGCACCAGAATATTGACGTTTTCGGTCAGACTCATCACATGATCCAGCCCACCGAAACCAATGTCATAGGCCCAGCCATCGCCGCCAATCAGCCAGATCGATTTCTCAACCAGCGCATCGGCATCGGTCAGAAGTTGCTGTGCACCCTCAACATTGGCCAGCGCGTTGCGCAGTTCGGCAACCTGCTCGCGGCGAAGGTCCGGCGAGGCCTCCTGATGAAGTGCGGCAAGCAGTTCCGCCGGAATATGGTCGGCAAATTGCTTCACCAGACGCATCACACGCTGTCGGTGCTGATCGACACTGAGACGGAAGCCGAGGCCAAACTCGGCGTTATCCTCAAACAGCGAGTTCGCCCACGCTGGCCCGCGCCCGTTGGCATCTGTGGTATACGGCGTTGAAGGCAGATTACCGCCGTAAATGGATGAGCACCCGGTAGCGTTGGCAATCATCATCCGGTCGCCATACAACTGGGTCAGGAGTTTGATGTACGGCGTTTCACCGCAGCCGGAACACGCACCGGAATATTCAAACAGCGGGGTGATCAGTTGCGAAGTACGAATATCAATGCGCTCCAGCGTGCTGCGATCGATCTCCGGCAGACCGAGGAAGAAGTCATAATTCACTTTTTCTTCTTCCACATGTTCAAGGCGCGACATCATATTGATGGCCTTGATATCCGGGTTCTGACGATCTTTCGCCGGGCAGACTTCAACACACAGATTACAGCCGGTGCAATCCTCCGGTGCGACCTGCAAGACGTATTTCTGCCCGCGCATATCGCGCGATTTCACGTCCAGTGAATGGAGCGTATCGGGAGCCTCTTCCATCGCCGCCGGAGAAACCACTTTCGCGCGGATCGCCGAATGCGGGCAGGCAGCAACACAGTGGTTACACTGGGTACAGAGATCTTCTTTCCAGATGGGGATCTCTTCAGCGATATTGCGTTTCTCCCAGCGGGTAGTGCCAACCGGCCAGGTGCCGTCAGGCGGCAGGGCGGAGACCGGCAGCGCATCGCCAAGGCCCGCCAGCATAGCGGCGGTGACAGTTTTAACAAAATCCGGAGCCGCATCGGAAACCACTGGCGGGCGGTGCGCGCTTTGTGGATTAACAGGCTCCAGCGGCACTTCGAACAGTGATTCACGCGCCAGCGCCAGCGCCTGCCAGTTGCGCTCAACCAGCTCCTGACCTTTGCTGCTGTAGCTTTTGGCGATCGCGCCCTGCAATTCAGCCAGCGCGCTGTCGCCCGGCAATATATTTGTCAGATGGAAGAACGCCATCTGCATAACGGTGTTAATACGCGCGCCGAGGCTGCATTCGCGGGCGATTTTCGCCGCGTTAACCACAAAGAAACGGGCTTTTTTCTGATTCAGCACCGCCTGAACTTCCTGCGGCAGCCGCGACCACACTTCCTCTGCGCTGTAGGGCGTATTGAGCAGGAAAATACCGCCAGGCTTCAGCCGTTCGGCCATTTGGTACTTATCGATAAACTGCAACTGATGGCAACCGACAAAATCCGCCTGCGAAACCAGATACGCGGAATTTATGGGTCTTTCGCTGACGCGCAAATGCGAAACTGTCAGGCCGCCCGCTTTTTTCGAGTCATAGACAAAATAACCCTGCGCATACCACGGCGTGGAGTTACCAATAATCTTGATATTGTTTTTGGTCGCCGAGACGCTGCCATCGCTGCCCAGCCCGTAAAATAGCGCTTCCAGTTTCGCGTGCGATGGCAGGGTGTTTTCCGGCAGCGGCAGCGAGAGATTGGTAACGTCGTCGTAGATCCCGACGGTAAAACGCGGTCTGGGCTTTGCCGCGCGTAGCTCGTTAAACACCGCCAGCACGCATTCCGGGCCAAACTCTTTGGAGGATAAACCATAGCGCCCGCCAATCACTCGCGGCAGGGTTTCGCGTTCACCGTGATTAAAGGCTTCCGCCAGAGCGGTCATCACATCAAGATAAAGTGGTTCCGCCAGCGCGCCTGGTTCTTTGGTGCGATCGAGCACAGCGACAGTACGCGCGCTTTCCGGCAAGACCGCCAGCAGATGCGCGGCGCTAAACGGGCGATAGAGGCGAACTTTCAGCACGCCGACTTTCTCGCCGCGCGTCAGCAACTCATCCACCACCTCTTCGCAGGTACCTATCGCTGACCCCATCAGCACAATCACGCGATCGGCCTGCGGATGGCCATAGTATTCGAACGGTTTGTAGCTGCGCCCGGTCGCTTCGGCAAAATCGTTCATTGCCTGTTCGACGTGAGCGTAGACCGCGTTGTACCACGGGTTGGTCGCCTCACGAGACTGGAAGTAAGTATCCGGGTTAGCCGATGTACCGCGAATAACCGGATGCTCCGGGTTCAGTGCGCGGGCGCGGTGTTCGTCAATCTCCTGCTGTGGCAGCAAATTGCGGATAGTGTCGTCCGCCAGCGGCGTAATCTTGTTGATTTCGTGCGAAGTACGGAAACCATCAAAAAAGTGAATGAACGGCACGCGGCTTTTCAGCGTAGCAATATGCGAAATCAGCGCGAAATCCTGCGCTTCCTGCACGCTACCCGCAGCGAGCATGGCGCAGCCGGTCTGGCGCACCGCCATCACATCGGAGTGATCGCCAAAAATGGAGAGAGCATGGGTAGCCACGGTACGTGCTGCGACGTGCAGTACAAAGGGCGTCAATTGCCCGGCCAGTTTGTACAGCGTCGGGATCATCAGCAGTAGCCCCTGCGATGAGGTAAATGAGGTTGAGAGTGCCCCGGTTTGCAGTGCGCCGTGGACAGCAGCAATAGCCCCGGCTTCCGACTGCATTTCAACAACGCGGGGCGTGTCGCCCCAGACATTCTTCAGACCGTTACCGGCCCAGGCATCAGCCTGCTCAGCCATCGTTGAACTGGGAGTGATGGGATATATGGCGATAACTTCACTGGTACGAAAGGCCACCGAGGCCACTGCGCCATTACCGTCAATCGTGATCATATGAATGCTCTCATTACTTAATTATAAGATTTACAACAAGTTGTGCGCTGACGCTTTCCACGCAGGGCAGAAGAAAGCCATTTTTAATTTAGTCTGTCTGGCCGATCAGCATTGTGCTCATTAATCTCGCTTCCCAGGACGTTGTCGCCCATCAGCAAGGTCATGCAACCCTGTATACGCGTACGTGGCATTGAGTATCAGCGGTCAATATGCTCGCCATGCCTTTATCCAGTATAAACAGCCAGAGAACATAGATATTTGATCTGATGTGTCTGGGCTGTATTTATCATGTGAATGAATTCGTTCCGTTCGGGGGATCCGGTTTTACTTTCTTCATCAACACAATACGTTCGAAAGGATTTATTGGCTGATTTTTCAACGCATTGCTCTCCAGCAGCCGAACACTGCGAACAAAAAGCGCATCTGTCATGTTTGTGATAACCGATTTACCGCTACCTTGCACTATCACGGAAAAATACACTGAAATGCAGCCTACTATTTTCCCGTAAGTAGCACTCCTGGCTTTGCGGGGGCTAATCCTGCAAAAAACATCCTGTCACTCTGGCGCACAGATGGGGGAACGGCCTGTCAACCCTGCCGGTGAGAGCGCGATTGTGCCGCGGCGATCAGGGTGCTGGTCAACAGGGTTTCCTCTGGCATTGAACGTTGTTTTACCTGTAAGACATCTCGCGTCGCGGGTTATCAATCTTAAATAAAGCTTGCTATCAGTTGATATATGTGTGATTAATGAGGGGTAGGTTTGTTCCACAGATGTAATAAAGCGGTTTAGTAAAGCAGTTCTCATCACAAGTGTTATCCATAGATAATTCTTCTTTTTGAGCCTCCTTATCGTTAAAAATTTAATTCTGTGCGAAAACCCTTTTCGCCGAAAGGCTCTTGTATATTGAGGAAATATTTATGTCTAACAAAATGACTGGTTTAGTAAAATGGTTTAATGAGTCCAAAGGGTTTGGTTTCATCACGCCTGACAATGGCAGCAAAGATGTATTCGTGCATTTTTCTGCTATCCAGAGCGGCGGTTTTAAGACGCTGAATGAAGGTCAGAAAGTCGAATTCACCATTGAAGATGGGCAAAAAGGCCCGTCCGCAGGGAATGTTTTCGCAATATAAGTACTCCCGTCCGCCATTAGCTCAGCATGGTTAGAGCATTGCTTTATCAGGAAGTAGGGTCGGGGTTCGAGCCCTCGATGGCGGCCCAGGTTTAACAAGATAACCTTGCCAATCTGGCAGGGTTATTTATTTTCAGCGTTTGGCTATCTCTTCTGTAAAGCAAAATAAAAAAACAGCGCAGTTAAGTTCTGTTGGTCAGGTGTGTAAGCAACCCTTTCTCTTCATAATACACAGTCATGAACGTTAAAATATTAAGCACCCGCTAGTGTATGCTGTGTTTATTATTACGTTTCAATCCACGTAATTGTTCATAGCTTCCTGGATACGTTTAAATATTGCATACAGCATTTTACTTTCATTCCGCCACTATGTTTTTGAATACCCACCACATACGGATTATGAATGATGAGTAAGACGCTGAGAACTGCATGGTTTCTACTGTTTCTGTCTTTTTTCTCAGTTGCAGGCTATGCAGGTTCTTCTCCTGCCTTGCTTCACGGGCAAAAAAGTAGCTATGTTCGACATTCTTCAGGAGAGGGGGATATTGCCGAGAATCCTGACGAGCACGTCCGGGAATCGACTGAGCAATTCTTCCGCAGGATACAGAGTTAAATTCTTCCTGTTTATAAAAGCACGCTATCGCCAACCTGCCACTGGGCAGGTTTTTTTATTTCAGGCTGCGGTGGCCGCTGCATAAATTCTTACAACCGGATCCGCTACTACTTCCATCCAGGAGCCAGGAAGACTCTGGAAAGGGCTTGCTGTGAGGACAGAAAATGGCTGCTGAAGTGAGGAGCATTCCATTCATTACCTGCATCAGGCGATAAAAACGCAAAAAAATGTTTCTGCGTCGCATAAAGATGACTTTCAGCTCTCGACGTATTGCGTTGTGCTGCATATGATGCTTGGGTTTCGCTTTAATAAAGGGAGAGAAGAGATGCGTTCAGCGTTTTGGGTGGGGTGCGCCGTTTTATTGCTGTCGGCATGCAGTAGTGAACCTGTGCAGCAGGCTACGGCTGCTCACGTTGTGCCAGGTATAAAGGCCGCGATGTCTAACAGCGGTCAGGCAAATTGCGCAATGATTGGCGGATCATTATCTGTCGCGCGTCAGCTTGACGGTTCGATGGTGGGAATGTGTGCATTGCCGAATGGCAAACGCTGTAGCGAACAGTCGCTTGCCACCGGAAGCTGCGGTAATTACTGAACGTTATTCGCGCGGGTATAAATCAACGTCTGCGATGCGGTTGCCAGCGTTAACTGGTCGCCGGTCAAATCGATCTGCGCGCCATTATTCAGCATGGCCTGGATAGTATGATCCAGCTCGTTACGCTGCGGATCTACGCACATCATCATGGTCATGCCCATGTGCTTCACGGTTAATGCGCCGTCAGAGAGTTTTCCCTGGCCCATAAAGCCGTTGCACATTTTGCCAGAGACGCGCAGATCCTTGTCAAAACGGATTTCCGGCGCCGGGCTCTGGTCAGAAGCCGTCACTGCTTTGCCGTTAAAGGTAGTCAGTACAAAGCGCTGGTTAGCCAGTTGCTCCGGTTTAAGGGTATCAGTACGGGAACTGACACAGGCGGAAAGGGCAACGCTCAACGCAATTAAAGGGATAATTTTTTTCATCTCTTCCTCTAAGAATTTTCCATTCAGGGCGGGGATTTTAACAGGGTTCGCCCGGGTGTCACTGGGCTTTAATCTTAAAACGGCTCCCCAGGCCGGGGAACCGCACAGACCGCTTAGAACAGCGCGTTCGGGCAACTTTCACCGTCACGTAACTGGCGCAGGTTTTCCAGCGTGGTCTCAGAAATACTGGTCAACGCCTCGGCGGTCAGAAACGCCTGGTGGCCGGTGAACAGCACGTTATGGCATGCCGACAGGCGACGGAACACATCGTCCTGAATCACATCGTTGGATTTGTCTTCAAAGAACAGATCGCGTTCGTTTTCATACACGTCCATGCCAAGCGCGCCAATTTTCTGCGTCTTCAGCGCATCAATCGCCGCCTGCGAATCGATCAGACCGCCGCGGCTGGTGTTGATGATCATCACGCCGTCTTTCATGCGTTCAAACGCACTTCGGTTCAATAAATGGAAGTTTTCCGGCGTCAGCGGGCAGTGCAGGGAGATAACATCGGCCTGGGAAAACAGCGTATCAAGATCCACATACTCAACGCCCAGTTCCAGCGCCGCCGCACTCGGATAGGGATCAAACGCCAGCAGGCGCATACCGAACCCCTTCAGGATACGCAGTGCCGCAACGCCGATTTTGCCGGTACCAATCACGCCAGCCGTTTTGCCATACATCGTAAAGCCGGTCAGACCTTCGAGCGAGAAGTTAGCGTCACGGGTACGCTGATAAGCTCGGTGAATACGACGGTTGAGCGTCATCATCATGCCAATCGCATGTTCCGCCACCGCTTCCGGTGAGTAAGCTGGCACGCGCACCACCTGCAGCCCAAGCTCTTTGGCTGCATCAAGATCGACGTTGTTGAACCCGGCACAGCGCAGCGCGATAAATTTCACGCCCAGTTTTTTCAACTCTTCCAGTACCGGGCGGCTACCGTCATCATTGACGAAAATACAGACACCTTCACAGCCGTTGGCGGTTTTGGCGGTCTTTTCCGTTAACAAAAAGTCGAAAAATTCAAGATCGTAGCCATAATGCTCGTTTACCTGCTGCAAATACTTTTTATCGTATTGCTTTGTGCTATATATCGCGAGTTTCATAAGGCTTTCTCCAACGGTTTCCTGCCTACATTATCACTGTTTAAAATTATTATGTAAACCTTCAAATTTTATTGATAATCATAGGCCTGATGAATGTGTCTGCTTTCAGTATAACTGCTGCAGTGCCGACAGTATTAGCGCAGCTGCTTGAGCGTGCTGTTAGCGCTCCAGTTAATGATAAAAGCCAGCAGCACGCTGATAATCCAGGGGATTTTCGAGTCGTGAAACACATTTGCACTGAGATAATCACCAAACGTAAAACAGGTGAAAATGGTGGCGCCCGCAAACCAACCGCGGATCAGAGAACCTTTTGTGAACATTCCTTAAACCTATCGCGTAATAATTTCGCAGCAATATCGTCCTCTGTTACTGAAAATGCAACAGCCAGACTATGATTAAAGCGGCTCACGCTTTTAACAGGGCGGTTAAACATGTCACAATATCCGGCATAACTGGCTTAATCACACGATAAATCAGGATATTAGCTGCCCATGAAGGGTAAATACAAAGCCGCCATCGCTCTGGTTTTATTATTTGTACTGCTGCCGCTAACGTTACTGATGACGCTGGCGCAATGGGTGCCGACCCTTGCCGGGATCTGGCTACCGGCCGGTACGCGCATCGCACTGGAAGAGCGCCCGCGCTTTACCCGCCATTCCCTGAACATTCCCGATCTGCGCTACTGGGTTGACGATTGCCAACTGGCGTGGCTGCAGAATGCTGAGCTTACCCGCCCCAGCCGCTGGCAGTTACATGCGGGCGCGTTGACGATCAATAGCGCCTGTCTTAATAAGCTGCCGGCAAACAACACGCCATCAACCGCGCCGCGAACGCTGAGCGAATGGCAAGCGATGCTGCCTTACACCTGGCTTACGGTGGATCGGTTAACCGTTTCGCCGTGGCAATCATGGAGCGGCAAATTGTCGCTGGCGTTGACCCCTGACATTCAGCAATTGAGTTACAACGGTGAGCGCGTGCAGCTTGAAGCCCGTCTGCACGGGCAGGCGCTGAACGTTAACCGACTCGCGCTACATCTGTTTGATAACCAGCCGCCATTCACGCTCGGTGGCGAATTTACTCTGCCCGCTGTTCCGGATGGATGGCCCGTTAATGGCCATATGCAAAGTACGCTCACTCTGCCACAGCAACCTGGCCTGGTGGATGTTGATATGGAGTGGCGCGAAAATGAAGGGCAGACGATTGTTATGTCGCGCGACAGCAGCGATCCGCTGCTCGACTTACCCTGGCAGGTGACCGGCGAGCAGCTCGCCATCAGCGATGGCCGCTGGAACTGGCCGTATGCCGGTTTTCCGCTGAGTGGGCGCGTCGGGTTGAAGATCGACAACTGGCAGCAGGGGCTGGATAAGGCGCAGATAAGTGGTCGGCTGAACGTGCTGACGCAGGGTGAAGCCGGTAAAGGCAATGCCGTGCTGACGATAGGTCCGGGGCGGCTAAGCATGACCGACAGCGCCATGCCGCTGCAACTGACCGGAGAAGCGAAGCAGGGCGATCTGGTGTTTTACGCCGTATTACCGGCGCAACTGAGCGGCAGTTTTGATGACCCGCAACTGGCGTTTACGCCCGGCGCGCTGCTGCGTTCGCGCGGGCGGGTGATCGATTCACTGAATATTGATGAGGTACGCTGGCCGCTGGCGGGCGTAAAACTGACCCGGCAGGGCATCGACGGCCGTTTGCAGGCGATTCTTCGCGCGCACGAGAATGTGATGGGCGATTTTCGTCTGCATCTCGACGGGCAGGCGCAGGATTTTTTGCCGGATAATGGCGAGTGGCGCTGGCGTTACTGGGGTGATGGTCATTTTACGCCGATGAATGCGCGCTGGGACGTTGCCGGTCGCGGTGAGTGGCAGGACAACACCATCACGCTGACCGATCTTTCAACCGGTTTTGATCAACTTCAGTACGGCACCATGCAAATTAGCGCGCCCCGTTTGGTGCTGGATGCCCCGGTGAAATGGGTGCGGGATGAGGAGAAGCCTCAGTTCAGCGGCGCGCTGACGCTGGATGCCGGGCAAACGACTTTTAGCGGCGGCAGCCATTTGCCCGCCTCGCAACTCAAATTCAGCGTCGATGGCACCAATCCCACCGATTTTCAGTTTAAAGGGGCCCTGAGTGCTGATGCGATTGGCCCTGTGCAGGTGAATGGCCGCTGGGACGGCGAACGATTGCGCGGGCAGGCCTGGTGGCCGCGTCAGTCGCTCAGCGTTTTCCAGCCGTTGATCCCACCAGACTGGAAGATGAAGCTGCTTAATGGCTCGCTCTACGCTCAGGTGGCGTTTTCTGCGGCGGCCGGGCAAGGTTTTGAAGCCGGTGGGCACGGCGTGCTGAAAAGCGGCAGCGTCTGGACGCCGGATAATGAAATCAGCGGTGTCGATTTTGTGCTGCCGTTCCGCTATCGCAATGCCGCCTGGCAACTGGGTACCCGCAGGCCGGTATCGCTGCGCATTGGCGAAATTGTTAACCAGGTGACCGCCAAAAATATCACTGCTGATTTGCAGGGGGCCTGGCCGTGGAGCGAAGAAAACCCGCTCATTCTGAGCGATGTCAGCGTTGATGTGCTCGGCGGCAAAGTCACTATGCAGCAGCTACGCATGCCGCAGCACGATCCGGCGCTGGTGCGCATCAACCATATTTCCTCCAGCGAGCTGATCAGCGCGGTGAACCCGAAGCAATTTGCGCTTTCCGGGCCTTTTGACGGCGCGCTGCCGCTATGGCTGGATAATCCGCAATGGATAATTAAGGACGGCTGGCTGCACAACCCGGGCCCGATGACGCTGCGTATCGACAAAGATACCGCAGATGCGGTAGTGAAGGACAACATGGCGGCGGGCGCGGCGATCAACTGGTTGCGCTATATGGAAATTTCCCGTTCCTGGACAAAGATAGATCTGGATAATCTTGGCGTGTTAAAAATGCAGGCTGCCATTCGCGGCACCAGCTATGTTGAAGGCAAGAGCAGCACCGTGAATTTGAACTATACCCATGAGGAAAACGTCTTTACCTTATGGCGCAGTTTACGTTTTGGCGACAATTTGCAGTCATGGCTTGAGCAACATGCCGCGCTTCCCCAGGTGCGCTGTGCGAAGGGCGAAAAGTGTGAGGAAAAACAATGAAAACCCCGATAGCCGTGCCGGTGCTGGCAATAACCACCTTGCTGGCTGGTTGTACGCCACGCATCGAGGTGGCGGCACCGAAAGAGCCGATCACCATCAATATGAATGTGAAGATCGAGCATGAAATCCACATCAAAGTGGATAAAGATGTCGAAACTCTGCTGAAATCACGCAGCGATCTGTTCTGAGGCCATCATGATGAAAAAACGACTGCTGATGGCATTGCTGGCGCTGAGCCTCGCCAGCACAACCGCGCAAGCATTGACGCTGGACGAAGCCCGTTCACAAGGGCGGGTGGGGGAAACCTTAACCGGTTACATTGCACCCGTCAGCCACGATAAAGAGACGCTGGCGCTGGTGGAGCGCATTAACAAAGCGCGTGCCGAAAGCTACCAGCAACTGGCCGATAGCAACAACATTCCCGTTGACGATGTGGCGAAGATGGCGGGTCAGAAACTGGTAGATCGCGCCCGGCCCGGTGAATATGTGCAGGGCATTAACGGTAAATGGCTGAAGAAATCGTCAGCGGTGCATTGATATCATCACTGAGGTGCTGGCGTAACCACGCCAGCGCCTGTTCCGCCCGCTGTGTTATCGGCCACTCCGCGCGGTGAGTCAGCCACAGCGTATCGACAACATTGACCGGATGGTTGTCAACCTGCAACAGCGCCTGGCGCGGAAAGGCCAGCCGCGCATAGCGCGGTAATACAGTAAAGCCTAGCCTGCGTGAAACGGGTTCCGGTATCAAACCAATATGGTTAATAAAACCACTCACCCGTATGCTTTGCATGCCCGGATTGCCGGGGAAACGGCGGCTGAGCAGCCGCGTCGCCATCGCATGTCCATCCGGATGGCTGATAAAACCCAGCGCTTGCAGATCCTGCCAGCTATTGGCGGTACAGCCAGCGGGAAGCACCAGTTCAAGCGGTTCTTCGGTGAATTTGTGCGCTGTCAGACGCGTGTCATCCGGTTGCTGCGTGACCAGCCCTAACTCGTAGCGGCCGGCCAGCACTTCCGCGATCACCGAGTGATTGGGCGACACGCGCAGGCGAATGGTCAGCTCAGGCCGTTGCTGCTGCAAATTGAGCAGTAGTGGGTAGATGCGCAACCCGATGCTGCTCGGGCATATCACACTGATTTCGCCGCCTGCTTTATCTTTATCTTCCAGACGATTTTGCAAACGCTTATCCGCCTGTTCCAGCTCCTGGCAATAGTCGCGTAACGCATTGCCTTGCGGCGTCAGCTCCAGCGTTCTTTTGCCACGCAAAATCAGCGGGCCGGTTTGTTGTTCCAGTTGGCGAATATGCTGGCTGACCGCCGCCTGGGTAATGCCAAGCTTATCGGCTGCACGGGTAAACGATCCGGCCTCAATCAGGGCGCTAAATGAACGTAAAAGCTGTGGGTTAAACATAATGAATATTTATAGAGTTCATAAGGAAATGCCTATTTTCATTATAATTAGCCCAGTATAGGCTTGTCCATCTGCTTAGCGTACAGCCCAGATTAACGTGGTGAATCCCCCTATGCGGCGGGGCGCTTTTGATCGTGAAGAACATTGCTGCGCAGGCTACGGGATCAAACGTAGCTTACCGGGAGGCACCCGGCACCACTCCTCAGTTCTGCTTTTTTCAGGATCCCTTATGGACAATGCCGGGCTTTTATCGCGTGTACACCTGTTGTACCTGGCGTCGCATAATTTGCGTCTGCTGATTGATCAAAAAATTAAAGACAACCACATCGGTTTTAATGGCTGGATGCTTCTCGTCTGTATTCGTAACGAACCGCAGATTGTGACGCAACGGGAGATCGCGCTGCGCATGGGGCTGAAGGAGCCCAGCGTCGGCGAGCTGATCAAACAGCTTATGAAACAGAAATTGCTGGTGCGGGCGGTCAATACCAGTGACCGGCGCAAATACGCCATCAAAATCACCGATCAAGGCGTGGCGATGTATGACGAGATCCAGCAGGCGCTACAGCCGCTGTTTCACACTATTTTCCCCGGGCAGATGGAACAGTTTGATGAATTACTGCAAACGATCCTGGCAGCGACAAAGCGCTATACGGCAGAGTAGAGCGGGGAGAAACCCTCCCACCGGATGGTGAGAGGGGGAATATCTTATGCAGCGACCAGGCTGTCGATCGCCGCTTTGGCGTCGGTCTGCGCTTTGGTAGCGACTTCCGGGCCGTAAGCGATGCCTTCAGCGAACACAAAGTTCACATCGGTAATGCCGATAAAGCCGAGGAACAGCTTCAGGTATGGCGCTACCAGGTCAGACGGGGTGTCTTTGTGAATGCCGCCACGGCTGGAGAGGATCACCGCGCGTTTGCCTTTCACCAGGCCTTCCGGGCCCGCTTCGGTGTAACGGAAGGTCACGCCAGCGCGAGCGACGAGGTCGAAGTAGTTTTTCAGCTGTGTCGGGATGTTGAAGTTGTACATCGGGGCATTAATCACGATCACATCATGAGCCTGCAATTCAGCGATCAGCTCATCGGAGAGTTTCAGCGCTTCCTGCTGGCGCGGTGTCAGCGGAGCATCGCTCGGACGCAGCGCGCCAACCAGCTCGCCATCCAGCACCGGAATCGGGTTTGCAGCCAGATCGCGAACGGTGATTTGATCGCCGGCGTGTTTCGCGCTCCACTGTTCAACGAAATAGTCAGCCAACTGGCCAGACTGTGAGTACCCTGCCAAAATACTGGATTTAAGAACTAACACTTTACTCATGGGTGGTTCCTTTTTGTATTGATATGGGGTCGCCCCGTAATTCGTGACACTGTATGCACAAAATTCTGCGATGAATAGCGCAATATATCGAATCCTATGTTCGAATTTCTTGAACAAGGCAAGCCGTGCCACGATGTGATATTCTACGTCCATTAAGAACTTACGCAGTTTCCCGGCAGTGCTCTGCCCAATAACGTTATGACAGAACAACATACCTTAACAATTTCCGATCTATTGCCGCGTCTCGACACCCTGATGTTGCGCGACAGACAACGCTTCTCTCGCCGCCTTCACGGCAGCAAGAAAGTTAAAAATCCTGAATCTCAACAGGCACTGCTGCGGCAACTGGCGCAGGAGATTGCCGACGCGGCGGGAAAAGTCACGCTGCGCGAAGCGGCACGTCCGCAAATTGATTATCCGGACAACCTGCCGGTCAGCCAGAAGAAACAGGCCATTCTTGAAGCGGTGCGCGATAACCAGGTGGTCATCGTCGCCGGTGAGACCGGTTCCGGTAAAACGACCCAGCTACCGAAAATTTGCATGGAGCTGGGGCGCGGCGTGAAAGGCCTGATTGGCCACACGCAGCCGCGTCGTCTGGCGGCGCGCACCGTGGCGAACCGTATTGCTGAAGAGTTGAAAACGGAACCGGGCGGCTGCATCGGTTACAAAGTCCGTTTTAGCGATCACGTCAGTGATAACACGATGGTCAAACTGATGACCGACGGTATCCTGCTGGCGGAAATCCAGCAGGATCGTCTGCTGATGCAGTACGACACCATCATCATCGATGAAGCGCACGAACGCAGCCTGAACATCGATTTCCTGCTCGGTTACCTGCGCGAGCTGCTGCCGAAGCGCCCGGATCTGAAAATCATCATCACTTCTGCGACGATCGATCCGGAACGCTTTTCGCGCCATTTCAACAATGCGCCAATCATTGAAGTTTCCGGTCGTACTTATCCCGTGGAGGTGCGCTATCGTCCAATTGTTGAAGAAGCGGATGACACGGAACGCGATCAGTTACAGGCGATTTTTGATGCGGTTGATGAGCTCGGCCGTGAAAGCGCGGGCGATATTCTGATCTTTATGAGCGGCGAGCGTGAAATTCGCGATACCGCCGATGCGCTGAGCAAACGCGATCTGCGCCATACCGAGATCCTGCCGCTGTATGCGCGTTTGTCGAACAGCGAACAGAACCGCGTTTTCCAGCCGCACAGCGGGCGGCGCATCGTGCTGGCGACCAACGTGGCAGAAACCTCGTTGACCGTGCCGGGCATCAAATACGTGATCGATCCAGGTACGGCGCGTATCAGCCGCTACAGCTATCGCACCAAAGTGCAGCGTTTGCCGATCGAGCCAGTCTCGCAGGCTTCTGCTAACCAGCGCAAAGGCCGCTGCGGACGCGTTTCGGAAGGGATCTGTATTCGTCTCTATTCGGAAGATGATTTCCTGTCGCGCCCGGAATTTACCGATCCGGAGATTCTGCGTACCAACCTGGCGTCGGTCATTCTGCAAATGACAGCGCTGGGGCTGGGCGATATTGCCGCATTCCCGTTTGTTGAAGCGCCGGATAAACGCAATATCCAGGATGGTGTGCGTCTGCTGGAAGAGCTTGGGGCCATTACGACCGACGAGCAGCAAACCGCCTATAAACTAACGCCGCTGGGCCGTCAGCTTTCACAACTGCCGGTGGATCCGCGTCTGGCGCGGATGGTGCTGGAAGCGCAGAAACATGGCTGCGTGCGTGAAGCGATGATCATCACGTCGGCGCTGTCGATTCAGGATCCGCGCGAACGTCCGCTGGACAAAAAACAAGCGTCGGATGAAAAACATCAGCGCTTCCACGACAAAGAATCTGATTTCCTTGCCTTTGTAAACCTGTGGAACTACCTCGGTGAGCAGCAAAAAGCGCTGTCGTCGAATCAGTTCCGCCGTCAGTGCCGGGTGGATTATCTCAACTATTTGCGTGTGCGCGAATGGCAGGATATCTACACCCAACTGCGCCAGGTGGTGAAAGAGTTAGGCATTCCGGTGAACAGCGAACCGGCAGAGTACCGCGAAATTCATATCGCGCTGCTGACCGGGCTATTGTCGCATATCGGCATGAAAGATGCGGAAAAGCAGGAGTATACCGGCGCGCGCAATGCCCGTTTCGCCATCTTCCCCGGTTCGGGTTTATTTAAAAAGCCGCCAAAATGGACCATGGTTGCGGAGCTGGTGGAAACCAGCCGTTTGTGGGGGCGCATTGCTGCCCGCATCGATCCGGAGTGGGTGGAGCCGGTTGCGCAGCATCTGATCAAACGTTCGTATAGCGAGCCGCACTGGGAGCGGGCGCAGGGCGCGGTGATGGCGACAGAAAAAGTCACCGTTTACGGGCTGCCGATTGTCGCCGCGCGCAAGGTGAACTACAGCCAGATCGATCCGGCGCTGTGCCGTGAGTTGTTTATTCGTCATGCGCTGGTGGAAGGCGACTGGCAAACCCGTCACGCCTTTTTCCGCGAAAACCTGAAACTGCGTGCTGAAGTGGAAGAGCTGGAACATAAATCCCGCCGCCGCGACATTCTGGTGGATGACGAGACGCTGTTTGAGTTTTACGACCAGCGCATCAGCCATGAGGTGATTTCGGCCCGTCACTTTGATAGCTGGTGGAAAAAGGCCAGCCGCGAAACGCCGGATTTGCTCAACTTTGAAAAGAGCATGCTGATTAAAGAGGGCGCGGAGAATGTCAGCAAACTCGACTATCCGAACTTCTGGCATCAGGGCAACCTTAAGCTGCGGCTGAGCTATCAGTTCGAGCCTGGCGCGGATGCGGACGGCGTGACGGTACATATCCCGCTGCCGTTGCTGAACCAGGTAGACGAGAGCGGTTTTGAATGGCAGATCCCCGGCCTGCGCCGCGAGCTGGTGATTGCGCTGATCAAATCACTGCCAAAACCGACGCGGCGCAATTTTGTTCCGGCGCCGAATTATGCCGAAGCCTTTCTTGGTCGCGTGACGCCGCTGGAGCTGCCGCTGCTGGATGCGCTGGAGCGCGAATTACGCCGTATGACCGGCGTGACCGTTGACCGCGATGACTGGCACTGGGATCAGGTGCCCGATCACCTGAAAATCAGCTTCCGCGTGGTGGATGACAAAAACAAGAAGCTGCTGGAAGGGCGCTCGCTGGCGGAACTGAAAGAGAGCCTGAAAGGTAAAGTGCAGGAAACGCTGTCGGCGGTGGCCGATGACGGCATCGAGCAGAGCGGGCTGCATATCTGGAGTTTCGGCACGCTGGCGGAAAGCTACGAGCAGAAGCGCGGCAACTATAAGGTGAAAGCCTGGCCGGCGTTAGTGGATGAACGTGACAGTGTCGCGATCAAGCTGTTCGATAATCCGCAGGAGCAACAACAGGCAATGTGGCGCGGAATCCGCCGTCTGCTGCTGCTCAATATCCCGTCGCCCATCAAATACTTGCATGAAAAATTGCCGAATAAGGCCAAGCTGGGCCTCTACTTTAACCCGTACGGCAAAGTGCTGGATCTGATTGATGACTGTATCTCCTGCGGCGTCGATAAGCTGATCGATGAAGCGGGCGGCCCGGTATGGACGGAAGAGGGTTTTGCCGCGCTGCATGAAAAAGTGCGCGCCGAACTGAACGAAACGGTGGTTGAGATCGCCAAACAGGTCGAGCAGATCCTCACTGCGGTGTTCAATATCAACAAGCGTCTGAAAGGGCGCGTCGATATGACCATGGCGCTGGGGCTGTCGGATATCAAAGCGCAGATGGGCGGGCTGGTTTATCGCGGTTTTGTGACCGGCAACGGTTTCCGCCGTCTGGGCGATACGCTGCGCTATCTACAGGCGATCGAAAAACGGCTGGAGAAACTGGCGGTCGATCCGCATCGTGACCGCGCGCAGATGCTGAAAGTGGAGCAGACGCAGCAGGCGTGGCAGCAGTGGCTGAATAAGCTGCCGCCCGCTCGCCGCGATGATGATGATGTGAAAGAGATCCGCTGGATGATAGAAGAGCTGCGCGTCAGCTATTTCGCCCAGCAGCTCGGAACACCGTATCCCATCTCCGATAAGCGCATTTTGCAGGCGATGGAACAAATCAGCGCCTGAGTGCATTCGGAAATAGCCTGATGGCGCTGCGCTTATCAGGCCTACGGTTTGCTTTTGTAGGCCTGAGGCGTTAGCCGCCATCCGGCATTTTTAGATGGCGTTTACCCACGCCAGCGTAAAGCCGTCCCAACCCTTCATGCCGACGGTCTGCATGGCCGTCACCGTCAGGCGCGGATCATTGCCCAACATATCAATAAATTTACGCACGCCCTGCACGCTGGCGTCGGTGGTGGTTGGATTGGTCACTTCCCCGTTGCGCACCACGTTATCGCCAATAATCAACGTACCGGGACGAGAATAGTGCAGCGCCCATTTCAGGTAGCTGGGGTTATTGGGCTTATCAGCATCAATAAAGATCAGATCGAACGGCGGACGCTCGCCGAGACTTTCCAGCGTCTGTAATGCCGGGCCTTCAGCGACGGTCACCAGATTCGCCACGCCGGCAAAATGCAGATTTTCGCGGGCAATCGCCGCATGCAGCGGTTCAGCCTCCAGGGTTAACAGTTCGCCGTTTACCGGCAGTTCGCGCGCCATCCACAGCGTGCTGTAGCCACCAAGCGTACCGATTTCCAGAATTCGCCTTGCCCGTACCATGCGGACTAACAGCGCCAGTAATTGTCCCTGCATCGGCGAGACATCAATTGCCGGAAGCCCGGCGCGCTGGTTATTTGCCAGCACCTGCTCTAATACCTCATCTTGCGGGATCAGTTTTTGCACTAAGTATTCATCAACTGCGGACCACTTTTGCTGCATAACATCACTCCTGGTTATCAAAAATCACTCAATTCCGGACCAGCCACCTCCCAGTGCCCGGTAGAGATCTATCTGCGCCAGCAGCAGGTTGTTTTTCACCTGCACCGCACTGAGTTGCGCAGAGTACAAGGTGCGCTGGGCATCCAGCACATCCAGATAGGCGGAATACCCATTGTTGTAACGGTTTTGCGCAATGCGTAGCGTCTCCTGCGCGACCTGCTGCTGCCCCTCAAGTTCGGCCAGTTGCTCGCCAAGGCGGGTGATGGCGTCCAGACTATCATTGACCTCTTTAAAGGCGTTACGCACGGTTTTTTCATAGCTGTACAGCGCCTGATTCCGCTGCGACATAGAGATATCCACCTGCGCGTTCAGCGCCTGGCGGTTAAGCAACGGGGCGAGAATACTGCCGCCAAGGCTCCACAAACGTAATGGATTATCGAGCAGACCCGGCAGGGTTCTGTCCTGCATACTGCCGGTCGCCGTCAGATTGAGCGACGGCGGCAGTTGCGCCTGCTTTGAGGCCAGCGAGGCATCGGCGGCGACGAGCTGGCGCTGTGCCTGCACAATATCCGGACGGCGGTTTAACAGCGAAGAGGGTAATTGCGATGGCAGTTTCAGCGGCGTCAGTTGCGCAAAAGTGTTGCGGCTGACCGCGCCAGGGTTGCTGCCGAGCAACAGACTCAGGGCATTTTCCTGCTGGTTTATCTGGTGCTGTAACACCGGTACCTGCGCACGGGTGGCGCGCAGTTCGGAATCCGCCTGCATCAACTCCAGTTGAGAAGTATAGCCAGTCTCGTACTGGCGACGGGCAAGATTCCACGCTTCTTGCCGGGCTTTGAGTGTTTCTTGCGTGACGCGTAATTGTTCATCCAGCGACAACAGGGTGAGATAACCGGAAGCCACATTGGTGGCGACGGTCAAATCAGCGGCAGCGGCCGCCGCTTTTTGCGCCTCCAGCGAGGCATCCGCCGCACGCGCGGCGCTGCGGTTCGCGCCCCAGATATCGACATCGTAGCTGGCCGTCAGGCTGCCTTTATAGAGAGTGCTGTGAATCGGTAAACCGGTCGCTGCCGATTGCGAACGTGCGCGCGTGCCGGAAAGCCCGGCATCAAGCTCCGGGAACAGCGCGCTGTTAGCGGCATAAACCTGTGCCTGGTACTCATTGACCCGTTCGCGGGCAATCAGCACGTCGCTGTTATAGCGCAGCGCCTGATCAACATAGCGGTTAAGCTGGCTGTCATGAAAACTGCGCCACCAGACGCTATCCGTTTTACCGATCGGGCCGCTGGCGCTGCGCCAGGCGGCAGGGATTTGCAGTGTCGGTTGGGCCTGTTGTACATCAGCAGACTGGCAGCCCACCAGCGTAAAGGCGAGGGCAAGAAAGAGCGGGGGACGCCTCATTTTTGCGTCTCCCTGGTATCAATGTACACCTGTACCGACATCCCCGGACGCAGGCGGGCAATGTCATCATCGTTACCCTCAACCTGAATGCGCACCGGAATACGCTGGGCGATTTTAACGAAATTACCGGTAGCGTTATCCGGGCTGATGGCGCTGAACTCAACGCCCGTTGCCGGAGAGAGGCTCTCGACACGGCCGTGATAACTGCGACCATCCAGTGCATCCACCGTAAAACGTACCGGCTGGCCGACGACGACATCGGCCAGTTGCGTCTCTTTGAGATTAGCGATCACCCAGCGCTGCGACGGAACCAGCGAGGTGAGGTGCGTACCGGCAGTGACATACGCGCCAAGCCGCACGCTGATCTGACCCAGTTGCCCGTCGCGCGGGGCAACAATGCGGGTGTTTTGCAGGTCGATTTGCGCCAGTTCCAGCGCGGCCTCGGCGTTTTCCACATCCGCTTGCAGCGAAGCGCGATTGACGATTGTGGTTTGCAGATCCTGGCGCGACATCTCCAGCGTCGCTTCAGCCTGCGCGATACTGGCGGTGTTTTGCGCCGCCGTCGCAAGGGCGGCATCACGCTCGCGAATCGACAGCGAACCGTCAGCGGTCAACGCTTTGACGCGTTTTAAATCCGCCTGCGATTTCAGATCCTGCGCTTTGGCGCTGGCCAGCGCCGCTTTGTTGCGTTCAATCACCGCTTCTGCGCTTTTACGCTGCTGAAGATTATTGGCCAGCGCGGCTTTTTTCATCGCCAGCGTTGCTTTGGCCTGATCCACCCGCTGGCGATAAATGCGATCGTCGATCTGCATAATCAGATCGCCTTTCTTCACCCAGACAAAATCCTGCACCGGCACCTCGGTGATATACCCGTTGACCTGCGGGCTGATAAAGGTGGTTTGCCCGCGCACATAGGCGTTGTCGGTAAATTCGGTATGGCGGGTGAACGGCGGCAATTGCCACGCGTAGAGGATCACCAGCACACCGACGAGGCCAATGGCGGCGGCGGTAAAGAGGGAAACGATGCGAACATTATTGCGGGTGCTGGCGCGCTCTTTAGCGGCATCCTGCTGGCTCATAAACACTCCAGTAACATTATTATTTGGTCCCAGTCGCCCGCTTTAAGGCGAGGCGTGCGGTAATATTCAGGCGCAACAAACGCCATAAAATCCAGATAAGCGTGGCGGCGGCGATACTGGCCGTCAGCAGATAGGTATCGTTGTAGGCCAGAATGTTGGCTTCCAGCGTGGAGACCGTTTGCAGTTGCGTCACGGCCTGGGTGCTCAGCAGCGAACTGTCGCCGAGCATGCTCTGGTACATCTGGCTGTAGAGCTGCAATCGCTCATTCACCAGCGGATTAAGGGTAGTGAGTTGGTCGGCGAGCAGGCTGGAGTGGTATTTCTCGCGCCATGTCTGGAACGTACCGAGGATTGCCGAACCCAGCAGGCCGCCAATATTCTGGCTCATGCCGAACAGCACCGAAAAGCTGACCAGGTTACGCGGCTCCGCTATCACGCCGCCAATGCCTGCGAGCATCGCTGGCGCAATAAAAAAGGCGCTGGCAAAACCAAGTAAAAACTGGCTGATGATGAGCTGGTTAGGCCGCGTAAGGCTGGTGGAGTGGCTGTCCATCAGCGAGGCGATAATCATTAACACCAGCGAGATGACAATCGGCCACACCAGCCGCTGAGGCTTGATAGTCAGGCAACTGGCGACAATGCCGCAGACAATCCCCGCCAGGATCGACCATGCCAGTTTTGTCATCTGCTCATTTTGCAGTCCGACATATTGCAGCCAGCCGAAAACACCGGTGTTCTGCTCCGCCAGCACGATGCGGATCAACAACATAATCAGCCCCAAACGCACGATGCTGCCGCTGGAGAGCCAACGAGTATTGAGCAACGGGTTACTGCGATTATGCTCAAGCGTAATGGCGGAAACGATCAGCACTACCGCAGCCGCCAGCGCCCAGCCGATCCACGGCGCTTCGAACCACCAGTCAAGACGACCGAGCGATAACACCGCGCACAGCAGCGCCATGCCCGGCGCCAGCAAAAAGAAGGTGATGAAATCCTTCTTTTCGAACACTTTTTTACGATCTCCCGGCGGCAATTTCAGGGCGATCACGCAGCCCAGGGAGATAAGCGCCAGCCCCAGTTCAAACAGGTAAAGGCCGCGCCACTCATTGAGTTGCAGCAGTTCGCTGGAGAAGAGGCGGGCCATCGGGATCGCCAGTGAAGATCCTGTAATACCAATGGTTAACGCTTTCAGACGATGCTTCGCCGGCCACGCCTGGATCTGGTAGTAAATGCCGAGCGAACTGAGCGCGGCGGCAACCATGCCGTGCGCGGCGCGCACAAACATCGCCGAACTGAGATCGTTAATAAACAGGTGAAAAAAGGTCACCAGCACATACAGCACCAGAAACCCTTCCGTGAAGGCGCGTAGCCCGTACTGCTGGCGAAACTTTACCAACAGCAGGTTGATAGAGATATTGGTCATCACATACACCGCAGGCAGCCAGGCGATTTCCGTTGACCAGGCTGCAAACGTGCCCTGAAGGTTTTGCAGGTTGGCTGTCACCATGGCATTGCCGAGCGCGCCGGTCAGGCAGACCAGCAAGCCAACAATACCGTAGGCTATACGGCGCGGCGTACTGTGGTAAGGCGTTGAGGGAGAGCCCAGCAACATGGGCTTTTCGTGAGCGGCCCATTCGCGCGGAGTATAAGGATCGCTTTTCGGCAAACGCATTTTAACCTCGCTTTGCAGGCTTCCCTGCGTTTTGTTGTAGTCGGAGAGCGGTGCTGAAGGCAGCGAAGTTCGCAGTTATCCCTGAAAATCATTTCATCCACTGAATGATTAGGGGGCTAATGATATTACCGGTGCAAATAAAGCTGATGCAAGTGTATAAGAAAAATATAGATTACCTTCGCACGGCGATCTGCTTAAGTGATAAAAATAACCGACCATAGGTGACGCTGTCACAAATGACGATACCCTGCCTTGTCATATGGAAAAGTGCGTATGCAATCGGGCGCTGGCAGCAGGTTCCAGGCCTCTCTCCTTGAGACATTTTATATCATGTTAGAATAATCTGATGTGCGTGCTATTTAAATTAATCAGGTTCTCTATCTCTGCTGAGATATATGGAAGAATAATATTAATTAATGAGGTAATGGAATACAATTTACGTAAACCAGAATACAGTATTCCGCGCCTAAATTCGAAGCCCAGAAAGTTTCCAGGGTGACACACTGAAATTACTTGAGGTTAATAGCAGAGCTTACTGTGTTGTTGCCGCAAGGAGCATCTTCGTTCATTTTACAAGGAGTCTGGATATATGCCGCTTTATAATTCCGCTAAAGTTGACCTAACGAAGCCATCGACTTCGTTGCAAAGAAAAATACGAGGCGGTGAATTCCAACGCATTAAATATGCCTACAGTAAATATGAGGCTCGCACTGATTTAATGCTACCGGATGCTGAATCAATGCCAGATCTTTGCCATTCGGGAACCGAAAGAGCCTATGCGTTGAAATCATACTTAGCCACAAGTAATAATATACTTTTTAATCAAACGAAAGTTCCGGATTCTAGTTTTTTAGGTATCTTAAAGGAGCTGGAGAAAAAAATATTCCCTTTGGTTGTTAATGTTGTCAATAACATAAGTGGAAGTGCTCTGCGTTACGAAATTAAGGGTGCGGATATTTTTAATAAAATTAGATCTTGTACAACCGGAAGAAAACAATTTATTTTTTATGATGATGGTCATGCTATTTACATCGACATCTTTAAAGATGAGTTTAATAATATATCAGCGATTACTATTGATTCACTGAGTGCTGGGATGGGTTGGGGCAGCGATTTTACAGAGGAATTGTTTAAAGAATTTGAAAATAGTGGGCGATTATCAGCGTTGAACCTTCATACTGATGTGCAGAAAAGTGGGCTGGGTTGCAAATTTTTCAGTCTGCATTTTGCAAGAAGAGCCATAAAAGATCCTGCTTTAATAGCTCAACACATATTTAATATTGAGAATGCAAAGTATCTTAACAAGGATACATGTTATTCTTTGGATGTTAAAGAAACGGAGCAGATATTAAATGTGAATTATTATAAACATGCTCAATCTTCGACAAGATTGAAGTTGATGCTTCCTGAGAAGAAGAGTGAATTGCTCAGTGATGGTAAAACGCTTCTTCAACATCATGCAGATTTTAATGTAAAGAAAATTTCGTCAGGAAAACAGATAAACTATAGCAATTCCATTGATTGCTTTCGCAGAAAACAGATTGAAGCCGCGGTGCGTTATTACCAGGAAAAAGTCAAACAAGTCATTTGATTATTGACGAATGGGTTCCCGTCATAATGCTGCGTTCGCTGGTATTGGGGCATTTTCCTTAAAAAGGCGGTATGAGAGAATTACCCCTTCACCGGCTCAACCTTGCTGAAAAAATCACTGAACAGCAGAGTAGCGGCCGTTGCGCAGAGGAAATAATTAAACGCTACTGGCGCTACCGCGTGCAACCGGTGATGATTCGGAGTGATCCCCTGTTCAGTACCACCAGAGGCGTTAGTCTCTGACGGGTGTAGCAAAGGAGGTTTTGATGCAGATAACAACATTTCCCGCCTTGCCGGAAGCCACGCTGACAGCGGCGAATATGCTGGGTGAATGGCTGGCGCAAAATGATTTTGCCGGTAAACCCACGCCGGTGCGTGCGGATGTGGTGATCCTCGCGGGTAATGCAGTGATGCCGACTATCGATGCAGCATGCGCGCTGGCAGCGGCGCAGAACACGCCGCTGTTGCTCACCGGCGGTGTCGGGCATTCCACCACTTTCCTCTATACCGCCATTGCGCGTCATCCGCGCTATAACGTGCTGCGTACCACCGGGCGTAGCGAGGCGGCGATCATGGCGGATATCGGGCGTCGCTTCTGGAATCTTGATGAGTCGCAACTGTTGATTGAAGATAAATCAAGAAACTGCGGCGAAAATGCGCGTTTCAGCGTTGATTTGCTGCTTTCGCACGGGATAAAACCGAAAACGGCAATGGTGGTGCAGGACCCGACCATGCAGCGCCGTACCGTCGCCACGTTTGCCCGCGTCAGCCAGCAGTGTACCGACGCGCCGCACTGGTTAAGCTGGCCGGGCTTTACGCCACGCTTATGCAATACGGCGGCCGGGCTGGCCTTCCAGCCGCAGCAGGAGGGGCTGTGGCCCGTGGATCGCTATCTGTCACTGATGATGGGTGAAGTTCCTCGCCTGCGCGATGATGCCACGGGTTACGGGCCGAAAGGGCGTGATTTCCTGGTTCATGTTGATTTTCCTCCCGCCGTGGAAGCGGCCTGGCAGGTGTTGATTGCCGATGAGACTCTTGCCGCCGTGCTCGCCAGCCGTTCACTGTGAATAATGCCCGTTTGCGCTAAAGATGCGGCAAACGGGCATTATTCCTCTACGCTTGCCATTTATTTGTTGCGATCTCGCGCCATTTTTTATGAGTTCACTCACAAAAGCCAATGCAGCGCCTGAGCAATGCCCTGCGCGGGGATAGATTTTTAACAATAAGTTCACTTGTTAAAAACAATGCTATTACAGGAGCAAGTCATGACGGCACCCGTGCAACACCCGATGTTTATCGATGGTCAATTCATCAGCTGGCAGGGCGACAACTGGCTTGATGTCGTCAACCCGGCGACGGAAGAGATTCTGGCGCGCATTCCTGATGGCACAGCGGAAGATGCGCGTAAAGCGATTGCGGCGGCGGAACGCGCCCAGCCTGCCTGGGAAGCCTTGCCAGCAATAGAACGCGCAGGCTGGTTACGTAAAATCGCGGCAGGGATTCGCGAGAAAGCGCATGAAATCAGCGCATTAATTGTGGCTGAGGGCGGCAAAATTCAGCAACTGGCTGAGGTGGAAGTCTCCTTTACCGCCGACTACATCGACTATATGGCCGAATGGGCGCGCCGCTATGAAGGGGAGATCCTGCAAAGCGACCGGCCCAATGAAAATATCTTTGTCTTTAAGCGCGCCCTTGGCGTGACGACCGGCATTTTGCCGTGGAATTTTCCGTTCTTCCTGATTGCCCGCAAAATGGCGCCAGCGTTGATTACCGGCAACACCATTGTGATTAAACCCAGCGAGTTCACGCCCAACAACGCCGTCGCGTTTGCCCAAATTGTGCATGATGTCGGATTGCCAAAAGGGGTCTTTAACCTGGTATTAGGACGCGGCGAAACGGTTGGCCAGGAGCTGGCAGCCAACCCGAAAGTAGCGATGGTCAGCATGACCGGCAGTGTTGGCGCTGGCGAGAAAATCATGGCGGCGGCGGCGAAAAATATCACCAAAGTGTGTCTCGAACTTGGCGGGAAAGCGCCAGCCATTGTGCTGGACGATGCGGATCTTGAGCTGGCGGTGAAAGCGATTGTTGATTCCCGCATCATCAACACCGGGCAGGTGTGTAACTGCGCCGAGCGGGTGTATGTGCAGAAGGGGATTTACGACCGTTTCGTTAACCGTCTTGGCGAAGCGATGAAAGCGGTGCAGTTTGGCGATCCGGCGCAGCGTAACGACATTGCCATGGGGCCGCTCATCAACGCTGCCGCACGGGAGCGTGTGGAGCAGAAAGTGGCACGTGCGGTGGCAGAAGGCGCGCGCGTGGTGCTGGGCGGCAAAGCGCCGGAAGGGAAAGGCTATTTCTATCCGCCAACGCTGCTGCTGGATGTCCGCCAGGAAATGGCGATCATGCACGAAGAGACCTTTGGGCCGGTGCTGCCGGTGGTGGCATTCGACACGCTCGATGACGCGCTGGCAATGGCCAATGACAGCGATTACGGTCTGACATCTTCCGTCTATACCAAAGATCTGAATACGGCGATGAAGGCCGTGCGCGGGCTGAAATTCGGCGAAACGTATATTAACCGGGAGAACTTTGAAGCGATGCAGGGGTTCCATGCCGGGTGGCGCAAGTCCGGGATCGGCGGGGCGGATGGGCGTCACGGCCTGAACGAATATCTGCAAACTCAGATGGTGTATCTGCAATCCTGATGATGTATGGCC
This sequence comes from Kosakonia oryzae, assembly GCF_001658025.2. NCBI lineage: Bacteria > Pseudomonadati > Pseudomonadota > Gammaproteobacteria > Enterobacterales > Enterobacteriaceae > Kosakonia > Kosakonia oryzae. The sequence goes on from NZ_CP014007.2 coordinate 2,585,060, forward strand.
CCCGCCAGACGCGGGGGCGCATTTACACTTTGGTCGCTATCCATGCCATCATCAACTCCGGCCAGACGGCGGCTGGCAACCCCAGCGCATCACGAATACCAAAACCGTGTTTTCCCTGCTCAAACAGATGCATCTCTACCGGTACGCCAAGACGGCGCAGCGCGGTAAACATCACCAGGCTGTTTTCCACTTTCACCGCCGGATCGTCCACCGCATGCAACAGGAAAACCGGCGGTGTTTCGCTGTTAACATTCTGTTCGGGGGAATAATGACGCACCTGTTCGTCAGTCGGTGACTCGCCAAGCAGTTGCTGACGAGAAATCGGATGATCGATTTCGGCTTGCATGGTGATAACCGGATAGACCAGCGCCATAAACGCCGGGCGCGCGCTCTGGCGGTCGATATCGTCAGACGGTGGATAAACCACTTCGTCATAGCGCGTGCCGAGGCTGGCGGCGACATGACCGCCAGCGGAAAAGCCCATCACGCCGAGCTTTGCGGGATCCAGCCGCCATTCCCCGGCGCGGGCGCGGATCGTGCGCATAGCGCGCTGTATATCCGCCAGCGGCGCATCCGCGCCTTCTGCATGCTGATCTGCCGGAAGCCGGTAGGTCATCACAAACAGGGTATAGCCTTTGGCATTGAAACAGGGAGCCAGCGCGCTACCTTCTTTATCCAGAACCACACGACGGTAAGAACCGCCAGGCGTGATAAGGATCCCAACGCCGTTGGGGTTTTGCGGGGCGTAAACGGTGATTTCCGGGGCGCGAACGCCGGTGACTGAGCGGTCAAAGGGCGTTGGGCCGGTGTGAAACGTTTCGAGTTGAAAACGCACCGGGCTGGCGGCGGCGCCTGGCGCTTCTCCCTGCGGCCAGACGGGAAACGTACTGGCGTGTTGCACTGCGACCTTCATCAATGTCAATAAATCTTCCGGGCTGATATTTCTCATGTCTCGCCTCGCCTGATAACGCTTGTGCTTATTCGGCCTGCAATCAGCGCAGGCCGAATAAACGTTGCGTCATCCGGCTTATGTGAACGTTAAAGTGCGCGGTATTTTTCCAGGACGCGCACGAGTTGGGTGACAAAACCGTACTCGTTATCGTACCAGGAGACGGTTTTCACCAGTTGCAGATCGCCGACTTCGGTGATTTCTGTCTGCGTGGCATCGAACACTGAGCCAAAGTGGCTGCCAATAACATCGGACGAAACAATCTCTTCATCGGTATAGCCGAAGGATTCATTATTTTCAGTGGCTTTTTTCAGCGCCTGGTGGATCTCATCGACGGTGACTTTCTTCTCCAGAACCGATACCAGTTCGGTTACCGAACCGGTTTTCACCGGAACGCGCTGCGCGTGGCCTTTCAGTTTGCCGCTTAGCGCCGGGATCACCAGGCCGATCGCTTTTGCCGCACCGGTGGTGTGCGGGATGATGTTTTCCGCTGCTGCGCGCGAGGCCCGTAGATCTTTACCGCGCGGCCCATCGACCAGCGCCTGCGTGCCGGTATAGGCGTGAATGGTGGTCATGGTCCCGGCTTTGATGCCGAAATTGTCCTGTAGCGCTTTGGCCATCGGCGCGAGGCAGTTGGTGGTGCAGGAGGCGACCGAAATAATGGTGTCTTCAGCATTAATGGTTTCATCATTGACGTTAAAGACCACGGTTTTCATCTCACCGGCAGGCGCGGAGATGAGCACTTTTTTCGCACCGGCTTCCAGATGCGCCTGTGATTTTTCAGCCGAGGTATAGAAGCCAGTACATTCAACGATGATCTCGGCACCGGCGCTGCGCCACGGGATATGTTTCGCCTCTTTCTCGGCATAGACAGTGATGCTTTTACCGTTGACGATCAGCGAATCTTCGGTGAAATCCACACTCCAGCCGAATGGGCCGTAGTTAGAATCATGCTTCAATAAGTAGGCCAGCACTTTGGGTGAGGTGAGATCGTTAATTGCGACAACTTCCGCGCTGCTGTTGGTTTCCAGCAGACGACGCAGTACCAGGCGTCCAATACGCCCGAATCCATTGATGCCAATTTTGCTCATAATTCACTCCGCTTTTTAGGTCATGATCACGTTATTACACTCCTCAGTGATAGCCTGGTGGGGATTGTTGGGCAAATGAATAGCGGGTAATGAAGAGTAAGTGACTGAATAATGAACAGGAAAAGTTAATGAATTTTTAAGGAAATACGGCTATGTTGGCGTTCTGTTATTTTTTCAGGATCGCCTTATGCGCAGTAAATATTCTTCCGTGCAAATCACCCTTCACTGGTTGGTGTTTCTGTTAATCGTAACCGCTTATAGCGCCATGGAGTTTCGCGGATTTGCGCCGCGTAGCTACCGCCCGTGGTTTAACATGGTGCATGTCTCCTGCGGTATTTCTATTCTTGTTCTGATGGTCGCTCGTTTGCTGGCGCGGCTAAAAAACCCGACGCCGCCGATTGTACCCAAACCCTCACCAATGCTGACCGGGCTGGCACATCTGGGCCATCTGGTCATCTATCTGCTGTTTATTGTTCTGCCGGTTATTGGCCTGCTGATGATGTACAACCGTGGTGAGCCGTGGATCGCGTTCGGCATGGTGATGCCGTATGCGTCAGAGTCTAACTTTGATCTGGTGGATACGCTGAAGGAGTACCACGAATTGCTGGCTAATCTGGGCTATTTTATTATTGGCCTGCATGCCGCGGCGGCGCTGGTGCATCATTACTTCTATAAAGACAATACGCTATTGCGGATGATGCCGAAAAAACGCCACTAAGGGTTATCAGCCCGTTAGCGCTAAGCTTAGCGGGTTAAAACAACGTATTTCGCCCCGCGATGCGGGGCTTTTTTATGGCGCAAAAATGTGATCCTGCCGGGTTTTTCGCCGAGAAAAGCAGGGTGGAAATCACATTTTACGTCATCGGTGCTGTGCTGAATTCGTACAACCCGTATAGATAGTATATCTATTATAGAAACACTTTGATGGGTGGAGGGGATATGACACAGCCTGTACAGGACGCTTTCGAACGGGTTGCTGGAGAGGAGCAGATGGCCGGGGCGCGAAAATTACGCAAAGTGCTACTCGCCACCGGGATCGGCCATTTTGTGGAATGGTTTGATTTCGGCTTGTACGGCACGCTGGCCGCGATTATCGGTCTGCAATTTTTTCAGTCCGGCAATCCGAGCGTCGCGTTGCTCTCATCATTCGCGGTATTTGGCGCGGGCTTTATTATGCGCCCGCTGGGGGGATTATTCTTCGGCTCGCTGGGCGATCGCAAAGGGCGGCAGAAAGTGCTGGCAACCGTGATCCTGCTGACTTCCGGGGCGACATTCGTGATGGGATTGCTGCCCACTTATCACCAGGTAGGCATCACCGCCACCGTGCTGCTGGTGATCACGCGCCTGGTGCAGGGCTTTGCCGCCGGGGGCGAAAGCTCCGGAGCCACAACTTACCTGGCTGAATACGCTCCGACAGAACGCCGCGGTTACTTTACCTGCTGGATCGATAACTTTGGCTTTATGGCGTTCGTGGTCGGTTCCGGGCTGGTTTTTCTGCTAACCGCAACGCTCGGCGAAAGCGCAATGAGCGACTGGGGCTGGCGTATCCCGTTCCTGATTGCCGGGCCGCTGGGTTGGGTGGGGCTGTATTTGCGAAAACATCTGGAAGATTCGCCAGAATTTCTTGCCGCCATGAAGAGCGGTCAAACATCCAGTGCGCCGCTGCGCAAAGCGGTGACCACCGCCTGGGGCGCGTTGCTGTTCTGCGTGGGTTTTGTGGTGATCAAGGCCGTCGGGCACTGGACGCTGCAAACGTTCATGCCAAGTTATCTGGCGACCGAACTCCATTTTTCCAAACTCAATGCCTATGCCATCACCACCATCGGGCTCTTTTCCGTTGCGGTGCTGGTGCCGTTTATGGGCTATCTGTCGGATAAATATGGTCGCAAGCCGTTGATGCTGACGGGCTGCGCCGGGTTTATCCTGCTCAGTTATCCGGCAATGATGGTGATGGCGCACGGGGACGTGCTTTCGGCGGTGCTGGCGATGGTGATGCTCGGCGCATTTATTGCCGCCTTCGACGGCGCCTGTACGGCGGCGATGGCGGAACTGTTCCCGACCAGCGTACGTTACGGCGGCTTGTCCATTGCTTATAACTTTGCGGTTGCGTTTTTCGGCGGCATCACCCCGTGGTTTTCGGCGTGGCTGATTACCAGCACCGGCGATAAATTCTCACCGGCCTTTTACGTGATGGCCGCAGCGCTGATTACCTTCCTTACTGTGTTGCGCGCCCGGGAAACGGCCGGGTTGCCGCTGAAACGTTGAATATCGCCCCGGTGAGACTCTCCACCGGGGTTTTTATGCATAGGTGGTTGAATATGATGGGCGTAGCAGTCCACGCCCCATAAACATTATTCGATTGCGGGATAATAATTAAATTTTTAAATAATCACTTGATCATTTTTATACCGTAGGGACAAAGATCAAACTCGCAGGTTTTTTGATGGTCACACGTCCTTAACGAAATATCCTCATTGCCCGGGCAGTGACAGCCTTTTTTTAGCGTTTGCCAGATAGAAGGGAAAAAGGGAAGGGTATGAATAATGTTAAAATCACATGCTTTTCCATTAACGACGTAGTGTTCCTGGTACGTATGTAATATGTTATCAGGGCGTAAAAAATAATTACCCTTATACCAGAAAATCACTGCCAGCTCTGGCGTGTTGCGGGCCAGCGCAAAGGCAGTTTTGGTTGTCGGTGATACCAGCATTTCCGTAATACTCCAGCGCATACTTGCTCCTTGCGGCTAATTTAATCTCCTAATAGGAAAATCTTAACAAAGAATATAATAAGAACATACTTAAAATTAATGTATTTAATGCATGCCGCTGACGGGAAAATATATCTAATAAAGTTCCTGGCTGAGTCTTGATATAAAACAAAATCTGTCCGGTTTTATCTATTGTCAAAACGATATTTAAATGTTGGGCGTTAATAACATTCTGATATAATTTCGCGATTAATTACAACCTGCGAAAAAATCACCACGAAAAGCGTGATGGCTTTTATATAATATATCTATTGAGAAGATCAGATAAAAACAGGTGTGGTTTATTGGGTTGTTGGCCCTTTTTATCGCAACTGCCGCGAATAGTGCTCCAGCATCATCCTGTTACGTTGCACGACTAGCAGCAGCAAAACGCTTAGAAACTAATCGTGTCACTCCCCTAAATCGTTCGCGCCTGATACCCGCATAAAACGCAGTGTTTACACTGTTACGTCACTGCTATTACCATACCCCCCTATAGTATGCAGGAGGTCACATGCCCCATTCACCAGAAGACAAGAAACGCGTTTTGACGCGGGTGCGACGCATCCGTGGTCAGGTTGATGCGCTGGAACGTGCGCTGGAAAGCGGCGAGCCCTGCATCGCCATTTTGCAGCAAATCGCCGCCGTGCGCGGCGCAGCCAACGGCCTGATGGGCGAAATGGTTGAAATTCACCTGAAAGATGAGCTGGTCAACGGCGACACCACTGCGGAGCAGCGTGCGGTTCGCATGGCGGAAGTCGGTCATCTTTTGCGCTCTTATCTAAAATAAGCATCAAGGTATTCACAAAAAGGAAGAGAGATATGAAATCACGTGCAGCCGTTGCCTTCGGGCCGGGTCAACCACTTAAAATCGTCGAAATCGACGTTGCGCCGCCGAAAAAGGGCGAAGTGCTGGTACGTATCACGCATACCGGGGTGTGTCATACCGACGCGTTTACGCTCTCCGGTGACGATCCGGAAGGAGTCTTCCCGGCGGTGCTCGGCCATGAAGGCGGCGGAATTGTGGTTGAAGTCGGCGAGGGCGTGACCAGTCTGAAACCGGGTGATCACGTTATTCCGCTGTACACCGCAGAGTGTGGCGAATGTAAGTTCTGTAAATCCGGTAAAACCAACCTCTGCCAGGCCGTACGCGCCACGCAGGGTAAAGGTCTGATGCCGGACGGCACCACCCGTTTCTCTTACAACGGCGAGCCAATTTTCCACTATATGGGCACCAGTACTTTCAGCGAATACACCGTCTGCGCGGAAATCTCGCTGGCAAAAGTGAACGAGCAAGCACCGCTGGATAAAGTCTGTCTGCTCGGTTGCGGTGTCACCACCGGTATCGGCGCGGTGCACAACACGGCGAAAGTGAAAGAGGGCGATACCGTAGCGATCTTCGGCCTCGGCGGTATCGGTCTGGCGGCGATTCAGGGGGCCGTTCAGGCGAAAGCTGGCCGGATTCTGGCTATCGATACCAACCCGGACAAATTCGCTCTGGCGAAAGAGATGGGGGCAACCGACTTTATCAACCCGAAAGATCACGACCGTCCGATTCAGGATGTGATTGTTGAGATGACCGACGGCGGCGTTGATTTCAGCTTTGAATGTATCGGTAACGTTAACGTCATGCGTTCTGCGCTTGAGTGCTGCCATAAAGGCTGGGGCGAAAGCGTGATCATCGGCGTTGCGGGCGCAGGCCAGGAGATCAGCACCCGTCCGTTCCAGCTAGTCACCGGGCGCGTATGGCGCGGTTCGGCGTTTGGCGGCGTGAAAGGGCGCAGCCAGTTGCCGGGCATGGTGGAAGATGCAATGGCGGGCAAAATTCGCCTCGATCCGTTCATTACCCATCGCATGCCGCTGGAGCAGATCAACGACGCGTTTGATCTGATGCACGAAGGGAAATCTATCCGTACCGTTATCCATTTCGGCGATAACTAACCTTGCTTCACGCCAGCGGTGCAACCGCTGGCGCTACCAATGTCCAAATCTGTGACCGCTGTTGCGCTTTTCTCCATAAGAAAAATCCAATTATTGCCGATGCATATATATCATCGTGATGAATGCATTAGACAAATATGAGAGTCGATAGCCATGGATAACAAAGCAGCAATGCAACGCATTGGATTTATGCACAATATTCGATTGGTTCCCCTGTTTTCCTCCATTCTCAGCGGTATTCTGGTGCTGTTTGCGCTCAGCTCCGGCCTGGCGGGATATTTTATGATGCAAGCGGATCGCGATCAGCGTGATGTGACGCAGGAAATCCAGGTTCGCATGGGATTATCTAACAGTTCTAACAACTTACGCACAGCTCGTCTTAATCTGATCCATGCCGGCGCGGCAAGCCGTATCGCCGAAATGGACGACATGAAAAATAACGTCGCAGAAGCGGAAAAACGTATTCAACAATCTCAGGATGGTTTCAAAGTCTATATGGCGCGTGAAGTTAAAACGCCGGAGGACGTTGCGCTGGATGAGGATCTGACTCGCCTGTTTAACGCCTACATCGCAGGCATGCAGCCGATGTTGAAATACGCGAAAAACGGCATGTTTGAAGCCATCATCAACCACGAAAGCGAACAGGCGCGCCAGCTTGATGCCGCGTATAACGTCGTATTGTTGAAAGCGATTAAGATCCGTACCGAACGCGCAGAACACCTGACCGAGCTGGCGCACAGCCGTACGCAGTTAGGTCTTACTTTTATGGCCGCTGCCTTCGCCTTTGCACTGGTGTTGACCGTCATTACCTTCATCGTACTGCGCCGCGTGGTGATTAACCCGCTGCAACGTGCGGCGCAGCGTATTGCGCGCATTGCTTCCGGTGATTTGACCGTTGAGGATGAACCGACTGGCCGCAGTGAGATTGGCCGTCTGAGCAGTGATTTGCAGGCGATGCAGCACTCGCTGGTCACCACCGTAGCCACGGTCCGCCAGGGCGCGGAAGAGATCTATCGTGGCACCAGTGAAATCTCCGCCGGTAACACCGATCTCTCTTCGCGTACCGAGCAGCAGGCGGCGGCAATTGAAGAAACGGCCGCCAGCATGGAACAGCTGACCGCAACGGTGAAACAGAACGCCGACAACGCACACCATGCCAGCGGCCTGGCGCGCGACGCCTCCGGCAAAGCGACCAAAGGCGGGCAGATTGTTTCCGGCGTGGTGCAGACGATGGGCAATATCACCAGCAGTTCACGCAAAATCTCTGAAATTACTGCGGTGATCAACAGCATTGCCTTCCAGACCAATATCCTGGCGCTCAACGCCGCCGTAGAAGCGGCGCGTGCCGGTGAGCAGGGGCGCGGTTTTGCCGTGGTGGCCAGTGAAGTGCGCACGCTGGCGAGTCGCAGTGCGCAGGCGGCAAAAGAGATCGAAGCGCTGATCAGTGAATCCGTCAGCCTGATTGAGAAAGGTTCCGGTGAAGTGGTTTCTGCGGGTGAAACGATGGATGAGATCGTGACGGCGGTGAAACGCGTAACCGATATCATGCTGGAAATTGCAGCGGCATCCGATGAGCAGAGCAAAGGTATCACCCAGGTGAGCCAGGCGATCACGGAAATGGATAACGTCACGCAACAAAACGCCTCGCTGGTAGAAGAAGCGTCCGCCGCCGCCGCCTCGCTGGAAGAGCAGGCCGCGCGTCTGACCGAAGCGGTAGGGGCCTTCCGCCTGACCGGTGCTGCGCCGCAGCGCCAGAACAGCACGTCTTCGCCAACGGCAAAACCGTTTAAACCGCAGCGCCCTGCGCTGGCAAATGGCGATAACTGGGAAACCTTCTGATAACCCGCAAAAGAAAAGAGGCCGTAAGGCCTCTTTTTTTTATCCAACGCTTAGCTCGTTAAATAAAGCTGTCGTCATCATTGCTGTAGTCGTTGTCATCAACATCGTCGTTCTGCCAGGCGTCGTTATTATTGCCGAACGGATCGTCCTGGTTGAGGAAACGGGTGTCAGAGACGTTATTAAAGTCGCCGTATTGATTACCGACAAACGGCTCGCCACCGGCAGGCGTTGCCGGGTCTTCGATAATATTGACGATCTCTTCCGGTCGCGACTGATGGAACATATTGGTCAGCATCTCGGCCAGCACAACGCCACCGGCCACGCCAGCGGCAGTTTGCAGCGCGCCAGCCATAAAACCGCCGCTGCGGGGAGCCGAAGCTGGCGCTGCCGCACGGGAATAATCCTGTGCCGGTGGCTGCTGCGGCTGGGCATTCCAGCTATTGTCCGGCTGCGGGTTGCTTTTCCCGCCACCAAACAGGCCGCCGAGAAAACTGCCGCCCGTTGCGGGTTTGCTTTTTTGCGCGGCCAATTCGCTTTCAAGCTCCTGAACCCGCGCCTGCAGGCGTTTCAGCGCCGCTTCCTGAATCAAAATCGATTGCGCCATATAGTAGGGAGCCGCAGGCTGCTGTCTGACGAATTCCGCGATCTGACGCTCTGCCTCTGCATCCCGTTGGCTGTTTTGCTGTCCGGTCTGTTTCAGACGTTCGAAAAGGCCGTTGATAAGCTGCTGTTCTTCATATTGCATGACAATAACCTTCCGCTCTCCAGGGTGGATACCATCTAGTTTATCAGCGGCGACAATCTGTGTCTGGCGAGTGAAATGTTTGTTTAAGATTGGTTGCAGGTTGGCTGAAACTCACTCTGCTTGCGGGATGAAAAAAGGCCCGCATCAGCGGACCTTTTTATAACACTTACACCTTATTGTTTATCAGGTAGCGCATAAGCAATCACATAGTCGCCGCGATCCGGCGACTGACGCGCACCGCCCGCATTGATAATGATGTATTGCTTACCGGTTTTCGGTGACACATAGGTCATCGGGCCGGACTGGCTCCCCACCGGCAGACGATCTTTCCAGATCTCTTTCCCGGTGGCGGTATCAAATGCGCGCAGATAGAAATCCTGGGTACCGGCAAAGAACAACAGGCCGGACTGGGTAGAAAGTGACGCGCCCAGCGTCGGCATACCGATGGGAATCGGCATATGCATGCGGATGCCCAGCGGGCCGGTATCTTCTACGGTGCCGACCGGAACCTGCCACACCAGTTTACCGGTGGAGAGATCAACCGCAGACATCGTGCCGAAAGGCGGCTGCTGACACGGAATACCCAGCGGCGAGAGGAAACGCTCGCGCATCGCGCCAAACGGCGTACCCTCCATCGGCACAATCCCCATCTCAATGCCGCTGGCGTTTTTCGCAACGTTCGTGCGCGGCACCATATAGTTCGCCAGCCCCAGGCGCATATCGTTAACAAATATCAGGTTATGGTTCGGATCGAGCGAAACGCTACCCCAGTTCATCCCGCCCAGCGAGCCTGGGAATTGCAGGGAACGATCGAGACCCGGCGGGGTGAAGACGCCCTGGTGGCGCATCGATTTAAAGGCGATACGGCACAACAGCAGATCGATTGGCGTCGCACCCCACATATCAGACTCTTTCAGCGTTTGGTTGCCGATCATCGGCATGCCAACCGAGTAGGGTTGCGTCGGGGAATAACGTTCTCCCTGCACATTGCCCGCCGGAACCGGACGCTCTTCCACTTTCGCCACCGGCTCGCCGGTTTCACGGTTGAGCATAAAGATCATGCCCTGTTTACTGGTCTGTACCAGTACCGGCGTGGTGTGGCCTTTGCCATCCGGCAGATCGAACAGCGTTGGCTGCGAAGGCAGGTCGAAGTCCCACAAATCGTGGTGCGTAGTCTGATAGTGCCAGCGTACTTTACCGGTAGTGGCATCTACGGCAACCACAGACGAGCTGTATTTATCGTCGAGCGCGGTACGTTCACCGGCCCAGAAATCCGGGGTGGCGTTGCCGGTTGGCAGATAGATCAGGTTCAGTTTGGCGTCATACGACATCGCAGACCAGACGTTCGGCGTACCGCGCGTATAAGTCTGGCCCTCCGGCGGCAGGCCGGTGATCGCCGGGTTGCCCGGATCCCACGCCCACGCCAGTTTCCCGCTGTGAACGTCATACGCACGCACAACGCCCGGCGGTTCGCCAGTGGAGAAGTTATCCGCCACGCGGCCGCCGACCACCACTACATTCCCGGCGACCAGCGGCGTTGAGGTTTGCTGGTAGTAACCCGGTTTGATTTCGCCCATGCCAACGCCCAGATCGACTACGCCGTGGTCGCCGAAGTCATCACAGACTTTGCCGTTATCGGCATTAATTGCAATCAGGCGTGCATCGGTGGTGGGCAGGAACAGACGACGCGGGCAGGCAGCAGGCGAGGTGCTCTGTGCCGCAGATGCCAGCGCCTGACTCTCTTCGTAATAGCCCAGACCGCGGCAGCGTTGCCAGTTTGGCGCAGTGGCTTTCGCATCGTAGCGCCATTTCTCTTTGCCTGAATCCACATCCAGCGCCAGCACTTTGCTGTACGGCGTACAGACATACAGCGTGTCGCCAACCTGTAGCGGGGTGTTCTGATCTTCCGCGCCAGAGCCGTTGCTCTGCGGAATATCCCCGGTGTGCGCAACCCAGGCCACTTTCAACTGGTTAACGTTCTGCTTGTTAATCTGATCCAGCGCGGCGAAGCGATCGCCGTGGGTGGTGTTGCCCCAGTGTTTCCAGTCCTGCTGCGCCGTCCCGGCGGCAACTGGTTTCACCGGAATCGCTTCCGTTGGTGCGATCACATTCCAGGTTTTGAACATGCCGCCTGCGCTAACCAACAGCAGCACTGCCAGCACGCCAGCCAGGCTGAACGAGGATTTGCGCAGCGGCGTCGCGCGTTGTTGCGCACGCAGCAGCGGCCACAGCAGTGCGGCCAGCAAGGCCAGCACGCCGAAAGTAAACAGGCGCGAGAATAACGGCCAGAATGACCAGCCTGCATCGTTGACGGACCAGAAAAGAGAAACGATAAATGCCAGCGCGTAGAGCAGAATACCACTGAGGTGGTTTGTGATAATCAAACCTGCCGCCACCACCATCACGATACCCATGATCAGGAAGTAGAAGCTGCCGCCGACGGCGACAAGTTGATAACCGAGAATGCCAATCGCCAGACCGATAACCATCATCAGTACGGCCAGCAACCACTTCAGGACGTTTACCATCCCGCGTGGCGTCTTACCAGGTGCCATGTTTTTCTCCTGAAACCCATTCGTGTGCGGAACGGCAAACGGCCGCTGGCCGAACCAAATGGATAATTTTCTATAGGGATTTAGTTATGAATGAAGGGTTATTTACTTTCTTTGCTACAAAACGAAGCAACATTGTAAACATAAATGAACCATGTGGTGAATAGAAAGTATGATGATTCTGTTAAATTATTATTCGAAGTTGTTAAAACCCGGCGTGGGTAATAAGTAAAAAGCCCGCCGAAAGCGGGCTGGAAGGTCAGGCAATACGCAGGGTTGCGCGTGTTTGCGCCGGAGTGACGCTAACCGGGATCGATTTTGAGGTGGGCGTACCGGTGCCGTCGCCAAAACGGGTCAGGGGAACCAGTGGGTTCGTCTCCGGGTAGTAAGCCGCGAGGTTACCGCGCGGGATATCGTAGGCGACAAGGCGGAAATCCTCCACGCGGCGAACCACGCCGTCCGTGGCCAGGGTTTCAATATCGACGCGAGCGCCATCGCTCAGGCCGAGCGCAGCAATATCGTCCGGGTGCATAAACAGCACATCGCGCTGACCATAAACCCCACGATAACGATCGTCGAGGCCATAAATGGTGGTGTTGTACTGATCGTGCGAGCGTAACGTCTGCAACACAAACGGCGCGGTGATTTCCGGGCAGACCGCGTCAGGCAGCGCCGCAGCGCTGAATTCCGCTTTCGCGGATGGCGTATTGAAACGCAGCTCCGCCGCCGCATTGCCCAGCCAGAAACCACCGGGTTCGTCGCAACGGGCATTGAAATTCTGAAAGCCAGGGATCGTAGCGGCGATATGGTCACGAATCAGGTTGTAATCGGCGGCCAGCGCCAGCCAGTCGAGTTGCGCTGTGCCTAAGGTCGCATGGGCAATCCCGGCGACAATCGCTGTTTCCGAGCGCTGCGTTGCCGCCAGCGGTTTGCCGATCCCTTCGGAAGCATGCACCATGCTGAAGGAGTCTTCGACAGTGACAAACTGGCGGCCTGAGGCCTGCACATCCTCTTCGGTACGGCCCAGCGTTGGCAGAATAAGCGACTGTTTCCCCGGCATTAAATGGCTGCGGTTGAGTTTGGTGCTGATATAGACCGTTAGCCCGCAGCGGCGCAGCGCTTCGCAGGTCAGCGGCGTATCCGGCGCGGCAGCAGCAAGATTACCGCCGAGCGCAAGCAGCACTTTCACTTCATCGCGCAGCATCGCCTGAATGGCGTCAACCGTATGGTGACCGTGCTCGCGCGGCGGTTCGAAATGGAAGTGGCGGGCAAGGCTGTCGAGCAGGGCCTGCGGCGGTTTTTCATCGATCCCCATCGTGCGGTTGCCCTGCACATTGCTGTGACCACGCACCGGACACAGCCCGGCTCCCGGTTTACCCAGATGGCCGCCGAGCAGTTGCAGGTTGGTAATTTCCCGCACCGTATCCAGCGAGTGTTTGTGCTGGGTAATGCCCATCGCCCAGGTGCAGATCACCCGTTCTGAGGTCTGCCATATTGCCGCTGCATCACGCAACTGCTGCTGGCTGAGGCCGGATTGCTGCTCAATGGTTTGCCAGTCGGTGGCATCGATTTGCGCAAACCACGCTTCAATACCCTGGGTGTGCTCAGCAATAAAATCATCCGCGAAGATGCTGCTTTCGCCGTTAGCAAGGCGCTGACGCTGGGTTTCCAGCAACGCTTTGGCCATCCCGCGTACCGCTGCCATATCACCGCCGAGATTCGGCTGATAGTAGGAAGAGCTGATGGTTCCCGCCATTGGCGTGACCACTTCCAGCGGTTTTTGCGGATCGGCAAAACGCTCAAGGCCGCGTTCGCGCAGGGTGTTAAAGGTGACAATTCGCGCGCCGCGATCGGCGGCGTGACGCAGACTATGCAGCATGCGCGGATGGTTGGTGCCGGGGTTTTGCCCGAAGACAAAAATAGCGTCCGCTTTATCAAAATCGACCAGATGAATGGTGCCTTTACCGACGCCAATGCTGCGTTTTAGCCCGGCACCGCTGGCTTCGTGGCACATATTGGAGCAGTCCGGGAAGTTGTTGGTACCGACCATGCGGCCAAACAACTGATACAGGTAAGAGGCTTCATTGCTGGCGCGCCCGGAGGTGTACAGCTCAAGCTGGTTGGGGTTATCCATCGCCTGAATATGTTCGCCGATCAGCGCCAGCGCATCATCCCAGCTGATCGGTTCATAGTGGTCGGTTTGCGGGTTATAGCGCAGCGGTTCGGTCAGGCGTCCCTGATATTCAAGAAAGTAATCACTCTGGCGGTTAAGTGCGCTGACGCTGTGTTGTGCAAAAAACGTGGCGTCGATCTGGCGACGGGTGGCTTCCCAGGTCACGGCTTTCGCACCGTTTTCGCAGAAACTGAAGGTGCTTTTATTATCATCGCCCCAGGCGCAACCGGGGCAGTCGAAGCCCCGGGCTTTGTTCATGCGCAACAGGTTGCGCAAATTTTTGAGGGCATTTTTGCTGTCAATGACGAAGCGAGTGGTGGCTTCCAGAGAGCCCAGACCACCGGCAGCGGCGTGGTAGGGTTTAATTGCTGTTTTAAATTTCATTGGTTCTTCCGGATGCGGGTTGTTACAGCGTTATCCTGGCTCGTGTAACAACAACCCTTAATCAACAACCACCTTTTATCACACAATTAACGAGATGTTTACCATTTGCGCAACAAGAAGAACCGAATGAAGTGCCGGGAGATTAACCCGGCATGATTTTACGGATCGCGCTGATAAGCGTATGCGCAGCAGGTGGCAGCGGCGTATCGACACGCGTGATAATGCCGACCGGATCGCCGATTCCCAGCGGTGGGATCGGCAGGGCGACCAGCGAGCCGAGGCGCAAATCATCTTTTACCGCGCCCGACGGCACAAACCAGACGTAGTCAAAGCCGACGGTTAACTGGCGCGACAGCGAGGCGGAGAGCGTCTCGATACAGCCAGCGGGCAGTTTGCAATTCTGGCTGGACAGCAGTTCTTCTGCGCTATCACGCGGAGGGGTGCCTTCCGGTAAAACGACCACCGGCCATTCAAGTACCCGGCTCAATGTGATGGTACTTTGCAGCAGGGGATGATTTGGGCGCACCACCAGTTTCAGTGATTCCAGAAACAGCAGTTCGTAATTAAGGCCGCTCATCAGTTCCGGGTCTGACATCCGGCCAATGCCCAGATCGAGCTCGCCGGACTTCAGCCCGGCCAGCAGCATCGGATTATGGGCAGTAGCGACCTGAATCTTAAGATCCGGCTGTTGTTTATGAAGCTGGCCAATCACCGCCGGCAAAATACCCAGCGCGGCAGTCGGCAGAGCGCCGATACGGATCAGATCGCTTTTCTGTTCCGTTTTATGATCCAGCGACTGCCCGGCAATATTGACGGCATCCAGCACCCGCACCGCGTGCGTCAGAAACTGCTCGCCGACATGCGTCAACTGTGCGCCGAGACGGCCGCGTTCAAACAGACGCTTGCCGGTCAGTTGTTCCAGTTCATTCAGCGTTTTCGACAGCGCTGGCTGGCTTAAATTAAGGGTTTCAGCCGCGCGCCCCAGAGTTCCTTGTTGAGCGACGGCCACGAAGGTATGTAAATGGCGCAGGCGAATGCGCTGTGAAAAGAGACCATTTTTTTCCATAAGATGATGTTAAAAACTAAGCGGATTCGGTGACAAGAAAAGTTGTTTATTTTAATAACTTGATTGCAAAGTATTCTTAACATCTAATCTATTTGAGTTACAAACAGATTTTCCGCGCAGTGTGACGAAACCAGCAACTTTGTATGGCTTTCTTCGACGGTTTCCATAATCTTTCGTTATGTTTTTTGTGCTTCAGCGGCGTCCGTTTCCTGCCACGATCACACTTTGTAAATTTCCCATCACGCATGTGAATGAGCTTCCTACACTCCAGAAGAGAGCACACAGGAAGGAAAATGAAATGGGTTACAACATCACGGCCGATGAGATACGCGAACAATTTTCACAAGCCATGTCGGCAATGTACCAGCAGGAAGTTCCGCAATACGGCACGCTGCTGGAACTGGTTGCTGATGTGAACCTCGCCGTTCTGGAACACAATCCCCGATTGCATGAACAACTGGTCAATGCGGATGAACTGGCGCGGCTTAATGTTGAGCGCCACGGCGCGATTCGGGTGGGCACTGCGGAAGAGTTATCCTGGCTGCGGCGAATGTTTGCCGTCATGGGGATGTACCCGGTGAGCTATTACGACCTGTCGCAGGCGGGCGTACCGGTGCACTCTACCGCGTTTCGTCCGGTGGATGACGCCGCGCTGGCGCGCAATCCGTTTCGCATTTTTACCTCGCTGCTGCGGCTGGAGTTGATAGAGAACGAGTCGTTGCGCAACAAAGCGGCGGCGATTCTGGCGAAGCGCGATATCTTTACCCCGGCTTGCCGCCAGTTGATCGAATTGCATGAACTGAACGGCGGTTTTACCGAGCCGCAGGCCAACGCTTTTGTGCAGGAAGCGCTGGAGACATTCCGCTGGCATCGTCATGCCACGGTCGATGAGCAAACATACCAGGCGCTGCACAACGAGCACCGGCTGATTGCCGATGTGGTCTGTTTCCCCGGCTGCCATATCAATCACTTAACGCCGCGCACACTGGATATCGATCGTGTGCAGGCGCTGATGCCTAAATACGGTATCGAGCCGAAGATCCTGATCGAAGGGCCACCGCGCCGCGATGTGCCGATTTTACTGCGTCAGACCAGCTTCAAAGCGCTGGATGAACCGGTGCTGTTCAACGGTGAACATCAGGGAACGCATACTGCGCGCTTCGGCGAAATCGAGCAGCGCGGCGTGGCGCTGACGCCAAAAGGGCGGGCGCTGTACGATCAGTTATTGGCAGAGGCGGGCACTGGCAAAGACAATCTCACGCACCAGTTGCATTTACAGGATGTCTTCAAAGCCTTCCCGGACAGCGAAATGCTGTTGCGCAAGCAGGATCTGGCATGGTTCCGCTACCGGTTGACGCCGACCGGCGAAGCGCATCGCCAGGCGATCCGTCCCGGTGACGATCCACAACCGCTGATCGAACGCGGCTGGGTAGTGGCGCAGCCCATCACCTACGAAGATTTTCTCCCGGTCAGCGCGGCGGGGATTTTCCAGTCCAACCTCGGTAATGAAACCCAGGCGCGCAGCCACGGCAACGCCAGCAAAGCGCAGTTTGAAGCGGCGCTCGGTTGCCCGGTACTCGACGAATTCACCCTTTATCAGGAGGCCTCCGAGCGCAGCAAACGACGTTGCGGTCTGCTGTAAAACAGGTAATCATCCAGAAATCAGTTATTTCTGGATGATGTTGCTATGGAGAATCCTTCCGCGCCGCTGGCGCATACCCGCCACGGCAGCGTGCTGGGCTGTCGCGAAGCGGCCTTTAATGTCTGGCGCGGTATTCCGTTTGCCGCGCCGCCCGTTGGTCCGCTGCGCTGGCGTGCGCCGCAGCCGGTGGAACCCTGGCAAGGGGTGCGCAGCGCCGACCGTTTTTCTGCCGCCAGCTGGCAAAACAGCGAGTCTTGTCAGCAGATTGGCGGTGGCGATCCGGGGCAATTCTCTGAAGATTGCCTCTACCTTAACGTCTGGTCGCCCGCCGAACGCGAAAAACCGCTGCCGGTGATGGTCTGGCTGCACGGCGGCGGGTTTACCATTGGCTCCGGCGGGCTACCGCCCTACGACGGCAAAGCGCTGGCCGCGCGCGGCGTGGTGCTGGTGACGCTCAATTACCGGCTCGGTCATCTCGGCTTTTTCGCCCATCCGGCGCTGGAAGCCGAACAGGGTGAACGCGTATATAACTTCGGTTTGCTCGACCAAATCGCCGCTTTGCGCTGGGTGCAGGAGAACATTGCCGCGTTTGGCGGCGATGCGGAAAACGTTACGCTGTTTGGCGAATCGGCCGGGGCGCGCAGCGTGATGGCGCTGATGGCTTCTCCACGGGCAAAAGGGCTGTTTCATAAAAGCATTATTCAGAGCAGCTATACCTTGCCGGATACGCCGCGGGAAGCGGCTCTGGCAAAAGGCGAAGCGGTGGCTGCGCATTTTGGCCTGACAAACGCCAGTGCGGAGCAATTGCGGGCGATCCCGGCCGATGCGTGCTGGCCGCTGGGTGCGCCGCTGAAAATTGCCCCCGCACCGATTGTCGGCGACGAGGTGCTGCCGGAACCGACGCTGGATGTGTTTTTTGCCGCAAGGCAGCATCCGATGCCGGTGCTTATTGGCTCGAACAGCGATGAAGCCAGCGTGATGGCGGAGTTTGGCGTCGATCTTGCCGGGCAGATCGAGAAAATTCGCCGCGAGCAGCGCCTCGGGTTAGGGCTGATTAAATTGCTTTATCCGCGAGTGAAGGGCGATGCCGAGCTCGGCCGCCAGGTGTGCCGCGATATGGCATTTACCACGCTCGGGCTGGTGGTGATGCAGGCGCAGCAACGGGTGCGGCAACCCTGCTGGCGCTACTGGTTTGATTATGTTGCGGAAGCCGCGCATGACACTTACGTCAACGGCGCGTGGCACGGTAACGAAGTGCCGTACGTATTCGACAATCTTATGCTTTCGGAGCCCTCGCGCAGCTACGTTAACCCGCGCGATCTGGCGTTTGCCGCACATCTTGCCGATTACTGGGTGCAGTTTGCCCATCATGCCAGCCGTCATTGTGAATCGCTTGCCGGTCCGGTGAACTGGCTGGCCTGCGTGCGTGGGCGCGACAGGCTGCTGCGCATCGGATTGAATAAACATGCAGGATTTCGCCTGGTTAATCGCTTTATGCGTACGCGTCTGAGCTTCTTCCGCCGGGTGATGCGCCATCACGTTAAGCTGGATTAGCCGCCAGCAAGCCCTCACGAAACGCTGCCAGCCCGTCGGCTTTATTGCCCGACTGGCGCAGGACAAGCCGGTAGCTGGCGCCGGTCTTAATACTCAGCGCAAACGGCCGCTGAAGCCGCCCGGCGCGGATATCCTCTGCCACAACTGTCTCGTCGGCAATGGTTATACCCAGCCCCTGGATGGCGGCAGTAATCGCCAGATCCATGGTGTCGAAGTGTTGATTTTTCCTCATAGCCGGCTGGAAATCCTGCTGCTTCGCCAGCCACAGTGACCAGTCGGTTTTATCCCGCGTCGGATGCAGCAGCGTCGCTTTCTCCAGCGGCATTTTTGCGGCCAGTGTACTGTTAAGTACCGGCGTCAGCGCCTCTTCAAACAGCAAATCCCCGGCGCTTAACTGCGTGCCGAACACAATCGCTGCGTCATAAGGTTCTGTTTTGAAATTGATGGTGTGATCGGTCGTGGTGGTGAGCGCAACCTGCAGTTCCGGATAGCGCTGCTCAATGTGCAACAGCTTCGGCACCAGCCAGCGCATGGCGCAGGTTGGCGCTTTCAGGCGCACCACCGTTTGCTGCGCGCGTGCCTGGTCGGCAACCATCAACAGGTGCTCAAAGGCGCTGCGTAGTTCCGGCAGCAGGGCGCTGCCCTGTGGGGATAAGTGCAGCCCGCGGGCGTGGCGCTCAAACAATGGAAAGCCAAACCAGCTTTCCAGCGTGGCGATCTTGCGGCTGACCGCGCCCTGCGTCAGGCATAACTCACGCGCAGCGTGCGTCAAATTGAGATGGCGGGCGGTGACCAGAAAGGCGTCAATGGCATTCAGCGGCAGGGTTCGGTGCGACATGGCAACTCCAGCTATGTGTTTTTATCATGGCTATTATGACAACAATTCGATTGTCGCGACAGCGTGCTTTTGGTTTGAATGCTTATGCACTTTTTAGCGAAAGGATGAACAATGACTTTGCGCACGCCGGTGAGAACCCGCTCTAAATTACCTGATGTCGGCACCACCATTTTTACCGTGATTGGCCAGCTTTCCGCCGAGCACAACGCGATTAACCTCTCTCAGGGCGCGCCCAATTTCCCCTGCGATCCGCAACTGGTTGCCGGTGTTACCCGCGCCATGCAGGAGAATCACAACCAGTACGCGCCCATGACCGGGCTGCGTTCGCTGAAAGAGCGTATTGCGCAGAAAATTGCCGATCTCTACCACACGCATTACGACATCGACAGCGAAGTGCTGATCACCGCCAGCGCCAGCCAGGGTTTGTACTCCGCCATTAGCGGGCTGGTGCATCCGGGCGATGAAGTGATCTACTTTGAGCCGTCGTTTGACAGCTATGCGCCGATTGTTCGTTTGCAGGGCGCCACACCGATTGCCATTAAGCTGACGGTGCCGGATTTCGCCGTTAACTGGAATGAAGTGCAGGCCGCAATTACGCCGCGCACGCGGATGATCATCGTTAACACCCCGCACAACCCCAGCGGGCAGGTCTTCTCCCGCGCTGATCTCGATCATCTGGCCGCCTTAACCCGTAATACGGATATTGTGATCCTCTCGGATGAGGTGTACGAGCACGTCGTATTTGACGGTGAACCGCATCACGGCATGGCGACGCACCCGCAACTGGCGGAGCGCAGCGTGATCGTCTCTTCTTTCGGGAAAACCTATCACGTTACCGGCTGGCGCGTTGGCTACTGCGTTGCTCCCGCTGAATTGATGGATGAAATCTGCAAGGTACATCAATTTTTGATGTTCTCTGCCGATACCCCGATGCAGTACGCGTTTGCCGAGCAGATGCGCGATCCGCAAGGCTGGCTGATGCTGTCGTCGTTTTATCAGCGCAAGCGCGATCTGCTGCAAACACTGCTGGCTGATTCACCGTTCCGCCTGTTACCCAGCGCCGGTTCTTTCTTCCTGTTAGCGGATTACAGTGCGTTCAGCGATGAGAGTGACAGCGAGATGGTCAAACGCCTGATTACTGAGTACGGTGTGGCGACCATACCGCTGTCGGCGTTTTATACAGACGGGACAGATAACAAACTCATTCGCCTCTCTTTTGCCAAAGATGAGGCCACATTAAGAGCAGGCGCGCAGGCCCTGTGTCGTGTTAAGCCACGCTAAGGAGCGTTAATAATGAAACTAAAAGCACTCTGTCTGGGGATGGGTTTGCTCTGCTCACTCTCTTCATTCGCGGCAACCGAACTGCGTTACGGCGTTGAGGCGGAATATCCGCCGTTCGAAAGCCGCAATGCCGCAGGCGAGCTGGAAGGGTTTGATATCGAGCTGGGAAACGCCATCTGTAAAGCCGCACAACTGAAATGCAGTTGGGTGGAGACCTCGTTTGATGCGCTGATCCCAGGGCTGACGGCGAAAAAATTTGATGCCATTAACTCGGCGATGAACATCACCGAACAACGGCGTAAAAGCATCGATTTCACGCAACCAATTTACCGCATTCCTTCACAACTGGTCGGTAAAAGCGGCGATGGGATGGAAGCCACTGCGGAAGGGCTGAAAGGGAAAACCATCGGCGTGTTGCAGGGTTCCATTCAGGAAACTTACGCCAAAGAGCACTGGGAAAAGCACGGTGTCACGGTGGTGTCGTATAAAGATCAGAATATGGCGTGGGGAGATTTACTGAACGGCCGTATTGACGCCTCTTTGGTGATGTCGGCGGCGGGGCAGGCAGGTTTCCTCAGCAAGCCGCAGGGGAAAGGGTTTGGCTTTATCGGCAAACCGGTATCGGACGATACGATCCTCGGCAGCGGCATCGGTTTTGGGCTGCGCAAAGGTGACGATGCGACGAAAAAACAGCTTGATGCCGCCATTGATAAAGTTCGTGCTGACGGCACCATCAAAAATCTGGCGGAAAAATATTTCCCCGGTATTGATGTTAGCGTGAGCGCACAATAACGTTTCACTACTCTGGCCCCTGCCGCCTGATGTCCGGCAGGGGCTTTTTTCTTTCTGCGCGCTACGCAGCGACTGCTTCAATGATGGATAACCAACTCTCGGTGCGGATAATGCGATTCAGTTTTAACCCAGCGGCCGAAAACAACGCGTTGAGTTCGGCCGGCGTTCTGACTTGCCCACCGGCAAAACTGCTGAGCAGCAGCAGATCAACGGCGTAACTGCCCGGGTCATTGTCTGCTGCGGCGATACAGGGTTCAAGTAACAGCACTTTGCCCTGCGCAGGCATTGCCTTACGGCAGTTTTTCAATATTTGCAGCGCCTTCTCGCTGACCCAATCCATAACAATGTACTTCAATACGTAAATATCTGCGGACGGGCAGGTTTCAAAAAAATTGCCCGCTATTAATGACCAGCGGGAATTATCATTGAGGTGGTGCAAAATATTCCCGGCTAATACCTCTGCGCGGTCAAAAAGAATACCTTTCGTGGTTGGGTTATGACGCAATATATTAAGCAATAAATTTCCATACCCTCCGGCAATATCCGCCACGGTAACCTGAGGTGGAAAATCATAAGCGCGTACCAGCACCTCATTTTCAACCCGTGACATCGAGTACATTCCTCGGTGAAAGACGTTATTCGTTTGATCTTGTTGCGCCCAGTAATCATAGAATGCGCTGCCGAAAAGCCTGTGAAAAGCATCACCGCCACGTACCGTCTCAGTCAGTTCCAGTGCGGGCCACCAGAAGGTTTTATCCGTCAGCATCAGAATGGCATGACGTAACGACCAGGGGTGATCCTCGAGCAGTAATTCCGCCATTGGCGTCAGGGAAATAACATCGTTTTCTGCGCAGTGAAAGAGACCGCGCGATGCCAGAATGCGCAAAATACGTCGCAATCGGCCACTGTCAGTGTTCAGTGCGGCG
This sequence comes from Kosakonia oryzae, assembly GCF_001658025.2. Taxonomy (NCBI): domain Bacteria; kingdom Pseudomonadati; phylum Pseudomonadota; class Gammaproteobacteria; order Enterobacterales; family Enterobacteriaceae; genus Kosakonia; species Kosakonia oryzae. The sequence goes on from NZ_CP014007.2 coordinate 2,607,582, forward strand.
GAAAGTTGCTTCACCGTTTTCGCTTCTGTCGTTAATTGTTCGGCAACGCCTAAAATAACCGCCGTACGTAGTGCCGCCTGCCAGACAAAACCCATGGAGAATTCTAATAAAGCCAACGCCTCTTTCTCACCAGTAAAAGCGTGTCTATCTTTGGTTAACATGTGTGAAATCCTCTCAGACATTAGCGTCTCGATCGCCATCTGCACAATCCATTCGTGCGATTCAAGTATATAAGCTGTGGGCATAGTGCCCGGAAGTGGACAACGCGGCGTCTGTCCAGCGAAGTGGACAATCTGTACAGGTTATTGCCCGCTAAAAAATGCGCACAGAGCTGGGGTGACTTTTACATTCTTTTCGGGTTGATCCGAACGACAGGAAATATTTTCGGTTTTGAGTAAATTCTCAACTGCCAACAATTGGATTCTCAATGAATTTTGTCTAGAGTGTGCGTTCAATAAAGAAATGCTTTTGTCGCTATTTCGCACAATTGCGAAATGCCATTCTACGACCAGAAGGACGTGTTACCAGGCATGAACCGCAGACGATTTATTCAGGCATCCATGGCCCTTGCAGCCACCTACGGCACCACCGGTGTTGCATCTCTTTTCTCCCGCGCGGCGTTTGCGGCGGAGACGGATATTGCCGATGGGCAGAGCCGCCGTTTTGACTTCTCTGTGCTGCAATCAATGGCGCACGATCTGTCGGAGCAGCCGTGGGGTGGTGCGCCGAAAGCATTGCCGAATACGCTGGCAAACCTGACGCCGCAGGCTTACAACAGCATCCAGTATGATGCGCAGCACTCGCTGTGGAATAACGTCGACGGGCGTCAACTGGATGTGCAGTTCTTCCATGTCGGCATGGGTTTCCGCCGCCGCGTGCGCATGTTCTCGCTGGATCAGGAAACGCATCAGGCGCGTGAAATCCACTTCCGCCCGGAGCTGTTCAACTATCACGATGCGGGCGTGGATACCAAACAACTGGAAGGCCAGAGCGACCTCGGTTTTGCCGGTTTCCGTGCCTTTAAAGCGCCGGAACTGGCGCGCCGCGATATCGTCTCATTCCTCGGCGCGAGCTATTTCCGCGCGGTGGACAGCACCTTCCAGTATGGCCTTTCCGCGCGCGGCGTGGCCATTGACACCTTTACCGATCAGCCGGAAGAGTTCCCGGACTTTACCGCCTTCTGGTTCGAAACCGCGAAACCGTCTGATACCACCTTTACCGTCTATGCACTGCTGGACAGCCCGAGCATCACCGGGGCATACAAATTCGTGATCCACTGCGAAGAGAGCCAGGTGATCATGGATGTAGATAACCGCCTGTACGCGCGCAAAGACATCAAACAGCTCGGCATCGCGCCGATGACCAGTATGTTTAGTTGCGGCAACAATGAGCGTCGCGTTTGCGACACCATTCATCCACAAATTCACGATTCTGACCGTCTGGCAATGTGGCGCGGCAACGGCGAGTGGATCTGCCGTCCGCTGAATAACCCGCAGAAATTGCAGTTCAACGCTTTCCAGGATGAAAACCCGAAAGGCTTTGGTCTGTTGCAGTTGGACCGCGATTTCTCCCATTATCAGGATGTTATGGGCTGGTATAACAAACGCCCAAGTTTGTGGGTCGAGCCGCGCAACCGCTGGGGCAAAGGGGCGGTAAGCCTGATGGAGATCCCGACTACTGGCGAAACGCTGGATAACATTGTGTGCTTCTGGCAGCCGGAAAAACCGGTGAAAGCGGGCGATGAGTTTGCTTTCCAGTATCGTCTGTACTGGAGCGCGATGCCGCCGGTCCGTTCACCGCTGGCGCGTGTCTACGCGACCCGCACCGGAATGGGCGGCTTCCCGGAAGGCTGGGCACCGGGTGAGCATTATCCGGAGAAATGGGCGCGTCGTTTTGCCATCGATTTCGTCGGCGGCGATCTGAAAGCGGCCGCGCCGAAAGGCATTGAGCCGGTGATCACGCTCTCCAGCGGCGAAGCGAAACAGATTGAAATCCTGTATGTGGAACCGTTCGACGGTTACCGTATTCTCTTCGACTGGTATCCGACCAATGATTCCACCGATCCGGTGGAGATGCGCATGTTCCTGCGCTGTCAGGGCGATGCCATCAGTGAAACCTGGCTGTATCAATATTTCCCGCCCGCGGCGGACAAGCGTAACTACGTTGACGACCGCGTGATGCGTTAATCTTCCTTCGCCCCCGTTTGGGGGCGAATGCTTTCCGGAGGCGTAATGGCAACGGAACATCACTCAGATACCACCATTCCCGTAAACGACCATATTACCCTGCAGGCCGCAGACGAACGCTTTGTGCATGATTTATACCAGCTGATCGTAAAGAATCGCGACTATTTGCAGCAGTTTCTCGACTGGCCGCAGTATGTGCGCACGGTGGACGATACCCGTAAAACGCTACAAAGCAATATGCTGTTGCACCAGCGTGGCTACGCGAAGACCTTTATGATCGTGGTTGATGAAGTTGTCACTGGCGTGCTGGCGTTTAACACCATCGAACCGCTCAACAAGACGGCCTATATCGGCTACTGGCTGGATAAAGAGGCTCAGGGGCAGGGGATTTTGTCGCAGGCGTTGCAGGCACTGATGGCGTTTTATGCCCGCCGGGGCGATGTGCGGCGCTTTGTCATCAAATGCCGGGTGGCGAATCACGCCAGTAATCAGGTGGCGAAACGGAATGGTTTTACGCTGGAAGGCTGCCTGAAACAGGCGGAGTTTCTCAACGGCCACTATGACGACCAGAACATCTGGGCAAAAGTTGTCACCCACGACCAGTCCGCTTAATCTGCGCGCAGCCAGTCAATAAACGCGCGCATCGTCGGGGACATGGTTTTTCCCGCCGTCCAGCACAGATAGTAACCGTCAAATTCCATTTCCCACGCGGTCAGAATCCGCACCAGCGCACCGGAAGCCAGGTGCGTTTCAACCCGTTCTGCGGTGACTTGCGCAAAGCCAACCCCGGCAATGGCCGCCTGATACTGGCGTTCACGATCATCTACCACCAGATTCCCCGATAGCGGCAGCGTCAATGTCTGGTTGTTGTGCCGAAATTGCCAGGTGGCGGGCAATACAGCACCCGGCCAGCGCCAGCCGATACAGTTGTGCTGGCGCAAATCGTTGGGGTGGCGGATCGGCGCATGTGACGCCAGGTAAGCAGGTGAGGCGACCACAATCTGGTGCAAACGGCCTCCCACAGGAACGGCAACCAACCCCGGATCCAGCACCTCGCCCAGCCGCAGTGAAAGATCGTACCCGCCGGACACCAATTCAATCGGCGCATCCTGTGTGGTGATATCGATACGCACATCAGGCCAGGTGGCCAAAAAGCCAGGGACTTTTCGATCAAGGAAACGCTGCGCCGCCGAGCGAAACGCGTGAATGCGTAACGTTCCCCGCAGTGAATGGCTGCGGGACTGCGCATTGCCAAGCGCCTGCGTCAGGTTTTCCAGTAATGGCGCAGCGTGCTGATAGAGTGCCTGTCCATCATCGGTCAGGCTGACGGAACGCGTTGTGCGATTGAACAACCGCACGCCTAACCGCTGTTCCAGCGCCGCGATCTGCTGGCTGACGGCGGATGCGGAGAGGCCCAACTGTTCGGCAGCCGCCCGGAAGTTAAGTTGTTCCGCTACCATCAAAAACGTTTTTAAGGCGACAAAATCGCTGCTGCTGATCATCCGTTCCCCAACACCATTGTTAACTTCAGCTAATCACTGCATCCAATAATGAGCTGATTATAGAGTTCATCAGAACAGTTATAGTCGCGGTCAGTGCATAACCGGAGAAATCGACCATGACTGATGCGATTACGCAGCGACTGCAAATAATCGAAGACAAGCTCGCCATTTACGAACTGATTGCCTCACACCCACCGAGTGCCGATACCGCCCTTGCCGATTACACCGCATCGGTTTATATGCCGGACGGGGTATTTGATCGCGGCGGGAGTCTGGACGGTGCTCAGGGCGCGGAGGCGATCGCCGCCTTTATCCTCCGCCCGGAGCATGAAGAGGCGATTCGGGGAGGGCTGGCGCATTTTGCTGGCTTGCCGCTTATCGACTTGCGCGGTGACCGCGCCACCGTGACCTCATATTTACAGATCATCGCGCTGGATAAGCAGGGCGAGCGTCGGGAACTCGCCAACCATGGCGTGTCAACCGGGTATCGTATTCACCGGGTTGTGGTTAACCGCTGGCTGCTTGAACGCCATGCCGGGCGCTGGAAAATACGCAGCAGAACGCTGCTTCCTGTGGATGGCAGCGACGCACCGCGTCAACTGTTAGCCCGCGGTTTGTCCAGCGTTCTTCAATCGCAAAACTAGCTGGTCGCCTGTGAAACCGCTTTACGCAATCCGTTGACGGCGGCGGAATTCATCGGTGTCACCAGCGCGTAGTTGTAATGTTCATCGCTCCAGTACTGCGCCATGACATCGTCTGCCTGACGTTCACCATGCGGTAATTTCACCGGGCTGAGCGGGCGAATGTACCAGCCAACCCGCGTGCCGCTTGGCCCCTGATACATAATCAGCGCGGCGGGTCCCTGCGCGGTGGCAATCAACCTTCCACCAACCAGCGTAAAGCCGTACTGCTCCAGGTTCGGCGGCTGATGACCGTTTATGAAATAGCGCGACACCCAGCGGGTTAGCTCCGTTTGCTGCGTGGCAACCACATCCATCGGCGTGACGGCGGTATTGTCAAACAGCTTATAAGCCTGTACCGCGTCTTCCATCGGCTGATGGGTCATCAACATTTGCGACTCTTTCATCTGCCAGCCGGTGAAACCGCCGACGCTCAGCGCCAGCATCAGCGCAAATGCCGTCGCCAGTTTCCACTGGCGTTGCTGCCGCACCTGGCGACGAAAATAGTGCGGTTCGGGGCTTTCCAGTTGCACAGGTTGCTGCTGCATTGCCTGGCGCAACTGCTGCGCGTCTCGCCGCCATCCCGCCACTTGTGCGGCTGCCGCCGGGTTTTGCGCCAGATAGTGTTCAATCCGCTTTGAGGTCGCTTCATCGGTTTCGCCATCCATCCAGGCATGCAGATCGTATTCATCAGGTGGCAGCGTCATTTCAGTCTCCTCAGCGGTAACGGTGTTACCTTACCTTCTAATTTCTCATGCAACATTTTGCGCGCCCGCGACAGGCGGGACATTACGGTGCCGGTCGGAATATCCAGCGTGGCGGCCACCTCTTTATAGCTCAGCCCTTCAACGCTCACCAGCAGCAGAATGACGCGATACTCGGTGGGCAAGGTGGCGAACAGCGCCAGCGTATCGTCGGCAATTGCCAGCGACTCCGACGAGTTGCTAAGCGCTTCCTCGCCGGTAAAAAAGCTCAGCAACTTCATATAGCGTTTGCGTCGCCGCTCGCCGTCAATAAATTGCCGGTAGAGGATAGCGAACAGCCAGGCGCGCAGGCTTTCCGCCTCGGTGTTATCCGGCCTGCGCGTCAACGCTTTCGTCAGGCAGTTTTGCACCAGATCATCCGCGCTGTGCGGATTGCGGGTCAGCCACAGGGCAAAACGCTGCAAATGCGGCATCACCTGACGAATTTGATCATCGGTCAGTTGCATAGATAGCCTTTATCGCTTGCGGGTTCCGGACATACTTTCAAATACCCCGTCACGCAGTATTAACGCGTGTAATAAGGCGGCGGCCAGATGCAGCATCACCGTAATAAATAGCGCCAACGCGACCAAAGAATGCAGCGGACGCAGGATCGCGTACCAGTCATTATTTACCGGCAGAATGGGCGGTAAAACGAAGCCTGAACCTAATGATACAGGGTAGCCTGCCGCCGACAGCATTGCCCAGCCGATCAGCGGTTGCGCCAGCATCATTGCATAGAGCGCCCAGTGCGAGAGGTGCGCCATTGCGCGCTGCCAGGCGGGCAGCGATGCCGGTAACGCTGGTGTGGCAGTATAAAACCGCAGCCACAAACGCACGACCACCAGGACGAGAATCATCATACCCAGCGGTTTATGAATTGACACCAGCAAACTGTGCAGTGACGAAATGGTTGAGACCATCAGCACGCCAATAAACAGCATGGCGATGATCGCTGCCGCCATCAGCCAGTGCAGGACGCGCAGCGCCGGGTGAAAATAAGCAACCTGTTTCATCAGTGGGCTCCTGTCTGTGCGGCTTGTTCGCGGGTGCGCGCGTTGTACGATTTGGCGTAGGCCGCCGAACGCGCATTCAGTAATGGATCGTCAGAGGCGGCGATGCCATCGGGCAGGATCAGCGGATCATAGTTGATGTCATTGCACGGGCCTTGTTGCTGGGCAGTGGCCTGACTCAGCTCCAGCGTTCCGGCATTGATGGTCTGACGATCGGCGGGCCAGACTTGCGATGCGTGGCTGCCGTCGTCACCTTTTGCGGCCACGGTGATCAGCAGATCCCACTGTAATGGCCCTTGTGCCAGGCGCTGCTGGATATCTTTTTGCAGAAAATCGTTATCGTTTTTCTGCGCCGCGCCGATCGGCTGATAAGCGGTGTGCGGCACCACGCTCCAGCGTACCAGATGCGCCGCGCCGGATTTGTCGATAAAGCGGAAGGCATTCAGGCTGTTAAAGCGATCGCTCGCCCAGCTTGAGGAGGGGACGTTCTGTTTTGCCCACGCCAGAAACGGCATAATCTCGGGGTTTTTCTGCACAAACGCTTTGAATTTTTCCGGGTTCGGCTTACCGGTTGCCGGGTCCGGCAGCGAAGCGACTTGTAGCTCATAAAACTGTTCTACCGTCGAAACCGGGAAAAACGGCATGGCATTCATTCCGGTGCGCCACTGTTCACCGTTTGCCAGCTGAAAGGCCAGCGCCAGGCTACGAACCGGCACGGCGTAATCCGGCGCGGAGGGGTTCCCGCCAGCAATGGCAAAACGCCCGATCACCGGTGTTTCTCCCGCAGCGAATACCGAAGCCCGTGAAAGTGCGCTGGCATTGCCATTAGAGATAAAACGCCCGATCACACAAATACCTTTGGCATGATTGCGGCGAAACCCCGGATGTTCGCCACCGGCTTGTTGCAATACGCCGACCAGCTTGTCGGAGGTTAGCCGTTGAGGCGACAGCCAGCCGCCGCCCCATAAAAACAGTACGATAAACAGCAACGGAACCAGTGCAATGACGGCAAGGCGCGTGATTAACTGGCGTGGAGTAAAGGGAGTTTGGGTCATTTTCGCTCATCCTGCTAACAATGAGCAGATAAGACGAACAGGCGGGAGGTTTATTCCCGCCAGGCGAAAAAAAAGTTCAGTCAGCGAAAAATTGCCGGAAAAAAGGGGTTAAACGTCGGGGTTCATGGCCTGAAAAATCTGCGCAAAAGTTCCCTCTCTTTCTGCCCGGCGCCGGGGTTTATCGCGCTCAAGCAGGATCTCGCCGTCCGGATGCGCCTGCTGCTCAAGAAGCTGCATCACTTCATTGATATAGTCTGCCAGCGGCATGGCGCGCGGATCGGTAGCCTGTTCGCGACCGGTTAACGTCGTCTGCACATAGGGCGGGGAGAGTTCAAGAACCTCCAGCGGAATGTGCTTAAGCTGATGGCGCAGGCAGAGCAGCCAGGTGTGCAAAAAGGCCTTACTGGCGCAATAGGTCGGGAAATCGGCGCGCGGTACGAAAGCCAGCGCGGAACTGGTTACCATCAATGTTGCCTGCGGCTGCTGTTTGATGAGGGGGAGCAGCGCCGCCGTTGTACGGATCACGCCCATAATATTGGTGTCAACGATCTGCTGCGCCACCTCCGCGCTCCAGCTATCGCGCGTGACATCCTCCGTCTGCGAGATCCCGGCATTGGCTATCAGCACATTCAGCCCGGGAAAGTGCGCCCTGACGTATTGCGTCAGGCCGGCAAGCTGAGCGTCATTGCCAACATCCAGGCAAAACCCGGCCATGCCGGGGTTCTCACGCAGCATCTCATTAATCAGCGTCTGGCGACGCCCGGTGATAATCACCTGGTTGCCCCGTTGATGGAACGCTTGCGCCAGCGCACGGCCAATGCCGCGAGTGCCGCCGGTGATCAGAATCGTATTGCCGTTAATTTTCACAGAATATCCTCTCCAGCCATTAATAACGGAAAGGCGACGACAGCCACAACGGGCTAAGGGGAAAGTTGTCGAGTGCCGCGCCATAGTGGCCCCTGTTTTCTCTGCTGAGACCCTGGGAACCCGGGCGCGTTGGATGACGGTAACGCCTACGGCATTAGGAGAAATGCCCACTGAGTATAAACAGCACTTTTACAGCGGGCAAGAGGAGGGTGCCAGGCAGATTCAGCGCCTGGCACAGAGAGGATTATTTGATCACGATATCCGGGAAGCTGGCTTTAACACAGCGGGTGTAGTCGCCTTTGACCAACGCGCTGAAATCATTTTCCTGCCAGTTAACCAGTTTACAGGCGTAGGATTTACCGCCCGGGTTGCTGGCGACATAACTGTCATCTTTCACCCAGAACAGATTCAGCGCCGCAGAGCCGGTTTCGGTGAACTGCTTCATACCTTTACAGCCCAGCACTTCATTTGCCGGTACCGGTACGCCCAGTTGTTTGGCGAATTCCTGGTAGTAGCTGATGCGGTTTAATGACTGCGCAATCTCGGTGCTGCCGCCGCACTCAACGCCACCGTTGATGATCTGCGTTGTCACGCCGAAACCCGGTACCAGACCGTTGGCTTTATCGGCATCGTTCGGCTGCCAGCTACCATCGATAACCGCCTGCATGCTCGGTTTTGGCGGCTGCGGCTGAACGTAGAAGAAGATGGCGCTTGCCAGGTTCAGCCAGGTATCCGCGACCAGTTGCGGCTGCTTCAGCAGAACATTGACGTCACCGTACATCGCCTGCGAGAACTGACCATAGTTGAAGTTGTAGCTCAACTGCTTGGCGCCACGGCCAAAGTAGCTCAGCTTGTTGCCGTTGGCGTCCGTCGCACAAGGCCAGGCTTTGCCCTGCCAGGTTGTCGGATCGCAGGTTGCGCCGGTGTACTGATCGTAAGCGCTTTCGGACATACCCATTTCACGCACCCAGTGCAGACCCTGCTGCCACTGCGCCACGTCGCTTTGCGCCGCGTGCTCACCGGTTTCCTGTACGAAGTGGGCGAACATGGTCGCCAGCGTTTTTTTACAAATGGCGTCCGCATCTTTGCCATCGGTATGATCGGCGCAAAGAATCGGGAATTTACCCACCGCTTTCAGGAAATTGTCGTAGGTATAAGCCGGATCGCGATGCGGGAAGAACAGATCCCATTTTTCAGCGGTAATCAACTGTTCTACGCGTTTTACGTTCGCCGGGTTTGTGGAGGCACCCGGCTGAATTTTTTCAACCAGAGCGTTGTCCAGCGTCTTCAGCGCATCTTTTACCGCTACCAATTGCGGGAAATCGGTCAGTTGTGCTTCCTTCGCGTCCAGATCGGCCTGCGTGACTTCTAAACCCGCTTCCGGCGTACCGTTCAGCAGAGACCAGGCACTTTCCCACGCCCAACCCGTACCCGGCATGTAAACTTCCGAGCTGCTGCTGCACCAGTTAGCGACATTACAGACATAATCTTTACCTGCGTTACTGACGATATCGCCCTGCTTATACGCGTGACCGGCCTGGAAAGGCGGGTATTCAGAGGGCGTCGGATCCGGCTGCGGTTCTGGATCCGGCTCAGGTTCAGGCTGTGGTTCCGGCTCTGGATCGGTACCGGTGGATTCACCAATTTTTTTCCAGACGTTTTCCCAGGTATTCTGCACGGACGGGTTCGGTTTTTCGCCCGGGTTGGCATACCATTGTGCTTCATAATCTATTTTATTATCGGTGACTTTTTCACCGCCCAGATAGGCTTTACTGATGTCATATTGCGGATAAGCAAATGCGTTACAGGAAACAATAATTCCAGTAGCAATAAGCGATAAAGCAAACTTTCCCTTAAATAGATTCATAAGAATCACTCCATGATCTTGAAATACCAACGTTTTAAAAAATAAAAAATAAGTAAAGGCAGTGTGAAATGTCATCGTTTTTCCGCGACGGATTTCAACAAAATAAAGGGTGGGTTCATTAGATGCAGATCAATTTTTATTTCGTGGGGGAATGTTCATTACCCTTTATGGATAATTCTGTTCCCGCCGGGAAATTATCTTTCCAGCGGGAATAATTGCGGGGGAATATTTATATCGCACCAGCCAGCGGCGTGCGGGTAATACGTTGATCGTTGTTGATAACTTTGGGGCCACGCAGCAGAATATTTTCGCCCTCCAGCGCTTCGACAACCGCATCGTCGCTCAGCGTCACCTGATGCTCGATCAGCACATTTCCCTGAATGCGCGCGTTGCCCTGAACCACAATTTTTTCGTCGAGTTGCAGTGGACCGCCACTCAACCGCGCATTGCCGCCGACCAGCACATGGTGTTTGAGCACGCAATTGCCTTCCACCACGGCGTTTTCTGCCACCTGCGAGCTGTAACGTAATGTTGGAATGTCATCGTCTCCGGCACCGGCAACCACTCTGGCATTCCCATAAACTTTGGCGCAGTCGCACACCCAGACGTCGTTCAGTTCATTCCCTTCAAGCAGGGCAAAATCGAAAATTTCCGCCCGATGTTCAATAAAAGCGTAATTCACGATAGCGTCGCCATAGATCTGCGCCTGATGCACCACGCGCGAATGGCTAACGGTGGCCCGGTCGTAAATTTGCAGGATCTGCTCACGTTCCGGTGTTAACCCTTTGGCGGCAAAGATATTGCAACCATGCAGAATACGTGCATCACCGCGCAAACGGCACTCTCCGCGCACGGTCGAAAACTGTACGGTGACGTTGTCACTTAATTCGGCACCGTGGCTGATTTCACAGCCGTCCACCCAGGCGTTATCTTTGATCACCACCTCATGACAGATAACGCAGGGCTGCGTGAGCCGCGCGTTACCACTAATACGGCTGCCGAGAAAAACCATACTGTTTTCATCATAAATCCAGCAGTTTCCTTGCTGATCGACGACATTTTCCTCATCAACCCAGCCGCCATAACTGCCCGCTTTGACGTCATTAAAATCACGCAGCGCGATAATCTGGCGCAGCGCGACCGTTTTCTTCTCGCCACCAATCTGATAACTAAATGTGCGCGACTCATCACTGAGACGATATTTATTCATGCCACGTATCTCCCGTCAGCCTGAATTAAACGTAGCAAATTTTCTGCCGCTGGCTATCGGCGGATGAAATTCATAAAATGCATGCCAAATGCACATTAAAGGTACTGACTTGACCATGACGAATCGCCCTGAAAACTATTTTACGGAAAAATATGCGCTGACCGCGACGCACTCCGAAGTGCTGAACGCCCTGAAATATATCCAGCCGGGGAAGGCGCTGGATCTCGGCTGCGGCAATGGCCGTAACAGCCTGTGGCTGGCAAGCCAGGGTTTTGAGGTGACCGCCTGGGATAAAAACCCGAACAGCCTTAACAATCTGAAAGCGATTCGCGATGCTGAAGGGCTGGAAAATCTGCACATAGATGCGGCGGATTTAAACACCCTGCAATTCGACGGTGAATACGATTTTATTCTCTCTACCGTGGTGCTGATGTTCCTCGAAGCGCAAACCATTCCCGGGCTTATCAATAACATGCAGCGCTGCACCAAAGCGGGTGGTTATAACCTGATTGTGGCGGCGATGGATACGGCGGATTTCCCGTGCACGGTCGGTTTCCCGTTTGCCTTTAAAGAGGGTGAACTGCGCGAATACTACGCCGGTTGGGAGTTGCTGAAATACAACGAAGATGTCGGTGAACTACACCGCACCGACGCCAACGGTAACCGCATTAAACTGCGTTTCGCCACCATACTGGCGCGCAAACCTGCTTGATCCCGTCCTGCTCGCGGGCAATCTCTGCCCGCGATTTCTGCTCGCTGTTCGCCGTATGAGGGCGCTGGAACCGGCCTTTAATGTGCGAAAAAGCAATAAGGTACGTTAACGCGCTGCCAGCAGGCAAAGCTGCAATGCCACGTTATACGAGGCTTCAAACGCTTTTAGCGGCAGAAATTCGAAGCGCGAGTGGAAGTTGTGCGCACCGGTAAAAAAGTTCGGCGTCAGCAAACCTTTGGCCGACAGCGCCGCACCATCGGTGCCGCCGCGCATCGGCGTCGGTTTCGGCGTAATGCCCAGCGATGCCATCGCTTCAAATATCAAATCGATCGCCCGGCGATCTTCGCCGATAGCATTACTGATATTGCTGTAAGTATCGCTGATGCTGTATTCCACTTTGGCGGTAGGGTATTGCGCGGCGATTTTGGCGGCAACGTCGGCGATCTGCTGCTTACGGCGGGCAAAACTTTCACTATCGAAATCACGGATGCTGGCGCTCAGATCGGCATGCCCCTGTACCGCATTGATGCCGTTAAACCAGATATAACCTTCGCGGCCAGCGGTATGTTCCGGCGTTTGTTGGCGGTCAAAATGGCTGATGTAATCCATCGCCATCAGTAGCGGGTTAACCAGTACGCCTTTCGCCGACATTGGGTGCGCGGTCACGCCGGTAAAGCGGATCTGCGCGCTGGCGGCGTTAAAGTTCTCATAGACGATCTCGCCCAGCTCGCAGCAATCAATGGTCCAGGCAAAATCAACGTCAAAGCGTTTTAAATCCAGCGCTTTCGCCCCGCGCAGCCCGACTTCTTCATCCGGCACAAAAGCCACCACAATATCGCCGTGGCGATGTTCGGCAGTGAGGTTTTCCAGCAGCGTCATAACAACGGTTACCGCCGCTTTGTTATCCGCGCCGAGCACGCTGGTGCCGTCGCTGAAAATAATCTCTTCATTGGGATAAGCCAGAATTTCCGGGTGCTCCGCCACGCGCAACCAGATATCTTTGCGGGCATTCAGGCAGAGATCTTCACCTTCAAAACGCAGGATTTGCGGATGAATATGTGGCGACAAACCGACATCAACGGTATCAATATGAGTAATAAAACCGATACGCGGCGCGCCCGGAACATTGCCTTTTTTCACGGCGGTCACTGTCGCATGATCATCAATCACGATCTCATCCAGCCCCAGTGTTTTCAGCTCATTCGCCAGCTCGCGCGCCATATCAAACTGCCCGACGGTGGTTGGCAGTGTTGTCGCAGTGGCATCGCTCTGGCTGGTGATAGAGAGGTAACGAAAGAAGCGATGAGTTAATTGACTGGCGAGAGACGACGGCATAGTGATTCCTTCTTTATTTGAATTATCAGGTGTTTGCAAATTCACTTTAATGTTATTTATGAAAGGGCAAACAACAAGCATTTAAAAGAAAACAACAGGAAAAACTATGATTAGCAAACCGACAACACTTGCTCTGGCATTGGCTTCGCTTGTAGTCAGTTCTTCTGTCGCCGCTAAGACCCTGGTCTATTGTTCAGAGGGATCGCCAGAGAACTTCAACCCGCAACTTTACACCTCCGGCACCAGCGTGGATGCCAGCGCCGTACCGGTTTACAACCGGCTGGTGGATTTTAAAGTCGGCACCACCGAGTTGCAGCCGAGCCTTGCGGAAAGCTGGGACGTGAGCGAAGACGGTAAGGTTTATACCTTCCATCTGCGCAAAGGGGTCAAGTTCCAGAGCAATAAATACTTCACGCCGACGCGCGATTTTAATGCCGACGATGTGATCTTCTCGTTTATGCGGCAAAAAGATGCCAATAACCCGTACCACAACGTCTCTAACGGTACCTATTCCAACTTTGAAAGCCTGCAATTCGGTTCGCTGATCACCGCCATCGATAAACTCGACGACCATACCGTGCGCTTTACGCTGGCGCATCCGGAAGCGCCGTTTGTTGCCGATCTGGGCTGGTATTTTGCCTCGATGCTTTCTGCTGAATATGCCGATGCGATGCTGAAAGCCGGCACCCCGGAGCGGGTGGATACGGACCCGATCGGCACCGGGCCGTACCGTCTGGCGCAGTATCAGAAAGATTCGCGCATTCTGTTCACCGCGTTTGATAACTACTGGCAGGGCAAAGCGAAAATCGACCGCCTGGTGTTCAGCATCACCCCGGATGCGTCAGTACGCCTGGCAAAACTGGAGAAAAACGAGTGTCAGGTGATGCCGTTCCCCAATCCGGCGGATCTGCCGCGCCTGAAAGAGAACAAAGATATCACCCTGTTGAGCAAAGCCGGGTTGAATACCGGTTTCCTTGCCTTTAACACGCAAAAAGCGCCGCTGGATAATGTCAAAGTACGCCAGGCGCTGGCGATGGCCATCAATAAACCGGCCATCATTCAGGCGGTATTCCAGGGCACGGGCACCGCAGCGAAAAACCTGCTGCCGCCGGGCGTATGGAGCGCTGACAGCGAGCTGAAGGATTACGATTACGACCCGGAAAAAGCGAAAGCGCTGCTGAAAGAGGCCGGGCTACCGGCAGGTACCACCATCGATTTGTGGGCGATGCCGGTTCAGCGTCCCTATAACCCGAACGCTAAACGTATGGCGGAGATGATTCAGGCGGACTGGGCGAAAGTAGGCGTGCAGGCGAAAATCGTCACTTATGAGTGGGGCGAATACCTGAAACGCGTGAAGAGCGGCGAGCACCAGGCGGCGCTGATGGGCTGGACGACGGCCACCGGCGACCCGGATAACTTCTTCGGCCCGCTGTTTACCTGTACCTCGGCCAATGGCGGCTCCAACTCGGCGAAATGGTGCTACAAACCGTTTGATAACCTGATCGCCGAAGCGAAAGCCACCACCGATCATGAGAAACGCGTGGCGCTTTATAAACAGGCACAGCAGATGATGCATGACCAGATGCCTGCGGTGATGATTGCCCATTCAACGATTTTCGAACCGGTACGCAAAGAGGTGCAGGGCTATGAAATCGATCCGTTTGGCAAACATATTTTCTGGCAGGTGGATCTGAAAAAATAAGCGTTTGCCGCCTGGCTTGCTCAGGCGGCAATTTTTTGATCTCGCGCGGTTTTTTGCCCCGTCGGACTGTGAATGCATTTGCTATAACTTAATGGCAATCGTGCACTCACAGGGAATTTCTTATGCGTAAACATGCGTTGGTTAGCGTTGCCGTATTGACCGGTCTGCTGGCGTTATCTGGCTGTGCCTCAAAAGTGACCGCGCCGGAAAAATACTCCGGCTTTTTGAAAGATTATTCCGGCCTGCAGGAAACCACTTCAGCAACCGGCAAACCGGTGCTGCGCTGGGTGGCTCCGGGCTTTGACCCGGCAAAATATGACAGCATTGTTTATCACCCGGTAACCTATTATCCGGTAGCCAAACCCACCAGCCAGGTAAATCAGCAGGTGCTGGATGGCGTACTCAATTACACCAACAGCAAACTGAAAGCCGCTGCGGCGGCGCGTAAACCTCTGGTCACTTCGCCGGGGGCACATAGCCTGATTTTCCGTGGTGCTATCACCGGCGTTGACGCCAGCAAACAGGGGTTGCAGTTCTACGAAGTGATTCCGGTGGCGATGGTGGTTGCGGGCACGCAGATGGCAACCGGCCACCGCACCATGAATACGCATCTCTACTTTGAAGGTGAGCTGATTGATGCCCAAACCAATGCGCCGGTACTGAAAGTGGTGCGCAAAGGCGAGGGCAAAGATGTGAGCAATGAAAAGGCGCAGGTCACCGTCGACTCCCTGAAACAGGTGATTGACGATATGGCGACCGACGCCACAATGTTTGATATAAGCTCGGCAAAATAAACGTAACGCATTGTGAATTAATAAAAATTCTAGAATGAGTTGAAATCAACTGGCTGCGAAGGACAATACTCCCTTTCAGCCAGTTTTTTTATTGTTTGGCCTGATAATATCGGCCCCTGGATTTACTACCCCGGAAATCGGAATGCGGGCCCCACTATTCGGCCAACTGGAACTGCGTGGACTGTTTACAATATGGAAGGAAATAAAATATGGAAATAATTCGCACGGCAGGGTTGCTTTCACTGCTGGTTCTGACTGCCTGCCACAGTGCAGGCCGGGCCGGTTCTTCAGCTGTTAAAAACGATGCGCCCGCAGAGTGGACCTTTGATTTTTTCACGCCCAAAGCACTGCCCGCTCTGGTGACTTTTGCCGTTGTTCAGGATGCTGATGGGGCTATTTATCGTTTTAATACGCTCAACAGTACCCCCGACATGCCTGGCGTTATCGGCGAGTGGAATGACAATGATCGGGTTGCTGGTGGTTACTGGAATCACGTGAACCGTCCTCCCCGGCATATTATTTTTTGCTGGGACTCCGTGATCGATAAAAAGGTATATGAGACCCATCTGACGATCCCTAAACCGATCCTCGAAAAAATGCTCAGGCCAAGTGAATATAAGGATTATAAGGGGGATACGGCATATTACGACAGAGTGCAGATCGGGCTGGCTCCGGGAGGGAAAATAGCCGTCTGGTTA
Organism: Kosakonia oryzae; assembly: GCF_001658025.2. Lineage (NCBI taxonomy): Bacteria > Pseudomonadati > Pseudomonadota > Gammaproteobacteria > Enterobacterales > Enterobacteriaceae > Kosakonia > Kosakonia oryzae. The sequence goes on from NZ_CP014007.2 coordinate 2,623,946, forward strand.
CAGGGAAGCGGTTCTGAGCCGAATTACCGCGTCACACCGTCAGTTCTGTATACGCTGTCCGGGGATAAGCTGGATATCTGCAAAGGAATAACCAAACATCCTGATGGGTATAAATATTACGGAGATACAGAGGTTTTTATTAAAGGGAAAAAATACCCCTATGGCCGCTGGTAGCGAAAACAGGTAATCCCCAGGGATCGCATTAAGATCCCTGGGGCATCACCATTAATTTTTTAGACGGATGGACGGTCAATATTTTCCTGTGCCCAACTGGGGCATCAGCAAACGTTAGCTTTACGCCGCCATCCGCGACCGCCCAGCCAGTTTTCCGGGCGGGCAAACATTACCAGGTTGCCGGTGAGGATCAGCAGTAAACCGGCAATCGCATTCAGATGCCAGACGTAACCCTCATAAAAGGTCGAAATGCTCAGCGCAACCAGCGGAAACAGCAAGGTGCTGTACGCGGCTTTGCTCGGACCAATGCGGCCAACCAGCGTAAAATAGGCACCAAAGCCGATAACCGAACCAAACAGTGCCAGATAAACCAGTGCGCCGAGATAGCTTGTTGTCCACTGCGGCGTAAAATCGTCGCCGCGCAGCAGGCCAATTGCGCCCATAATCAGCGTGCCGTAGAGCATCGCCCAGCTATTGGTGGTCAGGGTTTCCAGCCCTTTACGCTGATGGCGCAGGCTTATCATATTGCCAAACGAAAAGCCCAGCGTCCCCAGCGCCGAAAGACCAATACCCAGCAGCAGCGAGCTGCTCCAGCCGCTGGTGACCAGATCTTCCCAGAACAGCGTCACAATACCGATTAGCCCCAGCGCAGCAGCAATAAAGAAGCGTGCAGGCGGTTTTTGCCCGAAAAACAGGTAGCTGTTAACGGCGTTAAACAGCACCGCCATCGAAAAGATCACCGATTCCAGCCCGGTGTTAATCCACGCGGCGGCGGTATAAAAACACCAGAAGTTAAAGCCGAAGACACAACTGCCTTGCAGCAGACAAAACAGGTGATCGCGCAGCGGTAAACCACGCAGTTTGCGGCGAACCAGCAGCACCAGCATGATTACCGCCGTTGCCAGCGCAAAACGCCAGAAAATCGACACCGGCGCGGGCACCGGGCCTTGTTGCAGAAAAATCGCAATCCACGTTGTTCCCCAAATAATCACCACCAGACCGTACAGCAATGCGTTCATAGTCATTTCCGATGCGAAAAACGAACCCTGAGTGTGGCAAAAAGCGGGCAGGGGCGATTGCACGGGGTTGCGCCGGACTTGCATATTCTTGCGCTTTTCTTCACACAACGCTGGAATCCGGCTTCAGCTATTCATAGACTGGGGTTCTGGTTGATCAATGATAAATTCCGCGAATGCCTGACCACTACGAAGCCTTTGAAAATCTGAGCAAACACAACACCGTATTGCACAATTCGGTGGCGCTGCACTCTGGCATTCAACTGGCCGTCTGGTCGAACAAACGCGACAACATTACGCAGTACTGCAACCACCATACGCTGAGCCTGTACGTGGCCGATGGCTACGAGAGTTACCACAAAACTGCGTATGGCTGGAAAAACGGCGGTGGGCCGGATCGTTTTTGTCTGATGCCGAAAGAGAGCGAATCGGTGTGGGATATTCGCGATGATTTGACCTTCGTCCACCTTTACTGCACCGATGAGCATTTGCGGGACGTCGGGGAGAAGGTCTGGGATCGCAGCCCGGCCGCGTTCACCCTTGATGAGAAAACCTTCTCGCAGGATGCGCGCATCACCGCGCTTTATCGCCAGTTTCTGCTGGGTTGCGACTGGCAACAAAATGCCAACCAGCTTACGCTGAGCACCGCTTCAACACTGCTGCTGACGCATCTGGTGCAGCACTACAGCAATGTGCAGTGGCAATTGCCCGTGGTGAATGGCGGTCTGGCGCCAGTGGCGCTGCGTAATGTGCTGGATTATATCGAAGCGCATCTGGCGCAGCCGTTGTTGCTGTCGGATCTGGCGGCGCAGGTTGCGCTCAGTGAATATCACTTTGCCCGCATGTTCCGCCAGTCGATGGGCGTTGCGCCGCACCAGTTTGTGATGCAGCGCCGGATGGTCAGGGCGAACGATCTGTTGCTCAACAGCACTCTTCCGCTGACCGATATTGCCCTGGCCTGTGGTTTTAGTTCCGCCAGCCACTTCAGCAACCGCTTTAAAGCAGCAAAAGGGCTGACGCCGTCACAGCTACGCGCGGCGCGCCAGCGTTAATGCGCCGTAGCAGACACCGCCTGCCACTAATCCCCAGAATGCCGAACCAATGCCCAGCAGCGTGACGCCGCTTGCGGTCACCAGGAAGGTGACAATAGCCGCATCGCGATCCGTTTCCTTAACCAGCGCCTGATGCAGACTACCGCTGATCGTGCCCAGAAGCGCCAGCCCGGCGAGCGTCTGGATCCAGCTCAACGGCAGGGCGGCCAGCAGCCCGCTGATCGAGCCGCCAAATATTCCCGCCAGCAGATAAAACAGGCCTGCCGCCGCCGCTGCCATCCAGCGTTTGCTGGCGTCCGGGTGCGCATCCGGACTTTGGCAAATGGCCGCCGTAATCGCCGCAATACAGATCGAATAGACACCAAACGGTGAGAACAATAGCGCCAGCGCGCCGGTAAAAATAATCAGCGGTGAAACCGGAATGGTGTAACCGGAAGCCTGCATCGTGGCGAAGCCGGGAGCGTTTTGCGAGGCCATCGTCACCAGAAAAAAGGGAATGCCGATGCTGATAAGCGATGTCCAGCGAAACTCCGGCGCGGTGTAAACCGGAGCAACGACGGAAAGTGTCAGTCGATCCGTGACAACGTCACCATGTATTATGGCGACCAGCGCACCAATAATTAATGTTGCAACAATAGCATAGCGTGGGGCGAGGGCTTTACAGACCAGCCAGGCCAGTAGCATACTGCCGCACAACGCAAAATGGCCCTCAATATTGGTGAAGGCTTGCAAGCCAAAACGCAGCAGAATACCGGCCAGCATCGCGGCCGCCAGCGTGTGCGGAATGATTTTCATCAACCGGGCGAATAACCCGGTGACGCCGCACAGCACAATGAGCGCGTTGGCAAAGATAAAGATACCGACCGCTTCTCCGGGCGTTGCACCTTGCAGGCTGGTCGCCAGCAGCGCCGCGCCAGGAGTTGACCAGGCCGTGAGCACCGGCATGCGATACCAGAGCGTCAGCGCCAGCGTGCTGATGCCCATGCCGAAGCCAAGCGCGGTCATCCATCCGGCGATTTGCGCCGGGCTTGCGCCAGCAGCGGAGGCCGCCTGCCAGATAATAGCGGCAGAGCTTGCGTAGCCGACCAGCACGGCGACGAAGCCCGCCAGAATGCTGGTAAACGGCAGCGAAGAGGTTGTGGAAAACGTGGCAAGACGCATTGGCGCTCCTTGTGCGTTATAGCATTCGGATAATTTAGCATCGTGCGCTATAGCGTACAAGTAAGCAGGAGGAATAATGGATCTCACCGTTTATCTGGCAACTATGCTGAAAAGCCTGCGTCAGGGTCGCGGCTGGAGCCTTTCCCGCCTGGCAGAGGAGACGGGCGTTTCCAAAGCGATGCTCGGGCAGATAGAACGCAACGAATCCAGCCCGACCGTCTCGACGTTATGGAAAATCGCCACCGGCCTGAATGTTCCTTTCTCCACCTTTATTGCGCCGCCGGAAGAGGAAACGCCGCGGGCGTACGATCCGCAGCAGCAGGCGATGGTGGTCACGCCGATTTTCCCGTGGGATGAAAAGCTGCACTTTGATCTCTTCTCGATTAATCTCGCGCCTGGCGCTCTCAGCGAATCCACGCCGCACGAAGCCGGGGTTATCGAGCATGTGATTGTGATTAGCGGAGTGCTGGATATGTGCATTGACGGGCAGTGGCGAACCATTGCAGCGGGCAGCGGCCTGCGTTTTGCCGGCGATGAAGCGCACGCCTACCGCAACAGCACGGCGCAAACGACGCACTTCCACTCGCTTATCCATTACCCAAAAGAAAAAGCCGCAGGCAAGCCTGCGGCAAAAACGACGACGACTAACGAATCAGACAACCCTGAATAATTCGGGGAGCAGCCTCCTGCAACCTGAAGTATGACGGGTTAACAACGTGACGAGGAATGTCCGAGTCACCACCTTACTGTTAAGCGAAACGCAGCGGAAATAGCAATTTCGACATTGCATTACCACCTGACGCAAATTCCCCCTGCGGCAGGTGGTGAAACGCCCCGGTTGTGACTACAATAGCCGCCATTTTGTACATAATGGATAACGACGATTGTATGCGCCTGCAACCCCATCATCTTGAACTGTTAAGCCCGGCCCGCGATGCCGCCATTGCCCGTGAGGCTATCCTGCACGGTGCGGACGCCGTCTACATTGGCGGGCCAGGTTTTGGCGCTCGCCACAATGCCGGTAACAGCCTGCAGGATATCGCTGAACTGGTGCCGTTCGCCCATCGCTACGGCGCGAAAGTGTTTATCACTCTGAACACCATCCTTCACGATGACGAACTGGAACCGGCGCAGCGCCTGATAGGCGAACTCTACCAGGCGGGCGTTGATGCGCTGATTGTGCAGGATATGGGCATTCTTGAGCTGGATATTCCGCCGATTGAACTGCACGCCAGCACCCAGTGCGATATCCGCAGCGTGGAAAAAGCCAAATTCCTTTCTGATGTGGGGTTCAGCCAGATCGTTCTGGCGCGCGAACTTAACCTTGAGCAGATCCGCGCCATTCACAATGCGGCGGATGCCACCATCGAGTTCTTTATTCACGGTGCGCTGTGCGTAGCGTATTCCGGGCAGTGCAATATTTCCCATGCGCAAACCGGGCGCAGCGCCAACCGTGGCGACTGCTCGCAGGCCTGTCGTCTGCCGTACACCCTGAAAGACGATCAGGGGCGCGTAGTGGCCTATGAAAAACATCTGCTGTCGATGAAAGATAATGACCAGACCGCCAACCTGGCGGCGCTGATCGATGCGGGCGTGCGCTCCTTCAAGATTGAAGGGCGTTACAAAGACATGAGCTACGTGAAAAATATCACTGCGCACTACCGCCAGATGCTCGATGCGATCATTGAAGATCGTGGCGACCTCGCGCGCGCTTCCGCCGGGCGTACCGAGCACTTCTTTATTCCCTCGACGGACAAAACGTTTCACCGCGGCAGCACCGACTACTTTGTTAATGCGCGCAAAGGCGATATTGGCGCCTTCGATTCACCGAAATTTATCGGCCTGCCGGTGGGTGAAGTGCTGAAAGTGGGCAAAGATCATCTCGATGTTGAAGTTACCGAGCCGCTGGCGAACGGTGATGGCCTGAACGTGCTGGTGAAACGTGAAGTGGTCGGTTTTCGCGTCAACGTTGCCGAGAAAACCGCTGAAAACCGTTATCGCGTTTTCCCGAACGAAATGCCGGACGTGCTGAAAACCCTGCGTCCGCATCATCCGCTGAACCGCAACCTCGATCACAACTGGCAGCAGGCGTTGCTGAAAACTTCCAGCGAACGCCGTATCGCGGTGGATATTGAGCTGGGCGGCTGGCAGGAGCAACTGGTGTTAACGCTGACCAGCGAAGATGGCGTGTCGGTAACGCATACGCTGGAAGGGCAATTCGACGAAGCCAACAACGTGCAAAAAGCGCTGGATAACCTGAAAGATGGCCTGATGAAGCTGGGGCAAACTCGCTACTACGCCAAAGAGGTTCAGGTCAATCTGCCAGGCGCGCTGTTTGTGCCCAACAGCCAGCTTAACCAGTTACGCCGTGAAGCGGTGGAGATGCTGGAAGAGGCGCGTCTGGCTAACTACCAGCGCGGCAGCCGTAAAGCGGTAGCCACGCCGCCGCCGGTCTACCCGGAAACGCATCTTTCATTCCTTGCTAACGTCTATAACCATAAAGCGCGTGAATTTTATCATCGCTACGGTGTACAGCTGATTGATGCCGCGTTTGAAGCGCATGAAGAGAAGGGCGACGTGCCGGTAATGATCACCAAGCACTGTCTGCGTTTTGCCTTCAACCTGTGCCCGAAACAGGCGAAAGGCAATATCAAAAGCTGGCGCGCCACACCGATGCAACTGGTGCACGGTGATGAAGTGCTGACGCTGAAATTTGATTGCCGTCCGTGCGAAATGCACGTGATTGGGAAAATTAAAAACCACATCCTGAAGATGCCGCTTTCCGGCAGCGTGGTGGCGTCCATCAGCCCGGATGATTTGCTGAAGACGTTACCGAAAAACAGATAGCAAAACGGGTGGCTTAGCCACCCGTTTTTTTTAGCGCTTATCTTCCGGCAGCGGCGGTTTTTTACCGTGATCGTCTTTGTGCTTGTCGTTATGTTTTTCATCATGACGCGGTGCTTTATCGCCCTTGTGTTTCGGCGGCGGCACTTCGCGCGACGGCTTCTTATCACCTTTATGGTGTTCGCCGGTCGGGTATTGATCCTGCGGTACCGGCGGACGATCGTCAGCAAATACCATTGAAGAGAAGCTCACGGCCAGAATGGCAGACATCAGTGCAATCTTTTTCATATTACGTCCTTACACGCGCTATTGCGTGGCGCTGATTTCACGCCAAAAAAGTGAAGATTTTATGGAGTCATTAACCTTCTGGAATATTCCTGGAAGATGACGGCAGATAGCGCCAGTAGGGCGGTGAACCGAAACTCGCCAGTAAGAAATCGATCACCACGCGGGTATTGAGCGACGGGTATTTACCGCCCGGATAGAGCAACCACAATGATTGCGCTTCGGCGGAATAGGTTGGCGAAAATTCCGGTAGCAAATCGACCAGTTCACCGCGATTCAGCATCTCGCCTATCTGCCAGTCCGGATAAAGCAGTATTCCGGCGTCATTTCTTGCCGCCTGGAGTAACAATTCCGCATTGTCAGAAACGATTTTTGCCTGCGGGAAAAACTGATACTGCCGATCGCCTTGCTGAAAGCGCCAGCGCTGCAACCCGGTTTTTCCGCGATAGGCCAGCAACTGGTGCTGTTGTAGCGCTTCCGGTGATTCCGGCCGCCCGTGACGGCGAAGATAGGCGGGCGTTGCCACCAGATGACAGCGCTGGCTGGCGATCAAACGGCCATGCAGTTCTGAATCTTTCAGCGAGGCGATGCGCAGCAGCAGATCCGTGCCGTCGGCAAACGGATCGATATAGTCATCATTCAGGTTCAGCTCGATGTACAGCGCCGGATAACGCGCACTCAGTTCGCTGATGCGCGGCCCGATATGCCGTAAACCGAAGGAGGTTGGGGCGTTAATGCGAATGCGACCGCCGGGTTCGTTGCGCCGTTCGCCGACCTGGGTTTGCGCATCGGCAAGCTGCTGGAGCATGACGCGAAAGGCTTCGGCATAGATATGACCGGCATCGGTGGCCGTCACCGCGCGGGTGTTGCGATACAGCAGTTGCGTTTCCAGCGCCTGTTCCAGTTGCTGAACCACGCGGGAAAGCGATGAGGCGGCAAGCCCTTCGTTCCGTGCCACTTCGGACAAATTCCCTTCGCGCACAATGGCAAGAAACAGGTGCATCGAACGGGCGCTAATCTGGCTGAGTGATTTCATCTTTGCGTAATCTGCAATGGTCCATAGCGCATTGTAGTGTTTTTACGCACAGAGTTCATCGCTAAGCTACGCGAACGATAATCACCGGAGAGTATGATGAATAATGTTTTAGCTTTCGATGAAACCGTCCGTTCGCGTTCGTCCGTTCGCGCATTTTTACCCACACCGCTGACTGATGAGCAGATCCGCGCGGTATTGCAGGATGCGCAATACTCACCGTCGAACTGCAACACGCAGCCGTGGCACGTGCATGTGGTTTCCGGCGAGACCAAAGATCGGCTGGCGAAAATGATGACGGCTAACGACCTGGAAGGGCTGCAGACGCCGGATTTCACTTTTTCTTATGAGGATTTCCACGGCGACTATATTGAACGCGCATACGAACAGGCGCGGCTTTACTACGAGGCTATCGGCATTGATCGCGACGACAAGGTTCGCCGCAAAGAGGCCTACCTGCGCAACTACCAGTTCTTTAATGCGCCGCACGCTGCGTTTCTGTTTATGCCGTCTTTTGGCGATAACATCCGCGTCGCATCGGACATCGGCATGTACGCGCAAAGTTTTCTGCTGTCACTGACTGCGCGCGGTTTTGCCGGTATTCCGCAAACGATGCTTGGCTTCCATGCCGATATGATCCGCGCCGAGCTGGGCGTTTCCGACGAGTATCGTCTGCTGTTTGGTATCTCGTTTGGCTATGCTGATAAAAGCGCCGCTGCGGCCAATACCCGCATGCCGCGCATACCGGTGGAAAGCAGCGTGGTGATGCACGGGTAAGATGTTGGCCGGGGCAGGTGAATTCTGTCCTGCGTCAGGCCGATCACTGCCGAATATATTGAAACCAGCGCCGCCATTCATCTAATGGCGGTCAAATTCGCAGGCCTGATAAGGCCACGCCGCCATCTGGCTATCAACGCGCAATTGCCGCTGCACTGTCTGTTACCTGCGGCGGCTTATCCAGCCGCTAACCGGGCTCGACAGCAGTTTTACCTTCGCAGTAGGGCAATAAATAAAAATTTCCGCGCGCAAGTGAGAACCTAACGTATATGTCACCACCGTAAAACGCAGGAGCAATTTCTCGGCGGTTACGTCAAGTAAGAGGCTGCTATGTGCAAGGAGCGGACATTGCTGTTAATGGTTTGGCCCTCAACTGTTGAGCGACATCATGACATTCACTTCCGACTACAACATTATCTGGCCGGGATCTCAAAAAATGGATGGAACTAAAACGGCTCTATTTACATAATGACAGGTTGACAACACTGAAAAGCAACAACAAACTTGAGATACATTCAATAAGAAATTGGTTTCAATAATGAGAAAGAAGAAAAAAAATGTACCTGAAGGTATCTGTAAATTAACTTTAAGGAAAGGTAAGTTTGTTGAATCACATATTTTACCTAAAGCTCTCACAGTTCTGAGTAAAACCGGTGAGAAAGCAATACAAGTCGCGCTGAAGATTCCGCTAAAAAAACGTTTCCAGGGATGGTATGACAATCAATTATGTATTTCTGAAGGCGAACACATACTAAGTCAAATAGATGATAAAGGGATAAGGGTACTCAGGGAAAACCTTCTTATTTGGAGTGGATGGCCGACTAATGTTATAGAGCTAGATACATCTGATATTGTAATACCTGCGAAAAATAATGGACAAAAATATGGATTCAGAGTTATTAAAGACTTAAATTGGAAACCAATTAAATTATTCATATTGAGTCTTCTCTGGCGTTCGGCGGCATCAGAAAGAGAGGAAATGGATACTGTTACTATTCCAGGAAGTTTACTCGAAAAGTTACGTATAGCCATATTGAATTACGATTCATTATCGGCGAGGGAATTCCCAATACGATTATATCAAATAGCTGACAAAGGATTCACTCACAATAGAACTCCCATTATTGAAGAAGATACTATTGATTTTGGCTTTCCTATTGGAATAAGAAATTACACTGTCTGTAGATTATATTTAGATGGATTGGTCGCTTATATTACATTAGACCCGGATGAAAATTATTTAGATAGCTCTCAAGCAATGATACTTGGAGGTAGTAATGAAACAATTGTCCTCCTTCATACTTATGAAAACTCTCGTACTTTTGATAATCTTCGTGAAGTAATGGAACAATATAAATAAATTAGCGACATCAGCATGTTATTAAAATTTAAAGTCTGGTAACGTTATCGATGAATTATGAACAGCTATAGTTCATCAAAAAAACATATTCGCGCCAAGAATGCACAATGCGTATTTGAGAGGGCAATGGCCTCTCCAAGCTCACAACTGACTTACATCTATCACCGCTGATTAGTTGTTTTCCAGAAACTCCATATGATGTTTCATATATTTTCTTCATTTTATGAGCGGTACTTCCCAATAATCCCCATTGCCCTATGTCTCGTCTCATCATATCTTTTCCCGGCACCTGCAAAATCAGGTGTCGGGGTTAGCCTCCTGTTCAAACTTAGTGATGGTCGAAGTTAAAAACACACTTAGTGAGGCTGCCTTATGGCTACAACTCCCAACCACATTCATTCTCTGTTAGCGCTTCCTTTTTCCTGTTCAACCGATTTCACCGAGCTGGCTGATAACTGCGAACGATTTGCCGAAGTGCTGGTTGAAACGCATGAACCGGCGGAAAAACTAGCGCTCTGCGGCAAACTTTCTTCCTGCCTTAACTTATTACGCACGACATTACACGAACCGATCCCCGCGCATTTAACTGAATCTCTGACCGTCGAGTTTTTACCTTATATCCCGGAGTTTGCACCGGAAAGCGATGCATTGTGCCGCTATTGCGAGGAGCTAACGCGGTTGCTGATTAATGGTTCGCTGTCCACTGATCAGTCCCGCGTAATGGGGGATTTGCTGCTGGAGCTGGTAACATTTTTTGCTGAGCGCCTGAAAGCGCCGCGCTGGATAAAAACCGGGCAGGGGATTATTGCGCTGGACGCGTTGAATTAAATCCTGTCGTGGATGAAGAGTTTGCTGCATATCGCAGCAAACTCTGTGCAGATGTCAGGGGATATAAACCACATAGCCCAGTAACACTCATCTCCGCCTGTCAAAATGGGTTGCGCATTTTACTGAGCAAGATATTCAACGCGCCATAAAGACCAACATGAGTGTGTGTTTTATGCTGACAGAACCACAGAGACAATTTATCTTTGCTATACAGTCAGATAAAAACAATAAGTACCGTTAGTTATTGCAGAATACACACCAAAATAAAGGGAACACGAATGATTGAATTTCGCCCAATGCGCGAGGATGAATATCCTGGTTATCTGGAATATTTCATTACGGATTATGCGCGGGAAATTGCGTCAAACTACCGGCTTTCTGCGGAAGATTCTCTGGCAAGAGCAAAGCAGGAAATCGAGGAAGATCTTCCTGAGGGAGTAAATACACCAGGCCAGGTTTTGCTGTGTCTGATTGCCAAATCAGACAAAACGGATAAGCATGTCGGTTACCTCTGGTATAAACCCGATGCTGCCATGCGTACCGTCTTCATCTACGATTTTCATATTTTCAACGCCTTGCAGGGGCAAGGTTTGGGTAAACTTGCTCTCCGGACGTTTGAGCATGAGATGCGGTGTAAAGGCGTTGAACAGATCAGGCTTCGCGTTGCCGGCGACAACGATCGTGCCCGGCACGTATATGAAGCCATCGGTTTTGGCGTGACAGGAATCAACATGAGCAAGAGTATAAAAGAGTAGATACACGCATATTGCATCACCTACGCAGTAGCGCAAAAGTGCCGGGATAACTTCTCCATCGGCACTGTGCGTTCTTGTCTACCGGGGCAATAACCTTAATTTCAACATCGAATCTGGCAAGCCTGATAACGAGTCTGGATAGGGTGGTTGCGGGAAGCAAGATAAGCAGGCCGCTGCAGCTCATCCGAAAGCCATTTGGGCCAGCGTGCGGCTCAGTCCGCCCCCGCCTTTAATGCCCGTGCGGATGCATGCTCAATAAGTACGCTCGCATATCGCCACCAGATAAGCAGTGCCACAAGCGCAATGGCGCTCAGCACGCTGAACGCGGTGGCAAAGGAGTAATTACCGGCAATCATCCCTGTTAATGCCGGGCTCATTGACGCACCCACTCCCTGCATTAGCATCACCACGCTTTGCCCGGCGTTGACGTGCCCGCTGTCGCACAGCAGCGCCACAATAAAACCGGGCACCACCACGCCGAGGATACCCGCAGCCGCGCCATCCAGTATTTGCACTGGCACCATCATCAGCGGGGCAGCCGAGGTTGCTGCCAGCGCGGCCCGCAGAGGCATTATCAGCAACGCCAGCATAATTAATCGCCAGTAACCGTACTTATCGATTCGCCGGGAAACCCAAATGGCCACCGGAATCATCACCGCCTGAGAAATAATCACCGTGGCGGCAGCATATAAACCGGGATTCATGGCGCCTGGCGTGGCAGCGACGCGCATGCTGAGCATGGGTAACAGCGCGGCATTGGCCAGATGAAACAGCATCAGGGTCAATCCGGTAATCAAAAGTGCCCGGTTTTGGGTGAGTACCGAGAGCCCCGGCAGCGGTTGGGGAACAGAGGACTGGATACCTCGCGCCGCATCGTTATCGATATCTTTACTGCGAATCGCCAGCAGCGCACACAGCGTTAACACGGTCGTACAGGCCATCAACAGGAAAATACCGCCGACGCCCCAGTACCAGGCAATGCCTCCGGCAATCAGCGCGGTAAAGAAATTCCCGGCGTGGTTGAATGCCTCATTTTTACCCATTTGCGCATTAAAGCCGCGTTGCCCTGTCAGGCCCAGCGTAATCCCCGTGATCAGCGGGCCGACAAAAGCCGCACATATTCCGCTGACTATTTGCGAAAGCGCGACAACGCTGTTTTGCTGGCTGAACCAGAGCAGAAGTGTACTTGCGGTAATCATTATGCAGAGCAGGGCCAGCAGAGTCCGTTTGTTTTTGGACGTGTCGGTGATAAATCCTGCCGGAAGCGTCGCTAATAATCCTGCCACGCCGCCCAGCGTCATCAGCAAGCCGATATCATCCGGTTGCCAGTGGCGCTGGGTGAGAAATATCCCCAGAAAAGGGCCGAGACCATCGCGGACATCAGCAATAAAAAAACTCGTCAGGCACAGCGCCCTCAGGGAACGAAGAGACATATTTCCGGCCTTTAGCATAGTTAACTCACTCTGTTAGCAATGGCATATGCCTCAACAAAACTCAGCAAATTATTCTCATTAAGTGTATCGGCGTTTGATGAAAATAAGATGTCGCGCGAAACAACAGTTTCGCCTCTGATTTCTATGGCTTTAATTGCTAAATTTTCCAATCCAGGGGCTGGTGTTATCCTGAGACCACAGCTTCATCAACATTTCGCGAAATTTTTCCGCCGCAGGGCTCAACGAATTTCCCCTTCGGACAACTAAGCCAAGAGTTCTGCGGATAACCGGCTCAATAAGCGGCCGACTCACCAGAACATGATGCTCATCTGTCGGCATTGCCAGGCTGGGAACCACGGCCACACCTAAACCGGCCTCAACCATCCCAAGAGAGGTGGAAAGATGCCTTACCTCGTAAAACCAGTTTGGTCGCCAGTCAAATCCTTCCAGCGCCTGATCAATCAGCAGCCGGTTGCCACTCGATTTACGGACGCCAATCAGCCTGAGCCCGGCAAGATCTTCCCACATCACAAGCGATTTTTTTGCCAGTTCGTGGTCTCGTTTACAGGCGAGAACGAAAGGCTCATTGACCAGCGGGGTAAACTCAATATACGGGTGTGTGATATTTATCATATTTATTCCAAAATCTGCATCGCCATTAAGCACAGCTTCGAGGCAGTCGTTGGCACTATGCTCAAGTATGCGGATGCGAATATTTGGGTAATGTTCGTTGTAATCACGAATAACGGCGGGCAAGAAATAGAAGGCTGCGGTGGGTAAACAGGATAGCGTAATCACGCCTGTCTGATGCGTCGCCATTTCTTTGATACTGAGTATCGAGCTTTCATAAAAATCTAAGAGATTCTTTGCCTTAGGCAGGAAGTCTCTTCCTACTGCGGTAAGTTTTACTCGCCGGGTTGAACGCTCAAATAGCGTTGTACCCAAACTTTCTTCAAGCTTTTTTATTCGTCTTGTTAATGCTGGCTGAGAGATGTGTAAAAACTGTGACGCTCTTGTAAAGCATCCAATTTCTGCAATTTTAACAAAAGCTTGAACGCCCTGTAATTCATGCTGCATTTTTCAAACCTTCTGGTTGCCCTGTCATTTAGCCATCTTAGCCGAAGGCTGATTAATGTGTAAAACGCATCAATCCTTCGTTTTTTGACATTAGAGTTATTTATCCGCTTATGGGACGCTTACTACATCATTCAACATGTGGGAAGAGAAAACCTATGTTCAACATACCTTGCGTATTGATGCGTGGTGGCACGTCTAAGGGACCGGTTATTCTGGCGAGCGACTTACCCGCCGACGTTCAGGAGCGAGACGCAGTTCTGCTGTCTTTGATGGGGGCAGGCCATGAACTGGAAATTGATGGTATCGGTGGGGGGAGCCCACAAACCAGTAAAGTGGCGATTGTAAGCCTTTCGGATAGCCCCGATGCGGACATTGACTATCTTTTCGCGCAGGTCATGGTGAAAGAGCGGCGAGTGGATACAACGCCAAACTGTGGAAATATGTTATGTGCCGTTGGCCCCTTTGCCATTGAAAAGGGACTGGTTGCGCCTAAAAATCCGGTAACAACAGTACGTATCCGCAATCTCAACACGGGAACATTCGTTGATGCCGAAGTGCAGACGCCTGATTACCGGGTGAGTTACGAGGGCGATACGCAGATTGATGGCGTGCCGGGTACTGCTGCTCCTGTCGGTTTGACGTTCCTGAATTCCGCAGGCTGCAAAACCGGTAAGTTGCTTCCGACCGGTAATACAACGGATGTGTTTGATGGTGTTGAAGTCACATGCATTGATATGGCAATGCCGATGATCTTAATCGATGCACATCAGATGGATAAAACCGGCAGTGAATCACCGGCTGATCTGGATTCTGATCTGGCGTTTATGCAACGTCTCGAAAAAATCCGTCTCAAAGCAGGTGAGGCGATGGGTTTTGGCGATGTAACCAACAAAGTTATTCCTAAACCCGTCCTTCTTAGCAAACCCACGGCAGGTGGTACGATTAAGGTTCGCTATTTCATGCCGCATAATTGCCATAAATCACTTGCTATTACTGGCTCTATTGGTATTTCTACTGCAACGATAATCGACGGTTCCGTTGCGCAGAAGATCATTAGCGACCAACCCAAAGATGCATTTACCAATATTGTTAACATTGAGCATCCGAGCGGCAAGATCACAGTTTCTTTATTAAGGTGCGGAAATAAAATAGAAAATACCCGTGCTGCTGTAATCAGAACGACTCGTAAATTATTCGAGGGTAATGTTTGTGTTCCGGAAATCGCCTTAGCGGAAGTTATCTAAACGTTAGCCAGCCTTTGAAAATCTGAACGTATTAATACCTTTAGCCCGCAAGGGTTAAGAAACTCTGTACCAGAAATATAAAGTTGAGGATATTATGGCTATAACTAATGTTAAAAATAATTCAGGTGGTACTGGAGATGTTAAAGCAAGTCAATACATCCGTGTGATTTTTGCTTTAGCACTTTCAGGATTGGCTGAATTAGCTTCTTTATTTTTTATTCAGCCTTTGTTACCTGTGCTTGCTGTTGAATATGATGTTCCTGTCCATCAGGTAAGTATTATTCTTTCGGCAGAAACTGCCTTGCTTGCGATTGGTTTATTGTTCACGGGTACGCTTTCCGATCACTATGGTCGTAAGCGACTAATTATCGTCTCCTTACTGCTTGGCGGGCTTCTGACGGCTCTTTGTCCGTTGGTACAGTCGTGGGCCATGCTGGTGGCGTTGCGAGCAGTGATTGGGCTGGCATTGAGCGGCATTGCCGCGGCGGCAACAGCTTATATTAGCGAGGAAGTGGCACCGGTCGTTGCGGGTGTGGTAACGGGTTACTTTGTCTTCGGGAACTCGATGGGCGGGATGTCTGGCCGTATCGTCGCCAGCCAGTTGATCGACCATATTTCCATCAACACCATCTTCTATGGTTTTGCAGCAAGCCTGATTATTGTTGCCGCGCTGGTATTCTTCACTCTGCCAGCCTCTAAAAAATTCACACCTACTGAAAACCTGAATGTTTTTCGGGTGGTGAAAGGAGCCGCCTCACATTTTAAAAATAAAAAACTCGCCCTCGCTTTTGTCATTAGCTTCATCATTTTTGGTACTTTCACTTCTCTTTACAACTACCTGGCATTTTTCCTTAAGGGTGAACCGTTCCATATCTCTCCTGCGAACGCCGGGCTACTCTCATTCAGCTTTGCATTGAGCTTTTTCACTGCGCCGCAAGCTGGTCGTTTATCCGCTAAATATGGCAGCATGAATGTTCTTCGCGCGTTATTCGCCATCATGTCTTTGGGCATGTTACTGACATTAACCCCGAACGTAATCACGTTCATTATAGGCGCAGTCATCTTCACCGCATGCTTCTTCGGTTGCCACTCCATCGGCCTGAGCTGGGTGAGTAAAAACGCCACACATGCACGCGGGCAGGCAGTAGCTCTCTATTTATTCTTCTACTACATGGGCGGCTCAGTGATTGGTTTCTTCAATGGCTTTGTTTTCCACGCTACCGGCTGGGCTGGCATGACAGCATTTATTATTGCTTTGCTGGTGCTGGGCATGATTGTGGCGACACACCTTGCCTCAGGGACTAAGGCGAATCTTGTTCCAGCAGAAACTGCAAAGTAACCGTAATAATTACATCCCTCACGGCCAAAATTGGCGTGAGGGGGTAAAGCTAAATAGTCATTAGGTGTCATTATGAAACTTGCAAGTTATATCCATCACGGTCGTAAAAGTTACGGCATTTATACTGAAGCCGGTATTATCGATCTTGGTCAAAAAATTGGTCAGCAATATCCTACATTGAAAGATCTTCTGCAATGGGATGCTCTCGCTGTTGCAAAACAGTATGTTGATTATCCGGCGGATATTACTGATAAAGATATTACTTTTTTACCGGTTATTGAGGAGCCAGGGAAAATTTTCTGCGTGGGAATGAATTATGCAGAAAAAAGAAAGGAGTTCGCTGAAACGAACAATGCGCCGACATTATTTATTCGTTTCGCGGATTCTCAAACCGGGCATGCAAGACCGGTAATCAAACCGAATATTACTGAAGAATTTGATTACGAAGGCGAACTTGCCGTTATCATCGGAAAAGCGGGCGAAAATATTATTCGCAGTGATGCGCTGAGTCATGTCGCAGGATATAGCTGCTACATGGATGGCTCTGTTCGTGACTGGCAGCACGCATGGTTTACAGCGGGTAAGAACTGGCGTCAAACCGGTGCTTTTGGGCCCTATATGACGACTGTCGATGAAATCCCGGATCCGCACGCTTTATCCATTCAGACATATTTAAACGGCATGCTGGTTCAGAATGATTCAACAGCCAGTATGATTCATAAAGTTGCCGATCTGATTTCATATATCAGCACCTTCACTACGCTTAGCCCTGGCGATGTCATTATTACTGGCTCACCGGGTGGCGTCGGAAAAAAACGTAATCCACCTCTGTTCATGCACGAAGGGGATTGTGTTGAAGTGACAATCGAAAAATTGGGACGACTGACTAATACAATTGTTGAATCAACAGCGCAATCAAATCTATTAGCCATTTAATTTACGCACAATAAATACACAACTCAGTGTCGATTAATATCAGGTCAGGAACCATTCAGATGTACGCCGAAAAAATGCCAGAATTCGATACTGTTGAAACGAGCAACGGTGTTCTCAAAGACGAGATTATCCGGTTTCTGCAAAGTAATGGATTAGGAATAGATGATGATGTCGAGCAGTTCGTTATTGCTCGTGCAGGCAAAGAATTAATTGCCTGTGCTGGCCTCGCGGGCAATACATTAAAGTGTATTGCCGTTCACATTGAATGGCGCGGAACATCCCTGGGGCTGCAGTTGATCCGTGAAGCTGAATATCTGGCAAACCAAAATGGCGATCATCATCTGTTCCTTTTAACCTGTCCTGATAATGTCAAATCTTTCCGTGGATGTGGCTTCTATCCCTTAGCCACCCTTGAGAATAAAGCGACGTTGATGGAAAACACCCCAGTTGGCATCCATCGTTACTGCAAGAAACTGCGTGCTGATTATTTCATCCCGGCAGACAACATTGGCGGAATCGTGATGAATGCGAATCCGTTCACGTTAGGCCATCAATTTCTTATTGAACAAGCTTCCCGGGCCTGTCATTGGCTGCATGTTTTTGTTGTCGAAGAAAATTTGTCTCAGTTTTCCTTTAATGACCGTATTGCAATGGTACGTGATGGCGTGAAACATCTCGTCAATGTAACGGTACACCCTGGTTCCAGATACATTATTTCTCGCGGCACGTTTCCCGGCTATTTCTTAAAAGAAAAACAGGTGGTTAATGATGTGTATTCCGCAATCGATTTGATTATTTTTCGGCGTTACATTGCGCCATCGCTGGGGATTACACATCGTTTCGTTGGCACTGAGCCATATTGTAAAGTTACCGCCCAATACAACCAGGCAATGCACCACTGGCTTGAAGATGAATTCGTCATTCCCTCTAATGCTATTACGGTTCATGAAATAGATCGAAAAACTGATGCGAATAATTATCCCATATCAGCATCGGCTGTTCGTTCCCTCTTGAATAAAAACAAACTGTCAGTTGCAAGAAATATGGTACCAGAAAGCACTATGCCTTATTTACATAACTGGCTGAGAGCAAATCACCATGACTTGCCGGAACCCCATCTGGCAGGGAATCTCATGAGTATTAGCGTAGGACATTAAAATGAAAATTGTACAGGCAGCTCTGGCGGGTACGCTGGAATCGAGCGATCTAATGGTTAAAGTTAGCCCTTCGGACGCCGGGCTGGATATTGTTATTAACAGCGAAGTAATGAAGCAATTTGGCGAACAAATTACTCAAGTGGTCAAAGAAACGTTAACGGCATTTAACGTCACTCATGGACAAATTATTGTGGATGACAAAGGTGCGCTTGATTGTGTTATTCGCTCCCGCATGCAAGTTGCCATTATGCGAGGAACATGCAGCGATGAAATTAACTGGGAGAAATTACAATGAAAAAATTACGTCGTAGCATGCTTTTCTTACCAGGCTCAAGTGCTGCCATGTTATCTACTGCTTTTATTTATAAACCCGATTCGATCATGTTCGATCTTGAAGATGCGGTTTCTTTGAGGGAGAAGGACAGTGCGCGTATTTTGGTTTTCAATGCGCTCCAGCACCCCATGTATAAAGGTATTGAAACGGTTGTACGGATTAATCCTCTGAATACACCCTTTGGATTGAAAGATCTTGAGGCGGCTGTGCGTGCCGGGGTCGATGTCATTCGACTCCCTAAAACGGATACGCCGGAAGATATTCACCAGCTTGAACGTGAAATTGTACGCATTGAGGAAAGCTGTGGCCGTAAAGTCGGTTCCACGCAGCTGATGGCGGCTATTGAGTCTGCTGTTGGCGTCATCAATGCTGTTGCAATTGCCCGCTCTTCAGATCGCCTGATGGGCATTGCATTAGCCGCATTTGACTACGTAATGGATATGCAAACAGAGCGCGGGGATGGTACTGAACTGTTCTATGCGCGTTGTGCGGTTTTACATGCGGCGCGTGCGGCTGGTATCGATGCTTTTGACGTTGTCTATGGCGATGTTAACGATGAAGAAGGCTTCTTAAAAGAAGTCGATTTAATTCGCCGCATGGGCTTCAACGGTAAATCTTTAATTAATCCCCGGCAAATTGAGCTGCTTCACAATGCCTATGCACCAACCCAGGAAGAGGTTGATTACGCAGAACGCGTAATTGCTGCTGCCGAAGAAGGTGAGCGTAGTGGACTGGGTGTGATTTCTCTGAATGGCAAAATGATTGACGCGCCAATAATCAATCACGCCAGAGTGGTTCTTGAGAGAAGAAAAGCATCAGGCATTCGCCACTAATTGACAGGATAATAAAGATGAGCAAATTAATTGAAGCTTTACAAGAGCAGGCCGGGCATTCAAAAAAATATGTTGCATTTACTCATGCCAATGCCGCAACGCCTTATCTTGCAGATGCTAAACAAAAATATCAGCGTAAGCTTTGTGAAAGTCTGGATGAAATTTTAGACCGCTGCGAACTGCATGATGGTATGACAATTTCATTTCATCATGCCTTCCGTGAAGGTGATAAAGTTATCAATCTCGTGGTAGATAAACTTGCCTCATTGGG
This sequence comes from Kosakonia oryzae, assembly GCF_001658025.2. Taxonomy (NCBI): domain Bacteria; kingdom Pseudomonadati; phylum Pseudomonadota; class Gammaproteobacteria; order Enterobacterales; family Enterobacteriaceae; genus Kosakonia; species Kosakonia oryzae. The sequence goes on from NZ_CP014007.2 coordinate 2,643,855, forward strand.
TCTGAAAGGGATTACCCTGGCATCCAGTTCATTAATGACCTGTAATGCCCCTTTAATTAATCATATTCGTAATGGGGTGATTACGAAAATTTATACCTCCGGTATGCGTGGGGAGTTAGCTGATGCTATTTCTCATGGTCTGATGGCGGAACCGGTACAAATTCATTCGCATGGCGGTCGTGTTAATCTCATTCAGAAAGGTGAAATTAATATTGATGTCGCCTTCCTGGCTGTCTCCTGTTCCGATGAATATGGCAATGCCAGTGGTAGTGGTGGTAAGTCACGCTGTGGCTCTCTGGGTTATGCAATGGTTGATGCAACATACGCGAAACGTGTTGTACTGCTGACAGAATCCATTGAACCTTTCCCTTATATGCCTGCGAGCATTGTTCAGGATCAGGTCGATTACATTGTTAAAATTGACAGTGTTGGTGACCCTGCAAAAATCAGCGTCGGTGCCGCCCGCGTAACCAGTAATCCTCGTGAGTTAATGATCGCGCGTTCAGCGGCTGATGTGGTTGAGCATTCGGGTTACTTCGAACAAGGATTTTCAATCCAGACAGGTTCAGGCGCGGCTTCAACGGCATGTACGCGCTTTTTAGAATCGCGCATGAAAAATAAAAACATTACTGCGAGTTTCGCATTGGGTGGTATCACCGGCAGTATTGTCGATCTTCATGAGAAAGGGTTGATCGCAAAACTGCTGGATACCCAGAGTTTTGACAGCGCTGCCGCTGCCTCTTTAGCCAGAAACCCAAACCATGTTGAAATCTCAACCAACGTTTACGCTAACCCGGCATCGAAAGCGGCATGCTGCGATCGGGTCGATATTGTGATTTTAAGCGCCCTTGAAATTGATACAAATTTCAACGTTAACGTGCTGACGGGATCGGATGGTGTGATGCGCGGCGCGTCCGGCGGTCACTGTGATGTTGCTGCCGCAGCGAACCTGACAGTGGTTGTTGCGCCGCTGATCCGCAGCCGAATTCCGACCGTTGTGAAGCACGTTACAACATGCGTTACACCGGGTGAAAGTATCGATGTATTAGTTACCGACCACGGTATTGCGGTAAACCCTTCACGTCCTGAAATTTATCAGCGACTGGTGGATAAAGGGTTACCTGTCGTGAGTATTGAAGATTTATATCAGCGTGCGCTGGAAATCTCCGGTCATCCAAAAGCCATCGAATTTACGTCCAAAATTGTGGGCGTTGTTCGTTACCGCGATGGAAGCGTCATTGACGTTGTGCGGCAGGTTAAAGAGTAATGGACACTATGGCAGGCGTATCGTGCACACCCATTTCTTTGGATCAGTTACTGGCAGCCAGAGAAGCTCGTTCGTACCAGCAACAACTCTGGTTGACCCGTTGGGAACAAACCCTGATTTCTACAACCCTGGTCTGGCCAGGTGAGGTAAAAGATACGCCTGAATCAAGGGCTGTCATGGTGGCAGCAAATGAAGCACTCACTGCGCTGATCGCCACCAATGGCTGGGAAATCATCAGGCACGACGCTCGCCATTTTGTTACCGGGCCAGAGTCATTCTGGTCCGTCAGCGCACCCGCATCACAGGTAAAAAAGGCCACAATACACCTGGAAGAGAGCCATCCACTGGGAAGGTTGTGGGATATCGATGTGTTTTGCCCGGATACCGGTTTATTGAGCCGCACATCTGTCGGTGAAAACAAAAGACGCTGTTTCATCTGTGATGAGCCGGCACATGTCTGTTCACGAATGCGGCGACATTCGCTCCACGCCTTACAAGCAGTTATGGGGGATATGATTGATGACTATTTCTGCCATCAGAAATGAACCGTTCATTCATGAACTTAACATTGCAGAGCTGGCTGCGGAGGGGATGTACCGCGAAGTCATTCTGACACCCAAACCAGGGCTGGTAGACCGTCATAATAATGGGTCGCATACCGACATGGATTTCAACCTGTTCATGTCCAGTATCGCAGCAATTGCCCCCTGGTTCGCGTTGTTTGTTGCAAAAGGCCGACAAACAGCTAAGCAAGAGCCCAGGCAGACACTCCTTGCCATCCGACCTGTGGGGCTTGCTTGTGAGCAGGCAATGTTCAGAGCGACGGGGGGGATCAACACCCACAAAGGGGGAATCTTTTCGCTGGGCCTGTTTTGTTCTGCTGCCGGGCGGCTGAAAGGTAAGGGCGAAGTTATCAATCGCGGAGCACTTTGCCGGGAAGTTAGCCTGATCTGCGCCGGTATGGTGAGCCGGGAGTTGAAACACAATGGCGATGTGAAAACCAAAGGTGAACAACTGTTTCGCGATTATGGCTTTACCGGAGCGCGTGGGGAGGCTGAAAGTGGCTTTGCGACGGTAAGGATTCATGGATTACCCGTATGGGAAAACGCCATTAACGCGGGTTATTCGCCCGAGGAGTCTTTACTGCGGGTTTTGCTTTCATTAATGGCTCACAATCCGGATACCAATATCCTCGCGCGTGGAGACCTCAAAGGGTTGCGCTATGCACAGCGATATGCGGCCAGAATCCTGCGCATCAAACACTTCACCGGCAGCCGGTTCAGGCAGGCGCTTTTAAATATGGACAACGCGTTCATTGCCCGAAATTTAAGTCCGGGAGGAAGTGCGGATCTGCTGGCCGTCACCTGGCTGCTGGCGAATTTTCCGGCCTGAAAGGCTGGAAAATTAAGGACTGATGGAATTTACTATGACCATACCGCGTCTGTTAAAGCTGGATGATTCTTTCACCACGATTCTTGTTCCAGGATTAAGAGATAGCGACGATTACCACTGGCAAACCTGCTGGGGGCGTCGTTTACCTCGCTGGAAAAGAATAAGCCAACGAAACTGGTTGCAGCCGGATATTGAAAATTGGGGCGCAGCGATTCGCAGAGAATTAGCCACCTGTACTTTGCCCGTTATTTTGATTGGGCATAGTTTTGGCGCGCTTGCATCCTGGTACCAGGTCCAGAGCAGAGCGGTAAATGTTGCCGGGATTGTTATGGTTGCGCCTGCTGAACCTTCACATTTTGAACTTGAAGACGTTGTCACTGCGTCGAAGTTAAAAATACCCGGAATGGTCTTTGCCAGTCACAATGACCCGCTTATGTCATTCAATCGCGCTGTATTTTGGTCTGACAGTTGGGGATGCGAACTGATAGATGTCGGCGATGCTGGTCATATTAATTCTGAATCCGGATTTGGCGAGTGGGAATATGGCCTTGAAAAAGTATCAGAATTTGGAGAGATGCTATTAAAAACAGACAAATGAATTTTTTAATGTAGATGACACCCTGACACATTTTTAATTTCCTGTTATAAGGTCGAAATCCTATGTTTGAAGCATATAAAATACATGTCGCTGAACGGGCAAAAAATGGCATACCAGCAAAGCCGCTCACCGCTCAGCAGACCAGCGAATTAATTACTCTCCTCGAAAATGAACAGTGTGAGGAACGAGAATGTTTAATTAATCTGTTAATTAATCAGGTTTCTCCTGGCGTTGATGCCGCTGCGAAAGTTAAAGCGGAATTTCTTGATAAAATCATTAAGGAAAAAACAAATCAATACGGCATTACTCCCGAAGACGCTATAAATATTCTTGGCACTATGCAGGGTGGATACAATATTCAACCTCTTATTGATGCGTTAGATGACGACCAGTTGGCTCCTTTAGCGGCTATTAAACTGAGCCACACCATTCTTATTTTTGAAAAATTTAACGATATCGAGCAGAAAGCCGGTAATGGAAATACTCATGCCAAAGCGATTATTGAATCATGGGCTAATGCCGAGTGGTTTACCGAACGCGCCGGGCTTGATGAAAAAATCACCCTGACCGTATTTAAAGTCCCCGGTGAAACAAATACGGATGACCTTTCTCCGGCACCTGAGGCGTGGTCACGCCCGGATATTCCCCTGCATGCGCTCTCAATGCTGAGTTCTGTAAGGGAAGGGGTGAATCCTGACCAGCCGGGACAATGCGGCCCGATATCTCAGATACAGGCATTAAAAAACCAGCAATATCCTCTTGCTTACGTCGGGGATGTGGTGGGGACCGGTTCTTCACGAAAATCTGCGACGAACTCAATCCTGTGGCATATCGGCAAGGATATTCCTTTTGTGCCGAACAAACGCTGCGGGGGTTTTGTCTTCGGAGGGAAAATTGCGCCTATCTTTTTCAATACCCTGGAGGATTCCGGTGCATTTCCCATTGAGCTGGATGTCTCTGGTTTATCAACGGGGATGCTGATCGATCTCTATCCGTACAAGGGCGAGATCCGCAACCATCACGATCAAACGCTGATTGCCTCATTTCGCCTGAAAACTGAAGTTTTGCTGGATGAAGTACAGGCAGGCGGCCGCATTCCGTTGATCATTGGCCGTAGCTTAACAGCAAGAGCCAGGGAGTCTCTGGGGCTGCAAACAACGTCCATTTTCAGAAAACCAAAGGTGCCTGAACCTTCTTCTGCAGGATTTACACTGGCGCAAAAAATGGTCGGCAGAGCGTGCGGGGTTGAAGGTATTCGCCCTGGTCAATATTGTGAACCTAAAATCACCACGGTGGGTTCGCAGGATACGACCGGCGGGATGACGCGCGATGAACTGACGGATCTTGCATGCTTAGGGTTTTCTGCCGATCTGGTCATGCAGTCGTTTTGCCACACATCCGCGTATCCAAAACCTGTCGACGTTAATTTGCATAAGACGCTGCCTCAGTTCATTACCAGCAGAAAAGGCGTTGCACTTAAACCGGGCGATGGAATTATCCATTCATGGCTTAACCGTATGCTCATCCCTGACACAGTGGGGACGGGGGCTGATTCACATACGCGCTTTCCATTAGGGATCTCATTCCCTGGCGGTTCCGGACTGGTCGCTTTTGCGGCGGCCACTGGAATTATGCCTCTCGATATGCCTGAATCTGTGCTGGTCCGCTTTAAGGGTGAAATGCAAAAAGGGATCACTCTGCGCGATTTAGTGCATGCGATTCCTTACTACGCCATTAAGCAAGGGTTGTTGACGACCGAGAAGAAAAACAAGCGCAATATTTTCTCCGGCCGTATCCTGGAAATCGAAGGTTTGCAAATGCTAAAAGCTGAACAGGCCTTTGAACTGGCCGATGCCTCCGCTGAGCGCTCTGCTGCTGCCTGCGTGTTACGTCTCGAAGAAGAGAACGTTACGGAGTATTTGCGTTCCAATGCCACTTTGCTGCGCTGGATGATTGACCAGGGTTATCAGCATGCGCCAACGCTTGAAAAACGCATTGCCGAGATCGAAGCATGGCTGGCGAATCCGTCATTACTGAGTGCAGATGAAAATGCTGAGTACGCGGCAATCATTGAAATCGATCTGGCTGAAATTACGCAGCCGATTGTTTGTGCGCCAAATGACCCTGACGATGCCCGTTTACTGTCCGATGTCGCCCGCACGCCAGTAGAGGAGGTTTTCATTGGCTCCTGCATGACAAATATTGGTCACTTCCGGGCTGCCGGGAAATTGCTGGCAGAGTCCAAAGAGATTCCTGCCCGGCTGTGGATTGCTCCGCCAACCAAAATGGATGCACAGCAGCTTTCCAGCGAAGGGTATTTTAATAAGCTCATCCGCTCCGGAGCGCGAATTGAACCGGCTGGCTGCTCACTTTGCATGGGCAACCAGGCTCGGGTTAAAGAAGGGAGCAGCGTTGTCTCCACATCAACCCGTAACTTTCCGCACCGTCTTGGTACCGATGCAAAAGTCTTCCTGGCATCAGCCGAGCTCAGTGCGATTGCCGCAATGCTTGGCAAAATGCCAACCGTTGAACAGTATCTCTGGCACATGGACAGGATCAATGATACCCGGGAAGATACTTATCGTTACTTAAATTTCCATCAGTTAGCTGAGTATCAAACAGCGGGAAATGAACGCATTGATGTCGTAACGATTTAAGCTTCACGGTGCTTGCTGCTGGCCTGATAGCCTGGTGTGAATGATCTTAATCGGCGTAAATCTTTTGCCGATTAAGATCAGAGTGACAACGTCGGGTTGGTGTCGGCATTGCCCGGCCATGCGCGCGAAGCATGAACGACACCAATACCGGCATCAACATGCGCGTTCCTGTTTTTATCGCGCAGGAATTCGGGCAATAACCTTAATTTCAAAATCGAATCCGGCAAGCCAGGTAACGCCTACGGCAGTCCAGTTTGGATAGGGGGGCTGCGGGAAAATCGCCTGTTTTATCTGCATGATTGTCGGAAACTGGTTTTGCGGATCGGTATGAAAGGTCGTGACATCAATCAGATCATCAAACGTACAACCTGCGGCGGCAAGCGTCGCTTGCAGATTATCAAATGCCCGTTGCACCTGCGCGGCAAAATCCGGCTCCGGTGTACCGTCGGCGCGGCTACCGACCTGGCCGGAAACAAACAACAAATCTCCGGAACGGATGGCGGCGGAATAACCATGTTCTTCATAAAGCGCATGGCGGTTAGCCGGGAAAACGGGTTCTCGCTTGATCATAGGGTTTCCTTTTTCAGTGAATGTTGAAAACGAGAAGCAGGGGGCTGACAAATCGTTTAATATACGCGGCGTATGTTAAATTAATATCACATACGCCGCGTATGTCAAAAGGAGATCGTATGATCAAGCGTCGTAGCGAAACGATGGAAGAGAACCGGGCCAGGTTGATCGGTGCAGCACGAAAGGCGTTTGCAGAAAAAGGCTATGCTGCCGCATCAATGGATGAATTAACGGCCAGCGTAGGCCTGACGCGCGGTGCGCTCTATCACAACTTCGGTGATAAAAAAGGGTTACTTGCTGCGGTTGTCGCGCAAGTGGACGGTGAAATGGCACAACGCGCAAAAGCGGTTGCGGCCACTGCCGACGATGAATGGGAGAGGTTACTGGCCGAAGGGATGGCCTATATCAAAATGGCTCTCGACCCGGAAGTGCAGCGCATTGTTTTGCTCGATGGTCCGGCGTTTCTCGGCGACCCGGCGCAGTGGCCAAGCCAGAATCGCTGCCTGGAGTCCACCCGCCAGGCGGTGACGAAAATGATCGAACGCGGCATCCTCAAACCGGTGGACGCCGATGCTGCTGCGCAGATGTTAAATGGTGCGGCAATGAATGCCGCACTGTCGATTGCCGCCAGCGACGATCCACAAAAAGCACTCCCCAACTATATCGAGGTGTTTACGCTACTGGCGAGCGGCTTACGCAATTAATCACAGCGTTTGCCGACTTTCACTGGCGCGCCAGCCCCGTAATTCATTGCTGTTTAATTCAGTGGATCGTTTCCCATAACAGCTTGATCAGCAGGCTGCACGCCAGTAACAGGAAAAGTCGGCGTATCCATTGATTTCCTCCCTTGAGCGCAATCTGTACGCCGATAAAGGAGCCACTGATGGCCGCGATCCCCAGCGGAATAGCCAGCCCATAATCAATAAGACCGTGTGGAATAAGAAAAAACAACGTCGCGAAGTTGGTGCCAAAATTGACGACTTTGGCGCAGGCGGTTGCCCGTAAAAAATCAAAATGGAAGAAACGGATAAACAAGAACAGCAGAAAACTTCCCGTTCCCGGACCAATAAATCCGTCATAAAAGCCGATAGCAAAGCCCAGGAAAGCACCTTTGATGAGATCGGCCCGGGTAGGTGCCTGGCTGGTATCAAGATGACCGAACTGGGGTTTGAACCAGGTGTAGGCCACCATCACCGCCAGCACGACGATAACAACCGGGCGCATCCACGCGGAGGGCATAAAGTCCAGCAGCCGGATCCCCGAGTAAGCGCCGACAACCGCACTGATTGCAGTGGGCAGAATCAATGGCCAGGGCAGGCGCAATCTTGTCATAAACTGCCTGACAGCCATCAAGTGCCCCATAACAGAAGAGAGCTTGTCGATCCCCATAATTTGCGCAGGCGTGAAATGTGGCAGGGCGCTGTAAAAGGTCGGAATAGTGATCAGTCCGCCACCGCCGACAGCCGCGTTAATGATCCCGGCAATAAATGCGACGGGAAGCAGCAGGTAAAGTTCGGAGTGCATTGGTGTTCCTTGCTGAAATGTCAGGCGCTAAGTGTTTGCATTGACGTCATATTTGCTGGCGGCAGCCATGGTAGGATTGCCTTGTTTTACTGTCCAATATATAAATAAGCATCAATTTATATATCCGGACATATAAGTGGAATTTCGTCATCTCCGCTATTTTCTGACCGTCGCACAAGAACTGCACTTCACGCGCGCCGCAGAAAAACTCAACATTGGCCAGCCTCCGCTGTCGCAGCAGATCCAGTCACTTGAAGGCGAGCTGGGTGTAAAACTCTTTAACCGGACGAGACGCAGTGTGGCGCTGACGGAAGCTGGTGAGCATCTCGTTATTCAGGCGAAGGAAATATTACGCTTAAGCGGTAATCTGCAGGCTGAATTACGTGATATTGAGCAGGGTAAACGGGGGGAGTTGCGAATTGGGTTTACCACCACCGGTTTATTTGTGGATGAGCTCAGCCAGCCGCTTAAAACCTACCGACGTCATTATCCTGACGTCAGGATCTCTCTGAGCGAGATGTATTCCCGCCAGCAGTTTGACGCGCTTCTTCAGCAGGAAATTGATATCGGCTACGTGCGTCTTACCCCCGGCACCCGGCAGGATGGGCTCGACATCCGCATCCTCAGGCGTGACCGGCTCTGCGTTGTTCTGCCCGAAGATCATCCTCAAGCGACGGCCGATTCTCTGCCCATTGCTACCATGCGTAACGCGTCGTTTATCTTTTACCCGGAAACATCAGGAGCGGCAGTTCCTGCGCTGGTCAGACGGCTTTGCCAACGGGCCGGATTCACGCCAACCATTGTCCAGGAAGCCGCAGAGGTGTTGACGCACATTGGATTGGTCGCGGCGGGTGTGGGAATTTCTGTTCTGCCCAGACCGGTTGACAACCTCAGACCTGGCGGGGTGGTGTTCATCCCGTTGGCGGATGACGATGCGGAGTTATGTATGGCGCTGGTGACGCGAAGCGAAGAGAGGAATATGAGGATCCTTAACTACCTCAACCTGGTTGCGCTAGCTTCTCAGGATCAGAAAGGCGAGCCTGATTAATTGGCCTGCCGCGTGTGCAGGCCTGCCTGATCATACCTGGCGGAATGAGCATTTAATTCTGGCTTCTAAGCCGGATATCTCCGGCTTAGTTCTTCATTGATACACCCAAAATCGCCCTCCGTTCACGAAGGCGCGAATAACGCGTGATCAATACAGCCCAGGCCGATTAACGTGGTTCGCACGGCCTCAATCAGTGGGGTATGCGGTTCATGGCCTAAAAAGTCGATCAGTTTTGCATTGTCCATCTGTATTGGCTGTTCCCACAAATATCGCATCTCGCGCATCTCACGCAGCGTGGTATTGAACGGTGCCATCGCAAAGATAAGCCACCAGGGAAAAGAGGTTACCTTCGCTTTAATCCCCGCAAGTTGTGCGACACTTTTTATGGCTGCTGCCATCGCCGTACCATCGGCATCCCAGTGCCCCCGCATATGAAAACAGGCAAACGGTTCGAGTTGGTCCCGACGCGCCAACAGCGCAGCGAGTGTTTCGGCGACATCCGGCAGCCAGGCCCATTGATGGCCTGTTCCGGCTTTACCCGGGTTTTTAATGGTCCGGGGAGGTTGACCTGGAGTGATCCATCCCTGTGAAAACCAGTTGTTACCTGCATCAGGGCCAAAGAAATCACCTGCCCGCAAAATCAACACCTTTCCGCCACGCTGCGCGTAAGCGAGCAGTGCCTTCTCCATTTGCACCCGTATAGCCCCTTTTTTGGTGACGGGATTTTGAGGTGAATCCTCCCGCAAGAGTGGAAAGGCGTCCGGACCATAATTGTAAACAGTGCCCGGAAGAACGATTAATGCGCCATTTCGCTCTGCGGCATTGATGGTGTTCTGTAACATGGGCAGAACCAGTTGTTCCCAGTTTCGATAACCCGGCGGATTAACGGCATGGACAATCACGCTACACCCTGACGCCGCCGCCGCGACCTGCTCAGCATTCAGCGCATCGCCCGTTATCCACGTGATATTTGCGTGTTCTTCATTTTGCGGGGCGTTGCGACGCAATGCATGAACGTCCCATTTTTCACGAACGAGTTTACGCGCAACTTCGCCACCGATTCCGCCTGTTGCGCCCAATATGAGTACCTTGTTTCTGTTTTTCATTCTCTTACCTTTAGCGGATGTCTGCTTGATGCTTGACATCGTAGTGCTGGCGCAAGCTAAATGTAATTGCATAACATCAGATAGCAGGTATGCATTTTTGTATGAATACAAATATTCCATGGGAATGGTATCGAACCTTCCTGGCGGTGATGAAAGAAGGCTCTCTGTCGGGGGCAGCCCGCATGCTTGCCATTACCCAGCCCACAGCAGGGCGCCACATAGCGGCACTGGAATCCGCACTTGGTCTGGTTTTGTTTACACGTTCTCAGACTGGCCTGCAGGCCACGGATGCAGCGGTCGCCATCCAGGATCATGCGCAAGCGATGGAAAATACGGCCAGCATGATTGAGCGAACGGCTGCCAGCTTTAGTTTCCACACCGCCGGGTTGCATGGCGTGGTGCGCGTTTCTGCGAGCGAAATTATCGGCACGGAGGTGCTTCCACCCCTGATTGCACGAATTAAAGAGGATTATCCGCAGCTTACCATTGAACTGGTTCTGTCTAACCGAATGCAGGATTTATTAAACCGGGAAGCGGATATTGCCGTACGCATGACCACACCGGTGCAGGAGCAACTGATTGCACGCCGATTGGGCCGTATTGAAATTGGTCTGCATGCATCACATCCCTATCTGGCCCGGCATGGTGAACCGGAAAGTATTGACGCGTTGTTCACGCATGCGCTGGTGGGCTTTGATAAAATGACGCCGTTTATTTTACAGGCGCTGAAACACTATCCTCAGTTGAATCGTGAAACATTTACCTTACGTACAGACAGTGATGTAGCGCAGTTGAACCTTATTCGCGCAGGTGCGGGCATAGGGATGTGTCAGGTTCAACTGGCCGATTTTCCTGTCCCATTAAAGCGATTGATGGCTGATTTCTTTGCATTCTATCTCGATACCTGGCTGGTGATGCACGAGGACTTGCGCCACAGCCAGGCCTGTAAAACGGTGTTTAATATTCTTGCCGAGGGCTTACAGTCTTATATCAATAAAGCAAGTCACTCGGCTTAGCTAACGCCTTTGTAAGCAGAGCAGGGCTTAAAAAGTTTGCTGTTTCCACAGCAAACTCTGCATACATCAGTGGGATTTAAACCCGGCCGCCGACATCAGCAGGCGGAACACCATACTTACGGCGGCCAACGCCAGCACGCTGCTGCCCCAAATCAGTATCAGCCACATCAGGCGGTTGAAAAACGAATGTTTCATCAGTGATAGCCCTCGCCAGGTTGCACTTTGCCGCGGAACACGTAGTAGCTCCAGGCGGTATAGACCAGGATAATCGGGATAATCAGCAGCGCGCCGACCAGCATAAAGCCCTGGCTTTGCGGCGGTGCGGCAGCCTGCCAGAAGGTGATATCCGGCGGAATAATGTGTGGCCAGATGCTGATGCCAAGCCCGCTAAAACCGAGGAAAATCAGGCCCAGCGTCTGCACAAAGGGTAATGCATGATGCTGCGGATTGCCGAGGCTGCGCCACAACCAGGCGCTGAGCGCAATAACCAGCAGCGGTACCGGCGCGAAGAACAGCAGGTTTGGCAGGCTGAACCAGCGGGAAGCAATCGCCGGGTGCGCCAGCGGTGTCCACAGGCTGATGACCGCGATAACCACCAGTAAAACCAGCAGCAATTTCTTCGCCGCTGCGCGCATTTTATCCTGCAACGGCGCGCCGCTTTTCATCACCAGCCAGCTTGCACCCAGCAGCGCATAAGCCATCACCAGCCCGACACCACAGAACAGGGTGAAGGGGGTTAGCCAGTCCAGCGCGCCGCCGTTAAAACGCCGTTCGCTGACCGAAAAACCATTCAGCACCGCGCCCACCACCACGCCCTGAGTAAAGGTCGCCAGCACGGAACCTGCCATAAACGCTTTATCCCAGAACGGGCGATGTGCGGGTGTGGCTTTGAAACGAAACTCGAACGCCACGCCGCGAAAAATCAGCCCCAGCAGCATGAGCGTCAGCGGAATGGTCAGCGCATCAACAATCACCGCATAGGCCAGCGGGAATGCGCCGAACAACCCCGCGCCGCCAAGCACCAGCCAGGTCTCGTTGCCGTCCCAGACCGGCGCAACGCTGTTCACCATCACATCGCGATCGTGAGCATCGCGGGTCAGCGGAAACAGAATGCCGATCCCCAGATCAAAACCATCCATCACGATGTACATCAGGGTGGCAAAGACAATAATCACAAACCAGATCAGCGAAAGATCGATACCCATTATTTTGCCTCCTCATGCCAGGCTTGCGGGCCTTTGCAGATCAACCGCACCATATAGCTGTAGCCGACACCGAAAACAGCGCTGTAAACCACGAAGAATGTCAGCAGGCTAAGACTCATCTGCATCACGCCGTGAGCCGAAACCGCATCGGCCGTGCGCAACAACCCGGTGACGACCCACGGTTGGCGGCCAACTTCAGTGGTGACCCAACCGGCGAGAATAGCGATCAATCCGGCAGGCCCCATCCACAGGGCAAAATGCAGGAACGGCCGCGACTGATAGAGCCGCTGTTTGTAGCGCAGCCACAGCGCACCGACACCAAGGGCGATCATCAGCACGCCGAGGCCAACCATCACGCGGAATGACCAGAATACCAGCGGCGAATAGGGGCGCTCGTCTTTGGGAAACTCTTTTAGCGCCGGAACCTGTTTATCCAGGCTGTGAGTGAGGATCAGGCTGCCAAGCGCCGGGATCTCAACCGCGTAACGGGTGCGTTCCTGTTGCATATCCGGCAGGCCGAACAGCAACAGCGGGGTGGCTTCGCCAGGCGGGTTCTCCCAGTGGCCTTCAATGGCGGCAATTTTTGCCGGTTGATGCTCCAGCGTATTCAGCCCGTGCATATCGCCCACCATTGCCTGGATCGGCGCGACAATCAGCGCCATCCACATTGCCATCGAGAACATTTTGCGCATCGCGGGCGTATCGTTACCGCGCAGCAAATGCCAGGCAGCAGAGGCACCGACAAACAGCGCGCTGCTGAGGAACGCGGCGATGGTCATATGCATCAGGCGATAAGGGAAGGATGGGTTGAAGATCACTTTCAGCCAGTCCACCGGCACCACCTGGCCCCGCTCGATAATGTAACCCTGCGGCGTGTGCATCCAGCTATTGGAGGCGAGGATCCAGAAGGTGGACATCAGCGTGCCCAGCGCCACCATGCAGGTGGCAAAATAGTGCAGCCCCGGCCCGACTCGGTTCCAGCCAAACAGCATCACGCCGAGAAAACCGGCTTCCAGAAAGAACGCGGTCAGCACTTCATAGGTCAGTAATGGCCCGGTAATGCTGCCCGCGAACTGGGAAAAGCCGCTCCAGTTGGTGCCAAACTGGTAGGCCATCACCAGCCCGGAAACCACGCCCATACCGAAGTTAACGGCGAAAATCTTCGACCAGAAGTGGTACAGCGTGCGCCAGTCCGGGTTACGGGTTTTCAGCCATAACCCCTCCAGCACTGCAAGAAAACTGGCCAGCCCGATAGTGATCGCCGGAAAAATAATGTGAAACGAAACGGTGAAGGCGAACTGTATTCTCGCCAGGTGAAACGCATCTAAACCAAACATGGACAACCTCAGATCAACTGCTGTGAGGGGTATGGTAATGAGCGCGAGCCGGAACTTGCAGAAACAGATTGGCGAAATTTTTGTATAACAGTTAAATTTAAAGCCCATAAAAATGGGCTCTGTTATAGATGGAGACAGCAAACCTACTACCGGGCCATGGGTAAATCAGGCGGCGTTGCCTTGAAGTCCGTACGTATTAGTGCGGCTGATTTAATAAACTGAGCAGATCATCCAGTTTCACCGTTTCGATATTGAACGGAGGTATCTTTAATGCTTCATTCCCCAATTTTCTGAATTCATTCTCGCTGGTCAACTCTCTATTTACATAGAACGCTTTTTTTACCTCGCCATCCACTTCCGTATAGCTCAGTTCAAGTGTTGTTGATATATCGATTAATACGATAACGTCCGGATGCTGCGCATTATAATCAAGCGCTTCATTTGAGAGGTTAAATGCATGGCTGTTATTATTTAAACCCACTAATTCAGTGAGTTTTCCTTTCCCTCCGGTGGCGGTGTAGTTGACCCAATAATAGGACAGTGGCACCACAATTTGACGTTTGTCTTTATTGGTTGAATATGTCAATGTGACATAAGACTTAGCTTCTTTTTTAAAGTTTTGAATCGGATACCCCTCGTTATAAACGGAAAGCCTTTCGGTATGATAAATCTTATTTTGCTCATCATAATCAAAGCTGTTTTTCAGGATAAAAATCGGGGCGTATTCTAATTTTGAAATCATCGTCTGCTTAACACTGAGCGTATACGTCAAATAAGCTGTTGCCAGACTAATAAAGATTGGCACGATGCCAATAATAATATCCCACACATCTCTTTCTTTAGTCATCTTGCTAACTCCATGTGTAATCACCATAAAATTCGACCAGGCAGCATATCTCCAGGCAGGTGCAGTGAAAACTATTATCTCCAGTAGGTATGCATGACTCCATGAAAGCACGCCGGGACGGCCCAAACACAGCGCGACAGCCAGAGGTATAACAGTTTTTTTTAGCACCATCTTTTTCATTACTGATATAGCGAGGATGCGTCTCCCGTGCCATCATATTCACCATCCTCAACCCGGTGAATATGCATGAAAAAATACCAGCGCCTGGCGCAACAAATCAGCGAACAAATTGAGCTTGGCGTCTGGCGTCCGGGGGAGAAACTGCCGTCGCTGCGCGAGCAGGTCGCCAGCAGCGGGCTGAGCTTTATGACGGTGGGCCACGCTTATCAGTTGCTGGAAAGCCAGGGCCGGGTGATTGCCCGGCCGCAATCCGGTTACTTTGTCGCGCCGGCTTCCGGCGTGCCGCGCGTGGCGGCGGCGCAGGTTACCCGTGATGAAGCGGTGGATATTAATACCTATATTTTCGATGTGTTGCAGGCCAGCTGCGATGCCTCGGTGCTGCCGTTTGGCTCAGCGTTTCCCGATCCGAAACTGTTTCCGATGCCGCAGCTTAACCGTTCGCTGGCGAAGGTCAGTAAAAGCGCCACCGCCATGAGCGTGATTGAAAATCTGCCGCCGGGTAACAGCCAACTGCGCCATGCCATTGCCCGTCGCTACGCTCGTCAGGGGATGAACGTCTCCCCGGACGAAATTGTCATTACCGCCGGAGCGCTGGAGGCACTGAACCTCAGTTTGCAGGCGGTCACCGAACCGGGCGACTGGGTGATCATTGAAAGCCCATGCTTCTACGGCGCGTTGCAGGCGCTGGAGCGTTTAAAGCTGAAAGCGCTGTCGGTGCCGACGGATGTGAAAGAGGGGATCGATCTTGATGCGCTGGCGCAGGCATTAGCCGATTATCCGGTAAAAGCCTGCTGGCTGATGACCAACAGCCAGAACCCGCTCGGTTTTACGCTGAGCCCGGAGAAAAAAGCGCGTCTGGTGGCGCTGTTGGCGGAACATCACGTCACGCTTATCGAAGACGATGTCTACAGCGAACTCTATTACGGCCGCGAACAGCCGTTACCGGCAAAAGCCTGGGATAAGCAGGATATGACGCTGCACTGCTCGTCGTTCTCCAAATGTCTGGTGGCCGGTTTCCGCGTTGGCTGGGTGGCGGCAGGCCGCCACGCGCGGCGCATTCAGCAACTGCAGTTAATGAGTACGCTCTCCACCAGTTCGCCGCTGCAACTGGCGCTGGTCGATTATCTCTCCACCCATCACTATGACGCGCACCTGCGTCGCCTGCGACGCGTGCTGGCGGAGCGCAAGCATCTGGCCTGGCAGGCGCTGCTGCGCCATCTTCCGCCGGAGGTAAAAATTTACCGCAATGAGAGCGGCTATTTTCTCTGGCTGGAGCTGCCCGCCGGGTTGGATGCCGGAGCGCTCAGCCAGCAGGCGCTGGCGCACCATATCAGCATTGCGCCGGGGAAAATGTTCTCCACGTCTGACCGCTGGCAATCCTTTTTCCGCTTTAATTGCGCCTGGGCGTGGGGTGATAAAGAGGAACGTGCGGCAATTCGCTTAGGGGAATTGATTCGCCAGATGATGAAATAAACTCGCTTATTTCATTCTTATTTTCTGAATATCTTGTTCTCATTTTAAAAATAGTGACGATAAAAACTTGCAGGGCACCGTCATTATTTTCTGTGCTTTTGTTTTGTGTATTCATAGGAAATGTGAATAGCAACACAGATTAACCCCATACCGACTAACCCCTTGTCTATACTCAAAAAGACGGTCGGTTATCATTTTCATTCGAAACGTAATGCGTTATGTGTCACATCCTGGCGAAATTTACGCCGGGCGACATTCTGGCCGTCCGCGTGCCGTCTATTTTTATTAAGGGAGATATATTTACGGCAAGGCTGCCGCACTTTTTTCATTGCGACAGGAGTAAACAATGAGCAAGAAATTTGCCCGCAGCAGTCTGTGTGCGCTGAGCATGACGATGATGGTCGCGCACGCCGCCGAACCCACCGAAGTGGGAAAAGGGGAAGGTCGTCTGGATATTATTGCCTGGCCGGGGTATATCGAACGCGGCCAGACCGACAAGCAATATGACTGGGTTACCGCCTTTGAAAAGGACACCGGTTGCGCGGTGAACGTCAAAACCGCCGCCACCTCCGATGAAATGGTCAGCCTGATGGCGAAAGGCGGCTACGATCTGGTCACCGCTTCCGGCGATGCCTCGCTGCGCCTGATTATGGGGAAACGCGTGCAGCCGATTAATACCGCGCTTATCCCGAACTGGAAAACCCTCGACCCGAAACTGGTTAACGGCGCGTGGTTTAACGTTGGCGGCAAAGTGTATGGCACGCCGTATCAGTGGGGGCCAAACCTGCTGATGTATAACACCAAAACCTTCCCGACGCCGCCGGATAGCTGGTCGGTGGTGTTTGTGCAACAAGACCTGCCGGATGGCAAAACCAATAAAGGGCGCGTACAGGCCTATGACGGCCCGATCTACATTGCCGATGCGGCGCTATTCCTGAAAGCCACCCAGCCGCAACTGGGCATTGACGATCCCTACCAGCTTACGGAAGCGCAATATCAGGCGGTACTGAAAACCCTGCGCGATCAGCACTTGCTGATCCACCGCTACTGGCATGACACCACGGTACAGATGAGCGACTTCAAAAACGAAGGCGTTGTCGCCTCCAGCGCCTGGCCGTATCAGGCGAATGCCCTGAAAGGTGAAAACCAGCCGATCGCCACCGTATTCCCGAAAGAGGGCGTCACGGGCTGGGCGGATACCACGATGCTGCACGCCGATGCGAAACACCCGAACTGTGCCTACAAGTGGATGAATTGGTCGCTGACGCCAAAAGTTCAGGGCGACGTGGCCGCCTGGTTTGGTTCGCTGCCGGTGGTGCCGGAAGGGTGCAAAGCCAGCACGCTGCTGGGTGAGCAAGGCTGCGAAACCAACGGTTACCGCTTCTTTGACAAGATCGCTTTCTGGAAAACCCCGGTTGCTGAGGGAGGCAAATATGTGCCGTACAGCCGCTGGACACAGGATTACATCGCCATTATGGGTGGCCGTTAACCTGCCAGGAGCTGAGCATGACCTATGCAGTGGAATTTCTCGATGTCTCGCGGTTATACGGCGACGTCCGGGCGGTTGACGGCGTCACTATCGCCATCAACGACGGGGAGTTTTTCTCCATGCTGGGGCCATCCGGCTCCGGCAAAACCACTTGTCTGCGGCTGATTGCCGGGTTTGAGCAATTGAGCGGCGGCGCAATCCGCATCTTTGGTCGTGAAGCCAGCGAACTGCCGCCGTGGGAGCGGGACGTCAACACCGTGTTCCAGGACTACGCGCTGTTTCCGCATATGTCGATTCTCGACAATGTGGCCTACGGGCTGATGGTGAAAGGTGTGGACAAAAAACAGCGTCACGCCCGCGCCCGTGAGGCGCTGGAAAAAGTGGCGCTCGGCTTTGTCCATACGCGCAAACCTTCGCAGCTCTCCGGCGGGCAGCGGCAACGGGTGGCGATCGCCCGTGCGCTGGTTAACGAGCCGCGCGTCTTGCTGCTGGATGAGCCGCTTGGCGCGCTCGATCTAAAACTGCGCGAACAGATGCAACTGGAGCTGAAAAAACTGCAACAGGATCTCGGCATCACCTTTATTTTCGTCACTCACGATCAGGGCGAAGCGCTGTCAATGTCGGATCGGGTGGCGGTGTTTAATAATGGCCGCATTGAGCAGATCGATACCCCGCGCGAACTTTACCTGCGCCCGCGCACGCCGTTTGTCGCCGGGTTTGTTGGTACATCAAACGTCTTCAGTCAGGAGCTTGCCAGCAAACTGTGCGGTATGCAGGGCACCTTTTCGTTGCGCCCGGAACATATTCGCCTGAACGCGCCAGGGGAAATTGAAGTCAACGCCGTCGTGCAGGCGGTGCAGTATCAGGGCGCGGCGACACGTTTCGAGCTGCTGCTGGCGCAGGGGGAGAAAGTGATGGTCAGCCAGGCGAATCTCTCCGGCGTGTTGCTGACCGAAACGTTGACGCCGGGGCAGCAGGTGCAGATTTCATGGTCGCGGGACGCGATGGTGCCGTTGCAGGGAGCGGGGTGACATGGCAATGAGTATTCCGTTAACCGCCCGGCGACGTGCCAGCCTGAGCGGGGTGTTCTGGCGCAAACCGCTGCTTGGGCTGCTGCTCTTGTTGCTGGGGCCGCTGATGTGGTTCGGCATTGTCTATTTGGGTTCGCTGCTAACACTGCTGTGGCAGGGCTTTTATACCTTCGACGATTTCACCATGTCGGTGACGCCGGATTTAACGCTGGCCAACCTGCAAGCGCTGTTTAACCCGGCAAATTACGACATCATCGTGCGTACCCTGATGATGGCGATTACCGTTACCGTGGCGAGCGCCATCATCGCGTTCCCGATGGCGTGGTATATGGCGCGTTATGCGCAGGGGAAATGGAAGGCGTTTTTCTATATCGCCGTGATGTTGCCGATGTGGGCCAGTTATATTGTCAAAGCCTATGCGTGGACGCTGTTGCTGGCAAAAGATGGCGTGGCACAGTGGTTTTTAAGCCATCTGGGGCTGGAGCCGCTGTTAACGGCCTTTCTGACGCTGCCCGCCGTCGGCGGCAATACGCTCTCCACGTCAGGGCTGGGGCGCTTCCTGGTGTTCGTCTATATCTGGCTGCCGTTTATGATTTTACCGATCCAGGCGGCGCTGGAACGGCTGCCGCCCTCGCTGTTGCAGGCATCGGCCGATTTGGGCGCGCATCCGCGCCAGACCTTCCGCTATGTGGTGTTGCCGCTGGCCATTCCGGGCGTGGCGGCCGGGTCGATTTTCACCTTCTCGCTGACGCTGGGTGATTTTATCGTGCCGCAACTGGTGGGGCCGCCGGGTTACTTCATTGGCAACATGGTCTATGCGCAGCAGGGCGCGATTGGCAATATGCCGATGGCCGCCGCCTTTACGCTGGTGCCGATCGTGTTGATTGCCCTTTATCTGGCGTTCGTGAAACGTCTGGGAGCATTCGATGCACTCTGACCGCGCACCGTTTTTTCTCAAAGTCGCCGCATGGGGCGGCGTTATCTTTCTCCATTTCCCGCTATTGGTCATTGCCATCTATGCTTTTAATACCGAGGACGCGGCGTTCAGTTTCCCCCCGCAGGGCTTTACGCTGCGCTGGTTCAGCGTCGCGGCGGCACGCGGGGATATTCTTGATGCAGTGACACTGTCACTGCAGATTGCAGCACTGGCGACGGCTATCGCCTTGATTCTTGGCACACTTGCTGCAATGGCCTTATGGCGCAGCGAGTTTTTTGGCAAGAGCGCGATCTCGCTGTTGCTGCTGTTGCCGATAGCGTTGCCAGGGATCATTACCGGGCTGGCGCTGCTGACTGCCTTCAAAGCGGTCAATCTGGAGCCGGGTTTTTTCACCATTGTGGTCGGGCACGCGACGTTTTGCGTGGTGGTGGTGTTTAACAACGTCATCGCCCGTTTCCGGCGCACCTCGTGGAGCCTGGTCGAAGCCTCAATGGATCTGGGCGCCAACGGCTGGCAGACCTTTCGCTATGTGGTGCTGCCGAATCTCGGTTCGGCGCTGCTGGCCGGGGGAATGTTGGCATTTGCGCTGTCGTTTGACGAAATCATCGTCACCACCTTTACCGCAGGCCATGAGCGCACTCTGCCGCTGTGGCTGCTGAACCAGTTGGGCCGCCCGCGCGATGTGCCGGTGACCAATGTGGTGGCGCTGCTGGTGATGCTGGTGACGATGCTACCTATTCTCGGTGCCTGGTGGCTGACACGCGATACCGACACCGTTGCCGGAACCGGCAAATAACACACCCAGCTAAAGGACAGAACTATGCAACATCACTTGTTTATCAATGGAGAATTGGTTAACGGCGAAGGCGAGAAACAGGCTGTCTACAACCCGGCCACCGGCGAGGTGTTGCTGGAGATCGCCGAAGCTTCCGCCGCGCAGGTCGATGCGGCGGTGCAGGCCGCCGATCAGGCTTTTGCCAGTTGGGGGCAAACCACGCCGAAGGCGCGGGCCGAATGCCTGCTGCAACTGGCGCAGGTGATTGAAGACAACGCCGAAACCTTTGCGCAGCTCGAATCCCTCAACTGCGGCAAACCCTACCACTGCGTGTTGAATGATGAAATTCCGGCGGTGGTGGATGTGTTCCGTTTCTTTGCCGGGGCGGCGCGCTGCCTGAACGGGCTGGCGGCCGGGGAGTATCTGGAAGGGCATACGTCGATGATCCGTCGCGATCCGCTGGGCGTGGTGGCATCCATCGCGCCGTGGAACTACCCGCTGATGATGGCGGCATGGAAACTGGGTCCGGCGCTGGCGGCGGGTAACTGCGTGGTGATCAAACCGTCGGAAATTACCCCGCTGACGGCGCTGAAACTGGCCGAACTGGCAAAAGATATCTTCCCGGCTGGTGTGCTGAATGTACTGTTTGGTCGCGGTCAGACAGTTGGCGATCCGTTAACCGGCCACGAAAAAGTACGTATGGTGTCGCTTACCGGTTCGATTGCCACCGGCGAACACATTATTGGTCATACTGCATCGTCAATTAAGCGCACCCATATGGAACTGGGCGGCAAAGCGCCGGTGATTGTGTTTGATGATGCCGATCTCGACGCGGTCGTCGAGGGCGTGCGTACCTTTGGTTTTTATAACGCCGGGCAAGATTGCACCGCAGCATGCCGGATTTACGCGCAAAAAGGGATCTACGATGCGCTGGTAGAAAAACTCGGCGCCGCCGTCGCCAGCCTGAAAATGGGGGCGCCGGAAGAGGAAAGTACCGAACTGGGGCCACTGAGTTCTGCCGCTCATCTGGCGCGTGTCAGTAAAGCGGTTGAAGAGGCAAAAGCGCTGAGCCACATCAGCGTGGTCACCGGCGGGAAAAAGGGCGAGGGCGCAGGCTATTACTATCAGCCAACCTTGCTGGCCGGGGCGAAACAGGAAGATGCCATTGTGCAGCGCGAAGTGTTTGGCCCGGTGGTCAGCGTAACGGTGTTTGATGATGAAGAGCAGGTGCTGGGCTGGGCGAATGACTCACAGTACGGGCTGGCATCATCGGTCTGGACACGTGATGTCGGACGGGCGCACCGCTTAAGCGCGCGTCTGCAATATGGCTGCACCTGGGTGAATACCCACTTTATGCTGGTCAGCGAAATGCCGCACGGCGGGCAGAAACTCTCTGGTTATGGCAAAGATATGTCGCTGTACGGGCTGGAAGATTACACGGTTGTTCGTCACGTAATGATCAAACATTAATCGCTAAATAAAGCCACGGACGGCTTTTAAAAAGCCTTATAAAACATGAGGCAAATCTCATAGTAAATTATCTGTGTTGTTATTCATGAAAAACTGATTTAATAATATTCAGCCATCAGCGGAGTGGCGAAATATCTAAATCAAATAATACCGCGCACCAGCATTTCCTCTGCCCGTCATATGAGTGTCATCGGTTCGACAACAGACAGTCATTGCGACAGAAGATAATGACTGGCTTTTTTATAAAAAAACAGGCAGGGGAAAACCCATAATGAGTAAAATCGTGGTCGTGCTCGTACCCGGGGGCGCGTCTGAGTTTTTGACGGTTGATGATAGCGAAACCGCCGTCTCGTGGGCTACTGGTAACGGTAGCAGCGGAGCGCAAACCGGTTTGTTACCCATCGAAACCTACTACTGCGAAGGCGAAGAGTTTTATTTTGCGCGCGTGGAAAATCTTTCCAGCAGTGAAATCGCCTCAGCATCGTTTAATTAAAAAAAGGGCTCCAGCGGGGGCCCTTTTTTATTTAATTACTTAATTAATTTGTCTGCTTATCGTTTTAAAAACGCTTCATTCTCGCGCGGCGCCCAATCTTTCTCTGAAAAATCATAGGTCGGGTAAGACTCGTCTTTTACGCCCTGAGAACGAATAACGGCGCGAACTTCCGCCGGTAGGTTTTCATCACGAAATAATTCTGCCAGTACAAACAGCGTATCAATAAAAGATAACTGTTTTACTTCAAAGGGTTTCCAGCCGGTGCGTTTAAAAATCAAATGATAAAGCGCTTCTTCGCCTGCCAACGGAACAAAGCTGCTGGCGTATTTTTCACGGTGGCGCGCAAGCAGATATTCAAGGATAAAAATCTGTGCGATGCGCTGGCGTGCTGCTTGTCCGCGCGGTGTGTCAGTGGTCATATCGATGTGCGTTATGTCGTTGTTTTCACGCACCCGAACTTCTATGGCTTGCCACAGGTCGTCATATTTCTGCATAACCTTACCTTGTTTAATCCGAAGTATTCCTTGCAAAGAGACAATATCAGAGAAGATTGTGCGCCGCCAAATTTCCCGATGCTTACGTTAATGCTACTGAAGCTTAAATTGAGACTTAAGTTAAATCTCACCATAAAAAAGAAAAGGGTCAGCGTAATTTGTGTTTAATCAATATTCACAGGCTGCAAGAATAATAATCTGCAAATTCATACCTTTTCCAGGATAACAAAAATGCGAATTCGTTCGATGATGTGGGGGATGGTTGTTGCGGTCTCATGGCTGGGCGCAACAGAAGGGGTTGCCAAAACGCAGGCGCTGTCCGATGCGCAGGTTAAAAAAGCGATCATTGCGGAATCCATTGCGCAGTATCCCGGTCCCTGCGCCTGCCCGTACAATCAGGCGCGCAACGGCAGTGCCTGCGGCAGACGCAGCGCCTGGAGCAAACAGGGGGGCTATTCACCGCTTTGTTATCCGGATGATGTCAGTAAAGAGCAGGTAAAAGCCTGGCGCGAGCGCCAGCAGCCGTAAAATTGACAGGCCGGGTGAAATCCCGGCTTTTTTATGTTCTTCAGCAAGTTAAATCAAAATTACTGATAGCCCGGATTGTTACAAATGCAATTAAACTTGATAAATATCAATAATTAGAGCATATTGCGCACGTTTTGTTATTTCCGGGTTAATGTTTGTTATGTCGTTATATCAAAAAATGTTGGTTTTCTACGCAGTGATGGCGTTGATTTGCGCACTGATTACCTGGTTCCTTTCCCACGATCGTAAACGCATTCGCTTGCTGAGCGCCTTTCTGGTCGGCTCCACCTGGCCAATGAGTTTTCCCGTGGCGTTGTTGTTCTCAATTTTCTGATCATAAAGCGTGACGAATAAAACGATACCTTATTGAAAATTAGGGCAACATGTTAGCTGAATGTTTACCTAAGGACAGGAGGCATACGTTGGAACTCTACACAAAACTGCTTATCTTCTACGTGGTAATGGCGGTAATTTCCGCTATGGCAACCTACTTTCTCGCCCGCGACAACCGCAAAGTCCGACTCCTCAGCGCAATACTCATTGGTGCTACCTGGCCCATCAGCTTTCCTGTCGCGTTACTGTTTTCACTCTTTTGATCGCGATCTCTCCCTTTTATCGCAATACTGTATATAATTACAGTGCTCCGATAAAAGGGAAACCTCATGAACACATTCTATTCACGTTATGCCCAGGGGCAGGTGCGTTGGCACGATCTGCCGGGGCACGGCGATCCGCTGGTGTTTATCCACGGATTGGGCTGCGCATCATCGTTTGAATACCCGCGCGTGGTCGCCGATCCCGCATTTGGCGGCAGGCGCGCCATTCTTATTGATTTACCCGGCAGTGGTTACAGCGAACGGCCAGCCAGTTTCTCCTATCGCACCAGCGATCAGGCGAAAGTGGTGGTCGAGCTGCTGGATAAGCTCGATCTGCAGGCCTTCTGGCTTTATGGCCACAGCATGGGCGGCAGCATTGCGATTGAGGTGGCGGCGCAGATGGCCGAACGAGTGAACGGGCTGGCGGTATCAGAACCTAATTTCTATCCCGGCGGCGGTATGTTCAGCCGTGAGATTGCCAGCCAGGATGAAGCGGGGTTTGTCACCAGCGGTTATGCAGCAATGCTGGCGCAGGAGAAAACCGCGTGGGCCGGGTGCCTGCAAAGTAATGCGCCGTGGGCGGTCTGGCGCGGAGCAAAAAGCCTGGTCGACGGTATTGAGCCAACATGGATGACGCTGTTTGTAGATTTCCCGCAGCCAAAAACGCTGATCTTTGGCGCGCTTTCACTGCCGGATAAAGACGAAGAGGCAGTACGGAAACAGGGGATCCCGGTACAGGTGCTTGCCGATGCTGGGCATTCGATGTCATGGGAGCAGCCCGCCGCGCTGGCGCAGGCGCTAAATCGCTTTATTGCGGAACACGAATAAAAAAACCCGGCGCGCAATAGCGGCCGGGTTTCTGTTTGTGCTGCATCCGTTTTCGCTTATCGCAGTAAAGACTTCAGCTTCTTGCGCGCCGCGGGAGTGACATCCAGCGGGTGGTGGTAGCCAATGTTTTCCGTTGCCCGGTGATAGAGCGCAACCAGCCAGTCGTAAACATAGCGGGTGGCGGCGTGAACCGGCTGCTCGCTCAGCCGGGTCAGGCGCGTGTTGCTCGCTTCTGCCGAACCGGTGGCGAAAATGGCGCGATCTTTCTGCACGCGGCTGGCCGGACGATCGGCTTCCGCCACCGATGCATAACCGAGCCAGGCGACAAAGTTGCCAATCGCAGCATGCAGTTGCGCGGCGCAGGCGGTATCACGCTGCATGATGGCTTGTAGCTGCTCCGGCAGATTCAGGCGGTAGCTGCTGACAATCACAATTTCCGCCATCTGGCGCAGGGCTGCCGGGCTGAGCCCAAGACGCACGGCGTTGTCGTCGTTGCGGCTCCACTGGCGAACATGGTTAACCCACAGCGCATGCGCCTGCTGACCGACATCTTTGTTTTGCGGCTGCTGTTCCGCGTTATCCGGCGATTCGGCAAACAGATCGATTGCATCGTTAAACAGGCCGCTGACTTTCTCTTCGCGCGGCTGCTGTACTTTCCACAGCGTGTCGAACTGCTGCATATCCGGCTGCAAACCTTCCAGCAGTTCACCATGACGGGAGGCCTGGCCCTGCAATTCGCGCACGACAGCTTCAGCACGGGTGCGCTGGGCGGCCGCATCCTGCTCCGGGCTGACAAGCCATGTTTGCAGCAGTTCGCGCAGCGCATGCTGATGGCGTTCTACCAGCGCTTTTAAACGCTGTTGACGCAGATCCGGCGCGGTGGCCTGCGCTAACCATGCCAACAAGCGTTGCAGACTGCTGGCATCCAGCGCCTGCAATGTGCCCCAGTGCTGGCCCGGTTTGCCAATCAACTGCTGGACCGCTTCATCCAGATTCTGCGCCAGCGTGAAACGCGCATCGTGCGGCGTAATGGCCCAAACCAGACCTGGCAGCGCGGCTTCCTGGCCTGATTGTGTCTCTTTTACCCAGTTGAGCAGGGCGCGGGCAGTGGCGGCGGTGGTCGAACGCTCCAGCGTGGCGTTACAGATCATCAGCACGTCCGGCTGCAAACGCTGGCGATAGCTCTCCAGCAGCCAGCGGCATTTACTGCGCCACAGCGGTTGACCGTCCTCCGGGCCGGGCGCCGGGATATCCAGAATATCCACTGACGGCAGCACGCTGTTTTCCACCGGCAGCACCAGTTCGCGGGTGATCAGCGCCAGCGTCGCCAGCGGAATACTGACCGCATTGAGCCGTTGATCGTTGGCCCAGGGATGCACCACCACTTCATCATGAATCTCTTCACTGCCGGGTTCCGCCGGGGTTAAAAATCCGTCTGTCGGCAGGGCGAAGCTATCGACCAGAACGCTTAACGGCGCGGCCAGTTCGCTGGCATTGCCGGTCTGGTGCAGGGTGTGCGCCAGTGCCAGCCACTGCTGCGTCAGCTCGTGTTGCTCGCCCCATAATAACGACCAGGCGCTGGCCCGCGCGCTGAGATCCAGTTGCGGCAGCAGGCTGGCAAACTGATACCACAAGGCATCGTCCATTTGCTGCTGCGAAGAAGGCACAACCGAGCGCCAGAAACGGGCAATGCCGCCAATCTCTTCGGCGGTGATCCCCGGTACCGGATTCGGCTGGCGCAGGGCGCGCCATTTCGCGACCCGGCTTTCGATCACCGCTTTGTCTGCCGCGCGCAATTCTGGCTGCTGCTGGGTATGGGCAATAAATAACTGCACCAGTTCGGCTTCGCTGATAATGCGCAAACAGAGCGGAAAGCTGTCATCCATCGGCGAGTGATCCGGGGTGAAACGCAGCGCCATGCTGGTCAGCGCGTGCCCCGGATTGATGTGGGTAAAGTAATCCAGCGTTTTATCGCCCGGACGCACATCCAGCCGCCCGTTGCCGCTACCGCACAGCGCGCCGAGCAGATGGGCTTTCGCCGCCTGCGAATGGCCATACAGACCGATGGTGCAGGGCGCGTCAACGGCGTCGCGCAGCGCGGTTTCTCCGGCAGCGGCCGTATTCAGGCGCGCCAGCAGCGCGTCGGCATCATCATCCAGTAACGGTGAAAGTGTCCGGTTTTCGTTAATCCATGCGCTCAACGCCTGGGTGGTGTTTACGCTCGCACTCATTTCAGATACACACTCCCGCTGTCGATCCAGTAGTGACTACCGCTATGGCGGCGGTCGGCCAGCGTATTCAGTTTAAAAGTTAACGCGTCGGCAGGCACCGGCGTGCCGTCCTGCAACCAGGCTTCACTCAGCGTGAAGGATTCCGGGCCGTGATGTTTGTTGCCGCCGCTAAAGGCCAGACGCACGTTTAACACGCCGTCGCCAGCGATGGTTTTCGCCAGCTCCTGCGAGTTAATACTCAGCGTATAGAGCGGTGTGGCGGGCCAGCGGGCGTTAGCTAATTGACGGAAACCCAGTGTTACATTGCCGCGCAGCGGGAAGTGCAGCTTCGCATCCAGCTTGGCACCCGGTTTATCGAGATCGATATCGTGATACCAGATATTTTCGTCGCGCAGCGTGTTAACCACGTTATCCAGCACACCGAGGTAGCGCACCGTGGAGTAAGCGCCAATATCAGCCGCCTTAAAGTTAAAGCGCGGCAGACGCAGATCCAGCGCCAGGCTGCACAGCATCGCGCCGACCGCTGCGGTTGATTTCGGGTTACCGATTTTGCCCTGCTGGCTGAAGGGATACCACTCATGTACGCGGTATTTATCCAGCCAGATCATGCGGTTAACCGGCACCGGCTGCAAATGGCGGATCAGCGCCTGCACGCCCGGCAGGCAGCCCGGACGGCCGGTGATCAGCAACACGTCGCAACTGTAGTGGGAAATGGCTTCGCACACCGCATGCAGCGGGGCGGTAAGCGTAAATTGCCCGTTCAGCATCGCGTCCTGCAATTCGCGGAAATTGACCTGCAACGGCACGGCAAGCACGTCGAATTCCGCTGAGCCGGACGGCAACGCATGATCAATTGCCTGACGCAGGTAATTCATCACATTGCGCGTCGGTTGCTGCTTGAGCAGTTCGCCGAAGGTCGCATGCAAGCCGGCCAGCGGATCGTTGATATCGCTCTCTTCCCAGGCAGCAAGGATCGCGTGGCCGATCGGCATAAACAGTTGCAGCGTGGTCTGCTGGCGCAACACCGCCTGCGTATCAATACGCCCGGAATCGCCAAACAGCGTCGCCATAATCGCCGCCGCATCGCTGATGCCCGCTTTTTGCATCTGCGTTTGCAGCGCAGGCAGCACGCAGCGCTGGATCACATCCAGCAGAATGTCATCACCCGCCACTTTAAACCCTTCGCGAAACAGCAGTTGCGGGGTGATTTTGACGTTGCTGCCGGTGCCATCATCAAGCTGATAATGGGTGATCGCCATATCGGTGGTACCGCCGCCAATATCGACAGAGGCGACGCGCAGCGAACGGCCTTTCACCGCACCGGGCGCTTCCGCGCGATCCGGGCGGGCGAGGGAAGCAAAAAAGGTTTCTGTCTGCCCGGCAAAACGGGAGATCGCTTCGTTATACAGCCATACCAGTTGTCCGCAGCTCGCTTCGTCCCACTCCATCTGAATATGCGGCACCGGCACCACGCTCTTTTCCTGCTGCTTGCGGTTGGCGAAGTCTTCATCCTGCGGATGCCAGCCCATGGCTTTCCATACCAGCGCGATGGCTTCAAACATGCGGCGGCGGAAGATTTCGCGCTCCTGCTTCGGCATCGCGGAAGGCAGGGTCAAAATAATGGTGCGCAACTGGCGCGGAGACGCCGGGAAGCCGAGGCGCAAACGCGTCGCCACACTGTTGATTTGCCCCAGCGCCTGCGACAGCAATTCGCACAGCATATGGGTCATCAGCGTGCTGCGGCTGTACTGCGGCGAAAAGACCGGCAAACGCTCATCCAGCGGCAGGCTGTAGAGCGGCTGGCCCTCATCATTCATCAGATTCATCAGCGGGAAAGCGGTAGCCAGCGGTTCGCGCTGCGTTTTGCTGTTCATCTGGCTAAAACGCCAGTCCTGCAACACCGGGGTTTCATCCCACAGATAACGGCGCGGGCTGGAGATCCCGCTGTTGCCTTCAGTTCCGACGCGCTGCATCGCCAGTTTGCGCGCTTCATCGCCGACGCGCACAATCGACGGCCAGATAAATGCATCTTCGCGCCCGCTCTCCACCGAGAAGTGCTGCTTACCAAAACGCGCTTCCGAAAACTCCAGGCGGCTGGTAAATAGCGGCTCGTTAAGGAATTGCGGCTCGCTGAGCGATCGCACCTGCAACTCTGCCGTCTGGCGCAAACCATCGTTGGCATCGCCATGATCTTCAATGATTACGCCGCAGGTGTGGGTGTTACCAACATCGAGGATTAGATCAACCGGAATCGCCGGGGTGCTTAGCGTGTGGGTGACGATTTTGACTTCCGGAACCTGCAATTGCGAGCCGAGCAGGGTCATCAGGTTCAACCAGTGCGCCTGGTATTCAAAACCGCGCAGCGCCTGCGTGATTTCCCGCTCGCTGCGGCTTTCATGCTGCGAAATGT
Organism: Kosakonia oryzae; assembly: GCF_001658025.2. Taxonomy (NCBI): domain Bacteria; kingdom Pseudomonadati; phylum Pseudomonadota; class Gammaproteobacteria; order Enterobacterales; family Enterobacteriaceae; genus Kosakonia; species Kosakonia oryzae. The sequence goes on from NZ_CP014007.2 coordinate 2,673,357, forward strand.
AGTGTAAGAAAGCTTCGCGCAGCCAGCCGTCAACCCAGGTTTGATCGAGGAAATCGGCGACTTCATCATCATGCCAGGCCAGCGCAAAGCGCGTGCCGTTAAGGATGTCGTTTTCCTGAGGCGCCAGAGACGCCGGAGAGTTGTCGTTGATCTGGCTGTCGAGCGCCAGCGCGATACGGTGCGTATTGCCTGCGCTGTCGGGTTCGCTCAATTTACGGATCTGCACCCGCGCCCAGTTATCCGGCCCTTCAACAAAAGTACGCGGCGGGTTAAAGCGCAAAAAAGGTACCGGCAGCCAGACGCCATCAAGGATCGACAGCGAATACTGTAACGCGTGGGTACTTTCCGGCTTGACCACTTCCGGCTGACCGCCATCGCGGTTCGGCAGGGTATAACGCTCGTTCACTACATCAAAATCGAGTCGCAGCAGCGGGCCGTTGGCCGTTTTACGCACAAAACGGCCGCTGTTAGCCGAATCCTGCGGCGTCACGCCAAAATCAAGAAACTGCACGCCGCTGTTGGCAATCAGCGTCACGCTCTGTTTGTAGTCGCAAAGATTAACCAGCATAAACTCAGTCACCTGTTTTTCTGAACGTCACCGGAACGGTGGTTTTGGCGTCAAAACGTGCGCTGCACTCGGCTACGTCGTTGCTGCCTGCTTTACAGGAAATGTCCGGCATCGGGTAACGGGTACCGTCGCTGCACCGCGCGTTACCGCGACTTTTAATCAGCAGTTCGCCGGTTTCGTGCAGGCCAGAGAAGAGATCTGCGCGGCAGGTAATGTTCTTACCGTGAACAATGCGCGCCGACCCTTTGTTGTTCTGGATTTGATAACGCACCGCTGGCGCTTTGCCGGTCACGGGATCTTTGACATCCAGATCAACGCGCCAGTTACCGTTAAGGAATTTGGTTGAACCGATTTTCACTTCGACAGCATCCATCACCAGCGCGCCTTTCGGGATGGCGGAAATCACCACCGGCTCTTTCGCTGCCGGTTTCTCGGCTACGGTTTCAGCAGGGGCCGAGACTTCCGCCTGGTGCAGCGGCAGCTTCGCCGTCAGCGCAGGAATTGGCGCGGCCTGCATGGCGGGCGGCGCAATCTCGATCGGTTCAGCTTTTGCATTCACCGGCGCGGGCGCCGGAACTTCTTGTTGCTTCAGCAGCAGCGGGGTGGCAATCGCCGCCGCAACGGCGGCTGCAACCGGCAGCGCCCACAGACCGTAGCGACGGCGTTTTTTCGCAGGCGTCGCGGCAACCGGCGCGGGTTCTGGCGTCGGCGCGGCCTGCACAGGCGGCGCTTCAACCGGTTCAGGCTGCAATTTGATTTCCGGCTGCGGGCTTAACAGCGGCGCATCCGCCTGGCTGAAAGTGACTTCAACGGCAGGCTCTTCTTTTGGCTCCGGTTCCGGCAACAGGGTGATTTCCGGTACTTCGGGTTCCGGTTCGCGCAGACAGTCGAGCACATTTTCACGCGCGCTTTCATTGAGGTTGACGAACCCCCAGAAGGTGATGACCGGTTTGCCATCGACGAGGAAAACGTGGTTTTCACCGGGAAATTGCAGCGCTTTTTCCAGCAGTGAGCCAAACAGTTGCTGCGCTGTTTTCTGCGATTGCAGGCATTTGCGGCTCAGGGCATAAGCGCTGTCGAGGATATTTTCGAGATGCTCGCGGGCGCGGCTTCGCGCCTCTTCATCGGCGGCTTTCCACGAAACAGAACGACCGTCGATGGGGGAATACCAGTCGACACGATCGCCTTCATCATTAACCTGGGGTATTGCCAGACAGTCAACCAGCGCCTGCTGTTTACGCAGACGCAGTGCTTCACGAATTTGTAATGCCGAATCAAATACGGCCTGACCGCCGCCGCCCACGGCCTGGAAATCATCCAGATCGCCGCTGCGTAAGAGAGTTTTTGCCACGTTTTCATCCCATAGGCTTCTTTACGCGTCTACTATACGCAAACTTGTCGCCAGTAAAAGGAAGAGGAGACTGCAAAACCATTGAATTCTCGATGCATAGATGACATCAATCAGACTTGACGCCACGATAATTATTTAAGATAAATTTTAATCGTAATGATGGTTGATATTTCAGCGAAATCAACTGCTTTAGCATAACCTGATAGAGATTCACTATTTGCCAGTTCACCTGAGCTGTGCTGAGATTACTACTCCATATAAATAAGAAGGTTCCTGATAATGTCTACAGGGAAAACGCTGCTCGCCCTCGCGCTGAGCACACTGTTACCGGCAAGTGCTGCATGGGCCGCATCTAACGACACCATCATCTACTGCTCCGAAGCGTCGCCTGAATCCTTTAACCCGCAAATTGCCAGTTCCGGGCCAACTTTTGTTGCCAGCTCGCAGGTGCTTTATAACCGCCTGGTCACCTTTGATCCGGTGAAAAATACCCCGATTCCGTCGCTGGCGACGGAGTGGAAAGTGTCGGAAGATGGCAAAACCTGGACGTTTACGCTGCGCCAGGGGGTGAAATTCAACAGCAATAAATATTTTAAACCGACGCGTGATTTCAACGCCGATGACGTGATTTTCTCCGTCATGCGGCAGATGGACGCGAAACATCCGTATCACAATGTTTCGCAGGGTAATTACGAATATTTCACCGATGTCGGCCTTGATAAGCTGATTAAAGAGGTGAAAAAGGTGGACGACTACCACGTCCAGTTTGTGCTGAACGAACCGAACGCCGCATTTCTTGCCGACTGGGGGATGGATTTCGCCTCTATTCTCTCTGCGGAATACGCCGATGCGATGCTGAAAAAAGGCACGCCGGAAAACGTCGACAACTGGCCAATCGGTACTGGCCCCTATGTGTTGCAGCAATACAAAACCGATGCGCAAATCCGCTATCTTGCCAACCCGAACTACTGGGAAGGCCCGGTGCCGACCAAACACCTGATCTTCTCTATCACCCCGGATGTGCAGACGCGGCTGGCGAAACTGCAAACCAACGAGTGCCAGATCATTCCGGCACCGTCACCGGTGCAGTTCGATCAGATCAAAAATAACAAAGATTTGACGCTGCATACCATTGATGCGCTGAACGTCGGTTATCTGGCGTTTAACACCGAGAAAAAACCGTTTGATAACGTACTGGTGCGTCAGGCGCTGAACTATGCCACCGATAAGCAGGCGATCGTTAACGCCGTGTTCCTTGGCTCCGGCAGCGTGGCGAAATCGCCGCTGCCGCCCAATATGCTGGGCTATAACAAAAATCTGAAGGATTACAACTACGATCCGGAAAAAGCCAAAGCGCTGCTGAAACAGGCAGGCCTGGAGAAAGGCTTTGAAGCCACACTGTGGTCAATGCCGGTACAACGTCCGTATAACCCGAACTCGCGCCGTATCGCTGAGATGATCCAGAGCGACTGGGCGAAAGTGGGCGTGAAAGCGAAGATTGTCTCTTTCGAGTGGGGTGAGTATCTGGCCGGAATGCGTAAAGGCGAGCACGATACGGCACTGTTCGGCTGGATGTCGGATAATGGCGACCCGGATAACTTCGCCGATACGCTGCTGGGCTGCAACAGCATCAAAAACGGCGCCAACGCCGCGCGCTGGTGCGATAAAGGCTATGATGCGCTGGTGCAGAAAGCCAAAGTAGTCAGCGATCCGGCGGCCCGCGCCAAACTCTACGTACAGGCGCAGGATATCTTCTACCAGCAGGCGCCGTGGATTGCGCTGGCGAACGGCAAAACCTTCTACGCCACGCGCAGCAATGTGACCGGTTACCAGGTCAGCCTGATGGGCAGTGATTTCTCGAAAGCGAAATTGAATTAAAGGAGTGGATATGTCACATCTGGATGAGGTTGTCGCGCGCGTTGATGCGGCCATTGAACAGAGCGTTATTAGCGGTATGAACGAATTACTGGTTGAACTCAGCGATGACGCCGCGCTAAGCCGGGAAGAGCGCTACGCGCAGCAGCAGCGCCTGCGAACGGCGATTGCGCATCACGGCCGCCAGCATAAAGAAGATATGGAAGCGCGCCGTGACCAGCTCACCAAAGGTGGCACCATCCTGTAATTAGAACTGGCGTCTGGCTACCAACCAGGCGCCAATCACCAGCAGTACCGCGCCGCACACCGGGCCAATCAGTGCCCGCGGCGCGATCCCCTGACTCCTCACCACATCCATCACCAGCCCGCCAATCAACTGGCTTGCCACCAGAACCGCAATGGTCGTTGCCGCGCCAACGTACTGATAACCGCTGATACTGGCAAAGACAAAAAATGAACCCAGCAGACCGGGAATTAATGTCCACCACTTCACGCTGGCGTACAGTTCCTGAAACCCGCTCATCCCGTGCTTGAACAGCAAAATCGAGACAAACAGCACGATCCCCACCAGCGAGTTGAGCAGCATAGCGATAAGGATCGTCGAGGCCGACTGTGTAATGCGCACCATCAGCGTGTTTTGCACCACCAGGCCAATTCCGGCGGCGATCAGAAAGGTGAGGGTCAGCGACTGGTTCATTAGATAGCATCCGGATCGGTACGGTTATCGAGCTGCAGTTGCATAAAGGTTAAATCGAGCCAGCGGCCAAATTTGGTGCCGACCTGCGGCATTTCCCCGGTGGTGACAAAACCCAGTTTACTGTGCAGATGAATAGAGCCGTGGTTTTGCGACTCAATCCCCGCCACCATCACATGTTTGCCAATACGTTTCGCTTCTTCAATCAGGCGTTTCATCAGCGCCAGCCCAAGCCCTTTACCCTGATATTCCGGGTGCACATATACCGAATGCTCGACGGTGTGGCGAAAACCATCAAAAGCGCGCCAGTCACCGAACGACGCGTAGCCAGTGACCACGCCATTTTCTTCACTGACCAGCACCGGATAACCCAGTTTGGCGCGCGCTTCAAACCACGCAACGCGGTTCCCGACATCGACCGTTTGATCGTTCCAGATGGCGGCGGTGTTCACCACTGCATGGTTGTAGATCTCCGCGATGGCGGCACAATCTTCTTTCCCGGCAAAACGAATATTCATGGTTGAACCTCAGATTTGTACACTATAGTATTACGATATGAATACTATCTCAGACAATATAAATCAACGGATCAGTGCCCGAATTCGTGTAGAACGTGAATCCCGTGGCTGGTCATTGAGCGAACTGGCCGAACGCGCGGGCGTTTCGCGGGCGATGATCCACAAAATCGAACGCGGCGAGAGCAGCCCGACGGCGGCGCTGCTGGCGCGGCTTTCCGGCGCATTCAGCATCAGCATGTCAACGCTGATTGCCCGCGCCGAAATGCAGGAAGGAAAGCTGCTGCGCTACGCCGATCAGCCGGTATGGCGCGATCCGCAAAGCCACTACCTGCGCCGCCACGTTTCGCCGCGCAGCGATCTGCCTATCGATCTGGTGCAAATCGACCTGCCAGCGGGCAGCGATATTCCGATGCCCGCTTCTTCTTATGCCTTAGCGCGGCAGTTAATTTGGTTGCAGGAAGGCGAGTTGGTGTTTGTCGAAGGCGATACGCGGCACGAAATGAAAGCGGGGGATTGCCTGGAACTCGGGCCGCCAAATGATTGCCGTTTTATCAATGAGAGCAGCGCACCTTGCCGCTATCTGGTGGTGCGCCTCAATCACGCCGGGACATAATGTTAACGCGCTGCTGGCAGGAAACGACTAGTATCAGTAATTAGTCTTTCATGCACAGGAGAGCACGATGAACCAATCTTCTCACCGCAATCGCCGTTGGGTGCTGGCTTCCCGCCCACATGGCGCGCCCATTACCGACAATTTCCGCCTTGAAGAGGACGACATCGCAACGCCCGGCGAAGGCCAGGTGTTACTGCGGACGGTTTACCTCTCGTTAGATCCCTATATGCGTGGTCGCATGAGTGATGCGCCGTCCTACTCGCCGCCGGTAAAAATCGGCGAAGTGATGTGTGGCGCGACGGTCAGCCGCGTGGTCAGTTCACTGCATCCGGATTTTGCCGAAGGCGATTGGGTGCTGGCCTATAGCGGCTGGCAGGATTACGACATCGCTAACGGCGACGATGTGATTAACCTTGGGAAAGATCCGCAGCATCCTTCCTGGTCACTGGGTATTCTCGGCATGCCGGGGTTTACCGCCTATATGGGATTGCTTGATATCGGTCAGCCGAAAGCGGGGGAAACGCTGGTCGTTGCCGCTGCAACCGGCCCGGTCGGCGCAACGGTCGGGCAGATCGGTAAAATTAAGGGCTGTCGCGTTGTCGGGGTCGCCGGAGGCAAAGAGAAGTGCCGTCATGCCGTGGAGGTGCTCGGTTTTGATCTCTGTCTCGACCACCACGCGGAGGATTTTGCCCAACAATTGGCGGCGGCCTGCCCGCAAGGGATCGATATCTATTTCGAAAATGTCGGCGGCAAGGTCTTTGATGCCGTACTGCCATTATTAAATACTCAGGCGCGAATTCCGCTTTGTGGATTAGTCAGCGGTTATAACGCCACTAAACTTCCTGACGGCCCGGATCGTATTCCGTTATTAATGGAAACGCTGCTTAAAAAACGAATCCGGTTACAGGGATTTATTATTACGCAGGATTATGGTCACCGAATTAACGAATTCCAGCAAGAAATGGGGAAATGGGTAAAACAGGAAATTATTCACTACCGTGAGCAACTAACAGAAGGTCTTGAGCAAGCGCCGGAGACCTTTATCGGTATGCTGGAAGGTCGAAATTTCGGCAAGGTGGTGGTGCAAATTGGAGCGCCACGCTAAACGATTGATGGCGGCGAAAAAAACCGCCATCACTATTGTGCAAAATCTGAAAAAACGTCTTTAATTAGACAAGCATAAGGAACTGATAACCTTGTGAAGGCGGTTCCTGGTAGTTGTGCATAATAACTAATTATTAGCTACATCTTTACGCGACAATCCAATACCAGGCATGTTTATATAATATATTTGAATGATTACGGACACGCTACCAGGCTGAAAATAAATAAGAAATGATACAGGACGCAAACATGCTTGATTTGGAAAAAGCGCAACGAACCAGCCTCACTATGCAAGTGGAGGCGAGTCTGAAGAATGCGCTTATTATCGGTGCGCTAAAACCTGGCGCGCGGCTTATCACGAAAGAAATAGCAGATCAGTTGGGTACCAGCATTACTCCGGTACGCGAAGCGCTTTTGCGGTTGGTTTCCGCAGGCGCGCTGCATGCCACACCGGCGCAGGCGTTTTTAGTGCCAGAGGTCAGCCTCGAACGCTATGACGAAATCAACCAGATACGCAAAAACCTTGAAGGGATGGCAGCCCGTGCCGCCAGTCAAAGTATGACCCCAGAGAGGATCAGGGAGTTGCGTGCGCTGGCTGCGGCTTTTCACGAAACACTAAAAAGTGGTCATACCGAGCAGATGTTGCAGGCAAATCGGATTTTTCGCTTTTCGATTTACCAGCAGGCAGGTATGCCGACATTGACAGCGCTCATTGAGCAATTATGGGTACGCATTGGCCCATGTTTTAATTATCTTTATCCACATTCGGATGATTTAACACGCAGCCACGATTATTCAGACCTATTAGCCGCACTGGAAGAAGGTGATGCTTTTGCCAGCGAGCGCGGAATATGGCGTGCCATCGATGAGGGCGCAAACATTATCCATAAGCAATTTTATCGCTGAGCAATTTTTCTTAAATACAAACACTTAAGCTAAATCATGGATGTTGCCCGACAAAAATTTGTCATTGGGGCACATCCATATCACGTTTTGCATTTATAAGACCAATTAATACCTGTAATCCACGCATTCGCTGCCGATAACCTTTTAGCGCGTAGTTAGGCGCTAACATTTGGTGTCCAGCGAGGAGTCGGGGAATGTCATTTAACCAACGGTTAAGCAATATAAAAATTAGTAGAAAGCTGTCGGTAGGATTTGGGTTAGTTCTGTTTCTGGTTGCTGTTGCTTCTATCCTCAGTGTGTTGCGCTTTCAGGAAATCCGCGACGTCTACCAAAAAACCAATCTGTTGTACAACATCAACATCGAAGTGTTTCAGGCAAAAATTAACCGCCTGAAATATTTCTATGGTGATGATAAATCTGGTCAGGTGATGTCTGATTACGTGCGCCACGCTTCAGAGTTGACGGCCAGCGCTGACAGTATGAGCTGGTCAACCAACGAAAAGCAGATCATCAGCGATGTCGCCGATCATCTGGCGAAATTCCAGAGCAGCATTGGCGAGATGCAAAAAGCGACCAGTGATATTCACGCTGTGCGTGATGCGCTGGATAAACTCGCTGCTGAAGATCTTGCCGCCAGCTACACCACACTCGTGCGTACGCCGGTTGCCGATCCGGGCCTGATGGCGCAAGTTTATGAGCAATTATTTGCTATCAGTGCAGTGCGTGACGCGGCGCTGGTTGTCCGCTATAGCCCAGGCAAAGAGAGCAGCGACGCGCTGGAGCGCCATTTCAGCGACACGCAAAAAAGTGTACAAGCGCTGGCGAGCCAGTTGCCTGGCGAACTGCAAGCGCCGTTACAGGCTTTATGGGACAACACCGTTAAATACCACGATCTGAGCCGCAACTATTTCACCGCTTATCAGGCGCTGAAGGCCGCAGAAGATCATGTTAAAACCGGTGGTGATAACAGCAGCGCGGCGCTGAAGCAGATCATTACGCTGGTAAAAGCGCACAACGATGAGCTGGCCTATAGCTCCAGTACCATCGCCGCCATTATCGGCGCGATCGCCATTTTGCTGGGTGTGATTGTCTCCTGGTGGGTGATCCGCCAGATTACCCGTCCGATTGACCGCAACCTTGCCCTGGCGGAACGTATTGCCAGCGGCGATCTCAGCTCGCAAATCCGCGCACAAAGTACCGACGAACTGGGGCAACTGACCGGAGCAATGGGGCGGATGAACGACACACTGCGGGCAATGATCCACGAAGTGCGTAACAGCGTGACGAAGGTTTCCCGCGCGGCAACCGAAATTGCCGAAGGTAATACCGATCTCTCTTCCCGTACAGAACAGCAGGCCGCAGCGGTTGTGCAAACGGCTGCCAGCATGGAAGAGTTAACCGCGACGGTGAAAAATAACGCCGACAACGCCCGTAACGCCAGCAGCCTTGCGGCGCAGGCCTCGCAGACGGCCGGCGAAGGCGGTACAGTGATGCGCGAAGTGGTGAACACGATGGGCGATATTCACAGCAGCTCTAACAAAATTGCTGATATCACCGCAGTGATTAACAGCATTGCGTTCCAGACGAACATTCTGGCGCTGAACGCCGCAGTGGAAGCCGCGCGTGCCGGTGAACAAGGCCGTGGGTTCGCCGTAGTGGCCAGCGAAGTACGCAGCTTGTCTCAGCGCAGTTCGCAGGCGGCAAAAGATATTGAGCAACTGATCAGCGAATCGGTTTCCCGTATCAATGTCGGCAGTGAACTGGTGGCCAAAGCCGGTGAAACCATGGACCAGGTTGTCCAGTCGGTAACGCGTGTTAACGATATCATGGGTGAAATTTCCTCCGCATCGGAAGAGCAGAGCCGTGGTATCGAGCAGATTGCCCGCGCAGTGAGCGAGCTGGACAGCACCACGCAGCAGAACGCGGCGCTGGTGAGCCAATCGTCTTCCGCGGCAGGTTCGCTGGAAGAGCAGGCGCGTCTGCTGGAAGAGCTGGTGGCTACCTTCCGTCTGGAGCAAAACGAAGCCAAAAGCGCAGCGAAAGCGGGAAAACCCAAAGCCACGCCAACGGCGAAAGCGCCTGCTGCAGTGCGTGAAACACAAAGCAGCGATGAAGGCTGGACCACCTTCTGATAGCGTTTTAACGCGATAAAAAAAGCCCGTAAGCATCAGCTTCCGGGCTTTTTTGTCGATTAAAACCGCCTTCCGGTGAAGGCGGCTGGCGAGGATTATTCGAATTGATAAGCGATAGACAAACCGACGCCGTAGTTACGTCCCGGAGCGGGTTCGTAGTAACGACCATTCGATTCATTAACGATCACTGAGCCAACATATTCACGGTCAAACAGGTTATCGATGCGGCCAAACACATCCATCATCCAGTTGCCGTAGCTAAATTTGTAGCCAGTGTTAATGCCCGTAACGGTGTAGGAGGGCGCTTTCGCACTGTTTTCATCGTCGGCCATAATATCGCTCATATAGCGCACATCGGCACCCGCGTACCAGCCCTGATCCGGGATCCAGCCCAGCGACGCATAACCCATATTGCGCGCAATACCCGGAATACGGTTACCATTACAGTCGCTGTCGGTACAGACTTCGCTACGGTACGTGGCATCCAGATAAGTCCATGCCACTTTGGCACGCCAGTTTCCGGCGAATTGCTGATCGAGCGACAACTCTGCGCCCTGGCGGCGGGTTTTCCCGGCGTTTTTGTACGTGGTGCGTCCACCGCTGCTGGTGTCGGTCACAATCTCATTATCGGTATCGGTGCGGAACAGCGCTGCGGTCAGCAGGCCGTTACCGATTCGCGTTTTGCTACCGATTTCCACGGTTTCATTGGTGGAGGGTTTCAGCGCGAAATTCAGCCCGCTCTGGTTACCGGAACGATAGGAGAGTTCATTAATGGTCGGTGTTTCAAAACCGCGCCCGGCTGCCGCATAAACGTTCCATGCATCGGTGAGCGCATATTTCAGCGAGGCCGCTGGCAGCCACTTATGGTAACTTGCTTCACCGCTGTCATCGCCATTACCGGCCGTGACATAGTGATCGTTGGAATCAAACCACACTGAACTGTAGCGCACGCCCGCATCGAGAGAGAGTTTATCCGTCAGTTGCCAGGCCGTTTGCACGTACGGATCGAGGTTCCACATCAGGTTGCGTTCGTCACGGCGCAGATTGCCTTTTTCGCCGTAGATCGGCGTCGAGCCATCCATCACATAGTTTTCGTAACCTTTGCGATTCTCGCTCATGTTTTCGTAGTTCAGACCGCCGGTGACAGTCACCGGCACGCCCAACTCGCCACGGTGCGTCCAGCGCGTGTCGATGCCCTGATAATGGCGCGTCAAATCGATCACACCGCCTGAATGGGCCGGGTTAAGCTGCGGCGCGCGCGGGATCGACTGATACTGCGTCGTTTCACGTTCCCCGGCGTACATCATCACGCTTAAATCATCCTGGCTGCTCATCTGGCGCTCATAGCGCAGCCCGGCCTGCGTTTGTTTGATGGTTTTGCGGGTGTTGTACTGGTCAGCACGCGGCGACTGGCGCGGATTATCCTGCCACTCCTCTTTGGTCAGGCCGCCCGCGTCGTTGGCTTTGATATCAACGCTGTTAAAGATCAGGCTCAGCTTACTGACATCATCAATGCGCACGCCCAGTTTGGCGTTGGCGAGATTTTTGCGCGCGCCGCTGTGATCGCGGTAGCCGCCGGTGACGAAGCGGGTGCTGGAAACGGTGTAATCCACGTCGCCCGCATGTGTACCGTCGCCTACCGCACCGGTTGCTTTCAGGCCGTAACGCCAGCTTGCGTCGCTACCGTAATAGCTGCTGGCTTCAATGGTTGTTGGCTGACGCCCGGTCTGCGTGGTGACATTCATCACCCCGCCAGAAGCGTTGCCGTACAGCGCCGAGAAAGGGCCGCGCAGCACATCAATGCTCTCCACGCTGTTGAGATCGATATTCGACGTTTGCCCCTGACCGTCCGGCATTGTCGCAGGAATACCATCCACATACAGGCGAATACCGCGCACGCCATAAGTGGAACGCGAACCAAAACCCCGGATGGAAAGTTGCAGATCCTGGGCATAGTTTTGCCGGTTTTGTACCTGCAAGCCGGGGACGCTGTTGAGCGATTCCGACAAATTGACGCGCGGTGCCGCCTGGCGGATATCGTCGCCCTGTACAACGCTGACGGCGGCAGGGCTATCAAGTTCAGAGACTGTCTGTGGCGCGGCGCTGACGATCATCGTTTGTTCATTGTCAGCGGCAGAAGCAGACGGAGAGAGGACAACCGGGAGTAATAACGCCGGCAGTGTGGCCTTCGTGGCAGAAAGAATAGTCATATCGGAACCGAGTGAGAAAAACGAACCAAATGGAACATGCGCCAATATGTTAAAGGTTATGTAAATATTTTGAAAACATTAAACGCACGTTAAGTTAAGAATCAGTGTAGTCCCTGCCTGCCAGATGCGCTTCTGCACCATTTGGTGTTGCGCTTTATTGTTATTAATGAGAGGGCAAAACGCGGTATGTCAGCGTACCGGATGATGTTATTCGTCATAAAAAAGGGAAGGCCAGAGCCTTCCCTTAATGTTTACTGCCGCCCGTTTAGCGCGAGGCGTTCTCCGTCGGCGCAACCGGCGCAGTGCTGTGAATTTCATGTACGCGTTTACGTACGCCAAACCAGCCTGCAACCAGCAGCACGGCAATCAGCGGGATAGAACCGATGGTGTAAGTGCCGTTCGGATAGTCAAACGCCATCAGCACCAGTACGCTCAGCAGGAACAGCAGCGTCAGCCATGAGGTGACCGGCGCGCCAGGCATTTTGAAGCTGACATCCGCCACTTTGCCTTCTTTGATCGCCTTACGCAGACGCATCTGGCAAATCACGATAAAGCCCCAGGAGGCGATAATGCCCAGGGAGGCCACGTTCAGCACGATTTCAAACACCTGCGACGGCACCAGATAGTTGAGGAACACCCCGACGATATAGACGCAAATGGTGACCAGAATACCGGCATAAGGCACATGATGGCGGCTCATTTTCGCCATAAACTTCGGCGCAGAACCCCCCATCGACATCGAACGCAGAATACGGCCGGTGCTGTAGAGCCCGGAGTTCAGGCTGGAAAGTGCAGCGGTCAGCACCACCATGTTCATGATGTCGCCAATGTAAGGCACGCCCAGTTTGGAGAAGAAGGTCACAAACGGGCTTTGACCTGCCTGATAGGCATTCCACGGCAGCAGCAGCACCAGCAGGACCACCGAGCCGACGTAGAACAAACCGATACGCCAGATCACGCTGTTGATCGCTTTTGGCACCATGGTCTGCGGATCTTTACACTCACCGGCGGCAGTACCGACCAGTTCGATAGAAGCAAACGCAAAGACCACGCCCTGAACCAGCACCAGCGCTGGCAGCAAGCCGTGCGGGAAGAAACCGCCGTTGTCGGTGATCAAGTGGAAGCCGGTTGTGCCGCCGTCCAGCGGTTTACCGCTGCCGAGGAAGATGGTCCCGACAATCAGGAACACTACAATCGCCAGCACTTTGATTAACGCAAACCAGAACTCCATTTCGGCGAACCATTTCACGCCAATCATGTTCATGGTGCCGACGACCGCCAGCGCGGCCAGCGCAAAGACCCACTGCGGCACATCGCCAAACGCGCCCCAATAGTGCATATAGAGCGCAACAGCGGTGATATCGACGATACCGGTCATCGCCCAGTTAATGAAATACATCCAGCCGGCGACAAACGCGGCTTTTTCGCCCAGAAACTCGCGGGCATAGGAAACAAAGCTGCCGCTGGAAGGGCGATGCAGTACCAGTTCGCCCAGTGCGCGGAGGATAAAGAAAGAGAAGAGACCACAAACCAGATAGACGATTGCCAGCGATGGCCCCGCCATCTGTAATCGTGCGCCTGCGCCCAAAAATAAACCTGTCCCAATCGCGCCGCCAATGGCGATCATTTGTACCTGGCGATTACCCATCGCCCGGTTGTAGCCCTCTTCATGAGAGTTAAGCCAGCGTCGTTTCGCCGCGTGATGCTCCGTGGCGCTGTTGTTGTCTGTTTTCATCTCGTTACCTGTTAACCTGTCTGAACCTTGCGGAATTCCTCAACCTGCGTGAGCAAAAGCCAAACGATTGCTCCCGCGGTAAATGTTTGCCTTTCCAGTGATTCTACGTATGGATAAGAGAAACATGGCGCAGCATCCTACCCGCAATCGGCAAATGACGCAAAACATACCCGCCGCCAGTGATGGGACTATTAGCAGAAATTGTGAGGTGAAAGGAGACAAGCAGCGTAAATGATTCAACCAGAAGATAAAAGCAACAGAAAAAACCAGCCATAAACCGGTAAATACCTGACAATTTTGCAAGGTTATAGCCTGATTCCATAAGCATGCATAATGACCGCCGCGCCGACTTTGCTACTTTTTTGCTTATTAATGTAAAAAAAGCTGCTCCGCCGGGAGTACAGGGTGACGGAGCAGCGCGGCGTTAGCGGGACGCCAGAATCAGACTCAGGCCGCCGTTGGCGTGAGCGTAATGCGCTCCAGCGAACCAACAATAAACAGATACGAGAACAGACCAATCAGCCCCATTGAGCCGACATACAGAATGGCGTAATCGAAGGAGTGGGTATTGGCGAGGATCACGCCAATGACCAGCGGTGTGACAATGCTCGCCAGGTTACCGCACATGTTGAACACGCCGCCTGCAATACCGAGCACCTCTTTCGGCGACGTATCACTCAACACGCACCAGCCCAGATTGCCAAACCCTTTAGCGAAGAACGCCACGCTCATTGCCGCGACCACTACCACTTCTGAGTCGGTATAGTTGGCCAGCACAATCACGCAGGAGAGCAGCATGCCGCAGATCACCGGGAATTTGCGCGCCGTCGTCAGGCTGTAACCGCGCGTCAGCAGCCAGTCGGAAACAACGCCGCCCAGCAACCCACCGATAAACCCGGCGATCGCCGGAATACTGGCAATAAAACCGACTTTCAGAATCGACATTCCTTTGGCCTGGTAAAGATAGGTCGGAAACCAGGTCAGGAAAAACCAGGTAATCGAGGTGACGCAAAATTGCCCGATATACACACCGATCATCATGCGATTAATACAGACGCTTTTGATCTGCGCCAGGCTGATTTTTGCCGGGCCTTTTTTACTGCCAAGCGACGGTTCACCGCCACCGTCGCGAATATAATCAATTTCCTGCTGGTTAATGCTTTTATGCGCTAACGGATCGCGAACTTTCACCAACCAGAATATGCCAAGTACAACACCGATCGCGCCAATATAATAAAAAACATAATGCCAGCTCAGATTGTGCAAAATAATGGTCATCAGCGGCGTAATAATACCCAGCGAAATATATTGCGCCGCCTGATACACGGCGGTGACAAATCCGCGTTCTTTATTCGGGAACCACTGCACGCTTAAGCGGCTGTTGGCCGGAAAGGCAGGCGCCTCAATCGCGCCCATCAGCAGACGCAGCACCACCAACACAATTAGCGGGCTGGCGTAGAGGTAGATGGTGCCCTGAAACATGGTGACTATCGACCAGCCAATCAGCGCGCAGCCATACACCAGACGTGAACCATATTTATCCAGCAACCAGCCGCCGGGAATTTGCAGGGCCACGTAAGAAATACCAAATACCGAAAAGGCGAGACCAAGGGCCTCTGGATCAAAACCTAATTCTTTGCTCATGATTGGCGCGACCACCGAAAGAGTCGCGCGGTCAGCATAATTAAATACGGTGGCAAGAAATAAGAAAACAAGAATGCTGTAACGCACATTGGTGCGTTTAATTATTGTATTCATCGCAACTCCTCGAAACAGGGTTGAATGTGGTGTAGGGAACAGAAAAAAGACGGGAGGGCTCTCCCGTCAGGATGTCATTATTATGGGCGTTTACCGAATTCACAGCTGGTTTGCGTCCACGCGCGGGCCTGTTCGCTGATGCTGAAACCAAGCCCGTGGCGATCAGAGACGTACATACGTCCATCACGCAGTTCAAGCTGTTCGTTAAATAGCGGGTTCAGCCATTCGAAATGCTCCAGCCATGGCTCCAGCGGGTAAGCGGCAGAGAGGTGCAGGTGAACTTCCATAGCAAAGTGCGGCGCCAGTTTACGGCCATGTTTGGCGGCCAGATCCATGATCTTCAGGAACGGTGAAATCCCACCGACGCGCGGCGCATCCGGCTGCACAAAGTCGCTGGCATTGCCGAGGATAAGTTGTTCATGTTCGCGGAAGCTGGTCAGCATTTCACCTGTAGCGATTGGCGTATCCAGAGCGGCAGCGAGCTGGGCGTGGCCTTCAACGTCATAGGCATCCAGCGGCTCTTCAATCCAGATCAAATTGAATTTCTCCATCTGGCGGCCCATGCGAATCGCGGTTTCGCGATCCCACTGCTGATTGGCATCAACCATCAACGGGAAATCATCGCCCAGCGCTTCACGTACGGCGGTCAGACGGCGGATATCTTCTTTCGTGTCCGGCTGGCCGACCTTAATTTTGATGCCGCCGATGCCGTTTTCACGGGAAATAATCACATTTTTCAGCACCTGATCCAGCGGGGTATGCAGGAAACCGCCAGAGGTGTTGTAGCACTGTACCGAGTCGCGGTGCGCGCCCAGCAGTTTCGCCAGCGGCAGACCTGCACGTTTGGCTTTCATATCCCACAGCGCAATATCGATAGGGGAGATGGCCTGCACTGCCATGCCGCTGCGGCCAACCGATGCGCCTGCCCACAGCAGTTTGGTATAGATTTTGTCGATATCGTTCGGATCTTCGCCCAGCAGGTTATCGGCAATCTCTTTGGCGTGCGCATAGATCCCCTGGCCCCCGGCGCGTTTGGAATAGCTGAAACCGACACCCTCAAAGCCATCACGGCTACGGATCTCCGCAATGATAATCGCCACTTCGGTGAGCGGCTTCTGACGGCCGGTGAGCACTTTCGCATCGCTTACTGGCGTCGCCAGCGGCAGGAAGGCGAGGGAGAGTTTTACCCACGCAATACGATCGCCGGTTTCAGCGGCGGTTTTTGCCCCTGCGGCTTTGGCATAGGTCACGGCATCGGAATTCGCACTTACGGTCATGATTAGCTCCTGTGAACAACAAAATGTTTGCGCTAACATTTGTAGATCCGCAATAAATCAATAACCAGAAAAAGGGTGTGATTATGTACAATCGATCACAAATTATGGCGTTAAAGAGAGAGCATCTGTGAATAACATCGCATTTAAGGGTTGCAGAAAAAGCGGCAGTCGCATAAATGATAGCGATAACATA
This sequence comes from Kosakonia oryzae, assembly GCF_001658025.2. Taxonomy (NCBI): domain Bacteria; kingdom Pseudomonadati; phylum Pseudomonadota; class Gammaproteobacteria; order Enterobacterales; family Enterobacteriaceae; genus Kosakonia; species Kosakonia oryzae. Next base: position 2,690,291 of record NZ_CP014007.2, read on the forward strand.
AAAGGAGGGAAATACCTGCTAACGCACTGATTTCTGAGGCACGGCGGCAATGAAGGGAGAAATGCGTATAATACAATGCGAGAATCATAAAAACGCTGAATGCTCTGTGAGTGAACATGTCGAAAACGTCTCGTTCTGTCCCACCGCGTGCGCCCACGCTGGAAGATGTTGCCCGCGCCGCTGGCTTATCATCCATGACCGTAAGTCGGGCGCTTAACACGCCGCAACTGGTACGGCCCAAAACGGTAGAAAAAGTCATCGCGGCGGTCAAAGCGACAGGGTATATCCCCAATGCCTTGGCCGGTGGACTGGCCTCGCGCCGCAGTAAATTGATTGCTGTGGTGGTGCCGCAAATTAACAACAACATGTTCGTCGACACGATTCAGGCCATCAGCGATGAGCTGGCGGTGCGCGGTTACCATATGTTGCTCTGCGTGGCCGGATACACGCAACAAACCGAAGCCGATCTGGTTGCCGCGCTGCTTTCGCGCCGCCCGGACGGTATCGTCCTGACCGGGATCCATCACTCGACCGATCTGAAAAAAGTGCTCCTCAATGCCAACGTACCGGTCGTGGAAATCTGGGATTTAACCCCGACGCCGCTGGATATGCTGGTGGGTTTCTCCCACGAGAAAGTCGGCCAGGCGACGGCCGAGTATCTGCTGCGTAAAGGCTATCGCCGTCCGGGTTTGCTGTGGACGGTGGACAAACGCGCCGCGCAGCGTAAAGCCGGATTGCGCGAAGTGCTGGAGCGTAACGGCATCAGCGAACCCGGCAGTGTCGATGTGGCCTTACCGGCGCGATTCACCTCGGGGCGCCAGGGGCTAGCGCAGCTACTGGAGCAGGGCGATTTCGATGTGATTGTTTGCAGCTCCGACACGCTGGCGCAGGGCGCAATTATTGAAGCGCAGTCGCGCGGTTTACAGGTGCCGCGCGATCTGGCGGTGATTGGCTTTGGCGATCTCGATTTTGCCGCCGGCAATCAGCCTGCCATTACCACGGTCAGCGTCGATCGGCAAATTATTGGTCAGCGCGCGGCAACGATGCTGGCCGATCGTATCGAAGGCAGCGAAGTTGATGCGCCTATTGTCGATATTGGCTTCCATTTTGTTGAGCGGGAATCCGCATAACTCCATGAAAATTAATATTATCGGTACCAGCGGCAGCGGAAAATCAACGCTGGCGAAACGCATCGCCGCGAAGCTTAATTTGCCGTATATCGAAATGGACAGGCTCTACTGGCGGGCCAACTGGCAGGGAACACCGGATGAGGAGTTGTATTCCCGCCTTGAACAGTTACTGGCGCAGCCGGGCTGGGTACTCGATGGCAACTACAATCGCAGCCGGGATATAAAATGGCGGCATGTCGATCTTGTTGTGTGGGTTGATTACGGTTTCTGGCGCACGTTGCGTCAGGCCGTGTTGCGCGCTGCGCGCCGCGCCTGGCACAAACAGGAGTTATGGCCGGGCACCGGAAACTGTGAAAGTTTCCGCCGTTCATTCTTCAGCCGCGAGTCGATCATTATCTGGACGATAAAGACCTGGCGCGTGAATCGCCTGCGTTACGCGCAGGATATGGCTGACCCGCGCTACCAGCATCTGCGTTTTGTGCGTCTTACCAGCCCACAGCAGGCTGACGAATTTCTCGCCACTCTGACCTAAAATTAGGGCTTATCCTCTGTAAGGAGCCCTTATGATCACTGTTTATGGTGTCCCCGGCTGGGGATCGGCGCTAAGTGAAGTGATGCTGACGCTGGCGGAAATCCCTTATCGCTTTGTCAATGTTGACGGCTTTGACCAGCCTGGCGCACAGCAGGAGAGGTTGAAAAAACTTAACCCGCTGGGCCAGGTACCGACGCTGCAGCTTGATGACGGCAGCATTATGACCGAATCGGCCGCCGTGGCGTTGATGATCCTCGACCAGCGCCCGGATTTAGCGCCGCCCGTCGGCACGCCGGAAAGACAACAGTTCTGGCGATTACTGGTATGGCTGGTCGCCAATGTTTATCCCACATTTACCTATGCTGATTATCCGGAACGCTGGGCTAGCGCCGCGCCGGAACAATTACAGGAAAACTGCAAGGCATACCGTAAATCGCTCTATTTGTGGCTGGAGAGTCAGCTAAAAGCCACGCCGTACGCATTTGGCGAAACATTGACGTTACTTGATATCTATATCTGCGTAATGCGAACCTGGGGACCGCGCCATGCGTGGTTTAAGGAGCATACGCCGAAATTCAGCGCCATTGCCGATGCGGTTTGTTGCGTGCCAGCCCTTCAGGAGGTACTGCGAAATAATGACATCCTGACGTAACGGATTATTGCTGGGTATTTAAATATTCTTAGAGCATCATATAAATTGAAAGGCTATATAGAATTAAGGGGCGAAAATTAATTGATATCGCCCCTTTTCTGTGAGACAACTCTTACCGGGGCGATGTCCTGAGATAATATTTCCGGATGGCAATAAAAGATGGAAATATCATATTAACACTAACGGGATGAGAGTAATGGAATATATTCATTCGTATTTGGTCGGTGGTTCGTGGTTTACTCTGGGTGATAGCATAACAGAACGCGGATGGTATCAGCCCATTGTCGCCAAAAATCTGGGGCTTGCTGAGTGGACAAACTATGGTATTGGTGGAACTTGTATTGCACAGAAAAACCAACATGATAATACCGCGATGTGTTTACGATATAACCAGATGGGGGAGAACCCTGATTTGATTACCATCTGGGGCGGAGGAAATGACTTTGGCTTTAACTTCGGTTCCGAGGGCGGTACAGAAATAGGAAAAATCAAAGATAACACGCCCTTGACATTTTATGGCGCGATGAATTTATTACTGGCTGGCGTCATTAAAAAATATCCGTTGGCGCGCGTCGGATTCATTGTCACTACACCGGTTTCCTTTGCCCGTGGCAGAGATCAAAAAAATGCTAAAGGATATTATCTTACCGATTACTGTCATGTTTGCCGTGAGATGTGTGAGCAATACTCCATTCCTTATCTGGACTTACAAAAGAATTCCGGCTTCAACGAACTCAATATGAATATTATGACCAGCAACACCGCTGGAACAGTTTCCGACGGGCTGCACCCTTCAAAATTAGGCATGGAAAGATTAGCGAGTAAAATCACGCATTTTATCTTATCGCTTTAGGAGAGCCAGCAATGCGGATTGCAACCATTGATATTCTGAAGATATTTTCGATCTTCTTTGTGGTAATGGCACACACCACGCTGTTTTTTCTCAATCGCAATGGTAATGATGTCATATTATGTTTTTTAAGGCAGGCCGGGTTACTTGGCGTATCGCTATTTTTCGTGTGTAGCGGTTATTTCTTATTAAATAACAAACATGAAAACCAGGCAAATTACGTCATTGGCAAGATCAAAGGCATCGTGGTCGTGCTGATTTTCTGGCTGGTATTTTATTACGTTTATGACAACGAGTTCATCAGTAGATTTACCGCTATTCCGGATATTGGTTTCCTCAACTATCTCAATGTCAGTAATGCAAACACCGAAGCCACACCGCTGTGGTTTATCTTTGCCGTCATTCCGCTCTACGTGTTTACGCCGCTATTTCGATATTCGTTTAAAAAGGAGCATGCCACAGAGATCCTGAAAATCCTCATTTTGATGGTGGTGATTTCTAATCTGACGTTAGTGAACGCATTGACCGGGGCTTACTTTTCCTTCGCCATTTTCCCGTTCAATTTGCTGATACCGTTTCAACCTGAAGGATTAATCTGTTTTTTGGTTGGCGGTTATCTCGGGTTGGTAAAGCCAGGCTTCAGGCCCTGCGGCATCGCGCATTTAGCGGCATTGTTCTCGGCTATCGCGGCGTTAATTGCGCTGTCACTTATTTCCTCCCACGTCGGGATCGCTATTTTCTACGGTAAATTTTACAACTTACTGTTGCTCACGGCGGCGGTAGGTCTGTTTATTTTTATGACCAGTTTAAACATTAATACCTCACCAGCCTGGGTGAATCACCTCAGTGAAAATGTATTGGGAATTTACCTCGTGCATAATATTTTTGTTATCGAGATACACAATGCATTTATTCATGAAAGGCTGTTGCGTATGACGGGGATTACAGACACATACCTCTATATTTTGTTTTATTCGTTACTGGCTTTTCTTCTTTCTTACGGCCTTTGTACGCTGCTCAAACGTACCCGGGTAACGGCCAGGCTGGTCACACTTTGATAAATCGGTGCGAACGCGTTGTGCTACTGTGACACTCTCTTGAAAACAAGGAGTTTGCTATGCCGCACGTTGATATCAAATGTTTTCCCCGCGATCTGAGCGATGAGCAGAAAACCGCGCTGGCGGAGGATATCGCCGGAGTGATTATTCGTCATCTGAACAGCAAAGAGAGTTCCATCAGCGTTGCGCTGAATGAGTTCGCGCCGGAAGAGTGGAAAGCGCAGGTCTGGGATACGGAAATTGCGCCGCAAATGGAGCAACTGATCAAAAAACCGGGCTACAGTATGTAAATTCCCGGCTGCCCACACCGCCTGTGTGGGCTTTTTTTTAACCGCCCGCGAGTTATCGCCATTTCTGTTATTGCATTTTTTGTATGATTCCCCGCCGATGATTACCCACGGGATATCTGCATACTCGTCAGTACATCGCTGCCAGGGAGGCATCCGCGGAAACCTATTCTATAGTTGCCCTTCCTGCGTATGGTATTGCCGGAAGTGATTTCCGCTGGCGTTCACGTACTATATACTCTGGCAAAACGGCAGGGCGATATTGAAGCAAAGCGACCACACAAGGTTACCGGGATGTTATTCACGCCATCGTCCGACGTTAATTAATTACTCCTGATGATAATGCGCCCGTGCTGACGCATTATTTATATGTATTCATGTTTTTATTAATAGCCATTTTTATTATACACTTTGCGTTTATTTTATTACGTCTTTAATCAATTTAGGAACTTTCAGATTTGCAAGTTGTCCATCAAAAATATAAAGTTCGACTGAATCTATGCCTGGTTGATTAAATTTATAATGACTCTGGCGCAAAACATATATTGAGCATTTGTATTTGCTGTTCATATACGTTACCGGCGAATGAAATTCTACCAATATCTGTTATCATTTAAATTGTGCTTGCCACCTTCAATATTATTAATGTCGAATCTTGCATGTGATTGTTTTTGTTAAAACAATGCCACGTAATTATTTTCTTTGTGAATGTATTTTTATTTAGTGATAAATAGCAACTAAATAAGACCCGATAAAATATCCCACTAAGGAGGGGGGTAATGTTTAGAAAGGAAGCACTTGAAAACCGAAAAATGAGATGGCGCGGACGCGCAATTTTACTGCCGGGCGTCCCGCTCTGGCTAATTATTATGTTCTGTGTCTGCTTTCTGGCCGCTTTTCTGACCTTTGTAATTGATGGCACATATATGCGCAGGGTAAACGTCAGTGGAGAAATTACCACCTGGCCACGTCCGGTCAATATTTATTCGAATGTGCAGGGGTTTATTGTTAAATCCTACGTTACCGAAGGTCAAAAAATAAAAAAAGGCGATCCGGTATACCTGATTGATGTCAGCCGAAGCACCCATAGCGGCGTGGTCAGCGACAATCAGCGCAATGACATCGAGCAACAAATCACCCGTGTGGAAAATATTATCGCCGGGCTACAGGAGAGTAAAAATGCCACGCTGAAAACGCTTGAGAAGCAAAAGCAGCAATATAGCGAAGCGCTTAAATTTTCGACCGATGTTATTCGCCGGGCAGAAGAGGGCGTCAAGCTGATGAAAGAGAACATGGAAAATTATCGTCGTTATCAGGCCCGGGGTCTTATCACCAAGGATCAACTGACGAACCATGTGACGCTCTATTATCAGCAGCAGAATGATCTGTTAGGTCTGCGCAGCCAGAGTGAACAAAATGCGCTGCAGGTGACCAGCCTCGAGAGTGAAATTCAGACGCAGGCGGCAGATTTCGACAACCGTATTTACCAGATGGAACTTCAGCGTTACGACCTGCAAAAAGAGCGTCTGAATGCCGATATCAGCGGTGATGTGATTGTCCGCGCAACGTCTGACGGCAAAATCGACTCCCTGAGCGTCACCGCCGGGCAAATGGTGAATACCGGCGACAGCCTGTTGCAGATTATCCCCGAATCTATCGATCACTATCTACTGGTGGCCTGGGTGCCAAACGATGCGGCGCCGTATATCGCCGTCGGCGACAAAGTCAATCTCCGTTATGAAGCTTTCCCTGCCGAAAAATTCGGCCAGTTTTCGGCAACCATCAGCCAGATATCTAAAACACCGGCTTCAACGCAGGAAATGATGACTTATCCTGGTGCGCCGAAAAATGTCCAGGGTACATCGATCCCTTATTACAAAGTCGTTATTAAACCCGATCGCGAAGTGGTGGAGTACGACGGAAAACGTATTTCTCTGGAAAATGGCATGAAGGCGCAGAGCACGCTGTTTCTCGAAAAAAGAAGAATTTATCAATGGATGCTTTCCCCGTTCTACGACATGAAGCACAGCGCAACAGGACCTGTAAATGAGTAATAAAAGTCTATTTTCCGCGCTGCTCGGCAAGCTGGATTTAAGCTGGTTCCGACGCGTTCCGATGGTACACCAGACCGAATCTTCGGAGTGTGGTCTGGCGAGTCTGGCCATGATCTGCGGCCACTATGGCAAAAATATTGACCTGATAAGCCTGCGTCAGCAGTTTAACCTCTCAGCAAGGGGAACCACGCTGATTGGGTTGAATGAAATTGCGGGCCAGCTTGGCCTTGCCACCCGCGCATTATCGCTGGATATGCACGAGCTGAAGTTGCTGAAAACTCCTTGCGTCCTGCACTGGGATTTCAACCACTTTGTCGTGCTCGTCGCCGTCAAAGGCAATAAGTATGTGATTAACGATCCGGCACGCGGACGCAGAACCGTCGGCCAGGCGGAGATGTCACAATACTTTACCGGCGTCGCGCTGGAAGCCATGCCGGGCAGTGAATTTACCCAGGAAAAAGTAAAAAATCGCGTACGCCTGCGCTCGCTGGTCGGTAGCGTTCACGGGATTAAAGCCACGCTGGCAAAGATCTTTTGTCTTTCTATCGTCATTGAAGCGATCAACCTTGTACTGCCAGTGGGCACGCAGTTGGTCATGGACCATGCAATTCCGGCGGGCGATCGCGGTTTGCTGTCGCTTATCTGTATCGGGCTGTTTTTCTTTATTATGTTGCGGGCCTCTGTCAGCATGTTGCGCGCCTGGACATCGCTGGTGATGTCAACGCTCATTAATGTGCAGTGGCAATCGGGCTTATTCCGGCACCTGATTAAACTGCCGCTGGGCTATTTTGAACGGCGTAAAATGGGGGATATTCAATCCCGTTTCGGCTCACTGGATACGCTGCGTGAAACCTTTACCAGTAGCGTCGTCGGCGCCATCATGGACGGCATCATGGTGGTTGGCGTATTAATAATGCTGGTGTTGTACGGCGGCTGGCTGACATGGGTAGTTCTTGGTTTTACCGCGGTTTATGTGCTGATCCGTCTGTTGACGTATAACTACTATCGCCAACTCTCTGAAGAACGCCTGGTCAGAGGCGCGCGCGCCAGCTCCTATTTTATGGAGACGCTGTACGGTATCGCGACGGTCAAAATGCAGGATATGAGCGAGCGTCGCGGCACTCACTGGCTAAATTTGCAGGTCGATACCATCAATACCGGGATTAAACTTACCCGTTTGGATTTCTTTTTTAACGGCCTTAATACGTTTATTGCCGCCTGCGATCAGGTCGCGATTTTGTGGCTCGGTACCAGTCTGGTGATCGACAATCAGATGACCATCGGTATGTTTGTCGCCTTTGGTGCCTTCCGTGGCCAGTTCTCCGATCGTGTCGGTTCGCTGGTTGAATTCTTACTGCAACTGCGAATGATGAGTTTGCATAACGAACGTATTTCCGATATCGCTTTGCACGAACGCGAGCCGAGAAAACCGGATTTACCGGCAACGACGGAAATGCGTCCTCTCGGTCTTGAAACCACCGGGCTGAGTTATCGTTACGACAGCCAGTCGGCGCCGATATTTAATGATCTGGCGCTGCGAATTGAGCCGGGCGAGAGCGTAGCGCTGGTTGGCGCTTCCGGCGCCGGAAAGACGACATTAATGAAAGTGCTTTGCGGCCTGTTTGAACCCGATGCGGGTAAAGTGCTGGTTGATGGTATGGATATCAAACAACTCGGGATAAATAACTACCACAAAATGATTGGCTGCGTGCTACAGGATGACAAGCTGTTCGCCGGTTCTTTGCGGGAAAATATCTGTGGGTTCGCTGAACATGCGGATGAGGAGTGGATGGTGAAGTGCGCCAAAGCAAGCCATATCCATGATGTTATCCTCGCGATGCCAATGGGCTATGAAACGCTCATTGGCGAACTGGGCGAGGGGCTCTCCGGCGGGCAGAAGCAGCGCGTATTTATTGCGCGTGCGCTTTATCGTAAGCCTGGATTGCTCTTTATGGATGAAGCGACCAGTGCGCTGGATCATGAAAGCGAAGCCTGCGTAAATAATGCTATCAAACAGTTGAATATTACTCGCGTTATTATCGCACACCGTGCAACAACTATTGCAACAGCGGATCGCGTTATCAACCTGTAATTTCATAAACACCCTGCATGCCGCTTTGTTTACTTTAGGAATAATATTTCTAATTATTTCTGGACGATAAAGCGGCATATAATAGATAATTTCTTCACAGGTTATAAAGAATACCTGTGCAAGAGAAACAAGTTAAAAATGCAATTAACTAAAATGCAGTAAAATATTAAGGATAATATTTATGAAAGAACTTAACTCTATTGAAATGCGTGAAGTATCTGGTGCTGGCCTGCTGTCAGATTCGGCTGGTCTGCTCGGTAGCGGTATCGGCGCTATTGTTGATATGGCTATGGGTGGTAAAAGCACAACAGGTGCAGATTTTGGTCGCAACATGGCTGAAAGCATCGCCACTATCGTTGAATCTGGCTTCGGTATTATTAACAATATCTTCAACAGCCTGTTCGGCAAGAAAAAATAAATTATTAATACCCTCTGATAGCTAAGCGCCATTAGTTATTATTTGATTTCTATGTTTGGTGGCATTCCTTATGGAATGCCATTTTTATTTATACTGTGGAAAATATTCTTCCTCTTACAAATAACTCTGTGGATTGCTATTTTTACGGGTATTTTTTAGGAAATTTATCACTTACAATCGCTGGACAGAAAAATAATTTCAGCAGATAATTTCCTTTAACAAGTCAGTATAACGTTTGTCGTTATTAGAAATAATAACAAGAGAAAGCGATAGTAATAATTTTAGATTACTGCTTCGCATTTAAATAAGTAAAAATTAAGGATAATAGTCATGAAAGAACTCAATACTGTAGAAATGAAAGAAGTCTCAGGCGCCGGTTTTTTAACTGATACCGCAGGCATGCTCGGTGGCGGTATCGGTGCTATCGTTGACCTGGCTCTGGGTAGCAAAAACACCGCAGCAGCTGACGCAGGCCGTAATATTGGGAAAGGCATTGGCGGTATTGTTGAAGCCGGCATCAATGCAATTACCTCTTTCTTCGGCGGTCTGTTCGGTAAAAAAGGCGAATAATCCCCGCTAAGCATCATTTATTAATACTCTGGTAGCTCTTCTCATAAGTGATATTCCAGTCGGGATATCACTTATTTTTATCTGACCGTACGACACCTTTCCTAAATAATCTAAAATAACGTACTCTCTGCGTTCATTGTGTGCATCATGTTAATTTCCTTTTTCGATACCATATGACTAGCATATATTTATCGGTAGGGCTGGGTTTTCAATTTCCACTGTAATTTCGGCATGTTGTTTTAGGAAAAATATCTCACACTCTTTATAGACAGCGCGAAGTGTTTTAAGAGATACTTTACTCAACGAATAAAACAGAGTTTAAAAAACCTTTATAAATAACTTTCATGAGCAGTGTGGAATTAATTCTATAAACTCCTGTTGCATATTATAAAGTGCATTAAGATTAAGGATGATAAGCATGAAAGAACTCAACGCAATTGAAATGCAAGAGGTTTCAGGCGCTGGCATTTTATCGACTGCTGGTAGCATGGTTGGCGCAGGTATCGGTAGTATCCTTGATGCTATTACTCCTGGTGAAAGCACACTCATGACTGACGCGTGCCAGACTATTGGTCGGTTTATTGGTGCAATAGCTGAAAATCCTCTGGGAATATTTGGCGTCATACTGAGTAATTTATTAAGCCGTAACAACGGCTAATAATCGTGAAAATATTTTTAATTAACAGATCCAGCGTGTCATTCCATATCGGGTAACACTTTTGATCATTGAATCGTTGGTTTCCTTCGATTTCTAACAATACTAAGGAGTATTTATGAAAGAGCTTAATAATAACGAAATGATGGCAGTTTCTGGCGCTGGTTTCTTATCAGATGCCGCTGGTGCATTTGGTGGTGGCCTGGGCGGCATCGTTGACATTTTCCTGGGTGGTAAGAAAACCACGTTCTCTGATGCCGGCCGTAGCATTTGCGAAAGCATCGCAGGCGTCTTTGAATCAGGCTATGACATGGCCAAAAACGCGATTAGCGGCCTGTTCGGCGGAATTTTAGGGATGTTTGGTAAAGATAAATAATCTGCCAAACATTCCTGAAAGATAATAGATTCTATTTTTATTTACTGACCGGGAGTGGTATTCCTGCCGGAATAACGCAACTAGTTTTAATGGATGGGGTGATTATTCTACCCCCCCTAACATAAAAAGGAGTATTTATGAAAGAGCTTAACAATAACGAAATGATGGCTGTTTCTGGCGCAGGTTTTCTGTCTAATACCGCTGGTATGATCGGTGGCGCTCTGGGTGGCGTTGTTGACGCTATCCTGGGTGGCGACAAAACCACTTTTGCTGATATGAGCCGTAAAGCTTGCCAGGCTGTTGCCGGCTTTATCGAATCTGGTTTTGGTATCGTTAAAAATCTGTTCGGTGGCCTGTTCGGCTCCAAAGCATAATTGACAGATTAATAATTCCATCCGTAGTAAATCCACATGGATGATATTTCCACTGGAATATCATCCGGGGAAGTTAGTTTCGGAGTTAACGCTCCGTATTTTAAAATATAAGGAAATATCATGAAAGTACTGAACAACAATGAAATGATGGCCGTTTCTGGCGCAGGTTTTCTGTCTAATACCGCTGGTATGATCGGTGGCGCTCTGGGCGGCGTTGTTGATGCAATCCTGGGTGGCGACAAAACTACTTTCGCAGATTTGAGCCGTAAAGCTTGCCAGGCTGTTGCTGGTTTCGTCGAATCCGGTTTTGGCATGATTAAAAATCTGTTCGGTGGCCTGTTCGGCTCCAAAGCATAATTAATCTGCCAGGCGCTTCTGACAGAAAAATATCTCAATTTTTAAGTAACCGGCCGTCGGTGATATTTTCCTGAATTATCACTGATGGTCATAGAGGCCCGAAGTTTTGCTTCGGTTTATTTTAGAATAGAAGGAATTTTTTGATGAAAGAATTAAACAAAAATGAAATGCAGGCAGTTTCTGGTGCCGGTCTGTTCGACTTTATTTTTGATACAGTAAGCGATGTTTTTCAACCGATCACTAACGCTGTTGCAAAAGGGCTGGGTGATATGATCGCCAAAGGCGTGTCTATTATCGGAAACCTGATTAATAAAGACTTTTTTGGCAAAAACTGATCTCTGACCAGATTACTGGCAGCAATCCGTCTTTAGTTTTTACATGGTAGTTTTTAAGTGGCACTGCATATAGAGTGCCACTTTTTTTCGAAATAAATGAAACATCGCTTTGTAGCGTAGCTCAGTTTTATCTCCTCAACTTAATGCTACATGAGTATTTTCCTCAGGGAGAGACTTATGTTCCGGATACTTCAAATAACCACACTCGCCATGCTTTTGACCGCACACATCGCTGTGGCCTCCGCTGCAGATGTTCTCGCCGGGCCAGGTGGTGAAGCAGGGCGCGGAAAACAGCCCGGTCAGTTACGCACAGCTTGAGCGCGGCAATAACCCAATCGCGCAACAGATTAAACGCTACTCGCCGGCGGTAAGGCGTTTGCCGCTGGCGACAAAATTTCCGCCGCCCAGATGATGAATGGTATTGAGTTTGTCGTCATCAAACTGCCAGCGGCCGTTGAAAAACGCCCGTTCGTCGGCAGCCGCAGAAACCACTTCGCCAAACAGCGTGTCATATTTCTCCTGCGCCGCGGTGGGTGGCAACAGGCGACACTCCATCCACGCCAGACATTTCTCTTCAATCACCGGCAGGCCAAGCACCGGGCCGGCAAAAGCAGGAATGCCATAACAGTTGAATTTATCTTCATCGCGCCCGGTAACACTGCCGACCGCATAACTCCAGTTAGTCGCCGCCACACCCGGCACCACAATGCCGAACATGCCGCTGCGTTCAATCAATTCGCGCGACCAGGCGCTTTTATCCACCACAATCGCAATACGCGGCGGGGAAAACTCCACCGGCATCGACCAGGCCGCCGCCATCACATTACGGCGATCGATCTGCTCATCACGGCTGGTAATCAAAATCGTCGGGCCATGGTTTAACAGGCGGCTGGCGTGTTCTAATGCCACCGGACGAAAATAGCTCATAAGCAGCTCCTTGATGCGTGATTTTCCGGCATTAAATGACTGTTCTGCTACCAAAGCAAGCGCAGACCAGGGGAAAGGGTTATCCGGCGCTTTTGGCAACGACAATTTTCCCTCGCCCTTGTTCTTTCGCCATATAGAGCGCCAGATCGGCGGCGCGCACCAGATTATCGGCCCGGGCGTGGCGCGGCCAGGTAGCCAGCCCAATCGAGACTGAAACCGGGCCAATATCCTGTGATTCATACAGCATGTGGTGATTAAACACATTATGCAGCAGCGCTTCGGCCACAATTTTCGCCTGCGCTTCATCGACGCCCGGCAAAATAATCAGAAACTCCTCGCCGCCATAGCGGAACGCAATACTGTTCTCATCCAGCGTTTCGGTGATCAGTTTCGCCATTTCGCGCAGCACTTTATCACCGGCTTCGTGGCCGTACTGATCGTTGAGCTTTTTGAAGTAATCGACATCGAGCATCAGGCAACTGAGCGTGCTGTTCTCCACCATCGCCTGATCGATCATATTCCGCAGCGTCTCATCCAGGCTGTAGCGGTTGCGCAGGCCAGTCAGTGAATCATACGTCGCTCTTTCTGTCAGAGTATCGCGCAGGATCTGGTTGGCTAGCGCCAGCGCCAGCGTTTCCGCCAGTAACTCCAGATAGGCATATGGCGGCTCTTTGCCCGGCGTGTAATTATCAAAGGTCAGCAAGCCAATGCTCTTATTTTGCGCATTGAGCGGCACGCAGATTGCCCGCGACGCCAGTTCCGGCAAAATATGTTCGCACGGCATATCCACGGTGTCTTTGCCTGGGCTATGCAGTTGCCCGCGCTTCAGCGCCCAGCAATGTTCCGCAGGGAAGGTGGCATCCTCGCCGGGCGGCAACCCCCAGCGCACCACGCATTTCATACGATTAGTCCGCGTATTCAGCACATAAAGCCGACCGCCCATTTCCGGGATGATTTGCGGCGCAAAACGGTCAACCACACGGAAAATAGCGCTGTGTGTATCGCAACCCTGCAAACGTTGAGTCATGCGCGCCAGCAGGGTACGCGTGGCCCATTCCTTGTCGCGTTCTTGCTCAAGCCGCTGCCTGGCAAGGCCATTTTCTCGGAAAATATGGATCGCCTGCGCCATATCGCCAATCTCATCCACCTGCGCCAGCACCGGCGCTTCGACGTTGTAATCCTGCGTCGCCAGCCGGTTCACCACATCACTGAGCGTCACCACCGGGCGCAGAATACGGTGTTTGATAATAAAGCCGAGCACAAACAAGAACAGCAGCGCGGTCACGCCGACCATCACTTCCGATAAAGTACGCAGACGCAGCGAGAGTGTTGTCGCTTCTTTGATGGTAGCCTGCGTGCGCTGATCCACCAGGCTGCGAAAATGGGCAAAGCGGTATTCGGCCTCTTCGAGCTTTTCTTCGTAGCTGCCGCTGAACAGCAGATTAACGCCGTCGACGGCTTTGCCGTTTTGCACACCCTCAATGGCGATACGCTGCTCTTCTTCAAGCTGGTCGAGGGTGGTAAGCCCATCGCGCAGAATCAGAATTTCTTCATCGGATGCGCCGCTATCACGCAGGGCAACCAGCCGGTTTTCCAGATTGACGTCCTGTTCAAGTCGGGTTTTCCAGCTCTGTACCGTTTCCGGCGTAAATTTGATTACCGCATCGCGCGCCATATCGCTGAGCGCAAAGGCTTCTCTCTCCAGATCGTCGATCAAGGTATCAAACGTCCGGCTTTGCGCCACCGTGTCGCGCTCTTTGTGTTCGGCGCCTGAAGCCATAAACAACGCAACGCCGGAGGTCAATGTCAGTACCACTGTCGCGATGTAAGCATAATTAGTGATCGTTGCGATACGCACGAGAAACCCTTTTTAAAGACGGTGAAGATGTTATGCCTTTCAGTTTAGACATTTGGTTAAAAATCAACGCGCAATAATGACGTCATTTCTTCGTCATAATCCCTGCCTATAGTCAGCCGCATCAAATCCCAAAGAGGATAACAAGATGTTTGCTCCCCTGACTTTAGTGCAGGTGGATGCGCCCCGTTGGCAGAAACCGACGGGTGGATCACCGCTTCCCGCTGCGGAGGGCGCTGATGTTCGCATTCACTGACATCCGGCTGCAAGGTGTTTCCTACGCCTTTGGCACACATACCGTTCTTAATCACATCGATTTGCATATCCAGCCTGGCAGCATCGTTGCGCTGCTTGGGCCTTCCGGCTGCGGCAAAAGCACGCTATTGCGATTGCTGGCAGGGTTGAGCGAACCGGCGGAAGGTGAAATCTGGTTTGGCGATCGGCTGGTCGCGAAAGCGGGCTGGTCGCTCCCGCCGGAAGCGCGCGATATCGGCATGGTTTTCCAGGATTACGCCCTGTGGCCACACATGAGCGTGGCGCAAAATGTCGCTTTTCCGCTGAAGATGCGCAACGTACCGCGCGGCGAGTGCGAACAGCGTGTCATGCAGGCGCTCAGTATGGTCGGGCTGGCGGAGCTGGCCCAGCGCAAACCGGCCGGGCTTTCTGGCGGCCAGCAGCAGCGCGTCGCGCTGGCGCGGGCGATAGTCGCCGAACCTGGCGTGCTGCTGTTCGATGAGCCGCTCTCCAATCTCGATAGCGCACTGCGCGAATCTTTGTGTCATGAGATGTCCCGCCTGCTGCGCCAGCTCGGTACAACAGCCGTTTATGTCACGCACGATCGCCGCGAAGCCGAATGGCTCGCCGATCGCATCGTGCATTTAGCATCCGGAAAAGTGGAATCCGTCAGAAACATCACTTCATCCTCAGGGGAAATCGCATGAAAGCCTTACTGTCCGTGAAAAAAGGAGTCGCTTTAGCCATGGTGCTGTCGTCCATGATGTCCAGCGCGCACGCGCTAACCGTTTATACCGCAGGCCCCGGTTCGCTGGCGAAAAGCCTGGCCACCGGTTTCGAGCAAAAAACCGGCGTGAAGGTCAACATTTTCCAGGCCACCACCGGCAAAGTGATGGCGCGCCTGGAAGCTGAACAGGCCAATCCGCAGGCCGATATTCTGATTTCAGCTTCCTGGGATACGGCGGAAGATCTGCATCATCGCGGCTGGTTGCTGCCGTTTGCCAGCGCCAATGCGGATAAGGTTCCGGCTGCGCTGAAAAGCGCGGATTACATTGCACAGGGCGTCTCGGCGCTGGGCATTGTCTGGAATACCAAAAGCGGCACGCCGGAACCGAAAGAGTGGCAGGATCTGACGTCAGCAGCCTTCAAAGATAAAGTCACTACGCCCGATCCGGCGCTGTCCGGCGCCTCGCTGGATTTGCTGATCGGTCTGCAAAACGGTATGGGTGAGAAAGCCTGGCAACTGTTTGATGAACTGAAAAGCAACGGCATGGTGGTCAGCGGCCCGAACGCGCAGGCGGTAACGCCGGTAATGCAGGGGGCGAAAGCCGCCGTCTTTGGCGCGGTTGATTACGTCACTTATGGCAATATCGCGCAGGGCGAATCGCTGAAAGTGATCTTCCCGGCCAGCGGCACGGTGATTGCGCCGCGCCCAATGATGATCCTCAAAACCACCCAGCATGCCGATGACGCAAAAGCGTTTATCGATTACGTCCTGTCGCCGGAAGGGCAGAATATGGTTGCCGATGCCTGGTTGATGCCTGCGCGCACGGATGTGGAAGCAAAACGCCCGCTGTTTAGCGAATTGAAGATTCTGCCGACGCAAAGCAGCGGCACCAGCGAGCGCGGCGACGTTCTGAAGCGTTTTAACGCCCTGTTTACGAAGTAACCCTCGCCATTTATCGCGGGGGCAACCCCGCTTTCAGGATACCTGCTGTGAACCAGAAACTGATTGCGCGGGTGACGATAGGGCTGCTGCTGATACTGGTTGCGCTACCGTTACTGTTTATTCTCTTGCAGGCGGTGTTTCCGCAGTTTAGCGCCGGGATCTTTAGCGGTGCGTTCTCCGGTATTCCGCTCCTGCTGGCGGAGCCGCAACTGCCGTTAATGCTTGGCGGCACGCTGCAAATCGCCACGGGTGTGGCACTGCTGAGTGTGATCATCGGCTTGCCGCTCGGCGTGGCGCGCGGGCTGTTTGATCTGCCGTGGCCAAAAGCGTGGGATCTGCTGTTTCTGATCCCATTTTTAACGCCGCCTTATATTGCCGCCTTATCGTGGATGCTGGTCCTGCAAACGCAGGGCTATCTGATGCAGCTTACCGAGATCGATCTCAATAATTTGTTGTTCAGTAAAACCGGTATCGTGCTGGTCATGACGCTGAATATTTTTCCGGTGGTCTATTTTGCCGTATCGCGCAGTTTGCTGGCCAGCGGGCAGCGGCTGGCGCAAGTCGCCCGCGTTCATGGCGCGACACCGTGGAAGGCGTTTTGCCATATTACGCTGCCGTTACTTTCTCCGGCGCTGGCGGCAGGTACGTTGCTGGCGTTTACCCTCGCGGTGGAAGAGTTCGGCGTTCCGGCGGCGCTTGGCTCCCGTGCGGGCGTGGTGATGTTGACCGTCGGCATTGAAGAGAAGCTGGCAGACTGGCCGATCGACTTGCCCGGCGCATCGATCCTGTCGGTGATGTTGATCGCCATAGCGCTCTGCGGCTGGTGGCTGCAACGTCTGTTGACGGGCGATCAAGACGTGACCAGCGTCTCCGGCAAACCCACCGAACATGTGGGCGCGAAACTGGGTTTTTTCACGCTGCCGGTACTGCTGGTAATGAGTAGCGTAGGGTTTCTGGCCGTGGTGCTGCCGGGCCTGTCGATGGCGGTAAGCGGTTTTAGCGCGACGCTTTCCGGCGGGCTGACGCTGGACAATCTGACGGTTAAAAACTTTGCGGCGCTCTTCGCCCAGCGTGGTGATGCACTGCCTGCGCTCGGCACCAGCTTGTCGCTGGCGCTGGGCGCGGCGCTACTCACCGGGCTACTCGGGCTGTGCGCCGCCTGGTTGGTGGTGATGCAGAAGATAAAAGGGCGCGCGGTGATCGATGCGCTGTCGCTGATGCCGGCGGCGTTGCCCGGCGTGGTGGTGGGTGTCGGGTTGATCCTGTTGTGGAACCGCAGTTTCTGGCCGGTTTCGCCATACAACACCTGGGGGATTTTGCTTATCTCCTATTGTTGTCTGCTGCTGCCGTGGCCGGTGCGCTACATCGGCAGCGCCATGCGTCAGTTAGGCGGTAACCTCGAACCAGCGGCACGCGTACACGGTGCCAGCGCATTTCAGGCGCTGCGTCTGATTGTGCTGCCGCTGATCTTCCCGGCGATGCTGGCAGCCATGCTGATGGTTTTCGCGATTGCTTCACGCGAACTGGTGACATCGCTACTGCTGTCGCCCGCAGGAACGCAAACCGTCGCGGTGTTTATCTGGCGGCAATTTGAGCAGGGTTCGGTAGGGCAAGGAATGGCAATGGCCACGCTGACGCTGATCGTCGGGCTGGCGTTAATGCTGACAGCGCTGTGGCTCCTGCAGCGCAACACAAAGCATTAAGAGGGCACGAAATCGCCTGTCGGCGCAAAAAAATGCGGTATAACAAAGGGACACCACGCACAAGGAGCCTGTATGACCCCTTTTTTGACCGCTTATCTGGCCAGGATTGGCTGGAATCTGACGCCCGATGTCTCACTTGAAACGCTGCGGGCGCTGCATTTGCAGCATAATGGTGCCATTCCCTTTGAAAATCTTGATGTTGTTTTGCCACGCGAAATCGAACTCAGCGATGAAGCTCTCTTTCAAAAGCTGGTCGTCGCCCGGCGCGGCGGCTACTGCTTTGAGCAGAACGGGCTGTTTGAACGTGCGCTGAAAGAGGTCGGTTTTACGGTACGCAGCCTGTTAGGGCGGGTGATCATTTCCAATCCGCCACAGATGCCGCCGCGCACCCATCGCGTTCTGCTGGTTACCCTCGAGGGAGAGCAGTGGATTGCCGATGTCGGTTTTGGCGGGCAAACCCTGACTGCGCCGATTCGTCTGCTGGCGGAGGTGGAACAGGCAACGCCACACGGTCTTTATCGGCTGCAACGCGCAGGGGAAGATTGGGTATTGCAGTTCCGCCATCACCAGCGCTGGCAATCGATGTATCAGTTTGAAATCGGGCCGCAGTACCAGGCTGATTTCGTGATGGGTAATTTCCACTCCGCCCACTGGCCCGCATCGCATTTTCGCCACCATCTGCTGATGTGCCGCCATCTGCCGGACGGCGAAAAGCTGACGCTGACCAATTTCCACTTCACGCACTGGAATAAAGGGCAGGTTGAGGAAGATAAGGTGCTGGCGGATGTTCCGGCGCTGTACGAAACCTTGCAAACGCGTTTCGGGCTGGGCGTCAGCGATCCGCAGTACGGCTTCAGCGTCCAGCAACTCGAAGAGGTGATGAGCCGCTTCGACTTACACGGCGAACACGCTTAACACAGCTCTTTTTCTATCATTACCGCCAGATGGCGATTGAAGGCCGCTTCATCGACATCTGGCATGCCCAGCATGCAAATCCCGTCCATGCCGCAGACCAGCGCAATCAAACGCCAGGCGATATTTTCGGCGCTGTCGCTGTCGGAAAACGCGCCCGCTGCGCGGCCAAGGTTTATCAAGTGAACCACTTTGACATGCCACATGTCGAGGGTGGTCAGATAAGCCCCTTTGAACTCCGGATCTTTATTCGCCAGCAGCAGCGCTTCGCGCCACAAATGCACATAGGGCTCAAGACCACCTTCATCGCTGCCCAGCATGGCATGCAGTTGATCGCGCCACGGCGCGCTGGCAGGCAATAGCTCCACATTCAGCAGTTCGTCAATCAGACGAATAAAAGCCTGCGCCTTTAACGCACTTGCCGATGCGAAATGGTGGTGAACTTGCCCGGTCGCCACTCCGGCTTCGGTGGCGATGCGGCGCACTGTCATGGCGGAAAATCCCTCCGCTAACGCGACGCGCATGGCGGCTTTGAGGATCTCTTCCCGGCGATCGTCGCGGTTTAAATAGCGCATATAACCTCGGTTCAATGGATGCGAAACGGAGTGTAACAAAAAGCTGGACATGCGTTCAACATTGCGTAGGATCGCCATTTCTGGACGCGCGTCCAGGATTAAACAATTACGGAGAAGTTATGTTTCGTCAGTGGTTAACGTTGGTCATTATTGTGCTGGTTTATATTCCGGTAGCGATTGATGCAACGGTGCTGCATGTTGCCGCGCCAACGCTCAGCGCGGAGCTGAACGCCAGCGGAAATGAGCTACTGTGGATTATTGATATCTACTCACTGGTGATGGCGGGCATGGTGCTGCCGATGGGGGCACTGGGCGACAAAATCGGCTTTAAACGCTTGCTGCTCATCGGTAGCGCACTGTTTGGCGGCGCATCGCTGCTGGCTGCGCTGGTCACCAGCGCCAGCGAACTGATCGCCGCGCGCGCACTGCTGGCCGTCGGCGCGGCGATGATTGTTCCGGCAACATTAGCCGGTATTCGCACCACCTTTTCGCAAGCGCGGCACCGCAATACCGCGCTGGGCGTCTGGGCGGCGATCGGTTCTGGCGGTGCGGCTTTTGGGCCGTTGATTGGCGGTATATTGCTGGAACATTTCTACTGGGGATCGGTTTTTCTGCTCAACGTACCGATTGTGATCGGCGTGATGATCCTGACCGCCCGCTATGTGCCGCGCCAGACCGGGCGTGCCGAACAGCCGCTGCATCTGAACCAGGCGCTGGTGCTGATTGTCGCCATCCTGCTGCTGGTGTGGAGCGCAAAAACAGCGATGAAAGGGACGTTACCGCTGTGGATGATTGCCAGCACGCTGATTAGCGGCACCGCGCTGCTGACCGGGTTTGTGCGTATCCAGCTTGCCGCCGCCACGCCAATGATCGACATGCGCCTCTTTACTCATCGCGTGATTTTGACCGGCGCGTTGATGGCGATTACCGCCATGGTGACGCTGGTTGGTTTTGAACTGCTGATGGCGCAGGAGCTGCAATTTGTCCATGGCTTTACGCCCTTCGCCGCCGGAATGTTTATGCTACCGCTGATGCTGGCGAGCGGGTTTAGTGGACCGATAGCTGGCGTGCTGGTGTCAAAACTCGGCCTGCGTCGCGTGGCGACGGGCGGCATGGCGTTCAGTGCGCTAAGTTTTCTCGGCTTATCGATGACTGATTTCGCCACCCAACCGTGGCAAGCCGGAAGCCTGATGGCGCTGCTGGGATTCAGCGCCGCCAGTGCGTTGCTGGCCTCTACCGCCGCGATTATGGCGGCCGCACCACCAGAGAAAGCGGCGGCGGCCGGGGCAATAGAGTCGATGGCCTATGAGCTTGGCGCAGGTCTGGGGATCGCCGTGTTCGGCCTGATCCTGAGCCGCAGTTTCGCCGCCTCGATCCAGTTACCGCAAGGGCTGAGTAGCACGCAGGCCGCCCAGGCTTCCTCATCGATTGGCGAGGCGTTTCGCCTGGCGCAGGATGCACAACCGCTGATGGCGCAGCAAATTATTAGCGCCGCCAAAACGGCCTTTACCGGTTCACACAGCGTTGCGCTGAGTACCGCAGGCGCATTACTCATGCTGCTGGCGATCGGCATCTGGTTTAGCCTTGCGCAGGTGAAGCATAAATAGTGGCAGCCCGCTTAGGCCGTGCGGGCTACCTGGCGGGTCGACCACCAACAGAGCAGCGACCCGCCGCACACCATCACGGCGCCCTGCCAGAAGGAGAAAGAGAGCGGGGCGTTCAGCATCACGGCGGCCAGCGCCGAAGAGAGCACCGGAGTAAAGTAGGAAGCGGCGGCCAGCACCGTGACATTACCGTGCAGGATACCGATATTCCACGACGCATAACCAAAGCCCAGCGCCACCGCCGTCATGACTAATTTCACCGTTACCGACAGGCTGAAAACCATCTCCGGTTGCGGTGAGCTGGCATATTTTACCCATAGCGTCGCCGCCGTCAGCAGAACGAACAGCGTAATGCCATTGGCGCCCTGCGCATATTTGGCCGTTACCGTACAATAAATCGCCCAGATAAATGCCCCGGCAAATGCCAGCGCATAACTGAGCGGGCTGGAAATAATATTTTCCCGGATGTCAGTCATATTCAGGCCGTTCTCGCCGCCAAGCACCCAACAAACGCCAAGTAATGCAAGCAATAGCCCCGGAATAACCCAGAAAGTCGATTTTTGTCCGTTAAATAATATGGCGCACAGAATGGTCAGGCTCGGCCATAAATAATTGACCATGCCCACTTCGATTGCCTGTTGGCGGGTGGCGGCCAATCCTAACGACAGGGCAAGGCAGAGTTCATAACTAACAAATAACAGGCTGCCGACCAGCAGATATTTGCGCGGGAAGCGGCGCACATCGGGAAACCCGACGGTGAAGATCAGCAGGATACCGCTCAGGGTATAGATCAGCGCCGCGCCGCCCACCGGTCCCAGGCCTTCACTGACAGCGCGAATAAAACCGACCATGGTGCTCCATAAGAATACCGCCAGTAAACCAATTAACGTTGCACGTTTTCTGTTCATTGCTGCACTTTATCGGGAAAAACAAAACCTCAGCTTATAACACGGATTAATAACCTGGCGCGAATTCATCACCGCGTTATCTACTCCTTATGGCTTAATAAAATCCGATAAGTGCGACTATTAGGGGTCAGCCATCCGGCGTTATTGATTTACCGCAATTATTTCGCCTGCCGGAATGTTTAGTTTCCCGCCGCAGTCGAAGACAAATAATGAGGAAAGCAATGGACGTCAGCCGCAGACAATTTTTCAAAATCTGCGCGGGCGGTATGGCCGGAACCACAGTTGCCGCATTAGGGTTCGCCCCGAAAATGGCGCTGGCTCAGGCGCGAAATTATAAATTACTGCGCGCAAAAGAGATCCGAAACTCCTGCACATACTGCTCCGTGGGTTGCGGGCTATTAATGTATAGCCTGGGTGATGGCGCGAAGAACGCCAAAGAAGCGATTTATCACATTGAAGGCGACCCGGATCATCCGGTCAGTCGCGGCGCGTTATGCCCGAAAGGGGCTGGCCTGCTTGATTACGTCCACAGTGAAAACCGTCTGCGCTACCCGGAATACCGCGCGCCGGGCTCCGACAAGTGGCAGCGCATCTCCTGGGACGAGGCGTTTAGCCGCATCGCCCGGTTAATGAAAGACGATCGCGACGCGCATTTCGTAGAAAACAACGCCGCGGGCGTGAAAGTCAATCGCTGGCTTTCCACCGGTATGCTTTGCGCTTCGGCGGCCAGTAATGAGACCGGCATGCTGACGCAGAAATTTGTGCGCTCCCTCGGCATGCTGGCGGTAGATAACCAGGCGCGCGTCTGACACGGACCAACGGTAGCAAGTCTTGCTCCAACATTTGGTCGCGGTGCGATGACCAACCACTGGGTTGATATCAAAAACGCGAATGTGGTGATGGTGATGGGCGGTAACGCCGCTGAAGCCCACCCGGTCGGTTTCCGCTGGGCGATGGAAGCCAAAAATAACAATGATGCCACGCTGATTGTTGTCGATCCGCGCTTTACGCGCACGGCATCAGTGGCGGACATCTATGCGCCCATACGCTCCGGGACGGATATTACTTTCCTCTCCGGTGTGCTGCGCTATCTGATCGAAAACAACAAGATCAACGCCGAATACGTCAAACACTACACCAACGCCGCATTACTGGTGCGCGATGATTTTGCCTTTGAAGATGGTCTGTTCAGCGGCTACGACGCAGAAAAGCGCCAGTACGATAAAACCTCGTGGAACTATCAGTTCGATGAAAACGGCTATGCCAGACGTGATGACACGCTCAACCATCCGCGCTGCGTGTGGAATCTGCTGAAACAGCATGTCGATCGCTATACGCCGGAAACCGTCGAAAACATTTGCGGTACGCCGCAAGCGGACTTCCTGAAAGTGTGTGCAGTGCTGGCCTCAACCAGCGCGGCAGACAGAACCACCACGTTCCTGTACGCGCTCGGCTGGACGCAACACACCGTCGGTGCGCAGAACATTCGTACCATGGCGATGATCCAGTTGCTGCTCGGCAATATGGGGATGGCGGGCGGCGGAGTGAATGCGCTGCGCGGCCACTCGAACATTCAGGGGCTGACGGATTTAGGGCTGCTCTCGACCAGCCTGCCGGGCTACCTGACGCTGCCTTCGGAAAAACAGGCCGATTTGCAACAGTATCTGTCGGCCAATACGCCAAAAGCGCTGTTGCCGGATCAGGTTAACTACTGGAGCAATTATCCGAAGTTTTTCGTCAGCCTGATGAAATCGTTCTATGGCGATGCGGCGCAGAAAGAGAACGACTGGGGCTTTGACTGGCTGCCGAAGTGGGATCAGTCTTACGACGTTATCAAGTATTTCAATATGATGGCGAAAGGCGAAGTGACCGGCTACATCTGCCAGGGCTTTAACCCGGTGGCCTCGTTCCCGGACAAAAACAAAGTCGTCAGTACGCTGAGCAAATTGAAGTACATGGTGGTCATCGATCCGTTAGTGACCGAAACCGCGAACTTCTGGCAGAACCACGGCGAAATGAATGATGTCGATCCAGCAACCATTGCGACGGAGGTGTTCCGTTTGCCGTCAACCTGTTTCGCCGAAGAGGATGGCTCCATTGCCAACTCTGGTCGCTGGTTACAGTGGCACTGGAAAGGCCAGGATGCGCCGGGTGAAGCGCTGAATGACGGTGAAATTCTCGCCGGGATTTACCACCGCCTGCGTGAAATGTACCGCACCGAAGGCGGTAAAGGCGCAGAGCCGTTGCTGAAGATGAGCTGGAACTACAGCCAGCCGCACAATCCGCATTCGGAAGAGGTGGCGAAAGAGAACAACGGTTACGCGCTGGCGGATCTTTATGATGCCAACGGACAACTGCTGGCGAAGAAAGGGCAACTGCTGAACAGCTTTGCATTGCTGCGTGACGACGGCTCAACGGCATCATCCTGCTGGATCTACAGCGGTAGCTGGACAGAGCAGGGTAACCAGATGGCCAACCGCGATAATGCCGATCCTTCCGGGCTGGGTAATACGCTGGGGTGGGCATGGGCCTGGCCGCTCAATCGTCGCGTGCTCTACAACCGCGCGTCGGCTGACGTTCAGGGCAAACCGTGGGATGCGAAAAGGATGCTGATTCAGTGGAACGGTGCGAAGTGGGTCGGTAACGACATTCCGGACTTCAACACCGCGCCGCCGGGCAGCAATACCGGGCCGTTTATTATGCAGCAGGAAGGGCTGGGGCGTCTGTTCGCCCTCGATAAGCTGGCAGAAGGGCCGTTCCCGGAGCATTACGAACCGATGGAAACCCCGCTCGGAACCAACCCGTTGCATCCGAATGTCGTCTCCAGCCCGGTTGTGCGCATCTATCAGGACGATGTGAAACGGCTGGGGAAAAAGGATCAGTTCCCGTATGTCGGTACCACATATCGTCTGACGGAACATTTCCACACCTGGACCAAGCATGCGCGCCTGAATGCGATTGCCCAGCCGCAGCAGTTTGTTGAAATCAGCGAAACGCTGGCGGCGGCGAAAGGCATCAGCAATGGCGATCGCGTTCGGGTCAGCAGCAAGCGCGGCTTTATTCGCGCGGTGGCGGTTGTCACGCGTCGACTGCGCACGTTGCAAGTGCATGGACAGCCGGTGGAGACCATTGGTATTCCGCTGCACTGGGGTTTTGAAGGTGTGGCGCAAAAAGGCTACATCGCCAATACCCTGACGCCGAACGTGGGTGATGCGAACTCGCAAACACCGGAATATAAGGCGTTTTTAGTGAATATCGAGAAAGCGTAAGGGAGCGAGATTATGGCGATGGAAACTCAGGACATCCTTAAGCGCTCCGCGACCAACCCAATCACGCCGCCCCCACGGGCGCGTGATGATAAGGCTGAAGTTGCCAAGCTTATCGATGTTTCCACCTGCGTGGGCTGCAAGGCCTGCCAGGTGGCGTGTTCAGAATGGAACGACATCCGCGATGAAGTGGGGCACTGCGTCGGGGTTTACGACAACCCGGCCGATTTGAGCGCCAAATCCTGGACGGTGATGCGCTTTAGCGAAACCGAGCAGAATGGCAAGCTGGAGTGGCTGATCCGCAAAGATGGCTGCATGCATTGTGCCGAGCCGGGCTGCCTGAAGGCGTGTCCGTCTGCGGGCGCGATCATTCAGTACGCCAACGGTATTGTCGATTTTCAGCAGGATAACTGTATCGGCTGCGGCTACTGTATCGCCGGGTGTCCGTTCAACGTCCCGCGCCTCAATAAAGAGGATAACCGGGTCTATAAATGTACGCTCTGTGTCGATCGGGTCAGCGTCGGACAGGAGCCTGCCTGCGTGAAAACCTGCCCGACCGGCGCTATCCATTTTGGTACTAAAGCGGAAATGCTGACGCTGGGCGAACAGCGGGTAGAGAAGCTGAAAGCGCGCGGTTACGCCAGCGCGGGGATCTATAACCCGCAGGGCGTCGGCGGAACGCACGTGATGTATGTGCTGCACCACGCTGACCAGCCGCAGCTTTACCACAATTTGCCGGAAAATCCGCGTATCGATACCTCGGTCAATCTGTGGAAAGGGGTGCTGAAACCGCTATCGGCGGCGGGATTCCTCGCCACGTTCGCCGGTTTGATTTACCACTACATCGGCATTGGACCGAACAAAGAAGTGGATGACGACGAAGAGGATCATCATGAGTAAGTCAAAAATGATTGTGCGCACCCAATTTATCGATCGCGCCTGTCACTGGACAGTGGTGATCTGCTTTTTTCTGGTTGCGCTCTCCGGCATCTCGTTTTTCTTCCCGACGTTACAGTGGCTGACGGAAACCTTCGGTACGCCGCAGATGGGGCGCATTCTGCATCCCTTCTTTGGTGTGGCGATCTTCTTCGCGCTAATGTTGATGTTTGTGCGCTTTGTGCATCACAACATCCCGGATAAGAAAGATCTGCCGTGGCTGAAAAACATCGTCGAAGTGTTAAAGGGGAATGAGCACAAGGTCGCTAAAGTCGGAAAATACAATGCCGGACAAAAGATGATGTTCTGGACCATCATGAGCATGATAACCGTGCTTCTGGTGACCGGCGTCATCATCTGGCGTCCTTACTTTGCACAGTATTTCCCGATTCAGGTGATCCGCTACAGCCTGCTGCTGCACGCCACATCCGCCATTATTTTGATTCATGCCATCCTCATCCATATGTATATGGCTTTCTGGGTGAAAGGCTCGATTAAAGGCATGATCGAAGGGAAGGTGAGTCGTCGCTGGGCACAGAAGCACCATCCCCGCTGGTATAACGACGTAGAGCGTCTGGAAGCGAAACAAGAGAGCACCGAAGGGATCAAGTGATCTTACCCCCGCTCCGGACGCCCGTTCGGAGCGGTTTTCTTATCTATTCACCAGGCGCATCAATGGCACTCACAACACCGCGCCTTTCCCTGCGCAAATGACCGACATCATCCTGCGGGCTGCAGGTTGTTATCTGATTTTATGGATTAATGTGTCAGGCACGGCTTTTCGTCTGGTCTGCCGTGGTTGAATGGTCAATAATGCCCGCAACACTCTTTTAACAAGTGGTTTGTAGTATGAAAAAAACGATTTTTTCGTTGGCACTTGCGACCTTTGGTCTGGGAATGGCGGAATTCGGCATTATGGGCGTGTTAACGGAGCTGGCCTCCAATGTCGGTATCTCGATTCCGTCGGCAGGACATATGATTTCGGCTTATGCCTCTGGCGTAGTGATCGGCGCGCCAATCATGGCGCTTGTTTCCAACCGGTTTTCGTTGAAAAACATATTGTTGTTTCTGGTGGCGCTGTGCGTCATCGGTAATGCCATGTTCACGTTCTCCAGCGCTTATCCAATGCTGATTATTGCCCGCTTAATTTCCGGTTTTCCGCACGGGGCAATCTTTGGCGTCGGCGCCATTATCCTGTCGAAAATTGCCCCTCCCGGCAAGGTAACGATGGCAGTAGCAGGAATGATCGCCGGTATGACCGTCGCGAACCTGATCGGTATTCCGCTGGGTACATGGATCGGTCACAGCTTTAGCTGGCGCTATACCTTCTTGCTGATTTCGCTGTTCGACATCGCCGTGATTGTCTCGGTGATTTTCTGGGTTCCGGCGCTGTTTGATAACACCGAAAGCCGCCTGCGCGAACAGTTTCATTTCCTGAAAAAACCCGAACCGTGGCTAATTTTCGCCGCCACGATGTTTGGCAATGCCGGTGTATTTGCCTGGTTCAGCTACGTGAAACCCTACATGGTCACTGTCTCTGGCTTCTCGGAAGCCTCGATGACCTTCATCATGACGTTGATGGGGCTGGGAATGGTGCTGGGAAATATGTTTTCCGGCAAGCTCTCCGTTAAGTTCAGCCCCTTACGCATTGCGGCGGCAACTGAGTTTTTCATTATGCTGGCGATGCTGGCGCTGTTTGTCGCCGGTGAAAACAGCGTCGGGGCGCTGTCGCTCGGCTTTATCTGCTGCGCTGGCCTGTTTGCGCTCTCCGCGCCGCTGCAAATTATGCTGCTGCAAAATGCGAAGGGCGGTGAGATGTTGGGCGCCGCCGGGGGGCAAATGGCCTTTAACCTCGGTAACGCGGTGGGCGCCTGGTTCGGTGGCTTGATCATCACTTTCGGTCTGACTTATCGCTATCTTACGCTGCCAGCAGCGGTGCTGACCTTTGCCGCCATGAGCGCATTGCTGGTCTATGGCCGTCTGCAAACAAAGCTGAAAACCGAATCTGTCGCGCAGGCATAAAAAAACCGGGTAAGCACGACGCTTACCCGGCCTGAGAATAGCGGCGGCACCCTCAGGGCAACCAGGGTTCCCCCAGCGTAAGCATCAGACGGTTGGCCCAGGCAAAAAACGCGGCGGACTGTAGCAGATCAAGCTGTTGCAAAGTGTCCAGATCCTGTTCCTTCAGCTTCTCCAGATGCTGTGTGGTCAGCGCCGGAGGCGTCACCGACAGGGCGGCGGCGGCATCAATTTCAGCCTGCCAGCGTGCTGATTGCCCGGCGCTCAGGATCTCTCCTGGTTGCACAGCAAGCAGTGTCTCTACGGCATTATCGTCCTTCGACAACTGGCTGGTTTTGCGCGCATGGACTGAAGCGCAATAGATACAGCCATTAATTTTACTGGTGACCGTTGCCGCCAGCTCACGCTCGGCGCGCGGCAAACCGCCAAGGGTGTAGAAGATGCCCTTATCCGTCAACGTGCGTTGCTCAAGCACCGGGAGATTACGGCCTAACAGACGGAAATAGTCAGAATCGCTATGGCCGAATTTCGCCAGAATCGCCTGTTCGGCTGCCGTAAACTCCGCCAGCGGTTTTGCGGCAATCCACGTCTCCCAGCCCAGTTCCTGCTGAGTAAACTGCACCGGCGCAGGTTTCCCGGTTTGCGTTGTCGGTGTGGTATGCCAGATACCTGCCACCACCGGTTTTTCGCTGGCGGAAACGGGCTTGCCATTGAGTAAACGTAACCCGGCCAGCAGACGGCTCTGGAAGCTGACAAACGCCACCAGTTGCGCCAGCGTAACAATGCTCTCTTTGTTCCAGCCCGCCGCCGTCAGCGTTTTCAGTGCCTGCGGCGTCGCTTCTACCGGGGAAAAAGTCAGCAACCGCGCAAACTCCAGCGCTGGTGTCAGGCGGGCAGACGTCGGGTCGGCAAGGCCAAAACTGGCGTAGTGGGCCGCCAGATCGTTGGCTTCATGCCACTTCGCTACTTTCGCCGCCACAATAAAGCGTTCATCCAGCGCAAAGGGGTGCTCCTGGTCACCGAACAGCGCTTCATAGCTGCCCTGAGCATGGCGGGTGGCCGCATCACGCGTTTCACGCGCACGTTGCAGTTCCGAACCGGCGGCGATCTCCGCCAGTTCAGCAAGAATATCCAGACTTAGCGCCATAGAGGCTCCTTATAGAATGCGCGGAGCGATATGCTCAGCAATCAGTTCAATGGAACGTAACGTGTCGCGGTGCGACGGTTCGACGGAATGCACCTGAAAAGAGATATCGGTGGCGCGCGCCAGAATGGTGTCCTGCGCCAGCGATGCGAGCACCGTTTGCACATCGCCGATATGCGCATCAAACTGGCGGATATAATCCGTGACGTTGTCACCTAAAACTGCATGGCCTGCTGTGCGATGTTGCGCGGCCTGGCGGCTCAAGCCCGGTGCGGCAACCTTCAGCGCATAGTCGCGGCTGTCGGCGACAAACGCCGTACGCGAAGCGAGTATGCGCGGCGCAACGCCCGCCGGGAGCGCATCAAGGTAAGCATCCACCATCGGATTCTGAATGGCATCGAGGGTGAGCGAGGGGTTATCGGCCGGGCGCGGCTGAGTTCGGGACAGCATCAGTCCGTGTCCGCTCTGGCCTGCACGGATTGCGCCGTCAACGGAAAAGGTGGCGATCCACACCCGTTCAGCCAACTGTGGCGCTGGAGGGTAAAGGTGGTTATCCGGGTGCGTCAGCGAATCACCGCGCCAGGCACTC
Organism: Kosakonia oryzae; assembly: GCF_001658025.2. NCBI lineage: Bacteria > Pseudomonadati > Pseudomonadota > Gammaproteobacteria > Enterobacterales > Enterobacteriaceae > Kosakonia > Kosakonia oryzae. The sequence continues at coordinate 2,720,372 of NZ_CP014007.2, forward strand.
TGGATCAGGTGCAGCGCATCAGCGAATACCGTCGCCCGTTCATCAATTGTCAGGCCAAAGGGCAGAAAAGAGGTCGCCGTACCCCCCGAGCCAAACCCCACTTCCAGCCGTCCATCGGCCAGCAGATCGAGTACGGCGGCATCTTCTGCCACGCGCAACGGGTTTTCCAGCGGCAGGGTGATAATGGCCGTGCCAAGACGAATAGTTTCCGTGTGTGCCGCGACATGCGCCAGAAAGACCAGCGGCGAAGGCAGACCACCTTCATGTTCGTGAAAGTGGTGCTGCGCAATCCATGCGCTGTCGAAGCCGTACCGTTCCGCATGGCGGATCTGCTCCGTGGCCAACCGGTAGCGCTCTTTGGGTGCAGCATCGTCAAGCAGACGGGTAAAAAAACCCAGGCGTTTTCGCGTCATGCGAACTCCTCCGTAGCGGGTGAAAGATGGGGAATAGCGTGAATTAACTCGCGGGTATAGTCGTTTTGCGGCGCAGCAAACAGGCTTGCCACGGAACCTTGCTCGACCACACAACCATTGCGCAGCACCGTAACGCTGTGCGCGATGCGCCGCACCGTCGCCAGATCGTGGGTGATAAACAGGTAGGTCAACCCCAGTTGCTGTTGCAGTTGCTGGAGCAGGGCGAGGATCTGCGCCTGCACGGTAACATCCAGTGCGGAGGTGGCTTCATCCAGCACCAGAATGCCCGGTTCGAGGATCAGCGCGCGGGCAATAGCCACACGCTGGCGCTGGCCACCGGAAAGCTCACGTGCCGTACGGTCGAGCAACTCCAGCGGCAGCGCAACGCGCCGGGCGACATTCTCCACTCGCGCTTTACGTTCAGCTTTTTCAATGCGTTCAAAGTTCTTTAGCGGCTCTTCGATGATCTCAAACAGTGTCTGGCGAGGATCGAGCGAAGAGAAGGGGTTCTGATAGACAAACTGGATTTTGCGGCGCAACTGGCGGCGCGCCTCCTGGCTAAGTTGCGTGGCCTCGATATCATCAATCGTCACCCGGCCGCTGTCGGCCTGCTCAAAGCCAAGCAGAATGCGCGCCAGCGTGGTTTTGCCTGAACCGGATTCGCCAACCAGCGCATGCGTGCTGCCGCGCTGCACGGCAAAACTGACGTCATTAAGTGCCTGCAATTGGTGGCCTTTGCCCAACGAGAAACGCTTACTGATACCGCTGGCGCGGATCGCCGGAGACGCCAGCGGCCGCCCGGAAACCGGCGCAATCGTCAGCGCATGGCCCTGGAGATCGCTCAGTAGCTGGCGGGTATAAGCATGCTGCGGCGCGCGCAGAATATCCGCCGTCGCGCCATGCTCCTGAATTTCACCGTGGCGAAACACTAGCAGCCGATCGGCGCGCTCCGCAGCCAGCGCCAGATCGTGGGTAACAAACAACACCGCCGTGCCGGATTCACGTCGAAGTACATCGAGTAAATCGAGAATGCGCTTTTGCACCGTCACATCGAGCGCGCTGGTTGGCTCGTCGGCAATGATCACATCCGGCTGCAGCGCAATGGCTATCGCGATCAACACCCGCTGCTTCATCCCACCGGAGAGCTGGTGCGGGTACTGTTTCATGCGCTGTTCCGGGTGGCTTAAGCCCACTTTCGTTAACAGCGCCAGCACCTGAGCATCGCGCTCACGGCCACGCAATTTACTGTGTAGTTGCAGGACTTCGCCCACTTGCGTACCGATGGTTTGTACCGGGTTGAGGGAATTGCCGGGATCCTGCGGCACCAGGCTGATACGCGCGCCGCGCAGGGCATCAAGCCGTTTTTCCGACCACGTGCTTATGGTTTCGCCGTTGAGCACAATCGTGCCGCTGTCGCGTCGGGCATTGGCAGCCAGCAGCCCAATAATCGCCTGCGCAGTGGTGGTTTTGCCGGAACCGGATTCGCCGACAAAGGCCAGCATTTCCCCCCGTTGCAGGGTAAAACTCACGCCATGAACCACCTCGCGCCAGACGCCGCTACTGTGGTAGCTGAGGGTTAAATTTTCTACCGACAACACGCTCATACGCGACCTCCACTGAACTGACGGCTGAGCCGGTTAACCGCCAGTACCACGGCGATCACCACCAGACCGGGGAAGGTGGTCAGCCACCAGGCGGTGGATAAGTAGTTGCGCCCTTCGGCGATCAACAATCCCCATTCCGGCACCGGCGGCGGCGTGCCGTAACCGAGAAAACTCAGGGTGGAGAGGGCAAGGATCGCCTGACCAAATTGCAGCGTGGCAAAGGCCAGCACGGCGGTGAGCGAGTTGGGCAAAATATGCCGCCACAGCACCGACCAGAAAGTACCGCCGCTGCCCCAGGCCGCTTCGACATACTCGGTGTGGCGAATACGCACCACTTCGCCGCGCGCCAGGCGGGCAAAGCTGGCAATCGAAGCCACCCCCACGGCAATGGCTGCATTGACGGTGCCAAAGCCAAGTAAAATAATCACCGTCAGCGACAACAACAGCGACGGAATCGACAGCAACACATCCACCAGCCGCATCAGGAGGGATTCCACGCGCCCGGCGAGCGCTCCGGCAATCACGCCGATCAGCGTTCCGGCAAACAGTCCCATCGCCACAGCCGCCAGCGCGGCGGAAAGCGAATGTGAAGCACCATAGACAATGCGCGCCAAAAGATCGCGCCCCAGTTGATCGGTACCCAGCCAGTGACCGGCTTGTGGAGCCAGCCGCTGAGCCCCGGCGATACCTTCAACCGCGCTGTAAGGCGTGAGCAACGCAGGGAAAAAAGCGGCAACTACCGCCAGCGCAACCACTGCCCAGGCCAGCCATAATCCCGGCTGCCAGGCGTGCGGGCGCCAGGCGGGAACGCGTTTACGCGCGGCGGTGGCGTAATCGACCAGACTCATATTGCACCTCCGGTAACGGTTTTCAGCCGCGGGTCAAACCACGGCATCAGCAGATCCACCAGCAGATTGATCAGGACAAACCCCAGCGCGGAGATCATCACTACCGCCTGCAACACGGCAATGTCCTGATTGTTTACCGCCTGCTGCGTCAGTTGTCCCAGCCCGCCACGACCAAAGACGGTTTCCGTGATCAGCGCACCGGCAATCAATTCCCCCAACAACAGCCCGGCAATATTCAGCGCCGGCAGCAGGGCATTGCCGATAACGTGCCGCCACAGCACGCCGGTTTCGCTCAACCCTTTGGCGCGCGCCACGCCCACAAATGGCTGAGCCGATACCTGATCGATACTGCGTAACAAGATCTGCGCCAACGGAGCGGAAATAGGGATCGCCACGGTAATAATCGGCAGGATCAACCCCTGCAACGGGGAGGGATTAATGACCGGGATCAGCCGCAGCTGGAAGGAAAAAAGCTGAATCAGCGCAATGCCCAGCCAGAAGGTGGGCAGCGAAATAAACAGTACTGGCAAAGATTGAATGGCATTACTCAGCCAGCGTAATGCGGGCAATCGCGAGACAAACGCCAGCACAAAAGCCAGCGCCACAGCGAGTGCGAATGCCGGCACGGCCAGTTGCAGCGTGTCGGGGAGATTGCTGGCAATCAACTCGCTCACCGCCACACCGGCCTGTACCGAATAACCAAAATCTCCGCGCAACATCGCAAACAACGTATGGAAATATTGTTGCCACAGCGGGCTGTCCGCCCCATAGGCAATGCGCATTTCCTCAATCTGTGCCGGGCTAAGCCCGAGGTCGGGGTTCTGAAACTTAATCAATACCGCATCGCCCGGCAGCACCTGGAGCAGCACAAAAGAGAGGGTAAACGCCGCCCATAGCACCAGCAAACCTTGCCCGGCACGCTGCAGAAGATAGTGGCTCATTGCAGCCTCCTCACTGTTTCGCGATCCACGCGCCGTAGAATGACGGACGGCCAACGGCTTCAAAGGTCGCGCCTTTCAGCCACGGCGCACCGGCAAAGACTTGCGGCTCTTCAAAAATCGGGATCACATAAGCGTTATCCAGCAGATAGCGCTGCGCCTCGCCGGTCAGTTGCAGACGTTTTTTTGCATCGACTTCAGCAGAAATAGAGACCAGCAGATCGTTGAGTTTGTCGTCGCGGAAGCTTTTTACCTTGTCGCTGGAACCGCCTTTTTGCAGCAGCGCATCGCGGTTTGCCGGGTAGAACATGCTTTTCACGACATCCGGATCGGCACGCCCAACCTCAGAAACGGTTAGCGGCGTTTTTAGCGGATCGAGGTTATCCAGCGTGCGGCTTCCGGCGTCGCCAGCTTTAACGTTCAGCGCAACGCCGACCTGTCGCCACTGCTGCGCCACCAGTTGCAGCACCTCTTTGTTTTGCGGCTGCGGCAGGGATTCGTAAACTGTCAGTGCCAGACGCTGGCCCTCTTTGGCGCGAATGCCATCGCTGCCTGCTTTCCAGCCTGCGTCATCCAGCAACTGGTTAGCTTTGGCCGGATCAAAGGTCAGTTTGTCGCTCAGATCGGTGTAACCTGCGGCAGAGCGGGCAATAACCGAGGTGGCCTGCGGGTAGTTGGGTGAGAAGAGGGTATCGACAATCTGTTTGGTGTTGGTCGCATGCAGCAATGCCTGGCGCACGCGCAGGTCGGCGACCAGCGGGTTATCCGGGCGGAAACTGAGGCTGTCATTCACGCCGCGCGTCGGAGCGGCGTAGATCTGAAAACCCTGGTCGGTGGCCTGCTTTTCATCGTAAGCCTGCACCTGGCGGATAAATCCGGCCTGGCCTGCCAGCAACGCGCCAATGCGCACGCTGTCTTCCGGGGTGACGATGATTTTGATGCCATCGAGATTGGCCGGGCCTTGCTGGGTAAGATTCTTCGGCCCCCACTGATAATCTTTACGCTTCGCAAGCGTCACTTCGCGCCCCAGCTTTTCATCACTGACGACAAACGGCCCGGAACCGATAATATGACGCGCATCGCCCAGTTCATCAAAATTACGTTGTAACGTGCTCAGTGAAACCAACCCGGAACCAATGGTGGCCGTGCCCTGTAAAAAGCCTGGCGACGGCTTTTTGAAGTAGAACTTCACCGTCTGCGCGTCCACTACTTCGCTGTGATCATAGTTATTGATCACTTCCGATACCGGTAAACGCTGCGCTTTGTTACCCAGCCCGTAAGTATCGAAATTTTTTGCGACCGCATTGGCATCCAGCGGCGTGCCGTCGGAAAAGGTCACGCCGGGGCGAATTTTAAAGGTGTATTCGGTTTTATCGGCATTCGACGTCCAGCTTTCGGCAATCCACGGTTCAACCTGCAACGTCTTCGGGTTCTGCCAGGTTAGCTTATCGGTGATCTGATTCAGAATGCCTCCGTTGGGGTAAAAACCGCCCGCCGGAGGATACAAATTGGTGTGCGCCTGCTGTTCAAGATAAATCAGCGTTCCGCCTTTTACCGGCGTCTCCACCGCCCAGGCGTGAACGGACGTGGCCATCATCAGCACCGTCAATAATGGCAAGCGAAAAGGGATGTGCATGGTGAATTCCTTTGTTATCTATTGTCTTAATGGCGGATTCATCATCCGGCGCAGACATTCACAAAGGAACCAAGGAATTGAGATAAGCTTTTCAGAAAAGCGCAAAACCGGGCGTGATAGACGCCCTGGTCCGGCAGCAGTACTAACGCAACCAGGGGGTGATCGTCAGTCCCACCAGAACGCCTTCCGGCGCCAGCAGACGGGTGACACGTTGCCCCCAGGGTTCCAGGCGATTCGCGACCAGCAACTGATAACCTTTGTTGACCAGCACATCAGTGGCGCTCGCTAACTCTTTGACTTCAAATTCAACCCAGCTTTGGGGAATAGGGTGCGAATCCGGCCATTTGTCTGTGCCAAAACAGGATTCGGCGGCATGATGCAACGGCCAAAGAGCAAAATGTTTCGCGCCGTCCAGTGCGTCATGTTCGGCGACCAGATAGTCACTGGTGCCTTCCATCGGTTTCAGCGGCAGCCCAAGCGTGTGCTGATAAAACGCCTGGCTGGCAGCCACATTTTGCGGAACAGGGCCAAAGCCGGCGATAAATAACACCTCAAGCCCGGGGATCGTCGTGGTCATCATTACCTCTGCGTCATAAAAAAGGGGCATCAGCGCCCCCGTGATTATAGGCAATAGCAGATCATTAATGGCGTAAATCGATCACCATGCGGCCACGGATTTGGCCCTGTTCCATCTCTTTGAAGATGGCGTTGATATCTTCGAGCGGACGCAGCGCCACTTTCGGCACCACCTTGCCTTCGGCGGCAAACTGGAAGGCTTCCGTTAGATCCTGGCGCGTGCCAACCAGTGAACCCACCACCTGAATACCGTCCAGCACCAGACGCGGAATATCGAGGCTCATCGCTTCCGGCGGCAGGCCAACCGCCACCACACGGCCGCCGGCACGCACCGCATCGACCGCAGAGTTAAACGCCGCTTTCGCCACCGCCGTCACGACCGCAGCGTGCGCGCCACCAGTTTTTTCCTGCACGATCTTCGCCGCATCTTCACTGCGCGAGTTGATGGTCAGATCTGCGCCCATGCTGGCCGCCAGCTTCAGTTGCTCATCGTTAACATCAAGCGCAATGACTTTGGCATTAAAGACATTTTTCGCATATTGCAGCGCAAGATTTCCGAGGCCGCCAAGGCCATAAATAGCAATCCACTGGCCAGGCTTGATCTGTGAGACTTTAACGGCTTTATAGGTGGTGACGCCCGCGCAGGTGATGCTGCTGGCTGCCGCGGAATCAAGGCCATCCGGCACTTTTACCGCATAATCCGCCACCACGATGCACTCCTGCGCCATGCCACCATCAGCGGTATACCCGGCATTCACCACTTCACGACAGAGGGTTTCGTTACCGCTGTTACAGTATTCACAGTGGCCGCAGCCCTGGAAAAACCAGGCGACAGAAGCGCGATCGCCCACTTTCAGCGACGTAACGCCTTCTGCAACTTCAGCCACAATGCCAATACCTTCATGACCGAGGATAACGCCGGTCTTATCGCCAAAATCACCGTTCTTTACATGCAGGTCAGTATGACATACCCCGCAGCACTCCATTTTCAGTAACGCTTCGCCATGTTTCAGCGGACGCAGTGTCCTTTCAGTGACATCAACCTGATGATCTTTCGTAACTACAGCAGCTTTCATGGTGTTTCTCCTTTGATAAGCATAAGAACTGAGATCCGGGTGTGGCGTTCGGCTTCAACCGTTATCTATATCCTCAAGGATTAAGAGATTAGGCAGTGAATTCAATAGGCTGGCAACATACTGTAAACATTCAGTGGGAAATTCCCCAATTCAGGTAGGGGCAAAAAATGCTATAACCATCTTATTAATAAGGCTATTGGTGGGCAGGAAAGGAATGTCATACGGCTGTCATCTATTGTCGCCAGATTGTTGCTTTCTAATAACAAAAGGGTGAACAACAATGCATCTGGTGAAAAAAATCCTCGCGGTGAGCGTACTGATTTCGGCTTCCGTGCAGGCGCAAAATATCCTCGAATTCCCGCAGCCTGAAAACAACCCGGACGAGTTTTATGCGGTAACGGAGATCCCGGCGGGCGGCATTATCAAATATGAAACGGACGCGAAAACCGGCTTTATTATCGCCGATCGCTTCCAGTCAATGCCGGTCGCTTATCCGGCGAACTACGGTTCGCTGACCCAGTCGCTCGCCGGGGATGGCGATCCGCTGGATGTGATTTTCTATACCCGCGCGCCGCTGGCTCCGGGAACGCTGATCAAGTTGCGTCCGATTGGCGTGCTGAAAATGATTGATGGCGGCGAGACCGACGACAAAATTGTTGCCGTTCCGGCCAGCAAAATTGACCCAACCTATGACGACATCAAGAACATCACCGATCTGCCGAAGATCGAGCAGGAGCGGCTGGAAGCCTTCTTCCGCGTCTATAAACAATTGCCGGATGGTCGCAAGAAAGTGGAGCTGAACGGCTTTAACGACGCCGCCACCGCCAAACAAGAAATCAAACAGGCATGGGAAGCCTGGAAAGCAAAAAATCCGCAGCAGTAAAAAACAGGCGCCCTTCGGCGCCTGTTTGCGTTAAGTGACCATGCGAGTTTGCGCATATCCGGCCTACAGGATGAGGCGGATTCGCTCGATCTCCTCGCGCCACTGCGCCTGCAACTGCGGTTTCTGATGTTTCTCCTTACGCGCCAGATCCTCTGCTAACCGCGTCTCCAGTTCGATAAGACGCAGAAGAAGGGCATCGTCGTCATCCATGTCATCAGCCGCAACCGCTGGCGGTTGCGATTGAGTGGCAGAAACCGCGACACTTTCCCGTAAGCGATCATAAACCGCTTCAGCGTCATGCCACTCGTTCAGCTCGCCGTTTTCCACCAGCCAGAAACGATTGCAGCAGGCATTGATCAACTGCCGATCGTGGCTGACCAGCAGAAAACCGCCGCTGAACTGTTGCAGGGTTTCGGCCAGCGCCTCTTTGCCCGCCATATCGAGATGGTTGGTGGGTTCATCCAGTAACAGCAGGTTAAAACGCGCCAGCGACAGGCCCACAAACAGCAGCCGGGAACGCTCGCCGCCGCTCAGTGTCGCCACCCGTTGCCCGTGACGCGTCCAGGCAAAACCGGCGCCAATCAGCGCCATTTTGCGATCGGCGGGCATCGGGGCAAACGGCTCCAGCGCGTCGAACAGCGTGGCATCATCCGCTAGCTGATGTAACGTCTGGTCGTAATATCCCGCATGCAGACGCGGATGCAGCCGCAGTGTAGACGCTTCACCGTGCAAAGCCCGCCAGATCAACCGCAGAAGCGATGATTTCCCGCAGCCGTTGCGTCCCATCACCGCCACGCGATCGCCGCTTTTCAGCCGCGCGATCGGAACATGGAACAGGGCGGGCAACCCCGCTGCGGGCGGCACGGCAAGCTGTTCCATCTCCAGCAGTCGATCCGCAGGTAGCGCTTCACCATGCAGTGAAAGCCGCCAGGCACTGCCTTCGGTTAGCGTGGTCTGGCTCTCTTTCAGGCGCTCCACCTGCCGCGCCATCTGTTTTGCCTTGCGTGCCAGATCTTCGTTGTCGTAGACCCGTCCCCAGATAGCCAGCCGCTTAGAACTTGCCGTCACGCGGTCGATCTCCTTTTGTTCCGCTTTGTGCCGCAGCGCGTCGCTCGCATCACGCTCTTCCAGCGCCTGGCGCGCCAGGCTGCACGGTAAAGCAAAGTGGTGCAGCGTGTGGTCGCGCAGGATCCAACTGCCGTTGGTAACAGCATCCAGCAGGGCGGCATCATGCGAAACCATCACAAAGCTTCCGCTCCAGCTACGCAAAAACTGCTCCAGCCATAGCAATGTCGGCAGATCAAGGTGGTTACCCGGTTCGTCCAGCAGCAACAGATCCGGCTCGCGGATCAGCGCCCGCGCCAGCAGCAAGCGGGTATGCTGTCCGCCGCTGAGGGTTGCCGCGGTGAGGGCGATTTCCGCCGTGCTCAACCCCATGCTGGCAAGCAGCGATTCGGCGCGCCAGCGCTGGTTGTCGCGTTCGCTGCCAGGCAACTGCGCCAGCACGGCATCCAGCAACGTCATCGCCAGCAAATCGTCGGGCAGATGTTGTTCCACGCGCGCCAGCAGGCAGTGGTGCGCAACCGTAACGTTGCCGGAAAGCGGAGACAGCGAGCCGTCCAGCACTTTCAGCAGGGTACTTTTGCCGCAGCCATTGTCGCCAATAAGTCCAAGGCGATCGCCTTTTCGCAGGGTAAAGGAGAGATCGGAGAATAACGGGCCAAAGGCCGTTTCAACACGGAGTGATTGTGCAGATAGTAATGTGCTCATTGCTTACTCAAGAGTTACAGGCACGAGAGTGCCTCGTCAAACATCGCTGACGATAACCCGGTAAGCCCGAGAGAAGGGGGTTTTAAGCTTCGCTCAAGCCGAAGTTATCGCAGCACGATACCGATAACGCTTGAGCTGGCACGATCGCCAAATGTATGTGAAACATTGAACAGTTCACAATACAGCATAATTAGCCTCCTTATATATTCAGTAAGTTGATGGGTGAAAAGGAGTTTAGCGGGGAAATGAATGTTTTACCAGCAAGGAAAATCGCCCGGCGCACAAGGACGCCGGGCGTGGGAAGATCAGATAGAGGTACGGCGATAGCTGCGGTACTTCGGTTCCCAGAAGTTGTCGTCGATCGACTGCTTCAACGCTTCAGGCGAAGTTTTCGCCGCCACGCCTTGTTGCTGCGCCATTTTACCGACGGCAAACGCGATGGCGCGGGAAACGGACTGGATATCTTTCAGTTCCGGCAGCACCAGGCCTTCACCATTGAGCAGCAGCGGCGAGTATTCCGCCAGCGTTTCACTGGCCGCCATCAGCATTTCATCGGTGATGCGCGACGCGCCGGAGGAGATCACGCCAAGACCAATGCCCGGGAAAATATAGGCGTTATTGCACTGGGCAATCGGGTAGGTTTTCTCTTTCCACTGTACCGGCGCGAACGGGCTGCCGGTGGCGACCAGCGCCATACCGTCGGTCCAGCTAATGATGTCCTGCGGCGTAGCTTCCACGCGGGAAGTCGGATTGGAGAGCGGCATCACGATCGGACGCGGGCAGTGCTTGTGCATCTCACGGATGATCTCTTCGGTGAACAGACCGGTCTGGCCAGAAACGCCGATCAGAATGTCCGGCTTCACATTACGCACCACATCCAGCAAGGAGAGCGCTTCATTCTGCGCGCCGGTATCCCAGTTTTGCAGGTTTTCGCGTTTCTGCACCAGTTTGCTCTGGAACGGCAGCAGGTTCGGCATTTCGTCCGTCAGCAGGCCGAAACGATCGACCATATAGACTTTCTGGCGAGCCGCTGCTTCGCTCAGGCCTTCGCGCTGCGTCTGGGCGATGATCTGCTCAGCAATACCGCAACCGGCAGAACCCGCGCCGAGGAAGACAATCTTCTGGTTGCTCAACTGGCTACCCGCCGCGCGGCTGGCGGCAATCAGCGTACCGACGGTTACGGCTGCCGTACCCTGAATATCATCGTTAAAACAGCAGATCTCATCACGATAGCGATTCAACAGCGGCATCGCGTTTTTCTGCGCGAAGTCTTCAAATTGCAGCAGCACATCCGGCCAGCGCTGTTTCACCGCCTGAATGAATTCATCGACGAAAGCGTAATAGTCTTCACCGGTAATACGCGGGTGGCGTGAGCCCATATAGAGCGGATCATTAATTAATTGCTGGTTGTTGGTGCCCACATCCAGAACCACGGGCAGAGTGTAAGCCGGGCTGATGCCGCCACAGGAGGTATAGAGCGACAGTTTGCCAATCGGAATCCCCATGCCGCCAATCCCCTGGTCACCAAGGCCGAGAATACGTTCGCCATCGGTCACCACGATCACTTTGATATTGTGGTTCGGCACGTTTTGCAGAATGTCGTCCATACTGCTGCGGTTCTGCCAGGAGATAAACACGCCACGAGCGCGGCGGTAGATGTCAGAGAAGCGTTCGCAGGCCCAGCCAACAGTCGGGGTGTAGATCACCGGCATCATCTCATCGAGATGGTTTTCCACCAGGCGGTAGAAGAGGGTTTCGTTGGTATCCTGGATATTGCGTAAATAGATGTGCTTATCAATGTCGGTTTTAAAGCTCTGGTACTGCAGCCAGGCGCGTTCGGCCTGTTCTTCAATCGTTTCAACCACTTCCGGTAACAGACCCAGCAGGTTGAAATTACTGCGCTCTTCCATACTGAAGGCGCTGCCTTTGTTCAGCAGTGGAAACTCCAGTAGCACCGGCCCGGCATAAGGAATATATAACGATCGGTTTTTATTATGTTTGGCATTCATTTTACAGCTCCTTGTTCAACGATCCCTGCGAGAGCGTTTCGCGGGGGGTGTGCGACGGGCGAGAGTATAAAACAAGCTGTCAGCAAATACTTCTTGTTCGCGGATTTCGTTGATGAATTGTTATCAAGGAGGGAAAACAAAAAACCACCCCGGTTGGGGTGGTTCAGGGTGGAAAACTTAACCCGCGCGGCGATGACGCCCGGAGCGATGAACGACCACCGTCTCTTCCTGATTGTCTTTGGTAACAACTTTACGCGTGTTTGACACTTTGTAATCCAGCCCCATGATGTGGCGTGCCTGACGGTTCGATTTCATGCTTACTCCTTAATCCAGTTCAATGTTTCAAGGACAAGCCCGGTAACAGTGCCGGGCGAAATTCAATCTCATCATTGCATCGGTACAAGAAACATACCGAGCCGTCATCCTCGATCATTGCGACGTAAAGCGCAATCGAAAAAAGGAATTTCAGGATTATCTTAATTCAACCAGCCGATGCTTCGCATCTGGAGAAAATTTCTGGGAAAAAGAAATGGAAATGGATCGCAATAAAAACAAGCAAACGGCAAACATCCGGAAACACCTTTAGAATCCCGAGAATATATCCATTGATACGATTCAGGTCTCGTTAATCCCTGCAAAATATATGTTCTCCTTAACGAAAGGATAATTAAAAATTTCACAAGCCATATCTATGACAGGAGATATTTCATGGACGAGAGAAATGGAGCAATGTTTATATCATTCGATGGCGTTGCCTTTTCAGGAATTACGGTTGAGGCATTTAAAACCGCACGGTTACTTTCACAAAATGGGATGAAAAATTATCTTAATCTTGGTTATGACATAAAGCTGGATAAAGGAAAATTCAATAAACCATACGAATGGGAGAAATCGATATACAAAGATGCTTTTATATTAGTGCGAATAGATGACATTACCAGCGTACCGAATTACAACGTTGAATTTATAAATTATGCGCACAATGTATTGATAAGCCAGAAAACTGTTGTTCCACAAACAGAGTTGAACACTATTCTGACGAGAATTGATATCGCGGCTGAAGTATTGGCTGAAAAAATGGTGCAACAATGGGAACACCTGAATATTGGTTATCTTTTCGTTGAAAATGGCACATTGCCAGAGAATATTATATATACAAAAGCAATATATTTAGCAATTGATATATATGGCAAGCGTTATAATTTAGCTGATTTTGTTACCTGGCGTGACCATGATCTGATGTGGAATAGCGAAAAGAGCGTACAGAAATATGGCACGCACCCCTGGCCTTATGCCATCAAACCGGTTAACTCTCCGTATATACGCTATGTGACGCTTAATCAGGAATTAAAAGACAGACTGGAGGAGTGGTGCAATATACCATTGAAGTACAAGTAAAAAAGAATACATATGATTTTACAGAAACAGGAAATGGCAGCGATATCAGGCACAGCCTTGGCATTAGCAGCGATGACATTCTTATTGCCAGAACCACGCGCCTTATTCCGCAAAAACGCCTGGATCGCGACATTTACCTCGTCTGGCGACTCAACCAACTTTTTCAGCAGCACAATTCTGCACAGCGTGTTCATCTCGTCATTGCTGGCGATATTAATGAGGCGCCAACCTGTTATCAGCAACTGGTCAATCTGTCGATTCAATTACAGGTAGAGCCTTTTACTCATTTTATTGGCTGGCTGCAGCACAATTACATGCCGCCTGGTTATAACACTCACACCATTGAGGATTTGTATTATTCCTGTGACCTTGTCTCTTTTCTGACTTCATGGGATTACGACAGCTATGGTAATCCGATTGGTGAAGCCATTAGCCACCGCCGCTGTTACATTTCGACACGTTATGAATATTACGATGAGGTGTACGGTCAGTACGACTTTGAGGCGCCGATAATGAATATCACTGCCGAACATGATGGTTATCCGGACGATGCGTTTATTTCCAGCGTTTTTAAACTCATCACCAATAAATCACTTATGAAAGAAATTGCTTATCGAAACTTTTTAATTGGCAAGAAAGTGCTTATCGATAAGAACAGCGATTCAGATAGTAATCATTCAGGGAGGTTGTATGCGTAAGGACATTTACATATCAATTGTTTTGCCGGTCTATAACGAAAGTGCTCGTATCGATGCGGTTCTCACTTCGTTATTTAATCAAAAAACATGTAACAATATATTGTCGCATGAAAAGTATGAATTGATCGTTGTGGATAATAATTCTACCGATGATTCCGTTGCTAAAATCAACGAATTTCAGCGTCTGCATCCGGCGCTGGATATTCATATTATTAAAGAACCCACGCAGGGTGTTTCCTCGGCGCGAAAATGTGGTATGGATTACGCATCGCTGCGCTCAAAAGCGAGAGACAAACGGCTGGGTATTAGCCGCAAACACTACATCGTCTCGGCAGATGCCGACTGCACCGTTGATAGCTGGTGGCTACACTCACTGATTGAAAAAATGATCGCGGAAAATGGCGATTTAGGCACCTGTAACTACTACTACAACGAGAACGCGTTCCGGCTTCGCCCCAATCTGTTTGCGGAGATTCAGAAAACGCTGCGTTGCCGAGAGGTCTCATTTTCGCTGTTTGGCGGCTTTCCCGACGGCAAAGGGTTCGCTGTTGAACGCGCGCTTTACGACAAAGTAGGCGGTATCGAAATCTTTTATCAGCTTGATAAGGGCCGGTTTGTCGAACACCTTTCGGATGACTGGGATTTCGGTATTCGGGTGATCGCGGCGGGCGGAAAACCCGTTTACGCACACCACTCCCGGGTTGAAATTAACAGTCGCCGCGTGGATACCATTCTGCAAGAGGTGATAACTGGCATCGCCTACGGGCAGGATGGCGTCATCATCATGAAAGATGTCCGTCCGGAAAATACACAGCAACCGGTGTTAAGGGATACCACGCCCGCCCAGTCATTGCAGGCCTGGCACTATTCGATCAAGGATTATGTGCCGAAAAACATCGTGCTGCCGGCGTTACTCAACCCGCAGATTCTGCTGGACAATCACGCCGTTCGTGAATTTTTTACCCCCCAGGTCGCCGAACGTCTGTTCCGGCGTATCTATGAAATTCTCCATGAGATGCGTCTGATCGACCTGAGCCCGATTCATGCCTACAAAACGCCCGCCTACCGGCTCTATTTCGAGTTTCGTGACGATATTTTCAGCGCACTGCGCCGCGCGGTAGGCGAGGATATTGGTTTCCCACCGCCGCTTCCGGCCTGTTTTGAGAACGTTAAAAGCGAAGATTTTCAGCGATTTGTCCGTTATTTCAGCGAAGATCGCGAATCGGGCATGGCGCACAACTACTTCGCCAACGGAGGGGTGTTCTGATGAACGATATTCTGCTCGACTCGCTCAACGATCTCGATCCGCGTTATCCGGTTCCACAGGTGTACGATTTTCTCGCTTCGCCCGAAAACCGCGACATCCTCGAGTATGTTTACCGCGACCCCTTCGGCTGCCATGTTTTTCCTGGCGACATTAAAGACTACCCGCTGGAAGCGTATTTCCAGGACATGGCGCACGATATCGCACAGGCGAAGCAGATCCACCTCTGGGTGTCGATCCCAACCTGCCGCTACCGCTGCCATTTCTGTCAGTTCCCGACCATTATCCTCAACCCGCAGAGCGCGCCCTCACAGGCGGTTTTTCGCCAACTGGTGGATTACAACATCAAGGAGGCCACGCTGTGGCTTGACAAGGTGCCCACGCTTGCCGGAGCGGAAGTAGGGGAATTTAATATTTTCGGCGGCACACCGTCGCTGTTACCCGCGGCGGAGCTACAGCGCCTGATGGCGTTTTACCAGCAGCACTTCAACCTTTCTGCCGCCACGCTGCGTTTTGAAGGCGAACCGGCAACGCTGACCAAATCCTATCTGGAGCGACTTAAAACGCTGGGGTTCAGCAAAATCAGTTTCGGCGTTCAGTCGTTCAACAATGACATCATCGCCGCTTGCGGGCGCAGGCATACGGCCGAAACCTGCGAACAGACCATCGCGAACGCGCGCGAAGTGGGTTTTGACTGGATCAGCATCGACCTGATCTACGGTCTGCCGGGGCAAAGCGTTGATGACGTGAAATATGATATGGAAAAATGCCGTGAACTGGCGATTTCTCATGTCGTCTGCACCAAACTGCACCTTGCGGAGTTTATGAAGCAACGCACGGGCGTTTCCGGCCAACGGCAAAGTTTATGGCAGAAAAAGGGGGCTAACAGCGAGGCGTTCCCGGGGCTGGGTAAGCAGTACCAGATGCGGGAACTGATTGAACGCTATCTCGCCGCGGATTACCGCGAACATCCCACCATGTATTTCCACCGCAACACGCAACACGCAGAAAAATGGAAGGGGCTGATTACCGATCTGGATAAACAGTATCCGGAAGTGGCCATTGGTCTCGGCGGCAGTTCAAAATGTTCGCTGGCGGAAGCCATTAATATCACCGACTACCGGCGCTACAAGGCGGTGCTGGACGAAGGACAACTGCCCATCGACAGCAGCCAGGGTTTTTCTCCGCTTCAGCGCGAAGTGAATGCGTTCAAAATGGCGTTATCGACCTTACGTCCGGTATGCAATCACGAATTCAGGAAACGCTTTGACGGGCGTAGTTTTTTCAGCAATCCGTTTATCTGCCGCGCGCTGAAGACGTTAACCTCGAAAACCCTGCTCACCGTGCGCGATGATGTCGTCACGCTCACGCCAAACGGCGTGACGCTGGTTGAAGCTATCATCAACACCCAATTTTCTTCCGGCGACAGCAGGAGGTTGCCAGTGACAAACACGGACGTATCAGCACCGGTTTTTAGCCTCTATTACATTGCGATTGACACCGAAGCTGGCGTTACCAACGCGCAGTTTGAGGAATTTGTCCGCGAAAAAGGGTGCAAGATCCCCTGTTATCCGGGGTGGCGCTGGACATTGCTGCGCGGTTTACGCGGTGAGCGTGCCGGGCAATTTATGATGCTGTACGAAATTGAAAGCGCGGAATGCCGCGATCGCTATCAGCGCGCCGATGGCAATCTCACGCCGCTGGCGCGCCAATTCTGGCGCGATCGTCCGCAGGCGCAAGCGATCCTGCGTGAGTGGCAGCGTCTGGGAACATTTAGCGCGCTGCCAACGCTCTACACCGATTACCGTCTGCTGGCAGAAAATAAAAAAAGCACCGTCACCGAGGGTCCGCGCTATCGCGAGCGTCCCGGTGAAGAGGCGGAAGCCCGGGTTATTGGCATTCACAATCTGGCGCTGCGTCCGGATGTTAAAGCGCAGGACTTCGAGACCTTCATCGCCGAGAATCACCACCGCATTGAGGACTACCCTGACTGGAAATTTCGTTTGCTGAAAGGTGAACGCGGTAACCGGCTCGATCAATATGTGGTGATGATGGAGATCGCCAGCCTGGTGGCGCTGGATCAGTTCTACCCGCAACCTGATATCGCCACCGATGAAGCGGCCATTTTTGCCAGAGCGCACCGGGATACCAAGCAGATGTACGAAGAGTGGAAGCAGCTCGCTTCGTTTTCCGGCTCGCCGCAAATCTACACCGATTACCTGGCAGTTGCCGAAAGTCAGCCCGACGAAGAGAACAGGGGAGTGTGAGCCATGACGCGTCATTTCTCTGGAATTTTTCCGTCGGAAAATCTGCGTCAACAACGCTCGACGCGGGCGATTTTCCTGGTTGCCGGTTTGGGCGTGTCGGCCTGGGCGCCGCTGATCCCGTTGGTCAAGCGCGGGCTTCAGCTTGACGATGGCGAGCTCGGTTTACTGCTGTTTTGTGTGGCGGCTGGATCGATGCTGGCGATGCCATTCAACGGCCGCTTGATCCACCGCGTTGGCTACCGGGCGTTGATCCTGTGCTGCGCGTTGCTGCTGTGCGTCTGCCTTTCGCTACTGCTGTCTGTCACTTCCCCCGCCGCTATGGGCGGGGTTTTACTGCTATTTGGTGCGGCAAATGGCCTGCTGGATGTCTCAATGAACAGCCAGGCCGTCGTGGTTGAGCGCGAAGCCGGACAGGCGCGAATGGCCGGGTTTCACAGCTTTTTTAGTCTCGGCTGTATTGCCGGTGCCGGAAGCATCAGCCTGCTGCTGTGGGCAAATATGCCGCCACGCTATGCAAGCGTTCTGGTGGCATTTGCGATGGCGGTTATCGTCCTCGCAGCCTCGGGGCATTTGTTAGCAAAACGCCCGCAGCACAGCGGCGCGGCTGGCGGCACATGCCAGGCGCTGGCACATCCGGGTATGCGGCTTATCGCTATCGTGTGCTTTTTCATCTTTATGATCGAAGGCGCAATGCTCGACTGGTCTGCGGTTTTTCTCCACAGCGAGCGGCGGGTAGCAACGCAGCAGGCGGGGTTTGGTTTCACGCTCTATTCCGTCGCCATCGCGCTGGCGAGGCTGTACGGCGATCGCCTGATTAATCGCTATGGCCATCTGAGAATGCTGATTGCCAGCGCGATAAGCGCCGCCGCAGGATTGCTGGTGGTGGTGTCGGTTGATAGTGCAGCCGTTTCCCTGGCGGGGTTTGCGCTGGTAGGCGCAGGGTTGGCGAATATCGTGCCCATTCTTTTCTCGATCGCGGGGAATCAGCCGGTGCCATCGCACTTTGCGCTGCCCGCAGTGACACTGTTTGGCTATGCCGGGCTGTTAAGCGGCCCGGCGTTAATTGGCGTTTTCGCGCAGCATACCAGCCTGGTCACGGTGTTCAGCGCCGGGGTGGCGATCCTGATCGCGATAAGCCTGCTGGCACGCGCCATTACACGGTAGTTGATTAATAAACTGAAGAAAGGAGTCTTTATGAACAATGCAGCTCAGGCTATTTTTAGCCTGCATTACATCGGCCTGAATTTAAAGAAAGGCGTTACTGAGGCTGATTTTGAAGAGTTTGTCCGCCAGCGCGGCGTGCAGATCCCGGCTTATCCTGGATGGCGCTGGACGCTCCTGAAAGGGTTGCGCGGCGAGAGAGAAAACCAGTATCTGATGCTGTACGAAGCCCCGAGTTTGCCGCTCTATTCCCGTTATGTTGCAGAGAACGGCGAACAAACGGCAGAGGCGCAAAATTTCTGGCAACAGCATCCACAGGCGCTGGCGTTGATTGCCGAGTGGAAAACCTATGCCACCTTCGCCGAATTGCCGACCCTTTTCACCACCTATTCGTTGGTCGCGGAAAACACCAACAGCTCACTGGCGGAAGGGCCCAATTATCAGGTTGTCGCCGGGCAAAAAACGCGCTCGCGCGTGGTGGGCATTCATAATCTGGCCTTACGTGCTGGCGTAAAACCGCAAACTTTTGAACAATTTATTATCGATAACATTCACCGCGTGGAAGATTACCCCGGCTGGAAGTTTCATTTACTGAAAGGTCAGGGCGGCAACCGACAGGAGCAGTATGCGGTAATGCTGGAAATCGAAAGCCTCGATTCGCTGAATTCATTTCATCCGGAGCTCGATGTTTCCACGGAAAAGGCGCTGAGCTTCGTAAAAGCGCACCAGGATACAGAACGCATGTATGACGAATGGCGCACGCTGGCCTCGTTCTCCGGTGCGCCGCAACTCTATACGGACTACCTGGCGATTGCCGGAAATGGGCAATAATTGATTCACTCAACTCTGGCGACACCGGCCAGACGGCTCAGGTCGCCGCCCAGACGCGTATTTTGCCACGGACGCAAACTGGCCAACCGCTGTTTCAACGCACTGTCACAGACATACAGCGAACACCAGGCGTCAAGCCAGGCCAGGTTCGTCGGATGTTGCAAAAAAGCCCTATCCTGCGCTACGCCAGTGCGTTGTGTAAATGCGCTGGCGTCATCCAGGCCGCCAATCACCCGCACGCCGAGGCGTTTTAATGCGCCGTGATTTTCTGCCAGTGCATCAATGCCATTCGCCCGCGCAAACAGCGCGATCATCACCAGCGGTTGCAGCGCGTAATTATGATAGGAAAGGGCGCGCTGGCGGCGGCGCAGCTCATTGGGTAAAAAGCCTTCATCATCCACCTGCTGCATGGCGGTGCGATAGATATCCAGCGCGGCGGTGAACAGATCCTGTCGCTGCGTTACCACGGCGGTGGCAATGATCGCCCAGGCCGCCCAGTAACTATGGTTGTTAACCCTCTCCAGCGGCAAATCATGCCACTCTTTCACGGTCAAATCCCCCAGACGCCCCAGCCAGCGTTGAATATTTTGCTGCTGCGCCGGGTAAGCGTTAAGCGGATGCTGCGGCGCGTATTCCAGTTGCAACCAGGCGGAGGAGAAGGTGGCCAGCGCCCATTTGCGCATTGACCTGCCGGTATGATTATTGGCGCGCTCCGTTAACGCGCCCGCGCTGGCCCATTGATCCAGCGCGGCCACCGTGCAGGCAACATATTGCGCATTGCCGCTGTGCGCCCAGGCGGTGACCTGACGGCTGATATAGCGCTCCATATCGGTGATAGGCAGCGTCTGCTGGTGAAACGCCGCATCGGCCTGCGGATTGAGCGTGGCACGGGCGCTGTCGGAGCCTGCATATTTGCTGGGGAAATCGAGCACGCCGGTAAACGGCGCGGGAACATTCGGGCATTTTACGGTTTTATCGCCTGAAGCCTTTTGTTCCGGCGGCTGCATAAATCCGGCGGGAGGAGAGAGAGAAGCGGCGGCACAGGTGGCCGCCGTCAGGATAAAAAACAGCACAGCTCTGAGTAACATCATGCTTCGCCTTTTGCACAAAAATGCCCGCAACGACTATAGCATGTGTTGATCAGCTACCGCCGAACACATGTACCGCGCGATGCAGGCGGGCTGCGCGTTCTGAAAGATCTTCCGCCGCGCTGGTTACCTGTTCCACCATCGACGTGTTGTTGTGGGTCATGGTCCCGATACGGGAAACGGACTGGTTAATCAGCTCCAGCGCCTGCGTCTGTTCGTTGGTCGCAGTGCTAATCTCTTTGATCATCGTGGACATGTTAATCACGCTGTCAATCATCGCCGTCAGATGCGTTTCCGTATTGGCAACCATCTCCACACCGTTCTTCACGTTCGCCACGTTATGCTCAATCAGCGTCTGGATCTCGCGCGCGGCGGAGGCCGAGTGTTGCGCCAGATTGCGCACTTCGGCGGCAACCACGGCAAAGCCACGGCCGGACTCTCCGGCACGCGCCGCTTCCACCGCCGCATTCAGCGCCAGGATATTGGTCTGGAAGGCGATACTGTCGATGACGCTAATGATATCGACGATTTTGCTGTTATCCGCAGAAACAGACTGCATCATGCCGATCGTTTTTTTCATCACATTACCGCTTTCCATCGCGCTGGCGCTGGCTTCATCCGCTCTGACCATCGCTTCGGCAGCGGTTTCCGCTGTCTGGCGCACGGCGCTGGCAATCTCTTCTACCGCGGCGGCAGTCTGATGCAGTTCGCCGGAGGTTTCTTCCGTGCGGCGTTGCAGGGATTCGCCTTCGCTGGTAATACGCCCGCTGATCACACGGATACCGTTGATTTGCGTCGAGACATCGCCCACCAGCGAACTGAGATTTAACCCGGCCTGGTTAACCAGACGCATCAATAAACCAATTTCATCCACACGATTAAAGCGCACATAATCGCCCTGGCGGCCGGAAACCACTTTCTGCATTTGTTCGAGCACAATTTTCAGCGGACGAGATATTTGGCTGTGCAAAAAAACTGACAACAAACCTAATATAATAATTGCACTTCCGGCTTTTTCTGCGGCATCGAAAGGAACAAATTGCAGCGCAACGAGCAGGGCGGCGGTAATAATCGTGCCAACATTTATGCGTTTTGAAACACTGATTCGCTGGAAGATGGAGAAAAAAGAAAATAAACCACGGCGAACAACCAGTCCTTTATAAAAACGATGTCCGCGGAGCTTGTTTTCATTCGCCTGCTGATAAAGTTCAGCGCTGGCGTCAATTTCTTCACGGGTTGGGATATTTCGCACCGAGATATAACCGGTGAGCTCTCCTTGCTGATATACCGGAGTGACGTTGGCGCGAACCCAGTAGTGATCGCCATTGAGACGGCGGTTTTTAACGATCCCGGTCCAACTGTCTCCTTGCTGAATAGTGAACCACATATCGCTAAATGCCGCAGGCGGCATATCAGGGTGACGAATTATATTATGCGCCTCACCCATAAGTTGATCTTCGCTATATCCGCTGGCATCAATAAAAGCGGAGTTAGCATAAGTAATATGGCTGTGTGTGTTAGTGGTCGACAACAGCGTCGTGCCATCGTTAAGCAAAAACTCTTTCTGTGTAACAGGAGTGTTACGCTTCATGAATATTCCCCACAATATACCGCGATCAAAAAAGTATTGCTGACGCGGTAATGGCTTTTTTTATAATTTACCGGCCAGTCGATTTGTTGTTATTACCGATGCATTCTCCACAAACCTGGGGCTGACGGAAAGTAGCTGTGATAAATATTTTTTAAGTCAGGCTTACCGTTCCGTTGATAAATATTGTTATGATTTTGCGAAAGAAAAATGATGAAGTGAAAATTCACCAGCGATAAGTAAATCCTTAAGCCAAATTACCAGCCAGCCATGCATAAAAGCCTGAAAATTAAGCGACGAAAAATAGAAACATTAACATAGCGGGCTAATGTGTTTACATTTTTGCGCAGCCAAATATCAGCAAAACAGCAGCATTCGTTAAATATTGCCTCAACAACAGTCAAAAAAACATTATATTTTGCAGGGGAATTGTACAGACAGCGAATAGGGAAATGGGAATACTGCGCGGCGTAAGTAGCGCCGCGCAATAATTAATGGCTAAGGATTTGGTCGAGAAACTGGCGGGTACGCGGATGCGCAGGCTGGGTAAAAAAGGTTTCTGGCGGGGCGGATTCGACAATGCGCCCGTCGGCCATCAGCACCACGTTATCCGCAACGGTGCGGGCAAACCCCATCTCATGGGTGACCACAATCATCGTCATACCGCTTTCAGCGAGATCGAGCATTACGTCCAGCACTTCTTTGATCATCTCCGGATCGAGCGCCGAAGTGGGTTCATCAAACAGCATTATCTCTGGTTGCATACAGAGTGCGCGGGCAATGGCCACACGCTGCTGCTGGCCGCCAGAGAGTTGCAGCGGGAACTTATGCGCCTGATTGGCAATCTGCACTTTTTCCAGATAATGCATCGCCAGTTCCGTTGCCTGCGCGCGGCTCATCTTGCGCACCAGTGTCGGGCCGATAATCAGGTTATCCAGCACGCTTAAGTGCGGAAACAGATTAAACTGCTGAAACAGCATGCCAATACTCAGACGGATACGACTGATATTACGCACGTTGTCGTTCATTTCGATGCCGTTCACCAGAATCTGGCCTTTCTGATGCTCTTCCAGCCGGTTAATGCAGCGGATCAGCGTTGATTTTCCGGAGCCAGAAGGGCCGCAAATCACCACGCGTTCCCCTTTTTTCACGCTGAGCGATACCTCATCCAGCACCTGAAATTTCCCGTACCATTTACTGACACCGGTTAATTGAATAATCGCGTCTTGCGCGGGCGAAGTGGCTTGCATCACGAAACTCCTTCAGGATTACGGCTGGCATCAATGCGTTTTTCTACCCACACGGCATAACGGGAAAGCAAAAAGCCAAACACTAAATAGAGACCGGCAATGAACACGTAGGTTTCGATGTAGTAGCGACGCCACTGCGGATCCTGCATCGCAGCAGTAGTGGCAGTCAGCACATCGAACAACCCAATGATGATGACAAACGACGAGTTTTTCATTGCCGCAATAATATGGTTGGTCACCGCTGGCAGGCAGATACGCAGCGCCTGCGGCAGCACGATTTTCGTGGTGGTGTGCCAGTACCCCAGATTCAGCACGGCAGCAGCTTCATACTGGCCGCGCGGCACCGCCTGTAAACCGCCACGGATCACTTCCGCCTGGTAACAGGCAAAGAACAGCGCAATACCAATAATCACGCGCAGCAGTTTATTGACCTCCATGCCTGCCGGTAAAAATAGCGGGAACACATTCACCGCGACAAACAGAATGGTGATCAGCGGCACGCCGCGCAGACTTTCAATAAAAATGACCGACAGGCCGCGCAGAAACGGCAGCGGCGAACGGCGTCCGAGCGCGAGGATGACCGAAACCGGCATACCGATGATTACAGTGCCGGAAAAGAGCAGCAGGGTGAGTGGCAAACCGCCCCAGTCAGATGAGGGCACCGCTTTCAGCCCAAAAAAACCGCCGCTCATCAACACCGACATCAGCGCAATCGATACCAGCCACAGCGGCCACAATAAGCGCGAGTGCCAGCACATTGGCGAGAGTGATAAACCAACGGTGACAAACCACACCAGCATCGCCAGCGCTGCGCGCCACTGCTCATCATAGGGATAAAGACCAAACAGGATCGGGCGATACTTTTCGCCAATCACCGCCCAGCAGGCCCCGGTGGCGGCCCGGCACTGTTCTGCCGTGCCATGAAAACCGATGGCGTCGATAATGCCCCAGCGGATCAGCGTTGAAGCAACCAGCCCTATTACGGTTAACAGCAGCAGCGTCAGTACCGTCTGCGCAACGCTGCTGAACAAATTACGGCGCAGCCAGAAAACCACGGCATTTTGCATAACGGTTCCTTAGCGCTCTTTAATGGCGACGTAGCGGTTAAACAGGTTCATCAGCAGAGAGGTCGTTCCGCTGATGATGAGATAGACCACCATCATAATGGCGATCGCCTCCAGCGCCTGGCCGGTCTGGCTCATCATGGTGTTGCTGATATTCGCCAGTTCCGGATAGCCGATAACCACGGCAATCGAGCTGTTCTTCGCCAGGCTGACATACTTACTCGCCAGCGGCGGCACCATCACCCGCATCGCCTGCGGGATCACCACGTGGCGCATCACGTGCCACGGCGAAAACGACAGGGCGCGCGCCGCTTCCAGTTGGCCTTTCGGCACAGACTGAATGCCCGCACGAACGATCTCGGCAATATAGGAAGATGAGTAGAGCGCAATGCCAAGCAGCAGGGCGGTAAACTCCGGAGTGATATTAAACCCACCGCGGAAATTGAAGCCGCGCAGCGCCGGGCGATTCAGTTCATGCGGTGCGCCGCACAACCACCACGCCAGCAGTGGCAGGCCGATAATCAACGCCAGCCGAATACGCCCGGTGGGCAGCATTTTGCCGTGACGCTCACGCCAGCGGCGCGCCACCAACGAAAGCAGCAAACTGAGCGTGCAGGCTACCAGCAGCGCAACAAAAGCCCACAGCCAACCGCTGTGAGCGGCCGGCACGGTAAAGGTTAATCCACGGTTGGTTAAAAAACCGCCCGGCAGCACAATGGCGTCACGCGGCGCGGGCAGGTTGCGGATCACCATCGACCAGAAAATCACATGCAAAATCACCGGCACATTACGCAACATTTCAACGTAGGTGACCGAGATTTTCACCAACAGCCAGTTTTTCGAGACGCGACCAATACCGACGATAAACCCCAGCACGGTTGCCAGCACAATGCCGCACAGCGTCACATACAGGGTATTGAGCAGGCCGACAGCGAGTGCGCGAGCGTAACTGTCCTGCGGCGTGTAGTTAATCAGCGTTTCACCAATGGCGAACTGCGCGCTCTGGTGCAAAAAACCAAAACCGGTCGCAATGCGTTGCGCATGCAGGTTCGCCACCACATTGCTGTAAAGCCAGTAGCTAAAACCCGTTAACAGCAGCGCCAGCAGCAGCTGATAGCACCAGCTACGTACGGTTTTGCCGCCGAAAAAGGTGAAAAGGCGAAACGCGGCGGCCGGTTGCGTGGTGGCAGACGCCATCACCGTAGCACCGGAATTGTCAGACTGTTTCATCATTAAACGTTGTTCTTCGCGGGGTGAAAGGGGCTGCCCCCGGATGAGGGCAGCCTTGCGGTTAGCGGATCGGCAAACCGTAAAGCAAGCCGCCTTTGTTCCACTGATTATTTAAATCACGAGCCAGCGGTTCGGGGCTGTTGGGGCCAAAATGACGGTTGTAGATATCACCGTAGTTGCCCACCTGTTTGACGATGTTGTACACCCATTTGTCATCGAGCCCGAGTTTCTGACCAAAACCGCCGGTCACGCCCAGCAGCGCCTGAACATCCGGATCGGTGGACTTCAGTTTTTCATCAACGTTGCTCTGGTTGACGTCCATCTCTTCGGCATCAAAAGTGGCGTAAACCACCCATTTCACAATGTCGTACCACTGGCTGTCGCCTTTACGTACGGCCATTGCCAGCGGCTCTTTTGAGTACATCCCCGGCAGGATCACGTGATCCTGCGGCTTGTCGGTATCAAACGCCAGAATACCCGGCAGCGCCACTTTATCGCGGGCGATCACGTCACAGCGCCCGGAAAGATAGGCCGCTACATACTCTTTGTTGTTCTCGATAACCACCGGCGTGTAGTGCAAATTGCGCGAACCAAAAATCTGCGCCACGTTACGCTCGGTGCTGCTCGGCGTGACACAAACGGTTGCGCCGTCGAGATCTTCAATTTTCTTCACGCCGCTATTGGCGCGCACCATAAAACCGGTGCCGGTATAAAAGTTAGGCGGCGCGAAGCTGATGCCCAGCGCAACGTCATTGGTTAATGTCGCCGTCGTATTGCGCGACAGCACGTCCACTTCGCCGGATTGCAGCGCCATAAAACGTTGCGCCGTCGACAGCGGAGTGAAACGGACTTTTGACGGATCGCCAAATACCGCCGATGCCAGCGCACGGCAGAAATCAACATCCAGGCCTTCCCACTGACCTTTGCTGTTGATGGCGGCAAAACCGTGGCGGGCAGGGTGAACACCGCAAACCAGTTCACCACGGGCTTTGATTTTCTTCAGGGTATCGCCATTTGTGACAGGGGCATTTTCCGCCTGGGCTGGCATCAACAAACTGCTCAGCGCCAGCAGCAGAACTGACGCAGCAAGATGGGTTCTTTTCAGCATGGGTTATCCTTTTTAAAAGTGGCTATCCGATTAATTGACTGTATTTATTACGATTTTACTAGCGTGTCCGTTTGTATACCTATGTTCGCCATCCATGGCGCATTTAGCAAAGAACGAATTCAGTAAAGCATATTCACAGGCTGCCGAAAGAATTATTACCAGCTCTGTACACCTTGCCACAGCAACTGCGCGCTCAGCAGGATCATGGTCAGGCGGAACAGAATGCGGAACAGCCGCTCCGGCACATTATCCAGCACCTGCGTTCCCAGCCAGGTGCCAAGCGCGCCGCTGATAATCATCGCCGCCAGCAAGGGCAGCCAGTTAGCCCACGCAAAACCCATCAGCCCGAACGCCAGAATTTTCAGCCCATGTTGCAGCACCATGCAGGTGGCATGGGTGGCGATCAGCGGCTGGCGTTTCAACCCTTGCGAGCTGATAAGCCCGGCCACCATAGGCCCGGTCGCGCCAACGATCATTGTGCCGAGGCTGCTGATCCCGCCGCCGATAATGAAAAACGGACGACTGAGCGGTTTTTGTTCGCCGCGTTTGCGTAACACCGACCAGAGAATAAACAGCCCCAGCGCAATGCGCGCAACGCTGTCCGGGATCACCGCAGCCACCGGCGCGCCAACAGCAATGCCGACGGCGCAACCAAGCAAAAACCACAGCACCAGTGGCCACACGACATACATACGCTGGATCAGCGTCCGGCTCAGGTTCGAACCGAGTTGCACCAAACCATGCACCGGCATCAGGCTGCTGACCGGCATACCCAGCCCCATGATCGCCAACAGGGCCGTACCGCCACCCAATCCCATTGCCGCTGTCAGTGCAGACGTGAGGAAACTGCAAAATACCATCACTGCCGCAAACAGCGGTGTGATCTCAGGTGGAATTAACGTCAGGACCATTTTGCATCCCGTTAGCGAAAATCATCGTGCAGCAGGCGTTGATAGAGCGCCTGCGCTGCCTCTTTCGTCAACACGCGGCTGGCGCAGTCAAGAAACTTCTGTTCAATCAAATTATCCGGTAGCGGAATAGCCGGGCTGGAACCCCGCGCTCCGGCAACGCGCCGTGTAAACTCACGCCCGTCGGTGGTAGTGAGCGTCACAAACGCGCTATGGGTGATCTCTTCATCATGGCGCTCCAGCGTCACTTTGCGCATTAACGTTTGCGTGGCCGGATCGGCGAACAGCGCATCATCAATAAAATCATCCAGCGTCAGCGAACCGGTCACGAACGCCCGCGCCACGCAGTAGTGCAGGCTGAACTTCCCGGCCAGCGGATTGACCGGCTCAGGAATATTGATATGCGGAAAACGAATCGGGTGAACCTGTACAGCGATCCGCTCAACCTCGTGCGGTTGCAGGCCGGTCTCTTCGCGCAATGCCAGTACCCCATCAAGCGGTGACAAAATAGCGTAGCAGCAAGGGAAGTATTTGTAATTATTGCTTTTCACCGTATCGAGAATAAAGGGCGTTTCATTCCAGCTTTCGGTCAGCGGCAGCGAATCCACATTCTCCACGCCGTTGTAGACATGAAAGTAACCCTGGTGTTGTTCGAATGCGCGTTGCCCGGCGGTAAAACCGCTTTGTGCCAGTTTGCAGGCCATTACCGCGCTGCGTGCCGCCTGGCCCACCGCCAGCGCTTTGGTTTCACTGCCGAAATTGGATTTGATGCCACTGGCCAGCGAGGCGGTAATCGACAGCGCGGTAGCCGTCTGCTCTTCATTCAGCCCGAGGATCACCGCACAGGCGGCAACGCCCGCAAACACACCGACCGTGGTCGTCGGATGCCAGCCGTGACGATACTGGAAAGGGCTGACCGCCTTACCCATGCGTACCGCCGTTTCATAACCCGTAATATAGGCACGCAGCACCGCATCGCCATTCAGATCCTGTTCATCCGCCAGCGCCAGCAAAGCAGGCAAAACCGCCACGGAAATATGGCCGTGCAGCCATGAATTGGAATCATCAAAATCGAGCAGGTGAGAAGAGACACCGTTCAGCAGCGCGGCATCCAGCGCGTTCAGTTGCAGGTTCGTGCCGAATACGCGGCTGTGGCCGCTGGCGGCGCTCGGGACAATAACGCTGCGCAGTTTCACAGCGCCGTCCTGCACGCCACCGGCCAGCGTCACGCCGAGCGTGTCAATAATCGCGGTGCGGGCCTGGGCATACGCCGCTTGCGGGAAAGCCTGCCGGGAGAACGCCAGCAAATTACCGGCAAGTTGTCGGGCAATGGTCATGATAATGTCCTGTACAAAAATGAATCAGCGATCGCCGGCCAGCAGTCCGGTGATCCGCGCCAGAGAACCCGGGCGCTCAAAATGGGCGGCAGCGTCATACAGAGCAGCGCTACGTTCCGCGCCGAGGACGGGGATCGTCAGCGAGTCAAACTTGGCGCGTAACTCTTCATCACTCAGCGGATTTTGTGCATGCCCGCGATAAACATCAGTATGCGCGTGGATAACCGAACCGTCGTCCAGCCAGACATCGATAAATGCCGAGCTGGCGGATTGCCCGTCCACCGCCTCAACCTCCAGCAGCGGCAGCAGGGCGCGCGGGCGGGGATCGTCAATCGTGGTCTGGGTGAAATCGGTGTCGGTCAGCGCATAACCACTCAGGGCAAGTGTGATGCAATGTGGAATACTAAATTTACTTTCCAGCGGCGTGCGGGGATTCATGATCCCGGCATTCACCATCCCCATCGGGTGGACTTTCGCCGCGATACGGGTGATTTTTCGTCCCTGTAATTGCGGGTAAATTTTGCGCGCCGTTTCGATGGAGGCGTGCGTGCCGCGACAACTGGCGTACAGCTTGTAGCCGTTGGTCAGCAGTTCCCAGCTTTCGCCGAAATCGAGAGGAGGGATCTCGGCGCTGCCGTCCTGGATAAAGATTTTTACCCAGCCGTCCGCTTCATAAAAATGGTGTGCGCCAACAAAATCCTCAGCCGCCAGTTGCGCCGCAAGAATGCCATCCATTGCCGCTTTACCGGCATGGAAGGGTTTGCCGTGCGTGCCGGACGATTTCTGCAAACCGCCCATCATGGTGGCTGCCGCGCCGAGCGCGTTGCGCACCTGTTCTTGTGAAAGCTGCAAAATTACCGCCGCAACGGCCGCAGCACCGGCGCGTCCGACCACGGAAGTGGGATGAAAACCACGGCGTTGCAGATTACGCCCAACGCCCGGCACCCAGCCGCCGCCGAGTTTCGCCATCACTTCGAAGCCTGCGATAAAGGCCCGCAGCACCTGCTCTTCATCCTGCGGATGCGCCTGCGCCATCGCCAGCGCGGTAGACCAGCAAGGGCCGCCCGGATGACCAGCGCCAGCAGGGTGGGTATCGTCGTAATCGGCGGCATGCGCCATGGTGGCGTTAATCAGTGCGGCAAGTGCGGGGGTGGTCGTACCGGAAAGGAAAATGCGCGCTTCACCGGAAGCATTCCATGTTTTCGCCACCTTGCGAACCGCATTAACCGCATCATCATTGACGGCGCCGAGCGCGACGCCAAGAAAATCGATCAGTGCGCGTTTAGCTTCATGCCGCACGGCTGGCGGCACGGTGAGTTGGTTAGCATGGCTGATAAAATGGCTTAGCTGTTCTCCACGGGTTAGGTCAACATCTGCGTTCTTTGTCATTGTGAAAGAAGATTTCCTGGTGTTGGCTTACAAATAAAAATGTCAGAAATTCGTTTTGTTTTATATTGAATTCATTTGTATACAATGAATGTAAATTAACCATATCAGCCATCCGACAAACGTCAAAAGATATTTTTTAGATAAGCTCAGAACAAAAAAAGCAAAAGCGTTACCTTTCCTGTGGCAAGATGCTACGGCAGGGTGCACAGCCTTAATTAAGGCCAATAAAAGAACAGTTAAACGGAGCTAAAAACGTGAAATCAACGGGTCGCGATGCGGGCTTGACGCCTTTTGAGATATTGCTTTCCGCCATTGAAGCAGGGGAACTGCAACCCGGAGAACGTTTGCAGGAAACGCGGCTGGCGGAGCAATTTGGCCTGAGCCGTACGCCCATCCGTGAAGCGCTGCACCGGCTGGAAACGCTGGGTCTTGCCGAACCGGGTCCGCAACGCGGGCTGATCATTGCGCATATCAGCTATGAACGTCTTCGCCAGTTGTTTGATGTGCGCGAAGGGCTGGAGCGTCTGGCCATGGATCTGGCGGTTTCCGCCGCGTCAGACGCAGAGATTGCGCTATTGCAGGAGATGATCAACAAAGAAGCGACGCTTACCGACAGTAAAGCGCTGCACGATCATAACCGGATGTTCCACCGCCAGATTTACCGCGCCACCCACAATCCCTATCTGAACGAAATGCTGGATAATTTACGCATCCATCTGTCGCTGTTGCGCGGCACCACCTACGAGCTAAAAGAGCGGACCGAAGAGGCGAAGCGCGAGCATCAGGCGATTGTTGATGCGCTGGCGCGCCGGGACCGCCTTGCCGCACAAGAAGCGGCTTGTCAACATATTCGTAACGGTTATCGTGCCCGACTCACCATTTTAAGCCAGCGAGAACGCTAACAGAATGGCCCTTAATCAACGAACTGAATGCTTGCAATCTTGCTAAGATCGCGCGATTGCATCATCTAATTGTTTTTTTTCCAGGCATTCTGAGGGTAACTTCTTGTGTTAGCGACTTTGATTTACCGTAGCCGCCTGAATTGCACATTAGATCCCTCTCAGCTGACGTCACTTGTCGAGCGAGCAAATCTGCGCAATTCACAGTTGCAGGTCACGGGGATTTTACTGTTCGATGGCGATCATTTCTTACAGATTCTTGAAGGGCCGCTGGCCGCAGTAAATGTGGTCTACGAACGCATAAACCGGGATAACCGCCACAGCCATGTGGTTGAATTATTGCGTGATTATGCGCCGCGCCGCCGGTTTGTCGATCGCGGCATGATGCTGTTTGATCTCTGCGCGATGACAGCGCCCGCCGTGCTGCGTGCGATTCTGCGTTTCGGCACGCTGAAGTATCAATTGGCAAGCAATGATCGGGTTTACAAATTTATCCGCAATTTTATCGCCTCGCCGAAGAGCAATGGCGGGATACGCAATACCGAGCCGGAGCAGTGGTCTTTCACCATTAAAACCTCGCCGTTCAATAACGTCAGCGCGCCGATTACTGCAGAGCAGCCGTGCCAGTTTGCTTTCCAGCCGATCATTGAACCGCTGCGCGGCAATATCTCCTCGCTGGAAGCGCTGATCCGCGGGCCGAACGGCGGCAGCCCGCAGGAGTATTTCGCCACCATTGCGCCCAACAAACTGCATGAAGCGGATCTTGCTTCCAAAGGCTGGGCGCTGGCGATGGCCAGACGCCTGGGAATTGGCAACCACAAGGTGGCCATCAATTTGTTACCGATGTCGCTGGTGAAAATTCCCGGCGCGGTGGACATTCTGCTCAACCACATCACTCGCAATCAGCTCAACCCCGGGCAAATCATCGTGGAAGTGACGGAAGATGAGGTCATTTCCGGCTACGAAGAGTTCACCTGGGCCATTCGCCAGCTTCGCGCCGCCGGAATCGGCCTGGCGATTGATGATTTTGGTTCCGGTTTTGCCGGGCTGTCGCTGCTGGCAAAATTCCAGCCCGACAAACTCAAAATCGACCGCACCATTGTCACCGACATTCATCTGCACGGCCCGAAGCAGGCGATTGTGAAAGCGATTCTCGATTGCTGCGCCGAACTGCAAATCACCGTGGTGGCTGAAGGCGTCGAAAAAATCGAAGAGTGGTGCTGGCTGGAAGCGGTAGGCGTTCAGCGCTTCCAGGGGTTCCTGTTTGCCCGCCCGGTACTCAATGGCGTTTCCCCCATTAACTGGCCCCAACGCATCTCGCCATCGCTGACGAGCCGCAAAAAAGTCTGAGTTATTTGGTTTAAAAATCATCGCGCTTCTATGATTAATTGCATATCAGGAGACGTGATGAAGGGGAGACGATGAATTTCAGGAAACAGGTCGCTCGTGGGCTGGCGCTCAACTCTTCTCTCGGCCGTAGTATTACATTCTGTATGGTTGTGCTGCTGGTGGCGGGTATCGCAACCAGCGCATGGACACTGACCCGTTCATGGCAAAAGGAAGTGGCGGATACCGAACGCGACGCCATTAACTTATCGGTTTCGCAGGCGCGCCAGGCGGAAGACACGTTTCTGCAGGCAGAAACGGCCCTGCGGGACATCAGGCGTAATCTGCCCGCCACGGGCATCAACGACATCAATAACCATCAGTTCAATAACTATCTGTCCGAACTCCAGCAACATATTCCACAACTGCATGGGCTCATGGTCTACGATCCGCAGGGCAATATGATTGCCACGTCGTTTGGCAAAATTCCGGCTCAGTCCAACAACAGTGACCGCGAATACTTTATTTATCACCGGCGTAACGCCCACGGCAGTATTCATATCGGGCATGTGATCCGCAGCCGTTCGACCGGCGATCTGGTGATCCCGGTTTCTTTACGTATCAGTGACAGCGCGGGCGGCTTTACCGGCGTACTGCTGGCAACGGTGAAACTCGACTATTTCCGCCATTTTTACAGCTATTTTGAGCTGCAAAACCGCGACCTGCTGGCGCTGTTAAATACCGACGGCAACACCCTGTATGTGCGGCCCTTTGCGGATGATGTGATTAACCGTAACCTCTCTGCCAGCCCGCTATTTACGCAGGAACTGGAGAAAAAAGATCGCGGCAACGGCACCTGGGTTTCCGCGCTGGACCATGTTGAGCGCATTTACGGATTTGCACGGCTGGAGCGCTATCCGCTGGTGGTGGCCGCAGGGTATGACAAACCGGCGCTGTGGGCATCCTGGGTGAAAGAGAGCCTGCCGGATCTGGTGCTGAATGCCCTGCTACTGGTGGGCACGCTGCTGATGGGGGCGATTATTTTCCGCCAGGTGCGCATGAACGTTCGCAACCAGAACGAACTTGCCGAACTGCGTGATGAACTGACCAGCATCAACCACACTCTGCAACTAATGGCGCTGGCCGACGGGCTGACCGGCCTGGCTAACCGTCGGCAGTTTGATCTCTTTTTAGCAAAAAGCCTGAAAGCCTCCGCGCTGAAGCAAAAACCGGTCTCGCTTATCATGATCGATATCGATTATTTCAAGCACTATAACGACTATTACGGCCATGTCGCGGGTGATAACTGCCTGCGGGCGGTAGGCGAAATTCTGCATAAACTGCAGTTGAACACGCGCGATCTGATTGCCCGCTACGGCGGTGAAGAATTCGCCATTATCCTGCCGGATACCGGCCCGGAAGCGGCGCTTTTCGTCGCGCGCCAGGCGGTTAACATCGTACGCGGTGCCCAAATACCGCATGAGCAAACCGGTAGCGCGCAGGGCACGCTGACCATCAGCGCCGGGTGTTACAGCATCACCGCCGAACTGAACGCCGACGAAGCGCAGCGGCTGAAAGAGGGCGCGGATAAGGCGCTGTATCAGGCGAAAGTGCAGGGGCGTAACCGCGCGGTAGCGGC
The DNA here is from genome assembly GCF_001658025.2 of Kosakonia oryzae. Taxonomy (NCBI): domain Bacteria; kingdom Pseudomonadati; phylum Pseudomonadota; class Gammaproteobacteria; order Enterobacterales; family Enterobacteriaceae; genus Kosakonia; species Kosakonia oryzae. The sequence continues at coordinate 2,754,570 of NZ_CP014007.2, forward strand.
CACCGACGCGATGCTACAAAAGGCATAAACGGATGCCAGACGAAACCATCGTATAATCAGGGCCGATTAAATCAGAAAGTGTTACCCATGTGACCGGTTCATATACCACCGCAGCCCCGTAATCACTGCTACTACTGCGAATAATTGCGCGCCGCTGGTTTTCCTCACTCCGGAGGGCGTTTTCCCGAGCGGCTCAGGGTAAGCGGGCGCACAGCTCATCAATTAGCACCCGTAAACGGGTTTCGCCTGCGCGGCGCGGGTCATACAGCAGATGCATGGCTTTTTGCGGAAACGCATACTCCGGCAGTAAACGGACAAGTTCACCGCGGCGCAGCGGTTCAGATAATGCCAGCTCATAGCCGAGCAGCACGCCGCCGCCGCACAGCGCGGCCTCCAGCATCGCGCCCCAGTCATTGATCGTTAACGAACCGCTGACCTGAACGTCCCCCCGATCATCACCATGAGTAAAAGGCCAGTGGAAGGCGTTGTCGTGCAGCCAGGGCGTAAAACCCAGGCAGTTGTGTTGTTGTAGTTCGTCGGGATGTTGCGGCGTGCCCTGTTTTTCCAGATAGCGCGGCGAGGCGCAGGCAATCAGGCGGTAGGGTGAAAGCGGTTTGGCCGCCAGCCGCAGGGAAGGCGCCAGTTCTCCAATGCGGATCACGGCATCAATGCCATGTTCCAACGGATCGATCAGCGCATCCGTCAGCGTCAGCTCCACGCGGAGTTGCGTGTAACGTTGCAGAAACGCCGTCAGAAACGGGGCCAGCGCGTAGCGGCCAAAAGTGACGGGAGCGTTCAGCCTGAGCGTGCCGTAGGGGAGCAGCGCCGTCCCGCGCGCGGCCCGCTCGGCCTCGTCCAGCGCATCCAGTATGGCTACGCAGCGGTAGAAATAGTCCTGCCCGGTAGGGGTTATGCTCTGTTTACGCGTCGTGCGGTTTAACAGCCGCGTCGCCAGGTGTTGCTCCAGCGCCGCAATGTGGCGCGCCACCATTTGCGGAGAGAGGGTTAACGCCTGTGCCGCCGCGGCAAAGGATCCTTTTTTCACCACGCTAACAAAAACGCGCATTCCAGTGATTTTATCCAGCATTCACTACTCCTGGTTGTTTCTGAAGCCATTACCAGCCCATTTTAAATACCATGAGGGATGACTACACTCGATTTTCACTGAGCAGAGAGGAGCATCATTGAATGAATGTTTATACCGTCACTATGTCACACCCGGACGGCAGAGGGTGGGATACGCATGTCCGTGAGCATGTGCTGTACCTGAAAGGGCTTATCAACGCGGGGAAAATCATCGCCTCCGGGCCGATAAAAGGCGCGGCGTTGCGCAGCGGTTTTATCCTGTTTCGCGCCCGCGACATCAGCGAAGTGAAAGCGATGGTGGAAGCCGATCCCTTTTCCCGCGAGGGGCTAATTGCGTCGCTGGAGATCGCGCAGTGGGATCCGCTGTTTGGCCAGCTTTCGGCATACTCCAGCGGAACCGCGCCTGAGAGTTTGCAAGATCTGGCGGGTTGACATCAGGCCAGTAAATCTTTGGTCAGGTAATGACGCTGCATCCCTTTATGCGGGAAATCCGCCAGCGTCATCTGCTCTGCAAATCCCAGTTTTTGATAGAAAGGTAACGCCTGAAAGCTGAAGGTATCGACCAGCGCGTGGCGACAGCCGAGCGCCAGCGCTTCCTGCATGGCCCGCAGCATCAGCTCGCGCCCCAGCCCGTTGCCGCGCTGCGATTCATGCACCCAGAGATAATGAATATTGAGCCATTCCCCTTCCTGGCGGGCAATCAGGCCGCCCTGCATCACGCCGCTGTCGTCGCGAAAATAGACTGCCAGATGCGACCACTCGCTGAGATTAACAAACTGCTGGTTGTAACGCCGTAAACCGGCAAACAGCTCGCTCTGGTCCTGCTCAGTCACTTCGTGCTTAACGATAAGATTCATCCGTTTCTTCCTTATTCCCGCGTTTGTTCAGCGGATAACCGCCAGAGCCGCACCTGTCATCGTCTACCTTTAAAGACGGTTATCCACGCGCAAGGAGAACATTTCAGTGAGCATGAAAACAAGCGATTTCTTTGTCAAACGCCTGAAAGAGTGGGGCGTAACGCGCATTTACGGTTACCCTGGCGATGGCATAAATGGCGTGCTCGGGGCTATCCAGCGCGCCAACAAAGCCGGAGACGGCATCGAATTTATCCAGGTTCGCCATGAAGAGATGGCCGCGTTTATGGCGGTCGGCCATGCCAAATTCACCGGTGAGCTGGGCGTCTGCTTATCGACGGGCGGGCCTGGCGCCACGCATCTGTTAACCGGGCTGTATGACGCCAAAATGGATCACGCCCCGGTACTGGCGATCAGCGGCCAGGCAGAAAGCACCGCGCGCGGTGCCAGTTATCAGCAGGAGATGAACCTCGACCGCGTCTTTGCTGATGTAGCGAATTTCGTGCAGGAAGCGGCGTCACCGGCGCAGGTTCGCCATCTGGTGGATCGTGGCGTGCGCATTGCCATTGCGCAGAACGGCGTTGGCGTCGTGATCCTACCAAAAGATATCCAGGATGAAGAGTGGCAGCCACCGGCACATACGCACGGGTTTACCCATTCGGCCGCCGGTTATCAGCGCCCGCGCGTGATCCCGCATGACCGCGATCTGCAACGCGCAGCAGAGGTGCTGAATGCCGGGAAAAAAGTGGCCATTCTGATCGGCGCGGGCGCACGCAATGCCGCCGTGGAAGTGGTTCAGGCCGCCAATGTGCTGGGCGCAGGCGTCGCCAAAGCGCTGCTTGGTAAAGACGTTCTGCCGGATGATGCGCCGTTTGTCACCGGCTCGATTGGTCTATTAGGAACGGAGCCATCCTGGAAACTGATGCAGCAGTGCGACACGCTACTGATGATCGGCAGCGGTTTCCCGTGGACGGAGTTTCTGCCGCCGGAAGGCCAGGCGCGCGCCGTGCAAATTGATATCGATCCGGCGATGCTCGGCCTGCGTTACCCCTGCGAGGTGGCGCTACACGGCGATGCCGCCGAAACTTTGCAGGCGCTATTGCCGCTGCTGACGCACAAAGAAGACCGTAGCTGGCAGGAGGAGATCGCCCGCCAGGTGCAGGCATGGTGGCAGGTGATGGAGCAGCGCGCGATGGCACCTGCCAACCCCGTTAACCCGCAGCGCGTGGTGTGGGAAATGTCGCCGCTGCTGCCGGAAAACGCCATTGTCACCTCCGATTCCGGCTCCTGCGCCAACTGGTTCGCCCGCGATTACCGCGTGAAGCAGGGACAGCGTGCGTCGCTCTCCGGCGGGTTAGCCTGTATGGGCGCGGCGGTGCCGTACGCCATCGCGGCGAAATTTGCCGCGCCGGAAAAGCCCGTCGTAGCGCTGGTCGGCGATGGCGCAATGCAGATGAACAACATGGCCGAGCTGATTACCGTGCAGAAATACTGGCAGCAGTGGCAGGATCCGCGGTTGATTATCTGCGTCTTCAACAACCAGGATCTTAACCAGGTGACATGGGAGCAGCGGGTAATGGAAGGCAACCCGCGCTTTGAAGCTTCGCAACAGGTGCCGGATGTTCGCTATGCAGAGTTTGCCCGCTCGCTGGGCTTGCAGGGTATTTTTGTCGATACGCCAGAGGCGCTGAAGGCCGCCTGGCTACAGGCGTTACAGGCAGATCGCCCGGTAGTGCTGGAGGTGAAAACCGATCCGGAAGTCGCGCCGTTACCGCCGCATATCACCCTGAAACAGGCCAAAGCCTTTATGGCGTCGATGGTGAAGGGCGATCGGGGCGCGGTGCAGGTGCTGAGCGATACAGCCAGCCAGTTGTTCCACAAAAAATCGTAAAAAAACCGGGCGCTGAGGCCCGGTTTCTTCTTTCAGACGTTACAGTTTGCTCAGGAACGCCAGCAGGTCTTCATTCAGTTGATCCTGATGAGTAACGGCAAAACCGTGCGGGCCGTTTTCGTACACTTTCAGTTCCGCGCCTTTAATCAGTTGCGCCGACAGTTTACCGGTGGCTTCGAACGGTACGATTTGATCGTTGCTGCCGTGGATCACCAGCGTCGGGACATCCACTTTCGCCACATCCGGGCGGAAGTCGGTTTCAGAGAAGGCGGTGACGCAGTCCAGCGTACCTTTCAGTGACGCCAGCAGGGCGATATTCAGCGTTTGCGTCAGTACACCGTCGGAAACTTTCTGCCCGGCATTCAGGCCGTAGAACGGGGTAGCAAAATCACTGATAAACTGCGCGCGATCTTTGAGCAGGCCTTCTTTAATGCCATCAAATACGCTCTTATCGACACCTTCCGGGTGATCGGCGGTTTTACCGAAAATCGGCGTGACCGCGCCCAGCAGCACCAGCCCGGCCACGCGAGAGGTGCCGTAACGGCCGATGAAACGCGTCACATCGCCACCGCCCATCGAGAACCCCACCAGCGTCACGCCCTGCAAATCCAGCGTGGTAACCAGATCGTTAATGTCGGAGGCAAAAGTGTCATAGTCGTAGCCGTTCCACGGTTGATCGGAACGACCAAAACCGCGACGGTCAAAAGCGATAACGCGATAACCACGCTCAGCGAGGAAATTAAGCTGGCTATCCCACATATCGCCATCCAGCGGCCAGCCGTGGCTGAAGAGAACCGGCTTACCCGCACCCCAGTCTTTGTAATAAATCTGAGTACCATCCTGCGTTTTGATTGTGCTCATCTGCTTACCTCATTGTTAAGTAGTGGGTTAATACCGTTTATCGCCCGGCGGGCGCAACCAGATGCCGGACAACCGGCGGTTCATCGCCCTGATGAAAAGCCAGCACGCGCTCGCGGATACGTTGATCGTTTACCGTGTGCCGCTCGTGTTGACGTAAATGCTCTATCCACGATCCCATCACCCAGGTTTCGACAAACACACCTGGCTGAACCGCATCCTCATACACCGCCCAGCCCATCGCGCCGGTACGGCGTCTGACGCGGCGCATATCCTGCATCGCAAGGGTGAATTCATGGGCGTCCTGCGGATCAATGCGGTACTCACAACTCACCATCACCGGCCCACGCTCGTGGGGGATGGTGATATTCGCCGTGCCGCCTGCCGGATCGAGAATATCGAGATTCAGCGCGGCATCTTTTTCCAGCCGCCAGCGTAAGACCGTCGTCGCGCCCAGCACCATACCAACGGTGGCCGCACACAGCGACCACGCCACGCCGAATTCCGACGCCAGTTTCCCCCAGATCGCGCTGCCGACGGTCATCGAACCAAAGAACACCGTCAGATACACCGCCAGCGCACGCGCTTTCACCCAGCGGGCGGCGCTGCGTTGCGCACCGACATTCAGTGTCGAGAGCACGGCAATCCAGGAAAAGCCGGTGAAAAATTCAAAGGCATTAAGCAACCAGACGTGGCGGATAAACGCCAGCGCCAGCATGGTGATGGCAAACAGCAGGCTCGCCGCCACCATCATCTGATCGGCATTCAGCCGTTTGCGCAATTTCGGCAGTAGTACCGCGCCGCAAATTGCCCCGACGCCAATACAGGCCAGCATAATGCCGTAACCGCCCGGGCCAAGGCCCAGTTCGCGACGCGCCACCAGCGGCAACATCGCCCAGCCAGCGCTGCCAAACAGAAAGAACGCCACGGTGCGCGCCAGCACATTTTGCAGTACCGGCGCGGCGTGAACGTAGCGCAGGCCGCCACGAATGGCCGTGAAAAAGTGCTCCGGCGGCAGGCGCTGCACGGTGGCTTGCGGTTTCCAGCGGTGCAACACCACCGCCACACCGACCACCGACAGGGCATTAAGCAGGAACACCATCCACGGACCGGCAAACGACAGGATCAACCCACCGAGCGCCGGGCCAATTGCGCGGCTGATATTGATGCCCAGCGAGTTGAGGGCAATCGCCGGGCTCAGCTCCTGCTTATCGACCAGATCCGGCACAATCGCCTGAAAAGCGGGCGAGCTGAGCGCCGCGCCGGTACTGAGTAAAAAGGTTGCCGCCAGCAGCACTGCCGGCGTGACATTGCCGGTAAAAGAGAGCAGGGCCAGCCCGGCAGCGGCACAGAACGACCACACCTGAGAGAAGAGCAGGATCTTGCGTCGCTCGATGATATCGGCCAGCACGCCTGCGGGCAGGACAAACAGGAACATCGGCAGGCTGCTGGCGGCCTGCACCAGCGCCACCGCCAGCGGATCGGCGCTCAGCGAGAGCATCGTCCAGTTCACGCCGATATCGCTCATCCATGAGCCGATGTTGGAGACCACGGTCGCAATCCATAGCATGCGAAAAACGCGCTGATGCAACGGTTGCCACGCAGAGGCGGAAGGTTGAATCGGTGACACTGTCACCGCTGCTTTCAGTTCGTTTTGTTGGGTCATGCAATCGCTCCTTTTGCAGTCCGTCGGATTCGCCAGCTACCAGGGCCAGTCAGCAAAAGCGTAGTAAAGATGATCAGCAGCAGCCAGCCGAACTGCCCTTCGGCAATGGACCAGTCAGGATGCACCGCCAGCATCGCCACCAGCAGCACCACGATGATGGGCACGCAGGCCAGTCGTGTCGCCACGCCCGCAATAATAAACAGCGGGCAGATCACCTCGGCGAAAATCGCGGGCAGCAGGCTCATATAAGGCCCGAGACCAAACGGATCTTCGATACGCGTCAGCTCTTCACTGAAATGGAACACCTTCGGCAGCCCGTGCACATACAACAGTAACAGGCTGCCCGCCAGGCGCAGGAAGAACAGCCCCGCGTCAATACGGGGCGCAAAGTCAGTTGATGTTTTCATAATGTCAGAACGCAAAGCAGCTACAGCCGAGCGCTCCCCAGAACGCGTTCTCATCGGATACCGGCATGGCATTGCCACGGGCGATATCGTGCTGATGAACGTGAACTCCGCACGGGCCGGAACAGTGATGAACACCCGCGGCCAGACCCACACGGGCCGCCTGCGGCGGTGCGCTACGATAATGACCCGGTACCTTGACCACTGGCGACCACTCTGGCACCACCGGAATAGCGGGCGGAGCCAGCGGACCAAACTGACCTGCGGCATAGACAATATCGCCGCCCACTACCGTCAGTACCGACTCAATCCCTTTAATCTCCTCTTCCGGCACGCGGAAGTAGTCCTTGCTCAGAATGGCGAGATCCGCCAGTTGACCCGCTTTGATCTGGCCTTTTTTCCCCTGTTCGCTGGAGAACCAGGCGCTACCCTGCGTCCACAGCAGCAGGGCGGTATCGCGATCGAGGCGGGCGCTGTGATCGTACATCTGCATGCCGCCGACGGTACGGCCGGAAACCAGCCAGTAGAGCGCCGTCCACGGGTTGTAGCTCGCCACGCGGGTGGCGTCGGTGCCCAGACCAACCGGTACACCGTTTTCCAGCATTTTCGCCACCGGCGGCGTCTGTTTGGTGGCCTGCTGGCCGTAGCGCTCAGCGAAATATTCGCCCTGGAACGCCATGCGGTGCTGAACGGCGATACCGCCGCCGAGCGCTTTTACACGTTCGATATTGGCTTCGGTAATGGTTTCCGCGTGATCAAAGAACCAGTGCAGGCCATTGAACGGGATCTCGCGGTTCACTTTTTCGAACACGTCGAGCATGCGGCTGATGGATTCGTTATAAGTCGCGTGCAGACGGAACGGCCAGCGGTGCTCAACCAGATGACGCACCACGCGCTCCAGCTCCTCTTCCATTCCCGGCGCCAGATCCGGGCGCGGTTCGAGGAAATCTTCAAAATCCGCCGCCGAGAAGACCAGCATTTCGCCCGCGCCGTTATGGCGGAAGAAATCGCTGCCCTGGCCCGGCGTCAGCATGTCGGTCCATTTCTCAAAATCTTCCAGTTCATGGCCGGGGCGCTGCGTAAACAGGTTGTAGGCGATGCGGATCGTCATCTGCTTTTTCTCATGCAGTTCGGCGATCACCGCGTAATCTTCCGGGTAGTTCTGGAAACCGCCGCCGGCATCAATGGCGCTGGTCAGCCCCAGACGGTTCAGCTCGCGCATAAACTGGCGGGTGGAGTTAACTTGCTGTTCCAGCGGCAATTTCGGCCCTTTGGCCAGCGTGGCGTAGAGGATCATCGCATTCGGGCGGGCAATCAGCATGCCGGTCGGATTACCGTTGCTGTCGCGCTGGATCTCGCCGCCCGGCGGGTTTGGCGTATCGCGGGTATAACCCACCACTTTCAGCGCCGCGCGGTTGAGCAGGGCGCGATCGTAGAGGTGCAGAATAAAGACCGGGGTATCAGGCGCAGCTTCGTTGATTTCATCCAGCGTCGGCATACGGCGCTCCGCAAACTGGAACTCTGTCCAGCCGCCCACTACGCGCACCCACTGCGGCGACGGCGTGCGCAATGCCTGTTCTTTCAGCATACGTAACGCATCGGCCAGCGACGGAACGCCTTCCCAGCGCAGTTCGAGGTTGTAGTTAAGCCCGCCGCGAATCAGGTGCAGGTGCGAGTCGTTTAATCCGGGGATCGCCGTATGGCCGTGTAAATCGACAACTTTGGTGCCTTCGCCGCGGTATGCCATCACCTCGGCTTCACTGCCCACTTTAACGAATTTTCCGTCACGGATGGCGACCGCGTCGGCGAGCGGGTTTTCGCGATCAACGGTGTGAAACTGGCCATTGAGCAATATCAGTTCTGCATGTGCGAGCAAATCCATACTTCCTCCAGTCTGGCGGCCCTGTTGAGCCGATAAGCATCTGGAATGAATTATGTAAAGCGCGGCGGAGAAAAGACCAGTTGTACCAAAGTATAGGTATACGAAAGGATAGTTATACCATCAGATAATAGTCGGGCCGGGGGAGCGCAGCCTACCATGCAGCCACCGATAGCGAAGCCCTGTCGTTTGCTGTCTGAACGTAGCTCCAGCTCCTTTAACCTAATGGGTGTAAATATGACAACCTCAAAGCTTGAAGTCCTGACCCCGGCTAACTGTCAGTTAATCTTTATCGATCACCAGCCTCAGATGGCCTTTGGCGTACAGTCCATTGACCGCCAGGTTCTGAAAAACAACACCGTTGCGCTGGCGAAAGCCGCCAAAGTGTTCAACATCCCGACCATCATCACCACCGTTGAAACCGAGAGTTTCTCCGGCAATACCTACCCGGAACTGCTGGATGTATTCCCGGAGAAGGACATTCTGGAACGTACTTCTATGAACTCCTGGGACGATCAGAAAGTGCGTGACGCGCTGGCTGCCAACGGCAAACGCAAAGTGGTGGTCTCCGGCCTGTGGACCGAAGTGTGCAACAACACCTTCTCCCTGTGCGCGATGCTGGAAGGCGATTACGAAATCTATATGGTGGCGGACGCCTCTGGCGGCACCTCAAAAGAAGCGCACGACTACGCAATGCAGCGCATGATCCAGGCGGGCGTGATCCCGGTAACCTGGCAGCAGGTGATGCTGGAGTGGCAGCGCGACTGGGCGCACCGCGAAACCTATGACGCAGTGATGGCGATTGTCAAAGAGCACTCCGGCGCCTACGGCATGGGCGTGGATTACGCCTACACCATGGTGCATAAAGCGCCGTCCCGCGCCAAAGCGGGTCACCGCACGCTGGCGCCGGTTCCGGCACGCTAAGCAGCACGCTGGCCGGTATTTGCCGGTCAGCATTTCCCTTTTCGGCAGGAGTTTGCCATGAGTATCGGACTGATTTCCTTTGCCGCAGGCGTGCTGATTGGCGTGATGTACGCGCTGCTGAAGGTACGTTCTCCTGCGCCGCCAGCGATTGCGCTGGTTGGGCTGCTCGGCATGCTGGTGGGTGAAGGGCTGATCGCCACGTTAATGACCCACACAATGGCGGGGTAAACCCATGAAAACCTGGATCGTTTCTCTCCTGGTCGGTCTTCTGGCTGGCGTTATTTATGCTTTACTGGGGGTTCGCTCACCCGCACCGCCGGTGGTTGCTCTACTCGGATTGTTCGGCATGCTGGTGGGGGAGCAACTCGTACCGATAACCCGCCGTCTGCTGGCCCGACAGCCGCTGACTATGGCGTGGTTCCGCCATGAGTGTGTACCGAAAATTAGCGGTGCGCCGCAGCCTGAACCTCCAGACTCGCCGCCGCGCCAGGATACCTGAGGCCAGAGGAAATCGCATGACGCAACCCCGGCGTATTGCCATTGTTGATGATGAACCTTCCGTCCGTAGCGGACTGAGTAATTTGCTGCAATCGGAGGGCTACGCCACGATAGCATTTCCCTCGGCGGAAGCGTTTCTCAACGACGGCCCGGCGCGGCCTGCGATTGCGCTGGTGATCGCGGATCTCAAACTGAAAGGCATGAGCGGCGCAATGATGTTTGAGAGATTGCAGCTTAGCCCGGCACCGCCGCCGGTGATCTTTATCTCCGGCCACGACGACGAAACCTGGCAACGGTACGCGGGCAAACCCGGTGCCGTTGCTTTTTTGCGCAAACCCATCGATATCGATATCCTCCTTGAATATGTTCAGCGTGTGCTGAGCAACAGTGAGGATAATCCATGAGCGACGCTTCACCTCTTCCGTTGTGGCCGGAAACCGGAGAACACAACGCTGGACAGCCTTTTACTGTGCAGGATGACGCCATCTATACGCCGCTGGCGCAGGAAGGATGCATAGCCTGGATGAATGCCCATTACCCGTGGGCCAGTGACGCCTTTATCCTTGCCACCGCCGTCAGCGACGAAGCCGAACCGCGCGCCAGCCAGTTGCTGAAAAATGAGCTGGCGCTGCGCGCGCAACTGGAGAGTAGCTGGGCGGTCACGCCCGTCGCCAGCGCGCAATATCATGGCCGTTTCGCGCTGGTCTATCCGGCATTTGCTTTTGAAACGCTCACCCGGATGATCGCTCTGCCAATGGCCTCCATCGCCAGTTGGCTGGCGCTGGCCTTACGTATCTGCGCGCCGCTGCGCCAGATGCATCGCCGCAATCTCATTCACGGCGATATCAAGCCGGGAAACATTTTTCTCAGCGGGGAGCGCTGCCGTCTCGGCGGATTTGGCCTTGCCACCAGCAGCAGTGAAGCGCAGGCGCAAAACTGGCTGCCGCTTTCCGGCGGCACGCTGGCGTATATGTCACCGGAACACACCACCCGCACCCATCATGCCGTTGACAGCCGCAGCGATCTCTACAGTCTGGGCATTGTTCTGTATGAATTACTGACCGGCGTGCTGCCGTTCGATCTGTCCGAAGGCGGGCAGGCAGAGTGGACGCTGCATCATATTGCCTCTGAACCTGCCGCGCCGCACAGCCTGCGGGAAGGGCTACCGCCGATGCTGTCAACCATCCTGCTGAAGCTGCTGGCCAAATCGCCGGAGAAACGTTACCAGACCATCGATGGTCTGATCGCCGATCTGCGCCGCTGCCAGGCCACGCTGACGCCGGAGCAGGGCATTCCGGCGTTTACGCCCGGTTTACAGGATCGTTCCCCGTCGCTGCATTTTGCCAATACGTTGTACCGTGCGCATCCGCAGGCGGGCGAGCTGGTTGCGGCGCTGGAAGAGGTCAACCACAGCGGCAAACAGATGCTGGTCACCCTTAGCGGCCCGTCCGGGATGGGTAAATCATCGCTGATGGCCTCAGCGCTGAAACTGTTTCTGCAACGCCCGACGCTGATCGCGCTTGGCAAAGTGGAGCAGTACAGCGCGGTGCTGCCGCTTGGCGCGTTAACGGCAGCATTTCGCTCGCTGGCACTGCATTTACTGGGGTTGCCCGCCGAAGAGGTGGCGCGCTGGAAATCGCGGCTCTCCATCGCGCTGGCCGGGTATGAAGGGCTGGCGGTAAGTCTCGCGCCGGAACTGGGTCTGTTGCTGGAGAGTAAACCCGCGCCTTTCGTTGACAGCGTCACGCTGGATGCCCGCGCGCGCTTTAATCATATGGTATTGCGCCTGGTGAGTGTGTTTGCCTCGCCCGGTTGCCCGCTGGTAATACTGATCGACAATCTGCACTGGATCGATGACGCCAGCCTGCAACTGCTGGAGTATCTGTTGCAGCACAGCCACGCCTTGCCGCTGCTGATGGTGGTATCGCACCGCGATCTGCCGTCGCTCGGGGATGAGGAGTTTGCCGCCACGCTCGCACGCCTGCGCAGCGTCGCCCGGCGAACGATGACGTGCGAGCCGCAACCGCTCTCCGCCAAAGCCGTGGCGCGCTGGTTGGCGATCGTTTTTCAGACCCGCCCGGCATCGACCGTTGATCTGGCCAAACTGATCCATGAAAAAACCGGCGGTAATCCGCTGTTTGCCCATGAATTTTTTAAACGCATCGTTGAAGACGGGCTGGTGAGTCATAACAGCTATCAGGGGCGCTGGCACTACGATCTGGCGGCGATTCGCGCCCGTTACTACAGTGAAAACGTCATTAGCCTGGTGCTGCAACAACTGGAACAGATGCCGGAGGAAACCCGTACGCTGCTTGCTCATCTGGCCTGTCTTGGCAGCGCAGGCGAAGTGTTACTGGCAAGCCGCATACTGGAGAGGACGCCTGGCGAGATACGTTTGCACCTGCACCCGGCAGTGTCCGTGCAGTTAATTACCCTCAACGCCGACGAATACGCCTTTACCCATGAGCGCATTCAGCAGGCGGCAAGCGCCTTGCTGTCTTCGTCCGTGTGCCGTCAGTTACATCTGCGGGCCGCCAGCCTGCTGGCCGATGAAGCGCGACAAACCCCTGGTAACGAGATCCTGTTTCGCACCATCCACCATGTCACGGCGGCGATCGACAATATCCAGCCTGCGCCACAGCGGCAGAAGTTCAGCGAACTTTGCGCCCTTGCTGCCCGACAGGCCAGACGCAGCGGGGATTACGCTTCCGCGCTGGGCTATTTACAGACCGCACGCGCGCTCAGCGCCGACAGCGACGATCTCTTCGCGATCGATTTACAGCGGGCAGAGTGCGAACTTCTGTTGGGCCATCTCGCTACCGCACGCGCATCGTGCGAAACGCTGCTGGCCTCGCCGGGCGGGCTGGTGGAAAAAGCCCATGCCGCCAGCGTACTGGCGGAAGTGCATATCCGCCGCTCCAGCTATTCACCAGCGCTCGACACCACGCTGAGCTGGCTCTCCGTGTTCGGTATTCATATAAGCCGACAGCCGGACGATGCCGAGTGCGACGACGCCTGGCAGGAGATCTCCTCCCTTATTGGAACGCACCCCATCAGCACGTTTATGGCATTGCCGCGCATGAACCACCGCGAAACGGATGTGCTGATGAACCTGTTGGGAAGCGCCAGTCTGTACGCCAGTTTTATCTGTCCTCGCCTGCATTTCCTGCTGCTCTGCCGGATACTGCAACTGACGCTGGAGCGCGGGCTGACGGGCGCATCCACCGTCGCGCTGGCGTGGTTTGGCGTCATGATCGGCGAGCGTTATGGCGAGTATGAGCAGGGCTTTCGCTACGGCACGCTGGCGCAGGACCTGGTCACGCGCCACGGTTTTCATGATTACGCCGCTAAAACTCTGGTGGCGCTGGGGCGCAGCAGCGTCTGGATCCAGCCGTTGTCGTATACCGTCCAGTGCGCCAAAAACTGTTTCACCGCTGCGGTTGCGCATGGCGATCTCACCATTGCCTGTTTCGCTTCCTTCCGTGAGGTCACCAACAGCCTGGTCTGCGGCGACCCGCTTGATGTGGTACTGAGTCATATAGAGCGCGGGCTGGCGTTCATACACGAGACGCGTTTTTCGGATATGGATACCATCCTGCTGTTACAACGTCACTTTGTTGAATACCTGCGAACACCCCAGCAGGTATTTAGCGGTAAAGCGGTGCTCCCGGAGTCTCTGCTACCGGCAACACCGCCGCCGCCCATGCTGTTCTGGTTCTGGCTTTATCGCGGAATGGCACACTTTTTTGCCGGGGAATATGCGCAGGCGGAAAGCAGCCTGCTGGAAGCGGGGCGCTTCGCCTGGGCCGCGCCCGGACACGTCAATCTGCTCGATTACCATCTCTACAGCGCGTTGTCGCTGTCGATGCAACTGACACCGGATACCTTTTCCGCCGCGCACCGCCAGCGTCTTAATCAGCACTACAACCCGATCGCACGCTGGGCGCGACTCAATCCGTCGACCTTCAGCGACAAAGAGGCGCTGCTGTACGCCGAGATCGTGCGGCTCGATGGGATGAACAGTATCGCCATTGGTCAGTATGAGAAAGCCATCAAGCTGTCGCGCGAAGCGGGCTTTAACCCGAGCAACGCGCTGGCGCACGAACTGGCCGGGCACTTTGCCCGCACCTGCGGTTATCCTACGATTGCCGATGCCTGGTTTCGCGGGGCAATCGCCGCCTGGGGCCGCGTCGGCGCGCACGGCAAAGTGCGCCAGCTCGAACAGACGCACCCGCACCTTGTCGCGAAAGCGGCCAGCACGCCGTATGACACCATTGCTTTTGCGCAAAATGATGAAATTCGCGATCTGCAAAGCATTATCAAGGCCTCACGCGCACTCTCCGAAGAGATCAATCTTGAGCGGCTGATCCAGATCCTGATGACCATGCTGCTGGAGCGGGCAGGTGCACAGCGCGGCCTGTTAATCCGCGTGCTGGATGACACTATCCCGTTGATTGAAGCCAGCGCGCACACCAGCAACGAAGGGGTGCGCGTACAGGTACTAAACGAAACGCCGCTGGCAACGGATTTACCGCTGTCGGTGCTGGCGGCGGTGATCCGCACCGGGCAGGAGATCCGCACCGGCAGGCCGGAAGAGTACAGCCCGTTCAGCCAGGATCCCTATCTGGTGACCTCTGGCGCGGCCGTAATGTGCGTGCCGATGTTTAAACAGGCTCGGCTGGTGGGGGCGCTCTATCTGGAAAATCGCCTGATGCCAGACGTGTTTACCGCCGGGCACTCCCGGGTGGTAAACCTGCTTGGCGCACATGCAGCGGTTTCGCTGGAAACGGCGCGTCTGTACGCCGAACTACTGGAGGAGAATATTCAGCGCCGCCGGGTGGAAAAAGAGCTGCGTGCCAGCCAGACCTCGTTGATGCTCGGCGAGCAGATTAGCCACACCGGAACCTGGCGCTGGGAGCTGGAGCAGGATCTGATGCATATGTCGGATGAGTATGCACGCATCCTGGGGCTACCGGAGAAACGCAAGCTGATCTCGATGGCCGAGTTTCTCACCTATGTGCATCCTGACGACCACGCGCACATCAGTGCGCTGGTGACCCGCAGCGTCGCGCAGGGGTTAACCATGCAGGCGGAATTCCGTATTATCCGCGCCGACGGCGAGGTGCGTTATATTCTCGGCATTGGCGATCCGGTAGCGGCCAGCGGTGAAACGGTGCATGAATACTTTGGCACCATTACCGATATCACCGCCCAACGGCAAAATGAAGATGCAGTACGCGTGGCGCAGGCCGAACTGGCGCGCGTTTCGCGGGCAACCACCGTCGGGCAACTCACCTCGTCAATTGCCCATGAGATTAACCAGCCGCTGATGTCAATTGTCTCCAATGCGGGTGCCAGCCTGCGCTGGCTTAACCGCGATCCGCTGCCGATTGAAAACATCCGTAGCGGGCTGGAGGAAATTATTAGTGAAGGGCAACGCGCAGGCGAGGTGATCCGCAGCCTGCAATCTCTGACGCGCCGCCAGCCGCCGGTGTTTGAACGCCTCGATCTGCACGCGCTGCTGCACCATATTCTGACCCTGTCGCGCAGCGAACTTGAGCGGCGGCATATTGCTGTCGATTACCGGTTACAGGCCGCCAACAGCCTGTTTTGCGGCGACAGCGTGCAGATCCAGCAAGTGCTGTTGAACCTGGTGATGAATGCCATTGAAGCGATGGCCGAGGTGGATTCGCGCCCGCGGGTGCTGACGCTCAGCACGCAGAACCCGCAGCCGGGTGAACTGCTGTGCGCCATTGCCGATACCGGCAGCGGAATGGATGCCGAAGTGCAGGCCCGGCTGTTTGAATCGTTCTACACCACTAAAGCGCAGGGAATGGGGATGGGGCTGACCATCAGTTACACCATTATTGAACGGCATCAGGGGAAACTGACCGCGCAGGCAAGAACGCCGTTTGGCAGTCTGTTCTCCTTTACCTTGCCCGCCAGCGATTAACGGCTGCGGGACTTGGCGATTTGCAGGCTTCCGGCGGCATGCACCAGATCCGCCAGCGAGCGGGCCTGCATTTTGTCCATCACCCGGCGGCGATGCACTTTGACGGTGATTTCACTGACGCCCAGCTCGGCGGCGATCTGCTTATTCAGCAAGCCGCTGATCGCCAGTTCAAACACTTCCTGTTCGCGCGGCGTTAAAGAGAGGTGGCGCTGCTTGAGCGCGAAGTTCGCCTGCTGCTGTTCAAACTCCTGCTCGGCGCCTTTCAGGGCATCCACCACCGCAGCCAGCAAACGCTCCGGCTCCACCGGTTTAGTCAGAAACTCACGCGCACCGGCTTTCATTGCCTGAACGGTTAGCGGAATGGTGCCAAACCCCGTCAGAAAGATAATTGGCAGCTCGCGCCCGCGATCTTTTAACGCGCTGGCAACATCAAAACCATTCACCACCGGCATGTTTAAATCGAGGATCAAACAGGCCGGAACGCCGACAAGGGGATGAGAGAGAAATGACTCCGCAGACGCGAAGTCGATGGCGCGGTAACCTTCGGATGCCAACAGCCGGACAATTGATTTTCTGACGGCATTATCATCATCGACAACATAAACGACAGGTTCCATGATCTTTCGGCCTCACAGGGGCGACGAGCCTGAAAATGCACGTCTTTCAGTTTGCAGGCTGATACTGATAACATAATTTTTAACCGGATGAAATAACGAGAAATTCCTTACAAACTGTGTGATTTTTATTCAGGTAAACAGCGATTTTTCACGCTAGTTGACGGCATCGTTTCTCAGCGCGACTTTCGAATGAAATTTGCGCTAAGGCATTGAATGTTGCACATCGTTTAATCAAATGTTGCGTAAATGGCGTTACTGTCAACCAACGCAATCATCTCCTGCTTTACCATCTCACCGCAAAAAAATAAGATTAATCCTACGCTGACAACCCTTACGCCAGTACAGCGCAAAACACAGCGAATCAGATAGCCATAATGTTTTCAGGCTACGGTTCCATGTTAGGTTTCACAGGGCACCATGAAACTCGTAATACAAAAGGAGATGTATTATGAAAAAATTCAACGCATTACTCTCAATTCTGTTATTTGGATTATCGATGAATATCGCGGCAGCGCCCCCGGAAAGGAGCAGCGAACCTGACTGGAACGAGGTGTGTCATATCCTTTGCCTGGCCGGTGAAGGCGGAGCTGCCTGCAACTGCGATCTCATTCCCTGATTGCCGCCAGCCGTAACCCCGAAGGAGATGGCAAATTCAGGCGCCATCTCCTTTTTATTGGGTGCTGCATTCTCTGGCAGACGCCTTTCCCTGAATGTTGCGGGCGAAAAAAAACCGAACACAGCGCAGGCTGGTATTGATATGGTAAATATCATTTTCAGCAAAGGAGCGCCTATGACGATCAGACTGGCAGTGCCTGAAGAAGCCGAAACGTTGTGGCACATTCGCAACGCAGCGATCCAGCAGGGGTGTAAAGCGGTCTATTCACCGGAGGTGATCGAGGCCTGGACACCGCAAGCCATGCCGGACAATTACCGCGTGGTGATCGAAGAGAACCCGTTCTATGTTGCCGTCACGCCGGAGAATATCCCCGTTGCCAGCGGGTATCTCGATCTGCGCACCGGCAGTGTGGAAGCCATTTTCACTCTGCCGCAGTGGAGCGGCAGAGGTCTGGCCTCGGCCATCATCGCTGCGCTGAAGCAGGAAGCGCGACGTCGCGGTTTTACCCGCCTGACGCTGGCATCAACGCCGAATGCCTGCCGTTTCTATCAGCAGCAGGGCTTTCGCGTTATCCAGGAAAACCGGTATCACTCAAAAATGGCGCGAGCCGATCTGCGCTGCTTCGATATGGAATGCGAACTGATCCCAGGAGAATAATGATGTCCGACATCAAAACCCTCGCCAGCACCGAAGTTTACCGCAATAAATGGATGCGCCTGCGTGAAGACCGTATTCTGCGCGCCGACGGCAATGAAGGGATCTATTCCGTGGTGGAGAAACCCGACTTCGTGGTGATCATTGCCCGCGAGGACGATGCGCTGTACATCGTTGAGCAGTACCGTTACCCGATTGGCAAACGCACTCTCGAACTGCCGCAGGGATCGTGGGAGTGCGCGCCTGACGAAGATCCGCTGCGCGTCGCCGCCGGGGAACTTCAGGAAGAGACCGGGCTGGTGGCCGGGCGTATGCGCCATGTCGGCTATCAAAAACTGGCGCAGGGCTACTCCAGCCAGGGTTACCATATCTTTCTCGCAGAAGATCTGACCCAGCATCAAACCTCGCTGGATCAGGAAGAAGTCGGCCTGACGGCGCGTAAGATAACACTGCGCGAATTTGAAGCGCTGATCGCCGAAGGCGCAGTCAGCGACGCTACGTCGGTTACTGCGTATCTGCTGGCGAAGCTGAAAGGGATGCTGTCATGAGTCGCTCTGAGGCCGCCAGCGCCATTCTTTCCCTCTATCAACGCCACGCCGCTGCGTTCGCGCAGCAACGTTCGCAAACGCTGTTTGAAAAAAGCTGGCTGGAGAAATTCGCCGCGTGCTTACCGGAGAATGGGCGGATTCTGGATATTGGCTGCGGCAACGGTCAACCCATCGCCGCATGGTTTATCGCCCAGGGCTTTCATCTCACCGGCGTGGACGGCGCGCCAGCGATGCTGGAAAGGGCCCGGCAGACGTTTCCGTCTGCGCGCTGGGTTCACCAGGATATGCGCCAGCTTGCGCTGGCGCAAACCTTCGACGGCCTGATCGCCTGGGACAGCTTTTTCCATCTGACGCAGAACGATCAGCGCAGCATGTTTGCCCGCTTTGCCCGCCACAGCCATCCTGGCAGCGTGCTGATGTTTACCAGCGGGCCGGAGGACGGTATCGCCATCGGACAATTTGAGGGCGAGCCGCTGTATCACGCCAGCCTCGCGCCTGAAGAGTACCGGCAACAACTGGCGGCAATCGGCTTTCGCGTGCTGGAGATGCGGGCGGAAGATCCCGACTGCGGCGGCCACACGGTCTGGCTGGCTCAGCGCACGGCCGGAGCCGACAACTGACGCAGGCGGCTCAGACTGAAGGCGATTGCCAGCAGCGTCGCCATCATCGCCAGCCACAATCCCAGCCGTATCGCCAGCGCTTCCTGCGTTGGCGAGCAGAGCGCCAGCATCACGCCCACCAGTGCCGCGCCAAGGCACTGTCCAAAGGTGCGCACAATGGCTAATACGCCGGAAGCATAGCCGCTGTGTTCGCGTGAGGCGCTGGCCAGCATCTCCCGGTTATTCGGGCTTTGAAAACAGCCGAAGCCCATCCCGCAGATCAGCCCACGCAGGCTGATATCCCACGCCGCTGCATTTTGCGGTAGCAGCGCCAGCAGCAGCAATCCAACGGCGAACAGCAGTAACCCGGCAGTGGCAATTTTTGCGGGCGCATAGCGATCTGCCAGCCGCCCGGCATGCGGTGCCACCAGAATGATGCCGACTGGCCAGGCGGTAAACAGCAAAGCCGAGGTAAAGGCGCTGTAGCCATAAACATTCTGAAAGAGAAACGGCAGCGCGACAAAAGTCACGCCCTGGCTGATAAACGAGGCCAGCGAGGTGAGTGCGGCAAGAGAGAAACGGGACGAGGCAAAAAGCCCCAGCGGCAGCAACGGTTGCGGCGCTCGCTGTTGACGGCGCACAAACGCCAGCCCGCTCGCCACCGCAACCACAGCAAAAGCGGTGCCCGTCCAGGATGTGGCCGTCGACGCCATGATGGCCGCCCCCAGCATCAGCGCCGAGAACAGCGCGCCCTGCACATCAAACGGCCCGCTGACGCTGGCAGTTTTTCCTGGAATGACGCGCAGGGCAAATGCCAGTGCGATAGCGCCCAGCGGAATATTGATGGCAAATAACCATTGCCAGCTCAGCTCGCTCAGCAGCGCGCCGCCAATGACAGGTGCAACAGCCGTGCTGGTGGCAATCAGCAGGGCGTTGATGCCGAGAATGCGCCCCAGCAGACGAGTGGGAAAAATTGAACGCAGGATGGCCGGTGCAATACTGAGCGTGGCCGCGCCGCCAATCCCTTGCAATACGCGCATGGTCACCAGCATCGGCAGCGATGGGGATAACGCGCACCCCAGCGACGCCAGCGTAAACAGCAGTAACCCACTGGCAAACAGCGTACGAAACCCCATGCGGGCGGCCAGCGCAGCAAAAATAGCCAGCGTCATCGCAGCAGAAAGCAGATAGCCATTCGCTACCCAGACGGCGTCCCCGGCAGAGACATGCAGAGAACGGGCGATTTGCGGCAGGGCGATATTCACCATCGCGCCATCAAAAACGGCCATCGTGGTGCTGGTCATCAGCGCAATCAGCGCCAGCGCGCGCTGGCGACCCGCTAACCCTTCATCGCCCGGCAAATCTGTAAACAATTCCATCATGACCTCAGAATAAGTTGTGCTTGCATTAACTCTACTTTCGCGGGATACATGGCGGAAGACGCAGCAGTTGCATTGATATAGTGCAGCAAACGCCATATCTACTTCTTCTCTATGGAAAACAACCTGCTATGACACAACCGGACCTGAATCTGCTGTTTGCGCTGGATATTCTGCTGGCCGAAAGAAGCGTTGCCGCCGCCGCCCGACGATTGGGGCTGAGCGCATCGGCGATGAGCCGCACGCTGAGCCGCCTGCGGGAAACTACCGGCGATCCGCTGCTGGTACGGGCGGGGCGGACAATGGTGCTGACGCCTTATGCCGAAGCCATTCGCGAACGCACGCAAAACGCCGTTTTCGAAGCGCGGGCGGTATTGCGCCCGGCAACGCCGTTGCTGGACATTGCCAGCCTGCGCCAGATGTTTACGCTACGAGCCAATGACGGTTTTGTTGAAGCCTTTGGCCCGACGTTGATTGCGCAAGCCGCTGCCATTGCGCCAGGCGTAACGCTGCGCTTTACGCCGAAAGCAGAGAAAAGCGATAAACCGCTACGCGAAGGGCGGGTCGATCTGGAGATTGGCGTGCTGGGGGAAATGGGGCCGGAAATCCGCGTGCAGGCACTGTTTCGCGATCGTTTTGTCGGTGTGGTCAGAAGCGGCCATCCACTGGCGCAACAGCAGACAGTGAGCGCCGAACAGTATGTCTCGTTTGCGCACGTTATCGCCTCACGGCGCGGGCTGCTGAGCGGGCCGGTGGATGAAGGGCTAGCCGATGCCGGGCTGCAGCGCAACATCGCCGCCGTGGTGCCGGGTTTTCCGGCGGTGTTGGCGGTAGCGCGCGCTACTGATTTGATCGCGCTGGTTCCGGCCTCGTTCCTGATGAATAAGGCGACAAGCGAGGGGTTATGGATGTTTGAACTGCCGGTCAAAACCCGCGGCATCACCGTTTCACAGCTCTGGCATCCGCGTTCGGAAGTTGACCCGGCGCACCGCTGGCTGCGGCAGTTTGTGCTGAACGTTTGCCGCACGTTGCGGCCAGAGTGAAAAGGGGGCTTTCGCCCCCGATGTTTAACGGCGCACCACCGTGACCTCTTTCGGTAACGGTTCAATCACCGTGGCAACGAGTATAAAACACAACACGCAGAAGCCGGTCATGGCGATAAACACCGCATCCCAGTTCCAGCGATCAAGGATGACACCGACAATCAGCGGCATGCACATGCCACCGAGTTGTCCGCCCATATTGATCACGCTGTAGGCAACGGGATAGATCTCTTTACTGGCGCGGCCCATGGCATACACCGAATAGGCGGAATAACCGAGAGAGAGCATCAGCCCGAGCATAAACAGCATCAGCGAAAGAACAGCCTTGCTTTCAGGAGCAAACACCAGCGAATACATAGTGAAAATCGTCGCGCCTGCGCTCAGCAGCATCAACGGCTTACGCCTTTTATTCAGTACCCGGTCTGAAAGCACACCGCCGAGAAAATTACCCAGCACAGTGCCGAGAAAAGGCGCGGCGGCCAGCGCGGCGGAACTGGTAAGATCGAAGCCGCGTTCGGTGATCAAGTATTTCGGCAGCCACGACATCAGTACGCTGACAATGCCAACCATTGAGAAGTAGCCTAACGCCACACCGTAAATATCCCAGCACCTGAATACCTGCTTCGAGGTGGTGAGTTCCTCCACCTGGCGGGTGCGGATCAGCGTGTCCAGCCAGCAGTAGCGGAAGCGGGCTTTCTGCGGCGCCTCTCCGGGTTGTTGCGCCTTACCCGGTAACTCGTCGCGAATATATGCCGCCTCCTGTTTGTTCACAAAGCGGCTCTCTTCTGGAGTGTTGCGCACCATGAAATACCAGAAGATAGACAACAGAAGCCCGGGGATGGCGAAAAAGACAAAGATATAGCGCCAGCCCCACGTCATGATGATCCACGCGCACAGGGCGGGAACAATCAGCGGGCCAAACTTTGAACCCGCAAGAAACAGACCGGTAGCAGTGCCTTTTTCTTTCGCCGGAAACCACTGATTGATGGTCACCGTCGAGCCGATCACCACCGGCGCTTCGCTGACGCCGACAAAGAAACGCAGCAATTTCAGCACCAGCACATTATTCACCACGCCCATTAAGGCGGTAAAAAAGGAGGTCAGAAACATGCCGAGCGCAAACGCCTTCCGCATACCATATTTTTTAATGACATACCCGGCCGGAATTTGAAATAGCGCATAGCCAGCAAAGAACAAACTAATTAATAACCCGGCCAGAGTATTGGAGAGATTAAATTCCTCCTGAATAAAGGGTAGGGCAAAACCGATATTTGCCCGATCGGCATTTGCAACAGTATAAATGACAAAAATAAAGCTCATTACCCACCATCTGTAATGCGTCATGGTGGGTTTACCGCTGTTATTGTTCATGGTGTATTCCCTGAGTATTCAGCGTTGCGGTGGGTAAAAATCAAACTCCCGGTACGTTCTTGCCCGCGATAAACTGCTTAATAATGCTGGCTCAATCGATTCGCGAATTAACGCAGAGACTTCCAGCAGCGCATCGAGTGATATTCCGCAATCGAACCCCATGCGGGAAAACATATTTACCGCATCTTCTGTCGCGGCATTTCCGGCGGCACCCGGCGCGAAAGGACAACCCCCCAGACCGCCAACCGCCGTTTCAAAGCGCGTCACGCCGTTTTGCAAACCAGCCATCATGTTGGCCAGCGCCATACCGTGCGTGTTATGCATATGCAGGCCGATATCGAGATGCGGGAACCGGGCGCTGACGCGTTGCAGGAGATCTGCGGTTTGCAGCGGATTCGCCACGCCGATGGTGTCGCACAGCGTAATGTGGTGAATGCCAAGATCCCCGGCAAAATGGATCATCTCCAGCAGCGTGTCAGTGCTGGTAGCGCCGATAAAAGGGCAACCAAACGCGGTGGCAAGCGACAGCGAAATCTCCAGATCCGGATGCGCCTGGCGAATGACGGCCAGCTCATCCAGCGATTGCTGGTGCGTACGGTTAATATTGGCGCTGTTATGCGCCGGGCTGACGGAGATAACATAATTGACGTGCGAGATGTGATTCTCCACGGCTAATTGCGCTCCCCGGTTATTCGGCACCAGCACCCAGGGCGTTATCGTCGGGTGATGTTCAAGCACATGGGCAATGACCTGTTTCGCATCCGACATTTGCGGGATCGCTTTCGGGCTGACCATCGACGTTATTTCGATGTTTTTCGCACCGGCAGCGATCAGGTGATCGATAATACGAATTTTCAGTTCAGTTGGAATCGGCTGCTTAATATTCTGGAAGCCGTCTCGCGGTCCGACTTCGGTAAGTTGAATAAATTTTCCCATGGTGTTGGCCTTAAAGAATACCATCGTTGATAAGCTGCTCTATTTCCGCATCGGAATAATTAAGCAGTTCTTTTAATATTTCGTGGTTGTGCTGACCCAGCGTCGGCGCGGGCATTCTGATGGAGGTTTTATTGTTGGAGAATTTAACCTGATTACCGGTCATGGTAATTTTTCCGGCGACCGGATGTTCAATATCGACAAACATTTCGCGCGCCCCGGCAATATGCGGATCTTTGGTTACGCGGTCGATGGTGTTGATTGGCGCGGCCGGAATGCCTGCCGCCAGCAGCAGCTCAACGATCTGGTCAATCGGGTGTTCGCAAGTCCAGCGCTCCAGGATGGCTTTCAGTTCAGCATGATGGGTAACACGTGCAATATTGGTGCTGAATCTGGCATCCTCCAGCTCGCTGATTTTCAGCGTCTGTTTCAGCAGACCAAACAGCTTATCGTTGCCGCAGGCGATGATGACGTAACCGTCCTGCGCCTGAAATGAATCGTAAGGATAAATCGCTTCATAACGGTTACCGATACGCGTCGGAATACGTCCAGTGTTCAGGTAGATAATATTGATGATCTCCAGCGACGAGACCATCGCATCAACCAGCGCGATATCCACTTTGTCGCCGACGCCGGTTTTCAGGCGATTGGCATAGGCCGCGAGCACGCCGATGGCACAGCTCATACCGCCTACCACATCCGCAATGGCCGTTCCGGTGCGGGTGGGAGGCGTATCGGGCCAGCCCGTGGTGCTCATCAGGCCGCTCATCGCCTGGCCGATAATGTCGTATCCCGCACGCCGGGAGTAAGGCCCGGTGTGGCCGAAACCCGATACCGCGCCATAAATAATGGCTGGATTCACCTTGCGCAGATCTTCATAACCAAGGCCAAGCTTTTCCATCACGCCCGGCCGGTAATTTTCCAGCACAATATCGCTGTTGCGCACCATTTTCAGGAAAATATTACGCCCTTGCTCAGACTTGAGATTGAGCGTAATACCACGTTTATTACGATTAAGATTCATAAAATAGGCGCTTTCACCATTTATTTGTGGCGCATTTGCACGGGCATCATCGCCTTTACCCGGTAATTCAATCTTAATCACGTCAGCGCCAAAGTCGGCTAACATCATTCCGCAATAAGGTCCAGCCAGCACACGAGTGAGATCCAGAACGCGGACGCCGCTTAATACACCTGTCTTATTGTTCATTCAATTTCCTTGTAAGCTAAAATAGTTTTCGTGGAAGAAAAATGCTTCACACAAACGTTATTAATCAAACAGCGTGCCAAAAATTAAATTTGCAAAGAGGACAAGCAACTTATTGAATGTTAAGAATTTTACGGAAAGTGAAATAAACAACAAAACACCGCGATCAATATCAATTTCGTTATAGATACCAACTTTGATATTGATTTAATAAAACAGCAACATTGAAAAAAGCGCCATGAACAAGAATACTCTACCCAACCTTGCGTTAATTACCCCTTACCCACAACTGGGCGAAATAGTCGCTACACAATGTACGGGTATATTTAACTGCCACGTTTATCATGGCAGCCTTGAGAAAGCGGCCAACATCGCCAGAAATCTTGATGCTGAGTACTACGATGTTATTCTTAGCCGGGGAGGAACGGCGGAATATATTGAAAAAGCAACCGCTATTCCGGTAGTGAAAATACTGACATCCACGGCGGATTTACTGAAATCCCTCATTCCGCTGAAAAATCATTCGCAGCATATCGCCTTCTTCAATTACCAGAATTATTTAACTGATGTGTTACTTATTGCACAGGCGCTGAATATCACTATCGATGAGTTTGTTTTTTTATCCCACCAGGATATGACCGAACAACTGGAACAGTGTCGGCGCCGCCGCTATGCCACGGTGACCGGCGGTTTTCCGGTCGCCAATAGTGCCAAACAGTACGCCATGCAGGGCATCCTGATTGAAAACGGGATCGAATCGGTGAACAGTGCGCTGCGTGAAGCGCTGGCCATAGTGGAAACGACAAAACGCAAAGCCCGTGATACCGCCAGGCTGGAGATTATCCTTTCCTCCATTACGGAAGGCATTATCGTTACCAACGACAACAACGAGATTCAGTTTTTTAATCACAGCGCAGAAAAGATTTTCGGGCTGAGCGCCGCGCAGGTGATTGGCAAACCCGTTGATAATATTATTAAAAATACACGTATTAATCAGGTATTGTTGACCGCCGCGCCGGAGATCCGTGAGTTGCAGGAGCTGGATAACACGTCGATTATCACCAGCCGGGTGCCCATTTTTATGGGAAAACGCTGCATTGGCGTGGTCTGCTCTTTTACCGATACACCGCAGATAGAGAAGGCCGAGCGCATCGTTCGCGGCAAGCTGAAGAAAAAGGGGCTTACTGCCCGCTACACCTTTGATCATATCTTAACTGCCAACCGTGACATGCAGGCAATAAAGAAGCTGGCACAAATTTATGCCCGCACCGATTCTCCGGTCATGATTTACGGGGAATCCGGTACCGGAAAAGAGCTGTTTGCCCAGAGCATGCATAATCACAGCCTGCGCAACCACGGGCCTTTTGTCGCCATCAACTGTGCGGCGATCCCGGAGAGCCTGCTGGAGAGTGAACTTTTTGGTTACGAAGGCGGCGCGTTTACCGGCGCAAGACGGGAAGGAAAGGCGGGGCTTATTGAGCTGGCACATCAGGGCACGCTGTTTCTCGATGAAATTGGCGAGCTGCCGATGACTATCCAGAGCCGCTTATTACGCGTGCTTCAGGAGTATGAGATCATGCATATCGGTGGTAAAGAGGTGATCCCCGTCGATGTCAGAATTATTGGTGCCACAAATCGTTCGCTGGAAAAAATGAGCGAGGAAGGGACGTTTCGTCGCGATCTCTACTATCGGCTAAATGTGCTGCCGTTGGCGGTTCCGCCGCTGCGCGAACGTCCGGAGGATATTCGCTATCTGGCCGGAATGTTTCTTTGCGAACTCAATGCCGAGCACTTACTGACGCAATTTCTCGATCTTTTTAGCGGCTGGCCCTGGCCGGGCAATGTTCGTGAATTGCGGTTTATCCTTGAGCGGCTGGCTTTATTATCCGGTGAGTTCCCGAGCAGTTCCCTGTACGAGTTGCTGACGCTTACCGGCTTTTCGCTGGTGGATAGCGCCAGGCCCACAACGGTTAATGACAATGTCGTCGTGGATCTGAACAAAACAACGCTGAAGGCCATCGTTCGCGATATTGAGCGTCAGGTGATCGCGCTTTATCTGCGGCGATACAATAACGACCAGCAGAAAGTGGCCCACCATTTGGGGATCAGCAAAATGAGTCTGTGGCGCAAATTACAGGATGATTGACGCGTAGCCATCATTTTGCGCCAGCCTGGCCGGGGGAAAGCAGGGGGTTTTCTGTCATGCTGAAGACACAGCCGACGACTACAATCTTAACCGATGAGCGGAAACTGCCTGTGCGATCGCCACAGAAGCGGTTGAAATCAAGGGGAGGGTGAATGATGCGGCTGGCGTCTTACAATGTGGAAAACTTATTCGACCGCGCGAAGGCCATGAATCTGGCCGACTGGGACGAAGGCAAACCGATTCTGGAAAAGTTTGCCGCCCTGAATGCGTTACTCGGCGAATTAACCTATACCGCTGAAATGAAACGAAAAATGGTGGTTTTGCTTAACGATCTGGGGCTGAAAAAGTCTGATACTGGCCCGTTTGTGATCCTGCGCCGTAACCGTGGCAAACTGCTGACGCGGCCGACAGATGGCTCGGAGATCCGCATTATTGCCGAAGGGCGGGCCGACTGGGTCGGCTCGCTGGAACTACGCGCCGCACCGGTGGATGAAACGGCCATGCTGTTGACCGCGCAGGTGATGATTGATCTGCAGGCCGATATTCTGGCTGTCGTCGAAGCGGAAAGCCGACCGGCGTTGCTGGCGTTTAACCGCGAAATCATTCCCGCCCGTAATGGCAAGCCGTTTGAGCATGTGATGGTGATTGATGGCAATGATGAACGTGGGATCGATGTCGGTTTAATGACCGCCAGCGCATTCCCGATTGAGACTATCCGCAGCCATGTTGATGACAAAGATGCCGATGGCGCGCTGATTTTCTCCCGCGATTGCCCGGAGTTTGCCATCCCGTTGAAGGATGGCAGAACGCTGCATGTGTTAGTGAATCACCTGAAGAGTAAAGGCTATGGATCGCAAAACAGCTCAGACGCTCGCCGCCGGGAGCAAGCCGCACGGGTGAAAGCGATTTATCAGCAACGCATTAAAGAGGGCGAAACGCTGATTGCGATTGTCGGGGATTTTAACGACACGCCAGACAGCCAACCGCTTGCGCCGCTGCTGAAAGATACCGATCTGCGCGATATTTTCACCCATGCAAAGTTTGATAATGGCGGCTATCCGGGAACGTGGGGAAGCTGTACCGCCAATAACAAAATCGACTATATCCTGTTGTCACCGGCGTTATGGGAAACGGTAAAGCAGGGCGGCGTGTACCGTAAAGGGATGTGGCCCGGCGTGCGTCCGGCGAAGTGGGAAACCTACGCCGAGCTGAAAAAACCGGTCAATGCCGGTTCGGATCATGCCGCTGTGTGGGTTGAACTGGATGTATAAGGCGCAGGAGGCGTCGAAGCTGATATTTTAAATGCGGTATTGCCGCTGCGGAATAATAATCGCAGCGGCTTTATTTTATCGTTTTGAAAAGGATATATTCTGACGCTGAATATTCAATTGCTTGCGCCAGACCCGGTTGTGCAAATATAACGCATTGGTGCGGAAAAACATGGCGCTATTAAGGCATTTAACGCTACCACCAATGAAAATTAACCCCAATAATGAACTGATAACAAACCACAATTGGCGTTCAGCGCCAAACAGTGCCGGAACAAAGGCTGTCAGAAAGAATATCATGGCGACCAGCGACGTCACAAAAAGCGTATACAGATAAACCTTCATCGCCGATAAAAAACCGCGAGAAATGAAGACCATAGCGATAATAATAATGGCGCTATAGAGCAGTGATACAGGGATCACCGCGGCCATCACGGCATAATGCGGCAACGCCAGCCAGCTAAAAATCGCCAGCCAGATAAAGGGTTGGGGAAGGGCGAAACTAAACACTGCGAGGATCATGCTGGCAATCAACGGCAGGCCCATCATATGCCAACCCGCAGGAATTCCCAGCCGATCCTTTAAACGATCCTTTAATTTTTCCAGCCGTTCCGGATCGTTCGTTTTTATTTTCTCTGCCACCACCGCACTTAACGTAAGGCTTCTTTTTATATATTTCATCATCTACCAATTACTTCCTGTAAAGGAAAATGACTGTATCAGACCAATAATGTACTGCCCAGAGGTTTTCATATTGCCAGGATTGCGGATCGTTCCAGTTAACGCGCTACCGGCAAATGCGGAGGTATTAACCAGTGCCGCCGTCAGTTCACGCTGCAACGCGGTTTGTAACGCTTCGGAAGGATAACGTTTCGGGTAAAATCCTGCTTTCATCGCGGCTTTTACGCCGGTGTTGGATATTCCCGGGTTTTGCGCGCGAATAATTTCCTCGGTGATGCGTTTACGTTCTGCACGGCTTAAATTCTTCAGCCAGTTTGTTACGCTGGAAGAGGTTGCGCCTTTCATCAGCTTGTAGGTTTCCAGGGTACTTTTTAATCCGGCCCCGGCACCAGCCAGGGAAAGAATATCCAGTGCTGTGCTGGTCGTGACATACCACGATTCACTGTCCAGCCAGGTTACCACTTCGTCATTATTGGTGGCGATCAGTGAGATGCGGCCCAGCCCGATCGCGCATTGCGCCACGGTGGCTACCGTTCCGGCAGTAATGATCGCCGCCACCACGCCTGAAGCCCCGGCCGTCAACGGTACGGCAGCGCCAGCGCCCAGTGCGAGAACGCCGGTGACAACGGCGGCTCCGCAAGAAATGGCCGTCGACGTAATTTCATTTGCCAGTGAAGGTGCCTGAATCGTCGTATTGATCGCTTGAGCGGCACTGTAGGTGGATTGAGAATTGACTTTTGTAACAATAACATGGCTGACGGTGCTTTGATTTGGCGTGGCGATCCGCCGCGAAGGACGTACCAGCCATTGACGCGGACCGTCCGAATAAATAATGCCAACCTGGTGAAAACTGCGGGTACAGTCGAGTTGATTACCCAGTGAAGTAAAGTCAAAGTCATCACCGGGGGCCAGGCCCAGGCTGCGTGCAAGACCGTAATCGGGAAGGTTATTACCAGAGAGTTGGCCGGGGAAGGTCATTGAGTCGCTCCATCGTTAATGTTCTTATGTGTTTGAGATGTTAAGAATAAATGGCATACCGTGGTAAACAATTAAGAATAATCTGAATGAATTATATACAGCCGATAAATGGATGAAGCTTACAGATCGGGTGCCGGAGTGAAAACGCGCAGTGCGGCATTTATTGGCGGAAATGGAAAAGGTGAATGATGACAGAGGATTTACAACCGCAGATTGTGCAATACGAACGGCAGCTTCATCGACCAGAAATTCGCAGCCAGAAGATTGCCATTGAGAAGTTGCTGCACAGACATTTTTTCGAGATTGGTCGTTCGGGAAAACGATACGACAGGCAGCAAGTTATCGATTCATTATTGGCAGAAACAGACCGACAGCAAATCGCGTCGGAGGAATTCGCATTAACGCAGATCGAAAGCGGAACGCTGTTACTGACATACCGGACGTTCAGGCAAAGTCCGTCGGGAGAGAAAACGCACCGCACATTGCGCACATCGTTATGGGTCAGAAATGAAGATGGTCGCTGGCAAATGATTTTTCATCAGGGAACGCCTGAAGCGGATTGAGCGGTCTGCCTGAAAAGCCGGAAACCAAGGATAAAACAGGCAACACAATCACAGGTGCGAAATGCTGGATTCTGCCTGATTACATGTCAGTACGCATAATGTATATTATGTTAAATTGCATGTATGGGTTAGTAACTTCATAAACCCAGGCTACACTCCCGGCCCCATTCACGCAGGCGTGCCAGCGTCAGTTCTTTTTGCCAGCACGTCCTGCAACATCGCCTTCTCGGGGCTCAGATCGGCCCCCCGTTTCTTCAGCCGCAGATTTTCCTCTCCAACTGGCGCAGGTGCTTCAGCTCAGAGGGAGAAATGCCGCCGTATTTCATGTGCCACGTATAGAATTATTACAACGCCAGTTTCAGTATTTCCTCTACTTTCTCTGTCGTAATATTCGCATGCTCACCCAGGGCGACATGGCCGTGTTCTTTCAGTTTTTATGAAAAATAAAATTTTGCATAATTAGACCTTGTCAATACATGCGGATAAGTAAATAAAATCGCGTCTATTTCGCTTATAGCACTCAGGCAGATAAATGGCTGACTAACTCGCTACTCAAATGATTCATTCTTTCGGGAGAAACATTCACGGCATTATAAATCACCAGTGGCTGGAGATATTTCATTCCTACATATAGTGCAGAGGCTTTCATCGGAGCCAGTACGTCAGCCATGCTACTTTTAATAAGTCCGTCTGCTGAATACATTTGCTCCGCGGCACCGGCTGAAGTGACTACCATCATTTCCTTGTTCTTCAGTGCATGACCATCAGGACCAAATGCCCACCCATAACTCCAGACCTCGTTTAAATAAGATTTGAGATTGGGGGTAAGGTTAAACCAGTGTGTCGGATACATAAATATGACCCTGTCAACGCCATCATACGCATCTTGTTCTTCAGCAATATTAAATACGATGTCCCGTGTAGCATAAATAGCTTCGAGATCCCGGACAACAACATTCACCATCGATTCTGCTGTTTCTTTTAGCGCTTTAATAACATGGGAATGTTCGGGATAAGGATGAGAAACAATCACTAAGGTTTTCATATTGATACCTTTTATCAATCTTCAATTTATTAATTGATGACATAGAATTATCTATTACCCGCTATTAACTCATGATAAGTTAATAGCGGACTGAATATCCATACGGTAATACCTTCCCCCACATTTAACGCATGAATATTTTTAATGCGCTCTGCCATCTGAGTATCGTAGATTATAACAATGCAATGGCCTATATTTTCGGCCACCGCATCAGAGAACACCGGAAGGTATTATTGCTTATTTGTTAAGGTATTTATTAAAGAATGCTGTTATATCATTGAACGGGATTTTATCCATACGATCATACAAATCAACATGAGTGGCATCTTTAACAATCAGAAGCTCTTTTGGCTGATTCGCCGCTTCATATGCCGTTTTGGAGAAATAAAGCGAATTCATGCCCGTCAGTCTGTTAACGCCGCTTGCCAGAGATTTAGGGATCACTGAAGGCACTGCCGGCCAGGGAATGACGATTTCGGGGGTCTTTGCCGTCGTGACAAGTCTTACCGTACGCAGGCTCGCTGGAGGGCTGAACCGTAAGTTTCTTTTACTGGCATTAACCGCCCTGATGGGCATATCGGCCATGATCGTCGCTCTGGCGCCTAACTTTGCTGTCTATATGTTGGGCCGCGCGCTGATCGGTGTGGTGATTGGCGGCTTCTGGTCAATGTCTGTCGCCACAGCTGTAAGACTGGTACATATCAGCCACGTTCCGCGTGCGCTGGCCGTTTTCAATGGCGGAAATGCCTTGGCGACGGTAGTGGCCGCTCCACTTGGTAGCTATCTTACGGCTGTCAT
Source organism: Kosakonia oryzae (assembly GCF_001658025.2). Lineage (NCBI taxonomy): Bacteria > Pseudomonadati > Pseudomonadota > Gammaproteobacteria > Enterobacterales > Enterobacteriaceae > Kosakonia > Kosakonia oryzae. Next base: position 2,787,029 of record NZ_CP014007.2, read on the forward strand.
CAGCTGGCGAGGTGCATTTCTGTGCTTAGTGCCTGTAGCTATGGTCACGTTCGTCTGGCAATGGGTAAGCCTCCCCTCCATGGAAACTGGCAAGTCCCGTAATACTGGCTCAACCATTGCCTCGCTTTTACGGAAGAAAAATGTCGCAATGGGTATGTGCGCCGCCGGTATCTTTTTTATGGGGCAATTTACTCTTTTTACCTATGTCAGACCTTTCCTGGAGAATGTCACTAAAGTTAATTCAGGCGCAGTAACGCTGATATTGTTAATGATTGGAATAGCAGGAGTCGTGGGAACGACGGCGATTGGGTTTGTGATCAAAAACCGCCTCTATCAGACACTCATTACAATACCGCTGGTTATGGCTTCAGTTGCAGTGATTCTTATCCCCATGGGTAACAACGTACTGGCAGTATGTGTTTTATTGGGGGTATGGGGTGTGCTGTCAACAGCTGCACCGGTAGGATGGTGGAGTTGGGTTGCTCATGCGACTGCATCTGATACTGAATCAGGTGGAGGTCTGATGGTTGCTACAGTCCAGTTTTCGATTGCGCTAGGTTCTACGTTGGGTGGGGTTTTGTTTGACCAGTTTGGTTTTCAGAGCACGTTCGGACTGAGCGCAGGGATACTTATCATCTCAGCAGTGTTGACTCGGTGGGCATCGAAGCAAAAAATAATGCGTTAAAACGTGAGATGCTGATGCAAACGTTTTTCAACAGCGGCTTGGGTGCAGCACTATCACGCTGCACCCACCTACCCTTTATTCCAGCGCCAGCAGCGCGAAACTGGCCAGCCAGTGGCCGCCGCTATAATGACTTCCCACCACATGTTCTACGCTTGCCGCAAGATGGCGTTTCACAGCATCGTTTAACGCTTTTTGCCCGGCATGATTTTCCGGTAACGCCTTCGCGATATGTTTCATGCACCAGGCGCGGCTGAGATTTAGCCCGTCAAGATGGGCAATTTTCGGATCGGTACGATCGCTGACTTCCGCCGGATTCATCAGCGCCGAAACCGACGCCACATCCGGTAAGAACGCATCGAACCAGGCCGGGAAATCGGCGGTGACTTTACTCATTAACAGCGCTTCGGTCAGCGCACCCGAAATATACTCATCGCCGCCTGGCTCATAGTGCGCAGGATAATTGGTATCAGCCAGGTAATAGCGGTTTGCAGCATCCAGAATGGCCTGCTCAAGCGGCCGATCCGCAAGCGCGCGGGCGTAATCCAGCGCCAGTGCCAGCGCAAACGCCGTGTTGTAATGCGTGCCAACACGGATGGGATACGTCAACTTGCTGAGATAATCCATCAGCCTGACGCGAATATCCTGGGTTAAAGGCTCCAGTACCTGATGCCAGCCTTGCGTCTGCGGCAGTGATGAGTGCTTCAGCTCCTGAGCCAGCGCCAGCAGCCAGCCGTAGCCATAAGGGCGCTCAAACGAGGCGCGGAACGGCGCGTTAAAATAGGCCACTTCCTGCGCAACCTTCTCTTGTGTCAGGTGCTCATCAAAAAGCGCGGTGATCTCCGATTTGCACGCCAGATCCGGGTAAAGACGCACGCAGCGCAGCAACAGCCAGTAACCGTGTACCGCGGAGTGCCAGTCAAAGCAGCCGTAAAAGATGGGATGCAGTTCTCGTGGCGGCAAGACATCACCATCATCATTAAGCAAATGCATAATGTGATTCGGGTATTCCTGACGTAAATAGGTTAACGGCATGCGGGCAAAGGCTTCTGCCTGATGTTGAGTTAATTGCATAACTGCTCCTTAAGTCGTTGCCGCGCTTAGCGAAACACGAGGAAATACATTAAGAACACGTTAACCACCAGCAGGGTTAACGCCGTCGGGATCTGAATCTTAATCACCTGGTATTTATCCTTCAGTTCCAGTAACGCGGCGGGGACGATATTAAAATTCGCCGCCATCGGCGTCATCAACGTGCCGCAATATCCTGCGTACATACCAATCGCCAGCAAGGGGGCCGGGTTGCCGTGATGCACATTAATCAGGAACGGCAAGGCGATACCGGCACTCAATACCGGAAAAGCAGCGAAGGCGTTGCCCATAATCATGGTGAAGAGCGCCATGCCAATGCAGTAAATCACCACCAGCATGAAACGGTTATCCGGGTTCACAAACAGGCTTACCACCTTTTGCACCGATTGGCCTGTATCAGCCACCACGAATACGCCGCCCAGCATGGCGAGCATTTGCGGAAGGATCACCGCCCAGCCAATCGTATCCACCAGGCGCCGGGACTGGCGAATAGCATGTAGCGGCGTTCCGCGCGTCAGCCACCAGCCCGTCAGGATCGCGGCGACGCAGGCGACGCATAAAGCAGCCAGCGTGAGTTGTTTCTGGTCGAGCAGATAAACGCCGCCGACAGCAACGCCTTTCAGAAATAACGTCCCCACCACTGTTACTAACGGGATCATCAGCGCTGGCAAGAAAAGCCAGTTTTTCAAGCGATCCGAGGAGGCAATGCGCTCAGCCTCGGTAGACATTTTGTAATGCCCCTTTCCTACCAGGCCAAACCCAGCAAGCAGTGCGATGACAATAACGCCGCCGCCAATAATTCGGTAGGCCAGCGATTTACCCAGTTCCTGAACCATCAGATCGCCGAACAGGAAAATCCCGCCGAACAAAAACCAGAACAGCGCCGTCGTAAAGCGCTTAGGATTGCCGCGATCCCGTAATGTCATGATTACCAGCAGCATCACGACAAAACCGATCAGGTAATAAACGCGGTTAATGGTCATCAACGTCATCATTGAACGATCTCCTGCGCGCCCTGCTCTGCTTTCCATGCCATCACGTCGCGACGGATGCTGGCATCCAGACGCAGCAAGCGCGTCATATGAATAATCAATGCCGAAAGCGCAGTGGGAATGGCCCATAAGCCGATATGCAGCGGTTCAATCCCTTCAATACCGTTTTCCTTCAGGAACGCATCGATCAGTAACACCGCGCCGAAGGCGATAAAGATATCTTCACCAAAGAAGACCGCAATGTTGTCGCACGCGGCAGCATGCGCTTTGATTTTGTCGCGGATATGCTGGGGTAATTCGCCGTATTCATTCAACGCGGCCCCTTCGGCCATTGGCGCCAGCAGTGGACGAACCGTTTGCGCATGCCCGCCAAGCGACATCAAGCCCAGCGCCGCCGTTCCCTCACGCGCGACAAAATAGAGCATCAAAATCCGTGCCGATGTCGCGCTGGCAATCTTTGCCACCCAGGCCTGCGCTCGCTCTTTCAGACCGTAATACTCCAGCAGTCCGATAACCGGCAGGATCAAAATAAAAGTGGCCAGCGAGCGGCTATTGACGAACTTTTCGCCAAAGGTTTCCAGCAGCGTCCCGAAATCCATTCCCACTAACAATCCGGTAGTCAACCCTGCAACAACGACCACCAACAGCGGGTTGAAGCGCAGTGCAAAACCAATAACCACTATCGGTATGCCGATAAGTGGCAGCAGTGTAGAACCGTCCATAACGTTTACCCTATCTAAAGTGAGCGTTGCGCGCCGATGGCGATTTTTTTAATACTTCGTATTCAAACGAAGCGTGGTGCATTGCGGCGAGCGATGTTGTGTATTGCGACAGCCCTGCGGTGTTCACAGAACCGGTATGAAAAGCTATATCTGAACCGCAAAAATATGTAAACGATTTATCAATAAAATGTTCTTATTTTATCGTTTTCAGTTTACATTTTTGGCTAAGAGTCACACTCCCGTAAGGAACGTTATGAACTCAAAAAAGAGCGCCACATCAACAACTAGCGACGATATTGCGGATGGCCGTATCGTCTCTTCACGCCATCTGGTTTCCGAACGCTGCGCTGAATTATCGGAGCTGGAATATGCATTGATCATGACCAGCAACGCCTTCAACAAATGGATGGTGCGCTGTATGACCGCAGCAGGTGAACCTGATATGGGGGCTTTTGATGTCTCACTTCTGCATCATGTGAATCATCGCAATCGTAAGAAAAAACTGGCAGATATCTGTTTTGTTCTGAACGTAGAAGATACGCATGTGGTGACCTACGCCCTGAAAAAGCTGATCAAAGCAGGCTACGTGACGAGCGAAAAAGCCGGAAAGGAACTCTTTTTCTCCACGACCGATGAAGGAAAAGCGTTATGCATGAAATACCGCGATGTGCGTGAAGCCTGCCTGATCAGTATTCATGCGGAAAGCGGGATCCCGGGGCAATCCATTGGCGAAACGGCGCAGCTTTTACGCACCATCTCCTCCCTTTACGACACGGCCGCCCGCACTGCCGCGTCGCTGTGAAATTGCCCGCCTCTCCAGATGGAGAGGCCGTTTTCAGCGGTTTATCACCTGTGAGGTATCACCGGCGAAAAAGCGCACCACGTTATCGAAGGCCGTTTTGAAATATAACTCATAGCTGGCGGTTTCCACATAACCCAGATGCGGCGTACAGAGCACATTCGGCATTTCCAGGTAAGGGTTATGCGTATCGTATACAGGCTCTTGTTCGTAGACATCCAGCGCGGCATATCCGGGGCGCCCCTGGCGCAGCGCGTGGTAAAGCGCGCCTCCGGCAACCAGTTCTGCGCGGCTGGTATTGACGAATAATGCATCCGTTTTCATCAGTGCGAGATCGGCGGAAGTAATATTGCCTTCCGTTTGCGCCACTAAACGTTGATGCACGGTAATCACATCAGAAGTTGCGAAAAACTGCTCGCGATTTTCCGGCACCCGCAACCCGGCGGCACGAGCCTCTTGCTGTGCGCGTTCACTTCCCCACACCTGAACCTGCATATCAAATGCCTGCGCATAGCTGGCAATTCGCTTACCGATTTTGCCGTATCCAAGGATCCCTAAAACCTGTTTATTCACCGCCGATCCGATTTCCGTTTGCCAACGCCCCTCTTTCATGGCATTCACCGAAGAAACGAATTTTCTTCTGGATGCCATAATCAAGAGCCACGTTAATTCAGCGGGTGCCACCGGAGAACCGACACCTTCGACAACAGCGACACCGGCCCGCGTGCAGGCGTCAATATCCACATTTCTTGCCAGCTTACCCGTTTGGCTAATTAACTTCAGATTCGGTGTGCGGCGCAAAAACGCCTCATCAACAACGGTTCTTTCCCGGATGAGGATTAATGCCTGGGCGTTGAATAACGCGCTCTCTGCCTGCGTCTCTTTGCTTAAATCGCCCAGCGCAGAACAATGGAATTTATCATTCTGCCGCAGAAAACTGAGCTGCTGCGTGGCAAGCTGATAGTCGTCCGGAATTAACACCTGAATAGCCATTCTGCCCTCTCAATGTTGAATGATGTACCAACCGCTCAGTGCAACACCTGCAGTAATAACCCCTCCAGCCAGCGCACTTTCGGTGAGATATGGCGATGCGGATAGAGTATCGACAGTTTACGCGCGGGAACCGGGTTTTTCGATCAGCCATCCATTATCGATATGGATCCGCATTAATTCGTAGACTTTCGCCGGTTCCATCATCGGCAGAATGGGTGAACCGCCGCTGGATAGATCGATATCAACATCCCCGCCCGCGCGATGCTACAAAATGTCCTGGCCGCATAACGACACAACTCTTTGAGGCCTTAAATGTTTTCCGCTTTACTCTTCAGGAATCCACGCGCTTGCCTGTTGATCCTTATGTTGCTGCTGATGAATATTGCAGCCTGGGGCTGGGCATTTTTCACCTTTGGCGATAGCGCCTCACTCATGGCGGCATGCCTGCTGGCATGGTGCTATGGCTTACGCCATGCGGTGGATGCCGACCACATCGCCGCCATCGATAATGTCACGCGTAAAATGATGCAGCACGGGAAAAGATCGTGCAGCGTCGGCACCTGGTTCTCGCTGGGGCATTCGACGATTGTTATCCTTGCCACCATTGCCATTGCGGCAACCGCCACGGCGTTTAGCCATCATATGGCGTGGCTGCATGAAACCGGCGGCATAATTGGTACCAGCGTGTCGGCTTTTTTTCTGATCGTTATCGCGCTGGTGAATTTACTTATTCTCAGCAATGTCTGGCGCGCTTTCCGGCAATTAAAAAATGGTGACACATCGCTTCCCGAGGGAAATCTTGCCTCTGGCGGAGTGATGAGCTGGATCTTTCACCGCACATTCCGCCTGGTGTCGCAAAGCTGGCATATGTACCTTGTCGGTTTTTTATTCGGCCTGGGGTTTGATACCGCCACTGAAATTGGCGTACTGGGTATTTCCGCCGCCGGCGCGTCAAATGGCATGTCGGTATGGTCTATTCTGGTATTTCCGGCACTCTTTACCAGCGGCATGGCGTTAATCGATACGCTGGATAATATCCTGATGGTCGAAGCCTATGGTTGGGCATTCAACAAACCGCAACGCAAACTCTATTACAATATGACCATTACCGGCACCTCGGTTATTGTCGCGTTATTTATCGGTGGCAGCGAAGCGCTGGGGTTGATCGTGGATAAGCTTGATTTACATGGTAAATTCTGGGATATCATCGCCGTGATGAATGATAACCTGAGTAACGCCGGGTTCTTCGTGGTCGGATTGTTTATTCTCTGCTGGCTACTTTCTGTGCTGAACTATCGGTGGAAAGGTTACGATGCGCTTTTTACGGATCAACAAACACCGCTGTAAACAGAAATAAAGGAAATAATAACAATGGAGAAGTTAATGATGCTGGCGCTGCTGGTCAGCGTTGCGACAGGGTGCACGCCGCTTCACCCCACGGATTGCCTGAAAAAAAGTGCCTTAGAGTCCTGCGCTTATAATCGTTCCGGCAACGTTACCGATACGGATATTTATGGTCAACAAGCGGCCGGAATTAAAAATGCGCTGGATTCTGCCCTCGCCGATCGCCATGCATGGAAAGGCAAAACCTGTACTGTGCATCTCGATTTTAACTATGACGGTAAATTGCAAAATATGGTTATCAGAGGTGGCGATAAAGAGTATTGCGCAGCGCTGGAAGCGGCGGCTAAAAAAGCCGTCTTCCCACCTTTCACCGATCAAAAAGTCTACGATGTGATGAGCTCGGCACGCTGGAATATGCAGGGCTACTAAAAAAGGATAAAAAAAGCCGACAACATTGTCGGCTTTTAATACTGCTTACACGTTAAGCGTTGAGCAGTTGCTCTCCGCAGGCTTTTACGCTTGCCAGCAGAACTTTAACATCCTGCAGACACACCGTCGGGTTCAGCAGCGTCAACTTCAGGCAGGTAATGCCATCAGCTTCCGTTACCCCAACGTTCGCTGCCCCGGAGGCCAGCAACGCATCACCAATGCGCTGGTTCAGCAACGCAACGGCGGACATATCATCGTTTTGCGGGCGGAAGCGGAACAGCACGCTGGCAAGCTGAGGTTGCATCACCAGTTCCAGCTGCGGCTCCTGCGCGACAAATTCTGCCACCTGCTGCGCCAGCGTTACGCCATTATCAATGATTTCGGCGTACTGCTTTTTACCCAGCGCTTCCAGGCCCATCCACAGTTTCAGCGCATCGAAACGACGGGTGGTTTGCAGAGATTTCGATACCAGGTTCGGTACACCATGCTCTTCGTCAAAGTCCGAGTTCAGGTAAGCCGCCTGGTAACGCATCAGTTGATAGTGACGCGGATCTTTCAGCAAGAACGCGCCGCAGCTGATGGTCTGGAAGAACTGCTTGTGGAAATCAAGCGTGACGGAATCCGCCAACTCAAGGCCATTCAGGTAGTGACGGAATTTCTCAGACAGCAGCAGTGCGCCGCCCCAGGCCGCATCCACGTGCATCCAGGTCTGGTATTCCGCCGCCAGCGCAGCAATCTCCGCTAACGGATCGATAGCCCCGGCGTCCGTTGTACCCGCAGTTGCAACGATCGCCAGAACCTGTTCGCCGTTGGCTTTCGCCTGCGCCAGCTTCGCCGCCAGATCGTTGAGATCCATGCGGGAGAATTCATCCGTCTTCACCAGCGTCACGGAGCGATAACCCAGCCCCATCAGCGCCATGTTTTTCTGCACGGAGAAGTGGGCATTTTCAGAGCATAATACTTTGATTTTGCTCAGATCGCCCGTTAAGCCATCCTGCTGAACTGAGTGGCCCTGGCGCGCAAAAAACGCATCGCGAGCCAGCATTAACCCCATCAGGTTGCTCTGGGTGCCGCCGCTGGTAAACACCCCGGCGTCGCCCGGCTGGTAACCCACCTGGGTGCGCAGCCATTCAATCAGCTTGATCTCAATGATGGTGGCTGAAGGGCTTTGATCCCACGAATCCATGCTCTGGTTGGTGGCGTTGATCAGCACTTCCGCCGCCTGGCTGATCACCAGGCTCGGGCAGTGAAGATGCGCAACACACTGCGGGTGATGCACAGAAAGACTGTCTTTCAGGAAGTACTCAACGGCGCGCTCAATCGCGGCCTGGTTGCCCAGGCCCTGAGAGGTAAATTCTAAATTGATGCGCTCACGCAGCTGCTCAACCGTTTTGCCCTGGTACATCTCAGGTTGTTTCAGCCACTGCACAACCGCTTTTGTGCTCTGCTCAATGGCATCCTGATAGGCGGCAATACTTTGCGCAGAACCTGAAAGAATCGGATTTACATCAGACATTCAATTGCTCCGATTAAACAGGCTTAACGCCGGCTGCCAACAACGCGTTCTCAAACTTGTCGAGGAAGATTTCCAGCTCGTCATTGCTGATCAGCAGCGATGGCAGCAGGCGCAGCACGCAACCGTTACGGCCGCCGCGCTCCAGAATCAGACCATTTTCGAAGCATTTTTTCTGCAGCAGCGCAGAAAGCTCGCCGTCTGCCGGGTAGCAACCCATGTGATCCTGCGCTTCGTTCGGCTTGACGATTTCAATACCAATCATCAGACCCAGACCGCGCACGTGGCCGATAACCGGGTAACGTTTTTGCAGCGCGGCCAGTTTTTCTTTCAGCCAGACGCCCTGCGCTGCCACTTTGTCGGCAATACGGTCGTCTTTCAGGATCTTCAGCGTTGTCAGACCGGTCGCCATCGCCAGCTGGTTGCCGCGGAACGTCCCGGTGTGGTGGCCCGGCGCCCATGCGTCGAACTGTTTTTTGATACCCAGTACGGCCAGCGGCAAACCGCCGCCAACAGCTTTAGACATCACAATGATATCCGGCTCGATACCGGCGTGTTCGAAGGCGAACAGTTTACCGGTACGGGCAAAGCCCGCCTGCACTTCGTCGATGATCAGGACAATGCCATGTTCCTGCGTCACTTTACGGATGCGCTGTAACCACTCGACCGGCGCCGGGTTCACGCCGCCCTCGCCCTGCACGGCTTCGAGGATCACCGCAGCCGGTTTACGCACGCCGCTTTCAACGTCGTTGATCAGGTTTTCGAAGTAGTAAGTTAACGCTTTCACGCCGGCTTCGCCGCCGATACCCAGCGGGCAGCGGTATTCGTTCGGGTAAGGCATAAACTGCACTTCCGGCATCATGCCGTTAACCGCTTCTTTCGGCGACAGGTTGCCGGTCACCGCCAGCGCGCCGTGGGTCATACCATGATAACCGCCGGAGAAGCTGATCACGCCGGAACGGCCGGTCACTTTTTTCGCCAGTTTCAACGCGGCTTCTACCGCATCCGCACCCGAAGGACCGGTGAACTGCAGGCAATACTCTTTGCCCTGGCCCGGCAGCAGCGACAGCAGATAAGCAGAGAACTCATCTTTTAACGGCGTGGTCAGATCCAGTGTATGTAACGGTAAGCCGCTGGTAATGACACTTTGGATGCTTTGCAGAACTTCAGGATGGTTATGACCCAGAGCCATGGTTCCTGCACCTGCGAGGCAGTCAAGATATTGATTATTTTCGACATCGGTGATCCAGACGCCCTGCGCTTTGGCAATTGCCAGAGGCAATTTACGCGGATAGCTCCTTACATTGGATTCAAACTCGGCTTGTCGTGCCAGGAAGGTTTCATTGTTCTGAGGTAATGAATTTGCATTCAAAGTATCAATACGGACTTTATCCGTCATCATATCACTCCTACAACCAGCGCGATGTTTCACTCTGATTGAATAATGGTTTATGGGATTTGCTCAAAAAAAAACGCGGCTAATATATGTTTTTTTAACGCCGGACTCAATCTTTTATTTTTAAAGGCATTTATCGACAATTACCTTTAAAATCAATAAGAAAAATAACACCTGCGCAGAATTTGCGTTACTTCAATTGTAAGCAATTCTGTTACAAATACCAAAGCGGAGCACTAACAGAGGAGTAAAGGCCTGAAATTATGGCTCTAAGCGCTGGCTTTTTATCCTGCAAAGCGCGGTATCGCCATTAATAACGGCGAAAATTAACGGCTAATGCGTTATTTTTCAGTTCTGCTGCATAAAGTGTAAGGAAAATATCGATTCAGCCGGGCAAATCACTTAATATGCCCGCTCCAAATTTCCCTGTGCGGAGAAACATTGAACAATGTGCGGCGCACTGTAACCAGGAAGTCACCGATTTAAGCTATAGAGCGCATCACCCGATAACCTGTGACAGGCAATACCGGTTATCGACAACGGGAGCAAATCCTGGGTTGTCATCAGAAATGTTCGCGGGCGGACATTTCGTAAGGCAAATACCACCGGGCAACCGGACTGGTTATTTCACCTTATGCCGAGAATGAAAATTTTCTTGCCATGAATTCATGGCGCCCTGATATGAGATTGTTATGACTCGCACTTTTCCACACATCGTCGTTGCCAAATTCGGCGGCACCAGTGTTGCTGACTTTGACGCGATGAGCCGTAGCGCCACCATCGTTCTTGCCGATAAAGATGTCCGTCTGGTTGTTCTGTCTGCCTCTGCGGGCGTGACCAATATTTTAGTCGAGCTTTCTGCCGGCCTGGAAAGCCGCGAACGCCTGGACAAAATCGAAACCCTGCGCACCATTCAGTACAACATTATCTCCCGCCTGAAACAGCAGGATGCTATTCGCCAGGAGATCGACCACCTGCTCGACAACATCAGCCGCCTGGCGGAAGAAGCCTGTACTGCCCGCTCGGCCGCGCTCAGCGATGCGCTGGTCAGCCACGGCGAATTGATGTCCAGCCTGCTGTTTGTCGAGGTGCTGCGCGAGCGCGATGTCGAAACCGAATGGTTTGATGCCCGCAAAGTTATTCGCACCACTGATAACTTTGGTTGCGCAGAACCGGTGCTGGATGCCACGGCAGAACGCGTTGAAAGACGGCTGCGTCCGCGTACCGAGCAGGCATTAGTGGTTACGCAGGGGTTTATCGGCCGCGAAGCGAACGGTCAAACCACCACGCTTGGCCGTGGCGGCAGTGACTACACCGCCTCGCTGCTGGGTGAAGCGTTACACGCGGCGCGCGTGGATATCTGGACCGATGTCGCCGGGATCTACACCACCGATCCGCGTATCGTCTCTAAGGCGCAGCGCATCGAGCAGATCTCATTTTCCGAAGCCAGCGAAATGGCAACCTTTGGTGCAAAAGTGCTGCATCCGGCGACACTATTGCCGGCAATGCGCAAAAATATCCCGGTCTTTGTCGGTTCCAGCAAACAACCTTCCGCCGGCGGTACGCTGGTCTGCCGCGATGCCGAAAACCCGCCGCGTTACCGCGCGCTGGCCATTCGCCGCCAGCAGACGCTGATGAAATTACACTGCGAGCAGGGGCAGTCCGCCTGCCACTTTTTAGCGGATACTTTCGCGCTGCTGGCGCGCCACGATGTGTCGGTCGATTCCATCACCACCTCAGAAACCAGTATCGCGCTGCTGCTGAACGCCTCCTGTGCCACCTCCGGTGAATCGAACCTGCTGACCACTTCTCTGCTCACCGAGCTGTCGTCGCATTGCCGCGTGGAGGTGGAAACCGGGCTTGCTTTAGTCAGCCTGATCGGTAATTCGCTGTCACAGGCTGAAGGCGTCTGCCATGAGGTGTTCGCCGGGCTGGCAAATCATCCCGTGCGGCTGATTTGCCACGGTGCGTCGCGCCACAGCCTCGGTTTCCTGCTGCCTGCAGAGGCCGCAGACGACGCGGTAAAAGCCTTACACCGCCGTCTGTTTGAATAACGGCGATGGATAAACCCGGCGCTTAAGCCCGGCTTTGTGCTGGCAGACAACCCGCTCTGCCAGCACGAAAAATAAGGCACGGCCTGTTCCACTGGCCGCCCGGACGTTCAGCGAACCCGGGCTGTAAACGATGCCGGGGAACAACTCATCGGGCATTGCCGCTTTACCGGCTTTCTTGTACCCTTCCCTACAACTTATCTCACCTGTTGAAAAGCAGAAATACCGGACTTCACATGGCTGCTCACACGTCGAAAGATCCCCTGCATGGCGTCACTCTGGAGATGCAAATCAACGCGCTGGTCGCCCGTTACGGCTGGAACGAACTGGGTAAGCGCATCAATATTAATTGCTTTAAAAACGAACCCAGCGTTAAATCCAGTCTCAAGTTTCTGCGCCGGACGCCCTGGGCGCGCGCAGAAGTCGAGGCGCTGTATCTGGATTCTCTGGATGATACCGCGCCGGTCAACAAGGATGAGCCCACCTTCAATCCGTGGACCCGCAGTCGAATCATCAATAAGAGCTAAGAAGATGTCCCTTAAAAAGTCAGTCGTCCTTTTTGCTACTGCGCTTTTACTGGTCAGTTGTTCCTCCAAACCACCTAAATCTCTTGTCACGCCGCTGCCGCCGGTGGCGAAACAGCCGTTGCCTGCAACGGGAAAAAATTCACAGCCGGTTCGCGGCGTCTGGCTGGCGACGGTTTCCCGCCTCGACTGGCCGCCGGTCAACTCGGTGAATGTCAGCAGCGCCGAGACGCGCATTCGCATGCAGCAGCAGGCGCTGGTGCAAAAACTGGATAAACTCAAAAGCCTTGGCATAAATACCGTCTTTTTCCAGGTGAAGCCGGACGGCACCGCGCTGTGGCCCTCTAAAATTTTGCCGTGGTCCGATATGCTGACCGGTACGATTGGGCAGGATCCGGGCTACGATCCGTTGCAGTTTGTGATTGATGAAGCGCACAAACGCGGCATGAAAGTGCATGCCTGGTTTAACCCATACCGCGTGGCGGTTAACACGCAGCCTGCAACCATCGCGGCACTTAACCGCACGCTCCCTTTACACCCGGCCAGCGTCTTTGTGCTGCATCGCGACTGGATCCGCACCGCCGGTGACCGGCTGGTGCTCGATCCTGGCATTCCCGATGTGCGCGACTGGATCACCAGCATCGTGGCTGAAGTGGTTGCCCATTACCCGGTCGATGGCGTGCAGTTTGATGACTATTTCTATACCGAAACGCCCGGTTCGCAACTGAATGACAACCAGACATTTCAGCAATATGGCCAGGGCTTTAGCACCAAAGCGGACTGGCGGCGCAACAACACCCTGCTGCTGATTGAGCAGGTTTCCCGCACCATTAAACAACTGAAACCGGGCGTCGAATTTGGCGTCAGCCCCGCCGGTGTATGGCGTAACCGCTCTTTCGACGCTGCGGGATCCGACACGCGCGGCGCGGCGGCTTACGATGAATCCTTCGCCGATACGCGTCGCTGGGTGCAGCAGGGATTGCTGGACTATATCGCCCCGCAAATTTACTGGCCCTTCTCACGCAGCGCTGCACGATATGACGTGCTGGCAAAATGGTGGGCCGATGTCGTCAAACCCACCCATACGCGCCTGTATATCGGTATCGCGCTGTATAAAGTGGGTGAACCGTCGAAGATGGAGCCGGACTGGATGGTCAACGGCGGCGTACCGGAGCTGAAAAAACAGCTCGATTTAAACGAATCGCTGCCGCAGATTAGCGGCACCATTTTGTTCCGCGAAGATTACTTGAACCGGCCGCAGACGCAGCAAGCGGTCAACTATTTGCGGGAGCGCTGGGGGGAATAACCCCCGCTGGTTAAGAGGGTGAGTCCACGAAGAGGCGTTGCATGCTGGATTTAATCAAAGAAAATAGTGTCCTGGTGTCAGTCATTTCATTATGCGTGGCCGCCCTCTCGCTGACGCTGAATAGAAAGACCTCCCGCATGACCAGCTACAATTCACGCGGGAACTATAGTGTCTATTTCAGCAAGATCGCGGGGTTGAAAAAATTTTTCACCTCCTCTGGCTTCAGCGTAAAAATCTATAATTCCGCCTTATCCGATATTATCGAGCTCGACCATAAAATTCATATCACTCCGCTGCTCGGCGGTATCCGCCGGGCGCAGATTTTTGACGGCCTCGAAAACCGCAATAATCTCGGCATCAGCAAAACGATCTATCCGGCATTTAAACGCGCGCGGAAAATAAAATTTCCGCGCCGTTATGCCCACGATGATCTTTATAGCTTTAATAGCTCGCCGTTTTTCGCCTGGTTTTCAGCCAGCGGTAAACATGCGGTATCCGCCAACCCGGTAGACAGAAAACTCAACCGATACCACAGCTATATCGAAATTACGGATTACTCCGGTCACAGCGAAATCTGGTATTTCTCCTTTTCGTTACACTTATCTAATCTCGATACCGATTTTGTAAAAAGCGCCAACTGGAAACGGCTCAGGGCAGGTGAATTGAGCCATTTTAAATATTATCGCTTTGCGGATTTCACGGTTCTTGCGCCTGTCGATCTGTATAAAAATCTTGCGACCGCTTTAACGCCGCAAAAACCTTTATCAGAAATTCGCGGTTGCAATGAGGAATATGAAAACTCAGACAGGCTCATGCAAAGTGGTTATGAATCATTAGAGTACGAACTGCAACAATATGAGCTGCGGGAATATTACTATTTCCTCAGCAAAATAAAGCAGCACCTCAGTTTTTAAGCCTTGACGCGCGTTCGCCGGTTTGCCGTAAGGACGAACGGCGTTTCAGGGCTCTTCCGTCAGCGCCTCGTAAACGCTACGCAAGCGCGAGCGCAGATACAGCACGGCTTTGTGTTTGCGGGAAAGTAACGCCTGCTGGCTGACACCACTCTCTTCCGCCAGTTCTTTATAGCTGTAACCGTACAGCTCCGTTTTCTCGAACACCTCGCGCTGTGCGGACGGCAGTTCGGCCAGCGCCTGCTCCAGCTCCTCCCACAGCAACGTTTTCAGGTATTCCTCTTCCGGGGTTTGCGGCACACCGAACAGCGTTTCTGCCAGTTCATCTTCGGCAGTATCTCCCTCGTCGTCAGTGAAAAAGCGGGATAACGGCAGTTCCCGTTTTTTTCGCGCCCGATCGGTCATTTCATTGCGCGCCGCGCGAAACAACCAGGCCGCGACATTCTCCACCGGCTGCTCCACCTGCATCAGTTGATAGGTCACTTCCTGCAGGATGTCATCGGCATCGTCCCGAACCGCAGTGCGACCACGGATAAAGGCTTTCAGCCGCGATCGGCAGGCATTAAGCGCGGCCATAACCAGCGATTCTCCCGCCACTCCGGCTTTCATTGTGTTCACTCTGCGTCCGGCGTTTTCGGGCGGTTATCGTCAGGCTGAGCGCGATCTTCCGCTTGCTCATCGCGATATCCGCGCCAGCCGCAGTGGCCGCGATGCCCGTGACGGCCAAAACCGTCGCGACGATGACGAATAAACTCTTCGCGCTGTTCCGGCGTCATCTGCATCCAGCGCTCATGCATGCGGCGATGCGCCCGCGCCATGCCAAACATCCCCGGCCGAAAACCGAGCCCGCCGAACAAAATGCGGCACAGCACCAGCACGCCCAGCGCCTGCCAGAAGCCGATGCTTTTTACCCCGAGGATCGCAGGCAGCAGCGCATTCCACAGCGACATCACCAGCAGCCCCAGGATGACCACCAGCGCCACACCGAAAATCACATGTTTCACCATGCGATGGCGGCCAAAACCGTGTCCACGATCGTGCCCATGCATATCAAAATCTCTCATTATTTTATTACTCCATCAGATTAGCGAATAAATGCTTGCGATGAAGTAGACGAATGAGCGGTAAAAATATTGCTAAAAAAATGGAAAAAGGCGAAACAAAGGCACCGTTTTTAGGCCGGGGACTTCAGCCCCCCTCCTTTTTTCTGCATCGCATCCAGGAATGCCCGACGGCTGGACATCTCCTCGCGATCGGCGATCGCCACAATTTCAGCCAGCATTCTTCTGGCCAGGATGCGGGCTCTGTTTTTATGCTGGTGTGAAATAGTGGTCATCTCACGGCCATGGACATACTCGCTGCGTAAATTATAAAGCGCATTCATCTCCTCCACGACAGAGAGATCCCCCAATACTCCCGCCAGGCGTTGCTTTAATTGCATGCTCGTTGCCCGTCGTTCACCCATACAGGCATCAATCACGATCATATGAGCAAGGAATTCATCAATCCCCTGTGAGAGAAACGCTTTCACAAAATGGTGCCTGGCCGCTTCATTGATTAAACCGTTGTGTATCGCCAGCGGAATATTGTCGAGTTGCTGTTGCGCAAGCCAGGGCTGTAACCCATCGTCATGCGAAAGCGGCAGCTCCAGGGGGATTTCGCGATCTATCACTTTGCCGTGACCATCCGGGAAAGCCTGATAATCCCAGGTCAGTGTTTCCGCCCCAGGCAGCGCTTGTTGATCGGCGAAAATGTCGTTCTCAACGGTATAAACCCAGGGGATCGTAAAGGCGCGCCATTCAATGTTGATCTTTTCGCGCCACGATTCCCACGGCGCTAACAACAGAGCAAAAATAGCGTCCTCTACCGCTTTTGGATAGCGATGCTCATAAGGCGTGATCGCGCCATAATCGTCTTTAAAGCCATCCCGTAGAAAACGGTAAGTCCGTGCAGGAATCTCTCTCTCAAGATTCACTTCCTCTCGCACCACCAGCCAGGTAAAGCACGTCAGACGATCGATATCGTCAGTTTTATGGGGATAGCGGCGGCTGAGCTGCGCGAAATTGACAAGTTGACGCAGCTCCTGCGGCGTAAACATATTGATTTCCGCATGACCAAAGGTGGCAGGCTGAATATTCGCCGCACAATCCAGAGGACACAGGTAAATTTTGGTGGTCTTTTTCTTGTCTAATTCATGGTGCAATAAGCTGGCGGCTTCAAGCGGATCGCTGACCAAATAGTGTTGTTCGGGGGTAAAAAAACAGGGTGCCCCCAGCGTACGTAGTGCCCTGACAAAAGGAAATTCAGAAAATTGCCCTGCAACCATCGCGTCATAATGCTGAATACAATACTGGATTAATGTGCGAAATTCCGCGCTTGCCGTCAGCATATTCAACTCTGTTTGTGCAGGCAAAGACCAGACGCCAGCAACGGCTGTCACAAGCTCTGGCGGAGGGGATACAGTCATATTGACTCTCCGGATCATTTAGCCAAAAAAGCTGACTTTTTCAGGGTTAAGCAGATGACGTCGGAGTGCGCGGAGGAATTTATCATCCTGCTCACCCGGAAACAGATTAGCCTGTGTTTTCGGCAATTCAGACTCATTCAGCGTAAAATCCAGGTTGATGATACCCTCGAGGAATAAACCCGGCAGATTCACGCAGTAAGCATTAGATCGTGAAACCACACAGTGCTGGCGGATAGGTCTTTCAGGGGGAAGATTTTTCAGGAACGGATCGTCTTTATAGGGAACAAATTCGCCACGGCCATCGCGAAGCAGATATAAAACAGCTTTGCCATTATTCGTTCCATTGAAGGTATAACGTGACAGTCCATTTTCCACAGCATATTTATGGGTGGCAAAGAAAAGCGCCACATCAGGAGAGGTCGTCAAATCGATGACCGGAGAATAGAGCCCATAATGCTGCAACATCGTGGTTAACAGATCGGCCAAATAATGATCCAATCCCTTCACCAGATCCAGCCGATAATGACCGAACTCACTGAGCACCGGATCATCAGAGTCAGCCATATCCTGCATTGAATACATATGCTCGCCATTATCCAGCGCCTGTTGGTGGCGGCGTTCTATATCCGCAATGTCAAACGTGGAATAGAACACTTTGGACCACTCTAACAACTCTAAAGAGTGAAAATCCAGGTAAGCGTTTTTATTATTGGCGAGTACTTTGCGCCAAAACGAGGACAGGAAGGAGATCTCGCCTAAACCCTCAATGGTAAAGTTGGGGTTGTTTATTTTGCGGTCAATAAAATAGTGTTGACTCTGACCGCGAAACAACAAAGGACGAGTTGCCCATTGCTGTGCTTCATCGATAATTTTATACATCTCAGTAAGCGATGAGGCTGATTTACTCCATACCTGAGAACAAGGTTTAGCAAAAAGATTCTGTATCTCATCATAACCAAAGCGAGAAACCATGTCCCGAGAGAGCAGCGCTCCACCATAGTAACGATCAATAATGATTTCAGTATCTTCATAACAAAAATACCCAGAATCAAATAAATCATTGGCTTGAGTATCAGTGAGTCCGTTTCTTTTAAAAGCATCTATTGATAATGCTTTTTCTGCCAGTGGCATACGAGGTTCTTCATTCCAGTCAAATGTATCGGAATAATATTGCCAGTGGCCATAATTAAATTTACCGCTCATTATAAATATCCTTATAATAATTGCTGTACTGTGTTTTATAAAAATCAACTTCCTTACTGCTTATGGCAGATAAGTCTTTTCTAAAACATTGTTAAAATCAAGGGATTTATGAGCGATACGAAATTTATCAAACAAGCAAAAACCGCGATAACGAGAAAACCCCCGGTGTACCGGGGGCTGTGACAATGCGTTTATTTTTTCTTGTACACATCAGCGGTGGCATGGATCTTTTTCCTGGTCTGATCCGACGTGACAATATAGATATCACCACCCTTTTCATCCGCCAGTTTACTCAGCGCATGACGGGCGTCCATTGGCGACATCTCATCAGAGGTGGTAATTTCGCCAATCTTTTCATACTGCGAAGAAACTTTGTCAAAGTCTGCCTTTTCCATCAATTTCGCGGCCCAGGCATTACTGGCTAATAACGTTAACGCGCTAATAATCACTAAGCTTTTTTTATTCATCACCGCATTCTCCAGATCGTTTATGAGATTGTTGTAAATAACGGAAAAGCACAGTCGATCATTTACTCTATAAAAGTAGTCGAAGAAAAAAAGATTACAATATAACCACTCAATGGATGTTTTTAGCGCACTGAGTCAGGTAAACAAATAAAACAGGCATTTAAAATATCATATACAATACTCCGCAATTTATTCCGTGGTATCTGCAGGAGCCTGGTGATGAAAAATGCCCCCCTCAACCTTCCCGCTGGTTATTTTGGTATTGTGCTCGGTATTATCGGGCTGGGCTTTTCCTGGCGCTTTGCCGCCACGCTTTGGCCAGTCACGCTGTGGCCTGCGAATACGCTGATTATTCTGGCCATTGTTATCTGGGTGCTGCTGACGCTGGCATTTTTCATCCGCCTGTTGCGCCACACCGGCACACTGCTCGAAGAGATTACCCATCCACTAAAGAGCAGTTTTGTCAGCCTGCTGCCCGCCACTTCCATGCTGGTGGCGATCGGTCTGACACCCTGGAGCTACCCGATGGCACTGGCGCTTTTTCTGCCCGCCGTCATCTGCCAGCTTGCCTATGCCGCCTGGCAAACCGCCGGATTATGGCGCGGCACCCATCCGAAAGAAGCCACCACGCCGGGGCTTTATCTGCCAACCGTCGCCAATAACTTTATCAGCGCCATGGCCTGCGGTGCGCTCGGTTTTAACGATGTCGGGATGCTGTTTCTCGGCGCCGGGCTCTTCTCCTGGCTGAGCCTTGAACCGGCGATCCTCAGCCGCCTGCGCAACCTTGATGAGATGTCCCCTACGGTGCGTACTTCGCTGGGCATTCAGATGGCGCCCGCGTTTGTCGCCTGTAGCGCATGGCTCAGCGTCAACGGCGGCCAGGTTGATGTGTTCGCGAAACTGCTGTTTGGTTACGGGCTGCTGCAAATGCTGTTTATGATCCGCCTGATCCCGTGGTACAGCGCCCAACCGTTCAACCCGTCGTTCTGGAGTTTCTCCTTCGGCGTGGCCTCACTCGCTACGACTTCTATCCGGCTGGGACATGCCGCGCCCGGCGGCGCACTCTACTGGATCTCATTCCCGCTGTTTATTGCTGCCAATCTGGTGATTGGCCTGTTGATTGTCAAAACGTTTTCCCTGCTGCTGCATGGAAAACTGCTGGTTCGAAGCTAAACGGCCGGGCGTCAGCCGGTTAACCCGCTGACGCCCTGAGGTTTAAGGCCGCCGGAACAGCACAATACTGCGACCATCGAGTTCAAAATCCTTCTCGCGCGTAATCACCACGCCGGGTTTAACCTTCTCAGACGTTGACAGCTCCAGCACCCAGCCGCCTTCACCGAACTGCGGAATACGAAACGGCACCGTCCCTTCGAACGGGTTGAAGAGCATCAGTACGTCGTGCCAGATCCCTTCCTGCCCCTGCAAATCGGCGCGTCCGATATGCACGCCCAGCGTGGTTCCCTCTTCCCACTGCTCCGGTTGCTGGAAACCGCCGCCGGCATTAAACCAGGCAATCTCCATCCCGTCGCGCCAGTTTTCCCGCCGCAGTAGCGGCTGTGACGCGCGCAGCGCAATCAACTGGCGGGTAAATTCTCGCAGCGCCTCGCCCTCGCCCTGAATCTCCTCCCAATGGATCCAGGAGATTTCGCTATCCTGGCAGTAACCGTTGTTATTACCCTGCTGGGTACGGCCAAACTCATCGCCCGCGAGGATCATTGGCGTACCGTGCGAGAACAACAGCGTGGTGAGGAAGTTCCGCTGCTGGCGGGCGCGTACCGCGAGAATGCCTTCATCGTCCGTTGGCCCTTCCGCGCCATAATTGTATGATCGGTTGTCGTTATGCCCGTCGTTATTGTCTTCGCCGTTGGCCTCATTGTGTTTGTCGTTATACGACACCAAATCGCGCAGCGTGAAACCATCATGCGCAGTAATAAAGTTGACGCTTGCCCACGGACGACGACCGCGCTGATCGTACAAATCACCTGAGCCGAGCAGACGCGCGGCGAAATCCGTCGAGACATTATCGCCCTTCCAGTATTCGCGCAGCGTATCGCGGTATTTGTCGTTCCACTCCGCCCATCCCGGCGGGAAACCGCCGACCTGATAACCGCCAGGGCCGATATCCCACGGTTCGCCGATCAGTTTCAGCTTCGACAATACCGGGTCCTGCGTCATGGCATCGAAAAATCCGCCGCGCTGATCGAACCCTTCCGGTTCGCGACCGAGAATGGTGCCAAGATCGAAACGAAAACCGTCAATATGCATCGATTCCGCCCAGTAACGCAGGGAATCCATCACCATCTGCAATACGCGCGGGTGCGAGGTATTCACCGTATTGCCGGTACCGGTATCGTTGATGTAGTAACGGTGTTGATCGGGCAACGTGCGGTAGTAAGAGAAGTTATCGATACCTTTGAAAGAGAGCGTCGGGCCAAGCTCGTTGCCTTCCGCCGTATGGTTATAAACCACATCGAGGATCACTTCGATCCCGGCGTCGTGAAACGCCCGCACCATCTCGCGGAAGCCCTGAATACCGCGCGGGCCGTAGTAGCGCGAGGCTGGCGCAAAGAAACCGAGCGTGTTGTAGCCCCAGAAATTGCGCAGCCCTTTATCCAGCAAATGCTGATCGTCCGGGAACCAGTGCACCGGCAGCAGTTCAACGCTGGTAATGCCGAGGCTGCGGATATAATCCACCGTCGCCTTATGCCCCATGCCTTCAAAGGTGCCGCGCAGTTCCGCAGGCAGCGCCGGGTTAAGTTGGGTAAAGCCTTTGACATGGGTTTCGTAGATCACCGCACGCGGCCAGGCAATATTCGGGCGGTTCTGATCCTGCCAGTCAAACGCCTGGGTATCGACCACGCGGCATTTTGGCGTAAAGGGCGCGCTGTCCTGCTCGTCGAAGGTCAGATCTTTATCTTCATGGTTGAGATCATAGGCAAAGTGCGCCGCATTCCACTCGATATCGCCAACAAGCTCACGCGCGTAAGGATCAATCAGCAGTTTATGCGGGTTAAAGCGGTGGCCATTTTCCGGATCGAACGGGCCATAGACGCGATAGCCATACAGCGCGCCGGGTTGCAGACCGGGTACATAACCGTGCCAGATCTCATGCGTGTTTTCCGGTAGCGTCAGCCTGGCGATCTCCGTCTTGCCAGTGGCATCGTACAAACAGAGTTCTACGCGTTCGGCGTGCGCCGAAAAAAGCGCGAAGTTAACTCCCTCGCCATCGAAATTTGCTCCCAATTGCTGGCCGTGCCCTGCCGTAATGTAAAAATCAGACATGGTTCCCTCTCTGTTTTAACAGTGTTACCTGATATCACAATGCTGAATACCGCTTTACGCACTCACCAGCGCCGCGAATGTGTAGCCGCCAATAGAACGCAGATGGACGCTGTCGCTCAGGGCGAACTCTTCCCCGCTGAGAATGTCGCGCCAGCGACGGTTCGCCAGCCCCGCAGGCAGCGACACCACCGCACCGGCCAGGCTGCCCTCCAGCGCGCCGAACAACAGGCGTGGCGCCAGTACAATTAACGCCGCGTCGTTATCCTGGCGGGCAAAAGCAATGATGTTGTCCGCCTGCGGGCCGGAAGTGGTCAGCGGCAGATAGTCGCCACGCTGAAAAAGCCGGGGTTTCTGCTGGCGTAACTGCAACAACCGGGCGATAAAAAACTGCTTCAGTTGCCCGCTGTTCCAGCTCTCCTGCGAATGCGGATCGGCCTGCTCTTCATCGCTAAGCAGCCGCTCCAGCTCCTCATAGTCCGGCTCCAGCCGGTTATCCGGGTCGACCAGGCTGAAGTTCAGCGCTTCGCTGCCCTGGTAGATATCCGGCACACCCGGCGCGGCCAGTTTGATTAAGGTCTGCGTCAGGCTATTGACCAGCCCGGCGCGAATAAACGGTTGTAAAGCGGCGGTGAAATCCTGCAAAAACGCCTGATTTTCCGGGGAAAGCAGATGGCGGGCATAATCGAGCACCGCGTTTTCGTAGGCATCGTTGGTTTCGATCCAGTCGGTACGCTGCTTCGCTTCGCGCAGCGCCTTTTCCAGAAACTCAATAAACCGCGACTCCAGCGCCTGTAACCCTTGCGCATCATCAGCCTGTAATGTGGCTGGCCAGACACCCGCCAGCGCCTGATAGATCATCCAGGCCACTGCTGGTCTTGGTGCCGGGCCATCGTCGAGCAACACCACTTTTTCACGGTTGAGATGACGCCAGCGCGTCACGCAATCCGCCCACTGCTGCGGCGCTTCGGTCAGCGTATAGAGCCGGGCGCGGGCATCCTCTCCGCGTTTGGTATCGTGCGTGGAGGTTGCCGACAGCGCATTCGGCTGCTGTTCCAGCCGTGTCTGCATCTCGCGGTGAAAACGCTGTAATGAAAAGGTGCGCGGCAACGGTTCTGCGCCCACTTCATTAAGCGCCAGATCCATGTTCTGGCGAAAGAACAGCGTATCCTCCACCGCTTTCGCCATCAGCGGCCCGGTCAGTTGCTGGAAACGGGTACGAAAATGCGCCGCCTGCTGCAGCATGCTTTTTGCCACGTCGCCATGCAGAATGCGGGTGATAAAATCCAGTGCGTCCGGTTCCGGCGCATGTTCGCTCTCCCTGACCCAGGCGACCACTTTCGCCAGCCGCTCAGCGTCGGCGGGCGTCAGGCCTTGCGCAGTGCCATAGGTGCGATAAACCGGAAAAGCGATCAGCAATTCCCGCAGCGCCTGGCGCACCGCTTTGGCCTGCGGCACCGGAATTTCAGCGTGACCAATCTCCACCGCCAGCCGCACCAGCGTGTTGAACTCCCCGGCGAAATTGCGATCGACCATTAACCGCTTTGCGGCGCGTAACTCCGCATGCATATCGACGGCTTTGCCCGTCACCTGATGCCAGGCTTTACGCAAATCGTCGAGCTGCTCATCGTCCACCAGCACATCCGACAGCGCGGCGATAAACTCATAGCCGGTCGTACCGGAAACCGGCCAGTCGGCGGGCAGTTGCTCCCCTTTACCGAGAATTTTTTCCACCGTGATATAGCACTCCGGACCGGTTTTCTGGCGCAAACGGCGCAGATACCCCAGCGGATCGGCCAGCCCGTCAACGTGATCGACGCGCAGACCGTCAACGACACCACTGTTCACCAGTTCGAGAATCAGGCGATGGCTGTCGTCGAATACCGCCTCATCTTCAACCCGCACGCCAACCAGCCCGGTGATCTCAAAAAAGCGCCGGTACGACAGATCGCTTGCCGCCGTGCGCCAGCAGGTTAAGCGCCACGGCTGAAGCTCATGCAGCGCAATCAGATCGCGGCTATCGCGCAGCGCCAGCACTTCGGTTTCGCGCCCCTGCCAGCTTTCCGCCACCAGCGGGTAAACATTGTCGAAATAGACAAAAACGGGATGGCCGGTTTGCGGATCGGCCTGAACGCTCAGTTCACCCTTTTCTACCACCGTGGCGAAATCGTCGCCGAGGAAAGGCAATGTCAGCGGTCGCGACCAGTCAATATCGAAATGGCGCGCGTACCGGCTGTTCTGCCCCTGTGCGATAACATCGCGCCACCACGGGTTTTCCAGCGAGGCGGCCATATGATTGGGCACGATATCGAGAATTAACCCCATCCCGGCCCCCTTCAGCGCCGCCGCCATGCGCATAAACGCGTCGCGGCCGCCCAGCGCCGGATCGATCTCATTGGCGTCGGTCACGTCGTAGCCGTGCGTTGAACCACGGGTGGCGGTAAAAATCGGCGAAGCGTAAAGATGGCTGATCCCCAGCCGTTTAAGATAGGGAATGCGGGCCATCGCCCGTTCAAAGGTCATGCCATTACGAAACTGGATACGGTACGTTGCGGTGGGCGTGCTCATGCTTCTCTCCCTGCAAGACGAACGATAATGGCATTGGGCGCTAACTCAGATTGCGCCTGCGGCAAGGCAAACACCGTGTTACCGGGCATCGCTGGCAGCGGCTGCGGCGTGTCGCCCAGATTCAGCGCCAGCGAGAGCGTCCCCAGCGGAAAGCGCCAGCAGACAGCGAGAAAACCGGGCGCGGTAACCAACACCTCGCCCTGATGGCCGCCCGCTTTTGCCAGCAGCGGCACGATATGCTGCTGACGCAGCGCCAGCAGTTGCTTTGTCAGCGCCAGCCACGCTTTGCCCTCTGCGCTGTGCACTGTTTGCCAGTTCAGCTTCGAGCGGGCAAACGTGGTCGGGTCATTCGGATCGGGCACCGTTTCGCCGTGTCCGGCATGGCCCGCGAACTCCTTCGCCCGGCCTTCGCGCACGGCCTGCGCCAGATCGCCGTGGAAATCGGTAAAAAAGAGAAACGGCTGCGTTTCGCCATACTCTTCGCCCATAAACAGCAGCGGAATATGCGGCGACAGCAGCAGCATCGCCAGCAGCGCGCGGGTGCGATCCGCTCCCGCCAGGCTCAACAGCCTTTCACCCTGCGCCCGGTTGCCGACCTGATCGTGGTTCTGAATAAAATCGACAAACGCGGTGGGCGGCTGCCCGCGGCTGTCAACGCCGCGTGGCTCACCGCTCTGCGGCGAAACTTCGCCCTGATAAGCGAACCCTTCCGCCAGCGCCCGCGCCAGCAGTTGCTCGGGGCGATCGGCAAAATCCTGATAGTAAGCGTGCGTTTCGCCGGTGGCTAACACATGGGCGACGTTATGCACATCGTCGTTCCACTCGCCGCTAAACAGCGGGATCTCGCCCGCGCTGCCGCGCGGATGCAGGGCAATAATGTTGCGGCAATCTTCGGTGGTGAGATGCACGGCGCGATCCGGGATCGCTGCGCGAATGCGTTCGGCAATCTCCACCAGCAGATGGTGCTCTGCGCTGTCTTCGATTTGATCGATGGCATCAAAGCGCAGGCCGTCGAGGTGAAACTCCGTCAGCCAGTAGAGCGGTGCTTCCGCGATATAGCGCCGTACGGCGTCCACTTCATAGGCAATGCCCTCGCCCCACGGCGTTTCGCGTTCCGGGTGGAAAAAATCCGGCGACAACAGCGGCAGATAGTTGCCTTCCGGGCCGAAGTGGTTGAGCACAATATCGAGCACCACCGCAAGGCCATAGCCGTGCGCGGCATCGACAAACGCTTTGAAATCATCCGGCGAACCGTAGGTCGCATGCGGTGCGTAGAGCAAGACGCCGTCATAACCCCAGCCGCGATCGCCGCCAAACTGCGCAACCGGCATCACTTCAATCACCGTGATGCCCAGCTCCGCCAGGTACGGCAGTTTTTCAATGGCCGCCTGAAAGGTGCCCTGTGGGGTGAAGGTGCCGATATGCAGTTCGTAGTAAACCGCCTCTTCCCAGCGGCGACCCTGCCAGTGCGCATGTTGCCAGCGGTAGTGGGCGGGATCGATCACCAGCGACGGGCCATTCACATCCCCCTGCTGCGCGCGCGAGGCGGGATCGGGGATGGCTCTGCCGTCTTCCAGCACATATTGATAAGGTGTTCCGGGCGCAAGACCGGGAACTGTGGTTTCAAACCAGCCTTTGCCGACCGGCTGCATCGCGATATCGTTAGCAGGAAGCCGCAGCGTGATACTCTGCTGGCCTGTTGCCCACAAACGGAAGCGCACCGTGCCTTCGCCGATGTCGTCGGCGCCCCAGCTTTTCGCAAAAGATTTCGACTCCATGCCTTCTCCTCTCCACGATGTCACGAGAAACAATCATAGACGATATTCGGAAAAGCCAGCGGAGCGGCGGTCTGAGGGAGTGTGGCCGGAGAACGGATTACCTCCGGCCAGGCGGGATTACGGCTGCGGTTTCTTCTCCGCGGCCTCCACTTCGCGATACCAACGCGGGTGATGTTTCTTCGCCCGGCGACGGCTCACTTTATTCCGCTGTCGGCGGATTATTTGATCGCGGAAAATATCGTTTTTCCGAGGCTGGCAATGGCCGCATTACTCTGTTTTAGTGTCGCCTTTGTGTTTGTTATATAAATAACTACGATACGGGGAGTGTTATTTTCCGGCCACACCACGCTGATAATTGAACGCGAACCAAAATCCCCGGCGCCGGTTTTATCAGCAATAGTCCACCCGGCAGGCAGCGTTGAACGCAATAACGTATCAGCGACCTTATCCTCGCGCATCCACTGGATTAACTGCGCGCGTGAATCAGGCTTCAATGCCGTTCCCAGCGTCAGTTTTTGCAGCGTGCGGCTGACGGCCAGCGGCGTAGTGGTATCGCGTAAATCGCCAGGTATCGCACTGTTCAGTTCGGGTTCAAAACGGTCCATGCGCGTGACACTGTCACCTAATGTTTGCAGATAACGGGTGATAGCCGCCGGGCCGCCGAGCTTTTGCGTCAGCAGATTCGCCGCCGTGTTGTCGCTGTAGCTGACCGCCGCACTGCACAGTTGCTGCCAGTTGATGCGCGCCGGAGCGACAAACTTCTCCGTCACCGGCGAGTACACCACCAGCGCCGAACGCGGGAATTGCGTGGTGTCCGTCAGCGCCAGCTCGCCTTTATCCACCTGGCTGAGTAAAGCACCGCACAGCAACGCTTTATGGGTACTGTTCAGCGGGAAACGCTCATCCCCACGGTAGCTCGCCGTTGTGCCGCTGGCGGTATCCACCACGGCCACGCCGATGCGCGCGCCAAGCTGCTGCTCCTGCAAACGTACAACCTCAGCCAGCCGGGCAGAGTCCATGCCAGCGGCATGCACCGACGGCAAACAAACCAACAGCAGAGAACAAATTGATTTCGGTGAGAAAAACATAGATATAATCCCTGACTATGCGAAGCGATACATTGAATGAAGAGATGAATAATACAGCATTACGCTACCGCGCGTTTGGAGACCCTTCAACCACACTGTGCGCCGAAACCACCCCGCTGCTGCCCTGCGCGCCGGGCATGCTTCGCGTCAAAATGTTACTGGCACCGGTCAATGCCTCGGATCTGATCCCGATTTCCGGTGCCTACAGCCACCGCATTACCCTGCCTGCGATTGCCGGGTATGAAGGCGTTGGCGTGGTGTGCGAAACCACGCCAGAAACCGCGCATTTACAGGGAAAACGCGTGCTGCCATTGCGCGGCCAGGGCACCTGGCAACAGTATGTTGACTGCCCGGCGGAGCTGGCCGTGCCGGTTCCCGATGATATCGACGATGCCCTTGCCGCCCGCGCCTATATTAATCCGCTGGCCGCGCAGATGATGCTGACGCACTATCCGCCGCAAGGCCAGCATGTGATAGTGACCGCCGCCGGTTCCGAATGCGCAGGCTACCTCGCGCAGTGGGCCAGACAGCGCGGTGCGAAAAGTGTTTCCGGGATCTATCGCTCCGCTGTGCATGCCAGCAGGCTGGCCGCAAGCGGAGTGATCCCTCTTCCTGAAACGGACAGCGCCGCCATTCGCCAGGCGGCGGCGAAAGCGGGCGTGGTGTATGACGCCACCGGCGGCGAGCTGGCCGAGCAGTTATTGCAGGCGTTGCTGACCCACGCGCAGTTTATCAGCTATGGCCTGCTCTCCGGGCAGCCATTCGGCATCCAGCGCCGCCTGCCAGTGGTGCACTGGTTCCACATCCGCAACCATCTCGACTCGCTTTCCGCCAGCGCCTGGCAGCAGACGTTTAGCGATATCTGGGCGCGGCTGCGCAAAAACCCGCCCGCAGACGTCACGCTGTTCCCGTTTGCCGACTGGCAGCAAGCTATCGCGTTTTACCACCAGCCGGGCCGGATAACAAAACCGCTGTTGTCGATGCGCTGATTTATATGCGGTCTGCGGAGTAGGCCAACTCACGCTGACCTTCGATTTCACGCAGCCGCGCGCCCAGCGTCGCCACTAAATGATCGTAAGCAATACTGCCGAGCGGCACCCGCAGCGGCGGGTTTTGCCGGTCGGCGACGGCGATAATTGCCTCTACTGTACGATCCGCATCGCCGGTAATGGCGAAATCACCGTTGGCAATGCCGCGCCGCACATCGCCAGCGGGCGTGGCATCATAAATTTCCAGTGGCCGGGCATGATCGAGGCCGCCGCCAAAACCGGTCTGTGTCGGGCCGGGTTCGGCAATCACCACATCAATCGCAAAAGGTTTGACTTCCTGCGCCAGCGACTCAAGAAAACCTTCAATGCCCCATTTACTGGCGTGATAGAGGCTGAAATTGGGATAGGCCACCTGCCCGCCTTCTGATGAAACCTGCACAATGCGCCCGCCGCCCTGCGCCCGCAGCCACGGCAGCACCGCGCGCACCAGTTGAATTGAGCCGGTCAGATTGGTGGCGATTTGCCGTTCGATCTGCGCATCGCTGACCTCTTCCGCCGCGCCAAACAGCCCGTAACCAGCATTGCTCACCACCCGGTCAATTCGGCCGAGCGTGCTGAAGGCGCGGTCGATTTCCACGCGCAGCGCCGCGGTATCTGTCATGTCAAAACGGCAAAGATGCAACTGCCCGCCATACTGCGCCTGAAGATCGCTCAGCGCATCAGCACGACGAACGCAGGCCGCAACGCGGTCGCCGCGCGCCAGTAATTTTTGCGTCATTGATAAACCCAGCCCGGAAGACGCGCCGGTAATCAGCCATGTCAACATAGTGACCTCCTGAAGTGAGTGGATCTGTAGCCTACACCGCCGCCGGTGCTAGAATAAGACTCACCAATCGACATGAAGTGGTGCAAAAAATTCAACAATGAAAAATGTCAGCCTTAGCGATTTGAAAGCGTTTCTCCTTGTGGCCCGTTTGCAGAGTTTTCAGCAGGCCGCGGGTGAGCTGGGTGTTTCCCGCTCGGCGCTCAGCCACGCCATGCGCGCGCTGGAAACCCGGCTGGGCGTCCGCTTGTTGCACCGGACGACCCGCAGCGTGTCACTGACTCAGCAAGGCGCGGCTTTTCTGCAACGGCTCGATCCGCTGCTGAATGCGCTGGACGATGTGCTCGACAGCACCCGTTTTCAGCCGCAGGAGCTGCACGGTACGCTGCGCATCAACGCCAATGAAGGCGGCGCCCGCTGGCTGTTACAGCATGTGGTGGTGGACTTTTTACGCGCCCATCCACAGGTGGAGCTGGATCTGGTTACCGATGGCCGTCTGGTGGATATCGTGGCTGCCGGTTTTGACGCCGGAGTCCGGCTGGCGGAAGCGGTGCCGCGCGACATGATTGCCGTACCGTTTGGCGGTGACATCCGCTTTATCACTATCGCTGCGCCCGCTTACCTTGAACAGGCAGGAACGCCGCAAACGCCGGAGGATTTATTGCAGCACCGCTGCATCGCGCAGCGTCTGCCGGGCGGCAAACGCTATCGCTGGGAGTTTATGCGCGACGGTAAGCCGTTAACGCTGAATGTGCCCGGCACGCTGTGTCTGGATAACAGTGCGCTGATGGTGGAAGCGGTCGTGCTGGGGCTGGGCATCGCCTATGTGCCGGAACCGTATGCCCGCCAGGCGCTCAACGACGGGCTGGCGGTGCAGGTTCTTGAAACGTGGTGCCCGCCGATTGCGGGGTTGTGCCTTTACTACGCCAGCCACCGGCACGTTCCGGCGACGCTCAGGGCGTTTATTGCCGCAATCCGTGCCGTGGCGTAATCGTTTTTTTGTATTAACCGAAAGAGTGACCGCCAATATTGAGTATTTTCACAATCCGCTCTTTTTCCTGAATCATAAAAAAAACACGGTCTTCGTCACTTAAGCGGATGCTGAAGAGCTGGATACTTCTTTTCTGTTTGACCTGTTTATAACAAAATTTACTGCCCATCAATTTAGCTGCATCTCGTGGATGGTTTCCGGCACGAATAAGCCGCCGCCACATATAGTAGTTTTTCATGTACAGCGGCTCAACGTGGATATGTTTGTTGAGCCGGTATTTGCTCCTTGGCTCCGTTTCATCAACTATCCATATTTTACTCTCACCGATCGTGCCTGATTTACTGACATGCTTTCGGTAATGTTTAACCGAGCCGGATATTGAGGAGTGCCGTGAAGATGACGGCGCGGTATATACTGAATGTGAAAAACTGCTCACCGATTCAGCATTGTTTTCATCGGCAGTAAAATACTCGTCTTCACTGGCGGTAAAATACTCCGAATCTGTAATAATGCTCTCCAGATCGTCATCATTTAATTCAATCAAATACATGTAAACCTCGTTACATTCCATTGTTAAAGGCGTTGCCACAGAGACCTGCAACCTTAAGTATATTCTGAACAAATATTAGCAATGGGGAGCAAAACCGGGCAAGACGTTAATAATATTAAGACACCGGAAGCTGCGTTATCTCTCTTATTAAAATAAAAAAGATCGCCAATCATCGCTTCGGTACATCTGATACGCCTGTATTCGCAAATTTCGTGCGTTTGCCCGCGCCCGCCTGCCATACTTCAGGCGGCACAGAACCACACCGGAGGAGAGATGCTGATTGCTCAGCTCACTGATATTCACGCCGCGCCTGATAACGACAATCTCGCACGGCTGCATAACGCCATTGACTGGCTGCTGGCCCTGCAACCTGATTTGCTGGTGGTCAGCGGGGATTTAACCGACGATGGCTGGCACGAAGGCTATCTGGCGATTGCCGCAGAGCTACAACGGTTGCACTGCCGCACACACATTATCCCCGGCAATGCCGACGATAAAGCGGTGATGTGCGCCAGCCTGCCCGCCTTTGCCCGTCATCGCGCCACTGACGCCATGCACTTTTGCCAGCAGCTTGACGGTGTGGCGGTCATTGGCCTGGATGTGACCGTCGCGGGCGAAAGCCGGGGCGATATCCGCCCGCATCTGCCGTGGCTGAAAAGCGCACTCGCCGCCAGCCCGCAACCGGCACTGCTGTTTTTGCATCAGCACCTGTTCCCCAGCGGCATCGCGCCGCTCGATAGCGCGATGTGTGATGGCGCAGAGGAACTGCGCCAGTTGCTTAACACCCTGCCATTTCCGCCGCTGGCGCTGTGCAGCGGGCACGTTCACCGGCCGATGAGCGCGACCTTTGCCGGAATTCCGGCTTATATTTGCGGCTCCATCTGCCCGGCGAACCCACTGATGCTGGATGCGCAGCACCTGCCACCAGTGAGCGATCCGCCAGCGCTGATGATCCATCAGATCCGCGAGCGCCGGCTGGTAAGCCATTTTGTTAGCGTTTAGCGCCTGGCCGCCGTCTCAGCAAACAGACGGCGCTGCGGTTCAGGCCAGCCCTGGCTGCCATCCCTGCAAATCACCTGCCGGTGAGGAAAAGAAGGTTTCCGGGCTGAGATCGTTCTATGTTCGACAACTTATGCTTTCCCGTTACCGCACATCTCTATCAATTTCCGTAGCCCTGATATTGATGCACCTGCAAATATCATCGTTACGAAAATACTGATAATGAGATAGCGCCATTCTTTGTCAATACATACGCCTTTGCCATTTTTGGCACTCGCCATACCAATAATCTTTTTAGGATTTTTTCAGGAAATAAAACATTGCATTACCACTGAAATATTATAAAAAGAAAAACGCCACTTTACGGTTATTTTAATTACTGGCGGGATAAGGGAATAAATATCCCGTTCATCTTTATCTTATGGAGGAATTATTTAATGAGCATCCATCCAAAATATACCTGCTCACCCGGTCACGCGCGTCTTATTAGTACCGGGGTTTATCTCCCGGAAGGCCGGGTAAGTTCCCGGGAGCTGATGGAACAACTCGATTCACCGCAGCGCTTCGGCCTGAATCGCAACTGGCTGGCGCGGCTGACCGGCGTGCGGGAGCGCTGCGTCGCCGCTGATCATCTGCAACCCTCCGATTTGGCCGTGCGTGCCGTGCGTGATGCGCTGGCGCGTGCCGAAATCAAATTAGACGATATTGACGCGTTGATTTTTGCCGGTGTATTCCGCGATTTTCACGAACCGGCAACTGCGCATATTGTGGCACATAAGCTCGGCGCAAATATTCCCACCGCGTTTGATGTCAGTAATGCCTGCCACAGTTTTGAAGACGCGCTGCATATTATGGATGGGCTCATTGCGGCGGGCCAGGTTAAATATGGCTTAATTGTCACCGGCGAAACCAGCTATCGCATGCGCCATGAAGCGATAAACAGGTTGCAACAAACCACCGACCGCGAACTTTTTATGGAGCTTTGTGCAGGGTTAAATGTCGGTGATTGCGGCGCGGCAATGATCGTCGGGGCGAAAAAAGATCCGCATGTCGGCTTTATGGGATTTATGAAAGAATCCCGCTCGCACTATTATCACTACAGCACCAGCGGCCCGGCCTGTTCCGATCATTTATTAAAGGTGTGGATGACGCCGCTGGTGGACGAAGCCATCAGCATGGGCGAAGCGATGTTTCCGGCGTTTATGGATAATCTCGGCTGGAGCCGCAACGAAATTAAAGCCTGCGTTTCACACCAGGCCTCAACCTCGCAAATCCAGAGAATGGCCGGTTATATGGATGTGGACCCGGCCCTGTTTGTGGAAACCATCAGCACCATGGGCAACCTGATCAGCGGCAATGCGACCGTTGGGCTGCACATACTGGCAGAGCGCCAGCAGCTTAAACCGGGTGACAAAGTGGTTCTCGTCGGTGGCGGCAGCGGAATTGTTGGCAGCCATATGGGGCTAATCTGGGAATAAGCGAATACACAGAAGTGCCGTTACATCGTGCGCCGGGGTAAAGCCTCCGGCGTTCGCTTTACTTTTCCCCTTCCCAGTAATCCACGCCCTCGCCGCGAAAATCAACCCGGCGAAAATCTTCTTTCCCGTTAATGCGCGCTCTGGCGAGGAATTTATCAGCGTCGGGGTATTCGCAAATTTCCGGGCTTTCCATGGTGCTGATCGAGATATAGCGTAACGGTTGATCGGAGGTGTTGATAATCTGATGCGGCCATGCCTTTCCCGGTGGAACACAGATCACATCACCCTCTTCAATCGCCCGCTCCTCCTCGCCAATACGCAGTGTTCCACGCCCGTTCAGCACGATAAACATCTCTTCCTGCGCATGATGCAGATGAAACGGGCAGCAGCGTTTACCCGGCGGCAACGTATCGATTGACGCGCCAAGCTTGCTGGCGGCGGTGCCTTTGGTCAGCGAACCGCCCAGGGATTCATACAGCGGCGGGCGAACAAAATGTTCCATCTCAATGGTATTAAAGTTGCGGATAACAAAGGGTACAGCGGTATTCGCACTCATAAGCAGTTCCTGAAATAAGGTGACACCTCAGTATTGGAACGACCCATTCTGCCTGTCAATTTGTTCAGCCAGCATTTGATGGAAGATACGCGTCGCCATCGACAGCGTGCGCTGGCGCGGCAGGCAGAGATCCACTTTCACTGTGCCCATCAGCGGATCCGCCAGCGGCACGGCGACAAAATCCTCGTGCCCGGTGGTGTCGTTAACGTTCAGTTGCGGCAGGATCAACAGCGCCAGCCCTTGCCGCGCCAGCGCTTTCTGCACTTCCAGCGAACTGGCGATATAACACAAATCAAAATGCAGATTCTCCCGCCGGGCGGCGGATTCGAGCAGTTGCCGCACCGCATAGCTGGCAGGCGGAATAGCCAGCGGATGACGGGCAAGATCGGTGAGCGTCAGCAGGCTTTTCTTCGCCAGCGGATGGTGCGCTGCCATCAACACTTTGTGCTGCAACGCACAGTAGTGCGTCACCTGCAGCTCCGCGCTGACCGGCATATAAAACGCCAGCGCCACATCAGCATGACCGCTGATTAATTGTTCGGCGACATGCGGCGCACTGCCAATATCAATGTCAAACGAAACCGCAGGATAACGCTGGCGGAAGGTGCAGATAACCGGCGCGATAAACGCAGCGATCAGGCTCTCTGCCGCGCAGATACGCACCGTGCCGGACACCACACTTTGCGTGCTGGAGATGCGCTCTTTTACCGCATCCAGTTCGCGTAAGGTGGCATCCACGGCCTGGGCGAGAAATTCCCCTTCCCGCGTCAGTTTGATACCGCGCGGCGTGCGCTCGATCAGCGGTGCGCCATAGTGGTGTTCCAGAATATCGATTTGCCGCGTGACGGCCCCCGGCGCGACAAACAATTTATCAGCGGCATCACGCAACGAACTGGATTTCGCTACCTGGCTAAAATAGCGCAGCGCGCGTAATTGCATATTTCCCCCACCTTGTATTGCCGTTATTACACCCTTTGTCACCTTATTACGTTGGTGTTCGGATTGACAAATCAGCGGGGCAATCCTCTATTTTTTCTTTCCGCTGCACTGTAAACAGGCACGACGAACAATAATCGTGCAAAAACAAGATTGGTTTTTATCTTGCAGGGAGAAAAAACAGTTTAATAATCATCAGGATGATATATCTTTTGCGAAAAATATTTGCGCACTGCTAACGAAATGAAAGCACGGTTTAAGTGCAGAGCCAGGAAACTTATTTTCTGTCAGTCAATACAGATCGCCGGATGAAAATAAAAATATCAGACAATTCAAAAAATTAGACAAAGTAATACTATTTTCTTATTTATATTCCCCGCCCTCCAGTGAGCACATTTTTTACGCACTGCTCCTGCACAATTGTGATAGTGAACATTATCTGTGCTTGTTATATCTCAGCCATGTTGTTAATTCGTCTCAACCCCTGAGGAAGACTGTTTATGGCAAACGAAATAAACCCCGCAGCCACGCCGCCAAAAGCGACGCGTAAAGAAGTGATCGCCGTTGTCCTGGGTGCCGCCGTCGAGTTTTTTGATTTCAGCGCTTACGCCACCTTTGCAGTGATGATCGGCCATGTTTTCTTTCCCTCGGATAATCCATTTACCAGTTTGTTATTGTCCGTTTCGGTATTTGGCATCGGCTTTATTGTCCGACCGCTGGGCGCCATTTTTATTGGCAGCTACGCCGACCGCGTTGGGCGCAAACCGGCAATGTTATTAACCATGGTATTTATGACCATCGGCACCGGTGGCCTGGTCTTCCTGCCGGGATATGAAACCATTGGCATGGCTGCGCCGGTTTTACTGGTACTGGTGCGTATGTTGCAGGGGCTGGCCTGGGGCGGCGAAGCTGGCCCGGCAACCACGTTTATTATGGAAGCCGCGCCCGCGGGCAAACGTGCCTTCTACACCAGTTGGCAGATTGTCGCCCAGGGTCTGGCAGGCATCAGCGCGGGCGTGATTGGCTATATGCTCACGGTATTGCTGTCACCGCACGATCTCGCCGCCTGGGGCTGGCGCGTGCCGTTCGCTTTCGGACTGTTGATCCTGCCTATCGCCATCTATCTGCGCCGCAATCTGCGCGAGACTTATCAGTCTGACAACAGCGAGGCCAGCCACTCCACCGGCAGCCTGCTCGGTGAAGTGGTGAAGAACTATCGCGGGCTGGTGCTGACCGGAATTTTTATCCTCTCCGGTAGCACCATCACGCAATATTTTCTCAACTATATGACCACTTACGCGCTCAACGAACTGGCGTTTACGCCGGGCAGCGCCATGGCGTCCACGATTCTGATTGGCGTCTGCGTGGTGGTCTTTTCGCTGGTCGGCGGCTGGATGGCGGATCGCGTTGGCAGAAAGATGACCATCATCGCCCCACGTCTGATCCTGCTGCTGTTGTTACTGCCGGGGCTTGAGATCATCAACACCTGGCGCAGCGAAATGGTGTTCTACAGCGTGATCACCGTCTTTGCTGCCCTGCAATGCATCAGCGGTTCCGGCGTGCTCGTCGTGCTGTGCGAAAACTTCCCGAAATATGTGCGATCCACCGGCTTTTCTATCGCCTTTGCCTTTGGCATTACGCTGTTTGGCGGCACTGCGCAGATTGTCTTTTCATGGCTGATCAAAGTGACCGGCAACCCGGTTTCTCCCGGTTACTACCTGATTGCCGCCAATATTCTCTGTCTGGCCGCCACCGTGTTGCTGAAAGAGCGTAAAGCTCCGCAGCCTGTGCTGGCACGCCGTCGCACCACCGTTCAGTAATCAAGGAGGAAGCCATGAAAACCGTCATGAACTGGCAAGAATGGGCAGCGCACGATGCCACTGCGCTGGCAGAACGGGTGCAGCAAGGTGAGATCAGCGCCGCCGAACTGGCCCAGCAGGCGCAGGCCGCCGTCAGCCTGATCAACCCGCAAATCGGTTCCGTGGTGGAACTGTTTGCTGATGCGATCGCCGCGCCGCAGACCGATGGCACGCGGCTCGACGGCCCGTTTCGCGGCGTGCCGTTTCTGATGAAAGATCTCGGCCCCGGCGTGAAAAACCGTTTGCAGGAGCAAGGCTCGAAATTTATGCAAGGCAACCGCCCGGCGGAAGATGCGTTTCTCACCACGCAAATCCGCGCCGCCGGGCTGAACATTATTGGCCGCACCACTACGCCGGAGTTTGGCGTTTGCGGCTCGGTGGAAAACCCAGAAGTTTATGTGACCCGCAACCCCTGGAACCCGGCCTATACCACTTTCGGCTCGTCGGCCGGTTCTTGCGCCTCAGTCGCGGCGGGAATCGTACCGCTGGCGCATGCTACGGACGGCGGCGGCTCGATTCGCATCCCGGCGGGTTCCCACGGGTTGATTGGGCTAAAAAGTTCGCGCGGCGTGTTATCCATCGCCCCGGCGCTTTCCGATATTACCGGCTTTGTTTCCACGCAGGGCTGCGTCAGCCGCAGCGTTCGCGACACGGCGCGGTTTATCGACAGTTGCCGGGGCGGCGCACCGGGCGAGTTTATGCCCTACTGGGAAAGCAAACAGCCCTACAGCGAGATGATTAAGCACGATCCTGCACCGCTGCGTATTGCCGTCTCCCACGAGTGGGGCAACTACCGTTCCGATGCACATTTTGTCAGCGAGCTGGAGCGCACCGTGCGTTTGCTGGAAGAGCTGGGCCACCATGTTGAATGGGTAACGCCGCAGGTTGATTTCGCGCTGGCGTTTGAGGCGCAAACGACCTGCTATATCAGCAACTTTGCGCAGTTTATTCAGCGTCTGCTGGAGAAAAAAGGGCTGAGTTCGCCGCCGGAGGATCTGGTGGAGCCGATCAACATTCGTCTCTGGCAGAAAGGCATTGATATGTCCTACAGCGAACGCTGGAAAATGCAGGACGCCTTTAACACCGTATCGCGCGATTTGGGGCGTTTTTTCCAGCAGTGGGATATGATCCTGACGCCGACATTCTCCAAACCGACGCCACTGCTGGGCGAGAAAAAATACCTGACGCTGAGCGATAACCCGGATGTGATGGACTGGTTCTATAACCTGTGGGATATCTTTTCTTACACCCCGCTCGCCAGCCTGACCGGAACCGCCGGGATCTCGATCCCGCTCTCCTGGCAGCAGTCCGGCATTCCGCTGGGCATGCATTTTCAAACCCGCCAGGCCAACGACGGCCAGTTGTTACAGCTCGCCGCCCAGCTTGAACGCGCGCTCGGCGGCAGCTTTATCCGCAACACGGTGCCGCAGGTACACGTGAGCCGGTGAATATTGGCGGTTAGCTCATCGCTATGCCCGGTAGCGTGACGCTTACCGGGCCGACAAATATTGCCGTCAACCCCAGGCCTGATAAGCGTCACGCCATCCGGCCTGGATCGGGATCAGAACCTCCTGACGGCGCAGCACATATTAAATTGATTATTTACTCAACGACTCTTTGCTAGCGTATTTACGCTTAAACAATTGCAGCAGCCCTTTCACCGTGACATCTAACTGGCTGCCCTCTTCATAAATGGCAGGCACGACATAATTAGCGCGTTCCTCTGCTATCAATTTTTCAACTTTTCCCTGCGTTTTGGTTGTCTTCCATTTATCCGGGTCAAAAACAGCAAGTGAGACACCGCCCTGATAGCGCACCATTTTCATTGACGGAATATCCGTATCACCATCGCCAAAATAAATCATTCGCTGAAACGGTATCTCTCGCAGTTCAGGCTCGATAAATCTGTTTACCGCTTCATTATTCCAGGAATTATCAATCCCTTTGTTTATGCGAAAAAGAAACTGTGTTTTTGTCGTGTAATTAATCGCCTGAGCGGGCCAGATGGCTACAGTGCCATTGGCGGAATAGTGATATTTACAGGCGAAAATCATGCGAAATTTGTCACCAATTGCCGTTCCGCGAATCATCGCATCCAGCCCGCTGGAGATAATGTAATGGTAGAGCTCCAGCCCATTGTCATCCGCATATTTGTTAATCCGGTCAAACCAACCCGCGACACCGGGATATAGCGGAATGGATTTACCATGTCTTTTGAGATTATTGACGCTCAGCTCTTGTGGATTTGTCTGTGATGCTTTTTCAACTAACAACCCAAGATAAGAAAGAATTTCATCGCCATCATTTTCTGCTGCGCGTTGTTTTACCTCCTGCCAGAACGCGCCAACATCATTGATCCCTAAAGCAGGCATAAGACCGTGTTGCGCACAATCTCCGTCAGCCAAAGTGCCATCAAAGTCATAAACCAATGCACACTTCATAATATATTCCTTATAACCCAATGAAAGTACAGTTTATCTATTTTTGCCTCATCCTGATGGTCTTTAAACTCCGGCGGGAAAAGAGATTTAAGGCAATTCAGGACACAAAAGAATATCTGATAACCTTAGAACAAAGCATAATTGTGGACTACAGAATAGCAGCGGATGATTAGTTTTAATATATGGAGTCACAGGGATGGTTATCAGGACGATCATTACCATTATTATCGCCGCTTTTGCCTGGCCTTACGTGAAAATGGAATTCGCAAGCAGTGCTTATTACACGCAGAACGACGAAAAAGCGTATGCGTTCTACACGCCAGATTTGCTGAAGCGAATGCCGCGCATCTCCGACAGCTACACGTTTCAGTATATGAATATCAGTGGCCCTCAGGCTTTTGTGTATGGCATACGGTTTGAAGATACGACCGATATGCAGAAAATTCGTGAGTATCTGGCCGCTGCGGGTTACAAACCGCAAACGCGATGTGAAACAAAAGCGGAATGCTGGCGAAGCGGGCAGTCGAAAGATGTGGTCACGCTCTACAACACCACCTCCCCCAATAACGTCGTGGTGCAGATATACCGGAACACAAAAAAATAACGCCATGCGCGAATACACATGGCGTCTCTCCGTTGTCCGAATACCCGGTAAACGCAACATTACCGGGTAAAATTTACCGTTTACTCCCCCGCCATTCGCTGATACTGCGCGAAACGCTGCTTCGCGTCCTGCTCAGTTTGCTCGAAGAGTTGATCGGCCAGTTCCGGCGCGGTGCGACCCAGCGAGGCGTAACGCACTTCGCCCATCAGGAAGTCGCGGAAACTCTCTTCGGGTTCGTCGGAGTCGAGAATAAACGGATTCTTGCCCTTCGCCATCAGTTGCGGGTTATAACGCCACAGATGCCAGTAACCGGAATCCACCGCGCGTTTTGCTTCGCGCATACTGCATCCCATCCCGGCTTTCAGACCGTGGTTGATACAGGCCGCATAAGCGATAACCAGCGACGGGCCAGGCCATGCCTCTGCTTCGGCAATGGCCCGCAGCGTCTGGGCTTTATCCGCGCCCATCGCCACCTGCGCGACATACACATTGCCGTAGCTCACCGCCATCATGCCGAGATCCTTTTTGCGCGTCCGTTTGCCTTCGGCGGCAAACTTGGCAATCGCCGCAACCGGCGTCGATTTCGACGACTGACCGCCAGTGTTGGAGTACACCTCGGTATCAAACACCAGGATATTCACATCCTCGCCGGAGGCCAGCACATGATCGAGGCCGCCAAAACCGATGTCATACGCCCAACCGTCGCCGCCAAAAATCCACTGCGAACGTTTAGCGAAATAGTCGCGGTTCTGGTACATGCGGTTCAGCAGCGGATCGTCGCCCTTCTCCTGCGCCAGTAGCGCACTCAGTTGCTCACCGCGCTCGCGTGTGCCTTCACCGCGATCTTTGTTCTCCAGCCATTGGCGCAACGCCTGCTGTAACGCCTCGCTGTGCGGCGCAGCCAGTGCATCCATCGCATCACTGGCGAGTTGTTCACGCACCGCACGCCCGCCGAGCATCATCCCGAGGCCAAACTCG
Source organism: Kosakonia oryzae (assembly GCF_001658025.2). Classification (NCBI taxonomy): domain Bacteria; kingdom Pseudomonadati; phylum Pseudomonadota; class Gammaproteobacteria; order Enterobacterales; family Enterobacteriaceae; genus Kosakonia; species Kosakonia oryzae. The sequence goes on from NZ_CP014007.2 coordinate 2,827,837, forward strand.
GCGTTATCTTCAAACAACGAGTTAGCCCACGCCGGGCCTTGCCCTTTATGGTTGGTGGTCCACGGAATTGACGGCGCGCTGGCCCCCCAAATCGACGAACATCCCGTGGCGTTGGCGATCATCATGCGATCGCCAAACAACTGCGTCACCAGCCGCGCATACGGGGTTTCGCCGCAGCCCGCGCAGGCACCGGAAAACTCCAGCAGCGGGGTTTCAAACTGGCTGCCTTTGACTGTGGTTTTGTTGAACGGATTGCTTTTCGGCGACAGCGCCAGCGCATAATCCCACACCGGTTGCATCGCTAACTGGCTCTCCAGCGGCTGCATGGTCAGGGCTTTGCCCTTCGCCGGGCAGATATCGACACAGTTGCCGCAGCCGGAACAATCGAGCGGCGAAATGGCCAGATGATAGTCGTAATCCTTCGCCCCCTGCGCCGCTTTACTCAGCAACGCTATCGGGGCCGCATCGCGCTCTTCCTGATTCAGCAGCGCCGGGCGAACGGCGGCATGCGGGCAGATAAAGGCGCACTGATTACACTGGGTACAGCCTTCGGGGTTCCACACCGGCACCTGCAACGCAATGCCGCGTTTCTCCCACGCTGCGGTTCCTGTCGGGAATGTCCCGTCCTCCATACCGACAAAGGCGCTGACCGGCAGTTTGTCGCCGTTCTGCCGGTTCATCGGTTCGAGAATGTCGCGGATAAAATCCGGCATCATCCGCGTCTCTTCCACCGTGTCATCTTCCAGCGTCGCCCAGCGTTCCGGCACCATCACTTCCTGGATGGCTTCCATCCCCAGATCAATGGCGGCATTGTTCATATCCACCACTTTTTGCCCTTTACTGCCGTAGGATTTCTCGACCGCCTGCTTCAGGTAATCAGACGCCGCTTGCGGATCAATAATCCCCGCCAGTTTGAAGAATGCCGCCTGCATTAGCATGTTAAAGCGCCCGCCCAGCCCCAGCTTGCGGGCGATATCCACCGCGTTGAGGGTATAGAAACGGATCCCTTCGCGGGCGATATAACGCTTCATACTGTTTGGCAGCCGCGCTTCCAGCTCTTCACCAAACCAGGTGCAGTTCAGCAGGAATGTGCCGCCGGGGTTCAGCCCCTCCAGCAGATCGTACTTATCGACGTAGGATTGCTGCGAGCAGGCGATAAAATCCGCGCGGTGGATCAGGTACGGCGAGGTAATCGGCCGTTCGCCAAAACGCAGATGCGAAACGGTAATGCCGCCAGATTTTTTCGAATCGTAGGCAAAGTAGGCCTGCGCGTACATCGGCGTTTTATCACCGATGATCTTGATGGCGCTCTTGTTGGCGCTGACCGTACCGTCGGAACCCAGCCCCCAGAATTTACAGGCGGTGATCCCCTCGCGGGAAACGTGGACCTCATGAGAGGGCACCGGCAGCGACGTGTGGGTGACATCGTCGAAAATCCCCACCGTGAAACCATCTTTCGGCAGCGGTTTTTTCAGGTTCTCAAACACCGAGACAATATGCCCCGGCAGCACATCTTTACCGCCCAGCGCATAGCGCCCGCCAACAATCAGCGGCGCGTCATGCTGGTGATAAAACGCGTTTTTCACATCCAGGCACAGCGGTTCTGCCTGCGCGCCCGGCTCTTTGGTGCGATCGAGCACCGCAATACGTTTGACGCTTTTCGGAATTTTGGCGAAGAAGTGCGACAGCGAAAACGGCCGGAACAGATGTACCGTCACCAGGCCCACTTTTTCACCGCTGTCGATCAGTGCGTCCACCACTTCGGAAATGGTGTCGCATACCGACCCCATTGCCACGATGATCTGTTCCGCATCGTCTGCGCCGTAGTAATCAAACAGGTGGTATTCGCGGCCGGTCAGGCGATAGATCTCCGCCATATAGTTTTCGACGATCTCCGGCAGCGCATCGTAGTAGCGGTTGGCAGCTTCCCGCTCCTGAAAATAGATATCGGGGTTTTGCGCGGTACCGCGAATCACCGGATGATCCGGGTTCAGGGCGTTACGGCGAAAGCGGTTCAGCGCGTCGGTATCCAGCAACGGTGCCAGATCGTCATACTCCAGCACTTCAATTTTCTGGATCTCGTGAGAAGTACGAAAACCATCAAAGAAGTTAATAAAAGGCACGCGGCCTTTAATGGCAGAAAGGTGCGCCACCGCCGAGAGATCCATCACCTGCTGAACGTTGCTCTCGGCCAGCATCGCGCAGCCGCTCTGGCGAACCGCCATCACATCCTGATGATCGCCGAAAATGTTCAGCGAGTTGGTTGCCAGCGCGCGGGCGCTGACGTGAAACACGCCGGGCAGCAGCTCACCGGCGATTTTGTACAGATTGGGGATCATTAACAGCAGCCCCTGCGAAGCGGTATAGGTGGTGGTCAGCGCCCCGGCCTGCAACGCGCCGTGTACGGCACCGGCCGCGCCCGCTTCGGACTGCATCTCCATTAAACGCACCGGCTGGCCAAACAGGTTTTTCTTGCCGTCTGCCGCCCACTGATCGACGTTTTCCGCCATCGGCGTTGAGGGGGTAATGGGGTAAATCGCGGCGACATCAGTAAAGGCATACGAAATCCATGCCGCTGCCGCGTTGCCATCCATTGTTTTCATCTTTCCGGACATTGCTCATTCCTCGACTGTAAGAGGTCATCTCCCTGTCGCCGTTGCACAGCCTGTGCCAGCTCATTTATCCCTTTATAAACAATGCATTAAAGGTAACCGCAACAAAACGGTTGCATGAAACAAGACAGTGGACGCGACATCCTGTTGAACTGCCGACAAAGTGTCGCACGCCGTGGGTTGTACCCCGACGTACAGAAACGGTGTGCGGAATTGTTCTGTTTCGCACAATTGGTAAGGCGATTGTTTACTCTTTGTCCCTCCCTTTGCGACAGCGAAAACAGCAATGCTTTTAAAATCAATTGATTAAATAAAATGGCACGGCTGGTATGTTCCCTGCACCACAGAGTGAGGCAATTGCCACTCACACAACCAACAGGAGAAACACCATGACCATGCGTCAATGCGCCATTTACGGCAAAGGTGGTATCGGTAAATCCACCACCACGCAAAACCTGGTCGCCGCGCTGGCGGAGATGGGCAAGAAAGTAATGATCGTCGGCTGCGACCCGAAAGCGGACTCCACGCGTCTGATCCTGCATGCGAAAGCGCAGAACACCATTATGGAGATGGCGGCTGAAGTCGGCTCCGTGGAAGACCTGGAACTGGAAGATGTGCTGCAAATCGGTTACGGCGACGTACGTTGTGCAGAATCCGGTGGCCCGGAACCCGGCGTTGGCTGTGCCGGTCGCGGGGTCATTACCGCCATCAACTTCCTGGAAGAAGAAGGCGCCTATGTTCCCGACCTCGATTTCGTCTTTTATGACGTGCTGGGCGACGTGGTGTGCGGGGGTTTCGCCATGCCAATTCGCGAAAACAAAGCGCAGGAGATCTACATCGTCTGCTCCGGCGAAATGATGGCGATGTACGCTGCCAACAACATCTCTAAAGGCATCGTGAAATACGCCAAATCCGGCAAAGTACGCCTTGGCGGGCTGATCTGTAACTCCCGTCAGACCGACCGCGAAGATGAGCTGATCATGGCGCTGGCGGAAAAACTCGGCACCCAGATGATCCACTTCGTTCCGCGCGACAACATTGTACAGCGCGCTGAAATCCGCCGTATGACGGTGATTGAGTACGATCCGAAGTGCAACCAGGCCAACGAATACCGCTCGCTGGCGAACAAGATCGTCAACAACACCAAAATGGTGGTGCCAACGCCGATCACCATGGATGAACTGGAAGCGCTGTTGATGGAATTCGGCATTATGGATGTGGAAGACGCCAGCATTATCGGTAAAACCGCCGCAGAAGAAAACGCGGTTTGATGCACGCCCGCCAACAGGAAGACGACTATGAGCAATGCAACAGGCGAACGTAATCTGGAGATCATCCAGGAAGTGCTGGAGATCTTTCCGGAAAAAACGCGCAAAGAACGCAGAAAGCACATGATGGTGAGCGACCCGGAGATGGAAAGCGTCGGGAAATGCATCATCTCCAACCGTAAGTCGCAGCCCGGCGTGATGACCGTGCGCGGTTGCTCTTACGCCGGTTCTAAAGGGGTGGTATTCGGGCCGATCAAAGATATGGCCCATATCTCCCACGGCCCGATCGGCTGCGGTCAGTACTCCCGCGCCGGACGGCGTAACTACTACACCGGCGTCAGCGGTGTTGATAGCTTCGGTACGCTCAACTTCACCTCTGATTTTCAGGAGCGCGATATCGTGTTCGGCGGCGATAAAAAGCTGACCAAACTGATTGAAGAGATGGAGACGCTGTTCCCGCTGACTAAAGGGATCTCCATTCAGTCCGAATGCCCGGTCGGCCTGATTGGTGACGACATTGAAGCCGTTGCCAACGCCAGCCGCAAAGCCATCAATAAACCGGTCATTCCGGTGCGCTGCGAAGGCTTTCGCGGCGTTTCCCAGTCGCTCGGCCACCACATTGCCAACGACGTGATCCGCGACTGGGTACTGGATAACCGCGAAGGCAAGCCATTTGAAGCCGGTCCTTATGACGTGGCGATCATCGGCGATTACAACATCGGCGGCGATGCCTGGGCGTCGCGCATTTTGCTCGAAGAGATGGGCCTGCGCGTGGTGGCGCAGTGGTCCGGCGACGGCACGCTGGTTGAGATGGAGAACACGCCGTTCGTCAAACTCAACCTTGTGCACTGCTACCGCTCGATGAACTACATCTCCCGCCATATGGAGGAGAAACACGGTATTCCGTGGATGGAGTACAACTTCTTCGGCCCGACCAAAGTCGCCGAGTCGTTGCGCAAAATCGCCGATATGTTTGATGACACCATTCGCGCCAACGCTGAAGCGGTGATCGCCAAATATCAGGCGCAGAACGACGCCATCATCGCCAAATACCGTCCGCGTCTGGAAGGCCGCAAAGTGCTGCTGTATATGGGCGGTTTACGTCCTCGCCATGTGATTGGCGCTTATGAAGATCTGGGGATGGAAATTATCGCTGCGGGTTATGAATTCGCCCACAACGATGACTACGACCGCACCCTGCCGGATCTGAAAGAAGGCACCTTGCTGTTCGACGATGCCAGCAGTTATGAACTGGAAGCCTTTGTCAAAGCGCTGAAGCCGGATCTGATCGGCTCCGGTATTAAAGAGAAGTACATCTTCCAGAAAATGGGCGTGCCGTTTCGCCAGATGCACTCCTGGGATTACTCCGGCCCCTATCACGGTTATGACGGCTTTGCCATCTTCGCCCGCGATATGGATATGACGCTCAATAACCCCGCGTGGGGCCAGTTGACTGCGCCGTGGCTGAAATCCGCCTGATTTTAATCCTGCTATCCCGTCTGTTCACCGATTTGTGGCGCGGGAGGAGAACACCATGAGCCAAAGTGCTGAGAAAATTCAAAACTGTCATCCGCTGTTTGAACAGGATGCGTACCAGATGCTGTTTAAAGATAAACGGCAACTGGAAGAGGCCCACGATCCGGCGCGCGTGCAGGAGGTCTTTCAATGGACCACCACCGCAGAGTATGAAGCGCTTAACTTTCAACGCGAAGCGCTGACCATCGATCCGGCCAAAGCCTGCCAGCCGCTGGGCGCGGTACTGTGCTCGCTGGGCTTTGCCAATACCCTGCCGTATGTTCACGGCTCCCAGGGGTGCGTGGCCTATTTCCGCACCTATTTTAACCGTCACTTTAAAGAGCCGATTGCCTGTGTTTCCGACTCGATGACGGAAGATGCGGCAGTATTCGGCGGCAACAACAACCTGAACACCGGGTTGCAGAACGCCAGCGCTCTCTACAAGCCGGAAATCATTGCCGTCTCCACCACCTGTATGGCGGAGGTCATCGGCGACGATCTGCAGGCGTTTATTGCTAACGCCAAAAAAGACGGTTTTGTCGATGCGGCGATCCCGGTGCCTTACGCGCACACGCCAAGCTTTATCGGCAGCCATATCACCGGCTGGGACAATATGTTCGAGGGCTTCGCCCGTACCTTTACCGCCGATTACAGCGGGCAACCGGGCAAGTTACCGCGTATCAACCTGGTCAGCGGATTTGAAACCTATCTCGGCAATTTCCGCGTGCTGAAACGCATGATGGAGCAAATGGAGGTGCCGTGCAGCCTGCTTTCCGATCCCTCCGAAGTGCTGGATACCCCGGCTGACGGGCATTATCACATGTATGCCGGCGGTACGACCCAGCAGGAGATGCGCGAAGCGCCTGATGCTATCGACACCCTGCTGCTGCAACCCTGGCAACTGGTGAAAACCAAAAAAGTGGTGCAGGAAAGCTGGAACCAGCCCGCTACCGAGGTGCAAATCCCGATGGGACTGGCCGGAACCGACGAACTGCTGATGGCGGTAAGCCAGTTAACCGGCAAAGCCATTCCGGATAGCTTAGCGCTGGAGCGCGGTCGGCTGGTGGACATGATGCTCGACTCCCACACCTGGCTGCACGGCAAGAAATTTGGCCTGTTCGGCGACCCGGATTTTGTCATGGGGCTGACCCGCTTCCTGCTGGAACTGGGCTGCGAACCGACGGTGATTCTGTGCCATAACGGCAGCAAGCGCTGGCAGAAAGCGATGAAGAAAATGCTTGAAGCCTCGCCGTACGGGAAAGAGAGCGAAGTCTTTATCAACTGCGATCTGTGGCATTTCCGCTCGCTGATGTTTACCCGTCAGCCGGACTTTATGATCGGCAACTCCTACGCCAAGTTTATCCAGCGCGATACGCTGGCGAAGGGTGAACAGTTTGAAGTGCCGCTGATCCGCCTTGGGTTCCCGCTGTTCGATCGCCACCATCTGCACCGCCAGACCACCTGGGGTTACGAAGGGGCCATGAGTATCCTCACCACGCTGGTTAATGCGGTGCTGGAGAAAGTCGACAGAGAGACCATCAAGCTCGGCAAAACCGACTACAGCTTCGATCTTATCCGTTAACCATCACAGCCCCGCCTTGCGCGGGGCTCAGGGAGGCACTATGCCGGTCGTTACTATTCGCCAGCGCGGCGCGGATCTCTACTGCTATATCGCCAAACAGGATCTGGAAGCGAAAATCCTGGACGTTGAGCACGACTCCCCGGAACGCTGGGGCGGCGCGATTTCTCTTGAGGGCGGTCGCCGCTATTACGTCAATCTGCAACCCGGACGGCCCTCATTTCCCATTAGCCTGCGCGCCACCCGCGACGCCCTGGTATAAGGAGATGAGCCATGTCCGACAACGATACCCTTTTCTGGCGGATGCTGGCGCTGTTCCAGGCGCTGCCGGAACTGCAACCCGCGCAAATCATGGCGTGGCTGACCGGCGACTGCGATGAGGCGCTGACGCCGGAGCTGCTGGCCTCGCTGGATCAACGCCGTCTGGAGCAGCGCTTTCCTCATGAGGACGCATTAATGTCCGCCGGGCGCTGGGCGCGGGTGAAAGCGTGCCTGAAAGGCGATCTACCCGCCCATTTGCGCGTGATCGACCACGCGGCGCGTCGCCCGCAGTTGATTGTCGCCTTCTGCTCGCAGGATGGGCTGGCAATTAACGGCCATTTCGGCCAGGGGCGGCTGTTTTTTATTTATGCCTTTGATGACCAGGGCGGCTGGCTGTATGACTTACGCCGTTACGCCGCCAGTCCGCAGGACAAAGAGCCCAACGAGAGCCGCGCGCAACTGCTCGGCGATTGCCATCTGCTGTTCTGCGAAGCGATTGGCGGCCCCGCCGCTGCCCGCCTGATCCGCCACAATATCCATCCGATGAAAGTCGCCCCCGGCCAGACCATTAGCTCGCAGTGCGACGCCATCAAAACGCTCCTCAACGGGCAACTGCCGCCGTGGCTGGCAAAACGCCTTGAGCGCGCCAACCCGCTGGAAGAACGGGTGTTCTGAATTCATCCCCTTCGGGGGATTTTTTTGCGTGAACATTGCGCCAATTGTCTGCTTTGTTGCAAAACCGACACTTTTTTTCTCTTAAAAATCAATCACTCATTGCTGGCTCGCGAATTGCACCTGCTGCTACAACCCAACCAGATGATGAGGTGATGATGAAGGGGAACGAGATCCTGGCTTTGCTCGATGAACCTGCCTGCGAGCACAACCATAAACAGAAATCCGGCTGCAGCGCGCCGAAACCCGGCGCGACGGCGGGCGGCTGCGCCTTTGACGGTGCGCAGATCACCCTGCTGCCACTCTCCGATGTTGCCCACCTGGTACACGGCCCCATTGGTTGTACCGGTAGCTCATGGGATAACCGTGGCAGCTTCAGTTCCGGCCCGACGATCAACCGGCTGGGTTTTACCACCGATCTGAGCGAACAGGATGTGATTATGGGGCGCGGCGAACGCCGCCTGTTCCATGCCGTGCGCCATATCGTCAACCGCTACCATCCGGCCGCCGTCTTTATCTATAACACCTGCGTCCCCGCGATGGAGGGCGACGATATCGAAGCCGTCTGTCAGGCGGCAGAAACCGCCACCGGCGTACCGGTGATTGCCGTTGATGTCGCCGGGTTTTACGGCAGCAAAAATCTTGGCAACCGGCTGGCCGGTGAAGTGATGGTGAAAAAGGTCATTGGCGGGCGTGAACCCGCGCCGTGGCCGGAAGATACGCCGTTTGCCCCGGCGCATCGCCACGATATCGGGCTGATTGGCGAATTCAATATTGCCGGGGAGTTCTGGCACATTCAGCCGCTGCTTGATGAGCTGGGTATTCGCGTGCTCGGCAGCCTCTCCGGCGACGGGCGCTTCAGTGAAATCCAGACGCTACACCGGGCGCAGGTCAACATGCTGGTCTGCTCCAGGGCGCTGATCAACGTCGCCCGCTCGCTGGAGCAGCGCTACGGCACGCCGTGGTTTGAAGGCAGTTTTTATGGCGTACGCGCCACCTCTGACGCTCTGCGGCAACTGGCGGCGCTGACCGGAGACCGCGATCTGATGCAGCGCACCGAACAGCTAATTGCCCGTGAAGAACAACGAACAGAGCAGGCGCTGGCCCCGCTGCGTGAACGGCTGCGCGGGCGCAAAGCGCTGCTCTATACCGGCGGCGTGAAATCCTGGTCGGTGGTCTCGGCGCTTCAGGATCTGGGCATGGAAGTGGTGGCGACCGGTACGCGCAAATCCACCGAAGAGGATAAACAGCGCATCCGCGAACTGATGGGTGCCGACGCGCTGATGCTTGATGAAGGCAACGCCCGCTCGCTGCTGGACGTGGTTTACCGCTACCAGGCGGACATGATGATCGCCGGGGGACGCAATATGTATACCGCCTACAAAGCGCGGCTGCCGTTCCTCGATATCAATCAGGAGCGCGAGCACGCCTTTGCCGGTTACCGCGGCATTGTCACGCTGGCCGAACAGCTCTGCCTGACCATGGAAAGCCCGGTCTGGCCGCAAACCCATTCCCGCGCACCGTGGCAATAAGGAGCCCGCAATGGCAGAAATTATCCGTAGTAAAAAGCCGCTGGCCGTCAGCCCGGTAAAAAGCGGCCAGCCGCTGGGCGCGATTCTGGCGAGCATGGGCTTTGAACAGAGCATTCCGCTGGTTCATGGCGCTCAGGGGTGCAGCGCCTTCGCGAAGGTCTTTTTTATCCAGCATTTTCATGATCCGATCCCGCTGCAATCGACGGCAATGGACCCGACATCCACCATTATGGGTGCCGATGAGAACATCTTTACCGCGCTGAATGTACTGTGCTCGCGCAACAACCCGAAAGCGATTGTTCTGCTGAGCACCGGCCTTTCCGAGGCGCAGGGTAGCGATATTTCGCGCGTGGTGCGCCAGTTCCGCGATGAATTCCCGCGCCATAAAGGGGTGGCGCTGCTGACCGTTAATACACCGGATTTTTACGGCAGCCTGGAAAACGGCTACAGCGCGGTGCTGGAGAGCATGGTTGAACAATGGGTGCCGGAAAAACCGCAGCCGGGCGTGCGCAATCGCCGCGTAAACCTGCTGCTCAGCCATTTGCTGACGCCGGGCGACGTCGAGTTGCTGCGCAGCTATGTCGAGGCATTTGGCCTGCAACCGGTGATTGTGCCGGATCTCTCCCAATCGCTGGATGGCCATCTCGCCAGCGGGGATTTCTCGCCGATTACCCAGGGCGGCAGCAGCCTGCGGCTGATTGAACAGATGGGACAGAGCCTCGGCACCTTCGCCATTGGCGTTTCCCTCTCCCGTGCCGCACAGTTGCTGGCGCAGCGCAGCCATGCGGAGGTCGTCACGTTGCCGCACCTGATGACCATGAGCCAGTGCGATACGTTTATTCACCAACTGAAGCGCCTCTCCGGGCGCGATGTGCCGGCGTGGATCGAGCGCCAGCGCGGGCAATTGCAGGATGCGATGATCGATTGTCATATGTGGTTGCAGGGCGCGCCCGTCGCGCTGGCCGCCGAGGGCGATCTGCTCGCCGCCTGGTGCGATTTCGCCCGCGATATGGGCATGGTTCCCGGCCCGGTGGTGGCACCGGTGAGCCAGAAAGGGTTGCAGGATCTGCCGGTCGAAAAAGTGATCATCGGCGATCTGGAGGATATGCAGGATCTGCTGTGCGATACGCCTGCATCGCTGCTGGTGTCCAATTCTCATGCCGTTGATTTGGCCAGCCAGTTCAACATTCCGCTGGTGCGCGCCGGTTTCCCCCTGTTCGACCGTCTGGGCGAATTTCGCCGCGTGCGCCAGGGTTACGCCGGGATGCGCGACACCTTGTTTGAGCTGGCGAATGCGCTGCGCGATCGCCACCATCATCTTGCCGCTTATCACTCGCCGCTGCGCCAGCGTTTTTACGAACCCGCATCTTCGGGAGGTGACTATGCAACATGTTAGCCGACAATTCAGCACCATCTGCGACAGTGAATGGTCGATGAGAGTGGCCTTTGCCAGTTCCGATTACCACCATGTCGATCAGCATTTCGGCGCGACGCCGCGGCTGGTGGTGTACGGCGTTAAAGAGGATGACGTCACCCTGCTGCGGGTGGTGGATTTCTCGGTACTGCCCGGCCATCAGCAGGAGAAACTGACCAGCCGGATTAACGCGCTGGAGGATTGCGTGACGCTCTACTGCGTGGCGATCGGCGAGGCGGTGTTTCGCCAGCTTTTGCAGGTTGGCGTGCGCGCGGTGCGCGTTCCAGCAGAGACGACGATTGTCGGGCTGTTGCAGGAAATCCAACACTACTGGTACGACAAAGAGCAGCGAAGAAGCGCGCGCAGCCGCAATCCCGATCGCTTTGCCGGGCTGCTGGCGGAAGATGAGTGGCAGGAAGAGGATGAGCGCTGATGCCTTTTCTGTGTCAGCTCTGTGACAAAGCCAACATAAAACTGCGACATAGTTCGCGGTTTTATGTCAGGCGTCAAAATCATCTCATTGAAATATAACGACTTCATCTTCTGGTACTGCTTTTGCTTCAACGATATTACCCGCTGTTGATTGACGCGGTGTAATGCGCTCCGGCGCGTTCCGTCATACATACTGGGAGCCAAAAGCATGTGGAATTACTCCGAGAAAGTGAAAGATCATTTTTTTAATCCCCGTAACGCCCGGGTGGTGGAAAACGCCAACGCCGTGGGTGATGTGGGATCGTTAAGCTGTGGCGATGCGTTACGGCTGATGCTGCGAGTGGATCCGCAAGATGAAACCATTCTTGAGGCCGGGTTTCAGACCTTTGGCTGCGGCAGCGCAATCGCCTCTTCTTCCGCCTTAACGGAACTGATTATTGGCCGCACACTGGCGCAGGCCGAACAGGTCACCAACCAACAAATTGCCGATTATCTTGACGGTTTACCGCCGCAAAAAATGCACTGCTCGGTCATGGGCCAGGAAGCGCTGCGCGCTGCCATCGCCAACTACCGTGGTGAAACGCTGGAAGATGACCACGAAGAAGGCGCGCTGATTTGTAAGTGCTTTGGCGTGGATGAAGGACAGATTCGCCGCGCGGTGCTGAATAACGGGCTGACCACGCTGGAAGAGGTGATCAACTACACCAAAGCGGGCGGCGGCTGTACTTCGTGCCATGAAAAAATCGAGCTGGCGCTGGCCGATATTCTCGCGCAGCACCCGCAAGTCGCCGCGCCGGTGGCAACAAGCAAAGATCCGCACTGGCAGGAAGTGGTTGATGCCATCACCGAACTGCGCCCGCATATTCAGGCCGATGGCGGCGATATGGCGCTGCTCAGCGTGGCAAACCATAAAGTCACGGTCAGTCTTTCCGGCAGTTGTAGCGGCTGCATGATGACCGACATGACGCTCGCCTGGTTACAGCAAAAACTGATGGAACGCACCGGCTGTTATATGGAAGTCGTGGCCGCTGAAGCCGCAGCGTATTAACAGAGGGGGAAGAACATGAAACAGGTTTATCTGGATAACAACGCCACCACGCGAATCGATCCGATGGTGCTGGAAGCGATGATGCCCTTTCTGACCGAGCATTATGGCAACCCCTCTTCGATTCATGATTTCGGTACGCCTTCCCGCGCGGCCCTTGAGCGCGCGCACCAGCAGGTTGCCGCCCTGCTTGGCGCCGATCATGCCAGCGAGATTATTTTCACCTCCTGCGCCACCGAAGCCACGTCAACCGCGCTGCACGCCTGCGTTGAACTGATGCCGGAGCGCCGGGAAATCATCACCACCGCCGTTGAACACCCGGCCACGCTCGCCGTTTGCGAACATCTGGAGCGCCAGGGTTACCTGATCCACCGCATTGGCGTGAATAGCGACGGCGCGCTGGATATGGAGCAGTACCGCCAGGCGCTCAGCTCCCGGGTGGCGGTGGTCAGCGTAATGTGGGCGAACAACGAAACCGGCGTACTGTTTCCGGTGATTGAAATGGCGGCCATGGCGCAGGAATACGGCGCGCTGTTCCACTGCGATGCGGTGCAGGTGGTCGGCAAAATTCCGCTGGATATTGGCCGCACGCAGATCGATATGCTCTCCTGCTCGGCGCACAAACTGCACGGGCCGAAAGGCGTCGGCTGCCTCTATCTGCGGCGCGGAACGCGTTTTCGTCCGCTGCTGCGCGGCGGCCATCAGGAGCGCGGACGCCGCGCAGGAACGGAAAACATCGCCGGGATTGTCGGCATGGGCGCGGCCTGCGAACTGGCGCAAATCCATCTGCCGGGAGCCGCCTCGCTGGCGCAACTGCGCGATCGGCTGCAGGAAGGGCTTATCGCGCAGGTGCCTTCGGTGATGGTGATGGGCGGCAACCAGCCGCGCGTACCGGGCACCACCAATCTGGCGTTTGAGTTTATCGAAGGGGAAGCCATTTTATTGCTGCTGAACCAGGCGGGCATTGCGGCGTCGAGCGGCAGCGCTTGTACCTCCGGTTCGCTGGAACCTTCGCATGTTATGCGGGCGATGAACATTCCGTACACCGCCGCGCACGGCAGTATTCGTTTCTCGCTGTCGCGCTACACGCGTGAAAAAGAGATCGACTATGTGATCGATACCCTGCCAACGATTATTGCCCGCCTGCGGATGCTCTCGCCCTACTGGCAGGAGGGAAAACCCGGGGCAGCTGAATCAGCATTTGCGCCGTTATACGGCTAAGGCGGCGAGCATGAATGTGCTGATCAACGACACCACCCTGCGCGACGGCGAACAGAGCCCGGGCGTCGCGTTTCTCGCCAGCGAGAAAATCGCCATCGCCGAGGCGCTGTTTGCGGCAGGCATTACCGCGCTCGAAGTCGGCACGCCCGCGATGGGTGACGAAGAGCGCCAGCGCATTTTGCAGGTGCGCCAGCATTTGCCCGCCGCAACGCTGATGTCCTGGTGCCGGATGAACCGCGACGAGATCTGCCAGAGCGCGGATCTCGGTATGGATTGGGTGGATATCTCCCTGCCCGCTTCGGATAAGCTGCGCCAGTACAAGCTTCGCGAACCGCTGCCGCAGTTGCTCGATAAACTGGGCGCGCTGATTGCACAAGCGCGGACGCTGGGCATGCAGGTTTGTGTCGGCTGTGAAGATGCCTCGCGCGCCAGCGATCAGACGCTGAACCAGATTGCCGATATCGCCCGCGAGGCGGGCGCGAAGCGGCTGCGTTTCGCCGACACCCTCGGCCTGCTCGATCCCTTTACCACCACCACCCGCATTCAGGCGCTTGGCGAATACTGGCCGGGCGAAATCGAAATGCACGCCCACAATGATCTGGGGCTGGCGACCGCCAATACGCTGGCGGCGGTACGCGCCGGAGCCACCAGCGTCAACACAACCGTGCTGGGGCTGGGCGAACGCGCAGGCAATGCCGCGCTGGAAACCGTTGCGCTGAGCCTGAGCCGCTGTCTGCAACGGGATTGCGGCGTTGATTTTACGCGCCTGCCGTCCCTGTGCCAGACCGTGGCCGACGCGACACAACGGGCCATTGACCCGCAGCAACCGCTGGTCGGTGCGCAGGTGTTCACCCATGAATCCGGCGTTCATGTCGCCGCGCTGCTGCGCGATCGCGAAAGCTATCAGGCGATTGATCCGGCGCTGATGGGGCGAGAATACCGGCTGGTGCTGGGCAAACACTCCGGTCGCCAGGCGGTGGATGGCGTCTTCGCCCGCATGGGGTATCACCTCGATACTCTGCAAATCGATCTGCTGCTGCCGGCGATCCGCCGCTTTGCCGAGCGCTGGAAACGCACGCCGAAAGAAGATGAGCTGGTGGCACTTTACGATGCGCTGTGCGGGGAATCTGCACACTTTGCGAGGGGCTGACGATGGAGTGGTTTTATCAAATCCCCGGCGTGGATGAGCTCGATACCGCCGAGTCCTTTTTTGAATTCTTTAGCGTGCCGTATGACCCGCTGGTGCTGCGCCACTGCTGTCTGCCGGTGCTGCGGGAGTTTCACCAGCGGCTGCGGCAAAACGTACCGCTGCGCAATCTGCTTGAAGAGGCGCCCCGCGCCCCGTGGCTGCTGGCGCGCCGGTTGCTGACGGAGAGCTATCAGCACTACCTTCCGGAGCGTACCTCATGAGACAAAAATTCGATTTTGGCGAAGAGGTGCGTGTTACCCGCGCCATTCGCAATGACGGCACCATGCGCGGCTTTGCGCGCGGCGACCTGTTGGTTCGTCGCGGCAGTACCGGTTTTGTCCGCGAATGGGGCACGTTTTTGATGGATCAGATTATCTATCAGGTGCATTTTCTCGATGATGATTTGGTGGTTGGCTGCCGCGAGCAGGAGCTGCTGCCGCTTTCCGTGCCGTGGCACGCCGGGCAATTTCAGTATGGCGATCGGGTCGCCTGCCGCCACGCGCTGTCGGTAAATGGCGAAGTGGTGATCGCCGCCGGAGAGCATGGCCGTATTGAAGGAACAGACCAGGGCGAAGGTGGAGAGAGTTACACTGTCACATTTTCCGGACGCTGGTTCCAGGTTCCCGCCAGCGCCATGATTCTGCTGGAGGCCGACGCATGACACCGTGGCAACGCTTCGCCCGGCGGCGGCTGGCGGTAACGCGCTGGCAGTGCGAACCGGAACACATTCCTGCCGATCAGCAAACCGCATTCGACGACGCCTTCGCCCGCCAGTGCCAACTGGAACAGGCGGTGGTAGAGGTCACTGCCGGTGAATCCCTGCCGGATAGCGTGTTGCAGAGTGTCGCAACCTCGCTGGCAAGCTGGCTGGATGAGGGGCATTTTTCTGCTGACGAGCGGCAGATGGTGATCCGGCATCATGCCCGCATGGAGTGGCAGTTCGCCGAGGTTGCCGGGCGCGCCCCGCTGCCGGACGACTTGCAAGTGCTGGCCTGGTACCAACAACATCAGGCGCAGTTTATGCGCCCGCCGCAGCGGCTGACATCTCACCTGTTGCTGACGGTCGATAACGACGATGCCGCAGTGCAGCGCCAGATCCACCGTTTTCATCAGGATATTAGCGTCTCGCGCCAGGACTTTGCCCGGCTGGCGCAGCGCTACTCCCACTGCCCCAGCGCGCTGGAAGGCGGACGTCTGGGCTGGATAAGCCAGGGGCTGCTCTATCCCGAACTCGACGCCGCGCTGTTTGCGCTGGCGGAAAATGGCCTCAGCGCCCCTATCGAAACCCGCCTCGGCTGGCATCTGTTATGGTGCGAAGCGATCCGTGACGCCGCGCCGATGCCGCAGGCGGAAGCGCTGGAAAAAGCACGAAGCTATTTGGTTCGTCAAAACCAGCAGCAGTACCAGCGCCAGTGGCTGGCAGCGTTAACCCGCAGCGTGATGGCGGATTAATTTCATCTTTAGTACAGCAATGCCGGATGGCGATGATGTTTATCCGGCCTTCCTGGCGAACCGGTGATGTTGCCGGGTAAAGCGCGTTACCCGGCTATATCACTTACAAAAATATCGGCTTAAGCGTTTCCAGCCAGGCATCCAGGCGCTCGTCGGTCAGGTCATACTGATTGTCCTGATCGATCACTAAGCCGACAAATTTATCCGCCTCCAGCGCCGATGAAGCATTGAATTCATAGCCTTCATTCGGCCAGTGGCCGACGATCTGCGCGCCGCTGTTTTTCAGCGCCTCATACAGCGGGCGCAGGCCGCTGACGAAGTTATCCGGGTAACCTACCTGGTCGCCAAGGCCAAACAGCGCCACGGTTTTACCGCTCAGGCTGTTGCTATCAAGCTGAGCGACAAACTCTCCCCATGACGCTTCTTCACAGCCCGCATCCAGCCCCGGCAGTTGCCCGTCGCCAAGCGTCGGCGTTCCCAGCAGCAGAACCGGATAAGAGAGAAAGGTGTCGAGATCGGTACGGTTGATATTCACCGGCGCATCGGCCGCCGCACCCAGTTTTTGGTGGATCATTTTGGCAATCTTGCGGGTTTTGCCCGTATCGGTACCGAAAAAAATTCCAATGTTAGCCATCGCGTGCTCCTGTGAGAAAAAGTGTGAATCCGCCCTGAACAGGCGGCTATCACCGGAGATATTGCGAAGGCTGTGCCAGTTTTTTTGCCGTGCAATAACTGCACCGTATTGGCCAGTTCTGCACCAGAGCGGCGCTTTTTTATCCACCCGTTTATACGGCGCCGCGCACAGCCAGAGGGCAAAAGGGTAAAAATCGGCGGCAAACAGGGATCTGGATCAATCTTACGGCGAGTAACAAGGGCCAAAGGCGCACCCTTTGCATGGTTAATAAGCGTCCGTTTATGTTCGGACGAAAGTCGACAGGTGGCACAAATTGTCATAACTGCGACATTCCCATGTTGACCACAGGAGTTTGTGATGACCCTGAATATGATGATGGACGCCGCCGCGCCCGCCGAGATCGCCGGGGCGCTCTCACAACAGCATCCCGGGTTGTTTTTCACCATGGTTGAACAGGCTCCCGTCGCGATTTCACTGACCGATGCCGATGCCCACATTCTCTACGCCAACCCCGCGTTTTGCCGCCAGTCGGGGTATGAGCTGGAAGAGTTGTTGCAGCAAAACCCGCGCCTGCTTGCCAGTAAACAGACGCCGCGTGAAATCTACCAGGATATGTGGCACACCCTGCTGCAACACCGGCCGTGGCGCGGGCAACTGATTAATCGTCGCCGCGACGGTAGCCTGTTTCTGGTGGAGATCGACATTACCCCACTGTTTAATGCGTTCGGCAAACTCGAACATTACCTGGCCATGCAGCGCGACATCAGCACCAGCTACGCGCTGGAGCAACGGCTGCGCAATCATATGACGCTGACCGAAGCCGTCTTGAATAACATTCCGGCAGCGGTTGTGGTGGTGGATGAACGCGATCAGGTGGTGATGGATAACCTCGCCTACAAAACCTTTTGCGCCGATTGCGGCGGTAAAGAGCTGCTCACCGAACTTAATTTTTCCGCCCATAAGGCGGAGCTGGCGCAGGGCCTGGTGCTGCCGGTAGCGCTGCGCGGCACAGTGCGCTGGTTGTCCGTCACTTGCTGGGCACTGCCGGGCGTCAGTGAAGAAGCGGGCCGCTACTTTATTGATAGCGCCGTGCCGCGCACGCTGGTGGTGATCACCGACAATACCCAGCAGCAGCAACAACAGGAACAGGGGCGCCTTGATCGTCTGAAGCAGCAGATAACCAGCGGTAAATTGCTGGCGGCGATCCGCGAATCGCTGGACGCCGCGCTGGTGCAACTCAATTGCCCGATCAATATGCTGGCCGCCGCGCGTCGTTTAAATGGCGACGATCATAACAATCTGGCGCTGGATGCCGCCTGGCGTGAAGGTGAAGAAGCGATGGCGCGGCTGCAACGCTGCCGTCCGTCGCTGGAGCTGGAAAGCCCGGCGGTCTGGCCGCTCCAGCCGTTCCTTGACGATCTGCGCGCCCTGTATCACACCCGCTATAACCAGGGCGAAAACCTGCAAATTGAGCTGGAATCTCCCGATCTGGTGGGCTTTGGCCAGCGAACACAACTGCTTGCCTGCCTGAGCCTGTGGCTCGACAGAACGCTGGATATTGCCGCTGAGCTACGTGATTTCACGGTGCAGACTCAGCTTTACGCCCGCGAAGAGAGCGGCTGGCTGTCGTTCTATTTAAATGACAATGTGCCGCTGATTCAGGTGCGCTATACCCATTCCCCCGATGCGCTCAATGCGCCCGGTAAAGGCATGGAACTGCGGCTGATCCAGACGCTGGTCGCCCACCATCGCGGCGCAATAGAACTGACCTCCCGCCCTCAGGGAGGCACCTGCCTGACCCTGCGTTTCCCGTTATTTCATTCACTGACCGGAGGCTCACTATGACTCAGCGAACCGAGTCGGGTACAACCGTCTGGCGCTTTGACCTCTCCCAGCAGTTTACCGCCATGCAGCGTATCAGCGTGGTGTTAAGCCGGGCGACGGAGGTCGGGCAGACGCTACAGGAAGTGCTGTGCGTGCTGCACAACGATGCTTTTATGCAGCACGGGATGATCTGTCTGTACGACAGCCAGCAAGCGATCCTTAACATTGAAGCCTTGCAGGAGGCCGATCAGCAGCTTATTCCCGGCAGTTCGCAGATTCGCTATCGTCCAGGTGAAGGGCTGGTAGGCACAGTGCTGTCGCAGGGACAATCGCTGGTGCTGCCCTGTGTCTCCGACGATCAGCGTTTTCTCGATCGCCTTGGCTTGTATGATTACAGCCTGCCGTTTATCGCCGTGCCGCTGATGGGACCAAACTCACAGCCCATCGGCGTGCTGGCCGCCCAGCCAATGGCCCGCTACGAGGAACGCCTGCCCGCCTGCACGCGTTTTCTGGAAACTGTCGCCAATCTGGTGGCGCAAACTGTCCGCCTGATGACGCCGCCCAGCGTCGCGCCTTCACCCCGTGCTGCTGCCGCGCAGATCGCCAGCCAGCGCGGGTGCGCGCCGTCGCGAGCGTTTGGCTTTGAAAACATGGTCGGTAAAAGCGCGGCCATGCGCCAGACGCTGGAAATTATTCGCCAGGTCTCGCGCTGGGACACCACCGTGCTGGTGCGTGGCGAAAGCGGAACCGGTAAGGAGCTGATAGCCAATGCTATCCACCACAATTCACCGCGCGCCGCTGCGCCGTTCGTCAAATTCAACTGCGCGGCGCTGCCCGATACGCTGCTGGAGAGTGAACTCTTCGGCCACGAAAAAGGGGCGTTTACCGGCGCGGTGCGTCAGCGTAAAGGCCGCTTCGAACTGGCGGACGGCGGTACGCTGTTTCTTGATGAGATCGGCGAAAGTAGCGCCTCGTTTCAGGCGAAATTGCTGCGTATCTTGCAGGAAGGCGAAATGGAACGCGTCGGCGGCGACGAAACGCTGCAGGTGAATGTACGGATCATTGCCGCCACCAACCGCAATCTGGAAGAGGAAGTGCGGCTGGGAAATTTTCGCGAAGATCTCTACTATCGCCTCAATGTGATGCCGATCTCCCTGCCCCCGCTCCGCGAGCGCCAGGAGGACATTGCCGAGCTGGCGCATTTTCTGGTGCGCAAAATCGCGCAAAACCAGAACCGCACGCTGCGCATCAGCGATGGCGCGATCCGGTTGTTGATGAGCTATAGCTGGCCTGGAAACGTGCGTGAACTGGAAAACTGCCTTGAGCGATCGGCGGTGATGTCGGAAAGCGGACTCATCGATCGCGACGTGATTTTATTTCACCACCGGGAAAATCTGCCAAAACCGCCGCAGCCCAGCGCACCGCGCGAAGAGAGCTGGCTCGATCAGAATCTCGATGAGCGACAAAGATTGATCGCCGCGCTGGAGAAAGCCGGTTGGGTACAGGCAAAAGCTGCGCGTCTGCTGGGAATGACCCCGCGCCAGGTGGCTTACCGTATTCAGACCATGGACATTACCATGCCGAGAATGTAGCGCAGGTTTTTGTGACATTCGGCACATTGTCAGCCAAACGCCACAAACTCGACAAACAGACGACGACACAGTGAATTTAAAACATTAATTTTCAGTAAGTTACAGTAAGGATAAGCGGTACAGGTTTTGCAGCAGGAGGTTATGACCACACAACCAAGGTACGCCCATGACTTCCTGCTTATCCGCCGCTGGTGGTTCACGCTGTCACACCGGGCAGCGCGAACCTTTATCTGATGTCGTTGCCGGTAAGGTGGCGTCGCACCCCTGCTACTCGCAAAACGGTCATCACCGCTATGCCCGTATGCATCTGCCGGTCGCGCCTGCCTGTAACCTGCAATGTAACTATTGCAACCGCAAATTTGATTGCAGTAATGAATCGCGCCCCGGCGTCTCGTCATCGCTGCTGACGCCGGAACAGGCGGTAGCCAAAGTGCGCCATGTGGCCGCGGCGATCCCGCAATTATCCGTGGTGGGCATCGCCGGGCCTGGCGACCCGCTGGCCAATATTCAGCGCACATTCACCACCCTGGAAATGGTGCGCGAACAGCTTCCCGACCTGAAACTTTGCCTCTCCACCAACGGGCTGATGTTACCGGATGCGGTAGAGCGGCTGGTGAATGTTGGCGTTGATCATGTCACGGTGACGATCAATACGCTGGATGCCGATATCGCGGCGCAAATTTACGCCTGGCTGTGGCTCGACGGAGAACGCTACAGCGGGCGTGAGGCCGGTGAGATTCTGATTGCCCGCCAGCTTGAAGGCGTGCGTCGCCTGACGGCGAAAGGCGTACTGGTGAAGATCAACTCGGTATTGATCCCCGGCATTAATGATGGCGTCCTCAGCGATGTCAGCCGTGAACTGCGTGCCAGCGGTGCCTTTATTCACAATATTATGCCGCTGATCGCCCGCCCGGAGCACGGTACGGTGTTCGGCCTGAACGGCCAGCCGGAGCCGGATGCGCAGATGGTAGCCCAGGTACGCGAGCGTTGCGGCGAGGTGATGCCGCAGATGACGCACTGCCAGCAGTGCCGCGCTGACGCGATTGGCATGCTCGGCGAAGATCGCAGCCAGCAGTTTGCCCTGACGCCGGTTGACGAGTCGCCGCAGCCATGGTTGCCAACGCTTTACCGCCGGGCGCAGTTGCATGCCAGCATTGCCACGCGCGGCGAATCGGAAGAGCCGGATGCCTGCCTGGTGGCGGTCGCCTCCACGCGTGGCGATGCGATTGATTGCCACTTTGGTCATGCCGATCGCTTTCGCATTTACAGCCTGTCGGCGGCGGGCGCGGTGCTGGTCAACGAGCGTTTTACGCCGAAATTTTGTCAGGGAAGCGACAACTGTGAACCGCAGGACAGCGAGGCGCGGATGGCCGCAGTTCTCGATCTGCTGGCCGATGTGAAAGCGGTGTTTTGCGCCCGTATCGGCTACGCGCCGTGGCAAAAGCTGGAAGCGCGCGGCATTCAACCCTGTGTCGATCACGCCTGGCAGCCGGTTAACGAGGCGCTGACCGGCTGGTGGCAGCAGTGGCGGAAAAATGCGCAGCCCGATCCCGCGTCACAGGGGGTAGCATGATGTCTGTTCACGACTGGCTGCGGCGTTTGCTGTGGCTCTATGCACACGGCGAAGGCTGTTATCCGCTGATGATGGGCTTGCGGGCAACCGAATGGGACGCCCTGCAGGCGCAGTTCGATCCCCCTACGCAGCCGATGCCCGCCGATTGTTTGTTGCGGCAAAAGCTGATGAGCGAGCTGAATGCCACCCGTAGCGACGAACAGCAACAACTGGCGCAGTGGCTGGCGGGCTATATGGCGCCAGGCGCGGCGCCGATGCACAACATTATCGCCAGTGTTTCCCTGGCATTTAATCACCTGTGGCAGGATCTGGGGCTAAGCTCGCGCCAGGAGTTGCGCGAATTAATGAGCGACTGTTTTCCTCTGCTGGTGGAAATGAACAGCGAAAATATGCGCTGGAAAAAGTTTTTTTATCGTCAGCGCTGCCTGCATTCTGCTGGCGAACTTATTTGCCGTTCCCCAAGTTGCGACGCCTGCTGCGAACGCGCATTCTGTTTTGCCCCTTCCTGAAAATATTTCACGCGGCCCGCTAACCTTAAGTGAAACGGGCCACTTCTGCCGTGCATTTCTTATTTGTTGCCCTATATTTTTTAACGTTGAAGGTGAAATATCCCGCAACAATCACAGGGATCATGTAGCCGTGATGTTAATGTTACTTATATAGTTGCGTAACGAAGATAAGAAGTACGCAGGCGCGCGAGGTGGCAAATGTACTCTTTTGTAGCCAGACAGGCGATTTTTGATAACCAATTGAATACCGTCGGTTACGAACTGCTCTTCAGGAACAGTATGGATAACCGGTTCCCGGACGTTTCCGCCGAGCAGGCCACTACGCAGTTGATTGAAGAGCAATTTCTTAGCGCTCCGCTGGGGCGTAAAAATGACCACAGTACCGTATATGTCAATTTCCCCTATCAGTTGCTGGTTCAGGGGCTGGCGGAGACCCTACCCAAGAACCGCGTGGTGATTGAAATACTCGAAGATGCCAGCCCGGATCACTCATTGCTGGAAGCGGTAAAACGTATGCATACCCTCGGCTTTCGCGTCGCGCTGGATGATTTCAGTCCCGGTAACGAATGGGATGCCTTTATTCCGTATGTCGACGTGATTAAATTTGATATAAGGAGAAGCCCGTACGAGGAAATCGGCCATTATATTCGCAGTAACCGCGAGGCGTTGCGTCATGCCGTATTACTGGCAGAAAAAGTAGAAACCTATGATGAATTTGAATCCTATAAAAAATTGGGGTTTCATCTTTTTCAGGGTTATTTTTTCAGCAAGCCGGTCGTTACCAAACGGAATAAACTGGTACAGAACCAGGCTTTTGCCCTGAAATTAATGCAGGAAGTGAACGTTGAATCGCCAAATCTTAATAAGATTGAAGAACTGTTAAAACGCGATGTCACGTTGTCGTTTAAAATTATGCGCTATGCGCAAAATATTCTTTATAACACCCGTGGCGTGAGCGGTTTCCGTAGCCAGTCGCTGCGCGATATTGTTGTTTATCTTGGCATTAATGAAATGCGCCGCTTTGTGTTGATGGCCTGTCTGACCTCCTTCGACAACGTGACCAATACGGAAATTTATTATCTGAGCCTGATCCGCGCTAAATTCTGCGAGCTGGTTGCAGAACGGACTTCCGCCTCCCGTCTCAGCAATGATGCCTTTATGGTCGGCCTGTTTTCACTGCTGGATGTGATTCTCGGTTTGCCGCTCGAAGAGTTAATGGGGCAAATCGCCGTGTCGCCGGAAGTCGCAACCGCGCTGGAAAAAGAGAGCGGTAAGCTCTATCCGTTTGTGCAACTTGCGCGTCTTTTCGAACTGAGAAGATGGGAAGAAGCCAGCGATATCAGCCACGAAATTGGCCTGCCCAATTCCGCCGTCGCAGAGTTAATGAACCAGGCGACAAAATGGGCAGATGAACTGCCATTAAGCCTGTCGCATTAATTTTCACCCTCTTTCTTCAGCGTGCAGAAAATAATCTTCTTCCGCATGATCCGCTCATGTGAAACATTATTTCAATCTGCACGAATACAAATCATTTACATTATTAACCGCCATAAATAGTTTTATCCTAAATTACGCTTTGTGATGTGGGCTTTTGCACAATTACCTCAGTAAATTGTGATATTGATCAGATAAATAAATCAATAAAATCCTAAAAGCTGCCGTTATTAATACTATCTTCCTTTACACAGCGTTGAATTATGAAAAAATTATCACAAGCCACCGTATTGACTAAATTGCTTATCGGTTTCTCCATCCTTATTGTCATGATGTTGCTGTTGGGCGTTGTGTCCATTTATCAGCTCAATATGAGCAACGATCACATTGATCAGTTCCGTAAAAACCGCATGCCGGGCGTGCGCTATACCCTTGAAATGCGTGGCGTCTTAGCTGAAATGCGCTTGCAGCAGGTGCAGTACATCGCTTCTACAACACCGGAATCGCTGGAGCAGCATCGCGGCGAATTGCTGCAAAATCAGGAAACATTCCTGCGCGCGCAGCAGGCTTACGCCAATATCTCCGCGCACGATCCACAAGAGATGCGCGCCCTCTTCACCACGGTGGTCGATAACTTTAAAAACTTTATCGATGTGAACGCCAAAGTTATCGAAGAGATGAAAAGCGGCAACGCCGCAGAAGCCGCTAAAATCAGCGGCGCGGTGTCGGCGAAATACCGTACGCAGTTGATGAAAGACCTGGCTACGCTGGTCGATATGGAAGTCGCGCTGGGCAATGACGCCGGTGAAGCCTCGCAGGCGGCTTATAAACAGGCGATCTATATACTGAGCGGTTTACTGCTGCTGGCGCTGATTGCAACCGGCGTGATTGCCCTGTTTATCTCGCGTAACCTGGCGCGCCAGCTTGGCGGTGAACCGGCTTATGCGGTGTCGATCATGAAAGAAATCGCCGCAGGGAATCTGGGTACGCAGGTCAAACTGCGCGACAACGATACCCAGAGTCTGCTGGCAACCATCAACTTTATGAATGCCCGATTGGCCGGGATCATTAACGGCATTATCGACGGCAGTGAATCTATTTCCCACGCCGCCAGCGAAATCTCCGAAGGCAACAACGATCTGTCGCAGCGCACCGAAGAACAGGCCGCGTCTCTGGTGCAAACGTCGTCGAACATGCAGCAAATTACGGAGAACGTGAAGAGCAACGCAGAAAACGCCCGTAAAGCGAGCGACCTGGCCCGTCAGACGTCGCAAACCGCCGTCAAAGGCGGGAAAGAAGTGGATGACATGCTGAAACGTATGCATGAAATTTCAGCCAGCTCGCAGAAAATTGTCGACATTATTTCCGTGATTGAAGGTATCGCTTTCCAGACCAACATTCTGGCGCTGAACGCCGCCGTTGAAGCCGCCCGCGCCGGAGAACAGGGTAAAGGCTTTGCCGTGGTCGCCGGTGAAGTGCGCAACCTGGCGCAGAAAAGCGCCGAGTCCGCAAAAGAGATCAAGCAACTGATCGAAGGAACGGTGGAGAAAATCACCGACGGCTCGCGCTACGCCGACACGGCCAGCCGGGCGATGGAAGAGATTGTCACCTCGGTGAACAAGGTGACGGATATCGTTGCGGAGATTTCGGCCGCCTCTACCGAACAGCATCAGGGCATTAAAGAGATCAGCGTCGCCATCGACCAGATGGATCAGGTAACTCAGCAGAACGCCGCGCTGGTGGAACAGGCCGCCGTTGCCGCGCAGTCGATGACCGAGCAGAGCGAAGTCCTGCGCGATTCCGTGCGTTATTTCCAGTTGGCACGCTAAAACCGCTTGCAGGCCCGCCCGCCGGGCCTGCTATTCACTGATGATCGCTTTAGGCTCCATAAACGCCGACAGCCCCCACGCTCCCATCTCCCGCCCGATGCCTGAATGCTTAAAGCCACCAAACGGCGCGCGCGGTTCATGTGCCAACGTATTGACCTGCACACGGCCCGCATGGATTTTTGCCGCCACGCGCTGCGCCCGTTCACCCTCTTCTCCCAGCACCAGCGCGCTTAAGCCGTATTCCGTATCATTAGCGATAGCCACCGCCTCCGCCTCATCCCGGTAGCTCATCACCGTCAGCACCGGCCCGAAAATCTCTTCCCGTGCGATGCGCATTTCGTTTCGCACATCGGCAAACAGCGTTGGC
The DNA here is from genome assembly GCF_001658025.2 of Kosakonia oryzae. Taxonomy (NCBI): domain Bacteria; kingdom Pseudomonadati; phylum Pseudomonadota; class Gammaproteobacteria; order Enterobacterales; family Enterobacteriaceae; genus Kosakonia; species Kosakonia oryzae. The sequence continues at coordinate 2,853,791 of NZ_CP014007.2, forward strand.
CGGACAAACCACCCTTGCCCGCTGTTTTCCGGCCGCCCTTCACCACCTGCCAGCAACCGTGCGCCCTCCTGCACGCCGAGACGAATATAAGATTGCACGCGCTGCCACTGCTTTTCGCTGACCATCGGCCCGACGGTGGTTGCCGGATCGCGCGGATCGCCCACCTTCACCGCCGCCATCGCCTTCGCCAGCGCGGCTTCGCACTCGGCTTTGTGCGAGAGTGGAACCAGAATCCGCGTTCCGGCGATACAGGCCTGGCCGCTGTTCATCAATCCGGCCTGGATCGCCAGCGGCACGGCTGTCGCTAAGTTGGCGTCATCAAGAATAATCGTCGGCGATTTACCGCCCAACTCCAGCGTTACGCGTTTAAAACTCTCCGCAGCGTTGCGCAGAATCGCTTTTCCGGTCGCGGTAGAGCCTGTAAACGAGATTTTCGCCACATCCGGATGACGGCTGATCTCCTCGCCGACCACGTCGCCCCGCCCGGTGACAATATTAAATACGCCCGGCGGCAGCGCCGCCTGATGCAGCGCATTGATCACCACCTGCGTTTGCAGCGCGCTCATCTCACTCGGTTTGACAACCGCCGTACAGCCTGCCGCCAGCGCGGCGGCCAGTTTGCCACAGATAAATCCGGCGTTGCTGTTCCACGGCGTGATAAGCCCGGCCACGCCCAGCGGCGTCATCTCCACCTGCGCCAGACCGATCTGCGAGCGAAACGTAAAGGCTTTTAACGCAGAAATCGCCTCATCAATTACCGCGACCGGGTAGCGAGCCATCCAGACGGCGCGGGTTTCCGGCGCGCCATATTCCATGACGATCGCCTGCAACAGCACCTGCTCACTGGCGGCCAGCGCATCGCGCATCCGCGTCAGCGCCGCTACACGCTCATCCACGGTCGTGGCGGACCAGCCAGCAAATGCCGCTTTTGCCGCCGCTATCGCCCGCCGCGTATCCTCTTCATTGGCCAGACGCACCTGACCAATCACCTCGCCCGTCGCCGGGTTAAACAGGTCGAATAGCTCAGTACCCTGCGGCGTGACCCATTCGCCGTTAATCGAAATTTGTTCTACCCGCTGCATCTGCACCTCCTTCAGGACAAGGGGCTCAGTGTGGCACAGCTTTATCGCGCAGATAATCCACGCTATCCTGCATGGGTTGTTTCGAAATTCGGGATAATCTATGCATCGTTCAGGGTTAATTGAGCTGGAAGTGGTGATGGCGGTGATGCGCCTCGGCAATTTTCGCGCGGCGGCACAGGCGCTGAGTATGTCGCCAACGGCGGTAAGTAACGCTATTGCCGGTCTGGAGAGCCGCTTAAATGTGCGGCTTTTTCATCGCACCACCCGCAGTGTGGCGTTGACCGAAGCCGGAGAGCGCTTTGTGGCACGGGTTGGCCCGGCGCTGCGTGAAATTCAGCAGGCGGCCGATGAGATCCACAGTCTTCCGGCGGAACCCTCCGGCACGCTGCGCATCAATATACCGCAGTCCGCTGGCCAGCTTTTTCTCGATCAGATTGTGGTGCGTTTTCTTGCCCGCTATCCGCTGATGCGCCTCGAAATCACCAGCGAAGCACGGATGATTGATATTGTGGCGGAGGGTTACGATGCCGGTATTCGCCTTGGTGAATCCGTCCCGCAGGATATGATTGCTGTTCCGCTAATGCCGGATATCCGTATGCAGATAGTGGCGACGCCAGAGTGGTTCGCTACGCACGGTACGCCGCAGACGCCGGATGATCTTTATCAACATCAGGGCATTTGCATGCGCATGGCAAACGGCGGGATTTATCGCTGGGAGCTGTCACGCCACGGGCAGCACTACGCCCTCGCGATCCCCCCCAGGCTTGCCACCTCCGATTTTTTTACCTCGCTTACGGCCGTTCGCGCCGGGCTGGGCGTCGGCTTTCTGCCGGGGTTTTATATTGAAGAGGATTTACGCGCCGGACGGCTGGTGAGTGTGCTGGATGACTGGACACAGCCGTTTCAGGGGCTGTGTCTTTACTATCCCGGACATCGCCATATCCCGGAGGGATTACGGGCGTTTATCGACTTTGCCCGGGCGGGTTGATCACTCCAGATGCGCACGATCCAGGCCGTAGGCCTTATCCAGCGCGCCCGGCAGCGTGCGTGATGCAATCATCAGGCGATTCCAGGCATTGATAATGGCAATGGCAAATGTCAGTTCAGACAGTTCCACCTCACTGAAATGCTCGCGCGCTTCGCGGTACAGCGCATCCGGTACGCCATCGACATCGGGCTGAGTTAACGCTTCGCTCAGCGCCAGCGCCGCTTTCTCTTTTGCGGTGAACAGCGGCGACTCGCGCCAGATGGCCACATGGTAAAGACGCAGTTCGCGCTCACCGTGCAGTTTGGCCTGTTTCACATGCATATCCAGACAAAATGCGCAGCCGTTGAGCTGCGATGCCCGAATATCGACCAGATTTTTGAGGGTGATATCCAGGCTGCTGCTATGTGACGCCTGGCTGGCATCGGACAGGGTTTTGATCAACGCCGGAACGGTCTGGAAAAGATTGATGCGGGTGCTCATGTTTTTTGCCTCGTGGAGTTGTTCGACCGGGGTTATATTACTGCCTTATGCCATAGTAAAAAGATGCAAAAACCAGAAATAAAGGTAGGACATGAAACCGGGCTATAAGAGCATTTATGAGCAGTATCGCCACAGCATTGTTAGCGGGTTACTGAAGCCTGGCGACAAAGTGCCCTCCGTGCGTGTGCTGGCCAGCGAGTTAGGCGTGGCGCGTAAAACCGTCGAAACCGCGTGGGCGATTCTGGTCGGCGAAGGTTACCTTATCAGCCAGGGTGCGCGCGGTACGCGGGTGAACCCGGATCTGATTCTGCCGGCGCAGAAACCGGCTTCGAAACAACCCGTTGTCGCAGAAAAACCGACCGCCATGATGGACGTGCTGCGCGACCAGCAAGGATTTTTGCGCCTCGGCATTCCGTCGCTGGATGCCTTTCCCTACAAGAAATGGCTGCTGCTGTGCGGCAAAGCGGTGCGCTCCATGCAGCCGCTGGAGATGACCAATCCCCCGCTGGCGGGCTATGCGCCACTGCGTGAAGCCATCGCCCATTATGTGAATGTCTCGCGCGGGTTATCCTGCACCGCAGAGCAAGTGTTTATTACCAGCGGTTACAGCAATAACCTGCGCTTAATTCTCAATACGCTGGTGACAGACCGTGACAAAGTGCTGTTCGAAGATCCCGGTTACTTTTTTGGTCAGCAGGCGCTGAAACGCGCCGCCGCCAACCTGCACTTTGTGCCGGTCGACGATCAAGGCATGAATGTCGATTATTTACAGCGTTATCACCCTGATGCCCGCCTGCTATTTGTGACACCGTCACATCAAAGCCCGCTTGCTGTCACGCTGTCGCTGCCGCGCAAACACCAGTTGCTGACGTGGGCCAGCCAGAATGAGAGTTGGATCGTCGAAGATGATTATGACGGTGAGTTTCACTACACCCGGAAAGTTCTGCCGGCGCTGAAGAGCCTTGATAGTGATGATCGGGTCATCTATATGGGGACATTCAGCAAGACGGTGATGCCCGCCCTGCGCATCAGTTACCTTGTGTTACCCCGCGCCGCGCTCGCCCGTTTCCATGAAACCGCTGCGCTGACCGAAAGCGGCCAGCCGGTACTGACACAAAAAATTCTCGCCGCCTTTCTTGGCGAAGGCCACTTTTATCAACATCTGAAAAAAATGCGCACGCTCTACTCGCAGCGCAGAAAGCATGTATTGACCGCACTGGAGAACATTTACCCGCACTTGTTCAGCGTGGAAGTCAGCGATGGCGGCATGCATATTATCGCGTTTTTACGCACCAGCACGCAGGATGTGGCGCTGGCGGAGATCTGGCAGCGGCATGAATTACAGGTCAGCCCGCTGTCGCGCTGGTATAACCAGACCAGCAAGCGCTACGGCCTGATTATTGGCTATACCAATGTGCGTTCGTATACGGAAGCAGAAGCGTTATTGCAGCGCCCGGCGAAAGAAACGCGGGCGCTGCTTGGCGGGCAGTAGAAGTTCAGGGCAAGCTACTAACAAAGGAGAGATCCCACGCCGTAGCGAGAAGAGATAAGCTGACAACCAACATTACGGCCAGCGATATCGTTCTGTCTGAGTTTTCCATCGCGCGTCCCTCTTTATGCTGAGTAATGTCATTAAAGCGAAAAATGCGTAATGTGTCTTACTCTCACGTCCTAAAGTTTAGGTTAGCTGATAGTTTTTGTCTGCGGTCATTTTGTGCGGTAACGTTTTTTCGCCCTGCATCTGCAGCAGATCGATCTCGATAGCATTGCAAATCGCATCCAGCGGCAGATCGTTATCCTCGACGCCAAACGGCTCTTCCAGCTCTTCTGCCAGCGTATCCAGCGAGATAAATGTGTAAGAGATCAGCACAGAAACAAACGGCGTCATGTAGTGCAAATCCACCACCAGCGCAAACGGCAACATAATGCAGAACAGATAGACCGTGCGGTGCAGAATCAGCGAGTAAGCAAAAGGCAGCGGCGTGGTAAAAATGCGCTCGCAGCCGGAAAGCACCACCGACATATCATGCAGCCGCTGCGTAATGCTCTGGAATAAGATGTCGGAAAGCGCCCCCTGCGCTCGACGCTCGCACAGCCACTCCGCCATGATCAACAGGATGCGGTTCGCGGGCGAATGCGCCTCCAGCACCACCTGCAACTCTTGAGCCGTTAAATATTTCGCCAGCGTTTCCGCTTGCGGTTTACGCCGCAGCGTCATGCGCAGGCTGTGGGCAAAAGCCACCTGAAGACGAATAAAGTGCGTGATATCGGCTTCATTCGGTAGCGTGGTTTTCACTTCCCGCAGCAATGAGCGCGAGGCAATCATCAATTGTCCCCACAGTAAACGCGCTTCGCTGTAGCGCGCATAACAGGCGTTATTACGAAAGCCGAGGAAGATAGCGATCGCCACGCCCAGAATGCTGAATGGCGCAACGGTCAGTTTAATGCCCAGCGAGGTATACCAGGGAAGCATCAGCACGACGACGATGGAGAGCAGGAAGTTCATGAACAGGCGTGAACTGATTTTCGGCAGAACCGAACCGTGCCAGACGAAAAGACGGGGAAGCCAGTGTTGTTGTGGTCGAACGATCATTATGTAGTTGCAGGTAAATGGAAGCGCTGCGCTATTAAACGTGATCGCAATCACAGTTGCAAGTTTGCTAAGGAATTGTGACGAAAAAGCGATCTGGCCGACGATAACTGGCACAGAAGTTACTGAAACCTGTTATACAACTCTATATAGGTATGTTGTAACTAAAATGAACGCAAAATATTCGCCATAAAAAACCCGGCCGCAGCCGGGTTTTCCTGTTCAAACTTTGCCGCTTAACACAGCGGTTTTACCGCTTCACGCATGCCACGCAGCAGAATCGCATCCAGATCCAGCGACACCTGTTCCACCAGGCCTGCGATTTTGCTCAAATCCTGTTCCCAGTGTTCGCTGACGGACAACACGGCTTTCACCAGTTCGCTGGTGCTGATCTGGCGATCGCCATGCTGGCTCCACAACTGCTGGTAGCGTTCGATCCAGTGTGCATCATCCTGTACCGGATACGGCTGGCCGTTACGCTCAGCGCGGTAGAAGGCAATCAGCGCGGCAAGGGCGAACGTCAGACGCGCAGGCAGTTTGCCGGTCGCTTTCTGCCCTGCCAGCAACTGCGGCAGAATACGGGTACGGAATTTGGTCATACCGTTCAGCGCAATCGACAGCAACTGATGCTTGATATACGGGTTGCGGAAACGCCCGGTCACGGCGCTGGCGAACGATTCCAGCTCATCGCGTGGCAGATCAAGCACCGGAATGATCTCTTCATAAATCGCTTTTTCAACAAACGCGCAGATTTCGCTGTCGTTCATCGCTTCGCCGACGGTATCCAGACCGGCCTGGAATGCCACCGGTACCAGCGCGGTATGCGCGCCGTTGAGAATCGCCACTTTACGCTCTTTGTACGGCTTAATGTCGTCAACAATCAGAACGTTAAGCGGCAGTTTGTCGAGACGCAGTTCGGAGGCCAGCGATTTCGGCCCCTGGATCACAAACAGATAGAAGTGCTCGGCGGTGTCGAGGAAGCTGTCGCGATAGCCCAGCTCAGCTTCCAGTTTCGCCACTTCATCACGCGGATAACCGGTTACGATGCGATCAACCAGCGTGGAGCAGAAATCGTTCGCCGCATCCAGCCACTGGATGAACTCGGCGCCCAGCGCCCACTCCTGCGCGTAACGCAGCACCAGTTCACGCAGCGCATCACCGTTGTAATCAATCAGTTCACACGGAATGATCACCCAACCTTTATCGGCCGCGCCCGAGAAGTACCGGAAACGTTCGAACAGCAGACGGGTCAGTTTTGCCGGGTAGCTGACGGCCGGCGCATCGTCGAATTTATCGCCCGCGTGGTAGCTGATACCGGCTTCCGTGGTATTGGAGAACACAAAGCGGATATTCGGGTTGTGTGCCAGTTTCAGGAACTCATCGTACTGACCATAAACACTGATTTCGCGGTTAACAGAGCGGATAAGACGCGCATCACTCACCGCTTCGCCCTGCTCGTTCAGGCCGCGAATAATCGTGGTATACAGGCCATCCTGCGTACTCAGAGAAGGCGGGAAATCACTCTGGATCGGGCGAACCACCACCACACCGGCGTCAAGGTCGGTGTGCTCGTTCAGCAGATCGATTTGCCAGTCAACAAAAGCGCGCAAGAAATTCCCTTCGCCGAACTGAATAATGCGTTCAGGGTATTCAGCGCCGGGAAAGTTGCGACGGTTTAAAGTGTTCACAGTGGGTTCCTTTTTGATTAGTCATACAACCTTGGAAGATTGGTGTAATAACTTACCAGACTTTTCGACCATGAAACCCTGTTTTGATCAAAATGGGCCGTCTTATTAGACCAAATTAGATAAACTTGTAAAGATTTGTCGTACCCGTCACATTTCCGTCCCGAATCAGTGCATAGCGAGGCATTTCGCCGGCGCATAGCCAGCCAGATTGTGGGTAGAAATGTTCGCCGGTGGCGGTGTCTGGCACATCGCAAAGGGAATCAATAGGGGAAGTGAGCGTCTCGCGCGTGATGGCGTGAAAATGATAAGTGGTCATTTTACTTCCTTATAAAACAACCACTTTCTTACTTGTCTGCCCGCAACATACGTGCCGCAGCAACAGCTTTTTGTGAAGGTTTAACGGGCGCGGTTGTTATGTATTTTCATGGCGTACATTTTCTGATCCGCGTCTTTTATCCACGGGTGCAGCTCGCCATTGCCGTTGTGATCAAACTCGCTCACGCCCCAGGAAAAGTGCAGCTTCCACGCTTTTCCGGAAGTCTGATTCCACGCCTCAACCTGTTCGACCAGATGTTGCATAGCGATCCACGCGCCCTGCTCGTCGGTGTCGGAAAAGACAATAGCGAATTCGTCACCGCCATAACGCACCCGCAGATCGGCTTCACGCAGGCTGGCGGTCATCACCGAAGACATCGCTTTCAGCGCTTCATCGCCTTCGGCATGCCCCCAGGTGTCATTAATCTCTTTGAAATTATCCAGATCGATCCACGCCAGCGTTAACGGCTCTGCCCGGCGGCGAGCGCCGTAAATAGCAAACTTCGCCAGGCTGTCGAAACCGCGGCGGTTAAACAACCCGGTAAGTTCATCGGTGGTGGCCGCGCTCATCACCGCGAATTCATCCTCGACGATGGTGGCGAAATCTTTCAGGCTATCCAGATCAGCACTGCTTAATTCGCGCGGCACTTTGTCGACCAGACAAAACGCCCCCACCACCGCGCCATCCGGCAGACGCAGCGGATGCCCGGCATAAAAACGGATCGGTTTGTCACTGGTAACCAGCGGATTATCGGCAAAGCGTTCATCAAGAGAGCTATCCGGGATGACCAACGGTTCCGGGTGCAAAATGGCGTGACCGCAGAAGGAAATTTTCCGGGGTAAGGTTTCTGCACGGGTGTAACCATCACAGGATTTAAAATACAGGGTATCTTCGTCCAGCAGTGTAATCAGTGCGGCCTGCACGTTAAACATGCGTTTAGCCAGCCGGGTCAAGCGGTCAAGCCGCTCAGTGACGCCGCCTTCAAGCAGTCCGGAATCGTGTAGTGAAGCAAGACGTTGCTCTTCATCCACGGGAGTAGCAGGTATTTGCATAGGAAGCCGATCTCTTCATTTTTTCGGGCCGTTTCCGCAAACAGAAAAAACTGTCGATCAATTCGCGGGATACAGCGTAAAGCTTAGCCTATTCAGCACGTTTGTCAGTGGGAGTAGATCTGGTTTTTACCCAGTCTTTTTGCCTGGTACAGCGCGTCATCCGCCGCTTTTAACCACTCTGTTACGTCATTCATGCCCGGCAGCGCGCTGGCAATGCCAATGCTTAAGGTGCATTTAAAAGCATATTCCTGCACAACTGTCATCACAGCCGCCGCATCCATAATGCGCGTTGCGACGGCATGAGCCTCCTCCTGCGGCGTGTCCGGCAAGAGAATCACAAACTCATCGCCGCCCAGCCGCGCGGGCGTATCTGTTTTGCGGGTGGCGATATGCAAAATCTTCGACACCGCCACCAGCAGGGCATCGCCTACTTTGTGGCCAAACCGGTCATTCACCTCTTTGAAGTTGTCAATATCGATAAACATCAGCGACGAGTGACCCGGCGTGGTGCGCAATTTGTCCAGCTCATACTGGATACGCTTTTCCAGCAGGCGGCGGTTAGCGATATCGAGCAGCGGATCCATCATCGCGATGCGCTCCAGCTCGCGGCTTTTTATCCGCAGTTTCACCGCAATGCTGTCAGTCAGCACGCTGAGTGCCAGCATATAAATGCCAATCAGCGGCAGTGTGGCGAACATCGTGCGCTGAGTAACCAGCACATCGAACGGGGTACCAAGCGCAATCCAGGTCAGCATAAATACGGCCAGTAGCGCCAGCGCCGCTTTGCGCATCAGAACAAAACCGCCCGCCGATAAACGATCGGTCAGCAGAATGGTGGCAATCACCACTGATGGCAGTGGATTCACCGCCATCAGCGCGATCCACAACCCGCCAGCGCCCGCATCGATCACCAGGTTCTGATGCTCAATTTGCAGCGGCAGATGTGCTTTGCGCGCGCGCAGGAAAGCGATTGTCGGCCAGAGAAAGGCATTCGCAGCGAGGAGGAGAATACACCACAGCGGACGCTGTAATTCGAGCAGAACGGAAAGAATAGGGAAAAAGCACAATAGTGTTCCCAGAATACGCATCAGATACATTCGCCTGACAAAACCACTGCCAGCAACACGCTCATTTTTATTCAAATTGTCTGACCCGATCATGTCGCGTTACATTCCGCTACGCACAGGAGTCAATAGTATTAACCTTAAAAATGAGTAGCAAGCAATTTAATAAGTTAAGGATATTAATTGCTTCTGTCATCAAATGTCCGGACTCAGCGCACAGCGTTAATTATCCAGCTACACCGGCGCGGTCACGGAAGGTTTCACCGCAACATCGTTCTGGGTCGTGCGATTTCTTCCCTGTTTTTTTGAGCGGTAGAGATTTTCATCAGCGGCCGCCAGCAGCGCATTAAACTTCTCCGTTAACTGCCAGGCTTCGGTTTTGCCACTGCTGATACCAATACTGACCGTCAAATGCAATGTCTGCTGCCGCCACTGAAAGGGATGATTCGCCACAGAAAGGCGCAGCGTTTCCGCCAGTTGTACACCCTCCTGCGCATCCACGGTGGTCGCCACCACCACAAACTCTTCGCCGCCCATGCGCGCCACCACGCCGCGATGACCCAACACCTTCTGAATCTGCTGCGCAAAGGAGGCCAGCACCTGGTCGCCGCACTCATGGCCATAGCTGTCATTCACACTTTTAAAATAGTCGATATCCAGCAACATCACCGATAAGTGCTTATCGGCAAAACGTTTGTCATCGTGGTTCAGCGCTTCATACAGGCCCGAGCGTGAATAAACGCGGGTGAGAAAATCGAAGTCCGCGCGCAGAGAGACCTGGCGCATCAGGCGATTAATCGCTTCGACGCTGACGGAGACAATCACCGGACAGATCGCCATGGTGGCAATCCCCAGGCGCGCAGAGAGCATATGCGGGATCTCCATCGGCGAACCGATCGAAATATCAATCACGCTGCTGGAAACGAGGATAATTTCCACGCCGCCGGTCAACAGCGTGATTAGCGAAGTAAACGGCAGGGAATAGCGTACCGCACACCAGATCAACGCCGGTAAGGGAAACGCCAGGCTGCCCGCCCCGCCGATCGCCACCGACGCAAGCACCGAGACGACAACGGCGACAACCGGCATACCCCGTTGCAGGGAGAATTGCAGCGGCTGGCGCGGCCAGCTCATGGTCAGCACCCCCGGCAGGATCAGCACGCCGGTGGAAAACTGCTCGCCAAACCAGTCGGCCAGCAACGACCAGAACCCATGACCGTTAATGCCGACCGAGCCTATCGCGCCGACGAAACCGCACAACAGCGCGGCCAGCAGGCAATAACCAAACAGCATCAGTACACTGCCCGGCTCCGGTGCCTTAAGCATCTGGCGGCGTTTTGCGCCAATAAGCTGCGCCATGGTGATGATAAACACCATGTTTGAGAAGTTGATGATCAGCGACGCCATGCCCCAGTTGGTGGTGATCGCATCGTAAACCAGCATTGCGGCATAGCTAATAAGGTAGTAATGCCAGCGGTGGAGAAAAGCGTAGCGGGCAAACACCCCGGCCATTACGGCATTGAGCGGCCAGAACAGCGACAGCTCTTCGACAAGGCGCATCATCGCGCCGAGAAAATAGAACAGAGTGGTCAGGATAAAAATAACTACCGCGTTAGTGAGCGGAGTCTCCTCCCGCAACGGGCGGAAAGGGGTTGAAAAAAATGCACGCATCTAATCTCAATCCATATCACTGGCAGGAGCCACGTTCGGTGAATCGTTTACCTCCTGCGGGAGGCGCTCTGGCACGATCGCACTTAGCGCGGCGAATTCATCTGGATAACCAGCCACTGGTAAATGACGTCAACAATATACTGTTGTTGCGTTTCTGTTAATGGGTAACCGCGCGCGATATGGTGCCACTTCTCCAGACAGCCGCGACAGCAGGTAGCCGTTGCGTGCTGGGCAATAAATACCGGATGGCCGCGCATGGGTGTCTGCTTGCCATCATTTTGCGGTTCGGCGGGTGACAGCCGCTGCGCGACGAAATCGGCCGCATGGCGGGCAATCACTTCCGCACCTTTATCCACACAATATTGTCGCTCTTTCACACCCAGGCGAAACCGGGAGCGAAAAGTGGAACGCCCCAGACGCGCAAACAGCGGTGCTAAATCAGCCATCAGTACACAGATCTCCCCAGTTTTTGCGTTAACGCCTCCAGCACGGCGACACCGGCCAGCGAGTTTCCCGCTGCGTCCAGTTCCGGGCTCCAGACGGCAATCACCATCTCTTGCGGCACAACCGCCACAATCCCGCCGCCCACGCCTGATTTTGCCGGTAAGCCGACGCGCCAGGCAAATTCCCCGGCATTCTGATACATGCCGCTGGTCGCCATCAGCGCGTTCACCTGACGCGCCTGCCGCGCGGAAACCACCGGGGACTCAATATGCGCGGCATGGCCGCCATTGGCGAGAAACAGGAAGGTTTGTGCCAGTTCCGCACAGCTCATTTTGAGTGCGCAGTAGTGAAAATAGTTCTGTAAAACCGTCGGGACATCGTTGTGGAAATTGCCGAAGGATTTCATCAGCCAGGCGATGGCGTTATTGCGCGCCGAGTGTTCCAGTTCGGAGCGGGCCACCGCGCTGTCATAGGCGATATCCGGCACGCCGGAGAGCTTGCGCACCACTTCCAGCATCCGCTGGCGCGGCGCGCTGAGTCGGCTTTGCAGCATGTCGCAGACCACCAGCGCCCCGGCGTTGATAAACGGGTTGCGCGGTTTACCCTGCTCCATCTCCAGCTGCACCAGCGAATTAAACGGCTGGCCGGAGGGATCTTTACCCACCCGCTGCCAGATCTCCTCTTCTGCGTAGTGGTTCATCGCCACCACCAGACTCAGCACTTTAGAGATTGACTGAATAGAGAAACGCTCGTCGGCATCTCCCGCGCGGAAATGTTCGCCGTTAACGGTGCTGACCGCCACGCCCAGCTTGTTGCCGCTGATTGAGGCCAGCGCCGGAATATAATCGGCGACCTTGCCTTGTCCCAGCAGCGGACGAACCTGCGCAAGCACCGCTTCCAGAACCTCATTTCCCATCACCGTTGCCACGTTAACCCCTTGCCCACAGGCCAAAAATGGCCTGCGAGTATAGCAGAGCTACCTGGCGGCGTCAGGCCGGAAGACGAAAACGCGCAACCGCTTGCAGTAGCTGGTGAGAATCATGATGCAACTGCTCAGACGCCTGGGTGGCGGTCGAGACCAGTTCATCGGTGCGGCGGGAGACGCTGTTCAGTGAGTGCAGGCGGCGCGTCATCTTATGAATACTTTCCCCCTGGCTCAGCGTGGCGGCCGAGATTTCGCTCAGCACTGCGCTTAAATGCGCCACCAGCCCGGTCACCTTTTGCAGGTTATCTTCCAGCCGGCTGACGGCAGCGGTGCCGTCGTTAATGCCCTGCAATGAGTGGTTGATCAGTTGCTGAATGGTTTGTGTGGAGTGGCTGCTTTTGCGCGCCAGCAGCCCGACTTCTTTCGCCACCACCGCAAAACCGCGGCCGTGATTACCGGCGTGCGCCGCTTCAATCGCGGCATTCAGCGCCAGAATATTGGTCTGGAAAGCGACGCCATCGATCATCGACACAATGTTGCGCATCTCTGCCGAGCGTTCAACGATTTCGCGCATCGACTGTGTCACCGTGTCCATCATCCGGTCGCCGCCCTCCGCCACTTTGCGCGCTTCATCCGCCTGTTGACGGGCCTGCTCGGCAAAACCGCTGTTGCCCTCGACATGCGACTCCAGCGTGGCGATATGTTCCGTCACATCGATCAGCTCCTGCGCCTGTTTCGCCGACTGTTGATACAGCGACTGGTTACCTTCCGCCAGGCTGCCAATGGTCTCAACCATCGAAGAGGTGGCATCACTGACCTGCATCACCAGTTGTTGCAGCCCGTGCTGCATCGTGCCGATGCTCATGCCCAGTTGATCGATTTCGCGGTTAAAACGCTGGACCGATGGCAACGGCGTTCCCAAATCCCCGGCAGCAAGCACATTGATATGCGCAATCAACCTGCGCAGCGGCGTAATGACCCAGCGCGACATGGCAAACCACACCAGTACGGCAATCACCAGCAGCAATGCGGGAACCAGCATAAAGACGTGCTGCAACTGCGCAAGCGTTGACATCAGTGCCTGCCTACCCTGCTCCGCGCGGGTTTCGCTGGCTTGCTGGAAACGGGCGTAGTTGTCGTTAAAATCGGCCTGAAACGCCTGCGCCGGTACGGCGAAAAACGCGTCGATCGACTGGGTTTTTACCAGCCCGTCCGCCTGCTCTTTCAGCGCACCATAAAACATCTGGTAGCTGTTAATCAGCCCCTCGTCTTTCGGTGGATTGAGCGCCAGCCAGGCCTGCCAGGCTTGTTGTGAATCGTTGAGCGCTTTTTTGGTTTCGTCCATCAGGCTGTGCCAGCTACCATCCGAGCCGGTCTCTTTATCCTGCATAAAATAGACGCCCGCGCGGTTCAGTAAATCGCTGGCGGTCAGCAGCGCGATGCGGGCTTCATCGACCCGTACCTGTTGCCGATGCGCCTGCTGGTTCCGTTGTTCGCTGGTTTGTGCGTCGCGTAACGACGCGGAAAGGACGATGGATGAGGTGATTTGTAGCGCGGAAAAGAGACCGATGATACAAAAAATTCCGACCAACAAACCAAACTGTCGTGGAGCAATACGCCGAAAAATACGGCGGAAAATTTGCATTAAGTTCATGATATTCTTCTATAACCACAAAGTTGCTGTGAGTCTACAAAAGGATCATGACACTCCCATGACAGCCAGAGGTGACGCGCCCCGCCGGGGCGCGTTTAGTTTACAGCCGGTCTTTCCACACCGTCTGGATGTTGCAAAATTCATGCAGACCGAAGTGCGACAACTCGCGGCCAAAACCGCTCTTCTTCACCCCGCCAAAGGCGACGCGGGCATCGCTGGCGCTGAAACCATTGATAAACACGCCGCCGCACTCCAGACGTTCAGCAAACTGCTGCGCCCGCGCAGAATCGGCGGTAAATACCGTGGCCGACAAACCGAAATCACTGTCATTCGCCAGTTCCAGCGCGTGCTCCGCATCGCGGGCAATGCTGATGGCGGCGACCGGGCCAAACAGCTCCTGGCGGAAAGCCGTCATCGCTGGCGTGACTTGCGTCAGTACCGTGGCCGGGTAGTAGTTGCCGTTACCCCGCACTTTTTCCCCACCGAGCACCAGCTTCGCGCCCTCTTTGATACTGGCCTGAACCTGCGCATGCAGTTCATCGCGCAGATCAAAACGCGCCATCGGGCCAAGGTAGTTCTCTTCGACATCCGGCGCGCCCTGTTTCAGCGCCGCAGCCGCCGCAACGAATTTCTCGGTGAACGTCTGGGCAATACCCTCTTCAACGATAAAGCGTTTGGCCGCCGCACAAACCTGCCCGGTGTTCTGATAACGCCCGGCTACCGCCGCTTTCACTGCCAGTTCCACATCGGCATCGTTGAGCACAATAAAGGGATCGGAGCCGCCGAGTTCCAGCACGCATTTTTTCAGCGCCGCACCGGCCTGGGCACCAATTGCCGCTCCGGCGCGAACGCTGCCGGTCACGGTGACGGCGGCGATGCGTGGATCGTTAATCGCCTGGCTGACGCCCTCATTGCTGGCATTCACCCAGCCAAACACCCCTTGCGGGATCCCGGCCTGCACGAAAATCTCCGCGATTAATTGTGCGCATCCCAGCACGTTCGGCGCATGTTTCAGCAGGTAGCTGTTGCCGGCCAGCAAAATCGGCACCGCACCGCGCAACACCTGCCACAGCGGGAAGTTCCACGGCATAACCGCCAGAATCGGCCCCAGCGGGCGATACTCAATCGTGGCGCGATTCTCTTCCACCAGCGTGGCTTCGCTGCCGAGCATCGCCGGGCCATGATCGGCATACCAGTCGCACAGCGCGGCGGATTTATTCACTTCGCCGCGTGCCTGCAAAATGGGTTTGCCCATCTCCTGGCTAATCATCTGCGCCATCTCTTCACCCCGCGCTCTGAGCGCTGCGCCGAGATCGCGCAGCTTTTGCGCACGCTCAGCAACGGCGACCTGCCGCCACTGGCGATAACCGCTGGCGGCCAGTTCAAGCGCGGCATCCACCGCTTCGCGGCTTGCCCACGGCGTTGCGCGCAGGGTTTCTCCGGTGGCCGGATTGACTGAAATCGCATGTGTTGTCGCGGAAATTGACATAACGTCTCCCATAAAAGGTGTTCAGGACTTGCACAATAGTGGCCGAGTTTGTTATTTCTGAAAACTGAATAATATTAACTACAGTATTCACAATGAGAGAATGGTATGGACTTAACACAGCTTGAGATGTTTAACGCGGTGGCGCAGACCGGCAGCATTACCCAGGCGGCGCAAAAGGTGCATCGCGTGCCGTCCAACCTCACCACGCGCATTCGCCAGCTGGAGTCCGATCTTGGCGTCGATCTGTTCATCCGCGAGAACCAGCGCCTGCGGCTTTCGCCCGCCGGGCACAGTTTTTTGCGTTACAGCCAGCAAATTCTGGCGCTGGTCGATGAAGCGCGCATGGTGGTAGCAGGCGACGAACCGCAAGGGCTGTTCTCACTTGGCGCGCTGGAAAGCACCGCCGCCGTGCGGATTCCGGCGACGCTGGCGCAATATAACCAGCGCTATCCGCGCATTCAGTTTGATCTTGCCACCGGCCCTTCCGGCACGATGATCGACGGCGTGCTGGAGGGGCAACTTAGCGCCGCGTTTGTTGATGGGCCGATCATGCATCCGGGGCTGGAAGGTATTCCGGTCTATCGGGAAGAGATGATGATCGTCGCTCCGGTCGGCCATGAAACCATTACCCGCGCCTCACAGGTTAACGGCGCCAGCATTTATGCCTTCCGCGCTAACTGCTCCTACCGCCGCCATTTTGAGAGCTGGTTCCAGGCCGATCGCGCAACGCCGGGCAAAATCCATGAGATGGAGTCTTACCACGGCATGCTGGCCTGCGTGATTGCCGGTGCCGGGCTGGCGTTGATCCCGCGCAGCATGCTGGAAAGTATGCCCGGCCATCACCAGGTAGAAGCCTGGCCGCTGGCGGAGAACTGGCGCTGGCTCACCACCTGGCTGGTGTGGCGACGCGGCGCGAAAACCCGCCATCTCGACGCGTTTATTGCATTGCTTAACACCGACGCTGAGGAGCGGAACGGATAATGGGCGAGAACATGATTCACGCCGTAAGCCTTGTCTTATCGCTTCCTCTTCCAGAGAGCGTGCCCCCGTTGCCCGGGCGTACTGGTGCCAAAAACCACACGCTATCTACCCCCTCCGGCTGGCATCTTTGTCGTTCGCCCGCCAGGTCAGCATCCGGCATTGAAAGTCTGAACCCTCACTGACATGCTGATTAAGCGGCGTGCGGCTTAAGCATAGCGGCTTAAAAACGTCCTGACCGCTTCCCGTACCACCCGCTCGCGTTGAGTGATATTCGCTTCATCCTTAAGCCCTAACACACGAAACCACACCAGAGGCTCATTAATCATTCCTACGAACTGACGGGCTGCCAGATCCGTATCTTCCATTTTCAGATGACCGGCGGCGTTCTGCTGGGCAAGGTATCGAATGAGCGAACCCAGGGCGGGCACTTTACCTAACTCCAGATAGTTTTTAGCCAGAGAGGGAAAACGTTCGCTCTCGCGAACAATCATCCGGGCGAGTTTTATGGAGGTATCCGCCGCCCAGAAATCCGCGATGGCCAGGCCAATTTGCATCAATCCCGTTTCCGGATCGGCCATGGCTTCCTGCGTGGTAGAGAGTTGTACAACGGGTAAACGCGACCAGAAATACTCAATAGCCTGTTCGAACAACACTTCCTTCGTTGAAAACTGATTGAACAAAGTGCGGCGGGATACCCCGGCGCCCGCAGCGATGTCATCCATGCTTGCCGCGTCGTACCCCTGCGTCAGCAAGACGTTCACGGCCGAATCCAGAATTTTTTCAGCAGACGGTGTTGCCATTGTGTTTTTTTTCACCATTGTATTTGACTTTTTATGAATTGCACTGCACAGTGCAATGCATTGGCGATTGCACTGTGCAGTGCAACTATAGAACTAAACCGGGGATAATCCAATAGCGTCACCGCATTCCGTCTCCTGTTGGGTTGTTCTGGTGAGAAATGGAGAGCAACAATGAAACAGCGCATCATCGATCTTTCCGTCACTCTGCAAAACGGCATCCTCTCCGATCCGCCGCCGTTTTTACCTGCCATTGATTACCATAACCATGCGGCAGGCGCGCTCCAGCTTGCCGCGATGTTTCCGGGGCTCAGTCCGGACGACTTGCCGGAAAAAGAGGGCTGGGCGGTGGAGTTCGTCAATATGAGCACCCACGCGGGTACACATATGGATGCGCCATGGCACTACCATTCCCACATGAAGGATGGTGGTCAATCGCTGACCATTGATGAAATCCCCCTGAGCTGGTGTATCGGTCCGGGGGTGAAGCTCGATTTTCGCCACTACCCCGACGGCTATGTCATTGGTCCGGCGGATCTGGATAAAGCATTCGCCCGCATCGGCCATACCCTCTCTGCGGGAGACATCGTCTTGATCAACACGGCGGCTGGCGATCGCTACGGCCGTGAGGATTACCTTGAACGCGGCTGCGGCGTGGGGCGAAGCGGCACGCTTTATCTGACGCAAAAAGGCGTACGTCTGGTTGGCACCGACGCCTGGAGTTGGGATGCGCCGTTCGCTTATACCCGTGCGCGTTATCAGCAAACGGGCGACGCCTCCCTGATCTGGGAAGGGCACTATGCCGGAAACGAAACGCCCTACTGCCAGATTGAAAAACTCTCCGCGCTGGATTCATTACCGGATAACGGATTTACGGTCTTCAGCCTGCCGGTAAAAGTCCATCGGGCCTCGGCCGGTTGGTGCAGAACCATCGCATTGGTCGATGAATAACCCTTCACTCTCTTCATCACGTCAAGCCGACACCGGCGAGAGATCGCCATCATTGAAAACAGAGGTGCTCCATGCATACAGAAACGCGTTCCCCCATCGTCACTACCCGGCAGGGCCGGATCCAGGGTCTGCGCGAAAACGCGCTGGATATTTTCCGGGGTATCCCTTACGCCCGGCCCCCGGTCGGCTCGCTACGGTTTCGCAACCCACAGCCCCTTTCTCCCTGGGAGGGGATCAGAAACGCGGTGGCTTCGGGACCGGCGTCTTTTCAGATGAACCTGAACAACACAGACGCCGTCATGGCGCAGGTTAAGCGCATCGATCCCGGCGTGCCGGGCGTCCCTGCCTGGCCCGCTTACGTGGGGAAAACCTACCATCACGAAAATATCAGCGAGGACTGCCTGTACCTTGATGTCTGGGTCCCGGAGAATGCAGGCGGAAAAAAATTGCCGGTCTATGTGTATTATCACGGCGGCGCCAACGCGGTCAGTTCGGGATCGTTTCATCTGGAAGACGGTGCCAATCTTGCCCGGCAGGAAAATATCATTGTCGTCCGGCCCAATTACCGTTTAGGGGCGCTGGGCTGGGTGCATTTTGGTTTAATCAGCGATGCGTTTCCCGAAGCCATCAACCTCGGTTTGAAAGATCAATTCGCCGCCTTGCAATGGGTGCACGAGAATATCGCCGCATTTGGAGGGGATCCGGATAATGTCACTATCGGTGGCGAATCCTGCGGCGCGACCGCCGTCTCGCATCTGCTGACGTATGCGCCGGCGCGGAAATTTTTCCGGCGGGCCATTATCCAGTCATTATCCCCTTTCAATGTCTGGTGTACCCAAAATCAGGCGCAGGCTGTCCAGGTGGCGGAGAAATATCTCGCCTTACTGGATATCTCGTCCCCTGAAGCGCTCGCCGACATCGAGCCCGAACGCTTTCTGGCGGTGCAAAATGTCTTAACGCGCTTTTTCCATCCGGACAAAAATATCGCCTGGCGCCCTCTGGGTGGCGTGGTTGATGGCGAATGGATCCCGGAACACCCGGCTGAATATCTCTCCAGCCACGCGGCAGCCGATACGGTCAACGAGTTGATGATTGGTTTCGCCAAAGATGAATGGCAGTTTTTCCGTGGTCATACCGAAACCCTACGTCATGGCAGCGTACAGGATGTTCTCAACGTCCTGACGCCGATTTATGGCCGTGACGGCGCTCAGCAACTGTACGCAGGGTATAAAGAACTCTATCCGGCGCATCGGGAGTCGGGACATATTCTCTCCGACATTATGTCTTTTGAGTTCTTTAAGTTTTCATCGTTGAAAATAGCCAGACACTTCACCCAGTTAGGTGTGCCGACCTGGCTTTTCCAGTTCAGCTACGATCTCCCGGGGTGGAATGGGGAGCTACGGGCGGTCCACACCGGCGATATGCCGTTTTTGTGGCGTAATTACGACCCGCAGCGGCTGTCGCAATGGCCAGCATTCGATGGGATAGATATCGATGAACTCAAACACAGTGCCGGGGCCATGGGGAACTACTATGCCGCCTTTATCCGGCATGGTGGCGAAGATCTCTGGCCGAAATTCGATGAGGAAAATCAGGTTATCCTTCGTTTCGGCAAAGAGGTGGTCCCGCAGAAGCGGCTGCTTGAGCAAGAGGAAAAGCACTTTTCTGCTGTAGGCATCGATAGCGTACGCCAGCTTGAAGAAAGGCTGAGCCAGCATCTGAAACAAGCGTTTGAAGAATAAAAGCCGAAAAACTGGCCATCGCCAGTCTTTCCCTCAACAAGGGGCACAATCATGGCACGTATTACCTTACCCGAAGTCGATTCCCTCACACCTGAACAACAGGATCTCTATCAACGTTTCCCTGCCAACCTCACTCGCGCCTTATTGCGCACCGGCGCGTGTACGGATGGCTATCTGACGCTAGGCGCCTCATTCCGACAGGGGCATCTTAGCGCCAAAGACAGAGAGTTGGTGATTTTACGGGTCTCCGCACTCAGCCACAGCGCATATGAGCGGATGCAGCACATCGGGATAGCCAGAGAGAGCGGCTGGCGTGAAAGCAATATCAACGCCATTGAAAATGGCGATATGCAGAAACTGGACGGTAAAACCCAAGCAGTAGTCCGTTTTACCGACGAATGTGTAAATCATGTCAAAGTGACGGGCGCGGTATTTCATGCGCTCAGGTGTTATTGCAGCGAGGAGGAAATAGCCGAAATCACGCTGTTGATCGGGCATTACATGATGACGGCACGCTTCCTTGAAACGCTGGAAGTTGAGCTGGATGAGAGAGCGACGTCATGGGAAAAAATGGCCTGAGGCATTGAAAATAAAACCGGTCATAGCGCAGGAGCCCACAGGCTGTAAAGCCTGGCGGGCTTCTGGCTGACGGATAACATCGTGAAATCTATCTCAACGGCCCCCATCTTTTATCGCTCGTTGTTGCACGACGGGAGCGTCGCCGCAGCCACCTGCCGATGCAGGCTGACTCACTAAGATCGGTCTGCCGACGGAATATCGTGTTGTCGCCCGTGACTTTTACGCCTGGTAATAAATCCCAGGGAAGCAAATCAGGGCGTCATTGATTTCTGCCCGGGGTTACGAATTGACGTGCTCGCGACAGTACAGGCGTTTCCAGCCTGTCGGCGTCACCCCGGTCAGTTTACGGAAGATCTGCCGAAAGTAAGTGGTGTCATTGAATCCGCACTGGCGAGCGACTTCGGTTAGCGACAGCGAATTATTGAGCAGCAACTTCTCCGCCGTCAGTACGCGCTGGCGATGAATGGCTTCCGTCAGCGTCAGCCGAAAAACGCGGCTGTAGACGCGTCCCAGATAATCCGCGTTGCAGTGCAACTCCTTGGCCAGCGAAGACGTGGTGATCGGTAAATGGAATTGGGTGCGAATGATCTGATTGGCTCTCCACGCCAGCGCCATTCCGGGGCTGTCATTGCCGCTTTCCTGCGGGCCGGGAGCGGCAATCTGTTGCAAGATCAGCAGCAAAATACACTCCAGCGCCACGTTGCGGCGAATATTTTCCTGCTCGCTGAGAAACTGGCGAAACAGGGAAATGACATATTGCGGATCGCTCACCCGCGTATATTGGGGAATGCTCAGCAGCGCCGCATCCCCTCCTTCTTCGGCCACGCCTTGCAGCCAGTCAAAATGCAGCCAGTAGAATTTGAGATCGGCGGGAAAAGCGCCCTCGCCCACATGGCGATGCCCCGGACGCAGCAGCAAACTCTCGCCCGCCTGTACGTTAAACAGGTGATCGTCTTCGCGGATGTGCAGCTCGCCGCGCTCCACAAAGATAACTTCCCATGAGGTCAGCGTGCGCGCGGGATGGCTCCCTATGCCGCGAGAAATGAACAACCCGCCATTTTGCACACGAACCGGAAACGCTATGGATAATTCAAGCATCGATCATCAACTTTCCGCTTTTTACGTCATAAAAACTGGCTTTTCTCGTTGATTATTAATCATAAAATAGTTTACTGCCCGATCCAGCTCACATTTTATTAAACAGGTCGGAATCGCTCTCTTTTTATACTTTTCCCTTCTCTTGTTGAACCCCGTATTCCGGGCAAAATATATCCGTACCCGAAAATAAGCCCGTCCTGATGCGGGCAATGGACTCTGACCCTGATGAGGAGTTTATTATGACTGCTAGCCCGATTACGCAAAGCGAACTGACGCAGCAGGACGCGAGCGAAGCCCTTTCCCTGCGCGAGAAAATCGGTTACGGGCTGGGTGACGCCGGTGGCACGGTAATCACCTGCCTGATCACTAATTTTCTGACATTCTTCTACACCGATGTATTTGGTCTTACCCCGGCGCTGGTCGGGACGCTGTTTATGGCGTTGCGTGTATTTGATGCGGTATCCGATCCGATTATGGGCATTGTGGCTGACCGCACGCACAGCCGCTGGGGACGTTTCCGCCCATGGCAACTGTGGATTGCACTGCCGATTGGCGTGGTCGGTGTGCTGACCTTTACCACTCCTGAGGTCAGCATGAACATGAAGATCGTCTGGGCGTTCGGCACCTATCTGTTGCTTTCCATTAGCTATACCGCGATCAATGTGCCCTACTGCGCGCTTATCAACACCATGACCAGCCGCCACAGCGAAGTGATTGCCTGCCAGTCCTGGCGCTTTGTGCTGTGCGGCGTGGCGGGTTTTCTGGTCTCTGTGGGCTTGCCCTGGCTGGTATCCATACTGGGCAAAGGCAACGCCGCGCAGGGGTATCAACTGGGCGTAGGGCTTCTGTGTAGCGTGGCAGTGGTGATGTTTCTGTGCTGCTTTTTCTGGGTACACGAGCGCGTCTCACTGGACAGCCTGGGGAAATTTACCCTGCGTGAGCATCTGGCGGGGTTGCGCCAAAATGATCAGCTACTGCTGATGCTGCTGATGTCGTTCCTGCTGATCAATGTGTTCAACATTCGGGGTGGCGGCTATATGTACTTCATCACCTATGTGTTGCAAGGCGGTACGGCTTACACTTCGCTGTTTTTTACCATGGTGACGTTTGCCTCGATCCTGGGCTCGGTGCTGGTCAGCCCGCTCTCCAAACGCGTGGATACCGTCAGATTGTATTACTGGACTAACATCGTTCTGGCTGCGCTGGCAATCGTGATGTGGTTCTTGCCTACCGGCCCGGCGTGGCAGACTGTCTGGCTGGCGGTGATCTTTAGCAACGGTATTATTCTTGGCTTCACCCTGCCGCTGCATTTTGCGCTGATGGCTTTCGCCGATGACTACGGCGAGTGGAAAACCCGCGTGCGCTCCTCGGGGATGAACTTCGCCTTTAATCTCTTCTGCATCAAACTGGCCTGGGCCTCAAGCGCCGGGATCATCAGTCTGGTGTTTATTTTTGTCGCTTATCACCCAGGCGTAGGGCACCAGACGCCGGCATCGCTGCATGGCATTACCAGCATGGAAACCCTGCTGCCTGCTCTATTCCACTTGCTGCTGGCGTTCACTATTCTCGCCTGCAAACTCAATAACCCACTTATGGCGCGCATAGCCAGCGAGCTGCGTGTTCGCCATGCTCCGGTCTGAGGAGAAGATGATGTCTGTGATGGAAGTCGATCTGCATAAACTGAAAATTAACGATCCCTTTTTGGGTCAGTATCAGCAACTGGTCAGGGATGTCGTCATCCCTTATCAATGGGATGCGCTGAACGATCGGATCGCCGAGGCGGATCCCAGCCATGCGATTGAAAATTTTCGTATCGCCGCCGGTCTACAGCAGGGAGAATTTTACGGCATGGTGTTTCAGGACAGTGACGTGGCGAAGTGGCTGGAAGCCGTCGCCTGGTCGCTGTGCCAACAACCGAATGCGGAACTGGAAAAAACCGCCGATGAGGTGATTGAACTGGTGGCCGCCGCCCAGTGTGAAGACGGCTATCTCAATACCTATTTCACCGTCAAAGCCCCCAACGAGCGCTGGACTAACCTGGCGGAATGTCATGAGTTGTATTGCGCCGGGCATATGATCGAGGCTGGAGTAGCCTTCTTTCAGGCCACCGGCAAACGCCGTCTGTTAGAAGTGGTATGTAAACTTGCCGACCATATCGACAGCGTGTTCGGGCCTGGTGAGACACAGTTGCACGGGTATCCAGGGCATCCCGAAATCGAGCTGGCGCTAATGCGCCTGCATGATGTCACGCAGGAGCCGCGTTATATGGCGCTGGTGAATTACTTCGTCGAGCAGCGCGGAACGCAGCCGCATTTTTACGATATCGAATATGAAAAGCGTGGCAAAACGTCGTACTGGAACACCTATGGCCCGGCATGGATGATAAAGGACAAAGCCTACAGCCAGGCGCATCAACCCCTTGCCGCGCAGCAAACCGCTATCGGTCACGCGGTGCGTTTTGTCTATCTGATGACCGGCGTGGCGCACCTGGCGCGGCTCAGCAACGATGAGGCAAAACGGCAAGACTGCCTGCGTTTATGGCATAACATGGCTCAGCGCCAGCTCTATATTACCGGCGGTATCGGTTCGCAAAGCAGCGGTGAAGCGTTCAGCAGCGATTACGATTTGCCGAACGACAGCGTGTATGCCGAAAGCTGCGCGTCCATTGGCCTGATGATGTTCGCCCGTCGTATGCTGGAGATGGAGGCGGACAGCCAGTATGCCGATGTGATGGAGCGAGCGCTGTATAACACGGTGCTGGGCGGCATGGCGCTGGACGGTAAACACTTCTTTTACGTTAACCCGCTGGAGGTTCACCCGAAAACGCTCCGCTTTAATCATATCTATGATCACGTTAAACCGGTTCGCCAGCGCTGGTTCGGTTGCGCCTGCTGCCCCCCTAATATCGCGCGTTTGCTGACCTCGCTCGGCCATTACATTTATACCCCACGCCCGGATGCGCTCTATATCAACCTTTATATCGGCAACAGCATTGAAGTACCCGTCGAGGATAAAGTTCTGCGGCTGCGCCTCAGCGGTAATTTCCCGTGGCAAGAAAAAGTGGTGATTACGGTGGATTCGCCGTCGCCGGTACAGCATACCCTTGCTTTACGCATGCCCGACTGGTGCGATGCGCCGCAGGTCGCGCTCAACGGCGTTGCGGTGGAAAAAGCGGTTCACAAAGGTTACCTGCATATTCACCGGCGCTGGCAGGAAGGCGATACCTTAACCCTGACGTTACCGATGCCAGTGCGTCGGATATACGGTAATCCGCTGGTGCGGCACGTTGCCGGAAAAGTGGCGATTCAGCGTGGGCCACTGGTGTATTGCCTTGAACAGGCTGATAACGGTGAGGAGCTGCATAACCTGTGGTTGCCGCACACCGCGACCTTCAAAACGTTTGCAGGCAGCGGCCTGTTTGCGCATAAAGTTTTAATTCAGGCCGAGGGCATTAAACGCACGTCAGCCAATCCCGAACACGCGTTGCTCTGGCACTATGATCATTCGCCATCAACCAGGCAGCCGCAGACATTAACCTTTATCCCGTGGTTTTGCTGGGCCAACAGAGGAGAGGGAGAGATGAGGATTTGGGTCAACGAAGAGTAAATTTTCTTTTCGTCGCCCGATTCCGTGGCGATTGGCTTAATACGGCACAATCAGCGGAAAATGCGACGCCTTTCAAAAACAGCCGAAATGAATACGTAGGGTTAATAACCCTATGTATTCACTGAAGCCTGGCAGAACGACACGAGCTATGTCGCATTCAGGCACTATACCGGCAATCAGAAACGGGGGATTTGCATTAAGTTTTGATTGTTATATGATGCCAGTGAATATTATTGCTACACGGAAGGTTGTAATATATGTATGATATTTTTTCTAAGAAGTGGATTCCATGTGAAATATTATATGGTTTTTATTATAGGGCTGATTCTCGGCCTCCCTCAACAATCATGAGAGAAGGTTTTTTGGGTACAAAATCTACAAATCATTGTTTTGCTTCTTTTGACAGTGAAACTGTGTTTTGCTCCAGTTCTCTTGAGGGGGTGATTTCTTTTAAAAAAAGTGCCCTGCAAGAGGGTATAGTTCTTCCGTATATATACAGAATTAATGCCAATGGATTGCGAGGCTACAAATTCAATGAAAACACAAACAGTTATGCTCTTGCCGAGGTTCTTTTTGAACGTAATGAAAGAAAATATAAAAAATTAAGACGGTATAATAAAGGTCATTTTGAATTTATTTCATACTTATCTAATAAACTAAGGTTAAATATTGATGCTGCATTTATTCCTGTCAAAGAGGTACATGTTCAGGGACCTATTCCAGCATCACGAATTAATTGCATTATGAACGAATGGGGCTAACTCCATATACGCTATTCGAATAATGGTATAATGACAATGCCCACCATGGATAGTGGGTAATAACGTAGCTTCTGTCGATCCGCAGCATAATGTGATGGTTGCCAACGCCAGCTATATCCCGTTTACGATGCAAATTATGGGTAGCCAGGAGGCGATTGATAAAGGACTCATGAAGCCGTGGGCTGGCTGGTAGAGTGGACAGCCTTCCCAAGCCGAAGGAGTTTGCGGTTGGGCCACAGTACGGTACGCCGTGGGTGGCGGTGGTGAAACTCTGGCTCTCCGCGCTGGATGCGCCCTGCAACGCCCCGCCGTGGGGTAAAATTTACGCCATCGGTCTGTACACGCGGATACTCCCGTTATTTTATGCTGTCATGCAAATAATCAGAGGAAACCCGGTTATTCATATAAATTTATGCGGCTCATTTGAGCCGCATAAAAAACCGAGCATTCTTTGTAAGCGGGTAATTAATGAATACTCCAGTAATCTACAATATCGCTGCGGTTGAATGTGATATAAAGACGGTCGCCATGTATCTCTGTATTACCATTACTCTTGTCTGAAAGTTTACTCGCCGTGGATGAGGCTGAGCTGGCAGTGTTTGCCATACCTAAAGCGCTGCTAACTGCCCCCGCGCCAGGAATATAACCAGCCAGAGAAGAGACACTGCTATAGTCAGCATTTTTAAAATAAATCCAGGTCGTACCATTAGATGACTTTTGATTGTCATCAGGTACACCATAAAGTTGCTGGACCTGAGCTTTCGTCGTTTTACCTTCAACAATATGCGATTGCACATATGAGGCGCTGAACTTATCTTCACCCCCTCCCCCCATGGACGAGCAGGCGCTCAAAAGGATCGCAGAAACCACAACAAGACATTTCAGACTGTTTTTCATTGCAACCTCATTGTTAGTTTTTTGTAAAAGTTGTGAATTTTAATACCATGAGTTCAACAAGCAAGCAACTATATTCTGTTGTGAAATACCGTAGCGATAAGAGGGGTAAATGCTATTTTCTTTGAGGATATACACTTTTCGCTATTAACTGCCGTGGTGACCCTTCAGGTTGTATGGTTTATGCCAAAAACAGACCTGGCCCTCTTTTATTAATGTGTTCGGAAATAATCCGCTCATGGTGTAAATTAGAAAAATCTTAAAGCAAGAAATAAGGGGCAATTGATGACACAGCAAGCGCCACAACTTGAAACAGAACGCCTGATTTTAAAGCAGTTTACGCTGGAAGATTTCCACGCGCTCATGGCATGCTGGGCGACACCTGAAATGGTTAAGATTAATGGCGGAGAGAGTCCAACGCCGGAAACGGTCTGGACCCGTTTATTGCGCGATATCGGGCACTGGCAGATGTTGGGTTATGGTTATTGGGCAGTATTTGAAAAATCAACAAACCGTTATGCCGGGTCGTTAGGCTTTCAGGATGCTCATCGTGATATTACCCCTGCACTGGAATACCCTGAAGCGGGATGGACGTTAATGCCAGAAGCGCGTGGCAAAGGTTATGCAACTGAAGCGCTGGCCGCAATTCTGCTGTGGGCCGATAAAACATTTTCCTCCCCGGTGTGCTGTATTATTGATGAAGAGAACAAACGTTCAAATTATTTAGCTGAGCGCTTTGGCTTCCAGTTTCAAAATTATGTTAACTATCGTGGTAAGCAGGTACGCTTGCTTGTACGTCAGAAAGCGCTCAACTCGGCTTTGTAATTATCGACCAGCCTTTT
Organism: Kosakonia oryzae; assembly: GCF_001658025.2. Classification (NCBI taxonomy): domain Bacteria; kingdom Pseudomonadati; phylum Pseudomonadota; class Gammaproteobacteria; order Enterobacterales; family Enterobacteriaceae; genus Kosakonia; species Kosakonia oryzae. Next base: position 2,881,485 of record NZ_CP014007.2, read on the forward strand.
GGGAGGGTCCTTAACTAGCGTGGTACTGTTGCGGACCTCTGTACAAGCGGCAGAACCTCTCTTTTCGCTCCTGGCGGACTTTTAGCGAGAAAGCGTTGTCTGCCCTGGGCTAGCAGCAGTAACCTGCCCCCAGGATTAGCTATGAAACTGATTATAAAAAAGGTTTTTCGATGAAAAAAACATGGAACTCATTAAACTTTGGTGTCGCGCATTTTTTATTGTTCTACATGGCAATATTTTTAGTTACACCGAAGAAAACACCGCTATATCCGATGATTATTTGGTTGGGCATGATTATTTCCAGTGGGTTAATCGTGCGATATTACTCGAATGAAAAATCATTTAAACCTATTACTCGCTTTCGAAAACATCATAAAAAAACGCCAAGAGCGGCATTACTTTCAGCATTCTTGTTTTTTCTGACCTGTATTTCCTTTAAAGTTTCTAACTATACCAGCATGGTCATTCCGAATGCATTAATTTTCATAACCGCAATATCCATTATCTACACTATCGCATCTCATATAAAATCAATCGATAATAAAGAAAAAATCATAGCCCGAAGAGTAAAATTTGCAATTAAATACTCATGGATTATTGTGTCATTGATTTCATATTATCTCGCGCGTTCACTAACATCTAATTCATGGGATATTCCTTTTGACACGACATTTAATAAACTCGTAACGGTAGTCACTGCCTTACTTTTTATTTTTATCTTCTATTATATCATTTACTTTATTTTCATTTCCTTTCTATCGATTATCACATTGCAAACAAAAAAGGTAAATAAAAAGTCTCCTGTTGACATTAATTATTCAATGTCAATTTTCGCCCCATTGTTTATTATTGGCTATATTTCGTATATTGCATTTAATGTACAGACGCTTTCTATCATCAAATTCGGTTTTGAATTCGCTCTAAAATATGACACTCGCGACACTTTCTTTTGCAACAATAAATATATGTTGCTTAACAAGCATCCTGATGCCCGTTTTATGTTTATTTCTGAAGGAAATTATCGCGCATTAATACCGCATCATGATGATTTTACAGTATCACGTTTAACCTGCACGAATAGTGAACCTTTCTATTCACTCGTTAGTGTAGAGGATAAGAAAGACCTCGTACTGGCTACTTTGGCAAATCGGGTAGAGGTAATAACCAATGACCTGAAGGCGATAATGTCTACGAATAATACCTGAAAGGCGGCATTTATGTGCCCTTCAGGCTCTCCTTATTCTCTGATGGCCTTGACGCTCCCGGTCTGAACCTGGAGCCGATACTGTCTTGGCGTCCGCTGATAATGTTCCCGGAACGCCCGGCAGAATGTCGATTGCTGCTGGTAACCGAGATGCAGGGCAATTTCAGTAATTGAGCGATTGGTTTCGGTAAGTAACTCGCGGGCGATAACCATTTTTCGATACCGTATATACATTCCTGGCGACATACCGGCTATTTTTTTAAAACCTCGCTGAAAATGCCACGCGGAATATCCTGATTTTTGCGCTAATACGCCCAGCGGCAACGGCTCTGCAATATTACGCTCGATCCATTGCAGAATATCCTGAATGGTTACACTCATCAGGTATAATGAGCTCTCTTTTCCCATTTCCACACCTTTTTTATTGACAGAGTCAGGAATATCACTATTACACAACAGATATCCCTGACTAAAAATGATTGTGAGGGTAAATCTCAGCCCGTTCTGTTAATTGTCTTAACAATCCTCAACTAGCAAATAGACCGCATTCAATGGCCCATGAACGCCCACCACTTTAATAAGCTCAATATCCGCCGTCGAACTTGGCCCGGCGATAAGATTGATACAGGAAGGGAGAGATTCAGCTGACTGCACCCGCTGCTGCAGAACCTCAGCCAGTTGAGTGACGCCAGGCAGTAGGCGGCTTTTATAGAGAATAAATAACGTGGTTGGCGGAAGCAGGCTAATGGCGCGGCCCTGCAACGGAGAAGAAAACAGGACTACGCCGCCGGTTTCACACAGGCCATATTCGGCGAACACCACGCCGATATTGGCGGCGGCGGCGTTGCGCAGGTTTTCTTCGCTCTCTGGCGCGACCCAGCACGTTGTCGGAAAAGCGTTCTGCAAATGCGCCGTAACACCCGCTTTTGCCAGCCTGGCGTCGCCGCTCATCACTACCGGGCCGCCGCCGTAATGTTGACACAGCCGTTCGGCAACCTGGGGAAGCGTGGCCAGCGGAGCCAGTTCACAGTGAGCCTTCATCACCTGTGTCGCATATTCCATAAAACTCTCGCAAGGCTGCTGCTGAATCTGCCCGGCATAGCGGCTTTTCAGCGGCGCAGAGTGCATCACAGGCAGTGGTTGCGGGATTTGACGCGGCTCGCGACCGAGCCGTTGGGCAAGCTTTTGCATGAAGGCATCGCGGTTTTCCATTATGCTTCCTCCCCGTTTTTACGCTGCTTTTGATGCGTTTTAAACCAACTGCGGAAACTTTCGCCATCCGCTTCGGGCAGATCGCGGGCCTCCGTCCATTTGCGGATAGCCGCAATGCTAAAAGGCATCTTCCCGTTGTGAATCATCAGTTGCGCTGCGCGTGCGCCCGCGACCATCCCGACCTTCCACAGCGAGTGATGGCGGTTAGCGTAATTGAACAGATGGACGGTATGCCTCTCCATCGCGGGCGTCATCCCGCTTTCCGCCAGCGTGCGGCGGTGTTGCAGGATCAATGAAGACAAGGGAATACGAACCGGGCAGACGTCATCGCAGGCAGTGCATAGCGAGCAGGCATAAGGCAGGTTTTTAAAATCGTCATAGCCGCCGAGCAACGGCGAAAGCACCGCGCCAACAGGGCCAGGATAAATCGAGCCGTAGCCGTGCCCGCCGATATGACGGTAGGCCGGGCAGGTATTCATACAGGCACCGCAGCGTATGCAGCGCAGAATATCCTGAAAAGGCGAACCCAGCACCTGCGAGCGTCCATTGTCGACAATCACCAGATGGAACTCTTCAGGCCCGTCGCTTTCTGCGCTTTTTTTCGGCCCGGTAAGCCAGGTGTTGTAACCCGTCAGCCGGGCGCCCACCGCGCTGCGGGCCAGCATGGTCAGGATAATGTCCAGCTCAGCAAAGGTAGGAACCACGCGCTCCATGCCCATCACAGCAATATGCGTCCGTGGCACGGTGGTACAGAGCCGGGCATTGCCCTCATTGCTCACCAGGCTAAGCGTTCCGGTTTCCGCTACCGCAAAGTTGCATCCGGTGATGCCGATATCGGCATTGAGGAAATCAGCGCGGATCTTCTGGCGAATAAAGCGCGTCATCGCTTCCGGGGTTTCGGAGCCCTCATAGCCCAGTTTCTCGCGCAAAATGCGCTGAATTTGCTGGCGGTCTTTATGGATGGCAGGAACAACCACATGCGAAGGTGCATCTTTGGCCAGTTGCAGAATATACTCGCCCAGATCGGTTTCCACGACCTCCATGCCTGCCCCTTCCAGCGCGGCATTCATCCCGATCTCTTCGGTCACCATCGACTTTGATTTGACGATTTTGCGCGCCTGCTTCTGCTGCGCAATCTGTAAAATATAACGGGTGGCGTCTTCACGGGTGTCGGCAAAAAAGACGTGGCCGCCATTCGCGCTGACCTTTTCACTCAATTGATAGAGATAAGCATCCAGATTCTCGAGAACATGGGCGCGGATATCTGCGGCGCGTGAACGCCAGTCAGGCCAGTTTTCAAGTTCATCGATCATTTTCTGCCGATTGGAGCCAATGCGATCCTGCGCGTTGGCAACGGCATGGCGCATCACCGGATCGTCAATTTGCTGCTGAACCCGATCATAAAAAGGGAGGTTACTGGTTTTAAGAAACATGTTGCTTCCTTAGCGGCTCATCAGCACGTCAGCAATGTGGAGCACACGCACGTTGTGGCCTTCGCGCTGCAAGCGCCCACCAATATTAATAAGGCAACTGGCATCCGCGCCGATCACATAATCCGGTTTCGCTTCCATAAGATGCGCGACCTTTTCTTTCACCATCTCACCGGAAATCTCGGCCATTTTGACCGAAAAAGTGCCGCCAAAACCGCAACAGGTTTCCTGGGCGCTAAACGGGATGATCTCCAGCTCACGCACTTCGCGTAACAACGCCAGCGGTTCATCGTGTACGCCCAGCTTGCGAAACAGGCTGCATGAAGGATGGTAAACGGCCCGTCCCGGCAGGCGCGCGCCGACATCCGTCACGCCAAGCTGATTAACGATAAAGGAGGTCAGATCGACCATCCGGCTGGCAATCTTCGCCGCGCGCGTGGCCCATTCAGGCTCATCGCTCAGCCAGTCCTGATAGTGGCGAATGGCGTTCATACAGGATCCGGCGGGAGAAATAATGGGATCGTCGTTGATTTCCAGCGCGGCAATCTGCGCTTTCATCCCCGGCAACGCATCGGCAATGTAGCCGCTATTAATGGCCGGTTGACCACAACACCCCTGCTTTTCCGGAAACTGGACGTGACACCCCAACTGTTCGAGCAGTAATACACTGTTGCGGGCCATGCGCGATTTAAGCGCATCGCCAATGCAGGTAACAAAAAAATTAACGTTCATATTATTTCGCTTCCAGTGAATATATCGGCAGAGCTTTTTTAGACGGTAATGGCGTTTTTGTTCGCCTTATAAATATTGTACTTAGCGCGCCACGCGTAGCCCGCCGGCGACACCACGGCTTAATACCAGTTGCCAAAGCTGAATATTTCTGGCGCGAAATGCCCCGCGCAGGCGGTGAGATAGTAGTTGAACATCCGGTGAAATTTCGTTGAATAATTGCCGGATAATTGCGGCCAGGCCTGATTAAAGCGGCGATGCCAGGCCATCAGGGTTTTATCGTAATCGGCGCCGAAATTATGTAAATCTTCGATGACAAAATAAGGTTCGCTGGCCTCAGCAATTTGTTTTATCGAGGGCAGACAGCCGTTAGGAAATATATATTTATTGATCCAGGCATCAACGTTATGTTGTGTTTTATTTGAACCAATGGAGTGCAGTAAAAAAAGCCCTTCCGGTTTCAGGCAGCGATCCGCAACCTTAAAATAGGTGGCGTAGTTTTTCGGGCCTACATGCTCAAACATGCCGACCGAGACAATACGATCATATTGTTTGTCCAGATCGCGGTAATCCTGCAGCAAGATACGAATATCCAGCCCGGCGTTGCGGCTCTCGGCATAGGCTTTTTGTTCTGCCGAAATCGTAATACCTTCAACGCTCACCCCATAATGACGTGCCGCATATTCAGCCAGACCGCCCCAGCCGCAGCCAATATCCAGCAGCGTCATGCCGGGCTTGAGCTGCAGTTTTTCACAGATCAGCGCCAATTTATTCTCCTGGGCCGCACACAGATCATCGGCCTCTTTCCAGTAGCCGCAGGAATATTGCATGTGGGGATCGAGCATGCAGCCAAACAGATCATTGCCCAGATCGTAGTGCGCTTCGCCAACTTGCCAGGCGCGTCTGCGCGATTGCGGATTCGACAACCGCGCAAAGGCGATTCGCAGCAGATCGGCAACACTGGCGGGGCGCTGTTCGTCCAGCCGGGCGCGGAGCAGCTTGTCAAAAAAAGCATCGAGCTGTTTGCAATCCCACCAGCCCTCCATATAACTTTCGCCCAGGCCGAGAGACCCCTGCTGTAACACACGTTTGAAAAAGCGTGTGTCGTGTACCCGGATATCCCAGGGTTCAGGCCCATTAATCACAATGCCTGCCTGCGATAGCAGTTCCTGCACGATCCGCTGCCAGTGGTCTGGTTTGTCGATCGCCTCGACGGTACATTCGTTAGCCATCATCTTTCCTTCAACATAGCTTGCTGCCAGCCGTAAATCCCCCCATCACTCCAGTCAATATGTGCGAAAAGGCTTAGCACTCAGGCAGATGGCTGGTAAATTATTCATGACGGGCGAAACCGTTTTATGACCCCGTCATTATTCAGTAAACCCGCCCTGCCTGCGCTGTGCTATCAAGACAAACTTCATCGAATAGAGGTCAGGTTGTTATGTGCTCCAAGCTAGTGTTACCACCGCCTCAGCCCATTTGCGGCCAGCCTGCGCCGGTACTGTTGACCTTGCCCCGCCCGGTTTACTTTCGCAGCTACCCTTTGACGGTCGATACCGGAGTGGACAGGCATGAGCACCCGTTCGCGGAATTTCTCTATGCGCGGAAAGGAAATATGCGCGTGGAAATTGAAGGCAAGACGCTGGTGGTTCCGGTTCTCTATGGCGTCTGGATACCGGCCCACGTACCGCACCGTCTTCTCGCCGGTAGCGACGTGTTGCTGGAAAGCCTCTATGTGGAAGCCGATTTCGCGACCATCGCCTTCAGCGGCAGCAAAGTGGTGATGGTCAGCGATTTTGTGCGGGAGTTTATCCACTACGCGACGCAGAATGTGCCGGAACAGTATGATTATGAAGGCGAAGATGCGCAGCTTGTGCAGGTACTGATTTCGTTACTTCGGCGGCTGCCGGATGCCGGTCTGTCGATATCATGGCCAGTCTCACCGTTGCTGATGAAAGTATGCAGCCAGATCCAAAAAACGCCGGGTGAAGCGCACAGCATTGAGCAGTGGGCCTCCTGTAGCGGGATGTCGGTGCGCACGTTTTCGCGCCGTTTCAAAAAGGAGACCGGCGTGGCGTTCAGCGAATGGAAAAAACGCGTGCGCTTGCTGGAATCCGTGGTGATGTTAAAAAACAACCGTAGCGTCACGCAGGTAGCACTTGATCTTGGCTATTCAAGCCCGGCCGCATTCACCTTTGCTTTTCGCGCCATGTTCGGCGTGCCGCCCACGCGCTATTAGATGTGGCGTTAATAACGGCAACGCCACAAACCGCTCTTCCCGATGCCTGTACGGCAAGGTGTTCAGCGCAGCGCTTTCTCCATAAAAATGCTCAGCGGATCCGGCTGATACGGCGCAAAGGCATCGCGGATCTGGTAGCCGCAGCGTTGATACAGTTTTACCGCCGCATGCTGCTCGATGCCGGTTTCCAGTCGCAACGTATGGCAGGCGCGCCCTGCTGCTGCCTGTTCCAGCGCGGCAATCAGTTTTTCCCCCAGTTGCTGCCCACGGTGTGTGGGATCGATAAATACCCGCTTCATCTCGCCGCTACCGTCGTGGTTCAGCACCACCGCGCCGCAGCCAACGGCCTGATCCAGATGGAGGATCTTGCGCAGAATCAGCGTCTCGTCGGGCAGTGAGGCCAGATCGAGCAGATGGTTACTTTCCGCCGGATAGAGCGCCGCCTGGTAGCGATCAAGCTCGGCAATCAGCGCTATGACATCGGGTTGTGAAGCGGTCGCCTCGACAATACGGTACATCGTGTGCTCCTTGTTGTTATCACCTTGTAAAAATAACCGCGCAAAATCCGAATGCCGTCATAGGAATCATTTATATCTCCGGCGCAGCGTTGCATCGCGGGGAGAAGTAACGGTAATTTACGCCCATAGCTAACTCTGATAGTGGAACTTGCATGAATACCAAAGCCCGAAAGGTGATGATTATCGGCACAGGAAATGTCGGCGCGTCCGCCGCGTATGCTCTGCTGAACCAGAACATTTGCGAGGAGTTGATCCTCGTCGATCTCAATCAGCAGCGCGTGGAAGGCCACGTTCAGGATTTGGCGGATGCCGCCGCGTATATGCCCGGTATGATGACCATCTCCACGCGCCCGGTGGAAGAGTGCGCAGATATCGACATTGCGGTCATTACCGTCTCGGGTGGCCCATTACAGCCGGGCCAGACGCGGCTGGATGAGCTGGCCAACACGGCGCGGATCGTCAAAAACATCGTCCCGTCCATGATGGCCAACGGTTTCAACGGTATTTTCCTCGTCGCCACCAACCCGTGCGACATCATTACCTGGCAGGTGTGGCAACTCTCCGGCCTGCCGCGCAGCCAGGTGATCGGCACCGGCGTCTGGCTGGATACCACACGCCTGCGCCGCACGCTGGCGCAAGCACTGGATATTGGCGCACAGAGTATTGATGCGTTTATTCTCGGCGAACATGGCGATACGCAGTTTCCGGTATGGTCGCACTCCTCGGTGTACGGTTCGCCGATTGCCGACGTCTACCTGCGCAAAACCGGGCAACCCCTGGATTTCGATGCGCTGGCAGACAAAGTGCGCCGCCACGGCTTTGAGATCTACAACCGCAAAGGTTGCACTGAGTACGGCATTGCCGGAACTATCGCCGAGATCTGCCGCAATATCTTTACCGGCAGCCACCGCGCGCTGGCGATCTCCTGCATTCTCGACGGTGAATACGGCGTAAAAGATGTGGCGATTGGCGTGCCGGCCGTGCTGACGCAAAGCGGCGTCCAGCAGATTATTGAGTTACAACTGGAAGGTGACGAAGTGGCGAAATTCAATCACTCCGTCGCGGTGATTAAAGCCAATATTGCCCGCCTGCCCTGAAGCCCGTGCGGTTAACCGGCAATGGTTAGCCGCCCTGGCAACACTTCAAGCTGCTGGCGGATCTCCGGGCGTTCGCGCTCGCGGCTTGAACAGACTCGTTCTGCGTTTCGCAGCCAGCAGCGGCGCATCATGGAGAGCCTGATGCGGCGACAAATACACGGCGTCCTGGTGTAGCGGGATAAGGCGAAGCCGCCGCAGCAATGCGATTAGCGCAGATAGACTTTTCCCAGCAGATAGAGCGTCGCCTGGCCACCGATGAGCACGCGGTCGCCGCGCCATTCACAGCGTAAATCGCCGCCGCGCGCTGAGACCTGCCGCGCCTGCATCACCGTTTTATTCAGCTTCTCGCCCCAGTAGGGGATCAACATGCTGTGCGCCGAGCCGGTCACTGGATCTTCCGCCACCGATTCGCCCGGGCAGAAAAAGCGGCTGACAAAATCGTACTCATCCCCCGGCGCGGTCACGCAGACCATTTTTCCCAGCGGCTTCATGGCGGCAATATCCGGTCGCAACGCTTCCACCTGCACCTGGTTCTCCAGCACTACCAGATAATCCCGCGCCACGCGCACCTCTTTCGCCGTGCTGATACCCAGCGTTTGCAGCAACAGTTCCGGCGGCGTGCTGACCTCTTGTGTTGCCCAGGCCGGAAAATCGAGCGTCAGCCAGTCACCGTTACGCGAGACCGTCAGCGGGCCGACAAAACGGGTCGCGAAGAGAATTTCCGTCGCCGGGTAATCCAGATACTCAAAAATCACGTGCGCGGCGGCAAGAGTGGCATGCCCGCAGAGGTTAATTTCCGCCTGCGTGGTAAACCAGCGCAGCTCAAACCCGGTGTCATTGCGGACAAAAAACGCCGTCTCGGATTGATTATGCTGCTGCGCCATTTTCAGCAGCAGATCGTCAGGCAGCCATTCGGTAAGCGGGCACACGGCAGCGGCATTGCCGCCAAAAGTTTGGTCGCTAAAGGCGTCCACCATATAAAAGTCAATTGTTTGCATAGCCGTTTCCTCTTTATCGTTCTCTGTTTCTGAACGCTATTGGCAACCGATGCAATCGGTATTTATTTACTGAATGCAAAGTGAGATCTACATCACAAAATGTTTGTATTTTCGCCAACAAAAGCTTTAAGATCTTCTCCTCTTCTTTTTTCTAACCAAGCCAGAACACTTTATGACTACGAATACCGTTTCACGAAAAGTCGCGTGGCTTCGGGTTGTGACGCTTGCCGTCGCTGCTTTCATTTTTAATACCACCGAGTTCGTGCCCGTGGGGTTACTGTCGGATATCGCTCAGAGCTTCGACATGGAGACCGCGCAGGTGGGGATTATGCTGACCATCTACGCCTGGGTTGTGGCGCTGATGTCGCTGCCCTTTATGCTGCTGACCAGCCAGATCGAGCGTCGTAAACTGTTGATTGGTTTGTTTGTGTTGTTTATTGCCAGCCATGTGCTGTCGTTTCTGGCGTGGAACTTTAAAGTGCTGGTGATAAGCCGCATCGGTATTGCTTTCGCCCATGCGATTTTCTGGTCGATCACTGCCTCGCTGGCAATCCGCCTGGCTCCTGCCGGTAAACGCGCGCAGGCGCTGAGCCTTATCGCCACCGGTACGGCACTGGCGATGGTGCTGGGTCTGCCGATTGGCCGCATTGTCGGGCAATATTTTGGCTGGCGCACCACCTTCTTTGCCATCGGTCTTGGCGCGCTCATCACGCTGGTTTCTCTGATAAAACTGCTGCCGTCGCTGCCTAGCGAACACTCCGGCTCGCTGAAAAGCCTGCCGCTGCTGTTCCGTCGTCCGGCGCTGATGTGCATCTACCTGCTGACGGTGGTGGTGGTGACCGCCCATTACACCGCTTACAGCTATATTGAGCCGTTTGTGCAGAATGTGGCGGGCTTTAGCGCCGGTTTCGCCACCGTACTGCTGCTGATCCTCGGCGGCGCGGGCATTATCGGCAGTATCTTGTTCGGTAAGTTGGGCAACCAGCACGCGTCCGGTCTGGTGTGCAGCGCGATTGGCCTGCTGGTATTGTCGCTGGTGTTAATGCTGCCCGCTTCCGGCAGTGAAATGCATCTGGCGGTGCTGAGCGTTTTCTGGGGCATTGCGATTATGATTATCGGCCTCGGTATGCAGGTGAAAGTGCTGGCGCTGGCGCCCGATGCCACTGACGTAGCGATGGCGCTGTTTTCCGGCATTTTTAATATTGGCATTGGCGCCGGTGCGCTGGTTGGCAACCAGATCAGTCTGCACTGGTCGATGGATATCATCGGCTATGCGGGTGCCATCCCGGCGATTGCCGCGCTGGTATGGGCGGTGGTGATTTTCCGCCGCTGGCCGGTAAAACTGGAAGAACAGATAAGCCACAGCCATATGTAAGCGGCTCGCGGATCACAGCGTTTCGGACACCATTTTGTCCATCACCGCGGTTTGCCAGTCAAACCACGGGTTCCAGGTCAGGCGGGCGTGAATTTTACCCGCTTCGACCAGCCCCCAGTCGGAATACCACACCTCGTCCCCCTTCAGGCAGCGCTGCGCTGCGTCGTCAGGCTGACCGTTGGCGCAGAGCAACACGCTGCCTTTGCGGCCATACAGCGGGTTTTGCGGCGAAAACAGCACTGACATATGCGAAAACTGGCTGATGCGATCCTGCGGCAGAAAATCCGTTTTCACCAGAATGCGGGAGACGTTCGCCACTTCCGGACGCGGTGCGCCGTACCAGATCAGCCGGCTGGCGGGATGGGGAAAGCTGCGATCAAAATGGTCGAGGATCCAACGGGTATTGAGCACGGAATCATGCTCGGTCAGCACAATCAGCGCCGGTTTGTCCCAGGTTTTACGCGCCAGCCACCGCTGGGCACTGGCGCTGGTCCGCCAGAACTGGGCAAACCCATTCGTCGGTACGCGTAAATAACGGGTGGCGATCTGCTGCGGGAATATCGCGCTCGGTGGGCGCAGCCAGTCGCGAAACAGCGCTACCGTCGGGGCGAGAAAATCGTAGCTGGTGTTGGATTTAAACGCCGGAGAGAACAACAGCAAGCCCTGCACCCGATCGTGATGCGTCATGGCATACTCCAGCGCCAGATTGCCGCCGGTGGAGAAGCCGCCGAGCCACAGTGTATCCACCTCTTTTGCCAGGATATCGGCCTGTTCGCGCACCACCTGCCGCCACTGTTCGACGCTGACGTTCAGCAGGTCAGAGGGCCGGGTGCCGTGCCCCGGCAAAAGGACAGTGCGCACCAAAAAACCCTGTTTCGCCAGCGCTGGCGCAATATCGACAAACGAGCCAGGCCCATCGCCAAGGCCGTGGATCAGTAAAATGCCTTTACGGGCAGGCTGCGACGGGCGCCACTCCTGCGGCGTGTTGAGCGCCAGCTCCGCCGATTTATCCAGCGTCTGAAAGGCCCGATGCGCGCGTACATAGTCGCGGGTTTGTAACTGATAATCGGCAAAACTTGCCTGCCCCAGCGGCGGTGGCGCGGTGTGCTGATGCTGACAGCCTGCCAGCAACAACATCACGATCGCCAGCACAACCCCTCTACCCATCAGGCGGCTCCGTGGAAAGTGGTAATAATCTCCAGCACGCCGTTGATGATAAATTGTACGCCCATGCAGACCAGCAAAAAGCCCATCAACCGGGAGATCGCTTCTATTCCGCCCTTACCGACCAGCCGCATGATCGCGCCGGAACTGCGCAGACTGCCCCATAAAATCACCGACACGGCGGCAAAAACGAGCGGCGGCGCAAGGACAATCACCCAGTCGGGAAACGTCGAGCTGTGGCGAATGGTGGACGCCGAACTGATGATCATGGCGATAGTGCCCGGCCCGGCGGTGCTGGGCATCGCCAGCGGTACGAAGGCAATATTGGTACCGGGCTCATCCTCCAGCTCTTCAGATTTGGTTTTTGCTTCCGGCGATTCGTGCGGTTTTTGCTGCGGGAACAGCATGCGAAAACCAATAAAGGCGACAATCAACCCACCGGCAATCCGCAAACCCGGGATCGAGATGCCGAACGTGTTCATCACCAACTGCCCGGCATAATACGCCACCATCATAATGATGAAGACGTACACCGACGCCATCAGCGCTTGTTGATTACGCTGGGCGCTATTCATATTGCCCGCCAGCCCTAAAAACAGCGCTACGGTGGTTAACGGGTTCGCCAGCGGCAGTATCACCACCAGCCCCAGGCCGATAGCTTTAAACAATTCAAGCATGATGCGCGACGCTCCTTGTGTGGTCAAAGCCCGGGCAGTATAGCGTTAACACAGCGGCAATGGGATGGTTGTAGATTGGCTACAGCACCTTAACGCAAACCGATTCAGTTGTTTACGTGGTGTAAAATTTTACCGTTATGAAACGTTTTAGCAAATAGTGGCATCCGGGAATCCATTCTGTTGACTTATATTTGCCTGAGCAATAATATCTGCCGTGATTAATCTACTTGCCGGGGCAACCATTGTGAAAAGCACGAATGATTTGTTTAACGATATCATTCCTTTAGGCCGCTTAATCCATATGGTTAACCAGAAAAAAGATCGTTTATTGAACGACTATTTATCGCCGCTGGATATCACTGCCACCCAGTTTAAGGTGCTGTGTTCTATCCGCTGCCAAACCTGTATCACCCCGGTAGAACTAAAAAAAATTCTTTCCGTCGATCTCGGCGCCCTGACCCGCATGCTGGACAGACTGGTATGCAAAGGCTGGATCGTGCGTAACCCGAATCCGAATGACAAACGCGGCGTGTTGGTGCAATTAACGCCCGACGGCGCGGCGCTTTGTGAGCAATGTCATCAATTGGTAGGGAAAGATCTGCACCAGGAATTAACAAAAAACTTAACGGCAGAAGAAGTGGCAACCCTTGAGTCTTTGCTCAGGAAAATATTGCCGTAAAAACAAAGAGGTATGACGATGTCCAGACGCAATACTGACGCTATCACCATTCATAGCATTTTGGACTGGATCGAGGATAACCTGGAATCGCCGCTGTCACTGGAAAAAGTGTCAGAACGTTCAGGTTACTCCAAGTGGCACCTGCAACGGATGTTTAAAAAAGAGACTGGTCATTCGCTGGGCCAATACATTCGCAGCCGCAAGCTGACGGAAATTGCGCAAAAGCTCAAGGAGAGCAACGAACCGATCCTGTATCTGGCGGAGCGTTACGGGTTTGAATCGCAACAAACCCTGACCCGCACGTTCAAAAACTATTTTGACGTGCCGCCACATAAATTCCGCGTGACAGATATGCCTGCTGAATCAAGGTATCTCTACCCGCTCAACCATGCTTGTTAATTATCGCCTGTTTTAAAGACGTATCGAGGAATGTATGAAACGTATTGCCTGTGCCGCCATCACGCTGATGGTTCTGTTTTCCGGCCAGAGTTATGCGGAACAATTCAATCATCCGGCGCCGCAAGATTCCCGCGACGCGATGATTTTACCCGCCCCCCAACAAACATCGCCGTATGACTTTAACCATATGGGTGTGGGCAGTGACAAATCCGACGCATTAGGCGTGCCCTATTACAATCAGCACGGCTAATCGTTTTGCCCCGCATCAGCGGGGCTTTTTTATTTCCTGCCTGATTAGCCCTTCTCCGACCAACCGATTAGGCCTGCACCGCCCGGCGCAGACGAAAACCAAACACGTTGATATACAGACCGCCCATCACCAGCACCGCACCTGCCAGTTGCAGGGCCGATAAGGTTTCGCCCAACAGAATTGCCGCGCTCGCCATGCCAACGACCGGCACCAGCAGCGACAGCGGCGCAACGCGCCAGGTTTCATAGCGCCCCAGCAGCGAGCCCCAGATGCCGTAACCGATAATGGTCGCGACAAACGCCAGATAGACCAGCGACAGCAGCGTGGTGGTATCAATGCTCACCAGGCTTCGCAGCATTAACGCCGGGCCGTCGAACACCAGTGAAGCAATCATAAACGGCACAATCGGAATTAACGCACTCCACACCACCAGCGACATCACCGCCGGACGCGAGCCGTGCTGCATGATTTTTTTGTTGAAGATATTGCCACAGGCCCAACTGAACGCCGCCGCCAGCGTCAACACAAAACCCACCAGCGGAATGTGCTGACCATTAAGACTCGACTCGATCAACACCAACACCCCCACTACCGCCAGCGAAATGCCGATCAGCTGTTTTGATTGCAGCCGCTCGCCGAATACACCCGCGCCGAGAATAATGGTGAAAAAGGCCTGTGCCTGTAATACCAGCGATGCCAGCCCGGCAGGCATGCCGAATTTGATGGCACAAAACAGAAAGGCGAACTGACCGAAACTGATCGTCAGCCCGTAACCCAGCAACAGACGCAGTGGAATGTTGGGCCGTGCGACGAACAAAATTGCCGGGAACGCCACTAACACAAAGCGTAAACCTGCCAACATCAACGGCGGCATACTGTGCAGGCCAACTTTGATCACCACAAAATTCAGCCCCCACGCCACGACCACCAGCATTGCCAGCAGTACATCTTTACGCGTCATTCTTCGCCCCTGTAGTTTCAATTTTTGTAAAATTTACGTTAACGCAAAAAATAGTACAGCGACAGATCATTAAATTCGGTAGGTCAGTTTGGGCATTTGTCGCTAAATGAGCCGTTGAACATAGCGGTTTATGCATGTTATTGCTGTATACATCACAAAAAACTATAACAACCAGCATGTCGGGCAAAACATGACCACACCACAAACACGATCCACCGTCGCACTACTGGCGTCCTCTCTGTTATTAACCATTGGTCGCGGCGCAACGCTGCCGTTTATGACCATCTATCTTAATCGCCAGTACGGCATGGCCGTCGATCAGGTCGGTTATGCTATGTCCGTCGCGCTGACTATCGGTGTTGTCTTCAGCCTTGGTTTCGGCATGCTGGCGGATAAGTTCGACAAAAAGCGCTATATGTTGCTGGCGATCGTCGCCTTTATCACCGGTTTCGCCGCCATTCCGTTGACGCATAACGCCGGGCTGGTGGTGCTCTTTTTCGCCCTGATCAACTGCGCTTATTCGGTCTTCTCCACGGTGCTGAAAGCCTATTTTGCCGATACGCTCACGCCGACGGCGAAAGCGAAGGTCTTTTCGCTTAACTACACCTTTCTCAACATCGGCTGGACCGTCGGCCCGCCGCTGGGCACGCTGCTGGTGATGCAAAGCATTAATCTGCCGTTCTGGCTGGCGGCGGTCTGCGCGGCATTCCCGCTGGTCTTTATCCAGTTTTTTGTCCGCCGCGTGGCCGTGGGCAGCGGCATGGAGCCTGCGGTTCCCTGGTCGCCGTCGGTGCTGCTGAAAGACAAAGCGCTCGGCTGGTTTACCCTCTCGAACCTGCTTGCTTCCTTCGTTTGCGGCTCTTTCGCCTCGTGCCTTTCCCAGTACGTGATGGCCGTAGCGGACAGCGATTTTGCGGAAAAAGTGGTGGCCGTTGTGCTGCCGGTCAACGCCGCTATCGTGGTCTCGCTGCAATACGCTGTCGGGCGCAAACTGACCGCCGCCAACCTGCGTCCGCTCATGGCGTTCGGCACGCTTTGCTTCGTAGTGGGGCTGGTGGGGTTTATGCTCTCCGGCAACAACTTATGGCTGTGGGGGCTCTCCGCTGCGGTATTTACGCTGGGCGAAGTGATTTATGCGCCAGGTGAATATTTGTTGATCGATAACATCGCGCCGCCGGGGATGAAAGCCACTTATTTTTCCGCCCAGGCGCTGGGCTGGCTGGGTGCAGCAATGAACCCGCTACTGACCGGGATCATTCTCACCACCCTGCCTGCCTGGTCGCTGTTTGTGATCCTGATCGTCACCATTGGCATCGCATGGCTGATGCTGGTGAAAGGGATGCAGGTACGGCAATGGGGCGCGGTGCCAGCGCAATAAATATCCGTGCCTGATGGCGGCCGCGCCATCAGGCACTCACAGCGGTTTACCGACTCACCACACTTGTGCGGCGATATTAGTCACCAGACGCACTTTGTCCCACTGCTGCTCCGGCGTTAACGAGTTGCCCTCTTCGGTGGAGGCAAAACCGCACTGCGGGCTGAGGCAAATCTGGTTGATATCCACATATTTTGCCGCTTCCGCGATACGCGCTTTCACGCCTTCCGGGTTTTCCAGCTCGCCGTTTTTGGTAGTAATCAACCCCAGCACTACCTGCTGTTTACCCGGACGAACAAAGCGCAGCGGTGCAAAATCACCGGAACGATCGTTGTCATATTCAAGGAAGAAGGCATCGACATTGACGCTGCCAAACAGCACTTCTGCCACCGGCTCGTAGCCGCCTTCGGAAATCCAGGTCGAACGGAAATTGCCGCGGCAGACATGCAACCCGATGGTCAGATCTTCCGGCTTACCTTCCAGCGCTTTATTGAGTACGCGGGCATAAATGTGCGCCAGTTCATCCGGATCGTCACCGCGTTCGCGGATCTGGCGACGCTGATCGTCAGAGCAGAGATAGGCCCAGACGGTGTCATCCAGTTGCAGATAGCGACAGCCGGCGGCATAGAAGGCGTGGATGGCATCGCGCCAGGTGGTCGCCAGATCGTCAAAATAGGCATCCAGCTGCGGATAGACGGTCGCATCAATATCTTTACGCCCGCCGCGGAAGTGCAGCACGCTCGGGCTGGGGATGGTCATCTTCGGCTGTGCGTTGCCGCTGATGCTTTTCAGATAGCGGAAATCATTCAGCATTGGGTGATCGCCAAAACGCAGTTTACCGGTGACGCGTACGCCGTGGGCTTTGGTTTGCACGCCGTTAAACTGAATGCCTTTCTCCGAATCGTAACGCTCAACCCCTTCCAGGCCGTCGAAGAAATCAAAGTGCCACCAGGCGCGACGAAACTCCCCGTCCGTCACCACATGCAGACCGCAGGCGCACTGCTGTTCAACGACATGACGGATGGCCTCATCTTCGACACTGCGCAGCTGCTGTGCGGTGATCTCGCCCTGCGCATACTGCTGGCGGGCATTTTTGATGGCATCCGGTCGCAAGAAGCTGCCGACTACGTCTGCGCGGAAAGGGGCCTGATGTCGCTGCATGGTTATTCTCCTCGAACGCCGGAGCAGATGATTACCCGGCGTGATAATTCATAATTTGAATGTTTTAGCCTTCTGGATGGCTAAATGTCCAAACAAAATGTCACACCGGGCAGAGCGCAGCAACAGAGAAAATTTCACCATGCATGAGAAAGTTTCATGATGGCATCATCAAGATGAAAAAAGCGATTAGACATCCGCTTCGCGCTGGCCGCTGGCGAAGGCATAACCTTCATCTTCCCAGCCAGTGATGCCACCAATCATGATTTTGACCGGCAGCCCCAGCCGCGCCAGTTTCAGCGCCGCGCGATCGGCGCCGTTGCAGTGCGGTCCGGCGCAGTAGACCACAAACAATGTATCCGACGGCCAGGCCGCCATGCGATCGGCCGTCATCATGCTGTGCGGCAGATGCACTGCGCCAGGAACGTGACGACGAGCGAATGTCTCCGGGCTGCCAACCACATGCAGCAGGACAAAATCTCTGTCGTCATGGGCGATAGCGTCATGCACATCGGCGCAATCTGTTTCAACGCTCAGGCGGCGCAGAAAGTGGCTGGTGGCTTGTTCAGGGGATGCGACGGGAAAATCAGTAACGTAGCTCATCGTGCTTTCTCCTTGTTTGTGTTAACAGTAATCTAACCAAAACAGGACAACTTCACTGCACCGTTCTATGCCAGATAACACCAGGATAATGACAACTTTACGACATCCCCCTGCAGCGCATCGCGTCGTTGCCCTCGCCTATGATGGGCTGTGTACCTTTGAGTTTGGCGTCGCGGTGGAGATCTTCGGTCTGCCGCGCCCGGAAATGGGCGATAACTGGTATCACTTCGCCGTGGCGGCAGTGGATGCCGGAGAACTGCGGGCAACCGGCGGTATTCGCGTAACGGCCGAAGGCGGGCTGGAGCTGCTGGCCGACGCGCAGACCATTGTCGTGCCCGGCTGGCGCGGCGCAGAGTCGCCTGTTCCGGCTGATTTATGCACGGCGCTCCAGCAAGCCTGGCAGCGGGGTTGCCGCATTATCTCCATCTGTTCCGGGGTGTTTGTGCTGGCTGCGGCGGGCCTGTTAAACGGGCGCAAAGCCACCACCCACTGGCGTTATACCGACGGCCTGCGCGAGCGCTATCCGGCCATTGTGGTGCTGGAGGATGCGCTCTATTACGACGAAGGGAACGTGATGACCTCCGCGGGCAGCGCGGCGGGGATCGATCTTTGTCTGCATGTGGTCCGTGAGGATTTTGGCCTTGACGCGGCAAACATGGTCGCCCGGCGGCTGGTGGTTCAGCCACACCGCGATGGTTCGCAGACGCAGCAGCTTATCCGCCCGGTCGCCCGCACGCGCGAGAGCCGCCAGTTGGGGCAGTTGTTCGATTTCCTCCACCAGCAACTTGCGGAAAGTCATACCGTGGCGTCACTGGCGCAGCGGGTGGGCATGAGCCCGCGCACCTTTTTACGCCGCTTTCAGGAAACGACAGGCACCACGCCAGCGCGCTGGATTTTACAGGCGCGGTTGCAGCGCGCTCAGACGCTGCTCGAACAAACACGCATGGGGATTGATCTGGTCGCCGGGCAGGCCGGATTTGGTAATGCCGCGTCGCTGCGCCACCATTTTCATCAGCAATATGGCATGTCTCCGGCGATGTACCGCAAGAAGTTTGCCGAAGCGGCGAAATAACGCGCGCCATTCAGGCTTTATTGAGGTTCACCAGGTTATTATCTCTCCATCGCGGCTAAATAATTAAGGTAAGAGAGGCAAGTTGGTTAATTAGATGGAGGTTTAAAATGATGGCAAATATGCATGTCTTTATGGCAGTACTGGGAGTGATTCTTTTTTCCGGATTCCTTGCTGCTTATTTTAGCCACAAATGGGACGACTGATGAACAGCGATAATCCCCCACCGGGAAGGCCCCTTGCGTAAATGCGTGAGGGGCCTTTTTTCGTTATGCCGCAAAAAAAACCGCCGTATCGGCGGTCAATGCTTGCATGGATAGTTTTGTATTATTCTGCACGTTCACTCAACGGGATGGGTAAACGCCGTGCTGATTACCCTAGCAGTTACTGCCTCAATGAAGGTTAAACAAAGCTGAACTGGCGATAAAAAAAGCGCCAGCGAAACGTTTTGCTATTGAAATTATTGAAGATATATCTTTCAGCGCAATAAGAATATGTTAACGTCGAATCACCACTTCACAGGCCGGAGGGGTTATTCCCAATCTCAAATTTCAGTGCCCGGTTTGCAGCAGCCAAAAGTTTTTATTCACCACATTCTGCCAGGAGCGGCAACAGCCACATGGCGCAGTTTGCTCAGTATGTGGAACACGACTGACGGCCAAAACCTGTATATCCACGCCGCGCCGCAGACGCTGGCCAAAACCTGTAATGTAAATGGGCCTCGTTGAGGCCCTTTTGATTTTTATATTTTCCATACTGCGAGATAATTCAGCTAACTGCACAAACTATCCGCATTTTATTTTCTGCTATTTGCACAAAACGCTAACGTTCAATTCTGGCGGCGACATGGCATAAAAAAACCGCCCTCAGGCGGTCGTTAATTAATAAAATTTCCGGATGGCCTGTTCGGTTTCCTGTTGGCTCACCAGATCGGAGAAACGGGCAACCAGGAAGGTTTCGCCATCCAGTTCCCAGGGTTCAATCGGGATTTCGAGAAACGAGCTCTGCTCATTTTTGAACGTGACCGATTTTGCATTGTCTTCCACGGTCACGTTTTCAACCTTACCACCGGCGCGTATTACCACTACATTTTTGGTCATGTCGGTTACCTCAGTTGCTCAAATTGCATTCGACATTAGCACAGTCATTGTCTGAATGCCTGGGTTATGCCACAGAATGTTAACGTTCAAATCAGGTCCTTTAATTTGGCTTAATGAACGACATAACACCACGGTAGTAAATGTGAGATAGCCCACACTTTAACAACTCAGTGGGCAAAAAGCGGCAATGAACGCGGTAGAGAGAGGAAAATAAAAAGCCAGAGGCCCGATGATACAGGCCTCTGGCTGAGGAGTTTACGGTGATGCCGGGTGCCTCCCGGTGAGTTCGCGCCAGCCCACGAATCCCGCGATATCCCAAAAAGGTTTGACTGGTTGCCCCTCCGCGCAGGGGGATTCATCACCATCTGTTACGGTATTTCTCACGCGGAAACAGGTCAATAACCCTGCGGGTTATGTAACTTTTTAAAGCATTTCCGCCCGTAATTAATCACTTAACCCGCGATTTTTCAGCATCGGCTCAATCTGCGGATCGTGGCCGCGCCATTGCCGATACAGTTCACCGAGATCGCTGCTGTTGCCGCGCGACAAGATGGCTTCGCGGAATCGTTGCCCATTTTCACGGGTTAAACCGCCCTGCTCCACAAACCACTGATAGCCGTCATCGGCCAGCATTTGTGTCCATAAATAGGCGTAATAGCCAGCGGCATAACCGCCTCCAAAAATATGCGCAAAATAGCTGCTGCGGTAGCGCGGCGGTACGGCCGCCAGATCGAGCTGCTCCTTGCGAATAGCGTCACGCTCAAACGCATCGACATCATTCACCCCGGCGCCAGCGGCCAGCGCATGCCAGTTCATGTCGAGCAGCGCCGCGCTCAGCAGTTCCGTCATGTCGTAGCCTTTATTGAACTGGGTGGCTTGCAGCATTTTCTCGCGCAGCGCCTCCGGCATCGGCTCGCCGCTCTGATGATGGCGGGCGTAGTGCGCGAAAACCTGCGGCTGGCTGGCCCAGTGCTCATTGATTTGCGAAGGGAATTCAACAAAATCGCGCGGGGTATTGGTGCCGGAAAGCGTGGCGTAACGCTGGCTGGCAAACAGCCCATGCAGCGTGTGACCGAACTCATGGAACAGCGTAATCACTTCATCCCACGACAGCAGTGCCGCCTGCCCGGCGGCCGGTTTCTGGTAGTTACAGACGTTATAGATCACCGGCTGCGTGCCGTTCAGCGTCGATTGTTCAACAAAATTGCCCATCCACGCGCCGCCGCTTTTTGAGTCGCGAGCGTAGTAATCGCCGTAAAACAGCGCCAGACCGTGGCCGTCAGCATCGAAAATCTCCCACACGCGCACGTCGGGATGATAAACCGGAATATCAAAACGCTCGCTGAAACGAATGCCAAACAGCTCGCTCGCCGCCCAGAACACGCCATCGGTGAGCACAGAGTTCAGCGCGAAATAGGGTTTGATTTGTGATTCATCCAGCGCATATTTCGCCAGACGAACCTGCTCGGCATAGAACGCCCAGTCCCAGGCCTGCGCGGTAAAGCCGCCCTGCTGGGTGTCAATCATCTGCTGAATGTCAGCCAGCTCCCGCTCGGCGCGTGCACGGGCGGCAGGCGCGATATCGCGCATAAATGTCAGCGCAGCCTGCGGCGTACCGGCCATCTGATCGGCGATTTTCCAGCTGGCGAAATCGTTAAAGCCAAGCAGTTTCGCCTGCTGCGCGCGAAGCTGCACCAGACGCAGCACAATCGCACGGGTATCATTGGCATCCCCTCGCTGGGTGCGCAGCCAGCCAGCGGTAAACAGATTTTCACGGGTCTGGCGATCGCGCAGCGCGGCCAGCGCCGGTTGCTGGGTGGTATTAAGCAGCGTGAGCAGCCAGCGGTTTTCCAGCCCTTTTGCCTTCGCCGCCTCGGCGGCCGAGGCGATCTCTTCGGCACTTAAGCCGTCGAGTTGATGGACATAATCCACCACCAGTCCACCCGCTTTATCTGCGGCCAGCAAACGCTGGTTAAACTGGCTGGTCAGCCCCGCCGCTTCAGTATTCAGCGCTTTCAGCGTTGTTTTATCTTCTGCGCTCAGCATCGCGCCTGCGAGAACAAACTTCTGGTACGTCGTTTCGACAAGGCGCAGCGATTCTGCATCCAGCCCCAGCGCTTCACGCTGACACCATACGCTTTCCACGCGGGCAAACAACGCATCATCAAGGTAAATATCGTTCGCCAGTTCCGCCAGCTCGGTGGAAAACGCCTCATCGAGCTGCTGTAAAAAATCATTGGTATGCGCGGAGGTCATGGCGAAAAAGACGCTGGTCACCTGATTCAGCAGGTGGCCGCTCTGCTCCAGCGCCAGCAGCGTATTGTCAAAATCGGCGGCAGCCGGGTTCGCCGTGATGGCGGCGATCTCCGCACGCTTTTGCCGCACACCTTCGTCAAATGCCGGGCGATAGTGTTCATCAGTAATCACATCAAACGGCGGTGCCTGATACGGCAGCGGACTTGCAGAGAAAAAGGGATTGGTAACCGACATGTTTCGCTCCTGAACACGGTGAATCTTTTCAGAGTAGGCATCCGCTGCGCGCATCGCAATCATTTCTCTCTCTGCCGCCGCACAAGCGCGCGTTTTTTGCCACACTGTAAGTCGGGATAACTTGTGTTACCGCAAACATGCGGTCATGCTAGAGTTCACACCACAAAAAGCGTTGAGGAACAGTGAGATGATTATTCTGGTTACCGGGGCAACGGCAGGTTTTGGCGAAGGTATCACACGCCGTTTTATTCAGAACGGCCACAAAGTGATCGCCACCGGTCGTCGCCAGGAACGTTTACAGGAGCTGAAAGATGAGCTGGGGGATAACCTCTACATCGCGCAGCTCGATGTTCGCAACCGTGCGGCAATTGACGAGTTGATGGCTTCCTTGCCAGCACAGTGGCGCGACATTGATGTGCTGGTCAACAATGCTGGCCTGGCGCTGGGGCTTGAGCCTGCGCATAAAGCCAGCGTCGATGACTGGGAAACGATGATCGACACCAACAACAAAGGTCTGGTTTACATGACGCGCGCGGTGCTGCCGGGCATGGTGGAGCGTAATCGCGGCCATATCATCAATATCGGTTCAACGGCGGGAAGCTGGCCGTACGCGGGCGGCAACGTCTACGGCGCGAGCAAAGCGTTTGTCCGCCAGTTCAGCCTTAACCTGCGTACCGATCTGAGCGGTACGGCGGTACGCGTGACCAATATTGAGCCGGGGCTGGTCGGCGGTACGGAGTTTTCGAACGTGCGCTTTAAAGGCGATGACGCCAAAGCTGGAAAAACCTACGAGAATACCACTGCGCTGACGCCGGAAGATGTCACTGAAGCGGTCTGGTGGGTGGCGACGCTGCCGAAGCATGTCAACATCAACACCCTTGAGATGATGCCGGTAAGCCAGACGTATGCGGGCTTAAGCGTTCACCGTCAGGGTTAACTTTCCCACCCGGCCTGCGGGCCGGGTATGGGATGTAACGTAAATAAATGGTATGGTAGCCGGGTTAACCCTTTAAAAAGTAAGAGCGAATGGCCGCTGAAACGCAACTCAACCCTACACAGCCCGTAAATCAACAAATTTACCGCATTCTACGGCGGGATATTGTGCATTGCCTGATCCCACCGGGTACGCCGTTGTCGGAAAAAGAGGTGTCGGTGCGTTTCGACGTTTCGCGTCAGCCGGTGCGTGAAGCCTTTATTAAGCTGGCGGAAAATGGCCTGATTCAGATCCGCCCGCAGCGCGGCAGTTACGTTAACAAAATTTCCATGACGCAGGTGCGTAATGGCTGTTTCGTGCGCCAGGCGATCGAATGCGCCGTCGCCCGCCGCGCAGCTGCGCTGATTGATGACAGCGCCTGCTACCAGCTTGAGCAAAACCTCAATCAACAGCGCACCGCCATTGAGCGCAAGCAACTGAATGATTTCTTCGAGCTGGACGACAATTTCCACCAGAAGCTGGCGCTGATCGCCGATTGCCAGCTGGCGTGGGACACCATCGAAAACATCAAAGCCACCATCGACCGCGTACGCTATATGAGTCTTGACCACGTTTCGCCGCCGGAAATGCTACTGCGCCAGCATATGGATATCTTTTCCGCGCTGGAAAAACGTGACCCTGACGCAGTCGACCACGCCATGAGCCTGCACTTGCAGGAGATCAGTGAATCAGTAAAAACCATTCGCCAGGAAAATCGCGACTGGTTCAGCGAGGATTAACCTCCTCGCCGGCCACAGACATTGGCGGTGAACCACCATCACAGCAGCTCACCGCCTCTGGATAGATCTCGCGTCAGCGGCTAAACCGGCATTCCGGTGTCTGTCGCGACGGGCGTCGGTGCCGGGCGAGTTTCGCCTTTGCTCAGATTGTACCGGTCTACGGTGTCAAACATTTCGACAAACAGGCGATCGTCTTTTCGCGCCCAGAATGTATCCTGATCCTCTCCACCCCAGATCTCATGGGTATGACAGGCGAACTCCAGTAAGCCGGAGTGATGCGGTGTGAAATCGATCCGCTTCTGTGTCTCCTGCGGGACAATATTCTGATAGAAAAGCACAACTTCACACTCGCAACCTTTCGCGTTGTACAACGACAGCAGCTCATTCAGATGCTCTCTTAGTAGAGCAAGATCGGAATTCGCCGTGACGCGGTGATGGTAAAGGAAGACAAAATTTTTATTTCCTCGCCAGGCGAGCTGACGCTCAATGCGCCGTTTGAATGTCTGCTTATCGGCGGAAATGCCGAGGGGATCGTGATGCGTAAATTCAAATCCCAGCATATGTCTTTCGCTGTACTGGCCCACGCAATCCTTATAATAGGTGGAGCGCACAACAGAATGGTCGCCATCGGGGAAATGCTGCAAATACGTTTTGTCGAGTAAATTCTGGTAATTATCTTTTTCCATCTGAAGAATATATTCTATATTAGAACGCCCGGAGGAAAAAATAGAGCTGAACGATTTTCTGTTGTGCCGACGGAGAATATCGTCCGGCAGGCAATTTTCTCCGAGGGAAATCCAGTAGACGTCCGCATCCCCGCTGTGACGATATTTCCATTTCTTCCGCAGATGCGTAATTGTGCGTTTAAGCGACTTAAGATGATTTCTCACCTGTTGTCTGATGAGTTCACTTTTCATTATGTCATCCCCATCCCGTATCGTTATAACACCATTAAAATGAAGCGATAAGACATCTCATCGCCATTAAAATTGTTATTTACATCAATGAGTTAAAATAAAACCACATTATAAAAGGCGTTCATGTGCCTCGCCTGTTCGTTAATGAACAGCCGACATTAATGGAATAATTTCAACTGGTGATAATTCCAGATATATCTTTATTCTGTTGTTACTGGCAGAAAATTCAGCACCGAATAGCCAGCGGCAAATTAATCTATCGGCATTTATCACATGCCGACAAAACCAGGCTTCCTGCACGCCCCTGTCGCTCCGTTTTTATTTAAAACATTCGCCCTCTTTTTTATTCAAAAGAAACCCGACGCAGGATTCTACCGCGCTAAAAAGAATAAAAAATCCGAAACAGTCACTAACATATCGTTACAGAGTGTACGCGTTATCGCGCGGCAGGTAGTAATCAGGAAAATCTTAAAAGCTTTTTATCATTGATGAAGCAAAAGGGGATCAGGGAAATAAACGCGAGGTTTTTACCTATAGCAGATTGATTTAAGGCGGTTGTCATCGCGTAATGCCAAAAATTTTTTCTGCAAAAAAGTGTGATGTTGATCAAAAACAAAAACTCGTTATCTCAGGAGCGTATTTATAAGGCGTCCGTAGCGGGGACATCTTCTGCCCCGTTTCGTTTTTTGGATATCAATAAGGAGAAACCACCATGGTGACTTATGATCGTAACCGTAATGCGATTACCACTGGCAGCCGCGTAATGATTAATGGTACGGGCCGTACCGGCAAAATTATTGCGATTCACGCAGCCGGGCTGGACGCCGCGCAACTGCGTCGCAGCAAAACGGTAGAAGTGGAAGGTTGTGAAGGTAAATTCGAACCGGTTGAACTGATTCGGCTTGGTCTGCACTAAATGGTGAAAATGGCCGCATAACGGCAAAAAAGAATGCCGCCGGGGCGGCATTCTTTCGATGATTTACAGCGCTGCGGCGTATTCTGCCACTGTCGCTTTCGCCCCTTTCTCCAGCAGTGAACGATACGCGTTCTGTACCTGCGCCACAAAGGCCGCTTCTTTCGGCAGTTCGTTGCCAAAAATCGCTTCGATGCCCAACAGTGCCTGAACACGCGCTTCACCTTCCGCGCTTGCGTTAACCGCACCCTGAATCACCGTCAGCAGCGGATCGCACACTTCGATCGCTTGACCTTGTTCATCAACACCGCCGACGTAGCGCATCCAGCCCGCCACGCCCAGCGCCAGCAGCGCAAAGGAATCCTGATGCGCTAAGTGCCAGCGTACGGAATCGAGCATACGCTGCGGTAATTTCTGGCTGCCGTCCATTGCGATCTGCCAGGTACGGTGACGCAGTGCAGTGTTGCTGTAACGCGCAATCAGCAGATCGGCGTAACGCGCAAGGTCAACGCCCTTCACTTTCAGCGTCGGTGCCTGCTCTTTCAGCATCAGCGCGTGCGCCGCGCGGCGATAGTTATCGTCGTCCATACATTCGTTGATGTGCTGATAACCGGCCAGGTAGCCCAGATAAGCGAGGAAGGAGTGGCTGCCGTTCAGCATGCGCAATTTCATCTCTTCGAACGGCACGACGTCGGCAACCAGTTCGGCGCCCGCTTTTTCCCATGCCGGACGACCCGCAACAAAGTTATCTTCAATCACCCACTGGCGGAACGGTTCACAGGCCACGCCTGCCGGATCGCGCACGCCGGTAAGCTGTTCGATTTTATCCAGCGTTTCCGCCGTTACTGCCGGAACAATACGGTCCACCATGGTTGACGGGAACGTCACGTTGGCGTCAATCCAGTCTGCCAGTTCCTCATTCACTGCACGGGCATAAGCGCACACCACATTACGGGTAACGTGGCCATTTTCCGGCATGTTATCGCAGGACATCACGCTGAATGCCGCCAGCCCTGCCGCTTTACGACGCGCCAGCGCTTCCACCACCACGCCAACTGCAGATTTCGGCTGCTGCGGGTTTTGCAGGTCGCCAACGATTAACGGATGATCGAGCATCAGTTTGCCGGTCGCCGGCGAGTGGCAATACCCTTTTTCGGTGATGGTCAGTGAGACAATCGCCACCTGCGGCTCGCACATGGCGGCCAGTACGGTTTCCAGGCCATCAACCTGCGCGTGCAGCGCGCGTTTCACCACGCCAACTACCCGCGCGGTCCACGCGTCGGCAGACATTTCCGCCACGGTGTACAGATTATCCTGCTGTTTCAGGTCAGCAATTTGCTGCTCACCGCCGATCAGATTGACCTCGCAATAACCCCAGTCGCTGCCGTGCTCTGCGGCCAGAATATCCGCATACACCGACTGGTGAGCGCGGTGAAAAGCGCCAAACCCCAAATGTACAATGCGTGGAACCAGTTTGTTACGATCGTAAGTAGGTAACGTGGCTTTCGCCTTTAATAGCCTGTTTTCCATGGTGGGACTCATCTTATTAAGTGAAACAGTGGTTCAATAGATTACGGGCTGTCGCAAATCAGACGTTGATTTACGACAGCATTTGCGGACTACACTAACTAGAATGGTAACCAAATGTGTCAAAATCCCTTTAGCTTAGCCCTGGCTTAGCGAACTGTTCCGGCGATCACAGGGGTTCAGATATAGTTACGGTTGCCCACCGGCTGGGCCGCCGCACGCGGTTCAGCCGCGTCTTGCAGAATATTCAAATCGCGGTCGCGCACTTCCGGCATCAGCACGGCGGAGAGCAAACCAATCAGCGAGTAAGCCACCAGCATGACGACTATCGGCCACCAGGAGCCAGTCATATTGCAGAAGATCCCCGCCAGTACTGGCCCGAATCCGACGGCCACCAACCCGCCCGCCTCTTTCGAAATAGCCATCCGCGTGAAGCGATTACGCGAACCAAACATCTCCGCCATGGTGATGTTTTCCAGCGCGAATAACCCGAGCACGGCAACGTTATGAATGACGATAATCGACAGCATAATCACGCCGGGGTTGTAGCTCTTATCGACGATGATCGCCATCATCGGGTACGCGAGAATGATCGCCGAAATACAGAGGCAGATATAGGGTAAACGACGCCCCACTTTGTCGGACAGCCAGCCCAGGAACGGAATGGTAAGAAAGCCAACAATCGAACTGATCATCAGCGCATCGGTCGGGATGCGTTTTTCAAACAGCAGGGTTTGTACCAGATAACCCGCGAGGAAGGTCTGGATTAACCCGGAGTTACCGGCCTGACCAAAGCGCAAACCGGTCGCCAGCCAGAAAGTTTTGCTGCTGAACATCGCGCCGAGCCCCATTTCCGCACTTTGGTTTTTCGGTGTGCACGCGCCTTCGTGTACCTTCTCGAAAACCGGGCTCTCTTTCAGGTTCAAACGCAGCCAGATGGCGAAAATCATCACCACTACGCTGGCGATAAACGGCACCCGCCAGCCCCAGGCGAGCAGCGCTTCGCGATCCAACGCGAAGAACATCACCGCCCAGATCGCCGTTGCGCTCAGGGTGCCGCAGTTGGTGCCCATCGCAACCAGCGAAGAGATAATGCCGCGTTTCCCTTTCGGCGCATATTCCGCCAGCATGGTTCCGGCACCGGATATTTCTGCGCCTGCGCCAAGGCCCTGAATAATACGCAGTGTTACCAGCAGTACCGGCGCAAAAATGCCGATCTGCGCATAGGTCGGTAATACGCCAATCAAGGTGGTACAAATGCCCATCATCGTGATGGTGATGAACAACACTTTTTTGCGGCCTATGCGATCGCCCATTTTACCGAAGATAAACGCGCCGATAATGCGCGCCACATAACCCGCTCCGTAGGTTCCCATTGCGAGGATCAGCGCCATCGCCGCCGATTGCTCCGGGAAGAAGATCTCATGAAAAACCAGCGCCGCGCCCAGCGAATAAAGCTGGAAATCCATAAACTCAAGCGCAGTACCCAGCCAGCCGGAAACGGCGGCTTTCACCAGATCAGAGGTCGTTCTTTCAGTGTTAACTTGCGTCATAATGGCTATCTCGAAAAAGAAGTATGCGTACCGCTCAACCGCATTTTTCGTTGTAATTAATTGAACGTTAATAAGACCTTACAGCAGTGCCGCTGATCTTTTTCAAACAGTTCAATCGCATCGGTGACATGTTGATAGTCAAATTTATGCGTCACTAACTTCGTTGGATCGATCAAGGCGCGAGCCAGCCAGTCGATCACCACCGGGAATTTGCCCGCGTTAAGACGCGAAGAGAAAATAGACAGCTCTTTACCCGTGATGCCCTGCTGGATTATCTGGCTGGGTTCGCTGGAAAATCCCATGATCACAATACGCGCGGCCGGAGAGGCCAGCGTAATCGCCTCCTGTAGAATGGATGGCTGACACGCCGCATCAACGATCAGCGTCGGTTTAATGCCCTTCTCTGCCAGCGTTTCCGCCAACGGCTGCTGGCTGTTGTTAATCACCCAGTCCGCGCCATTGCGCTGCGCCATTACCAGACGCTCTTCGATACGATCGGCAACAATCACCTGTTGCACGTTGTAGACATTTTTCAGCGCCTGCAGCGTGGTTAATCCCATCGGCCCGGCACCATAAATCAGCGCAATGTCTTTCTCCGCTGGTTTCACCTGGCCTGTGACGTTAGCCGCGATGGTAAACGGCTCGATCATTACCGCATTCTCATCCGGGATTGCCGCCGGAACGGCCCAGGCGTTACGTGCCGGAACAGTGGCGTATTCGCTAAAACCGCCGTCGCGATGCACACCCAGTACCACCAGTTCGTTGCAGACGTTCGGTTTGCCAACGGAGCACGGATAGCAATGACCGCAGCTGATCACCGGGTCAACCACCACGCGTTCGCCTATCCTTTCCGCCGACACACCTTCACCGACGGCATCGATCAGACCGTAGAATTCGTGGCCGATGACGCGCGGATATTTGGCGAACGGATTGTGTCCGCGATAGATATGGCTGTCGGAGCCGCAGATCCCGGCGAGTTTGACCTTAACGCGCACCTCACCGGCGGCGGGTTGCGGCAAAGGGCGTTCAGCGAGCGTCAATTGGTTGGGTTGTTCAATCACCACACTTTTCATTTTGCTTTCCTCTGTTACCAGTTCCACAACGTGCCATCTTCCAGCCGCGCAACCGGCAGATACGCGGGATCGTAGGGGTATTTCGCCGCCCGTTTTTCGTCAAAGCCGATGCCCAGACCAGGTTGATCGCCGGGGTGCATATAGCCTTGATCAAAGCGCCAACTGTGCGGGAAAACCTCCAGCATCTGTTCGGAGTAACCCATATATTCCTGCACGCCAAAGTTGGGCACCCACAGATCAAAATGGAGGGCTGCCGCATGGCAAATCGGCGAAAGATCTGACGGGCCGTGCGAGCCGGTACGTACCTGATAAAGCGAGGCAAAATCCGCAATGCGCCGCATACCCGTAATGCCACCGGCATGAGTGATCGTGGCGCGGATATAGTCGATCAACTGTTCTTCAATCAGTTGCTTGCAATCCCAGATACTGTTGAACACTTCGCCGACGGCAATCGGTGTGACGGTGTGTTGGCGGATCAAGCGGAAGCACGCCTGGTTTTCAGCCGGGGTGGGATCTTCCATCCAGAACAGGCGAAAAGGTTCGATGCTTTTGCCGAAACGCGCGGCTTCAATTGGCGTCAGGCGGTGGTGCATGTCATGCAGCAGATGTTCGTTGAAACCGAATTGGCTGCGCACGGCGTCAAACAGTTTCGGTGTGAAATCGAGGTATTTTTCCGTCGACCAGAGTTGCTCTTCCGGCCATCGGCCTTTGGTGGCCGGTTCATACGCCTGGCCTTTGCCTTTTGCCATGCCGTAGGTGGTTTTCATTCCCGGCACGCCGCACTGCACGCGGATGGCTTTAAACCCCATCTCCTTATGCCGCGCGTAATCTTCCAGCACCTCATCAATGGTGTGGCCGGTGGTGTGGCAATAAACCATCACTCCTTCACGGGAAGCGCCACCAAGCAACTGGTAGAGCGGCATATTGGCGGCTTTGGCTTTAATGTCCCACAGCGCCATATCGATGGCGGAGATAGCCGACATGGTCACCGGACCGCGCCGCCAGTAAGCGCCTTTGTAGAAAAACTGCCAGATATCTTCAATGCGTTGCGCGTCGCGGCCAATAAGTTGCGGGCACAAATGATCTTTCAGGTAGGAAGCAACGGAGAGTTCGCGGCCATTCAACGTGGCGTCGCCAAGGCCGACGATCCCCTCTTCGGTGGTGATTTTTAACGTGACAAAGTTGCGCCCCGGGCAGGTAACAAAGACATCAGCGCCAGTGATTTTCATGCGGGTTTCCTTGCATCAACCTAATGTGATGCGGAAAACTTACGCAATCAGGCAACTACCATACAAGTATAACGATCAAAAAACACGCAGACGATCACAGAATATTAACGAATAAACTAAGCACGCCCCCATCCAGCGACAATGATTAACATACCGCACATTGCCACAACGGCACCCAGCCAGTCATAAAGACTTAGCTTCACGCCATCCACCACACGCAGCCAGATAAGCGCCGTGCAAACATACACACCACCGTAAGCCGCATAAACTCGGCCGCTGGCCGCCGGATGCAACGTTAACAGCCAGACAAACAGCGCCAACGCCAGCGCCGCAGGCACCAGCAGAAGCGGCGTCGCGCCGCGTTTTAACCACAGCCACGGCAGGAAGCAACCCAGGATTTCACACAGCGCGGTAGCAAAAAAAAGCAGCGTCGTTTTGAGCATTTCTGGCACTATTATTCAGGATTGGTTGAACCATCATACCCGATAATGTTCTGAGAGTGAGCGCCGCCCCGGTATGCTGGCAGGCTGAGATCGCATAGAATAGAGAGATGTGGGCTACCCGTTTCTCCCTCAATTTAAGGATATCGCAATGACAACTACACTTAGCAAACGCCTGTGCCTGACCGCAATGCTGACGCTGGGTGCCATCGTGTACACCACCTCCGCAATGGCAGAAACCAACCGTCTGATTATCGAATCGGGCGACAACGCACAAACTCGTCAATCTGCGGCGATGGAAAAAGAGCAATGGAATGACACCCGTACGCTGCGTCATAAAGTGAATAAACGCGTCGAAAAAGAGTGGGACAAAGCCGACGTGGCGTTTGACGCTCAGGACAACTGCCAGAAAAGCAGCAACTTTAACGCGTACTGGGAACCCAATACCCAGCGCTGCCTCGATCGTCGTACCGGTCGCCAAATTCAGTAATTGCAACGGGCGCACACCGCGCCCGTCTTCCGCCTTCATCCTCTTGCCCATAAATCTCTGCGCGTTGCCCGGCGCCTGATAACTTTTCTGTGGTACTGCCGGGGCTTACACCAGGCCAGATATCAGGTAAAAAATCTTGCCGACTGCAGGCTTATGAAAGAAACAGCAGATGAAGAGCCAGGCCCACAATCGCGCAACCGGCGATGACATGCGTCACTTTGGCTTTAAAGCGAAACAGAGCCATAGCCGCAGCCAGAGCAATCAGGGCCGCCACCCAGTCAACGTGGCCAGCTAACCCTTGTGGCCACAGCACATGATAACCAAAGAACAGCGCCAGATTGAGAATGACGCCGACGACAGCGGCTGTTATCGCCGTGAGTGGCGCGGTGAATTTGATATCGTTGTGCGTTGTTTCAATAAAAGGTCCACCGGCAAAAATAAATAAAAAAGAGGGCAGAAAAGTGAACCAGGTCACCACTATTGCGGCAATCACGCCCCCGAGGAAAAGATGCTCCGGCCCAAACACGGTATTGGCATATCCGCCGACAAATCCGACAAAGGCGACAACCATAATTAAAGGACCGGGAGTGGTTTCTCCCAACGCCAGACCGTCAATCATCTGCGTAGGGGTTAGCCAGTGATAATTAACGACTGCCCCCTGATAAATATAAGGCAGTACGGCATAAGCCCCACCAAAGGTGAGCAGCGCGGCTTTGGTAAAGAACCAGCCCATTTGCGTTAGGGTATCTTCCCGGCCCAGAGTGAGATAAAGCGTCCCCATCGGCAGCAGCCACAAAAGAGCGCCAGCAATCACTATCCACATCAACCGTGACCATTTGAAAACGGCATGTTCCGGTGTCGGTGTATCATCATCAATCATGGCGGAGCCGTAAGATTTGTCGGTTCCGCTATGCGCACCGCCCCCTTTGAACCTCTCCGGGGAGAAACGCCCGCCGATGAAACCGATGAGCGCGGCCGACAAGACGATAATCGGGAACGGGATATTGAAAGCAAAGATCGCCACAAAAGCGGCTGCGGCAATGGCCCACTGGGTATTATTGCGTAACGCTCTGGTACCGATGCGGTGTGCCGCCTGTACGACAATCGCGGTGATCGCGGGTTTGATACCATAAAATAATCCCATCACGACAGGTTGCTCGCCCCAGGCGATATAAATCCAGGAAAGCGCGATTAGCACCAACAGTGACGGCAGAACAAACAATGCCCCAGCCACAATACCGCCCCAGGTACGATGCATCAGCCAGCCGATATACGTAGCCAGCTGCTGCGCTTCAGGTCCTGGCAGGACCATGCAGTAGTTCAATGCGTGCAGGAAACGTTGTTCGGAGATCCAGTGCCGGTTCTCCACCAGTTCCTGATGCATGATGGATATTTGTCCTGCCGGGCCGCCAAAACTGATAAATCCCAGCTTCAGCCAGAATAAAAATGCTTCCCGGAAACTGACTTGCTGAGGGCTTTCTGTATCGACCATAGCGAGCAACGGGCTTTTACTCATGGTGCGCGGATCTCATTTGGAAAGTCATTTACAGGCGGTCAAACAGTGTCGATGCTGTCTCCGGCAGCTTGTCATCGTCCATGATGTTTGCCCGTTCAACGCCGCCACCTCTGGTGGCTGAACTCCGCCAATAGCCAGATTATTTTGCGATAAAACCACTGTTACGCGCCCCTCAACCAACCGCCTCAGGGGCTCATTGCCATGACGGTCAGGAACCGTCTGCCACTACCGCGCACTCAGCGCGGCGGTGGCCTGGATCAATAATAGGCGATGGTATTTTTGATGCTGTATTTGTGGGTAACTTGCGGGGAAACGCTCAGATCGACAACGTCCAGCGTGCAGCTCAACGGATTATCGTGGCTGTCGTAGTCGCAGGTCTGTTTCACGCTGCCGAGCGGCTTGTCATTCAGCGTGCTGAGCGATGTGTAATCGAGTTTTTTCCGTTTGTCTTTCGAGGGTGTAGAGGCCACCGTCAGATGCTCGTCCTTCGAGGTCGTGGATTTGCCCAGCGGGTAACCCTCCTCATCGTAACGGTATTTCACTTCCATCTCTTTCCCGGTCGCCAGCACGACAAAACCGTTGTCATCGGTGTCCCACGTCACGCCCGCCGCCGGAAACTCAGCTAACTGGCATTTACCCTGCAAGCGCAGCCGCTTCTCTTTCGTTTCCGCATCGAGATAATAATTGGCATCCAGCACCAGCGCGACGCCGCTGTTGTTCTCCAGATCGTGCAGTTCCAGCGTATCGAAACAGCCCTCTTTCGACATCGTTCCGCTGACGCGTTTTGTGACTTCACCCTTCTCATTTAACAGTGTCTGGCTGAACTCTTTCACCGGGCCACGTAGCGGATCAAAATCGAATTCATTGGAGAAGCTCGCCATTTCTGGCGTAAACGATACCGGTTCCTTCGCGTCATCACATCCGGCAAGCAATGCCGCCACAGCGATGAGCAATAGCTGTTTTTTCAATGGGTTCACCACATTTTTCTTCTGGATTGCGCCTATCTTAGCAAAATCTTTACATATTCGGGCAACCACTTATTTGTCTTACGGCCTAAAACCGGCCAGCGCATAGCGACTGCCCACCAAATTTAGTAGCCGGAGCGGTCGTAAAACGACGACGGCTATGTGTACCGCCGCAGATAGCGTTTCTGCCGAATCTGCGATCGCATCGTCAGATAATTCAGAGATTTAACCGGACCTGATGCGGAAACTGCTAAGCTTACTGCGGGCAAAACTGAAGGAGATGAGAATGCAATATTCACGTTGGTTATGTGCATTACTGCTGGCGGGCGCGGTTCCTGCCTTTGCTGCGCCCGATTCATGCGAGCGGGTCAAGGCGGATATCCAGCAGCGCATCATTAATAATGGCGTCCCGGAATCGGGATTCAGCCTGACAATTGTACCGAATGACCAGGCAGACCAGGCCGGTTCGCAAGTGGTGGGCCACTGTGCGAATGACACCTACAAAATTCTCTACACCCGCAACAGCGGCGCTACCCCACAGAACGATCAGGGCGCCGGCACGCAATAAAATATAACCCCCCTGAATATCTGGGGGGTCTCCCCTGCAGTTGATCGTGGTTAAAAATTACGTACCCCCAAAGAGTTACCATAAGCACTTCGTTAGCCTGCTTTTAATATGAGCGGGTAATTTCTTTTTATTATAAATAATAATGGAGTGAGCTATGTCCGACACTGAACACCAGGGGGGGATCAGCCGACGAACGTTGGTGAAATCTACTGCGTTGGGATCGCTTGCACTCGCAGCGGGTGCAATCTCCCTTCCTTTCGGCATGCGCTCAGCCGCTGCCGCCGTACAACAAGCCATGCAACCCGCACCCGATAAAGTCGTCTGGGGCGCCTGCTCAGTAAACTGTGGTAGCCGCTGCGCTTTACGCTTACATGTGCGCGATGATGAAGTGTACTGGGTGGAAACTGATAATACCGGCGATGATATTTACGGTAACCATCAGGTCCGCGCCTGCCTGCGCGGGCGTTCGATTCGCCGCCGCATCAATCATCCGGATCGTCTTAATTACCCGATGAAGCGCGTGGGTAAACGCGGTGAAGGCAAATTCGTGCGCATTAGCTGGGACGAAGCCCTCGATACGATTGCCAACAGCCTGAAAAGCGTGGTGCAGAAATACGGTAACGAAGCGGTTTACATTAACTACTCTTCCGGCATCGTTGGCGGCAATATTACCCGCTCTTCGCCCTCCGCCTCGGTCATTGCCCGTCTGATGGCGCTGTACGGCGGTTTTCTTAACCAGTACGGTACTTACAGCACCGCGCAAATCTCCTGCGCGATGCCTTATACCTACGGCTCCAACGACGGCAACAGCACCTCGGATATCGAAAACACCAAACTGGTGGTGATGTTCGGCAATAACCCGGCGGAAACCCGCATGAGCGGCGGCGGTATCACTTACTTTCTTGAACAGGCGCGTGAACGCTCGAATGCGCGGATGATTGTTATCGATCCACGCTATACCGATACGGCTGCCGGCCGTGAAGATGAGTGGGTGCCGATTCGTCCGGGTACCGATGCCGCGCTGGTCGCGGGCATGGCCTGGGTATTGATCAGTGAAAACCTCGTCGACCAGCCATTCCTCGATAAATATTGTGTCGGTTACGATGAGAAAACCCTGCCCGCCGATGCGCCTGCCAACAGCCACTACAAAGCGTATATTCTCGGTCAGGGCGAAGATGGTATCGCCAAAACGCCGCAGTGGGCATCGCGCATTACTGGTATTCCGGCCGATAAAATTATTAAGCTGGCGCGGGAAATTGGCAGCGCCAAACCGGCCTATATTTGTCAGGGCTGGGGGCCGCAGCGTCAGGCCAACGGCGAGTTAACTTCGCGTGCCATCGCCATGCTGCCGATCCTCACCGGTAACGTGGGCATTAACGGCGGCAACAGCGGCGCACGTGAATCCACTTACACCATTACCATCGAACGTATGCCGATGCCGGAAAACCCGGTGAAAACGGCGATTTCCTGCTTTACCTGGACGGATGCCATTGCCCGCGGCCCGGAAATGACCGCCAAACGCGACGGTGTGCGCGGCAAAGATAAACTCGATGTGCCGATCAAATTTATCTGGAACTACGCCGGTAACACCATCACCAATCAGCACGGCGATATCAACCGAACCCACGACATCCTGCAGGACGACAGCAAATGCGAAATGATTGTGGTCATTGAGAACTTTATGACCTCTTCGGCGATGTATGCCGACATTCTGCTGCCGGATCTCATGACCGTTGAACAGGAAGACATTATTCCGAACGACTACGCAGGGAATATGGGCTATCTGATCTTCCTGCAGCCGGTCACCGCGCCGAAATTCGAGCGCAAACCGATCTACTGGATTACCAGCGAAATCGCCCGTCGTCTGGGGCCGGATATCTACCAGAAATTCACCGAAGGCCGTACCCAGCAAGAGTGGCTGAAATATCTGTACGCCAAAATGGTCGCCAGAGATCCGCAGTTGCCCTCCTATGAAGCGCTCAAAGCGATGGGGATTTATAAGCGCAAAGATCCGAACGGACACTTTGTCGCTTACAAAAAATTCCGCGATGATCCGGTCGCTAACCCGCTGAAAACGCCCTCTGGCAAAATTGAAATCTACTCCAGCCAACTGGCGAACATCGCCAGTAGCTGGGAGCTGGAGAAAGACGAAGTCATCAGTCCGCTGCCGGTTTACGCCTCAACCTTTGAAGGCTGGGACGATCCGGCGCGCGAGAAATTCCCGTTGCAACTGTTCGGGTTCCACTACAAAGCCCGTACGCACTCCAGCTACGGCAACATTGATGTGCTGAAAGAGGCCTGCCGCCAGGAAGTGTGGATCAACCCTATTGATGCTGAGCGTCGCGGTATCAAGCATGGCGATATGGTGCGCGTCTTTAACGAGCGCGGTGAAGTGCGCATAGCAGCGAAAGTGACGCCGCGCATCATGCCGGGCGTCAGCGCCATGGGCCAGGGCGCCTGGCACCAGGCCAACATGGACGGTGACCGTGTCGATCATGGTGGCTGCGTGAATACGCTGACCACCCACCGCCCGTCGCCGCTGGCGAAAGGCAATCCGCAGCACACCAATCTGGTCGACATTCAGAAGGTTTGAGGAGTAACCGATGACAACTCAGTATGGATTTTTTATTGACTCCAGCCGTTGCACCGGTTGCAAAACCTGCGAGCTGGCCTGTAAAGATTACAAAGATTTAACCCCGGACGTCAGCTTCCGCCGCGTGTATGAATATGCTGGCGGCAACTGGCAGGAAGATAACGGTATCTGGCACCAGAACGTCTTTGCTTACTACCTCTCGATCTCCTGCAACCATTGTGAAGATCCGGCCTGCACCAAAGTCTGCCCAAGCGGCGCGATGCATAAGCGTGAAGATGGTTTTGTGGTGGTGGACGAAGATGTCTGCATCGGCTGCCGTTACTGCCATATGGCCTGCCCCTACGGCGCGCCGCAATACAATGCCGCGAAGGGACACATGACCAAATGCGACGGCTGCCACGATCGTGTCGCAGAAGGGAAAAAACCCATCTGCGTCGAATCCTGCCCGCTGCGCGCGCTGGATTTCGGCCCAATCGAGGAACTGCGTAAACAACACGGTTCGCTTGCCGCCGTCGCCCCTTTCCCGGCAGCGCACTTTACCCGGCCGAATATCGTGATCAAACCTAACGCCAATAGCCGCCCGACGGGTGATACCACCGGCTATCTGGCCAATCCGCAGGAGGTATAAGATGGGAAACGGATGGCATGAGTGGCCGCTGGTACTGTTCACGGTACTGGGCCAGTGTGTGGCTGGCGGCCTGATTGTAAGCGGTATCGTCTGGATGAACGCCAACGACGATCGTATCGGGCAAGTGCGCATTGTGCGCAGCCAGGTTCTCCTCTGGGTGCTGATGGGCATGGGTTTTATCGCCTCGATGATGCACCTCGGTTCGCCGCTACGCGCCTTTAACTCGCTGAACCGCGTCGGTGCATCGGCGCTCAGTAATGAAATCGCCGCCGGTTCTCTGTTCTTCGCCGTCGGGGGGTTCTGGTGGCTGGTAAGCTGGCTGGGGAAAATGCCCGCCACTATAAGCCGCATCTGGCTGGCGATCAGCATGTTGCTTGGCGTGCTGTTTGTCTGGGCAATGACGCGGGTCTATCAAATCGACACCGTGCCGACCTGGCATAACGGCTACACCACGGCAGCATTTTTCCTGACCATGCTGGTGGGCGGCCCGCTGCTGGCCGCGCTGCTACTGCGTCTGGCGGGTATCCGTTTTCGCGCCTCGCGCTTCGCCGCGTTAAGCGTTGCGGCGTTTATCGCCAGCATTGCCGTAGTGATGCTGCAAAGCCAGCAACTGGGCGAGATCCACAGTTCCGTCCAGCAGGCGGTCGCGCTGGTACCGGATTACGCTATGTTGCAGGTGGTGCGACTGCTGCTGGTTGCGCTCGGTCTGGGCTGCTGGATCTGCCCGCTGGTGATGCGTAAACAGCCGCAGGTGCTTAGCCTGCTGCTTGGCATCGTGCTGGTCGCCGCCGGGGAGGTGATCGGGCGCGGTCTGTTTTATGGGCTGCATATGACCGTGGGCGTCGCCGTTGCCGGCTGATAATGTTCGCACCCGGCCTGCGTGTACCGCATGATGCGCAGGCCGGATAAACACTGCGCCATCCGGCAATTTTTCAGGATCAAACATGACTGACCTAACCAGTGAAAATTTTATCGTGACCGCCCGCGT
The DNA here is from genome assembly GCF_001658025.2 of Kosakonia oryzae. Taxonomy (NCBI): domain Bacteria; kingdom Pseudomonadati; phylum Pseudomonadota; class Gammaproteobacteria; order Enterobacterales; family Enterobacteriaceae; genus Kosakonia; species Kosakonia oryzae. The sequence goes on from NZ_CP014007.2 coordinate 2,921,325, forward strand.
TCTGGGCGCGCTGTTTTACTACCCGCCGCAGAGCGAGCAGTGCCAGCCGCTGGTTGCCGCGTTCACGCGGGGCGACTGGGCAGAACAGTGGCCGCTCCCGCAAACCGACCTTGCCCCGCTGGTGGCTGAGTTCGCCGCGCCCTGTGACGAACCGCTGTCTGAAGCCTGGCAGCGCCTGTTTATTGGCCCGTGGGCGCTGCCTGCGCCGCCGTGGGGTTCCGTATGGCTGGATAAAGAATCTGTGCTGTTTGGCGATTCCACACTGGCGCTGCGCCAGTGGATGCGGGAAAACAATATCGCCTTCGACAGCCAGCAAAATGAACCGGAGGATCACTTCGGCACTCTGCTGTTACTGGCGGCGTGGCTGGCTGAAGAAGGAAATACCTCCGCCTGCGATCGGCTACTGGCCTGGCATCTGCTGCCGTGGGCCGGGCGTTTTCTGACGGTGTTTACCGACGAAGCGCAGCATCCATTCTGGCGCGCAGCTGGAAAACTGGCTCAATTGACGCTCGCGCAGTGGCAATCTCACTTACTGATTCCGGTCGCACAAAAACCGCTGTTTCGTTAATCCTTTCCCGGTGTAACCGCCGGGATTTTCACACTTCCCTTTCATCTGCATGTGACAACGTCACTTTGATACTGCGTTTTTAAGACAATTCATTACTTACGGTTCGCAACCGTGGCCTCATCAGGTCTGGCGTCACACCTGGCTCCGGCCGGGCGGAAAGGAAATCCCCCCTGAACTGGAATCCTTCCCAGGCGCTTGCTATAGGTCATGCACCCTGCCAAACATGGCATAACAACACGCAACGCCCGTTGCCATAACGCATGCAATCAGGGAGATACACTGCAATGCAACTATCCGTGCTTCATCGCGCCCTGCTGTTTATCGTCGGGATCGCCATTGTTCTGGCTCTGTTGACCTGGGGAATTGGTCTGGACACCCTCAAAACCCGCCAGGTCGATCTGCTTTATCTCGGACAGCAGCACCTGATTCTGGTCTTCAGCTCACTGTTCTTCGCCCTGCTGGTGGGCATTCCGAGCGGTATCGCGCTCAGCCGTCCTGCGGCACGCGGCGTGGCGGAATATGTGATGCAAATCTTTAATGTCGGCAACACGTTGCCGCCGCTTGCCGTTCTGGCGCTGGCAATGGTGCTGATCGGCATTGGCGATACACCGGCGATCATTGCTCTGTTCCTCGCCTCGCTGCTGCCGATTGTGCGTAACACCTACGCCGGGCTGTGTTCGGTGCCTGCGTCGTTAATTGAAGCGGCGAACGGCATCGGTATGACCAAATGGCAACGTTTGCGCCAGGTGGAGATCCCCAATGCCATGCCGGTGATCCTCTCCGGGGTGCGTATTGCCACCGCCATCAACGTCGGAACGGCGCCGCTGGCGTTCCTGATTGGTGCCAGCAGCTACGGCGAGCTGATCTTTCCGGGAATCTACCTGAACGATTTTCCAACGCTGATTTTAGGCGCTGCGGCCACCGCGCTGTTCGCCCTGATCCTCGACACCCTGCTGGCGGCGCTGGGCCGCTTCCTTAGCCCGCACACGGCCTGATAACAACAAGAGGGAACCTGATGAAACGATTGACCCGCTTGCTCGGCGCGCTTGCCGCTGCGGCCTTATTTTCCGCCAGTGCGCACGCCGCGCCGTTGATTCTGGCGACCAAAAGTTTTACCGAGCAGAACATCTTGTCGGCGATGACCGTGCAGTATCTGCAAAAACGCGGTTTCCAGGTACAGCCGCAGACCAATATCGCCACGGTGATCTCACGTAATGCGATGATCAACAAACAAATTGATATGACCTGGGAGTACACCGGCACCTCGCTGATTATCTTCAACCACATTAACCAGCGCATGTCGCCACAGGAGTCTTACGATACGGTAAAACGCCTCGACGCCAAACACGGACTGGTATGGCTGAAACCGGCCAACATGAACAACACCTACGCCTTTGCCATGCAGCGTAAACGGGCAGAAGCCGAACACATCACCACCATGTCGCAGATGGTGGCGAAAATTGAACAGATCCGTAAAACCGATCCCAGGCACAACTGGCTGCTGGGGCTGGATCTGGAGTTCGCTGGGCGTAGCGACGGTATGAAACCCCTGCAACAGGCCTATGGGATGGCGCTGGATCGCCCGCAAATTCGCCAGATGGATCCTGGTCTTGTTTATAACGCCATCCGCGATGGCTTTGTCGATGCCGGGCTGGTTTACACCACCGACGGGCGCGTAAAAGGCTTCGATCTCAAAGTGCTGGAAGATGACAAAGGTTTCTTCCCGAGTTACGCGGTCACGCCCGTGGTACGTGAAGATACGCTGAAAGCCAATCCAGGGCTGGAAGAGGCGCTGAATACTCTTTCGGGGCTATTAAATAACGACGCCATTATGACGCTTAACGCCAAAGTGGATATTGACCACCAGACACCGCAGCAAGTCGCCCACGATTTCCTGCATGAAAAAGGGTTGTTGTAAGGAGAGCCTATGGAGACGATTCATTACATGATGGACAACGCGGGCTATCTGGCGAGCCTTACCTTCCAGCATTTGTGGCTGGTACTGCTGGCCGTTGGCCTGGCGATTATCATCGGCGTTCCGCTTGGCATTCTGATTGTGCGCCATAAGTGGCTGGCGACGCCGGTTCTCGGGTTGGCAACGCTGGTGCTGACCATTCCGTCAATTGCTCTGTTCGGGCTGATGATCCCGCTGTTTTCGCTGATCGGTCAGGGGATTGGCGCCCTGCCTGCCATTACCGCCGTTTTTCTCTATTCACTGTTGCCGATTGTGCGTAATACCCACACGGCGCTGGACAGCCTGCCGCCGGGGCTGCGCGAAGCCGGACGCGGCATCGGCATGACCTTCTGGCAACGCCTGCGCTGGGTCGAAATTCCGATGGCACTGCCGGTGATTTTCGGTGGTATCCGTACGGCAGTGGTGATGAATATCGGCGTGATGGCCATTGCCGCCGTTATTGGCGCAGGCGGCCTGGGATTGCTGTTGCTGAACGGCATTGGCAGCAGCGACATTCGTATGTTAATTGCCGGGGCGCTGATGATTTGCGTGCTCGCGATTGTGCTCGACTGGTTATTGCACCGCTTACAAATTGTGCTGACGCCGAAGGGGATTCGCTAATGATTAAACTGGAAAATCTGACCAAACAATTTACGCAGAAAAACGGCCAGACAGTGAAGGCTGTCGATAACGTCAATCTGACTGTACCGGAAGGTGAAATGTGCGTACTGCTCGGCCCTTCCGGCTGCGGTAAAACCACCACGCTAAAGATGATCAACCGCCTGATTGCACCGAGCAGCGGCTCGATTTTCATCAATGGTGAAGACACCAGCGCCATGGATACCGTCACCCTGCGGCGCAATATTGGTTACGTAATTCAGCAGATTGGTCTGTTTCCCAATATGACCATCGAAGAGAACATCACCGTGGTGCCGCGCATGCTGGGCTGGGATAAAGCGCGCTGTAAAAGCCGTGCTGAAGAGTTGATGGAGATGGTGGCGCTGGATGCGAAAAAATTCCTTCATCGCTACCCGCGCGAAATGTCCGGCGGCCAGCAGCAGCGTATTGGCGTGATCCGCGCACTGGCGGCCGATCCGCCGGTACTGCTGATGGATGAGCCTTTCGGCGCGGTCGACCCTATCAACCGTGAAGTGATCCAGAACCAGTTCCTTGAGATGCAGCGCAAGTTGAAAAAAACCGTCATGCTGGTCAGCCACGATATCGATGAAGCGCTGAAACTCGGCGATCGTATTGCCGTGTTCCGCCAGGGACGCATCGTACAGTGCGCCAGCCCGGATGAGCTGCTGGCCAAACCGGCCAATGAATTTGTCGGTTCGTTTGTCGGCCAGGATCGCACGCTGAAGCGGCTGCTGCTGGTTTCCGCAGGCGACGTCACCGATCAACAGCCGACGATCACAGTGCGGGAATCGACTCCGGCGACGGAAGCCTTTGCCACTATGGATGACAACGATATTCGCGCCATTACCGTCGTGGATTCGGCGGGTAAACCGCTGGGCTTTGTTAAACGTCGCGAAGCACGAAACGCGCCAGGCAGTTGTTCCGATTTGCTACATCCGTTCCGCATTACCGGGAAAGCGGAGGATAACCTGCGCGTGGTGCTGTCACGGCTGTACGAAAGCAACACCAGCTGGATGCCGATTGTCGATGAGGATGGTCGTTATAATGGTGAAATTTCGCAGGACTATATTGCAGAGTATTTAAGTTCGGGCAGAACGCGCCGGGTACTGAATATTCATGATGCGTAACAAAAGCCCCTCCGATGAGGGGCTTTTTTCAGGCGAGGATGCGGTCGGCAACTAACATGCCGGTCGCCATCTGCAAATTGATGTATTGCGCCAGATCGCGCTGCTCGGCGCGCGGCAGATAAGGTAACTCACCCACCAGCGGTGCAGGCAGTTTTTTGCTCAGCACATTGATAATTTCAGCGTAATGCGCCAGCCCCGGGTTGATACGGTTCGCCACCCAGCCAATCAGCGGCAGGCCATCGCTGGCAATCGCCTGCGCGGTCAGCAAAGCGTGGTTAATGCAGCCTTCCTGAATACCCACCACCATCACCACCGCCATCTGCTCCTGCACCACCCACTCGGAGAGCGGGCGCAAATCATTCATCAGGCTGCGCCAGCCGCCGGTTCCCTCGACCACCACATGATCGACCTTTTCGCACAGGTTGAGCAGTCCGTTGGAAAGCAGGCTGTAATTGATGGGGCAACTATGCGCAACGCTACTTTCCTCTTCGCTCAGGGCAATCGGGTTTATCGCCTGATAAGGTAAATCCAGCGAGGAAACGCTTTGCAGTACCAGCGCGTCTTTGTTGCGCAATCCTTCCGGCGTCTCTTTGCTTCCTTTAGCAACAGGTTTGTAACCTGCCACTGTTTTGCCGCTGGCAGCCAGCGCCTGGAGAAGCGCGCGGGATGCCACTGTCTTCCCGACAGAAGTGTCTGTACCCGTTACAAAGAAACGCTTAAGCATCTCGATTTCCACCGTTGTTCTACGAAAATATAAACCAGGAGAATAATTCAGTGGAGAAAGTCTAAGATAAGTATCACCGACCCAGCTTGAGGTAGCGCAATTTTTGCGGCGACAGTGTAAAAATGTTATCCCTGCAACAAACGGATAAGCAAAGATCCGTTATACATCGCGTCTTTTACCAGCGCAGCACCGGCCATTGTGCCCTGATTGGTGAACTGGGTGCTCTCAACGGAAATATGCTGGCTGTATGCCGGTAACGCCTGCTGGCGGATGCAATCGGCAATAGCGGGAAAGAGAATGTCTGCCGCTTTGCTCAGCGGCGAGCCAATGAGTATTTTTTGCGGGTTGAACAAATTCACCATAATGGCGAGGATACGGCCAATATTGGCGCCGACGCCGTTGATGATATCTTTCGCCAGCAGATCGCCCTGCTGTGCCGCCTGGCATAACCACTCCACCGTTAACGGCTTCTGATGCAGCATCGAGCTCATCGACTGGCTCATACGTAACTGCGCCAGTTCCAGCACGCTTTCAACGCTGGCAATGGTTTCAAGGCAGCCATTGTTGCCGCAATAGCAGCGCTTACCGTAAGGGTCCACCTGCGTGTGTCCAATCTCCACCAGGCTACTGCTGCCCGCGTGCAGCAAGCGTCCGTCAGTGATCACCCCGGCGCCAACGTTGTGGTCGATCACCACCTGAATCACATCCCGCGCGCCGCGTGAAGCGCCGAATAGCGCTTCGGCCATGGTCCAAGCGCTGATGTCATGCTGCACGTAAACCGGCACGCCGGTATGCTTCTCCAGCGTTTCACCCAGCGGCATATCTTTCACTTCGGTGTAAAACGGCATGCGGTGAACGATACCATTCTCAGTATCAATGATTCCCGGCAGCGTGATGGCAATTGAGGTCAGGCGCTCCAGCCGGTTCTGGTGGCGGGTAAAAAAGCTGTCGATAAGGTGAATAATGCGCTCCAGCAGCGACATCTCATCGACCAGCGGCAGTTCAAGCCGGTCTTCCACCACCAGCTTGCTGCTGAGATCGCGCAGCGAGAGAAAGATTTCACCGCGGCTAATACGCAGCGAGAGATAGTGCCAGGCTTCGGTTTCTACCACCAGACCGACCGCCGGACGCCCGCGGCTACCCGGCTCCTGGATCTCCGTCTCCTGCACCAGATGCGCTTCCAGCATTTCACGCACAATTTTGGTAATGCTCGCCGGCGCGAGCTGCGCCAGACGCGATAAATCGATGCGCGAAACCGGGCCAAGCTGATCAATAAGGCGATAAACCGCCCCTGCGTTGGTCTGCTTAATCTGATCAATATGCCCAGGCTGACTATCAGCAACCACCTCTGACTCCCTTATTTTCGCGCTTCGAAATAAACGTTTTGCTATGGTGAAGCACTTCAATAGTTGCCGTCAAATTTTTACCCAGGCTTGTGAGTTACAGCACATTTTGCAAGGACTTATGTGTAAAAATCAGCCGATTGCGGCACGCAGGAGTAGCTGTTTGAAACGCGCAGCTGCTGTCCCCTGTTCATGATGTTTTGCCCACACCAGCCACATTTCGGAAACCGCATCCGCTTCAATAATCGGCACCCAGCACATTTCATTGAGCTGCACCCGGTGAAACGACGCCGGGAGGATCGAGACGCCCAGCCCGGCCGCCACCAGGCCGATAATCGTCATCGCTTCGCCCACTTCCTGGGTTATGGTGGGGATTAACTGATAGCGCCGCATCAGCCCGAGGATCTCGTCGTACAGACCGGTGCCGACGTGCGGATCGAAAAAGACAAACGGCTCCTGCGCCAGTTCCTTCAGCGACACCGCCTTGCGCGCCGCCAGCGGGTGGTCACGGTGGATCATCGCCAGCAGCGGTTCACGCAAAATCACCTCCCATGCCAGCGTTTCAGGTAGCGGCGTATTACGCATCAGCCCCAGATCCAGCGAGCCTTCATTCAGGGGAGAAATTTGTTCGCGGGTGTTGATCTCCCGCGTCTGAATATGCACATCCGGGTAGCGCTGGCGAAACGATGAGAGCGTATCGGAAACCGCCTTAATAAACGGCGCCGACGAGGTGAAGCCGATGCGCAATTCACCGGTTTCCCCTTGATGCAGCCGGGCGGCACGAGCGGCGGCCTCATCGACCAGGCTTAAAATCTGCCGACTGTCGGCAAGAAACTGTTTGCCAGCAGGCGTCAGCGCGACGCTGCGGTTGGTACGTGCCAGAAGACGCGCGCCGACCTGCTGTTCGAGCAACTGGATCTGCTGGCTCAAAGGCGGTTGGGAGATATTAAGCCGCGCCGCAGCGTGGCCAAAATGTAACTCCTCGGCAACGGCGATAAAGTAACGCAGATGACGCAGTTCGATATTCATATTTTAAAAGTATTATTTGAGATTATTAATATATTAGACAGAATATTACGCCTTTCATACCCTTATGTCTGTGGTAAGCCCGTCGCCAGAATCACGGGTATGAAATGTAAGGATCTCTAGTGAGTCGTACAACAACCGTTGACACCGAACCGGCAAGTGTTGTCAACGAAATTCCTGTCGCGTTGCCGGGACAATTTATTAAACGTGGTACTCCCCAATTCATGCGCGTCACGCTGGCGCTCTTCTCCGCCGGACTGGCAACCTTTGCCCTGCTCTATTGCGTGCAGCCGATTTTGCCGGTGTTGTCCCATGAATTTGGCGTCTCTCCAGCCAGCAGCAGTATTTCACTGTCGATTTCCACCGCCATGCTGGCGATTGGCCTGCTGTTTACCGGCCCGCTTTCGGACGCCATCGGGCGCAAAAAAGTGATGGTTACCGCCTTGCTGCTCGCTTCCTGCTGTACCCTGTTGTCAACGATGATGACAAGCTGGCACGGTATTCTGGTAATGCGCGCGCTGGTCGGTCTGTCGCTGAGCGGCGTGGCGGCAGTCGGGATGACCTATTTAAGCGAGGAGATCCATCCGAGCTTTGTCGCCTTCTCAATGGGGCTGTACATTAGCGGCAACTCGATTGGCGGCATGAGCGGCCGTCTGCTTAGCGGTGTGTTTACCGACTTCTTTAACTGGCGAATCGCAGTCGCGGGGATTGGCTGCTGTGCGCTGGCATCGGCGCTGATGTTCTGGAAAATCCTGCCGGAATCGCGCCATTTTCACCCCACTCCGCTGCGCCCGAAAACCTTGCTGATCAACCTCCGTCTGCACTTTCGCGATAAAGGGCTGCCGATGCTGTTCCTGGAAGGCTTTTTGCTGATGGGATCGTTCGTTACGCTGTTTAACTACATCGGTTACCGCCTGATGCTGTCGCCGTGGTCGCTGAGCCAGGCGGTCGTCGGCCTGCTGTCAGTGGCCTATTTGACCGGCACCTGGAGCTCGCCGCGCGCGGGGGCGATGACCAGCAAATATGGGCGCGGACCGGTGATGATCGGCTCCTCTGTCATCATGCTGTTCGGGCTGCTGCTGACCCTTTTCTCTTCGCTGTGGCTGATTTTTCCGGGCATGCTGTTATTTACCGCCGGTTTCTTTGCCGCGCACTCCGTCGCCAGCAGTTGGATCGGTCCGCGCGCGCGGCGCGCTAAAGGCCAGGCCTCGTCGCTCTATTTATTCAGCTACTATCTGGGTTCCAGCGTGGCCGGGACGCTGGGCGGTTTTTTCTGGCACAGCTATGGCTGGAATGGCGTCGGCGGCTTTATTACGTTGATGCTGCTGATTGCCATTCTGGTGGGCATCAGGCTCCACTCCCGTTTGCGTTAATGCAACGACGAAAGAAGAGCCTCGCATATGCGGGGCTTTTTTTTGCTCCGTGCGGATGTGCGTTAAAAAAGGCTAAAAATCGAGGTTGCGCCAACCAGTTCACGCACGGCATCCAGCGCCATCAGAGCAAAAATGATCCAGATAAAAGGATTTATGGTTGTCACTCTGTTGTCTCTTCTGTGGGTGTAAAAACCTTATACTTCTATTATGGTACAAACTGGCAAAATGAAAGCCGGACTACTGTTTCAGGTAGTTAGAGAAAAAACGCTAACGAAAACCGAGGCATTATGGACAAGCAGAACTACCAGCAACTCACCCGCACTTTCCAGCGCCTGTCGCGCTTCTCCCACCTCTCCGCCATCGCCAGTTGGGATATGTTCACCATGATGCCGCCAGGCGGCAGCGCCGCACGCGGCGAAGCGCTGGCTGAACTCAGCGTACTGCAACACCAGATTCTGACGGATAAGCGTGTCGGCCAGTGGATACAGGCGGCAAAGCAGGAGACGCTGGACGATATTGAACAGGCAAACCTGCGTGAAATGACGCGTCACTACCAGCAGGCAGCGCTGCTCCCGGAAGCGCTGGTCGAAGCACAGTCGCTGGCAGGCAGCAAATGCGAGCACGCCTGGCGCACGCAGCGTCCGGCGAATGACTGGGCAGGTTTCAGCGCCAACCTGAAAGAGGTGGTCAAGCTTGCCCGCGAAGAGGCCCGCCTACGCGCGGCGGCCAAAGGGTGTTCACCGTATGATGCGCTGCTCGACAAATTTGAACCGGACATGACCAGCGCCCGCCTGGATGAGCTGTTTGGCGAGGTGAAAAGCTGGCTGCCGGATCTGCTGAATCGCGCGGTGGCGAAACAGGCGCAGCAGACGCTGATTGCGCCACAGGGGCCGTTCCCGCAGGCGGTGCAGCGCGAGCTGGGATTGCAGGCAATGCAGGAACTGGGCTTCGATTTCAACGGCGGGCGTCTTGATGTCAGCGCACATCCCTTCTGCGGCGGCGTACCGGAAGATGTGCGCATTACCACGCGCTACGACGAAAATGAGCTACTGAGTGCGCTGTTCGGCGTGGTGCATGAAACCGGTCACGCCCGCTACGAGCAAAACCTGCCGCGCGCCTGGGCCGGTCAGCCGATCGCGCTGGCGCGATCCACGGCGATTCATGAATCGCAAAGTCTGTTCTTTGAAATGCAACTTGGGCGCAGCGACGCGTTCCTGCGCCGCCTGCAACCGGCGATTGTCGAGCGCTTTGGTATGCAACCGGCCTTTGAAGAGGGTAATTTTATTGCCTGGAATCAGCGGGTAAAACCGGGCTATATCCGCGTTGAGGCCGATGAAGTCAGCTATCCGGCGCACGTGATCCTGCGTTACGAAATCGAACGCGCACTGATCGACGGCGATATTGAAGTGGAAGATATTCCGGCGCTGTGGAATGAAAAAATGCAGGCCTGGCTGGGGCTTTCTACCGAAGGCAATTACCGCAATGGCTGCATGCAGGACATTCACTGGACCGACGGCGGATTCGGTTACTTCCCCTCCTACACGCTGGGTGCCATGTACGCCGCGCAGCTCTTCCATGCGGCACGCGTGGCTCTGCCAGCGCTTGATGAAGCCATTGCGCAAGGTGATTTTAGCGCCCTGTTCGACTGGCTGCGGCAGAATATCTGGCAGCACGGTAGCCGCTTCAGCACCTCGCAACTCATTGAAAATGCAACAGGTGAAGCGTTGAACGCCGATTATTTCCGCCAGCATTTGATCCGCCGTTATCTCTGATGGCGTCGCGCCGGAACCCCCGTTTCGGCGCGGTACATCACCTTTGTACATTCCGTTACACGCCGATACCAATCACTCACGGAAACCTCGCATTTACAGGGATATAGTTCTTTCAACGGCCCCGCAGTGGGGTTGAATGATGAAACCAATTCGAGGATATCGGAATGAAAAAAGTATTAGCTCTGGTCGTTGCCGCTGCTATGGGTCTGTCTTCCGTTGCATTCGCTGCTGACACTGCTGCCACCACTCAGGCTCCGGCTGCTGCTCCGACTGCTACCACCGCTGCACCGGCTGCTACCGCAACTAAAGCTCCGGCTAAAAAAATGCACAAGAAACACAAAAAAGCTGCAGAGCAGAAAGCTCAGGCTGCAAAAGTGAAAAAACATCACAAAAAAGCAGCTAAACCGGCAGTAGAGCAGAAAGCACAGGCTGCTAAAAAACACAAAAAACACGTTAAACACACTGCAACTAAACCGGCTGCACAACCGGCTGCATAAGTAAACGTGTCTGATTCCGGCGTCCTTAACGGTACGCTGTGACAAGTCGGCGCTGAACCCTTCGGGTGAGGCGCCGTTTTTCTCTGGAGGGCATATGCTGCGACGTTATCGTTTTGAGCTGATTCTGTTAATGCTGATTATTTGCGCGCTTATTGCCATCCGTTTCTATCTTTACTGATGTAGCACGCTGATTTTACTCCCACTTTCCTCGCGTCCCGTCTATATTTATCTGGGCTTACGTTAATAATCATAATTACCCACCAGAGTGTGATATGCGAAAAACTGTTGTGCTGATGCTGGGATCGCTGTTTCTGTTTTCCGCGGCTGGTCATGCTGACGATGGCGAGGATGACGCGGTTAACGCCCGTGATGTAAAAACGCTTTTTTTTGGTCATGACGATCGCGTCCCGGTTCCCACGCCGACCAAAGCGCCGTGGGATGCTATCGGCCAACTGGAAACCGCCAGCGGCAATCTGTGTACTGCCACCCTTATCTCTCCGCATCTGGCGCTGACCGCCGGACACTGCCTGCTGACGCCGCCGAACGGGAAAGCAGACAAAGCCGTCGCGCTGCGTTTTGTTTCGCAAAAAGGGACCTGGCGCTATGAAATTCACGGTATCGAAGGGCGTGTTGACGCCTCGCTCGGTCATCGTCTGAAACCCGATGGCGATGGCTGGATCGTTCCCTCTGCCGCCGCATCGTGGGATTTCGGTCTGATCGTCCTGCGTTATCCGCCGTCCGGCATTACACCGCTACCGATCTTTGTTGGCGATAAAGACGAACTGACGGCGGCGCTGAAAACGGCCAACCGGAAAGTGACGCAGGCAGGCTACCCGGAAGATCATCTGGATACGCTCTACAGCCACCAGGATTGTACGGTCACCGGCTGGGCGCAAAGTAGTGTGCTGTCGCATCAGTGCGACACCCTGCCCGGCGACAGCGGTTCACCGCTGATGCTGAAAACCGATGCAGGCTGGCAGTTGATTGCCGTCCAAAGCTCGGCGCCGGCGGCAAAAGATCGCTGGCGCGCCGATAACCGCGCCATCTCCGTAACCGGTTTTCGTGACAAGCTGGAAGCGCTGGCCAAAGAGAGCGAGTAATTCAGCCCAGCCGCTGCAAACGAAGTTGCAGGATATCGTGCAGCGGCATCGGTTCACTGAAGTAATATCCCTGTAGCTGGTCGCAACCGGCCAGCCTTAACAGTTTCATCTGCTTTTCATTCTCCACCCCTTCCGCCACCACCTGCATGCCCAGCGCGCTGGCGATACGGATAGTTCCGCTCACCAGCGCCGACGCCTGCTCATCGTCATCCACCAGACCGGCAAGGGATTTATCAATTTTGATGGTGTCGAAATTAAAACGTCGCAGATAGCCAATGCTGGAGTAACCGGTCCCAAAGTCATCCAGCGCCACCGCCGTGCCCAGCGCTTTTAAGTTGGCAATGGCTGAACGGGCGCGCTCGGGATTTTCCAGCACGTAGGTTTCCGTCACTTCCAGTTGCAGGCGGTGCGCCGGAAAGCGACAGGTCTCCAGCACGCTGGAGACTTTGTTTTCAAACTCCGGATCGCGAAACTGCGCTGGCGAGATATTCACCGATAATTTCAGATCCTCTATCGACTGAAAATCGCTGCAAGCGCGGCGCAAGACAAACTGTCCCAGCGAGTAAATCAGCCCGCTGGTCTCTGCAATCGGAATAAATTCATCCGGTTTTAACTCTCCGGCAGGACGGCGCGGCCAGCGCGCCAGTGCTTCGATCCCCACCATCATCTGGCTTCGGGCATCAACAATGGGTTGATACCAGACATCAAACTCCTCGCGCTCCAGCCCGTCGCGGATATCACTTTCAATCAACAATTGCCGCTCGCGGGCGCTGTTCAGCGCCGCGTCATAGTGCGTCAACCTGTCTTTGCCGGTAATTTTCGAGTGATACATTGCAATATCCGCGCGGCGAAACAACTCGGAACTGGAGCACTCCAGCAGCGTGCCGCTGGCGATGCCGATACTGGCGCCAATATGGATGGTGCGTTTACCAATACGCACGGGATGATTCAGATATTGCAGGACGTTATTGGCAAAGTCGGTGGCCTTCTCCACCGACCACGGCCCGCTCAGGGTCATGGCAAACTCGTCACCGCCCATCCGCGCCAGCATGCCATCGGTCGGTACTTTCTCGCGCAGGGTCTGGGCAATGGTGACAATCAATCGGTCGCCAACGTCGTGCCCGTAGATATCATTCACATCTTTAAAACCATCCAGGTCGATAAACACCACGCTTATCATGTCCGGATGGCCCATCGCGCCCAGTTTTTCGATATTTTCGATCAGTGCCCGGCGGTTGGGTAACCGGCTAAGCCAGTCCGTCAGGGCGATTTTGCGCGCCAGCCTTTCCCCGCGCGCCAGTTTGTACAGCCCGGCGCTGCTCAGCACGATAAACAGCAGGATCAACCCGGACGCCAGCATCGCAATCTGGCGGATATTCGACGCCGCTGCCTGCGCGGCTTCTGCGCCCGGCAGACGCGGCGTCCAGCTCAGATAGCCGAGCGCCTCGCCCGCCGAGTCGCGCAGCGGAACACTGCTGGCGGCAGTTTTCTGCGGCGACAGGCGTAAATCGGTAATCTGGAAGGTTTTGCCAAGATCGCTGAGGATCTGCGCATCCAGATGGCGGGTAATCACCAGATAGCGGCGAGTGCCGTCGTAAACCTCAAGACGGCCCACCATCGGACGCACCAGCCCGATACTGATAAACGCTACGCCATCCCGGGTCTGCGTAATTCCGGCGTAGACCTCTTTCCCGGACTGAAGTTGCTGGATATGACCGCGGATCAGCGCCCGCAACCCACGGCCAAAAAAAGTGAGATCGCGCTCCGTGAAAAGTTGGCTGCGAAACGCGCCCCATAGCACATTGAATTGCTCATCCAGCACAAAGGTGCCGTCATACAGGTTGTTGATTTTATAACCAGCACCCCACGTGTTGTACAACCACTGCGTATTCAGTTGCGGCCGATAAACTTCCCGCACCGCATCGTCCCAGACGCCATTATCAATCACCAGCGAGCGGATTCGGTTAACCGACGTCTGAATCGCGCCCTGCACCGACAGCGCAGTGCGGTGTTCATCAATTTCATTGGCTTTGCTGCTGATTAAATGCAACGAGAGGTAAAGCAGTGAAACAACGGAGACGATTAAGCCAATCCCCGCCATAAAGGTCATGACAAATAACGTCCTTGCGCTGGGAATATTGCGCCAGCTAAACGGATTGAACATTCACCGCCCCCTGAGGTGGCCTGAAAAAGTCGCGTTTCGTTAGTTATTGAGTAAAGCGTAATACAGACTGCAAAATTCGCTGCCCATAAACACGGGCAGCGTCACATCATGCGAGTTTAATCAGCAGCATACCCACAATTAACAGCAGCAGACCAAACCAGCCTTTACGGTTCAGGCGCTGGCCGAAGAGGATCCAGCCCGCCGCCAGCGTAGCGACAATACCAAATCCGCCCCACAGCGCATAGGCCACAGAAAGATCGATCCCTTTCACCGCCTGTGACAGCGCGCTAAACGCCGCCAGCACTGCCAACAGCGACCCGCAACCGTACAGTTTGCGACGAAAACCGTCAGAGAATTTCAGCAAGATATTCGCCACAATTTCCAGCCCAATCGCCATTGCCAGCCAGAGAGCGTGGATCCACTCAAAGTGCAGCATGATTTCGCTCCTGACGCGGTTTACGCGTCCCGGATTTAATCAGCACAATCCCCATCACCAACGTTGCCAGCCCGGCCACTTTTAATAGCGAGAGTTGTTCGTCAAAAAGAAATACGCTGAAGAGAGTAATTAATAATATGCCAACGCCTTCCCACAATGCATACGCCACACCGAGAGCAATTTTTTTCACCGCAAACGACAGAAATATATACGACAGCGCAATCATTGCCAGCATCAAAATAAACCCGGCCTGGCTATCATTGACGCTGGCCCATTTCATTGACAATGTGCCGGTTATTTCAGCAACAATCGCGAAAGCCAGTAATATCCAATAAATCATTTTTTTCTCCTGCTTGAGAATAAATATCCTTGCGCGGCTTACCGCAGTGCGGAAAACCGGAAAAACAGTAATATCAGCCGGACGCAGTGCGCCAGCTCAGGCAGGAGGAGACTACAGCGCCGAGCGCCAGTATTGTTCACCCGCAAGCGGGCAGCAGGAGGAGTAGTGACGGGAAAAAACAGAATTTAAAAAGCTGAACAGGATGTCCATATTATTACAATTATCCGCGAATTGCTTCTCATCGTGCGGATGAAAATTGTCCTCAGTCGTTAAACACCGCTTATTTCTATCACAGCCCAGGATTTTACTCAAAAGCTTTTCAATTCTTTACTCTGCCGCCGGATTTATATTATTTTTACAACGCGTGGTTTTCTTTTTATACCGCCTTTATGTGAGGCGGTAAATAATCCTCATCAGCCGATAAAAGTCACGATGAGGAAATATATGTCACGGTTAGTGATTGTTGCCAATCGCGCGGCCACCGCCGAGACCCGCGATCTCTTAACAGATGCCCTGCGCGGCGTAATGGATAAACACCCCGGTCTTTGGTTTGGCTGGAATGGCGCTGTCGCCAGAAACCAAAAACAGCGCATTCAGACGCAGCAGCGGTACGACACCTTCACGCTACATAGCTGGGAAATGACGCCCAACGAATATGACAATGTTTACCACGGCTATGTGCATCGCGTTTTATGGCCGGTTTTCCATAACCGTCCCGACTTAGCCCGCTACCAGAAAGAGTGGTTTATTACCTACAAAACCTATACGCGAATGGTGGCAGAACGGGTGATGGCGGAAACCCGCCCGGACGATGTGATTTGGGTACAGGATTATCATCTGCTGCCCGTCGGCCGCGAGATGAGAGAAACCGGCGCAACCCACCGCTGCGGCTTCTTTTTGCACCAGCCCTTCCCGCCCGGCGACGTTTTTCGCACGCTCCCCGAGCACGACTGGCTACTTAACTGTTTTCTGCACTATGACCTGCTGGGTTTTCAGTCCAGCAACGATGTGAACAATTTTATTGCCTACCTGCTGCGCCACTACCGCGCGGAACGCCTGACGGAAGAGACGCTCAAAGTCAACGGCCACATCCTGACAGTCGGTATTTTCCCCTGCGGCATTGCGACGGACAGGGCGCGCGATGAGCACGTCGCACTGCCGCAAACAGACGCCGTGCCTACGGATAACCTGCGCAGCACCATTATCAGCCACGACGTGATTAGTGATATAAGCGGTATCGATTATCGCCTTGATGCGCTGCGTACGTTCCTTACGCAATACCCGGCATTCCGGCGTAACGTCAGCTTAGTGCAACTGGCTGATCCCTTGCAGGAATACCCACTGGCCACGCCAGAGTTATGCAGCAAACTGGAGCGTTTTTGCGGGGAAATCAACGGACAATACGGCGATTTTTCATGGTATCCGGTGAACTACATCCACAATAATCTCTGCTCGCGGCAGTTGATTAACACCCTCTACCGCCATGCGCAGGTGGCGCTGTTTACCCCGCTTTCTGACGGCATGCATCTGGGCGCAAAAGCGTTTATCCTCGCGCAAGACCCGGCCGATCCTGGCGTACTGATCCTTTCACAATTCACCGGCGCGGCAGAGCAATTAAGCGATGCGCTGCTGGTCAATCCTTACGATGCCTGCGCTATCAGCGAGGCATTACATTCCGCGCTGAGCATGCCGCTGGCGGAGCGTAAAAGGCGGCACAGCCGACTGCTGGAAAAAGTGAAGCGGTATGACTGCCACTGGTGGGGAGACACCTTTATCCGGGCGCTGACAGCCACTGCAGTGGTCGCCCCACCACGGTTTGCCTGCACCCATTACGGCATTTTTACCGCGCAGCGCCTTTATTGAGGCGGCGTTGGCGGGCCGTTTTTTGCAACGCTCGCCCGCGCTTCCGCCAGCAAATTCCACGAGGCGATAAACAGCGCGGCAATCATTGGCCCAAGGACAAAGCCATTAATGCCGAAGAATTGCAGGCCCCCCAGCGTGGTCAACAGGATCAAATAATCCGGCATGCGGGTATCTTTCCCTACCAGCAGCGGGCGCAGAAGGTTGTCGGCGAGGCCAACGACGATCACGAAGTAGAGCGTCAGCACGGTTGCCGTAACAAACTCGTCGGTTGAATAGAGAAAAATCACTGCCGGGATCCAAACAATCGCCGTTCCCACTGCCGGGATTAACGACAGGAATGCCATCAGCGCCGCCCACAGCAGGCTGCCGTTGAAACCGGCAAACCAGAAACCGATGCCGCCCAGCGCACCCTGGACGATGGCGACCACCAGCGTTCCTTTTACCGTAGCGCGCGCCACACCGGCGAATTTCAAGAACAGGCGACGCTTAATGGTCGCCGTCAGCGGCATAACTTCGTAGATCCGGCGCACCAGCGTGGCGCCATCTTTCAGCAGGAAGAACAGCAGATAAACCATCAAACAGAAGCTAACGGTAATGCCCAACGTGCCTTTGCCAATGATCACCGCGCTGCCAGCCAGGTAGCGCCCGACACTCAGCGCCACGCCGGAGAGTTTTTCCCGGATCGCATTCACCGAATCAAAATCATTGTCGCGCAGATAGCCCTTCGCCCAGTCCGGCAGATGTGCAATGCCATTACTTAATAGCTGCGGCAGATCGGTCGCGTTATTTTGCAGACGCTGGTACAGGCTGTTGATCTCCACGGCCAGTGAAGAGAGCACCATCATCATCGGGATAAATACAATCACGCAAATCAGCAGCACGGTGACAAGCGAAGCGATACCGTTACGCCCGCGCAGCCATACCGAGAGCCGCATGCGCAGCGGATAGAAAATCAGCGCCAGGATGACAGCCCAGATAATCGCGGAATAATAGGGTTGGATCAGGCCGAAAAACGCCACGCTGACCAGCAATAATAAAATGATGAAAAAGAACTGATTACTTTTAAGTGTTGACATCGGCCCGTCCAATGGAGAAACAACCATTAAGTGTAGTGCGTTACCCATTGATTGTAAAAACAATCCCCTGCGCTGATGGTTGTACACCGCGAATAATCTTTCCCTTTTTTATCAACTGCACGTCATCAGGATTTTCGTACTCAACGCGTATTTAAGAATGAGACGATAAATCGATGCCCTATTGCCGCTTATGATGACGCCACCGAATTGCGCCAGACAACACCAGGAATAGTGCATCGGCTATCTGGCTAACTGGTGGGGAAAAATCAGTTGGTTAATATTGGCGACGCAGTAACGCATTGTCGGGTTGTTTTATCCGTTTTCTGTTCATTGCCGCAATAAGCATAGAAGTTCCTTTAAATCAAAGGGTTATATTTCACAGAGAGGAGATACAGTATGACCATTGTAATGCTCATGTCTACCGATGCCGATATTGTTAACACGCAACTGAATGCCGCCTGGAACCCCATCACAAATCGCTATACGTGGGCACAGGTCAGTTCCATGAATTTAAATATTATCAACGGCGAGACTATTGTGGTTATTGCCCATGGTAATGGTACGGAAATTGGCAACGCAGCTCCGGGCGTTGTTGATGTTGATGCCGAAACCTTTCTTGCGCTGGTTCAGGGAAATATGGCGAACAACGCCGCTCCGGCAAGAATTTATATTTCCTCTTGCGGTCCGGGCATCGCAGAATTTGCCGCGAATGTACGGATAGCGGCGCAGAATAATCAGATTTGGCACAACACGCGTATTTTTGGTCATAGCGATCCGGTTTCCGGCGCGGTACCGCCCGCCAACGATATCCGCTGGACGCGCATTTTTTAAGCTATCGCCAGTACATGCTGCCAGGCGGTGGTTAACACTGTCTGGCATCCCCGCCGCATAAATTTCATATGACTTCAGTAGCTTCATTATTTTCTGCCGCAAGCGGCTTGCTCTCTTCGTTAAGCCCATAATCTAAGTCATATGGACTCTATAAAATTTTTAGAGGCCTGGCGGCAGCCAAAGAAACCTGATAGCACGCGTGCGGCGTTACTCAGCTTTGTCCGTGAGAGAAAGTAACGGCTCTGCAGACGCACGTAATATTCCAAAGGTGTAAAACTGAGCCGCCAGGAGCAACAACGCTAATGAAAGAGCTTAATTTTATTAGCTGCCAGCAGCCTATCGATAAAAGCAAAACCTGAGTCGCAGAGGAAAATGCCGGAATAAGAGTCTAATGGATCGATTCTTCAGCAGCCTGAAAATAGAGTGGGCGCCAGAATATGGGTACGCAAACTTTCGTGAAGCCAGCACAGCGATAACAAATTACATCACGGGATATGAAGATCTCATCACTATGACGGTGGTTTGACGCCGAATGAATCAGAGCGATTGTTCTGGAAAACTCTAAAGCCGTGGCCAATTTTTGTTGACCGCGACACTCTGTTCTGGCCCTGGCAACACCCTGATCTCACTTAACTCTGAGTAGATCGGCATATCGTGTGGTGTAACACGGCGAAAGCATCTCCCGCTTCATCTGCCACTGCTGCTGGATGCCCTGCCCGGCGAAATACAACGTTCCACGTCCGTCTTCAGCATTTAGACGGTCCAGTACATCCATCAACTTTTGGCTATTTTTCCGCGGTGCATTTTCGTCAAACAGATTCAGTTGCGCGATACCTTGACTATAAAAATCACCCAGCATTACTCCCGCTTTCTGATAACGATGACCGTCTTTCCAGATAACATCCAGGCAGCGTATCGCCGCGCTGATAATATCCCGACTGTCCTGAGTCGGCGTTAGCAGCTTGATCGAGGCGCTGTTTCCGTAATACGGTTCCGGGCCAAAAGGCGATGTTTTCACAAAGGCGGAGATAAACCGACAATATTGGTGATCGCCGCGGAGTTTCTCCGCCGCCCGGGAGGCATAGCTGCAAACGGCCTGGCGCATTTCTTCATACTCAGTGATCCGCCCGTCGAACGAACGAGAACAGATGATTTCATGTTTTACCGGCGCAAACTCTTCCAGCTCAAGGCACGCTTCCCCCCGCAACTCACGCACCGTTCTCTCCAGAACAACGCTGAAATGCTTTCTGATAAAGCGAATATCGGTATCTGCCAGTTGCAGCACGTTCTTAATTCCCATCTCTTCCAGCTTTTTCGAGATGCGCCGCCCTATTCCCCAGACTTCACTCACAGGCAAGGCCGCCATCAGTTTACGCTGACGCTCAACGCTGGAGAGATCAACTACCCCTCCCGTCTGTTTCTGCCATCGTTTTGCCGCGTGATTTGCCAGCTTAGCCAAGGTTTTCGTCTGCGCTATCCCGACGCCAATTGTCAGATGGGTACGCTGGAGTACCGTACTTCTGATCTCACGGCCAAATTCCGTCAGATCGCGGCAATGACGTACGCCAGTCAAATCACAAAAAAGCTCATCAATTGAGTATATTTCGCAACGAGGGACCATCTCTTCAAGCGTTGTCATCACCCGGTTGGACATATCCGCGTAGAGTTCATAGTTACTACTGAAACACACCACGCCATGATGTCTTAAAAAATCTTTCTGTTTGAAGTACGGTTCCCCCATTTTCACAAAAGGCTTTGCTTCAGCAGAACGGGCAATAACACAACCGTCATTATTTGACAAAACAACCACCGGTCGGCCCTTCAAGTCTGGGCGAAATACGGTTTCGCAGGAGGCGTAGAAAGCGTTCACATCACAGAGTGCAAACATGATCAACTCACAGATTTCACGATATAGGTCACCACGCCGAAAATATCCAGATTGTCTTCGCTACCGATCATGATCGGCGCATAAGCACTATTTTCCGGCTTAAGCATAACAATGGGGTGCAGTTGCAGGCGTTTAACCGTGAATTCTCCATCAATGGCGGCAATAACGATGCTGCCATGCACCGCTCTGCGGGAACTGTCCACCACCAGTAAATCCCCTTCACCGATTCCGGCATCAACCATTGAGTCGCCGCTGGATTTCACAAAATAGGTTGCACTCGGATGCTGAATCATTAGTTCATTCAGATCGATACGCCGCTCAACATAGTCTTGCGCCGGGCTCGGAAAGCCGCAGGGAACACGCTCACTAAACATCGGTAATGCCACTATCTGGCGTAGCTCGCCGGGTGTGAAAAACTGCATGATAATCACCATTATCAATCACTGTATGCATATACAGTATTGTATATCGATAACGGAGATCAAGAAAAGGGTACGATTATGGTAGTGATCAAAAATATATTTCCTTTCCCTCACTAAATAAAAATCATTTAATTTCATCAGGTTGTATACATAACACTTCAGGGAGAGTCAGTTCCCGCCTAATATACGTGTTTCTGGATTTTTATCTGTTCAGAACCCTGAATGAAGTACGGGAAGCATCGCCCAGGTAATTGTGCGTGGTTCACACCATAGGTTTTCCACCAGCAATTGCTGGTTAAGGCAGCATGGTCTGATGCTGAAAGGGCGGGATATCGAATCAAGAAGCATTTTAAAATGCTCTCATATTGTGAAAATACACGTAACGCCGTTTTACCGACTCGTAATTCAGCTACTACCATCGGTTGCCAGTAAGGAGGTATCCGATGTGGGTCACAGGTTGATGTGATTATTCGTATAAGGATGTTTCTCCTGCTGGACGGGTTTTAAACCGGCGATGCATCCACAGGTATTGCTCAGGGGCACGGAGGATTTCATTTTCGATGATTTTATTCATGTAACCGGCTGCGACGACCTCGTCGCCCTCGGGATAGCTTGATAACGGATTACTGATATACATCTGATAACCTTTTTTATCGCTCCGTCGGATCATGCTAAGAGTGATCAAATCTGCACCAGCGAGTTTTGACAATGCATACGTTCCATTCGTCGTGGCGGCCTTTTTTACGGAGAAAAAGGGGGCGAAAACGCTACCCTTAGGCCCATAATCTTGATCAGGTGCAAACCACACAGCTTCACCGGCTTTAAGAGCATGAACAAAGCCAGATAAATTACGTCGATTAATCATCGCTTTATTTGAACGCATACGCCCTTTTGTCTGAACCCATTCCATCAATGGATTATTGTGTGGGCGATACGTTGCCATCATAGGGTGACATAACCCCATGACTCTTCCGCACAATTCAAGAGACATGAAATGAATCCCGACAACCATTACTCCTCTGGTTGCATTGGTCAGGTTTTCAATCCCTTCGACATCAAACCATTTCTTGATTCTCGCATCGCTCCAGAACCAGGCCATACCCGTTTCCATCAGCCCCAGACCAAGAGAAACAAAGTTTTTATTGACCATCTGGCTTCGGGCAAAAGGTGTCATTTCGGGAAAGCAGAGTTCAATATTTTTAATCGCAATACGTTCCCGGCGCTTCAGAAAGGGTCTGGATATTTTCCCAAGAGCAGAGCCCAGAATATGTAAGGCCGGGTAAGGAAGTTGAACGATAAGCCACAGCAGGCCCAAACCAGACCAGGTAAACCAGTAGCGGGGATAGAGTAAATTATGATGAAAGGGTTGTGACATAAATTTCCTTAACGCTAATGAAAGTTGTAACGCATAAGGAAAATAATGAAGAATTGATCTTTAGCGATACATATCATTTTAGACAGTTGAAGACTGTTTAAATTCAGAAAATAAAACAATCCTGCACGTAATGGTAAAAGATATGGAGAACCGGGATAAAATAGTGAACCAGTAAATTTATGAGCTGATTATTGACGTGCAGGAAGTTCTCCTCTGGATTCATCATCCTCAAGATACTCAAAAGCGAAAAGGTGAATGTCTGATTTATGATACAATACCCTTCCATGAGAAATTTATGATGAAATCAGAAGACACTCTTGATTGGTATCCGGCACAGTTGCCGCCCGTGAAAATTATTCTTGGTGAAGCCGTGCTGGCTGTGGGTAAACAGGGCCGACCGATTAATACCCGAACGTTGCTTGAATACCTTCAGGTTATGCAGGGCAAACAAAAAAGGCGGGATGACAAAGTCGCTATGCAGACTGCGATTGATGTTCTCAGGGATAATCAGCGCATTAACGGCAGACGTTAATGCGCGTCTGAAATCAGTATCCGTTCTGAATGATTTCAACTGAATGGTTTTGTCCATCATCCCGCAGTGGGATTCTGTCATCAGGGAGGAGAACGCCATCCAGCGTAACCCGATATTCTCCTTCGCCGCGTGAGACACTAATCTGATAATGGCTTTCGCCATATTGATATCTCATAGAAAAAGACGGCCACTCATCTGGCAACCGGGCATGAACAGTAAAGGCAGCACCGGAGCGTTTTATCCCCAGTAATTCCTCAGTAAGTAAACGCAAGGCCCAGCCTGCGGAACCGGTATACCAGCTCCATCCTGCTCGTCCGGTATGAGGAGCGACACTGTAGACATCAGCACTCATAACATAAGGCTCAGCTTTATAGATCCCGACCGAGTCCGCATTCAGGGTATGATTTATCGGGTTGAGCATTGACCAGAGTTGCCAGGCGCGTTCTGCATTCCCCATCCGGGCAAATGCCATCACTGCCCAGATAGCGCCATGAGTATACTGCCCCCCGTTCTCCCGTACACCGGGCAGATACCCCTGAATGTAACCCGGATTAGGACCGTGTCCATCGAAAGGCGGCGTTAAAAGCTTTATCAATCCCCCCTCATTATCCACAAGGTACTTATCCAGCGCCTGCATAGCTTGCGAGCAGCGGACCGGGCTTGCGGCTCCGGACAATACAGACCAGCTCTGGGCTATCGCATCAATCCGGCAGTCCTGCGAGGCTTTCGCCCCCAGGGGCGTACCATCGTCAAAATACCCGCGCCGATACCATTCGCCATCCCAGGCATGGGCTTCAAGATTGTTTTGCAGGCGCAGGGCCTGTGAACGACACATCGAGGCGACAGTGTCATCCTGCTTGCGCTCCGCCAGCGCTGCAAACCGCTGCAAAATATCGTACAGGAAGAAGCCCAGCCAGACGCTTTCACCTTTGCCTTCGATACCTACCTGGTTCATCCCGTCATTCCAGTCACCTGCCCCCATCAGCGGCAGGCCATGCCCTCCGAACCGCAGACCATGTTGAATCGCTTTGACGCAGTGTAACCAGAGTGTCTCTTCGGTGCCGCTGATGACCGGCGTGTCATAGACTGACTCTTCACCAGGCTGAAGCGGGCGTCCCTCCAGATAAGGGATGAGTCTTTCCAGGACATCCTTATCCCCCGTCGTTTCAACATAGTGACAAACGGCAAGTGGGAGCCACAGGTAGTCATCAGAACAGCGGGTACGAACACCGTTGCCATGTGGAGGGTGCCACCAGTGTTGCACATCCCCCTCGATAAATTGCCGTGATGCACACAGTATTATCTGTTCACGCATCCGGTTCGGATCGGCATGACTCAGTGCCAGTGTATCCTGCAGTTGATCGCGAAAACCAAATGCGCCGCCAGACTGATAGTAACCACTGCGGGCCATAAGGCGACAGGCGACTGTCTGATACATTAGCCAGCCATTAACCAGTAAATTTACGGAAGTGTCGGGGGTGTTAACCACGATTTTATCGAGCACATTGTGCCAGTGGTTGTGAACCCGGTTTAGCGCCTGGCGGACCGTATTCTCATTCATATAATGGGCAAGCGTCTCCTGAGCACGTGCGTGATTCTCATCTGCGCCGAGGATAAAAATAAACGTCCTCTGATCCCCATCAATTAATGTGACCGCCGATTGTACCGCCCCGCAGGGATCCAACCCTGCTCCCGTCTTACCGGAAAGTTTGCGCAGTTTCATAGCAGACGGATCGTGCAGGGAACCATTACGGCCGATAAACTCGCGACGGTCACCTGTCAGTGAACAATCATTACCGCTGACGGCAAAAAATGCAGTACGCCCGCCACCGTTATCACCGTAAAAATTGTTCGCCAGCACCCCGCAGCCGCCAGGGATACTGGCCGCCTGTGTCACGATGTGAGGAGCTGAGCGCGTTCGGGCTTCTCCGAGTGTCCACTCCACATAGCCAGTGACAGAGAGTTTACGAGTTCGTCCCGACGTATTACTGAGCGTCAGGAGCGCCAGTTTTACCGGCGCCTCTTCGGCAACCAGGACCGTCAACTCGCTGTCTATACCGTTCTCACGATGGGCAAAAACGCTGTAACCAAAACCATGGCGGGTCAGATAATCACCGTGTCCGCGAACCGGCAAAGCCGTCGGTGACCAACACTCACCGCTCTCTTCATCGCGCAGATAAAACGCCTCGCCGCTGCGATCGCTCACCGGATCGTTCTCCCACGGTGTTAACCGGTATTCATGCGCATTCTCATACCAGGTGTAAGCCTGTCCTGCCTCTGAAATCACACTGCCAAAACGGGAATTTGCCAGTACGTTTGACCAGGGTGCCGGTGTCAGCGCATTTTCCCGCAGGACAATCTGATACTCCCGACCATCCTGCGAAAATCCACCGTACCCATTGAAATGACTTAACTGACTGATATCGGGGATCCAGTCCGTATGTTGATTACGCTCCCGCACAGCACGCGGAATGAATGCTCTTGCTGGAGGTTTCAGGGTATGAATACGCTGGTTAAGCTGCTCATTAATTCCACCTGCGCGGTCATCAAGATAAAGACAGGCCACGCTCATCAAAAGCAACTTATCCTCAGCGGAGAGGTGCTCGCCATTACGGACAAAAAGCCCGCCCGTTTTATCCAGCAGACTGGCTTCAGACCCGGCATAAATTAAATCCATAATCTTATTTTGTAATCCCTGCTGGTAGCCACCGGGGCTGTTATTCAGGATCACCAAATCAACATCCAGTCCTTTCTGTCTCCAGTACCGGTGTGCCTGAATCAGTGTGGTAACGGAGGCGATACTTTCCTCACTGGTAATACTAAGCAGCACTATTGGCAGATCGCCTGAAATTGCCCAGCCCCACAGACCGGACTGACCACGCCGGTTACGGCTGATCATCTGACCTTCGGCGCGCAGCTCCTGGACAGGGTAAAGCACTGCGCTGGCGAGACGGTTAAACAAAGTGGCATCATCTTCACTGGCGTTCATCTGGCGTAATACCACCAGACTGTGCGACCAGGCCAGTTCAAAGACGCGATCGGCAATAGGGTAATCGCGATATTTCTCCAGCAACGCCAGACTCTGCTGACGGGTATCACTGACACCATAAATAATGTCAATCGTGACCGGCTGCCCCGGCTGCAGAATGATGGTGTTGCGTATCGCCAGTATAGGGTCCAGTACTGGCCCCGACGTGTTGCTGAGCGCCCCTCCGCCCTCTATTGCCTGGGCGTTAGCGGGGGTTCTGCCACGACCAAGAAATTTTGCCCGGTCCGTTTCAAACGAGACGTTATGACGGTTATCGCCATGCACCACCATCATGTGAAACAGGCAGGGACTCGGCTCATCCGGTGAGCGCGGGCGCCGGTGGCAAAGAATAGCGTCACGCTCAGGATTCAGCTCAGTCTGAATAAATAAATTGCTGAATGCCGGGTGTGCCAGATCGCTGGCATCAGGTGCCAGTACCACTTCGGCATAGGTTGTCAGCGCCAGGGCCCGGGGCTGGCGACCACGATGAATCAGTGTGAGCCGTCGCAGCTCAATATCATCCTCCGGGGAGATCACAACCTGAGTTTTGACGCTGAGCCCAGCGAAGGTGCGTCTGAATTCAGCGCTCGCATCGGTGAAGATCACTTCCTCGTCGTGTTCGCTGGCGTTGCCTGTCGGCTGCCAGGTATTGCTCCACACGTCGCCCGTCTGCATATCGCGGATATAGCAGAATGTTCCCCAGTTATCGCGCGTGGTATCACTGCGCCAGCGCGTGAGAGCAATATTATTCCAGCGACTGTAACCTCCCCCTCCCGCTGTCAACATCAGATGGTAATGGCTGTTGGACAGCAACTGAATATCCGGGGCGGGCGTGTCCACCTCATTGAAAATTCGGGGTTCATAGCGAACGGGTTTGACCCTGCCCTCATGAGATTCAAAATGACGGCGTGGGCTGTAGAGATCGACCGCATCCGGCACGCGCTCCTGTAACAGCAGACTCGCTGACCGGAAAACTGTACTGGACATGAATCGCTCAGCCATGGGGGCATCAAGCAGCACATGGGCCAGCGCCTGAAAAGCCATGCCCTGGTGATGTGCCATCCATGACTGCACCACCGCATAAAGCTGACCGGTTGCGAGGCGTGAAGGGGTATAGTCCAGCGCTTCGTAAAAACCATATTCGCCACGTGCGCCATTTTTTTGCAGTCTGAGCAGATTCTCACAGGCTCTCTGTGGTGAGACTATCAGCGCCAGCAGCGTGGCGTACGGGGCGACCACCATGTCATCGGCAAGTCCCCTGCGCAGACCGAGCCCCGGCACGCCAAATGCCTGATATTGATAATTATGCTGAACATCAAAAGCATGATAACCAGACTCTGAAACGCCCCATGGCACCCCGCGTTCTTTCCCCCAGTGAATCTGGCGCATAACCGCCGACTGACTCATCTCATCGAGCAGACTGCCAGGCCAGGTGGGCATCACCAGATTCGGCATCAGGTATTCAAACATAGACCCGCTCCATGACATCAGGGCAGTTTCATTATCAATCGTGGTAAACAGCCGCCCCAGCGCGTACCAGCTTTTAAGAGGTAGCTGATTAGTCGCAATAGCGAGAAAACTGGTCAGGCGAATTTCAGAGGGCAGAAGATCGTAATGGCTCTTATCAGGCGTATTCGTGTCACAGTTATAACCGACACTGAGCAGACTGGTTGCTTCGCTGTACAGAAAGGCGAAATCCATCCGGGCATGCTCATTCAGCCGCTGTTCAAGCTCGGTGATAATATTCAGCCGCATCCGGGCCTGCTTCGTCGCTGATGCCGGAGATGTTCCCTTACCGGTAAATGTCGCACGGGCAAGCTCGCTCAGCGTCGGCAGCGGCTGTTCGTTCCAGGAGGCAGGTAGCCAGCCAAGCAGCAGCGACCACTCATGGCAAAGCTGTACCAGTTGATGCTCCAGATGCCCTGCCCAGCGCATCTGAAGAGGAGATCCCTGATGACATTGCGTTGTCAAATGGTTGCACTGGGTGCGCATTTTTTTCAGCTCGCTGAAAAACGCCTGCGGAGGTAGCGATACCGCGCTCAGGCAGTGGTTGCGCAGCAGCCGCAGGCTATCAGGCGGGTTCTGGCCCCACTGTTTTTCCAGAATATCCAGCGTATCGTTCAGCCCTGCCAGTATCCGTTGGGTGTTTAAAACGGGCTGATGACGCATGGCGGACAGCCCTTCACGCAGTGTCAACAAATGCCCCGCCATGTTTCCGCTGTCGACACTTGAAACATAGCGTGGGCTGAGAGGGACCAGCGTACGGGTGTCATACCAGTTATAGAGATGGCCCCGGTAATGCTCCATTTTATCCAGTGTGTCGAGGGTGAGCGACACGCGCCGGAGCACCTCTCCGCCGGGCAGGTAGCCAAAGTCCCAGGCTGTCAGGTTAGCCATAAGGGAAAGGCCAATATTGGTAGGAGAAGTCCGATGGGCCACCATCGGTTGCGGTATTTCCTGGTAGTTATCGGGTGGAAGCCAGTTTTCTTTTTCTGTGGCAAAGGTCTCAAAAAATGCCCAGATTTCACGACTCGTCTGGCGTAACAACTGTTTTTGTTCCTGATTTGGCAAAAACACCTTACGCACAGGCTGGCGACTCAGCCAGCTCATCAGCAGCGGTGCCAGACACCATAACAAACCGATCGGCAAAGCAATTGCCAGCAGTGGCGGTGCAAATTGTCCGGTCAGTATTGTAAGCGTTACGCCAGCTGCAACATTCAGCCACATCGCCTGATAAAAACGTACAACAGAGGGTTTGTCCTGATTGCTGTCCAGGCTGTGACTGACCCACTGGCTGAGATGACGCCTGCTGACCCCCAGTCGCCATAGCGTCACGGCAATCGCCTTGAGCGAATATCCGGCTTCATGCGGCAGTATCGCAAAATTAAGGCCGATGCCCGACAAACGCTTCAGCGCGCCTGCCCCAACCAGTAACAGATGCAGCTTCAGACGACGACGCAGAGGTTTATGCAGAAAGTTGTGGACGATGCTGGGGATGGCAGGTAACAGCCATATCAGTGCCAGTACGCCAAGCCAGTAAAATGGATTGGGTACCCAAATCAGGGAGAAGAACAGCAATACCAGTAAAGAAGGAGCGACCAGACTGCGACGCAAATTATCGAGTAATTTCCAGTAAGAAAGTGTGGACAGCGGATTCTTATCCCGGGTTCCATCCGTTTTTCTGACGCGTGGCTTCAGCCAGTTAAGCAGTTGCCAGTCGCCCCGGATCCAGCGTGAACGACGCGCGACGTCCGAAAGGTAATTATTGGGGTACTGTTCGTAAAGTAAGACCTCACTCAGTAGCCCCGATCGTGCATAGCACCCTTCAAGTAAATCATGGCTGAGAACCAGATTTTCCGGGCAAGTGTTGGCAGTGGCCAGCACAAAGATATCGACATCATAAATCCCTTTACCGACGAACGATCCTTCCCCAAAAAGATCCTGATAGATATCCGAAGACATCATCGAATAAGGATTATTACCAGGCACGTTACTGCGTATGGCGGCATAACGTCCCTGACCGTTGCGTGGTATCTCCTCCGCGAGGCCGGGTTGCAGGATGCCGAATCCTTTAATGACCCTCTGGCGTAGCGGATCATACTCTGGCTTATTCAGCGGATGCGCCATTGTCGCGACCAGCTTGTGTGCCGTATCGCGTGGCAGCACCGTATCACTGTCCAGTGTAATGACGTATTTAATGTGACCCGGTAAAAGATGAGCAGGTATATCCGCAACACTGACGAATTGAGTCCCCGGATGACGCAACCAGCTGTTCAGCAACGCCAGTTTTCCCCGCTTGCGTTCATAGCCCATCCACGTTCCTTCAGAGGGGTTCCATTCAGGTTGCCGGTGTAGCAGATAGAAACGTGGGCGGCTGGAGGGATAGCGGCGATTAAGCGCCTGCATATCGGCGATAGCCTGTCTGAGCAGAGCGTTATTTTCCGGCGAGGGTTCATTCTCAGAATCAGCGAAATCAGTGAGCAGAGCGAACCTGAGATTTTCGTTTTGATTCCCCAGCCAGCAGACTTCAAGGCTGGTGAGGAGCTTGCTGAAACTATCGTGGCTGGTCAGCATGCAGGGGATGGCGATCATGGTTGCGCTGTCAGCAGGAATGCCGGTTGAAAAATCCATCCCTGGCAATGGATGAGGAACGCGAAAACGGGTGGTTGCGTCACTGAGCAAATCACTCATTAACTGAGTTAAAGCGATAATCAGAGGCAATGCCACCACGATCAACAGCCAGTCTGCGCCCTGCAGAGCAGTTTCGTGCAAAACTGCCGCTGTCGTTGCAGTTGTCAACAACGCCAGGCTTCCAAGCCAGGACAACAGGGTTATTCTGTTGAAACTGTGCCGCAAACGTATGAGCCTGGAGGTGTCTGCCAACAGATGAATCTCCAGCTGCTGTCGACCTTCGCCCGCCAGATAATAGCCAACGTGATGTTCCTGTGTGTCGGGAGCACTCTCCCCCGAAAGCGCCAGCACCCTGCCCGCAACCTCAGGCTCACTGAGACCACTGTCTCGGGCCAGGATCTCAACAACGTGGCGGTAATGATCCCGGGTATTAAAGTGCATCCGGGGATAGATACCGGCAGGATCATTGCGTAATGCCTGTTCGACGACACTTATCGTTTCGGCGAAATCAGCCCAGTCCGTTTCGCTCAGTAATCGCAGGCCCGCGATGCTGTTACTGACGGATAGCTGGCTGGCGGCAAGCTGTTGATTGAAGCTATGAATGAGAATGTCAGTGGTGACTCCCTGTTCCCGGAGGCACTGATCAACCCAGGTAAGAGGTAACGACAGCGCGTTGCCATGCCCCTGCAGGCGCCGCACCAGTTCTGCGACAAACGCACTGGTTAACGGAGGACGAGAGCGCGCCATATCGGCCACCACCATGATTAAATCACCAGGCTCGTTCTCTGCACATTCGAAAATCCTGGTTATCCATGTATCTGCCAGGTTTCTGTCCTGCTGAGCTTTTATCACTTCTATGCTGATACGACGAAGATTTTCAATCAGCGCCAGGCGCAGCATCCCCGGTAATGCCCAGACTTCACCTAATGTCAGCGGTGTCACCTGTTGATAGGCTGTGAGGTAGCTGGTCAGGCTGGCGGTATCCCAGCGCCCATCACCGTGAGCAATGGCCTCTGATGCAATATTGTAAATTCGTGGACAATTCAGCGGTGCCATCAGCGACGGGAGACCTTTACCAAAGCTTTTCGGCAAATGCTGGCGGACACTGCGGATTTGCTCCTCAATCAGATAATAATTGTCCAGCAACCATTCCCCGGCGGGCATGATACTCGTCTTTTTACCCGCGTTAAGCTCATAGCAGATTTGCGTGATGACGATCTCATTGTCGCCGAGCCTTTTCAGCAGGTAATAAGGAAGTTTATCCGGCGATAACTTATGTGTACGTGCCAGTTTCTGACCGTAGCGTTCCATCTGGGCAGTCGAAAAGAGTTCTGACCGCGGATTGCTTTCACCGTCAGGATCGTTCGCAGAAAACGTCATGTTTTCGGCGTCATTCGTAGGAATACGGGAGTGGTTAAACCACGCTCTGGGGTTCATTTTCATAGCGTTGCTCTGATGCGACGTTAGCGCGCAGGAGCAGTTGCGAAATCAGTTCAGAAACGTTCTCTCAGGATGGGCGTAAGGCATCAGGGATTTAACATCTGCTGGAATTTAACTTAGGTATAAAATATGGGCTCTGTTTGAGGTTTTTCGGTCGGACTAGCGTCGGGAGATAAACAGGGCCTTACACCCTGGGCACAGCATGGCCTGATTGCCACGGATTTTTGACACCGGTTGAGCTGATTTTAAGCCACAAACAGGGCAGGCGGCAGTGGCGGTAGAAGCACCGCTGAAGAGTTTCATTGCGTAATCGATAATGGACATAATCATTAACCTTTCAATGAATGAGCCTCACCGTATCACACTTGGTTAAGTTTTAATCTATTTATTTTGGTGCACTGAAATTCAGGAAAGATAGATGTTCGCCGCCACAGGCCCCCTGAGACCGTGAATCCGACAAAATTCAATACGGCTTCCGGGAATGGGTAATTCCGATTCGCGTGAATTAACGGCTGAAATATGAAGCAGAACGTCTTTTCTGCCATCTGAAGGGGTGATGAAACCTTTACCGCTGAGAATGTCAAAACTTTTGACAATTCCTGTCATTTTATGGGACAAGTCAATTCCTTATTGAAAACACGCAAAGACTATACCCTGAAAAAATTATCTTGCCACTTTTAATTTTCCTTGCAGGCCCTCTGGACGGCTAAAATATAATTTGCTTATTCTGACTTCCCGTGCCTTAATGAATCCCATCAGTTCGATGTACAAACGAACGTTAAACATTTTCCGGGCAGTCCTCATTACCAGGCGTTATCGCTGATATCCCCTCTTTTGAGTCCATACGTTTAATACTATACGTTTACTATCAATATTATAATTTGTAACGGGAATCAGTATGACCTCAAGAATTAAAGGCCTTGTAAAATGGTTTAACGAAGACAAAGGTTTTGGTTTCATCTCTCCTCTTGATGGAAGCAAAGATATCTTTGTTCATTTTTCAGCGCTTAACGGAGACAACTTTAAAACCTTATTTGAAGGGCAGAAAGTTGAATTCGCAATACACAGTGGAGACAAAGGTCCTGCTGCGGCAAACGTAATACTTTGCGATAAATAAATCTTTGTGGATCTGCGACAACGATGACGGATTACTCCTGAGTAGACAGATCCATAAATTAATGTAGATAAGGCAGTTTATTCTTAATATCAGGTCAGCATATTTTTGCACATCTACGAGTGTGCTGACCGATGTGATGAAGTGCAGGTCTGCTGCATGAAAAGTCTAAAAGCAGAAGCTAACTGCTTGTTAAATAATAAAGTGCGTAAGAGGCCAGGCAGCCTCCGAAAGCATCACGTCCTTGATTCTACTTTGTTTTAATTTTCTTCATCCTTCAAAATTAAAAAAGAAAATTGCAGATTTTTGTAAATATCACATAGTCGGCGCAGGCGCAGGTTGATCACAAAAAAATTATTTCCTGTATCGAAGAGATTGCCTTATGGAAAAACCAACAGATGATAAAAGTCCTTGTTTTTTTTAATGCTGAGTCCTGTAAGGTCATGACCGTTCTTGAAGGTATATCCTCTATTAAGCAGGAATATCCAAACGGTGAAGAAACTCATCTTCGGATTATGTCAGCAGGCTTTCCATCTTTGACCGGAGATCATGGTGTTGTTCACGTGGCTTCTGACAGGGAATTGACTTCACAGGAGATACTTGATGCTGCCAGGAAATATTTATAGCATTTCATTAAGTTCTCTGCTTTACATTTAATTGCGCACGCTCACTTACCCTATTCAACAGATACAACTAAAAAAATGAGTAAAAAACCTTTATCGCCTGCTAACTGCAGGCTTTTTTTATAACACATTCAAAATTTTATAAGCGCTTACCCTGAGAAGTGAAAATCATTCTTTGCGTACTGACAAATTGTCGATATCGCTCTAATTCCCTTCATGCTATCTTGCCTTTTATGGTGAATCCTCCTAAGCGGCGGGGCTAATTAACCTGATGACACTTTTGCTGGAATGCTCATCATGCACGACTGAAGCAGCGAGCCACGGGGGGTTACCCAAAGGCTTACCGGGAGGCACCCGGCATCATATATATAAGCCCCTGCAGCAATGCAGGGGCTTTTTCACAGGAAATATGACCGGTATAAATTCAGAAAGCCGGTTGATGCGGGCTCAGTACGGCTGACCTATATTAATAATAGTACTCACCGTATCACCAAAGAATGTCAGTCGACTCAGGATAATACCTGAAAGTGCAATGATAACCGTTGCAATGGAAACCGACACTTTCTGACGCTGACAGGACAAGACGAGCGTTAGCGCGAAACAGATTAAGCCGGACCAGAAAAAAGGAGATGTGCTCCATTGTTCTGCGGTCATACGTGCAATCGTCCCACCGCTGCGCCAGATAACCGGTGCGATAACCATGGCCAGAATCAGCAACACCAGCCCCTGGCGTAAGGGGGAAAGTGCCGGAGACTTATCCAGCAACGGGAGCATTGCCGCCCCCATTACCCATGCCGTTAACAGGTAGAGAATCATCGGCAGCCCGTTATTGATGGCGATCATTGCGGGTGCTGCATATGTCAGCCCCTGCACTGCAATCAGAATGATCCCCATCACTGCCGCTGCAATCACGGTCACGACTTTGCCATCGGTGAACAGTGCCAGCGCAATCGTTACGGCAAAAAGGCTTGCTGCCAGAATTTCCCTGCTAAGCCATGAATGTCTTAAGTTGATAAAAGCGTTATAGCCATGGAACGGATCGGCCAGATGGAAGGTTGCTCCAATCAGGGATACGCCCAGAACCACGCCCGTAATAAACCATGACCTGCGCTGCGGGATATCACGGTTATAAATGCGCCGCCAGGCAAGAAACAGGGCCATTCCGACAGACGTCTGGCTCAGCGATGTAAAGAAAACCAGTGGTAACTCATAGTGTTCCATGATTATTCTCCAGCCTGATGCGGTGTGCGGGGCATAATGAAGCGGGTCCCGGGGTTCAGGGATGGCATAACAGGGTAGCCGGGGGGATACTGTATGGCATTTCCGGGGGCACCCTCTCCATCCAGATCGATCATGGTTAATGCGCCGACAGGGCAGGCATCAATGCAGGCTGTTTGTAAACCTGCATCTAACCGCTCATAACACATACTGCATTTTTCAGCTTTATGAGTGACTTCGTTAAATCTGGGGGCGCCATAAGGACAACTGCGCAGGCAGTTTTTACAGCCTATACAGCGAGCAGGATCATGTACGACGATACCATCTTCGCGCAGGGTATAGGCCTCAACCGGGCACGCATCCAGACAGGCGGGATGCTCGCAGTGGTTGCATGCCAGCGAGTAGAAAGCCCTTTCTTCGTGCGGATAGATGGAATTCCCCAGGGGGTAGACATAGCGCCAGAACAGATCCGGCTCCAGTTGATTAAAACTTTTACAGGCCATGGCACAGCCACGGCACCCGATACATTTTTCACTATCGACCAAGAATGCACGTCTCATGCTTTTGCTCCTTGTACCGATTTATCCTGTGCTGACATTGTTGTTAACTCTATATCAGCAAACTGACAATGGATGGCGGAACCCGGTGAACCGGTTTTCATTTGCCCCATATCTGATGAGGTATCGTCGACCACATTCTGAACGTTAAAACTCTTTTTCGGGAACCAGGCCTCATACATCACCAGCATATCTTTCGGTACGTTCGTGGTAAGTCTGGCCCTGACAGTTACGTCACCAATGCCATTAAAGACACGAACCCAGTCCAGTTCCCTGATACCTTTGCGTTGTGCCGCTGCGGGATGGAGGTAAACAAATGGTTCCGGGTAAAACACTTTCATCCAGTCCAGATTAATGAACTGTGAATGGATGCCAAATAATGCATGAGGAGTAAAAAGCTGGAATGGATGGGTCTTCGCCCTGCCTGGTTTATATTCAGGTAAGCGTGAGTGGCCGTTCTCCTGACTCAGCGCCGAAGCAAATTCATATTTACCGGATGGTGTTTTGAACTTGAAGTCGTGCCAGGCCGCAGGATGTGGCAGTTTAGCTTTGACAGGACCATTGAGCAGCTCTTCCCAGGATGAGATACCAAACAGTTTGTAGATCCCATCGTTAAATTCTTTCGCTACCCACTCTTTACTGTCAATCTCCTGCGGGAATGTACAGGAGCCCGGGGACAAGCGATTCATTGTTCGGGATAGAGCCGCCGCTATCTCAATATCCGATTTCGACTCATACATTGGTTTAATCGCCGGCTGGTTAATGGTTAACCAGTAATGCCAGTACGATACCGAGACATTCCACTCCTCCATTTGAGTTGTGGCAGGTAAAACAATATCGGCCTGCTCCACGGTTTTATTGAAAAAATGGTCCACGCACACCACCATCTCCAGCTTTTTGAAAGCCTTAAGCATTTTATTATGATCAAAATCCTGTGATAGGGGGTTCTTACACGCCACCCACAACATACGGATGGGCGGATCATTCGTGTCCAGTATCGCCTGGGCGGTTTTGTTTATATTCACACTGCGGTCGGTATAGCTGGCTTCCGTTTTTGCCGCAAAATCAAACTCACCTTTTGGTCCTTTCTGCCCAGTAAACCCAACCGATCCCTCAGGTTGTTTTTGCAGCATGGCGTGATAATTGAATCCCCAGGTATAAAGGTGACCATAACGTGCGCCTCCCCCTTCCAGACCGATATTCCCCGTCATGGCGACCAGTGCATCAATGGCACGCACATTTGCGCCTCCATTGATATGGCGTTGCATACCGTAACCGATCCAGATAGTCGCTGGTTTTACTGCAGCAAAATCTTCTGCAAGCTGACGAATGGTGTCGGCAGGAAGGCCACACTGCTCCGCTGCCCACTCCAGGGTGATGTTTTCCTCTAAATACTGTGCAAAATCAGAAAAACCGACGGCATACTGGGTAGTAAAGTCTTTATCCACCAGACCGTTGTCTAATAAGTGGCGAGCCATACCCAGCGCCAGCGCGCCATCGGAGGCTGGTTTTATCCGCAAGTACAAATCTGCTTTGGCTGCTGTCTGCGTCAGGAGGGGATCAATAACAACCACTCTGGCTCCACGCTCCCGCGCCTGATAGATGTATTTCATGCTATGCATGGAACACCAGGCAGGGTTAGCGCCCCAGATAATGATGTACCTGGACTTGACCATATCTTCGGGATCGTTACACCACATATCCCCCATGTCATAGCTCTGGGCATCAATTCCTGCAGGCCAGCAGGGAGTGCCGACAAAACGGGTGGTGTAACCCAGCGAGGACATCATGCCTTCAACACCGTAATTCAGAATGCCCAAATTACCTGAATATTTCGTGAGACCCAGCCCCAGAAGCGAGCCATCTTTCTTTTTAATCTCCAGAATTTTGCTGGCAATGCGTTCCATTGCGTCTTCCCAGGAGATGCGGCGCCATTTACCGGAGCCTCGCCCATCCTGAATCATTGGGTATTTAATCCGGTCAGGACTGTAGACCCGGCGGGGATAGGTCAAACCTTTTATGCAGGGTTGACCATGCGTGAAAGTCGACTCTTTTGCTCCGTCAATATAGTGGATGACACCGTCTTTAACGTGAGTTCTCAGGCTGCAGGTGTCATAGCAATTGCGGGGACAGGAATTTCGATAAAGGGTGTAGTTATCAGGATTGTAAGGTATCGGGGGCTGTGCTGCAGCCCGGCGAGGGATCAACAGACCGCCTGGCAGGCTGGTAGCAACGCCTGCGATGGCAAGGTTTTTGATAAAGCGCCGCCTGGCGGGGGAATCAGGTGTGTCAGTCATGGAGAATTCTCCGCTGTAAATCGAAAAACCAAAGCGAAAGTACGTCAGCAACTGAGGCAATCAGCGGCGTTGATACATGGGCTTTGATACGGGTAATAAAGTTCGGCAACCATTTACTCAGGTGCTGATGCGTCAGCCAGCTCAGTACTTCTCTCTGTTCTGGCGTCAGTTCAGGTAACGATACCAGTAGCAAACAGGCCTCAACCTCATAACTAATTGAATCATCAGGAAATTTATTTTCCAGTGAAACTTCGAAACCCAGTTCGTGATAACACTTGCGTATTTCGAGCGTACTTTTCCCCATGACTTGCGGCTCTGTATGCAGATATACGGAAGCATAAGGCGGAGCCAGCAAAGCCATGGGACCTACAAATAGCCGATTAAAATCGTATTCGACCTCAAGCCAGTCCCCGGAGGTAGGGATTGCGGGTAACCCCGGATAGGGCAGGCACAAATCCCGGAGTCTGTTACTGATTTCAGCCAGCGAGCCTGATTGCGGGAAAGCAAAAAAGTCGCGAAGACAGATCCCTGTGGCTATCCATTCTTCACGAGAAAAGGACACGGGTAAGGCTGATAAAGAGGGAGGAAGTGTTTCACCCTGCTCTTCCCTGGCTGACGAAAAAACCATATGAAATATCCTATATTCTTAAGAATAATCTCACTGTAAAACTACCGGCAGAGGATGTTTTTTGATCATGAATACGTTTTTATTGTTTTTTTAAGGCCTGGGGGATAAATCGTCACGCAGTGTGCTGGCGCTCACGATTAAAGCGTGGAACAGGTCGAAGTTCAGCAGATCATCTGTAGCCGCTCATTTGGTCACCGCATCACTCAATATAACGATATGTATCAGGCGGTATGCGCCTATGCGGAGCGCGCGGTGGAGAAACACCGGGCTGAAAGAAAACGCTGCTGCGTAATAAGCGTTTTTATAAGCACCAGCTCACATGACGAAAATAAAACCTTCTGTGACTCGCAGGCCAGCGGCAGGCTGGCTGTTCCCACGAGGCACCGTCTGGTTTGCCGGGCAAGGCATTCAAAAAAGCTGGACCATGAAGCGGGAAATGCTATCGCCAGGTTATACAACACGCTACGTTGATATACCGATCGTCAAATAAAAAACGCTGCCGATAGATTCACACAGACGTTCTTTCAATCTATTTATTTAAGAGAAAAAAGACATAAATATTATTCTTATTAAGCGACAAAAATCATACTCTTTGTATTATTAAAAAGATTTGTGGATCTGAAAAATAATATTCACTACGTAATGGAGCTACTGAGATGAGAGTCGTCGTATTTCAAGGACAATATGGTATTTTTAAACGCGAAGGTTTAGACCTTTCTATGCCAGCGGTACAAAGTTGTTTGGGATTGTATGCATTATCCGATCAGCACGATTATCTGCTATGTGCGCATTTTGATACAGCTCTGGCGCTGCAACAGAACCTGGAAGATATTCAGTGCGCGCTGGAACAGAAAGGGATCGCGATGAAAAGCCTGCACGGTGTGGTTTTTGGCGGCGATGGAAAACAGAGTTACCTGCGCTGTTCTTCACCCAGTAGCGATATTGGCAATGCTATCGTTAATTTTATAAAAACCCGGGGCGGCACCGCTGAATATTCAGCCCAGTACTATTCCGGCGTTATTCCCCAAACATTTAATTTTTACTACAAACGACGTTACGGGATTACTGAAGGTCGAAACGCCAGAGATTTTATGGGCGGTCATCAGCAGGCCGAGAATATCGCCAGACAGCGGATAAAATTCAGACCGTCGGAGTATTCGCCAGCGCAGGCAAAAATGACGGATATTAGTCACTTATATTAATCAGCGGGTTCCGTGCAAAAACCCGCCAGCGAAAGGCAACATACAAATCACGCCAGACCCTCAGCGGCTGCGTTTGGCGTGGCGCTCCCAGTTATCCTGCTTTGCCTGCTCCGACTTACGCAACGCCACATAGCAGGCACCATTGCCACCGTGATGCGGCAGCGCCGCGCAAAAGGCCTGAACGTCATCAAACTCGGTCAGCCAGCGCGCCAGATAACTACGCACAATATTCGGATGCGAGCCATCTTCCCGCCCTTTGCCATGAATAATGAGTACATTACGCAAACCATCAAGCCGCGCCTGGTGCATAAAGCGGAACAGCATTTGACGGCATTGCTCAACCGGCTGGCGTAGCAGATTAAGGCTTGCCTGCTGGCTGTATTTCCCCTGCCGTAGCTTATCCAGCACGCCGTTCTGCAACCCTTCGCGTTTAAACTCCAGTGGCGTACCGAGAGGAATAATGTCAAGAAAACCGGTGGTGAGAAAATTATCGAGCTGCAGGGTGTCGATACGCTGCTGCGCGCGAGGATTAGGTGTTCGCTGCCAGTGTACATCTGCACAGCGCTTCAGGGGCTGAACGTCCTCCATGGCGTCAAGAAAAAGCGATTTGTCGTCAGGGTTCATCAGGCAGTCCTCCATCAACT
The DNA here is from genome assembly GCF_001658025.2 of Kosakonia oryzae. NCBI lineage: Bacteria > Pseudomonadati > Pseudomonadota > Gammaproteobacteria > Enterobacterales > Enterobacteriaceae > Kosakonia > Kosakonia oryzae. The sequence goes on from NZ_CP014007.2 coordinate 2,961,257, forward strand.
TCTGCTTATGTACTATAACGGGCGTACAGCGCCCCCACAATGGCCCGCGAGGATTTACCTTAAGTCTGACAAACAGTTAATGCTTTCGCCTGTTTAATTGCAGTAAAAATAACCATAATAAATCTGCAAGTATTAATTGAACTTAACGCAAATTATTATCAAAGAAGCGACCTGGATTTTAGTTAAAATATCGTGAAATCAATCACCATTTCATGCTGGAAATATTTTTAAGCACCGCTATAACTATATTTACCGCACACGGAGGACACTGCAGGAAATAACGAAAGGAAGCGTCATTGTGTGTACTGTAGAGCCTGACGGATGTCGGCAGGCTCTATTTTTTTATCCCTGGAAAGAGATAATATATGATCTATTAAATAACGAGACATTCTCTGTTTATTATTTTGCTTCCCGCCTTGACATAGCGGAATAAACGTACTTTTGGGGTATGGTGGCACTGCAAGACGTCTGCTAGGATTGGCAAACTTTGCCGCGGATAAGGACGCCAAATGTTAACGTTACTTGAGGACAAAATATCCACCCCGCTTGGCCCGCTATGGATAGTGTGCGACGAAAATTTTCATCTGCGCGCCGTAGAGTGGGAAGAGCACAGCGATCGCATGAATAAGCTACTGGATATTCATTATCGCGGTGAAGGCTATCAGCGCATCGCCGCAACGGATCCTGGTGGATTAAGCCAGAAATTGCAGGACTACTTTGACGGCGATCTGGCTGTTATCGACACCCTCCCCACGGCGACCGCCGGTACCCCCTTTCAGCGCGAGGTATGGCAAGCGTTGCGCACGATCCCGTGTGGCCAGGTGGTGCATTATGGCCAGTTGGCAAAAACGCTGGGACGCGCAACGGCGGCGCGGGCGGTGGGAGCCGCCAATGGTTCAAACCCGGTCAGTATTGTCGTACCCTGTCACCGTGTCATCGGCAGCAATGGCACCCTGACCGGCTATGCGGGCGGCGTACAGCGCAAAGAGTGGCTGTTACGCCACGAAGGCTACCTGCTATTGTGAGAAAAAGCGCATAAAAAGGCTTCTTATCAGGAAGCATTGCGATAAAATCCTTAGCGAAGTGAAGGAATTTCAACGAGATGATGTAGATTCATCTTGTTGCTGCTTGCCCGCCTGTTTTAATAATCGTGAATTGACGTTTTACCAGGCTTACGTGCTCAAGAAAAAGATGTTAAAATTGACAAATATCAATTACGGCTTGAGCAGACCTATGATCCCGGAAAAGCGAATTATACGACGCATTCAGTCAGGCGGATGTGCAATCCATTGCCAGGATTGCAGCATTAGCCAGCTTTGTATCCCTTTTACTCTCAATGAGCACGAGCTGGATCAGCTCGACAACATTATTGAGCGTAAAAAGCCCATCCAGAAAGGTCAGACGCTGTTTAAAGCAGGGGATGAACTGAAATCGCTGTACGCAATTCGTTCCGGTACGATTAAGAGCTACACCATTACCGAACAGGGCGACGAGCAGATCACCGGGTTCCATCTGGCGGGCGATCTGGTCGGCTTCGACGCGATTGGTACCGCTCATCATCCCAGCTTTGCACAGGCGCTGGAAACCTCGATGGTCTGCGAAATCCCGTTTGAGACGCTGGACGATCTCTCCGGCAAAATGCCGAACCTGCGTCAGCAGATGATGCGTCTGATGAGCGGCGAGATCAAAGGCGATCAGGATATGATCCTGCTGCTGTCGAAGAAAAATGCCGAAGAGCGTCTGGCGGCGTTTATCTACAATCTCTCGCGTCGTTTTGCCCAGCGTGGCTTCTCACCGCGTGAATTCCGTCTGACCATGACCCGTGGCGATATTGGTAACTATCTGGGACTGACGGTAGAAACCATTAGCCGTCTGCTCGGTCGTTTCCAGAAGAGCGGAATGCTGGCGGTGAAAGGGAAATATATCACCATTGAAAACAGCGATATGCTGGCGCAGCTGGCTGGCCACGCGCGCAACGTCGCCTGAGTTTTTTCTCCTGCCTTCAGACCTTTTGCCGGACTGTGTAATTTTCGTGATTTATTGATCTGGCAAAAGGTTTTCCCTGTTTCATTCAGTGCTTATAGGTTATCTTTTATTTACAGACTGTGGTGACAGATGTAAGGAGACCCTGTATGGCTAAGTATCAAAACATGTTGGTCGCCATCGACCCTAACCAGGACGATCAGCCAGCATTACGGCGTGCTGTGTATTTGCATCAACGGATTGGTGGCCGCATTAAAGCCTTTTTGCCAATCTATGATTTCTCTTACGAAATGACCACCCTTCTGTCCCCCGATGAACGCACCGCTATGCGGCAAGGCGTTATCAGCCAGCGTACCGCGTGGATCCGTGAGCAGGCGAAATTCTACATTGATGCGGGCGTGCCGATTGAGATCAAAGTGGTGTGGCATAATCGTCCCTTCGAGGCCATCATCCAGGAAGTGATTTCCGGCGGTCATGATTTATTGCTGAAAATGACCCACCAGCACGATCGGCTGGAATCGGTGATTTTCACCCCAACGGACTGGCATCTGTTGCGCAAATGTCCTTGCCCGGTATGGATGGTCAAAGATCAGCCCTGGCCGGAAGGCGGTCGCGCCGTGGTGGCGGTCAATCTCGCCAGTGAAGAGCTATACCACAATTCGCTGAACGAAAAACTGGTCAAAGAGACGTTGCAGTTGGCCGAACAGGTCAACCATACCGAAGTGCATCTTGTCGGCGCTTATCCCGTTACACCAATCAATATCGCCATCGAACTGCCGGAATTTGATCCCAGCGTGTACAACGACGCGATTCGGGGTCAGCATCTGCTGGCCATGAAAGCGCTGCGGCAGAAATTCGGCATTGATGAAAAATTAACGCATGTAGAGAAAGGGTTACCGGAAGAGGTGATCCCGGACCTGGCCGAGCACTTACAGGCCGGGATTGTGGTACTGGGTACCATCGGGCGAACCGGGATTTCTGCGGCGTTCCTCGGTAATACAGCCGAACAGGTGATCGATCATCTGCGCTGCGACCTGTTGGTCATCAAACCGGATGATTACCAAAGCCCGATCGAACTGGACGAAGAAGACGATTAAATAAAAACCCGCCATGAAGTGAACCCCATTTGTTGACGTATTCAACGTTCGGGGTTCACTTCAGCAAGGCGGCTTTTTTATACTGCCTGTTCACCGCGTTGCTCAGCCGCCGGATTTTCTACCGCCAGCCCACCTTTTACCACCACACACGGCAGCGCCAGCGCGATCCCCTCTTCTGCCAGCTTTTCCATAATGCGGATATTGATTTCCTGCTGAATATCCATGTACTTGTTGTAATCCGCCGTGTTGACGATATGCACGACTTCAATATTCAGCCGATCGGCGGCGAATCCCTGAAAATGTGCGCGGTCAAACTTCGTTTCACCCACATCGGTAATGATGGCCCGCACCATTTCACTCACTTTCCGCAGTTTGTCCGGTGGCGTACTAACGGCCAGCCCGAAGGTGAAAACGATACGCCGCGTCTGCATGCGCTTATAGTTATGCAGCGTTTGTTGCAGCAAAATCGCATTGCCGCAGACGATTTGTTCGCCGCTCAGGCTGCGAATACGCGTGGTTTTAAGACCAATATGTTCAATGGTGCCGGCAACATCGTTAAACACCACGAAATCGCCAATTTCGAAGGGCTTATCGAAGCCAATGGAGAGCGAGGCAAAAACGTCGCTGAGGATAGTCTGCACAGCAAGCGCAATCGCAATACCGCCCACGCCGAGGCTGGCTACCAGCGCGGTGATATTGACCCCCGCGTTCGCCAGAATCGACAACAGCATGATGGTCCACAGCATCATGCGCAGTAACAAACCGGCAATCACCATGGTCACCGGGTTTCGGCTTGCGCCAGGCGTATACATCAAATGGCGCATCCACGACACCACGCCCTGATCAAGCCAGATGGCAATCTGAATCGCCAGCACTAAAAACCAGGCGTGTCCGAGGGTGTTAAACAGGCGGTCGGGGAGATCGATGAAACGCAGACTGAAGAGTAATGCAGCAATAAAGAGCAGAAATTGACTGGTACGGCTGAGCATATCAACCAGCACATGCTGCATTTTGCCAACACCGCGCTGTTTCTCGCTCCAGTTGTGCGCCCCCTTCATCACCATCTTCAGTAAGCGCGTAAACAGCCAGTAAACCACCAACGTGACCACTACCACTGTCGCCAGACCCGCCCAGAATGCGGGCGACATCAATAAGGATATAAAGTCAAAATGAGGCAAAAACGTCATCCTTCCTCCACATAAGAACATGAAGAAAGAAGTATAGTCGCTGTGCTCATACCGGTTACGGGCAAAAAAATACCGCTCCGGGGAGCGGTATTTATAAGCGGTATAACTTACAGCGCTTTCAGAATAGCATCGACGCTGGCTTTGGCATCGCCAAACAGCATCTGCGTATTCTCTTTGAAGAACAGCGGGTTCTGCACGCCAGCATAGCCGGTGTTCATCGAACGTTTGAAGACAATCACGTTTTGCGCTTTCCACACTTCCAGCACCGGCATCCCGGCAATGGGGCTCTTCGGATCGTCCTGCGCGGCCGGGTTAACGGTATCGTTAGCACCGATCACCAGCACCGTGTCGGTATCGGCGAAATCATCGTTGATCTCATCCATTTCCAGCACGATGTCGTATGGCACTTTCGCTTCCGCCAGCAGCACGTTCATATGGCCCGGCAGACGCCCGGCAACCGGGTGAATACCAAAGCGCACTTTCACGCCGCGCGCGCGCAGTTTTTCGGTGATTTCCGCCACCGGATACTGCGCCTGCGCCACCGCCATACCATAGCCCGGGGTGATGATCACCGAGTGCGAATTTTTCAGCAGCTCGGCTGTCTCTTCCGCGTTGATTTCGCGGTGCTCGCCCACTTCTTCATCACCGCCGGATGAAGAACCGTCGGTACCAAAACCACCGGCAATTACGCTGATAAAGGAGCGGTTCATCGCCTTACACATAATGTAAGAGAGGATCGCACCCGACGAACCGACCAGCGCACCGGTCACGATCAGCAGGTCGTTGCTGAGCATAAAGCCCGCCGCCGCCGCCGCCCAACCGGAGTAGGAGTTCAGCATGGAAACCACCACCGGCATATCCGCGCCGCCGATGGACGCCACCAGATGCCAGCCGAACACCAGCGCGATGATCGTCATCAGCAGCAGTGCCAGAACTTGCAGGCCGACGCTATCGGTACGCACAAACACCAGCAGCAGAACAAAAGAGACAACCAGCGCCGCAAGGTTCATTTTGTGACGATGCGGCAGCATCAGCGGTTTAGAAGAGATCTTGCCGCGCAACTTGCCGAACGCCACGATGGAACCGGTAAAGGTCACCGCACCAATAAAGATGCCAAGGAACACTTCGGTCAGATGAATGTTCACCAGCACCGGCGCCAGGCCCGCATCGTGGTACAGGTAGCTGTTAAAGCCGACCAGCACCGCCGCCAGACCAACGAAGCTGTGCAGCACCGCGACCAGTTCTGGCATCTCGGTCATTTCAACTTTCTTCGCCAGGCGAATACCGATCGCGCCACCGATGATCATGGCCACCAGAATCCAGGCAACGTTGCCGGTATCCGGGCCAAAGATGGTGGCGATCAGCGCAATTGCCATCCCGGCGATACCGAAGTTATTGCCCTGCTGGGAGGTTTCATGCTTAGAAAGCCCCGCCAGGCTGAAAATAAACAGGATCGCGGCAACAATGTATGCAGCAGTAACTAATCCTCCAGACATTTGTTACCCCTTAGTTCTTCCGGAACATTTTCAGCATGCGCTGAGTGACGGTGAAACCACCAAAAATATTAATGCTGGCAATCAGTACCGCAATAAAGCTTAAGAAGCTGACCCAGCCGCCATGGCCGATCTGCAACAGCGCGCCGACGACAATAATGCCGGAAATTGCGTTGGTTACCGACATTAGCGGCGTATGCAGCGCGTGCGACACGTTCCACACCACGTAGTAACCCACCACGCAAGAAAGCGCGAAGACAGTAAAGTGGCCGAGGAACTCTTTCGGCGCGACATCCGCCAGCCAGCCAAACAGAATAATTGCCAGCGCCATCAGCGCATATTTACGCCACGGCGAGACCGGTTTGGCCTCTTCTTTCGGCGCTGCTGCCGCTTTCGGCGCTGCCTGCGGCTGCGCGGAAACCTGAATCGGCGGAGCCGGCCAGGTGATTTCGCCGTCGCGAACGACGGTGACACCGCGCACCACGACATCATCAAAGTTGACCACTACGTTGCCGTCTTTTTCCACGCACAGCAGTTTCAGCAGGTTCACCAGGTTGGTGCCGTAAAGCTGGGAGGACTGCGTCGGCAAGCGGCCTGGCAGATCGGTGTAACCAATCACTTTTACGCCGTTGGCCGTGGTACTGATTTCATTCGGCACGGTGTATTCGCAGTTACCGCCGTTTTGCGCCGCCAGATCGACGATCACGCTGCCTGGCTTCATGGAATCGACCATTTCACGAGTAATCAGCTTCGGTGCCGGTTTGCCAGGGATAAGCGCGGTAGTGACGATGATATCGACATCTTTCGCCTGCGCGGCAAACAGTTCCATTTCCGCCTTGATAAAGGCTTCGGACATCACTTTTGCGTAGCCGTCGCCGCTGCCCGCTTCCTCTTCGAAATCGAGTTCAAGGAATTCGGCGCCCATACTTTGCACCTGCTCCTTCACTTCCGGGCGGGTGTCGAACGCACGGACAATCGCGCCAAGGCTGTTGGCGGCGCCGATGGCGGCCAGACCGGCCACGCCCGCGCCGATAACCATCACTTTTGCCGGCGGCACTTTCCCTGCCGCAGTGATCTGCCCGGTAAAGAAGCGACCAAACTCATGCGCGGCTTCAACAATGGCGCGGTAACCCGCGATATTCGCCATTGAGCTGAGCGCATCCAGCGACTGCGCGCGCGAAATACGCGGTACGGAATCCATCGCCATCACGGTCACGTTGCGCGCCGCCAGCTTCTCCATCAGCGCAGGATTCTGCGCAGGCCAGATAAAGCTGACCAGCGTCGTGCCTGGATTGAGCAGCGCGATCTCTTCATCGTCCGGCGCGTTCACTTTCAGGATCACGTCGGAATGCCAGACGTTGCTGCTATCGACTATCGTTGCCCCTGCCAGAGTAAACGCATCGTCATCAAAACTTGCCAGCTTGCCCGCGCCGCTTTCAACCGCAACGCTGAAACCCAATTTAAGCAATTGCTCGACCGTTTTCGGTGTCGCCGCAACGCGGGTTTCATTGGCCAACCGTTCTTTAGGTACACCAATACGCATAGTTTTCCCTTCCATCGGATTTAGATGATGGTTTGTCAGTCGTCCCGAAGGCGTTATACCTCTGTTTTCACAAAAGCCCCGGAAAATAAAACAGTAACAAACTTTCTATAACCTACTGAAAATAACGCCTGTGATCCACAGCCGAAAAAGAGAAATTGTGCTTTTATCCGCGAATATGAATGGTAGAGGGATTCTGGCAGGGTTATTTTCCTTAAATTCGCTATAACAGGCCGATATTCCGCTCAAGCGAAGCGGCAAAACACGATTAATCTCCAGCGAAGAGTCGCCATTTAACAATGTATTAACGTTAAAAGTTGTATGCTATATCGCTTTTGCTGGTCAAGCGTCTGTTTTTTCAACATATCACTAAAGGTTATCATTATTTGCCTCCTCACCGCACAGTCAGTGAAAAATGACGCAGACAGTAGCGCTGTTTAAATGCAATAATCACCGACGTTTTCCCAACAACAACACCAGTTTATGGTTTGCGCAAGGCGAAGGACTATTTTTATGAAGCTTAAGTACACCCTCCTGGCGTCAGCTCTTTTATCTGCCACAGTGATGACAGCGAACGCGGCCACGGAGTTAACACCGGAGCAAGCAGCGGCAGTAAAACCTTACGATCGCGTCGTCATTACCGGTCGCTTTAATGCCATTGGCGATGCCGTCGACGCGGCATCCAAACGCGCGGATAAAGAAGGCGCAGCGGCATTTTACGTTGTAGATACCTCTGATGCGGGCAACAGCGGCAACCAGCGCGTCACCGCCGATCTTTATAAAGCCGACGCACCAAAAGCAGAACGTCCGGCCTTCCGCGTGATCAACGGCGTAACAGAATTACCGAAAGATGTTGCCATCGCGCTTGAGCCGTACGATACCGTCACCGTTCAGGGCTTCTACCGCACGCAGCCGGAAGTTAACGACGCCATCACCAAAGCCGCCAGCGCAAAAGGCGCCGCGTCTTTCTATATTGTTCGCCAGGTCGATGCGAACCAGGGCGGCAATCAGATGATCACCGCTTTCATCTATAAAGCTGACGCCAAAAAACGCGTTATCCAGAGTGCCGATGCGATTCCGCGTGATTCCGAGGCGGGCCGCGCTGCGCTGGCTAAAGGCGGTGAAGAAGCGAAGAAAGTGGAAATCCCGGGCGTTGCCAGCGATGCAACTCCGGGCGTGGGCGTTGGCCGTTTCTTTGAAACGCAATCCACATCCGGCGGGCGTTACAGTGTCACGTTACCTGACGGCACTAAAGTCGAAGAACTGAACAAGATCACGGCTGCGCAGATGGTACCGTTCGACAGCATCAAGTTTACCGGCAACTACGGCAACATGACGGAAATCTCCTATCAGGTTGCTAAACGCGCCGCGCAGAAAGGCGCGAAGTATTACCACATCACGCGCCAGTGGTCAGAAAGCGGCAACAACATGACCATCAGCGCCGATCTCTACAAGTAAGCGCATTCCTGAATCAGGCGGCTACGGCCGCCTTTTTTTTCGCTTTTTTCCCGCTTTTTCGCAAAATTGTCACCGACAGCATTGCATGCCCTCACGACACTCCGTAAAATCCCGCGCCTCAGTGATATCCACCATATTTATGCGCCACGGCAAAATAATTATTCTGGATTAGCCGTATTTGTTGACAGGATAACAATGGAAAAAAAACTAGGCCTTAGCGCTTTAACTGCGCTGGTTTTGAGCTCCATGCTCGGCGCTGGCGTATTTAGCCTGCCGCAGAATATGGCGGAAGTCGCCAGTCCGGCGGCGTTGATCATCGGCTGGGCGATCACTGGCGCAGGAATACTGCTGCTCGCCTTTGCGATGCTGATTTTGACCCGTATCCGTCCGGATCTGGATGGCGGTATTTTTACCTACGCCCGCGAAGGGTTCGGCGAGCTGATCGGCTTCTGCTCGGCCTGGGGATACTGGCTGTGTGCGGTGATTGCTAACGTCTCTTATCTGGTGATTGTCTTTTCCGCGCTGAGTTTCTTTACCGATACTCCCACGCTGCGTCTGTTTGGCGATGGCAATACCTGGCAATCGATCCTCGGTGCGTCTGCGTTGCTGTGGATTGTTCACGCGCTGGTCCTGCGCGGCGTGCAGACCGCGGCAAGCATTAATCTCGCTGCCACGCTGGCGAAACTGGTGCCGCTTGGATTATTTGTCGTGCTGGCGGCACTGGCCTTTAACCTCGACAAATTCCGCCTGGACTTCAGCGGCATCGCGCTCGGTGTTCCCGTCTGGGAACAGGTGAAAAACACCATGCTGATCACTCTGTGGGTGTTTATCGGTGTGGAAGGCGCCGTAGTCGTCTCAGCCAGAGCGCGTAATAAACAGGATGTCGGTCGCGCCACTCTGCTGGCGGTGCTGGCGGCGCTGACGGTCTACCTGCTGGTCACCCTGCTTTCGCTCGGTGTGGTTCCACGTCCGGAACTGGCCGAAATGCGCAACCCATCAATGGCCGGGCTGATGGTCAAGCTGCTCGGTAGCTGGGGTGAAGTGGTGATTGCCGCCGGATTGATTATCTCCGTTTGCGGCGCATATCTGAGCTGGACCATTATGGCCGCCGAAGTTCCGCTGCTGGCGGCAACGCATAAAGCCTTCCCGCGGATTTTTGCGCAGCAGAATAAAAACAGCGCGCCAGCCGCCTCGCTGTGGCTGACCAACAGCAGCGTGCAGGTATGCCTGGTGCTGATCTGGCTTACCGGCTCGGATTACAACACGCTGCTGACCATCGCCTCCGAGATGATTCTGGTCCCCTACTTCCTCGTCGGCGCCTTCCTGCTGAAAATGGCCCGTCGCCCGCTGCATCAGGCGGTCGCCATTGGTGCCTGTCTGTACGGGCTGTGGTTGCTGTACGCCTCCGGGCCGATGCACCTGCTACTCTCCGTGGTGCTTTACGCCCCAGGCCTGCTGGTCTTTATGTATGCCCGTCGCACGCACGAAATGACCGACGCGCTGAAACAGCGGGAAAAAGCGCTGATCGGCCTGCTGCTGATTGCCGCTGTTCCGGCAACCTGGATGCTGGTGCGTTAATGGGTTCGGCTCCAGACAAAAATTAACAGCCAGGCGCTGAGGCACCAGCACAAGACTGCGCAGCCCAGCGCCGGCCAGACGCGCATCATACCGGTGAAATACCACAGCGACAGTAGATAGACAAAATAGGGAATGATCGCCCACATACCGAACACGATGGTAGTGCGCAACGCTTCCACGCCGCGCTCGGTCGCGACGATATAGTGGGCGATCAACGCAAAGGTCGGGAACAGGGGAATCAGCCCGGCAATATAGTAATTTTTTGTTTTTGCTAATACGCCGATCAACAGCACCACCAGCGCGCCCAGCGCGGCTTTAAAAAACAACCCCATAATTTTCCCTTTAATACTTTAACAACAACGACCTACAGCATAACTGAGCGCATATCGTTTAGAAAAGAGTAATGGCAGCTTACCGCAAGGCGGTGTATGTTTACGTTTTTATCGATAACACTGGCATATGAATAAGATCGTTTTTGTGGAAGACGACCCGGAAGTCGGCGCACTGATTGCGGCTTATCTGGGCAAACACGATATGGATGTCATTGTCGAACCCCGCGGCGATCGCGCCGAAGAGGTGATCGCCCGCGAGAAACCGGAGCTGGTGCTGCTGGATATTATGCTGCCGGGTAAAGATGGTATGACGCTGTGCCGCGACCTGCGAAGCCAGTGGAATGGCCCGATTGTGCTGCTCACCTCGCTCGACAGTGATATGAACCATATTCTGTCGCTGGAGATGGGCGCAAACGACTACATCCTCAAAACCACGCCACCTGCGGTGCTGCTGGCCCGGCTGCGGTTGCACTTGCGACAGCGCACTGGTGTCGCGGCGGAACCCGCGACCCCGTCGCTGAAGCAGCATAAAGCCATCAGCTTCGGCACGTTGTCGATCGATCCGGTTAACCGCCAGGTGATGTTGGCAGGCGAGCAGGTTTCGCTCTCAACGGCGGATTTCGAGCTGCTGTGGGAACTGGCAACCCACGCCGGACAGATCATGGACCGGGATGCGCTGTTGAAAAACCTGCGCGGCGTCAGCTATGACGGTATGGATCGCAGCGTTGATGTGGCGATCTCCCGACTGCGGAAAAAGCTGCTCGACAGCGCCACCGAACCTTATCGCATCAAAACCGTCCGTAACAAAGGCTACCTGTTCGCGCCGCACGCGTGGGACAACTGAAGCTCTTAACCAGGTGTCACGATGAAAAAACTGTTCGTCCAGTTTTACCTTTTGCTGTTCGTCTGTTTTCTGGTCATGACGATGCTGGTGGGTCTGGTTTACAAATTTACCGCCGAGCGCGCGGGACGTCAGTCGCTGGACGACCTGATGAAAAGCTCCCTCTATTTAATGCGCAGCGAACTGCGCGAGATCCCGCCGCATCAATGGGCCAAGACGCTGAAGGAGCTGGATCTGAATTTGTCGTTCAATCTGCGCATTGAACCGATGAATAAATTCACCCTTGAAGAACCCGCAGCCCAACGGCTGCGCGAAGGCGATATTGTGGCGCTGGATTCTGAATATACCTTTATCCAGCGCATTCCCCGCAGCCATTACGTGCTGGCTGTCGGCCCGGTGCCCTATCTCTTTTTCCTGCATGAGACGCGGCTGCTGGATATGTCGCTGATGGCGCTGATTGCCATCTCACTCGCTTTTCCGGTGTTTATCTGGATGCGCCCGCACTGGCAGGAGATGCTGCGGCTGGAATCTGCCGCGCAGCGTTTTGGTGAAGGCCATCTTGAGGAACGTATTCATTTCGACAGTAACTCCAGCTTTGAGCGGCTCGGCATCGCCTTTAACCAGATGGCCGATAACATCAATGCGCTGATCGCCAGTAAAAAACAGTTGATTGACGGTATTGCCCATGAGCTACGCACGCCGCTGGTCAGGCTGCGTTACCGGCTGGAGATGAGCGATAACCTGAGTGAAACCGAGCATGCGGCGCTGAACCGTGATATTGGGCAACTGGAAGCATTAATTGAAGAACTGCTGACCTATGCCCGGCTCGATCGCCCGCAAACCGAGCTGAAACTCACCACCCCGGATCTGCCCGCCTGGTTTCACAGCTATATGGATGATGCCCGTAGCATGAACCCGCAACACACGCTGTTGCTGAGCACCACGCCGGGTGAAGAGTATGGCGCGCTCGATATGCGTCTGATGGAACGCGTGCTGGATAATCTGGTAAACAATGCGCTGCGTTACAGCCAGCAAACCGTGAGAGTCACCTTACAGCGCCAGGGCTCGCAGGCCAGCATGACCGTGGAAGATGATGGTCCTGGTATTGCGCCCGAAGAGCGCCAGCGTGTGTTCGAACCTTTTGTCCGCCTCGATCCCAGCCGCGATCGCGCCACCGGCGGCTGTGGCCTGGGGCTGGCCATTGTGCATTCAATAGCCCAGGCGTTCGGCGGCGAAGTCAGCTGCTCGCAAAGCGAGTTGGGCGGCGCGCAATTTACTTTTAGCTGGCCCATCTACCACCACATTTCACTGCCCTCCTGAACCGCCGCGACACAGTAGCCGGATGCGGGCACCTGTGCTATAAATTCAAAAGTATGTTGTAACTAATGGAGAGACCAAAATGGCGGCGCTGGATCTTATCGAACGTCTGAACACCACTTTTCGTCAGCTTGAACATGAACTCGGCGCATTGAAAGCAGCGCTGGCGGAGTGCCGTCTGATGGCCGGGCGCGTCTTCACTTTGCCGGAAATTGCCAAAGGCGCGGAGCACGATCCCCTGTCAACTATTCACGTCAAACAACATATTGGCCGTCGCGCGGCAGAGCTGGCGCTCAACCACTACACGCATCTGTTTATTCAGCAGCAGTCGGAAAACCGCAGCAGCAAAGCCGCAGTGCGGCTGCCGGGCGTACTGTGTTATCAAACCAACGAGGCGACGCGTCAGGCGCTGGAACAGCGCATCAGCGCGATCAATTCGCTGAAACAGACCTTCGAACAGATTGTCGCCGTGGAATCCGGGCTGGTGCCCGCTGCCCGTTTTGAGTGGGTACATCGTCATTTACCGGGTCTGATCACCCTCAATGCCTACCGCACGCTGACGCTGATTCATTCTCCCGCTACCATCCGTTTCGGCTGGGCCAATAAGCACATCATCAAAAACCTCACCCGCGATGAGGTGCTGGCACAACTGGAGAAAAGCCTGAAATCGCCGCGCGCTGTTTCCGCCTTCACGCGGGAGCAGTGGCTGGCGAAAGTCGAACAGGAGTACAACGATATTGCCGCACTGCCCAAACAGGCGCGGCTGAAAATTAAACGTCCGGTGAAGGTACAGCCGATTGCGCGCATCTGGTATTCCGGTTCGCAAAAGCAGGTGCAGTACGCCTGCCCGACACCGATGATTGTGCTGGTTTCAGAGGAAAATGGCGGGATGGTGCCGGATATTGGCGAACTGCTGGATTACAACGCCGACAATATACAGCACCGTTTCAAACCGCAGGCGCAGCCGCTGACGCTGTTGATCCCACGGCTGCACCTCTATCTGGCGGGTTAATCCTGTTTCATGCTGCCGACCATCGACTCCGGGCGTACCCAACTGTCAAACTCGGCCTCGGTCAGATAGCCGAGCGCCAGCGCCGAGGCTTTCAGTGTCAGCCCCTCTTTATGGGCCTTTTTGGCAATTTCTGCCGCTTTGTCGTAACCGATATGCGTATTCAGCGCCGTCACCAGCATTAACGACTCATTGAGCAACTGATCGATACGCGCACGATTGGGCTCAATACCCACCGCACAATGCGCGTTGAAGCTCTCCATTCCGTCCGCCAGCAAACGCACCGATTGCAGGAAATTATGGATAATCAGCGGGCGGAACACATTCAGCTCGAAGTTGCCGGATGCGCCGCCAATGTTGATCGCCACATCATTGCCCAGCACCTGGCTGCACAACATGGTCATCGCTTCGCACTGCGTCGGGTTAACTTTGCCCGGCATGATCGAGCTACCGGGTTCGTTTTCCGGAATGGCGATTTCGCCGATGCCGCAGCGCGGACCGGAAGCCAGCCAGCGCACATCGTTAGCGATTTTCATCAGCGATGCCGCCAGCCCTTTTAACGCGCCGTGAGCCTGCACCAGCGCATCACAGGTGGCCAGCGCCTCAAATTTATTGGGCGCGGTGACAAACGGTTGTTGCGTGAAACTCGCCAGCTCTTTCGCCACTCGCTCTGCATATTCCGGGTGCGTATTCAGCCCCGTGCCTACCGCAGTGCCGCCCAGCGCCAGCTCGCTTAAGTGCGGCAAACTTAATTCGATATGCTTCAGGTTGTGTTCCAGCATCGCAACCCAACCGGAGATCTCCTGGCCAAGCGTCAGCGGCGTGGCATCCTGTAAATGAGTGCGGCCGATTTTCACGATATCAGCGAAAGCGCGGGATTTCTCCGCAAGCGTGTTTTTCAGCACCTGCAATTGCGGCAGCAGATGTTCGCGCACGCCAATCACCGCCGCAACATGCATTGCGGTAGGAAAAACGTCATTGGAGCTCTGGCTTTTGTTGACGTCGTCGTTGGGATGAATTTTGCGATCCATACCGCGCACGCCGCCGAGGATCTCGCTGCCGCGATTCGCCAGCACCTCGTTCATGTTCATATTGCTCTGCGTGCCGGAGCCAGTCTGCCAGATGGCGAGCGGAAACTCATCGGGATGTTTCCCCGCCAATACTTCATCTGCCGCCGCGATAATCGCGCGGGCCTTCTCTTCAGGCAACAGCCCCAGATCCTGGTTCACCTTCGCCGCTGCACGCTTGGTCAGCGCCAGCGCGTGGATCAGCGAGACCGGCATCTTCTCGGTGGAAATGCGGAAATGCTCCAGCGACCGCTGGGTTTGCGCTCCCCACAGTTTATCGGCCGGAACATCGATGGCGCCCATCGAATCTTTCTCACTGCGATGCGTTGTCATTACTTTCTCCTTGGCTACAAAGTGGTGTTGAGTGCTGACATTGCTCACCTGCAAACAAGTAAAAGTATTGATGCTATTTATGATGTTGTTTACTGCTTTGTGCTGAAACCGGTCTGCCGGATCATCATGGAAACAAAAAACCGCCCCTCGGGGCGGTCTGAATTATTTCACACAGCGGGCACACTGGCCGGACTGGATCTGCTGGAAGAAGTCGTTACCTTTGTCATCGACAAGGATAAAGGCCGGGAAATCCTCCACTTCAATCTTCCAGATGGCTTCCATTCCCAGCTCCGGATAAGCCACGCACTCCAGATGCTTGATGCTGTTCTGCGCGAGAATAGCCGCCGGGCCGCCAATGCTGCCAAGGTAAAAACCGCCATGTTTATGGCAGGCATCCGTCACCTGCTGGCTGCGGTTGCCTTTCGCCAGCATGATCATGCTGCCGCCCTGTGACTGCAACTGATCGACGTAGGAATCCATCCGCCCTGCGGTGGTTGGGCCGAGGGAACCCGAGGCGTAACCTTCCGGCGTTTTCGCCGGACCAGCGTAATAAATCGGGTGATTTTTCACGTACTCCGGCAGATGCTCGCCGCTGTCCATCAGCTCTTTCAGTTTCGCATGCGCAATATCGCGCGCGACAATGATCGTACCGCTGAGCGACAGGCGCGTGGAGACCGGATACTGCGACAACTGCGCCAGGATCTCTTTCATCGGACGGTTGAGATCCACTTTCACCGCCTCGCCTTCGCCCGCCTGGCGCAGCGCTTCGGGAATGTATTTGCCAGGATTCTGCTCCAGCCGCTCCAGCCAGATCCCGTCACGGTTGATCTTGCCTTTGATGTTACGATCGGCCGAACAGGAAACGCCCATCCCCACCGGACAGGATGCGCCGTGGCGCGGCAGACGGATCACGCGAATATCATGGGCAAAGTATTTGCCGCCAAACTGCGCGCCCAGACCGAGATTCTGCGCTTCCACCAGCAGTTCCTGCTCCAGTTGCACATCGCGGAATGCCTGGCCGTGCTCATTACCTTCCGTCGGCAGCGCGTCGTAATATTTGGTTGACGCCAGTTTGACCGTTTTCAGCGTCGCTTCCGCCGATGTACCGCCGATCACGAACGCAATGTGATAAGGCGGACATGCAGCCGTCCCCAGAGTGCGCATCTTCTCAACAAGGTAATTTTTCAGCTTCGCCGGGGTGATCAGCGCTTTGGTTTCCTGGTAGAGATAGGTTTTATTGGCCGAACCGCCGCCCTTGGCAATACACAGGAACTTATATTCATCGCCATCCACGCTGTAGAGATCGATCTGCGCCGGCAGGTTAGTGCCGGTGTTGACCTCTTTGTACATATCCAGCGGCGCATTCTGCGAATAGCGCAGGTTATCGTTGATAAAGGTGTTATAGACGCCACGGGCCAGCGCCGCTTCATCACCGCCGCCGGTCCATACGCGCTGCCCTTTTTTACCCATGATAATCGCCGTGCCGGTATCCTGGCAGGTCGGCAAAACGCCGCGCGAGGCAATCTCAGAGTTGCGCAGGAACTGCAGTGCGACATATTTATCGTTTTCGCTGGCTTCGGGATCGTCGAGAATAGCGGCAACTTGCTGCTGGTGCGCCGGGCGGAGTAAAAATGCGGCATCGTGGAAGGCATGTTGCGCCAGTAACGTCAGCGCCTGCGGGTCAACTTTGAGGATTTGCTGGCCGTCAAACTCGGCAACAGAAACATAGTCACGGCTGAGCAGATAGTATTCGGTTTCGTCCTTTCCGAGTGGGAAAGGATCCTGATAGTAAAAGGGTTTATTCGACATTGTTCTCTCACTTACGGCACGATCTGGTTATTGTTCAGGCAGCCATTCCCTCTGCCTGTGTTAAAGCGAGTTACCATATCCTACACAATTTTTTAACAAAAACTGAGACTAATACGACTTTTTATCCCCACAGGTTACTTCTGCCGGGTTTGTTGCTTTAATGACGCCAGAATTTCATTACTTAGAAAGGGCTTGATAATGCAAAAACTCATCAACTCGGTGCAGAACTACGCCTGGGGAAGTAAAACTGCGTTAACGGATCTCTACGGCGTGGCGAATCCGCAAAACCTGCCGATGGCAGAGTTGTGGATGGGCGCACACCCGAAGAGCAGCTCAAAAGTGCAGGACGCCAGCGGTCAGACCCGCGCGTTGCGTGAGGTGATCGAGCAGGACAAAAACCGCCTGCTCGGCCAGGCGGTGGCAGAGCGTTTCGGTGAACTGCCATTTTTATTTAAAGTGCTGTGCGCCGACCAGCCGCTGTCGATTCAGGTTCATCCCAACAAGAAAAACTCAGAAATCGGCTTTGCCAAAGAGAACGCCGCAGGCATTCCGCTGGACGCCGCGGAACGTAACTACAAAGATCCGAACCATAAGCCGGAACTGGTGTTCGCCCTGACGCCGTTCCTGGCTATGAATGCCTTCCGCGAGTTCTCCGACATTGTCTCGCTGCTGCAACCCGTCGCGGGCGCGCATCCGGCTATCGCCCACTTCTTGCAGGCGCCAGGCGCGGAGAGATTGAGCGAGCTGTTTGCCGCGCTGCTCAACATGCAGGGTGACGAAAAATCCCGCGCGCTGGCGGTGCTGAAATCCGTGCTGGAAGAAAAACAGGGCGAGCCGTGGCAGACGATCCGCACGATTGCTGAATTCTACCCCGATGACAGCGGCCTCTTCTCTCCACTGCTGCTCAACGTAGTGAAACTGAATCCAGGCGAAGCGATGTTTCTGTTCGCCGAAACGCCGCATGCCTATCTGCAAGGCGTAGCGCTGGAAGTGATGGCGAACTCTGATAACGTTCTGCGCGCCGGATTAACGCCGAAATACATTGATATTCCGGAACTGGTGGCGAACGTCAAATTCACACCGAAACCAGCCGCCACGCTGCTCACCGAACCGGTGCGCCAGGGCGCGGAGCTGGATTTCCCGATCCCGGTTGATGATTTTGCGTTCTCGCTTCACGATCTCTCTGCCGCTGAAACCACGCTGGCGCAGCAGAGTGCGGCGATTGTCTTTTGCGTCGAAGGCGAAGCGGTGCTCAGCAAAGGCAGCGACCGCCTGGTACTGAAACCCGGCGAGTCGGCATTCATTGCTGCTGATGAATCGCCAGTCGCCGTCCGCGGCACCGGAAGAGTGGCGCGCGTGTTCAATAAACTCAACTAAGTTACTGAACTTTTTAATAAGGATTGCTAAGCTTGCAGTAACCTATTTCGACAGTCCAGGCGGCCACCACCGCCTGGCTTCATTTTTTATGGATAAACACTATGAAAAAAACGTTGGTTGCCGCAGGGATCATTGTTGCACTGGGTGTCGTCTGGACCGGCGGTGCCTGGTATACGGGAAAACAGCTTGAAAGCCGTCTGGCAGAGCTCGTGAACGACGCCAATGCGCAGATTAAGCACAACGCGCCGGAGGCCAACGTCGAGCTTTCCGCGCAGGATTATCAGCGCGGCCTCTTCTCCAGCCATTTTACGCTGCATATCAAGCCAGTTGATGGCACCACCAATACCTGGCTGAAACCGGGCCAGAACATTGTTCTGCAAGAAACCGTCGATCACGGCCCTTTCCCGCTGGCGCAGCTTAAGTCGTTCAGCCTGGCCCCGGCAATGGCCTCCGTACATACGCAACTGGTTAATAACGATGTCACCAAAGCGCTGTTCGACATCGCCAAAGGGGAATCGCCGTTTTATGCCGAAACCCGCATTGGCTACGGCGGCGATACGCGCAGCGATATTACTCTGCTCCCGCTCAGCTCAGAAAAAGAGGGCGAGAAAGTCGCCTTCAGCGGCGGCCAGTTCCGTTTCAGCGCGGATAAAGATGGCAACGCGCTCTCCCTGAGCGGAGAGGCGCAGAGCGGGCTGGTTGATGCGGTGAATGAGTACGGCCAGCGCGTGCAACTGTCATTTAACCAACTGAAAACCGACGGCAAAAGCGAAATCGCGGCTTTTGATGAGCGCACCGGCAGCCAGAAACTCTCGCTCGATAAGCTCTCTATTTCGGTGGAAAACAAAGAGCTGGCCGTGCTGGAAGGCATGAACTTAACGGCCAAATCCGACGTGGCGGATGACAAGAAAAACATCAACAGCCAGCTCGATTACACCCTTAACAGCCTGAAAGTTCAGGGCCAGGATCTGGGCAGCGGCAACCTGACGCTAAAAGTGGGCCAGATCGACGGCCAGGCGTGGCATCAGTTCAGCGAGCAGTACAATGCGCAGACGCGCGCGCTGATGGCGCAGCCGGAAGTGGTGCAAAACCCGGAACTCTACCAGCAAAAAGCGACGGAAGCCTTCCTCAATGCCGTACCGTTGCTGCTGAAAGGTGAACCGGTGATTACCGTTGCGCCGTTAAGCTGGAAAAATGCCAAAGGCGAAGCCACCTTCAATCTGTCACTGTTCCTGAAAGATCCCTCCACTGCTACCGGCGCGCCGCAAACGCTGGCCGACGAAGTGGATCGCACGGTGAAATCGCTGGATGGCAAACTGGTGATCCCTGTGGACATGGCGACTGAACTGATGACCCAGGTCGCGAAACTGGAAGGTTATCAGCAGGACGAAGCCGCGAAACTGGCTAACCAGCAAGTTAAAGGGCTGGCGGCGATGGGCCAGATGTTCCGTATCACCACGCTTGAGAACAACAATATTCTCACCAGCCTGCAATACGCGAACGGTCAGGTGACGCTGAATGGCGAAAAAATGCCGCTCGACGAGTTTGTCGGTATGTTTGGTCTGCCGTCGCTTCAGCCTGCGCAGCCGGACGACGCCGTTCCTCCGGTGCCGGAAGTACCAGCAGCGCCGCAGCAGTAATCCCTAACCCCTCTGCGGAGGGGTTAATTTTTGCCAGACAGCCACATACTTCTCCGCATCAACGTGTACAACTCATACAGTGCAGTGATATATATTTCAGGTTCCTGCCAGGCCGCTGATTTTGTGAGGCTGAATGCGTAAAAAGCCGTATGAAGATCTTGTCGATACAGTGCTGAAAGACGCCGTGATGGCATTGCTGGAGTCAGAGAGTCGCCTCTCTTTCGCCGCGCTTGTGCAGCAGCTCCAGCAGCAACTGCAGGTAGCGGGTGATGATGAACGACGCCACGCGCTTCAGGCGGCCATCCATGCCGTCTACCACTACCAGAGCAACACGAACACTACGCGCCGCAGCAACCCGTTTTCCATAAGCGGATTTTCATCAGAAAATACTCTGCCCAGACATTAATCCTGCAGGCAAAAAAACGCCTTCGCGGCAGGCGAAGGCGAATCGAGGACGCACCTTTTTTTGATCACAGATCGTCGGGCGTTTTCTGCACGACCAGTTCTAATGCATTGCGATAGATATCCTGTCTGACCACATCATCTTCTGTTTCCAGCAGCCCGATGAGCGCCAGAATCAGATGCTTATTACTGACCTCTATATTATTTAACCGCAGGTTATGCATGATATCGTGGATTATTTCCTTTTCCGCTTCATAAGTGCGTACATCTGCTCCGAAATACGCATTAAGTTGCTCTTCTGTGGTTGTCGTCTGCATAGTAATCCTGAATAAAAAAGAGAGCCCGGCCTCCACGGTATGGCGGGAGGGTTCTGATTCGACAATAAAAAATAGTCACGCTTTTTCGCCTGTGCAACTTATTGCATAACAATTTTTTATCTATTTCTCTGGCGACAATTTTTTACCGGTACAAATTTCCCCCACCAGAATTGAAACCCGTTTCGCTTAGGGCTTCTGCGCCACGGCGTCTATAAATGAATGAGAGTTTTTGACCAGCGGGAGAAAAAAATGCCAGTAGTGGTGATTACCGGAGGAACAGCAGGTGTGGGGCGCGCCACGGCGGAATATTTTGCGCTGCGAGGTTATGACGTTGGCGTGATTGCGCGCAGCCCGGCCGGGTTGCAGGCCACGGTTACTGCGCTGCAAACCCATGGTGCGCGGGCGATCGGCATGAGTGCCGACGTTGCCGATAGCCATCAGTTACAGAGCGCCGCCGAGCACATTGCCGCGGCACTTGGAACGCCCGATGTCTGGGTCAACTGTGCGATGTGTACGGTGCTGGCACCGTTTAATGACACCAGTGACGAGGAGTTTCGCCGCGTCACGGACGTCACCTATTTGGGCTATGTATATGGAACGCGGCAGGCGCTACGCATGATGGCTGCCCGCGATCGCGGTGTGATTATTCAGGTGGGTTCAGCCTTAGCCTACCGCTCCATTCCCTTACAGGCGGCTTATTGCGGTGCGAAAGCCGCCATTCGTGGTTTTACGGATGCGCTACGCTGTGAATTGATCCACCAGCGCAGCGCCATACAGCTAACAATGGTGCAATTACCGGGAATGAATACACCGCAGTTTGAGTGGGCGCGCAATAAACTGGGTAAAAAAGCCCGTCCGGTGGCACCCGTTTTCCAGCCGGAGATGGCCGCCCGCGCCATCTATCGGGCCAGCCAGCGGCGCGTACGCGAAGTCTGGCTGGGCAGTTCCAGCATTCAGTCCATTGCCGGGAATATGCTTTTCCCCGCCCTTTTTGATCGTTTGCTGGCGAAAAAAGCCTGGAGCGGCCAGACGGAAGAACAACCGCTATCGGCAACCGCCGATTACCTGGACGCGCCGGTTGATGGCCTGCACCATGCGCGCGGCCGCTTTAGCGATGAGGCCAAAACGCATACGCTGAGCGCCAGCGCCGATCTGCCCGGCAAAGTGGTCATTACCCTGCTCGGGCTGCTGGCGTTAGGGCGTTTTATGCGTCGTCGCTGAGATCCCTGGTTTTCACCACGCCGAACCAGCGGTAACCATACCCGGCCAGTTCAATATCGCGCGGATGACGCGTACAGTCCGTTGCTGAATAGGCTCTGTCAGCCAGGCATTCTGTTAGTTCAACATCGCGGAATGCGTGGAGATTTGCCGTCACACTCTGGCGGCAAAAATTCACCAGCATCAGCAGGCTCTCCCCATCCACCTGATAAAACAACCCCAGTACAGCGGGATTACCGGTATCCAGCACCTGATAATTGCCCGAGCCGATCTCCTTTAACCCCAGCCGGGTGCGCGCCATATCGCTGACGCGTCGCAGCAACGAGTTGGCCTGCAACTGCCCGGCACCGACATTGATTTTTTGATAGCGAAAAGGACCGCTATCGATCGGCGAAACCAATAAACGATCGACATCAGCCGTTGAAAAACCGGCAGCATGCGTGCCGGACCACTGCATCGGCGTACGGACAGCCTGGCGTTCCGGCAAACGCAAATCATCCCCCATGCCGATCTCATCGCCATAGCGCATCACCGGCGTGCCGGGAAGCGAAAAGAGCACCGCATGCGCCATCGCAATCCACGCTGTATCGCCTTGCAGCATCGGCGCCAACCGCCGCCGGATACCGCGTTGATAAACTCTCATCTCCTCATCTGGCGCAAATGCCGCCATCACCTCCTCTTTCTCTTCATCGCTCAAACCGTCGAGATCCAGTTCATCATGGTTACGCAGCCAGTTGGCGAAACAGGCGCGTAGCGGCGGCGCAGGGAGTTCACGTAACGCATCCGCCAGCGGCGTGGCATCCTGCCGGGCGAGCGCCAGGAAGAAGTGTTTATTGATATTGAAACTCAGCAGCATATGCAGCCGATCGTTGTCGCCGAAGTAGTCGGCATACTCATCAACAGCGACATCCACTTCCCCCAGCAGAATGGTTTCGGGCCTGCGCAACATGACAAAATCACGCAGATGGTTCAGCAACCAGTAACCTTTATCAGCATCGCCGCCACCGGCCTGTTTCACCATGTGCGATGCCGCATCAAGGCGGAAACCAGAAACGCCAAGCCGCAGCCAGAAAACGATAATGCGTTCGATCTCTTTAATCACCTGCGGGCACTGAAGATTCAAATCGGGCTCGTGGCGATAAAACATGTGCCGGTAATACTGCTGCGCAGCCTCATCCCAGCTCCAGACGCTCTCTTCGACGCCGGGAAACATCGGATCATCATCCTCTTCTGGCGGTTCATCAGCCCAAATGTAGTAGTCGCGATACGGGGAGTGTTTATCCTGCCGGGCCGACTGAAACCAGACATGCTGATCGGAGGTATGTTGCAAGACAAGCTCAATGATGACATGGATCCCCAGTTCTTCCGCCTCTTCCAGCAGTAAGACCATATCGGCGATATCGCCAAAACGCGGGTCAATTTGCAGGTGATCCTGCACATCGTAACCGCCATCAAGAAACGGGGTGAGATAAAATGGCGTTAACCAGACGCCCGTCGCGCCGAGGCCGCGAATGTAATCCAGGCGGCGGCGAATGCCCTGCAAATCACCGCAACCATCGCCGTTCCCGTCCAGAAAAAAAGGGGTATCAATTTGGTAGATAACAGCATTTTTATACCAGTCACTTCGCATCCGACGCTCCTCTTGCTGTTGTTCGCTTATAGTGTGAAGGATAGATGGTTTTCTTACCCGACAGGCCTCAAACGCGCGGTATTCATGGATTCTGAAAAAAGCTGGCAATCTGCGTTACGTGCGCCACCTCCCACCAAAAATCGGAGAAATCTTTACCCTGTGCGCTTTCGGCTTTGGCCTTTGCGAACTAAGGATTTGTGATGACGGTAAAAACCGCCCAGAAAATAACGTTGTGGGAATTTTTTCAGCAATTAGGCAAGACATTCATGTTGCCGGTCGCCTTGCTCTCGTTTTGCGGGATCATGCTTGGCATCGGCAGTTCACTGAGCAGCCGCGATGTGATTACCCTTCTGCCGTGGCTCGGCCACCCGCTGTTACAGGCAGTGTTTATCTGGATGAGTAAAATCGGCGCATTTGCCTTTACCTTCCTGCCGGTGATGTTCTGTATCGCCATCCCGCTGGGGCTGGCGCGTGAAGATAAAGGCGTTGCGGCTTTCTCCGGCTTTGTCGGTTATGCGGTAATGAACCTGGCGGTCAATTTCTGGCTGACGGCAAAAGGGATTTTGCCCACCAGCGATGCGGCGCTTCTCAAAGCGCATAACGTGCAAAATGTACTGGGCATTCCCTCCATTGATACCGGCATTCTCGGCGCGGTGATTGCCGGGGTGATCATCTGGCGGCTGCATGAGCGCTTTCATACGTTGCGCCTGCCGGATGCGCTGGCCTTCTTCGGCGGTACGCGTTCGGTACCGATTGTCACCAGCCTTGTGATGGGCATGATTGGCCTGGTGATCCCGCTGGTCTGGCCGTGGTTTGCGCTGGGAATTAGCGGCCTTGGGTATATTATCGATCGCGCTGGCGAGTTCGGCCCGATGATCTTCGGCACCGGCGAGCGGCTGTTGCTCCCTTTCGGCCTGCAACACATTCTGGTCGCGCTGATTCGTTTTACCGAAGCGGGCGGCACCATGGATGTGTGCGGCCAGACGGTCAGCGGCGCGTTAACCATTTTCCAGGCGCAGCTTGGCTGCGCGGAAACCCACGGTTTTGCCGAGAGCGCGACGCGTTTTCTGTCGCAGGGTAAAATGCCGGCTTTCCTTGGCGGCTTACCGGGCGCAGCGCTGGCAATGTATCACTGTGCCAGACCGGAAAATCGTCATAAAATTAAAGGCTTAATTATTTCCGGCGTGATTGCCTGTGTGGTTGGCGGTACCACCGAGCCGCTGGAGTTCCTGTTCCTGTTTGTCGCCCCGGCGCTCTATGTGCTCCATGCCCTGTTAACCGGTCTTGGTTTTACCGTGATGGCGGTGCTTGGCGTAACTATTGGCAATACGGACGGCAATATCATCGACTTTATCGTTTTCGGCATTCTGCATGGCATGGCGACCAAATGGTATCTGGTGCCGGTCGTTGCCGCTGTATGGTTTGTGACGTATTACGCGCTGTTCCGTTTTGCTATCACCCGCTTCAACCTGAAAACACCGGGACGCGATATCGATACAACCAGCGAGGAGACCAGCGCAACAACAAGTGCGCAAGGGCAATCGGGCTATAATGTTCCGGCTCTGCTGAACGCACTCGGCGGCGCGGAGAATATCGATTCGCTGGACAACTGCATCACCCGTTTACGTCTGGTGGTGAAGGATATGTCGCGCGTGGATGAGGCAGCACTGAAAGCGAACCGGGCAATTGGCGTGATTAAAGTTAATCAACATAACCTGCAAGTGGTGATTGGTACGCAGGTTCAGTCGGTGAAAGATGAGATGGTGCAGTTAATGCGCGCGCCGCAGGCGGTAGCCCAGACGGAGGCAGGATAAAATGACGGACACGACCTCTTTCGATTTTGCCACCCCAATCGATCGCCACGGAACCTGGTGTACGCAGTGGGATTATGTTGCCGATCGTTTCGGCCACGCCGATTTGCTGCCTTTTACCATCTCCGATATGGATTTCGCCACGGCACCCTGCGTTATTACTGCCATGCAGCAACGGCTGGCGCACGGCGTGCTGGGCTATAGCCGCTGGAAAAACGACGATTTTCTCGGTGCGATTGAACACTGGCTGGCCAGCCGTTTTAACTGCCCTTCAGATCGGGAAACCTTTGTTTATGGCCCATCGGTGATCTGGATGATCGCCGAGCAAATTCGGCAATGGTCGCAGCCTGGCGATGGTGTGGTGGTACATACGCCCGCCTATGATGCGTTCTACAAAGCTATCGCCGGGAATCAGCGCCAGATGTTTTCCGTCCCTCTGGAGCGTAACGATGCCGGCTGGTACTGCGATATGGCGCGTCTGGAAGCGGTGTTAAGGCGTCCGGAAAGCAAAATTCTTCTCCTGTGCAGCCCGCACAATCCAACCGGCAAGCTCTGGACACGGGAAGAACTGGAAACCATGGCCGCACTGTGCGAGCGCCATAACGTCAGGGTGATCAGCGATGAAATCCATATGGATATGGTCTGGAGCCAGCGTCCACATATCCCATGGCATACCGTGGCGCGCGGCCCGTGGGCGCTGTTTACCTCGGCGTCGAAAAGCTTCAATATCCCGGCGCTGACCGGCGCATGGGGAATGATTGGTGATACAACCTCGCGTGAGAACTGGCTGGAGGCGCTGAAAAACAGTAATGGTCTCTCTTCACCGGCAGTGTTATCGGTGGTTGCGCATATTGCCGCTTACCGCCAGGGCGCGCCCTGGCTGGACGCTCTGCGAACGTATCTGCGCGCCAATCTGGAGTATGTCGCCAGCCGGTTAAATCAGGCGTTCCCGTCGCTTAACTGGCAGATCCCGGAATCAACCTATCTGGCATGGATCGATTTACGTCGCCTGGGGGTGAATGATGATGATCTGCAAAAAGCACTGATCGAGGAGCAAAAAGTCGCCATTATGCGCGGCGATGTTTACGGCGCGGAAGGCCAGGGTTTTATTCGTTTAAATGCCGGTTGCCCGCGAATAAAACTTGAGCGCGGCGTCGAAGGATTGATTGCCGCATTAACATCGCTAATGTGATGTTTAGTTTGTAAGGGCCACTATTTTTATGGCCGCTGAAGAGATTATGTTCACCGGTCATCGATAATATCGGTCATTGCTCAAAACAGAGTCGCCCGCGGGCGGCTCTGTTTTATCGCGAATAATCGCGACATATTGCTCCATGTGTCCGATCAAGCCCGTTCAGGCAACTGACAGAAATGATAGCGGAGTAAACATAAAATCGGGTTGTTATTCTTCGCAATCACCTTTCCTTCAAAGATTCATAAATTTAGCTGTATTTTTAATAGCTTATTGAGCTGTGGTATAATGGTATGCACTTTAGCAAAAATAAGAGTGCGACCATGATAGATCCAAACCTGCCACTAACTGACATCCATCGCCACCTCGACGGTAATATCCGCGCCCAAACTATTCTGGATCTTGGCCGCCAGTATAATTTACCCCTGCCCGCGCAAACGCTCGACGCGCTGCGTCCGCATGTGCAGGTCACTTCGAACGAACCCGATCTGGTCAGTTTTCTGGCGAAACTCGACTGGGGCGTGAAAGTGCTGGCTTCGCTGGATGCCTGCCGCCGTGTGGCGTACGAAAATATGCAGGATGCGGCCCTTAACGGCCTGCATTATGTCGAGCTGCGTTTCTCACCAGGCTACATGGCCATGACTCACAACCTGCCGGTTGCTGGCGTGGTGGAAGCGGTGATTGCTGGCGTGCGTGAAGGTAGCCGCGACTTCAACGTCCAGGCGCGGTTAATCGGTATTATGAGCCGCACCTTTGGTGAAGCCGCCTGTTTGCAGGAGCTGGAAGCCTTACTGGCACATCGCGACGGCATCACTGCGCTGGATCTGGCGGGCGATGAGCTCGGCTTCCCTGGCAGCCTGTTTCTGCCACACTTTAACCGCGCGCGGGATGCGGGCTGGCGCATTACCGTTCATGCAGGCGAAGCGGCCGGCCCGGAGAGCATCTGGCAGGCGATTCGCGAACTGGGTGCCGTGCGTATCGGCCACGGTGTCAAAGCGATCGACGATGCGGCGCTCATGGATTTCCTTGCGGAGCAGCGTATCGGCATCGAATCCTGCCTGACGTCGAATATTCAGACCAGTACCGTGCCTTCGCTCGATCGTCATCCACTCAAGACCTTCCTCGAACATGGCATTCTTGCCAGCATTAACACTGACGATCCGGCCGTGCAGGGTGTGGAGATTGGTCATGAATATCAGGTTGCGGCACCCGCAGCAGGACTAAGCCGCGAACAGATTCGCCAGGCGCAAATCAACGGGCTGGAGATGGCGTTCCTCAGTGAGCAAGAGAAACAGGCATTACGGGAGAGAGTGGCAAACGCCTGAAAAAACCGCTCACGCAGCGGCGTGAGCGGCCAGTTGTCAGGTCAGGCTCAGGGTGGCGCGATGTTTTGCGGACTCAATCCCCAGTTCGATTAACTCCATAATCTGAATCGCCTGGCTGGCCGGAACCGGATTTTCACCGACGCCGTTAAGCGCATCGCGAATCGCAGCATAATAGGCCGGGTAGTTGCCCGGCACGGTCAGCCAGCTCTCTTCCCTGCGATCTTCACCTTCCGCACGCGTCAACACGCCGTCGCGCATATCGTAGCCCCAGTCAGCCTGCGGCAAACGCGCGCCATTTTTCAGGCATTCTTCCTGCGGATCCAGACCATATTTCACATAGCTACCACGGCTGCCGTGCACAATGTAGCGTGCCGATTCCGCCGCCGCCAGCAACGTGCCATGCAGCACAACCCGACGTTGCGGATACGTCAGTACGGCATGAAAGTAGTCCGTTGATTGTGCGCCAGGCCGCAACTGCGCCAGATCGACCATCAGCGATACCGGCAGACCGAATAAATTAACCGCCTGATCGAGAAGATGTGGACCTAAATCGTACCAGATGCCGCTGCCCGGGCCACCCTGTTCGCGCCAGCGGTTGCGTACCTGCGGACGAAAACGGTCAAAATGGGATTCAAAATAGGCCACCTCGCCCAGCGCGCCGTCCGCCAGTAGCGCTTTTAACGTCAAAAAATCACTGTCCCAGCGCCGATTGTGGAATACAGACAATACGCGCCCCAGACTACGCGCCAGCGCATCCAGCTCACGCGCTTGTGACAGTGTCACAGTGAAGGGTTTATCCACAACCACATGTTTACCGGCTTCCAGCGCCGCTTTGGCCAGCGGAAAGTGGGTATCGTTGGGCGTGGGGATCACAATTAAATCGATTTGCGGATCGTTGAACAGATGTTTCGGCTCAGAGACAACCGGCACGGTTGGCCAGTCGACTTTGACTTTTGATTCATCACTGCTGGAAATAGCCGCCAGTTCCATTCCCGGCGTTCCGGCGATCAGCGGCGCGTGGAATGTTTTACTGGCATAGCCATAACCGACTAAGCCAACACGGATCTTATCACTCATTTTGTGGCCCCTCCTTTTAGAGCACTTATTTGACACCATCTGCCGGATAGCGACAACCGCTTCCTCCATTCATAAATTTCATGAATGATTTAGTACCATTACGCCCTGGTTTCCGATTGAAAAATCTGCTTAAATCTTCAGCCAGCGCCTTTCCGAGACACAGTGGCGTTTTTTTATACGTGGGTTAACATCAGGGAGTCGTAGAAGTATGGCCGGAATAATCAATCGGATCATTGAACTAATGGGGTGGGTGGTGCTCGGCGTATCGACCGTTCTTTTGGTTTTCGCCAGCCATATTGATAATTATCAGCCCCCGGAACAGAGTATTGTGGCGCAAAAAAAATAATAACGAAAACTCCTGGGAAAGAGAGTAAATGCATATTGCCAGCGGCGGCGAAGATCGTTAATCTTCTTCTCCGCCGCCGTTCTGGCACCTGTTTTCATTAGAAAAGAAAACTCTTAATTTAATAGCAGAGCTATTTACGTTGCGATAATAATGTTTATTATTCGAACGAATTAGCCCTATTTTATTTACGCCTCTTTCAATATATGGATAACCCACGACATGACCGTTCAGGACTATTTATTAAAATTCCGCAAAATCAGTTCGCTCGAAAGTCTGGAAAAATTGTTTGACCACCTCAACTACACGCTTACCGATACCGCCGAAATCATCAACATGTACCGCGCCGCCGATCACCGCCGCGCTGAGCTGGTCTCTGGCGGCCGCTTGTTTGACATTGGGTGCGTTCCGCGCTCTGTCTGGCGCTACGTGCAGTAACACCTCTGGTATTTGGCGCGTAATGCTTTATACTCCTCGCCCGGCGAAATAAATGCATTACATTAAAGCCTTAACAGAGGAATACACATGACGACAACGCCTGCAGAACGAATCGGAGGCTGGTTACTTGGCCCTCTGGCCTGGTTACTGCTCACGTTATTAAGTACTTCTCTGGCATTAATGTTCTATGCCACCGCGCTATTAACGCCACAGACGGTCGCGGCGCTCGGCGCGCAAACACTGAAAGAAAATGTTCTGTGGTTCGTTTCATTCGCCTTCGCTATCGCCATCTGGTATTACACGTTCTGGTTGGTGGTCGCCTTTTTTAAGCGCCGTCGCAGCGTACCCAAACACTATATAATCTGGTCGTTAATTTGCGTCCTGCTGTCGCTGAAAGCATTCGCTTTCTCCCCCGTTTCCGACGATCTGGCGGTGCGGCAGCTTCTGTTCCCACTGCTTGCCGCTGCGTTGATGGTGCCTTACTTCAAGCGTTCTCAACGCGTGAAGAAGACATTTGTTAATCCGTAATAACCTTACAGTTATCCTGTTGTCGCCCGGTGCTGTTTGACCGATAATAGGCGGCTTTTTTATTTTCAGGCCAAATAATGACAGATTATCTGCTGCTATTTATCGGGACGGTGCTGGTCAATAACTTCGTACTGGTGAAGTTTCTTGGCTTGTGTCCGTTTATGGGCGTTTCCAAAAAACTGGAAAGCGCCATGGGCATGGGTCTGGCGACCACCTTTGTGATGACGCTGGCGTCGGTGTGCGCCTGGATTATCGATACCTGGGTTCTGATTCCGCTGGATTTAGTCTATCTGCGCACGCTGGCGTTTATCCTGATTATCGCGGTCGTCGTGCAGTTCACCGAAATGGTGGTGCGCAAAACCAGCCCGGCGCTCTATCGCCTGCTGGGGATCTTCCTGCCGTTGATTACCACCAACTGCGCAGTGCTGGGCGTTGCGCTGCTGAATATCAACCTTGGTCATAATTTCATGCAATCGGCGTTATATGGCTTTGCCGCCGCCGTTGGCTTCTCTTTGGTGATGGTGCTGTTCGCTGCGATCCGCGAGCGTCTGGTGGTTGCCGATGTGCCCGCTCCTTTCCGCGGCAATGCGATTGCGTTAATCACTGCGGGCTTAATGTCTCTGGCCTTTATGGGCTTTAGTGGTCTGGTAAAACTGTAATGAGTGCAATTTCAATTGCCGTTGCAGCTCTGAGCGTGCTTGGGTTGCTGTTCGGCCTCATTCTCGGTTACGCATCCCGCCGCTTTGCGGTTGAGGACGATCCGGTCGTTGAACGTATTGATGAACTGCTGCCACAAAGCCAGTGCGGTCAGTGTGGCTATCCTGGCTGCCGCCCTTATGCGGAAGCCGTTGGCATCAACGGCGAAAAAATTAACCGCTGCGCGCCGGGTGGCGAAGCGGTAATGCTGAAAATCGCCACGCTGCTGAATGTCGATCCGCAACCGCTTGACGGCGATGCCAGCGCGCAGGAGCCGGTACGGATGCTGGCGGTTATTGATGAAAACAACTGCATTGGCTGCACCAAATGCATCCAGGCCTGTCCGGTCGACGCCATCCTTGGTGCCACGCGCGCCATGCATACGGTGATGAGCGATCTGTGTACCGGTTGTAATCTTTGTGTGGATCCGTGCCCGACGCAGTGCATTGAATTGCGTCCTGTGGAAACGACCACCGCAAGCTGGAAATGGGATTTAGAAACCATCCCGGTACGTATTATTCCTGTGGAACACCATGCTTAAGTTATTTTCCGCTTTCCGAAAAGAGAAACTGTGGGATTTTCACGGTGGCATTCATCCGCCGGAGATGAAAACGCAGTCTAACGGTACGCCGCTGCGCCAGTTACCGCTGGCGCAGCGCTTTGTCATTCCGCTGAAACAACATATTGGTGCTGAAGGCGAACTGTGCGTCAGCGTCGGTGATACGGTGCTGCGCGGCCAGCCGCTGACGCGTGGTCGCGGCCGGATGCTACCGGTACATGCCCCGACGTCGGGTACCGTTGTGGCTATCGCCCCCCACTCCACCGCGCACCCTTCTGCATTGCCGGAGATGAGCGTCATTATTGCAGCGGATGGCGAAGATCGCTGGATCGAACGCGATGGCTGGCATGACTACCGCTCGCACAGCATTGATGCGTTGCTCGAACGCATTCATCAGTATGGCGTCGCGGGGTTAGGCGGCGCGGGCTTTCCGACTGCCGCCAAACTGTATGGCGGCGGCAATAAAATTGAAACGCTGATCATCAACGCCGCCGAATGCGAGCCGTACATTACCGCTGACGATCGGCTGATGCAGGATTGTGCCGCGCAGATTATCGAAGGCGTGCGTATTCTGGCGCACATTCTTAAACCGCGTCAGGTCCTCATCGGAATTGAAGATAATAAACCGCAGGCCATTTCGATGATGCGGGCGGTGCTGGCCGACGGCCATGATATTCAGTTACGCGTTATTCCAACCAAATACCCATCCGGCGGCGCAAAACAGTTGACGCAGATCCTGACCGGCAAACAGGTGCCGCACGGCGGTCGTTCTTCGGATATCGGCATCCTGATGCAAAACGTCGGTACGGCCTATGCGGTGAAACGTGCGGTGATTGACGGTGAGCCCCTGACCGAACGTGTCGTCACGCTAACCGGCGAAGCCGTCACCCGTCCTGGCAACGTCTGGGCGCGACTGGGTACGCCCGTGCGTCATCTGCTTGAACATGCCGGTTTCTGCCCCTCCAGCGAACAACTGGTCATTATGGGCGGCCCGTTAATGGGCTTTACCCTGCCGTGGCTGGATGTTCCGGTGGTCAAAATCACCAACTGTCTGCTGGCACCGTCTGCCAGCGAAATGGGTGAACCGCAGGAAGAGAAAGGCTGTATTCGCTGTAGCGCCTGTGCCGATGCCTGCCCGGCAGATTTACTGCCGCAGCAGCTTTACTGGTTCAGCAAAGGTCAGCAGCACGATAAGGCCACCGCGCATAATCTTTCCGACTGTATCGAATGCGGTGCCTGCGCCTGGGTGTGCCCCAGCAATATTCCGTTGGTGCAATATTTCCGTCAGGAGAAAGCGGAAATTTATGCCATTGCGCAGGAAGAGAAACGCACAATCGAAGCCAAAGCGCGCTTTGAGGCACGTCAGGCTCGTCTTGAGCGCGACAAAATTGCCCGCCAGCAGCGCCACAAACAGGCCGCGGTGCAGCCTGGCGCTCAGGATCAGCAGGCCATCGACGCTGCGCTGGCCCGCGTAAGGGAAAAACAAGCTACCGCCACGCAACCGGTAGTGATTCAGGCTGGCGCTGAGCCGGATAACCGCGATGCCATCGCCGCTCGTGAAGCGCGCAAAGCGCAGGTTCGCGCCCGCCAGGCAGAAAAAGCACAGCACGCTGAAGCAAACGCGACGAGCGGTGAAACGTCCGATCCACGCAAAGCCGCCGTCGAAGCGGCCATTGCCCGCGCGAAAGCGCGTAAAGCGGCGCAGGCTGAATCCCCGGTTGCCGAACAACCGCCGGAACAGGCATCTGTCGATCCACGCAAAGCCGCCGTCGAAGCGGCCATTGCCCGCGCGAAAGCGCGTAAAGCGGCGCAGCCTGAATCCCCGGTTGCCGAACAACCGCCGGAGCAGGCATCTGTCGATCCGCGCAAAGCCGCCGTCGAAGCCGCCATTGCCAGCGCGAAAGCACGTAAAGCGGCGCAGGCTGAATCCCCGGCTGCTGAACAACCGCCGGAACAGGCATCTGTCGATCCACGCAAAGCCGCCGTCGAAGCCGCCATTGCCCGCGCGAAAGCACGTAAAGCGGCGCAGCCTGAATCCCCGGTTGCTGAACAACCGCCGGAACAGGCATCTGTCGATCCGCGCAAAGCCGCCGTCGAAGCCGCCATTGCCCGCGCGAAAGCGCGTAAAGCAGAACAAACGCAGGCGCAGGCAGTGGCAAATGAGGCATCGCCAGTTCCGCAGGCCGCGAATGACGATCCACGCAAAGCGGCAGTTGCCGCCGCCATCGCCCGTGTTCAGGCTAAAAAAGCCGCGCAGCAAGCTGTTAACGAGGATTAAATGGTTTTCCGAATCGCAAGTTCCCCCTATACCCATAACCAGCGTCAGACTTCACGCATTATGCTGCTGGTGACGCTCGCCACCGTGCCGGGCATTGCCGCTCAACTGTGGTTTTTCGGTTGGGGAACGCTGATCCAGATCATTCTCGCCATTGTCAGTGCCCTGGCAGCGGAAGCGTTGGTGTTGTCGCTGCGTAAACAAAATGTGGGCGCGATTCTGGCGGATAATTCGGCGCTGTTAACCGGCCTGCTGCTGGCGATCAGTATTCCCCCTTTCGCGCCGTGGTGGATGGTGGTGCTGGGTACGGTGTTCGCCGTCATTATCGCTAAACAGTTATATGGCGGGCTTGGTCACAACCCCTTTAACCCGGCGATGATCGGTTACGTAGTACTGCTGATCTCCTTCCCGGTGCAAATGACCAGCTGGCTGCCGCCCTACGAAATCGCCCATACCGTGCCGGGCTTTATGGATGCGGTACAGGTGATCTTCAGCGGGCATACCGCAACGGGTGCCACCATGGAAACCCTGCGTATCGGCATTGATGGCGTCAGCCAGGCCACGCCGCTGGATACCTTTAAAACGTCACTGCATGCGGGTCACAGCGTTGAGCAGATCCTGCAATACCCGATCTACAGCGGTGTGCTGGCGGGCGCAGGCTGGCAGTGGGTTAACCTCGGCTATCTGGCCGGCGGGCTATTCCTGCTGTGGCAGAAGACCATTCGCTGGCATATTCCGCTGAGCTTCCTGCTCTCGCTTGCAGTGTGCTCGACGCTTGGCTGGATCTTTTCCCCGCAATCGCTGGCTGCGCCGCATCTGCATTTGCTCTCCGGCGCAACCATGCTGGGCGCTTTCTTTATTTTGACCGATCCGGTAACCGCCTCCACCACCAACAAGGGGCGGCTGATTTTTGGCGCGCTGGCGGGTTTACTGGTATGGCTGATCCGCAGTTTTGGCGGCTATCCGGACGGCGTTGCCTTCGCCGTACTGCTGGCTAATATCACCGTACCGCTGATTGACTACTACACGCGTCCTCGCGTGTACGGGCATCGTTAAGGAGCCGCCATGCTGAAAACAATGCGTAAACATGGCGTGACGCTGGCGCTGTTTGCCGCGGGTTCTACCGGCCTGACGGCGGCCATTGATCAAATGACCAAAACCACGATTGCCGAACAGGCCGCGCAGCAACAAAAAGCGCTGTTTGATCAGGTGATCCCCGGCGACAGCTATAATAATGCGCTGCAACAGAGCTGTTATCTGGTGAGCGATCCGGCGTTAGGTAAAGGCCAGCATCATCTGTGGATTGCCAAAAAAGATGAACAGCCGGTGGCGGCGGTGATTGAAGCCACGGCCCCCGACGGCTACTCTGGGGCGATTCAGTTGCTGGTCGGTGCCGATTTCTCCGGCACTGTGCTGGGCGTGCGCGTAACTGAGCATCATGAAACGCCGGGGCTGGGCGATAAAATCGAACTGCGTATTTCTGACTGGATTACGCATTTTTCCGGGAAGAAAATTGAAGGTGCCGCCGACCCGCATTTCGCGGTGAAAAAAGATGGCGGCGATTTCGATCAGTTCACGGGAGCCACCATAACCCCGCGCGCGGTGGTCAATGCGGTTAAACGCACGGGTCTGTATGCAACGACGCTGCCTGAGCAGCTTTCCCGTTTACCGGGTTGTGGAGAGTAAACGATGAGCGAAGTAAAAGACGTTATCGTCCAGGGTCTGTGGAAGAACAACTCCGCGCTGGTGCAGTTGCTCGGGATGTGCCCGCTACTGGCGGTAACCTCCACGGCAACTAACGCGCTGGGTCTGGGGCTGGCTACCACGCTGGTTCTGACGCTGACCAACTTGTTTATTTCGCTGTTGCGCCGCTGGACGCCCGCAGAGATCCGTATACCTATTTACGTGATGATTATCGCGTCCGTGGTCAGCGCGGTGCAGATGCTGATTAACGCTTACGCTTTTGGTCTGTACCAGTCATTGGGGATCTTTATTCCGCTGATCGTCACCAACTGTATCGTGGTCGGTCGCGCTGAAGCTTTTGCCGCGAAAAAAGGCCCGGCGTTATCAGCGCTGGACGGCTTCTCCATCGGTATGGGCGCGACCTGTGCGATGTTTGTTCTCGGCTCGCTGCGTGAAATCCTTGGCAACGGCACCCTGTTTGACGGTGCAGACGGTCTGCTCGGCAACTGGGCAAAAGTGCTGCGTATTGAAGTGTTCCATACCGATTCACCGTTCTTGCTGGCAATGCTGCCGCCGGGGGCATTTATCGGTCTGGGCATGATGCTGGCAGTGAAGTATCTGATCGATCAAAAAATGAAAAAGCGCCGGGAAGCTGCTGCCGCTGTTAGTGACGCTGCGCACTCGTCGCCCGGGAAGGCATAATGAATAAAGCAAAACGGCTGGAAATATTAACCCGTTTACGGGAAAACAACCCACACCCGACTACCGAACTCAATTTCAGTTCGCCGTTTGAATTGTTGATCGCCGTGTTGCTTTCTGCCCAGGCGACCGACGTCAGCGTCAATAAAGCCACCGCGCTGCTCTACCCGGTTGCCAATACGCCAGCCGCAATGCTGGCGCTGGGCGTTGAGGGCGTAAAACAATACATCAAAACCATTGGCCTGTTTAACAGCAAAGCGGAAAACGTGATTAAAACCTGCCGCATTTTGCTGGAAAAACATGGTGGCGAAGTGCCGGAAGATCGCGCCGCACTGGAAGCACTGCCGGGCGTCGGGCGCAAAACCGCTAATGTGGTGCTCAACACCGCCTTTGGCTGGCCAACTATTGCCGTCGACACACACATCTTCCGCGTCGCCAACCGCACGCGTTTTGCGCCCGGTAAGAACGTTGAGGAAGTAGAGGAGAAGCTGCTGAAAGTGGTGCCGACAGAGTTTAAAGTCGATTGCCATCACTGGTTGATCCTGCATGGGCGATACACCTGCATCGCCCGTAAGCCGCGCTGCGGCTCCTGTATTATCGAAGATCTCTGCGAATACGACGACAAAGCGGAGCTCTGACCGCCCTCAGAATGGCCGGAATACCGCCAGCAGAATAATCACCGCCACCACGACGATAATCAGCGTGGTGGCATTGCGCACAGCGCCTGCGCCCTTCACCGCCTCACCTGCCGCCATCCGGCGTATCGTTGCTGAAAGAAAACCGTGCAGCCCGGAAAGCACAATCACGGCCACGATCTTCACGACCAGCCAGAGATGCGGAAACTGTCCGTGAGCGATAACCATGATCGCTCCGGCAATCCACAGCAGCAGCATCGCCGGGGTGACGACTTTGCGGCTCCAGCGGCGTACCGCCAGCAACAACCCCGCCGTTGAGGTTTTATCACTTTGCAGCGCGCTCCAGCCGGCAACCACAGCCATTACCAACATGCCGCCAATCCAGACGATGGCGGAGACAATATGTAACGCATTGAGCCACGGGTGAAAGTTCATTATTTGACTCCAGTAAAAAGGGACAGGCAGCAGTCTGCCAGCAGCGCGGCGGGTTGTCATGAGCAATGCGCGGCATAACGTTAAAAAAGCCATGGTTATTGCCTTTTTACCGTGTGCGGAAGTCATGAAAATTGGCGGAACTCGCTGATTTTCAGCCGATAACTGATGTGATATTACTCACATCTCTGCACATTGCCCATTAAGACGAATTAATGTGCGAAAAATGATGAATTGGACAAATAATCGTTCACTTATGCGCATTCATTAAGTCTTATCATTTTTTTAGAAGAAAAAAATACAACCACAGTGTGATTATGCTGACATTGCTAATGTGATGTTAAAAAAGAAGTTTAGCGTTGAAAATTTCATGGCGTAGCGCAAAGTTTAATCACTTATTTTCAAGACATATAACCATCAATGTTTGATAAACCAGTCCAATACACTACGTTACAAGCAAAACAGCAGAACATATAGCTAATAAAGCAAACCCACCCTATCATCTCAGTGGAAAAATCCGTCTTTATCACATAGATAAAATTTAACTCTGAATAACAAATACAATTACCGAGTAATGTAATGACGGAGATCTATGTAACAGAATATTTCAAAGGTATTGCCTGAAAGGCCAGGATAGTGAACATTACCCGCCGTTTCCCCTCCCAATATAACTATAAGCGTGATGAACTCTGGTTATTACGCGCTGAACACCCCCCGTTAATATGGGATGTAAAAAAAGAGGTATATGTGTCAACTGCAAACAAACCAACCGAAAGCGTTAGCCTGAACGCGTTTAAACAACCGAAAGCGTTTTATCTGATTTTCTCGATCGAATTATGGGAACGTTTTGGTTACTACGGCCTGCAAGGGATCATGGCCGTTTACCTGGTAAAACAGCTGGGTATGTCCGAAGCGGACTCGATTACGCTGTTCTCTTCCTTTAGCGCGCTGGTCTACGGCCTGGTCGCTATCGGCGGCTGGCTGGGCGATAAAGTCCTTGGCACCAAACGTGTGATTATGCTGGGTGCGATTGTGCTGGCGATCGGCTATGCGCTGGTAGCATGGTCTGGTCATGATGCAGGTATCGTCTATATGGGTATGGCGGCTATCGCCGTCGGCAACGGGCTGTTCAAAGCCAACCCGTCTTCCCTGCTTTCTACCTGCTACGCCAAAGATGATCCGCGTCTGGACGGTGCATTTACCATGTACTACATGTCCATTAACGTTGGTTCCTTCTTCTCTATGCTGGCAACGCCGTGGCTTGCCGCGAAGTTCGGCTGGAGCACGGCATTTGGTCTGAGTGTTGTCGGTCTGCTGATCACCATCGTTAACTTCGCCTTCTGCAAACGCTGGGTGAAAAACTACGGTTCAAAACCGGACTTCGCACCGGTGCGCATGAGTTACCTGCTGGCGACCATCGTCGGTGTCGTCGTGCTGGTTGCTATCGCAACCTGGCTGCTGCACAACCAGGGGATCGCCCGTATGATACTGGGCGTTGTTGCGCTGGGCATTATCTGCATCTTCGCGAAAGAGACGTTTGCCCTGCAAGGCGCTGCGCGTCGCAAAATGATTGTGGCCTTTATTCTGATGCTTCAGGCGATCGTTTTCTTCGTCCTGTACAGCCAGATGCCGACGTCCCTGAACTTCTTTGCCATTCGCAACGTTGAACACACCCTGTTTGGCATCGCGTTTGAGCCGGAACAGTATCAGGCGCTGAACCCGTTCTGGATCATTATTGGTAGCCCGATTCTGGCCGCTATCTACAACAAAATGGGCGATACACTGCCGATGCCGCATAAATTTGCGATCGGTATGGTGCTGTGCTCAGGCGCGTTCCTGGTTCTGCCGCTGGGTACCAAATTCGCGTCCGATGCCGGTATCGTCTCCGTGAACTGGCTGATTGCAAGCTACGCCCTGCAAAGTATCGGTGAGCTGATGATCTCCGGTCTGGGCCTGGCGATGGTTGCGCAGCTGGTACCGCAACGTCTGATGGGCTTCATTATGGGTAGCTGGTTCCTGACTACTGCCGGTGCGAACATCATCGCCGGTTACGTCGCTAACCAGATGGCGATCCCGGAAAACGTGACCGACCCGCTGATGTCACTGGACATCTACGGTACTGTCTTCCTGCAGATTGGTATCGCCACAGCCGTGATTGCTGTGCTGATGATCCTCGCTGCACCGAAGCTGAACCGCATGACGCAAAGCGACGACAGCGTGCGCGAAGCGTCGGAAACCGCAACAGCATAATTGCTGCGGGGAACACGAAATATTCAGCCGTTAACCCAGGTTAGCGGCTTTTTTTTTATTCCATGGCGTAATAACCTAATGCCCGAAATTAACGATAAGGAAAGCATAATGAAACTGTTTTACAAGCCAGGCGCCTGCTCGCTTGCATCGCATATTGCCCTGCGTGAAACCGGTAAAGACGTGACGCTGGTAAGCGTCGATCTGATGAAAAAGCGCCTGGAAAATGGCGACGACTTTTTTGCCATTAACCCGAAAGGCCAGATCCCTGCGCTTCAGCTTGATGACGCCACGCTGGTAACGGAAGGCGTGGCAATCATGCAGTATGTCGCCGACACCGCGCCGGACAGCCAGCTTCTGGCACCGGTCGGTACGTTGCCGCGCTACAAAACGCTGGAGTGGCTGAACTTTGTCGCCACCGAACTGCATAAAGGCTTCACGCCGCTTTTCCGCCCGGATACACCGGAAGAGTACAAACCGACGGTTCGCGCTCTGCTGGAGAAAAAGCTGCAATACGTAAACGAATCCCTGGCAAACAGCGAGTGGATCAGCGGCGCGCGCTTCACCATTGCTGATGGCTACCTGTTTACCGTGCTGCGCTGGGCGCGCGCGGTGAAACTGAACATGGAAGGCCTGAGCCATATCGACGCTTACATGGCGCGTGTAGCGACTCGTCCGGCCGTTGCGGCCGCGATGGCAGCGGAAGGTATTCAGTAAGCATTGATAGCCGCACAGTGCGTTTGCGGGCGGCATTAATGCCAGTAAGAGAAAGGCGGGAAAATCCCGCCTTTTTTATTACAGCAAGGTGGCGCTGAACAGATGTTCCGGTTTCGCGATCCTGTCCTGCGCTGCCACCACTTGCAGCTCATACTCCTGCATGCCGTGAGTGGTCAGCATAATTTCATACACCGCAGCCGTTACATGCTCCAGCGCCTCACGTACCGGCGTGCCCTGCAGCAGCTTCACCAGTAACAGCCCGCTGGTGACATCACCGACGCCAACCGGCTGACGCGCACCGAAATCGACCAGCGGACGGCTGATGTGCCAGGCTTCCTGCGGCGTCACCAGCAGCATCTCAAAACGATCCGCGCTCAGACCGGCGCGCGCCAGATGTTTCACCAGCACAATCTGCGGCCCTTTCGCAATCAGCTCACGCGCGGCAGCAACCGCTTCCTGCACGCTATTCACTGCATGTTCGCAAAGGATCTCCAGCTCAATCAGATTCGGCGCAATGATATCGCTGGCCGGTAACGCGTGGCGTAGATGAAATTCGGCGACGCCTGGCGCAACGATGCACCCTTTTTCTGGATGCCCCATCACCGGATCGCAGAAGTATTTCGCCTGCGGATTGGCGGCTTTTACCTGCTGCACGATACCGAGAATATGTTCCCCCTGTTCCGCTGAACCGAGGTAGCCGCTCAGTACCGCGTCGCAGCGCTGTAGCTGATCAATAGCGGCGATGCCCTGCACAATCTCCGTCAGATGTGCGGGCGGCATGACGCTGCCGGTCCATTTGCCGTACTGGGTGTGGTTAGAAAACTGCACCGTATTCAGCGGCCAGACATTGGCGCCAAGGCGGCGCATCGGAAATTCAGCCGCACTGTTCCCCGCATGCCCAAAGACCACATGCGATTGAATGGCGAGGATGTTCTTCATTTTTGTAGCCTTGCAATGACGGGACAAAAAAGAAGGGAGTGATTTCTCACTCCCCAGGATATGACGTGAATTATTTCCAGCAGATCAGGCAGTAATTTTTCTTACCGCGACGCAGCAGCGTGTAGCGACCAAACAGGCGATCGCTGTCGGCGAAGGTGTATTCCGGATCGGACTGTTTTTCACCGTTGATGGTAACGGCATTGGAAGCGATGGTTTTACGCGCCTGGCCACGAGACGGTTGCAACTCGGAATCGACCAGCGCCTGCATCAGATCCGCGCCTTTTTCCATCTCAACCATCGGCACGCCATCCTGCGCCAGCTGTTCGAAATCCGCTTCGCTCAGATCGCTCAGCGTGCCGTTAAACAAGCTTTCGGTGATGCGTTTTGCGGCAACCAGCCCCTCTTCACCATGCACCAGACGCGTGACCTGCTCGGCCAGCACATACTGCGCACGCGGCGCTTTACCGCTGTTCTTGTCTTCTTCTTCCAGCGCGTTAATTTCGGCGATGTCCATAAAGGTGAAGAATTTCAGGAAGCGATAAACATCCGCATCAGCGGTGTTGATCCAGAACTGATAGAACTTGTACGGACTGGTTTTCTTCGGATCCAGCCAGACCGCGCCGCCTTCGGTTTTACCGAATTTGGTGCCGTCAGCTTTGGTGATCAAAGGAACCGTCAGGCCAAATACCTGATTCTGGTGCAGACGACGGGTCAGATCGATCCCGGAAGTGATGTTGCCCCATTGATCGGAACCGCCGATCTGCAACGCCACGCCGTGCAGCTTGTTCAGGCAAGCGAAGTCGTAACCCTGTAACAGGTTGTAGGAGAATTCGGTAAAGGAGATCCCGACGTCATCACGGTTCAGGCGCTGTTTCACTGCTTCTTTGTTAATCATCTGGTTAACGGAGAAGTGCTTGCCGATATCGCGCAGGAAGGTCAGCACGTTCATATTGCCGAACCAGTCGTAGTTGTTCGCCGCAATGGCGGAGTTGTCACCGCAGTCGAAATCGAGGAACGGTGCCACTTGTCTGCGGATTTTATCCACCCACTCCTGCACGGTCTCTTCGGTATTCAGTTTGCGCTCGGTTGCTTTAAAGCTCGGATCGCCAATCAGCCCGGTCGCGCCGCCTACCAGCGCAACCGGCTTGTGACCAGCCTGCTGGAAGCGTTTCAGGCATAACAATGGAACGAGATGCCCCAAATGCAAGCTGTCTGCGGTGGGATCGAAGCCACAATAAAGCGCGATTGGCCCCTGCGCCAGTCGTTCTGCTAACGCTTCTTCATCCGTTACCTGAGCCACCAGGCCCCGCTCTTGCAATTGTTTAATCAAGTTACTGCTTGCCATCAAATTCTCCATGTATAAACGGAACTGCACCTTTGCCGGTACACGACTTTTCGCCAGATGCGAAAGGATACTTCAGGGGGGCAGATAGCATAAAGCGCCGGAACACGGAGTACCAGCGCTTAACACAACATTTTTCAGGGATTACGGAGCGAGACGATCAATTTTCCATGCGCTATTTTCACGCTGGTATAAAAAACGATCGTGCAGACGGTTGGCGCCGCCCTGCCAGAACTCCATCTGCTCGATGCTGACGCGGAAACCACCCCAGAAACTGGGCAGCGGAATTTCGCCCTGCTGGAACTTTTGCTTCAGTTCAAGAAATTTGCTTTCGAGGATACCGCGCGCGGAGATACGGCTGGATTGTTTAGAAACCCAGGCGCCGATTTGGCTGTCGCGCGGGCGGCTGTGAAAGTACTTCACCACTTCCAGCGTCGATAAGCGTTCCGCTTTGCCGGTTACCATCACCTGCCGTTCCAACATGTGCCACGGGAACAACAGGCTGACCGCCGGATTATGCTCAATATGGTGCGCTTTACGGCTACCAAGGTTGGTATAAAACACCAGCCCTTTTTCATCATAATGTTTGAGCAGCACGATGCGCTGATAAGGCTGACCGTTTTCATCCACCGTGGCGACCACCATGGCAGTCGGATCGACGAGCTGGGCCTCGCAGGCTTGCCCTAACCAGCGTTCAAAGAGTTTCAGCGGCTCTGCTGGCAGGTCGTTGCGGCGCAGGCCGCCTTTAGTGTATTCACGGCGCAGATGCGCGATTTGCTGCAATTGATCGTTATCAGACATGGCGTTAGCAAAAAATAATCATCAGGGAGGGCTATTATGCGCCCCCCTGTGAAAATCTCAACGCTCTGGAATTAACTGACAGTTATTCAGCACGATGCGGTCGCGTTTATAGACTGTCGCGCCGTTACCTTTCGACCAGAAAACATAAACACCATCGGTATAACGCGCGCCGGATGCCGATAGCCCTTGTTGCAGCGTCAGTAGTTTGTCATCCCAGACGAAGCTAGCCTGCTGGCGGGTACGGTTAATTTTCACGGTCAGGGGTTTTTCATCGCACTGGTAAACCAGCGTGTCGGTATGCATCCGCTCAACGAACTGGTTGTAATAACTACACCCGGCAAGCAGTGCGGGCAGGCAGGCAATCAGTAGTTTTTTCATTGGATATCCCTGGACGGTCCTGGTCACGGAGGGCGAAGCGCCCTCCTTAAACCCGGTCAGTCTAGCGATGTAACACCAAAGTAAAATCCGGTTAACTCTGATTCTGGCGTGGATTCGCCGGATAGATGGCACCAAGCACCGTCGGCGCAGAAGCGCCGGTCACCGACGGCAGATTGCCCGGTAACCCGGCGAGCGTTCGCCATGCCAGCCAGGCAAAAGCCAACGCTTCCATATCATCACCGCTGATCCCTGCCTCATCCGTAGTGGAAACTTCAATACCCGGCAACAGCGCCGACAGGCGCGCCATCACCAGCGGGTTGCGGCTGCCGCCGCCGCACACCAGCAGACGTTCACAACCGCCGCTCAGCAATACCTGCTCGGAAATGGTCACCGCCGTCAGCTCTGTCAGCGTTGCCTGGACATCACTGGCGCTAATACCCGGGAAAGGAACCAGATGGCGCTCAAGCCAGCCATAATTGAAATATTCGCGCCCGGTACTTTTCGGCGGTATTGCCGCGAAGTAAGGA
Organism: Kosakonia oryzae; assembly: GCF_001658025.2. NCBI lineage: Bacteria > Pseudomonadati > Pseudomonadota > Gammaproteobacteria > Enterobacterales > Enterobacteriaceae > Kosakonia > Kosakonia oryzae. Next base: position 3,005,529 of record NZ_CP014007.2, read on the forward strand.
TCGCTGAGCATATTTTGCAGTAGCGGCAGCACCACTTTCCCTTCGCTTGCCCACTGAGCGTCTTTGTCATACGGCTTGCCTTTTTGCCGCCAGATCCAGGCATCCATCAGCATATTACCCGGCCCGGTATCATAGCCTCTGACCGGCTGACCGGGAATTAACAGTGACAGGTTGGCAATGCCGCCAATATTGAGCACCATCCGTCGTTCAACCGGATGCGCCAGCAGCGCGTGGTGAAAAGCCGGAACCAGCGGTGCGCCCTGTCCACCCAGCGCCATATCGCGCCGACGAAAATCGCCGACCACCGTTACGCCAGTCCGGGCGGCAATCTGATTGTTATCGCCTATTTGCAGCGTATGCGGTGCAATTCCCGTTGGTTCGTGCCAAACCGTTTGCCCGTGGCAGCCAATCGCCACGATATCTTCCGGGTGCAGGTGCTCGCGATCCATCAACGCCAGAACGGCATCAGCGAACAATTTCCCCAGTTGCGTATCCAGCCGTCCCAGTTGCGAAAGCGTGAGCGGCTGCCCCTGGCAAATCGCAAGGATCGCCTCTTTCAGCGGTAGTGGAATAGGAAACGTCAGGCTTGCCTGCTGCGCGACCATGTTCTCATCGATGGCCGCCAGCACCACATCCACACCGTCCAGACTCGTTCCTGACATCACCCCAATGTAGCGACCCGATTTCATGCGCCTTCCTTAATTTGCGTAACTCAGGAACAACACTCCACCATAAAGCAACCATTAACGCTATCGACTACAAATACTTTTTAACAATCCTGCCGTTTTTCACTAAGTGAAATCCCTTTAGGCTGCGTTTATAATCGCCTCGTTTAAATCTGGTTAAACAGACACCGGGTATTATTTTTGCCAGGATTAGGCAGAAGATACGACCTGGCATTGTAAAAATGCCATATAATTTAACCATGACGGATGCTCATAAGAGCATTTCATGGTGAACAGGAGATTCATAAATGATGTTACGTGCACTGGCAGTTTCGCTGATTGGTTTAACGTTGGCTGGTTGTGTCAACAACGATACGCTTTCCGGCGATGTTTACTCTGCCTCCGAAGCCAAACAAGTGCAAAATGTCACTTACGGCACCATTGTTCATGTCCGTCAGGTACAAATTCAGGGCGGTGATGACAGCAACGTTATCGGCGCGATTGGCGGCGCGGTGCTGGGTGGTTTCCTCGGTAACACCGTGGGCGGCGGCACTGGTCGTTCTCTGGCTACCGCAGCAGGCGCGGTGGCAGGCGGCGTAGCGGGTCAGTCCGTTCAGGGTTCGCTGAACAAAACGCAGGGTGTTGAGCTGGAAATTCGTAAAGACGACGGTAACACCATCATGGTGGTGCAGAAACAGGGCAATACCCGTTTCGCTGCAGGCCAGCGCGTTGTGATGGCCAGCAACGGCAGCCAGGTCACAGTTTCTCCGCGCTAAGCGCCAGGTTGCTGTTGTGACCCTCTTCAGACATAAAAAAAGCCTTGCGATTGCAAGGCTTTTTTAATTCAATCCCGCGCCTGTAGCTCAAGGATATTTTGTTCCAGCCGGGCAATCATCTTGATTAAGAGATCCAGTTCTTCTGCAGAGATCCCGGAAAGAATTTCCCCCCGGGTTTTGCGAATCACTGTCTCCATTTCATCGATAATGGGGGCTGCTTTTTCCGTCAATTTGATCCGTTTTGCCCGACGATCGTTGGCGCATGTCTGGCGAGAAATAAGACCTTTCTCCTCCAGTTGGTCAAGCGTACGCACCAGCGAAGGCTGCTCAATGCCAATCGCTTTAGCCAGTTGAATTTGCGACTGCTCGGGCGGCAACTGATGAATATTGTGCAGCGTGACCCAGTGAGTCTGCGTTAATTCCAGAGGTTTTAGGCGATGGTCAATCAAAGCGCGCCATACGCGCACTAAGCGTGCCAGATCAGAACCTAATGGCGATTCCAATTTCATCTCCTTATAATTAGCTTGCTAACTTATTATACTCATTTTAAAATAGTTTGCAGTATTTATATTGGTAAAACAAATGTATTGCTGTCCCGGTCAAGTGGTTTGCGAGGTCGCTCCCAGCTCTGGCGTTGCACCTTTATCGGTTTCTTACCGTTAAGCCCTGTCCGGCGATCCGTTTGACTGCACAGGACATATAAACGTGAAGTGGAGTTCGAATTATCTGGATTTACCCCTCAAGGACCTGATTTTCGGCGCATCAGTCTATTTCCCGCCTATTTTTAAAGTCGTGATGCTTGGCTTTCTGCTGTGGCTTGTCGCCCACCGTGTGTTGCGCGAGTGGATCTACGCTGGCGAGATCTGGCACCCCATTCTGATGGATCTTTCCCTGTTTGTTATTGCGCTGAGCCTCGCGCTCGGCTTGCTCATCGTGTGGTAAATATGCGTTTGAAGTCCCTTAAATATTTCTCCACCTTGCTGGTACTGGCAGTGGCCGTTGTCGCGGCATGGTGGATGTGGAACTACTACATGCAAACCCCCTGGACGCGGGATGGAAAAATTCGCGCTGAACAGGTCAGTATTACGCCGCAGGTTTCCGGCACGATTACCGCGCTGGCGGTGAAAGATAACCAGTTCGTCAAAGCCGGGCAGTTGCTGTTTCGCATTGATGATACGCCATACCACATCGCCGTTCTGAACGCCGAAGCGCAACTGGCAAAAGCGCACACGGATCTGGCAAAAGCCAGTGACGAAGCCAGCCGCCGCCGCCGTCTGTCACAAAATTACATCTCCGCAGAAGATCTCGATACTGCCAATATTGGCGTTAAGGCTGCGCAGGCGGGCGTTGCCATCGCCGAAGCGCAGTTGGCACAGGCAAAATGGCAGTTGGCGCAGACCACTGTCAGCGCGCCCGTGGATGGCTGGGTCACTAATCTCTCGGCGCGCACGGGCAACTACGCTACCACCGGACAGCCGATTTTTGCCCTTGTCGATAGCCATTCGTTTTATGCGATGGGCTATTTTGAAGAGACCAAACTGCGCCATATTCATGAAGGTGCCACCGCGAAAATCGTCCTGTACAGCAGCAACGTAACGTTACAGGGTCACGTATCCAGCATTGGCCGCGCTATCTACGATCAGAGTGTTGAAACAGACAGCGGCCTGGTTCCGGACATCAAACCAAATGTGCCCTGGGTGCGGCTGGCGCAGCGCGTGCCGGTACGTATTCAGTTTGATAAATTGCCCGACAATCTGACGCTGGTGTCCGGCACTACCTGTACCGTGGCAATTGGCGAACAACCATGAAATCCCCTGCCTGGTGGTGGCAAAACCTGCCGTGGGTGAAAGCCACGACCGACCAGTGGCGTTATGCGCTGCGCAATGGCATCGCCATGTGTCTGGCGCTAACGGTGGCTTATTATCTCGATCTGGATGAGCCCTACTGGGCGATGACATCCGCCGCGGTGGTCAGTTTCCCTACTGTCGGTGGCGTGATCAGTAAGAGTCTTGGCCGTATTGCCGGTAGTTTCCTTGGAGCCAGCGCTGCGCTGATTATCGCCGGGCAAACGTTGAATGACCCATGGCTGTTCCTGTTTGCGATGGCTGGCTGGATTGCCTTTTGTACCTGGGCTTGCGCGCAATTCACCAATAATGTCGCTTACGCCTTCCAGCTTGCTGGCTACACCGCCGCGATTATCGCGTTCTCGGTGGTCAATATTACCGACATCACGGAGCTGTGGGATACCGCTCAGGCGCGCGTCTGTGAAATCACGCTGGGGATCCTGTGCGCCGGGATGATGATGATGGTGATGCCCGGCACAGCGGACGGCGTTACATTACTGACGACCTTAAAAAAGATGCATGCCCGTCTGCTGGAGCACGCCAGCCTGCTATGGCAACCGGACACGACCGATGCCATTCGCGCCGCCCATGAAAGCGTCATCGGCCAGATCCTCACCACCAATTTGCTGCGCATCCAGGCTTTCTGGAGCCATTACCGTTTCCGTCAGCAAAACGCCCTGCTCACCTGGCTGCTGCATCAGCAACTACGTATGACCAGCGTGATCTCCAGCCTGCGCCGCATGCTGCTTAACTGGCCGGACGCGCCAGCCAATTTGCGCCCGATAATAGGAGAATTATTGGCCGCGCTGGCCAGACCGAACGCCGACGCGCTGACCATCGCCCGGATAATTGCGCCTCTTGCGCCTGGCGAGCAGGATGATTACCGCCACCACGCATTCTGGCAGCGCTTACGCTATTTTTGCCGCCTCTATCTGGCCAGCAGCCGCTGGCTGGCGCGTATTGAGAACGCAACGCCGATCAGCGTCCATACGCCGCCGCGTAGCCCGGCGTTGATGCGCTATACCGATAATGCCGAGGCGCTGTGGAGCGGTATTCGTACTTTCTGCACGCTGGCGCTGGTCGGCGCCTGGAGCATTAATACGCAGTGGGAATATGGCGCGGCGGCGTTGACGCTGGCGTCAATCAGTTGCGTGCTCTATTCGGTGTCGCCTGCGCCTTTTGACTCGCTGACCCTGCTGTTGCGCACATTGCTGCTGCTGTCGCTGTTCAGTTTTGTGGTGAAATTCGGCCTGATGGTGCAGATAAGCGAACTGGGTTCATTTTTGCTGTTTCTGTTCCCGTTGGTGATCACCATGCAACTGCTGAAATTACAACTCCCCAAACAGGCCGCGCTGTGGGGGCAGTTGATCGTTTTTATGGGTTCGTTTATCTCGGTTACCAATCCGCCTACTTATGATTTCGCCGATTTTTTAAATAATAGTCTGGCGGAAATTCTCGGCGTTGCGCTGGCCTGGCTGTCATTTGCCGTGCTACGTCCGGGTTCAGATGCGCGCAAAAGCCGCCGCCATATCCGTACCTTGCGGCGTAATTTTGTCGATCAACTCAGCCGCGTACCGCAACTGAGCGAGGATGAGTTCGAATCCGTGGTCTATCACCATATCAGCCAGTTGAGCAACAGTGCGGACGTGCTGGCGCGGCGCTGGTTATTGCGCTGGGGAGTTGTACTGCTGAATTGTTCGCATGTGGTGTGGCAACTTCGCGAGTGGGAGATTCGTTCCGATGCGCTGGCAAACGTGCGTGATATCTGCATTGCATTACTGCGCGATGTGATGAGTGAGCGTGGCGTCCAGCAACGAACACTGTCCGCCACGCAGGCGGAGTTACAACATATTTATGTCACGCTGGGAAAACACCATCAGCCTGCGGCGCGCGAACTGGCGTCGGTTATCTGGCGTCTTTACTGTTCGCTTTCCCAACTGGAGCAAGCGCCGCCCGAAGGCACGCTTATCGAGCGAATCACTTGATAACACCACAGGCATAACGCGCCCCGCCGCCGCCCAGCGGTTTTGGTTGATCGGACATATTATCGCCGCCGACATGAATCATCAGCGCTTTGTCTTTCACCTCATCCAGCTTTTTCAGCCGCGGCGCAATCACCGGATCGGTAGCTTTACCGTCGTTATTGACCACCAGCACCGGCAGATCGCCTAAATGTCCGATGCCCTCCGGCCCTTCATGTTTACCCGTATGTTGTGGATCAAGATGGCCGCCTGCGGCCTCAGCGGCGGAGGCTTTGCCCTCCTTCATGGCGGGCTCGCAACTGCCTTTGGCATGGACGTGAAAGCCGTGCTCTCCGGGCGGCAGGGCTTTCAGATCCGGCGCAAATTCCAGCCCTTTGTCCGTTTCACTGATTTTCACGCTGCCGATCGACTGCCCAATGCCCTGGGCAGTGACGAGATGCATCTCGACGTCTTCACTGGCGGCCTGCGCCCCCGTACAGACCAACAGCGCCAGCATTGCCAGACTAAAACGCTTCATATGACCTCCGTTGATATACGTTTACCCTGTCAGTTTAAATCAGGATGAACGATTTCACCGGAAGGTCTTCACTTATGGAACGTCGTAGCCCAACGCCGCTTTGCGGATGCGGAACCACTGCTGGCGAGTCATCTGCAGATCCAGCGCGCCAAGCGCCGATTTTACACGTTCAATTTTGCCGGAACCGATAATCGGCAGCGGCGACGATGGCAGACGCATGACCCACGCGTAAACCACCTGTTCGATAGTTTCCGCGTTCAGCTCGCGTGCAACATTCGCCAACTCATCGCGCAACGGTTGAAAAGCAGGATCATTAAACAGGCGACCGCCGCCCAGGCACGACCAGGCCATCGGGCGAATGCGCAGTTGTTGCAGTTGATCCAGCGTGCCATCAAGCAGTAGCGGCTGATGTACCGGGGAGATCTCCACCTGGTTGGTCGCTAGCGTAAACGGTAGCCGCGATTGCAGCAGTGAGAACTGCGCCGGGGTGAAGTTGGAAACGCCAAAGTTGCGCACTTTACCGCTCTGGTGCAGATGCAGGAAAGCCTCTGCCACTTCATCGGCATCCATCAGCGGATCGGGACGGTGAATGAGCAGCAGATCGAGATGATCGATAGCCAGATTGCTCAGCGACTGTTCCGCGCTTTTGATAATGTGGTCGCGATCGGTGATGTAATGACCAAGCACGTTTTCCGCTTTCGCGGTGGTGGCAATACCGCATTTACTGACGACTTCCATCCGTTCACGCAAATGCGGAGCCAGTTTCAGCGCCTCGCCAAACGCGGCTTCACACTGGTAGCCGCCATAAATATCAGCATGATCGACAGTCGTGATGCCCAGATCGAGATGCGCCTCGATAAAACTCACCAACTGGCGCGAGGACATGTTCCACTCCATCAAACGCCAGTAACCCATCACAAAACGAGAGAACTCCGGGCCTTGCGGCGCAAGAGCAATACGTTGAACCATAGTTGTATCCTCAAAGGTCATTTTCCTGTGAGTATACGCATTTTCAGGGTCAAAAAAGTGAAGGTTGCTGAGGTTCTTCCGGAGGAAGGGATTTGTTTGCGCGCATTTTGCGCAGCCAGCGCTGACGGCACAAGCGGAGCACCTCTTGTTTTTGCCCGTCACTCATGTTTTGCCAGTTGAAACGCTCATCGCGGCTACGCATGCAGCCACGGCAAAAGCCCCGTTCATCTGCCTGGCAGATGCCGCGACACGGACTCTGGACGGGGAAAAACTCCAGTTGTTCAGGCACTGTCGTCTCCGTTAATGCATGCACTCTCTCTATTGAAGACTGCTCACTGATAACGTGCAAGCCCTAAAGCGCATTGATTGCCACTTGCGATAGACCGATCGGTCTAGTACAGTAGCGCGATGAGCAAAAATACCGAACACGACACGCGCGAACACTTACTGGCTACCGGCGAGCAACTTTGCATGCACCGCGGGTTCACTGGTATGGGCCTGAGCGAATTATTGAAAACAGCGGAAGTGCCGAAAGGCTCGTTCTACCACTATTTTCGCTCAAAAGAGGCGTTTGGCGTGGCGTTACTTGAGCGTCACTATGCAGGTTACCACCAGCGGCTGGCTACCCATTTCGCCAGCGGGCCGGGAAATTATCGCGACAGGCTGCTGGCGTACTATCAGGAGACGCTGAACCAGTTTTGCCAGCAGGGCATTATCAGCGGTTGCCTGACGGTGAAACTCTCAGCGGAAGTGTGCGATCTGTCGGAAGATATGCGCGCCGCGATGGACAAAGGCGCAAGCGGCGTTATTGCCCTGCTTGCGCAAGCGCTGGAAAAAGGGCGTGAAGATCGCAGCCTTATTCTTTCCGGCGATGCGTTGACGCAAGCGCAGGTGCTGTATGCCTTGTGGCTGGGCGCTAATTTGCAGGCGAAGATTTCTCGCAGTGCCCTGCCGCTGGAAAGCGCGCTGGCGCATGCAAAAACCATTATCGCTATGCCTGTGTAATCTCAGGCTTTTTTATTTCAGTTTTTACTAGTCGACCGGTCTATTCAGGAGTTGTTATGTCCAGTAAATTATTCACGCCGCTGAAAGTGGGCGCAATTACCGTTCCAAACCGTGTTTTTATGGCTCCGCTGACCCGTCTGCGCAGCATTGAGCCGGGCGATATCCCGACACCGCTGATGGCAGAATATTACCGTCAGCGCGCCAGTTCGGGCCTGATCATCAGCGAAGCTACGCAAATCTCCGCGCAGGCGAAAGGTTACGCAGGCGCGCCGGGCCTGCACAGCGCCGAACAAATCGCTGCATGGCAGAAAATTACCGATGCAGTACACCGTGAAAACGGCCGTATTGCGGTTCAGCTGTGGCACACCGGTCGCATCTCACATAGCAGCCTGCAACCGGGCGGCGCAGCGCCTGTCGCGCCTTCAGCTATCAGCGCGGGCACCCGCACTTCGCTGCGCGATGCCAATGGAAACGCTACCCGCGAAGATACCTCTATGCCGCGCGCACTGGAGACCGCCGAAATTCCGGGTATCGTTAACGATTTCCGCCAGGCCGTTGCGAATGCGCGTGAAGCGGGCTTTGACCTGGTCGAACTGCACTCTGCCCACGGCTACCTGCTGCATCAATTCTTGTCCCCATCATCCAACCATCGTACCGATCAGTACGGCGGTAGCGTGGAAAACCGCGCCCGTCTGGTGCTGGAAGTGGTTGATGCCGTGAGCAAAGAGTGGGGAGCCGATCGCATCGGGATTCGCGTTTCGCCGATTGGCACGTTCCAGAATGTGGATAATGGCCCGAACGAAGAAGCGGATGCGCTGTATCTGATTGAAGAACTGGGTAAACGTGGCATTGCTTACCTGCACATGTCCGAACCGGACTGGGCGGGCGGCGAGCCGTACACCGATGCGTTCCGTGAAAAAGTGCGTGCGCGCTTCCACGGCCCGATCATCGGCGCTGGCGCTTACACCGTTGAGAAAGCGGAAGCGCTGATCGAGAAAGGTTTGATCGATGCCGTAGCCTTTGGTCGCGCCTATATCGCTAACCCGGATCTGGTGAAACGTCTGCAACTGAAAGCGGAACTGAACCCGCAGCGCCCGGAAAGCTTTTACGGCGGCGGCGCAGAAGGCTATACCGACTACCCGTCTCTGTGATCCTCTGATTGTTCATTGATAGCGGCGGCTTTCCGCCGCTATACTAAAACGATGTTTCTAACTGGAACGTTAATTCATTTATATAAAGAGGACATCATGCGTTTACTTCACACCATGCTCCGTGTTGGCAACCTGCAACGATCCATCGACTTCTACACCAAAGTGCTGGGCATGAAGCTGCTGCGTACCAGCGAAAATCCGGAATATAAATACTCACTGGCCTTTGTGGGTTATGGCCCGGAAACCGAAGAAGCGGTCATCGAGCTGACTTACAACTGGGGCGTCGAGAGCTATGAGCTGGGCACCGCCTACGGTCACATCGCGCTGAGCGTGGAAAATGCCGCAGAGTCCTGCGAAGCGATCCGCAAAAACGGCGGTAACGTAACCCGCGAAGCGGGCCCGGTTAAAGGCGGTACTACCGTCATCGCCTTTGTTGAAGATCCGGACGGTTACAAAATCGAACTTATCGAAGAGAAGCATGCCGGTCACGGCCTGGGTAATTGATCCCTTCGGGCGCACTTTGCGCCCGCTGTTTTACATCCCTTCGCAAAATTTGCCATAATGCGCTGCCATTTTCCCGTATCAAGAGATCCTGATGTCCGATAACGCTCAACTTACTGGCCTGTGCGACCGTTTTCGCGGTTTTTATCCTGTCGTGATTGATGTTGAAACCGCCGGCTTTAACGCCAAAACCGACGCACTGCTGGAAGTCGCCGCCATTACGCTGAAAATGGATGAACAAGGCTGGCTGATGCCTGACAGTACCCTGCATTTCCACGTTGAGCCCTTTGAAGGCGCGAATCTGCAACCAGAAGCGCTGGCCTTTAACGGTATTGATCCCTCGAATCCGCTGCGCGGCGCGGTAAGCGAACATGATGCGCTGCACGCCATTTTCAAAATGGTGCGCAAAGGGATTAAAGATCAAAACTGCAACCGCGCGATTATGGTGGCGCATAATGCCACCTTCGATCACAGCTTTATGATGGCTGCTGCCGAGCGCGCGTCGCTGAAACGCAACCCTTTCCACCCGTTTGTCACCTTTGATACCGCATCGCTGAGCGGGCTGGCGCTGGGGCAAACCGTGCTGTCAAAAGCCTGCGCCGCCGCAGGCATTGCCTTTGACGCCTCGCAGGCGCATTCGGCGCTGTACGATACAGAGCAAACCGCCCTGCTGTTTTGCGAAATCGTGAACCGCTGGAAGCGTCTGGGCGGATGGCCATTGCCGCTCGCCGATGATTCACAGGCATAAAAAAAGCGACCACAGGGTCGCTTTTTTATTGGCGGAAACTTATTCCGCAGCCGGCTCGTCTTTATGATTTGCCGCCGCTTCTTTAATCAGCGATTGCAGTTCGCCGCGCTGATACATCTCAATGATGATATCGCAGCCGCCGACCAGTTCACCTTCCACCCACAACTGCGGGAAGGTTGGCCAGTTAGCGTATTTCGGCAGTTCTGCGCGGATGTCCGGGTTTTGCAGGATGTCCACATACGCGAAGCGTTCGCCACAAGCTGAAAGCGCCTGCACAGCCTGGGCGGAGAAGCCGCAGCTCGGCAGCTTCGGGGAGCCTTTCATATACAGCAGAATCGGGTTTTCAGCGATTTGACGCTGGATTTTCTCAAGGGTTGTGCTCATTGTCTTACTTCCTTCAACTTCTTCTACGGCTGAGATCTGACATTGTAACGGTTCAGACAAGCAACGGAAAATAACATTTTATTCACCGTTCATTATTTTATCGTCTGTCACGTAAAGTTGCCTTAAAAATATGACTTAACCCAACTCGCCCTGCTCAACTCTTAACCGTCATAGAAACGTTTTGCTGCTTTTTTTTGCGCTTGCTAACGAAACGAAGTTATAGATGCAAAAACAGTATTAACTTTTGTGCTTTTTATGGATTAGAATCGACGGGTTTTGAAAAACCATACGCAGGCATATTATATGCTTGCCATAACAGGGGATTGCTCAGTGGCGCGGATACCAAAAGCTTCGATCACGCTCTGTGCTTTGTTGTTCACCACGCTTTCTTTCACGCCATTGGCTAACGCCTCTGAACAGGCGCGAGCATCGGCCGTGCAAAAATCGCATCTGGCGAAAGCATCCGAACGTAAGAAAAAAACCACATCACAAAAAACATCAAAGAAAAGCGGTCGCAGTACGGCAGAAAAAACCACCAGTAAAAAAACAGCGGAACACAAGAAGTCACCGGCTAAGAAAAAAGTTTCCACCAGCAGCAAAGCCAGTCAGATCACCTCGCGTCGTAACAAAACCAGCCAGTTAAAACCTACAGAAGTCGCCTGGACGGAAAAATGCAGTACGCCGCGCAAAGGTCACAAGCCTCATTGTGTCAAAGTCAAAAAAACCACGACCATTGCTGAAGCGCATAAAGTGCGTATCCAGAAAGCCCAGAAAACGGCGATGTCGAAACTGATGAACCAGATTGGTAAACCTTACCGCTGGGGCGGCACCTCGCCGAGCACCGGTTTTGATTGTAGTGGTCTGGTCTATTACGCCTATAAGGATTTAGTGAAATTCCGCATTCCGCGCACCGCCAACGAAATGTATCACCTGCGTGATGCTTCGCCGGTGAATGTGGCAGAGCTGGAAAGCGGCGATCTGGTATTCTTCCGCACGCAAGGTCGCGGTACCGCCGATCACGTTGGCGTGTACGTTGGCAACGGCAAGTTTATCCAGTCTCCGCGCAGCGGCCAGGATATTCAGGTCACTTCCCTTAGCGAAGACTACTGGCAGCGCCATTACGTCGGCGCTCGCCGCGTCGTTACACCAAAAACCATTCGTTGATCTCATCGCCTGTCGTCACTGCGACAGGCGATGTTCTCTTTTTCCCGTCTCCGCGATTTGTTACTCTAAGCCTCACACTCAGTAGGGTTATTGGGTGTATTAAAATAATGAAGGAGAGTAGCAATGTCGTTCGAATTACCTGCATTACCGTATGCAAAAGACGCCCTGATGCCGCATATCTCAGCCGAAACGCTGGAGTATCACTATGGTAAGCACCATCAGACTTATGTCACTAACCTCAACAATTTGATCAAAGGCACCGCCTTCGAAGGCAAAACGCTGGAAGAGATCGTTAAGCACAGCGAAGGTGGCGTGTTCAATAACGCCGCGCAGGTCTGGAATCACACTTTCTACTGGAACTGCCTCGCGCCGCACGCTGGCGGTGAGCCGACTGGCGAACTAGCCGCTGCGATTGCTAAAACATTTGGCAGCTTTGCCGAGTTTAAAGCGCAGTTTACCGATGCCGCAGTGAAAAACTTTGGTTCAGGCTGGACATGGCTGGTGAAAAAAGCGGATGGCGGGTTGGCGATTGTCTCAACGTCCAATGCGGGAACACCGCTGACGACGAATGCGACACCGCTGCTGACTGTCGATGTCTGGGAACATGCTTATTACATTGACTACCGCAACGCCCGTCCGAACTACCTTGAACACTTCTGGGCGCTGGTCAACTGGACCTTCGTGGCGAAGAATTTCGCCGCATAAAACAAAGGAGGGGCATAGCCCCTCCTCTTTTTACTCGACTGCCGCACAGGCTCGTTCCGGCCGGGAGCGCCCGGAAAACAGCACCACCATCAGCCCAAGCCCGGCAATAATCGCCCCCATCACCGGGACAAAATCATAACCCAGACCGCCGGAGATCACCGCGCCGCCCGCAGCCGCACCGAGTGCGTTACCGAGGTTAAAGGCACCGATGTTCACTGAAGAAGAGAGCCCCGGCGCTTCATGTGCGACGCGCATTACACGCATTTGCAGCGGCGGAACCACGGCAAAGGTCGCAGCGCCCCAGACCACCATACTGATAGCCGCGCCCACTTCGCTGCGGGCCAGGAACGGAATGGCCAGCATGATGGCAATCAGCAGGATAAGAAAGCCTTTCAGCGTACCGGTTACCGAACGATCCGCCAGTTTGCCGCCAAGGTAGTTACCAATCGAGAAACCGACGCCAATCAGAACCAACATCCCGGTAACAAATACCGGCGTAGCATCAGTAATGGTGCGCAGCACCGGCGAAATATAGGTATAGAGCGTAAACATCGCGCCTGCACCGAGCACCGTCGTCAGCAGTGCCGACAGCACCTGTGGACGAACCAGCACGGACAACTCTTTGCGTACATCCGGACGTTCGCCCGTTCCGCCGCCAGGCAGCGAGAAGTAGAGGCTCAGCATAGCAACCAGGCCCAGCACGGCGGTCGCCATAAACGACATGCGCCAGCCGATGGTTTCACCCAGCCAGGTTGCAGCAGGCACACCGCCAATATTGGCGATAGTCAGCCCCATAAACATGGTCGCGACGGCGCTGGCTTGTTTCTCTTTTGCTACCACGCTTGCGGCAACAACCGAACCCAGACCAAAGAAAGCACCGTGGTTGAGGCTGGTGACGATGCGCGCCAACATTAAAGTGGTGTAGTCCGGCGCGATTGCCGACAGCACATTACCCAGCGTAAAGATCGCCATCAGAAAAATCAGCGCATTACGTCTGCCTCGGTGCGACAGCAGCAGCGTCATCAGTGGCGCTCCCACCATCACGCCAATCGCATAAGCGCTAATCAGCATTCCCGCCGCCGGAATGGAAACATCGACGCCACGGGCAATAACGGGCAGCAACCCCATCGGGGAGAACTCCGTTGTACCTATCCCAAAGGCGCCAATCGCCAGGGCAAGCAGAGGGAAATTAATTTTCATCGTTTGACTCCGAAAAAGCCGTGTCGGTTGGGGACACTGTCGCAGAAGTCAAAAGTATGACAGCAATCACAAAAAACAGAAGTTAGCAGAATGACAAAAGATTATTGCAGAAGTGATAACAATGGCGGGGAAAGCCGAGGGAGAAGGCTCTCCCTCGTGCCAGATCAATGCAGCGCGGCGGTCAGCCCACCGAAAACAATCAGGCTCAGAACAATGACGGTAGTGACCAAAGAATACTTCAGATCGGTGCTCATCAATTTTTCTCCATTTTCATTTCCCCACAAATAGTGGGTTTGCGCATTTTTGCACAAATAATCATAAAAATCTTGCAGGAATTCGGGGGAGATATGTTTTAGCGCTTCCCCTTTTGCTCAAGATAAGACAAAATTCGACGCTAAATTTATTAGCGTACCGGCCATTGACTCCCCTCCTGACGTTTAGTGTCTTTTTCCCGGCGTACCGCACTCACTTTGCTGGGGTTCAGGGTGATGGAAGGCAAACGTTTACCTTAAGTATTATCAGGAGCTTATGATATGGTCTGGAGTGATTTCTGATGGCAACGATTAAAGACGTCGCGAAACGAGCAAACGTTTCCACTACAACCGTATCTCATGTAATTAACAAAACGCGCTTCGTCGCTGAAGAGACTCGCAACGCCGTATGGGCAGCGATCAAAGAGTTACATTACTCCCCCAGCGCCGTGGCGCGTAGCCTGAAGGTCAATCACACTAAATCGATCGGTTTGCTGGCCACCAGCAGCGAAGCCGCCTATTTTGCCGAGATCATCGAAGCCGTAGAGAAAAAATGCTTCCAGAAAGGCTACACCTTGATCCTCGGCAACGCCTGGAACAGCCTTGAGAAACAGCGCGCCTACCTGTCGATGATGGCGCAAAAACGCGTCGATGGCCTGCTGGTGATGTGCTCCGAATACCCGGAGCCGCTGCTGAGCATGCTGGAAGAGTACCGTAATATTCCGATGGTCGTGATGGACTGGGGCGAGGCGAAAGCCGATTTTACCGACTCGGTCATTGATAACGCTTTTGAAGGCGGCTATATGGCCGGCCGCTATCTGATTGAGCGCGGGCATCGCGATATCGGCGTCATCCCTGGCCCGCTGGAGCGCAACACCGGCGCAGGCCGCCTCGCCGGTTTTATGAAGGCGATGGAAGAAGCGATCATCACCGTACCGGAAAACTGGATCGTACAGGGCGACTTTGAACCGGAATCAGGTTACCGGGCGATGCAGCAGATCCTCAACCAGTCACACCGCCCCACTGCCGTGTTCTGCGGCGGCGATATTATGGCGATGGGCGCGCTCTGCGCGGCGGATGAGATGGGGCTGCGCGTTCCCCAGGATATTTCGCTGATCGGCTATGACAATGTGCGCAATTCCCGCTACTTTACGCCCGCGCTGACCACCATCCATCAGCCGAAAGATTCGCTGGGTGAAACGGCCTTTACCATGTTGCTCGATCGTATTGTCAACAAACGCGAAGAGTCGCAGTCCATCGAAGTTCATCCGCGTCTGATCGAACGTCGTTCAGTGGCAGATGGCCCATTCCGCGACTACCGCCGTTAATCACCCCTGCGGGGGCCGCTACTGTGGCTCCCGCAACCATTCGCTGTTCAGCGTCTCACTGTCCCCCAGATACTCCAGCAGCCAGCTCAACGCCGGTGATGCGTCATTTTGTTGCCATGTCAGGCAGCAGGCCGCATCCGGAAACGGATTCTCCAGTTCCAGCGCCACCCAGTCGCCGCTGTCCAGCCGGGGACGGGCGAAATGCGCGGGCACCATCCCCACACACAGCCCGGCAGAAAGACAGGCTTCTGAAGAGGACCAGTCCGGCACGATGACCCGCTTCTGGTTATCCAGCAGCCAGGTAATACGTTTAGGCAACGAGCGCGACGTATCTTCCTGGATCAACGAGGGCCAGTTGCGCAACGTTTCATCGCTTAGCGGGCCGGGCATTGATGCTAGCGGATGGCGGCTGGAGACCACGCATTTCCAGCTCAGCATGCCCATATCACGAAACGCATACCGTCCACCGACCGGGATCGCCTGAGTCGCGCCAATCGCCACCTCAACGCGGCCATCTGCCAGCGCATCCCAGACACCGTTAAACACCTCCTGGTAAACCTGTAATTCGACGTCGTTAAAATGTCGGTAGAAATCGACGATCAATTGCCGTGTTCGCGCCGGTTTCACAATGTTATCCACGGCAATCGCCAGTTGACCGCGCCAGCCGTTAGCGATCTGTTGGCACTGCTGGCGGGTGATCTGCATTTTTTTGATAACAGATCGCCCCTCTTTTAAAAACCAGCTTCCGGCAGGTGTTAACTCCACATCGCGATGACGGCGTTCAAATAACGGAACCGCCAGCCACTCTTCCAGTTGGCGCACGGTATAGCTCACTGCTGAAGGCACACGGTGCAACTCCTGAGCGGCACCGCTGAAACTTCCGTTGCGTGCAACAGCATCAACCACTTCCAGTGAATATTCTGACCACATAATCTGCCTGCAAAAATTTTGAAATCACTGCGCAAATATTAGCGTTTCACAAGCGGAAAAGCACTCCTTACACTCGACAGCCCTGAAGAAGCAACAAGGTGAGAACTCAAATGCAACCTGGCAAAGGATTTTTAGTCTGGCTCGCGGGATTAAGCGTGCTCGGCTTTTTAGCCACCGACATGTACCTGCCCGCGTTCAGCGCGATACAACAAGATTTGCAAACCTCTCCGGCCATCGTCAGCGCCACGCTCAGTTTGTTTCTGGCTGGCTTTGCTGTCGCACAACTGGTGTGGGGGCCATTGTCGGATCGCTATGGTCGCAGACCCATTCTGTTGAGCGGGCTGGCCATTTTCGCGCTTGGCTGCCTGGGAACATTGTGGGTACGGGACGCCAGCCTGTTACTGGCGCTGCGTTTCGTACAGGCGATCGGCGTTTGTGCCGCTACCGTCAGTTGGCAGGCGCTGGTCACTGACCACTATCCGGCACACCGCGTTAATCGTATCTTCGCAACCATTATGCCGCTGGTGGGCCTGACGCCTGCACTTGCCCCTCTGCTGGGAGCCTGGATGCTGGAGCACTTCTCCTGGCAGGCGATTTTTGCCACGCTGCTGGCAATAACCCTTGTGCTGATGGTGCCCGCCTGGCGGTTGAAAACGCCCGCGCAGACTGCTGCGCTGCATGAACAACCGCTGACCTTTTTCGATCTGCTGCGCAATAAAGCGTATTGCGGCAATGTCATTATCTACGCCGCCTGCTCGGCCAGTTTTTTTGCCTGGCTGACCGGTTCGCCGTTTATTTTGCACGAGATGGGTTATGGTCCGTCAGTCATTGGTCTGAGCTACGTACCGCAGACCGTTGCCTTCCTGATTGGCGGCTATGGTTGCCGCGCCGCATTGCAAAAATGGCAGGGTTCGCGCCTGCTTCCGTGGCTGCTGAGCGCCTTTGGGCTAAGCGTGATTGCCACCTGGATCGTGGGTTTGCTGCCGCAGGCATCACTGACCGCACTGCTGATCCCGTTCTGTTTTATGGCAATGGCCAACGGCGCCATCTATCCTGTTGTGGTGGCACAGGCGTTACGCCCGTTTCCCCAGGCAACTGGCCGCGCAGCCGCGCTGCAAAATACGTTGCAACTTGGGTTGTGTTTCCTGGCAAGCCTGGTGGTTTCAGGGCTAATTGCCACGCCACTGTTTACCACCACCAGCGTGATGGTGGTGATGGTGCTGCTGGCGGCGTTTGGCTATCGCCAGCAACATCAGCGTAATACCGAAACGGTAAAAGATGAGGCTGTCTCCTCCTCTTCGCACGGGTGATTTGTTAACGACTATCAACAAGGAAGTGATTAGCTTGCTAACAGCTTTAAGTTGAATCACCAGATATTGAGGCCTATACTGATTTTCGGTTTTTAATAAATACGATAAATATTATGTAGTAACGGGCACCGGATTGTGCCCGTCATTCCAGGGACGGCCTTTCGGCAAGGGTCATCTCCCTTCCTCTGTTCTACGTCGGATATCAGCCTCACGGTGAAAACCGTGAGATTTCTCACAAGCCCGAAAAAGCGACTACGCTGTTTGAAGGTTCAGATCACTGCGAGTGATGGAGAAGTTATGAGTTCATCGTGTATAGAAGAAGTTGGCGTACGGGATGATAATTGGTTCCGTATAGCAAACGAGTTACTGAGCCGCGCAGGTATCCGCGTCAACGGTCCCGCCGCTTCAGATATCCAGGTGAAAAACCCGGATTTTTTTAAACGTGTTTTACAGGAAGGTTCGCTCGGGCTAGGCGAAAGTTATATGGACGGTTGGTGGGAATGCGATCGTCTGGATATCTTCTTCACCAAAGTACTGCGCGCCGGACTGGAAAAACAGCTTCCGCACAATTTCAAAGACACACTCCGCATTGCCGGAGCAAGATTATTTAATCTGCAAAGTAAAAAACGGGCCTGGATTGTCGGTAAAGAGCATTACGACCTTGGTAATGATCTATTTACCCGCATGCTGGATCCGCAGATGCAATACTCTTGCGCCTACTGGAAAGACGCAGAAAATCTCGACGACGCACAACGGGCGAAATTGAAGCTTATCGGTGAAAAACTGAAGCTGAAACCCGGTATGCGCGTGCTGGATATCGGCTGCGGCTGGGGCGGGCTGGCACAATTTATGGCGCAGAATTACGGCGTCAGCGTGGTCGGCGTAACGATCTCGGCGGAACAGCAAAAAATGGCGCAACAGCGTTGTGAAGGGCTGGATGTCGATATTCGCCTGCAGGATTATCGCGATCTGAATGAGCAGTTTGACCGCATTGTCTCCGTCGGGATGTTTGAACATGTGGGGCCGAAAAATTACGCGACCTATTTCAGCGTGGTGGATCGCAACCTTAAACCGGACGGCATTTTCCTGCTGCACACTATCGGTTCAAAACGCACCGATCTCAATGTTGATCCCTGGATCAACCGCTATATCTTCCCGAACGGTTGCCTGCCTTCCGTACGCCAGATTGCTAATGCCAGCGAATCACATTTCGTGATGGAAGACTGGCACAACTTCGGCGCTGATTACGATCGCACGCTGATGGCCTGGTATGAACGTTTTCTTGCCGCCTGGCCGGAAATTGCCGACAACTACTCTGAACGCTTCAAACGGATGTTCAGCTATTATCTGAACGCTTGTGCAGGCGCTTTCCGCGCACGTGATATTCAACTGTGGCAGGTGGTCTTCAGCCGCGGTATCGAACACGGCCTGCGCGTTCCGCGCTAAAACAAAAACCCCGGCAAGCCGGGGTTTTTTTACTCTTCGCTGCTGATGACAGCGGCTTCTTTTGCCGCCAGCACGCGCTCAACGGTATCGACCACGGCCTGCGTTTGCGGATCGATCTCAATATTGACGCGGTGACCCAGCTTTTTCGCGCCAAGGGTGGTGCGTTGCAGCGTTTCCGGGATCAGATGCACGCAGAACCGGCTGCTTGTCACTTCACCGACCGTCAGGCTGATACCGTCAATACCGATAAATCCTTTATAGAGGATATATTTCATTAAGGCCGGATCCTGCACTTTAAACCAGATCTGGCGGTTATTCTCGGAGGTGAGAATTTTAACGATTTCAGCGGTCGTCATAATATGGCCGGACATTAAATGGCCGCCAATCTCATCGCTGAATTTTGCTGCGCGCTCAACGTTTACCCTATCGCCAATATTCAGCTCACCGAGGTTGGTAATACGCAGCGTCTCTTTCATCAGATCGAAACTAATATGGCTACCATTAATGGCCGTCACGGTCAGACAGCAACCATTGTTGGCAATGGAAGCGCCGGTCTCAATTCCCTCCAGCATCGTTTCAGGAAGCTCAACAACGTGGGTGCGGAAATTTGGTTTATCCTCAATCGAAACCAGTTTTGCCGTACCCTGTACAATACCCGTAAACATACTTACCACTCCTGTTCCATTCCTACGGCTCAGCCGTGTTCTTTACGCACAATAACAGGTGAAAATAGCCCATGCCAGTCTCATTCACCCCGCCGCTGCTTTTCCCGCCAGGCCGGTGATAAGATAAGCGCCCCGCTCCCGGCGCGGTAATAATTTTGCTTTATGGTCAACATGGAAAAAAGGGGCCGTAGCAGGTAATATTTATACACATGCCGCATCTTTCACACTGCGGCATTCTTGTTAGCACAAGGAAAACTCCTTCCTGATAAGCCGTTCCATTCTTTCTTATAACAACAATATAAAGGTGTTCACGTGCAGAAGTATGTAGCAGAAGCGCGTCAGTTACTGGCCCTTGCGGTGCCGGTTATTTTCGCGCAGGTGGCCCAGACCTCTATGGGCTTCGTTGATACGGTGATGGCGGGTGGCTATAGCGCCACGGACATGGCTGCCGTCGCCATTGGTACCTCAATCTGGCTGCCGGCGATCCTGTTTGGACACGGCTTGCTGCTGGCGCTGACGCCGGTGATTGCGCAACTTAACGGCTCAGGGCGCCGCGATCGCATCGCACATCAAATCGGCCAGGGGTTCTGGCTGGCTGGCACCGTCTCCATTCTGGTGATGGTGGTGCTGTGGAATGCCGGCCATATCATTCGCGCGATGCACAACATCGACCCGGAGTTAGCCAACAAAGCCGTGGGTTACCTGCGCGCGCTGCTGTGGGGCGTGCCCGGTTATCTCTTCTTCCAGGTGCTGCGTAATCAGTGTGAAGGCCTTGCCCGCACCAAACCCGGCATGGTGATGGGTTTTCTCGGTCTGCTGGTCAATATCCCGGTGAATTACATTTTTATCTACGGCCATTTTGGTATGCCGGAACTGGGCGGTATCGGTTGCGGCGTGGCCACTGCCTCGGTGTACTGGGTGATGTTTATCTGTATGCGCGTCTGGGTGAAACGCGCCCGCGTCATGCGCGATATTCAGCAGAACCAGCGTTTTGCGAAACCGGATATGGACGTACTAAAACGTCTGACGCAACTCGGCCTGCCAATTGCGCTGGCACTGTTTTTTGAAGTCACGCTGTTTGCGGTGGTCGCGCTGCTGGTGTCGCCGCTGGGGATTGTCGATGTCGCCGGGCACCAGATCGCTCTCAACTTTAGTTCGCTGATGTTCGTGCTGCCGATGTCGCTTGGCGCGGCAGTGACCATTCGCGTCGGTTTCCGCCTGGGTCAGGGATCAACCCTTGATGCGCAAATCGCGGCGCGCACCGGGTTGATGGTTGGCGTCTGCATGGCGGTGGTCACGGCGATTTTCACCGTGCTGCTGCGCGAGCAGATCGCCCTGCTCTATAACGATAATCCGCAAGTCGTGGCGCTGGCGTCACACCTGATGTTGCTGGCGGCGATTTATCAGATTTCCGATTCAATCCAGGTCATTGGCAGCGGTGTGCTGCGCGGCTATAAAGATACGCGCTCCATCTTCTTTATCACTTTTACCGCCTACTGGGTGCTGGGGCTTCCTGCCGGCTACATCCTGGCGCTGACCGATTTAGTGGTGCCGAGAATGGGGCCAGCCGGTTTCTGGATGGGCTTTATTATCGGCCTGACATCTGCGGCAATTTTGATGATGCTGCGGATGCGCTTCCTGCAACGCCAGCCTTCCGCCCGCATTTTGCAGCGCGCTGCACATTAACAGGCCAGTAGCCGCCGGATGGCGGCTACTTTCCCGGCGTTTTGGTTAGTTGTTCCGCAATCGCGTGAATTCAGGAAGAAATTTGCCATTTTCCCCTTGCCACATCTCCGGGCTGCCGCTAATATTCGTCCCCGTTGTCAAGCACAACACTGCGTTCATAGCTCAGTTGGTTAGAGCACCACCTTGACATGGTGGGGGTCGTTGGTTCGAGTCCAATTGAACGCACCATTCTCTCAGTGCGTCCGTAGCTCAGTTGGTTAGAGCACCACCTTGACATGGTGGGGGTCGATGGTTCGAGTCCATTCGGACGCACCATTCTTAAGTTTCTTTTTACTTCCCTTGTTTTATCGCTGCGTTACGCAGCAGACCGCAAACGCGGCCTGCCGACGTTTTGCGTTTACGCGCTCAGCGTTTTCATATCGATAACAAAACGGTACTTCACGTCGCTTTTCAGCAGGCGTTCAAAGGCGTCGTTAATCTCATCCATGCGAATCAGCTCAGAATCCGCCGTAATGTTATGCTCGCCGCAGAAATCGAGCATTTCCTGCGTTTCGGCAATACCACCAATCGCGGAGCCGGAAACCGAACGGCGGCCAATCAGCAGCGGGATGGTGTTAATGGTCGGTTCAAGCTGGCCCAGCAGCCCAACAAACACCAGCGTGCCATCCAGCGTCAGCGTTGACAGATAAGCATTGATATCGTGGGTGTAAGGCACGGTATCGATGATCAGCTCAAACTCCCCGTGTACCGCTTCCATCTGTTTCGCGTCCGTAGAGAGCACCACATGGTGCGCCCCCAAGCGACGGGCATCGGCCTCTTTGCCCGGTGAACGGGTAAACAGCGTCACTTCCGCACCCAGCGCGTGAGCCAGTTTCAGCGCCATATGCCCCAGCCCGCCAAGGCCGATCACCGCCACTTTACTGCCTTTTTTCACACCCCAGCGGCGCAGCGGTGACCAGGTGGTTATCCCGGCGCACAGCAGCGGTGCGACGGCTTGCGCATCAAGGTTCTCCGGGATGCGCAACACAAAATCTTGCGAGCAAACGATCGATTGTGAATAGCCCCCGAATGTAGGGCGGTGATCGTGCCGGTCAATACCGTTATAGGTCTGAACGTTCCCCTCTTCACAATACTGTTCCAGCCCCTGTTTGCAGGGATTACATTCACGACATGAATCGACCATACAGCCGATGCCGACTAAATCGCCGGGTTTGAATTTGCTGACACCCGCTCCCGCAGACACAACGCGACCAATAATTTCATGACCCGGCACGATAGGGTACTGGCTAAAACCCCAGTCGTTACGGGCCTGGTGCAGATCGGAATGGCAAACGCCACAATAAAGAATATCAATTACCACATCATCTGCCCGTGGATCGCGACGCTCAAAATGGAAAGGCGCCAGCGGGGCTTTATTTGACTGTGCGGCATAACCGAGCACTTTCATCGTCATAGCTGTTCTCCGTTTATTCTTCAGGCTTGATACAAAGGTGATAACACCCGAGTGTGATCCTGCTGCTCCCACACCGTCGTTCAAGTATGGCGCGTTGCAGTATCCGCCGCTGTCCGATCGCACGCTTTGCACTTTCTGTCATCGGAAAACAAAAAAGCCCTCCGCAGAGAGCTTGATGTTAAAGAACTTTACTGAGGAACGAGGCGGTTCGGGGATTGGTGGGTGCGGTAAAAATCTGCTGCGGCGGCCCCTCTTCCTGAATCACGCCCTGATCGATGAATATCACCCGATCCGCCACTTCGCGGGCAAAACCCATTTCATGTGTGACGATCACCATTGTCATCCCTTCCGTCGCCAGCGTTTTCATCACCTGCAATACATCACCCACCAGTTCCGGATCGAGCGCCGATGTCGGTTCATCAAACAACATAATCGACGGATTCATCGCCAGCGCGCGGGCAATTGCCACGCGCTGCTGTTGCCCGCCGGAAAGACTCGCTGGCCAGGCATTACGTTTATCGCTCAGCCCGACTTTCGCCAGCAGGTTCTCCGCGAGGGCAACGGCCTCAGCGCGTTTCATCCCCTTCAGGCTCACAGGCGCCATTATCAGGTTGTCCAGCACGGTCATATGCGGGAACAAGTTGAAACGCTGGAAAACCATGCCGACGCTTTCGCGCAGTTTGTTGATATCGGTTTTCGGATTGTGGAGCGCAAAGCCGTTCACCTCAACAGCACCTTCGCTCACCGACTCCAGCCCGTTCATACAGCGCAGAAAGGTACTTTTCCCCGAGCCGGACGGACCAATCACGCACACCACTTCTTTCGGCTTGATATCGCAACTGATACCGCGCAGCACATGGCTTTCGCCAAAATGTTTATGCAGGTTTTTAATGTGAATCACTTTTGCCAAACCTCTTTTCCAGTCGGTTAACCAGTTGCGCAAGCAGAAAGGTGATCACCCAGTAGACCAGCGAAATGGTCAGGTAGGGTTCCCAGTAGGTGGCATACGCACCAGAAACGGTGCGGGCGGCATAGGCCAGATCCGCAAGGCCAATCGCCGAAGCCAGTGACGAATCTTTAACAATAGCAATCGCGTTATTACCCAGCGGCGGCAGAATACGGCGAAACGCCTGCGGCAGGATCACTTTGCGCATCGTCTTCCACCACGGCATACCCAGCGCACGTGAAGCTTCCATCTGCCCGCGATCGACAGACTGAATACCCGCGCGGAAGATCTCCGACACATAGGCTCCGGCATTGAGCGTAATGGCGACGATACAGGAGAGAAACGCGCCATAGTCGGAGCGCAACCCTCGCGCCAGATCGCTGCTCATGATCCCGCTGGTCACCAGAATGCCGTCACGTGGGTTGATGAACAGCGGCACCAGCGCAAAGTGTACGACCATAATCTGCACAAACAGCGGCGTACCACGAATGGCGCTGACATAAAAACGCACAGGAAATTGCACCAGATAGCGCAATACATATTTCCATGGCCCATGTTCAGCCTGCGCCATACGGCCAAGGCCGAGCGTGAGGCCCCAGAGCGTGCCTAAAATAACGCAGATAATGGTGCATTTGATGGTCATCCAGGCGCCTTCCATAAATAACGGCGCGTACTCCTGGATTATTTCCCAACGGAATCCCGACATAAGTCATTCCTGAAAAAATGACGGCTACCGGAATGTTCACGGTAGCCGGAAATAAAAAAGAAGCGAAGTGTTATTGCGCGGGCAATTCAGGCACGTGGTCGTCAAACCAGGTTTGATAAATTTTGGCGTAAGTACCGTCAGCGACAATTTTCTTCAGGCCGCTGTTAATTTTCGCCTGCAATTCGCTGTTCCCTTTCGCCACCGCAATACCAAAATATTGACGTTCAAATTTCGCGTCCGGTACCAGTTTGAACTGTTTTTCCGGGTGCTGTTTGATGTAGTACTTCACCACGCCCACATCGCCCACGGCCGCGCTGACGCCATCCTCGAACAACTCTTGCAGCATCAGCGGCGTGTTATCAAAGCGTTTAATCGCCGTGCTGTTTTTCCCCAACACGTCTGACACCACGATGTCGCCGGTGCTGGAGTTCACTACGCCGACTTTTTCATCTTTCAGCGACGCCAGAGAGGTCACTTTTGAGCTGGCCGGGACCACGATCGACTGCTCCGCCGGGAAGTAAGGCGCGGAAAAATCAACCATCTGCTTACGTTTGTCGGTAATGGTAATGCCGGAAATAATGATGTCGCGATCGCCGGAGCCCAGCGTGGCGAAGATCCCTTCCCACGGCGTGTTGATCAGCTTGATATTAAAATCCTCGGCTTTGGCGATGGCTTTAATGATGTCGATATCAAAGCCTTCCAGCTGCTTCTGGCTGTTTTCAAACTCGAACGGACGATAAGTTCCCCCAGCGCCCACCACGTAAGTTTGCTGTGCAGCAAACGCGCTGCTCGCCAGCGCAGCAAAAAGACAACCTGCCTGCATCCACTTCCTGAACATACACACCACCTTTTTATGCAAATTATGTGCATAAAAATACATATAAGCCGCTATGTATGCAATCTTTATTGTATACAATCAATAATCTGTCACTGGGTTATGCTACAACCAGAGATTCAAGGTTCAAAAAGAGCTGTTTCAGCGTTCAAATAAGACACCGGAGAGTTACGCATGAATCATATTGTGCCTGATAGCGCTTTCTTACATGAACTGGCCGATGCGGCAGATCAACAGACACTGCCGCGTTTTCGCGCGCAAACCAATCTGCATGTCGGCAGCAAACCCAAAGAAGGGTTTCGCTTTGACCCGGTGACCGACGCCGATCGCGAGGCGGAGCGTGTAATGCGCGACATCATCACCGCCCGCTACCCGGAACACGCCATTATGGGCGAAGAGTTCGGGGTGACCGGCTCCGGCCCGCTACAGTGGGTGCTGGACCCGGTTGATGGCACGCGCCCTTTTCTCTGCGGTTTGCCGGTCTGGGGAACATTGATCGGTCTGACGGTCGAAGGCCGCGCGCGTATCGGCATGATGAACCAACCCTTTACCCGCGAGCGTTTCTGGGCCGATGGTGAGCAGGCGTGGCATCAGGGGCCGCAGGGTACAACGCGCCTACAGACGCGCCGGGGAATCGCGCTTGAGCAGGCCATTTTCCACACCACCTCCCCTGAACCCGTGTCGCGTTTTCCGGCGATCAATTTTGCGGCGCTGGAAGCGAATACGTTGATGATCCGCTACGGCGGCGAATGCTACGCAATGGCCATGCTCGCTGCCGGGCAGATTGATCTGTGTCTGGAATATGCATTGCAACCGTATGACATTGTGGCGCTGGTGCCCATTATCGAGCAGGCAGGCGGTGTGGTGACAACATTAGACGGCGGGAGACCGGAATCGGGCGGTCATATCCTTGCTTCCGGCTGCCCTTTTTTGCATGAGCAGGCATTACGTATCCTGAATGGCTAAATAACATCGCTAAAACGTTACAGCCACTCCACTTAACGTGTTTCACTTGTTGAGATTTTATACGTTCAAATTTGCGAACCTGGGGCGCAAATTAGCCCTGCTTTTATCCATTTGGCGATAAAAGTGCAATTTTGACGGTAAATCTGCGGTTTTTATTTTTGGGCGAACTTAACACGTTGATAACACTTCGTTGTGAAACTGCACAGATGATTTTTGAAACGCTGTTTTCATTTTCCTTTTCGCTGAAAATTGGCGTATAATGGCCGCCTATTCACTCTTGAATGGTTTCAGCTGATTGAACTGTAAAAGACCAAACTTAAATCATACTTTTCCCCGTTGGGCTGAAACTCAGGCACACATTACTCTGCACGCTTTTTTGATGTCACCTATCCTTAGGCAGTGGCATCGCTCTTTTCGTAACACAGGTTTGACTCCGGGGCCGTTGTGCGCCAGCCGGAGCGTGAATACCCAATCCTTCTCAACTCAAACTTAAAGACCAGAACTGTCATGAAAAAGACCAAAATTGTTTGCACCATCGGTCCGAAAACCGAATCCGAAGAGATGCTGGCGAAAATGCTGGACGCGGGCATGAACGTCATGCGTTTAAACTTCTCTCACGGTGACTATGCTGAACACGGCCAGCGCATCAAAAACCTGCGCAACGTATTGAGCAAAACCGGTAAAAAAGCGGCAATTCTGCTGGACACCAAAGGTCCGGAAATCCGCACCATCAAGCTGGAAGGCGGCAACGACGTTTCCCTGAAAGCGGGTCAGACCTTCACCTTCACCACTGACAAATCCGTGGTCGGCAACGCCGATACTGTTGCTGTGACCTATGAAGGTTTCACCAATGATCTGAACGTCGGCAACACCGTTCTGGTGGACGATGGTCTGATCGGCATGGAAGTTACCGCAATCGAAGGTAACAAAGTTATCTGTAAAGTTCTGAACAACGGCGACCTGGGTGAAAACAAAGGCGTTAACCTGCCAGGCGTTTCCATCGCGCTGCCGGCGCTGGCTGAAAAAGATAAGCAAGACCTGATCTTTGGCTGCGAGCAAGGCGTTGATTTCGTTGCTGCATCCTTCATCCGTAAACGTTCCGACGTGGTTGAAATCCGCGAGCATCTGAAGGCGCACGGCGGCGAAAACATCCAGATCATCTCCAAAATTGAAAACCAGGAAGGCCTGAACAACTTCGACGAAATCCTCGAAGCCTCTGACGGCATCATGGTTGCTCGTGGCGACCTGGGCGTTGAAATTCCGGTTGAAGAAGTGATCTTCGCGCAGAAGATGATGATCGAGAAATGTATCCGAGCACGTAAAGTCGTTATTACCGCGACCCAGATGCTCGACTCGATGATCAAAAACCCGCGTCCGACCCGTGCGGAAGCAGGCGACGTCGCGAACGCCATCCTCGACGGCACCGATGCCGTTATGCTGTCCGGTGAATCTGCTAAAGGTAAATACCCGCTGGAAGCCGTTGGTATCATGGCCACCATCTGTGAACGTACCGACCGCGTAATGACCAGCCGTCTTGACTACAACAACGACAGCCGCAAGCTGCGCATCACCGAAGCAGTTTGCCGTGGCGCCGTTGAAACCGCAGAAAAACTGGAAGCACCGCTGATTGTGGTAGCGACTCAGGGCGGTAAATCTGCACGCGCTGTGCGTAAATACTTCCCGGATGCAACCATCCTGGCGCTGACGACTAACGAAATCACTGCCCGCCAACTGGTACTGAGCAAAGGCGTTGTCCCACAGCTGGTGAAAGAGATCTCCTCTACGGACGATTTCTACCGTCTGGGTAAAGAAGTAGCGCTGCAAAGCGGTCTGGCCAACAAAGGCGACGTCGTAGTGATGGTTTCCGGCGCGCTGGTTCCAAGCGGCACTACAAACACCGCTTCTGTCCACGTTCTGTAATAATAACCAGACAATTTAGACTGATTAAAAAAGCGCCCTCGCGGCGCTTTTTTTATATTTCCGTCTCCACCTTAAATAAAAAATCAAATCGGATTTCACTATTTAAGCAGCACATTATCTAAGATGAATCCGATGGAAGCCCGATGTTTTAACACACGTTTTTTAACCATTTATTCAAAGTCGGTGCTTCTTTGAGCGAACGATCAAATTTAAGGGTATTCCCATCAAAAAAATATTCTCAACCTAAAAAACTTTGTGTAATACTTGTAACGCTACATGGAGATTAACTCAATCTAGAGGGTATTAATAATGAATCGTACTAAACTGGTACTGGGCGCGGTAATCCTGGGTTCTACTCTGCTGGCTGGTTGCTCCAGCAATGCTAAAATCGATCAGCTGTCTTCTGACGTTCAGACTCTGAACGCTAAAGTTGACCAGCTGAGCAACGACGTGAACGCAATCCGTTCCGACGTTCAGGCTGCTAAAGATGACGCAGCTCGCGCTAACCAGCGTCTGGACAACCAGGCTCACTCTTACCGTAAGTAAGAGTTCCTGTAATGAAATGGCGCACCTTGTGCGCCATTTTTTTTGCCTGCGATTTCCCCCTTTCCCTTCCCTACTGCGTTACCGTTTCTGCCGTTTCCGCATTCATGGCTGCCGCTTTCGTGCTGTTCTGCAACGATAGCACGCTTTCAGGGCTTGCGGCCTGCTTTGCCGCAGGAATTATCACCGGATAACCCGCACGCCGGTACAACGCTTTATCAATCGCAACTTTATCGCCGCCCGCCCGGGTAATAAACGATGCCAGCGTTGGGGAGAAGGTTATCGGCAGCGTCTGAGTATTCTCTTCCACCGTCTGCGACAACGGGCGATGCACCTCAATATAGTGCCGACCGTCCGGCTCAACCGCATACTTCACCGGTTCGTTGATGATAGTCACCTTAGTTCCCGCCGAAACCTGGGCAAACAGCGCAGCGATGTCCGCCGCGTTCATACGCATACAGCCGGAACTGACGCGCAGCCCGACGCTGTCCTGCGCATTGGTGCCATGAATAAGATATTCGCCGTGACCTATCCCCAGACGCAGCGCAAAGCGCCCCAGCGGGTTATTGGGCCCGGCAGGGATAACCGGCGGCAATTCAATACCGTTCGCCAGTGAGCGCGCGCGGATGCCCGCTGTCGGCGTCCAGGTGGGGTTAGGTATTTTCTGGCTGACCTTCGTCACAGACACCGGCGTTTCCAGCCCTTGCTGACCAATACCAAGGGGATAAACCTGAACGCTATTTTTACCGGGTGGGAAGTAATAAAGCCGTAGCTCCGCAAGATTCACCACAATGCCCTCCCGCGGTGTATCGGGAAGTAACATTTGCGAAGGAATCGTGACCACCGTTCCCGGCTTCGGCACCGGGGCAATAGTGTCATTAGCTTCAATGATCAGCATTGCTGCGGTATCAAAATGACGGGCGATAGTTTGCAGGTTTTTATCCCCCGCCTGCACGGTATAAGTCTGGTTTTGACCAATGATACGGCTCCCGTTTTCCGGCAGGGTATATTCCGCCGCATGAGCCACCGAAAGAGCGCTAATCGCGCCAAAAAGACAGAGAGTTATCAAAGACACGCGTTTCATTGTCGTTCCTGTATTCACTGGCAAAACGCCAGAAAGCTGAAAACCAGCGAGGCGAAAAACGCCTCGCATAACAGAATGAAAGCTTTTCTTTGAGTTTAGCTAATGTTGGCAGCTTTGGAGCGGATTGCGCGGATCATTGCTTCCAGACCCTGCGAACGTGAAGGCGTGAGATGTTGTGTCAAAGAGAGTTTTTCGAACCACGGACGAACATCGAACGCGACGATGTCCTGCGGCGTCATCTGCTGATACAGCGCAAAAACGATGGCAATAAGCCCTTTAACAATCGCGGCATCGCTGTCGCCCGCCAGCTCAATCACGCCATCGTCATTACGCTGCATCACAATCCAGACCTGGCTTTGACACCCCTGGATAATGTTTTGCGGGTTATGATCCTCAGCGCTCAGCGCCGGTAACCGCTGCCCCAGCTCGATAATATAAAGGTACTTCTCTTCCCAGTTGGCACAGCGGGCAAAATTGCGCAGCAATTTCTCTTTATCGGGTAATGCAGCCATTCTCGCCTCTTTCGTTAGCCCAGTAACTGATGAATACGTTTCAGGCCAGCCACCAGACGATCCACCTCTTCTTGCGTATTGTACATGACCAGCGAAGCACGACACATGGCAGGCACATTGTAAAACGCCATCAGTGGCATCGCGCAATGATGCCCGGTACGAACGGCAATACCGTAATTGTCGAGGAAACTGCCGACATCATAGGCGTGATGTTTACCAAGGTTGAAGGCAATTACCCCCTGGCGCTGCGCCGGGCCATAGAGCGTTAAATCCGGCACCTCCGCCAGCGCCGCCAGCGCATAACGCATCAACGTCTGTTCGTACTCGCCAATCGCCTCAAGGCCTAATGCACTCACATAATCGATCGCCGCGCCAAGCGCAATAATCCCGCCCGTGTTCGGCGTCCCGGCTTCAAACCGCCACGGCTCTTTCGCGTAGGTAGTGCCTTCCGTCAGGCTGACGGTAGCAATCATTGAACCGCCGCCTTCCCACGGTGGCATAGCCTGCAAAATATCCTCTTTGGCGTATAGCACGCCAATGCCGGTCGGGCCATACAGTTTATGCCCGGAGAAGACATAGAAATCGCAGTCCAGCGCCTGCACATCCACCGGGTGATGCATTACCGCCTGCGCGCCGTCCACCAGCACTTTCGCGCCATGTTGATGCGCCAGCGCGATCATCTCCGCCACCGGGTTTTCCGTCCCCAGCACGTTAGAAACCTGGGTAATCGCCAGCAGCCGCGTGCGTGCATCCAGCAGTGTTGGCAGCACCTCTAATTGCAGAGTGCCATCCTGATTGAGCGGGATCACGCGCAACTGCGCGCCCACACGTTCACATAGCATCTGCCACGGTACGATGTTCGCGTGATGCTCCATCGCACTGATGATGATATTGTCGCCAGCACGCACCTGGCTGTTGCCCCAGCTATTGGCAACCAGGTTGATCCCTTCCGTCGTACCGCGCACAAATACCAGCTCTTCCGGCAAACGCGCATTCAGAAACGCTGCCGCCTTCTCACGTACCTGTTCCATGCGCTGCGTCGCTTCCGCGCTGAGGGTATGGATCCCCCGATGCACAGCAGCGTAACCGTGGCGATAAAATTCCGCTTCGGCATCAATGACCTGATTCGGTTTTTGCGCGCTGGCAGCGCTGTCGAGGTAAGCCAGCGGCAATCCGTTCACTTCACGCAGCAGCACCGGAAAATCGGCGCGTACCGCGTTCACGGGAAAACTCATGCTACGCCCCCTGCCAGGCGCTGGCTGATACGCGCCAGAACCTGTTGTTTCAACGCTTCGTCGCTAATGGCTTCCGTCAGCTCAGCGGCAAAAGCATGGATGATCATTTTCTGCGCCGCCTGCTGGTTAATGCCGCGCGAGCGCAAATAAAACATCTGTTCATCATCAATACGGCCAACCGTTGCGCCGTGGCTGCACTTCACATCGTCAGCGTAAATTTCCAGTTGCGGTTTGGTATCCACTTCCGCCAGACGTCCTAACAGCAGATTGTTGTTGGTCATCTGGCCGTCGGTTTTAATCGCATGTTGCGCAACATTGATTAAGCCGTTGAACACCGCCCGTCCTTTGTCGCTGACAATGGTTTTATGTAACTGGCGGCTGTTGCAGTAGCCTTTGTTGTGCTCAAGCCAGGTGCGCGTGTCGCACACTTCCGATTTCACCGGCATCGCCAGGCTGTTGATATTAAGCTGCGTGTTTTCGCCATTCAGTTGCGTACTGGTGTTATGGCGCAGCACCAGGCCGCCGAGCAGGAAGCTGTGACTGTCAGCCGCCGCATCGGCCCCCAGCAGGAGATCGTTATGCGCAAAGTGATAGCTTTGCGGGTTTTCAAACGCCAGTTTCACATGGTGCAAATGCGCATTCGCCGCCACATCCATTGTCAAACGCGAACCGGTAAAGTGCGGCTGTTCGCTGAGGCTGACATAATGCTCATAGAGGGTCGCTTCGGCGCCCTGCGCCAGTTCGAGATGATGGCGATAGTGCGCGGTGTTCATCTCCGCGCCCGCCAGCCCCTGCGTGATATGCATCAGCAGCAAGGGTTTCGCCGGGCGTTGATTGCGCGCGACCTGAATCCAGGTCACGTTCTGCGCCAGACTTTCGGTGAGATGCAGGAACATCTCCGGTTGCACCGGCGCGGGCAGAGAATGACGCGCGTCGCTGAACGTCACGTCAAAACCGGAACCGGCCGTTTCATCGCTTAATTCTGCGCTGAACTGGCCATCAACAAACACCAGCCTGATGGCATCCACCGGCAGCGCCAGCGCGTCACGCTGCGCGGCGTTTACCGTGGCGCTCGCGCTGACAAACTGGCTATTCAGTAAGCCGTCGAGCGGGGTATATTTCCAGTTCTCTTGTTTGCGCGTCGGCAGGCCTAAGCGCAACATTTGTTGCAAATGTTGTTGCGCCACTTCCGAGCGCGCGCCGCCCTGGGTTTCGAACAGGTGATGCCACTGCTGCAGCGCGTTACTGCTGTTCGGTAAGCCAGCCATAGCCCTGCTCCTCCAGTTGCTTAACCAGCGTGAAATCGCCAGATTTCACGATGCGCCCCTGATACAACACATGCACAAAATCGGGTTTGATGTAATCGAGAATACGCTGGTAGTGCGTAACGATAATAAAGGCCCGTTTCTCATCGCGCAGGGCGTTCACCCCTTCAGCAACGATTTTCAGCGCATCAATATCCAGCCCGGAGTCGGTTTCATCAAGAATACAGAGATCCGGTTCCAGCACCGCCATTTGCAGAATGTCGTTACGCTTCTTCTCACCGCCAGAAAAACCGACATTCACCGAACGGGTCAACAGATCTTCCGGCATCTTCAGCAGCTTGATTTTATCTTCCATCAGATCCTGGAAATCGAAGCGATCAAGCTCCTCTTTGCCGCGATATTTCCGCACCGCATTCAGCGCCGTCTGTAAAAAGAACTGGTTGCTGACACCGGGAATTTCTACCGGATACTGGAAGGCCATAAAGACGCCTTCCCCGGCGCGATCTTCCGGTGACAGCTCCAGTAAATCTTTGCCTTTAAACTCCACGCTGCCGCCGACGACTTCATAATCTTCACGCCCGGCGAGAGTTGCAGAGAGCGTACTTTTCCCGGAACCGTTCGGCCCCATGATGGCATGCACTTCGCCAGGACGAACGTCCAGACTCAAACCACGCAGGATTGCTTTGTCTTCAACGCTTACCTGCAAATCTTTGATACTTAACATTTATTATCCTTTAACTCTTAACCGACGCTGTGTTCAAGGCTGATAGCCAGCAGTTTTTGCGCTTCAACGGCAAATTCCAGCGGCAACTCGGAGAAGACGTCTTTACAGAAACCGTTAACAATCATTGAGATAGCATCATCCTCGCTGATACCGCGTTGCAGGCAATAGAACAGTTGATCTTCACCAATGCGCGAGGTTGTGGCTTCGTGTTCAAGCTGGGCGCTGTTATTACGGCATTCAACATACGGGAAGGTATGCGCACCACAGTCCGGGCCGATCAGCATCGAATCACACTGGGTAAAGTTGCGGGCATTCGTCGCCGTCGGCATGATTTTCACCAGCCCGCGATAGCTGTTCTGGCTATGCCCGGCCGAGATCCCTTTCGAAATAATGGTCGATTTGGTGTTCTTGCCGATGTGGATCATCTTGGTGCCGGTGTCGGCCTGCTGATGTCCGCTGGTCAGCGCCACGGAGAAGAACTCGCCGATCGAGTTGTCGCCGCGCAGAATGCAGCTCGGATATTTCCACGTAATGGCCGAACCGGTTTCTGATTGCGTCCATGACATTTTGCTATTTTCGCCTTCGCACAGCGCACGCTTGGTGACGAAGTTAAGAATGCCGCCAGTGTTGTTGTCGCCGGGGAACCAGTTCTGCACAGTGGAGTATTTCACTTCGGCATCTTTGTGGATGATCACTTCCACCACTGCCGCGTGAAGCTGGTAGCTATCGCGAACCGGCGCGGAGCAACCTTCGATATAGCTGACGTAACTGCCTTCATCGGCCACCAGAATAGTACGTTCGAACTGGCCGGTTTTCTCCGCATTGATACGGAAATAGGTGGACAGCTCCATCGGGCAACGCACGCCTTTCGGGATATAAATGAACGTGCCATCGGAGGCGACAGCAGCATTCAGCGCGGCAAAAAAGTTGTCGTTCGACGGCACAACCGTGCCGAGGTATTTTTTCACCAGTTCCGGATGATCGTGGATTGCCTCACCGAACGAGCAGAAAATAATGCCCTGCTCCGACAGTTTCTCGCGGTAAGTGGTGGCAACGGAAACCGAGTCAAAAATGGCGTCCACCGCCACTTCTTTGCCTTCACGCACCGGTACGCCCAGTTGGTTAAACGCGGCTTCCACTTCATCGGTCAGATACGCATTCGCGCCCGTCTGTTGCACAGCCCCCGGCTGCGAGGCGCAGGTGTCATCGCAATTACCGCAGGACGGTGCCGAATAGTAGCTGTAGTCCTGATAGTTCAGCTTGTCGTAGTGCGCTTTCAGCCAGTGCGGCTCTTCCATTTCAAGCCAGGCACGAAAGGCACTCAGACGGAACTCCAGCATCCACTCCGGCTCGTTACGTTTCGCCGAGATCGCCCGCACAACATCTTCATTGATGCCTTTCGCCAGCTCATCGGTGGTTAATTGCGTGAAGAACCCCTCTTTATAATTGAGGTTACCGGTCCAGATTTTGACATCGTCAGTTGCTTCAGTATTACGAGACATAGTACCGCCTATACCCCAAAGCTTTCGCCACAGCCGCATTCATGCTGGGCTTTCGGGTTATGAAATTTGAAGATCTGATTTAACCCTTCACGCACGTAATCCACTTCCGTGCCATCAATAAAGGGCATCGCCTGAAGCGGAACGTAAAGGCGCGCGCCTGCGAATTCATACAGCAAATCGTCGGCATTCGGTTCCGTCACGGTATCCAGCACATAACCAAAGCCCGCGCAGCCGGTCTGCTTAATGCCGAGCCGCACGCCCAGCACGCCAGCCTGTTTGCTGGCCAGCGTACGAATATGTTCAGCAGCGGCAGGCGTCATGGTCAGCCCGCGCCACGCAAAATCTTCCGGATTAAATGATTCCATCGCGTTACCTCACATCACCAGATTCGAAGGGCATAGTGCTATGTTAGTGATAATAATTCTCACTTCAACCTCTTTCCCGCAGGGTTATTCCCCCGCTAGCCCCTTTTTTGGCTGCTGCTATAAGCATAGACGTTGCTGAAAGGCATTACAGATAAGTGAAAAATTGTTTAATAAATTGATAAATAATGACTTTAGACAGCCAGACACGGGCAGTCCGGTGAAAAAGATAAGATGTATAGGCAATACCTATTTTTGAGATAGGATCGAAAAAAAGTCGCCTTAAAAACGGAGTGGGTTATCAAAAAGTTACCAGCAGCAGAAAACAAGCACACACGCTGCGCTTCCGCCCGCTTCATCTTCATCAATCGCCATAAAAACCAGGGTGGTATAAACAGAAATCGCTATGGAAAAGAGGACGCCATTTATCACAACGTCTTCGTCCCGGCTTAAGACGTTTCTCTGTAATTAGGATTTTCTCAGCCGACACGGCGAAAATATCTCCTGTAAGATAGCGCCTGGTTTAAATCCGGGCTGCGCCCTGCAAACATGGAGAGAGTTAATGAAAGCTACGATGTCATATCTGGATACCGGTTCAGGATTTCCCGTTTTACTCGGCCACAGTTATCTGTTCGATAAATCGATGTGGTCACCGCAGATTGAAGCTCTGGCTAAACAATTCCGCGTGATCGCGCCGGATTTGTGGGGCCACGGAGAATCGCCCGCCCTGCCCGCATCAACAACGTCGCTGGTGGATCTGGCCGCCGATCATCTGGCGCTGATGGATGCGTTGCAGATTGAGGAGTTCGCGGTGGTGGGGTTGTCCGTTGGCGGCATGTGGTCAGCCGAACTGGCTGCCGCAGTGCCACAGCGGGTAAAAGCGTTAATGCTGTTTGATACCTTTATCGGTGATGAAACCAGTGAAGCGCGCGAGCGCTACTTCGGCATGCTCAACGCCATTGACACCGCTGGCGTCATTCCGCCTGCCATGCTGGATTACATCGTCGGGCAATTTTATTCACAGCATGCCGCACCGGCGGATGTTCAGCAGCTCACCGCGTATCTCTCTTCACTCACCGCAGAACAGCTGCGCGGCAGTATCGTCCCGCTCGGCAAACAGATTTTTGGTCGCCCGGACAGGCTTTCCGTGCTGGATTCCATTCGCTGTCCGACACAGGTTGCCACTGGTGAACTGGATCTGCCGAGGCCGCCGGTCGAAGGTCGCCTGATGGCAGAAAAGCTGGGCTGCGATTTTACGCTGATCCCGAATGCTGCGCATATCAGCAACCGCGAAAACCCCGGGGAGGTACTGCGTTTGATTGAGGATTTCCTCTCCAGACATTTATAACCCTCCGGGTGATACTCCACTCCCCACCGACGGCGAGTGGAGATCGCACAGTCTCACCGCCAGAGTTCAATTCCCTTTTGTGACGCCCACGGCTCACGCACGTTTTTTGGACGTACGGCAATAGCGTATAAAAATACCGCGACGAGATTTTGTTATTTCCAGGCTCTACTGCACTTGTTCTTTGCAGGCGAAATTCATTAATCGCAAATTTGAAAAGGTTTATTTACGCTTTCTGAGCATATTTAACGCTTTGCCGCTCATAGGCAGGCGAAAGCGAGAATGATATGCCATAAAAGGTTCTTTTATTTTTTCGCTCCGCTTTCTGCGCCAATAAAAATATTAAAAATACATGTTTAAAGACATCATCTATGACAGAAAAACGGTCAAAAAAAATGAACAACGGATCGTGCCGGGTGAAGCAGTAGCAGATCAGCATCAGGATCAAAAGAGGTGATGTGCATTAAAGTTTACGCTTTTGGCAAATCCTGCCGCAGGCGATAAGAGCGTATTAATTTGCGTTGAGTCCACTTTCCTGGAGAAAAACAAGGAGATAAATAATACAAAACGCAAATAATTAGCTGATAAGCCTGACACAATAAAAATACCTAAAACAAAAGGCCATCTTTATTTATAGATTTAAGCGATCATTTTAATAATAGCAATAGATACAGACTATCGAAAAGAGAGGATCGATCATTCAAAACAATTTTCAAAGTTTATGATTAGTTGTGTAAAATTGAAAAATTATATAGTGGTTAGACCTGTTCTTGTGAGTGGGGAGCTGAATAAGGGATAATGAATATAAAAACATTGGAAATTGCGGACAAAAAACTTAGCGTTACCGCAGAGTTCAAACCCGTCATGCACCTTTCCGGGAAAACTATTTTCCGCTACGAAGTTCTTGCCAAAATTTATAATGCCAGCGATCGTTGGCTTCCAGTAGAACAATCCTTCGATATTCTTGCGAGAGAAACCATTCAAGCCATTAGCGATTTTTTGTTTGAGACCGTCTGTGAACTGCTGAAAATGAAAGAAGGCATCACGGTTTCATTCAAACTCCCCGCTCAGTTAATGAACGATATGGCGTACCTCGCCAGCCTTTACCAGCAGTGCGGGGATCATCACGTGGCGCCGCAACGCATTGAGATTGAGGTTGGCGAGTGGCTGACGGATACACCACAGATGCATCGTCAGGCGTTTTTACAGCAGGCGAGAACCTATGGTTTTATGCTCTCGTTAGAGGATTTTGGCACGCGGAAAGAATCTGCCGACAGCCTGCGCATGTTTCGCTTTGACACCATTAAACTTGCACGAACGCTGGTCTGCGGAATTGCCGCCAGCCCGGCAAAACTATCCACACTTCATAATTTGATCGACAAGGTGATCCCGGCTGGCACACATGTCATTTGCGAGGGCGTGGAACGTTCATCCGACCTTGCGCTGCTCAGCCGCTACAGCCATATCGGCATCGAGGGTTACATGTTCTCTCGCCCATTAACCTTCAGTCAGTTGCGGCTGCTGGAAGACTTTTAACCTTACTGCTCTGCATCCTTGCGCGTACAGATGATGGCTTTATCATCTGTGTGTTTGCTGTCAGATAAGAAGAACGCTTTTTTACCGCTGGAGATCTGCGTGATGATATTGATGGCAACCCAGTTGGTCTGGTTGTTCTGATCCTGGCTGTCGGTATAAATCAGCGAGCGGCCAGTGTAATCGTCAGAGATATCGAACGGCTTCTCTTGCGGATTGGTATAGCGATGACCGTTTACGGTAAGCCCCTCAGGCTCAACAACAGCGGTATATTCATCGCACGAGAGGTTGATACCGGTGGCAAACGAACATGCGGAAAAGAGAGTAAAACAACTAACCACAATAAACCTGACCATAAGCATCCCGTGTCAATTTTAACGCAATGATAATACAACGCCCCGAAACCCGGGGCGCTGAGAAAAGAGATCAGTTATAGAGCGAAGGTTCGCCGAGCGGACGGGTTTTGAAGCGGCGGTGGATCCACAGATACTGTTCCGGCGCGCGCAAAATTTCGCGCTCAATCACTTTATTCATATAGCTGGCCGCCGCAAACTCATCCTCGCCAGGATAATCATTTAACGCAGGACCAATATGCAATGAATAACCGGAGCCATCGGTTTTGCGCACCATCGTCACCGTCAGCATTTTAGCGCCCGACAGACGTGAAAGCACATACGTACCGTTGGTGGTGGCGGCATCTTTCACCGAGAAGAACGGCGCGAAGGTACTGCCCTTGCGGCCATAATCCTGGTCCGGCGCGAACCAGACAGCTTCACCCTGTTTTAACGCATTCACCAGCCCTTTCAGGTTGCGACGGTCGATCATATTTTTATTTGAACGCATACGCCCGCGCGTCTGTACCCACTCCATCAGCGGGTTGTTGTGCGGACGATAGGTGGCCATCATCGGCTGGCACAATCCCATTACGCGGCCGCCCAGCTCCAGCGACATAAAATGTACGCCGACCACCATCACGCCCTGCTCGCTGGCCTGCGCAGCCTGTAAATGCTGGTAACCTTCAACATCAAACCAGCGGCGCACGCGTTTATCCGACCAGAACCATGCCATACCAGTTTCGATTAATCCCATGCCAAGCGACATAAAGTTTTTGGCGATCAGCGCATCACGCAGCGCTTCGCTCATAACCGGAAAGCAGAGTTCAAGATTACGGCGCGCAATGCGTTCGCGACGCTTCAGAAAACGGCGGGAGTGATGTCCAAGCCCTGCGCCAAGGCGGGCCAGAACGGGATAAGGAAGTTGAACGAGCAGCCAGAGAAGAGCCAGACCGACCCAGGTCACCCAGTGGCGCGGGTGTAAGAATGAGAGTTTAAACGATGTCATCACTGTTACCTTAAAGCTTAAATTCAGTAGCGCTTAAGGAGACAATGAATCACTTCATCAGGTCATTACGCGTTACAGCTATTCGCCGCGGCAGAAGGTGCCGAAACGATACATCCAGTGCCGGGCACTATAGCACGAAGCGTTAAAAAGAGATGGTGAGAATAATGAATAAAAGATGAATATTTTCGGCGGATTACCTCCGCCGAAGCTGGTCAGACAATTGCAGTGGTCAGGCGGGATGAGCAGCAAAGCCGCGACTGTTCATCAAACAGATCGATTTGCCAGACCTGATGACGCCCGCCCGTATGCAGCGCGCGGCAAACGCCGCGCACCCGACCGCTGCGCACCGAACGCAAGTGGTTAGCATTAACTTCCAGCCCTACCACTTTTTGATCCCCTTCGGTACATAAATAGCCCGCCACCGAGCCAAGCGTCTCCGCCAGTACGACCGACGCGCCGCCGTGCAGCAGGCCAAACGGCTGGTGCGTGCGTTCATCCACCGGCATGGAAGCTTCCAGCGCATCCTCCGTGATGCGCTCAAAACGAATATCCAGCAGACCAACCATATTGCCGTCGCCCATGGCATTGAGCGCTTCCAGCGTGACTGCACGTTTCCAGATCATCCCAGTATCTCCAGCAAAGCCTGTAGTGGATGGCGTACGCCGTTACCCTCAACGCGCTTCACCTGGCTACGGCATGAGTAGCCGGTCGCCAGACAGCGGTTACGCGGCAGACGCTGTATCGCCTGGTGCCACGACAGTTCATAAATACCCAGCGAACTGGCGTGGTTCTTCACTTCGTGGCCGTAAGTGCCGGCCATACCGCAGCAGCCCACGCTGACATTTTCCAGCTTCGCGCCGAAACGAGCGAAGATCGCCGCCCACTGCCCCGTCGCACCCGGCAATGCCGTCACTTCCGTACAGTGGCCAAACAGATACCACGGTTCGCCGCTGACCGCGCGGGCCTCGACATGCTCCAGCGCCGCAGGCAGCCATTCATGCACCAGCTGAACATGGAAATCACCGCGCTTATCGCCCAGCGCCAGTTTGTACTCGTCGCGATAGCACAGTACCAGCGCCGGATCGACGCCCACCATCGGCATCCCCAATTGCGCCACGCGATTGAGGAAATCGGCGGTCTTCTGCGCGGTTTTGGCAAAACGGTTGAGGAACCCTTTAATGTGTTGCGCCTTGCCGTTCGGCGAGAAAGGCAGCACCACTGGCTCAAAGCCGAGTTTCTCCACCAGCCGCACAAAGTCAGCCACCACCTGCGCATCGTAATAGCTGGTAAACGGATCCTGTACCACCAGCACCGTTTTCGCTTTCCGCTCCGCACTGAGCTGTTCAAGCTGCTCCAGCGTCATATTCGCCGTACGGTGACCCACCATCTGACGCTGCAGGGAGGGCACCGACAGCAGCGGTAAATCGACCATGCCGATATGTTTGGCCGACAGCGAACGCACCCATGGCTGGCTCATAAAGAAGTTAAATGTCTTCGGCGCACGCGCCATCAGCGGCGCATAGCTTTCCACCGTGGCAACCAGATGATCGCGCACCGGGCGCAGATAACGGCTGTGATAGAGTTGCAGGAAGCGCGAACGGAATTCCGGCACATCGATTTTAATCGGGCACTGCGTGGAGCAAGCTTTGCAGGCCAGACAGCCGGACATCGCCTCTTTCACCTCGTGCGAGAAGTCATACTCCCCGCGTCGGGCATGCCAGCTGTTGCGGGTACGCTCAATCAATGTACGCAGGCTGGCGCGTTTTTCCGGCAGCTCTTTTTCCAGCTTCAGCGGATCAACACCGCGATCCGCCAGCAAGCGCAGCCACTCGCGCACCAGCGTTGCGCGCCCTTTTGGCGAGTGGATTCGGTTGGCGGAAATCTTCATCGACGGGCACATCGGGCTTTTCACATCAAAGTTAAAGCACAAACCGTTGCCGTTACACTCCATCGCCCCGCGCCATGAATTACGCACCGCAATAGGGATCTGCCGATCCAGAGTGCCGCGTTTCACGTCATCCACCTGTTTCATTGGCGCATCCACGCCTTCCGGCGGGCAAATTTTACCGGGATTCAGGCGGTTCTCAGGATCGAATGCCGCTTTGATTTTTCGCAGCTCGCCATAAAGCTGAGCGCCGAAAAAGGCCGGACTGTACTCGGCGCGGAACCCTTTCCCGTGTTCCCCCCACAGCAGACCGCCATATTTCGCCGTCAACGCCACCACCTCATCAGAGATGGATTTCATCAATATTTCCTGCTGCGGATCGCACATATCCAGTGCCGGACGCACGTGCAGCACCCCGGCATCCACGTGACCAAACATGCCATAGCTCAGACCGTGACTGTCC
Organism: Kosakonia oryzae; assembly: GCF_001658025.2. NCBI lineage: Bacteria > Pseudomonadati > Pseudomonadota > Gammaproteobacteria > Enterobacterales > Enterobacteriaceae > Kosakonia > Kosakonia oryzae. Next base: position 3,047,376 of record NZ_CP014007.2, read on the forward strand.
AGCAGCGCGCGGAACTCAACGATATAATCCGCCAGATGTTCCGGCGGTACGCAGGTATCTTCAGCAAACGGGATCGGTTTAGCCGCCCCTTTCGCGTTACCCAGCAGGCCGACCGCTTTTTTACGCATCGCATAAATGCGCTCAATCCCGGCCAGATCCTCGCAAAGCTGCCAGCCAATGACCCCGCCTTCACCGTTGGCCATCAACGTATCCAGCCGCTGGCACAGCGCCGCGACCTGACCATCAATCAATTCCTGATCGTCACCGGCGAACTCAACGATATTCAGGCCAAGCAGCGTTTTGTCCGGCACATCGGTAATCAGTTCTTTTACTGAATGCCAGACGATATCTTCCCGCGCCAGGTTCAGAACTTTCGAATCTACGGTCTCCACCGACAGCGCACGCGCTTCCACCATAAACGGCGCATTGCGCAAGGCGGAATCAAACGAGTCATATTTGACGTTCACCAGCCGACGCACTTTCGGTAGCCGGGTGATGTCGAGCCGCGCTTCGGTGATAAACGCCAGCGTTCCTTCCGACCCGGTTAACACGCGGGTAAGATCGAACTCCGTCATCTCATCATTAAAGACGTGACGCAGGTCGTAGCCGGTCAGGAAACGGTTCAGTTTCGGAAATTTATCGAGGATCAGCTGGCGATTGTCGCGACAGCGTTCAAGTACGGTTTTATAGACGCGACCAATTGCCGTGTTGGCCTTGCCCAGCGTTTCCGCCAGCGCCACCGGCATCGCTTGTGTATCGAGAATATCACCGCCCAGCAACACTGCACGCACGCCCAAAACGTGATCGGAGGTTTTACCGTACACCAGTGAACCCTGACCGGAAGCATCAGTGTTGATCATGCCGCCGAGCGTCGCGCGGTTACTGGTGGAGAGCTCCGGCGCGAAAAAGAAACCGTAAGGTTTCAGGAATTGGTTAAGCTGATCCTTAATGACACCCGCTTCAACGCGCACCCAGCCCTCTTCAGGGTTGATCTCCATAATGCGGTTCATATAGCGGGACATATCGACAATGATGCCCTGGTTCAGCGCCTGACCATTGGTGCCGGTGCCGCCGCCGCGCGGCGTAAACACCAGCGTGCGGAAGCGCTCTTCCGCCGCCAGACGGGTAATCAGTGCAACATCGGATGTTGAACGGGGGAAAACGACTGCATCGGGTAATAACTGGTAAATACTATTGTCTGTTGCCATCGTCAGCCTGTCGGCATAATTCGTGGCGGTATCACCTGTAAAACCTTGCTGCTCCAGTGCTTGCAAAAAATTCAGCACCAGCTGAACAACGCCGGGTGCCTGGGAAATCTGTGGGATCATTATGCTTGACCCTGCCTGATGGTGAGTGTTGTGAATAGTTAATCGTTTGCTTTAAGCATGCATCGTTGTATCACATTTTTTTCTTATACGCCCAGAGAATTGCAGGCACAATCGGGCTGGGCAAACGCGCTGAAATCATTAATCATTATCACGGGCGCCTTCCTGCAACGCCCACTCTTCAGCAATTTAATAAAGGTGTGTAAATCATATGGTTGATCTACGTCAGTCCAGGGATGTGCCGCAAGTGATGCTGTCGGTACTGTTTTTAGCAATCATGATTATCGCCTGTTTGTGGATTGTTCAGCCCTTTATCCTCGGTTTTGCCTGGGCGGGAACCGTAGTAATAGCCACCTGGCCGTTGCTGTTACGTCTGCAACGCCTGCTGTTTGGCCGACGCTCGCTGGCGGTTCTGGTGATGATGTTGCTATTAATCCTGCTGTTTATTGTTCCCGTAGCCCTGCTGGTGAACAGCCTGGTAGACTCCAGCGGCCCGGTTATCCATGCCATTACCACCGGTTCGATGTCACCGCCCGATCTGGCATGGCTGCACAGCATCCCGCTGGTGGGTGAAAAGCTCTATAGCGGCTGGCATAACCTGCTGGATATGGGGGGCACCGCGATCATGGCGAAACTGCGGCCTTACGTTGGGGCAACCACCACGTGGTTTGTCGGCCAGGCCGCGCATATTGGTCGTTTTATGCTGCACTGTGGGCTGATGCTGTTATTCAGCGCCTTGCTCTACTGGCGAGGTGAACAGGTGGCGCAGGGGATTCGCCATTTCGCCGTTCGTCTGGCGGCAAAGCGCGGCGATGCGGCAGTGTTGCTCGCCGGTCAGGCTATCCGCGCGGTAGCGCTGGGCGTGGTCGTGACCGCGCTGGTGCAGGCGGTTCTGGGCGGAATCGGGCTGGCCATCTCCGGCGTCCCTTACGCTACGCTGCTCACCGTCGTGATGCTGATGACCTGTCTTATCCAGATTGGGCCATTGCTGGTGCTGGTTCCGGCGATCATCTGGCTTTACTGGAGCGGCGATTCCACCTGGGGCACCGTGCTGCTGGTCTGGAGCTGCGTGGTCGCCACGCTGGATAACTTTATCCGCCCGGTGCTTATTCGTATGGGTGCAGACTTACCGCTGATTTTGATCCTCTCCGGCGTCATCGGCGGGCTGATCGCATTTGGTATGATTGGCCTGTTTATTGGCCCGGTGCTGCTGGCCGTCTCATGGCGTCTTTTCTCCGCATGGGTGAATGAAGTGCCCGAACCCACCACGCGCGCAGAAGATGTATTGAATGACGAGCAAAATTCACAAGCCTCTTCCTGAAAATAATCTTAAGGCGGGGTAGCCCGCCTTAAATAATTATTAAGCCATGCTTATCATTTAAGATAATAAAATCTAATCAGACTCCTCTGTAGCCCGCATAATGCGGTATCTTCCGCATATATTCTTCAAGACCATTAAACTAATGAGACGAATCTGATCGACTCAAAAAAGCCGCATGCCTACTATAAGACCACGGTTATAAATCAACACCTTGGTTTATAAGCATGGAAATCCCCTGAGTGAAACAACGAATTGCTGTGTGTAGTCTTTGCCCATCTCCCACGATGGGCTTTTTTTTCGCCTCAAAAACATCACTTCGCATTACCCATCACCGCGCACGTACCATTATCAAGCGCAGCGCCAACAGGCAGATAATCTAACGCCAAATGTACTGCGCTGACATCCGGACCATCGCAGGCGCGTATATGATCATTATACGAGGCGCAGCCGTTGAGCGCCGTACAGGCCAGTACGGCAATAACCATTAATAAATTTTTCATGCAAACCATTCCAGATAATACGGGTGAGTCAACGTTGCATTAAAAAAACGCACACTGATGAAAAACAAAAAAAATTAACGACGAAAGAGATTTGGAGAGGTGAAAATAAATAGCAGAGATTGCGTAAATCCTTATTTCACCCTGCCAGAAAACAGATTATGCTGCGCCAGAACATGATCAACCACATTGCGTAACCTTCCCTGTAACGCCACATATACCCGGCGATCGCCCGCGTAATTCACCCACATGGCACCTTCAGGCTCCACTTCCACAAAACCTGTCAGGCCATTACAAATAAAATGAACGTAATGTCGTTCATGGTTTTTTCTCATATTACATTGCCTCGAAATACGTCGCTTAAATAAAGCGTGAAATACTATGCGGGATAAATAACAGTGAACAGAAAGGATTATATGCAGGGTAATTATCAATACAATGAATATATTCAGGGGCGCGGCACAAATAGCTTACGATCACACGCATAGCTTACGATTATGTGAGAAATAAAGTGGGCTTGTTATTTCTTACATGTATTTGTTATCTGCATGCTAACCAGAAAAACAGCCCATCTGGCGATGGGCTGCGGTTTGCTAACGGTTGATTTCGCAGCGGCTCATCATCCTCCATGCGGCTGGCAGCACCCGCGTTTCACCGGTAACATTCACCGTTGCTGTTGTGCGTATATCGCCCGATGACGCACCAGCCCGCAATTCAAACTCGCCCGGCTCGACGATGCGCTTGCCGTCGCGCCGCGTGAAATTGAGCATATCCACGGGCAGGGTAAAGGTCAGCGTGGCTGACTCTCCTGGCGAAAGCTCCACGCGCTGGAACGCTTTCAACTCCTGCACCGGCCGTACCATCGAAGCGACTTTGTCGCGCACGTAGATCTGCACAACCTCGCTGCCGCTGCGTTCGCCAACATTGGTGACCCGAATCTGCAATGCGATTTCGCCATCAATAGCCACTTCCGGCGTTAACAATACCAGAGGCGCATAATCGAACTGCGTCCAGCTTAGCCCGTAGCCGAACGGGTAGCGGGAGCCAAAATGGAAGGCAAACGGCGTGCCGCCGCTTTTCAGTTTGTGGTTGTAATAATAGGGCATCGCGCCCGCACTTTTCGGCACGCTCACCACCAGCCGTCCCTGCGGTTCCGCGCGGCCGGTCAGCACATCGGCAATTGCGTAGCCGCCCTCCTGACCCGGCGCCCATGCCATTAACCAGGCGGCAACACGCGTTTCCAGCCCTTGCAGGTTGTAAGGACGCCCACCGGTCATCACCACCACCACGGGTTTGCCGGTCTCGACCAGCGCCTCGAGCAATTGCTGTTGCACACCGGGCAGCGACAGGCTGTCCGTATCGGAGCCTTCACCCACCGTGCCGCTCTGGAATAGCCCGGCAAGATCGCCCACACAGGCAATCACCACATCGCTCTCCTGCGCCGCACGCACCGCCTGCGGGATCAGGCTTTGATCCATGGAAACCGGCGATTTCTGCATCGGTTTGCCGGAGGCATCGCCCGGGAAGACCGGCGCTCCCGCCATGCGTTTTTCAATGATGTGGCAACCTTTCGCATAGCGAACATTGCCCTCCCCCAGCGCCTGGCGCAATGCCGCGAGCGGTGTGGTGACCTGCGAGGTCTCTTCCAGCATATCGCTGATGATCAAATGTACCGGAAAACTGTAACCGCTGAGCAGGGCCAGCGGATCGTCCGCTGTCGGGCCAACCACCGCCACTTTTGGTGTTCCTCGCAGCGGCAGAATGCCGTTGTTTTCCAGCAGGGTCAGCGAACGGGTTGCCACGTCACGCGCAGCCTGCCGTGCCGCATCAGACTGCAACACGATACGGCGCTCATCTGTGTAGGGCTGTTCGAACAATCCAAGGCGGAATTTAACCGCCAGTACGCGGGCGACGATTTCATCGATCTTCGCCATTGAAATTAGCCCGCGCTCAACCGCCTCCGCCAGATGACGGGCGCAGTCATCTTTCGGCAATTCAATATCCAGCCCGGCGTTAAAGGCTAACGCCGCCGATTCTGCCGCATCATGACTGACGCCGTGATGCTGATGGAGCAGACTGACGCCGCCATAATCGGCAACGATAATGCCATCAAAGCCCCACTCTTCGCGCAGCAGCGTGGTCAGCAGGAAATGATCGCTGTGCCCGGGTTGATTATCGATGTCGTGATAAGCGGGCATCACCGAACCGGCTTTCGCCAGTTTGACCGCCATTTCAAAGGGCAACAAAAAGGTGTCGTTAAGTTCGCAAAAACCCAGATGCACCGGCGCATGGTTGCGCGCGCCTTCGCTGAAAGAGTGGCCAACGTAGTGTTTGAGCGTCGCCAGCATATCGCCCCGCTCGCCCTGTAACCCCTCAACATAAGCACAGGCCATCATACCTACCAGCCAGGGATCTTCGCCAAACGTCTCCTCAGTGCGGCCCCAGCGCACATCGCGCGAAACATCCAGCACCGGCGCCAGCCCCTGCTTGCAACCGGTGCTGCGCGCTTCCTCGCCGATTTGCTGTGCGGCGCGTTTTATCAGCGCCGGATCCCAGGTCGAACCATAGTTAAGTGATGAAGGAAATAGCGTGGCCTCTTTGCACAACAAGCCCACCAGACACTCTTCATGAAACAGCGCCGGGATCCCCAGCCGCGTCTCTTCTACCATGCTTTTTTGCAGCCGGTTAGCGGCCCTTACCCCGCTTTGCGCATCAACAATATGCGTACCGAGCGGACGGGTTATCTGCCCGATACCTCGCGTTAACCGTTCAGCCAGCGCCGCCTGGGCACTGACGCCGGCAAATTCGTCGCTCAAATCGCTACGTTCGCGGTGCTCGCCATCTTCTGACAGCACCAGCCATAATGCATGCATCTGGGCGAATTTCTCTTCCGGTGTCATCCGGGCAAGCAGATCGGCCACGCGTTCGGAAACCGGGCGGCCAGGGTCCTGATAAATTGCGCTCATCGGGTCACTCCTGTGTTACTGAAATCCGGGGTAGTTTGTGGGGTTGCCACTGAATTGCTGGCGTCGCGTTTGCGGATCAGTTCGCGGGCAATGGTGTTGGTCAGCTGGCTATTCAGTTTGTAGCGGGTAAGCAACAGCACCATGCTAATAAACAGCAGACACGGAATCAGCGTAAACAACGCATTGATGGTGGTCAGTACGCTGGCCGTTTGCTGCGCCTGGTTCGGTATATAATCCACCGCGCCCAGCACCCAGCCGACAACGGCGCCACCAAGCGCAAGACCGAACTTGATGGCAAACAGCGCCGTCGAGAACACCAGGCCATCAAGGCGTCGCCCGCTGCGATGCTCTTCGTAATCCACCACATCGGAAAACATGGTCCACTGTAGCGGCGTGGTGAGATTCTGAATAAAGCTGAAAACAATATTGAGGCCAAATATAAGCCACACTTGCGTAGGCGGAATGATAAATATCAGTGCGGCAAACACCACAAAGGTAATGATGGTCCACTGATAAGCCCGAACGCGATCAAATTTCCCCAACAAACGTGCGGAGAATAATGCGCCAAGCAGCGCGGCAATCATGCCGGACACAATAAAGGCAAAGACCATTTCCGGGCGCTGTAATACATATTTGACGTAATACATGGTTGCCGAGCCACGCGTAACCACGGCGGTGAGCAGTAAAATATTGAACAGAAAAACAATGCGCCACTGGCTATTTTTCGCCAGTAATTTGAGATCGCTGAATATTGATCCTGAGCTGTCATTATGCGGCGTATAACGCTCACGGGTCATAAAGAAGCAGCCGAAGAAGAGTAAAATACCCAGCACGCCCATCATACTCATCGCGTAAAAATAGCCCTTCTGATCGTTGCCGTTACCGAGCTGCGCCACCAGCGGTAACGCAATTACCGTCACGATCAATCCGCCGATAAACGACAGGCAAAAACGCCACGATTGCAGGGAATGGCGCTCCTGCGGGTCCATGGTCAGCGAACCGGGCATTGCGCAGTACGGTACATTTATCGCGGAGTAGATAAAACTCAGGATCGCGTAAGTCACGCAGGCATAGATGATTTTCGCCGTTGGACCGGCATCCGGCACATAGAAAGTGATAATGCAACTGACGCCAAACGGAATCGCAAACCATAGCAGCCAGGGGCGGAAACGTCCGTGACGGGTTTGCGTGCGATCGACCAGTGCGCCAATACAGGGATCGGCAAACGCATCAATCACCCGCACCACCAAAAACATGGTGCCCATAATAGCGGCGGGTAAACCAAAAACATCGGTATAGAAATAAGCGAGAAACAGTGTGGCCGTTTGCCAGACCAGCGCGCTGGCCATATCGCCGAGGCCATAACCTATTTTATCTTTGGTACTGAGAACAGAGGTGAGGGTCATTTTTTATCAGCCTTGTGAGGTGAAAATGGATATTTCAACCTGACGCGAATTGGGCTTCGCGCCGCTTACTACAGGCTAAAGTATTAGAAGAAGCGCTCACCCGGACAATTGTGATAATTACCAGGCTTTTTACGTTTTTTAGTAATTGTGATCGCCGACGAGTTAAAAAAATCCCCGACATTGTGTCGGCATCTGCATACCCAAGCACCAAATAAAACCATTATTAATCATTAAATTATAAATTTAACTGATTATTTGACCAGTATTTTTTAGTGCATTTTTTCTCAATTTAGGCTAATTTTGTCGTCCCAGTCCCCCACACAGCACCCCACAGGACACCAGTAAGGAACGATATATGGCTTTTTACACGGTAGAGAAAAGAATCAAATCAGACGGCACCCTGCGCTACCGGTGCACTGTTGGGGTGAAAAAGGCAGGGAAATATATCTACCGTGAGAACAGGACGTTTGGAAAATTGTCTCTCGCAAAAGCCTGGGGAATAAGCAGGGTTTCGCATATAGAAAACAATGGGATTCCTTCTGATGACCAGTCACCAAAAGTGACGCTTGGTGAGCTTATACAAAAATACACCAGCCACCCGAACATAAAGTACGGACGTTCAAAAGCTGATGTACTAAAACTGATATCCCGCTCACCTGTAGCCAGCGTTGCAGTTTCTGATTTGTCATCAGGTACACTTATTGAGCATTGCGAGCAACGACGGGCCTGTGGTGCAGGTGCTGCGACGGTAGCGCAGGATCTGGCTTATATTGGTTCTGTCCTTAAAGCGGCTAAACCGATTTTTAATATTGATGCAGACCTGCAGGCATATAGCCTTGCCAGGCAAAACCTTACGCAAATGAAAGTCATAGGGCCAACACAGAAGAGAAGTCGGCGCCCCACGCGCGAGGAATCGGAACAGATTATTGCTGGCTTAAGAAACAAAGAAATGACCTCCTATAAAAAAGTCCCTTTCTCTGACATTTTTTTATTTTCCATACTAACCTGCATGCGTATTGGGGAAGTTTGCAGAATTCAATGGGAAGATGTTGATATGCAGCAAAAGGCTGTTTTGGTCAGGGACAGAAAGGATCCGAGAAAAAAAGCCGGAAACCACATGCTGGTACCCTTACTTGGAGAATCCTGGGATATATTGCAGAGGCAACCAAAAATCTCAGAGAGAGTATTCCCCTTTCACAGTCGAAGCGTTACACAAACATATCGCCAGGTACGAGATAAGCTGGGCATAGAAGATTTACGCTATCACGATTTGCGTCGGGAGGGCGCCAGCAGGCTATTCGAGTCAGGTTTTACGATTGAAGAAGTAGCCCAGGTCACAGGACATAAATCACTGAATATCCTTTGGCAGGTTTATACCGAACTATTCCCTAAATCGCTGCATGTGAGACTGGAGCAACTGAAAAAAGAAAGGCTCGGATAGGATTAAGGCATTACCAGATAGTCCTTTTCAGACCCTTTGCCACACTATTTAACTGTATTAGCTCAGATTTGACCTGACACAGCTATGGCACAGAGCCAAACCTAATCTGACAGGCAACTCTATGCCAACAGCGGACGTTTCTTAAATTGGGGGCCAAGTCAGATCCACCGACCTGCTGCTGGAAAAAATCGCTGAGCACGGAGAGTTGGTATTTTTATATATTAGATATTTACCGTAAGAAAAAAACTAATCAGACACCACAATCACAATAAGAATCGATTGCCATAGATAATTAAATGAATGAGTTACCTTATTTCCATATGATACTTCTTTGCGAAAATGACATCTGTCCGGCCAGACATCTTAACATGACAAAAATAGGAGCAATGCAGGAATCAGAAAATTCCTGCTGTTGAGTAGTTGGATTGAAAACTTTTAAAATATAGACGAGCAATTATATTACACTCGCTGCTTAACTAACCATTTCTTTAAGTTCGTCAAACGTCAATACTATGTGAGTGTCACTTACTCGCGCCAAATGTTTTTTATCGAGAAGGATTATTTTTATAAAATCATAGTTGTTTCTAAATTCAACTGTATTCATCAACCAATTGAATTTAGATTCTTGCTTATAGAAAAACAATTCTTGATCATCTTCATTAAGTTTGGACGATAAATTGCGAATTTTATTTTCATCTACCCCATCTGTAAGTACCTTGCATTCAATTAATAATACAGTTCCGTTTTTGACTGCTAAACAATCAATCTCACCAGGGATTTTTTCATTATTGATGTTTGTGAGTTTAGTTGGTGTTTCAACAAACCATGTGGCATTTTCACTAACTTTCCCAGCCCTAAAGTCATGTTCTTTTAAAAAGGAAATGACATCTTCTTCAAATTTATTTGACACTGCATTTTGAAAAATTCCCTGAGGTAAGTTTACACCCGCTGATTTTTCTGAGTAATTTAAAACAGATGACTCCAAAAACCAATTAAATGAATCACAAACTATAGTTACAGATGTGGCATATAGACCTTTTGAATTATTATCAATCCTAACTATAGGCCTTTCATTGATCATATTACTATTCCAATTGCCTATTCTTTTTTTGAACCACGGCCTTTGCCAAAAAAATGTCATATTTAATCTTTGCAAGTCCTTTTCAATGAGTGGAATATTTAATTCATTTAATATCATAGCGCAGTCATTAAGAATAACCACCCCTATATAATCCGAGTCTTCTATTGATTTCCTAACTGATGCTATAAAAACCAATAACTTTAAATATAAATAACTTTTTATCCAAAAATCTTTGGTTTCAACATGAAATGGAATATATTCAAAAGGTGTCTTCTTGAAAATATCAGGAATAGAATTATTTCTTGTATTAATAACATTAATTACACTTCGTAGAAAGTCTGAGTGTTTATTCAGAAACAAATCAGCACCGTACTTTCCTAGCCGTAAACCTCTATGTTCTGACTTGTTAACACTCGATAGATCAATGGCTATCACTCTCAACCTATCAGATAATAGCGCGCCATAACAAGTTAGTTCTATTACTTCCTCAGGATGGATAATGATAAGATTTTTCAATCCAATTAAACTTTCTTTAAGCATGCAATATTCTATAAACTGAAAGACCTTGCTATTAGCAGAGCCTGTTCCAGTACTTATATTGCCGTATAAATAGCATAACGCGGATTTTGCTCCAATACCTAGATATGGCAAATCAAAATTACTATAATCTGTAGTGTAGTAATATTTAGATAAAATCTCGATAAGTTTGGGGATAGTACTATATGATTCAAGCTCAAGACTTATTCTTGCACACTTTTTATCAATTTTATCAATTATGTCATTCATGCATTGAATGTCTTCAATGATTATTTTATCTTCGTTTTTCTTAAAAAGAAACCTGTACGGTTTTTCTACGGTAAGCAAAAGGTATTTTAAGAAAGATTCATGTGCTTCATATGACTGAGGATAAAGCCTAGAGTTAGTAAATATGGATTTTTCTCTTTTCATGGTATGGAATCCAGTTTCATTTATTAATAACCTCAAGTCTAATGAAATAACCACACCGCTAAAATTAATTATAGTGTAATTATTTTACCTTGATGCCAAGTTTTAATCTCAGCCATGTACATCTTTACTTGATAATAATACTTCTGATAGATGCGCATGTAAACTGACTTTACTCGGCAATTGTTGACACAGCGTTAAGGTGTATATGGTCGATGAATTATAAAGGGAGAGCCTGAACATAATTTCTTTGGACGAACACCTTTAGATAGATACTCGTGCCCTGCCAACTTCCGCCTCTCGCTGTGAGTTCAACGGGTCGATGCAATGCTATCCTTATCCTTAATGAAGGTGTTGTCAGTCATACAACCAGCGACCCGCTTTGGCCGATTCAATAATCATTGCTACCGTTAGTGGTTTTATTTCTATCTCTGGTTTTTTCTGCCAGAACGGGTACTCATATTCAATATAATTACGGGTATCCATACCACTGTAATCAATATTGAAATGTGTGAACACGTCCAGGAGCATATCTTCCGCATCTTCCGGAACCAGCCGGAAATCATCGTTAAGCGTCCAGTCTTTGGTAATTTGCTTGTATCCGGGCTTAAACCAATGCGCTCTGATGGGGTAGCGTTCCATCAGATAATCAATTACTTCTTTTTCGAAATCGCGATCGGCCATTAGAAATACGTCCATTTAATGCGGTCCTGAGGTCTGGCAATGAGATTGTATTGTGTTCGTGTTTTGCTCATCACCTGCTGGACAGCCACTAAGGCCATCGCGTACCCAACGTAAGGAATATACCTGCCAACAAAGGTAGCAATCTTATTCGAGGGAACCATTTTAAGAGAACGGAGTTTCCCCACGGGTGCCAGTGGCCGCCAGCCGAATGGGAAACGGGCATCTCTTAAAATCTTCCTGCTGACGATTGAGGCAATGCTGGTTCCCGGCGTATTCTGCCCCGCCGCCAGCTTCCCTGAAACCGGTATGTATGGCTGCCCGATAAGAACCATTGCAGCAGACGCAACATCTAAACCAAAACTGTCCGCGAAGTTTTCAAGGAAGATAAGGTTAAACAACTCACCAGCGGATACATTAGTATGTCCGTGATAAAAGTAAGTTCCATTAAGCTCTTCCACCGTGTCCATCAGCTTCATCCTGTTGAAGGCCTTACTGGATGAAAATACTGATAGAAAATTGCCATAGTGTCCAGTCGTTGATTAACGAACCAACAACCCGAATCACCAGGCAACCGCACCAGCGCGCATAAGTTATGATGCGGCAACCAAGATCAGCTCAGTGCATTCAGCACCATATTCTCGTCAGTAAAAATATGCTCGTAATACTTCCCGTTCTGCTGGCTGTGCCAGCGCCAGCGGATACCGATCTGCCTGCCATAAAAGGCCGTATAATCATACCATCCGTATTTGATATACATCTCTGTGCCGGTACTGCTGGATGATAACTGGCTTATCCAGTCGCGCGGCGGTGGACAGTGGTTGGACGGGTTAACCGCAACGGTTACCCCATTCATCCGGGTATTGGTCACCACGCCATCTTTAAGCTCTACCTTAGTCCACATCTCATCCGATGTACCCGTGGACCAGACGCCAAAGGGCAGCACCTCCTGTGTATCGATGGCAATGATATCCAGCGCTGACCAGTCCACATCCGTATTACTGGAGGCGAGGTTTACCTTGAGGGGAATGACCAGTTTGTTTATTTTCCAGGCGTTCTGCGTAGCGCTTTCTGAGGTTCGGGAAAGGGTCAGCGTCGGAATGGTGGCTCCAGCCATGTCATAATCCGCAGCCGGATCCACATAAACGACAGAAGGAAACACTTTCCTGAATGTCCCGCCGTCGTTCACCCATGCTGCGATCACGGATTTAAATTCGCCGCCCTCGTTGATATTCAGCGCGCTGACAGGGGCGAAATCGCCCCCTGCAGTTTTACGGTAAATGGGCATGGTTCAGCTTTCCTCAATCTGGTACCAGATATGACCAGCAGCGTATCCGCTCGAGTCTGCGGGGGCCGTATCGGTCGATATGGTGTAACTCACCCCGATGTTTTGCCGCGCCGTTGCAGCATCGGCCACGTCAGAGAGGTTATTTGCAGCTTCCAGATAATCCCCCGAACCATTTAATGACCAGTTACTGAATACCGGCGTGGCCACCGTAGTGTCCTCGCAGTAGCGGTGATGAACGTCCGTGGTGTTGTACGGGTAGTAAATCTGCCGGATGCCGGTTTCCGTGGTCCGGATAACGTCCAGCATGCCCGCCAGTGACACGGGATAATGCCGCTCCGAGGTGGCGTTGCCCGTCAGGGACTGGAACTTACGCCCCGGAGAAACCACAGTGTTCAAATCCGCCGTGCCGAGCGATTGCGTGTCCTGAGGAACGGCACCCGTGTCGGCCGCCGTCAGGGTATCTTTCGTTGCCAGCGCCCCCAGCCCCAGATTTTCGCGCGCTTCCGCCTGCGCATCCCCGCCGCTGGCCGCTATTTCGGACAGGTTGTTGACGATCAGAAGACGGGTTTCCTGGATAACTTCTTCCGTTGCCGTGATTGTGATCGAATCCGTGACGCCGGAACTGGCTCCGGTCAGTGACAGTGTGGCCGTACCCGCACCACTGACCGTCAGCGTACCATCAGCGGATAATGTCGCCACAGATGCATCCGTGGACGCAGAGTTAACCGTCTCTGTGTAATTCGCCGGAGAATAGTTGATGGTCAGGGGATAGCTGTTACCTGCCAGCAGGCCAGCCGGTACTGCACCGATGTCGATCGAGGTCAGGTAAAGCTGTTGCGTGACAGCGGCTGTTGCCGTCAGACCGGTGGAGATACTGGCGATTATGGTCTGGGTGCCGGATTTCCCCGCCGTCGCGGTATACAGCCCGCTGTTGTTGATACTGCCCAGCGATGGATCTGACACCGCCCATGATACCGGATAACCCGCCGCCAGCGCCGACGGCAAAATCGTGCCGGTAAACTGCCGCGTAGTTCCCGCATTCATCGTCACCGAAGCGGGGCTGATAACAATGGCAGAGGGTGTTTCCGCGCCCGCTTCCGATTCAGCCTTATCCGTCTTGATGATGTACATCGCCGCGACGTTTTTCGGGCGGGTTTCGTCTGATACTCTCGCTCCCCCCCAGTACGCATTGACCTGCCCGGTTCTGGCCGAGTAGGTTCTGATATCTTCCCCACCCGGAGTGTTGCGGGTTGGTGCACCGGGAACGCCGTCATGAAAACCGGTTTCCGCGCCTGCAAAATGCGTATGGTCCTGCATGGCATCCTGCTGAACGGACAGGATAGTGCGCGAACTGTCAGGATCAATCGAGGAACCATGTGCCCAGGCTCGCACAAACCGTCCGCGCCAGTCCGGTACGCGTCCGGATGGGTACAGCACAGCCAGTTCAGGGTTCTCTGCGGTATCGAACGTCTGGCCGTTCAGTTCCAGCCAGCCATCAGGCGGCGTGGTGTTTCCCCACAGGATGATTGCCCCGACCGGCAAAATATACGGAGCCATTGCTGTGGTAATGGTTTGATGTAATTGGTCATCCAGATAGTCGGCCAGTTGTTTTACCCGGCGTGGCGTCATTACCTGCACGCTGCCATCACCGGCCAGAGCTTCCTGTTCGGTTGCCTCACGCTGAATATACAATTGCCATTTCGTCGCATCAGCACCCGGCGTTGCGCTGTTGTTGCTGACCAGCGACAGGTACAGTTCGCCATTATAATCCACCACCACGCCCGCATCGTAACCGAAAGAAGCCCCGTTATTGTTCGCGGTAGTAATCCACTCGGGATAGCCGTTCGTCTGGTACTGACGAATCGCGCCAGTAATGGCGTTCAGCACCGCGTTCATGGCCTCGCGCTCAACGGGTTTTGCATTGGCATCCGCACCGGGATCTTTTGCGTAGTCAGGCCCCCAGCCAGAGGGATAACTTACCGCACCGTTACCTGGTGCAACGTCCGGGATGGTCTGTCGATCACCGACCGATGCGAACGGTACACGGAAAAATTTCTGATCCATTCAGTACTCCAGAAAATAAAAAAGACCGCGATATGCGGCCTGAAGATGTGTTGAGTGGGTTGTTAGCGGTGGTTAGTCCGGGATTTGATACGCCAGTTTGTAATCACCGGCAGTGGTGGTTTTGAAACTGACACTGTCCGCATACCAGCGGATTTCCACTTCCGCGGGCGTCTGTAACTTCCAGGCAGAAACTTCGTTCACATTAAGCACGTTGCTGGCGATTTCCGCTTTATCGGCTGCCGCATCGGCAATATGCAACGCATACGCAAAAGCCAGCCGGTCAGGCACACCCGCAGGCCACAGTTGCGCCCACTGGGCGGCAGTGAGGGCTGGCACTGCCGCCGCGGTCATTCCCTGAGCGATTAATTTTTCGGCCCCCGCCGTATCGGCAGTCAGTGCCCCGATACTGACCCATGTAGTTCCGTCAAAAACAACGTAGTCGGTTAAATCCCTGGTCACGGCCACCCGTGCAGCGCCAGCGCCGGACAGGCTGGCTGTGATGGTCGAGCTGTTGATCGTGCTCCATGCTGACGCGCCTGTCAGTTCCAGCGGCAACACAATCTGGTCGTCGGGGGTTAACACCCCGCTAATCTCCACACTTTCGCCGGTAACCACTTTGTATGAATCCCCCAGTTGCTGCTGCATAGCCTCCGTCAGGGTAACGCTGGCCACGCCCTGATTTGCAATGACGGTACTGTCAATCGCGCCTGCAACCTCTGACAGCGCGCCGCTGACCACAGTGTAATATTTACCGTCACTGCTATTTAACAGGAACCGGGTGGAGGGATCGCCCAGCAACTCGAGTTCACCCAGTGTCACAGACCCGGACTGGAATACGGCGGTCACCGTTAACCGGTAATAAAGCCAGGCGGCCGGCGCCGGAATAGTGACTGTTGTCTGCGCATCACCGACGTTACTGGTGCTTGTCCCGTTGGCCAGCAAAGTAAAGTTTGTGCCGTCATTGCTTCCGTACAGGGCAAATGTTCTGGGGTTATTCTGGAAGGGCTGTGACACAGTCCGGTTTGTGATCCTGAAGCGGTTCACTTTTTTGGCTTCAGGTAATTTGATCTGAATCCACTGCGTCGGGCCGGATAATGTCACCCATGCAGTAGTGGCTACCCGGTCAAATGCCGAATAAGCCGGAGAGCCTGAATCATACACACTGCTTGCGCTCACCGTATATCCGGCAGGTGCGTTGTTGGCTGTCATTTTGGGAACGATGCTGTTGTCCGCATTGGTGGACAGGACGAGGGATTTTCCCTTTTTAAGCACCTCCGCACTGAACAGCCCCCCATCCGCGGCAGTGACGTAATTTAACTGCGTGATCAGCCCCATTTTAGCGTTAAAGACGATATCCGCTGTGGTATTAAAACTGGCCTCACTGCCTGCGGAAAAAGCGTCCTGAGTGTACGACTTATTCTGCTGCCCTTGCTCGGACTTCAGCGCATACGCGCATAAATTAAAACCGGACTGTGGGGCAAAACTGAAGGAATGCACCTGGCCTGCCGTGGCACCGGCGCGGTCAACAACGATATAACCGCCTCCGCCCCCCGCACCGCTGCCGGATGCGCTGATAATGGTTTTCCCGCTGACCGGGCTTTGTCCCAGCGTGACGCCGGGACCGGCTTCCAGTGAGTTAACAATAAGTGCCTGCGTCTGCTGTGTGAAATCAGAAATGTCGGCAACGGCGTGCGTGTGCTGTGCGGCAGCAGCCCCCATCTGCGCCGGCGTCGGCGCCAGGTTACCGGAGCCGGTCAACGACAGACCGAACAGCGAGCGGATGTTGCTCCCGGACATCAGCGTGTCCTGCTTTGCGCTCCACGCCGATTTCTCTGCCGGGGTGACAAATTTCCGCTCAGCCGTCTCGTTAATCTGGTCAGCGCTGTAATCCCCCGCCTGTGCCGTCACGGCCCCGGTACGCCCGAATACAGATGACACGCCGGAAACCGTGGCTGACTGTCCCTGCACCCAGTTAGCGGCCACCGCGGGATTATCTCCGCCATTGAGATAAAACAGCGTGTCGATATCCGCCTGAGCGCAGATGGTGAGGTTTGCCGACGACGCCAGCGCCAGACGTGCGGCCTGGTCAGCAACAACGACATAACGCGATGCGATGGTGGAGAGTTGCGCCGCTGGGATTTTTCCGGACGCGTCCAGTTGCAGCCAGCCGTTGGCGGTGTTCGCGAGTGACACCTCAACATAGCGCACATCACCGCGCGCCTCGTTGAAATACTGAGGATGCGGGTCAGCATCGTTTTCGTGCGCCGTCAGCAGGCTGTCCGCCGTTCCCGCCGGATCCGCGCCGATATCATTCACGGTCAGCGTGACGGTACCGGATTTACCGTTGACGGAACGCACCTGCGCCGTCAGCAGGTTATCAACGCGCTGTTTCAGCCATTTCGTGCGGTTCGCCAGCCGCTGCGCCTGCTCGTTGTCCGGGCCGATATCCACACCATCATATCCGCGCGCGGGCGTATCCAGCTCCAGCAGCGGGATGTCGGCGGTGAATTCATTCAGTTCGGTGATACTCGGCATGTCAACCTCTGTGGGTGTGCAGGCCGTTATGCGTCACGGCCCCGTTGTGAAAAATGTTCGTTGTTACTTCTGCACTCTCAACGCTTTCCCATTCGCAGAGCGGCGTCCAGACTTGCGCGCGGGCGATGACGCTGAACGGCTCAGCGACCGGCGGTGTGACGGTAAACCGCCCTTCTGTATCAGTGATCGCGCTCTGATATGTGCTGGCACCGGATGCGGTGTAAATCAGTGTCACATCGATATCTGAAACGCTGACACCCGGATTTGCCGTCAGCGTGCCGGATACCACATCACCGGACCAGATAATCACCAGTTGCAGCCCGGCATAAAATTTAACGCCATCACCGTGCCAGAACGGCGCGCGGAAATTGCTGTAGTGCTGGCTGAAACCGAAAGGCCTGTAAGTCAGGGTGCGGGCCTGTCTCATCCCGACACCCTGCGGGCGTGGTATCAGATCGTAATCAGCGACGAGTTTTTGCGAACCAACATCCAGATATTCGAAAAATACCGGACGCATGGCCATGTCCTGGCCATCCAGTATTCGCGCCGCCGTATTCAGGATGTAATCAGTGGCGCGTTTGATTTCATCAATCGTCGCGATGCTGTTGTTTTTGAATATTTTTGCTTTGATCATCCGGCGGAAAAGGTCATCACTCACCGCCGCAGGGACGCATACCGGGTAAAATGTCCCGACCGGCCGTTTGGTGTACCCCGCAATGCGGCCGCAAATATCGAGTTGCTCACCTTCCGCGCTGTCGATATCCAGCATGACCTGTATTTTTGCCAGCTGATCCTCAATGCTGGCCTGCGCGATATCCGGCAGCGCCAGCAGCAGCGCAATCAGTTTTGGCGCGTTTTTGTACTGCCAGTAAGCTCGCGTCAGCGCCTTATTACGGTGTTGCATAAGACACCTCAATCGCGTCCATCGAGAACACGGCCAACTGGTTAAAGGCGATCGGAATGATGCCGTGAGTTACATCGCCAGCGCTGCTCCCGACGGTGATCGCAGCAACGTAATCATCACTGCCAACAATTTTATTTACTGGCGTGTACAGGCGGCCCGCACCGATGGTTTCGCCGATACGAAACCCCTGCTTTGCGAATCCGTTTGTTTCAGGAAAGCCTTGCAGCGAGTAATCGATGATTGCCTGTTTGATTTCATCATCGTTGGCGCCGGACAGCGAATCAGAGACGATCTCCACACGGACATGGGCGGATACATATTCCGGCCTGAAGAACGTCGCATTGAAGGGGTTTCCGCCTGGCGTTGTTGTATCGATGCTAATCTGGTTCGGAATCCCCGTGTTATAGCGATTCAGCCCGCAACCGGGGCTTTTCCGCACCGCCAGCGTGGACACAATCTCATCCACAGCGCCACCATCAATGAAAATCGCCATCGAATGGCCCAGCACGCCGTTTTCATCCGGAGCATCATCGACGTTTTCATAAATCCTCACCTTTTTTACGCCATCGAGATTGACCAGCGCGGCATAAATGTTGTCAATCTGGTTATTGCCGGGCAGCGCCACGGACTCATTACGCCGGATCCGGAATGTATCATCTGTTTCCTCGTCCGCGCCCAGCGATGCGGAATCCGGATTAGTGACGGATGTGATTCCGCCAACTGGCGTGGCAATGATCGACAGATTGTCACTGTTGGCCCCCACCGCACCGGCAGTGGTACACGTCACGCTTACCGTCGCAATTCCGGCGTTACTGGTCGCGACCGTCGTATCGGTGGCCCACAGCGTCCCCGTTATGCGGTTACGCACCAGTGTGCCCGCGGGGATCTCCACAAGCGGCGTGCCAGTGAACACCACAGTAGCCGTGGAGAACGTGGCGTCCTGCCGCGTAATACCAGCGAATGCCGCAATGCGATCGAGTTGCTGGCCAATCGCTGAATTCGGGTCAGCAGAGTGATAGGCGTTAATAACGGCTTCATCAAGGTTTGCCAGCGTTTCACACCATGCCGCAATAATCAGCCCGTCAGGTGATTCCGGGTTAATATTCCAGCCATCATCAATATCCAGATAGCGCTGACGCATTACGGTGAGATACGCATTCAGCGTCTGAGCCACCGCTCCGTCTTTGGTGATCTCCGCCATCAGATGATCTCCTCGTTGAAGAACAATTCGAATTGCTCGTTATTGACGTCCACCAGTGAGGCGAAAACGGTTATTTTTCTGGTTTTCTGATCGATATCGAATTCAAACTGAGAGATGCCGATAACGCCTGGCGCGGTCAGGATACGTTGTTTGATACTGGCAGCAGCGATATCTGCCTGTGTTTTGCCGAGGATGTTCTGAAACCATGGGGTACCCTCCGTTGAATCAAGAAAATACTCCCTGAGGAACAAACGCAGACGGCGGATAATGCCCTGCCGCGTTGCCTCTTTCCCGACCGCGAAGTGGTCGCCATGTGTGACAATATCGCCATCCACAAAATTTCGGATCACGGATCAGACTCCATAAAAAACCCCGGCAAATGCCAGGGCGTGAAGTTGTAATGAGATGGGTTCACTGTGGGCCATTGGTGTTACTTGTGCCTTTCTCAACACCGCCATGAATGTGGTCGCTTCCGATGTTGATACCGTTGTGTGTTAGCCCACTCGCGGTGAGTTCCAGCGTTTGCCCGCCGCACGTCAGCACAATGCCGCCGTCGGTCAGATGGAGGCGAACCGAACCATCGCGATTGCTTATGCCGATCCCGCTGGACGGCAATCCAGGAATGGCCGTTTTTGCTGAGCGGTAGCCGGGCGAGAAAAACGCGTCACTGGCGCTGAACATCTCAGGCCCGACAGGTTGTGCCGGTCCGCCCATATCCAGCCACGCATCAACCGACCGCTGGCTGAAATGGATATACCCTTCTGTGCCAACGGGCAGTTCATGGAAAACAGCCCACTCTGGTGATCCGGAGAATCTGACAGGTACGTTAACCAGCAGTGGCAGGGTTTCGAGCGTTCCATCGGGCATCTGGCGCTGAATGCCGCACTCAACCTGCGCACGTTGCGTGTCAGCGTTAAAAGCAATGACATGACCGGGCATACCGATCATAAGGTCGCTGATAATACTCATCCCGGCAGACTGGACAGCGCTGAATAGCGGATTGGTATTTTTCACTGGGCGGTGCTCCATAAGCATCGTAATGTCGTTCGCCAGTCATCACCCCAGAGATCCCCCTGATGCGTGGTGGACAGTACGCGAAACGAGCCCGTGCGGCGCTGAATATTCGTCATGTCATTCAGACCCGTGTTGTACATGCCGCTGTAGTTGATGGTCCAGAAATCAGAACGGATTTTGATCAGGTCTCCGGGCTGGATGATGTGGTTCATCCGAACATCCACCTCCAGTTCTTTTTGATACCAGCGCGGCACGCCCTCCATGCCGTTATCGACATTGATTTCATACGTTGTCGGACGCGTAGCCCCATCGCGGATGATCACCGTCCGGTTTTCAGACAATAACCAGTCATAGCGCCACGCCGATTTCATTCTGTCGAGGAACGCGCGGCTGGAGGTGTAGGCCATTGTGTAACCGTGGTTGAAAACCGGCAAATCGGAAAAATCGCCTATCGTCTGCACCGGCTTCCCGAATGAACGCGCCACATCCTGAAGAATCTCGATGGCGCGCGCTTTCTCCCCCCAGGTTTTACCTGTGGACGCTTCAGTCCACATCACTGACCAGCAGTTGAGCCGTAAATAGACGCTAACGCCGTCCCGCCCTACTTCGACGCTGTTTATTTGCCCGGTATAAATTTCACCTGAAGATTCATCGTACCCGGCAGACAGGCGCACAGTTCCATAACGGAGGCGCTTTTTATCCCAGCGCTGTATAAGCTGCCGGTATTCACTGGAGACGCCATAAATCATGATCATGGCTGTCGCCACACTGTCCTGTGGCATGTTGGTAATGAGGAACCGAACCTGCGTGGGCGGGTCGCAAATCAACTTATTGCCTTCCGCTGACGTAATTTCCAGATGATATGCGCGTCCAAATAATTCAGTCATTGGGGTACCAGTTCAGGTTATTTGTTACGCCCAGATTGGCGATCGTTGGCGTTTCACCCTCCAGCACGATCTTGCCGATAGTGCTGTTCAGACCTGCCAGCAGGTTCACTCCGACATGCAGACCCCGCCCCAGAGCGATCGGCTCATTGCTGGCATTCCGGATATCCACCACGAAATAACCGTACCGCGTCAGCCAGCGGATATTGAACTGAAGCAACGTATCGTTGAGTGTTGAGGTAAAAGAAAAATCGGCCAGGCCTGCCGTCAGGGGGATGGTTTTCATTGCGGTGTCACCTCGCCCAAATGCACGTTCGCCTGCCCCTGTGTGGCCGCGGTGTCACCCGCAGGCAGCCTGCTGTTTATCGTCGCCGGGCTGTCGTTACGGTTTTTTATCAACAGCGCGCGCATTTCGACGACGATTTCCTGCCCGCCCTCGTTTTCCTTGCTTTTCTGCACGCGGGTGTTGGTGATGATCATGTCATCGTAAGATGAATTGACGCCGACAATCGTTAATATGCTGTTGTAGCGCTGTAAGCGTCGAAGATTAACCAAAGCCTCTTCTGAGCGCTGACGTCCGGAAACGGCAAAAGCCAGCCCTGCGGAGGCTGCAATCCCGGCCAGTGCAGCCGCGCCGCCCCCCAACAGCGAGCTGACGGCGCCAGTCGCCACGCCCGCACCAATCCCGGCCAGGCCGGACAGATCACCAGCCTGATCCATCAATGCCTTAACCGGGTTATCAGAGATCGCCACCGTCATCGTGACCGTCATCGGTCGCGTTACGGCGTTGTCATTTGCCGTCTGGCCATTTTCCAGCGGATACTCACTAACGTTAGTCCGTTGTTCGCTGGTCTCCTCCAGTATTGCGTCAAAAAAAATCCCGCCTATTTCCGGGAGGGACTTAGTGAACACTCCGACGATTGACATGATCACCCTCTGTTTTTATTGAATGAACGCTCCAGCGTGTTTGCAGCTTCAACAACCACTTCCTCTGCTACGTGTCTCACCTGTTTTTCATCCAGTCCCAGACCAGAAATATTAAACTCGTTTCGCTGGGTAACCTGCGTGGGCTGCGACGACTCAGAGCGGCTGACTGACGGGCTATAGGGCGCCTGACTACGGCGCTGGACATAATCCGGAATATAGTAATTTTCCATTTCCTCCTGGCTGCGTTTGGGCTGAGCATAGGGCGATGACGGCAGCGATGCCCAGACACCACCGAGATGGTTTGTCGCCGTCATAAAGTCACCACTGAGGACATTATCCAGTTGCCCCGCCCGCTGGATAAGCCACAGGGCCGCCATATCCTGGCTTCGTGGTGAAAAGTCGGTGAGACCCAGTGCCTGCGCTGCCTCATCCCATGATGTTTGCGTGAACTGATAACGCCCGGCTGCCGACGTCTGATTCATTGTTCCGTCTGTCTGTCGGAATGGTTTCAATACTCGTGGATGGTCAGACAGATCGCCGAACTGTTCACCACCAAACATCGTGTTATAGCCACCACCAGGAAGGGCCGCGGTTCCCTCAGCGCGCGAAATGGCATCCAGATAGGCGCGGGCATTTGGGTTATCGATCGCGCCATGAAGATCACCGCCTTTTTTTTGTCTTAAATACGCCTCATAAGGCGTGACGCCCCCACCATCAGAGCGCCCCCGGTTAAGTGCGGGATTGCTCATGGCGCGCGCATCTTTCTCATCAACAAAGGCGTTTCCGGGGGTGATCGCCGCAGCGGCGCCAACGGTAAATGGATTGAGAAGAAATCGGGATAGCCACCCGCCCCCCGAGCCTGAAGATGAACCACCACCAAAGCCAAGCAGGCGCCCGCCGATTTTCAATGCGCCAGCGGTGCCTGCGACACCACCCGCCGTAAGGAGAGCCTGTGAAACACCAGGGTTTTCTTTAATAAAACTATTGATGACATCAAGAACTGAATTAACGATCGGCAACAATTTACTGCCCATTGAGTAAGCGAGCACCTCAAAATTGCGGCTTAGATCCGCCATTTCGTCGTTAAATATTTGAGAGTTTTTTAATAACTGAGCATCAATTTTATACGGGTTTGCGTCGGATTTTGCCTGAGAATCACTGAGGAATTTTGGCCCCATCTCCAGCAGACGAGTGATCGGTGAGTCACGCCCCAGCCCTGCACCTTCCTGCAAAAATGCTCGTTGATCGCGATTCATCTTCTGATAAGCATCGGACAGATACTGTAACCCCTGATCCGGAGCCATATTCGCGAATTCGCCAGGGTTAAACGCTCCGTTCCAGTACGCCTTATCATTCAGTTCCCCGTACCGGGCTTTGCGCTGTAAATCGGGGATCGCTTTAGCGATGTCGTGTGCAGCATCAGGAGAAAGATTAAGCCGTCGCATTGCCATCTCCAGTCCCTGAATCTGGCGGATCGTAAAACCGGTATTATTGCTGAGGCGCTGCATTTCCAGTGCAGAATTAGCAACACCACTGGTGAGGGCTTTCATGCCCATCCCAACACCGGCAATGGCGGCAAGTTGAAGCATTCCATCGGTGACGCTTTTTATGGCGGTAGCGCCTTTCTCGAATGATTTTGCATCGGTTTCAAGGCCGAGAGACACCAGCAGTGAATCAATGGTTTCTGAACTTTCCGCCATTTACTTTTCTCCGGGCAATAAAAAACCCGCCGGGGCGAGCCTTTGGGTTTGTCAGATCAACATTGCCAGCGCGAATCACCAGCTTATTTTGCGTTTTCTCTTGCTCTCTCAAACTGTTCAATCAGATCATCAAGCACATCGTGCATGGCCTGCACATCGTCTATTGCATACGTTCCGTCGAGCATATCCGACCATTTCGCCAGTGGCGGGCAGGCATCACCCGCCCCCACACATGGACGCCACAGAAACCAGTCTTTGACAGTTACGGAATGGTCGGCGTTGCCCCTGCGCCGTTTTCGCTCTGTTCGCTGAGCTGCCAGAAAGGGCCGACATTCTCCTTCAGCGCACGGCCAAGCAGCAGCAGGAAGTTATGCGCGGCATCCTGAAAGAGGTTTTCAGCTACCGGCACACCATCAGAATCGCGAACAATCTTT
The DNA here is from genome assembly GCF_001658025.2 of Kosakonia oryzae. Lineage (NCBI taxonomy): Bacteria > Pseudomonadati > Pseudomonadota > Gammaproteobacteria > Enterobacterales > Enterobacteriaceae > Kosakonia > Kosakonia oryzae. Next base: position 3,071,990 of record NZ_CP014007.2, read on the forward strand.
CCTTTCACGATACACAGTTCTTTCAGCCGGGCTGTTTTCCCACCGTCCAGCGAAGCCATGGCGACGGTAATGCCCATCGGGGTCACCCCCTCCCCCAATAGCGGCAGCAGACCAGCCTGCGCGGAAATCTGCAACATTTCCACCTGGTCTTTTGCCGATGCGGTCACACCGCTGTACGTCGCGCCATCGATTTCAATTTCAATTCTGCGCCCCATCAGGTTTCCTCGCTGTCTGCAAATTCAAAAATAAACTGCTCGTCACTGACGCTGGTTTTACCACCGCGCCCCATTGAGCCGCGGTTCACCAGAACGCCATCAAAACCCATGACGGTTTCTGCCGTGCCCGTCTGAAAAAATGTAAAGGAGGCGTCCACGCCCGTCTTTGCCACTGCCAGAATCTGGCGCACCTGATCGCAACCGGGGATCAGGTTAATGGTGAGGCGCTTCGGGCGCGTCTGGCTGTCCAGGCGTACAGACGTTTTACCGATACCGCGTTTCAGGGTGGCGCGCGGCTCCAGATCCTCAATCGTGATCGGTGGATCTGTGTCGCCGAAATCGTCAATCGGAATACCGAACACGGTTAAATTGGCGCCGTCAGCGCCATACCGTTTCATTGTCATAGTGTATTACTCCACGGTGATATTGATTTCAGCCACGTGCCCGGCACGCGACAGAATGACCATCAGGGAAGTGGGCGGATAGACGCGCTGCTTGCGCTGGCTGGATGTCAGGCTGAGGACATCTTCAGGGGAGGACCGCAGCACAAAACCAAACTGCGCTGTTTTCGTCTGACCATCGTCGGGATCGACGTATGACCCCGTACCCAGCACACCGTTATCATAAAAACGTTTGCAGGTGGCCGTGATGGCAGACAGCAATCCGGCATAGTCGCGAGGCGTCAGTGCACGTTTTGAACCAGCGTTAGCGATGTAGTTATAGCCATCCACCTGAATATGGTTTTTCAGCACATCCAGATTGATCACGTCATCGATAAACTCGCTATAAGACGACATCGATTTGCTGTTAATTACGCGGCTGTTGTCGGTTTCCCCCGCCAGTTCGATCTGTGTAAAAAACACCGCATTTTTCGCTTTCAGCGCGTTATAGGCATTGGTCGTGAGATCGTCACCGCTGATACCAGGCAATACCTGATACTCGCCAGTGATGGCAGTATTGTCGCCAGTCGGACGAAACTTGTGGAACGCTGCGGCCAGTTGCACCATCGCGTAGGCCTGAGAGGCGTCAGCGGTCACTGAGGATGCTGATTTGTACCCGGCAAACACGTGGCGGTTGCCTTTGGCTTTCAGAGTAGAAATCACATCATTCGTGGTGCTCTGATCGATGATGTTGTCATCGCTGAACGTGAACCATAACGGATGGCTGGCGGCATCAGACCAGTCGGACAAATCCGGTAACATGACCGCCGTCATGTCTGCGTGTTTGAAAAAGTAGTGGTAGCGCCAGAGTCGATCGTTCGCACTGTTAATGATTTCCAGCAGCGTGTCATTTTCGTTTTTCATCCATACCGTAATGGTCGGCGGTTTAGGCACGTTGGCGAAATAGCGGGTGGCAATGCGGTAAATGTCGCTGTCGGTTTTGAAATCCGCCGCCACGTCTGTTACAGAGCCGTAATCGCGAAAAGTATCAGCCTCAAACACCGCCCCCTGAACCAGATCGGCAGCATCAGCAAAAACGAGTGCGCTCGAAAAATCTGCATACCCCAGGCCAGCCGGACTCAACAGCAGGTTGATGGGGATAATATTATCGACTGAATAAGCCATAGGGAGGTTTACCCCTCATTGATAAATTGAATATTGAACCCCGCTGCACGCAGCAGCTCGTAAGAAAGGGTGTGTTCGATAAACAGATGGATATCTGCCTGCCAGCGCGGCTGGATCCCCGCCTGTAATATTCCGGTGAGATTTCTGCATCCACTGACGTAACGCCAGGCAATATCATTGCGGTACAGGAATTCACTCACCGGCTGGCGAAAATTGGCGTTATGCAATCGCAGAATGGCTGTATCCGCACCCTCATTGAGGATGTTCACCGACAACATAAATTCCATTGAAGTGACTATCGTTTCACGCAGATCCTGCCACTGCCCCAGCGATGTATCGGCTTCCTCCGTTGCCGGAATGAGTTCGCGTTGTCGCTGCGACCAGCCGTATGCACGGATCGGAATAGGTTTGTAGGTGGCATAAAGCCCGGCTGGCGCATCGCGGCCCTGGTCAGCCAGAATGACGGTATCCACACCCGACGCCAGCGCCACCAGTTCCTGAAAAACGGTATACAGTTCGTCGATGCGCTCCATCAGCCCGTCCCCCGGTATCGTTCCACCACCGCGCGGCAGAAATTTCGCCACGGACGATTGTCACAGGACATCACCCGCCACTGGCGCATCACCTGCCCATCGCTGAACTCGAGCAAATCGGCAAATTTTCCATTGTCGTCCGGCCAGAGATAATTCACGCCGTCGTTGATATGAATGACCCGCGCATCCTGTGGATTCGCCGTGCCACCCATGCCAATCAGCATCTGCATGTCTTTCCACTTCGCAGGCTGAATGTTAACGCGCGTCAGTTCGACGGTTTCACCCGGCGAATCCGCCCATCGCCCGCCGGGTCCGGTGTAACCACCTGCACCAGCCCGGATTATTCGCGCGCCGCCGGGAACGGGAGAATTGAATGTCGAATCGATATGGCCGTTCATATCCAGACCATTTCCGAACATCGTTAATCCTCCACTACATGGGTGATAGCCTGCCGCAATGCGCCAGTGTCAATGAGTGGCGTTGCAGATCCCTTGCGGGCGATAGTTGACGGTGCGTTTGCCGGCTCAATTCCGGCACTGATTGCTTCCTGGCAATACCCCGCCGCCCGGGCACCGATCTGGTCGAGCATCTGGAATGCCGTAATTTCTCCGCGGGCAACCTTTCCTGAGAGGGCGCGAAAGCCCTTTTTGATGTTGTCCTGATTCTGGCGCAGAGGGACGCGCAGGAAAGAGCGTTCGGGGATGAGACCGTTTGCGGAGCCGAATTCCTGCACCGCACCAATGACCACCAACGGCGCGCCGTCTTCGTAGTTACCGGAGCCAGCGGGTAATCCCACAAGCACCCGGCGTTTTGCCGTCAGTCGGTCCTGAATCTGCTTCAGCTTCTGGGCGATTTTGTTGCCGCCATGCACTTCTGCATTGATTTTCATATCATCAGTCCCCCGGTGCCTGCACGGCGGCGCAGGCGCATAAATTCCACGCCGTACGCTGTCAGCGGCAAATCGCCGTTGATGGTCAAATCATCCATCGTCACCGACGGCACAGCGAACGACGTGGATTCATCACCTACAGACTTACCAGAAATGGCATAAGCGGCCCCGACATCACCCCCGGCGGAACGTTTACGCATCACCAGTCTGTGGGCAGCAAACGCGAACATGCCGCGCTTTTTGATGCTGACCACCCGACCGTCTGGATAGATGCCCCAGCGCTTGCCGGTTTCTGCATCGCCTTCTGCCAGTGCGGTAATCACCCCAGAATCCGGCCACAACGCCACGTCGCCGAATTCGGGGTAATACGCCCGGAAATCAGTCACAATTTGCGTCGTGATCTCCATCGTTACCCCCATAAAGCAAAACCCCGTCACCAGGACGGGGTTTATTCGGTTTCAGCAGTACTGCCGGAGGGATCCGGCTGTTGCGCCAGCGCCTCGTCGATGGCCTTTTGCAGTGTCTCTGCTTTAGCCGCCGATGGTGCCTTTTTGCCCAGCACCTCTTCGTACCGGGTGCGCAACGCGACGATATCCACTGCCGTTTCACTGGCATTCTGCTGTGCCAGCGCCTCGTCGCTCTCGTCATGCTCTGCACGCAACAATTTGGCCTTAACGAACAGGTGATCACGGAAATCACCCGCCACCAGAGCAGAATGACCACGCTGGATGGTGATACGCTTGCCAGTCACCGCATCAGTAACGGTCAACGGTGCAGAATGAAGATTAAACAGTTCAGCCATCGTTACACCCCATCCACGTAATGAGCCGCTTTCGGAATACGCCATTCCGTCCCGCCGGTACGCAGCAGCGCCGGTACCTTGAAGTTGATGTTATCCGCCGTGGCCGGAGCCAGGAAACGCAACGGCATCACATCGTGTCCTTTGACTACACGGAGGTCTTTCTTATAGACCATCATGCGATCGGTTCCACCTGCACCCGCGCCTTTCAGCAGAATGTCGTCCTCAAATTCCATATCGCGGAAATTCTGGCGCAGGAATTCGAGCAGGGTAACGTTGCTGGCGTTTGCGGTTGAAAGCAGGGTTCGCTGGAGCAACTGGAACTGCTCTGACGGGATCACAAATCCGTTTGGTCGATGAACGGTCAGCGTATTTTCCAGATAGACCTGGTTATAAGCATTACCGAAGAAATCGATAATCGGCTGCGCGCCATAGGTTGGAATTGCGGCGACCAGCGCGGCCAGAGTAGACGATGCCGACTCCACGCCAACATTAGGACTTTTATAAAGTCCCTCTCCCACCCCCTTATCGCCCAGAAGATAGATTTTGTTCAGCCCCTGCTCAACGACATCACGTACTGCCTGCCCGCGTTCGGCGTCCAGGTTAACGTTGTTCAGCATGGCAAAGCCGATCTCTTCCAGAGAATAGGTGTAACCCAGTGCTGCGGTCGTGATTTCTTTGAAACCCTGCGACATCGCAATGTCAACGGTCGGAACATCGGTGCTGTTCGGACCAAGCACCTGCAATTCACCACGGGCATCAATCGCGCGGAACACCACCATTTTTGCCCAGTCCGGCGCGCTGTTATCCAGCGGCAGCAATGTGCCATATTTGAACTGCGGATACTCCAGCCGATAGATCTCCGCTTCGACATACGCGGCCTGCTGGATCAGGAACGACAGCGCCGCGACCGGCGACACGTCGAAAACAGCAGCGTCAGAAAATTTTCGCTTCATTATTAACCTCTTTATTAATTGCCAGCAGCAGGAGCAGCAAGAACGCCATCAACGCGGATTTCACCAATTTCACCGGCAACCACATCATCAACCCAGCGGACAAAATTGAGCGTCACCCCCGCAGCGGACCCGGCGGATAAACGCCCCAGATTGTCACCGGCCGCAGTGATAACGATCACCGAATCACCCGCGTTAGCCCCATCCACGCACAGCGCGAACATGGGACCACGATGCAAAATGGAAGCGACATGGCTCACCGGATAACCCGTTGCATAGGCATCCGGGTTTGTTGGTGAGCTGTTGCTGAATTCAGCCAGAGAGCGGACGGAAAACCCGATAATGTCCTCTGCCGTAGTGGCGGCAGTCACCGGTGCACATGAGCGGGCAGCGGTTCCGCGGATCACCGCACGGCCAAACGGAACTAGCGCAGATTCAACAACCCGCGATACCACTTCAACCACGTCAGTGGTGGAAATCTGCCCCTCGTACGCCTTGCCGCGATAAAGCGTGAAATTGTTCTGAGCAATAGCCATTATTTGGCCTCCTGTTTGCCGTAGCGTTTATCGAGCCAGGACTGACGGACGCTGTCACGGGTCGCCTGCGCCCCGGTGGTTTTCGCGCCCCGCATATCGCGGCTGAAATTAAAGAGCGAGTCATCGGAGCGCTGTTTGCTGTCCGGATCGTCCTCGTCATCGTCGTCATCGTTTTCTTTGCGCTCTTCTTCCGCATCGAAATAAGCCGTGACATACGCATCAGGTGCTTTGTCCCATGATTCGTATTTGCGGCACTTGATACCCGCGGCATCCAGCGCAGCACGTTTGATTTTCAGAGGATCGGTTGCATCGCAGGTAAAACCGGCACCCGCCACCTTCACGGCTGAGTCACGCACCGCCAGCAAATCCGCCACGCGTTTAGAAATCGAATCTTCGGAAGTTTTCTCTTTCAGTTCCTCGATCTCTTCGTCTTTGGCGTCAGACTGGGCCTTCTCTTTTTCCAGCTCTTCCTCTGCCGAATCCTTCTCAGCTTCGGCCTTTTCTTTTTCCTCCTCCGCGTCTTTCACGCGTTTTTTCAGGTTGTCGATGGTGGTCTGGATCAACTGCTGAGTTGCCTCATCAGCCACTTCCACCCGCACGCCTGAATCCAGAACAACTTTAAATGGCATGGGCTTTGCTCCCGTTGGTTTATGGTCGAACAATCGCGCCAGATGCCCGGCCCTGGCCTGGTCACACAGTGCGATGTGGTTGATAGTGATGTCCCGTTGAATGAACTCGTACGGGGTGCCATCCGGCGCCGTGCCGGGGGTATGGTCATACTCGGAGGTATAACCGGCTGACAGTTCCGCCTTACCGCGGTCAATGGCATCGATCGCGGCCTGGTCTTTGATCAGTAGATCTACAACGACGAAATCGCCATCCTGGCGGCCCGGCGAAATCGCGTGGCCGGCAGTCACCTCTTTAAACGTCCCGGAATCCACGAGGTCATCGGGGTGATCAATGGTGACGTCTTTGTTGTCGTAGCTCGCCAGGCTCTCAGGTTTAAAAACCTCTTCTGGCGGACGATAAACATTAACGATCTGACCGGGTGGCCTGTCCGTTAACCCCAGCTCGGCGGCCAGATACTGCTGAATACCGGAACGGGCAACGCGCCCGGGGACTTTGAGATAGCCCTCAGGTGTGATTTCGCGCTGGGATGTGACGGGGAAGGCCACGCGGTCACGGACTGTGATCCGCATGCGTGTTACTCCAGATGGTTAGTAATCGAGTCCCTGTATCAGTGGGGTGGGAGTGCAACGGCAATTAATATGCGCACGCCCGGGAAACAGGCCGGTTTCGCCGTTAAAGCTTGCGCCTTTTGACCAGAGATAAACGCCGGGTCCGTAGCCCACGTCCTGCCTGGCGATGTGAAAGCATTTGATTTTTGCTTTCGGATATCGCCCTGCAGGGTTGCCGCTGACGCGTACATCCTGAGACGTTGACCAGCGAAACCGGTCAATGCCTGCCTGTTGCTGGCGCTGGCGTGTGATGTCGCTACGGATTTTCGCGGTCTGGTCACGGGCGATGAGTTTTGCCCGGTTGTACGTCGCGCCGGTGGTGTTTTGCAGATTACGGGTAATCGTGGTCAGCGAGTCGCCCCGCAGAATGCCATCCATGACCTGCCGCTGAATGTCGTCGAAGTAGTCTGATGACAGCGATTTGATCAGTGCGACATTCTGCTCGACCGATGCGTCGAAATAATCCACCAGCCCGCCATTAACCATCAGGCCGGTCATGTCAACGCCCAGCGCGCGGTTAATCTGCTCAACAAACACCGCTGAACTTTCGGAGTCGGCCCGGCTGACGACGCGCTGAGCCAGTTTTGCTGTTGCTGCACCAAACGCAACAGAGAAGAACCGGTCCGCCGCCTGCCGGATTGAGGTCATGATGATATCGGTTAAACGGCTGTCGGCGGTGTACTCACGGCACAGTACCGGGATCAGTGCCTCATCAATCGCCTGCGCCATTTGCCGGACAATATCGCGCAACTGCCCATTGTAGTAACGTTCAGTTTCGTCAGTTTGCCTCGCCGGTCTCAGTGGTGCCCGTCGGCGTGGTGGGGTCTTCTTCAGGATTTCCGCCAGCATTGCCGAGCCGGAACTGATAATCGCCGCCTCGCTCGGCTTTTTCGTCTGCCTCAATGTCGGCAATATCAGATTCGTCGATACCATAGATCCCCTGCTCCATGAGTTTTCGCGCTACCTGAGACGGTTTCACTACCCCCTGTTGCAGACGAATATCATCCGCCTGTGCGTCAGCGAGTCGCTGCGCTGACAGTTCGGTGTCGGTCGGCTGCGCCAGCGGAGAAAATTCAAAATCCAGTCCGTCCGGCATGGTGCCCAGCGTTGAGCGGATCAGGACTTCATCAATGCGTTTCAGAAATGGCCGATACTTTGATTCCTGTCCGCCCCTGATGGTGTTGTAGTAGTTGTTCATATCGCCCTGGCCGGAGTCGCCAATTCCCTTTGACTGAACACCAAATAATCGTGTCATCGGAATGCCCGCTGCACCGGATGTCCATTCCATAAGGGATGAAAGAATTTCACCCAGTCCGCCGAACGAAATCTGCTTGCGTTCAAAAACTTCTTTACTGTCCAGCAGTGCCAGTCGGTAAAGGGATTTCATCATGCCAAAAATGTTGTAGCGGCGGGCTATCGACTCATCCATATCACCAGAGGACAGATCGGAGGCGAGGTTCTCACGATTGATAATATCAATGTTCGCTTCCTGAATCAGCGCCGCGATACCGCCCTTTGCGCTGACAGCGTCTTTGACATCCTCAAGGCAGCGCCGCAGACGGCTGTCGTCCCAGCCACCGTTGATCATGCGCAAACGCATAGGCAACGGCGCGCCGGGTGCTTTGACGAAATGGCTGTAGTGAATGCGCTGAGTACCGCCGTTAACCACGTAGTAGTCCGGCAGCATGTAATTTTCTTCCAGCGGATTTGTGACGTTGAATTGCTGGCCGTTGATAAACATGCGGTCGAGCACCAGCAAACGGCGCAGTGAACCCTTTTTGATTCTTTTCACGTCCAGTGGGGCATCGAACGATTGATCGGTGATCATCAGCACACCCGCGCCACCGTACATTCCTGCCCACTTGAAGGCCTCCTGCGTCACCCCCTGAACGTTAAACGCCTTTTCTGCCTCACGAATGGCTGTGGCGTCGTCAGCGGCAAATTCCCGCCACTCGCGCGTTGAGTCGTCAACCGGAATATCAATGATGTCGCGGGCGATCCAGTTTTCGATATATGCGGCTTCCAGTTCGCCAAAATCCTGCATCATGCCGAACTGGAAACGGTTAAACATGCGGCGGTCACGATCTGTACCCATGCCGGTCATGACGTTCATTAGCCCGTCAGAGGTCACGCGAATACGCGGTTTTCCGCCGTACTGGTTATTGCTCATCGTTAAACCCATCCCCACCCGGTGCCGCCACCGGAAATTAATTCGATCTCGATTGCATCCATGAACGTGTCGAGGATGTCGTCATTTTTGTGGCTGTCATCTGCGGAGAAATCGGCGCACTCGGCCAGGGCAGGCAATACCCAACTGGTTTGTGCTGCTGGCGTACCATCCCAGTAATAAACCTGATTGACCGGCTGGCCATCGTCGGTCATCAATGCAGGAATGAACACTTTGCCGGTTTTGATCTGAGGGACGCTATTCAGGCAACGAACCAGCTTGTTCTGTCCGGCGCCTCGGGGGATTTCCAGCACAGGGATCGATTTACGTTTTTTTAGCGTGGTAATCAGTCCCTGCCCGGCCTGTTTATCCTCAATGCCCATATGCCGGAGCGGCGCCGGGCGTTTCGGATTGTATGGTTTCCATTTTTCCCACAGCGCTGTTGCCTGCTGTAGCAAATCCTCCGGATCCCACCTACCGCGAACGCTGTCGATGAGATACAGATTGTTGTCTGCCCCCATACCAGCCAGCGTGAAAACGGTGTAATCGTTGTAGTCCTCGACCTTGCCGCTGTTGGTGTCCACGTAAACGGCGCGGTGTGTCAGCGGTGGCAGATGTGTGTACCGCTTAAACCAGTCGGTATCGATCAACCCGCCCGTTAAAGCGCGCGGACGCTGCATGTACTGCGACAGAAACGTGTATTCGTCACGCTCCCACAGTCGCAGCAGATCGCCCACGTATTCGTTAGCTGGCCAGTACGACCAGTAGCGAACACCACCGACAACCACGCTTTCCGTGTCTTTAACAGAGAACCAACACAGCGAGCGCCATGGTTCCGGCAGTGCATCGATATATTCTTCGCTGACCAGAGCCGGGATTGTGACGTGGTGGAAATCCACGCCCATTCCGCCTGACAGCATGAAGCCGGTGGCATCGTCGGTGTGCAGGCGCTGCTGGATACTGACAAATGGAGTTGGATGGTCTTTCGATTTATCGCCACGGCGGGAACGGATAGTGTTTACCAGCAGACGGTTCGCGTTATCGCGTTTCGTCGCGGAGAACATGTCCTCTGGCTTGTTGTAATCATCCAGGCACACAAAGCCGGAAAAATCAGGCCCGGGATATCCCGCGCGCCCACCGGTGATTTGCCCGCCACTGGAGCGGGAAACCGTCTGGCCAACGGTTCGCCCGCGGGGATTAACAACCTCCCACTCTTCGGCCTGGTTCACGCCAAACTTGCACGGCCACAGCGACTGATATTCAGCGCTGGCGATAATGTCACGGGTGCGTCGGCTGTTACGTTTGACCAGCGAATCAGCAAACGAAACATTCAGATTACGAAACCGGCGTAACTTACCCGTTTGCACCAGCATGTTGATGTATGCCGCTGCGTGGATCGAAACGAACTCTGTTTTTGTCCCGCCCGGCGGCACGTTGATAATGAGGTTTCGGGGCTGTAACCGTCCGAATACCAGATCATCAATTTTGCTGGCCATCATGCGGTGATGCCAGTTAACCAGCAGGCGATCACCCTGCAACAACTCAAACCAGAGGCGGGTGAAATTCAGGAAGGATTTTTCGCTTTTTGACTTAAGGGCGACACGATCAGGAAAATCGAGGTCTTCCCACTCGAGTAGCTGCGACATTTTTCAATCCCGATTTTTACCCTTTTTTGGGGCTATTTAACATAATGGACGTTACCCGAATAGCGGGATTGGCACTCATGGCAAATTCACCACGAAAGCGTTAAAAGGACAGGTTTTCCCGGTGATAAACAGGCATTTTTAGCAATAACATTTTGATAACAAATCACCATTATTACGGTCCGGTTAAAATGAAAGGCGAAACCCGCTTTTTACCCTGTTTTCTCTTTTCTGCTTAATCCAGATCGGGGAGTTGTTTTTCTAATGCCGCCTGCGCCTTCGCATAATCTTCCGGCGTGTAATTAACCTGGTTGATCGGGCCGCCGTCAGCACCAGTCAGCTCGGTGCGGTTTTTCAGCATGCCAAGATGCTGCGCCACCATCTTCAGGGCGTCATCCTGATTGCGCATCTGAACTTCCAGGCCGAAGCGCCCTTCTTTTACCCCGGCGAACAACCGACGCGCTGCGCCGTGCAAATCGCGGGTATCGTGAAAAAATGCTCTGCTTACCCCCATACCGTTACAGCGAGGGCATTCGGGATTCGGATCAAGGGTGGCATCGAACCCGTAGCCTCCGTCATCGCGCGGAGCGGCTTTTTTCTTTTCCTTTGCCTCTGCACCGGCTTCCTCAAATTCAACCGCATCGCGCCACTGATACTGGTGGCCGAATCCCCAGCAATGGCGGCAGCACAAACGACGATGTTCGGTAATTTGTGTTGCATCTGCTGTCGCAAGCTCCCACCACATTTTCAACACGGCATCCTGCGTGATTTGAGTGCGCCGCTCTCTTGCTGCCAGAGCATCGCGAATCGCCCGGCTCACCTTATCGTTTCTGTACATTCGCGAGGCTGCGACATACGCAGTGTTCCCCTCGCCTTTGCCACCGGCACGCTTATACGCCGCCACACGGTTCATATCGATGAGGTACTCGCTAACGAACCGGGCCTGCATGTCGTTAAGCCCGTATTCATGAGGGTTTAAACTCCATTCATCGGCGATGTTTTCAGGTGGCAGGCAATTTGAATCAATTTGATTTTCAATTTGGGGAATTGGAGTTTTTGCACCGCTTTGCGCATGCGCAGTGCGCAATTTTTTCTGCGCAGTTTTTTGCGCACTTTGCACACTTTGCGTAGCGGGCTTTTTGATGTAGCGACGAGCTGATGCGTAATTCAGTCCCTGCGCTTCACACCACTCTTTCGGTGATATTCCGTTTTTGGCATGGTCGGCGAGGAACTGGTTTTGCAGCGCTCCCCAGTCCGGTTTTGCCATAAATTTCTCTGGTTTTTACTTGATTGTAGGAGGATATTGCTTTATTGAATCGTAGAACTAATCTCGATGTAACATTTCCTGTTTGTTAGCAATTGCCATTTCGTAATTTAAGGAGACGTATGAGCTTAAAAACTTTGAGCGATGTGATTTCTCCCCTCAAACATTACGGTGCTGCGCTCGAAAAAACCGTAAAGGAGTTCCATCACAAAATATATGAAGAATGGAAAACAAGAAATACTGATAACAACATTGTGATCGTTGGACTTGATAGAATGTCTAACCTTGAGGTACTGGTTCCAATGCTTAAGTTGAAATTGTCAAGTAAGACTCGGTTAGTTTTTATCGATAAAGATTTGTATTCAGAAACTGAGTTTTATTCACATAATGATGATAAAGACATATCCATTATAAAAATGTATATGAATACAACTGATTACCTCACATTCAACCATCCATCCGAGGAGGGATACGACACAGATTATGCGCAAAATCTCGAATGGTCCGTTTTATCGAAGGTTCTCATTGCCGCCTCTGAAAAGGGCTTAATCTCTCTTTAAAGGTTCAAAGAACGACTCTGGATAAACGTTGTCTCTTCCGTCGATTCCTCTGAATCTCTTTCGACATAGAGAAAAATAACTCGACACAATTGTTATTGTTTCTAATTTACGACAAGCGAATAAATCGAGGACCTATGACAAGATATGACACTGCAGATATTTATGAAGCACTAGAAAAACTGGGACTAACGCCTTTACGGTTACGTGATGGTATACACGTAATTGATTCACAAGATCGCATCGTAGCTCATTATTCTTGCCCTATAGGGCAGCCAACATTCTGGGAAATTTGGCCTACACCGACATATCCTTTAACTAAAGATAAACTTAAAAATGCTTATCCCCTTCTGGAGGAAGCGCTCTTCCAATTTGCCACGGTTGAAGTTAGCACAGCAAACAAACAAAAAGCCCTTAATGACATGCTACATAGGTTGGACAGTACTAAAGAAAACGAGTAGTAAATCCAGCAAATTTTCATAGTTCGCTACTTGAGGCACTGTGTGATGATGTACTCTTGCAGTGCTTTCAGTGCTGTCTGGTCATGGATAAGTCCTGCCCTGATACCGAGAATGTTTCGTCCAGCAACGTCAGAGAGTTCGACGGTGCCATCATGGCCCACGCTGGAGGTGCTGGCGGTTTCAGTTGAGGCTGACACTGGACATTTGCCTTTGACGAGCACCCGACCACCATTATCAAGCTTACGCTGCAGAGCATCATTTTTAGCTTTTGCATCAGCTATTTCCTTCGTATATTTGGCATCCAGTGCAGCCACATCGCGCTGGCGCACCTGCATGTCGGTGATAGTGTCTTTCGCGAGCTTCAGCTCGCCAGTGGCTTTATCACGCTGCGCTTTGTAGGCGATCGCATTGTCACGGTAGTGATTAGCGAAAAAGGAGAGTATGGCCACCAGCGCTATTACCGACAATTGAAGCCAGTAGCGCTTTAACAGCGCCTTAATCACGACATGAACAGAGCGAACTCTGCCTCGCGGCGACGCGTCAGCCCGGCAAGCTCCTTACTACCAGCCTTATTCCAGCGCGGGAACTCGTCGGCAGCGCCACGGTAATCACCGGCGTTAAGTTTTCTCAGCAGCGTGGAGGTGGAAAGCGCGCGCGTTCCGAGGTTGTAGGCAAACGATACCAGCGCATCAAACTGCCCCTGCGTCAGCTTCACCTTAACCAGTTTCGACACATCATTTTCGTAGCTTACCAGGCCAGTTTTAAGCAGACGATCAGCGGTTTCCGGCTTGATGACCATGCCCTTACCGATTGGCTTGCCGTCAACCGGCTGCGTCCAGCCATAGCCGATAGTCCATACGCCTACGCTATCCTGATAAGCATCAAGCCGCAGACCTTCAAACTGCTTAATTAACGCGATCCCTTTATTGCTGATTTGCATCATCCACTCCTGCTTTTCTGGCGGCAAAGCGTTTGATAAAGCCACCGATAAAATCCGTACCTACGTAACCAATAAACACACTGGCGATATACGACAGGTTTTTAGCCAGGCCGAAGAAATCCAGCAGGTCACGGGCAAACCAGGCGATCATCGCGCACATGGTGGCATCAATAAGCGTTTTCATGATCGGGCCGCCGTTATAGCGCCCCCGGAGATACGCCATTGCAAACGCCAGCATTGCACCAATACCCTGCTCTTTTGCAGCCAGCAGAGCAGCAATGAAATCTTGTTTGTAAGGCATTTTCATAGTCTCTCACCTCGCTGTTTGCGGAGGCTGTGTGATTGGAAACAGGATAAAAAAAGGCCTGCTCGGATGAACAGGCCAGAAAAGCAATAATAAATTTACAGGATGTGGTGCCGGGTGCCTCCCGGTGAGTCTTTGGCCAGCCACCATGACCCGCGCAGGGTATGCTTCAGTCGTGAAACACGAAGATTGCTGTTTACGCCCCTCCGCACAGGGGGATTCACCACATCAATAATGTAAAATTAGCCGTACCACTTCGTCAACGGACAACACTTTGTCAAAGGTCATCAGAGAGAGATGACCTTTTGCACAGTGTTATTTTTTTGTCTTACGGGGCCAGTACCGACATTATTCAGCGTCCCTGCTCGCCTGTGCTGATACTTCCGAAACAGTCTGGTTGAACCGGTCTGTTTCAAGTTCAACGCCGATTGCGCTACGCCCCAGCGCTAATGCTTCTTTAATCATTGAGCCAGAACCCATGAAAAAATCAGCAACGAGATCGCCAGGCCTGCTGCTGGCGTTGATAATGTCCCTCAGCATGTTCGCCGGTTTTTCGCACGGGTGTTTGCCCGGGTAGAACTGTACCGGCTTATACGTCCAGACATCGGTATACGGAACCGCGGCGGTGACAGCAAAGTGCCGCCGGAGCGATTTGTATTCATCCAGTAGTTCGCAGTATTTCCGGTTAAGTGAATGGTACGTGACCACCAGCTGATGATGAGATTTATCCAGCTCGCTCCGCTGATGTTTCTCTGTCGCTATTCGGGTGAATAACGCCTGTAACTTTTGGTAATCAACCTCGCCCGGCAGTTGCCACTGGCTGGCGCCGAACCAGTGCGAGACCATGTTTTTCTTACCCGTGGCGGCGGCAATTTCTTTCGATGTCACGCCGAGCGAAGCGCGGGCATTCTGAAAATACTCAATCAGGGGAGCCATCAGGCTTTGCTTCAATTCCGTACCCTTCCGCTCGTAGCCATCGTCTTTCGGTCTGTACGGCCCAAGATAATGCTCGGCGAAAAGAACGCGCTCGGTCGCCGGGAAGTAAGCCCGCAGGCTTTCTTTATTACAGCCGTTCCACCGACCAGAGGGCTTTGCCCAGATGATGTGATTCAGCACACTGAAACGGCGGCGCATCATCAACTCGATATCTGCCGCAAGCCGATGACTACAAAACAGGTAGATGCTGCCCGAGGGTTTGAGGACTCGCCAGAACTGCGCCAGGCAGCCGTCGAGCCACTTTAAGTAATCCTCGTCCCCTTTCCACTGATTATCCCAGCCGTTCGGCTTTACCCTGAAGTAAGGCGGATCGGTAACAATCAGGTCAATGGAATTATCAGGAAGGGATTGTATGTATTGCAGGCAATCAGCATTGATTAACTCAATACTGGATATTTTTACAGTATTTTTCATAGATCAGTAAGCGGGACTCTGGTAGGCTCACTATGCTTTTGCGCTAAAGCAGTGGGCCCTGGTTCGCTTGTGATCTCAGACATGAGCGAATGGCTGGCAGGGTGCTACAACACCCACCAGCCGCCCATTTTCACAGCAGGAAACCCCCATCACTGGAGGCGTTTATAACATCCGAATTGATAATGCGATAACCCCGCCATAACCAACTGAGTCAGTATCAACTGGCAGCGTTCGTGTGAAATATGCACCGCTTCTGCTACTTCCCCGGCAGTGGCAGGAGATAACGTCAGCGCGCTTAAAACAGCCCTTGCTGTTTCTGTCATATCTTGCTGTTTTAGCATGTCTTTTTACCCTTTCTGATGACGTGACACACAGATAACTCTGGTTCGATGCGCCAGCAAGAAGTAAATATGCCAGACATAAAAAAACCCCGCCGATGCGAGGTTTTATAATCTGGTCGACAATCAAAGCTATGACGACGATATCAGATTTACACGAAATATAGCCATTTTAATCTACTTTTGCAACACCATGCTGATAATTGGTCGCCATTTGTTTCGATCGTGTTTTCGATATACTCAAAAGAGACATCTGATCGAGACGCAGAAAGATAGTGCGCATGGCGAGCCAGTGAGCAGTAAAAGTTTTCGACCAGTTTTTATCTTCAACCCCTAGCAGCAGCGCCAGGTCTTTATATTGATAAACTGCGCTCCCAGCTAACTCGGATTTAACGTCCTGCGCTGCCAGCCAGATTAATGCCCGGAGTCGCCCCAGCGTTTTCCCGGCGATCTTCTTGCCGTCGAGCTGCATCGTAAACTCAGTCCACGCCCAGCGAGTTATTTCGACCTGGTATTCGAATCGGATATTTTCGCCGTAGTTCCATAGTAGCCACGCTTTCTGATGTTCTTCAACGGACAGCACAGCGCGGCGCCACGACGCAGTCGCAAATTCCACCGGCTTCATCAGAGCAATTGATGACCCTTTCGCCAGTGACTGACGTCCCTTAATTGGTGGGTTGAGCAGCGTTATCCATTTCTCCGTTTCTTCATCGTAAATTCTTGGCTTCTTCCTGCGGTAAGTATTCGTGTCAAATTGCGCATTCTCAAGCCAGGCCAGTAACTGGCCTTTTGTCGCCCCGCTCAGATCAGCCATTGCGGTTATCAGTTGCTGTCGGATATATGAGAGATTTGCAGTCATGCGGCGGCTCCTGTTTTCTGCTGTGTGCGGGAATGGTGTTGGCGCGCCGGTGCAAGCGCGCGGAGGATGGATTCTTTTTCGTAGCTGTGTTTTTCGGCGGCTGTCATGCTTTCACCAGCCCCTCTTTCTTCCAGATGGCAAGCGTGCGCATTACGCCTTCAGCGTGCATAAGGCGCAACTCGTCGCGGCTGTATTCGGTTTTTACGCGCCCGTCGATGACATCATGGCAGCAGCTACAGGCGATCGCCGCCTGTGTATCATCCGGTTTAATGCCCGTGCCGCAGGTTCCCGCCAGGCGGTAATGCGCCAGCACGCTGGTTTCAGGGTTGCCGTTGCATATCCCTGGAATTCGGACGGTACATTCGCGGCCGCGCGCCGCTTTGCGTAAATCAGCCAAGGCGACCTCCCCACGGGCGACCGCGTTTACCGTTTCGTTGTTCGGGAAGCCTGGCGCTGACAGTCCAGGTGATGAAATCAGGATTCAGGCTGCGCTCAACTTCAACGCCGCGGCGCCGGTATTGTTCCACCAGTTCGTCGGCCTGTTGCGTGGTGCATTCGGTGTGCTGGAACCAGCTCTTTCTGTTCATGATCACGCGAAGCTCATCAGTTGAGACGCAGCGTTTTCTGCCTCTTGCTGCGAGCTAAATGAACTGGACAATATCCATCGCCAGAGGACATCAAGCGCGGCTTTGTAGAGCTGCTGGAATTCGGTTTCGTCCATGTTGCCAAAAGCAATACTGCGGGGATGTTTGCGAAGAGTGCCGTCCGGCAGCTCGATGGCGTCATAATGCCCTGCTTCTACAGTCACCCACGCGCGGTACGCATCGAAGGATTTGCAGAGGCTAATCCCGTTGGTGATGCGGCGATTGGCAACCTGCTCCAGATACTGCTCAGCAGCATCCAACAGTGCGGACTCGTTGCCGCCGAACGATGCGAGGAATTTTGCATACCCGGTCACCAGTCGCCGCTCGTTGGACGAGATAGCGCCGCCGGTTGGCTCCCAGTATTCAAAACCGAGATTGAGCAAAGCGAAGAATCGGCGGTGAAATGCCGGATTGCGTACCAGCTTGACGTCGGCTGACAGCACCGCACCGAGCTTACATTTTGAATACAGAAAATCGCTGGTCTCCGGCGTCGCCGGGATCAGGATTCCTGAATGATTGATAAGTTGTAGCTGCGCCATAATGTCCCCATCAGGCGCATAAGGTTGTCAGTTGTTCAGGCTGACGAAGATATTTTAGACAGTTGCTTCCAAGAAATCAAATGACTGAATTATCCATATGGATGGGTCGAGAATAAAAACTCTTCAGAGTTATCAATAGATTTATATAATTCCAAAAAAGTATCATCTTCCCTAATAAATGTAACAACCTGCCCCATTTTCATTGGTGAAAAAAATATAAATGAATCTGTTTCCACTTTTATCCTTGCATCTTTACAAACCACATCTCCATTTTTTTCATGCCTTATAGTAGATGTTATCTCAGCATAAAATTCCTTATCCGGTGCACCAATAATTCTTAACTTTTCGCTCATATTAACCTCCTTCTTTTTATGATTATCATTAAAATATGCCTGCAATCTTTAAACTGCAATTTCTTTATGAATGCAAATTTCAGGCAAATTGGCCCTCACCAGTGCCTCAGCGAAAGGCGGCGGAACGGCGTTACCGCAGCGCGCCACCTGCTTATCCTTCGCGTACTTCGGGGCAGTATAGTCTGGTCAGTGAGTACCACTCGGGCACCTTGGCGCATCAAGCATCACCGATTGGCTCCCAGGATTCGAATCCGAGGCTTACAGTGCGAAGAAAAGGCGGTGAAATGCCGGATTGCGTACAAGCTTTACGTCGGCAGAAAGCACCGCGCCGAGCTTACATTTTGAATGCAGAAAATCGCTGGTCTCCGGCGTTGTCGGGATCAGGATTCCTGAATGATTGATAAGTTGTAGCTGCGCCATAATGTCCCCATCAGGCGCATAAGGTGGTCAAACTAACCACTTGTAATTATGAACAGGTAACTGTGAGATATCAAATCACTCAATTAGCTTTACACTCGTAACCTGCCAATCGTAATCTCTGCTCAAAGGCATTTTTTGCTTAAGCTTCCTTTCAGCTAAAATGACTGCATCCTCCTCGCAACTTGCAACAATTTCAGTGTACGGAGTTGAATAAATGTTACCTTTTGACGCTTTGAAACTCACTCTCCACTTAGCCATCTTTCAATACTCCTTTGATCTATTACTTGTCTACAATCGTAGTATATGACCTTTCCGTCCGAAGTATTAGATATAACTGTCAATTAATAATACTGATTTGTATCCCAGCCCCCGAATATGATTTAGTCAAAGGATTGCTCAGTATTAAGAGCCAAGGATAGGAAAAGAGATGATGCGGCGATGAAATACTATAATGAGAATCAATTCAGGAAGCATTTTCATCACTAGCATAATCATATTCATCTAATTTATTGGGAATAAATGAAAAACGATCCTAGGCAATCCAAATGAACTAAAAAAGAGCACAACCATAAACACTGCGTGTTTTATAAACGAGCTGCTCGTAAAAAATTCCCCACCTTTGCTAATTCCCGCCATAAAAACAAAAATAAAACTAATCAAGCAAGACCAAATAACCAACAGCACCGATATGGATGTAGCTAGTGACATATCTCGAGAAAAGATATTTACAGAAATCGATATAAATGTAAAAAAAGAAGCAAATAGAGCGATGACAGCTAAAAGAGAATTTCGTGCAGTTATAAGTTCATTTTCAAAATCTTTAACTTTTTGTTCCAGCCTATCCTCTGCATTAGAAAGAGAGGTATCAAAACCCTTCATCTTGGATGTTTGCTTTGCAAGAGAAAGCATAATTTTACTTATACTTTTTTGGCTACTTACAATCTTAGAGTTATGTTCGCTTATTTGTTCTTCAAAGGACGCAACTCGCTTAAAGATCGATGACCAAAGTATACTGGCTTGTGGATTAGAGTTATTTTCCGATAAAGTTTCATTTGAAGATGATAACTTCCCTTGATAAAAAGAATTGCCTGGAGAATAAGTCACAAGGTTAATTCTACCAGTATTGTTGACAGACCAATTTTTTGTATCATCTTTTTCAAACGAGCTGGATGGAGGTACAGAGATAGGTATATTATCAAAAAGTGGATAGGTATAAGCTCCTGGATAATTTCCCAGCAACACTAGTGGGTCAAAAGCTATATTTCTTTCATTCGTAGGCGCCCCAGTATCAATTTTACTGCTGGTTACCCATGAAGCCCTTGATGTCATTGAGGATGTAGAGCTATCAGAAACAGGCCTAAAATCTATTGGCGACACATTAGCATGATCATTTTTATCTGCGTTATTTTCTACATCTGTCTCCGCCGGATCTTTATTGTCTTTTTTCTGGTCCATTTTAAAGTCTCACTCACGCTCGTTTAATTTTTCATTGAACGCTTTAACAATAGCATTTTTATTATATGTCAAATAAAAAATTTTATCTGGCAGCGAGCTAACATCAATTTGCCTAATATAAATAGATTTTTGCCTGATATAATCATAACCAGATGTATGGGTTGTATGGCAATTAAATTTTAGATGATCGCACTCAAATTGACGATTATAGGCGATATTTGTTTCTGTTAATTCATGTATATCCCGGACATTTTGAGAATTTAAATATGTTCTTGCAACATATTCATGCGGATTATCCTCATCTCTTGTCTTAACAACAATCAAACCAACCCTTGTTATATTTTTAGCCAGCTGCTGATGAATTTCGAAGTTAGCATCTACAATGCTAAAAAATCTCTCTTTTTCTAATTCCTCTTGATCATCTCGGCGTTCAATAAAAAAATCCAGACGTTGCAAGGAACCGATAACCCTTAACTTATTATCTTCGGAATTTAATTGAAGTCGAGGAACCTCAGGTGGTACATCTTTAGGTAAGACGCCTAGTAGAGAAGTAGAATGCAGTTCAAAACCTGTTATTTCCTTAATTTTCTTTCTGAGAAAATAAGAAAGCCCGTCAAAATCCAAAGTATTGTTTTGCTCGTAGAAAAAAACTGATTGCATTTGTATAATTTTCATTTTAAATCCCAAAAAATGAAGCAATTTCAAACGAGATAGTATACTAGATGAAACGTTTTGTGCACCATTTAGTTAGCAAAATTGCCAGTCTTTCTTGCACAGAAATCTAAAGAAAGAACGAGTGCTCACCATATTTTTACTTGAGAGTGCTGCAACCGATGTATACGCCTTAACGGTCAACCGGATTATCTTCGTTCTCAATCGGGACGCTTATGTAAGAATGCAATATGCGGCAATCCAGTATGATTTCCCCCAGACTGGCACATCTTGCGCACTGGCCCTGAATGGCGATGCGCTTCACGCCAGTTACTTACGAAACTGACCCACAAGTGAACAGCCCGTAATGGCCGAAGTTTCATTTAATCGATTATTTTCTGGTCATGACTTAGCGCCTCTCAAACCATGTTTTTCACGAAGCTCGACTATCTTTGCCAAGCTCTGTGCGCGTGCGAGTGGCTTGCCGCCCAGCTTCGGAAGCTGTTTTTTCGGCTCAGGGATCTCTTCGCCGCGACGAATACGCAGCGCCATCGCTGCCAGTTCTTCGCCTGCTTTGCGGCGCACTTCGGCGTCACTCAGACCACTGGCGCGCATCTGCTGGTACAGCGTGGTCACGATCCAGTAATTCGCGGATGATTGACTGGTGTTCTTACCGTCGATTTTCCCGGGCCACGGAAATGACTCTGCATCAGGATAGCTTCCGCGCGTACGGCAGTAACGATAAAACAGTTCCATCAGCTCCGCCTGGTTTGGCAGCCCTACCGCCGCACATTCTTCCGCGCGGCACCAGGCGACGAACTGGCCCGGCGACGGGACGAAGGGTTTTTCCTGCTGGCGCGCTACGCGCAACCCTGCGTCGATTTGCGCGCTTGTCCAGATCCCATTCTCAGCGAATGACTGAAGCCACTGGCGGCGCATTTCGTCGAGGTCTTCCTGTGGTTTGTTCGACAGGTACGGGAAAATCGCGCACAGTTCGCGGAACAGGCCATTGAACAAACCGGCAAGCGCTTTGAGCTTCTCCCCTTGCGTCTGTTCTTCCTGAATTTCCGGCAAGCCAGCAGCGACACGGCGGAAGTTTTCACGGTCAAAATCATGCATGCTTTCAGCGATGTTTTTCATTTGAATACCCCGTTGATCCAGTCGGTATTGTCCAGAGTGCCGGCTCCGGTTTTAGGCTGAACCGCGCTTTGTCCATTGAGCCGCCTGGTGGTGAGCGTGTCCCACTGTCTGCGCAGCGAAGACGGGCTGAGGATGTTGTTTTTCCAGAATTCGTCTTTGCTGGCCCACTTGAGCAGGCTGCAAATGTCTTTGTGGCTGCGTGAATCCTGCAGGCGCATCAGGCGGATGGTATTAGCCCATTCGACCCATTTTGGTTCGCTCAGGCTCGCGTTAACTTCCAGCAACTGCGCAAATATCCACTTCGCGGCGCGGAGGTCTTCCGCTGTCCCCCAGGACTTACCCGCCGGTGTGTAGATCCCGCCGATGGCTTCGGGATGACGGGAGAGGAATTTTTCAGTCGCGTCGTTTCGGGATTCGTGAGAATTCCGAGACGAAGATCTTTTAAGGTTTTTATTATTGTTATTACCTTGTTGTTCATGATGCGCGGGTAATTGCGCGGGCTTATGCTCGCCAGAATGCGCGGCATCCCCCTCCGAAGCCGCGCCGTTACTGGCTTCGCCATGCGCGGGTTTAAGCTCGCCTATATGCGCGGGCTTAAGCGCGGGTAAATCGTCTATTTTTTGAGCATACTCAACGTAATTTGTGATGGTTATCACAGTGCCTTTTCGCTTCTCTCCGGCCCTGGAAATCATCCCCTCACGCTCAAAAATATCCAGCATTCTGTCCACGGCATGACGGCTAGTTGGCTTACCCTCTCTGTCACATAAATTCAGCCCAAGATCGACTGTTGTGGTTACCAGTTGTCCGGTTTGCAGCGGCCATTGCGTCCCCCGGAAATTTGCCGTGTATGGCTGCCGGGCAGCCTGCATTAGCAGGTTTTCCCATAATGTGCGCAGGAAAACATCTTTCGCCCAGGGTTGCTTAAGCACGCTCCGGTACAACAGGATGAATCCGCTTTTCTGGTTCTCCATCCGGTTGCTCCTGATGGCATTTCGTGCCGAAAAATCGGCGTAGGCGACATTCGACATAGCTATGCCTCCCGCGCCTGGTGTTTTGAATTGCTGTTTGTCATAATTGCCTCGCAAATGACTCACTCATTGCACCCGAAGGCCGGTACTGTTGACGCAGTCCGGCTTTCACCTTTTTGTTTCTCTGCATCAATCCCATCCCAGCGGGCCAGGCCGCGCGCGTTCGGCACGAAGGCCGATATCTGCCAGTGTCTCTACCGAAGTCAGGTAATCGCGCGAGACCACCACCGCCTCCGGCGGTACCACTTGCAAACCAAGCGCCGAAAGCTCCCTGGCCATCTCCGAAAAATGGCTGTCGGCTTTTCGCTTGCTCACTGTCGATTCACTAATGCCGATTTGCTCGGCGTAATTCTTCTGCCCCACCGACGCCAGCCGGTTGAGCAAAATGCTCTCAATTTCAAGTGGCTTGAGAATTGGTGGTTCCAACTTTCGTGCTATTGCGTTGTGCATGATTGAAACTCCGTTAGGTGTTAGGCCGCATTGTCGGGATGGGGAAATAACTCGGGCAGATCAGGGCGAAACTCATGAGCCTGAATCTCACCATCAACAGCTCTTACCAACCCGATCACATGAACGGGAGATATTTGTTTCTTCCCATTCAGCCAGTCACAAACTGTGGACTGGGCTTTACCACAGCGCCTGGCAAGCTCTTTCTGGCTTCCAGCGATGGCAATCGCTTTTTCTACAGCAGAATTTTTCATAATCACCCCAGCTATTGGTTTGCTGAGATTATGAATATCGCTTAAACGAATGTCAATCGCATAGGCGATTTTTGCTAATTCATCGCTCTGGCGATAATATTTCTGGATACTAATCGAGGGGTGTCTGTATGGGGTTTTCTGAGCGTTTAGAGCTTGCAATGACTGAAGCTGGCTATACACAAGGCAAGCTGGCCAAGTCAGTTGGTATGGCACAGTCAAGTGTTAACAAGCTGCTCAATGGAGCTTCAGGTTCAAGAAAAACAGTGGAAATAGCATCAGTGCTCGGGGTTCGTCCTGAGTGGCTTTCCACCGGCACTGGCCCAATGCGGCAGGATGGTCAGCAACCAGCTGAGCAGCCAGTGCTCCACGGCGACGTCTATCGACTCGAGGTTTTAAACCTCAGCGTCAGCGCCGGGCCTGGAGTTGTGAACAGCGAGTTCGTGGAAGTGCTTCGGTCAATGGAGTACCTGCCGGAAGACGCCCGCAGGATGTTCGATGGCAGAAAGGCGGAGCAAATACGCATCATCAACGTTCGGGGCGACAGCATGTCCGGTACGATTGAGCCAGGTGATCTGCTTTTTGTCGATATCAGCGTTAAAGGTTTCGATGGTGACGGTATTTACGCATTCCTGTATGACGACACCGTACATGTGAAAAGACTCCAGAAGATGAAAGATAAGCTATTGGTTATCTCGGACAACAAAATTTATACGCCCTGGGATCCGATCGAACGGGATGAAATGAATCGAGTCCTAATTTTCGGGAAGGTGATAGGAAGCATGCCACAGACTTATCGCAAGCATGGATAAACACGCTGGGTAGGCATGCAAACAGTATTAGTATTTTCTCATATTTAAGCTAATACTTTTGTGGTTAAGAGCCGTACCTAATCTGATAGAGGGTTTTGTGCCAAAGGCTGATGTTGTTTATAGTTAGTTGCGTTAATATAGTGGCGAACAGACCATTGTTTCCCGCTAAGTAATTAATAGTAATATTTACGGCTTACTACAGAATTAATCAATAGGTAAGAAATATTTTAGTGGATATCTTTTACCATATTTCATTATTAGCGAATTGAATATTTTGGACTCCTAATGAAAACATCTCTTTTTTTTGCTTTTCTTCCCATAATCATTTCTGTTCTATCATTATGGACAAACTACATTCATGGCAGTAACAAGAGTAAAACGAGTATTATTGATAACCTTTCTAAGGAACTGAGCAATAAGAAACCAACGCCTTATATAATCCAAGCCTGCGTATCCAGGATACATAACAGCAGGGCCATTCCATTCAATATCTTAAAAAAGCTGCTTCATTATAATAATGCCCTTGAAATCATTCAGCTTGTCTCAGTTGGAAGGAAAATACTTGATATATTTAAACTCTCAGAGTCCAACAATAATATTGTTGTGGAATATTCTGACGCATACAGTACGTTAACAAGCAGGTTAACGAGCATGTTACTTTGTCTTGTAGCTATATTAATAGTTTACTCAACATCTGTTTACTTAATGCTAGAAATAATGGTTTCAATTGGAAAAATGAATTCAATTGAAAGCGAAAATCTTACTAAAATGGGAAGCGTAATCTTTGATATCTTATCTTTAATCTTCCTTATGTTTATGACATTTGTATTTTCTTGGCAATTTATAATTATTTTTACATCCAAGAAAAGAATAATCAAAATCCAAAAATTAATTAATGATAACTATCCTTTTCGTAGCTATCGCAAGAAATATTTAGAGCGCAGTTTACAGAAAAAACCATAATAATTGGTCAGTGCAACTATAATACTTGGCATAACATCCGCTTTTATTCATAACTCACCTGACAGGCAGCTTTGCAATAGAAGCGGATACTATAAATATTTTGTGATAATGATAAAATGTGAGTTGATATTATCTATTGATTTTATTGAAAATCCTCAATGATTTTCTGATTGTAGTCATCCAGATATTTCTGTAACTCATCTCTATCAATTAAGCGAACCAAGGCAGACTCAGCTAACTCTTTTGCGGACCTCGTAAAATAAGAGTTTGTAACTACGATCGCTTCATCGCAGCCATAAAATGTTTTTGCGGAAATTACTTGCTGCACCGCTGAGTTGCCCACAGCTCCCGAATAATTCTTCGCCTGAATTACCATTTTTTTACCAAACCGGGTAACAAATAAATCAGCTCCCTGATCTTGACTTCTCTTTGTTTCCTTAACGTCATATCCCATTGTCTGGAATACTTCAACAAGAAAATTTTCAAATTGAAACCCATCCATTGCATCAACAAGATACATGGTGACAAATTTGTTCGGGTTAAAATTCTCGAGCCGAGCCGTCAATCTATCAACTAAAATATCAAAATATATGTTCTCACATACGGAAAGGTATTTTTTGACATTATCGAATGACACCAACGGTACGCCGGGAGTAGTTTCAGCAGCCTCATTAAATTCTATTGAAGGAAATTGTATTTTATTGCTCCATAAATAAAATAAAAACAGAGATATATCAGCTCGAAAACTAGTACCTGCCTCGTCTATCCACGACTTCACCGATTCTGTAAATGTGGATTTAATATGTCTACTGACTTCTTTAGCAAAACCGAAATAAAGAGCATTGAATGAAGTGGTTAGTAGTAATTTATCCAACAACAGCGGTAATTGTTCGAGCTCATTGAAACCTTGTCGAACAAGGACTTCTCGAAATAAAGTCAATTCAGAATATACACCATTATCTTCTGTATAATTTTTATCTAAGTCGTTACCACGGGAAAACCTGGATGTATATATAAAATTTGTAAAATAGGGGTCTTTGAAACGAGAATATTTTTCAAGCACACTTTCAAGTAGCTGATTGAGTTGCGTTTGTTCCTTCTTTTTCCCAAATAAATCTTTCAACATCCCTTTTGATTGGTAATGAAACTCTGGGTAGAAAGACGGATTAAGAGGTGTTAATGTCAACTGTTGTATATCCGATGATTGTGCTGGTAAAGATCTGGAATCCCACCCAGAGTGTGTAGCTGGCCCCACTCCAGAACACCACGGGCAGTTAATTTCAAAGGTTGTTCTATTACATGATTGACATTGGTAAATCATCAGATTTTTCCTTTCTGTGCTTAAATCACAATTTAATCGGTAGATTTTTTGCTCTAGGATTTTATCAATATAAACATCCTGTTCCACGCATCAATTCTTGCAACTAATGCGCCCCTCGATCCAGGTCTTTCACATCATTTTCCCGCCAACTACCACACAAACGCCTCAACCTCTGCCCATCCTATCAGCACCGATATTGCAAAAAATCCGTAGAACAGGAACGCGATGAATGGCATGTCACCACCTTGATCCATTTTGAACGTTGCACCCAGCAGCATGACACCAAAGACAAACAGCAATCCTTTGAGAAACTTCATATCAATCTCCTTAGGAAACTTAATCACGATATTACTCGCAATTTACAAAAAATAAATCGCTTTATAAATCAACACTTAATCGATAAAGGAATGACAATTATCGTCAAGGCGATTGATTGAAGTAATCGCTTTAGCTATCATTAATTCATCCAAACACGAGCAGCATAGAGCAGCTCACCGCACAGTAATGCGCGCATAAGGTTTTTCAACGTTCCGCCAGCCGGGCGACAACGGCAAAGGATGACTATGAAAGGCAACACAAAGAAAACTGAGATGTTCGGGTTTGGCGCTTACTGGGCGCGTCTTTTTGAGACACGACAGAAACCCTTGCAGCTTCAAAGCTCGCGGCAGGATGGCGGCACAGGGATGAATAGTCCGGAAGAAAAACATATGCACCACCTTCGCCGGAAAGTGAACAGAACAGGCGGTGTGCCTCGCGGCAGGATGAATAAAAAGATGTACCGCCTGGGTTGGAGAAGTGAGTCCCGTAAAGACCTTAATCGAGCGACTCAATAGCTTTCAGAGATAGCGGCTGTTCTTGCTCAGGTACGAAGCGAACCTTAACCAACTCTGCCAGCCGTGTTTTTACAGATGGGTCAGTGCTTGTAATGACAAAGTCATTAATTTGTTCCGCGAGCATAAACCAACCGTGTTCATCACAGACATAAACCACGGATGGAACCTCCCGGATAGTGGGTTGATTACCGCTGATGTTAACAACCTTACTGACATGCTTAAACGACGTAGCTGCTTCACCACAGATCGGGCACGGCTTGGTTACTGATTTCATAGTCCGTCCTTGCTGGTTGTGTAGGAACTCCAGCATACCACCGGGCCTGATGTGGTTAAAAGACAGGCATCAACAGGGGGAAAACCAATGATTAACCAACACTACGGCACGATGCACATCATTCGTCAGTGCGTGATGCCAGGTATGCTGGCCATGCACAAGGGCCACACCTGGAATGTCTCAGCCGTTCGCGGCAAACACGTCTACCTGCGCACCATGCGCGAAGCCACACGCATCAGCGATTGCCTGGTAGAAGTTCTGTTAAACGGGAAAGGTGATCCAGTGATCAAAGAAAAAACACCTACAGGCGCGAAATGCGCGTACTGCGGCAAGCCACTCACGGCTGAAACCACAGTTAAAGAAACCATTCTCTTTCGGAACGGCGCGCAGCTCGCCCGCAAAGAAAATGAATACTGCTCTAAACAGTGTGCAACCCATGACCAGTGGGCGCACGAAGGTTAATTAACCAAGGAGTATTTATGCAAATCATTACAGCTCAAACGGAAATTAAAGTCATTAATCAGGATGTCGCCCTTTTCAATTGCGAAAAGAAAGTAAGCGGCGTTATTCACACCCCGTCATCAAAAGAAGTGACCGTTATTCTCGATGGCGGTTATGTGCTGGGTAAGTTTGATTGCGCCCATTGCGCAGTGAGGGCCATCGCCCTGCTGGCGCTCAGTATTTCAGACGCAGATAAAGCCATGTTCGGCAGTTATCGCAACTACAAGCGTGAATTTACTGAAAGGGTTTTGCAGCAAGTTCATTGAGCAAAAGCCCACGCAAGGTGGGCCAGCCCTTCCGGTGTACCGACCAAAGCAAACCGGAACTTTTAACACTAATAAACCGCAGGCGGCTTAATCAGCGCCGGGGATTTTATCACCCCAAAATAAGGATCTGGTATGGAATTCTTTTATTTAATTAAAGCAACTCAGAAATCAGGCAAGCCGAGTGCAGTTGTCTGGTTCAGTGCGAAAACCGAAGCCCGTGCAAAATTGCAGGTACAGGTAATTCTCGAAGATAACGAAATCGCTACCGGGCGCGGCCACGATTATCAGTTGCCGGTACTGACTAATTTTCCTGTGGTTGACGATCTGCCAGCAGAAGAAGTTATCGACTTCACCTGGTGCGATCGTTATGCGCTTACGGATGACGGGCGCACCTGGCAGAAAATTACCAGCCAGGCCACAAGAGATACTCAGGATACCGAATCAACAGAGGGTGCTGTAAACGAAGCAGCAGATCCGGTTTCATCCCCCGCAGAAACATCCCCCGTGCAAACGAATACCCACTCAGACGTAACAGAGGATGATGACGAAAATACGTTGTATCCGGTGGTAAAACTGCGTCTGCCTCAGCGGATTATTGCACAGTATCTGAGTGACAAAATGCGCCATCACGTAACTCAGTCTCAGCGTATTGAGATTGGTGCTATGGAGATGGATAGCGACAATAGCCATGTCCAGAATTTGCTACTTGCTGCGCGAAATATCCCCGGCATCGACAATCTGACAACGCATGAGTTGTGGAAATTAACCAGCGCCTTCAAGTCAGTATTCCCGGAAGAAAAACGCCATGAGCTTGCTGTCATGGTTCAGTTTATCCAGGCGTGGTCTGACACCCATCATATTGATCGTGGCCTGCTTGTAAAAGAATGGGCCGCAGGAAAGCGTATTGCTGCCATTCAGCGCACAGATACGGGAGCTAACGCGGGCGGAGGCATTGCCACCGATCGCAATCCTGACTATGAGCATACGCTGGACACTCTGGATATCGAGATCGCGGCGGCAACAATGCCGATGGATTTTGATATCTACAACATTCCTGGTTCAGTTCACCGCCGTGCGAAGGACATTGTCGCAGCCAAAGAAAGTCCGTTTAAAGAGTGGTCAGCAGCGCTGCGCAAAACGCCCGGCATCCTCGATTTCTCCCGCGCTGCTATTTTCGCCCTCATCCGTAGCGCCACTGAAAATGTGCATCACTTCCCGGTCAGCTTACAGACCTATATCAACGCAAACCTCACTGAACATCAGCACGACAAACCGACAGCAGAAACCATTGCGGCGGCGCGCCAGATAGACAGTGCTGCGATTGTTGCCGGGGTGATTCAGGGCACCGAACCGGCTGAAAGCCTCGATAAACTTGCCACTGAATTTGCTGTCGTGGGGAAAGCGGCAGCCGAAGCTGCCCACGCGTCGGTGAATGAAACGACCGGTCAGCCGGAAGTGAAAAAGCTGGGCGGCGGGATGTTTTCCATTGATGGCCTGATCGGCGACACAACCCAGACAAGCGTGCAGGAGAATGCCGACGATGTGCAGATGGAAGAGACTTTCCAGATCGAAGACCAAAATACTGCTGCGCTGCCGGGAGGCGAAAGCGTGGATCTCGCTGGTACGCAAGCAGATACCCTGAGCACCCACGACATTATGGCCGCTGCTGCCTCACTGATGGCCGCCGCGGTTGCCGAACAGGAAAACATCCAACCGTTGCCGGAAGACGTGCAACTGGATGCAACAGACACAGCATCAGAACCGGAGTATCCAGCCTTCTTCGAACCGGGCCGTTATGAAGGTCTGCCGAATAACGTTTACCACGCGGCAAACGGTATCAGCAGCACACAGGTGAAAGATGCCCGCGTCAGCCTGATGTACTTCAACGCACGCCACGTTGCCAAAACCATCGCCCGCGAGCAATCGAAGGTACTGGATATGGGGAATCTGGTGCATGCACTGGCGCTCCAGCCCGAAAACCTTCTGGCCGAATTCAGCATTGAGCCGGAGATCCCGAAAGGCGCATTCACCACCACAGCAACAATCCGCGCCTTTATCGATGAATACAACGCCGGGTTGCCGCCGCAGTTAAGCACAGATGACATTAAAGCGCTGCTGGAAACGCACAACACCACCCTGCCCGCGCAACTGCCGCTAGGCACATCTGTTGATGAAACAGGGCAAAGCTACATGTCCCTGCCGGCAGAATATCAGCGCATAGAAGAAGGCCAGAAGCAAACTGCCACGGCAATGAAGGCCTGCATCAAAGAATACAACTCCACCCTGCCCGCCCCGGTTAAAACCAGCGGCAGCCGTGATGCGCTGCTCGAGCAACTGGCGCTTGTTAATCCTGATTTAGTTGCGCAGGAAGCGCAGAAACCCGCACCGCTGAAAGTATCTGGCACGAAAGCGGATCTGATTCAGGCCGTTAAAAGCGTTAATCCAGATGCAGTCTTTGCCGACGAGCTACTGGATGCATGGCGCGAAAACCCGGAAGACAAAATTCTGGTCACCCGCCAGCAAATGGCAACGGCCACGGCGATTCAGTCTGCGCTGCTGGCGCACCCGACCGCCGGGAAATTCCTCACTCACCCGGGCCGCGCCGTTGAAGTGAGCTATTTCGGGTTCGACGACGAAACCGGGCTGGAAATCCGTGTACGTCCCGATCTTGAAATCGATATGGGCGGCATCCGTGTCGGCGTAGACCTGAAAACGATCAGTATGTGGAACGTCAAACAGCCAGCTTTGCGGGCAAAACTGCACAGGGAAATTATCGACCGCGATTACCACCTCAGCGCGGCCATGTACATGAACACCGCCGCACTGGATCAGTTCTTCTGGATTTTCGTCAACAAGGATGAGGGCTATCACTGGATCGCGATTGTCGAAGCCAGCCCGGAACTCATCGAACTTGGCGCGCTGGAATACCAGACCACCATACGCGCTATCGCGAACGCATTCGACACAGGCGAATGGCCTGCGCCAGTTACCGAAGATTACGCCGACGAACTGAACGACTACGACCTGCGCCGCCTTGAAGCGCTGCGCGCACTGGCAAACGCATAAGGGGGGAGCATGGAAAATACAAATGTTGCAGTAACAGACCAGAGCGCGATTATTAATTCAAATATTGCGCTTTTCGACTCGCAGTATCTGAACGCCATCAGCGCTTTTGCGCAGATGATGTCGCAAGGGGCTGCAACTGTCCCGCGTCACCTCCAGGGAAATGCGGC
Organism: Kosakonia oryzae; assembly: GCF_001658025.2. Taxonomy (NCBI): domain Bacteria; kingdom Pseudomonadati; phylum Pseudomonadota; class Gammaproteobacteria; order Enterobacterales; family Enterobacteriaceae; genus Kosakonia; species Kosakonia oryzae. The sequence goes on from NZ_CP014007.2 coordinate 3,103,792, forward strand.
GGATTGTATGGCTGTAGCTATGCAGGCGGCGCAGTGGCAAATGAACCCGTTCGCCGTAGCGCAGAAAACACACCTGATTAATGGCGTGCTGGGTTATGAGGCGCAGCTCGTCAACGCGGTGATCTCCCGTAGTGGCGTGCTGGCTTCTCGTTTCGAATATGAATGGTACGGCCCGTGGGAAAAGGTGATCGGCAGATTCAACATCAAGAAAGGTGAGAAAGGCGAATACCGGGTTCCTGGCTGGAGCATGGCGGACGAAGAAGGGATCGGCATCATCATCCGCGCCCGGCTGAAAGGCGAGGAGCAATACCGCGAACTGGATTTACTGCTGGCGCAGGCACGGGTTCGAAACTCAACCCTGTGGGCGGATGATCCACGCCAGCAGCTTGCTTACCTTGCGGTTAAGCGCTGGGCGCGACTCTTCTGCCCGGATGTGATCCTTGGCGTATACACACCGGATGAGCTTGAAGATCGTCAGGAAAGAGTCATCAACCCTGACCCGGCACTACGCGTAAGCGTCCAGGAGATCACTGAGAGCGAGCCACAAAATCAGACGGTGATCGATAACACTGATGGCCAGGAAACCAAAGCAGAGGCATTCCGCGCGCGCATTGATGCCGCTGAAACACTGGAGGCTGCGACTGCTGTCGGTAATCAGATTAACGAGGCGAAAGCAGCTCTCGGCACTGCCCTCTTCACGGAACTGAAAAACAAGGCAACGCGTCGTTATCACCTGGTCAACAACCGGAACAAGGTTGAGGCGGCGATTAATTCTCTGCCATCGCCCGGCGAACCCGGCGCGGCGGAACAGTTTGCCGCCGTGGAGCGTACGCTTTCCGCAGCAAAACGCCACCTGGGCGATGATCTGTACGAAAAATACAGCATCACGCTCACCGACATGAAACCCGAATACGTTGGCTAATCGACGCCGGGAGGGGTAACCCTCCCGCTCTGGAGGATTTATGGAGCGAGAAAACTGGAGTGTCGAAGATCTGGTGCTACTCGCCAGGCACGGTAATCAGTCGGTAGCTGAGTTGACCGGGCGGGATATCGAAGAGGTACGGGCACGGCGGCTGCAGCGCAACATCGAAATTAACTGCTGGGACAAATTTGATCCGGAGCGTGCGCATGAAGCTGATTAACCGAAGCAGCAAAAATTCACCGCTGGCGCGACAGGCATGCGACGCGGCTCTGGCATCGCATGTCGAGAAATTTGGCCCGTACGGGCGCCACGACAAAACGACGACTTACACGGTTATGGTTGAAGGTGTGAAAATTACCGTTGAAGTGGTCAACCGCCCGGCAAGCTATGTTGCGACGGCACTGACAGGAAGGCGCCGTATACGCTCACTTGTAAGCCGTGGAATAAATTCAGAGCGCGAGGAAGTGTGAAAATCAGGACAAAAGACAACGAGGGCCACTACTTCCGGGAAGTGGTTAATATGAGATATGGAGCCACTGGCGTGGCCTGAGTATGGTGTGAGGTGGGTATGAATACGATTTTTTTATTACTGGCTGAATTTGAAACAGCATCAATACCTCTTGCCGATGTATGCGAAAAATACTTTGGCATGAAGTCAGCGACCGCTGATAAAAAAGCTGCTTTGGGGCAATTGCCTATCCCAACGTTCCGGGCTGGCGAAAGCCAGAAAGCGCCGCGGATGATTCATATTCAGGATCTCGCCGATTACATAGAGAAACAAAGGGCGGCAGGAAGAGAACTTTTTAAACAAATGAACAGCTAGTGACATGCCGGGCTTAGCCCGGCTTTTTCGTATTGTTTGATATTATTCCTTTATATTTTATCACAGCCCGGCACCCCATAAGCACCCCATGCAAACATAAGGCAATGATAAATATATAATAAACCCCGACATTGTGTCGGCATCCACATGCCAGCCAACAAAATAAAATCTATAATAATTACTCACATGCAAAAAAATACTGATTATGCAACCAGTGTTTTTTAGTGCATTTTATCTCAATTCAGGCTAATTTTACCCTTTCTGAATCGCCACGGATAATCTGGACACTTCTGAGACGTTGATGGACTGACCCCGCCCCGGTAGACGATCCTGCCCTATTGTTTGGGCTGACGCAGGTATTATGGATTGTTGCTTACGGCAAAGCAAAACGGGGAATATTAAGCAATCAGCAAACCCCGAATATTCAAAAATCTACTGCGGGATTTCAGTGAATAAGCCAGCTACAATGCATGTGCAAAAATAAAAATCATTATGCATAGCTCAGAATGATGTCGTGAAAAAGGAGAGTCAAATGAGACACAGCCAGCAACATGCCCCCAGGGTATTCAGGCTGACTTCTTCAGTAGGGGATTGCGGAACGAACGATCCGAAAGAAGTAAAAATTGTCCAGCAGCAGCTTGTCGGTGCCGGATACTCGGTAGCGACCGGCAGACATATTCAACCTGATGGGCGTTGTAATCTGGATACCATCGAGGCAATACGCTGGTATCAACGATTGCTGAATTTATCACCATCAGGGCTGATCAGTGCTACTGATACCTGGTTTATGCAGGCGCTCGAAGAAGCAACCACACCCCACTGGCGGCCCCAAAATATCAGCGGCCCACTTCGAGTAAGTATTGGGCAGATAACGTTTGATGCTGAAGGCACAGACTATATCACCGCAGTGATGCCATTCAGACAGAATCCATATCCCTATTTTTCCAGAATCCTGCACTGGCCACCCGTTGGCGGATCAGGTGTAACTCTGGGCAGGGGATACGATATGGGTAATCGCAGTGCGGGCGAAATCCTGGCGACGCTCAGGCAGGCGGGTATTGAAGAGTATAAAGCCCAACTGTGTGCAAAAGCTGCCGGGCTTAAAAATCGAGAAGCAGATCAATTCGTAAAAGTGTATGGCCCGCTAGTAGGTGAAATTACACACCAGCAGCAAATACGGTTATTCGAAATTGCTTACCGTGAAAAAATTGAATACGGGAAAGGCGTTTACAGCCGTCAGGTACGGCGCTTAGGCATTACCAATGCTCTTGACTGGAATAGCGTAGATAAAACAATCCGGGATGCGTTTATTGACACGCTATATCAGGGTAACGTTACGGCGAAACAAATGGTTAAAATCATGGCCGAAGGTGGTAGCAGACAGCAAATCATCGATTATCTGCGCAACGACAGCAATCTTGGCAGTGACGTTAGAAGAACAAACATAAGAGTAAGGAACCTTCAGTAATGAAAAAGCTTCTGGTTTTAGTTTCCCTGCTGCTGGCATCTAATGCTTCGCTGGCTACCGCTGCTACTGATATTACGTCGAATAAAGATGTAGATGCCTGCATCCAAAAATACGGTGAAAATAACAGCGAATGTCTGGAAGACCTCAACGATAAAACAGACGATGCACTGAACAAAGCATACACTGATAAGCTTAAAGAAATCGAAGGGTTTGACTACACCCAATGGTGGATGGGCGATGAGGATCGCAAAAAGCGAATGATCGATACTTTCAAGAAAAGCCAGAGTGAATGGTTAAAATACCGTGATGATTACTGTAATGCAGCAACAACTGGCGCTCAAGGCACACACTCCCTGGGAGCCGCTTTTGCTGGTTGCAATATAAACATGAATAGCCGGCGCATTAGTGAAATACAGATGATTCAAATGAAGAATAAAGAATAAATTAGTTAGCGCGCTCTCATTTCAATATTTCCTAATCCCCGGCCTGATTTTATAAGTGCCATTAACTTAAGCCGGGGACAACATTCAAACAATGCTTAACGATCTGTAACTGCTGCGCCATAATGTCCTCATCTGGTGCATAAGGTTGTCAGTTGTTCAGGCTAATAACTGGAATTATGAACAGGTATTACTCCAAAATGAAAATAAATTAAGCGAGGCATAATGATAAATAAGCGAAAAATCACAGATGCTGTGATCAATTTTATTGATAGCTGGAACAAAGAATTCCATGAGTCTTTTGAGGAAAAAATAAGTCGAGGTTATCTTGATGCATTCCCTCAACATAACCACAGCATTGAAGAAGTCGACAAAACAAAGAAAGAAATGAGAGAGTTCTATCATTCCAGAATGGTTGCCACGGCATCAATCCTTATTACAATAGCATCATTCGCTGTTTCCATTGTGGCATTAATTGTTGCTGTAATTGCACTGTTTGTTGGTGGGAAATAGCCCCCTCTGTGATGGGGGGTTGCATCAAGCGGCCTCCTCCTGCGTATTGCAGATTCTGGCAAATTAGCCCTAACGAGGGCTTCAGCAAACGGCGGCGATACCACATTGCACATTGTAGTCTCGAAAATAAATATCCTCCGGCATAGCCGGAGGTTTTTCAGATGCGCCTATAAGGCTCTGTTACCAGCCGCGCCTTAACAGGCGCATACGATCTGACATTTGCATCAAACTTCGTTAATTACGGCCCGTAAACGGGCTACCCGGATAAGGGATCGACAACTGCTCACCCATTTTATCCTCTTCAAGCTGATGCTTTATGTATTCCTGTATCTTCGCCGTGTTCTTCCCTACCGTATCTACGTAGTATCCACGGCACCAGAACTCCCTGTTCCTGTATTTGAATTTCAGATCTCCAAACTGCTCATAAAGCATCAGACTGCTTTTCCCTTTCAGATATCCCATAAAACCAGATACGCTCATTTTGGGCGGGATTTCCACAAGCATATGGATATGATCTGCACAGCATTCAGCCTCCAGAATCCGTACGTTTTTCCACTCGCATAGCTTTCTTAAAATGCTGCCTGTCGCCAGACGTTTCTCTCCGTAGAACGCCTGTCTTCGGTATTTGGGCGCAAAAACTATGTGATATTTACAGTTCCATCGGGTGTGCGCTAAGCTCTTTTCGTCCCCCATTGGGACCCCCTTTTGATTTCTTGTTGAACTTTTGCAGTTGCCAGACCGCAAGGTGTTTTAACAAATCAAAAGGGGTTTTAATAACTGGCTTAAAGCTGAAAGCTTTCCGGAACCCCCAGCCTAGCTGGGGGTTTTCTATAGACAATGAAACAACCCGCAAATGGCGGGTTGTTTAGATACTAAGCATCAAACAAGTTGGAGTATATTTCTTGGATTTGAAAGGGGGCGATTAACGGAAAAAATTTCCCTGACCGATTCCTGGCTCAAACCAGTTTTCATAAGAATTTTCATCCATGTTGCATCGTCCAACATTTCGATCGCTTCGGCCAACATACTCTGCTCTTCGGGGTGCACTAGTTCATCACCTGGTTCAACTCTCGTATACCCTTTAAAGTTGAGATGCATATAACCAGTTCTTGCTTGTTCCTGGGTTAATAAGCCCAATGTACTGGCTCGATAAATGCACATTTTAAGGCTAATTTTCCACCTGAGTTTAAACTCAACCAAAGCGTTTCAATCGAATTGCTTCCCTCGTATTCGTGGAAATTCCTTAATGAAAGATAACCTTGGAACCAGTAAAGCGGCTCACTTGTAAGCCGTGGAATAAATTCAGAGCGCGAGGAAGTATGAAAATCAGGACAAAAGACAACGAGGGCCACTACTTCCGGGAAGTGGTTAATATGAGACATGGAGCCACTGCCGTGGCCTGAGTATGGTGTGAGGTGGGTATGAATACGATTTTTTTATTACTGACTGAATTTGAAACGGCATCAATACCTCTTGCCGATGTATGCGAAAAATACTTTGGCATGAAGTCAGCGACCGCTGATAAAAAAGCTGCTTTGGGGCAATTGCCTATCCCAACGTTCCGGGCTGGCGAAAGCCAGAAGGCGCCGCGGATGATTCATATTCAGGATCTCGCCGATTACATAGAGAAACAGAAGGCGGCAGGAAGAGAACTTTTTAAACAAATGAACAGCTAGTGACATGCCAGGCTTCGCCCGGCTTTTTTGTATTGTTTGATATTATTCCTTTATATTTTATCACAGCTCGGCACCCCATAATAAAATAAGCCTATGATAAATATATAATAAACCCCGACATTGTGTCGGGGTTTTCCTTCAGTGCGTTATTTTTTCAGTTCAGCAAGCGAGAGCCACGTCTGCACCACGGTGTCCGGATTCAGCGACAGACTGTCGATGCCTTCATCCATCAACCAGGCGGCGAAATCTTCGTGATCCGAAGGCCCCTGGCCGCAGATACCAACATATTTGCCCTGTTTTTTCGCGGCGCGGATCGCCATCGACAACAGGGCTTTCACCGCCTCATTGCGTTCATCGAACAGTTCGGAAACGACGCCGGAGTCGCGATCGAGGCCCAGTGTAAGCTGCGTCATATCGTTGGAACCAATCGAGAAACCATCAAAGTGCTCAAGGAACTGCTCCGCCAGCAATGCGTTGGACGGAATTTCGCACATCATAATGATCTTCAGCCCGTTCTCACCGCGTTTCAGCCCCTGGCGCGCCAGTTCATCAACCACGGCTTTCGCCTGCTCCACGGTACGAACGAACGGGATCATGATCTCAACGTTTGTCAGCCCCATCTCGTTGCGCACGCGTTTTACTGCCTCGCATTCAAGCGCAAAGCAGTCGCGGAAGCTATCGGCCACATAACGGCCCGCCCCACGGAAACCGAGCATCGGGTTCTCTTCTTCCGGTTCATAACGCTCGCCGCCGACCAGATTGGCGTATTCGTTCGATTTAAAATCCGACAAACGCACAATCACGCGCTTCGGCCAGAACGCCGCGCCCAGCGTGGCAATCCCTTCCGTCAGACGGCCGACGTAAAACTCAACCGGCGAGTCAAAACCTTTCATCATCTCGCGAATTTCGTTTTGCAGCTTCGCTTCCTGGTCATCAAACTCCAGCAGCGCGCGCGGGTGAACGCCAATCATGCGGTTAATGATAAATTCCAGGCGCGCCAGCCCGACGCCTTCATTCGGCAAACAGGCGAAATCAAAGGCGCGATCCGGGTTACCGACGTTCATCATGATCTTCAGCGGCAGATCCGGCATGGTATCGACGCTGGAGCTTTTCACGCTGAAATCGAGCAGATCGGCATACACATAACCCGTGTCGCCTTCGGCACAGGAGACAGTGACTTTTTCACCGGTTTTGATACGTTCAGTCGCATCACCGCAACCGACCACCGCCGGGATCCCCAGTTCACGGGCGATAATCGCCGCATGGCAGGTGCGGCCACCACGGTTGGTAACAATCGCCGCCGCCTTCTTCATGATCGGTTCCCAATCCGGGTCGGTCATATCGGTGACCAGCACATCGCCCGCTTCAATCAGGTTCATTTCGCTGATGTCATGGATCACTTTGACCGTACCAGCACCGATGCGATGACCGATAGCGCGACCTTCAGAGATGATTCGCCCTTGCGCATGCAGCGTGTAGCGCTCCATCACCTGTCCGCGGGAGCGTACCGTTTCCGGACGCGCCTGCACGATGAACAACTTGCCGGTATGGCCGTCTTTCGCCCATTCAATATCCATCGGACGACCATAGTGTTTTTCGATTTGCACCGCCTGTTTGGCCAGCGCCTGCACATCGGCATCGGTCAGCGAGAAGCGATCGCGATCGGCCTGCGGCACATCTTCAATCTGTACCTGTTTGCCGTGTTCCTGCGTTGGTGCATAAATCATGCGGATCTTTTTCGAGCCCATCGTGCGACGCACAATCGCCGGACGACCAGCTGCCAGCGTCGGTTTATGCACGTAGAACTCATCCGGGTTGACTGCGCCCTGCACCACCATCTCGCCCAGCCCCCACGCCGAGGTGATGAATACCACCTGGTCGAAGCCGGATTCAGTATCAATAGAGAACATCACGCCGGAAGCGCCGATGTCCGAGCGCACCATACGCTGCACGCCCGCAGAGAGCGCCACGCCACGGTGGTCATATCCCTGATGCACGCGGTAAGAGATAGCGCGGTCGTTAAACAGCGAAGCAAATACGTGTTTAACGGCCACCAGCACGGCGTCATAACCCTGAACATTGAGGAATGTTTCTTGCTGACCGGCGAAAGAGGCATCCGGCATATCCTCCGCCGTTGCCGAGGAGCGTACGGCAAAAGAGGCTTGCGCGTCATCTTCTGACAGTTTTGCATACGCATCATGAACCGCTTTTTCCAGCTCCGGCTGGAAAGGCGTATCGACAATCCACTGGCGGATCTGTGCGCCAGCTTTCGCCAGCTCAGAGACATCGTCAATATCCGTGCTATCCAGCAGCGCATAAATACGTTGATTTAAGCCGCTCTGTTCAAGGAACTGGTTAAACGCATCGGCGGTGGTCGCGAACCCATTCGGCACGGAAACCCCCACGCCTGACAGGTTAGTAATCATTTCACCAAGGGAGGCATTTTTGCCCCCAACTCTGTCTACATCATTCATGCCGAGTTGGTCATACCAAAGCACCAGCGGAGACGAGCCATTGTTGGACATCGAAACAATCCTTTTGTGATATATGAATGGGTAAAATCTCAGACTGCGTATTAATCCTGGCATAATTAATTCGCCGGAAAAAACGGTGAATCGTGTAAGCAATTCCAGATTATGGTTTTTCGGACAGATTCCCATCAATAAATCACGCGGTGAAAATATCTCTTTTTAGAATATCCTTATTTTTCATACGCCATCAAAAAAAGTGAACCTTGTAGTTCATAAAAAATAAAAACACCATTTCATTTTAAAAATGAGAAAAAGGAGATACGCACAGTGAAGATTTTAATTTATGCTTTCAGAGAATTACGAATGAAAGTCAGGATGGGTTAAATGGACAGTTCTGTTGATCGCCATGTGTTTTATATTTCTGATGGAACCGCTATCACCGCTGAAGTATTGGGCCATGCGGTGATGTCGCAATTTCCGGTCGCCGTCAGCAGCATCACCTTACCTTTCGTGGAAAACGAGAGCCGCGCCCGCGCCGTCAAAGATCAGATTGATGCTATCTATCAGCAAACGGGCAACCGTCCATTGGTTTTTTATTCTATTGTGATCCCCGAAATTCGCTCTATTATTTTGCAAAGCGAAGGATTTTGTCAGGACATTGTTCAGGCGCTGGTTGCCCCATTACAGCAGGAATTAAAGCTCGATCCCACCCCCATTGCGCATCGTACGCATGGGCTTAATCCGGGTAATTTAACTAAATATGACGCGCGTATTGCCGCAATTGATTACACACTGGCACATGATGACGGTATTTCGTTGCGCAATCTCGATCAGGCTCAGGTGATTTTACTGGGCGTATCGCGCTGTGGAAAAACCCCCACCAGCCTCTATCTGGCGATGCAATTTGGTATTCGCGCAGCGAATTATCCTTTTATTGCCGATGATATGGATAACCTGGTACTTCCGGCTGCGTTAAAACCGTTGCAGCATAAATTATTTGGTCTGACCATTAATCCGGAGCGCCTTGCCGCGATTCGTGAAGAGCGGCGGGAGAACAGCCGGTACGCTTCTTTGCGACAGTGCCGCATGGAAGTGGCGGAAGTGGAAGCGCTTTACCGCAAAAATCAGATTCCTTGTCTTAACAGTACCAACTACTCAGTTGAAGAGATTGCAACCAAAATGCTCGACATCATGGGGCTGAACCGCCGCATGTACTGAACATTGCGCCTTCGGTGCCGCTTAATCCCGATCTCAGGGCCTTTTTATGGTTCGCGTGCCTGATAAAGTTCACCGATACTCGTTCTTTGCAGGTAAGAGGCGTTGGGATGAATATAAAAATAAGTGACACTTTTTATAAAATGTCACTTATTCATATTCTAATACCGCACCGGGCTACCGTTAGATGAAGAACAGAAGCGGCGACAGGCAAAGAAGGCCGGCGCCAACCACGCCTGCGGCCCCTACTGCGCCCACGACGCCAATGGTACCGAGCGTGGCTACCACGCCAATGGCGTCAGCAGCAATACCACCCAATAAGCCCAAAGACAGGCCCGCATTTGCCACAGAGAAGTGATCTTCGCCCGGGATCATCATATCAATCAATTTCCCGATACCTCCCCCCAGCAGGGCACCCGCTGTGGTAAAAAGTACTCCACCCGAAGCATACTGCATTTCATTATTGGTAAGTTCTTTCATTTCATTATCCTTAATGTTAATTTTCACGAACGCATAAAACAAACAAGAATACCATTTCTGATATCAGTGAAGTCATCTTCGATGGTACTCTTTATTGTCTATGCACAACCAAAAACGCCGCAATAATAATCAGCGCATTTTTGAGCGTATTACATCACGGATACCCGATGAAAAAATCTGGACACCTTGCAACATTAACGTACCGATAAGCATGAGAAATCCACTGTTTTATTTTACTGGGGGAGCCCCCAGTAAAATTAACAGCAGTTCGCCATCCGTGGCGATTAATGATTTATTTTCTGAATATGTTCATAATGCTGGAGAAAAGATTCAGGCCGGTTTCAAGCACGACGCCGATGCCCTTACCAATATTACGACCTAAATCAGTGGCGAAAGAACCTTTCCCGCCAAAGGCGGCATCAATCACGATACCAATGCCTTCACCAAGCATACCCGCAGCCAGAGAGATCAAACCTGCACCGGATACGGCCTGCATTTCATCATTGTTGAGTTGTTTCATTAAATTCCCCTTAATGTGGAAACAATATTTAAATAGAACGCTGAAAAAATAGATTTCAGCTTTTCTGGAGCCATCACATAACAACTCCAAATTCTTTTATAAAATATACTTAATAGTATCTGCCAGCGATGAATGTATTGTCCAGAAATAGCGCGCAATATTTTTCCTAAAAAAACTTTTAAAATAAAAACTATACAGAAATTTAACACCTCTGTTTTTTTCGTGGTTGGTAAATCATTTTATAATAGCAAGCGTAGGGCGCACATATTTATCAAACAAATTATATGCAAAAGAAATTTCCGACAATAATAACCCCGGCAGGCAGGAATAATAGATCGTGTTAAGTTTAAAAATAATTAATACCTGACCCACCTGACGCTCACTCAGTAGAAAACAAATCACAGCAAAGCGTGCTCAAAATATGCTCACTCACAGAGTATTGCACACGTTTTTGTACTAACAAGCTAGTACATTGATTCACACTGCGCTATGATACCTGCCACTGAAGTAATACGCTTCACGGCCATACTTGAAATAAGCCGCGATTGGTTTATGGTGTGCGCATCACTTCCGGCATTCCTGCCGCTGAAGCACCTAATTTTGAGACGCTTGATGAACAAAACCGATGAACTCCGCACTGCGCGCATCGATAGCCTGGTGACACCGGCTGAACTGGCGCAGCGTTATCCTGTTAAACCTGATATTGCCGAACATGTTATTGCATCCCGGCGGCGAATCGAAAAAATCCTCAATGGCGAAGATCGCCGCTTATTGGTGATTATTGGCCCCTGCTCCATCCACGATCTTGATGCGGCGGTAGATTACGCGAGCCGCTTGCAGACGCTGCGTGAGAAACATCACGCCCAGCTCGAGATCGTGATGCGTACCTATTTTGAAAAACCTCGCACGGTTGTTGGCTGGAAAGGACTGATTTCCGATCCGGACCTGAATGGCAGCTATCGCGTTAATCATGGTCTCGAACTGGCGCGCAAGCTGCTGCTCCAGGTCAACGAACTCGGTGTGCCAACGGCGACTGAATTTCTCGACATGGTAACCGGGCAATTTATAGCCGATCTGATTAGCTGGGGCGCGATTGGCGCACGTACAACGGAAAGCCAGATCCACCGTGAAATGGCGTCAGCGCTCTCCTGCCCGGTCGGTTTTAAAAACGGCACCGATGGCAATACCCGCATCGCGGTCGATGCGATCCGCGCCTCCCGTGCCAGCCATATGTTCCTCTCGCCGGATAAAACCGGCCAGATGACCATCTATCAAACCAGTGGTAACCCTTACGGGCATATCATTATGCGGGGCGGGAAAACGCCGAACTATTACGCCGAGGATATCGCCAATGCGTGCGATACGCTGAGCGAGTTTGATCTGCCGGAATACCTGGTGGTGGATTTCAGCCACGGCAACTGCCAGAAGCAACATCGACGTCAACTCGATGTCTGTGACAATGTTTGTTCGCAGATCCGTAACGGTTCGACCGCCATCGCCGGCGTGATGGTAGAAAGCTTCCTGCAGGAAGGCACGCAGAAAATTGTCAGCGGCCAGCCGCTGGTTTACGGGCAATCCATTACCGATCCTTGCCTGGGCTGGGACGACAGTGAATTGCTGCTGGAAAAACTGGCGGCCGCAGTCGCCACCCGCCTCTGATCGCATCCCGCCGCCTGCCGGCGGGATCCTCTTTCCCTACTTTATCCAGGGGGAAACTGCGAAATGTTACAGAACACCCTTGCTAGCGGTCGGCATATTATTGATAATGATTATCATTGTTGATAATGAACTACATTTAAACATTTATGTCGCATACGGATAGCTCGACGGCCCCACTCATCGCTTCGCAGGAAAAACCCACCCATATCAGCCCGACCGATCGCCGTATCAACAGTCAACAACTGCTGGGCGAAGAAGGCCGGGTGGTGATTGAGCATAAAGGCCAGCAATATCTGCTGCGTCAGACCCATGCCGGGAAGCTGATTCTGACCAAATGAGCCAGTCTAACTCGAACAACTGACCTCCAGCCGCTTTCCCCAGTCCGGCGGGCGGCTGACATAATCATCGTTACGATCGCGGAACGGCTCGCGCAGCGCTTCCTGTAACTGCGACAGTTCACTGGCGTCGCCTTTCTCAGCAGCATCAATCGCCCGCTGTGCCAGCCAGTTGCGCAACACCAGCGCCGGATTCACGCCGGACATCAGTTGTTGCCGCTGCGCATCGTCAACCTGCTCCTGTTGCAGACGTACCCGGTACTGCACAAACCAACTGTCGAACGCGGCACGATCGATAAATTCATCACGCAGCGGCGAAGAGGCGCTCTGCTGCTCCGTCTGGCTGAGCAGGCGGAAGGTTCGCGTATAATCGCTGCCCTCGCGTGCCATCAGCGCAAACAGTTCTGTAAGAAGCTGGTTATCGCCCTGCTGCTGGGTGAGAAAACCAAGCTTGCCGCGCATCAGTACGCCATATTCTGTCAGCAGCAGATGTTGATAGTCATCCAGCGCGCTGTTCAGCGCATCGATGTCAATAAACGGCGACAGCGACTGCGCCAGCCGTTGCAGGTTCCACAACGCCACTGCGGGTTGATTATCGAAGCTATAACGCCCCTGGTAATCCGAGTGGTTACAGATAAATGACGGCTGATAATCGTCGAGGAAACCAAAGGGACCGTAATCAATGGTCAACCCGAGGATCGACATGTTGTCGGTATTCATCACGCCATGCGCAAAACCGACCGCCTGCCAGCGGGCAATCAGCGTGGCAGTGCGTCGGACAATATCGCGGAACCACAGCACGTACTTATCGGATTCATTCTGCAAATGCTGCCAGTGGTGACGGATGGCAAAGTCCGCCAGTTGGCGTACTTTTTGCGGTTCGCGGCGATAATAAAAATGCTCGAAATGCCCGAAACGCAGATGGCTTTCAGCGATGCGCATCAGCATAGCGCCCTGCTCGCGGCTTTCACGCATGACCGGCGTATCGCTGGTAACGATGCTCAGCGCGCGGGTCGTCGGAATGCCAAGATAGTGCATCGCCTCTGATGCCAGGCTTTCACGGATAGTTGAACGCAGAACTGCACGTCCGTCACCCATGCGCGAATAGGGCGTCAACCCCGCGCCTTTCAGATGCCAGTCGCGGGTCGTGCCATCCGGCAATTGTTGTTCACCAAGCAGGATCCCGCGTCCGTCGCCCAGTTGCCCGGCCCAGACACCAAACTGATGTCCGCTGTAAACTTGCGCCAGCGGCGACATGCCCGGCAATAATGCCTCGCCGCCCCAGACACCGGCACCCGATTCGGGATGAAAAAGCGCGTCCTCCACGCCCAGCTCCTGCGCCAGTGGCGCGTTGTGCCAGATAAGCCGGGCATTGTGCAGCGGTGTCGGAGATAATGCAGTGTAAAATTCTGGCAGTTCATCACGCCAGCGGGTAGTAAAAGAAAGGGTCATGGTTCCTCCTGCCTTTAGTGTAGTGCCAACCATCAGGTTTAAACACCGGCGAAAAGCAGGGCTATGGGTGGATCAGAGAGGTGATCTGCGCAACGGTGACCGGCGGCCATAATGCCCCTTGCATTGCGCTGAAGTGAAAAGGTTCCGCCCGCTTCAGGGCAGATTCGTCATCAATGCCCGCAATCATCATTGACTGACAATAAGGACTTATCTGCGAAACGATCGCCCGCATAAAAGGTTCAAATGAAGGAGAAGCTAATCGTTGCTGAACAAAATTTTTATCTAATGCGACACGTTTAAATAATCCGTCAAAAATGGCTTTAGTCGATGCTGTTCCGACACCAAAATTAGCCAGTACCAGCGGATATTGTTTCGCCAATAGAGACAGAAACGGATCCTCTTTGCCTTTATTTAAATTGAGGAAATTCTCATTTATAGTAAATTCCAGAAAAGGAAATTTAGCCACGCTGGCAGCCAGTGCCTCATCGGTAAGTAAGGCTTCAACAATAATCGGGGAAATATTAATCCAGGCGATTAATTGATGTTGTATGAAAAAGAGCTGACAGGCCTCTATTAGCGCCAGTTGCTCCGTAAAGAGTTGCAGGGTTTCATCAGGCTTCAGGCGCGGGGAAACCAGCTCTGCCGGGGCGCGGACGTTACTGTCTTTCCCGACAAAGTTAACGATAACTTCCAGCCCCTGAAGCATTCCGTTACTTTTTCTCGCTGGCTGTAATAAAAACTCCGGGCGATAAGTATCATCAAGCAAAATGATCATTGTGCCGTCCCGCGTTTAGGGTGATATCCGGAATGGCTAAACACAAGTAGATGAATTGCTGGCTTAATGATTTTAGTGAGATTAACTTCATTTTTATCCCATTTTATATTTGGCTTCTCCTTTATTAGGCTGCTCACTAATAGTCTTTTGCCAGTTTCAACGTCCACTTATGATAATTAATATTCTAAAAGATAATTAGTGGAAACATCCTGGTTTAACAAATTTTTACCACGGCGGCGCTGCGCTTAAATGCGCCGCGCCTGCCAGAAATTTTTCCGCCAATAGACGTTATCCAGTGAAGAACGCATCACGCCACGACTGGTGGAAGCATGAATAAATTCATTGTCAGTATCATAAATTCCAACATGCAGCCCGCTTTCGCCGGAGCCGGTTTTGAAGAACACCAGATCGCCAGGCAATAAATCATCTTTATCGATTTTCGTGCCGACCTCAGCCTGTTGGCGCGTTTCGCGCGGTAGCTGAAGCGCAAATTTGTCGCGGAAAGTCATCATCACAAACCCGGAACAATCGACACCTGAACGCGTCATACCGCCGTAGCGATACGGTGTACCTCGCCACTCGCTCAGTTGCTCGTTCAGACCCGCAATCACTGTGATCGAATCCGACAACCTTGGGTTAGGTGGCGGAGCGCGATGAGAACTACATCCTGCAAGAAACAGTGCCGCCGCCAGAAGAAACCAGATACGCATTCTGGATCTCGCCTCGTACTTTATTTTTATCGGAATAATCTACCGTGTGAATCAGTTGCGTGGCAAGTCACCTTTTCGTCACGTTGCCGGGATCAGCACACGATGCCCGTCTACGTCGAAACGACGAAAAGCCATACCGTAAGCTTCCGCCAGCCGATCAGGCGTCAGCACCTCTTCTTGTTTGCCGCTACCCAGTAGCCGCCCGGCGCTCAATAACCACACCTGCTGCGCATAACGCAGCGTATGGTTGAGGTCGTGGCTACTCATCACTACGGTCACGCCAGCACTTACCAGCTCCGCGATAAGCTTATCCAGCGCAGTCTGCTGCGCCACATCAAGGCTATTCATTGGCTCATCCAGCAACAGCAACTGCCCGGAGGGATTTACCTCCGGGTGGATCTGTAAAATCACTGCGGCCAACCTCACCCGCTGCCATTCACCGCCGGAAAGTTGATTGACTCTACGGCTAAGCTTGTCACCCAGCCCAAGCTGAGCGGCAATTTTCCCCAGACAGTGAGTTTGCGCAGTATCGCGCTGATGCAACAGTAAATAGTGCCAGACAGGCATAGCAAAAGGCGGCGTCTGCTGCTGGGCAAGATAAGCGCGATGTTGCGCCAGCGCCTGGGCGGGCCATTGTTCCAGCGGGCGGTTATTCAATAACACCTCGCCCTGCCCGCCAGATAAACCCGCAAGCCGGCAAAGCAGCGTGCTTTTCCCGGCGCCATTTGGTCCGACCAGATGTACAATCGCCGCCCGATCAACCGATGCCGTAATCGGCCCCAGCCTGCCCGATGCGCCCACATTTTGCAGTTGCAGCAGCGCTGACATTATTTCGCCAGCGCCTGTTTAACGGCCTGTTGCAAAACTGGATCGTCCGGGGTCATATCCGGCGAGAAACGCTGAATAACAGCACCGTCGCGGCCAATGAGGAATTTTTCGAAATTCCACAAAATATCACCCGGCTCTTTCGGTGCGCGGCCTTTACTCTCCATACGCGCGTAGAAACCGCTACCCTCTGGTGTAACAGCGGACGGCGCAGCAGCGATCAATTTTTTATACAGCGGATGACGCGCGTCGCCATTCACTTCAATTTTGCTGAACATCGGGAACGTCACGCCGTAAGTCGTGCTGCAAAAAGTTTTGATCTCCTCTTCCGAACCCGGCTCCTGGCCGAGGAACTGGTTGCAGGGGAATCCCAGCACGGTGAAACCCTCACCGTCGAGCGTTTTTTGCAGGTTTTCCAGTTGCTCATACTGCGGCGTCAGGCCGCATTTGGATGCCACATTGACGATCAGTAATACATTACCGCGATAAGTTTCCAGCGTGGTCTGTTCACCATCAATGGTCGTGACTTCGGTATTCAGAATGTCCTGTTGCATAGCGTACCCTTAGTTGATGTTATGGATTTCAGGCTTCACGCCCGACCTTTAATAATAACCAGATAAACACCGGCGCACCCAGCGTCGCCGTAACGACACCGATGGGTAACTCAGCGGCGCTAAGCGTCAGCCGGGCAACAATATCGGCGAACAGCAACGCCACCGCCCCCGCCAGCGCGCAGCCAGGAAGCAGCACCCGGTGATCGGTCA
The DNA here is from genome assembly GCF_001658025.2 of Kosakonia oryzae. NCBI lineage: Bacteria > Pseudomonadati > Pseudomonadota > Gammaproteobacteria > Enterobacterales > Enterobacteriaceae > Kosakonia > Kosakonia oryzae. The sequence goes on from NZ_CP014007.2 coordinate 3,120,840, forward strand.
GCCCGCAGAGACGTAAAATATGCGGGATCACCAGACCAATAAAGCCAATGGCTCCTGCCAGCGCAACGCTGACACCAACCATCCAGCCCGTTGCCACCACCAGCAAATTTCGCCACAGCCACAGCGGCAACCCCAACTGCCGCGCGGATATCTCCCCCAGCGCCAGAACGTTCAGCGGTTTTGATTGAAAACAGATCCAGATCATCGCCGGTAACAACGCCACCATCAGCCAGCTTTGTTGCCAGTCGACCCCGCCAAAACCGCCCATCATCCAGTACATAAGCTGGCGTAAATCGAATGAGGTAGAAAAGTAAACCGCCCACGTCATTAACGCTGTACAAATAATGCCAAGCGCCACACCCGCAAGCAGCAGGCGGCTGGTGGTGAGATGACGCCGGGCAAAACGTAGCAGAATAAGCGTCACGATCAGCGCTCCGGCGATGGCGCACACGCCCAGCGCCCAGCCAGGCAACATACCGCCGCCCAGCAGTACAGCAGCGATCAGCCCGACGCCCGCGCCGCTTGAGACACCGAGCAATCCCGGCTCCGCCAGCGGATTTTCAAAAAGCGCCTGCATCACAGCGCCACACAGCGCCAGCGCGGCACCCACCAGCACTACCGCCAGCGTACGGGGAAGACGAATTTGCCAGACAAAGAGCTGACCATCAGGAGTAAACCAGCTGTCGGGAGCGATCCATTGCTCGCCCGCGCAGAGGCTAATAAACACAGAGAATAATAAAAGCAGCAATAATCCGCCAAGCCAGCGGCGATTTCGTTGCTGTTGAAGATGAGCGTATGCCAGCATGTTAACCGTTTTACCGTCAGTCAGGTGGCTGATTTTATGATTGATGCCGGGCGCTGAAAAGAAAAAAGGCCGCAGCGCGGCCTTTTTAGTTAGTTCATATCATTCAGCTTTGGGCGAAGCGTTTTCAACACGGCTCTTCAACTTCTGGCCGGGTCTGAAGGTCACCACGCGCCGGGCTGTAATGGGAATATCTTCGCCCGTTTTCGGGTTACGCCCCGGACGTTGATTTTTGTCGCGCAAATCGAAATTGCCAAAGCCGGAGAGTTTTACCTGCTCACCGTTTTCCAGAGCACGACGGATCTCTTCGAAAAACAGCTCTACCAGCTCTTTTGCGTCCCGCTTGCTAAGCCCGAGCTTATCAAACAGATATTCTGACATTTCAGCTTTTGTAAGCGCCATAGGTTCAATCCCTCAATGATGCCTGGAATCGCTCTTTTAATGCCTCTACACATCTGGCAACGGTAGCGGCAATCTCCTCTTCTTCGAGTGTACGGCTGGTATCCTGAAGGATCAGGCTAATGGCAAGGCTCTTATACCCCTCCGCTACGCCCTTACCGCGGTACACGTCAAATAAGTTTACGCCAACTACCTGATTTACGCCAACTTTCTTACACTCGGCCAAAACATCTGCTGCGGGCACATTTTCAGCCACAACTACCGCGATATCACGACGGTTTGCCGGGAAGCGTGAAATCTCCTGAGCCTGAGGAACCACGCGGTCTGCAAGCGCATTCCACTCCAGTTCAAACACCAAAGTGCGACCGTTCAGATCGAGCTTACGTTCCAGTTCAGGATGCACAACACCAATAAAACCAATACGTTTATCTTTCAGATAAATCGCTGCAGATTGTCCCGGATGGAGCGCCGGATTCGTTTCTGCACGGAATTCAATGGCCAATAATTTGCCTGTCAGCTCCAGAACGGATTCCAGATCGCCTTTCAGGTCGAAGAAATCCACACTGCCTTTCGCCAGATCCCAATGTTCTTCATAACGGTTGCCGCAAATGGCGCCCGCCAGCATGACATCCTGACGAATACCAAGATTTGCCTGGGTATCAGGGACAAAGCGCAGACCCGTTTCAAAAATACGCACGCGGCTCTGCTGGCGGTTCTGGTTATAAACGATAGTGCCCAACAGCCCCGTCCACAGCGACAGGCGCATTGCTGACATTTCGCTGGAGATCGGACTTGGCAGGATCAGCGCTTCTTCGCCCGGGTGGATCAATTGCTGCAATTTCGGATCAACGAAACTGTAGGTGATCACTTCCTGGTAGCCTTTGTCGTTGAGCATGGTTTTCACACGCTTCAGCGAAAGATCCGCTTCACGGTGTTCGCCCATGACCAGACCGGCCTGAACCGGCGCATCCGGAATGTTATTGTAGCCGTAGATACGCGCTACTTCTTCCACCAGATCTTCTTCGATTTCCATATCGAAACGCCAGCTCGGCGCAACCGCCAGCCATTCATCCTGGCCTTCAGTGACTTCGCAACCAAGGCGCTTGAGGATATCACTGACCTGCTCATCGGCAATATGATGACCAATCAGGCGATCCAGCTTGCTGCGGCGCAGACGAATGGTCGCACGTTTCGGCAAGGTAGCTTCGTTCGTGACATCAATGATCGGACCCGCTTCGCCGCCGCAGATATCCAGCAACAGGCGAGTTGCGCGCTCCATGGCTTTGTATTGCAGTTGTGGGTCGACGCCACGCTCATAACGATGTGAAGCATCAGTATGCAGACCATGACGACGAGCACGACCAGTAATAGAGAGCGGATTGAAGAAAGCGCATTCCAGCAGTACGTTCTGGGTTTCGCTGTTCACGCCAGAGTGTTCACCGCCAAAGATACCGCCCATCGCCAACGCTTTGTTATGGTCAGCAATCACCAGCGTGTCCGCGTTCAGTTTCGCTTCGCTGCCGTCCAGCAGCACCAGGGTTTCGCCCTCTTTTGCCATGCGCACCACGATGCCGCCTTCCAGGCGATCGCGGTCAAACGCGTGCATCGGCTGGCCCAGTTCCAGCAGAACATAGTTGGTCACATCCACCACAGCATCGATTGAACGAATACCGCAGCGACGCAGCTTCTCTTTCATCCACAGTGGGGTTGGCGCTTTAACATCGATGCCCTTCACTACGCGCCCGAGGTAACGCGGGCAGGCATCTGCGGCTTCCACTGCGATCGGCAGCGTGTCGGTAATTGTCGCGGCGACCGGCGCAATTTCTGGCGCCGTCAGCGGAGACTGATTCAGCACCGCCACATCGCGTGCAACACCAATGATCCCTAAGCAATCCGCACGGTTCGGCGTGACGCTAATCTCAATGGTATTATCATCAAGTTTCAGGTACTCACGGATATCGGTGCCGATCGGCGCATCTGCCGGCAGTTCGATAATGCCGTTGTGATCGTCAGAAATACCCAGCTCGGAGAAGGAGCACAGCATCCCTTCCGACGGTTCGCCGCGCAGTTTCGCCGCTTTGATTTTGAAGTCACCGGGCAGTACTGCACCGACTGTCGCTACGGCGACTTTCAGGCCCAGACGGCAGTTTGGCGCGCCACAAACGATGTCCAGCAGGCGATCGCCACCGACATTGACTTTCGTCACTCGCAGTTTGTCAGCGTTCGGGTGCTGAGCGCACTCCATTACTTCGCCGACCACCACACCATGAAACGCCCCGGCAACCGGCTCTACGCCGTCCACTTCCAGGCCGGCCATAGTGATCTGCCCTGACAGCGCTTCACTGTCAATGGCTGGATTGACCCATTCGCGTAACCACAGTTCACTGAATTTCATTGTTTTACCTGCCTTTATTTAAACTGTTTGAGGAAACGCAGATCGTTTTCGAAGAATGCGCGCAAGTCGGTAACGCCGTAACGCAGCATGGTCAGACGTTCCATCCCCATGCCAAATGCGAAGCCGGAGTAAACTTCCGGATCGATTCCAACATTACGCAATACGTTTGGATGCACCATGCCGCAGCCCAGTACTTCCAGCCATTTGCCGTTTTTGCCCATCACATCAACTTCTGCAGACGGTTCAGTGAACGGGAAGTAAGACGGGCGGAAACGAATCTGCAGATCTTCTTCAAAGAAGTTACGCAGGAAGTCATGCAGCGTGCCTTTCAGGTTAGTAAAGCTGATGTTTTTATCGACGATCAGCCCTTCCATCTGATGGAACATTGGCGTATGCGTTTGGTCGTAGTCGTTACGGTAAACGCGTCCAGGGGCGATAATGCGGATTGGCGGCTGCTGATTCTCCATGGTACGAATCTGCACACCAGAGGTCTGCGTACGCAGCAAACGCGTCGCGTCAAACCAGAAAGTATCGTGATCCGCACGTGCCGGGTGGTGACCCGGAATATTCAGCGCGTCAAAGTTATGGTAATCGTCTTCGATTTCCGGGCCGGTGGCGACGGTAAAACCCAGTTCACCGAAGAAACTCTCAATACGATCGATCGTGCGGGTTACCGGGTGTAACCCCCCATTTTCCACGCGACGCCCCGGCAGGGAGACATCGATGGTTTCGGCTGCCAGACGCGCATTCAGCGCAGCATTTTCCAGATCCGATTTACGGGCGTTCAGCGCTTGCTGAACCTGCTCTTTGGCTTCGTTGATCACTGCCCCGGCAGCCGGGCGCTCTTCTGGCGGCAGCTCACGCAGGGTGGTCATCTGAAGGGTCAGGTGCCCTTTTTTGCCCAGGTATTCGACGCGGACGTTGTCCAGAGCGGCGACATCTGAAGCATCGTTAATGGCTGCCTTCGCACTGGCAACCAGCTCTGCGAGATGTGACATGGTTTTCCTCGTTATATGACGATATTTACAAACGACAGATACAAAAAAAGCCTCCACAAGGGAGGCTTTCTGGCGCTGTTTTCCGTTTCTTCTTTCACGCGCTAGCCTCCCGGGTTCAGGTGCTAAAGTAAAAAAAGAAGCGGAAAATAGCAGCATTCATGCTTGCGTTACCTTAACAGGGTAAGTGGCGGTGATGGGCTATTGAAAACGCATCACTGCAAAATGTCAATGTATTGATAATGTTAAAGCAAAAGAGGGAGCCAGGCTCCCTCTCTTAAACTGGCTTATGCCAGAGCTGCTTTCGCTTTTTCAACCAGTGCAGAGAATGCCACTTTGTCGAATACAGCGATGTCAGCCAGGATCTTACGGTCGATTTCAACAGAGGCTTTTTTCAGGCCATTGATGAATTTGCTGTAAGAGATACCGTTCTGACGTGCTGCTGCGTTGATACGTGCAATCCACAGCTGACGGAACTGACGCTTTTTCTGACGACGGTCACGATAAGCGTACTGACCAGCTTTGATAACAGCCTGGAAGGCAACACGGTAAACGCGTGAACGCGCGCCGTAGTAACCTTTAGCTTGTTTCAAAATTTTCTTATGACGTGCACGTGCAATCACACCACGTTTTACGCGAGCCATATGCTCTCTCCTGTATCTATATTCTTAAAAAAAGTTAAAAGGTTAACGACTTATGCGTACGGCAGGCACGCGATTACCAGACCCAGATCGCCTTTAGAAACCATGGCTTTCGGGCGCAGGTGACGTTTACGCTTAGTAGCTTTTTTGGTCAGAATATGACGCAGGTTAGCGTGCTTGTGCTTAAAACCACCTTTACCGGTTTTTTTGAAGCGCTTAGCAGCACCGCGTACGGTCTTAATTTTTGGCATTTTTTAACTTCCACTTCGCATTGTTAATAAACGAAACAAAGGCGAACCAAACCCGTGAGCTTGCGGCCCACAGGTTTAATTACTTGATGGCCTTACTGTTTCTTCTTCGGAGCAAGCACCATAATCATCTGGCGGCCTTCGATCTTCGTTGGGAAGGATTCGACAACTGCCAGTTCATTCAGATCGTCTTTCACGCGATTAAGCACTTCCATACCGATCTGTTGGTGGGCCATTTCACGACCACGGAAACGCAGTGTGATCTTGGCCTTATCGCCCTCTTCGAGAAAGCGAATCAGGCTGCGGAGTTTTACCTGATAGTCGCCTTCATCTGTACCAGGTCGGAATTTAATTTCCTTAACCTGAATAACTTTTTGCTTCTTCTTCTGTTCCTTAGAAGATTTGCTCTTTTCATAGAGGAACTTGCCGTAGTCCATTATACGGCAAACGGGCGGCTCGGCGTTAGGGCTAATTTCAACTAAATCAACCCCGGCTTCTTCAGCTTTTTCCAGAGCTTCTCTCAGACTCACAATACCAAGCTGCTCGCCTTCCAGACCTGTTAAGCGAACTTCCAGGGCGCGAATTTCGCCATTGATACGATTGGGACGCGCCGTTTGAACTCGTTTTCCGCCTTTAATACTTTATTCCTCCAATTGTTGAAGACTGCGGCTGCGAATCTCTTGCTGCAGCTGCTCGATAACATCATTTACGTCCAGGCTCCCCAGGTCTTTACCACGGCGGGTACGCACGGCAACTTTGCCGGCCTCAACCTCTTTGTCACCGCAAACCAGCATATAAGGGACGCGACGTAAAGTGTGCTCGCGGATTTTAAAGCCTATCTTCTCGTTTCTCAAGTCTGCTTTTACACGAATGCCCGCATTTTGCAGTTTACGCGTCAATTCGTTAACGTATTCAGACTGTGAATCGGTGATATTCATGACCACTACCTGCACCGGCGCCAGCCAGGTCGGGAAGAAGCCAGCAAATTCTTCAGTCAGGATGCCAATAAAGCGCTCCAGAGAACCAAGAATCGCGCGGTGAATCATCACCGGAACCTGACGTTCGTTGCTTTCGCCTACATAAGAAGCGTTCAGACGAGCCGGCAGGGAGAAATCAAGCTGTACTGTACCGCACTGCCATGCACGATCGAGGCAGTCATATAAGGTAAATTCAATTTTCGGACCGTAGAATGCGCCTTCACCCAGTTGGAATTCAAATGGGATATTGTTCTCTTCCAGCGCAACCGCCAGATCCGCCTCAGCACGATCCCACATCTCATCGCTACCGATACGTTTTTCCGGGCGAGTAGAGAGTTTGACGACGATTTTCTCAAAACCGAAGGTGCTGTACATATCGTAGACTAAACGAATACATGCGTTCACTTCATCACGCACCTGCTCTTCCGTACAGAAGATATGAGCGTCATCCTGAGTGAAGCCACGTACGCGCATCAACCCATGCAGCGCGCCTGACGGCTCATTGCGATGGCAACTACCGAACTCAGCCATACGCAGCGGCAGATCGCGGTAGGATTTTAAGCCCTGGTTGAAAATCTGTACGTGACCCGGGCAGTTCATCGGCTTGATGCAGTATTCACGGTTTTCGGAAGACGTCGTAAACATCGCATCTTTGTAGTTGTCCCAGTGGCCGGTTTTTTCCCACAGCACACGGTCCATCATGAACGGGCCTTTCACTTCCTGGTACTGGTACTCTTTCAGCTTAGAGCGAACAAATGTTTCCAGTTCACGGAAGATAGTCCAGCCATCGTTATGCCAGAAAACCATACCCGGCGCCTCTTCCTGCATATGATACAAGTCGAGTTGCTTACCGATTTTACGGTGATCGCGTTTTGCCGCTTCTTCCAGGCGTTGCAGATAAGCATTCAGCGCTTTTTTATCTGCCCAGGCGGTGCCATAGATACGCTGCAACATCTTGTTGTTGCTGTCGCCGCGCCAGTAAGCCCCTGCAGTTTTCATCAGTTTGAAGTGATGGCAGAAACGCATGTTCGGCACGTGCGGACCACGGCACATGTCGATGTATTCCTGATGATGATACAAGCCCGGCTTGTCATCATGCGCAATATTTTCATCAAGGATGGAGACTTTATAGTTTTCGCCGCGTTTAACAAAGGTCTCGCGCGCTTCCTGCCAGCTCACTTTTTTCTTGATGACGTCGTAGTTGGTTTCGGCGAGCTCATGCATACGCTTTTCAAGCGCGTCGATGTCTTCCTGGGTCAGGGTGTGGTCAAGATCAACGTCATAATAGAAGCCGTTATCAATAACCGGGCCAATCGCCATTTTGGTATTCGGCCACAATTGCTTAATTGCATGGCCTAACAGGTGCGCACAGGAGTGACGGATAATTTCCAGACCATCATCATCTTTAGCGGTGATGATGGCGAGGTTGGCGTCACTGTTGATCACATCAGAAGCATCAACCAGTTCGCCATTAACGCGCCCAGCGATACAGGCTTTCGCCAGTCCCGGACCGATATCCAGCGCAACATCCATAGGGCTTACGGCGTGGTCGTAATGGCGTTGGCTGCCATCAGGAAGAGTAATTACAGGCATTTCATTTCCTTATTTGCAGTGGTGCCCCACACGAAAGAGCACATACAAAATTAAATAATATATTTATATCAGCATGTTAAGAATGTTTATTTGCTTCACTCTGCAAACTGTGCACACCAGAAGAAAACCTGACAGTGCCCATCCCCACCTGCTGATAACGCCCCACAATAGTACACGGCATCGCGACGACATAAAAGCGTGAACAGAATCATATTCCTGGCGTACATCGCAGGGAGCATGCCAGCCACGCCATCATGGCGCGCTAACACAATACATTCTCCTTCAATGACGTTCACGTAATACGGGAAATTATACAACTCAGCAGTTTTATATACGCTATCGCAAAAAATATAACGAATTCACATTTCATCCATCATGTCCTCAATTTCACATGATGAAATCAAGCGAAAGGATATCCATCGTTTTACTGGAATAACTAACAAACCTGACTGAATCATTTTTACCGTCTTGCGTTCTCATCTTGGCACAGACGGGAGTGTTTATTGCGAATAAGGAAAAAGTCGTCATGATGCAACACACAGCGATAGAAATGCCTGTCGGAAAATTTAAAAAAATAAGAGCACTTAACAGACGGCGTAATTACTTTCTAAAAAAAATACGTACTCTGTTACGCGTTTATATCGCGAAAATGCTCTGGGACAGTCCAACCCGAAGCGAACTGAATTTAATCTCAGCAAGGAAAGTTCTGTTAATGCGTAACGAAGGAGCAATTGGCGATGTTGTCGTCGATTCCGCACTGGTTAAATGTCTGCACGAGTCAGGATATATCGTTGATTTTCTGCTGACAAAATCAAACAGCCAGGTAATGCGCTATAACCCCCGTATCCGCCATATCTACGAGGCAGAAGATATCGCTTCTGCCAGCTACCTTAAAAAGTTCACCCATAATGTCCCCCGCTCTGTGATTACTGAGTTATCTAATAATAAGTATGATGTTGTTATCGACCCTTCCCTTTTTGATATCCCTGTGCATCGGTTGTTGTTATTAAAACAAATAAATGCCAAAGCAGTGTTAGGATTTAATAAATGGCCCTCTATTAACCATTATACCAAATCCTTTGATTTTGATTGTGCAAACTGGCATGTCAGCAAAACCTTTTACTGCATCGCTGACTGCATGCAATTAGATAAAAAACAACTGGCAACTTATGACCTGCATATTCCTCAGGATATTTACGCTGAGACGCAACAATTTCTGGCCGCCATCGAAGGCCGTAAGATTATCATTAATATCTTTGCCGGTAATGAGGATCGCTGTTTATCCCAGACGCAGCTCGCGGCAATTATTGAACAATTGCAGATTGCTTATCCAGCGGTAAATATTATTCTGCTCGATCACCGTAAAGAGATCCGTCTGCCTCTCCCCGCCAGAGTCGTCGTAAATCCTTTTAAAACTCTGCACCATGCAATGGCACTTATTGCGCAAGCCGATCTGATTATCTCGCCCGACACCTCGATCGTGCATATGGCGGCCGCATGGCAGAAACCGCTCATTGCTATCTACAAAGATGTACGGCTCAACAATCAGCTTTGGGCACCGGGATATGAAAACGCAAGGCAGATCATCATCAAATGTGGAAAGGTGCACCAACAGCAGGATATCGCCAGTTTAATCATGGCGGAAATTGATCCCTCCCGATTAAGTTAAAGTATTTACCACGTGAATTGTCAGTTCACAGTAACTGACAATTCAGCAACTTAGCTCTCGATATCTACCACACTAGCGGTAACCGTTCACCACAATTTCAGCACGCCGCAGAAAAAAACGTACAAAATGGAATTTCCGGGATATAACAGCAAGTGTGTGCTTTTTATTCGCTCCAGCGTGGAACCTCTGCACGCCTGAAAACAGGATATTCATAACTGGCAGTGATGATTGTTATTGTGAAAAAACGTTTCAAAATTAACCGTATAGCTTACGTTTAATCTGATTTTTAGCGGCCACCTTGACACAACAGTATCACTGGCAGTCTAGTTGGCTTCCCATTAACATCTAACTCAATGATAAAGCATGGCAATTGTTTATCCCGTTATCATTATCGCGCTCCTTGCGATCATTATTTTTTCGTTTTATAAGCACCGCAGCATGAAGTCAGCAAGAAGTTTACCGGGTCGTCACAAAAAGCGGCGCTGATGGTGCCAGACTGCTTTGAAAGACAAACCCGCACTCGCTAAAGGCACGCGCAAGCGTGCCTTTTTTCCTTGTTTATCAGGATTGATACCCCAGCGCGCGGATCACGGTTTCCATTGCTTCCTGCGTTAATGCGGAACGCGTAACTCGCTTATTTGCCAGCATCGTTCTGACCACGCCAGCAATGACAATATGCTTTGGCTCCTGCCCCAAATCTCGCATCTCGAGTACCACCTTCCCTACCACCCGGCACATCTCCTCGTATAATGCCTCATCTTTGGAATTCCCCATTGCTCCTCCGGTTGTTGTGGTTTTGCCTCGCTTAATCGGCATCAGGATAGGGATAACCCGTCTCTTTGTAACCCCTGCTGATAACTTCCTTCACTTTCAATCGGATGCACGCATATTATGTCGGCTGATAAATTTACCTTAAAGTTACCCACCTTCACTGCCGATGAATGATTCATTAGAAACGCGAATGAATTAGCTCAGCGATGCAGACGATTAATTACAATGAAATGGTCGGTCTCAATCTGTCCACCCGCCAGAAAACGACATCAGCATTACAGGAATCTATTACGCGATTATCGTCTGGATTGCGCATCAATGGCGCGAAAGACGACGCTGCAGGACAGGCGATTGTTAACCGCATGCGCGCCAATGTTAATTCGGATACCGTGATTTCACGCGGGCTTGACGATGCCATAAGTATGGCGCAAACCGCCGAAAGCAGCCTGAGTACCGTCGGTGAATTGTTGATCCGAGCGAAAAGCCTGGCCATTCAGTCCGGTAACAGTACGTTGTCGATAAGTGACCGGGAAAGTTTGCATGCTGAATATCAAGAAATTCTTGACAATATTCAGTACATTTCAGAAAACACAGAGATTTTTGGTCGCTATCCGCTGGCCACCGACTCCCCGGATCTGCCGCCAGAGTTAATCGGTAATGTTCCGCCGCTGGACACGAAATTTCCCGTCGCGGGAACGAATTACACATTCAGCTCGGGAATCGTCTCACTGGCGTATATTCCCGCAGGGGCGAAGGATATCACCCTCACTATTGATTCATTGGGGCTGGACGATGATATTCAGCTCTTCACGCGCGATGGCAAGCACCTTGTCGGTACGCCGATCACCGGTACCGATCCGGATTACACCTGGAAAAGCCGTGGTATCACCGACCCGGCAAAAGCGACCAGCCGCGTACTGACCGAGGCCAACGGCTTTGAGGCGGGCGCAACCTATGATGATTCATTATTGATAGAAGGAGGTGCCAGTTGGGTGCTGAATGGCAGCGCAACGCTTAATTACGACGGCATGACCATCCGCTACAGCGGCGATGGCGATCGCTACGAACCCGGCAAAGCCTACAACGACGGCAGTAATGGTTCCAACCGGCTGGAACGTATCAAAATAGATAATGTTACGGAAGATTTGGTGGTGATGATTGTCGGTAGCGGCTCGTTTAGCAGTAACCTGAGCTGGGGTACCCTGCCCGCACCTAAAATCACTCCCGCCGAACCGCCAAAGCAGAGTTTCCCCTGGGAGGTGGTCACCAGTGCGAATTTTGATGAAGAGGTTGGCGCCGTCACGATGCCGACCACGTCGGCCGATCTGAAATCACTGGGGTTACTGAACACCGATCTTCGTTCAATGGCGACCGCAGGCAATGCGCAGGAAACACTCGATAGCGCGCTGGAAAAAGTCAGTCGCTATCGTTCTCAATACGGCGCGTTTATCAATCGCTTTGCATCGTCAAAATCGGTGCTGGCGCAACAGAGTGTGGCCACACAGGCGGCAAAGAGCCGCATTGAAGACGCAGATTATGCACTGGAAACCAGCAACATGGTGAAAGCACAAATATTACAACAGGGGCAGGATGCCGTACTCAAAGTGGCAAACCAGTCAGCAGAAAATATTTTATCTTTGTTGCGGAGTTAAACAAACGACCTATTTAATAACTGCAGCTCTTTTAAATATCACCGTCAGTTTTAGCCAATATTTAATAAAATACAGAGCGCTGATTTACATTAGAGGGTAAATACAAAAACCGGTACTACACTCTCCGGTTTTCAAAGTTAATGAATTAACTAAGAATCTACTTAATTCCATTCACCGGCAACCAGCGTATGCGCATCAAATGCTTGATCGTTGGTTCCGTGAGTAGATTGCGCAACTGGCACCATATTGGAGCCTGCTTCGATGTTAGTGATATTCGTGTTGCTCTGGCTGGCTGAAGTGGCTGGCTGAGCCGCGAAGACGCCAAAAGAGAGTGCAGAAAGCACCACGGCAACTGCGGCAGTTTTGATTGTTTTCATAATGGAGTTCTCTTTCTGTAAAACGAACATTATTTGCTGGGCTGTTTTTTTGCCCGTAAAGCTAGTGTAGATCTGGATCACATTTTTGCCCAGTCAATTTATTTATCCATTCGTGTCAAATAAACTGAAGGTGTGTCCAGATAATTAATTATGAAGGCAATATGGAGACAGAAGTTTACTTAAATAAAACTGAATATAAAGCGCGGGGAAATAGCACAAATAAACAAAAGAGTGGGCCGGAGTTTCCGGCCCGGCGTATTACATTTTATAACCTAACGTTACCGTCGTTCTGCGATCGGTATGATCCGGCGCAGATGAAGGCGGCTGGGAGTTCCAGGTGAGGTAATAACCTACTTTCAATGCGAAATGGGCATTGATAGCCACTTCCAGCGCCGTTTCTGAGTTCACCGTCGTATCGTCCGCGCCAAACACAGAGACACCCTGCGTGAATTTGGTGGTGTCGGTCACTTGCCAGGTATAGGTACCGGACGCATAACCCAGCCCAGTGGTTTTGGTGTCGTCATTGGTGTACTTGTCGTAACGTACACCAGGACCGAATTCAAAGCGCAGGCTATGAACCGGGCCATTGAGGAACTGACGACCATAACCGGCGGTAAATACATCGCGATCCTGATAACCGTTATAGCGATCGGTCAACCAACTAGCCTGGCCGAAAATATAGTCATAATCCGTCAGGTTATAACGACTACGGCCGCCAACGGCGTATTTCTCAGACGAACGAACATCGTTCGATGAGGTATTACTGGCGTTGCCCCACAGAGACCAGGCCGTCGTATTGCCGTACCAGGTCAGGGTAGAATCGGCAGTCAAAGAGGAGCTCTTTGTGTTGCCGGACTGCGCCAGATAGCCGCCGTTCACGCTACCTTCAAACGGGTGTTTCGCGGTGGATGGGTCATCCATGACAGTAAAAACGGTATCATCTGCGGCAGCATTCATTGCCACAAATACGCCCGCGACCAGTGCAAACGCGGGTACTGTCTTCAAAAGCTTCATTTTTTTAGAGTCCGAACAGCATAAAAAAGAGACCATCACGGTCCCGGAAACTTTCATCAGGATCAACGACTAACGTTCCAAAGAAAGGTAACAAATTATAAAAAGGGCGCTTAAACATATCAATGAAATCTTATTGGAATTTTTGAATAAGAGAGATCTCAAAAACAACAAAATGGTTATTAATCCTCTAAGCCAGGTTAATCGATACCATATTTAAATCAGTCTGTTATTTCCTTTCCCTTCGCTGGATTCAGTGCCAGACTTACTGCAACCGAAGAAAAAGGAGGTCATCATGGTCGCGATTTATACTTTGACGCTGGCACCTTCGCTGGACAGTGCAACATTAACGCCGCAGATTTATCCAGAAGGCAAACTGCGCTGCACCCCACCTGTTTTTGAGCCCGGCGGCGGCGGCATTAATGTCGCAAGAGCCATTACCCATCTTGGCGGTAAAGCGACAGCGATTTTTCCGGCCGGTGGCGCAACCGGCGAACACCTGACGGCGCTGTTAGCGGATGAAAACGTACCAACCATCAGTGTCGACGCCAAAGACTGGACGCGGCAGAACCTGCATGTTCATGTGGAATCCAGCGGCGAGCAATACCGCTTTGTCATGCCGGGTGCCAGCCTCAGTGAAGATGAGTTTCGTCAGATCGAAGAAAAAGTACTCACCATTGAGCCGGGCGCGTTACTGGTAGTGAGCGGCAGCCTGCCGCCAGGCATTACCGTCGGGAAACTGACACAACTCATTAAAGCTGCGCAGCAGCATGGGCTGCGCTGCATCGTTGACAGTTCCGGCGAAGCCCTCAGCGCTGCGTTGTCTATCGGCAATATCGAACTGGTCAAACCGAATCAGAAAGAGCTAAGCGCGCTGGTGGGGAGGGAATTGACCCAGCCGGATGATGTGCGCAAAGCGGCACAGGAGATTGTTGATAGTGGTAAAGCGCTGCGCGTCGTCGTATCGCTGGGCCCTCAGGGGGCGCTGGCTGTCGATGCGAACCAGTGCGTGCAGGTCGTGCCGCCGCCGATGAAAAGCCAGAGTACGGTAGGCGCTGGCGACAGTATGGTGGGTGCGATGACGCTAAAACTGGCGCACAACGCGCCACTGGACGATATGGTCCGTTACGGTGTTGCCGCCGGGAGTGCCGCGACGATTAACCATGGTACTCGACTGTGCGCGCTGTCCGACACGCAAAAGATCTACGACTATTTGCGTAATGCCTGAGAATCGACAAATAGCGCGTGACGACTATGCTAAAAAAACCTTCAGGATTACAACGAGGTGAAATATGAGCAGTGACGGCATCACGCGCTACGTGGTAGTGGTGAAATTTCATGAGCAAAGCCTGACCGAAATCAACGAACTGAATAACCACTTTACACGTGCAGGTTTCCTGCTCACGATGACCGATGAAGATGGAAATGTTCACGATCTCGGCACCAACACCTTCGGGCTCATCAGTGCGCTCAGTGAACAGGAAGTGCTCGAACTCGCCCGTGGATTAGCCGCCGCCGCGGTGGCTGACGAGGCTGACATCACCGTCAGCACCTGGGAGGAGTGGCAGCAAAAAGAGCATTAAGTGCCATGGCGTGTTACCTGTCCCGCAGGTGTGCGTTATGTCGTATTTTTTCACAGCTTTAGTGCGCTAACCTTATGATCTGGCTGATTACATGGGAGAGACATCATGTGGCAAGCGATAAGTGGTCTGTTACGCGAACAACTGGGAAGTGGCGAGATTGAGCAGCGGGATGAGCTGCCAGGCGGCGAAATCCATGCTGCATGGCATGTCCGTTACGCGGGTCGCGATCTTTTCGTAAAATGCGATGAACGTGAACTGTTGCCTATTTTTACCGCCGAAGCCGATCAGCTCGCGCTGTTGGCGCGCAGCAATACGGTAAAGGTGCCGACGGTGTGCGCAGTAGGCAGCGATCGCGACTACAGCTTTCTGGTCATGGAGTATCTCCCTGCCCGCCCGCTGGATGCGCACAACGCGTTTCTGCTCGGTCAACAACTGGCGCGCCTGCACCAGTGGAGCGATCAACCGCAGTTTGGCCTCGATTTTGATAACGATCTTTCCACCACGCCGCAACCCAATGCCTGGCAGCGCCGCTGGTCAACGTTTTTTGCCGAGCAGCGTATTGGCTGGCAGTTAGAGCTGGCGGCGGAAAAAGGTATGGAGTTCGGCAATATCGACGCCATTGTCGAGCATGTTCAGCAGCGCCTGAGCTCCCACCAGCCGCAGCCGTCCTTACTGCATGGCGATCTGTGGTCCGATAACTGCGCGCTGGGGCCAGACGGCCCTTATATTTACGATCCGGCCTGTTACTGGGGCGATCGTGAGTGCGATCTGGCGATGCTGCCGCTGCATCCGGACCAGCCGCCGCAGATTTACGACGGTTACCAGTCAGTCTCACCGTTGCCCCTCGACTTCCCCGAACGTCAGCCAATCTACCAGCTTTATACGCTCTTCAACCGGGCCATTCTTTTTGGCGGCGAACATCTGCTGAACGCGCAAAAAGCGCTCGATCGCGTACTGGCAGCGTAGAACAGACAGGCCCGGTAGCGTCATTGCTTTCGGGCCTGTTACTGCTTACAGAAAGCCCAGCAGTGAAAAGAAGAAATAGCCCGCGATAATCACAATTACCGGCAGCACATACAGTGGGAAAATTTGCAACAGAATGGTGTGGTGCGGTACGACGATGCGCGCTTCGATCTGTTCGCGAGACAACCCTTCCGGCCCTTTGGCTTGTTCAAGAATCATCTGATTTTCCACCCCTTCACGCAGAAAACGCGCCTGGCGACTCATGCGCGCGCCGGAGGCCTGCAACGCCAGACCAACAAAAATCAGCACATAGATAAGCCAGAACACAATGTTCAGGCTTTGGTGGAAGTCGGGCGTCGGCGAGTTGTACCAGAAAAGGTTAAGAAAAGGCGTATTAAAACGCATCATCTCAATCATGACATGCGCGAAATCCAGCATTACGGCGTTAATACCTGGCTGTTTTTCACTGTGGTCATACATAAATTTCAATACAGAAATGATTGTCGAAATTACGGTCGGAATAAAAATCACCCAACCCAGAACGCGTTTCAGAATAGCGATGCGTCCAGCTTGTTGATACGTCATGGATTCCCCTTGTAAGTGACGCACTGTTTCCGCCTTAGTCTACCTGCTGATAATCATTTTCGCCTGATCTTTAAAGTCGGTATGATGAACGTTTAACCATACTTACCGTTTATTCCCCGGCGACATGCCATAAAAAAGAGAGGTTTTATGACAGCTCCGCGTCAAATTCTTGCTGCCATTTTTGATATGGATGGATTACTTATCGACTCCGAGCCACTCTGGGATCGCGCCGAACTGGAGGTTGTAGCAAGCCTGGGCGTAGACATTAACCGGCGTAATGAATTGCCCGACACGCTCGGTCTGCGCATTGATATGGTGGTGGAGCTCTGGTATGCGCAGCAACCGTGGAATGGCCCGGCTCGCAAAGAAGTCACCGAACGCATTATTCAGCGTGCGATTTCGCTGGTGGAAGAGAAACGCCCGCTGCTGCCAGGCGTACGTGAAGCCATTGCGCTGTGTAAGGCCAACGGCCTGCTGGTCGGGCTGGCCTCTGCGTCGCCGCTACATATGCTGGAAAAGGTGCTGGCGATGTTTGAACTGCGCGACAGCTTTGATGCGCTGGCTTCGGCAGAAAAGCTGCCCTACAGCAAACCACACCCGCAGGTGTACCTGGATTGTGCCGCTAAACTGGGCGTTGATCCGCTGACCTGCGTGGCGTTGGAAGATTCCGTCAATGGCATGATCGCCAGCAAAGCAGCGCGGATGCGCTCGATTGTGGTACCGGATGAAGAACACCACGCCGATCCGCGTTATGTGCTGGCTAACGTCAAGCTCAGCAGCCTCGAACAGCTCACGCTTGCCCATCTTATCGGCTAATCCCGCCGGGGCAGCAGTTTTTGCTGCCCCTTGATTTTATTTTTGAAACATCATTTCATTTTGTTTGTATTTTCCCTTCCCAGCTTCTATTCTGATCCTCAGGCGCTAATGCCCTGTCACAACAATAATGATTACGCCGGAGAGAACATGATACTGGATGCCTTTAAGCTTGCAGGTAGAGTGGCCATTGTGACCGGGTGCGATACCGGTCTCGGTCAGGGAATGACGTTAGGGCTTGCGGAGGCGGGCTGCGATATTGTCGGCGTGGGGCGAAAAATTCCACATGACACGGCCGAACGCGTTCAGGCTCTCGGCCGTCGTTTTGTTTCTGTGCAGGCGGATCTGCGCCACCAGCACGGGCTTGATGACATTGTTAATCAGACGGTGAACCAGCTGGGCCGGGTGGATATTCTGGTGAATAATGCTGGCGCCATTCGACGCTGCGACGCGCTCGATTTCAGCGAGCAGGACTGGGATGATGTCATGAACCTGAATCTGAAGACGGTCTTCTTTCTGTCGCAGGCCGTTGCCCGACAATTTATCGTCCAGGGTAACGGCGGAAAAATTATTAATATTGCCTCGATGCTCTCTTTCCAGGGCGGTATCCGCGTGCCCTCTTATACCGCGTCGAAAAGCGGCGTGTTGGGGTTAACCCGTCTGCTGGCCAATGAGTGGGCACCGCATCAGATTAACGTCAACGCTATCGCGCCAGGTTATATGGCGACCAATAACACCCAGCAACTGCGGGAAGACGCCGAACGCAGCCAGGAGATCCTCTATCGCATTCCCGCCGGGCGCTGGGGCGAGCCTGAAGATCTGAAAGGCGCAGCGGTGTTTCTCGCTTCACCGGCATCCGATTACATCAATGGCTTCACCCTTGCCGTCGATGGCGGCTGGCTGGCGCGTTAATCTGACAGGATTGTGACAAAGAGTTACAACGTCACCTCTTCCGCCTACTGTATAAACATCCTATACTGTATGCATCGACAGTTTAGTGAGTTTGATCATGACGGCGGAAGGACACCTGCTTTTCTCCATTGCCTGCGCGGTGTTTGCCAAAAATGCCGAATTAACACCCGTCCTTGCTCAGGGTGACTGGTGGCATATTGTTCCGTCGGCCATTCTTACCTGCCTGTTACCGGACATCGATCACCCGAAATCCTTTCTCGGCCAGCGACTTAAGTGGATATCAAAACCGGTGGCGCGAGCCTTCGGCCATCGGGGCTTTACGCACAGCCTGCTGGCGGTTTTTCTCTCGCTCGCGCTGTTTACCCTGAAAGTACCGGAAAGCTGGATTGTCCCTGCGGATGCATTACAGGGAATGGTGGTGGGCTATTTGAGCCATATCCTTGCAGATATGCTGACGCCCGCGGGCGTGCCGCTGCTATGGCCTTGTCGCTGGCGCTTTCGCCTGCCGATCCTGGCGCCGCAAAAAGGCAACCAGCTGGAGCGCGTATTATGTATGGCGCTGTTCACCTGGGCGGTGTGGATGCCGCAATCGTTGCCCGAAAACGGTGCAATTCGCTGGTCATCACAGATGATAAACTCGCTGCAAAACCAGTTTAATCGCTTTATTCATCCACAATCCGGCCATTAAACCAGCAATTCTCCTGCTTTTGGCATAAAACATTCCATTTGGATATAAGGCCACCCCGGCACTTCTGCTAACCTTGCGCCACTGGATTAACCGACAAGGTTGACCGAATAATGAAATCAGGAGAACGGGGATGAATCTTCCATTAATCGCGAACGTCGTTGTGTTCGTGGCATTGCTGTTTTTGCTGGCGCAGGCGCGCCACAAACAGTGGAGCCTGGCCAAAAAAGTACTGGTCGGCTTAGGGCTTGGCGTGGTCTTCGGACTGGCGTTGCAGGCTATCTATGGTGCTGACAGCCCGGTACTGAAAGCCTCTATCCAGTGGTTTAACGTGGTTGGAAACGGCTATGTTCAACTGCTGCAAATGATTGTGATGCCGCTGGTATTCGCCTCCATTTTAAGCGCCGTAGCGCGCCTGCATAACGCCTCCCAGTTGGGTAAAATCAGCTTCTTAACCATCGGCACGCTGCTGTTTACTACGCTGATTGCCGCGCTGGTCGGGGTGCTGGTGACTAATCTGTTTGGTCTGACCGCCGAAGGACTGGTGCAGGGAACAGCAGAAACGGCGCGTCTGAATGCCATCCAGAGCAATTATGTCGGTAAAGTGGCCGACCTGACCGTACCGCAACTGCTGCTCTCTTTCGTACCGAAAAATCCGTTTGCCGATCTGACCGGCGCGAACCCGACCTCGATCATCAGCATCGTGATTTTTGCTGCTTTCCTTGGTGTTGCCGCGCTGAAATTGCTGAAAGATGACGCGCCGAAAGGCCAGCGCGTGCTGACCGCTATCGACACGCTGCAAAGCTGGGTGATGAAACTGGTGCGTCTGGTGATGCAGCTTACGCCGTACGGCGTTCTGGCGCTGATGACCAAAGTCGTGGCGGGCTCCAACATTCAGGACATCATCAAGCTGGGTAGCTTTGTTATCGCCTCCTATCTTGGCCTCGGCATTATGTTTGTCGTGCACGGCCTGCTGCTGGGCGTTAACGGCGTCAGCCCGCTGAAATTCTTCCGCAAAGTGTGGCCGGTGCTGACCTTTGCCTTCACCAGCCGTTCCAGCGCGGCGTCAATTCCGCTGAACGTGGAAGCGCAAACCCGCCGTCTGGGCGTACCGGAATCGATCGCCAGCTTCTCGGCCTCTTTTGGTGCAACGATTGGTCAGAATGGCTGTGCAGGTCTCTACCCGGCCATGCTGGCCGTCATGGTGGCCCCCACCGTCGGCATTAACCCGCTGGATCCGGTGTGGATTGCCACGCTGGTCGGGATTGTCACCGTCAGCTCTGCCGGTGTCGCAGGCGTCGGCGGCGGCGCAACGTTTGCCGCGCTGATTGTGCTGCCAGCCATGGGCCTGCCGGTTACGCTGGTCGCGCTGCTGATCTCCGTTGAGCCGCTGATTGATATGGGTCGTACCGCACTGAACGTGAGCGGCTCCATGACCGCCGGGACGCTGACCAGCCAATGGCTGAAGCAGACCGACAAAGCTATTCTGGAGAGCGAAGACGACGCCGAGCTGGCGCATCGTTAAGCCTCATCAATAAAAGGCGGGGAATCTCCCCGCCTTTTTTATATCTCATCGCTTTTTGCTATCCAGCGCAGCAATCAACGTTTTTGCCAGTGCTTGATCCGAGAAAGGATTTTGCCCGGTAATCAGCTCCCGATCCGTCACGACATTAGCCTGCCAGGCTTTGGCAAACGCCATCTTGCCTCCCGCTTGCGCCATCGCCTGCGCCGGGTAGTAACGCAACTTCTCACCCTTCAACGACGCTTCAAAGGCCTGCTCTTCGGCATCGGAGAAAATCGTCATCTTATAGCCCGCATAAATCCAGTTTTTCGCCGTCGCTGGCGTGCCCGTAATCAGCTCCTGCTCAAAAATCTGCGGCTGCTCCTGCGCCGCCAGCAGCGCAATCGGCCCATGACAGATAGCCGCCGTCGGTTTACCGCTGCGGTGGAATTGACGCAGCAGCGCACCCACATCCGCACTCCCTGGCAGGTCGATCAATGGGGCGTGCCCGCCAGGAATAAAGATCCCCGCATTACCCTCCGTTCCTTGCGCCAGCACCTGCTTAAGCGATTTAACGCTGCCTTCGGCAGTCAGTTTGTCCACAACGCCCTTAATGCGCTGCATCTCTTGCGGGTTATTAGCGAAATACATCGGGTCGATCGAGTGCTCATCCGGCAGCGGCTTATTGCCTTTGGGAGTGACAATCGTCAGTGAATATCCGGCTTTGATCAACGCATCAGCAGGCACACCAAACTCATTAAGGTAAAAGCCGGAGGCATAACTTTTCCCCTCTTGCAGCGGCAGCGCGGTCTCGCTGGAGAGCAGCACCAGTACATTGCCTTTCGATGCGGCATAAGTGGTCACGCTGGTTGCCAGCGCAATAACAGCAAGCAAACCCGGTAGCAGTTTTTTCATGGTTGGTTCCCAATAGATTAACAGTGCGAGAAATGTACTGGTTCACTTGTTGTAAATAAATTAACCTGAAAGAACTTTATTGATTACATCAGAGAATAAATGTCACGGTCATTCGAGTCGGTACAACTGGGCAGTATTGAGCTTTTCTGCAAAGCAGCGGAGAGCGGCAGTTTCACTGCGGCGGCGGAAGCGTTGGGGATCACGCCGGCCTCGGTTAGCCGGACAATTGGTCGGCTGGAAACACGGCTTGGCGTCAGGTTGTTTAATCGCACCACCCGCAGCGTAAAATTGACCAGCGATGGCGAATTGTATCGCGCGCAGTGCCAGCAGGCGCTGGATCAGATTGCCGAAGCAGAACGCGCGCTAACCGGGCAACAGCGCCGACCGCAAGGCGTTCTGCGGGTCAGCGTCGGAACGGTTTACGGGCATCACCGCATCGTACCGTTGTTACCGGCGTTTATGGCGGCATACCCGGATATTGAGGTCGAACTTAACATTTCGAATCGCAATATAGATTTTATTGATGACGGCTACGACCTGGCCATTCGGATGGGAGAACCGAAAGACTCCCGCGTCGTGGCTCGCAAGCTGGAGGATGCCAGCGTCGGCGTCTTTGCATCACCAGCATACCTGGCAAACCGCGCACGCCCGCAGACGCTGGAAGCCCTGCGCCAGCACGATTTAATCCAGTTTATTTTACCCAGCACGGGCCGGCCGGTAGCGTGGATTTTCCGCAACGCGCAGGGTGAAAATGAGAATTTCAGTTTCAACAGCCAGCGCAGGGTCCATGAAGATGTGCTGGCGGGTGTAGGCTGGGCGATAGCAGGCGGCGGACTCTTTCAGATCTACCATTTTGTGGCGGCACAGGCTGTGGCTGAAGGACGGCTGGAAGAAGTGATGCAGGAGATGGCTGGCCGTTCGCGTCCGTTTTATCTTCTGTACCCGCAAAACCGGCATCTTTCAGCCAGGGTCAGAGCGTTTGCCGATTATCTTGTCACCGCGCTCCGCCAGCCGTAGCGCCAGAATTACTCTTCGTCGAGTTCGTCCTGCTGGCGCATCTGCGTCGCCCAGCGTTGGGCCGCTTCAGGGACGCTGAAAACCGGTGAACGGTGAAAATTTTCCCCCATCAGCACGAAAGCGACATATTTACCGCGCAGCAGCCAGACATCACGATACCCGTCCACTTTTTCGGCATGATCGGGCGGAGCGGGTTCAACCCGGGGGACATAGCTGATAACGACTCGGTTTTGTTGGCGAAGAGGTTTCATAAGCGATGCATTCACTAAAGACAAAATCTACAGACATGAAAGACCTATCATAGCCGATTGTTGCCCCGCCCGTCGCCTCTGGCGTACTTTTCTCATCTTTTTCATCGAACCGCTATCTGCCGGGCTGGCGGGCAGTAACAGGACAATGTTCTATAGTTAGAGGGGTTTTGCCATAACAACGACCATTTTTCAGTAATGAAAACAGGAGACGAGTTCAATGTCGCACCAGAAAAACGACCCCCAACATGCACCTGTACATGATGCTGACGAATCCCGCCCCGGGCTGGATTCCCTCGCGCCAGAAGATAATTCTCACCGTCCTTCCCCGAAGCCTACTGCGCCAGGCGAACAGCCAACCGCGCCGGGCAGCCTGAAAGCGCCGGATACGTCCAACGACAAACTGAACGCGCTTGAGCCCTTCCGCAAGGGCAGTGAGAATTTTCCACTTACTACCAATCAAGGGGTGCGCATCGCCGACGATCAAAACTCCCTGCGCGCCGGCACCCGTGGCCCCACACTGCTGGAAGATTTCATTCTGCGGGAGAAGAT
This sequence comes from Kosakonia oryzae, assembly GCF_001658025.2. Classification (NCBI taxonomy): domain Bacteria; kingdom Pseudomonadati; phylum Pseudomonadota; class Gammaproteobacteria; order Enterobacterales; family Enterobacteriaceae; genus Kosakonia; species Kosakonia oryzae. The sequence goes on from NZ_CP014007.2 coordinate 3,144,144, forward strand.
TACCCATTTTGACCATGAGCGCATTCCGGAACGGATCGTGCACGCGCGTGGTTCTGCGGCACACGGCTATTTTCAGCCCTATCGCAGCCTGAGCGACATCACTAAAGCCGATTTTCTCTCCGATCCGGAGAAAATCACGCCGGTTTTTGTCCGCTTCTCCACGGTGCAGGGCGGCGCCGGTTCGGCAGATACCGTGCGTGATATCCGTGGCTTTGCCACCAAGTTTTACACCGAAGAGGGCATTTTTGATCTGGTGGGCAACAACACGCCGATCTTTTTTATTCAGGATGCGCATAAATTCCCGGATTTTGTTCATGCCGTGAAACCGGAACCACACTGGGCAATCCCGCAGGGGCAAAGCGCCCATGACACCTTCTGGGATTACGTCTCTTTGCAACCGGAAACACTGCACAACGTGATGTGGGCGATGTCGGATCGCGGCATTCCTCGCAGTTATCGCACCATGGAAGGGTTCGGCATTCATACCTTCCGGCTGATTAACGCCGAAGGAAAAGCGACCTTTGTGCGCTTCCACTGGAAACCGCTGGCGGGCAAAGCGTCGCTGGTGTGGGATGAGGCGCAAAAATTGACCGGGCGCGATCCGGACTTCCATCGCCGTGAGTTGTGGGAGGCCATTGAAGCGGGCGATTACCCGGAATATGAACTGGGGCTGCAGCTGATCCCTGAAGAAGATGAGTTCAAATTTGATTTTGACCTGCTGGATCCGACCAAACTGATCCCGGAAGAACTGGTGCCGGTGCAACGTGTGGGCAAAATGGTGCTCAACCGTAACCCGGATAATTTCTTCAGCGAAAACGAGCAGGCCGCGTTCCATCCGGGGCATATTGTGCCGGGGCTGGATTTCACCAACGACCCCCTGTTGCAGGGGCGGCTGTTCTCCTACACCGATACGCAAATCAGCCGTCTCGGCGGGCCAAACTTCCATGAAATCCCGATAAATCGCCCTACCTGCCCGTATCACAATTTCCAGCGTGACGGCATGCACCGCATGGATATTGATACCAATCCGGCCAATTATGAACCGAACTCGATCAACGATAACTGGCCGCGGGAAACGCCGCCGGGGCCGAAACGCGGCGGGTTTGAAACGTATCAGGAGCGCGTTGAAGGCCATAAAATCCGCGAGCGCAGCGCCTCTTTTGCCGAGTATTATGCCCACCCACGGCTTTTCTGGCTTAGCCAGACGCCTTTTGAACAGCGCCATATCATCGACGCATTCAGCTTTGAACTGAGTAAAGTGGCGCGCGCCTATATTCGCGAACGTGTTGTTGATCAACTGGCGCATATCGACGTTCATCTGGCACAGGGCGTTGCCGAAAACCTCGGGATTACGCTCAGCGATGAACAGCGCAATATCGCTCCGCCGCCGGACGTTAACGGCCTGAAAAAAGATCCGGCGCTAAGCCTGTATGCGGTTCCGGACGGCAGCGTCAAAGGCCGGGTAGTGGCTGTCCTGCTGCATGATAACGTCAGCGCTACCGATGTACTGAACGTGCTGCAAGGGCTTCAGGCAAAAGGCGTACACAGCAAATTGCTGTATGCCCGCATGGGTGAAGTGACCGCCGATGACGGCTCCAGCCTGCCGGTGGCCGCAACGTTTGCCGGATCGCCCTCGTTGACCGTGGACGGTGTGATCGTCCCCGGCGGCAACGTGAGCGAACTTTTACAAAATGGGGATGCGAAATACTACCTGCTGGAGGCGTATAAGCATCTGAAAACCATTGCGCTGCTGGGCGATGCGCGTCAGTTTAAAGGGCTGCTGGGCGTCGCTGCGCAGGGAGAAGACGGTATCGTGGAAGCGGACTCGGCCTCATCGATGCTGGTGGATGATTTCCTCACCCACCTTGCTGCGCACCGGGTATGGTCGCGAATCGGCAAGATTGACAGCATACCGGCGTAAGATAAAAAAACCGGCCATCAGGCCGGTTTTTTTAATGCTCAGGCAAAAAATAAATTACTGCTTAGTTTGCGGGTCGGTATCGTACTCGGCGCAAGTTTGATAACCGGAATTCATTACGTGGCCAGTTTCATCAAGTGCCACAAAGTAAGTTTCGGTTTTACCGTTACGCTGACCCAGAATGTAGGTCTGGCAGGTACCGCGCGCGTGAATCATAGTGACTTCAGAAGAAGGACGACCTGCAATCTGCATCACCTGCTGGCGGCTCATGCCTTTTTTCACATCTTTCACAACCGGCTGTGTGACCTGATCTTTGGCGCGATCGTAGGCAGTACACCCTGCCAGCATGGTCAGTACAGCGGCGGCACCCAGAATTCCTGCGATGTTTTTATTCATATTCCATCCTCTTTAGTATCCGCTTGTGTATCAGCGTGTTATCTAAGCCTGGAATATAAAAGTGCATTTTTCAACTATGGGTTGCCGATGGCATTTCTTTCGGAAAAATCTAATGAAAGTGACATAAGCTGCTAAAACGCAGCAAATTGCGCCACTCAAATCTGTGATCCTTGTCGTTTTACCGCCAAAGGGTTAATTTGGCTCTATATTAACTATTTGCAACCTGCCAGGCAGGATTACATAACGGAGGGGTAAATGACTCTGCAACAAGAGATTATTCAGGCGCTGGGCGTGAAGCCGGGCATCAACGCCGAAGAGGAAGTTCGCCGCAGCGTGGATTTTCTGAAAACCTATCTGAAGACGTTTCCCTTTATTAAATCGCTGGTGCTCGGCATCAGCGGCGGCCAGGATTCCACGCTGACCGGCAAAATCAGCCAGTTGGCTATCAGCGAACTGCGCGCGGAAACCGGCGATGAAGCGTATCAGTTTATCGCGGTGCGTCTGCCTTACGGCGCGCAGGCAGATGAGCAAGATTGCCAGGATGCCATCGGCTTTATCCAGCCGGATCGCGTATTGACCGTGAACATCAAAGGCGCAGTGCTGGCGAGCGAACAGGCACTGCGCGATGCCGGCATTGAGCTGAGCGATTTTGTTCGCGGCAACGAGAAAGCCCGTGAACGTATGAAAGCGCAGTACAGCATCGCTGGCATGACCAAAGGTGTGGTGGTCGGCACCGATCACGCCGCTGAAGCGGTAACCGGCTTCTTCACTAAATACGGCGATGGCGGTACCGACATCAACCCGATTTTCCGCCTGAATAAACGTCAGGGGAAACAACTGCTGGCGTATCTGGGCTGCCCGGAACATCTCTATAAGAAAGCGCCAACGGCGGATCTGGAAGACGATCGCCCGTCGCTGCCTGATGAAGCTGCGCTGGGTGTCACCTACGAAAATATCGATGATTATCTGGAAGGCAAAACGCTGGATGCCGGTATCGCCAAAATCATCGAAGGCTGGTATCTGAAAACCGAACACAAACGCCGCCCGCCGATTACCGTTTTCGATGACTTCTGGAAAAAATAATTCCTGAAATTCATCTTGATCTTATCAGGCCTGCGCGTCGGGCCTGATAAGCGTCACGCCCTCTGCGTTCATCCCCCGCTCCCTGAAGCTGTCACCGCTTTCCCGACCTGCGCACATCATCACCTGTTTGCCACTTTTTTAGCCTGCCGTTAGTTGTTATACTGGATGGGTAAACAGTATCAGGAGTTTCTGAGTGGCAAGGCGTCAATCCGCGCCGCGTCTCGAATTTGACGCAGCGGCAATTTATGAATACCCCGAACATTTACGCCAGTGGCTGGAGGCCATGCCAAAGCACCCTGGCGTCTATATTTTTCATGGTGAAAGCGAGGCGATGCCGCTGTACATCGGCAAAAGCGTCAATATCCGCAGCCGGGTGCTGTCGCATATGCGCACCCCGGATGAAGCCTCAATGCTGCGCCAGTCCAGGCGCATCAGTTGGATCTGCACCGCCGGAGAGTTGGGTGCGTTGCTGCTGGAAGCCCGGCTGATCAAAGAGCAGCAGCCGCTGTTTAATAAACGTCTGCGCCGCAATCGCCAGCTCTGCTCGCTACTGCTCGGCGGCGAGAAACCGCAGGTAGTCTATGCACGCGAAGTGGATTTTTCCGCCACGCCGGAGCTCCACGGGTTGTTCGCCAACCGCCGCGCAGCGCTACAGGCGCTACAATCCATCGCCGATGACGAAAAGCTCTGCTACGGCCTGCTGGGGCTGGAGGCGGTCACGCGCGGTCGTCCCTGCTTTCGCTCAGCGCTGCAACGCTGCGCCGGCGCATGCAGCGGCAGAGAACCGCGTGAAGCGCACGATGCGCGATTCGCGGCGGCAATGGCGCGCATGAAGCTGGTGTGCTGGCCCTGGCAAGGGCCGGTCGGATTAAAAGAGAGTTTCGGCGCGATGACGCAATATCACATCATTCACAACTGGCTGTGGCTGGGTTCGGTTAACACCCTGGACGAGGCCACCGCGCTGCTGCGCACGCCAGCCGGGTTCGACCATGATGGTTACAAAATACTCTGCAAGCCGCTGCTCAGCGGCGAGCATGAAATCATTAACCTGGATTAATGCCCGGGCAGCCAGCTGATTTCACTGAACAGCAACTGCCCTTCTGGCTTCAACAGCCGCAGCGTATGCCGCCCTTCCTGCCAGCAAGCGCCCTGATCGGCGGTTAACAGTTTATCCCCCAGTTGCCAGGCGCCGCTAAGAATAAACACCACGCCGCCGCGCGCCCCGAAGGTGGTAAACGTACGATCGGCAATGCGCACTTTTGCCTGACAACGGTCGCGGCGCGTCAGGATATTAAAATCCATCGACATTTTCCCTTCCGACAGTTCCACTTTCACCGACTGTTCACCGGCAAAGGTAAAGGGCTGATGATGTTTCAGGGTGTGGCGGAAAACGCTACCGCCATCCAGCGTCACTTCGCCACCTTCCAGCAGGGTTATGACCCGATCGACGCCGGGGAACTGCGGAAACTCACCGTTACTTGCCAGTGAAGCAATACTGGCGCGCCAGTTAAAATCGCGGGTAGCGGGCGGAAAACAGCAAATCTCCCGGGTTTCGCCCGCACCATTACGCCAGAGATTCACCGGCATTTTGCGAATATCAAAGTATTCCATCATCACTCCTGAAGGGCGCGATCATGCGATCCGCGCCGCTGCTTCAGCAGGCAGCTTGTTATTGTTTATTGTCGTTGTCGGATTATCGGCAGCAGCAACAATTTGCCTTAGGCCACAGCGTAACCAGACATGTAAAAAAATATAAATTTCAGATAAGTAACGCACCCAAGAAGAGGGGTTTCACGAGAATACCGCGCCACGGGCGGCTGGCAAGAGGGAAGAAAAGAAAAACCGCCGATTCTGCCCATCACGTACTGCATGCAATGGGCAAAACCGGCGGTCTTGATAGGGGGTGCTGAATTATTCAGCAGGTGCAGGAGGCATTTTACCTTCCGGTGCCGGACGTTCTGTCAGACGCTTCTCAAAATTCGCATTGAACTGCTTTTTCTGTTCCGGCGTCAGAATGTTGTAAATTTTGTTCTGCGTTTCCATGTGTCTCAGCATGCCAGCTTTATGCTGTTCTTCCATTTTCGCGATCTGTGCTTCCGCTTTCGCTTTATCGAAGCTGTCGCTGGTGATGATGTCATGCATTGCACGCATCTCTTCAACCCGCGGACGTTTCATCTCATCGCGCTGGCTTTTCATAATTTCGCGGATCTGCTGTTTCTGTGCATCGGTCAGATTCAGGCCTCTGAACATCATATCGTGCGGACCTTTACCCTTGTGGTGCATCATCATCGGCTTACCATCAGCAGGTGCAGCCGTTGTATCGTCGGCGTGCGCCAGGCCAGCAGCGCCAAAAGCCAGGGTAGAGGCAACAAACAGGGCAGTCAATTTACGCATAATATTATTCCTTACTTCGGTTTTACTTACGGCGATTGCCGTGTTGACGCTATTTACTTTACCGTCTTTATCGTCAATTAATCAGAGCGACAGTAAAACAATGAAAGTGTAAAGACTCTTTTTACGTCAAATGTGAGGGAAATAAGGATAAACAGTGGAGAGTTGAAAATTAAATAATCAATACATTGATTAATAAGGAATTATGAAGATTATAAAGCAACAGTGGTTAATAATAAACCCAGCAACCAGGATTTTTCCGTAATTTATTTTAAAAGCCACTAAAAAATAAGCCCTGTGGTAACAGGGCTGAGGTATTAGTTTATTTTTTCTAGCATTAATCCGGCGCGCAAACCCACAGCGACACCAGGATTCGGAAAGAGCACATACTCTTCATCATGCTGCACAACGTAGCGTTCACCGCGATCTTCCGCCAGCAGCGTCCCGGCGCTGAAAGGCGTAAAGTTCAGCGTTTCGGCTGACATATACAGTTTGAACGCCTCGCTGTGCCGCGTCAGTTGCTGCACAACCCGGTAACGCACCGGCGCACCCTGCGTGTCCGGCGCAGGTTCACCGGCCAGCAGCGCTGCCAGCGCCCAGGCGGTACGCTGAAACTGGCTGAGATCGTTCTCGCCAAACGGCAGCGCTTTGCCCAGCTCCAGCGTACAGGCCAGCGCCTCAAATTGCGCGCACGTGAAGTGGGTAAACGTGCCGCCCGGCGCCTGATGGAACACCAGCGCTTCCAGCCCTGCCGAGCCCAGCCACTCCAGAAACAGCTCGTCCCACGGCTGCGCACGCTGCGGCAGCACGCCGAAACGCACATGATGCGATCCGCGAATCGCCGTATGCAGATCGAGGTGCCAGCGCTCTTCATCGCCACCGGCAAAAAAGTGGGTAACCGCGCGTTCAAGCTGCGCGGCACGCACCGTTTCATCACTGGGCGGAAGTTGCTGCCAGCGTCCACCAAACATGCGATTCAAATCGCTATGCAGAAAACGCTTTCCTTCCCTCAGCGCCTGCGGGTTGCCAAGGATGACCAACAGCCGCCAGGTCAGTGGCTGCGTGCCGGAAAACAGATTTTTCAGCAGAATGTCCAGCATCTCCACCGGCGCGGTTTCATTGCCGTGAATGGCGCAGGAGAGCACCAGCGAGCGCCCGGTAGGGTGCGGCGGCACCAGTTCAAGGATCCCTTGCTCGTGCCACAACCAGTGAATACCGCCCGACTCCCCTGACATTTTACGCGGGATGTCACCCGATAACGTGGTGGCAAGAAAGTTATCCATACAACCTCCGGTTAACGCTGGAAGGGGTAAACAGAACCGAGGTTCAGCAACTGCGTGAGCCTGTCCAGCGCTTCCCGCCCTTCCCGCAACAGCTGCGGATCGGCAAGATCTGCCTGTGTCAGACGGTCGCGATAGTGGCGATCAACCCAGTCATTGAGCGTGGCGAACAACGTATCGTTCATCATCACCGCCGGATTTACCGCCTGCTGCTCCGCCGCGGTTAATACTACGCGCAAGCGCAGGCATGCCGGGCCGCCGCCGTTTGCCATACTCTCGCGCAGATCGAACACCTTCAGTTCCGCGATCGGGTTATCCTGCGCCAGCAACTGGTTCAGATAACGCCAGACGCCTTCATGCGCCTGCGACTCCTGCGGCAACACCAGTACCATGCGGCCATCTTCATGGCTCAGTAGCTGGCTGTTGAACAGGTAAGTCGACACCGCATCGGCAACCGATACCGCCTGCTGCGGCACTTCGATCGCCATAAAACCTGGCACGCGACGGCGTAATTCGGCCAGCAATTGCGCTTGATCGGCAAAGGCGTGCTCGTGGCAAAACAGCACCTGGCGATTAGAAACGGCAATGACATCATTATGGAACACGCCCTGATCGATAACCTGGGAATTTTGCCTGGCGTACACCACCTGCGAAGGGCGAACCTGGTTGAGACGCGCCACTGCCTGGCTGGCTTCCAGCGTCTGACGAGCCGGATAGCGTGTCGGTGCGAGCGCGCTGCCCTCTTCGCGTCCATAGACAAAAAGCTGGACGCCCGGGTCGCCATAATCGCCGCCAAAACGGTTGTGGTTCGCGGCACCTTCATCCCCCAGCATTGCCACTTGCGGTAGTGCCGAATGCACGCTGAATCTCTCTTCATCGTGGAAAATCGCCCGCAGCAGCGCTTCGGTGGTCGGCGCTTCAATCGCGCGATGGAATTTATTGTTGAGATTCGCCACCGTCAGATGGACTTTGCCATCCACGGAATCCGCCGACGGGCAAACCGTAGCGGCATTGGCAACCCACATCGCCGACGCCGAGCTGGCGGAAGAGAGGATTTGCGGCGCCTGCGCTGCGGCTTTTTCGACCACCTGCTCATCGCTGCCGCTAAATCCCAACTGGCGCAACACCGGCACATTTGGGCGCTCATGCGGTGGGATCACCGCCTGCGGGAAACCGGCATCGGCCAGCGCCTTCATTTTCAGCAGCCCCTGCTTCGCGGCCAGCTTAGGATTGGAGACCTGGAAACGGTGCCGGGTCGAGGCTTCATTGCCGAACGACAACCCGGCATAGTGGTGCGTCAGGCCAACCAGCCCATCAAAGTTCACTTCACGCGCTTTCATGGTTGTTCCTCGCGGGAAAAATCAAGACCCGGGCTGAGCGTTTGCGGCAGAGTCAGATCGGCAGACTCAAGGCTCGCCATTGGCCATGCGCAGTAATCCGCCGCATACCAGGCGCTGGCGCGATGGTTACCGGAAGCGCCCACTCCGCCGAATGGCGCGGTGCTGGCCGCGCCCGTCAGCGGTTTGTTCCAGTTAACAATCCCGGCGCGCGCTTCCAATAACAGCCGATCAAACTTCTCGCGCTGCGGGGAGATCAGCCCACAGGAGAGCCCGTAACGGGTATTGTTCGCCAGCGCGATGGCTTCATCGAAATCGTCATAGCGCCAGACGCACAGCAGCGGGCCAAACACCTCTTCATCCGGTACGTCGGCCACTCCGGTCATCTCAATAATGCCCGGCGTCAGCAGTGAAGTGCCTTCTTCCAGCAGACGTGGTGCCAGCAGGGTTTTGCCGCCGCGCGCTTCATGCTCCTGCCACGCGTGCAGCACGTGCTGCGCGGCCTGCGCGGAGATCAAACCGCCAAGGAACGGCTGCGGTTCTGCGTTCCATGCCTGTGGCGTGAGACGTGCGCTCACCGCCACCAGTCGCGCAAGGAAAGCATCGCCCTCCGCTGAGCGTTTCACCAGCAAACGTCGCGCGCAGGTACAGCGCTGTCCGGCGGTAATAAAAGCGGACTGGATAGCCAGATGTACGGCTGCATCAATATCCTGAATATCTTCGACAATCAGCGGGTTATTGCCGCCCATTTCCAGCGCGAGGATCTTCTCCGGCTGGCCCGCCAACTGGCGATGCAATTGATAACCGGTATTGGCGCTACCGGTGAACAGCAAACCGTCCAGCCCCGGCAACGCACTCAGTGCCTGCCCGGTTTCGCGTCCGCCCTGCACTAAATTGAGCACCCCGGCGGGCAGACCGGCCTGCTCCCACAGTTTAACCACCGCTTCGCCGCTCCACGGCGTCAGTTCACTCGGTTTGAACAGCAGGGTGTTGCCCGCCAGCAGTGCCGGAATGATATGGCCGTTCGGCAAGTGGCCTGGAAAATTATAGGGCCCGAAAACAGCGAGAACGCCATGCGGACGGTGGCGCAACGTTGCCGCACCGTCGGCCATTTCCGTGTGCTGTTCGCCGGTTCGCGTGTGATAAGCCTTCACGGAAATGGTGGCTTTATTGATCATCGCCGTCACTTCGGTCGCCGCTTCCCAACGCGGTTTCCCGGTTTCACGGGCGATGATTTCCGCCAGCGCGGCTTTATTGGCTTCCAGCAGGCTGGCAAATTTTTCCACCACCGCCTGGCGCACGGAGAAAGGTTCGCGCGCCCAAGCCGGAAAAGCGTTACGCGCAGCGCGATACGCCTCTTCGACCTGTGCGGCGCTGGCATCAAAACCGTGCCACAGCGCTTCATGGCTTACCGGATTACTTTTCACCCGGCGCTCACCTTCACCGGTTACCCAGTCGCCATTGATCCATAAACTCATTGTGATTTCTCCTCGGCACACAGGCGAACCAGCCGCACGGTATCGCCCGGCTGACATTTCAACGCATCCAGTTCTGCGGCGCTTAACAGCAAACGCTCCGTATTGGGATCCGCTTTGATAAGCATGGCTCTAAATTGCTCGTATTGCTCATTCGCAACCATGCAGGCTGGCCACTCTCCCGGCGCGCGCTGCCCTTGCGCCACGGTAACCAGCCGGCTTTTGCGGATCGCCCGCACCCGGTCAACATCACACTCCAGCGTCGGCCCGCCATCAAAAATGTCGACATAATTGCGGTAGCGAAAGCCCTCTTTCTCCAGCACCGCGCGGGCAGGCGCGGTCTGCGGATGCACCTCGCCAATAACCGCCTGCGCCTCCTCGGAGAGGAAGTGGGTATAAATAGGATGTTTGGGCATCAATTCGGCGATAAACGCTTTTTGCCCGGTCCCGCACAGATAATCAGCACGGCTGAATTCCATCGAGAAGAAGCGTTTTCCCAGACTCTCCCAGAACGGCGAGTAACCATGCTCGTCGATGACGCCGCGCATCTCCGCCACCACTTTTTCGTTAAAGCGATCGCGAAAGGCCGCCATAAACAGAAAGCGCGACTTCGACAGCAGATAGCCGTTGCCCTCTTTGCGCCAGGCCGGATCGAGAAACAGCGTGCATAGCTCGCTGCTGCCGGTGTGATCGTTACTGAGAAATAACGTCGGCAACGCGTTGTAGACATTCAACTCTTTCGAGGCGTGAACCTGTGTCCCCACGCGATAGTTATACCAGGGATCGTTGAGCCCCACCGCCACTTCAATGGCGCAGATCCCGGCCACTTCACCGCTTTGCGTCTCTTCCAGCACGAAAACATAGCCCTGCTCACCCTTCGGCAACTCCCCTTGCCACGTGCGGCGGGCACGCTCAATACGCGCGGCCAGCGTCGCTTCATCGGCGGGCAGCGATGTCAACCCACCGCCGGTTTTCCCGGCCAGCTTCATCAGCGCCGGTAGATCGCTTGCCGCGACAGGACGGATCACCATCATGATACGTTCTCCGCAAGGAATTTTTCACAGGCGCGGGTAAAGCGCGCAAGCCCGGTACGCACCTCTTCTTCACTGATATTCAGCGCCGGAGCAAAGCGCACCACGTTGCCACCTGCAATCAGCACCATCACCCCTTCCGCTGCCGCCAGTTGCGAAATCTGTTTCGCTTTCCCGGCATGTTCCGCCACCAGTTGGCAGCCAATCAGCAGCCCCAGGCCACGAATGTCGCTGAACAGCGGATGGCGATGGTTGAACGCCGTCAGTTGCTCAACAAACCACTGGTGACGCTGTTTGACACCGGTCAGCGTTTCCGGCGTATTGACGATATCCAGCACCGCGCCAGCAACTGCGCCCGCCAGCGGATTACCGCCGTAGGTCGTGCCGTGTGTACCCACATTCATCACTTTGCCGAAGGTCTCGGTGGTGAGCATCGCGCCAATCGGGAAGCCGCCGCCCAGCGCTTTCGCGGTGGTCAGCACATCCGGCGTCACACCATAGTGCATATAGGCATACAGTTCGCCGGTGCGGCCAACGCCGGTCTGCACTTCATCAAAAATCAGCACCGCGTTGTGACGGGTACAGAGATCGCGCAAGCCCTGTAAAAAGGCCTGGCTGGCCGGGACCACGCCGCCTTCACCCTGCATTGGCTCAACAATGACCGCACAGGTGTCGTCATTGATCAGGGCGCTGGCGGAAGCCAGATCGTTGTAAACCGCATGTTGGATCTGCGGCGGCAGCGGCGCAAAATCCTGCGAGTAAGCGGGCTGCCCGCCGGCGCTGACGGTAAACAGCGTGCGGCCATGGAACGCATTTTTGAACGCCACAATGCCGCTTTTCTGCGGGCCGAAAGTGTCGTGGGCATATTTACGGGCCAGTTTCAGCGCCGCTTCATTCGCCTCCGCGCCGGAGTTACAGAAGAAAGCGCGATCGGCAAACGTGGCATCCAGCAACCGTTTCGCCAGCTTCAGTACCGGTTCATTGGTGTAGCCATTGCCGGTATGCCAGAACTTCGCCGCCTGCTCGCTCAGAGCCTTGCACAATGCAGGATGAGCGTGGCCCAGCGCGTTTACCGCAATCCCCCCGGCAAAATCGATGTACTCGTTACCCTGCTGATCCCATAAACGCGAGCCTTCCCCGCGAACCGGAATAAAAGGCGCTGGCGCGTAGACAGGCAACATCCATTGATCAAAATTTTCACGCGTAATTGACGTAGACATAGCGACCTCATCCGGTAAATAAAAGGTTGAATAAATGTTAATTAATATGAACGTTTTCGCTGTAAATGTAGATTGCACAGTTCGTGCCAGCCAGCGATAAAAATGCATAAACGTCCTGGCACAACGAAATATCAGTAACTTACAACCTGTCGCTATTCATATAAATTGCATAAAAAGTGAATAAATGTATATCCAGGCGAGGTAATGGACGATCGGAGGCGCGGGTTTATGCAATAAGAATATTTAATTCTGGAACTGTGATCATCAACGAAATTAATCTTCGCACCCTGCCCCATTTCGGCGCATCGAGCACCAAATCAGGGCAACTGGCGCGTTTTTTGCTCATCAGTAATAGCAATATCAATAAGTGGCGGTGGTTAAATGTAAATTCTGCTAACATCTGTGCATCTTTTTACTGCTAAGTGGCGGCGACTATGAAATTTGTCTCTTTTAATATCAACGGCCTGCGTGCCCGGCCTCATCAACTGGAAGCGCTTGTCGAGCAGCATCAGCCGGACGTGATCGGTCTGCAGGAGACAAAAGTCCATGACGATATGTTTCCGCTCGAAGAGGTGGCGCGTCTGGGTTACAACGTCTTTTATCACGGGCAAAAAGGTCACTACGGCGTTGCGCTGCTGACCAAAGATACGCCGGTTTCCGTACGTCGCGGCTTTCCCAACGACGGCGAAGAGGCGCAGCGTCGCATTATCATGGCGGAAATCCCGTCGCCTATCGGCAATATCACCGTGATTAATGGCTACTTTCCGCAGGGCGAAAGCCGCGACCACCCGCTGAAATTCCCGGCGAAAGAGAAGTTCTACCAGGATCTGCAAACCTTCCTCGAAACCGAGCTGAAAAAAGAGAACCCGGTACTGATCATGGGCGATATGAATATCAGCCCGACGGATCTGGATATCGGCATTGGCGAAGAGAATCGCAAGCGCTGGCTGCGCACCGGGAAATGCTCGTTCCTGCCGGAAGAGCGTGAATGGATGGAGCGCCTGAAGGGCTGGGGCCTGGTGGATACTTACCGCGAAGCAAACCCGGAAACCAACGATCGCTTCTCGTGGTTTGATTACCGCTCCAAAGGCTTTGATGACAACCGTGGCCTGCGCATCGATCTGCTACTGGCAAGCCAACCGCTGGCCGAGCGCTGCATCGAAACCGGGATTGATTACGACATTCGCAGCATGGAAAAACCCTCCGATCACGCACCGGTCTGGGCTAAATTTAAGGTCTGATGCCATGACGTCCGGCAATTCGTGGGTTACCGCGCAGTGGCTGGACGATTTACTGCAACACAATCCGCCAGCCGAAACATGGCGGCTGCTGGAAGTCGGCTATAACGCCGAGCCAAGCTATCGCGCCGGACACATTCCCGGCGCGTATTATATTGACACCCAACTTGTCGAAAGCCTGCCGCTGTGGAATGTGGTGCCGCCCGAAATATTGCGCGCGGTGCTGTGCCGTTGCGGTTTACGCAGCGACATGACCGTTATTCTCTACGGTCGCGGCAACTATGCGGCCGAGCGGCTGGCGCATATTCTGCTGTACGCGGGCGTTAACGATGTCCGCCTGCTGAATGGCGGCTGGCAGAGCTGGCAACGCGCCGGGCTACGGCAAACAATCGATCTGCCGCCTGCCATCACCGCGCAGGATTTCGGCGCGCCGCTCCCTTCACAGCCAGACGTTTTACTTAACCTGGCGCAAACCCGGCAACGAATGGCGCAGCCAGAAACTGTGCTGGTCAGCGTACGCAGTTGGGATGAATTCAGCGGCGGCAGCAGTGGGTATCACTATATTTCCACCGCTGGTGATATTCCCGGCGCGCGCTGGGGACACGCTGGCGGCAACAGCCAGTTTATTGCGGATTACCATCATCCGGACGGCACGGTACGCTCCCCGCAAGAGATTGCCGCATTGTGGCAGCAGCAAGGCATCACCGCCGATCAACAGGTGATTTTTTACTGCGGTACCGGCTGGCGTGCATCGCTGGCATTTTTGCTTGCCCGCGCGCTCGGCTGGCAGAAGATCGCCGTGTATGATGGCGGCTGGTTCGAGTGGAGCCAGCAGCAGAAAATGGAACAGACGGATGACAACCCTGAAAACAGTTGAGGTGGTCGCAGCGATCATCGAGCGCGATGGCAAAATTTTGCTGGCGCAACGCCCGCCGCACGCGGATCAAGCCGGGCTATGGGAGTTTGCTGGCGGCAAGGTGGAAGCCGGGGAGACGCAGCCGCAGGCGCTAACGCGTGAGCTGCGCGAGGAACTGGGCATTGATGCCCTGCCTGCTCGTTATGTCGCCAGCCACCAGCGGGAAGTGTCCGGGCGGATGATCCATCTGCATGCGTGGCACGTTGTTGCCTTTCACGGTGAGCCAACCCGCCACTATCACAGCGCCTTGCTGTGGTGCGAACCCGCTGACGCCCTGAAACAGGCGCTGGCGCCAGCGGATATCCCGCTACTGGAAGCGTTTATGGCTTCACGCGACGCCAGACCAGCGGATTAGTAGAAATCGCGCGTTCATCGCGCTGGCACTGTAACAGCACGCCTTCGGCTTTCACCACCGCGCCTTCACTGTAATTTTGATTGCCATACACGCAGCACTGGATGCACGGCTGCGTGGTTTGCGTCTGCCCGCCGGAGCTAAAGACTTCCGGCGGGACATTCACTTCAATTCCCGGTGAGGGTAAACGTTCGGCCAGCGCGCTGCCCGCCGCTACCACCAGTAATGCTGCTATCCACGATAAACGGGCCATAACTCTTCCTTTCTGATTGACGCCACGTATTACTATAACGGATCTATTTCCCACAGCTTTAGTTTCCTCAGCCATCGTTTTTCATTATGACACTGCGCAGATTATTAATTTGCCTGGTGTGGGGTATTTTCCCTTGCAGCGTGCGTCATTACGAATGTTATAGTCCGAAAGCGCCCGTTTTTTGCGCACCACAAGCACAACAAATCCACTTAAAAATAAGAGACGCTTATATCTATGGATCAGACACCCTCTCTTGAATCCTTTCTCGGTTATGTCCAGCAACGCGATCCGCACCAGCCGGAGTTCGCCCAGGCCGTGCGTGAAGTGATGACCACCCTCTGGCCATTTCTTGAAGCTAACCCGCGCTATCGCCAGTTATCGCTGCTGGAGCGGTTGGTTGAACCGGAACGCGTGATCCAGTTTCGCGTGGCTTGGGTTGATGACCGCAACCAGGTGCAGGTCAACCGCGCGTGGCGCGTGCAGTTCAGCTCCGCCATTGGCCCCTACAAAGGCGGGATGCGTTTTCACCCGTCGGTGAATCTGTCGATTTTGAAATTCCTCGGTTTCGAGCAGACCTTTAAAAACGCGCTGACCACCCTGCCAATGGGCGGCGGCAAAGGCGGCAGCGACTTCGATCCGAAAGGCAAAAGCGACGGCGAAGTGATGCGTTTTTGCCAGGCGCTGATCGCCGAACTGTACCGCCATCTTGGCGCAGATACCGACGTTCCGGCGGGCGATATTGGCGTCGGCGCGCGTGAAGTCGGCTTTATGGCCGGAATGATGAAAAAACTCTCCAACAACACCGCCTGCGTCTTCACCGGCAAAGGGTTGTCGTTCGGCGGCAGTTTGATCCGCCCGGAAGCCACCGGCTACGGCCTGGTTTACTTCACCGAAGCGATGCTGAAACGCCACGGTCTCGGTTTTGAAGGGATGCGCGTGGCGGTTTCCGGTTCCGGCAATGTGGCGCAGTACGCCATCGAAAAAGCGATGTCTCTTGGCGCACGCGTGATCACGGCTTCGGACTCCAGCGGTACTGTCGTTGATGAAGCCGGTTTTACGGCGGAAAAACTGGCCCGTCTGTGTGAAATCAAAGCCAGCCGCGATGGCCGGATCGCCGACTATGCGCGGGAATTTGGCCTGAACTATCTGCAGGGCCAGCAGCCGTGGTCCGTGCCCGTGGATATCGCGCTGCCGTGCGCCACGCAGAATGAGCTGGATGTGGATGCTGCGCGAGTGCTGATTGCCAACGGCGTGAAAGCGGTGGCCGAAGGGGCGAATATGCCCACCACCATCGCGGCGACAGAACTGTTCCTTAAAGCAAACGTGCTGTTCGCGCCGGGCAAAGCCGCCAACGCGGGCGGCGTAGCCACTTCCGGGCTGGAGATGGCGCAGAATGCCGCGCGTTTAAGCTGGAAAGCGGAAAAAGTAGATGCCCGTCTGCACCACATCATGCTTGATATTCATCAGGCCTGTGTCGAATACGGCGGTGAAGGTAAACAGACGCACTATGTGCGCGGCGCCAACATCGCCGGTTTTGTGAAAGTCGCCGACGCGATGCTGGCGCAGGGTGTGATTTAACCGCGGTGCAGGCCGGACAAGGCATTTATGCCGCTGTCCGGCAATGCCTGATGGCGCTTCGCTTATCAGGCCTGCGGAACGACTGCATCGCCGCCCGCCTCTGCTGATGGCGGGCGTTTTTTACTCCGTCCTTTGGCAAACGTTTTTTTCTTCTCGCCGCCCGGCGCAACCAGGCCACGGAACTGACGCACCGGCGTATTACGCGCCTGGTGGATCAGTTCATGCAGCGTGCTGACCAGCGGCTGCATGAAGTCCTGATAGCGGCACTCTTTTTCGCTGATTTGCGTCAGCACCGACTCCCAGTGCGCCGTCATATCCGGTCTGGCCGCCATTTCTGGCAATGAATGGATCAGCGCCCGCCCCGGTTCGGTGGAGTGGATGTAGCGCCCTTTTTTAACAAGAAAACTGCGTTTAAACAGCAGTTCGATAATTCCGGCGCGCGTTGCTTCCGTCCCCAGCCCGTCGGTAGCGCGCAGGATCTTTTTCAGCTCTTTATCCTGTACAAAGCGGGCGATACCGGTCATCGCCGACAACAGAGTGGCGTCGGTAAAGTGGCGCGGCGGCTGCGTCTGACGTGCCACCACTTCGCCCTTCTCGCACAGCAACTCGTGGCCTTTCGCCACTACCGGCAGCGGCGTACCATCGTTCTCCTCATCGCGCTCTTTCGAACCCAACAGCGTTCGCCAGCCCGCTTCCGCCAGGAAACGCGCTTTGGCGATAAACTTGCCGTTGGCGATATCCAGATCGATCTGACATTTGCGGAACACCGCATCCGGGCAGAACTGCATCAGATACTGGCGGGCAATCAGGTTATAAACGTTGGCTTCGTTATCACTGAGGTTCACTTTCGATGCCCGCGCAGTCGGAATAATGGCGTGGTGCGCATCGACCTTTTTGTCATCCCAGCAGCGGTTGCGCGTATCCGGGTTGACCACCGGCTGCGGCAGCAGATCCGGCGCATGCGCGCCAATTGCATTCATCACCGCATGGCGCCCGGCAAAGTGCTCTTCCGGCAGATAACGGCAATCCGAACGCGGATAGGTAATCAGCTTGTGGGTTTCGTACAGCTTCTGGCAGATATCCAGCACATTTTGCGCACTGAGGCCAAAGCGTTTCGCCGCTTCAATCTGCAACGCCGACAGCGAAAACGGCAGCGGCGCCAGTTCCGATTCGCGCTTATCGTTATACGCCGTAACCAGCGCTGGCTGGCCGGTAATGCGGCTGACTACATGTTCCGCCAGCGGACGATGCAGCAGACGCCCTTCCTCATCCTGATACGGCTCGCAGGCATCGCTCGGCTGCCACAGGGCGGTAAAGCGCTCCCCGGCAGGCGTGACGATATGCGCTTTCACCTCAAAGAAATCTTTCGCCACGAAGTTTTCGATCTCTTCATCGCGGCGCACCACCAGCCCGAGCACCGGCGTCTGTACGCGGCCGACCGACAGCACGCCCTGATAACCGGCATTGCGCCCTAGCAGCGTATACGCGCGGGTCATATTGATGCCGTACAGCCAGTCGGCGCGGGCGCGGGCCAGTGCGGATACGCACAGCGGAATAAATTCACTGTTGGCGCGCAGGCGTTCGATCGCGCGCTCCACCGCCTGCGGGTTGAGATCGTTAATCAGGCAGCGTTGCACCTGCTGGCGCTTTTCCGGCGCCAGTTGCAGGTAGTCGATCACCTCGTCCACCAGCAACTGCCCTTCGCGATCCGGGTCACCGGCGTGCACCACCTGCTCGGCATCCGCGAGCAGGCGTTTAATGACATTGATCTGTTTCAGCACCGACGGGCGCGGTTGCAGCTGCCACTTTTCCGGCACAATCGGCAAATCCGCCAGATTCCAGCGGGCGTAGCGGCTGTCGTAAGCATCCGGCTGCGCCTGCTCCAGCAGGTGACCGATACACCAGGTCACCACCTGACCATTACCGCACTCAATATAGCCGTCGCCTTTGCGATGCGGTTTGGGGAGCACATCGGCAATGGCGCGGGCCAGACTGGGCTTTTCGGCAATAAATAACCGCATGAATTAACGGATCTCGATCATCGGACGGCCGCCGCGAGCGCTGACCAGCTCGCCAATGGCGCTCAGTTCAATGCCGTACTCCGCCGCCGTGGCTTTCACTTCGTTTTCCGCTTCCGGCGACACCGCCAGCAGCAGGCCGCCGGAGGTTTGCGGATCGCACAGCAGATCGCGCACGGGCGCAGGCATTTCGCCCATCAGATGACCATAACTGGCGAAGTTGCGCTGCGTGCCACCCGGCACGGCACCTTTGGCAATATACTCTTCGACGCCCGGCAGTTTCGGCACGGCCTGATAATTCACTTGCGCCTGCACACCCGCGCCCTGACACATCTCGCTCAGATGACCGAGCAGGCCAAAGCCGGTGACATCGGTCATCGCTTTCACCCCGTCGATATTTGCAAAGGCTGCGCCAGCAATATTCATCCGGCACATCACTTCCGTCGCCAGACCAACATGCTCCGGTTTAAGCAGGGATTTTTTCTCGGCAGTGGTTAATACGCCAATACCCAGCGGTTTGGTCAGGAACAGTTTGCAGCCCGCCTGCGCGGTGCTGTTTTTCTTCACGCGTTCTGTCGGCACTACACCGGTCACGGCGAGACCGAAAATCGGCTCTGGCGCATCGATAGAGTGACCGCCCGCCAGCGCAATACCCGCCTGCTGGCAAGCAAAGCGCCCACCGTCGATCACTTCACGGGCAATTTCCGGCGGCAGTTTATCGAGCGGCCAGCCGAGGATGGCAATCGCCATGATCGGTTTTCCCCCCATCGCGAAGACATCGCTGATGGCGTTGGTTGCCGCAATGCGGCCAAAATCGAACGGGTTATCGACGATAGGCATGAAAAAATCGGTGGTACTGATAATGCAAGTGCCGTTACCGAGATCGTAAACCGCAGCGTCGTCGCGCGTTTCATTACCGACCAGCAGATTCGGGTCGAGAAACTTCGCCTGCTCGCTGTGCAGAATGGTATCCAGCACTTTGGGGGAAATTTTACAACCGCAACCGGCTCCGTGGCTGTATTGCGTTAAACGAATGGTTTGCTCGCTCATGGACATCTCCTGTCATTGCAATCCCGCTATGGTAGCGCCCAAACGGCATGGTGGTAAGTCTGCGTGTCTGAATTCACGCGCTGTTGCTCATTAAGCGAACGAATAACAGCATTTCACTGCTGAGTATGTCGCCACATAACATCACTGAGCTCAATACATCGGCCATTTTGCGATGCAGAGCAATTTTTTAAACCGTGTGTTTATTTATTACTTTTATATGACAGAAATATTACTTATCTTTTTATCTGAGGATGTCATTGATAATTAAAGGAATCACTAATGAAAAGACGTTTACTAACCCTCTGCATTGCGAGTTTGTTCTCTGTTAATACCTTTGCACTTGTCCCTGCGGGCAACGATGCCACCACCAAACCAGACCTTTACTACCTGAAAAATGCGCAGGCGATTGACAGCCTGGCGCTGCTGCCGCCACCGCCGGAAGTGGGCAGCATTGCGTTTCTCAACGATCAGGCGATGTACGAACAAGGCCGCCTGCTGCGCAACACTGAGCGTGGCAAACAGGCTGCGGAAGACGCCAACCTGAGCAGCGGCGGCGTCGCCAATGCCTTCTCAACGGCATTCGGTTCTCCGATTACCGAAAAAGACTCCCCGCAGTTGCATAAGCTACTGACCAATATGATTGAGGATGCGGGCGATCTGGCCACGCGCGGCGCTAAACAGAAGTACATGCGCATACGTCCGTTTGCCTTCTATGGTGTGCCGACCTGCAATACCAAAGAGCAGGATGAATTGTCGAAAAACGGCTCCTATCCTTCCGGGCATACCTCAATTGGCTGGGCAACGGCGCTGGTGCTCGCGGAAATTAACCCGCAGCGCCAGGATCAGATCCTCAAGCGCGGCTACGATCTGGGGCAAAGCCGGGTGATCTGCGGCTACCACTGGCAGAGTGATGTTGATGCCGCGCGGATCGTCGGTTCTGCCGTTGTTGCTACGCTGCACACCAGCCCGGCATTCCAGCAGCAACTGGAGAAAGCCAAAGCGGAGTTTGCCGCGAAGAATAAGTAGCGAATCCATAACGCAGGCCGGCCAGGCATTAGCGCCTTCCGGCCTTTCAAGCGTCACGAGGCTATTTGCCGGGTGGCGCTTTCGTCTTATACGGCCTGTGAATAGATGCGGTGATTAAAAACGCGTGACGAACGGAGCGATATCAGGAACCGTAACGGTGGTGGAGGCTTTCAGTTGTGGCGTGCCGAGATACAGGAAACCGACGATTTTATCCTGCTCACGGCAGGCAAACGCCTCGCGCACCTGTGGGCTGTCGGTCAGCGGGCCGGTGCGCCAGATACCGTTGAACCCCTGCGCCAGCGCCGCCATCTGCATCGCCATCACGGCGCAACCGGCAGAAAGCAGCTGTTCCCACTGTGGTACTTTATGGCCCACTTCACATTTGGCGACCACGGTAATAATCAGCGGCGCGCGCAGCGGTGAAGTGCGCGCTTTCTCAATACCCTTTTCATCCTGGCCCGCCGCAATTGCGCCCTGCTCCAGCACTTTTCCTAAGCGTTCGCGCCCTTCACCATCGATAACGAAAAAGTGCCACGGTTGCAGCGTACCGTGATCGGGTGCGCGCATACCGGCACGCAGAATGTTATCCAGTTGTTCACCCGCTGGTGCCGGTTCCGCCAGGCGTGACGCGCTACGACGGTTGATGAGTAGTTCAAGTGCATCCATTAGTTAAACTCCTGTATTAAAATTTATTCTTAAAATTAACACGGACGTAGAATTTGTTACAGCGCAGCAGGCGATTCCTGCTGACAAGAGGCGACGGGATAATTAGGATAACCACACTTCGCCGCCCGGGCAGCGGCGGCCTAAACAAACCAGGGAGAATACATGCGAACACTTTGGCGTTTTATTGCCGCTTTTTTCCGATGGAGCTGGCGATTGCTGAACTTTATCCGCAATCTGGTGCTGAATTTGTTCTTTATCCTGCTGGTGCTGGTGGGCGTCGGGATCTGGATGCAGGTCAGCGACAGCAAAACCGAGCACAGCAATCGCGGCGCGTTACTGCTGGATATCACCGGTGTGGTGGTCGATAAAACTTCAACCAGCGGACGTCTTGGTGCACTGGGCCGCCAGCTCTTTGGCGCCAGTTCCGATCGCCTTCAAGAGAATTCGCTGTTTGATATCGTTGAGACCATTCGTCAGGCGCAGAGCGATCGCAATATCACCGGTATTGTGCTGGATCTGAAAAACTTCGCCGGTGCCGATCAACCCTCAATGCAGTACATCGGTAAAGCGCTGCGCGCGTTCCGCGACAGCGGTAAACCGGTTTACGCCATCGGTGATAACTACAGTCAGGGCCAGTATTACCTTGCCAGCTTCGCCAATAAGATCTGGTTGTCGCCGCAGGGCGTGGTGGATCTGCACGGTTTCGCCACCAACGGCCTCTACTACAAAACGCTGCTGGATAAGCTGAAAGTGACCACGCACGTGTTCCGCGTTGGCACCTATAAATCTGCCGTTGAACCGTTTATCCGTGACGATATGTCACCTGCCGCGCGCGAAGCGGACAGCCGCTGGATCAACGAGCTGTGGCAAAACTACCTTAATACCGTTGCTGCAAACCGCCAGATCACGGCGCAACAGGTCTTCCCTGGCGCGCAGGCGATGCTGGACGGTCTGCGCAAAGCCGATGGCGACACGGCAAAATACGCACTCGACAATAAGCTGGTGGATGAGCTGGGTTCCGCTGCCGACGCTGAAAAAGCGATGGTCAAACAGTTTGGCTGGAGCAGCGAAGATAAAAACTTCCGCGCCGTCAGCATGTATGACTATCAGACGAAGAAACCGAGCGATGTCGGCGACACCGTTGCCGTGATCTTCGCTAACGGGGCGATCATGGATGGCGAAGAAACGCCGGGGAATGTCGGCGGTGATACCACTGCCGCACAGATCCGCGACGCGCGTCTTGATCCAAAAGTGAAGGCCATCGTCCTGCGGGTGAACAGCCCTGGTGGCAGCGTCAGCGCCTCCGAAATCATCCGCTCTGAACTGGCAGCGGCAAAAGCGGCCGGCAAACCGGTGGTGGTGTCGATGGGCGGTATGGCGGCCTCCGGCGGCTACTGGATCTCGACGCCGGCAAATTACATCATCGCCAATGCCAGCACCCTGACCGGCTCGATTGGTATTTTTGGCGTGATCAATACGCTGGAAAACAGCCTCGATACCATTGGCGTGCACACCGACGGCGTCGCCACGTCACCGCTGGCGGATGTCAGCATGACCAAAGCGCTGCCTGACGAAGTTCAGCAAATGATGCAACTGAGCATCGATAACGGCTACAAACGCTTTATCACGCTGGTCGCCCAGTCACGCAACAGCACGCCTGAGCAGGTCGATAAGATTGCCCAGGGTCACGTCTGGACAGGCCAGGATGCGAAAAACAACGGTCTGGTTGATGCGCTGGGCGATTTCGACGATGCGCTGGCGAAAGCCGCGGAACTGGCGAAACTCAAGCAGTGGCATGTGGATTACTACGAAGAAGAACCGAGCTTCTTTGATCGGGTAATGGACAGCATGACTGGCTCCGTGCGCGCGATGCTGCCGCAGGCGTTGCAGGCTTACCTGCCTGCGCCGCTGGCCAGTGCTGCGCAGGAAGTCAAAGCCGAAACGGACAAACTGGCGGTGTTTAACGATCCACAAAATCGTTACGCCCTCTGTCTGAACTGCGCCAATATCCGCTAAACTCACCTCACACGTCCCCTCCACCGGAGGGGATTTTTTTAGATGCGGCAAGAACGAAACCATGCAAAAGAAATCTATTTACGTTGCCTACACCGGCGGTACCATCGGTATGCAACGCTCAGAACACGGTTATGTGCCGGTTTCCGGCCACCTGCAACGTCAACTGGCGCTGATGCCGGAGTTCCATCGCCCGGAGATGCCGGATTTCACGATTCACGAATATGCCCCGCTGATGGACTCTTCCGATATGACGCCGGAAGACTGGCAGCATATTGCTGATGATGTGAAAGCGCACTACGACGAGTACGACGGTTTTGTCATTCTGCACGGCACCGACACCATGGCGTACACCGCGTCAGCACTGTCGTTTATGCTGGAAAATCTTGGCAAGCCGGTAATTGTGACAGGGTCACAAATCCCACTCGCCGAGCTTCGCTCCGACGGGCAAATTAATCTGCTGAACGCGCTGTATGTGGCGGCAAACTTCCCGATTAACGAAGTGACGCTGTTCTTCAACAATCGCCTCTATCGCGGCAACCGCACCACCAAAGCGCATGCGGACGGTTTTGATGCATTCGCTTCACCGAACCTGCCACCGTTGCTGGAAGCCGGTATCCACATTCGCCGCCTCAATACGCCGCCTGCACCGCACACGGTGGGAGAATTGATCGTGCATCCTATCACCCCGCAGCCAATTGGCGTGGTGACGATTTATCCGGGGATCTCCGCCGATGTGGTGCGTAATTTCCTGCTTCAGCCGGTAAAAGCATTGATTCTGCGCTCCTATGGCGTGGGAAATGCGCCGCAAAACGGCGATTTCCTGAAAGCCTTGCAGGATGCCAGCGCGCGCGGCATCGTGGTGGTCAACCTGACGCAATGTATGTCCGGCAAGGTGAATATGGGCGGCTACGCCACCGGTAATGCTCTCGCCCACGCAGGGGTGATTGGCGGCGCGGATATGACTGTCGAAGCCACGCTGACCAAACTGCACTACCTGCTGAGCCAGCAGCTTGATGCGGACGCGATCCGTACCGCGATGATGCAAAATCTGCGTGGTGAACTGACGCCGGATGAATGAGGAGTTTTGTATGACGCAACGTGCCCTGCTGTTGGTCGATATCCAGAATGATTTTTGCGCCGGCGGCGCGCTGGCCGTGGCCGAAGGCGACAGCACCGTGGATATCGCCAATGCCCTGATCGAGTGGTGTAAATCACGCGGCGATGCGGTACTGGCAAGCCAGGACTGGCACCCTGCTAATCACGGCAGCTTTGCCAGCCAGCACGGTGTTGCGCCGTTCAGCACCGGCAAGCTGGATGGTTTAGCGCAAACGTTCTGGCCGGATCACTGCGTGCAGAACAGTGACGGCGCGGCGCTGCACCCGCTGCTGAATCAGCAGGCCATTGATGAGGTGTTCCGCAAAGGTGAAGATCCGAACATCGACAGTTACAGTGCGTTTTTCGATAACGATCACCGCAAAGCTACAGCGCTGCATGGCTGGCTGCAGCAGCACGGGATTCGTGAGTTAATCGTGCTGGGGCTGGCCACCGACTACTGCGTCAAATTCAGTGTGCTGGATGCGTTGAAGCTGGGCTACGTGGTCAGTGTCATCACCGATGGCTGCCGGGGCGTCAATATTCAGCCGCAGGACAGCACGCAGGCATTTATGGAGATGGCGGTAGAAGGCGCCACGCTCTATACATTGGCAGACTGGCAGGAAACACACGCCTGAGGGCATAGCCGGACAGAGGCTGTTGCCTGTCCGGCTTGCGATTTTACAGGCCAGATAAGGCGAAGCTGCCCTCCGGCATCGCGCAACGCCTATGACTTAAATGTCGCGATCGGCTTCGGCGCAATGCCGAAATCCTCTTTCAACTGCTGCTTACTTTTCATCACCATCTGCCCGTTAGTGTCGATGGTCATGTGCTGCGCCTGCGTGTTGTTGCGCGCCTGCCATAACATCACCAGTTGCAGGCTGTTCTCTTTTTGCTCCGGCGTCAGCGCCACGCCGTCTGGCCATTTTCCTAATTCAACGGCCGTCGCCAGTCGCTGGTAGATCTCCGGCGTCATACTGTTAACAATTTGTTCAAGATCCATGTTACTCATCTCCGTGGAATAATAGCTGAATCGATTTTTCAGCCACGAGTCCGGCTACCATCTTCATCATCCGTGAAACTCAGCGAGGCGGAGTTCACACAATAACGCTCCCCCGTCGGCTGCGGGCCGTCCGGGAAGACATGGCCCAGATGCGCATCACATTTCCCGCAGCGAATTTCTACGCGCTGCATACCGTGGGAATAGTCATTGATGTAGCGGATCGCGTCTTCACTTACCGGTTCGAAAAAACTCGGCCAGCCACAGCCAGAATCGTACTTGGTTTGGGAATTGAACAGCGCAGCATCGCACACCAGACAGTGGTAAACGCCATCGCGCTTGTTATGCAGCAGATGCCCCGTGAACGGGGGTTCTGTGCCGTGATTTTGCGTCACATAAAACTGCATTTCAGTCAGTTCTTTTTTCAGGTCGTCTTCGGAGGAATTATTCGCCATATGCTCACATCTCGCGGTAAAAGTAAGACCATTTTTTCCAACGATTCTAACAAAACATTAACACTAGGGTGTTAACTTTTGTTCTAAACTTAGCAGTTGCGATAAAGCAGCCAGGTAAATGTGATGTATTTCACATTTTTATCCTGTCTGACCTTTAAAATCCCACGCGGCGCCTCCACATGGGGAGGATGCTCAAAGGAAGAGTGAGGCGAGTCAGTCGAACAAAGGTTATGCGGAGGATTGATTTGTCGCAATGATTGACACGATTCCGCTTGACGCTGCGTACGGTTTTTGTAATTTTACAGCCAACCTTTTATTCACTAACAAATAGCTGGTGGAATATATGACTATCAAAGTAGGTATCAACGGTTTTGGCCGCATCGGTCGCATTGTTTTCCGTGCTGCTCAGGAACGTTCTGACATCGAAATCGTTGGTATCAACGATCTGTTGGACGCTGAATACATGGCGTACATGCTGAAATACGACTCCACTCACGGCCCTTTCAAAGGTACCGTAGAAGTGAAAGACGGCAATCTGGTTGTTAACGGTAAAACCATCCGTGTTACTGCTGAGAAAGATCCGGCTAACCTGAAATGGAACGAAATCGGCGTTGACGTTGTTGCTGAAGCTACCGGTATCTTCCTGACCGACGAAACTGCTCGTAAGCACATCACTGCTGGCGCGAAAAAAGTAGTTATGACTGGTCCGTCCAAAGACAACACTCCGATGTTTGTTCGTGGCGCGAACTTCGACAAATATGCTGGCCAGGACATCGTTTCTAACGCATCCTGCACCACTAACTGCCTGGCTCCGCTGGCTAAAGTTATCAACGACAACTTCGGCATCATCGAAGGTCTGATGACCACTGTTCACGCAACCACCGCAACTCAGAAAACCGTTGACGGCCCGTCTCACAAAGACTGGCGCGGCGGCCGCGGCGCATCCCAGAACATCATCCCGTCCTCTACCGGTGCTGCTAAAGCTGTAGGTAAAGTACTGCCGGAACTGAACGGCAAACTGACTGGTATGGCGTTCCGCGTTCCGACTCCGAACGTATCTGTTGTTGACCTGACCGTTCGTCTGGAAAAAGCAGCGTCTTACGAAGAAATCAAGAAAGCCATCAAAGCCGCTTCTGAAGGCCCGATGAAAGGCGTTCTGGGTTACACCGAAGACGACGTTGTATCTACCGATTTCAACGGTGAAGTTTGCACTTCCGTGTTCGATGCTAAAGCTGGTATCGCACTGAACGACAACTTCGTGAAACTGGTTTCCTGGTACGACAACGAAACAGGTTATTCCAACAAAGTTCTGGACCTGATCGCTCACATCTCCAAATAAGTTGAGATGAGCATATGATCTGAAAGAGCGACTTCGGTCGCTCTTTTTTTTGTTTTCAAGACAGAGGATTGCGTTAATGATTACAAAAATTTTTGCACTTCCGGTACTCGAACAAATTACCCCAACGCTTACCCGCCGTAAAATGGACGAACTGGATGTGTTAGTCGTTGAACATCCGCAGGTTAAAGCCGCCTTTACCTTGCAGGGCGCACATCTGCTCTCATGGAAACCGCAAAGCGAACAGGAAGTCCTGTGGCTGAGCGGCAACACTCCGTTTAAAGACGGCGTCGCAATCCGTGGCGGTATTCCAGTGTGCTGGCCATGGTTTGGCCCGGCAAAACAGCAAGGCCTGCCTGCGCACGGTTTTGCGCGCAATCTGCCGTGGACGCTGAAAGCGCATAACGAAGATGCAAACGGCGTGGTGCTGACTTTTGAACTGCAAAGCAGCGATGCCTCGCGCAAATTGTGGCCGCACGACTTTACTCTGTATGCACGTTATAAACTGGGCGCAACCTGTGAAATTGAACTGGAAGCCCACGGTGAGTTTGAAACCACCTCCGCCCTGCACACCTACTTCAACGTTGGTGATATCGCCGCGGTGAAAGTGAGCGGGCTGGGCGATCGCTTTATTGATAAAGTGAATGACGCAAAAGAAGATGTGCTGGCCGATGGCGTACAGACCTTCCCGGATCGTACCGATCGCGTCTATCTGAACGCTGAAGGTTGCAGCCTGATTCATGATGCCGCGCTGAACCGCAAGATTGAAGTGACCCACAGCCATAATGCCAACGTGGTGGCCTGGAACCCGGGTCCGGCGCTCTCCGTCAGCATGGCCGACATGCCGGACGATGGTTATAAAACCTTTGTTTGCGTGGAATCAGTCAATGCGACCGTCGCGCAAAAAGCAACCGCCGAAAAACCGTCCCGCCTGGCACAAAGCATCCGCGTGGTTAAACGCTGATCCGCTGCCTACCCTCTCCCGCCGGGAGAGGGTTAAAGCCCGATATTACACTACATCGAGCGGCGTTTTACGGTTGGGTGCCGGAAACGCGTTATCGAGTCGCGCCAAATCATCCGCACTGAGTTCGATTTTCAACGCTGCCGCATTTTCCTCGACGTGCGCCACGCTCGCCGCTTTGGGAATGGCCATCACCCCCTGATGGCTGATAACCCACGCCAGCAGAATTTGCGCCGCGCTGGCGCGATGCGCCTGGGCGATATCCTGCACCACGCGGCTTTCCAATAAACCATCTCGCAGACGCCCGGCCTGCGCCAGCGGACAATACGCCATAACAGGCATCGCCTGCTGCTGGCACCAGGGCAGTAAATCGAATTCAATCCCGCGGGAGCCGAGGTGATACAGCACCTGATCGGTAGCACAGGCCTTACCGCCGCTGACGCGGAAAAGTTCCTGCATGTCGCTGTAATCGAGGTTAGAGACGCCCCAGCGGCGGATTTTGCCCTGCTGCATCAGCGTTTCCATCACCTCGACAGTTTCGGCAAGCGAGTAGTTGCCACGCCAGTGCAGCAGATAGAGATCGAGCACATCGGTTTTCAGGCGACGTAAGCTCGCTTCACAGGCCGCAATCGCTTTTTTACCCGCCGCATTCCACGGATAGACTTTAGAGACCAGAAACGCCTTATCGCGCAAACCGCCCTGTAAGGCTTCGCCGACTACCTCTTCAGCACCACCTTCCGCGTACATTTCGGCGGTATCAATCAGCGTCAGCCCCAGATCGATACCCGCCCGTAGCGCAGCCACTTCTTTTGCCCGCATACGTGAATTTTCACCCATATACCAGGTGCCCTGGCCGATCGCGGGCAGCGTTGCATTACCGGTAAAAACGATGTTTTTCTCTGCCATCTTCTCCCCCTGCGATAAATGCACCACCGTAAAACAAAACAGGGCCAAAGGCCCTGTTTTAATGCACAAATTACGCTATTCAAATGCACAATCAGAAGCGGTAAGTCACACCCGTGGATAACAAGCCAGCCCATGATTTATCCACCATCGGGCTGTCTTTAATTTCATCCGACAGATGAGTATAGCGGCCGGTGCCGTAGATGCTCCAGCTATCAGTCAGGCGGTAGCTGACGCTCAGCTCAAGATACGGGTTCCAACTGCTGTCTGGATCGTAGCTATTTAAACCGCTGCGACGCGCTTCAGAAGCCGAGACACCATAATAGTACTCGTTCTGGTTGTCGCTACTCCACTCAACGCCAATTCCCGGCGTCACCGTCAGACCGCCGTTGTGGTACGCATACAACCACGCGGTGTCCCAGGTAATACCGTTGCTGTTATCCAGCACATCGCCAGCAAGCGTGGTGCGCAGGAAACCATATGGCGTATTGTGAATATACGACAGCCCCGCCATCATGGTCGCCTTACGGCGATCTAACTGGCGTAACTGATTGTTATCACTGTCTTTCGGTTTAAACTGCCACGGTGAGTAATAAGCCGTAATCGACAGCTTATCCGCATCATCATTCCACAGATAGTAGCCGCCACCGATACCGCGAAACCAGAAATCATCGCCTTCATAGGTGATCACCGGAATCGGCAGTACATCCCTGTCATACTGTTTGTACGGCGTTTCCACGACGCCGACACCAGCGCCCAGGGAAAAGGTATTTTCTGCATTCGCCGCAAAGGCGGAACCTGCAGTCAGCACACCCAGTGCCAGGAGTTTGAGTTTGGTCACAGTCCTTTCTTTCCTGTAGTCAAATAATTGGCGCAAGAAGTTTAACCGCCCACGACATCCTACCCAAATTTTTTTACCTGAACATTACAAAAAAGACGCTAATTGTTCATAGCGCCTTACCTGGCGTATTTAGTACGACAAAACGCTGCCGCACCCTGCTCAGCAAAACTGCGCTGTGTCGTTTCTGGAATTGCTGGCGACAAATGACGCACTGTACATACTGTTACACGGCAATACTCATCATTCCCCTGCGGCTGGTATATAGTGTCGCGGAAACAAAGTTTCCTTTGTCTGTGACTTTGAAAAACAACAATTTTGAAACATAAGAACATCAAGTAATTTCACGTTTATAATGAAAATCAAAAATACTTTTTGCCTACATTTTCTGATGGCACTTCTTGCCGTCCTGTTCCTTTGTATTCATCCGCTGATGAACAGTTATGCTCCGCCGCTTAAATTCCAGCCGCTGATTGAATCTATGGACGGAACGACAAAAGAACAGGCGGAAAAAATAGCGACTATTTCCCATGCTTTACAGGGCAATGCGATTTTTTTCATTGGCGCATCGGAGGTAGCTACCTCTGAAGATGAACCTTACGCCGTATATAATTATCTCAATAATAATTTACATCGCAATGTAGTAGCATTTGGTGACAGTTTTGATGACAGCATCACACATTTTCTTTTGTTGTCACGCTTTAAAAATTCCCTTAACGCAAACAGTAAAGTGGTTTTACTGCTGGCCCCCGACAGCTTTTATTCTACTGGCGTGCCTCCCACTATTTTCGCTAACAATTTCCCGGCCCCTGTATTTAATCCATTAATGCAGGATGAACAGACACGCCCATTTTTGGTCAATTACTTACGCAAAATAGATAAAAAGGAAACCAGCCATTTAACGTTTGAACAAATGAAAATCTCTGGCTGGGATCTGGACAATATCTGGCAAGAAGTCAGTTACGAGTTTGCCAACTTCTGCACGCTGATAAAAAACGACTGGCTGGCGATGCTGCATATTGTCCCTTCACCTGCGCGGCCCTGGCCGGTGCAGCCTGCCGTTGCCATCACGCCGGACTGGGATCGCGAACTGGCCCATGCCCACAAACTGAACGAGGCGCGTCAGGAAAGCGCCGACACCTTATGGATGGATAAAACTGTCTATGAACCGGGAGAAAAACCGGAAGTGTGGGACGATTCGCCCGTTGAAGCCGAACAAATGAAAGCGTTTCGCGCCATGATCCAGCTGCTGAAAGAGCACCACGTTCAGGTAGTGGTCATTATCGATGCGATTAATCGGCGCGCGGTACAAAACCCTGAACTGGTACAGCCTGCGGTAACACAGACGACAGCCATCCTGAAAGAAAATCAGATCCCGTATCTTGATATGTATTCAATGCCCTACCAGAACGGCTGGAACTGGGATCGCCTGCATCCTACCGATCTCGCATGGGTTCCGATGGACCGCTTTATTGTTGAGAGTTTTAAATGATGAAATACGCTATTCGCCTGTTTTTCCTTTACCTCTTACTGGCGGTCACCATTATCGCGTGGTCCTCTGTTGATGAAAGCATGAATTTAAAAGTGCACTTTGAATATCAAAAGTTCTGAGGAATGAATGATGTACAGCTCCGGAACCTTTTTCTTCTTTCTCTTTTCTTCGGCGTTGCTGTTTGCGCTGGTTAACCGCGTACTGCGTTACCGGTTAACTTATTTATCCGCATTTTCCGTGCTGGCGGCATTCGGCTGGGGATATATATTTCAGGGCGATTACATAGTCCCCGTTGCGGTATTCATCAGTTTTTATATTCTCGTGACCCTAAAAGAAAAAGGCTGGTTAAAAACCTGGCAAGCGGTAAGTTTAACCCTGCTGCCGTTGTTCGCGGTGAAATTGCATTTAAATAATCACTGGGGAATGATTGGCTTATCCTTTATGACCTTCCGTGCCATTGATGTTCTGCTCTATCGCAACAAAAAAGATGGCAACAATATTTTGCATTATTTCTGCTACCTGTTTATGCCGTTTATTATTCTGGCCGGCCCGATGTACCGCTGGCGCACATGGATCACAGATATTAATAAACCGGTATTTACGCTGACACGTGAGCAATTTCTCGTTGCTGCAGAAAGCATTTTTACCGGCATTATCCAGAAATTCTTATTTGCCATGCTGATCGATAACCTGGTCATTCAGTCGTGGAGCCATCGCCCGTTTAGCTTAAGTGTTGGCATTGTTATGTCGCTGGCCTATAGCGCCTATCTCTATTTTGATTTTGCTGGCTACAGCAATAT
This sequence comes from Kosakonia oryzae, assembly GCF_001658025.2. NCBI lineage: Bacteria > Pseudomonadati > Pseudomonadota > Gammaproteobacteria > Enterobacterales > Enterobacteriaceae > Kosakonia > Kosakonia oryzae. The sequence continues at coordinate 3,176,265 of NZ_CP014007.2, forward strand.
GGCGATCGGTGCCGGACGCTTGTTTGGTCTTAATATTCCGGCAAATTTCAATATGCCCATTCTGGCGAAAAATCCACAGGATTTCTGGCGCCGTTTCCATATCAGCCTGTCTGAATGGCTACGCGATGTGGTCTTTATGTCGATATATATGAATTTAATGAAGCTCGACTTTTTCCGTCAGAACAAAACGCTGGCGCAGAATATCGGTATTTTCTGCACGCTGTTTTGTATGGGGGCATGGAACGGGCTCGAACGGCACTATGTCATTAGCGGCGCGCTGTTTGGCGCCATTTCAGTTGCACACAATATGTTGCAATGGTCAGCAAAGCGCAGCCCGGCACTGAACCGTTGGTTGCAATACCCCGTGATGCTCTTTTTGGGACGCCTGTTAACGCTCGCAAGCGCTGCGGTATCCCTTTACATTTTTAGCGGAATGTCTCCCCTATGAATCTTCACTCTGATCTCCAGGCGCTCCAGGATTTCCTGCGTGCAGCATTACTCGATCCCGCCCGCCCGCATCAGTTAGCGATCAGCGGCAGCGATGAAACCTTAACCTGGCAACAGCTCTCTGTGGCGGTAACTGAGTGGTTACAGCGCTATCAGCGTTGCCAGCCCCCGGCCGGAACGCCGGTGGTGTTATATGGCCACCAGCAGGCGGAATTTGCGGTGGCAATCTATAGTTGCCTGCTCCACAACATTCCCTATATTCCGGTGGATTGCATCTACCCTCAGGAAAGGTTGAAGGAGATCTGCCACCTCGCCAGCGCGCCGTACTACTACGACGTAGCAGCCCGTCAGTTTGTGCCAACCGGTGAAACCGGCCAGCCGCTGGCGGAGCCGGATCTTGCCTATATCATGTTTACGTCTGGTAGTACTGGCAAACCGAAGGGCGTGCAGATCGGGCGCGAAAGCGTGTGGCATTTTATGCAGTGGGTAAGCCACGATTTCGCGTTGCCGCAAGTGCCGGTGCTGATGAATCACGCCCTGTTCAGTTTCGATCTCTCGTTGATTCCCTTGCTGGCGAATCTGGCAACCGGCGGCCACATTGTGCTGAATGCCAAAGAGGATATTGCGGCAGAAGACTGGCTTACCAGACTGAAAAATAATGCTGTCTCGGTCTGGGTTTCCACCCCCTCTTTCGCCTACCAGAAATTGCTCTCGCCGCAGTTTAATAGCGACTTTTTACCTACGCTTGGCGTGTTTATATTTATCGGCGAGGTGCTCAACAAAGCGCTGATTAAACAGCTACGCCGCCGTTTTCCGCAGGCCAAAATCCTCAACTCTTATGGCCCGACCGAAGCGACTATCGCCACCACCGTGGTTGAAATCACCGATGAGATAGTGAACAGCGAGAACGACCTGCTGCCAATCGGCACCATGATGCCGGAATCCAGAATGGAGATTACTGCCGAGGGTGAGTTGATAATCTGGGGCAAAAACGTGATGCGCGGCTATCTCGGCCTGGCGCAGGAGAATGCAGAAAAATTACTGCGCCGGGAAGGCGAAGCCTGGCGCGGCTATAAAACGGGCGATCTCGGCTATGAAGACGGGCTTCTTTACTGTCAGGGGCGCAATGACAGCCAGATCAAACTCAACGGCTACCGCATTGAAATCAACGAGATTGAAAACCGCCTGCTGGCGATGTCCGGCATTCGCGAGGCGGTCGTATTGCCGTTGATGAAAACAGGCGGCGGCGTACTGCGTATCGCAGCGTTCTGCGTAACGAAACTGGCGCCTGACGCCATCAAACATTCGCTTTCACAGGTGGTGCCCTCGTACATGGTGCCGTCGCAAATCATTATCCAGGACGCGTTGCCGTTGAACCCTAACGGTAAAATCGACCGTAAACTGCTGGACAGCCACGCCCGCAGCCACTGATTACACAGGAAAAGACAATGGAACAAGAAATTCTCGCGCTGTTTGAAAAGATTCTGTCCCGCAAAGTGGGCTTTCATGATGAGCTGATCGAGTCCGATATTCTCGACTCTATTCTCGCGGTAGATATGGTTCTGGAAGTGCAGGACGTTTACGGCTGCATGATCCCGCCGACGGAAGTCGCCAGCGTACTGAAAACACCCGCCGATTTAGCGCGTTACATCGAAGAGAACCGCGGCTAATCACGCAGGCGTTATGGCATTCAAAGGCTCCAGGCGTTATCGCACGGAGCTTTTTTTTCGTCTTAACAACCTACTGTCATCCTCCGTTAACACAGTTCGCGTAGTTAATATTGTCGCTCCTCTTTGCTCTGTGGCGAAGTGACCATGACGGCGTCACTTTTTCTATACTTGCGATTCCGCACATCCTGTAAAAATTTACCAACATTCGCCCGGTGCGAAATGTTGGCATTTTCCAACGCAAAAACCCGTTACCATTCATAAAAAATCTGTATAAACACAACCAAACAGATTTTTAATCTAAATAATGGTTAAAAAACGCCCTCCTGTCATCAGAATCTTCTCCAGCGATAACTTGATCAAAGACGGATACACGCTCATAACAGATAGGACGGATCAGATTTTTTATCCCGTTGGTTTGCGACGCTAAAAGTGGAAAAACTGATAGCTGTAATGTTCCCACAGATTACGAAAGGACGGCATGCCATGAATATATTCGATCACTATCGCCAGCGTTATGAAGCTGCCAAGGACGAAGAGTTCACTTTGCAGGAGTTTCTTGCTATCTGTAAGCAAGATCGTAGTGCCTATGCTAACGCCGCTGAAAGGCTGCTGATGGCTATAGGTGAACCTGTGATGGTAGACACCGCCCAGGAGCCACGGCTTTCCCGTCTCTTTTCGAACCGGGTCATTGGACGCTACCCGGCATTTGAAGAATTCTATGGCATGGAAGAGGCAATAGAACAGATTGTCTCGTACCTCAAACATGCCGCTCAGGGTCTGGAAGAGAAGAAACAGATTCTCTATTTACTCGGTCCGGTAGGCGGCGGGAAATCGTCGCTGGCTGAACGGCTGAAATCCTTAATGCAGCGGGTGCCGATTTACGTGCTGAGCGCCAATGGCGAACGCAGCCCGGTAAACGACCATCCTCTGTGCCTGTTTAACCCGCAGGAAGATGCGCAAATCCTTGAGAAAGAGTACAGCGTTCCGCGTCGCTATCTCGGCACCATTATGTCGCCGTGGGCAGCCAAACGTCTGCACGAATTCGGCGGAGATATCAGCAAATTCCGCGTGGTCAAAGTGTGGCCGTCGATTCTGGAACAGATCGCCATCGCCAAGACCGAACCGGGTGATGAAAACAACCAGGACATCTCCGCGCTGGTGGGTAAAGTGGATATCCGCAAGCTGGAAAACCACGCGCAAAACGATCCGGATGCTTACGGTTATTCCGGTGCGCTGTGCCGGGCAAACCAGGGGATCATGGAATTCGTCGAAATGTTCAAAGCGCCAATCAAGGTGCTGCACCCACTGCTGACCGCTACGCAGGAGGGGAACTATAACGGTACAGAAGGCATCTCTGCCCTGCCGTTTAACGGCATTATCCTCGCCCACTCGAACGAATCGGAATGGGTGCAGTTCCGTAACAACAAAAACAATGAAGCGTTCCTTGACCGTGTCTACATCGTCAAGGTGCCTTATTGCCTGCGCATCTCGGAAGAGATGAAAATTTACGAAAAACTGCTCAATCACAGTGAGCTGTCCCATGCGCCATGCGCGCCGGGCACGCTGGAAACACTGGCGCGTTTCTCGATCCTGTCGCGTCTGAAAGAGCCGGAAAACTCGAGCATCTACTCGAAAATGCGGGTCTACGACGGTGAAAGCCTGAAAGACACCGATCCGAAAGCCAAATCATACCAGGAGTACCGCGATTACGCCGGGGTCGATGAAGGGATGAACGGCCTGTCGACGCGTTTCGCCTTTAAGATCCTCTCCCGTGTGTTTAACTTCGATCATGTGGAAGTGGCGGCCAACCCGGTGCATCTGTTCTATGTACTGGAACAGCAAATTGAGCGCGAGCAGTTCCCGCAAGAGCTTGCAGAGCGTTACCTGGAGTTCCTGAAAGGCTATCTGATCCCGAAATACGCCGAGTTTATTGGCAAAGAGATCCAGACGGCGTACCTGGAATCCTACTCCGAATATGGGCAGAACATTTTCGACCGTTATGTCACTTATGCGGATTTCTGGATCCAGGATCAGGAGTACCGCGACCCGGATACCGGCCAGTTGTTTAACCGTGAAGCCCTGAACGCGGAACTGGAAAAAATCGAGAAACCGGCCGGGATCAGCAACCCGAAAGATTTCCGTAACGAAATCGTCAATTTTGTGTTGCGTGCCCGCGCCAACAACAACGGCCGCAACCCGAACTGGACCAGTTACGAAAAACTACGCACGGTCATCGAGAAGAAAATGTTCTCGAATACCGAAGAGCTTCTGCCGGTCATTTCGTTTAATGCCAAAACCTCAACCGACGAGCAGAAAAAGCATGACGACTTTGTCGATCGTATGATGGAAAAAGGCTACACCCGCAAGCAGGTTCGCCTGCTCTGCGAATGGTATCTGCGTGTTCGTAAATCATCATAACAACGATCGGGCCGCGCCCTGCGCGCGGCCTGTTGCAAAGTTGGTATTCGCAGCGGGAGGCACCAATGACCTGGTTCATTGACCGACGTCTGAACGGCAAAAACAAAAGCACGGTTAACCGCCAGCGATTTTTACGCCGTTATAAAGCACAAATAAAACAGTCGATTTCCGAAGCCATTAACAAACGCTCGGTGACCGACGTGGAGAACGGCGAGTCTGTCTCCATTCCAACGGAAGATATCAGCGAACCGATGTTTCATCAGGGGCGCGGCGGCTTACGCCATCGCGTGCATCCGGGAAACGATCATTTTGTGCAGAACGACCGCATCGAACGCCCGCAAGGCGGCGGTGGCGGTTCCGGTAGCGGCCAGGGCGAAGCCAGCCCTGACGGCGAAGGCGAGGATGAATTCGTCTTCCAGATTTCCAAAGATGAGTACCTCGATCTGCTGTTTGAGGATCTGGCGCTGCCGAACCTGAAACAAAATCAGCAACGGCAGCTTAATGAATTTAAAACGCACCGCGCTGGCTACACCTCCAACGGTGTACCGGCGAATATCAGCGTCGTACGATCGCTGCAAAATTCGCTCGCCCGCCGAACCGCGATGACGGCCGGTAAACGCCGTGAATTGCGCGAACTGGAAAATAGTCTCGAAACGGTGGAGAAAAGCGAACCGGCACAGTTACTTGAAGAGGAGCGTTTACGTAAAGAGATTGCGGAGCTGCGCGCAAAAATCGAGCGTGTGCCGTTTATCGACACCTTTGATTTACGCTACAAAAACTACGAAAAACGCCCGGAACCCTCCAGTCAGGCAGTGATGTTTTGCCTGATGGACGTCTCCGGCTCAATGGATCAGGCCACCAAAGATATGGCCAAACGTTTTTACATCCTGCTCTATCTGTTCCTGAGCCGGACCTATAAAAACGTGGAAGTGGTCTATATCCGCCATCATACGCAGGCAAAAGAAGTGGATGAGCATGAGTTCTTCTACTCGCAGGAAACGGGCGGCACTATTGTTTCCAGCGCCCTGAAACTGATGGATGAAGTGGTCAAAGAGCGTTACGACCCGGCGCAGTGGAATATCTATGCCGCGCAGGCGTCGGACGGCGATAACTGGGCGGACGACTCGCCGCTGTGTCACGAAATTCTGGCGAAGAAAATCCTGCCAGTGGTGCGTTACTACAGCTACATTGAGATCACCCGCCGGGCGCACCAGACGCTGTGGCGCGAGTATGAACATCTGCAAGCGATGTTCGATAACTTCGCCATCCAGCATATCCGCGATCAGGAAGATATCTACCCTGTCTTCCGCGAACTGTTTCATAAGCAAACGGCAGCATCTAATTAACCCCACACATCAGCCAGCCAGGGCCGCCCGGCTGGCTGATTTTCCTCAGGCGTTTCTTTCCCGTAATCCCATCTATTCCGCTCGCGCCGGGCTAATCCACGAATTGCCCTACAAAAGCGCGGCTATTTCACCCCTTGTGAACAAAGAAATGTGGCACATTTTACGCACGACAAATCGTGGCGTTCTCTTTCGTCGCGAAAGACAAATTGACAGGAACCGTGCGCATGATCGACCTGGATGACTTAAAAGTATTTGTACAGGACCCTGAAATAAAAGGGATTATTGATACCGTCTGGGACGATCTGGGAGAAGCTTTCGTGCAAGCGCAAGCCATCCTGCCCGCTGAAAAAGCGATGCCGCGTCGGGAACTCTCTTTTCACGATCACGTTAAGCTGCTCGGTTATCTCTGCTGGTTAGTCAATAATGCCAACGCCGCTGGCGACATTATTGAAATCGGCGTCTGGAAAGGTAAATCCAGCGCCTTTATGAACGCCCTCTGCCAGGGTAACCGCCGCATTATCAGCATCGACCCGATGGAATTAACGAACCAGCCTCTGGAGTTAGGTTTCTACCACGAGCATATTTTCCCGCAAGTCACGCTGATACGCGGTTATTCACAGCACAGTATTGAACGGGTAATGGCGCTGGAGCCGAAAACCATTCTGCTGCATATTGACGGCGGCCACCTGAAAGAGCATGTTCTTACCGATTTCCTGCTGTATGCGCCAACCGTGGTCAGCGGTGGATTTATTGTGTTCGATGATTATCGTGACTTCATTTACTCTCCGGAAGTCGGACCCGCAGTTGACCTGCTGCGCGCAGGCGGCTTCTTTAACGGATTCGACGTTATTGGTAGCGTTCCGGGCTTTGAAAACAGCTACCTTTTGCAAAAAAAATAAACAGTACACACAAAGCGTTGTTTGTAGTGCTTGTATTTTTTCGCCGTCCTTCGGGGCGGCTTTTTTATTCTCATCGCCCGGCGAGTGGATTATGCTTTCACTCTTACTGTTTGTTATCGGGAGAGATCATGTCTGAAATTGCCAGCCGCGACGTCCACCAGCATCTGTTGACCCTGCTTGAGCAGCAACAGGCACGTTTTCAGGTCGTCGAGCACGACGCCGTCGGTAAATGCGAAGCGGTCAGTGAAATTCGTGGCACCGCCCTGGGCCAGGGTGCCAAAGCGCTGGTATGCAAAATTAAAGGGAACGGCGTGAAAAAGCATGTGCTGGCGATCCTTGCCGCCGACCTGCAAGCCGATCTCAGCCGCCTGGCACAGCATTTTGGTGGGCTGAAAGCCTCGCTGGCCAGTCCGCTGGAAGTGGAAGAACTCACCGCCTGCGTCTTCGGCGCTATTCCGCCGTTTAGCTTTCATCCGGATCTGCATCTGGTGGCCGACCCGGTACTGTTTCAGCGCTTTGACAATATCGCCTTCAACGCCGGTCTGCTGGAAAAATCAGTGATTATGGATACACAAGACTACCTGCGCATTGCGCAGCCGGAAATTGTCGATTTCCGCCGTCTGTCCGCGTGATGAACCGGTTACCACTCCGAGCGTTCCAGTATTAACACGCAAATCACCAGCCCAACGGCCAGCGTCGTAAACAGTGCGGTAAGAACATAGATATCTGATGGCATGATAGCGGCTCGCAGTTGCCTGAAATTTCACCCGTCGATGCGCTATTCATAAGCGCCGAACATGACTGTTCCATGACAAATTGACAGGGTTTAGGTAAAAAAATCGCTTCGCACTCTGGCAACTGCCCGAAATTAGCCGTACGAAAGAAAAAAGCCTGCCTCATCATCCGTTTATGCGTAGAGTGAACAGGCTTCTTTTTTTGGCAAGGAACCTCTGCATGTTTGATAGCACACTGTTTATTTTACTCGCGCTCGCCGCGCTGGGATTTGTCAGCCACAACACCACTGTCGCCGTCTCCATTCTGGTGCTGATTATTGTCCGTATCACGCCGCTGAATACCTTCTTCCCGTGGATAGAAAAACAGGGGCTGACAGTGGGGATTATTATTCTGACGATTGGCGTGATGGCGCCGATTGCCAGCGGCTCGCTGCCGCCATCCACCCTGCTGCACTCCTTCGTCAACTGGAAGTCGCTGGTGGCCATTGCGGTGGGTATCTTTGTCTCGTGGCTCGGTGGGCGCGGTGTGACATTGATGAGTACGCAGCCGTCGCTGGTGGCAGGGTTGCTGGTCGGCACCGTGCTGGGCGTGGCCCTGTTCCGGGGCGTTCCGGTCGGGCCACTGATTGCTGCCGGGCTGGTGTCGCTGCTAATTGGCCGGCAGTGAATAACGGCGCTGGTGGCGTTTGACGGCAAATTCCAGCGCACTGCACAGCAGGTAGTAGACCAGACCGGTAAAGATAAACAGCGCCGCAGGGTAGACCTGCACCCGGTTATTCACCTGCCCGGCCACGGTAGTCAGCTCCGGCACGTTGACGATAAACGCCAGCGAGGTGTCCTTCAGTAGCGCAACCAGCAACCCCACGTATGAGGGCAGCGCGTTGCGTAACGCCTGGGGTAGCAGCACCAGCCGCAGGGTTTGCACGCTGCTAAAACCGCTGCTCAGCGCCGCTTCGTACTGGCCGTCCGGCAACGCGCCCAGTGCCGCCAGCGTCGAATACATTACCGATGCCGAGGTAAACCACGCCAGCGCCAGCGTCACGGTCACCGCGCCGGGCAGATCCGTTCCTGTCAGCCACGGCAGTAAAAACCACAGCCAGAAAATCACGAAGATCAGCGGAATGCCGCGAATAATCTCCGCCCACAGAAACAGCGCCCTGCGCGGCCAGCCGCGAAAGCGCCAGGCGCAACAGGCCAGCAGCACGCCGCCGGGAAAGGCCAGCGCCGCCGCGCCAAACGTCATCAGCAGCGAGAGCAATACCCCGCCCGGTTCGCCCTGGGCCGCGCGTCCCCACAACAGATAATCGAGGTTATCGGTGATAACCGTAACGTTAGCGATCACGCTGACCTCCCGCCGCGCGGCGTAAAATCCGCCAGCTTTGCGACACATTGAACAGCACGCTCATCACCAGCCCCAGCAGCAGATAGAGCACGCTGCCAATGGCAAACGCTTCCAGCTCATGCGCGTTGTAACTTTCGATCTGCCGGGTCTGGTAGGTCAGCTCGCCAAGGCCAATCCCGGTGGCCAGCGAGGAGAGTTTCATCAGGTTGAGATATTGCCCCACCACCGGTTGCCAGGCATTATGTAACCCCTGAGGTAACAACACCCAGCGAAACAGCGCCAGCGGGCTGAACCCCTGCGACTCGGCCGCTTCAATTTGCCCGCGCGGAACTGCGTGCAGCCCGGCCTGAATCTCTTCCACCAGAAATGCGGCGGTAAACAGCCCTAACGCCCAGGCGGAGGAGAGAAATTCCGGGGTAAACCACCAGACATTGCCCGGCAGAATGCTGAATGCATGATCGTCATTCACGTACTGACGAAAACTCAGCGGTAACAGGTTCCAGGCGGCGAAATACCAGAACAGTAACTGCACCAGCAAAGGGGTGTTGCGAAACAGCGAAACCCACACCGCCACCGCTGCGCGCCCTGCTTTGCCGCCGGTCAACCGCAACGCCAGCAGCAGCACCGTCAGCGCCGTCGCCAGCAGCATACCGGCGAGGGTGACCCAAATGGTGGTGAGAAAACCGGAGAGGATCCATTGCGCGGGCTGCCCGGTCAGCACGCCTGCCCAGTCGAGATGCAGCGCCATCACAACTCCTTGTTATCTGCGTGCAGTGGGTTGAGCACTTTTTGCAGGAAACGCTGCGCGCGCGGGTGTTGCGGCGCGGAGAAGAACTGCGCCGGTGCCGCCTGCTCCAGGATCTCGCCGCCGTCGATAAAGATCACCCGATCGGCGATTTCACGGGCAAACTGCATCTCGTGGGTGACAACAATCAGCGTGATACCGCTGTGCGCCAGCGATTTCATCACCTGCAACACTTCACCAATCATCTCCGGATCCAGCGCCGAGGTCGGTTCATCAAACAGAATGATGTGCGGATCGGCCGCCAACGTGCGGGCAATCGCCACCCGCTGCTGCTGACCGCCGGAGAGCTGCGAGGGAAAGTGATGCGCTTTATCCTGCAATCCCACCCGCGCCAATAACGCCAGCGCGATAGCCTGCGCATCACCGGCACTTTTACCGTGAATGTGCCGCAGCGCCAGCGTGATATTGTCCAGCGCGTTGAGATGCGCATAGAGATTGAATTGCTGAAAGACAAAACCGACATGGCGACGCAGTTCACGCAGCGCGCGCCAGGAGAGTGTGCTGGTCGGTTGACCATCAACCTCAATCTCGCCGCTGCTCAGGGTTTCAAGCTGGTTGATCAGGCGGATCAGCGTGGATTTGCCGGAACCAGAGGGGCCGCATACCGCCAGCACTTCACCAGCGGCGACCTGTAAATCAATGCCATTCAGCACCACATTATCGCCATAGCGTTTTGTGACGCCGCGAAATGTCACCGTTCCTTTTTGCACGGGAAACGCCTCCGTGGCGGAAGCCACAGAGGCGGAAAACAGACCTGACAGCATATTACTTCGCTTCTATTTTAAAGCTGCGTGGAGCCGGGGTTTTAGTTTGCGGACCGAACCAGGTATCGTAGATTTTTGCCGCGTCGCCGCTCTTCTCAAGGTTCACCAGTTCATCATTCACCGCTTTCAGCAGCGCGGTTTCACCTTTCCCCACCCCTACGCCAATCTCCTCTTTCGACAGCAGATCCGGCAGGATTTTGAATTTGGCTTTATCCGGCGCTTCCGCCAGTAATCCGGCCAGAATGGTACTGTCCTGCGTAATCGCCTGTACGTTGCCATTACGCAGCGCGGTCAGCGCCAGCGGGATATCGTCATAGGCCAGCACGCGGGATTGCGGGAAGCGTTGGTGCAGCGCCTGTTCGCCGGTGGTGCCTTTCACTGCGCCGATGCGCGCTTTGCTGTAGGCCTCCAGTTTATCGGCAGCCGTTGCCGGGACGAGGAACTGCTGGCCGGTAACAAAATACGGCGTGGAGAAGTCAATCACCTGCGCGCGTTCCGGGGTGATGGTGATATCCGCAACAATCAGATCCACCTTGCCGGATTGCAGCAGCGGAATGCGGTTCGCCGGATTGGTCGCGACCAGCTCCAGTTTTACCCCGAGGCTTTTCGCCAACGCTTTAGCAAAATCGACGTCATAACCGACGATCTCGTGCGATTTCGGGTCAATCGCGCCAAACGGCGGGTTGGCATCGAAGGTCGCCACTTTGACGACACCGGCGGCTTTGATATCCGCCAGTTTGTCGGCATGCGCAGAAAATGAGAGTGCGGAAAGGAGTGCCAGTGCGCTGAGCGCGGTGATTTTTGTGTGTAATGAGGTTGCCATGCTTATCCTTATGCCCTGTTATTGTGGTGATTTCAGCGCTAAAGTCACATAACCCCATTCATCAGACAAATATCAAAAAGTGCATTGATTATCTGAAAATATTATTAAAAACAGATGCGCCATATAAATCACTTATCCATCATCACTCCACAGAACAAACCTTTTAAGACCTTATAAACACAAGGGAATAGAGAGCAGAAAATATTACTCTGTACCGAGGGTGGCCAGATAACGCCCCGGCGTCTGACCAAGCCCCTTTTTAAACATGGTAATAAAGGCTGTCGTTGAGTCGTACCCCAGCGTCTGGGCGACTTGCTGTACGGACTGGCCGCTAATCAACCGTTGCAGGGCGAGAATCAACTGCATCTGATGTCGCCAGCGGCGAAAACTGAGGCCCGTCTCCCGAACCACCAGCCGCGCCAGGTTACGCTCGCTCATGGCGAACACCTGCGCCCACTGCGCCAGCGTTTGTCGCTCAGCCGGGCTGGCCTCCATATGATCGACCATCTGGCGGATCTTCGGGTGCGCGGAAACAGGAAGCTGCAACTGCATCTGCGGTTGATCCGGCAATTCATCAAACAGCACCTGCACCAGCCGCTGCGTAGCAGGCTGGCGTCGCTGCGCTGGCGTTCGTGCGGCAAGCACCATAATCAACTCGCGTACCAGCGGCGAGATCTTCAGCGTACAGCAATGCTCTGGCATCACCACTGACCAGGGTTCGATAAATAAAAAGCAGAGCTGCGCGTTGGGGGTCGCGTGATTGCTGTGCGACACCCTACCTGGCAGCCACATGGCATGGTGCGGCGGCACCATCCAGCGTGCATGTTCAACTTCGCAGGTGATGGCCCCTTTCAGCGCCAGAATCAGTTGCCCCTTGCGGTGATAATGCGCAGGAATGCGCTGCTCTTCTGCCGCAACGGTGATACGAAAAGCCACCGCCGCTTCCTGTTGGCTGTCGGGATCGTAGCCGCCCAGTCCGAGTCCGTGCATTAAGTTGTCCGAATTTAGCGATAAACTGTCATTTTAGCTTGATTAAAACCGAAGAAAAAACCGCTATCGTAGCGGTCTGTTGTTTATCAAGAGAATACAATGACCACTCGCCTTTCTTCCCGTGGGCAACAAGGGGTGCTGCTGATTGCCGGTATCCTGATGATTGCAACCACGTTACGCGTCACGTTTACCGGCGCGGCGCCGTTACTCGATGCCATTCGTGCAGAATATGGTTTAAGCACAGCCCAAACCGGCATGCTTACCACACTGCCGCTGCTGGCGTTTGCGCTGATCTCTCCGCTGGCTGCCGGTGTTGCCCGCCGTTTCGGCATGGAGCGCAGTCTGTTTGCCGCAATGGTGCTGATTTGTCTTGGCATCGCCATCCGTTCCCTGCCATCCTCCACGCTGCTGTTTGTTGGCACGGCGGTGATTGGTTGCGGCATAGCACTCGGCAACGTGCTGTTGCCAGGCATGCTGAAGCGTGACTTCGCCGGGCATGTGGCGAAACTGACCGGCGCCTACTCCCTGACGATGGGCGCGTCTGCAGCGCTCGGCTCCGCGCTGGTGGTTCCGCTGGCGCAGAGCGGCGCGGGCTGGCACGGCGCATTGCTGATGCTGATGGTGTTTCCGCTACTCGCGCTGCTGCTGTGGCTGCCTCATCTGCGTCGCGGTGCACCGGCGCAGATCAGCGCTTCCGGAGCGCTGCACAGCCGGGGGATCTGGCGCTCGGCGCTGGCCTGGCAGGTCACGCTGTTCCTCGGTATCAACTCACTGATTTATTACATTATTATTGGCTGGTTGCCGTCGATTTTGCTGACGCAGGGTTTTAGTGAAGCGCAGGCGGGTTCCCTGCACGGTGGTTTGCAACTGGCGACCGCCGCGCCGGGTTTACTGGTGCCGGTTTTCCTGCATCGGCTGAAAGATCAGCGCGGCATCGCGGCACTGGTGGCGCTTCTGTGCGCGGTGGGTTCGCTGGGATTATGGTTGCTGCCAGCACACGCCGTGCTGTGGACGGTTATTTTTGGTTTTGGCTCCGGCGCGACAATGATCCTCGGCCTCACATTTATTGGCCTGCGCGCCAGTTCCGCACATCAGGCGGCAGCCCTCTCCGGGATGGCGCAGTCGGTCGGTTACCTGCTGGCAGCCTGCGGCCCGCCGTTGATGGGGAAAATTCACGACGCCAGCGGCGACTGGCACCTGCCGTTGCTGGCATGTACCGTGCTGGCGGTGGTAATGGCGGTGTGCGGCGCGTTTGCTGGCCGCGATCGGGAAATTATTTCCCGCTAAACCGCGCGCCATCCGGCCGGATATCGGATGGCGCGGAAGAGGTCCATGGCTTATTCGCAGGCGGCGCGCAGCATCGCCTGTACCAGCGGTGAAGGTCGCCCGGCCAGCGCAGCGCGTTCATGCTGGAACAACGTGGCGACAAAGAACGGGTGCGTCACCAGTTCCACCGCGCGGATTTCGCCCTCTTCATCCCAACCGGTCACGCGCAGATCGCCGCTCTCCAGCTCGCGGGCAAACTCTGGCGAAACGCCAAAGCTGCAACGGTAGGCCTCTTCCACCACATCACGGCCATACGCGCGGGCAATCAGCGTATTCGGTCGCAGTTCGATGGTACCGGTTTGATCCACCAGCGCGCAGGTCAGCGCAGAGATCACCATGCGCCCTTCGTTTTCCGTTTCGGCATGTGCAGCGTCGCTCCAGCCCAGCACATTGCGGGCATATTCGATCACCGCATGCTGAAAGCCGCCGCAGGTACCGAGGAACGGCACGGCATTTTCTCGCGCATACTGAATGGCGATAAACGCGCCACGGGCATTTTTATAGGGGCTTCCCGGCACCACCCAGATGGCATCATAGCCGACCAGATCTTCGGCGCTGTTAATTTCGCTGGTCGGTAACCAGTCGTAATCAGCGGTAATTTCCAGTACGGCAGCAGCGTCATCAATCGCCAGCGGAATCGCCTGATGAGCAACAATGTCATGGCTGTAATCGCCGACCAGTGCGATACGCAGTGTTTTTTTCGGAGGGATATGATGCATGAATGTGTCCTTATGCCGGGGCAAATAACGAATAACATAAGGAACATCACATTAGCTGTCTTTTACTGGAATCACAACACCTTAAAATTGAGATCATGTATCACGCAGAAGAATGAAATAATCTGTTGCGCAAGAACAAATTATCAGGAGCCAGCCGTGCAGCAAACCTGCATCCTCGTCAGCGACTGCCTTTCCCGCGCAACAATTACCGGCACTGGTGACCTGGGATGATAGAGAGGGAAAAAACATGATCCAATGTAAACGTGTTTATGACGCCGCCAGCGACGACGACGGTTACCGGGTGCTGGTGGACCGGCTCTGGCCGCGCGGCGTAAAAAAAGCCGATCTGCGTTTTGATGAATGGAACAAAACGCTGGCACCCTCAACGGAGCTGCGCAAAGCCTTTCACGGGGAAGTGCTCGATTTCGCCAGCTTCAGCGAAGCCTACCGCAAAGAGCTGGATGGGCAAAAAACGGCAGGTGAACAGCTCGCGGCGCGGGGTAAAAAAAGTACCGTTACGCTGTTATACGCGGCGAAAAACCAGGCGCAGAATCATGCCATCGTGCTGGCTGAATGGCTGCGCTCGTTGACTTAGTCGATCACCCGCTCGCGCAGATCCTGCGGTTCGCTGTCGGGTTGCAGCGGCATCAGATGCTCAGCCCGGATAAAAGCAAAGCCCTGCTGGCCATCGAACGCGGTGACATTGCCGGTGACCAGCCACAGCGCCCGGCCGACGTTGCGCGGCATCTCTGTGATCACACCGTTAACAGGGTTTAAAAAACGTTCTCCAGGCTGGCACAGGCCGAACAGTTCAACGGCTTTACCAATATTGCAGCGACCATTGGCGGTCTGGGCGCCAATGACTAAGGCCTGGCTGCCCGCTCGTAGCTGAAACATACTTCTCTGGTACTCTCGCAACAGTAAAATGAGATTAATCTGAAAGCGAAGTTTACCCTGGGCTGCCCGTTGCTGTCACGATCCGGATTGCGGATGATCGCGACGCCACAGCGTCCATTCATCGATTACCTCACCATTCGGCAATTTACACTCGGTACGCACCCCCTGCGGGCTCTGAACCGGCACCCGCTGCCCGCCCTTTTGCTGGCAGTACATCGCCGCCGGATTGGCTTTACCGATCTGCGGCGGCAACGGCGCATCGGGTTTCGTTGTGGAGCAAGCGGTGACTAAAAACGGCAAAACCCATAAAACATAGCGCATCATTTTTTTCCTTCATCTCAGGCGAAATTGCTCTTCAGCATAGCCTCAAGCCGGAGGTATCTCCATGATTTCTCCATTCTTACTGCACTTTTGGTCATTATAGTGAGCCTCGTTCTCACCCATGACCAAGAGAACATCATTCCGTAATCAATGAGTTTTTGCCCCGCTTCATCAACGGGGCTTTTTTTTATTTTTCCCTGTCAGCTTTAGTGGCTCCCGCCCCCGATATATCAAATGTTCTGCTTTCATGATGTAATGTCGCGCGTTTGCGAGAGAGGTAATGTAACGGATGAAAAAAATAAAAGAAAAAATCCTTTACCCGTCTCGATTAAGCTTATTGCCCCCCATGGATAGCTTGAGAAAAATCTGATTTTCTTCTATCTCTTATACAATTCATTTCTGGCGTATATCGCCGGTGAAGGAGTTTTCGTGAGAAAGACAACCATCATTATGCTGATTGTGGCAATTGTTGCCGTGGCCGGAACGCAATTGGGCTGGTGGTAATTACAGACACGTTGCTATTTCAGCGCAGAATTCAACCAAACGAATGATGGCGTCCTCTGAACAGATTTCTACGGTCTCATTTATTTGGGCAGGAGCTCGCTATGTTCACTGGTCTGAAAAAAAGCGAAAGCAAACGGTTGGCCACTCTGGAGCTGCTGAGCAAGGAGGATAAATCCCGCGATGCAGCACTGGCCGAGTTTGCTCTTCTGGCGTGCGAAGTTATGGGGGTTGAAGGCTGTTTTATCACTACATTCGATGATGTTTTTCAATATATCAAATATGTTAAAAACATTCCGATTGAGCACGTAAAAATACGAATCGAACAGACCATGTGCCAATATTCTTTGCACAGCGGCCAAACGGTAATTAGTTCAGATACCCGCCTTGATGGTCGATTTAATCATCAGCCGCTGGTAAAAAACGGCGATATTGTTTTTTATGCTTCAGCGCCAATGATAAATAAAGATGGCGTGATCATGGGTACGCTGTGTGCGAGTCATCCCGAAACCTACGTGCCCACATCCAGCCAGGTTGCCAGCTTTTTACGTGTTGCCGCCCTCGCCGCCGCCTATCTTGAATCCTTTTATACCGTCGGGTTGGTGGATGCGCTGACCGGCCTACCTAACCGTCAGTTTCTGATGAAAGAGATGGAACGGTTAACCCTTGCAAAAGCGAGCACTCCTTACGGGCTGGTGATTTTTGATTGCATCGATATGCCGCGCGCTTACGAACTCTCTCGCTATCTCGGCCTCGAAGCGCTGGAGAAACTGCTGCGCAGCTTCGGTTCACTGCTGCGTTTGCGCCTGAAGCTGAAAGACGAGGTCACGCTGTATGCCTTTACCACCGCGCGTTATGCCGTGCTGGTGGATATCGATTACGCGCTGACGCTGGCAAAACGGGCGGAACGTTTACCCTGTACACAGGCGAAAGTGGCTGGCGATATCGACATCAACCTGACGCTGCATACGGGTTACGTTAAATTTTCCCCGCAGGAAGACAATGTGCAGGAAGTGGTGCGCCAGGGAATTAGCGCCCTGCATGAGTCCATTCGCCAGGGTATTCCGGCGTTGCTTTTCGACCCGACCCTCGACCACAAACGCAATAAAGACTTCAAGCTGCTGCACGATCTCAGCGAAGCCATCAAATCCCTGGACCAGCTCTATATGGTCTATCAACCGAAGGTTTCGCTGCGCTCCGGTAAAACCGAAGGCGTCGAAGCGTTACTGCGCTGGAAACACCCGCAACTGGGGAATGTCTCTCCGGCCCTCATTGTCGAGCTGGCGGAAAAAACCACCCTGATGAGCGACCTTACGCAGTGGGTAATTAAAACGGTGATCGCACAGCTAAAAAGCTGGAAACAGCAGGGTATTTTGCTGCCGGTATCGATCAACGTGACGGTGAGCGATTTTTCGCGTCCGGGATTTGCCGATGAACTGGAACGCAACGTGCTCGCGGCCGGGCTTTATACCTCCGATCTGCGTATCGAATGTCTGGAGACGGAAAAAGTGCTGGAAAGCGAACCGGCGCTGGCGGAGCTGGACAGGCTTAAGCTACTGGGCTTTACCATTCTGCTTGATGACTTTGGCGCCGGATACAGCAATATCAGTTACTTACGCCGAATTCCGATCGACGTTATCAAGCTCGACCGCTCGCTGGTCAGCCAGGTGACCACCGACACCGGCAGCCGGATTATCGCCCGTAACGTGATTATGATGCTCAAAGAGTTACAGTACGTGGTACTGGCCGAGGGGATTGAGGATCTTGAAACCGCACGCATGCTGGAAGAGTATGGCTGCGATGTCGCACAGGGGTACCTCTTTTCACGCCCGCTGTCGCCCGAAGAGATCCCGGACTGGCTGGCTGACAGTAAACCCTTTCGTTTACTGGCGAAAATCAACGCTGGCGAGAATCACCACCAGTACGGCATTTAACGCGCACGTTATTTGTCCGGCCTGTTGTATTAAGCAGCAGGCGGGAATCCTGCGGGAAGGATGAAAATCTTCAAACGCAGACGAATAATAAGATAACTTAATGAATTGAGCTGCTGCGGCGTCACATTCCGCAGCAGCATGTGGCTATCAAACGAAGCGCAGTGCGGACAATCATCAAATTCCTTAATCTTTCCAGCGAAAATTTCGCGTTGGCTCACAATCGGGTTACAGGTTATAAAGTGCGCACGTGACGGATATACGCTTTAACAATCTCAAAAAACATTCGCTGGCAGTTTTGGTGTCGAAACTGCCGCATTTTATTGCCCTTCCCCTGCTTCAAGCCGCAAATGAAAATGGGTACTCTTTTTTCTCTGCAATTAATTCACTGCAACTAAGATATATCGCATAAGAAACAGTAAATTAATTCAGTGCGTGCGCAGAAACATGCTAATGGCATCCTGTTCAGATAATCCATAGCCTTTCACAGAGACCTCCATCGCTTCATTCTGAGTCTGGTTAAACAACGTCTCCTTACCGTTGGTATGCAGGTTTCCAGAAACGATATCTCCCATCTCAACATCATAATTTCCCAGCAGCTCTGCGAGGGCGAACTCGCCTTTATCGTCGCGAATCACAAGAAAGCCAATGCGGTGTTCGTGGTGAACGACAGTACCTTTCATAAGAACATTCCTTTCGCAGTAAGAGAGTTTCAGCGTAGCTGAATCCAGCCCGCCGGGAAACGATCTGGCGCGTATTTGGCGCACCGTAGCAACAGGTTTATGATCCCGACCACAACTCTTATTCATGTATTTATAGTTTCAGCGGAAACATTATCCCTGCAGCTTCAACAATAATAAAAACATCTACACTATGTATGGTTATGCTGGAATATAAATATACACTTACTTTACTGCCGCGCCTTTTTTTGCTCCTTAAGTGAAATTTCCTTTTATCTTCGGGAAAAAAGATGATGGCTTAAATGAAATTATTTTATGCACTATTTTGCCAGTACGTAAGCAACAGAAAAATATAAAGCACGTAGTACCTCATGCCGTAAATAGATATAAGCAATGTAACATGTTTCAGGCTCGTATCCCTTTTCCTGAGAAGGCTCACTATGCGTAACAATGAACCCGTCACACAGCAAGAATACGTTTTCGATAATGATGCCACCTTAATGTCAACGACCGATCCACAAAGCCATATTAATTATGCTAACGACGCGTTTATCCAGGTCAGTGGTTTTTCGCTTGAGGAACTAAAAGGCGAGCCGCATAACCTGGTTCGTCATCCCGATATGCCAAAAGAAGCTTTTGCGGATATGTGGGGCACGCTGAAACAGGGAGAACCGTGGACGGCACTGGTAAAAAACCGCCGTCGTAATGGCGATCATTACTGGGTACGCGCTAACGCTATTCCGGTAGTGCGTGAGGGCAGGATCAAGGGTTATATGTCAGTACGTACGCGGCCCGCAGCGGAAGAAGTCGCGGCGGCGGAGACACTGTACCGTGAGTTTCGTAACGGCCAGAGCAAAGGCCGACGTTTTCATAAAGGGTTGATCATTCGCACCGGTTTGATGGCATGGCGCTCGCTGTTCGTCACCCTTCCCCTGCGCTGGCGATTACGTTCAGCGCTAATTATCGCGCTGTTATTCAGCCTTGCCGCCGCCTGGCTGCATGCATTGACACTGGGGCAAATGGCGAGTTTCTCGGGTTTTATGACGCTACTGCTGCTGGCAATCGATATCTGGCTTGAACAGCAAATCGTTCGCCCGATTGAACATCTGCGGCGCCAGGCGTTGCAGGTTGCCAGCGGCGAAATACATCAGGTGGAACAGCTCAACCGCGTAGATGAAGTGGGCGTCACGCTACGCGCCATCAACCAGCTTGGCCTGATGTTTCGCTGGCTGGTTAACGATGTCAGCGGCCAGGCGGTGACCGTGCTGAAAGCGTCAGATGCGCTGCGGGAAGGAAATGACTCCTTAAGCCGTCAGACTGAACAGGCGGCGTCAAATGTGCAGCAAACGGCCGCCACCATGAACGAAATGACAGCGACGGTAAGGAGTAACCGTGAGACGGCGGCGGAAGTGACCACCCTTTCGCAGGGTACGCAGAGCGCGGCGCAACAAGGCGGGCAGGTCATGAATCAGATGATCGAGATGATGTCGGCAATTGCGGACAGCTCGCGGCAAATTGCCAGCATCACCAGCATCATCGACAGTATCGCCTTTCAGACCAATATTCTGGCACTGAACGCCGCAGTAGAGGCAGCACGCGCGGGGGAACAAGGGAAAGGTTTTGCCGTGGTGGCTGGCGAAGTAAGAAGCCTGGCAAGCCGCAGCGCCAGCGCGGCCAGCGAAATCAAAGCGTTGATCGAAACCAGTGTGGCGCACGTCGATTCCGGTAGTGAGCTGGCCGATAACGCTGGCAAGACAATGAAAGAGATTGTCAGCAAGGTCCAGAATGTCACCGCGCTGATTGCACAAATCAGTGCCGCCACCGCCGAACAGGCGACGGCGCTTGGCGAAATTAGTCTGGCCGTGGAAGATCTGGACAAGATCACCCACCAGAATGCCGAGCGCGTGCAGGAAGGCGCTGAGGCCACCGGGCGCATGAATCAGCAGGCTATTCGTTTAGCAGAAGCTATTTCGGTGTTCCAGTAACGATATTTCGTAATAAACCTGGAGGCTGCGCTCATTTTCTCGCCACTGGCAGGCATAGTGTAGGCGTATCTTCCAGGAGGACAGGACCATGAAAAAGTTACTAATATGTTGTCTTTTCGGCAATACCGCCAATGCACTGGCGAAACGGATGCAAAAGGCAGCCAACGAACATGGCTATCCAATGCTGATTAGTGCAATCGGTCTGGATAATTTCGCCAGCGTCGCTCCCGCCTTTGACTGTTTTCTGGTCGCGCCGCACATCCAGTACAAACTGGACGAAATTAAGGCCGCCGTGGGTAATGCCCCTGTCGCGATTATCGAAAGTTATCCTTTCGCGTCAATGGATGGTGAGAAAGTGCTGGAGTTTGTGATGGCGAAAATGCCCGTGCTGGCAGAATAAATGCTAAAAAGCCACGCTGTCTGGCGTGGCTTTTCTTTTTATCTCTTCAGGCTAACTCTTCAGGACTGCAACGTTGCCAGACGGGCGGCGAAGCCGACAAAGATTAAACCAATCAGCGAATTTCCCAGACGGGTTAAGCGTTTTTTTGTCTTCACCCATTGCGTCACATAAGAACCTGTCACGATCAGGAAGCTGAAATAGCAGAAGCTGATGAGCTCCAGCGTGCTGGCGAGAATAAAAAATGACACGCCGGGCCGGGCATAATGGATATCAATAAACTGCACAAAGAACGAAACATAAAACAGAATCGCTTTCGGGTTGGTCAGGCTCAATACCAGCGAGCGTTTTAAAATATCGCCTTTATGCACATCATCATCACTTTGCGGCGGCGTCCGCTGCACAAAGGTACTGTAGAGCATTTTCCCGCCAAGCCAGAGCAAGTAAATCGCGCCGAGATAACGCACGATATTGAACAATACCGGTGTTGTTTTAATCAGCGTGGCGACACCGGCGTACGCGAGAAACATCAGCACAGCATCACCAATAAAAACGCCTGCCGCAGCGGTATACCCGTTGCGTAATCCGCCGGCGATACTGGTTTTCAGCACAAAAAAGGTGTTCGGACCGGGCACCAAAATAATAAAAATTGCGCCGATAAAGTAGGTCCAGTAACTGATAACGCCAAATTCCGCAAACACACTCACATCCTTAGAGCTAACGCTACAACCACAATAAAATTCGCGACATATGCTACAAGGGGCGCAGCAGAAACAAAAGCGTTGCGGCTATTTCAGCGCAAAGATACTCACCGCGTTTCAGGGCTGCGCCTCTTGCGCGATAAGCCTTGGGAAGGTCGTTAAAAACCACTCTGGAACCTCTTCCGGAGGAATCGGTCTGGAAAAATAGTAGCCCTGGACCACCGGGCATCCAATATGCCGCAGGAGCTGTAACTGTTCACGGGTTTCGACGCCCTCCGCCACCACCGTCATGCCAAAGCTCTGCCCGATGCCGGTTATTGCCTCCAGCAGCGAACGGCTCCGGTTATCCGTCAGACAACTATCGACAAAGCTTTTATCGATTTTAATTTCGGTCACCGGCAGCGTGACCAGCCGGGAAAGCCCGGAAAACCCCGTCCCGAAATCATCTACCGACAGACCAACCCCCATATCGCGCAGCGTCTGAAAACGCGCTGATAGCTCATCATCCGGCGCCATGACCATACTTTCGGTAATTTCCAGCGTCAGCATTTCACCGGGGATGGCAAACTCGTTGATGGCGTCCAGTACCTGCATGGGAAGCTGGATATTGTGAAAGTGAATGGCCGACAAATTGACAGAAAGCGCAGGAAAATCCGGCCAGTTTTTGCGCCACTGCGCCAGTTGGCGGCATGCCTCGCGCAACACCCAGATGCCGATATTCTCGATTTCTCCCACCTCTTCCGCCAGCGGAATAAACCGCGCAGGCGGCACTTCGCCGTGTTCTGGGTCCCACCATCTGGCCAGCGCTTCAAGACCATACAATTCACCGGTAGCGATATTGATCTGCGGCTGATAGACCAACCGCAAGCGATTTTCCGCAACGGCGCGCTTCAGCGACGCTCCCAAAAGCAGGCGCTCCCTCGCAGCGCGGTTAAGCTCCTGATTGAAGAACTGCCAGCCGTTACCGCCGCTGCGGTAAATATGATCCATGGCGCTGTGCGCAGTGGACAGCAGCCAGTCGCGATCTTTACCCGCCTCATAGCTAATGCCGATACTCAACGTCAATGAAAACGTCGTGTTATTAAAGTTGATAGGTTCACTGACGGCGTTTTCGAGCACTTCCGCAACCCGCGTCATGCTGCTAACGTCATTCTCACTATCCACCAGCACAAACTGTTGCCCCTCTATTTTGCTCAGATACTGGCCCGCGCCGAGGCTATTGCGCAGCCGGTTAGCCACGATTGAGAGGAGCTGCTCAGCGGTGGCATACCCCTGCGCATCAATGACATCCTGGAAGTGATCAACCATCATCATCAGCACTACTGGCGCTTTCGTCTCCGCTGTCGCCAGCCGTTGATCGAGATAATCTTGCAGATGTCTGCGGTTAGGCAGCCCGGTTAGCGGATCGAATTTAATCAGATGTTCAATCTGCTGCCGGCTATTTTCCTGTTCCAGCACCAGCGCGGCCAGGTGCTGGCTGATATCGGCGACACGCTCAGTCAAGGCTCGGTTTTCCTTGCCAGCCACGGTGTCGATCGTCAGGATACCTGCGGCAACACCGTCGCGTCGGCGAATCGTCACGGCGCGCGATATGACTCCCGGACAGTCGAGTTTTTCGGCGCTGCACGCCCAGCGTTGCGGAACATTATTTTGCAGGATTTTCAGCGAAGCGTGCGCCTGCCCCAGCACGGCGACGATATTACGGCAGATGATTTCGCCCATTTCACCGATCGGCAGATTGCTGCGCATCGCGGAAAGCAAAGCCCGTTCAAGTTCGCGGATCTTGCGATCTTCGGTGATATCAGAAAAAGTCATTACCAGATTCTGCAACTGGCCATTTTTGGCAAGAACCGGGCTGAGGGTGGCGTTGAACCAGACGTTCTCGCCATTGCTGGCAAGCGCCTGAAACTCATTCTGCTCGCGCTCATTCTTGCGCAACAGGTTTTGCAGACGCTGCCGGTTATCCGGCGGATCATCCGGAATATTGAGGACGCTATCCAGGCGTTTTCCCGCCGCCTCACTTAAGCTCAGACCAAACGCCTCCGTAAAAGCCCGGTTCGCCTGCACAATACGCCGTCCGGTATCCAGCACGATCACCGGTTTGCTGATATGGTCAACGGCCAGCAGCAACAGACGCGTCTGTTCCCGCTGTTCCATCTCCAGAGTGGCGTCACGCGCCAGCGCGAGATAACAGACTTTTCCTGCGTTCACGACCCGGGAAAGGGCAAAGCGCGTCCAGATCCTCTCGCCGTCCTTTCGCTCCAGTTGCAATTCCCGGCTCATCCCCTCAACGCGTGAATCACCGCCCTCGCGATGATGGCGAATAAAGCCAGGATGCGCGGCTTTTAGATCATGCGGAATCAGAATGGAGACACTTTGTCCGAGCACATCGTCACGGCGGTAGCCCCATAATTTTTCTGCCGCGCGATTGTAAAACATCACCCTGTCCTGCTCATCAATCAGCACGGCAGCCATCATATTCTGCTCAAGTGCAGCAAAGAGAATATCTTCCCCCTGCGATGGCGATACCGCCGGTTCTTTATACTGGTGCATTCGTTTTTTCAAATGATTAAACATGCTGCTTCCCACTGTTCAACACCGTTACGCCTGCGATGAGGAGAGATATGTACGAACCGGTATCATCAACCCGCTACAGTCACCGCGCTTACGCGCTATTCGACATATTTCCAGACGGTACTGGCGTAAGCCTTCCTGGTGAACAAGCACAAAGGGGCCTTCGCTTTCGCTGCTCAGTTCAGTGTATGTCATCCGATCGTGCCAATAGTGGCCCGGTACGGGCAAAATCAGATATTGCACGCTCTTTTTTACTCATGCGGTGGGCAAACGCTGCGCTTTCACGCGCGGCGAGAGGGGATATTGCGCGGCGGACTTGTCCGCCCAAACGGTAATTATTTTAAATAATGAGATCATTTCGTAGGGCTGAAAAAACCGCATCGATTAAATCGTCATAAACTGGCCAATAACATTGCTCTATTTGAGTGGCTACACGCTCTGAAGCTACAGGTGATAAATGGAAGATATTCTCAGAATATCGGGGCTGGTTCTCGACGCATTCCAGTTTGTGATTAATGACGAAAACTTTAAAAAGAAAAAAACCGTACAGCCCAGCTGATCTCTACCGGCAATTCCCGCTCAGAATCGAAATAAAACCGTGAGTCCTGAAAAGGACTCACGATGATACACACCGCAAACACCGCCTCTGTTTTTCACCCATTCCGCGCAGAAACAGCGCGGAATAACCGATCGCTATTCCACAAAATACTTTCTGCCCTTCCCCTCTCACTTTCATTGTTGATTACTGTTGTTTTATACAGTATAAATACTGCGCTATTAATTCACACACAGGAAGGGTTAATGTTCGTTGAACTGGTCTATGACAAACGCAATGTTGAAGGGCTTTCCGGCGCCAGGGAAATCATCCTTGATGAACTTACCCGGCGTGTTCACCGTCTGTTTCCTGATGCCGATGTCCGGGTAAAACCCATGCAGGCCAACGGGCTAAACAGCGATGCCAGTAAAAACGACCGGGAAAAGCTGAACCGGATGCTCGAGGAAATGTTTGAAGAAGCGGATATGTGGCTGGTGGCGGAGTAAGGCAGCGCCAGCGTGGATGACGCTCTCTGAATTTGCGCCGAAATCTGCCGGCTGCCAGAACGTGCAGCCGGGTTGAAATCAGGGATGCCGGAAGAGAAGCCGCCAGCGACGATTCACTTTACGTCCTGCTCTTCCTTCGTTTTCAGCACTCCCCTCTATGCTTTTTCCGCAAAACGCATCGCCAGCCACTGTGCCTGCTGCTGCATTACCAGCACCTGATGGCCCTGCTCTCGCCACTGAATATCGCCCTGGCTAAGGCAGCGCCTGAGCTGCTCCAGTGAAGCCACCTGAAAACAGAGCGCCACCATTTTCGCCGGTGCCTGCGCCGCAACAGGCGGCAGCGCAAACTCCAGGCTTGCTTGTTGATGCGTGATAATGCGCAGGCAACAGGTTCCTGAATCAAGCACATAGCCGCCGTTCTCCTCCGCGCGGGCCTCCGTGCCGAACAACTGGCGATACAGCGCCAGCGTCTGTTCAGGTTGCGGCGAGGCAATAACGAACGCGGACAGCGCCTGCACGCTATTAGGATGTACTTGCCAGGCGGGCTGCCAGACGGCTTGCGGCGTCTGATGTTCGCAGAAAAAACTGAAGCCGTATTCCACGGCGCTGGCGCGGATCCGCGAGATACAAAACCGGGCCTCAGTCTGGCTGCCGTCCGGCAGTATCACCGGGCGGAAGAAGCGGGTCGGCGGTTCGCCATCGAGCTGGCATTGCTGGAGGTGCCGCCATACCGCATGCGCATCGCGGGTTTTCCAGACCAGCCCGGCAAGGCCTGGGGCTACGTTCCATAAACCGCGCGCATCTGTCTGGCGGGCGGGTTCATAACCTAAAAGTTCCAGATAGTTATCGGCAAAGATGGCCAGATGGTTGCTGGAGCCCATCGAATGGTGTCCCCGCGTACTGAGCTGAAATCCCATCCGCTGGAACAGGCATTGCGCCTGATCCAGTTCTTCATCAACATTAATCACCGCGTGATCGATAACCGGGGTAATCGGCATAGCGTATTCCTTCTGTTCTTTTTTGATCCTGTCAGGCAGCACGACCGCCAAAATAGAGCTCGCGCATACGCGGGTCGTCCAGCAGATCCCGCGCGCTGCCCTCCATCGCCACTTTCCCCAGTGCCAGTACGTAAGCCCGGTCGGAAATGTGCAGAGCTTCCATGGCATTCTGCTCGACCATCAAAATGGTCACTTTTTCCTGGCGGCGAATGGTTTGTATGGCGCTAAACACTTCCGTCAGCATTTTCGGTGACAGCCCGGCCGAGGGTTCATCAAGCAGCAGTACCGCCGGTTCGGGCATCAGTGCGCGGGCCAGCGCGAGGATTTGCCGCTCGCCGCCGGAAAGCGCGGACGCGGGCGATTGCCACTTTTTATGTAACACCGGGTAATGTTCCGCCAGTTGCGCCATCCGCTGTTTACGCTGGCCGGGCGGCAAAAACTGCCCCCCGGTTTGCAGATTTTCTGCCACGGTCAGATTGTTGAAGACATTGTCCAGTTGCGGGACAAACCCGAGTGCGCATTCACGGATTTTGCGGTGCACCGGAATTTTTGCCGTTTCCCGACCATCAATTTCAACCCGCCCTTCGCGCGGCGAGACAAAACCAGCAATCGATTTCAGCAAGGTGGATTTGCCGCAGCCATTTGGCCCCAGCAGCGTCACGATTTCCGCCTGTTCAACGTGCAATGAAATGCCATGCAGAATATCAATCCCCGGGGTATAACCGGCGACCACGTTTTCGAGGGTAATCATACGGCCTCCTGCAATGTTGCAGTGCTGTGCCCAAGATAGGCCTCCAGCACCTGCTGGTTCTGCGCCAGTTCGTCCGGGCGGCAACTGGCAACAATCTGCCCGCGATCCAGCACGATACAGCGCTGACACAAGGTGTTAATAAAGTGCATGTCGTGCTCGATGACCAAAAGTGAAATGCCCTGACGGCTGAGGTTAACCAGCGTTTCCACCAGCTCCTGACGTAATTTCGGGTGCACGCCGGCCATAGGCTCATCCAGCATCAGAAGCGTCGGTTTGCCCATCAACGCACAGGCAATGCCCAGTAATTTTTTCTGTCCGCCGGAAAGCGCCGCCGCAGGCAGGTCTTTCACTTTGGTTAACAACAAAATATCCAGTAATTCGCGGGCGCGGGCTCTGTCTTCCTGTTCGGCTTTACGCCCGGAGGGCAGCCCAAGCAGACCATTGAATAACCCGTGCTGACGAGTGCCCGCCGTCATCACGACTTCCATCACGCTCATCTTTTCCGGCATAACCGGTAGCTGGAAGGTACGCGCAATGCCCGCCTGGATGATCCGGTGGCTGGGCTGGCAAGCAATGGAACGCCCATCAAATGTGATGCTGCCGCCATCCGGCCGGGTAAACCCGGAAATGGTGTTAAGCAGCGTGCTTTTACCGGAACCATTCGGCCCCAGCAGGCCAAGAATTTCGCCCTTCTCCAGCGTAAATGATACGGATGTCAGTACCTGGTTGCCGCCAAAGGCTTTGCTGACATCAGCCACTTCAAGCAAACGGCTCATGATAAAGTCCTTAATTTTTCCGGTAACAGGCCGCCCGGGCGGGTGAGCAGACAGAGTAATAAAGCCAGACCCACCAACCCCAGGCGCAGAGCGCCAGTCAGGTCTGAGCTAATGTGAAAATAATCTTTTGCGAAGGGGATAAAGTTATACAGCCCTTCCACCAGCAACACGCCCAGCAGCACGCCGCGCACATTGCCAATACCGCCGATCATCACCATGCTCCAGATAAGAAAGGTTTCCGAAGAGAGCAAATAATCCGGGCTGACATAATCGGTATACCAGGCCAGTAACATGCCAGCCAGACAGCACATCACCGCGCTGCTCATTAACGCCCGGCATTTCAGCCACGGCAGCGCATAACCCATGCAGATCGCTAATTGAGGTTGCTCGCGCATCAGGCGCAGCGCCCGGCCAAACCGGCTGGCGCCGATCCGCAGGCTGGCGAGCGTAGCGATAATGACGCTGAGCAGGATAATGACCGCGAAGATACGCGTATCGGTGACGGTATCGCCGGTTGACCAGGGCGCGGACAGCCCGCCAATCCCCTGCGCGCCGCCTGTCAGATGGTCTTCATTGACCACCGCAATACGGATGATTTCAGCCAGCGCCAGCGTGGCAATGCCCCAGTAATCCGCCGTGAGCTGACGGCCCAGCAGCGTCATCAGCGCACTGATAACAATGGCGCACAGTAACCCGGCCGGGATCACCAGCCACAGCGGCAAGCCAAAATTGCTTCCCAGACCAATGGCATAAGCGCCGGTTCCGACAAACACGATATGGCCGAAATTCAGCAAACCGGCGTAGCCTGCCTGTAAATTCAGGGCAAGTGCGACGATGGCATAGATCCCGGCAAGGCAAAGGATATGCAGTAAAAATTCAGACACGGCGGACCTCCCGGTTAAACAGGCCATAAGGACGCAGCAACAGCGCCAGCAGCAGGATCACAAACGATGAGGCATTCACCCAGGTCACCGGGATAAACAATAAGTCACCGCCGAACAGCCAGCTCCAATCGATGTTGGTCACGAGGGTTTCGGTTGTCGCGATGAGGAGCGCGCCAAAAATAGCGCCCATTGGGTTTCCCAGACCGCCAAGAATGGCGGCAGCGAGTACCGGCAACATCAGATCATTGCCCTGGTTAACCCATGCACTGGCGTTCATCGCCAGCATGCTGCCGCCCACGGCGGCCAGCATTCCGGCCACCAGATTGACGGTGTGGATAATGGCGCTGGCATTTAACCCGGAGGCTGCCGCCAGATCCCGGTTACTGGCCAGCGCACGAATAGCGCGGCCTTGCGGCGTGCGAAACAGCAGCAGGCTGAACATCACCACCAGCGAAATCGTGACGCCAAGGCTCCAGAGTTCGTCGGAGGAGATGCGGGTGTCACCTACCTGTAAGAGCGCGCCCACGGGCAGGGAATAATTCACCGGGGCCGATCCCTCAACCCCGAGAACCAGTGCAATCAGCACCATCGATACCGCCAGCGAGCCGATCATGGCGTTAGCGGTGCCGCTTTTCAGCAGCGGCTGGTATACCCAGTGATGCAACATCATGGACAGCATGCCGCAGACTATTGCCGAAAATACGATGGCCAGCGACAACGGCATGCCAAGATGAAGCCCGGCGGCGGTCATAAATGAACCGACCATGGCATATTGCATATGGGCGATATTGGCGAACCGTACCAGCCCGTAAACCAGGCTTAATCCCAGCGCGACCAGCGACAAATCCGCCGTGCGAATTAATGTATCAATCAAAAACTGCAGCATGGTTTTTCCCCGATGATGTAGCGTGAACTGGCAAAATAAAACGGCTCGTTACCGGGGAACCGGTACGCCATTAAACGCTTTCACTTTCAGGTATGGCTGGGACTGACGTTGATTATCGGCATCCAGATTTAATGTGCCGGTAATGCCCGTAAAGCCAGGCGCAACGGTTTTCATTGCTGCGATCATGGCTGCCGGATCGGCACTGTGCGCTTTATCAATCGCTGCCGCCGCCAGCATCACGCTATCCCAGGCATAGCTGCCATACACGGATCGTGGCTTCTCATGGAATTTTTGCTGGTACAGCTCCGCATAATTTGCGCCGTTGCCGCTCGCCGCTTTCTGGTCAATACCCGCCACTTCCATACCAACCTGCCCGTTGGTGTACTGCGCCGGAGAACCTTCAATGGCCATGGTTAAATACATGCCATACCAGGGCGTTTTATTCAGACCCAGCTCCCAGGCCTCGCGGTTCAGCACAATGGCATCCTGGCCGTAGCTGGTATAGACATACGCTTGCGGATGGGCGCGGGAGATTTGCTCCAGCTCGCGGCGGTAAGAAGGCTGGCCGCTGGTATAGAGCACTTTGGCAACCACTTTGCCACCCGCTTTTTCAAACGCTTTGGTGAACTGCTCCGCCATCCCCTGACCATACGCGCCATCCGGGGCGATAAAGGCCACATTGCTGTAACCGAGCTGGCGCACATCTTGTGCCGAGAAGCTCGCGGAAAGGGAATCCAGGCCAATCACGCTCCAGGACGTCGCGCCGATTTTGCGGATATCGGTGCTGGTGCCGGAAATATTGATGTGTAGCAGGTTGTTCTTCACCAGATATTGCCCAATTGGAATGGTAACGCTGGAGGAAAAACTGCCCATCACTAAAGGGACATGGTTAACCTGGGTTAACTTACGTACGGCATTCAGGCCTGTTACCGGGCTTTCGGCGGAATCTTCCACGATCACATGTAATGGCTGGCCATTAACGCCGCCATGGGCATTGATCTGTTCAACCGCCAGTTCCATACCACGACGCTGATCTTCACCAATGCTGGCGCTGGTGCCGGTTAAGGGCAAAATCGCGCCAATGTTCACATCGGCCTGCGCCGTGTGCGCCAGACCTAACAACGTCATACCTGCCAGTGTTGACAGCGTCATGCCCTGCCCAAAACGATTTTTCATGTTGGTTCTCCGGTTTGCTGTTGCCGGCTTCTGAGGCCGGTGTTTTTTGTCGCCTGTACAAACGTGCACAAGCCTGCCTGGTAATGCCGAAAAAGCGCGCACTAAAGTGAATATATAAGTGCATACACTTGTGCATTAAGCAAAGACGATGCCAGGAAGCAGAACGTTCCCGGCATCCAGTGCTTATTTCAGGTAAGACAAATGCAAATTCCCGAATAAATACAAGGGAATCGAAAATAATGAAAAGCGCATCATGAAACTTTCATTTTTCTTTTTTATCGTGATTTATAAAAACATCTGCGTGCAAAAGTGAATACACTTTGAATCATTTTGGTGCAATGCTGCCGTAAAATGGTGCGGAAAAAACTCAGGATAAAAAATAAGATAAAAACAGTTATAAATCATAGGCTTTTAAATAAAAACAAAGTGTATTCACTTTTGTGTTGAGTTGTTTTTTCCGCTGTGCTATCTATAAAAATATTACGTGAAATAACCTGTACAGCATTTTTATTTTCGTGCTGAGTGTGCGGTAAATTAAGGGGATAATGTGGTTGCTATTAAAAAGAAATCCCGTAGCGCTGACAGTGTGGAAAAGGTCTACGAGAAAGTGAAAGGCCTGGCGATTGATTACCACTTTCGTCCCGGCGAACGGGTGAATGAAGTTGAGCTTGCGGCGCAACTGGGCGTCTCGCGTACCCCGGTGCGGGAAGCGCTGAACCGTCTGGCGAAAGACGGCTTTATGAACTTTGTCCCCAACCGGGGTTTTTACTCCCGCGACCTGACGCCGGAAGGTGTCCGCGAGCTGTATGAAGTGCGAATGGTGATAGAGCAGTCCACCTTTCGTTTCGCCTGCCTGCGGGCAACCGATGAAGAGATCGCTGCAACCACGGCTATCTGGGAGGAAGTGAGCCAGCATCGCCCGGCGCAAACCGAACAGGACTGGGCGAAGATCGCGGAAATCGATGAGCGTTTCCACATGGAAATAGCCCGTATTTCCCATAACAGCCGGCTCTATGAAATGCTTGATAGCCTGAATTCGCTAAGCCGTTTTTTCCGGCGCATCGATCTCGAAACCCCCGTGCGCAGGAACAATGCTTATGACGAGCATGTCGAAATTATTGCGGCTTTACGTCAGCGGAATATAGAAAAAGGCGTGGTGCTGATTGAGCAACATATTTCATTGAGCGCCGAGCACGCAGTTGAAGTGACAAAAGAGGGGCTTGCGAGGATCTATTTTGGCAAGCCCTGAGCCGCTCTTTTTCGTTAGCGCCACTACGATAATTGAATCAGCTACCAGAGGGCATTACGCGTTCCGGTAATCCATTCACTGCGCCATGCTGCGGCATTGCGCCGGGAAAATGCAGAGGAAATATGCGCTCCATTCCCGAAGAGATTATTCATCAGGCGATTATCTGGCGACGTGAGATCCACGCGCGTCCGGAGATTGGCTTACAAGAGTTTCATACGTCCGCGAAAATCAGCAGCCTGCTGCGCGAATTTGATCTTGAAGTGCATACCGGTATTGCAGGCACTGGCGTGATGGGTGTTCTGCGCAATGGCGAGGGGCCGGCAATAGCCCTTCGCGCTGATATTGATGCCTTACCCATCCAGGAAAACAACGTTGTTGACTGGTGCTCAACCTCGCCAGGCACGATGCACGCCTGTGGACATGACGGGCATACCGCCATTCTGCTGGGTGCGGCGCGCTATCTCAGCCAGACCAGAGCATTCCACGGTACGGTGTACTTTATTTTTCAGCCTGCGGAAGAGAATGCCGGCGGCGGGCGTTTGATGGTGGAAGAAGGGATCTTTACGCGCTTTCCCGTTTCTGCGGTCTATGCGCTGCACAACTGGCCAGGGCTGCCGGTGGGCGAAGTGGCCGTGAGCGCAGGCCCAATGATGGCTTCGCAGGACAACTTTTTTATCACGCTGACTGGCGTGGGATGCCATGCGGCGATGCCGGAAAAAGGTGCCGATCCGGTGCTGGCCGGTGCGCACCTGATTACCGCATTGCAAACGATCACCACGCGGCGCCTCTCTCCACTGGACAGCGCCGTGATCAGCGTGACGCAACTGCAGGCCGGAGAAGCGATAAATGTCGTTCCGCAGACAATGCACTTATCCGGCACATTGCGTTGCCTGAGCCAGGCCGCCAGAACGCGCTGTCAGACTCTGATGGCGGAGTATGTCGAACAACTCGCCCGACCGTTTGGCGTCAGTGGCAGCATTCGTTGGGAATACGGTTACCCGGTAACTGTCAACCATGCGCAACAGGCAAAAATTCTGGCGGATGCCGCACGCCATGTCCCCGGTATCACGCAGGTCCATACCCAGTTATCGCCATCCATGGCGGCAGAAGATTTCGCCTATTTTCTGGAAGCCTGTCCGGGCGCTTATCTGTGGCTGGGGGCCGATGGCCCAACGCCGGGCGCAGCATTACATAACCCGCATTACGATTTTAATGACCAACTTATCGCGCCTGGCATCGGTCTTTGGGTATCGCTGGTGGAGAGGTCATTGGGCCCTGTTTCTGTTACATCCGAGGATTAATTATGAGCCATATCCACTTTATTGGTGCCGGTCAAATGACCGAAGCAATCCTGCGCGCCGCCTTAAAACGCGGCGCATTAAACCCGGACAAGGTCAGCTTATCGGACATTGATCCAGCGCGAATTGAAACGCTGAAAACGCGCTATCAGTTGAGCAATACACAGGATTTGCCCGACGCGCTGGCCGCAGCGGATCACATCGTGATCGGGGTTCGTCCGCAGGATGATATTGCCGGTGTCGCACAACTGATTAAGCAGCATGCAGCGCCGCAGGCGTCAGTTATTTCTATTATTGCTGGCGTAACGCTGGCTCAACTGTCTGAAATGCTGGGCGAGTCGCGTCCGATTACGCGGATCATCCCGAATACGCTGACGGATACCGGGCTGGGCTACAGCGGCGTGGCGTTTAATGCTTATGTCAACAGCGCGTCCGTCATGCCGTTCCTCGAAAGTTTCGGCAAGGTGATGGTACTGGAGGAGCGGCTGATTGACGTTTTCACCGGTTTTGCTGTCGCTGGCGTCAACTATGTCTATTACTTTGTCGAAGCACTGGCTGATGCCGGAGTTCTTGCCGGGTTAACCCGCACGCAGTCCACGCAGGTGGTGTGGGAAAACCTGGTCGGCGCGGTTGAAATGCTTAAGTTAACCGGACGCCATCCGCGCCAACTGATGGATATTAATAACTCTCCGGCGGGTGTCGGCATTAATGGTTTGTATGAGTTGAATAAAAGTGATTTCGCCGCTGGCCTGCAAAGCAGCGTTCTGGCTGCGGTACGTCGTACGACGGAGCTTTCCGGTCAAAAATAACACTACTTTTTAATAAGGTTGGTCTATGTCAGCAATTTCAACGTCCCAGGCGCCTGCCGCTATTGGGCCTTATGTTCAGGGGGTAGATTCAGGCTCCCTGGTGTTCACTTCCGGGCAGATCCCGTTAAACCCGACGACGGGCGAGATGGCGACAGACATTGCGCAGCAAACCCGGCAGTCGCTGGAAAATGTGCAGGCCATTATCGAGGCAAGTGGCCTGCAGGTGGCGGATATTGTTAAAACCACCATTTTTGTCAAAGACCTTAATCATTTTTCGCAGGTGAACGCGGTATATGAAGCCTTTTTCCGCGAACATGACGCCGCTTTCCCGGCGCGTTCCTGCGTGGAAGTGGCACGCCTGCCAAAAGATGCCGGTGTGGAAATTGAGGCCATGGCAGTACGCCGCTAATCACATCAGTGCAAGATTCAGGGCCGCTCGCCTTGTGTGGACATGTCTGTTTTCACTGATGTGGTCTGCCCAAATCGCCTTGCTGCCCTGACCTCTTCAGAGGCCAAACACCCGCCCCCCACGCTTCTCACTCTCCACTACACTATGCTCGCCAGCAAATCTTCACTATTTCGACTTAAGTAAAATTACGCTGTGAATAAACATCCCAAAAAGTTTAATACTTCGGCAACTCAACAAAACGTCGCCCTGGCAAAGCGATCAACTCGCCACTAATATTCATCGCTGAACCAGCAAGATCCCACTGAATATGGCCCAACAAAATAACCTCTCCTGAGGTTTTTCTTTGAGTGATTTTATTTAATGGCAACTCAGATCATCCTGGTCTGAAAATAAAACGCCCCGCAGATGCGAGGCGTTGATTAAAAAGAGATGAGGATTAATCAAACACACCATTGATGATGGCGGTAACAATGGCTGTACTCAGCGCGACCAGCACCAGGTCGTTACCGACAATACGCCATTCATAGCCGGGATAATAAGGCAACTGACCCAGCATTGATGCGGGTACGGCTTTTTTAGCAATGCCCGGAGGTAAAGGCTTGCCGCGAGCAAGGTTTTTAGCAATGCCAGGAGGAAGCGACTGGTAACCCGTTAAGCCATAGTTGATCGCCAGAGAACGGGCGCGGGAGACACTAATATCCGATTCCACGTGATCCGGTTTCCCGTAGTTTTTACGATTCCCCTGATCGGCTGCGGCGCTGCTGTTCCCTCGGTTACCGCTGTTGCCTTTATTGCCGTTATTACCATGATTACCACTGCTGTTACCATTGCCGTTACCATTGCCGTTACCATTGCCATTTCCGTTACCCGGATTAGCAAAAGCAGGAGCCGCGAGTAAAGAGAGTGAAATCACCGCCGCAAGAGCAGTATTAAAAGTGCGACGCTTAAACATGATTTTTATACCTTCTACGTGAGTACACTTTATAAGAGTATTAAGTGCACCCCGCTTCAGCAATCTCATTAATTCTTATTTTTAAGCTGCATTTCTCCCGCTACACAAGAAATATTAATAAAACATTAAGATTTATAATCAGCAATGAGAAAAAACCAAAAGGTTATTGCAAAGCAATATAGAAAATATCCGTGAAGCTAATTATCATCAGCCTGCTAATTATTTCCAGGCAATAAAAACGGGAATCATCAGGTTCCCTGTTATATTTGAGACTGTAAGTAAAAATGCTATTGCAAAATCAATCCCTCAACGCTGCTAACAAGCCGTTGAGTCGGCCCATACTTGCTGCAACCATGAATGGCAGCACCCGCGTTGAGCGCCGTTGCCGTTCCAATAATCTCCGGAAGAGTTGCATTGCTCGGCTCCTTTGTGAGCATGCGGGACAGGATGCAATCCTCGAAATCCAGCAAATTAAGTGGCACTGATAGCATGGCATTGAGAACCGCAACACCTTGATTTCCTGTTAACCGATATCTTCCGTACTTAGGGAGAGTTTTGTCAGGATAGCCAGATGGCCACACTCTCTTACGCTAAAAGACAAGAGCTTTGATCGAAGCAAGTCAGGCCTGTTGTAGAAGTGGCCGTTATGTTGCACTCCGTCTTAGCAAACACCGGGCTGTATTAATCCACAGGGAGCAGGCCAACTAAAATGGAATTCAAATTTGACAGCAGCTACACATTTTTTAATTGCAGGGAGACTATTCTGAGCTAAACAAAATCAGACAGGAGATCTAACATGTATAACTCTATTCTGGTTCCCATCGATATTTCTGAAACCGACCTGACTCACCAGGTCATACCCTTTGTGCAGGCACACGCGGTGATGAATACCGCCAAAGTGCATTTTCTCACGGTTATACCCTCGTTACCCTATTATTCAACGTTGGGTCTGGCCTATTCGGTTGAAATGCCGAAAATAAAAGAAATCCAGCAGGCGGCGTTAGAAAAACTGGATGAGCTTGCTAAGGAATTCAAACTACCGCCGGAAAAGGTCCAGACCCATGCTGTGACCGGATCACCAAAGGATCAAATCCTCAAGCTGGCCGATTCGATTAATGCGGATTTAATCATCATTGCCTCCCATCGGCCGGACATCTCTACCTATCTGTTAGGTTCAAACGCGGCAGCAGTGGTAAGACACGCCAAATGTCCTGTTCTGGTTGTCCGGTAACATGTCACGGACGAGCCAGAAAAAGGGAACCCGGAGAAGACAGGCGTTTCCTGCCTTCTCCTGAGGTGCAGAAGAACCTGCACAGGTGGAATACACAGCCAGCTTTATAACCCCCCTGTCCGGGCTGTCGTAAGCTTGCAACCTTGCAATGCGCTGTAAGATCGATGCATACGCTATACCTCCATTCTGCGCAGGACAGGATGGCCCGTCAGAATTTGCGGTGAAGTATGCCGGTTGCCAGCATATGCAGCCAGACTGAAGCCGTTATTCCTGATTATGACTGAATCCTGCTCGGGTAAGGGTCACGGGTAACGCCGCAAGAGAAAGAGGATAGACATTACTGATAAAGTCTCGAGCCGTGCGGCCGATAACCACGAAAACTGCTTTTACCTCTCATGTCGCAATGCGATGGCTGGAGTATGGTCGAGACTATACAAAACGTTCGCGCCGAATAACCATAATGACAGGGGGATGCTGTCAACAATGCCACTGCAAATATTGAAAATTATCCACCACAGGATCAGTATCTACTCACTTTCAATAGTGTTAACCTTCGGCGTCCTGTACGGCGCAGGACTCGGGATATATTATTACTATATCCATGAAAAAATTGAAAATTATGCTGATTTAATTCTGGCGCGCAGTGACACTTTGATCGCGGAGGTAAAACAGATTGACGGGCTTCGGCAGGAGTTTGCAGTCTATGAGCCATGCAGTAGCCAGTACCTGGATGTATTGCGAAAACGGCTCTGGCCCTACCCCCTGATTAAAGATATCGCCTATGTTGATGATGAGAAAATTATCTGTTCGGCCCTTTGGGGAAAATTGAATTCACCTGTTTCTTTAAATTTATTCAGAAATAAGGTTAATCGCGGGAGCTATACTTGGGTATTTGATGCCTTTATAGAAGAGAACATTACCGCAAATGTTCTTTACACTAATAACTTCGCCATAACGCTCTCTCCTTTTGTCTTCCAGCGTTTCTGGGAGGAAGCCAATAAAATGGATTTTGATGCCATCATCGGTGATTTTAAACATGAAAATCATTTTTTCATGATCGGGAAAAATACGCAATTACTGGAGTCGATAGAGCATAACAAAACTCATTCTTTGTTGTACTTTACTGAGCACTCCTGCGACCGTGCGAATGATATTTGTGTTATTGTCGGAACCTCACTCTCGCTCTTCTTTAAAAACAATAGTTATATTCTGGTATTTTTATTTAGTCTCTCCTTTATTATCGGCTTTTTGATTGGCACCCTGTATATTAATAACTTATCCCATAAACAGTCATTACTTACGCGACTGGAAAATGCAATTTTAAACCGGGAGTTACATTTCGTCTATCAACCCATATACAGAGTTAAAGACCGGGGAATAACCGGAGTGGAGGTGCTGTTACGCTGGACGGATCCGCAAATAGGATATATCGGCCCTGATATATTTATCCCGCTTGCGGAAAAAAATGGCTTAATCAACAAGATTAGCCAGTATGTGGTTGAGCATGCCATCAGGGAGTGCGCACCACTATTGCTGAACAACAATATCACTTTAAGCATCAACGTTAATTGTTCTGATATCTGTTCTGCAGAATTCCGTGAGAAACTGCTGAGTACGTTAAAAAAAGAAAATGTCGCAGGGGAGTCTATTATCCTTGAAATTACGGAAAGGCAAAGCTCCGGAACAGATGATATCAAGCAAGCGATGGATTTTTTTAAGGATACCGGTGTCATGTTTGCACTTGACGATTTCGGAACTGGTTATTCAAATCTGAACTGGCTTTCATTGCTTGACGTGGATGAAATTAAAATTGATAAATCATTAACGGACTCGATAGGGACTGAATCCATCAATAAACATATTCTTCCTGGTTTGATAGAAATGTTTAAAAAAATTCCTAAAATAGTGGTTTTCGAAGGCGTGGAAACTGAAATGCAGTATCAGTTCCTTAAAGAAAATGTACCTGAGTGCTGTGCACAGGGATGGTATTTCGCAAAAGCCGTTCCTTTAAGCGAACTCCGTGCTGTCCTCCCGGGTTAGAGGGCGATTCAGTTTAGTAAAAATACCGAAGTGCGAATGGATTTTTACAACAAGGGAAATGCGAAGCGGGCATTGACGGAAAGGATAAGTGACGGACGCAAGATATAAGAAAGCCGACTCTGCAGAGTCGGCTATTTTGTCTGTCAGAGCTTGAAGCTGCCAACCACGTTTTCGAGCTGGACGGTTTGTTCTTCCATGGACTGCGCGGCCGCCGCCACCTCTTCCACCAGTGCCGCATTCTGCTGCGTTGCGCTATCGAGCTGGTTGATGGCGATGTTGATCTGGGCAATCCCGCGACTTTGTTCATCGCTGGAAGAGCTGATTTCCGAGATCAGCACACCCACGCTTTCAACTTTTTCCATCAGGCCGTCCATCGTTGTACCCGCCTGACGAACCAGTCCGCTGCCCTGCTCAATGCTGCTCACCGACTCTTCAATCAGCTTTTTGATCTCCTGCGCTGAGCGGGCACTGCGCTGCGCCAGTGAACGAACTTCACCGGCCACCACAGCGAACCCACGACCATGCTCACCCGCCCTTGCTGCCTCCACAGCGGCGTTAAGCGCCAGAATGTTGGTCTGGAAGGCGATGCCGTCAATCACACTGATAATTTCCACCACTTTTGAGGAGGAGTCATTGATGTTATTCATCGTAGAGACGACTTTATTAACCACACTGGCCCCTTGTTTCGCCGCCGCCGAAGCCTCTTCCGCCAGCTTGTTCGCCTGCAACGCGTTCTCTGCGTTAAGGCGCACGGTGCTGGTCAGCTCTTCCATCGAAGCTGCCGTTTCCACAATCGAGGCCGATTGATCTTCGGTGCGTGAGGAGAGGTTCAGGTTACCGCTGGCAATCTGGCGCGAAGCCGAAGATATCGCCATCGAGCTATTTCCTACCTGTTGCATCAGCTCATTAAGGAACGAAATAAACTTATTGAAGTTGTTGATAATGGCGTTAAATTCCGGGCTTTTACTTTGCGCAAGACGCTGCGTTAAATCCGCACCGCCGCTGGATAGCGCTTCAATATTACGATTGAGCAACGTCACATTATGGAAAATATTGCGCACAATGATCATCATGATAAAGACGATAAGTATTCCGATAATCGCCTGTACGATGGTGAGCTTGGTCATAATAGCGTCAGACATACTCACCAGGTGGCTGCTCGGAATATCAACCGCCATGAACCACGGGCTGCCGCTAATGGGCAGAACGAACAGTGAATGCGCGCCATCTTCACCTTCATAGCTTCCGCGCACTTCCGTTTTTTTATCCTGGCCCAGCAGGCTAATTAACGGTGCCGCCGCCGGAATACCGAGATCGCGGACATTTGAGAGCGCGGGTTTATCCTGTACGGAAGAGCCGTTACCGACGATTTTGCCGTCCGCTTCTACAATCAGTACGCTGCCGTTTACCGCTTTGCCCATATCGACAGCCAACTGGTTAAAGAAGCCCAGCGTCACGTCGATGGTCGCCACGCCCCAGGCTTTGCCGTCTTTCCAGATCGCCATAGCACAGTTAGTTCGCGGCTGCGGGCTGGCCGCATCCTGATAGGCTTTCGCCCACGCACACTCGCCTTTCGGCGCATTCATGCCGTCTTTATACCAGGGTTGTTCCCAGTATTTTGCTGATTCCGGCTGGTTCCATACGGTGTTGACCTGCAGATTACCGCCTCCGTCACGGGCATAGAAGGTACTGAATTTGTCCCGAGCCGGATCGCGCTGAGCAGGCAGAGGCCAAATCCCACCGCCGAATACGTTTAAATCGCCATATTGGTTAACCAGACGCGGTAATAACTCGTCGATTTGCTGGCTTTGCAGCCCGACAACCAGTTCAGTGATTGAGCGTTGCTGAGCCTTAACGCGGTTCATCTGCTCTTTAATCGCGTTACTTTGTAATTCAACTGTCGCCTGAATATTTTTAGTCTCAGTCTCAATAATCTGCGGGGAGACGAATTGCTTGATAACAATATAGGTTACTATCAATAAGATAACGAAAAAGCTTATAAGTAACAGGCCTATTCGGCCCTGGGTATTTTTCCATGTCATAATTGCAGCACTCGATCTGGTTGTATTAGATGTAATAACGACATTTATTTGGAATTCTTTAATTTAATTTATGCACGGTTTCATATAAAAGCACAT
The DNA here is from genome assembly GCF_001658025.2 of Kosakonia oryzae. NCBI lineage: Bacteria > Pseudomonadati > Pseudomonadota > Gammaproteobacteria > Enterobacterales > Enterobacteriaceae > Kosakonia > Kosakonia oryzae. The sequence continues at coordinate 3,217,173 of NZ_CP014007.2, forward strand.
GCCATAATGGCAAAATGACGTTTTAGAAAAAAAGCTCTGCCTTTCATATTTTTTAAGTGCCACGCATTGTTTCTATAAAAGATAATATCGTCGTAATGAGTTATTTCTCGTGGATGAATTTACGTTGATGATATCAATATCATTTTCATCAAATCGACCTGGCGCTATGAAGCACTGCGTCCGGCTGTTGATGCGCAGGCCACCGTGCACGCAGGCGTTTCGATTACCGCCGTATATGGCAGTTGCTGCGTCGTGAAGGTCTGCATGTTAATCACCAACGCGTGTACCACCTTTATCATTTTAACGGCCTGGGTGTAAAACACAGACGGCGTCGCAGGGGCTGGCAACTGAGTAGCTTCCGCTGACGGTTGTATCTAATTCTGGGGAAAGGTCAATTGTTCCCTACTCAAGCTGTACGGTCACAATTGTTAGCTCAAATAATTTAAAAAGGATTGTATTCAATAAATAGTGAAGGAATCTCTAAGGGTTTTGATAAATTATTTTGATAACCGTTCGGGATCTAATAATAAAAAAACGGGAACCCTCAGGCTCCCGTTCTTGTTTAACCCGCAATGCGGATTACATGTTCGCGATAATCGCGTCACCAAACTCTGAGCATTTCAGCAGCTTAGCGCCTTCCATCAGACGTTCGAAATCGTAGGTCACGGTTTTGGCGTTAATCGCGCCGCTCATGCCTTTGACGATCAGGTCAGCCGCTTCAACCCAGCCCATGTGGCGCAGCAGTACACTTATAAAAATAGCATAAGGTCTTGTTATTGTGTCGAATTTTTCAATAACCAAACATCTTTTTAACGCTGTATCACAAGATCTAACGTGCTGATATACAAATGATTTACTTTCGTTTTGGGGAACGCTTTTGTAACATACACACTATATCTACTTCGAAAAAAGCAAAGACAATGGATTTTTTGACATTCTTATCATCAGTAATCAAGTCACTAGCCTGGCCTGTTCTTTTAGCTAGTGTTCTCTATTACGGAAGAAATGACCTTTTCAAACTTATTAGAACAATAAAATCAATAAAATATGATAAGTTTGAGATGATGTTTGAAGAGCAAGCTGCAGAAGCTGCTGGGGAGGCTGAGAATATTTCAGGTAAAGAAAAAGACAACTCAGAGCGTTACAAGGATTTTGTTTTCTTAAGCCCTTATGAAACTGTCATGAAATCCTATATGAAACTTGAAGACTCATTGCGTAATGCAGTGAGACGAAAGGTTGATGACGGTACAATTGAGTTACCTTCTCATTCACACCTCATTCGCCTTGAGACAATGCATGGAGCTACTCTTATGCGCTTGCTTTATAAAACTGGCTTGGTTGATGTAGATTTTGCAGCTTTACACGATAACTTACGCAATTTGCGTAACATGGCTGCACATAAGCATAATTTCGAAATTTCCCAAGACGCTGCAAAAAACTTTGCGGACTCTACAATTGCTCTGATAGACAAGTTAGAAGAAATTTGAACATCCGACATGGGGTGTCAGGGGTCGGAGGTTCAAATCCTCTCGTACCGACCAAAAATCCCAAACAAACCAACCCATTGCGGTTGGTTTTTTTATGCCTGCGATTTGCCCAAGGTAAAACAAAGGTAAAATGAAGGTAAAACCCCTGTCTGTTCGGTGCGTTTTTTTGAGAGATACTTACCAGAATCGCTGACCGTTCCTTTACTTAAATTTCCGTGTAATGTTAAATCAAATTCCCTTATAAAACGTAGTACTTAAGGGTGCGCACCAGTTTTCCCCCCTGCCCTATACTTTCAGCATTACAGTGCTGGAGGTGTCTATGTGTGGACGTTTTGCACAAGCTCAAACCCGTGAAGAATATCTGGCTTACCTGGCCGATGAAGCCGAACGTGATATTCCTTCCATATGCTCCAAAACCCATTGGATGCTATAACGTGGCTCCGGGAACAAAAGTTCTGATACTCAGCGAGCGCGATCATCTTTTACACCTCGATCCGGTAATCTGGTCATATGCACCGGGATGGTGGGATAAACCGCCACTGATTAATGCACGGGTAGAAACTGCGGCTACCAGCAGAATGTTCAAACCTCTATGGCAACATGGGCGAGCAATTTGTTTCGCTGAGGGTTGGTTTGAATGGAAGAAGGAGGGACAAAAAACGACCTTATTTCATCCACCGCGTCGACGGACAGCCGATTTTCATGGCGGCGATCGGAAGCATACCCTTCGAACGAGGTGATGAGGCGGAAGGATTTTTGATTGTTACGGCTGCGGCAGATAAAGGTCTGGTAGATATTCATGCTCGGGGTCCCTCGTGTTAACTCCTGAAGCGGCGCGTGAACGGATGAGACAGGATATTGGCGGAAAGGTTGTTGTGAAGATGGCTGCGGACAGTACTGTGCCGACAGAGAAGTTCATCTGGCACGCTGTGTCGCGTGCCATGGGAAATACTATATATCAAGGAAAAAATTAATAGCACCTTGATAAAATGTTTTTGCGGTTCGCATTATAGGTCACTCAACGCTGTATCTATTTCACTATCTGAATATATATATGGCATATTGCTGAAATAGTCCCCTGGATAAATTAACTTCCTTTTCAATTCAAAACCCACACCTTCATTAGCCATTTTCCAAAACTTCAGCTTACGATTATCTGACATCATAGCTCTCATGACCGTATAAATAGTAACGTCGGGACATTTAAATCCAAATATTACAGATTTGATAGGCGGCAATGAATTTCCAAGGCCTATTGGGCCAAAAATTCTCCATTCCGATTCATATCGCCACTCCCCAGATTTTGTTAACAGGCAAACCTGTTTTATTCTTGTATCATTCTCAGGATTATCGAGCCATTCGTTGATTTCGCTTGTTAAAATCTCCCTGGAGCCACCATAGATAACCTCTTGTACATGTTCGTCTTTTACTGATCTCATATCATATTCAATACAAAGCCCTTTATGTTGATTGGCATAATGAGACCACATTAATGGACTATCAAATTTTCGGCTAAGGCAGAGCACACCTTTTTTAAAGGTGTTAACTATTTCATCTTGGATCACCCCTCTATAGCGTTTCTCCAAGTAATCACTTCGCTGTTTCGTTTCAAACTCAGTCGCTGAATACTCAAAGTCAGAGAGCGCTTGTTCAACCTCACTGTTTGCAAGAAGATAAGCTCTTTGCGCTGTTTTTTCCTTTGGGAATTTCAACTTGCGCAAACTGCGAGTAAACTGCTTTTCAGCTTTCCTTAAAATTAATTTCGAGTAAACCTCTCTTAAATCCGCTAATTCCAAGTCGTTAACAATAATAGGTCGACAATCCAAAGGATCATTGAATTGCGATGGATCTGCATAATAGACCTGCAGCATACAGAGAAGATTAAGGGTATTTTCGCTGAAGGTTAAATATTTATAAAGATGCACCGGTTTATGTGCCATCAAAGCCATTCCTAAAGTAAAAATGTTTTTTTACTTTACAGTAAGCAAATCACTAAATCGAGTTGTATACCGGGGTGACAGCATATCGCGTTTCATTTGCCACTGTTGCTGTATGCCCTGCCCGGCAAAGTATAAAGTGCCTCGGCCGTCTTTTTTATTTAGCTGATCCAGAACTTCCATAAGCTTTTCACTGTTCGCGCGCGGTGCGTTGTCGTCAAACAAATTGAGTTGCGCGACGCCCTGGCTGAAAAAATCGCCCAGCATTACCCCCGCCTTCTGATACCGATGGGCATCCTTCCAGATCCGGTCCAGACAGCGCGTGGCCGCACCAATAATATCCCTGCTGTCCTGCGTGGGTGTTAGGAGTTTTACAGAGGCACTGTTGCCATAATAAGGCTCATTTGGTGCAAACGGGCTGGTTTTAACGAAAGCAGATATGAACCGGCAGTACTGATGCTCGCCACGCAGCTTTTCCGCCGCCCGGCTGGCGTAGCTGCATATCGCCTGTCGCATATCCTCATAATCGGTAATGCGACCGTCAAACGAACGGGAGCAGACAATTTCCTGTTTTGCCGGTGCGAACTCCTCAAACCCGAGGCATGACTCGCCGCGAAGCTCCCTGACTGTTCTCTCCAGAACGACACTGAAGTGCTTACGGATAAACCGGATATCAGTATCAGCCAAATCCAGTGCCGTTTTGATACCCATAGCGTCGAGCTTTTTTGAGATACGACGTCCTATCCCCCAGACGTCTTCAACCGGAAGCACTGCCATCAGCTTTCGCTGGCGCGCCTGGTTCGACAAATCGAGCACGCCACCAGTCTGTCGCTGCCACTTTTTTGCCGCGTGGTTGGCGAGCTTCGCCAGGGTTTTGGTTTGTGCGATGCCAACGCCGACAGTCAGATGAGTACGCTTCAGCACTGTGGCCCGTATCTCACGACCAAAGTCAGTTAAATCGCGGCAACTCCGTACGCCGGTAAGATCACAAAAGGCTTCATCAATTGAGTATATTTCCACGCGAGGGCTCATCTCTTCCAGCGTTGTCATCACCCGGTTAGACATGTCCGCGTATAGTTCGTAGTTACTGCTGAACGCCACAATGCCGTGGCGCCTGAATGCTTCTTTCTGCTTAAAGTAAGGCTCGCCCATCACGACAAAAGGCTTTGCTTCAGCGCTCCGGGCAATCACGCAGCCGTCGTTATTCGACAAAACTACGACCGGCATCCCCCGCAAATCTGGCCGGAAAACAGTCTCGCACGACGCATAGAAGCTGTTCACATCACAAAGCGCAAACATATTCAGCCCACTGCTTTGACGATAAAAGTCACAACCCCGAATATGTCGAGCGTGTCTTCACTCGTCACCCGGATCGGGCTGTATGCGGGATTCATTGGGTTGAGCTGAATGGTTGGCCTGAGCTGGAGGCGCTTCACAGTGAATTCGCCATCAACCGCCGCAATCACAATATCGCCGTGCTGCGCGGTGCACGAACTGTCTACAACCAGCAGATCTCCATCGCTGATTCCGCCATCAATCATAGAATCCCCAGCAGCCTTTACGAAGTATGTCGCACTGGGGCGCTGTACAAGAAGTTCGTTAAGGTCAATTCGCTGCTCAACATAATCCGCTGCCGGGCTGGGGAAGCCACATTGAACAAGGTCACTGAAGAGCGGGAGCGCGACAACTGCGCGCGGAAAATCTGCTGGTTTGATGAATTGCATAGTGTAGCCCTGCTTAATACTGTTTTTATATACAGTGGTGTTATTGGTGCTACTGATCAAGGCCGCTTCGCTTTACATATGCCAGCAATTGACATGTTTTCTATTGGCAATAAATATTTAGGTGGTGGAAAATTTTTTCGTGGTTCCGTCCGGTATCTCATGAACCTGAATGAAGTATGTCTATTTGCTTTTCAAGGTCATCAATGCGGGACATAAGCGCAAGAATGGCCTCATGATGCAACGCGGCCGCAACGCCTGAAGTATCCACGCCAAGAACGCCTTCGACGACAGTGCCATCAGTTAACGTCCTGTTCTGCCCCTCATAAACGCTACCCGGAAAAACCTTCTGCACGTCTTGTGCGATAAAGCCAAGACCACCAGCATAACCGTCGAGACGATCCCACGATACGCCACGAAGTTGCATCATTTTATCCAGCGGATCAGTTATGCGCTGGATATTAGTTTTAATACGCTCATCTGCGTTATTCACCCATTGTCCCGGAGCAGTTGCAGAGCCGCCGCCATCAAATGTATAAGATGCCCCCCGGACAAATCCGCCTTGAGCATTGTAAAGAGCAACGTTAAAAGTGCCGAAAGCGTTTGTTTGTCCCCATGTGTAATTACCAACAAGTGATGCGATCGCTCGGTCAACGCCAGCAATGTTATGGATTGACTCAATCGGGAAGCCTGTAAGTGCCGTTCCGGAAGAAGGTTCCGCCGCTGTTCTTCGCCTTACAGAGACGTTACCAGTGACATCAACAATTGATGTTATCTGACCGCCAGTTTTACCCGCAACCGTATTGAGGCGCGAATCATTTCCCTGGCAGAAAGTGTCCGCTGCCGTACCGAATGGACTGTTTGAACCTGTGCCGCCCTGCGTTTTGGATAGCGGCGTTGTGATCCCGGCCAGGCTGGTAATGTCGCTGTTCGCTCCCTTTGCAGCTTTATTGCCTACATCAGTCGCCAGGCTGTTAATTGAAGTAGACAGGCTATTAAGTGAAGCAGCTCAGGGGAGCTGTGTGCGTGAAAGGGTCAGACTCTCCGACAACGAAGCCTTCAGATGTTTATTGCCCGGAAGCTGAATATGAAAAATCCCCGCACAAGCCAGGATTCAACGTTGTTTCTAACCAGAGAGAAGTAAAAATCTTGTTTCAGGTAATACTTTTTGCGCAGCGCACTGGCTTTTTTTATCATCAGCTTCAACCCATTACGGAGTAAAACAATGAGTGAAGGATTACAGATTGTTATGTCGCCGGTACAACTGGCAGCAGTCTTATCAGATAAAACAATTACCAAAGCAGAAACCCTGCAAAACAGGTTACTCGGCGGTCTTGGTGTCGCGATGAGTACCGTTGAACTGGCCGGGGCTACCGTATTGTGTGCAGCACCGGATCCCACCGGATTAACCAAAGCAGCCTGTGTTGTTGTTGGTGCTCATAGTATGGATGGCCTAAAAACATCTATTGAACAAACCATCACCGGGCGCGATACCCGTAGTGCTGCATACCGGCTGGCCGTTGATATGGCCCGAAAGTTCGGCGCAGATGAAGATACGGCGTTAAACATCGGGCTGACTGTCGATATCGCTGTGCCTATGGCGTTTGGCCTGACGCTCGGTGCTGCCCGGGTGGCTTATGTCCGGGCAGGGACTTTCAAACTGGCAGAGCATGAAGCGGTTAAAGGTATCAAAGCTGGCGGCCATACTGTTGCGAAGCATATCGCCATTCCTGATGAGGAAATATTATCCCGGCTGGCAAGAAGTCCGCAGCTGGAATCGGTGTCGTCTTTCTATAAAATTGAACAGGCCGAAAAAGTTATCAGTGCAACACTAAAAGCTAATCGATTGAAAATACTGCACTGGGCAAATTTAACCCCTGATTCCCGGAACATACTGGAACTAACATACAATTACGGTTCTGCAGTTGGTTATGGCTTTCGACAGGGTAGTCAGATTAAGGAAACACTGTATGTTGTGCGCGTTGTTTTGATTAAAAAGATGTATAACAACAAACCCTATTACGTTTTAACTGCTTATCCATTCATGAGATAAAACTGTGAAAAAAAAATACCCTGATGTCAGGCTGCTGGTCGTTATTTTCTTTGGTCCAGACTTTCATATTTTTGGCGAATCTATTGATGAGATAATGGCCAGTTACGCTGAAACCGAAAGCGAATATGCTTTCCGTAACCTTAAAAAACAGGCATCACAATTGCTGGCACTCGAAAGCGATGATGAGTTAAACCATATTATGGTTGAACTGGCGGAAAACCAGTTTAAGCCCGCTTCCTGGGGTGAAACCTGGCGTTCATTCCTTCAAAAAGTTGTAGAGAGAATTCCTGATTAAACGGATAAAGCAAGGCCCGCATGGTGGGCCGTACCTTTTTTAAGTGGATAAACCTGAAGGTCCTCTGATCTCAGCAGCCGTCTGGTTAAAACGTTCCTCTTCCAGTTCCACACCTATAGCTCTGCGGCCAAGCGCCAACGCTGCCTTTATCGTTGAACCGGATCCCATAAATAAGTCGGCAATAACATCTCCCGGTCTGCTGCTGGCGGCGATAATCTGCTGCAGCATATCCGCTGGTTTTTCGCACGGGTGTTTTCCCGGGTAGAACTGTACCGGCTTATACGTCCAGACATCGGTATACGGAATCGCGGCGGTGACAGCAAAGTGCCGCCGGAGCGATTTATATTCGTCCACCAGCTCGCAGTATTTACGGTTGAGTGAATGGTACGTGGCCACCAACTGGTGATGAGGTTGAATCAGTTCGCTACGCTGGTGCTTCTCTGTGGCTATTCGGGTGAATAACGCCTGCAACTTTTGATAATCCGCCTCGCCCGGCAGTTGCCACTGGCTGGATCCGAACCAGTGCGAGACCATGTTTTTCTTACCCGTGGCGGCTGAAATCTCTTTCGATATGACGCCGAGTGAGGCTCGGGCACCCTGAAAATACTCGATCAGGGGAGCCATCAGGCTTTGCTTTAATTCCGTACCTTTCCTCTCGTAGCCATCGTCTTTCGGTCTGTACGGCCCAAGATAATGCTCTGCGAAGAGAACGCGGAAGAATTTTTGCGGGGAGAAAAAAACGGGAACCCTCAGGCTCCCGTTCTTGTTTAACCCGCAATGCGGATTACATGTTCGCGATAATCGCGTCACCAAACTCTGAACATTTCAGCAGCTTAGCGCCTTCCATCAGACGTTCGAAATCGTAGGTCACGGTTTTGGCGTTAATCGCGCCGCTCATGCCTTTAACGATCAGGTCAGCCGCTTCGACCCAGCCCATGTGACGCAGCATCATCTCAGCGGAAAGGATCACAGAACCCGGGTTCACTTTGTCCTGGCCGGCATATTTCGGTGCCGTACCGTGGGTCGCTTCGAACAGTGCGCATTCGTCACCGATGTTCGCGCCAGGCGCAATACCGATACCACCAACCTGAGCAGCCAGGGCGTCAGAGATGTAGTCACCGTTCAGGTTCATACAGGCGATAACGTCATATTCAGCCGGACGCAGCAGGATCTGTTGCAGGAACGCATCAGCGATCACATCTTTAATGATGATCTCTTTGCCAGTTTTCGGGTTCTTGATTTTCTGCCACGGGCCGCCATCGATCAGTTCGCCGCCGAACTCTTCGCGAGCAAGCTGGTAACCCCAGTCTTTGAACGCGCCTTCGGTGAACTTCATGATGTTGCCTTTGTGAACCAGCGTCACGGATTCGCGGTCGTTGGCGATTGCATATTCAATCGCAGCGCGTACCAGACGTTTGGTGCCTTCTTCGGAGCACGGCTTGATGCCAATACCGCAATGTTCCGGGAAGCGAATTTTCTTCACGCCCATCTCTTCGCGCAGAAATTTGATCACTTTTTCTGCGTCAGCAGAGTCCGCTTTCCATTCGATACCGGCGTAAATGTCTTCAGAGTTTTCACGGAAGATGACCATGTCAGTCAGTTCCGGATGCTTAACCGGGCTTGGGGTGCCCTGGTAGTAACGAACCGGGCGCAGGCAGATGTAAAGATCCAGCTCCTGGCGCAGCGCAACGTTCAGGGAACGGATGCCGCCGCCAACTGGCGTGGTCAGAGGGCCTTTAATCGCAACGCGGTATTCACGAATCAGATCAAGTGTTTCAGGCGGCAGCCAGACGTCCTGGCCATAAACGTGGGTCGATTTCTCGCCGGTATAAATTTCCATCCAGGAAATTTTACGCTCGCCTTTGTAGGCTTTCTCCACGGCGGCATCCACCACTTTCAGCATGGCTGGAGTCACGTCAACACCGATACCGTCACCTTCAATGAACGGGATAATCGGGTTATTCGGAACGTTGAGTTTGCCATTTTGCAGGGTGATCTTTTTACCTTCCGCCGGAACAACTACTTTGCTTTCCATTCACCTCTCCTTCGAGCGCTTCTGGTTGTTTGCTCGCTGACTTCATGCCGGGGCGCTCAGACTTCGTCCGTTCACCTGTTATCTGAATCACACAGAGCAAACCGTTTTTTGTTAATGAATTGTAATGAGCCCGTCAATACTAACCGATACTCAGGCTCCATGAAAGGCAATCGTTATTCCGCTATAATGCGGCAATTGATAACTACTGAAAATACCATGAAGAAAACTTCTTTTAGAAATCACCGGGTTGAGCGATTCAGCTCGCGACAAGCATCTAAACCTTCCGGTCAAAGCCAACCAAAACGCGTCATTTTGTTCAATAAACCCTACGATGTTTTGCCACAGTTTACCGACGAAGCCGGACGCAGCACGCTGAAAGATTTTATTCCGGTGCAGGGCGTGTATGCCGCCGGTCGTCTTGACCGTGACAGCGAAGGGTTGCTGGTGCTGACCAACGATGGCGCGCTGCAGGCGAGCCTTACCCAGCCCGGCAAACGTACCGGCAAAATTTATTATGTGCAGGTGGAAGGCGAGCCGACTGACGAAGCCATCACCGCGCTGCGCTGCGGCGTCACCCTCAATGACGGCCCGACCCTGCCCGCAGGTATTGAGCGGGTCAATGAGCCGGACTGGCTATGGCCACGCAATCCGCCGATCCGCGAGCGCAAATCGATCCCCACCGCATGGCTGAAAATCACGCTGTACGAAGGCCGCAACCGCCAGGTACGCCGCATGACTGCCCATGTTGGGTTTCCCACCCTGCGTCTCATCCGCTACGCTATGGGGAATTACACGCTGGATAATCTCGCCAATGGCGAGTGGCGTGACGCTTACCAGGGAGCCAACCATGTTTAAACCGCATGTTACCGTCGCCTGCGTGGTTCACGCCGCCGGCAAATTCCTCGTTGTAGAAGAGACCATCAACGGCAAAGCACTATGGAACCAGCCTGCTGGTCATCTTGAAGCCGATGAAACCCTCGTGCAGGCGGCAAAACGCGAGCTGTGGGAAGAGACCGGGATTCGCGCCGAACCGCAGCAGTTTATCCGCATGCATCACTGGATCGCTCCGGACAAAACCCCGTTTCTGCGTTTTCTGTTTGCCATAGAGCTTGACGAAACGTGCGCCACAGAGCCGCACGACAGCGATATCGATCGCTGCCTGTGGGTAACTGCCGAAGAGATTTTGCAGGCACCAAATTTGCGCTCGCCGCTGGTCGCAGAGAGCATTCGTAGCTGGCAGCGCGGGGAGCGCTATCCGCTGGCGTTAGTCGGCGAATTTAACTGGCCGTTCACCGCGTAAATGGCCGTTGTGTGCCTTATCGCAACACATTCACAACATGAATGGGCACAAAGGGATGCCTGCGCTGTCAGCCCGTGATAGAATACGCCGCCCTGAAGTTCTTAGTCGTGAGTATTCTATGTCTGATAGCCCAAAAAAAGTGATCGTCGGCATGTCCGGCGGTGTCGACTCTTCCGTTTCCGCTTACCTGTTGCAGCAGCAAGGTTATAAGGTGGAAGGCCTGTTCATGAAGAACTGGGAAGAGGATGACGGCGAGGAATACTGCACCGCTGCGGCGGATCTGGCCGACGCGCAGGCCGTTTGCGACAAGCTCGGCATTGAGCTTCACACCGTTAACTTTGCCGCAGAATACTGGGACAACGTGTTCGAACATTTCCTGGCTGAATATAAAGCCGGACGCACGCCGAACCCGGATATTCTCTGCAACAAAGAGATCAAATTTAAAGCCTTCCTTGAGTTTGCCGCCGAAGATCTGGGCGCAGACTACATTGCCACCGGCCACTATGTGCGCCGCGCCGACGTTGACGGCAAAAGCCGCCTGCTGCGCGGCCTGGATAGCAACAAGGATCAGAGCTACTTCCTGTATACGCTGGGTCATGAGCAAATCGCCCAGAGTCTGTTCCCGGTCGGCGAGCTGGAAAAACCGCAGGTGCGTAAAATCGCCGAAGAGCTCGGCCTGGTCACCGCGAAGAAAAAAGACTCTACCGGCATCTGCTTTATCGGCGAACGTAAATTCCGCGAATTCCTCGGCCGTTACCTGCCCGCCCAGCCAGGCAAAATCCTCACTGTCGACGGTGAAGAGATTGGCGAGCATCAGGGGCTGATGTACCACACCCTCGGCCAGCGCAAAGGTCTGGGGATCGGCGGCACCAAAGAGGGTAGCGAAGAGCCGTGGTACGTGGTTGATAAAGATGTGGAAAACAATATTCTCATCGTCGCGCAGGGTCACGAACATCCGCGTCTGATGTCCGTTGGGCTGATTGCCCAGCAGTTGCACTGGGTCAATCGCGAGCCGCTACAAGGGACGCTGCGCTGCACGGTGAAAACCCGCTACCGTCAGGAAGATATTCCCTGCACCGTCACCGTGCTGGACGACGAGCGCATTGAGGTGCGTTTTGATGCGCCAGTTGCGGCCGTCACGCCAGGGCAATCCGCTGTCTTTTATCTCGGCGAAGTCTGCCTCGGCGGCGGCATTATTGAGCAGCGCCTGCCGCTGCCCCTTTAACGAATTAGCGAAATACTGGACCGGTGAAAGCCCGCGCAGCAGTTAACGATGCGGGCAGTGGAAGGAGTGAGTGTGGCGAAGAACTATTACGATATTACCCTCGCGCTGGCAGGCATTTGCCAGTCCGCACGGCTGGTGCAGCAACTGGCGCACCAGGGGCATTGTGACGCCGACGCGCTGCACGTTTCGCTCAATAGCGTTATCGATCTCAACCCGGACTCCACGCTCAGCGTGTTCGGCGGCAGTGAAACCAACCTGCGTACCGGGCTGGAGACGCTGCTTGGCGTGTTGAACGCCAGTAGTCGCCAGGGTCTGAATGGTGAATTAACCCGCTACACTCTTTCTATGATGGTTCTGGAGCGTAAACTTGCCGGCAGCAAAGGGGCAATGGAGACGCTCGGTAACCGTATTGCCGGGTTACAGCGCCAGCTTGAGCACTTCGATCTGCAATCAGAGACGCTGCTCAGCGCGATGGCCAGTATTTATGTTGACGTTATCAGCCCGCTGGGGCCGCGCATTCAGGTCACCGGCTCGCCCGCCGTGCTGCAAAGCCCGCAGGTGCAGGCAAAAGTACGCGCCACGCTGCTCGCCGGGATCCGCGCCGCCGTGCTGTGGCATCAGGTCGGCGGGGGCCGCCTGCAATTAATGTTTTCCCGAAATCGCCTGTCGACACAGGCCAAACAAATTCTCGCTCATTGTTAACCTCCCGGAGTTGTGACTTATGGAATTATCCTCACTGACCGCCGTTTCCCCTGTCGATGGACGCTACGGCGATAAAGTCAGCGCACTGCGCGGGATCTTCAGCGAATTCGGTTTGCTGAAATTTCGTGTTCAGGTTGAAGTACGCTGGCTGCAAAAACTGGCGGCGCACGCGGCGATCAAGGAAGTTCCTGCTTTTGCTGCCCACGCAAACGGTTACCTCGATAAAATCGTCGAAGACTTCAGTGAAGAAGATGCCGCCCGCATTAAAACTATCGAGCGCACCACTAACCACGATGTCAAAGCGGTCGAATATTTTCTGAAAGAGAAAGTGGCCGATATCGCCGAACTGCACGCGGTATCTGAATTTATTCACTTTGCCTGCACCTCGGAAGATATTAACAACCTCTCCCACGCGCTGATGCTGAAAACCGCCCGTGACGAAGTGATCCTGCCTTACTGGCGCAAGATCATCGACGCGGTAAAAGATCTGGCGGTGCAGTATCGTGATATTCCGCTTCTCTCGCGCACCCACGGCCAGCCGGCAACGCCGTCCACCATGGGTAAAGAGATGGCCAACGTCGCTTACCGTATGGAGCGTCAATTCCGCCAACTGAACCAGGTGGAAATTCTCGGCAAAATCAACGGCGCGGTAGGAAACTACAACGCCCACATCGCCGCTTATCCGGAAGTGGACTGGCATCAGTTCAGCGAAGAGTTCGTCACCTCGCTCGGGATCCAGTGGAACCCGTACACCACGCAGATTGAGCCGCATGATTATATCGCGGAGCTATTTGACTGCATGGCGCGCTTCAACACCATCCTGATCGACTTCGACCGTGATATCTGGGGCTACGTTGCGCTGAACCACTTCAAGCAGAAAACCATTGCCGGTGAAATTGGTTCTTCCACCATGCCGCACAAAGTTAACCCGATCGACTTTGAGAACTCCGAAGGCAACCTCGGTCTGTCAAACGCCGTGTTGCAGCATCTGGCGAGCAAACTGCCGGTTTCCCGCTGGCAGCGCGATCTGACCGACTCGACGGTATTGCGTAATCTTGGTGTTGGCGTTGGCTACGCGCTGATCGCTTACCAGTCAACGTTGAAAGGCGTAAGCAAACTGGAAGTGAACCGCGATCGTCTGCTCGACGAGCTCGATCACAACTGGGAAGTGCTGGCCGAGCCGATCCAGACCGTGATGCGCCGTTACGGCATCGAAAAACCGTACGAGAAGTTAAAAGAACTGACCCGCGGCAAACGCGTTGACGCTGAAGGGATGAAGCAGTTTATCGATAGCCTGGCGCTGCCGGACGACGAAAAAGCACGTCTGAAAGCGATGACGCCGGCCAACTATATCGGTCGTGCCATCACTATGGTTGATGAATTAAAGTAACCCGTTGTTCTGCCTGCCAACCCTCTTTTCCCTGAAAAGAGGGTTTCTTCCCTCCCGGTTTAGTAAATGTTTATCCCCACCGCCTGACAATCAGCGTTAAACTATTTGTATCAAAAATATATGGAGAGTTCTGACGATGCGCGTTCTCGTTGTGGAAGATAATGCTCTGCTGCGCCACCACTTAAAAGTTCAGTTACAGGAACTGGGACATCAGGTTGACGCGGCGGAAGATGCCAGGGAAGCGGATTACTTTCTGAACGAACATCTGCCGGACATCGCCATTGTCGATCTCGGTCTGCCGGATGAAGATGGTCTGTCGCTGATCCGCCGCTGGCGCAGCCATGAGGTTTCGCTGCCGGTGTTGGTTCTGACTGCCCGCGAAGGCTGGCAGGATAAAGTCGAAGTGCTGAGCGCGGGCGCCGACGACTACGTCACCAAACCCTTCCATATTGAAGAGGTGGTGGCGCGCATTCAGGCGCTGATGCGCCGTAACAGCGGTCTGGCCTCGCAACTGATCTCAATGCCGCCTTTCCAGGTCGATCTTTCACGCCGGGAACTCTCCGTGAATGATGAAGTGGTGAAACTCACCGCCTTTGAATACACCATTATGGAAACGCTGATCCGCAACAGTGGCAAAGTGGTCAGCAAAGATTCGTTGATGTTGCAGCTTTATCCCGATGCAGAACTGCGCGAAAGCCACACCATCGATGTGCTGATGGGGCGGTTACGTAAAAAAATCCAGGCGCAGTATCCCAATGACGTCATCACTACGGTGCGCGGCCAGGGCTATTTATTTGAATTGCCGAAATGAGACGCCTGTTGCGACACATCATGCCGCTGTCATTGCGGGTTCGCTTTTTACTCGCCACGGCAGCCGTCGTGATGGTGCTCTCGCTGGCGTATGGCGCGGTGGCACTGGTGGGTTACAGCGTCAGTTTTGATAAAACCACCTTCCGTCTGCTACGCGGCGAAAGTAACCTCTTTTACACCCTGGCGAAGTGGGAAAATAACCAGCTCAGCGTTGAGTTGCCGGAAAATCTCAACCTGCAAAGCCCGACGGTGGCGCTTATCTATGATAAGAACAACAAACTGATCTGGTCGCAGAAAGATGTGCCGTGGTTGCAGAAAATGATCGAGCCGGATTGGCTAACAGCCAACGGTTTCCACGAAATTGAAGCTGATGTCGATGCCAGCAGTACGCTGGTGGATGACGACCATTCCATCGCGGAAGAGCTGAGAGAGATCCGCAACGACGACAGCAATTCGGAAATGACCCACTCCGTGGCTGTGAATATTTACCCCGCCACAACGCGCATGCCACAACTGACCATCGTGGTTGTCGATACCATTCCTATCGAGCTTAAAGGCTCCAATATGGTCTGGAACTGGTTTATCTATGTACTGGCTGCCAACCTGCTGCTGGTGGTGCCATTGCTGTGGATGGCGGCATGGTGGAGCCTGCGGCCGATTGAAGATCTGGCGCGGGAAGTGCGCGAGCTGGAAGAGCATCACCGTGAGCAACTCAACCCGGAAACCACCCGCGAGCTGACCAGCCTGGTGAGCAACCTGAACCGTCTATTGAAGAGTGAGCGCGATCGCTACGACAAATATCGCACGACGTTGACCGATCTCACCCACAGCCTGAAAACGCCGCTGGCAGTATTGCAGAGCACATTACGATCGCTGCGCGGCGAGAAGATGAGCCTTGCCGAAGCAGAACCCTTAATGCTGGAGCAGATCAGCCGTATTTCGCAGCAAATTGGTTACTATCTGCATCGGGCAACCATGCGCGGCAGCAGCGGTCTGTTGAGCCGCGAACTGCATCCCATTGCGCCGTTGCTTGATAACCTCACCTCGGCGCTGAACAAGGTTTACCAACGCAAAGGTGTGAATATCACACTCGATATCTCGCCGGAAATCAGCTTTGTTGGCGAGCAGAATGACTTTATGGAAGTGATGGGCAATCTGCTGGATAACGCCTGTAAATACTGCCTTGAATTTGTGGAAGTTTCCGCCCGGCAAACCGAAGACACGCTGCATATTATGGTTGACGACGATGGCCCGGGGATCCCGATTGCGAAACGCGAAATGGTTTTTGATCGCGGGCAGCGCGCCGATACGCTGCGTCCCGGTCAGGGCGTCGGGCTTTCCGTGGCGCGGGAGATCGTGGACCAGTATGAAGGGCAAATTCTGACCGGCGAGAGCCTGCTTGGCGGAGCCAGAATGGAAGTGATTTTTGGTCGGCAGCACACCAGCGCCGCCGGTGACTGATCGCCTTCACTTACCGATTGTGCAAAAAGGGGGCGAATTCGCCCCCTTTTTCGTGTTATCTCACCCCGTTACGCAGACAAAATAGCGCATCAGCATTACTATAATCCTTTATTCAGCCACTGATTATTTGCCGGAAACGCATATGGAATATCACGTAGAGATAAACTGGCCAGACTTTATTCAACGCTACTGGCAAAAACGCCCGGTAGTGCTGAAACGTGGAATTAAAAATTTCGTCGATCCTATCAGCCCTGACGAACTGGCCGGGCTGGCAATGGAAAATGAAGTGGACAGCCGACTGGTCAGCCATCTTGATGGCAAATGGCAGGTCGGACACGGGCCGTTCCAGAGCTATGATCACCTGGGCGAAAGCAACTGGTCGCTGCTGGTGCAGGCGGTTAACCACTGGCATCAACCTGCCGCCGCGCTGATGCGCCCGTTCCGCGCCCTACCCGACTGGCGTACCGACGATCTGATGATCTCTTTCTCCGTGCCGGGTGGCGGCGTAGGCCCGCACCTCGACCAGTATGATGTGTTTATTATTCAGGGCACCGGCCGTCGTCGCTGGCGCGTGGGCGAAAAAACGTCGCTCAAGCAGCACTGCCCGCACCCGGATTTGCTTCAGGTCGATCCATTCGAGGCAATTATCGATGAAGAGCTGGAGCCGGGCGATATTCTCTACATTCCGCCGGGATTCCCGCATGAAGGCTATTCGCTGGAAAACTCGCTGAACTATTCGGTCGGTTTTCGTGCGCCAAGCGGCCGCGAATTGATCAGCGGTTTCGCCGATTACGTTTTACAGCGTGAATTAGGCAGCCAGCGTTACAGCGATCCGGACGTGCCGCAGCGTGCGCATCCAGCGGATATTCTGCCGGAAGAGGTGGATAAACTGCGTGAGATGATGCTGAACCTGATCAACCAGCCCGCACAGTTTAACGACTGGCTGGGCGAGTTTATTTCCCAGTCGCGCCATGAACTGGATGTCGCGCCACCGGAACCGCCGTATCAGCCGGATGAAATCTATGATGCGCTGCAACAGGGTGACAAGCTGGTGCGTCTGGGCGGCCTGCGCGTGCTGCGTATTGGCGAAGACGTCTTCGTAAACGGTGAGAAAGTGGATACGCCGCACCGCCCGGCGCTGAATGCGCTGGCAGGCGATATCGTATTAACCGGTGAGAACTTTGGCGATGCGCTGGAAGACCCGTCATTCCTCGCCATGCTCGCCGCACTGGTCAACAGCGGTTACTGGTTCTTCGAGGATTAATAAAAGCCGGAGGGCGTTGCGCCTTGTCCGGCCTGGAAAATCTGTCAACGTCCTGCTCTGTCACAGGCCCGGTTAGCATAGCGCCACCGGGCATTTCCTGTATTAGTGCCCTTTTGCGGTCAACTCGGCGATACGAACAATCACCCGCACCGCTTTTTCCATCCCTTCCAGCGTCACAAATTCATGCTTGCCGTGGTAGTTATAGCCGCCGGTAAACAGGTTCGGACATGGCAAGCCCATAAAGGAGAGCTGCGCGCCGTCGGTGCCGCCGCGAATCGGTTTCATGTCCGGTTCGATGTCGCAGTCGCGCATCGCCTGCTGAGCGACTTCCAGGATATGCGGGAATTCCACCACTTTATCGCGCATGTTGTAGTAGCTGTCTTCAATCGCCAGTTCGATATAGCAATCCGGGTGCAGCCCTTTACCCACTTTCTTGGCAATTTCCATCATCTTACGTTTACGCGCTTCGAAGGCTTTACGATCAAAATCACGGATGATGTAGTGCATCTCGGCGCGTTCAACCGTGCCTTTGATACTGGTCAGATGATAGAAGCCCTCATAGCCTTCGGTCTGTTCCGGGCTCTCCTCTTCCGGCACCAGCGCATGGATCTTGCTGGCGAGCGTCAGAGCGTTGACCATCACCCCTTTCGCCGTGCCAGGATGCACGTTGTTGCCGACAATTTTGATATCCACCGATGCGGCGTTGAAGTTCTCATACTCCAGCTCACCTACACCGCCGCCATCAACGGTATATGCCCATTTCGCGCCAAACGCTTCAACGTCAAAATGTTTCGCCCCTTTGCCAACTTCCTCGTCCGGGGTGAAGGCCACGCAGATGTCGCCGTGCGGAATATTTTCCTTTTTCAGCACCGCCAGCGCGGTCATGATTTCCGCAACGCCCGCCTTATCATCCGCGCCGAGCAGCGTTTTGCCGTCGGTCGTGATCAGCGTCTGCCCCAGCAACTGATGCAGCACCGGAAACATCACCGGCGAGAGAATTTCATCGCCGATGCCGAGCGCGATATCGCCGCCGCGATAGTTTTCAAGGATTTGCGGGTTGACGTTTTTCCCGCTGCAATCCGGGGAAGTATCGACATGGGAAATAAAACCGATCGCCGGAACCGGCGTTTGCACGTTCGCAGGCAGCTTCGCCATCACCGTGCCTTTGTCGCTTAACGTCACATTTTCCAGCCCCAGCTCTTCGAGTTGGGCCTGAAGTAAACGCAGGAGCTTCCACTGACCGTCCGTACTTGGCACCTGGCGGACGCCGGGCTTAGATTGAGTATCCAGTGAAACGTACTGTAAAAAACGCTCTAATAATTTGTCCATGAAGCCCCCCAACAAAATGTCACAACATTATCAGTAAGCATGAAAAGATAAATATTGCGTCAAGTCACCTTTACCCCGTAAACGAGTATATTTTCAAAATTGCTCTCGCACAGGAAATGTCGTTGTGAAAGCGCCTGTTTGATGAGCAAAAAGCTGACAATGATTGGCGATTTCATGGCTTTGCCGTAGAATGCCAGCCCTTAAATCGTGCACAACCTTCAAGGTGGTTAACCACAAACCCCGCATCCAATACGCCATTCGATGCGCAAACACGGGACAGAGTAAAAAATTGAACACACAATCGCGTTCGCCACTGGTGCAACTGGCCGGTATTCGCAAAAGCTTTGATGGCAAAAATGTCATTTCCGATTTTAATCTCACCATCAATAACGGCGAATTTCTCACCCTGCTTGGCCCCTCCGGCTGTGGTAAAACCACCGTTCTGCGCCTGATTGCCGGGCTGGAAAACGTCGATGCCGGTTACATCCGCCTCGATGACCAGGAGATAACGAACGTTCCGGCAGAACACCGCCATGTGAATACCGTTTTTCAAAGCTACGCCCTCTTCCCGCACATGACCGTTTTCGAAAACGTGGCATTTGGTCTGCGAATGCAAAAAACCCCGGCCAGCGAAATCGCGCCGCGCGTCACCGAAGCGCTGCGCATGGTGCAGCTTGATGAGTTCGCCCAGCGTAAACCGCATCAGCTCTCCGGCGGCCAGCAGCAGCGCGTTGCAATCGCCCGTGCGGTGGTCAACAAACCGCGCCTGTTACTGCTCGATGAATCCCTCTCAGCGCTCGACTACAAACTGCGCAAGCAGATGCAGAACGAACTGAAAGCGCTGCAGCGCAAGCTCGGCATTACTTTTGTTTTCGTTACCCACGATCAGGAAGAAGCGCTGACGATGTCCGATCGTATCGTGGTGATGCGCGATGGTCGTATTGAGCAGGACGGCACGCCGCGCGAAATCTACGAAGAGCCGAAAAATCTGTTTGTCGCCAGCTTTATTGGCGAGATCAATATTTTTAACGCCACGGTGCTCGAACGTCTGGATGAGACGCGCGTGCGCGCAAGCGTCGAAGGCCGCGAATGTACGATTCATGTCAATTTCGCCGTTGAAAAAGGTCAGCGGCTCAATGTGCTGCTGCGCCCGGAAGATCTGCGCGTGGAGGAAGTTCATGATGTTGCCGAAGTGGCAGGTCTGATCGGCTACGTGCGCGAACGCAATTACAAAGGCATGACGCTGGAATCGATGGTCGAGCTGGAGAACGGCAAGATGGTGATGGTCAGCGAATTCTTCAACGAAGATGACCCTGATTTTGACCACTCGCTGGATCAAAAAATGGCCATTAATTGGGTGGAAAGCTGGGAGGTCGTACTGGCTGATGAAGAGGACAAGTAAATTCCAGAACGCGGCGATCATCACCATTGTCGGTTGGCTTGTACTGTTTGTCTTTCTGCCCAATCTGATGATCATCGCCACCAGCTTTTTAACCCGCGATGACGCCCATTTCGTCGCGCTGGTTTTTACGCTGGACAACTACACGCGCCTGTTCGATCCGCTCTATTTCGACGTGCTGCTGCACTCGTTAAATATGGCGTTGATCGCCACGCTCGCCTGCCTGGTGCTCGGCTATCCGTTTGCCTGGTTTCTGGCGAAGCTGCCTGCCAAAGTGCGCCCACTGCTGCTGTTCCTGCTGATCGTTCCCTTCTGGACCAACTCGCTGATTCGCATCTACGGGCTGAAGATTTTCCTCAGCACCAAAGGTTATCTGAATGCGTTCCTGCTGTGGCTCGGCGTTATCGATACACCAATACGCATTATGTTCACCCCTGGCGCAGTAATTATTGGTCTGGTCTATATTCTGTTGCCGTTTATGGTGATGCCGCTCTACTCCAGCATCGAAAAGCTCGATAAGCCCTTGCTGGAAGCGGCGAAAGATCTGGGAGCCAGTAAGCTGCAAACCTTTACACGCATTATCATTCCACTGACCATGCCGGGGATTATCGCCGGGTGTTTGCTGGTAATGCTGCCGGCAATGGGGTTGTTCTACGTCGCGGATCTGATGGGCGGCGCGAAAAATCTGCTGGTCGGCAACGTCATTAAGAGCCAGTTCCTTAATATCCGCGACTGGCCATTTGGTTCGGCAACCAGTATCACCCTGACAATCGTCATGGGGTTGATGCTGCTGGTTTACTGGCGCGCCGCACGCTTGCTGAATAAGAAGATTGATGACTTAAATAGTTAGTCATTTATTATCAATAGCTTAGGTGCTTTTTTGACCATTTTTCTCTTGCTTTTAAACTCTAATGTGATCTTTTTAAATTCAACACGTTATAGGTTGGTTTTGGAGAAGAGTTTTTAGTTAAAGGCCCATGTAAATGGGCCTTTTCATCACATCACCGGACAGTCATCAAATTCAAGCGTCCGCATATCGTTTACAGCGTGCGTTACCACGCCGAAAATCCCCTCGTTATCATCGGCGGTTTCAGGATCTATTATCTCAGAGCGACCGTCGTCCAGCCGTTCAAAATGCCGGTAAGGGTGAAGCCTGTATCTGCGGAGATGGAATTCACCCGCCAGGCAGCATAAAACCACAGAACCATCACACGATGTCAGCGAATGATCGATAATGAGAGGCCCACTGCGTTATACCGGCGCGCCAGTACTATTACCAGCACGCATAAAATAGGTTGCATGCGGATGCGCCACAAACTGCTTATCAAGAGAAAGCCGGTCTTCAATATAGTCCTGTGGTGGCGAAGGAAAGCCCATAATCAGATACTTCCCCTCCATTCGGATTGAACATAAACCATAGTCTGTCTTCACCGTGATGTGGGGTAATGTCGCGAAAATTACGGGTATGAGACTTGATCCAGTCGTTGGCCTCGGACCGTGTCCAGTCAAAATTTACGGCGGCGAGTTGGTGCACGAACTCGCCTGTATTGACCGTTAGACGGCCTGAAAGCTCGACTTGAATGGTCTGGTAAAACGCGTGGATGATGTCGGAGCTGCGTGGCATGATCTGAACCGCTAAAGCAATGTTGTACATTAATACAGTATTGCTGTCCGAAGCTATCGAGCAAGTGGTGCGACAGCCTTTCTTTTTTCGCGCATAAAGATCAATAACAAGCATCATTAGCTTAATGAGCAGCAATAAATCATTTATAGTGTGTCCCTATCGTTTTGGTGGTGATTGGCTACGATGCAGAGCATGCAAAGCTTATTGTGACCATCAAACAATGTGATTATTTTTTGCGCATTTGCGCTTTTTTTTTTAAACTCATTGGTTATGAACGAGAAGGGCGTTTATGAATGGCAAAATAATGTCTATACATTACCTGCGCGGTATAGCAGCACTGGCAGTTGTTTTGTTTCACTTTAGGGGATACTTAAATGGAGTTTATTCACAAAAAGATTTAGGATTAATACTGTTTAGCTCAGGTGCATTTGGCGTTGATTTATTTTTCATGATAAGTGGCTTTATAATCGCCCTTTCCACAAAGAACAATACATCTAAAATAACATTTGTCATAAGGAGATTTTTCAGAATATATCCTTGCTTTATTATTATCTTTGCCATTGGTGCATTGTTAATCTATAGATTCGATCCGTCCGAAAACCTTCTCAGAGCTTTATTCTTTCTTCACCGCGATTACACAAATGTAGCACCAGGATTTGGTTACAACGTTTTAGGTCCTGCATGGACACTTACGTACGAAATTTATTTCTATACAACATTTGTAATAGCAATGTCAATAAGTCAAAAATACAGAACCTTGATATCTTCATTACTAATTTTAGCTCCAATGTTTGTAATTCAGCTACATTATAATGGACATATTTCTTTATCAGGTGTCGCATCTGCAAATGTTCCGGTTGACAACCCTGCATTCGCACTACTGCGATTTATGTCATCACCAATACTCTCTGAATTTGTAGTTGGTATGGTATTCTATGAATTATTCAATAAAGGTAAATTCACTATTGACGTAAATATTGCAAAATTCATATTCTTCGTGTGTTGTGGTTTTTTTATAACATATTATTTCAGCGGTCACTTTTTGGGCTTTGGGTTGAAACGAGGAGGTATCATTTCCTTAGCATTGCTTCTTGGCTTTATTATTTATGACAACAATGTTGGTTTTAAAGAAAATAAAACACTGAATTTTTTAGGTGATATTTCATTTTCAATATACATATCGCATTATATGTTTATTAACTTACTAAATTTCTATAAACCTGGTTTTTATGTACACGAAATTGGCCTGGCAAGATTGTTTATGATGCTCACAATAACAATTTCAGCAGGAACAATATTACATTTTTATATTGAAAAACCATTCATTTCCTTAGGTAAAAAAATCGAAAAAAACCTTCGCAGAAGAAATATAAAAAATGAATATACTACATGACGCCCCGCAACAAAGCGGGGGCGACCTAAAATGGTACATTATCCGGACAATAAAATATTGTAGTGCGACTGAGCAGTCGTAATACCTTAACAGCATCGAATGTTGAATGGTCGACGCTATCCGAACAGGCCAGTTGACATCCGGCGCGGTGGACGTGTCTACAGCGTTCACCGCATCGATGTAACCCAGAACATTATTCAGTTTCGTCTTTTCCACATCTGTCAGCACTCTGCCAGCCTGCAATTTTAGCTGAATGTCCCTGATACACTGCATTGCCGCGTCAACTAATTGTTGCGTGTGCAGCCCATCAGAAGCAACCTCTGACGTATGCTGGGCTGTGGTGTCCGTAACCCAGGCTGTGCCATCCCAGCGATCATAGTCCGAAGCGAGTGAAATACTGGAAAACCCCTCTTTAATCGCACCGATATAATTGATGGTGAACTCACTGCGATCGGTGGTCGAATAAGCGATTTCGACACGGTGGTCTTCCTGATGTGACCATACCTGCCCTGTGTAAGTATCCCGCATAACCGGGCCATTCACTTGCAGAGATCTTCCGACATACTGATTATGCCCCTGTGAGGAGATCGCCATGCGTAAGGCCTGATTCACAAGGCACCAGATCATCGCCGTACTTAAGTCTGTCGAGGCCGGATGTACCGTTAAGAATGTCTGCCGTGAAGTCGAAATATCAGAAACCGCGTATTACAACCGGAAAGCGAAATATGGCGGGGTGGAAGCGGCTGAGCACTATCCTCAATACGACTTTGGATATTACGCAGGCAGGGCCATGTCTGAAACCACAAACGAGTTCACCGGATTCACTGCCTACTGAAACTGAATTTTCACCGGAAAGGGAAGCAGCATCTGCCGGTGCGTAATGTTTGCTGGCTGAACGCCTGTACCGTGCACAGGGAATAGACACTAAAACGCTGCTTGGCCATAAAGTTCAGTCCACTACTGACAGATACAACGACACCCGAGGACATGAATGGATCAAGCTTGTGATCTGATGGGTATTTTAAGCCGCAATGCTTCATGAATTGTTGTAAAATGCGCGCCCTCTATGTTCAGGAAATTGATTATTTAACAAACCGTTTTGGTGAAAAGTTTTGGAGATAATTTGGAGAATGGAATATTTTGTTTAAATTCAGTGCTCTAAAACTGGCTCACCTTCTGAATAAAAAGGTGGAACTCGAATGATCGGTCGACTGCTGCGCGGCGGTTTTATGACCGCCATTTATGCTTATCTTTATATCCCGATCATTATTTTGATCGTCAACTCCTTTAACAGTTCGCGCTTCGGCATTAACTGGCAGGGCTTCACCACGCAGTGGTACAGCCTGCTGATGAACAATGACAGTTTGTTGCAGGCGGCGCAGCACTCGTTGACCATGGCGGTGCTGTCGGCGACATTCGCCACGCTTATCGGTTCGCTGACCGCCGTCGCGCTTTATCGCTACCGTTTTCGCGGTAAGCCGTTCGTCAGCGGCATGCTGTTCGTGGTGATGATGTCGCCGGATATCGTGATGGCTATCTCCCTGCTGGTGCTGTTTATGCTGCTGGGCATTCAGCTCGGTTTCTGGTCGCTGCTGTTTTCGCATATCACCTTCTGCCTGCCGTTTGTCGTGGTAACGGTGTTTTCACGCCTGAAGGGTTTTGATGTGCGGATGCTGGAAGCGGCCAAAGATCTCGGTGCCAGCGAAATCACCATTCTGCGCAAAATCATTCTGCCGCTGGCGATGCCCGCCGTGGCCGCAGGCTGGTTATTGAGTTTCACACTGTCGATGGATGATGTGGTGGTCTCTTCCTTCGTGACCGGCCCGGGGTATGAAATTCTGCCGCTGAAGATCTACTCGATGGTCAAAGTCGGCGTGTCGCCGGAAGTAAACGCGCTGGCAACGGTTCTGCTGGTTCTGTCGCTGGTGCTGGTCATTGCCAGCCAGTTGATTGCGCGCGATACCACCAAAAACAGACGCCTGCCGCG
Organism: Kosakonia oryzae; assembly: GCF_001658025.2. Lineage (NCBI taxonomy): Bacteria > Pseudomonadati > Pseudomonadota > Gammaproteobacteria > Enterobacterales > Enterobacteriaceae > Kosakonia > Kosakonia oryzae. The sequence goes on from NZ_CP014007.2 coordinate 3,242,585, forward strand.
CCAGGCATAACGAACACCGCCATCCCGGATGCAACAAGGCGTTCACAAGGATTTCCGCCGCATTCAATCCCGGAATGGCAAATAAAATAGCCTGAAACAGAGGCTCAATCTCAGGGGACGTAATATGAAAAAATGGTCACGCCACCTGCTCGCAGCGGGCGCTCTTGCCCTCGGCATGAGCGCTGCGCACGCGGACGACAACAAAACGCTCTACTTCTACAACTGGACAGAGTATGTGCCGCCAGGCCTGCTGGAACAGTTCACCAAAGAGACAGGCATCAAAGTTATCTATTCGACTTACGAATCGAATGAAACCATGTACGCCAAGCTCAAAACCTATAAAGACGGCGCTTACGATCTGGTGGTGCCATCCACCTACTTCGTCGACAAAATGCGCAAAGAGGGCATGATTCAGAAGATCGATAAAACGAAGCTTACCAACTTCCACAACCTCGATCCGCAAATGCTCAACAAACCGTTCGATCCGAACAATGACTACTCGATCCCGTATATCTGGGGCGCAACCGCTATTGGTGTGAACAGCGAAGCTATCGACCCGAAGAGCGTCACCCGCTGGGCCGATCTGTGGAAACCCGAATACAAAGGCAGCCTGCTACTGACCGACGATGCGCGCGAAGTGTTCCAGATGGCGTTGCGCAAGCTCGGCTACTCCGGCAACACCACCGATCCGCAAGAGATTGAAGCGGCGTATAAAGAGCTGCAAAAACTGATGCCGAATGTGGCGGCCTTCAACTCCGACAATCCGGCAAACCCATATATGGAAGGGGAAGTGAACCTCGGCATGGTATGGAACGGCTCGGCGTATGTTGCCCGTCAGGCCGGTACGCCGCTGGAAGTGGTATGGCCGCAGGAAGGCGGTATTTTCTGGATGGACAGTCTGTCGATTCCGGCCAATGCGAAAAACGTTGATGGCGCGCTGAAGTTGATCAACTTCCTGCTGCGACCGGACATTGCCAGACAGGTGGCGGAAACCATCGGTTACCCGACGCCGAACCTTGCCGCGCGTAAGCTGCTAAAACCGGAAGTGGCGAACGACAAATCGCTTTACCCGGATGCGGAAACCCTCAGCAAAGGCGAATGGCAAAATGATGTGGGCAGCGCCAGCGCCCTTTATGAAGAGTATTACCAGAAGTTAAAAGCAGGACGTTAAGGCAAACCGCGGCCCGGAATGTGGGCCGCGTCGCGTTATCCTGGGAGCCGAACCGACAGGGGCTGGCTCCTCACGCAGTTAAAAATCAGCATCAATATCGACAACCGAAATCAGCTTATGGTTGACGAACTCTTTAATCCCCAAGCCAGTTAATTCGCGGCCATAGCCGGAACGGCGGACCCCGCCAAACGGGAGATCGGCTTTAACACGCGTTGGGTGGTTGATATACACCATGCCAGTAGAGATGCGGCTGGCCAGCGCTTCACCGTGCGCAGTGTCGCGGGTGAAGACAGAACCGCCAAGACCAAACGGCGAGTCATTGGCAATCCGCACCGCGTCGTCTTCATTTTTGGCTCTGAAGATCATCGACACGGGGCCGAAGAACTCCATATGGTAGGCCGGATTGTCTGGCGTTACATTGGTCAGGATCGTCGGTTGTACAAATGCCCCGCGTTTCGGGACTTTCGGTCCAACTTCCAGCGCCTGTGCGCCATGCGCAATGGCCAGGCTGATTTTCTCTTTAACTTCGTCAGCGGCCTGTTGCGATGAGAGCGGTGCCAGCGTTGTGTTTTCATCCAGCGGATCGCCCGCCCGCAACGCGGCAACACCTTTGATGTAATGGTCAACAAACTGGTCATACACCTCATCAACAACGATCATGCGTTTCGATGAGACGCAAACTTGCCCGCCATTCCAGTGGCGACCAAATACGCCCCACTTCGCCGCTTTTTCGATATCGGCATCGGCAAGCACGATAAACGCATCGGCCCCGCCAAGCTCCAGCGTGGATTTTTTCAGCGCCTTCGCCGCTTGCTGAGCAACGGTTGCGCCCGCGCCCTCAGAACCGGTTAATGCCACACCCTGCACCCGTGGGTCATTAAGGATCAGTTCGATATGGTGACGGGCTGCGTAGAGATTGATAAATCCGCCATCCGGTAGACCGGCCTCTTTCATCAGGCGCTCGAACCGCGCAGCACTTTGCGGAACATTCGACGCATGTTTTAACAGGATGGTGTTACCGGCGGAGAGTTGCGGAGCAATGATGCGGGCGATTTGATAATACGGGAAATTCCACGGCTCGATCGCCAGCAGCACTCCCAGCGGTTCATGCACAATTTTTGCCGTGGCTTCTTCCGGGTTTGCCACCGGCAGGATCTCCGGCGCCAGAAGTTTTTCGGCATTATGCACGTAGTATTCAAAAATTTGTGCCGACAGTTCGACTTCCGCTCGCGCTTCTGAAATCAGCTTGCCCATTTCAAGCGTAAGCAACTGCGCAAATTCATCTTTTTGCTGGCGTAACAGGTTGGCTGCGTTCTGTAAAATCGCGCCGCGCTGTGCAAATGAAACATTTTTCCACTCGTTAAAAGCGCGGTGAGATCGTTCTATCGCGCCGTTCACTTCAGCATCGGTGGCATCCGGGAACGTCTTAACGACTTCGCCGGTATACGGGTTTGTTGTGACATATGCCATGCTAATTCTCCTTTATGGGCCGGGAATCCGCGTACGGCTTCCCGGTTTTAGCTCGGCCCTTTCTCATCTGGTGGTACCGTGCAGATCGAAATCCGGGCCGATCCGGTTGTTCGCCATGATCGGTGTATCACGGGTATCAACAGAGAAATACTAAGTTTGTCACGCCAACAGAGAAAGCCAGGAGATTTGTTGGCAACCCTCAGAATAACTGAACATCATGCACGCCGGATGCGAGGTGCAGAACGTGATAATTACGCCCTCGTCACACACAACCGCAGCCGCAGGCCGGGTTGCGCATTTTCCGCGGTCAGCGACCAGCCATGAGCCACGGCAATTTCCTGGCAGATCGCCAGCCCCAGCCCGGCACCGCTATCGCGCCGGTGTGCGCCGCGCCAGAAGCGCGTGAACAATAAAGGCAGTTCGTCCCCGGCCACGCCCGGTCCCCAATCGCGAAGCGTGATGGCCTGCGCATGAATTTCTATATGCACGTCGCTGCCCGCAGGCGCATGCTGGATCGCGTTTTCCATCAGGTTTTTCAGTAAGGTGAACAAGGCGCCGCGATCGGCATTCCACACCACAGCGACACTCCGGAAAGTCAGCGTCAGATTGACGCGCGCCTCTTCGGCAATGCGTTGCAGAAATCGCGCGCTATCGCGGGCGACATCCGCCACGTCAACCGGCGCGAAGTGGTAGCTCAGCGGCTCGCTGGCCTCCGCGAGGATCAGCAGTTGCTGTACCTGGCGGGAAAGATGTTCCACGCGCGCCAGCAGCAGTTCGCGGGTCTCGGCGCAGTCGCTCATCAATTCCACTTCAGCGCGAATCAGCGTCAGCGGCGTCTTCAGCTCATGAGCGGCCTTCGCCAGAAAATCCTGCTGATTGCGAAACCCCGTTTCCAGCCGGGCCAGCGCCTGGTTAAAACTGTCGATCAGCGGCAAAATCTCCGTGGGAACGCCCGCCGTTGGCAAACGTGCATCCAGCGAACGCGGCGAGATGGTGGCGGCGCCAGCAGATGCCTGCCGTAGCGGTCGCAGCGACCAGGCCAGCGTCACCCAGGCGCACAAACCGAACACCACCAACAGCACCAGGCTGAACAGCTCAATGCCAAAACGAATAAACGGCAGGGCAAATCCACGGTGTAAGAAATCGATAATCCGCGAACTGGCGCTCACCTGGATAAACCAGCGCTTTCCCTCCATGAAATAGAGATCGCTGGTGCCGCCATATTCCGCGCCCTGCAACTGAAACTTGAAGTCGCCCGTAACCGGCGCAGTAAGTTGCGGTAGCGGCGGCCAGTGCTGTGCGCCCGGCGACATTAATACCACTTTCCCGTCGGCATCCAGCACCCGGTACGCCAGTTCCTCTTCGAGACTGCTGTAGATCCACAGCGGATAATCAGCCCCTTCACGAAAACCGATCGGCTGGCCGTGAGCATCAAATTGCAACTGGCGGGCTAACGCCCTGGTGTAATCGGTCAGATCCATTCCCGGCAAACGCTCTTTCACTACCATACCGAGCAGGATCAGCAGCGCAATGCTGAGCAGTACGCCGGTGATAAAGGCCAGTAAGATCTTGAACGACAGGCTGTTAAAGCGGCTGGTTTTCCCGGATGGCATAGCCCAGCCCCCTGATATTCACAATCTGCAAACGGGAGCCAATCGCCAGCAGTTTGCGGCGCAGGCGATACAAAACAACATCGAGGGCGTTCGGCGTAACGGCATCGCTTAGCCCCCACCCGGCCGCCTCCATACTGTTGCGGCGCACAATATTGCCCTGCTTACGGATCAACGTCAGCATGATCTGTAGCTCAGCGGGAGCCAGCGGGACACTCTGCTGCCTGCAGCACATGACCGCCGATTCCGGCAATAAAGTGATATCACCCCACGCCGGCTTCAGGGTCTGGCTTTCAGCGGGACGACGGAGTAATGCCCGCACGCGGGCCACCAGTTCTTCCATGGCAAAGGGTTTGGCCAGATAATCATCGGCTCCGGCCTCCAGCCCTTCGACACGATCGTGCAACGCATCGCGAGCGGTCAGGATCAGGCACGGCGTGACAACCTGTGCCTGGCGCAGGCGCTGCAATAACGGCAAACCGTCGCCATCCGGCAATCCCCGATCGAGCACCAGCCCCTGGTAAGCCACTTGCTGTATGGCATGCCAGGCGGCATCGCCGCGACCGACAATATCCGTAGCGATCCCGGCGGCGGCCAGCCCTTTACTAATCAGGCGTGCCAGATGATCATGATCTTCTATTAACAGTATTCGGCTCATCAGAAGTCGTAGAGATAACTGACAAAAATTCGGTTTTCGTTGGTCCTGTCCACCAGCGGGCTATCCTTAATCTCTGAGGCCAGCAGCGTCGTCTGCACATCCACCATTAACAACTGATGAGTGCTGAACTGCCAGCGGCCATTAAGGCCAATTTCCATGTTCAGCGCGGCGTCCCCTTGCCAGGCAGGTCGCCAGGCGCGGGCTTCATCGCTGCGCACGCCATAGTAATAATTCACATAATCGCTGTCGTAACGGTTCGCCACAACACGCGGCGTCAGGGTTACATCGCCCCATTGCCAACTGCGCTCCGCGCCAAGACGCAGGCGTTGCCCGTTGCTGTTACCGGAGATATCGTGCGACCAGTCGGTGAAAATATTCACCAGCGGGTTCTGCCACTCCACTTTGATGCCAGCCCATACGCCGCCTTTGCGCTTATCCATCCCATGCAGAATGTCGGCATCGTCGGAGGCGTAGCCTGAACCATCATAGCGGGCTATTAGACCGGCATTTAGCCGTTGGGTTTCACTCCACTGCCATGCAGGTAATTTCACTTCGGCGGTGGTGCCTAAAAAGCGGAAATAACGGTTGTCGATATGCAGTACCGGCAGCGGCGTATATTCGCGGTCGATCCCGGTATAGGGTTTTTGCGTGCTGGCAACGCCGACGCCCAGCCCCCAGGTGGTGGCATCATCGGCAAGGGCGGAAAAAGAGAGAGACAGCAAACTGGCAGCAATAATGCGGTACGGCACAACGACCATAATGGCGCTCCTGTTGGCAATGGAAGCGCTATCATCAGCGGTGATAACTTACGGGGAACTTACCGGAAAGCGACTTGTAATTTATTTGTCGGGGAGAAACGAAACGCCCGGCAAGCGAAACGCCGCCGGGCGACAGGAAAACGTCCTGCGAGAGAATATCGTTACAGCCCTTTCAGCAATTTTTCCACAAACTCCGGCACCACTTCGCTTGCCAGCCCGTAGTGCTTCTCTTCGAACTCGCTGCCGACCTGGCTCGGTTCAAGGTTCAGCTCAACGGTGTGCGCACCCTGTAGTTTCGCTTCGTGGACAAACCCGGCAGCCGGATAAACATGCCCGGACGTGCCAATGGCGATAAAGACATCGGCCATCGCCAGCGCGCTGTAGATCTCGTCCATACCCAGCGGCATCTCGCCGAACCACACCACATGCGGGCGCAGCGGCGCAGGGAACTGGCAGCAGTGGCATTTATCTTCGGGCGTGACATCGCCGGTCCACTCCAGCACCTGCCCGCTCTGCGAGCAGCGCACTTTCAGTAGCTCACCGTGCATATGGATAATGTTTTTGTTGCCGGCGCGTTCATGCAGGTTATCGATATTTTGCGTGATCAGCAGAAACCGATCGCCCAGCGCCTGTTCCAGCTTCGCCAGCGCCAGGTGCGCGGCGTTCGGCACAATTTCCGGCAATTGCAACTGGCGACGACGATCGTTATAAAAAGTCTGCACCAGCTGCGGGTTGCGGGCAAAACCTTCCGGCGTTGCCACATCTTCTACATGGTGCTCTTCCCACAGCCCGTCGGCGGCGCGAAAAGTACGAATGCCGGATTCGGCAGAAATGCCTGCTCCGGTCAGGACGACGACTCTTGGTTTTTCCATCAGTTCCGGTACCACTCTGTCTCTGAAGAAAATTCTCTGGCGTAACCGCTCGCGCTGGCGGCGTTTGTTACGGCGAAAACGGCTGAGACGATGTAAACGACGCGATTGCATGGCATCCTCTCAGGATTTAATCAGTTAAGTGAAGGAAGGCCGCACCGCGCATGCCGCCCGCATCGCCGTGACGAGCACGTTCAATACGCGGGACATCGCCTGCCGGCAGCAGATGCGGCGCAATGCGCTCCGGCAACAGCCGGGTCAGTGCGCTGAAATTTGATAAACCACCGCCGATCACCAGCAGATCGGGATCGACAATGGTCAGGATATTGCCCAGACACACCGCCAGCAAATCCACATAGCGCTCGACATGGGCCCGCGCTTTCGCCTCGCCCTGCTCCCAGTGCGAAATGATTTCCGGCGCTGACAACGATTGATGGTAGAAGTACTGGTACAGCCACGCAAAACCGCGTCCCGAGAGATAGTTCTCAATACAGCCGATTTTGCCGCAGCCGCAGCGGGTTAACGGAAAGTCAAAACCCATCAGCCCCAGCGCATCCACCGGCAGGCGGATATGGCCAAATTCGCCGGTAATAAAACGACGCCCGGTCACCGATTTCCCGTTCACCACCAGCCCGCCGCCGACGCCCGTGCCGAGGATCAACCCCATCACCAGCGGATAAGCGCGAAATTCGTCATCCCAGGCTTCAGAGAGGGTAAAGCAGTTGGCATCGTTATTGATACGCACATCCCGCGCAAGCAGAGCGCTGAGATCGGCGCGCAGCGGCTGACCGCTGGCGGCAGGAAGGTTGGCGGCATACAGCGTGCCGTCGGCAGTCTCTGGCATACCAGGAATACCGACGCCGACGCTGCCTTTGCTACCGAAGCGCTCATCCGCTTCGGCAACCAGCCCGGTGATGGCGCGCAGAAACGCGTCATAACTGTCGTGGGGCGTGGCGACGCGCTTTTCCCACTGTAAGCGTCGCTCAGCGTCAAAGACGCCTAACGCGATTTTGCTGCCGCCGATATCAAATCCGTAATTCATCGCCACTCCTTCGTTGTGGCCCTGTGAAAACGGCGGGATTACTGCCCGCTCAGCACTCTTGCCGGATCAATATTGCTCGCCCGGCGCGCCGGATACCAGCTCGCCAGCAGGCTCAGGACTAACGCGGTCACCAGCACGTACACCACATCCAGCGGGTGTAACTCTGACGGCAGGAAATCGATAAAGTAGATATCCCCCGACAGGAACTGATGACCAATAATCTTCTCAATCACGTTGATAATCGGTGTCAGTTGCAGCGCCACGATAACACCAATCACCACGCCGCAGAGACTGCCCAGCAGCCCGGCCAGCAGCCCATACCAGACAAATACGGCGCGGATCAGGCCATCTTTCGCCCCCAGCGTACGCAGCACGGCAATGTCGCCGCTTTTGTCTTTTACCGCCATCACCAGCGTCGAGACAATATTAAAACAGGCCACGCCAATCACCAGCACCATCGCCAGATACATAATGGCGCGGATCATCTGGATATCGCGGTACATATAGCCGTACTTGCCGATCCAGCTTTTGATATAGACATAGTTGTTGGTGACGCTGCCCGCATCGCGCACCAGCTTATTGGCGTTAAACACGTCATTCACTTTGATGTCGATACCGGTAATGCTGCTGCCCATCTCCAGATACTGTTGCGCATCCGCCATCGGGATCATCGCATAGCTGTGATCAAGCTGGCCGCTGAGCTGTAAAATCCCGGTCACGTGCAGACGTACGCGTTTCGGTTGCAGCAGTTTGTGCGCATCGTCCGAGTTGGGGATCATGATCGATACCCAGTCGCCCTGCTTCACTTTTAGCGCATCAGCAACACCTTTGCCGAGAATGATTTGCTGCTCACCGGCGCGGAAATTCTGCCAGGCATCGCCCTGCACAAATTTCGGCAGCGCGCTCAACTCACTCTCCTGCGCCGGATCGACGCCTTTCACCTGGATGGCGCGCAGATTCGCCCCGCTTTCTACCAGCCCGGTAAAATTAATATAGGGCGCAGCGGCAACAATACCGGGAACTTTTTTCACTTTTTCCAGCGCCGTGTCCCAGTTGTTCCACGGCTGATTCACCGGCTCGATCTCGCCGTGCGGCACCACCGCCAGAATGCGATTGTTCAATTCGCGCTCGAAACCGTTCATCGCGCTTAAACCGACGATTAACACCGCCACACCCAGCGCGATACCCACGGTAGAGATCACCGAAATCAGCGACACCATACCGCCGCGACGGCGACCGCGACTGAAGCGCAGACCAATCAATAACGACAGAGGCAGCGCCATTAATCTGCCCCCATCAGCGTCACATCGGCGCTCAGATGACCGTCGCGCATCTCCAGCTGGCGATTCATGCGCTTCGCCAGTTGCAGATCGTGCGTCACCACCAGAAAAGCGGTGCCCTGCAGCTGATTCAGCTCCCCCAGCAACGCAAAGATACTGTCGGCGTTGCGGGCATCGAGGTTACCGGTCGGTTCATCCGCCAGCACCAGCCGCGGGTTGTTCACCAGCGCGCGCGCAATAGCGACACGCTGGCGCTCACCGCCGGAAAGCTCAGAAGGACGATGACTGGCGCGATGTTCCAGCCCAACGGCACGCAGCATTTCCCGCGCGCGGGCATCAATTTCCGCCGGTTTCTTTTTCCCGATCAGTAGCGGCATAGCGACGTTTTCCAGCGCGGTAAAATCGGGCAGCAGATGGTGAAACTGGTAAATAAAGCCGAGTTCGCGGTTGCGCAACTCTGCTTTCGCCGCCGACGAGAGTGAGCTCATCGGCCGATCGCGGAAAATCACATCGCCGGAGGTCGGCGTATCCAGCCCGCCCAGCAGGTGCAGCAGCGTACTCTTCCCGGAACCGGAGCTGCCGACGATCGCCATCAACTCCCCTTCGCCCATACTAAAGCTGACATTGTGCAGCACGTCGGTTTGCACACTGCCTTCCTGATAGCGTTTGCACAGGTTGTCGCATTGCAACAGGATCTTATTCATAACGTAAAGCCTCAGCGGGTTGAGTGGCGGCAGCGCGCCAGGAAGGATAAAGCGTTGAAAGCAGCGCGATGGCCATCGCCACCAGCGCAATACCCACGACCTGCAGCGGCTCAATCGCCACCGGCAGCGCCGCGCCGTCGAGCAGCGCACCGATAATCGGCATCAGGTTATTGAGCTGGCTGGCGAGTAGCGCACCAAGCACGGCGCCAAGCAGCGCGCCGATGATCCCGGCGCTGGCGCCCTGCACCATAAAGACCGCCATAATCTGGCGCGGCGTCAGCCCCTGAGTTTGCAGGATCGCCACCTCGCCCTGTTTCTCCATCACCATCAGGCCCAGCGAAGTGATGATATTAAACGCCGCAACGGCGACGATCAGGCTCAGCAGCAGCCCCATCATATTCTTTTCCATGCTCACAGCCTGGAACAATTCGCCTTTGCGATCGCGCCAGTCCTGCCATTTTGTGCCTTGCGGCAGCGTTTGTTGGCTCAGGACGTCCACTTTCAGCGGCTCGTTGAGCCACAAGCGCCAGCCGGTAATATTACCCGCCGGATAACGCATCAACCGCGACGCATCGTCAATATTCACCAGCATTTGATATTCATCCACTTCACTGTTGGCGGCGAAAGTGCCGATCACGGTGAACAAACGCTGGCTCGGCAGACGCCCCATCGGAGTGAACTGGCTGGCGGAGGGCACCATCACGCGGATCTGATCGCCACGATTAACGCCTAATTGCCCGGCCAGTTGCTCGCCGAGGATGATGTTGTATTTGCCCGCTTGCAGGTCGCTCTGCTTAACGTTCACCAGATACGGCGTCAGCGGATCGTTTTGCGCCGGATCGATCCCCAGCATTACGCCGACCGCCACGCTGCGCGCGCTTTGCAGTACGACATCGCCGGTAGTCAGCGGCGCAATACGCGTTACGCCCTGCAATTTCACGGCACTGGCGGGAAGTTGTTGCGGATTGAGAGAGCCGTTTTGCGTGGTGAGCGTGGCCTGCGGCATTAACCCAAGAATGTTGTTTTGCAGCTCGCGTTCGAAACCATTCATTACCGATAACACGGTCACCAGCGCCATGACGCCGAGCGTGATGCCAATGGTGGATAGCCAGGAAACAAAGCGGCCAAAGCGGTCCGCAGCGCGTCCACGCATATAGCGCAGACCTATGAAAAGAGTGACAGGCTGGTACATGAAATCCGTCTGGTTGCTGATAGCAGAGTCAGGAGTATATAAGCGAAAGCACATAGCGTAAATGAGAGGAACCGTAAGAATTCGTCAGCGTGATATGAAAAAAAGCCGGGAAATCAACTCAATAATTCCATTCTGCGAACGCTGAATCGCCGCATGTTTGCACAGAGGTCAACCACAAACGATCCTGCGCCTAATCCTAAAATCACAAAATACAGACACTTTAACGTCACATTCACGCCCTCAATGGTCAGGATAAAAGACTTAATTTTTTGTAATACAGGGAACTAAGGGCGTGAAACAAAAAGCTTTGTGGCTAAACCAAATTAAAGGGTTATGTATTTGTCTGGTCGTGATTTACCACTCCGTGATTACCTTCTATCCGCATCTCAATGTGTTCCAGCATCCGTGGTCGCAAACACTGTCGAAGTGCTGGGTCTACTTCAATCTTTACCTCGCACCTTTTCGCATGCCGGTGTTCTTTTTTATCTCCGGCTATTTGATCCGCCGCTATATCGATGAGGTGCCATGGAAAGAAACCATCGATAAGCGCATCTGGAATATTGTGTATGTGCTGGCACTGTGGGGTGTGTTGCAGTGGGCGGGTTTAAGCCAGCTTAATGCATGGCTGGCACCGGAGCGCGATCTGACCAACGCCGCGAATGCCGCTTATGCGGATAGCTGGGTTGAGTTTTTACAGGGGATGCTCACCGCCAGCACCAGCCTGTGGTATCTGTATGCGCTGGTGGTCTACTTCACTCTGTGCAAACTACTGAGCCGCTGGAAGGTGCCGATGCTGGCGCTGACTATCCTGGGCAGTCTGGCGATCAATTATCTGCCGCTGCCGTGGTGGGGAATGAACAGCGTTGTACGCAATATGATTTTCTACTCGCTGGGTGCCTGGTATGGCGCAAGCCTGATGGAGTGGGTCAAAACCGTGCAAATTCGCCGTTACGGCGTGCTGTTTGCCCTCGCGATAGTTGTGGCCTTCGGCCTGTGGATGTTTGCGATGCCGTTGCCGCTCTGCTTGCTCTCGATCGTTGCCATTATGCGGCTGTTCTGGGAACTGGAGCAGCGTTTCCCACCGAGTGAAAAGAGCCTGTTGAATGTGGTGGGCAGCAATACGCTGGCAATTTATACCACTCACCGCATTCTGATTGAGGGATTCAGCCTGGCGCTGATCAAACCGCTGAATGCCGGCGTCTGGCCGCCGCAAGCCGAGCTGGCGCTGCTGCTGGTCTATCCGTTTGCGACGTTGCTTATCTGTACGCTGTTTGGATTGCTGGTGCGCAAGCTCTCCAGCGCTCTGTTCGGCGATCTCTTTTTCACCCCGCCGACAAAACTCCTCCAGCCCGTCGCCGCACGCTGATCCATGCGTTCGCCTTGGCTAAAATGACGCAATCGCAGATAATCAACGGATTGCGTATCAGTGATATGCCCCCATGTGGGGGTATATCCACAAGAGACTCCGACACCTTCTATGCCTGAACAATATCGTTATTCACTGCCGACCAAAGCGGGTGACCAGCGCCAGTTTGGCGAACTCACCGGCGCCGCCTGCGCCACCGAAGTGGCGGAAATCATTGAGCGCCATGCTGGTCCCGTGGTGCTGATCGCACCGGATATGCAAAATGCCCTGCGCTTGCAGGACGAGATAAGCCAGTTTACCGATAATCTGGTGATGAACCTGGCGGACTGGGAAACGCTGCCCTACGACAGCTTTTCGCCGCACCAGGAGATCATCTCCTCCCGTCTTTCCACCCTTTACCAGTTGCCCGCTATGCAGCGTGGCGTGCTGATTGTGCCGGTGAATACCCTGATGCAGCGCGTCTGCCCGCACAACTATTTGCACGGCCATGCGCTGGTGATGAAAAAAGGGCAGCGGCTGTCCCGCGATCAGCTGCGCGCGCAGCTGGACAGCGCCGGTTACCGCCATGTTGATCAGGTGATGGAGCACGGCGAGTATGCCACGCGCGGCGCGCTACTGGATCTCTTCCCGATGGGTAGCGAGCAGCCGTTCCGCCTCGACTTTTTCGACGATGAAATCGACAGTTTGCGGCTGTTCGATGCCGATACCCAGCGCACGCTGGAAGAGGTCGAGGCGATTAATTTACTGCCCGCGCATGAATTCCCGACCGATAAAAACGCCATTGAGCTGTTCCGCAGCCAATGGCGCGATCGGTTTGAGGTGAAGCGCGATGCAGAACACATTTATCAGCAGGTGAGCAAAGGCACCCTGCCCGCCGGGATCGAATACTGGCAGCCGCTGTTCTTTAGCGAACCGCTGTCGCCGCTGTTTAGCTATTTCCCGGCGAATACGCTGCTGGTTAATACCGGCGAACTGGAAGTCAGCGCGGAACGTTTTCAGCAGGAGACGCAGGCGCGCTTCGAGAGCCGTGGTGTGGATCCGATGCGCCCGCTGTTGCCGCCGGAAAGCTTATGGCTGCGCAGCGACGCGCTGTTCAGCGAACTGAAAAAATGGCCGCGTATCCAGCTCAAAACTGAACGGCTCAGTGAAAAAGCCGCGCACGTTAATCTCGGTTACCGCGCACTGCCGGAGCTGGCGGTGCAGGCGCAGCAAAAATCACCGCTGGATAACCTGCGTAAGTTCCTTGAATCCTTCAGCGGCCCGGTGGTTTTCTCGGTCGAAAGCGAAGGCCGCCGCGAAGCGCTGATAGAGCTGCTGGCGCGCATTAAAGTGGCGCCCAAACGCATTTTGCGCCTCGACGAAGCGTCAACGCCCGGTGCCTGGCTGATGATCGGCTCGGCAGAGCACGGTTTTATCGACACCCTGCGCAATCGGGCGCTGATTTGCGAAAGCGATCTGCTGGGCGAGCGCGTTGCGCGCCGCCGCCAGGATACCCGGCGGACGATTAACCCGGATACGCTTATCCGTAACCTTGCCGAGCTGCACGACGGCCAGCCGGTGGTGCATCTGGAACATGGCGTCGGGCGTTATGCCGGTATGACCACGCTGGAAGCAGGCGGTATTAAAGGCGAATACCTGATGCTGACGTACGCCGGTGACGCCAAACTTTATGTCCCGGTCTCTTCGCTGCATCTGATCAGCCGCTATGCGGGCGGCGCAGAAGAGAGTGCCCCGCTGCATAAACTGGGCAGCGATGCCTGGGCGCGGGCGCGGCAGAAAGCGGCGGAAAAAGTGCGTGATGTGGCGGCTGAACTGCTGGATATCTACGCGCAGCGCGCGGCAAAAGCAGGTTTTGCCTTCAAGCACGATCGTGAACAATATCAACTGTTCTGCGATAGTTTCCCCTTCGAAACCACGCCGGATCAGGCGCAGGCGATCAACGCCGTGCTCAGTGATATGTGCCAGCCGCTGGCGATGGATCGTCTGGTGTGCGGCGATGTGGGTTTCGGTAAAACCGAAGTGGCGATGCGCGCGGCATTCCTTGCGGTCGAAAACAACAAGCAGGTGGCGGTGCTGGTGCCAACCACCCTGCTGGCGCAGCAGCACTTTGATAACTTCCGCGACCGTTTTGCCAACTGGCCGGTGCGCATTGAGATGCTCTCACGTTTTCGCAGTGCCAAAGAGCAGTCGCAAATTCTTGAACAGGCGGCTGAAGGTAAAATCGATATTCTGATCGGCACCCACAAACTGCTGCAAAGCGATGTGAAGTTAAAAGATCTCGGTCTGCTGATTGTCGACGAAGAGCACCGCTTTGGCGTGCGCCATAAAGAGCGTATTAAAGCGATGCGTGCCGATGTCGATATTCTGACGCTGACGGCAACGCCGATCCCGCGCACATTGAATATGGCAATGAGCGGGATGCGCGACCTGTCGATCATCGCCACGCCGCCCGCGCGCCGTCTGGCGGTTAAAACCTTTGTTCGGGAGTACGACAGCCTGGTGGTGCGGGAGGCGATCCTGCGTGAAGTGCTGCGCGGCGGGCAGGTTTACTACCTGTATAACGACGTGGAAAATATCCAGAAAGCCGCCGACAGGCTGGCGAAGCTGGTACCGGAAGCGCGTATCGCAATCGGTCACGGGCAGATGCGCGAGCGTGAACTGGAACGGGTGATGAACGATTTCCATCATCAGCGTTTCAACGTGCTGGTCTGCACTACCATCATTGAAACCGGGATCGATATTCCGACCGCCAATACCATTATCATCGAACGCGCCGACCACTTTGGCCTAGCCCAGTTGCATCAGTTGCGCGGACGCGTTGGACGCTCGCACCACCAGGCTTACGCCTGGCTGCTGACGCCGCACCCGAAAGCGATGACTCCCGACGCGCAAAAACGGCTGGAAGCGATTGCTTCGCTGGAGGATTTGGGCGCAGGTTTTGCGCTGGCAACACACGATCTGGAGATCCGTGGCGCGGGCGAGCTGCTCGGTGAAGATCAGAGCGGCCAGATGGAAACCATCGGCTTCTCGCTGTATATGGAATTGCTGGAAAACGCCGTTGATGCGCTGAAGGCCGGCCGCGAGCCGTCGCTGGAGGATTTAACCAGCCAGCAGACCGAGGTCGAACTGCGCATGCCTTCGCTGTTGCCGGACGATTTTATTCCTGATGTTAATACCCGTCTGTCGTTCTATAAACGCATCGCCAGCGCAAAAGATATGAACGCGCTGGAAGAGATTAAAGTCGAACTGATCGATCGCTTTGGGCTGCTACCGGATGCCGCGCGAAATCTGCTGGATATCGCCCTGCTGCGCCAGCAAGCGCAGAAGCTGGGGATCCGCAAACTGGAAGGCAATGAAAAAGGCGGCATCATCGAGTTCAACGAGAAAAACAACGTCAATCCGGTGTGGCTGATTGGTCTGCTGCAAAAGCAGCCGCAGCATTTCCGTCTGGATGGTCCGACGCGGCTGAAATTTATGCAGGATCTGAGCGAACGGAAAACCCGCATGGAGTGGGTGCGTAATTTTATGCAGCAACTGGCCGAAAACGCCGTCGCCTGACGGTTTTAGCGCCGGGCCGCCTGGCCCGGCCTGTTATTTTTCGCAAGATTTACAAATATTTTGCAATAGCCAGGATTTCCCGACACCCTGCCCGACCATAATCCCATCGCAAAGCTGCACACAAATAACCTTATGATTTACATGGATTATGGTAATGAGAAGAATTGCGCGTTTTACCTGCTGGATCACCCTTCTTACTGTTGCGATCGTTACTGCCCTCACCCTGCCCGCGCGGGCAAATAGCTGGCCATTGCCCGCCGAGGGCAGCCGTCTGGTTGGCGAAAACCGTTATCACGTGGTGCAAAATGATGGCGGTTCACTGGAAGCGATTGCCAAAAAATATAACGTTGGTTTTCTCGCGCTGTTGCAGGCAAACCCGGGTGTCGACCCTTATGTGCCGCGCGCGGGCAGCGTACTGACGATCCCACTGCAAACCCTGCTGCCGGATGTTCCGCGCAAGGGCATTGTGATTAATCTCGCGGAACTGCGTCTCTATTATTATCCGCCGGGAAAAAATGAAGTGACGGTTTATCCCATCGGCATTGGCCAGTTAGGTGGCGACACCCTGACACCAACGATGGTCACCACCGTTTCCGATAAACGCGCCAACCCCACCTGGACACCAACCGCCAACATCCGCGCGCGTTACAAGGCTCAGGGGATTGATCTGCCTGCGGTGATGTCAGCCGGGCCGGATAATCCGATGGGGCATCATGCGATCCGTCTTGCCGCGTTTGGCGGGGTTTATCTGCTGCACGGCACCAATGCGGATTTTGGTATCGGCATGCGCGTCAGCTCCGGCTGCATTCGCCTGCGCGATGCCGATATTTCCAGTCTGTTTGCCAGCGTGACGCCCGGAACGGCGGTGAATATCATTAATACGCCGATAAAAGCGTCGGTTGAGCCGGACGGTAGGCGGCTGGTTGAAGTCCATCAACCGCTGTCAAAATCGATTGATGACGATCCGCAAACACTACCCATCATGCTGAATGCCGCGATGCAGGCCTTCAAAGACGATGCGCGTAGCGATGCCAGCATCATGAACCACGCAATGGAAATCCGCTCTGGTATGCCGGTTGATGTTACGCGTCATAGTGAGAGTGCCTTACAGGCTCTGTAAAACTAAGCGAAAAAGAAAAGGCCCGGCGCAGTACGCCGGGCCTTTTTTATTGCAGTGGCACAGGGGAGAGAGGTTGGGTTTATTTGTACAGCACCGCAGTACCGTGCAGTTTGTCAGAACCGGTCACGGAAGTGATGCGGAACGATTTCGCGCCCATTTCGTCAGCTTTTTGCGCCAGTTTGGCTTCAACGGAAGAGAGATCAGAACCCGCGCTGACGCCAATGGCAGCAACTTCCTGCTGCCCTGTCGGCGCAGACTGAACTTCAACGGCAGCAAAGCTGGCAAAAGAGAGGGTACTGAGTGCAGCAGCGGCGAAAAGCGCAGTGATGTTTTTCATGATTTTTTCCCGGATAAAGATAAAAGATGTCGTTAGCTATTAAGTTAACGATCGATAGGTAAATGATAAGTGTGATCTTCGTCACTGGTCAACATATTTTTGTAATGATTGTTAATTAAAATGTTAATTGCTTATATTTCATAAGCATATGTTTTATGAATATGTGCTATTTGCTGCTGGTCATTGGCGACAATTATTTTTATAATGGTTGTTCAACAAACCAACAAAGGTTAAGCGGCGATATGACCAGTGAAGTCACCAGTTGCACCAAAAAATGCCGTGGCCGACCGAAAGTGTTCGACAGGGAAGCGGCGCTCGACAAAGCCATGACGCTGTTCTGGCAGCATGGCTACGAAGCCACATCATTATCCGATCTCGTGGAAGCCACCGGGGCGAAAGCGCCGACGCTGTACGCTGAGTTCACCAATAAAGAGGGGTTGTTCCGTGCGGTGCTCGATCGCTATATTGCGCGGTTCGCCCGGAAGCACGAAGCCCAGTTGCTCTGCGAGGACAAACCGGTAGAAACCGCGCTGCTGGATTATTTCACCGCCGTGGCAAAGTGCTTTACCAGCACCGATACGCCAGCCGGTTGTTTTATGATCAACACCTCGGCGACGCTGGCGGCTTCTTCGCAGGCCATCGCGCAAACGATCAAGTCGCGGCATGCGCAGCAGGAAGATACCCTGCTCCAGTTTCTCACTCAGCGCCAGCAGCGCGGTGAGATCCCGGCGGATGCAGATCCGCAGGCGCTGGCTGAATTCCTTGGATGTGTTTTGCAGGGAATGTCGATCAGCGCGCGCGAAGGTGCCAGCGTTGAGAAGCTGCTGCAGATCACGCGCACAACCCTGCGACTGTGGCCAAATTTGATCAAGGCATAAAAAAAATGAGACGGGAAACCGTCTCTTTTTTTATCTCTGTGATAGAGATATCACATTTCAATAATAGGTAAAAACTATCAGCTAAATCCCCCGCTTTGCTATTATTAATTGTGATTATTGCTCCGCTAATCATTCAGCAGAATGATACAAATTATAAGCGTCATGATGACACATTAAACTGGTTTTCCTTTGCTCTCTTTTTTACGCGCTGTAATGCATGACTTGTCGAGGATAAAGGGTACTTCACTGACTGATCACAAGCAGAAGGAATATGGAGATGATTTTGCTATTACCATTCATTAAAGTGTTAATAGTAATTACATTGTTATTTGGTCTGTGGGTTATGTTGGGCGGTTCAGTATTATTTGCTTTTATATCTGTTCTCATCACCGGGCTATTGGTGGTTCGTCAACACGATTTCATTTGATCTGATTAAGCCTTGCAGTCATGCAGGGCTTTTTAGTGAAAAAAAGGCTCCCCAGCCTGAGCGATGGGGAGCCAACATGCAGAGTACTACTATTTTACGCGTTGTTATTCAGGATCAGCTGACCATTTTTATCCAGCGGAATCTGCGTTCCCGGATCTTTATCCATGCGGATTTTTCCCTGCTGGTCGCCGATTTTGTACGTCACGTCGTAGCCGAGCATTTTTTCCGATTTATCATATACCGTGCTGCAACGCTGCTGGGTGGTGGTGTAGGTGTCACGCTCCTGCATACCGCCCTGGATTTGGTTACCCGCATACCCGCCGCCTAACGCGCCGACGACAGTTGCAACATCTCGTCCTTTGCCGCCGCCAAACTGGTGACCGAGCACCCCACCAGCCACTGCGCCAAGTACCGAACCGGTAATACGGTTTTCGTCCTGCACCGGGCGGCGATGCGTCATAGTAACATTACGGCACTCCTGACGCGGCGTTTTTACTGTTTCCTTGATTGGCGTGGCTGAAACGACCTGCGCATATTGAGGGCCGCGATCGAAGACATTCAGGCTGGCCACTGCGGCAACGCCCAGTGCAGCGGCCACGCCAATACCGATACCCGCTAACATTGATTTATTCACAGGATTTTCTCCCTGGTTGACTATTGGTAACAATTTTGCAACTTGAGCAAGAGTAAAGCCAATCGGAAAGCACGCAAAAATAGGGATACAGGTGGGGTAAAAGATGATATTCAGAGTTTTCCGACCAGCATACGTCTGGAAGGCAGCGAGATATGCTGCCTCCCGGCCAATAACCGGGAGAGCAGCGAAACAGGATCAGTGCAATTTCAGACGTGGACGGATCACGCGGTTAATACTGCCGACCAGCATCATCAGACCGGTTTTGAAATAGCCGTGCAGCGCGACCTGGTGCATACGGTACAGCGAGATATACACGAAACGGGCAATACGACCTTCAATCATCATTGAACCACGCATCAGGTTACCCATCAGGCTGCCCACGGTGGAGAAGTTCGACAGGGAAACCAGTGAACCGTGATCCTTGTAAACATAAGATTTCAGCGGCTTATCTTTGATCTGCGCCAGAATGTTATGCAACGCAAGGGTGGCCATCTGATGAGCAGCCTGCGCGCGCGGCGGCACAAATCCGCCTTCCGGACGGGCGCAGGAAGCACAGTCGCCAATGGCGTAAATATCTGCATCGCGCGTCGTTTGCAGCGTCGGCTCAACGACCAGCTGATTGATGCGGTTGGTTTCCAGCCCACCAATCTCTTTCATAAAGTCCGGCGCTTTGATCCCTGCCGCCCATACCATCAGGTCGGCCTTGATGTATTCGCCCTCTTTGGTATGCAGACCGCCTTCGTCGGCGCTGGTAACCATTGTCTGGGTCAGCACGCGGACGCCCATTTTGGTCAGTTCATTGTGCGCGGCACCGGAGATACGCGGCGGCAACGCCGGCAGAATGCGCTCACCCGCTTCCACCAGCGTGACGTTCAGCGCTTCATTGGTCAGCCCTTTGTAACCGTAGCTATGAAGCTGTTTCACCGCATTGTGCAACTCTGCGGAGAGTTCAACACCGGTCGCGCCGCCACCGACAATCGCAATATTGACTTTGCCGTTAGCACCAAGGTTGGCCGAATATTTCAGGAACAAATTGAGCATTTCCTGATGGAAGCGACGCGCCTGATGCGGGTTATCGAGGAAAATGCAGTGCTCTTTCACGCCCGGCGTGTTGAAGTCGTTCGAGGTACTGCCCAGCGCCATCACCAGCGTGTCATAGGCCAGTTTGCGTTCCGGCACCAGCAGATCGCCCTTCTCATCACGCAATTCTGCCAGAGTGATGGTTTTGCCTTCGCGATTAATATCCACCACAGATCCCAGTTGGAACTGGAAATGATGATTGCGTGCATGCGCCAGGTAACTCAGCGCATCAACACCTTCATCCAGCGAGCCGGTTGCCACTTCGTGCAGCAGGGGTTTCCATAAATGGCTGTGGTTACGATCGACCAGCGTAATTTTGGCTTTTTTACCGCGCCCCAGCTTTTTACCTAACTGAGTTGCCAGTTCCAGACCGCCAGCGCCACCACCTACGATCACAATCTTTCTCAACGGTGTTGTCAAAATGACCCCCTAAAATATTAACCAATTGTTAATTAAACGTTATAAAAATAGCCCTTAATTAACAATAAGTTACGCACTCGCAACCTCACTTTGACGTCGAGAATATCACGAACGGTTCAATGGTCATACCAAAATTGATATGAATCAAGTTTTCATGCCTAAAAGTTGAGCAAGTGTAGTCGCACAGCGAAAAACTGCCCGTCAGAAGAGGAGAAAAAGAGGAGCCCGGCAGACGAGAGCCTGCCGGGGAGAAGCTTAACCGAGGGTTTTAAAGGCCTTAATGCGCTGCAGGTGCGGCGAGATGTTTTTAAACTTATGCGACTGTTCTTCGTCCCAGACAATCTCATAATACTGATGCAACTCATCGGAAGAGCGCTGGCTGTCCAGAGCTTCATCTTTTCGCGACAGGATCACCAGGCAGCGATCGCGGTTTTTCTCGCGGAAATTAGCGACACATTTAGTGGCAATATCCTCATACTCTTCCGGCCGGTCGATCTTCCCTTCCATGTTCTCATAAGGAAACAGATTCGGGTTGAAAATCACCTGGCGGATGTCGCAGAGAAAACCAATGCGCTCGGCCCAGTAACCGCCAAGGCCGACGCCACAAATCAGCGGGCGTTCATCCACGTTGAGTTGCAGCATCTTGTCGACTTCTTTCAACAAATGCTGCATATCATGTTTCGGATGCCGCGTGCTGTAGCTTATCAGGCGAACATCCGGATCGATAAACTGTAGCTGCAACACTTTTTCATGGTTGCCGGGACTGTTTGAGTCAAAACCGTGTAAATAGATAATCATTGTATCCTCACCACTTCGACATCACGTCCTCAGGGGTTAATGGTCGGCTTTCTGCTCCTGCCAGCGCTCATGCAACTGCTCCAGTGCTTTACTGGTTGCCTTCCAGCGCGCCGAGCTCATCAACTCCTGACGAGAATATGAACCTTTATGATACAATTGTGTAACACGCTCTGCATTGATCGGCGACAGGTTATCTAACACACTGACTGCGCCTTTACGATTATTGCAGACGAGGATCATATCGCAACCGGCATCCAGCGATGCCTGCCCGCGTTCAGCATAACTGCCCATGATGGCCGCGCCTTCCATTGACAAATCGTCAGAAAAAATCACGCCGTTAAAACCCAGCTCGCCGCGCAGAATGTTTTTCAACCACCACGGTGAACCGCTGGCCGGACGCGGATCGGCATCGGTATAAATCACATGCGCAGGCATAATGGCATCCAGTTTATTTTGCTCAATCAGCGAGCGGAATACCGACATATCTTTCGCGCGAATCTCCGCCAGCGGGCGCGGATCGCGCGGCGTCTCTTTGTGTGAATCTGCGGTTACTGCGCCGTGCCCCGGGAAATGTTTACCGGTCGTTTTCATTCCCGCGCTGTGCATACCATCAATAAAGTGGCTCGCCATCACCAGCGCTTTAGCTGGATCTTCATGGTAAGAACGTTCACCGATGGCGGCGCTGATATGTCCAACATCCAGCACCGGGGCAAAGCTGATATCAATATCCATGGCGATCATTTCACTGGCCATCAACCAGCCGGCATCTTGCGCCAGACGTCCGCCCTCTTCTAACCCATGCAGAGCGGCAAAAGCCTGCGCCGCAGGCAGACGCGTGAAGCCTTCGCGGAAACGCTGCACCCGTCCGCCTTCCTGATCGACCGCCACCACCAGACGGTGGTGCGAAGCCTGGCGGATCTGGCGCACCAGTTCACGCAACTGCTCAGGATCGTGATAATTACGGGTAAAGAGGATCAGGCCGCCCACCAGCGGATGCGCCAGAATCTCGCGCTCTTCCGCATCCAGTTCATACCCTTCCACATCCAACATTACCGGACCCACACTGACCTCTCTTATTCTTTGTTCTGTAACCGCCGCCAGATAGCCTCTGCCAGCGTAATAAATTGTTGTTCGCCCGTTTGCTGCCAGCGGCACTCAAACCAGCCCGCCATCAGCATCCCTATCCAGGGCTGCCAGCGTCGAACCTGGCGCGCTAATATTACCGGATCGACCGCCGACTGCTGAGCATACTGCGCAACCAACTGCTGACGCTGCGCCTCATCCTCCGTCCATACTGCGGCGAGCTCGAGAGCAACATCGCCATCGCCAGCATATTCCCAGTCGATAAGCCGCAAACCTGCGGCGCTGTGCACCAGGTTTCCGGCATGAACATCCATATGCAGCGGCGCGAGCCGCAGCGGCTGCGGTTCGCCCTGTTTTCTTAACTGTTTTAACTGCCGCAGCCAGAAAGGGGTGCGCCGCGTCGGCGCGCTCTGCTGCCAGTATCGATCCAGCAGCGGCAACAGCGTAATACGCCAGCCAAAAAGTGGCTGACGGTGTAAATCACGGAGTAATGCCGCCAGTGCATCAGGCGGCGGTAAGGCCGTTTTGATCTCGCCAGGTATAAAGCCCACCGCCATCCAGTCGCCAGTATAGAGTTGCGGGCGCGGCGCGAGAGTCGCGGGCAAGCGGCGGAGCAAACGGTACTGACGCAGAAAAGGCGATGAAGCGGCCTGGTGACGCTGGCGCAGCACCAGCGTGTGCCGGCCATTGTGAATAAGACAACTCCCGCCGCTTAGCCCGCTATTCTGGCTGGCGACGGGAGTATACGTCGGAAAATAGCGTGACAATACCCTGTCACGCGTCTGTTTATTGTTGCTGAACCGCACCTTTACCCGACCAGATAATTTCACCTGTCTGCACCAGCATCAGCTGCATTTGTAACGCGGGTGCGCTGGCGTTGCCGGTCGCGTTGGAATAAAGCACATACTGCGCCCCAACGTTGCGGGCAATACCGATGGCTTTACTGCGGGTACCCAGGCTGTCCTGCGGGGAGAGCCCCAGTTGCTGTTTTGCCAGCGAGAGCTGTTGCGCGGTAATCAGCGTAAATTTACCGTTATTGGCCAGCGCATTGCGCACCACTTCGGTGGCTTCGCCGGTGTTGATCGAACCGTTGGTCCGGTTGTTTACGCTATCAACCAGCAAAACGCTGCCAGCGTTAGCGCCGCTGGCCTGCAACATTTTACCGACCATCGGCTGCACGGCGCCGTTCCAGTCATAATGACGTTCGCGCGGCGCGGGCTGTCCGGTTTGATCCTGGTGTTCGATTGGGCCAGGCTGCTGCGGCAACGTCGGAACCGAAGGTACTGTCGGAACGGGCTGCGTGGGTTGCGGTTGCGGTTGCGCGGGCTGCTGAGCGCCACCTGCCTGTTCAACTGGCGCAGGCTGTTGATTACTGATACACCCTGCCAGCAACACCGCCAGCGTGGTCAGTAGCGCGAAGCGTCCAAATGTTTTAATCAAGTGTCACTCCTTAGAGATAGAGATAAAGTCTGACGCTGTGCGCACCCAGATAGTTAGCGCTGCCATACAGCGTCACGCCGGAACGCGCCGGGATCGTAATACTGCGTGGCGCTTCCAGCGGGTGCATTTCCAGACCTCTGGCGTCATACCAGAAAAAACGGTAGTGCACCGTCACCGGCTGCTGCCGTTCATTAAACAATCGGGAGGAGGCGGAAGGTTGAAGCTCCTGCGTGCCCATTTCCGGCGGTTCCGCAATAATGCCCGCCGCCAGAATACTGGACTCCATCACCAGCGTTTGATCGCTGGCGACCGGAATAGCCGGGCGCGAACTGCATCCCATCAGCCCCAGCGCCGCCAGCAGCAGCGCGACACGCCCGTTTATCATCTTACAGACCTTTATGAGCCAGCATTGGCCCCATTGCGCGCCCGCCCAGCAGGTGCATATGGATATGGTAAACCTCCTGACCACCATGACGATTACAGTTCATGATCAGACGGTATCCATCTTCGGCAATACCTTCGTCGCTGGCGATTTTCGCCGCAACCGTCAGCATGCGGCCCAGCGCCTGCTCGTGCGCTTCGGTGACATCATTCAGCGTAGGGATGAGGATATTCGGCACAATAAGCACATGCGTCGGCGCTTGTGGAGAGATATCGCGAAAAGCGGTGACCAGTTCATCCTGGTAGACAATATCCGAGGGAATTTCCCGGCGGATGATTTTACTGAAAATGGTTTCTTCGGCCATGACGTTTTCCTTTTTCCGGTGCGGAGCCAACCCGCAGCCATCGTCAATTACGTGCCCTAGAGTATGATCGAGATTCTCTTGTTGTTTCAACCATAACGCTCTTTTTCTTTCTCCTTTACGCCCTTCTCTGCGGCGGGAACCTTTCTCCTTTCAACGCAGCGAGCATGAAATAGCATTTCAATTATGAATATTACATCTGTTTACATTCATGATGTGAATACGTATATTTCGCATTTGCATTTTCATGCGCAATCCTTACCAAACGCATTACATAAACACTTCCGGCACGACAACGTATCGCCGCCGGGTTATCCCGCTAACGCACCATTAAGGGTTTATTATGTCTTTCACTCAACACTTCAGGGATGGCGCGCGTCCAAACGCGGCTGCGCCTTCGCTGCTGGCGGCGTGCATTGCACTTGCGCTGGCGCCTGCTGCAGTATTCGCAGCAGAAACAAAGCCCAACGCCGATGATACTGTCGTGGTCGACGGTGACGGCGGGCTGAGCACCTCCGATAGCCAGGCACAGGACTACAGCGTAAAAACCACCACCACCGGGACAAAATTGCTGTTAGTGCCGCGTGATATTCCCCAGTCCGTCAGCGTTGTCAGCCAGCAACGTATGCAAGACCAACAGCTAACGACGATTGAGCAAGTACTCGATAACACGATTGGCGTTAACGCTTCACGCATTGACTCACACCGTACCAATTTCTTCGCCCGCGGTTTCTTCGTCAGCAACTTTGCCTATGAAGATATGCCGACATTTCTCGATAACCGATGGAATTTCGGTGATACCGCGGGTGATACAGCGATTTATGACAAAATCGAAGTCGTGCGCGGCGCCGCGGGTCTGATGAGCGGGACAGGGAACCCATCCGCGTATGTCAACATGGTGCGTAAACACGCCGACAGCAAAACGTTTAAAGGCTCGGCTGAGGCAACGTATGGTAGCTGGGGCAAACAGCGTTATGTCCTGGATCTCCAGGCTCCCCTGAGCGAATCCGGCAATGTGCGCGGCCGAGTTATTACCGGCTACCAGGACAACGACTCCTGGCTTGAACGCAACCACTACCGCAAAAAATTCATTACCGGCGTTGTCGATGCCGACCTCACCGATTCGACAACGCTTTCTCTCGGGTATGACTACCAGGAGAGTGAAGAAGATAGCCCGACCTGGGGCGGCATTCCCTCGCTGTACAGTGACGGTAGCCGTACCCATTTCCGCCGTGGTTTCAACACGGCGGCGGACTGGGCTTACTCTAACGTCGATTCACGCAAGGTTTTCGCCAACCTGACGCAGCGTTTTGATAATGGTTGGGAAGCCAAAGTCAACGCAATGCATGCCGAAACCAATTTCGACAGCAAACTGATGTATGTCGATGGTTTCCCGGATAAAGCCACCGGCCTGTATGACGCCACGCAGTGGCAAGGTGCCTGGGGCGGCTGGAACCGGGGCGAGCGTAAGCAGGATTCCGTCGATGCCTTTGTTCGCGGCGGCTACGACCTGTTTGGTCGCCAGCATGAGGTGATGTTCGGCGGTAGCTACAGCCGTCAGCGTAACAACTACGATAACTCCTACCCGGTGAATGATAATTTCGGTCTGATGGATGTCGGAAATATCAACAATTACAACGGCAGTACGCTGGCCGATCCGAGCTGGTCCGACTGGGCACTCTACCAGCGCGATGTTATTCGCCAGAAATCTCTCTACGCCGCGACCCGCATCTCGCTGGCCGATCCGCTGCATCTGATCCTCGGCGCCCGCTACACTGAGTGGAGCGCGAAGTACAACCTGGAGCGTAAACCGGACGAGATCCGTAACAGCAAGTTTGATGATGTAACGCCGTATGCCGGCCTGATCTATGATATCGATGACACCTGGTCGGTCTACACCAGCTATACCTCTATCTTCGAACCGTCCAGCCAGCGCGACATCAACAGCGAATTCCTTGAACCGACAACCGGTAAAAGCTACGAAGCCGGGGTAAAAGGCGACTGGTTTAACACGCGTTTGACCGCCACGCTTGCACTCTTCCGCACCGAGCAGGATCACGTTGCTGTTTCCACCGGTGAATATATTCCTGATTCAGGTGGCCAGACGGCCTATAAATCCGTGAATGGCACCGTCAGCAAGGGCGTAGAGTTTGAACTGAACGGCGCGCTGACCGACAACCTGCAACTGACCTTCGGTGCAAGCCGCTTTATGGCGGAAGATGGTGATGGCATTGCGGTGAACCCGGAACAGCCGCGCACCACGATGAAGCTGTTTACCCGCTACCAGTTGCCGATGCTGCCTGAGCTGGCTATCGGCGGCGGCGCGCGCTGGCAGAACAAAACCTGGCAGGATATTACCGGCCCGAACGGCGATACCCGCATTACCCAGAGTGGTTACACGGTGGTGGATCTCTTCGCGCGCTATCAGGCCACGAAGAACTTTGCCATCCAGGCGAACCTCAACAATGTGTTCGATAAAGAGTATTACGATTATCTGGGCACCTACGGCGTGTACGGCGCGCCGCGTAACTTCTCTGTCAGTGCAAATTACAGCTTCTGATAGCAGAGTAATAAAAAAGGGAGCCAGATGGCTCCCTCAGTCTCCCCAGACTACGGCTTAGTTAGCGCGGATATAGTCATCCATTTCGGTTTTCAGGTTATCGGATTTCGTACCGAAAATTGCCTGAACGCCGGAACCAGCGACGACCACACCTGCAGCGCCCAGTTTCTTCAGGCCAGCCTGATCCACTTTCGCTACGTCAGCTACGCTGACACGCAGACGCGTGATGCACGCATCCAGGTTGGTGATGTTTTCTTTACCGCCAAACGCTGCAACCAGAGCCGGGGCCATCTCACTGCTTGCACCTGCTTTGGTGTCTTCGGTTGCGTCTTCACGGCCCGGCGTTTTCAGATCAAGCGCTTTGATCAGCACGCGGAACACGGTGTAGTAAACCACGGCATAGCAAGCACCGACGACCGGGAACAGCCACAGTTTGCTGCTGTTGCCGCTCAGTACGATGAAGTCGATCAGACCGTGAGAGAACGACGTACCGTCACGCATACCCAGCAGGATACAGATCGGGAAGGCCAGACCTGCCAGAATAGCGTGGATAACGTACAGGATCGGCGCAACGAACATGAAGGAGAACTCGATCGGCTCGGTGATACCGGTCAGGAACGAGGTCAGCGCTGCGGAGATCATGATACCGCCCACTTTCGCGCGGTTTTCCGGTTTAGCAGAGTGCCAGATAGCGATAGCGGCAGCCGGCAGACCGTACATTTTGAACAGGAAGCCGCCAGACAGTTTGCCCGCAGTCGGGTCGCCTGCCATGTAACGCGGAATATCACCGTGGAATACCTGGCCTGCAGCGTTGGTGAATTCACCAATCTGCATCTGGAAAGGTACGTTCCAGATGTGGTGCAGACCGAACGGTACCAGGCAGCGTTCAATGAAGCCGTAGATACCGAATGCAACAACCGGGTTCTGGTAAGCAGCCCATTGAGAGAATGTCTGGATCGCGGAACCAATCGGCGGCCAAATGAAGGAGAGGATCACACCGGTGATAATCGCTGCAAGGCCAGAAATAATCGGTACAAAGCGTTTACCCGCGAAGAAGCCCAGATACTCAGGCAGCTTGATACGGTAGAAGCGGTTAAACATGTATGCGGCAATCGCACCGGAGATGATCCCGCCGAGCACACCGGTATCCGCCAGGTGTTTTGCAACGATCTCTTCAGCAGGTAAATGCAGAACCAGAGGTGCAACCACAGCCATGGTTTTCACCATGATGCCGTAGGCAACAACCGAAGCCAGAGCAGAAACGCCATCGTTATTGGTGAAGCCAAGCGCAACACCGATAGCGAAAATCAGCGGCATGTTGGCAAAAACGGAACCGCCCGCTTCGGCCATAACATGAGAAACCACTTCTGGCAGCCAGCTGAAGTTTGCAGAACCGACGCCCAGCAGGATACCTGCGATAGGCAGTACGGATACTGGCAGCATCAGCGATTTACCGACCTTCTGCAGGTTAGCAAATGCGTTCTTAAACATAATTGAGAGTGCTCCTGAGTATTAGTGCTTTTTGTTGCGCTTTCACGCGTTGGCACGGGGGGAGAACCGCGCCTTGGGAAGGGCATCTAAGCGCCCTTTATTTATTACACAGAGTAAAATAAATCGTTTCAGCTTTGTTTGACGGCTATCACGTTTCAGCTAGCGGTCGAATTAAAACTCACACAGATTTACAAAAGGCGCTGACTGGCGTATGAAAAACGACCATCACCGCCTTTTTTATGGCGGTGAACTTTACTCTGATCGTTTATTAATTACGAGTACTAAAATAAGCTGACATTTCAGGCAGATTGCAATCTGGTGGGATCGATATGGAACAACCGGGCAAAGTTTTGCGTGGTCTGCAGGGCGAGCTCCTCAATGGAAACTCCTTTCAGAACCGCCATATACTCTGCCACATCGCGTGTCATTGCAGGCTGGTTCTCTTTACCCCGGTGCGGTACGGGCGCGAGATACGGAGAATCGGTCTCGACCAGCAACCGATCCAGCGGCACATAGCGTGCTGCATCGCGTAGTTGTTCCGCATTACGGAAAGTAACAATGCCGGAGAAAGAGATATAAAACCCCATATCCAGCAGCTTGCCTGCCGTTTCACGATCCTCAGTAAAGCAGTGTAGTACACCGCCGCAATCCTGAACCTGCTCTTCCTGCAAAATCGCCAGCGTGTCGGCGCGGGCATCGCGTGTATGCACAATAACCGGTTTATTCAGTTCACGTCCGATGCGGATATGGTTGCGAAACGAGATCTGCTGACGCGCTTTGGTTTCCGGCGTATAGAAGTAGTCCAGCCCGGTCTCACCCATTGCCACTACGCCCTCTTCCGCCGCTAACTGACGCAGCGCCGCCACGTCATACTCTTCGTCCTGATTCAGCGGATGAACGCCGCAGGAGAACACCACATTACTGCGTTCGCCCACCAGCTCGCGCATGCTGCGATAGCCGGGCAGCGTGGTGGCGACGGCCAGGCAAAACTTCACATCGCGCGCGGCGGCTTTTGCTAATACGTCATCAACATCTTTGTGCAAAGACGCGTAATCCAGACCATCAAGATGGCAGTGTGAGTCGACTAAAAACATAATGTCTCTCTTAAAGATGGGATACCGGAAGCGTGGCGCCTGGTTGCAGGTACCGTTCCAGTGTTAACAAAAGATCGGTAAGCAGCAGCTCGCGGTTCACTCCCACGACATTCAGCAACTGCTCACGGCAAGTAAATACGGCATGCAGCAGAGCATGCAATGTCTCACTACGTAACTGACGGGCAAGGCTGTGTATCAGCACTGGCACATCAACATTGGTCAGTAGTGTCGCCCCCTGCTGCGCTTTCAGCGCATCGAGGAACAGCGCACACATCCATTGCAAACGCTCCGCCACCCGATCGTGGTTAAGCGTCGCCAGCATGGCGAACCAGTCACCACTGTTCAGCGCGTTTTCAACCGCCTGACAGAGTGTCTGGCGCTGCGCCCAGTGGTCTTCCTGCAACAACGCTTCAGCCGCGCCTGGCGAGCCGGCGCACAGACGCAGCGCGCTGAGAATAGCTTCTTGTGACATTGTCACTTCTCGGCTCAGCCATGCGCAGGCATAATTTTCCGCCGGTGGCGCAAGGTGATGCAAGCGGCAGCGGCTGCGCAGCGTCGCCAGTAACCGCGCGGGTTCCCGACAGGCAAGGAAGAACCACGTCTGAGCCGGTGGCTCTTCCAGCGTTTTCAGTAATGCATTGGCGGCAGCATCAGTTAATAGTGCGGCATCCTGAATCCAGACCACTTTCGCTCCGCCAAGGCGTGCATGCTCGTAGAGTTTTTCACTCACTTCACGCACCGCATCAATGCCCAACGTGGTTTTGCCTTTTTCCGGCACCAGCAGGTAGTAATCCGGGTGAGTTCCGGCCTGCATCAACTGACAGCCACGACAGTGGCCGCAGCTTTTGTGCCCTTCCGGCGTTTGACACAGCAGAAAACGGCTGAGCGCATAGATCAGCGCGTCTTCCCCCATGCCTGGCAGCGCGTGAACAAGTAACGCGTGGTGCCCGCGTCCGCTTTGATAACTGGCGACCAGTTGTTCAAAGTCCGGTCGCAGCCACGGATACCATTTCATGCGCCCTGCTCCTGCACCCATGCGGTAACTGTCTGACGGATAGCGCGCACAACATCATCCAGCGGTTGCGTGGCATCCACCGTGCGAATAGAGGCATCCTGCGCAGCCAGCTCAAGGTAACGCGCGCGGGTGCGATTGAAGAAATCCAGCGACTCCTGCTCAATACGATCCAGCTCACCGCGCGCGCGGGCGCGTTTCAGGCCAACTTCAGGGGTGACATCGAGATACAGGGTTAAATCCGGGCGAAAATCGCCCAGTACGGCATCGCGCAACGTTGCCAGCATGCCCTGATCGATACCACGGCCGCCGCCCTGATAGGCCTGAGTGGAGAGATCGTGCCGATCGCCAATGACCCAGCAACCGCGCGCCAACGCCGGTTTGATCACCGTTTCCACCAGTTGAACGCGAGCAGCATAAAACATCAGGACTTCGGCTTTATCAGAAATCACTTCGTCACCAACGGAACGGATATCCAGCACCAGACTGCGCAGCTTCTCCGCCAGCAGCGTACCGCCCGGCTCGCGCGTAAATATCATCTCGCCGACGCCCAGTTCTTTTAGCGTTTCGACGACGACATCGCGTGCTGTCGTTTTACCGGCGCCTTCCAGCCCTTCAATAACGATGTATTTACTGCTCATTTTTTTCCTTAAGCACTTTCAGATAGTCCTGCACTGACCGGTTATGGCTGGCGAGGTTGGTATTAAATGTGTGTCCGCCCTTCCCGTCGGCCACAAAATAGAGGTATGGCGTCTTCGCCGGGTGCGCTGCCGCTTTCAGTGAGGCTTCACCTGGCGTAGCAATCGGTCCTGGCGGCAAGCCGCTAATCACATAGGTGTTGTAATCCGTCGGCGCCTCCAGATCGGCGCGCGACAGCTTACCATTATAACGCGCGCCCATCCCGTAGATCACCGTCGGATCGGTTTGCAGGCGCATCCCGACACGTAAGCGGTTAATAAAGACCGAGGCAACCTGATCGCGTTCGCCTGCCACAGCCGTCTCTTTCTCGATGATGGACGCCATGGTCACTAACTGGTTCTGATCCTTGTACGGTAGGCCGTCCATGCGACCTTCCCAGACCTGTTCAACGGCTCGCGCCATTTTCTGATGCGCGCGCTTGAGCAGCGCGACATCCGTCGTGTTTGCGGTATACATCCAGGTATCCGGCCAGAACCAGCCTTCCACCCAGTTTGGGTGCTCCAGTTTCAGCGCCTGCGCGACAGTCGCATAATCATCATCTTTCAGCGTGTGCTTCAGGTATGGCGCATCACGTAACTGCTTCAGATAGTCGCTCAGGCGCATTCCCTCCACCAGACGTAGCGGGAATTGCGCCTCTTTGCCGCTGGCCAGTAATTGCAGCATTTCGCGCACGGTCATGCCCGCCGTAAAACGGTAAGTTCCCGCTTTGAAGTGCGACAAATCCGGCTCAAGGCGTAATAACCACTGGAAAACACGCGGGCGATTGATGACTTTTTCCTGGTACAGCAATTCACCCAGCGCCACCCGGCCGGTTCCGGCTGGCAGAGTAAAAATGGTTTCACCTTTCGTAAGGATCGTGGAATCCGCCAGTTGACGAACCTTCCAGACTCCGGCTCCTGCCGCAATCACTAATACCGCCAGCAGCAGGAGAACAACGCGTAACATTTTCTTCATGACTGATTTATCTGCTCACACAGTGGGGCTAAAAATTGGTACAAATCACGCGCTGACCAGCGCAGTTCTCCCCATTGGCGAACGGGGACGACCGGCATCAACGCATTACAAATAACCACTTCCTCGGCCTGCGCCAGCGCTTGCTGGCGGGCATTCACTTCGACAACGCGAAAACCGGAAGATGCGAGCTGTCGCATACAATATTGTCGCATGATGCCATCCACTCCGGCATAGTCGAGGCGCGGCGTGAAAACCTCCTGCCCTTGCCGCCAGAAAATATTGGCCGCGCAGCATTCGGTGATCCAACCGTCGCTGTCCAGCACCAGCGCTTCATCAGCACCGGTCTGCTCCAGCCCGGCGCGGATTAACACCTGTTCCAGACGATTAAGATGTTTGATACCCGCGAGCATTGGATTACGCCCGAGGCATACATCGCTGAGCGCCAGCGTAACGCCTTCCCGCTGCCAGCGCGCGTAGTGAGCGGGCCGGGCTGAAACAGAAAGAATACGCGTCGGTGAATCGCAGCCCGCCGCGCTGTAGCCGCGACCTCCGCCACCGCGACTGAGGATCACTTTAACCACGCCGTCAGCTTTTCCTTGTGCCAACGATGCCATCTCCTGCGCCAGCAAATCCCAGTCATTAAAGGGAATACATAGCCGTTCACATGCCAGACGCAAGCGTTGTATATGCGCGGGTGCAAACTGGATTTGCCCGGCGAGGATACGCGCGGTAGTAAAGCAGCCGTCGCCAAACTGTATGGCCCGGTCACTGGCCGCAAGCTGTCGTTGCTCTGTGCCATTAATCAAGAACATAGAGGCTCCTTAAGCATGTAGCCGGACAGTTTGGCAGGATGGAAAGCAGAGAACAAGCGGAGAAAGCTGAATAGAAAAGGCCCGACAAGCGGGCCTTTCAAACAGCGAAGGTGATCAGACTTTTTTGAAGATCAGCGAGCCGTTGGTGCCACCAAAACCGAAGGAGTTACACAGGGTATACTCCATACCGCTGACCTGGCGCGCTTCGTGCGGTACGAAGTCCAGATCGCAACCTTCATCCGGGTTATCCAGGTTGATGGTTGGCGGTACGGCTTGATCGCGCAGCGCAAGAATGGAGTAGATGGACTCTACTGCACCGGCCGCGCCCAACAGATGCCCGGTCATGGATTTGGTTGAGCTCACCATGACGCTACGCGCGGCATCGCCAAACACCGCTTTCACCGCCTGAGCTTCAGCAATATCGCCTGCGGGGGTAGAGGTACCGTGTGCGTTGACGTAGCCAATCTGGCCTGGTTCAATGCCCGCATCACGCAGCGCATTCACCATTGCTTTGGCCGCACCAGCGCCGTTTTCCGGCGGTGACGTCATATGATAAGCATCGCTGCTCATACCGAAGCCGACGATTTCAGCATAGATTTTCGCACCGCGTTTTTTCGCATGCTCATACTCTTCCAGCATGATGATGCCAGCGCCGTCGCCGAGGACAAAACCGTCACGCTCTTTATCCCACGGACGGCTTGCAGCCTGCGGATTATCGTTGCGGGTAGACAGCGCACGCGCTGCACCAAAGCCACCTACGCCCAGCGGAGTACTGGCTTTTTCTGCACCACCAGCCAGCATCGCATCGGCATCGCCATAAGCAATAATACGCGCAGCATGGCCGATGTTATGCACGCCTGAAGTACAGGCCGTTGCAATGGAGATGCTTGGGCCTTGCAGGCCAAACATGATAGTCAGGTGACCTGCCACCATGTTAACAATCGTAGACGGTACGAAGAACGGACTGATTTTACGCGGACCGCCCTTAACGAGGGAGCTGTGGTTCTCTTCAATCAGACCCAGACCGCCGATACCAGAACCTATCGCGGCACCAACACGGGAAGCATTTTCTTCCGTGATAACCAGGCCGGAGTCGTGCATGGCCTGAACGCCAGCCACAATTCCATATTGAATGAAATCATCCATCTTGCGCTGTTCTTTGCGCGAGATAATGTCTTCACAGTTAAAATCCTTTACTAAGCCAGCAAATTTGGTTGCATAGGCGCTAGTATCGAAATGGTCGATTAGGCTGATGCCACTCTGACCGGCAAGGAGAGCTTTCCAGGTAGACTCTACGGTATTGCCGACAGGAGACAACATGCCAAGTCCGGTCACAACTACACGACGCTTAGACACGTTCGTCCTCCAGGGAGGGATAAAAAAGAGATTCGAGGGATAACACTAGATAAAACTCAGGCGGTCGAGTGACCGCCTGGAGATGTTCACTTACGCCTGGTGACCGTTGATGTAATCAATGGCAGCCTGAACGGTGGTGATTTTCTCAGCTTCTTCGTCCGGAATCTCAGTATCAAACTCTTCTTCCAGAGCCATTACCAGCTCAACGGTGTCAAGAGAATCAGCGCCCAGGTCCTCAACGAAGGAAGCATTGTTGGTAACTTCTTCCTGCTTAACGCCCAGCTGTTCGCCGATAATTTTCTTAACGCGTTCTTCGATAGTGCTCATACTCTTAAATTTCCTATCAAAACTCGCTTTCGCGATGGTTTTCGTAGTGTATAAAATGTTGAAAAATTTGCAACTAAATCCCGGCAGATCTTACCACGATTTTACGCTATTTTGAGGCCTTTCGCCCTCATAACGCAAATGATTTTAATCGTGGTTAGACCATATACATTCCACCGTTGACGTGCAGAGTTTCACCAGTGATGTAACCCGCCTCGTCAGAGGCTAAAAATGCAACCGCATTGGCGATTTCCTGAGCGCCGCCGAGGCGACCCGCAGGAACTTGCGCCAGAATACCCGCACGCTGATCGTCAGAGAGCGCACGCGTCATGTCCGTTTCAATAAAGCCCGGAGCAACAACGTTCACCGTAATACCGCGGGACGCAACTTCACGCGCCAGCGATTTACTGAAACCGATAAGACCCGCTTTCGCCGCAGCGTAGTTGGCCTGACCAGCATTTCCCATGGTACCAACCACAGAACCGATAGTGATAATACGCCCATGACGCTTTTTCATCATAGCCCGCATTACCGCTTTTGACAGACGGAAAACAGATGAAAGGTTAGTGTCGAGAATATCGCTCCACTCATCATCTTTCATGCGCATCAGCAAGTTATCACGAGTGATCCCGGCATTATTGACCAGAATATCAACCTCGCCAAACTCAGCGCGAATGTTCTCCAGAACCGATTCAATAGATGCGGCATCGGTCACGTTCAGCAGTAAACCTTTACCCTTCGCACCTAAATAATCACTGATAGCCTGCGCGCCATTTTCGCTTGTCGCGGTACCAATAACTTTTGCGCCGCGAGCGGCTAACGTCTCAGCAATGGCACGACCAATTCCGCGGCTTGCACCGGTAACCAGCGCGACTTTTCCTTCAAAACTCATGGTGTTCCTCTTTTATTGCGCGAGTGCTTCTGACATCGCAGCCGGCTCATTGATAGCCGATGCCGTCAGCGTGTCAACAATACGTTTTGTCAGGCCGGTGAGAACCTTACCGGGGCCGACCTCATACAGGTGCTCAACGCCCTGCGATGCCATAAACTCAACGCTTTTCGTCCACTGCACCGGGCTGTACAACTGGCGCACCAGTGCGCTGCGAATGGCTTCCGGCGACGTTTCGCACTTCACATCCACATTGTTAATAACCGGGATCTGCGGAGCATTAAAGGTAATAGCGTTCAGTTCAACGGCCAGTTTTTCGGCAGCCGGCTTCATCAGTGCGCAGTGAGACGGCACGCTGACAGGCAGCGGCAGTGCACGTTTAGCACCAGCGGCTTTACAGGCTGCGCCTGCACGTTCAACAGCCTCTTTATGGCCCGCGATAACCACCTGCCCCGGGGAATTATAGTTCACCGGCGAAACAATCTGGCCTTCCGCCGCAGTTTCACACGCTTTTGCGATAGATTCATCATCAAGACCGATGATAGCTGACATCGCACCAGTACCTTCAGGTACGGCTTCCTGCATGAATTTACCGCGCAGCTCAACCAGACGTACAGCATCGGCAAAAGCGATAACACCGGCGCATACCAGTGCGGAATATTCGCCAAGGCTATGCCCAGCCATCAGCACTGGCGTTTTGCCACCCTGCTGCTGCCAAACGCGCCACAGCGCGACAGATGCGCTCAGGAGTGCAGGCTGGGTCTGCCATGTTTTATTAAGCTCTTCTACCGGGCCTTGCTGCACCAGCGCCCAGAGATCATAACCCAGAGCCGCAGAGGCTTCGGCAAACGTTTCTTCAATGACCGGGTAAGCTGCCGCCATATCCGCCAGCATACCGACGGTCTGGGAACCCTGCCCCGGAAAAACAAAAGCAAATTGCGTCATCTTCTTATCCTTATACTTAGAAACGAACCAGCGCGGAACCCCAGGTAAACCCGCCGCCGAACGCTTCAAGCAGAATTAGCTGGCCAGGTTTGATACGCCCATCGCGTACCGCCTCATCCAGTGCGCTGGGAACAGAAGCCGCAGAGGTGTTGCCATGACGATCCAGCGTAACCACAACGTTATCCATCGCCATACCAAGCTTTTTCGCCGTGGCGCTGATGATACGCAGGTTAGCCTGATGCGGCACCAGCCAGTCCAGCGAGCTTCGCTCAAGATTATTAGCGGCTAATGTTTCATCAACAATTCGCGCCAGTTCCGTCACCGCGACTTTAAATACTTCGTTGCCCGCCATCGTTAAATAGGTCGGGTTTTCCGGATTCACGCGATCGAGGTTCGGCAGCGTCAGCAGCTCGCCGTAGCTACCGTCAGCGTGCATGTGAGTTGAGATAATGCCCGGCTCTTCCGAAGCGCCCAATACCACCGCACCGGCACCATCGCCGAACAGAATAATTGTACCGCGATCGTTTGGATCCAATGTACGCGCCAGCACATCAGATCCAATCACCAGCGCATGTTTTACCGCGCCGGATTTTACATATTGATCGGCGATGCTCAGCGCGTAGGTAAATCCTGCACATGCTGCGGCAACGTCGAAAGCAGGACAACCTTTGATTTCCAGCATATTCTGGATCTGGCACGCCGCGCTCGGAAAAGCGTGCGTTGCAGAGGTCGTCGCCACAATAATCAGGCCAATTTGATCGTTATCGATGCCGGCCATTTCCAGCGCGCGTTTAGCGGCTTCATAGCCCATGGTTGAGACAGTTTCGTTTGCCGAAGCAATACGGCGCTCACGGATCCCTGTACGGCTGACAATCCACTCGTCAGAGGTTTCCACCATTGTTTCTAAATCGGCGTTTGTTCGAACCTGCTCAGGCAGATAACTGCCGGTACCAATAATCTTCGTATACATGTACGCTCAGTCACTCTTGGGTAATATACACACATTCCGGTTATCATCGTCCTGTGCGGATGATGCCGAAAGCGCATACACAGATTCCAGGCGAGCGGCAATTCGCTGTGGAACCTGCCGCTGCACCGCCTGCACTGCCTGTTCGATCGCGACGGTAAAGGCTCGCTGATTCGCTGCTCCGTGACTTTTAATCACAGTGCCGCGCAATCCTAACAGACAGGCGCCATTATACTGGTCGGGGTTGAGGTGACTGAATCGCCTGCTCAGGCTTTTTTGTAACCAACGTTTTAATAAAATCAGCCACCACGACCTTTTTTGCCCTTCGCTCTGTGATTTCAGCAGCGAAAGAAACATCCTGACAACCCCCTCCATGGTTTTTAATGTGACGTTTCCCGTAAAACCGTCACAAACTAACACATCCGTTTTTCCAGTCAGAAGTTCATTCGCCTCCAGATAACCAATGTAGTTCATTGAGGGAACCGATCGTAACAGAGCCGCTGCATCACGGATATTGTCATGACCTTTGGTTTCTTCTTCTCCAATGTTCAACAGCGCGACGCGCGGGTTAGCTATCCCCAGGATCTCTTCGGCCATCACCGACCCCATTACCGCAAACTGCGCCAGCATTCTACTGTCACAATCCACGTTTGCGCCGAGATCCAGCACGACAGTTTTCCCCTTCTGCTGATGTGGCAGAACGGTCACCAGCGCCGGACGCTCAATCCCCTCAATCGGTTTGAGCAACATTTTCGCCAGCCCCATCAACGCGCCGGTATTGCCTGCGCTGACGCAAGCCTGGGCACGCCCTTCTTTCACCAACTCCAGCGCCATACGCATTGAGCTACCGCGACTGGTGCGGATCGCTTGTGCGGGCCGGGCATCACTGGCAATAACTGACTGTGCAGGAATGATAAGCAAGCGTGAGCGTTGCTCGAAATCAGCTTTGGCAAGTAATGGCGTGATAGCGTCGGGATCGCCGACTAAAAGAAGGTTGAGTTGTGAATTAGAGTTCAGTGCCTGCAAAGCTGCAGGCACTGTCACGGACGGGCCGAAATCGCCCCCCATGACATCTAACGCCAGGGTTAGACGTGTCAAGGTATCGTTCGCAGCCTGGTTCGGTCTATCCCCGCTTTCGCGGGGAAATCCTCACTAAGCTTAATCACGCTTGCGCGTGATTACTTAGTGATAACCTTGCGACCGCGGTAGAAACCGTCGGCGGTGATGTGGTGACGCAGGTGGGTTTCACCAGAAGTTTTGTCTACAGACAGGCTGGTGACTGCGGTCAGCGCGTCATGGGAACGACGCATGCCACGTTTGGAACGGGTTGGTTTATTCTGTTGTACGGCCATGGACCTTACTCCTCAATTACTTACGCTTTAAGCTGGCTAATACGGCAAATGGGTTTGGTTTT
This sequence comes from Kosakonia oryzae, assembly GCF_001658025.2. NCBI lineage: Bacteria > Pseudomonadati > Pseudomonadota > Gammaproteobacteria > Enterobacterales > Enterobacteriaceae > Kosakonia > Kosakonia oryzae. Next base: position 3,281,740 of record NZ_CP014007.2, read on the forward strand.
TGCGCTTCATCAGGCAATTCGCCAAAGACCATGTCCGCCTCGGACACTTCACAGTGTTCAGAATCATGCACCGGAACTACAGGCAAGGAGAGAATGATTTCATCCTCAACCAGCGCCAGCAGATCGATTTCGCCGAATTCGTTAACCTCAATCGGCTCATACGCTTCCGGCAGTGCTTCAGCCTGTTCGTCTGAACGCACAGGACTAAAACAATACGTTGTGTAGACCTGATGGGTGAACGGTTTCCCGCAGCGCTGGCATTCGAGCGATACCGTTACCTTCGCATCGCCGGTCAGGACCGCCAGACGCTGGTTATCGATAGCGAACGACATGGAGCACTCCACATCACTGTCTACGCTGACTACAGATTCGGCGACGCGCTCCGCCTGTTCGGGGGTATAGATACCCTCGTAATCGAGGCGTTTCTGAGCCGTACGAACCGGATCAAGAGTCAGGGGTAATTTTACCTTTTGCATAGGGCGCGCATATTAACTTTGTAACGTCATATAGTCAAAGAAAAAGGCAGCCTACGGTTGCCTTTTGCCAATAATTCGCACACATTGCGGCCTACAGTTTAAAATGCCTCTCATTGTTAAGCCATATTTGGTGAAAAAAATATGTCGCAAATTATTCTCGCATCGACCTCCCCATACCGCCGCGCACTTCTGGAAAAGCTTGGCTTAGCGTTTGAATGCGCCGCGCCGCAGGCTGATGAGACCCCGCATGCAGGCGAAGCACCGCGTCATCTGGTGCTGCGTCTGGCGCAGGAAAAAGCGCAATCGCTGGCGGACAAATATCCTCAGCATCTGATTATTGGTTCCGATCAGGTGTGTGTGCTGGACGGTGAAATAACCGGCAAGCCACATACGGAAGAAAATGCCCGCCAGCAATTGATGAAAGCTCGCGGGAATATTGTCACCTTTTATACTGGCCTGGCACTATATAATTCGGCCACAGGCCATTTGCAAACTGAATGTGAGCCTTTCGACGTCCATTTCCGTCATTTAAGCGAGCCGGAAATCGATGACTATATCCGTAAAGAGCGTCCGCTGAACTGTGCAGGTAGTTTCAAAAGCGAAGGTCTGGGCATTGCGCTGTTTGAACGTCTTGAAGGCCGGGATCCTAATACACTGGTCGGTTTGCCGCTGATCGCGCTGTGCCAGATGCTACGTCGTGAACAGTGTAACCCCTTGTTAAGCTAATGCTTTAGCGATCACAGTTTCTTTTTTGAGCAAACATTACATTCATCACTGTTATTAAAACGCCGTTTTAATTTAAGGAGAGGTGATGAAGATATTCAATAAAATGGCGCTGCTGTTGACGCTTTTCGGCGCCGCGAATGCGATTGCGCAGGAACCGTGGCAAACGCAGGGAGTGATTGAAGGCAACCTCCCCGCTTCATGGCAAACGCTGAAAACAGAGATGCGTTATCCCCATTCCTGGCTCTCCGGCCACTATAAAGATTTTACTCAGTGGCAAACCCATAGCCGCCAGTTATTCCGCACAGCTTTGCTTACCCCGGACTCGACGAAACCTTTCGCACCAGAAATTCTCAGCAAAGAAGATCGTGGCAGTTATACCGCAGAAAAACTGGCGCTTACTATCACCGACGATAATCGTATTGCGGCGCTACTGCTGATGCCAAAATCCCCGGGACCTCACCCCGCAGTCGTGCTGTTACACGATCACGGTGCGAAATTTGATATCGGTAAAGAGAAGCTGATCCGTCCCTGGGGCGATGCGACAAAGCTCGCCAGCGCGCAAGCCTGGGCAGACAAATTTTTCAGCGGAAAATTTATCGGTGATGAGCTGGCCAGCCGTGGTTATGCCGTCATCGCCATCGACAGCCCGGGTTGGGGCGATCGCGGGCCAATGGTCTATGAGCAGCAGCAGGCGCTAGCCAGTAACTATTTCAACCTTGGGCGTTCTCTGGCAGGCGAAGTGGCTTATGAAGATATGCGCACGGTAGACTTTATCGCCTCATATGCCGGGGTGGACAGTCAACGTGTAGGCGTGTTGGGCTTCTCAATGGGCGGTTTTCGCGCCTGGCAACTGGCCGCACTGAGCGACAAAGTGGCGGCAACCGCCGTGATCTCATGGTTTGGTACGTATAACGGCCTGATGCAGCCGGGCAATAACGTTCTGCGCGGCCAGTCCGCCTTTTATATGCTCCATCCTGGGATGCCTGCGCAGATGGACATTCCGGACATTGCCAGTATCGCCGCGCCTAAACCGATGCTGATCTTTAGCGGCGGCCAGGACAAACTGTTCCCCCCGGAAGCAGTAAAAGAGGCCTTTGCCAAAGCGCACCGCGTCTGGAAATCGCAGAACGCCGACGACAAACTCGTCACCCGCACCTGGCCGCAACTGGGGCATGTTTTTTACCGTGAACAGCAGGATGAAGTCTTTCCGTGGCTGGATAAGTGGCTGAAGCCCTGACCTGTTGCTTTCCCCCTCTTACCGGAGGGGGAAAACTTATTTGGCGCTGCGCAGCACCTGCAAACAGTGTTTTAGTTCATCATCGAGCGGCGCTTCAATACGCAACGTCTCACCGCTATTTGGATGGGTAAATTTCAGCGCTGCTGCATGCAAAAACAGACGAGACAAACCGGTTGTTGCCAGTTGCTTGTCAAATTCGCGATCGCCATACCGGTCGTCAAAAGCAATGGGATGACCCGCATGCTGCGTATGAACGCGGATCTGGTGCGTACGACCGGTTACCGGGCTACAACGTACCAGTGTCGCAAACTCGTAACGCTCTTCCACTTTAAACCGGGTTTCCGAGGGTTTGCCTTCACTATTGACGCGAACAATGCGTTCACCGCTTTGCAGAATATTTTTCAGCAACGGTGCCTGCACCACTTTTACGTGTGACTGCCATTGCCCGCGCACCAGCGCGAGATAATCTTTCTGCATCTCTTTGCCGCGCAGTTGCTCATGTAGCGAACGCAGCGCCGAACGTTTTTTGGCCACCAGCAGAACGCCGGAAGTATCACGATCGAGACGGTGAACGAGTTCGAGGAACCGGGCTTCCGGACGCAGCGCGCGCAGACCTTCAATCACGCCAAAACTCAGACCGCTGCCGCCGTGTACCGCTGTACCGGACGGCTTGTTGAGGACCAGAATATGATCGTCTTCGTACAAAATAACGTCGCTTAATGCCGCAACTTTCTGCAGATGCGGTGAAACCGCCTCTTCTTCGCGTTCAGCAACGCGCACCGGCGGGATGCGCACTTCATCGCCCGCTTCCAGTTTATATTCCGGTTTGATGCGTTTTTTATTCACCCGCACTTCGCCTTTACGCAGAATGCGGTAGATCATGCTTTTCGGCACACCTTTTAATTGGGTGCGTAAAAAGTTATCGATGCGTTGCCCCGCTTCGTCAGCGGAAATAGCAACAAATTTTACGGATGGCGTCTCAGTTTTCATGGGAGGCGATTCTAAATAGCCATGATGATTAGCGCCACTCATTTTTCTATGCTTATATTTACATTCGCACCTGGATACTGGCGTTAGTTTCTTCTGATTCGCTGGTTATTAAACCAATCTCCGTACAGAGGTGAAAAAACTGTGAGTAACCGGGTGATAAATGGTAAAAGTCAGCTTGCTATAAGAGGGTTCGCAGGGAATAATGTTGCGGTTTTCCGTGTTGAATCTTGTTGAAACAAGCAAATAAGCGGAATGACCAGTTTTGCCTGTCCGATCATACACGCAGCAATGGCGTAAGACGTATTGAACTTTCAGGCAGTTAGCGGGCTGCGGGTTGCAGTCCTTACCGGTAGATGGAATCTTCTCTGGAGAGTTTTTCCCAGGCTGTTCCCCTGATAATTGCGCTGTATTTTCCACAGGAAATACAGGCAACCGACACACTGCGCCTCTTAAGCGAGCGACAACCGTGAGGTTGGCGACGTGAATAGTCTCGAGGCCATCGGTTCTCCCCGGAAAGGCGTTATCTTGCCCGCAGCTTAGTCGTCAATGTAAGAATAATGAGTAAGTTACGATGAAAAGAATGTTAATCAACGCAACTCAGCAAGAAGAGTTGCGTGTCGCCCTTGTGGATGGGCAGCGCCTGTACGATCTGGATATCGAAAGTCCGGGGCACGAACAGAAAAAAGCGAACATCTATAAAGGTAAAATCACCCGCATTGAGCCGAGTCTTGAAGCCGCTTTCGTGGATTACGGTGCTGAACGACACGGTTTCCTCCCCCTCAAAGAAATCGCGCGCGAATATTTCCCTGCCAATTACAACGCTCATGGCCGTCCGAATATCAAAGACGTGCTGCGTGAAGGCCAGGAAGTTATCGTCCAGATTGATAAAGAAGAGCGTGGTAATAAAGGCGCTGCACTGACCACGTTTATTAGCCTTGCGGGCAGTTATTTGGTGTTAATGCCGAATAACCCGCGCGCAGGCGGCATCTCTCGCCGCATTGAAGGTGACGATCGTACTGAATTAAAGGAAGCCCTCTCCAGCCTCGAACTGCCGGATGGCATGGGGCTGATTGTACGCACAGCTGGTGTGGGTAAATCCGCCGAAGCGCTGCAATGGGATCTGAGTTTCCGCCTGAAACACTGGGAAGCGATCCAGAAAGCCGCTGAAAGCCGTCCGGCGCCGTTCCTGATCCATCAGGAAAGCAACGTCATCGTTCGCGCATTCCGTGACTACCTGCGCCAGGACATTGGTGAAATCCTCATCGACAACCCGAAAGTGCTTGAGCTGGCCCGCCAGCACATCTCCGCGCTGGGTCGTCCGGATTTCAGCAGCAAAATCAAACTGTACACCGGTGAAATTCCGCTGTTCAGCCACTATCAGATTGAGTCACAGATTGAATCCGCCTTCCAGCGTGAAGTGCGCCTGCCGTCCGGCGGCTCTATCGTTATCGATTCCACGGAAGCACTGACGGCTATCGATATCAACTCCGCGCGCGCAACCCGCGGTGGCGATATCGAAGAAACCGCCTTCAACACCAACCTGGAAGCAGCCGATGAGATCGCCCGCCAACTGCGCCTGCGCGATCTTGGCGGTCTGATTGTTATTGACTTCATCGATATGACGCCGGTTCGCCATCAGCGTGCTGTTGAGAACCGCCTGCGTGAAGCCGTGCGTCAGGACCGCGCCCGTATTCAGATCAGCCATATTTCCCGCTTTGGCCTGCTGGAGATGTCTCGTCAGCGCCTCAGTCCGTCGCTGGGCGAATCCAGCCATCACGTCTGCCCACGTTGTAGCGGCACCGGTACCATTCGTGATAACGAATCGCTGTCGCTGTCGATCCTGCGCCTGATCGAAGAAGAAGCGCTGAAAGAGAACACCCAGGAAGTGCACGCGATTGTGCCGGTCCAGGTCGCCTCTTATCTGCTGAACGAAAAACGTGCTGCGGTCAGCGCTATCGAAGCCCGCCAGGGCGGCGTACGCTGCGTGATCGTGCCGAACGACCAGATGGAAACGCCGCACTACTCCGTACTGCGCGTGCGTAAAGGCGAAGAGACGCCGACCCTGAGCTATCTGCTGCCGAAGCTGCACGAAGAAGCGATGGCGCTGCCGTCGGAAGAAGAGTATGCCGAGCGTAAACTGCCTGAGCAGCCTGCACTGGCGACGTTCGTCATGCCGGATGTTCCGCCTGCTCCGCCAGCGCCTGCTGCTGCCGCACCTGCTGCCAAAGCAGAACCTGCCGCCGCTGTACAACCTGCAACTCCGGGGCTGTTCAGCCGTTTCGTTTCGGCACTGAAAGGCCTGTTTGCGGGCGAAGAAGCCCCGGCAGCTGTCGAAGCCAGTGAAGAGAAAAAACCGGCGAAACAAGATCGCCAGCAGGATCGCCGCAAACCGCGCCAGAGCAATCGTCGCGATCGTAATGAACGCCGTGATGGCCGCGCTGAAGGCAGCGAGGCGCGCGAAGGTCGTGAGAATCGCGAAAACCGCGAAGGTCGTGAAGAGAACCGCCGTAATCGCCGCGAGAAATCACAGCAGAACGCGGAAACTCGCGAAGCGCGTCAGCCAGTAGCGGTCGAAGAGACGGAAAAAACCAAACAGCGCGATGAGCAGCAACCGTCACGCCGTGAACGCAACCGTCGCCGTAACGATGACAAACGTCAGGCGCAGCAGGATGTTAAAGAACTGAACCGTGCCGATCAGCCTGAGCAGGAAACTGAACAGGAAGAGCGTGTGCAGGTGATGCCGCGTCGTAAACAGCGTCAACTGAGCCAGAAAGTTCGCATTGAAGATGCGCAGCCTGCAGATGCTACCGAAGAGACGATCGCTCAGAGTACTGAAGTGGCGAAAGTCGATCTCCCGGCCGTTGTGGAAACCAGCCAGGATCAGGATGAGAATGCAGAAGCGCGCGAAAATGCGATGCCTCGCCGTTCTCGTCGTTCTCCGCGTCACCTGCGCGTCAGCGGCCAGCGCCGTCGTCGCTATCGTGACGAGCGTTATCCGTTGCAGTCAGCCATGCCGCTGACCGTCGCATGTGCTTCGCCTGAAATGGCTTCCGGTAAAGTATGGATCCGCTATCCGGTTGCGCGCACTCAGGAAGAGCAGGCGAAAGAGATCGCGGCAGAAGAGAACGTTGCCGTTGAGCAGGATGTTGCACCGATGGTGGCTGAAGCCGCGTTGGTTAGTGCTGTACAGACCGAAGTGGTTGAGCAGCAACCTGCAGCAGAAGCAGAAACTGTAGCGCCAGCCGCTGAAACGGAAGTGACTGAACCTGTCGTTGTCGAGCCGCAGCAGACTGTCGCTGAGCCAGAAACCGTTGCGGTAGAAACCACCCATCCGGAGGTTATCGCCGCGCCGGTTGATGAGCAGCCGCAACTGATTGCTGAAGAAGATCGTGTCGTCGCCAAAGAGGTTGTGGAAGAAGCCGCGCCAGCGCAGGAAGCCCCGGCGCCAGTTGTTGAAACCGCACCGGTTGTTAGCGAAGAGGCCCCGGCCCCGGTTGCAGCACCCGTTGTTGAACCGGTTAAAGAAACGGTGGCGCCTGTCGTCGCCCGTAGAGTAGCCACTGCGCCGATGACCAAAGCGCCTGCTCCGGCCTATGTACCGGAAGCGCCGCGTCACAGCGACTGGGTTCGTCCGGACTTCAACTTCGAAGGTAAAGGTTCCGCGGGCGGTCACAGCGCCACCCACGCTGCCACCGCACCGGCAACGAAACCACCTTCTGTTGACTAATCGTCAGACAGCCAAAAGCCGACCTCAGGGTCGGCTTTTTTATGCCTGCCGCGCAGGCTGGCGCACGCCTCCCAGGCCCGGCATCACTTCGCGCATCAGTTGTAAAAATTTTCGCAATCGCGCCGGATAATACCGCGCCCACGGATACACCAGATGTACCGGCAGCGGTGCCGCCTGCCATTCCGGCAACAGGGCAACCAGTTTTCCGCTGCGAATCTCCTCTTCCACTGCCCAACTGGATATAACCGCCAGACCAAGACCACTGATCGCCGTATTCCGCGCAGCGTACAAACTGTCGGTAAACAGCCTTGGCGAGATCGGCACCTGTTCTGCATCACCGGTCTGCTGATGCGTCAGATGAATTTCATGCTGATAAAAAGTGTTCAACGCTATCCACGGCAAGGCTGAGAGTTGTTGTGGAGTCTCAATTGCCGGAAAACGCGCCAACAAGGCCGGAGAAGCCACCAGGCTGCGGGGTACTTCTGCCAGCAGCACCGATACCGTTGCCGGGTCCACTTCAGCGCCGACGCGAATCGCACAATCGATATTGACGCTCAGAAAATCGACCGTTTTATCGTTCAGCATCCACTCGACAGAAAGCTGCGAGTGTCGCTCCAGAAATTCGGTGAGCGGCCCAAGCAACTGCTCCTGACCAAAAGCATGCGGCGCACGCACGCGTAAAATGCCGACCGGTTCATCGTCAGACTGGCTCAGTTCATCCTCCAGAGCTACCCAGGCATCCGCCACCCGTTTTGCATGTTGATAGCAGCGTTCACCATCATCGGTCAGTTTCATCGCATGGGTGGTGCGCAGCAGCAGCTTCACGCCGAGCAGGGTTTCCAGTGACTGTAAACGACGACTGACCGTCGCCTGTGTCGTTCCCAACTGGCGTGCCGCTGACGACAGCGAGCCCGCTTCCACGATGCGGATAAACGTCCGCATCAAATCCACTCTGTCTATACGCTCCTGACGCTTCATATTTATTTTGCCTATACGTTTCACGTATAACCGTTTTACCACTCCGCTGGCTACCGCGCTACAGTGTATTAGATAAGAATGTCCTCACTGCGTAGCACGTCTACGAATTCATAAAAACCATACCGGGGAAACACAGTATGAACCGTCATTCTCTTTCGACAGATGTTGTTGGCTGGGTCATTTTAGCGCTGGCTCTGGGCGCGGGATTTAGCGTGGCTTCAATCTACTATTCGCAGCCGCTGCTGCCGCTGATGGGTAGCGATCTGCACCTGACCGTTAACGGCATGGGGCTGGTACCGACGCTGACTCAGGCCGGTTATGCGCTGGGAATTTTGTTTTTACTACCGCTGGGTGATCGCCATGACCGTCGCCGCCTCATTCTGCTAAAAAGCGTGGCGCTGGCGATTCTGCTGCTGGCCTGTAGCCTGACCAGCAACCTGCCCTCACTGCTGCTCGTCAGCCTGATGCTGGGGATGGCGGCGACAATGGCGCAGGATATCGTCCCGGCGGCTGCTATTCTGGCACCCGCGGGGAAACAGGGGAAAATGGTCGGCACGGTGATGACCGGTTTGCTGCTGGGCATCCTGCTTTCACGTACGGTAAGTGGCTTTGTCGGCGCAGCATTTGGCTGGCGGGTAATGTATCAACTCGCAGCCGTCAGTATTGCCCTGATTGGCGTGCTGATGTGGTCCGTGCTGCCGCGTTTTGCCACCCACTCTACGCTGAGCTATCCGGCACTGATGAAATCGATGGCACACCTGTGGCAACGTTATCCGGCACTGCGCCGGGCGGCTTTCGCCCAGGGTTTCTTGTCCATCGCTTTTAGCGCCTTCTGGTCTACGCTGGCAGTAATGTTGCTGGAAAAATATCAGTTGGGCAGCGCCGTTGCCGGTACATTCGGTATTGCGGGTGCCGCCGGTGCGCTGGCCGCGCCGCTGGCCGGTGGTCTGGCAGATAAAGTTGGCGCTGAAAAAGTGACCCAACTGGGCGCCGGGTTGGTGACACTCTCCTTTGCCCTGATGTTTTTACTGCCGGCACTGCCGCCGCACGCTCAGCTTATCCTGATTGCGCTCTCTGCGGTCGGCTTCGATCTCGGTCTGCAATCCAGCCTCGTGGCGCACCAAAATCTGGTGTACGGTCTGGAGCCCCAGGCACGTGGCCGCCTGAATGCGTTACTGTTTACCGGTGTGTTTATCGGTATGGCGGTGGGTTCTGCACTGGGCAGTAAACTCTATTCCGTCGCCTCATGGCAGGGTGTGGTGGTGCTGGCAACGCTCTCTGGTTTTATCGCGCTGATTATTCGCCTGGTCGATGCCCGTCGTATCCAGCAAGCGGCGCAGAAAGCATAAGGCAAAAAAAAGGCCCGCTCCGGTAACAGAGCGGGCATACGGAACATGCCCCAGTTTCAAGACATGCTCAAAATGAAACGATTACTTGTTAAGCTGGAACAACGACATTCCCTGCATATCGGAGAATGCTTTGTAAGAAGCCTGCAGTGCAGCCTGTTGCATGGTGTAAGACGAAATCACCGAGTTCCAGTCCACATCCACCAAATCGCTTTTCTGCTGTGTCAGACCCAGCGAGCGGTCATCCCCCAACGAATCAAGGCTGTCCAGCTCATTCAACTGCGTGCCCAACTCCGCGCGTACTGTCAGCACATTGTTCAGGGAGTTCGTCAAACCACGGCTGGTTTTATCAACCGCAGCCTGGGCGGTCGCTTTAGCCGTCTCATCACCGGCAACTGGCGTATTCAACGCGGCGATAGCGGTATCCAGCATTTTAAACAGATCGGTTTCCGAAGTTCCCGGCAAACCAGTTGCTGGATCCGTCGGTTCCGGCGTGGCGTTACTGGTGATGCGGTTAAAAATTTCATCCCCCGTATGGGCAATCACCATGCTACGGGAAGCATCAACCTGCTGGGTGATGTTTTGCGAGCCGCCGCTGTATGTACCGGTGGAATCATACGGCGCCGTTTCGGTTTTATAGCCACCGAAAATATAACGCCCGTTACCGTCAGTACTATTCGCCAGGTTCAACAACTGATCGCGATAGCCTTGCAGTTTGCTGGCCAGCGATGCGCGGTCGTCGTCACTGAGCGAGCCGCTACCGGCCTCAACGATGGTAGACTGCGCGCCCTGAATAGCGGTCGTTACCTGCTGCAACACGCTCTCTTCCAGCGACACTTTTTGTTCAGCGAAAGTACGCGCCGTCGCGTACTGGGTGTTCTGCGCCTGCGCCTGAGAGATCACCACAGCCTGCGAAGCGGCGATCGGATCGTCAGACGGACGGTTCACACGCTGCCCGGTAGACATTTGCTCACCGTAAGCCAGCCATTTACTCTGCGCATTGGTAACGCCGCGCATGTTTTGTTCATATATCATTTGCGTGCTGATACGCATCATTCACCCCTTACTTAGCGAATATCCAGCAACGCATTAAACAGCGTGCTTGCGGTCTGCAGAACCTGAGCGTTAGCCAGATAATATTGCTGATAACGTTGCAGGTTGCCGTACTCTTCATCGAGGTTAACCCCGGAGATAGACTGCTGCTGGTTGCTGAGCTGTGTCACCACGTTGGTCTGCGTAGTGCTGCTGGTTTTCAGCGTGGAGGTTTTGTTACCCACATCGCTGACCAGCGTGGCATACGTATCGTTGAACGTTTTGTTGCCGCCGACTTTCGTCGCCTTTTGCAGATCCAGCATCGCCTGGCCGTTACGGTTATCGCTCGCGCCGCCATTGGCGACTTGCGCCATAGCAATCTTCGATTCATCCGTCACTGCCACGCTCATATTAACCACGGCATTACTTACCGGTTTAACGGTAAAGCTGTCGTTGGCAGCCGGTCCGGTCGCGCCGCCAACGGTAATTTTCAGACCGTCAAAGTTCAGCGTACCGTCAGTTGCGTCCGGCGTAACCGTAAACGAGGTATTGTTAGACAGACGGGTGACATTCCAGTTTGTGCCGTCGTAAACCACTTTGTAATCTGTCGCCTGTACCGCAGAGCTGTCGCTCACGGCTGCCGTCAACGTAGCGCCACCGGTGTTTTTCGAGTTGTTCAGGGTTGTTGGGGAACCAATGGTAAAGAAGTCGGTGCCCTGGTCGCCGTTCGCGTCATAACCCTGCGTGTGCTGCTGGTTAAATGAATCGGCAAATGACAGCGCCAGTTGACCCAGCGTGTTACGCGTCTGATCCAGATCCTGCGAACGGAACGTCAGCAGGCCTCCCAGCGAACCGGTGGTGATCAGTTTTTCCGGAATTTCGATATTGCCAGCGGTGTTATCAACATACGCCACGGTCGTACGTGACGGGTCGGCGCTCGAAGAGACCGCCGCCAGCTGGCGAGAGGTACTGCCCTGCACCAGCGTATAACCGTTCGCCATCGTCAGGTTGTAGGTATTACCATCCTGCACGCTCACTTCCACACCCACGATCTTATTCAGTTCGCTAACCAGTTGGTCGCGCTGATCGAGCAGGTCATTCGGCGACGCGCCAGCGCCAACGCCGGTAAGACGGGAAATCTGGTCGTTCAGCGAGGCAATCTGCTTGGTGTAGTTGTTGATCTGATCAACGCTTGATGAGATAGACAGGTTAATCTGTTTGTCCTGGTCACGCAGATACTGATCAGCGACTTTGAATTGGTTAACCATGCTGTCAGCTTTACCCAACAGTGCCTGGCGCGCCGCAGGATCTTCAGCATTACTGACCAGCGTTTGCAGACTGGAGAAGAAATCCTGCATGCTGGTCGCCAGCGAATTGGTGGTGCTTGACAACACATCGTCGATTTTCGACATCTGCTCATAACGCGTCGTCAGCCCGCTGCTCTGGTTTTGCGCCGCGCGCAACTGGTTGGTGATAAAGGCATCATACTCACGCTGAACGCCAACGACGTTAACACCATTACCAACATAGCCGCCTGCGCCCAGCGTACTTTTCGCCGCTGAAAGCACCGTCGTCTGACGAGTGTAGCCCGCCACGTTATAACTGGAGATGTTATTACTGGCAGTATTAAGCGCGGCCTGGGCTGCGCTGAGCCCACTCATGGCGCTATTAATCAAACTGGACATGGAGGTTCCTTATATACATTCAGTCATGAGTCCTGTTGACGATTATCGGCAACCCAGGGCGAAACTTGAGACTTTTCAGAACAGATTTTGGATGTCGGTGCTATACGCTTTGCTGACCTTTTCACCCATCGATTTCAGTTGCTGAATCATGGATGTCAGCTTGCGGGCATAGTTAGGATCGGTCGCATAACCGGCATTTTGCAGTGCCTGTGCGCCCTGTTCTGGCGTTGCTGCAGTGGTGACCGCCGCGTAGCGTTTATTGCGCGTCAACATACCGACATAGTCGGAGAGCGCTTCAAGGTACGAACTGTAAACGCGGAATTTGGCTTTCACTTTCACCGCTTCACCGTTTTCATATTCGGTGGTGGTAATTTCCGTGGTCGGCCCCTTCCAGCCTGGCGTGGCTTTAACGCCAAAAATGTTAAAGCTCGGCTCGCCGTTTTCACGCGGGATCTGCCGCTGGCCCCAGCCAGATTCCAGCGCCGCCTGCGCCAGGATCAGGTGATGCGGAACCCCACTCTGCTCACTCGCCAGACGGGCAGGAAGCGACAACTGCGCCAGGAAGTCTTTGCTGTCGCCGGAAAGCGGCTCATCGCTACTATCCGGCGCTTTTGGCATCGCTTTACGCACCAGTTGCGTCAGCGCCTGGTTCTGATAGGTGGTGACCGTTTCCAGCGGGAACTTCATCGGCACCTGCTGTGCTGCTTGTTCCGCCGGCTCAGCGGAACCCTGCTGAGCGGCCATCTGTTTGACCATCATATCCGCCAGCCCCAGACCTTTACCGGCCGTCATCTGCTGCGCAATTTGTTGGTCATACATGCTGGTATACAACCGCGTTGAGTCACTGCTGAAGATACCGTCTTTCGGTAACGTTTCACGCATGCTTTTCAGCATCATCTGCACGAACATGCCCTCAACCTGACGCGCAACAGGGCGTAAATTGGCCTGCGGATCCTGTCTGGTCTCGGTTTTCAACTCGTTCAGTGATTGCGCGTCCCAGGCCGCGCTCGACAACAACCGGCTGTCCGTCAGCATTAGATGATCTCCAGTTTCGCGCGCAGGCAACCTGCACTTTGCATAGCCTGCAGAATGGACATCAGTTCCATCGGCGAAGCCCCCAGCGCGTTAAGTGCGCGTACGACACTGTTCAGGTTGGCGCTGGAGCGAACGCTTTGCAGCGAACCACCGCTCTGGCGCAAATCGATCTGCGTTTGCGGCGTCACCACCGTCTGACCGCCGCCAAACGGTGTATTCGGCTGGCTGACATTAGCCTGCTGGTTGACCGTAACAGAGAGGTTCCCCTGCGCGACGGCACAGTTATCCAGCGACACTTCACGGTTCATCACCACAGAGCCGGTACGCGAGTTGATGATCACTTTCGCATCCTGCTGAGTCGTGCCAACTTCAAGGTTCTGAATATCGGCCAGCAGACGGACCTGCGAACTGCCGCCAGTGGAAACGCGGACCTGCACAGTGCGGGCGTCAAGCGCCGTTGCACTCCCGTAACCACGGCTGCGGTTAATGGTGTCGGCAATCTGTTGCGCCATAGAGAAGTCTTCCTGGTTCAGTTGCAGGTTGATGGTATTCCCTGAACCAAACTGCGTCGGCAACTCACGCTCGATCACCGCGCCGTTGGTAATACGGCCGCCGTTAAGCTGGTTCACCTGAACACTGCTGCCGCCTGCCGATGCACCTGCGCCGCCGACCAGAATATTCCCCTGCGCCAGCGCGTACACCTGGCTGTCGACCCCTTTCAGCGGCGTCATCAGCAGCGTACCGCCGCGCAGACTTTTGGCGTTACCCATTGAGGAAACGACGACATCGATGGTTTGCCCCTGGCGGGCGAATGCCGGGAATTGCGCCGTGACCATAACGGCCGCGACGTTTTTCAACTGCATATTGGTGCCGGTCGGCACCGTAATCCCCATCTGCGACAACATGTTATTCAGTGTCTGCGTGGTAAAAGGGGTCTGCGTGGTCTGGTCACCGGTGCCATCAAGGCCAACGACCAGGCCATAGCCGATCAAGGAGTTTTCTCGCACGCCCTGTACGCTGGTGAGGTCCCGGATGCGGTCGGCCTGGGCGACAGATGCCACCAGTACCAACGCCATTGCCAGATATCTAAACATAATTCACCCCGGTTACATCGGCGATAAGTTGAGGAAGAAACGTTGCAGCCAGCCCATATTCTGCGCTTCGTTGATGTAGCCATTGCCCACATATTCGATACGCGCGTCCGCCACCTGTGTGGACGGAACTGTGTTGCTGCCGCTGATGGTGCGCGGGTTTACGACACCGGAAAAGCGGATGAACTCTGTGCCCTGGTTAATGGCGATCTGTTTTTCACCCACTACATGTAAATTGCCGTTGATCAGCACTTGATCGACCGTGACGGTCAGCGTGCCGCTAAATGTGTTACTGGCATTTGCGCCGCCTTTGCCGTTAAAGGTATTGCTGCCGGAAGAGCTCAGATCGGCACGGGAGTTGCCGAACAGCCCTTCGAGATAACGCGGCGTGGTATCCATGCCAAAGCTGGATTTGCCATCGCGGCTGGCATTCGCTGACGAGCTTTTGCTGGCGCTCACGTTTTCTTGCAGCACGATAGTCAGCGTGTCGCCGACGTTACGCGGACGGCGGTCTTCAAACAGTGGCTGATAGCCATAGTTGATTGGCTGCGCAGTCTGATAAATCGAACCATTCACCATCGGCACCGGCCCCGGAATGGGCTGAGCGGTGGTCGCCCCTTGCACTAACGGTGTAGACGGAACCCAGGCACATCCTGTCAGGGTTAATGCCACTAAAGCCATAATCGGGTAGCTGCGCACGGCGTATTTTTGCATTGCATTCATCTTCAAAATCAGGGTTCCGGCGCAGCGCTTACCGCGCCGGAAAACGCCTTAGAGTTGCGTCAGTTTCTGCAGCATCTGATCGGTGGTCGATACTGCCTTACTATTGATTTCGTAAGCGCGCTGAACCTGGATCATATTCACCAGCTCTTCAGCCACGTTTACGTTTGAGGTTTCCACATACCCCTGATACAGCAAGCCTGCACCGTTCAATCCAGGCGTCGTGGCGTTAGGCGCGCCGGAAGCCTGCGTTTCGGTGTAGAGGTTTTCACCGATGCTTTCCAGACCGGTGTCATTCATAAAGGTGGTCAGGTTTAACTGGCCAACCTGAACTGGCGCCGCCGTCCCCTGCTGGGTCACGCTTACCACGCCATCGCTGGCAATGGTGATGCTCAGAGCGTTTGCCGGAATAGTGATCGCCGGCTGAACCTGATAACCGCCAGCCGTTACCAGTTGTCCGTTCTGGTCGACCTGGAAGGAACCATCGCGGGTGTAGGCGGAAGTTCCATCCGGCAACGCCACTTCAAAGAAGCCCTGCCCTTTGATCGCCACATCTTTACTGTTGTTGGTCTGAGACAGGTTGCCCTGGCTGTGCAAACGTTCAGTGGCAACCGGGCGCACGCCGGTACCGATCTGCAAGCCGGAAGGCAGCGTAGTCTGCGCGGAAGACTGCGCGCCAGGCTGACGAATCGTCTGGTACAGCAAATCTTCAAATACCGCACGCTGACGCTTAAAACCATTGGTACTGACGTTCGCCAGGTTGTTGGCGATGACATCCATATTGGTTTGCTGGGCGTCAAGGCCGGTTTTTGCGATCCATAATGAACTGATCATATGTAGTCCTGTTTATTAGCCCATTGACAGCAACTGGTTGGCTCGTTGCGCGTTATCATCGACGCTGGAGATCACCTTCATCTGCATCTCGAAACGACGCGCGCTGGCGATCATGTCGGTCATGGCCGCCACCGGTTTAACGTTACTGCCTTCCAGCACCCCGGACATGACGCGTACGCTCGGATCGTCCTGCAACGTCGCGCCACGTGTCGCCTGTGCGGCCTGGGTCAGACGGAAAATGCCATCATCGCCGCGCTGCACTTCTTGCGGGTCTGCTTTCACCAGTTTCAGTTTGCCAACCGGCGCAACGGTATTGGCCGGATCGCCCGGATTCAGCGAGGAGATCGTACCGTCAGCCGCAATGGTTATTTGCGAGCCTTCAGGCACGGTCAACGGCCCGGCATCACCCATCACCGGATGCCCCTGGATGGTCAACTGGCCAGTCGAGCTCACCTGGATATTACCGTTGCGGGTATATCCTTCAGTACCGTTCGCCGTCTGTACTGCCAGCCAGCCGTCCTGCTGCAACGCCACGTCCAGCGGACGCGAGGTGTAATCCAGTTGGCCTGGCGTCATATCGGCACCAGGCGTTGATGCGACCACCAGCGTACGGGTAGGCAGCGAAAGCCCTTCTACCGGCACCGCACGCAGCGCATTAAGCTGCGCACGGAAACCCGGAGTGGACGCATTCGCGAGGTTGCTGGCCGTGACAGCCTGCTGATTCAGCGTCTGGCTGGCAGCGCCCATCGCGGTATATATTGCGTGATCCATTAAGCCATCCCGTCAGACGATTAACGCAGGTTAACCAGCGTGTTAAGGATCTGGTCCTGGGTTTTGATGGTCTGCGCGTTCGACTGATAGTTACGCTGCGCGACGATCATGTTGACCAGTTCTTTACTCAGATCCACGTTCGAAGCTTCCAGCGCGCCGCTGGTCAGGCTGCCGTAGTTACCGGTGTTTGCCGTACCGAGCAGCGCCACACCGGAAGAAGACGTGGCAGACCAGACGTTGTCGCCTTCGGACTTCAGGCCTTCGTTGTTAGCGAAGTTTGCCAGCACAATCTGCCCCAGCAACTGAGTCTGTTCGTTGGAGTAGTTACCTACAACGGTACCGTCATCGTTAATCTGGTAGCTCACCAGGTCACCCGGTTTGTAACCATTCTGGGTGGTGGCAACGATGTTGTTGGAACCGGTGTTTTGCTGCATGGAGTTCAGGAAGCTCAGGGAGAACGTCGCCGGGGTTGCGCCGTTAATGGTACCGGTGGTGATGTTCGCCGTGGTGCCGCTGGTCAGGGAGCCGTTCGTATCAAACACCAGTGTACTTGCCAGCGTCGCAGTGCTGCCACTTACGCTACTGTCCTGCGTGTAAACACTCCAGGTGTTCGCCGTAGAACTTTTCACGAAGTAGACGTTCATGTCATGGGCGTTACCCTGGCTGTCGTAAACGGTAACAGAGCCTTTTTTGTTGTAGCTATCCGCGTTAGTCGGATCAAAAGGGGTAACTGTCGGAGTGGAATCCGTAGAGTTCAGGTTGATCTGCATCGTTGCCGTGGTGGTGGTTTTCGCCGCCATCAGGGTGTTCGGGATAGTAATGGCCTGCGGGTTCGCGCCGGTCTGAACCGTTGGCGGTGTCCCCGTTGCCGGATAACCCGTCACTTCCATGCCTTGCATGTTCACCAGGTTACGGTTCTCGTCCAGTTTGAACTGGCCGTTACGGCTGTAATAAACAGAACCGTTGCTGTCGACCAGGCGGAAGAAACCGTTACCGCTCAGCGCGACGTCAAGACCGCGACCGGTACTGGTGGTGGTACCATCGTTAAAGTCCTGGGTAATCCCGGCAACCTTAACACCCAGACCAATTTTAGAACCGGCAAACATATCGGCAAAAGACGCAGTCCCGGATTTAAAGCCATATGTGGCGGAGTTGGCGATGTTGTTACCAATGACATCGAGGTTGGTGGCCGCAGCATTCAGGCCGCTGACCGCTTGTGAAAAGGCCATGACTTACTCCTGATAAGTGTTAAGGCTTAGATAATCTGCCGAACTTCGTCGAGTGTGGTTGTACCGTAGGTACCCAAATCTAAAGCGTTGCCGTTAGCGTTGAGCGTGACGCCCTGCACCATGGCAAATTGCAGCGGTTGCGCAACCAACTGCGTTGATCCGGTGCTGGCAGAGATGGAGACTTTGTAAGAGCCATCCGGCGCTGTCGTCCCATCGGTCAGCTTGCCATCCCAGCTAAAGGTATGAACGCCAGCCGACAGCGAACCAATATCAATCGTGCGCACCACGGTGCCGTCTTTGCTGGTGACAGTTGCAGTGACTTTGTCAGCAGCCTGCGTCAGTTCAACGCCAAACGGCGTGGTGGTTCCGCTGCCTACCAGAACCGTCTGCCCCGGGATCATGACACCGTGACCAATCAGGTTAGATGCCTGCAATGACTGGCTGTTATCAATCTGCCCGGAAATCGAACCCAGAGTGGTATTCAGCTTTTCAATTCCGCTGAGGGTGCTGATCTGCGCCAGTTGCGACGTCAGCTCGTTGTTTTGCAGCGGGTTGGTCGGGTCCTGGTTTTTCAGCTGTGCGACCAGCAGCGTCAGAAAGCTACTCTGCAGGTCGGAAGCGCTGTTAGTACCTGTAGTGGACGTACCTTTGCTGGTCGATGAGACACTACTGTTAGCAGTGGTGTCATTCACGTTCACGGCGATAGACATGCGTGTCTCCTTTACTGGCCAAGGGTGAGCGTTTTGAGCATCATGCTCTTAACGGTGTTAAGCACTTCAACGTTTGCCTGATAGCTGCGTGAAGCGGACATGGTATTCACCATCTCACCGACCACATCAACGTTCGGCATTTTGACGTAGCCATTGGCATCAGCCAGCGGATTACCTGGTTCAAAGACCAGTTTGTCCGGTGCCTGACTTTCGACCACATCTGATACTTTCACGCCGCCGGTCGCCTGACCCGGAGCAGCGTCAACCTGGAAGACAACCTGTTTAGCGCGATAGGGTTGCCCATCAGGACCGGTTACGCTGTCGGCGTTCGCCAGGTTACTGGCGGCGACGTTCAGACGTTTTGATTGCGCGGTAAGCGCAGAACCAGCGACATCAAAGATATTCAGTAATGCCATTTAATTAGTTCCCCTGTTGCAGAACGCTCATCATGCTTTTGATCTGCCCACCCAGTACGGTCAGGCCGGTCTGGTATTTCACGCTGTTGTCAGCGAATTGCGTACGTTCACGATCCATATCCACAGTGTTACCGTCGAGTGAAGGCTGGTCAGGAATGCGGTACAGCAGATCGGCGGACGGCGTGGAGATGTTTTGCGCCGGGATATGGCGGGAAGATGTTAACGTCAACGCAACGCCGCTGTTTTCAGCGCGCCCGCGCTCCATCACTTTTTTTAATTCGCTGGAGAAATCAATATCGCGCGCCTGAAACCCTGGGGTATCGGCGTTGGCAATGTTTGCCGCCAGAATCTCCTGGCGCTGGGCGCTCAGGTTCAGCGCTTCTTGCTGAAAACGCAGAGCGGCATCAAGTTTATCGAGCATAGCTCCCCCACTGATGACAATTATTTAGCCAACAGCTTAAATCTCCTCAGGCAAACTTATCGCCGGAATAAGGGCAAAATGCGTCGCTATTTATTGCGTTGATAGATTTGCCATGCAGTTAAAATCTTTGCATCCCATCAACAGGCAGGAGTCTGCGATGAACGCGTTGAAAAGCGGTTTAGCCGCGACCTTACTGTTTTTGAGCCCGCTGACACAGGCGGGCGAGCTGCAAGCTCAGCTCACATCATTTTTTGCTCAGCGCCTTGCTGGCGTTAGTGACGAGGTAGTGGTAAATATACGCACCCCGCAGAACATGTTGCCCGCCTGCGATCAGCCCGCGCTGAGCGTGGTCGGCAGCGCAAAGTTATGGGGAAACGTAAATGTTGTGGCAAACTGTGCAGGGGTTAAGCGCTTTTTGCAGGTTAACGTGCAGGCGACAGGTAATTATGTAGTGGCGGCGCAATCTGTTGCGCGTGGCAGCACGCTGCAACCCGACAGCGTGACATTAAAACGCGGTCGTCTCGATCAATTGCCGCCGCGCACCATGCTGGATATCAATCAGGCGCAGGATGCGATCAGCCTGCGCGATCTGGTTCCCGGGCAGCCGATTCAGCTATCAATGCTGCGTCAGGCATGGCGGGTAAAAGCCGGACAGCGGGTACAGGTTGTGGCATCGGGAGATGGCTTTAGTGTGAACGGCGAAGGACAAGCGCTGGACAATGCCGCAGTGGCGCAAAATGCCCGCGTACGCATGTCTTCAGGCCAGATTGTCAGCGGTACGGTGAACACTGATGGGAATATTCTGATTAACCTATAATCTTTTTAAAGAAATTATGTTGCCTGCCGATAAATAAGCAACGACTAAAGATATCAGGCCCGAAACGCCGGGACACCTCGATGAGGACATCACAATGAGCATTGATCGTACATCGCCTCTGAAGCCGGTTAACGCCGTTCAACAGCGCGAAACCAACGACGCCCAGTCGCAGAAAACTCGTCTGGAAAAAGCCGAGACGGCGAACAGCACCAGCGTCACCATCAGCGGTGCGCAGGCGAAGCTGATGCAGGCGGGCGCGAATGACATCAATATGGAACGCGTTGAGCAGCTGAAAACCGCGATTCGTAATGGTGAACTGAAAATGGATACCGGCAAGATTGCCGATGCCCTGATTAACGAAGCGCAGAGTTACTTACAGAGTAAATAACAGAATGAATCGACTGTCAGACATCCTCGATCAAATGACAGTTATCCTGAGCGCTCTGAAAGACGTGATGGATGCTGAGCAAAAGCAACTTTCCGTAGGCCATGTAAATGGCAGTACGTTACAGCGTATTACGGAAGAAAAAAGTTCCTTGCTCGCAACGCTGGATTACCTGGAGCAACAGCGTCGTTCGGCGCAGAAAACACAGCGCAGCGCGAATGACGATATCGCCGATCGCTGGCAGATTATTACGCAGAAGACACAGCATTTGCGCAACCTTAACCAGCACAATGGATGGCTGCTGGAAGGGCAAATTGAGCGTAATCAGCAGGCGCTGGATGTACTGAAACCCCATCAGGAACCGACGCTGTACGGCGCCAACGGTCACACCGCTTCCGCTAACCGCGGCGGCAAAAAAATCTCGATTTAATCGACAGACATTTTTTTGCCAGGGGTTTCCCCCCTGGCAAAATTGTTTATGCCGTCCGGCGAGCAAACTCTTTCAGTTTAAAACCCAGCAGTGCCAGCGTGGCGAAGTAAGCCACCACGCCCACCCCCACTACCGCCATCAAACGCAGTAAGCGGTATGGCATCGTACCCAGTGACCATTCCGGCATAACATAGAGCATGCCCACCAGTGCAGCCGCCATTACCAGCACCGCAATGACCAGACGCAGCAGAAAGCTTTTCCAGCCTGGCTGCGGCGTGAAAATATCTTGCTTACGCAGTTGCCAGTAAAGCAGACCGGCGTTCAGGCAGGCCGCCAGGCCAATCGACAATGACAGCCCGGCATGTTTCAGCGGGCCAATAAAAGCAAGGTTCATCAGCTGTGTCATCAGCAGTGTGACAATGGCAATCTTCACCGGCGTTTTAATGTTCTGCCGCGAATAGAAACCCGGCGCCAGCACCTTCACCACAATCAGGCCCATTAAGCCGACGGAATAAGCAATTAATGCCCGCTGCGTCATCAGCGCGTCAAAGGCCGTGAATTTACCGTACTGAAACAGCGAGACGGTCAGCGGTTTTGCCAGAATGCCCAACGCCACTGCGCTCGGCAGCGCCAGCAGAAAGCAAAGACGCAGCCCCCAGTCCATCAGACGGCAGTACTCGTCATGATTGCCGCTGGCAAAGCTTTTCGACAGCGAAGGCAGCAAAATCGTCCCCAGCGCCACGCCCAGCACGCCAGACGGAAACTCCATCAGGCGATCAGCGTAGTACATCCACGATACCGATCCGGAAACCAGAAACGAGGCGAAAATCGTATTGATGATTAACGAAATCTGGCTGACCGAGACCCCAAGGATCGCAGGCCCCATCTGCTTCACAACGCGAATAGCACCGGCATCGTGAAAACTCACGCGCGGTAATACCAGCATGCCGATCTTCTTCAGATGCGGCAGTTGATAAACCAGTTGCAGCACGCCGCCCACCGTCACCGCCCATGCCAGTGCCAGCACCGGCGGATGGAAGTACGGCGCGGCAAACAGCGCAAAGCCAATCATGCTGATATTGAGAAATGTCGGCGCAAACGCCGGCACCGAGAAACGGTTCCAGGTATTGAGGATTGCACCCACCAATGACGCCAGCGAAATCAGCAGAATATAAGGAAAGGTAATGCGCAGTAGCTGTGAGGTGAGATTGAATTTATCCGCTGTATCGGCAAAACCCGGCGCGGTGACCAGAATCACCCACGGTGCCGCCAGCATCCCGGCGACAGTCACCAGCGCCAGCGCCAGCGTCAGCAAACCCGAGACATACGCCACAAACACCCGCGTCGCATCCTCGCCCTGTTTGCTTTTGTACTCAGCAAGAATGGGAACAAATGCCTGAGAAAACGCACCCTCAGCAAAGATACGCCGCAACAAATTGGGCAGTTTAAACGCCACAAAGAAGGCGTCGGTTGCCATACCTGCGCCAAAAACCCTTGCCACAATAGCGTCGCGCGCAAAACCCAGCACGCGAGAAAACATCGTCATCGAGCTGACAGCCGCCAGCGATTTTAATAGATTCATTCTGGATTCCATAAGGCACAACGCCTGCAATGCAGGCGTTGGTATACAGCGAAGCGCTTAGTCTACAGGGAAAAAGGCGAATTACTATCGCCAGATGTTACAGGCGGTTATTCACTCATCGCCTCACGCCAGAGCTTTTCCACCACGCGTTGAGCCAGGATGGCCTGTTCGCCCGCCGTTTCCGGAACCGTCTGATTTTGCACGCATTCAATAAAATGGCGCGCGCACCCCACAAAACCACGCTGTTCCAGCACGCTCTGCCAGCCAGCAACCGGACGCGCGACTACGCCCTGCCCACGCTCTTCGCGCCATTCGCGCATATCGGTGATATCCACCAGCGCGCCATCGGTGACGGCCTGAATCCATTCACGCTGGCTTCCCGCCCGCCGGTGCATACTGGTGGTGATTTGCAAGTGATCCAGTGAGAAGTGGTGTTCGGCATAAACCATGGCGCCATCATCATCCGTGAGCAACGTACCGCTTTGTAACGCCGCCGCACTTCCCGCCAGCCACAACGCGGTATCCACCACGTGCAGATAATCGTCGAGCAGCGTAAAGCGTAAATCATGCGGCCCCACGCTGTCGGTACGGTGTTTATCCATCCGCAGCGACGCCGCCTGCGGCATCTGCTGTTTTAATTCGCGGTACAGCGGCGAGAAGCGGCGGTTAAAACCGACCATCAGCGTCAGTTTTTTCCGCGCGGCCAGTTCGATAAGCCGCTCGGCATCCTGGAGGTTTTCTGCCAGCGGTTTATCAACGCAAACATGCACGCCAAGGTTCAGTAACTCACTGACCACGCTGTAGTGCGAAGCTGTCGATGTGTGGACGAAGACCGCATCACACTGCGCGGCTAATGCCGACAGCGAATCAGCATATGGAATGCGCCAGGTCTCGCATACCCGCAAGGCTTTTTCCCGCGTCGGCGACCAGGCTGCGGTTAGTGTCCAGTCGGTCGCTGCGCCGACAACCGGTAACCAGGCTTTTTGCGCAATGCCGCCCAGGCCGACCACTCCAACACGTAGTTTCGTCACGGCTAATCTCCTAAATGTGCGAGCAGCGAATCCAGACGCTGTTTCAGATCTGCCACTTCCTCTTCCAGCGCCTCAACGCGCGTCGCCAGTGATTCTTCCTGCGGGCTGACCGCCTCAACAACATTCACCAGCGTCTGTACATCGCCACTGAACAGGTGCATGTAGCGGCTTTCGCGCTTGCCGGGCTCTCTGGGCAGCCGCACGACATACGGGCCATCTTCCCGCGTCGCCAGCAGTTCCAGCGCCGTTTCCACTTCCGCCATATCGTTAAAGCGATGCATGCGTTCCGCACGACCGCGCAGTTCCCCCGGCGTTTGCGGCCCGCGCAGCAGCAGCGTGGTGATGAGCGCCACTTCTGCCGGATTGAGTTTCAGATCGCCAAATTCAGAGTTGCAAAAACGCTGCTCGTATTTCGTTACGCGATTGCCAAAACCGCTGACGGTGCGCAAATAGTGCCGTTTCACCAGTTCATCCAGCACATCCTGTACTTCATGTTCGCTGAGGTTCATGACGGGTTCACGGTTGGTCTTCTGATTACAGGCGGTAACTACACCATTGATCGACAGCGGATACTGTTCCGGCGTGGTGATCTGCTTTTCCAGCAGACAGCCGATAACGCGCGCTTCAACCGCTGAGAGTTGATACTTCATCGTTGCTCCTTAGCGACCCGGGGTCCATTCTTGTGCGGTGAGCGCGGTAAGTACGTGATCGCGCCACTGCCCGTCAATCAGCAAATACGATTTGGCGTAGCCCTCTTTCTCGAAACCCAGCCTCGCCAGCAAATCGCCACTACGTTTATTGTGCGGCATGTAATTCGCCATGATGCGGTGCATATGTTGCGTGCGCTGCATATAGCGGATCGCCGCCGTCAGCGCTTCAAACATCAGCCCTTGCCCCTGCCATTTCTGTCCGATGGAGTAGCCAAGGTAACAAGCATGAAACGAACCGCGTACCACATTGGAAAAATTCGCTACGCCGACGATCTCTTTTTCCTCAGGATCGAGCAGAGCGAAATAGAATGCCGAACCCTGCTTATGAAACTCATTGATCATGCCAAGACGGGCCTGCCAACCGGAAGGATAGCAATGACTTTCATCGCGCACGGGCTCCCAGGGCTTGAGAAATTGCCGATTTTCGGCGTAATAATCCGCCAGGCGCCAGGCATCGCGCTCATGCACTAAACGAACCACTAATCTGTCTGTGACTAAGCGTACTTTCGGCACGTTACTGCGGTAGCCAAACATGCATTACCACTCCTTCCATTTCACCACTCTTTTAACCCCTTACCTTTACTATACATTTGCGCAGCCACTCTGTGAAAACAGCAACATGGCATTTTCCACTTTGCGGGCTATTTTCGATGAAAACTCTGAATCAAAGCCGGATTTTGATAAAAAAATATTGTCACCGCGCATGTGGGAAAAGATCGGGCGAACCCGCAGAATAAGAATGTCTTATCTTTCTTAATTTCCCGGAGGGGAAATGGCGCGCATATCGCAGGCAAGGAGCCTGGGTAAATATTTCCTGCTTGTCGATAATATGCTGGTGGTCCTCGGCTTTTTCGTTGTCTTCCCACTTATTTCTATTCGTTTTGTTGATCAGCTCGGCTGGGCGGCATTGATGGTCGGTATTGCACTCGGCCTGCGGCAATTTATTCAGCAGGGTTTGGGGATTTTCGGCGGCGCGATTGCCGACCGCTTTGGCGCCAAACCGCTGATCGTCACCGGCATGCTGATGCGCGCGGGCGGTTTCGTCGCGATGGGCGTGGCGCATGAACCCTGGCTGCTGTGGCTCTCCTGCATTCTTTCCGGGCTGGGCGGCACGCTGTTTGATCCGCCGCGTTCCGCACTGGTGGTCAAACTGGTGCGCCCCAACCAGCGCAGCCGCTTTTTCTCTATCCTGATGATGCAGGACAGCGCCGGCGCGGTTGTCGGTGCATTGCTCGGGAGCTGGCTGTTGCAATATGACTTTCGTCTGGTGTGTGCCGCCGGTGCGCTAATGTTCGTGCTCTGCGCCGCGTTTAACGCCTGGCTGTTACCGGCGTGGAAGCTCTCTACGGTAAAGGCACCGGTGCGCGAAGGGCTGGCTCGCGTGCTGCACGACAAACGGTTTGTCACCTACGTTCTGACGCTGACCGGCTACTATATGCTGGCAGTACAGGTAATGCTGATGCTGCCGATCATGGTCAACGATATTGCCGGTTCACCGGCGGCGGTGAAGTGGATGTATGCCATCGAAGCCTGTTTGTCGCTGACGTTGCTCTACCCTATCGCCCGCTGGAGCGAAAAACGCTTTCGTCTTGAACACCGTCTGATGGCCGGGCTGCTGGTGATGTCATTCAGCCTGCTGCCGATCGGAATGGTCGGGACGCTGCAGCAACTGTTTACGCTTATCTGCACGTTCTATATCGGCTCAATTATTGCCGAACCTGCGCGGGAAACCTTAAGCGCACAGCTAGCAGATGCCCGTGCGCGTGGCAGTTATATGGGCTTCAGCCGCCTGGGGCTGGCATTTGGCGGCGCGCTGGGTTACGCCGGCGGCGGGTGGTTGTTTGATGCCGGCAAAGCCTTCAACCAGCCGGAATTACCGTGGATGATGCTCGGTCTGATCGGGCTGATGACCTCAATGGCGCTGCTGTGGCAATTCGGCCAGAAGCGTATTCGCCCGCGGATGCTTGAACCTGGCGCCTGATTTGCGCCATGCAATGCTCTCTTCCATACTGGTCTTTGATGGATAAGCCAGTATGGAGGAGAAACGTGAAACTCTACATTTACGACCACTGCCCTTTCTGCGTTAAAGCCCGCATGATTTTCGGCCTTAAAAATCTTCCCGTAGAACTCAATATCCTGCTCAGTGACGACGAGGCCACGCCAACCAAAATGATTGGTCAGAAAATGGCGCCAATCCTGCAAAAAGACGACAGCCGTTATCTGCCGGAGAGTATGGATATTGTGCACTATGTCGATAAACTTGACGGCAAACCGCTGCTCACCGGTAAACGGAACCCGAAACTGGAAGAGTGGCTGCGCAAGGTTAATGGCTATGTGAACAAATTGCTGATACCCCGCTTTGCGAAATCCGCCTTCGACGAGTTTTCCACACCGCAGGCGCGCGCCTGGTTTATCGCGAAGAAAGAGGCGGCGATCGGCAATTTCGACGAACATCTCGCCCACTCTGCCGGGCTGGTGAAAAATATCAGCGACGACCTGCGGACGCTGGACAAGCTCATTGTCAAACCGAATGCGGTCAACGGCGAGCTCTCAGAGGACGATATTCATCTTTTCCCGCTGCTGCGTAACCTGACTCTTGTTGCCGGAATTAACTGGCCGAGCCGGGTAGCGGATTACCGCGATAATATGGCCAAGCAGACCCAGGTTAACCTGCTTTCATCGATGGCTATTTAGTGGACTCACGGCGGAAGCGTATGTTTCCGCCAGCCTTTCAGCTTTTTCCGCTAGCCTTTGTACCTCGTCTGACGCATCCTACGCACCGGCTTTGACGCCTTCGGAATCACGTTGAGGAATTATGAAGAAGATCTTTTTTGCCGCTGCCTTACTGCTGAGCGGCGTGCTGGTGGGCTGTAACCAACTGACCCAATATTCCATCAGCGAACAGGAAATTAACCAGGCGCTGCAAAAACGCAATGATTTTGCGAAAGACATTGGCCTGCCAGGCGTGGCCGACGCGCACATTGTGCTGAACAACCTGGCGTCGGAAATTGGTCGCGAAGAGCCGAACAAAGTCACGCTGACCGGTGATGCCAACCTGGATATGACCTCCCTTTTCGGTAACCAGAAAGCGGTCATCAAGCTGAAACTGAAGGCGCTACCAGTCTTCGATAAAGAGAAAGGCGCCATTTATTTGCAAGAAATGGAAGTAGTGAAAGCCGACGTGCAGCCAGAAAAAATGCAGACAGTGCTGCAAACGTTGATGCCCTACCTGAACCAGTCGCTGCGCAACTACTTTAATCAGCGTCCGGCTTATGTGCTAAAAGAGGACAGCAGCAAAGGCGAAGCGCTGGCGAAGAAATACGCCAAAGGCATTGAGGTGAAACCAGGCGAAATTATTATCCCCCTCACCGACTGAGCCACAGGGCGCCGCGAGCGCCCTTTTTTTCAGGAAAAAGATGCAAACGAAAACGTTTCCGCTTATCCTTAGTGCCCGGCAAAAAACACCTGATTCTCACCAGCCGGAGCACTCCAATGACACAATCCCAGGTTTTGAAAATCCGCCGTCCTGACGACTGGCACGTCCACCTGCGTGATGGCGATATGTTAAAAACCGTGGTGCCGTGGACCAGTGAAACCTACGCCCGCGCCATTGTCATGCCTAATCTCGCTCCCCCTGTGACAACCGTTGATGCTGCGCGCGCGTACCGCCAGCGCATTCTTGATGCTGTGCCTGCCGGACATGATTTCACCCCGCTAATGACCTGCTATCTGACCGACAGTCTGAGTGCGGATGAAGTGGAACGTGGGTTTAACGAAAACGTCTTTACGGCGGCAAAACTTTATCCCGCGAATGCCACCACCAACTCCAGCCACGGCGTCACCAGCATTGATGCCATTATGCCGGTGCTGGAGCGCATGGAGAAACTGGGCATGCCGCTGCTGGTGCATGGCGAAGTGACCCACGCGGAGATCGATATCTTCGATCGCGAAGCGCGTTTTATTGAAACGGTGATGGAGCCGCTGCGCCAGCGCCTGCCGGGTTTGAAAGTCGTGTTTGAGCATATCACCACCAAAGACGCGGCTGATTATGTGCGCGAGGGCAATGAGCGCCTGGCAGCGACCATTACGCCACAGCATTTGATGTTTAACCGTAACCATATGCTGGTTGGCGGTGTGCGTCCGCATCTCTACTGTTTGCCTATCCTTAAGCGCAATATCCACCAGCAGGCGCTGCGAGAGTTGGTCGCCAGTGGATTTGAACGCGCTTTTCTCGGTACCGATTCCGCACCGCACGCGCGGCACCGGAAAGAGGCAAGCTGTGGTTGCGCCGGTTGCTTCAACGCGCCGACTGCGCTCGGCAGCTACGCTACCGTGTTTGAAGAGATGAACGCCTTGCAGCATTTTGAAGCGTTCTGCTCGCTGAATGGACCGCGTTTTTACGGGCTGCCGTTCAATGAGAGCTTTATTGAGCTGGAACGTATCGAAAGCGTCGTGCCAGAGAGCATTGCCCTGACGGACGATACGCTGGTGCCGTTCCTCGCAGGAGAAACCGTTCGCTGGCGCGTTAAGCAGTAAAATTTTTATTGCCCCCTGTTGTAAAGATACTTTATTAACTGTATATATATACAGTAAACACACAGGGGGCTATTATGCGCATTGAAGTGACTATCGCCAAAACCACACCCTTACCGCCAGGTGCTATCGATGCGCTGGCGGGCGAATTATCCCGTCGGCTCAATAATTACTATCCCGAACACGATAACAAAATCACCGTTCGCTACGCTGCGGCTAATAACCTGTCGGTGCTTGGTGGCGCAAAAGAAGATAAAGATCGCATAAGCGAAATTTTGCAGGAAACCTGGGAAAGCGCCGACGACTGGTTTATCAACGACTAATTTCTCTTTAAGTTTGTTCTTATTGCCGGGTCGCCCCGGCTTTTTTGTCTGTTTTTTACGCCATTCATTAATTCTGTAGTTCTTTAGTAAAAATATGTGCTTAAGGTTTCGTTTTCTTATTCAAAAAAATCAAACAGCCTAAAAAACATGTTGCAGAGTGTTTATTTATTCGATCATCACCCCCATCTGTTGATATACTAAAGAGGCTTCAAATAAAACACGCATTGAACCTCGAAAGTCGTTGTCTAAATAAACACGCTAATATGGGGGTTATGATGGTAAAGAATAATGAAGTCATCCAGACCCATCCACTGGTCGGATGGGACATCAGTACCGTGGATAGTTACGATGCCCTGATGCTCCGGTTACACTACCAGACCCCAAACAGAGCCGCTCAGGAAGAGACTGAAGTCGGTCAGACGTTATGGTTAACGACAGATGTCGCCCGCCAGTTTATATCGATTCTCGAGGCGGGTATTGCCAAGATTGAATCAGGCGATTACCAGGAAGATGAGTACCGCAGGCATTAGTCTTAATGCTGACCTTCATCCCAACAGGCACCCTTCAGGGTGCCTTAATTATTTCTGCCCTTGTATAACGCCGCCAGGTTAATTACCCTCCTGAACACGCTTTTTCCTGGAGAACACCATGAAATATGACCTGATTATTATCGGCAGCGGATCTGTCGGCGCAGCGGCCGGCTATTACGCTTCTCGCGCCGGGCTAAATGTCCTGATGACCGATGCTCATCTCCCGCCGCACCAGCAAGGCAGCCATCATGGCGATACGCGCCTGATTCGCCATGCGTATGGTGAAGGTGAAAAATATGTTCCGCTGGTGCTGCGCGCCCAACAGCTGTGGGATCAGTTAGCCAGCGAAAGCGGTGAGGCGGTGTTCGAACGGACCGGCGTGATCAACCTCGGCCCGGCTGATTCCGCATTTCTCGCCAATGTCGCCCACAGTGCTAAGCAGTGGGATCTGGCGGTAGAAAAACTGGATGCGCCTTCACTGATGGCCCGCTGGCCCGAAATCACCGTGCCGGAAGACTATATCGGCCTGTTCGAAGCCGATTCCGGCGTGCTGAAAAGCGAACTGGCGGTAAAAACCTGGATCCATCTCGCCCGGCAAGCCGGTTGCGCGCAACTGTTTAACTGCCCGGTTACCGCGCTGCGTCATGGCCCTGAAGGCGCTACCATCGAAACAGCGGAAGGCGAGTTCGTCGGCAAGAAAGTGTTGGTTAGCGCCGGCACCTGGGTACGTCAGTTAATTCCAACGCTTCCAGTACAACCCGTACGCAAGGTTTTCGCCTGGTTCCAGGCGGATGGTCGCTACAGCAGCAAAAATCACTTTCCCGCCTTCACCGGTGAAATGCCGAATGGCGATCAGTATTACGGTTTCCCTGCCGAAGACAACGCACTGAAGATCGGTCGTCATAACGGCGGTCAGCTCATCGACGAGGCACAACAGCGTACACCTTTTGGCCATGAAGCAGGAGACGGTTCGGAGTGCTTCGGTTTTCTGCGCCAGTTCCTGCCGGGCATTGGCGGTTGTCTTTACGGCGCTTCATGTACCTACGATAACTCGCCGGACGAAGATTTTATTATTGATACTTTACCGGAACATCCGGACACGCTGATTATCACTGGACTGAGCGGCCATGGATTTAAATTCGCGCCGGTGCTCGGCGAAATCGCCTGTGAATTTGCGCAGGGTAAATGCAGTGATTTTGATTTAACGCCTTTTTCCCTGTCACGCTTTACCCGATAATCCGTCGGCGGCCTTATTTGTGGCCGCCTTTATTTTTTGCGGAGAGATCATGCGTCGTTTATTCGACTTCCTTATTAATAACGTGCGTGAGCATTTGATGTTATATATTGCGCTGTGGCTACTCGTTGCGCTAATCGACCTTATTTATATTGTATGGCCTTGACCATAAATATTGACAAAAGCTGACATTTATTTAAAAAAACAATTATTAAAACAATTTTCCTGAACAACAAAAACCTTTCACATCCTGCTATTAACAGCCAACGTTACCTGTCACCCTCTAATCATCTGAACATCACAAGCAATAATCATTCAAAAAATGTGATATAGGAAAATTAATTATTTAATTGATTAATTTTCAGTTGCATTATGTATCCGCTCCCGCCATTTTAAATTAACCGTTCGTTAACCAAATTCACAATTATGCAATTTCGCAACTCACCCACCCGCTACGGCGCTATTTCCGTTGCTCTTCACTGGCTGATGGCAATAGCCGTTTATGGCATGTTTGCGCTGGGATTATGGATGGTCACGCTCAGTTATTATGATGGCTGGTACCATCAGGCACCGGAACTGCATAAAAGCATCGGCATTCTGTTGATGTTAGGGCTGGTGGTGCGCATTGTCTGGCGGCATATTTCACCGCCCCCTTCCTCGCTTTCCAGTTATTCACGCCTGACGCGAGCAAGTGCCGTACTGGCGCATATTGCACTCTATGTGTTGCTGTCTGGCATTCTCATCAGCGGCTATTTAATCTCCACCGCGGATGGCAAACCGATCAACGTATTTGGCCTGTTTAACGTGCCTGCGACGCTTACCGACGCCGGTTCGCAGGCGGATCTCGCAGGTACTGTTCACTTATGGCTGGCATGGAGCGTGGTCGTGCTCTCGGTAGTGCACGGTCTGGCCGCCTTAAAGCACCATTTCATCGATAAAGACGTCACTCTCAAGCGCATGCTGGGAAAATCGTCGCCTGACTCTGGAGCATAATATGAAGAAAATCCTGCCGGGACTCGCTCTCGCCTCGCTACTCTTTGCTACCGGCACTGCCGTAGCCGCAGATTATAAAATCGATAAAGAGGGGCAACACGCTTTCGTCAACTTCCGTATCCAGCACCTTGGATACAGTTGGTTATACGGCACGTTTAAAGATTTCGACGGTACATTTACCTTCGACGAAGCCAACCCGGCCGCCGATAAAGTGAATGTGACGATCAACACTAACAGCCTGGACACCAATCATGCTGAGCGTGATAAGCATCTGCGCAGTGCGGAATTTCTGAATGTGGCGAAATTCCCGCAGGCAACGTTCAGCTCTACCGAAGTGAAGAAAACGGCTGATGGACTGAATATCACCGGTAATCTGACGCTGAATGGCGTGACGAAGCCGGTGGTGCTGGCGGCAAAACTCATCGGTGAGGGTAAAGATCCGTGGGGCGGCGTGCGCGCAGGGTTTGAAGCTTCTGGCAAAATTGCGCTGAAAGATTTCAATATTACGACCGATCTTGGGCCAGCATCGCAGGATGTGGAGCTGATTATTTCCGTCGAAGGCGTACAGCAGAAGTAAATGAGCAGGAGAGGGCTTGCCCTCTCCTGTTTGCGTTATTCCGGATCCGGAATTCCCAGTTTCGTGTTCAGACGTCCGCGCGATTTGTTGAAGATTTTATTGCCGTTCTCGCGTCCGGCGCGGCGTTTACGCTGCTCCTCTTCCGGCAACTTGCTCTCTTCCTGACACAATTCACTGCAACAGCCTTCATATTTCTCCGCACAAGTCGGGCATTGAATAAACAGCAAATGACAACCATCGTTGCGGCAGTTGGTATGTGAGTCGCACGGCGCACCGCACTGGTGGCAATGGGCAATCACGTCGTCGGAAATGCGTTCCCCCATTCGCTCATCGAAAACGAAATTCTTTCCGACAAAGCGAACAGGCAGACCCTGTTCACGGGCGCGACGCGCATACTCAATGATGCCGCCTTCGATATGCCACACTTTCTTAAAACCGTTGTGCTTCATCCAGGCACTCGCCTTTTCACAGCGAATACCGCCAGTGCAGTACATGACAATTTTCTTGTCTTTATGCGCCTGCATCATCTCAACGGCTTTAGGTAACTGCTCGCGGAAAGTATCAGCGGGGATCTCCAGCGCGCCGTCAAAATGCCCCACTTCATATTCATAGTGGTTGCGCATATCGATAAAAATCGCTTCCGGATCGTCGAGCATAGCGTTCACTTCCGCCGCTTTCAGATAATCGCCGACATCGCTGGCGTTAAAACTCTCATCTTCAATGCCGTCCGCAACAATGCGATCGCGCACTTTCATGCGTAGCACCCAGAAGGATTTGCCGTCATCGTCAATGGCGATGTTCAGACGCAGACCATCCAGTGCCGGATCGAAGGCATAAAGCGTCTCGCGAAAAGCCGGGAACAGGCTTTGCGGTACGCTGATCTGCGCATTAATCCCTTCATGAGCAAGATAAATGCGACCAAATACCTTCAGCGCGGTAAACGCCTGGTAAAGGGCATCGCGCGTTGCCTGCGGGTCTATAATAGAAAAATATTTATAAAACGAGACCGTTATACGCGGCTCGGTTTCAGCAAGCATGCGCGCTTTTAATTCATCGTTGGCGATGCGGTTGTGTAACACTGGCATGGTGTACGTTTCCTGCAAAGTAGAGAGTGAAAAAACGGCGGCATCATAAAGCAAATACTGATAATTTACATCCACACATTTTACGCTACATTTCTTCTCAATCTGCTCATTGCGGTATAACAATCACCGGAAAAACCGCCATTCCGTGCGCCCGGATTTTGGCAAATTCCGAAAAAGTGCGAGAATACAGGGAATTGTTGCTTAACACAGGACAGTCATGACGCTTTTACCTAAGTTTTCAGCCTCACTTTTACATCCTCGTTTTTGGCCCACCTGGTTTGGAATTGGTGTGCTGTGGCTGGTCGTTCAACTCCCCTATCCGGTCATTTATCGTCTGGGGTATGGCATTGGCCATCTGGCTAAACGGGTGATGAAACGGCGCGTAAAAATCGCCGAGCGCAATCTTGAACTCTGTTTCCCGCAGATGGGTGCGGAAGAACGTCAGCGCATGGTTAGCCAAAATTTTGCGTCTGTCGGTATGGGCCTGCTGGAGACCGGCATGGCCTGGTTCTGGTCCGATCGCCGAATAGCGCGCTGGATGGATGTCTCCGGTTTTGAATATGTTCGCGATGTGCAGGCGCAAGGGCGCGGTATTTTGCTGATTGGCGTGCATTTTCTCACCCTGGAAATGGGCGCCCGTATGTTCGGTATGAATGAGCCGGGAATTGGTGTCTACAGACCGAACGACAATCCGGTTATCGATCTGGTGCAGACCTGGGGACGCATGCGTTCCAACAAAAGTATGATCGACCGAAAAGATCTTAAAGGAATGATCCGCGCGCTGAAAGCCGGCGAGGTTGTCTGGTACGCGCCGGACCACGATTACGGCCCGCGGGCCAGCGTTTTCGCCCCTTTCTTTGCCGTTGAGCAGGCGGCGTCCACTTCCGGCACCTGGATGCTGGCGCGGATGTCTCAGGCCGCTATCGTACCGTTTGTTCCGCGCCGTAAGCCGGATGCTAAAGGCTATGAGCTGATCATGCTGGAGCCGGAGTACTCTCCGCCACTTGACGATGCAGAAACAACAGCCGCCTGGATGAACAAAGTCGTGGAACGTTGCATCATGATGGCTCCCGAGCAGTATATGTGGCTACATCGCCGCTTTAAAACACGCCGGAAGGCGTCCCTTCTCGCTACTGAACATCTGAATAGCCCGCATTTGCGGGCTTTTTTTCATCATACAAAAATCGCCCTGCGCATTGCAGCGACCATCACCTGAGCGCATAATTAGCATGCTTATCAATTTCCCTTATGCGCGCGTTGCAACAACGCTGTACGGATGGTTATGTCATCTTCTGATGCCCCAATAAACTGGCAACGTAATCTTACCGTTGCCTGGTTTGGTTGTTTTCTTACTGGCGCAGCCTTCAGCCTGGTCATGCCCTTTCTGCCGCTGTATGTTGAGCAACTCGGCGTGACCGATCCGGGTGCGCTGAATATGTGGTCCGGGCTGGTGTTCAGTATTACCTTCCTTTTTTCTGCTATCGCTTCGCCATTCTGGGGCGGGCTTGCCGACCGTAAAGGCCGCAAAATTATGTTGCTGCGTTCGGCGCTGGGCATGGCGATTGTTATGGCGCTGATGGGCATGGCGCAAAATGTCTGGCAGTTTTTAATCTTGCGCGCACTTTTGGGCTTATTGGGTGGATTTATCCCGAACGCGAATGCTTTGATTGCGACACAAATACCGCGAAATAAAAGCGGCTGGGCGCTCGGCACCCTTTCCACTGGCGGCGTCGGCGGCGCGCTGCTTGGGCCGCTGGCAGGCGGTCTGCTCGCCGATAACTGGGGCTTGAGGATGGTCTTCTTTATCACCGCGTCAGTACTGTTCCTCTGCTTCCTGCTGACACTGTTCTGCATTCGGGAGAATTTTGTTCCGGTGGCAAAACGCGAAATGCTGCACTTTAAAGAGGTTTTTGCCTCGCTGAAAAATCCAAAACTGGTGCTGAGCCTGTTTATCACCACCATGATTATTCAGGTGGCAACCGGCTCCATTGCGCCGATTCTGACGCTGTACGTGCGCGAACTGACGGGTAACGTCAGCAATATCGCGTTTATCAGCGGCATGATTGCCTCGGTGCCTGGCGTCGCGGCGCTGTTGAGCGCTCCTCGCCTGGGGAAACTGGGCGATCGCATCGGCCCGGAGAAGATCCTGGTGGCCGCGCTGGTGATATCCGTGCTGCTGCTGGTGCCCATGTCGTTTGTACAAACTCCCTGGCAACTGGCGATCCTGCGTTTCCTGCTTGGCGCCGCCGATGGCGCGTTACTCCCGGCAGTGCAGACGCTGTTGGTGTATAACTCGACCAACCAAATTGCCGGGCGTATTTTCAGTTATAACCAGTCATTCCGTGATATCGGCAACGTGACCGGACCGCTTATCGGTGCCGCGGTCTCCGCAAGCTACGGGTTCCGCGCGGTCTTTTGTGTAACCGCAGGCGTGGTGCTTTTTAATGCCATCTATTCCTGGTTCAGCTTACAGCGCCCTGCACGTTCTCACTCTGAAACACCTACTCCCACCGCATCCGTAGTCAGCGGTAAAGAGTGAGCGGTTACAGAGTGGGTTCCTCCTGCTCTGTCGCTTTTTCATAATGATCAATTTCTGTTAAATATCTGATTACCTCAGCTATCATTTGACGCTGGCGAAACCAGCGTCTATAGATTTTTGCAGATACTTTTTCTGCAACTTGAGGAGCTTTTCCATGGCTGAATCCGAACTGGAGTATTACTCAACACTGTCTGAAGCAATTGATGCCGCACGTGAAATTTTTATCGCCAATAATCCAGATATTGATGAAGACGAGATCAGCGTGCAGCAATTTAATGTGCAAAAGTATGTTCTTCAGGATGGCGATATCGCCTGGCAGGCTGAGTTCTTTGCCGATGAGGATGAGCCTGGAGAGTGTCTGCCGATGCTCAGTGGCGAAGCCGCGCAAAGCGTCTTTGACGGTGATTTCGACGAGATCGAAATAAGCCAGGAGTGGCAGGAAGAGAACACGCTGCATGAATGGGACGAGGGAGAATTCCAACTTGAACCACCGCTCGATACCGAAGAGGGTCAGACTGCGGCAGACGAATGGGACGAGCGCTGATCACTCATAGGGGCCGTGGTGTGCATCCAGTGGCAACAGTAACGTGTCGAACACCAGTGAAAAAGGCAGATCGAGCACGGTAATATAGCGCCACGCCGAATCACGAACATCCCATTGCACGCCGGGATAGTACTGATTTCCGTGGCCCTGCCCCGGGATAGTCCGACTGATAATGCTGCCGCAGCCGCTTAATAAACAGGCCATTACGACAACCACAATAACTCTCACACCTGACCTCATCTTGCTGTTTGCAGAGTAAAAAAATACCGGCGCAGTGGCCGGTATTTTCCTTAATGTCGGCTTACTTCGCCTTCAACGCCAGCGGGTTTAGCTTCAGCTCTTCGTAATGGTTTACCCAGGAGAGATATCTCTCCGGTGCGGACCATACGCGATAGTGCAGCCGCGAAAGCGTCACGGGATCGCTTAGCAGCACCAGGCGACGATCGCGGTTCAGCTTCTCTGGCGTTTCGTTCAGCGCCTGCTCAACGTGACGGTCGCGGGCGATTTCCAGCACGCGGCTGGAACGGTGACGCGCAGTTGCCATTGCTGTTGCCAGCGCATTGAAAGAAGGATTAAACACCGCGTGCATAAAGCCATCCTCCAGCGTACGCGAGCGGTTCAGTTCCAGATAGTTATCGGTATCCACCAGCACCTGCGGCGGCGAATACTCTTCCGGAATGAGGAACAGCTTCCAGCGTTTCGTACGCAGACCTACCGTAGAACGGCTGGAGATCACTGATACAAATGGCGACAGGATCAGCGAGAACACAATCGGCGCCAGCCAGAACAGGAAACGCAGATCCAGCCACGCCATTCCCACTGCCCACACCAGCCCCAATAGCAACTGCGAGCCGTGACGCATAAAGGCTTCGCCCCACGGTGTAGAGTCATCGTCACGCTGCGGCGAATTCCATACCACTTCCCAGCCGAGGAAGGCGCTGACAACAAATACAGTGTGGAACAGCATGCGCACCGGCGCCAGCAGAACCGAGAACAGCACTTCCAGCAGCAACGAGAGCGTTACGCGGAAGAAGCCGCCATACGCTTTCGGCCCTTTGCACCATACCAGAATGATACTGAGCAGCTTCGGCAGGAACAGCAGCACCATCGTTGAGGCAAACAGCGCAATAGCCAACTCCGGACGCCACTGCGGCCATACCGGGAACAACTGGCGCGGTTGCAGGAAGTATTGCGGCTCCGTCAGGGCATGTACCACCTGCAACGCCGTGGAGAGCGCAAGGAACATAAACCACAACGGTGCGGAAAGGTAGGACATTACGCCGGTCAGGAACACCGCGCGGTGTACCGGGTGCATACCTTTCACCAGGAACAGACGGAAGTTCATCAGGTTGCCATGGCACCAGCGACGGTCGCGTTTCAGCTCATCGAGCAGGTTCGGCGGCAGCTCTTCATACGAGCCCGGCAGGTCATATGCGATCCAGACGCCCCAACCCGCACGACGCATCAGCGCCGCTTCCACGAAGTCGTGCGACAAAATGGAACCTGCAAAAGAACCTTCACCCGGCAGCGGTGCCAGCGCGCAGTGCTCGATAAACGGCTTCACGCGGATAATCGCGTTATGCCCCCAGTAGTGGGATTCCCCCAACTGCCAGAAATGCAGCCCCGCAGTAAACAACGGCCCGTAAACGCGAGTGGCAAACTGCTGGCAGCGCGCATACAGCGTATCCATACCGGACGCTTTCGGCGACGACTGAATGATCCCGGCATTCGGGTTGGCTTCCATCAGACGCACCAGACCGGTCAGACATTCACCGCTCATCACGGAGTCTGCGTCCAGCACCACCATGTAGCTGTACTGGCTGCCCCAGCGACGGCAGAAGTCATCAATGTTGCCGCTTTTACGTTTCACACGGCGACGACGACGGCGATAGAAAATCTGCCCTTCGCCCTGCACTTCCGCGATCAGCTCCATCCACGCTTTCTGCTCAGCAACGCAGATATCCGGGTTATAGCTGTCGCTGAGGATATAGACGTCGAAGTGCTGTTGCTGCCCGGTGGCTTTAACCGATTCCCAGGTTGCACGCAGCCCCGCAAAAACACGATCCACGTCTTCGTTACAGATAGGCATAATCAACGCGGTACGATGTTCCGGATTAAGCGGCTCATCACCCACCGTTGAGTGCGAAATGCTGTACTTGTCGCGGCCGATAAGCAGTTGCAGGAAGCCCATCAGCGCCGTCCAGAAACCGGCGGATACCCAGCAGAACAAGACGGCGAACAGGATCAGGATGCCGGTTTGCAGCACGTACGGCAGCAACTGCATAAAGGAAACCCACAGATTCTGGCCCGCCATATCGGTCGGGTTGATCAGCGCCCAGCCCTGATAAGGCAGGATGGTTTTCATATACCAGGTCGCCACCACCGTCTGCGCCAGCGTCAGCAACAGTAAGATATAACGGCGGATTGAGCCGACAGTACGCCATTTCTGTTCGTGCGCCAGCTCTTCTTTCGTCAGACGAGAAAGATAACGCGGTGCCACTTCCCGCCCACGGAGTCGATCCCAGAAACGTCCGATAGGGTTGGTACGCCACGGATCGGGAAACATGGAAGAACGCTTCGCTTTCGGCATCGCCTGAAGTTGCGCACGCCCTTCGTCATCCTTAATAAGCTGCTCTTTGCCCAGTGAATCCGGCCAGCTATGCTGCAAGCGTGCCGTCACAGAACCCAACGGCGTATCGTCTTCACGTTTCCAGTCTGTATGTTCAGCATCCAGCGCCTGATGCACGCTAAGAATACTCTCTGTCGGCAGCACTGCCTTCTCCGCATCCGTGAGCGGCAGCGCGTCGATATACTCAGTTGTCTTATTCATTGGCAGGTAGCTGATAGCTCCAGGTTTCACTCAGGGTCTGGTCGGCATTTACCAGGGCCGCGCGCATATCCGTCGTTTTCTTCGGATCTTTAACTTTCACACGCAACATCAAACGCCAACCTTGCGTCACTGGATTATAGCGAACCGTGTTTTCAACGATTTCGCCGTTATCGCCAATGCTGGCTTGTGCGGTGACAGGGGTGTCCTGCGGCAGTTTTTTCATATCCTGGCCGGTAAAATCGACGACAAAGGCGATCGTTCCGTCAGGCTGACGAATCAGGTTCGACTGTTTTACATCACCGGTCGAACGGCGAGTTTGCAGTACCCAGGCGTTGTCTGGTGCATGCAGTTTGTCTTCGTCGCGGCTAAAGGTGATGGTGTATTTAAAGTTCATCTCCTTGCCTGGTTCCGGCAGTTGATCCGGCGTCCAGTAGGCCACGATGTTGTCGTTGGTCTCGTCATTGGTCGGAATTTCAACCAGCTCAACCTTCCCTTTGCCCCACTCGCCTTTCGGCGTGACCCATGCGCTCGGACGCAGATCGTAGCGGTCATCGATGTCTTCAAAACGGGAGAACTGACGGCCACGCTGCAACAAGCCAAAGCCCTGCGGGTTTTCCATCGCATAGCTGCTGACAGCCAGGTGTTTCGGGTTGTTTAACGGGCGCCAAATCCACTCGCCGTTGCCAGCAAGTATCGACAGGCCATTAGAATCATGCAGTTCCGGGCGGTAGTTGGTCGCCGGAGAGGGCTGCGACGGACCGAACAGGAACATACTGGTCAGCGGCGCAACGCCCAGTTTGCCCACTTTATCGCGCAGGTAAACTTTGGACTGCACATCCACCACGGTATCGCGGCCAGGGATAATAACGAAGCGATAGGCACCCGTGGCGCGCGGTGAATCCAGCAATGCGTAAATCGTCAGGCGTTTATCGGCAGGCTTAGGGCGCTCGATCCAGAATTCGCGAAAACGCGGGAACTCTTCGCCGGAGGGGAGCGCAGTATCAATTGCCAGACCGCGCGCGGAGATCCCATAAACCTGACCTGCGCCAATCACGCGGAAGTAACTTGCGCCCAGCATGCTGACGATTTCATCGTTTTTATCTTTATTATTGATGGGGTAAAGAACTTTGAAACCAGCAAAACCAAGATCTTTTACCGTGTCTTTATCGTGCTGAACGTTACCGAAATTAAAGTAGTCCGGGCTGTATTTAATTTGGCGAACGGCGGTGGCGGTCACTTCGTTGATGGTCACCGGCGTATCGAAATACATACCCTGATGATAAAACTCAAGCTTAAACGGGGTGTTGGTCGCGTTCCAGTAGGCTTTGTCGTGGTTGAACTGAATCTGTTGATAGTCCGCGTATTTCATGTCACGGAACACAGAGGGCAGATTGCTCTTGGGTGCTTCATAGCCTTTGCCAGCCAGGGATTGTGCCTGTTTTGCGACATCGTCAATAGAAAAAGCCCAGCCTGATGACGTATAAAGTGACAACAGAACCGCAGCACCTACCCAACGCATTTTCATCATTTGTAATTTAGGTTTCATAATAACTAAGCACTTCCCCCTTTGTGTGCTTAAATCGATCCGATCCATTTTAATGGAAACTCAGCCAATCCGACAACTGAATCCCTGTATTGTTCTGCCTGCTGGCTCATTGAATAAGCAAAGAAACTCACCCTTTATCGTTTTGCAGGCTTATCCTGGAGACAGGTTATCGGACATAGTGTAGGGTTAGTTTCGAATGTAACCATTATTTGTCTTATGGATAAGGCGAAAAGTCTTAGAATGCCCGGAGTTATATGGCCAGAGTACCCACACAACGAGAATATTTCCTTGATTCCATCCGCGCGTGGTTAATGCTGCTTGGGATCCCGTTCCACATCTCGCTGATTTATTCCAGCCATATGTGGCACGTTAACAGCACCTATCCTTCCTGGTGGCTGACCCTGTTTAATGACGCTATTCATGCGTTTCGCATGCAGGTGTTTTTTGTCATATCCGGTTATTTTTCATACATGCTATATCTGCGTTATCCGCTAAAACGCTGGTGGATGGTGCGCGTTGAACGCGTCGGTATACCAATGCTCACCGCAATTCCGCTGCTCACGTTGCCGCAATTTATTATGTTGCAATATGTGAATAACAATACCGCGGAATGGCGCACCTTATCGGCATATGACAAATTCAATACGCTGTCGTGGGAGCTGATATC
This sequence comes from Kosakonia oryzae, assembly GCF_001658025.2. Classification (NCBI taxonomy): domain Bacteria; kingdom Pseudomonadati; phylum Pseudomonadota; class Gammaproteobacteria; order Enterobacterales; family Enterobacteriaceae; genus Kosakonia; species Kosakonia oryzae. The sequence continues at coordinate 3,323,520 of NZ_CP014007.2, forward strand.
TCATTTATGGTTCCTGTTAGTACTTGTCATATTAACAACGGTTGGCATGTGGTTGTTTAAAAAAATAAAAAACAATGCCGATCGCCTACTTGGTTCTATTTCACTCGGTACACTTTCCCTCTGGTTCCTGCTGCTGGGCATTGCCTGGGCCGCATTTCGGCGCATTATTTTTCTGTTGTATCCCGATATATTGCGCGATGCGCTGTTTAATTTCGCCGTCATGCAGACGCTGTTTTACATTCCTTTCTTTATCCTTGGCGCGCTGACGTTCATCAATCCACGGCTAAAATCACTTTTTACCACGCCGTCACCGTGGTGCATGGTTGGTTCAGTGCTGGCGTTTATTGCTTATCTGCTTAACCAACGCTATGGCAGCGGCGATGCGTGGATGTATGAAACCGAAGCAGTAATTACTATGCTGCTGGGGCTGTGGATGGTAAATGTGGTGTTCTCGCTGGGGCACCGGTTGCTTAATTTTCAGTCGGCTCGGGTGAGTTATTTTGTTAATGCTTCACTGTTTATTTATCTGGTACACCATCCGCTAACGCTGCTTTTTGGCGCATGGATCACGCCACATATTCAGTCCAACGCGTTAGGTTTTGTTACCGGACTGGTATTCGTTATTGGGATTGCGGTTTTGCTGTATGAAATTCATTTGCGCATTCCGCTGCTGCGTTTTCTCTTCTCCGGTAAACCGCAGGAGAAAGAGGTGAAAACCCACGCTACCGCCCGTTGATTTCGCAGGCTGCTCCTGGTGAGTAGCCTGCGTTTCCCCTATTTCTCCGGTTCTTCGCCCTGCTGTGTTAATAATCGTTGGTAAAGATGCGCCGTTTCGCTATCAAAGCAGACAAACAAGACCTGCTGTAGCTGAGGGCGCCGGATCAGATGCGCAGAAACCGTGTTGACCGCGATCTCTGCCGCCGCCGCTTTCGGATAACCATACACACCCGTGCTTATCGCCGGGAACGCTATCGTGGTATAGCCGTTCGCTTCAGCCAGCAGCAAACTGTTACGGTACGCATCCTCAAGCAGACGAGCTTCGTGTTCACCGCCGCCACGCCACACTGGGCCAACCGTGTGGATCACCGCTTTGGCGCGCAAATTTCCCGCCGTGGTGATCACCGCATGCCCCGGAGGGCACTCCCCCTGCTGCTGACGCACCTGCTGACACGCCTTCAACAATTCCGGTCCTGCCGCACGATGAATAGCGCCATCAACACCGCCGCCGCCAAGTAGCGACGAGTTTGCGGCATTCACAATGACATCAACCTCGAGAGTAGTGATATCTCCCTGAAGTACCTGCATACGTGGCTGCATTTTTGCCCCCTTTCCGGTCAATCAACCGCCTTTTCGATAAGTGTATCCTGGACCGGGGGCGACTTGCAGGCACAATCAGTGATAACTGATAACAACAATGGCCTTTGAATGCTCTGGATCGAGATAGTGCATCTCGACTTTTGCCAGCGATGCAAAAGACTGCCCGGCAATATCACGAAGCGAAAATTGCCGCGTTTCGACCTTTTGCCCCTGCGGGCAAGAGAGTTCCAGTTGCTGCAAATGGGAACGATAATCGCAGCCGCCTTCGACAATTGTGCCCTGGAAGTGAATGATCCCGCCCGGCGTAGCAGCGCCGGCAGAAGAGATTGATAAAAGGAGAATCAGAGGAAACAGGAATGTCATAAAAAGCCGCATAAACACCTCACAGGTTGCTCATCCTTGATGGTGGGAGTCAGATATTCCACCTATCTGACTCATCGGCATTTTTAATTAATCTCTTTAATACTTTAGCGCACAAAGCGTACTGTTGACGGCTAGTCGGCTGTTTTAATAAGATTTTTCATTGATGCGATTTATACTTCTTCTCGCTCGTTTAGCAAAGGCTGCGCGCGGCGAGCAGCGATCCACAAACCGCTATTTTTCATGGCGTAACCGAATAGCAGCCCGACGGCCAGCGAAGGCACAATCATCCGCCACTCACTCTGCCCGGCAAACGTCGCGCAGGCCCCAATAAAAGTGCCCGGTACAAAAGAGAGCAGCAAGCTTTTGGCCTGCAAACACATCAGGAATGCCACCACGCCGGTCATCATATAACCGACGATCGCCAAATGCGGTGCCAGCGCTGCGCCGTGAATAATCACTTGAGCCCAGACAACGCCACTCATGACGGTACAGGTGGAGATCAGCAGCCCTTTTAACCCGCCCTGCGGGCAGGCGAAATAGGCTGTACATCCGAGAAAACCCGCCCAGCTAATCAAGCCGAGGGAAACGGCAACCCAGCCCCAAAGGCCAGAGAGAATACCCGTCGTCAGTGCAATAGAAAGGAGAATGTTCATGGCGCGCATCATAGCAGATGCGCACCGGTGTTATGTGACCACAAGCACACTAATTGAAACGATGAATTACACGTTACACACAATTAGTGATGTGAATCACATTATTCAGCGGATTCTTCCTGCAATTCATCCCACATTGCTGCAATGGCATCGCGTGCAAGCGGCGCCATTGTGCGCCAGAACGGCGTGGTGGCGTGGGCTTCCACCTTACCGAAGAACGTGCCGCACCACGGCAGAAGGTACTCAGCGAACAGGGTTTCCAGCGCTTCGCTTTCATCCTCAGCCGACTGATCTTCCAGCCAGGAGGCCGCCAGCAGCAAGGTACCAATATGATCGGCTGGCGCATCGGTTAACGGCATGCCACGGCTCGACAAAAATGAACGCACTTCGGCTTCCGTAGCACCATCCACCCAGGCGCTGCGAAACGGTGACACCCGGCACTCTTCGCCGACAAACAGCGCGTTGTAATCGGCAGCCAGCGCCTGCGCATCGCAGTTTTTTTGCAGGCGCTCCAGCAGATCATCCTGCTCCAGAGGCCAGCTTTCCGCCAGTTTCCCCTCGCGGATCATGGTGTACAGCGGCACCAGCAGCGGATCCTGCGGCTGACGATAAAACAGCGAGCCAAGCACGCGGCAGAGGATAGAAAATTCGTTCATTCAGTTGTTCCAGTCAGTATTAAAGTTCAGCAAATTCAGCAATCGGTGCCATGCCGCGTGACTCAAGGAAATTCAGCAGGCGACGTGGTGAGACATTCAGAATACGATCTTCCGGGAAACCGACATCATCGAGTACCTTACGGCATTCAGTGAAATCACCCAGCGTAAACGCGGTGTGGGAATCCGATCCCAGCGCAACCCAGCCACCGGCATCACGCACCGCGGCAGCAATCGCGCGGCAGTTAGCTTCACTGCCTTTGCGTGAGTGCATAAAGGAAGAGTTGTTAATCTCCAGCGCCACCTGATATTTCGCGGCAGCTTCGGCGATTGCAGGAATATCAACCTCAAATTTCGGGTTGCCGGGATGGCTGATAATATGCACGTTGCCGTTGGCCATTGTGGCAATCATCGCCTGGGTATGCGCGGCTTTATCCTGCGGCGGAAAGACCGGTTCATGGAAACCGGCAATGATCAGATCGAGTGCTTCCAGCATCGGGCCGGTGCAGTCGATCTCACCATCGGTGTTTTTAATGTTGGCCTCAATACCGCGCAAAATCCCCACGCCATTCACCAGACGCGGCCAGATGCGCATATTGACGAAGTGCCAGTAATGCGGCGCATCCGCCATATCCGGGCCGTGGTCAGTAATGGCAAACAGCTTGATGCCTTTGCTTTTTGCTTCGGCAATATAATCATGAAGGGTGCTATAAGCATGGGTGCTGGCGACGGTATGCATATGCAGGTCAACGGGGTACATGGCTCACTCCTGTCGTTATTTTTTGCAAGGATAGCAGTTATCGGTGGCGATTTTAATGACAAAACCCGGACAGGCCGGGCTTTCATTAATAACCCCGAACTCTGTCAACGCGCCCGCTGACGGTTTCTCCGCGCTCCAGTTTGCCGATAGTGTGGCTGATAAACTCAATGGCTTCGGTCGGTCTCGTGAACGCCGCAATGTGCGGAGTCATTGCCACACGCGGATGTGCCCACAGTGGATTATCGGCAGGGAGCGGCTCGCGGCTGAACACATCAAGCATCGCGCCCTTCACCTTTCCGCTCTCCAGCGCCGCCAGCAGATCGGCTTCAACAACATGGACGCCGCGCGCCAGGTTCATCACATAACAGTGTTCGGCGAGTTGGTTAAGCAGCGACTGATTAATAAGACCAACCGTTTCCGGCGTATTCGGCAGCAAGTTGATCAGCACGCGCGTGCCCTGTAAAAAATCGCCCAGTTCTTCAGGGCCAGCAAAGCTTTGTACACCGGGCAGCGACTTGCGGCTGCGGCTCCAGCAACGAACCGGAAATCCCCACGGCAGCAGGCTTTCCGCGACTTTTGAACCCAGCACGCCCGCGCCAAGAATACCAACAGTGAAATCGCCGTGCGCATACTCTTCTAACTGCTGCCACCTGGACTGCTGCTTTAACGCCTGGTAATCATCAAAACGCCGGAACCAGTGCAGCACCTGGCTTACCGCATATTCTTGCATTTGCGATCCCATCCCGGTGTCTTCCAGGCGGAATAGCGGAATATCATCGGCCAGCATCCCCGGATTGGCGCTGAGCTGGCCGAGAATCGCATCCACCCCGGCACCAAGCGCAAACACCCCTTTCAGTTTACGCCCTTTAAGCATTTCGACAGGGGGATGCCACACCAGGGCATAATCCGCCGGGGCATTATCGCCTGCCGTCCATGCACGAACATTCACCTGCGGCATCGCCTTACGCAGTGCGTTAATCCAGTAGTCGCTATTAAAGGAAGGGTGATAAAAAATAATGTCCATTCCAACTCCAGAACTCGTTGTGATGTATCCGGATAATTTCCGGTTCTATTGGCTATTTTTAAAAGGGTGATCAGCATAGCAAATTTCGCCTGTACACCACGGAGAAAGTGCCGTGACGAGAAAAAAAGCGATTTCAGAACGTTTAAGAAGCAGGTTGTTTGAAGTTTGTCTAAACACGCTAATTTATTGAAAAAGAGGATTGACGCCGCAATGGCTTTTCCCTACATTAGCGCCCGTCCCGATGACGTCGGGACGACAATGTGGTGAGGTGTCCGAGTGGCTGAAGGAGCACGCCTGGAAAGTGTGTATACGGCAACGTATCGGGGGTTCGAATCCCCCCCTCACCGCCATTATTCGAAGAAGAGCTCGCAGGCAAATGCGGGCTTTTTTTTCGCATGTCGCACATGCGCAGGGGGGATGAGAATCCCCGACCGGGGTTCGACAACGGGCAACCGCCCGTTGGACAGACCACGAATAACATGAGTGGGCTGCCCGAAGGGCGAGCGAAGCGAGTCAATCCCCCCCTCACCGCCATCATTTCAGACAAGAGCCTGTACGAAAGTACGGGCTTTTTTCTTTTATATTCTCCATCGCAGGGGGGGATGAGAACCCCCGACCGGGGTTCGACAACGGGCAACCGCCCGTTCCCCGAATGAACATCAGAAATGGCGGCGATACCTTATGTAACCGTTGTTTTAGCCGTATCCTGCACCAACTTAACCCCGGAATGCCAGCTGGCAGCTATGCTTCACCCGGACGACATTTCTGTTCAATTTTTTTGCTCAAAATCCGCCATTGCTCACACCTTAAGCGAACAGCCATCAATGCGGAAAATATGCTTGACCGTTTCAGTGCAACTCCCTATAGTAGCGCCCCGTTGCCCCCCAAGTGGCAGGCAGCGATACAATGTGGTGAGGTGTCCGAGTGGCTGAAGGAGCACGCCTGGAAAGTGTGTATACGGCAACGTATCGGGGGTTCGAATCCCCCCCTCACCGCCATTATTCGAAGAAGAGCTCGCATGCAAATGCGGGCTTTTTTTTCGCATGTCGCACATGCGCAGGGGGGGATGAGAACCCCCGACCGGGGTTCGACAACGGGCAACTGCCCGTTGGACAGACCACGAATAACATGAGTGGGCTGCCCGAAGGGCGAGCGAAGCGAGTCAATCCCCCCCTCACCGCCATTATTCGAAGAAGAGCTCGCATGCAAATGCGGGCTTTTTTTTCGCATGTCGCACATGCGCAGGGGGGGATGAGAACCCCCGACCGGGGTTCGACAACGGGCAACTGCCCGTTGGACAGACCACGAATAACATGAGTGGGCTGCCCGAAGGGCGAGCGAAGCGAGTCAATCCCCCCCTCACCGCCATTATTCGAAGAAGAGCTCGCATGCAAATGCGGGCTTTTTTTCGCATGTCGCACATGCGCAGGGGGGATGAGAACCCCCGACCGGGGTTCGACAACGGGCAACTGCCCGTTGGACAGACCACGAATAACATGAGTGGGCTGCCCGAAGGGCGAGCGAAGCGAGTCAATCCCCCCCTCACCGCCATTATTCGAAGAAGAGCTCGCAGGCAAATGCGGGCTTTTTTTCGCATGTCGCGCATGCATGTCCACAACCTGCACTCAACAATCGCAAAACCCATCCTCATATCACTTCAGAAGAAAACCCTCTGACCTTGCTCACGTTGTTTCTCCCTCGGCAATTACAGGTGCATTACTATGGCATTCCAGTAGCGAAAACGAGCGCCGTAATGAAAGAACTCAATAGCGTAAGTGGGAAATTAACTCTGTTGGCCATTATTGGTGATCCCATAGCACAAGTGCGAGCCCCTTTGATGATCAATGCAGCCATCGAAGCGCAGCACATCCCGGATACACTGATGGTGCCTTTGCATGTTTCTCCAGGCAGCGTGCAACAAGCGATTGAGGGTCTGAAAGCTGTGCAGAATTTCGCCGGTGCCATTATCACCATGCCGCATAAAAAAGAAGTTATGCGTTTCGTGGACTCAGCAAGCACATCAGCAACGCGCTGCGGTGCCTGCAATGTCATCCGCCGTGACCAGCACGGGAAAATCCATGGCACCATGCTGGATGGCGAAGGTTTTGTCGCCAGTCTGCTGGAGCGGGATATTGCCGTCAGGCAGAAGAAAATCTATCTGGCAGGAACCGGTGGCGCAGGTACGGCGATCGCGCATGCGCTGGCTGCTCATCAGGTTGCAGAATTAGTTATCTATAACCGCACCGCCAGCCGGGCCGAAGCCCTTATCCGTGAACTGTCAGTTTTCTATCCGCAGGTACAGTTTCAACTGGGCAACGATAAACCTGCAGAGGTTGATATTGCCATTAATGCCACCTCCGTTGGCATGGGCGAGACGCAAGAACTCCCCTTCTCGCTGATGGCGCTCAACCCGCCGGCTGTGGTCTGCGATATCATTATCTTCCCGGAGACAACAGCGTTACTTGCTGCGGCGCAGCAGCGCAATTTATGCACACATTCCGGACGGGCCATGCTCGCAGCGCAGATTGCATTGATGCTTGAGTTTATGCTGCATGGCAAAAAGGCATAAAAAAGCCCGGCACGCCGGGCTCTTCCGTTGTGATGACATCAATCATAAGCCAGCAGCGTGCGCTGACAGAGAGCGGAGCGTACGCAGTCATCTTTGTTAAAGCGTACCACGCCAATCATCTCATCTTCCTCAAAACGCGACAGCGCATCGCTCAGCCCCGATTTTACACCGGAAGGCAGGTCGCACTGGGTGATATCGCCGTTGACAATCACCGTCACGTTTTCCCCGAGGCGAGTCAAAAACATCTTCATTTGCGCAGCAGTGACATTCTGAGCCTCATCAAGAATGACGACCGCATTTTCAAAGGTACGTCCGCGCATATAGGCGAACGGCGCGATTTCCACCTTACCAATCTCTGGGCGCAGGCAGTATTGCATAAAGGACGCGCCAAGGCGTTTAACCAACACGTCATAGACGGGTCGGAAGTATGGCGCGAACTTCTCCGAAATATCGCCGGGTAAGAAGCCGAGATCTTCGTCAGCTTGCAGGACCGGCCGGGTAACAATAATCCTTTCCACGTCCTTATGGATCAGCGCTTCCGCCGCTTTCGCCGCGCTAATCCACGTTTTCCCGCATCCCGCTTCACCGGTTGCGAAGATCAGTTGTTTACTCTCGATAGCATTCAGGTAGTGCGCCTGAGCTTCATTGCGAGCGGCAATCGGAGAGGTATCACGGCTGTCCCGCGCCATGCCAATTGCTTCTACGCCACTCATCTGCACAAGCGAGGTGACCGACTCTTCTTCACGTTGTTTATGGCTGCGTGAATCACGTCTCAGCACGCGTTTCGCTTCACGACGAGCTTTGATCACTGCTTTTTGTCTTCCCATGGATAGCACCTTGAGTTGTTGGTTTACATCACGCGCGTCTGTTTCGACGCGACTATGCGCACAAACGTCTGAGGGTTGGCTTCCTTGTAAGCCTTGTCTTGCCTTTGAATATGATGTGGCTGAGCGACAGGCATCATCGCCGGTCACATCGTTGAAATCAGGTATGAACAAAGAGGAGGAAAATTCAGGGGTGAAGAAGTCGTTGCCGGAGGGGGTATCTCCGTGCCGGGTCTTACGTGGTCTTTTTGAGTGTCCGCTACAGGACTTTACCATCCGCGATCTCCTGAAGAACTTCATCACCGCAGGGAAAAACGCTTTAAACTAATTACATCAAAACTTAGCATCATTGCAACATTATTTTTACTTACTCATAACGTGCAAGCGCCCTGCGTTGTTGCAAAGAGTCTCTGATATGAATATTACAGAAAGATAACAGATACTTTCTCATACGAAAAAATGATAGCTGGATGGCAGAAAAAGTATGTCAAAATGCAACGAATGACAGAATATCCTGCCCGCAGGCGGGCAGGATAGGATCTTTACGCTTCGAGCAGAGATTGGGCAAGATAGTGATTTGCGTCTTTCACCCCAGGCAAAACAAAGAAGTAGCCGCCGCCAATCGGACGGATATATTCCTCCAGCGCCTCGCCGTTAAGCCGTTTTTGCACCGTCAGGAAACCTTTTTCCAGATCGTGCTGATAACAGACAAACAGCAAGCCCATATCAAGTTGACCCGAGTTCGTCACCCCGAGCGAATAGCTGTAGCCCCGGCGCATCATCAAACTTGATTGTGTCTCTTTGGTACGCGGGTTCGCCAGACGAATATGGCTGTCGAGCGCAATCACATCGCCGTCCGGATCTTTTGTGTAATCCGGAACGTCGTGCTCTTGCTGCATGCCCAGCGGCGCGCCGGAGTGCTTATCACGGCCAAAAATCGTTTGCTGCTCTTTCAGCGGCGTGCGATCCCAGAACTCAACATGGAACTGGATAATCCGCACCGCCTGATAACTGCCGCCAACGGCCCAGGCCGGTTCACCTTGATCGCTGGTGACCCAGACGACTTCATTCATCAGCGTGTTATCGCTGCTGTCCGGGTTGGCGGTGCCATCTTTAAATCCCAGCAGATTCACCGGCGTCTCTTTGCCTTTACTGCGCGCCGCATGATCGGAGATAAACCCTTCCCGTTTCCAGCGCACGCTGAGTAAATCCGGCGTGTGCTTAATGAGATCGCGCAGGGTGTGAATCACCGTATCCTGCGTATTCGCGCAAATCTGGATAAGCAAATCACCGTGACACAATGCCGCATCCAGCGAATCATTGGGAAAGCGTTCCATCTTTTGCAGTTTTTTCGGCTTCTGCGCCTGCAAACCAAAACGCGTATCGAACAGCGACTGGCCCACAGAAACGGTGACCGTCAGGTTATCCGGCGCGATATACGGCCCGAGAATACCGGAATCCATTGGCGGCAGCCGTGGGTTTGGCGTATCCGGCGCCGGGCCGCCGGAAGTGAGAAAAGTGATGCGCTGTGTCAGTAAGCGAAACAAACGTTCAAGATCGGCTTTATCCGCAGCCAGCACATCAAAAGCCACCAGCATCATTGACGCCTGCTGCGGCGTCAAAATCCCGGCCTGATGCGCCCCGAGAAAAGGCTGCTTTTCCATCCGCGAATCCGGCGACAGCGTCCCCGGCGCACTCTGTGGTTTTGCGGCATGGGCAACCGGGCATCCGCCAGCAATTGCGAGCGCGCCTCCCAGCGCGCCCATCCCTTTCAGTAAACGGCGGCGCGAAGGTTCGCTGACGCCATGATCATCATGTTGCTTCATATTGTTAATCCAGCCCAAGCACGCCGCGCAGCTGCGCCAGATCTTCCGCCAGCGTGGTGATCGGCCCTTTCAGTGCATTACGGTCGGCGTCGGTCAGCTTGTCGTACGTCTCATAGCCATCTTTGGTGCGGTATTTCGCCAAAATGGTATCCACTTTCTTGAAGTTGGCATCAACTTTCGCCAGTAACTCCGCATTCTCTTTTTGCAGTTGCGGACGCAGCAGATCGACAATTTTCTGCGCGCCATCAACGTTGGCCTGGAAATCCCACAGATCGGTGTGGCTGTAGCGATCTTCTTCGCCGCTGATCTTGCTGGCCGCCACTTCTTCAATCAAATCGGCTGCACCGCCCACCACTTTTGACGGCGGGAACGCCAGTTCATTAATGCGCGTTTGCAGATCCAGCACATCGCTGTTGAGCTGATCGGCATATTTGCCCATCTCTTTGGTGCTGTTATCACCAAACAGGGCTTTTTCCAGGCGGTGGAAACCGGTGAACTTCGGATCGTCCGCTTTGTGCTCGTAATCATCTTCACGGGCATCAATGCTGCCATCCAGATCGGAGAAGAGTTCAGCAATCGGTTCGATACGTTCATAGTGCTGGCGAGTTGGCGCATACAGCGCTTTCGCTTTTTCAATATCCCCGGCTTTTACCGCATCGGTAAAGGCTTTCGTACCGGAGGCCAGTTGCGCGGTTTCCGCCACCACATAGGCTTTATAATCAGTAATGGCTCCGCTCAGGCTCAACAATGCATCGTCTTTTGCCGCATCCGCAGTTGCCGAGCCTTTGACCACCAGTTTCCCTTTCGGGTTAGTAAGCAGGCCGCAGGTCATATCATATTCGCCAGGTTGCAGATTGGCGGTCAGCTTCTGGCTGAAGCCCGGCGCGATGTTTTCACGCTCTTCCACCACCATCACGCCTTTGAGAATCTCCCATTCCAGCGCTTTCTGGCTGTGGTTGACGATAATGAACTGCGTTTTGCCCGCGTTAACGGTCAGGTTCATCGGCTCACACTGCTTGTCCGTTACCGTGACCTTCACCTGCGGAACATCCGCAGCCTGTACCCCGAAAGCGCAAGACATCAGCGCCGCGATCCCTACCTGCAAAGCACTACGACGAAAATGAATAGCCATGACCCTTCCCTTAAATAAGTATGTTGTAACTACGAAGCTGTGCATATCCTCAGGAAGCCGCCTGCGAAGGCTGCGCTCTTGAGCGTGGAGGCAAAACAAACAGCACCAGCACCGGAATCAGGTAGGCAAAGTAGACAAAGACTTCACTCACGCTCGGTGCTTCCTGATAACCAAAAATGCCTTCCAGCAAGGTGCCCGTCAGCGAATGCGTGGTGAGCACGTTGCTTAAATCGAAAGCCACATCCTGGAATTGATTCCACAAACCGGCTTCATGGAAAGCGCGGATAGCGCCCGCTGCCAGACCGGCGGCCACCAGCAGGATGAACAGGCTGGTCCATTTGAAAAACGCGCCGAGGTTAAGGCGAATCCCGCCCCAGTAGAGCAGAAAGCCCAGCACCACGGCCGTTGCCAGCCCAAGGATTGCGCCAAGCGGCGGCCAGATACCGAGATCCTGCTGGAATGCCGCCAGCAGAAAGAACACCGATTCCAGCCCTTCACGCGCAACGGCGAAAAAAACCATCAAAATCAGTGCCCAGCCGTGATGATTACTGCGCGCCAGCGCGTTATCTACCGCCTGCTCAAGTTGCACTTTGACGTTGCGCGACACTCTGCGCATCCAGAACACCATCCAGGTGAGGATCACCACGGCAATCACCGCGACAATTCCCTCAAACAGCTCCTGCTCTTTTTGCGGAAACTCACCGGTGGTTTCGTTGATGGCAATCCCCAGCCCCAGGCAGAGTGCAGCGGCGAGGAAAACGCCAATCCACATCACCCCAATCCAACGTCCGCGCTGGGTGCGTTTCAGGTAGCTGGCAATCAGACTGACGATCAGCGCCGCTTCGAGGCCTTCACGTAACATAATAAGAAATGGAACAAACATGGAGGACGCCCCTGGTGTCATGTGCAGTCAACGGTTGCAAAGAAAAGTAAATTGCATTGATAGTGATTATCATTACGGTAACGAGAAACTCAAGCAAAATATGACAAGAATAATAACTGGATGTAAACGGATAGCAGGCTACCTCAGGCGAAGCGGCTCTTATGCAGAAGTGGTTGAAATAAAGCGATAACTTAGCTTACAAAGCATTAACTTTATGTTTACCGCATCTCGCGGCTATGGCTAAATACTCCCCCATTCACCTGCAAAATTAGAGATATGATTAATTTCCTACATTTTCTGCTGGCGCTGGCGGTGATCCTCGCGCTCGCCTGGCTGGTAAGTTTCGACCGGCGGCAAATACGTTTTCGCTTTATTCTGCAATTGATCGTCATCGAAATGGCGCTGGCCTGGTTCTTCCTGCATGCGCAAAGCGGATTAACGCTGATTAAATATGTTTCCGGTTTCTTCGAAGTGCTGCTGAAATTTGCCGGTGAAGGCACGGGTTTTGTTTTCGGCGGCATGAGCGAAAAAGGGCTGGCATTTATTTTCCTTGGCGTGCTGTGTCCCATCGTTTTTATTTCAGCGTTGATCGGCATTTTGCAACACTGGCGGATCCTGCCTGTTTTCATTCGCCTGATCGGAACCCTGCTGTCGAAACTCAACGGTATGGGCAAGCTGGAATCCTTTAATGCTGTCAGTTCGCTGATTCTCGGTCAGTCCGAAAACTTCATTGCCTACAAAGGGATACTCGCCGACCTCTCTTCACGCCGCCTGTTCACCATGGCCGCCACGGCAATGTCGACGGTTTCGCTGTCGATTGTCGGCGCTTATATGACCATGCTGGATGCGAAATATGTGGTCGCCGCGCTGATCCTGAATATGTTCAGCACCTTTATTGTGCTGTCGATCATTAATCCCACGCGCCCGGAAGCGGAACCGGAAATTAAGCTGGAAAAACTCCACGAATCACAAAGTTTCTTTGAGATGCTTGGCGAATATATTCTGGCAGGCTTCAAAGTAGCGATGATTATTCTGGCAATGCTGATCGGTTTTATCGCCCTGATTAGCGCCGTCAACGCCCTCTTCTCTGCGCTATTCGGTATCAGCTTCCAGCAAATTCTCGGCTATGTTTTCTATCCGCTGGCGTGGCTGGTTGGCATTCCACTCAGCGATGCGTTGCAGGCTGGCAGCATCATGGCCACCAAGCTGGTCGCTAATGAGTTTGTGGCGATGATCGAACTGCAAAAAATCGCCGCACAGATGACGCCGCGCGGATTGGGGATTTTGTCAGTGTTCCTGGTGTCATTTGCCAACTTTGCCTCAATTGGCATCGTCGCAGGTGCCATTAAGGGGCTGAATGAGCGGCAAGGCAATTCCGTCTCCCGCTTTGGCCTGCGCCTGGTCTACGGGGCAACGCTGGTGAGCCTGCTCTCCGCCGCTTTTGCGGGTGTGGTGCTGTAAGTGATTCACCCCTCTCTTGCGGGAGAGGGGTTGCACATCAGAACTGAACGCAAACCGGCTGATCCACGCGCATCACCGATTCCTGCGCGAAACGCGCTTTATAAATCTCGCGCAACGTATCGATTTTTGCGTCAGTTTGTGCGTCCACGCTGTGGATAAGCATCAGCGCCTTGCTCGGTTCCTTCGACACTTTCCCGTTACTGCCCAGCCACTGCCCCTGGGCATCGAAAGCCGTCAGGCCATCACGAAAACGCGGTGTGACATCGTTATCCACATACTGTTGCCACTCCTGAGCGGTAATCAGTTTACCGCCCTGGCGGGTTAAACCGTAATAGAGCGTGGTTTGTTGCATTTGGTTTTCAACCTTGCAGGTTTGCGTGCCCACGCTCGGTTTCGATGCCGGCACCGCACAGCCCGCCAGCAAACCGGCAACCACAAGCGCAGTGAACCCTGTCTTTAACTTCATATTGCTATCCTCGTTGTTATTTGTTCTGAGATAACAGCGTAATTACAATTATTTAGCAATAAAAAAACCCGCCGCAGCGGGTTTTTCGTCAATGGCGTATTATTCCGCCTGTAAACGGGACGGCGGCGCCGAGTGGTAATGCGCATCAGCCTCGGCAAAACGCTGCTGCATCGCCGCAGAAGGCGCTTTGCCCAACAGGCTGAACACCACAATCCCCAGGCTGCCGAACACAAAGCCCGGAATGATTTCATACAGATCCAGCCAGCCGTAGTGTTTCCAGATAATGACCGTCACTGCGCCAATAATCATCCCCGCCAGCGCGCCGTTGCGGGTCATCCGCGACCACATCACTGAGAAGAGTACCACCGGGCCAAACGCCGCGCCGAAACCGGCCCACGCGTAACTTACCAGCCCCAGCACGCGGTTTTCCGGGTTTGCTGCCAGCGCAATAGCGACGACCGCCACCAGCAGCACCATTGCGCGGCCCACCCACACCAGCTCAGTCTGTCCGGCGCCTTTACGCAAAAACGCTTTGTAGAAATCTTCAGTGATCGCACTGGAGCAAACCAGCAACTGGCAGCTCAGCGTCGACATCACTGCGGCGAGGATGGCAGAAAGCAGCACGCCCGCAATCCACGGGTTGAACAACAGTTGCGCCAGTTCGATAAACACGCGTTCGGCGTTCTGATTGACCGCGCCCGCCAGCGACGGGTTGTTATTGAACCAGGCGATGCCAAAGAAACCAACGGCGACCGCACCGGCCAGGCAGAGGATCATCCAGGTCATGCTGATACGGCGCGCATGCACAATTGTGTGGTGGGAATCGGCGGCCATAAAGCGTGCCAGGATATGCGGCTGACCAAAATAACCCAGCCCCCAGCCCATCAACGACAGGATAGCGACAAAATTCAGCCCCTTCAGCATGTCGACGTTCTCGATGCTTTTCTGCTTGATCACCTCCAGCGAATCACTGAAACCGCCCACCGTAATAATGACAATCACCGGCGTCAGGATCAGCGCGAAAATCATCAGGCTGGCCTGCACCGTATCGGTCCAGCTAATCGCCAGGAAGCCGCCAATAAAGGTGTAAATAATGGTGGCTGCCGCGCCAGCCCAGAGCGCACTTTCGTAGCTCATGCCGAAGGTGCTTTCGAACAGACGTGCGCCCGCCACAATGCCGGAAGCACAATAAATGGTGAAGAAGACAAGGATCACCACGGCGGAGATAATGCGCAGCAGACGGCTTTTATCTTCAAAGCGACCGGTGAAATAATCCGGTAACGTCAACGCATTATTGTTCACTTCGGTGTGCACGCGCAGACGCCCGGCCACCAGTTTCCAGTTGACCCACGCCCCCAGCGTCAGGCCAATGGCGATCCAGCTTTCCGAAATCCCGGAGATAAAAACCGCGCCTGGCAGCCCCATCAGCAGCCAGCCGCTCATATCGGACGCCCCGGCGGAAAGCGCGGTGACCAGCGGCCCCAGGCTGCGGCCGCCGAGAATATAATCATCAAAATTCTTCGTCGAACGCCAGGCGAAAAACCCGATCAATATCATGCCAAAGATATAAACAAGAAAGGTCACCAGCATCGGTGTGCTCATTGCCATTAAGGAGTCTCCAGGGTTCTTCGTCAGCAAAATCATTCTGCTGCTTTATCCATCACCGGAACGTAGTGATGGCGCGTATTGATTATCAGAAGCGCCCGTATCCTGCCGGAAGCCTCACTTATTCACAATTGATTTAACACAGCATTTACATCAAATTCATCCTGAGCTTGATAGCTTTTTGCTATAGGTTGCACTGTGTCACACTTTTCCAGGTTGCACCTTTTAAAAGTGTTATCCACCGCATAAAACCTGCTTTTCCAGTGAAATATCCAGCGCCTTTTCCTGTTACCAGCGATTAACATTTCATTCATTTTTAACCTTGCCAGCCAGGTCACATTTAACAAGGTTGCACAAAGTTGCAACATGATGGATATTTCTGCCTGAACCGCAAAACAGCCAAAAAAACAGGAGCAAAGCATGGGCACCACCACGATGGGGGTCAAGCTTGATGACGCCACGCGCGAAAGGATTAAAGCCGCCGCAGCGACTATCGACCGCACGCCGCACTGGTTAATTAAACAGGCTATTTTTAATTATCTGGAGAAGCTGGAGAGCAGCGAGGGATTACCGGAGCTGGCCGCCGCGCCCGGGCCAACGTCACAGGATGAGGAAAACGGCGTACCGGTTGATGAGAGCTACCAGCCGTTCCTCGACTTTGCCGAGCAGATCCTGCCGCAGTCTGTTTCCCGCGCGGCCATTACCAGCGCCTGGCGCTGGGCGGAAACCGATGCAGTACCCATGCTGCTTGAGCAGGCTCGTCTGCCGCAGCCGGTCGCGGAAAATGCCCATAAACTGGCTTACCAGTTAGCGGAAAAATTACGTAATCAGAAAACCGCTTCCGGCCGTGCTGGCATGGTGCAAAGCCTGTTGCAGGAGTTTTCGCTCTCCTCGCAGGAAGGTGTGGCGCTGATGTGTCTGGCAGAAGCGCTGCTGCGCATTCCGGATAAAGCCACCCGCGATGCGTTGATCCGCGACAAAATCAGCAACGGCAACTGGCAGTCGCACATTGGCCGCAGCCCGTCGCTGTTCGTCAACGCCGCCACCTGGGGCCTGCTGTTTACCGGGCGACTGGTCTCCACGCACAACGAAGCGAATCTCTCGCACGCCCTGAACCGCATTATCGGGAAAAGCGGCGAGCCGCTGATCCGCAAAGGCGTGGATATGGCGATGCGCCTGATGGGCGAACAGTTCGTCACCGGCGAAACCATCGCTGAAGCGCTGGCGAATGCCCGCAAGCTGGAAGAGAAAGGCTTTCGCTACTCCTACGATATGCTGGGCGAAGCGGCGCTCACCGCCGCCGATGCGCAGGCTTATATGGTCTCCTACCAGCAGGCGATCAACGCCATCGGTAAGGCGTCCAACGGTCGTGGCATCTACGAAGGGCCGGGCATTTCAATTAAGCTTTCCGCTCTGCATCCGCGTTACAGCCGTGCGCAGTACGATCGTGTCATGGAAGAGCTCTATCCGCGCCTGAAATCTCTCACCCTGCTGGCGCGCCAGTACGATATTGGTATCAATATTGATGCCGAAGAGGCCGATCGTCTGGAAATCTCCCTCGATTTGCTGGAAAAACTCTGCTTTGAACCAGAGTTAGCGGGCTGGAACGGTATCGGCTTTGTGATTCAGGCCTACCAGAAACGCTGCCCGTTTGTCATTGATTACCTGATCGATCTGGCAACCCGCAGCCGCCGCCGTCTGATGATCCGTCTGGTCAAAGGCGCTTACTGGGACAGCGAAATCAAACGCGCGCAAATGGAAGGCCTGGAGGGTTATCCGGTCTATACGCGCAAGGTGTATACCGATGTCTCTTACCTCGCCTGCGCGAAAAAGTTACTCGCAGTGCCAAACCTGATCTACCCGCAGTTCGCCACCCACAATGCCCATACGCTGGCGGCGATTTACCAGCTTGCCGGGCAAAACTACTACCCCGGGCAGTATGAGTTCCAGTGCCTGCACGGCATGGGCGAACCGCTGTACGAGCAGGTGGTAGGGAAAATTGCCGACGGCAAACTGAATCGCCCGTGCCGCATTTATGCGCCGGTTGGGACGCATGAAACCCTGCTGGCCTATCTGGTGCGCCGTCTGCTGGAAAACGGTGCCAACACCTCCTTTGTTAACCGCATTGCCGATACCACACTACCGCTGGATGCACTGGTGGCCGACCCGGTGGCGGAAGTGGAAAAACTGGCCGCGCAGGAAGGCCAGGTCGGTCTGCCGCATCCGAAGATCCCCCTGCCCCGCGCTCTGTATGGGGAAGGACGCATCAATGCCGCCGGTCTGGATCTGGCGAATGAACACCGGCTGGCATCGCTCTCTTCTTCGTTGCTGAACAGCGCCATGCAGAAATGGTATGCCCGTCCAATGCTGGAGCAGCAGGTGATGGAAGGCGAGCCGATCGCGGTAATCAACCCGGCAGAACCGAAAGATGTGGTGGGTTACGTGGTGGAAGCCCGCGATGAAGACGTGGAACAGGCGCTGAATAATGCCGTTAATCATGCGCCCATCTGGTTCGCCACGCCGCCGCAGGAGCGCGCCGCCATTCTGCAACGCGCCGCCGTGCTGATGGAAGATCAGATGCCGCAGTTGATGGGCATTCTGGTACGTGAAGCCGGGAAAACCTTCAGCAATGCGATTGCCGAAGTGCGTGAAGCGGTGGATTTCCTGCGCTATTACGCCGGCCAGGTCAGCGCCGATTTTGATAACGAAACCCATCGCCCGTTAGGTCCGGTGGTTTGCATCAGTCCGTGGAACTTCCCGCTGGCGATCTTTACCGGGCAGATTGCCGCCGCGCTGGCAGCAGGTAACAGCGTGCTGGCAAAACCTGCGGAACAAACCCCGCTGATCGCCGCACAAGGCGTGGCCATTCTGCTGGAAGCGGGCGTTCCTGCCGGGGTATTGCAATTGCTGCCAGGGCGTGGCGAAACCGTCGGCGCACGGCTCACCTCCGATGCGCGGGTGCGCGGCGTGATGTTCACCGGCTCGACCGAAGTGGCCAGCCTGCTGCAACGCACCATCGCCACACGGCTTGATGCGCAGGGCCGTCCGACGCCGCTCATCGCCGAAACCGGCGGTATGAACGCGATGATTGTCGATTCGTCGGCGCTCACCGAACAGGTGGTTGTCGATGTGCTGGCCTCCGCGTTCGACAGCGCCGGGCAGCGCTGTTCGGCACTGCGCGTGCTGTGCCTGCAAGAAGAGATTGCCGATCACACGCTGACCATGTTGCGTGGTGCAATGGCCGAATGCCGGATGGGCAATCCAGGCCGTCTGACCACCGATATCGGCCCGGTGATCAACGCCGAAGCGAAAGCGAATATCGACAAACATATTCAGGCGATGCAGGCCAAAGGGCGCAATGTATTCCAGGCGATGCGCGAAAACAGCGAAGATGCGCGCGAATGGCGTACCGGCACCTTCGTGGCGCCAACGCTGATTGAGCTGGAGAGCTTCGACGAGCTGCAAAAAGAGGTCTTCGGGCCGGTGCTGCATGTGGTGCGCTATAGCCGTAATCAGTTACCGCAGTTGATTGAGCAGATCAATGCTTCCGGCTACGGTCTGACGCTCGGCGTGCATACGCGCATTGATGAAACCATCGCCCAGGTGACTGGCAGCGCCCATGTTGGCAACCTGTACGTTAACCGCAACATGGTGGGCGCCGTGGTCGGCGTGCAGCCGTTTGGTGGCGAAGGGTTATCCGGCACCGGGCCGAAAGCGGGCGGGCCGCTCTATCTCTATCGCCTGCTCGGTAGCCGCCCGGAAAATGCGGTACTGAAAACGCTCGCCCGGCATGATGCTACCGCGCCGCTGGATACCCAGTTGAAAAACGCGATGGCGCAACCGCTGGAAGCACTTAGCACGTGGGCCGCCGATCGTCCGGCATTACAGGCGCTATGCCGCCAGTTTGGCGAGCTGGCGCAGAGCGGAACGCAGCGCCTGCTGCCAGGCCCGACCGGCGAGCGTAATAGCTGGACGCTGGTTCCGCGTGAACGCGTGCTTTGCGTGGCAGATAACGAACAGGATGCGCTGGTACAACTGGCGGCGGTCATCGCCTGCGGCAGCCAGCTGTTGTGGCCGGATGACACGCTGCATCGCGATCTGGCGAAACAGCTTCCGCCGATCGTCAGCGCACGCATCCAGTTCGCCAAAGCCGATACGCTGATGGCGCAAGCGTTTGACGCGGTGATTTTCCATGGTGATTCCGATCAACTGGTTACGCTGTGTGAAAACGTCGCCGCACGCGATGGCGCAATTGTCTCGGTGCAGGGTTTTGCACGCGGGGAAAGCCATATCCTGCTCGAACGCCTGTGGCTGGAACGTTCGTTAAGCGTTAACACCGCCGCCGCTGGTGGTAATGCCAGCCTGATGACCATTGGTTAAATCGGTGAACAGGTCCGATGGCGCGACGCTTATCGGACCTGGAGCCAAACCAGCAGGTTGCACATCCCCGGACCGGGGCACGTAAATCTATCCTCCTCTCTTCGGAGGGGGTAATAAAAAAGCGCCTTACGGCGCTTTTTTGCTTAATGTTAAGCCGACATCGCCGCCGGGATGCACGGCGAGCAAAGTCTCCTTCGAATAACCGCTTTCGCTCATCAGGCATGCGCAGGCGGCATCGAATATCGCCAGCGCCAGCACAATCGAGGTGGTTGCCAGCATATTCAGCGGATCGATCTCGCGGCGAACGCCAGTGGAAATCACCAGCCGTGAGGCCTGCGCTATCGCTGAATCCGGGTTTTCCGTGACACTGATAAGCGCCACGCCTTTCGCCGCCAGCCCCGGCAGCAGCCGCGTCAGCTCATCGGAATTCCCGCCGCGCGACAGCATAATCACCACATCATTGGCATCAAGAAAACCCAAATCGCCGTGCGCAGCATCGGTGGCATTGAGATACATCGCCGGACGCTCAACGCAGGCCAGCATATGGGCGATTTTGCGGGCCGCAATGCCGGAGGTGCCAACGCCCGTTACCGCAATTTTGCCGCGACAGCCGCGCAGCTCCGCCATCAGCGCCTGCCACTGCATTTCGTTAAGATGGCGGTTCAGCGCCGCCATCTCTTCGCTGTAGATTTGCCACGCGGCGCAGGCCTGCTGCCAGCCACTGCTCATGTTGGCTCCTGCATTAACGCGCGGTACTTCATATGATCCTGATACATCTCGTGGAACACGGTGTATTTACGATCGTAATACTGCTTAATGCGGTTGGTTTGCGGCGTGACGGTTTTACCGATACGGCTCATCGCCGCCATCGCTTCCGGGAAGCTATCAAACACCCCGGCGGCCACGGTGCCCATCATCGCACCGCCGAGCAGCATCGCTTCGCTCTCCTCCGGCAACAACATCGCGCAGCCGGTCGCGTTAGCATGCTCCTGCACAAAGATCGGGTTTTTGGTGCCGCCGCCGCTGGCCATCACCGTATCGATGCTGTAGCCACTCTGATTCATGGTTTCAATAATATGCCGTGTACCCAGCGCAATGGCCTGGATGGTCGCCAGGTACTGCAGCGCCATATCTTCCGGCGTACGCGACAGCTTCAACCCGCTGATGACGCCGGTTAACGTCGGATTGGCGCGCGGCGAACGGTTACCGTGGAAGTACGGCAGAATATGAATATCGCGGGTCAGAAACGCAATATTCTCCGGCTCGCCTGCCATTTTCCGCAGCAGCGCGTTCAGCACTTCGTAAATGGTTTGCCCCTGAGCTTTTGCCTGGCCGAGCAGCGTTTCGTAGCACGGATGCGACTGAATAATATGGTCGATCAGCGCGCCGGTTGCCGACTGCCCGCCCTCATTCAGCCAGTAGCCCGGCAGCACCGCCGAGTAGTATGGCCCCCATACACCGCCGATAAAACGTGCCTGCGGGGAGATCGCCATATGCCCGGTAGAGGTGCCGCCAATCAGCGCGATACGCCGGTCGAAATCCGCCACTTCACCAGAAACACCGCTGGCGCCGAGCGTACCGAGCGTACCCGCGTGCGCATCAATAATCGACACGCTTACCGCCGTGCCCGGCATCAGCCCCATCTCTGTCGCTGCCCGCTGCGTCAGCCCACGCCCCAGCGGTTCGCCCATGGTTTTCACATAGCGGCCAATTTTTTCGGCGTCGTGTTCCAGCAGATCGTCGAGCCCAATTTCATGGAAATAGCTATTATCCCACTTGTCTTCATGGCCCATGTACGTCCACTTACACACCGTCGAGCAAAGCGAGCGGGTATCATCGCCCGTTGCTCGCCAGGTCAGGAAATCCGGCAGATCAAAGTAGTAACCGGCGTTCGCCCAGGTGTTTGGCATATGCTGTTTCAGCCACAGCAGCTTGGGGGTTTGCATCTCCGGCGAGATAATGCCGCCGACGTAATCCAGCACCCGATGGTGCGTGGCATTGATGCGGTTGGCCTGCGAGATCGCGCGGTGATCCATCCACACGATAATATTCTGCTCACTGCGCCCGGATGGGCTAATCGTCAGCGGGTTGCCCTCTTTGTCGAGCACAACCAGCGAACAGGTGGCGTCAAAACCCAGCCCTTTAACCTGGATCGGGTTGATATCCGCCTGATTCACCGCGTCACGCACGGCGTTGCACACCGCCTGCCAGATATTGTCCGAGGATTGCTCAACAAAGTCGGCCTGCGGACGATAGATCTCAATGGCCCGGCTCGCCTGGCTGACCATTCTGCCGGTCAAATCAAAGACGCCTGCGCGGGCGCTGCCGGTCCCTACATCCACACCAATAAAGTAGCTCGCCATTCTTTTTCTCCTGAGATCAGGCTTTACGATTTTGTAATGCGATAAAGAGGATCAGCACCGCGCCCCAGAGCGCCATCGTCAGATAGCTGCTGATGCCCAACAAGTTAAAGCCGCTCTCCAGCATTTGCAGCACCACCAGCGCCAGCACCAGCCCCAGCACGCGCCCGAAGCCGCCGTCCGGGTTAATCCCGCCCAGCACCGACGCCAGAATGGTCACCAGAAGATAAGATTCGCCGTAGCCGGCTTTCGCGGAGTTGAATTTCGCCATCATCAGAATGGCGGCCACCCACCCCAACAGCGCCGAGATGACATACACCGAAATCTGCACCCGCACGGTGTTCACGCCGCTAAAACGCGTCGCCTGTTCGTTCGATCCCACCAGATAAAGGCTGCGGCCAAGCGTGGTATGTTCCAGCAATACCCACAGCAGCAGCGCCACCACAATAAACAGCAGCAGCGCCACCGGAATACCGAGCAGCGTGGCATTGCCGAGAAACTGGATCGCGGCCGGGAAGCCGGAAATGACCGTGCCGTTGGAGAGCAAAATGTTAAGGCCGGAAATCAGCGTCATGGTGCCGAGCGTGGCAAGAATGGGCGAAACGCCGATCCACGCTACCAGCGCGCCGTTCAGCACGCCAATCGCCACCGCCACCAGCAAACCCGCCAGCAGCGCCAGCGCGAGAAACAGTGGATTGTCGGGATGAGTGACAATCACCGCGGCCATTACCAGTGAACAAGCGTTCGCGCCGGCAATAATCGACAGGTTGATGCCGCCGGTCAGCATGGTAATGCCCATGCCCAGCGCCAGCATGCCAAGGATTGGTAGCTGCGAGCCGATGGACTGGAAGTTGGCGACGCTGAAAAAGCGGCTGCCGAGCAGCGCGGAAAAGACCACCGCGACAACGATGATAATCACGCATTGCAAACGGATGATGGCATCACCGGGGAAGAGTCTGGCGATTGATTTCATCTTAAAGCTCCCTTGCGAGTTTGCGTTTTTCATTCCACGCGGTCGCGCTGATGCTGACGAGAATAATCGCGCCGCTAAAGACCATGTGCCAGTAGGAGGAGACGCCGAGCAGCGTTAAACCATTTTGCAGGAAGGCCAGCAGAACCACCCCCAGTAGCGTGCCGGTGAGCGTACCGCGGCCGCCGGACATACTGGTGCCGCCAAGCACTACCGCCGCCAGCACCGTCAACTCAAAACCGATCAATGAGTTCGGGGCAACGGACTGGGTGATCTGCGCCTGTACTACTGCGGCCACACCGGCCAGAATGCCCATATAGCCGTAGACATAAAAGTGCAGTTTCAGCAGATTAAGGCCGAGGCGCGACGCCGCATCGCGGTTGCCGCCCATTGCATAAATCTGGCGGCCCAGCCGGGTGTAATTCATCAGCACGGCGGTGACAATGATCACCAGCCCCAGGCACAGCAGCGGCAACGTCAGGCCATAGTCATAGCCATCCGCCGCAGTGAAAGAGAACCAGTTAATGCCGTTCATAAACCAGTCCGGGAAGCCATACAGCCAGGTGCCTTTGGTGGCGTAAACCAGCAGCCCGTAATAGACGTTCAGCGTGGCGATAGTGATGATGATCGCCGGGACGCGCAGCCAGTAAACCAGGAAGCCGTTCACTAAACCGAGCAATAGCCCGACGGCCATGGCTAATGCCAGCGCCAGCGCGAAGTTACCGCCGTGGGCGATCACCCAACTGGCCATCGCATATTGCGCAATTGCTGTCATCGCCGGAAACGAGATATCGATCCCGCCGGAGATCAGCACCACAAATAAGCCACAGGCCAGGATACCGAGAATGGCGTAGCTGGTCGCCACATCCGTCAGGTTACCCAGCGATAAAAATTCATCGGTACGCACACTCAGCCCTACAGCCAGCGCAATCACCAGCAGGCCAAGCCAGAATTCATGTTGCCCGACAAGGCGGGAAAGGGATGCGTTACGCATTGACCACCTCTGCAATCTCCTGCTCCGTGCAGCGATGCGGATTGAATTCCGCCACCAGTTCACCCCGGCGCATGACCAGCACGCGATGGCTGTTGTAATACGCTTCCGGGATTTCGTCACAAATCATCAGTACCGCCATCCCCTGTTCCGCCAGTTGGCGGGCAATCTGGTAGATCCCCTCTTTGTTGGCGATATCCACTCCGACGGTGGGCGAATCGAGGATCAGAATGCGCGGCTGGGTCGCCACCCATTTGGCGATGGCAATACGCTGCGCGTTGCCGCCGGAGAGCGTTTTTACCGGCAATTGCGCATCGGAGACTTTGATATTCAGATTGCGGATCAGCTCCGCGACCAGTTGCCCGGCTTTGGCGTGATCGAGCAGGCCGCCGCGCGTATGCAGTTTGTCGAAAACGGTGACGATGGTGTTGTCGTAAATGGACTGCTCCATGATCAACCCCTGCGTCAGGCGGTCTTCCGAAACGTAGCCAATACCGTGACGAATGGCGTCATGGTTGTTGCGCAGTTTCACCGGCTTACCGTTAATGCGGATTTCGCCATCTTCCGGGTGCGTCATGCCAAACAGGCTCATGCACAGTTCGGTGCGCCCTGCTCCTAACAAACCGACAATGGAGACGATCTCGCCGCTGCGCAGCGCCAGATTGATATCGCGATATTTGCCTTTGCGGCTCAGATGGCGCAGCTCCAGCATCGGCGTCTGATCCTGCGGCGGTTTTTCCGGTAGCGGGCTGTAGTGAAAACGCTGCCCGGTCATCAGATACGCCAGCTCGTGGCTGTCCAGTTCGTTTGCGGGCCATGTTCCAATCAGCTTGCCGTCACGCATCACGCTAATACGGTCGGCCACTTCCATCACCTCATCCAGACGGTGGCTGACGAATACCACGCAGATCCCTGCGGCTTTCAGTTCGTTCACCACACGCAGCAGCCCGTTCACTTCCTGGCGGGTCAGCGAGGCGGTCGGTTCATCCATGATCACCAGCCGGGCATCGGCAGCTATCGCCCGGCAAATGGCGACCAACTGGCGATCGGCGATGGAGAGTTTCTCGACTTTTTTATCCGGATCGAGGCGCACGCCAATGCGCGCCATTGCGGCCAGCGCCTGCGCACGCATCGCGCTGCGCCGCACCCAGATATCGCCGCCGGGCAGATAACGGTGGATGGCGATATTTTCCGCCACGCTAAAATTGGGGAATAACGAGAGGTCCTGATAAATGACCTGAATGCCGTAATGCGCTGAAAGCTGCGGCGTCAGATGGTGAAAAAGTTTACCGTCCAGGGCAATGCTGGCACCTTTTTCCGGCTGATAAACCCCGGAGATCACTTTGATGATGGTGCTTTTACCGCAGCCGTTTTGCCCGGCCAGACAGTGAACTTCGCCTTTTTCCAGCGTCAGGTTCACATTGTCCAGCGCCCGCACGCCCGGAAATTGTTTGCTGATATTCTCAAGAGTGATAAATGCGGTGGTGTCTGTCATTGACAATACCCCTGCCAGCGCCCGTACGGGACGCGATGGTTATCTGTGCTGCAAAAAGAGCCCGGCCTTGCGGCCGGTCTCCGGTTCCCTGGTGTGGCCTGAAAAAATCAGAAGCCGAGTGATTGCGCGTTATCTTTAGTAACTTCGAGGATTTTGTTAAAGCGGATGACTTTCTTGTCCATATCAACGTCGGCTTTGCCCAGCCCGTCGATGGTCAGATCGGGAGTGACTTCCTTGCCCTGCAACAACTGGTCAGCGACGGTGACCAGCGCAAAGCCTGCATCACGCGGGTCCCACAGCAGCGCTTTTTTGATATCGCCACGCATCAGATACGGCGCGGCCTGGCCCGGCATCGCAATCCCGACAACCGCCAGTTTGTCTTTCGCACGTTTTTTCTGTACTGCCTGCCCTGCGCCAATCGGCCCCAGCGAACCAAAACCGATCACCCCTTTCAATTGCGGGTAGGTTTTCATTAAATCGAGGGTGGTGGCGTAGGATTTGTCGATACTTTCCGCCACCGGCAGACGCGAGGTGACTTCAAACATATCCGGGTATTTTTCTTTTTGATATTTAATGGCGTAATCAGCCCAGGCGTTGTGCAACGGTACAGTCAGTGAACCGACGTAGATCGCATAACCGCCTTTACCGCCCATATCTTTCGCTAACTCATCAACGTTGGCCTGCGCGTATTTTTCGCTGTCGATGGTTTCGATATCCCACTGGCCAATCTGCTGATCCGGGGATTCATGCGTCAGCACCACAATGCCTTTGTCGCGAGCTTTTTTCAGCACCGGCTCCAGCACTTTCGCATCGTTCGGCACCACGATGATGGCATTAACGTTTTTCGCGATCAGATCTTCAATCACCTTCACTTGCTGCGCCGGATCCGGGGTCGAAGGCCCGGTCTGGTAAGCGTTAACGTCCAGTTTCTTCGCTGCTTCGTTAACGCCGGTCTCCATACGGTTAAACCACGGAATACCGGTCACTTTTGCAACCACCGCGATCTCATACTTTTCTGCTGCAACGGACTGGCCCGACACCATGCAGGCAGAAATAAGCGCTGCGCTGAGTAATGCGAGTTTGAATTTCATAGTTGTACCTTTCTTGAGGACAGAGGAAAGTCGCGAACGGGAGATTAACAACGAAGGGAAGAGGCAAAATAATGTAAAAATTCAAAATGTGATTTATGCCCAAAAATGTTAATTTTATGAAAAATTATGGTTAAATTTAAGTAAAAATACACCATATACTTTTCTTATATCAGATCACATATGTTAAAAATAACATTAAATAAAACATTTTATTAACATATTGTTATCATTTATCAATAATTCAGAGCATTTATGCGCTGAATGGATGGTTTTAACGGCAGGAAAAGTTTGCAAATTTGAGAACTGAAACGAGTAAGGTAAAACGCAACATCGGCATACTGTCTTTTCCCTTTTCGATACCTCACTCTCTTTTTGCAGGAGCCACACATGCGTTATGCCAGCGCACTGGAAACGCTATTACTCACCGATCCCCGGCGCAAAAACATACTCCATATCGTTCACACCTTGTGCCCTGAAAGCTGGATTGGCGCCGGTTTTGTACGCGATGCCGTATGGGATCATCTGCACCATAGCGCGCCGCAGCCACCGGCTGGCGATGTAGATGTCATTTGGCTTAATCCACATGAGATGGCGATCGAAGCGGATATCGAGATGGAAAACCGCCTGCGCGAGTGCGCGCCAGAGGTTACATGGTCGGTAAAAAACCAGGCGCGCATGCATCTGCGCAACGGCGATGAGCCCTATTCTTCACTACTTGCGGCGCTGCGGCACTGGCCGGAAACCGCCACCGCTGTGGCGGTGCGGCTGGTCGATAAGGCGCGTATTGAGATTATTGCCCCTTTTGGCCTGGACGATCTGTTTGGCTTGCGCCTGCGACCGACGCCGCACTTTACAGGGCATAAATATTCGCAGTTTCGCCGGCGAGTGGAAGAAAAGCGCTGGCTGGCGCGTTACCCGCATCTTGCGCTTATCGCTGCAGATGACATTCCTCCGGGGCTATGCTAATAAAACGGCTGAATCAAAGCCTTGTACGGAAGGGAACAGGATGAAACGTTGCATGCTGGCGCTGACTGCGCTGTTAATGAGCAGCCCACTGCTCGCGGACGAGTGCGAAAACGCCTCGACACAGGCTGAGCTGAATAGCTGTACTGCCGCACAATATCAGGCGGCGGATAAAAAGTTGAACCAGACTTATCAGAGCGCCATTAGGCGCGCCGCTCCCGCGCAGGCATCACTGCTGAAAAAAGCGCAGCAAACCTGGATAACGCTGCGCGACAGCGATTGTGCCTTTGTCAGTTCCGGCGTCGACGGCGGAAGCGTGCAGCCGATGGTGGAAAACCAGTGCCTGACGGATAAAACCAACGAGCGTGAAGCCTGGCTGGCCTCGCTGCTACAGTGCGGCGAAGGCGATGTCAGTTGCCCGCTGCCGCCCGGCCATTAACGGACGCGAATGCCTTCAATGATCATGCGCTGCACATTATCGACCGTGCGCTGAAAGAAGGCCTCATCCTGTAACGTCGCGCCGGTGACAGCTTCCACCTGGATGGCGAAATCGGCGTAGTGCTGGGTTGAGGCCCAAATCATAAAGATCAGGTGATGCGGATCGACCGCCGCCAGTTTACCGCTGGCGATCCAGCCAGCAATGATGGCCGACTTCTCCTCCACCAACGTTTTTAAATCCCCTGTCAGCTCCGCTTTCAGCAACGGCGCACCCTGCAACATCTCCTGGCAGAAAAGTTTTGATGCCTGGGGATAATCGCGTGACACCTCCAGTTTCAGGCGGATGTACTCCTTAATCGCCACCAGCGGCGTGAAATCTGCGCGAAAGGCTTTCAGCGGCGCCAGCCAGATATCAAGGATCTGCCGCAGCACAGCAATATAGAGCGCCTCTTTCGACGGGTAGTAATAGAGCAAATTGGTTTTCGACACACCCGCGCTATCGGCGACCTGCTCCAGCCGCGCGCCGTGGAAACCCACGCGGGAAAAGATCTCCAGCGCCGCCGTCAAAATCGCCTGTCGCTTCTCATTAACCGCCTGCGTACGTTTACCGGCCCGCTTCACCGTACCCTGTGCCATTTTCTCTCTCCTTTTGGTTGGCAGCAGCATAACAAAAGGCGCACGGCGACTCGACCCTGTGCACTCTGATTGAACATGAGTGCCTGTTTTTTGTGCACCGTTTTTGACCATTTAGTCCACTTTTTTATGGCTCATTTCATCAACTTTCAGTTAACACCTTAATAACAATGATCTTTTCATTGTTGGCATCCGCTTTGCAAACCCTTGATTGCGCGGCTGAAAGAAAAATGCAGGATGCAACGCCACGCCAGACATTCACCTGACAAAGCGAGGTAGGTAATGAAAATTGGTGTTTTCGTTCCGATTGGCAACAACGGCTGGCTGATTTCTACCCATGCGCCACAGTACAAGCCGACCTTTGAACTGAATAAAGCGATTGTGCAGAAAGCGGAGCATTACCACTTCGATTTCGCGCTCTCGATGATCAAGCTGCGCGGTTTTGGCGGCAAAACCGAATTCTGGGATCACAACCTCGAATCCTTCACGCTGATGGCCGGGCTTGCGGCAGTCACTTCGCGTATTCAGATTTACGCCACTGCCGCTACCCTGACGCTGCCGCCTGCCATTGTCGCGCGGATGGCATCGACCATTGATTCCATCTCCGGCGGACGTTTTGGCGTAAACCTGGTGACCGGCTGGCAGAAGCCGGAGTATGAGCAGATGGGCCTGTGGCCCGGCGACGACTACTTCTCGCGTCGCTATGACTATCTGACGGAATACGTGCAGGTATTGCGCGATCTGTGGGGAACCGGCAAAAGCGATTTCAAAGGCGAATTTTTCACCATGAATGATTGCCGCGTCAGCCCACAACCCACCGGCCCGATGAAGGTGATCTGCGCCGGGCAAAGCGATGCGGGAATGGCATTTTCCGCGCAATACGCTGATTACAACTTCTGCTTCGGCAAAGGTGTTAACACCCCAACCGCGTTTGCGCCGACGGCCAAACGTATGCAGGAAGCGGCCAGCGCCACCGGGCGCGATGTCGGTTCTTATGTGCTGTTTATGATTATTGCCGATGAAACCGACGAGGCGGCGCGGGCCAAATGGGAGCACTACAAAGCAGGCGCTGACGATGAAGCGCTGGCATGGCTGACCGAACAGAGCCAGAAAGATACCCGTTCCGGCGCCGACACGAATGTGCGTCAGATGGCCGATCCGACATCGGCGGTGAATATCAATATGGGCACGCTGGTGGGTTCGTATGCCACGGTAGCGCGCTTACTCGATGAGGTTGCCAGCGTCCCCGGCACCGACGGCGTATTGCTTACCTTTGATGATTTTTTACAGGGCGTTGAAATGTTCGGCGAGCGTATTCAGCCGCTGATGCAGTGCCGTAGCCATATTCCAGCCCCAACACGCGAGGTTGCCTGATGATTACCCTCAACGCCCGCCCGGAATCGGTCGATTTTTCTCCTGAGCGCAGCGCCCTGATCGTAGTGGATATGCAAAATGCCTATGCCAGCCCCGGCGGCTACCTGGATTTGGCCGGGTTTGATGTCTCGGCCACCAGGCCGGTGATTGAGAATATCAATATTGCCGTTGCCGCCGCCCGCAAAGCCGGGATGCTGATTATCTGGTTTCAGAACGGCTGGGATGATCAGTACGTGGAAGCCGGTGGCCCCGGTTCGCCGAACTACCACAAATCCAACGCGCTGAAGACCATGCGCAAGCGCCCGGAATTGCAGGGTAAATTGCTGGCAAAAGGTGGCTGGGATTATGAACTGGTGGAGGAACTGAAACCGCAAGCTGGCGATATCGTACTGCCGAAACCGCGTTACAGCGGCTTCTTTAATACGCCGCTGGACAGCCTCCTGCGCAGCCGCGGCATCCGCCATCTGGTGTTTACCGGTATTGCCACTAACGTCTGCGTTGAATCCACGCTGCGTGACGGCTTTTTTCTCGAATATTTCGGCATCGTACTGGAAGACGCCACCCATCAGGCTGGCCCCGAATTTGCTCAGCAAGCTGCGCTGTTCAACATCGAAACCTTCTTCGGCTGGGTGAGCGATGTGCAGACTTTCTGCTCCGCCCTGGCACCTCAAAAACTGGTCAATATTGCGTAAGGAGACTCATCATGCCAAAACAGGTCATTATTCCGCCGGGCACCACCACCCCTATCGCCCCGTTTGTTCCGGGCACGCTGGCTGACGGCGTGGTTTATGTCTCCGGCACGCTGCCGTTTGATGCCGACAATAACGTGGTGTTTGTTGGCGACCCAAAGGCGCAAACGCGCCACGTGCTGGAAACGATCAAACGCGTGATCGAGACCGCAGGTGGCACGATGGAGGATGTGACATTCAACAGCATCTTTATCACCGACTGGAAAAATTACGCCGCGATTAACGAAGTGTACGCCGAGTTTTTCCCCGGCGATAAACCGGCGCGTTTCTGCATTCAATGCGGCCTGGTGAAACCCGATGCACTGGTGGAGATCGCCACCGTTGCGCACATCGGTCAGTGAGGATGCCATGAAGCTAACCCTGAGCGATGCACCGTACGCAGGCGCGCCCATGGTGGTGTTGAGCGCCGGGTTGGGCGGTGCTGGCAGCTACTGGCTGGCGCAACTCGCGACGCTGGAAGCGCATTACCAGGTGGTGCGCTACGACCAGCGTGGAACCGGCAATAACCCGGCCACGCTGCCGGATGGTTATAGCATGCAGGCTATGGCAGCGGAGCTGTACCAGGCGCTGCAGGCGGAAGGCATCACCCGGTTTTGCCTTATCGGCCACGCGCTGGGCGCGCTGATTGGCCTGCAACTGGCGCTGGATTACCCGCAGGCGGTAAGCGGACTGGTGCTGGTGAATGGCTGGCTCCGGCTGAACGACCATACGCTTCGCTGTTTCCGCGTGCGTGAGCGGTTGCTGGCGGCGGGCGGCGCGGAAGCCTGGGTTCAGGCGCAACCGCTGTTCCTTTACCCGGCGGACTGGATGGCCGCTCATGCGCCCCGGATGGAAGCAGAGGAAGCGTTGGCGCTGGCGCATTTCCAGGGCACGGAGAATCTGTTGCGTCGCCTGGCGGCGCTAAAAAATGCCGACTTCAGCCGCCGTGCGCAAGAGATTCGCTGCCCGACAAACATCATTTGCGCGCGGGACGATCTGCTGGTGCCCTGGACCTGCTCCGCCGACCTGCAAGCAGCGATCCCCGGAAGCCGGTTACAGGTGATGGAACGCGGTGCGCATGCCTGCAATGTCACCGAAAGCGAAGACTTTAATACCCTTTTACTCGACGGGCTGCACAGCATGCTGCCCGTTCTGACTCTGGCTCAGAAGGAGAATTTATGAGCGAAGCCGTTAACCCTGCGGCGCTGGATACCCTGTTCAACCAGGCGCGCACCCACAATGGCTGGCTGGAACGGCCGGTTAGCGATGAGACGCTGCAACAGGTTTACGATCTGCTGAAAATGGGGCCGACCTCGGCCAACTGTAGCCCGGCGCGATTGGTGTTTATCCGCACGCCGGAAGGCAAAGAGAAGCTGCGTCCGGCGCTCTCCAGCGGCAATCTGGCAAAAACGCTCAGTGCGCCAGTAACGGCCATCGTTGCCTGGGACAGTGAATTTTATGAACAATTGCCGGTGCTGTTTCCCCATGGCGATGCGCGGAGCTGGTTCACCTCCAGCCCGCAACTGGCGGAGGAGACGGCATTTCGCAACAGTTCCATGCAGGCGGCTTACCTGATTTTTGCCTGTCGGGCGCTGGGGCTGGATACCGGCCCGATGTCCGGTTTCGATCGCGCCGTTGTCGATAGCGCATTTTTTGCCGACAGCACCTGGCGCAGCAATTTACTGGTCAATATTGGTTACGGCGATCCCGGCAAACTCTACGATCGCCTGCCGCGCTTGCCCTTTGCTGATGTCTGTCAGTTTGCATGAGGTTTAGGTTATGAGTATCGACAACACTACATTTCGCGACGCGATGGCCTGTGTCGGCGCGGCGGTCAACATTATCACTACCGATGGCCCGGCGGGCCGTGCCGGTTTCACTGCCAGCGCCGTGTGCAGTGTGACCGATTCACCACCGACGCTGCTGGTATGCCTTAACCGTTCGGCGTCCGTCTGGCCGGTATTCAGCAATAATCAGGCGCTGTGTGTGAATACGCTGGCGGCGGGACAGGAAGCTTTATCGAATCTGTTTGGCGGCAAAACGCCGATGGATGAACGCTTTGCCGCGGCACGCTGGCAGCAAGGCGAAACCGGTTGCCCGCGTCTGGCCGGTGCGCTGGCCTCGTTTGACTGCTATATCAGCCAGGTCGTGAGCGTCGGTACGCACGATATTCTGTTTTGCCAGATCGTTGATATTGCCCGCCATCCAACCCCGGAGGGGCTGGTGTGGTTTGACCGGCGCTATCACGCCCTGCCTGCTAACCTTCCGACTGTTTAACGCTGTTTTCAGGCGCTGGCAACGGCGCTTTTTTCTTTTTCAGCTTCAGTTCGCTGACCAGCACGCCCAGTACAATTAATGCCCCGCCGAACAGCGCCAGTAGCGGCAAACGCTCACCGGCCAGACGGCCAAATACGCCTGCCCACACCGGCTCGCCAGTGTAAATCACCGTCGCGCGTGTGGGCGATACGCTGCGCTGCGCCCAGTTCATGACCACCTGAATAATTGCGCTGAAGATCCCCAGCCCCAATGCGACCAGCAGCAACCCCGGCGACAGCGTCGGTACCGATTCGCCAGAAGGAATCATGGCGGCAAAGGAGACCAGCGAAGCCGTCAGTAGCTGCACCACCGTCACCCGCCGGACATCAACTTTCCCGGCCCATGCGCTGATCAGAATGATCTCGGCGGCAATCGCCACTGCGCTGGCAAGCGTAATGATCTCCCCTTTCCCCAGCGCCAGCATATTGCCTTCCGGCCCGGCCAGCAGTAACAGCCCGCTAAACGCCAGCGCGATCCCAATGCACGGCATCAACCCCGGCATCCGGCCCAGGCACAACCACTGCAACAGCGGCACCAGCGGAACATACATGGCGGTGATAAATGCCGATTTACTGCTGGGAATAAATTGCAGCCCCCAGGTTTGCAGGCTGTAGCCAAGGGCGATGGCGATACCGATCACCCCACCGGCTTTTATTTCCAGCCAGCTGATGCCGTTTAAGACTCGCAGCGAGAGGAGCGCCACGGCCAGACCAGCGGTGGCAAAACGCAAGCCAACAAAGAAAAACGGACCACTCATTGTCACGGCATACTGCACCGCAAGAAATGTTCCGCCCCAGAACAGGGTGATGAGGATCAGTAACGCTTCCTGGGGTTTGACGGAAAAGGCGTAACGAGAGAGGGACATAACACACCGACCTGAGGAAAAACCTGTAGTTTGCGTTGGCGCGACGGGTTGCGCAAGCGCAAAAAAAACCGCCGGGTTTCCCCGGCGGCGGGCATGGACGACAACCCAGCAGGTTGTCAGTATCGGACGTTAGCTTTCCCGGCTACCGTGACTATTTTTGCCCCCTTTTTTACCGGCTTCAGATGCGCGTTGGGGATCGTTTTTGAAATTACCCCCACTTTGCTGCCCACCTTTGCGGCCTGCTGCTGATGCTCTTTCACGGTCTTCAGCGAAGTTACCTGCTCCACCACGATGGTTTGCCATGTCTGACCTCCAGATAAGTGAAATGTTAGACATCATACTGCATTCAGTAAAAGAGGATTCTTTCACCTCACGACGTGAAGGCCGGGCCTTTATCTACGCCGTGTGGAACTAAGCTTAGTGGAACACAATCATTCATCCAGTGAATGGTAATATTCTGCAACAGCTTCCCGGCCCGAAACCCGATATTCCCTAAGCGAAACCGATAAGCCTCTCTTAACGCTCCAAAATAACGCTGCCGCAAATATGTGTCAGATTGTAAACGACAGCCGGATTGGGCTTAATTTGTTATTTATCATAGAAATGGCTCTCTTACTTGCACTCTGGCGATCACGTCATACGCTTAAGAAGGACGCAGCGATGTGCTGCCGAAATCAGCTAATCAGGAGTGATGCAAATGGCTAAAGTGTTGGTGCTTTATTATTCCATGTATGGACACATTGAAACGATGGCGCATGCAGTCGCGGAAGGCGCGCAGAAAGTGAATGGCGCAGAGGTGGTCATCAAACGTGTTCCTGAAACCATGCCTGGCGATCTGTTCTTAAAATCTGGCGGTAAAACGCAAAATGCCCCCGTCGCCACGCCGCAAGAGCTGGCCGACTACGACGCGATTATTTTCGGTACGCCAACCCGTTTCGGCAATATGTCCGGGCAAATGCGTACATTCCTCGACCAGACTGGCGGTTTATGGGCATCCGGCGCACTGTACGGCAAACTGGCCAGCGTCTTTAGTTCCACCGGTACGGGTGGCGGCCAGGAGCACACAATTTCCTCTACATGGACTACGCTTGCACATCATGGAATGGTCATCGTGCCGATTGGCTATGCCGCACAAGAGTTGTTTGATGTCTCGCAGGTTCGCGGCGGTACGCCTTATGGCGCAACCACTATTGCCGGTGGTGATGGTTCACGTCAGCCCAGCAGCGAAGAACTGTCAATTGCCCGTTACCAGGGCGAATATGTTGCTGGCCTGGCAGTAAAACTGAACGGCTAACCTTCATCAGGAGGAAACAGATGCCAACTCAAGAAGCGAAAGCCCATCGCGTCGGTGAATGGGCCAGTTTACGCAATACCTCGCCGGAGATCGCCGAGGCTATCTTTGAAGTCGCCGATTACGACGAAGTACTGGCAGAGAAAATCTGGGAAGAAGGCAGCGACGACGTGTTACTTCGCGCCTTTGATAAAACCGACAAAGATGAACTCTTCTGGGGTGAACAGACGATAGAACGGAAAAATGTGTAACCACTCGCGCCCCCGCCTTCGCGGGGGCTTTTTTTTATTTCGCAGCATCGCGCATCAGCGCATTAAATTTATCCACCGGGCAGAAACCATTGCTGTCTACCGGGCAGCCTTTTAGCGCCAGGGTAACGCGCTGCGCCGGGGAAGCCAGCGATAACGGCTCGGCGTTTCGCAGTTGTTCCGTACTCTGATAAACGTATTCAATTTTCATGACATCGCGTTTCCCCGCCGTGTCGTGCCAGCGCTGGAACACAATTTTGCCGCCAATAGGCGTACGCTCGTACTGGTTATGCAACTGGTAAGGCGCGAAATTGAGCGCGGTCAGCAGGGAGGCAATGTTGGAATCATGCCCGACCAGGACGGTGATTTTCGGCGCGCTACTTGCCTCTTCCACCAGCGTTTTGTCGAGGTATTTCACCAGAGGTTTCGCTACGTTGCGCGCCACTTCCGGCGAGGTGAACAGCGTGTCCTGATAACTGTTTTTCAGCTTCGACAATAGGCGCCACTGCGCGTCGCTTTTAATCTCTCCCCACGCGACCTGATCGAGCGGGAAACCTTCGTAATATTGCAGCGTAAAGGCATCCACCAGCGAATTACCGACTTTCAGCGGCCCGGACACGCCCGGTTCCTGCTGATATTTTGCGCTAAAGGTATCTTTCGCATCGGTGAGTGAGCACTGCTGTTTCTCTTTACAGGCCGGAGATGCGCGATAGTGCGTGATTTTTTCCAGCAACTGGTAACTCTCATTCAGCGCAAACTTCTGTCGTTGCGCTTCCATCGCGTTGACCGCCTGCTGACTGAATTCAGCCGAATCCTCGGTGATCACCGGATTAAAAGTGGGATCCATGGTGCCCATTTTTTCCTGATGATGAACCGGAACATCACAGCCAGGAAATGCGCCGTTGGTGAAGAACTGCGCCGTGGCAACCGTGCGTTGCAGGCTGTTGGCCCAGACGTAGACACTGTTCGCGGATGGACACTCTCCCGCTTTCAACAACTGCTCTTTGACCAGCCATTCGCGCATAAAATGGCCCATGTACACTTCCAGTACGCCGCCTTTGGTCGTCAACTCGCCGCCTGGTACGTCCCACTGCGGCCAGCGGTTCGGCGTCGATTGTTCCAGTATGCTGCCGTTATTGGCTAGCGGCGCACGCAGGTTGTGGCGGCTCATGATCAAAACCTGTTGTAATTGATACCCTTGTGGTATCTCCTGCGCCAACGCAACCGGTGCGGACATGGCAATGGTAATAGCGCTTACCCTGATCAGTTTTTTCATTCTTTTCCCTCATTTTTCACGGCCTGAAAGCAAGATTGTGACACATTTATGACGCTTCGCCGGGTACGGTTGTCCGGAGTGTGCACTGGCGCAAAAAGCGATGTTTTCACCGCCCTTCTGGTTTTATAATAAAACCATTAACCGGAGGATCCCCATGAAACGTACCCGTATTGAAGAGACCTTTTGCCCCGTTGCCCGTTCGCTGAACATTATCGGTGACTGGTGGTCACTGCTGATTGTGCGCGATGCGCTGGCCGGCGTTTCGCGTTTTGGTGAGTTTCAAAAAAGCCTCGGGATCGCCAAAAATATGCTCACCGCGCGGCTTAAGCTGCTGGTAGAAGAAGGAATATTACAGACCCAACCGGCATCTGATGGCAGCGCCTGGCAAGAGTATGTGCTGACCGAAAAAGGTCGCGCCCTGCAAACCGTGCTGGTCGCCCTGTCGCAATGGGGTAATGAGTGGTTGTTTACCCGCGGGGAACCCGCCAGCGTGCTGGTTGATGAGGCTTCACGTCGTCCATTGCGCAAACTGATGTTGCAGGCGGAAGATGGCCGCGAACTGCAACCGGAAGAGGTGGTATTGCGCGTCGCCAACAGCAAATAATCCACGTTTTCTTTCCCTGAAAATAAAACCGCATCTTTTGCCATCTAATTTGGTTGCATAATAAAACCATTTAGTCGATGCTGTAGTGGTTGCATGATAAAACCATTTACCTTCGAGGAATTGAAAATGACAACCACTGCTCTGATTACCGGCGCCTCTTCAGGGATCGGCGCAATCTATGCCGACCGTCTCGCTACCCGTGGCTACAACCTGTTGCTGGTTGCGCGCCGGGCCGATCGTTTGTCGGCGCTGGCGGCCGATCTTCATCAGCGTTATGGCGTACAAGTAGAGACACTGATAGCCGACCTTAGCCAGTCAGCAGATATTGCACGCGTGGAAACCGTGCTGCGCGAGAACGCAGACATCGATTTTCTGGTCAACAATGCCGGTGCCGCGAACATGGCGTCGTTTCTCTCTTCAAGCGCTGAAGAGCATGAAGCCATTCATACGCTGAATACCACCGCGCTGATGCGCCTGACGCTGGCGGCACTGCCGCGCTTTGTCGAAAATGATCGTGGTGCCATTATCAATATCGCTTCAGTCCTTGCTTTTCACGCTCGTGCAGACAGCGCCTTGTACAGCGCCACCAAAGCCTGGGTGCTCAATTTCACCCGTGGTTTGCAGGAAGAGTTTGCTGACAGCCATGTGCGTATTCAGGCCGTATTGCCTGCGGCAACAGCCACGGAAATTTGGGGCCATTCCGGCGTTACACTGGATATGCTGCCGGAAGGTTCCGTGATGACCACCGAAAACCTGGTGGATGCCGCCCTGACGGGGTTTGATCAAGGGGAGTTAGTGACCGTACCGCCGGTGGAAGATTTGCAGCTGTGGCACAATTTTGATGAAGCCCGGCTGGCTCTGTATAGCGCCTCACGCAATGGCAAACCGGCTTCCCGTTATACGCTGTAATGTTATCCGGGAGCCACTAACGGCTCCCATCAAGGTTTAGTAAAAGCTTGCCTGCGTGGTGACGGTCATATTCGGCATCGGCGCCGGTTGCCCTTTCTCGGGCGTAACCGTGACATGGCACAGCGTAGGAACATGCTGCTTATCATACTGGCAAGCATTTGTTGCGCGAAAACCGGGCTGGTAAGCCGATTGATTCACCAGTGTGTAATCGACCGGCTTATTAGCGCTATCCGGGTAGGCCACGCTATTTGAACTGGCAAGCATACCCGAGGCATAAAATTCCGCTTTGATTAAATTCCCTTCCGCATCATAAAAATGATCCACAATCTTCTGCTCCCCCAGCATGACAGACTTCAGTTGGCCTTGCGCATTGGTGACGAAATCCAGATGGCCTGCACTGTCATCGCGGCTCAGCAGATTGCATTTGCTGTCGAGGGTGAATGACAGGGGTTTCCCGTTCTGGGTGCCTTTCAGCGTGTTTCCCTCTTTCACTAACACCGTCTGCATACGATTTACTTTATCGGTGCTGTTCAGCGTTTGAACGCAGCCATCAGCGGAGAGCGTCATGCTGAGTTGATACACGGCTTCACCTTTATCATTGACCGCTGAAGTATTCAGCGACTTAACGTGACCAACCACGGGGTTGAAATCCATCAGCGTTGAGAGGTTTAAAAGAACCGGGTTGTAGGCTTGCTGTGCGCTGGCGGCCGTCGCGGCCAGACCGAGCGCGCCAGCCAGCAAATAAGGAGAGATTTTCACTTTCGCCATCCTGTGACGTAAAGCGTCGAGGTTATCAAATATCAGTCGCTTAGCAAGCACAGCGGCAACCCGCGCTGCGCTTGCTGCGTTTTCTAATAATCCGTTGCTTCGCCAGCGCCTTTCCAGCGAGCAAGATCCTGGCTGACCGCGCTGATTTTCTCCTGCGCCAGCTGATGGGCAATCTTACCGGAGAAAAGATGCAGCGGCGGCGCGCTGACGCTTGCGGCCTGGATCATCAACAGCGCCAGCTTTTCCGGATCGCCGGCCTGTTTGCCATCAAGCTCGTTGAGGTGCAAATCCAGCGAAGCCTGCGCAGCGCGATAGGCTGGCGGCGTGTGTGAAGCCGCCTTCAGGCTCGCATCGGAGAGAAACCCGGTGCGAACCGGACCAGGGTAGACAACCGTCGCCGTGATCCCTAATTCGGCCACTTCGGCGGCCAGCGCCTCCGTTAAGCCAGCCAGGGCAAATTTGCTGGCAACGTAGCTGCCCCACCCCGCATAGCCGCCCTGAAAACCGACGATCGAAGCAATGTTGAAAATATGCCCGCGTTGCTGCTCACGTAAATGGGGTAAGACATGGCGAATGACATGCAGCGGCGCGAAAACATTAATGTCAAAGTTATCGCGCAGCTCGGCATCACTCAGTGTTTCCAGCGCGCCATACTGCCCGTAACCCGCATTATTGACCACCACATCGATACGGCCGAACCGGTCAATCGTTTTCCCGATTGCCGACTGTACGCTGGCTTCCGATCGCAAATCGACCTCCAGCGGCAAAAAGCACTCGCTCTGCGCCTCTGGCACATGTTGCAGGTTTTGCAGCGTACGCGATGTGGCGGCGACGGATTCTCCCCGTGCCAGCAACTGGCGCGCCAGCGATAATCCCACGCCTCGCGCTGCGCCAGTGATAAACCAGACTTTTTTATCCATCTGCGCCTCCTCAATATGGGCTTTGTGTTGGGCGAACAATCATTTCGCTGACATCGACGCCATCCGGCTGTGCGATAGCCCACGCAATCGCTTTGGCAATGGCATCTGCGGGCAGCGCAATGCGGCGAAATTCCTGCATCGCCGTTTTTGTGTCGTCATCCGTGATGTGATCGGCCAGTTCCGATTCCACCACGCCGGGACTGATGACGGTAACGCGGATCGTTTCCGTCTCCTGGCGCAATCCGTCAGAGATGGCGCGAACGGCGAATTTACTGGCGCAATAGACCGCTGATGAGGGGAAAACGGTATGTGCGCCAATTGACGCCA
The DNA here is from genome assembly GCF_001658025.2 of Kosakonia oryzae. Classification (NCBI taxonomy): domain Bacteria; kingdom Pseudomonadati; phylum Pseudomonadota; class Gammaproteobacteria; order Enterobacterales; family Enterobacteriaceae; genus Kosakonia; species Kosakonia oryzae. The sequence continues at coordinate 3,364,003 of NZ_CP014007.2, forward strand.
CATTAATGATCTGCCCGCCGCCCTGTTGTTCCATAACCGGCAGCACCGCAGCAATACCGTTGAGGACGCCGTGCACATTGACATCGAGGGTTTGTCGCCACTCATCCAGTTTCCGCGCTGCCAGCGGCGAGAGTGGCATAACGCCGGCGTTATTGATCAGCACATCGATTCGTCCGTAGTTCGACAGGGCAAAATCCGCCATCTGTTGCAGGTCGCCAGCCTCTGTCACATCTACCTGCAACGCGTCGATATTGCCCAGCTCCTCCTGCAGACGCTGTAGCTTTGCCAGCCGCCGGGCACCGATAATCAAATGATGCCCTTCCTGCACCAGCCGCCGCACGGTGGCTTCACCAATACCGCTACTGGCTCCGGTCAGCAGGATAATTTTGCGCTTCGTCATAAGGTGATCTCCTGTGTTGTGTCACCAGCAACAGAGTAGGCGGCGAGGAAGAGGCAAAACAGGCCTATTATTCTCCGATGATTGCCTGTTCCTCTTCACCCTGTTCACGTAACGGGCGAAAAACGGCAGAATGGTTGCTTAATTATGATGAGGAGAGAAGCAATGCACACTGAAATGGTGTCGCTGCTCCGCAGCCTGGCGCCCAACGAGGGTTACACCTGTTCGCGGCTGGAAACGGTACGCTTCATGCGCTCGGATCGCCCGTTGGGCCGCACGCCGGTGGTCTATGAGCCGGGCATAGTGATTGTCTGCCAGGGCCATAAACGCGGTTATCTGGCCGACCGGGTCTACCACTACGATAAGCAACATTACCTGGTGCTTTCGGTGCCGCTGCCTTTTTCTACCGAAACAGAGGCCAGCGCAGAAGAACCGCTGCTGGCTATTGCCGTACGGCTGGAGATGACGGTTTTGCTGGAGTTAATGAGTGAACTGGAGCAGTCAGCCATATCTGCCGCCACCGCGCCGGAAGGGATCATTTCTACGCCGCTGGAACCCGAATTGGCGGATACCACGCTTCGGTTGCTGCGCGCGCTGGCATCGCCGCAGGAGGCTAAAATCCTTGGCCCGCAGATCGTTCGCGAACTGTATTACCGGGTTTTGATGGGCGCGCGAGGCGGCGCGATCCGGGCCGCGCTGGCCAGCCAGGGACAGTTCGCCGCCATCTCTCGCGTCCTGCAGCGCATCCACACAGAGTTTCCGCAACCGCTGCATGTCACCCGGCTTGCAAACGATATCGGTTTAAGCGTGCCAGCCTTCCATAAACACTTTAAAGCCGTGACCGGGACTTCACCGCTGCAATACATCAAATCGGTTCGGCTTAACCAGGCACGGCTGATGATGATCCGCGATAATCTGACCGCCGCAGGCGCAGCATTCCGCGTTGGTTATGAAAGCCCCTCGCAGTTTAATCGTGAATTCCGCCGTCTGTTTGGCCGCAGCCCCGGCGAAGAGGCGAAAGAGATGAAAGCGGCATTTTCACTGTTTCCACCGATATAAGTCATGATGAGGGTTTCCACAACTCAACGCAGTTGCGCCCACGTTTCTTGGCAATATAGAGCGCCTCATCCGCCGCCTGAATTAACCGTTCGTAGTCCGGATGACCGCTAAACATTGCCGCTCCGATGGAGAGCGAAAGCGGAATCGTCTGGCCATCGGGCGATTTGATCACGGTTTTTTCGACGCGTGAACGGATGCGTTCAGCAATACGTGTCGTATCAAATTCGGAAGCCTCAGTTAAGACGATCACGAATTCGTCCCCGCCATAGCGAAATACATAATCATTGCTGCGCACATTGTCATAAAAGGCCGCTGACACTTTGCGCAAAATTTCGTCCCCGGTATGGTGTCCCCAGGTATCGTTAATTTGCTTAAATTTATCCACATCAATAACCAGCACCGACAAGAAAGTGGAGGCCCGTTTTGCCTGGGCGATTTCACGTTTGAAAATAGTCGGTAAAAAACGACGATTGAGCAGGCGTGTTAGTACATCCATCCCCACTTCATGACGGGAGACTTCCTCAAAAAGTTCACGCAGCAATGTACTGATTTGCGACACATTTTTTCTAAGCTGAATAAGGAATTTGGTGCGCAGGCTGCGGTTACTTAAGGCTTTGGACGTTTCACGAGTATTACGGAAGACTTCGTCTATATCCTGAATTAACCGGGAAATATGACCGGCCTCGGCAATACCACTGAAATAATGGCGCCCTTTATGGTTAAACCATAAACCAAAATCCGCCTGGCTCAGGGACAGGCTATTCCCTAAATCGGCATCAAGGACAATTCGGTAGACCAGATCGATTTCCCACGCTAATAACGAGGCAATTTGTCGCTCTTTCTCTTCTTCAGCATTTTCCAGCAAAGAGAAGATACGGTAGTTTTCATCCTCTTTTGACGCATTATGCTCAGTGAACGAGAAGGCGCGTGACATCACTTCCATCGCCAGATCGATACTATTTATTGTGAAATGGTAGACTTGCAGTTTTTCTGCCGGTGCATAATCGTCAGAATTAATCACCGGGTAAAGGAGCTTCTTAAGCACCCGAAACCCCATCTCTACCAGCTCGACGGAAATGCCAATGCGCGCATGAACCGCAGCAATTGTTTGTTGCACTTCGATCAACCGCTCTACGTCACCTACCTGGCATGCAAGTACTTCTTCAATCCAACGGGCAAGCGCAGCTTTAAGCTGTCTTTCTACCTGCTCATTAGACAAAAATTCCGCCGCTTGCGAATCGGTTAGTACAACGGTGTAGAATTCCTGGCTCAGCTGTCGTGCATGATTCTTCCCAACTTCAGCGGCGATAAGGCGAATGCGTTCATCTGTTCTCTCGAGTAAATTGACCCACTCAGCCTTCATGTTCTTAAGGTAAGTCTCCATCATTCAAATCCTTACGGTAGTAGATGCTGCTCTTGCCCGTTACCGTCAGCGCGCAGTTGTCGTCGTTATCTGCACATAATCATCGCTGGAAAACTTTGCTTGCGGTTATGGTTCCTTTCACCTTCGTGATTAAGACTTAAAAACCACAAATGCGATCAATTAAGGCATAAAACACCAACCACAGGCAGTCAATAAACCAAAAATACCATTTATTACCTGTCAGTACCGACGCAAGTAACACGTCACAGGAAGTATAGTCTGTCTGATGATGCACATCATTGTGCAGATTCTTATTTACCGCAGAAACGAGTTAAGGTTGATTTAAGATTATTTAATTATCCGAAATAAAAAAACATAATTAGAATTGCAGGATATAAATTTTATTTCCCGACAATTCTTTTCGGTATTCCAAAATATGAAAATATACTCCATCAGTGAAGATGCTTATCTTCAACATGGCATCATGTCTTTTGCCAACACATTAAATATCGAAATAATCGAACATAAACTTAATGCGGCATTGATTAATAATTTATCTTTCGACGATATTGTTATCCTTCACCTTGATATAAAAAGCAACTCCTGTGCATGGGCTATATCAACGCTCAATAAAACCTGTAAGCTTTTAGTAATTATGCGCAGCGCGCGTAATATTGTTATTGATGAAGCCGATGAGGTATTGAAATCAAGAGTATCTCTTACTGAATTTAGCCAGGCACTGCAGCGAATCATCAAAAAACAAAAAAATCCAACACCGAAAGACAATCACCTGAGCGATATCGAATATATTATTATCAATGAGTCACTGAAAGGTAAAAACATTGATCTTATCGCCAATACACTGAATATACCGCCTAAAAAAGTCTATGCCTATCGTAATAAAGCCTGTAAAAAACTAGGGGGCAAAAAAATTAGCGATTTGCTGCTAATAAGAGAGAGTCTGCTTGCTGAATCCAGCGCCTTCTTCGCTCCCTCAGCCACCAGCATGGCAATGATGTAATCACCTAAAAAGTCACTCCGCCTGTAGCCCCTTATGGCTCCAGGCGGATATTTACCAGTACTCGCCTCTCTGTACCATCTTCTGGCCACGCATCAAATCTGAAGCCATCGCTACCATAATATACCAACCAGATGCAGCCACGCGGCTGCTTACGCCTTTCTACCATGAGCTATACAACCACCATGAGGTATATTACCGATAGTAATTGGTTGCGATTGGTGCGTTCAGGAAAGTGTCCTGCGGGTTAATAGCAGTATGTCAGGCAATGTTTATCCTGATAAAGGACGCCACGCTCCGGAAATATCACAGAGTGGCATTGCAGAATTCAGCGCTAAATGAAGGCTGTCATACTAAACGACATGGTGCGCTAAGGCCTGCTGGCCGTTTACGAACTATTTTGAGAAGGGTTTTCGAACAGAGGTATGAGTGGGTTTACCCGATATGATTGCAATAGCTGAGGATAAAATGCCCAACGATCACGAATGTTTGCTTGCTGAGTTCCCCCTGTCAGGGTGAAATTCTCAGACGCGGCTAAACAGAATGTCTGGGCATCTTATCTTTGTTATTTATATTTGCTGGCCAATATTTTAGACGTGCATCTATATGTACACAGATTAAAAAACAGTTTCCGGCAAGACTCCTCACGCTCCTGAGAAAAGGAACAAACGATACTGGCTATAAACCATCTCATTATAAACGTTATTTTTTGATAACTATTTGTCTCCGTGCCAATAGAAATGCGGAAACTGGATCGCGAGATTAATTAACGCATCACCATACCACCATCGATGACAATCGTTTGACCAACAATATAGCTGGAAGCTGATGAGCTTAAGTAAACGATAGTATTGGCGACTTCTGTGCTGCGACCCATGCGCTGTAAGGGAATCGAGTCCGTCATCTCACGGACCAGGGAGCGAGGGAGCTCTTTCCCGCTCGATGACTCAATCATGCCAGGCGCAACAGCATTTACCCGAATGCCCTGCGGCGCGAGTTCTGCCGCCAGCGTACGCGTGAAGGCCAGCAGAGCGGCGTTGGAAGCGCTGTAGTTAATCTGTCCCACCGCTGGAATAATGGCGGTAATTGACGCCACATTAATAACCGACGCATTCTCAGCACTTCTGAGCAGCCTCAGCATCTCTTTTGTCAATCTGAAGGTATTAAACATATTACCGTCGATTGTTGAGCTGAAGTCATCAAAACTCATAGATGCAAAGAGATTATCGTTAACCACGTTGGCATTGTTTACCAGTACATCCACTTTCCCGGCTTCACTGGTCAAACGGGCACCGATTGCCACCACCGCCTCAGGATCCGCAAGATTGCAGTGAACAATATGCAGGTTCTGCCCCTCGGGATGTTCTGCTTTCAGCGCGTGCAGTTGTTCGGCACAGGTTTCATGCAGTGCATAAACCACTGCATGCTGCTCCAGATATTGCTGGCAGATTGCGCGACCAGTATCGCCATTTGCCCCGGAAACTAATACGGTTTTATTTTTCAGATCGCTATATTTGTACATAACTTGCTCCATCCTTAGAGTGGCTACGAAAGATTAATATTTAAGAAACAGATTTCTGATACTCACATCGCCAGATTCCGCTGGCGATGTGAGTTGATATTACTTACAACCCTACGAGGGTACCTGCGCCGATGACTTTGTCAGCCTCCAGCACCAGCCCTTTACTACCACCAAGAGATGCTTTGTTACCGCTATTATTTACAGTTTGAGCCGTAATTGATGCATACCCTTCGGTGACCATTTTGCTTGTGTTGGTGATAGTGCCGCCGGCATTGAGAATTAACTCATCGCTGGCAAGCACATTACCTTTATTGTTGATATCAGTAGCAACGTTGATGTTTGTTACCTTACCCGAGATCTTACCCGCAACCGCATTCGTCAGGCTACCATTGGTGTCGATAATTAAATCAGATGCAGCAATGATATCCATGTTGTTAGTGAAACCATCAATGGCCCTGATAGTTAATGCCTTATCAGCGGAAATGGATTTATTGTTCGTCAATTTACCCGCCACGCTAATAACGGCATCACCTTTTGCGCTGATCCAGCCGCTATTGGTAAAATTGCCTTTGATCAGTAAATCCATTTTCTGAGCTGACGAAATAATACCCGCAGCGCTATTATTACTGAGCGAACCCGAACCTGTATTTGACAAAGTGTCTACATCGATCGACAGATTCCCTATTGCCGCAATGATGCCATTATTATTTTTTAAGCTCTTCGTCATAATCGACATATCAGCAAGGCTTGCCATATAACCACGATCGTTAATGATGCGGTCATTAACATTCAATGATAATGGCCCCTTTTCGGCAATGATGCTGCTATAGTTGTTTTTGACATTTCTGGCAGTGATACTGATACCATCACGGCCATATATTCCGCCTGTAAGCGAACCTGCATTTATATTACTACCAAAACCGTTAGTGAAATCATCCCCGTATCGGTTATCGATTTCAGAAAGCGCATTGATGCTGAGTTTTTTATTGGCGTTAATCAATCCTGCCACGTTATATACATTAGATGCGGAGGTTATATCTACGTTATTTCCTGACAGAATTCCACCCATATTGTCCAGCGCTTTCACCTTCACCGCGACATCCCCTTCAGCAGAGACGATAAGGCCGGTTGAGTTATCCAGCATGCCGCTAAGTTCAATATTTACGCCTTTTTTCCCGACAAGCATACCTTTCCAGGAGCTATTAGCTAAAGACGCAGCATCAACAAAAACGGTGCTATCACTGTGAATACGGCCACTGTAGTTATCTATCGCAGCGGCACTGGAGAGAATGACGTTGCCCATTGCAGAAATATTGCCGTAAACATTCACCAGTTCACTATTGCTTTCAACAATAACACTCCCTGTTGAATTGAGAGCTCCTCGCATATTATTGACCGAGCTGGCTATGATTTTTATGTCGCCAGCATCAGCCTGTACGCCCATTGCGGCGGAGTTATTAACGTCCGTCGAAAGAGTGTCACGGTTCGAGAACGCCTTCTGTGCAGCAATTTCAATCTGACCCTGACGGGAATGAATCAAACCACGGCTGTTATCAATATTCCCGGCACTGATCAATTGCACATCATTGATTGCATCAATAGCACCGCTGGCATTATTAACAACAGTGGATTCAACGACTATCGAGTTACCCGTGATTCGGCCTTTGCTGTTATTCAGGGTAGCCGTTTTGAGCATCACAGTTCCCCCGTGGATAACACTTTCATTTGCGGTTCCCGAATTGGTCAATATTCTATTATGGGTATTTATGACCAGTTGACCATTGGACATGATTTTGCCATTGCTGTTATTGAATTCACCGCTGCTAATATCAATGTCCGACAATGAGCTAATATTCCCTGCTTTGCTGTTATTAATCGAATGGGTAATCGTGTCGATCGAGATTTTCCCGATACCGCGTAACGTCCCTGACTCGTTGTTCAGCGAACCGTTCGTCCTGACAGAAAGATTCCCTTCGGAAGTGATTGCTGCGTCAATATTCACCAGGCGACCATAGTTGTCGATCGCCACTCCCTGGGCTCCACCCGCGACAATGCCTGAATTACGTACACCAACCCCACTTTCAGTACTGACCAGCGTTATTCGATTAGCGTACATTCCGCCAACTTCAGTAATATCGATGCCATAGGCATTTTTCGCGCCGCTGCCGGTTACCGTTCCGATCGCCTGTGCTTTCGTGTTCACGTAGTTATTACCAGCAATAACGGTAAGTTGATCGGCACGGATCTCGCCGTTAACCACAACTGAACGCGCCAGAATCTCAGTTGGCGAGTCGCTGGTGATCTCTTTTACACCCAGGGTGCCACCCGCAACGGAATACCCTTTCAGCTCACCTTGCTTAATGTCAGCCCTGCCGGTTGTCAGAGTGGTTTTTTCCGTGTTGATAAAACCACTATTATTAACCGTAATGCCATTCGGGTTGGCGATGATCAGGTGCGCTTTATCGCCCGCCACTTCCATTTTTCCGTCAATAACACTTTTGTTGTTTGACGTCACTTCATTCAGAATAATTTTTGCCGAACCCGCAGCCAGATTGGCGTTGCCTGCAATACGCCCGGCCAAAGTCGTTTCAACATCTTTGGCACTGTTATTAAATATCAGCCCTTCTTTATCCACATTAAGCTGATCATAAATATTATGGGAGATACCATTGCTATTGGCAGTATTGATATTTATAACCGGAACACCGTTTACATTGACTATTTTACCGCCGGGGATACTGACAGATGCGGCCTGCGCGAGAACAGGCAGTGCCAGAAAGACAGACACGGCGAGCGGGGTCAATTTAACCATTCCACGTTTATTTTTGTTAATTCCCATTATTCATCCGATAATATTTAACATTGAGTCATAAAAAATATATATGTGTAATCACTAACTATTAGCACATGTATTGCACCTGTCATTTACTGCTAATCGGCAATAAATCTGTTTTTATTTTTCGGTAATCAAATTATCTCGTCTGGCAAAGATGACGTTACTATGCCAGGCGTAGACAGTGGTTCCGTTCGCTATAAAAGAAGCGATCTTTTTTAGCGCCACTGTATAAACCTTCATACATACTTTAAAGTGCAACATTGAGCGTGAAGCCATATCAGCAATAAATAGTTTTATCTTTTATTTCACTCAGAAAGAACCGGATACGTGATAAACCGGAAGCATGTCTGAATATATTCATTATTCGCTCAGGAAGAATAAAGACAAGTGAACTAGTCTTAAACATGCCTTCAACATCATTACATTGCCCTCTCCTCTGCACCAGTAATTACCGCATTTAATCAGCACGATATTATCCCTGGCAGCGAGGATCGGTAGGTTAAGATCTTATTTACGCTAATTAACTTGCCTGATCGCTATCGATTATATTTTCTTCCATATACTAAACAAAACCATCTTCGTCAATGATTGAGGGTAGCAATGATACTTTTTACTCTGCAGTCGTAAGATTTATTTTATAATAGAATACGACTCCCCATAATTATCCCTCTCACTTTTGACTTCCCATCGTGCCATTTATTTACATAAAAGCATCCGTCTGCAAATAGCATTTATAAAAAATATAATCATGCATGAATTATTTACCCCCCTCTTAGGCAGCTTGCTCACTGGTCTAATCTTATACCTCATCACTAAATATGAACTCTCAACTTATATAAGATTTAGTTGTGATACTTAAATGTTAACAACAACTCCTTTCGCTTTGAAAAAACAGGGAAAATACATATTTTAAATTTAACAAATAATTAACAATGATTATTTTAGCACTTTCTAAAAACTTTTCTCTTCCTAATAAAAATTTATCGAATAATAATGGCTTCACAAAATCGAGTGACGTTAATAAACACCTCCTTTTGAACGGTAAGATCAGCATCAATTCTAATTAAGAGTGATGCTTTTTAAATGCGCACCACGTGTATTCTCCGAGAATATAGAGTTCGCAAATATATCATCGATGGATATAACCATTGATGCACAGCGATTAAATAACAAACTGATATATAAATAACTGAGGTATTTTTATGAAACGCAATGTAATTGCATTTGCTTTACTGGCTTCCTTTGCAGCTGGCTCCGTACAGGCCGCCCAGATGGGTCAATCTATCGCAACCTGGTCTGCTACCGCGAAAAAAGATACCACCAGCACACTGGTTGTTACTCCGCTTGGTAGCCTGACCTTCCAGTATGCTGATGGCGTAAAAGGTTTTAACACGCAAAAAGGCCTGTTTGATGTTGCGATTGAAGGCGACGCTACCGCTACCGCATTCAAACTCTCTTCTCGTCTGATCAGCAACACCCTGACTCAGCTTGATGGTTCCGGCTCCACCCTGAATGTCGCCGTGAATTATATGGGTGAAGAAGTTAAACAAAATGCAGATACCGTAATGGTTGATACGACCAGCAATAAAAATGGCGGCCTGAGCATTCTTGCCACTGACTTTAGCAAGACCGGTCGTGTTACCGCACAGGATGCATTCACCTTCTCTATCGCAAATGGCACCACCGATGGCACCACTGCCGCTACGGATATGAGCCAGCTGCCAGAAGGTATCTGGAGCGGTGATATCAGCGTTCAGTTCGACGCTACCTGGAGCTAATTCTTTTTTCAGCAGGAGCGAAATAACGCTCCTGCTTAATTCTTCGGCGATATTTCTATGAAAAAAACGATTCTGGCGACGCTACTATTTGTAAGTGGCGCAATGCCTGTATATGCACTCGATGTTGGTGATATCTCCTCATTTATGTATAGCGATGCCACTATTCTTAATAAAACAATAAAAAACCCGACGACCACCGGACGGCTGGTTAATATTCGCGTCGAAAGAATTAGTTCGCCGCAGAGCGATGGTAAAACAATACCGATGGAGAGTAAGGATGAATTGTTACTCTCACCGGGAAGTCTGTTGCTTCCGGCAGAAAGCAATGAAATGATCCGTTTTTACTATAATGGCCCACAGGACGACATCGAAAGATATTATCGTATTATTTGGTTTGATCAGGCGCTCAGCAATGCATCAAAAAATAATGCCACTCGTTATGCTGTCGCAACCGCGTCCGCTCGTATTAGTACAATACTGGTCGTCGCACCGCGAAAAGTAAAATATGACTATCAATATTCAAAGGGTGAAATAAAAAATACTGGCAATGCCACGTTACGCCTCATTGCCTATGGCCCTTGTAAAAAAATCTCTGAGAAAAAAGAGTGTAAAGAAAACTATTACTTAATGCCCGGCAAAACGAGAAGTTTCACCCAAGTGGATATCGAAAATCAGAAAGCACGACTCGCTTTCTGGCAAGCGGACAATTTTATTCCGGTCAAATAGTATTTTCACTAGCGAGCCGTTATTGTGGATAATAAGATTTTAAAAACAATCATCACGTGTACTGCGGTTCTGTTTACTGATGTAAACGGCGCCGTTGCTAAACCATCTTTGTATCAACAAATCAATGGCGTGATGATTCCTGAAGCCTTCAATAACGCATTACGCGATGGGATGAGCATACCGCTGTATATTCACTTAAATAATACAGAGGGGAAATCAGACGATCAGCGGATTGGGCTTGCGGCAATTTGGCTTGATGAAAAATCGCTCAAAATTCGGCAAGTCCAGCTTGAAGAGCAGGATGGAAATGCTTCGATAAATAAGCAAACACGTGAAAAATTAACAGCGTTAGTTAATACCAGTTTTAATAGTGACCTGACTATTCCGCTGACGAATGACGCGTCATTACGTTTAAATTTCCAGCAATTAATATTGCAACTTGTCGTTAATAAAGAAGCACTGGGTACGTTACTGCATGACGGTAGTCAAGATATTGGCGCATCCAGTGCTGAAAGTATTAGCGGTACGCTGAATTATGATCTCGGTGTTTATCATAACCAAATGCGCGGCGGTGATAGCAATACGTCAAGCTATCTCTCTTTGGCGAGCGCCACGGCATTACGTGAACACCATCTGTTGGTGGATAGCTCTATTTATGGCCTGGGCTCTGCTAACCAGCAAGCCGACATTTATAAAGTCATGTACGAACGTGATTTCGCTGGTTATCGGTTTGCCGGGGGAGTGTTGGATGCATGGAATTTACAATCTCTCGGTCCAGTCACTGCCATCTCGTCCGGTAAAATTTATGGCATGTCATGGGGAAACCAGGCGAACTCAACCAAATTTGATCATTCGCATTCCATCACGCCGGTCATTGCTTTTTTGCCTGCCGCAGGTGAGGTTCATGTTTACCGCAATGACAAGCTACTAAGCGTGCAGAACTTTAATATGGGTAGCCATGAAGTGGATACCCGCGATCTGCCGTACGGTATTTATGACGTAAAAGTCGACGTTATTGTCAATGGCAAAGTGACGAGCAGCAACATTCAAAAAGTGAATAAATTGCTCACCGGAAGTCGTACGGCAGATATGCCCTTAAGCTGGCAGATTTGGGGCGGCAGCATGCACATGGACGACTGGGTTCATGAAAACGGGAACATTCAGCAGGCGAAAAACACGCTGCTGGTGGGTGCCTCCGCGTCCGGCGGTTTGAATACAATCAACTGGATGGCATCGGGCTATCACTATAACAATGTCGCGGTGGCTGAAGGCAATTTTTCCTGGCCGATCGTTGACGCGCTCCAGTTGGGTATGCAAAACATGTTTGCTACCGATGGGTCATGGAGCCTTATTAGTAATATAAATGCAACGCTTCCCGGTGGATTCAGCAACGTCTGGTTAAGCCGGGAAAAAACGGTGATTGGCCGCAGCCTGCGCCGTAACAGTACGGACAATACAGCGGTGGGTGTGTCCCTGAATCTGAATACGCTGTGGTCAAAGTTAGGTACACTGTCGGCGAGCTACAACAGCAATAATCAGTACCACACACATAACTACACTGTCGATTATAGCCAGTCGCTTTATAGCGGCCGTTTTGGTTCGCTGGGGCTGCGCGGCGGAATACAACAATATTCTTACGGAGACAGCACCGGTCCCAGTAGTACGCAAAAATTTATTGCACTCGATTTTTCATTACCATTAGGTAACTGGCTCCAGACCGGTATGACGCACCAGAATGGATATACTACGGCGAATATTTCGGCACAAAAACAGTTCGATGAGGGTATTATTCGTACAGTTGGTGCAGATATTTCTCGCGCCATTTCCGGCGATAGCGGTGATAATAAAACATTGAGTGGCGGAGCATGGACTCGCTATGAAACACGCTACTCTTCCGGTACACTAAATCTTAATAGCGGTGCTGATGGTTACCTTAATTCTAATATGACCTCGTCCGGCAGTTTCGGCTGGCAGACCGAGGGCATTGGGGCCAGCGGTAATAATGAAGGAAATGCGGGCGTTATTTTCCACACCGATATTGGAAATGATGGGAAATTGACCGCACAAATCAATGGCCGTGCTTTCCCAATGACCGGTAAGTATAATTACCTGCCATTAGATCCCTATAATAAATATGATATTGAAATTCTTAACAGTAAAAATTCATTAGATAGCTACGACATTTCCCGCGGCAAAAAAAGTCATCTGACACTTTACCCAGGTAATGTTGTAGTCATTAAACCAGAAATTAAACAAATGGTTACTGTATTCGGCAGGATTCGTGCTGAAGACGGTACGCTGCTGACTAATGCGCGCATAAATAATCATATTGGTCGTGCGCAGACTGATAACAATGGTGAATTTGTTATGGATATTGATAAAAAATTCCCGGTTATTGATTTTAATTACGGCAATGATGAAAGCTGCGAAGCGGCACTGGATCTTAGCCAGGCGCGCGGCGCGGTATGGGTTGGTGATATTACATGCCAGGGTCTGAAAACTTTTGCCAACCTGATGCCGACAGGAGAACACAATGAAAGTTAATCTTTCGCGTCTTTTATTTTTGATTGTTTTTTATGTTATGGCGGCTCCCGTCCACGCCGCGGTAAGCAAAACAACCTATTCAGATGCACCTACACGCCAATATATTTTCATCGAAAATGACACTGATGATAACTATTTTGTAACGCCAGTTGCGGCACTGGATCCACGAATGACAGGTTCAAACCGCTGGACAGGTCTGAAATATAACGGCTCAGGTACTATGTATCAGACCAGCCTTGGTTATATTGACAATGGTTACAATACCTTAATTGGCGATAATTATTACTTCGATATGTGGCTCACCAATGCTCCAGCGTCAAACCTGCTTGTCGGTATGCGCTGTATCAACTGGTACAGCGGTTGTGATATGGCAACCTCCATGCTGCCGCCGCAGGCCACGGACAGCCAGGGCTTTTATGGCGTGGACGTAACGCCAGGCGGCGCTAAATGGGCGCACGGGATGATGTCAGACCAATTTTATTATTATCTGAACAATTCCCCGGTCGGCCAAACGTTCTCCATGACGATTAATACCTGCCGGACAAGAGACGCTTATGATGCAAAACTGGGGCAGCGTTGTCAGTATATGCCCAGCGGCAACTGGTATGAGCGTAAGGTCTCTTACACTAAAGCTGCACATTTCAAGTTCTACAGTACCAATTCGATGTCAGAGATCTTCTTTAATACCGACGGGACGCCAACAATCGGTGAAGGCAATGCAGATTGCCGGATGCAGGTGATCGGCAGTGTTTCAGGCATTGCCTGCAAGGTGGTTACTTACACGTTAAATCATAATGGTATTAGCGACACCGATGTGCGTTTTTTCCCGGCTATCTCCCATGCCGGGCTGGAGTCTGCCGTCAGAGCGGCAGATATGCAATTCAGCCTTGATGGCGCAAGCTGGCAGACGGTAACAGGGACAACAAATTACTACACGTTTAATGCGATGAAAGGGCATGATTCAATTTATCTCTTTTTCTCAAATAATTTTTTTAAGGAGATGATTAATCAAAACGCCAATGGAAGTAACTTACGTGATTTAGTGACGTTCCGTTTAAGAAACCTCACCGCGCCGGAATCCGGCTGGTATGAGTTTTCAACCTCCGCACAGCTTATCTTTAAGCCGACCAACTTTAGCATCAGTATTATCCCGGCTGATTTTACGGTGACACCCAGCAGATCAGGAACGGTTGGCTTCGCTAATCCCGATCTCGATTTTGATTATATTGTTACCACAAATGGAAAAACGGCGGCGGATATGGTCTTAGTCAGTGTCAGTGGTCCGACACAAACTATCAATGGTCGCCCCTGGTGTATATTCAGTTCAAAAGACGGGCAAACGCGGGTGCCCTTCCCCGGTATCGTGAGTTTTGTCACCCAGAGCGGAACCCGTGAAGAGATCGATGTGGGCTGTGACGGGCAGTGGCGTGACATGACCGGAGCATTATGGTCATCTACACCTCTGGCGCTGGCAAACGGCGAAACCGGTGTAACAAGAAAATCAACCGTCCGGTTTTCCATTCCAATGAACGATCCACAATCATTGAAAACCCTTAATCAGAATGACTGGTATGGCGACGTCAGTGCGTCCGGGGACGTCACCGTAATGGCGATGTGGCAAAATGCAAGGTAAATTTCTTCACTCTCTTTTCGCTCTGCTGGCGCTCATGGCGCCAGCGTACAGCCTGGCGATTTCGGTCGGCGACATGACATTTTCCATGCCAGCGGAAAACAACATGGTCGCCAAGCATGTGGTGAATAATAATAAAGAGGCACGACTTTACCGCGTGAAAGTCCGATCCATCGACAAACCCGGAGAGCAGGAAGTCTCCTCGCGTACCGCTGATGGAGAGCTGTTGTTTACACCGCGACAGATAACGCTCGTGCCGGGAGAGAGTGACTTTTTCAAATTCTTTTATCATGGCCCGGCAGACGACAAAGAGCGCTACTACCGCGTCTCTTTTCAGGAAATACCGCCACAAAACCGCACCACTCACCTTTCCTCTAAAAGTACCGTCGGTATGATGCCCGTCATCATAATGGACACCATTCTGGTGGTCCGCCCGCGCAAAATCCATTTCGAATGGGATTTTGAGCGGCAAAAGGGGCGTTTCAAAAACAGCGGTAACACCTGGTTCAGGCTGATCGAGAAACCCTACTGTGGCTCAGCGGAAGCGGAGGGTAAATCGTGGTATATGCGCCCAGGGGATATCATTCATCAACCAGCGCTCACAACTGCCTCACAAATATACATTGTTTACAATGATAGTTTTATAAAAGTAATTAACACATGCAATTAATAGCATCTTCACAGGGCATTTAAGCATCTTAAGTAATTCTTAATAAGGCATTTAAGATATATAAAAACCCAATAAATCCAACCTGACAAACCGCCAGAATAATGCATAAGTCTTTGAAAAATATTTTTATTAACAATGAAGCATTCAGCATTACAATCAATGCGGGTGGGTTAGCTGAACTACATATAAAAAGCATGGAAAACAAACCCTGTGTATGTTCAAATATTTATCTACAGATTTTCACACAGATAAAACACTTATAAAGGAACACAACCAATGGCTGTGTTGTAGCGTATATGAACTGGATTATTAACGATAACATTGAATTCAGACCGGAAATGAAAAAGCTTATTTCAGTGAGCAATCCTGAAATAAACGTCACGCTGACAGCCCCCGCCAGCCGTTGTTTGCTGCTTCTACTAGAGGCTTCACCCGAAATTGTTCTCCAGCAAGATTTCTTCAAAAAAGTCTGGGAAGAAGAAGGCATGCTGGTTCCAACAAATACGTTATATCAAAATATCTCGATCGTGCGTCGTGGATTGCGGGCAGTCGGCGAAACGGATAGCCGATTAATTGCAACCATCCCCAGAAAAGGCTTTCAAATTGACGACAGTGTGAAAATCATAAAACAGGACAAATCTAACGCAGCGGTTACACCGGAAACCGACATTACTGAAGTCGATATTACCTCAGACACAGAATACGGCGATCCTGCTATTACCCGCGATAGCACCGCAGACCAGCCGACGTGGTCTGCGATAAGCGCGCATGTCAATGAGCGTGAACAAACTCCACTGGTAACGCCTGGGCGCAATAAAATACCTGCCAGCAAACCTTCACGATCTGCCGGCTGGCATTTATCGGCAGTCATTATATTTGCCGCTTTTGCCACAGGTTTGCTGATAATTGCATACTCTTTACCATTCGGTAAAACGCCTGTTTTCTTTGATAATTATAATTTTGTAGAAAATGATAATGGCTGTCAGATCTATACTAAAGATGACACGCATGATAGCAGAAATTATTATCAGAAATATAAAAATCTGATTAAGAATACCGGACTAAACTGTAAGATTTATCCTTGGGTTTATTTCCCGGTATCAGCCACATCGCCAACGCTTACTGCACTAGCCTGTAAGCAGGATTTTAAAAACTCCGTTTCACCGGGTTGTATTTCACTCTATTTCAGGAGAGTGCAGAGTGAATAACAAAAAAACCATTCTGTTCAGCTTTATATTTTTAGTCGCTGGTGCGATTGTAGGTTATCTGTATTATCTGTTCGTCGCATCATCCGGCTATACGGAAACATGTTCAGCTTCAGTGATTGTTTATCACAAAAACGTACAAGCTAATTTTACTCTCGACTTTATGTATAACAGAGAGGCTAAACGCGGCGTTGTATCCGTAAGCGGCGGCTATATGGAAGACAATAAACCGACAGAAACGATCAGGCGAGACGTCTCTTATACATGGACAGAAAATCGTCATTCCTATCACTTTACGTCAACTGCAGTGAATAAAGTGGACAGCATCGAAACCTCGACCGATAACGTTATTGCGAGCGTGCTGCCTGATTTTTATGTCTACCCGAATAAAGAGATCAACTACTCCATTCGTCCACAGGGTAAAAACGGCTTTCTGTTTGTCATCGGCAAGCGCCCACTGTTTTTATGCGCCCGTTAACGCTTAGCGCCGGGAGGCAGTCCATCGCCTCCCTTCAGGTTGAAACCTGCCGTTGCAGAGATTATTCCGCAGCGGCCAACACACTCACCGCGCGGCCAAAAGCATCAATAGCCAGCGCAACATCTTCGACCTGTACCGATTCCGCCGGATGGTGGCTAATCCCACCTTTGCAGCGCACAAACAGCATGCCAACCGGCCAGCGTTCCGCCATGGCGATAGCATCATGCCCTGCGCCGCTCGGTAACGACAGCGTCTCCCCCTGCACAACCTGCACCGCATCAGCAAGCAATGTTTGCAGCTTTTGATTGCAGGGCGTGGCGGCAATACGATAAAACTCCTCGGCGCTGAATTGCAGATGGCGCCGCGCCGCGATGGCCTGCGCCATCGCCAGTAATTCATTGAGCAGCGCATCAAGTGGCACATCCTGCGGGCCACGGATATCGAGCGACAACGACACCTCGCCGGGGATGACATTCACCGCGCCAGGCAGAACCCGCATATTCCCCACGGTAGCCACCAGGTTGCCACCTTGCTGTTGCGTGGTGCTCTCAACGGCGATCATCCACTCAGCCGCCGCGGCCAACGCATCTTTCCGGTGACTCATCGGCACCGTGCCAGCATGTCCGGCTTCGCCGGTAAAGCGGCAATTTAGCCTGCGCGCGCCATTGATCGCCTCGACCACGCCCAGCGCCAGCCCAGCCTGTTCCAGGCACGGCCCCTGCTCGATATGCAATTCGAGATAGCTGCTGAAGGCCGCCGCATCGCGCGCCGCCTGCGGGATCCGCTGCGGGTCCAGCCCGGCATTGACCATCGCCTGCGCCACGCTAATCCCCTCGGCATCAGTTTGCGAAAGCCAGTGCGCTGGCCAGCTTCCGGTCAACCCGCGGCTTCCCAGCAAAGTGATACCAAAACGCGTACCCTCTTCATCACAAAAACCGACAATCTCGATCGCCTGCGCCAGACGTACATCCTGCTGATGCAGGCTGTGTACTACTTCGATGGCCGTCAGCACGCCAAGCATCCCGTCGTAACGCCCGGCGTTACGCACGGTATCAAGATGCGAACCGAGTAGCACCGCCGGAGCGCCTTCCTGAACCGCTTCATAGCGACCACAAATATTGCCCACACTGTCCTGCCAGACCAGCATTCCCGCCTGGCGCATCCACTCCGCAACCCGCTGGTTGGCCTGTAAATGCTGTGCGGAAAGATAAACCCGGGTCAGTGCATCCGGTGTTTCGCTGATCGCGGCCAGCTCATCGGCGCGGGCCATTACACGTGCTGCCGCCTCGAGGCGTGCCGGTCGAATCATCACGCATCCTCGCTGAGATAGTGATCCCACGCGGCCTGCATCGCCGCCCCTTGTGTGGTGGCGAATTTCAGGTAATTCAGCACGGACTCCAGTGCGCTCAGGGTGTTCATCACACAGGCTTTACGCGCGTTGTAGCCCATGGTGCCGATACGCCACACTTTGCCGTGCAGCGGGCCGAAAGAGGTGCCGATCTCAATGCCGAAATCCTCCAGCATCAATTTGCGTACCTGGTCACCGTTCACGCCCTGCGGAATGACGACGCCCAGCACGTTGTTCATTTTGTGTTGCAAATCGCCGTAGGCTTCCAGCCCCATTGCCTGAATCCCTTTCAGCAACGCATCACCATGCAGCTTATGACGCGCAATACCATTATCGAGCCCCTCTTGCAGAATCAGCCGGGCACATTCACGTGCGCCGAATAGCGCGGTAGTCGCTTCAGTGTGGTGATTCAGTCGCTCCGGCCCCCAGTAATCCATCACCATGCCGAGATCGAAATAGTTGGAGTAAACCATCTCATCCACGCCGTCGAGATGCGCATCAGTGCGAATACCCTCTTCAACACATTTACGTCGGCGGATCACCTCTTCCATGCGGCTACTCAGGGTAATGGGCGAGGTACCGGACGGCCCGCCTAAGCACTTCTGCATCCCCGCAGAGACAGCATCCAGTTGCCAGGCATCGGTTTCCAGCGCGTTACCGCCGAGTGAAGCGGTGGCATCGGTGTAAAACAGCACATCGTAGCGACGACAAATAGCGCCCAGTTCCGCCAGCGGTTGCAGCATGGTGGTTGACGTATCGCCCTGCACCGTTAACAGCAGGCGCGGGCGCACGCGCTTAATGGCATCTTCAATCTGATCCGGCGTGAAAACCTCGCCCCACGGTACTTCAATCGTATGCACTTCGGCGCGACAGCGACGGGCGATTTCACACAGCAGATGACCAAAGCGGCCAAACACCGGTACCAGCACTTTATCGCCCGGCCGGATTGCGGAAATAAGGATCGCCTCTATCCCGGCGCGCGACGTGCCGTCAACCAGCATCGTCCAGCGGTTTTCCGTGCGAAACACGCCGCGATAAAGCGCCATCACTTCGTTCATATAGTGGGTCATCGCCGGATCGTACTGGCCGATCAGTTGGCTCGACATGGCACGCAGCACGCGCGGATCAGCATTGATTGGCCCCGGTCCCATCAGCAGACGTTGCGGCGGATTGATTTGCGGAAATTGAGCGATATCCATCTGAAATTCCTTACGTTAATTAAGACCGCGCACGGAAGAGATAAACTGCTTCAGCTCGGTAGTCTGCGGGCTGGCAAACAGCGTTTTGCTGTCGCCCTGCTCCCACACCCGGCCCTGATGCATAAACACCACGCGGTCGCCCACTTCGCGGGCAAAATTCATTTCATGGGTGACAAGGATCAACGTCATCCCTTCGGCAGCCAGTTGCTCCAGCACTTTCAGTACTTCGCCCACCAGTTCGGGATCGAGCGCGGAGGTTATCTCGTCACAAAGTAAAACTTTCGGCGACATTGCCAGCGCACGGGCAATCGCCACGCGCTGCTGCTGACCGCCGGAGAGATTCGCCGGGTAGTAATCGAGGCGGTCGCCAAGCCCCACTTTCTCCAGCATCCGTTGCGCCAGTTCGCGACACTCGGCGGCGCTTTTTTTCAGCACCCGACGCGGCGCCAGCATGACGTTCTCCAGCGCGGTCATGTGCGGGAACAGATTAAAGCTCTGGAACACCATTCCGATGGAACGGCTGATCTCCCGCGCCTGTGAATCGCGGTCAGTAATGGTCACGCCGCCCAGCTTAATGCTCCCTTCCTGGTAGCCTTCGAGGCCGTTAATGCAGCGCAGCAGCGTGCTTTTACCCGATCCGCTACGGCCGATAATCGAGATCACCTCGCCCATATCGATGTCCAAATCGACACCCTTTAGCACGTGGTTGTCGCCGTAGTACTTCTGTACCTGATTAATGGTGATGAGAGGCATTGAATTTATTCTCCAGGTAACGGCTGTAGCGGGACAGCGGATAGCACAAAATGAAGTAGCCCAGCGCCACCAGCGCAAAGACTTTAAACGGCTGATAAGTGACGTTGGTCAGCATCGTGCCGGCCTTGGTCAATTCAACAAAACCGATGATTGACGAAAGCGCAGTACCTTTTATCACCTGCACGGCAAAACCGACCGTTGGCGCAATGGCGATGCGCAATGCCTGCGGCGCCACCACGCGGAATAACGTCTGACCAAAGCTCAACCCCAGGCAGCGCGAGGCTTCCCATTGCCCTTTCGGCAGTGCGCGAATGCTGCCATAGCCGATATCGAGTAAAAACGCACTGGTATAGAGCGTCAGCGCCAGCGAGGCTGCCGTCCAGGGCGACACATCGATGCCGAAGAGCGCCACACCGAAAAAGGCGAGGAACAACTGCATCAACAGCGGCGTGCCCTGAAACAGTTCGATATAGGCGCGGATCAGGCGTTTCACCTGACGCCCGCCAGTGAGTCGCAGCAGCAACAGCGGCAGCGTTACCAGCGCCCCGCCCATAAACGCCACCAGCGACAACAACACCGTCCAGCGCCCGGCCAGCAGCAGGTTGCGGATAATGTCCCAGTCGGTAAATGTGGTCATCATGCCTGTACCCCCAACCATTTCCGTCCCGCCGCCATCATCAACTGACGCATGGCGATCGAGAGCAGCAGATAAATGCCGGTGGTCACCAGATAGACCTCAAAGCTGAGGAATGTCCGCGACTGAATCAGGTTGGCGGCGAAGGTCAGCTCTTCATAGGAGACCTGCGACACCACGGACGATCCCAGCATGACAATAATGCACTGGCTAACCAGCGCCGGATAAATGCGCTGCAACGCAGGGGGAAGCACCACGCGGATAAACGTCTGGCTTCGGCTTAACCCCAGCACGCGCCCGGCTTCCCATTGCCCTTTTGGCGTCACCTGGATCCCGGCACGCACGATCTCCGTGCTGTAAGCGCCCAGGTTGACGATCATCGCCAACAGCGCCGCTTCGCCAGCCGTCATCTTGAAACCGATATTCGGCAGACCAAAGACGATAAAAAAGAGCTGCACCACAAACGGCGTGTTACGAATCAGCTCTACATAACCGCCCCAGATCCGGCTGAACCACGTCGGCCGACCGCTACGAATCGCCGCACCGAAAATGCCAATCGCCAGGCCACCCACCGTCGCCATGACCGTCAACTGCACGGTGACCCACATCCCCGCCAGCAACTCTGGCCAGTGCGGCCAGAGTGCAGAAAAATGAAGTTGTTCCGTCATTCACACGCCTTATGCGCCAAGGTTTGCCGGCAGCGGCGCTTTCAGCCACTGCTCAGAGAGGCTGTTCAGCGTACCGTCCTTAATCCCTTGCTCAATCAGCGCATTCACCTTCTCTTTCAGCGCTGGTTCGTCCTTTTTCAGGCCGATAAAACACGGAGAATCTTTCAGCATAAAGCTCGGTACCGGGGCTTTATCCGCGTTCTGCCGGGCAATCGCCGCCACAACAAGGTTACCGGTCGCCACATACTGCACCTGCCCGGAGAGATACGCCGAGAGCGTGGTGTTGTTATCTTCGTAACGTTTCACCTCGGCATCTTTCGGTGCAACGCTGGTCAATACCATGTCCTCAACCGCGCCGCGCGTTACCCCGATGCTTTTGCCGCTCAGCGCCGCAGCATCTTTCAGTTCCGCCCCTTTAGGCCCGAACACGCCAAGGAAGAACGGCGCATAGGCGCGGCTGAAATCAATCACCTTTTCGCGCTCGGCGTTTTTACCGAGGCTGGAGATCACCAAATCCACTTTATCGGTTTGCAGATAAGGCACGCGGTTAGCGCTGGTAACCGGCACCAGTTGCAACTTCAGTTTCATCTGTTTGGCGAGGTAACGTGCCATATCGATGTCATAGCCCTGCGGTTGCAGATCGGTGCCTACCGAACCAAACGGCGGGAAATCCTGCGGAACGGCAATGCGGATCACGCCGCGCTTTTCAATATCCTGTAATTGGTCAGCCTGCGCAGCCGCAGCATAGGTGAACAGACAAGCGGCCCCGGCCAGTGCGATCAAAAGTTTTCTCATGGTGATTACCCGTTACGTTAACATGAAACAAAAGATTCCTTAAATTGATATCTGCAACTAATGTGCCAGCGGTGCACAATAAAAATGCCGACGGTGAAATCGGCATTTATCGCAGAGAAAACAAAGAAAAGACGCTTCAAACCGGAACGTTTCGTGGTAATCAAATGCACCAAAACAATGCAAAATCACCACACTGGTGCCCCATTATCGCTGTTCCAGTTCATCCAGCTTCTGATACAGCGTGGCAATGTCATGAATACGCGGGCGTCCTTTATCGAGAATTTCATGCAGAAACGCATTCGCCAGCAGGTTGATCAAACTGTTGACTGACGCATAGCTGTCATAGGCGGAAACGCTGTCCAGCGGTGCGCAAAGGTGCCAGCTCGCCAGCGGAAAAAGGTTGTGCGCCTGCGGCTCGCACAGCAGCAGCAGCGGAATGTTCGCGTTCTGTAACTGCTGCATCAGCGGGCGGATAATGCGCGGGCGACGGCGAAACGCTACCATCACCACCAGATCGCCCGGCGTTAAATCCACCAACTCTTCACTCAGGCTCTGCCCCGGCTGCGGCAGCACTTGCACTTGTCCGCGCGCCTGCAATAGCTGCTGGCGCAGGTGCAGCGCCACCGGCCAGGAGTTACGCATACCAATAATAATGATGCGTTGCGCCTTCACTATTGCCTCCAGCGCACCGGCAAACTGCTGCGCATCCAGCGCATTAACCCACTGCGTCAGGTTCGCCATCTCCTGCTTATAGTGGCGCGCCAGCAGCGTATTGCCCTGCACCGCATCGCGGTTATCCGTCAGCGGCATCCCGCTTTGTCGCAGCGTACGCAGTTCATCGCGCATGTCTTTATATTTCTCATACCCCAGACGCTTGAACAGGCGGCTGACGGTAGCCTTCGACACCCCGCTGAGCTGCGCCAGCTCAGCACTGTTATAGCTTATGAGGTCATCAAAGTGATCGAAGATAAAATCGGCCACCCGCTGCTCCTGGGGCGATAACGAGGCATATTGCCCTTTCAGACGTTCATCAAGCTGTTCCATAAGACCTCTGTAACTTTCGTTTCATCGCACTATACCGATTTCCCCTTTCACAATGCATGCCAGCCCGGCAAAAAAATGACACGGCCCCGCTCTGTGAAACTTTTTATTCAGAAATGGAACGGCTTTTGCAACTTCAGGCTACTTTTCGGCTTACGAGGACAGCGAATGCAAAGTAATGTCTCCACCCACGGGATGGCGGTCGCCCCCCATCATCTTGCCAGCCAAAGTGCGCTGTCTGTCCTGCGCGAAGGCGGCAGCGCCATCGAGGCGATGGTTGCCGCTGCGGCGACGATTGCGGTGGTTTATCCCCATATGAACAGCCTCGGCGGCGACGGTTTCTGGCTGATTGTGCCGCCGGAAGGCGAACCGATTGCCATCGACGCCAGTGGCGCTGCCGGTTCGCTGGCGACGCTCGCGGCCTACAGCGATCTGGCGACGATCCCGCATCGCGGCCCGCGCGCCGCGCTCACTGTTGCGGGCACCGTCAGCGGCTGGGATGAAGCGTTGAAGGTCTCGCACGAATTAACCGGCAAAGCGCTGCCGTTGCCGCGTCTGCTGACGGATGCGATAGATTACGCCCAACACGGCACGCCGGTGACACTTTCCCAGGCCACCGCCACGGCGGATAAACTGGCCGAACTGCGCGATCTGCCTGGCTTTGCCGACACCTATCTGCACAACGGCCAGCCGCCAAAAGCGGGCAGCCGTTTCCGTCAACCGGCGCTCGCCGCTACGCTGCAACGCCTTGCTGAAGAGGGGCTGGAGAGTTTTTATCGCGGCCCGCTGGCCGAGAGCCTGGCGCGCGGCATGGCGCAATATGGCCTGCCTGTGACGCGGGAAGATCTTCAGCAGCATCGCGCACGCCGCACCACGCCGCTGCACTTGCAGCATTCGCAGGGGGATGTATGGAACCTTGCGCCGCCGACACAGGGGCTGGTTTCACTGGCGATCCTCGGTATTACCGACCGTCTGGCGATGGGAAACGCGGACGATGCCGCCACCGTGCACCGCATTGTGGAGGCTACCAAGCTCGCCTTCGGCCTGCGCGATACCCACATCACCGATCCGCGCCACCTGAAAACCGACATACAAAGCCTGCTGGCCGCAAGCGAACTTCAGGCGCTGGCTAACCGTGTGGATGAAAGGCAGGCCGCGCCGTGGGGCGCAGGCAAAGGGCCGGGTGATACCGTCTGGATGGGCGTTATGGATAACAGCGGCCTCGCCGTGTCATTTATTCAGAGCATTTATCATGAGTTTGGCAGCGGTGTGGTGCTACCGGATACCGGCATCGTCTGGCAAAACCGTGGCGCATCGTTCAGCCTCAACCCCGATCACCTGCTGGCGCTCGCACCGGGCAAACAACCGTTTCATACCCTCAACCCGGCGGCAGCACGGCTACATGATGGCCGGGTGATGGTCTACGGCTCGATGGGCGGCGACGGCCAGCCGCAAACCCAGGCAGCGCTTTTTACCCGCTACGTAATGCAAGGCGTACCGCTGCAAGAGTCAATCAGCCGCCCGCGCTGGCTGCTGGGGCGCACCTGGGGGCAAACCTCGGATTCGCTGAAGCTGGAAGGCCGCTTCTCGCCCGAGACCGTCGCCCGCCTGCGCGCGTTGGGCCATGACGTTGACGTGCTGGCGGATTTCAGCGAAGCGATGGGCCACGCAGGCGCGATTGTTCGCCATCCTGACGGTCTGTTTGAAGGGGCATTCGATCCCCGCAGTAACGGCTCCGCCGCCGGTTTTTGAGGAGAGAACCATGAACAATTCACAACCCGAATGGGACGTCTATCTGGACGCCATGATCCGCATTCATGGCGTGGAACTGACGGATGAGCGGCGCGCCGAGCTGCTGCTACAGTTTCGCCGCATTGCCGCGATGGCTGAACCGCTGATGGCGCTGCCGCTGGACGATCGTCTGGAAATTGCCGGAGTGTACAAAGCATGAAGCTGCATGAGATGAGTATTGCCGACATCCAACAATCACTGGCCGCAGGGGATTTGAGCGCGAGCGACATTGCCCGCCAGACGCTGACAGCGATTGAGCAAATCAACCCGCAGATCAACGCCTGGACGACGGTGACCGCAGCACGCATGCTCGACGAAGCGCAGCGCATCGATACCCTACGGCAGAATGGCCAGCCGCTGCCGCCGCTGGCAGGCATTCCCTACGCGGTGAAAAACCTGTTTGATGTCGCCGGGCACACCACGCTTGCAGGCGCAGAGTTATTCAGCCAGCGCCCCGCCGCCACAGAAGATAGCCGCGCCGTGCGCCAGTTACGGCAGGCTGGCGGGCTGCTGTCGGGCATGGTCAATATGGACGCTTACGCCTACGGTTTTACCACTGAAAACAGCCACTACGGCGCGACGCGCAACCCGCACGATCTGACGCGCATTGCTGGCGGTTCTTCCGGCGGTTCAGCGGTGGCGGTCGCCGCTGGGCTGGTGCATTTTTCGCTCGGCAGCGACACCAACGGCTCTATTCGCGTGCCCGCCTCGCTGTGCGGCATCTTCGGGCTTAAACCGACATTTGGTCGTCTGTCGCGTGCCGGAACGCACCCGTTTGTCCCCAGCCTCGACCATATTGGGCCGTTCGCCCGCCGGGTGAGCGATCTGGCGGCGGTTTATGATGCCTTACAGGGGCGCGATCCGCAGGATGCCTTTCAAGCACAAATCGCCAGTGAAGCGGCACAACCGCTGCTGTCACGCGGGATGGAGGGGTTACGCTGCGCAGTGCTGAGCGGTTATTTCACCACCTGGTGCGATGACGATGCCAGAGCTGCGCTCAGCCGTGTAGCGCACGCTCTCGATGCGCGCGAAGAAGTGTTCTTTCCCGAAGCGGAACTCTCGCGTTCGGCAGCGTTCATTATCAGCGCCTCGGAAGGCGGTAATCAGTATTTACCTGCGCTGCGCCGCGAACCACAGCGTTTTGAACCCCACTCGCGCGAACGTCTGCTGGCGGGCGCGATGATCCCGGCGGCATGGTATTTACAGGCGCAGCGTTTTCGCCGCCACGCGCAGCAGGAAAGCCGCGCGCTGTTTGCCCATGCCGATGTGCTGATCGCCCCGGCCACACCGCGCAGCGCCACGCAAATCGGCGAACAGACGATGGAGATAAACGGCCAGCCGCTGCCGATCCGCGCCAGCATGGGCATGCTGACGCAGCCGATTTCGTTTTTAGGCCTGCCGGTGGTGACCGTGCCGCTGCGCACCGCGTCCGGCAAGCCAATTGGCCTGCAACTGATTGCGGCGCCGTTTAACGAACAAGCCTGCCTGCGCGCCGCCCGCGTGCTGGAAGAACAGGGCATCACCGATGCCCGCCCTGCGGAGATAACACTATGATGCATCAGGACGACATTAACCGCCCGTGGGTACTGGCGGAGGTCACTGCCGCGTTTTATCGCTATGAAGACGCGCTGGTCAGCAACGATATTGCGGTGCTTGATGAACTATTCTGGCACGATGCCAGCACCGTGCGTCTCGGCGCAGGCGAGAATCTTTATGGCATTGAGGAGATCCGCGCCTTTCGCGCCGCGCGTCCGGCCGCCGGTTTGCAGCGCGAGTTGCGCCATACGGTCATTACCACTTTCGGCGAGGATTACGCCGTGTGCAGCACCGAATTCACCCGTGAAGGGAGCGATCGCATTGGTCGCCAGCAGCAAAGCTGGGTGCGCTTCCCCTACGGCTGGCGCATCGTTGCCGCCCAGGTCAGTTTGATGAGTTAACAAAAACGCCCGGATTACGCGTTCCGGGCTATATTCAACCTTAGTGAAGAATTATCCCATTTTGGGACTTAGCGCTTCCCATAGTCCCGTAATGGGACTATCCTGTCCGCATGAAGATCATCTCCGTGAAAACATTAAGGGACTTCTGGGCGGAGAATCCCGACGCTGAGCAACCGCTAAAAGCCTGGGTCGATGAAGTAACCAAAGCAGACTGGAAAACCCCGGCAGAGATAAAAGGACAATACCGCAGCGCCAGCATTTTGAAAGAGAGGCGAGTGGTGTTCAACATTAAGGGAAATCACTATCGATTAATTGTGGCGATTGCTTACCAGCGCGGATGGGTATTCGTGAAGTTTATTGGGACGCACAGCCACTACGATACTATCGACGCCGAAACCGTTGAACTGGAGTAAAAATGAACATTAAACCGATCAGAACTGAAGAGGACTATGAAGCCGCTCTCCGGGCGGTTGAGCCAATGTTCGACAATGAACCGGAACTGGACACGCCGGAAGGTGATTATTTCGAAGTGATGTGCTTACTGATTGAAGAGTACGAAAAGAAACATTACCCCATTGATCCCCCCTCACCCATTGAGGCCATCAAATTTCGTATGGAGCAACTGGGGCTGAGCGTGAAAGATCTGGAGCCTGCTATCGGCAAGTCCAATCGTGTATACGAAATTCTTAACGGTACACGTAGCCTCACGCTACCGATGATTCGCCGCCTTCACACCCAATTTGGTATCCCATTAGAAAGCCTGATTGGCGTTTGATAGAACCCCATCTTAGTGCGAAATACGGCGGCATAAGAAATCTCTTTTCTTGCCGCAGCGTCAGTAAAAACGCCCGGATTTTCCGGGCGTTTTTTATTGTGCGTAGGGATGAACCTGCCGCCAGTGATCGGCGATTTGCTGGCGGGTACAGACCCAGACGCGATCGTGCTGCTGGAGATAATCGAGAAAGCGTTGCAGTGCACGAAAACGGCCAGGACGCCCCAACAGGCGGCAGTGCATGCCGATAGACATCATCTTCGGCGCGCTTTCGCCCTCGGCGTAGAGCACATCAAAGCTGTCTTTCAGATAGGTGTAAAATTGCTCGGCGGTATTAAAACCTTGCGCGGTCGCGAAGCGCATATCGTTGGCATCCAGCGTATAGGGCACAATCAGGTGTGGTTTACGCGTGCCGTCGCCACAGGTGACTTCACTCCAGAACGGGAGATCGTCGCCATAGTAATCGCTGTCGTAGTCAAACCCGCCATGCTCAACCACCAACTGGCGGGTATTGGGGCTGTCGCGCCCGGTGTACCAGCCGGTGGGCGCTTTACCAAACAGATCGCGCAGCACCTGCACCGCTTTTTGCAGGTGTTCACGCTCTTCATTGATATCCATGTTCTGATAATGGATCCAACGCCAGCCGTGGCTGACTACGTCATAATTCGCCGCTTTAATGGCCGCAACGATCTCCGGCTGACGCGCCAGCGCCATCGCCACGCCAAACACCGTCAGCGGCAACCCGCGTTTGCTGAACTCCTGGTGGATGCGCCAGAATCCGGCGCGACTGCCATATTCATACAGTGAATCCATCGACATATGCCGATCCGGGTAGCTGGCCGCGCCGATAATATCGGAGAGAAATTGCTCCGATCCGGCATCGCCATGCAGCACATGGTTCTCTGCGCCCTCTTCAAAATTCAGCACAAACTGCACGGCGATACGCGCCTGCTGCGGCCACTGTGCATGCGGCGGTTTCCCTGCGTAGCCACGCAAATCGCGCGGATAGTTGTCGTCGAAAAGTGCCATTCTCCCTCCACTCGCTACGGCATTAATGCCTGAAATTTACCGCTCAACGCTTTATTTTCCGGAAAGGCCAAATCGCCCCGCTTGCTGGTCGATAAGCCCAGCGCCACCAGCGACTCCACCATTTTTACCGCCGCGCTGACGCCATCGATCACCGGCACATGCAGTTCACGCGTCAACTCTTGCGCAAGTTGCGCCATGCCGCCACAGCCGAGCACAATCGCACCGCAGCCATCTTCTTTTAACGCCTGAATACAGCGCGCACGCACTTTTTCCTGCGCCAGACCGCTGCCGTCCTCCAGCGCCAGTACCGGTAAATCGATGGCGTGCAGCGCCGCGCAGTGCTCCTGAAAACCGTACTGCTGCAACAGATGACGGGCGATAATCAGCGTGCGCGGCAAGGTGGTGACGATGGAAAAACGGGTCGCCACCAGCGTCGCCATATGCATCGCGGCTTCGGCGATGCCGACCACCGGCCCCTGCGCCAGCTCGCGTGCCGCCAGCAATCCCGGATCGCCAAAGCAGGCAATCACATGACCATCCACACCCTGCTGACGCCCGGCTTTCACCTGTTCGAGCACGCCGATGGCGGCAATCGCTTCATCAAAATGTCCTTCGATCGACGGTACGCCCTCACGCGGGCATACCGCCACAATTTCGGTGCCAGGGGCTGCCACCGCTCGTGCCGCTGCGCCAATGGTTTCGGTCATCGCCAGGCTGGTGTTCGGGTTGATAACTTGTATACAAACGGCAGACATTACGCCTCCTTGTGACCGGCAAACAGCCGGGCGAAATCCGGCAGACAAACGCCAGCCCGCTCGAAACAGAGGCTGTCGACGATATGTTCAAAATGGTGCGTCAGCGCCGCGCTTAGCGCCTGCAGATCCTTTTTACGCAGTAAATCAACCAGTTGTTCATGATCGTTACAACGACATCCCTGACGCCACGGCGAGCCCCAGGCGGCAATCACCAGCGAAGAGCGCTGGCTCAGGCCGGTGACCATCTCGGTCAACACCGGGTTGCCGGAAATAGCCTGAAGCTGAATGTGGAACTCAGCGGAGTAGCGAATAGCCGCCGGGCCGTCATAGGCTTCGTGCGCCTGCTGCTCCTGGCGGATAATCGCTTCCAGCGCCGCCAGATGTGGCGGCTGGCAGTGCGCCAGCACGTCAGGCAGGTTGGCCACTTCCAGCAGCGTGCGGGTACGGAAGATCGCCTGCGCCTCTTCGACCGTTGGGCTGGCGACGTGTGCACCACGTTTGGGCGTTAAGGTGACCATTTGCACAGCATTGAGTCGTTGCAGCACTTTTCTGATCCCGGTGCGGCTGACGCCAAACACCTCCGCCAGCGCCTCTTCCGGTAATTTGCTCCCCGGGAGTAATTGATGTTCGACAATCGCGGTCATCAGCGACTGGTAGATGGTTTCATCCTTGTCCTGCAAGGCAGCTGCGGCGTGCAGACTGTTTTCATTACTCATTAACCACTCCGCTTTTTTACTTTTCGATATCGGATCGTATACATAAAATTAAATTATTGGATACAAGATTAATCATTTTGGCCTGGATCCTGCAACAACATCAGCACTCCCTTTTCACGGGCTTTTATTGACAGGAGCAGGTTTCATGCCAAATACACAAAACACTCATCAGGTTAAGGCCGCTGATTCCGGAGCGGTATACAGCCCACGGCTTTGCAATGAGGATCTGGCGCCGACGCGCGATCAGAACTGGAGCTGGTACAACATCTTTTCGTTCTGGATGTCGGATGTACACAGTATGGGCGGCTACGTGGTCGCCGCGAGCTTCTTTACGCTCGGGCTGGCAAGCTGGCAGGTGCTGCTCTGCCTGCTGGTAGGCATTTGCATTGTGCAGCTTTGCGCAAACCTGGTTGCAAAACCGAGCCAGATGGCAGGCGTGCCCTATGCCGTTATCTGCCGCCAGGCATTTGGCGTCTTCGGTGCCAACATTCCGGCGGTGATCCGGGGTCTTATCGCCTTCGCCTGGTACGGTATTCAGACCTATCTGGCGGCGAATGCCTTAATGCTGGTGCTGCTGAAGTTCTGGCCGTCGCTCTCTTCTTTAACGCAGGGGTCGCTGTTCGGCCTGTCGCACCTTGGCTGGCTGTGCTTCGCCACCATGTGGATTCTGCAGGCAATGGTGTTCTGGCACGGGATGAGCGCGATTAAACGCTTTATCGATATTGCCGGTCCGGCGGTGTATGTGGTGATGCTGGCGCTGGCGGGCTGGATTGTATACAAGACCGGTTTCGACGGTATCTCGTTTACCCTCGCCAGCAAATCACTCAGCGCCGGTGAGCAAACCTGGCAGATGATCACCGCGACTGCGCTGGTGGTCTCCTATTTTTCCGGGCCGCTGCTCAACTTTGGTGATTTCTCGCGTTATGGCAAAAGCATGGGCGAAATTCGTCGCGGCAACCGCTGGGGCTTACCGTTCAACTTCCTGCTGTTCTCGATCGTGACCGTGGTGATTGTCTCTGGCACCCAGTCGCTGTTTGGCCGCATGATCACCGATCCGATTGAAACCGTCAGCCGCGTCGGCAACGATCTGGCGGTGGCGATTGGCCTGCTGACCATGATCACCGCCACCATCGGCATCAACATTGTTGCTAACTTTGTTTCGCCGGCGTTTGACTTCTCCAACTGCTCGCCGCAGAAAATCAGCTTCCGTACCGGTGGCATGATCGCCGCTGTCGGCTCGATTCTGCTGACGCCGTGGAACCTGTTTAACTCGCCGGAACTGATCCACTACACCCTCGACGTGCTGGGTGCCTTTATCGGCCCGCTGTTCGGCATTCTGATTGCGGATTTCTATCTGATCAAACGCGGGCAGGTGTTTGTTGATGACCTGTTTGATGACACGCCAAAAGGCAAATACTGGTATCGCAATGGCTTTAACCCGAAAGCGATTGGCGCGCTGGTGCCGTCAGTGGCCGTCGGGTTGATCATCAGCTTTATTCCGGCGCTGCACGAAGTCGCCAACTTTAGCTGGTTTATCGGCGTCCTGCTGGGCGGCATCACCTATCGCTGGCTGGCCCGCGAAGAGCGCGCTGTTGTCACGACATCGCATTTCAATACCAACGTCGCGGCACAAAAAGAGTAACCCTTCACCTCAGGCCGCGGCGTTTCTCGTCGCGGCTGGCACTCATTTTGCTTTAACACTTCACCCACAATGGAAACGATCAGGGCAGGAACGATGATTGATTATCATGCCGCGGTCCGCGGCGCGCTGTTTGACATTGCAGAAGTCTGCGACAACGCCGACGATATCGCCCACCACGCACGTTTCATTGAAGATGGTCTGCTGTTTATTCGCGACGGCAAGATTCAGGCGCGAATGAGCTGGCAGGAGGGCGAGCAATATCTGGATGCGCATAAAGGCTACACCGACCGGCGCGGCAAACTGCTGCTCCCCGGTTTTATTGATGCCCATGTGCACTATCCGCAAACCGAAATGATTGGCGCATTTGGTGAACAACTGCTGGAGTGGCTGACAACGTACACCTTTCCGGTTGAAAGCCAGTTTGCTGATGAAGCCTACGCCACAGAGATTGCCGAATTCTTTATCAGCCAGTTACTGAGCCACGGCACCACCACCGCGCTGGTGTTTTGCACGCTGCACCCGGAATCTGTCAACGCGCTGTTTAGCGAAGCGCTGCGCCTGAATATGCGGCTGATCGCCGGTAAGGTGATGATGGATCGCCATACGCCGGAATATCTCAGCGAAACCGCTGAGCAGAGCTACCAGCAAACGCGCGAGCTGATCCAGCGCTGGCAGCATCAGGGGCGGCTGGGTTATGCCATTACGCCGCGCTTTGCGCCCACCTCCTCGCCGGAGCTGCTTGAGGCGGTACGCCGTTTACGCGAAGAGTTTCCGCAGACCTGGCTGCAGACACATTTAAGCGAAAACCCGAATGAAGTGGCGTGGGTCAACGATCTCTGGCCGGAACATCAACGTTACCTTGATGTTTACCACCACTATCAACTGACCGGCGAGCGCAGCGTGTTTGCCCACGGCATTCACCTGCATGATGAAGAGTGGCAGTGCCTGCACGATACCGGTTCGGCGGTGGCGTTTTGCCCTACTTCGAACCTGTTCCTCGGCAGCGGGCTGTTTCGCCTGCCCGCCTGCTGGCAGAACAAAGTGCGCATGGGCATCGGCACCGATGTAGGTGCAGGCACCACCTTCAGCATGCTGCGCACGCTGGGTGAAGCCTACAAGGTGGGCCAGTTGCAAAGCTATCGCCTGCGCGCCAGTGAAGCGTTTTACCACGCCACACTTGGCGGCGCGCATGCCCTGCGTCTGGACGATAAAATTGGTAATTTTGCGCCCGGCAAAGAGGCCGATTTTGTGGTCATTGACCCGGCAGTGACGCCCTTGCAGCGCCTGCGTAATACGCGCTGCAAGGAGATCTACGAGCAGTTGTTTGTGCTGATGACCCTCGGCGACGAGCGCAATATCAGCGAGACGTGGATTAACGGTCAGTGCGCATGGTCAACTGCCGCGGTAAGTTGACCAGCCGCCGGGAGCAATTAAGAACGGCAGATGGAAATGCTCCTCTGCCGTTTGCGTAATCACAAAGTCAATTTGCGCGCAGGGAAACAGTGTCGCCACGCCGCGCTGTGCAAACCATTCTCCCGTTTGCGCCACCAGCCGGTAATGTCCCGGCATCAATGAAGAGGAAAGCGCACCGATTCGTCCGTTCGCATCGGTGACGCCGCTCGCCACCGTCTGCTCGTCGAGTAACAGATTAACCGTCACCCCCTGCGCGGGCTTACCGCTGGAAATATCCAGAATATGGGTACTGAGGCTGTTCATTCGCCAATCGCTCCTGCCAGTCGTAATAAGGTGATTTCCCGTAATTGCTCCAGCGCCGCCGCGATCTCTTCGGCGTCGCTGTTAGTCAGCCGTTGTTCCAGCACGTGCAGAATCTCTTCTCCGCTACGGCCTTTGGCGCGGATCAAAAAAACGCGGCCAAAACGCGCTTCATAACGCGCATTCCCCTCGCGCAGCGCCGCGGCCAGTTGCGCGTCGCGATCGTCCACTGCCGACTGCTCCTGGCGCGATAACGCGGCATGCGCCTGCGAACCCGCAGGCTTTTCGCCAATGCGCGGGTGCGCGCTGAGCGCCTGTTCCAGCTCGGCGCGCCCCCAGGCTCCGGCGATGTCACTCGCGGTTTGCTGAAGTTCCGCGAGCGAGGCAAACGGACGCGCGGCCACCAGCGCCGCCGTCCAGCCGGGGATCGCCACACACGGCTGCAACAGTGCCGCGGCCTCGTCGCCCGGTAGCTGATTAAAGTGATTCAGCGCGATCATCCTTGCTCCTTGCGTCAGCGGCGATGGCCGTTTTTTCTTCCGGAATAATCAGGTTCAGAGCAATCGCCACTAAGCCGCCGCAGGTCGCCGCCGAACCAAACAGATTGCCGATAATGGGCGGGAAATGGGCGAGAAAAGCAGGTACCGCTTCGACGCCCATACCAAAACCAAACGCCAGCCCGACAATCAGCATGTCGCGGCGCGTTAACGGATTCTGGGTAATGATGCGGATCCCGGCCGCCACCACGCAGCCAAACATCACCATCGTCGCGCCGCCCAGCACCGGTAGCG
The DNA here is from genome assembly GCF_001658025.2 of Kosakonia oryzae. NCBI lineage: Bacteria > Pseudomonadati > Pseudomonadota > Gammaproteobacteria > Enterobacterales > Enterobacteriaceae > Kosakonia > Kosakonia oryzae. The sequence goes on from NZ_CP014007.2 coordinate 3,398,813, forward strand.
GGATCTGGCGTAATAACTCGCCAAACGGCGGGAACACCCCCAGCAGGATAAGGATCACGCCAATATAGCGGCCAACAAAGCGGCTGGCGACGCCCGTCATCTGGATAACACCATTGTTTTGCGCAAAAGTGGTATTGGGAAAAGCGCCCAGCATCGCCGCAATCATACAACTGATGCCGTCAGCCAGAATGCCGCCCTTCAACCGGGAACGAAACGCGCTGTTATCGATGGGCTGGTGCGAGATCAGGCAGTTAGCGGTGAGATCGCCGACCGCCTCCAGGATGCACACCAGCGACACCAGCGCCACGGGCAGAAAGATGGCGCTATTAAACTGGAAGCCAAACGGGAACAGCGACGGTAAACGAAACCAGGTATCGCCGATGCCGCTGAAGTGAAACTTACCGACAAAGGCGGCGGCGATGCAACCCAGGGCGATGCCGACCACTACGGAAGAGAGACGCAGCCAGCGGTTTTTCGCACAGCTCAGTAACACAATCACCGCCAGCGTGCCTGCGCCGAGGCCGATATTGCTCATGCTGCCAAAATCTTTCGCCTGCACGCCGCCGCACCAGTTATTCACGCTGACTTTAATCAGGCTGATGCCGATCAGGGCAATCACGCTGCCGGTAATGATTGGCGTAAAAATGCGCTTCAGCGGCTCAATAAAGCGGCTGACGATCACTGGCACCAGCGCGGCCACGAAATTGACGCCAAACAGCATCGCCATCACATCCTGCGCTGTGCCGCCTTGTCCTTTCACCCACATCCCGCCCGCAATGGCGACACCGAGAAAAGCAAAGCTGGTGCCCTGCATGCAGATCATGCCCGCGCCAACGCCCCACACGCGGTTGGACTGCAAAAAAGTGCCAATCCCGGAGGCCAGCAGCGACATGCTAATCAACCACGGCATCCACTCGCCCAGCCCCAGCGTCGCACCAATGATCAGCGGCGGCGTTATGATGCCGACTAACCCGGCCAGTACGTGCTGTAAAGCGCTGAAGAAAGCTGGAAGCGGCGGGATCCGCTGCTCCAGCCCGTACAATAAGCTGCTGTTCTTTTCATCAGACATGGCGTTCCATCCTGTTGTCAATTCGCGTCAACGCCTTGATGCACAAAGCAGGCCAGAGTCGCCACTCCCGCGCCAGCGCTGTGAAACTTTAGATTCCTTGCACCAAATTTGGAAATTTTTGATTCACAAAAAGGCAACATTAATACAAATACGCACTACAAAAGTGCAACATACCCTCGCAACGCCCGCTCTCTCCCGCACCAACGCCCATCGTCATTCTGGTACGCAAATTGCTCCTTCTGTTACACGCAAGTAAAAGGAGAACAGAATGAAAGCATTGGTGATTGGCGCAGGTATCGGTGGCCTGAGTGCGGCGGTGGCGTTACAGAAGGCAGGCATTGCGTGTCAGGTTTTCGAAGCGGTGAAAGAGATCAAGCCGGTTGGCGCGGCGATCTCCATCTGGCCCAACGGCGTGAAGTGCATGAACCATCTGGGGATGGGCGAGATGATGGAGACCTACGGCGGCCCAATGCGCTTTATGGCCTATAAGGATTACCGCAATGGCGAAACGATGACACAGTTTAGCCTTGCGCCGCTGGTCGAGCGGGTGGGCGGACGCCCGTGCCCGGTATCGCGGGCGGAACTGCAGCGCGAAATGCTCAATCACTGGGGACGCGACCGGGTGCAGTTTGGTAAACGGGTCAACGAAGTGGAAGAGCATGCCGATGGCGTAACCGCGTGGTTCAGCGATGGCACCTGCGCCCACGGTGATTTTCTGATTGCCGCCGACGGCAGCCATTCGGCGCTGCGTCCGTACGTGCTGGGCTATACGCCAGAGCGGCGCTATGCAGGTTACGTTAACTGGAATGGCCTGGTGAAAATCGATGAAGCCATTGCGCCCGCCGAGCAGTGGACAACCTTTGTGGGCGAAGGGAAACGGGTGTCGCTGATGCCCATCTCCGACGGGCGCTTCTACTTCTTCTTTGACGTGCCGCTGCCCGCCGGGCTGGCGGAAGATCGCAGCACGCTGCGCGACGACCTGACGCGCTACTTCAGCGGCTGGGCACCGCCGGTGCAACGGCTGATTGCCGCGCTGGATCCGCAAACCACGAACCGCATCGAGATCCATGATATCGAACCGTTCGACACGCTGGTGCGCGGTAAAGTGGCGCTGCTGGGCGATGCCGGACACAGCACCACGCCGGATATCGGCCAGGGCGGCTGCGCGGCGATGGAAGACGCGGTAGTGCTGGGAAACCTTTTCCGCGAACAGAGCGACATCGAAAACGTGCTGCGTCAGTATGAAGCGCTACGCTGTGACCGGGTGCGCGATCTGGTGCTCAAGGCGCGTAAACGCTGCGATATCACTCACGGTAAAGATATGGCGCTGACGCAGGCGTGGTACCAGGAACTGAAAGAGGAGACCGGCGAGCGCATTATCAATGGCCTGTGCGATACCATTCAGGGCGGGCCGTTAGGCTGATGCGCCAACGTTCTGCATCGCTTCCAGCACCTGGGTCAGTTTCTGAATCGCCATTTGCGCCGGGCGGGAAAGCTGGCGCGATGGCGCGGTACAGAGCGCCAGCGTCAGCGGGCGCAGCAGTTTGTTGCGCAGCGGCACAAACGCCAGTTGCCCGCTTTTTACTTCGTCCAGCACATCCAGCAGGCTCAGCACCGTGATGCCACTCCCCTTCAGCACCAGCGATTTAATCAGCCGGATGTCATTACAATTGATGGTATTCGACGGGGCGAGATCGTAGTGGCGATAAAGCATGCCGACACGCTCATGCACAATGAGCGGCGCGCCGGGCAGAATATGCCGCGCCTCGCTCAGCTCGCCCAGCGATAACGCCGGCGCAGTTGCCATGTTGTGATCCGGACGCATCACCACGCCCATCTCCAGCTCGGCGAAGGCCAGCACATTCAGCCCTGATTGCCCTTCCGGATCGAGGATCAAACCGAAGTCGAGATCGGCCTGCCGCACTCTCTGGCTGACGGTATGGCTATCCGCGACCTGAAGTTCCAGCTCCAGCCACGGTTGCCCGGTGATAATGTCGGCCAGCGCGCTGGCAAAGCTCCCTTCCGCCAGCGCCTGCACCATTCCCACACTGACCGTGCCGCGTTTCAGCCCTTGCAGCTCATCAAATTTTTGCCGCGTAAGCTGAAACTCTTTTTGCCAGCGCAGCAGATTGTCATACAGCAACTCTCCCGCCGTGGTCATGCGTAAACCTTCCGGCAGCCGCTCAAACAGCGGCGTACCAAACTCCTCCTCCGCCTGCAAAATCTGCCGGTTAATCGCCGATGCGGAGATATGCAGTTTTTCTGCGGCGCGGCGCAGGCTGCCGCTGCGGGCAACTTCAGCGAAATAGAGGGCGAAACGGGAAAATGGACTCATGCTGCACCTGTACACTTTTTTGCAACGCCACAGTGAATTAATGGCGATGGATGTGAACACCCTAATATGACAACAATAAAGTTACAACAATTAAACAATCGCTTTTATGTGAGCCTATGATGACCATGAAAACAGCACTCCCCACCCCACCCGCCCATTGCACCTTCGAGCCGGAGGACTGGTTACGTCTGGCAAAATGCTGGCATCCCGTCGCCCGCGCCTGCGATATTGGCGCAGCGCCGGTGAAAGCCACGCTGCTTGATGAACAGTTAGTGATTTATCGCGTGAAGGGCCAGGTGGTGGTCGCCCGCGATGTCTGCCCGCACCGCGGCGTGCCGCTGACGCTCGGTTTTCATGATGAAGAGGGTATCGTCTGCCCCTACCACGGGCTACGTTTCGGTGAAGATGGTCGCTGTAACCGCATCCCTTCCAGCCCCGATCAGCCGGTACCGGCAAAACTCAACCTGTTGACGTTTGCCGTTGAAGAGCGTTTCGGCCTGATCTGGACCTGCCTGGCGTTTGACGCGGAAAACCCGCAACCGCTCCCGACGATGCCGCACTGGGATGACGAAGGTTTTCAGCAGATCAACTGCCCGGCCTTTGAGGTGAACGGATTTGCAGGCCGCCAGGTGGAAGGCTTTCTCGATGTCGCCCATTTTGCGTGGATCCACACAGACACCTTCGCCGATGCCAATAACCAGTTCGTCCCGGATTACAGCCCGCAGGAGACCGAGTTTGGCTTTATTGCTGATTACTGGAGTTCGGTCGGCAATTATCCGGCGAGTTCTGACTATCGCGCGCCGGAAGGTTTTCAGTGGCTGCGCCATTTCGAGATGCACCTGCCGTTTACCGCCACGCTGACGATCCATTTTCCCGGCGAGGCGCGGCTGGTGATCATGAATGCCGCATCGCCGGTCTCCTCGCGCGTTACCCGCATGTTTGCGCCGATCGCGCGCAATTTCGATCTGCATATCCCGATCGAAGAGGTGCACGCGTTCAACCTGCGCGTGTTTGAAGAAGATCGCCTGATGGTAGAGACACAACGGCCGGAAAGGCTGCCGCTGGATCTGACGCTGGAAGCCCATATTCCGGCGGACAGAAGTTCGATTGCCTATCGCCGTGGCCTGAAAAAAATGGGTTTTGGCGAGTTCTTTCTGGTGTGAGGTGCGCGATGAATGACGTGCTGAAGGTGGTGGTTGATGGCTTGTGGCGTCAGGGCGATAAAAATCTTGCCGTGCGGTTGGTCTCCGCCAATGGCGAACCGCTTCCCGGCTGGCAGCCCGGCGCGCACATTGATGTGCATCTGCCCTGCGGCCTGATCCGCCAGTATTCGCTGACCGGAGAAAGCACGACGGAAAGCTACTTGATCTGCGTGGCGCAGGAGAGCGCATCTCGCGGCGGCTCGCGCTATATCCATCAGACGTTACGCCCAGGCCAGACGCTGACAATCTCAGCGCCACGCAACCTGTTTGCGCTACGCGATGACGGCCCGGTGCTGCTGCTGGCCGCCGGAATTGGCATTACGCCACTCTATGCGATGCTGCTGCAACGGGAGGCGACAGGTACGCCGTTTACGCTGCACTATTTCGTGAAACGGCGAGAAGAAGCAGCATTTGCGCGCGAGCTTTCCCACTCGCTGAAGCACGGGGTTTGTCTTATTCACTGCTCTTCAGAAGGCAAAAGCCCGCGGCAGACGCTGGCGGCAACGATTCCCGCCCCCGGCGACGGAGAGCGCATTTATACCTGCGGCCCGGCGGGTTTTATGGCAGCGGTAAGAGACGTTGCGGCGGCAAAAGGCTGGCCTGAAGCGCAGATCCACAGCGAGGCATTTGCGCCTGCCGCGCCCGTTGCGGCGTCGCAACAAGAAGAGACTTTTACCATTACGCTGGCCTCCAGCGGAGAAAAATGGCCCGTTCCGGCAAACAAAAGCATTGCGCAGGTGCTGCAGGATAATGGCGTGGCAGTGCCGCTTTCGTGTGAGATGGGGATTTGCGGTGCCTGTCTGACGCCGGTGCTTGATGGCGTGGTCGATCACCGCGATACGGTGCAATCGGCAGCGGAGAAAACCGCCGCCACGCAGCATATCGCGCTATGTTGCTCACGCAGCCACTCGCGGGTTTTGGTGATTGATTTGTAGCCGCCGTGACGGCACGTTGTGCCGGGTCCGAAACCTGACGCTTCGGCCCCGGGCATTTTTCACCGTCAACACAGCGTTTAGCGCATCTCTTTATCCGCCAGCGCTACAACAGGGCGTGGGAAATCTCTTTAATGGCTTTCAGATCCGAGCCAAAACGCATAATGGCGTCGCGGTGCTTTTCCAGCTCGCTGTAGGGCAACCAGGCCATATTGAGATCGGTGATGCGGCTAAAGGCCGGGCGCTGTAGCTGGCTTCTGACATCATTTTCGCGGCTGTCCGGCGCCACCAGAAAAAGCTCGGTTGAGGCGGACAAATCATTGCCGTTGAGCGCCAGATCCAGCATCCGGCAGATCCCGGAGTAGATGGAGGTTGAATGCTCAACTTCGAATGCCGCCACCACCTGCGCACCTTCTGGTTTCAGCCACAGGACATCGATCAGACGCGTCGCTTCAGAACCGTTTACCGACAGGATATGTTCCGGCAGTGCTTTCAGACAGCCGTGCGATAGCGCCACGCCCTGATGCAGACGACTGTGGTCGTTGGCGGCAATCCATACGTCGTAACCGAGCGCTTTGCCAATATCACGCAGCCAGGCCTGGATTTCCGTGTGCGTGCGTTCATTCTCCCCGTCCTGGATTTGCGCTTTATTTTGCGCCGCCGGCGGGCGAGCCGCCTCCAGATACGCATTCCAGTCTGCGTCGGCAGCGGCGGAATTTTCCAGTGGCGGCGCAGGATAGCGACCCGAACCGATATCGAAAAGCAGCCCGCCAATAGCACCCAAATCGTTTGACAGTAATTCCCGGTACTGCGCGTTTAAATTCAGGATCCCCTGACGCATGGCGAGAAAATGCGGCCAACTGCCGAGCTTAACTTTCGCGCCGGTAAGGGCGTTATAGCCATTTACAATGGCGGTGTTAAACGGGGGAATGTGCGTGGGGTGAAGAAAATAGAGCAGATTCGCGACCGCCGGGCCGAGCCCTTTAATTTTCAACGCATCGATAGCATTGATATGTCCCACAATATCGTCCGCGCACGCCGCACAGGAGCAATGATGCAGAAGCCGGGCAAAGGCCTTCTGATTGGCGCTGTTTTCATAAATATCCGGAATGCGCAGCTTTGGTTTCCACAGAAAAGCGTGATCGGCACCTTTGAAGATCTGCTTCTGCTCGGCAATGGAGTGAACAATTGTCTCCAGCGAGGAACCGCGGTAAGCAACGCCAAATTTTTCCTGCTCAATTTCATCCACCACGACCGCAATACCGCTGCGGATCGAGCGAAAGTTTTTCAACCTCTGCTCCCATAAAAACCACGTCTGATAGGTGGCTTCGGGATCGTTGCGCCAGCGCTGAATTAGACGACGAACGCGATCTGAATGTACTGACTGAAGCTGCGGAACAGCATTTTCCATGACCATAACCAGATTGTTTTAATTATCGAAGAGCGGTGCGAACCGCATACCGGGCAAAAACTCTGCTCTGGTATTCAACAGCGGCATCGCAAAGGAGGGATTGATATCTGTCAAGAGAATGCAGGAGGAGGTGAAAACAGGTGACCGGGGTTAATTAACACTGTTTTGCGGCGTAGATAGAGGTGAATAGAAAAGTGATGCTTTGATGCTGAAAAGCTTCGCAGGTTGCTCTGGCGCAGCATCATGAAAGCGTGTTCAGACCTTATTTATAGGAGCGGGAGATATAATTTGCGGTCATACCTGCCGGAAGAATCCGCTCGATGAGTAGGATCTCCCACCGGCAAAGAGTACCAGGCTAAACTGGAGTATCCGGTCTTTTTTCCACTCGTTGGCAGCTCCACATATTTTATTTTCCCGCCGGGCTTTTCAAACCAGGGAGCTGCATTTCCAGAGTTTATCTCTGTGGAAGGCAAAAAAATGGAGTATGCCGATCCAGAACTGGCGGCTGGAAATGCGTCGTTTCATTATCGAGTTCGGTGACCGCCTGGGCGCTCACCTTTAACGAGTGGGCAGTTACACTGAATTACTGACAGACTCCTGCCAAAATGTCAGACAAACCCCATATTCATCCAGAAGGTCGTCAGCAATTTCAAACTGAAACACCTTATCCGGGAAAGCCTCTGCTAACGCGCGCTTCCAATATCTAGTTATCTGCTCGGCAAATAAATGACAAAGACGATAATCCTCTTTTGACAGACCTACTTTAAATACGGGTCGGTCCGGTGCATCTTCCCACTTTGAAAAAAACTGATTTATTGAAAAAATATTTCTGTATCGTTCAACGTCTCTGCGCGATGTACTTTGTACTAATACACCAGATTTACTCTCTACTAGCCCCACAAATGAAACTTTTTCGGGTCGTATTGCTGAGCGTTAGGTAGCCAGAAAATGTGCCCCTGGATCTCAATAAAATCAGGAGAGAGCAAACCCAGCACAGAAATTGCTTGCTCTAGTGAAACCAAGTGTCCTACATATGAAAAAAATTCTCCGGAGCCAATATCTGAAACAAACAGGCTTAATGACTCTTTAGAAATATTACCCTGATAAACTTTCATCATTTCAATCCTAAACTATCAAGAACCGACTGAGGAACATTTCCCTCAAAAGCTTTTGTATCACTTCCCTTCTTGGGGAAATATGTTCCATTCGGAGCTTGGTTCCACTCGACCACCTTCACTGCACTATTACCACCTCCTATAGCTCCCGCAGCACCTACACCACTAGGGGTAACAACAAATAACCAAGAAGGTGGCATTGTGGATGAAGAGCTTTCACGGTGCACTTAATCACCGGCGATATACAGGTGATTAAGTGCGGTAAGAAGTATTTTTCTTGAGAATACCATAACGGCTAATAAATCGATCCCGGTACGAGGCTGAGATCTTGATAGTATTCATGGAACCAACTGGATCGGGAAGATGACTTCCCGACCTTCAATATAATCCCATGTTATTTCACCCAATACTCTAGATATTTTGGGCTTTAAAGGCATCACGGATATTATTAACTCATCAAGGCCATCCGTATATGCAATACCTCTTATACCCTTATTATCAGATATTTTTGCAGAAAAATATTCAACCTCACCCTGCACACTCAAACAATAATAAACAACACTTGTTTGAGATTCATAATTCATTGATAGCAAATCAATATTATGGTTTGTAGACACTGTGTCCATTCCACGTATCCTTAAATTCACTAATGGTCATCGTATAACGAGCCCCTTTAAATGGATCGTTGATTATTACGTTTCCTACATCATCAGTACCTTTGACTACAACCCAGTGACCAACTTTATTACCCGAGTCCCACATCATTGCACTCTAGGAACCAGTATGATTTAAAGCCTCAAAGCTAGATGAAGAAACATTATTAGCCACCCAACCACTATCGGCTTTATTAAGTTTATTGGCCAACGAAGTCATTGAAGTTAATTCTGTTCCTAACTCAATTTGAGAAGATAAGATGCCTCTATCCTTCAACATCATTTCAGCACATGCAGCACCGCAACTCGTCGGAGTGACTTGCTTGACCATATTTGGATCAATTATCTTTACCTTCAGGTTTTAAGCCTACCGAAAAAAGATCCTATAACTACCTCATAAGTCTAAAATCCCAGTCGCTAAGGGCTGGGATTTGCTGTTTATAATGGGATTTTAGCCAGTAGCTCGTTAACTTTTTCCATATCTTCAGGATGTAGCTTAAGGTATTTTTCACAGGCTAACCGAACATAGTGATAACAGATTTTTTCACTGACAATCACTGTATCGGCTTCAGATGGTGGATAACCGACTGCAAATTCAACTCCTTCAAAATGCTCACCTTCGTCATAACTGTCCATGTCAGGAAAATTACAGTAAGCACCATCAACATTTAACGTCCTTTTTTTTGATAAGAACTCTAAAACTTGCAAAAACTTACCATCTTCATACATTCTGTCAAAATAAGATACAACGACTACATTAAGTCCGTTATCTACATCCTGTTGATTAAATAATTCTTTTATCATTATTCACCTCAGTTAGGATGGAAGTTTCGTACAGTTCCGGTGGTCTTATCCACGTATATTCTGAAGTTAACTCCATCAACCGATACGTTAGCTTGACCATTTTTACTAGCCATCGCATCTTTATAACCTTTAGCTGCCGCCTGTTGGCCAAGCTCTAATATTTTCTGATCGGAGAATATATTAGGATCGTAGATAGTCTTTGTTTCAGTGGTTGGTTTATAATTTCCTGTAAGATTTCCAGCCCGATCTTTCGTCGGTATTAAATACTCAACTTCAGTAATACCTTTTACGCCAGTAGGCGTCTCACTGACAATTTTCACATTGTATTCCTTAACCGCATCATAAAATGCGTTTGCATTATGACCACCTGAAATCCCATATTTCTGTGTGAACTTATCAACAGTTGCCACGTGATCCGGCATATCGATCCTGAAGCTGATCCCATCAGGGTAAGTGACAGTTGTGACACCATTATCTTTACTGACCGCATAAGGCAACGAATTTCCATCATACTGCCCGTTTGGAAATTCAACATTTGTAATACCTTTGCCCGATATTCCTGAATATGCACCTTCACCTGCTGTCCATGTCAACGACGGTGTGTCCGGGAAAATTACCTCTGCTTTAGAGGTGACTTTTGCAATAATTTTTTCAGTCAGCATCCCACCCGTTTTCGCAACACCAACACCACCAGCAATCGCGCTAACGAGATCTGATATCAGTTTACCAGCTTCGACACCTGCATTGTACGCTCCAGCTGCGCCAGCTCTCTGATATTCAGACTCCATCAGTTCAAGACGATCAATGTAGTTTTGCTTAACAGCATCTGTCAGTGTGCTAAAGATGTCGTCGCTTTCTAAGAGTTGTTTGATGGCATCAAAAGTTGCGACAGGATTTGTGACGGATTTTGATAAGTTCTCAACAGAGTCGCTGAGTCCCTGAGGAATACCAACCAGCATTCCTGCACCATAGGCAGCCTCCTGGCCTATATTGATAGCATCCCATTTAGCACCCACCTGAATCTGGCAGGTGATGCTTCCTTTACATGCCTCAAACTCTTTATCCCGCTGAGTAGATTGTTGCTTGCTCAGATAGTTATTCTCAACCGTCGTTTTCCCGGCTTGCGCCGCTGCAATGGCATTTGCACCACTGTCTCCCACCAGCGCACCCGCCAGCCCGGACGCTAACGTTGCCAGCGCCGAGACGGTTTGTTTCTGTTCTTCGCTCAGTTGACTGGTATCTTTTATGCCCCACGCTTCCAGGGCTATTATCCCGGTCAGTTCCCCCGTAGCCGCCCCTGCTGCCGCGCTGGCTGCATCTTTTCCGCTGGCTGCGGCCAGCGCGGCGTTGACCACCGCGTGCGCCAGAACCCGCCCGGCAGGATCGGTTTCCGGGATTTGCGCGGCAATTTCGTTTGCAATATACGGCGCGGCAGCCCCGGCCAGCGCAGATTTAATATCGCCGCTCGCCAGTGCCTGTATCGCGGCGGTGGCTGCGGTGATGGCACGCTGGAGTGTGCTTCCCGTCCCAAAGTTTGCTTCTGCTGTCCGGCCCGCCTGATCGCTAATTTCCTCTGGCGTAGGATTGAGATTTCCCTTACCGATCAGCGTTTCTTTTGCCGCCGCCAGTGCCGCCGGATCGCTCTCGGCTTTCGCTTTAGCTATATCACCTTCCGTGCGGGCAATATCCATTACCTGCGTGCCGATCTCGTTAATCATCTGCGCGGTTTGCAGGCGGCGTTGTTCTTTCTCCTTGTCGAAAATCTGATCGATGCTGCCGTTGGCGTGCGCGGTGTCGCGGCTCAGCGTGTTCACATCCTGCTGCTGGCCGGCCTGATCGCGGATCACAATCGCGCCGTCAGCCACCGCCGACTGCGTGGTGCCCTCCGCGTGCCCCTTGCCGCCCGCACCGGCCAGCAGGGCATTCGTCATATTCCCGAGAACATTACCCGGCACGCTGCCGCCGGTGCTGAACCCGGCACCCTGATGTTCCGTTTTGTAGTCGGCTTTGTTGTTGATATCGGAGAAGCCCAGCGTTCCGGTATCCAGCTTGTTTTTATCCGCATCCGCCTGGCTGGCAATCACCGCGCCATCAAGCTGCGTATGATTACCGACGGTAATATCGAAGCCACCTTTGCCCGCGTAAATCCCGGTCTGCTCCTGCACCGAGTCGTAATTGCTGTTCATTTTGTCGTGGCTGTAGCTGAAACTGCCGCCCGGGCCGCCGCCGCCAAAGGTGTAACTCAGCCCGGCGCTGATGCTCTGCTGTTTACTGTTGTAGTTATTGCTGTCCTGCTGGCTGCTCAGTGTCAGGTCGCGCCCGACATCCGCCGTCACCTTATCGCCGTTCACCTGCGCACCCTGCAACAGGGTGTCGCGGCCGCTGGTCAGATCAACATTCTGCCCGGCATCCAGCGTGGTCTCATTCCACGAGGTACCGTTGCCTTTCTCGTTCCCCTTCGAGGCGTTTCCGCTGGCCGACACCATAAACCCGGCACCGTTTTTCCCGGCAACAATCCCGACACCAATCGAGCCACCTTTGCTGGAGTTACTGCCGGTGGTTTGCTGCGTGCTGGCCGCCCCGCCAAGAGTGATATCCCTGGCCGCAGCCAGCGTGATGTCTTTCCCGGCTTTTAGCTGACTGCCTGATACGGCAATATCACCGCTGTTGGCCGCATTTCCTTTGCCGTTCGCGGTTACGCTCAGGCTATCCCCTGCATTCAGCGAGCTGCCAAACACCGTGTCCTGCTCTGAATGGGAGGTGGATTTCGACGACTGCCCGCCGATGGAAACCATCACACCAAAGGAGCCATTTTTCGTGGCATCATCCGTGCCGGCTTTCACCGCCGCCAGGCGTGAAGCCTGCGAGGCCTGAATACCGGAGAGCACAGCTTTGGTGCCCTGCAATGCCGCAAGGCGACCGTCACTCTGATCTTTTGCCGCCATCGCTGTGGATGCCGCAGTGTTCACCACATCGCCCACCGCGCCGGAGAGTGCCAGCGTCAGACCGCTGCTTTTCTGTTCGAAGGTCTGGTCGGTGGTGCGTTTGTCATGACCCGGATCGACCACCACACTGTCGCCGCTCAGGGCGAGGTCTTTTTTGGCGATCACGTCAGAGCCGCCAATATGCAGCGCGTCACCTGCCGAAATCGTCACATCCCCGCCATTACTGCCGACAGTGCTCGTACTCTGGCTCTGGGTGGTGCCTTTCTCTTTCAGATCCTGTTTGGTTTTACTGCTGCCGATGGTAAAACCGATGCCGCCGGAGCCCATCAGGCCACTCTTTTTCTTCTCTTTAAATTGCCAGTTCGAGTCGGTGTTGGTGGCGGCTGTGATGTCCACGTTATGCGCCGCACTGAGCGTCACGTCACCGTCGCCCACCACGGATGAGCCTTTCACCAGCAGGTCATTACCGGATTTCACCGTCACGTTATCGCCGCTGAGCAAGGTGCCGGATTCACGCGTGGCACTCTGCTCGGAGATGGTGTGGGTGGTGGTTTTTTTCAGGAAACCTTTTTTGGTTTTGGTCTCTTCCTTGTAGTGATAATCGCTCTCGGTGGCGGTCGTCAGGTTCACATCGCGCCCGGCCTGTACGCCAATATCGCCTTGCGCCGTCACCTGCGCCGCTTCGGCATTCATATCGCGTCCGGCGATAATAGTGGTGTCGGTGCCGCTGGCAATCTCGGTGCCCTGCTGGCGGACCTGCTCGTTAATGACCGTTTTCTTGCTGGCTTTGTAGCTGTCGCCCTGGGTGGTGGCTTCCGCCAGCAGATTGACATCGCGTCCTGCCTGCATGCCGACCTGCTGCTCTGCCGCCAGCCCGGCGGCCTGCGAATTGATGTCCCGGCCTGCCGTCAACAACAGATTGTCGCCGGCACTGACCGTGGTGCGATCAACACCGGTGCTGTGGTTTTCACTTTTGCCGCTACGGCTGGCGTTGCTGGTCTGCTGCGCGTCGAGGTTCAGATCGTTGCCTGCCGACAGCTTTGCGTCTTTCCCGGCGCTGACATTGCTGGCGCTGAGCGTTAGATCGTTGCCCGCCTGCATCGCCAGATTGCCACCTGCGGTAATGCTGCTGCCCTGGTAACCGACGGTGGAGCGGCTGGTGTCGGTACGCCACCAAAAGCCGGACTGGCTGTAAGCATCATTTTTCTGGATGGCGTTAACGGCGATATTGCCGCCTGCGTCCATCAACAGCGCGCCACCCGCTGAGGCCGTCGCGCCGGTAAAGGTGATGTCCTTGTCAGCCACTAGCGACAGGCCATCCGTCGCGGTAATGCTGGCAATGCTGCCCAGCGTGGTGTCTTTGATGCTGACTGAACCCGCTTTATTCTTCGTGTTGAGCGCAAATTGATCGGCCAGCGTCAGGTTGTTGATGCTGCCCTCCACGCTCTCCAGCGCCACGGTTTTACCGCTGATGGTGGCGCTGATGTTGCTGATATCGCCAATGGCGCTGAGATCAACATTGCCGCCCGCTTTCAGCAGCGCATCGTTGCTGTTGGTTATCTGCCCGCTGCTGTTGACGCTGAGATCGTTACGCGCCAGCAGTGTGCTGCCGCTGTTGGTGACACTGCCGCCGTCAAGGCTGACGTTGTTCCCGGCGATCACGCTGCCGTTGTTCACCGCGACGTCTTTTGGCGACAGGTAGAGTTTGGGGATCATCACCGTCTCGCCGTTAATCGTCGCACTCTCCCACCACAAAATACTGTGGTCGAGAGAAGCGATTTGCTCAGCGGTGAGCGCCACGCCGAACGACAGCCCGAGCGACTGCTGCGCGCTGGCGGCGTTATCCATCAGATACTGCATTTGCGCGAGATCGGAACCCATACCGTTCAGGTAGCGGCTGCCGGTCTGGTTCAGCAGCGCATTGCTGACATAGCGCGTATCAAACGCCGCATCGCCGAGGAACCGGTAGTCATAATCGGGGTTCAGGTTGAGGCGGCCTAACATATACGACGAACCGAGGAACTGGGTCTCGTTGGTATACGTCGGATTGGTTTCGCGCGGCGCGGCGGTCGGGGTGATGCCAAGTAACTTATTCAGATCGCCGAACAGTGCCGGATCAAGTTGCCCCAGGCCGTCGAGTTTTGGGTTCACGGTGATGAGGTACGGGCTTTTCGGGTTATCCGTGACCACAAAATAACCGTTATTGCCGGTCGGCAGCGGGTAAGCGCTGGTATCGACGGTTTTGCCCTGCTGCGGTGTTGTGCCGATGTTTTTCAGCGCTGCCGTGGTCACGCCTGCGCTGGCCAGGCTGCCGGTATTGCCCAGACTGGCATTGCCTTTCTGCTGGCTGCCCGGCGTTGCCAGCGCAGCACCGGATGCCGCGCCGTTATCAAGCCCGCTGCCGCCGTTAATCTGTTGCAGCGCATTTTGCAGTTGATCCTGCCACTGCGGGGAATTCACCGCGACTGGCCCTGCGGCCAGCGCCTGTTTCGCCACGCTACCGCCGATACCCTGATTGCTCAGGGTATTCAGTGACGGGGCTGTGATGGTTCCCGTAACACCACCAGTGTGAGCCGTGGTGTTTGTATTACTGATATTGTTGCTGAAATTGGCAGTGACATTGCCGCCCGCCTGAATGACAGCGCGGTAAATTTCACCCGCCGTAAAAGCAGATTCATGCCCCACCAACTGGAAAGGAATATTTTTATCTTTAACGGTGGGATGCAGTGAGCTGTTCGCCGGGTCAATCGTTGCTGTTGTCGGTTTATTACTCGTACCGTATTGATAAACAACGTAATCATAGCTCGTCCCTGCCTGCCAGCTCTGGTTATTCAACTGGCTGCCAGACAGCGCAATATTACCACTGGCAAGAATGTTACTAGCCTGATTGTCGAGGTTGTTTGCCTGTAATTGCAGATTCCTTGCTGAAGAAATACGTGCTGCACCGCCGTTTGCCACAACTTTCACATTCGTTTGTGAAAGTGCAAACTTCTGCGTGGTGTACTCCTTGAAGGGAGCGTAATGGTAAGCTGTAACGTGGTTGTAGTCACATGCGCCATGTCCATTGCATGGTCCAGACTGAACGACATACTCCGTAGTGTAATAACCCCATGTCCCGTCAGGCATCATCGTGTAAGGGAGATCCAGCGTGGCATTACCCAACCCTGATATGCTCGTATTCTGACTTGTTGCTTGCGTGACACTCAGCCCATCGCGGGTATTCAGCAGATGCCCGGTCTTAATGGTGATGTCGCCATTTCGCGTTTCGATACTGCCGGAGGTGTTGATCACCTCGCTGTTGGCATTCCCCGCCGCGTCGCGTTGCAGCACCAGATTGTTACCCGCCAGCATATCGCCGCGCTGGTTGGTGATGCTGTTGGCATACAGCGCCAGGTTGTTCGCCGCATACAGCAGCGCAGTATTGATGATGGCACCCGGCGCGTTCAGCGTCAGGCTGCCCAGTGTTCCGGCAAAGCCGTTTGCCGTAATCCCTCCCCGGCTCACCAGCGCCACATCGCCGCCGCCCTGAATCGTACTGTTGCCGTTCAGCACAATATTGCTGCCGCTTAAGGTACTGGCCCCGCTACCGGTGGTGATTTGCCCGTTGTTGGTCAACTGGCCGCCCGCGCTGAGATTCACCGCCTGGCCCTGCATTACGCTCTGGTTATCGATCGCCCCGTTGCTGGAAACAGTCAGGGTTTTGCCCGCTGCCAGCGTGGTTTTGCCGGTAAAGGCATTGGCCAGTTGCAGCGTCAGGTTGCCGAGCGCCACCACCTGCCCCAGCGCGTCCAGCCCGGTCGCGCCGACAAACAGATCGCCGCCGCTGAACAGCCTGCCGCTGGCGGACTGATTCACCTGCGAGGCATTCAGCGTCAGCTGGTTTGTGCCAAGCAGCGTGCCGTTGTTGGTGAACTGGCGGTAATTCAGCGTCAGGTTATCCGCCTGCGTCGTCCCCTGATTAGTGAAGGTATCGCCGGTCAGCGTCATCTGCCCGGCCAGCAGCGTGCCGCTGCCGTTGTTGTTCGTCGCATTCAGTATCAGGTTGCTGGCCTGTAACCAGCCCGCGCCGCTGTACTGCGGTGTGGTGAGCGTCAATTTCCCGCCGGAGAGCAACTTGCCCTCGTTGATCGCCTGCGCGGTCGCATCGACACGGGTTTCACCCGCTCCCTGCAGCAGCCCATAATTAAGCAGTTGTGGCGTGGTCAGGGTCAGCGTGCCCGCGCTTACCGTCTGCGCGCCGCTGCGGTTGGTCAGCGCCGCAGCGGCAAGCGTGACATCACCGCCCTGCACCTTACCGGCGTTATCGAGCGACGCCGCCGACAGGTTCAGCGCCCCGTTACTGGCAAGCGAGCCGCCGCTCTGCTGGTTGATATCCCCGTTCAGCGTGGCGGTCAGGCCTTCACTGCCGCTGATGGCTCCGCTGTTATTCAGCGTCCCGCCGTTAAGCGTCAGGTTTTTCGCCGCCCACTGCCCGTTGTTGGTCAGCGATAAGGCCTGCAGCGCGGTCGTGCCCATGGCGGTAATTTTGCTGCCTGCGGCGGAATTCAGGTCGCCGGTAAGCTGGAAGTTCAGCGCCCCGGCGCTCTGCACGGCACCGCTGTTATCCAGTGACTGCGCCGCCAGCAGGATGCTGTTACCCTGCCAGATCCCACTGTTATTCACCGAACCGGCAGTGATATCCAGCGCCCCCTGCGTTAACAGCGAACCGCTGTTGAGCAGCGCCAGTTGCGGCGTTGCCATCGCCATCCGCGCCTGCAATGCCGCAGTTGCCTGGCGGTTATCCAGCGTCAGGCTGTTAAGCCCGGTGAGCGCACCACGGTTAGTGATGCCCGCTTCGTGCGCCGTCAGTGTGTTGCCCTGTACGGTGCCGTTATTGGTGAGCTGCTGCCCGCGCAGGGTGATATCCCCGGCGCTTAACACCTGGCCGTCATTGTTCAGCGTCTGCGCGGCGAGTGTCATCGCCCCCTGGCTTTGCAGCGCGCCCGGCAAGTTCAGGGTGTTGCCGACAGTGGCCGTTAAATTGCCCTGGCTCAGCAAGGTGCCGCCGAGCGTCCAGTCATCCGCCGTCACGCTGACCAGCCCGCCCTGTAAGGTGCCCTGCGTGGAGAGTTGCCCGGCGTTCAGGGTGAAATCGCCGCCGCTCAGCGTGCGCGAACCGCTGGCGGTGGTGAGGGTATCCGCATTCAGCGTCAGGCCGTGCGTACCCTGCCACAACCCGCCATTGCTGAGCGTGCGGGCGTCGAGCGCCAGCGTATCGCCGCTGATGCGCCCGTTGCCGGAGAGGCTGTCGGCGTGGATATCCGTTACGCCACCGCTGACCAGTTGACCGTTGTTGGTCACCGCACCGCTGTGGATGCCTGTCAGGCCGTTCAGACCATTGATGATCCCGCTGTTATCCAGCTTGTCGCCGCGCAGCGTGATCGCATCGCCCTGCACGGTTCCACCGTTGTTCAGATTACCGTTGAGCGTCAGCCCGCCGCCGGAAAGCCAGCGTCCGCCCGCGGTGTTAGCGATGCTGTCCGCCGTGGCCTGCATCTGTTGCGTTCCCTGCATCAGCCCGCTGTTGGTGATGCGGGTGCCCGTCAGCGCCAGCGTGTCGGCAATGAGGTTACCGCTGTTGGCAAGCTGGTCCGCCTGTAACGTGGCATGGTTATGCGCCAGCAGCGTCCCGCTGTTATCGAGGCTGCCGGTGGTGGCATCCAGCGCGCCGGTTTCCAGGCTGCCGCCGTTGATCAGCGTATTGCCGGTCAGCGTCAGGCCATCCTGTACATACAGCAGCCCCTGATTGTTGAGGGTATCAAGATTCAGGTTCAGCCCGCTGCCGCTCACTAACTGACCATTGCCGCCATTAAGTAAATGTTGCGTGGCGATGGTCAGGCTGTCGTTCCCCTGCAGAATGCCGTTGCTGGCGATGTCCGGCGCGGTCACAGTGAGATCTTTTGCCGCCAGTTTGCCGTCGTTGGTCAGTTGCGCGGTGCTGATGGCGGTCCCGCCCTGGCTCAGCATCTGCCCCTGGTTATCAAGCGAACGACCAAGCGTGGCGTTCAGGGAATCCTGCGCCTGCACCGTACCGCCGTTGCGCCAGCTATCAGCGGTGGCGGTCAGGTTGCGCCCCTGCATGCGTCCCTGATTGTCGAGCGTGGTGCCCTGTAAAGTCAGGCTGCCGCCGCTGAGCATCTGGCCGTCAGCCGTGCCGGTAAAGGTGGTACCCTGCCAGTTCAGCCCGTCAGTCCCCTGGATCAGACCGCTGTTGCGTAAATCGCCGTGCAGCGCCAGCACTTTCGCCATCAGCGTACCGCTGTTGTTGCTGCTGTCCGCGGTCAGCGTCATCGCCTGCTGGCTAACCACGCTGCCCTGATTATCCAGCGAGCCGCTGACCGTGGCATTCAGCCCGTTTTGCCCGAGCGCCGTGCCGCTGTTCAGCCACTCTCCGGTCGCCAGATCGAGCGTGCCGCCCTGCATTTGCCCGGCGTTGTTGAGACGATCGTTTTTCAGCGTGACCGCGCCGTTACTCAGCAGCAGGCCATTCTGCTGGTTGGTCAGTGTGCTGCCCGTGGCGGTCAGCAGGCTGGTGCCCTGCAACGTACCGCTGTTGGTGATGTCGCTGCTGTTGAGCGTCAGGCTTTTCGCGGCCAGCAGGCCGCTGTTGATCAGCGCCTGCCCGCTAAGATCCAGCGCGTTCCCGCCCGCCAGCGTCCCACTGTTGCGGGTGTTCTGTGTCTGCAGCGTCAGGGCATCATTAGCCTGCAGGGTTCCTGTGTTATCGAGAGTGTCTGCCGTCACGCCAGTGGTGTTTGCTGCCACCAGCCCGTTGTTGTGAATGCTGTCTGCCGCGAGGGTTAACTGCCCGTCCGCCAGCAGACGGCCGTTGTTACTCAGGCTGTGATAATCGCTGAACAGGTTAACGCCATTCAGTTCGCCACCGCTGGTCAGCGCATCGCCGTGCAGATACAGGTCGCCATCGGTGGTGATCAGGCCGCCGTTATTCAATTGCGGGATGGCAAGCGTCAGGTCTTTCGCAGAGTAGAGAGTGCCGCCGGCGAGGTTATCAAGCAGCCCGGTGTGCAGATTCAGCGCCTGCGTACCCTGCAACAGGCCGCTGTTGCTGATGTGGCTACTGCTGAGATCCAGCGTATCCGCCACCAGCGTACCGCTGTTGGTGAGGTTTTCCGGTGCGCTAAGCGTAATACGGGTTGCCGCTGATTTACCGCCGTGACTCAGCGTTTTCGCCCCGACGCTGAGCGTCCCTTTCGCTGCCTGAGTACCGTTCAGCGTGGCATCACTGGCCGCCAGCGTCATATCGCCGCCGCTTTGCAGTTGCGCATTCTGCCGGGTCTGCATGCTTCCTGCGGTAACCGTCAGTGCGCCATCGGCATTCACCTGCCCGGCCAAATCCGCCGCACCCTGTGCCGTCAGCGTGACATCACCTTTGCCGGTAATGACAGAATCTGCCCCGTCGGTCAGCGTTCCGGCATCCACGCTCAATGCGCCACTGGCGGCCAGCGTACCGTTGTTCTGCACGTTGTTGCCGGTAATCCCCAGCGTCTGCCCCTGCAACGTGCCGCTGTTATTCACTGTGCTGGCGCTGGCAGTCAGCCCGCCTTTTGCTGCCACCGTTCCACGGTTATCCAGTTGCGCGGCACTGATACGCGCCTCACTGGCGGAGGCCAGTGAACCGTTGTTCTGTACGTTGTCCCCGCTAATCCCCAGCGTCTGCCCCTGCAGGGTGCCGCTGTTATTCACTGTGCTGGCGCTGGCAGTCAGCCCGCCTTTTGCCGCCACCGTTCCACGGTTATCCAGTTGAACAGCGGCGATCTGCACGTTGCCGCCAGTGGTCAGCTGCCCCTGATGGGTAATCGTCTGTGCCTTCAGCGTGGCATTGCCTGCAGCATTGGCCTGGGTGGAGGCATCACTGGTGAGCTGTTTCCCACTAAGCGACATGTCACCGCCGCTGGTGAGTGAACTGCCTGTAAGGGTGGTGTTGCCCGCGCCGCTGAGCGTCAGTTTGCCGTCGGCGGCCAGCGTGGCGTGATTCAGCGCCACATCCTGCGTGGCCGTAACCGCGATATCGCCGCCCGCTTTGTGGCTGCCACTGAGGGTGACGCTGTCGCCTTTCGCCGTCAGCGAGCCGCTGGCAATGCTCTCTTTCACCACCATTTTGCCGTTCGCATCAAGCGTGATATCGCCCTGGCGTGCCGTCAGGTTGCCAAGGTTGACGCCGACGCCTTTCTCGGTGGAGACCAGGTGAATGCGGTTGGCATACATGCCGCCGAGCGCGCCGGTATCCACCGCTACCACTGGCGCTGCACCTTCGCCGGCAATCGCTGTCGCCTTACCGCTGGCGTCCACCCGGTTGGCCCCGGTGGTCACCGTTAAGTCCTTCGCATGAATGGCGGCGTTCACTTCGGTGGCGCGGGAAATCAGCGCCAGCGCATCGCTGCCGCTGGCGTTCAGCCCCTGTCCTTCCACGGTGATGGTGCCTTTGGTCACTTCCAGTGCGGAGAGATTGCCCGCTGCATCGAATTGCGGTTTACCGGTAGTCAGGGTGGCGTTCGGCGTGTTGATAAACCCACAGCCGTTACAGGTGATGCCGTATGGGTTGGCGACCATCACATTCGCCGCCTTACCCGCCACTTCGGTATATCCCTGCAACTGCGATCGGCTACCACCGGTCACTTCGTTGATAATGCCTTTCGCTTCTTGCCCGGTGCGCAGGTTCGGGTTGTTCTGGATAAGCCCGCCAAGTTGCGTCTGCGTCAGCTGCCCGGTGGCGTTATTGAGGATCAGCCCCTCGCTGCCGACGTTGTAGTCATGAAACTGGTTGTGCGAGATGCCCGCCCCGTTCGGCGTGGCGATATTGACCACCGGCACGCCGTTGCCAGCTTTATCCATGCTGGCGCTGCCTGTCGGCGTGATCGCCGCAGCAAACGCGGGGGCTACCGGCTGCCAGACCAGCAGGCTGATAATCAACCAGCTGATAGCACGCTGGGAAAAACGAACCGGTTTGTCAGTCTTCATCGTCTTGATCCTTAAAACGTGACAGCAACGCGCCAGTTAACACTGACGTGATCGGGGCCGAGCCAGTCGGGGTAATGCAGCGGCGTGCCAACGGAGATCTGGCTGGCGAACCAGCGTCCGGCGCTGCCAAGCCCTGCAGACGCGCCCCACAGCGTGCCGGAGGCGTAGCGATCGAGCCGGTCTTTTTCCAGCCAGCCGCCATCCACCGCCGCCGTGGCGCTGATCTGCCCGAACAGAGGCAACGTGAACAGTACGTAGTTGAGTTCGTTGCGCCAGTAACCGCCGTTGTCGCCGGAGAGATACTGTTCTTTAAAACCGCGCACGGAGCTTTCGCCGCCGAGCGTCAGGCGTTCGCTGCCGTAGAGCCTGTCCGGCGACCACTGCGCATACAGGCTGGTGAGCCAGACGATGTCGGCGCTGAACGGGCGCTGGAAGCTGGCGCTCAGGCTCCCTTTGCGGAACTGCGCGCGGGGTTCATCGCCACTTTTGCCTTCGTCGGTTGCGGCGTTAAACCACGGCATGCCGTGGCTGAAGGTCGGGTTGAAGGTCGCCACACCGCCCAGTACTTTCTGCGTATGGCTGATGCCCAGTTGCAGGCTGGAGAGATTGCGCGTGCTGCTGACCAGCGGCGCGTCGTTGAGCCAGTTGCGCGAGGAGCGCTGTGTGACGCCGGCGGTAAATGCGGTTTTGATATTGCCGTTGCGGAACACCACCCACGAACCGTTCAGGCGGTGCGTTTTGGTGTCACCGGTGGAGATCCACGGAAAGCCCTGATTGATAAGGGTGGTGCGGTAGTTGCTCCAGGCATAGCTGTAATCGAGCAGGCCGTAACCGTACGGCATGCTGAACCCGGCCTGAAAATTTTGCGCGTCATAGCCAGTGGCGAAATCGCTGCTGCGCCCGCCGCTCACCTGCCACTGCTCCGCCAGCCCCAGCAAATTACTGGCGGTCAGCGAACCATTTAATTGATCGTCACCGGTACTTTTCTGCCCGCTGTTATCCAGCGAAACCGAAGCACTTAACGGAAATTCCGGCGTGGCGGTTAAATTCACGCTGGAATAACCCGGTTCACTGTCGGGAACGATATCGATCTGCACCGGTTCACGCCGCAGACGATTTATTTGTTCCATCCCCTGTTCGATATCCCGCAGATTAAGGATTTTCCCTTCCAGGCCAGGGAAAACCATTTTCAACATGCGCGGTGATTCCCCCTCCAGCAGGATATGGCGTAATTTCCCTTCCAGCACGACAATGCGTAATTCGCCGTGCGATAAATCCTGCTCGGTGAGAAAAGCGCGGCTGGTAATATATCCCCGGCTGATATACCAGTCGGAAATCGCGGCGGTCAGTTCGGTTATTTTCGCCATATTCAGGCACTGATTCTGCCAGGGCGCAGTCAGTTTCTGCTGCGCTTTTTCGCTGATAAGCGTCACGCCGGAAAGGATGATGGTGTGAATATCAAAACAGGGGCCAGCGGCCTGCGGGGCAGACGTACTCTGGCCTGAGCGCGGCAGCGTGGTGCTGCGCTCCAGTTCATCACGCTGCTGCTGGCTCTGACGAAGCAGCTGTTCCTGCTGTTGACGGACAGCGTCACGGTCTGCCGGAGATAATGGCGCCGCCTGTGCCGTAAACGCGAGTAATAAAAAAAGAGCCGAACTACGAATGTAATTCAACGGTGATGTCATCCCTGCCATAAAGCAAATTAATCAATGAGTGTGTTTTAATTCTCCTTTTTAAGGATGTTACTAAAGACAAAAAATAACAACAATTAATCCAACCGAAAAACAGATTTTATATTCACAAGTTTTACTTTGGGCGCTAAATTTATATCACCATTACACTGACCCATTGAATTAAATCTTGTCTATTCGTGCTATTTTGCCACTAAAATAATTAACAGAAAATAAAACTTAACGAAAATTTCTTATAAAGATTTTAGTGTTGCTGCCGCTAATGAGATAACGCGTCCCGGTGTTGAGAAACCTTGCCGGGCAATTTAATAAGCAAACGATTGATGCGCGTTAATTTTAATAATAGAGAAAGGGAAAACATGAAAATTCAGTTTTTGATTACCGGTGCCTTATCCGCAGCATTGTTAAGCGGCTGCGCAACCAATACGACGTCTCATGCAGTGACCGCAAGTAACGGCAGCAAAGTGAGTGTTGACACCATGTTTGCCACTCCCCAAATGAACAACAACCTCAATCCGGATCCTCTGCTACGTGAGGTCTCCCCCGTACAGTCAAGCGCCGGGATGGGGCTTGCCGTACTGGGCGCGGTTCTTGGCGGAGGGGTGAAGGGTAATGTGT
The DNA here is from genome assembly GCF_001658025.2 of Kosakonia oryzae. Classification (NCBI taxonomy): domain Bacteria; kingdom Pseudomonadati; phylum Pseudomonadota; class Gammaproteobacteria; order Enterobacterales; family Enterobacteriaceae; genus Kosakonia; species Kosakonia oryzae. The sequence goes on from NZ_CP014007.2 coordinate 3,422,606, forward strand.
TCGATAAAAATACCTATAAAGGGACCTCTATTGATACCATGCGTGAACCCACCGCACGCTATTTAGCGCCGAAAGCGGAGGCCAAAATTCACGACTGGCTGGAAAAAAATGGCGGCGGTTACGCCTATCAGGAAACGCTCTATATCGCAGCAACTCAGTGGTCACTGATTTATACCGATATGTCAGCCAAAAACAGCAATTATGATCTCACCTACCGGGTGCAGTTTTTTAAACGCCCTGAAGGTGGAAACGCCTTCAGCGCTAATATCACTGCTGAATGCGCACCGCCGGTGAAAACCGCGCCGTTAAGCGACTGGAAAGCCAATAACTACGCGAAAGTCAGCGAAGAGACGCAGAAAATGATGGATGCCTGCGTGCTTGAACTGGAGAACCAGTTGCCTCGTCTGCTGAAAAAATAAAGGACCTGGGCGCAGGATATTTCACAGGTGATATCCTGTCGCTCGCTGACAAATCGCGCCGCACGTCTGAAATTGAAAGCGCAGTGCATTTGCCAACGCACATACACATGATGACGTGATAACCACTCTGTCCCCGAAAATAGTGCGTTAAGAATGACCTTAATCTTATCCGGTGAAAGAAACAGCTCTCTTTCACCGGTGAAGATTAATTAACTCGTTAACGTGTTGCGCTATCAGGCATGTTGTGGAATCCGGAATACGCTGACCAGATCTTGCATGACTCTGGCCTGTTCGTTAAGCATCTCAGAAGCGGCAACCGATTCCTCTACCAGCGCGGCGTTCTGCTGCGTCGTCGTATCGATCTGCCCGATGGCAATATTAATTTGATGAACGCCATCGCTTTGCTCAAGGCTGGCCTGCTCGATTTCTCTTAGAATACTGGTGACGCTATCGACATTTTGTACCAGTTCATCCATTTTTCCGTTTACCTGTCGTACCATCTCCAGCCCGCGAACGCTTTGCTGCGTTGAGTTCTCAATCAACGTCCTGATCTCCTTCGACGAATTGGCCGTTTTCTGGGCCAGATTGCGAACTTCCTGCGCCACGACGGCAAACCCTTTACCATGTTCACCCGCGCGCGCCGCTTCAACGGCAGCGTTAAGTGCCAAAATATTGGTCTGGAAGGCAATGGAATCAATCAGATTGATGATGTCAGACATTTTATCTGCGGAGCTGCTGATATTCTGAATCTCTTGCGTTAACGAAGCCATCAATTTTCCGTTATCCGTCACCGCATTACTCGCTCTCGCCGAAAGTTGTGAAGCATTCGCCGTATTATCGCCAGTATTTTTTACCGTTGCGGAAATCTGTTCCATTGACGATGCAGTCTGTTCGATAGAGCTGGCCTGCTCTTCCGTACGGGCTGATAAATCACGGGTTCCGGCCATAATTTGAGACGCGCCGGTCGCAATATTTTCGGCTCCGCCACGTATTTCCGTGACAATTTTTATTAATTCATCCTGCATATGAGAAATAGCGCTGGTCAGTTGCCCGGTTTCATCTTTTGATGTCACCTTTATCTCTTCCCCAAGATTGCCTTCGGCGATACGCGTAGCAGCTTCAACCGCATGTTTAATCGGAATAACAATAGCGCGTGAAATAACAATCGCCATGGTGGCGCCAAGAATCAGGCAAACTATCGCGATAATAATCATGACCATTTTTGACGTACTATAATCATGCAAAAAATCAGTATATGACGATTGCATTTCATCTCGCTGGAGATTGATAAAGGCATTAATTTTATCAATGTACTGCAATTCTTTTCCGCGCGTATTATTGGTATATTCCTCAATTGCTGAAACAGGATCTGACTGGATATTTTGTATCACCTTATTACGCGACTGGATATATAGCTTTCGCATGTCCGTAACATTGACTAAAAGCGCCTGGGATGCTGCATCGTCTGCCGCCGTGTTGAGCTGTTTATAGAGTTCGTTGATTTTTTCCGATCGTGCAGTCACTTCCTGCATTAACTGGCTTTGCTTTTGCGGATTTTTCTCTATTAATGCATTGAGGAACAGAGTCGTTGATGTATTAACTTCTCTGATAAGATTATTGCCCATTGCCGTGGTGGGATAATCCTCCGTGACAATTTTTGAGATCTTATTTTTGGCTTCATCCAGTCGATATAGCGCATTTCCGGCAATGAAAGCCAGTAACACGATCAGAATACCGAACGAAAAAATAATCTTATTTCTGATACTTATACCTGTCGGCTTTACTATGGTAGCTTTGTTTTTCATTATCTTTCCTTAGTGAATTAATAAGCACACCAACTGCGCAGTCGCAGATGGCATAGAAAAATATCGGCAGGATAATGATTTCTCTTAGGTATTGATCGGAATAAACTTCAAAAAACACCATTACGATAGGTGATAACTATCAGAAAAGGGGCGATCGATCGTTTATTTATTTCTTATCGCTCGTCAATAAATAATTTAAAAATATCCCCCTCAACTTATCCAAAAATATTGATGAATTGGAAGATGCTTTCCGATGTTTTGTAAGTAAAAAAATAAAGTGAAATCTATCAGATTGCGTTTTTTCTTGCTTAAGAAGAACCGTAAACCCTGAGAAGCCTGAAGGCGATTCTCAGGGTTACGCTATGTAAGCTATTTATTCCCTCATACTAAATTAAACTTTTGCAGGGTGTCGTTAATAGAAGCAATCGCGCTGGCAATTCCTTGTTGTTTAATCTCCTCACCTTTTGAGGCTCCTTCCGCGCGAATAAACCCGATATCACTGATTCCCAGAAAACCAAAAAACGAAGCCAGATAGTTTTCCTGAAAATCCATGCTCTGAAGCGGCGTCTGATGGTAAAAACCACCCCGCGCGGATACAACGATAACTTTTTTACCGCCAGCCAGCCCAATGGTGCCAGATATTGTTCGTTACCAACACATCGCTATCTCCGTTGAGCAACTCGCCGCACAACTGAATATGTCTTCACGAACGTTGCACAGGAAAATGGGGGAATTGTCTCAGGAAACGCCCAAAAGTTTTATCACCCGGGCGCGCATTGAAAACGCAGCCGTGTTGCTGGAAAAACCGGGAAAAACGTTAGCGCAGATTGCCGGCGAATGCGGTTACAGTGACGAAACGGCCTTTCGACGCGCCTTCATTAGCGTGATGGGCATGTCACCCGGCAGGTATAAGGAGTGGATTAAACAAAGAAGCGGCTTACAGCAGCCCTGATACAGGATCTTTCCAGCCGCAGGAAGAGCCTGTTCACAGCAGGAACGGGAAAATTTCTCGATGGCTGGATATCCCTTTTCACGCTGACGTAAAAGGAAAATGAGCGCGGGAAGGGAGAATTTCTCAGGCGAGTAGACAGGAGCCAGAAAAACAAAGGGGTTACCTTTCGGTAACCCCTTGTTTAATCTGGCGGAAGCGCAGAGATTCGAACTCTGGAACCCTTTCGGGTCGCCGGTTTTCAAGACCGGTGCCTTCAACCGCTCGGCCACACTTCCGGAATGAGGCGCACTATAAACATCCCCGGGGCGTCTGTAAAGACTGAGAATGTTTGTTTGCCTGAAAAACAATCAAAAACGTGTTATTTGTCTGAAATATCAGCGTTATGATCGTTTATTCAGCACACTTCCCGGCAAAACTTAGTGTTTCTTGATGTACAAATCTTTTGTCTGATAGACACCAAGGCTGTCAGGCGCAAAACCTCCAACCCACGGTTTCACCAGATGTGTACGCACATAATGGTAGACCGGAATGGCCGGAACATCCTGGGCGAGGAGATCTTCCGCTTGCTGGTAGTATTTCCCACGTTCAGCAACGTCCTTCGCTTTCGCCGCATTTTGCATCGCTTCGTCATACGCCGGATTGCTGTACTTGCTGGTGTTTTCGCTGTCGCCGGTACGGAAGTTATTCAGGAAGGTCGCGGCATCATCATAGTCGGCAATCCATGCGTAGCGTACCGCATCAAAATTACCGGTATGCATGGTATCCAGCATGGTTTTCCACTCCTGATTTTGCAGCTTCGCTTCCACGCCGAGGTTTTTCTTCCACATTGAACTGGCGGCAATGGCAATACGCTGATGCGTCTCCATGGTGTTATAAAGCAGATTGAAGCTCAGCGGATGCGACGCGTTGAACCCGGCTTCGCTGAGCAGCTTTTTCGCTTCGGCTATCCGCTTTTCACGCGGCCATGACGCATAATCCGGCGACGCGATTTTCACGCCGCCGATTTGCGGCTGGCTGATAACCCAAGCCGGACGCTGCCCCTGCCCCATCACTTTATCGGCGATGATGTCCTTATCCAGCGCCATATTCAGCGCGCGGCGTACGCGCGGATCGTTAAACGGCGCTTTGGTGGTATTAAACTCGTAATAATAGGTCGCCAGTTGCGGTGCGACATGTACCTGATCGCCCAGCGTTTTCTGTAATTGCGCGAACTGATTCACCGGAATGGTGTAAGTAATATCGATTTCACCCGCTTTGTAGCGGTTAACATCCGCCGTTTCGGCATTAATGGGCAGATAGGTGACTTTATTAATTACCGTCTGTTTGTTGTTCCAGTAGCGTGCGTTGCGCTCGGCAACGATGCGTTCGTTGACCACCCAATCGGTGACCTTATACGCGCCGCTGGTAACGATATGCTCCGGTTTGGTCCATTTATCGCCAAAACGGTTAATCAGCACCGGATCGACCGGCACCAGCGACGGGTGCGCCAGCATCGCCAGGAACGCGGCCGTTGGCTGCGACAACGTGACTTCCAGCGTTGAATCATCCAGCGCTTTTACGCCCAGCGTATCAGGCGATTTCTTGCCTAATGCAATCTCCGCCGCATTCAGAATGTGCATGTTGCCAGGATAGCTGGCGTAAGGCGATGCGGTTTTCGGATCGACCAGACGCTGCCAGCTCCAGACCACATCTTTCGCGGTGATGGCGGTACCATCTGACCAGGTGATGCCCGGACGCAAATGGAATACCCAGACCGTGTTGTCCTTGTTCTCCCATTTTTCCGCGAGGCGCGGTTCGATGGAACCGTCATTCCTGACTGCCACCAGCCCGTCGAAGATATCGCTGATAATATTAAATTCGACGTCGCTTTCTACTTTATGCGGGTCCAGTGAAGAGGGCTCGCTGCCATTGTTACGTACCAGTTCCTGTTTTTCTGCCAGTACAGTTCCCGCTGGCACGGTTGCGGCAAACGCGCCACTGCATGCGCTCAGAATGCCGACAGCCAGCAGAGAAAGTGCAATATGATTACGTGGTTGTGGTTTCATGTCCTTTTCACCTTATTCATTTATAGTATGCCGACGCGTTAACACTCTTAGCGCCCAACGATTTATATAGCAATAGATTTCAGTGACATATAAGACACCAATATGGTTATGCTTCACATTAATCCCTTTATGCTGCCTGGAGCACATTTCTTCGCAGGAAATATTGTGCTGGTAACCTTGCTTTATGAGTAAAGATGGGTAAAACAACTTTGTTACAAAGCCAGTCTTTTCTAGACTCGGCAAACAATTACATCTGTCATAAGAGAGTGACTCATGGATCGTATTATTACTTCATCGCGTGACCGGAGTTCCCTGCTCAGCACGCACAAAGTTTTACGCAATACCTATTTTCTGCTCAGCCTGACGCTGGCGTTTTCCGCTATCACCGCCACAGCCAGCACTGTACTGATGTTGCCTTCGCCGGGGCTGATCCTGACGCTGGTGGGGATGTACGGTTTGATGTTCCTGACCTATAAACTGGCCAACAAACCAACCGGTATTCTGGCGGCGTTCGCCTTCACCGGTTTCCTGGGTTATATCCTTGGGCCCATCCTGAACGCCTATCTGTCAGCCGGTATGGGTGATGTGATCGGGCTGGCGCTCGGCGGTACTGCGCTGGTGTTCTTCTGCTGCTCGGCTTACGTGCTGACCACGCGCAAAGATATGTCCTTCCTCAGCGGTATGCTGATGGCGGGCGTAGTGGTTGTGCTGATCGGTATGGTGGCAAACATCTTCCTGCAGCTACCGGCACTGCACCTGGCAATTAGCGCCGTGTTTATCCTGATTTCCAGCGGCGCGATTCTGTTTGAAACCAGCAACATCATTCACGGCGGCGAAACGAACTATATTCGCGCAACCGTCAGCTTGTACGTGTCGCTGTACAACATCTTTGTCAGCCTGCTGAGCATCCTCGGTTTTGCCAGCAGAGACTAAACGGCACTGCTTTGCAACAAGCCCCGCTTATGCGGGGCTTTGTTTTTTGCTACACTGCCGCCGTTGTTGGCTGACGTTGTGAAAAACTATGTTGATGTTTGAAGGCAAAGAAATTGAGACCGATAGCGAAGGCTATCTGAAAGATACCACCCTCTGGAGCGAAACTCTGGCAGAGGTTATTGCGCAACAAGAGAGCATTTCACTCTCCCCGGAACACTGGGAAGTGGTGCGCTTTGTGCGCGAATTTTATCTGGAATTTAATACCTCGCCGGCCATTCGCATGCTGGTAAAAGCAATGGCGAATAAATTTGGCGAAGAGAAAGGCAATAGCCGCTATCTGTACCGCCTGTTCCCGAAAGGCCCGGCAAAACAGGCGACGAAAATCGCCGGCCTGCCTAAACCGGTGAAATGTATTTAATAGCGGATACCAAAGTTCGTCCATTCTCTGCCGGGTTGATGCGGTTCAGTCAGCACTCTGTCAACCCGAGCGCTGCGCGGTCCCCCCGCTTTCAGCCATGCTACCAGTTTGTCAACGTTTTCTGCTTCTCCGCAAGCCACCACCTCGACACTGCCGTCGTCCAGATTACGTGCATATCCCGTTAGCCCCAGACGCTGAGCTTCATGCTGCGTGCTGTAACGAAAGCCGACGCCCTGCACCATTCCGTGTACCCAGGCAATTGTGCAAACTTGTGTCATCTTGTTCCCCTTTCTGTGCTGGCGCGTTGCATTTAACCGGTGAACCCGTGACAATAGCACCCATTTTCTTCAGTTTACAGAATAGCCGAATATGAGCGTACGTTTAATGCTGGCAAGTGTGCACGCCTTGCGCAGGTGTCGATTATCTCTGGTCACCTGTCTCTATATCGCAATATATTTTTCATAACGCCTCAGGCTTCAACATCATGTTATAAAAATCAACTATAAAACTGGCTCACTTCATAATGCATGGGATCCGGGGAGGTGAAGTTATTTCCCCAAACAAAGCCATATTTTGCAAAAATGGGAGCAAGAGGCGCTGATGTGATCCCATTCCCGCCATCCCCTTGATTAATATCAATAGCAATACCAAAGGCGTGGTTTGAAGGAAGCGAGCTAAATACACCACTGGTGGGTCTGCGTAATCTCATACTAAAAACACTATTAAATTCTTTGATAACATCTAACAGGCCAGCTTGCTCAATTTCAATAAATGCATCAAGAAGTTGTTGATGTGCTTTTTTGTGAAAATAAATATCAGACAATAAATTCAACCTCCCGACAAGTTGAGGGATATGAATTGTAGCAAGATCATGAAAATCAAACCCAGCGGTGAATTTTATATCATCGCCAAAAATTGCTGGCGTGTGCGCAGTTGTATAAAAAACATCACCAAATAAAGGATGATTATAAGAATAATCAGACATGATAATTACCTCACAGAGTTAACATTACAAATATATTATTTTCCAGAAACAGCGGCTGTACATAAATTTAAGGCGTCGATAATTTTTTGTTTACTTTCCTGCATATTCTCTTTATACAGTTCCTCAGGGCTTTTCGCTCCTTGAATATGGGGCCCGGTAGTAGTATTTTTCCCCTTGCCAATCATCTGTTGAAAGGCCGTTAAATCAGGGGTCATCAGTGACACCGCAGCTTGCTTATTCTCAAGCGCGTAAGTGACATCTTGCATTTTCCGGTATTCATATTGTCCAATCTCTCTGGCGAAATCGGTATCTGACATATATTCAACGACCTTAACATCAAGGAGCTCCAACGCTGAATAGATACATTGTGCGGTTTCAGCCGCACTTTTATAATTATAAATCTGCACACTGTATTGGTATCGTTCTGGTACCAATACAGTACCCGCTGCCACGCCACCACCCACCCATGCAGTTGTTGTTGCACCACTTACCCCAGCGATTAACGCCGTTAAAGTGCCAAGAAAACCAATCTCGCTGGTTACATAGGTTTGTGAAACCAGCTTTAAATATTTCTCGTGCCATACATCTCGATATGCAAGCGCAAAGCTGAGCATATTAGTATACGTCTGAGGAATTTCTGGCAAAATTTTTTGCTTAGCCAGATTTTTCCGCTCACTATTTGTGTCATTACTACTTTCACATTGTTTTGAATCCTTAGCGCATTTATTGAGTTGCGATTGTTTTTCCACATCATATTGACTGGGTTTAGCTACTGGCAGAGGATAATAATTAGAACACCCACCCACAGTTAACAAAAAAGAAAAAAATAGTTTTCTTTTCATTTTTAAAAGACCTGACAGAGGTTTTTTTAAATTATTAGCGAAGAATGACTTTTTTCAATCATCACTCTGACCATTCAGATAAAAATCATGGATTAGTTTTAGATTTGACTTATCGGCGATAAAAAACAATCAAATGTGAGGTAATCATAACGAGCTTATTCTGGGTAGCGTTTAAAAATAGCTATAAAACACCACAGATTAAAAACACTAATGATTTATAGAGCATCTGAGAATAAATATCGCTCTTTCCAGATTGCAGGCAGATGATGATTGCGATATCAGGAAAAGCACACATATCAACGTTTACAAAGCCTGAGATTACTCGAACTCGTTGCATTTCCCTGAACTAACCCGGAAAATGACGCCCAATTCTTAGCAATAAAGCATAACAAATTATGAGCGTACGTTTAGTGTTAGCCAAAGGGCGCGAGAAATCGTTGCTGCGCCGTCATCCCTGGGTTTTCTCCGGTGCAGTCGCACGGATGGAGGGCAAAGCCAGCCTCGGAGAAACCGTTGATATCGTCGATCACCAGGGCAAATGGCTGGCGCGTGGAGCGCTGTCCCCTGCCTCGCAAATTCGCGCTCGCGTCTGGACGTTCGATAAAGATGAAAGTATTGATATCGCTTTCTTTACGCGTCGCCTGCAACAGGCTCAGCAGTGGCGTGACTGGCTGGCGCAGCGCGACGGGCTGGACAGCTATCGCCTGATTGCCGGGGAATCCGACGGGCTGCCCGGCGTGACTATCGACCGCTTTGGTAATTTCCTTGTATTGCAGTTGCTGAGCGCAGGCGCAGAATACCAGCGTCCGGCACTTCTCTCCGCGCTGCAAACCCTCTATCCGCAATGTTCTGTTTACGATCGCAGCGATGTCGCTGTGCGTAAAAAAGAGGGGCTGGAACTGACGCAGGGCCCTGTTCTCGGTGAGCTGCCGCCTGCGTTGCTGCCCATCGAAGAGAACGGCATGAAGTTGTATGTCGATATTCAGGGCGGCCATAAAACTGGCTACTACCTTGATCAGCGCGACAGCCGCCTGGCGACCCGCCGCTATGTCGCTGATAAACGCGTTCTGAACTGCTTCTCCTATACCGGCGGCTTTGCCGTTTCTGCGCTAATGGGCGGCTGCCGCCAGGTGGTTAGCGTGGACACTTCCCAGGAAGCACTGGATGTGGCGAAACAGAACGTCACGCTCAACAAGCTTGATCTGAGTAAAGCCGAGTTTGTCCGCGATGATGTGTTCAAGCTGCTGCGCAAATACCGCGATCGGGGTGAAACCTTCGATGTGATCGTGATGGACCCGCCGAAGTTCGTTGAAAACAAGAGCCAGTTGATGGGTGCATGTCGCGGTTATAAAGACATTAACATGCTGGCGATTCAGTTACTGAACCCGGGCGGCGTACTGCTGACGTTTTCCTGTTCTGGTTTGATGACCACCGATTTATTTCAGAAAATCATCGCCGATGCCGCAATAGATGCAGGCCGTGATGTACAATTTATAGAACAGTTCCGTCAGGCCGCCGATCATCCTGTGATCGCTCCCTACCCGGAAGGGCTGTATTTAAAAGGGTTTGCCTGTCGCGTCATGTAACTTGAATTTTGGAGCCGCACCCTCATATCTGAGGGAACAGAAGGTTCCCGGGAGGTGACAATGATAGCCAGCAAATTCGGTATCGGTCAGCAGGTTCGCCATTCGCTGCTGGGATATCTTGGCGTGGTGGTCGATATCGACCCTGAATATTCACTTGAGGAGCCGTCGGCGGATGAGCTGGCGGTAAACGACGAGTTACGCGCTCTGCCCTGGTATCATGTCGTTATGGAAGATGACGACGGCCAGGCGGTTCATACCTACCTTGCGGAGGCGCAACTCACCAGTGAAGTGATGGATGAGCACCCGGAACAACCCTCAATGGACGAGCTGGCGCGCACCATCCGCAGACAACTCCAGGCGCCACGCCTGCGTAACTGAACATACCCCGCCGACTGCGGGGTATTTTTTTACTTCGCCAGGCCCAACCGGGGTATTTCAATCGCCGGGCAACGATCCATCACCACCCGTAATCCTGCCTCACGCGCTAGCACTGCCGCCTGCTCGTTAATCACTCCTAACTGCAACCACAGCGTTTTCGCACCAGCAGCAATGGCTTCCTGCGCCACACCCCAGGCTGCTTCAGAGTTGCGGAAGACATCCACCATATCGATTTTTTCCGGCACTTCCGCGAGCGTGGCATACCCCTGCTGCCCAAGCAGCGTCTTCCCGGCGACTTTGGGCGAAACGGGGATCACGTGATACCCCTGATCCAGCAAGTATTTCATCACGCGATAGCTCGGGCGGTCAGGCTTATCACTTGCTCCCACCAGCGCAATAGTCTGGGTCGATTGTAAAATATCGGCGATATCGGTTTCTTTCATGGTTTCCTCCGGGCGATTTCCCAAAGTGTACGTCAAACAGAGCCTCTCAACCATTTTCAGATTTTTTTATCTACTTCTCTTGCAGCATCAGGCGCTTCCAGTAATCTGTAGCGAAAATAACTGACGGGAACCGATGATGGAATCAACAACTCGCACCCTACCCGAGCGCAAACATATTGCGCTGGTGGCGCACGATCACTGCAAGCAATCGTTAATGAAGTGGGTAGAGCGGCACCAGCCGGTGCTGGCAAAACATGAGCTTTATGCCACCGGCACGACCGGTAATTTGATACAGCGTGCGACAGGGCTTGCAGTGAACGCCATGCTGAGCGGCCCTATGGGCGGCGACCAACAGGTAGGCGCGTTGATTTCAGAAGGGAAAATCGACGTGCTGATTTTCTTCTGGGATCCGCTGAATGCCGTTCCGCACGATCCGGATGTTAAAGCGCTGCTGCGCCTGGCGACGGTCTGGAACATCCCGGTAGCGACTAACTTATCGACGGCAGACTTTATTATCGCCTCGCCGCAATTCAACGACACCGTCGACATTCTGATTCCGGATTATCAACGCTATCTGGCCGAACGGCTGAAGTAAGCACAGGCGGCAAAGGCCGCCTGTAGTCAGGGTTTTCTTGCCTGAGGAACATCCAGCGATTTGAGGATATCGACAAAGCGCGACGGGTTTTCTTTATCAAATAGCAGCCAGACACGCTTACGCGCCCGCGTTAACGCCACGTACAGCAATCGCCGCTCCTCCGCATCAGGAAACGTTTCTGTCTGAGGTAGCAACGCCTGCTCCATAATCGACTCGCGTGCCGGCGCGGGAAAACCATCCTGCCCTTCATCCAACCCCACCACAATCACATAATCTGCCTGCTGACCTTTACTGGCATGAATGGTCATAAAATCGAGCTGCAATTTCGGCCAGCGGGTTGCCGCCTTCGTGAGACTTTCCGGTTTACGGTGATGGTAGCGCGCCAACACCAGGATGCGATCCTCGGGCGTCGCATAGCCGCTGAGTTTATCCAGTAAGGCGTCGAGCTGATCCTCAGCCATCAGCGTTACCGCATGTTTATCCCCAGCGGTCAGGCTGTTAAGCGGTTTCGCCAGTTGCCACGGGTTTTGCTGAATAAAGCGATTTGCCACTTCACCGATGCGCGAATTGAAACGGTAAGTGGTATCGAGCGCACAAAGATCGCCCTCGCCAAAGTAGTCATGAAACGCGGTGGTCAGCGAAAGTTGCGCCCCGCTAAACCGGTAGATAGCCTGCCAGTCATCACCGACGGCAAACAACGTAGTCTGCGAGTTTTGTTTACGCAACGCCGCCAGCAGCGCCGCTCGCTGTGGGGAAATATCCTGAAATTCATCCACCAGGATATGCTTCCATGGGCTGATAAAACGCCCTTTCTCCAGCACATTGATAGCCTGGTGGATCAGACCGGAGAAATCGACCGCGTTTTCCGCCTTCAGCGCTGCTTTCCATGCTTTCAATAGCGGGGCCATCAACTTAATACGTTTACTGAACAGGTCGCGCACTTCTTCTGGCGCGTCGGCAATCATTTCAGCCTGCGCACCGCCATGCATTCGCATCAGCCCGATCCAGCGATCGAGACGCGGCCCGATGCGGCGCTGGAGTTTGTCATTTTCCCAGAAATTGCCTTCCGGCACGTCCCAGTTCATCTCCTCTTCCAGCCATTGCCGCCAGCCTTTCGCCTGCGCTTTTTTCTCGCTGCATTGCTGACACCAGGTTTCCGTAAGCAGCGCCAGGCGCGCGGCAGTATCGTTCTCCAGTTCGCTCAGCGCAGGCACTTTTTTACTGCCTTGCTGGATGATATACAGCGCCAGCGCGTGGAAAGTCCGCGCGGTAATCTCTTCGGTGTGCAGCCGTTCGCGGATGCGCTCATCCATTTCCTGGGCAGCCTTACGGCCAAAAGCTAATAATAAAATCTGATCGGGAGCCGCCTCGCCGCGCGTAAGCAGCCAGCCAGCGCGAGCCACCAGCACGGAAGTTTTACCGCTGCCCGCTCCGGCCAGCACCAGCAGCGACTGTTCGCCATTCACTACGGCTCGCGCCTGCGAAGGATTAAGCGGAGAACTTTCTATCTGCTCAAAAAAGGCGGCATATTGCGTAAGCATCGCCTCGGTATAGGCCTTATTATGCTGCGCCCTTCGTTCTTCAACATCGTTCAGCCACGCCTGGCACTGCTGCCAGAGCTCGCGGCAGTTCTCAAATTCCGCCAGTCGGCTTATGGGCATAGGTAGCGCAGTAAAAGCCTGCTGCAACTGCTGTTGTAGCCCGGTAAGCTGTTTGCGCGTCAGCCATTTCGCCCGATCGACACGCCCGGCAATAAGCTCAAGCTGTTCCGATAGCACGCCAGCCGCCACTTCGCTCATCTCCGCGCCCCATTTACTCCAGCGCTCATTAAGATGGTGATAAAAACGTTGGGTCTCGCTCCACTCCGTGCCGTGAAGGCGTACCACTTTCTTATCGGCAAGCTGAAACTCCATCTCACCCCAGACCAGCCCGCGTTTGCACTCAATTGCCAGCAACTGATTAAAAGGGATAAGGTATTCATGCCGGTCACCCGTGACTTTAATGCCCGCGTTCAGAATTACCGCGCGATCGTACGGGTGCTGGGCTAACCGTTTTCCCAGTGAAGTCGCTTTCAGTTCCATGACTTATCGTTCTCAGCCTGTGACAATAAAAGTCAGTTTACCTGCCAGAGAATTGGCGCTCCAGTCCAAAAAGTCGTTACAATTGCCGGGATATACCACTCATAGGGTTGTTCTGAGGTTTTATGCGTACTGTTCTGAATATTCTGAACTTTGTTCTTGGTGGTTTTGCCACCACATTGGGCTGGTTGCTGGCAACCGTGGTCAGTATCGTGCTGATTGTAACGCTGCCGCTGACGCGTTCCTGTTGGGAAATCACGAAGCTCTCGCTTATTCCGTGGGGAAATGAAGCGATCCATATAGATGAACTGGAACCGGAGCGCCAGAATAGCCTGCTAAACGTGGGGGGAACGGCGCTGAATATCATCTGGTTTGTGCTGTTTGGCTGGTGGTTATGCATCATGCATATTGCCGCCGGTATTGCGCAGTGCATCACCATTATCGGCATCCCGGTAGGCGTGGCGAATTTTAAAATTGCGGCGATTGCGCTCTGGCCAGTGGGTCGTCGTGTGGTCTCTGTCGAAACCGCCCGCGCAGCCCGCGAAGCTAACGCCCGTCGTCGTTTTCAGTAACCGGACCGAATGCCGCTATGTTAAGCCCTCTGCTTCGTCGTTACACATGGAATAGCGCCTGGCTGTATAACGTCAGAATTTTTATCGCCCTCTGCGGTACAGCAGCGCTCCCCTGGCTGCTTGGCGAGGTCAAACTGACCATCCCTTTAACGCTGGGCGTCGTAGCTGCCGCGCTGGCCGATCTGGACGATCGCCTGAGCGGACGGCTGAAGAACCTGATCATCACGCTGATCTCCTTTTTTATTGCTTCCGCCTCCGTCGAATTGCTGTTCCCGTGGCCGTGGCTGTTTGCTATCGGGCTTGTCAGCTCCACCTGCGGTTTTATTTTATTGGGCGGACTTGGGCAGCGCTACGCCACCATAGCCTTTGGTGCCTTGCTGATTGCGGTTTACACCATGCTGGGGATTTCGCTTTTCGAGCAGTGGTATCAGCAACCGCTACTGTTGCTGGCAGGCGCAATCTGGTTTAACTTCCTGACGCTGGTTGGGCACCTGGTTTTCCCCGTTCGCGCTTTGCAGGACAATCTTTCACGCAGTTATGGACAACTGGCGCACTACCTTGAACTGAAATCACGCCTGTTTGATCCGGATATTGAAGATGAAAGTCAGGCGCCGCTTTACGATCTGGCGTTGGCCAATGGTCAGCTCGTTGCCACGCTCAACCAAACGAAAGCAACATTGCTGACACGCCTGCGTGGCGATCGTGGACAACGAAGCACACGCCAGTCCCTGCATTACTACTTTGCCGCGCAGGATATCCATGAACGCGCCAGCTCATCGCACATTCAATACCAGACGCTGCGCGAACATTTCCGTTACAGCGATGTGATGTTCCGCTTTCAGCGTCTGCTATCAATGCAAGCACAGGCCTGCGACAGGCTTTCACACGCCATTCTGCTACGAACGCCTTATCAACATGATTCCCGTTTCGAGCGTGCGTTTACGCATCTTGATGCCGCGTTAGATCGCATCCGCGCCAGCGGTGTGACGTCAGCAGATCATTTGAAAGCCCTGGGTTTTCTGCTCGATAACCTGCGGGCGATTGACGCACAATTAGCGACGATCGAAACGGAACAACCGCAGTCCCAGCTTCTGAATGAGACAGAAAATCAGTTAGCCGATGACAGCCTGAACAGCTTTAGCGATATCTGGTTGCGGCTACGCAATAATCTGACGCCGGAATCTGCACTTTTCCGTCACGCGGTACGTATGTCGCTGGTACTGTGTGTTGGTTACGCATTTATTCAGATCACCGGTTTACAGCATGGTTACTGGATCCTGCTGACCAGTCTTTTCGTCTGCCAGCCCAACTATAACGCCACCCGCCATCGCTTGACCCTGCGCGTCATCGGCACACTGGTAGGTGTGGCGATAGGTTTGCCAGTGCTCTATTTCGTTCCTTCCCATGAAGGACAACTGGTGCTGATCGTCATTACCGGCGTACTGTTTTTTGCTTTTCGCACCGTGCAATACGCGCATGCTACGATGTTTATCACCCTGCTGGTGCTGCTCTGCTTTAATCTGCTCGGTGAGGGCTTTGAAGTAGCGATTCCCCGTATCATCGACACTCTGATAGGCTGCGTGATTGCCTGGGCGGCGGTAAGCTTTATCTGGCCTGACTGGCGTTTTCGCCACCTGCCACGCGTGATAGAGCAGGCTCTCGATGCCAACTGCCGTTACCTCGACGCGATTCTGGAACAGTACCATCAGGGGCGCGATAACCGACTGGCGTACCGTATTGCCCGGCGCAATGCCTATAACCGTGATGCTGAACTGGCGTCGGTCGTATCCAATATGTCTTCAGAACCCGGCGCATCGCCTGAACTCCGCGATGTGGCATTCCGTTTACTGTGCCTTAACCACACTTTTACCAGTTATATTTCTGCACTTGGCGCGCATCGCGAGCAGCTCGCACATCCCGACATTTTGCATCTGCTTGATGACGCCGTCTGTTATGTAGACGACGCCCTGCATCACCTTCCTTCTGATCATGCGCGCGTACAGGAAACGCTAAGTTCCCTGTCGCAGCGCATTAAACATTTAGATCCACGCCCGGATAGCAAAGAGCCGCTGGTCCTTCAACAGATAGGCCTGCTTATCGCCTTATTGCCGGAAGTTTGCCGTCTGAAAAGCCAACTGGTTCAGTGAGGATTGGCCGTTTTCTTCATCACAATAGCGAACCACTCCATCAGTTCCTGGCGCGTTTGCGCCGGGAGCGCCGCTTCGTGCAATCCTACGATAGCGCCTTCCAGCGCCAGAAGAATTTTCACACCCAGATGGCGATTCGCTTTCCGCAGCCTGAGCCAACTGGCCTTAGCACCAAGAAGACGCAGCGTCTGTATATCCATAATTCCGGCATCACGAAGCTGCGTTTCGATCTGGAACGTCAGATTAGGGAGATCGCGCAGACGTTTTCTGGCGCTGCGCTGCACTTTTTCACGCCGGGCAGCATCGAGAGAATATGCCGAAAGTTCCAGCAGCATAGGGCGATCGTTCCATAACGCCTGATCCACAAAATAGTAATTTAACGAAACCTCCCGTCCTCGTTTGTTGAATATTAAAAGTGGCGCATGGTGCGTTATTGCATATTGAGTACTTTGTTCACAGGCCCGCAGGTAAAGCTCTCCTTCGGCCACCATCGCAAAAACCGTGTCGTCCACCGACAAGCTGTAACCGCCAAAATGAGCACGGTGACGAATTTCGCCAAGCGATGTCAGACATTCACATGATTGATGTATACACTGATAAGAAAGGTCTTCCATGATTTTTCCCTTATAAATCACACAGTAAAGCCACTACGATGTTAGCTGTTTCGTTAGGCAGGAACATAGGCAACTGTGAGCGGGACAGCAAGCGAATTTTACGTTGTGCGGTAAAGACAAAAACAAAAATGCGAGATAGTTTCAGAAATTGAGGTTGATCTTTGAACATTTAGAGGATACTGTATGTTTATACAGTAACTCACAGGGCTGGATTGATTATGTACACTTCGGGCTATGCTAAGCGTTCAACAACATTCGATTCCGCATTCACTACGTTAAATCATGCTGACCACTCCCGCAGTGTGTCCGGGCTTATTAGCGAAGTGGTTTATCGCGAAGATCAGCCAGGAATGACGCAGCTTCTTTTATTGCCCTTGTTGCAGCAACTCGGCCAACAGTCCCGCTGGCAGTTGTGGCTGACGCCACAACAGAAACTGAGCCGTGAATGGCTGCAATCCGTTGGTCTGCCACTCGCCAAGGTGATGCAAGTTAACCAGCTTTCACCTGACCTGACGCTGGAATCAATGATCCGTGCATTACGCACCGGGAACTATAGCGTCGTCATTGGCTGGCATGCGGAAGAATTAACCGAAGATGAACACCACCGGTTGGTGATGGCAGCAGAAGAAGGCAACGCGATCGGCTTTGTTATGCGTCCAGTACGTCATGATCCTCTGGCTGCGAGACAGCATTCCGGGATAAAAATTCACTCAAATTTGTATCATTGAGTAACTTTAAGAGTATTCCTGGGATTATTTTTGCCTGAAGCTTGCTTTTGCATTTTATCCGCCAAATACAGCGACAAAGCCTGTGTGGCGCGCTTTTCAGCCTCATCGCATCGGACAAAATATCAGCGGAATTGTTAAATATTGTGTATACAAAGCCTTTTTTTTCATATGCCTGACGGAGTTCACACTTGTAAGTTTCCAACTACGTTGTAGACTTTACATCGCCAGGGGTGCTCGGCATAAGCCAAAGATATCGGTAAAGATATCTGCTGAATAGTTAGTGAGCAACGCCCCCGGTGAAGGATTTAACCGTGGCATCTCATCTCTTAGAGATAACCATGGCGATTTTTGGATGATAACGAGGCGCAAAAATGAAAAAGACAGCTATCGCGATTGCAGTGGCACTGGCTGGTTTCGCTACCGTAGCGCAGGCCGCTCCGAAAGATAACACCTGGTATGCAGGTGGCAAACTGGGTTGGTCCCAGTATCATGACAAAGGTGCGGTATGGCAGAACGATGGCCCGACCCACGAAAGCCAACTGGGTGCTGGTGCGTTCGGTGGCTACCAGGTTAACCCGTACGTTGGTTTCGAACTGGGTTATGACTGGCTGGGCCGTATGCCGTACAAAGGCGACACCGTTAACGGCGCGTTCAAATCTCAGGGCGTTCAACTGACTGCTAAGCTGGGTTACCCGATCACTGACGATCTGGATATCTATACCCGTCTGGGTGGTATGGTATGGCGTGCTGATGGTCAGAGCAACCAGGGCTTCAAAGATCACGATACCGGTGTTTCTCCGGTCTTCGCTGGTGGTGTTGAGTATGCACTGACTCGTGATATCGCTACCCGTCTGGAATACCAGTGGGTTAACAATATCGGTGACGCAAGCACCGTTGGTGCTCGCCCGGATAACGGTATGCTGAGCGTAGGCGTTTCCTACCGTTTCGGCCAGCAGGAAGATGCAGCTCCGGTAGTTGCAGCTCCGGCCCCGGCTCCGGCTCCGGAAGTGCAGACCAAACACTTCACCCTGAAGTCTGACGTTCTGTTCAACTTCAACAAAGCAACTCTGAAACCGGAAGGTCAGCAGGCGCTGGATCAGCTGTATGGTCAGCTGAGCAACCTGGATCCGAAAGACGGTTCAGTAGTGGTTCTGGGCTTCACCGACCGTATCGGTTCTGACGCTTACAACCAGGGTCTGTCCGAGAAACGTGCTCAGTCCGTTGTTGATTACCTGATCTCCAAAGGTATCCCGGCGAACAAAATCTCCGCACGTGGTATGGGCAAATCCAACCCGGTTACCGGCAGCACCTGCGACAACGTGAAACCACGCGCAGCGCTGATCGATTGCCTGGCACCGGATCGTCGTGTAGAGATCGAAGTGAAAGGCAGCAAAGACGTTGTAACTCAGCCGCAGGCTTAAGTTTACGTCTTAGCAAAAACCCCGCCAGAGCGCGGGGTTTTTTATTGCCTGAAATTCTATCACGTCTTAGGGAAAACTCACTCTTTGCCTAGCAGCGCCTGCAAATCCTGCTTCAGTGTGGACATCTGCGAAGCATACTTCTCTTTATGTTCCGCATCCTCAATCAGTTGCACAATCGTTTCAGACAGTGTTTTCCCCCGCCGCTGCGCCAACCCCGCAAGTCGTTGCCAGACGACAAACTCCAGGTCAATTGACTTTTTACGCGTGTGCTGGTGTTCCGCGTTAAAATGGCGCTTACGCCGGGCGCGGATAGTCTGTTTCATTCGGTTAACCAGTGCCGGATTGATATGGAGACCAATCCACTCATTCACCTGTACCGGCTCATTTTCGAGGGTCAACAATACATCGACGGCTTCCTTCGCAGCACTGGCTTCAATGTAACGCGTGATCAGTTCTCCTTCACGGTGCTTTTTAACCAGATACTTCCATTTCCAGCCGCTTTCGAGATTTTCCAGTTGTTGATATTTCATTGCTCTCTCAACGTTACCGTGTAACTCAGTTCAGAATATCAGTTTTTTGTCACTCTGCTTAAAAGAAATCGTCCACTGTGAGCTATCGTCCAGCTTCGCATCGCGAAAGCGCGTAATCCCGGTGTGTTAAAGAAGGGTTTACGGTATAATCTCGCCTTTTACTCCAGACCAAAAAAACGACTTTGACCATTACAAAACTTGAATGGAACGACCTGGTTCCTGATACAGAAAGCTATCAGGAAGTTTTTGAATCGTCCGAATCAGCGCCCGAAGCGGACTTCTCGCTGGCCGATACGCAACCCCGATTACAGTACGCGCTGGAGCAACTGCTCTATCCGCAGGCAACGTCACGTTTTTTACTGGCAAAGGCGCCAGAAGAAGCTGAATACCTGGCACTTATTGCCTGCGCTACCGGAGAAATAATTCCTCAGGACCGCCCGCTAGCCGGGGGGCAATACCGCATCAACGGCGCATCCGTAAGTTTTGACCCGGCAACCAGTGCGCAATCTCCTTTCACCGGAAGCAAGCCGGTAGCGATTGCTGAGTGGATCGAAGCAGAGCAACTGTTTGGTTGTTTGCGTCAGTTCAATCATGAAATTACTTTGCAGCCGGGTCTGGTACATCAGGCAAACGGCGGTGTGCTGATCATTTCCCTGCGCACGCTGCTTGCGCAACCGCTGCTGTGGATGCGTCTGAAAACAATGGTGACGCAGCGCCGTTTTGACTGGGTCTCCTTCGACGAATCTCGCCCTCTGCCGGTCAGTATTCCGTCTATGCCACTGGATCTGAAAGTGATTCTTGTTGGGGAACGCGAATCTCTGGCTGATTTCCAGGAGATGGAGCCCGATCTGGCCGCGCAGGCAATTTACAGCGAATATGAAGAAACACTGCAAATTGTGGATGCCGAAACAATTGGAACCTGGCGTCAATGGGTCGAGCAGGTTGCACACAGCGCACAGCTCCCCTCACCCGGTACCGATGCGTGGCAGCCGTTAATTCGTGAAGCAGTACGCTATACCGGCGATCAGGAGACGTTGCCGCTCTGCCCATTATGGCTGGCGCGCCAGCTACGGGAAGTCGCGGCGACAGCCTCAGGCGCAACGTTCAGTGGCGAAGAGCTTCGCTCGATGTTTGCTCAACGTGAATGGCGCGAAGGATTTCTCGCTGAACGGATGCAGGACGAAATTCTGCTGGAACAAATTCTCATCGAAACCGAAGGCGAGCAGATTGGTCAGATTAATGCGCTGTCAGTCATCGAGTTTCCGGGTCACCCACGTGCGTTCGGTGAGCCTTCACGCATTAGTTGCGTCGTTCATGTCGGTGATGGTGAGTTTAACGATGTTGAACGCAAAGCCGAACTGGGTGGCAATATCCACGCGAAAGGCATGATGATCATGCAAGCGTTCCTGATGGCGGAGCTGGAGCTGGAACAGCAGCTTCCCTTCTCTGCCTCGCTCACCTTTGAGCAATCTTACAGCGAGGTTGATGGCGACAGCGCCTCGATGGCGGAGTTGTGCGCCTTAATGAGCGCCCTTGCAGAAGTGCCCATCAATCAGAGTCTGGCGATCACCGGCTCAGTGGATCAGTTCGGTCGCTCACAGCCGGTTGGCGGATTGAATGAAAAAATCGAAGGCTTCTTCGCCATTTGCCAACAGCGGGAGCTTACAGGTAAGCAAGGGGTGATTATTCCTTCAGCAAATGTGCGTCATCTCTCGTTGCATCAGGAACTACTGGACGCGGTTCAGGCACAACAATTCTTTATCTGGGCCGTAGATGATGTTCGTGATGCGCTACCTTTATTAACAGGCCTGCCGTGGGAAGCTGAAGGACAAAACAACCTCAAGCAACTCATTCAGGAACGTATTGCACAGGCGACGCAACAGGATGCACGCCACCGTTTCCCGTGGCCGCTGCGCTGGTTGAATTGGTTTAACCAAAACTGATCGGACTTGTTCAGCGTACACGTGTTAGCTATCCTGCGTCCGAAATTACAAATAAGGCTTACTGAAAACATGGTAGATAAACGCGAATCCTATACAAAAGAAGATCTTCTTGCCTCTGGCCGCGGCGAACTGTTTGGCGCAAAAGGCCCGCAATTGCCGGCACCCAATATGTTGATGATGGACCGTGTGGTCAAAATGACCGAGACCGGCGGTAACTTTGATAAAGGCTATGTCGAAGCTGAGCTGGATATCAATCCGGACCTGTGGTTCTTTGGCTGCCATTTCATCGGCGATCCGGTGATGCCTGGCTGCCTCGGTCTGGATGCCATGTGGCAGCTGGTTGGTTTTTACCTCGGCTGGCTTGGCGGCGAAGGTAAAGGCCGTGCGCTGGGCGTCGGTGAAGTGAAATTTACCGGTCAGGTTCTGCCGACAGCAAAAACCGTTACTTACCGTATCCACTTCAAACGCGTGGTGAACCGTCGTTTGATCATGGGCCTGGCCGATGGTGAAGTTCTGGTCGATGGTCGCGTGATCTACACGGCTTCCGATCTGAAAGTGGGTCTGTTCCAGGACACCTCCACTTTCTGATAGCGAATTCTCCTCCGCCAGAAAGGCGAAACCTCCGCAATGCGGAGGTTTCTTTTTAAAGAGACAGAATCAGGCGATAACTGCCCTGTCTTCCATGGCCTCTCGCCAGCCTCCCAGCCACTCGGACCTTTGATTCAGGGTTTGGTACGGACACATTTCTTTCGGGCGTCCGGTAATACCAGCCTGATAACCACGTTGATGTGCCCGTTCCAGGCGATCTCGTTTTTGTCTCTTCATGCCTCGTTTCCCTCATTCTTTGATCTGGTGGAAAAGAAAACAGTGGTCACTTAATGTGCAGCCACAGGTAACGAATACCTTGAATAGGCGTTGTCGTCAATGCGCAAAATTCACGCCAGTGTCATAAATGTGAGCTACACAGAAATTCATTTGTACAAAAAATGTGAGCCAGCACAACTAATGTACGGAGCATATTGATAAAAAAAACCGCCACGGTTTTTAGCCATGACAGTTCATTTTTGATTAAATTTTCTTATGGCAGACGATTTAGCTGTGCCGCAATACTCGCCGCCTCCTGCTGCCAGCCTTGAGCCAACATTTTCACCATTTCGTCATACCCATCTTGCTGCTGCTTGAGCTCAATATGGAACGGCCGCTTAATCAGTTGCCCCTGATGTTTGAGCAACCACTCGCCGCTGACGATAACGCGACCATCATACCGCCCGTGAAAACCGGTCACCGTAACATTCAGCGTGTCCTGCTCGCTGCCCAACGGCTGCGATGCCACAACCCAACCCGGCAATTGATTGCTCAGGTTAGCGACCAGCGTATTGCGTAGCTGCTGATCAAGTGGGCTGGCCCACAGATTGTTATTCGCAATAACATATTGCACATCCGTGGTTTGATACACTACACCATTCCCCGCCAGGTAATCCGGCACTGAAACCTGCTCAACCCATAATTGATGATTGCCCTGGCTCTGCCCGGTGCTGGCCTGCACTGCCGTTTGTGGCGGTGACGGTAACTGGTAATAACTTTTATTGTCACCACTGCTGCTACATGCCGTCAGCAACAGCGCCACAATGATTAGCGCGCTCTTTTTCATTGTTTCGCCCTCTTCGGCTGCGGATCGTCTTTCCCTTTCGCTTCGAATACCAGCGCATTACTCTTGTCGTTGAGTGTTTTCAGCACCGGTTGCAATTCCCGCAGTACCTGATCCAGGCGCTGCATATCCGCCACCATCTTGTTATAGGCAGCAGAGCCAGGCTGGAAGCCCTGCATGCTGCGATTCAGCTCACGCAGCGTAGACTGCATATCCGCCGGAAGCTGTTGCATCGACTGGCTGGCCGTCAGCTTGTTAAGATTATCCAGCGTCGTTTGCAGACGTTTAAGCGTCTGCTGACTTTCAGCAAGCGTTGACGTCGCCTGCTGGATCATCGGATTCAGCGGCAGATTATTGATCTTATCCAACGTATCCATCAGACGCTGCTGTATCTGCGCCAGTCCGCCGCTCACGGTTGGAATGATCTGGTAGCCCGCAAACTCCCGCATGCCACTTACGGCAGGTACATTGTTGTAGAAGTCGAGGTCGACATACAGTGCGCCAGTAATAATATTCCCGGTCTTCAACGAAGCGCGCAGGCCGTGTTTGAGCAGTTCATTCAGACGCGCGCTCACATCAGGATCTTCACCCAGTTCATTAACCAAACGCCCGGGTTCAATACGGACCAGCACAGGAATGCGGTAATCATCATTCAGCGCCTGACGCATACCGGCAGTGAAGAATGGCACCCGACTTACCGTGCCCAGACGAATGCCGCGAAATTCAACCGGCGCGCCAGGTTGCAGGCCACGAATCGAATCTTTGAAGAACATCAGGTAGTCGATGTGCTCGGTATAGAGCGACTCCTGAATGCTGCGCTGATCGTCATACAGCGTGAAAGCGGTGTTCTCGGCTACTGGCTGGCCCAGATCCACGCCTTCCGGCACGTCAAAACTGACGCCGCCGCCGAACAGCGTAGCCAGCGAGCCCATCTCCACGCGCATCCCGGCGGAGGTCAAATCAACGGCGATCCCGCTGTCTTTCCAGAAACGCACATTGCTGGTCACCAGCCGATCGTTCGGCGCATTGATAAACAACTGATAACTCATCGTGCGTTTTTGCGTATCGAACGTGCTGGTCTCAACCGAACCGACGCGATAACCACGGAACAGTACCGGATCGCCGGGGCTCAATTGCCCGGCTTTGCTGCTGTCAAGGATCACACGGATGCCTTTGGCGTCAGGCGGTGCCAGCGGTGGGGAGTCGAGCAAGTTATAACGCTCCGGTGCGCTGCCTTTTGCGCCCGGCTGCAGTTCAATATAAGCCCCCGAAAGCAGCGTGCCCAGACCGCTAATCCCTTCACGACCGACCTGCGGTTTCACAACCCAGAAAACAGAATCGTCATGCAGCAACTTTTCCATCCCGGAGTTAAGCCGCGCCTTGATTTCCACACGGGTTAGATCGTCAGTCAGCGTCGTGCTTTCAACCACACCAACATCAACGCTGCGACTCTTGATGGTGGTCTTACCGCCGACAATTCCCTCGGCATTGGTGGTGATCAGTGTCACCTCCGGCCCCTGGTGGCTGTAAT
Organism: Kosakonia oryzae; assembly: GCF_001658025.2. Lineage (NCBI taxonomy): Bacteria > Pseudomonadati > Pseudomonadota > Gammaproteobacteria > Enterobacterales > Enterobacteriaceae > Kosakonia > Kosakonia oryzae. Next base: position 3,447,219 of record NZ_CP014007.2, read on the forward strand.
GATAAAAGAGGATCCATGCGCCAATCAGCGCCGTAACGATCGGGAAAATCCACACCGGCGACCAGTTTCTCACCTTTTGCACGTTGGCTTCCCCACTCTTATTCTCCATGCTCTAACGACTCCTCATGGTGCGTTTGTGGCTCACGATCCCAGCTCAAGCGTGGATCGAAAGTCATTGCCGCAAACATCGTGATAATAACGACCAGCGCAAACATCAGCGCACCCATCGCAGGATAAATATTCATCAGCCCGCCCATCCGCACCAGCGCAGAAAGTACGGCAATTACAAACACGTCAATCATTGACCAGCGCCCGACAAACTCCACCACTTCATAAATAAAGTGCATCCGCTCGCAGTCTCGTCGGCCATGGCCTTTGGCATCAATACAGAGCCAGGCAATGCCTATCATTTTCAGCGTCGGCACCATAATACTGGCGATAAAAATCACCAGCGCCACCGGGTAAGAACCCTCGCTCCACAGCAAAATCACCCCGGCGAGAATGGTCGATGGCATGCGATCGCCCAGTAGGTCGGTCACCATGATCGGCAGAATATTAGCAGGCAGATAAAGCATCATCGCAGTCACCAACAGCGCCAGCGTCCACTGGATACTATTGCGCCGCCGGGCGTGTCCACGCGTGTGGCAGCGCGGGCAAATAGGTTGTTCGATCGCGACAATCGCCGTACAGCATGGGCAGGAACGCAGCCCCTGACGGATCCCCGGCACACCGACGCGCAATACCTGCGGCGGCTGTGGCGCAGGTGCAATGTCATCCCACAACCAGTGGCGATCAACGCACTGGAAAGCGCGCAATTGCAACAAACAGAACAGGCACCAGGGAATAAAACTGCTACCAATGCCGATATCGCCATAGGCCATCAGCTTAACAAAACTCACCAGCACGCCTGCGAGAAAAATCTCCGCCATTCCCCAGCTTTTTAGCTGAAATAACACCCGCGCCAGATTGATGCGCAGACGAAAATCCATCGGCACACGATTCACCAGCAGCAGGATAGTCACCAGGCAGAATGCCGGAACCAGTTGTACAAACAGCAGAAAGAAAGTGCCAAGGCTGGCGTAATCTTCAGAAAAGAGCACGCCGGGGATTTCCAGCAGTGTGACCTCGCTGGCGACACCGGCGACTTGCATATTAACGAAGGGAAAAAGGTTGGCGAGCAACAGCATGAACAGCGCCACAATGGCATAAGCTGTGGGACGCTGCCGGGGCGCGTCCCATTCGGTTGTCAGTGTTGTGCCACAGCGCGGACAAGTCGCTTTATGACCGTGCTGCAACTGCGGCAGTGCCACCAGCATGTCACATTGCGAACAAAGAATGTGTCGTGTGGCGTGGTGGTGTTCACACATACTGACTCCCTTTATGCGCCGTTTTTCAAAGCCTCCAGATACTCCCAGCGTTCAAACGCCTCTTCCAGCGCCTGTTCCGCCGCAGCCATATCAGCTAAGACTTTTTGCGTATGATCATGTGGCTGGCTAAAGAAGCTGGCATCGGCGACCTGCGCCTGTAAATCTCCCAGTTCCGCTTCCAGTTGTTCCAGCTTTTGCGGCAGCTGTTCCAGTTCTCGTTGCAGGTTATAGCTTAGTTTGTTACTGCTGCGTTTGACATTTTCTGCTTTGGTTACTGGAACTTCCACCGTTTTCTTCGCCGCTGCCTGTTTAAAGGCCTGCGAAGAGGCTTGCTGAGCGCGAGCATCGTGATAACCGCCAACATATTGCCCAATCCGGCCTTCGCCTTCGAAAATCCAGCATTCAGTCACGGTATTATCCACAAACTGACGATCGTGGCTCACCAACAGAACGGTGCCCTGATAACTATCAATCAACTCTTCCAGCAGTTCCAGTGTTTCCACATCCAGGTCGTTGGTCGGTTCATCGAGAATCAACAGGTTGCTGGGTTTCAGGAACAAACGCGCCAGTAACAGACGGTTGCGTTCCCCGCCGGAGAGTGCGCGTACCGGCGTCATCGCCCGTTTCGGATGGAACAAGAAGTCCTGCAGATAGCCCAGAATATGGCGCGGCTTGCCGTTCACCAGCACTTCCTGCTTGCCTTCAGCCAGGTTGTCCATCACCGTTTTATCCGGATCAAGTTCGGCACGGTGCTGATCGAAGTACGCCACTTCCAGCTTGGTACCCACATGCACGCGGCCGCTGTCAGCTTTCAGTTGATCCAGCATCAGCTTCAGCAAGGTGGTTTTACCGCAGCCGTTTGGGCCAATCAGCGCAATTTTATCGCCGCGCTGTACCTGCGTGGAGAAGTCACGCACCAGCACTTTGCCCTCGACGCCATAATTAACGTTTTCCATCTCAAAGACGATCTTGCCGGAGCGAGATGCCTCTTCGACCTGCATCTTCGCGCTACCCATCACTTCACGGCGTTCACTGCGCTCGCGACGCATCGCTTTCAGCGCACGGACGCGGCCTTCATTACGGGTACGGCGCGCTTTAATCCCCTGGCGGATCCACACTTCTTCCTGCGCCAGTTTGCGGTCGAACTCGGCATTTTGCAGCTCTTCAACGCGAAGGTTCTCTTCTTTCTCCAGCAGGTAGGTATCGTAATCACCAGGATAGGTAACCAGCTTGCCGCGATCGAGATCGACTATGCGCGTCGCCATATTGCGGATAAAAGAACGGTCGTGCGAGATAAAGATAATGGTGCCGCTAAAGGTTTTCAGGAAACCTTCCAGCCAGTCGATCGCTTCAATATCCAGGTGGTTCGTCGGTTCGTCCAGCAGCAGCACTTTAGGCCCGCTGACCAGCGCACGGCCCAGCGCCGCTTTACGCAACCAGCCACCGGATAATGCCGACAGCTCCATATCCGGCTCCAGGCCGAGTTGCCCCAGCACTTCATTGATACGATCTTCCAGCTGCCACAGGCCGTGGTGATCCAACATCTCCTGCACTTTCGCCAGTTCATTGAGATTTTTATCACTCGGGTCGGTCATCACCAGATGGGAGATTTCGTGATAACGCTTCAGATACTCAGCCTGTTCAGAAATACCTTCCGCAACGAAGTCATAGACGCTACCGGTGACATTACGCGGCGGGTCCTGCTGCAGACGCGAAACAATCAGATCCTGTTCGTAAACAATGCGGCCATCATCTAGCCCCTGTTCGCGGTTGAGAATCTTCATCAGCGTCGATTTACCTGCGCCATTACGGCCAACCAGACAGACGCGTTCGTTTTCTTCGATATGCAGTTCAGCATTATCGAGAAGCGGCGCATCGCTGAACGACAGCCACGCGCCATGCATACTGATTAATGACATTTATTTATCCTTTCAGGCTGCGGTAATCAGCCAGCAGTTGTGGATTTGACGGTTGCGGGCAAAATCCTGCGACTGCGTTTTTTGGGTAATTTCTTGTGCCTGCAGACCCAGTTTCGCCAGCCCGTCGAGATCCATACGGAAACCGCGTTTGTTATTGGAAAACATAATGGTGCCGCCTTTGCGCAGCAGGCGTTTCAGATCCTGCATCAGACGCATATGATCGCGCTGCACATCAAAAGAGTCTTCCATGCGTTTGGAGTTGGAGAAGGTCGGCGGATCGATAAAGATCAGATCAAACTGTTCATCAGTCTCACGCAGCCAGCTCAGACAATCGGCCTGGATCAGGCGATGAGCGCGGCCGCTCAGGCCGTTAAGGCGCAGGTTGCGCTCGGCCCACTCCAGATAAGTGCGCGACATATCCACCGTGGTGGTGGAACGCGCGCCGCCCAGCCCGGCATGCACGCTGGCGCTACCGGTATAGGAGAAGAGATTGAGGAAGTCTTTACCCTTGCTCATCTGCCCCAGCATACGGCGGGCAATACGGTGGTCAAGGAACAGGCCGGTATCCAGATAGTCCGTCAGGTTGACCCACAGGCGGGCGTTGTATTCGCTCACCTCCATAAAGTCGCCCTTCTCGTTCATTTTCTGATATTGATTGGTGCCCTTTTGCCGCTCGCGGGTTTTCAGCACCAGCTTGTTCGGGGCGATACCCAGTACCTGGATGGTGGCGGCGATAATATCAAACAGGCGCTGGCGCGCTTTTTGCGCATCGATGGTTTTCGGCGCGGCATACTCCTGCACCACTACCCAATCGGCATAGCGATCGACCGCCACGTTGTAATCCGGCAGATCGGCATCGTACAGGCGATAGCATTCAATCCCCTCCTGGCGCGCCCATTTCTCCAGTTTCTTAACGTTTTTGCGCAGACGGTTAGCATAATCTTCCGCCATTGCTGGCGCTTTCGCTTCGCCAGTATTTTCCGCCAGATGATAGTTTTTCTGTACGCAATCCAGCGGGCCGTTCTTGGCTTTGAACTGGCGCTCAGCGCGCAGTTGCAGGCAGTTAAGCAGATCGACAGAGGCGCTGAACAGCGACAGATGCCAGCCGCCAAACTGCGCTTTCAGCAGGCGACCCAGCAGGCTATGCAGCGCGATCAGTGCCGGCTCGCTCTCCAGACGTTCACCATACGGCGGGTTACTGATCACTGTACCGTACGGGCCTTTCGGCAGCGGGTTGCTGAGCTGGGCGACATCTTTTACTTCAAAGGTCACCAGCTCGCCAATTCCGGCGCGGCGGGCGTTACTGCGGGCACGCTCAATAACACGCGCATCGTTGTCGGAACCGTAAAAGTGAGATTCATAACCCGCCAGCCCCTGGCGTGCGCGCGTTTGCGCTTCCGCTTTCACCTCTTTCCACAGCGCTTCATCATGCTGCGCCCAGCCGCCAAAACCCCAGTGGCCGCGATGCAAACCCGGCGCGCGATCGGTCGCGGCCATGGCTGCTTCGATCAGCAGCGTGCCGGAGCCGCACATAGGATCGAGCAGCGGTGTGCCCGGCTGCCAGCCGGAACGCATCACAATGGCTGCCGCCAGGTTCTCTTTGATCGGCGCAATACCGGTACGATCGCGGTAACCGCGCAGGTGCAAACCTTCGCCGCTCAGATCGAGGGAAATATTCGCCGTCTCCTGATTCAGCCAGACGTTGATGCGCAGATCCGGCTGTTCACGCTCAACGTTCGGGCGTGGCAGGTTTTTGCGGGTAAAGCTGTCGACGATAGCGTCTTTCACTTTCAGCGCGCCATACTGGCTGTTGCGAATCTCATCATTCAGGCCGCTAAAGTGCACGGCAAACGTCGCACCAGGATTGAAAATCTCTGTCCAGTTGATCGCCTGCACACCGAGATAAAGGTCAAGATCGCTGTAAACCTTGCACTCTCCGAGCGGCAGCATAATGCGCGAAGCCAGGCGACTCCACATCAGGCTCTGGTACAGAAGCCGCGTGTCACCTTCAAAATGGACACCACCCTGAACCACGCGGCACTCCTGCGCGCCGAGTTTTTCCAGTTCAGTTTTTAACAGCTCTTCCAGCCCGCGGGCCGTACTGGCAAACAGAGAAATCATAATGTCACTTATACTCAACGAAAATTGTTGCGCATTATAGCTAATCTGGCGGTCATGTCATAAAGTTGAGGGCTTATTTTCGACTTACAGGGGGCAAGACGTGCCAACGATTTCGCGTCTCTTTATCCATCCGGTGAAATCCATGCGCGGTATTGGGCTGACGCATGCGCTTGCCGATGCCAGCGGCTTTGCTTTTGACCGTATTTTTATGGTCACTCAACCCGATGGCACTTTTATTACCGCGCGTCAGTATCCGCAGATGGTGCGCTTTACGCCATCGCCATTAACCGATGGCCTGCATCTGACCGCACCGGACGGCAGTAGCGCGATAATTCGTTTTACCGATTTTGCGCCTGACGGCGCCCCGACGGAAGTGTGGGGCAACCATTTTACCGCGCTGATAGCACCGGATGAGATTAATCGCTGGCTCAGCGGCTTTTTCGCCCGTGAAGTGCAATTGCGCTGGGTCGGCCCGGAATTAACCCGTCGCGTGAAACGGCATGAAGAGGTACCGCTCTCGTTTGCCGATGGTTTCCCGTATTTGTTGACCAACGAAGCCTCGCTGCGCGATTTGCAAAACCGCTGCCCGGCCAGCGTGCAGATGGAGCAGTTTCGCCCCAATCTGGTGGTAACCGGCGCGCAAGCATGGGAAGAGGATAGCTGGAAAGTCGTGCGTATCGGCGATGTGGTGTTTGATGTTGTTAAACCGTGTAGCCGCTGCGTGTTTACCACCGTCAGCCCGGAGCGTGGGCAAAAACACCCGACCGGCGAACCATTAGCCACGCTGCAAGGTTTTCGTACCGCGCAAGATAACGGCGCAGTCGATTTCGGGCAGAACCTGATCGCACGCAACAGCGGCGTCATCCGCGTGGGCGACGACGTGGCCGTGCTGGCGACAGCGCCAGCAAAAATTTACGGCGCGGGTGCCATTGCAGAAGCGCTGCAACCGGAAGTTCAGGCGGAAGGAACAGTAGAGATTAGCTGGCAGGGGCAAACATTTATTGGTAACAATCAGCAAGTGCTGCTGGAGCAACTGGAAAACCAGGGGATCCGCGTACCCTATTCCTGCCGCGCAGGCGTATGTGGCTGTTGCCAGATCAAGCTGATTGAAGGTGAAGTGAGCGCGATGAAAAAATCGGCTATCAGGCAGGACGGTGGCATCCTCTGCTGCAGTTGTATTCCGAAAACGGCACTGCGACTGGAGGCTTAAACCGCCTGTTCGAAACGGAGGCTTTCGGAGTGAAGCTGGGGTTTCAGGCGATCGTTCATCACCTTAATCGCATCACCCAGTTGCATCGTGCGCCCGGCAATCACCACGCCAGGTTGCGCCAGCAGGCACAGCGCGGCATTTTCTCCAGGCTCAACCACCAGCAGGTTTACGCACTCCTGGGTGTCGCTCAGCCAGACACAGGCACCTTCACCGATCGCGGGCGACCAGAGCGTATCGTGAGTCATAAAGTGCCAGCTTTTCGGCATTTGCGGTTTCAGGAAGCGAATCGCCACGAGCGCGTTAAGCACCAGTTCCGCACGCTGCTCATTAGAGAGATCGAGGTTGCGGCATTTTTCCTCAAACGAGAAATATAAAGCAGCGTCATCAACACAAAAACCGGAAGGTGAAAACGCATCCGGCGTCAGCATTTTTCGGGCAAAACGGGAGCGAAATAACATGCCATTGGCTAAATCGAGCATCATACGATCGTGCTCGTCATCAAAATACCAGCGCCAATTATCATCAGGTTTAATTCGCATTGTTCTCTCCCCTCCCCTTAAACTTCCTGTCGCTTTTTTATCCTGTCGCCGTCTCGCTTATTGCTCTAATAATAAAAGACCACAATGTACAAATTAGCAACAGTGAGGGAATATAAAACAACCAGGGCCGGAAATAAAGCCCTGGATACATACTGACAAAAAAAGATTAGATATGGGTGACGATTTCTTTAATCAGCGGCGGGCCTTTAAAAATAAAGCCGGAATAAATTTGCACGATAGACGCACCCGCAGCGATCTTCTCACGGGCAGCAATCACTGAGTCAATGCCACCGACGCCGATAATTGGCAAACGACCATTTAATTCCTGCGACAGGCGACGAATTATTTCCGTGCTTTTTAATTGCAGCGGTCGTCCACTTAAACCACCGGTTTCATCACAGTGTTTCATTCCCTGTACCAGCGATCTTTCCAGCGTGGTATTGGTAGCAATAACACCATCAATATTGTGGCGAACTAAACTGTCGGCCACCTGGATCAATTCTTCTTCAGAAAGATCGGGCGCGATCTTTACCGCCACCGGAACATATTTATGGTGGATGTTTTGCAGATCGTTCTGCTTATTTTTAATCGCCGTTAAAAGATCGTCCAGCGCTTCGCCATATTGCAGCGTGCGTAAACCTGGGGTATTCGGTGAGGAAATATTAATGGCGATATAACCGGCATAGGCATAGACTTTTTCCATGCAAATCAGATAGTCATCTTTCCCCTGCTCTACTGGCGTATCTTTATTTTTACCGATATTGATGCCCAGTACGCCGTCAAAATGCGATTTTTTGACGTTCTCAACCAGGTTATCTACGCCGAGATTATTAAACCCCATGCGGTTGATCAGACCTTCAGCATCTACCAGGCGGAAGATCCTCGGCTTGTCATTTCCCGGCTGCGGGCGAGGCGTAACGGTACCGATCTCAATGGAGCCAAAGCCCATTGCTCCCAGCGCATCGATGCATTCACCGTTTTTATCCAGCCCGGCCGCCAGCCCCAGCGGATTCTTAAACGTCAGTCCCATACATTGCACAGGTTTTTCCGGCACGCGCTGACGAACCAGTGCCTCAAAAGGCGTTCCGGTAATACGGCGCAGCTGCTGGAAGGTCAATTCATGGGCGCGCTCTGGATCGAGCTGAAAAAGGGCTTTACGAACGAAAGGGTAGTACATGAACTCTCCTGAATTCCCGGGTGCAAACCGGGGGCGTATTATCGGTGAAAGCGCCGCGAAAGGGAATTGACCTGCGGCAAAAAAAGCGCATCCGACGCAATCGTTTTCTCTCCTCGTTTTGCTTTATGCATTTTTTAGCAATTTTTCTTCGAATAAATCATTTAGTGGAATAAATCGCCTCTGCCACACTGAAGGAAATTGTTATGAATGTTATCTAAAAGCAAACAATTAGTTATAAGGAGCGATTATGCGAGTTGTCACCCTGGCGGGAAGCCCACGCTTCCCCTCCCGCTCCAGCGCGCTGCTGGAATATGCCCGCGAGCGCCTCAACGCGCAAGACGTCGACGTGTGCCACTGGCACCTGCAAAACTTCGCGCCGGAAGATCTCATTTACGCGCGTTTCGATAGCCCTGCCCTGCAAGCCTTTATTGAACAACTAAAAGAAGCAGACGGGCTGATTGTCGCCACGCCTGTTTACAAAGCGGCTTATGCCGGAGCGCTAAAAGCCCTGCTTGATCTGCTTCCAGAGCGGGCGCTGGAAGGCAAAGTCGTATTACCGTTAGCGACCGGCGGCACCGTGGCGCACATGCTGGCGGTAGATTACGCCCTGAAACCGGTGCTCAGCGCGCTGAAGGCACAAGAGATCCTGCACGGCGTGTTTGCCGACGATACCCAGGTGCTGGATTACCAGCATAAACCCAGCCTGACACCGAACCTGCAAATGCGCCTTGATAACGCGCTGGAAACCTTCTGGCAGGCGCTGCACCGTCGGGAAATTCAGGCACCGGATTTTCACCGTCCACAAGGAATTGCTCATGTTTAATCGTTTCCCCTGGCTGGCGCTGGCCGGGCTGCTGTCATTTTCCGCTTTATCGCAGGCCGCAACGCCCGCACCGGACGCGCTACGTATTGGTTACCAAAAAGGCAGCGTCAGTATGGTGCTGGCGAAAAGCCATGAGCTACTGGAAAAACGCTACCCGAACACCAAAATTTCCTGGGTTGAATTTCCGGCAGGTCCACAGATGCTGGAAGCGCTTAATGTCGGCAGTATTGATCTTGGCAGCACCGGCGATATTCCCCCCATCTTTGCGCAGGCAGCGGGCGCAGATCTGGTGTATGTCGGGGTAGAGCCGCCGAAACCAAAAGCCGAAGTGATTCTGGTGGCGGAAAACAGCCCAATCAAAACGGTGGCCAATCTGAAAGGGCATAAAGTGGCGTTCCAGAAGGGCTCCAGCTCCCATAACTTGCTGCTGCGCGCCCTGCAACAGGCCGGGCTGAAATTCAGCGATATTCAACCGGTGTTTCTGACGCCTGCCGATGCGCGCGCTGCCTTCCAGCAAGGAAATGTGGATGCATGGGCAATCTGGGATCCTTACTACTCTGCGGCCTTGTTGCAGGGCGGCGTGCGAGTACTGAAAGACGGCACCACACTCAAACAGACCGGTTCCTTCTATTTAGCCGCTCGCCCATATGCAGAAAAGAACGGCGAATTCCTGCAGGGCGTGCTGGATACCTTTAGCGAAGCCGATGCCTTAACTATTAGTCACCGCGACGAAAGCGTGGCGCTGCTGGCAAAAACCATGGGGCTGCCGCCTGCGGTGATTTCCACTTATTTTGAACATCGCCCGCCAACCAAAATCGCACCGGTTAATGAAGCCACTGCGGCATTGCAGCAACAAACCGCCGATCTCTTTTATGACAACCACCTGGTGCCGAAGAAGGTCGATATCCGTACCCGTATCTGGCAACCGACCAAAGAAGGAGCAAAATCATGAGCCTGAATCTGTTCTGGTTTTTACCGACGCACGGCGACGGCCACTATCTTGGCACCGACGAGGGCTCACGCCCGGTGGATCATAACTATTTGCAGCAAATCGCGCAGGCTGCTGACCGGCTGGGTTTTAGCGGTGTGTTAATTCCTACTGGCCGTTCGTGCGAAGATGCGTGGCTGGTGGCCGCCTCGCTGATTCCGGTCACTCAGCGCTTAAAATTTCTGGTCGCGCTGCGCCCAAGCGTGGTCTCGCCGACCGTCGCGGCGCGTCAGGCGGCAACGCTGGACAGGCTCTCCAACGGCCGCGCGCTGTTTAACCTGGTCACCGGCAGCGATCCGCAGGAACTGGCCGGTGATGGCGTCTTTCTCGATCACAACGAACGCTATGAAGTGTCGTCCGAATTCACCCATGTCTGGCGCCGCCTGTTGGAGGGCGACACGGTGGATTACGAAGGTAAGCATATTCATGTTCGCGGGGCGAAGCTCTTTTTCCCGCCGGTGCAGCAGCCGCGTCCACCGCTCTACTTTGGCGGCTCCTCGGATGTGGCGCAGGATCTGGCAGCGGAACAGGTCGATCTCTATCTGACCTGGGGTGAACCACCGGAGAGGGTGAAAGAGAAGATTGCCCAGGTACGCGCCAAAGCCGCAGCCCATGGCCGTAAGGTGCGGTTTGGTATTCACCTGCATGTGATTGTTCGTGAAACCACTGCCGAAGCCTGGCAGGCGGCGGATCGTCTGATTTCCCACCTTGATGATGAAACCATCGCCAAAGCGCAGTCCGCTTTTGCACGTCAGGATTCCGTCGGCCAGCAGCGCATGGTGGCGCTACACGGCGGTAAGCGCGATCAACTGGAGATCAGCCCGAACCTGTGGGCCGGCGTCGGCCTGGTTCGCGGCGGCGCGGGAACTGCGCTGGTCGGCGATGGCCCGACAGTCGCCGCGCGGATTAATGAATACGCCGCGCTGGGGATCGACAGTTTTATCCTTTCCGGCTATCCGCATCTGGAAGAGGCATACCGGGTGGGCGAACTGCTGTTCCCGCATCTCGATGTCGCCATTCCAGAGATCCCGCAGCCACAGCCATTGAAATTGCAGGGCGAAACGGTGGCAAACGAGTTTATTCCTCGCAAAGTGGCGCAAAGCTGAGGTTTCTATGGCTCAACAAAACAGATGGTTACTGCGCCTCGCTCCGTGGCTGCTGCCCGCCGGGATTGTGGTGGTCTGGCAAATCGCCTCATCTACCGGCTGGTTATCCACGCGCATCCTGCCTTCACCGGAAGGCGTCGTAAAAGCGTTCTGGACGCTGAGCGCCAGCGGCGAGTTGTGGCAGCATCTGGCCATCAGTTCGTGGCGGGCAGTGATTGGCTTCTCCATCGGCGGCTCGATTGGGTTGACGCTCGGGCTTATCAGCGGTCTGTCGCGCTGGGGAGAGCGCCTGCTGGATACGTCCATTCAGATGCTGCGAAATGTGCCGCATCTGGCGCTGATCCCGCTGGTGATTTTATGGTTCGGTATCGACGAGAGCGCCAAAATATTCCTCGTGGCGCTCGGTACGCTATTCCCCATCTATATCAACACCTGGCATGGCATCCGCAATATTGATCAGGGTCTGCTGGAGATGGCACGCAGCTACGGCCTTTCGGGCTTAAGCCTTTTCATCCATGTGATCCTACCCGGCGCGCTACCGTCGATAATGGTGGGTGTGCGTTTTGCACTCGGTTTGATGTGGCTGACATTAATTGTGGCGGAAACCATTTCAGCCAACGCCGGGATCGGTTACCTGGCGATGAACGCCCGCGAATTCCTGCAAACCGATGTCGTGGTGGTCGCCATTATTCTTTATGCCCTGCTTGGCAAACTGGCAGATGTCAGCACCCAACTGCTGGAGCGCCTGTGGCTACGCTGGCATCCCGCTTACCACACCAAAGAGGTCACCGCATGAATACTGCCCGACTGAATCAGGGGATCCCGTTGTTACTCAACGGTGTCAGCAAACGTTACGGCAACAACCTGGTGCTGAATGCACTGGATTTGCATATCGCCGCCGGGCAGTTTATTGCCGTGGTGGGCCGCAGCGGCGGCGGGAAAAGCACACTGTTGCGCCTGCTGGCCGGGCTGGAGTCGCCTAATGGCGGAGCATTGCTGGCTGGCAATACACCGCTTGCAGAAATTCAGCATGACACGCGCATGATGTTTCAGGATGCGCGCCTGCTGCCATGGAAATCGGTGATTGATAATGTCGGGCTGGGGTTGAAAGGCCGCTGGCGCGAAGCTGCACAACAGGCGTTGCAGTCGGTGGGGCTGGAACATCGGGCCAGTGAGTGGCCTGCCGCCCTTTCCGGCGGGCAAAAACAGCGCGTCGCGCTGGCTCGCGCGCTGGTGCATCAACCGGGATTGTTATTGCTGGATGAGCCATTAGGCGCGCTGGATGCCTTAACCCGGCTGGAGATGCAGGCGCTGATCACCGAACTCTGGCAACGCTATGGTTTTACCGTGGTGCTGGTGACGCATGATGTCAGTGAAGCGGTGGCGATGGCGGATCGCGTGTTATTAATAGAGGAAGGGAAAATCGGCCTCGATTTGGCCATCGATGTGCCGCGCCCGCGCCGGCTGGGATCGGTAAGACTGGCGGAACTGGAAGAAGAGGTACTGAACCGGGTGATGAAACGCGGCGAGTCGGAAGCGACTGCATTGCCCCGGACTCGCCACGCTTAACCCGCTTTTTGCCCGATGGCGCGATGCTTATCGGACTTACGAAATGAGCAGGCAGAAAGCCTGCCACGCTGAATAGCAGCCGGATGACGGCTGCGTCTTATCCAACCGATAGAGGCCCGGTAAGCACTGTGCCACCGGGCCATACAGCATCACGCCAGCGCTTTGCTGACTTTCTCAAACAGATCGCCGGAGAGATTCGGCAGCGCTTTCAATTGTTCCAGCGCCGCACGCATCAGCGCCTGACGTTTGCTGTCGTAACGTTTCAGGCGGATCAGCGGCTCAATCAAACGCGAGGCCACCTGCGGGTTGCGGCTGTTCAGCTCGGTTAACATTTCCACCAGGAACTGATAGCCACTACCATCCTGCGCATGGAACGCCGCCGGGTTGCTGCCAGCAAAGGCGCCGATCAGCGAGCGAATGCGGTTCGGGTTGCTCAGGGAGAACGAGCGGTGTTTCAGCAGGCTGCGTACCGTTTCCAGCACGTTATCCGCCGGGCTTGTCGCCTGCAGGATGAACCATTTATCCATCACCAGACCGTCCTGATGCCACTTGTCATCATACTCCTGCATCAGCGCATCGCGGCACGGAAGCTGCGCGGCAACCGCAGCGGAGAGCGCGGCCAGCGCATCCGTCATATTGTCCGCATCGTGGTACTGCTGGCTGACCAGTTTATCGGCCAGCTGCGCATCGCCGAACGCCAGGTAGCGCAGCGCGGTGTTACGCAGGGAGCGCTTGCCGATATCGGCATGTTCAACCTGGTAGCGGTCGAGTTTGTGAGCGTGATAAATCGCCAGGAACTCATCAGCCAGCTCTGTCGCCAGCGTGCGGGTTAACGCTTCGCGAACGGCGGCAATCGCCAGCGGATCGATGATGTCAAACAGTTCGGCAATTTCATTCGCTGATGGCAGCGTGAGGATCTCAGCGGCCAGCGCCGGATCGATCTGCTCATCAAGCAAAATGGCGCGGAACGCGTCGGCAACATGCAGCGGCAGCGACAGCGCCTGGCCCTGCTGATGGCGCGCAACATTCAGTTTGATGTGCGTAGCCAGCAGGCTTTGCGCCGCGTCCCAACGCGAGAAATCGTTGCTGGCATGGCGCATCAGGAAGGTTAGCTGCTGATCGCTCCATTTATATTCCAGTTTCACCGGCGCAGAAAACTCACGCAGCAGCGATGGCACCGGCTGGAAGTAGACATTGTCGAAAATAAAGGTTTGCTCGGCCTGAGTGACATTCAGCACATGATGAACCGGATGACCATCTTTCTGCAGCGGGATGACTTTGCCTTCGTTATCGTACAGCTCGATATCGAACGGAATGTGCAGCGGTTGTTTCTCCTGCTGCTCGGCGGTTGGCGGCGTGCGCTGGCTGATGGTCAGCGTGTACTGCTCGGTATTCGGGTTGTAATCGTCAGACACCGTTACAATCGGCGTACCGGCCTGGCTGTACCAGCGGCGGAAATGCGACAGATCGACATTCGACGCATCTTCCATCGCCTGCACGAAGTCGTCACAAGTTGCTGCGCTGCCATCATGACGTTCAAAGTAGAGCTGCATCCCTTTCTGGAAATTCGCTTCGCCAAGCAGCGTGTGCATCATGCGGATCACTTCAGCGCCCTTTTCGTACACCGTCAGGGTATAGAAGTTATTCATTTCAATAACTTTGTCCGGACGGATCGGGTGTGCCATCGGGCTGGCGTCTTCGGCGAATTGCAGGCCGCGCATGGTGCGAACGTTGTTAATGCGGTTAACCGCGCGGGAACCCAGATCGGAGCTGAACTCCTGGTCGCGGAAAACCGTCAGCCCCTCTTTCAGGCTGAGCTGGAACCAGTCGCGACAGGTCACACGGTTGCCGGTCCAGTTGTGAAAATATTCGTGGCCGATAACGCGCTCAATATCGAGATAGTCTTTATCCGTAGCGGTATCTGTGCGGGCGAGAACGTATTTAGAGTTGAAGATATTCAGCCCCTTGTTCTCCATCGCCCCCATATTAAAGAAGTCGACAGCGACGATCATATAGATGTCGAGATCGTATTCCAGACCGAAACGCTGCTCATCCCACTTCATCGAGTTTTTCAGCGAAGTCATCGCCCACGGCGCGCGATCGAGGTTACCGCGATCGACATACAGCTCCAGCGCAACTTCACGCCCGGAGCGGGTAGTAAAGGTATCGCGCAGGACGTCAAAATCACCGGCCACCAGCGCAAACAGATAGCACGGTTTCGGGAACGGATCCTGCCACTGTACCCAGTGACGGCCATTCTCCAGCTCGCCCTGCGCCACGCGGTTGCCGTTCGACAGCAGGAACGGGTAGCGGGATTTATCGGCGATCAGTTTGGTGGTAAAGCGGGCCAGCACGTCCGGGCGATCGAGATACCAGGTAATATGGCGGAAACCTTCGGCTTCACACTGCGTGCACAGCGCTTCGCCGGACTGGTAAAGCCCTTCCAGCGCGGTATTCGCCGCAGGGCTGATCTCATTCACAATACGCAGAGTAAAGCGTTCCGGCAGGCCATCGAGAACCAACTGGGAGCCTTCTTCTTTATAGTTGGTCCAGGGTTCATCATTGACATGCACTGAAATCAGTTTCAGCTCGCCGCCATCAAGGCGCAGCGGCGTCGCAGAGGCGCTATGGCGTGACACGGTACTTAATGCGGTAACGACGGTTTTTGCGGCATCAAGATCAAAGGTCAAGTCAATATCGCTAATCAGGTAATCCGGCGCACGGTAATCGTGGCGGTATTTGGCTTGTGGCTGTTGTGTCATAAAAAACCTTTAGCATCTTCTGTTTGGTTACGACTCCAGTCTATTCCGGTTGCCCAAATCGCGCCATGTAGAATGTTCATCTTTTCAGAGGGAAAAGCTCTGCTTGCTACATTTTTATAACAAGGGGCACAAAATGCCATCGACCCTTTCAGCACGATATGGTGTGATCAGGGTTCAATAACCTGGTAAACAAGGTATACTCCAGCGACGACCTGCTTTGTTTATTGTACTAAACGCTCCTGTAAGAGGATGCTACTGCGCACCATGACTCAACTCGCTTTCCCTGGTCTGCAAACGCTGCTG
Organism: Kosakonia oryzae; assembly: GCF_001658025.2. Classification (NCBI taxonomy): domain Bacteria; kingdom Pseudomonadati; phylum Pseudomonadota; class Gammaproteobacteria; order Enterobacterales; family Enterobacteriaceae; genus Kosakonia; species Kosakonia oryzae. The sequence continues at coordinate 3,463,103 of NZ_CP014007.2, forward strand.
GATACCGACGCCTATAAGCTGCATATGCAGCAAGCGGTGTTCCATCATTATTATGACGTGCACGTCACGGCTGAATTCCGCTGCCGCGGCGACGATCTGCTGGGTATCTACGCCGATGCTATCCGCGAACAAGTTGATGCGATGCGGCATCTGCGCTTGCAGGATGACGAGTATCGGTGGCTCTCCGGCCTCCCCTTCTTCAAAATCGATTACCTCAACTGGCTGCGGAAGTTTCGTTACGACCCGCAACAGGTAACGATCACCAATGATAACGGCAAGCTGCATATCCGCCTTTCCGGGCCGTGGCGTGAAGTCATTATGTGGGAAGTTCCGCTGCTGGCAGTGATCAGTGAAGTGGTTCACCGCTGCCGCTCGCCGCAGGCTGGCGTGCAGCAGGCTCTGCTGCATCTGGAAGAAAAACTGGCGGATTTTGCTGTTCGCTCAGAACAGTTGGACATGTCCGGTTTCCGGCTGATGGATTTCGGCACCCGCCGTCGCTTCTCCCGCGATGTGCAGCAAGCGATTGTGGAACGTCTGCAACAGGAACCGTGGTTTATCGGTACCAGCAATTACGATCTGGCGCGTCGCCTGTCGCTGACGCCAATGGGCACGCAGGCGCATGAATGGTTCCAGGCGCACCAGCAAATCAGCCCGGATCTGGCCACCAGCCAGCGTGCGGCATTAGCTGCATGGCTGGATGAGTATCCCAATCAGTTAGGGATTGCGCTGACCGACTGCATTACGATGGATGCGTTTTTACGCGACTTCGGTGCGGAATTCGCCACGCGTTACCAGGGCCTGCGCCACGATTCAGGCGATCCGGTCGAATGGGGCGAAAAAGCCATTGCCCATTATGAAAAACTCGGTATCGATCCGCTGTCGAAGACGCTGATTTTCTCCGATAACCTCGATCTGACAAAAGCGCTCGATCTTTATCGTCACTTTGCCTCCCGCATTAAACTCGGTTTTGGCATCGGGACACGCCTCACCTGCGATATTCCGGGCGTGAAGCCGCTGAATATTGTTATCAAGCTGGTGGAGTGTAACGGAAAGCCAGTGGCGAAATTATCTGACAGCCCCGGCAAAACCATCTGCCACGATAAAGCCTTCGTCCGCGCGCTGCGCGAAGCCTTTGACCTGCCGCAGGTCAGAAAGGCCAGCTAATCACAAGGGAGCCGACGGCTCCCTTCTTTTTTCCGATAATTTATTAATGCTTCCTTGCTAATTCTGCTTGTCTGATGGCGCACGCCAGGTAACATAGAAAACCCCGTCTTTTTGGGCGGACAAAGTGTTTATTTTTTCCGACTATTAATAGAGAGAATATTATGAGCGTTGTGCCTGTAGCCGACGTATTCCATGGCCGCGTTGCCGTTGACAGTGAAGTCACCGTGCGCGGATGGGTACGCACCCGCCGAGATTCTAAAGCTGGTATCTCCTTCCTCGCCGTTTATGACGGCTCCTGCTTTAATCCTGTACAGGCCGTTATTAATAATTCTCTGCCCAATTACAATCAGGACGTTTTGCGTCTGACCACCGGTTGCTCAGTGATCGTCACCGGTAAAGTGGTTGCGTCTCCGGGTGAAGGTCAGAGTCTGGAAATTCAGGCCACCTCCGTTGAAGTGACCGGCTGGGTTGAAGATCCGGATACCTATCCGATGGCGGCAAAGCGCCACAGCATTGAGTATCTGCGTGAAGTTGCGCACCTGCGTCCGCGCACCAACCTGATTGGCGCGGTAGCCCGTGTTCGCCATACGCTGGCGCAGGCACTGCATCGTTTCTTCGACGAGCAGGGTTTCTTCTGGGTCTCCTCACCGCTGATTACCGCATCGGATACCGAAGGCGCCGGCGAAATGTTCCGCGTCTCCACGCTGGACATGGAAAACCTGCCGCGTACTGCAGAAGGCAAAGTCGATTTTGATAAGGACTTTTTCGGCAAAGAAGCTTTTCTGACCGTTTCTGGCCAGTTGAACGCCGAAACTTATGCCTGCGCACTGTCAAAAGTGTATACCTTCGGCCCAACCTTCCGCGCTGAAAACTCCAACACCAGCCGCCATCTGGCAGAGTTCTGGATGCTGGAACCGGAAATGGCATTCGCCGACCTCGACGATAACGCCCGTCTGGCAGAAGCCATGCTGAAATATGCCTTCAAAGCGGTGCTGGAAGAGCGTCTCGACGATCTGAAGTTCTTTGAGGAACGTGTCGATAAAGACGCAATTGGCCGTCTTGAGCGTTTCATCGCAGCGGATTTCGCGCAGGTGGACTACACCGACGCCGTCGCTATTCTTGAAAAATGCGGCGAGAAATTCGAGAACCCGGTTTACTGGGGCGTTGACCTGGCCTCCGAGCATGAACGCTATCTGGCAGAGAAACACTTTAAAGCGCCGGTGGTGGTGAAAAACTACCCGAAAGATATTAAAGCATTCTATATGCGCCTGAACGATGACGGTAAAACCGTTGCCGCGATGGACGTGCTGGCTCCGGGCATCGGTGAAATCATCGGTGGTTCGCAGCGTGAGGAGCGTCTTGATGTACTGGATGCGCGTATGGCCGAAATGGGTCTGAATAAAGAGGACTACTGGTGGTATCGCGATCTGCGCCGTTACGGCACGGTTCCACACTCTGGTTTCGGTCTCGGCTTCGAGCGTCTGATCGCCTATGTCACTGGCGTACAGAACGTTCGTGACGTGATTCCGTTCCCGCGCACGCCACGCAGCGCGACATTCTGATAAACAGAAAAGGCCAGCTTCCGCGCTGGCCTTTTTCTTATCCTTTTCCTGTCAACCTTCGTTAACAACTTTTCGACATCATCGTCGGCAATCCTGCCATCCTTACCTTTCTTTGCGCATTTTTACGGCTGAAATAACTCTGTACAAAAAACACCCCGTCGAGTTATTGCGGGATATGTCTGACTGTTAATTAGCACATTTGGACAAAAAATATACAGCTATCCAGACGGCTAAATCCTGTTATAAGAAAAAGCAAGATGAGAATGGTTCCATACCAGGGAAAGACATTATCTCAATTAAATATAAGTAATTCATATAAATAGGAATGGAAGTGCCGTTTTTATCAGCGGTTGGTGCTGAACTTTGAGATGGTTCACAAAGTTCCCGTAAATTCATACTTTTTTACACAATATTTCTTTTTGTTACCGCTTTAAGACATTTGTAGCACTTTCAGGCTAGCGAAACGATTATATGTTTGGAAAGATGCCTCTCAGACACAGAAAGACACCAAACTCTCATCAATAGTTCCGTAAATTTTTATTGACGGAAATTATTGGCGGCAGTGGCAGGTGTCCAAAAAAAACCAATGAGGGTAATAAATAATGATGAAGCGCAATATCCTGGCAGTGGTTATCCCTGCCCTGCTGGTAGCGGGTGCAGCTAACGCTGCTGAGATCTATAACAAAGATGGCAACAAAGTAGATATCTACGGTAAAGCAGTAGGTCTGCACTACTTCTCTAAAGACAACGGCGACAACAGCTACGGCGGCAATGGCGATCAGACTTACGCTCGTCTGGGCTTTAAAGGCGAAACAAAAATCAACGACCAGTTGACTGGTTACGGCCAGTGGGAATACAACTTCCAGGGCAACAACTCTGAAGGCGGTACTGATGCTCAAGATGGTAACAAAACCCGTCTGGCATTTGCAGGTCTGAAAGCTGGCGATTTAGGTTCTTTCGACTACGGTCGTAACTACGGTCTGGTATACGATGCAATTGGCGTAACTGACATGCTGCCAGAATTCGGTGGCGACACTGGTGCCAGCGATAACTTCTTCGCAGGCCGTAACGGTGGTCTGGCTACTTACCGTAACAGCAACTTCTTCGGTCTGGTTGACGGCCTGAACTTCGGCGTTCAGTACCTGGGTAAAAACGAGCGTGCAACTTCCCTGACTGATGATGCAAACGACATTACACGTTCCAACGGCGACGGCTGGGCTTCTTCTGTAAGCTACGACTTCAACGGTTTCGGTATCGTTGGTGCTTACGGCGCGGCTGACCGTACTAACGTACAGCAGGCTCTGAAAGATTACGGTACTTCTGGCGAAAAAGCTGAGCAGTGGGCTGTTGGTCTGAAATATGACGCAAACAACATCTACCTGGCCGCTCTGTATGAAGAAACCCACAACGCAACTCGCCTGAAAACCAAACTGCCAAGCGGTGTTGCACAGAATGGTTACCTGAACAAAACTCAGGACTTCTCTGTTGTAGCACAGTACCAGTTCGACTTCGGTCTGCGTCCGTCCATCGCTTACTACAAATCTAAAGCGAAAGATGTTGAAGGCATTGGCAGCGAAGATTTCATCAACTACGTAGAAGTGGGCGCAACCTACTACTTCAACAAAAACATGTCCACCTATGTTGACTACATCATCAACCAGATTGATAAAGACAACAAACTGGGCGTAGGTTCTGACGACACCGTTGCAGTTGGTATCGTTTACCAGTTCTAATCAGTCACCCCTCGACTGTTATATGCATATCAAACAGGGCTCCGGCCCTGTTTTTTTATGCCTGAAACAAAAATGCCGACGACTTTTGAAAAGCATCGTGCTTTTTATCGCAAACGGTTGGCAATTCGTGCGTCAGCCGTTACCCTGATAGCGGATCTCCCTTCTGTCATCAAAATGGAACCTCGTCATGTTTGAGAATATAACCGCTGCCCCTGCCGACCCTATTCTGGGTCTGGCCGATCTGTTTCGCGCCGATGAACGCCCCAATAAAATCAACTTAGGGATCGGTGTTTATAAAGATGAAACCGGCAAGACCCCGGTATTAACCAGCGTGAAGAAAGCAGAACAGTACCTGCTGGAAAATGAAGCCACCAAGAACTACCTCAGCATCGATGGTATTCCTGAGTTTGGCCGTTGCACCCAGGAACTGCTGTTCGGCAAAGGCAGCGCGATTATCAATGACAAACGTGCACGTACCGCACAGACTCCGGGCGGCACCGGCGGGCTGCGCGTCGCGGCAGATTTCCTGGCCAAAAACACCGCCGTTAAGCGCGTCTGGGTAAGCAATCCAAGCTGGCCGAACCATAAGGGCGTCTTCAACTCCGCTGGCCTCGAAGTCTGCGAATATAACTATTACGATGCGCAGAACCACGCGCTGGATTTCGACGGTATGCTGGCGAGCCTGAACAATGCGCAGGCTGGCGATGTGGTGCTGTTCCATGGTTGCTGCCATAACCCGACGGGTATCGATCCTACGCTTGAGCAGTGGGAAACGCTGGCGAAACTCTCCATTGAGAAAGGCTGGTTGCCGCTGTTCGATTTCGCCTATCAGGGGTTTGCCCGCGGTCTGGAAGAAGATGCTGAAGGCCTGCGCGCGTTTGCTGCGCTGCATAAAGAGTTTCTCGTCGCCAGCTCATTCTCCAAAAACTTCGGTCTGTATAGCGAGCGTGTCGGTGCCTGTACGCTGGTCGCGGCGGATGCAGAAAACGCCGATCGCGCCTTCAGCCAAATGAAATCCGTGATCCGCGCCAACTACTCTAACCCACCGGCACACGGCGCTTCTATCGTGGCAACCATTCTCAGCAATGACGCACTACGCGCGATCTGGGAACAGGAGCTGACCGATATGCGCCAGCGTATTCAGCGTATGCGCCTGCTGTTTGTGAATACGCTGCAGGAGAAAGGGGCAAACCGCGATTTCAGCTTTATTACCCGTCAGAACGGTATGTTTTCGTTCAGCGGCCTGACCAAAGAGCAGGTGCTGCGTCTGCGCGAAGAGTTTGGCATTTACGCTGTCGCTTCCGGGCGTATCAACGTTGCAGGTATGACGCCGGATAATATGTCGCCGCTGTGCGAAGCGATTGTCGCCGTACTGTAAAATGTAACGCATACAGAAAGGGTCGCCGAAGCGACCCTTTTTTATTTACCACACCGGTAATTCATCCTGCAGGAACGGGTTGTGCAGCCGTTCATTGCCCAGCGTCGACATTGGCCCGTGTCCAGGAATAAAGGTAACGTCATCGCCAAGAGGCAGTAATTTACGTTTGATTGAATCAATCAACTGCGCATGATTCCCCTGCGGGAAATCGCTGCGCCCAACACCGCCTTTAAAGATCACATCGCCAGAAACCAGCAAACGCGACTGCGCATCAAAAAACACCACATGTCCCGGCGTATGACCCGGGCAATGCAATACTTGCAATGTCACCTTACCGACGGTAACCGTATCGCCTTCATTTAACCAGCGGTCGGGCGTCAGCGGTAGGCAATCATCCAGACCAAACATCCGGCTTTGGGCGGGCAGCCCCTGCAACCAGAACTCATCATTTTTTTCCGGGCCAATAATCGGCACACCGTAATGCTGCGCCACTTCGGCTGCCGCACCCACATGATCAAGATGACCATGCGTGAGCAGAACTTGCGTCAGCGTCACGCTGGAAGCATCCACTTCGGCGATAATACGCTGTGCATCGCCGCCAGGATCGACCACGGCGGCAAGTTGAGTCTGTTCACACCAGATTAACGAACAATTCTGTGAGAACGCGGTAACCGGAATAATACGATAGTTCATACTGCTCCTCTGAGGTTTACCAGTGCCGCACCGGGCCGGTATCAATATGCACAAAGTTGCTGCTGGGGTAGTATCCTACACCACCCGCGCGCAGAGATAACGCTGCTTTGCGAATATTACTCAGAGCAATCCCTTCAATATGGAAATCCATGGCCTGGCCTTTGGTGTGGTAACTCTGTTTCGCCACGCCGCGGCTGTGCGCGCGTAGTTCATTATTGGTATCAACAGAACGATAGCCGGAAATGAGTTGCACAGGCTTGCGTGTTCCCAGCAGCCCCTGCAGGCGAAAGAGATGGTCAAACAACTGAGGATCGATGGTTTTAATTTTATTCGCGCGGTAATCACGGAAAAAATGATTCAGTTTTGCTAATTCATCCTGAATATAGCCTCTGCCATCAAAGAACTCAGCTTTAATAGACTCTCCGGTATTCAGATTATTCAGCGTCAGAATACGCGGTCGTGGCGTGGAAAGGGTAGCAAACGCCTGCGTTGGTAACATGGCGGCGCCAAGAGCAACCCCACCCAACGCCAGCAGTTTGCGGCGATTAGCGTCAAATTTATCCATGATAATAAATTCTATAGATAAGCAAAGTTAAACGTAATTTATGCACTTTTTAGCGCACGAAAGGCACCTTACCGGGCTACAAACGCCACGTCAAGGCAGCCTCCCCCCAGCAACGACGGGCTTTGTAGCTTACAAAGCCCGTTTATTGCCAGTTATTACGACAATGCTATTCGCCAAACTGCTTCATTTATCTGATTAATTGTTCAGCTTTTGGCAAGATTTGTGCGCCCGATCGCGCAGTAAGATCGTAATTGTAAATATCTGTACGATACTGCGTGCGACCATCGGCCCCCACAAACGCAGTCAGATAGTAGAGATTCACGGGGATATTGTGTCGAATATTTACGTAACGGGTATCTCCCTGCTTTAAGGCATCAGAGATACGCGTATCGTTCCATCCAGCATCCTGCAACAGCATATTTGCCAGTTCAGACGCCTTATTCACCCGCACACAACCAGAACTCAGCGCCCGCGTCTCTTTCTGGAACAAGTTATGGTTCGGCGTGTCATGCAAATAGATGGCATCAGAGCTCGGCATATTGAATTTGTAACGACCAAGGGAGTTCTGTACACCCGGCGCCTGCTGGAAACGGAACGGTAGATTCGATGGCGTAATCGTCGCCCAGTCAACCATTGACGGGTCGATCGCCTCTTTGCTGTTCCAGCCGCGCAGCACGGTATAACCGTGGCGTTCAAGGTATGTCGGATCGTTCAGAACCTTCGGAAGAATATCCTGGCGCGCCAGCGTTGGCGGTACATTCCACGGCGGATTGACCACCACATTGTTCAGCGCACTGCTCATCATCGGCGTTTTGCGATCGGGGCGTCCAACAATCACCCGCGACGCCAGCACCTGGCTGCCGTTGAGATAATAAACCAACGAGTACTCCGGAATATTCACCATAATGCCGGTGGAAAGCGTCACCGGCAGCAGACGCAGCCGTTGGATATTGAGCGCCAGCAATGCAGCGCGCTGCGACGGGCTGACATTCAGCCAGTCACGCGTGCCCTGGCCAATCACACCATCGGCATGCAGCCCCTGCCAGGCCTGAAAGCGTTTTACTGCCTCAACCAGTTGCCGATCGTAAGCCGCGCGCGTCGGTACTTTTTTTCTGGTCGACGCCGCAGAGGTGCTGACTGCAACCTGATCGCCAGGCAACACGATGTTCGGCCCGCCTTCCAGCATGCCGGTGCGTTGCAGGATCTCGCGCAACGCCGGAACATCGTTGCTCCACTGCCCTGGTCGCAGCGTAACGTTACTGGCGATTTGCGGCCACGGGCGAGAATCCCCCACCAGCGTCAGCAGTGACTGGTGCATGGCGGCATATTGCGGATGATGTGGCGCAAGGCTCTGTATGAATGACGGCAGCGAACCGTTATCCAGCGCCAATTGCCACTGATTGATCACTGAAATCGCCGGCGTTGCCAGCGCATAGGGTTTGTCGCTATAAAGCCAGCGCTGGCCTTTCGCCTGAATACCGGCAACAAAATGCAGATAGCCCAGCATGGCGTCAGAGAGCACTACATCACGCGCCATACCGGAAACATCCGGATCGGTTAACAGCTCAACCCAGGTGGTGAATTGCGGCTGAAAACCGGCAATCGCCACTTCTGCCAGTTGCTGTTGAAACGCCTGCACCGCATCGCGGTTATCCCACATGGGTTTCTGGCCGCGCGCGGCATACAGGGCTGCCAGTTGATTCATAAAGATGGGCGTCCAGTTGGCAGGCAATTGCGACTGCAACTGTGCGCGAACATCTGCCACAGAAACACCGGCAGGATAAGGCTTCACGCCGATTAACATGGCGGTAGCAGGCGATTGTGCCTGCGGCTGCTGTAACACGGTCGGCTGATCGCCCGGCGTGGCGGAACTGTCAACCGGCACTATTTCAGGCTCATCGGCCTGTACGCTGAACAGTGGAGCAAATGCCAGTGCCAGGCACAAACTCAGCGCTGACATCCGACGACCATTTAACTTCTTAAGCAACATCCCTTGCCCCCTGTTTCTCTCACATTGCGCGTGACGTGTGCGTCACCTTTTCTCAGTATATAAAGACAAAAAAGCATTTGCCTTACCTAATGTAAAGAAATTTAAAGATGAAGCACAGGCCGCAGCGCCCCTTTCCGTCATAAAAAAGGCGACATCGCTGTCGCCTTTGTCATCTGCCCGATCGTTAAGAGGCATCCGCCGTACCAGGGAGCGTTTCCGGCAGTTGGGCGGCAAAACCGCGCAGCCCCACGACGTGTACATGCTCATGATTCTGGAAGACTTTACGCACCAGTTTGTAGGTGGTGCCTTTTTCCGGACTGATATTTTCCGGTGCCGCGATAATGAGCTGCATCTCCAGACGCTCGCACAACTCAAACAGCGTTGCGATGGAGCGGGCATCAAGACGCGCCGCTTCGTCGAGGAACAGCAGGCGGCACGGCGAAATGTCTTTGCCGCGCAGACGACGGGCTTCGTCTTCCCAGCTCTGCACCACCATCACCAGAATCGACATCCCGGTACCGATCGCTTCACCGGTCGACAGCGCACCCGATTCCGCACGCAGCCAGCCGTCGGAACCACGGTTAACTTCCACTTCCATCTCCAGATAGTTGCGGTAGTCGAGCAGCTCTTCACCGATGGTTTGCGGCGTCCGCTGGCCCATATCGACTTGCGGATTCAGACGCTGATAGAGTTTCGCCAGCGCTTCCGAGAAGGTCAGGCGGTTACTGTTAAACAGATCCTGATGCTGCTCATGCTGTTCAGAAAGCACCGCCAGCAGCGTCGCGTGGGTTTCCCGCACGTTCACATTCAGCCGCACGCTGTTGACCTGACCAAACGAAACGCTTTGCAGCCCCTGGTTCAGCATGCGAATACGGTTCTGCTCGCGCTGAATGGTTTTGCGGATGATGTTCGCCACGCTGCGAGAACTGATAGCCAGCTTCTGCTCACGCGAGGTCAGCTCTTCCGTCAGGCGGCTTAGCTCGATCTCCATCTGTTCGATCGCTTCCACCGGATCGTCAGTGCGAATAATATCCTGACGGATACGTTCGCGCAGATGCTGATACACCGCGACAAAGAACTGGATCTTACGTTCCGGACGTTTCGGATCTTCCGACATCCGCAGCACATCGCGCAGATGTTCGTTATCCGCCACCGCCAGACGCAGCGCACCCAGCGCTTTATCCGACATGGAACGCAGTTCGTCAGCCGAAAGATAGGCCAGTTCGCGACGGTGCAGACGGCGCTCAACGCCATTGTCTTTCACCATGCGCATTACCGCGCACCAGCCCGCTTTTGCCGTTACCACCTGCTCGCGCATTTCGTGATAATCGCGCTCCAGGCGGCGCAGTTTGCGGGTCAGGTTATCCATCTCCGCTTCACAGAAGGTGAGCGCTTTTTCCAGTTGATTGCGACGCGCGCGGTTGGTGGAGAGCTGCGCATGCAGTTCATCACGACGAATACGCGCCCGCTCTTCTGCACCGCCGTCGGCGCGCACGCCGATCTCCTGCAACTCTTTTTGCAGATCGTTAAGCAGCTCTTTTTTGGTATCAAACGAACTTTTCAGCGAGGCCAGCACCTGGTTGTATTGGCTGAACTGCGCGGCATGGCTGCGCATCGCTTCACGTGCCCGGGTACGTTCGGCTTCCGCCTGCTCCAGACGCTGACGCAGCTTCTCGTTCAGATCGTTGTTGCCGTTGAACATCTCCGCTGAATCGGAGTAGCTGAAGTGCGCACGGCGCTGTACCACTTCCGCCAGTACAAACGCTTGCTGGCGAGCGTCGCGTTGCACCTGTTGGGATGCGGCATAATCGGCTTTTAACTGCTCGAACTGTTCCGGGTCGCTTTGCAATACCGAAACGACCGGTTCCAGTTTTGCCAGTTGGTTACCAAACTGCTGAATAAAGCGCGCGGCTTCCTGCGCTTCGTCCAGGCGTTCCTGTATTTCATCAACGCGATCGGCCAGCGTATCGTCAGCCAGCAAATTCACGCGTGGCAGCAGGCGGTTAAGCTGGGCAACGCCCTCTTTCGCCTGTTCAAACTGCACGCGGTTTTGCTGGTTGTCGTTTTCATGGTTGCTGATAGCACGTTCCAGCTCGCCGCGGCGACTGTTGAGTGCGCGGATTTCCGCTTCCGGATCGTCCTCAAACGCAACCGCCAGATGGCTGCCGATAAAGCGGCTGAATGCCTGATGCAGACGCTGCGTTTTTTGCACATCGAAAGAGAGCGTCGCAAAACGCTCGGCCAACTCTTCACGCTCGGCGTGCAGGCTTTCGATACGGCTTTCACGCGCCGCGCGGCCAAACAGCGGCAGCGTCGGGAACCGCGAATAACGCCACTGGCGATCGGCGATTTTCACCACCACCGCTTTTTCCAGCTCGTCGACGGCGAACACGCTGTCGTCGAAGGATTGCGGATCGCCTTCGATCAGATAGAGATCTTCCGGGCAATCTTCCAGCCCTTCCAGCATCTCCGCCACCTGCGACAGATCAGGAACCACGATAGCGTGACGCGACGGGCCATACAGCGCTGAATAATAGGGCGCATCGTCGATGCTGACATCGTCATAAATTTCCGACAGCAGCACACCGCCAAAACGTTCGGCCAGCGCGTTCAGACGGCTATCTTCCGCACCGCCAGGCTGGCTTAAACGTTCAATTTCATCATCGACGGCACGTTTACGCGCGCCAATTTCATCACGCTCAACGATCGCTTCGCGTTCACGCTCCAGCAATTGTTGCAGGTATTCCGTCACTTGCTGGCCAGATTCGAACGCTTCACCGCTCTGCTCGCTCAGTTGCGTCAGGCTGTTCTGCGCCGCCAGCCATACCGGCGCGCGTTTGGTCAGCGTCTGAATGCGCGATTGCAGCTGTTCCAGCTCCTGGCGCAGCGCAAGCCGCTGTTCACCGGCAGCGGCAACGTTATCGGAAAGCGCAGCGATTTGCGCTTCCAGTTCCTGATGCAGATTTTCCAGTTCTTCGACGTCATACTGTTTGCCCTGACGCTTGCAGAACTCGGCGAACAGGCGCTCAGCTTCCTGCTGTTCGCGCAGACGCTGTTCCAGCTCGTTCAGACGCATGCGTAGTGGCTGCACCTGTTCGGCCAGATGACGCTGATTTACACCATCGCGCAGCAACTCGCGCGCCACTTCCCAGGCTTCATTACGCGCCAGCGGACCGTTGATGGCGGCAACCAGTTGGTAAGCCTGCTCGAACTGGCTATGCGCGGTCTGGGCAACGCTTAATTTCTGATCCAGCGACAGCAGTTTTTCGGTCGCTTCCTGCTCTTTAGCCTGGAAAGTTTCCAGCCATTCATCAGCGGTTTCCGACGTCAGATCCGGCAGACGGCACAGCTCTTTTGCCCGCTCCAGTGCCTGCAACGCCTGGTTGTACTGAATAGCGCGGGTTTGCTGCACATCCAGCGCCTGCTGGTAATCGGCAAGCTGGCTCTTCAGCTCATCCACTTCCAGCTCGGCGGCTTCGGCGCGGGCTTCGTTCTCTTCCTGGCGCTCGGCAGCTTCAGCCACCACTTCGTGCTGCTCTTCGAGGCGAATCTGTAACTCTTCGAGATCCGCTTCATAGCGCTCGATTTTTTCCTGCTGGCGCAGCGCCGTTTGCACCAGGTTCAGGTGATCGCTGGCTGCCTGGTAATCGGCTTCCAGATCGCCTTCCGCACCGGCATGTTCCGCCAGCTCGCGCGCCATATCGACATGCTTATACTGCTCGCCTGCCAGCTGCTGGCGCGAGGTAAACAGATCCCGGCGGAACTCCAGCGCTTTATCCAGATGCACGCGACGCTCATTGGCGTGGCGCATATAATCCGCCGCCACATAGTTGGTGGCTTCGCTAATCAAATGTTTGAACAGATCGCGATCCGACTGGGTCACGCGAATCGCTTCCAGCGTCATCCTGTTTTCGCGCAGCGCTGCTTCCATGTCCTGGAACGCTTTACGCACGCCGCTGTTTTCCGGCAACAGATAGTCGCGCAGCGAGCGGGTAATGGCGCTGGAGATCCCGCCGTACAGCGAGGCTTCGATCAGGCGATAGAATTTGCTGCGATCCGATGCGGAACGCAGACGACGCGCGACGATGCCCAGATCGAACATCAGCGCGTGGTAATCGGTGATGGAGTTGAACTGCTTAAACTGCACCCCTTCCATCGCATCCAGTTTGTCTTTCACTTCCTGCAACGAAAGCACGCGCGCCTGGCGCTCGTTCAGCGTTTCGGTCAGCAACTGCGTCGGCAGTATGGAGGTCGGCAAGCCCTGAATGGCGAAAGGTTTAATATCCACTTTACGATCGCGCCCGGCGACCTGTTGCAGACGTACCCCCACCAGCACGCGCTGATGGCGGGAGTTGATCACATCCAGCACCGAATAACAGACACCGGCTTTCAGCTTACCGTGCAGCCCTTTATCGCGGGAGCCGGAGGTTGCGCCCGCTTCGGTGGTGTTACGGAAGTGCAGCAGCGTCAGATCGGGGATCAGCGCCGTGACAAACGCCGCCATGGTGGTGGATTTCCCGGCGCCGTTCCCCCCGGAAAGCGTGGTAACCAGCTCATCCAGGTCAAAGGTGCGGGCAAAAAAGCCGTTCCAGTTAATCAGCGTTAGCGAACGAAATTTACCGCGATCGATCATTACTCTTCCTCCGAGCTATCCGGCTGATTTTCTTCAGGCTCATCATTGAGCTGCAAGTGGTTTTCGACTGGCATGGCCTCACCGTCGCGGATCATACGCAGTTGCGCTTCGCGCGGATCGTCGCCGGAGCGGACATCTGCACCAAAGCGGAACACCGATTCCGTGATGCGGAATTTGCTGCTGTCATTGCCCATAAACCAGATCATGCCAAGGCGACGCAGACGGTTGAGCGAGGAGCGTACCTTTTCCTGCAACTTCTGCCGGTCAAGATCGGAGCCGGTTGAGCGGTTGTTGACCAGTTTCAATAGTTTCGGTTCATCGGCCAGCGACAGCAGTTCATCGTACAACTCCTGCTGCGTGAAGATCCCTTCATTCGCCAGACGCTCCGGGCTCAGGTACAGGTAGCAGAGAATTTTACCCACCATCATATCCAGCTCGGAAAGCACCGAACGCGGAATCAGCGTGGTGGAGCGCGGGCGCAGATAGAAGAAACCTTCCGGCGCACGGATCAGCTCAACGTTGTAACGCGCGTAAAACTCTTCCAGATACTCCTGAAAGTCCATCAAAAAGGCATGATTATCCAGCTCGTCAAGGCCGATATGCCGTCCTGAGCGCAATGCGCTGTCGAGCGCCGGAAACAGTGGGTTAGCCAGCGCCTGCGCCAGTTTAACCGGCATCACTTGTTCAATATTTGTCGATGACATGCGCCTGTACCTTGGCTCCGTAATCATTAATCGGCTGCCATTTCGGTGGCAGTCCGGTGAAATCTGCTTGCGCTACGCCAAGACGTACCGCCTGATCGACGACAATACGCGCGATGTCGAAATGCCGGACACGCGGATACTGCGTCAGATATTCGCGGGCGACCAGCCCAAGATCCAGCGGCACACCTTTGGTTTTATAAATCGCCAGTTGCTGCTCAATCATTGCCGCCAGCTGCTCGCGGATTTCGTTAAACTCTTCGAATTCCAGATCCGGCGGCAGTTCGCCGGTCACTTCTTCATCGCGCAGCGCCATCTCTTCGTCACGCATATCCAACAGCCTGTCGGCGTTGGCGTAGGTCAATGCCCATGGCGCATCAAAATAAGACTGCACCGACTGGCGCAGACGCTGAGCGAAGACGCGGTTTTTATCCATATCGATAGCGGTACGGATAAATTTGTGCACGTGGCGGTCGTAACCGATCCACAGATCGATCGACTGTTGGCCCCAGCTCACAATGCGATCCAGCTTGCTTTGCAGGTTGAACACCAGTTGATCGAGGAACTCCAGATCGTCGCGGCCTACGGTAGCATCCTGAATGCTCAGCAGGTTCGCCTGAAGTTTGTCCCCGGCAGCATCCAGCGTATCCTGCAATTCACGCAGTGTACCGGAGGTTTCTGACAGCAAAAGCTCGCAGCTGGAAATGGCCGCCCGCCAGTCTTTATTCAGCAACTGGGCGATATCATCTTTCACCTGCTGCTGCTGTTCATCCATCAGGCGCTGGGTCAAATCGATGCTGTCGAAAATCTCCGCCACTGAATATTTCAGCGGCGCGAAGACGTTGCGATGCCAGTGAAATTCATCGCCGCCCTCTTCCGCCGCGTCAGCAGCACGTTTTAGCTCGCTGGCCACAATCGACAACTGCATAGAGAGGCGCAGCGTGGAAAATTCACGCTGGCGGATGTAGTAATCAGTGATGCCGATGCCGAGCGGCGTCAGACGGTAGATCGCATTGCCTTCTACCAGTTCGCTGGTAAAGCGGTTTAACAAACGCTGACGCACCATGTCATTGATAGCGTTATTGGCGCGCTGAACGATGGTTTCGCTGGTTTGCTCAAACGCCTCACTGACGTGACGAAACGCGTCGACCAATTCACCTTCACTCATCTCGCCATCAAGACGCTCACCGTTGAGCGTGGCGATAGCCAGCAAAAAAGAGAGCCTGTCGACCGGCAGCGAGATGGAGAAATCATTTTTCCTGGCCCAGGCAACCAGTTCGGGGACTGTCTGGGAAAATTCACTCATCGTTTGTCCTTCCATCGATTTGCGGCTTAAGTGCTGTCACGTGAATATAGCGGCCAAGGCTGATATACGGCTCCTGACGACAAAAGCGTGTTTCAAGCTCGAGCAATGCGTCAAAACAGTCGTGCTGTTGATGTTTTTCACGCAGGTAATCGTGAAAAACCCGTACGCCGGTTTTACCGGTAATGTGCCAGCCAATCTGTTCGAGCCAGCCGTAAACGTCCGCAGGATTACGCGGATAGTCCGGGGAAAGGGTGCGTTTTTTACGTTTTGGCATACCTGCTTTCACGTAGTCGAAATTCCCTGCCACCATATTGTGCATTAGCAGACCGTCGGCATTATAAAACATCAATGACAACGCGCCGCCCGGGCGCAGCACCGACCACAATATTTCTAACGCAAATACCGGTTCTGCAACCCATTCAAGCACAGCATGGAACAATATCAGATCAACGGGCGATTCCAAATGCTCTGCCACATCCTGAACGGCGCATTGTACAAAATGCATGTTACCGCTCACACCTTTCGCCTCTGCTGCGGTTTGCGCGCGCGCGATCATCTCTTTCGACACATCGCACAGGGTAACGTGATGGCCCAACTGCGCCATCCGAATCGCCGTTTGCCCTTCACCTCCGCCAGCATCCAGAACCCGCAACGGGACATTGCCGCGCGTTGCCAGCAGCACATCAAGATCCTGCCACAGGATCGCCTGGCGCAACTGCCCTTTGGTGGTGCCGTAGATGTTGCGCGAGAATTTCTCCGCGATATCGTCGAAGTTACGATCCTGCATGCACGCTCCACGCTTTTGACAAAACCGCTATTTTGTCACAGCCGTGACGAGAATGAACCCATCTGGTGTAAGATCGGTTGAAATCACTTGCTGTATGCTCAAAAAGGAGACGGTTCCGGTGCTTTTCACCCTAAAAAAATTCCTGGGCGGCCTGATGCTTCCCCTGCCTTTTTTGCTTTTGGTGATCGGGCTGGGGGTTATGCTTGTCTGGTTCAGCCGCTGGCAGAAAACGGGTAAGACATGTATTACTTTCGGCTGGCTGGTTTTGCTGCTGTTAAGCCTGCAACCGGTCGCGGATGGTCTGCTAAAACCTATCGAAGCGAAATATCCCACCTGGCGCGGCACACAGCCGGTGAAATATATCGTCGTCCTCGGCGGTGGTTACACCTGGAATGATGCCTGGGCGCCCAGCTCAAATCTGATTAATAACAGTCTGCCCCGCCTGAATGAAGGGATTCGCCTCTGGCAGGCCAATCCGGGCGCGAAATTGATTTTTACCGGCGCGGCGGCGAAAACCAACCCGGTCAGCACGGCAGAAGCCGGCGCACGCGTGGCGGAAAGCCTTGGCGTCCCGCGCAGCGAAATCATCACGCTGAATGATCCAAAAGATACGGAAGAAGAAGCCGCGGCGGTGAAACGAGCCATCGGCGATGCGCCATTTCTGCTGGTGACCTCCGCATCCCATTTGCCGCGAGCGATGATTTTCTTCCAGCATGCCGGGCTGCATCCGCTCCCCGCGCCGGCAAACCAGATGGCGATTGAGTCGCCGCTGAATCCGTGGGAACGCATTATTCCCTCCCCGGTCTGGCTGATGCACAGCGACCGGGTAGGTTATGAGACGCTGGGGCGTATCTGGCAGTGGCTGAAAGGCAGTTCAGACCAGCCAGGGGAGCAGTGATTTCGAGGCGAGATCAAAATTGGCGCGGTTAAATCTGCCGGTGTTCACCAGCTGCGCCACTTCGTCCCAGAGCAGATAGAGCCAGCGCCGCCAGAGGAAAGATTCCGCCACTGGCGCGCGCTGTAAATAGTGCCAGAGCAGCCCTTCCGCCTGCGCCCCATCAACGAGGCGAAACAGCTCATATTCACGGGGCGCCCACAGCATAATGCCAGGCCCCACCATCGCCAGTAGCTGATCGCTGCGGGCATCCTTCAGCATACTGCGCAAATTAAAGCTGCCGTGCACCAGCACGCAGTTATCATTGAAACCGTCAAACAGCGCGGGCAGGCATTCACGGGTGCGGAACAATAGCCGCTTGTCCTGCATGGTTAGCCCGGTATTCTGATATTGATTGAGGGTCGTCCACAGCACTTCCACGCGCTGGCGGTACCATGACGGCCAGACATTTTCCTGGGTGCTATCGACCATGCCGACGCAGCCGTGGCTGTCCTGACGGTGCCAGGCAAGCAGCGCCTCAACAATCTGATCTTTTAACTGTTCCCAGCGCTCCGGCGTGCGCGTCGGAGCTTCAACAGGCACGCCGCGCAGACGCTCAATCAGCAATACATCGGGGCCTGGATGTTCTTCATGTGTCATCACCCCGTAGACCACCGGCATCCGCACTGCACCACTCCTTGCCAGCATTGAGATCTTCCAGGCCAACTGGCGAGCAATACCCGGCGTAGTGAAACTCCGGGCCAGCAGCGGCATCGGATTTCCCTGGCTGTCATACAACGACCAGAGTACAGAATCAGGCTTTTCGCTGACACACTCCATGCGGCTCAGTTTTTCTCCCAGCAGATGACTCAGTTCAGCGCGCAGTTGTTCCATAGCAGAATGCCCTCACAAAAACGACTGCTTTTATAATGAGCGCCCGCAGGACGGATGTCACCCTGGTAAGATCAAAACAACGCAGGAATTTGACGGGAAAAGGAAAATCCCCTCAGGTCAGAGGGGATGAAAAGTTTAACGCAGCGCCTCGCGGACGCGTTCAAGATCGTCTGGCGTATCCACACCGGTACCCGGCACAACGCTTGCCACGGCGACGTGGATCTTCTCGCCATACCAGAGCACACGGAGCTGCTCCAGCATTTCGATTTGCTCCAGCGGGCTGGTTTGCCAACTGACATAGCGGCGGATAAACCCAGCGCGATAACCGTAAATACCGATATGGCGCAGGAAAGTGTCGCCAATCGTTTCACGAGAAAGCGCAAAACGGTCGCGATCCCATGGGATCGTGGCGCGGGAAAAGTACAGCGCATAACCTTCGGCATCCATCACCACTTTAACGGCGTTGGGATTGAACGCCTCTTCTGCGCTGTGAATGGGTACGGCGAGCGTTGCCATACCCACATTGCGGATGCTCAAATTCTCAGCCACCTGACGAATGATCGCTGGCGGGATCATCGGCTCGTCGCCCTGAACATTCACTATCACCGTATCGTCGCTGAAGCCGCATTTTTCAACGACTTCGGCCAGACGCTCGGTTCCGGACTGGTGATCGGCGCGGGTCATACAAACTTCGCCGCCAGCCGCCTGCACCGCGCGCATCACCTCTTCGTTGTCCGTTGCCACAATGATGCGATCGGCGCCGGATTCACGCGCACGTTCCAGCACATGCACCACCATTGGTTTACCGTTGATATCCACCAAAGGTTTTCCCGGCAAACGCGTGGAGGCATAACGCGCAGGAATAATCACAACGAAACTCATGGCCGGCTCTCTTCCGCAGTTAACGAACGCGCTTCGGTTTCCAGCAAGACCGGAATGCCTTCCCGCACCGGGTAGGCCAGACTGTCGATTTTACAGATTAGCTCTTGCTTATCCTGGCTGTAGTAGAGTTTGCCGTTACATACCGGACAGGCAATAATTTCAAGCAAACGGTGATCCATCTTTCCTCCTGATACACCGACAATTAATGAGTTAAGCTTATCACATTCATTTCTTACACCGCGTCTATTTCCAGACCGCTGCGGCAGGCAGAAAACAGCCCGTCCGGCAGACGCGCAAACGTGATCCTCCGGGCTCCCTGCCAGCGAGCGAATTCCGTAATGGCATTTTGCAGCCCCTTTTCCAGCGTGCGGCCAGGCTTAACCCCGTCCTCAAGATAGAGCGCAATCACTTCCAGTACGCCCTCTTTGCGGTGCATCTTGGCATCCATGCGCCCCACCAGACGCCCACGATGGAGCAGCGGCAACACGAAATAGCCAAACTGCCGCTTAGGGGCCGGGGTGTAACACTCCAGGCGATAACTGAAATCGAAAAACTGCTCTGCCCGTTTGCGATCCCAGACCACCGGATCAAACGGTGACAGTACCGCGCTGTGGGTGGCGGTGAGTTTATCCTCCTGCGCCGTTGCCAGTAGCGGCAATAGCGAGGCGTGCAGCCAGGCCGGGCCAAGGGTTTCAACATTGACCGGATAAATTTGCCCGGCCTCCTGCAACTGCTCCAGCAACAACGGCAATGCTGGCTGCCGCAAACGATAGTAGTCTGCCAGCCACTGAGCGCGAAACAACCCGAGGCTGCGGGCGCTGTTTTCCAGCATTCTGTACTCCGCAGCCTCCTGCGACAGCACGTCCCGCTCATCATCCCAGTGTGGCATCACCCGCTGCGTGAGATCATAGACACGCTGGAAATTACGGCGTTCGACAACCATCACTTTCCCGGCCGTAAACAATCCTTCCAGATGACGCTTGTGAGGTTTCCACTCCCACCAGCCGCTGGCTCCCTTACGCGGGTGTTCAAAATCGGCTGAGCGCACCGGCCCATTTTGCTCGATATGGGCAACAAGTTGCTCAATCTCTTCGACATGCTCCTGCATCCACTCTTTACGGTACTTCCAGCCCATCTTGTCAGGCGCCAGCATGCGGTGGCGCACAAGGGCAAAATCATCACGCGGCAGGAAGCAGGCTTCATGTGCCCAGTATTCAATCAGTTCACCGCGGCGTAGCGCGTCATCGAGCCAGTGCTGCGGATACGCTCCGAGGCGGCTGAACAGCACCAGATAAGGGCTACGGGCAACAATATTGATAGTGTCGATTTGCAGCAGCGACATACGCTGGATCGTAGAGAGGATATCGGAAGGTGCGGCGCGTCTGGCAGGTTTGCGCAGTAAACCTTGCGCGGCGAGATGTAAATGACGGGCAGATGTTAACGAGAGTTGCGGCACAGACATGGAGATTCCTGTTCAGTTAACAGGGCGCAGCCGATGCAGCAATCGTCAGCGCGCCAGAGTAAGCAATTCCTGCAGCAGCGAGTTCGCCTGTTCGCCTTCCAGCTGCGCGTCCACAGGCAAATACCACCAGTTATCTTCAGCGAAGGACCGACATTTCACCGCGTCTTTTTCGGTCATCACCAGCGTCTGTCCCGGTTTGACCATCTCCTGAACATCCGTCTGGGTTAATGCCTGATGATCGGCGAGCGCAAAAGTCTGTTCCGGCGTCACGCCGCACTCACTAAGCGTAGCGAAAAAACGTGGGGGATGGCCAATACCGGCCATCGCCACGCAAGGTACCAGCTCGCGTACTTCGCGCCGTTCACCGGTGCGCAAATTAACGGCCAGCCCCGGAATCAGGCGCATCGGGATCTCACCCGCTCTTGCCACGCCGCCGTTGGCGATCACCGCATCAACCGTCTTCAGACGTGAAGCGCGTTCACGCATCGGCCCCGCAGGAAGCCACCAGCCATTGCCAAAACGTCTGACGCCATCAATGACCACAATCTCTTTATCTCGCGCCAGGCGATAGTGTTGCAGGCCATCATCAGTCACGATTATTTGCACAGAATGTTGTGCCAGAATGGCTTCCACCGCCTCACGGCGGTTGGGAGAAACAGCAACCGGCGCGCCCGTGCGCTGATAAATGAGCACAGGTTCGTCGCCAGCCTCTTCCGTGGTGGTATCAGACGTCAGCAATAGCGGATAGCGTTTTGCCTTCCCACCATAACCACGCGAAACTACCCCCACGCGGATACCACGCTGCTGAAGCTGTTCAACCAGCCAGACAACCACCGGTGTTTTACCGTTACCGCCAGCCGTCAGATTACCGACCACCACCACCGGAACCGGAGCGCGCCAGGCCTTTTTTAGTCCCAGACGATAAGACAGACGGATTGCGCCACTCACCAGGCCGTAAAGCCAGGAGAATGGCAATAACAGTAGCCACAGCGGGGATTCACCGGACCAGATACGTGCAATCATGCGCCAAACTGCATTTTATGAAGCTGAGCGTAAACGCCACGGTGCTCCAACAGCTCGGCATGGCTGCCACGCTCAACGATACAGCCATCTTCCACCACTACAATTTCATCAGCCTGTTCAATGGTAGACAAGCGGTGGGCGATAACCAGCGAGGTACGGTTTTTCTGCAACTCATTTAGCGCCGCCTGAATCGCGCGTTCAGATTCGGTATCCAGCGCTGACGTGGCCTCATCAAGGATCAGGATCGGGCTGTCACGCAGCAGCGCGCGGGCAATCGCGATACGCTGACGCTGGCCGCCGGAAAGCAGAACCCCATTTTCACCAATTATTGTATCCAGGCCTTGATCCATTTTATTGATGAAATCAAAGGCATAAGCCATTTTCGCTGCTTTCTCGATCTCCTCACGGCTGTACACCTCGGTACGGGCGTAGGCAATGTTATTGGCAACGCTATCATTAAAGAGATGCACATTCTGGGAAACCAGCGCGACCTGGTCACGCAGCGATGTGAGCTTGTATTCGCGCAGATCGTGACCATCCATCAGGATCTGCCCTTCGTCAATATCGTAGAAACGCGTGATCAGGCTGGCCAACGTCGATTTACCTGAACCGGAGCGCCCCACCAGTGCCACAGTCTTACCCGCCGGGATCGTCAGGTTGATATTGCGCAGCGCTGGCGTATCACGACCAGGGTAAGTAAACGTCACGTTGCGGAATTCAATATCGCCGCGAGCGCGTTCGATAACACGCGTTCCTTCGTCTTTTTCCTGCTCGCTGTCGAGGATAGCAAACAGCGTCTGGCAAGCCGCCATACCACGCTGGAACTGGGCATTAACGTTAGTCAATGATTTCAGCGGTCGCATCAGGGCGATCATAGAAGAAAAAACAACGGTAATCGTACCAGCCGACAGCGTCTGCATGACGCTTGGGAAGCTGGCGGCATACAGGACGAATGCCAGCGCCAGTGATGCAATCAACTGGATCAAAGGATCAGAAATAGAGGAGGCAGAGACCATTTTCATCCCCTGCAAGCGCATCTTATTACTGACTTTGTCAAAGCGGTGGGTTTCCACTTCCTGACCGCCAAACATCAGCACCTCTTTATGCCCTTTTAGCATCTGCTCCGCGCTGGTGGTCACCTGCCCCATCGTGTTCTGCATGTTTTTACTGATATTACGGAAACGCTTAGATACCACGCGAATAGCGACAGAAACAATAGGCGCCAGCACAATCAGGATCAGCGACAGTTGCCAGCTATACCAGAACATCATCACGAACAGACCGATGATCGATGCGCCTTCACGCACCACGGTGATCAAAGCGCTGGATGAAGACGAAGCCACTTGTTCCGAATCGTAGGTGATACGCGACAGCAGAGTGCCAGTCGATTGCTTATCAAAAAATGATACCGGCATGCCCATCATGTGGCTAAACAGGCGCCGGCGCATGGTCATCACCACTTTCCCCGAGACCCAGGAAATGCAGTAACTGGAGATATAACTGGTGATACCGCGGAGGATCATCAGCCCGATAACCACCAGCGGCATCCACAGCAGCACCGAACGGTCCGTTTTACCAAAACCATCATCCAGTAACGGTTTGAGCAGCGATAACATGAATGTATCGCTGGCTGCGTTGAGGATTAACGCAATCGCCGACACGATCAGACCCGCTTTGAAAGGCGCAATAGTTGGCCATAGTCGGCGGAATGTCTGCCATGTGGAGAGATCTTTATCGTTCTGCATTCAGAAAACCAGCACTTGTTGAAATAGCCGCATATTCTACCCGTTATCGTTTGGGACGCCAAACCACTGATGATACCAACGCGGTAAAAGTTGATCCCGTAAGCTATGGATTTCCCAGCCCTGAGGAGAAAAAGAGATGGTTATCTGCCCCTGGTGCGGAGTGTCATACCAGCGATATCCCTGCTCCCGGTAACGTTTTACGACCTTTAGCGAAGGGAAACGCCAGGCGTTATACCGCGATGCTGACGCCACAGCCGCCTTGCCTTCTACCCGTTGCAAGAAAGGCAGAGACGACGAGGTATTACTTCCGTGATGAGGTACCTGCACAAGTGTCGATTGCAGATGCAGCCAGTAGCGGCTGAGCATTGCCATCTCGCCCTGCGTCTCGATGTCTCCAGTTAGCAGGATACTGTGTTTCCCATCCTCCACCTTCACGACACACGAGAGATTGTTCCCCTGCGTCTGCGCTTTCGGTAGCGGCCAGTGCGCGCTGAATGTCAGCCCCTGCCACTGCCATCTCTCCCCACGAAAACAGGGCGCATGACCAGCCCAGCCTAATGGGCTGCGTACCCACAGTTCTGGCCAAACTTTCAGTAACGACGCCAGACCACCGCGATGATCCAAATGTTCATGGCTCAAAATGATGCCCTCGGGCTGTAGAGCGTGCCAGCGCAGCCACGGAATAATCAGTTGCTGCCCACTGTCACCACCAGGCCACGCAACGCCGGTGTCATAGAGAATCGCTTTACCATTGCGTTCAATCACCATTGCCAACCCCTGCCCAACATCCAGCATGTGTACTGACCACTCTCCTGGCCGGTCAGTCCGCCATAACGGTAATAACAGTATCGCCAGTCCAGTCAGACACAGCGCAGGAATACGACGCCACAGAGACAGGCGCCAGCAGATCAGCATCAACCATGGTGCCCAGGCAGCTGCCTGCCAACGTGCATCAATATTGACCCATCCCGCGGGCAACCATTGCAGAAAAGCAAACAATAATGCGAGCGTTTGGTCCGCAAGGTACCAGCAGACTTCCTCAATTAGCGGTGGCCCGGTCAAGTGCAGCAGCATTCCCATTAAAATCAGGGGGACAGTGACAAATGTTACCAGAGGGATCGCCACCAGGTTGGCAACCAGCGAGCTCAGGCTGATTCCATGGAATATAGATAATTGCAATGGAATCAGTAACAACGTCATCCCAATCTGCAAATGGACCAAGCTCATACCGCTATGTATAAGCCAGTGTTGCTGTGCTGGCATCGGTAACCACTGATACCAGAACAGCAATGCTGCCACCGCGAAGGCCGATAACCACAGGCTGTATGACAATACAGAAAGCGGATCGACAAAGAGTATCGCGGCGACACAACAGAGCCAGACTTGCCAGGGCGTCCATAACCGACCTGAAAAACGTAGCGTAGCCCAGACGCTAAGCGAAATGGCCGTACGCAATGCGGGTGGTTGTAAACCTGTGAGACATGCATACCCGATGGCACACGACACCCCAGCGAGCAGCGGCAAGGCCCAGTTAATCCGGCTAGCGGGGAAGTAAAACTGAATACCGCGGGTGACAACGCCGCCAAGCATCGCGGCAAGGGCGATATGCAGGCCAGATATCGCCATTAAATGGGCGGTTCCAGTCTGGCGCATAATCTCTTTTACCGGGCTTTCGAGTGCTGAACGCTCCCCCATTCCCAGCGCCAGAATTACCGGACGCCAGGAGTAAGGGGAAAGCGTATGCGTCAGCGACTGAAGATAATCAGCACGCCAGCTACACGTTGGCTCGATTAAACGCGCATCGCTAAAGCGACCGCTAAGAGGAAGATGGCTCGCCAGTGCATAGCGCTGAGAATCAAATCCTCCGTCGTTGAGTTGGCCATGCATCGCACGTACACGAACAGTCATCGCCCATCGCTGCCCCGTACAGACCGGGAAAGGTAAATATTGACCATAGAGCGTTACGCCAACCGACGGAAACAGGCGTTTACCATTAAGACTCACTATCTTCGCCTGATGGCGGGTCATATTGTCTGTTTCGGTAATAATGACTTCAACCTGACGGTTCGCTCCCGGAAGGTTCACCGTTGGCCAAAGTGCCTGCATTGCGTTCAAAACGCCCCAGGCAAAAATGAGTAGCGTAATTCCGCCATAGCGTAAAAGCCGTGGCCGTACGCATGCCAGCAGGCATCCACTCATTATGACGCACCAAATACTGCGGATATCGGGTAATGCCGGCAACCACAACAGCGGTAAAATGCCCAATATAATGCATGCGGCTAATGTAGATAACGCCATGCATACCTCCTTGTTGAAGTAGAAGTATGCGGAGCTCTGGCTTGATTTTCTTTCGTGTGTTTTCAGATTTGCGGCGTGAATTATTGGTTTTTTATCGCGTTACATCACACCAGCAAAAATGTGCGAGGCTGCTTCAGGAAAAGAAAAGCAGGAAATGAAAAAGGCACCCTTTTCAGGTGCCTTCTCACATATAATTCTTTGCTTTTTGCTAAGAATTACTCATAAATATTGGCGCGGTCGCGTAATTCTTTACCCGGCTTAAAGTGTGGAACATATTTTCCTTCCAAATCTACTTTATCGCCTGTTTTGGGGTTACGCCCGGTGCGAGGTGCACGATAGTGCAGGGAAAAACTGCCGAAACCGCGGATCTCAATGCGCTCACCCTGGGCAAGAGTAGAGGCCATATGCTCCAGCATTTCTTTTACAGCATCTTCCACGGCTTTAGCCGGGATATGCGATTGCTGGCTTGCAAGTCTTTCTATCAATTCTGACTTGGTCATGATTCCTCCGGTTTCCTTCAACGCAATATTCGCTTAATAGCTTTAACAAGGGCGGCCGTAGCCGCCCTTTGTCATTGATTACAGGACGAATCCTGTAATCTGTCAAGTAACTCATCGTTATTCACACGGCAACTGTGTGACTTTCGTCCAGTTACCGAGCAAATAACTCTGGGTACTTGATCTTACTCGCCTTTAGCTGCTTTGAAAGCTTCAGCCATAGCGTTAGAGAAGTTGCCTTCTTCCTGTTTGTTGTTAACAGAAGCGATAGCATCTTTCTCGTCAGCTTCGTCTTTCGCACGTACAGACAGGCTAACTACACGGTTCTTACGGTCAACACCGGTGAATTTCGCTTCAACGTCATCACCAACATTCAGAACCAGAGTCGCATCTTCTACACGATCGCGAGAAGCTTCAGAAGCGCGCAGGTAACCTTCAACGCCGTCAGCCAGTTCTACGGTTGCGCCTTTAGCATCAACTGCAGTGACTTTACCGTTTACGATTGCGCCTTTCTTGTTCAGTGCAACGTAGTTGTTGAACGGATCTTCTGCGAGCTGTTTAACGCCCAGAGAGATACGCTCACGCTCTGCGTCAACCTGCAGAACAACAGCTGCGATTTCGTCGCCTTTTTTGTATTCACGAACAGCTTCTTCGCCTGCAACGTTCCAGGAGATGTCAGACAGGTGAACCAGGCCGTCGATGCCGCCGTCCAGGCCGATGAAGATACCGAAGTCAGTGATAGACTTGATTTTACCTTCAACGCGATCGCCCTTGTTGTGGGTTTCAGCAAACTGCTGCCACGGGTTGGATTTGCACTGTTTCAGGCCCAGGGAGATACGACGACGTTCTTCGTCGATATCCAGAACCATAACTTCCACTACGTCGCCAACGTTAACAACTTTGGACGGGTGGATGTTTTTGTTGGTCCAATCCATTTCGGAAACGTGAACCAGGCCTTCAACGCCTTCTTCGATTTCAACGAAGCAGCCGTAGTCGGTCAGGTTGGTCACGCGGCCAGTCAGCTTGGTGCCTTCCGGGTAACGTTTAGCGATAGCTACCCACGGATCTTCGCCCAGCTGTTTCAGGCCCAGGGACACACGAGTACGTTCGCGGTCGAATTTCAGCACTTTAACAGTGATTTCGTCGCCAACGTTTACGATTTCGCTCGGATGCTTAACGCGTTTCCATGCCATGTCGGTGATGTGCAGCAGGCCATCAACGCCGCCCAGATCAACGAATGCACCGTAGTCAGTAAGGTTCTTAACGATACCTTTAACTTCCATGCCTTCCTGCAGGTTTTCCAGCAGCTGATCGCGTTCTGCGCTGTTTTCGGATTCGATAACCGCACGACGGGAAACAACAACGTTGTTACGCTTCTGGTCAAGCTTGATTACTTTGAATTCAAGCTCTTTGCCTTCCAGGTGCAGAGTGTCACGGACCGGACGAACGTCTACCAGAGAACCTGGCAGGAACGCACGAATACCGTTCAGCTCAACAGTGAAGCCGCCCTTGACTTTGCCGTTGATAACACCGGTAACAGTTTCAGCGTCTTCGTAAGCTTTTTCCAGCGTGATCCAGGCTTCGTGACGTTTAGCTTTCTCACGGGACAGCAGGGTTTCACCGAAGCCGTCTTCTACTGCATCCAGAGCAACGTCAACTTCGTCACCAACCTGGATTTCCAGTTCGCCCTGGGCGTTTTTGAACTGCTCAGCCGGAATGGCGGACTCAGATTTCAGACCGGCGTCAACCAGTACTACGTCTTTGTCGATAGCAACAACAACACCGCGAACGATAGAACCCGGGCGGGTTTCGATTTCTTTCAGGGACTCTTCAAAGAGTTGAGCAAAAGATTCAGTCATATTGATAATCTTCAGGATTCTTCAATTTAACGTCCACCTGGCTTCATGCCGGATGGGGTTGTTTCACATGCCTGCTCACATTCCATTGCAGCAGGTACTACGAATTCGGTCGCTTACGCGAGAGCCAATTTTTGGCGTGCATATTGTAGCGCTTTCTCAATCACTTGCTCAATGCTTAAACTGGTTGAATCCAGAACTAAAGCATCGGCAGCGGGAACCAGCGGCGCTACAGGACGATTACGATCGCGATCGTCACGTTCCTTGATCTCGGCCAAAAGGCGTTCAAAGTTAACACTAAAGCCTTTCTCCTGCAACTGGAGCATGCGACGATTCGCACGTTCTTCCGAAGAAGCGTCAAGGAAAATTTTCACCGGCGCGTCGGGGAAAACGACCGTCCCCATATCACGTCCATCGGCTATAAGACCCGGTGCTTCGCGAAACGCGCGCTGGCGGCGTAATAACGCTTCACGCACGCGCGGAAACGCAGCCACCTGCGATGCTGCATTCGCTACTTCCTGGGTGCGAATTTCACTGCTGACATCCTCACCTTCGAGGATTACTTCCAGATTTCCGTCGGTTGAGACAAATCGCACATCCAGATGCGCCGCCAGCGGAACCAGCACCTCTTCCGAGGTGACATCGACGTGGTGATGCAGTGCAGCGAGCGCCAGCACACGATAAATTGCGCCTGAATCCAACAGATGCCATTGCAACGCTTCCGCCATTGCCTTGCAAAGCGTGCCTTTTCCCGCACCGCTTGGCCCATCAATGGTGATTACCGGGGCAATTGCCGTCATCTTTTTCTCCTTAATCAAGGCATATCGTTACGTAAACGCCGCGCATTATACGCGGCAATGCACACAATCGTTACTACTGCGTGCGAATAACAGAAGGGTCTGAAGCTGAGTGTAGAAGAAATGTGCGGCAGGCCGGGCTGATTTACACCAGCCCGGAGCAAAGAGGGTTACGCGAGCGTACTGATGCGAGCTAACTGTTCAAAATAGTCGGGGAAAGTTTTCGCCGTGCATTTCGGATCCAGAATGGTAACCGGCGTATCCGACAGCGCTACCAGCGAGAAGCACATCGCCATACGGTGATCGTTATACGTACCAATTTCCGCAAACTGCAATTTTTCCGGCGGAGTAATACGGATATAATCCTCGCCCTCTTCCACCGTTGCGCCCACTTTGCGCAACTCTGTCGCCATCGCAAACAGACGATCTGTTTCCTTCACTCGCCAGTTATAGATATTACGTAGCGTAGTGGTGCCTTTGGCAAACAGTGCAGCCGTCGCGATAGTCATTGCGGCATCAGGGATATGATTCATGTCCATATCGATAGCGTTCAGCTCGCCGCGCGTACAGGCAATATAGTCATCACCCCAGACCACCGTCGCGCCCATTTTTTCCAGTACGTCGGCAAAACGGATATCGCCCTGCACGCTGTTGCGTCCAATCCCGGTCACTTTTACCGTGCCGCCTTTGATCGCACCTGCTGCCAGGAAATAAGAAGCCGAAGAGGCATCACCCTCCACCAGATACTGGCCAGGAGACTGATATTGCTGACCGCCGCGAACCACGAAACGCTGATAGTGCTGGTTTTCCACCACCACGCCAAAGGTTTCCATCAGATGCAACGTGATGTCGATGTAAGGTTTAGAGACCAGATCGCCTTTGATAGTGATAACGGTATCCTTCGGCGCCAGCGGCGCTGCCATCAGCAATGCGGTCAGGAACTGGCTGGAAACGCTGCCGTCCACGCTGACGTCACCGCCGGTAAAACCGCCGCGCAGGCGCAGAGGGGGGTAATTTTCTTGCTCAAGGTATTCGATTTGCGCTCCACCCTGACGCAGCGCGTCAACCAGGTGTCCAATCGGGCGCTCTTTCATACGCGGTTCACCGGTCAACACCAAATCGTTTGCCGCAAGACAAAGCGCCGCAGCCAGAGGGCGCATTGCCGTTCCGGCATTGCCAAGAAACAGCTCCAGTTTTTCCGCAGAGTGCAGCGGACCACCCACGCCGGTCACTTCACAACGGGTGCGGTCGGCAGACAAGATATAATGAACTCCCAGCGCGCTGAGGGCATTCAACATGTGGCGCACGTCGTCACTGTCCAGCAAATTGGTCAGAACGGTAGTGCCACGGGCAAATGCGGCAAGCAACAAAGCGCGGTTTGAGACACTTTTCGAACCAGGCAGATTGATGGTGCCATCTACCCGCGCGATGGGTTGTAACGTCAGGGATTCCATGAAACTTTACTCTCTACAGACAAAATAAAACCCCGCAGTCCAACTGCGGGGAATGCAGACTACAGCAATTAACCGTGGCGACGTTCGAAGTCAACCATAAAGTCGGTCAGCGCTTGTACGCCAGCCAGCGGCATCGCGTTATAAATTGAGGCACGCATACCGCCAACGACGCGGTGGCCTTTCAGCGCGTGCAGACCCGCAGCGAACGACTCTTCAAGGAAGAGTTTGTCCAGCGCGCTGTCCGCAAGCTGGAACGGAATGTTCATGCGTGAACGGTTAGACTTCGCCACATCATTGCGATAAAAGTCGCTGCGGTCGATTACGCCATACAACAGCTCGCTTTTTTGCTGGTTGACTTTCTCCATTGCGGCGACGCCACCCTGTTTTTTCAGCCATTTAAATACCAGCCCTGAGAGATACCAGGCAAAAGTCGGCGGCGTGTTGAACATAGAGTCATTTTCATTCAGCACGCTGTAGTCGAGGATAGACGGACAGGCCGCATGAGCTTTGCCCAGCAGATCTTCACGTACTATCACCAGCGTTAAACCTGCCGGACCGATATTTTTCTGTGCGCCCGCATAAATCACACCAAAACGGCTGACATCAATTTCGCGCGACAGGATGGTTGAAGAGAAATCAGCCGTTACCACTACATCACTGGCGAATGCGGGTGTTTCATCGATCGCGATGCCGTCAATCGTTTCATTCGGGCAGTAGTGGAGATAAGCCGCGTTATTGCTGAGTTGCCATTCACTCATCGGCTTAACAGCACGCAGGCCATCAACAGTGATTTTCGCGTCAATAACGTGTGGAACGCAGTATTTTTTCGCTTCTTTGACCGCACTTGCCGCCCAGTAACCGGCATCAACATAATCAGCGGTTGTTTTATCACCCAGTAAATTGAGCGGAATGCTAGCAAACTGACCGCGGCCGCCGCCGTGACAGAAGAGAACCTTATAGTTGGAGGGGATGTTCAGCAGATCGCGAAAGTCCTTCTCCGCCTCTTCAGCCACATGGATAAACTCTTTACTACGATGGCTAATTTCCATCACCGAAGTGCCAAGACCTTGCCAGTCGCACAATTCCTGTTGCGCCTGTTTGAGCACATCCGCCGGTAATACTGCCGGGCCAGAACTAAAATTGAAGACCTGAGTCATTTCCCCTCACCACGCTAAAAAGCAATAAGTTATTCCTGTGACATCGGTTTTATCATTGCGCGTCACGCGCCGCAATGGGTAATAGCCGCGCAGGGGGAAATGTGCGCTCAGTCACATAGCAGAATGTTTTGCTCAGCCGAGCCGGGCCCGATAAAAAACCTGTTATGTCACCCGAATGGCCCTGCTGGCCTTCGACCATTCCGGATTTGCACAACGCGGGCAGGATCGCTTTTCGCCCGCCTGCAAGGCGACAATTTTACTGCAACGTACGCAAACGTAATCGCCCGATTCAGGCACCGAGGTAAATCGTTCGCTGCATCCTTCCGGCAGAATACAGAGCCCTGGTTTAACCTCGTTGTCGGGGAAGTAATAGACGCTGATTTGCCCATTGGTCTCCATAATCGCCAGCCGAATCTGCCCAAGATGCTCTATACCGTTGACGCGCAATTCCATGAAAAACTCAAATTCAGTCATGTTCTCTTCATGCAATTTTTCCCATGCCAGCTCACCGTTCTCAACAATCACAACCGGTTTGCCTTCCAGCAGATCTTCCAGCTTTTCGCTGTGCGACATCAGCCACATCACCAGACGGTAAAGCACCGCCAGCGTAATAAAAACCACCAGCACAGGCAGCATTGGAACGTCGTCATAAAAGGCCACATCTCCC
The DNA here is from genome assembly GCF_001658025.2 of Kosakonia oryzae. Lineage (NCBI taxonomy): Bacteria > Pseudomonadati > Pseudomonadota > Gammaproteobacteria > Enterobacterales > Enterobacteriaceae > Kosakonia > Kosakonia oryzae. The sequence goes on from NZ_CP014007.2 coordinate 3,495,221, forward strand.
GCTGCCGAACCCAGCGTCAGAATAATGAGGACTTCGAACAGCGACATTTGCCGTACGCCACGTCGGCCAGTGATCTTGAGGAATAAAAAGACTAAAACGAAGGTATAAAGGCTGCGCAGTGCCACTTCCCACAAAAATTCAAAGGGAACTTTATCCAGTGCCATGCGATGAAGGTCGAACGCTTTCATTTTTCCATCCGTGAACAGTTGGTTACTCCCCCTAAGCATAGACCGCTGTTTTATTTTCGCCGGGCAGACGCGGAAGATAGCGCCAGTCACGCAAAACCCGTATCATTGCGCGCTTTACGTACGAAAAAAGTGACCGCCATGACTCAAACATTTATTCCCGGCAAAGACGCCGCACTGGAAGACTCCATCGCCCGCTTCCAGCAAAAACTCACCGACCTCGGTTTTCACATTGAAGAAGCCTCATGGCTGAATCCGGTGCCGAACGTCTGGTCCGTGCATATTCGCGATAAAGAGTGCGCGTTGTGCTTCACCAACGGTAAAGGCGCAACGAAAAAGGCTGCGCTTGCCTCTGCACTGGGCGAGTACTTCGAGCGTCTTTCTACCAACTACTTCTTCGCTGACTTCTGGCTGGGTGATGCCATCGCGCAAGGCCCGTTCGTTCACTACCCGAACGAAAAGTGGTTCCCGCTGCCGGAAGATGACTCGCTACCCGAGGGGATCCTCGATGCTCGTCTGCGCGCGTTCTACGATCCACAGAACGAATTGGCCGCCGGGATGTTGGTCGATCTGCAATCCGGGAATGATGAGCGTGGTATCTGCGCCCTGCCGTTTACCCGCCAGTCTGATGAGCAGACGGTCTATATTCCGATGAACATCGTCGGCAATCTGTATGTTTCCAACGGCATGTCTGCCGGTAATACCCGCAACGAAGCCCGTGTACAGGGCCTGTCTGAGGTGTTCGAACGCCATATCAAAAACCGTATCATCGCAGAGAGCATCAGCCTGCCGGAAATCCCGCAGGAAGTACTGGCCCGCTATCCTGGCGTGGTGGAAGCCATTGCCAAACTGGAAGCCGAAGGGTTCCCGATTTTCGCCTACGACGGCTCTCTGGGCGGTAAATATCCAGTGATCTGCGTCGTGCTGTTTAATCCGGCGAATGGTACCTGCTTTGCCTCCTTTGGTGCGCACCCGGATTTTGGCGTTGCGCTGGAACGGACAGTCACCGAGCTGTTGCAGGGGCGCGGTCTGAAAGATCTCGATGTCTTTACCCCACCGACCTTTGATGACGAAGAAGTGGCTGAACACGCCAACCTCGAAACGCACTTTATCGATTCCAGCGGTTTGATCTCCTGGGATCTGTTTAAGCAGGATGCGGATTATCCGTTCGTTGACTGGAGCTTTGCAGGGACCACCGAAGAAGAGTTCGCCACGCTGATGGCTATCTTCAATGCAGAAGATAAAGAAGTTTATATCGCCGATTACGAACACCTTGGCGTGTACGCCTGCCGTATTCTGGTACCGGGCATGTCCGATATTTATCCGGCAGAAGATTTGTGGCTGGCGAATAACACCATGGGCAGCCATCTGCGCGAAACTATCCTGTCACTACCAGGCAGCGAGTGGGAGAAAGAGGAGTACCTCAACCTTATCGCCCAACTGGACGACGAAGGCCACGATGATTTTACCCGCGTTCGTGAACTGCTGGGCCTGGCGACCGGTAAAGACAATGGCTGGTACACCCTGCGCATTGGTGAGTTAAAAGCGATGCTGGCGCTGGCAGGCGGCGATCTCGATCAGGCGCTGGCCTGGACCGAATGGACCATGGAATTCAACGCATCCATCTTCAGCGCGGAACGCGCCAACTACTACCGCTGCCTGCAAACGCTACTGCTGCTGGCGCAGGAGGAGGATCGCGAGCCGCTGCAATACCTGAATGCATTTGTACGCATGTACGGCGCGCAGGCCGTTGAAGCGGCCAGCGCCGCGTTGAGCGGTGAAGCACCGTTCTATGACCTGCAGCCGGCAGACGGTACTCTGCAGGCATTTCCGGCGCATCAGTCTCTGTTAGCGGCTTACGAAAAATTACAACGCGCCAAAACGGCATTCTGGGCGAAATAACGACAAGTAGCACGACAATATGTAGGCTTCATAGCAGGTCTACGCTATATTACGGGGCAATTTTATTGCCCCTTTTTATTTATATTTTTGCAATGTCAGCCAATTGTAATAATTAAGTTAAATACGGGTAAATGGTATTATTACTTGCAGACTAATATTGTTACTTCTTATGGCAACTACCCCATTTTAATTAACGATTTTTCGGAGGCTTCATAAAAATAATCAACTCATTTTATAACTTTTAAAATTTATTTTTATTCATATAATCAACAAGTTACTCCGCATTCGTAGAAAAACCACGCTCTTTGCGGTCCTATAAGCCAGGCGAGATATGATCCATATCAAATTCTCTTCTATAATGCTTTGTTAGTATCTCGTCGCCGACTTAATAAAGAGAGAGTTAGTGTGAAAGCTGACAACCCTTTTGATCTTATCCTTCCAGCCGAAATGGCCAAAGTTGCCGAAGAAGCTGGCGTCTATAAAGCGACTAAACATCCGCTGAAGACTTTCTACCTGGCTATCACCGCAGGTGTGTTCATCTCTATTGCTTTTGTTTTCTATATCACCGCCACCACCGGCACAGCGGCAATGCCCTACGGTATTGCTAAACTGATTGGGGGTATCTGCTTCTCCCTGGGGTTGATCCTCTGCATTATCTGCGGTGCGGATCTTTTTACCTCAACCGTGCTGATTGTCGTGGCAAAAGCCAGTGGGCGTATCACCTGGGGGCAACTGGCCCGAAACTGGATTAACGTCTACTTCGGTAACCTGGTAGGTGCGCTGCTGTTTGTCCTGCTAATGTGGTTATCTGGCGAATATATGGTCGCCAACGGTGGCTGGGGCTTAAACGTCCTGCAGACCGCAGACCATAAAGTGCATCACACTTTTATCGAAGCTGTTGCGCTGGGTATTCTGGCTAACCTGATGGTTTGCATGGCCGTGTGGATGAGTTATTCCGGTCGCAGCCTGATGGATAAAGCGATGATTATGGTGCTGCCGGTAGCGATGTTTGTCGCCAGCGGTTTTGAGCACAGTATCGCAAACATGTTTATGATTCCGATGGGTATCGTAATCCGTAACTTTGCTAGCCCGGAGTTCTGGACCGCAGTTGGCTCCAGCCCGGAAAGTTTTTCTCATCTGACTATTACGAATTTCATCATCGATAACCTTATTCCGGTAACAATCGGGAATATCATCGGTGGTGGGTTATTAGTCGGGTTGACATACTGGGTCATTTACCTGCGTGGCAACGATCATCACTAATGGTTGTTTCAGGCAGTAAATAAAAAATCCACTTAAGAAGGTAGGTGTTACATGTCCGAGCTTAATGAAAAATTAGCCACAGCCTGGGAAGGTTTTGCGAAAGGTGACTGGCAGAAAGAAGTCAACGTACGTGACTTTATCCAGAAAAACTACACCCCATATGAAGGCGACGAGTCCTTCCTGGCTGGCGCTACTGACGCGACCACCGCCCTGTGGGACAAAGTCATGGAAGGGGTTAAACTGGAAAACCGCACTCACGCGCCAGTTGATTTTGACACCTCTGTTGCTTCTACCATTACTTCTCACGACGCTGGCTACATCAACAAAGCGCTTGAGAAAATCGTTGGTCTGCAAACTGAAGCTCCGCTGAAACGCGCCATCATCCCGTTTGGCGGCATCAAAATGGTTGAAGGTTCCTGCAAAGCGTACAATCGCGAACTGGACCCGATGCTGAAAAAAATCTTCACCGAATACCGTAAAACCCATAACCAGGGTGTATTCGATGTTTATACCAAAGACATTCTGAACTGCCGTAAATCCGGTGTTCTGACTGGTCTGCCGGATGCTTACGGCCGTGGTCGTATCATCGGTGACTACCGTCGCGTTGCGCTGTACGGTATCGACTTCCTGATGAAAGATAAATACGCACAGTTCCTGTCTCTGCAATCCGATCTGGAAAACGGCGTAAATCTGGAAGCGACTATCCGTCTGCGTGAAGAAATCGCTGAACAGCACCGCGCACTGGGTCAGATCAAAGAGATGGCGGCTAAATACGGCTGCGATATCTCCGGTCCGGCCACTAACGCTCAGGAAGCAATCCAGTGGACCTACTTCGGTTACCTGGCTGCGGTTAAATCCCAGAACGGCGCTGCAATGTCCTTCGGTCGCGTATCCACCTTCCTGGATGCTTACATCGAACGTGACCTGAAAGCAGGCAAAATCACTGAAAAAGACGCTCAGGAAATGATTGACCACCTGGTCATGAAACTGCGTATGGTTCGCTTCCTGCGTACTCCTGAGTATGATGAACTGTTCTCTGGTGACCCGATTTGGGCAACTGAATCTATCGGTGGTATGGGCGTTGACGGCCGTACTCTGGTTACCAAAAACAGCTTCCGTTTCCTGAACACCCTGTACACCATGGGCCCGTCTCCGGAACCGAACATCACCGTTCTGTGGTCTGAAAAACTGCCGCTGAACTTCAAAAAATTCGCTGCGAAAGTCTCCATCGACACCTCTTCTCTGCAGTACGAGAACGATGACCTGATGCGTCCTGATTTCAACAACGACGACTATGCGATTGCTTGCTGCGTAAGCCCGATGGTTGTGGGTAAACAAATGCAGTTCTTCGGTGCTCGCGCTAACCTCGCGAAAACCATGCTGTACGCAATCAATGGTGGCGTTGATGAAAAACTGAAAATGCAGGTTGGTCCGAAATCTGAACCGATCAAAGGCGACGTGCTAAAATTCGACGAAGTCATGGATCGCATGGATCACTTCATGGACTGGCTGGCTAAACAGTATGTCACCGCACTGAACGTTATCCACTACATGCACGACAAGTACAGCTACGAAGCCTCTCTGATGGCGCTGCACGATCGTGACGTAATTCGCACCATGGCATGCGGTATCGCCGGTCTGTCCGTTGCTGCTGACTCCCTGTCTGCAATCAAATATGCGAAAGTTAAACCGATTCGTGACGAAGACGGTCTGGCAATCGACTTCGAAATCGAAGGCGAATACCCGCAGTTTGGTAACAACGATGCGCGTGTCGACGATCTGGCAGTTGACCTGGTAGAACGTTTCATGAAGAAAATTCAGAAACTGACTACTTACCGCAACGCTATCCCGACTCAGTCTGTTCTGACCATCACCTCTAACGTTGTGTATGGTAAGAAAACCGGTAACACCCCGGATGGCCGTCGCGCTGGCGCTCCGTTCGGACCGGGTGCTAACCCGATGCACGGCCGTGACCAGAAAGGTGCTGTTGCCTCTCTGACCTCCGTTGCTAAACTGCCGTTCGCTTACGCTAAAGATGGTATTTCTTACACCTTCTCTATCGTTCCGAATGCGCTGGGTAAAGACGACGAAGTGCGTAAAACCAACCTCGCGGGTCTGATGGACGGTTACTTCCATCACGAAGCGTCCATCGAAGGTGGTCAGCACCTGAACGTGAACGTGATGAACCGTGAAATGCTGCTCGACGCGATGGAAAACCCGGAAAAATATCCGCAGCTGACCATCCGTGTTTCAGGTTACGCAGTACGCTTCAACTCCCTGACTAAAGAACAGCAGCAGGACGTTATTACTCGTACCTTCACTCAAACCATGTAATGGTGCTACCCAATGGATTTCGGGCTGCGTTGAGGCGGTAAGAGTGAACCCCGATGAGCTTACTGAAAAGTGGCTCGGGTGAGCGAAAGCAGCCAACAAAGATACAGTTTGAAAGACGAAGGGTATTGACTGAAATCGCGAAGTAAAAAGCGTACAATAAAGGCTCCACGTAAGTGGGGCCTTTTTAATACCCGAGTCCGCTTTGTCAGACGTCTATACTTGCTGGATATCTGACAAAACAGACTTAGCGCAAAGGGAAATAAATTGCGCAGACACAGGCCCGGATGGGCCGCATCTGGAGAAAACACCGCAATGTCAGTTATTGGTCGCATCCACTCTTTCGAATCCTGTGGCACGGTCGACGGCCCGGGCATCCGCTTCATTACTTTCTTCCAGGGCTGCCTGATGCGCTGCCTCTATTGTCATAACCGCGATACCTGGGACACACACGGTGGTAAAGAGATCACGGTTGAAGATCTGATGAGCGACGTAGTGACCTATCGTCACTTTATGAACGCATCCGGCGGCGGCGTAACCGCATCCGGCGGTGAGGCTATCTTGCAAGCGGAGTTTGTCCGCGACTGGTTCCGTGCTTGTAAAAAAGAAGGGATTCACACCTGCCTCGACACCAATGGCTTTGTGCGTCGCTACGATCCGGTGATTGATGAGCTTCTGGAAGTTACCGACCTGGTCATGCTCGACCTGAAACAGATGAACGATGAAATTCACCAGAATCTGGTCGGCGTTTCTAACCACCGTACGCTGGAGTTTGCCCAGTACCTTGCGAAGAAAAATATTAAGGTCTGGATCCGCTACGTGGTCGTTCCGGGCTGGTCAGACGATGACGATTCCGCGCACCGTCTTGGTGAATTTACCCGTGATATGGGCAATGTCGAGAAAATAGAACTGTTGCCTTATCATGAGCTGGGTAAACACAAATGGGTGGCCATGGGCGAAGAGTACAAGCTTGATGGCGTCCATCCACCGAAAAAAGAGACCATGGAACGTGTCAAAGGAATTCTGGAGCAGTACGGCCATAAAGTGATGTACTGAGCCGCAGTAAAAGCAAAAAGCCACAACACACCGTTGTGGCTTTTTTATGCCGGGTTGTTTCTCCGCCGATGACACTCAGGCGTGCGCAACCGGAGTGGGATGGTGCCCTGCTTTACGCATCAGCATCACCAGATAGATAAACGATACGCCCGCGATCATGATAAACAGCAGACTGTCTGAATAGCTTTGCATCAGCATTGCCGTCAGCGTCGGGCCAAGAAGGCTGCCAATGGTGTAGCTCAACAGCAGAGCCTGATTCATGGCTACCAACTGGTGGTGTTCCACTTTCTCACACGCCCAGGCCATTGCCACCGGGTAAAGAGTAAAACCAGCCGTTCCCAACACAAACAGCGCCGGTGCCATCGCCGCATTACTCAGCATTCCCATACAGCCGATGATCACGACAAACACCTGCACACGCAGGACAAGCAGCCGGCCAAAGCGATCGGCCAGCCGGCCAACAGGCCACTGCCCGATAATACCTGAGCTCACCATCAGTGCCATCCAGAAACCGATGCCGGAATCACTGATCCCCTGATGTGAAAGATAGAGCGGCATCAGACCATACAACGAGCCGAGAATAATCCCGGAAATAATGCAACCGTTTACCCCCAGGCGCGCCTGGCGAAGGCGCAGCATCGGCCATACTGAGGTCGCGGCCTGCTCCTCGCTCTGTTGATTAACAATACGGGTAAACAGCAGCGGCAGGATCGCCGCCAGCACCAGCCCTGTCATCAAAGGCAGCACGCTCATCAGATCCGTCGGCAATTTGCTGACAATCACCTGTCCCAGCACGGTGCCCACATAATAAACCATCATATAAGCTGCCAGCAGGCGGCCACGGCTACGGGAGGTGCCGCTACACATTAGGGCGCTTTCCACCACCACCCAAATCATCGCGCAGCCGACACCGGCGATGAAGCGCCAAATCATCCAGCTCCAGAAGCCCACCATCAGCCCCAGCCCAACGCAGCCAGCAGCGAAAATCAGCGAGGCAATGTAATAGCTACGATTAAAACCCAGACGGCGGATAAGACGCCCGGTCAATAAGGTACCAAGTAAATTACCGGTAAAATAAGACGACCCCACCATACCGACCTGCCAGGTGGGTAAGTTTTCGTGGGCGAGCCAGAGCGGCACGAGCGTATTCAGCGTCGCGATCGCCAGCGTCAACAACATCAGGCCGCAGAGCAATAACAGCACCGGCCGGGTATAGGTGGACATGGATTCAAACCGTGAGGAAGTTCAGATTGCGTGCGCATCATGCCACCGGCAAAAGCAAAGTCAATCCGCAGAATTAGCGGGCTGGCATGAATTGTGCGTTGTCGATTTGAAAAACTAATCCCGCATCGATTCAACGTACTTCAGATAATATTCATCTGCTTGTTTTTATTGCACTAAACCACAGCAACAGTACAAAGATCAGTAGAAAAATTTCATGATAAAAACAAGCTTAACCCGACCAGCCTGGGGGTAATTAACCGGCCTGTATACATCATAGAAAAACCGGTTAATAGAGGATTACTTAACAAAAAGGCATAAAAAAAGCGCCAACAGGCGCTTTTCAGGAACTACTTAAGAAGTTTTAACCGATGAACTCAAGACCGTTCATATACGGACGCAGTACTTCAGGAACCTCGATACGACCATCGGCTTGCTGGTAGTTTTCCAGTACGGCAACCAGCGTACGGCCAACAGCCAGACCAGAACCGTTCAGCGTATGCACCAGACGGGTTTTCTTGTCGGACTTGCTGCGGCAGCGAGCCTGCATGCGACGCGCCTGGAAATCCCATACGTTAGAACAGGAAGAGATTTCACGGTAAGTATCCTGCGCCGGAACCCATACTTCCAGATCGTAGGTTTTGCATGCGCCAAAGCCCATATCACCAGTACAGAGCAGAATTTTGCGGTACGGCAGACCGAGCAGCTGCAAGACTTTCTCAGCATGACCGGTCATCTCTTCCAGCGCTTCCATTGACTCTTCAGGACGAACAATCTGCACCATTTCAACTTTATCGAACTGGTGCATACGAATCAGACCGCGCGTATCACGACCGTAAGACCCTGCTTCGGAACGGAAGCACGGTGTGTGAGCGGTCATTTTGATCGGCAGATCGTCTTCGTCAATGATTTCATCACGTACCAGATTGGTCAGCGGCACTTCAGCCGTCGGGATCAACGCATAGTTGCTGCTGTCAGATTCTTCTTCCAGCGGACGCGTGTGGAACAGGTCGCCAGCAAATTTCGGCAACTGGCCGGTGCCATACAGCGTATCGTGGTTGACCAGATACGGTACGTAGTTTTCTGCGTAGCCATGTTGCTCAGTGTGCAGATCCAGCATGAACTGCGCCAGCGCGCGATGCATGCGGGCGATTTGCCCTTTCATCACCACGAAACGGGAGCCAGTCAGTTTTACGGCGGCAGCAAAATCCAGCCCGCTGTGCATTTCGCCCAGCGTAACATGATCGCGGATTTCAAAATCAAATTGACGCGGTGTACCCCAGCGGCTGATTTCAACGTTATCGTTTTCATCGCGCCCTGTCGGGACACAATCGTCAGGCAGGTTCGGGATAGTCAGCGCAATTTCGCGGATCTCAGCCAGCAGGGTTTCCAGCTCGGCTTTCGCTGCGTCAAGTTCTTCACCCAGTTTGTTCACTTCCAGGCGTAATGGCTCAATGTCTTCCCCGCGTGCTTTCGCCTGGCCAATGGATTTCGATCGTGAGTTACGCTCTGCTTGCAGATTCTCTGTATTAACCTGCAAAACTTTACGACGCTCTTCGAGCGCGCGTAATTTATCTACATCCAGCTTAAAGCCCCGGCGTGCCAGTTTTTCAGCGACTGCGTCTGGCTCGGTACGCAGCAGATTGGGATCGAGCATGCTTTTCCTGTGCTTGTTGTATTGTAAAAAAGAAGAAGTCGATCGCTGCCTGCGATCGATATAAAGTACAGCGGTAACCTTACCGCAACGCCCGCACTAGCGATAGCGTTTTATAGGGCTTTTATGATCCTGTTCGGCTAGCCAGGCGAGCTTTTCGCCAATCTTGCCCTCAAGGCCTCTGTTAGTGGGGTGATAATAGCGCGTTTGTGCTAATTCCTGCGGGAAATACTCCTCGCCAGCGGCGTAGGCATTGGGTTCGTCGTGTGCATAACGATACTCCTGGCCGTACCCCATCTCTTTCATCAATTTCGTTGGTGCATTACGCAGATGCACAGGCACATCGAAATCCGGACGATCGCGGGCGTCTGCAAGTGCCGCTTTAAACGCCGTATATACCGCGTTACTCTTCGGCGCACAGGCCAGGTAGACAATTGCCTGTGCGATTGCACGCTCACCTTCCGCCGGGCCAACGCGTGTAAAACAATCCCAGGCGGAAATGGCCACCTGCATGGCGCGAGGATCGGCATTGCCGACATCTTCCGAAGCAATCGCCAGACAGCGACGCGCCACATACAACGGATCGCCTCCGGCAGTGATAATGCGCGCATACCAGTAAAGTGCCGCATCCGGCGCGCTGCCGCGTACAGATTTATGCAATGCGGAAATTAAATCGTAAAAACGGTCGCCTTTGTTATCAAAGCGCGCGCTGCGTTCGCCAGCAATCTCGGTCAACAAGGTCGGTTTTAACACGCGTTTGCCGGCATCATCCAGCTCCGCCATGTCGGCCATCATCTCCAGCGTGTTGAGCGCGCGTCGCGCGTCGCCACCAACCAGTTCAGCAATTGCCCGTCGGGTTTCATCCGGCAGTACGATATCCTGACCGCCATAGCCACGGACTTTGTCCTCCATCGCCTGCGTCAATACCTGTTCGATATCTTCAGTCGTGAGAGATTTCAGCAGGTAAACGCGTGCACGGGAGAGCAAGGCTGAGTTGAGTTCAAAAGAGGGATTTTCGGTTGTTGCGCCGATAAAAGTGATAGTACCGTCTTCAATATGCGGTAAAAACGCGTCCTGCTGGCTTTTGTTAAAGCGGTGGACTTCGTCAACAAACAGAATAGTACGCCGCCCGGCATTACGATTCTGCCGCGCGCGCTCGATGGCTTCACGGATCTCTTTCACGCCAGACGTCACCGCAGAAATGCGTTCAACATCTGCATTCGCATAACGGGCAATCACTTCCGCCAGCGTCGTTTTCCCCGTACCCGGCGGTCCCCAGAGGATCATCGAGTGCAGATGCCCTGCCTCAATGGCGCGCGGCAAAGGTTTGCCCGCCGCCAGAAGGTGCTGCTGGCCTATGTACTGCGCTAAATTTTCTGGCCGCATACGGGCGGCCAGAGGTTGAAACGCATTATCGGAGAAATCGAGCGACATATTGCTCATCCGCGCCTCTTACTTACGCTGATCGTCAACCGTTACGCCCTGCGGCGGGGTAAAGGTGAATTTAGCGGGATCGACCGCGCCATTTTGCTGTGATTTCAGTTGATAGCTGCTGCGCTGATCGTCCTGTTCAATTGCACTGAACTGATGAATGGTGCCATCGCGACCAACGTTGATAGTGAATTGCTTCAGGTTACCGTTGTTACCTTTTGGCGTCAGAACAAAGTCATCTCCCTTTTGCTCTATATTGTACTGCTGCCAGTCGCTGGCCTGATTACGGGCAATCAGCATAAACGGTGTATTGCCGGTGGCATCTTTCAGCCAGGTCGCAGTAGCCTGTTCAACAAACGGGTTGTAGAACCACAGGGTTTTCCCGTCAGAAACCAGCACGCTTTCGTCCGGCTGGGTCATATGCCAGTTGAACAGATTCGGGCGCTTAACCCACAAATCCCCTTGACCTTCCTGCACCGCAGCTCCGCTGCCATCCGTCACTTTCTGAGTGAAGCTGGCATGGAAACTGCTGACTTTATCAAGACGGCTTTTCAGGTCGCTGGAAGCATCTGCCCAGACCTGGCTGGTGACAAAGCTGGCCAGTATGGCACAGGTGACGACAATTTTTTTCATCCTAATTCCTTGAGAATTTCGCGCTGCCAGTCAACAGACTAAAGCAAATAAATATGCTTACTATAACATTCAGCCACGCAATTTCCTGGTAAAAAAACTGAAAAGTGCTCACCTGATCGACGCTTTCGAAGAGAAACGTATGAACCGTAACCGCGATGCGTTTCCAGGGAGGTGTGTTTATAAATTCATCGCTGCTTCATGCAGTATAAACTCATAGTTTATTCCTAAATAGAGAGTCATAATACCTCAGGCAACATTTTGAATTAGCTTTTTGAAATTTAAGTTCCTTCTTAATGGAAAGTTCTGGTTACCCATGTAATAGGGAATATTTATGAATCTCAAACCATTTCTATTTACGTTTCCTTTTTTGATAACTGGCTGTACCGTACTCGATTACCACGGATATTCACACACAACAAAATACACGCCATTCCCTGAAAAAGTCGAAGCACCTTTTTTATTCTGCGGTAATAAATTTTTTCAATCAGATTTATTCATTTATTACCTTAATAAACAGAACTCAAACTTTTCACCTGAAGTGACCAGGATTACCGCAGTACAGAATCCCCAAGGGCTGGATTATAACAATACTGTCGAGTCACCTATGAGCTGCAAAGCAACGTTCACTTATGAGGACAATCATAAGGAATCTGTTTTGATGACAGTACAAGTTAAGTCCATTCCCAGGGAAAATGATAATTTTACGTTCTTTGGGGACCAATTAGGAATACATTGGCTGACAGCAGCGGATTTAGCAGAACAAGCAGCAAGTAAGGCAGAGCGGGACAAGAAGATAAAAAAATTAAAAGAAAGAATAGCGTATGAAGAAAAGAACATGAAGTATATATGTAATGACAAGACAGAATATGCATCCGGAAAAATTGTGACTACCAGTTATTCTGTTTCAACGCCGGCCGAATGTGGCAATCTTCCTTATGTTGTTGATGATCGGACGGTAGAAAGTTTAAAAGATGAACTGTGGGAACTAAAGAATAGATAATTTTCCAAAAAATCCTGCCTCAGTTTCGGCTCCCTTTTCGAAAAAAAGGCAGGATAACGTTACAAATTTCACTCGAACGGCGGCGGCGCCAGCACCTCACGGTTACCATTGTGCCCCTGTTCGCTGACAATTCCCTGGGCTTCCATCTGCTCGATAATACGCGCTGCACGGTTATAGCCAATGCGGAACTGGCGCTGAACGCCGGAGATAGAGGCCTTGCGTTTTTCGGTCACAAAGTTAACGGCCTGATCAAATAACGGATCCAGATCTTCACCGCCGTCAAAACCTCCGCCTGCGCCACCTTCACTTTCGCTGTCAGACGTAATGCCATCGACATATTGCGGACGACCACGCGCTTTCCAGTCCTGCACCACTGCATGCACTTCCTGGTCACGTACGAACGCTCCGTGGACACGAACCGGCGCAGAAGTAGAGTTTGGACCGGAGTAAAGCATATCGCCCATCCCAAGCAGCGATTCCGCACCGCCCTGATCGAGGATGGTACGCGAATCAATCTTACTCGATACGGTAAAGGCGATACGCGTCGGGATGTTCGCTTTAATCAGGCCAGTGATAACGTCGACCGACGGACGCTGGGTCGCCAGTACCAGGTGAATACCTGCGGCACGCGCTTTCTGCGCCAGGCGCGCAATCAGCTCTTCCACTTTCTTGCCAACAGTCATCATCAGGTCAGCAAATTCGTCCACCATTACCACGATATACGGCAGTTTTTCCAGCACCGGATGCTGAACATCCATGCTGTCACCCGGTTTCCAGTACGGATCCGGGATCGGACGCCCCATACGTGCAGCTTCCGCAATTTTCTCGTTGTAACCCGCCAGGTTGCGCACGCCAAGCGCCGACATCAGTTTGTAGCGACGTTCCATCTCGTTGACGCTCCAGCGCAACGCATTGGCGGCATCTTTCATATCGGTAACCACTTCGGTCAACAGATGAGGAATGCCTTCATATACCGAAAGTTCGAGCATTTTCGGGTCGATCATAATAAAGCGCACCTCTTCCGGCGTCGCTTTATACAGCATGCTGAGGATCATGGCGTTCACGCCCACCGACTTACCAGAGCCAGTCGTACCGGCAACCAACAGGTGCGGCATTTTCGCCAGATCGGCAATCACCGGATCGCCAGCGATATCTTTACCCAGCACCACAGTCAGCGGCGACGGGCTTTCCCTGAATTTTACGCAGTCCAACACTTCACGTAGATAGACGGTCTGACGTTTCTTGTTCGGTAATTCGAGGCCAACATACGGCTTGCCGGGAATCACCTCTACCACGCGCACGGCAACGGTGGAAAGCGAACGCGCCAGATCGCGGGACAAGTTGGAAATACGTGCGGCTTTCACCCCCGGTGCCAGATTAAGCTCAAAGCGAGTAATTACCGGCCCTGGCGAATAGTTCACCACATCGGCTTTGATGCGGAAATCGGCCAGACGCGCTTCGACCAGGCGCGCCATTTGCTCAAGCGCAAAAGTATCAACGGGTTCAACTTCCACTGGCGGCTGCGTCAACAGATCCAGAGATGGCAGCGGCGTAGTCGGTTTCTGTACCGGTCGGCTATCGCCATTACGCATCAGCAGCGGATGGATCAGGCTCTCCTGATGCTGTGGCGCAACCTGATGCTGTTGCGGCATAGTGGGCTGCTGAACCGTCTGTTGAGCCTGCGGCTGATAGTGCGGCTGTGCTGGCTGCTGGTATTGCGGCGGTGCGGGTTGTTGATAATGCTGCGGCTGCTGTACCGGCGGCTCCGGCTCTGGCATCACGCCTGGCGTGAACAGCGGCTCGTGCGGCCCATCATCAACCAGCGTTTTCATTGGCGAAAACGCAAAATCTTCAGGCATAAACGCTTGCGCGCCTGCCGGCTGGTCTACCGAATAGCGTTGTTGCTGTGAGGCTGCGAACTGGCGGGCCAGTTCAGCTTCTTCCTCATCTTCGTCGCTCATAACCGGGTGCTGCGGATGGAACTGTGGTGCCTCGTGCTGGAATTCATTTCCATAGCGATCTTGCTGTGTAGCGGCAAACTGACGAGCCAGTTCGTTCTGCTGCAGCATATCGGCTTCGTCGTCATCATGCTGACGCACTTCTTCCTCACGGGCGCGCTCTTCGGCCATACGCTGAGAAGGCAATTTGATACCGTATGACGCCAGCTCGCGGCGCGTCGGAACACGAACGCGGTTCGGGCGCGGCAACTGCGGACCAATCCCCTCTTTAACCTGCGGGCGCGGCGCGCCACCAGCAAGGCTAAAGACCGGCGCAGCGGCTGCCGCTGCGGTGCTCACATGGCCCGTAGCTTGTTGTACACCACCCGCGACAGGAGCAACTGTTGGCTCAACCGCTGTTGCCGATGGCGCAGGGAAAACAGCAGGTTTTGCTGCGGGTTCCTCAACAGCAGGCTCCGGGATTGGCTGATACCAGGCGGCAAGTTGTTCACGCTCACGCGCACGCTTCTCTTCAACTTCTTCAAAGTAGTAAAGCGGCGGACGAGTCTGTTTTACCTCTTCAACGACCGGTTCTGGTTCAGGCGTGATTATCGGTTCCGGAGCCGGTGCGATTTGCGGTTCGCTTTGCCACGGCAACGGCTCCTGCGCCTGCTGAGCATAAACCTCTTCTTCCCGCGGCAGTGGCGTTACCGGCGCATCCGGCGTCCACACCTCTTCTGCAACAGGTTGCTGCCACTCAGGGGTTGCATGCTGAGGAGAATGATACGGGGCCTCCTGGACAACTTCGACATACTGCTCTGGCTGATGAGGCGCTTGCGGTGGTACCTGAATTGCTGGTGCCTGCGCATACGGCCATTCAACATCCTGCTGCATTGCCGGAGCATAAGGTTCAGCAGGTGCTGCATACGCCTGCACAGCTGCAGTTGTCGCTGTTGCAGCTGCCACTACCGGCTCAGTAACGCTGTGCCCGTTCAGCAGTGGATCGTACTCCTGCTCAGCTTCTGTCGCACGATGTCCGGAAAACAGGACGTCGTCAGCATCCGCCGGCACACCGCGCGCGCTGTAGGCGATCTCATCTTCCGCATCGTCCATCCGCTTACCGGAGAACAGCGCTTCGTCGGTTTTACGCCCCCTCGGATTGGCGAATTTTTCAGCCACGCGCTTACGGCGTTCCAGCGCTCCGCGAAGAATACGAGCACGACGCGACTCACGCGGTTTTTCCTCTTCGTACTCTTCATCATCTTCGTACTCGTCATCATCGACCCATGTGTCATCGCGACGGGTGCGATTACTGGCGAAGGTCAGAATATTAAGGACGACACTGCCGATTTTCTCGGCGATGGTGACCCACGACCAGCCGGTAAATAAGGTCAAGCCGGCGGCCCAAATGCAGAGCAGCGCAAGCGTACCGCCGCTACTACGCAGCAGAGGTTGCAGCGTTGTACTCAGCAGACTGCCAATCACCCCGCCGGAGGCGAAATACCAGATATCATCGGCATTAATCGCTGCCAGACCACAGGAGGTCAGGATCAATGCCAGCGCACCAATCATGCGCAGCGATACGGCAAAGTAATCGATGTAATCTTCACTGGCGCGGTGGCGGTAAGCAAACCAGCAGCCGCCAATGATGATCACCGGAATGGTGTAGGCCATAACGCCAAAAATAAAAAACAGCGTATCGGCAAGCCATGCTCCGGGCACACCGCCCAGATTATGGATAGGTTCATGCCAGGCCGTTTGCGACCAGCTAGGGTCAGACGGATTAAAACTTAAGAGCGCGGCCATCAGCCAGACGGCAGAAAGTGAAACGAGGATCAGCAACGCCTCCAGGAGTCGGCGCCCGCTGCTAAGCTTGGTCAGTGTGACTTCTTTGTCTTCGGTGTATTCCTGGCTCAAGACAGGCTCTCCAGGTCCTTGATGCTAAAACGGACAACAGCGCCGGGTCTCCCCGGCACTGTTGCTGTATGGATTAACAGGAGTGTAATCAAAAAACAGCGATTGTGCACCTGTTCCGTATTAGCGCGTCTTAATTACCAGACGATTGCTCTGTTTAACTTCTTCCATCACCACATATGTGCGGGTGTCGTTCACGCCCGGCAGACGCAGCAGGGTTTCCCCTAACAGTTTGCGGTAAGCCGACATATCCGGTACACGCGTCTTCAACAGGTAGTCGAAGTCGCCTGAAACCAGATGACACTCTTGAATTTCTTCAAGTTTTTGCACAGCGGCGTTGAATTGTTCAAACACATCGGGCGCGCCACGATTCAGAGTAATCTCAACAAATACCAGAAGTGATGCATCCAGATAATGCGGATTTAGCAGCGCGGTATAGCCCTGGATAAATCCTTGTCTTTCCAGCCTGCGCACACGCTCAAGGCACGGCGTCGGGGAAAGTCCCACTCGTTTAGAAAGCTCGACGTTGGAAATACGCCCATCTTTTTGCAGCTCGTTCAGAATATTACGATCAATGCGGTCGAGATCTTTGCCTGGGCGCTTCTTGCTATCTACCATTATTATTGTCTCTCTGTATTCCTTCCCTACTCCTGTCTTGACCCTGTGCACTTCACTGTTCAGAGTCTTTGCCCGTCGCGTTACGGCATTGCGGAGGCAATATTAAGAAGACCGTTGCCAAAGGCAGCTATCGATATCACGGATGGCGTCTGTCCACGCCATGCGTAGATTTCACTAGCCCGGTAAAAAATGGCATTTACGTGCGTAAGTTTGCATCACGCGCGAAACACTGCTTTTTTCTTCCTTTGATGTTTTCGCAAATGCGCAGGGGATTGTCAAAGCAAAACATCTTTTTTTAGTACAACATGCCAGATATTCATCAACACCACTCGCTAATCCTCACTTTATCACCTTATAACAGGCCGATTTTCAGTAGAAATTATTATATTTCAGCCCCAAATCACCCCTACGTCATCGGCCATTTCTATTACACATATCGTTAACAAAACTGGTGCGCCCTTTTTTTACGACGCTAAATTCCCTACAATTCAGCTCAATGTCTGCCAAACAACAATGAGGATCTCATGGGTACGGCCAAACACAGTAAGCTGCTTATCCTTGGTTCAGGCCCTGCCGGTTATACCGCTGCGGTCTATGCTGCACGCGCAAACCTGCAGCCAGTGCTGATTACCGGGATAGAAAAAGGCGGCCAGCTCACCACCACCACTGAAGTGGAAAACTGGCCGGGCGACCCGCACGATCTGACCGGGCCGCTGCTGATGGAACGCATGCATGAGCATGCCATCAAATTTGATACTGAAATCATTTTTGATCACATCAATAGCGTTGATTTGCAAAACCGTCCTTTCCGCCTGACTGGTGATAGCGGCGAATATACTTGCGATGCGCTTATCATCGCGACTGGCGCGTCTGCACGTTATCTGGGGCTGGCTTCGGAAGAAGCGTTTAAGGGCCGGGGCGTATCCGCCTGCGCAACCTGCGACGGTTTCTTTTACCGCAATCAGAAAGTGGCGGTGATCGGCGGCGGCAATACTGCCGTTGAAGAAGCGCTATATCTGGCAAATATTGCCTCTGAAGTACATCTCATCCATCGTCGCGACACTTTCCGTGCGGAAAAAATCCTGATTAAACGTCTGATGGATAAAGTAGAGAGCGGCAATATTGTGCTGCACACTCATCGCACGCTGGAAGAAGTTACCGGCGATCAGATGGGCGTCACGGGTTTGCGTCTGCGTGATACGCAAAATGCAGACAACGTGGAGTCACTGGACGTTGCAGGGCTGTTTGTGGCTATCGGCCACAGTCCGAACACCGGCATCTTCGAAGGTCAACTGGCGCTGGAAAATGGCTACATCAAGGTGCAGTCCGGTATTCACGGTAACGCTACGCAAACCAGCATTCCGGGTGTCTTTGCCGCCGGTGATGTAATGGATCATATCTACCGTCAGGCCATCACTTCTGCGGGTACGGGCTGTATGGCAGCGCTGGATGCGGAACGCTATCTCGACGGGCTGGCTGAAAGTAAATAATCTTTACAAGTCAGTAACAAAGGTAAAAAAGGCGACTATAAGTCGCCTTTATTTTTGCCCCGATGTAACATTGCGCAAGTTAAAAAATCCGATAACTTCACCTGCTAAGCGCGCAATGAATAAAACCCGTCAACAAGAACTCACTCGCTGGTTGAAACAGCAAAGCATTATTTCCCGCCGCTGGTTGATGCTTTCCCGCCTTCTTGGCGTAGTCAGCGGCGCACTGATTGTGGCACAGGCCTGGATACTGGCGCGCATCCTCAATCATATGATTATGGAAAATATTCCGCGTGAGGCGTTACTACTACCCT
The DNA here is from genome assembly GCF_001658025.2 of Kosakonia oryzae. Classification (NCBI taxonomy): domain Bacteria; kingdom Pseudomonadati; phylum Pseudomonadota; class Gammaproteobacteria; order Enterobacterales; family Enterobacteriaceae; genus Kosakonia; species Kosakonia oryzae. Next base: position 3,514,167 of record NZ_CP014007.2, read on the forward strand.
TCACCTTACTGGTGCTGATCTTTATCCTGCGAAGTTGGGTTGTCTGGCTGCGCGAACGGGTGGGATTTCATGCCGGGGCGCATATTCGTTTTGAAATTCGCCGACACGTGCTGGATCGCCTGCACCAGGCGGGTCCGGCCTGGATTCAGGGTAAACCTGCCGGGAGCTGGGCGACGCTGGTGCTTGAACAAATTGACGATATGCACGACTTCTATGCCCGCTATTTACCACAGATGGCCCTTGCGGCCAGCGTGCCGCTGTTAATCGTTCTCACTTTATTCCCCATCAATTGGGCCGCCGCGCTTATTTTGCTCGGTACAGCTCCCCTTATTCCGCTGTTTATGGCGATGGTTGGAATGGGTGCCGCCGATGCTAACCGCCGTAACTTTAAAGCGCTGGCGCGTTTGAGCGGTCATTTTCTTGATCGCCTGCGCGGCATGGAAACGCTGCGTATTTTTGGTCGCGGCGAAGCGGAAACTGAGAGTATCCGTCGTGCATCTCAGGATTTCCGCAGCAGGACGATGGAAGTGTTGCGTCTGGCCTTCTTATCTTCCGGTGTGCTGGAGTTTTTCGCTTCGCTATCGATTGCGCTGGTCGCTGTCTACTTCGGCTTCTCTTATCTCGGCGAGCTGAATTTTGGTCATTACGGCACCGGCGTTACGCTGTTCGCCGGTTTCCTTGCTCTGGTGCTGGCACCGGAGTTTTTCCAGCCGCTACGCGATCTGGGTACCTTCTATCATGCCAAGGCGCAGGCTATCGGTGCCGCCGACAGCCTGAAAACGTTTATGGAAGCACCGCTGGCACATCCACAACGCGGTGAAACCCGGTTAGCAAGCGATGAGCGTGTCACCCTCACCGCACACAATCTGATAATAAAGTCTGCCGAAGGCGCAAAACTCGCCGGGCCACTCAACTTCACCCTTGCCGCTGGACAACGTGTGGTAGTGGTAGGTAAAAGCGGCTCAGGTAAGAGCTCGCTGATTAATGTTCTCTCCGGTTTCTTGCCCTATGAGGGCTCACTGCGCGTAAATGGCATTGAGCTGAGCGCACTGGAGCCGGATAGCTGGCACGAAGCGATAAGCTGGGTAGGGCAAAATCCACAACTTCCCGCAACTACGTTACGGGAAAACGTCCTGCTGGCGCGGCCAAATGCCAGCGCGGCTGAACTGCAGGCGGCGCTGGATAAAGCCTGGGTCAGCGAATTTTTACCTCTGTTGCCGGAAGGGCTGGAAACGCAGCCTGGCGACCAGGCCGTACGCCTTTCTGTTGGTCAGGCGCAACGTGTCGCCGTAGCCCGCGCGCTGCTTTCGCCGTGCAAATTGCTGTTGCTGGATGAGCCTTCCGCCAGCCTGGATGCCCATAGCGAGCAACGGGTTATGCAGGCGTTAACTGAGGCTTCTCATCAGCAAACCACGCTGATGGTTACCCACCAGCTGGAAAATCTGAACCAATGGGATGCCATTTGGGTGATGCAGGATGGTGAGATCATTGAGCAAGGCAGCTATGCTGAACTTTCAACGGCGCAGGGAACGTTTGCCGATCTTCTCGCCCACCGTCAGGAGGAGATTTAAATGCGTGCTTTGTTGCCCTATCTTGCGCTGTATAAACGCCACAAATGGATGTTGCTGCTGGGCGTGCTCCTCGCGATTGTCACCCTGCTGGCCAGTATCGGGCTGTTAACGCTCTCCGGGTGGTTCCTGTCGGCCTCTGCAGTCGTTGGCGTGGCCGGGCTTTACAGTTTTAACTATATGCTACCTGCGGCCGGGGTTCGTGGCGCGGCTATTACCCGTACCGCCGGACGTTATTTTGAGCGTCTGGTCAGTCATGAGGCCACTTTCCGCGTACTGGAACATTTGCGCGTCGCCACTTTCAGCAAACTATTACCCCTCTCCCCTGCCGGGCTGGCGCGTTTTCGCCAAGGGGAATTGCTGAACCGGGTGGTGGCCGATGTCGATACACTCGACCATCTTTATTTGCGCGTCATCTCTCCGCTGATCGGCGCACTGGTGGTCATCCTTGTGGTGATGGTCGGTTTAAGCGTTCTGGATGTCTCTCTGGCACTGATGCTGGGCGGCATTATGCTGGCTACACTGCTTATATTGCCGCCACTCTTTTACCGGGCGGGCAAACCAACCGGCGAGAGCCTGACAGCGATGCGCGGCCAGTATCGTCAGCAATTAACCAGTTGGTTGCAGGGCCAGGCGGAGCTAACCATTTTTGGTGCCAGCCAGCGCTACCGTGAACAACTGGAGAACACCGAGTTAAACTGGCACGACGCCCAGCGCCGTCAGTCTGACCTGAGTGCCATTTCTCAGGCGCTGATGTTGCTGATTAGCGGTGTAGCGGTCATCGTCATGCTATGGTTTGCTTCCGGCGATGTTGGCGGCAATACGCAGCCAGGCGCATTAATCGCGCTGTTCGTCTTCTGTGCACTAGCGGCCTTTGAAGCGCTGGCACCGGTTACTGGCGCTTTCCAGCACCTTGGCCAGGTGATCGCTTCCGCCACACGCATTACGCAAATCACCGACTGCCCGCCAGATGTGACTTTCCCGCAATCCAGCATGTCTGTACCAGAGCATGTTGCCGTGCAATTTAAGGATCTGGCTTTTAGCTATCCTGGGCAGCCACAGCGTGCGCTGGAGAATATCGCATTGTCGATAGCTGCGGGTGAACATGTCGCCATCCTGGGCCGTACCGGCTGCGGCAAATCAACGCTGCTACAACTGCTTACGCGCGCGTGGGATCCGCAGCAGGGCGAAATTCGCCTGAACGATATGATGCTGAGCGATGTGGACGAAGCGACGCTACGTTCGCTCATCAGCATGGTTCCACAGCGCGTACATCTGTTTAGCGCTACGTTGCGTGATAACTTGCTGCTTGCAGCGCCGCAGGCGAGTGATGAAACGTTGAGCGCGATGCTGACGCGCGTCGGGCTGGAAAAGCTGCTGGATGATGGCGGTCTGAACGCTTGGTTAGGTGAAGGTGGTCGCCAGCTTTCCGGTGGCGAATTGCGCCGCCTGGCAATTGCCCGCGCGCTGTTGCATGACGCTCCGCTGGTCCTACTGGATGAACCAACCGAAGGGCTGGACGCTGAAACAGAAAGCCAGGTGCTTGAATTACTTCGTGAAGAGATGAAAGACAAAACGCTGTTAATGGTCACGCACCGTCTGCGCGGTCTGGCGTTTTTTGATCGCATAATTGTGATGGACAACGGACAAATAATTGAGCAAGGTAATCACGCAGCGTTAATGGCGAAACAGGGTCGGTATTACCAGTTTAAGCAGCGTCTGTAGTTGATATTCGTCATTTTGCCGCTTCTGCCGCAGCGCGATTAAAGTGAAATGGCAAAATGACGATATTAAAAAGGGGTCCCTTGTCGCGTTGTGGAGCGTTGTTGTCATGCGCCTGGTTCAGCTTTCTCGTCACTCTATCGCTTTTCCTTCGCCTGAAGCAGCGTTGCGCGAACCTAATGGTCTGCTGGCGCTGGGCGGAGATTTAAGCCCGGCCCGGTTGCTGATGGCCTATCAGCGCGGCATTTTCCCCTGGTTTTCTCCCGGCGATCCGATCCTCTGGTGGTCGCCCGATCCGCGCGCCGTACTGTGGCCGCAGACGTTTCATATCAGCCGCAGCATGAAACGCTTTCATAAGTCTTCTCCTTACCGCGTTACCCTCAATCATGCCTTTGGCAAAGTGATTGACGGTTGTGCGCAGGATCGCGACGAAGGGACCTGGATTACGTCCGATATTGTGATGGCCTACCATCGTCTGCACGAGCTTGGTCATGCACACTCAATTGAAGTGTGGGAAGGCGACGAACTGGTCGGAGGAATGTACGGCGTGGCGCAGGGCTTGCTTTTTTGCGGTGAGTCGATGTTTAGCCGCCGCATTAACGCCTCGAAGACGGCGCTGCTTGTTTTTTGCGACGAGTTTCTCCGTCAGGGCGGCAAATTGATTGATTGCCAGGTGCTGAATAATCACACTGCATCACTCGGGGCGATAGAAATACCGCGCAGAGATTATTTACTCCAGCTTGCCGAATTGCGTGCAATCCCTTTGCCTTCACATTTTTGGGTGCCGCGGACGCTGTTTTTATCTCCTGAATAATGTTTTCGGCACATTTTTTATCAGGGTGTTATAATGGACGCTCAAAGCAGCTTTTGCCTGTTGCCCCGCCCCGTCCGGGAGTCGTTCGTATCAGGGATGCCCTTCGTTTACTCCATCGCTCCCCTTTACGGTTGCGCATTTAGCGCGTCCTGGCTGTGGCGTGAGGGTAACTGGCAAAAGTCGTTTTGCTGCGTTTTATCAGCACAAATCTTTACTTAACACACGAACTTCGGCATTATCTTGCCGGTTCAAAAATTATGGTAGTGATACCCCCGAGGATTAGATGGCCAAAGAAGACAATATTGAAATGCAGGGTACCGTTCTTGAAACGTTACCTAATACGATGTTCCGCGTAGAACTGGAAAACGGTCACGTCGTCACTGCGCATATCTCCGGTAAAATGCGTAAAAACTACATCCGTATTCTGACGGGCGATAAAGTGACTGTGGAACTGACCCCGTACGACCTGAGCAAAGGCCGCATTGTCTTCCGTAGCCGCTAAGATCTTCCGCCAGCACAACTAAGTGCACCTGATATTAAAGGCCGGGTAAAAACCCGGCCTTTTGTTTTTCTTCGCAACAGAAATAATAGCATTGCTAAATCAACCTTTAACTAGCTTTTACCCGCCTTTTTTATCGGCCTGTTATTTTCCGCTTCTCTACAGTTGCAAACGTTAGCAAACCGTTTCCTGTCCGATAGTGACAACCTTAAGCTGCCTGTGGGGCAGTGAGCCGTGAAATCTCCTCCGACAGCAATGGGTGAGTTTTCTAAGCTGCCTGTACGGCAGTGAACTAATGAGTAAGCCGGTTTCGTGCGGCGCGTTGTTTCTAAGCTGCCTGTACGGCAGTGAACATCTTGCTGGGCCCGATGGTTATCTGCTGGTTTTTCTAAGCTGCCTGTACGGCAGTGAACGTTTGCCACGTTACTTTAACAAATTGTTGCAGTTTCTAAGCTGCCTGTACGGCAGTGAACGCTCGCGTTCAACACAATTCCGCATCCCGACATTTCTAAGCTGCCTGTACGGCAGTGAACCCAGATAACAGAACGATCAAGCGCTGGGTTGATTTCTAAGCTGCCTGTACGGCAGTGAACATATCGGTCCAGTTCCACGACGGCGTGAATGTTTTCTAAGCTGCCTGTACGGCAGTGAACTGAATCCGTACGATTGTAGCCTTCTGTTTTTGTTGGATAAACTATTTAAAACGTGTTTTTACCCCTTTTATTTTCCCGCTATTCATTAACATTTAAAATCAATTAGTTACACGAGCATTGAGAAAAAGGGTAAATCCTGAATGAGCGCCTCCTGCATAAAGCGTTTAGCCGACAACCATCAGATCAAACTTTAATCAAATACGACAACTGTCTATACTTAACCATGACAGATGTCTGAATGCTGGAGGAAAAAATGAGAGCCTGGAGCCCGGAACAAAAGTCGATTGAAAACGCGCTCTGGCGTTTTGCCGGCTTCCCCGCCAACAGGGGACTAAAACTTGTTCAGATGCTGAATGAAGGTTTACCCGTCAGCATTCTGGATAACATTCATGAATGGACGGAAATGTCCCGTTCCGACATTTTGCGTGTCACCGGTATTAACGAGCGTAATGTTGCCCGCCGTAAGAGCGCGGGGCGCACCTTAACGCCGGAAGAGAGCGAGCGGATCGCGCGTTTAGTGCGGGTAATTGATGCCGCCGTACAGTTTTTCGGCAGCAAAAAGATGGCGTACGAGTGGCTGGAATCGCCAGTCAGAGGGCTGGGTAACGTTGCGCCGATTTCGCTGATTGCGACAGAGAGCGGCGCGCTGGAAGTCACCGATCTGATCGGCCGCCTTGAACACGGAGTGTTTGCGTGATTTTTTATCGCCTTGTTTCGCGCCGCTACGCCAGCGAAGCCTGGACCGGCAGCGGTGCGAATCAATACGGCGGCAGATGGAATCACAAAGGGCATCCGGCGGTTTATGTTGCCTCATCCGTTTCGCTCGCCGCGCTGGAAATGCTGGTACATGTGCACAGCGACACGGTTCTAAACCAGTACGGCCTGTTCAGTATCAACATCCCCGATAAAGAGATCGAGTATCTGGATAAACAGTGGCTGCCACCGGACTGGCAGGAAAACCCGGCTCCGCTTTCGACGATGGATCTGGGAACCGCCTGGCTGGAAGCGAACAGCGCCGTCGCGCTGGTGCTGCCCTCCTGCGTCATCCCGCTGGAAAATAACGCCCTTTTGAATCCACTGCATCCGGGGTTTAGCAAGCTATTAAAATCGGTACAAGCGCTTCCTTTTTCGTTCGATAGCCGCCTGGTCAGCCAGGCGGAAAGATGAAGTCGGCGAACCGCCGGAGCAGGCATTGAGAATGCGCCGGCGTTATCCGGCACCAGGCATATGTAAGCTGCCTCTGCGAGAGGGCTATGCCCGAAATAATCGGCCAGACAAACGCGAAGTTATCCGCAAAAAGTAAAAGGCGTTGATATCCGAAGGAAAACTGCTGGTCACTTTAGGCGACCAGCAGCCCGCAACTCCGGCTTTTTAGCTATTTAAATACGTTCAATAATGACCGCGATCCCCTGCCCCCCGCCGATGCATAACGTTGCCAGCCCCGTTGATTTGTTTTGTTGCTGTAACGCATGCACCAGTGTGACGAGGATCCGCGCTCCGCTTGCGCCGATAGGGTGTCCCAGCGCGATAGCTCCACCGTTGACGTTAACGTTGTCTTGCCGGAATTTCAGCTCTCTGGCGACGGCTAAATATTGCGCCGCGAAGGCTTCGTTTGCCTCAATAAGATCCAGATCGCTGACATTCATCCCGGCTTTGTCGAGCGCCAACTGTGTTGCCGGAACCGGACCTAATCCCATCATACTGGCGTCAACCCCTGCCGAAGCCCAGCTTTTAATCCGCGCCAGTGGAGTGATACCTTGCGCACGTGCGGCTTTTTCAGACATCAGCACCAGCGTTGCAGCAGCATCATTGATGCCAGAAGCATTGCCTGCAGTGACTGTTCCCGCACTATCAAAGGCCGGGCGAAGCGCCGCCAGCGAGCCGGCATCGGTCTCCGGGCGTGGATATTCATCGGTGTCAAACTGACGCATCTCTTTTTTATACTTTACACAAACCGGCACAATCTCTTTTTTGAAATGTCCCGCACGAATAGCGGCAATCGCTTTTTGTTGCGACGCCAGTGCCACCTGATCCTGCTCTTCCCGGCTTATCTGATAGCGCTTCGCGATGTTCTCCGCCGTAATTCCCATATGGTACTGATTGAAAGCGCACCATAAACCATCCTGAATCATGACATCTGTCAGTTCGCCGTTGCCCATGCGATAGCCCTGCCGCGCGCGGGAAAGTAAATACGGCGCGGCGCTCATGTTCTCCATACCACCGACGATACAGGTCTGGTTGCCGCCGCTTAGAATAGACTGCGCGCCAAGAACTACGGTTTTCAGCCCGGAACCACACACTTTATTGACGGTAAAAGAGGGAATCGTCTGAGGTAAGCCAGCATGATGCGTAACCTGGTGCGCCGGGTTTTGCCCCAGTCCCGCCTGTAAAACATTGCCGAGGAATACTTCGTCAATTTTTATCTCTGTCGGCAGTTCACTCAGATTCGCCCGAACAGTGGTTGCTCCCAGCATTACCGCCGGGATCTCCGCCAGGCTGCCAGAAAATTTACCAATAGGGGTGCGTTTTGCACTCACAATCACAACGGAATCGCGCATGTGACCTCCGCAGCTGGCGCTAATTTCAGATTTTCAGAGAGACGGAAACGGGCTTCCGTGCACGCACGCAGTTCATCGAGCGTTATCAGATCGCTGATTTCGTCGAGAACCATCTCGCCGTTTACAAAGCTGAACACTGCGTATTCGGTTATGACTTTGCTCACTTTACCGGCAGCAGTTAAGGGATAGTGGCAACGGTGCAGCAGTTTCGGCTCACCATTTTTGGCACAATGCTCCATCGCGATAATGACTCTCTTCGCCCCGACCACCAGATCCATAGCGCCCCCCATGCCGGGTACCCTCTTTCCTGGTACCATCCAGTTTGCGAGATTCCCTTGTTCATCAACCTGTAACCCGCCAAGCACACACACATCAACATGCCCCCCGCGGATAAGGGAAAAAGAGTAACAACTGTCGAATATCGCCGCCCCAGGCAATATTCCACAGGGCTGGCCGCCCGCATTCACGAGGTTCGCATTGACCTCTTCTAATGGGCCCAGACCGAGGAAACCATTCTCCGACTGCAGCGTGACCAGGATACCATCGGCCAGAAAATTCGCCACCAGGGTCGGGAGGCCAATCCCCAGATTAGCGACATCGCCATCGTGCAACTCCTGCGCCACGCGCCGGGCAATACGCTCTTTTGCGTTCATCATTGCTCCTCCATCATCAGATAATCCACTAGCGCACCAGGCGTCACGACATGTTCGGGGGGAATACTGCCCGTCGCGTCAATATTGCGCACCTCGGCCACGACCACATCGGCGGCCAGTGCCATCACAGGATTGAAATTGCGGGCGGTCAGGTTATAGGTAAGATTGCCTGCCTCGTCGGCGTTATCAGCCAGTAAAATAGCCAGATCGGCGCGCAGAGGATGCTCAAGCAACCATTTTTCACCATCAATAATCAGGGTTTGCTTATTCTCCTCCACGACCGTACCGAGGCCTGTTTGGGTGAGAAATCCTCCCAGTCCGGCGCCACCTGCGCGGATTTGCTCGGCAAGCGTGCCCTGCGGAACTAACTGGACATCCAGTTCGCCGGAAATCATTTTTTCCCCGGTTTCCTGGTTAGTACCAATATGGGAGACGATGACTTTTTTTACTCGTCCACTGGATATCAGCGGGCCAATACCTTTATTAATAAAAGCAGTGTCATTACCAATCAGCGTTAATTCTTTAACGCCTGAGCGAAGTATTTCGGCGACCAGATATTCCGGCGTGCCGACGCCCATAAATCCGCCGAACATAATATGCATGCCGTCGCATAATAATTCGCGGAAAGTTTCCGCTGTTATTTTTTTATTTCGCATAATTCTACTCTTACTTTTTTTGACAACAGGGAAACGCTGACGGAGTGAGTACGCCGTCAGAGATGCATCGTTGCCCGATTGGGGAAAACTAAATAGGCATATCCAGTAACGCTGAACTTAGCCCTTTGCCGTGCATATCCAGCGCCAGCGAACGCGTAACACCGCCGCCTAATGCTTTATGCATGACGAAATTAAGCGCGCCAAGTTCGGGTAATTCATAGCGAATGACTTCGCCATGAACAATATCGCCAAACCAGGCTTTTACTTTTTCAGCGGTGACCTGTTCAACCAGTATTTCATAATCTTCAGCACGCCAGGCAATTAACGAAATATTGGAGATATTTCCTTTATCGCCGGTACGGGAATGAGCAATTTCACGTAATTTCATTATTTACTCTCCAGGACGGTGACATGGTGTTGAACGCAATGACGAGGGATCAGTGTTGAATCCATGGCAAGGATCTCTTTTACGGATTTCATCACCCCGCCACCGCCGGCCGGGCCGTTGGTATAGAGGGTTTCCACTTCATTGCCGATGTTAATGGCCTGCGCTCGGGTGGCGCAGCGGGCTGCAACTCTGGCGCGAACTTCATACGGATCGCTGTATTGACCCCGGGTTTCACCATGCAAAGCATTAACGCCGATGAGATCAAAGCGCGCTTCTTCCGGCTTAAAACCACAAATGGCGAAGCGTTCCCGCACGATGTCCAGCGCCAGACGGCCACGGTTGACAGCGCCAGGGCCGGCGTAGGAGATCTCGCCTTCACCAATAAATCCATCCTGATAACCGACTGAAACTTTCAGGCTATCAGTCCGTGGTGAACCGGTAGCGCCCGTTACCGCTACGCGATCCGTGCCAGCACTTTCGAAACGCACATGGCTGAAATCTGCCACGACGTCCGGAGTGAGATAACGCTCCGGTCGGTGAATTTCATACAGCAACTGCTCTTTGCAGGTATCCACGGTGACCAACCCGCCAGAACCGGCAACTTTAGTGATCGTTGCGCTGCCATCTTCACTGACTTCAGCCAGAGGAAAACCGAGCCGCGCCAGCTCCGGGACATCTTTCACGCCAGGATCGGCATAATAGCCGCCGGTAATTTGCCCTGCGCACTCCAGAAGATGGCCAATACAGGTGCCCTGCCCAAGATTGTGCCAGTCATCCGCCGCCCAGTTAAATTCATGCATCATCGCGGCGAGGAACAGCGAGGGATCGGCAACGCGTCCTGCAATAACCACATCCGCCCCTGTGCTGAGCGCTTCAAGTAAACCCGTCGCACCGAGATAAGCATTCGCCGAAAGGAGAGGTTTATCGAACTGAGAAACCGTCAGACCAGCTTCATCAAGGGTAAGAGCCATCGTCTGAATCAGCGATAAGACATCATCGCCAGTGACGACCGCGACTTTAAAGTTGGGCAAACCGAGTTCGGCGGCCACGTTAATCACCGCTTGCCCTGCCGCGACAGGGTTTGCAGAACCCATGTTAGAGATAATACGCACCCCTTTGGCATGACAGATGGGCAAAACAGCGCGCATACGCGCTTCGAGTAATTCGTTGTACCCTTTGCCCGCATCCTGCTGTTTTTGTTTTTGTCCGAGAGCGATGGTTCGTTCTGCCAGGCATTCGAAAACCAGATAATCCAGTTCGCCTTTTTCTGCCAGTTCAACTGCGGGTTCTATGCGGTCACCCGCATAACCAGCGCCGGAACCGATTCGGATTGTCTTCATCTTATATCCTTAATTTAAAAAATAAATTTTGCCATCAAAGCGGGAAGACCCCGGTCAAGGCGGCGGCAAATGTCATAATGACGCTGGCGCCCCAAAGCACCGGGATGGAGAATTTTTGATGATCGGCGAGATCAACGCCCGCAAGGCTGATCAACAGGAAGGTCGCTGGCGTCAAGGGACTGACCGGGAAGCCGGTGGTCATCTGGCCCAGTACGGATGCCTGCGCAACCTGAATCGCGGGTATCCCCATGATGTCAACGGTATGCGCGATGACTGGCATGATGCCAAAATAGTAAGAGTCGGGATCGAAGATCATAGACAGCGGCATAGAAATCAGCCCGACGATAAAGGGAATATGTGAAGCCAGCGCATTCGGCATAAACTCCACTGCGGCATGGGACATTGCTTTCAACATACCCGCTCCGCCCATGATCCCGGTGAAGGCACCGGCCGCAAAGAGAATACTGGCCATCATCAGCGCCGCTTTGGCATGCGCATTGATACGCTCTTTCTGCATTTCAACATTTGGGTAGTTAATTATCAGCGCCAGCGTCAGGGCGATCATGAACGCAACGGTTGGAGAGATACGTGTAAAAACCATCGTGCCGATAACCGCAACAACGAGGCTGATATTGACCCAGAATAGATGCGGGCGGCGCAGCGCTTGTTCCTGTTCGGTAAGGGTTTTGTGATGTGAAAAATCTCCGGCAGCAGAGGTAAAATGCGCAGCGCCAAGCCGTTTTTCTTCCCGTTTTCCCCAATACCAGCCCATTGCAACCATAAAGACGAGCCCAATAACCTGCGCCGGAATGAGGGGGATAAAGAGATCATGAGTGGTGACATTCAACGCTGCAGAAGCGCGGATCATCGGCCCGGTCCAGGGTAAAAAGTTAACCCCTGCGCTCAGCGCGGTGATACCGAGCAAAATACGTTTATCCATACCCAGACGATTAAACAGCGGCAACATCGTCGGCACGGTAATCAAGAAAGTGACCGCGCCGTTGCCGTCAAGATGAGCGATCAGCGCCAGTATCCCCGTCCCGATAATGATTTTGACCGGGTTTGTCCCCACGAAACGCAAAATACCGCGCACAATGGGGTCGAACATCCCGGCATCGGTCACAACACCAAAAAAAGCGATAGCAAAGACAAACATTGCCGCCATGGGCGCTAATTTCGTAATGCCTTCAACCACAAACTTTGCCGTATCCGTTCCACAACCGGCAGCAAGCGCGCCAATGACCGGAATAACGATCAACGCAACCAGAGGTGACATTCTTTTAGACATGATAAAAAATAATAGGGTTGCTATGATCAGCACACCTATTAATGCGAGCATAATCTTCTCCTTTATATTGTTATAAGTTTGCTTGATTTGAAACACAAAGATAAATGAGTCGTTAATAACTCACGATAATTACTCTCTAACCCTATTTTTATCACAACCAAGAAAACAGGCACTAATTCATAATTGCAATAGTGCAATTTGACAACAAGTTAAATGGTATTATTTGAAATATAAATAGACTTATAATACATTTGCGTTAATCAAAAAAAACAACACAAACAACAATATAGATAATACTCTAATGGTTTTATTCATCATTTTTCCGACTGAACTGACATTATCAGAAGATATAACAGAAAAATTAAAAAACAGGTAATGTGTAGTAGATCATAAAAATACGTTCATGACATTTTTATTAATCAGAAATAACGATAATATAATTCAAAAATACGCTAAGTGGAGCGAGTGATGAATTTTTCAATAAAGCAGCTAAGGGCTTTTTTAATATTAAGTGAAGCTGACAGTTTTACCCAGGCTGCTCGTCGGTTTAACCTCTCTCAGCCAGCATTCAGTACCCTGATTGCGTCACTGGAGGAGGAGATTGGCTACCGTTTATTTGACCGGGATACGCGACGTGTGTCACTGAATGCGGACGGCATACATTTTCTCGATCTGGCACGCAAAATCGTCCAGAGCCATGATGATGCTATCGGTGAAATCAAAACCCGTGCTGCAAGCAATCATAGCGATATTACGCTTGCCGCGCTGCCTTCGCTGGCGGTGGAGTGGTTACCGGAAATACTGGTGAAATACAGCAAGGCCGCGCCCCAAAGTAAGGTAAAGCTAATCGATACTCAGTGGGATCGCTGCCTGAAATCGCTGCTTGATGGTCAGGCCGATATGGCATTGACCGCCGGGCAGCCCTCGCTTTCAACATTTAATTCCATCTTATTGTTTTCGGATAAATTTTTTTTGCTATGCCACCGTGATCACCCTCTGGCGCAACAATCTTCCGTCTCGCTAAGTCAGCTAGGCGACTATCCGTTCATCGGTTTTAGCGTTGGAACCAGTATTCGGCAATACACCGATAAACTATGTGAGAATCTCGCGATGAATCTGGATTATCATCTGGAAGTGAGGCAACTCACCACAATGATGGGCTTGATAGCTGCAAATTATGGCATCAGCATTACAACCGGATTAACACTTTTCCAGTTCAATCACAAAGATATCGTAATTTTGCCATTTGATGATTTGGCGCTTGAGCGCGCTATTTACCTCGTGACGCAGAAAGGACGCCAGCTTGCTCCCCGTGTGGCATCGTTTGCAGAATTTATTACTTGCCAGGCGCATATGTTCGCGACCGGGCGCAGGAGTACTTGTGCCGGGTTCAAACCGCAGGCATAAAAAAACCGGGTTCAGAGACCCGGTTTTTGTAAGTTAATGACAGAGATTAATGGGCGGTTTCCGGTTTGTGCTTCTGGGCACTCTGGAAGTCATACTCCAGCACATCTTTTTCCTGATTCAGCGTCACGGTTACCTGACCACCATCAACCAGCGAGCCGAACAGCAGTTCGTTAGCCAGCGGTTTTTTCAAGTTGTCCTGGATAACACGCGCCATCGGGCGAGCCCCCATTGCGCGGTCATAGCCTTTCTCGGCCAGCCAGTTGCGGGCTTCCTGACTGACTTCCAGCGACACGCCTTTCTGATCCAGCTGCACCTGGAGTTCGACGATAAATTTGTCGACCACCTGCTGGATCACCTCAGTAGACAAGTGATCGAACCAGATAATGTTGTCCAGACGGTTGCGGAATTCCGGCGTAAAGATCTTTTTGATCTCCTCCATCGCATCGGTGCTGTTATCCTGGTGGATAAGACCAATGGATTTACGCTCAGTTTCACGCACCCCGGCGTTGGTGGTCATCACCAGCACCACATTGCGGAAATCAGCTTTGCGCCCGTTGTTATCGGTCAGCGTACCGTTATCCATCACCTGCAGCAGCAGGTTAAAGACATCCGGGTGCGCTTTTTCGATTTCATCGAGCAACAACACCGCATGCGGATGTTTGATCACCGCATCGGTCAGCAGACCGCCCTGATCGAAGCCGACATATCCCGGAGGCGCACCAATCAAACGGCTGACGGTATGACGCTCCATATACTCGGACATATCAAAGCGCAGCAGTTCAATACCCAGCGCTTTCGACAACTGTACGGTCACCTCGGTTTTACCCACGCCGGTTGGGCCAGCAAACAGGAAGGAACCGACCGGTTTATGGTCCTGACCCAACCCTGCGCGGCTCATTTTGATGGCTTCGGTTAATGCCTCAATGGCTTTATCCTGGCCAAACACCAGCATTTTCAGGCGATCGCCGAGATTTTTCAGCGTATCACGGTCGCTCTGAGAAACGCTTTTCTCAGGAATACGCGCGATGCGCGCAACAACCGATTCGATATCCGCCACGTTGATGGTTTTCTTACGCTTGCTCACCGGCATCAGACGCGCACGCGCGCCCGCTTCATCGATCACATCAATCGCTTTATCCGGCAAATGACGGTCGTTGATGTATTTCACCGCCAGCTCCACCGCTGCACGCACCGCTTTCGCCGTATAACGTACATCGTGATGCGCTTCATACTTCGGCTTCAGGCCGTTGATAATCTGCACCGTTTCCTCAACGGACGGTTCAGTAATATCAATTTTCTGGAAGCGACGCGCCAGGGCGCGATCTTTTTCGAAGATGTTGCTGAATTCCTGATAGGTGGTCGAACCCATTACGCGGATTTTACCGCTGGAAAGCAGCGGTTTAATCAGGTTAGCAGCATCGACCTGCCCGCCGGACGCAGCGCCTGCACCGATGATGGTGTGGATCTCATCGATAAACAGAATGCTGTTATTGTCCTGCTCAAGCTGTTTCAGCAGCGCTTTGAAACGTTTTTCAAAATCACCGCGGTATTTGGTACCTGCCAGCAGCGAACCGATATCCAGCGAATAGATAGTGCAGTCGGCCATAATTTCCGGCACGTCGCCTTGCACAATCCGCCAGGCCAGACCTTCGGCAATCGCCGTTTTACCGACCCCGGACTCCCCGACCAGCAGAGGGTTGTTTTTACGGCGACGACACAGCACCTGAACCGCGCGTTCCAGCTCTTTACTGCGGCCAATCAGCGGGTCGATGCCACCAACACGAGCAAGCTGATTAAGGTTGGTGGTGAAGTTTTCCATACGTTCCTCCCCGCCTGCTTGCTCTTCGCTGTTCACCTGGCTGCTACTGCTGCTACCTGCATCCGATGACGGTCCCGGTTCGTCTTTACGCGTACCGTGAGAAATAAAGTTCACCACGTCGAGGCGGCTCACTTCATGTTTGCGCAGCAGATAAGCCGCTTGCGACTCCTGCTCGCTAAAAATGGCAACCAGCACATTCGCCCCGGAGACTTCACTGCGACCGGAGGACTGAACATGAAACACCGCGCGCTGCAAAACACGCTGGAAGCTGAGCGTCGGCTGCGTGTCGCGCTCCTCTTCGCTCATGGGTAGAACGGGTGTGGTTTGTTCGATGAAGGCTTCGAGTTCCTGCCGCAGCGCTACCAGGTCCACGGAACACGCTTCAAGCGCTTCGCGGGCCGAAGGGTTACTGAGCAATGCCAGTAACAAGTGCTCGACGGTCATAAACTCATGTCGGTGCTCGCGCGCTCTGGCGAAAGCCATATTTAAACTGAGTTCCAGTTCTTGATTGAGCATAGGGCACCTCCCCCAAGTTTCATGCCTGCATTCAGGCTCTTTCCAGCGTACACAGCAACGGATGCTCGTTCTCCCTCGCGTACTTGTTCACCATAGAGACCTTGGTCTCTGCAACTTCGGCGGTGAAAACACCGCAGATAGCCTTGCCGTGATAGTGAACCGTAAGCATCAGTTGCGTTGCACGTTCTACATCATAAGAAAAGAACTTTTGTAGCACGTCAATAACAAATTCCATCGGCGTGTAATCATCGTTCATTAACATGACTTTATACATGGATGGCGGTTTTAGCGCATCGCGCAATTTTTCTTCCGCCAATTGGTCGAAATCCAGCCAGCTATTACTCTTACCCATCGTTAGCGCTTCATCTTAGGTTACAGGTTCCGGCAGTCTTTAATCGGCCGATTACATGAGTCTAGATGTATTTTTAATCTACATCAGATGTCAGATAACAATCATCTATCGTTGCCATCCGCGACGGCTGTCACATTCTGTTGTCATAGCGTTAACTGCTTCAAAATTTTGATGCGCCGCCTCCCAGAACCCCTGCCAAACGCTTGACGCGTTATACGATTTATCTAAATTGTACAGTCGAGAGCTGGTGAGGTTTTGAACAGCCCGCTCGCTCTGCCACCGGTTCATTCCATCTTACTTAAATAAGATTTACGAAGGATGTCGAAGCATGGAAACGGGTACTGTTAAGTGGTTCAACAATGCCAAAGGGTTTGGTTTTATTTGCCCTGAAGGCGGCGGCGAAGATATCTTCGCGCATTACTCCACCATTCAAATGGATGGTTACAGAACGTTAAAAGCCGGGCAGACAGTCCGGTTTGATGTACACCAGGGCCCTAAAGGCAATCACGCCAGCGTTATCGTGCCCGTCGAAGTGGAAGCCATGGCCTGACGCCAGCAACCTCATTGTGTACATGCCGCAGTTAAAATGCCAGCCCAATCGGCTGGCATTTTTATTACTCGCGAGCCAGCGCATCCACCGGATCCAGGCGCGCGGCATTGCGCGCCGGCAACCAGCCAAACAGCACCCCGGTAAATGTTGAACACAAAAAAGCGGTGATCAACGCAACCGGTGAAAAACCAATTTCCCAGCCCGGTAAAAAGAGCTGCAAAGTAAACGCGATCAACATCGAAAGCGTTACGCCGAGCGCGCCGCCAACCAGGCAAACAAACACCGCCTCAATCAGAAACTGTGACAGCACATCGCCCGCTCTGGCGCCCACTGCCATCCTGATGCCGATCTCGCGGGTTCGCTCGGTCACAGAGACCAGCATGATATTCATCACACCGATACCACCAACCAGCAGGGAGATCACCGCCACCAGCGTCAGGAACAACTGAAGAGTACGTGTGGTCTTTTCCGCGGTTTTCAATACCCCGTCCATATTCCAGACGAAGAAATCTTTTTTTCCGTGCCGCAAATTCAGCAGCCGGGTGAGCTGCTGTTCCGCCTGCTCACTGCTGTAGCCATCTTTCACCCGAACGGTAATAGAGTTTAGCCACGACTGGCCCATAATGCGCCCGGAGATGGTCGTGTAGGGCAACCAGACGCGCAGGATTTTGCTGCTGCCGAACATAGATTGCTTCTCTTCCGCCACGCCAATTACCGTTGCCGGCATATTGCCGACCAGGATCACCTCGCCCACTACGCTGGCTTTATTAGGAAAGAGCTGACGGCGGGTATTGCTGTCGAGCACCACCACCTGCGCCCGCCCTTTCTCCTGCTCGGCATTGAACGACGCGCCTTCGCTGAAGGCCATACCATAAACATTAAAGTACTGCCCGCTCACACCATTCGCACTGGCCGCAACATCAATATTGTCATTGCGCAGACGCAGGTTTTGCGAAACCGACGGTGTCGCCGAACGCACCCACGGCTGTTTCTGGATCGCCAGCAGATCGTCATATTTCAGCGCTTGCTGGTATTGCGGCTCATCATCGCCAAAATCCTTACCAGGATAGACATCAATGGTGTTGGTGCCGATCGAACGGATATCCGCCAGCACGAGCTGCTTCGCCGCATCGCCCACCACCACAATCGAGACCACGGAGGCGATACCGATAATAATGCCGAGCATGGTCAACAGCGTGCGCATCTTGTTCGCCGCCATTGCCCGCCAGGCCATAGTCAGTGCTTCGTGAAAACGGCTGATAAACTGCCGCCAGCCCCCTGCCTGCACAGACACAGCATCGCGATTTTCCGCTGTTATCACTCGTTCGCGGGCCGGAGGATTACTGATAAGTTCGCCATCGCGAATTTCAATTACTCGCTCAGCCTGCGCCGCCACTTGTGGATCGTGGGTGACGATAATCACCGTATGCCCGCGATCGCGCAGCTGGTGAAGGATCGCCATGACCTCTTCGCCTGAATGGCTGTCCAGCGCGCCGGTGGGTTCATCGGCCAGAATGACCTGCCCCCCGTTCATCAATGCCCGGGCGATGCTGACGCGCTGCTGCTGGCCGCCAGAAAGCTGAGAAGGCTGATAATCCGCCCGCTCGCCCAGGCCGAGGCGCGTCAGTAACTCTCTGGCGCGTATCAGCCGCGCTTTACGATCGGTTCCGGCGTATACCGCAGGCACTTCAACGTTCTGCACGGCCGTCAGATGCGAAAGCAGATGATAACGCTGGAAGATAAAACCAAAATGCTCGCGTCGCAGTTGTGCCAGCGCATCGCCGCTAAGCGTGGAGACATCCGTTCCGGCAACGCGGTATGTACCGCTGGAGGGTTTATCCAGACAGCCGAGTATGTTCATCAGCGTCGATTTACCGGAACCCGAAGCCCCGACAATCGCCACCATTTCACCGGCATTAATACTGAGAGTAATGCCCTTCAGCACCTCCACCTGCTCGTCACCTGAAGGATAACTGCGGCGAATATCCTTCAGTTCCAGCAGTGCCGTCATTGGGCAGCTCCGCGATTCAACTCGCCGATTACCACCTCTTCACCGGCATCCAGCCCTTTCACGACGACGACATCAGTATCATTACGCGCGCCCAGCATCACTTCGCGCTCGCGGGTTTCGCCGTTGCGCAGCACTTTCACTTTATAGCGATTATCACCAACCGGATCGCCCAGCGCCGCCAGTGGAATGGTCAGCACATTTTTCAGGCCAGTTAGCTGAATATGCACCTGAGCGGTCATATCCAGGCGCAATATGCCCTGCGGGTTCGGCACTTCAAAACGGGCGTAATAGAAGATTGCGTCATTGACCTTCTCCGGCGTCGGCAGAATGTCTTTCAGTTCCCCTTCATAGTGGGTGCCGGGATCGCCCAATACGGTGAACCACGCTTTTTGCCCGGGTTTCAGATGAATCACATCCGCCTCTGAAACCTGCGCTTTAACCAGCATGGTGCTCATATCGGCCAGCGTCAGGATGTTTGGCGCCTGTTGCACCGCAATCACCGTTTGCCCTTGCAGGGTGGTAATTTGCGTCACCTCACCGGCCATCGGCGCGAGAATGCGGGTGTAGTCGAGATTGGTTTTCGCGGTATCCAGCGTCGCCTGGTTGCGCTTTATCTGTGCATCAATAGTGCCGATCTGCGCCTCTTTAACCGCCACATCGGTGGCCGAGGTATCCAGATCCTGACGGGAGATAAGATTGCGTTTCACCAGTTGTTGCTGACGTGCCAGTGTCACCTGCGCCAGCTTCAGTTCCGCCTGCGCCTGACGGCGTTGCGCACGCAGTTCCATCAGCGTGGCATCCACTTCTTTGATCTGGTTTTCTGCCTGCTCCGGATCGATAACCCCGAGCAACTGATCCTTTTTGACTTTATCGCCGATATTGACCAACAGCGTTTTCAACTGGCCATTGACCTGTGCGCCGACATCAACTTTACGTAATGCATCGAGCTTACCTGTCGCCAGTACGCTCTGTTGTAATTCACCCGGGCGGACAATCAGCGTTTGATACTGCACCACCGGCGCGTTCAATTTTCCCCACAGCCAAAAGACGGCCAGTAAAATGACGACCGCCAGCACGATAAATACCGTCCTGCGTTTTCCCTTAAGTTTCATAAAAATCCCGAATAATCTGACTCGCGGCCTGTAGATAACATTCTTAACCAAACACAATATCAACGAAACAGAAAATTCTTAATCTCTCCATTATTCATTTAGATGTTGTTGAAGTGCTGGCTGATGGAATAGCGATCTCTGTGAGATATCCGGATTTCAATATGTCCACCATCGCTGAAACGACACATACCGATATGCCGCTGCCGAAAACGGCATGGCAACTCTTTTATTCTCTTGCTTCAGGCGAACTGATGCCAGGACTGGCATGGCATCATCCTGCCTATCGCCGCAAATTTCTGCTACGTTCGCTGGCCACGCCGTTCAGCACCGCCCGTTTTCTCACGCGCCTGGTACGCCAGCCCATGCTGGCCAAAATATTACAGGTGCAGCCTGGTTTACCTTGCCGTCTGCATCGCCCATGGTTGTCCATGAATACCAGTCGTGCACAAGCGTCCGACGCGCTGTGCTGGCATTACGACACAATCACCACCCTGCTGCCTGCCAGATTGGTGAATGGCTATCTTAACAAGTCAGGAATCACCGTTGCACTGTTGAACGGTAAAGATGAGCAGCATTATTCGTTGCGTCTGTGTTCAGAAGCCATGCTGGACAAGGAAGGTGAAGCAACGCTGGTATTCTGCGATGCACAGAATACCGTACTGGCCGGGCTGACATTTACCCTGTGCCAGTTTGCCGGCAAAAACACGCTGTATATTGGCGGATTACAGGGAGCCAAAGCCCATGTGCCGCATGAACTTATTCAGGCTGCGACCAAATCCTGCCACGGCCTCTTTCCAAAACGCCTGCTGGTAGAGGCAGTGATGACGCTGAGCCAGTTTCTGAACGTGCAGCAGATCCGCGCTGTCAGCAACGAAACCCATATCTATCGAAATATTCGTTACCGCCGGAAAAAACAGGGGCTACTGCACGCGGATTACAATAGTTTTTGGCAATCGCTGGGTGCCGTAGCTGACGCGTCGGGCGACTATATTCTGCCGCTGGCAATACCGCGCAAACCGATGGAGGCGATCGCCAGTAAAAAACGCGCAGAGTACCGACGCCGTTACGAATTACTCGATAGTCTGCATACCCAGACAGCCAGCCTCTGCCGGAACTAGTCAGCGCGCCCGCGCGCCAGCCACAGCACGCGGGAAAACATCTTACGCAACAGAGGCGGTACAGCGTCTATCCCACGGCGCCCCGCTTCCATCGCCACTTCTATCGCCAGATCCGGCTTCGATGAGCGGTGAATGGCTTTGATGATCACCCGGCGCATATTCATCTGCACGTTTTCCGGCAGTTGCGCCACCCGATGATAAATATCGGCAAAACCTTCCCGGTACATAAAATGTTCCATATCCCGCGCTGGCAACTCGGTCAGATGTTCCCGTGTCTGAACTTGATCATTATCCAGCAGGCTGCGCACCGTGGCGGCGTACTTTTTCCCCGCTTCATCACCATCCACCAGCACATGCCATTCAATCCCCATACGGCGGGCAAACTTAACCAGCGGCTTTAAACCGGACTGGGCGAATTCAATGACTTTCACCCCTTCAGCATCGAAATGGTGGCCGCACTGGCGTGCCAGTTCGTTAATCACCCAGGTTTCTGTCTCTCCTTCCACCAGCAGCCAGCAGCGGGCAAACAGCGAAGAGGCGCGATTGAAGCGGATATGGAAAGCGATACGCCGCGCATCCTCGGAATTTAATCCACCGGGGCCAAGACGCCAGGCCGCGACGCGTGACGATTCGCGCACCAGCCGACAGACGTGCTCAACCGGCGTCATCGACAATAGCTCGCCAGAATTGGTCGTTGTCACCTGCTGCAACGGCAACAAATTCAGCAGTTGCCACGCAACCGACAGCATAATCGGGTGCAGCCGTGTTTCAGGATCTTCCACCAGCAGCAACGGTCGCGCGTCACGGTCGAGGCGCACCGTCCCTTTCGCCTGCAATAAGGTGGCAAAAAAACTCAGCAGGATCACCCGATACATACGGCCGCCGGGTTTGTCGATCATGCGGTTGATAATATCCAGATAGCGCCAGCTACGCTGCTCATCATGAGAGCGACGCCGCATCAGACGCTGGTGCGAAGCACCGCTGCCCTGTTCAGCGAAGTAGTGTTCCAGCAGTTGCACCATCGCAGAGAGGCCGTGACGAATCTGCCCGTCCGTCAAATTTTGCGGTCGGGAAACCAGCTCGTGGGAGAGGAAATCAAGCTGCCGGGCGGTGGTCTCCATTTCGGGTGTATCAGGCATCGTACCGCTGCGGATACGCCGTAAAAATCGCGCATCGCGCAGACGCAACACCGGCATCAAACGCACCAGATGACGGGCGCATTCATCGATATCAGGCAGATCGAGCAACTCCCCCTGTTCATTCAGAAAACCACGCAATGTCAGCACGCTGCCATCATCAGACAGCTCACCTTCATGGCGATAAAACAGGCGATGGTAACCGTCGTGACTGGGTACCCAGCATTCGGCAAGAGGACGATAGCGTCGCACGCGGTAGCGTCCCGGCTCAGATTCACGGAAAGTCAGAATAATGTGCAGATGGTGCTCGCGCCCCTGGATATCTCCCGGCGGGAACCAGAAATCTTCCCGAACAAAATGGTAGAGATCGGTTTCCGGTGACAGTAATAACGTTAACGCATCAAGCAAGCTGGATTTACCCCAGGCGTTCTCGCCAATCAGCACGTTATTCTGCTCAAGCGGCAACGATAAACGATTGATGCCGCGGAATCCGACAATGTCTACACGCTCCAGAATCATTCTTCCCTCCGGCTGATTTCATCTTTCTCGTCTATGCTTTTTGAGGAGTATAGCGGGGCGGAAAGCGTCAGGATATGCGCTAAGTACAAAATTTTATTGAAAAAATATGTAGAAAACCGCTAAAGCGTTCGAAGGAAGTACAACGCAGAAAAATGAAAAGAAGAAGAATCCAATCATCACACGAATATCAAAATTCAATACTAAGATAATTCCATAGAACATATATTATATTTCACTTTATTTTAATTTATCAGTTGTTTTAGCTATCACCAGGATTAGAATAACCGCGCTTTTACTGGAGTTTTACCTATGGCAAGGGCATTTGCCCGGTTCTGTTCTTATCGAGGTGGCTATGTTCAGAAAATTAGCAGCAGAGTGCTTTGGCACATTTTGGTTGGTGTTTGGCGGCTGTGGCAGCGCAGTGCTGGCCGCAACGTTTCCGCAAACCGGTATTGGTTTCGCCGGGGTTGCGCTGGCGTTTGGTTTAACGGTACTGACCATGGCTTTTGCCGTTGGTCATATTTCCGGCGGACATTTTAATCCGGCAGTAACGCTGGGCCTGTGGGCAGGCGGCCGTTTTCCGGCTAAAGACGTGATTGGTTACATTGTCGCGCAGGTCGTTGGCGGCATTGTGGCAGCGGCGATTCTTTATTTTATTGCCAGCGGCAAAGCGGGTTTTGATGCGGCAACCAGTGGTTTCGCCTCAAACGGTTATGGCGAGCATTCGCCGGGCGGTTACTCCATGTACTCCGCAATGGTCATTGAAATTGTGCTCACCTGTGGCTTCCTGCTGGTGATCCACGGCGCCACGGACAAACACGCGCCGGCAGGCTTTGCGCCCATTGCCATTGGTCTGGCGCTGACGCTTATCCATTTAATCAGTATTCCGGTGACCAATACTTCCGTTAACCCGGCGCGCAGTACCGCCGTCGCAATATTCCAGGGCGGTTGGGCATTGCAACAATTATGGTTCTTCTGGGTAATGCCGATTATCGGCGGCATTCTGGGTGGGGTGATTTACCGCACACTGCTGGAAAAACGCGATTAATAAAATCAGGCCCGGCAAGCACGCCGGGCTTTTTTTTACATTATTACTGCGTCTTTTCGTGGCTTTACTCAGTTCCCACCTTTCGGTAGTGTGTCCGGCGCTTACTCATTTTTGCAAGGATTCAGGCTGTTCATGCTTTCAGGATTGCTAATTATTCTTCTGCCGCTGATCGTCGGCTACCTCATTCCCCTGCGTCATACTGCGGCTCTTAAACTGATCAATAAATTACTGAGCTGGATTGTTTACCTGATCCTGTTTTTTATGGGGATCAGCCTCGCGTTCCTCGATAATCTCAGCGCCAATCTGCTGTCAATATTTCACTATTCCGCGGTGAGTATCGTGGTGATCCTGCTGTGCAATGCCGTTGCACTATTATGGCTGGAGCGCACCCTGCCCTGGCAGCACCAGCATCAGCAGGAAAAACTGCCTTCGCGTCTTGCCATGGCGCTGGAATCCCTGCGTCTGTGCGGTGTGGTGGTTGCCGGTTTTGCCATTGGCCTCAGCGGGCTGGCGTTTTTACAGCATGCCACGGAAGCCAGCGAATATACGCTGATCTTCCTGCTGTTGCTGGTCGGCATCCAGCTACGCAACAGCGGTATGACGCTGAAGCAGATTGTCCTCAACCGCCGCGGAATGATCATCGCCGTAGTGGTGGCGCTTAGTTCGTTGGTTGGCGGCGCCATCAACGCATTACTGCTTGGCCTGCCGCTCCAGACAGGTCTGGCGATGGCCTCCGGTTTTGGCTGGTATTCACTCTCCGGGATTTTGCTGACCGAATCTTTTGGCCCGGTCATTGGCAGCGCCGCCTTCTTTAATGATCTGGCGCGCGAACTGATCGCCATCATGTTGATCCCCGGCTTAGTACGCCGCAGCCGTTCCACAGCGCTTGGTCTGTGCGGCGCAACGTCAATGGATTTTACTCTGCCGGTACTCCAGCGCAGCGGCGGTCTGGAGCTGGTACCAGCGGCCATTGTTCACGGCTTTATCCTCAGCCTGCTGGTGCCATTGCTGATGGCCTTCTTCTCTGCCTGATACCTCTTTGGCGGTAACTTTTTGCCGCCAAAATTGCGCTAAATCAATCTCCCTGTAAGTTGCACCGAAAAGCGCTTTTAAGGCTTCTCTTACCAGCATAATCTTAAACATGCATTTAAAATATAACTTTAACAGTGAAGGTGTGACCATGTTTTGTGTGCAATGTGAACAAACCATTCGAACCCCGGCGGGTAATGGCTGTGCGTACGCGCAGGGGATGTGCGGTAAAACCGCCGAAACGTCCGACCTCCAGGATTTGCTGATTGCCGCGTTACAAGGGCTCTCTGCCTGGGCCTGCAAAGCCCGTGACTACGATCTGATCGATCATGAAATCGACAGTTTCGCACCGCGCGCCTTCTTCTCGACGCTGACCAACGTGAACTTCGACTCCGTTCGCATTGTCGGTTACGCCCGTGAAGCGATCGCCAAACGCGAAGCGCTGAAAACGCGCTGCCTTTCTATCGACCCGAACGCCAGCGTTGATAATCCGATGGCTGAGCTGCAACTGGTCAGCGACGATCTGGGCGAATTACAGCGTCAGGCAGCAGAATTCACACCGAACAAAGACAAAGCCACAATTGGCGAAAATATCCTTGGCCTGCGTCTGCTCTGCCTGTACGGCCTGAAAGGCGCAGCCGCCTATATGGAACATGCGCACGTGCTCGGTCAGTACGACAACGCTATTTATGCCCGCTACCATAAAATTATGGCCTGGCTGGGCACCTGGCCTGCGGACATGAACGCTCTGCTTGAATGTTCAATGGAAATTGGCCAGATGAACTTCAGCGTCATGAGCATCCTCGATGCCGGTGAAACCAGCACTTACGGCCATCCGACGCCAACCCACGTGAACGTTAAAGCCGTCGCCGGGAAATGCATTTTGATCTCCGGTCACGACCTGAAAGATCTCTATAACCTGCTGCAACAAACCGAAGGCACCGGCGTTAACGTCTATACCCACGGTGAAATGTTGCCGGCACACGGCTATCCGGAACTGCGCAAATTTAAACATCTGGTCGGCAACTACGGTAGTGGCTGGCAGAACCAGCAGGTGGAATTCGCCCGCTTCCCGGGCCCAATCGTAATGACCTCCAACTGCATCATCGATCCGACCGTCGGTTCTTATGACGACCGCATCTGGACCCGCAGCATTGTTGGCTGGCCGGGCGTGAACCACCTCGAAGGCGACGATTTTGCACCGGTGATCCGCCAGGCGCAGCAAATGTCCGGTTTCCCGTTCAGCGAAATCGAACATCTGATCACCGTCGGGTTTGGTCGCCAGACCCTGCTTGGCGCGGTGGATTCGCTGATAGACCTGGTGAGCCGCGAAAAACTGCGCCACGTCTTCCTCGTCGGCGGCTGCGACGGCGCACGCGGCGAACGTAATTACTTCACCGATTTCGCCACCCAGGTGCCGGATGACTGCCTGATCCTGACGCTGGCCTGCGGGAAATATCGCTTCAACAAACTCGACTTCGGCAATATCGAAGGGCTGCCGCGTCTGATCGATGCCGGTCAGTGTAATGACGCCTACTCGGCGATTATTCTGGCGGTAACGCTGGCGGAAAAACTGGGCTGCGGCGTGAACGATCTCCCGTTGTCGCTGGTGCTCTCCTGGTTTGAACAGAAAGCGATTGTCATCCTGCTGACTCTGCTGTCGCTGGGCGTCACCAATATCGTTACCGGCCCCACCGCGCCGGGCTTCCTGACACCGGATCTGCTGGCCGTGCTGAATGAGAAATTTGGCCTGCGCCAGGTCACGACCGTTGAACAGGATATGCAGCAGTTGCTGAGCGCATAAGGAGATAACGATGACCATGCCAACCCCTCAATGCCCGTGGCGCATGCAGGTTCACCATATCCATAAGGAAACGCCGGATGTCTGGACGCTGTCGCTGTTATGCCACGATTACTATCCGTATCGCGCCGGGCAGTACGCGCTGGTAAGCATTCGCAACAGCGCCGATACGCTGCGTGCTTACACTCTTTCATCCACGCCGGGTGTGAGCGAATACATTACGCTGACCGTTCGCCGTATTGATGATGGCGCAGGTTCCCGGTGGCTGACCCAGGAGGTAAAGCGCGGTGATTATCTGTGGCTGTCCGATGCGCAGGGGGAATTTACCTGTGATAACGAACCGAACGATAAGCTGTTGCTGCTGGCGGCAGGGTGCGGCGTGACACCGATTATGTCGATGCGTCGCTGGCTGGCGAAGTATCGCCCACAGGCCGATGTGCAGGTGATCTTTAATGTGCGTTCGCCGCAGGATGTGATTTTCGCCGACGAGTGGCGAGAATATCCGGTCACGCTGGTGGCAGAAAATGACGCGACCGCCGGTTTTGCTTCAGGCCGCCTGAGCCGCGAACTGCTCAGCAAGGTGCCGGATCTGGCTGCGCGCACGGTAATGACCTGCGGCCCGGCGCCATACATGGATTGGGTTGAGAGCGAAGTGAAAGCGCTGGGCGTGACGCGTTTCTTCAAAGAGAAATTCTTTACCCCTGTCGCGCAGGCTGCCACCAGCGGGTTGAAGTTCAGCAAACTCTCGCCGATGAAAACCTTCTACGCGCCGGTGGGCAGTACGCTGCTGGAAGCGCTGGAAAGCAATAAGATGCCCGTGAATGCCGCCTGCCGCGCCGGGGTTTGTGGCTGTTGTAAAACGCAGGTGATTTCCGGTGAGTATACCGTCAGCAGCACCATGACGCTGACGGAGCAGGAGATTGCCGCCGGTTATGTGCTGGCCTGCTCTTGTCATCCACAAGGGGATTTGGTGCTGGCGTAACGCTTTCTGCACAAAATAAAACGCCCTTCATAGAGAGGGCGTTTTTTTGATCTCATTGACCGGGTAACGTTCCGGTACGCGGTTAACTCTGCACTACTTCCAGGCCGGAGCCACGGAATAGCGGCCCGCGCCAATAAAAGCAATCACCAGCGCAGCAATAAAGAAGTAAACAATACTTTCAATCGCCCACGCGCCGGTCGCATCCAGAGCGCCCGTTTTACCGATGCCGACCAGTAACCACGCCACCACCATCGTAAACGCCAGCACCAGCGCGGAAGGACGAGTCAGAACGCCCAGAATGATCAGAATCGGGCACAGCACTTCGCCAATCAGCACGCCATAAGCAATAAAACCCGGCAACCCTTTTGCCACCAGCATGCCCGCAATACCATCAATACCACCGATTAATTTGTGCAGCCCGTGAAACAACATCAATCCGCCAACCAACAAACGCAACAACAGTCGGCCAAGATCCTCATGCGAAAACATCTTATTAACTGTGTTTAACAATGATTTAACCATTTGAAATGATTCCTGTTTTCATCGACCCTTGTCAGAGTATTACGGAATGTAACTGAAATAAACCCCTGTTTTAAAAAAGGACATGGTTAATCTCATTCCAGGCAGAATCATTGTCTAAGCTTGTAAGCAAGATCACAAAAGGAGTTTTCCATGAAACAGACTGTGGCTGCTTATATTGCTAAAACCCTTGAACAAGCGGGCGTTAAACGGATTTGGGGGGTTACCGGTGATTCTCTTAACGGGCTGAGCGACAGCCTGAATCGCATGGGTACCATTCACTGGATGCCAACGCGTCATGAAGAAGTCGCCGCCTTCGCCGCCGGAGCGGAAGCGCAACTGACCGGTGAGCTGGCGGTTTGTGCCGGCTCCTGCGGGCCGGGAAATTTACATCTGATCAATGGCCTTTTCGATTGCCACCGCAACCACGTTCCGGTGCTGGCCATTGCGGCCCACATTCCCTCAAGTGAAATCGGTAGCGGCTACTTCCAGGAAACCCATCCTCAGGAGCTGTTTCGCGAATGCAGTCACTATTGCGAACTGGTTTCCAATCCGGAGCAGATCCCGCAGGTGCTGGCGATCGCCATGCGCAAAGCCGTGCTGAATAAAGGCGTGTCCGTCGTTGTACTGCCTGGCGACGTGGCGCTGAAACCCGCGCCGGAAAGCGCCAGCAGCCACTGGTACAGTGCGCCGCAACCGGTGATCACTCCGACACAAGAAGAGTTACAAAAACTGGCGCAGTTACTGCGCTACTCCAGCAATATCGCCCTGATGTGCGGTAGCGGCTGTGCCGGTGCGCATAAAGAGCTGCTGGCTTTCGCCGGGAAACTGAATGCGCCGATTGTCCACGCGATGCGCGGTAAAGAGCATGTGGAGTACGACAACCCGTACGATGTCGGCATGACCGGGCTGATTGGCTTCTCTTCCGGGTTCCACACCATGATGAATGCCGATACCTTAGTGCTGCTCGGCACGCAATTCCCCTATCGCGCCTTCTACCCTACCGACGCCAAAATCATCCAGATCGACATCAATCCGGCCAGCATTGGCGCGCACAGTAAAGTGGACATGGCGCTGGTGGGCGATATCAAAGCGACCCTTGCCGCGTTGCTGCCGTTGCTGGAAGAAAAAACCGATCGCCGCTTCCTTGATAAAGCGCTGGCGGATTACCGCGAAGCCCGCAAAGGGCTGGATGATTTAGCGAAGCCGAGCGAGAAATCGATTCACCCGCAATATCTGGCGCAGCAAATCAGCCATTTTGCCGCGGATGACGCGATTTTCACCTGTGATGTCGGCACGCCAACGGTATGGGCGGCGCGCTATCTGAAAATGAACGGCAAGCGCCGCCTGCTCGGTTCCTTTAACCATGGTTCGATGGCCAACGCCATGCCGCAGGCCCTCGGTGCAAAAGCAACCTACCCGGAAAGACAGGTCGTGGCGCTCTGCGGCGATGGCGGTTTCAGCATGCTGATGGGCGATTTCCTCTCCGTTGTGCAGATGAAGCTGCCGCTGAAAATTATCGTCTTTAATAACAGCGTGCTCGGCTTTGTGGCGATGGAGATGAAAGCGGGCGGCTACTTAACCGACGGTACGGAGTTGCAGGACACCAACTTTGCCCGCATCGCCGAGGCCTGCGGCATTACCGGGATTCGCGTGGAGAAATCCGCCGATGTTGACGAAGCGCTCCAGCGCGCCTTCTCAATCGACGGCCCGGTGCTGGTGGATGTCACTGTCGCCAAAGAGGAACTGGCGATCCCGCCGCAAATCAAACTGGAGCAGGCCAAAGGCTTCAGCCTCTATATGATGCGCGCCATTATCAGCGGACGCGGCGATGAAGTCATCGAACTGGCGAAAACCAACTGGCTCAGGTAAAACAGATGTTTAACCTGAGCCAGAGAAAGGAAATGCCGTGATTGATTTACGTAGTGATACCGTAACCCGCCCGGGGCGCGCCATGCTCGAAGAGATGATGGCCGCCCCGGTCGGGGACGATGTTTACGGTGATGATCCCACCGTCAACGAACTGCAGCGTTACGCAGCAGAACTCAGCGGCAAAGAAGCCGCACTGTTTCTGCCGACCGGAACGCAGGCCAACCTGGTGGCGCTGTTAAGCCACTGCGAGCGCGGCGAAGAGTATATTGTCGGCCAGGGAGCGCATAACTATCTCTACGAAGCGGGCGGCGCAGCGGTGCTCGGCAGCATTCAGCCGCAGCCCATTGATGCCGCCGCCGACGGGACGCTGCCGCTGGACAAAGTCGCGGCAAAAATCAAAGCCGATGACATCCACTTCGCACGCACCAAACTGCTCAGTCTGGAAAATACCCACAACGGCAAAGTACTGCCGCGCGACTACCTGAAACAGGCGTGGGAATTTACCCGCGAGCGCGGGCTGTCGCTGCACGTTGATGGCGCACGCATCTTTAACGCCATCGTGGAATACGGCTGCGACCTTAGCGCGATCGCGCAATATTGCGACTCTTTCACCATCTGCCTGTCGAAGGGCCTCGGCACGCCGGTCGGTTCATTACTGGTGGGCGACAAAGCTTATATCACCCGCGCCAACCGCTGGCGCAAAATGACCGGCGGCGGTATGCGCCAGGCCGGGATCCTTGCCGCAGCGGGTCTGTATGCGCTGAAGCACAACGTCGCGCGGCTGAAAGAGGATCACGAGAACGCCGCCTGGCTGGCCGCTCAGTTGCAGGAAATTGGTGCCGACGTGATGCGCCACGACACCAATATGTTGTTCGTCCGCGTTGGCGAACCGGCCGCAGCGTTGGGAGCGTTTATGCGCGAGCGCGATGTGCTAATCAACGCGTCGCCGGTGGTGCGGCTGGTCACCCATCTCGACGTCAATCGCCAGCAGCTCACCGAGGTAGTTCGCCACTGGCAGGCTTTTTTACAGCGCTAAGGAGCAGATGTGGCGCAGCGGATCCTGGTGCTTGGTGCCAGCGGTTATATCGGGCAGCGGCTGGTGGCCGCGCTCAGTCAGCAAGGCCACCAGGTCAAAGCGGCGGCGCGCCAGTTAACGCGCCTGCAAAAGCAGCAGTTGCCCGGCGTGACCTGCCACACGATTGATCTCTATTGGCCGCAGGAGCTTCCGGCGCTGCTGGCCGATGTCGATACGCTCTACTATCTGGTACATAGCATGGGCGAAAGCAGCGATTTTGTGGCGCATGAACGGCAAATCGCCCTGAATGTGCGCGATGCGCTGCGGGAAACGCCGGTCAAACAGGTTATTTTCCTCAGTTCGTTGCAGGCAAAAGGGGCAACGGATTCTGACCATCTACTGGCGCGGCAATATACCGGCGATCAGCTGCGGGCAGCCGGTGTTCCGGTTACCGAATTGCGCGCCGGGATCATTGTCGGCGCGGGTTCGGCGGCCTTTGAAGTGATGCGCGATATGGTATTTAACCTGCCGGTGCTGACGCCGCCGCGCTGGGTGCGTTCGCGTACCACGCCGATTGCGCTGGAAAATCTGCTGTATTATCTGCTGGAGTTGCTGCATCACCCGGCGGCAGAACACCGAGTGTTTGAGGCTGCCGGGCCGGAAGTGCTGAGCTATCAGCAGCAGTTCGAGCATTTTATGCGCGTCAGCGGCGTACATCGCCCGCTGATCCCCATTCCGCTGCCAA
The DNA here is from genome assembly GCF_001658025.2 of Kosakonia oryzae. Lineage (NCBI taxonomy): Bacteria > Pseudomonadati > Pseudomonadota > Gammaproteobacteria > Enterobacterales > Enterobacteriaceae > Kosakonia > Kosakonia oryzae. The sequence continues at coordinate 3,545,857 of NZ_CP014007.2, forward strand.
CGCGGCTGATCTCCGTCTGGTTTTTGCATCTCATCACGTCCGTACCGCCAACCATTGCAAAGGCGCTAATCCAGGGACTGAAACACGATCTGCTGGCCGACGATCGCGCGCTGCGCGGTTTGATCCCGCAAACGTTGATCCGCTTTGATGACGCGGTGCGTCAGACGTTGCAGGAAGAAGAAAAGCTGGTGAATTCCGCCGACTGGGGCTATGACCCGCAGGCCTTCTCACGCTGGCGTCCGCAATACGGTTACTATCCGAAACAGGCTGGTTATCAGGTAAAAACCGTAGCCAGCCTCAGCGCGCTGTGGGAAGTGGTTAACCGTATCGGCGGCAAAGAGCGCTACTTTTTCGGCAATCTGCTGTGGGAAACCCGCGCCGCGCTCGATCGCTTAATCGGCCACCAGTTACCGCGCGGACGCCCCGATCGCGCCTGGCTGCAAACCGGCGATGCGGTGGATAGCTGGAAAGTGATCATCGCCGAACCGGAGCAGCAACTGGCATTATTGTTTGGCATGAAAGCGCCGGGGCTGGGACGGCTGACCTTTACGTTGAGCGACAAAGGCGACCACCGGCTACTGGATGTCCGCGCCTGGTGGCATCCGCACGGCATGCCGGGTTTGTTTTACTGGTTACTGATGTTCCCGGCTCATCTGTTCATCTTTCGTGGCATGGCGCAACAAATTGCCCGTCTGGCAGAAAAAAATAGCGGAAAAGTCTGACGGTTAACCTTTTTCTTTTACTTCTCCCATTGCATCGCGGCGTAATTCACGGAAGAATGCGCGCGATAATTGCTATTCAACACAGTGGATTGATATGAAGGTACTGGTCACGGGCGCAACCAGCGGTTTAGGCCGAAACGCCGTCGAATATCTGCGTCAAAAAGGGATCAGCGTCAGGGCGACGGGCCGCAACGAAGCGATGGGCAAGTTGCTGAGCAAGATGGGCGCCGAGTTTGTGCATGCGGATTTAACCGAGCTGGTTTCATCGCAGGCTAAAGTCATGCTCGCCGATATCGACACGCTGTGGCACTGCTCCAGTTTCACCTCACCGTGGGGAACGCAGGAAGCGTTTGACCTGGCGAATGTGCGCGCCACGCGCCGCCTGGGTGAATGGGCTGTCGCCTGGGGCGTACGCAACTTTATCCATATCTCCTCGCCTTCGCTCTACTTCGATTATCACCATCATCACAATATCGCGGAAGATTTTCGCCCGGCGCGTTTTGCTAACGAATTTGCCCGCAGTAAAGCCGCTGGCGAGCAGGTCATCGATCTGCTGGCACAGGCGAACCCCAACACCCGCTTTACCATTCTGCGTCCGCAAAGCCTGTTTGGTCCGCACGACAAAGTGTTTATCCCGCGGCTGGCGCAGATGATGCACCACTACCGCAGCGTGCTACTGCCGCGCGGCGGTGATGCGCTGGTGGATATGACCTACTACGAAAATGCAGTGCATGCGATGTGGCTTGCCAGCCAGCAGCAGTGCGACACCTTACCCTCCGGGCGGGCGTATAACATCACCAACGGCGAGCCGCGCTCGCTGCGCAGTATCGTACAGCGGCTGATTGACGATCTGGCGATCTCCTGCCGCATTCGCTCCGTGCCCTACACCATGCTGGATATGCTGGCCCGCAGCATGGAACGTTTTGGCGATAAGCGCGCGAAAGAACCCGCCTTCACCCACTATGGCGTATCGAAGCTTAATTTTGATTTCACGCTGGATATCACACGCGCCCAGGAAGAGCTGGGCTATGCGCCGATCGTGACGCTGGATGAAGGCATCAAACGCACGGCGCACTGGTTAAAAGACCACGGCAAGTTGCACCGCTGACAGACTCAGAACGGCCCGGATTTAATTTCAGACACCCGCTGACCACTCTTATCAATGTAGTACCACTCCCCGCCGCTCAACGCGATATGTTCGCCTTCACGCTGCGGTTTGCACCCGATACAGACCAGCGCTTTGCCGCCCTCAAACTGCGAAGCGTAATCATAGCGGGCGGCAATGCGGTTGCGGAAAGTGTCATCCCAGTAGCCCACTTTGCCGTTCTGCGTTGAGCGCACCAGCCCCTCGACAAACCAGTCCGGCCCGTTATCGAAATGCATCACCGACAAATACTCGTGCGCAGAACGCACATAATAGTCCGTATCCTGTTTCCCCGCTGCACGGTTATAATCGTGCAGCCCGACCCACGACATGCCATCGACATCATGAGTTTTGGCAAATAGCGCGGGTAAAAATACCAGCTTGCCCTCTTTCAGCACGGCGCACTCATCCAGCGTTTCCACACTGTCCGTTTTTTTGTCCCAGTAGGAACATGCGTACGGCGGGTTTGGCGCAGCGTGGACAGCAAAAGCCGCCATCAGCAATGCCCCTGTCATGATGCGAAACACCATTTCCATTGACCTCATCATAAAAAAACCAGCGGCAGTCACCCCTGGCCATATTTTTCCAGTAATGCCTCGGCAATGGCCTGGCTTTCGGCATCCGCAACGCCGTTCCATAACCCCGGACGAAAATGCATCTGAAACGCTTCGATCACCCGTTTCTGCTGCTCAGGCGTCATTTCCGGTTTCACTTCATAGCCGTAGCGCGCCAACAAATCGAGCAGCGACGCCGTTTCCACCGGCTGATGAGGAGAACGACCATTCAGATAAAATGCCACCCGCGCTGCATCCGGCCAGACGCCAATCCCCTGAGCGGCCAACGCCTGCCACGGGAATAACGGGCCGGGATCGTCTTTACGCTGCGGCGCGATATCGGCATGCGCCACCACGTTTTGCGGCGCGATGTTGTACCGCGCGATAATATCTTTTACCAGTGGAATCAACGCACTAATTTGCGCAGGCGCAAAAGGCGCAAAGGTTTTCCCGTCCGCGCTCCGTTGCCAGCCGCGGTTCTCTAACTCAATACCGATCGAGGTATCGTTGATGCGCGTCGCGCCGCGCCAGAAACTCACACCCGCGTGCCAGGCGAGATCCTGCTCCGGCACCAACTGCCAGATGCGCGGTTTACCGTGGTACAGCGGCGGGCTGGCGGGCACCAGGTAATGAGCGCTCACCTGCTTGTCGGTAAGCGTCGCCAGCGAGACATCAAAATCATCCGCCGTGTAATGAATTACCAGCACCTTGATACGCGGGTAAGCTGCCTGCGCCTGACGCCGCGTATCCAACTGATAGCCGTTTTTATCGATAATTCCTTTTTCACTCGCACAGCCGGCCAGAAGCAGCGCCAGCATTGCTAATGCATACTTTTTCATCGGCGTGTTTTAACCGCCGTACCGCTGACGCTTACCATCAGCATGCTGCTGTCTTTGCCGACGGTTTCATAATCGATATCAATACCGACCACCGCATCTGCGCCGAGCTGTTGCGCCTGCTCGCCCAGTTCACGAAAGGCAATTTCCCGCGCTTTACGCAGCTCTTTCTCATAGGCGCCAGAACGTCCGCCGACGATATCGCGGATACCGGCAAAAAAATCACGGAAAATATTGGCGCCCAGAATCGCTTCGCCTGTCACGACGCCGCAATACTCAATAATCGGTTGTCCTTCAAGGGTCGGCGTGGTTGAAAATTGCATAAAGTTCTCCTTTTGATTGCGCACGTTACGAGACACATTATCAGATCAATACACTATTCTTGAAAGGTCGTGTCTTCTGAAGAGAAATAAGGAAATCAATATGCGCTATTCAGTTTTGACTCTTGTAATGCCGTGCGCGCTGCTGCTGAGCGCCTGTACTACCGTAACCCCGGCCTATAAAGATATTGGCACCCGTAGCGGGCAGTGTGTGGAAGGCGGTCCTGACAGTGTTGCACAACAATTTTATGACTACCGCATCGCCCATCCGGGCAGCGACCTGACCGCATTGCGCCCGTACCTGAGTGACGACCTGGCGAAAATGCTGAATAACGCCAGCCGCGATCCGCAAACCGCTGCGCTGTTTAAAACCGATCCCTTCTCCAGCCGTAGCGTTGCCGCCGATCATGCCGACGTCACCAGCGCTTCCACCATTCCCAATAGCGATGCGCGGAATATTCCGCTGCGCGTAACATTAAGCCAGGGCAGCCAACGCTGGCAGGATGAAGTACTGATGATCCGCGAAGGACAGTGCTGGGCGGTGGATGATGTCCGCTACCTGGGCGGCTCGGTACACGCGCCCGCCGGTACGCTGCGCCAGTCGATAGAACATCGCTAACCGTTATGGTAACCCCCGTAAATTGTCTGGCATTCCCCGGGGAATGCCGACATTTATGCCTGGTTCCCTCGCCGCCCGGTATTTTGTGCTAACTTTATCGCATAACCTGGTTTATTTTTAAGTTTTAACGCACAAATATTGCATAACTATTCTGTCAACGTTACTATTTGCGGCCTCAATTGCTATCAGACTGCTTCGATGAGTATTAAATTAAACAGCATCAATTGCTTTTATGGCGCACACCAGGCGCTCTTCGACATCACACTGGATTGCCCGCAGGGCGAAACGCTGGTGCTGCTCGGCCCAAGCGGTGCGGGTAAAAGTTCGCTGTTGCGCGTACTCAACCTGCTCGAAATGCCGCGTTCCGGCCAGTTAAGCATTGCAGGCAACCATTTTGATTTTGCCAAAACCCCGTCAGATAAAGCGATTCGTGAATTGCGCCAGAACGTGGGCATGGTGTTCCAGCAATATAATCTTTGGCCGCATCTGACCGTGCAGCAAAACCTGATTGAAGCGCCGTGCCGCGTGCTCGGTTTAAGCAAAGATCAGGCGCTGGCGCGCGCCGAGAAGCTGCTGGAGCGTTTACGTCTTAAACCCTATAGCGATCGCTATCCGCTGCACCTGTCCGGCGGACAACAGCAGCGTGTCGCCATCGCCCGTGCGCTGATGATGGAGCCGCAGGTTCTGCTGTTTGATGAACCCACTGCCGCACTCGATCCGGAAATCACCGCGCAAATTGTCAGCATTATTCGTGAACTGTCGGAAACCGGCATTACGCAGGTCATCGTGACCCACGAAGTGGAAGTGGCGCGCAAAACCGCCAGCCGCGTGGTGTATATGGAAAATGGTCACATTGTTGAGCAAGGGGATGCCAGCTGCTTTGCCGCGCCGCAGACCGATGCATTTAAATACTACCTATCTCACTGAAGACTCGGGAATAAAGACAATGAAAAAAGTACTGATTGCCGCACTACTTGCCAGCATCAGCCTTAGCGCTACAGCAGCCCAGGCCATTCGTTTTGCGACGGAAGCGAGCTACCCTCCGTTTGAATCCACCGATGCCAATAACAAGATCGTCGGCTTTGATGTGGATCTGGCGAATGCGCTGTGTAAAGAGATCGATGCGACCTGTACCTTTACCAACCAGGCCTTTGACAGCCTGATCCCGAGCCTGAAATTCCGCCGTTTTGACGCGGTAATGGCCGGTATGGATATCACGCCAGAGCGTGAAAAACAGGTTCTGTTTACTACGCCGTACTACGATAACTCTGCGCTGTTCGTCGGCCAGCAGGGTAAATTCACCAGCATCGATCAGCTGAAAGGCAAACGTGTTGGCGTGCAGAACGGCACCACACACCAGAAATTCATTAACGATAAACACCCGGAAATCACCACCGTGCCTTACGACAGCTACCAGAATGCGCGTCTGGATCTGCAAAACGGCCGCATTGATGCTGTCTTTGGCGACACCGCAGTGGTTACCGAATGGCTGAAAGCCGATGCCAAACTGGCAGCGGTAGGCGATAAAGTGACGGACAAAGAGTACTTCGGTACCGGTCTGGGTATCGCCGTACGCCAGGGCAATACTGAGTTGCAGCAGAAATTCAACGCTGCGCTGGAAAAAGTGAAGAAAGATGGGACTTACCAGGCCATCTACAGCAAATGGTTCCAGAAGTAATCCTTAATGAACGAAATGTTTCCATTAGCAAGCGCCGCCGGGATGACCGTCGGCCTTGCCGTTTGTGCGCTGCTCATCGGCCTGGTGCTGGCGATGATCTTTGCCGTGTGGGAGTCCGTTAAGTGGCGTCCCATTGCATGGATCGGTACCGCGCTGGTCACGCTGCTGCGCGGCCTGCCGGAAATTCTCGTGGTGCTGTTTATCTATTTTGGCGCCTCGCAGCTCCTGCTAACGCTCTCTGATGGTTTCACCATCAATCTTGGCGTAGTGCAAATCCCGGTGCAGGTACAGATTGAAAACTTCGATGTCAGCCCGTTCCTGTGCGGCGTGATCGCGCTCTCTCTGCTCTATTCGGCTTACGCTTCGCAAACCCTGCGCGGTGCGTTAAAAGCGGTGCCGGACGGGCAGCGCGAATCCGGCCAGGCACTCGGTCTGTCGAAAGGGGCGATCTTCTTCCGTCTGGTGATGCCGCAAATGTGGCGCCATGCGCTGCCGGGTCTGGGTAACCAGTGGTTGGTGCTGTTGAAAGATACCGCGCTGGTGTCGCTGATCAGTGTTAACGATCTGATGCTGCAAACCAAAAGCATTGCGACCCGTACCCAGGAGCCCTTCACCTGGTACATTGTGGCGGCGGCGATCTACCTGGTGATCACTCTGTTCAGCCAGTGGATCCTCAAACGCATTGACCTGCGTGCGACGCGCTTTGAACGGAGGCCGGGATAATGCTTGCCTATTTACCAGAGCTGTTTAAAGGCCTGCATACCAGCCTGACGCTAACCATCGCGTCACTGATTGTGGCACTGATTTTGTCGCTGCTGTTTACCGTCATCCTGACATTGAAAACGCCGGTGCTGACGCACATCGTACGCGGCTATATCACGCTGTTTACCGGTACGCCGCTGCTGGTGCAGATCTTCCTGATTTACTACGGCCCCGGTCAGTTTCCGTCGTTGCAGAACTATCCGTTTATCTGGCATCTGCTGTCGCAGCCGTGGCTGTGCGCGCTGCTGGCGCTGTCGCTGAACAGCGCGGCGTATACCACGCAGCTGTTTTACGGCGCGATCCGCGCGATTCCGCAGGGCCAATGGCAATCCTGCAGCGCGCTGGGCATGAGCAAAAAAGATACGCTGGCGATCCTGCTGCCTTACGCTTTTAAACGCGCCCTTTCGTCCTATTCCAACGAAGTGGTGCTGGTGTTTAAAAGTACATCGCTGGCTTACACCATCACACTGATGGAGGTGATGGGGCACGGCCAACTGCTCTACGGCCGTACCTATGACGTGATGGTGTTTGGCGCTGCCGGGTTGATTTATCTGGTGGTGAACGGTCTGTTGACGTTAATGATGCGTCTGATTGAACGCAAAGCGTTGGCTTTCGAACGCCGCAACTAATTGCATAAATAATAATCAACGGCGAGATAATGCTTTCATTTCTCGCCTTTTTTATATCCAATTAAATATATTTAAGCATTTTTATTGCATATAAATTCAATTAGTGGCATCGTGAACGCCATGCTGAAGACACGGCAACAACAATAAGATTGATCGACAGGAGTTCGAAAATGAAAAAACTGATGCTGGCCGCCGCCCTGATTGCGACTTTCGCTGCGAGCGCCTCTGCTGCTGATAAAATCAATTTCGGCGTTTCCGCCACCTACCCGCCGTTTGAATCGCTGGACGCGAACAATAAAATCGTCGGTTTTGATATCGACCTGGCAAATGCGCTGTGCAAACAGATGCAGGCAGACTGCACCTTCACCAACCACGCGTTTGACAGCCTGATCCCGTCGCTGAAATTCAGAAAATATGATGCGGTAATCTCCGGCATGGATATTACGCCAGAGCGCGCTAAACAGGTCTCTTTCACCGAACCGTACTATGCGAACTCCGCCGTGGTGATTGCCAAAAAAGACGCGTTTAAATCTTTCGATGATTTGAAAGGCAAACGCATCGGAATGGAAAACGGCACCACACATCAGAAATATTTGCAGGATAAGCACCCGGAAGTGAAAACCGTGGCTTATGACAGCTACCAGAACGCGATTATCGACCTGAAAAATGGCCGTATCGACGGCGTGTTTGGTGATACCGCCGTGGTTAATGAGTGGCTGAAAACCAACCCGCAGCTTGGCGTTGCAACACCGAAAGTGACCGATCCGCAATATTTCGGTACTGGTCTCGGCATCGCTGTTCGCCCGGAAAACAAGGCGCTGCTGGAAAAACTGAATGCCGCCCTGAAAGCGATCAAAGCTGACGGCACCTACCAGAAAATCAGCAACCAGTGGTTCCCACAGTAAGTGCTTAACGCCGGATGACGCTTCGCTTATCCGATCTGAAGAGTGAAAATACTCTTTGTCGATCGGGTAAGCTGTTAGCCGCTATCCGGCGATTTTCCTCTTTAACGCCGCGCGCCTGAAGTGGCCACCGGCACCTCAACATGTTCCATAGCAACCGGAATGCTTTTATAGGCCGGAATACCACTTTGGGTATCGTGGCTGTCCAGCGGCACCAGAATATTCGCTTCCGGGTAATACGCTCCCACCGAACCGGGCGCCATATCCAGCACCACAACGGTGAGGTTTTCCATGCGCCGCGATGTCGGATTGCCATCAGGATCGAGCGCCACCACGTTCACCTGATCGCCCACGCGCAACTCGCGTTTTTCCGCTTCGTCAGCATTGATAAACAGTACATCCCGTCGTCCGGTCACACCGCGATAGCGATCATTAAGACCATACAGTGTGGTGTTGTACTGATCGTGGCTGCGTAGTGTGGTCAGCACCAGATCGTGGCATTTGAGCGAGCGCGGATCTTCATTAATACCCTGCATCACTTTGAACTGCGCCAGGCCGGATGGTGTATTCCATTCGCGTTCCGAAGCCGCATTGCGCAGCCGGAAGCCGCCCGGTTTTTTTATTCGTGTATTGAAATTACTGAATGCCGGAAAGACCGCTTCAATGGCATCACGAATATTGCTGTAATCGCTGACCATCTTCTCCCAATCGACAACGCTTTGCGGCAACGTTGCTTTGGCTAAAGCGGCCACCAGCGCCGGTTCCGATTTCAGATGCGGTGACGCTGGCGTCAGCGTGCCGCGCGACGCATGCACCATCGACATGGAATCTTCAACCGTCACGCTTTGCGCGCCAGATGCCTGTAAATCCGTTTCAGTACGCCCCAGCACCGGCAGCAAATAATTATGTTTGCCGATCAATAAGTGCGAGCGATTCAGTTTTGTAGCCATATGCACCACCAAATCCAGTTTGCGCATCGCCGGGAATGTCGCAAGAGGATCGGAAATGGCCTCCGCCAGATTCCCCCCGAGACAGAGCAGCGCTTTGCTCTTACCGTCGCGGATCGCCTGGATTGCAGCAACGGCACCATGACCGTGCTGCTGAGGGGGTTTAAAACCAAACACTTTTTCAATGCTATCGAGCAGCGGCTGTGGCGGAATTTCGGTAATGCCAACAGTGCGATCGCCCTGCACATTGGAGTGCCCGCGCAGCGGGCAAATCCCCGCACCTTGTTTACCAATATTGCCGCGCAGCAGCAGCAAATTAGCGATTTGCTGCACATTCTGCGTACCGTACTGATGCTGCGTGATCCCCATGCCATAGCAGATGATGGTGCGTTCAGCATCAGCATACAGCCGGGCGATATTCTGGATCTCTTTGCGCTCCATTCCGGAAACTTTAAGAATATGTTCCCAGTCGGTAGCATCGAGATCGGCTTTAAGCGCATCAAACCCCTGCGTATGCTGGCGAATAAACGCCTCGTCAATCACACCCGGTTCGCCTTTGGCTTGCGACTCTTCATGCATCGACAGCAGGATTTTCATCACCCCTTTCAGCATCGCCGCATCGCCGCCTACCCGCACTTTGTAGTAGGTTGAAGCCAGCTTCGTCGAGCTGAGCGCCAACATTTCAATCGGGCTTTGCGGCGAGGTAAAACGTTCAAGGCCGCGCTCGCGCAACGGATTGATTGCCACAATGGTTGCGCCGCGTTTAGAGACTTCACGCAGCGTACCAAGCATACGCGGATGGTTAGTGCCTGGGTTGTGACCGATACACAGTACCAGGTCGCAATGATCAAAATCGTCCAGTTCAACGGTGCCTTTGCCGACGCCAATGGATTCCGGTAAGCCGACGCTGGTCGGCTCGTGGCACATATTGGAACAATCCGGGAAATTATTGGTGCCGTACTCACGGGCAAACAGTTGCCAGAGAAAGGCCGCTTCGTTGGAGGCGCGCCCCGAAGTGTAAAACTCAACGCTGTTGGGATCGTCGTAGCTGCGCAGAAGCTCGCCAATTTCACGAAAAGCGGTTTCCCATTCGATGGGCTGGTAGGTATCGCTGGCGGCATCATATTTCATTGGATGCGTTAAGCGCCCCTCGCCTTCCAGCTCAAAGGCATTTCGCTTCCACAGTTCGCTCACCGTATGCGCAGCGAAAAACTCCGGCGTGGCGCGTTTGCTGGTTGCCTCCCAGGAGACAGCTTTGGCGCCGTTTTCACAAAATTCAAAGGAGGAAGTGTGTTGCGGATCGGGCCATGCGCAACCGGGGCAATCAAACCCCTGTGGCTGGTTTACTTTGAAGAGAGCAATGACATCCTGCTTAACAGACATTTGGCCGCGTAACGCATCGGCGACCGCTTTTAATGCGCCCCAGCCGCCTGCTGATCCGCCATACGGCGCAATACCTATTGTTCGGTTCTGTTCTTTCATTCTGCCCCACATTGTTTGATGGCCTGATGTTGCTTAAGCCTGGTACAAAAAACAGGGGCGCGCGGGGAAAACCGAGAATATCGTCTCGCAAATTGCCGTTTAAGCGGGAGAATTAACGCCTGATTAGCAGCGTCAGCACCTCGTAATGTGCAGTATGTGGAAACATATCAAACAGTTGTACGCGTTCGATGCGATAGCCCGGAAGCCGTCGAATATCTTTCGCCATCGACTGCGCATTACAGCTTGAATAGACGATAAAAGGCGGCGCCATATGGCTTAAATAGCCGCATAATTCCGCGCCGATGCCGCGTCGCGGTGGGTTAACCAGCACCAGATCCGGCGCATCCTGTTGCGCAGTGGCGAACTGCGTGGAATCAAGCGCCTGAAAATGCAAATTATGCAGCCCCAGCACCTGCGCCGACTGCGTTGCACAGGCGATCGCTTCCGGGGCGATCTCAATGCCAGTCAGCCGCATTTCAGGGGTCGCGCAGTGCAGACCAAAACCGCCGACGCCACAGAACAGATCCCACATATGCGCGACCGGTAAAGCACGCACCCAGTCGCGGGCAGTGGCGTATAACGCGCTGGCAACGACCGGGTTGGTCTGGAAGAAGCTTTGCGGGCGGATCCACAGCGGCACACCATTGAAATTTTCCGCCAGCGCCTGCTGTTCGGTGAGGAAAATCTCCGTCTCCCCTTCCATGATCGCCATATGTACAGGCTGGATATTTACCGAAATGACCTGCAACTGCGGTAATTGCGCCTGCAACCACGGCAGCGCGGCGCGAAGTTGCGTCAGCTTAGCTTCGGAACGCAAGACAAAACGCAGCATCATGCCGCCATCCTGCTGGCTTTCAGTCAGCAGCAGGTATTTCAGTTCGCCGCGCTTACGCGCCACGTTGTAAGGCGTTAGACCCGCACGGGCAATAAAGGGTTTAAGCGCAGCAAAAACCGGGACAAAAGAGTCGGGATAGAGCGGGCAATCGGTGAGATCTTCCGGCGTACCGTCGCGGTGCAGCATACCGAGCAGCGGTTTTTCTACGCTACCGCTGACCACCATTTTGGCTTTATTGCGAAACCCCTGCTCCGGGCCGCTCACCGGTGTGCGCCACTCTGCTACCGGCAACCCCGCCAGCAGGTGATGGAGATCGTCCATCTTAGCGGTAAGCTGGGTGACAAGCGGTTGTTCGATCCACTGACAGGAGCGACAGCGACCAGCATCGTAGAGAGCGCACTGCATAATAAAGCCTTTCGTTTTGCGGGGCCGGGATTGTACCACCGTTATTGCAGGCGGAAAAAGCGTCGGCTGGGCGCGGGAATAAACAGCAGGAACAGCACCAGCATATCGGGCAGTTTTTGCAGCATCAGCGAACGGAAAATCTCCCGGCGCGATCCACCGGCAATGCTAAACAGCTCCGGATAACCATAACCGAGCGAGGCGGCCCACAAATAGCCGGTGGCGATAAGCTGCGTCAGAAGATAGAGCCAGCGCGCCCAGTTGCGGCCTTTCACCACCGAAAACGCGCAGAGGATTTCGATAAACACCAGCAACAGACTGCCGAGAAAAATCAGCGTCAGCGCCCAGGTTTGTGCGCTGCGCTGGACAAAATCGATAATACCGCGCACGCCCAGCACATTGAGCACCATCAGCACATCGACACAGCGAATAGTGATGATAGCAATAGCCGCCACCTGCACCATCGCGGGTACATTCAGTTTCGCGTGATGAGTGGTTTTCTTAAAGAAGCCCAATCCTGTGATTTCCCTGTGAAAAAATGCCGCGACAAGCGCGGCATCAGCGACACAATTTTCCGATTTTAATGAGAATGATCTTGTCTTGCACGCTGGATATCACGAATCCGCTGCTTTTCTGTGCGCGCCATCAGATACCAGGCGATTAAACCAACAATCCCGACCACGCCGAGGATCAGCGTCGCCAGCGCGTTGATTTCCGGGTTCACCCCCATACGCACGCTGGAGAAGACCAGCATCGGCAGCGTCGTCGCGCCCGGCCCGGAGACAAAGCTGGCGATCACCAGATCATCCAGCGACAGCGTAAAGGCCAGCAGCCAGCCGGAGATCACCGCCGGCATGATCATCGGCAGCGTAATGACAAAGAAGACTTTCAGCGGCGTAGCGCCCAAATCCATCGCCGCCTCTTCAATCGAACGATCGAGTTCACGCAGGCGCGAGGAGATCACCACCGCCACATAAGCAGTACAGAACGTGACGTGCGCCAGCCAGATGGTTAACATCCCGCGATCCGAAGGCCAGCCAATCGCATGCCCGAGCGCGACAAACAGCAGCAGCAGCGACAGGCCAGTAATTACATCCGGCATGACCAGTGGCGCGGTGATCATAAAGGCGAAACCGTTGGAGCCACGGAAGCGGCCAAAACGCACCATCACAACAGCGGCGATGGTGCCGAGGATCGCCGCCATGGTGGCCGCACAGGCGGCAATGGTCAGGCTTAACCCCACCGCGCTCATCATCGCATCATCGTGGAACAGTTCGCCGTACCAGCGCGTTGACCAGCCCGCCCATACCGTGACCAGCTTCGAACTGTTGAACGAGTAGATCACCAGCATCAGCATCGGCGCATACAGAAATGAGAACCCAAGCACCAGGATCAGGATGCGCCACGGCGATCGCACTACCGGTAAGTTGTTCATGCGTGATCCCCCGCCTGTTTCTGCTGATGTTTGTGGAACCACATGATCGGCATAATCAGCAACAACAGCATGATCACCGCCACCGCAGAGGCTACTGGCCAGTCGCGGTTATTAAAGAACTCCTGCCACAGCACGCGCCCAATCATGATGCTGTCCGGGCCGCCAAGCAGTTCCGGGATCACAAACTCACCCACCGCCGGGATAAACACCAGCATCGACCCGGCGATAATCCCGCCTTTGGTCAGCGGCACAATCACGCTGAAGAAGGTTTTCAGCGGTCGCGCGCCGAGATCCAGCGAGGCTTCCACCAGCGAATAGTCGATACGCGTCAACGCGGTATAAATCGGCAGCACCATAAACGGCAGATAGGCGTAAACGATGCCAATATAGACCGCCAGGTTGGTGTGCAGAATGTTCAGCGGCTGATCGATAACGCCCAGCCACATCAGGAAGTTATTCAGCACGCCGTTGCTTTTCAAAATGCCCATCCACGCGTACACGCGGATCAGGAACGAGGTCCACGACGGCAGGATCACCAATAACAGCAGAATATTGCGCGTTGACGGTTTACTGTGCGCCACCGCCCAGGCCAGCGGATAGCCAAGCAGCAAACAGCACAGCGTGGAAATCGCCGCCACTTCCAGCGATTGCAGGTACGCCTCGATATAGAGCGGATCGTCGGTCAGTTGCAGGAAGTTGCCGATATTCAGCGTGACCGTAAGCTGGCTGTCGGCCCACTCAATCAGATCGGTATACGGCGGGATCTGGCGCGCCATCTCCGCAAGGCTGATTTTGAAGACAATCAAAAACGGCAGCAGAAACAGCAAAATAAGCCAGATATAGGGCAGCGCAATCACCAGCTTGCGCCCGTGGCGCATCTGCATACGCGCCAGCCACAGTGTTAAACCGCCCGGTTTTTCAACCCGGGCCGGCGGCTCCAGTGTACTCATCACCGCTCCTTAAACCGTCAGAACCACACAACTATCGGCATCCCAACAGAGACGAACTTCGTCGCCCCAGGTTGGCGCGCCTTTACGGTAGCGATGCGCGTTTTGCAACTGGGCGCTGATCATCTGCCCGCTTTGCACACGCACGTGATAAATAGAAAGGTCACCAAGATAGGCAATATGCACCACTTCACCGACGGCAAAGTTGTAGCCATCGGCTGGCGGCTCGTCGCAGAGCATGATTTTTTCCGGACGCAGCGCCACATACACCGGCACGTTGTCCACCACCGAAGCATCCGGATCGACCTTCAGCGGATGCACCAGCCCCGGAGACTCGATCACCAGGCCATCATCCTGCCGCTCTTTCAGCAACCCTTCGAAGACATTGACCGAGCCGATAAATTCAGCGCTGTAACGGGTAGTCGGATGCTCGTAAATCTCTTCCGGCTCGCCAATCTGCACGAATTTACCGCGGTTCATGATGGCAATACGGCCGGCCATGGTCATCGCCTCTTCCTGATCGTGCGTGACCATCACGCAGGTCACGCCGACGCGCTCGAGGATATCCACCACTTCCAGTTGCATACGGTCACGCAGTTTTTTGTCCAGCGCGCCCATCGGTTCATCCAGCAGCAGCAGTTTCGGGCGTTTCGCCAGGCTACGCGCCAGCGCCACGCGCTGACGTTGCCCGCCGGAAAGCTGATGCGGCTTACGTTTGGCGAACTCGCTCATATGCACCAGATTGAGCATTTCCGCCACGCGGCTGGCAATTTCCGCTTTCGGCAATTTGTCCTGTTTCAGGCCGAACGCAATGTTCTGTTCAACCGTCATGTGCGGGAACAGGGCATAAGACTGAAACATCATATTAATGGGGCGCAGATATGGCGGCACGTGCGCCAGATCGACGCCGTCGAGCATAATTTGCCCCTGCGTTGGCTGCTCAAAACCGGCCAGCATACGCAGCAAGGTCGATTTGCCGCAGCCGGACGCGCCGAGCAGTGCAAAAATTTCGCCTTTGTAGATAGTGAGGCTGACATCATCAACGGCATGCTGGCCGTCAAACGATTTGGTCAGATTGCGGATTTCAAGCAGCGGCGTCAGATCCTTGCGGCTCTTCGCCTGTGGGCGGGGAATAGCGTCGTTCAATCCAGTGCTCTCCGGCATAAACATCACCCTGTTTCAACAGGTTGACTTACAAATGGCCGGACAGAGGCGCAGTACCTCTGTCCAGCTTTGGGGCAATCGCACCATCATGGTGCACTCAAATCACCGGTCAGGTAATTGATTTACTTGCCGCTTTTAACTTTAGTCCATGCGCGGGTTCTTACGCGGTCAATCTTCGGATCCTGGACTTTCAGCGTAAACAGCTTGGCGAAGACATCCGGCGGCGGGAAGATTGCCGGGTTGTTACGCACTTCTTCGCTGATCAGTGGAACAGAGGCTTTGTTGCCGTTCGCGTAGAACACATGATCGCTGATATGGGCAATCACATCCGGGCGCATCAGATAGTTAAGGAACTGATAAGCCTCATCTTTATTTTTCGCATCAGCAGGCATTGCGAAGACGTCAAAGAATGCCAGCGCCCCCTCTTTCGGAATGGTGTAGGTCACGTTGACGCCGTTTTTCGCTTCTTTCGCGCGGTTAGCGGCCTGCCATACGTCCCCTGCCCAACCAATCGCCACGCAGATGTCGCCGTTAGCCAGATCGTTGATGTATTGCGAAGAGTGGAAATAGCGGATATTCGGACGCAGCTTCAGCAGCAAATCCGTTGCCGGACCGGTGTAATCATCCGCTTTGTTGCTGTTCGGATCTTTGCCGAGGTAGTTCAGCACGGTGGCAAAAATCTCTTCCGGCGCATCGAGGAAAGAGACGCCGCAGCTTTTCAGTTTTTCCAGGTTTTCCGGCTTCAGCACCAGATCCCAACTGTTCACCGGCGCATCTTTGCCCAGGGCCGCTTTAACTTTATCGATGTTATAACCAATACCGGTGGTCGCCCACAGGTACGGCATGGCGTATTTGTTGCCCGGATCATGCTTGGCAACCATTTTCAGCACGTCCGGATCGAGGTTTTTCCAGTTTGGCAGCTTGCTCTTATCCAGCGGCTGGAACACGCCGGCAGCCAGCTGGCGCTCAAGGAAGCTTGCCGACGGCACCACCAGGTCGAAGCCGGTGCTGCCCGCCATTAGTTTGCCTTCCAGCACTTCGTTGGAGTCAAACACGTCATAAACGACTTTAATACCGGTTTCTTTTTCGAAATTTGCGACGGTGTCCGGCGCAATATAATCAGACCAGTTGTAAACATGCAGCGTCTTTTGCTCGGCTGCGAGCGTGCTGGCAGAGACAGCCATCAACGCACCCGCGACAAGACCTGATACCCATTTTTTGCTCAAGGCGGTCATATCTCATTCCTTCTGGAAAAGCCCGTTAACATACGAACCAAATGTACGCATTTTAAGGTATGCAAGAATCATGCATATTTTGTCACTCTGCACAGCTTCGGAGGAGAAAACTCTTCCGGCAGACACCGCATGCTGTTGTAAGCAGCGCAAGAATAACTGTAGCCAGGGTTTGAGGCTATAGGTCAGATTAAAAAACGCGGTTTATCAATTTTTTATGCAGGAAGTGTCTATGGGATAAGCCTTCACCGCCGGAATTGCGGTGAATAGTTCTTTAAAGAAAGGTTAAAAGCAGAATAAAAATATTTATTTTGCAGCCGCGCTGGCAGCGACTGCATGAATTGCGGCGAAGAGTCAGTGGAGAAAATTGCGCGTTGCGTCGCCCGCGATGGCCTCTTCCTCGCCTTCTGTCGCAAGAAACAGCAGCTGGTGCGCGTTGGCTTCCATAATCACCATGGAAATCTGCTCCTCGCTCTGGCGCATAAACCAGGCGAACTGCTCGAAAGTCACTCCCGGCCCAACGCATAAAGACTGGCATACCACCAGCTTAGGCAGATTATCATCCTGAATATCGAGAAACGCTTTTACGGTCAACGAACTGGCGTTAATGGCAGAGAGATCCGCTGACAGCGCCAGCAGCGCCGAAGGTTTAACTTCCGCCATCGCCGTAAACAGCATGATGTCATTAACCAGGTCGAGTTTCGCATCGAACACGCCATCAAAATTTTGCATATGCGGCAGGTGCAGGGCCTGACAGTTATCACACTCAAAAAAAGTGATGCCCAGTTCGTCGAGCCAGTGACGAAGCGTGTCCAGACCAGGAACGACGAGTGAATCCATAACGTAATACTCTCTTACTGAAAAAATTACCCATAGCTTACGCAAAAAGCACCGCAGGCACCATTAATAGCGCAGGGAAATGCTCTAGCCGCCTGTTTTCAGGCTAAATCCAGGCGTTGCCTGACGCTCAATCCACTGGATCATTCGCCCGGCGATATCGATGCCAGTAGCCTTTTCGATACCTTCCAGCCCCGGCGACGCGTTCACTTCCATCACCAGCGGCCCGCGACTGGCGCGCAGAATATCCACGCCCGCCACATCCAGCCCCAGCGTATGCGCAGCAGCCAGCGCAATTTCGCGTTCGCGCGGCGTGATGTTGGCGACGGTCGCCTGCCCGCCCCGATGCAGGTTGGAGCGAAAATCCCCCTCTTTCGCCCGGCGTTCAATGGCCGCAATCACTTCATTGCCGACAACAAGACAGCGGACATCGCACCCTTTGGCTTCGGCGATAAACTCCTGCACCAGGATATGCGCATTCAGGCCGCGAAACGCGTCAATCACGCTTTCTGCCGCCTGGCGGGTTTCCGCCAGCACCACGCCGATCCCCTGCGTGCCTTCCACCAGCTTTACCACCAGCGGCGCGCCGCCGACCATATCAATCAGATCGCTGGTGTCATCCGGCGAATGTGCAATACCGGTCACCGGTAAATCGATCCCCTGGCGCGCCAGCAGTTGCAGCGAGCGCAGTTTATCTCTGGCACGGGTAATGGCGACGGATTCATTGAGCGGGTAGCTGCCGAGAATTTCAAACTGGCGCAGCGCAGCCGTACCGTAAAAGGTAATGGCGGAGCCAATGCGCGGGATCACCGCATCAAAATGCGGGAGCTGACGGCCTTTATAGTGAATGGACGATGCCGCAGGGCTGATATTCATGTAACAGGAGAGTGGATCGAAAATTTCGACCAGATGGCCGCGCTGCGTAGCCGCTTCGCGCAGGCGTTTACATGAATAGAGCGTTCCGTCCCGGGACAATATGGCAATTCTCACCCTGCACCTCGCTAAAAAAGAGCCGTTAAAGCCCGCGTATCATACACGCAGCGAAGAGCAGGATGAACGGGAATTAGCGTGTTGCCCATCCCTGTTTATGCAAATAATCGAGAATAAAAGGACGATTCTCTTTAATCAGCGTGCGACGGATATGATCGCTCCACGTATCGCGGCGCGTATTGCTGCCACGCGTCAGATAGTAGTTAGCGATCTCTTCGTCATACTGCGCCAACGCATCACGATCCAACGGCTGATAATGGTTTTCATGCACCAGCAGCGACGCTGGCATCCGCGGTTTTAAACCCGGATCGTCCGCCGGCCAGCCAAGGCATAAGCCAAACAGCGGCAGCACATGTTTTGGCACCTGTAACAGTTCACCCACGGCTTCGATATTGTTACGAATCCCGCCGATATAAACACCGCCAAGCCCCAGAGATTCCGCCGCCGTAAAGGCGTTTTGCGCCATCAGCGCGGTATCAACCACACCCAGCAGCAGTTGTTCCGCAAGACCGGGTTTCGCTTCCGGGCTGATCTCAAAGTTACGATGGAAATCCGCGCAGAACACCCAGAACTCAGCCGCCTGAGCGACATGCTGCTGCCCGCCGGTCAAGGCCACCAGTTGTTCACGCATCGCCCTATCGGTTATGCGAATAATCGAGCTGCATTGTAAAAAGCTGGAACTGGAGGTCGCCTGTGCGCTGGCGATGATCGCTTCACGCTGTTCCTGGGTGACAGGTTGATCGGTAAAGTGGCGAATGGAACGATGGGCGCACAGCAAGTCAATCGTTGGTGTCATGATGAATAATCCCCGTATAAACAAGACCCCGAGTATAGGACAGAGATGCAGGATCGCTGTAAACCGAAATTGTCCTGAAAGGTTGCAGAGATTAATGCAACAGGCAGAACCTGCTTTCCATCAGGCCGGGGTTTAGTCATGATAGCGGCCATTAACCTTCAGGTTTAAGGAGAGAGTATGTTTGCTGTAATTTTTGGCCGCCCGGGCTGCCCGTACTGCGTGCGCGCAAAAGAGCTGGCAGAAAAACTGACCGCTGAACGTGATGATTTCAACTATCGCTATGTCGATATTCACGCGGAAGGGATTACGAAAGCCGATCTGGAAAAAACCGTCGGTAAACCGGTAGAAACCGTGCCGCAAATTTTCCTCGACCAGCAACACATTGGCGGCTGCACTGATTTCGAAGCTTACGCCAAACAACATTTCGGCCTGTTTGCATAACGATCCGACGCCCGCCCCCGCTTCCGGGGGCGTTTAATGCCTGAACACCCTGCCCACAAACAGACACGCCAGACCGCCAATCCCACACCAGAATACCGCGCTGAACAGCCAGGCCAGCTCCTGCCATACCGATCGCGACGGCAGCAGAAACAGATGAATCAGTAGATAGCAGAACGGCAGCGCCAGCAGCGCTCCCAGCAGTGCAATCACCACCCGGCGACGGCGAGCAACAAGGCCGCTGGCAATACCGGGCAATATAAAAAACAGCAAACCTGTTTCGGGTTTACCAGAACCGGGTAAATCCCCTTTCATGGTAACGACCAAAGAAAGGCATACCGCAATAAAGAGTAGAAAACTGCAAATAACACCGAGCCGACGTCGCCTGAGCTTCAAACAATCCTCCTGACTCTCTATCACATACCCGTTTGTTCAAAAGAATGTCCGGACAGATAAAGGGTGACGGCAATCCATACCTGAAATGGCCTGGCCGCAAACACGCGATTCTCACTAGCCGTTGTAATCTAATCCGATTAAACTATCGCCCTGTTTTTGTTTTGCGAAGAATGCATGGTGCAACACCGCTTTTTAATGCCAGCGTACGTTCAAAACACTAGCTCAAATAACCATTCCTTTCAACAACTTACAAGTAAACAAGAAGTTAGCCTCCGTGAATATAAACGTCGCAGATTTGTTAAACGGGAATTACATACTGTTATTGTTTGTCGTACTGGCGCTCGGCCTTTGTCTTGGTAAATTACGTCTGGGTTCGGTACAACTCGGTAATTCCATTGGCGTTTTAGTCGTTTCGTTATTATTAGGTCAGCAGCATTTCAGCATAAACACAGATGCATTAAATCTTGGCTTTATGCTGTTTATTTTTTGTGTGGGCGTTGAAGCTGGCCCCAACTTTTTTTCGATTTTTTTTCGCGACGGTAAGAATTATCTGATGCTCGCGCTGGTATTAGTTGGCAGCGCGCTATTAATTGCCTTAGGGCTGGGAAAATTGTTCGGCTGGGATATTGGCCTCACCGCCGGGATGCTGGCAGGTTCGATGACCTCAACCCCGGTCCTGGTTGGCGCTGGCGATACGCTGCGCCATGCCTCAATGGAGAGCGGCAATCTCGCCAGCGCGCTGGATAACCTCAGCCTTGGCTATGCATTAACCTACCTGATTGGCCTGGTCAGCCTGATTTTCGGCGCGCGTTATTTGCCGAAGCTGCAACACCAGGATCTGCAGACCAGCGCCCAACAGATCGCTCGCGAACGCGGCCTCGATACCGATGCCCATCGTAAAGTTTATCTGCCGGTGATCCGCGCTTACCGCGTCGGGCCGGAACTGGTGGCCTGGGCCGACGGCAAGAACCTGCGCGAGCTGGGGATCTATCGCCAGACCGGTTGTTATATCGAGCGTATTCGCCGCAACGGCATTCTCGCCAGCCCGGACGGTGACGCAGTGCTGCAAATGGGCGATGAGATCTCGTTGGTCGGTTACCCGGACGCGCATGCGCGCCTCGATCCCAGTTTCCGCAACGGTAAAGAGGTGTTCGATCGCGATCTGCTGGATATGCGCATCGTGACGGAAGAAGTTGTGGTGAAGAACCACAATGTGGTTGGCCGCCGTCTCGCACAGTTGAAACTGACCGATCACGGCTGCTTTCTTAACCGCGTGATCCGCAGCCAGATTGAGATGCCGATCGACGACAATATCGTGCTCAATAAAGGCGACGTGCTGCAAATCAGCGGCGATGCCCGCCGGGTGAAAACCATTGCTGACCGTATCGGCTTTATCTCGATTCACAGCCAGGTGACCGATCTGCTCGCCTTCTGCGCCTTCTTTATTGTTGGCCTGATGATCGGCATGATCACCTTCCAGTTCAGCTCGTTCAGTTTTGGCGTGGGTAATGCCGCCGGTCTGCTGTTCGCCGGTATCATGCTTGGCTTCTTGCGTGCGAACCACCCGACGTTCGGCTACATTCCGCAGGGTGCGCTGATGATGGTGAAAGAGTTTGGCCTGATGGTGTTTATGGCCGGTGTCGGCTTAAGCGCCGGTAGCGGCATTGGGCATGGTCTGGGCGTCGTCGGCGGGCAGATGCTGATCGCCGGGTTGATCGTAAGCCTCGTTCCGGTGCTGATCTGTTTCCTGTTCGGCGCTTACGTGCTGAAAATGAACCGCGCGCTGCTCTTTGGCGCGATGATGGGCGCACGTACCTGCGCGCCCGCCATGGAGATCATCAGCGATACCGCGCGCAGTAATATCCCGGCGCTGGGCTACGCCGGAACCTACGCGATCGCCAACGTGTTGTTAACCCTGGCGGGGACGCTGATCATCATCATCTGGCCGGGACTCGGATAACTCCGAAGCTGAAAAATATTTCAGTTATGCGCAGAACTTTTTTCTGGGGTGTCAGTCATAACTAGTGCCACTGCTTTTCTTTGATGTCCCCATTTTGTGGAGCCCATCAACCCCGCCATTTTGGTTCAAGGTTGATGGGTTTTTTGTTGCCCTGACTCTCTGGCTATAAAATTTCCCCTTCGTCAATCGGGCAGCTGAACGACGAGGTAACCCACTAATCCAACGATGCAAGCGCTTCGGTTTTACGATCTTAGCCTTCGCTAATTAGTAACAGCGCACCAACCGGGCCTTGTTTGGGGCATAAGCAAACGAAAAGAAACGTTGGGGCATCAATCGCCACGGTGATTAAGAGATGTTCTATCTCAGGCTATTGTAATTAAACGTATATCATGATTATCCATAACGATTGTGATTACGGGTGACGTCGGTCCGTCTGCTCTGCGGATAGATCAGTACGGGTTTAATCTCTATCATCTCGCTATTTAAAATTTGACCTTTATTATTTATTATATCAACCAGCCCTTGCAGTTGATTCCGTGTAAAAACTTCTTCATGCAAGCCGTAGGCCCATATTCTTCTTTGCGTTACATCAGCCAACTGCTGAGCAATGCTTTTCTGATAAATACTCCCGGCGGCCCCAGAAAAACAACAAATCAAATGTAATGGTGTTTTATCACTCGCCAAATCAAGTGAAAATCTACTCTTTAAATATTCATAAAACTCTACGGGGGATAATATCCGTTCTCTTTCTGCGATGTACGACACAGCGTCAAAATCGCCGACCCTTGGGTATAATTCAAGTCCATCAACAAATTTCATTTTCCCTTCAGGTGTACCATGGACCAATATTCCTGGCTGCCGGGTCCCCATAAAATTATTGGTATAGCCGCGGCGACAGATCTCTGAATTGTTACCCAACCCAACCTCCTGCAGATGGATTGACTTGTAAAACGATACTGGCCCAGCATTTTTAGGGTGCAAATTAATTTTACAACTTCTTTTTTTGCGGAATGGATTAAATAGTGCCATAAGGAAATCAACCTTGTATTATAAATATAAAATACATTTATATGAATAAAAACCGACAGTTCCACTATGGAAATTTAATATAAAACCCGCAAGACGGACAAACCAAATATATTTCATGACCAAAGCAGAACGCAGGCAGGATAATAACAAGCCATTAAAAACCTCGAACAACATGTTATCGTAATAAACTTACCACCCAATCAGGCACCTTGCAACTCAGGATGAAAAATCCGACAAAATATCACCTTAAATAAATATTATTAATATTACCCAATAAAAGCAGATATTTTTTAATTTTCTTACATCAGGATTCAATATAGTGCAGAAGAGTAACACTAATGACAAACAATGAAGCCTCAGAAAACATCGCGGACGGATACATGAAGGTACAAATACACATTGATGGATGTTATCGACTAAAAGCAATCGAAGGAACATACTCACCGCCGACTGCTTTTATTTCAGTAGTAGGGTTATAGATTATTGTCTTTGCCTGCTACCGTTTCACCCTCACCCTTCGCCGGTGCACCTAATGTCTGTTTGAACCACGCAACCACTGTATTAATCACCGCTGGCTGGAACCAGGAAATATCGCCATGTTCCGCGCCCTTAACCAGAATGTATTTCACCTTGTCATGTTTCTCTTTTAGCGCATTGTAAAGCTGCGCACTCTGCACCGGCGATACCAGCGTGTCGGCGCTGCCGTGCATGATAAGGAACGGTGGCTCATTACCGCTGATATGCCCCATCGGGCTGGCATTTAGCGCTTTTTGTTTATCGCTGGCGATGGTCGCGCCGGGGAAATTCCTGAACGCCGCGCCGTTCACCAACAGCGATTCGGTGACCGCCGGAGAGCGATGCACCTGCTGGATCTCTTCCGGGAATCCTTCGCCGATATTCAGCAAGTTTGAAATGCCATATAACGTCGCAACCGCCTGCACTGCCGACGATTGATCGGTGTTATCGCCGGTATCGAAGGTTTTTAGATTGTTGGTGGTGCCGAGCATCTGGGCCATCCAGCCACCAGCGGAATCCCCCAACACACCGATTCGTTGCGGATCGATGTTGTACTCCTTCGCATGCGCACGCAAATAGCGCACTGCGGCTTTACCATCTTCCAGCGGCGCCGGGAAAGTGTCCGGCACAACACGGTACTCCGCCGCGGCGACAACAAACCCCGCTTCCGCCAGCGCCATACGCATTTCAATAAATTTATCGTAATCGGCGGAAGTAAAACCGCCTCCGGGGAAGTAGACGATGGCTGGCTTCAGCGCGCTGGTGCGCGGAACCAGTAGCGACATGTTTAACTGGCGAACGGAACGCACATTCCGAATCTGGCTGTAAACGATATTGCTCAGTAAATCGATCTGCCCGCGGGATTTTTCAACATTAATAACCTCCGCGCCAGGCGTATTACCCGCCAGTTCATGGCTGGCAGCCAATGCCGAACCCGAAATACTCGCCATCAGAAACCACCCCGCTACCGTGAATCGACCTCGCATTATGCACCTCTCCATTCTCATTAAAAAAATAAGCGAGAGCGAGCAAAGCGGGAATGGTTGTCACAAACGTTACCAGCGATTTTTTTAACGTCAAACCCAATAAGCGGATGAAATTCATCTGAATTTTAGATGAATATCTGCAGTCCCTTTTACCGGGAAATCGCCAGTGGATTGTTTTTCATCGCGCTATTCTGCTTTATTACTGGACCACAACCCACAGAGGCCTCCCATGATGAGCAACACCTGGTTCAACCAAAGCCCGTTTGACGTGCGGCTGGAGTGGGGTTTAGCGGCGGCGGAACATCTGGCGCACGAAGCGGATTGCGTGGTGATTGTCGATGTGATGTCGTTTTCCACCTGCGTCAGCCTGGCAAATGATAACGACGCACTTATCTATCCATGGCCGTGGAAAGATGACAGCGCGCTGCGCTACGCCCAGGAAAATGGTGCCGATGTCGCCAGTTTCGAACGCACGTTCAGCGGCGAGCGCTATACGCTCTCACCGACTTCATTGCGCGATATTCCCGCCGGACACCGGCTGGTGCTGCCTTCACCGAACGGTTCGACGATCGCCTTCAAAGCGCGCGACTGCGGCGCGGCGGTATTTAGCGGCTGCTTCCGCAACCGGATCGCCACCGCGCAGGCCTGCGCTGGTTTTCAACGTATTTTGCTGATCCCGGCCGGAGAACGCTGGCCGGATGGTAGCCTGCGCCCGGCGGTAGAAGATTATCTGGCGGCGGGAGCGATTATTGCCGCCCTCGGCAAACGCCATCTGTCGCCGGAAGCGCAAGCCGCAGCCGCGGCATTTCGTGGAAGCAGCCTCGCTGATTTACATCACTGCGCCTCAGCAAGAGAGCTTCAGGAGAGAGGTTTTGCCGACGATGTCGCGCTGTGTCTGGCGCTGGATGTCAGCCGCCGCGCCTGCCGGTTGCAGGATAACGCATACCGCTCAGAGCCCGGCGATACGGCCAATCATTAGGCGGATCTCTTCGCGGCTCAGCGGCTGCCTGTCGGTCACAAAATGCAGCGTCATCCCTTCGATAAACGCATCCAGCGCACGCGCCGTGATCGGATCAAACCAGCGTTCAAGGGTGGCCTGGCTGGAGCGCATCCAGTTTTGCATCACGCTTTTCAGCACTGGCTGGCGGCTCATAAAGGCGTAAAGCTGGTACATCAGTTCCATGTTGCGCGCGGTAGTAACCTGCGCACCGTAGATCAGATCCGTGACCGCATCACAGGCCCGCGCCGGGCTGTCAACGCCGTCAAAGAAAGCGGCGTACTGTGCCGACATCTGCCCGGTAAAACGGCTGAATGCCTCTTCCAGCAGCGCGTCAATGCCGGAAAAGTAGTAGGTCATCGAGCCGAGCGGCACGTCCGCACAGCTGGCGATTTTGCGGTGGGTTACCGCCTGGATGCCGCATTCGGCGATAGTGTCCAGCGTCGCTTCAAGAATGCGGTCGCGCCGCTGCGGGTCATTCGGTCGTCGTGCCATAGATCCTCTCACTGATTTATGTACAAATGTACACTTCCTTGCTAGTGTTGTCTCACCTTTTCATTTTCCGACGAGAAGTTATGACCATAACTGCCTCCCGCAATGCCCTGCGCTACCGTCTATGGGCGCTGTTTACTTTCTTTTTTCTGCCCGGCTTACTGATGGCCTCCTGGGCAACGCGTACGCCTGCAATCCGCGATATTTTGTCCGTCTCGACGGCGGAAATGGGCGGCGTGCTGTTTGGCCTGTCGATCGGTTCGATGAGCGGCATTCTCTCTTCCGCGTGGCTGGTTAAACGCTTCGGCGCGCGCAAAGTGATCCGCGCCAGCATGTCCTTTTCGGTGCTCGGCATGATGATCCTCAGCCTCGCGTTGTGGCTCGCTTCACCGCTGCTGTTTGCCCTCGGGCTGGCCGTGTTCGGCGGCAGCCTCGGCGCGGGCGAAGTGGCGTTGAATATTGAAGGCGCGGTAGTTGAACGTGAAATGAATAAAACCGTACTGCCGATGATGCACGGTTTTTACAGCTTCGGCACGCTGGTCGGCGCGGGGATAGGCATGACGTTAACCGCGCTCGGCCTCACCGCCAATGTGCATATTCTGCTGGCGGCGCTGGTAGCGATTGTGCCGATTATCCTGGCGATTGCTGCGATTCCGGATGGTACCGGCAAAAACTCCGCAGAAGAGAATGCGCAGGGGAAGAAAGGAATCCCCTTCTGGCGCGATAGCCAATTGTTGCTGATTAGCGTGGTGGTGCTGGCGATGGCGTTTGCGGAAGGCTCCGCCAACGACTGGTTACCGCTGCTGATGGTGGACGGTCACGGTTTTAGCCCCACTTCCGGCTCACTGATCTACGCCGGTTTCACTCTCGGTATGACCGTTGGCCGTTTTACCGGCGGCTGGTTTATCGACCGCTACAGCCGCGTTGCGGTGGTTCGCGCCAGCGCATTAATGGGCGCGCTCGGGATTGGTTTGATTATCTTTGTCGACAGCGCCTGGGTGGCTGGCGTGTCGGTGATTTTGTGGGGGCTTGGCGCGTCGCTTGGCTTCCCGCTGACCATCTCAGCCGCCAGCGATACCGGCCCGGACGCCCCTACCCGCGTTAGCGTGGTGGCGACTACCGGTTACCTGGCCTTTCTCGTCGGCCCGCCGCTGCTCGGTTTTCTCGGCGAGCACTACGGCCTGCGCAGCGCCATGTTGGTGGTCCTTAGCCTGGTGTTGATCGCCGCGCTGGTCGCTCGCGCCGTGGCAAAACCGTCCCCGGAAGCACAAGCGGAAACCTGTTAACCACAAGGCGGCGCGCTGCCGCCTTAACCTTCCAGCGAATTCCCCACGCGTTTATCGCGCAGAAACACCACCATCAGGCCGATCCACAACACGCCATTTGCCAGGTTGAAGAGGCTGAACAGACCGTTGCCGCCCGCCAGCCAGGCATGCTTGCTGATTTCGATCCCGACGGTAAAGATGAACATCTGCAACATGCCCATCGCCGCTGACACCGTGCCCTTACTCATCTCGCTGGCGAACAGCGTCAGCCGCACCAGCCCGGCATTCGCCAGCCCAATGCCAAAAGCGTAGAGGCTCAACCCGGCCGTCATCCACAAATAAGCATGCGAAGAGACCAGCGTCGCGACGGCCGCCAGCAGCAAACCAGCAGCAATCGGCCAGCCGCCCATAATGATCAGCGCCCGTACGGTGCGCCGCGATGTCAGACGCGCCAGCGCCAGGTTACCGAAAATCAACGCGCCGAAAACCGGCACCTGCAACAGCCCGTACTGATAGCTGCTGAGTTGCTCACCGCTAATGATGATGATCGGCGACTGGGCGATCCACGCCAGTAACGGCAGGCTGACAAACCCCGTCGCCAGCGCACCAGCGACAAAACGCAGGTTTTTCATGACTTCTGCATAATCGCGCCACAACGCTTTCAGCGAGAGTGGCTCGCCAAGGCGGGTCGCCGTTTCCGGCATCGCCTTTTGCAGACCAAAAAAGGAGAACGCCGCCAGCACCGCGAACAGCACAAACATCCCCTGCCATGGCGCGGCGTGCACCCAGGCCGCCCCCACCAGCGGGCCAAGCAGCGGCGCAATCAGCGCCACGTTGGCCATCAGCGCAGTGATTTTGATACACACGGCCTCTTCAAAAGATTCCTGAATCGCGGCGTAGCCCACTGCGCCAATAAAGCACAGGCTGATGCCCTGTAAAAAACGCAGCAGCGTGAACTGTTCGATATCTTGCGCCAGCAGCGTGGCAAGGCAGGTCAAAATGAACCACACCACGCCGGTCAGCATCACCGGACGGCGGCCAATGCGATCCGACAACGGCCCCAGTAACCACTGTAAAAACATGCCGCCCGCTAAGTAAGCGGTCATGGACGTTGGCACCCATTCGATCCCGGCGTTGTACTGCTCCACCACTGCCAGCATGCCGGGTTGGATCATGTCATTGCCGATATAGGTCGAGAATTCGTAAAGCACCAGGCAGAGGGGAAAGAGTAGCGCCCGTCGTCCCAGACGTTGGCCAGATAAGGAATGGTTTTGCATGCTGTCTCTTCATCTATGAAAAATCGCGCAGAGTGTAATAAAAGCCGTCCGGCTGTGATAGCGAATTTATAGCCATTGCCTAAATTTAGCGCTTTTCGGCTAATTGCTAATTAAGGTTTTCTTAATCGCCTGGGCGTAGCGTGCGCATTATTACAGTTTTGTTTAAGAATCGTCTAACTCTCCTGGGAGTAAGATAAAACCCCTTTACCGTTTGCCGACGCACTTTTAAGGTGGGCGCTTTCGCGCAAATGTGGTCGTTTAATCAAAGAGTAACAAACTTATGTTAGAGAGCCTCAACTACACGCTGTTCTACTGGATTAACGCAACGCCCGACTCCCCCCACTGGTTAATTGCGCTGGCCGAATTTAGCGCCAGCGATCTCATCAGTATTGTGCCGCTGCTGGCGGTAGGGCTTTGGCTGTGGGGTCCGCGCCATCAGGTTAGCGCCCAGCGCCAACTGGTAATTAAAGTGTCGATGGCGATCGTAGTCAGCATGTGCATCTCACTGTTATTAGGCCACTTCTTGCCGCACGATCGTCCCTTTGCCGATCATGTCGGCTATAACTTCCTGCCGCATGCGCCGGACAGTTCTTTCCCGAGCGACCACGGTACGGTCATCTTTACCTTTGCCGTGGCCTTCCTCGCCTGGCACCGCCTGTGGTCGGGCGCCGTGCTGATGGCGGTTGGTCTGACGATCGCCTGGTCCCGCGTCTATCTTGGCGTCCACTGGCCGCTGGACATGTTCGGCGCGCTGTTGGTCGGTATCAGCGGCTGCCTGAGCGCGCAAATCCTGTGGCAGGGTTTTGGTCCGACGCTCTATCGAATCATTCAGCAGATTTATCGCTTCTGCTTTGCAACGCTGATTCGCCGCGGCTGGGTACGTGACTAAGCCCAGCGCCAAAGGTAAGATGAACGCCCTGCTCAATGCAGGGCTTTCTTTTATTCAGGGGAAATATGGAAACAAGACGTGACGAACGGATTAGCCAGCTACTGACGGCGCTCAGGCACAGTGACAAGCTGCATCTGAAAGAGGCGGCAACGCTGCTTGGCGTTTCAGAGATGACCATTCGCCGCGATCTCAGCGCCAACAGCGCTCCGGTGGTTCTGCTGGGCGGTTATATCGTGCTGGAGCCGCGCGCGGCCAGCCATTATCTGTTAAGCGATCAAAAAACCCGGCTGGTTGAAGAGAAACGCCGCGCCGCAAAGCAGGCTGCCGCGCTGTTGCGCGCGCATCAGATGGCCTTCTTCGATTGCGGCACCACCATGCCGTGGGTGATTGACGCCATTCCTGACGATTTGCCGTTTATCGGCGTTTGCTACTCCCTGAATACTTTTCTGGCGTTACAGGAAAAACCGCAGTGCCGCGCGATCCTCTGCGGCGGCGAATTTCATGCCAGCAACGCGATTTTCAAACCGCTGAATTTTAATGAGACGCTGAAAAATCTGTGCCCGGATATCGCCTTCTATTCGGCGGCAGGCGTGCATGTGCAGCAGGGCGCGACCTGTTTTAACCTTGAAGAGTTGCCGGTGAAACACTGGGCGATGGAGAGTGCGCAATACCATGTGCTGGTGGTGGATCACAGCAAATTCGGTAAAGTGCGTCCGGCCTGCATGGGCGCACTCAGCCAGTTTGATGTGATTGCCAGCGACTGCTGTCCCGATGACAGCCTGGTGCAGTTCGCAAAACAGCAGCAAATCACATTGATGTACTGACCGTGCCCGCCGGGGCACGGCCTGTTAACGTCAGGAGAACCAGCCGCCAAACCACTGGTGGAATTTCAGCAGAACAAAATCCCACATCCGGCCAATAAACCCGGCCTCTTGCACCGCTTCCATCACCACCAGCGGACGCTGTTCAATGGTTTTACCGTTCAGTTGAAAATCGATCGTCCCCACCACCTGGCCTTTGCTCAGCGGCGCCTGCAGTTCCGGCTGCGTCAGCGTGTAGCTCGCTTTCAAATTATTAAGCTGCCCTTTCGGGATAGTGATCGAGCCCGCCTCACCCGCGCCGAGCTTCGCTTCGCTGCTGTCGCCAAACCAGACGCGCTGAGTGACAAAAGTGGCATCAGGTTTGATTGGCGTCACGGTATCGAAGAAGCGGAAACCCCAGTTGAGCAGTTTCTCGGACTCATTAAAGCGGATGCGGTCGGTTTTCGCGCCCAGCACCACCGAGATCAGGCGCATATCGCCCTGCGTCGCGGAGGCCACCAGGTTATAACCGGCACCGTCGGTCGTGCCGGTTTTCATGCCGTCCACGTTCATACTGGTGTTCCACAGCAGCCGGTTACGGTTCGGCTGGCGGATCTTATTAAAGGTGAACTCTTTTTCTTTATGAATGGCGTACTCATCGGGCACATCATGAATTAAGGCTCTGCCGAGCAGCGCCATATCGCGCGCGGTACTGAACTGGCCCGGCGCATCCAGCCCGTGTACGGTTTTAAAAGTAGTATTGGTCAGCCCCAGTTTTTGCGAATAGCTGTTCATCAGGCTGACGAATGAATCCTGGCTCCCGGCAACGTAGTCGGCAATGGCGATGCTGGCATCGTTGCCGGACTGAATAATGACCCCTTTATTCAAATCCGCTACCGACACCTGATCGCCCGGTTTCAGGAACATCAGCGAGGAACCGCGCAGTACCGGGTTGCCGGTCGCCCAGGCATCTTTACCAACGGTTACCGTATCGGTGAGATGAATTTTTCCGGCTTTCAGCGCCTGGCCCACCACGTAGCTGGTCATCAGTTTGGTGAGGCTGGCGGGATCGAGTTTCTCGTCGGCATTACCTTCCGCCAGCACTTTGCCGCTGGCGTAATCCATCAGGATCCATGCGCGTGCGTCAACCGGCGGCGCGGCCGGGTTTTGTTCAACCGCATAGAGAGAAGGAGAAAAGAGAAATAACAGCGCGGAGCCCGCAGCCAGGCTGCGAAGGGATAAAGAGAAATGCGTCATAGATGGCCACCCGAGTATCCATTCAAACAAACGTCACAACACGTGCCGCAACAAACGGTGAGTAATAGCGCACAAACGGAGCGAAAAAAACCGTCGGTGAGTAAAGTTATTAAAGTTTATGCAATAACAGGGTGTTGCGCTCACTTTGTGCGATCTTTTTCTAAGTCGTTGCCAGAACGTTAACTTTCCCCCACCATGAATCCCAGACCGAGATCCACTTCAAGGGGGTAAAAATGATAACGCTATGGGGCAGGAATAACTCAACTAATGTCAAAAAAGTTCGCTGGCTGCTGGAAGAACTGGAGTTGCCGTACGAACAGATTCTGGCGGGCGGGCAATTCGGCCTGAATCACGATGCCGAATATCTGGCGATGAACCCGAACGGGCTGGTGCCACTGCTGCGCGACGATGAAACCGGCGTTGTGCTGTGGGAATCAAACACCATCGTGCGTTATCTTGCCGCCCAATACGGTCAGGGCCGCCTGTGGATTGACGCTCCCGCTGCGCGTGCAGAAGGGGAGAAGTGGATGGACTGGACGATTGGCACCCTGGCGCCGAGATACTCCCAGGTGATGATTGGACTGGTGCGCACGCCCCCAGAGCAGCGGGATAACGCCGTCATTGCTGCCGCAATACAAGCGCTCGAAGGCATGCTGGATATTCTCGATAACGCGCTGGCAAAACAGAGCTGGTTTTCCGGCGAAGTCTTTGGTTGCGGAGACATTACCGTTGGTCCGTTTATCTACAACTTGTTTGCTATTCCCGACTTAAGCTGGGCGCCACGCGCCAATCTGCAACGCTGGTACGCACAATTGTGTGAACGTCCGGGGTTCCGCACAACCGTGATGATTCCGGTAACCTGATACCCGACGTTACCGGGCAGGGAAGCCCGGTAAATCGCGCCCTACTCCTCGCCGCCTTCGTCATCGGCAAACAGCACTTCATCTTCTTTGAACAGGTTGCTCTCCTCCCATTCGATCTCCTCGCTGGCATAATGCACCGGATCAATGCCGCAGCACTCTTCCAGCACTTCTTCGGCTTCATCCAGCAACGCAATCGCATCCTGCCAGCAGACCGTGATGTCCGCAGCGGTAAGATCGCCATTATCAATCGCCTCAAGTTTCGCTATCGCCAACTCAATATTATGTAAACTCTCCAGCACCAGGCTCACTTCTTCGCCGAGCCCCATACCAGAAATAGCAGCAGCATGATCATCACTCAATGCGTCATCGAATTCATCGCCCGCGTTATCCGACAACGCAGATGTTCTGGCAACGGCCAAAAATAACTGTGCACGTTTTTTGAGAAAACTTGCTCGTTCTAACGAAAGATCAAACTGTTCAGTGACTACAATATCCATCATCTCAATCTCACAAAGTGATATACAAAACTCATGGCGGTAGCTGAATATTTTTCTGCCTGCGATATGAAAGTGTGCTGAAAAGAGAGCAGCATTGCTGAGAAACAAACGCTATGCAGTTTTTAAACGTTTGCATCTCAACATGTTGATCGTCAAATTTAAACGCACGTCGGTGCGCAGAAATAAGCGCTACATTCCCTGGCGTGCAGGGCAAAGCCGGGCGCTGATCCTGCCAGCGACATCGTTGCCAAAACTGTAATATTTTTCTTTCATGATATCGCCCTCACGCATCATCAAAAATACTTTGCGGGATAAGTTATTATCCTTGATATTGATATATTTGATGCTATTTTGCTCATTTCCGAGCGTTGACAGTTTCGGAAAGAAGGAGACATTATCGGAATTTCTCACCATATATCTGATGGTTTCCAGGTCGTTTGAAATACTGCGCGCATGATTGAGAATCTCCTCACTACCTGGTTCAAGCTGTAAATGTTCTGGCATCGACTTGGTCATAATGAGTTTATGCTTCTTCAAATCTTTGAGTTCAATAGCTTCATAGCTGGATAACGGATGGCTGATATTCACCCCCAGAACAAATTGCTCTTCATAAAGCTGGGCTTCGAGGAAACGGTCGTTATCAATCGGGCCAATCAGCAAACCCAGTTGCAATTGCCCTTTATCCAGCATGCTCAATAAATTATCTTCATTAACCTCATGCAATTTGATTTCATTATCGGGAAATTTCTCTTTAAATACGCTAAATAAATCTTCATGAATGTAGGAACCCAGCGTTGGGGTAATGCCGATATTAATAACGCCAACCGGCTGAAAACGTAGCCAGCGCGCCATTTCCTGAAGGTTATGAACTTCACGGAGAATATTTTCGATCAGCGGCAACAGATGCAAGCCGGTTGGCGACAGGCTAAAGCCTTTACCTTTGCGGTGCAGCAGAGGAATGCCTAACTCCTCCTCCAGCTTCTTGATTTGTATGCTGAGGGTCGGTTGTGAAACATCACAGGCCTCGGCAGCTTTCTGGAAATTCATATGTTGCACCAACGCTACAAAATATTCCAAATCCTGGGTTCTCATATTGTCAACTCTCCCGTGCGTAGAAAAAATAAAGAACAAAACACTACAGAGCATAAGGTTTTTTATGTTTCCAGCGACACAAACAACCTGCCGATGGCATTTAAGTAAATTCTTATGCGTAATTTAATTTAAGGACCTAAAAAGCACTTATCATCAATTATTTGTTTTATACACAGAGCTAAATTTACACGTATCAATAATCGCTGTCAGAAGTAAAAACTTTAATCGGTAATTTATATCGTCAAAAACACCATAGAATGTAACGATGTTGAAATAGAAAATTTGCTTTTAGTGGTGTTTTTATGACTACTATTTCACCTGTTTTATAATCATGGCATTAACGCGCTGTAAGAACGAAGAAAACTTACCCGCAGATTTCTTTTAAGCGGAGAATTATGCCAGCAGTACACATATTCAAATATCAGACTATCAGCATCGAACAGTTAAGCAAAGCTAATTTATGGTCTGTTTTCCGCTCCCTGCATAAACACACAATAAAATCATCACCGTTGCTTAATTGATCATTAAGCAACACTACATTAAATTAGACGCAGACTAACCAATATTTCATCCTTAGGAAAAATTATAATTACAATGGCCTATAGAAGATCTGCAAATAGAATTAACCGTTGTCAGCATTAATATATGCACATTACCTATTAGCTATAAAATCATTATGTTGGACGATGGTATTTATAAAATAAAAATATTCTCCATTTAAATTTAAAGTTTTATTAATCCCATCCGATATGATTGAAGCCCGGCAATATTATCAGGGCATCGCTAATAGATTAATTCTATATTTCTGGAGAAATAAAAATGGCTGTTATTAATACCAACACCTTGTCTTTAACGACCCAAAATAACCTGAGCAAATCTCAATCTTCATTAGGCACTTCCATTGAGCGCCTGTCATCCGGTCTGCGTATTAATAGCGCAAAAGATGATGCTGCTGGTCAGGCAATTGCAAACCGCTTTACATCAAATATTAATGGCCTGTCTGTTGCCGCACGTAACGCCAATGACGGGATCTCACTGGCGCAAACCACTGAAGGCGCACTGAGCGAAGTCAACAACAACCTGCAACGTATTCGTGACCTGACTGTACAGGCGCAAAACGGTTCAAACTCCGCATCTGACGTTGACTCCATTCAGGCTGAAGTCAACCAGCGCATGGAAGAGATCAACCGCATCACCACTCAGACCGACTTCAACGGTCTGAAAGTGCTGAACACCGGTTCCGGCGACAGCGTGTATAACTTCCAGGTTGGCGCGAAAGATGGCGAAACCATCAGCATTACCGTCAGCAGCAGCGATGCCTTCAACCTCTACAGCACCACCGGCGCAACGGCTTCCACCACCGGGCAAATTGTCAACGGCAGCGCGCGTGCCACTGACGCGCACGGCTTCGATGTATTGCAGGGCGTGGTTGATGCTACCGGTGGCACAAACGGCAACCCGCTGGCGGATCTGGATACCGCCATCAAAGCGGTGGACAGCGAGCGCAGCCTGCTGGGTGCTTCCCAAAACCGTTTTGAATCCACCATCTCCAACCTGAATAACACCACCAACAACCTCTCTGCCGCGCGCAGCCGTATTCAGGATTCCGATTACGCGACGGAAGTGTCCAACATGTCGCGCGCACAGATCCTGCAACAGGCCGGCAGCTCGGTACTGGCGCAGGCGAACCAGGTACCGCAAACCATGTTGTCGCTGCTGCGTTAAGCAGGCTAAGGTCCGTTACCCTCCTTCATAGCGGATCGTTTTAAACGTTATTTCAGGTAATACATCCCCGCTTTGCCATGAGGGCGGGTGATGCCGCATAACTGTCTATTGAGAAATATTTTTATCCCGCAATGTTAGATGGCATTGCGGGATTTTTTTCGCCTGTTTTATTTTCCCCGGCGCACAGCATTATTATCCTGTGGAAATAAAAAAGGATGCAATGAACCATTGCATCCAGAATAAATAACAGCAAGTAAAACAGCTTTTACATCACTTGAGGGTTTTCACAGTGCAGCACAATTACCGATTACAGACCAAGGCTATCCAGTAATTCATCAATATCATCTTGCCTTGAGGATTCAGGCAAATGTGCGGCGTGTTCTTTCTCTCTGGTCAGCGCCGCCCGGCTTTCCTGCGGTACGCTGTCTAATAAGACCGCGAGGAATTGTTTTTCTAAATTCTCCAGCAGCGCCATCATGCGCACAATAATGCGCGCGGTGGTATCCGGAAAATCCTGCGCCAGCATAATATCGCGCAGAGATTTTTTAGTCGCCTCGGTACAAAGCGGCACCGCGTCAAGCCAGCCGCGCGTTGCGCGGGCAAGCGCCATCATACTGTCGATACCCTCACTCTCTTTAACGCCATCCCATTGCAACAGTAGCTGGCTGGCTTCTTTGCTGAGCCGCTCCTGCAACGGCTGCGTCTGCTCAATCAAATTAAGCGTTTTGCCGGAGGCCTGCGCCGTCAAATCGACAACATATTGCAAACGGCTTCGCGCATCAGGAATAGCGTGGGCGATTTCAGCAATAGTAATATCATGCCCCAGCTCACGCAGGCTGGTTCTTAACATCCGGGTCACATTGCCAATGCGGGCAATCAATTCATAAATATCGGTTGCCGCATGCGGAACAGCATGCACATTCATTATTACCTCTCCTTTACGCCATCTTTTCTCAGATATTCAGTTATCGGCAATTTATCCGCACACTTAAATAAAAGACGCCAGATAGCCAACCACTATATAAATAGAAAAAGACGTAAAGATTTATTTTAATAAATATAAAAGGCAGGAATTATAGAATACTGAAATATAGTTATTGTCTTGCAGCATTAATACCGCGCTTTTACCGGAAAACAGTAAAAGGGGAATGAATTCCCCTTCTTCAGGAAGCCGGATGCACTTTCCACAGCTCGCCGTCCGATGCATCCGTCAGCACGTAAAGATAACCATCCGGCCCGACGCGCACATCGCGGATACGCTGTTTACGATCGGTAAGAATGCGGCCATCTTCCGTGACTTTGTCGCCATTAACGCTCATCACGATGACATCTTCATCTTTAAGCGCGCCAATAAAGAGTTTGTTTTTCCACTGCGGGAACGTGTCGGCGTTATAGAATGCCATGCCGCTTATTGCCGGGGATTTCTGCCAGTAGAAGATCGGCTGTTCGGTACCAGGTACAATCTGCCCTTTCGCCTCGGGAATTTTCAGCCCGCTGTAGTTAATGCCCCAGGTGGCAATCGGCCAGCCGTAATTTTTGCCTTTTTGCGCAATATTAATTTCATCACCGCCGCGCGGCCCGTGCTCGTGCCACCACAGCGCGTGGCTCCACGGATTTATCGCCATTCCTTGCGGGTTACGAATGCCGTATGACCAGATCTCCGGACGGGCATCTTTGCGCCCGACAAACGGATTGTCATCCGGTACTTTCCCCTGATCGGTCAGCCGTACCAGTTTGCCCTGCAATTTATCCACATCCTGCGCCGTCGGGCGCTGGTTATTCTCGCCCAGCGCAATCCACAGATAGCCTTTGCCGTCAAACACCAGCCGACCGCCAAAGTGGTTGCCGGTTGAGAGTTTCGGCTGCTGGCGGAACACCGTCTGAAAGGCTTCCAGACGGGTGAAATCCTCGCTCAGGCGGCCATACCCGACTGCTGTACCGGCTTTACCCTCTTTGTCCGCTTCCGCATAGCTTAGCCACACCCGGCGCGACTGGGTAAAATCAGGCGCCAGTACCACATCCAGCAAGCCGCCCTGCCCGTGCGCCCACACTTTCGGCACGCCGCTTATCGGGTCGGAAAGCCCCTTATCGGCCTGCCACAAACGCAGTTGCCCGCCGCGCAACGTGATTAACATGCCGTGGTTGTCGGGCAAAAATGCCAGCGACCAGGGGTGATCAAGTTTGCGTTGCAGAACATCAACCTTCACCGCCGCAGGCTCAGCCAATGCCGGGACGGCAAGAAACAGCAGCAACAGGGGAAGACGGCGCATCGGATTCTCCTTTAGTCAGCAGCTTTGCAGAGTAAGTAAAGGGTAGACCGGGGCGCAGAAATGAAACGCAGGTTTACAGAATTTATACATTCGGCATGAAAGAAAACGGGCAGATAAGAAGGGGGAGTTCCCTCCCCCTTGCGCTTAGGCCTCTTCGAGCGGTGAATGCTCGGTAAGGTAGAGAATGGCGTGATCAAGCACATTCAGTGAACGTTCGAGTTTGTCGGCATTCACGGAAATATACATTGGGCAATCCTGTCGCCCACTCATCAGGCAAACCGCCGCTGAAGAGAGAGCCTCTTCGGCGCGGTACAACGCCCCCCGCGATTCGCGATCCGGCATTTCATTCAGCCGCTCCCCTTTGTCACGAATCTCAAGCGCCATGGCAAACAGACGTTCACGCAGACGATCGTTTTCGCTGACCGACATATAACCTTTTGCCTTCCTCATCTGGGTGTAGGCCGCAAGGTCCGCTCTGGCAGCAGTCAACTTCGTCAACAAGCGACGAACAAGTTCATCAAAGCTCATACCTATTTCCTCCCTTGTCAGCCAATGGGGTAAGTTAATAGTATGGCTGCTATTTGCACAAAATCATGCACGCGGTCAATAATTAATCGATATTGACAATCCTTTACAAACCGGACGCCAGCCAGGCACGCCATCCTCCGTAAGAAGTGATCTCCTGCGCCCCCTGCAAGCCATAATTTTCACAAATGAATCCGCTCAACCAGCGGCCATCTTCCAGCTCGACTTTACCCAGCCCAAGCGGCGCCGGAATGCCGGCAAGGAAAGAGCCGACTTCGCTGTGCGGCAATTCCCACACTTCCACGGCAATCGCCGCGCCCTGCTGCTCATCGCGCACCATGCCGGGCCGTTTACCGTCTGCCAGCGCATATAACCGATAACGCGGTGCGCTGCGGGTGGCGCTAAGTAAAGTCGCGCCCCGCTGACGCAACTGCCCATTAAGCGCCAGCCCGTCCAGATGCGCGCCACACACCACCAGCGCCAGCCGATCGTGGCTCGCGACAGTCGCCGGAACGGCTGCCGCCATTTTCCGCCCACCGGGCAAGGCCAGCGATGCGTTGCGCTGCATCGCATCGGCAAGGCTCAGCAGATACTGATCGGTAAATGCGCGGCCAAACAACGTAACGCCGGAAGGCAAGCCGTTGGTCATCATGCCGTTTGGCACAGCAACGGCGGCATAATCCAGCAGGTTCATAAAATTGGTGTAGTAACCGAGATCGGCATTGCGTTTTACCGGTTCATCCGCCAGCTCCGCCAGCGTTACCGGGCGTGGGTAGGTCGGCGTCAGCACGCAGTCCAGATCGGTGAGCAGCGCGTCGCACTGCGCTTTGTAGGCCTGTAAGCGGTATTGCGCGTCAAAGGTTGTCACCGCATCGGTGGCGGGCGCTTTGCTCAGTACCGCTTTGATCACCGGCAGCACCGCATCCGGCTGTTTTTCAATCAACGGCCCGACGACGTGGTAGCGCTCCGCCACCCACGGCCCTTCATACAGCAGACGCGCAGCGGCAAGGAATGGAGTGAAATCAAGCGTTACCGGCACGCCACCAAGCGACTCCAGCCGTGCTTTTGCCGCATAAAACAGTGCTTCACTCTCCGCACAGCCGAGGAATTCCAGCGTAGCCGGAACGCCAAAACGGAAACCCGGCTGCAGCGTGCCAAAGGCCTGTGCACCGTTCCACGCCGGGTTACTACGGCTATAGGCATCGCGCGCATCTTTCACGGCCGTTAGCGCCAGCAAACGGCTGGCTTCGGCGGCGGTCGCGGTAAAAAAGGTGACGCAATCGAGCGTGCGACAGGCAGGCACCACGCCCGCCGTGGAGATCAACCCTTTGGTCGCTTTCAGGCCAACCAGATTATTGAGCGACGCCGGAACACGTCCGCTGCCTGCGGTATCCGTGCCGAGCGCAAAGCTTGCCAGCCCAAGCGCCACTGCCAGCGCCGATCCGGCGCTGGAACCGCCTGCCGGATAATCGGCATGCACGCTGTTACGGCAGGCGCCATACGGTGAACGCGTGCCGTTCAGCCCGGTGGCAAACTGATCGAGATTGGTTTTACCCAGCGGCACCGCGCCCAGCGCAATCAGTTGTGCGACGATGGTCGCATCCTGTTCTGCGGTAGACGCAAATGCCGGGCAGGCAGCGGTGGTCGGAATGCCAGCCAGATCGATATTGTCTTTGATGGCGAACGGCACGCCATACAGCGGCAGCGACTGCGGCGGTACGTTGTCCAGCGCCGCCAGATATGGCTCCAGCTCCGCCTCGCTAAGAAGATAAATAAAGGTGTTGAATTCCGGGTTCAACGCCAGCGCCCGCGCCCGCAGCGTCGCTATCACGTCGCGCGGCGTTAAGTGGCCGTCGCGGTAAGCCTGCGCCAGGACATCAAGGCGTAAATCAAACGGCTGCATCATGCTGTTTTCTCCAGAACCACCACGCATTGACCCGCGCGCACCGAACTGCCCGGCTGCACGCGCACCTGGCTTACCACGCCATCGTGGGCGGCAAGCAGCGGGATCTCCATCTTCATCGACTCGAGCACCACCAGCACATCGCCTGCGCGAACCTGGCTGCCTGGCGTGACATTCACCTGCCATAAGTTGCCGGAGATCGGGCTATCGATGCCCTGTTGCCCCGGCTGTAACGGCGCATCTTCGCCCTCTTCCGCCAGCGTTTCGCTGCTGTCGAAATGCGCCTGGCCGCTGGCAATCCAGCGATCGCGTTCGGCAGCGAAAGCGCCCTGCTGCTGCGCGCGGAAAGCAGCAATACTTGGCGCTTCATCGGCGAGAAACTGCTGATACTCCGCCAGCTTCAGCGTGGTGTGCTCAATGCGCAGCGGATAACGCCCGAGCGGGAAGTCGCGACGAATGGTTAACAATTCATCGGCAGACACCGGATAAAAGCGGATCTGATCGAAGAAGCGCAGCAGCCACGGCTTACCGGCAAAATCCGCCACCGTATGGTAGCGATTCCACATTTGCAGCGTCCGCCCGACAAACTGGTAGCCGCCCGGCCCCTCCATGCCATAGACGCAAAGGTACGCGCCGCCAATGCCGACCGAGTTTTCCGCCGTCCAGGTACGCGCCGGGTTGTACTTGGTGGTGACCAGCCGATGGCGCGGATCGAGCGGTGTCGCCACCGGCGCGCCAAGGTAGACATCGCCCAGCCCCATCACCAGATAGCTGGCGTCAAACACCGTTTTGTAGACTTCATCGATATTCGCCAGATCGTTAATGCGGCGGATAAATTCCAGGTTGCTCGGGCACCACGGCGCATCGCGGCGCACGGTGGTCATATATTTGTCGATGGCTTTCTGGCACGCCGGGTCGTCCCATGAGAGCGGCAGCCAGACAATGCGCGATGGCACATCCAGATCCTGGCGCTCGCACACGCCCTGCCACAGCCCGGCTACCGTCTCCAACAGTGCGTTCAGTCCCAGCGCTTCCGGCTGGTAGTGAATTTGCAACGAGCGAATGCCCGGCGTCAGATCGATAACCCCCGGCAGCGCCAGGGCTTCCAGCGCCTGCATTAAGGCGTGGGCGCGAAAACGCAGCACCAGATCCAGCTCCGGCTCGCCGATCTCCAGCAGCAGATGCGTATCGCCGGAAAGCCGCGCCACCAGGCGCTTATCCGCCTCGCCACAGTTCAGGACGATCGGCGAAGCCAACGCCACAGGTTGCCACGCCACCGCCTGCGGTGTGAGGCTGGCGATTTGCGCTTCATGCGCCTGCGCCAGACGGCGCGCAGTGGCGATATCCACCGGGATAAAACGCACTTTATCGCCCGCTTTCAGTTGGCCGACGGCCGGTAAATCCGCTTCGATAATGGTCACCGGACAGACAAAACCGCCGAGGCTCGGGCCGTCCGGGCCAAGGATCACCGGCATATCGCCGGTGAAATCCACCGCGCCGATGGCATACGGGTTGTCGTGAATATTGGAGGGATGCAGCCCGGCTTCGCCGCCGCTGTCGCGCACCCACTCCGGTTTCGGGCCGATCAGGCGCACGCCGGTGCGGCTGGAGTTGAAATGCACTTCCCAGTCGGTCGCCAAAAAGGTCGCCATATACGCCGGGGTGAAGTACTCCGGCGCACCGTGCGGGCCATAAATCACCCGCAACTCACGCACCGGGGAAAGCGGCGTATGCAGCGCCTGCGGCAGCGCCGTTTCGCGGCACGGTGCCGTTAACGGCGCCAGATGCAGCACGTCGCCGGTACGCAACGCGCGCCCGGCATGGCCGCCAAATTGCCCCAGCGTGAAGGTGCTTTTGCTGCCCAGGTACTCCGGCACCTGGAAGCCCCCGAGCAGGCAGAGGTAGCTGCGCACACCGTCACCGCTGATGTCGCCGATGTGCAGCGTCATCCCCGCCCGCAGCGTAAAGATACGGTTCATCGCCAGCGGCTCGCCATCGAGCGTCAGCGCAATATCCGCCCCGGTGACAACCGCCTGCGCATCGCAGTTAAATTTCAGCGTCGGGCCACTCAGGGTGATCTCCAGCGCCGCCGCGTTGTCATCATTGCCCAGCAGACGGTTGCCGAGACGCAGCGCGCGGCTGTCCATCGGCCCGGATGGCGGCACGCCCACCGCCCAGTAGCCCACGCGCCCGGGGTGATCCTGCACGGTGGTTTGCGTCCCGGCGCTCAGCACTTCCAGCGTGTGCGCCTGATACGTCAGCCCTTCGAGGCAGCGCGTCCAGGGTTCACCGCAGGCGAACGGGGCAAAGGTTAAGATCTGCTGTAAATAGGTGCGGTTGGTCTCCACGCCGTATAAACGGGTTGCGCCCAGCGCGTCGTGCAGCGCATGCACCGCCGCCTCACGCGTGGGCTGCCAGGCGATGATTTTCGCCAGCATCGGGTCGAAGAACGGCGGCACTTCACAGCCGGATTCCACCCAGCTATCGATGCGCAATGTCCGGCGATCGTCCGCCGGAAATGCCACGTCCGTCAGTAACCCGGGTGATGGCTGGAACTGGCGGCCAGGATCTTCCGCATAAACCCGCGCCTGAATCGCATGGCCGCTGGGCGTCAGGCTATCGCGGAGCTGCGCCAGCGGCGGCAGTTCCCCGGCGGCGAGTGCAATCATCCAGCCCACCAGATCGACGCCCCATACCTGCTCGGTCACGCCGTGCTCAACCTGCAAACGGGTGTTCACTTCAAGGAAGTAAAACCGTTTGGCTTCGCTGTCGTAGACAAACTCCACCGTGCCCGCGCTGCGGTAGTTGACCGCTTTGCCAAGCTTAATGGCCGCACTGCA
Organism: Kosakonia oryzae; assembly: GCF_001658025.2. Taxonomy (NCBI): domain Bacteria; kingdom Pseudomonadati; phylum Pseudomonadota; class Gammaproteobacteria; order Enterobacterales; family Enterobacteriaceae; genus Kosakonia; species Kosakonia oryzae. The sequence goes on from NZ_CP014007.2 coordinate 3,589,107, forward strand.
CAGCGCTGCTTCCATGCCCGCAGGCAGATTTGGCGCAGGCGTCTCTTCCAGTACTTTCTGGTTGCGACGCTGCACGGAACAGTCGCGCACGCCAAGGGCAATCACCTCCCCTGCGCCATCGCCGAAGATCTGCACTTCCAGATGGCGGGCGCGGGCGATGTACTTCTCAATAAAGACCCCTGCGTCGCTGAAGTTGTTTTTCCCCAGCCGCACCACCGCGTCGAATGCGTCGTGCAATTCGGCCGCCGTCATGCAGACGCGCATCCCAATGCCACCGCCGCCCGCCGTGCTTTTCAGCATCACCGGGTAACCGACGATTTCTGCGGCGCGCAGCGCTTCATCGACATCCGCCAGCAGTTCGGTGCCTTCCAGCATCGGCACGCCCTGTTTTTTCGCCAGTGCGCGGGCGGTATGTTTCAGGCCGAAAACGCGCAGTTGCGCAGGCGTCGGGCCAACAAAGGCAATGCCTGCCGCTTCACAGGCTTCGGCAAAGGCTGCGTTTTCAGAGAGGAAACCATAGCCGGGATGAATAGCCTGTGCCCCGCTCTCGCGGGCGGCAGCAATGATTTTGTCCGTCACCAGATAGGTGCCTGCTGCCGGGCCGTCGCCGAGGCTAATCGCTTCGTCGGCCTCGCGGATATGCAGGCTGCTGATATCGGCATCGGAATAGACGGCAACGCCGCCAATCTGCATGGCACGCAAAGTGCGCAGGATGCGGCAGGCAATCGCCCCGCGGTTGGCGATCAGGAGTTTCGTAAACATAGGTCAGACTCAATCGTGGCGGGTCGTCCCGCCGAACATTGGCTCACCGCATGGTCGTCCATGGGGAAAAGGCGATTACAGCAGGATGCGTCCGGCGCGTACCGCGCAGAGGTGGTAAAGCGCCTGGCGCAGGCGCTGCCAGCGAGTTGGCGTCAGTTCCATACCAGCACCTCCGCAGGCGTCGGGTTCCAGCCATTGCACGGGTTGTTGAGCTGCGGGCAGTTGGAGATCAGCACAATCACATCGCACTCGGCGCGCAGTTCGACATATTTCCCCGGCGCGGAGATGCCATCTTCAAACGTCAGCCCGCCCTGGGGCGTTACCGGCACGTTCATAAAGAAGTTGATGTTTGCGCCGATGTCGCGCTTTTGCAGGCGGCCATCGTGCAGGCAGGCGCAGAGGAAGTTATCGCGGCAACTGTGCATGTGCCGTTTATCCAGCGCATAACGCACGGTGTTGCTCTCTTGCGCGCAGGCGCCGCCAAGGGTGTCGTGGCGGCCGCAGGTATCGGCGACAATGGTCAGCAGCGGGTTGCCAAGGTTGGAGTACAGCACGCTGCCGCTGGTGAGATAGGCGTTGTTCTGCCGACGCAGCGTGCGCTGGGCGTCGTAGCGTTCGCGCGGGTTCTGCGCGTTGTAGAACAGCGTATCAATGGCCTGGTTTCCTTCCAGATCCAGCAGGCGCAGCGTCTGGCCTTTTTTCACTTCAAACAGATAGGGTTCACCCGCCGGGATCACATGGCGGAAAACGGCATGCTGGGCTTGTTTTTCGCTGGCAACAGTCATCGTGCGGCTCCTTACAGGGCGAAAAGTTGGGTATTGGTGAAGGCGCGGCTGTTTTCCGGGCGCGTCAGCAGGGTATTGATCATCGCCTGCTCATCGTCGGCCTGCCGCCAGCTCAGTTGTACCGGGCGCGGCGCATACTCGCGGGAAGGGTCCATCGGATGTTGCAGCGCAGTCAGCACCACCAGCACATCCATCGGCGCAAACAGTTCAACATAGCTTCCCGGCTGAGAATGGCCGCTGTGGAAGGTGAACTGGCCGTGGTCATCAACCGACACTTTGCTGAAAAAGTTAACCACCATCAGCAGATCTTCGAGGTTGAGATCCCACTTGCCCATTTCCACCAGCAGGTTATCCGCACCGTTGCGGAAGAAGCCGTTACGCAGCTCCTGGTAGCGCCCCTGGCCGTACTTTTCCGCCACTTCGGCCGCGTTCAGCACGCCGCCAAAGGGATCGTGCCAGCCGCTGGTATCGGCGGTGATGCCCGCCAGCACGCGTCCCATATCCGAGTAGAAACAGTGCCCGGCCGTCAGGCGCGCGGTGTGCTGGCCTTTCAGGGTATCCGGCAGGTTCAGGCGCTCACTTTTTTCATGGGCGTTGAGCATCATCAGGCTGACGTTTGCGCCGCCTTCGATGTCGGTCATGCGCAGGATCTGCCCGCGTTTGAGGATAAAGGAGAGATGGCCGCCGCCAGGCAGGATCTCGTCACGAAGAACAGAAGTTGGATTCACAGGATTATCTCCTTAATGCGTAGACGTTGTCGGGCTTCGCGCCGCTCATCGCGGAGAGCCGCGTTTCGTTGAGCGGGATGTCATAGGTGATACGCGCGCCGAAGGCATTGGGTGCCTGCGGATCGATACGCACCTTGTCGAACACCAGCAGGCGGGTGCCGAGGTTGAAGCCTTCCGAAAGATCGTGGGTCACCATAAAGACCGTCATGCGGGTTTCACCCCACAGTTGCAGCAGCAGCGCATGCATCTCTTTACGGATCCCGGGGTCAAGCGCGCCAAACGGCTCATCCAGCAGCAGGACGCGCGGTTGCATAATAAAAGCCTGAGCGATGGCTAAACGCTGTTGCATACCGCCGGAGAGCTGCGCCGGATATTTCTTCAGCGCGTGACCAAGACCGACTTTTTCCAGTAATTCTCTGGCCTGCTCGCGGGCGGCACGTTTTTTCGCGCCAAATAGCCGCCCAAAGAACGGAGATTGCGGCAGTTCAAGGCCAATGGCGACGTTATCCAGCACCGTGAGATGCGGGAACACCGAGTAGCGCTGAAACACCACGCCACGGCTGCTGTCCGGTTCGGCGCTCAGCGGTTTGCCCTCCAGCGTGATGACACCGCGGCTCGGTTTTTCCTGGCCGAGCAGCAGGCGCAGAAAGGTTGATTTGCCGCAGCCGGACGCGCCGACCATCGAGCAAAACTCCCCCTCTTTCACCTGCAAGTTCAGGCGCTCCAGCACCACGTGGTCGCCGTACTCCTGCCAGATATTGTCGATAGTGATAAAGCTCATGCCTTCCCTCCTTCCGCCCAGGGAAAACAGGTTTTGTGTAACTGACGCAGCGCCAGATCCATCAGCCACGCCAGCAACGTGATCCACAGGACGTACGGGATGATGACGTCCATCGCCATATAGCGACGCACAAGGAAAATGCGGTAGCCCAGCCCGGCGGTTGAGGAGATCGCCTCTGCCGAGATGAGAAACAGCCACGCCGAACCCAGCAGCAGACGCAGCGACATCAGCAGGCGCGACAGCAACTGCGGCAGCACCACCCGCAGCACCAGCGTCCAGCTATTGGCACCGAGGGTTTGCGCTTTGATCAGGATCTCCGCCGGAATTTCACAGGCGCGCTGCTCCAGATCGCGGGCCAGCATCGGCGTGATGCCAATGACAATCAGCATCACTTTCGACAGCTCATCGAGGCCGAAAACGATAAACAGCACCGGTAAAATCGCCAGCGGCGGGATCATCGACAGCACCGTCATCAGCGGCGATAACGACGCCCGCCACAGCGGGAAAACGCCGGCGGTGATGCCAATGCACAGACCAATCACCGAGGCGATGGCCAGGCCCATCAGCAAGCGGCCGAGGCTCACCAGCGTGTCCATCCAGAACAGGTATTCGCCGCTGCGTTTATCCGGGGTAAACGCCATCCGTGAAAGTGCATCCAGCATCTGTTGCAGGCCGGGCAGCAGCTTATCCTGTGGATTGGCCTCCAGCCGTACTGCCGAGCCCATAAAATAAGCGGCCAGCAGCAGGACGAAAGGCAGCAGGATCAGCAGCGTCCGCATACCGGGTGTGGGATGGCGATTAATTTGTCGCATGGCGAACTCCGTCAGTTATCACAGCTTGCCGGCAGCGGCCATCTTCACGAAGCTGTCGTCAAAGCGCAGTTTCACGTTATTCGCATCGCCCTGCGTAACATTGCCGGGGAAGGTCATACCGATAAAATCTGCGCTCTGCGCACCATCGCCGAGCAGGCCTTTTTCAAAGGAGAATGAGGCAACGCGCTGCATGGTTTTTGCCAGCTCCGCTGACGTCACAAAAGCAATGTTGTCCGCCGGGGTGTAGAACAGGTGGGTGGTTTTCAGTTGCGCCTGGTAACCGGCGAGATCGGTGCCGGAAGCGGCGGCCATCGAATTAAGCGCCGTGGCGTCCTGCGCTTTCATCAGCCCCATCATTTCGTACCATGCGCCGGTCAGCGCTTTACCCAGCGCCGGGTTATCTTTCAGGGTGGCGCTGTTGACCACCATCATATCGATCAATTCGCCCGGCACCTGCGAGGAGCTAAAGACTTCGGTGGTTTTCGGCGTGGCTTTAATCACGGAAAGCTGCGGGTTCCAGGCGACAGCGGCCTGCACGTTTGGCGTGCCAAACGCCGAGACAATATCCGCATCGGAGGTGTTCACCACGGTGACGTCTTTCTCCGCCAGCCCGGCTTTTTCCAGCCCGCGCACCAGCAGATAGTGAGAAACGGAGAGAGCTGGCAGGTAGACTTTCATCCCTTTCAAATCGTTGAGGGTTTTGCCCTCGCCTTTCATCACGACGCCGTCGTTGCCTTCGGAGTAACTGCCGAGGATCAGCGCCGTACTGTCAACGCCGCCCGCAGCCGGAATGGTCAACGCATCCATATTGGTCATGGTGCAGCCATCAAACTGGCCGGCGGTGTACTGGTTGATGGATTCGATATAGTCGTTCAGTTGCACGATATTGATCTTGATACCGTATTTACTGGCCCATTTATCAATGATTTTGCTACTGCTGATGGTGCCCCACGGCATCCATCCGGCGTAGATAGTCCAGCAGACATTGAACTCTTTTTTCACGGCGGCAAAGGTGGGGAGACTGACCAGCATCGCCAGCGACAACACAAGAGAGCGGAACAATGGAGATTTCTTCATTCTTGACCTCTGATTGGCACAAAGTTAGGGGGCAGCGCGACACCCATTGGTGCTGCTGTCTCCCGGGTTTTTGTCCCGCCGTGTAACCTCGCAGAGGTCGCCAGCTCTTGGACCAGCCATTCACCGAAGTGAACCGGAACCCTAGCCAGCTATTTTCAAATTGTGTGTTGCACTGCCCTCTCGCATTTGCAAGCGCTGTGCCAGGTTGTTTTTGCTTTATCGTCATAACGTTAGCGATTTGTTGCGTTACGCTGGCCCTGTTTTGGTGAGCCACAACAAGGCACTGCACCACGCTGGTGCTGCGGCGCAAGTGGCGAAAATGCATTCGGCTGGTGTATTGTTTTTAAACGATTAATCACACAGACGGATGTTTGTATATGCTCAAAATCCTTGGCAAAACCTCTTCTATCAATGTGCGTAAAGTGTTGTGGACCTGCGAGGAAGCGGGGCTGGATTATTTACAGGAAGATTACGGCAGCGGTTTTGCCTCGACCGAGACCGACGCGTTCCGCGCACTGAACCCGAACGCCATGGTGCCCGTCCTGCTGGATGATGAGTTTGTGCTGTGGGAATCGAACTCGATTTGCCGCTACCTGGCGCGTAAAACGGGGCGCAGCGATCTGTTGCCTGCCGAACCGCAGGCCTGTGCCATTGTGGAGCACTGGATGGACTGGCAGGCCACCGAGTTTAACAACGCCTGGCGGTATGTCTTCCCCGCGCTGGCGCGCAAAAATCCGGCCTTTAACGATCCCAAAGCCATCGAGGCGGGTATCAAAGAGTGGAACCACTGCATCTCCATTCTGGAGCAGCAACTGCAACGCACCGGCGCCTTTGCCGCCGGCGAGACCTTTACGCTGGCGGATATCGTGCTGGGGCTGTCGGTGAATCGCTGGAAAATGACGCCGTTTGAACATCCGGAGGTTCCGGCTATCGACGCGTGGTTTGCGCGGCTGAACCAGCGCCCGGCGTTTTTGCGTCACGGTAATAACGGCATGGTGTAAAAAACGGAGCAGCGAAAGGATTTGAAAACGGTAGAAAACTGTATTTATATACAGTTTTCTGCAAACCTGGTGAAAAGATGACGCGAGAAAGATACTGCCTGTCGGTGGGCTGGAGGAGAATGAAACTCTGGACAACTTTTCTCCGCCTGTTTAATTCCCTCAGCATAAAAATTTATGTCTGACTTAATTAAAATTAACGGCGGATATCCCCCGCCATAATTGGGTATATTGTAAATTTTTCACGCTATCTTATAATTTCTCACATTTATTTTTTGTCGCTAAAGGAATGCGTCGGTGAGCAGCAATGATTTCAATACGGTGAAAGAATCTCTTCAGGCTTTTCTCACCGATAAAAATACAAAAACAAAACTTTCACATATATTAGACAAAGGCACTAATGACTGGGAAAAGTGGTTACAAATTGAATTTGAGTATTATCTCGAACATATTTTAAAGTATAAAGCCAGGCGAGAAGTCAGAGCTACAGCGGATCAACGGCATCAAACGGGGCGTCAGCACATGTTTGTTGATTTGATTTTTCGCAAACAACGAACACGGCTGGATAAGTTTATCTATCTGGAATTCAAACTCGGTAAAAGGCCCACTGCGCTGATCAATAATATGTGGAAGGATTTACTGAAAAACGATGAAATCGTCAGCTCCCACTTCAAGAAAACCGGCCAAAAACGGCGTTCTGTCTGGAGCATCGGGTTTTACCGGGACTTTAGTCCGCTCAGCGTTAAACGGGCAGACGAGGCGCTTGATCAGCACTATTCCCCCTTTTACTCCATTCACCATGAACCGGTGTGGTTCTGTAAATGTCGTGGTAAAAACCATGACGAAACGTGCCATAAAGTGGGCATGGTGATTATTGGTTGCAGTGCGTAAACCCTGCAATATTTAAAGAAAAACAGAGTAAGGAAAATATCATAAAAACCTGGTTATTTTACTCGAACGACATTACCGTTAATGTCTACGAAAAAAAGAGGCTTTCCGCTGCAGATTTACAACAAATAAAAGCAGAAGGCCTGCATAAAATGCCGTTTGAAACCGACGCGGAAGATGAAGCGCAGGCGGTTGATAACATGCTGGCACATTTCAAAGAGAACAAAGCTGCGCTCGAAGAATTCATCAAAAATGACTGCATTCCCTCCATCATTTTTGAACTTATTTACGCCGCAGACTGACAACGCAGCGGTGTGCCATGGGTTCTTCCCTGGATCGTTTCGTTTTCCGTGCAGACGCAACAGTCTCTCTCCGCTATGCTGGCGTCTGCGTATTAATGTGATGGATGACTACCGATTTAATGCTGCCGTTTTCGTTGTGATGCACCGTCAATACCCGCGCCTTATTCAGCTCTGCCACCAATTCGGGGGTGATCGCAAAACTTTCGGCGAGCTCTTCGCTCTCCAGCCCAGAGCGTCTGGTTCGACGTTCATGACGAAAACGGTATTGGTTATACCTGGCCCAGATGATCAACGCGCCGCCATACAGCACCGCAATAAGCAGGTATAACGCCAGCGTATTTAGCGTAGACACTACCGGATGCGGCCCCATATCCGGATGGGCGATAATCGGCTTAACCATGCCGTGATAAATCAACCACAGAAAACCCACCCAGGCGGCCAGGGTTAGCACAATATCAATGAGGCGTGGCAATAAACGCCGCTCGGTGAAAATTAAAGGCTGTTGCATAATCACATCCTCCCGATACCGCGATCGGGGCTAACCCAGCGGGCGCGAGCGCGCTGGCGTTTAAGCATCACTTTAGGGAAGGCAACCAGGGTAGTGAACAGACTCAGCATCCAGTAAATGACCGGAAACCAGATAATCCAGAACAGCGAACCGGCAATACCTTTTTCATACCGGCGTTCGATCATCAGGCTGACAAAGAACTGAATCAGGCACATCACACCGAGCATCAGCCCGGTAAATTCTGGCGGCATAAGCTGTTGAATGGTCAGATTAGGCGGCAGCGGCACCACCATACCCAACAGGAACAGTACAATGCTCATGGCATAGGCGAATGCCCAGGTTGTGGAGCAGCAAAACTCGATAAAAAGCGGCCACATGCGGCGGTATTCCCACGACCACAGACGACGGATATTGACCAGAAACACCTCCGCGCCTCCCTGTGCCCAGCGCAACCGTTGTTTCCACAGCCCCTTCATCGTTTCCGGCATCAGGATCCAGCACAACGCGCGCGGCTCGTAGAAGATAGCCCAATGTTTAAGCTGCAATTTCCAGCTAATATCGATATCTTCAGTGATCATATCCGGGCTCCAGTAACCCACCTCCGATAGCGCGCGGCGGCGAAATGCCGTAATGACGCCGGAGACCGTAAAGATCTGCCCATATACACGCTGCGTTCGTTTGATTAAGCCGATAATCGACGAAAACTCGCCCACCTGTACCCGCCCCACCAGCGTTGAACGCGTCCGAATGCGCGGATTACCCGTTACCGCCCCCACTCGCGGATATCGCAACAGCGGTTCCACCAAATAAGCGGCAGTATCGCGTTCAAGCAGAGCATCGCCATCAATACAGACAAGGAAATCACTACGCGCCGCGGCGGCACCGGTTTTCAGCGCCACGGCTTTGCCCTGATTTTCCGCGAGGTGGATAACCCGCAAGGTCGGATATTCACAGGCAAGTTGATCCAGAACTTCGGCGGTATTGTCGGAAGATCCATCATTGATGGCGATCACCTCAAAGTTTTCATAACGCTGAGCCAGCGCCGCTTCGATGGTTTCGCGGGCGTTGACGCCCTCGTTAAAACAGGGGATCAAAATCGAGATCATCGGGTTACCTTCCAGCTCTGGCGGCAAAACCTCCTCACCCCATTGCCAGTGGCGTTCCTGATGAAACCAAAAGTAGATGCCGCCGGTGATCCATAATGCGGACATAAACAGTGGCCAGAAGAAGACAAAGTTCAGAATCACCGTCCCGGTGAACAGCGTAGCCGCGCCAAACGGCAGGCCAAGCACCAGGCAAAGCATCAGAAAAGCCAGGATACGATCAATCATTTTTGGGATACCAGTATGAGGAGAATGCCGGTCTTACCTGCGAGATATCCGGTTTTCCATTAATGAAATCATCGGGATAGTAACCAAAACTCGCCGCCCCACTTTTCTGGAGCTGATACATCCATTCCGCCATTTGTTGGCCGCTGATTTCGGCATGAGCGCTGTCGCTGCGCCAGTCGAGTCCCTGCAATTCAAAGACGGTTTTACTTAATGCGCCGGGATGCTGCGCTACGGTGGTCACCAGTTTATCCAGCCAGGCGTTGCTTTCATGGAGCGGGATATTTTCCATCAGCGGCATCGCCATCGGCGCTGTCCAGTCGTAAGTACTCAGGAAATCATCCAGATTCTGCGCATACCAGGCCTCACTTTCCGGTTGCAGAATGGGCATGGCGTAAATATTGCGCGCCGTACGTACCTGCGGGCCGCGAATACTTCGTACGACCTGCGTAAGTTGTTTAGTAAAATCAATCAAATAACGACTTTTATAGCGAGTCCAACGCTGAAATTCCTCCGGATTATTGCGGATATCGCCGATGTCGCCGCTGAAGCCTGCGTCGTGATACGCCTGCATCGCCGCCGGGCTGGCATCCTCAAAATCTGACAACAGCGCATCGTCGTGGAACAGGATGCCGGTGAACGGCGCGTGACGCGCCAGATCTTCATAGATTTCGATGATGCGCTTGCGCGCTTCCGGGCTCCAGGGGGAAAGGCGCTGGTACTGCTTGGGCTCAACGCGAGTTTTGCCGGTTTTCGGATCCCAGCTCTCAACGCGCGGCAAACTGCTCTCCAAATCGAAAGAGAGTACCGGCATCCAGGCATAAACCTTGACGCCTGCGCGAGTCTGCAACTGCCAGGAAAGAAAATTGAACAAATCGGCACGCACCGGCAGCCAACGATTCTGGAAATAGAGCGCTTTCACTGTTCCGCTGCCATCCGGGTCGGCGAAAGCCTGTAAAAAGACATGCGTGATTTTCATGTCGGAAACGCGCTGGATTAACTTGTCGATGTTTTTGCTCAGTTGCTGCGGATCCGGATCGTAAACGTAATCCAGATCGATATGCATAACCCGCGCATAGCTGGCTTCCTGCACCCGGGTAATTTCAGTGGCGAACTCGCTGATATCCGGATTAAGGGAGATCAGCACGCGTGGAATATTCATCAAATCGCGGACGTCGCCCAGGCCACTGTTGAGCGTAAAGGCCATCTGATAGCCATGCTTGCTGGCAATAGAGAGAGTGGTTCCATTCGCGGCACCGTAAGGCCAGACCCAGACACGAGGAGATTTCCCTGTAGCATCACGAAGCGAGGCAGAGATATGACTGACGTCAGCATCTATACGGCGGGTGAATTGTTCTTCGGTTTCATACTGACCGGTGACTTTATTGTACAGGCGATTAGCAACAACCGGCTCTGCGCTCCCCTGTGGGTTAGCCTGGCTGCCATAGTGAGAATTCCAGGTATGGGCACCAATCTCTACCAATGGCGAGCGGCTCAATTCGCGCACCATATCCCAGGTTGCAAACCGTTCCCGTTCGGTCATCAGGCCGCCAAAATCCACCTTCTTATCGGCTGGCGTATCAACCCAACTGCCCACCGGTGCCCACAGTGCTGGCCAATTATAGGCTTTGAGCAACGGCCACACGCGCGTGTAAAAACTGCTGTAGCCATCATCGAAGCTTATCAGCACGGCTTTCGGAGGGAGGGGCGTTCCTCCATTGTGCGCATCCAGAATCTGCTGAACACTAACGGGCTGATAGCCGTTATCACGCAGCCAGACCATTTGATCGTTCAGCGCGCTGGTTTGCACCGATAAGTAGCGCTGATCGGCGACCTGATCCTCAACATCATGGTAGGCCAGCACCAGGAAATGGTTTTCCGGCCACGGCTTATTTTGCTCAAGCTGCGGACGTTCCGCAGGCGGTAGAAAACGCGGCGTTTCGGCACCGCTGTAGCCCGCTATCAGCAACCAGCCCGCAGCAAGTAAAATGATACGGAGTACATAATTCAGCATGACATATCCTTAAAACCGTAGGTTCATATCAAAGGAAACACCCAGGTTTCGTTCACGTTCACCATCGTAAGGGCGCTTATCCCATGTCACTAAAACGCCCGTATCCAGGACATTGTTCCATTGCACCCTCTGCCCATAACCCAGTTGCGTCACCAGCCCCGTACCGTGATCCTTTTGCCAGTACGCCCCAAGGCCGCCAACAAATTGCTGGCTCCATACCAGATCGTAATGTCGGTACATGATGTGTTGCGCAGAGAGTCCAGGCGTCACGGAAAAGTCGCGTTTGGGGTTGTAGTAAGGCACGTTTTCTCGCGTATTTGTGCTGGCGCTGATATCCGGAGTGAGATCGAGCATGAAATGGGGCGAAGTCCATAGACGCTCTTTGCCGCTTAGCCCATATTCCACGCGCTGGTTACCATCGGAAAACCAGGTTGGTGCGACGCTCAGACGATATTCCCGGCGTTCGTTTTGATACCAGCGCACATAAACTTGTCCGCCATTTGCGGTGATGCCATTGCGTAGTGCACGCAGCGGCGTACCGGCGGAGAGACGTTCTGCAGAACCGCCGATGCGCCAACTGTCGCTAAAGTCATGCCAGGCGGAAAGCCGCGCGCCAGGCTTGTTGCCGCGACCGAAATTCTGATTTGACAGCTCTGCTTCAACCCAGTAATCACGGGTCGTAAACTCGACGCCGCCGGGCACGTCCCGGTTGTAGCCCTTGCCTTCAGCAAACTCGCCGGTTGCAAAATTCATCCCGGCAAAAAGTCGCCAGTGATCGGCAATCGGCGGGCCATATAAAACAGAGTTCCAGGTAAAATCGCGCGTACCGCTAATGGGGCTGTCGGAAGAGATGCCTTTGCTGCCGCTAATGCGCAGTTCATACATATGGTGAATCGCTCTGGCCCGGGCAAGCTCTTTTGTCGCCGGTTCTTCCGGGCTGCGGGTTACCACATCCTGCGTTAGCTGCTCGAACTGCTGCCACTCCTGTAAGGATTGCGCCGTATAAGCCTGCTGACGCTCCAGATCCAGATTTGAGGGTTCCACTACCTCGGCAAGTTTAAGTTGTTGCTCGGCGGCATGCGTCCGGCCACGTGCCGCCAGTACCGAAGCATAGTTGATGCGCAACGACTGATTACCCGGCGCGGTGCTTGCCATGTTGGCGGTCAGTTTTTCCGCTGCGGGCAGATCGTTCGCCGAGGAATAATAGCGGGAAAGCAGGATCCGGCTGGTGAGCCACCGATCGTTGGGCGACGGCACCGGCGAACCATATTCATAGACCAGGTAGGGGGTATTGGCGACCATTTGATCGACAATGCGCTTTGCCGCTGGAAAATTTTCGCTCTCAATCGCGGCGTAAAACATCTCCGGTTCGATATGCGCCGGATGTCGCCCAAATAACCGGTACGCATCTTCCGGTTCACGCTGCGAAAGCAGTGCAGAAGCCACCCAGCCGTCAACATAATCGGGAACCGGTTTGCCCTCCGCCTGCAGCGCGTGATACTCACGCACGACATCGGCAAAATCATTTCGCGCCAGCAGTGCACCCAGGCGATCAATGCGCGCCTGGCGATAATCATCTTGCGCTTCAGGAAGCCCCTTCCACTGCGCCAGAAGTGTGTCATAACGCGCCAGCGCTTTGTCAGCCACGAGAAATCGTTCTGCCTCTCCGCGTGAGGTCTGCTGCGCGACTCGCACCAGTTCCGCTGCCGCATTCAGCTCCAGGCTGCGCTTTTGTCCGGCGGGCAGATCCATGGTCCGTGACAGAACCAGAGCCGGATCCGCAATGCGGTTGGCCGTCCATGCATCAAGGAGATCGGCTTTGACCGACCTATTTTCCCCTTCTTTTTGCCAGGCCTGAGTGATAGCAAACAGTGCATCCCAGCTCTTACCCTGCGCTCGCCAGACATAAGCCAGCGTCTGATATTGCTGCACGCCCGGATTATCGTGCACGAGCCGCTGCGCCTCGCTAAGCGCAAGGGTATTGCGCTGCGCATCAGCCAGCGTCAGGATCCAGGCCATACGTAAATCGTCGTTAGCCGGTTCCATTTGACGCGCTTTTTCCCATAGCGCCAGGGAGGAATCCCACTGTTTCAGGTTGCGATAAGCCTGAGCAACGGCCGCGACTCCCCGAGCAGGGATCGTCATTTGTGAACGGTATCGTTGCCAGACGCGTATCACTTCCTCATCACGTTCGGCCCAGCCCGCCACCTGCAACCAGTCCGCCACCTGATTAACATTCAGCGCACCCTGTTTTTCCTGGTTTTGCAGCCAGTTAAGTAATCCCCCGGTCTGACCGTCACGCGCCTGCAAAACCAGTTGATCGTAGGTCGAATCGACGGCATTTGCCGAGGCAGACAGTAGCAATAAACTCAATGCCCAACAAAGTCTGGCGCGGGTGCGAACATGTAATTGTCTATCCATATTGGCTCTTTCACTCTCTGCTACGGGTATCGTTCTATGCGAAATAGAACCTGGACTCAGGTTCAGCAATAGAAATACACGCAATATAATCAATGAGTTATTTCGTTATCGTCATGGCAGTAAACCTGCCGCAGCCAGTTAAGGTAAACAAGGTCAAAAAGGGAGGCGCGTCACGAGCACCGCAACGACGAGTACCGTCAGGCGAAGCTCGGTGAACGTAAAGTTATCGGCCAGGTCACACCCGGTCGATCGCCATCAATGACCTGTGAATCTGGCATCCAGTGGTAATACGATTACCGGGCGAGCATTTTTTTGGCGCCGAATCCAGGCGCCCTCCTTCTGTGGATGATCGACCACGGTAGTTCCCTGCTCGCGCAAAACCATAATGAGGTGTTCGAACTCGGTTTCGCTCACTGGCCGGGGCTGCCAGAATGTTTGCTGGTTATCGGTAAAAATGGGCTGTAATTCCAGCGCAGGCTGCGTTCCCCCTAAGGACAAACGCACGATAAAACCGTACGGCGGCATTCCGCGCGACTGATACTCTCCGTTGCTGTTGAACACGCCATTACCAATGCTGTAGAGCACCCAGCCTTGCTCTGTGCGCACGATATCGCCGGGAATATGCGGGCCAGAGCCAATAATCAGATCGGCGCCGGCATCCATCAGCCGCTGTGCAAGCAGGCGCTGCTGTGGGCGTGTCCATTGATAATCTTGCCCCCAGTGAGCCAGCACAATCAGCGTTGCCGGATCGTCGCTACGTTTTTCCTCGCGCAGCTTTTCCGTTAATCCTCCACTGATACAGGCAACGCCCGCACGGCGCGGTTGCGCATAGAAAGCGCAATCCTGTTCCATGTATTGCCGAAACCAGTAAGCGCTGAAAAATTTAAAACGCCTGCCGTTAATCGCCAGCGTTAATGGTGCATGCGCTTGTGCGGCATTCATTCCCGCGCCAAACGTGGATATTCCCTGCTGCGAAAAAGCATCCAGTGTGCGACGTAACCCGGCGATCCCCGCATCCATCGCATGATTGTTTGCCAGCGACACGGCATCAATGCCGTGATTTTTTAAGGTCGCCGTTGTCGCGAGCGGATCGCCGGTCAGACAAAAGGGTTTACGCCCCGCCAGCGTGCCCTGTGCGCTCTCGGTTAGCGCCGCTTCAAAGTTCGCGATCGTCAGGTCGCTCCCCGCCAGTAACGGCGCGATGCCGAGAAACGCGTGATCGTAACCGTAACGTTGCAGCCCATCATCGATGCCGCGGCGCTGACGCTGGCGCGTGTACCACTCGCCACAATAGGTGTCGCCCAGCAGCGCCACGGTAATGTCGTTTTTATCGAAGGTGATGACCTGCTGATCATTAACCGCCGTTGTCGCGCCTTCCGCCTGCGCTAACAATTCATCCAACAAATAGTCGAGATGAAAAGCATCATCAGCACCGGCGGCACAGGCCAGCCATAGCTCACCGCCGTGGCGATGAATGGCAAATCCCCAGCGCGGCGTGTCGCCGGAGCTATAGCTGTAGCTGGCGCGGCCAGCGGCCTGAATATTGCTGCTCTTACGGTACAGGCGCTCGCCAGAGACCATTTCGCTTTCGGCAAACCAGTGCAGAAAGTGCGGGAAATGTTGGAAAAAATGGCGGACCAGCCGCGCGATATCCTGCAGCGTTGTTTGCTGTTGCCGCCACAATCGCCCCGACACATTACTGATTTGCGTCTGCGCCATCCCCAGCGCTTTGACCTGCGCCTGCACGCGTGAAAGCGCCGCCGCCGTATCGCCAGCCAGATGGTGCGCAAG
This sequence comes from Kosakonia oryzae, assembly GCF_001658025.2. NCBI lineage: Bacteria > Pseudomonadati > Pseudomonadota > Gammaproteobacteria > Enterobacterales > Enterobacteriaceae > Kosakonia > Kosakonia oryzae. Next base: position 3,604,302 of record NZ_CP014007.2, read on the forward strand.
ATTAACGGCAGCATCTCTGGCGTTGTGAATGATCAGCGCCTGCAGCAGGTCTTTCACGCTGTACTCTTGCCCCGCTTCCAGCCCCAATGCCGGGCCTTTTTGCAAAATAGCGGCAGGCACCGTTTTCGCGGTGATGGGGGTGGTCAGCGCGCCGTTGTTTTTGTTCTGCCGGGCGGCAAGTTGCGTAATTAATAACAGATGACTTAAATGCAAGGGTTCGAAAACCGCATCAGCATGACACGACACCACCTGCTCACCGCGGGAAAGATTGATCAACACACCCGCCGTCTGACCTGCCTTTAACGCGGGTGCCGCACGACGACTGATATTTTTCATCCGGCTGACGATCTGATGAAAGTCGGAATCGCTGACGCTGCCTTTAACCAGAACGACGTCCCCCGCTTTCAGCCCGGCCATCACGCTTTCAGCCATCTCGTCAACCTGGGTAAAATGACCGCTGACCCGTTCGGCAGGCAACGCCGCCATCAAATCCCGCATCTCTTCACCATGCAGCCAGACCCGATCAAAACCGGCCCGCAGCAGAGGTTCCGCCAGGGCAATATGGCTCTCTTTAGCCAGTTCGCCGAGGGTTGCCAGCCGCCCGAGAACCGCAACACGCCGTTGCCCAGGCTGCATTCGATACAGGGAGGCGACCTCAAACGCATTGCACATCGAGGTCAGCGTAGCGTTATAGTTGTCATCAATGAGCGTTACCGAACCGCCGCCAGGCAGCGTCATTGTCCCGGTTTGTAATTTATTTTTATGATTACGGTAATCTGCAATACGCCCGGCCGCTTTATTGATATCGCAGCCTGACAAATGAATGGCAATCAGCGCAGCAATAGAATTTCTCGCCATGCCTTTTCCCGGCACATTCAGTTGATATTTAATTGCCGTGCCGTTGAATAAAATTTCTATTATTGAGTGGTCCGTTTCCGCTGCATAATTCGTGACAGGAACATCAGCCTGCGGATGAAAACCATAACTGATTACGCGGGCACCGTAGCGAATAGCCTCCTGAGATACAAAATCATATTCATCCATATCACGATTTAATATCGCATAGCCGCCAGGTAAAATCGCATTGCATAACCGTGTCTTAAAACGTGCGGTATCACGCAATGTTTTCACATTACGCCCCACCTGCGTCATGCCTATTTCCGTGATGATAACAAGATGGGGTTTAATTCGCGTCCCCGCGCCGCCAGACTGCATCCATAATGCGGAAATAGCCACTTCCAGCACCACATATTGCGGATCGGTAATACAGCGAGCAAGGCTTACCATCGTTCCGGTTCGGGTATTATGGTTCCCTTGTGTCGCAATCGTGGACCCCTCTTCCGCCAGCAACATATGTAATAAATCTTTCGTCGATGATTTCCCTACCGTACCGGTGATAGCGATAATTTTGCCATTCATCCGACGGCGTGCTTCATCGGCGAGAACCGGTAATACATCATAGGTATTTTCCACAACCATTTGCGGAAACCAGTCAGGGAGTTCCGCAAGATAATGCTGAACAATTGCGCCACAGAAGTGATGATAATTATTTTTTAATACCTGGTGAGTATCTTTCCAGCCCGCATAAATACCCGTATTCCCGGAACCGGCATGCCAGGTTTTTTCATCCATCGCGATAAATAAACATTTACCGTTATTTTTTTTGGTATCAACCATGGTCAGCGCAATATTATCTGCCCGCCACTCTGTGCCAGGTTGTACGTGCCATTTACTGCCCAGCAAACGCTCAAGCTCAGCGCTTTGCCATCCGCGCTGATGTGCATTGTTTGACATACTTTAGCTCTTGATTGCCTTTAAGATTATGATATTCAGGGGGATATGCAGGCGATTCAATTAAAGCGACGCGATGATGTTTATCACGCAAGGCGCGAGCAAATTTAACCTGAAGTTCAAAGGGGGTGATTTGATCCTGGAGATTACCAATGACCAGAATCTGACGCTGCGGGTCAGGAGGAATATTATCAACGTGATAGAGCGGATCATAAGGATTAGCCAGGCCGGTAATATCTTTCCCCGCATCGCTGCGCTCACCACGCTCTTTACGCAGCACTTCTGCCCGATTAAGAAGATCCCAGGCTCCTGAAGTTAAAATCGCGCAGCGAATATCAGTACGCCCGAGCGTTAATAATGCTGAGGCCGCAGTTGCGCCGCCGCTATGGCCTGCCAAAATAAACTGCCCGATATTGTATTGTTGGCGCAGCCGGTCCAGCGTGGCGTTTAACGCCAGAAATTCAGCGCGTTGCCGACGGTTATAGTGATTACCGCTGGAGCCGTAAGTGCCAGGTCTGGCAACAATAACGACCGGTAAGCCGGTTCGCATACTGAATTTTTTGGCGATTTTTCGTTGTGCCGTTGCGGTATTTGCCGGAATAGTTTCAGGATCGCGCTTGATAAAAGGGACGCGATCGCCCAGAAATACCACCACAACCAGCGGTGCATTTTGCATATTTCCACCTGCAAAATAGCGGATGCAGTCAACTCCGCCATCATATTTAACCCAGACTTCATCAGCCGTAATGGGACAATTACTGCTAATAGCTTTTTGATTCCATAACAAGGGTATATCTGCATAAACAGAAATGGATAAAAAAAATAATGTGATTATTCCGATACGCAGTTGAAATGGCATATTTGTCCCCTGAACCAGAACAATAGGCTGCTACAATTGCAGGGTATAAACCTGAAATTATTAAGAATAGATGTTGCTGGCGCTAAAAATTAACGGGGAGCCAAATGTCGCTTCATCAATTACTTACACATATACAGCCCGCCGCAGAACAACTGGATATTAGCACGCTTTCCTCCCCCTCACCTGGCTGGGTTATTTTTTTCAGCGCCAGCGATGGTAAAAGCCGTGCACAAGTTGCGTGCGGGCGCGGCCAGCGTTTCGATGAAGCATGGCAGAACGGAGCCGCTGCATTGCAACAGTTATGTGGTCTCCGGGAGGCAGAGATAATCTGGCTGCGCGTTGATATCGTTGAACAGGTTGAAAAGCTGCGTTGGGAGAAATTGCAGCAGAAGCTGGCGGCGACCAAACGTAACTATTTTCGTTGGGGATTAAGTTTCGATCCTGCGTTTAACTATGCCTTTCTGGAACAGGAAATTGCTGCCAATGCGCTGCTGTATGACGGAAAACAGGGCGTCGCGACGCCCAATAGTGCAAATCTGGCGCACTTTACCCGGCGGCGTTTTGGCGCGCGATTCGACTGGCCGCAGGAGGCGGATCGGCCGATCTGGCGCTTCAAGACCAGAGCGCTTTTTTCCGACGGTAAAACGCTACTGCCCATTGAATCTCAGGGACGAAACTCAGGGTATCGTCAGCTAACACAGTGGCAGGATGAGCTGGAGATGATGATCCTGTCGGCCACCGATTATCTGGCGCACCAGATAAAACCTGACGGCCAGTATGAATATGGCTGGTTTCCCTGTTTTGACCGCCGGATCCCCACCTACAACACATTACGCCACGCCAGTTCGACCTATGCCTTGCTTGAAGGCTGGGAAGTCAGTCGCAACGATGATCAGCGAAGGGCTATCGAACGCGCCCTGAAATACCTGAGCGATGAACTGATTCAAAATTATCAACTGCCCGATGGCAGCAGCGCGGATTTTCTTATCGATAGCGGTAATGAAATCAAGCTGGGCGGTAACGCGGTCTGTATCCTGGCGATGGCAAAATATACTGAACTTACCGCCGATGATCGTTATCTTGCGCAGATGAACCGGCTGGCGAATGGCATTTGTTATATGCAGGATTCGCACACCGGCGCTTTTGTGCATGTCTTGCATGCGTCTGATTTATCACTAAAAGCTGAGCACCGTATTATCTATTACGATGGCGAAGCCGCTTTTGCGCTGATGCGCCTGTACGGAATTACCCGCGAGCCGCGCTGGCTGTCCTGCGTTGAACGGGCGATGGACTATTTTATCGCTCAGCGGCACTGGCAGGCGCACGATCACTGGTTAAGCTACTGTGTGAATGAGTTGACGCTCTATCGTCCGCTTGAACGTTATTACCAGTTTGGCCTTGACAACGTCCATGGCCATCTTGATTTTGTACTGAACCGGATCACAACCTATCCAACACTGCTGGAACTGATGATGGCGGCGGCAAAAATGATTGCCCGCCTGGCGGAATCTGAGCACCGGCATTTGTTAAAAGAACACGATCCTGAAAAATTTTCTCTGGCGCTGGAAACTCGCGCCCGTTATCTGGCTAATGGTTTTTTTTGGCCGGAACTGGCGATGTTTTTTAAAAATCCATCGCGTATCGTTGGCAGTTTTTTTATTCGCCACCACAGCTATCGGGTCAGGATTGATGATGTCGAACACTATCTTTCAGGTTACATCGCCTATCGAAAATACTGGCAGCAACAAGCCGCTCATCATACTGAACAAAATTCTGCCCCTTAGTAGTGGCTTATGAACGAGCGCTCCTACTCAACCAGAGCAGGCCACGGCAGGCAGCGATATGTGTGCTTCTGGTTGTTGCTTGTGTTTCTGTTTTCTCCAGGTGGATTGGCCGCCGGATGGGATTTCAATGCGATTAATTCCCGCACGCGCCAGTTATATGGCGCAGCGACGCCCGCAGCTCAGCAACGAATTGATCAATGGGCAATATTGGTGAATAACCCGCCGCAGGAATCGATTAAAGGAAAGTTAAATCGTGTGAACCAGTTTTTTAATCAACGCATGCTTTTTCGCGATGACAAACTGGTCTGGGGAAAGGAAGACTACTGGGCAACACCGATTGAATTTTTACGTAAAGGTGAAGGCGACTGCGAGGATTATGCGTTAGCCAAATATTTCACATTGCGGGAAATTGGCGTACCCGCCAGTCAGTTACGCATCACCTATGTCAAAGCAATAAAACTGAACCAGGCGCATATGGTGGTGACGTGGTATGCCACGCCGGACGCCATACCACTGGTGCTGGATAATTTGAATACCGCGATTTTACCGGCCACACAGCGTCCGGATCTTCTGCCGGTTTATGCATTTAACGGCGAGGGGTTATGGCTGCCAGGAGCCGGGGGAAATAAACGTGTCGGCGACAGTAAGCGGTTATCCCGCTGGCAGGATCTTCTCACAAGAATGCGTGCGGAAGGATTTGTCATTCAAGAATAGGAGATTGCCATGTCATTGTATAAGCAGCTGCTGATCGGCATCTGTCTGTTTACATTGGTTCTTTTATGCGGAAATTACGTTATCACGCTTGAAAGCTCACGTGAGCAGTACAGCAATCAGTTGAATTCGCACGCCCAGGATGCCGCGACCGCGCTGGGCGTTGCGCTGACCGGCCATATTGACGACCCGGCAGTGATTGAGCTGATGGTCGATTCCATTTTTGACAGCGGTTATTTCTACAGTATTCGCCTGGTTGATGTGAAGAGTGGGAAGACGTTAATTGAGCGAAAAGGCACGCCGCAAAGCGCCAATGTTCCACGCTGGTTCGCCCATCTGGTAAGACTGCGGCCAGGCGTGGGCGATGCCATCGTGATGGATGGCTGGATTCAGGCAGCACGTGTTGAAGTGGTCAGCCATCAGATGTTTTCGGTGGCCCGATTATGGAACAACATGGTTGCCAGTTTCCTGTGGTTAAGCCTGTGCAGTTTGCTGTGCATTTTGTGTGCGATGTTCATGTTGCGCCGCAGCCTGCGTCCTTTGAATAACGTTGTTGAGCAGGCTCGCTCCATCTGCCACCGTGAGTTTCGTAAAGTCACCGATGTGCCTAAAACACCGGAGCTAATGCGCGTTGTCGAAGCCAGCAACATGATGGTTTCGCAACTGAAAGCCCTGTTTCATGAACAAGCAGAACGCACCGAATCCCTGCGCGCAGCCGCCTATCACGATAGCCTGACGGAACTCAATAACCGGCGCGCATTTGATATCAAACTGCAATCACTGCTGAGCGATGAAGAGAGCAAAGAGGGAAACCTTATTTTGCTGCGGGTGCAGGATCTTACCGGGTTAAATCAGCGCGTCGGCGCAGAAAAAGCCGATGAGCTACTGAAATCCATTGCCACGATTTTGCGCGAACTGCTGAAACGCTTTCTGCACAACGAGGGGTTTCTCGCCCGCATCCGCGGCAGTGAATTTGCGCTCCTGACCGGCGAGTTTCTACCGGCAGAACTGGAAAACTTGTTGTCCCAGCGGCTGAAAGCGCTTAACGATACGGGAATGAGCGATATCTCGCCCGTGGCCTATTTCACGCATGTCACCTTTCGGGCAGGTGACACGCCACAGGCGGTGCTGGCGCAGGCCGAAACGGAGAAACATTTCGCAGCAGATCCGTGGATAACCACAACGGGTTACGGTGAGGAAAACCATCATCAGTGGCTTAGCAAACTCGAAAAAGTATTGAATGCAGAAAAGTTTATCCTTTTCGCGCAGCCGGTATTTTCCTGTCACGATCAACAGCGCATTTTGCACTATAAAGTGCTGGCGCGAATAAAAGAGGATAATGGCGAATTAACGCCTGCCGGACATTTCATGCCCTGGATTCATCGATTTTCGCTTAGCTTTCGCATGGATTTAGTCATGCTTAAACAAGTACTGCGTGAAATGACAAATATCCCCTACCCTTTAGCGCTGAGCATTAGTGGTGAAAGCGTAGCGAATGACGAAAAACTGGATGCGATATTACAGCTGTTAAAAAATGCGCCGAATCAGGCCAGTCACTTAACTCTCGAACTGGATGAAAATGAATTGCCCCATGCCGAACGCGTCAATGAAGTGGTTAATAAACTTAAAGCCGTGGGTTGCCATCTGGGTATTCAGCATTTTGGCGGTAGATTCAATTTGATAGGTAATTTACCGCAATGGGGGCTGGCCTGGATAAAAGTGGACGGTGCCTATATTCATCTTATTGATAAAGAAGAAGACAAAAGAATTTTTATTGAAGCGATGTACTGGGCGACCCGGCAAATCGATCTTCCGCTTATTGCTGAGCGAGTGGAAACATCCGGAGAATTGGCGATACTCAATAAAATAGGTCTCTATGGAGCAATGGGCCGTTACTTCGGCGAGCCCGGTTTATTGTCGAAACAATAAGTTACTAGCCACACCATAACTACAACAGGAGTTAAGCATGCATTACATTGAACGCGATGCGGAAGGACGAATTACCCGAGTGGAATCCACGCCATTTGCAGGAATGGTGGAACAGCACGAAGAAGATACGCAAGAAATCACCGAGTGGATTCGTATACATACCATGCATCAGGAGACGCTTAAACGGCTCCAGCAAAGCGATCTTGAAATGGTTCGTGTGCTGGAGGATCTTATTGAAGTATTGATGAGTAAAGGAATTATTAGTATTACCGACCTGCCGCAAGCCGCGCAAACCAAATTGATTAATCGTACGCAAGCGCGACTGACACTTAGCGGGCTGGAACGTTTAATCGATGATGAAGATGAGGGGATCTTCTGAATTACTTTTCACTTTCAGAATAATCATCAACTTATAATAAACACTCTTTTTTAGGACAAATCACATAACTTTTAAATAACATTTCTCTTTTATCTTAGGAATAATCTCCAGCCTTAAAATAAGATGACCCTTAGGAAAAATCACATTTCCTCAGGAATCATATTGATTTTATTTTAAGAAAAATCACCATCTTTAAAAGAACGCTTTAGAAATAATGGCTTCGATACCGAATATAATTATTCGGGCATCGACCATTTAATTTAACAAATGCATTTCTGATTATTCAGCGGCAAAGATCTGACGTATTTAAGAGGTTAATTTATATGAGTGTCGGGGTCGTAAAAACAGTTATAGGACAAGTCTTTGCGACCTCCCCTGACGGTAGCAGACATCTACTGGTTGAAGGCGACACGATCCTGGAAGGAGAGCAAATTGATACGGGTGCCGAAGGTGCCATTTCGATTACCTTATCCGATGGAAAAACCCTCGATTTGGGCCGTGATACCCATTGGGATAGCAACGACGCGACTTTAAGCACGGGATCCGACAGCCCATCCACGGACGTTGAAGCCATCCAGCAGGCGATTGCCGCCGGGCAGGACCCGACACAAACCCTTGAAGCACCTGCCGCAGGCCCGAATGCCAACGCCACACCCGCCACGCCGGGTGGTGTCGAGGAAGGCGGTAGCCACACTCACGTCATCCTCGATCTTACCGGTGAGATCCTCGATCCCACCGCCGGATACCCCACAGCCGGAATTGATAATCCCGATGGCGACCTGCGTGAAGAATTAGGCCTTCCTGCATCCGAACAAGGCTCCGAAATCGCTGCCGCGAATGCGGATGCTGATTCTGACGCTGATGCGGATGCGGATGCCGATGCGGATGCAGATGCCGATGCGGATGCCGATGCAGACGCGGATGCCGATGCGGACGCGGATTCCGATGCGGATGCAGACGCCGATGCAGATTCTGATGCCGACTCTGACGCCGATTCCGACGCTGATTCAGACGCCGACTCCGATGCTGATTCAGACGCCGACTCCGATGCGGATTCCGATGCTGACTCGGACGCTGACTCCGACGCTGATGCGGACGCAGATTCTGATGCAGACGCCGATGCGGATGCTGATTCTGACGCGGATGCAGATGCCGATGCGGACGCGGATGCAGATGCGGATTCCGACGCAGACGCGGATGCAGATTCTGATGCCGATGCTGACGCCGATGCCGACGCGGATGCGGATGCGGATGCCGACTCCGACGCAGATTCTGATGCAGACGCAGATTCGGACGCTGACTCCGATGCAGACGCGGACGCGGATGCCGACTCTGACGCAGATTCTGACGCCGATTCCGATGCGGACGCCGATTCTGATGCCGATGCAGATGCTGACGCCGATGCCGATGCCGACGCGGATGCTGATGCGGATGCGGATGCGGATTCCGACGCAGATGCCGATGCGGATTCTGACGCTGATTCCGATGCTGACTCGGACGCGGATGCTGATGCGGACTCCGATGCCGACGCAGACTCCGATGCCGACTCCGATGCGGATGCGGATTCTGATGCCGATTCCGACGCGGATGCCGATGCCGATGCCGATGCCGATGCCGACGCGGATGCCGATGCCGACTCTGACGCCGATGCCGATGCCGATTCTGACGCAGATGCCGATGCAGACACGGACGCAGATTCCGACGCGGATGCAGATTCTGATGCGGATGCAGACGCCGACTCGGATACTGACGCGGATGCAGATTCTGATGCAGATGCTGATTCTGACGCTGATTCCGATGCGGACTCGGACGCCGATGCAGATTCGGACGCTGACTCCGACGCTGATGCCGATGCTGACTCCGACGCGGATGCCGATGCGGATTCTGACGCCGATGCAGATGCCGACTCTGATGCGGATGCAGATGCCGATGCGGATGCGGATGCGGATGCGGATGCGGATGCGGATGCGGATGCGGATGCGGATGCGGATGCGGATGCGGATGCGGATGCTGACTCCGACGCAGACGCGGATTCTGACGCAGATGCCGATGCTGACTCCGATGCAGACGCGGATTCTGACGCAGATGCCGATGCTGACTCCGATGCCGATTCTGATGCTGATGCAGACGCAGATGCGGACACCGACTCGGATGCCGACGCAGACGCAGATGCGGATTCTGACGCAGATGCAGACGCCGATGCGGACGCTGATGCCGATGCGGATGCTGATGCAGATTCCGATGCGGACGCAGACGCTGATGCAGATGCAGATGCAGAGGCTGACTCGGACGCTGATTCCGACGCAGATGCCGATTCTGACGCGGACGCCGATGCAGATGCCGACGCGGACGCTGATGCGGATGCGGATGCGGATGCGGATGCGGATTCCGACGCAGATGCCGATGCGGATTCCGATGCTGATGCCGATTCTGATGCAGACTCCGATGCCGATTCTGACGCGGACGCCGATGCCGATGCAGATTCCGACGCAGACGCAGATTCGGACGCTGACGCGGATTCCGATTCCGATTCCGACGCCGATGCCGATGCGGATGCCGACGCGGACGCTGATGCGGATTCTGATGCTGATTCGGATGCAGACGCAGATTCGGACGCTGACTCCGATGCAGATGCGGATGCCGATGCCGACGCCGATTCCGACGCTGATGCAGACTCCGATGCCGACGCGGATGCCGATTCTGATGCCGATTCTGATGCGGATGCAGATGCAGATTCTGACGCTGATGCGGATGCAGATGCAGATTCTGACGCTGATGCGGATGCAGATGCCGATGCCGATGCTGACTCTGACGCGGATGCGGATGCCGACGCGGATTCCGACGCAGACGCAGATTCGGACGCTGACGCGGATTCCGATTCCGATTCCGACGCCGATGCCGATGCGGATGCCGACGCGGACGCTGATGCGGATTCTGATGCTGATTCGGATGCAGACGCAGATTCGGACGCTGACTCCGATGCAGATGCGGATGCCGATGCCGACGCCGATTCCGACGCTGATGCAGACTCCGATGCCGACGCGGATGCCGATTCTGATGCCGATTCTGATGCGGATGCAGATGCAGATTCTGACGCTGATGCGGATGCAGATGCAGATTCTGACGCTGACGCGGATGCGGATGCCGACGCGGATTCCGACGCAGATGCCGATTCTGACGCGGACTCTGACGCAGATTCCGACGCTGATGCAGATGCAGACGCCGATTCCGACGCGGATGCCGATGCAGACGCGGATGCCGATTCTGATGCCGATTCCGATGCAGATGCTGACTCGGACGCGGATGCTGATGCGGACGCAGATTCCGATGCAGACGCAGATTCCGACGCGGATGCAGATGCCGATTCTGACTCCGATGCTGATGCTGATGCCGATTCTGATGCGGATGCGGACGCTGATTCCGACGCGGACGCTGACTCCGACGCAGACGCAGATGCGGATGCTGATGCTGATGCCGACGCAGATTCCGACGCGGATGCAGATGCCGATGCCGATGCGGATTCTGATGCCGATTCCGACGCCGATGCAGATGCAGATGCAGATGCAGATGCAGATGCAGATGCCGACGCAGATTCGGACGCTGATGCTGACGCAGATGCGGATGCGGATGCAGATTCCGATGCAGATGCGGACGCCGATGCCGATTCTGACGCTGATGCGGATTCCGATGCTGACTCGGACGCTGACTCCGACTCGGATGCCGATGCGGATGCCGATGCGGACGCTGACGCCGACGCCGATGCTGATTCCGACGCGGATGCAGATGCAGATACGGATGCCGACGCTGATTCTGACGCCGATGCTGATGCAGATTCCGATGCCGACTCTGACGCTGATTCCGACGCCGACTCCGATGCCGATGCGGATGCCGATGCGGACGCCGATGCAGACGCTGATTCGGATGCGGATTCTGACGCTGACTCCGATGCAGACGCTGATTCGGATGCGGATGCCGACGCCGACGCGGACACCGACGCCGATGCGGATGCTGATGCGGACGCGGATGCAGATGCGGACTCTGATGCTGATACGGACGCCGACGCGGATGCTGACGCCGATCCCGATTCCGACGCTGATGCCGATGCAGACGCTGATTCGGATGCGGATTCTGACGCTGACTCCGATGCAGACGCTGATTCGGATGCGGATGCCGACGCCGACGCGGACACCGACGCCGATGCGGATGCTGATGCGGACGCGGATGCAGATGCGGACTCTGATGCAGACTCTGATGCTGATACGGACGCCGACGCGGATGCTGACGCCGATTCCGATTCCGACGCTGATGCCGACGCGGATGCCGACGCGGATGCCGATTCTGATGCAGATGCTGATTCTGACGCGGATGCCGACGCAGACGCAGATGCCGATGCAGACTCCGACGCGGATGCGGATGCGGACTCGGACGCAGATGCGGATGCCGATTCTGACGCCGATGCGGATGCCGATGCCGACGCTGACTCCGATGCTGATGCCGATTCTGACTCCGATGCCGATGCCGATGCTGATGCGGATGCCGATTCTGATGCGGACTCTGACGCCGATGCTGATGCCGATGCAGACTCTGACGCTGACGCTGACGCTGACGCTGACGCCGATGCAGATTCTGATGCGGATGCAGACGCTGATGCTGATGCTGACTCTGATGCAGATGCCGATGCGGACGCTGACTCCGATGTAGACGCCGATGCCGATTCCGATGCAGACGCTGACGCTGATGCGGATGCGGATGCGGACGCTGATGCGGATGCTGATGCGGATGCTGACGCTGATGCTGACTCTGATGCAGATACCGATTCTGACGCTGATGCAGATGCAGACGCCGATTCCGACGCGGATGCCGATGCAGACGCGGATGCCGATTCCGATGCAGATGCTGACTCGGACGCGGATGCTGATGCGGACGCAGATTCCGATGCAGACGCTGACTCGGATGCAGATGCAGACTCTGATGCGGATTCTGACGCAGATTCGGACGCTGACTCCGACGCCGATGCGGATGCTGATTCCGACTCCGACGCAGACGCGGACGCCGATGCCGACTCTGATGCAGATGCGGACGCCGATGCGGACTCCGACGCAGATTCGGACGCAGACTCCGATGCCGACTCTGACGCAGATGCGGATGCGGATGCGGATGCAGATTCTGACGCAGACTCGGATGCAGATTCCGACTCCGACTCCGACTCCGACGCAGATGCGGATGCGGATGCCGATGCTGATGCTGATGCCGATGCAGATTCCGATGCTGATGCCGATGCAGATGCGGACGCCGATGCAGACTCCGACGCGGACGCTGATGCGGACGCCGATGCCGACTCTGACGCCGATGCCGATTCTGACGCGGACGCCGATGCAGATGCCGACGCGGACGCGGATGCGGATGCGGATGCGGATGCGGATTCCGACACGGATGCCGATTCTGATGCAGACGCTGATGCCGATTCGGATGCAGATGCAGATGCGGACGCCGATTCTGACGCCGATGCGGATGCAGACGCTGATGCAGACTCCGATGCCGATTCTGATGCCGACTCGGACGCAGATGCAGATTCTGATGCGGATGCAGACGCCGATGCCGATGCCGATTCTGACGCGGACGCTGATGCAGATGCAGATGCGGACTCGGACGCTGATTCTGATTCTGATGCAGACGCGGATGCAGATGCAGACTCTGATGCGGACGCCGATTCTGATGCGGATGCTGACGCTGACGCTGATTCTGATGCAGACGCGGATGCAGATTCTGATGCCGACGCCGATGCTGACTCGGACGCAGACGCGGATTCTGATGCGGATGCAGACGCCGATGCGGATGCCGATGCCGACGCTGATGCCGACTCGGATGCAGACTCCGATGCCGATTCTGATGCTGATGCTGATGCTGATGCTGATGCTGATGCTGATGCGGATGCCGATGCAGATGCCGATGCCGATGCGGATGCCGATGCAGATGCCGATGCGGATGCCGACGCAGACGCTGATTCGGATGCGGACTCTGATGCAGATGCGGACTCTGACGCCGATGCAGATGCGGACGCCGATTCCGATGCGGACGCCGATTCTGATGCCGATGCGGACGCCGATGCCGATGCGGACTCTGACGCAGATTCCGATGCCGACGCCGATGCCGATTCCGATGCGGATGCTGATTCTGATGCAGACTCTGATGCTGATGCGGACGCCGATGCAGATGCAGATGCAGACGCCGATTCCGACGCGGATGCCGATTCTGATGCCGATTCCGATGCAGATGCTGACTCGGACGCGGATGCTGATGCGGACGCAGATTCCGATGCAGACGCAGATTCCGACGCGGATACAGATGCCGATTCTGACTCCGATGCTGACGCCGATTCCGATGCGGACGCCGATTCTGATGCCGATGCGGACGCCGATGCCGATACGGACTCTGACGCAGATTCCGATGCCGACGCCGATGCCGATTCCGATGCGGATGCTGATTCTGATGCAGACTCTGATGCTGATGCGGACGCCGATGCAGATGCAGATGCAGACGCCGATTCCGACGCGGATGCCGATTCTGATGCCGATTCCGATGCAGATGCTGACTCGGACGCGGATGCTGATGCGGACGCAGATTCCGATGCAGACGCAGATTCCGACGCGGATACAGATGCCGATTCTGACTCCGATGCTGACGCCGACGCCGATGCTGATGCTGACTCGGACGCAGACGCGGATTCTGATGCGGATGCAGACGCCGATGCGGATGCCGATGCCGACTCGGATGCAGACTCCGATGCCGATTCTGATGCTGATGCGGATGCCGATGCAGATGCTGATGCCGATGCGGATGCCGACGCAGACGCTGATTCGGATGCGGACTCTGATGCAGATGCGGACTCTGACGCCGATGCAGATGCGGACGCAGATTCTGATGCGGACGCCGATTCCGATGCGGACGCCGATGCCGATGCGGACTCTGACGCAGATTCCGATGCCGACGCCGATGCCGATTCCGATGCGGATGCTGATTCTGATGCAGACTCTGATGCTGATGCGGACGCCGATGCAGATTCGGATGCAGATTCCGATGCTGATGCCGACTCCGATGCCGATTCTGACGCGGACGCCGATGCCGATGCAGATTCCGACGCAGACGCAGATTCGGACGCTGACGCGGATGCTGATTCGGATGCAGACTCCGACGCAGATGCTGATGCCGACTCTGACGCAGATGCGGATGCGGACTCGGATGCTGACGCAGACGCCGATGCAGATGCCGACGCCGACGCCGACGCCGACTCCGACTCCGATGCAGATTCTGACGCCGATGCCGATGCCGATGCCGATGCCGACGCCGACGCCGACTCCGACTCCGATGCAGATTCTGACGCGGATGCTGATGCGGATGCCGATGCGGATGCTGATGCCGACTCCGATGCCGATTCTGATGCTGATGCTGATGCAGATGCAGATGCGGACACCGACGCCGATTCTGACGCGGATGCAGATGCCGACGCCGATGCGGACACCGACTCGGATGCCGACGCAGACGCAGATTCTGACGCAGATGCCGATGCTGACTCCGACGCCGATTCTGACGCTGATGCAGACGCGGATGCCGACTCTGACGCCGACGCTGATGCAGACTCCGATGCTGATGCCGACGCGGATTCCGATGCCGATGCGGACGCCGATTCCGATGCGGATGCGGATGCCGATTCCGATGCGGATGCGGATGCCGATGCGGATGCGGATGCCGATGCTGATGCGGATTCCGACGCTGATGCAGATGCTGATTCGGATGCAGATTCTGACGCTGATGCAGATTCCGACGCCGATGCAGATTCTGATGCAGATTCCGATGCGGACGCAGATGCGGATGCAGATGCGGACTCGGACGCAGATGCGGATTCCGACGCAGACTCTGATGCAGATGCAGACGCTGACTCGGATGCAGACTCTGACGCTGATGCGGACGCGGACTCAGATTCAGATCAACATTCCGATTCTGATGCGGATGCGGACTCTGACGCAGATTCTGACGCCGACTCAGATGCGGATTCTGACGCCGATGCTGATGCAGATTCCGATGCCGACTCTGACGCTGATTCCGACGCCGACTCCGATGCAGATTCTGACGCTGATGCGGATGCAGACGCTGATGCCGATGCTGACTCCGACGCCGATTCCGACGCAGACGCTGATTCCGATGCTGACTCGGACGCGGATGCCGATTCTGACGCTGACGCGGATGCTGATGCGGATTCCGACGCCGATGCCGACGCCGATGCCGATGCCGATGCCGATGCCGACTCGGATGCCGATGCGGATGCAGATGCAGATGCAGATGCCGATGCGGACGCTGATGCTGACGCAGATGCCGATGCAGATTCCGATGCCGATGCCGATGCTGACTCGGATGCCGATGCGGATGCAGATGCAGATGCGGATTCTGATGCCGACGCCGATGCCGATGCCGATGCCGATGCCGACGCCGATGCCGATGCCGACGCCGATGCCGATGCCGATGCCGACTCGGATGCCGATGCGGACGCCGATTCCGATGCGGATTCCGACGCCGATGCTGACTCGGACGCTGACTCCGATGCAGACGCTGATTCGGATGCGGATTCCGACGCCGACGCGGACGCCGATGCAGATTCTGATGCAGATTCCGATGCGGACTCGGATGCCGATTCTGACGCCGATTCTGACGCCGACGCTGATGCTGATGCAGATGCGGATGCCGACGCGGATGCCGACGCCGATGCCGACGCCGATGCGGATGCAGATTCCGATGCGGATGCCGACGCGGATGCCGACGCCGATGCCGACGCGGATGCGGATGCAGATTCCGATGCGGACGCCGATGCGGATGCCGATGCCGACGCGGATGCGGATGCGGACTCCGACGCTGACGCGGATGCCGACGCGGATTCCGATGCGGACGCGGACGCCGATGCGGATGCAGATTCCGATGCGGATGCCGACGCGGATGCCGACGCCGATGCCGACGCGGATGCGGATGCAGATTCCGATGCGGACGCCGATGCGGATGCCGATGCCGACGCGGATGCGGATGCGGATTCCGACGCCGACGCGGACGCCGATGCAGATTCTGATGCAGATTCCGATGCGGACGCAGATGCGGATGCCGATTCTGACGCCGACGCGGATGCAGATTCTGACGCCGATTCCGATGCGGATGCCGATGCGGATGCGGATGCCGATGCGGACTCCGACGCCGATCGCCCTTCTGATTCAGGCAGCGATTCGGATGTGCATCTGACTGTAACGGTGACACCGGGCGACAGTACGGATAATTCGTCTGACAATGGCGTCATTCATATCAATGGCGGCAGCGGTAATCCAAATGGTTATGACATACAGAATGGCGTGATTGTTGCTATTGGCGACAACGTGCAGATCTGGCTGACGCCGGACAGCCCGGACGGCGCGATTAAAGGCGATCACGTGCCTGAATGCAGCGATCCGAGTCAGATTCACTATTACGACAGCAACGGTAACGTGAACGGCAGCTCAGGCGATCACACCGATATCTTTGTGGTGGGCGATCACACTGGCGGCTACTACCAGCAGGGTGACTGGTCGAACGATCACTATGATTTCCGTCCAGTCAATAATATTACCGGCAACCAGGGTGTACCTGAGGGCGAAGCGGGCAAAGACTATATCTTTGTTAACGGTGACAGTTCCAATTACAACGTAACTGGCGTCGATCACCCGGATAACCATCAGAACAACTCCGTTGATAACGTACAGATCACCAATACGGAAAATGGCTCGCACCCGATCGGTAATGCGAACGGTGTCGAAGGCATTATCTTTGGCGATGGTCCCTCTTCCAGTCTGGGCGGCTCTACGGATGTGACGCACTCCGTAACGCTGAACGTCGATGTGGATCTGCAAAGTTCCGACAGCGGCGATCATCTGAACTCGATCACGATCAATGGCCTTCCGGAAGGGGCGCAATTTGGCGGCGAATATACCAGCGTCACCTACGACCCTGAGCATGGCAGCTACACGCTGACGTTTGATGACAGCACTACCCATTACGACGGGCAGGTGACGGTTACCCTGCCGGAAGGTGAAAGCAATCTCGGCGAGATCACCATAGATGTCGACTCAACGGCGTCCGATCAGATCGAACACGACTTCACCTTCGATGGCGAAGAAGGCGGGCAATTGACCAGCGGCACGGAGAGCGCGTCGGCTGATACCCTGCATCCAGTCTCAGAAAGCGTGGCCACAGATGATGTCACGCATGATGAAGCACACGCTGTCACAACGGATGATTCCGGCACGACAGCGACGGATGACGCCGCGGATAGCGCGCACGCTCAAGCCACCAGCGCCGCAGTGGATGACCTCTCGCATGCCGATGCCGGAGATACCCACGCAGATACCGATGATACCCACACCGACGCCGGAGATACCCATGCCGACGCCGGAGATACGCATGCCGATGCGGGTGATACGCATGCCGACGCCGAGGCTACCGCTGATACCGACACAACGGCTGCTGACGATAACGCCAGTGCGCCATTACTGATCGATAGCAGTGAGATCAGCCTGGACTTTGGCAGTAGCGAAGAGGCCGAAACGCACGACGCGCAGAGTGTATCGACGACGGATGCAGGATCGCTGAATAACCTGCTGGGCGACGATGGTGAGCAGGCTGAGAACGACACGGACGGGACAGCGGCTCACGCAACGCAGCCTGACAACAGCAGTGCTTCGGGTGATGGCAGCGATAGCGACTCACATGATAGCAGCGCCTCGCCAGGCCTTGACCAGGATCAGCCGCTCAATTTCAGCGACATCATCCTTGATGGTGACGAACACCAGGATCTGGCAAGCCTTATCCAGGGTGACAGCGCGCCAGCCACGCCAGTGGATCCCACGGAGGATACCGATCATCCCGCGCCTGTCGCACCTCCCGGTGAAGGCGGCGATGACGCAGGCAGTGGTGATGGAGGCAGTCACGATGACATGGATAACTTGATCGCTAAACCCGACAGCGATGGAGGCTGATGATTCAGCTCCCTTTTGCCCGGAATAAACCTCAACGCAGTACAAGGTGACATATGTTATATCGCAATACGCTGTTATTCGGAGTTGGGCTTTCGCTGCTTTTACTGAAAAGCGCGAACGCCACGACGATTGAACAAGCAGTGAAAGATGCCATCCTCTGGCATCCGGATGTGAGCGCGTCCAGTAATCGTCGCTATTCGGCGGAACAGGATCTGCGCGCAGCACGCGGGGGATATTATCCCAGCGTGGAACTCTCTGCGGGAACAGGCTGGGAGCGTTCGGATAACTCAACCACGCGCGCAGAGGGATACCATCAGCTCGATCTGCAACGTAACGAATCCAGCATTTCGGTGACGCAGAACCTGTTTAGTGGTTTTGCCACCCGTAGCGAAGTGGCCAGACAGACCGCCACGGTCAACTCCCGCGCCTGGACGGTGCTGGACACCAGCGAAACAACGGCGCTGACAGCGATTCAGGCTTATCTGGATGTGCTGAGAGGTCGTCAGATGGTGCTGCTGGCAGAAGATAACCTGAAAAACCACGAGCGTATTTTCGATCAGATTACTTTACGTACCGAGCAGGGCGTTGGCCGTCAGGCCGATTACGAACAAGCCGAAGCCCGACTGGCGCAGGCTCGTAATAACCTGCTGACGGAACAGACCAACCTGGATGATTCGCTGGCGAATTATCAAAGCGTGGTCGGTAAAGAAGCCGATGATCTCGTCCTTCCCGCCAAGGTTGCGATCCCTGATTCGCTGGAAGCGGCGCGGAAAGTGATGTTGCAAAACAGCCCATTACTGAAACAAGCCGATGCAGATGTGGAAGCCACGCGGCAGCAATATGAAGCGGCGAAGTCACGTTTTTACCCCAGCGTAAATCTGGAAGTGGCGCGCACAATGAATGACAACATTGACGGCACCCGCGGCCATAACCAGGAATGGCAGGCGATGGTGCGCATGAGCTACAACCTCTACAACGGCGGCAGTGATAAAGCGGCCTTAACGTCCGACGCTTACAAAATGAAGGAAGCGCAGGATGTCAAAAACAACGCCCTGCGCCAGCTTAACGAAGAGTTACGCCTCTCCTGGAACGCGTTACAAAACGCCGAGAAACAGGTTCCTATCGCCAAAGATTACGCAGATCGAAGCAAGACGGTTCGCATCGCTTATCAGGAGCAGTTCAGCTTAGGCGATCGGTCACTGCTGGATATGCTCGACAGTGAAAACGAAGTCTTCACCGCCCAAAGCCGTTACATCGAGCTGCAATTTATCGAGATGTTTACCACGTACCGTATCAACGCACGTACCGGAACATTACTCAAGGCAATGAATATCCAGCCGCCCTCTTCGGCTCAGCCCGTTGACGAGTTGCAAACTTCAAAAGTCGAATTGCCGGAACTGAAATAACAGTTCGGCTTCAGGTTGGGGTATGTCAGGTGTTCCTGATGGGATATTCCCTTATTGGTTCTTTGCATAGCGGATTTCCCGCTGGTTTGAGAGGTCAGAATATGACGCAACATGATGATTCTCAAGATAACACTGATTCATCTAATGAGGTTCTCAGGAGCGATCCACGACAGACTCATGACGATCCTTTACTGGATTGTCTGATGATTGTCTGCACGCTGCACAACATTACTACGTCGCGTCACGCCTTAACGTCCGGGCTGCCGCTAAAAAACAACACCCTGATCCTCAGCGTTTTTCCGCGTGCGGCGGCGCGGGCCGATTTGAAAGCGAGAACGCTTCAGCGCCCGCTCCAGACTATCTCTTCCCACTCATTACCGGCGATCCTGCTACTGAAAAACAACCAGGCCGCCGTGCTGGTTGCCTGGGACGGAGAAAAGGCGCGGCTGCTACCGAGTGAAACGGAAGGTGGAGAAATTACCCTGACGCGGGAAGAACTGGAAGAGACTTACAGCGGTGTCGCGATCTTTCTCCAGCCGCAGCATGAATACGATACGCAAGCGACGGCGAAGATTCCGCGTACCAAAAACTGGTTCCAGGATACGCTGAAGCTCTCGAAGTTCCTCTATATCGATGCGGTTGTTGCCAGTCTGCTGGTGAATATCATCGCGCTGGCCGCGCCCCTGTTCGTTATGAACGTCTATGATCGCGTCGTACCCAATCAGGCGACAGTGACGTTATGGGTGCTGGCCATTGGCATTACCATTGCCTACTTTTTTGATTTCATTCTGAAAATATTGCGCGGAATGTGTCTGGATTTGGCGGGTAAAAAAACGGATCTGATCGTTTCTGCGGCGCTATTTGAGCGCATGTTGGGTATGAAGATGAAGCTTCGCCCGCCGCGCGTCGGCAGCTTCGCGCAAAACTTCCAGGAGTATCAGTCCGTACGCGATTTTCTCTCCTCGCTGACGCTGACCGGGATGATCGACTTCCCTTTCACCCTGCTAATTGTACTGGTCATCGGCATCATCGGCGGCCCGCTGGTTTTTATTCCGCTGGTCGCCTACCCGGTTGCGTTGGTGGGTAACTGGTTGCTCCAGCGCCCGTTGATGTCCAGAGTGCAAAAAACGTTCCGCTTGTCCAGCGAGCGTCAGGCCATGCTGGTCGAAACCCTGACCGGGCTTGATGCCATCAAAGTGAATAACGCGCAAAGCGAACGCCAGTATCAGTGGGAACAGATTATTGGTCAGCTCAGTAAAATGGAATTAAAGGTGAAATCGCTCTCGTTCGTCGCGGTTAACTTTACCTCCTGGATACAGCAGGCCAGCGGAGTGGCGATTATCGTCGCCGGGGTTTATGTCATTATCAGCGGCAATCTCACCCAGGGCGGTCTGGTTGCCTGCTACTTATTGCATCGCCGCGCCATGATGCCTGTCGGGCAGCTTTGCGGGCTGATTACCCGCTATCAACGGGCAAAAACCACCAAAGAAACGGTGGATCGCATGATGGATCTGGAGCAGGAAGTCCACGACGATGAGGTTCCGTTAAAACGCGAGAAAATCTCTGGTGCGATTGAGTTCCGCGATGTCACGTTTCACTATCCATCCAATCAATACACATCGCTGAATAATATCTCCCTGACCATCAAGCCGGGCGAAAAAATCGGCATTATCGGCCGCAGCGGTTCCGGCAAAAGCTCTCTGGCAAAATTGCTGGTCGGCTTCTACCAGCCGGATGCAGGCAGCATATTGATTGATGATATCGACGCCCGGCAGTTGGATGTGCATGAAGTGCGCCACAACATTGGCTATGCGCCGCAGGATATTCATTTGTTCAGCGGTACGCTGCGCGACAACTTGCTGTATGGCGCCAGCTATATGGATGAAGAAGCGATGCTGCGGGTGGCCACGATCACGGGCGTGCATGAGTTCGCGCGTCGCCATCCCTCCGGCTATAACATGCGCGTGGGCGAGCGTGGAATGAACCTTTCCGGCGGTCAGCGCCAGGCGGTAGCGCTGGCCCGTGCGCTGTTGCTTAATCCACCTATTTTATTGATGGATGAACCGACCAGCTCAATGGATAACACGAGCGAAGAACAGATCAAAAAAGCCTTGATCCCGGTGGTAGCCGATAAGACGTTGTTATTGGTGACGCACCGCGCTTCATTACTGTCACTGGTTGAACGACTCATCATTCTCGATAACGGCAAAATCATTGCCGATGGTCCGAAAGAGAGTGTGATGAGTGCTCTGAAAAAGGGGCAAATCCATGCGAATCGTTGACATGCTTAGCCGCCTGATGGGCTGGATTTTCGGCGACAGAAAATCCACGCCAATCGCCATTAATGAAGTCAATCAGGCGGTAATCGATGACTCACCGCGCGTTATGCGTATTACGCTGTGGGCAATATTTGCCTTTTTTATCTGCATGTTTTTCTGGTCGGCACTCGCTGATATTGATGAAGTGACGCGCGGAGAAGGCCGGGCTATTCCCTCTGCTCGTCTGCAAAAAATTCAAAACCTCGAGGGCGGGATTGTCGCGCAAGTCTACGTGCGCGATGGCGATATTGTGAATGCCGGCGCGCCGCTTATTCGGCTTGATGACACCCGTTTTCGCTCGAATGCTGAGGAAACAGGAGCCGATCGTCTGGCATTACAGGCACGCGTAGAGCGCCTGACAGCCCAGACGAATGGCGAGACAACGCTGACACTGTCACCCGATATTGTTAAAGGCGCACCGGATATCGCCAAAGGCGAAATGGAACTGTTCACCACCATTAACAACCGCGTCAACAGCACTATCGCGGGGCTGAATGAACAACTGGTGCAAAAAAAGCAGGAACTGCTCGATATGCAGACCAAAGCCGCTCAGTACCGGAAAAGCCTGCAATTGTTGCAACAGGAGATCAGCCTTTCTGTCCCGTTAATCAGCAAAGGCGCCATCTCCCGCGTGGAAGTGTTGCGACTCCAGCGAACAGAAGTGGACACGCGTGGGCAGTTGGACACCACGACAGTGGCGATACCGGGTGCGGCCGCCGCGGTAAAAGAGATAGAGAGTAAAATCAAAGAGACGCTGGACAATACGCGCAGCGACGCGCTCACCCAACTGAATCAGGCCCGCACCGATCTCAGTAAAGCCGAAGCAACCAGCAAAGCGATTGAAGACCGGGTTAATCGCACCATGGTGGTCTCACCGGTGCGGGGGATTGTGCAGCAGGTCATGGTCAACACCATTGGCGGTGTCATTCAGCCAGGGAATGATATGGTTGAAATTGTACCGCTGGATGACACGTTACTGATTGAGGCCAAAATTCGCCCACAGGATATTGCCTTTATTCATCCGGGCCAGGAAGCGATGGTGAAATTCTCCGCTTACGATTACACCATTTACGGTGGTCTGGCTGCCAAACTGGTGCAGATAAGCCCGGATACGGTGACAGATAAGGACGGGAATAGTTTCTATGTTATTCGTCTGCGCACCGATAAAAACCATCTTGGCACTGACGATAAACCGTTATTAATCATTCCGGGCATGGTGGCTTCAGTCGATATTATTACGGGTAAGCGCACCATTCTTCAGTACCTGTTAAAACCTATTCTGCGCGCCAGAGCAGATGCGTTACATGAAAGGTAATATCACAACGGGTGTCGCTGCGGCGCCACCCGTTCACCATCGCCCGGCCCCATCAGCGGATCTTTTATTATGTTCTTTGAGCGAACAGCGCTCGCCGGGGATCTTCAATTTCAATAAGTTCCATTCGGCGCGTAAAACAAACGCCAGGTTAACCCTTTTATGCGGCCTTTTCGATAACCAGCAAATATGGCTGTACCGTTAAGGCCTATGTATAATCCCCCGATTCCGAGCAATGTACAGTATAAAAAATGTCTAAGATTGGTTTTATATCGTTAGGGTGTCCGAAAAACCTGGTCGATTCCGAGCGCATTCTTACCGAGCTGCGCACCGAAGGTTACGACGTTGTCCAGAGCTATGACGACGCCGATATGGTTATCGTCAATACCTGCGGCTTTATCGACAGCGCGGTGCAAGAGTCGCTGGAAGTCATCGGCGAAGCGCTGAACGAAAACGGCAAAGTTATCGTCACCGGTTGCCTGGGCGCGAAAGAAGATCAAATTCGCGAAGTGCATCCGAAGGTGCTGGAAATCACCGGGCCGCACAGCTATGAGCAGGTGCTGTCCCATGTTCATCACTATGTGCCGAAACCGAAGCACAACCCGTTTATCAGCCTGGTGCCGGAACAGGGCGTAAAACTGACGCCGCGTCACTACGCGTATCTGAAGATTTCCGAAGGCTGTAACCACCGTTGCACCTTCTGCATTATTCCGTCGATGCGTGGCGATCTGGTGAGCCGTCCGATTGGTGATGTGCTGGCCGAAGCCAAACGTCTGGTCGATGCGGGTGTGAAAGAGCTGCTGGTGATCTCGCAGGATACCTCCGCTTACGGCGTGGATGTGAAGCACCGCATGGGCTTCCATAACGGCGAGCCGGTGAAAACCAGTATGGTCGGCCTGTGCGAGCAACTGGCGAAGCTCGGCATCTGGACGCGCCTGCATTACGTTTATCCGTATCCGCACGTTGATGATGTCATTCCGCTGATGGCGGAAGGCAAAATCCTGCCGTATCTGGATATCCCGCTGCAACACGCCAGCCCGCGCATTCTCAAGCTGATGAAGCGTCCGGGTTCGGTCGATCGTCAGTTAGCGCGCATCAAACAGTGGCGTGAGATTTGCCCGGAGCTGACCCTGCGCTCCACCTTTATCGTCGGCTTCCCTGGCGAAACCGAAGAGGATTTCCAGATGCTGCTGGATTTCCTGAAAGAGGCGCGTCTGGATCGCGTCGGCTGTTTCAAATACAGCCCGGTGGAAGGTGCAACGGCCAACGAGCTGGCGGATCAGGTGCCGGAAGAGATCAAAGAGGAGCGCTGGAACCGCTTTATGCAGTTGCAGCAGCAGATCTCGGCGGAACGTTTGCAGGAAAAAATCGGCCGCGAAATTCTCGTCATCATTGATGAAGTGGATGAAGAAGGCGCGATTGGCCGCAGCATGGCGGATGCGCCAGAGATCGACGGCGCGGTGTACCTGAACGGTGAAACCCGTGTCAAACCGGGCGATGTGATCCGCGTGAAAGTGGAAAACGCCGACGAGTACGACCTGTGGGGCTCCCGCGTTTAAGTCCATCAAAACCCGGCGACTATGCCGGGTTTTTTGTGTCTGCTGTACCCCATTTCCCTTTAGCCAGATAAGCCGACGCCGCCATCCGGCACTTTTTTGTTCAGCCTTTAATCTTCGGATCCAGCGCGTCGCGCAGGCCGTCGCCGAACAGGTTAAACGCCAGCACCGTCAGAAAGATCGCCAGCGATGGAAACAGCGCCACATGCGGGGCAATCACCATATCCGCACGGGCTTCGTTGAGCATCGCGCCCCACTCCGGCGTCGGCGGCTGCGCCCCCATGCCGAGGAACGACAGGCTGGCAGCAGAGATAATCGAGGTGCCGATACGCATAGTGAAATAGACCACAATCGACGACACCGTTCCCGGCAGAATATGGTGGAACAAAATCACCGTATCGCTGGCGCCGATGCTGCGCGCCGACTCGATAAACGTCTGCTGCTTCAGCACCAGCGTATTGCCGCGCACCAGACGGGCAAAAGCGGGCACCGAGAAGACGGCCACGGCGATGATCACGTTCGCCATCCCGCTGCCCATCACCGCCACCACCGCAATCGCCAGCAGAATACCGGGAAATGCGAACAGCACGTCGCAGATGCGCATGATAAGGCGATCCCACCAGCCTTCGTAATAACCCGCCAGCAGCCCAAGCACCGTACCAATGGCTGCGCCAATCAGTACGGCAAAAAGACCGGCCGCCAGCGAGATCTGCGCGCCAACCAGTACGCGGCTGAAGATATCGCGGCCCAGCGAATCGACGCCGAACCAGTGCACCAGCGACGGCCCTTCATTCAGCCGGTCATAGTCGAAGTAGGTTTCCGCATCGTAGGGGGCAATCCACGGCGCAATCACCGCCAGCAGGATCAACAGCAGCACAAACAGCCCGGCGGCCATAGCCAGCGGCTGGCGGCAAAACCGTCGCCAGAATTCATGCCACGGCGTGCGGACATGTCCCGGTTTTACCACCGGCATGGCGTTCAAAATCGCCTGTCGGCGCCAGTTAAACAATCGCATCCTTACTTGTACCTGATAGCAGGGTTGAGCGCGGCGTAGAGCACATCAACCACCAAGTTGATAAGAATAAATTCCAGCGAGAAGAGCAGCACTTCCGCCTGGATCACCGGGTAGTCGCGCATTTCCACCGAGTCCACCAGCAAACGCCCCAGCCCCGGCCAGTTAAAGACTTTTTCCACCACAATCGAGCCGCCCAGCAGAAAGCCAAATTGCAGCCCCATCATCGTGACAACCGGGATCATCGCATTACGCAGACCGTGCTTAAGGATCACCCAGCGCTCGCTGACGCCTTTGGCGCGCGCGGTGCGCATATAATCTTCATTCAGCACATCAACAAACGAAGCGCGGGTGAAGCGCGCCATCACGGCGGCCACGGCCGCGCCCAATGTCAGAGAAGGCAATATATAGTGCTGCCAGCTATCGGCGCCCACGGTCGGCAACCAGCCCAGCTCAACGGAGAAGATTTGCATCAGCAGCATCCCCAGCGCAAAAGCGGGGAACGAGATCCCGGTGACCGCCAGCGCCATGCCCAGATGATCCGGCCAGCGGTTGCGCCACACGGCGGCGGCAATGCCGGCGCCCAGCCCGAACAGCATCGCCCAGAACATGCTGGTGAGGGTTAGCAGTAGCGTTGGCATAAAGCGGCTGGCGATCTCATCGACTACCGGGCGGCGGGAGGCCATCGAAATGCCGAAATCCCCCTGCAACACGTTGGTGATGTAGTGCCAGAACTGTAACCACAGCGGCTGATCCAGCCCAAGCTGGCGGCGCACCAGCTCAATCACTTGCGCGTCAGCCTCCGGCCCGGCAATCAGCCGCGCCGGATCCCCTGGCAGTAAATGCACAAACAGAAACACCAGCACGGCCACAATCAGTAGCGTCGGGATCAGGCCCAGCAGGCGTTTAATAATATAATTAAGCATCGCTTGTTCCCTCATGCCCCCTTCCGTCCTGCAAGGTGGAATGAGTCAGTTATTTCACCAAATCAGCATTGTCAAAACTGAACCCGGTATCGGGCATGATATAGAAACCGGTCAGCTTCTTGTTATGCGCGGAGACCAGCTTTTCCACCACCAGCGGCACCCATGGCGCCTCCTGCCAGATGATGTCCTGCGCCTGTTTGTACAAGCGCTCTTTCTCTTGCGGGCTGAGGGTTCTTAGCGCATCGGCAAAGTCTTTATCCACCTGGGGATTACTGTAAAACGCGGTATTGAACTGCGTCGGCGGCCAGTTCCATGAAGCAAACAGCGGCGACAGCCCCCAGTCCGCTTCGCCGGTTGACGCCGACCAGCCGGTATAAAACATGCGGACGCCACTCTCTTTCTGCCCTTTGGCTTCCACTTGCGCCGCGCGCTGCCCGGCATCCATCGCGGTCACTTGCACTTTAATCCCCACCTGCGCCAGTTGTTGCTGGGTAAACTGCAACACCTTCTGCGCCGTACTGTGGTTGTGCGACGACCACAGCGTTGTACTGAAGCCCTGCGGATAACCTGCCTCTTTCAGCAGCTCGCGGGCTTTTGCCGGATCGTAAGGCCAGGGCTGATACGCCTGCGAATAGGGAATCGATGGTGGTAACACGCCGGTAGCAGGCGTAGCGAAACCGGCAAAAGCCACTTTCACCAACGCCGGGCGGTTGATAGCGTAGTTAATTGCTTCGCGCACTTTCGGGTTATCAAACGGCTTTTGCGTGACGTTCATGCTGATGTAACGCTGCATAATCGACGGGCTGGCGACCAGTTCAAGCTTGCTGTTTCTCTTCAGCACTTCCGCCTGCTCATAAGGGATCGGAAACGCGAACTGTGCCTCGCCGGTTTGCAGCATCGCCGCACGGGTATTGTTATCCACCACCGGACGCCAGGTGATGGAATCGAGTTTCGGCAGCCCTTTCTGCCAGTAACCGTCGAACTTCTTCACCTTCACAAAGTCGGTCTGATTCCAGGCTTCCAGTTCATACGGGCCGGTGCCCACCGGATGAAAACCGATATCTTTGCCGTACTTTTTTAGCGCCGCCGGAGAGATCATCGCCGTTGCCGGATGCGCCAGAATATTGATAAACGCTGAGAAAGGCTGCTTAAGAATGATTTTTACCGTGTAGCGATCCACCACTTCGGTTAAATCGATATTTTTATACAGGTTGTAGCGCTTCAGGCTGTTATCCGGATCGCTGGCGCGATCGAGGTTGACCTTAACCGCCGCAGCGTCAAAATCGGTTCCATCCTGAAACTTCACGCCCTGGCGCAGGAAAATCGTGTAGATCAGCCCGTCGGCAGAAACCGTGTAGCTTTGCGCCAGCACGTTTTCCAGTTGCATATCTTTATCCAGGCCAAACAGCCCCTGATAAAAGGATTTCGCTACCGCCTGCGACAGCGTGTCATTGGCATCATAAGGATCGAGCGTGGTGAAATTGGAGCCGACCGCGACCACCACGTCTTTCGCGGCAAAGGCCTGCGCGGCGGTCAGCGCGAACAACACGCCTGCAACAAGCCGCCAGTGCCGGTAAACGAATTGTGTCATGTTGCTCTCCTGAATCACTCTGCCACTGCTCAGTTAAAAACGGGACTGCGTACTGCCCGGCGTGGAGCGGGCGACATAGTGCCCCGGCCCCACGTTCTGCAACTGTACGCGTTGCATCGACTCGCCGCGCTTGCGGATATTGCTGGGCATGTCATCAGATAACAGCACTCGTTGCGCGTGGGTATGCGCAGGATCGGCCACCGGAACCGCCGACATTAATTTTCGCGTATAAGGGTGTTGCGGATTTTCGAATACCGCGCGGCGCGGGCCAATCTCAACAATCTGCCCGAGGTACATTACCGCCACCCGGTGGCTGATGCGCTCCACCACTGCCATATCGTGGGAAATAAACAGGAACGCGATGCCCATTTCACGCTGCAGATCGAGCAATAAATTGATGATCTGCGCGCGGATGGAGACATCCAGCGCCGAGACCGATTCATCCGCTACCACTACGCGCGGATTCAGCGCCAGCGCGCGGGCAATGCAGATGCGCTGCCGCTGGCCGCCGGAAAATTCATGGGGATAACGCCAGGCGTGCTCCGGTTTCAGGCCGACGCGTTCCAGCAACCACTCAATCCGCTGATGCCCCTCTTTTTCCGCCAATAAATTGTGCACCCGCAGCGGCTCGATAATCGAATCGCCCACCGTCTGGCGGGGATCCAGCGAAGCATAAGGATCCTGGAAAATAAACTGAATATCGCGACGCACCTGTTTCAATTTGCTGTCCGGCAGCGTATCGATCCGCTGGCCGTTAAAGATAATCGAACCGCCCTGACTCTCCACCAGCCGCAGCAGCGCCCGCCCGGTGGTTGACTTTCCGCAGCCGGATTCACCGACCAGCGACAGCGTTTCGCCCGGCCAGAGATCAAAGCTGACGCCTTCCACCGCATGCACCTCTTTGGTCACGCGGTTAAGAATGCCGCTGCGCAGCGGGAAGCGCGCTTCCAGATCGCGCACCTGCAAAATCGGCTCGCCCGGCACCACGGTATCCTGCTCGATTTCCGCTTCCTGATGCTGAGGGTTTTTCATGGAAATCAGCGGAAAACGTCGCGGCAGATTGCTGCCGTTCATCGCGCCGAGTTTGGGCACTGCGGCCAGCAGCGCTTTGGTATAAGGATGCGACGGCGCATTGAAAATCTGATCGACCGTCCCCGTCTCCACCGCTTCGCCATTGTTCATCACCAGAACCCGATCGGCGACATCCGCCACCACCCCCATATCGTGGGTGATAAAAATCACCCCCATCGACATCTCTTTTTGCAGCACCGCGATCAGTTGCAGGATCTGCGCCTGGATCGTGACATCCAGCGCGGTGGTCGGCTCATCGGCGATCAGCACCGCCGGGCGACACGACAGCGCCATGGCAATCATCACCCGCTGGCGCATGCCGCCGGAAAGCTGATGCGGGAAACTGGATAAAATGGCCTGCGACTCCGGAATGCGTACCAGGTCGAGCATGCGCCGCGCTTCGATCATGGCATCTTCACGCCCCAGCCGCTGGTGCAGGCGAATCGACTCGGCAATCTGCTCGCCAACCGGAAAAACCGGGTTGAGCGAGGTCATCGGCTCCTGAAAAATCATCGCAATGTCGGCGCCGCGCACGCTGCGCATCTGCGACAAAGAGAGGCGGGTCAGATCCACTTTCTGGCGATTGCGCCGCGTCAGCAGCATATGATCGCAGCTCACCTCACCGCCCGCCTGTTCAATCAGGTGCAGCAGCGACAGCGCCGTCACCGATTTACCGGAGCCAGACTCGCCGACAATCGCCAGCGTTTCGCCACGCTTCAGGGAGAATGAGAGGTGACGTACCGCCGGGGTTAGCTCTTTTTCATCGCGAAACCCGATATTCAGATTGCGGACATCCAGCACCACATCGGCATCTGTCTCAACCCCGTGCGACACCCCACTCTCCTTATTCACGATAAATGCCTACGCTCGGCGCATCGCCGGCATAGCCCCAGGCGCGGTACATCCCTTCGCTGTTAAACGGCAATGCCACATTGCCTTCACGATCGATAGCGATCAGCCCGCCGCTGCCGCCAAGCGCCGGGAGTTTATCCATCACCACCGCTTCGCAGGCCTCGTGCAGGCTTAATCCGCCGTAATCCATTAGTGCTGCAATATCGTACGCCGCCAGCGTACGGATAAAGACTTCGCCGGTGCCGGTACAGGAGACCGCCACGCTGGCGTTATTGGCATAACACCCGGCGCCCGGCAACGGGCTGTCGCCAACGCGCCCCGGCAATTTGTTGGTCATACCGCCGGTAGAGGTTGCAGCCGCCAGGTTCCCCTGCTTATCGAGCGCCACCGCACCAACCGTACCGAATTTTTTGCTTTCATCGAGCGGCGCAGAGCCATGATCGAGCACCGTTTGCCCGTTTTCCCGCGCCTGTAACAGTTGCTGGAAACGCGTCGGCGTGGAGAAGATGGTCGGCGAAACCTCGACCATACCATGCGAAAAGGCGAAATTCTCCGCCCCTTCGCCAATCATTAATACATGCGGGCTTTGCTCCATCACCAGCCGCGCCGCCAGCACCGGGTTACGCAGGCGGCTGACGCCCGCAACGGCCCCGGCGTGCAGCGTGTTGCCATCCATCACGCAGGCATCAAGTTCGTGGGTTTCATCTCGGGTAAATACCGCGCCGATCCCGGCGTTGAACAGCGGGCACTCTTCCAGCAGGCGCACCGCTTCGGTGACCACGTCCAGCGCGCTTTCGCCCGCCTCCAGCATCCGCTGACCGGTTTCGACAATCGAAGAGAGCGCCTCGACGTATCGCAGCTCCTGTTGCTGGCTCATCTGCGCACGGGCGATCGCTCCCGCCCCGCCATGTATTGCGATTACCGCTTTCACCATTTGTGCTGCCTGCGTTCTCTTCGTTTCTGACGATTTCTGAATATAGAAATTCGTTACAACGAAGTAAAGCAATGTGATTACAACGAGGTAGCCGCGAGGCGTGTTGGCGACACGCCTTTTCTGCCATAATGTGCCCCTCAACGCATTGTGCAGGACAGTAAATATGGAATCATCAAATGGCCTGATCTCACTGGAGACGGCCCTGTCACAGATGTTGTCACGCCTTTCGCCGCTGACGGAAAGCGAAACACTGCCGCTCATCGCCTGCTTTGGCCGCGTGGTGGCAGAAGATATTATCTCGCCGCTAAATGTCCCCGGTTTTGATAACTCGGCGATGGACGGTTATGCCGTGCGGCTCGCTGATGTCAATAAAGGCAACGCCTTACCGGTGGCGGGCAAAGCCTTTGCCGGTCAGCCTTTCGCAGGCGAGTGGCCAGCGGGCACCTGCGTGCGCATTATGACCGGTGCGCCGATTCCTGCCGGTTGCGATGCCGTCGTGATGCAGGAACAAACCGAGCAAACGGACGCCGGTATCCGCTTTACCTCTGAGGTACGCCAAAATCAGAACATCCGCAGGGCCGGTGAAGATATCAGCAAAGACGCCGTGGTATTTCGCGCCGGTACCAAACTGACCGCCGCCGAGCTGCCGGTGCTGGCGTCGCTGGGCATTGCGGATGTTTCCGTGCTGCGCAAAGTGCGCGTGGCGCTGTTCTCTACCGGTGACGAGCTGCAACTGCCGGGGCAACCGCTGGCGGACGGGCAGATTTACGACACCAACCGTCTGGCTATCCATTTGATGCTGGCGCAACTGGGTTACGAGGTGATTAACCTCGGCATTATTCCGGACGATCCGGAAAAACTGCGCGCGACCTTTATTGCCGCCGATCAGCAGGCCGATGTGGTCATCAGCTCCGGCGGCGTGTCGGTAGGCGAAGCCGATTACACCAAAACCATCCTCGACGAGCTGGGCGAAATCGCTTTCTGGAAACTGGCAATTAAGCCCGGCAAGCCGTTCGCCTTCGGCAAGCTGAGCCATAGCTGGTTCTGCGGTCTGCCCGGCAATCCGGTTTCCGCTGTCCTCACCTTCTACCAACTGGTGCAGCCGCTGCTGGCGAAACTGAGCGGCGATACGGCTGCTTTCGAGCCGCTGCGTTTTCGCGCCCGCGCCGTGGAACGGTTGAAAAAGACACCCGGTCGTCTCGATTTCCAGCGCGGCATAGTAAGCCGCGGCGAAGATGGCTTGCTGGAAGTGCGCAGCACCGGTCATCAGGGTTCGCACATATTCAGTTCCTTCAGCCAGGGCAACTGTTTCGTAGTGCTGGAGCGCGAGCGCGGCAATGTCGAAGCGGGTGAATGGGTGGACGTTGAGATGTTTACCCCGCTCTTTGGAGGCTAAAGATGGTCGAACTCAGCGACGCGGAGATGATGCGCTACAACCGGCAGATCATTCTGCGCGGTTTTGATTTTGACGGTCAGGAGCGGTTAAAAGCCGCCCGCGTGCTGGTGGTTGGCCTGGGCGGTCTGGGTTGCGCTGCCGCGCAGTATCTGGCGGCGGCGGGCGTGGGGCAGATGACGCTGCTCGACTTTGATACCGTGGCGCTCTCCAATCTGCAACGCCAGACCCTGCACGGCGATGCGGATATCGGTGCGGCGAAAGTGGATTCCGCCCGCGAATCGCTGCTGCGCATTAACCCGCACGTGCAGTACACCGCCATCAATGGGCTGCTGGATGAAGCGGCGCTGTTCGCGCAGATTGCCGCCCATGACCTGGTGCTGGACTGCACCGATAATGTCGCCATTCGCAATCAACTCAACGCGGGCTGTTTTCAGCATAAAGTGCCGTTGGTTTCCGGCGCGGCCATTCGGATGGAGGGGCAGATCAGCGTTTTTACCTGGCAAGAGAATACCCCCTGCTACCGCTGCCTGAGCCGCCTGTTTGGCGAAAACGCGCTGACCTGCGTGGAAGCCGGGGTGATGGCGCCATTAGTGGGCGTGATTGGTTCGTTGCAGGCGATGGAAGCGATAAAAGTGCTGGCGCACTATGGCACGCCAGCGGCGGGGAAAATCGTGATGTATGATGCGATGACCTGCCAGTTCCGCGAAATGAAACTGCCGCGAAATCCTGCCTGCGAGGTATGCGGCGGCTGAAGCCATGGCCGGATGGCGCTGCGCCACCCGGCTTATCACTCACAGCGTGGCACGCCCAAAGGCCGCCAGCCAATCCTGTTCAAATTTCTCGACTGCCGCACTCACCGCCGGAGCAGCAATCATCTGCTGCGCCACATCCAGCGGCAAGGTAATCGATTCGCAGCCCGCCAGCAGGCAATCCAGCGCCTGGCGCGGTGTTTTAAAGCTCGCCGCCAGCACTTTCGACTGCGGCGCATGCAGCGTGAGCAGGCGCTGCAACTCCGTCACAGTCTGAATTCCATCGCCGCCCTGCGCGTCCACACGGTTAACATACGGCGCGATATACTCCGCGCCCGCCAGCGCCGCCAGCAATCCCTGCGCTGCGCCGTAAACAGCAGTGCCGAGCGTCGGAATACCTTCCGCTTTTAAACACTTAATCGCCGCCAGCCCTTCAGCCGTCACCGGCACTTTCACCACCAGATCGGCCACCATTTGCCGCAGCTTACGCGCTTCGGCCACCATACCGGCAGCATCATTCGCCAGTACCTGGGCAAACAGCCGCCCGCGACCGTCCAGCGCCTCATGCAAGGCGGGCAGCAGTTTCTCAATCGGCATTGCGCCGCTGGCAACAATGCTGGGGTTTGTGGTTACGCCCGCCAGCGGGAAGATACGCGCCAGTTTCTTCACTGCCGCGACATCCGAGGTATCAAGATAGAGTTCCATCGTTTTCACCTGAAAGTGTGAGTTTTCGCATGCTTTAACGCTATCACGCAACAACCTGCCGAAGAGTTGACTTTTATCAAAATAACTTTCATTCGAAAGTAATTTACTATTCATATGAAACAACGGAGGCAGGTTATGATTTTCAATATTCAGCGCTATTCCACCCATGATGGCCCCGGCATTCGTACGGTGGTCTTTCTGAAGGGCTGTTCGCTGAGCTGCCGCTGGTGCCAGAACCCGGAAAGCCGCGCCCGTACGCGCGACCTGCTGTTTGATGAGCGTCTGTGCCTTGCCGGTTGCGATTTGTGTCAGCAGGCCGCGCCGCAGGTGATTGAGCGTGCGCTGAACGGTTTGCTGATCCACCGGGAAAAGTTAAACGATGCGCAGCTTAACGCCCTGGCCGATTGCTGCCCGACTCAGGCGCTGAGCGTCTGCGGTGAAACGCAAAGCGTTGATGAAATCATGGCCACAGTGCTGCGCGATAAACCCTTTTACCTGCGCAGCGGTGGCGGTATCACCCTTTCCGGCGGCGAACCGTTTATGAATCCGCAACTGGCGCAGGCGCTGCTGCAAAGCAGCCACCAGCAGGGTATTCATACAGCGGTGGAAACCTGCCTGCATGTGCCGTGGCGCTATATCGAACCTTCCCTGCCTTATGTGGATCTGTTTCTGGCGGATTTGAAGCACGTTGATGAGGCTGCGTTTCGCCAGTGGACCGGAGGATCAGCCAGGCGCGTGATCGACAATTTGAAACGGCTGGCGCAGGCGGGAAAAAAGATGACTATCCGCGTGCCGCTGATCCCCGGTTTTAACGCTGACGAAGCGTCAATCAAAGCCATTACCACCTTTGCCGCCGACGAGCTGAACGTCAGCGACATCCATTTTTTGCCTTATCACACGCTGGGCATGAACAAGTATCACCTGCTTGGCGAACCCTACACCGCCCCTGAAAAGCCGCTCGACGCCCCAGAACTGCTGGCGTTTGCCGAGGATTTTGCCAGCCAGAAAGGGCTGACGGCGACATTACGAGGATAACACCATGACCACACTGCAACTGAACACGCTGACTGACCGCATCAAAGCGCATAAAACGGCGCTGGTCCACATCGTTAAACCGCCGGTCTGCACCGAGCGTGCCCGCCATTACACTCAGATTTATCGGCAGAATATGGATAAACCGCTGCCGGTACGTCGCGCGCTGGCGCTGGCGCACCATCTGGCGCAGCGCACAATCTGGATCAAGCATGACGAGTTGATTATCGGCAACCAGGCCAGCGAAGTTCGCGCCGCACCGATCTTCCCGGAATACACCGTTTCGTGGATTGAAAAAGAGATCGACGAACTGGCGGATCGCCCCGGTGCCGGTTTTGCCGTCAGCGAACAGAACAAGCGCATACTGCATGAGATCTGCCCGTGGTGGCGCGGCCAGACGGTGCAGGATCGTTGCTACGGCATGTTTACCGACGAACAAAAAGCGCTGCTCGACACTGGCATTATTAAAGCCGAAGGCAATATGACCTCCGGTGATGCGCACCTCGCCGTCAACTTCCCGCTGCTGCTGGAGAAAGGGCTGGATGGTCTGCGGCACAAAGTGGATGAACGCCGCACGCGCATCAACCTGACGGTGCTTGACGATCTGCACGGTGACCAGTTCCTGAAAGCGATCGATATCGTGCTTGAGGCTGTGAGCCTGCATATTGAGCGCTTTGCCGATCTGGCGCGGAAAATGGCCGGTGCAGAAACGCGCCAAAGCCGCCGCGACGAACTGCTGGCGATGGCGGAAAACTGCCTGATTATTGCCCATGAACCGCCGAAAACTTTCTGGCAGGCGTTGCAGCTTTGCTACTTTATCCAGTTGATTTTGCAGATTGAATCCAACGGCCACTCGGTCTCGTTCGGCCGCATGGATCAGTATCTTTATCCCTATTACCGCCGCGATGTTGAACTGCAGCAGTCGCTGCAACGGGAAGATGCCATCGAGCTGCTGCACAGTTGCTGGTTGAAGCTGCTGGAAGTGAACAAGATCCGTTCCGGCTCGCACTCGAAAGCGTCGGCGGGTAGCCCGCTGTACCAGAACGTCACTATCGGCGGGCAGCAATGGATTAACGGCGCAGCGCAGGATGCGGTAAACCCGCTGTCGTATGCGATCCTCGAATCCTGCGGTCGTCTGCGCTCCACGCAGCCGAACCTGAGCGTGCGTTACCACGCCGGGATGAGCAATGACTTCCTCGACGCCTGCGTGCAGGTGATCCGCTGCGGCTTCGGCATGCCAGCGTTCAATAACGACGAAATTGTGATCCCGGAATTTATCAAACTGGGCGTCGAAACGGCCGATGCCTACGACTATGCCGCGATTGGCTGCATCGAAACCGCGGTCGGCGGCAAATGGGGCTACCGCTGCACCGGCATGAGCTTTATCAACTTCGCCCGCGTGATGCTGGCCGCGCTGGAAGGCGGTCGCGATGCCACCAGCGGCAAGATCTTCCTGCCGCAGAGCAAAGCGCTTTCCGCCGGTAACTTTGCGGTATTTGATGAAGTGATGCAGGCGTGGGATCGGCAAATCCGCTATTACACCCGTAAATCCATCGAGATCGAGTATGTCGTCGATACCATGCTGGAAGAGAACGTGCCGGATATTCTCTGCTCGGCGCTGGTTGACGACTGCATCGAACGGGCGAAAAGCATCAAACAGGGCGGCGCGAAATATGACTGGGTCTCCGGTTTACAGGTCGGGATCGCCAACCTCGGCAACAGCCTGGCGGCGGTGAAAAAACTGGTCTTTGATCAGGGCGTAATCGGCCAGCAGCAACTGGCAGAAGCGCTGGCGGCGGATTTTGACGGCCTGACGCACGAACAACTGCGCCAGCGGCTGGTGAACAGCGCGCCGAAATACGGTAACGACGATGACAGCGTGGATAACCTGCTGGTGCGCGCCTATCAGACCTATATCGACGAGCTGAAACAGTACCATAATCCGCGCTACGGTCGCGGCCCGATTGGCGGCAATTACTACGCCGGGACGTCGTCGATTTCCGCCAACGTGCCGTTTGGTGCCGCCACCATGGCAACGCCGGATGGCCGCAAAGCGCACACCCCGCTGGCGGAAGGCGCAAGTCCCGCTTCCGGTACCGATCATCTCGGCCCGACGGCGGTCATCAGTT
Organism: Kosakonia oryzae; assembly: GCF_001658025.2. NCBI lineage: Bacteria > Pseudomonadati > Pseudomonadota > Gammaproteobacteria > Enterobacterales > Enterobacteriaceae > Kosakonia > Kosakonia oryzae. The sequence continues at coordinate 3,641,789 of NZ_CP014007.2, forward strand.
CGGTGGGTAAACTGCCGGTCGAAGCGATCCTCGGCGGCGTGCTGTTGAACCAGAAACTGAACCCGGCAACGCTGCAAAACGAGAGCGATAAGCAGAAACTGATGGTGCTGCTGCGCACCTTCTTTGAAGTGCATAAGGGCTGGCATATTCAGTACAACATTGTCTCGCGCGAGACGCTGCTGGAAGCGAAAAAGCATCCGGATCAGTACCGCGATTTAGTGGTGCGCGTAGCGGGTTACTCGGCGTTCTTCACCGCCCTGTCGCCGGATGCGCAGGACGATATTATCGCCCGTACCGAACACACCCTGTAAGGTGATTGCCGGACGGCGCTACGCTTGTCCGGCAATATACATAACGCCGCTACCGGTACTCCCTTCCCCTTTAACCTATGGATTGTGAATGGCAGGATGGCGCGCCGCCGCAGCCAACGCACCTGCGGTTCGAAAGACGACGGTTTACTTTCGAATGAAATAAAATTTGTGCATCAGCTCACATTGTCTCTAGAATATTGTTCGTTACAAAAATATTCAGGAGCGCAGTATATGACCGTCAAAGTTATCGTCACTGATATGGACGGAACTTTCCTTGATGACGCCAAGCAGTACGATCGCACGCGGTTTATGGCGCAATTCCAGCAACTTCAGCAGCGCGGTATTGAGTTTGTGGTCGCCAGCGGCAACCAGTATTACCAGCTAATCTCCTTCTTCCCGGAGCTGAAAGAGACGATTTGTTTCGTCGCCGAAAGCGGCGCGCTGGTGTATGAACATGGCCAGCAACTGTTCCACGGTGAGTTGACCCGTCACGAAGCGCAGGTCGTCATTGGCGAACTGTTAAAAGACAGCAGCCTGAACTTTGTCGCCTGCGGGCTGGAAAGCGCCTACGTAAGCGAGAACGCCCCGGCCGAATTTGTCGATCTGATGTCAAAGCACTACTACCGTTTAAAACCGGTGCGCGATTTCCAGAAGATTGACGACACGCTGTTTAAGTTCTCGCTGAACTTACCTGACAGCGAGATTCCGCAGTTGATCGATAAACTGCATGTCTCGCTTGATGGCATTATGAAGCCGGTCACCAGCGGTTTTGGCTTCGTTGATTTGATTATCCCCGGCCTGCATAAAGCCAACGGCATTACCCGCCTGCTTAAACGCTGGGGAGTGTCACCGCAGCAGTGCGTCACCATTGGCGACAGCGGTAATGACGCTGAAATGCTGCGGATGACGGAGTTCTCCTTCGCCATGGGCAACGCCGGTGATGCCATTAAAGCCATCGCCCGCCATCAGACCGATGACAACAATCATCAGGGCGCGCTGAATGTGATTCAGGCCGTGCTCGATAATACCGCACCGTTCGACCGCTAATCTCCCGCTGGAGCGCCCGCTCCAGCTTTTCCCCTGCCCCTGCTCTTCTCTCTTTTTTCCCTTTGTGCTGCTCATCAAATTTTTAAACTTGCATTAACTTATTTTTAACTTAGATTATCACTTGTAAGTTTAATTTCTTTCGAATGAAAGTTGAGAGGTTCACATGACGTTTACCAGCGAGACCTTGCCTGCCGATCACAAAGCGTCGATTCGTCAGATGAAACAGGCACTGCGCGCGCAGATCGGCGACGTGCAAAGCGTCTTTAACCGCCTGAGCGAGCAGATTGCCACCCGTGTCGCAGAGATCAAAGCGCTGCAAGCGCGCGGCGAATCGGTCTGGCCACAAATCCCTTACGCCGATATTGCGCAGGGCCGCGTTAGCGACGCGCAGCGGGCGCTGATTAAACAGCGCGGTTGCGCGGTGATCAAAGGCCACTTCCCGCGCGATCGGGCGCTGGGCTGGGATCGAGCAATGCTGGATTATCTCGACGCCAACCATTTTGACGATGTGTATAAAGGCCCGGGCGACAGCTTCTTCGGCACGCTGGAAGCGTCGCGCCCGGAAATCTACCCGATTTACTGGTCGCAGGCGCAGATGCAGGCGCGGCAGAGCAATGAAATGGCGGCGGTGCAATCGTTCCTCAATCGCCTGTGGCGTTTCGAAAGCGAAGGCCGCCAGTGGTTCGACCCGGATGTCAGCGTCATCTACCCGGATCGCATCCGCCGCCGCCCGCCGGGTACCACCTCAAAAGGGCTTGGCGCGCATACCGATTCCGGCGCGCTGGAGCGCTGGTTACTGCCCGCTTACCAGCGCGTGTTCGCCAACGTGTTTAACGGCAAACTGGAAGAGTACGATCCATGGGATGCCGCGCATCGCACCGAGGTGGAAGAGTACACGGTGGATAACACCACCAAATGCTCGGTGTTCCGCACCTTCCAGGGCTGGACGGCGCTGTCGGACATGATCCCCGGCCAGGGATTGCTGCACGTGGTGCCGATCCCGGAGGCGATGGCGTATATCCTGCTGCGTCCGCTGCTTGACGATGTGCCGGAGGATGAGCTGTGCGGCGTCGCGCCGGGCCGCGTTCTGCCGGTTTCAGAGAAGTGGCACCCGCTGCTGATTGAGGCGCTGAGCAGCATTCCGGCGCTGGAAGCCGGTGATTCCGTGTGGTGGCACTGCGATGTTATCCACTCGGTCGCGCCGGTGGAAAACCAGCAGGGCTGGGGGAACGTGATGTATATCCCCGCCGCGCCGCTGTGCGAGAAGAACCTCGCCTATGCCCGCAAGGTGAAAGTGGCGCTGGAGCACGGCGCATCGCCGGGGGATTTCCCGCGCGAGAACTACGAAAGCGACTGGACAGGCCGCTTTACGCTTGCTGATCTGAATGCGCATGGTAAACGCGCGCTGGGTATCGACGTTTAAGCGTCGTATAGCCCCTGCCATTCAACGGCGGTGCGTTGCTGTCCCGAACGTATCCGCCGTACCGATTCCCGCACCACCAGCGTGCCGTTCAACAGCAGCGAACCGATCGCCGCCTGTGGACGAATCAACCGCTGCTGCAACAGATGCACCGCTTCAACGCCCAGTTCATCGCGCGGAACATGCACCGCCGTCAGTGGAACATCCTGAATGGCCGCCAGGTTAAAGGCATCGATACTCATCACCGAGATATCCTGCGGCACGCGCAAACCGCGCTGCTGCAACGCGCGCACCGTGCCTTCCGCCATAAAATCCCCGCTGACGAGAAAAGCCGTGGGCGGCACATTATGCGCCGGGTCATCCAGCCATTCGCCCACTCGCTGCTGCGCTTCGCGAGCGCTGAAACTGGGAACCGTGATCAAATTGCGCTTGCTGTTAAAGCGCAAATTCTCTTGCAGCCAGGCATCTTTGATCCCCGCCAGCCGCAGATCCATGGTGTAGCGGCGCAGGCACATCACCGTCACCACGTCGCGGTGGCCCATATCAAACAGATATCGTGCGGCAAATTCGCCAATCGTGCGGTGATCCGGCGCGATCGACGGTAGACGCATCCGCCTGTCGCGGCAGTTGATCAATACGCAGGGTTTACCGCTCTCTGCTGCCAGATCGTGAATGTGCGGATCGTCAATGCCGAGCAGGATTGCGGCCTGCGTTTCTGCAGCCTGCATCCTGCCAAGAAACGTGCCGGCGTCGCTGTCCAGCTCCTCCAGCGCACAATAGCGCAGCCGTACTTCGTGAGAATCGAGCGCTTTGTTGATGCTCTGGATCACGCGGTAATAAAAGATGTCGGACCGCTCATCAAAAGCGCGCTGCGGCGCAAAAACCACCAGGTTATTCAGCAACAGACGCCCGGCAGCAATGCCCTCCATTACGCCCAGCTCACGGGCGCAGGCGAGCACCGCGCTTCGTGCCTGCTCGCTGGTGTTTGCTTTACCGGCCAGCACGCGTGAAACGGTACTGGTAGACAGGTTGGTGCGGCGGGCAATTTCACTGATTTTTAGCTTTTTATCCATTCTGTGATCTCGCTCCATTTGCTGAATGGGAAAATTTTCATGAGCCCTAAACCTTGTTATTCATGGCATGAATGAGAGTTTGCCGCATATCTGCCGTCACTGATGAGAATCCTTGCACAAAATCCGCTTTAGCGGCGCATTTTTCTCACCTAACGTAAACCTGTCGTACAACTTCCATACTAGTTGTATGCATTTTGATGGCAAAAAACGAAAAAAATCTTCTGGCGAACCATTTCGGTATAACAAATCCGCAAGGCTCGCCCCCGACTTCCCTACAAAACGATGTGCGGAGAAAAGAATGAGCCAGGGAATCAACAATGAAATGGCGGCCAGTAAGAGCCGCCGGATAGTGAAAAAATTACGCTGGTGGATGCTGGTGCTGTTTTTATTCGGCGTGACGGTGAACTACATCACCCGTAACTCGCTGGGCATTCTGGCGCCGGAACTGAAAAGCAGCCTCGGCATCACCACCGAACAGTACTCGTGGATTGTCGGCGCCTTTCAGCTCGCTTACACCATTTTCCAGCCATTGTGTGGCTGGCTGATTGATGTCATCGGCCTGAAAGTCGGCTTTATGATGTGCGCCATTATCTGGGCGCTGGCCTGTATTTTCCACGCTGGCGCGGCCAACTGGGTACATCTGGCGCTCCTGCGCTTCACCATGGGCGCATCGGAAGCGGCTGCCACGCCGGCCAACGCCAAAACCATCGGCGAGTGGTTCCCGAAAGCGGAGCGCCCGGTCGCTGCGGGCTGGGCGGGCGTCGGTTTCTCGATTGGCGCGATGCTGGCACCGCCGATTATCTACTTCGCGCATGCTTCGTTTGGCTGGCAGGGCGCGTTTATGTTTACCGGCATGCTGGCGCTGGTGTGGGTCATTTTGTGGTGGGCGTTTTACCATAATCCGGATAAACACCCGAACCTGAGCAAGGACGAGCTGACCTTTATTCAGCAGGATAACGAACCGCCAGCGGTGAAACTCCCCTTCTTCACTGCGCTGAAAACCGTATCGAAAAACAAGCGCTTTTACGGTATTGCCATTCCCGCTTTTATGGCGGAACCGGCATGGGCGGTGCTGAGTTTCTGGGTGCCGCTCTATCTGGCGAAAGAGCATGGCATGGATCTGAAGCAGATTGCGATGTTCGCATGGTTGCCGTTCCTCGCCGCTGACCTCGGCAGCGTGGCGAGCGGTTATCTGACCAAACTCTATACCCGCTGGTTTGGCTGCACCCGCGTGAACTCGGTGGTGGCCAGCTCCGTGACCGGTGCATTCCTGATGATTTCGCTGGCCGTGGTTGCCATCACGCGCGATCCCTACATCACCATTGTGTTGATCTCGATTGGCGGTTTTGGTCATCAGATCATCTCCTGCATGTTGAGCGCGCTGGTGGTCGAGTCCTTCGATAAAGGACAGATGGCGACGGTAAACGGCATGCGCGGCTCGGCGGCGTGGATCGCCAGCTTCCTCTTTTCACTGCTGATCGGCGTAACCGCCGACAAGATTGGCTTCAATCCGCTGTTTATTGCCATGGGTTTCTTTGACCTGATTGGTGCTCTGTTCCTGGTGGCATTTATTGCTGAACGTCGCGCTAAACGCGCCTGATTGTGGATCGTTGAAATGAAAACGCTGAAGAACTGGACGTTACAAAAACAGGCGGCTCACCACATTGAGCTGCTGGTGGACGGGCAACACACCTTGTGCCTGTATGTGCTGGAAGAGCATCTGTTCCGCGTGCTGCTAAAACGCAAAGGCGAGCTGGCGCTGGACAGAACCTGGAGCATTGCGCCGCATGAAGATGTGCCGTGGGAAGGCCGCTCGCGCGAAGATGTGTCGGGCTTCACCCTACCCGACTGGACGCTGACGCAGCAGGCCGACACGCTGGTGGTGGAAAGTGCACAGCTACGCGTGACGGTTCATCAGCCGCTGTGGCTGGAGTGGCACTACCGCAATGCGGCGGGCGAGTGGCAGTGGCTGGCGAGCGATCGTCCTACCAGCGCCTATCTGGTGAACGCGCATGGCGATGGCGTGGCGCACTATCTCAGCCGTAAAAAAGAGGAGCGCTTTTACGGTCTTGGTGAAAAAGCGGGCAACCTGCAACGTAACGGCCAGCGCTATGAAATGCGCAACCTTGATGCGATGGGGTATAACGCCGCCAGCACCGATCCGCTGTACAAGCACATTCCCTTTACCCTGACGCGCCGGGACGATATCAGCTACGGCCTGTTTTATGACAACCTCAGCAGTTGCTGGCTGGATCTGGGCAATGAAATCGATAACTACCACACCGCTTACCGCCGCTGGCAGGCCGAAGCCGGTGATATCGATTACTACATTTTTACCGGCGCGCGCGCACTGGATGTGACTAAAGCGTTTGTCCGCCTGACCGGGAAAACGCTGTTCGGGCCGAAATGGAGCCTCGGTTACAGCGGCTCGACCATGCATTACACCGATGCGCCGGATGCACAAAATCAGCTGATGAACTTTATTCGCCTGTGCGACGAACATGCCATTCCGTGCGATTCGTTCCAGCTCTCGTCCGGCTATACCTCGATTAACGGTAAGCGCTACGTCTTTAACTGGAACTACGACAAAGTGCCGCAGCCGAAAGTGATGAGCCAGGCGTTTCACGCGGCCGGGCTGAAGCTGGCAGCGAATATCAAACCCTGCCTGTTGCAGGATCACCCGCGCTATAACGAAGTGGCGGAGAAAGGCCTGTTTATTCGCGATTCGGAAAACGACGCGCCAGAACGTTCCAGCTTCTGGGACGATGAAGGTTCTCATCTCGATTTTACTAACCCGCAGACCGTTGCCTGGTGGCAGGAAGGCGTCACCACGCAACTGCTGGAGATGGGGATTGATTCCACCTGGAACGATAATAATGAATTCGAAGTGTGGGACGGCGAAGCGCGCTGCCAGGGTTTTGGCCGCGAAATCGCCATCAAACATATTCGCCCGGTGATGCCGCTGCTGATGATGCGCGCCTCGATGGAAGCGCAGCAGCGTTTTGCGCCGCAGAAACGCCCGTATCTGATCTCCCGTTCCGGCTGCGCCGGGATGCAGCGCTATGTGCAGACCTGGAGCGGTGATAACCGCACCAACTGGGATACGCTGCGTTATAACACGCGTATGGGCGTCGGCATGAGCCTTTCCGGGTTGTATAACGTCGGTCACGATGTTGGCGGCTTCTCCGGCGATAAACCGGATGCGGAGCTGTTCGTTCGTTGGGTGCAGAACGGCGTGATGCATCCGCGCTTTACCATCCACTCCTGGAACGACGATCGTACGGTCAACGAACCGTGGATGTACCCGGCAATTACGCCAGCGATCCGTAACGCCATTGAGTTGCGCTACCGCCTGTTGCCCTATCTCTACACATTGCTGTGGCAGGCGCACGCCGACGATGAACCGATGCTGCGCCCGACGTTCCTCGATCACGAGCATGACCAACAGACGTTTGAGGAGTGCGACGACTTCCTGCTCGGCCGCGATATTCTGGTCGCCAGCGTGGTTGAACCCGGCCAGCGCGAACGCCGCGTGTGGTTACCGGCCAATGATAGCGGCTGGTATGACTTTTACAGCGGCGCCTGGTATGCGCCGGGTCAGTGGGTAACGCTGGATGCACCGCTGGAAACGCTGCCGCTGCTGGTTCGCGCCGGTGCCGGATTGCCAATGAGCGAGCGCATTAGCCATGTGGATGCCAAAGCGGATAATACCCGTGAGTTGAAACTCTTCCCGCTAAAAGGCACGGGACGTTCCCACGGTCTGTTGTTTGAAGATGACGGCGAGTCCTGGGGATATAAAGATGGCAATGCACTGTGGCTGGAGTGGGAAATGGTTTGCAGCGGCAGCAGCGTGAATTTACAGGTACGCACTCGCGGTGATTATCGCCCGGCCTGGCAGGCGCTGAAAGTGACGCTGCCTGCGGGGGATAAACGCCAGTTATTGATCAATGGCGTGGCGGCGACGGAGTGGATGTTTGCATAACGCCGATGCCGGATGGCGCTGGCGCTTACCCGGCATCAGCGCCCTTTCAGCAATGAGACAGTTTTTGCTAACACCTGTCTTGCAGCGATGGGGTTAGGTTCCCCGCTCGAAATCGGCGAACCGAAGCGCAGATGACAAGGTCTGGACGCCATGGATGGCGGCCAGAGGCGCGTCGAGCCGACCGCAGGCAAATGTGCGGAAGGTGAGCGCAGTGCGAAGCACCGATTTCCCGCGGGGCCGCGGGGGATTGAAAAGGGGAAGCGCGGTGGCATCCCCTTTTCCCGTTCACGTGATACCGCGTTTATGCGACCACCGTTCATCTGGTGAACGGAACAATTCCACCTACGTCAAACCAACGGTTTTGCAGGAAGGCGGCAAACCTGAGTATCCCCGGGAGCTTACATGAGTAAGTGACCGGGGTACGAAAGTGCAGCCAACGCACCTGCGGCGTGAAAGACGACGGAATACGCCGCAATTTACCTAAGTATTTCGCGTTGCAGGAAGGCGGCAAACCTGAGTATCCCCGGGAGCTTACATGAGTAAGTGACCGGGGTACGAAGGTGCAGCCAACGCACCTGCGGCGTGAAAGACGACGGAATACGCCGCAATTTACCTAAGTATTTCGCGTTGCAGGAAGGCGGCAAACCTGAGTATCCCCGCGAGCTTACATGAGTAAGTGACCGGGGTACGAAGGTGCAGCCAACGCACCTGCGGCGTGAAAGACGATGGAATACGCCGCAATTTACCTAAGTATTTCGCGTTGCAGGAAGGCGGCAAACCTGAGTATCCCCGGGAGCTTACATGAGTAAGTGACCGGGGTATGAAGGTGCAGCCAACGCACCTGCGGCGTGAAAGACGACGGAATACGCCGCAATTTACCCAAGTATTTCGCGTTGCAGGAAGGCGGCAAACCTGAATATCCCCGGGAGCTTACATGAGTAAGTGACTGGGGTACGAAGGTGCAGCCAACGCACCTGCGGCGTGAAAGACGACGGTAAATTTATTCGATGCCCTGACTGCGCAAATAATCCTCGTAATTCCCGGTGAAATCCACCACGCGCTGCGGCGTAATCTCAATCACGCGGGTTGCCAGCGAGCTTACGAATTCACGGTCGTGAGAAACGAAGATCAGCGTGCCTTGATACATCTCCAGCGCCATGTTCAGTGACTCGATGGATTCCATATCGAGGTGGTTGGTTGGTTCGTCCATCACCAGGATATTCGGTTTTTCCATCATCAGTTTACCGAACAGCATGCGGCCCTTCTCACCACCGGAAAGCACCTTCGCCGGTTTCTTGATATCGTCCTGGCTGAACAGCAAACGACCGAGAATACTGCGCACCGCCTGCTCGTCATCGCCTTCCTGTTTCCACTGGCTCATCCAGTCGAACACGGTCAGATCGTTATCAAAGTCTGCGGCATGATCCTGCGCGTAATAACCGATGCTGGCATTTTCCGACCATTTCACCGTTCCGTTATCCGGCTGTAAATCGCCGACCAGCGTTTTCAGCAGGGTGGATTTACCCACGCCGTTAGTACCGAGCACCGCCACTTTCTCGCCCACTTCCAGCAGCAGGTTGAAGTTTTTAAACAGTGGGCCGTTATCAAAACCTTTCGCCAGTTGCTCCACTTCCAGCGCATTACGGAACAATTTCTTGTCCTGTTCGAAGCGGATAAACGGGTTCTGACGGCTGGAGGCTTTCACTTCATCCAGTTTGATCTTATCAATCTGACGGGCGCGGGAAGTTGCCTGGCGAGATTTCGAGGCGTTGGCGCTAAAGCGGCTGACAAAGGATTGCAGCTCGGCGATTTGCGCTTTCTTCTTGGCGTTATCCGCCAGCAGGCGTTCGCGCGCCTGCGTTGCCGCCGTCATGTACTCATCATAGTTACCCGGGTAAACGCGCAGCTCGCCGTAGTCGAGATCCGCCATGTGGGTACAGACCATGTTGAGGAAGTGACGGTCGTGCGAAATGATGATCATGGTGCTGTCACGCTCGTTCAGCACCTGCTCCAGCCAGCGAATGGTATCGATGTCCAGGTTGTTGGTCGGTTCATCGAGCAGCAGAATGTCCGGGTTAGCGAACAGCGCCTGCGCCAGCAGCACGCGGAGCTTCCAGCCTGGCGCCACTTCGCTCATCGGGCCGTAGTGTTGTTCTACCGGAATGCCAACACCGAGCAGCAGCTCGCCCGCGCGCGCTTCGGCGGAGTAACCGTCCATTTCGCCGTACTGCACTTCAAGATCGGCCACTTTATAGCCATCTTCTTCGCTCATCTCAGCCAGGCCGTAGATGCGATCGCGTTCCTGTTTCACTTCCCACAGTTCGGCGTGGCCCATGATCACCGTGTCGAGCACGCTGAACGCTTCAAAGGCAAACTGATCCTGGCGCAGCTTACCGATACGCTCGTTCGGATCGAGGGAGACGTTCCCCAGCGTCGGTTCTAAATCACCGCCGAGGATCTTCATAAAGGTGGATTTTCCGCTCCCGTTAGCGCCGATCAGGCCATAACGGTTGCCGCCGCCGAATTTGACGGAAATGTTTTCGAACAGCGGCTTGCTGCCGAACTGCATGGTGACGTTGCTGGTGACTAACACAGAGGTATCCTGAAATATGTGACAAACACCCTATTATGCCACAATTCCGAATTAGATTCCTGTCCACTGTCAGACCGCTAAACTGCAAGCAAAAGGAAAAAAGTGTGATTTCGTACACATCTGAATTCCCTGAGCGCCGGAATGCACATATAATGCGCTTCCTGCATTCCTAACCCAACGGCCTGTGTGGCAAAAATCTCGCACAAAATGAACATGAAAATAAAAACCCTTTTCGCGGCGGCTTTGGCTGTCGTGGGATTTTGCAATAATGCGTCTGCTGTTACTTATCCGCTGCCGACAGACGGTAGCCGTTTGATTGGTCAGAACCAGGTTGTCACTATCCCGGAAGGCAATACGCAGCCTCTGGAATATTACGCCGCTGAATATCAGATGGGCCTGTCCAACATGCTGGAAGCCAACCCGGGCATTGATGCCTACCTGCCGAAAGGCGGCACGGTAATGAACGTTCCGCAGCAGTTGATCCTGCCGGATACCGTGCACGAAGGCATTGTCATCAACAGCGCAGAAATGCGTCTCTACTACTACCCGAAAGGCACCAACACGGTGATCGTGCTGCCTATCGGTATCGGCCAGCTCGGGAAAGATACCCCGATCGCCTGGACCACCAAAGTTGAACGTAAGAAAGCCGGCCCGACATGGACGCCGACCGCGAAAATGCATGCGGAATACATTGCAGCAGGTCAACCGCTGCCGGCAGTGGTTCCGGCAGGCCCGGACAACCCGATGGGCCTGTATGCGCTCTATATCGGCCGTCTGTATGCGATCCACGGCACCAACGCCAACTTCGGTATCGGCCTGCGCGTAAGCCACGGCTGCGTGCGTCTGCGTAACGACGACATCAAATTCCTGTTCGAAAACGTGCCGGTCGGCACCCGCGTACAGTTCATTGATGAGCCAGTAAAAGCGACCACCGAGCCGGATGGCAGCCGCTATATCGAAGTTCACAACCCGCTGTCCACCACCGAAGCGCAGTTCAACGGCGGCGAAATTGTGCCGATCGCGCTGACCAAAGCGGTACAGGCCGTCACCAGCCAGCCTGATGTGGATTCAAACATTGTCGATCAGGCAGTGCAGAACCGTTCCGGTATGCCGGTACGTCTGAACTAATCAGCGGTTTAATGCCCGGTGGCGCTACGCTTACCGGGCTTATAAGCCACAGGCCGGATAAGGCATCACCGCCATCCGGCCAAAAAATCACCCGTTATTGACCACAATTATCCCGCCGTGATCGTAGCGATAATGGCAATGGGCATACTCCAACGGCGTGCCGTCTTCCAGATAAATCACCTGTTCCACTTCCAGCACCGGATCGGTCTCTTCACAGTTCAAATACTGTTTATCCTCCGCCCAGGGTTTCAGCGCGCGCACAATGCGATACGAACCCATGATCTTCAGCGCCAGCTCTTCCTGCACATAACGAAAAACGGAGCTTTCCAGATGCCCGCGATTCAGCCCCGGCACCAGATTGACCGGCATCAGCGTGAACTCCAGCGACACTGGTTCGCCTTCCAGCATGCGCAAACGGATAAAGTCATATACCGGATCGTCCGGCCCCACCAGCAGCGATGCCTGCTCTTTCTCACTGGGAAAACGCAGTTCGAAGCGAATGATTTTACTCGTCACTTCGCCAACGTTCTCCCAGGTTTTGGTGGCACCAAAATAGTCGCTGCCGGGCAGATCCCAGCGCGACAACTGAAGAAAGTTTTTGCGGATGAACGTGCCCTGCCCTTGCCGGGTATAGACCAGCCCCTCCACAATCAGCTGGCGCATCGCCTGCTGGATCGTCATCCGGCTGGTATTAAACTCTGCCGCCAGCGCAAATTGATCCGGTAACGGTGCGCTGGCCGCGTAGTGCTGGCTGAGAATGCGGCGCTTAATCTCGCGCGCAATCGTGATGTATTTTGCCGCCATATCCCTTCTCAGTAATTATTGTATCCCATTGTTTTTCAAGGCCACTCGCTCGGCAATTTTGAGGAAAGGCAGGTAAAAGAATACACCAAAGACAATGATGATCAACTGCACCACCACCGCCCGCCAGTCGCCCGCCGTTGCCAGCCAGGCGCTGAGAATCGGCGGTGTCGTCCATGGGATCATCACCACGCAACGCGACATCCAGCCCAGCGTTGTACAGAGCCAGGCAAACCAGATGCCAAGCGCAGGCAGTAGCACAAACGGGATCATCAGCGGCAGGTTGAACACGATCGGCAAGCCGAAAATCACCGGCTCGTTAATATTAAACAGCCCCGGCGAAATGGCGAGGCGCGCCACCTGTTTCGCCGATTGCTGTTTCGCAAAGAGAAAGATGGCGATCAGCAGGGAAATGGTACTGCCGGTGCCGCCAATCATGCCAAAGGTCGGAACGAAGATATTGTTGATGATATGCGGGATCGGCTGCCCGTTGGCGAACGCCAGCATATTTTCGTTGGTGTTGATCAGCAAAAGCGGCTCCAGGATCACGCCGTTGACCACCGTCTGGTGGATGCCCAGCGTAAACAGGAAGTTGCCGAAGCTATAGATAAACAGTGTGCCCGGCAGGCTGGTGTTGATCTGCCGTAGCGGTTGCTGGATAAGCGTGGTGATCAGGTGGATCAAATCGGTGTGCAGCAGGTTCGCCAGCAGCGCGGCAACGATGGCAAACAGCGACAGGGTAATAATGGCCGGGATCAGCGAGGAGAAAGATTGCCCTACCGCCGCAGGCACATTCTCGCCCAGCGAAATTGAAAACCGTTTCACGCCGGCGACACGAATAAACAGCTCGGTGGAGAGCAGCCCGATAATCACCCCGGCAAAAATCCCGGTCGAGCCGATGTTAGTAAAAGCCAGCATCTGCGTCACGCTGACCGTGGCTTTCGCGCCCACCGGCACCACCTCAAGTTGCATCGGCATCATGATAATAAAACTGGACAGCGCAATGACCACCGCCGACACCGGATTAGCGAAGTTTTTATTCCGCGCCAGTGACCAGGCCGTCATCGGCGCGATCAGCAGCGCGGCAATATTCAGCGTTCCGTTGATCACCGCTTCGCCCCACACTTTAAAACGCGCCAGCGTTTCCCCTTCCAGCACCCAGGGAAAAATGACGTTGTTGATCAGCACCGCCAACCCGGCAAGGATAAAAATCGGCATCACTGCCGCAAAGGCGTCGCGCAGGGAACGCAGATGCACCTGGTTTGCCAGGCGGGCGGAAAAATCGACGAACTTATCGACGAATGACTGCATATTCGGCGTGATTTTAGTTTCAGACATAGCGCTGTCCTCTCAATCAATGCGTTACATGTCGCGCCCGTTACTGCGGATCACCTGTTGCAGCCAGCGATAACTCTTCTTCGGTACGCGTTTCATATCTTTCAGATCGTGGTTTTCCCGGTTCACATACACCACGCCGTAGCGCTTACGCATATCGCCCTGTGAACTGAGAATGTCGATTAAGCCCCAGCCGAGATAGCCAATCACCTGTGCGCCATCAATGAAAATGGCATCCTGCATCGCCTGGATATGGTCGCGGTGGTAGGCAATGCGGTAGTCGTCATCGATGGGGTTTACGCCGTCCCACTCCTCAATCACACCAATACCGTTTTCAATCGGGAACACCGGCAAACGCCAGTCGTTGTAGTAACGGGTGATAATGGCGCGAAAACCGAGAGGATCTATCTGCCAACCCCATTCGGTGGCTTCAAGGTACGGGTTGGCTTTATCGCCCTGTTGCAGGTAGTAGTTGACCGGGGTTTCTGGCGAGATGGCGTCGCTATCGAGGGTTTTACTGGCGTAATAGCTGAACGCCATAAAGTCGTTTTTCACGCGGGCGATTTGCGCCAGATCCTCATCGCGATAGATATCGCGGAAACCTTCGCGATCGACGACCGCCAGCACTTCCGGGCTGTAGCCCTGCCCGGCAAACACCCGCAGCAAATTCTGGTTGAGAAACTCGTCATACTGGGTCGCGCAAAAAACATCGCGCGGCTTGCAGGTCGCCGGATAAATCAGTTGATGCGCCAGCATGCCGCCCATCAGGCGTCCGGGTTGCGTCTCGTGCAGATAGTGGGTGAGCAGCACATGCGACATCATCACGTGATGCTGGATCTGGTACAGCTCGCGCAGGGTTTTCTCGCCCTTGAGATAGCCGCCCACCTGGAACGCGCCCGGCATGTGGTAAATGTTCTGCTCATTGAAGGTCAGCCAGAACTTCACCCGGCTGCCGAAGCAATCGATCATTTTTTTGCCGTAGCGCACAAAGGCGTCCTGCACATGTCGATCGGCAAAACCGTTGTACTGCTGCGCCAGTGCCAGCGGCATATCAAAGTGGTAGAGACACACCATCGGTTCAATGCCGCGCGCCAGCAGATCGTCAATAAAGCGGTCGTAAAAGGCGATCCCCTCTTCGTTGAACTCGCCGTCGCCCTGCGGACAAACGCGGCTCCAGGCTATCTGGAAGCGGTAGCAATTCATGCCCAGATCCTGCATTAGATCGAAATCTTCGCGGTAGCGATGGTAAGAATCGGTGGCGACTTTCCAGTCTGAGGCAAATTCGCTGGCTTCACGGATGTCATACACCGACATCCCTTTCCCGCCCTCATTCCATGCTCCTTCAGTCTGCATGCTGGAAACGGAATTCCCCCACAGGAAGCCGGCCGGTAACGTTTTGCTCATCGCGCTTTCTCCATGACTAGTCATTTAATGAATATGACTAGTCATATAGATAATGACGAAAAAATGGGCAACGAGAGAGGTGCAGATTTGTGATGGTTTTCGAAAGATTTACCGGATAACAGCTTAAGTAGGCCGAATAAGGTGCAGCCGCCAACCGGCGTTTTTTTGGCCAGTGGCGCCACGATCGCCGGATGGCGCTAATGCTTATCCGGCCTACGGGGTAGGGTGAATGGATTTAAATTACTGCTGTTTTAACTGATTACGACGATATTCGCCCTGACGTTCCAGCATCCAGCCGGGATATTCGCGCGGCAGCGCGCTTACGGCGTCAAGCTGTTGCAGCTCATCGGCACTTAAACGAATCGCGGTGGCGGCAAGGTTGTCATCCAGTTGTTCCTGCCGTTTAGCGCCAATGATCACGCTACTGACGACCGGCTGATGCAACAGCCAGGCCAGCGCGATTTGCGCTACCGAAACGCCTTTACTGTCGGCAATGGTGCGCATCACATCCACACAGTCAAAGGCGCGATCTTTATTCACCGGCGGGAAATCAAACTCCAGCCGACGACCGCCCGCTTCCCCATTGCCATCGCGATCGTATTTACCGCTCAGCAAGCCTCCGGCCAGTGGGCTCCAGACCATCAACCCGACGCCTTCGCTCTGCATCATCGGCACCAGCTCGCGTTCCAGATCGCGACCGGCAATGGTGTAGTAGGCCTGCAACGAGGCAAAACGCGCCAGCCCAAGCCGTTCAGAGATCCCCAGCGCCTTGGTAATCTGCCACGCCGCCCAGTTAGAGACGCCGATATAGCGCACATGCCCATGCTGCACCAGATTATCCAGTGCGTAGAGCGTCTCTTCGATCGGCGTCGCCGGATCAAAACCGTGCAGTTGATAAAGATCAATATGATCGAGCTGCAAGCGGCGCAGGCTCTCTTTCACGCTGTTGATAATGTGATAGCGCGAACTGCCGCGCGAGTTCACCCCGGCGGTACCGGTTTCACCAAACACTTTGGTGGCGACAACCACGTTTTCACGCGGGACTTTCAGGTTCTTCAGCGCCTGGCCGGTGATCTCTTCCGAGCGCCCTTCTGAGTAAACATTGGCGGTATCGATAAAGTTAATGCCCGCATCAAGCGCGCGGCCAATCAACTGCTCCGCCTGCGCCTGCTGTAGCTGGCCAATTTTGCCCCACATTCCGCCTTCGCCGCCGAAGGTCATGGTGCCGAGGCATAACTCAGAAACAAACAGTCCGGTATTACCCAATTTTTGATAGCGCATGATGGCGTCTCCTCATCGGTTTAGTTGACGCAACAGTTATACGAAATCTTTTGGCAGGAGGAATGTGAGGATCCTGCCTGTTTCTTGCCCAATTCTCTGATTATCCGCGCGGCGCATCACCAAAGACTTTGTAATCAGGCAGTTGCACATTTTGATACGGTTCCCAACCGCCGCCGAGCGCCTTGTAGAGTGCCACGAGGTCAAGGCTACTCTGCACGCGCGCCTCCTCACGCTGCTGGCTAGCCTGCGCCAGCTGACGTTGCGCATCCAGCACGTCAATAAAGCTGGCGATCCCTTTGCGGTAGCTGTCGCTGGCAAGGTCAAAAGCGCTTTGCAGAGCGTTGATTGTTTTATCCAGCCCCGCTTCCCGCTGCTGATCGGCGCGATAGCTGACCAGCGCATTTTCCACATCGCCTAATGCGCTTAGTACCGTCTGGCGATAATTGAGCACCGCCGCGCCCTGCTGCGCGCGTGCCAGCTTAACGCTCGACACCAGCCGTCCGCCCTGGAAGATCGGAATCGAAATCTGCGGGCCAAAGCTGTAGAAGTGGCTGCTCCAGTCGGTCAGCCAGTTGGTTTCACTGTTGCGCAGGCCAAACTGGCCGCTCAGCGACAAACTCGGGAATAGCTCGGCAACCGAAACGCCAATCTGTGCCGTAGCGGCATGCAGGCTGGCCTCGGCTTCGCGCACGTCCGGGCGACGACGCGCCAGCGTCGAAGGAATACCGGTCGGCACAATTTCCGGCAATGCCGGAAGCGGCTGCGCGTTACGCAGTTCGCTATCCAGTGCGCCCGGCGGTTTACCCAGCAGGATTGCCAGCGCATTCATCGCCTGGCGCTCCTGCGCCTGGTACTGCGGCAGTTGCGCCTCAAGATTACCGACCTGCGCACGGGCATTTTCTACATCCATCTGCGGCGATAACCCGCCTTTCTGGCGATTCTCCGTCAGAGTAAAAGTCTGTTGCGCACTGTCGATTTGCGTATTCAGCGTGGCGATAATGCCCTGCGCGCCGCGCAGTTGCAGCCAGGCGCGCGCCACTTCCGCTTCCAGCGACACCAAAGCATCATTACGTTGTTCTATTGTCTGCTGTTGCTGCGCGGAGGCGGCTTCTACCTGACGGCGCACTTTACCCCACAAGTCCAATTCCCACTGCGCATCAAAGCTGCCCTGGTAGAGATTCACCGGCTGGGTTAACGCGCCCAGCGCACCGCTGATGGCCGGATCGGCATTATCCAGTTGCCCATAAACATCATGAGATTTCAGCTCACCTTCAAGGCCAAGCTGCTGACGCGTGGCTTTCAGCGAACCGTTGACCGACGGCAGAAACGCGCCGCCAGCCTGATTGATTTGCTCGCGCGCGCCAGCAATTCGCAGCACGGTTTGTTGCAGCGACAGGTTACCGGCAATCGCCCGTTCAATCAGGCTGTTGAGCTGCGGCGACTGAAACGTGGTCCACCAGCGCGGGTTAAGCGCCTGCATGGAAACCTGCGACTTCACCGCACGGTCTCCCGGATCGTTCCAGCGCGCAGGCGTTTGCGGTTGCGGCGGCCGGTAATCCGGCCCCACGGCACAGCCTGCCAGCCACAGCGATAACAGGGTTACGGGAAAACGACGCCACCTCATATTAATGTGCTCCTGCGCTGCCTTCGCTTTTGATCGGCGAAAGCAATAGACAAAATGGAATCAGTAACAGCGCGACCACGCTCAAAATTGTAAAAACATCGATGTACGCCAGGAAACGCGACTGGGCGACCATCGCTTTGTACATCTGTCCGCTGGCGCTGGAAAGCGGATCGCCCAACAGACTGGTGAAATTGCGAATCGCCTCGGCAGTCTGGCGCAACGCCAGCTGGAATTGCTCATTAAACGGGGAGGTATGTTCCGCCAAATGCGACATATGCGCCTGCGAGCGCTCCGTGATAGCCGCCGTGGAGAGCGAAATGCCGATTGAGCCCGCCACGTTACGAAACATGGTGAATAACGCGGCGGCATCCGCATTGAGTTCGCGCGGCGTGGAGATAAAAGCAATGGTGGTGAGCGGCACGAACAGAAAGCCAAGCCCGATGGATTGCGCGCTGCGAAAAAGCACTAACGTTTCGAAATCGATATCCGGCGTCAGCGTACGCGACCACCAGAACGAGGTAGCGAGGCAGAAAAAGCCAAAGGCGATAATCCAGCGCGTCTGCACGATCGGCATCAACTTCAGTACCAGCGGAATGGTCATCACAATCAGCACCGCGCCGGGCGACAGCACCAGCCCGGACCAGGTAGCCGTATAGCCGAGATCCTGCTGCGCCAGTTGCGGGATCACCACCGAGCTGCCATACAGAATCATCGCCATGCCCGCCATCAACAGGCTGGAGACGGTAAAGTTTCTGTCCGCCATGCAGCGCAAATCCACCACCGGTTTTTTGGCGTAGAGCAGCCAATAGATGGCGCCGACAATGCCCACCGCCGTCAGCACCGCGAAAATGCGGGTGAAATCTGACGCGAACCAGTCTTCATCTTCGCCACGATCAAGCATCACTTGCAGGCAGCCCAACCCCAGCGCAATCAACCCAATTCCCGGCCAGTCGATAGTCAGTTTTTGCTTCGATTTCCGTTCCCACGGCGGATCTTCCAGCAACTGGTAGATCGCCAGCACGGTGATGATACCCACCGGAATATTGATGAAGAACACCCAGCGCCAGGAGTAGTTATCGGTGATCCAGCCGCCCAGCGTCGGCCCCATTACCGGCGCGACAATAATGGCAATCGACGACAGGCCAAACGCTTTGCCGCGATCCTCCGGCTTAAAGTAATCCAGTAACACTGACTGTTGCGTCGGCTGCAGGCCGCCGCCAAAAAAGCCCTGCAAAATACGAAACAGGATGATTTGCCACAGCTCAGTCGCAATGCCGCAAAGAAATGAGCAGACGGTGAACATCACAATGCAGATAAGGAAAAACTGCTTACGACCAAACGTCCGGCTGAGAAAGGCCGAAATCGGCAGCACAATCCCGTTCGCCACCAGGTAGCTGGTCAGAACCCATGTCGATTCGTCGTAGCTGGCCGACAGCGAACCGGCAACGTGCGGTAGCGCCACGTTAACAATCGTGGTGTCGAGGATCTCCATAAATACCGCGAGCGTAACCACCCATGCCACGGCCCACGGGTTGCTGGCGGGTCGCCAGTTTTCGTGGCTGTGATCGGTCATTCCAGCGTTACCTTCGGTTCGACGGAGAGGCCCAGCGGCAATGGCTTATTCGCATCCAGCCCTTTATCAATGACGATTTTCACCGGCACGCGCTGCACGATTTTGACAAAGTTACCGGTGGCATTTTCTGACGGGAAAGCAGCAAATTTCGAACCGCTGCCCTGCTGGATACTGTCGATATGCCCTTCCAGCTGCAGATCCGGCCAGGCATCGACTTTGATGCTCACTTTATTGCCCGGACGCATCCGCTCAAGCTGCGACTCTTTGAAATTGGCCACCACCCAGATTTCCGGCGACACCAGCGAGAACAGTGCCGTACCCGCCTGCACCAGCGTACCGTTCTGGACGTTACGTTTGGTGACAAAGCCATCGAACGGCGCGCGGACTTCCGTCCACGAGAGATTCAGTTCCGCCGTTTCCAGTTGCGCTTTCGCCTGCGCGACCTGCTGCTGGCGCGCCTCGACGTTGGTCTCCTGCTGACGGATTTGCAGTTGCACCTGCTCCGCCACTTCCAGCTGGGCGCGGGCGCTGACAAGCTGCGCCTGTGCGCTGCGCAACTGGGCGTTGGCGCTGTCGATATTTTGCTGTGTGGTCGCACGGGGATCGACACCACGCTGACGGCGGTAAGCGGCTTCAGCATTCGCCAGATCCGCCTGCGCTTTCAGTACCTGCGCCTTCGCTTCATCGCGCTGTGCGGGATACTGCACTTTTGAGAGTTCGAGTTGCGCCTGCGCCTGGTGCAGTTGCGCCGTTGCCAGCCCTAACTGCGCCTGTGCCTGATCGCGCTGCGCGGTCGCATCGCGGGGATCGATAACGACCAGTAAATCGCCCTTCTTCACCCGCTGGTTATCTTTGACCCGCAACTCAGTAACGTAACCTGCGACTTTCGGCGCAATAGTGACCGCATCGCCATCGGTGAAGGCGTCATCGGTACTCTCTTCGTTACGGGTTAAAAACCACCATACCAGCGCGACGATCACCATCACGCCAACCACAACGGCGAGGATAATCAGCGGTTTCTTTCCGGGGCGTTTACGGGTGTCGTCATTATTATTTTCCTGAACATCGTCAGGAGAGGTTGTGTTTTCTGCCATAGTATCGCAACGGTCCTGTCAGGTAACGGCGCCAGGGATGCACCGTTACCTAAAGTTAGGCGGTTGCTATACATTTTCCAGGATAAACTGACAAATCAGCACTATCTGAATAAGAGTAATCCGTATCCGACGGCTGCAGCCCACAGCAACATCGGCAGGGAATAGAGGTGAAAGCGCCACCAGATACGGCGATTGTTCGCCATCCGCAGCGCAATAAGGTTCGCCAGCGAACCGGGCAATAAACCAAAACCGCCAACGTTCACCGCCCAGGCCAGCAAGGTATCCGGCGGAACGTAGTTGAGCAGCAAAATGGTGGCGGGCACGTTACTGATAAATTGCGATAAACCAATGGCCGCAAGCCACAGGCCCGAAGGTGAAAGCTGGCTGGTGCTGGTCAGCACGCTGTGCAGCGCCGGAAGTTGGATCAGCAGATGCACATCGATAAACATGGCAATAAAGACCAGCAGTAATGTCCAGTCCACGCTCAGCACCACACGACGCGCCAGCAGCAGAAAACCGGCCGCGATCAGCGCCAATCCCCACAGCTCCTGCTTTAGCTCCAGCGCAGTAATAAAGACGAGGTAAAAGCCGAGGCAGCTCCATACCAGACGCGGTTGCCAGTCGGCAGTCTGCGCGCCGCTATGGTAGTTGAGGGCTTTATTGGGAAAACAAAACCAGCACAGCGCCAGCAACGTTACCATCATCGCCAGCGCCAGCGGCGTCATCTGCCAGATAAACGCCGGGAATGAGAGGCCGGAGCGCCCCCATAATAAGATGTTTTGCGGGTTGCCAATTGGCGTCAGCAACGAACCAGCATTGACCGCCAGCGCTTCGAAGATGATCAGCCGGTTGACCGGGATTTCACACAGCTTCTTGAGCGTAATGGTCAGCGGTACCACAATAAACAGCGCCACATCGTTGGTTAAGAAGGTGGAGAGCAGCGCCGCCGCCAGTATCATAAACATCGCCAGGCGGCGTTCATTGTGAAAACGACGCACCATACGCCGCCCGAGCACATCAAAATAGCCGCTCAGTTCAACGCCCTTGGTCAGCAACATCAGCCCGCTCAGGGTGATAATGGTGTGCCAGTCAATTGCCCCTGGCCAGCGTGCAGGCGCGAACGGAACGAAGAAGCAAAGCACAACGCCAATGATCAACAGCAGATGAAGAAAATGGTCGCGCGCCAGTGCGCGAAACAGCGGTATGTTCATTCAGAAGGCAGCCCGTGTTGCAGGGTAAAACGGCGGAAACAGTCGAGGGTTTCCTGGCTGACGTGGTGCTCCATCCCTTCCGCATCGCGGCGGGCAATCTCCGGGCTGACGCCAAGCACCAGCAGAAAACTTTCCACGATTTGATGGCGCTCGCGGCTCTCCTGCGCCAGCTTCTCCCCTTCCGGCGTCAGAAAAACACCGCGCCACGGGATCTGCTCAATCAAGCCGACGGTCGCCAGCTTTTTCAGCATTTTTGCCACGGTAGGCTGCGAAACGCCAAGACGCGCCGCCATATCCACCTGGCGGGCTTCGCCCACTTCGCGAATTAAATCGGAAATCAGTTCAACGTAGTCGTCAATCAGCTCGCGACGATGCGCTTCGCGCACCTGCCGAAAGCCCTCGACATGTTCTTCAACATTTACCAGCGTCACTTTTTTTATTGTTGGATTCGCTGCGCGACGGTTCATTGTGCTTCCTCTGACAGTGTGACGCGGTGCTACATCATATAAGAGAAGCGCCATTGTAAACCATTCGTGAATCAGCACAAAAAATTAACGCATTAGCCATAGCTATAAAATATAGCCTGTGCTATATCTGTATGTAATGCGTTCACCTTTCACGGAGCGAAGGGCCACGAAAGCGTAAGGAGGTTCCGATGAATGAGTTCAAGAGGTGCATGCTTGTGTTTAGTCACTCTCCCTTTAAAGTCCGTTTAATGCTGCTGAATATGCTGTGCGATATCATCAACGGCAAACCGCAGCAGACCCGGACAAACCTACCCACTAATGCGGCGTCGCGGTACGCCGCTTCATTTTTCTGTCACAATCCCCCGTCATACTGGTCGTTTTGTCTAAAAATTCGCGTGTTTTTGCTGGATTTGCAATCACCCTCTCAAAACAACCGCTTAGCCGGTGTTGACCTTCGTTGCGCCTCGCTCTATCTTTGCGCTGCCCTGCACAAATTGCGGCTCGCAGAAGCGGACCACATCCCCTCTCCACGCACTGTCCGGCAGGTTTTGACCCTTACGCCAGGGTGAGCACATGGCGGTTTCGCGATAGTCATCAATGAGCCTAATTCTGAAAGAATCCGCTGCATTTCGCAGCCAGACCGTCAATCCGTGGACGGGTTTCTATTTTCTCCAGTCGATGTTGATTAATTTTGCTCTTGGTTACGAATTTAGCGTGTTGTATGCCGTTGTCCTGACCTGCGCCCTGCTCGTGCTATGGCGTCACGCGCCGCGCGCGCAGAAGGTGTTCGTCGGTATTATCTCTCTGGTGGCAGCGTGTTATTTCCCGTTTGGCCAGGCCTACGGCGCGCCGAACTTCAATACGCTGCTCGCTCTGCTGTCGACCAATATGGAAGAGTCCACGGAAATTTTGACTATTTTCCCGTGGTATCACTATGTTATTGGCCTGTTTATCTTCGGCTTAGGCGTTATGTCGATGCGCCGCCGCATCCCAGCCGCGCCGACGCCGTGGCTAAAGTGGGATACCGTAGGCGCCGTGTTTTGCGTGGCATCTTATTTTATCGGCCCGGTACAGAACCACTTTCTGGGATATGACTTCAGGATTATCGATACCGGCGTGCCGGTACTGCGCTTCGTGCGCGATGTAGCGTTTAACTACTATTTAGTGCGCGTCGAACAGGAGAATATGGCGCAGTTCGCCAGCATGAAAGACACCTGGACCGTAACGGCGGTCAAACCGAAATATCACACATATGTGGTGGTGATTGGCGAAAGCGCGCGCCGCGATGCGTTAGGCGCATTTGGTGGCCACTGGAATAACACGCCTTTTGCCAGCCAGGCGAACGGCACGTTCTTTATGGATTACGTGTCTGCCAGCGGCTCAACGCAGAAGTCGCTCGGTCTGACGCTGAACCGGGTGGTCGATGATAAACCGCAATACCAGGATAACTTTGTTACGCTGGCGAATCGTGCGGGTTTCCAGACCTGGTGGTTCTCCAATCAGGGGCAAATTGGCGAATACGATACGGCGATCGCCAGTATTGCGAAGCGCGCCGATGAAGTGCAGTTCCTGAAAAATGGCGATTTTGAAGCGAATAAAAACACCCGTGACGAAGAGCTGCTGAAATTGACCGCTCAGGTCTTTTCAACGCAGCGTACGCAGCCACAGCTGATCGTGCTGCATCTGATGGGATCGCACCCGCAGGCCTGCGATCGCACCGGCGGTAAATACAACGAGTTTGTACAATCGAAAGAAACGTCCTGCTACCTCTACTCCATCACGCAGACGGACGATCTGCTTGGCAAGCTCTATTCCCAGCTGGTGAATAGCGGCGACAGTTTTTCAATGGTCTATTTTTCCGATCACGGGCTGGCAATTAAAGAACGCGGTAAAGAGGCACAGTATCTGGCGCATGCCGACAAGTTCCAGCAGGATTTTCAGGTGCCGTTTATGGTGATCTCCAGTGACGATACAAAGCACCGGATCGTCAAGGCTCGCCGTTCAGCCAATGATTTCCTTAGTTTCTTCTCACAGTGGACCGGGATCGCCGCCGAGCAGATAAAAAATTCTTACCGCTTTTCCTCCGAGCAAAAAGCCGGGCCAGTTTACATTACTAACTTTAAGTTACAGAAAGTTGACTACAACCACCTGGGCACGGATCTTTTTGATACCCGCAGTAAGCACTGACTGGTGAGCGTTTCAGGCAAAAAAAATCCGCCCATTGGGCGGATTTTTTATATCGCCGAAGCGATTAGAAACGGTAACCAACACCGGCAATCCAGGTGCCAACGTCAACGCTACGAATACGGCTCTGCTCGTAAGAGAAGTCCAGAGCAACGTTTTCCATCGGGTTGAACTGCAGACCGGCACCGTAAGAGAAGCCGTAGTCGCTGGTATCAGAAACTTTAGCGGTATCAACAGTCTGCTGGAATTTACCGTAACCAACACCGACTACGCCGTAGATGCTTGCCCAGTCGTTCAGACGGTAAGCCGGACCTGCAGTGATGCCGTAGTACTGCGCTTTGTTGTAGACGCCGCTTTCGGTACGATCTTTTTCAGTGTAAGTAAAGGAACCGATAACACCCAGCGGGTTGTCATTCTGCTCGTAGCGGTATTTCAGGTTGAAGCCGTTAGTTTTGTTAGCAATACCCTGCGCATCGCTCTGAGCGTAGCCGCCGGTAACGGTTGAAGTTGCTGCTACTGCGGAACCTGCAGATACCGCCAGAAGAGCGGCCAGTGCTGAAAGACATGCAATTTTTTTCATAATCCACCTCAAATGTGCTTCAAGTAAATCCTACGTCCTACGTTTTTAAATATATCAAAAATAGTCAGGAAACTCTTTGCAGGAATTGGGGTCTAAAGTGCCATTTCATGTAACAGAAAGTTTCCGCTACTGAACAACCCTTTCAAAAAACACGTATTTTCCCGCATAACGCGCCATTATGATGCTCAATAAGTGGCACATTCATCCAGACAATTCTTAAATCAACAGGTTAATTAACCATCAGATAATCCTTATTCTACGGATATTCGGGCAGTTTTTTTCAACGAACGCTCAACCAGCCGGCGGTATTTTCAAGTAGACTGACGGCTTTACTTCAATTGACATAAATTGACGGGAGAAAGGATGCCAGGGTTGTCTCGTAAGTTGCCGGTGTGGCTGCCGGTTTTGGTGTTACTTATCGCCATGATCTCTATTCAGGGCGGTGCATCGCTGGCGAAATCTTTGTTTCCACTGGTCGGCGCACCTGGCGTCACTGCGCTGCGGCTGGCGCTCGGCACGATTATCCTGGCCATCGTTTTCAAACCCTGGCGGTTACGTTTCACCCGCGAGCAACGTTTGCCGCTCCTGTTTTACGGGCTGTCGCTCGGTGGGATGAACTATATGTTCTACCTCTCCATTCAGACCGTACCGCTGGGTATCGCCGTGGCGCTGGAATTCACCGGGCCGCTGGCCGTAGCGTTGTTCTCCTCCCGTCGTCCGGTCGATTTTATCTGGGTGATCCTTGCCGTACTCGGGCTGTGGTATTTGCTGCCGCTGGGAGAAAACGTCGCGCATGTGAATCTGAGCGGCGCAGCCTTTGCCCTCGGTGCCGGGGCCTGCTGGGCGATTTACATCCTCTGCGGTCAGCGCGCGGGAGAGGAACACGGCCCGGCAACGGTCGCGCTTGGCTCGTTAATTGCGGCGATCGTGTTTGTCCCTCTTGGTGCGCTCCAGTCTGGCGAGCTGCTGTGGCACTGGTCGATTTTGCCGCTTGGCATCGCCGTTGCCATGTTGTCCACCGCGCTGCCCTACTCACTGGAGATGGTTGCATTAACCCGGCTTCCCACCCGCACCTTCGGTACGCTGATGAGCATGGAGCCAGCGATGGCCGCGATCTCAGGCATGGTTTTTCTTGGCGAAACGCTCGCTTTGCAGCAGGTGCTGGCGCTGATGGCCATCGTTATCGCCTCGATGGGCTCCACGCTGACGTTGCGGCGGGAAAGTAAAATCCGCAAAGTGGAGATTGGTTAAATAATTATATTCAGCATGAGATTTGTCTTATGCTGAATATCCTCCCACTGCTGTGACAATATTTCTTACGTTTACGTACATTACTCTTTAAAATAGGATTACCGTCACCCTTCCATTCCGGGAATTATTTAATTTTTCTTATAATTCATATTATTAGTTATCACCACATAAAAAATAAGCATATATTCTGATTTTGCTATTGAACCGATAGGCACAGCCAAAACAGATAAATGAAATCTGGTGCTATACTTAGTTCCGGTAATTACCTGGGACACAAACATCAAGAGGATATGAGATTATGAGTACCGCTAAACTGGTTAAAACGAAAGCGTCTAATCTGCTTTATACCCGCAACGATGTATCGGATAGCGATAAAAAAGCGACCATTGAGTTGTTGAATCGCCAGGTGATCCAGTTCATTGACCTGTCGCTGATTACCAAACAGGCCCACTGGAATATGCGCGGTGCTAACTTCATTGCCGTACATGAAATGCTGGATCAGTTCCGTACTGCGTTGATCGACCATCTTGATACGATGGCAGAACGTTCTGTACAGCTGGGCGGAGTGGCACTGGGCACCACGCAGGTGATCAACAGTCAAACCACGCTGAAAGGCTACCCGCTGGACATCCACAGCGTTCAGGATCACCTGAAAGAGCTGGCCGATCGTTATGCCGTCGTAGCGAATGACGTACGTAAAGCGATTAGTGAAGCGAAAGACGAAGATACCGCAGATATTTTCACCGCAGCATCCCGCGATCTGGATAAATTCCTGTGGTTCATCGAATCCAATATCGAATAATCCATAAACTTTATCAATGACCCCTTCGCTTCCCGCGAAGGGGTTTGCACTTTTACAGTGCAGTGCTTTTCCTTTTTTCCTGCCTAAAGTTTCCTCTACGTTATTATCGCGTCACAAAATTGTTAATAACCGATTGTTTTACGTCCACGTTCTGCGCTAAAAAAGAGCAAAATCCGCCACGCCATTTTTATGCACCAAAACCGAGCACCACAATAGTGCAAAGCGGTATCACTGCTACACTTATTGTGCAACCGGTTAAAGTTGCGCCTTTACAAAACAATGGGTTGTAAACCTGGCATGATTTTTTCATACTGCGTTCATTCTCGCAGGGGATCGCTCCCCGGATACAAAAGGAAAAACTATGAAGTCTGTACTGAAATTTTCCCTGGCTGCACTCGCTCTCGCCTTTGCTGTTTCCTCTCAGGCTGCTGATAAAAAACTGGTGGTTGCCACCGACACCGCATTCGTTCCTTTCGAGTTTAAACAAGGCGACAAATACGTTGGTTTCGACGTGGATCTGTGGGCCGCTATCGCGAAAGAGCTGAAACTGGATTATGAACTGAAACCGATGGATTTCAGCGGCATCATCCCGGCGCTGCAAACCAAAAACGTCGACCTGGCGCTGGCGGGCATTACGATTACCGAAGAGCGTAAGAAAGCGATCGAGTTCTCTGACGGCTATTACAAAAGCGGTCTGCTGGTGATGGTGAAAGCCAACAACAACGACGTGAAAAGCGTGAAAGATCTGGATGGCAAAGTGGTGGCAGTGAAGAGCGGCACCGGTTCTGTTGATTATGCGAAAGCAAACATCAAAACCAAAGATCTGCGTCAGTTCCCGAACATCGACAATGCTTACATGGAACTGGGCACTGGCCGCGCAGATGCTGTTCTGCACGACACGCCGAACATTCTTTATTTCATTAAAACTGCCGGTAACGGTCAGTTCAAAGCCGTCGGTGAGTCCCTGGAAGCGCAGCAGTATGGTATCGCCTTCCCGAAAGGCAGCGACGACCTGCGTGAAAAAGTGAACGGCGCGCTGAAAACCCTGCGCGAAAACGGCACCTACAACGAAATCTACAAAAAATGGTTCGGTTCTGAGCCTAAATAATTATTAAAAAATAAAGTGTTACTCCTCAGGGGCGATCTTCGCCCCTGATACATTTGTTACAACCACGGTATACAGGAACACATCATGCAGTTTGACTGGAGCGCCATTTGGCCTGCCATTCCGCTTCTGATCGAAGGCGCGAAGATGACGCTGTTGATCTCGGTCCTCGGCCTCATTGGCGGATTGATCATTGGTCTGGCAGCGGGTTTCGCACGCACTTTCGGCGGCTGGATTTCCAACCACATCGCACTGGTATTTATTGAAGTTATTCGCGGTACGCCTATCGTCGTACAGGTCATGTTTATTTACTTTGCCCTGCCGATGGCGTTTAACGATCTGCGCATCGATCCGTTCTCGGCCGCCGTCGTTACCATCATGATTAACTCCGGTGCCTATATTGCGGAAATCACCCGTGGTGCGGTGCTTTCTATTCATAAAGGCTTCCGGGAAGCGGGCCTCGCGCTGGGCCTGTCGCGTGGCGAAACCATTCGCCATGTGATCCTGCCGTTAGCGCTGCGCCGTATGCTGCCGCCGCTGGGTAACCAGTGGATCATCAGTATCAAAGATACTTCGCTGTTTATTGTTATCGGCGTCGCCGAACTGACCCGCCAGGGCCAGGAAATCATTGCCGGCAACTTCCGCGCGCTGGAGATCTGGAGCGCCGTTGCGGTTGTCTATCTGATCATTACCCTGGTGCTGAGCTTCATTCTGCGTCGTCTTGAAAGAAGGATGAAAATCCTGTGATTGAATTTAAAAACGTCTCCAAGCACTTTGGTCAAACCCAGGTGCTGCACAACATTGATCTGAATATCACTGAAGGTGAAGTAGTGGTTATTATCGGGCCGTCCGGCTCGGGTAAATCGACACTGCTGCGCTGTATTAACAAGCTGGAAGAGATCACCAGCGGCGATCTGATTGTTGATGGCCTGAAAGTCAACGATCCGAAAGTGGATGAGCGCCTGATCCGCCAGGAAGCCGGCATGGTTTTCCAGCAGTTCTATCTGTTCCCGCATCTGACGGCGCTGGAAAACGTCATGTTTGGCCCGCTGCGCGTGCGCGGGACCAATAAAGCCGATGCTGAAAAGCTGGCAAGAGATCTGCTGGCGAAGGTCGGGCTGGCTGAACGTGCGCATCACTATCCGTCTGAGCTTTCCGGCGGTCAGCAGCAGCGCGTCGCGATTGCCCGCGCGCTGGCGGTAAAACCGAAGATGATGCTATTCGATGAGCCAACCTCCGCGCTCGATCCGGAGCTGCGCCACGAAGTGCTGAAAGTAATGCAGGATCTGGCTGAAGAAGGCATGACCATGGTGATCGTTACCCATGAAATCGGCTTCGCCGAAAAAGTGGCGTCGCGCCTGATTTTCATCGACAAAGGCCGCATTGCCGAAGACGGCAATCCGCAACAGTTGATCGAAAATCCCCCCAGCCCGCGCTTACAGGAATTTTTACAACACGTTTCCTGATGTGCTTGTGCCCCTCCGCCTGGAGGGGCGTTTCCCCCGGATTGTTCTCATTTCCTACCCTGCTCCGCCCGGCATCTATACTTATCATTTTGCTGGACTTTCTCACCGGAGGAGCCTATGCCGTGGATATTGCTATTCCTCACTCTGCTGTGCGCGCCGCTTCAGGCCGCGACGATACCCGGCATCACAGCAACCGCAGCCAACAGCGCATCATCTACCCAAAGCAGTGAACCCAGCGTCGAACAAAAAAAAGCGGCCTATGCGGCGCTGGCAGACGTGCTGGAAAACGATAATTCACGCAAGGAGCTGATTGATCAGTTGCGGAAAGTCGCCACCACGCCGCCGCAGGAGCCGGTTCCGGAGATCACGCCGCCGGAAGTCAAAGAGCAGAAAACGGTGCTGGAGAATGTCACCGAAGTCAGCGGCTACTACGGCGAAGCGCTGGCCTCCCGCTTTGCCCAACTCTACCGCAATATCACCGGCTCGCCGCATAAGGCCTTCAACCCGCAAACCTTCACGAATGCCGCCAGCCACTTTTTACTACTCGCGGTACTGGTTTTTGCTTTCTGGATACTGGTGCGTCAGTGCGTGATGCCGCTCTACCGCCGGATGGGCAAATGGGGAAGGCGCAAAAACCGCGAACGCCGAAACTGGTTGCAGTTGCCCGCCATGATAATTGGCGCCTTTATTATCGACCTGCTATTACTGGTGCTGACGCTGTTTATCGGTCAGTTGCTCCGCGCCAGGCTGAATGCAGACAACAGCACCATCGCTTTCCAGCAAAGCCTGTTCCTCAATGCGTTTGCGCTAATTGAGTTTTTCAAAGCCATTTTGCGGCTGGTTTTCTGCCCGCGCATTCCGGAACTGCGTCCGTTTCGTATTGCCGATGGCACCGCTCGCTACTGGCATTTGCGCCTGAGCGCATTGAGCAGCCTGATTGGTTATGGCTTGCTGGTGGCGGTGCCGATTATCTCCAATCAGGTGAACGTGCAGGTTGGCGCACTCGCCAACGTGGTGATTATGCTGTGTATTACCGTCTGGGCGCTCTATCTTATCTTCCACAATAAGCGCGAGATCCAGCACAACCTGATTGAGCTTGCCAACCACTCACTGGCCTTCTTTAGCTTGTTTATTCGCGCGCTTGCGCTGGTATGGCACTGGCTCGCCAGCGCCTACTTTGTCGTGCTGTTCTTTTTCTCGCTGTTTGACCCGGGCAATAGCCTGAAATTTATGATGAGCGCGTCGGTTAACAGCCTTGCTATTCTGAGTATTGCGGCCTTCCTCTCCGGTGTGTTGTCGCGCTGGCTGAATAAAACTATCACCCTCTCGCCGCAGGTGCAGCGTAACTACCCGGAACTGCAAAAGCGGCTGAACGGCTGGTTGTCGGCAGCGCTGAAAACGGCGCGCATTCTGGTGGTGTGCGCCACCATCATGCTGCTGCTGAATGCCTGGCGGCTGTTTGATTTCTGGCACTGGCTCAATTATGGCGCGGGAGAGAAAACCGTCGATATTCTGATCCGCATTGCGTTGATCCTCTTCTTCTCGGCGGTAGGCTGGACGCTACTGGCAAGCCTGATTGAGAACCGTCTGGCGTCCGATATTCACGGCCGTCCGCTGCCAAGCGCGCGTACGCGCACGCTGCTGACGCTGTTCCGCAATGCGCTGGCGGTGGTGATCAGCACCATCACGGTGATGATTGTGCTCTCAGAAATTGGCGTCAATATCGCACCGCTGCTCGCCGGTGCCGGTGCGTTAGGGCTGGCGATCTCGTTCGGCTCGCAAACGCTGGTAAAAGACATTATCACCGGGATTTTTATTCAGTTCGAAAATGGGATGAATACCGGCGATCTGGTGACTATCGGGCCGCTAACCGGCACCGTTGAGCGAATGTCGATTCGTTCTGTCGGCGTGCGCCAGGATACCGGGGCGTACCACATTATTCCCTGGTCATCGATTACCACCTTCGCCAACTTTGTCCGCGGTATTGGTTCGGTGGTGGCAAATTATGATGTCGATCGCCATGAAGAGACCGATAAAGCGAATCAGGCGTTGAAGGATGCGGTGGCTGAACTGATGGAACAGGAAGATATTCGCGGGCTGGTGATTGGCGAGCCGTCATTCGCCGGGCTGGTTGGGCTCACCAATACCGCTTTTACACTGCGTGTCACCTTCACCACGCTGCCGCTGAAGCAGTGGACGGTCAGGTTTGCTCTCGACACCATGGTGAAAAAACATTTCGATCGCGCCGGCGTTCGCCCGCCGGTGCAGACGTATCAAATGCTGCCTGCACCGCAAAGCTCAGCGCAACCGGCATCACCGGCCAGCCCGCCGCCGCCGCCAGCAGAACCTACCCTTTAAAGCGGCTCTGTGCCCAACGTTTACGCTGGGTCTCATCGAGGAAAGTCCAGGCGATAAAGCGGCTCTGCTTTTGACCCTGGGCCATCTCTTTTTTCATCACCTTCACCGCACCGGCCTGCGTCAGCGCACGATAGAGTTCGGGCAGGTTATCACCACGCGAGACCAGCGAGGTGAACCACAGCACCTGGCGAGCGAACTGCTGGCTTTCCGCAATCATCTTGCAAATAAAGGCGACTTCCCCGCCTTCACACCATAACTCCTGCTGCTGACCGCCAAAGTTAGCGGCATCGCTGGCCGCTTGCCCGAGATTACGGCGTTTACGCTCGCTGCCCGCTTGCGCGCTCTGCGCCGAGTCATGAAACGGCGGATTACAGAGCGTGGCATCGTACTGCTCATTTTTGTGGATAATGCCAGCAAGAATCGCCGACGGATCTTTTTGCCGACGCAGACGAATTGCGCGGCTCAGCCCCGGGTTAGCATTGATAATTGCCTGTGCGCTGGTCAGCGCTGCATCGTTAATTTCGCTACCAGTAAAACGCCAGCCATATTCATGGTGACCAATCAGCGGATAGATGCAGTTCGCGCCGGTGCCAACATCCAGCACGCTGGCCTGCGCAGGGATCTGCCCTTCGTTACTCTCTGCCAGCACATCAGCCAGATGGTGGAGATAATCGGCGCGCCCTGGCACCGGCGGGGTGAGAAAACCCTCGGGGATATCCCACTCCCGCACACCATAGAAATGCGCCAGCAGCGCTTTATTTAAGGCCTTCACCGCCTGCGGTTCGGCGAAATCAATGGTCGCCTCACCTTTTGGGTTCGCGGTGATAAAGTCGCGCAATGACGGATTCGCGACGCACAATGCGTCAAGATCGTAGCGGCTGTGGTGGCGGTTACGCGGGTGCAAACCCGGCTTCTGGGCATTCATGGCATTCTCCTGTTAGCAGCGGCGTAAGATACCCGTTGACGTTGGCCGGGTAAATAAGTGAGGCTGAAGAAACTTGTCTGACAACCAGGAAACGCTATGTATTTTTATGAACCGGCGAAAGGCCACGGCCTGCCGCACGATCCGCTGAATGCGATTATTGGCCCGCGTCCTATTGGCTGGATTGCCTCGCTGGATGGCAAAGGCCAGCGAAATCTTGCGCCGTACAGTTTCTTTAACTGTTTCAATTATCGCCCGCCGATTATCGGTTTCGCCAGCAGCGGCTGGAAAGATAGCGTACGCAATATCACTGAAACCAAAGAGTTTGTCTGGAACCTGACGACCCGCGATTTAGCGGTGCGGATGAATGAAACCTCCGCATCACTGCCCCACGGCGAAGATGAGTTTACCCGTGCAGGCCTGACGCCCGTTGCAGGTCGTATCGTCAGCGCGCCGCGCGTGGCGGAAAGCCCGGTCAACTTCGAGTGTCGTCTCTCCCAGTGTATTCAACTGACCACCGCCGACGGCCGCGCCATCGATAGCTGGCTGGTGCTGGGTGAAGTGGTCGCGGTACACATTGATGAATCGCTGCTGGAAAACGGCATTTATCAGACTGCGAAAGCGCAGCCCGTGCTGCGCGCGGGCGGCCCGTCTGCCTATTACGGGATCAGTGAAGCACAGCGCTTCGATTTGATCCGCCCGGATAACCGCTAACCCCGTTTACCTGCCCCAGCCTGAGCCTGGGGCCCGATGCCATCAGGCGTTTGCTATAATTACGCTATGGCAACTAAGGAGGCGATGATGGCTTCAGGCTGGGCAAATGACGGTGCGGTACAGCAGCAGATCGACAGTACGATTGAAGATGCCGTGGCGCGCGCGCGTCGTGATTTACCCCACGGTGAAAGTCTGCTGACCTGCGAAGAGTGTGGCGAACCGATCCCGGAAGCGCGTCGTAAAGCGATTCCCGGGGTGCGCTTATGCGTTACCTGCCAGCAGGAGAAAGATTTACATAACTCTACATTCTCAGGATATAATCGCAGAGGTTCTAAGGATAGCCAGCTACGTTGACCTTTCCTGACGTTTTCAACCAGCGCAAGCGGTTGCCTTTACATCCACAAAATCCCGCTGTGAAAGTAGCAAAATGTGCCGCAAAATTGTCCGCTGCGCTGACCTGCTGACGAACGCCCTTTTTTCTTGCACAAAAGCCTTTCAAATCAAACAGCTAGATCTTGTTCAATTTTTTAGAATAAGGCCGTCAATTCTCTTCGATTTTATCTCTTGTGAAAAACCGTGATACTTATCACATCGACGGAACAACGTCCCCAATACAGAATAACCTGCGAGAAATTGACTATGAAAACCATTAAATATGCTGTTGCTGCTATCGCGCTTTCTACCCTCTCTTTCGGTGCCTTTGCTGCTCAGTCTGTGACTGCCGCGCAGGCCGAAAGCCTGGACAAAATCGGTGTTGTTTCTGCTCACGGCGCAACCACGCTGGACGGTCTGGAAGCCAAACTGGCTGCCAAAGCGCAGGCTGCTGGCGCCAGCGGCTACAGCATCATCTCTGCTGCCGGCAATAACAAACTGAGCGGCACTGCGGTTATCTACAAATAACCCAACCGAAGTTATACCCCCCGGCAAATTAACCCTCTGCCGGGATGCTCCACCCTCATTGACCCTGTTGTTACCCTGTTTTTGCCCGTCCTGGATTGTGACGGGCTTTTTTTTGCTTAAAAACTTTGCGCGACCCGCGCCAGTCCCTCTTCCAGCGTCGCACTTTCTCCGGTTGCCACCAGGCAACAGGCCAGCTGAATTTTTAATGACTCCGGTATCGCTTCGCGCCCGGCAAGGCAGTGTTCAATCCAGCGAGCCGTACTCTCTGCATCCTTTGCCACGCCCTCCAGCGCCACCTGCTCATCAGCATCGTTGCGCGCAAAGAGGATCCGCTCGCCTGCTGCGTCAATCAGGTTGATCTGCGGACAGCGCTGCGGGTTCGCATACACTTCCCCTTCCGTACCCGCCATCAACAGCGCACGGCCACCGATGTCGGCGAAAAATTTCCCCACCCGCGTAAGATATTCGGGATGAGAAACGCTGGATAAACGCAGCGCCGCGTCGGTTTTAAACGGAGTGACCAGCTTCGCCAGCGTGTGCGCGCTGTTGCGCACGCCCATGCGCCAGCGCATCGCCAGTTGTTTTTCCAGCGGCGGACAGAGCGCGTGTACCGGCATAAAGACCGGATGATGACCTTCCAGCTTCGCCTGCGCCTGCCCGGCGTGCAGCGTCGGCTCAATGCCCAGCAGGGTGAAAATACTTTCGCTAATCACGCGCGTGGGATCGGCGCTGACGCCGTGCACCAGCACCGGGAAACCCAGCTTATTCAATAGAATAGCCAACAATGGCGTGAGATTAGGCTGTTTGCGCGCGCCGTTATAGCTGGGAATAACAATCGGCATCGGTTTGGCCACCGGCGGCGTCAGCGACAGCGTGTGCTGTTGCATCGCCTCGTAGAAGCCGCGCATTTCCGCCTCGCCTTCGCCTTTAATGCGCAGCGCAATCAGAATGCCGCCCATCTCCAGATCCGGCACGTCGCCGTTCAGCATCTGCGTATAGAGACCACGCGCGGTGTCAATATCCAGGTCTCGGGCGTGGTTCTTCCCGCGACCAATCTCTTTGATAACTTTACGGTAATCCATGACAGTTCCTCGCATGCTCACATCGTTAACGGCGCCTGCGGCGCTTTTGTTCTGGTTTTTTCACCGGTTTCTTCACTATAACGTCCGGCATTGCCGGTTGGGAAATAGGAAACACCGGTAGCGCATCAAGCAGACGTTTTCCGTAGCTTTTGGTCAGCAGGCGCTTATCGTAAATCACCACTTCGCCGCGACAGCCGTGGCTGCGGATAAGCCTGCCGACCTGCTGGATAAGATTAAACGAGGCGCTGGGCAAACTCTGTACTTCAAAAGGATAACGGTTGAGGCTCTTCAGCCATTCGCCTTCAGTGATCACCACCGGGCTATCAATCGGCGGAAAGGCGATTTTATGAATATGCACCTGTGTCAGATAATCGCCTTTCAGATCAAGCCCTTCGGCGAAGGATTGCAGGCCAACCAGCACGCTGCGCTCACCCGCGTCGATCCGTTTACGGTGCAGTTCCACCAGCCGGTAGCGCGGTTGATCGCCCTGCACCAACAGCAGCAGGCGTAAATCCGCTACGTAGCTTAAAAATAGCTGCATCGCGCGCTGGCTGGCGAACAGCACCAGCATCCCCGGATGGGCTTTACTTTCTACCTGCTCACGAAACCAGGTCGCCATTTCGGCGATATGCTGCTCTTCATTTTCAATCAGCGGTTCGTAGCGCATTTGCGGGATAACAATCTTCCCCTGCTCGACGTGATTGAAAGGCGAATCCAGCGAGACAAAGCGGTCGCCCGCTTTCTCTTTCAGGCCGCTCATCTCTTGCAGGCGATTAAAACTGTTGAGCGATCGCAGCGTGGCGGAGGTGACAACAATATGCGGCACACTGCGCCACAGCAGCTTCTCCAGCTGATCGCTGACGCGAATGCCCACGCAGTGAAACAGCAGATGCAGCTGCCCTTCACGCACTTCGCGCGTCGCCCATTTCGATACCGGCGCGCCGGAAGCCTGCACCATCGAGGCCAGCCGCCAGAGTTTGCTCTGGCTTTCAAACATGCCAAGCGCACGGTTCATTTGCAGGATCACCCGGTGCAAACGCACAATATCGTGGCTGCCGGTCTTTTCGCTTAAATCGTTGAGGAACAGCTCCGCCAGCCCGCGCAGCATCTCTGTTAGCTTCGCCAGCCGTTGACAAATCGCCATCACCTCATCCGGCAGCTCGCCCATAGCGAAGCGGTATTCGGCTTCCTGACCGGCAGGAAGATAGAGGTTGAGTATGTTATTCAGTGAGGAAATCAGCCCGAACAGCTCTTCGCAGTGGGCGTTGAGCCGCTCCGGCGTCGCCAGCGGCGGCAGGGTTTTCGGCCGGAACTGCTCCAGGCATGTCGCCACCAGCCGGGTAAACAGGTCGAGCTGTAACTGATACCAGGACGCCGTTATTTCGGCGCTCATCTCCAGCGCATCGCGCGCCACATCCGGCAGATGATGGCCTTCATCCAGCACCAGCAGCAGGTTTTTCGGCTCCGGTAAGACGGCTTCGCTCTCCAGCGCCGCCATCACCAGCGCGTGGTTCGCCACCACCACTTCCGCTTCCTGAATTTCACGCCGCGCAACAAAGAACGGGCATTCCCGGTAGTAGTGGCAGTTGCGGTTCAGGCAGCTGGCTTTATCGGTACTGAGGCGACGCCATAAATCATCGCTGATGGCTTTATCGGTGTGATCGCGCAGGCCGTCCCATTTGTAGCTGTCGAGATCGGCTTTCAGCGTCGCGCACTGCTTCTGTTCCTCTTTGCTGCCCGGCGTCAGCTCATCATCCAGAAAAGCCAGCAGATCCTGCTGGTCCGGCTCGCTGCTGGCCAGCGCGGCCAGATTGCGCGGGCAGACATAGCGCCCACGGCCAAACGCGGCGGTAAAACGTAAATCGGGGATAATTTTGCGCAGCAGCGGCAGATCCTTACTGTAGATCTGATCCTGCAACGCCACGTTGGCGGTGCTGACCACCAGCGTTTTTTGCTCTTCGCGGGCAATAGCAATGCCCGGAATTAAATAAGAGAGCGTTTTCCCGACGCCGGTCGGCGCTTCGATCGCCAGATGCCGGCCCTCTTCCCCCGCCAGAGTTTTCGCGACATCAGCAATCATCTGCCGCTGCGGCGCACGGGGAATAAAGTCCGGGATCTGTTGTTGCAACGCCTTATACCAGGCGGCGATCTGCGCTTTTAGCGCGGCGGTAAGAGCCATGAAGAAACCTGAAATACTGTATAAACAGCCACTATTGTGGCATTTTTAGCGCCCGCTGGGTAACCCTTTTTGCCATTCTGGAAGCGGCCGCGGAAAGCCATTTTCTGCTTCTGCAATACAGGATATTTTTCGCCGGGCGGATCACAAATTAGCAGATCCATTCATCAGTACGCTATGTCGCGCGTTGATCATTGAACAGGGCAATGCTAGTTTTTACCTGCATTACGCTTGTTACCGAATATCGGGCAAAACCTAAATGCAGAGAACAAGGACAGATTATGTCCGTTGCTGTATTTATGTTTTGCCCGTTTTTGTTTGCAGGAGTTAGCGATGCTGGTCAAACAAATCTTAAATAATAACGTGGTCAGCGCCATCGACGATCGTGGCTTTGAGGTTATTCTGACCGGGCGAGGGCTGGGTTTTAATACGCAGAACGGCGCCAGCGTTAACGAGCAAGCCATCGAGAAAATATTCCATTTGCAGGATTCGCAGGTCTCGGCCCGTTTTAAAGATCTGGTTAGCGAAGTGCCTGTCGAAATAGTGCAACTGACCGCCGACATTGTCGCGCTGGCCCGCAGTCAGCTATCGCACAAATTAAGCGAAGGCTTGTACGTCACGCTCGCTGACCATCTCCATTTCGCGCTGCAACGCAATGAAAAACATGAGCAATTGCCGAATCCGCTGGAGTGGGAAGTGCGCCATTTTTATACCGCTGAATATGCTCTTGGTCGCCAGGCGATTGGTATGGTGATGGCGCGCACCGGGCAATTATTACCTGACGGCGAAGCCTGCAGTATTGCGCTACATATTGTGAATGCCGGGCTGAACGACAGCATGGGAAAAACCACGCAAATCACGCGGCTTATTTATCAATTACAGAATATCGTTAAATACTTTTTTAGCCTGCCGCTCGACGAGCACAGCCTGAATTACCAGCGTTTCATTACCCATTTAAAATTTTTCGCCCAGCGGGTGATTGATGGGGTGGTGTTAAATAATGACGACGAAGAGTTATTTGCCATGGTACAGCGCCGCTATCAGACCACCCTGAAATGCGTCGATACCATCAATGAGTTTGTCGGCAAACATTATCACCACACCATGAGTAACTCGGAAAAGCTCTATCTGACCGTGCATATCGAAAACGTCGTGCAGCGGGCAGAACCCAATTAGTTTACAGAAATCATTCGCGTAGCCGCAGCCAACAAAGCGGCAGCCCGAAGGAGAGTGTATAGATTCCGTCCAGGCTTGTTACTGTTTAATCAGGCAAACCCCAGAGGAAACAAGGTATCGGCGTAAAGCCGGTGATTGTGGATGATGCCGGCGATGCGGGCGTCAGTCTGGAGGAATTATCATGAATTATCAGGATACCGCGCAGCAGATCATCAACAGGATCGGCGGCAAGGACAATATTCTGTCGCTGTTTCATTGTATTACCCGTCTGCGTTTTTTACTCAAAGATAACGACAAGGCCGATCGCGCGGCGCTGGAAGCGCTGGATGGCGTGATAGGTGTCAATATCTCTGGCGATCAGTTTCAGTTGATTATCGGTAACGATGTGGCGCCACTGTGCGACGCGCTGCTGGCCAAATTACCCGGCGTTTCGTCCGGCGGCGCTGTACAACATGATAAACGCCGCAACCCGGTATCGGTGCTGCTGGAGGGGCTGTCCAGTATCTTCTCGCCGATCATCCCGGCGATTGCCGGAGCCGGTATTCTGAAAGGCGTCCTGGCGCTAGTGGTCGCGATGCAGTGGCTGGAAACCAGCAACCAGACCTACCAAATCCTGCTCGCCATCAGCGACGGCGTGTTTTACTTTATGCCGCTGGCACTGGCTTTCAGCGCCGCTAATAAGTTCGGCGCGAATCCTTACGTGGCAGTCGCGCTGGCCGCCGCCCTCTTCCATCCTGCAATTCAGGCGCTGTTTAAATCCGGCGCGCCGATCAATTTTATGCACCTGCCGGTGCCAACCGTGAATTATGCCTCAACGGTGATCCCGATCCTGCTGGCCATCTGGCTGCTGAGCCGGGTAGAGAAGCTGATTGATCGCATCATGCCCGGCGTACTGAAAACGATGTTTGTGCCGCTACTGAGCCTGGTGATTGTCACGCCGATTACGCTGATTGCCATTGGCCCGCTGGGGATTTTCGCCGGTAGTGCGCTCTCCGGCGGCATTATTTGGCTGGTGGAAAATGCTGGTATCGTGGCGGGCGTAGTGGTTGGCGGAACGCTGTCGATGATCATTATCACCGGCATGCACTATGTGCTGGTGCCAATCATGATCAACAACATCAGCACCCTGGGTTTCGATCCGTTCAAAATCCTCTTCTATGTTGCCAACCTCGGCCAGGCGGGCGCGGCCTTTGGCGTGTTCCTGCGGGCGCGGGATAAAAAGCTGAAATCGCTGGCGCTGACTACCAGCTTCAGCGCGGTCATGGGGATTACCGAACCGGCGATGTACGGCATCAATATTCGTTATAAACGCCCGTTTGCCGCCGCGCTGATTGGCGGCGCGTGCGGCGGCGGTGTTGCCATGGCGATGGGGGTGAAAACCTACGCCTTTGCGCTCAGCGGTCTGCCTGGCCTTCCGGCGCTGGTCGGCCCGACATTTTTGTGGGCACTGGTCAGTATCGCCATTTCGTTTGTCTGCGCTGCGGTCGTCACGGTGATCCTCGGATTTGAAGAGACGGTGGTGGCCGGGGTCAGCCCGATGTCGGTAGCGCGTACCGAAGAAAAACTGTTTGCCCCGGTGAGCGGCGAGCTGAAACCCCTCAATGCCCTTAGCGATCCGGTATTTGCCGATGAGATTTTCGGTAAAGGGCTGGCGATTTACCCCACCAGCGGCGAGCTGCGCTCCCCGGTTAACGGCAAGGTGGAATCCCTGTTTGAAACCCATCACGCACTGGCGCTGCAAAGCGATACCGGCGCGGAAATCCTCATTCATATCGGTATCGACACGGTAAAACTGGGCGGTAAGCACTTCACCAGCCACATCGCCGCCGGGCAGAGCGTCGAGGTAGGCGATCTGCTGGTGAGCTTTGATCTGGCGGCCCTGAAGGCCGCTGGCATCGATCCGAGCGTGATTGTGGTCGTCACCAACAGCGAACAATACGGCGATATCAGCCCGGTCAAAGTACAAGGCGATGTCGCCAGCCGGGACGCATTTCTCACACTGACCGCGACAGCGGCGTAAGGAGCAAAGGTATGGCATTTTCGAAAGCATTCCCGGAAGGATTTTTATGGGGTGGCGCAACAGCGGCGAATCAACTGGAAGGCGCATGGAATGTGGGTGGTAAAGGGCTTTCCGTTTCTGATGTCTACACGTTTGATATCAATACGCCGCGCGAGCGCTGGCTCGATCAATGGCTTGGCATGACGCACGCGCAGATACGCGAAGCGCAGGATCCGGACAGCAAAAAGTACTACCCGAAACGCAAAGGCAACGATTTTTACCACCGCTTTAAAGAGGATATCGCCCTGTTCGCCGGGATGGGTTTTAAGTGTTTTCGCATGTCGATTGCCTGGACGCGCATCTTCCCGCGCGGCGATGAAACCACGCCGAACGAAGCCGGGCTGAAATTCTACGACGAGGTGTTCGATACGCTGCTGGCGCACGGTATTGAGCCGATTGTGTCACTATCGCACTACGAGATGCCGCTGGCGCTGGTGACCGACTATGGCGGCTGGCCGAACCGCCAACTGGTGGATTTTTACGTGCGTTTCGCCACCACGGTCTTCACCCGCTACCGCAAAAAAGTGAAGTACTGGATGACCTTCAACGAGATCAACTGTGTGAAGCATCATCCGTATGTCAGCGTTGGCGTGATCGAAGAGGACAATCCGCATCTCGAACAGGATAAATACCAGGGCGCGCACCATCAGTTTGTCGCCAGTGCGCTGGCCACCAAAGCCTGCCATGCCATTATTCCCGGCTCGCAGGTCGGCTGCATGATCAGCTACCAGATGCTCTATCCGCACACCTGCCACCCGGACGATTTGCAGGCCTGCGAAGAGATGCAACGCGTGTCGCTGTTCTTTAGCGATGTGCAGGCGCACGGTTACTACCCGGCGTACACCGATCGCATGCTGGCGGAAAAAGGCGTCACGCTGCAAAAAGTGGTCGGCGATGATGAGATCCTGCGCCAGCACCCGGTCGATTTCGTCTCCTTTAGCTACTACATGTCGAGCACCGTTAGCGCACACCCGGAAAAACGGGAAATAGCGGAAGGCAATATGGTGACTGGCGGTATCCGCAACCCGTACCTGCCAACCAGCCAGTGGGGCTGGCAGATTGACCCGAAAGGGCTGCGTCTCGCCTTAAACCAGCTCTATGACCGCTACCAGAAGCCGCTGTTTATTGCCGAAAACGGTCTCGGCGCAGTGGATACCGTCAACCCGGACGGCTCTATCGACGATGATTATCGTATCGATTATCTGCGCCAGCATGTCGAGCAGATGCAGGAAGCGATTGGCGACGGCGTCGATCTGTTTGGCTACACCTGGTGGGGGCCGATTGACGTGGTCAGCGCCGGTACGGCGCAAATTTCCAAACGCTACGGCTTTATCTATGTTGACCAGGATGATATGGGCAACGGCACACAGGCGCGCTCGCTAAAGAAAAGCTATCACTGGTACAAAAAACTGATCGCCTCTAACGGCGCAGACTTACGCGATTAAGGAGCTGAGATGGCTATTTTCCCGAAAGATTTTTTGTGGGGTGGCGCGATTGCCGCCAACCAGGCGGAAGGCGCATGGAACGAGGATGGCAAAGGGCCATCGATTGCTGATGTAGTGCGCGGCGGTATCGCTTCCGGCAAACATGATGCGGTGATTGACCCGAATCTCTATTACGCCAGCCACGAAGCGATTGATTTCTACCATCGCTACCAAGAAGACATCGCGCTGTTCGCAGAGATGGGGTTCAAATGCTTTCGTACCTCGATTGCCTGGTCGCGCATTTTCCCGCGTGGCGATGAAACTACGCCAAACGAAGCGGGGCTAAAATTTTACGACGATCTGTTTGATGAGCTGCTGAAGTACGGCATTGAACCGGTGATTACCCTCTCCCACTATGAGACGCCGCTGGCGCTGTATCAGGAGTATGGCGGCTGGAAGAATCGCCAGTTGATTGATTTCTTCAGCCGCTACTGCGAAACGGTATTCCGCCGTTACCAGCGCAAGGTCAAATACTGGATGACCTTCAACGAACTGAACAACATGAACCGCATGCCATTCGCCACCGGCGCGGTGGATGCCAGCGCTGGCGCGCAGGATATCTGGCAGGCGAATCACCACCAGTTTGTCGCTAACGCACTGGCGAACAAGCTGTGCCACGACATCATTCCCGGCGCACAAATCGGCTGCATGCTGTCGCTGAGCACCGTTTACCCGGCAACCTGCAACCCGGAAGATATCTTCTCTACTATGCAGTTACGCCGCCGTTCGCTGTTTTTCTCCGATGTGATGATGCTCGGCCACTATCCGGCATTTGCGCCGCGTCTGTTCCGTGAGCTGGGCGTGGAGCTGGCCATTGCCGATGGCGATCTGCAACTGCTGGCTGACTATCCGTCGGACTACCTCGGCTTTAGCTACTACCGCAGCGTACTGCATAAGGCGGGCGGCCAGTTTCGCATTGATACCGGCGGTACTGCCGGGCTGGATAATCCGTTTCTTGAAAAAACCGCCTGGGGCTGGCCGATCGATCCGCAGGGTTTCCGTATCGTCTGTAATGAGCTGGCGGATCGCTACCGCAAGCCATTGTTTATTGTCGAAAATGGCTATGGCGGCGTCGATGAGCCGGATGCCAACGGGCAGATTAACGATCTGGCGCGAATCGATTATGGCCGCCGCCATATTCAGGCCATGGCAGAAGCCATTGACGATGGCTGCGACATTATGGGTTACACCTGGTGGGGACCGATTGATATCGTCAGTGCCGGAACCGGCGAGATGAAAAAGCGCTATGGCTTTATCTATGTCGACAAAGATAACGACGGCAACGGTACGCTGAAGCGCAGCAAAAAACGCAGTTTTGAATGGTATCAGCAAGTTATCGCCAGCCAGGGTGAAGTGCTGTAAGGCTGAGGCTCGCATGGTGTTCCCGTGCGGTTGATGGCGGGCGCTGCGGGCGCGGGAAACGCGTCAGGCCTGGCTGGCGTGCGTTAATCGCCGATCGCAAGCCTGATAAAACGACGCCGCCAGCAGGTCCATTGCCCGCTGGCGGCGTCGATTGCCGGATAAAGTATATCCGGCCTGCAAAATGCCTTACTGAGCGGCGGTCGGTTTACGCGGACGGCGACGGCGGGCGCCGTTTCCTGCCGGTTTACTCTGGCC
The DNA here is from genome assembly GCF_001658025.2 of Kosakonia oryzae. Classification (NCBI taxonomy): domain Bacteria; kingdom Pseudomonadati; phylum Pseudomonadota; class Gammaproteobacteria; order Enterobacterales; family Enterobacteriaceae; genus Kosakonia; species Kosakonia oryzae. The sequence continues at coordinate 3,686,009 of NZ_CP014007.2, forward strand.
GTCACGCGCAGGCTGAGCGTTACCATCCAGACGGCGTGAACCCCCTTCACTGCGGCGTGGAGCACGTGGTTTTTGCGCTTCACCATCCGTGCGACGCGGGGAACGCGGTTTCTGCTCCTCGCCCTCATTGCGGCGCGGCGCAGACTGACCACGTCCACCACCGCCCTGCCCGCGGCCACCACCCTGACGACCGCCCCCCTGGCCGCGACCATTCTGGATCGGTTCGGCTTTGATGGACGGATCCGGCTCATAGCCTTCGATGGCAATGCGTGGGATCTCTTTTTTCAGCAGACGTTCAATGTCGCGCAGCAGTTTGTGTTCATCAACGCAGACCAGCGACAGCGCTTCACCGATAGCCGCCGCGCGCCCGGTACGGCCGATACGGTGGACGTAATCTTCCGGTACGTTTGGCAGCTCGTAGTTCACTACGTGCGGCAGCTCTTCGATGTCGAGACCGCGCGCGGCGATATCCGTGGCCACCAGCACGCGAATATCCCCGGATTTGAAATCTGCCAGCGCACGGGTACGTGCGCCCTGGCTCTTGTTACCGTGGATCGCCGCACTGGTGATGCCATCTTTATTCAGTTGTTCCGCCAGGTGGTTGGCGCCGTGCTTGGTGCGGGTAAAGACCAGCACCTGCTGCCAGTTCCCCTGACCAATCATCTGTGACAGCAGCTCACGCTTACGTTTTTTATCTACAAAATGCACATGCTGCGTCACCTGCTCGGAGGCGGTGTTGCGGCGTGCCACTTCAATTTCCAGCGGGTTATGCAGCAGCTTTTCCGCCAGCGCTTTGATGTCGTCGGAGAAGGTCGCGGAGAACAGCAGGTTCTGACGGCGCGGCGGCAGTTTTGCCAGCACGCGGCGAATATCGTGGATAAAGCCCATATCCAGCATGCGGTCGGCTTCATCCAGCACCAGAATTTCCACGCTATCGAGTTTCAGCGCGTTTTGGTGTTCCAGATCCAGCAGACGGCCAGGCGTAGCCACCAGCACATCAACGCCACCGCGCAGTTTCATCATCTGCGGGTTGATGCTGACGCCGCCAAACACCACCAGCGAACGGATGTTCAGATACTGGCTGTAGTCGCGTACGTTTTCACCGATTTGCGCCGCCAGTTCACGGGTTGGCGTCAGGATCAGCGCACGCACCGGGCGGCGGCCTTTCGCGTGCGGCTCTTTTTGCACCAGCAGTTGCAGCAACGGCAGGGTGAAGCCAGCCGTTTTACCGGTACCGGTCTGGGCGCTGGCCATCAGATCGCGGCCTTGCAGTACGGCGGGGATCGCCTGCTGCTGAATAGGGGTCGGCTGAACATAACCCTGCTCGGCGATTGCGCGCAGAATTTCCGGATTCAGGCCAAGGGCATCAAATGACATAACAACTCCGCACCGCCCCGACCTGTCACAGGTGTAGTTTTCAGGGAGATATAATTTGACTGATGACAAAAACCACAATGTCATGAAGGTGCGGAGTGTATCAGCTTTTGTGATCGAGCGCATAAATATCCGGCCAGGGATCATCTGCAATCTTTCCGCCTGTTGCAGGTCAGCATAGCAACCCCTTCCAGCGCCTGCTGAACCGGTTTCCGCTTCACCCGTCACCTTTTCCCTGCCTGGTGCTGGACAAGCTTCGCCCTGAAGCATAAATTTAATCAATCGATTGATTAATTATTTTGCCGCCATGAATACAACCCCCACGACCAGTAAAGGCGAACAGGCCAAACAACAGTTGATTGCCGCCGCGCTGGCGCAATTCGGTGAATACGGGTTGCACGCTACTACCCGCGATATCGCCGCGCAGGCCGGGCAAAATATTGCGGCGATCACCTATTACTTTGGTTCGAAAGAGGATTTATACCTCGCCTGCGCCCAGTGGATCGCCGACTTTATCAATAAGAATTTCCACCCGCATGTCCAGGCAGCAGAGGCGCTGTTTGCGCAGCCGGAGCCGGATAAAGCAGCAATACGCGCCCTGATCCATAGCGCCTGCCGCAGCATGATCACGCTGCTCACCCATGATGAAACGCTGAATCTGAGCAAATTTATCTCCCGCGAGCAGCTCTCACCAACGCGGGCGTATCAGCGGGTGCACGATCAGGTCATTGCGCCGATGCACAGCCATCTCACCGCCCTGCTGGCGGCCTATACCGGGCGGGATGCCACAGATACCGAAACCATTATTCATACCCACGCGCTGCTCGGTGAAATTCTCGCGTTTCGTCTCGGGCGGGAAACCTTCTTGCTGCGTGCAGGCTGGTCGCAGTTTGACGAAGAGAAAACCGCGCAGATTTATCAGGTTATCACCTGCCATATCGATCTCATTTTGCAAGGATTAACGCACAGGAGTCCGGAGTGATGAAAAAACCTCTCGTTACGGTGTTGATTGTGGTGGTCGTTATCGCCGCGCTGGCTGGCGGCTGGATGTGGTATCAGAGCAGACAAGAGCGCGCGCTCACCCTGTACGGTAACGTTGATATTCGCACGGTGAATTTGAGTTTCCGCGTCGGCGGACGGCTCGCTTCGCTAAACGTTGATGAGGGCGATGCGATCAAGGCCGGACAGACGCTCGGTGAGATCGATAAAGCGCCTTATGAGAACGCCTTGTTGCAGGCGAAGGCCAACGTCTCCACCGCGCAAGCGAAATACGATCTGGCTACCGCCGGTTATCGTGATGAAGAGATTGCCCAGGCTGTCGCGGCAGTGAATCAGGCGCGGGCCGCCTATGACTACGCGCAAAACTACTATCAACGTCAGCAAGGGTTATGGAAAAGCCGGGTGATCTCTGCCAACGATCTGGAAAATGCCCGTTCCACACGAGATCAGGCGCAGGCCACGCTGAAATCCGCGCAGGACAAGTTAAGCCAGTACCGCACCGGTAACCGCCCGCAGGAGATTGAACAGGCGAAAGCGGGCCTTGAACAGGCGCAGGCCGCGCTGGCGCAGGCGCAACTGGACCTGCATGACACCACGCTGGTCGCCCCTTCCGCCGGGACAATCCTGACCCGCGCCGTCGAGCCGGGCAGCATGCTCAGCGCAGGCGGCACCGTATTCACCTTGTCGTTAACCCGTCCGGTATGGGTGCGCGCATATGTTGATGAGATCAATTTGCAGCAGGCGCAGCCAGGGCAGGAAGTACTGCTTTACACCGATGGACGGCCGAATAAGCCGTATCACGGCAAAATCGGCTTTGTCTCGCCCACGGCCGAATTTACGCCCAAAACCGTGCAAACCCCGGATCTGCGAACCGATCTGGTGTATCGCCTGCGCATTATCGTTACCGATGCCGACAACTCGCTGCGCCAGGGGATGCCAGTAACCGTGCGTTTTGCGGGCGAGGCGCGTCATGAATGAGGCATCCATCCATTTACGCGGGCTGGTAAAACGCTTTCCGGGTATGGAAAAACCCGCTGTCGCAAAGCTTGATTGCGAGATTCGCGCCGGTTATGTCACCGGGCTGGTCGGCCCGGATGGCGCAGGGAAAACCACGTTGATGCGCATTCTTGCCGGGTTGATGAAGCAGGACGAAGGCAGCGTGCAGGTGATGGGGCTGGATCCGCTGCGTCAGGATAGCGAACTGCACGCCATGCTCGGTTATATGCCGCAAAAGTTCGGGCTGTATGAAGATTTAACGGTGATGGAAAACCTCAATCTGTATGCCGATCTGCGCAGCGTCACCGGCGAGCAGCGCCGTCAGACCTTCGAACGCCTGCTGGAGTTTACCGCCCTCGCCCCGTTTACCGGACGGCTGGCCGGAAAGCTCTCCGGCGGGATGAAGCAGAAACTGGGGCTGGCCTGCACGCTGGTCGGCGAACCGAAAGTGCTGTTGCTGGATGAGCCGGGCGTCGGCGTTGATCCAATTTCCCGTCGCGAACTGTGGCAAATGGTGCATGAACTGGCGGGCGAAGGGATGCTGATCCTCTGGAGCACCTCCTATCTTGATGAAGCGGAGCAGTGCCGCGATGTACTGCTGATGAACGAAGGCGAATTGCTGTATCAGGGCGAGCCGACCGCGCTGACGCAACGCATGGCCGGCCGCAGTTTTCTTGTCACCAGCGCGCAGGAGAACAACCGCCGCTTGCTGCGTCTTATTCTGCGTCAGCCGCAGGTCAGCGATGGCATGATCCAGGGGCGTTCGGTGCGCATGATCCTGAAAAAAGAGGCGCACGCCGACGAAATTCGCCACGCCGACAACATGCCGCCAGTAGAGATCACGGAAACCGCGCCGCGCTTTGAAGATGCGTTTATCGATCTGCTCGGCGGCGCTGGCGCGTCCGAATCCCCGCTGGGGGCAATTCTGCATACGGTGGAAGGCAGCACGGACGAAACAGTGATTGAAGCCCGCTCGCTGACCAAAAAGTTTGGTGATTTCGCCGCCACCGACCATGTCAATTTTGCCGTCAAGCGCGGTGAAATCTTCGGCCTGCTGGGGCCAAACGGCGCGGGTAAATCGACCACTTTTAAGATGATGTGCGGCTTGTTGGTGCCCACCGACGGCCAGGCGCTGGTGCTGAATCTCGATCTCAAAGTCAGCTCCGGCAAAGCGCGTCAGCATCTGGGTTATATGGCGCAAAAATTCTCGCTGTACGGCAACCTGACGGTGGAGCAGAATCTGCGCTTTTTCTCCGGCGTCTACGGCCTGCGCGGACGGGCGCAAAACGAAAAGATAACCCGCATGAGCGAGGCGTTCGGGCTGAAAGCCATTGCTCATCATGCGACCGATGAATTGCCGCTGGGCTTTAAGCAGCGCCTGGCGCTGGCCTGCTCGCTGATGCATGAACCGGATATTCTGTTCCTTGATGAACCTACTTCCGGTGTCGATCCGCTGACGCGCCGGGAGTTTTGGTTGCACATCAATAGCATGGTGGAGAAAGGCGTCACCGTGATGGTCACCACGCACTTTATGGACGAAGCCGAATATTGCGATCGTATCGGGCTGGTGTATCGCGGAAAGCTTATCGCCAGCGGTACGCCGGATGATTTAAAGGCGCAAAGCGCCGATGCGGATAACCCGGATCCGACAATGGAGCAGGCTTTTATTACGCTTATCCATAACTGGGATAAGGAGCACGGCCATGCATCTTAACACTCTCAGTTGGCGGCGCGTGCGGGCGCTGTGCGTCAAAGAGACGCGGCAGATTGTCCGCGACCCCAGTAGCTGGCTGATTGCCGTCGTCATCCCGCTGTTGCTGCTATTTATCTTCGGCTACGGCATCAACCTTGATTCCAGCAAGCTACGTATTGGCGTGCTGCTGGAGCAGCAGAGCAAAGAGGCGATGGATTTCACCCATACGCTGACCGGCTCGCCCTATATTGATGCCACGATCAGCGATAACCGCCCGCAGCTTATCCAGATGATGCAGGCCGGGCGTATTCGCGGTCTGGTGGTGGTGCCGACGAATTTCGCCGCGCAGATGGCGCGCGCCAATGAAGTTGCGCCGATTCAGGTGATCACCGATGGCAGCGAACCGAATACCGCCAACTTTGTGCAGGGCTACGTACAGGGGATCTGGCAGCTCTGGCAGCAGCAGCGGGCAGAAGATCGTGGCCAGACATTTGATCCGTTGATCGATGTGCAGACCCGCTACTGGTTTAACCCCGCCGCCATCAGCCAGCATTTTATTATTCCTGGCGCGGTGACCATCATCATGACGGTGATTGGCGCCATCCTCACCTCGCTGGTGGTGGCGCGCGAATGGGAGCGCGGCACGATGGAGGCCCTGCTTTCAACCGAAGTGACGCGCGCGGAATTGCTGCTGTGCAAACTGATTCCCTACTATTTTCTCGGCATGCTGGCGATGCTGCTGTGCATGCTGGTGTCGGTGTTTATTCTTGGCGTGCCTTATCGCGGCTCGCTGCTGATTTTATTCCTCATCACCAGCCTGTTTTTGCTCAGCACATTGGGAATGGGGCTGCTAATTTCCACCGTCACACGTAACCAGTTTAATGCCGCGCAGGTCGCGCTGAATGCCGCCTTTTTGCCGTCGATTATGCTATCCGGTTTTATCTTCCAGATTGACAGCATGCCCGCCGTGATCCGCGTGGTGACCTATATCATTCCGGCGCGTTATTTTGTCAGTACCCTGCAAAGCCTGTTCCTGGCGGGCAATATCCCGGTGGTGTTGATGGTTAACGTCCTGTTTTTGATTGCCTCGGCGCTGATGTTTATTGGCCTGACGTGGCTGAAAACCAAACGCAGACTGGATTAAGGAAAACCCATGTTTCACCGTTTACTGACGCTTATCCGCAAAGAGTTACAGTCGCTACTGCGCGAACCGCAAACCCGCGCCATTCTGATCCTGCCGGTGCTGTTGCAGGTGCTGCTGTTCCCCTTTGCCGCCACGCTGGAAGTGACCAACGCCACTATCGCCATCTATAACGAAGATAACGGTAAGCATGCGGTTGAGCTGACGCAGCGTTTTGCCCGCGCCAAAGCCTTTACTCATATTCTGCTGCTGAAAAGTCCGCAGGAGATACGCCCGACCATCGATACGCAAAAAGCGTTATTGCTGGTGCGTTTCCCGGCCGATTTTTCCCGCAATATTGATAGCGGCATCACCGCACCAATGCAGTTGATCCTCGACGGGCGCAACTCCAACAGCGCGCAAATCGCCGCCAACTATCTGCAACAAATCGTGCAGGATTATCAGCAGGAGCTGCTGAGCGGCCAGCAGAAACCGAATAACAGCGAGCTGGTGATACGCAACTGGTACAACCCCAATCTCGATTACAAATGGTTTGTGGTACCGTCGCTGATCGCCATGATCACCACCATCGGCGTGATGATTGTGACCTCGCTATCGGTGGCGCGTGAACGCGAACAGGGCACGCTGGATCAGCTCCTGGTCTCGCCGCTCTCCACATGGCAAATTTTTGTCGGCAAAGCCGTGCCGGCGCTAATTGTTGCAACGTTTCAGGCGACGATTGTGCTCGCTGTCGGCATTCTGGCTTATAAAATTCCCTTTGCCGGCTCGCTACTGCTGTTCTATTTCTCGATGCTGATTTATGGCTTGTCGCTGGTGGGTTTCGGCCTGCTGATTTCGTCGCTTTGCGCCACACAGCAGCAGGCATTTATTGGCGTGTTTGTCTTTATGATGCCGGCGATCCTGCTGTCAGGCTATGTGTCGCCGGTCGAGAACATGCCGGTCTGGTTGCAGGATTTGACCTGGGCCAATCCTATCCGGCACTTTACCGATATCACCAAGGAGATTTATCTGAAGGATGCCAGCTTAACGATTGTCTGGCAGAGTTTATGGCCGCTGGTGGTGATTGCGGCCATCACCGGTTCAGCGGCGTATGCGCTGTTTCGCAGAAATATTGCCTAACTTGCGCTCTTTGGTCAGCAGCGATACCACCGCCGGACCCGCAAGAATAACCAGCCCGGCGGCGGCCAGAATAAAGTGATTAGGCAACACGCGGGAAAGTAACCAGATAACGATCAGCGACGCGCCGAAATACCAGGTGGTGGTCAACTCTTCCAGCACATCACCGATGCCGCGCCAGCGTGCATCGTGGTGGCGCTGAAGAAACAGCATCAACAGTACGGACACACCGTAAAGTACGCACAGGCCGAGGCCGACGCGCACCAGAGAGCCGCTCATCCAGCCCATCACCAATAGCGCGACTATCAGCATATGCAACATAATCTGCCAGCAACTCAGGCCTGTTACATCACGAACGTGCTGTTGCCACTTCATGGCCTCTCTCCTGAAGAATTTTTGTCTTTCTGAAGAGTACGCGGATTTACGGAAAATTCCGTAACCCCGCCACAATTTGTGACAGGGACTACAATTTATTTTCACGAGGAGAGTGACGCTGGCAGGAGAATTATGACCCAACACGCGCGACATTTTTCATTGAAAGTGCTCACCATCAATACCCACAAAGGCTTTACCGCGTTTAACCGGCGCTTTATTTTGCCTGAGCTGCGTGACGCAGTACGGACCGTCAGCGCGGATATTGTCTGCCTGCAAGAAGTGATGGGTGCCCACGAAGTGCATCCACTGCATGTGGAGAACTGGCCGGACACCACCCACTATGAATTTCTTGCCGATACCATGTGGAGCGATTACGCCTACGGACGCAACGCGGTTTACCCCGAGGGGCACCACGGAAATGCGGTGCTTTCCCGCTATCCGATTGAACACTTTGAAAATCGTGATGTTTCGGTCGATGGCAGCGAAAAACGCGGCCTGCTCTACTGCCGCATTACGCCACCGGATCTCGGTCATTCATTACATGTCATTTGCGTTCATCTTGGCCTGCGGGAAGCCCATCGCCAGGCGCAGCTCACTATGCTGGCAGAGTGGGTAAATGCGCTGCCCGAGGGCGAACCCGTCGTGGTGGCGGGCGACTTTAATGACTGGCGGCAAAAAGCGAACCATCCGCTGAAGATGCAGGCCGGGCTGGAGGAGATTTTTACCCGCGCTCATGGCCGCCCTGCCCGCACTTTCCCGGTCGCACTGCCATTGTTGAGGCTCGATCGCATCTATGTGAAAAACGCCAATGCCAGCGCGCCGACCGCGCTGCCGCTGCGTAACTGGCGACACCTTTCCGATCACGCCCCTCTGAGCGCGGAGATCCACCTATGAAATGCACCTGGCGGGAAGGTAACCGTATTCAGTTGCTGGAAAACGGCGACAACTACTATCCGGCGCTGTATGACGCCATCGACCATGCACAGCAACGCGTCATTCTGGAAACCTTTATCTGGTTTGAGGATAACGTTGGCCGCCAGTTGCAGCAGGTACTGCTGCGGGCCGCCCGGCGCGGGATCAACATCGAAGTGCTGCTGGATGGTTACGGCTCGCCGGATTTAAGCGAACCGTTTGTCAACGAGCTGACCACCGCTGGCGTGGTATTCCGCTATTACGATCCGCGCCCGCGCCTGCTCGGTATGCGAACCAATCTCTTTCGCCGCATGCACCGTAAAATTGTGGTGATCGATAACACCGTGGCTTTCGTCGGCGGCATTAACTATTCAGCGGAACATCTCACCAGCTATGGCCCGGAAGCCAAGCAGGATTACGCCGTGCGCGTTGAAGGGCCGATTGTGGAAGATATTCTGCAATTCGAGCTGGAGAATCTGCCGGATAACGCGCCAGCAAAACGCTGGTGGCAGCGCCGACGCCATCGCCCGGAAGAGAACCGTACGCCCGGCGAAGCGCAGGCGCTGTTTATCTGGCGCGATAATAACGATCATCGCGACGATATTGAACGCCATTATCTAAAGATGCTGGCCAACGCCCGCCGCGAAGTGATTATTGCCAACGCCTACTTCTTTCCAGGTTACCGCCTGCTGCACGCCATGCGCAACGCTGCCCGGCGCGGGGTGTCGGTGAAGCTGATTGTGCAGGGCGAGCCGGATATGCCGATTGTCAAAGTCGGCGCGGAGCTACTGTACAACTATCTGCTGAAAGGCGGCGTTCAGGTGTATGAATATCGCCGCCGCCCGCTGCACGGCAAAGTGGCGCTGATGGACGATCACTGGGCAACCGTCGGTTCCAGCAACCTCGATCCGCTCAGCCTGTCGCTGAATCTGGAGGCTAACCTGATTATCCATGACCGTGAATTTAACCAGACGCTGCGCGATAATTTGCAGGCCATTATTCGCGAGGACTGCGTGCGAGTGGATGAGTCGATGGCACCGAAGCGCACCTGGTGGAACCTCGGCAAGAGCATTGTCGTATTCCACTTCTTACGCCATTTTCCGGCCATGGCCGGCTGGCTTCCCGCACATACGCCGCAACTGGCGCAGGTGAAACCGCCCATCCAGCCAGAAATCGAAACCCAGGATCGCGCGGAAACGGAACGTTCGGGGGTGAAGCCCTGATGAAGAAATCACATCCTCGCTGGCGGCTGGCGAAAAAGATCCTGACGGCGCTGTTTTTTATCGCCGTGGCCGTGCTGCTGGTGCTCTATGCGCAGAAGGTCAACTGGGACGATGTCTGGCAAGTCATTGGCGACTACAACCGTACCGCGTTGCTGAGCGCCGTCGCGCTGGTGATTGTCAGCTATGTGCTGTACGGGTTTTATGATCTGCTCGGCCGCGCTTACTGCGGGCATAAACTGGCGAAACGCCAGGTGATGCTGGTGTCGTTTATCTGTTATGCCTTTAACCTGACGCTCAGCACCTGGGTTGGCGGCATCGGCATGCGCTACCGGCTCTATTCACGCCTTGGGCTGCCAGGCAGCACGATCACGCGGATTTTCTCACTCAGTATTACCACCAACTGGCTGGGCTACATCTTGCTGGGCGGTGTGATCTTCACCTTTGGTGTGGTGCAGATCCCGACGCACTGGTATATCGATGAACGCACGCTGCGCATTGTGGGTGTGGTGCTGCTGCTGGTGATTATCGGCTATTTGTGGTGCTGCGCTTTCGCTAAGCGCCGTCATCTGACGGTGAAAGGCCACAAACTGGTGTTACCTTCATGGAAATTCGCCGTCGCCCAGTTAGTGATCTCCAGCGCCAACTGGATAGCGATGGGCGCGATTATCTGGTTGCTGCTGGGCATGAAAGCGGATTTCTTTTTTGTGCTCGGCGTGCTGCTGGTAAGCAGTATTGCCGGGGTGATTGTGCATATTCCGGCGGGTATCGGCGTGCTGGAAGCGGTATTTATCGCCCTGCTGGCGGGTGAACATGTGGCGCAGGGAACCATTATTGCGGCCCTGCTCGCTTATCGCGTGCTCTACTATTTTCTGCCGCTGCTGCTGGCGCTGATCGGTTATCTGGCGCTGGAAAGCCGGGCGAAGAAACTGCGGGAGAAAAATGAACGCGCGATGGAGAAAGCGGGCTGATGGATTCGATGGCGTCTTGCGGGATGAGCAAAACGTAGCGCCATCAGGCGATTTGCCTGATGGCGACTGACAAATTAACGGCGGTTGCCGAAAATGCGCAACAGCATCAGGAACAGGTTGATAAAGTCGAGATACAGCGTCAGCGCGCCGAGGATGGAATACTTACGCAGCAGCGAAGCATCGCGGGTATCGATCTGCTCGCCAATGTTTTTCAGCTTTTGCGTGTCGTACGCCGTCAGGCCAACAAAAATCACCACGCCGATATAAGTCACCGCCCACATCAGCGCTTCACTTTTCAGCCAGAAATTCACCAGCGAAGCGAGCACAATGCCGATCAGCCCCATAAACAGCATGTTGCCGAAACCGCTGAGATCCCGTTTGGTGGTGTAGCCGTACAGGCTCATCGCACCAAACATGCCGGCGGTTACCACAAAGGTCGCGGCAATAGATTGCGCGGTGTAAACCAGCAAAATACTGGAGAGCGTCAGCCCGGTCAGCGCGGAATAGAGCATAAATAGCGTGGTCGCCATGCCCGCACTCAAACGCTGAATTAACCCGGAAAGCACAAATACCAGCGCCAGTTGCGCGATAATCAGCCCAAAAAAGGTTATCCGGCTGGAGAAGACAAACGACATTACCGCTTCACTGTTGGCCGCATACCAGGCGACAAAAGCGGTGAGCAGCAGGCCGCAGGTCATCCAGCCATAGACCTGCGCCATATAGGTCTGAAGCCCGGTGCGGCTCTGCTGGACGATAGAATCAGAACGAGGATAACGGTCCATAGTCACTCCTGATAGATGGGGTTACATCACTAAGGTTAACACATCCTGGTTCAATGAATTACCAACGCTGCGCAGCCTGTTTATCGCTGTCGCGGGCTTCAACCCAGCGATCGCCATCCGCAGTGGCTTCACGCTTCCAGAACGGCGCGCGGGTTTTCAGGTAATCCATAATAAATTGCCCGGCATCAAAGGCGCTGCTGCGATGGGCGCTGGCGACGCCGACAAACACGATTTCATCGCCCGGCCAGAGTTCCCCGACGCGGTGATAAACTGTTACGCGGCCAAGCGGCCAGCGGCTACGCGCCTGTTCGACGATTTCCGCCAGCGATTTTTCAGTCATGCCTGGATAGTGCTCCAGCGTTAATGCGCTGACGCTGTCGCCGAGATTGTGGTTGCGCACTTTGCCGGTAAAGGTCACCACGGCGCCATCTTCATCATTCGCCGCCAGCCAGCTGTACTCTTCGCCGACGTTAAATGCTGCGCGTTCGACACAAATTCGCGTATCGCTCATTTTAGCCTCCGGTGACCGGCGGGAAAAACGCCACTTCATCACCGCTGCTTAACGGGTGTTCGAAGCTGACCAGCGTCTGGTTCACCGCCGCCAGCAGCTTGCCCTCCTCCAGCGCCAGCGCCCAGCGGTCGCTCTTTGCCGCCAGATGCTGGCGTAGCGCTTCAACGGACGGGAAAACCGTCTCCGAGACCAGGCTGTCGCAGCCGACCAGTTCGCGCACCTGCGCAAAGAAAAGAACATTAATCATCGTGTTGCACCTTAAAATCCCCCGATTTGCCGCCGCTTTTTTCCAGCAGGCGCACCGGGCCAATCACCATATCTTTCTGCACGGCTTTACACATATCGTAGATAGTCAGCGCGGCAACCGAAGCCGCCGTCAGCGCTTCCATTTCGACGCCGGTTTTACCGCTCAAACGGCAGACCGCTTCGATGCGCACACGGTTGTGCTCCGGCTGCGCCTGCAACTGGACTTCCACTTTGCTCAGCAGTAACGGGTGGCACAGCGGGATCAGCTCCCAGGTACGTTTCGCCGCCTGAATGCCCGCAATACGTGCGGTGGCGAACACATCGCCTTTGTGGTGGCTGCCGTCGACAATCATCGCCAGCGTGCGGGCCTGCATAGTGACAAACGCTTCCGCGCGCGCTTCACGAACGGTTTCGGCCTTGGCGGAAACATCCACCATATGCGCTTCACCCTCGGCATTAATATGGGTCAGTTGTGACATAACTTACTTCTTAAGATGGGGATGGAAATTACACGGACGCGTGCGCGCATCAAGCTGCGGCGCAATGATATTTTCCCAGGCGGTTTGACAGGCTTTGGTCGAACCGGGCATGGCGAAAATCAGCGTTCTGTTGGCGATACCCGCCACCGCGCGGGACTGCAATGTCGCGGTGCCAATCTCTTCGAAGGAGAGCATGCGGAACACTTCGCCAAACCCTTCAACTTCGCGATCGAACAGCGGCAGCAGCGCTTCCGGCGCCTGATCGCCCTCGGTCAGCCCCGTGCCGCCGGTGATCAGCACCACTTGTACGTCGTCGCTGGCGATCCATGCGGAGACCTGCGCACGGATCGCGTAGCGGTTCTCTTTGACAATCGCTTTCGCCACCAGCTTATGACCGGCATCGTGCGCAGCGTCGCGCAGCCAGTGACCGGAGGTATCATCCTCTTCGCCACGACGGTTTGAGACCGTCAAAATAGCAAGCCTGAGCGGAATAAATTCAGCGCTGACCTGGCTCATCTCATTCTCCTTGCGGCTTAGCCGCCAATGTATGAAAGGTTTTGCGTAATGCCCGTGTTGCCATCATGCAGGAAGTGCGTCTGCTTTTTATGCGTCAGCGCGACGGCAATGCGTTGCTCCAGCAGCGTTTGCTGCGCATCGGCCTGCATCAAGTCGCGCAGATTCACGCCGCCATCGCCGAACAGGCATAAATGCAGTTTGCCCGTGGAGGAGACGCGCAGGCGGTTGCAACTGGCGCAGAAATCTTTTTCATACGGCATGATAAGACCGATTTCACCGACGTAATCCGGGTGGCAGAATACCTGCGCCGGGCCGTCGCTGCGCTGGCGCAACTGGTGGATCCAGCCACGTTTGAGCAGCGCGTCGCGCAGCACCATGCCGGAAATGTGATGATTGCGGAACAGCTCGCTGCCCTCGCCGGTCTCCATCAATTCGATAAAACGCAACTGGATGGGACGCGATTTGATCCACGCCAGAAAGGTGTCGAGCTGGTGATGATTTACATCGCGCATCAGCACGGTGTTCACTTTGACTTTGGCAAAACCGGCGGCAAACGCGGCGTCGATGCCGTCCATCACCTGGCGGAATTTATCCTGCCCGGTAATTGCATGAAACTGGCGGGCATCGAGGCTGTCGACGCTGACATTGATGGCGGTAAGCCCGGCATCACGCCACAGCGCAACGTCGCGAGCCAGCCGATAACCGTTGGTTGTTACCGCGATCTGGCGAATAGCAGAGTTTTCATGGACAGCGGCGATGATGTCGGGGAAATCCCGGCGCAGTGACGGTTCTCCGCCCGTCAGCCGCACTTTTTCGGTGCCCATGGCGCTGAAAGCGCGCGTGACACGGCGAATTTCATCGACGCTGAGAAAGCCATTGTTGTTGACGCCGCCCGGCTTGTAACCGTCCGGCAGGCAGTAGGTGCAACGAAAGTTGCACACATCCGTGATCGACAAACGCAAGTAATAGAACTTACGCGCGAACGCATCAGTAAGTTGTGAGGCCATGTACACCTTTCCAAATACGGGAGATGCAGTCATTTCTTCCTGCACCCTGGCAGCGAAAACCGTCGCCGGTTTTGCTACGGCCAAATCGTCATATTTCACGATAAACCGGAAACGTAGACGAAGAGGCTAGAGTGTATGTTTTGTCAGTAACGCTAAAATTGCTTAAGGCGATAGTAGCGCGGGAGAATCCTTTTCGCCATCATGAATATCGCTATATATTTTTATATATAGCGCAATGATCGTGCGCTTTCGCTACAGAGTACGAGAAAATCGCGTATTTGCATTGATACGTGTCATTTTCCACTCAGCGAGGCATCGTCTTTTGGTGGTATTTAGGCTAACGTAGCGCGGTAAATCTTACTAAGGAATCACTATGCGTAATCGCACACTGGCAGATCTGGATCGTGTTGTCGCACTCGGCGGCGGGCATGGTCTGGGGCGTGTGATGTCTTCGCTTGCGTCGCTGGGATCGCGTCTCACGGGCATTGTAACCACTACCGATAATGGTGGTTCTACCGGGCGAATTCGCCGCTCAGAAGGCGGCATTGCCTGGGGCGATATGCGCAACTGTTTGAACCAATTAATCACCGAGCCAAGCGTCGCCTCGGCGATGTTTGAGTATCGTTTTAGCGGCAATGGCGAACTTTCCGGGCATAACCTCGGAAATCTGATGTTAAAAGCGCTGGATCACCTGAGCGTGCGGCCTTTAGAGGCCATTAATTTAATTCGTAATTTATTAAAAGTGGATGCCTTTTTAATTCCCATGTCGGAACAGCCTGTCGATTTAATGGCCACCGACAGTGAAGGGCATCAGGTGTATGGCGAAGTGAATATCGACCAGCTCCATGCGCCGATTGAGGAATTAATGTTGTTTCCCAGGGTATCTGCCACCCGGGAAGCCATACAGGCGATTGCCGAAGCGGATTTGATTCTCATCGGTCCCGGCAGCTTTTACACCAGTCTGCTGCCGCTGTTGCTGCTGGAAGAGTTAGCTCAGGCGCTGCGCCGCACGCCCGCGCCCGTTGTGTTTATCAGCAATCTGGGGAAAGAACTCAGCCCCGCAGCCGCCAACCTGTCCCTCGCCGAAAAACTGGCCATTATGGAACAATATGTCGGCAGAAAGATTATCGATGCCGTGGTGGTCGGGCCGAAAGTGAATGTCAGCGCCGTGACTGAAAGATTAATTATTCAGGAAGTGCTGGAAGCCGGCGATATTCCCTATCGCCACGATCGTCATCTGTTGCGCGCCGCGCTGGAAAAGGCGGTACAACAACTGGGTTAGCTTTTCAGCGGCCATTTTTAGCCGCCGCTGGATTACTTAATTTCTTAAGGTTGTCTTAAAAAACGCCTGTCAGCATAGCGCTACTTTCCTTTACTGGACCAGAGAATACGTATGCTTCCCCTTCGTCGGCCGGCGTTAAGCCGTCTTCAGTTTATTATTCTGTTTGCACTCTATATTGCGCTGGCGCTGAATATCGTTTTCTACCATCAGGCTTTTACGCTATTACCGGTAAACTCGCTGCGTAACTGGCTGGTGTTTCTGTCAATGCCGGTGGTGGCGTTCAGTGTGATCAATATCGTGCTGTCGCTGGCGTCATTCCTCTTTCTTGAACGCCCGCTGATCACAGTGTTTGTGCTGGTCAGTGCGGCAGCGCAATATTTTATTTCGACCTTTGGCATCGTCATTGACCGCTCGATGATCACCAATATTCTCGACACCACGCCGGCGGAAAGTTTCGCCCTGATGTCGACAAAAATGGTGCTGACGATTTTGCTGACGGCCATTGTGCCGGTACTCATTGCCTGGTTTATTAAAATTAAACCGGCGCAATCAGCGCTGCGCAGCATCACGTATCGCGCAGTCAGTATCGTTATTTCTGCGCTGCTTATCGTGCTGGTAGCGCTGCTATTTTATAAAGATTACGCCTCGCTGTTCCGCAATAATAAAGAGCTGGTGAAATCTCTCAGCCCGTCCAACTCTATTGTGGCGTCTCTGTCCTGGTATTCCCATAATCGCATGGATAATTTGCCGCTGGTGCGTATTGGCGAAGATGCTCAGCAACGCCCGGAAATGAAAAATGGTCCGCATAAGAACCTGACCATCCTGATCGTGGGTGAAACGTCCCGCGCGGCGAATTTCTCGCTTGGCGGTTATGATCGCGAAACTAACCCGCTGTTAAAACAGGATAATGTTATTTACTTCCCGAACGCGACTTCCTGCGGCACCGCCACCGCTGTCTCGGTGCCGTGCATGTTTTCGGGGATGACGCGGGAACATTACGACGATCAGCTTGCCCATCATCAGGAAGGGTTGCTGGATATTATCCAACGCGCCGGCATTCAGGTTTTGTGGAATGAAAATGACGGCGGTTGTAAAGGCGCCTGCGATCGCGTGCCGCACCAGGATATGACGCAATTAAACCTGCCGGAATATTGCATTAAGGGCGAATGCCAGGATGAGATCCTATTCCACGATCTCGCCAGCTATATCGACAAATTACAGGGCGACGGCATTATCGTTTTACATACCATTGGTAGCCACGGGCCGACTTATTACAACCGTTATCCGGCGCAGTTCCGCAAATTTACGCCAACCTGTGATACCAACGAAATTCAGGGCTGCTCACAGCAGCAATTAGTAAATACCTACGACAATACCATTTTGTATATCGACTATATTGTTGATAAAGCGATTAAATTATTGCAATCCAAACAGGACAGATTTACCACCAGTCTGGTTTATCTCTCCGATCATGGTGAATCGTTGGGTGAAAATGGCGTTTATTTGCACGGTCTGCCTTATTCCATCGCACCGGAAACACAAAAACATATTCCGATGCTGATCTGGTTGTCCGACGACTACCAGAAACGTTACGGCGTGAATAACCAGTGTCTGCAAAAAAATGCGCGGGAGAAGGCGGTTTCACAGGACAACCTCTTCCCGACAATGTTGGGTATACTGGGGGTCAGCACGAAAGAGTACCGTGCTGAAGACGATATTTTAACGTCTTGCCGGGAGCAGGCGAAATGAAGATTCTGGTGGTTGAAGACGATGCTCTGCTGTTGCAGGGGTTGATTCTGGCGATGCAAAGCGAAGGATATGCCTGCGATGGCGTATCCACCGCGCACGAAGCGGTGTTGTGCCTGGCGAACGGCCACTACAGCCTGATCGTGCTCGATCTTGGTCTGCCCGATGAAGACGGTTTACATCTGCTCGCCCGTTTGCGGCGCGAAAAATATACCCAGCCAGTGCTGATTCTCACCGCCCGCGATACGTTGGAAGATCGCGTCGCCGGGCTGGATACCGGCGCGGATGACTATCTGGTCAAACCCTTCGCACTGGATGAACTGAATGCCCGCATCCGCGCGCTGCTGCGCCGTCATCATAATCAGGGTGATAACGAAATCACCCACGGTAATCTGACGCTGAATGTCACCCGCCGCCAGGCGTGGCTGGACAACCAGTTGCTGGATCTGACGCCGAAAGAGTACGCCCTGCTTTCGCGCCTGATGCTGAAAGCCGACAGTCCGGTGCACCGGGAAATTCTCTATAACGATATCTACAACTGGGACAACGAGCCCTCGACCAATACGCTGGAAGTACATATTCATAATCTGCGCGACAAAATCGGCAAGTCGCGCATCCGTACTGTCCGCGGGTTTGGCTACATGCTGGTTCAGCCGCAACACCGGGAGTAATCAATGGCGTTTTTCAATTTCAGCCACTGGAGCATGCGCCGCCGTTTGCTGCTGACCATCGGCGGGATTCTGGTGTTTTGCCAGTTGGTCAGTGTGTTCTGGCTGTGGCATGAAAGTGAAGAGCAGATCCAGTTACTGGTGCAGGCGGCGCTCCACAACCATAACAACCGTAAACATGTTGAACATGAAGTTCGCGAGGCGGTCGCCAGCCTGCTGGTGCCAAGCCTGCTGATTATCGGGATGGCGTTGCTGCTTTGTATGCAGGCGGTCAAAGCCATTACCCGCCCGTTGCTGGAGTTGCAGGAAGAGCTTAATAAACGTACGCCGAACAACCTGCAACCGATTACGTTAAACAACAGCGTCAGCGAAGTGGAAGCTGTTACAACATCAATTAACGACCTCGTCTCGCGGCTGACGCTCACGCTGGATCGCGAGCGATTATTTACAGCAGACGTGGCGCATGAGCTACGCACGCCGCTGGCCGGGCTGCGGTTGCACCTGGAGCTGATGGCAAAAACCAACGGCATCAACGTCGAGCCATTGGTACAGCGGCTCGAACAGATGACGGAAAACATTGCGCAGTTGTTGCTGCTTGCCCGCGTCGGTCAGTCTTTTTCGGCAGGCAGTTACCAGCAGGTACAGCTGATGGCCGACGTGGTGGCACCCATTCGCAGCGAGCTGGAAACTATGCTCGCCGCGCGCAAGCAAACGCTGGAGGTGCCGGAAATTGACGCCGATATTGCCGTCTCCGGCGATGCCACGCTGTTAAGGCTGCTGGTGAGAAATCTGGTGGAGAACGCGTACCGCTATAGCCCGGAAGGTTCGGTCATTACGATACGCATCGAACCGGCTGCTACGCCAGTGCTGGCCGTGGAGGATGAAGGCCCGGGCATTGATGAGAGCCGCAGCGGAGAACTGAGCAAAGCGTTTGTTCGCATGGATAGCCGTTACGGCGGAACCGGGCTGGGATTAAGCATTGTGTCACGCATCGCGCAGCTTCATGACGCACAGTTCTTTTTGCACAATCGCCTGACGCAATCCGGAGTGCGGGCGTGGATTAAATTTCTTCCGACCGCCCGCCATTTGCCATCAGTAACTCAGCACCCACAGATGAGCGAAACCGATCACTAATGCCAGTGCGAAGGCGACGGCTAAAAATTCACGAACGTTAAACTGCTGCATGACACTGCCCTCCAGAATAGTGGGGGCAGTGTGTCAGGAGTAGGTTAAGCAAACATTAAGATGCGACAATAAACAGTTCACGTAACTGGTGCAGTTGATCGCGTACCTGCGCCGCCTCTTCGAATTCCAGATTCTGCGCATGCTGCATCATCAGCCCTTCCAGCTCGTGGATTTTCTGTTGCAGCGCTTTCGGCGTCAGCGCCAGTTCTGCCGCTTCCACCTGCGCCGGGGTGCGGGTTTTGCCACGCCCTTTCGCACGCGTTTTCGCCAGCCCTTCGCCCATCGCCAGAATATCCACCACCTTCTTGTTCAGGCCCTGTGGCGTTATGCCGTGCTTGACGTTATAGGCGTGCTGTTTTTCACGGCGACGTTCGGTTTCTCCGATCGCTTTCGCCATCGACGGTGTGATCTTATCGCCGTACAGAATCGCTTTCCCGTTGATGTTACGCGCCGCGCGGCCAATGGTCTGAATCAGTGAACGCTCCGAACGCAGGAAGCCCTCTTTGTCCGCATCCAGAATCGCCACCAGCGACACTTCCGGCATATCCAGCCCTTCGCGCAGCAGGTTGATGCCCACCAGCACATCAAACTCGCCAAGACGCAGGTCGCGGATAATTTCCATACGTTCAACCGTATCAATATCCGAGTGCAAATAACGCACCCGCTCACCGTGCTCTTCCAGATATTCGGTGAGATCTTCCGCCATCCGCTTGGTCAACGTCGTCACCAGCACGCGCTCGTTAATGGCCGCGCGGATGCGAATTTCCGACAGCAGATCGTCAACCTGCGTAGCGACCGGGCGCACTTCGATGATGGGATCCAGCAAACCTGTCGGACGAACGACCTGGTCAATCACTTCATCGCCGGATTTCTCCAGCTCGTAATTGCCCGGCGTCGCCGAAACATAGATAGACTGTGGTGCCAGCGCTTCAAACTCTTCAAATTTCAGCGGACGGTTATCCAGCGCCGACGGCAGACGGAAACCATACTCCACCAGCGTCTCTTTACGCGCCCGGTCGCCACGGAACATCCCGCCGATTTGCGGGATGGTGACGTGGGATTCGTCGATCACTAACAGGCCATCGGCTGGCAGGTAATCGAACAGCGTCGGCGGCGGTTCGCCAGGGCCGCGTCCGGAGAGATAGCGCGAGTAGTTTTCAATGCCGGAGCAGTAGCCCAGCTCGTTCATCATCTCCAGATCGAACTGCGTGCGCTGGCTGAGACGCTGCTCTTCCAGCAGCTTATTGTTCGCCAGCAGCGTTTTGCGCCGTTCTGCCAGCTCATCTTTGATCTCTTCCATCGCCTGCACGATACGTTCGCGCGGCGTCACGTAGTGCGTTTTCGGGTAGATGGTAAAGCGCTGAACCGTCGATTCCACATGTCCGGTGAGCGGGTCAAACAGCGACAAACGTTCTACTTCTTCATCGAACAACTCCACGCGCAGCGCCAGGTCATCCGATTCCGCCGGGAAGATATCAATCACCTCCCCACGCACGCGAAACGTCCCGCGCTGGAAAGCCTGATCGTTGCGGGTGTACTGAAGCTCTGCCAGACGACGCAGAATCGAACGCTGGTCGATAATCATGCCGTTGGTCAGATGGAGCATCATTTTCAGGTAGAGATCCGGATCGCCCAGACCATAGATGGCCGAAACGGACGCCACAACCACCACATCACGGCGTTCCAGCAGCGCCTTCGTCGCTGAAAGACGCATCTGCTCGATATGCTCGTTCACCGAGGCATCTTTTTCGATAAAGGTGTCCGAACTGGGCACATAGGCTTCCGGCTGGTAGTAGTCATAGTAGGAGACGAAATACTCCACCGCGTTTTCCGGGAAGAACTCCTTCATTTCGCCATACAGCTGCGCCGCCAGCGTTTTGTTCGGCGCCAGCACCATCGTCGGGCGTTGCAGATCGGCAATAACATTGGCAATGGTAAACGTCTTACCCGAGCCGGTAACCCCCAGCAGCGTCTGGTGCGCGAGGCCGTCTTCCAGACCTTCCTTAAGCCGACGAATCGCCTCAGGCTGGTCGCCGGAGGGGCGAAAAGCAGAATTCAGTTTGAACGGTTTACTCATGAACGGCTACCTGGTGAAGGAATGAGCGGGCAGGTAACATATTTTACTCACCCTGTTCACTTTTGCCAATAAATAATACTGGATGAAAAAACAGTGGCGGGTTAGCTGATCTGGTCTACCCGCGATAAGGAAATGCGTTTCCGCGTTAAATTTTCTCCCCGACAAGATAAAACACCAGACCCGCAGGGTTATCCCCAGGAATCTTCACTTTTTAACAATTGTCAAGCCGCACCTTGAAAGTTTTGTGGCAACCGGTGACACTTTTCTTACAACCATTGATTTTATATAACCAATTGATAAGTAATAACTAATTTAAAAAGCCGGGTTTCGCACCAATTCAGACGCAAGCCGCGTCCTCTCTCGCTTGCCGCATGTTTTCTAACTCTAATACACAAGGTTATCCACAGGAATAGTGGATAACTGCCGCCAGCCCGTATACCCCGCCAGCCGACAAATTCCCAACAAGACCCAATCGCTGTTCGTTAAAAAATTTTTATCACTTCTTTTTGCTCATTATCAGCTAAACAAAGACGTCATCCTCATGAGATACCCATCACAAATTGTCATTTTGCTGCACCACAATCCAACACTGGTAGCACTGGCAAAGTGCAGGATATTTACCTGCGTTCTCTCTCTCCTGCATGTTAAACGGCAGTTTTATCAGCCTCATCCGAAAAAAAAGCCTTTTTTTCGCTTCTGGCAAGCCTTTTGCAATATGGAAGGGTCACCAGAGCCGTAAGAAGGAGCGGACAATGTTGAGCTTACGCGCAGTAAACCAGTACTACGGTAATCAGCATACGTTATGGAATGTTGATCTTGATTTAACCCCGGGCGTCTGTAATTCGATCATCGGCATGCCTGGAATGGGCAAAACGACGCTGATAAATTGCATTTCCGGTTATTTGCCCATTGAGAGCGGCAGCATGATTTGGCAGGAAGCCGGCGCACCACCGCGCGATCTGCTGAATATTCAGGCAGAGCACCGCAGCGCGATGGGCATTGGCTATGTGCCGCAGGACCGGCGCATCTTTTCGCAATTGACCGTGGAGGAGAATCTGCATATTGCCATGCGTGCTGTCAGCGAACCGGGAAGCGTCATGGGTCGCGATATTTACGATCTGTTCCCGGAGCTGTATACGCTGCGCCCGGTACGTGGCGCAGAACTGTCAGAGGATAACCAGCAACAACTGGCGATGGCGCGTGCGCTGGTCACCCGCCCGCGATTACTCCTGCTTGATGAGCCGACACGCGGGCTGGGCCAGGCGTTTATCCATAAACTCGGCAACCTGATTGTGCGGCTGAATCAGGAGTTCGGCATGACCATTTTACTGGCCGAGCAGCATCTCTCATTCATTCGCCGGGTTGCCGACCGTTTTTGTCTGTTGCATCGGGGGCGCAACGTCGCGCAGGGCGATGTCAGACAACTGGATGATCAGATGCTGTCACACTGGATGACACGGGAGTCAGTACGCTGAGATCGAGAAAATGGCCTGTTTTTTCTTTTTCGGGCGCGTGAGCAAACCAGGGGATTTCACCGATTAGTGGAGCCTGCATCACGCGCCGCAGCGTCGCCATATACTCCCGATGACGCGCGCCCGGTGCCACCACATCGTTAGCAATCCATCCTGCCAGCCTTAATCCAGCCTGGCGTACCGCCTGCGCTGTCAGCATGGCATGGTTGATACAGCCCAATTTCACGCCTACCACCAGAATCACCGGCAACTGCTCCTGGATAACCCAGTCCGCATAGGTGAACGTTTCTGAAAGCGGAGTAAACCAGCCGCCCGCCCCTTCTACCAGCAGCCATTCTGCTTGCGCCTCCAGCGTGCGTAACCCGGCAGACATCACGGTGGCATCAATCGGTTCGCCCAGATCGGCGCTGACAATATGCGGCGAGGTCGGTTCCGCGAAGGTATAAGGGTTCACGGTTTTATAATCCAGCGGCAGACTGCTGTGATGCTGCAACGCCAGCGCGTCGCTATTACGCAGCCCCTGCGCCGTCATTTCGCTACCGGAAGCAACCGGTTTATACCCTGCGCTGCGCAAACCGCGCAGATTTGCCGCCTGTAGCAGCGCGCAGCTGGCGACGGTTTTCCCTACTTCTGTATCCGTGCCGGTGACAAAATAGCGTTCAATCACGCGTGATAACTCCCCAAAAAAGATGATACGTCAGGGGATATTTCCCCTGCTGCTGCGGCCAGGCGAGTTGCAGACGCTGCAGTTTGCCCCGCGTCAGCCCCTGCTGCCTGCCGTCGTGTAAATGTGTCGCGCCAATGCCTTTCAGCGACCGCAGCGCGCGGGCAGCGTCATCAAAGTGCAAGGTGATGCTCTCAACACCGCTGCGTAGCGACCAGCCCGCTAAAGCCTGCTCGATTGCCGGAAGGGATAAAAAGCGATTGGCATGCGGCCGGTCGTCCACCGCCTGCCAGGCCTGATTCAATTCTGGCAACGAGGCTTCCACCAGCGTGGTAAATGCCACAAGGCCGCCGGGTTGCGTCACTCGACAGAGTTCATTGATGGCCTGGCATAAATCATCACACCACTGCACGGCGAGATTGCTCCACACCAGTGGGAACTGAGCATCCGCCAGCGGCAGCGCCTCGATATCCCCCAGCAGATAGCGATCGGCGCTCTGCTGACGGCGCGCTTCATCCAGCATGGTGGCCGAGAGATCCAACGCCGTCACGCTACTGCCCAGACCACGCCAGTAACGGCTCATGGCACCGGGGCCGCAGCCGGCATCGAGCACCTGCGCCGGGGTGATTTCACCCAGTTGCGTCAGCAGCAGATCGGCGCTCAGCCGCTGCAATGCGTCGTGGTGGGCGTAACTTTGCGCCGCACGGCCAAATGCAGCGGCAACGGCGCGTTTATTCACCGCCATATAACGCCTCCAGCAGACTATCAATATCTTCCGCCTGGTGAGCCGCCGTCAGCGTCAGGCGCAGGCGCGCGGTACCCGGCGGTACGGTCGGCGGACGGATCGCTGTCACCCAGCAACCCTGCTGACGCAGACGCTCCGCCAGACGCAGGGCGCGCGCGTTATCACCGACGATCAGCGGCTGAATGGCGCTCTCTGAATCTGCCAGCGTCATCGGCAGTTGCGCAGCACCGTGGCGAAAACGCGCGATCAGCGCCGCCAGTGTTGCCCGGCGTTGCTCGCCTTCATCACTGCGGATCACCCGCAATGCCGCGCTGAGCGCTATTGCCTGCGCCGGTGGCATTGCGGTGCTGTAAATCAGATGACGGGCGAATTGCAGCAGATAGTCGGCAACCGTTTCGCTGCACAGCACCGCCGCGCCGCTGACGCCGAAGCCTTTGCCGAAGGTGACAATCAATATCTCCGGTTTAATGCCATGCAGATGGCAACTGCCGCGCCCCTGCTCGCCCACCACGCCGGTGCCGTGCGCGTCGTCAACCATCAGCCACGCCTGCGCCTCGCCTGCCGCCTGGGCGATTTCCCCCAGCGGCGCGCTGTCGCCATCCATACTGAAAATGCCTTCGGTGACCACCAGTTGCTGGCCGTCAATGGGCTTTGCCAGTAGCGTTCGCATCTGCGCCACATCGTTGTGCGCAAAACGTCGCAACTGCGCCGGACTGTGGCTGGCCGCTTCCAGCAACGACGCGTGGCTCAGCTTGTCGGCGACAATGCGATCCTCTTTGCCGGTCAGTGCGGCGATCGCCGCCTGGTTGGCGGAAAAGCCAGAGATAAACAGCAGCGCACGCGGATAGCCCAGCCATTCGGCCAGCTCGCTTTCCAGCGCCTGATGCGCCACGGTGTGGCCGCTGACGTGCCCCGAACCGCCGCTGCCCACGCCGTAGCGTTCCGCGCCCTGTTGCCAGGCACGCACCACCGCCGGATGCTGGCTTAAGCCGAGGTAATCATTGCTGGAGAAGTTGCAAAAACGCCGCTCACCGACCGTCAGCCAACGCCCTGCGCCTTGCGCCACCGTCTGTCGCGAGCGCAGGGCATCTGCCGCGCGGCGTTCGCTCAACGCGGCATCAATGCGTTGTTGCCAGCTCATAGCGCTGCCGCGTTGTAGAATTGCTCCGTGTCGGCGTGCAGCAGTTGCTGCTCAATCTGCTGTTGCTGTTCGTTATCGCCATTCAGCACTTCCGTCTGCTGCGGGTTCAGCCCCAGTTTGCGGAACAGTTGCAGATCTTTATCCTCTTCCGGGTTCGGCGTGGTCAGCAGTTTACAGCCGTAGAAAATGGAGTTCGCCCCGGCCATAAAACACATTGCCTGGGTCTGTTCGTTCATCTGTTCGCGACCGGCAGAAAGGCGCACGTGGGAAGTGGGCATCATGATGCGAGCAATGGCGATGGTGCGGATAAAATCGAAGGCATCAACATCCTCGTTATCAGCCAGCGGCGTGCCTTTGACCTTCACCAGCATGTTAATCGGCACGCTCTCCGGCGGCGTGGGCAGGTTCGCCAGTTGCAGCAGCAGACCGGCGCGATCTTTCACCGTTTCTCCCAGCCCGACGATGCCGCCCGAGCAGACTTTGATCCCGGCTTCGCGCACTTTATCCAGCGTGTCGAGACGCTCCTGGTAGGTGCGGGTGGTGATGATATTGCCGTAGAACTCCGGCGAGGTATCGAGGTTGTGGTTGTAGTAATCCAGCCCGGCGCTGGCAAGGCGCTGCGCCTGGTTTTCATTCAGCGTGCCGAGCGTCATACAGGCTTCCATCCCCATCGCTTTGACCCCTTCAACCATTTTTTCAAGGTAGGGCATGTCGCGATCGTGCGGGTTTTTCCAGGCTGCGCCCATACAGAAACGCGTTGATCCGGCGAGCTTCGCCTGGCGCGCGGATTCCAGCACCTGTTCCACTTCCATCAGCCGCTCGGATTCCAGCCCGGTTTTGTAGCGCGCGCTCTGCGGGCAATATTTGCAATCTTCCGGGCAGGCGCCGGTCTTGATCGACAGCAGCGTACTGACCTGAACCTGGCGCGGATCAAAATGCTGACGGTGAACCTGCTGCGCCTCGAACAGCAGTTCAAGGAGCGGTTTTTCAAACAGATCGGTAACTTGCGACATTGTCCAGCGTGCGTGGTGAGCCATCGGGCGTCTCCAAAGGGTGTTGTTAATTTTTGATTCGGTGTAGACTCGTAAACCTAAAACTTTTTAATTTGGTTTACAAGTCGATTATGACCGCAGACGATCTCGCTTTTGACCAGCGCCATATCTGGCACCCGTATACATCAATGACCTCTCCCCTGCCGGTTTACCCGGTGCAATCCGCACAAGGCTGCGAGCTTCACCTCAGCAGCGGCGAACGGCTGGTGGATGGCATGTCCTCCTGGTGGGCGGCGATTCATGGCTATGGTCATCCGGCGCTGAATGCGGCGATGAAAGCGCAGATTGATGCGGTTTCGCATGTGATGTTCGGCGGCATAACGCATCAACCGGCGATCGACCTCTGTCGCAAGCTCATCGCGATGACGCCCGGGGCACTGGAGTGTGTGTTCCTGGCTGATTCCGGCTCGGTGGCCGTGGAAGTGGCAATGAAGATGGCGTTGCAGTACTGGCAGGCAAAAGGTGAAGCGCGACAGCGTTTTCTCACCTTCCGCAACGGCTACCACGGCGATACCTTTGGCGCAATGTCGGTCTGCGATCCGGACAACTCCATGCACAGCTTGTGGAAGGGCTATTTGCCGGAGAACCTGTTTGCGCCTGCGCCACAAAGCCGCTTCGACGGTGAATGGGACGAGCTTGATATGGTGGCGTTTGCCCGGCTGATGGCGGCGCATCGCCATGAGATCGCGGCAGTGATCCTCGAACCCATCGTGCAGGGCGCGGGCGGCATGCGCTTGTATCACCCGGAGTGGCTAAAACGCATACGCAAGATGTGCGATCGTGAAGGCATTTTGCTGATTGCTGACGAAATTGCCACGGGCTTTGGCCGCACCGGCAAACTGTTTGCCTGCGAACATGCAGCGATCACGCCGGATATTCTGTGCCTGGGGAAAGCGCTGACCGGCGGCACGATGACGCTCTCCGCCACCCTGACCACGCGCCAGGTCGCCGAAACCATCAGCAACGGCGAAGCGGGCTGCTTTATGCACGGCCCGACATTTATGGGCAACCCGCTGGCCTGCGCGGCAGCCACCGCCAGCCTGACGCTACTTGAGAGCGGCGCATGGCGCGAGCAGGTTGCGGCCATTGAAGCCCAGCTCAAAGAAGGACTCGCTCCTGCGGCGCAAGCCGCCACGGTGGCAGACGTTCGCGTGCTCGGCGCGATTGGCGTGGTGGAAACCCGCTCGCCGGTAAATATGGCGGCGCTACAGCGTTTCTTCGTTGAACAAGGCGTGTGGATCCGGCCCTTTGGCAAGCTCATCTACCTGATGCCGCCGTACATCATTACGCCAGAGCAGTTGTCGCAACTGACCGGCGCGGTGAATCGTGCCGTTGCGCGCAGCGATCTGTTCGCATAGGCTACACTTCAGCCTGAACGAACAGAGGAGCTCGTAATGAAGCTTATCAGTCACGATTTACGCGACGGCGAAAAACTGCCGCATCGCCATGTGTTTAACGGCATGGGCTACGATGGCGACAACCTCTCGCCGCATCTGGCATGGGACGATGTTCCTGCCGGAACCAAAAGTTTTGTCGTCACCTGCTATGACCCGGATGCGCCGACCGGCTCCGGCTGGTGGCACTGGGTTGTCGCCAATCTACCTGCCGACACGCGCGTTCTGCCGCAGGGTGCCGGTTCCGGCGTCGCTGAATTGCCGGAAGGCGCGATTCAGACGCGCACCGATTTCGGCAAAGCCGGTTACGGCGGCGCTGCGCCGCCGAAAGGCGAAACCCATCGCTACATCTTTACCGTCTACGCGCTGGATGTGGATCATCTGGAGGTGGATGAAAATGCCAGCGGTGCGATGGTCGGTTTTAACGTCCATTTCCATAAACTCGCCAGCGCCAGCATTACGGCGATGTTCAGCTAATTCATGTGCGCGCAACGTAGTGCATCCGGCGACTGGGTGGATTTTCGCCGCGAGCAGGAAACCGGCATTGAGAGCGTCAGCGCCCACTTCACCGGGCACGCCTACGATCCGCACGATCATGATGAAATGCTGGTGGGCGTGACCCAGCAGGGCGTGCAGCGTTTTAACTGCCACCGCGAGTTGCATACCAGCCGCCCC
Organism: Kosakonia oryzae; assembly: GCF_001658025.2. Lineage (NCBI taxonomy): Bacteria > Pseudomonadati > Pseudomonadota > Gammaproteobacteria > Enterobacterales > Enterobacteriaceae > Kosakonia > Kosakonia oryzae. The sequence goes on from NZ_CP014007.2 coordinate 3,714,448, forward strand.
GGCCGCGCGATTTTGATTGAGCCGGGCGCGGTGCATGACGGACATGCGCCGGACGAAAATGGCTTCACCTATGTGATGCTTTACCTGCCGCAACAGTGGGTCACCACCATGCTGCAACAGCGCGGACACAGAGACGTATCGCAAATCGAAGCGGCCTTTCGTAACACCCTGACCGATGACAACATGCTGATCCACGCCATTCAGCAGGCATTTTTTGCCATTCATCACCATGAAGGCCGCCTCGCCCGCGATCAGAGTCTGGATCATCTTATGAAGCTGCTCACCCGCCATATTGATGGCAAAACAGCCCTGCCGCCGGATGAAACCGTGCTGCGTATGCAGCAGGTGAAAGAGATGCTGCATGACCAGATGGCGGACGATATCGGGCTGGACGCGCTTTCGGCGCACTGCGGTATTGACCGTTTTCGCCTGAGCAGACAATTTCAGAAAGCCTTTGGCCAGACGCCGCACGCGTATCTGGTGCGCCTGCGCTTGCGCACCGCCAGAGCCTTGCTGGCGCACGGGCTGGAACCCGCGCAGGTGGCGGCGCAGGTGGGTTTTGCCGATCAAAGCCACCTTGGCCGATGGTTCCAGCGCGCGTATCGCCTCTCTCCCGCCGCCTTCCAGCGCCAGTGCACAAACGTTCTATCCCGCTGAATGCGCTTCTCCGAAGATGGGCTTTTTACGACAGACGGAGAAGAAAAACGCATGTTTGATACCAAAGTTGCCCTTGTGGTACGTGACGATTTGGAAAGCTGGCAACGGTTGAATGTGGTGGCGTTTCTCGCCACCGGCGTGGTCTCTGCTGCGCCGGAGGTGCTGGGTGAACCCTATGTGGATGCCGCCGGGCGCCGCTACGAGCGCATTGCCGGGCAGCCGATGCTGATTTTCGCCGGTACGCTGGCCGATTTGCAGCGTACCCACCGCAAAGGGCTGGAGCGGGACGTGACGGTTGTGCCGTATGTGGAAGCGATGTTCTCTACCGGCAATGATGACGCTAACCGCGCCGTGTTTCAGCAGGAAGATGCGGATGCGATGAACCTGGTCGGCATTGCCCTGCGCGGGCCGAAAAAAGCCATCGATAAAGTGATCAAAGGCCTCGCCCTGCATCCTTAATTTCCCCTCCCGCCGGGGCCTTTGCGCGGCGGGAATTTCCCCATCCGCCAAATAACGGTCACTTTCGCTCACTTACCGCTGACTTTTTTCGATTTTGGCTTCCCGTTTCGCTCAACTTAGTATAAAAAAGCAGGCTTTGACGCAACCCTTTCAACTTTGCATAGTCTGGAGCACGCTTTGAACACATCATCGGTTTCCCGTCTGGCGCTGGCGCTCGCTTTTGGCGTGACACTGACCGCCTGTAGCTCAACCCCGCCGGCTGAACGTCCCTCTGAACAGAAAGCACCGGGCACGACGTCGCGTCCGATCCTCAGTGCGGGCGAAGCGAAAAACTTCGTGGCGGATCGCTACTTCACCTCGCTGACGCCGGACGGCGCGGTATGGAAACCGGTGTCGATTCGTCTGCCGGAAAAAGCGGACTTCGTGGTTGGCCCGGCTGGGACTCCAGGCGTAACGCATACCACTATTCAGGCTGCGGTAGACGCGGCAATCAACAAGCATGCCAGCGATCGTCAATATATCGCAGTGATGCCGGGCGAGTATGAAGGCACGGTGTATGTCCCTGCCGCCTCGGGCAGCGTGACCATTTACGGTACCGGCGAGAAAGCGCTGGACGTAAAAATCGGTATGGCGATTGACTCTGAAATCGACCCGAACAGCTGGCGTCGTCTGGTCAATCCATCAGGCAAATATATGCCGGGTAAACCTGCCTGGTACATGTTCGATAACTGCCAGAGCAAACGCGCTGCAACGGTCGGTGTAATGTGTTCTGCGGTTTTCTGGTCACAGAACAACGGCCTGCAATTGCAGAACCTGACCATTGAAAACACGCTGGGCGACAGTGTTGATGCGGGCAACCACCAGGCGGTAGCGTTGCGCAGCGACGGCGATAAAGTGCAGATCAACAACGTCAACATTCTGGGTCGCCAGAACACCTTCTTTGTCACCAACAGCAGCGTGGACAACACCCTGCGTAGCGATCGCCAGACCCGTACGCTGGTGACCAACAGCTACCTCGAAGGGGATGTGGATATCGTTTCTGGTCGCGGCGCGGTGGTGTTTGATAACACCGATTTCCGCGTAGTGAACTCACGCACGCAGAAAGAAGGCTACGTCTTCGCCCCGGCGACGCTCTCTAACCTGTACTACGGCTTCCTCGCCGTGAACAGCCGCTTTACCGGCAACGGCGTGGCGCAGCTCGGCCGTTCACTGGATGTTGATGGCAACACCAACGGTCAGGTCGTTATCCGCGACAGCGTAATTAATGAAGGCTTTAACGTCGCTAAACCATGGGCAGATGCTGCGGTTTCTGGCCGTGCATACGCAGGCAATGTCGGCGTGGTGGATGATAAAGGCAATGTACAGCGCGAGCTGAACAACCCGCAGTTCAACCGTATGTGGGAGTTCAACAACCGCGGCGTGGGCAGCCAGGTTGTCGCTGAGCCGAAGAAGTAATTCTGCGGTAATAAAAAACCTCGCCACGGCGAGGTTTTTTTATGGCTGACGTTCGGTATCAGAAGGCGTTAACAACCACCCACATCGGCCCCTGACCTACTGCATAGCGCGCTTTCTCGGTCAGCAACCCCTGCTCACCGGTGATTTCATATAGCGCAATGTGATGCGATTTCTGCCCGGCCGCGATCAAATATTTACCGCTCTTATCAATGTTGAAACCGCGCGGCTGTGTTTCCGTCGGCTGGAAACCTTCCAGCGACAGCACGCTGCCATCTTCCGAGACACTGAAAATGGTCAGCACGCTGGCGGTACGATCGCAGGTATAAAGGTGGCGACCATCCGGCGTGATATGAATATCTGCCGCCCAACGGGTATCGGTAAAATCTGGCGGCATAATATCCAGCGTCTGTACGCACTCGATTTTGCCGTGTACATCGCTCAACTGCCAGACATCAACGGAGCTGTTCAGCTCATTCACGCAATAGCCGAAACGCGCGTTCGGATGGAACACCATATGACGCGGACCTGCGCCTTCCACGGTGGTCACTTCCGCCGGATTTTGCGCCGTCAGATTGCCGTCATCCGCCAGCGTGAACAGGCAGATGCGATCCTGCTTCAACGCCGGAACCCACAGCGTACGGTTGTCCGGAGAGATGTTCGCCGAGTGGCACCCTTCCAGCCCTTCCACGACATCAACGTTCTGCGTCGGAATACCGTCTTCCAGGCGCGTCACGCTGACGCTGCCCGCATTGTAAGAGGCGCTGAACAGGAAGCGGCCGCTGTGATCGGTGGAAATATGCGTCGGGCTGCCCGGCAACGGCGCTTCCGCCGCAAGCGTCAGCGCACCGTCGTCAGGGGCGATACGGTAAGCGATAACGCGAAATTCAGGGCGAACGCCCACGTAGAGGTAACGTTTGTCCGGGCTGACCACCATCGGCTGAACCTGACCCGGCACATCAACGACCTGAACCAGCGTCAGGGTGCCTTCAGAATTCAAACGCCAGACGTGGATCTGCTGACTCTCCGGACTTGCGGTATAAACGGTTTGTTTCATGAACACTCCTTTCCTCTAATTCTTATTTGCGTTAAGTAACCAGGATAGCCTTTTTTCTGGCTTGCTGCTGATTTTCTGCGCCAGATTTTGCGCATCCGGCGACGCGGTGTACCATGCCCGGACGCAAAAATTTCAACATCGACCACGGAATTTGTTATGACTTCGCGAGTTATTGCTCTGGATTTAGACGGTACGCTACTGACACCGAAAAAAACGCTTCTGCCCTCATCTATTGAAGCGTTGGCCCGCGCAAAAGCGGCAGGACATCAACTCATCATCGTCACCGGTCGGCATCATGTTGCCATCCACCCTTTTTATCAGGCACTGGCGCTGGATACACCTGCAATTTGTTGTAATGGCACTTATTTGTATGATTATCACGCAAAAAAAGTACTCTCTGCCGATCCACTGCCGGTGCCACAAGCGCAACAATTGATTACTCAGCTTAACGAGCATGGCATTCATGGCCTGATGTATGTCGATAACGCCATGCTGTACGAGAAACCCACCGGCCATGTGCTGCGCACCAACAACTGGGCGCAATCGCTGCCGCCAGAGCAACGCCCGGTTTTCCAGCAAGTGGCATCGCTGAGCAGCGCGGCGCAGGAAGTGCAAGCCATCTGGAAGTTCGCGCTCACCGATGAAGATACGCAAAAGCTGAAGGATTTCGCCCACCACATTGAGCAGACGCTGGGGCTGGAATGTGAATGGTCATGGCACGATCAGGTCGATATTGCCCGCGCCGGAAACAGCAAAGGCAAACGCCTGGCCGAATGGGTGGCGTCACAAGGTTTGTCGATGCAGAACGTGGTGGCGTTTGGCGATAATTATAACGATATCAGCATGCTGGAAGCGGCTGGCGTGGGCGTGGCGATGGGGAATGCCGACGATGCAGTCAAAGCGCACGCCGATGTGGTGATTGGCGACAATACCGTCGACAGCATTGCCAGCTTTATCTACAAAGAGCTGCTGTGATCGACCCGTTACCGTCCGGGCTGTTGAAAATGTGCTTCAGCCCGAAAGCTCAGCGCATTGTTTTGCAAGCGATCAGGGAAGTTTCGTCTCGGGATGAATGGCGACAGTGAACCCCTGATTGCGCCAGTGCGTCAGTTGCTGCAACTGACTGCGCGTCAGCGGTTTTCCTGTCCAGACGAAAAGCTGCTGGCCGGGGAAGAACTCCGGGCGTGGGGAATCGAGCGGTTCGGCAAGCACGTGAATGCGCCAGCCCTGCTGAGAAAGCCGCCAGGCTTCCAGCCACAAGCGCGTTCGATCGTGATTGTCCCAGGCCACCAGCAGCGCCGCTTTCGCCGCCGGCGAACGGGCCTGTGCGATAGCCGCGGCGGCATATTCAATCAGCACGCCATCCAGCAAACTGAGCATAACGCGTGCGGTATTAGGATCGAGGCTCATGCGCTGCCTGACCGGCATGACAATATCCTCAATAAACTGCTCTGCGGAGTATTGCTGCGCCAGCGTGGTTAGCGTTGTCTGCAAACGGTCAGGATTGACCTGCCGAAGCGTGGACATCATCTCTTCCTGCACCGATGTCCATCCGGCCTGGCCTGCCAGCTTGTTCTCATCGAGCAACGCTTTCACTTTACTGACGGACACGCCGCTCTCGATCCAGCGTTTGATCTCTTCAATACGCTGAATGTCGGACTCATCAAATTGACGGTGCCCGCCTTCGCTGCGCTGTGGCCTTAACAAACCATAACGACGTTGCCATGCACGCAGTGTGACCGGGTTAATGCCGCATCGCTCGGCAACCTCGCCAATGCTGTAAAATGCCATGGACTTCCTCTACTGGTAACGCCGGTTTACTCGGTTGCAAGACTAATTAACTCTGCCAGCTTGTACAAATACTTTTGTACAACTTTATGACGGTAAGTCTTCTCTTTTCTCAGGCCAGGCCACCGCCGGGATCCCCGACAGCGAAGGCGGCGCGAACAAATAGCCCTGGAAATGGGTAATGCCCGCTGATTCCAGCCACATCCACTCTTCTGCTGTTTCGATGCCAACGGCGGTGACGGCAATCTCAAGCGAAGTGCAGCAGCGGATAATCGCCTGAACAATGGCCTGCCGCGAGCCGCTTTTGTGTACGTCCTGAATTAGCGCGCGGTTGATTTTGATCCGGTCCGGCTGAAACTGCGCCAGCAGCAGCAATCCGGCAAACCCGGCGCCAAAGTGCTCAATCGCCACGCGGATGCCCGCGCCTTTTAATAGCTTCACCGCCTGAGTAAATTCGTCCAGATGCGAAAGAATTTCACTCTCCGTAAATTCAACGACAATCTGCTCCGGCACCAGTCCGTTGGCGCGAATTTCCTGCAGGAAAAACTCCACCGCATTGGGGACTTTGACCAGCGTCATTGGCAGGAGATTCACCGAGAGGGTTTGCGCGCCCAGGCGCAAGGTGGCTGCCAGCGCAAACGCCACTTTCTTACTGTGCAAATCTGCCGCATAGATATCTTCTCCCGAAAGACCAGCAAACCAGGCCTGCGGCGAGCCGCCTTCCGGCGTTCGCAGTAGCGCTTCCAGCGACACGATTTGCCGGGCAAACGGATCGACTATCGGCTGGAATGCAAAACGGCATTCGGCAAGGCTGTCGAGCGCCTTTGCCGGCAGCGAAACCGGCTGCTCATCCGCAATGAATTCCCATGTATCGCCCGGCGGGATCTCAAAGTAGTTCTCTTTTTCACTGTCCTCGACAAAGGTCTGGAAAAATTGCAGCGCGCGATCGCCGTAGATCAGTTGATAACGCGATGTGCCTCTGTCGAATACCGCCTGCAACACCTCTTCCCGGCGATGATCGCGTAAATCAAACAGTTCCATTCCGGTCTTACCGAACCGCCGCGAAGGAGCGTAATCACGCAATAACTCAACCAGATTGTAATGACGGTTGTCTGCACAAATGTCCTGATAGATGGCGGCGACGCCCTCTTCAGGCCCCTCCAGTAACTGGAAAAAATGGGTGCCGTTAAACAACAAAATCCCCGTGACGCCTGCCTGACCATTCTTGATATTCGCGGCGACGACCATCTCTTTAAGCACTTCATAAGAGACATGTTCATGCAAATGGCTACGGTAAATGATGGTGGTGAGCATAAAGGCTCCGGGGCGAAGTGAAAGAACAGCAACCTTAGCAGATGCTTTCCGGGGCGTCTTGCATTGATTTTCCTTGGTTTATCGCCGGATGGGATAATGGATCAATATCAGACTTATCCGAGGAAAGGTTGTACAACGCCTGTTTTTTCCTGAATTTTCAGAAATTTATTAACTCAATAAAACAACCAATTAGCGAGTGTTTCTATAGAGTGCTAATAATTTTGTACAATTTTAATATACATTTTCGCCATGTTTGTATAACTTTAATTGTACTTATTTAACTGACATTTTCCTGAGGAGTGACAAATGCAACAGAACGGTTATCTTCCGAACACAGCAACTGCCGTTACCCGTTATTTCAACAAAGCGACGCTGCCGACCCAACAAGCAACGCTCGGGAAAATTGCGGTAGAAATCCTCAGTGAAGGGCGTAATCTCAGTCGTAAAGCCATCTGTACCAAACTGCTCAGCCGCCTCGAACAGGCATCCAGCCCGGAGGAGGAGAGCCACTATCATGCGTTGATTGGTATGCTGTTTGATCGCTAAGGCTCCGCTTAAACAGCAAAAATTATCTGGTATTTGAGTCAATTCTCGCGGGTCACATAGCGTTCTGAGTATGTTTCCACGGGAGAATGGGCTTCAAGCCGTCCTTGCAAATCGGCAATCGGCGGCAACCCGAGATGCAGTTATGAACAGTAGTGAAATTGAACAACTCACCGATGAACTTATTGGCGTGGCGGTACTGTCACTCCTTAAGGACAATTCGCCCATTAGCACTCAGGCACTGATTAACCGGCTGAGGTCAATGGAGCGAAACGAAACCGATATTGAGCGGCGTAACATGCTGGGGCGCATTATTGCCGAAATTATCAGCAATAATATTTCCTCGTTACGATCCGCTACCGGAAGTGAAGCATTCTGGGACAAGGAAAACAGAAGTAACGTTTTCCCTCTGTTTGGCGAAAAATCGCTAAACAATAAAAAACACTGAGGCCGCTCAGTCATATTCAACCACAACAGGATCCACCCGATGAGCCAGGCTATGCAAGAACAATCATATGGTTACGAAAACCTGCCCGATGCTTCTCTTGCTGAATACTTCCGCAGCGGCGGCAATGTGTTATCAGAGGAGTCAGCAATACTTGGTGCCGCCATTCGGCGTATTTCTGCCGCAGGGCAAAGCATCACGCACAAAGCGCTGATTCTTGAATTGATTAAGATGATCGAAACGACACAAGACGTGGTGACGAGCGACGTGATCCGCAATACGCTGGAGATCGTTGTCCACCATACCACGGATGATCTCTAAGGCTCATCAACGCCAGCCACTTTCGCAATGACGGGGAGCTCAGCTCCCCTTCTTTGTATTACGCCGTTATCAGGCGGTTATCGACACGCTCTTGATTTGCGCATACAGCCACTGACCCGCTTTCACACCCAGTTCATCTCTCGCCCAGGGGCTGATGCGCGCCCACAACGTACGGCTGCCCACCTCAAGTTGAACTTCTACCTGCCCATCAACATCGAAACACTGCGCCACTTTGGCACGCAGAATATTACGGATACTGGTATTCATCGGCGGTTGCAGCACCAAAGAAACATCCGTCGCCTGCACACGAATGCGCAGCGTGCTTTGCAGCGGGCGATCGACTTTATTCACCCAGATATGCTGATCGCCAAGTGCCAGCGCGGTCATGGCGTAATGCGGATGGTGTTCCAGCACTATCACTTTTAGCACGCTGCTTTGCTGCTCAGGCGGCAGCCACGGGTTCATCACGCGGCTACCCCAGACATCCTCCAGTCTGCCGAACGCTTTCACTTCACCCGCTTCCAGTACCATCACGTTATCGGCGAGATGCAGGATCTCATCCAGCGAGTGGCTGACATACAGCATCGGAATGTTGATCTCCTGCGCCAGCCGCTGCAAATAGGGTAACAACTCCCGTTTACGCGGAATATCCAGCGATGCCAGCGGCTCATCCAGCAACATCAGTTCCGGCGCGGTTAATAACGCGCGGCCAATGGCGACACGCTGTTTTTCGCCGCCGGAGAGCGTACCCGGAAGCCGCTCCAGCAAAGGCTCAATGCCCAGCAGCGCCACCAGCTTGTCGAATTGCCCGGCCATGGATTTCGCCATGCCGTACCGCAGGTTCCCGAGCACTTTATAGTGCGGGAACAGGCGCGCATCCTGAAAAACGTAGCCAACACGCCGTTTTTCCGGTGGCAGGCAAATTTTACGCGTGGTATCGAGAAGCACGCGATTGTTCAGGGTGATGCGCCCCTCTTGCGGGTGCGTCAGGCCGCCGATCGCGTTAATCAGCGAGGTTTTCCCGGCGCCGGAAACACCGAAAATCGCCGTAATTCCGCTGGCAGGCAGCGATTCGGCGACACGCAGTTGATGTGTTCCCAGCGTCTGGGTGAAATCGAGCTCCAGCATCGGTTATCTCCCTGTCCGTTCACGGCTGATGCGCGCCAGCCATTCCGATACCAGCAACGAAATCAGCGCCAGCACAATCGAGATCACACACAGCCGCGCCGCCGCGCTTTCGCCGCCTGGCATCTGAATCAGGGTATACATCGCCGAGGGAATAGTGCGCGTCTCCCCCGGAATATTAGAGACGAAGGTGATGGTCGCGCCAAACTCGCCGAGCGAGCGGGCGAAGGCCAGCACCGTACCGACAATAATTCCCGGCAACGTCAGCGGTAACGTGATGGTGGCAAAGACGCGCCAGCGCCCTGCGCCAAGCGTACGTGCTGCCTGTTCGAGCTTTCTGTCCACGCCTTCCAGCGCCAGACGGATCGCGCGCACCATTAACGGAAAAGACATCACCGCAGCGGCTAACACCGCGCCGCGCCAGCTAAACGCAAAGGTAATACCGAACCAGTCATACAACCACTGGCCGATAAAACCGCGTCTGCCCATCGCTACCAGCAACAGATAACCGACCACCACCGGCGGTAAAACCAGCGGCAGATGCAGTACGCTATCAAGAAGGGCTTTGCCCGGAAATGTGCAACGCACCAGCAACCAGGCGAAGAAGATCCCAAAGGGCAAACTGAATAATACCGCGAGGGATGAGACTTTCAGGCTCAGCAGTACCGCCTGCCATTCGGGATCCGTCAATATCATTAGTGCGTCGTAAATCCGTAACGTTTGAAAATTTCAGAAGCCTGCGGGCCTTTCAGGTAATCATAAAACGCCGTTACCGTTGCGTTTTTATGCCCATTGATAATAGCCAGCGGGTATTCCACTTTTTGGTGCGAATCTTCCGGGAAGGTCCCCACCACTTTCACGCCTTTGCTGACCACCGCGTCAGAACCGTAAACGATGCCCAGCGGCGCTTCTCCGCGCTCTACCAACGCCAGCGCGCCACGTACATCTTCTGCCGGAGCCAGCTTCGGTGACAGGGTTTCCCATGCCCCCAGTTTTTGCAGCGCTTCTTTGGCGTAAATCCCTGCCGGAACGTGGTCCGGATCGCCAACGGCAAGGCGGCCGCCTTTCAGCAGGCTGCTCCAGTTGGTTTTGGCATTAACGGTAATTTCGCCCTGAGCGCTGCTTTTCGGTGCCACAACCACCAGGCTGTTGCCCAGCAGGGTTTCACGCGTCGCCGTATCAATGGATTTTTTCTCGACGGCGTAATCCATCCATTTCTGATCGGCAGAAATAAACAGATCGGCCGGCGCACCGGCTTCAATCTGCCGCGCCAGCGTTGACGAGGAGGCGAACGAAGAGACTACCTCAACGTTTTTCTCTTTTTTATACGCCGCCGCAATATCCTGCAGCGCATTGGTCAGCGACGCTGCTGCAAAAACAGTAATTTTGCCCTCTTCCGCCAGTGCATGCCCGGCAACAGAAAGCGATAAAGTCGCCCCAGCAAAAAGGCGTAACCATGTACCTGCCATTTGTAGCTCCTCTGAGTATCGTTATATACATTGAAACATAACGATGTTATCAGAGTTTTCATGGCGGCAGGTAATACCCATAAAGAATGAGTAACTTCAGTAAATATATCGGCAGGATGTCACAAAATCTTGAACAGTAAAACGCCCACCAAAGTGGGCGTTTTCGAAAGGATCAGCGCTGCTGGCTGGAACGGTCGCGACGACCGACGGCGGAAAAGACGTTAAATACTTCACCCAAGCCATAAATCAGCCCCAGGATGATAGCCATCACCACAGGAACCATGATCACGGCAAAAACCAGGCTTTTCAACAACTCTAACATGATCGACTCCGGATATTGCGAAGCAGGCATTTTAGCCTGATTCCACAGAAAAACACTCGCCTTTTGTGCGATTGCATGCGCCGCTTTGCTATCAAAATCAGGGCTCAGGCTAGGCGTAATACCGCTTTTCCTTCACAATACTCTTTTTGCCAGGACATTGCGTAATGCAGGCTGAAATTCTCTTAACCCTCAAACTTCAGGAACGCCTTTTTGCCGATCCGCGCCGTATTTCTCTGCTGAAACAGATCGAACAAACGGGTTCGATTAGCCAGGGCGCGAAGAACGCAGGCATCAGTTACAAAAGCGCCTGGGATGCCATCAATGAAATGAACCAACTGAGCGAACATACGCTGGTTGATCGTGCGACAGGCGGTAAAGGCGGCGGCGGCGCGGTAGTGACCCGTTACGGGCAACGGCTGATTCAGCTTTACGATCTGCTGGCGCAGATCCAGCAGAAGGCGTTTGACGTGCTGAGCGATGACGACGCGCTGCCGCTGAACAGCCTGCTGGCGGCCATTTCGCGCTTTTCCCTGCAAACCAGCGCCCGCAACCAGTGGTTTGGCACCGTAACCACCCGCGATCACCAGCAGGTGCAGCAGCATATTGAAGTGCTGCTGGCCGACGGTGAAACGCGCCTGAAAGTCGCTATCACCGCACAAAGCGGCGAACGACTTGGCCTTGAGGCAGGAAAAGAGGTGCTGGTATTGCTGAAAGCGCCCTGGGTGAATATCACGCAGGATGCGCAGCGCGCGGCGCTTGCCGACAACCAGCTTAAAGGATTTATCAGCCATATTGAGCGTGGCGAACAGCAAAGCGAAGTGCTGATGACACTGCCAGACGGACAGCAGCTCTGCGCCACGGTGCCAACGCATGACGTGGATAATTTGCAGGAACAGCGCGAAGTGACGGCATATTTTAATGCCGATCGGGTCATTCTCGCCACGTTATGCTAATCGCATTGACAAGTGAGTGCATTGCACGTATCCCTGAACTTCATTGCTGCAAAAAACGGGATATATCATGTCATCATTGCAAATTTCGCAAGGTACGTTTCGTCTTAGCGATACACGCACGCTGCACCTTGAACAGTTAATCCTGCGGGCGGGCGAAAGCTGGGCCTTTGTTGGCGCTAACGGCAGCGGTAAATCCGCGCTGGCCCGCGCGCTTTCGGGCGAACTGACATTGCTGAACGGCGAACGTCAGTGTCAATTTACTCGCCTGACGCGCCTCTCTTTTGAGCAGTTACAAAAACTGGTCAGCGAAGAGTGGCAGCGCAACAACACCGATATGCTCAGCCCTGGCGAAGAGGATACCGGGCGCACTACGGCCGACATCATTCAGGATGAGGTCAAAAACCCACAGCGCTGTGAACAACTGGCAGCGCAATTCGGCATCGCACATCTGCTGACACGCCGCTTTAAATACCTTTCGACTGGCGAAACGCGCAAAACGCTGCTGTGTCAGGCGCTGATGTCCGAGCCGGAACTGCTGGTTCTGGATGAACCCTTCGACGGGCTGGATGTGAACTCCCGCCAGCAACTGGCGGAACTGCTGGCGCGGCTGAATGGTGAGGGTTACACGGTAGTGCTGGTGCTTAACCGCTTTGATGAAATCCCGGATTTTGTACAGCACGCTGGCGTACTGGTGGATTGCACTCTGACGGAAACCGGTGAAAAGTCCGCCCTGCTGCAACAGGCGCTGATTGCGCAACTGGCACACAGTGAAAAACTGGCCGGTATTGCCCTGCCGGAACCTGACGCGCCCCCGGCCCGAGAAACGTTACGCGCGGGCGAACCGCTGATTGTGCTGAACGATGGCGTCGTTTCTTATAATGACAGGTCGATCATCAACCAGCTTTCCTGGACGGTAAATCCCGGCGAACACTGGCAGATCGTCGGCCCGAACGGCGCCGGGAAATCGACGCTGTTGAGCCTGATCACCGGCGATCACCCGCAGGGTTACAGCAACGATCTGACGCTGTTTGGCCGCCGTCGCGGCAGCGGTGAAACTATCTGGGATATCAAAAAACATATTGGTTACGTCAGCAGCAGCCTGCACCTTGATTACCGCGTCAGCACTAATGTGCGCAACGTGATCCTCTCCGGCTACTTTGACTCAATTGGCATTTATCAGGCGGTGTCAGATAAGCAGCACAAACTGGCGCAGCGCTGGCTGGATATTTTAGGTTTCGACGCCCGCACCGCCGATGCGCCCTTCCACAGCCTTTCATGGGGACAACAGCGGCTGGCGCTGATTGTCCGTGCGCTGGTGAAACATCCGACATTACTGATCCTCGACGAGCCGCTGCAAGGGCTGGATCCGCTAAACCGCCAGCTGATCCGCCGCTTTGTTGATGTGTTAATCAGTGAAGGACAAACCCAATTGCTGTTTGTTTCGCACCATGCCGACGATGCGCCAGCCTGCATCACTCACCGGCTGACCTTTGTGCCGGAAGGCGACAGCTATCGCTACCAATTCGAAACGCACGCTTCCTGAGCAGCATCACTCTGGCGAACATCTGGAATATAGTCTTTTATCCTGTACGCCGATTGCCTGACTGCCATCAATGACTTATAACCTCCTCGGGACGTTGTCCGGCTTTTGCCGGCAGCGTCTGCGTTGCTGTAACGCAATGCAGTCATTTTAAGACTATTCATATTCGCCGGATAAGCGCCGCTAAAGCAGCGTTTTCCAGCGGTTACGCGACAAACCGGACGGCAGAAAATTCAGTGTAAACGATTCCACTAATTTATCCCATGTCACAGTTTTCACCTCTCTGTTATGCTAAGGTTTGTTCATATCAAATGCTTTATGGAGTGAAATATGCGAGTTCTGGTTACTGGTGGTAGCGGTTACATAGGAAGCCACACCTGCGTACAACTGCTGCAAAACGGCCATGACGTGATCATTCTGGATAACCTCTGTAACAGTAAGCGCAGCGTGCTCAATGAAATCGAGCGCTTTGGCGGAAAATCCGCGCTGTTCGTTGAAGGTGATATTCGCGATGAAGCGCTGCTGGCCGAAATCCTGCACGATCATGCCATTGAAGCGGTCATTCACTTTGCCGGGCTGAAGGCCGTGGGCGAATCCGTGGCGAAGCCGCTGGAGTACTACGACAACAACGTCAACGGTACGCTGCGCCTGATCAATGCCATGCGCGCCGCCAACGTCAAAAACCTGATTTTCAGCTCCTCCGCGACGGTCTACGGCGATCAACCGAAAATCCCTTATGTCGAAAGCTTCCCCACCGGGACGCCACAAAGTCCGTACGGCAAAAGCAAGCTGATGGTGGAACAGATCCTCACCGACCTGCAAAAAGCACAGCCAGAGTGGAGCATCGCGCTGCTGCGCTACTTCAACCCGGTTGGCGCGCATCCGTCAGGAGATATGGGCGAAGATCCGCAGGGTATCCCGAATAACCTGATGCCTTACATCGCGCAGGTTGCCGTTGGCCGTCGTGATTCTCTGGCGATTTTCGGCAACGATTATCCGACGCCGGATGGCACGGGCGTGCGTGATTACATTCATGTGATGGACCTGGCTGACGGTCACGTTGCGGCGATGCAACAGCTGGCTGGCAAACCGGGCGTCCATATTTACAACCTCGGTGCCGGCGTCGGCAGCAGCGTACTGGATGTGGTTAACGCCTTCAGTAAAGCCTGCGGCAAACCGGTGGCATGGCACTATGCGCCGCGCCGCGAGGGCGATTTACCGGCCTACTGGGCCGACGCGACCAAAGCCGATAAAGAACTGAACTGGCGCGTGACCCGTACGCTTGACGAAATGGCAGAAGATACCTGGCGCTGGCAGTCACGCCATCCGCAGGGCTATCCGGATTGAAGGAGCAGTAATGACGCAATTTAACCCGGTCGATCACCCGCATCGCCGCTACAACCCGCTGACCGATCAGTGGATCCTGGTTTCTCCGCATCGCGCAAAGCGTCCCTGGCAAGGGGCGCAGGAAACGCCAGCGAAGCAAACATTGCCTGCACACGATCCGGATTGCTTCCTGTGTCCGGGCAATACTCGCGTAACGGGCGATAAAAACCCGGATTACACCAGTACTTACGTGTTCACCAATGATTTTGCAGCGCTGATGACCGATACGCCGCAGGCGCCGGAAAGCAGCGATCCGCTGATGCGCAGCCAGAGCGCGCGCGGGACCAGCCGGGTTATTTGTTTCTCGCCGGATCACAGCAAAACGCTGCCGGAACTGAGCCTGAATGCGCTGGAAGAGGTGGTGAAAACCTGGCAACAGCAAACCGCCGAGCTGGGCCAGCAGTATCCATGGGTGCAGGTGTTTGAGAACAAAGGTGCAGCAATGGGCTGCTCCAACCCGCATCCGCATGGCCAGGTGTGGGCGAACAGTTTTCTGCCCAACGAAGTGGAACGCGAAGACCGCCTGCAAAAAGCGTACTTTGCTGAACATCACTCGCCGATGCTGGTCGATTATGCGCAGCGCGAGCTGAATGACGGCAGCCGTACGGTCGTGGAAACCGATCACTGGCTGGCCGTGGTGCCTTACTGGGCGGCCTGGCCGTTCGAAACGCTGCTGTTGCCGAAGGCGCATATCCAGCGCATTACCGACTTAACCGCAGCGCAGCGCAGCGATCTGGCGCTGGCGCTGAAAAAACTGACCAGCCGTTACGACAATCTGTTCCAGTGCTCTTTCCCCTACTCGATGGGCTGGCACGGCGCGCCGTTTAACGGCGAAGAGAATGATCACTGGCAGTTGCACGCGCATTTCTATCCGCCGCTGCTGCGTTCCGCTACCGTACGTAAATTTATGGTGGGCTACGAAATGCTGGCGGAAACCCAGCGCGATCTGACGGCAGAACAAGCCGCCGAACGCCTGCGTGCGCTGAGCGATGTCCATTTTCGCGAATCCGGAGAATAACAATGAGTCTGAAAGAAAAAACACAATCCCTGTTTGCTGAGAAATTTGGCTACCCTGCCACCCATACCATTCAGGCTCCGGGCCGTGTGAATCTGATTGGTGAACATACTGACTATAATGACGGTTTTGTACTGCCCTGCGCCATTGATTACCAGACGGTGATTAGCTGCGCACCGCGCGCCGATCGCATCGTGCGGGTAATTGCCGCCGATTACGATAACCAGACGGATGAATTTTCCCTCGATGCCCCGATTGTTACTCACGACAGCCAGCAGTGGTCCAACTATGTGCGTGGCGTAGTGAAACACTTGCAAAAACGCAACGCGGGCTTTGGCGGCGCCGATCTGGTGATCAGCGGCAACGTACCGCAAGGTGCGGGGTTAAGCTCCTCAGCATCGCTGGAAGTGGCGGTCGGCACCGTCTTCCAGCAGCTTTACCATCTGCCGCTGGATGGCGCGCAGATTGCCCTTAACGGCCAGGAAGCGGAAAACCAGTTCGTCGGCTGTAACTGCGGCATTATGGATCAGTTGATCTCGGCGCTGGGCAAAAAAGGCAGCGCGTTGCTGATCGACTGCCGCTCGCTCGGCACCAAAGCGGTGTCGATGCCGGAAGGCGTAGCAATTGTCATCATTAACAGCAATTTCAAACGCACGCTGGTTGGCAGTGAATACAACACGCGTCGTCAGCAGTGCGAAACCGGCGCACGTTTCTTCCAACAGAAAGCGCTGCGTGATGTCAGCATCGACCAGTTCAATGCGGTAGCGCACGAGCTGGATCCGCTGGTCAGCAAACGCGTACGCCATGTGCTGACAGAAAACGCGCGTACAGTAGAAGCGGCCGCCGCGCTGGAGAAAGGCGATCTGCAACGCATGGGCGTGCTGATGGCCGAATCCCACGCGTCGATGCGCGATGATTTTGAAATCACCGTGCCGCAAATCGATACGCTGGTCGAGATTGTAAAAGCCACCATCGGTGATAAAGGCGGCGTGCGCATGACCGGCGGCGGTTTTGGCGGTTGCGTTGTCGCGCTGGTACCGGAAGCGCTGGTTCCTACGGTGCAACAGGCCGTGGAAAGCCAGTACGAAGCCAAAACCGGCATCAAAGAAACCTTTTATGTGTGCAAACCTTCACAGGGAGCAGGACAGTGCTAAACGAATCTGCGACGGCGGCTCCGGACGGGCTGCCCTTCCGTCTCATCACTCTGCGCAACAGCGCCGGAATGGTGGTAACACTCATGGACTGGGGCGCGACGCTGCTCTCGGCACGCGTCCCACTGAAAGATGGCTCCGTGCGTGAAGCGCTGCTCGGCTGCGCGTCACCGGAATACTATCTGCAACAATCGGCGTTTCTTGGCGCTTCGGTAGGCCGTTACGCCAACCGTATCAGCAAAAGCCGTTTTCAGCTTGATGGCCAGACATATGCGCTTACGCCCAGCCAGGGCGAAAATCAGTTGCACGGCGGCCCGGAGGGGTTCGACAAGCGTCGCTGGCGGATTGAGCGTCAGAATGGAAATGAGGTGCTGTTTTCGCTGACTTCGCCGGATGGCGATCAGGGTTTTCCGGGCAACGTAAACGCCACGGCGCATTTTCGCCTCGGCGAGGATAACCGTCTGGCCATTGAATATCGCGCCACGACCGATAAACCCTGCCCGGTCAACCTGACCAACCACGCCTATTTCAACCTCGATGGGCATCAGTCTGATGTGCGTAGCCACTCGCTGCAACTGCTGGCAGATGAATATCTGCCTGTGGATGAGATGGGGATACCGACCGGCGGGTTGAAAAAAGTCGCACTGACCAGTTTTGATTTCCGTACGCCCAAAACCGTAGCGGAAGAGTTTCTCAGCGATGACGATCAGCGTGTAGTAAAAGGCTACGATCATGCGTTTTTGTTGCAGGCGAAGGGTGATGCCAGCCAGCCTGCGGCACACTTGTGGTCAGCGGATAACCAACTGCAAATGACGGTTTATACCAGCGCCCCTGCGCTCCAGTTCTATTCCGGCAATTATCTCGACGGTACGCCAGCGCGCGGGGGAAAAACCTACGCCGCATGGCAAGGCCTGGCGCTGGAGAGCGAATTTTTGCCCGACAGCCCGAATCGCCCGGACTATCCGCAGCCGGACTGTGTTTTACGCCCCGGCAACGAATATGTCAGCCTGACGGAATATCACTTTATCGCGCTTTAATCTCAGCCCTCCTTCCGGAGGGCTTTTTTTTGCTCATTTTGCTGAAATAAGCGCCACTTATCGACAAAACTATAACCCCTGGTTCACAAGCACCTTACACTGCGCGGCTATTTTCGCTATGGTTATGGGTAATCGTTGCCGGGGCTCTTTCTCCGGCAATATAATGAGAATTGTTATCATTCAATCAGGCTTACAGGAGTAAGAGTATGGCTGTTACTAAGCTGGTTCTGGTTCGTCATGGCGAAAGCCAGTGGAACAACGAAAACCGCTTCACCGGTTGGTACGATGTCGATCTGTCAGAGAAAGGCGTTGGTGAAGCGAAAGCAGCAGGCAAACTGCTGAAAGAGGAAGGCTACTCCTTCGATTTTGCTTACACTTCCGTGCTGAAACGTGCCATCCACACCCTGTGGAACGTGCTGGACGAACTGGATCAGGCGTGGTTGCCGGTAGAAAAAAGCTGGAAACTGAACGAACGCCACTACGGTGCGTTGCAGGGTCTGAACAAAGCCGAAACCGCTGAGAAATACGGTGACGAGCAGGTTAAACAGTGGCGTCGTGGCTTTGCCGTTACCCCGCCAGCGCTGACCAAAGATGACGAGCGTTTCCCGGGCCACGATCCGCGCTACGCTAAACTGAGCGAAGCCGAGCTGCCGCAGACCGAAAGCCTGGCGCTGACCATCGATCGCGTTATTCCTTACTGGAATGAAACCATTCTGCCGCGCCTGAAAAGCGGTGAGCGCGTGATCATCGCTGCGCACGGTAACTCCCTGCGTGCGCTGGTGAAATACCTCGACAATATGAGCGAAGAAGAGATCCTCGAACTGAACATCCCGACCGGCGTACCGCTGGTTTATGAGTTCGATGAAAACTTCAAACCGCTGAAACACTACTACCTGGGCAATGCCGAAGAGATCGCAGCGAAAGCTGCTGCAGTCGCAAACCAGGGTAAAGCGAAGTAAGTTTTCCCCCATAAAAAAAGCGTGGATTGCTCCACGCTTTTTTTTGCATTTCACACGCAATCAGATACACAAAATAATTCGCATTGCAGAAAGGCGACGATGCGGCTAATTCCCGGCGGCTAACTAAAGTAAGCGGCCGGGGTTAGCGGGGAAAGCCAGCCGAATCAGGCGCGACGTGCTTTTACCGCTGCCGCTAACTGACGCAGGATGGTGTCCGTATCTTCCCAGCCGATGCACGCATCGGTGATGCTCTTACCGTAGACCAGCGGTTCGCCGCTCTCCAGGCTCTGATTACCTTCCACCAGGTGGCTTTCAATCATCACGCCGATAATCGCTTTTTCACCGTTGGCGATCTGCTGGCAGACATCGCTGCCAACGTCCATTTGCCTTTTGAACTGCTTGCTGGAGTTCGCATGGCTGAAATCGATCATCACCTGCTGCTCAAGACCTGCTTTGGTCAGACCTGATTTCACTTCTGCCACATGTTTTGCGCTGTAGTTCGGCTCTTTACCGCCGCGCAGAATAATGTGGCAATCACCATTACCGGCGGTATTCACAATGGCAGAATGGCCCCATTTGGTGACGGACAGGAAGCAGTGCGGCGCGCTGGCAGCGTTAATGGCATCGATTGCCACTTTGATGGTGCCGTCGGTGCCGTTTTTGAATCCAACCGGACAGGAGAGACCTGAAGCCAGCTCGCGGTGTACCTGCGATTCCGTAGTACGGGCGCCAATTGCCCCCCAGCTCATCAGATCCGCCAGATATTGCGGCGTAATCATATCGAGGAATTCACCCGCAGCCGGCAGGCCGCTGTCATTGATTTCCAGCAGTAACTTGCGGGCGATGCGCAGGCCGTCGTTGATCTGGAAGCTGTTATCCATATGCGGATCGTTGATCAGCCCTTTCCAGCCCACGGTAGTACGCGGTTTTTCAAAATAGACGCGCATTACTACTTCCAGCTCGCCGCTGAGCTCTTCACGCAATGCCAGCAGGCGCGAAGCATACTCTTTCGCCGCCGCAGGATCATGAATGGAACACGGGCCAATCACCACCAGCAGACGATCGTCGTTGCCGCGCAGAATATTGTGGATCGCTTTGCGGGCGCTGGATACTGTCTGGGCGGCAGTTTCAGTGGCGGGGAATTTTTCAAGGAGCGCTACAGGAGGTAATAACTCGTTGATCTCTTTAATACGTAAATCGTCGTTCTGATAATTCATGATCTTTCCAGTGTGGCCATACTTTTTGTAATGAATGCAATCTTTCCAATCTATCTTGTCAGGCCCGAAGTGTAAACGCCCTTTTACACTTCGGACGGATAATTCCTGGAATGGCGCAAAAAGCCATGCAAAAGTCGCAGGCTGTTAGATTGAGGCTACACTTTTTAACTGTAAACACCGTTAAATTGAATTTTAGCAATATTACATTCTGCCGTTAATCATTAAAGCGGCATCTTTCACCACTGAGCGTGATAACTCGTTCGCTCTGCTTTTATCACCTTTGCCGGTGATAAAAACGACCAGAACAGGAGCTTTATGATGAAAATGAATAAATTAGCGACGCTTTTACTGACCTCGACACTGACCCTTGCAGGCGGCGCAGCATGGGCCGCCGATTCGGCATCTGACGCCTCGACCAATAACGGCCAGGCCAACTCCTCGGCAGCGGCGGGTCAGACAGCCCCGGATGCGCAGCAGAACCTTGCGCCAAAAGGGGTTGATAACAGCAAAATTAACAGCGGCAGCACAAATTCTGCTACTGGTACAAACCAGACTCACTCATCGCAGCATATGAGCAAAGATGAAGTGCACAAAAACACCATGTGTAAGGACGGGCGTTGCCCGGACGTAAACAAAAAAGTCGAAACCGGTAATGGCACTAATAATGACGCCAATACCAAAACCGATGGCACAACCCAGTAAAGAGTGACGCCATGACACATGAGGAGAGCTTCGGCTCTCCTTATTTTTTTCTTCTCAGCGGTTAAAAATCTGTAATGATGTAAGGCGTTAAGCCTGGTTAAAAGGAAGGAGCCATTCATGGCGCACTCACATTCACACGCCCCCGCCGATGCCAACGCCCGGCGTTTGTTGCTGGCATTTATTGTCACCGCCGTTTTTATGTTGGTGGAGGTGGCTGGTGGGATTATTTCCGGCTCGCTGGCACTGCTGGCTGATGCCGGTCACATGCTTACCGATGCCGCTGCCCTGCTCTTCGCGCTATTAGCTGTCTGGTTTGCTCGCCAGCCGCCCAGCGCGCATCGCACGTTTGGCTGGCTGCGGCTGACGACGCTGGCCGCCTTTGTGAATGCGCTGGCGCTGGTGCTGATTACCGTGTGGATTATCTGGGAAGCCCTTCAGCGTTTTTACCATCCGCAGCCGGTGGCCGGGTTAACCATGATGGTGATCGCTATTGCCGGTCTGCTGGCAAATCTACTCGCGTTCTGGTTGCTGCATCGCGGTAGCGAAGAGAAGAACCTCAACGTGCGTGCTGCAGCGCTGCATGTACTGGGGGATCTGCTCGGTTCCGTTGGGGCAATCGCCGCCGCGCTGGTGATTATGCTGACCGGATGGACGCCAGTCGATCCGATACTTTCCGTGCTGGTTTCCGCGCTGGTGTTGCGCAGCGCCTGGCGCTTATTGAAAGAAAGCGTCAATGAACTGCTGGAAGGTGCACCGTCAACATTCGACATTGGTGCACTGAAACGCCATTTGCGCCGCGCCATTCCGGAAGTGCGCGACGTACATCATGTCCATGTCTGGCTGGTCGGTGAAAAACCTCTCATGACATTGCATGTGCAGGTTATTCCACCGCGGGATCACGATAAGCTACTCGCTGAGATCCAGCATTTCCTTACCCACCATTACCAGATTGAGCATTCCACCGTGCAGATGGAGTATCAGCTCTGTAAAGGGCCAGACTGCACGCTGGGGGAATCACAGCCTGACCATCACCATTAATGTGAAAACGCGTGAGAACCCCGCTCACGCGCGCTGTTCATCCACATCCGGCTGCCATTAAGCGCAATAAATGTCAGGATCAGATATTCAAGCGACATCGCCCACACGCCTTGTAAAGCGAAAATCACCACGCTAATGACGTTGATAATCACCCAAAGCAGCCAATTTTCAACGTATTTGCGGGTCATCAGGATCATCGCCACAATCGACAATACCATCATGGAAGAATCCCAGAACGGGAAAGCATCGGGTTGCAGCTGCGGCATCGTCACATTCAGCCCCAGCGTTTGCATTACTGAGACAGCTATTGTCGTCAGAAACGCAAAGACAGGATCAATAAACGCGGTCATCAGGCCAATCGCGACCACGCACACAGCCAGCCACGCCAGCGCTTTCGGCAATGGCAGCCAGCGAATTTGCAACTCGGCCTCGTTTTGCGATGTCTGGCGTGACCAGGCGTACCAGCCGTAAATATTGGCAGCAAAGAAAAAGAGCTGGAGTAACAGACTGGCGTAGAGCTGGATCTGGAAAAAGATAATGGCGAACAGCGTGACGTTTATCAGACCAAACGCGTAATTACTGATTTTCTCCAGGCTCGCCAGCCAGATACACAGTAAACCCGCCAGCGTGCCTGTGGCTTCAATCCATGAGAGATCGTACCCACCGGCACCCAGCGGTATGTGCACCAGGATGTTCTGTGTACTAAAAAAATCCATTCTTTCCCCTGAGCGTTATTGTTACGCGTTAAAAAGTATTACGGTCGTAGTGTAGCTGCAAAATCCAGCATGCGGTTCAGTGATACCAACGCGCCTTCGCGTAATGCCGCATCAACATGGATCTCATGCTCAGCACCGCCGTGCTCCAGCCCTTCAGCAATCGCTTTCAGGCCATTCATCGCCATCCATGGACAGTGCGCGCAGCTACGGCAAGTCGCGCCTTCGCCCGCCGTCGGTGCTTCTAACAGCTCTTTTTCCGGTACGGCTTGCTGCATCTTATAAAAGATCCCCCGGTCAGTGGCGACAATAAGCTGTTGATGTGGCAGCGTTTTCGCCGCGGCAATCAATTGACTGGTAGACCCCACGGCATCCGCCAGTTGCACGACCGATTGCGGCGATTCCGGATGCACCAGAATCGCAGCTTGCGGGTAGAGCGCTTTCATGCGCATCAGCGCCTGGGTTTTAAATTCATCATGAACAATACAGGCGCCCTGCCAGCACAGCACATCTGCACCGGTCTGTTTCTGCACGTAACTTCCCAGATGTTTGTCCGGCGCCCAGATAATTTTCTCGCCGAGGCTATCGAGGTGTTCAATCAACTCCACGGCAATACTGGATGTTACAACCCAGTCGGCGCGCGCTTTTACTGCTGCCGAGGTATTCGCGTAGACCACAACGGTACGATCCGGGTGAGCGTCGCAGAAAGCGGTAAACTCCTCAATCGGGCAGCCCAGATCGAGTGAACATTCGGCGTGCAGCGTTGGCATCAGAATAGTTTTTTCCGGGCTGAGAATCTTGGCCGTCTCGCCCATAAAACGAACGCCCGCAACCAGCAGCGTGGAGGCTGGATGTCTGGCACCAAAACGTGCCATCTCCAGTGAATCCGCAATGCAGCCGCCGGTCTCTTCTGCCAGTTGTTGGATCTCCGGGTCGGTATAGTAGTGCGCGACCATCACTGCATCCCGCTCTTTCAGCAAGCGTTTGATTTTCTCGCGGTAAAATTGCTTGTCTTGCTGATTCAGCGGCAGGGGTTTTGGCGGAAAAGGATAGATTGCGGTTTCAGGATCAAACATTACGCTCATCATGCTTACTCGTTTTTCTTGCTGAACTTAATAACCGGGTTAGCCGCCGGGAAGCGGGTAATACGGCGGAGATGTTTTATATACTAAACAAGATAGCCGATTGCGTAAAAAATGTCGTGAGGAATTTTGAAGGAATGGCAGATCCCCTTCCGACAGCAGCTCCTGCTAGCGCTACGCTTAGCAGATCAACAGATGGGCATCGCGGGATTTACGGATGGTAAATGGATCGGCAGAAAGCAAAAAAGCGCCGCCAGCGCCATTTTTACATTGGTGGGTCGTGCAGGATGACTCGCTTCGCTCGCCCTTCGGGCCGTCGCCGCAAGCGGCTCCGTTGTCTCACTACGTTCGACTCGAACCTGCCGCAGGTATACTCGTCTCATCCTGAGACTCGCCCTTCGGGCCAACGCTGCGCGTTGTTCAAAATTGTTCCCGACAATTCTGTCGAATCTTCAGGATCGGCAGAAAGCAAAAAAGCGCCTTTAGGGCGCTTTTTTACATTGGTGGGTCGTGCAGGATTCGAACCTGCGACCAATTGATTAAAAGTCAACTGCTCTACCAACTGAGCTAACGACCCCTTACGGGATTGCTCTTCGAAGTAATCGCCCACTTTGAAAATGGTGGGTCGTGCAGGATTCGAACCTGCGACCAATTGATTAAAAGTCAACTGCTCTACCAACTGAGCTAACGACCCATAAGGGTAGTGACTTCGAAGATAATTTTATCAGGAACCACATTAAGTGGCGGATTGTGCAGGATAATTTAGCTTTTGCCTCGCCCTGTGGCGTCGCTGCTGCCGCAACCTTATCCTCCACGTTTAACACCATTTGATTGATGTTAAATTGGTGGGTCGTGCAGGATTCGAACCTGCGACCAATTGATTAAAAGTCAACTGCTCTACCAACTGAGCTAACGACCCGAGTGGTGGGTGATGACGGGATCGAACCGCCGACCCCCTCCTTGTAAGGGAGGTGCTCTCCCAGCTGAGCTAATCACCCGATACTACTTGCTGGATACTGCTTTAAGTGATGGGTCGTGCAGGATGACTCGGCTTTGCCTTGCCCTGTCGGGCCGTTGCTATGCAACGTTATCCTTCACGCTTAACATCTCCACCCCGATGTTAAATTGGTGGGTCGTGCAGGATTCGAACCTGCGACCAATTGATTAAAAGTCAACTGCTCTACCAACTGAGCTAACGACCCACTTTCATGTTGCTTCTGGCTTAAGACATATCCCGTGGCAACGGCGGCATATATTACTGATTTAAGATTTCAGCGCAACAACAATTTCAACCAGAATGACTTAACTGCTTATGATTCATGCGACAAGACCAGAAAAAACGCGATTTCTGGTCATGCGCTATGCATTACATAGAACCAAGGCGTTTTTGCGCTTGTTTCGCACCTTCGGTACCAGGGTATTTACTGACCACCTGCTGGTAAACCGCTTTCGCTTTAGCACTGTCACCTTTGTCCTGCATAATCACGCCGACCTTGAACATGGCATCAGGCGCTTTAGGCGACTTCGGGTAATTCTTCACCACAGAGGCAAAGTAATAAGCAGCATCGTCTTTTTTACCCTTGTTGTAATTCAACTGACCAAGCCAGTAGTTGGCATTCGGCAGGTAGGTTGAATCTGGGTACTTTTTGACAAAATTCTGGAAAGCAACGATCGCGTCATCCTGACGGGATTTATCCTGTACCAGCGCAATCGCCGCATTGTAATCCGTATTCGCATCGCCGCTTTGAACAGGAGCACCAGATGTTGCCGCACCGTTATTTGCGCCCGTATCCGCTGCTGGCGCTTGCGCCGCCGCACCGTTCTGATCGCCGGAAGCTTGCTGCGTCTGTCCCGCTGTGCCACTGCTCAAATTGCCTATCTGCTGCAAAATTTGCTGTTGGCGTTCAACCACCTGATTGAGCTGATACTGATTTTCCTGGATTTGTCCACGAAGAGTATCAATATCGGCCTGATTATCGGAGAGTTGTTGCTGGAGTTGAGTCAAAAGCTGGCTATGAGCATTAGAAATACGCTCAAGTTGAGTGACACGGTCTTCGACCGAGCCTGAGCCGACACTACTGATTGGCGCCTGAGCATTAGCGGCCCATGGGGCCGCTATGCCAACCAGTAACGACAGACTCAACAAATGATGTCTGAAGTTACTGCTCATGCAATTCTCTTAGTAAACCAGTACGGCACGACGGTTTTTAGCGTAAGCCGCTTCGTCATGGCCCAGTACTGCAGGTTTCTCTTTACCGTAAGAAACGATGGAGATCTGGTCTGCGGAAACGCCTTTACCCTGCAGGTACATTTTAACGGCGTTAGCACGACGTTCACCCAGGGAGATGTTGTACTCCGGAGTACCACGTTCGTCCGCGTGACCTTCTACGGTGACTTTGTAGGACGGGTTGCTACGCAGGAAGTTAGCGTGAGCATCCAGCATCGCTGCGAAGTCAGAACGGATGTCATATTTGTCCAGATCGAAGTAAACAATGTTGTTCTGCTGCAGCTGTTGCATTTGCAGACGCGCTTGTTCTTCGGAGGACATGTTGCCACTACCGTTCATGCCAGTGCCAGCACCCATCATGCCTTCGCCGCTCTGGTCGCTGGTGTTGTTCTTGTGAGAAGAACACGCAGCAATCGCCATAACAGGCAGAGCCAGCATCAGGCCTTTCAGCACTTTGTTCAGTTGCATTTCTTTGATTCCTTTATAAATATTTATTATTACAGATACGGAGACCAGGCAGGGAATTTAACCTGACCATCAGTCGCCGGAAGACGCGCTTTGAAACGCCCATCTGTAGAAACCAGATTCAGCACGGATCCCATCCCCTGAGAAGAGCTGTAGATTACCATTGTGCCGTTAGGTGCCAGACTTGGCGTTTCATCCAGGAACGTTGACGTCAGAACCTGTACGCCACCCGCTGCCAGATCTTGTTTAGCAATGTGCTGCTGACCACCGTCAGAGCTTACCATCACCATAAATTTGCCGTCGCTGCTCACGTCAGCATCCTGGTTTTGTGAACCCTGCCAGGAGATACGCTGCGCTGCGCCGCCATTGATACCTACTTTATACACCTGCGGACGACCCGCCTGGTCAGACGTAAAGGCCAGCGTCTGACTGTCCGGGAACCAGGTCGGTTCGGTGTTGTTGCTGCGGCCATCAGTAACCTGACGAATCTGGCCGGAACCGATATCCATGACATAAATGTTCAGGCTACCGGTTTTAGACAGCGCGAACGCCAGTTTAGAACCGTCCGGTGAGAAGGCCGGCGCACCGTTGTGGCGCGGGAAAGAAGCAACCTGGCGGATGCTTGCATTCGCCAGCGTCTGGATAACCAGAGCAGAACGACCACTTTCAAACGTCACGTAAGCCAGTTTGGACCCGTCCGGGGACCAGGCCGGAGACATCAGCGGCTGCGGCGATTTGTGTACCAGGAACTGGTTGTAGCCGTCATAGTCTGAAACGCGCAACTCGTACGGGAACTGACTGTTCGCCGTCTGCACTACGTAAGCAATACGGGTACGGAACGCACCTTTGATACCGGTCAGTTTTTCAAATACTTCATCACTGGCGGCATGAGCAGCATAACGCAGCCACTGTTTGTTCACTTTAAAGGAGTTCTGCGCCAGCACGGTACCCGGCGCGCCGCCGGTATCCACCAGCTGGTAAGCGACGTTATAGCTGCCGTCAGGATTCGGGGTTACCTGACCAACAACCACCGCATCAATGCCCAACGCAGACCATGCGGCTGGCTGAACTTCCTGTGCGCTACCAGGTTGCTGCGGCAGGCGGGAACGATCGAGGGGATTGAATTTGCCGCTGTTGCGCAGATCCGCAGCAACGATACCGCCAGCATCTTCAGGCGCGGCACCTGGGCCTGCCCACTGGAAAGGCACAACGCCAATCGGGCGTGCCGAGTCCACCCCCTGGGTGATCTCGATACGTACTTCTGCGTGCAGCACCGCTGCCCACAGCATCAGAAAACCAAATGCAACACGTAATGCCTGCTTCATCATATCTCCCTTATCCGGGTGGAAAACCCGCGATAATTTAGCAGAATTTTAACAAACTCAATAAGACAAAACTACCCGCGTCGGAACAACCAGTACGATTCCCCCCGCGCGGTGCGAAGGAAAGTGTACCTTATGGTTAAGGTCCTGGTTTAAAGTCCAGCGGCGCATTTTTGAACACTTCATACACAGCCTGACTTGGCGGCTTCGGCATTTTCGCCTGTCTTGCAGCTGCAAGAGCCGCCTGACAAAGCGCCGGGTCGCCACCTTCGGACTGAATATCTAACAGCATGCCATCCGGCGCCAGTTTGACACGTAACGTACAGGTTTTCCCCGCATAGGAGGAGGCATCATAAAAGCGGCTTTCAATCGCCGATTTAATCTGCCCGGCATAGTTACTGATGTCAGCACCCGATGCGCCGTTGTTCTTAGTGTTACCAGAACCGGCTGCGGCTGCATTACTACCTTTCGCCCCGCCACCTGTTTTCGGCGCATTCTTACCAGAGCTTAAATCGCCAAACAGATCGTCAACGCCAGCGGCGGCAGCGGCTTTTTCAGCGGCGGCTTTCTTGGCAGCGGCCGCTTTTTCAGCTGCCGCTTTCTTATCGGCGGCAGCCTTCTCTGCGGCGGCAGCTTTCTTCTCTTCTGCAACTTTTTCAGCGGCAGCAGCTTTCGCAGCAGCAGCCTTCTCAGCCGCAGCGGCTTTCTCTGCTGCTGCTTTCTCCGCGGCGGCTTGTTTAGCCGCTTCGGCCTGTGCTTTCTTCTCAGCGTCTGCCTGAGCTTTCTTCGCAGCTTCTGCTTCGGCTTTTTTCTTCGCGTCGGCGGCGGCTTTTGCGGCTTCAGCTTCCGCTTTTTTCTGTGCGTCGGCAGCGGCTTTTGCGGCTTCAGCTTCCGCTTTTTTCTGCGCATCGGCAGCGGCTTTCTTCGCTGCTTCTGCTGCTTCTTTTGCCTGGGCGTCTGCTTTAGCTTTTGCATCAGCGGCTGCTTTTGCTGCGGCTTCTTCAGCTTGCTTCTGTTGCTGCTGCGCTTTTTTCGCCGCCTCTTCCGCTTGCTTCTGCTGTTCGGCCTGTTCGCGCGCGGCTTCCTGCGCCTGCAAACGCTCCTGCTCTAGCTGTTTCAAACGCTCCTGCTCGGCAGCCTGCTTTTCACGCAGCTCTTCCGCCTGCTGTTGCGCCTGTTTTTCGCGCTGCTCTTTGGCTCGTTGCGCGCTGGCTTGCTGCTGCTGTTGACGATTGTAATTGTCCACTACAGCGCCGGGATCGACCATCACCGCATCGATCGCCGAGCCACCGCCGCCGCCCGCAGACGCATCAATATGCTCGTCGAACGAACTCCAAATCAGCAGCGCCACCAGAATTACGTGCAGCACGGCTGAGATGATTATCGCTCGCTTAAGCTTGTCGTTTTGTACGGTTGCCTTTGACACTCTCGGTTCCCAAAAACTGTCCGCCTGTCAGGCGAGTGATCAGATAGGCTGCGTCATCAAGCCAACCGATTTCACACCCGCGCTATGTAACAGGTTCAGCGCTTTAATGATTTCATCGTACGGCACGTCTTTCGCCCCGCCGATTAAGAACACGGTTTTCGGATTGGATTGCAGGCGACGCTGCGCCTCGGCAATCACCTGCTCTGGCGGTAGCTGATCCATACGATCTTTTTCCACCACCACGCTGTATTGTCCGACACCGGAAACCTCAATAATGACCGGAGGATCGTCATTGGTGCTGACGGTCTGCGATTCCGTCGCATCCGGCAGATCGACCTCTACGCTCTGCGTGATGATCGGCGCTGTTGCCATAAAGATCAGCAGCAGCACCAGCAACACGTCCAGCAACGGTACAATGTTGATTTCAGACTTGAGGCCACGACTGCCCCGCCCACGCGTTCTGGCCATGGATTACTCCTTGTTGCTGTCGCTGCTGGCGAATGCCTGGCGATGCAGAATAGCCGTGAACTCTTCCATAAAGTTGTCGTAATTCAGTTCCAGTTTGTTCACGCGCTGGTTCAGGCGGTTATAGGCCATCACCGCCGGGATTGCGGCAAACAGACCGATTGCAGTAGCGATCAGCGCTTCTGCGATCCCCGGTGCAACCATTTGCAGTGTGGCCTGCTTCACTGCGCCCAGCGCGATAAAGGCGTGCATGATCCCCCACACCGTACCGAACAGACCGATATACGGGCTGATGGAACCCACGGTGCCAAGGAAAGGAATGTGGTTTTCCAGATTTTCCAGCTCGCGATTCATCGAAATGCGCATCGCCCTGGATGCCCCTTCGACAATCGCTTCTGGCGCGTGACTGTTCGCGCGATGCAGACGGGCAAACTCTTTGAACCCGCTGTAGAAGATTTGTTCCGAACCGCTCAGATTATCGCGGCGCCCCTGACTTTCCTGATACAAACGTGACAGTTCAATGCCGGACCAGAACTTGTCTTCGAATGCTTCCGCTTCGCGCCCTGCTGCGTTAAGGATGCGCGTTCTCTGGATGATGATTGCCCAGGATGCGATTGAAAAACCAATCAAAATCAACATGATAAGTTTGACCAGAAGGCTAGCCTTCAGGAACAAATCAAGGATGTTCATGTCAGTCACTGCTTAAACTCCGCGACAATAGACTTGGGAAGCGCACGAGGCTTCATTAAGAGTGGATCAACACAGACAATCAGCACCTCAGCTTCATTCAGCACTTTGTTCTCTGCGTTGACAATCCGTTGCGTGAAAACCATGGAGGTACCACGCATTGATGTAATTTCCGTTTGGACTTCGAGCATGTCGTCGAGTCTGGCGGGCGCAAAATACTCCAGCGTCATTTTGCGTACCACGAACGCGACGCGCTCAGCCAGCAGAACTTGTTGGCTAAAGTGATGATGGCGCAGCATCTCTGTACGGGCTCTTTCATAAAAAGCTACGTAGCTGGCGTGGTAAACCACACCACCGGCGTCGGTATCTTCGTAATAGACACGAACCGGCCATCGAAACAGCGTTGTATTCACTTTACATCCCGGTAATGCAAAAAAAGTTAGAGCTTTTAAACTTCGCTACTATACGCGCGGGAAAGGTGCTTTGGAATGGGTTCAGGTAAACGGATAGTAAAAATTTATGGGCTTTTGCAAGCCCATGAGGATAGCGGATATTTCTTATTCAAAAGAAGAAAAAAATAAGTCCGACCAGCAGAACGACATCAGCGATAAGCGGGCAGAAAAAACCCTGCCAGTGAATGGCGCGCGGACGGAAACCGACGCCGTGGATAACCCCGGCACAGACTGCCCACATCAGCAGCAATCCGTGCCAGATCTCCAGCTCGCTGGTTTTCGCAGCAAAACGGGACGGATCCCAGAAAATGCAGCCAGCCAGCAAAAGCGCCATTATTAAGGAAAGGGCCCTTAACGGGCCCTTATCCATTACCGCATATAATTTTGCGATAACTTTTTCCATTACTGTTCTTCTTGTCCGGCTTTCGACGCTTCAACATGTTCCAGCGCCAGAGCGGTAATCACTCCAAATGCACAGGCAAGAAGCGTTCCTAAAATCCATGCGAAATACCACATATTCAGCTCCTTACTTAGTACATAGAGTGGGTATTGCTTTCAATATGTTCTTTGGTGATACGGCCGAACATTTTCCAGTAACACCAGATGGTGTAGAGCAGAACGATTGGCACAAACACCAGCGCAACATAGGTCATCAGATTCAGCGTCAGTTGGGTCGATGTTGCATCCCACATGGTCAGGCTGGCTTTCAGCATAGTGCTTGACGGCATGATGAATGGGAACATCGCGATACCGGCGGTCAGAATGATGCAAGCCAGGGTCAGCGAAGAGAACACAAACGCCCAGGCCGCTTTATCCAGACGCGCGGTCAGTACGGTCAACAGCGGCAGGACTACGCCCAGCGCCGGGATAACCCACAACACAGGCGTGTTGTTAAAGTTAGTCAGCCAGGCACCAGCCTGTACCGCAACGTCTTTAAGCAGTGGATTAGACGGGGCGTGATGATCCATCGCTGAGGTCACTACATAGCCATCAATGCCGTAAACCACCCACACACCGGCCAGTACGAAACAGACCAATGTCACCAGTGCGGCGATCTGCACAGTAGCACGGGCACGCAGATGCAGTTCGCCCACGGTACGCATTTGCAGATAGGTTGCGCCTTGCGTCAGGATCATCGCCACGCTAACGACACCCGCCAGCAGACCAAACGGATTCAGCAGCTGGAAGAAGTTTCCGGTGTAGAACAGACGCATATCGTTGTCGAGGTGGAATGGCACGCCCTGCAACAGGTTGCCAAACGCCACGCCAATCACCAGCGGCGGTACGAAGCTACCGATGAAAATGCCCCAGTCCCACATCCCGCGCCAGCGATTGTTTTCAATCTTCGAGCGGTAGTCGAAACCCACCGGACGGAAGAAAAGAGAAGCCAGCACGAGGATCATCGCGACATAAAAGCCGGAGAACGCGGCAGCGTAAACCATCGGCCAGGCAGCAAACAGCGCGCCGCCAGCGGTGATCAGCCAAACCTGGTTACCGTCCCAGTGCGGCGCAATGGCGTTAATCATTACGCGGCGCTCAGTATCGCTACGCCCCAGCACGCGGGTCAGCATGCCCACACCCATGTCGAAGCCATCGGTGACAGCAAAACCGATCAGCAGAATGCCAACCAGCAGCCACCAGATAAAACGTAATACTTCATAATCGATCATTTGACGACTCCTGTCTTAGCGTGCCGGCTGAGAAGCCACAGTGGACTGCTCATAGTGATAGCGACCTGTTTTCAGGCTGCTCGGCCCAAGGCGAGCAAATTTGAACATCAGGAACACTTCCGCCACCATAAACAGCGTATAAAGGCCGCAAATCAGAATCATAGAGAACAGCAGATCGCCAACGGTTAACGACGAGTTAGCCACTGCGGTCGGCAACACCTCACCAATCGCCCACGGCTGACGTCCGTACTCGGCAACAAACCAGCCGGATTCAATGGCGATCCACGGCAGCGGAATACCATACAGCGCCGCGCGCAACAGCCATTTCTTCTCGCCAATACGGTTACGAATCACCGTCCAGAAGGACGCAGCAATAATCAACAGCATCAGAACACCGCACGCCACCATGATACGGAACGCGAAGTACAGCGGCGCAACGCGTGGGATAGAGTCTTTTGTCGCCTGCTGGATTTGCGCTTCAGTCGCATCGGTCACATTCGGCGTGTAGCGTTTAAGCAACAGGCCATAACCGAGGTCTTTCTTGACGTTGTTGAACTGATCGCGAACGGACTGATCGGCAGAACCAGAGCGGAGCTGCTCCAGCAACTGGTACGCTTTCATACCGTTACGGATACGCTCTTCATGCTGCACCATCAGATCTTTCAGGCCGATAACCGGGGTATCCACCGAACGGGTTGCGATAATGCCCAGCGCAAAAGGGATCTGGATAGCGAATTTGTTCTCTTGTTTATCCTGGTCCGGCACGCCAAACAGGGTAAATGCCGCCGGAGCCGGTTGCGTTTCCCATTCAGCTTCAATGGCAGCCAGTTTGGTTTTCTGCACGTCGCCCATTTCGTAACCGGATTCATCACCCAGCACAATAACAGACAGCACTGCAGCCATGCCGAAGCTGGCAGCGATAGCAAAGGAGCGTTTAGCAAAAGCGATGTCGCGACCACGCAGCAGGTAATAAGAGCTGATGCCGAGGATAAAGATGGCACCGCAGGTATAACCAGAAGCGACGGTGTGAACGAATTTCACCTGAGCAACCGGGTTCAGCACCAATTCAGCAAAGCTCACCATCTCCATGCGCATGGTTTCGAAGTTGAAATCAGAGGCGACGGGGTTCTGCATCCAGCCGTTAGCAACAAGGATCCACAATGCCGACAAGTTAGAACCCAGCGCAACTAACCAGGTGACTGCCATGTGCTGCACTTTACCGAGACGATCCCAACCGAAGAAGAACAAACCAACAAATGTGGATTCGAGGAAGAAGGCCATCAACCCTTCGATTGCCAGCGGCGCACCGAAGATATCCCCGACGTAGTGGGAATAGTATGACCAGTTAGTCCCGAACTGAAACTCCATCGTCAGGCCTGTTGCCACACCCAGAGCAAAGTTGATACCAAACAACTTGCCCCAGAACTTGGTCATATCTTTATAAATCTGTTTGCCGGAGAGGACATAGACCGTTTCCATAATTGCCAGCAGGAACGCCATACCGAGCGTCAGTGGCACAAACAGAAAGTGGTACATCGCAGTCAAGGCAAACTGTAAGCGCGACAGTTCGACTATATCTAACATTCTGACTCCTTGCTCATCGCATGAAGACTCCGAGAGTAAACCCCGTTAGCGTGGGTTCACACGCATGCCCCAATACAAATTTGTTGCACTGCTTTTATTCACTGCCACATAAATGTGGTAATGAATGAAAAAAGTTACAACCAGGTTAATAAAAATTTCGAATTGATCTCGCGAACATATTAACTCGGAAAACCCTTACGATAAATAGGTTTTTATTGAGTTAATTTTACGTTTTTCGACACCGATCAATTTATGCCGATCCTACCGCTTTTTAGCCAATTTGATCTGAGACAATTTAACGATTTTCATAATCTTTTCCAAGCTTTTACGTATTGATTTAAATCATTTTTATTCTTTATTGTTAATTTTGTAGCCGGTGTATGACCGTGGTAAAAACCTTGTTAACAGCATGTTCATTTTAACGTAATTAATAGTTATCAATCGGCGGGTAAAGGGAAATAATGGCGAGTATATTTAACGTTTATCCCCTGCGTAAAAAAATGGGTCATCCATGATGAGATAAAGAATTTGAGAAATTAGACGTATTGCACATCTTTTTTATTTTACAAATATTTCACTATTACGATTACCATACTTAACACCGCACCGTGATTATTCTTTTTATTTTCGCACGCACTAAACCCATTTTATTTTAGGGGGTATTGTTCAACTGTATCCAACGCTGTGCCGTGGCTCAAACGATAAGCACCAGCAGACTTATGGTAGCGCCGAGCAAACAAACGCCCTGCCAGCCGAATCCGGCATAAATAACGGTTGTCGCCATGGTGCACAGCCCACTGCCTGTCGCGTAAAACAGCCCATATAACGCCACCAGACTGTCGTGTTGAGCAACGTTGCTGCGCAAAATCTGGCTCTGGTTCGTGACATGCAGCGCCTGCCCGCCGGGATCAAGCAGTACAATCCCCAGAATCAGCCGAGCCAGAGAGTGCTCCAGCTTTGATAGCGGCCACCTGGCAAGAAGCAACCGCAGGAGCGACAGCAAGCTTGTGCGTTGTGCATTACCACGATCCGCTTCCTCCCCGGCTCTCGCTGCTGCAAGCGGCTGACGGGCACCGGCTTACCGCTGCAAATACTGAAGTACGTAAATTACGGCCATAAAAAAGGCCGCTACGAGAGCGGCCAACCATGTCGAGACAAGTTTATGCTCCCCTCAGGGAGGAGCAATAGTTTTATTTAATGATAGATTTCAGTGCTTCGCCGATATCGGCGAGGCTACGCACAGTTTTCACCCCGGCAGCTTCCAGCGCAGCGAATTTCTCATCCGCGGTACCTTTACCACCCGCGATGATAGCGCCCGCATGCCCCATACGTTTACCTTTCGGCGCAGTGACACCCGCGATGTAGCCAACAACCGGTTTGGTCACATGTTCTTTGATGTAAGCTGCGGCTTCTTCTTCTGCGCTACCGCCGATCTCACCGATCATAACGATCGCTTCGGTCTGCGGATCTTCCTGGAATAGTTTCAGGATATCGATAAAGTTAGAGCCTGGGATCGGGTCGCCGCCGATACCGACGCAGGTTGACTGACCAAAGCCGTAATCGGTGGTCTGTTTAACCGCTTCATAGGTCAGCGTACCGGAACGCGACACAATACCGATTTTACCCGGTTTGTGGATATGGCCCGGCATGATACCGATTTTACACTCGCCCGGGGTGATTACACCAGGGCAGTTCGGGCCGATCATGCGCACGCCAGCTTCGTCCAGCTTCACTTTTACTGTCAGCATATCCAGCGTCGGGATGCCTTCAGTAATGGTGATGATCAGTTTGATGCCCGC
This sequence comes from Kosakonia oryzae, assembly GCF_001658025.2. Classification (NCBI taxonomy): domain Bacteria; kingdom Pseudomonadati; phylum Pseudomonadota; class Gammaproteobacteria; order Enterobacterales; family Enterobacteriaceae; genus Kosakonia; species Kosakonia oryzae. The sequence goes on from NZ_CP014007.2 coordinate 3,750,290, forward strand.
GTCGATGGCTTCCAGAATTGAGTCTTTACAGAACGGCGCCGGAACGTAAATCACGCTGGCTGTCGCGCCAGTGGCTTCCACCGCTTCACGTACGGTATTGAATACCGGCAGACCCAGATGCGTGGTGCCGCCTTTGCCTGGCGTTACACCGCCAACCATCTGCGTACCGTAAGCAATCGCCTGCTCGGAGTGGAAAGTCCCCTGGCTACCGGTAAAACCCTGGCAGATAACTTTGGTGTTCTTATCAATCAAAACAGACATTATTTCCCCTCCACTGCGGCAACAACCTGCTGTGCTGCATCCGTCAGACTTTTCGCTGCGATAATGTTCAGACCGCTGTCCGCCAGACGTTTGGCACCCAGCTCGGCGTTGTTACCTTCCAGACGGACAACGACCGGAACGTTAACACCCACCTCTTCTACCGCACCGATGATGCCGTCGGCGATCAGGTCGCAACGCACGATACCGCCGAAAATGTTCACCAGCACCGCTTTCACGTTCTCATCGGAGAGGATAATTTTAAACGCTTCAGTAACACGTTCTTTGGTCGCACCGCCGCCGACGTCGAGGAAGTTTGCCGGTTCGCCACCGTGCAGCTTAACGATGTCCATGGTACCCATCGCCAGGCCAGCACCGTTGACCATGCAACCGATGTTGCCATCCAGCGCAACATAGTTCAGCTCCCACTGCGCAGCTTGCGCTTCACGCGGGTCTTCCTGCGACTGGTCGCGCATTTCGCGCAGTTCCGGCTGGCGGAACAGTGCGTTGCCATCAGCGCCCAGTTTGCCGTCGAGGCAGATCAGGTCGCCCTGTTTGGTGATGACCAGCGGGTTGATTTCGATCAGCGCCAGATCGCGCTCAAGGAAAATGGTCGCCAGCCCCATGAAAATTTTGGTGAACTGCTGAACCTGTTTGCCTTCCAGACCAAGTTTGAACGCCAGTTCACGTCCCTGGTACGGCATCGGGCCAGTCAGCGGATCAATGGTGGTTTTGTGGATCAGGTGTGGCGTCTCTTCTGCCACTTTTTCGATTTCCACGCCGCCTTCCGTCGACGCCATGAACACCACACGGCGTGAGCTGCGGTCAACAACCGCGCCCAGATACAGCTCTTTGCCAATATCCGTAGCCGCTTCCACCAGGATCTGGTTAACCGGCTGACCGTTGGCGTCTGTTTGGTAAGTTACCAGGCGTTTACCCAGCCAGTGTTCCGCAAATGCGCGAATCTCTTCTTTGCTGCTAACGACTTTTACGCCGCCCGCTTTACCACGGCCGCCCGCGTGGACCTGGCATTTCACCACCCACGGGCCGGTGCCGATTTTCGATGCGGCTTCTTCTGCTTCACGTGGGGTAGCACAGGCGTAGCCAACCGGAGTCGGCAGACCTGACCGGGCAAAAAGCTGTTTCGCCTGATACTCGTGTAAGTTCATGTGTTCTATCCATCCTTTATTTAATTTGTCATGCCGGAAGCGCCTGGGCTTTCCGGCCTGCAAAGCAGGTGTTCGTTATAGGCCCAGCCGCCTGCGCCGCCGGGCAAAGGACACTACACATCCAGCAGCAGACGCGTCGGATCTTCCAGCATTTCTTTAATTGCAACCAGGAAGCCTACAGACTCACGTCCGTCAATCAAGCGATGGTCGTAGGAGAGCGCCAGGTACATCATCGGCAGGATTTCAACTTTGCCATCGACCGCCATTGGGCGATCTTTGATGGCGTGCATGCCAAGGATCGCACTCTGCGGCGGGTTGATGATCGGCGTGGACATCAGCGAACCGAATACACCGCCGTTGGTGATGGTAAAGTTACCACCGGTCAGATCCTCAACGGTCAGCTTACCGTCACGGCCTTTTACCGCCAGTTCTTTAATTTTCTTCTCGATGTCGGCCATGCCCAGCGTATCCACATCACGCAGTACCGGCGTAACCAGACCACGCGGTGTGGAAACCGCCATGCTGACATCGAAATAGTTGTGGTAAACCACATCATCGCCATCAATAGAGGCGTTCACTTCCGGATAGCGTTTCAGCGCTTCAACGACCGCTTTCACGTAGAACGACATAAAGCCCAGACGGATGCCGTGGCGTTTTTCAAACGCATCACCGTACTGCTTACGCAGATCCATAATTGGCTTCATGTTGACTTCGTTAAAAGTCGTCAGCATGGCAGTAGAATTTTTCGCTTCCAGCAGACGCTCAGCTACGCGTTTACGCAGACGGGTCATCGGCACGCGTTTTTCTGAACGGCCAGCCAGCTGCGGCGCCGGGCTGCTTGCCGGCTGAGCGGCCGGTTTGCTCTCTTCTTTAGCCGGGGCTTTTGCCAGGTACTTATCCACATCTTCACGAGTGATGCGGCCGCCAACGCCGGTACCTTTAATCGCACTGGCATCAAGGCTGTGTTCAGCCAGCAGGCGACGGATCGCCGGGCTGAGCGCGTCGTTATTTTGCTCTTCCAGCGACGCCTGCTGGCGCTGAGCTGGCGTGGATTCTTTCGCTTCAGATTTGGCGCTGCTCTCTTTACCTGAGCTGTTGCCTTCTTTCAGGCGGCCAAGGATCTGACGGGAAGTGACCGTCGTACCTTCGTCTTCCAGCACCGCGTCCAGAACACCGTCCGCTGAAGCCGGTACTTCCAGTACCACTTTGTCCGTTTCGATTTCTACCAATACTTCATCGCGTCGGACGCTATCGCCTGGTTTTTTGTGCCAGGTCGCGACAGTCGCATCAGCAACGGACTCAGGCAGATCGGGAACAAGAATATCTACGCTACTCATTATTTATCCTTTATTGAATCGACGTTCAGCGCGTCATTCACCAGATCTTGCTGTTGCTTCTGGTGAACGGACAGATATCCCACCGCCGGGGAGGCGGAGGCCGGGCGTCCTGCATAGCGCAGAGCGGCCCCGAAAGGTATCACATCACGGAAATGATGCTGGCTGCAGTACCATGCGCCCTGGTTAAGCGGCTCTTCCTGGCACCAGACAAAATCATGTACGTGCGCATAAGGTTTCAACGCGTCCTGCACCGACTGATGCGGGAACGGGTACAACTGCTCAATACGGACAATGGCGACATCCTTCTGGTCATTTTTACGACGCTGTTCAAGCAGGTCGTAATAAACCTTACCAGAACAAAGGATAACGCGCTTCACGGCTTGCGGATCCAAATCATCCACTTCACCAATCGCCGGCATGAAGGTGCCATTCGCCAGTTCATCCAGCGTGGAGACCGCCTGCGGATGACGCAGCAGCGACTTCGGTGACATCACCACCAGCGGGCGACGCATACCGCGCAGCGCCTGACGACGCAGCATATGGTAAACCTGTGCCGGGGTGGACGGGACGCAAACCTGCATGTTTTGCTCAGCGCACAGTTGCAGATAACGCTCCAGACGGGCCGAGGAGTGCTCCGGGCCCTGCCCTTCATAGCCATGCGGCAACAGCATTACCAGCCCGCACATACGGCCCCACTTCTGTTCGCCGGAACTGATGAACTGGTCAATCACCACCTGTGCGCCGTTAGCGAAATCGCCGAACTGCGCTTCCCAGATGGTCAGCGTACGCGGCTCAGCGGTGGCGTAGCCATATTCAAAAGCCAGCACCGCTTCTTCAGAGAGCACGGAGTCCCACACGCGGAATGCGCCCTGGCCATTATGCACGTGGCTCAGCGGTGTATAGGTTGAACCGTTGGCCTGGTTATGGATCACAGCATGGCGATGGAAGAAAGTACCGCGCCCGGAATCTTCGCCGGAGAGACGCACCGGAATGCCTTCATCAACCAGCGTGGCGTAAGCCAGCGTTTCAGCGCCGCCCCAGTCGAACAGTTTCTCGCCATTCGCCATTAATTGGCGATCGGCATAAATTTTCGCCACACGGGATTGCATCTCAATGGCTTCCGGCACCGTGCTGATGCGCTTCGCCAGCTCTTGCAGGCGTTTCATCTCTACTTTGTTCGGGTAGCTCTCATCCCATTCGTGGTTGAGGTACGGCGACCAGGTAAAGGAGTGCATATTCATTGGACGCCATTCAGCGACCACACACTCGCCCGCATCCAGCGCGTCGCGGTACAGGTTAACCATCTCAGTGGCATCTTCCAGCGTGATGGTTTTGTCCTGCTCCAGGCGATCGGCGTAGATTTTACGCGGCGTCGGATGTTTTTTGATTTTCTGGTACATCAACGGCTGGGTTGCGCTCGGCTCGTCGGCTTCGTTATGGCCGTGACGGCGGTAGCACACCAGGTCGATAAATACATCGCGTTTGAAGGTATTACGGAAGTCCAGCGCCAGACGCGTAACGAAAGCAACCGCTTCCGGATCGTCCGCGTTGACGTGGAAAATGGGTGCCTGCACCATTTTACCGATATCGGTACAGTACGGCGTAGAGCGGGCATCCAGCGGGTTCGAGGTGGTGAAACCGACCTGGTTGTTGATCACCACGCGCACCGTACCGCCCACTTCATAGCCGCGCGCTTTGGACATGTTCAGGGTTTCCTGTACCACGCCCTGACCCGCCACCGCCGCGTCACCGTGAATGGTGATCGGCAGCACTTTATTGCTGCTCGGCTCAGAGAGACGATCAAGACGCGCGCGTACGGAACCAATCACCACCGGGCTAACGATTTCCAGGTGCGACGGGTTAAACGCCAGCGCCAGGTGCACCAGCCCGCCTTCGGTCTCAACGTCAGACGAGAAGCCCATATGGTATTTCACGTCGCCGGTACCGAGGTGTTCTTTATGTTTACCGGCAAACTCGTCGAACAGATCCTGCGGCTGTTTGCCCAGCACGTTGACCAGCACGTTCAGACGACCGCGGTGCGCCATGCCCAGCACCACTTCGCGGGTGCCGCTTTTGCCTGCATGGCGAATCATCTCTTTCAACAGCGGTATCAGCGCATCGCCGCCTTCCAGCGAGAAGCGTTTCGCGCCCGGGAACTTCGCCCCGAGGTAGCGCTCCAGACCTTCAGCCGCCGTCAGTTCGCTTAAGAAACGTTTTTTCTCTTCGCTGCTGAAGCTCGATTTTCCGGCTGCTGACTCAATCCGCTGCTGGATCCAGCGCTTCTCTTCGGTGCTGGTAATGTGCATGTATTCCGCGCCGATCGAACCGCAATAGGTCTCTTTCAGCGCTTTGATCAATTCGCCCAGCGGCAGGGTATCTTTCCCAATCGCAAAGGAACCTACGTTATAGCTGTTCTGGTAATCCGCTTCGCTCAAATCATGGAATGCCGGATCCAGATCGGCAACGCGTTCTTGCTGCCACAGTCCCAACGGATCGAGATTCGCATGCTGGTGACCACGGAAGCGGTAGGCGTTGATCAACTGCAGGACTTTGACCTGCTTAACGTTGGTGTCGGGGTCGGAGATAGAGGAAGAGTAACGTGAGGCATCTTTCGCCAGTTGACGGAAATAATCACGTGTTTTGGAGTGGAACTGATCCGGTTTGACTCCGGTGCCCGGTAACTGCTGGAACATAGATCGCCAGTTAGCATCTACCGAGTCAGGATCGGTTAAGAAGTCTTCATAGAGCTGTTCTATCCAGCTCTGGTTTGACCCAGAGAGGAAAGAAGAGTCCAGCCAGGCTTTCATTGCGCCGTTCTGCATCGTGATCCCTTAAGCATTGTTATGCTTACTTCGCCGTGGATAACTACGACGTACACCGAGTAGCGCACGTCCCAGGGTTCACTTGCGGGCTCTTGGCGGCCCGCGAAGGAACCTTTAAAAACTGCCCTAATCTTCGCTGTCCGGGCTGCGACTGTGTTGGCTGCCTTCACTTACCCTGGTCACATAGTTCACTATGTTCCCAGGGATGCGCTCAGTTGCCGCCTTGTCTCGCTCCAGACATCTCGATTATGTCTTTGTGGCGGTTTTTAAAGATTTCCTGCTTTTGTATCGCCCCTACCGGGCCGACAAACATCACTCATACTGTAGGCCGGATAGGCGCAAGCGCTATCCGGCACGGACTCATTACGCACTTCTTTGCAACAACATCGACTTAATATGGCCGATGGCGCGCGTCGGGTTCAGCCCTTTCGGACATACACTGACGCAGTTCATGATGCTGTGGCAGCGGAATACGCTGAAAGCATCGCTCAACCCTTCCAGACGGTTGTCGGTTTCGGTATCGCGGCTGTCGATCAGGAAGCGATACGCCGCCAGCAAGCCAGCCGGGCCGATAAACTTATCCGGGTTCCACCAGAACGACGGGCATGACGTTGAACAGCAGGCGCAAAGAATACATTCGTACAGGCCATCGAGCTTTTCACGCTGCTCTGGTGACTGTAAATGTTCTCTGGCCGGTGGATTTTGCCCATTATTCAATAAGTAAGGTTTAATCTTCTCATATTGGGCATAGAATTGTCCCATGTCCACCACCAAATCGCGGATAACCGGCAACCCCGGCAGCGGGCGGATAACGATTTTCTGTTTGCCGTTGCCAAGCGCGGAAATCGGGGTGATGCAGGCAAGACCATTCTTACCGTTCATGTTCAGACCATCGGAACCACATACACCTTCACGGCAGGAGCGGCGGAACGACAGTGTAGAATCCTTTTCTTTCAGCTGGATTAATGCATCCAGCAACATCATGTCGCGCCCTTCTTCCGCTTCCAGCGTGTAATCCTGCATACGCGGCGCGTCATCCACATCCGGGTTATAGCGATAAATCGAGAATTCGAGTTTCATCATCCTGTCTCCGCATTAATAAGTACGAATCTTCGGCGGGAACGCCGGACGCAGTTTCGGTTCCATATTCACGCTACGGCGCGTCATGGATTCCGTTTCTGGCAGATACAGGCTGTGGCACAACCAGTTTTCATCGTCACGATCCGGATAGTCGAAGCGGCTGTGTGCGCCACGGCTTTCGGTACGGAAGTTTGCGGAAACAGCCGTTGCGTAAGCGGTTTCCATCAGGTTATCCAGCTCCAGGCACTCAACGCGCTGAGTATTGAATTCGCTCGACGTATCATCCAGACGGGCCTCTTTCAGGCGCTCGCGGATCACTTTCAGTTGTTCAAGACCTTTCGCCATCGCATCACCTTCGCGGAACACCGAGAAGTTATGCTGCATACACTCTTGCAGCGCTTTGCGGATGGTGACCGGATCTTCGCCGCTGCGGTTGTTGTTCCAGCGGTTGAGGCGCGTGAGCGACCCTTCGATATCCGATTCGCTGGCATCGCGCAGCGTACCCTGTTCAGCGATAGATTCTTGTAAATGCAGACCTGCCGCACGGCCGAAGACCACCAGGTCGAGCAGCGAGTTGCCGCCCAGACGGTTGGCGCCGTGAACCGATACGCAGGCAATTTCGCCCACCGCAAACAGCCCCGGGATCACCACATCTTCGCCCTTCTCGTTGACCGTCAACGCCTGACCGGTCACTTTGGTCGGAATACCGCCCATCATATAGTGGCAGGTCGGGATCACCGGGATTGGCTCTTTTACTGGATCTACGTGTGCAAAAGTGCGCGACAGTTCCAGGATCCCCGGCAGGCGCGATTCCAGCACCTCTTTACCCAGGTGATCGAGTTTCAGTTTGGCGTGCGGCCCCCACGGACCATCACAGCCGCGACCTTCACGGATTTCGATCATGATGGAGCGCGCTACCACATCACGACCCGCCAGGTCTTTGGCATTCGGCGCATAACGCTCCATAAAGCGCTCGCCGTGTTTGTTCAGCAAATAGCCGCCTTCACCACGGCAGCCTTCCGTCACCAGCACCCCTGCCCCGGCGATACCGGTCGGGTGGAACTGCCACATCTCCATATCCTGCACCGGAACACCCGCGCGCAGTGCCATACCCACGCCGTCGCCGGTATTAATGTGCGCATTGGTGGTGGACTGGTAAATACGGCCTGCGCCGCCGGTTGCCAGCACGGTTGCGCGGGCTTTGAAGTAGACGACTTCACCGGTTTCAATGCACAGCGCGGTACAACCCACGACAGCGCCATCCTGGTTTTTCACCAGATCCAGCGCGTACCACTCGGAAAAGATGGTAGTGTGGTTTTTCAGGTTCTGCTGATAAAGGGTATGCAACAGCGCGTGGCCGGTACGGTCCGCTGCCGCTGCGGTACGTGCCGCCTGCTCGCCGCCGAAGTTCTTCGACTGGCCGCCAAACGGACGCTGATAGATACGACCATCATCAAGGCGGGAGAACGGCAGACCCATATGCTCCAGCTCAAGAATCGCTTCCGGGCCGGTTTTGCACATATATTCAATCGCGTCCTGGTCACCGATATAGTCGGAACCTTTTACCGTGTCATACATGTGCCATTCCCAGTTATCTTCATGGGTATTGCCCAGTGCAACGGTGATGCCGCCCTGCGCAGACACAGTGTGGGAACGGGTTGGGAAAACTTTGGAGAGCAGCGCACAGGTTTGCCCGCTCTGGGAAATTTGCAGCGCCGCGCGCATACCTGCGCCGCCCGCGCCTATAACAACAGCATCAAATTCTCTGACTGGCAATTTCATTACACACCCCACACCACAACGAATCCATAAATCACGTAAGCCGCCAGTGCCACAACAATAACCAGTTGCAGAATCAGACGTACAGCCAGCGGTTTAACGTAGTCGGTCAACACTTGCCACATGCCAATCCAGGCATGGATCAGAATGGAAAACAGAGCCAGCAGAGTGAAGACTTTGGTAAAGGCGGAGGAGAAGAAACCGGTCCAGACCACCCAGGTCAGGTCGCCATGCAGGGCGAAAAAACCCACCATATAGATGATGTATAACGTCAGGACGATGGCAGTAGCACGGACAAGAATAAAATCATGTACGCCGTTGCGTCCTAATGCGGAGGCGTTGCTTACCATACGAGAACTCCTGCGAGAATTGAAAGCACGACAGTGATCACAAAAGAAAGGTTAGCGGAACGTTTTCCTGCTTCGAAGGTTTCTTCCAGCCAGCCAAAATCCATCAGCATGTGACGAATCCCGCCGACAGCGTGATACGCCAGCGCGGTGAGGATGCCCCACAGAATGAATTTCACGAAGAAGCTGTTCACGATGGCAGCGGCAGTCAGGAAGCCGTCTTCAGATGACAGCGACAGGCCCAGTAACCACAGCAGAATACCGACGGCCACAAACGTAATGACGCCGGAGACGCGGTGAAGAATGGAAGCTATAGCCGTAACAGGAAACCGAATTGTTGTCAGATCCAGATTGACAGGTCTTTGTTTTTTCACATTTTTTATCATGAATAACGCCCACATGCTATTCTTATAGTTTCCTTCCTCCGGTCTGCGTGCGGGTCAGACAGCGTCCTTTTCTATAACTGCTCGTCATGCAAAAAATTAGCTTCCAGATGCTAAACGACAGGTTACAACGCTGGGTGGCTCGGGATGGCAGGGTATTCCGGAGACCTGGCGGCAGTATAGGTCGTTCACAAAATCATTACAATTAACCTACATATAGTTTGTCGGGTTTTATGCAGAACAGTGACGCCCATCACGATAACAACATTCTTTTAAAATTTAATCATCTGATTTGACAAAAGTTAAACATTCTTGTTACAAACTACGCCGAATAAGGCTTATAATTCGCAAAAGTTATGGGGTCTTGCTTTCACCTGAGAATAAGTTATGTAACAGTGTGATGGTATTGACCGATGTAATCAGGACGGTTATTAGTGATATACAGGTTTGATAAATTCGGACTGCTGAGACGCTGATTTGCTGTTTTTTCACTGTATTTTCAATGTGTACTGGCACGCGCCATTGCTCTGTACCCTGGTTCTCCCTCTCCACAGAGCTGCGAGCTAATAACAAACTGGTAACGTTGACGGGCAGTTGAAAGCAAATCCGGTAACTGGCAGTCTTAAGCAATAAGGCGCTAAGGAGACCGTAAATGGCTGATATAAAAGCAAACATCACCTACAATGGTGACGCTGCTATTGAACTGGATGTGCTAAAAGGCACGCTCGGTCAGGATGTTATTGATATCCGTAGTCTCGGTTCAAAAGGGGTTTTTACTTTTGACCCTGGTTTTACCTCTACCGCATCGTGCGAATCAAAAATCACGTTTATCGACGGTGACGAAGGTATTTTGTTACACCGCGGTTTCCCGATTGATCAACTGGCGACCGAATCCAACTACCTGGAAGTGAGCTACATCCTGCTGTACGGCGAAAAACCGACACAGGAACAGTTTGAAGAGTTCAGACTGACGGTCACCCGCCACACCATGATTCATGAGCAGATCACCCGCTTGTTCCACGGTTTCCGTCGCGACTCACATCCTATGGCGGTACTTTGTGGCGTGACCGGCGCGCTGGCGGCGTTCTACCACGACTCGCTGGATGTGAATAATCCGCGTCACCGCGAAATCGCGGCCTTCCGCCTGCTGTCTAAAATGCCGACCGTAGCGGCGATGTGTTACAAATACTCCATCGGTCAGCCGTTTATCTATCCGCGCAACGATCTCTCCTACGCTGGCAACTTCCTGCATATGATGTTTGCTACTCCATGCGAACCGTATGAAGTGAATCCGGTGCTGGAACGCGCCATGGATCGTATTCTGATCCTGCATGCCGATCACGAGCAGAACGCCTCCACCTCTACCGTGCGTACCGCCGGTTCTTCCGGTGCGAACCCGTTTGCCTGCATCGCGGCCGGTATCGCCTCTCTGTGGGGACCGGCGCATGGCGGCGCCAACGAAGCCGCGCTGAGAATGCTGGAAGAGATCAGCTCCGTGAAACATATTCCGGAATTCCTGCGTCGCGCCAAAGACAAGAACGATTCGTTCCGTCTGATGGGCTTCGGTCACCGTGTCTACAAGAACTACGACCCACGCGCGACTGTGATGCGTGAAACCTGCCACGAAGTGCTGCGCGAGCTGGGAACGAAAGACGATCTGCTGGAAGTGGCGATGGAGCTGGAGCACATTGCGCTCAACGACCCGTACTTCATCGAACGCAAACTCTACCCGAACGTCGATTTCTACTCCGGTATTATCCTGAAAGCGATGGGTATTCCGGCCTCCATGTTTACCGTTATCTTTGCGATGGCGCGTACCGTGGGCTGGATTGCGCACTGGAACGAAATGCACGACGACGGCATCAAGATTGCCCGTCCGCGTCAGCTTTACACCGGCTACGCCAAACGCGAATTCTCCTCCGATCTGAAAAAAGATTAAGGGTGAATCCGCCTAAAAAAACGCGCCTGTGGGTGCGTTTTTTGTTTCAGCGTTGGCAGCCAGGGCACCAGTAAAACGGGCGTGATGAGAGCGTGGTTTTTTCGATCATCCCACCGCAGCGCTCGCACATCTCCCCGGCCCGGTGAAAGACCCGGAAGCGAAACAGCGCGCCGTGATGCCTGTTCTCATCCACACTACCGCGCGTCTGCCAGGACAAACGAGGAATATCCAGCAACGCCTGTGCCAGCACGTTAAGCTGAGTATCATCCAGTTCGGCGGCACTATGCTGCGGCGCCAACGCGCAGTGCCAGAGGATCTCTACGCGTAAATAGTTACCCAGCCCGGCCAGAAACGCCTGATCGAGCAGCAAACCGGAGAAGCGACGACGGCGAAAACGCGGCGATAACAGACGTTCTTTCACCTGCGCCGCGGTGAGCGTCATGTTCAGCACATCCGGCCCAAGCCGCTGTAAAAACGGGTGCTGCGCCAGTTGTTCTGCCGTGAGTATGGCGATATCTGACGCGCTGTAAAGCAAGATGGCTTTATCGGCCGTCTGTAGTTTTACGCGCAGCACGCGGTTGGTTTGCGGCGTTTCGCCCGCATCCACCACGCGCCAGACGCCGTAAAGCTGGTTATGGCTATAGAGGGTCAAACCTCCGGAAAAGTGCGTCAACAGCGCCTTACCGCGTGTTTCAATCTGCTCGATGCGCTGCCCCACCAGACCTGGTGCAAAATCGGTTAGCGTCGGCGGAGCAAACCAGACATCGGTCAGTGGTTTTCCCTGAACTGCCGCTTCAAGCATATCCGCCGCCCGGCGGATCTCCGGTCCTTCCGGCATGTAAAACTCCTTGTGTTATCGCGCGGAAATGATCACCCCACGCTGGGTAAAAGCAGCATGCAGACGGCGGGCAAACAGTAACGCATGTTCACCGTCACCGTGCAGACATACCGTTTGCGCCTGCACGGGAACATACTCGCCATCAACACTTTTTACACGCCCTGCCAGCACCATCTCCAGCGTTTGCGCCAGCGCCACATTGTCATCAGTAATCAACGCGCCCGGCTCGCTGCGTGGTACCAGCCGACCATCGCTGCGATAGCCACGATCGGCAAACACTTCCTTGCGGGTGATCAGCCCCCAGTTTTTCCCGGCGCGGATCAGCTCGCTGCCCGCCAGCCCGACCAGAATCAAATCCGCATCAACATCGTGTACCGCACCGGCGATAGCGTCGGCCAGTTGCGCATCATTTGCCGCCTGGTTATATAACATGCCGTGGGGCTTCACATGCTGTAATTTACCGCCCTCAGCACGCACCATCGCTGCCAGTGCGCCGATTTGGTACAACATCTGGGCATATACGGTTTCCGGCGGCAGTTGCATCGCCGTACGACCGAAGTTTTCCCGATCGGGAAACGAGGGATGTGCGCCGATAGCGACCCCGTTACGCAGCGCTTCGCGCACGCACGTCAGCATCGTCCCGGCATCGCCCGCATGAAAACCGCAGGCGATATTGGCCGACGAAACCAGTTTCAACAACGCAGCATCATTGCCGCAGCCTTCGCCAAGATCGGCGTTTAAGTCAATCTTCATGCGTTAACCTCCATGCCAGTTGTTCAAGGTAACGATGTTGGTCCTGGCGGGCATGCAGCGCTTCATCCAGTGAACACTGAACAAAATGCACTGGCTGCCCAAGAGGAATTTGCGCCAGATGGTACATATCGGCCTCGATAATGCAGGCAATACGCGGGTATCCGCCGGTTGTCTGAGCATCATTCATCAGCACAATCGGTTGGCCATTTGATGGCACCTGTATAACACCGGGTAATAAGCCGTGGGAGAGCAGCTCGCGCGAGGTCGTACGCAATAGTGGTTGCCCCTGTAAACGGTACCCCATGCGGTTGCTCTGCGGGCTTATCTGCCACGGCAGACGCCAGAATGCTTCCTGCGAAGCCGTGGCGAATTCGTGATATTCCGGCCCCGGCAGCGCACGAATACGGTTGCCCCACAGCAGTTGTTTTACGCCCTGCTGGGTACGAAACTGCCGCTTCGGTTTTACCAGAGGCAGCGTATCGCCATCACGTAACAGGCGCCCTTCCAGCCCGCCGACAGCGGCTTTCAGGTCGGTACTCCCGGAACCCAGCACCTCCGGCAGCGCAAAACCGCCCGCCACCGCCAGATAGCTACGCACACCGTGCAGCGGGCGTTTCAGCACCAGCCGCTGCCCGGCTTTTGCCACAAAACGCCAGCCCGTCCACACAGGTTTACCGTCGAGTTTCGCTTCACAACCGGCGCCAGTCAGGGCAAACCAGCAGCGGCTTTCGAACACGGCTTCGAACTGGCCGAGCGTGATCTCAAGCCCGGCCGTATCGGGCGCATTGCCCACCAGCGCATTGCCAATTTGCAGCGCAGGCGCGTCCAGCGCGCCGCAATAGCTGATTCCGGACTGGCGCAAGCCGGTACGCTTCCCCCCCTGCAAAGAGGTGTAAATACCGGCGCGGATAATTTTCAACATACGCCCTCCTTGCGCGGAATGAAGCGCAGCGTGTCGCCAGGACGCAGCAATGAAGGCTCCGCTAAACGCGGGTTAAAAAGCGCCAAATCAGTGCGTCCAATCAGGTTCCAGCCGCCGGGTGTCTCCAGCGGATAAATACCGGTTTGTGCGCCGCCAATACCAACAGAACCGGCCGCCACGCGAACGCGCGGCTCAGCGCGGCGCGGCGTGGCCAGCACTTCCGGCAGGCCGCCCAGATAGGGAAAACCCGGCTGGAAGCCAATAAACCAGACCACGTAATCAACAGAGGCATGCAGCTCCACTACCTGTTTTTCACTCATCCGACAATGTTCCGCCACCCGTCCGAGATCCGGCCCGGCATCGCCGCCGTACAGCACCGGGATCTCAATGGCGCGAGATTCCGGCTCCAGCGCCTCGCTCTCTTCCCACCAGCGCTGTAAGCGCTCAATGGCATCCAGCGCCAGTGTGCCCGGATCGCGCAGCACAACCGTAATGTTATTCATTCCCGGAATGACTTCCGCCACCTCCGGCACCGTCGACAGCCGCTGCGTCAGCCGCCAGATCCGCTTTTGCGTCGCCAGCTGTACAGGAGGCTCCAGCTCCAGCACCACGGCGGTTTCCCCTAATAAATAACAACGCGCTCGCTGCACTTGTTCGCTCCTCAGGCCGGGTTCGGAATATCCACAAACGTGACGTCAAGATCGGTATGGGTATTCAGCCACTCGCTCAGGGCGCGAATGCCGCCGCGTTCGGTGGCATGGTGCCCCGCCGCGTAGAAATGCAGCCCCTGCTCGCGCGCGGAGTGAATGGTCTGCTCCGACACCTCGCCGGTGATAAAGGCATCCACGCCAAAGCGGGCGGCTTTATCGATAAAACCCTGTCCGCCGCCGGTACACCAGGCGATACGTTTCACAACATCCGGCCCGGTATCGCCGCACCAGAGCGGCTTACGGCCCAGACGCGCTTCGATCCAGGAAGCCAGTTCCAGCCCCGGTACCGGCATCGTGAGTTCGCCCCACGGCAACAGCTCTTCGATTTCGCCCTGAATGGTAATACCGAGCAGCGCCGCCAGTTGCGCGTTATTGCCCAGCTCAGGGTGCGCATCGAGCGGCAGATGCCAGCCATACAGGTTGATGTCGTTCGCCAGCAGCGTTTTCAGGCGGTTACGCTTCATGCCCAGAATGACCGGCGCTTCGTTTTTCCAGAAATAGCCGTGATGGACAATGACCGCGTCCGCCTGCTGACGCACCGCTTCATCCAGCAACGCCTGGCTGGCGGTCACGCCGGTGACAATTTTTTGCACCGTTTCCCGCCCTTCAACCTGGAGGCCGTTCGGGCCGTAATCACTGAATGCCGCACTGTTCAGCTTCTCGTTAATCAGTTTTTCCAGTTCGGTATTTTTCATCAATGCTCTCTTTTACGCTTTACGGGCGGCTTCATACGCCGCCAGGGTGGCGGCTCGCGCCTGTTTATGGTCGACAATCGGGCGAGGATAATCGAGACGTAGCCCCTGTTTATCCGCCCACGCCCAGGGCTGATGGAGATGCTTTTCCGGCACCGCTTGCAGTTCAGGTAGCCAGCGACGAATAAACGCGCCGCTGGCGTCAAAGCGCTCCCCCTGCGTGGTGGGGTTGAAAATGCGGAAATAAGGCGCTGCATCGGTCCCTGTTGAGGCTGCCCACTGCCAGCCGCCATTGTTTGCCGCCAGATCGCCATCGATCAACTGAGAAATAAAATAGCGCTCTCCGCAGCGCCAGTCGATAAGTAAGTCCTTGACCAGAAAGCTTGCCGCGATCATCCGCAGCCGATTATGCATCCAGCCAGTACTGTTCAACTGGCGCATTGCGGCATCAACAATCGGAAAGCCCGTGCTGCCCTTTTGCCAGGCCTCAAGCTGCTGTTGGTTTTCCTGCCACTGTACCTTATCGGTCCAGGGGATAAAGGGCTTGTACTTGCAGAGTGCCGGATGGAATGTCATTAGATGACGGTAAAACTCTCGCCAGATCAGCTCATTGAGCCATACTGCGCCGCTTCCGCCATCGAGCGCCTGCGGCTGCTCGGCCAGTAAACGATGCAGACACTGGCGCGGCGACAGTGCGCCAATCGCCAGCGCGGCGGAGAGGCGGCTGGTACCTTCAATCGCCGGAAAATCACGCTGCTGCTCGTACTCCGCCGCCTGCTGCTGGCAAAAATGGCGCAGCCGGGCAATCGCGCTTTTCTCATCGGCGGGGAAAAGCTGTTCATCAAACGGCTGCTGCGGGTAGTTAAGGGCGATCGGCTCAGCGACGGGCAGCGCCCCTTCGCGCGCACGCGGCGCGGCGACGCATTCCGGCAGTTCCTCTTTTAACCGACGTAAAAAAGCGTTTTTGAACGGCGTAAAGACTTTATACATCTCGCGATTGCCGGTCATTACGCTGCCCGGCGCCAGCATCACGCTGTCATCAAACCCCTGGCAGGATACGTTCGGCAACGCTTTTTCTACCGCCGCATCACGCTGGCGTTCATTGAATTCATATTGATAGTTATAAAAAAGATGGCTTACCTGCTCGCTGGCACAGATTTGGGCAATGGCCTGCGCGCAAGCAGCAAAATCATCCACCTCGCGGTAGAGCAGCGGAATGCCCTTCTCCGCCAGCGCTTGTTGCAGCGCATTAAGATGAGCGTTGAGCAGCGCCGCCTGGCGCGGTGCCATGTGATGCTGCTGCCACTGCGCTGGCGTGGCAATGAAAAGCGCAATAACCCGGACGTTTGGAAAGCGGCAAGCGGCGGCGAGCGCAAGATTATCATGTACGCGTAAATCCGCGCGAAACCAGACCAGATGGGTGGTCATATCACTCCTTATGTCCGTAACGAAGGCGCAGCGCTGCGGATCTTTGCTTCGCTGCGCCTGGCGGCACAGTGTAAATGTAGCAAAAAGGTTACTGCAAAAAAAAACCACCGCAAGGCGGTGGCTCAGAGGATTTGCTGTGTGTAATCGATTAATAAAAGTCACAGGCTACTTTTTCGGCCTGCTCCATCCACACCGGTTTTTCACTGGTTTTCGCCCAGACGCGGTGCAGGTAGCTGTAAAAACGTGCGCGATCTTTCCAGAACAACATCACCGGTAATGCCAGAACGCCTGCCAGAATGGCGAAAGCGCGACGCATCAACACAACGTGTGTCGGAAACGCTTTATATGTGTTCATAATCCTCTCCCCTTTGTCAGGCCGGCAATCGCTACCGGAAAATGTTCCCGCCTTACAGAAAATCAGGGCGGCGCTGAAATCTGGTTAAAATAGTATCGCTTTATTCGTAATTTTACTACTCATCCGACCACTATTTTTCTGTAAATTTAGGATTTATTTATATCCAGGGGTAAATTAGTTACAAAACCGTTAAATTAGTACTAACCATTAGTTAATTTAAGGATTAAAGGCTCTCATCACGCTACTTTGCGAAATAGCGCGACGCATACCTGCCCACCAGGACGATTCGAGTAAAAATTCGCCCTTCCGTTTTTATATTTTTTTTACACCTACCCTTCTGATTTTTTCGAGATTTTTGCAACGAATAAACTACTTTGATAGCACTTCTTAAAAGCACCCTGGAGGTGGATTGTGAGTGCAGGCGTGATAATCGGCATCGTGCTGGTTTTCCTGTTATTGGGCTACCTGGTTTATGCCCTCATTAACGCGGAGGCTTTCTGATGGCCGCTCAGGCGTTTCTTCTGGTCGCCAGCTTTTTGCTGGTGCTGCTTATTCTTGCGCGCCCGCTGGGATCGCTGCTGGCAAAACTGATTGCCGGACAGGCGCTGCCCGGTACGGCGACAATCGAAAATATACTCTGGCGTGGACTGGGTATAGATACCCGCGAAATGAACTGGCGGCACTATCTGTTCGCCATTCTGTGGCTGAATATACTCGGCCTTGTACTGCTGTTTGCCATGCTGATGTTGCAGGGTATTTTGCCAATGAACCCGCAAAACTTGCCCGGCCTCTCCTGGCATCTGGCGCTGAACACGGCGGTCAGCTTTGTCTCGAATACCAACTGGCAATCCTATGCCGGCGAAAGCACGCTGAGCTATTTCAGCCAGATGGTCGGGCTGACAGTACAAAACTTCCTCTCTGCAGCGACGGGGATTGCAGTGGTATTCGCGCTGATCCGCGCCTTTGCGCGCCGCAGCATGGATACGCTCGGTAATGCGTGGGTGGATCTCACCCGCATTACCCTGTGGGTGCTACTGCCGATTTCACTGATCATTGCCTTGTTCTTTATTCAGCAAGGCGTTCTGCAGAACTTTTTGCCTTATCAGTCTTACACCTCGCTGGAAGGCGTTCAGCACCTGATGCCGATGGGGCCAGTCGCGTCTCAGGAAGCGATCAAAATGCTCGGCACCAACGGCGGTGGTTTCTTCAATGCCAACTCTTCGCACCCGTTTGAAAACCCGACTGCATTGACCAACTTCGTGCAGATGCTGGCGATCTTCCTGATCCCGGCAGCGCTTTGCTTTGCTTTTGGCGATGCCGTGGCGGACCGTCGCCAGGGGCACATGCTGCTGTGGGCGATGTCGCTGATTTTCGTGGTCTGTGCCGGGGTGGTGATGTGGGCTGAGTTCCAGGGTAACCCGCACTTCCTGACGCTCGGTGGCGACAGCGCCATCAATATGGAAGGTAAAGAGAGTCGTTTTGGCATTCTGGCGAGCAGCCTGTATGCCGTGGTCACAACCGCCGCCTCATGCGGCGCGGTAAATGCCATGCATGACTCCTTTACCGCGCTGGGCGGCATGATCCCGATGTGGCTGATGCAGATTGGCGAAGTGGTGTTCGGCGGCGTGGGCTCGGGTCTCTACGGCATGCTGCTGTTCGTGCTGCTGGCGGTATTTATTGCCGGGTTGATGATTGGCCGTACGCCGGAGTTTATCGGCAAAAAAATCGATGTCCGCGAGATGAAAATGACCGCGCTGGCGATCCTCGTCACCCCGGCACTGGTGCTGCTTGGCACTGCGCTGGCGATGATGACCGACGCCGGGCGTAGCGGCATGTTTAACCCCGGCATTCACGGCTTTAGTGAAGTGCTATACGCCGTCTCGTCGGCAGCCAACAACAATGGTAGCGCCTTTGGCGGATTAAGCGCCAACACCCCGTTCTGGAACTGCCTGCTGGCGTTCTGCATGTTCTTCGGCCGTTTCGGTGTGATTGTTCCGGTGATGGCGATTGCTGGTTCACTGGTCGGCAAGAAAATCCAGCCCGCCAGCACTGGCACCCTGCCTACACACGGCGCGCTGTTTATCGGCCTGCTGATCGGCACAGTACTGCTGGTTGGCGCATTGACCTTTGTTCCTGCCCTGGCGCTTGGCCCGGTGGCGGAATACCTCTTATTTTGAGACTGGCGGAGACGCGTTTTATGAGTCGCAAACAACTGGCCCTGTTCGAACCGCATCTTGTTCGTCAGGCGCTGATGGATTCGGTGACCAAGTTAAGCCCGCAGGTACAGTGGCGTAACCCGGTGATGTTTATTGTCTGGATCGGCAGCCTGTTGACCACCATTCTGACCGTGGCAATGGCAACAGGCCATCTT
Organism: Kosakonia oryzae; assembly: GCF_001658025.2. Taxonomy (NCBI): domain Bacteria; kingdom Pseudomonadati; phylum Pseudomonadota; class Gammaproteobacteria; order Enterobacterales; family Enterobacteriaceae; genus Kosakonia; species Kosakonia oryzae. Next base: position 3,769,473 of record NZ_CP014007.2, read on the forward strand.
GACGGCAGCGCGTGGTTTACCGGCGCGGTCAGCCTGTGGTTATGGGTTACGGTATTGTTCGCCAACTTTGCAGAGGCGCTGGCGGAAGGCCGCAGCAAAGCGCAGGCCAATAGCCTGAAAGGGGTGAAAAAAACCGCTTTCGCCCGCAAATTACGCGCCCCGCAGCATGATGCGCAAATCGACCATATTCCGGCAGCCGACCTGCGTAAAGGCGATGTGGTGCTGGTTGAAGCCGGTGACATTATTCCGTGCGATGGTGAAGTGATTGAAGGCGGTGCATCGGTTGATGAGAGCGCGATCACCGGTGAATCGGCACCGGTGATCCGTGAGTCCGGCGGCGATTTCGCGTCGGTCACGGGCGGGACACGCATTCTTTCTGACTGGCTGGTGATCCAGTGCAGCGTTAACCCCGGCGAAACGTTCCTCGACCGCATGATTGCGATGGTGGAAGGTGCGCAGCGGCGCAAAACACCGAACGAGATCGCACTGACCATTCTGCTGGTTGCCCTGACCCTTGTTTTCCTGCTGGCAACCGCCACTTTGTGGCCATTCTCGGTATATGGTGGCCAGGCCGTCAGCGTGACGGTGTTGGTAGCCCTGCTGGTGTGCCTGATCCCAACGACTATCGGCGGGCTGCTGTCTGCAATTGGCGTTGCCGGGATGAGCCGCATGCTGGGTGCGAATGTGATTGCCACCAGCGGCCGTGCGGTGGAAGCCGCAGGTGATATCGATGTGCTGCTGCTGGATAAAACCGGCACCATCACCTTAGGTAACCGCCAGGCATCCGATTTCCTGCCCGCGCAGGGCGTGGATGAAAAAACACTGGCCGATGCTGCGCAACTCTCTTCGCTGGCGGATGAAACGCCGGAAGGCCGCAGTATTGTGATACTGGCGAAACGCCGCTTTAATCTGCGCAAGCGCGATATGCAGAGCCTGCAAGCCACCTTTATACCCTTCACTGCGCAAACCCGCATGAGCGGCATCAACGTGCAGGATCGGATGATCCGTAAAGGTTCGGTGGATGCTATCCGCCGTCATATCGCCGCCAATGGCGGTCAATTCCCGGCTGATGTGGAAACGCTGGTCGAACGCGTCGCCCGCCAGGGCGCCACGCCGCTGGTCGTTGCCGAAGGGGCGAAAGTGCTGGGCATTATCGCGCTGAAAGATATCGTCAAAGGCGGGATTAAAGAGCGTTTTGCCCAACTGCGTAAAATGGGCATTAAAACAGTAATGATCACCGGGGATAACCGCTTAACCGCTGCAGCGATTGCCGCTGAAGCCGGTGTCGATGACTTCCTTGCGGAAGCGACGCCGGAAGCAAAACTGGCGTTGATCCGCCAGTATCAGGCGGAAGGTCGTCTGGTGGCGATGACTGGCGATGGCACGAACGATGCGCCAGCGCTGGCACAGGCCGACGTTGCGGTGGCGATGAACTCCGGCACCCAGGCCGCCAAAGAAGCGGGCAACATGGTGGATCTTGATTCAAACCCCACCAAATTGATTGAAGTGGTGCATATCGGTAAGCAGATGCTGATGACTCGCGGTTCGCTGACCACCTTCAGTATTGCCAACGATGTGGCGAAATACTTCGCCATCATTCCGGCGGCGTTTGCAGCAACCTATCCGCAACTGAATACGCTGAACGTCATGCATCTGCACTCCCCAGCGTCGGCAATTTTAAGCGCGGTGATCTTTAACGCACTGGTGATTGTGTTTCTTATCCCGCTGGCGCTGAAAGGGGTGAGCTACAAGCCGCTTACTGCTTCCGCCATGCTGCGCCGCAACTTGTGGATCTACGGGCTGGGCGGGCTGGTGGTGCCGTTTATCGGTATCAAGCTGATCGACCTGATTTTGACCCTGTTTGGCCTGGTGTAAGAGGTATAAAAAATGACTTTATTCCGTCCCGCATTTCTGCTTTTGATACTCTTCACCCTGATTACCGGCGGGCTCTACCCGCTGGTGACCACCGCGCTCGGGCAATGGTGGTTTAACGCGCAGGCGAACGGTTCGCTGATCCGTGAGGGCGATACCGTGCGCGGTTCACGCTTGCTGGGTCAGGACTTTACCACGCCGGTTTATTTTCACGGCCGCCCTTCTGCCACGGCCGATGCGCCTTATAATCCAATGGCGTCCGGCGGTAGCAACCTGGCGGGCAGCAACCCGGAGCTGGATAAAGAAGTGGCGGCGCGCGTGGCGCAACTGCGCGCCGAGAATCCACAAGCGGATACGCATGTTCCGGTGGAATTGATTACTACCTCGGCGAGCGGCCTTGATGGCCAACTCTCTCCGGCTGCCACCGCCTGGCAGATCCCGCGTGTGGCGCAAGCCCGTCACTTACCAGTGACAGAAGTGGAAAAAGTGGTGGCCGAACATACCACCACGCCGCTGGTCAACTTTATCGGCCAGCCGGTGGTCAATATTGTGGAACTCAATCTGGCGCTGGATGCGCTCAAGGATAAATAAAGCATGACTGACGAGCCTTTGCGCCCTAATCCCGACCGCTTACTGGAGCATGCCGCAACAGCGCACCGGGGAAAGTTGAAAATCTTCTTCGGCGCCTGCGCCGGTGTGGGCAAAACGTTCGCAATGCTGCAAGAGGCGCAGCGTCTGCGGGCGCAGGGGCTTGATATTCTCATTGGCGTAGTGGAGACCCACGGGCGCAAAGAGACCGCCGCGCTGCTGGAAGGGCTGGCGATCCTGCCGCCCCACCGTATCGCCCATCGCGGGCGACTTATTCAGGAGTTTTCGCTGGACGACGCCCTTGCGCGCCGTCCAGCGCTCATTTTAATGGACGAGCTGGCGCACAGTAACGCGCCCGGCTCGCGCCATCCGAAACGCTGGCAGGATGTAGAAGAGCTGCTGGAAGCGGGTATCAATGTCTTTACAACCGTCAACGTCCAGCACCTGGAAAGCCTCAACGATGTGGTCAGCGGCGTGACCGGTATCCAGGTACGTGAAACCGTGCCGGATCCTTTTTTCGACAGCGCAGATGAGGTCGTACTGGTGGATTTGCCGCCGGACGATCTCCGCCAGCGCCTGCACGAAGGCAAAGTCTATATCGGCGGCCAGGCCGAGCGCGCTATCGAACACTTCTTCCGTAAAGGCAATCTGATTGCCCTGCGCGAACTGGCGCTGCGCCGCACCGCCGACCGCGTAGACGATCAGATGCGCGCCTGGCGCGATCGTCAGGGCGAAGAGAAAGTCTGGCACACGCGTGATGCCATTCTGCTCTGCGTCGGGCATGGCGCGGGCAATGAGAAATTGATTCGCACGGCGGCGCGGCTGGCGGCCAAGCTGGGCAGCGTCTGGCATGCGGTGTATGTTGAAACGCCGTCGCTACATAAATTACCGGAACCGCAACGGCGGGCGATTTTAAGCGCCCTGCACCTTGCACAGGAACTGGGGGCCGAAACGGCCACGCTTTCCGATCCGGCGGAAGATAAGGCGATTCTGCGTTACGCCCGTGAGCATAACCTCGGCAAAATTATTATTGGCCGACGCAATAAGCACCGCTGGTGGAACCCGGAATCGTTTGCCGATAAGCTGGCGCGCCGCGCGCCGGATCTCGACCTGGTGATCATCGCGCTGGACGATGCTCCGGTTACCTTGCCCTCTCGCACCGGAGATGCACGCCCGTTTATTGAGCGCTGGCGGGTACAGTTAAAAGGTTGTGCCGTCGCCCTCGCCCTTTGCGCGGCAATTACCGTGATCGCCGCACAGTGGCTGGCGGCTTTCGATGCCGCCAACCTGGTGATGATTTACCTGCTCGGCGTGGTGCTGGTCGCGCTGTTTTATGGTCGTTGGCCATCCGCGTTCGCCGCGGTGATTAACGTTCTCAGTTTTGATCTCTTTTTTATCGCTCCGCGCGGCACGCTGGCCGTTTCCGATGTGCAATATCTGCTGACCTTTGGCGTAATGCTGACGGTCGGTTTGGTCATTGGCAATCTCACTGCCGGGGTGCGTTATCAGGCGCGCGTGGCGCGCTACCGCGAGCAGCGTACCCGCCATCTTTATGAGATGTCGAAAGCGCTGGCGGTCGGGCGTAATAACAAGGATATCGCCGTTACCAGCGAAACGTTTATCCAGTCCACCTTTGATGCGCGCAGCAAATTATTGCTGCCGGACAGCCACGGGCAGTTGAAAGCGGTAACGCAAACCCACGGCATGACCCCCTGGGATGATGCGATTGCCCGCTGGAGTTTTGATAAAGGCCAGCCAGCCGGAGCGGGAACCGACACCCTGCCCGGCGTGCCGTATCAAATTTTGCCGCTTAAAAGCGACCAAAAAACCCATGGGTTATTGATTGTGGAACCGGCCAACTTGCGCCAGTTGATGATCCCGGAGCAGCAACGCCTGCTGGAAACCTTCACTCTGCTGGTTGCCAGCGCGCTTGAACGCCAGGCGTTAGCCACCAGCGAAGAACAGGCTCGCCTCGCCAGCGAGCGGGAAAGCATTCGTAACTCTTTGCTGGCCGCGCTCTCCCACGACCTGCGCACGCCGCTGACTGTGCTGTTTGGCCAGGCGGAGATCCTGACGCTCGATCTGGCAAGTGAAGGCTCCTCGCATGCGCCGCAGGCCAACGAGATCCGTCAACATGTGCTGAATACCACGCGGCTGGTGAATAATCTGCTGGATATGGCGCGTATTCAGTCCGGTGGTTTTAATCTTAAAAAAGAGTGGCTAACGCTGGAAGAGGTGGTTGGCAGCGCACTCAGAACGCTGGAACCCGGGCTTGGCGGCCGCCATATCAACCTCGACCTGCCCGACCCGTTAATGCTGGTACATGTTGACGGCCCATTATTTGAGCGGGTGCTGATCAATCTGCTGGAAAATGCAGTGAAATACGCAGGACAGCGGGCGGAGATCGGTATTACCGCCCATGATACGCCGCAACAGTTGATGCTGGATGTGTGGGATAACGGGCCAGGTATTCCGGCAGGACAGGAGCAGGCCATTTTTGATAAGTTCGCGCGAGGAACCAAGGAATCAGCGATTCCTGGCGTCGGTCTTGGGCTGGCGATTTGCCAGGCGATTGTTGAGGTTCATGGCGGTACCATTAGTGCCCGCAATCGCTCACAAGGGGGCGCGCTGTTTTGTGTTACACTTCCACGTGAGACACCGCCGCAACTGGATGAATTATCTGAGGATCTGTGATCAACGTTCTGATTGTCGAAGATGAACAAGCCATTCGCCGATTTCTGCGTACCGCGCTGGAAGCTGAGGGGCTTCGCGTCCATGAAGCGGAGACCTTGCAGCGCGGCCTGATTGAAGCCGCCACCCGCAAACCCGATCTGGTGATCCTAGATTTGGGTCTGCCGGATGGCGACGGTCTGGATTTTATCCGCGATTTGCGCCAGTGGAGCCAGATGCCGGTGATTGTCCTTTCGGCGCGTGCTGAAGAGAGCGACAAAATTGCGGCTCTTGATGCCGGCGCCGACGATTACCTCAGCAAACCGTTTGGCATTGGCGAATTACAGGCCCGCCTGCGCGTTGCCCTGCGCCGTCATGCGGCCGCAACCCCCGGCGAACCAGTGGTGACCTTTGCCGATATTCGCGTCGATCTGGCTAACCGCCGCATCCAACGCGGTGAGGAAGAGATCCATCTGACGCCCATTGAATTTCGTCTGCTGGCCGTGCTGCTGAACAATCACGGCAAAGTGTTAACTCAGCGACAACTGCTAAGCCAGGTCTGGGGGCCAAATGCCATCGAGCACAGCCACTACCTGCGCATCTATATGGGCCATCTGCGCCAGAAACTCGAAGCCGATCCTGCCCGCCCACGCCATTTACTTACTGAAACAGGGATTGGCTACCGGTTTATGCTTTGAAGGCGTATCCTGCTGTTTTTTAGGAGGGTAATGATGAGCGCCTGGCTAATTTATGCGTTGTTATCTGCGGTCACCGCTGCGCTGGTGGCTATTTTCGGCAAGATCGGTTTGCAACATCTCGACGCTAATACCGCCACGGCGATCCGTGCGGTGGTCATGGCCGTATTTCTGGTCGGTGTGGTCGTAGTGCAGGGCAAATTGTCGCTGGTCGCCACCGTGCTGGCCGATAAAAAAGCGCTGCTATTTGTGGTGCTGAGCGGCGTCGCGGGCGCGCTGTCGTGGCTGTTCTATTTTATGGCGATCAAAAGCGGCAACGTGTCGCGGGTTGCTCCCATCGATAAGCTGAGCGTGGTGTTTGCCGTGATCCTGGCCGTGATCCTGTTTGGTGAGAAAGTCTCGTTGGTGGCAGCAGCGGGCGTGGCGTTAATTACTGCCGGTGCACTGATGGTGGCGCTGGGGTGAGTTTGTAGCGGGTAACACGCCCGATCCGCAAAAAATTAAGGCTCCCGAAGGAGCCTTTTTATTACGCGTTTTTCAGCACTTCGCTGACAATTTCTACCGCTTCTTTTTCAATCAGCTTCCGGTGTTCGTCACCGAGGAAACTTTCGCAGTAGATTTTGTAGGCGTCTTCAGTACCTGACGGACGCGCGGCGAACCAGCCGTTGTCGGTCATCACTTTCAGGCCGCCAATCGATGCGCCATTGCCCGGAGCAGCCGTCAGACGCGCAGTGATCGGGTCACCTGCCAGCGTGCTGGCGCTCACCATCTCCGGAGAGAGTTTGGACAGCGCGGCTTTCTGCGCGGAGGAGGCAGAAGCCTGCAAACGGTTGTAGCTCGGCGCGCCGAAGCGTGCCGCCAGCTCATTGTAATGCTGCTGCGGGTTTTTTCCGGTCACGGCAGTGATCTCAGCCGCCAGCAGACACATGATGATGCCGTCTTTATCCGTTGACCACGGCGTACCGTCGAAACGCAGGAAGGACGCGCCCGCGCTCTCTTCACCGCCAAAGCCAAAGCTGCCGTCATGCAGACCATCAACAAACCATTTGAAACCCACCGGCACTTCCACCAGCTTACGGCCAAGGTCGTTCACCACGCGGTCGATCATCGCTGAAGAGACCAGCGTTTTACCGACGGCGACATCTTTGCCCCACTGCGGACGGTGCTGGAACAGGTAGTTGATAGCAACCGCCAGGTAGTGGTTCGGGTTCATCAGCCCGGCCGGGGTAACGATGCCGTGACGGTCGTAGTCCGGATCGTTAGCAAACGCCAGATCGAACTTGTCGCGCAGCGCCAACAGGCCCGCCATCGCACATTCGGAGGAGCAATCCATGCGGATCGCGCCGTCTTTATCCAGGTGCATAAAGCGGAAGGTCTGATCGACCTGATCGTTAACGATGCTCAGATCCAGCTTGTAGTGCTCCGCGATACGCTTCCAGTATTCAATACCGGAGCCGCCCAGCGGATCGACGCCCAGTTTCAGGCCCGCTTTCTGAATCGCCGCCATATCGACGATATCCGCCAGCCCTTCAATAAATGGCTGCACCAGATCTTTTTCTGTCACATGGCCGGAAGCCAGCGCAGCATCCAGCGTAAGGCGTTTCACGCCTTTCAGACCATCCGCCAACAGCGCATTAGCGCGGTCTTCGACCACTTTGGTAACGTTGGTATCCGCCGGGCCGCCGTTAGGCGGGTTGTACTTGATCCCGCCATCTTCTGGTGGGTTATGCGACGGGGTGATAACGATACCGTCCGCCTGCGCGCCGCCGTTTTTGTTGTGTACCAGAATGGCGTTTGAGATGGCAGGCGTCGGCGTGAAGCCGTTATTTTCCTGCACGATCACATCCACACCGTTTGCCGTCAGCACTTCCAGCACGGAGATAAACGCCGGTTCAGACAGCGCGTGAGTATCTTTACCCACATAGCACGGCCCGGTAATCCCGTTTTTTGCACGCTCTTCGGCAATCGCCTGAGCGATGGCCAGAATGTGCGGCTCGTTGAAGCTGTGGCGATGGGCGCTGCCACGGTGGCCGGAAGTGCCAAATTTCACCGCATGTTCTGAATTACCGACTTCAGGTTTCAACACATAGTACTGCGCAGTAAGCTGGGCGACGTTAATCAAATCGCTCTGTTGTGCAGGTTGACCCGCACGCGGGTGGTTAGCCATTGCCTGGTCCTTTCAATGCAAGGATTAAATTGTGCCGCAAACTTTTTCAATCAATTCCGCCGGGAACTGCATTGACTGCATGATGTGCTCAATCATGCTGCATTTACGGCCCGTATTGGTGTTGGTGATGACCCAGTATGGGGTGTTCGGCACCTGCTTCGGTTTAGTCTGGTTGCCGTTCTGCAACAGGGTTTGCTCATTGATGGCAAAGTATACTCTTGTGCGCCCGTGCAGTGATTCAGTGGATTCCGTAAAGCCTTTGTCGTCGAGTGAATAGAGGGTAGACAGCACCATCAGGAAACGATTGACGGCCTTTTTCTGCTCGGCATATTCATCAGAGAGGAGCAGTTCACGCACGGCGCGGACTTTATCTTTTGCGGTATTGGCCGGTTTGATGCCTTCGACAGCAACGACGGTACGCGGCTCTTTTACCGGTGCAAGAGAAGCAGCAGGCTGTGCCGGTGATACGGCAGAAAATTTCAACATGCGCCGTAAAATGTCGGATGCGCTCTCGCCGATATGCTTAGTATGGCTGGCAATATAACTGTAGAGCTCATCATCAACTTCGATCGTTTTCATCTTAATCCAGTGCTATATCTAATCTGAATACAAGTGTTGGGATTATAAAGTGAAATCTCAACAGCGGATAGCGTCAAACCAGGATGGCGACAAAAGTAAGAGTAATTCTTAACCTTGCAGCCGGGCGGCAGAATGTTCACCATAATAACCTAACCCGCCAGAGTGAAAAAAAGAACTTTCCTATGAAATTGAATACGCGAGCGCAATCTGCACAACATCCGCACAACAATTCTCCTGTCGTCCTTGTCCATGGACTGTTTGGTAGCCTTGATAACCTCGGCGTACTGGCACGCGAACTGGTGCAGGAGTACGACGTGGTGCAGGTTGATATGCGCAACCACGGTCTTTCCCCCCGTTCCGACGAAATGAACTATCCGGCAATGGCGCAAGATCTGCTGGATACGCTGGATGACCATCACATCGACAAAGCTCTCTTTATTGGTCACTCAATGGGCGGCAAAGCCGTGATGGCGCTATCGGCGCTGGCGCCGGAGCGCGTAGAAAAGCTGGTGGCGATTGATATTGCACCGGTCGATTACCACGTTCGCCGCCATGACGAGATATTTGCCGCGATCAATGCGGTCACTGACGCGCGGGTCACTACGCGCCAGCAAGCGGCTTCGCTAATGCGCGAGCATATAAAAGAAGAAGGCGTAATCCAGTTTCTGCTGAAATCGTTTGTTGAGGGGGCGTGGCGTTTCAATGTGCCGGTGTTGTGGGAGCAATATCCGCATATTGTCGGCTGGGAAACCATTCCCGCATGGCCTTATCCGGCACTGTTTGTCTGCGGCGGCAACTCCCCTTACGTTACAGAGCAGTACCGGAGCGCTTTGCTTGAACAGTTCCCGCAGGCGCGCGCGCATGTGATTGCTGGCGCCGGCCACTGGGTGCATGCGGAAAAACCTGAAGCGGTGATGCGGGCAATTAATCGTTATCTCGCTGAAAAGTCAAACTGATTAAAAAGGCGGCGACCGGTCGCCAGAACGCGTCCGCCCGTTGGCGCGCCCGTTATGCTGATGTATGATGGCGCGCTATTCAGCCCGGGCGGCAGCCCGATTGCTTGTCTTTCCCGTAGTATGCTTAAACATGGCTAAAGAACAAACGGACCGTACAACCCTGGATCTGTTCGCGAATGAGCGTCGCCCGGGACGGCCGAAGACGAATCCGCTCTCGCGTGATGAACAGTTACGCATCAACAAACGCAATCAGCTAAAACGCGATAAAGTTCGTGGGCTTAAACGCGTCGAGTTAAAACTGAACGTGGAAGCCGTTGATGCGTTAAACGAACTTGCCGATGCGCGTGACATGAGCCGCAGCGAACTTATCGAAGAGATGCTGCTGGCACAGTTGAGCGCATTGCGCGGAAAGTAATTACTCCGAATCACCTCTCTTATTTTTACGTTTTCATGTGTCATACAGTGCACTCCGCGGCGATAGCTGTTTTCGCGCGCTTCTCTGTTCTGCTATGATTGCCCTTATCTGTGGGCAGAGCGCCACCATCATATTCATTAGGTTTCAAGAGGTTATTTTACTCATGGCAATTACAGGTATTTTCTTCGGCAGCGACACCGGCAACACCGAAAATATTGCGAAAATGATTCAGAGTCAGCTTGGTAAGGACGTTGCCGACGTACATGACATTGCCAAGAGCAGCAAGGAAGATATCGAAGGATATGACATTCTGTTGCTCGGCATTCCGACCTGGTATTATGGCGAAGCGCAGTGCGACTGGGATGATTTCTTCCCGACGCTGGAAGAGATTGATTTTAATGGTAAGTTAGTTGCGCTGTTTGGCTGCGGCGATCAAGAAGACTATGCAGAGTATTTCTGCGATGCGCTGGGTACGATCCGCGATATTATTGAGCCGCGCGGCGCGACCATCGTGGGCCACTGGCCAACTGCAGGCTACCATTTCGAAGCCTCTAAAGGGCTGGTGGATGATGACCATTTCGTTGGTCTGGCGATTGACGAAGATCGTCAGCCAGAAATGACCGCAGAACGTGTACAAAAATGGGTTAAGCAAGTTCGCGAAGAGCTGCACCTTGATGACATCATCAATGCCTGATTTTACGGCGTAATCTGTGGGTTACGTAGTATTAATAGGTAAAAGCAATGGAAATAATTGCTACAAATTTTTAACTTTTTTCTCCATCGCTGTACAATAAGCCCTGCTAAAGTGGTGTCATGAAGCACAGGAGTTGCTGGTGACACCACGTTTTAAAAGCTTACTTTACTTGAGGACTTGCAGTTTTCATTTAGCCATGGCAGTTCTATAATGAGACGCATTATCCCAGGTGCATTCCTTCTAACTTCCATTGAGGAAGTGAATCGTATAGCAACAGGACAGATTCCGCATGACTGACAACAATACCGCATTAAAGAAGGCTGGCCTGAAAGTCACGCTTCCTCGGTTAAAAATCCTGGAAGTGCTTCAGGAACCGGATAACCATCATGTCAGTGCGGAAGATTTATATAAACGACTGATCGACATGGGCGAAGAGATCGGGCTGGCAACAGTATATCGTGTACTGAACCAGTTTGACGACGCCGGCATTGTGACCCGTCATAATTTCGAAGGCGGGAAATCCGTTTTTGAACTGACTCAGCAACATCACCACGATCATCTGATTTGCCTCGACTGCGGCAAAGTGATCGAATTCAGTGATGATTCCATCGAAGCGCGCCAGCGTGAAATCGCCGCGAAACATGGCATTCGTCTGACGAACCATAGTCTTTACCTGTATGGCCACTGCGCCGAGGGTGACTGCCGCGAAGATGAACACGCGCACGACGCGAAATAACCCCTTTTCATACTCAAGCCAACCTTAAGGTTGGCTTTTTTTTTGCCCTGCAGAAACAAAAATGCCCGACAGGTTTTCGCCGCCGGGCAGATTACTTCAACAATAATTACGCTTTCACACTATCCACACGGCTGAAACGTTTGCCGTCCGGGCTGGCGGTACGGATCTGCACTTCCCCGCTTACCTGCGGACGCGCTTTATCATCATAACGCAGCCAGTTTTTACCGCCGTCCGTAGAATATTCCACGACCATTCCCGGGAAGCTGGTATTGGCTTCCAGCTTGCCGCCAACCACGCGCGCGCCCGGTACAGGCAGGCGATAGTTGATACCGGCTTTGTCCAGTTTTGCCAGTTCACGATGACCTAACAGATTTGCAAAGCGGGTCCAGTCTTTATCCAGCGCTTTTACATCGACCAGATGAGTTTCACCGCCTTTGTACTCGCGACCGGCCTGATAATCCTGTTCCCAACCGGCGCGGTGCCAGGCACGTTCTGCGACCGCAATCATGCGTGGATAAATCATGTACTCCATCTGGTTGTCGGTACGTACCACTTCACTCCACAGCTGAGCAGAAAGACCATAGGCTCCAGGCCATGGTTTATCTGATTTCGCGTTGAATGGATTGCCATCACGATCCAGTGAGGTTTCAGCATTTTGCGGCATGTTGTCTGGCGCAAAGCTGAAGATCTTGCGCTCATTGCTAAAGCGCGTGCCCCAGTAGTAGCCGCTTTCCGCCGGGTGGACTTCGTTCGGGAAGTCGAGGTAAACATAGTCCGGGTTCGAGACAATGACGCGGAACCCTTTGTTCGCCCAGTCATTTACCGAATCGAAACCGCCCCAGTAGAGCGTATCCCAGAAGTTAACATTGACGTGATCGGTGGCAAACTCGGCGGCATTTTTGGCATCTTTCAGGCCATCCTGCCATGCCTGCATGGTGCCGATACCGTGCGCTTTCACCAGCTTGCTAACCTCAATACCAAAGTAGCTGGAAAGATGCTCAACATCTGCAACCTTACCCTCTTTGACCATGGTCTGGCAGACCTGAGACTTCGCCCACGGTTTGTCCTGGTTGCTCTGATCGATGATGCCTTTGCCCGCTTCCGGTTTTTTCTGGTCGGTATAACCCGCTCCCAGATAGATGTTTTTCGCTTCGTCACCGCCAAAATGCCAGGTGTTCAGCGGTACGCCCGCTTCTTTGTGCATTTGCTGGATTTCGCCAATCACCTTATCGACGAAATTGCGCGACGAATCGAGGCAAGGGTTCAGATAGCCAGTACGGTTATAGAACTGTACCCCGGTGGTATTAGAGGTGTCCGTCGGATCAAGCAAACGGTACTGATTCGCCTCTTTCTCTTTACCCTCTTTCATCAGGCGGTCATAGCGTGCTTCCATTGAGATCACGGCTGCACGGGCGTGCGCCGGCATATCAATTTCCGGGATCACTTCAATCTGTCGCGCTTTCGCGTACTTCAGTATGTCGATGTAATCGGTACGGCTGAAGTGGCCGCTGCCATTGTTGTTGCTGTCCGGGCCGGAACCCAGTTGCGGCAGCAGGCAGGTTTTCTCGCTCAGATCGTGGCAACGTTTACTGCCGATGTCGGTCAGCTCAGGCAGACCGGGGATCTCAATACGCCAGCCTTCATCATCAGTAAGGTGAAAGTGGAATTTGTTCAGCTTATAAGCTGACATCTGATCCAGCAGGCGCAGTACGGCATCTTTGCTGTGGAAGTTACGTCCCACATCAAGCTGAATACCGCGATAATCAAAGCGCGGTGCGTCTTTTGCTTCAAGCCGTGCAATTTTCTGCTCGCCGCTGGAAGGGATCAGCGACAGCAAAGATTGCAGGCCGTAGAACACGCCAGCCTGATCAAAGCCAGTGATTACCGCCTCATTTGCCCCAATATGCAACTGATAGGCACCCGATATGGCTTCATCACCCGCAAAAGCCTTCACTGCGATCTCTGTACGGATGGGATAACTGCCCTCTTTGACGCCCAGCAGCGCGAAGCGCGACTTCACGGCTTCCTGCGCATCCGCACCCAGCGCAGAGAGATCGAGCTTCACGCCTTTGCTCAGATCCACATCCTGACCGGAGATTTTTACCTCCTGCGGCGTGGGGACAATTTGGCCGCGCAACGTGGAGAGGTTCAGCGCTTTTACGTCGCTATTTTTCTCAAAGCGTGCTTCAGCGGTCATCAGGATGTTTTTATCATCCGGCGTACGTTTCCACTGGCCGTCGAGCGGCGTAACAAACTGGAACAGATCTTCGGTATCGGTATTGGCAATCACTTTTGCCGTTGCCCCTTCGGCCGTCACATACCAGCGAGGCAGCACATCGGTGACGAACAATTGCCAGTACTCATTAACAATCGGAATTTCCACCGCCTGCTTTGCCGGGAAGCCGGTAAATTTGTCCGTTGGCTCCAGCTTGTGCAGATCGCCCATGATATGGGTGACCTTGAACTGATCATTTGCCACCTCCAGAATCGGACGGATGCTGTGGAAGTAAATCGTCCAATCCTTGTCGGTTACAGCCTCACCCTTGTTGGTCAGCGTGATCACCGCTTTATTGCAGGAAGCCCAGTCGGCACCAAGCTTCGCACAATCAATGCCGTTCTGTGCGGCAAAGTTATCTTTCACCGCGTAGTTAAGATGAAACTGGCTGATGGCGTCGACAGTGCTCTGGTTTGCCAGTACGGGGCTGCTTAATACCCCGAAGATTGCGCTGGCTAAGATGCTTAAATGTACTGATTTCATTACTTATTCCTTGTATTTCAGCCGGGCATAACCCGGCAAACGCATCAGAAGATAGTGAACGGTGCAATAACCATAAATTTCACGTCGCGCTCATCCTGGAAGATATTGCCGTAGCCGCCGCCGAAGCTCGGAATGTCAGAATGGTTGTCATATTGGGTAAAGTGCAACTTGAACATCGTGCCTTTGGCGCGACCATCCTGAACGGTATAGATCGCATCCAGGCTGTAAGCGGATTCTTTCAGGCGGTAGTTTGGATCGTAATACGCATCCGGTGTTGCCATATCAGCCGGCTTCGCGTCCCACGCATAGGCGTAAGATGCGCCGACCGTAAAGCCTGGCAAGTTCCAGTTCTTCAGGTCATACATCGCGCCGAAGAAGAGAGCTTTTTCACCGTTGGCATTAAAGTCAGAGCGGTTATCCCACCAGATATCGAGGCGCCCGTTGGATGACGCATAAGTTGGCGTCATACGTTGCAGGAAGTATCCTTGCTGGCCGTCAGCTTTGACCCAGGTACCTTCAAGACGCAAATCAACCTGACCAATTTTGTAGCCAAAGGTCAACGCCTGCAGCCATGCAGTGCCGTCGTAAATATCGTTCACGCCGCCATTGCTGACTTTGTCGCGGGTTCCATAGAACTGGTAGCTGGTGCTGAGCGGGCTGCCTGCCACATCAAATTTGTAGCTGGCTTTAGCGAAGTATTGATCGACATAGCCTTCCGCCTGGCCAAATGCAGCCTCCAGCACCAGGTCGTTTTTGAAGTCATATTTCGCGCCGAGCGAGTGCAGATAGTCGACTTTGGTTTTTCTGTCATTCTGATAAAACTTATCCATCTCGATATGCCACGGCGCCTTGTATTCATTGGTCCACATATACGAGAAGCTCAGCGCACCTGCATTGCCGTAATCAAAATTCGCCCCGGCTTCCGCCCCCTGGTAGGTGCCCGGCATAAAGCTCCAGTGCGGCGCTAACAGCGTTTGCCCGGTTGGCTGAATGTAACCCGCGCGCGCCCAGACCGGGCCATATTTAAATTTCGCGGCGGCTTTATACAGGCTGATCCCGCTTTTATCTCCTGACCAGTCTTCTTTGTAAGCTTTGTTACTGGAGGAAAATGCAATTTCGTTCGGATGCGCGCTATCGCCATTTTCTGCCATTTCAATCGCGGTAAAAGCCGAAATATCCAGACCGAACATATCAGCGACATAACCCGACTGGAAATCCAGATTGGCGTTCCAGGTCGAGTGCGAAAGGTTCGTTTTGTATTTATTTTCCAGAACATCTTTGCGGTCACGTTCACGCTGCCAGTAATAAATACCGCCCGTGAGCGTGGAATCATCGATAAAACCTGCTGCATGAGCCTGTGGAGATACAACCCAGCCCGACATTGCTGTGACGCTGGCAATAGCCAGTGCCAGTGCACTACGTTTACCACTAAACATACGCATGAGTGATTCCTTCTGGACGCATATAAACCGCCGCAACGGCGAGAAAAAAAGCAAAAAGTTTAGGTAGTTATGAAATACCCCCGAAGTAACTGCCGACTTAAGACTATTTTTCGCGACGCGAATTATCAATGCTTTTTAGTGAGCAAAATGCAGGATTATGATGAAGTGCACATAATTGGTAGTGTTTTGAAACAAATTACATAGATCGGTTAAATGAATAATTTAAACGCAATTAACCAGCATATAATGCTCATTGGTAGCGATTACATATTACATTTAGCTAAGATTATCGATATGTGATCTTTTAAGGTGGGATAAGTAGACATCAATAAGAGACGACATTAATTCGCGTCGCGAATGCATTGTGAGGTAATGGCCTAATGGATAAACAAAAAAAACGCCGCAGTTCGCGGCGTTTTAAGCTGATTGTCCGTAGTTGACTTAATCAGTCACCTATTTTTGCCCAGGTATCGCGCAGCCCAACGGTGCGGTTGAAGACAGCTTTGGTAGCGCTTGCATAACGGCTGTCGAGGCAGAAATAACCTTCGCGCTCAAACTGATACGCTTTACCCGGCTGCGCCTCTTTCAGAGAGGGTTCAGCATAGCCCTGCTTGATCACCAGCGATTCCGGATTGATGGTGGCAAGGAAATCGTCCGCTGCTCCCGGGTTCGGTACACTGAACAGGCGATCATAAAGACGGATTTCTACCGGCAACGCATGCTGCGCGCTTACCCAGTGGATCACACCTTTCACCTTACGACCATCAGCCGGATCTTTGCTCAACGTGTCCGCATCATAAGAGCAGAAAATGGTAGTGATATTGCCTTCGTCATCTTTCTCCACGCGTTCAGCTTTAATCACATACGCGTTGCGCAGGCGCACTTCTTTGCCCAACACCAAACGTTTGTATTGCTTATTCGCTTCCTCACGGAAATCAGCGCGATCGATCCAGATCTCGCCGCTAAACGGCACTTCACGCGTGCCCATCTCCGGTTTATTCGGATGGTTAGGCATGGTGACGATTTCGCTGCTGCCCTGCGGATAGTTTTCGATAACCAGTTTCACCGGATCGATAACAGCCATTGCACGCGGCGCATTCTCGTTAAGATCTTCACGGATGCAAGATTCCAGCGAAGCCATTTCGATAGTGTTGTCCTGCTTGGTCACGCCAATGCGTTTACAGAATTCACGGATGGAAGCGGCAGTATAACCACGGCGGCGCAGACCGGAGATGGTCGGCATACGCGGGTCATCCCAGCCTTCCACATGCTTCTCGGTGACCAACTGGTTCAGCTTGCGCTTCGACATCACGGTGTATTCCAGATTCAGACGCGAAAACTCGTACTGGCGCGGATGAACCGGAATGGTGATGTTATCCAGCACCCAGTCGTAAAGACGACGGTTGTCCTGGAATTCCAGCGTACACAGGGAGTGCGTAATGCCTTCCAGCGCATCGCTAATGCAGTGGGTAAAGTCGTACATCGGGTAGATGCACCACTTGTTGCCGGTCTGATGGTGTTCTGCAAATTTAATGCGATACAACACCGGATCGCGCATCACGATAAACGGCGATGCCATATCGATCTTCGCACGCAGGCATGCTTTACCTTCCTCAAAGCCGCCGGAACGCATTTTCTCAAACAGCGCCAGGTTCTCTTCTACGCTGCGATCGCGGAACGGGCTGTTTTTACCTGGCTGAGTCAGCGTACCGCGATATTCACGGATTTCATCAGCAGAAAGCTCGTCAACATAGGCCAGACCTTTGTTGATCAGTTCGATCGCATACTGGTACAGCTTGTCGAAGTAATCCGAGGAGTAGCAGATGTCGCCAGACCAGTGAAAGCCCAACCATTGCACATCGTTTTTGATCGATTCAACGTATTCGATGTCTTCTTTCGCCGGGTTGGTATCATCAAAACGCAGATTGCACTGGCCCTGGTAATCTTGTGCGATGCCGAAGTTCAGGCAGATAGATTTCGCATGGCCGATGTGCAGGTAGCCATTCGGCTCCGGCGGAAAACGGGTGTGGATGGTAGTGTGCTTACCACTGGCCAGATCTTCATCAATGATCTGGCGAATAAAGTTAGTCGGGCGGGCTTCTGCCTCACTCATCACGGGTTCCTCAAGGCGTAAACAACGTATAACGGCATATGATCTAATAACAGGGCGCAGGAAACAACCTTTACTTATACAAATCAGCGTTGCCCGCTGGAAAGGTAATCGGCTACGGCTTGTGCTCGTGGGTAGTCTCTCTGCAACCGTGGCAAACAGTGAGAAAAGCGCATCCGTTTCATCGTATCCCCTGTAATAAAGCGGCAACAGTATGGCATTGATTAAATGCGGAGCAAAAAAAAGCGGCGGAGGTTCTCCCCCGCCGCTTAAGGCATTAATGCTTACTCAGGAGCGACTACTTGCCTTTAATCTCATACAGCGGCGTCTGACCGGCAACAAGCTGGCCCTGCGCCTTGATAACCAGACCGCTAAAGTCATCAATATTGCTGACAACTACCGGGCTAATCATTGAGCGGGCATTAGCATTGAGGTACGCCAGATCCATTTCCAGTATCGGCTGGCCTGCCACAACTTCGGCACCTTCTTCCACCAGTCGCGTAAAGCCCTGGCCGCCCAACGCTACGGTATCGATGCCCATATGCACAACGATTTCAGCGCCTTTTTCGGTTTCCAGGCAGAATGCGTGGTTGGTATTGAAGATTTTAACGATGGTGCCCGCTGCCGGAGAAACCACAATGCTTTCGGTCGGTTTCACCGCCACGCCGTCGCCAACAGCCTTGCTGGCGAAAGCTTCATCAGGCACTTGCTCCAGCGCAACCAGTTCACCCGTTACCGGCGATACCAGTTCAGCAATCACAGTTGCGTTCGGTACAGCCTGAGGCTTAACACTCGCCACTGGCGCAGCGGCCGGCGCTGCATTACCTGCTGCCGGAACATGACCGGTGGTCTTCATCGCATTGGCGATTTTTTCCGCCACAAAACCAACGATAATCTGCACGCTGGTTTTGTTCAGACGGATAACGCCGGTTGCGCCCAGGCGTTTAGCCAGCACATCGTTCACCAGTGCAGAATCTTTCACGTTCAGACGCAAACGGGTGATACAAGCATCAATGCCGGTCAGGTTATCAGTACCGCCAACTGCGGCAATATACTGACGCGCCAACCCACTCACATCCTGCTCGCTGTCCGCGCTTACGTTTACATCCTGACCATCAGCTTCGTCACCGGCAACAGCCAGCTCACGACCCGGCGTCAGCAGGTTGAATTTGGTGATCGTGAAGCGGAAGATCACGTAGTAGATAACGAAGAATACCAGCCCTTGCGGGATCAGCATCCACCACTGGGTTGCCAGCGGGTTGCGCGAAGAGAGCACCAAATCCACCAGACCCGCACTAAAGCCAAAACCGGCAATCCAGTGCATGCTCGCGGCGATGAAAACAGAGATCCCCGTCAGGATTGAATGGATGACATATAATACCGGCGCCACGAACATGAAAGAGAATTCCAGCGGTTCAGTAATACCGGTAAAGAACGCGGCGAACGCGCCAGCCATCATGATACCCAGCACTTTGGCTTTGTTTTCCGGACGTGCGCAGTGATAAATCGCCAGCGCCGCACCCGGCAGACCGAACATCATGATCGGGAAGAAGCCCGCCTGGTAACGACCAGTGATGCCGACAACCGCTTTACCGGCTTCGATAGATTGTGCGCCGCCAAGGAAGTTAGGAATGTCATTGATGCCAGCAACATCGAACCAGAACACGGAGTTCAGCGCGTGATGCAGACCAACCGGGATCAGCAGACGGTTAAAGAAGGCGTAGACACCCGCACCGATTGAACCCATTTTCTGGATATGCTCACCAAAACCAACCAGACCGCTAAACACAACCGGCCAGATAAACATCATGATGAAAGCGACCACGATCATCACGAATGATGTGAGGATCGGCACCAGACGGCGGCCGCTGAAGAAGGAGAGCGCTTTCGGCAATTCGACATTGCTGAAGCGATTGTAAAGTTCGGCGGCAATAATCCCGACCAGAATACCAATAAACTGGTTTTTGATTTTGCCGAATGCAGCAGGAACCTGATCCGCAGGAATCTTCTGGATCATGGCAACCGCAGCAGGTGAACACAACGTGGTCAATACCAGGAAGCCAACAAAGCCGGCAAGCGCAGCTGCGCCATCTTTATCTTTGGACATACCGTAAGCGACACCCACCGCGAACAGCACGCCCATGTTATCGATAATGGCAGAGCCGGACTGGATGAAAAACGCCGCCAGAGCGTTTTGTCCACCCCAGCCAACCGGGTCAATCCAGTAGCCGACACCCATCAGTATCGCCGCCGCAGGCAGAGTGGCGACAGGCACCATCAGCGCACGGCCAATCTTTTGTAAATAACCTAGAATACTCACTTTTATTCCCCCTATGAACCCATCGTGAGCTCACTGAAACAGTCGTTTTTTATTGTGTAACTAACCTGAAATCACGGCTATTTATTCACTACCCTACAGGCTATTTTTTCACTACCTTGCAGAGTGTGTGAAAAATTAATTCGCCTCGCAAATTAAAAGCATTTTTTTTGTGATAAAAGTCACTAACTATCGTCAATAAGCCTCCCGACTGCTAGCAAACAAGCAAAACTTATTTTATGATCAAAAATATCAACGCGGACTGCTCCCGCTCTGTAACGAATTCAGGTTACGCTAAACACCGAGCCAGCAAGCATTCCGCCAACTTTATTCATTTAACTTTGAGGTGAACAATGAGACTGATTCCCCTGGCGACAGCTGAACAAGTCGGAAAATGGGCAGCCCGCCATATCGTAAATCGTATCAACGCATTCAAACCTACGGCAGATCGTCCGTTTATCCTTGGTCTGCCAACCGGTGGTACACCGCTCACCGCTTACAAAGCACTGGTTGAGATGCACAAAGCAGGCCAGGTTAGTTTCCAGCACGTTGTCACTTTCAACATGGACGAATATGTTGGTCTGCCGAAAGAGCATCCGGAAAGCTACCACAGCTTTATGCACCGCAACTTCTTTGATCACGTTGATATCCCGGCAGAAAATATTAATCTGCTGGATGGCAATGCGCCTGATATTGACGCAGAATGCCGCCGCTATGAAGAAAAAATCCGTTCCTACGGCAAAATTCACCTGTTTATGGGTGGCGTAGGTAACGACGGGCACATTGCGTTTAACGAACCGGCTTCTTCTCTGGCTTCACGCACGCGCATTAAAACCCTGACTCATGACACCCGCGTGGCGAACTCTCGCTTTTTTGACGGCGACGTGGATCAGGTGCCGAAGTACGCACTGACTGTCGGCGTGGGCACGTTGCTTGACGCAGAAGAAGTGATGATTCTGGTACTTGGCGGCGTGAAAGCGCAGGCTCTGCAGGCGGCAGTAGAAGGCAACGTAAACCATATGTGGACCATTAGTTGTCTGCAGTTGCATCCGAAAGCAGTCATCGTCTGCGATGAACCGTCCACGATGGAGCTGAAAGTTAAAACGCTGAAATACTTCAACGAGTTAGAAGCGGAAAACATCAAAGGTCTGTAATTCAGTTTCCGCTCCGCAAGGGATGACTGCGGAGCGGTACATATTTGTAACCGGGGGTCGTTATGTATGCTTTAACCCATTGCCGAATCTACACCGGCCATGAAATTCTGGATAATCACGCGATTGTGATTGCCAATGGCCTGATTGAACGTCTTTGCCCACAGGACGAGTTGCCGACGGGAATCGAACAACGCTCGTTGAATGGCGCCATTCTGGCCCCCGGCTTTATCGACGTGCAGCTTAACGGCTGCGGCGGCGTGCAATTTAATGACACCGCAGAAGCGGTAAGCGTGAAAACGCTGGAGATCATGCAGCAGGCGAACGAAAGATCCGGTTGCACCAGCTACCTGCCGACACTGATCACCTCCAGTGACGAGTTAATGAAACAGGGCGTGCAAGTGATGCGCGATTACCTGGCGAAATACCCGAATCAGGCGCTCGGCCTTCATCTGGAAGGGCCGTGGTTGAATATCGTTAAAAAAGGCACCCATAACCCGGCGTTTGTGCGTAAACCGGAACCTGCGCTGGTCGATTTCCTGTGCCAGAACGCCGATGTCATCACCAAGGTAACGCTGGCACCGGAAATGGCAGGCGACGATGTCATTCGTCAACTGGCGGATGCAGGCATTGTGGTCTCCGCCGGGCACTCTAATGCCACGCTGAAAGAGGCGAAAGCCGGATTCCGCGCCGGGATCACTTTTGCGACGCACCTTTATAATGCCATGCCATACATCACCGGTCGTGAGCCTGGGCTGGCTGGCGCGGTACTCGATGATGCGGATGTTTACTGTGGCGTTATTGCAGACGGGTTGCACGTTGATTACGTTAATATCCGTAACGCTAAGCGTCTGAAAGGTGACAAACTTTGCCTGGTAACCGACGCGACCGCACCAGCGGGTGCAAATATTGATCAATTTATTTTTGCTGGCAAAACAATATACTACCGGAATGGGTTGTGTGTGGACGAAAACGGAACGCTGAGCGGTTCCTCCCTGACAATGATTGAAGGGGTACGCAATCTGGTAGAGCATGTCGGCATCGCGCTGGACGAAGCGCTGCGTATGGCAACACTCTACCCCGCTCGCGCCATTGGCGTTGACAACCGCTTAGGCAGCCTCGCCATCGGCAAAGTGGCGAACCTGACGGCGTTCACACGCGATTATAAAATCATCAAGACCATCGTTAATGGCAACGAGGTCGTCACTGCATAAAGAGAAAGTATGACATCAGGCGGACAGGCTCAAATTGGTAACGTTGACCTCGTAAAACAGCTTAACAGCGCGGCGGTTTACCGCCTGATTGATCAACATGGCCCCATTTCGCGCATTCAGATTGCCGAACAAAGCCAGCTTGCTCCTGCCAGCGTGACCAAAATCACGCGCCAACTGATTGAACGCGGATTGATCAAAGAAGTTGATCAACAGGCCTCCACCGGAGGCCGCCGCGCCATCTCTATCGTCACCGAAACCCGCAATTTTCAGGCTATTGGCGTGCGTCTTGGTCGCTATGACACCACGCTGACGCTGTACGATCTGAGCAGCAAAGTACTGGCTGAAGAGCACTACCCTTTACCGGAACGCACCCAGGAAACACTCGAGCATGCGCTGCTTAATACCATCAGCCTGTTTATTGAAACCAGCCAGCGTAAAATTCGCGAACTGATCGCCATTTCGGTCATCCTGCCGGGACTGGTCGATCCGGAAAGCGGCGTCATCCGTTACATGCCGCATATTCAGGTCGAAAACTGGGGGCTAGTGGAGGCGCTGGAAAAACGCTTTAAATTGACCTGTTTTGTGGGTCATGACATTCGCAGTCTGGCGCTCGCCGAGCACTATTTTGGGGCAAGTCAGGACTGCGAAGACTCTATTTTGGTGCGCGTGCATCGCGGCACCGGCGCCGGAATCATCTCCAACGGGCGTATTTTTATTGGTCGTAACGGTAACGTAGGCGAGATCGGTCATGTGCAGGTCGAGCCGCTGGGTGAACGTTGCCACTGCGGTAACTTCGGCTGTCTGGAGACGATCGCCGCCAATGCTGCCATTGAACAACGCGTGCGCCATCTGCTGGAACAGGGCTATCAAAGCCGCCTCACGCCAGACGATTGTTCAATTAAAACGATCTGTAAAGCCGCGAATAAAGGCGACGCGCTGGCCTGTGAAGTGATCGAATATGTCGGTCGCCATCTTGGCAAAACCATTGCGATTGCCATCAACCTGTTTAATCCACAAAAAGTCGTGATCGCAGGCGAGATTGTTGAAGCCAGCAAAGTCCTGCTCCCCGCCATTGAAGCCTGCATTAATACTCAGGCGCTAAAAGCGTTTCGCAAAAACCTGCCGGTGGTGCCTTCCACGCTGGATCATCGCTCGGCTATCGGCGCATTCGCGCTGGTGAAACGCGCCATGTTGAACGGTCTGCTGCTGCAACGTTTGCTGGAAAACTGACAGGGTTTATAGTTATTACTTCATTTTCATCCGGACAGTCCATGACCATTCAGAATGTAATCTGTGATATCGACGGCGTGCTGATGCACGATAACGTAGCGGTGCCCGGCGCGGCAGAGTTCATTACGCGCATCCTTGAGAAAGGAATGCCGCTGGTGCTGTTGACGAATTACCCTTCTCAGACCGGCCAGGATCTGGCGAACCGCTTTATTTCCGCCGGTATTGATGTACCCGCCAGCGTCTTTTATACCTCGGCCATGGCCACCGCAGATTTTCTCAAGCGCCAGGAAGGGAAAAAAGCCTATGTTGTTGGTGAAGGCGCGCTGATCCATGAGCTGTATAAAGCAGGCTTTACCATTACCGACATCAATCCGGATTTTGTCATCGTCGGCGAAACCCGCTCCTATAACTGGGAAATGATGCACAAAGCGGCCTTCTTTGTCGCCAATGGCGCACGCTTTATCGCCACCAACCCGGACACCCACGGGCGCGGTTTTTACCCTGCGTGCGGCGCACTGTGTGCAGGTATCGAAAAAATTTCTGGCCGTAAACCGTTTTACGTTGGCAAACCCAGCCCGTGGATCATCCGCGCCGCGCTGAATACGATGCAGGCACACTCGGAGCAGACGGTGATTGTCGGCGACAACCTGCGTACCGACATTCTGGCCGGATTTCAGGCCGGTCTGGAGACTATCCTTGTGCTCTCGGGCGTTTCGCAAATCGACGATATTGATGCCATGCCGTTTCGCCCTTCGTGGATTTACCCCTCCGTCGCGGAAATTGATGTTATCTGACAGAAACCACGCCTTCGGGCGTGTTTTTTCATTTTGAGCCTGATAAAAAACAGCGCCATTCAATAAAAAGCACTTTATTTTGCTGATTCATCAATAACAGAGTTCAATCTGTACTCTTTTTTCAGCATTCGATAATCACTATTGCACTTTTTAAGTTTGCTCGCGCAAAAGGCTTGCACGCCCCTGCGTTTTTGCGGCATTTTGAATGCAAGCACACAACATTACAGCAATGCCCTCAAGGTTAACGGAGAAGTCTATGTGTTCAATTTTTGGCGTACTGGATATTAAAACCGACGCAGCAGAATTACGTAAAAAAGCGCTGGAATTATCCCGCCTGATGCGCCACCGCGGCCCGGATTGGTCCGGCGTGTATGCAAGTGACAAAGCCATTCTGGCCCATGAGCGTCTCTCTATTGTTGACGTCAACGCAGGCGCGCAGCCGCTGTATAACGAGAAAAAAACGCATGCGCTGGCGGTTAACGGTGAAATCTACAACCATCAGGCGCTGCGCGCAGAATATGGCGATCGCTATGCATTCCAGACCGGTTCCGACTGTGAAGTGATCCTCGCGCTGTATCAGGAGAAAGGCCCGGAATTCCTCGACGATTTGCAGGGGATGTTTGCTTTCGCGCTGTATGACAGCGAAAAAGATGCTTATCTGATTGGTCGCGACCATATCGGTATTATTCCGCTGTACATGGGTCACGATGAGCACGGCAACTTTTATGTTGCCTCAGAAATGAAAGCGCTGGTACCGGTTTGCCGCACGATTAAAGAGTTTCCGGCAGGCAGTTACTTGTGGAGCAAAGACGGTGAAATCCGTTCTTACTATCAGCGCGACTGGTTTGACTATGACGCTGTAAAAGATAACGTGACGGATAAAGCCGAGCTGCGCCAGGCGCTGGAAGACTCGGTGAAGAGCCATCTGATGTCAGACGTGCCGTATGGCGTGCTGCTCTCCGGCGGTCTGGATTCTTCTGTCATTTCAGCTATCACCAAGAAATTCGCTGCGCGTCGCGTTGAGGATCAAGAGCGTTCTGAAGCCTGGTGGCCGCAATTGCACTCCTTTGCTGTCGGCCTGAAAGGCGCGCCGGATCTGAAAGCCGCGCAGGAAGTGGCTAACCATCTCGGCACCGTGCACCACGAAATTCACTTCACTGTGCAGGAAGGTCTGGATGCGATCCGCGACGTTATCTATCACATCGAAACTTATGATGTGACGACCATTCGCGCTTCAACCCCGATGTACCTGATGTCGCGTAAAATCAAAGCGATGGGCATCAAAATGGTGCTCTCCGGCGAAGGCTCCGATGAAGTATTCGGCGGCTATCTCTACTTCCATAAGGCGCCGGATGCTAAAGAACTGCATGAAGAGACCGTTCGTAAACTGCAAGCGCTGCATATGTTTGACTGTGCACGTGCGAACAAAGCGATGTCGGCCTGGGGCGTTGAAGCACGCGTTCCATTCCTTGATAAAAAGTTCCTCGACGTGGCAATGCGCATCAACCCGCAGGACAAAATGTGCGGTAGCAACGGCAAAATGGAAAAACACATTCTGCGCGAATGTTTTGAATCCTATCTGCCAGCAAGCGTGGCGTGGCGCCAGAAAGAGCAGTTCTCCGACGGCGTAGGCTACAGTTGGATCGATACGCTGAAAGAAGTGGCGGCGCAGCAGGTAACGGATCAGCAACTGGCAACAGCCAGCTACCGCTTCCCGTACAACACGCCCGCGTCAAAAGAAGCGTATTTGTACCGCGAGATCTTTGAAGAGCTGTTCCCGCTGCCAAGCGCAGCAGAATGCGTACCTGGCGGTCCGTCCGTCGCCTGCTCTTCGGCTAAAGCATTTGAATGGGATGAAGCATTCAAAACCATGAACGATCCATCAGGTCGCGCAGTGGGTATTCACCAGTCCGCTTATTAATAAGTGGCAGTTATCCTTACGGGCCCTGAGGGGTCCGTATTTTTTTGTATCACTGATTTCATGAATAAATTCGAATTTTGTTGAATAAAGCATCCATGCTGTTCGCAACCTAACCAAACAGTCACATTACGGCAATTTTCGATGAAAAAGGTATTGACGCTGTAAGGCCCAATACGCATAATGCGCCCCGCAACGCCGATAAGGTAACGCGAAAAAAAGATGGCTACGTAGCTCAGCTGGTTAGAGCACAGCACTCATAATGCTGGGGTCACAGGTTCGATTCCCGTCGTAGCCACCATCTTTTTTTGCGGGAGTGGCGAAATTGGTAGACGCACCAGATTTAGGTTCTGGCGCCGCAAGGTGTGCGAGTTCAAGTCTCGCCTCCCGCACCATTCCCAATAGGTGTTGCACGGATGGGGTATCGCCAAGCGGTAAGGCACCGGTTTTTGATACCGGCATTCCCTGGTTCGAATCCAGGTACCCCAGCCATCTCTTCTTCGACTCCTGCGTGTAAACGCGTCAGTCGTTGGGGTATCGCCAAGCGGTAAGGCACCGGTTTTTGATACCGGCATCCCCTGGTTCGAATCCAGGTACCCCAGCCAGTCGATGACTGGGTAAGCAGTAAAATTTGGCTACGTAGCTCAGCTGGTTAGAGCACAGCACTCATAATGCTGGGGTCACAGGTTCGATTCCCGTCGTAGCCACCATATTTAAGGTGTAGTACTTTAGCGTATTAAACCTGAAAGATTTGTTGGGGTATCGCCAAGCGGTAAGGCAGTGGATTCTGATTCCACCATCCCGAGGTTCGAATCCTCGTACCCCAGCCATCTCAAAGACGTCTGCTTTTGCGGGCGCACATTTGGGGTATCGCCAAGCGGTAAGGCAGTGGATTCTGATTCCACCATTCCGAGGTTCGAATCCTCGTACCCCAGCCACTTAATGCAAAAAAGCTCGCTTCGGCGGGCTTTTTTGTTTTTGTATCCCCGGAATTGGTAGCGAGTGTCCTGTCAAAATCAGTGGTAATTTAAACCATTACTCAGCAGGGATGACATCATGAACTACCAGACAACAGCCTTCCCACTCTACTCCCCGATCTACATTCTGTTAGGTGTATTTTGCCTGGCACTGGCTTTTTTCGGCCTCTCCGCCCCCTTTTTGTATGGTCTGCTGATGGGGATTGTGTTTCCGGTTCTGGTTTCGATGCGACTGCACACGCTCAGCCAGCATGGCCAGGCCACGCTGCTCAGCGAAATATCCAACTGGAAAGTTTACATGCAAGGCATTCCGCTGGAAGAGCAACGCGCTTCGCTTAAAAACCCCTGTTTTCGTACGCCAGAACGTCTTCAGCAATTCTACTGGCGGGGCTTTATTGCCCGGCTCATTTTGCAGTTAATGACCTTAGGGCTGCTGGTACAGCAGACGCGGGAAATTGAGTGGACGAGCTATGCCGGGCTCGCAGCAGTTGCGGCATTTATACTTCTGCTGCTGCCGCTCTACCAGACATTGGCAACAATGCGGGATATGCGCGCCGGTACATGGGCATTGCAACATGTTGAAGCGGCTGACGGCTATCAGGCTTTTTTCCAGCAGAAAATGCGCGTGCGTACTGCGTTGGATGTACTGCTTTCGTTACGCTAATACGAATCAAAAGCCGCGAGCACTGAACACTCGCGGCACAAAGTTAACGTCTATAGGCCTAAAGCATATTTCAGCGCCTGACGTTTCAGCACTCCGGCGTGTTCCGCCGCCATCAGACCAATATTACGCAACAATCGGACCGGGCCAAGGTTATTGCTGAACCCGACATAGAACAGATCCATACCGCTTTGCATAATAAAGTTATCCGCCATGCGACGCATTTGATAGCGTTTTAAAATCGCGTGACTGGCCCAGGCTTCGCCGTGCGTACGCGCCCCGGCAAGCACTTCCAACAAAGCATCAACATCACGATAGCCCAGATTGACGCCCTGCCCGGCCAGCGGATGAATGGTATGTGCCGCGTCGCCCACCAGCGCAAGGCCAGGGCGAACATATTGCAACGCATGACGACGCGCCAGCGGGAACGCCGCCGCCACAACCGGCTTCACACGCCCCAGTCGCGGAGGAAAGTTGCGGGCGATCTCTTGCTCCAGCTGCGCCATAGTCAGCGTTTGTAACTGGCGAATACGCGCAGGCGTGTCATACCACACCAACGATGCCCAGTTGCCAAACAGCGGTAAAAAGGCGTGCGGCCCGTCGGGAGTAAAATGTTGCCAAGTGCTCTCGCCTGCCTCAGCTTCGCACTCAACGGTAATCAACATACAGGATTGCTGATACTGCCAGGCGTGAATGCCAATTCCGGCCGCCTGCCGAACGCGGGAGTTCGCGCCATCCGCACCGACCACCAGCTTCGCCATTAGCGGCTCGCCCTCTTCGAAGGTCAACTGGTGATGATCGCCCTCTGTGTGCAATCCGCTGAGTGCCGCGGGCACACGTAACGTGACCTGCGGATGCACCTCCAGCGCGTCCCACAGCGCCCGTTGCAGGATATTGTTTTCAACCATATAACCGAGCAGCGGCAATTTCAGCTCACGGGCGTCAAATATCACATGAGCATTTTCCCACTCCCAGGTTTCCAGCTGGCGATACGGGTGGCAGCGCATCGCCTGCACACGTTCCCAGACACCCAACCCGCGCAGCAACGCCACCGATGCGGCGCTAATCGCCGAAATACGCACATCCGGCTGCGCCATCGCATCGAACGCAGGCGGCGCATGCTGTTCAATTACCGTAACGGTAAATCCATGTTGCGCCAGCCCCAGCGCCAGCGCTCCGCCGACCATGCCACCGCCAACGACGGCGACTTCAGTGTGATGTGTCATGGCTAATTTTCCTTAAACGAGAATCCCTTAAGTTTACCGGATTTTTTCTCCCTTGCGTCTGACATCCGTCATACTGGTCAGCACGCGACCAAAGCATTACAATACGCGGCCTGCAATCCTGGCTTATACCCGTCATACTCGGGGTATATGAACTTAAGCAAGAGCAAGTCGATGACCAAAAAACTCCACATTAAAACCTGGGGCTGTCAGATGAATGAATACGATTCATCAAAGATGGCCGATCTGCTGGATGCCACACACGGCTATCAACTGACCGAAGTGGCGGAAGAGGCGGATGTGCTGCTGCTCAATACCTGCTCGATCCGCGAAAAGGCTCAGGAAAAAGTTTTCCATCAGCTGGGTCGCTGGAAGCTGCTGAAAGAGAAAAACCCCGATCTGATTATCGGTGTCGGCGGCTGCGTCGCTTCCCAGGAGGGCGATCATATTCGCCAGCGCGCCCACTACGTTGACATTATTTTTGGGCCGCAAACTCTGCATCGCCTGCCGGAGATGATCAACTCCGTGCGCGGCAACCGTAGCCCGGTCGTCGATATCAGCTTCCCGGAAATTGAAAAATTCGATCGTCTGCCGGAGCCACGCGCCGAAGGTCCAACCGCTTTTGTCTCGATCATGGAAGGCTGCAATAAATACTGTACTTACTGCGTGGTGCCTTACACCCGTGGTGAAGAAGTTAGCCGCCCATCTGACGACATTCTGTTTGAAATCGCCCAACTGGCGGCGCAGGGTGTGCGTGAAGTGAACCTGCTCGGTCAGAACGTTAACGCCTGGCGCGGTGAGAACTTCGACGGTAGCGCCGGTACCTTTGCGGAACTGCTGCGTCTGGTCGCCGCGATCGACGGCATCGACCGTATCCGTTTCACCACCAGCCACCCGATTGAATTCACCGACGATATCATTGATGTCTACCGTGATACGCCAGAGCTGGTGAGCTTCCTGCATCTACCGGTGCAGAGCGGCTCCGATCGTGTGCTGAACATGATGGGGCGTACGCACACGGCGCTGGAATATAAAGCAATTATTCGCAAGCTGCGCGAGGCACGCCCGGATATCCAGATAAGTTCTGACTTTATCGTTGGCTTCCCAGGCGAAACCACCGAAGATTTCGAAAAGACCATGAAGCTTATCGCCGATGTCAATTTCGACATGAGCTACAGCTTTATCTTCTCTGCGCGTCCGGGGACGCCGGCCGCCGATATGGTGGACGATGTGCCGGAAGAAGAGAAAAAACAACGCCTCTATATTCTGCAGGAGCGCATTAACCAGCAGGCGATGGCCTGGAGTCGGCGTATGCTCGGCACTACCCAGCGCATTCTGGTAGAGGGCACTTCACGCAAGAACATCATGGAGCTGTCCGGTCGTACCGAAAATAACCGCGTGGTGAACTTTGAAGGCTCGCCGGAGATGATCGGCAAATTCGTCGATGTGGAAATCGTTGATGTCTATCCAAACTCCCTGCGCGGCGTAGTGGTTCGCACCGAAGACGAAATGGGTCTGCGCGTCGTAGAATCCCCGGAGTCGGTAATTGCCCGTACGCGTAAAGAAAACGACCTCGGCGTCGGCACGTACCAGCCGTAATACCACTGGCCTGCCATTTCTGGCAGGCCTTGCTTTTCCCCTGCCTGCCCCAACATCTTGCGCTATGCTTGCGACTTCTTAATATGCCGTGAATAATTCCCTGATGGGCAGAGCCCGCGACACACTGAAAAGAGGAACAGTTTGAACATAGATACGCGTGAAATTACCCTTGAACCAGCGGACAACGCACGTCTGCTAAGTCTGTGTGGCCCGTTTGACGACAACATCAAACAACTGGAGCGGCGACTGGGCATCGAAATCAACCGTCGCGATAATCACTTCAAACTCACCGGACGCGAAATCTGCGTCAACGCTGCAGCCGATATTCTGCGCACACTGTATGTCGATACTGCGCCAATGCGCGGTCAGACGCAGGAGATCGAACCGGAACAAATTCATCTGGCGATCAAAGAAGCCCGCGTGCTGGAACAGAGCGCCGAGAGCGTGCCGGAATATGGCAAAGCTATCCATATCAAAACCAAGCGTGGTGTGATTAAACCGCGTACGCCAAACCAGGCGCAATACGTCGCCAATATTCTCGATCACGACATCACCTTTGGCGTAGGCCCGGCGGGTACGGGGAAAACCTACCTTGCGGTTGCGGCGGCGGTAGATGCGCTGGAGCGCCAGGAAGTGCGCCGTATTCTGCTGACGCGCCCGGCGGTTGAGGCGGGGGAAAAACTGGGCTTCCTGCCAGGCGATCTCAGCCAGAAAGTGGACCCGTACCTGCGCCCGCTGTATGACGCGCTGTTTGAAATGATCGGTTTCGAACGCGTGGAAAAACTGATTGAGCGCAACGTCATTGAAGTCGCGCCGCTGGCCTACATGCGCGGGCGGACACTAAACGACGCCTTCATTATTCTTGATGAAAGCCAGAATACCACCATCGAACAGATGAAGATGTTCCTGACGCGTATCGGCTTTAACTCGAAAGCGGTGATCACCGGCGACATTACGCAAATCGACCTGCCGCGCAATACCAAATCCGGTCTGCGCCATGCGATTGAAGTGCTGGCGAATGTCGATGAAATTAGCTTTAACTTCTTCCACAGCGAAGACGTGGTCCGCCATCCGGTCGTTGCCCGCATCGTTATCGCCTATGAGGCCTGGGAAGAAGCCGAACAGAAACGTAAAGCAGAACTGGCTGCCGAACGTAAGCGCGAAGCGCAGGAGCAGGAACAGAAATGAGTCAGGTGATCCTCGATTTACAATTGGCGTGTGAAGATAACAGCGGCCTGCCGGAAGAAGCACAGTTTCAGAAATGGCTGGACGCGGTTATCCCGCAGTTTCAGGAAGAAGCGGAAGTCACCATTCGGCTGGTCGACAGTGCGGAAAGCCATGAACTGAATCTGACTTATCGCGGGAAAGATAAGCCGACCAATGTGCTGTCATTCCCTTTTGAAGCGCCACCGGGTATCGAAATGCCGCTGCTCGGCGATCTGATTATCTGCCGCCAGGTGGTGGAACAGGAAGCGCAGGAGCAAGGTAAACCGCTGGACGCGCACTGGGCGCACATGGTTGTGCACGGTAGTCTACACCTGCTCGGTTACGACCATATTGCAGACGATGAAGCGGAAGAAATGGAAGGGATCGAGACAGAGATAATGCTTGCTCTGGGCTATGAGGATCCGTACATTTCCGAGAAAGAGTAACCGGAAAGCCTGCGCATCCACTTTTAACTGCCGTCCGGCGCTGAGTTTACGCGTGACGAGCGACAAATTAACCAACATGAGAACCCACACGACGCCATGAGCGACGATAACTCACACAGTAGCGACACAACCAACAGCAAGAAGGGATTCTTCTCCCTTTTACTAAGCCAGCTTTTCCACGGCGAACCAAAAAACCGTGACGAATTACTGGCTCTGATCCGAGACTCCGGGCAGAACGAACTTATCGACAACGATACGCGCGACATGCTTGAAGGGGTGATGGATATCGCGGACCAGCGCGTGCGCGACATCATGATTCCCCGTTCACAAATGATCACCCTGAAACGCAACCAGACGCTGGACGAATGCCTCGATGTCATTATCGAGTCTGCCCACTCGCGCTTCCCGGTGATCAGCGAAGACAAAGATCATATCGAAGGGATTCTGATGGCCAAAGATTTGCTGCCCTTTATGCGCAGCGATGCCGAAGCCTTCAGCATGGAAAAGGTGTTACGCCCGGCAGTGGTGGTACCGGAAAGTAAGCGTGTGGATCGCATGCTGAAAGAGTTCCGTTCCCAGCGCTACCATATGGCAATCGTGATTGATGAGTTTGGTGGTGTTTCCGGTCTGGTGACGATTGAAGACATTCTGGAGTTGATCGTCGGCGAAATTGAAGATGAGTACGACGAAGAAGAGGATATCGACTTCCGCCAGCTCAGCCGTCATACCTGGACGGTGCGCGCGCTGGCGTCGATTGAAGACTTCAACGAAACCTTTGGCACCCACTTCAGCGATGAAGAAGTGGACACCATCGGCGGGCTGGTGATGCAGGCTTTTGGTCATCTCCCGGCGCGCGGAGAAGCGATTGACATTGATGGTTACCAATTCAAAGTCGCTATGGCCGACAGCCGACGTATTATTCAGGTCCATGTCAGAATGCCGGATGATTCGCCGCAACCGAAACTGGATGAGTAATGTAAATGGTATTTGCCTCACTGTTTGAGCGCCAGCGCGTGCGTCTGCTGCTGGCGCTGTTATTCGGAGCCAGCGGAACGCTGGCTTTTTCTCCTTATGACTTCTGGCCGGCAGCCCTTATCTCTCTGATGGGTCTGCAAGGATTAACCCTCAATCGTCGACCGCTACAGTCCGCCTGGATTGGTTACTTCTGGGGGCTGGGGCTGTTTGGTAGCGGCGTGCACTGGGTTTACGTCAGTATCGCGCAGTTCGGCGGAATGTCTGGCCCGGTCAATATTTTCATTGTGGTACTGCTGGCCGCTTATTTATCGCTGTATACCGGTCTGTTCGCCGGAATTTTGTCACGCCTGTGGCCGCAAACCAGCTGGCTGCGCGTGGCTGTCGCCGCACCCGTGGTATGGCAAATTACCGAATTTTTGCGCGGCTGGGTGCTGACCGGTTTCCCGTGGTTGCAGTTTGGCTACAGCCAGATTGACGGCCCGCTGAAAGGGCTGGCACCGCTGATGGGCGTCGAAGCCATCAACTTCCTGCTGATGGTAGTTAGCGGTCTGCTGGTGCTGGCGCTGGTGAACAAAAGCTGGCGTTCGTTAGTGATTGCGGTGCTGCTGTTCGCCCTGCCGTTCCCGCTGCGCTATATCCAGTGGTATCAGTTGCTGCCACAGCGCACCACGCAGGTTTCGCTGGTACAGGGCAATATTCCCCAGGCGATGAAGTGGGACGAAAAGCAACTGTTCAACACGCTGAAAATCTACAGCGATGCCACCGCGCAGGTGATGGGTAAATCGCAACTGATCATCTGGCCGGAGTCCGCTATTCCGGATTATGAGATCAATCAGCAGCGCTTTTTAACCGCCATGGATGATCTGCTGCGAGCGCATGACAGTACGCTTATCACCGGCATTGTCGACGCACGGCTGAATCAGCAAAACCGTTACGATACCTACAACACCATTATCACGCTGGGTAAAGACAGCGCTTACAGCTACAGCTCAACCGATCGCTACAACAAAAACCATCTGGTGCCGTTTGGCGAATTCGTACCTCTGGAGTCGATTCTGCGCCCGCTGGCGCCGTTCTTCGATCTGCCGATGTCCTCATTCAGCCGTGGATCGTATGTGCAACCGCCGCTGACGGCGCACGGTCTGAAGCTGACGGCGGCCATTTGCTACGAGATCATCCTTGGCGAGCAGGTGCGTGATAATTTCCGCCCGGATATCGATTTCCTGCTGACCATCTCCAACGATGCGTGGTTCGGCAAGTCTATCGGCCCGTGGCAGCACTTCCAGATGGCGCGTATGCGTGCGCTGGAACTGGCGCGTCCTCTGCTGCGCAGCACCAACAATGGCATCACTGCAGTGATTGGCCCGCAGGGCGAGATTCAGGCGATGATCCCGCAGTTTACCCGCGAGGTGCTCACCACCAGCGTCACACCGACATCCGGTTTGACACCGTACGCACGCGCAGGAAACTGGCCGTTGTGGATCCTCTCCGCCCTCTTCGGCTTTGCCGCCGTGGTGATGAGCCTGCGCCAGCGCCGCCGTTAATCCGCTCCTTTAAGCGCCGAAAGGCGCTTTGCTTTATCCGGCCGCCAACGCCCCCTGGCCGGATAAGGCATCGCCGCCATCCGGCAACGCTTCCACAACGCCCCCATCTACGCAGCCATCCAGTCGTTTCTGGCATGCCATTTGCTTATACATATCATGCAGCTATGAAATCCGCTTATGTGCAACAAAGTCGCACCGGCAGGGAACATTAGCAGCACCAGTTTGGTGCAATGGAAGATTTTTGCCTTTAAACGGTGCGGCGCGCCTCGCAAAAATAAACAATACCGCAGCAAAATCTTTACATTAAGCCAGACTAAATGTAACAAACACACACGACACTGCACGAAAATGTCGCAGTCTATAAAAAACACAACATACACAACGGGTATCAATGCGTCTCTGGCGCTGACGATAAAGGAGTCTGGATATGCAATTACGTAAACTGGCCGCCGCGATGCTGGTGATGGGAATGTCCGCCGGTCTGGTTCATGCTGAAGATGCAAAACCTGCCGATGCGGCTGCTCAGCAGCAAACGACGCTGGATAAAATTGCCAAAAACGGCGTTATCGTCGTGGGTCACCGTGAATCTTCCGTACCGTTCTCCTATTATGACAACGAACAGAAAGTGGTTGGCTACTCACAGGATTACTCCAACGCTATCGTTGAAGCGGTGAAGAAAAAACTGAATAAGCCGGATCTGGCCGTTAAGCTGATCCCCATTACTTCGCAGAACCGTATTCCGCTGCTGCAAAACGGCACTTTCGATTTTGAGTGCGGCTCCACCACCAACAACCTTGAACGTCAAAAACAAGCGGCTTTCTCCGATACCATTTTCGTCGTCGGTACGCGTCTGCTGACTAAAAAAGGCGGCCCGATCAAAGATTTCGCAGACCTGAAAGGCAAAGCGGTCGTTGTGACCTCGGGTACCACGTCCGAAATTCTGCTCAACAAACTGAATGATGAGAAGAAAATGGACATGCGCATCATCAGCACGAAAGACCACGGCGACTCCTTCCGTACGCTGGAAAGCGGCCGTGCAGTGGCCTTTATGATGGATGATGCTCTGCTGGCGGGTGAACGCGCGAAAGCGAAGAAACCCGACAACTGGGAAATCGTCGGTACGCCGCAGTCCCACGAAGCGTACGGCTGCATGCTGCGTAAAAACGATCCGGAGTTTAAAAAGCTGATGGATGACACCATTGCTCAGTTGCAAACCTCCGGTGCGGCAGAGAAGTCCTACGATAAATGGTTTAAAAACCCAATTCCGCCAAAAAACATGAACATGAACTTTGCGCTGTCTGACGACATGAAAGCGCTGTTCAAATCACCGAATGACAAAGCTCTTAACTAATTAAAACCATTAGGGGCGGGTTTACCTGCCCTCTCGATTGTCGAAGTAGCACGGACAGACTATACGTTGAATGGTCGTTCCCCACTCAGCGCAAAAACTCGCTCTTCATACAATCTTCGAGGGTAGCGCTGCTACCCTTTTTTTTCCGGAGTAGATTTATGTCCATAGACTGGAACTGGGGAATATTCCTGCAACAAGCCCCGTTCGGCAACACAACCTATCTTGGCTGGCTATGGAGTGGTTTTCAGGTCACTATCGCGCTTTCCGTCACGGCCTGGATTATCGCTTTTCTTGTCGGTTCACTGTTTGGCATCCTGCGAACTGTCCCTAACCGTTTCCTGTCCGGCATTGGCACCGTCTATGTCGAACTGTTCCGTAACGTTCCGCTGATCGTGCAGTTCTTTGCATGGTATCTGGTGGTACCTGAACTGCTGCCGGAAAATATCGGTATGTGGTTCAAACAGGAGCTCGATCCGAACATCCAATTTTTCATCTCTTCGATGGTTTGTCTGGGGCTGTTTACCGCCGCTCGCGTATGCGAACAGGTGCGGGCGGCGATCCAGTCACTGCCGCGCGGTCAAAAGAACGCCGGGCTGGCGATGGGGCTGACGTTGCCGC
Source organism: Kosakonia oryzae (assembly GCF_001658025.2). Lineage (NCBI taxonomy): Bacteria > Pseudomonadati > Pseudomonadota > Gammaproteobacteria > Enterobacterales > Enterobacteriaceae > Kosakonia > Kosakonia oryzae. The sequence goes on from NZ_CP014007.2 coordinate 3,806,379, forward strand.
AAACCTACCGTTATGTGCTGCTGCCGAATGCGTATCGCGTCATTGTGCCGCCCATGACGTCCGAAATGATGAACCTGGTGAAAAACTCCGCTATCGCCTCCACCATCGGTCTGGTCGATATGGCGGCGCAGGCTGGGAAACTGCTGGATTACTCCGCGCATGCGTGGGAATCCTTTACTGCCATCACCGTAGCCTATGTCCTGATTAACGCGGTCATTATGCTGGTGATGACGCTGATTGAACGCAAAATTCGCCTGCCGGGCAATATGGGAGGCAAATAAACATGTACGATTTTGACTGGAGTTCAATTGTTCCTTCTCTGCCCTATCTGCTCAACGGGTTGGGGATCACGCTGAAAATCACCGTGACCGCCATCGTGTTCGGGATTGTCTGGGGCACCCTGCTGGCAGTCATGCGTTTATCGACGTTTGCGCCGCTGCGCTGGTTCGCCAAAAGCTACGTGAATGTCTTCCGCTCCATCCCGCTGGTGATGGTACTGCTGTGGTTCTACCTGATTGTGCCGGGTTTTCTGCAAAACGTGCTGGGCCTGTCACCGCAAACCGATATCCGTTTGATTTCGGCAATGGTGGCGTTCTCCATGTTCGAAGCGGCGTACTATTCGGAAATTATTCGCGCCGGTATCCAGAGTATCTCGCGCGGGCAATCCAGCGCCGCGCTGGCGCTGGGTATGACGCACTGGCAGTCGATGCAATTAATCATCCTGCCGCAGGCGTTTCGCGCCATGGTTCCGCTGCTGTTAACGCAAGGGATCGTACTGTTCCAGGACACTTCTTTGGTGTATGTCCTGAGCCTCGCGGACTTCTTCCGCACGGCATCCACCATTGGCGAGCGTGATGGTACGCAGGTCGAAATGATCCTGTTTGCCGGCGCCGTGTATTTTGTTATCAGTCTCAGTGCTTCGCTGTTGGTCAGCTGGCTGAAGAAAAGGACCGTCTAATGATTTCCCTGAAAAATGTTTCTAAATGGTATGGTCACTTTCAGGTGTTGACCGACTGCTCCACCGAAGTGAAAAAAGGCGAAGTGGTAGTGGTGTGCGGCCCGTCGGGTTCCGGTAAATCCACGCTGATTAAGACCGTCAACGGTCTGGAGCCGGTGCAGAAAGGCGAAATTATCGTCAACGGCACGCAGGTGAACGATAAGAAAACCGATCTGGCAAAACTGCGCTCGCATGTCGGCATGGTATTCCAGCATTTTGAACTCTTCCCGCATCTGTCGATTATCGACAACCTGACGCTGGCGCAGGTCAAAGTGCTGAAGCGTGACAAAGCCGCCTCACGGGAAAAAGGCTTAAAACTGCTTGAGCGTGTTGGGCTGTCGGCACACGCTAACAAATTCCCGGCGCAGCTCTCCGGCGGTCAGCAGCAGCGTGTGGCAATCGCCCGCGCCCTGTGTATGGACCCGGTAGCGATGCTGTTTGATGAACCGACGTCAGCGCTCGATCCGGAGATGATCAACGAAGTGCTGGACGTGATGGTCGAACTGGCAAACGAAGGGATGACGATGATGGTGGTGACCCACGAAATGGGCTTTGCCCGCAAAGTGGCAAACCGCGTGATCTTTATGGATGAAGGGAAAATCATTGAGGATTCAGAGAAAGACGCTTTCTTCAGCGATCCAAAATCCGAACGGGCAAAAGATTTCCTCGCCAAAATCCTGCACTAACAAATTAACGCCTGCCAGTACCGGCAGGCGTTTTGTCTTAAGGTTCAAAGGGGCGTCGCTGGAACTGATCGTGCCCACATTTCGGGCACAGCGGCAACACATCCGGGGTATATACCGCCAGGTGGAAATGGCATTTCTCGCATACCAGATTCCCCAGCCCCACCACTTCACCGCTATGGTAGACGCCGTGATGATTGAGATCCTGGAATACTTCGCGCCATTCAAGCTGCGTTTTATCGGTAATATCTGCCAGTTCCTGCCAGATACTCTCTTTAATTACCCGCATAAAGACGCTGTCCGTCACCTCTTCCTGACTTTCGTTATAGCTGCGGGCAAACTCTTCGAGATCGCGGCGGATAGCCCGCATCAGTTCATCGATCTCAGTGCGAGTTAACTCACCGGTCTGGGCGACGCGCTGGCGCGCCTGCTCAACTAATGCGTCAATATCGCGCTCTCCATTGCGCAAACGTTCGGTTAACGTCGCTACCAGTTCACGGTAAAAATGAGCAACCTTGTTCATCGTTTCGCCTCCCGGTTCAGTAACTCTCTCTAATGGTAGACGTTATTTACCGTACGCAGTGCCGACTGCGCCGCACTGTTGGCAAAAAGTTAACGGCAAAAGCGCCGGGCTATTTTATTCCCGGCTCGCGGAAAGGCTGTTTTGAGGCTGACGTTTGGGCTATGCTATGCCGATCTGAAAAACCACGTAACAACGCTACATCTGTAGCTGTAGCAAAAACAGGACTACTGGCTGCCATGCAAGAGCAATACCGCCCGGAAGAGATAGAATCCAAAGTACAGCGTCACTGGGAAGAGAAACGCACATTCGAAGTCACTGAAGACGAGAGCAAAGAGAAATACTATTGCCTGTCGATGCTCCCCTATCCTTCTGGCCGACTACACATGGGCCACGTCCGTAACTACACCATCGGCGATGTGGTTTCTCGCTACCAGCGCATGCTGGGTAAAAACGTATTGCAGCCAATTGGCTGGGATGCGTTCGGTCTGCCTGCGGAAGGCGCCGCGGTGAAAAACAACACGGCGCCGGCGCCGTGGACTTACGACAACATCGCCTATATGAAAAACCAGCTCAAAATGCTGGGCTTCGGCTACGACTGGAGCCGCGAGCTGGCGACCTGCACCCCGGAATACTACCGCTGGGAACAGAAGTTCTTCACCGAACTGTACAAAAAAGGTCTCGTTTACAAGAAAACTTCTGCGGTGAACTGGTGCCCGAACGACCAGACCGTGCTGGCGAACGAACAGGTTATCGACGGTTGCTGCTGGCGCTGTGATACCAAAGTTGAGCGTAAAGAGATCCCGCAGTGGTTTATCAAAATCACCGCCTACGCCGACGAACTGCTGAACGACCTGGATAATCTGGATCACTGGCCGGATACCGTGAAAACCATGCAGCGCAACTGGATTGGCCGTTCCGAAGGCGTGGAAATCACCTTTGACGTTCAGGGCAGCGACCAGAAGCTGACGGTCTATACGACTCGTCCGGATACCTTTATGGGTGCGACCTATCTGGCCGTTGCCGCAGGTCATCCGCTGGCGCAAAAAGCCGCCGCCCATAACGCAGAGCTGGCCGCTTTCATCGACGAATGCCGCAATACCAAAGTGGCGGAAGCCGATATGGCGACGATGGAGAAAAAAGGCGTTGATACCGGCTTTAAAGCGGTTCATCCGCTGACCGGCGAAGCGATCCCGGTCTGGGCGGCAAACTTCGTACTGATGGAGTACGGCACCGGCGCGGTCATGGCCGTTCCGGGTCACGATCAGCGCGACTATGAATTTGCCACCAAATACAGCCTGCCGATCAAGGCGGTTATCCTGGCGGCGGACGGTTCAGAGCCGGATCTGTCTGAGCAGGCGCTGACTGAAAAAGGTACGCTGTTCAATTCTGGCGAGTTCAGCGGGCTGAGCTTTGAAGAAGGCTTCAACGCGATTGCCGACAAGCTGGCCGCGAAAGGCGTGGGCGAACGTAAAGTGAACTTCCGTCTGCGCGACTGGGGCGTTTCCCGTCAGCGTTACTGGGGGGCGCCGATTCCGATGGTCACTCTCGAAGACGGTACAGTCATTCCGACACCGGAAGATCAGCTGCCGGTGATTCTGCCAGAAGATGTGGTCATGGACGGCATCACCAGCCCGATCAAAGCCGATCCGGAATGGGCGAAAACGACCGTTAACGGCCAGCCTGCGCTGCGTGAAACCGATACCTTCGACACCTTTATGGAGTCTTCCTGGTACTATGCGCGTTACACCTGCCCGCAGTACAGCGAAGGCATGCTCGACCCCAATGCGGCGAACTACTGGCTGCCGGTTGATATTTACATTGGCGGTATCGAACACGCCATCATGCACCTGCTCTATTTCCGCTTCTTCCATAAACTGATGCGCGATGCGGGCATGGTGAACTCTGACGAACCGGCTAAACAGCTGCTGTGTCAGGGTATGGTGCTGGCGGATGCCTTCTATTACGTTGGTGTAAACGGCGAGCGCAACTGGGTCTCCCCGAAAGACGCGATCGTTGAGCGCGACGACAAAGGTCGTATCGTGAAAGCGAAAGATTCGGCAGGCCATGAGCTGGTTTACACCGGCATGAGCAAAATGTCCAAGTCGAAAAATAACGGTATCGACCCGCAGGAAATGGTTGAACGTTACGGCGCGGATACCGTTCGTCTGTTCATGATGTTCGCATCTCCGGCTGACATGACGCTGGAGTGGCAGGAATCCGGCGTAGAAGGCGCGAACCGCTTCCTGAAACGCGTATGGAAACTGGTTTACGAGCACACCAGCAAAGGCGCGGTTGCTGCACTGGATCTGGCTGCGCTGAACGACGAGCAGCAGGCGCTACGCCGCGATGTTCATAAAACCATTGCTAAAGTTTCCGATGATATCGGCCGTCGTCAGACCTTCAACACCGCTATTGCAGCGATTATGGAGCTGATGAACAAACTGGCGAAAGCGCCGCAGGAAAACGAGCAGGATCGCGCGCTGCTGCAGGAAGCCCTGCTGGCCGTGGTTCGTATGCTGAACCCGTTCACACCGCACGCCAGCTTTACGCTGTGGCAGGAACTGGGCGGCGAAGGCGATATTGATAATGCACCGTGGCCGGTAGCGGACGAAAAAGCAATGGTGGAAGACACCACGCTGGTTGTCGTCCAGGTAAACGGCAAAGTGCGTGGTAAAATTACCGTTGCCGTGGACGCCACCGAAGAACAGGTGCGTGAACGTGCTGGCCAGGAACACCTGGTGGCGAAGTATCTTGATGGCGTTACCGTGCGTAAAGTGATTTACGTACCGGGTAAACTGCTCAATCTGGTCGTTGGCTAAGCGCGGGAGGAAGCGTGCGATATCTGGCAACATTGTTATTGTCACTGGCGGTGCTGGTTACCGCCGGATGTGGCTGGCATCTGCGTAACACCACGCAGGTGCCAGGCGAAATGAAAACGATGATTTTCGATTCCAGCGATCCGAATGGTCCGCTGAGCCGTGCCATTCGTAACCAGCTGCGCCTGAACGGTGTCGAACTGCTGGAGAAAAGTACGCTACGTCAGGATGTACCTTCGCTGCGTCTGGGCGCGGTGACGTTTGCACGTGATACGGCGTCGATCTTCCAGGATGGCCGTACCGCAGAGTATCAAATGGTGCTGACCGCGAACGCCAGCGTGTTGATCCCGGGGCATGATATCTACCCGATCAGCACAAAAGTGTTCCGTTCATTCTTTGATAACCCGCAAACAGCGCTGGCAAAAGCCGCCGAGCAGGACATGATTATTCAGGAAATGTACGACAAAGCGGCAGAGCAGTTGATTCGTAAACTGCCGAGCGTCTACACGGCTGATGCTGCTGCAACGCATCACACCAAAACACCTGTCTCTCCCTCTGCTTCCGTAACACCGGGTAGCTAATGCTCAGGTTGTATCCGGAACAACTCCGCGCGCAGCTCAATGAAGGGCTGCGCGCGGCGTATCTGCTCCTCGGTAACGATCCACTGTTGTTACAGGAGAGTCAGGACGCTGTGCGCCAGGTTGCCGCCACGCAAGGCTTCAGCGAACACCACACGTTTACACTGGATGCCAGCACCGACTGGGACGCTATTTTTTCCATCTGTCAGGCACTCAGCCTGTTTGCCAGCCGCCAGACTCTATTGTTGCTGCTGCCGGAGAACGGCCCAAACGCCGCCATGAATGAGCAACTGGCAAAGCTGGTTTCGTTGCTGCATGAGGATCTGATCCTGATCGTGCGCGGCAATAAGTTGACGAAAGCGCAGGAAAACGCAGCATGGCTGACGCAGCTGAATAATCACGCCGTGCAGATTAGCTGCCAGACGCCAGAACAGGCGAATCTTCCCCGCTGGGTCGCCGCGCGGGCGAAGCAAAACAAGCTGGAGCTGGATGACGCCGCGAATCAACTGCTTTGCTATTGCTACGAAGGTAATCTGCTGGCGCTGGCGCAGGCACTTGAACGGCTGTCGCTGCTGTGGCCGGATGGTAAATTAACGCTGCCGCGCGTGGAGCAGGCGGTGAACGACGCGGCGCACTTTACCCCATTTCACTGGGTTGATGCGCTGCTCGCAGGCAAGAGCAAACGTGCGCTGCATATTCTGAACCAGTTACGGCTGGAAGCGTGCGAGCCGGTGATCCTGCTGCGCACGGTGCAGCGCGAATTGCTGCTGCTGGTCACGCTCAAACGTCACGCTGCGCATACGCCGCTGCGTACGCTATTTGATAAACATCGGGTCTGGCAAAATCGCCGTGGCATGATGGGCGATGCGCTGAACCGCCTGAGTGCCGATCAGCTACGCCAGGCGGTGCACCTGCTCAGCCATATTGAGCTGATTGTAAAGCAGGACTTTGGTCAGTCGGTGTGGGCCGAGCTGGAAGGGCTTTCTCTGCTACTCTGTCATAAGGCATTAGCAGACGTTTTTATTGATGGTTGATATGAATCAGTTGCAGGCACTGTTTGGTGGTACGTTTGATCCTGTCCATTATGGGCATCTGAAGCCGGTTGAAGCGCTGGCGAACCAGATTGGGCTGTCACGGGTGATCATTATGCCCAATAACGTGCCGCCGCACCGTCCACAACCAGAAGCCACCAGCCAGCAACGCAAAACCATGCTCGAACTGGCCATCGCCGACAAACCGCTGTTTACCCTCGATGAGCGGGAATTACGCCGCGACACGCCCTCTTATAGCGCGCTAACGCTGCAAGAGTGGCGAGAGGAGCAAGGGCCACAGTGTCCGCTGGCGTTTATCATCGGCCAGGATTCACTGCTTACCTTCCCGAGCTGGCACCACTACGAAACTATTCTGGATAACTGCCATTTGATTGTCTGCCGCCGCCCCGGCTACCCGCTGGAGATGGCGCAGGAAGAACATCAGCAATGGCTTGATGAACATCTCACCCAGCATGTCGAAACGTTGCACACGCAGCCTGCGGGAAAAATCTATCTGGCTGAAACGCCGTGGTTCAATATCTCCGCAACGCTTATCCGTGAGCGGCTGGAGCGCGGCGAAAACTGTGATGATCTGCTGCCTGCCGCCGTACTGGAATATATCAACGCGCAGGGCTTATACCGCTAAGCGCCCGGCGCATCGCCGTAATCAGCCGATCATTTTCCTCTGTACTGCGCACCGCAACGCGATAATAGCGATCATCCAGCCCTGGATAATTCACACAGCGGCGAATTAAAATATGCTGTTCCAGCAGCGCACGCTGTAATTCCACCCCCGGCGCATCACAGCGCAGAAACAGGTAATTCGCCATCCCAGGCCAAACAGTGAGTGCCGGAAGATCGTTCAGTGCGGCGAATAAACGCGGACGTTCACGCTCCAGCCACTGCCAGCTCGCCTGTTGATAAGCATGGTCATGCAGGATCACCTCCCCCGCCAGTGCCGCAAACGCATTGATTGACCACGGCATCTGCGCAGCGCGCATCTGCGTCACTTTCTGTTCATCGCTGCCCAACAGATAGCCGAGCCGCAAACCCGGAATAGCATAAAACTTGGTCAGCGAGCGTAGCACCCACAGATGCGGATTGCCCGCCAGATGCCGGATAAAGCCGCGGCGTTGCGGGATAAAATCCATAAACGCTTCATCGAGAATAAGCTGAATGCCCAGCGATTTGCAGCGCGCCGAAACGGCCTGTAGTAGCGCGTCATCCGGCAACAGCCCAGTCGGGTTATTCGGCGTGCAAAGAAACAGGCAGTCCAGATCCGGCGTCAGCGCTTCCAGCAGGCGTTCGGTCAGTTGCCAGCCCTCGTCTTCGCGCAACGAAAAATCGACGATGTCACAACCGGCCTGCCGCAGTGCACGGCGATACTCAGCAAACCCTGGCGTGATAAGCATCGCCCGACGCGGTGCCAGCGCATTGACCAGTGCAAAAATCACTTCCGTCTCACCATTTCCGGCCAGCAACCATGACGTGGGAACCTGATGATGTTCCGCCAGCACCTGATGCAGGCGCTGATACTCCACGTCCGGATAGCGCTCGGCCAGCGCCATGTTCTCCAGCAATGCATGCCGCAAAGAGTCTGGCATGCCCGCCGGATTAATATTGGCGCTGAAATCCAGTAACTGCTCCGGGGCAATGCCCAGCAGTGCGGCCGCCTCGCGTGTATTGCCGCCATGCGCACTATGAAACATCGCTCTCTCCGCTTGCTTAAAGCCGCTATCTTAAACGAAAAAGGGATGTGGATTGAGGGGCATGATAAACTTTGCGCAGTAATCCAGACAGGAGATAACAATGCGACTCTGGCTGATACGTCACGGTGAAACTGAAGCAAACGTTGCCGGGCTTTACAGCGGCCACACTCCCACTCCGCTGACGCCAAAGGGTCTGGCACAGGCGCAAATCCTCGGGAAATTGCTCAGCGAGGTCCCCTTTGATCGCGTGTTGTGCAGCGCGCTGGAGCGGGCGCAACAGACGGCGGGACGCGTTCTTGAGCGACGGGAAATCACCATTGAAACCACTCCGTTACTGAATGAAATGTTCTTCGGCGACTGGGAAATGCGCCATCACCGCGATTTGACGCGCGAAGATCCGCAGACTTATGCCGCCTGGTGCAATGACTGGCAGAATGCCATCCCGACCAATGGTGAAGGCTTTCAGGCATTTTCCGCGCGTATTGAGCAAGTTATCGCCCATCTGGCCGATATTAAGGATCAGCAGAATATCCTGCTGGTGAGCCATCAGGGCGTGTTGAGCCTGTTAATCGCCCGCCTGTTAAATATGCCCGCCGCCTCGCTATGGCATTTTCGTGTCGATCAAGGGTGCTGGAGCATGATCGATATGCATGACAATTTCGCCACGCTGCGAGTGCTTAATAGCCGCGCCGTCTGGCGAGCTGATGAGTAATAGCGTGTTTTTCAGCCATCCCATTCAACGTGGTGATTCGGTCATTGACACGCCATGCAAGGCTGTTATCCTCCGCGCGCAGAAATTGTTTTACAAAAATGGCGATGCAATCACACGGTCATGATGGGATGATAGCCCGCTTTTGAAATTGCCGGGTCAGACATTTGTCCCGACAATTGATGCGGTTCAGGTATAATGTCAGGCCGTTCATTAACAGTACATTTTTCACTCACCCAGGGGGAACACTTGCAGGGTAAAGCACTCCAGGATTTTGTTATCGACAAAATTGATGACCTGAAAGGTCAGGACATCGTTGCAATTGACGTGCAGGGCAAATCAAGCATCACCGATTGCATGATTATCTGCACCGGCACTTCCACTCGTCATGTGATTTCCATTGCGGATCATGTGGTTCAGGAATCCCGCGCCGCCGGTCTGATGCCGCTGGGCGTCGAAGGCGAAAGCGCCGCCGACTGGGTTGTGGTCGATCTGGGCGATGTCATTGTCCATGTAATGCAGGAAGAGAGCCGTCGCCTGTATGAGCTGGAAAAACTCTGGAGTTAATGCGTGAAACTCCAACTGGTCGCCGTTGGCACAAAAATGCCGGACTGGGTACAGACAGGTTTTACTGAATATCTGCGCCGTTTTCCCAAAGATATGCCGTTTGAGCTGATTGAGATCCCGGCAGGAAAGCGCGGTAAAAACGCAGATATCAAACGTATTCTCGACAAAGAGGGTGAGCAGATGCTGGCGGCTGCTGGCAAAAATCGCATCGTCACCCTCGATATCCCCGGCAAACCCTGGGATACGCCGCAGCTTGCAAATGAACTGGAACGCTGGAAGCAGGACGGACGCGATGTCAGTCTGCTTATCGGTGGCCCGGAAGGGTTATCCCCCGCCTGCAAAGCGGCAGCAGAACAAAGTTGGTCTCTCTCTGCGCTGACACTCCCGCACCCGCTGGTGCGCGTGCTGGTGGCTGAAAGCCTGTATCGCGCATGGAGTATTACCACCAACCATCCTTACCACCGTGAGTAATGACGAGTCTTAGGTAGATTAAGCAGCGGATGAAATTACAGAATTCTTTTCGCGACTATACGGCTGAGTCCGCGCTGTTTGTACGCCGGGCAGTGGTCGCCTTTACGGGGATTTTGCTGCTTACCGGCGTGCTGATCGCTAACCTTTATAACCTGCAAATCGTCCGTTTTGCGGACTACCAGACCCGTTCTAACGAAAACCGCATCAAACTGGTTCCCATCGCGCCAAGCCGCGGCATTATTTACGATCGCAACGGCACGCCGCTGGCACTTAATCGCACCATTTACCAGGTCGAAATGATGCCGGAGAAGGTCGATAACGTGCAGCAAACGCTGGATGCCCTGCGCGACGTGGTAGATCTGACCGATGACGATATTGCCAACTTCAAAAAAGAGCGCTCGCGTTCGCACCGCTTCACGTCAATTCCGGTAAAAACCAACCTGACCGAAGTCCAGGTGGCGCGCTTTGCCGTTAACCAGTACCGCTTTCCCGGCGTGGAAGTAAAAGGCTACAAACGCCGCTACTATCCTTACGGCTCCGCACTGACTCATGTTATCGGCTACGTCTCGAAAATTAACGATAAAGACGTCGAGCGGCTGGATAAAGAGGGCAAACTGGCCAACTATGCTGCCACGCACGATATCGGTAAGCTGGGCATTGAGCGCTATTACGAAGATGTCCTGCACGGCCAGACCGGTTACGAAGAGGTTGAAGTTAACAACCGCGGCCGCGTGATCCGCCAGCTTAAAGAAGTGCCGCCGCAGGCCGGGCACGATATCTACCTGACGCTGGATTTGAAATTGCAGCAGTACATCGAAACGCTGCTTGCTGGCAGCCGTGCTGCGGTGGTTGTCACCGATCCGCGTAACGGCAGCATTCTCGCGCTGGTATCGATGCCGAGCTACGATCCCAACCTGTTTGTCGATGGTATCTCCAGCAAAGATTATTCATCACTGCTTAATGACCCGAACACACCATTGATCAACCGCGCCACGCAGGGGGTTTACCCTCCGGCATCAACGGTGAAACCGTATGTGGCGGTTTCCGCGCTCAGTGCTGGCGCGATCACCCGTAATACCAGCCTGTTCGATCCCGGCTGGTGGCAGCTGCCGGGCTCTGATAAACGCTACCGCGACTGGAAAAAATGGGGCCACGGCCATTTGAACGTCACCAAAGCGCTGGAAGAATCCGCAGATACCTTCTTCTACCAGGTTGCTTATGACATGGGCATCGATCGCCTGTCGGAGTGGATGGGGAAATTTGGTTACGGCCACTATACCGGCGTCGATCTGTCGGAAGAGCGCTCAGGTAACATGCCGACGCGCGAGTGGAAATTGAAACGCTTTAAGAAGCCATGGTATCAGGGCGACACCATCCCGGTAGGGATTGGCCAGGGCTACTGGACGGCAACGCCATTGCAGATGAATAAAGCGATGATGATCCTGATTAATGACGGTATCGTCAAAGTGCCGCACCTGCTGATGAGCACGGTGGAAAACGGCCAACAGGTGCCGTGGAAACAGCCAGCCGAGCCGCCGGTCGGCGATATTCACTCCGGCTACTGGGAGATCGCCAAAGACGGCATGTACGGCGTGGCGAACCGCCCGAATGGGACCGGCCACAAATACTTTGCCGATGCACCGTATAAAGTTGCAGCGAAATCCGGTACGGCGCAGGTTTTTGGCCTGAAAGCGAATGAAACTTATAACGCGCACCGGATCGCTGAGCGCCTGCGTGACCATAAACTGATGACGGCGTTTGCGCCGTATGATAATCCGCAGGTCGCCGTCGCGATGATTCTGGAAAACGGCGGCGCAGGGCCGGCTGTCGGGACCATTATGCGCCAGATCCTCGACCACATTATGCTTGGCGATAACAACACGGATTTGCCAGCGGAAAACCCCTCAACGGCAGCGGCGGAGGACCAATAATCATGACGGATAATCCGAACAAAAAATCGTTCTGGGACAAAATACATATCGATCCCACGATGTTGCTTATCATCCTCGCGCTGCTGTTTTACAGCGCGATCGTAATCTGGAGCGCCAGCGGCCAGGACATTGGCATGACCGAACGTAAAATCGGCCAGATCGCCATGGGGCTGATTATCATGGTGGTGCTGGCACAAGTGCCGCCACGCGTTTATGAAGGCTGGGCGCCCTATCTCTACATTTTCTGCATCATCCTGCTGGTAGCGGTGGATGCTTTCGGCGCGATATCCAAAGGCGCGCAGCGCTGGCTCGATCTCGGCGTTGTCCGTTTTCAGCCTTCCGAGATTGCGAAAATCGCCGTGCCGCTGATGGTGGCGCGCTTTATTAACCGCGACGTTTGCCCGCCTTCGCTGAAAAACACCGCTATTGCGCTGGCGCTGATCTTTCTGCCAACGCTGCTGGTGGCGGCGCAACCGGATCTGGGTACCTCGATCCTGGTGGTGCTCTCCGGGCTATTTGTTCTGTTCCTTTCCGGCCTGAGCTGGCGGCTGATCGCTATTGCCGCAGTGCTGGTGGCGGCGTTTATTCCGGTGCTATGGTTCTTCCTGATGCACGATTATCAGCGCCAGCGCGTAATGATGTTGCTCGATCCGGAAACCGATCCGCTCGGCGCAGGCTACCATATTATTCAGTCGAAAATTGCTATCGGCTCCGGCGGTCTGAGCGGCAAAGGCTGGCTGCACGGTACGCAATCGCAGCTGGAGTTCCTGCCCGAACGCCACACCGACTTTATCTTCGCCGTGCTGGCGGAAGAGCTGGGGCTGATCGGGATACTGATTTTGCTGGCGCTGTATGTGCTGCTGATTATGCGCGGGTTATGGATTGCCGCGCGGGCGCAAACCACTTTTGGCCGCGTCATGGCCGGCGGTTTGATGTTGATTTTATTCGTTTATGTGTTCGTAAATATTGGTATGGTGAGTGGCATACTGCCGGTGGTCGGCGTACCGTTGCCACTGATCAGTTACGGGGGATCAGCCCTGATCGTACTCATGGCCGGGTTTGGTATCGTTATGTCGATCCATACTCACAGGAAAATGTTGTCTAAGAACGTCTAAGAGGTGCGCAATGCGTAAGCAATGGCTGGGGATCTGCATAGCTGCGGGGTTACTGGCGGCATGTTCAAATGATGGTGGTCAGCAGCAGACGACCGTAGCGCCTCAACCAGCGGTGTGTACTGGTCCTGTCGTTGAGATCAGCGGCGCGGAGCCTCATTACGAAGCACCGAACGCCACGGCAAATCAGGATTATGAGCGCGATGGCAAGAGCTACAAAATCGTTCAGGATCCCTCCCGTTTCAGCCAGGCCGGTTTAGCCGCCATTTATGATGCTGAGCCGGGCAGCAATCTGACCGCTTCCGGCGAAGCGTTCGATCCTATGCAACTGACGGCAGCCCATCCGACGCTGCCAATCCCAAGCTACGCGCGTATCACCAACCTGGCGAACGGCCGCATGATTGTGGTTCGTATTAACGATCGTGGGCCGTATGGTAACGACCGGGTGATCTCGTTGTCGCGCGCGGCAGCGGATCGCCTGAACACGTCGAATAACACCAAAGTGCGTATCGACCCCATTATCGTCGCCCAGGATGGTTCACTTTCCGGGCCGGGCACTGTCTGTACTAAGGTCGCGCAGCAAACCTATGTGCTGCCCGCGCGTCCCGATCTCGGCGGCGGTCTGGGCAGTGTCTCTTCCGCACCGCAGCCTGTACAGCCGCAGGGCAACGTTCAGGCCATCAGTAACGATACGCTAAAAAGCAGCGATACCACTGGCGCGCCGGTAACTAGCGGCGGCTTCCTCGGCGCACCGACGCCGCTCGCCAGCGGCGTGCTGGAAGGCAGTGAAACAGCGCAACCGGCCGCAACGGCTACCACGACACCGGTCGCGCAAACCGCCACGCCGGTGACGCAAACCGTAATGCCAGCAACCCGCACTTCGCCGGTTACTGCGCCGGGTTCTGTTCAGGGACACGTGCAGAGTTCTGTCGCCGCCAGCAGCGCAACAGCAGCTGCCAGTAGCGGCTATATGGTGCAGGTCGGTGCCGTCAGCGATCAGGCTCGCGCGCAGCAGTATCAGCAGCGCCTGGCGCAGCAGTTTTCTGTACCGGGCCGCGTGACGCAGAACGGTGCGGTATGGCGCGTTCAGCTTGGGCCGTTTAGCACCAAAGCAGATGCCAGTGCACTGCAGCAGCGGTTGCAGAATGAAGCGCAGTTGCAGTCTTTTATCACTGGCGCACAGTAATTGGGTAAGGCGTCTGACTTTGTCAGCTTATGTAAGCAGCATTAACAAAGTCATGCTTAAAGTCAGATGCCTGCCGATATAGCTTTTGCTATAGTAAGGCACTTTTTTTAACTCCATCACGGATGTCGTTGTTCGACCATGAAGACCACTTTTTCCGTTCGTTTTGTGCAGCGCCTGGCGCTCACCACCGCGCTGACCGCAGCGTCTCTTACCGTTGCCCATGCCGATGATCTGAATATCAAAACCATGATCCCAGGCGTTCCGCAGATTGATGCCGAATCTTACATCCTGATCGATTACAACTCCGGTAAAGTGCTGGCGGAACAGAACGCCGACGCGCGCCGCGACCCGGCGAGCCTGACCAAAATGATGACCAGCTATGTCATCGGCCAGGCGATGAAAGCGGGCAAATTTAAAGACAGCGATTTGGTGACTATCGGTAACGATGCATGGGCGACCGGCAACCCGGTATTCCGTGGTTCTTCGCTGATGTTCCTGAAACCAGGCATGCAGGTGCCGGTTTCTCAGTTGATTCGCGGTATCAACCTGCAATCCGGTAACGACGCTTGCGTGGCGATGGCCGATTATGTTGCAGGCAGCCAGGATGCATTCGTCGGTCTGATGAACAACTATGTGAATGCGCTCGGTTTGAAGAACAGCCACTTCCAGACGGTTCACGGTCTGGATGCTGATGGCCAGTACAGCTCCGCGCGCGATATGGCGCTGATTGGCCAGGCATTAATCCGCGACGTACCGAACGAATACGCCATCTATAAAGAAAAAGAGTTTACCTTTAACGGCATTCGCCAGACCAACCGTAATGGCCTGCTGTGGGATAACAGCCTGAACGTGGACGGTATCAAAACCGGCCATACCGACAAAGCGGGTTATAACCTGGTGGCTTCAGCAACGGACGGTCCAATGCGCCTGATCTCTGCCGTCATGGGTGGCCGTACCTTTAAAGGCCGCGAAACCGAAAGCAAAAAACTGCTGACCTGGGGCTTCCGCTTCTTTGAAACCGCCAGTCCGCTGAAAGCCGGTAAAGAGTTCGCTTCTGAGCCAGCCTGGTTTGGCGACAGCGATCGCGCATCGTTAGGCGTCGATAAAGACGTTTATCTGACCATTCCACGCGGCCGTATGAAAGACCTGAAAGCCAGCTATGTGCTGAACACCAGCGAACTGCACGCGCCGCTGCAGAAAAACCAGGTTGTTGGTTCCATTAACTTCCAGTTAGATGGCAAAACCATCGAGCAACGCCCGCTGGTGGTGTTGCAGGAGATCCCGGAAGGCAATTTCTTCGGCAAAATCATTGATTACATTAAATTGATGTTCCATCACTGGTTTGGTTAAAAATTGAACACTTGAAAGTGTGATTTCCGTCCCCATATACTTAGCATCTCAGAAAAACTCCTGCCCATCCGGCAGGAGTTATTATTTTTTACGCCGGAGCTGACATGAAAACCAATCTCAAAGAACTGCTTGAATTCCCGACACCCTTTACTTACAAAGTGATGGGTCTGGCGAAGCCAGAGCTGGTTGATCTGGTGGTTGAAGTGGTACAGCGCCACGCGCCAGGTGATTACTCCCCGCAGGTAAAACCGAGCAGCAAAGGCAATTACCACTCGGTATCTATCACCATCACGGCCACCCATATTGAGCAGGTTGAAACGTTGTACGAAGAACTCGGCAACATTGAAATTGTGCGTATGGTTCTGTAATCGTTTGGCGTTACCCGGAAACATTCGGGTAACGTTTTCGCTGTGATATACTCCCCCCACTCTTTTCTCCGCCGGAGATGCCGTTTTGTCTCAGGACACCATTCTTATCCGCAATCTGGGCCTGCAATCTTACGAGCCAGTGTCCCAAAAAATGCATGACTTCACCGATACCCGCAACGATACAACGCCCGATGAAATCTGGCTGGTAGAGCACTACCCTGTGTTTACTCAGGGCCAGGCCGGTAAAGCTGAGCACGTTCTGGCACCCGGCGACATTCCGGTGATCCAGAGCGATCGCGGCGGCCAGGTGACCTATCACGGACCAGGCCAGCAGGTGATGTACGTGCTTATCAATCTGAAACGCCGCAAAATTGGCGTGCGTGAACTTGTTACGTTACTGGAAAATACGGTGATCAACACGCTGGCAACCCAGGGTATCAAGGCGCAAGCGCGCGCTGATGCACCAGGCGTTTATGTACAGGGCAAGAAGATTTGTTCGCTGGGTTTACGTATCCGTAAAGGTTGCTCATTTCATGGTCTGGCTTTAAATATCGACATGGATCTGGCGCCGTTTATGCGCATCAATCCGTGTGGCTATGCCGGGATGGAAATGACACAGGTCAGCCAACTGACGGAAAATACTGGGGTGGATAAAATAAGGCCAATCCTTGTTCAGCAATTTTTAGCGTTACTAAACAATCCACCCCATCAATATATGGATGCTTAATATATCATGTATTTTGACCCGCATTTCGTGCGGGTCATTATTTTATTGGCATGTTAGCGCTTTACAACAGATGCCTTATTCTCTATTTTCAACCTACCTGCCTTGTCTGGCAAATATGCATTACGGTGCTATTCCGGGCTTCGTATGCGTGCTTCAGGCCAGCAATTTTGAGCGCAATGTTCGCATCACGATGAAAAAACTACGTAATGATGATGCATGACAGGATGTTAACTCAAATTAATAATCAACTAAAAAACAAATTCAACTATCATTCATATTGCGAATGATTATGGAGCACTAGCGTGGATAATAATAACCAACCGGAAAAGCGAATAACCGTGCGCCCTGAAGATGATAAGCCGCAAATCTTCCGGACGCTGCGCAATATTGATCTCAACTTACTGACGATTTTTGAGGCAGTATATGTTCATAAAGGGATCGTTAACGCGGCAAAAGTGCTTAACCTCACGCCTTCGGCTATTAGCCAGTCGATTCAGAAACTGCGCTTAATATTTCCAGATCCGCTTTTTATTCGTAAAGGCCAGGGCGTTACGCCGACAGCCTATGCATCGCATTTACATGAATATATCAGCCAGGGGCTGGAGTCGATCCTTGGCGCGTTGGATCTTACCGGTAGCTATGACAAACAACGCACCATTACGATTGGCACGCCGCCATCGATCGGCGCATTAGTTATTCCGACTATCTTTCAGGCTATTAAAGAGAGCGCGCCGCAACTGATGATGCGTAATATTCCGGTAAACGACGCTGAAAGCCAGCTTAGCCAGTTCCAGACGGATTTGATTATTGATACGCATATTGCCAGTTCGCGCACGCTCAATCATCACGTGTTGTATAGCGACCGGATGATGCTGGTGTGTCGTAAAGGGCATCCTTGTCTGAATGAGTCGATCAACGAAGAGGTTTTGCAAAAGTATGAGCACACGTTGCTGATGCTGGAAGGGCAAAACTTGAGCGGGCTGCGTCAGCGAGTACAGGATCTCTTTCCGGAACGTCAGGTGAGTTTTAGCAGTTACAATATGTTTACTATTGCAGCACTGATCGGCAACAGCGATCTGCTCGGCCTGATGCCGACACGTTTGTTCAAGCTCTTCAGTGGTTGCTGGCCGCTGGTCGAAATCGATTTTCCGCCGATTAGCAACGAACAGCTCGATATTTCACTGTATTACAATAAATTGAGTTTGCGCGATCCGGTGCTGGAGAATGTCATCAATGTTATCCGACGGGCTTTTTAACGCCCGTTCTCCCCTGGTGAAAGCGCTAATGTTTGCTGGGCGTTTGGCACAAAACAACAACTATTTTACAAATTGCCCCGCTGTCAGGCTGCTTTCTACTCGCCGATAATGGTATACTGCGCGCACGTTAATTCAAAAATAGTTGATAAATACAACATTCCCTTGAATTGAAATACTTACTTCGTTATCCGCAACTGGAACACGCACGCTATGAGTAAACCCATTGTGATGGAACGCGGTGTTAAGTACCGCGATGCCGATAAAATGGCTCTTATCCCGGTTAAAAACGTGGCAACCGAGCGCGAAGCTCTGTTGAGAAAACCGGAATGGATGAAAATCAAACTCCCGGCAGACTCTTCCCGTATCCAGGGGATCAAAGCAGCCATGCGTAAAAATGGGCTGCACTCTGTGTGCGAAGAGGCATCCTGCCCGAACCTTGCTGAGTGTTTCAACCACGGAACGGCCACCTTTATGATCCTCGGCGCCATCTGTACACGCCGTTGCCCGTTCTGCGATGTGGCACACGGCCGTCCGGTGGCGCCTGATGCTAACGAACCACAAAAACTGGCGCAGACAATTGCCGATATGGCGCTGCGTTATGTGGTCATCACCTCTGTTGACCGTGACGATCTACGTGACGGCGGTGCACAGCATTTCGCGGACTGCATCACCGCAATTCGTGAAAAAAGTCCATCCATCAAAATTGAGACGCTGGTTCCGGACTTCCGTGGTCGTATGGATCGCGCGCTGGATATCCTCACTGCCACGCCGCCAGACGTATTTAACCACAACCTGGAGAACGTGCCGCGTATCTATCGCCAGGTACGTCCAGGCGCAGATTACAACTGGTCGCTGAAACTGCTGGAGCGTTTTAAAGAAGCGCATCCGGAGATCCCAACCAAATCCGGTTTGATGGTAGGGCTGGGCGAAACGAATGCTGAAATTATCGACGTGATGCGCGATCTGCGCCGCCACGGTGTGACGATGCTGACGCTGGGGCAGTATTTACAGCCTAGCCGTCATCACCTGCCGGTTCAGCGCTATGTCAGCCCGGACGAGTTTGACGAAATGAAAGAAGAAGCGCTGGCAATGGGCTTTACCCATGCGGCGTGCGGCCCGTTCGTTCGCTCTTCCTATCATGCGGACCTGCAGGCAAAAGGCATTGAAGTGAAGTAACACATGCTTACACTCCAGACAAAAAAACCGGCCTCTACGCCGGTTTTTTTTCGCCTGTTGGGGCGGTTCACTCTTTGTGAGTGAGTTTTTCTGCTGTCACTTCGTCAGCGTCTTTCTTCGCAGCATCGTCATCATTCATGGCTTTTTTGAAGCCCTTGATGGCTGCACCCAGATCGCCGCCCAGCGTACGCAACTTCTTGGTTCCAAACAGCAGAACAACCAACGCGGCCACGACCAGCAGTTTGGTAATACTAATTTCACCCATAGATACCTTCTTTCGTAAAACAGGCTGTATAAAACGTCATTATAACCTGACTTCATTAACGGTCATTCGACGCGCGCACACAATAGCAATCTGTAACGAGATGAATCAAGACTTGTTTAAAAAAACATCACAGGAGTTGCGGCGGCGCAAAGCGTCGATTCTGCAAAACGGGAAGTTTCTCTCGCGTTTGCGTCACACGGGCTGCCGTGACATCCGCATAGATCAGTTGTGGTGCTTCAGCGGCGGCAGCAATAGTAACACCCTGGGGATCGATAACCCGACTCTGACCGATATTCTTGTTGCCACACTCCCCGGCAGCCACCATGTAACAGGTGGTATCCAGCGCCCGCGCAGAAAGTAACGTCGCCCAGTGTTGCTCTTTTAGCGGCCCTCTCACCCACGCGGCAGGCAGAACCAACAGTTGTGCGCCCGCAAGCGCCAGCGACAGCGCCAGCTCCGGAAATCGCAAATCATAACAGGTCATCAACCCGACCAGCATTCCGTCAACCTCAATCAGCGGTGGCAGAATGCTGCCTGCATCCACCCGCGCCGACTCCTGCATATTAAATGCATCATAGAGATGCAGCTTTGCATACTGTGCAACGATCTCCCCCCGGCATAACACCACCAGCGTATTGACTGCCCGCCCTTCCATGGAGGGCACATGCACCGTCAGCACAGTGGTCATGCTGTTTAGGCGGCTCTCATCAAGAAGCAGGCGCAGAAAATCGCCATCCAGCCTCTGCGCCGATTTTACCGAAAGATAGGGGTCAGCATCATCCCGGGCGAGTAATGCCTCTGGCAGCACCAGCAGCGACGCCTGTTGCTGTGCCGCTTGCGCCATCAATTCGACACAAGTTAATGCATTAGTTTTCCAGTCCGGTGTAACGGCAAACTGCCCGGCTGCAACAATCATCGTTTTCCCTCCGCTGTGCCGCCATAGCCAGAAAGTGGCCGCGACGCTAAACTCAACACTCTAACAAATCAAATAGCAGGATTTCACGGTGTTACAACTTCTTTTAGCGGTATTTATCGGTGGCGGTACAGGTAGCGTTGCGCGCTGGATGCTCAGCATGAAGCTAAACCCGGCGCACCAGATTATTCCCCTTGGCACATTAACCGCCAACCTGGTAGGCGCATTTATTATTGGCATGGGGCTGGCGTGGTTCAACCGAATGACGCATATCGATCCGGTGTGGAAAGTGCTGATTACCACCGGTTTCTGCGGCGGGCTAACGACATTTTCCACCTTTTCGGCTGAAGTCGTGTTTTTGTTGCAGGAAGGTCGTGTCAGCTGGGCGTTGTTGAACGTAGCAGTTAACCTGCTGGGATCGTTTGCGATGACTGCGCTGGCTTTCTGGCTTTTTTCAGCCGTGAATGCAAGCTGAAGGCAAAAAAAACCCGCTTTATCAGCGGGTTTTGGAATTCTTGCTTACGTAGCTGAATTAAACAGGCATTACGTTTGCAGCAGAAGGGCCTTTGGCACCGTTAGTGATTTCAAACTCAACGCGCTGACCTTCAGCCAGGGTTTTGAAACCATTGCTCTGGATTGCAGAGAAGTGTACGAACACGTCTTTGCTGCCATCTTCCGGAGTAATGAAACCGAATCCTTTGGATTCATTAAACCACTTAACGTTACCTTTAATCTTAGACATCAAAATTACCTTTACATGAAAAAACGACACAAATGCTGTGTCGGGTATCAGTACATCAATTGTGGCGGCCTTTGTCCAGTCGTTATTCGCTAAAAAGTGATAAATGTCGCTAAGTTTTGTTCTTTGACGCTTTATTCCGCATTTTTTGTACTGCTTAAGAACTGTGCAGAGCATCATCCGCTGACAGAATCAGAACTGAAAGCGCATCCACGCAAAGTAAACGTTTCCGTTATTATAAGTCCCCGGGATGTAGGTCATCTGGAATGTTGCCGGGCCATAACCAATGGAAGCCAGTGGTAACAGCACCGGAATCGGAATGTAATGCCAGTTATCGCGTGCAGTCACGCCTGCGGTGTAACCGAGTCCGAGACGGAAATTATCATCCGCCAGTGGTCTCCAGGTTTTCTCCCAGCCATAGCCACCAATCGGTTCCCATTTGTTAAACGAATCTTTAAAGGCCATCAGGTACAAGCCGTGCCAGTTGCCTTTCTCATCCCAGCGATCCTGACCAAATCCGGCGCCCCATGGGCGTTCGTTATAACGGTCGGTTTTCTCCTTGTCATAAGCAAAACGCGCATGCCAGGTGATAGCCGGAACATAGAGATCGTAATGCTCTGGCGCTTGCCAGGTTTGCTTTACGTTGTCGGTAAAATCGGAGAACCAGGACTGCTGAGCTGCGTGCGTCAGGGAAACCACCGAAAACTGACAAAATATAGCGAAGAGTATGAAAAATTTATTTTTTACAGACACCGTATGCATTCCATTTTACGTATTGACGTATAGTCTGCAGCAGGATATCTGAATAAACTCTTAACGAAATTAGATTAATTCTGAAAATATAACGAAAGCTCCTTATTCCGCTAATGGTTTCCAGGTTACATACAACATGTTACGCCGCAACAATATTGCGGCGTACATTTTCTTAGCGTCGGCGGTGCAACAAGTAATACACTGCCGGAATGACTAACATTGACAGTAATGGCGCAGTGACCATGCCGCCGATCATCGGTGCAGCGATGCGGCTCATCACCTCCGATCCGCTGCCACTGCCCCACATGATGGGCAACAATCCCGCCATGATGGTCGCGACTGTCATCACCTTCGGCCGTACGCGCAACACGGCTCCCTCATGAATGGCCCGCAGCAACATCTTATTTCCTCCTTGCGGATCGCGTTGACGATATTTATCCAGCGCGTGGTTCAGATAGAGCACCATAATAACGCCGAACTCTGCCGCAACACCGGCCAGCGCAATAAATCCAACAGCCCCGGCAACAGATAAATTATATCCCAACAGCCACAATAACCAGACGCCGCCAATCAATGAGAAGGGTAATGTCCCCATTATTAACAGGGCATCGGTGACGCGTTTAAAGGTAATAAACAGCAAGACAAAGATAATCATTAACGTTACCGGCAAGACGATCTTCAGCTTCGCCGTCGCACGCTCCAGATATTCAAACTGCCCGGACCACGACAGCGTCACACCTTGCGGCAACTTGACCTGCTGTGCCACCCGCTGCTGCATCTCTTCAACGGCAGATTTTAAATCCCGTCCGCGCAGATCGACGTAGATCCAGTTGGACAGGCGCGCATTTTCGCTTTTCAGCATCGGCGGCCCTTCCGTAACCACGATATCGGCCAGCTCACCAAGCGCAATCTGGCTGCCATTTTCGGTTATTACGGGTAATGTGCGCAGCTCATCGACGTTATCGCGTATTTCGCGCGGGTAACGAACATTAATCGGGTAGCGTTCACGACCTTGCAGCACTTCACCGACATTTTCCCCGCCCACCAGCGTGGAAACCAGTGATTGCAGCTCTTTCACCGAAACGCCATAACGCGCGGCCTGCGCCCGGTTGATGTTGATATCAACATAGCGCCCGCCCGCCAACCGCTCCGCCAGCGCCGAAGTCACACCCGGCACGGTTTTCACAACCTGCTCGATTTGCTGCGCCACGCGCTCAATATCGGCGATATTATTACCGTTCACCTTTATACCGACCGGGCTTTTAATACCGGTCGCCAGCATATCCAGGCGGTTACGGATTGGCGGAACCCAGACATTCGCAATCCCCGGAACATTCACGGTTTTATCCAGTTCATCAACCAGTTTCTCCGGCGTCATTCCAGGTCGCCACTGGTCACGCGGTTTAAAGCGGATGGTCGTTTCCACCATAGTGAGCGGCGCAGGATCTGTTGCCGTTTCGGCCCTTCCCGCTTTACCAAACACGCTTTCCACTTCCGGCACGCTTTTGATCAGCCGATCGGTTTGCTGCAACAAACGGCTGGCTTCACGGGCGGAAATCCCCGGCAGCGTCGAGGGCATATACAATAAATCGCCTTCATCGAGCGGCGGCATAAACTCGCTGCCCAGACGACTTAACGGCCACAGCGTCGCTACCAGCAACAGCAGCGCAATTCCCAGCGTCGCTTTCGGCCAGGCCAGCACTTTATCCAGCAGCGGTTCGTATAAACGAATGAGGAAACGGTTAATCGGGTTTGCTTTTTCATCGGGAATTTTGCCGCGAATAAACAACCCCATCAGCACCGGCACAAGCGTGATCCCGAGCCCTGCCGAGACTGCCATCGCCCAGCTTTTGGTAAATGCAAGCGGGGAAAACATGCGCCCTTCCTGCGCTTCTAGCGAAAACACAGGAATAAATGACAGCGTGATGATCAACAGGCTGCAAAACAGCGCAGGCCCGACTTCCACCGCCGCCTGTTCTGAACAGCGCCAATAATCAGCACTCGTCGGTTGACGTTCGGGGTTATCATGTCGCCACTGCTCCATTACCTTATGCATGTTCTCAATCATCACAATCGCAGCATCCACCATCGCGCCAATGGCGATGGCAATCCCGCCCAGCGACATAATGTTGGCGTTGATGCCCTGATAGTGCATGACAATAAACGCGCCAAGAATCCCCAGCGGTAACGAGACAATGGCCACCAGCGCAGAGCGGAAATGGAACAAGAACAGCGTGCAAACCAGGGCAACAACGATAAATTCTTCAATCAGTTTATGGGTGAGCGTCTCAACCGCATGCTCAATCAGCGTCGATCGGTCATAAACCGGCACGATCTCCACGCCAGCGGGCAGCGTTTTCTGTATTTCACCCAATTTGGCTTTAACGGCGTGGATAGTATCCAGCGCATTTTTGCCATAACGCATGACGATAATACCACCGGCCACTTCCCCTTCGCCGTTGTACTCCGCCACGCCGCGCCGCAGTTCCGGCCCCAGCCGTACCGTCGCAACATCTGAAAGCATCACCGGCACGCCCTCACGGCTGGTAATCACTATCTGACGAAAATCCGACAACTGCCGCAAGTATCCGGTGGTACGCACCATAAACTCGGCTTCGCCCATCTCCAGCAGCGCGCCGCCGCTCTCCTGGTTCGCCGCCTGCACCGCACTGACAATCTGTTCATGGGTAATATTCAGTGCCCGCATCCGCGCGGGATCCGGCACAATCTGATACTGACGAACCATCCCACCAACGCTGGCGACCTCCGCCACGTTCGGCACCGTTTTCAGCTCGAACTTCAGCGTCCAGTCCTGTAACGCGCGCAGATCCGCCAGATTATGCTTACCGCTGCGATCGACCAGCGCATACTCATAAATCCAGCCAACGCCGGTAGCATCCGGCCCCAGCCCGACGTTCACCCCGGCAGGCAGCGAGGATTGGATCTGGCTTAGATTCTCCAGCACCCGCGATCGCGCCCAGTAGAGATCAGTATCGTCTTCAAATAAAACATATACATAGGAATCGCCGAACATCGAATAGCCGCGCACCGTTTTCGCACCCGGCACGGAAAGCATGGCCGTGGTGAGCGGATAGGTGACCTGGTCTTCAATAATTTGCGGCGCTTTGCCCGGATAGCTGGCGCGAATAATCACCTGCACATCTGACAAATCCGGTAGCGCATCAAGCGGTGCGCGCTGAACCGCCCATATCCCCCAGCCGGTCAGCACCAGCGCTGCCAGCAAGATCAATAAGCGGTTGCGCAGCGAGGCACGAATAACGGCGGCGATCATTTCATCTCCTCCTGCATCGGCATCAGGTGAGTGATGACTGCGCCCTCTTCATCATCCAGCACAAAGCTGAACATCACCGTATCGCCCGGCTTAATAGTGGGATCGGGTTGTTTGAGCACGAAATCCATCGTCATCGCTCCCCAGTTCAGTGCCGGAATAGGTTGGTGCGACAGGGTAATGCTGCCCGCTTCGATGGCTTTCACCACGCCGGTTCCCTCGTAAGTCTCGACTTTTTTCGCCGCTGGCTGTTGCGCCTGCTGTTCCGGCAATGCACTGCGCAAACTGGCTTCCGAATCAATCAGGAACTGACCAGAAGTGACCACGCTGTCACCTTCCTTGACGCCGGACAGCACTTCAGTCCAGCCTTGCGCCGTGCGCCCGGTCGTCACGTTTGCCGCCTGGAAGTGGCCATCGCCCGTAGCCAGCAGTACACGGCTGGCAGCACCCGTTGCAATCAGCGCCTCTTCCGGGATCGCCAGCACTGCGGGTTGCCGTGCTGATTCCGGCTGCGTTACGGTGAGAAACATACCGGGTTTGAGTTTTTGCTGCGGATTATCGAGCACAATGCGCGCTTTCAGCGTACGGGTGGTAGTCTCCAGTTGCGGCAGCAATTCACTGACACGGCCATGAAACTGCTCGCCAGGCCAGCTTGCGGAAGTGGCTATCACTTCGCTGCCTGCACTGAGCGCCTGCGCCTGGCTTTGCGGATAATCGACAACCAGCCACACCGGATCGAGGCTGGCGAGCTCAAACAGGGTTTGCGTGGCGGCCACTTGCGCGCCTTCACGGGAATCCAGCTTGACCACGTAACCATCACGATCGGCGCGCAGCGTCAGGCGGGTTTGTGGTTTTCCGCTGCGCTCGACAGCGCGAATAATCGCTTCCGGCATAAACTGCAACGCCAGACGTTCGCGGGCAGCGCGCGTTAGTTCGCCATCGCCCAGGTGGCGTACCGCCAGATACTCCTGCTGCGAAGTCGTCCATTGCGGGATCCACAACTGCGCCAGCGCTTCGCCCTTTTTCACCCACTGTTGTGGCGCACGGACAAACAGTTTTTCCACCACGCCCGCCGCCGGAGAAGGCACGCTCTGGATGCTGCGCTCATCGGTGGTTACGGTGGCGAACGCAGAGAAGGCGCTGCCGAGAACGCGTTTTTCCACTTTTGCCGTGGTCATGCCGAGATTCTGCTGCTGCTGCGCACTCACGCTCACACCGCCACTGGCCGGGGCTTCATCGGCATAACGCGGTTTGAGCGGCATATCCATAAACGGTGATTTTCCGGGTTTGTCAAAACGCTGATCCGGCACCATTGGGTCGTACCAGTAGAGCACTTTGCGTTCCTGCGCTTGTTCGCCGGATGCGGCAGGCGCGGTGTGTTGCCGCCCGATAAAATAGCCTGCGCCCGCTGCGACACATGCGGCGATCGCGATAGCCAAGAGGGTCTTCTTCATCACATCAACTCCTGCGGGATCAACCAACGGATCGCGGCCCATTTCTGCGCCATCTCTTTCTCGGCCTGATTAACGGCCAGCTCGCTGTCGAGGACGTTACGGCGCGCTTCCAGCAGCGCCGACAAATCCGACTGCCCGGAACGATACTGGGCTGCGAGCAAGGTGGCGCGCTGACGCACCATCGGCAGCACTTCATCGCGCTGGCGCATCCACAGCGTTTGCGCGGCGTTATATTCGGCAATCAGGGAATGTAGTTGCGCCATATGATCCCGCTCGGCCAGCGCCAGTTGATCGTTGGCCTGCATGGTGCGCGAGACGTCCGCAGCGTGATCTTTATCCTGACGATGGGACTGGAACAACGGCAGGTCGACGGTGAACATCACCCCGGCCATATCCTCGTAACCTTCGGCACGACGTCCGTACCACACTTCAACTTCCACATCCGGAATGGCCGCAATCGCTGACTCCGCCGAACGCGCTTTCGCGCTGTTGGCGGCGCTGGCGGCAGCGACAATGTCAGGATGCTGAGCAATGCCCTGCTCCAGCGTTTTTTCATCGGCAGGCAAGCGTTGATAACGAGGAAGATCGCCAGAAACGGCAGTCACCGTCTCGCCGGTAAGCTGCATCAAGCGGGTTTGCGCCAGTTGCACATCACGTTCGGCGAGGGTGACTTTGTCGCGCATCGCGCTTAAGCCCACGCGAAATGCCAGCACGCTGTCCGGCGCGGCATTACCTGCGCCGACGCTGGCGCGCTGTGCGCCCTGCTGGCGTTCCGTTTCTGCCAGCAGCTTACGCGCCGTTTGCAGCGCCTGTTCTGACAACGCCAGATCGAGCCACGCCTGCGCGGTATCACGCTGTAAATTAGCGCGCACCACTGAGGATTTGGCACTGACGCTCTGTGCTTCGGCCAGCAGGGTTTCGGCTTTGCGGTCGCGTTTTTCCGCGCTGACATACTGCTGCATAATGCCGATCCGCTGCATAGTCATTCCCTCACGGGTTAAGCGGCGATCGTTGTTGCCCTGCACCGGCACGTTTTCGATACCAAATTTCAGTTTTGGATCCGGCAACTGGCGGGCGGAATCCGCCATCGCATCCAGTGCCTGCGCTTCATTACGGTTGGCGGAAAGTTCGGCAGAGTAGCGTTCCGCGGCGGCCAGGGATTGCGTCAGCGTCAATGGCTCCGCCTGCACGGCGGAGCACATCAGTCCGAGCAATACCCCACCGAGCCGCAGGCTCAGTGAGTATCGTTTCATTGTCGCTCCCGGTTATTTTTGTGGCGTCAATGAAACGAGCTGGTAACCACTCTCACTCTGAACAAAGGTGAAACTCACCTTGTCGCCTACTTTTACCGCAGGCAACGCGCTGCCCTGCGCCAGTGCAAATTGCATGGTCATTGGCGGCCAGTTCAGCGCCGGAATAGCAGCGTGAGCGATGGAAACAGAATCGGCGGTAAGTTTTTTGATGGTGCCCTGGCTCTGGTATTCCTGAGCCTGAGCCTGCATTGCCGCATGTTGCGACATATCGTGCATGCCGTGCATCGCATGCATATCTTCCGCCTGAGCAGCGGAAACGGAGAACAGCAGCACGCCAGACAGCATGCACAGTACATAAGAACGCATAATAAGACTCCTGTTAATCATAAATTAAATAAAATTCAATGGATTAACAGTTATCTACTCCCTGAACCGGCAAAAACGGATCGTTGCCGGCGGGCCTGCGGCGGGCGGAGTTAATGACCAACCCTCATCGAAGACGGGGGAACAAACCGGCGTGACGTCAGCCAGCGTCAGTGAAACCGG
Source organism: Kosakonia oryzae (assembly GCF_001658025.2). Classification (NCBI taxonomy): domain Bacteria; kingdom Pseudomonadati; phylum Pseudomonadota; class Gammaproteobacteria; order Enterobacterales; family Enterobacteriaceae; genus Kosakonia; species Kosakonia oryzae. The sequence continues at coordinate 3,834,781 of NZ_CP014007.2, forward strand.
CAGCGCCACCAGAGGCGGGTGGCCGCTATCCTTCTGCGCTGCATCCGGCACGCAGTGCTTTTCGCACAGCGGGGATTTCATCATGTCCATACGCGGTGTCGTATCCGACATCATCATATGGCTTATGTGCTGGGTTACTGCTCGCGATTCGTTAACCTGCAAATCGCAGTGATGAGAAGCAATCGCCACCTGACTCTGGATTAATAGCCAGCCGAACGCCATCAGCAGCATCAACAGATGCCGCTTTATAAAGCGAATTCGGTATAACCATCCAGCGTGCATAAAACACCAGGTCCGTGGGAAATTAATGGCGAGTATAAGCAGCACTATTTTTATTTTTAAAGATATTTTTAGCAAATTTACGTCTGTCGCTGCATTGAAACCTAAATAACCAAAATAATTAACCAGTATTTATCATTTGGAATACAAAATCCCCGCAACACATTCACTCAACTCATCAAGCAATCGTTATTTATTCTGTAGATTGATAGCAAATCTCCACGATATTTCCCTCAACATTACGCTTCATTGATTTTAATCATCTACGAACCGCACGTTATTCGGCACATTGCGTTGCTGATTTTTTTACTTACTTATCTTTCAGGTCAACCTCCGGGACCAATAACATGATTTTAACATTGATCGAACTGCTGATCGGCGTGGTGGTGATTGTCGGCGTTGCGCGCTATATCATCAAAGGCTATTCCGCCACCGGCGTGCTGTTTGTCGGCGGTCTGGCGTTATTAATCGTCAGTGCGCTGATGGGGCACAAAATATTACCTGGTAGCGCCACCAGTACCGGCTACAGCGCCACGGATATTGTCGAATACATTAAAATCCTGCTAATGAGCCGCGGCGGCGATCTCGGCATGATGATCATGATGCTGTGCGGATTTGCCGCCTATATGACGCACATTGGTGCGAACGATATGGTGGTCAAACTGGCTTCGCGCCCACTGCAGTTTATCAACTCTCCTTATTTGCTGATGATTGCCGCGTACTTCGTTGCCTGCCTGATGTCACTGGCGGTGTCGTCCGCCACGGGCCTCGGCGTGCTGCTGATGGCTACGCTGTTCCCGGTAATGGTCAACGTTGGTATCAGTCGCGGCGCGGCAGCGGCGATTTGCGCCTCGCCAGCGGCAATTATTCTCTCGCCCACCTCCGGCGATGTGGTGCTGGCCGCGAAAGCCGCAGAAATGCCACTGATCGATTTTGCCTTTAAAACCACGCTGCCAATCTCAATTGCGGCGATTATCGCCATGGCGATCGCGCACTACTTCTGGCAGCGCTTTCTCGATAAAAAAGAGCACATTGTCAGCGAAATGCTGGATGTGAAAGACATCACCACCACGGCGCCAACGTTTTACGCCATTCTGCCGTTTACGCCAATTATTGGCGTGCTGATTTTCGACGGTAAATGGGGCCCGGAGCTGCACATCATTACCATTCTGGTGATCTGCATGTTGCTGGCGGCAGCGCTGGAGTTTTTACGCAGCTTTAATACACAAAAAGTCTTTTCCGGGCTGGAGGTGGCGTATCGCGGTATGGCCGACGCCTTCGCGGGCGTGGTGATGCTGCTGGTCGCCGCCGGGGTTTTCGCCCAGGGCTTAAGCACCATCGGCTTTATCCAGAGCCTGATCTCCATCGCCACCTCTTTCGGTTCGGCAAGCATTATTCTGATGCTGGTCCTGGTGATCCTCACCATGCTGGCAGCAATGACTACCGGTTCCGGTAATGCGCCGTTTTACGCCTTTGTCGAGATGATCCCGAAACTGGCCCATGAATCCGGCATCAACCCGGCGTATCTGTCGATCCCGATGTTGCAGGCATCCAACCTCGGTCGCACTATCTCTCCGGTTTCCGGCGTGGTGGTTGCGGTAGCCGGGATGGCGAATATTTCACCGTTTGAAGTGGTAAAACGTACGTCAGTTCCGGTGATCGTTGGTCTGCTTGTGGTGATTATTGCTACTGAATTTCTGGTTCCGGGAGTCGCGGTTCATTAACCAACAATAAACACCGCTTATGAAAAAGCGCCTGCCCGGCGCTTTTTTTATGCTTTAATAACTCATAGTAATTACCCGGACTCACCCATCAGGAAATGAAATGATTAAAAAGGGACTCTCCATCGGCCTGTGCGTTGCCGCCATCCAGTTCTCTTCTGCGTACGCAGCACCGCTCCAGCCCAAACAATATGGTGATTTCGATCGCTATGTGCTGGCACTATCCTGGCAGACCGGATTTTGCCAGAGCTTGCATGACCGCGGACGTAGCGAACCCGACGAATGCCGTCTGCAAAAAGAGCCCGCCAATAAAGCGGATTACCTGACGGTACACGGTCTGTGGCCAGCTCTGCCGAAATCCATCGCCGTGCGCGGCGTCGACGATCGTCGCTGGATGCGTTACGGCTGTGCTACCCGCCCGGTTCCCAATATGCCGGAAGCCAGAGCCAGCCAAAAATGCGCCGCAGCGGAAACCGGTTTATCGCTCGAAGTGGCGAATAAACTGAATGCCGTCATGCCCGGCGCAGGCAGCAATACCTGCCTTGAGCGTTATGAATATGCCAAACACGGCGTCTGTTTCGGATTCGATCCGGATGACTATTTCGGTGCGATGGTGCGCCTGAACACCGAAATAAAAGCCAGCCCGCTCGGCGTTTTCCTCGCAGAAAATTACGGAAAAACCGTTACCCGCGATGCATTCAACGCGGCCGTCGCCAAAGCCTACGGCGAGCAAAGCGTGAAAGCGGTGAAGTTGACCTGTAGCGGCAATCCGGCGTGGCTGACGGAGATGCAAATCGCCATCAAAGCCGATGCCATCAATGCACCGCTGGTTAGCGGTTCCCTTTTGCCGCAACCGCATCCCGGTAACTGCGGCAACAGTTTTGTGATTGATAAAGCAGGTTACTGAGCCGACGATCGGAACATTCATAATTCCGGCAAATGTGCGCCGCATCACTTCACACCGGGCCGCGCTCTCAGTATCATCCGTTGTAGACAAACCCTCGCTGCCCGTCGGCGAGGGTTTTTCTTTGGATCAATCAAACGACATGGAGTAACTGATGTCCAGACCTGCCATTATGATTAATGAGCGAGACGCCGAGCGTCTTGATCGGTTGCTGGAGCAACCTGATTATGCCAGCCTGCCGGTTGCGGATGCGTTGAATGATGAGCTGGATCGCGCTCAGATGTGCGCGCCGGAAGCGATGCCGCACAACGTAGTAACAATGAACAGCACGGTGAAATTCCGCGAGCTGAAAAGCGGTGAAGAGCGGGTGCGCACGCTGGTGTATCCGGCGCAGATGACCGACAGCGCCACGCAGCTTTCCGTACTGGCTCCGGTGGGTGCCGCGCTGCTCGGTTTACGGGTAGGTGACAGCATTCACTGGCAGTTGCCGGGCGGTACCACCACCGATCTTGAAGTGCTTGAGCTGCTTTATCAGCCCGAAGCAGCAGGCGATTTCCGGCTTTAATTCCCGCTGCTTTTTCCGCAGAGGATGCGCCCGCATCCTCTTTCCGTTCCCGCCATCATATTCTTCATATTTGCCATATACGCAGCAAAAAATTCACGCCCTTTATGGTTCAATCAGCACAACATAACCCACAGGGAGACGCGTTTATGTATCAGACCATTATTATGCCGGTTGATGTTTTCGAAATGGCGCTGAGCGACAAAGCGGTGCGCCACGCTGAATTCCTCGCCCAGCGCGAGGGAGTTATTCATCTTCTGCATGTATTACCCGCTTCCGCCAGCATGAGTCTGCACCGTTTTGCTGCCGATTTGCGCCGCTTTGAAGAGCATTTGCAGCGGGAAGCGCAAAACCGCCTCGACACCATGAAGACCCATTTTTCCATTGAGCCGTCACGCGTGCGCACCCATGTGCGTTTTGGCAACGTGCGCGATGTGGTCAATGAGCTGGCCGAAGAGCTGCTCGCGGATATGGTGGTTATCGCCTCGCGCAATCCGTCAATTACCACTCACCTGCTCGGCTCCAATGCCGCCAACATCGTACGCCACGCGCATATTCCGGTGCTGGTGGTTCGGTAAATATTGTTGGGTTGCCGGATGGCGCTAATGCCATCCGGCATAAAAAAGAGGCTACCCGAAGGTAGCCTCTTTCATTTGCAGGTATTGCTTACTTTCTTATTTTGCTTATGCAGTCTTAGTGCGAATCAGGTAATCAAACGAACTCAGAGAGGCTTTAGCGCCTTCACCGGTTGCAATGATGATCTGTTTGTACGGCACCGTGGTGCAGTCGCCTGCAGCAAACACTCCTTTCACGCTGGTTTCACATTTGGCATCAATGATGATTTCGCCCATGCGGTTGCGCTCAATCGCGCCTTCCAGCCAGGTGGTGTTCGGCAGCAGACCGATCTGGACAAAAATCCCGGCCAGCGCGACCTGGTGTACATCGCCGCTGATGCGATCACGGTACTCAAGACCGGTCACTTTGCTGCCGTCGCCTTTCACTTCGGTGGTCTGCGCGTTCAGAATGATGTCGACGTTTTTCAGGCTGCGCACTTTATCCTGCAATACCTGGTCGGCTTTCATTTCCGGTGCGAATTCCAGCAGCGTCACGTGCTCAACAATCCCCGCCAGGTCGATAGCCGCTTCCACGCCAGAGTTACCGCCGCCGATCACCGCCACGCGTTTGCCTTTAAACAGCGGGCCGTCGCAGTGCGGGCAGTAGGTCACGCCTTTGGTGCGATACTGATCTTCACCCGGAACGTTCATGTTGCGCCATTTCGCGCCGGTCGCAATGATGATGCTGCGAGCTTTCAGCACCGCGCCAGACGCGGTTTCAATCTGGTGCAGACCGCCTTCAACTGCCGCCGGGGTCAGTTTTTTGGCGCTCTGGCTGTCAATCACATCCACGTCGTAATCCGCTACGTGCGCTTTCAGTGCGCCCGCCAGTTTCTGGCCTTCGGTTTTCGGTACGGAGATGTAGTTTTCGATATCCACGGTATCCAGCACCTGGCCGCCGAAACGCTCGCCCATCAGGCCGGTACGAATACCTTTACGCGCAGAGTAGACTGCCGCCGCCGCGCCCGCCGGGCCGGAACCGACGATCAATACATCGTAAGCGTCGCGTTTGTTCAGCTCTTCCGCCGCACGTTTTTCCGCGCCGGTATCGATTTTGGCGACGATTTCCGTCAGCGTCATACGCCCCTGGCCGAACTCTTTACCGTTCACGAACACCGCCGGAACGCCCATTACGTTGCGATCGGTGATTTCGTTCTGGAACGTACCGCCGTCAATCGCCGTATGTTTGATGCGCGGGTTCAGCACGGCCATCAGGTTCAGCGCCTGGACTACGTCCGGGCAGTTGTGGCAAGAGAGCGAGTAATAGGTTTCAAATTCAAAGTCACCGTCGAGATCGCGGATCTGCTCCAGCAGCGCCTGCGCCTCTTTCGACGGATGCCCACCGGTCCACAGCAGTGCCAGCACCAGTGAGGTAAATTCGTGACCCAACGGCGAACCGGCAAAGCGCGGGCCGCTGGTTGAGCCTGGGTTGGTGATCAGGAATGACGGTTTGCGCACCGCCAGGCTGTTGTCTTCTTTAAAGGAGACTTTGTCAGACAGCTCAGCGATTTCGCCCAGCAGTTCTTTGATTTCTGCCGATTTCGCGCTGTCATCCAGCGTAGCAATCAACTCAACAGGTTTAGTCAGTTTCTCAAGATAGGCCTTGAGCTGGGTTTTCATTGTGGTGTCGAGCATTCTTAGTCCCTCGCTTAAAACATCATCATGCAAGCCGCGTTGTTCAGGGCTGCATCAATGCAACTTGCATCATGGTGCTGAATAAAACGGGCACCAAAAGCACCCGTTTGTAAGATAATTCCCCAGTCTTTCGCGTCAGAGCAAGGCGGCCAGCCTGAAAGTACCCGGCAGCTTACATCAGTAAGTGAGCGGGGTGAGCAGGTGACGCCAACGCCGTAATGACGCCGGGAAATTTAGATTTTGCCGACCAGGTCCAGAGACGGAGCCAGAGTCGCTTCGCCTTCTTTCCATTTAGCCGGGCAAACTTCGCCTGGGTGAGAAGCAACATACTGAGCCGCTTTGATTTTACGCAGCAGATCAGAAGCGTCACGGCCGATGCCTTCAGCGGTTACTTCGATGGCCTGGATGATGCCCTGCGGGTCAACAACGAAAGTGGCACGGTCAGCCAGACCTTCGTTTTCACGCATGTTTTCGAAGTTACGGGTCAGGGCGCCAGTCGGGTCGCCGATCATCGCGTATTTGATTTTCGCGATGGTTTCAGAGCTGCTGTGCCACGCTTTGTGGGTGAAGTGGGTGTCGGTAGAGACAGAGTAAACGTCTACGCCCAGTTTCTGCAGCTCTTCGTAATGGTCAGCCACGTCACCCAGTTCAGTCGGGCATACGAAAGTGAAGTCAGCCGGGTAGAAGAAGAAGACGCTCCAGCGGCCTTCAGTATCTTTCTCGGTTACTTCGATGAACTCACCGTTTTTGAACGCCTGGTTTTTGAAAGGTTTGATCTTGGTATTAATTAAGGACATCTATACTTCCTCCGTGTTTTCGTTGGGGTGTAAGTTAACGAACTTTGTTTGATCGAGCCAATGCGTTTGCTTTATCAAATCAATAAGCGTTAGCTAACAACCCCTAACGAGCAACCATGTGAACGGCTGATTTGCCAAAAGTAAAAAGGCCACCGCGACGGGTGGCCTCGATACCTGAAATACCCGTGGGTGCTTCAGCGCCAGCAAGCTGGCTATGCGTTGCGCTCATAACCTAAAGGCCATCAAGCTGTTCGATTAGAACACTGTGGGCGGCTGACGACAACGTTTCATTTCGCGATCCTGCCGATGATTGTGATAGGTTTTCCCTAAGTCGAATATTAACCATTTAATTAGTAAGGATTTTTATGCTTAAGCGCCTGTTAATGCTGACGTTACTGCCGCTGACCCTGCACGCCGAAGAGCTGCCTGCGCCGGTAAAAGCCATAGAAAAGCAAGGCATCACCATCATCAAATCCTTCGATGCGCCAGGCGGTATGAAGGGATATCTCGGTAAATATCAGGAGATGGGCGTTACCATTTACGTCACGCCGGACGGTAAACACGCCATCTCTGGCTATATGTACGACGAGGCGGGCACCAACCTTAGCGAGAAGTTAATCACCAAAGAGATTTACGGCCCGGCGGGCCGCGCGCTGTGGCAGCAGATGGAAAAAGCCGACTGGATCCTCGATGGCAAAAAAGAGGCGCCGCGCGTGGTGTACATGTTCGCCGATCCCTACTGCCCGTACTGCAAACAGTTCTGGCAGCAGGCGCGTCCGTGGGTGGAATCCGGCAAAGTGCAGCTGCGCACATTACTGGTTGGCGTGATCAAACCGGAAAGCCCGGCGGCCGCTGCGGCAATCATGAGTGCGAAAGATCCGGCGAAAAGCTGGCACGATTATGAACAGTCCAACGGCAAGATGGCGCTGACGCTGCCGAAATCCGTGCCGCCGGAGATCATGAAAAAGCTCAATATCAACCAGAAAATCATGGACGATCTCGGCGCGAACGCCACGCCAGCGATTTACTACATGAATGAAGATAACGTGTTACAGCAGGAAGTGGGCTTGCCGGACGCGGAAAAACTGAAAACCATTATGGGCGAGAAATAACGGCGACGCAGACCGCGCCGCCGGGAAGCATTACAGCTTACGCAGGCGCTCTGCCGCTGCCAGCAGCGTCGATTCCTGTTTCGCGAAGCACAGGCGAATCAGCTTGTGCGGGAAGGGATCGGCGCAGAATACCGACAGCGGGATCGCTGCCACGCCCACTTCTTTGGTCAGCCACTGGCAGAAACTCACGTCATCCAGATCGGAAACCGCGCTGTAATCCGCCAGCAGGAAGTAAGTCCCCTCGCACGGCAAAATCTCCAGCTTGCTGTTGCTGAGCGCATTCACCAGCACATCGCGACGTGCGCGGTAAAATTCCGGCAACTGGCGATAATGTTCCGGTTCGGCGCGCAGCATATCCGCCAGCGCCAGTTGCGCCGGGGTATTGACTGAGAAAGTCAGATATTGATGCACTTTGCGCAATTCGGCGCTGATCGCGGCAGGCGCGACGCAGTACCCCACTTTCCAGCCGGTCATATGATAGGTTTTACCGAATGACGATACCGCCACCGCGCGCTCACGCAGTTGTGGATGCGCCAGCACGCTGGCATGGCCCTCTTCGGCAAAACAGATGTGCTCGTATACTTCATCGCTCAGCACATAGATTTCACGATCGGCAATCGCCTGCCACAGGGCAGCAAAATCCGCTTTGCGCCACACTGTTGCCGACGGGTTATGCGGTGTATTCAGAATCACCAGCCGCGTACGATCGCTAAGCTGCGCGGCAAACTGCTGCCAGTCAACGCGAAAGTGCGGCGGCTGCAAGGCCATGCGTTTCAGCACGCCGCCGGAAAGCTCCACCGCGGGCGCGTAGCTGTCGTAGCTCGGATCAAAACAGATCACTTCATCGCCCTTGCGCACCAGCGCAGTGATCGCCGCGTACAGCGCTTCTGTCGCCCCGGCGGTCACCGTAATGTCGCTGTTCACATCCGGTTTATGGCCGTACAGTTCCGCCGTTTTATCGGCAATGGCTTCGCGCAGCGCCTGCACACCGGTCATCGGCGCGTATTGATTCGCCCCCTGCGCCACATGAAACGCCAGTCGCTCCTGCAAATAGCGCGGGCCGTCGAAATCCGGGAAACCCTGCGACAAATTAATGGCGTTGTGCTGCTGCGCCAGTGCGCTCATTTGCGTGAAGATGGTGGTGCCTAAAGCGGGGAGTTTACTTTGCGGAATCAATGCGTTATTGCTCATCGTTGTGTGCCTGCTTGTAATACGCGTGTTGCTGCCACTATAACACGATGTTAGTATTTGGCAATCAAGACGCTTAGACGTCTATACGATAACAATATTCCTTATAAGGAAGGGTTATGACAGACCACCTGCACCTTCAACAACTCGTCGCCGCCTGCCACTGGATAGGCGCGAAAGGCTGGGCGCCCGCCACCGGCGGTAACATGTCCGTGCGCCAGGACGCCGACTGGTGCTGGCTGAGCGAATCCGGCAAAGACAAAGGCAGCCTGACGACAGCGGATTTTTTGCAGGTTTCCATTGCCGATAACCACGCACCCTCCGGCCGCAAACCCTCGGCGGAAACCGGCCTGCATACTCTGATTTATCGCCTCTACCCGCAAGCGAACGCGGTGCTGCATGTGCACACGGTGAACGCCACGGTGCTCTCACGGGTGGAGAAATCCCCTGCCCTGCTGCTGAACGGCTTTGAAATGCAAAAATCCCTCAGCGGCCAGACCACGCATCTCGACACTGTATCAGTAGCAATTTTCGATAACGATCAGGATATCGACGCGCTGGCCGCACGCATTGCCGACTACGCGCAGACGCACCCGCTGCGCTATGGTTTTCTGCTGCGCGGCCACGGGCTGACCTGCTGGGGGCGCGATGTCGCCGAAGCCCGCCGCCATCTGGAAGGGCTGGAATTTTTATTTGAATGCGAAATGCAGCGTCGCCTGCTGGAGAGACCATGATCCGCGCTATCGTTACCGATATTGAAGGCACCACCAGTGACATCCGCTTTGTGCACAACGTCCTGTTCCCCTACGCCCGCGAGCGTCTGGCCGGGTTTGTCACCGCAGAGCAGTACAAAGAGCCGGTCAGCACCATCCTCAATAATCTGCGTGAAGAAGTGGCGCAACCGGAGGCAACCACCGCCGAACTGATCGAGGTGCTGTTTGCCTTTATGGATGAAGATCGTAAGTCGACGGCGCTGAAGGCGTTGCAGGGGATCATCTGGCGCGACGGCTATGTGAATGGCGATTTTAAAGGCCATCTCTACCCGGATGTGCTGCCTGCCCTGGAAAAATGGAAAGCGCAGGGTATTGATCTGTATGTATATTCCTCTGGCTCAGTAGCGGCGCAAAAACTGTTATTTGGCTACAGCGACGAAGGTGATATTACTCCTCTGTTCAGCGGATATTTCGACACGCTGGTCGGCGCGAAACGGGACGTGCAGTCGTATCGCAATATTGCGGCGCAAATCGGGCAGCCGCCCGCTTCCATTCTGTTCCTCTCCGATATTCATCAGGAGCTGGACGCCGCCGAAGCAGCAGGTTTTCGCACCACGCAACTGATTCGCGGCGATGATGACGCAGCCAGCCATCATCACCAGGTTAACTCTTTCAGCAACATTAAGCCGGAGCAGATCCCTTCATGAGCGCACTGACGATTTATACCGATAAAGATGCCAGCACGCCGGTGTGGCACAGCACAGAGGCCAGTGAAATTCAGCAGCAGCTAAACGCCAAAGGCGTGCGTTTTGAGCGCTGGCAGGCCGACCGCGATCTGGGCACCAACCCGACGCCAGAGACAGTGATCACCGCTTACCAGCATGCCATCGACAAACTGGTGGCCGAAAAAGGCTATCAGAGCTGGGATGTGATCAGCCTGCGCGCCGACAACCCGCAAAAAGAGGCGATGCGCGCCAAATTCCTCAACGAACACACCCACGGCGAAGATGAAGTTCGCTTCTTCGTTGAAGGCGCGGGCCTGTTCTGCCTGCACATCGGCAGCGAGATCTACCAGGTGCTGTGTGAGAAGAATGACCTGATTTCCGTACCCGCCGGCACCCCGCACTGGTTTGATATGGGATCGGAGCCGAACTTTACGGCGATCAGGATTTTCGATAATCCCGAAGGCTGGATTGCGCAATTTACCGGGAGTGATATTGCGGAAGGGTATCCGCGGTTGGATTAAGTTAACTGTTAAACCTTTATTTCAGGAAATTGAATATATAAATTGAAACTCTCATAAATAAGACAAGGCTTTTTTATTTAACCTGAAATTCATTTCAAAAACTAATAAAAAATGCAAGAGAAAAACTATTTCTCTTGCATCATGAAAAATTCAAATTACATCACCAGTAGCCATCAACATCTTAAGAAGATCACCTTTACTATCCTTTGACAGTTTTGAGTTACCACAGTTTGCCAATTTCGCATTATTATTTAGCATAATCACAATTTTTTCGATTTCTTCTAATTTACTGGTTTTTGTTTTTTTACCGACAAAAGTATTGTTTAAATTAGAAGTTATAGAATGTATATAATCCTTTTTTTCTTCCAATTGTTCTTTGATTTCTTCTAATTCTTGCTTGGTCTCATTATGTGCAATTTTTTCTTTATTGTACGGACTAGTTAAATCAACATAAATAGATATATGTTCGCGAAGTAAGGAAACCAAGCCTAAAATCAAAGATAAAATAGCGTAAGTTATTGATAAATTAAGAAGGTTACTAGAAAGAAAATCTGATGATATTTTAATAACAAAAAAGGATACACCTGCTTGGATAACAGCATAGATTAAAAGTATAATTTTGCCTGTATATTTCATTTTAAAAATACCAGAGCCTCTCATTTATTTAACCTCAGCTCATGATATTGTTTGGTGTTCAAAACCCTTGCTCTCAAGTTTTGAAGAAAATAAAAAAGGAGCAAAAGAAACGACATCTATAGCAGAAGGCACCAAAAAATTTAAAGTTTCCTCGCGAACATAAGGAATTTCAACATTAAAATTTATTTTTATACTTTTCCCGTTAATATCATTCAAATAAATCTTAACAGCCGGAATTGACTTATTAGCTGAATTAACAAGTTCTAATATCTCATTCCGAATCACCTTCTTAGTTTTTAGAGTGTATATGAATTGAAACCTTATTGATATATAGTTAAATTTATTAGTTCTTGCATTTAAGAATGAATAAACCATCTTATCCCTAACAAATCTTCCGAAAACTCTGCGTGTATTAGTCTCCTCATCTGTTATCTCATCCTTAATTATCTCAACATTAGATATTTTAACATCCTTAGCTAATAAGTCTTGTATCACAAATCCCCCATTACTTTAAATAACATAAATACTTTTCATAAAATGAATTATAAGATATCATTTCCCGCAATGATTTCAAAGCCCATAAAACATTTTATTTCATTGAGTTACGCTTATAATTCCTAGCTAATATATTCAACAATTATTTTTCAATATCAATTCCTCTTCCCTGTAACTCTTTCCTTATTATCCGCTTAATCCATGCAGAAAGCGTTGCATCTCCATCTGCTTTCAATGCCTGCTGCATTGCTTCTTCCAGCGCAGGCTCTACGCGCAGTGCGATCTGTTTGTTGCCCTTTTTTTTGAATGATACGGTTGACATGTGTCAGACACCATTTTAGAGTAGCGATGTGAGCAAGTGTATGACACTTGTCTTACAAAAACAACGAAGCCCACAGATGCTACCAACATCTGCGGGCCTCTAACCACATCATTACTGGAGGTAATGTATGGCTGTTGCCAATGGTACCACGTACGGATATTTAAAGCCCAACCCCTTCTCTGCTAACGCTTTTGTTTGCCTGTCTGTTGTTCGTCTCTCCGCTTCGCAGGAGGTGCGCAATGCTGCCTGACACCGATATCCTCTCCTCTGAACTGCGCGATATTTTCCGGAAACTGGATCTCTCGCAGCTTAGTGCGGAAGAGACTTTTCAACTGGCGAACGGTTGTGAAGAGCACATCGCCGGGCTTTGCCACGGTCTGCACTTTCTGGGCAAAACCTTTGTCTCATTTGCAGACAGCGACGTGCTGGAGTTTTCCCGCGAAAGCCTGTGTCAGTTAGGCCACGGGTTAAAATCCGCCGCAACCCTGCTCCCGGCATTGATGGAACTTCACCAAATCACTGAACGAAAAATTATCGCAGAGGATTATCTGCTCTAACCCGACATGGCTCCCACGACGCGCAGTCAACGTTTTTGGGAGCCTGCACGGTTTTTCATTTCACATCCCTTGCGACAGATACCCGGTTTGAGTTGCAATTCGCGCTGTCCGACCTTATCGTTATGTACGGATTTTATCCGTACATAACCTGATAAAGATTATTGGCTGGTCTGTATAAATTCAGGCCGCCGGGGAGAGAACCGCTATGCCCGCACTGAAAAAACAGCGTATAGATCTGCGACTAACGGATGAGGATAAGAAAATGATCGAAGAAGCGGCAGCAATGACCAATCAGACGGTCACACAGTTTCTGGTTAACAGCGCTTCTGAACGCGCCGCGGAAGTGATTGAACAGCACCGTCGCCTGATTCTCAGCGAGGAATCATGGAACAGGGTTATGGATGCTATCGAAAACCCACCAGCACCGAATGACAAACTTAAACGCGCCGCAAAACGTCTGCAAAACATGGAGTGAATCGTGGACAACCTGACCATCGAGATGTTCTCAGGAGAGACAGAGTATGAAACAGGAGGTTTTGATTGTGGTGAGGTATCGCTCAACGCTTTTTTAACCAACCATCTCAAACGCCAGCATGATGGCAAAATTTTACGCGCCTGGCTCCTCGTAACGAAAACACCCAGGCCGCGCATTTTAGGCTATTACACCTTGTCTGGCGGCAGTTTCGAGAAAGAACAACTGCCTACAAAAACACAGCAAAAAAAGGTGCCCTATCGCAATGTCCCCTGCGTCATATTAGGTCGGCTCGCTATTGATAAGTCACTCCAGGGAAACGGCTGGGGAGAAACCCTGGTAGCGCACGCAATGAGGGTGGTTTACAGTGCCTCACTTACCATCGGCGTATATGGATTATTTGTCGAAGCACTCACTGGCAACGCCAAAAAATTCTATGAAAAGCTGGGCTTCATTCCTTTAGCCGATCGCAATCAGCATTCGCTGTTCTTTCCAACAAAGTCTATTGAACGCCTGTTCGAAGAGTAAGCCATCTCCAGCGGCGGTGGGTAACGCCGTTCGTTAATGTATCCCCCGGTTCCAGCCCCCATCTCGCAATTGCACACATCATCACGTAGAACGTGTGATCCCCGCAGAATACACTGCCCTCCTCACTGGCAATCTCCCCCGCCACCAGCAACACTCCTTAAGCCAACAGACAAAAGGAGCGAAACATGTCGGGTGATTTTTACTGGATCAATGAACCGCAGCAGTGGCGCGACGCGCAGGGCAAAGTCGAGGTGCTCACCGATGGCAACACCGATTTCTGGCGCAAAACCTGGTACGGGTTTGAACGCTTCAGCGGCCACGGTTATGTGCATGATGTAACGGGCGATTTCACTTTTCAGGTGCGAATTCAGGCGCATTTTTCCGCGCTGTATGATCAGGCGGGCGTGCTGTTGGTGGCGGATGATCAGAACTGGTTAAAAGCCGGGATTGAGTTTAATGACGGCGCGCCCGCCATCGGCAGCGTGCTAACGCAGGGCTTTTCGGACTGGGCAACCGGTATTTTCACTGGCGATGCGGGAGATTTCTGGTTGCGGCTGAGCCGCAAAGGCGATGCATTGCGCCTGCAATACTCCACTGACGGACGCGTCTGGCCGCTGCTGCGGCTGTGCCATTTTCCCCATCCGCGCTGTGCGGTCGGTGTGATGTGTTGCACGCCGGAGCGAAGCGGGCTGGCAGTGAGTTTTACTGAAATGGCGTTAACGCCGCTGCTGGAGAAAGATCTGCACGATCTCAGCTAATGTTTTGCCCTGCTTTCTCGCTCACAAAAGCCCGCCAGTTAGCTTTCCCTGAGTAACGTAACTGGCGGTAACACGCTTCTCTTATCAGTATTCAGTGCATCACCTGTCGAGGGATAACCAGATAGCGTTAATCGTTATTTTTATGCTGCGACTTAACTCTATTTCAGTAATGCTACATTAAGTCGTTAGCAATATGTAAAGATGTAGAATATATTTATTACAAGAAATCAAAATCAAGAAAATATATTATACAGGCGATACAGAAAAATACTCCCATGCACATTTAGCCTTTGTATTACATAGCTTTTTTATTCGCTCATCGGGAAGGTAACAAAAGCGATTTTTTATTTTTTTAACCATGAAGATTTCCCTTTGGTCGCCGATAAAAATAACGTTACCCCTGGAGATGGAATGTACCTGAGGCCGTTATGACTATTTTAAAAAAACTGCTATTTGTTTTTGCCATTACCTTTATCGCCATGCTTCTGCTCGGCGGTTTGAGTATTCGCGCATTGGACAAAGCACAAGAACGCTTTGATTATGTTATTGATAATAGCCTGCCCAGTATCAGTAAACTCAGCGAGGCGCTACAGCATCGCGAAGAGGGAAGGCGGCAAATTCTGATGTCATTGCTGATTAATGATGAAGCCGTTTTTACAAAGCATATGGCGCAGGCGAAAGAGGAGTTGAATAAAACCAAAGAGATATTTGAATATTACAAAGCGAATTTAATCAGTGATGATACTGATGCCCGGCAATTGGCTGCCACACAACAATCCTTTGATGCTTACGCGCAGAAAGTAGAATCAATGACAGGCGTTTATCACCGTGACGGCATTGATGCGGCACGGCAGATGGTGTCGGATGGCGGAGTTACAGCGAATGCTTCCGTTGCATTAAGTGCGAATATCGCTGAAATGTTGAAGCGCAATTATAATATTGCTAAGGAATATGCAGCGAATAACCATACACAGTATCTAAATACGTTCTGGCTATTAATTTCAACGATTATCTTTTTATTAATTCTGATTGCCGTATTTGCCTCGATCATTCTTGGCTATCTGAATAAAGGATTGAAAAACCTACAAACCAGTATGGGCACTATTAGCGAATCACTGGATTTAACCGTGAAAGTGAATCTCGATAAAAAAGATGAACTGGGCGCGACAGCGGCGAGTTTTAATGGCCTGATGGAGAAAATCCGCAATGTATTAAGTAGCGTGAAAGAGGCCAGCAGTGAGGTGGATACTGCCGCCAGTGAAATCGCCAAAAGCAACGACGATCTCTCATCACGTACTGAATCACAAGCGTCTTCGCTGGAACAGACTGCCGCCAGCATGAACCAGCTTTCAGCGACGGTGAAACAGAATAAGGACAACGCACAGGAGGCGAATGCCTTTATTGGCCGTCTGCAGACGATGATGAATGAAAGTCATCGCGAACTGAGTTCCCTGCAAAAATCAATCGATGATATTTCCGCTTCATCGGCGAAAATTTCTGAAATCACGGACATTATTGACAGCATCGCCTTCCAGACCAACATTCTGGCGCTCAATGCGGCGGTAGAAGCCGCCCGCGCGGGCGAACAGGGCAAAGGCTTTGCCGTTGTGGCGGGCGAAGTGCGTTCGCTGTCGCACCGCTCATCCGTTGCGGCACGGGATATTCGCGGGCTGATCGATGAAGCGATTAAGAATGTCAGTGAAGGTGTCAGTTATGCTTCCAGCGTTACTACGCGGATGAATAATGCGCTGGGCGCAGTGGATGAAACCACATTGCTGATTAATCAGGTGAATAACTCATCCAGCGAGCAGAGCCACGGTATTGAGCAGGTGAATATTGCCGTCAGCCAGATGGAAGGTAACCTGCAACAGAACGCGGCAATGGTCGAACAGATGGCTACCGCCGCCAATTCGCTCAGCCATCAGGCCGGGAAGCTGCTGAATGATGTGAATGCGTTCAGGTTATAGCCGAAATGCCGGGTGGCATGCGCACCATCCGGCCATTCCGCAGCGGGCCTCAATCCTTCTCTGGCTGCGGAATAGCCGCGCCTGGGATCTTTAGGGTTGTTGTAATAGGTTTCCTTTGATCTGCGCTTTCATAAACTTCAGGCAACTGCCGCCCCATTTCATTTCCATATCGCGGTACAGTTCTTCCGCCAGCCGGTACTCTTCTTCGCTGAGGGGCGCATCCGCTTCAATGAGGTAATCGCAGATCGTTTCAAAAGCCAGCCCGCTTTCGTTGTAATCCACATAATCGATGGCAAATTGCAGCCTTTCAGCGTCCACGCGCCCGAAAAAGCGCGCGCCAAAGGCTTTCACTCTTGCACCCATCATCGCGCTTCTCCGCCTTTATTCGTCACCAGTGCCGCTAACGCCGGAACTGACACCGCCATCAAAAACAACACAACACTGATAGCCGGGCTCCCCTTCTCGCGCCAGTTGCCGAGCAGCGCCGAGAGCAGAAAAAACGCCGCGCCGCAAAGCAGCATCGCCACACCAAATACGCGGTTCGCCCGATACCAGGCCGCTTCATCGCGCAGCGTAAGCGTCGTGCGCACGCCGTAAAAACGGTTCGGTTTAATGCGCTGCCATGCCAGCGGGATCGCCAGCGCCATCAGAACCAGGCAACCGATGCTCAGATAAACAAAGGTCTCGTTCATGGGTGCAGCTCCTTTCCCATTGCGGGCTTTTATCGTTATCCCGACAAAGGGATAAAACCATCAATATCCCCAGGTCGGGATATTGCGCCCTGGAGGACGAAATAAGAACCCACAAATCCTGGTGGGTGAATTGCACAACACGCACGGCTGTCACTGCAGCCGACAGTAGTAGATCGACTGCTGTGCAAGAAAGGCGTTGCCGGATGGCGCGCTTATCCGGCAAACCGGGTTACGCTTGCTGTTCCCGCTGGCGATGAATCCCCATTGCCAGCACCTGCGCCGGGTCAAACAGCGACAGGCTCTCAACCTGCGATAACAGCAGCACTTTGCGGAAATCCAGCGCCGGGCGCGGCCCGGAAGCCAGCTCGATATTGTGTTCGGCGTACCACGCGCTGTAGTTGTGCTCGACATGCAGATCCAGCGTTTTTTCATCGCGATAGCCGCTCAACATCGGGATCAACACAATGTTGTTCGCATCACCGCTGTCAAAGGTGGCAGTGTGGATCATGCCGATGTAAATGCGCTGCGACTTAAGCGTTATCCACGCCAGATCGCCCGTTTCCATACATTGATAAATCAGCCCTTCCACGCCGTTGGCACGCGACAGGTGCTTATACAGTTCACGACGCCCGGAGCTGTCCAGCCGCGCGCTGCCGGACCAGTTTGATCGCCAGAGACAAAACAGAACGGCAAAGGCCAGCATAATCACCACCGGCGCCTGAATGCCTAAAAAGCTCCAGTTCATAAAACTCATATGCAAGTGATGCTGTTCGGCGCCAAATTCCGCAGGCAGTTGGTTCATCACGGTGGAAGCGATTAACAGACACAGCCATAGCAGCGCCGTGGCCAGAATGCCCTGCAGGACAAAAACGCAGCCGTAAAGCGCCACCAGAAAATAGACATCCCAGCCGAAGCTGCGTTTGAATTTAAAGCGCGTGGAGAGATCGTGCGAGGTATACCAGTAGCCACAAACCATTAATACCATGAAGATGGCGGTTCCCATATTTACGCCCTCTTCAATGCGTCAACATGACGTTTAAAATCGTCCTGCACCTGCTGACAGTGAATATTCACCGAGGTATTCCCGTCGGCATCAACAACAATACGATCGCCATCTTCAATCGAATCCTGAATCTCGCTATGGCTCATCACCTGCAATAACCGATCGGGACTGGCAAACAACGAATACAACATTTTTTTCATTCATCACCTCCGCAGTCAGTATAGAAACCGACTGCGGATTATGTGATTTTTTATCCGCACCGAAGCAGATAACGAGTGATGAATTACCGGCAGTGCGCCGGGGCGCTTTCGCCATGAATAGCGAATTCACATCGCCGATGTGCGAAGGAGGAGTGCAAATTCAATAGCCGCTTTTTGAAATAAAAAGCCGGAGGACGCTCCCCTCCGGCCTGGCGTTTACTGGCCGTAATAGGCGTGCGAACCGTGCTTACGCAGATAGTGTTTGTCCATCAACGCCTGCTGCATATCCGCAAGCTGTGGCGCCAGTTGGCGCGAGAAGAGCCCCATGTAAGCACACTCCTCCAGTACCACCGCGTTATGCACCGCATCCGCCGCGTTTTTGCCCCACGCAAACGGGCCGTGCGAATGCACCAGCACCGCCGGGATCTGCATCGGGTCGATATCGCGCTGTTCAAAGGTTTTGATGATCACTTCCCCGGTTTCATACT
The DNA here is from genome assembly GCF_001658025.2 of Kosakonia oryzae. Lineage (NCBI taxonomy): Bacteria > Pseudomonadati > Pseudomonadota > Gammaproteobacteria > Enterobacterales > Enterobacteriaceae > Kosakonia > Kosakonia oryzae. Next base: position 3,853,670 of record NZ_CP014007.2, read on the forward strand.
CATATTCGCCGTTGATCTCCTCTTCGGTCATCAGCCGCGTACAGGGAATAGCGCCATAGAAATAATCGGCGTGCGTAGTGCCCCATGCGGGCAGATCCAGCCCGGCCTGCGACCAGATAGTTGCGTGGCGCGAGTGGGTATGCACAATGCCGCCAATCTGCGGAAAACGGCGGTACAGCGCCAGGTGCGTTGGCGTATCGGAGGACGGTTTTTTGCTCCCCTCCACCACGCGCCCGCTGGCAATCTCCACCACCACCATATCGTCGGCAGTCATCACCTCATATTCCACGCCAGACGGTTTGATCACCATTCGCGTGCGCGTGTCGTCCACGGCGCTGACGTTGCCCCAGGTAAAGGTCACCAGATGATGGGCGGGCAATGCCAGGTTGGCGGCCAGCACCTCGGCTTTCAGTTGTTCTAACATGCGAATCCTCCTTCCTGCATACGGGCTTCGATCCAGCGCCGCGCCTGAATAATCTCCAGCACCGGCTCTTTGGCTTTTTCGGTCCACATCTCAATCAAAAATGCGCCGCGGTAGTTCAGTTGTTGCAGCGTACGGAACACGCCAACAAAATCGACGCAACCTTCACCAAACGGCACATCGCGAAACTGGCCGGGGCTGTCATCGGTCACCGGCTGCGTGTCTTTCAGGTGAATGGCGGCAATACGGTCGATACCCAGCGACAGTTCGGCACTGACATCGTTGCCCCACGCGCTGAGGTTGCCGACATCCGGATAGACGCTGAACCACGGCGACGCGAGCATCTCATCCCACTTTTTCCACTTACTGATCGAGTTCATAAAGGCGGTATCCATGATCTCGACCGCCAGCATCACCTGCGCGGCGGCGGCCTGTTCCACCGCCCACGCCAGCCCTTCGGCAAAACGCTGCTGCGTACCTTCGTCATGCTCTTCGTAATAGACGTCGTAACCGGCAAGCTGAATGGTGCGAATACCGAGATCGCGCGCCAGACGAATCGCTTTGCGCATGATGTCGCGCGCCCGCTCGCGCACCGCTTCATCGCGGCTGCCAAACGGAAAACGGCGGTGCGCAGAGAGGCACATCGAGGGAATGGCCACGCCGGTCTCCAGCATCGCTTCCACCAGCGATGCCCGCTGTGCAGTGCTCCACTCCAGCCGTGATAAGCGCTCGTCGGTTTCATCCACTGACATTTCGACAAAATCGAAACCGCAGCTTTTCGCCAACACCAGCCGCTCCGGCCAGCTCAGCTCTTTCGCCAGCGCTTTCTCATAGATGCCTAACGGATGCGTACGCATTAGTTGTCTCCCCAGATGGCGCGAATTTGCGCGTGGAAATCGCTCGCGGTCTGTGCCGGATTTGCCGCGCCGGAAAGCGCACGCCCGGCAATAAAGGCTTTGACGTTGATCTCTTTAAACAACGGCAGATCGGCAGGCTGCAGACCACCGGTCACCGACAGTTCAAGGCCGATATCCGACAGCGCTTTCATCCGCGCCAGATCGGCCTCGCCCCACTGCTGGCCGCTGGCCTGCGCATCGCGTCCACGGTGGTAAATCGCCTGACGCACGCCAATGCGGTACCAGTCGCGGGCATCATCAAACGTCCAGTTGCCGAACAGCTCGATCTGAATTTCACCGTGATGCGCCTGCGCCACGGCGTGGCCTTTCTCAATGGTCGCCAGCGGCGCAGCACAGATAATGGTCATCCAGTTCGCGCCCGCGCCCAGCGCTTGTTGCGCCAGCGTTTCTCCGGCGTCGGCCACTTTCCAGTCGGCAACGATAATCTTCTCCGGGCACTGCGCACGCAGGGCGCGTACGGCGTTTAGCCCCTCGCTAAGGCACAAAATGGTGCCAGCTTCGACGATGTCCACGTGATCCTGTAACAGCGCCACATCGCGGTGTGCAGCCGCAAGGCTGGTATGGTCGAGCGCCAGTTGCAGTAATGGTCGGCTCATAACGTCTGCTCCTTAATGCGGGCGTGAAAGCCCTGTAGTGCTTCAATCAAAAACTGGTAATGCGCGTATTTGCGCTGGTAGGCGGCGTGCGCGGCCATATCGGGAATGAGCGTGCGAATGTCATGCTTCAGCGTTTGCTGCGCGTGGTGAAAATCGCGGAATACACCGGTGCCGACCAACGCCGCCAGCGCCGCGCCGAAACAGCCGGTCTCTTCCACCTGCGGTAATTCCACCGCTAAGCCGCTGACATCCGCCAGCATCTGCATCCATACGTCGGAGTGCGCCGGGCCGCCAGTGACCCGCAACGCACGCACCGCGGTAAAGCGTTCCCGCATGCGATTGAGGTGAGTCATATGGCAGAACACCACGCCTTCATACACCGCCTGCAACAGATGCGCGCGGGTGTGCAGCGCCTGCATGCCGTAAAAACCGCTGGTCATCTCCAGCCCGGCGTTGCTGCCGTAGAGAAACGGCAGGAAGAACAGCTCGCTGCCTGCTTTCGGTAGGCTGGCCACTGCCTGGTTGATTTCGTCGAAAGAGATGTCGCCCCACTGCGCGGTAAGCCACTCCAGGTTGCCGGAGGAAGTCGGGCTGGCTTCATGCACGATGTACTGGCCGTCATTGACGTAGCGACCGTAAACATAAGGATGCGCTTCATGATCGCGAAGCCCGTTGGCAATGCCGCTGGTCACCGCCCATGTTCCCATTACCGCATTGAGCCGCTGCTCATCCTGTAATCCAGCGCAGAGTGCGGTGGAAACCACATCAAACAGACCGCCAACGACGGGCGTACCCGCCGCCAGACCGGTTATGGCGGCTGCCTGAGCGGTGATTTCCCCGCAGATTTCGGCGCAGCGGACAATCGGCGGCAGCGCGGCGTCAATTTCCTGAATACCCAGCCACTGCGACAGCCGAGCGTCGTAGCGCTGGTTTTCCATGTTGTAGAGATTGGATTCGGAGATATTGCTCTCTTCGCAGCCTTTGCGGCCGGTCAGGCACCAGCGCAGATAGTCGTGCCCCATCATTACGCAGCCAATATGTGCATAACGTTGCGGTTCGTTCTCCTTCACCCAGCGCAGCAGCGAAACCGGGTGCCCGGTCCATAACGTCTGGCGGGTGAGCGGATAGAGTTTTTGCGGGATGCCATCAGCACGCCAGCGCCGGACAATATCCAGCGCGCGGCGATCGGAGGATAAGATCGCCGTTCCCAGTGGTTGGTCGTTTTTATCGAGCAGAAATAATCCTTTCCCCTGTGCCGAAATCCCCACGCCGCGAATAAGTTTCCCTGGTGTGTGGGTCTGTTTTAGCAGGCGGGAAATCGTTTCGGCACACGCCGTCCACAGCGCGTGCATATCGCGCTCGGCATAGCCTGGTTGCGGGCTGAGCGTTTTCAATGGCTGGCGCTCAATGCCGTGCTCCCGGCCCTGGCTGTCATATAAACCGGCTTTCAGATAAGTACCGCCGCAATCGATACCCAGCCACAAGGTCTCTTTTTCACTCATCTTTATGCTCTCGTTGTTATTGCCGCTTATCTGTATGCCCGGTAAGCACCGCGCCACCGGGCATTGCGGTCAGGCTTCGCGTTTGCGCGCGCCGAGCGGGTTAACAGCGGCGTTTCCCGCATCGCACTTCGCTGGCAGCAACAGCGCCATCAACGCGGCGAGCGCCAGGGAAATCGCCAGGCAATAGACTCCGGCATCTTTGCTGTAGAGGTTGATCAGCACGCCCACCGCATACGGGCCGCAGAAACCGCCGAGGTTACCCAGTGCGTTAATCACGCCGCGCGCGCCACCGGCCATTTCCGCGCTGAACAGCCGCGCCGGAATGGTCCAGAACACGCCCGCCGCCGATTGCAGGAAGAAGCCGCAGCCAACCAGCGCCGCATAGGCCAGCCAGATGCTCTCTTTCAGCGCCACCGACAAGAACATGCACAGCGCAAAACCCACCAGCGGCAACGAGACAAACAGCTTGCGTTTACCGGTACGGTCAGAGAGGGAGGAGAAGATAAACATCCCGGCAATCGCGCCGATGTACGGCAAAATCGCCAGCATGCCCACCTGCCCCATAGTGCTGTGAGTAAGTTCTTTCAGAATGGTGGGCAGCCACAGGGTGTAGCCGTAGATGCCGGTCTGGTAGAAGAAGTTGAGCGCAATCAGTTGCCACATGGTTCTGTCGGAGAGCACGGCGCTCAGCGAGGCATTCTTCACCTCTTTCCCGGCAATCGCGCGCTGTTCTGCCGCCAGCGTCTCAACCAGATATTTTTTCTCGGTCTCCGAGATCCAGCGCGCTTCCTGCGGACGGTCATAGATGGTCATCGCCCACAGTACCAGCACCACGATGGAGAGCAGCCCTTCGATGATAAACAGCCAGCGCCAGTCCAGCGCGGTAATGATCCAGCCGGAGAGCGGCGCGGTGACGATACCGGCAATCGGCACAAACATGATCACAATCGCGTTGGCGCGGCCACGTTCCGCATCCGGGAACCAGTTGCTGATCATCGTCAGCACCACCGGCAACATGCCGCCTTCCGCCACGCCGAGTAAAAAGCGCAGTGCCAGTAACTGATACTGGTTGGTAACCAACCCGGTCAGTACCGAGATCACCGCCCAGGCCACCAGCGACCAGCCGATAAATTTCTTGCCGCTACCGTGCACGGCAATTTTGCCGCCGGGCACCTGCAAGAAGAGATAACCGATAAAGAAAATTCCCCCGGCGAGACCGGCCATCGACGCGGTAATACCGAGTTCCTGATCCATCCCGCCGGGCATGGCAAACGCGATATTCACGCGGTCCATATAGGAAATAATGCAAGCGATAAGAATCGGGGGAATTATTCTTAACCAGCGCTGATGCGGAATATCCGCAGGTGTAGAGTAAGAGGATGTATTCATAATTAGCATCTCGTTAAAAGTAACAGGTATGCGATGACAGAGGTTGTTGTATTTATTGTCTGGCTTTATTTAATGCGTTAATGCCGTCGCGTAATATCGCGACACGATGATCAATACTGGCTTCGGCATCAATTTCCAGTAATTTAATGCCGCTGAATAATAAATTATCGTTTGCCGTGGCGTTAAATAACGCACGGGCACGTTCGACCGTTAATAAACTCTCGGCGCAAAACGGAGCAAATGGCGCGTGCAAATCCTGCCATTCACCGTAAGCGCCCTGCTGCGTGGTGCCGGAGAACATCAAGCCGCGCAATTTTCCGGCCTGTTGCGCCCGTTGCGTATGGCTGAGCGGTAGTGTCGTATTGCGCCCTTCAATGGCGGAGCGCGCCCAGTTAATGCACACGCCAATCTCCACGCCCGCCAGCGTTTCCAGTACATTTTCCAGCGGCAAAAAGCCTTTGCGCGGCGCGGGCTGGTTCATGGCATCGCAATGTTCGAGCACCAGTTCGCAATCCCAGTCCCAGTGGGCAATTTCCGCGATTGAACGGGCAAACGCGTCGGTGGCCTGTTCCACGCTGGCATTACCCGCCAGCGGCGCGGCCTGCATCTCCAGCGCGATGATTTTGCCGGGGAAACGGGCATTGACCGCGCGGATTTTGTTATGCAGATGGCGGTAATAATCAACGCAGGCGCGGCGCTGCTCTTCATCGCTGGAGGCGAGGCCAAAACCGCCGTTCGACGCGCGGCGACGCATGGTTTCCATCACCGCCGTCACCACTATCTGCCACTCGCCCGGCGTGTGTTTCAGCAGCCACTCATCGCCAAGCGGATGCAGATTTTCCAGACAAGGTTGTTCCAGCCCGGCAATATGCGGCGTATCCGCCAGTTGCCGCCAGAAATCCCGTTCCTGCTCTTCCCCCTGCTGGTGAAACGACGGCGCGCAGGGATACGCACCGATAATATAACCGGCATTATTATTCATATTTCGCTCCTGCTTAGTGGCGCATTAATTCAATGCAGCAATCGCCACCTTCACCACAATTTTACGAATAGCCGTTGCGCGATGTTTATTACAGGCCGGACGATGAACATCCTGCGGGAAAAATATCGCGTAGCTGCCTGGGATCATTTCAATAAAGGATTCGTTTTCACTGTCCTGGTAATAAATAATATCGCGCTGGGCCAGCAGTTCTTCCTGAATAACGTTATTTCCGCGGTCAATGGCAATACCGATCTCTTCTTCGCCCCACGCCAGAAACTGAATATCCAGATAGCGGCGATGAACTTCCGGTTTCTGCTGCTCCCTGGGCCGGGTGGTCAGGTCAAGGATCTGCGCAAAGACCGTGCGCCCGTCAATTTCCACGACGCCAGGTTGCAGGGTGCGGAAATCGGTGGTGCGCAGAAATTCCAGCGCGGTTTCAATCGCTGCCGGTAAGCGGCAGGGATTGGGCTGTGAAATATGGCCGAAGATCATCGTTCCTCCTTACAGCGCCTGGATTTTGGCCCACACGCTGTCATCCACGGTGATGCCATTGCGGCGGTTCTCTTCCAGCAGGCGGGTAAACTCGTGGCCCGGCAGGCGAACCGGCGCATTTTCATCAGCGCGTTCCGCAGTGGTGATGTAATCCATAATGCGTTGCAGCTTGGCATCGCGCGAAGCGCCGTCGATAAGCTTATCGACTTCAATGGCGATAAAGACCTGCGAAATCCCGTATTCGTCGCTGTTATCCTCCGTCACTTCCGCGACAGATGCGCCATCAGAAAGTAGCGTGGCAATCATATCCAGCACAATCGACAGGCCAGAACCTTTCCAGTAACCCATCGGCAGGATGCGGCGGTTTTTCTCAATCACGCCCGGCTCTTTCGTCAGGTTACCGTCATCATCAAAGCCGCCATCCACCGGGAGCTTGCGCCCGGCCAGCCGGTTCACTTCCAGCATGCCGTAGGAAAACATCGACATCGACATATCCACCATGGTGATCGGCGTGGAGGGAATGGCGACGATCAGCGGGTTGGTGCCGATACGGCACTCTTTTGCGCCCCACGGCGGCATCACGGCAATGGAGTTGGTCCAGCAGATTCCGATGTAACCTCTCTCCGCCGCTTGCCAGCCATAGCTGCCGCCGCGCATCCAGTGGTTGGCGTTACGCACCGCCACCAGGCCAATGCCGTGATCCGACGCCAGTTCGATGGCGCGATCCATCATCTTTTTCGCCGTCAGATTGCCAATCGAGCGCTGCGCATCCCACTGTTCAATCGCGCCAAGATTGGCGATGCGCTTAGCCTGCGCTTCCGGAATGATGTCGCCGGCATCCAGTTGCTGAATAAATCGCGGGAAGCGGTTAACGCCGTGGGAATAAACGCCGGACTCGGTGGTGCGGGCGAACATCTCTGCGCAGGCATCGGCAGTCTCTTCACGCACCTTGCGGGAAAGCAGCACGCGTTTGAAAGCGTGTTTCAGCTCTTCGAAGGTCACCTTCATTTTTTTCTCCTGATTGCATCGAACATCTGTGCTTTTTTTATACCCTTGAATTTCAAAATACGAAATAGCATTCCGTATAGTAAAATCCAGATATGTGATCATCGCGTCACTTTAAATTTCGAAGTTGATTACTATCAATGGGTTACAAACGTATGGTGATTTTGTGTGGCCCGTTCCATTTTGCGTTAGTATTGAAGCTGGAAATTTAACGGGTCCGTAAGTGGCAGGAAGCGAGAGCGCATCAATGCAAGAAGAAAAAGAGAAACCGTCGGGAAGCCAAAGCCTGTTTCGGGGATTACAACTGCTGGATATTCTGAGTAACTACCCAAATGGATGCCCGTTAGCGCATCTTTCTGAGCTGGCACAGTTGAACAAAAGTACGGTGCACCGCCTGTTGCAGGGGCTGCAATCCTGCGGCTATGTCAAACCTGCACCGGCGGCGGGCAGTTACCGTTTAACCACCAAATGCATCGCCATCGGGCAAAAGGCGCTGTCGTCATTAAACATCATTCACGTTGCCGCGCCGCATCTTGAAGCGCTGAACCTGGAGATCGGTGAAACCATCAACTTCTCCACCCGTGAAGATGATCACGCGATCCTGATTTATAAACTTGAGCCGACCACCGGCATGCTGAGAACGCGGGCATATATCGGCCAGCACCAGGAGCTGTACTGCTCGGCGATGGGCAAAATCTACCTGGCTTATGGCCGCCCGGAGTATGTTATCGAGTACTGGACAAACCACCGGGAGATGATCAAGCCGCTCACCCGCTACACCATCGATAAGCTCGATGTGATGCAGCGGGAGTTGCAGGAAATTCGTGCACAGCAGTGGGCAAAAGACAGGGAAGAGAATGAGCTAGGCGTCTCCTGCCTCGCGGTGCCGGTGTTCGACATTCAGGGCCGCGTGCCGTACGCCGTCTCCATTTCGCTCTCCACCTCGCGGCTGGAGCTGTTAGGTGAAGCGCGTCTGCTTGCGGCGCTGAAAAATACCGCCAGAGCGATCTCCCAGGAGCTGGGCTACGAAGAAAAGACAGCCTGATTGCGCGACGCCGGAAAGCCACGGCTTTCCGGCAAATGTCAGAAGATCCTTCGCACCATGCCAGGTAAGGCGCCAAACATCAGCAGGTGCATCTTCAGCACGGTGCCTTTTTTGTAGCCGTAGTTCAGCAGCGTCAGCGAGATAAATTCCAGCACTACTACCGAGATGGCGGCACCAACAATCCCATCTGAGGTGATAAAAAAGAATGACAGTGGCACGCACAAGATGAGCGCGATTAATGATTTACAGGAGAGATAGCGATAGCCCGACGTTTTTAAAATATAGCGTGACGAAATGGCGCCCATCGTGGAAAGCATCGTGCCAACGCATAATATCAGCGCTGGTAACCAGGCATCGGCAAATGCCGGGCCATACAACATACTAATAAACATTTTCCCTACGGCAGCAAAACCGACAATTACACACAACGAAATCGCCGCAATGGCAATATTCAGTTCCGTGGCTTTCAGCGCCGCCGCGCCCTCGTTTTTTTCATTATAAACAGCCGGAAAATAAGACGTCACCAGCGCCAGCACGACAAAACTCCACGAGGTAGCTAACGTGACCGCCACTGAGTAAATGCCTAATTGATGGGCATCACTTAACCCGGAGAGAAAAAACAGATTAATACGTGGATATATCGCCACAGAAATATTGGCAATCAACATCGAACTACCGGTAATAACCAGATACTTCAGGTACGTTGCTGGTTTCTTTGTTTTCTCCGCCAGCGCTTTTTTATTTCCACTTTTGGCAAAATGGATCAACCGCAGCAGAAAAGGTAATAACGTTGTCACGACAATCGGAATGGTGAGTAATAAGGGGTTTAATTTCAGTTCGGCAATAAAAAAGCGCAGAATCAGTGCCGCAATCAGCCCGACCACGTTGAAAACCGCATTGATTTTTGAATTCAGCGTCGTGTCATTGTAGGTGGCAACAACATCAATGGTGGTAAAAAAGCTGGCCACCGCCACCGCGCAAAAGAAAACGAATTCAATCATATCCTTACTGTGGCTGTACCAGAGCACGGGAAGCGCAATAACGATATAAATCCCCGAGCGTAATAACAGCGATATTCTGGCCAGCACTACGCCGGAATAGATATTTCTCGACAGTCGTCTGATAATAATATTTTCACTGCCAAACTGTGCAACCACCATAACAATTTGAAAACTGGCTACAGCTAACGCTATTTTCCCCACCAGCGCCGGGCCGATATATTTAGCGACAAAAGCGCTGACCAAAAAAAGACCGACCATGGAAATAATTTTCTCCATAACCAGCCAGAATGAATTTATCAGCGATTTACTCTTCATTTAATCACCGCCGCACGTCATCACTATCTTTATAAAGTAAGTCAATGAATTTCATAACATCCATTGAATCTCTTTGCTTTATAACAAAAATGACGAGCGCAGCTATGATTGCAATGAAAATCAATGCAATCCAGATCATGATGATTACCTTTGCTGTGTGAGCCAAGAAAAACAAATAAAAAAATATAATTAACAGGCGCTCATTAAACGCTGCGCAATTTCATTATGACTACAAATTAATAGCAATATTAAAACATCCCCTGTGCCTTCACCAGCGCTTTTAAAAATATAGGATTTTCCTTGATTCTTTATTACGATGAGTTTGCTGCGCCATGTTGGCTTACCAGGTAAGGAAGAGATGGATAATAGAATAGAGGCAGCGATCGCGCTGCGAAAACAGGGTGAGTACGAACAAAGCCGTCAGGCGTTGAAAGCGCTTGTCGAAGAACCAGCGCTACGCGCGCTGGCGTTGCTGAATATCGCCTGGTCGTATGATAACGAAGGTAATGAGCAGGAAGCAGAGCAGTGGTACCGTGCCGCACTGGAGGCGGGGCTGACAGGCGAAGATGAATTTGAAGCGCGTTTTGGCCTGGCCTCAACGTTGCGCTGCCTGGGGCAGTACACACAGGCAAAAATCCTGTTTGAAGAGATTCTTGCCCGCTGGCCGCAGGCGACGGAGGTAAGGCCGTTTTATGCTTTGTGCCTGCACAATCTCGGCGAACATCAACAAGCGGTCAGCGTGCTGCTCAACTGTATTGCCCGGCACCCGGATTCGCGCACTGTGCCTTACGTCAGGGTGCTGCGCGAATATGCGCAACGCCCTGAAGGTTGAGCTACCGGTGCTGTTTCTGCGCTTGCCACAGCGCCATGACGCTGAGGAATACCGTCACCATCAGATACAGCCCCGGCGCGAAGTGGCTACCGGTGGCGCCAATCAGCAGCGTACAGATAAACGGTGCGAAGCCGCCAAATACTGTCACCGCCACGTTATAGCTGATCGACATGCCGCTGGCGCGGGTCGATACCGGAAAAATATCGGCCATCAGCGAGGGAATGGTCGAGAAGTAAATCGATTTCAGCAGCGCCATCCAGCCTACCAACAAGGCCAGTGACAACGGCGTGACGTTCAAGCTGGTCAGCCAGAAAGCGGGCAGTAGCGTGAAGGCCATCAGCACCAGCGCCACCCACAGCAACTTCACGCGGCCAACACGTTCAGCCAGCAGGCCGCCAATCGGCGTTACCACCGTCAGGATCACCCCGGCCAACAGCGTGGCGCTATACGCGGAGGATGGCGGTAAACCGAGGCTTTTCGTCGCCCACGTCGGCACGTAGTTAAGCATGTAGTTGATCGCCGTCGAAACCACCATCAGGCCAATCGCCAGCAGCACCAGCCGCTTCTGCGCGCCGAGCAGCAGTTTTACCGGATGAGCAGGTTTTTCTGCCTGAGCGTAGGCTGCCGGTTCATGAACATGGCGGCGGATCCACAGCCCGACCGGGCCAATCAGCAGGCCAAAGGCAAACGGAATTCGCCAGCCCCACTCCTGCAACTGCTCAGCCGTCAGCCACTGCGCCAGCCCCAGACCAAACGCAGAGGCCAGCAACGTGCTCGCGCCCTGTGTGGCAAACTGCCAACTGGCAATAAAGGCTTTGCGTTCGGGAAAGTGTTCCACCAGAAACGCCGTCGAACTGCCAAATTCGCCGCCCGCCGAAAAGCCCTGAATCAGCCGTGCAACCAGAATCAACAGCGGTGCGACAACGCCCAGCGTGGCATAACCGGGCATAAACGTGATCATCGCGCCGCCGAGCATCATCAAATTGATCGACAGCAGCAGCGACGCTTTGCGTCCATGTTTGTCGGCATACGCCCCCAGCACAATCGCGCCCAGCGGGCGGATCAGAAAAGCGACGCCAAAGCTCCCAAAGGCCAGCAGCAGTGACACTGTCGGGTTAGCGGTCGGGAAAAAGACATGGGCGATATAGCTGGCAAAAAAGCCGTAAACCGCAATATCAAACCACTCCAGCGCGTTGCCAATACAGGTGGCGAAAAGGGTTTTATAGAGGCTCGGACGGGTACCGCCCTGCTCCATTTCGCGAGCCTGCGTACTCATCGCGCACCTCCCGCCTGATGCCGACGGTGGCGCGCCAGCAGTTCTGCGCCCTGTTCGCCCAAATCCCAGAATAAACGCGTCATGATCGCCAGCCCTTCGCGGGCAATCGCCACCGGCAGATGCTCATCCGGCGCATGCTGACCACAGGCCGGATAAGAGTGCGGCACCCACAGCGTCGGCAGACCTAAAATCCCGTCGAACACGTCGTTAGGCAAAGAGCCGCCGAGGTTTGGCAGCAGCGCCGGTTTGTTGGCGCTGGTCTCCGCCATCGCCTCCAGCACCCAATGCACCAGTGGATCGGTCGGATCAAAGCGGGTTGCTGGCGTACCACGCACTTCACTGAGGGTGACCATCGAAAAGCCGTGCGCATCGAGATGCGCGCGCAGCGCATGTTCCAGTTGTTGCCAGTCAGTGCCGACAACAAAACGTAGCTGGCAGACCGCCGTCGCCTGGCCTGGTATGGCGTTCATCGGCTGCGCCGGATTGCCGGTGAGAAACGACAATACTTCCAGCGTGTTCCAGCCAAACAGTTTTTCGGCAGCGGTTAAGCCCGGCTCGCCCCAGTTTGCGTCGGTGGCCGGATCGTTTTTACCGCGCGCAGGCGTGATATCCGCGAGGATCGCTTTCAGTTCCGGCGTCAGCGCGGGTGGTTTCAGCGCGGCAACCTGGATTTCGCCTTTGCCGTCCACCAGGCAAGCGATGGCGTTCGCCAGTTGCGTACCGGGGTTGCTCAGCAAGCCGCCCCAGTTGCCGGAGTGGTAATCTTTGGCGCGGGCATGAATGGTCAGACGGAAGTTGGCGCAACCGCGCGAGCCAAGAAACAGCGTCGGGCGATCGGCGCTCAGGCGCGGGCCATCCGAGGCGATAAACAGATCGGCATTAAGGCGCGTTTTTAACTGCTTACACACCTCCGCCAGCCCCGGCGAGCTGATCTCTTCACCCATCTCGCACAGCCAGACGCAGTTAAAACCCAGACGCCCGTTACGCGCATGATATACCTGCGCCAGCGCCGCCAGGTTCACCGAGTGCTGGCCTTTGTTATCTGCCGCACCGCGTCCGTACCAGTTGCCATCGCGCTCGGTCAACGTCCACGGCGAAAGCCCTTCGGCCCAGCGTGCATCATCGCCAAACACCACATCGCCGTGGCCGTAGCACATCACTGTCGGCAAGGCGGGATCTTCCTGATAGCTGGCGAGCAAAAAAGGCCGCGCGGCGTTCACCGGATTCGCGATGATCTCGGTTTGAAAGCCCATTTCGTGAAACGCCGGAATAAACGCCTCGTCGTAGTAACGGCGTAATGCGTCGTCGCGATCGGTGCGCTGGCTCTCGCTGGGGATCGCCACGCGTGCGGCAAGCGTCTCTTTGAAGTGGCCGCTATCAAACCACGCCAGCGCCTGCGCAATAATTTGTTGTGTTGTCATATTGTTTGCCCTGTCTGATTTGCTGCCGGTAGCGCAAATGTCTGTTGTTGTCTTTTTGTTCTAAACCAGAACAGAGCGTTGCCACAATAATAATAATTGCAACTTAGCGTTGCCCTTTTGATAAGGGTGAGTTGCACAATTCCAGGGCAATACAGGAAGGGGGTTTAAGTTAGAGAAATGCCTGACAAAGAGAATATCGCCATCGCAAAGGGGCTGGTTTCACTGCAAACATCCGTTCCATGCGCCTCTACGATCCGGGGTAAGATGCCCCCAGACAGCTACCAATAAAACTGCCCGGTATTTGGGCTCCAGCCAATCCAGCGGAGCCTGTTTTTTTCAATGCAACGCGCAGCAACGGGCATATCATTGAAGCAAAGCAGATCCGAATCTTCATCTGTCCCTCTGTCGATACGATACCCGTCGCCAAAATCCATAATATGTACGCTGTAATAACCGTCTTCAGACTTGTGAGGAATTCCATATCTGGCCTTTATCATGTCCTTGTTGGCTTCCCACCAGGCTATCTGCCTGCTTTTCAGGTACGGGAAATGTCTGACGAGAATAATATTCCTGTGCACCGCCACTATCTCAACGGGTATCAGATACTGCCAGAACAGATAACCGCAGGCCGCAGCCGCAATAACCTTCGCCATCCGTCGCTTATTCATCACGCCTCCCGGTAATTACCACGGTCGGGCCCCAGGTAACTATCGATAAAACTGCCCTGAATTCTGGCTCCAGCCGATCCAGCGGAGCGGTTTTTTTTCAATGCAGCGCGCAGCAACGGGCATATCATTGAAGCAAAGCAGATCCGAATCTTCATCTGTCCCTCTGTCGATACGATACCCGTCACCAAAATCCATAATATGTACGCTGTAATAACCGTCTTTAGACTTGTGAGGGATCCCGTACTTCGCCTTTATCATCGCCTTATTAGCTTCCCACCAGGCTATCTGCCGGCTTTTCAGGTACGGGAAATGCCTGACAAGTATCGTATCTCCGTCGTGAACGGCCACAATCTCAACGGGTGTCAGATACTGCCAGAGCAGATAACCGCAGGCCGCAGCCGCAATAACCTTCGCCATCCGTTGCTTATTCATCACGCCTCCCTGTGATTTCCATAGTCGCATTCATCCCGGTGATGTTCGTCCGGTCGGGCAAACGCCCCAATTTTGCCCCTGACAGCTACCAATAAACCTGCCCGGTATTTGGGCTCCAGCCAATCCAGCGGAGCCTGTTTTTTTCAATGCAACGCGCAGCAACGGGCATATCATCGAAGCAAAGCAGATCCGAATCTTCATCTGTCCCTCTGTCGATACGATATCCGTCGCCAAAATCCATAATAAACACCTGCCAGGAGCCATTTTTAGATTTGCGAGGAATGTTGTACTTCGCTTTTATCATCTCCTTGTTGGCTTCCCACCAGGCTATCTGCCTGCTTTTCAGGTACGGGAAATGTCTGACGAGAATTATATCGTTCTTATGCACTGCCACAATTTCAACAGGTGTCAGATACTGCCAGAGCAGATAACCGCAGGCCGCAGCCGCAATAACCTTCGCCATCCGTCGCTTATTCATCACGCCTCCCGGTGATTTCCACGGTCGGGCCCCCCTGGTAACTATCGATAAAACTGCCCTGTATTTTGGCTAGCCATAATCCATAGACGGGGATTTTTTTCGATACATCGGGCATCTACGGGCATTTCCTCGAAGCAAAGCAGATCTGAATCTTCGTCCGTGCCGCGATCGGCACGATAGCCATCACCAAAATTCATAATGACCACTGTGTAATAACCGTCTTCAGACTTGTGAGGAATACCGTACTTCGCCTTTATCATGTCCTTATTGGCTTCCCACCAGGCTATCTGCCTGCTTTTCAGGTACGGGAAATGCCTGACGAGGATAATATCGTTCTTATGCACTGCCACAATTTCAACCGGAGTCAGATACTGCCAAAGCAGATAACCGCAGGCCGCAGTCGCAATAACCTTCGCCATCCGTTGCTTATTCATCACGCCTCCCTGTGATTTCCATAGTCGCCCTCATCCCGGCGATGTTCGTCCGGTCGGGCCCCAGGTAACTATCGATAAAACTGCCCTGAATTCTGGCTCCAGCCGATCCAGCGGAGCGGTTTTTTTTCAATACAACGCGCAGCAACGGGCATATCATTGAAGCAAAGCAGATCCGAATCTTCATCCGTCCCTCTGTCGATACGATACCCGTCGCCAAAATCCATAATAAACACCTGCCAGAAGCCATCTTTAGATTTGCGAGGGATCCCGTACTTCGCTTTTATCATCTCCTTATTGGCTTCCCACCAGACTATCTGCCTGCTTTTCAGGTACGGGAAATGTCTGACGAGAATAATATTCCTGTGCACCGCCACTATTTCAACGGGTGTCAGATACTGCCAGAGCAGATAACCGCAGGCCGCAGCCGCAATAACCTTCGCCATCCGTTGCTTATTCATCACGCCTCCCGGTAATTTCCACGGTTGCATTCATCTCAGTGATAAACGGCCGATAGCCGTATTCGTCCCAGCGCTGGAGCGCGAACCACAGCCGGAAGATACGGAACTCGCGGTACAGGGGATTCAGTACATCCGTATCATCAAGGCCAAAGTGATCCTGAATCCGGTAATGCACCTGCGCCCGATAAGTGTCACCTTCCACTTCCAGCGACGCCAGCGTGATACGTGTTGACCAGCTATCATGAACGGAAATCACCAGCCCGTTCGTCCGGTCGATCAGGCGGTCAAATTGAGGAAGAACTGAGGAACCCACTGTCTGAAAATTCCCTTCTCCATCATATAAATCATCCTTTTTATCCAGCGGAATAAAGCCATATTCATAATTAACAGCATCCTCCAAAGCATCTTTGATCTTCAGCAAAGAGCTTTCCTCCGAATGGTCACCCAGAATCTGCTCTTTCAGCGCTCTGTCCAGCAGCGGGCTGCTGTATGGCCGGCCGCTGTTGCCCTGCATATGCGTAATCATTTCCGTAATGATGTTTTTGTAGGGGCCGTGAAAAGAGAACACCTGCGCCAGTTCCCGGAACTCATCAAACATCAGCGCCGCTGCCTCTTCCCTGCTGACCCGGGGCATCGGTTTTGGCTGAAAATCGGGATGGACATAGCGGGAAGGGAAAGCAAAAGGGTCTGCCGGGTCTTTCAGTTTAAGGGTTCGTGGGTTCACCTTCATGGAAACTTCATCGACATCAAGCCGGAAGGTATTTCTTAGCGTCAGTATGTCCAGATCGCCATGGCGCATGTCTTCGGCCTGATGGTCATCCATCTTGCGCGCGGTCTGGTAAATCAGCGCAGGAAGGGGCAGCGGCGCAGGTTTATCCTCTTTTTTCGCAGCCTGCGCGTGCTGCTCTGGTTCTGCGGTTGTCTCACTGTTCATGCGGGCCAGCACCACATGCATCGGTTCGTAAGCATGCGGCGGCTCACCCGGGCCGAACCACGTTCCGGCACGGGCAATCAGCCGGTTGGTGCCGCGCGGACAACCGCAGTTGATAACCGCGCCATCAAGCGCGACCGGAACCGTACCAAACTGGCGCTTCATCGTGCCTTCACCGATGGAGCCGGTTTTACCGCAAGCGGGGCAGACTCCCGTTTTGTCACCTTTCCGTAGCGGAGCAGGTGCCCCGATCCAGTACGATTCCTGCAAACTGCTGTAGCAGGTTGCCCCGGTTGTTGTTTTGTCCCCGTGATGCCCCTGCCCAATACCGTCAATCTCATCCCGCCACATAAAACCACCTCTTCCGTAAGGTTATTGCCGGCAATAATACTTCTATATCAGACATATGAAAAACAGCCGGCAAGACTTTGTCGCCAAACTGTGCGCTGGATTCAGGCAAAACTTGTTTTTTTGATTGCCAGTAAAGAGCCAGGAGGCGAGAAATCCGGGCGGGACGGTATCCTGCCACATGGATGCAACTCATCTGCCGCCAGTTCAGGCCTGTTACCCAGTTTGACTTGCCCTGTGCGATCCGTTGATGTCAGTACAAAAAACAACGTTAACGTGCAATATTCTTCCTTTCCACAACGGAGCCTTATCACGATGCTGACCAATGAACTGCGCTACTTTTTCGCGGTGGCGACCTCCGGCTCGCTGAGTACCGCCAGCGAGCAACTGTTTGTCGCCGGTTCTGCTATCAGCCGACAGATTCAGAAGCTGGAAGCTCGCCTTGGCGTCACGCTGTTTGAGCGCCATGCGCGCGGGATGGTGCTGACCGATGCCGGGCAAATTCTGGCTAATCACGTGCGTAAAAGCATGCGCGACATGGAGTTTGCGCTGGCGGAAATTCAGGGGCTAAAAGCGGTACGCAAAGCGCTGGTGCGCATTGCCTGCACCGACGGCATGGCGTTTGATCTGCTGCCCGGCGTGCTGGCGCGTTTTCGCCAGCAGCATCCCGGTGTCAATTTTGATTTGCAGGTTGGCACAGCATTGCAGGTGGCGCAGTGGATCCGCCATAACGAATGCGATGTCGCGTTTCAGTTCAGCCTGGCTCCTGAGCGCGAGGTGGAGATCATTGCCGCATGGCCCGCGCCGGTCTTGCTGTTGCTCGATGCCGGACATCCGTTAACGCAGCAGGCGAGCGTCACCCTCGACGCGCTACATCACTACCCGCTGGTGCTGCCGGAAGCCGGAACGACGATTCGCCAGTTGTTCGATCTCTCCTGCCGGATGGCGGGCACCTTTCTGGAACCGGCGTTCAGCAGCAATAACTTCTCCGCGCTGTACGAGTTTACCCGTCATACCGCACAGGCAATTACCGTGTGCAGCCATTTCAGCGTGCTGTGGCGCGCCCGGCATGATGCGATGACGCTGAAAGCCATTAACAACACCTCGCTCAGCCAGCGCACGTTGCAAATTCAGGTACCGGGCAGCCGACACCGCCCGGCAGCGGTAGACACTTTTCTGCAAATGGCCACGCAGATGCTCGGCGAGGAGCACAGCAAATGGATGGCGCAACTGGCGTAACGGTCAGTGCGCCGCGTCGGTCAGCCCGTCGATAATCACCTGTTTCATCCCCTGCGAACAGGGTTCCACGCGCCCGCGCACGCCATAGACCTGCGCCAGACTTTGCGGGGTGATCACCTCATCGGGTTTGCCGTTGGCTAACAACTTGCCCTGCTTGAGAATCAATACATGGTCGCCGTGGCGCAGGGCGATATTGATATCGTGCACCACCACCACCGTGACAATGTTGCGTTGCTGCGTTTCGCGCTTCACCAGATCCATGACGTGGAACTGATAGTTGAGATCCAGTGCGCTCAGCGGCTCATCCAGCAGCAGTAGCGACGGCTGGCGGATCAGCGACTGCGCCAGCCCCACTAACTGTTTCTGCCCGCCGGAGAGTTGATCGAGAAAATGCAGCGCCAGATGCTCGATTCCGAGCTGGCGCAGCAGCGTCATCACTTCCGCCTGTTTTGCCGCGTTGTGCAGGCCACCAGAGGCGCGCTGGGCGACGATGATCGACTCCAGCACATGCAGATGCACGCCCGCCGGTAACGACTGCGGCAGATAGACCACCTGCTCCGCCCGTTTGGCAAACGGCTGGCTCAGCAGATCGACATCATCCAGCAGCAACTCGCCCTCGGCTTTGTTCAACCCGGCCATTGCCCGCAGCAGCGTCGATTTCCCGCTGCCGTTCGGCCCCAGCAGAATGGTGACTTTGCCGCGCGGCAGCTCAGCGATATTAAGATCCTGAATAATCTGCCGTTTGTGATAGCCCGCGCCAAACCCGCGCAGGCTCAGACCGCTGTGGCTCATACACTCCCCCGGTGACGCACAATGATGGTGATAAAGAACGGTACGCCCACCAGCGAGGTGACAATGCCGACCGGGATAATGACGCCGGAGATCAGGTTCTTCGAAACAATGGATGCCAGCGACAGCACCAGCGCGCCGATCAGCGCACTGGCCGGCAGATAAAAGCGGTGATCCTCGCCAAACAGCAGACGCGCAATATGCGGCGCGACCAGGCCGATAAAGCCAATCGGCCCGACAAACGCCACCGACAACGCCGACAGAATACTGATGCGCAGCAGCGTCGCCAGCCGCAGACGGCGCACGTTAATCCCGAAGCTGATGGCCCGGTCTTCGCCGAGGCGCAACGACGTGAGTTTCCACGAGCTAAGCATCGACAGCGGCATAATCACCGCCAGCGCCAGCAGCAGAATGCCGAGTTTCTCCCACGACGCGCGGGCAATACTGCCCATCGTCCAGAACACCAGCCCCTGCAAAGTATCTTCGTTGGCAATAAATTGCAGCATCGACACCAGCGCGTTAAAGGTGAACACCAGCGCAATGCCGAACAGCACCACGCCGGAAGTCGCCACCTGCGTCCAGCGGGTGATGCCATCCAGCAACAACGCCGCCAGCAGCGCGAAAATAAAGGCGTTTGCCGAGATAAACCATTGCGCCGGAATGCCCGGAATACCAATGCCGAGCACAATCGCCAGCGCCGCGCCGAACGCCGCCGCCGACGAAACGCCAAGCGTAAACGGGCTGGCAAGCGGATTATTGAGGATGGTTTGCATCTCCGCACCAGCAAGGCCGAGCGTCAGGCCGACGATAATCGCCATCAGCGCGTACGGCATGCGAATATCCCAGACAATCACCCGCGTCCCGGCATCAACGCTGGCCGGATCAATCAGCGTATGCCACAGCGTATCCAGCGGCAGGCCCGACGGGCCAAGGGTAAAATCGAGCAACATCGACGCCACAATCAATACCGCCAGCACCAGCAGCAGGCTGACGCGGCGGCGTAAAATCGCGCGGTAGTTAAGCATCAGGCCGTCGGTCTGCGACGCCCCCGGTTCAATAGTCGTACTCACGGTTATTTACTCTGCTGCCAGCTAAAGACGAAATTGTCGTCCGGCAGTTTGGTGAAGTTTTTGATGATGTGGTGATATGTCGCATCCGGGTTGAGATCCGCGAAAGCCTGCGGATAGATATCTTTCGCCAGATACTCCATCCCCACAATGTTGTATGGATGGTTGTAGAAGTGGTGATAAACGCCATAAACGTGTTTCGCCGCCACCGCCGGGATCTGGCCGACGCCGGTACGCTGCAACAATACCTGCGCCTGAGCATTCACCTCCTGCGGCGAGGTTTTCAGCCCCAGCGGCAGCACCTGGCTGTTACCGCGTTTCGAGCCGGTCATGATGTAAACATCCGGGTTTTCGCTAATCACCTTCTCCAGCGCGATAAAACCGCTGGCGCCCGGCAGTAATTCAGAACCGATATTTTTCGCGCCGATGGCTTCCACCAGCCCGCCCCAGCCGCTGTGGCCGTGGGTAAAGCAACAGGCATCGGTATTGCCGGCCAGCGCTTCAACAAACACTTTCGCCTGTGGTTTGATGGTGGCGGTTTTCTGTTCGATGGCGGTTAACTGCTGGCGATAATAGGTGGTATACGCCGCCGCATTGCTCTCGCGGTTCAGCACTTTTCCCAGCAGATCGACGCTGGACGCGGTATCTTTCGCCGGATTAACTTCATAATCGATAAACAGCACCGGAATATGCAGCGCCGCCAGCTTGCTGAGCACGCCGCTATCGGCAAGCGCCGGTTTAGCCCGTAGCTGGGCGACCATCAGATCCGGCTGTCTGGACAGCACACTTTCCAGATCGACGTTACCTTTATCGCTAAAGCCCATATCCATGATGCTGGTCGCTTCCGGCCACTGGGTTTTCAGCATCTCCCAGGTGGCAACATCCTGTTTTTTCGCGAGGTTGTTCCATGCCACCAGACGTTTAAACGGATCGTCACGATCGAGCAGCGCCATCGCCATAATGTCGCGGCCGTCCTGCAAAATCACGCGCTGCGGCTCATGCGCAATGGTCACTTTTTGGCCGGAAAAATCGGTCACCGTCAGGGGATATTGTGTCGCGTGTGCCAGCAGCGGAACGGCGAGAAAAGCGGCGAGAACGAGCTTACTGCAGGATTTTCCTTGCATAAAAAACAACCTTGCTGAGAGTTGGACTGTAATGATTCTGATAACTATTATCATGTTAAACTAAATGAATCATATACAACATCAATAATCCGTTGTCGCGCAACCGCGCTTTAACATCCTGATCCGTTTTCTCTCTCGCTGACATAATTTATTACGCATCATCAGGTAAATGCTCGCGTTGCCGGGCAATGTGCCGGATGGCGCTAACGCTTTTCCGGCCTATTATCGCTGGCAATGCGTTATTTCGGCTGGAACACGCCGTTTGCCACCTCCGCTGGCGTCACCACGCCGCTATCGAGCACCCAGCCGCTGATAAGCGCCGCAGGCGTCACATCAAACGCCGGGTTGTAGACCTGCGCATTCTCCGGTGCCCATTGCACCGCGCCGAAACTGCCCGCCACGCCAGTCACTTCCGCAGCCGCACGCTGCTCAATCGGAATCGCATCGCCATTCGGACACAACGGATCGAGCGTGGTCTGCGGCGCGGCAACATAGAACGGAACATGGTGGAACTTCGCCAGCACCGCCAGCGAATAGGTGCCGATTTTATTCGCCACATCGCCGTTGGCAGCAATGCGATCAGCACCGACCCACACCGCATCCACCTGCCCTTTCGCCATCAAACTGGCGGCCATCGAATCGGTAATCAGCTGATAAGGCACACCCAGTTCGCCCAGTTCCCAGGCCGTCAGGCGACCGCCCTGCAGCAGCGGACGGGTTTCATCCACCCAGACATTTGCCACTTTGCCCTGCTGATGCGCCAGCGCAATCACGCCGAGCGCCGTCCCGACACCCGCTGTCGCCAGCCCGCCGGTATTGCAGTGCGTCAACAGGCGGCTGCCAGCAGTGACCAGCGCGCTGCCCGCCTGCGCGATGCTGTCGCACAGTTGTTTGTCTTCATCAATAAGCCGCAGCGCTTCGGCGCTTAACGCGCTAACAAAGTTCTCCTGCGCCAGCGCCTGTTTCATGCGGTCGAGGTTATTCATCAGGTTGACTGCCGTCGGGCGCGCCGCGCGCAGCGTTTCCAGCGCCTGCGCTAGCTGGTCGCGGTTTGCGCCCTGTTCGGCCAGCAGCGCCAGCAACAGGCTGGCGGAGAGGCCAATCAACGGTGCGCCGCGCACGCGCAAAGCGTGAATATGGCCGACAAGTTCCGCTACCGTACCCGCCGACAGCCAGCGTTTCTCCTGCGGAAGCGCCTGTTGGTCGAGAATAAATAAGTGATTGTCGGCGACTCGCAGGCTGGTGGTCTGTAATGCGTGCATATCGTTAAATCCCTGTTGCGTTATTGTGTCGTATTGTGTCAGGATGACATTCAGATGTATAGACGTCTAAATGGCTTAATCAGCAAAAAGAGGATCGAGGCAATGTCGCAATACCGTACCTTCTCCGCCCGTGATGCCGTGGCGTATGCACAACAATTTGGCGGCCTGGACAACCCGTCCGAACTGGTGGACGCGCAGGAGGTGGGCGACGGTAACCTCAATCTGGTGTTTAAAATTTTCGACGCGCAGGGCGTCAGCCGCATCATCGTGAAACAGGCGCTGCCTTACGTGCGCTGCGTTGGCGAATCATGGCCATTAACGCTGGACAGAGCCAGGCTGGAAGCGCAAACGCTGGTGGAACACTACCAGCACAGCCCGCAGCACACGGTGAAAATCCACCACTTCGACCCGGAACTGGCGGTGATGGTGATGGAAGATCTCTCCGACCATAAGATCTGGCGCGGCGAACTGATCGCCAATGTCTATTACCCGCAGGCGGCCGCGCAACTCGGTAACTACCTGGCGCAAACCCTGTTCCACACCAGCGATTTCTACCTGCATCCGCATCAGAAAAAAGCGCAGGTGGCGCAGTTTATTAACCCGGAAATGTGCGAGATCACCGAAGATTTGTTCTTCAACGATCCGTATCAGATCCACGAGCGCAACAATTATCCGGCGGCGCTGGAAGCGGATGTTGCCGCCCTGCGCGACGACGTTCAGCTCAAACTGGCCGTCGCGGCGCTGAAGCACCGTTTCTTCTCTCACGCCGAAGCCCTGCTGCATGGCGATATTCACAGCGGCTCGATTTTTGTGGCCGATGGCAGCCTGAAAGCTATCGATGCTGAGTTTGGCTATTTCGGGCCGATCGGTTTCGACGTCGGCACAGCGATCGGCAATCTGCTACTCAACTATTGCGGTCTGCCGGGGCATCTGGGCATTCGTGATGCCGCCGCCGCGCGCGAACAGCGCCTCGCCGATATTCAGACGCTGTGGACCACGTTTGCAGAGCGCTTCCAGGCGCTGGCAACGGAAAAAACCCGCGACGTGGCGCTGGCGCAGCCCGGTTATGCTTCGGCCTTCCTGAAAAAAGTGTGGGCCGATGCAATTGGTTTTTGCGGCACCGAACTGATTCGCCGCAGCGTCGGGCTGTCACACGTGGCGGACATCGACACCATTAAAGATGAAGAGATGCGCCACGAATGTCTGCGCCACGCTATTTCGCTCGGCAAAGCGCTGATCGTGATTGCCGAACGCATCGACAGCGTGGAAGAGCTGATCGCGCGGGTGCGCCAGTATTCGTAACGCATAAGCCTGACATGTACCCCGGATTTGTAGGCCGGATAAGCATCAGCGCCATCCGGCAAAACAGCTAATGTGGCATCTGATGAATTGTTCCGTTCACTACGTGTTTGGCAGACACATAATCTGTTGTGGCACGCGAACGGGAGAAGGGGGGCTTACCGCGCACCCCTTCTCAATCCCCGCGGCCCCGCGGGAAATCGGTGCTTCGCACTGCGCTCACCTCCCGCACATCTGCCTGCGGTCGGCTCGACTCGACGTCGTGTCTCGACTCGCCTCTGGCCGCCATCCATGGCGTCCAGACCTTGTCATCTGTGCTTCGGTTCGCCGATTTCAGCGGGGACACAACCCCATCGCTGCATGATCCGTGCATAAAAATAACAAACATGTTGCTGCAACGTTAGCTGAGTCCAGCCTGCGTTTTACCCCAGATACTCAATCACCGACAGACCACCATTGTAATCGGTGCTGTAGATAATCCCCTGCGCATCAACAAACACGTCACACGACTGGATCACGCGCGGGCGGCCTGGCCGGGTATCCATCATCTTCGCGGGCGCAGCAGGCACCAGCGCACCCGTTTCCACCGGGCGATACGGGTTGGAAATATCGTAAGCACGGACACCAGCGTTCTGGTAAGTGGCGAAAATCAGCGTCGAGCTGATAAAACTTCCGGGACGGTTTTCGTGCAGGTTGTGCGGACCGAAGTGCGCCCCTTTCGCCACATAATCCGTCTCGTCCGGCTGCGGAAACGTTGAGATGCTGACCGGGTTCGACGGCTCGCGAATATCAAACAGCCAGATCAGCTTCTCGCCATCTTCCTGGTTGTCGAGCACTGCTTCATCCAGCACCACCAGCAGATCGCGATCCGGTAGCGGCAGCGCGGTATGCGTACCGCCGCCAAACGGCGGGCTCCAGTTCCGATGGCTGATCAGCTTCGGCTGAGTGCGATCTTTCACATCCAGCAACGTTAAGCCGCCGTCGCGCCAGCTTCCGTAGGCGGTGTCACCGCTGATAATCGCATGGTGCAGCGCATAGCGTTTACCTTCCGGCCACGTGGGGGTTTCTCCGGCCTGCTGGTTCATGCCCGGCAACCACCAGCGCCCGGCGACCTGCGGCTTGCGCGGATCGGCCAGATCGATGGTCAGAAAAATATAGTCGGTAAAACCGTCGATCAGCGCCGATACATAAGCCCAGCGCCCACCGACGTACCAGATGCGATGGATACCAATGCCATTGAGCGACAGAAAGCTGATTTCGCGCGGTTTATCCGGCGTGGAGATATCAAAAATGCGCAGCCCGGCGCTCCAGCCTTTATCCTGCACGTCGCTGACCGTGTCGCCTACCGAACGGGTGTAGTACACCTTTTCATCGGCAAAACGCGCATCGGCGAACAGATCGCGGGCGTTAATCACCAGCAGCAGATCGTCATGCGCCTGTAAGTGCACATTCCAGGTGCCCGGCGGCGCAGCTACGTAACCTGCGGGTTTCGGCTTTTTCGGGTCGCGGACATCAACAATAGAAAATCCCTGCGACACCATATGGCCGATATACGCAAAGCCACGATGCACCATCAACTGGACGCCATCCGGGCGTCCCCCCTGATCGCTGTGCCCAATTAACCGCATATTGCGGCTGTATTCGGGACGCGGAAGTTCAGTTGCCATGCTTAATCCTTTCCGATGCCGGATTTAAAAATGCCGGATGGCGCTAACGCTTATCCGGCAGTCGTAAGCAAACCTATCCGGCGTGTAAGTTATTTGTTTTTCGCTTCCAGCGTCGCGAACCACGGCGCAATAAAGTCTTCCGTCTGGCCCCAGCCCGGAATGATTTTGCCAAGCGACGCGACGTTCACCGCACCCGGCTGGCTGGCCAGCAGCGCCTGCGGGATTGCCGCCGCTTTAAAGTCGTAGGTGGCAGGCGTCTGCTCACCGGCAATCTTGTTGGCAATCAGGCGGACGTTCGTCGCGCCAATCAGCTTCGGATCCACCGCCACGCTCACTTTCCACGGGCTGTTGGCTTCGCGCATCAATTGCAGATCCTGGTTGGAAATATCGATGCTGTAGAGTTTGATCTCCGTGCGGCCATTCTCTTTCAGCGCTTTATACGCGCCCTGGCTGAAGGCATCCCAGGTACCCCAGATAGCATCAATCTTACCTTTCGGGTATTTCGCCAGCACCGCGCCGACCTTGTTAGCCGTATCGCCCTGCACATCGGAAGAGACCGCGCCGATGGATTCCAGCTCTTTAATACCCGGATTGGCTTTCAGCAGTTCGGCATAAGCCGCCTGACGACGCTCCATCGGCGGGAAACCGGCGACCCACAATTTGATAATGTTGGCTTTGCCGTTGAAATCGTTTACCAGCGCACCGAACGAGAGTTTGGTCAGCGAGGCGTCATCCTGCTGGGTGACGGTCACGCCCGGAATTTCACCGTTAACAGCGGTATCGAACACCGACACTTTGATCCCGGCGGCTACCGCTTTTTTAATCAGATCGGTGGAATAGGGATCGCGGCCCTGCGACAGGATGATGCCGTCATACTTCTGGCTGATCGCCTGGTTTACAAAGTCCTGGAATTTGGCATCGTCGCCATTGCTTAAAAAGGTACTGATTTTAAAGCCGAGTTTTTTACCTTCCTGTAAGGCACCGGAGACAAACTGCGTGGTGTTATCGTCCGAGCCAAGGTTACGGATCAGCGCAATGCGCACCGGGCCGTTGTGATTGGCGATAGCATCCGGCACCGGCGCTGGCGTGGTCGCATGGCCCGGTAGCGCGCTCAGTAACCCCAGCGCTAACAGTGAGAGTGCAATTTTTTTCATGTCTGTTTTCCCCTGAAAATTAACGACGCTGGAAGTAAGTCAACGCAAGAGCACCGGCCAGCACCAGCCCCTTAATAATGTCCATCGCATAGTAGGGCACCGACAGCATCACCAGCCCGTTTTGCAGCACGCCAAGGATCACCGCGCCCACCAGCGTGCCGAGTGCATTCGGTTTGCCGGAACCGGCGAGCGAAAAGCCGATCCACGCCGCTGCCACGGCATCCATCAAATAACCGCCGCCCGCGTTCACCTGCGAAGAGCCAATGCGCGAGGCGAGCAGAATGCCGCCAAGGCCCGCCAGCAGCGAGGCAATAACGTACGCCGCCACTTTATAGCGCGTAGTGCGAATACCCGACAGGCGCGCTGCTTCCGGGTTGCCGCCAATGGCGTACATCCGGCGGCCGTGCGTGGTGAGCGACAGGCCGAGCTGCGCCACTACCGTCACCACCAGCATAATGATCACGATCGTCGGCACCTGGCCGAGCAGACTAAACGCGGCCGGAATCGTCCCTTCCGCCATATCGCCGCTCGGCAGCACCATATTTTCCGTGATCGAGCCGCCGTAGCTGTACGTCATCGCCACACCCTGAATAACAAACAGGCTGCCAAGCGTCGCCAGCATGTCGGGAATACGCAGCACCACAATCAAAAAAGCATTGAACAGGCCGACCAGCGTACAGAGCGCCAGGGTAATAACGATGGCCTCCGTCGTACCGAAGCCGTGCCAGACAAACAGCGAAATCACCAGCGCATTCGCCAGCGAAGCCGTTGACCCCACGGAGAGATCAAAGCCGCCGATTGTCAGCGAAATCGAGACGCCTACGCCAATCACCGTCACAATGGCGATTGAGCGTAAGATATTGATAATGTTGAATGGGTCGAGGAAGTTGTCCGACGCGAGACCAAAAATCGCGATCAACAAGACCACGGTGAGCAACATGCCCCATTTATACAGAAAATCAAAAAATTGCTGGCGGGGCGTTACCGCCGCATTGACTGACAGGGCCTTACTCACAGCGCCGCTCCTCCGGTGGAATAATAAAGTAATGTCTCTTCACGGGCCTCCTTACCCGCCACTTCAGCTACAATGCGCCCGTCCCACAGCACACAAATCCGATCGCACAGCCCAACCAGCTCAGCGAATTCACCCGACGCATAAATTACGCCTTTCCCTTCTCGCGCCAGCCCGTCAATTAACTGGAACAGGTCGGTCTTCGCTTTCACATCCACGCCTTTGGTCGGCTCGTCGAAAATCACCACGTTTGCGTTGCCGCGCAACCACTTCCCAATGGCCACTTTTTGCTGATTACCGCCGGAGAGACGGCGCAGCGTCTGCGCCGGGCCGGTAGTGCGAATGCCGATACGGGCAATCACCTCTTCCGCCCAGCGCCAGGCCAGGCGATGACCAAACAGTCCCCAGCGTGAAAAGCTGTTATCCGCGCTGATGGCGAGGTTCATGCTGATCGGCTCATCAACAAAAATGCCCTCTTTGCGCCGCTCTTCCGGCACCAGCGCCAGTCCACGTATCACCGAATCGGCTGGATCGCGCGGCCGCCACGGCTGGTTATTCAGCTCGCCACGATTGATGCGGCTTTTGCTTGCGCCAAACAGCGCTTTGCACAGTTCAGTTTTCCCCGCGCCCGCCAGCCCGGCGATGCCCAGGATTTCGCCTTTGCGCAGGCGCAGCGAAATATCTTTCAGCAACCCTTCGTCGTGCAGACCGTCAATACTCAGCAGCACCTCATCGCTGTGTGGCGGGCGCGCAGGCGGGTAGATATCGCTTAATTCGTGGCCGAGCATCTTCTCGACGATCTCTTCGCCGCTCAGCTCCGCCATCGGCCCGGATTCAATCAGCTTGCCGTCGCGCAGCACTGTTAAGGTGTCGCAAATCGCTTTCAGCTCGTGAATGCGGTGCGAGATAAACACCACGCCAATGCCCTGCTGTTGCAGGCGTTTCACCACGGTGAACAAGCGCTCACTTTCATGCTGATCGAGCGGTGCGGTGGGCTCATCAAGAATCAAAAAACGGCAGTGGTGCGACAGCGCCCGCGCCAGCAGAATTTGCTGCTTCTCCGCCAGCGTGCAGCTATCAATTGAACGCTTTACATCAAGCTGAACGTCAAGCTGCGCCAGCGCATCACGCGCCTGCTGGCGGATCTCGTTCCAGCGGAAGCGGTGCCCGGTTTCTGCCAGCGTATCGAGCATGATGTTTTCGGCGATGCTCAAACCGGGGATCAGCGCAACATCCACTTCCTGCTGCACCAGATGAATACCGAGTTGTTTGGCGTCACGCGGAGTGCGAATGGATACCACCTGATTGTTGATGCTGATTTCACCTTCGTAGTGATCGTGCGTGCCGCACAGCACCGCCATCAGCGTCGATTTCCCCGCGCCATTTGCCCCGGTTAAAGCATGCACCGAGCCGCCGTGCAGGCTGAAGTCCACTTGCGACAGCGCCCTGAAGCCGCCAAAGGCCAGGCTAATGGTGCGCATTTCGAGGTGGTTACGGCTCATGGTGCGTGAATTCCTGCAATTAATAGGTTGATTTAACGAATTTTTCACAGCCTCGCTTGACTGGCAACGACGGAAAATGCATAAGATAAAGCAAAATATTATTAGCCATCCGGATGTCCAGACATAACATCGGGTTAGCAAACACGCACAAGGACACTACACATGAGCAACACTGAGATTCGCGTCGTACCCGGCCCCGCCAATTATTATTCCCATGCCGGAAGCCTTGCGCGTTTGCACGACTTCTACAGCGCAGAGCAGCTCTCACGCGCGGTGTGGATCTACGGCGAACGCGCTTTTGCCGGGGCCAAAGCCTTTCTGCCGCAAGGGTTCAACGCGCCGGGCGCAAAGCACATTCTGTTTCAGGGCCATTGCAGCGAACGCGACGTGGCCGAACTGGTGCAACAATCCGGCGATGACCGGGCGGTAGTGATTGGCGTTGGCGGCGGAGCACTGCTGGATACCGCCAAAGCGGTGGCACGCCGTCTTGGTTTGCCGGTAGTGGCGATCCCGACCATTGCAGCAACCTGTGCGGCCTGGACGCCGCTGTCGGTGTGGTACAACGATGCCGGGCAGGCGCTGCATTTTGAGATTTTCGATGACGCCAACTTCCTCGTGCTGGTCGAACCGCAAATCATCCTTAATGCCCCGGCGGAGTACCTGCTGGCGGGCATCGGCGATACGCTGGCGAAGTGGTATGAAGCCGTGGTGCTGGCACCGCAGCCGGAAAACCTGCCGCTGACGGTACGGCTGGGGATTAACGGTGCACTGGCTATCCGCGATGTGCTGCTGGAAAGCAGTGAACAGGCGCTGGCCGATCAACAGCGCGGCGCAGTGACGCAGGCGTTTCGTGACGTGGTGGACGCAATCATTGCTGGCGGCGGTATGGTTGGCGGGCTGGGCGAGCGCTATACCCGCGTGGCGGCTGCACATGCCGTGCATAATGGCCTGACGGTACTGCCGCAAACGGATAAATTCCTGCACGGCACTAAAGTCGCTTACGGCATTCTGGTGCAGAGCGCCCTGCTCGGCCAGGACGATGTGCTGGCGCAACTGATCGATGCGTATCAGCGTTTCAACCTGCCCACCACGCTGGCGGCGCTGGAGGTGGATATCAACAATCACGCCGAGCTGGAGAAAGTGATTGCTCACACCCTGCGTCCGGTGGAATCCATCCACTACCTGCCGATAAACCTCTCCGCCGACACGCTGCGAGCGGCGTTTGAAAAAGTCGAAGCGCTGTCGCGCTAAGGCCAGGCCCGGCAGCATTTGCTGGCCGGGCATGAAATCCTGCCAACGCTTTATTACCCCGGTCAGCACCGCTATCTGATAAATCGATCATTATTTCTGCGTTTCGCATTGTATTATCCCTGCCGTTAACCCATACAAAACAGGAGGTTTTATGTGGCGGGATGTTATTGATGGCATGGGCCAGGGTCATCACGGAGATAAAACAACGACAGGGGCAACCTGTTACAGCAGCCTTCAGGGCACTTTCTGGTATGGCGCGCCTGCCCCCCTGAGAAAGGGCGATCGAACCAGCGTTTGCCCGGCCTGCGGGAAAAACGGCTTAATTGGCGAAGGTTCGATGAGGCGTCAGTTTGCCACCGTTCCGGTAGCCCTTGATGGCGCAATCATTCTCTGTGGCTGCCCCTACGGTACAAACAGGCTGATCGCACCGCTTGCAACCTGGTTCGGGCCGGAAAAACAGCCGCCCTACATCCCACTCGCTGACAGCATGCCAACCGCAGAACCGGAGCAATTTGCCCAGAGCGCGAAAAGCGCCCGGCCAGAACCGCTCCCCTTGCCTGCGCTGATTTATCAGACCAGCCGGCAAATGGATGACGATCAGGCAAGCGATATGCGCCACGGCGACCTGGACATCGTGACGCTGCGCAATCGCTTTCACATTGATGTGGATAACGTTTCCATGAGGGTGAATCCTTACACGCTAAAACAGAAAGATCCGCATGACCCGCTGGCCTTCGCTTCACCCTACGTTCATCCGGATTTTCAGCCTAAACCGATGCCCTCCGTCAGCCGGGATGAGAGCGCCCGAATACTGTTTGATGAGTTCCGCGAACTGGCGAAGCTGTTCTCTTTTCACGGCGAGTATCAGCACCTTATTACGGAGATGATCGCGCATATGCAGCAGAACAGCGGCAAGCCCTGGCGCAGCCCGTTGCTGGATAAAGCGCTGAAGGAGCAGATTGAGGGGGATCGTTCAGAAAACAGTAGTCTTCTGACTATAAAGGATATTTTAAATAAAGGGATTGATTATGATTATTCAATTTACCCTTTAAAAGATAAAGGAAAGTTCAATAAAGATATCAATGAGAAAACAATTTTACCCAAATTTAATCGCCTGAAAGACAGGTTCAACGGTTTGGTTATCTCGGTGCACGATACCTGGGCGACGCACATTACGCTCGAATCCCTGGAGATTGAGGGAGACCTCTGGCGGGCAAATATCCATTACCGCGTTCAGGATCACTTTGGCCTTGATGATGCAGATGTCCTGAATCCCCTCTATCGAGAATTCCGTATCTTCCCCCTATGGTTCGTGCTTCAGCGCTGGAACGAGTACGGCTTCAGGCCATTTATTACCGAGATGAACGCTACCGTGACAATCTCCGGGAGGCGCAATGGTTAAGCGATTGATTGCCGCTATTCTTGCGGCTGCGGGCTGTGTTTATGCGCTTTGGTACTCTCTTACTCCCGTAGAAATCGTGGCGGTGCATAACGGCAATACGCTGCTGGTCCGGCATTTTCCGTTGCTGAAAAGTCGCCAGATAGCCTGGTGGGAAGCGAATAAAGGGATGATTCAGGCCAGATACGGTATTCCGCATAAGGATGAAAATGGTTTCTATGACGTCTACATTCAGGGATTTGGCGATGGATATCGTATCGATCATGGAACTGACGAGGACTCAGATCTTTTGTGCTTCGACGACATAGCTGACGCGGCGCGGTGTATTGAGAAAGATCCACTGCTGAACGTTGGCAGCGCAAGGAACGTGTCACTTTATTATGATTAATAAACAAGCCCTGTAGCGGGTTGCCTTATAGGCGGCAGTCATCACAGCTACTGCCGCCCTTTTTAACTACACATGAACAATCGAATACCTCGGTCTGCTAATTCATGCAGGCCACAGCCCCATCGCCATTCGCGCGATGCCGAGCAGCGTTTCGCGGCTGGCGCCGTCCCGCGCCTGAATCGACATCCCCTGCTGAATGCTGACATACAAACGCGTTAGCGCGTCGATATCGGTTGATGGCGGTAATTCGCCGCACTGCTGTGCTTCACTCAGGCGTGCTTTCAGCAGTTCATAGCCGCTGTTACGCAACTGCTGAACCCGCGCGCCGAGCCGTTCGTGACCTTCGCTGGCGACGGCCGACAGCGTCACCATACAGCCATGCGGCAAATCACTGCGGGTTAAGGTT
The DNA here is from genome assembly GCF_001658025.2 of Kosakonia oryzae. Lineage (NCBI taxonomy): Bacteria > Pseudomonadati > Pseudomonadota > Gammaproteobacteria > Enterobacterales > Enterobacteriaceae > Kosakonia > Kosakonia oryzae. Next base: position 3,886,172 of record NZ_CP014007.2, read on the forward strand.
TCCGCTGAACGCTCCAGCCACTGCGCAATCGCCTTTTTCGGTGACGGCTCGCTCTCCATGCCGCCCCAGATATGCGGGGCCACGCACTCTTCGTAGTGCTGTAATACCTCGTCGTAGAGATCCTCTTTGCTGCCGAACGCAGCGTACAGGCTGGGGGATTTAATCCCCATCGTCGCATAGAGATCATTCATCGACGTCGCGGTATAACCCTTCTGCCAGAAGAGCTTCATCGCTTTGTTCAGCGCATCCGTGCGATCAAATTCCCGGGGTCTTCCACGGCTCACTTCGGCATCCTCACATTTTGTGCTGATCGGTATATTAATAATATTGACGAATATATGGAAGCGTGATTATTTTAATTATGTATCAATCGACACATAATTCAGGAGCCACTCATGTCACACTCACTTGCAGGTAAACGCGCACTGGTCACCGGTGCGAGCCGCGGTTTGGGGAAAGCCATTGCCTTAACGCTGGCGCGCGCCGGGGCGGATGTCGCCATCACCTGGGAGAAATCTGCGGAGAAAGCCGAAGCGGTTGCTGCAGAAATCCGCGCCCTCGGGCGTAACGGCGTTGCTATTCAGGCCGACAGCGCCAGGCCGGAAGCGGCTCGCGCGGCGGTTGCGCAGACAGTAGAACAACTGGGCGGGCTGGATATTCTGGTCAATAACGCCGGGATTGCGCGCGGCGGTTTGCTGGAAACGATGTCGCAGGAAGATATCGATGCGCTGATCAACGTGAATATTCGCGGTGTGGTCTATACGACACAGGCGGCCATCGCCCATCTGCCGAAAGGCGGGCGCATTATCAATATCGGCAGCAACCTTTCTGACCGTGTACCGCTGGGTGAAATTGCGATTTACTCGATGACCAAATCGGCGCTGAACTCGTTAACGCGCGGGCTGGCGCGGGATCTGGGGCCGCGCGGCATTACTGTCAATATGGTGAAACCCGGTTCGACGGAAAGTGATATGAATCCGGTGGACGGTGAAACCTCCGATGCGCAGCGCCGCTTGATCGCGCTGGGCCACTACGGTGAAGCGCAGGATATCGCCGAGGCGGTCGCCTTCCTGGCCAGCCCGGCGGCGAAGCAGATCACCGGGGCCGATATCGTGGTGGATGGCGGCGCCAACGCGTAACGCCAGCAGAGGCGGCGCGTCAGCAGCAGCGCGCGCCGCCTTTACCGCCGTAGCGCGCATCCTGGCGTTCGCGGAAAAACTCCTCGTAGGTCATCGGCGTCTGATCCGGATGCGTAACGCGCATATGCTCAACGTAGTTGTCATAATCCGGCACGCCAATCATCATCTTCGCCGCCTGGCCCAGATATTTTCCGGCTTTCGAGAGCGTATCAAACATCTTTTCCCCCTGAGAAAACCCTCTCCCGCAAGGGAGAGGGGGAACCATTAATGGGCGCTTTTTGCCTGGCCGACAATCTGCTCAAGATTCTCCGGCATCGGCTCGTACGGCGTCTCTTTCGCCGTCGGTTCACTCACCTTCAGCGCCGCCAGCGCGGTTTTCAGCGAGTAAAACGCCAGCACCACCACAACCACCATAAAGAAGATGGTCAATCCGGCATCAAGACGGTTGTTAAATACCAGTTGCGCCAGTTGTGACTGGGTATACTGCGCCGGAATGTTGCCGCTGTCGATCATCGCCTGGAACTTGTTGGCGATCGCCAGGAAGCCGACTTTGCCATCCGGGCTGAAGGCTTTTTGCCAGCCAGCGGTCAGCGTACACACCAGCAGCCAGGCGGTCGGCACTAATGCCACCCACGCATAACGCTGGCGTTTCATTTTAAACAGCACCACCGCGCAGAGCATCAGCGCCATACCTGCCAGCATCTGGTTGGCGATACCAAACAGCGGCCACAAAGTGTTGATGCCGCCGAGCGGATCAACCACGCCCTGATGCAGGAAGTATCCCCACGCCAGTACGCACAGCGCCGTCGCTAGCAGGTTAGCAGGCAGCGATTCGGTCCGTTTCATATTTGGCGAGATAACACCCAGCAGGTCCTGCAACATAAAACGCGCCGCGCGCGTACCGGCATCAACCGCCGTCAGAATAAACAGCGCTTCAAACAGAATGGCGAAGTGATACCAGAAGGCAACGTCCATCATGCCGCCGAGCGCGCCGTGCAGGATGTACGCCATCCCCACCGCCAACGTCGGCGCACCGCCCGCCCTTGAGATGATCGACTGTTCGCCCACTTCGCTGGCAATCTGCGTCAGCGCATCCGGCGTAATGGTAAAGCCCCAGCTACTGACCACCTGCGCTGCCGAGGCAACAACATCCGCCGTACCTGCGGGCGCCAGTACTGCCATCGGGCTGTTCATCGCGAAGTAAACGCCCGGATCGATAATGCACGCCGAGACCAGCGCCATGATCGCCACAAACGACTCCATCAACATACCGCCGTAACCGATAAAGCAGGCCTGCCCTTCGCTGGCGAGCATCTTCGGCGTGGTGCCGGAAGAGATCAGCGCATGGAAGCCGGAGACCGCGCCGCAGGCGATGGTGATAAACAGGAACGGGAACAGGTTGCCGGTCCACACCGGGCCAGTGCCGTCAACAAATTTGGTCAGCGCTGGCATGGTCAGCGTCGGGCGCATAATCAAAATGCCAATCGCCAGGCCAATAATGGTGCCGATTTTCAGGAAGGTGGAGAGATAATCACGCGGCGCCAGCAGCAGCCACACCGGCAGCACCGAGGCGACAAAACCATAGCCCACCAGCATCCACGTCAGTTGCACGCCGGTGAAATCGAAGAACGGTGCCCAGGTCGGGCTGGCGGCAACCCAGCCGCCGGAAATAATGGCAAACACCAGCAGCACAAGGCCGATCACCGAGACTTCACCGATGCGCCCGGGGCGCAGATAGCGAATATAAATGCCCATAAAAATGGCCAGCGGAATGGTAAACGCTACGGTGTACGTGCCCCATGGGCTGTGGGTCAGCGCTTTGACGACAATCATCGCCAGTACCGCGAGGATGATCACCATGATCATAAAGGTCGCCACCAGCGCAATCACGCCGACGGTCGATCCCATCTCTTCTTTCACCATCTCACCGAGCGAACGGCCGTCGCGGCGGGTCGAGATAAACAGCACCATAAAGTCCTGCACCGCCCCGGCCAGCACCACGCCTGCGAGGATCCAGATCATGCCCGGCAGATACCCCATCTGCGCCGCCAGTACCGGCCCCACCAGCGGGCCAGCCCCGGCAATAGCCGCAAAATGGTGACCGAACAGCACTTTTTTATCCGTCGGCACATAGTCGAGGCCATCGTTGTGCCGTACCGCCGGGGTCATGCGCGTCGGATCAACCTGCAGCACATTTTTGGCGATATAGAGGCCATAAAACCGGTAAGCAATAAGGTAAATGCAGACGGCAGCAACCACGATCCACAGCGCGTTAATCTGTTCGCCGCGATTGAGCGCGATATAGCCGAGGGCAAAGGCTCCGACAAGGGAGAGAATTGCCCAGATAAGGTATTTCCCTGGGTTGTTCATAGCGGTTGTCCGTGTGAGAAACAGAGAGATGTTACATTTTGTATCTATATCAACACACAGTTTTTAACAACTTCGAAACATGGGAAATTTGCCCTGCAACCAGGTATTTACATGATTGTGTTAACGGGATCGCAAGAATGCCCTCTCCACGCAGGGAGAGGGAGAAATTAGCCAAGCACGGCGGTGCTCAGTCGACAGGTACAGCAGCGGCGTCCTTGTTCATCGAACACCACAATTTCCCAGCTCTGGTTTTGCCGCCCAAGATGCAGCGGCTGGCAGACGCCGCGCACCTTTCCCTGGGCAACCGGGCGATGATGCGTGGCGTTTAACTCGGTGCCGACCACGCACTGGCCGTCACGCGTCATCATATAGCCCGCCATTGAACCGAGCGTTTCCGCCAGCGCCGCCGACGCGCCGCCGTGCAGCAGGCCAAATGGCTGATGGGTACGGGCATCGACCGGCATTTCGGCCTCGATAAAATCGTCGCCGATGCGGGTATAGAGAATGGCCAGATGCGCCACCAGCGTGTTTTCACTGCTGGCATTCAGTTCCTCAAGCGTTAAGTGACGTTTCCAGATCATCTACGCCCCCAGCGTTGAGCCGCCATCCACCACGATATCCTGCAGGGTGATATGGCTGGCCAGATCGGACGCCAGAAACAGCACGGTGTTCGCCACTTCCTGCGGCCGGGCGATTTTGCCCAGCGGAATGCCGAGCTTGAACTGCTCGCCAAAGCCGCGAATGCGCTGCTGTTCAGCATCATCGCTCACCCACAGCATGCGCTGCATATCGGTGTCCGTCGAACCCGGTGAAACAACATTACAGCGCACGCGGCTTGCTGCCAGCTCAAGGCCGACGGTCAGCGTCAGGCTTTTCAGTGCCGCTTTCGACGCGCCATAAGCGCTCATACCGATGCGTGGCGTATGCGCCGCATCGGACGCCACTGTGACGATCGCCCCGCCCTGCTGACGGCGAAACTGCGCCATCGTCTGCTGGAACAGGTTAAACGCGCCGCCAACATTCACAGCAAAGGTGCGCTGCCAGGCTTCTGCGCTCAGCGCATCGGTCGCGCCCATATGCAAAATCCCGGCAGCGTTAACCAGCACGTCCAGCCGTTCGTTCTGCGCCAGCAGCCGTTTGCAGACGGCCTGCGCCTGCGCGGCATCGGCAATATCCACCGTTTCACAGGAGAAGGGATAATCGCGGCCGGGAAAGGCTAAATCGAAGCCGGTAACCTGCGCGCCCGCGTCAACAAAGGCCAGCGCGGTAGCATAACCGATGCCCTTCCCAGCACCGGTCACCCACACGGTTTTGCCGGTAAAATCCAGGCTGGCCATTATTTCACCTCGCGCGAGAGCAGCGCCCACCACGCATCGATGGTCGGATTTTTCGCCAGCATGACAAAATCGATATCGCCGTGGACTTTGCGCCAGCGGGCGGCCAGCGCCATCATGCGCACGGAATCCAGGCCGTAGTCGATCAGGTTCTCGTCATCCAGCGGCTCGTCGGATTCATCGAGCAGCGGCAGAACCACCGCGCGCAGCGCCGCTTTGCTGCCCGGCACCGGCAGCAGTTCCTGGGTGAGCACCACGCGGCCGGAACGCCCGGCGACATATTTCAGCGACATCAAATGTTCTTCACGGCTGAAATCCGCCAGCGCATCAGCCACCATAAACGGTTTGATATCGCGCATAAACGCATCCGTGGCGGTGGTCATGCAGCCAATGTGTGAATAGACGCCGGTGATGAGCAACTGATTGCGCCCGGTCTCTTTCAGCATCTGCTCCAGCGGCGAGCGATGAAACGCGCTGTAGCGCCACTTCACCAGCACTGTATCGGCTTCATCGGGGGCCAGTTCGGCGACGATCTTCTGCTGCTCCGGTGAACGGGTCAGCCCCGGCCCCCACATATCATTCAGTAACGCGCGGTCTTCATCGCTCTGCGCTTTCGGCTGCGCGGTGTAGTAAACCGGGATGTGGTGCTGTTTGCAAAACGCACGCAGAGCAGCGATATTCGCCACCACTTGCTGCATCATCGGGCAGTTATCGCCCCAGAAACTGACAAAATAGTCCTGCATATCATGAATCAGCAGCGCAGCGCGCTCTGGCTCAAACGGCCAGTTGACTTTGTTCTGTGGAATATCCGCCGCCGCAGGCAGTGCGTAACCCTGTAATTTTGGAATCGCCATCTTCTCTCCTTTACGCGGTGGCGCGCTCGGCCAGCCACTGACGTAACTGTTTCTTATCAACCTTGCCGACCGGCGTCAGCGGCAATGCCTCCAGGCACTCCACGCGATCCGGCAGCTTAAATTCCGCGACGCCCTGCTCACGCAGAAAACGACGCACCGCAACGGCACGCAGTGGTTCTTTCACCACCAGGTACGCGCAGCTTTTTTCCCCCAGCAGGCTGTCTTCCATGCTTACCAGCGCGGCATGGATCACCGACTCGTGGCGCAGCAGCAGGTTTTCGATCTCCTCGGCAGCGATCTTCTCGCCGCCGCGGTTGATCTGATCTTTTTCCCGCCCCTGCACGGTGATGTAGCCCTGCTCATCAAGCGAAATCAGATCGCCGGAGCAGTAAAAGCCGTTCGCATCGAAGGCGCTGGCGTTGTGCTCAGGGCTATTGAAATAGCCGCGGAAGGTGTACGGCCCGCGCGTCATCAGCCGCCCGACATGGCCTGGCGGCAGCCGATTGCCATGTTCATCCGCCACCCACACTTCATCATCCGGGCACATCGGGCGGCCCTGCGTATTGATGATGCGATCAAAGGGATCGTCCAGCCGGGTGTAGTTCACCAGCCCTTCGGCCATGCCAAACACCTGCTGCAACTGGCAGCCGATCTCCGCCGGAATACGCGCCGCCAGCGTTGCTGACAGCCGCGCACCGCCGACCTGTAACAGTTTGAGCGATGCCAGTTGCGCATTGCTGCCCCACTCGGTAATCGCCTGCAACCACAGGCTCACCGCAGGCGGCACCAGCGCAGTGACAGTAATCTGGTGTTTTTCGATCAGCGGGAAGCAGAGCGTGGCGCTCGGATCGGCGGCCAGCACCACGCAACCTTGCGCAAGGAAGACGCCCAGCGCACCGGGAGAACTCATCGGGTAGTTGTGCGCTGCGGGCAGTGCGCACAGGTAGCGGGTTTGCGCGGTGAAACCGCAAATCTCGTTGCTGCGCGCAATGCTGTAGTAATAATCGTTGTGGGTGCGTGGAATAAGCTTCGGCGTGCCGGTACTGCCGCCGGAAAGCTGGAAAAATGCCACTTCATCGGCCGGTGTCGGCGTGGCGACGAAGTTATCCGCCGGGCGGGCAATCGCTGCCTCCAGCGCGTGCTCGCCCTGTTCGCCGCGCAGCAGCACCACGCGAACAGAATCCAGCGTGGAAATAAACGTGTCGTCGGCAAACAGCGCATGATCGCGATCGGCAATCAACAGCGCCGGTTTGATCTGTGCGGCATAAGCCGTCAGTTCGCTGCGCTGATGGCTGAACAGCGCATTCACCGGCGCAACACCGAGTTTCAGCAGGGCAAACAGCGTGATGTAGAACTCCGCCACATTGCCCAGTTGCACCAGCGCGGTCTGGCCGCGCGCGATCCCCTGCGCCTGTAAGCTGCACGCCAGGTTATCAGAAGCCTGATGCAACTGGCGGTAGCTCAACGAACGCTCGCCATCAATGACTGCGGTGGCATCGCTGTGCGCATGGCGGGTCAAAATGTCTGTAAGCGGCAGATCCTGCCAGTACCCTTTTTCGCGGTAACGGCGGGCGAATTCTTCCGGCCAGCGGGTAAAAGGAATGCTCATGTTCGCTCCTCAGTGCAGACCAAATGCGTTCAGCATGGTGGTCAGTTTCACCCCGGTTTCGCGCCACTCCGCCAGCGGCGAGGAAGCAGGTACGATACCGGCCCCGGCAAACAGCCGGACGTGGTTTTCATGAATGCGGGCGCAGCGGATGGTGACGACCCACTCACCATTTCCTTCGTCATCGCACCAGCCGACAATGCCGCCGAACAGTTCACGGTTGAACGGTTCCAGCTCGGCAATCAGCTTTTTCGCCACCTGATGCGGGAAACCGCTCAGCGCCGGCGTCGGGTGCAGCAGGCAGGCGAGCGTCAGGGCGTTTTCTCCCGCCAGCGCCGTACCTTCAATTGGCGTCGCCAGGTGCCATAACGTCGGCGTGGTCACCAGTTGCGGCGAATCCGGCAAAGTCAGCGAGCGGCTGCGCGGTTGCAGCACTTTTTTCATCGCCTGCGTCACCAACTCGTGCTCATGACGATCTTTTTCCGACGCCAGCAACTTGTTGCCCGCTTCGCGATCCAGCATGTCATCCGGCTGGCGACGGGCGGAACCGGCCAGCGGCAGCGAACTGAAGTGGTCGCCCTCTTTGCGCAGCAGCAGTTCCGGGCTGGCGCCCAGCAGCGCGCCGCCATCCGGCAATGGAACGTGGAAGTTGAAACTGGCCGGGTTCTGGGCAATCAGCCGCTCCAGCAACACGCCGCTGTCGATGCGGCTGTCGGTGGCAATCTCAATCAGACGCGAGAGCACCACTTTGTCCACTTCCGGCGTGGCCGTTTTCTGTGCCGCACGCGCCACCATCTGCATGAAGGTTTCCTGCTCCGGGATTTCGCGTTGCGCGATAACATTCGGCATATTGCTGGCGTTGAAATAGCGGGCAGAACGCTGGCGTGCCGGGCGGGAGAAGGTTTGCCACGATGCCGGAATAAACAGCGCTGAAGGTTGCGTGGTATCGAACGGGATCGCGCCGACCATCACCGGCCGGGCCACGCCCTGCGCTTTCGCATCGGCAAAGGCCTGCGCCAGTTTGGTCTGGAAGGCGCTCTCTGGAGAATCACCGCCGACGGCGGGTTCAGAGAAACGGGCAACGCACCCGGAGGTCATAAAACTGCGGTACGGCGACATAAACAAAAACTGATCCGCGGCCAGTGTCTTTGCCGACTGCTGGATATCCTCAGCCAGGGACATATCCATATCATCCTCCAACAATGATAAGTGAGATTAATAATGATTATCATTTGTGTTTTGTTGCAGTAAGATAAAAAGTTATTACCCGCGCTGTCAACAGCAGATTCCTCTTCTGCGCCGCTAATGCTTGCATCCCCCTCATGCAATGATGAAAATGAGAAGCATTAACCTCAACAAAAACAGGACGCAATCCGTGAGATTTTCTTTTTTGTTCCGTAAGCCCTTAGTGATGCTGGGCATTTTTGTTTTAGGACTAACCTCAGCGACCGCCGCCGGCTGGCCTCGCCAGGTCACCGACAGTCGCGGTACGCATCAGCTCGACAGCAAGCCGCTGCGCATTGTGTCAACCAGCGTCACCCTTACCGGATCGCTGCTGGCGATTGACGCACCGGTGATTGCCAGCGGTGCGACCACGCCGAATAACCGTTTTGCCGACGCGCAGGGCTTTCTGCGCCAGTGGGGCGACGTGGCGAAACAACGCAACGTCGCTCGTCTTTACATTGGTGAAGCGAATGCCGAGGCCGTTGCCGCGCAGATGCCGGATTTGATCCTCATCAGCGCCACCGGCGGCGATTCCGCCCTTGCGCTGTACGACCAGCTTTCCACCATCGCGCCGACGCTGGTCATCAATTACGACGATAAAAGCTGGCAGGCGCTGCTCACCCAACTAGGGGAAATTACCGGCCAGGAAAAACAGGCCGCTGCGCGCATCAGCGAATTCAACCAGCAACTGGCCGACGTCAAAGCGCGGATGAAACTGCCACCGCAGCCGGTTACTGCGCTGGTTTATACCCCCGCCGCGCACAGCGCCAACCTGTGGACCCGCGACTCCGCACAGGGCCAGTTGCTGCAGCAACTGGGCTTCGCCCTTGCGCCGCTACCGGCCAATCTGCAAACCAGCCAGAGCCAGGGTAAACGCCACGACATCGTGCAACTGGGCGGCGAAAACCTTGCCGCCGGGCTGAACGGTGAAGCGCTGTTTCTGTTCGCCAGCGATCAAAAAGATGCCGATGCGCTGAGCGCGAATCCGCTGCTGGCGCATCTGCCTGCGGTGCAGAACAAACGCGTTTACGCCCTCGGCGCAGAAACCTTCCGCCTGGACTACTACAGCGCCACCCGTGTATTGCAGCGTTTGTCGGCGCTGTTTGGTTAATCTGTTTGCCGGATGGCGGCTGCGCCTTATCCGGCCTACATAAAGCGGTACAGCAGACGTAAGCAGGATAAGCGCCAGCGCCATCCTGCATTCCGTTTCCTACGCGGCAGGCTGCGTCTGACGAAAACGGCGCAGCTCGCCGAGCGCCACCACCAGCACTAAACCGATCGCCGCCAGTACCAGCCCGCTGATGCTCGCCGATGAGGCGGGCGTCATCATCGATCCCATCGCCCCCAGCAGCGCCGCGCCAATCGCATCGCCCGTCACGTTCTGCGCGGTCCACAAGCCGTTGATGCGCCCGAGCATCGCTTCCGGGGTCTGGGTTTGCAGCAGGGTGTACTGCAACAGCGAACTCACGGCGGTCAGCCAGCCGCATAACGCCAGCAACAGCACACCGAACGCCCACACCGGCATCAGGCTGAACAGCCCTATCGCAATAAAAGCGCCGACGCTGGTCATCAACATAATCACGCCCGGCCTTTCGCTGTGCGCCAGTTTGCCGCTGGTTAACGCCCCGATTGCTGCGCCAAGCGGCAGCGCGGCATACAGCAGACCGATTTCTGCCGCTGACATGTTCCAGCTCATCGCCAGCGCCGGATAAAGCACGCGCACCGCGCTGGCCATGGTTAACAGCCCGCCGAGCAACGCGATACTGCCAATCAACGGGTTACGAAATAAAAATTGCAGCGCCGTCAGCAGCGATTTCAGCGGATGTTCGCGCGGCTGCGGCGGAGGCGGCAACGCGGGCAGGCTGAGTAACGGCAACAGAGTGATAAACGTCCCCGCCGCCGCCAGACCGTAGTTCCACACCACGCCGCCCGAAGCCAGCAGCAGACCGCCGCACATCGGTGATATCACCGACCCCAGACGCACCGTCAGCATGGTGATCGCCCCCGCCTGCAGCAGATTTTCCCGCCCGACCAGCGCAGGCGTTGCCGCCAGCAGCGCCGTCACGCCGAGCGCGCCGAAAAAGCCGTCCCACAAACCCAGCAGATAGATCGCCGCCAGCGAAGGATCCGCCAGTTGCGCGTTCAGAAACAGGCCGATAAACCCAACGCCGCAGGTGGAACGCGCCAGTAAAATCAGTTTCTTACGTTCATAGCGATCCGCCAGCACGCCGCCAAACATCAGGCCAATAAACATGGCCGAACCGGTCAGCGTGACCGATAACCCCACCTGCCAGCTGGAGTGGGTCATTTCCTGAATCTGCACCGGCACCGCTACGCCAAGCAGGCCCAGCGATAAAATCGAGATAAAACGCGCCAGAAATACCGCGCGAAAAGCCGGATGCGTGCGCAGCAGGCCAAGGTTCAACAGCCAGGATTGTTGTTTCATCACAGCGCCTTAAATACGTACTTTTTATGTCCATATGTCGGCTTCGCATGTTAACATATCAAAACAAGATCGATAACGATAATTACTATCATTATCAAATTCGGGACGTATTATGTCGTGTTCTGCTTTTCCGGCGCGCCCCTTTGCTCTCGCCGGACTATTGATACTGCTTATTGTCGCCGCCACACTCAGCCTGTTTATTGGCGCGAAACCGATGCCCGCCGCCGTGGTGATCGACGCGCTCTCCGGCGTCTGCCAGAGCGCGGACTGCGCCATCATCCGCGATGCGCGCCTGCCGCGCACGCTGGCGGGTCTGCTGGCCGGCGGCGCGCTGGGGCTTGCTGGTGCGCTAATGCAAACCCTCACCCGTAATCCGCTGGCCGATCCCGGCCTGCTTGGCGTGAATTCCGGCGCCAGTTTCGCCATTGTGCTCGGCGCGGCGCTGCTCGGTATTTCGTCTCCGGTGGAACAATTGCTGCTGGCGTTTTGCGGCGCACTGGCCGCGTCGCTGCTGGTGGCTTTTACCGGCAGCCAGGGCGGTGGGCAGCTCAGTCCGGTGCGTCTGACGCTGGCGGGAGTGGCGCTTGGCGCGGTACTGGAAGGGTTCTCCAGCGGGATTGCGCTGCTGAATGCCGATGTCTACGACCAGTTGCGATTCTGGCAGGCCGGATCGCTGGATATCCGCACCCTGCAAACGTTGAAAATTGTGATCATTCCGGTGCTGCTGGCGGCGGCGATCACGCTAATGCTGAGCCGCTCGCTCAACAGTTTGAGCCTCGGCAGCGATACCGCCACGGCGCTTGGCAGCAAGGTGGCGCGCACGCAATTACTCGGACTAGTGACCATCACCGTGCTGTGCGGCAGTGCGACGGCAGTAGTCGGCCCGATTGCTTTTATCGGCCTGATGATGCCGCATATGGCGCGCTGGCTGGTGGGCGCGGATCATCGCTGGTCGCTGCCGGTCACACTGCTTGCGACGCCTGCGTTGTTGCTGTTCGCCGATATTATTGGCCGCCTGATTGTGCCCGGTGAGCTGCGCGTATCGGTGTTCAGCGCCTTTCTCGGTGCGCCGGTGCTGATTGTACTGGTGCGCCGCGCGCGCGGAGGTGGCCTGTGATTTCGCCGTCCCGTCGTTTAGTCGCCAGTTGCCTGCTGATGGTGTTTTGTACCGTTCTGATGGCGGTCTGGAGCCTGCGCAGCGGCGCAGTGACGCTGGAATTAACCCAGGTGATGAATGCATTAACCGGCGATGCGCCGCGCGCGATGCAACGGGTGGTGATGGAGTGGCGTTTACCGCGCGTGCTGATGGCGCTGCTGGTCGGTGCCGCGCTCGGCGTCAGCGGCGCGATTTTTCAATCACTGATGCGCAACCCGTTAGGCAGCCCGGATGTGATGGGCTTTAACACCGGCGCGTGGAGCGGCGTGCTGGTGGCGATGGTGCTGTTTGGTCAGCATTTAACGGCCATTGCGCTGGCAGCACTGGCGGGCGGTATGCTCACCTCGCTGGTGGTCTGGCTGCTGGCCTGGCGCAATGGCATTGAAACCTTCCGCCTGATTATTGTCGGCATTGGCGTGCGGGCGATGCTGGTGGCGTTCAATACCTGGCTGCTGCTGCAGGCGTCGCTGGAAACCGCCGTCACCGCCGGGCTATGGAATGCTGGCTCGTTGAACGGCCTGACCTGGGCGAAGACGCTACCTTCCGCGCCAATCATTATGCTGATGTTCGTGTGCGCCGCCCTGCTCGCTCGCCGGATGCGGCTGCTGGAGATGGGTGATGACAGCGCCTGCGCGCTTGGTGTCAGTGTCGAGCGTTCACGCTTGCTGTTAATGCTGGTGGCGGTGGCGCTGACAGCGGCGGCTACCGCGCTGGCGGGGCCGATTTCATTTATCGCTCTGGTAGCGCCACACATCGCCCGGCGCATTAGCGCCACCGCCCGTTGGGGCTTAATGCAGTCGGCCCTGTGCGGCGCGTTGCTGTTATTGCTGGCGGATTTTGTCGCCCAGCAAGGGTTTACGCCTTATCAGTTGCCGGTGGGTGTGGTCACCGTCAGCCTTGGCGGTATCTACCTTATCGCCTTGTTAATTCAGGAGTCCCGCAAGAAATGACCGATTTATCTTCCCGTTTGCGCGGCACAGATTTAACGCTGGGTTATGGCAAAAAAATCATTGCTGAGCAGCTAAGCGTTGCCATTCCCGACGGCCATTTCACCGCCATTATCGGCCCCAACGGCTGCGGTAAATCAACGCTGCTGCGCACGCTGAGCCGCCTGATGACGCCCGCCCAAGGGCATGTTTATCTTGATGGCGAGCAGATCCAGCGCTTCGCCAGCAAAGAAGTGGCGCGGCGCGTCGGGCTGCTGGCGCAAAACGCCACCACGCCGGGCGATATCACCGTACAGGAGCTGGTGGCGCGCGGGCGCTACCCGCATCAGCCGCTGTTCACCCGCTGGCGTAAAGAGGATGAAGAAGCGGTAATGCGGGCGATGAAGGCCACCGGCGTGGATTCGCTGGCCAACCAGAGTGTCGATACGCTCTCCGGCGGCCAGCGGCAGCGGGCGTGGATTGCGATGGTGCTGGCGCAGGAGACGGCCATCATGCTGCTCGATGAACCCACCACCTGGCTCGATATCAGCTACCAGATCGATCTGCTGGAGTTGTTAAGCGCACTGAACCGCGAGCAGGGCTATACGCTGGCAGCGGTACTGCATGATTTGAATCAGGCTTGCCGCTACGCCACGCATCTGATTGCGCTGCGCGATGGCAAAATTGTCGCGCAGGGCGCGCCCAAAGAGATCGTTACCGCCGAATTGATAGAAGCGGTCTACGGTCTGCGCTGCATGATCATTGACGATCCGGTAGCGCATACGCCGCTGGTAGTGCCGCTGGGGCGCAGCGGAATAGAGTCCCGACAGACTTAGCGCAATCGGGCAAGCGGTGCCACATAATCTCAGCCCAGGGAAACCGGGCTTCTACACAGGATATGTCACTGCAGAGGTATTGTTCCGTTCATCTGGCCTGCAAGCGTTTCAGAAACGCGCTAACACGTGAACAGGAAAAGGGAAGCTACCGCGCTCCCCTTTTCCCGTTCACAAGCGACAAAGCGTAAGTGTCTGCTGAACGGAACCATTCCACTCAGGCCAGCAACATCGCACTGCCAGATGACGGCGATGCCTTACCCGGCCTGCACATTCACTCCCCCAGAATCTCCCTTAACACCGGCCCGATACGCTCAAACGCCTGCGGCGAGATAATATCGACATGGGCGCAATCCTGGCGATAGACCGCCAGTTCCCGCACCCACGGTGCCCAGGCCTTGTGCGGATCGGTGCCTGCGGGCAGCGTGCGCTCGGCGACAAACAGCGTCGCCTTACCGTCAAACGGCAGGCTGTGCGCGGTTGTCAGCAAACGCACCGCGTCGGCGTAGTTACCTTCGATAGTCGAAAACAGCTCGCCGGAGCCTTGCCCTTGCTGGGCGGCAAGAAAAGCCTGCCGCTCACGCTCAATTTCTGCCAGCACTTGCGGATCGAGCCCGTTGGCCTCTTTCTCCGCCCAGTTTTGCGTCTCCGGCGGCCAGGTGTCGAGCAGACCAAGGAAGGCTACCTCTTCGCCCCGCTCCCGCAAACGCGCGGCAATGCCCTGCGCCAGTGTGCCGCCAAGTGAGTAACCGAACAGGTGATAAGGCCCGTGCGGCTGCTGCGCCAGCAGCGTGGCAAGATGCTGCTCGCAGGCTTCATCCAGCGTCGCCGCCTGCTGTAGCGGCCCGAAAGGTCGCGGCGACTGAATGCCGGTTATCGACCAGCGCGGCGCGAGATAACGCGCCAGCACGCTGAACTGCCAGGCAAAACCGGAAGCCGGATGGAAGCAGAACAGCGTCGGGCCGTCGCTTTCACGCAGCGGCAGCAGCGTTTCCATACCGAGGCGCTGCGCCTGCTCCGCCGTCAGGCTCTGCGCCAGCAGCGCGGCGAGTTTCTCCACCGTAGATGCAACCATAATCTGCCCCGGCGTCACCGGCCTTTGATGCTCGCGGCTGAGCTGTGCCGCCAGACGCATCGCCAGCAGCGAGTGGCCGCCGAGCGCAAAGAAATCGGCCTGCGCATCCTGCACCTCGCAGCCCAACAGCGCGGCAAACGCCTGTGCCACGCGCGTTTCCATCCCGGCGTTCAGCGGGCGACCACGGCGTACCGCCGTCAGTTCCGGCAACGGTAGCGCTTTGCGATCGAGTTTGCCGTTCGCGCTTAGCGGCAAGGCGCTCAGTTGCAGCAGGCGCACCGGCACCATATGCGGCGGCAGTTGCCCGCGCAGTTGTTCCAGCAACGCGGCGGTATCGAGCGGCAAGCCGGATGCGGAAACCACATAGCCCACCAGTTGTCGTGCATCGCCGCCGCTGGCCGCCGCCAGATTAAAGACGCAGGCATGCGCCACCGCCTGCGCCACATCGGCCAGGGCCAGCATCGCCCGGTCAATTTCGCCCAGCTCAATACGTTGGCCGCGAATTTTCAGTTGATCGTCGCTACGCCCCAGATATTCCACCGCGCCATTTTCCAGCCAGCGCGCCACATCGCCGGTACGGTACATGCGCTCACCGGGGGCGAACGGATCTGCAATAAAGCGGCTGGCAGTGAGATCCGGACGTCCCAGATAACCCTGCGCCAATTGAATACCCGTCAGATAGAGATCGCCCGCCACGCCCGGCGGCACCGGGCGCATCATCGCGTCGAGAATACGCAGCCCGGTATTCCACACCGGGAAGCCAATCGGCACGCTGTTGCCGCGCACCTGCGCCAGCGCTTCGCCGTGCGCCGGATACCAGCTCACGTCCACCGCCGCTTCCGTCGGGCCATACAGGTTATGCAGCGGCGCGCCGGTCAGGTGTTGCCATTCGCGACACAATTCCGCTGGCAGAGCTTCGCCGCTACAGAACACCTGTTTAAGCGTTCGACAGCGCTGCTGCGCACTCTCCGGCGTCAGCGAAGCGACAAAGGCCGCCAGCATCGACGGCACGAAATGGGTCGTGGTCACGCCATATTCGGCAAAGAAAGCCTGTAACGCCTGCGGATCGCGGTGCGCTTCCGGCTCGGCCATCACCAGGCTGGCCCCGGCGATAAACGGCCACCAGAATTCCCACACCGAGACGTCAAAACTGCATGGCGTTTTCTGCGCCACCACATCCTGCGCAGTCAGCGGGTACTGCTCCTGCATCCACAGCAGGCGGTTGACGATGGCGGTCTGGCCGACCATCACCCCTTTCGGTCGCCCGGTGGAGCCGGAGGTAAAAATGATATACGCCGTCTGTTCCGGGCGTGCCAGATTGAGCGCTTCACTGCCCTGCACGGCCAGCGGCTGCTGGTAGCAGAAATGCGCCAGCCCCGGAATATCGCTAAAGCGGGCGAGTTGATCTTCTGCGGTGATCAATAACCTTGGCTGCGCATCTTCCAGCATCATCCGCAGACGCTCGTCCGGGTAGCCGGTATCCAGCGGCAACCAGGCGGCACCCGCTTCGACAATGCCGTGCAGCGCCAGCGTCAGGAAGACCGAGCGCGGCAACGCCACCGCTACGCTGTCGCCAGGCTGCACGCCAAGCTGACGCAGATGCTGCGCCAGCGCGACAACCTGTTCGCGCATTTCGCGGTAGCTGAATTGCCAGCGGGCATCGCGCAATGCAGGGGCGTCCGGGGTTTTCGCTGCCTGCATCGCCACTAAATCGCTTAAAGTGGTGGTCGGCAGCATCATGCCGGTATCGTTAATCTTCGCTAATTGTTGTGCTTCGTGTCGGGCAAGCAGATCGGCATCGCCGCTGCGCAGCGCCGGGTTTTCAGCAAACTGCACCAGCAGTTGTCCCAGCCGCGCCACATGGCCGCGCAGCGTGGCTTCATCGTAACGGCTGCGATTCGCCAGCACTTCAACGGCAAGGCCGCCCTCGTCATCCGGGAACAGCGCAATCTCCAGATCGTTGACCGGCCCGGTCGCCAGCGTGTGCGTGGTGCCATGCATACCATCAACATCCAGCCGGTAGTCAAACATTTTGACATTGAATACCGGGCCAAACAGCGGCTCATCGCCTGCGGCCCGGCCCGCATCACGGACAATCTGTTCGGCATCGTAACGCTGATGGCGGCGCATCGCTTTCAGGCTGCCCGCCAGTTGCGCGGCCAGTTCCGCGAGGGTTTGCGTGCCATCGATATGAATACCTAACGGCAGCACATTCAGCACCGGTCCGCTCGCCGTCAGCGCGGCGGACCCCATGCGACGCATAAAGATAAACCCGGCGGCGTAATCCATGCGTCCGCACAGGCGACCAAGCCACAGCGCTACCAATGCCAGCGCCAGATCGGCAGGCTGGCTGTTCGGCAGCGCACGGGTTAAACGGCGGAAATCATCAGTATTGAGCGCAACGTTCAGGCGCAGAATGTCGGTAGTCGCCGCGCGTCCCGGCAGCGGCATCGAAGAGAGTGAAACCGGCGGCGGCAGTTCGCTGCGCTGTTTCGCCCAGAAAGCCGCATCGCGCTGCCAGCCGTCGCTGTCGCGATAACGCTGATACTCTTCCACCACTTCCGCAAACGGCGTAAAGGGGGATGATGGCGTTTCGTCGCCGCGTCGCCAGACGCTGTAAATGGCGGCAATCTGGCGGGTAATGGCCGGGAAACTGAAACCATCAACCAGTAAATGGTGATAGCGTTGATACCAGTACCAGCGCTGTTCGCCCACGCGCAGGAGTTGATGGCAGACCAGCGGTTTACCGCTCTCGACACGCAGGTTTTGCGCCAGATCGGCGCGCATAATATTCAGCGCGGCGGCATGCGTATCGCTGTGAGTGCGTAAATCGGTAATAGCGGGCAACGCAAACTGTTGCGATTCATCCACCCACTGCCAGACGTCGCCGTTATCTTCCTCAAAGCGCAGACGCAGCGTATCGGCCTGCGCCATACCGGTGACAATCGCCTGCGCCAGCAGCGCGGCATCAATATCACCCTTCAGCTCAACGTAGTGCGCCACGCTCCAGGCGTTGGGCAGCGACGAGAGTTTTTCCGCCATCCAGATGCCTGGCTGGGCGGCGACCAGCGGTAAACGTTGCGTCATTGGCCGCTCCTTGCTGTCACGTAGTGCACCGGGGTTAAGCTCTGCCAGTGAGCGGCAAGCCACCTATTGCAGGCTTCCTGCGGCTGCGGTTCGCACACCACGCGCCAGCCGCCAGGCAACGCGCACTGCGCAGGCCACAAACTGTATTGCTTCTGGTCGTTTTGCAGAATATAAAACCGCCCTTGCGGATTATCGAAGGGGTTGGTGAACTCCATAGCAAACTCCTGTCATAGAAAGGCGCGTCAGCGGGCGCGGGTCAAAGGCTGCCAGAGGGTAATCAGCCCGGAAGTCAGCCCACCGCGCCAGCAAAGCGCATCATGTCCGCCGTCAACCTGACGCCAGAAAACCGGCTGCTGTATGCGTTGTAACAGGGATAAAAGCGCCTGATTGGCGCGAAAAATCAGCGGCTCGCGCACGCCCGCTTCCAGCACAATGCGCAGGCCGGAGGGGTGCAGTTCACCGCGTTGAAGTTGCTGGATAATGATGCCGTCCTGCTCTGCGCCGCGATGCGGCCACCAGTAAGAACCAGACTGGCTCAGCACGCAGCCAAAACGCTGCGGCCAGTGCAGCGCGGCATAAAGTGAAGAGAGACCGCCAAAACTCTGCCCAGCCACCACCGTGTGCTCAGCGCGATCGCTGAACGGTGCCAGCGCCTGCACCTGCGGCAGCAGCTCTTCCTGCACCGCCAGCCAGAAATCGGCATTGCAGGGCAGTTCGCGCGTGCGGTGCGCGTTATCAATCACATCGATCAGCACATAGACCGCCGCCGGTAATTGCCCCTCGTGGGTGAGCGCGGCCAGCGCAGGCCATACCGGCATACTCTGCGCCCAGAATTGCCCGTCGAGCAGCACCGCCAGCGGGCGTTCGGCGGCGTTTTCCTCGCCGGTGGTGTAGATCCACACGCGGCGCGTGTTGTTCAGCCGCTGGCTGCGCCAGTGCAGTAATTGCGGTTCATTGAAGGGCGTATCTAATGCCTGCCAACCCGGCTGTAGCGGCGCATCGGGCATTTCCAGCGCCGAAACCGGATGACCGCGCCCGCCGCGCCAGCTTTGCGGATTAAGCGGGTCGGCAATCGCCTGCGCCAGCAGTTTGCGCCAGCCTTCGCGGAGGGCGGCGCGATCCGGCGGAGTGGCAGCACACACAGCGGGGGAAAAGTCGTCGTGATGTTGTGAAGGTATCAGGCAATAACTGCCCCGCCAGCCTGCTTCAAGGTGAATCTCGCGGTACCAGACATCAGTACCGGCAATGCGCTCAAGCGATTGCGGCCGGGCATTTTGATGATGATCGGTCACGCCGGTGATATAGAGCCAGACCCGTTGAATGGAGGATGTGGTTTCCGTGCCTGCCGGATCCCGCCACCAAAACGTGACGCGGTATCCGCCCGCTTCCTGCACCCATTCCGGCCCCTGTTTTGACTCCCACCAGGCAGCACTTCCCGTTGTTGACGTCACGTCTATTACCCCAATTATGCTGTGGAAATTTTTGCTTGCACTTCTAAATTTGTTGATAATATTATTGATAACAATTTGCATTTGCAATAGCGTATTAACGCGCTGTGGGAAGCGCGTCTTTCACTCAATTGGCCACCTTTGTCGATGCTGCTCAGGGCTGAATAGCTCGCTTTGTGCTGGCTCCATTATGCCGCCTCCTCTCCCGCTGGGAATGGATGAACCGGGGAAGCGGCGATGAAAATCAGGTAAAACAATGAATAACAAAATCAAGACCTTGACCTTATTGGTCAATCTGGGGATTTACGGTGCTGCTTTGCCCGCTATGGCGGCAGACAGCAATACCACCAGCTCCACCGCGAATGATGACACCATCGTTGTGACCGCCGCGCAGCAAAATTTGCAGGCGCCGGGCGTTTCCACCATCACCGCTGACGAAATTCGCAAAAACCCGCCAGCGCGCGACGTTTCTGAAATTATCCGCACCATGCCGGGCGTTAACTTAACCGGTAACGCCACCAGCGGTCAGCGCGGCAACAACCGCCAGATCGATATTCGCGGTATGGGCCCGGAAAACACCCTGATCCTGATTGACGGCAAACCGGTTACCAGCCGCAACTCCGTGCGCCTTGGCTGGCGCGGCGAGCGTGACAGCCGTGGCGACACCAACTGGGTGCCGCCGGAAATGATCGAACGCATCGAAGTGATTCGCGGCCCGGCAGCGGCGCGTTACGGTAACGGCGCAGCCGGCGGCGTGGTGAATATCATCACCAAAAAAGATAAAACAGACGAATGGCACGGCGCGTGGAATACCTATTTCAACGCGCCGGAACACAAAGACGAAGGTTCCACCAAACGTACCGACTTCAGCCTGAGCGGCCCGCTGGGCGGCGATGTCAGCTTCCGCCTGTATGGCAACCTGGCAAAAACCCAGGCCGACGCATGGGATATCAACCAGGATCATCAGTCTGAACGTACCGGTATCTATGCCAACACCCTGGCCGCCGGTCGCGAAGGTTCGATCAACAAAGATATCAACGGCGTGGTGCGCTGGGATTTCGCGCCGTTGCAGTCGCTGGAGTTCGAAGCCGGTTACAGCCGCCAGGGCAACCTCTACGCGGGCGATACGCAGAACACCAACAACGACAGCAGCACCAATAACTACGTGAAAGAGAACTACGGTAAAGAGACGAACCGTCTTTATCGCCAGAACTACTCTGTCACCTGGAATGGCGGCTGGGATAACGGTGTGACCACCAATAACTGGCTCCAGTACGAACACACGCGCAACTCGCGTCTCGGCGAAGGCCTGGCGGGCGGTCTGGAAGGGTTATTCAACACCAATAAGTTCACCGATATCGATCTTTCGGATGTGATGCTGCATAACGAAGTGAACCTGCCGCTGGAGCTGCTGGTCAATCAGACGCTGACGCTGGGAACCGAGTGGAACCAGCAGCGGATGAAAGACATGGCGTCGAACAAGCAGGCTTTCCAGGGCGGCCCGATTTCCGGTCTGAGCAGCACCAATCGCAGCCCCTACTCCAGCGCGGATATCTACTCGGTGTTCGCGGAAGACAACATGGAGCTGACCGACAGCACCATGCTGACGCCGGCCCTGCGTTTTGATCATCACACCATTGTCGGCAATAACTGGAGCCCATCGCTGAACCTGTCGCAGGGTCTGGGCGATGACTTCACGCTGAAAATGGGTATCGCCCGCGCTTACAAAGCGCCGAGCCTCTATCAAACCAACCCGAACTACATCCTCTACAGTAAGGGGCAGGGTTGCTACGCCAGCGGCACCGGCGTGGGCTGCTACATGATGGGTAATGACGATCTGAAAGCGGAAACCAGCATCAACAAAGAGATTGGTCTGGAGTTCAAACATGAAGGCTGGCTGGCCGGGGTGACGTGGTTCCGCAACGATTATCGCAACAAGATCGAAGCCGGTTATTCACCGCTGAGCCAGACCTCTGTCGGCAGTACCAAAACCGATCTCTATCAATGGGAGAACGTGCCGAAAGCGGTGGTGGAAGGTTTAGAAGGCACCCTGAACGTGCCGGTTAGCGATGCGGTAACGTGGAGCAACAACTTCACTTACATGCTGCAAAGCAAAAACAAAACCACCGGCGAACGCCTGTCGATCATTCCGGAGTATACGGTCAACTCCACCCTGAGCTGGCAGATTGTGCCGGATGTTTCTGTTCAATCTACCTTTACCTGGTACGGCAAACAGGAACCGAAAAAGTATGACTATCAGGGCAATCGCGTGACCGGTTCCGCCACCAACGAAGTCAGCCCTTACAGCATTGTTGGCCTGAGCGGCACCTGGGATGTGACCAAATACGTCAGCCTGACGGCCGGTATCGATAACCTGTTCGACAAACGCCACTGGCGCGCGGGTAACGCCCAGAGCACCGGCGGCAGCACCGGCTGGATGTACGGCGCTGGCGCAGAAACCTATAACGAGTCGGGCCGCACCTGGTATATGAGTGTGAATACCCACTTCTAAGTTGCACCTGCCCTCTCCCCCAACGGAAGAGCCCCGCTTCCCGGCGGGGAGAGGGCCGGGCGAGGAAACGCCATGCACACCACTCATCACACCGTTTCCCTCGCCGATCACACGCTTCATCTGATCGATTTTCTTCCCGCAACGTTTACCCATACCGATCTGCTCTGGCTGCCGCATCACGAAGCGCTTGCGCACTGCGCGTTAAAGCGCCAGACCGAGCATCTGGCCGGGCGCATCGCCGCGCTGCACGCATTGCAGGAGCAGGGTTTCAGCACCGTTCCGGCCCCTGGTGCGGCTGGCGAACCCTGCTGGCCGCGCGGCGTATCGGGTAGCATCAGCCACAGCGGGCAGCGCGCCGTTGCCGTGGTGGCGTCGCATCCTGTCGGCGTGGATCTTGAAGCGCAGTTCAGCCCGGCGCTGTGCAATGAACTGGCCGCAAGCATTGTTAATGCGCAGGAACACGCGCTGCTCGCCGCCTGCCCCCTGCCGTTTACGCTGGCACTCACGCTCGCTTTCAGCGCGAAAGAGAGCCTTTACAAAGCGTTTTCCCGGCTGGCGAAGCCCTTTCCCGGCTTTGCCAGCGCGCATATCACCGCCATTGATGATCGGCATCTTGAGCTGTGTTTTCTGGCGGAATTTTCCCCACAACTGGTTGATAAAAAAGTAAATGTCTACTGGCGAGCCGAGCACGAACAGGTAATGACGCTGGCCGTAGGTTTACCGTTCGGATCGTGATCCTTTTCTCCTTTTAAGAAATTAGCTGCGCAAACCGTAGACAGTTTGCCATCGTCGAATTATCGTTACTTTGAATAATAAATCATTATTGAATATATATTCAATGTGGAGAAAAAGATGAAAAAGACCCTACTGCAATCCGTTGTACTGGCTTCGATGATCGCTGCATCCGGCTCGCTTTTCGCCGCAGATAACGGCCTGATCGCGATTATTACCCCATCCCACGACAATCCGTTTTTTAAAGCAGAAGCCGATGGCGCCGCAGCCAAAGCGAAGGAGCTGGGCTACACCACGCTGGTCGCTTCCCATGACGACGATGTCAACAAACAGAACCAATTGATTGAAACGGCAATCGCCCGCAAAGCGAAAGCGATCATTCTGGATAACGCCGGGGCAGATGCCACCGTCGGTCCGCTGGAGAAAGCAAAAGCAGCAGGCGTGCCCACGTTTCTGATCGATCGTGAAATCAACAAAACCGGCGTGGCGGTGGCGCAAATCGTCTCCAACAACTATCAGGGCGCACAACTGGGCGCAGAGAAGTTCGCCAAATTGCTGAACGGTAAAGGCAAGTACGTTGAGCTATTAGGCCGCCAGTCGGACACCAATGCCAGCGTGCGGTCGCAGGGGTATCACGATGTGCTGGATGACAACCCGGAGATGAAAATGGTGGCGCAGCAAACCGCCAACTGGAGCCAGACCGAAGCCTTCACCCGTATGGAAGCCATTCTGCAAACGCACCCGGACATTGCCGGTGTGATTTCCGGCAACGACACCATGGCGCTTGGCGCGGAAGCAGCGCTGAAAGCCGCCGGAAAAAACAACGTCATTGTGGTCGGTTTTGACGGCAGCGACTACGTGCGCGACTCGATCATCAACAAAGGCAATATCAAAGCTACCGTGCTGCAACCCGGCTGGCAGCAGGCGCAAATGGCCGTTGAACAAGCGGATTACTTCCTGAAAAACGGCAAAGCGCAGAAGGAAGAGAAACAACTGATGGACTGCATGCTGATCGATGACAGCAACGCCAGCAAACTGAAAATGTTCAACCTCAGCAAGTAACGCGGAGGCGCTATGTGGTTAAAACAATGGGGTAACGCGCTCGCAGGGTGCGTCGCCCTGTTGCTCACGGCCTGCACCGTGGTGGATCTGGATGAGAACGGCAAGCCGATTATGCCTGCCGATCCGCATGCCAAAGCCAGCTTTGACAACCAGACGCCGCAGCAGATCGCGCAACAAACCTGGCAGGAACGCGTGATCAACGCCGCGCATCAACATGCGCTGAGCGCCGACACGCTGGCCGCCCAACAAAAAAACCCGGCCGCCGCGCCGCAGAGCGTATTTGTCCGGCTGACAAGCCAGGTCGAACGCATTGATACCAGTAATGAACG
Organism: Kosakonia oryzae; assembly: GCF_001658025.2. Taxonomy (NCBI): domain Bacteria; kingdom Pseudomonadati; phylum Pseudomonadota; class Gammaproteobacteria; order Enterobacterales; family Enterobacteriaceae; genus Kosakonia; species Kosakonia oryzae. The sequence continues at coordinate 3,910,305 of NZ_CP014007.2, forward strand.
CGAACAACAGTTGCTGATTAACGTTAACGGGCAACCGCTGCCGGTGCAGCTTGGCCCGGTAATACGCGGTAACGCAATTCGCGATGCTACCGGTTTTAAATTTGAAGACTTTACCAACCAGGTCCAGTTTGCGCAGCTTTCCCGCGCCTATAACCGTGAAGCAGTAAAACATCTGCCAAAAGTTGACGCCAGCTGGGCCGGAAAACCGGTCACCGTACTGATGGCGGTCACGCTCAGCGGCGGCAAGCTTAATGACGCCGTGGCACTGGAGTTGCAACAGGAGGCACAGTAATGAGCGATCTACCTGTGGACGACATCATTCTGCGCACGCGTGGCGTGTCGATGCTGTTTCCTGGCACCGTGGCGCTGGACAACGTCGATTACAACGTCTGGCGCGGTAAAGTAAACGTGATTATCGGCGAGAACGGCGCGGGCAAATCGACGCTGATGAAAATTCTCGCCGGAGTGCAGCAGCCGAGCGTCGGCACCATCGAACTGAATGGCGAAACGGTGCACTTTTCCGACACCCGCTCCGCTGCCGCACACGGTATCGGCATGGTGCACCAGGAGCTAAACCTGTTTGAAAACCTCAACGTCGCCGAGAATATTTTTCTCGGCCGCGAGCTGCAAAAAGGGGTGACGCCGATTAACGAAGCGGAGCAGGAAAAACGCACCGCCGAGCTACTCAAGCGCCTCGATCAACCCATCTCGCCGCGCGAACTGGTTGGCAACTTAAAAGTCGGCCAGCAGCAACTGGTCGAGATCGCCAAAGCGCTGGCCGAGGATGCCGATATTCTGATCCTCGACGAACCCACTTCGGCGCTGAGTAAAACGGAAGTGGAGATCCTGTTCCGCGTGATCCGCGAACTCACGCGCCAGGGGGTGTCGATTATCTACATTTCGCACCGGCTGGAAGAGTTAATGGCAATTGGCGATGTCATCACCATTCTGCGCGACGGCAAATTTCAGGCCGAAGCGAAGGTCTGCGATATCGATGTGCCGTGGATCGTGCGCGAAATGCTCGGCAGCGATCCGGTGAGTAACTTCCTCTCGCCGGGAAGAACCTTCGGCGCGCCGGTTCTGGAAGCTGAAAACATCACCTGCGTAAACGCCAGCGGCGTCACCACGGTAAATGATGTCAGTTTTAAAGTGCATGCTGGCGAGATTGTCGGCATCTACGGCCTGATGGGAGCCGGGCGTACCGAGCTGTTTGAGTGCCTGCTCGGAACCGAACGCAACTATCTCGGCAAGCTGTGGCTCGACAGCAAACCGGTGCCGCAGCGGCTGACGCCCGCGGAGCGCATCCGCATGGGCATGAGCCTGGTACCGGAAGATCGCAAACGTACCGGCATCTTTCCCATCTCGTCGGTGGCGAGCAATCTCACCATCGCCAGCCTGTGGCGGCGCTTGCAGCGCGGTTTCACTATCGCCACAAAGGATGAAGAAGCGGTGGTTGCCAGCACCATTGGCAACCTGTCGATTAAAGTCTCTTCGCCGGAGGTGGAGATCCAGGCGCTCAGCGGCGGCAACCAGCAGAAAGTAGTGATTGGCCGCTCGCTGCTGACGAACCCGAAAGTGCTGTTTCTCGACGAGCCAACGCGCGGCATTGATGTCGGCGCAAAAGCCGACGTGTTCCGCATGATGGTGCAACTTTCGCAACAGGGGATCGCGGTGGTCTTCTCCACTTCCGATTTGAAAGAAATCATGGCGGTTTCGGACCGCATTATGGTGATGTCCGGCGGCAAACTGACGGCCGATATTGAACGCGCCCGGGCCGAAGAGTCGGCACTGGTAACAGCAAGTGCTCAGGGGTTCTGATATGAAAACAACACAATCTATGGCCATCGTGCCGCGCGCGGGCGCATCGTTATCACGCGAAAGCATTCTGCTTTTACTGTTGAAGCTGCGCACCTTTATCGCGCTGTTCTTGATCGTCGGCTTTTTTACCGCCACCGTGCCGGGTTTTCTCTCCACCGGCAGCCTGCTGATCATGATTAAACATATCGCCATCAACGCCTTTCTGGCGCTGGGCATTACCTTTGTGATCATCACCGCCGGAATCGATCTGTCGATTGGCGCAACGCTCGGGCTATGCGGGATGATCGCCGGCTGGATGATCACCAAAGGCATTGTGCTGCCGATGTTCGGCATCGCCATTTTCCCCAGCGTGTGGGTGATTGTGCCGCTGGTGTTGCTGATTGGCGGGCTTATCGGCGCGGTGAACGGCTGGATCATCACCCGCTACAACGTTGCGCCGTTTATCTGCACCCTTGGCACCATGTATGTGCTGCGCGGCGCAGCGATGCTCACCTCCGACGGGCAGACGTTTCCTGGGCTTGCCGGCAACCCGCTGCTCGGCAATACCGGGTTTGATGAAATTGGCGCCGGGACGCTGTTCGGCATTCCGTGGGCCATCTGGCTGATGATTGTGCTGGCCGCAGTGATTGCGTATATCGCCCGCCGCCTGCCGTTTGGCCGCCATGTCTATGCGATTGGCGATAACGAACGCGCCGCCGAGCTCTCCGGCGTGCGGGTGAAGCAGGTGAAAATCTGGGTTTACACCCTCTCCGGGCTGTGCGCCGCGCTGGCGGGCATTGTAGTCTCGGCGCAGTTGCTGGCGAGCCACCCGGCTAACGGTACGGCGTTTGAAATGAACGCCATCGCCGCCGTGGTGCTGGGTGGGACCTCGCTGGCCGGTGGTCGCGGCACCGTGCTCGGTACGCTGATTGGCGCGTTCGTGATCGGTTTTCTCGCCGACGGGCTGGTGATGATGGGCGTCAGCGAGTTCTGGCAAATGGTGATCAAAGGGATCGTGATTATCGTGGCGGTGATTATCGATCAGATGCAAAACCGCATGCAGCAGAAAGCGGCAGTCGTCGCGCAAAAAGCGGTGATGGAAGGTAACCAGGACCAGCTTGCCCGGTGATAATCACCGGGCTTTTGTGTAGGCCCGGCTCGCACGATGCGGTCGGGCATTTTTTTATTAGAACGCTTCCCACTCGCTATCCGGCGCTTTGCTGGCGCTGGCTAACGCCGGGCGCAGCGTCGGTTTTCCGGCTTTTGGCGCTTTCGATGCCGGTTTGCTGGCGGCGCTTTGCACGGCAGCATCGCCCGGCAGTTTAAACACCGACACGATTTCGGTCAGTTGGTAAGCCTGCTGCTCCAGCGAACTGGAGGTAGCGGAGGACTCTTCCACCAGCGCGGCGTTCTGCTGGGTAACACCATCCATTTGCGAAATCGCCGTGCCGACCTGGCCAATGCCTTTGCTCTGCTCGCTGGATGCCGAAGCGATCTCCCCCATGATGTCCGTCACGCTGGTGACCGAACGCAGGATGTTATCCATCGATTCGCTGGTCAGCGTCACCTGGTCGTAGCCGTTATTGACGTTAACCACGGACTCTTCGATCAGCGCTTTGATCTCTTTCGCCGCCCCGGCGCTGCGCTGCGCCAGGTTACGCACTTCGCTGGCGACGACGGCAAAACCGCGCCCCTGTTCACCCGCGCGCGCGGCTTCCACCGCGGCGTTCAGCGCGAGGATATTGGTCTGGAAAGCAATGCTGTCGATCACGTTGATAATGTCGGTAATTTTCTGCGAACTGTTGGTAATGTTCTTCATACTGGCGATGACCGCCTGCACCCGTTCTTCACCGGTGTTCACCGCTTCCGACGCGGTTTTCGCCAGTTGGCTGGCCTGATTAGCGTTGTCGGCGTTCTGTTTCACCACCGCGCTTAACTCTTCCATGCTGGCGGCGGTTTGCGTCAGCGCCGCAGCCTGCTCTTCGGTGCGCGAAGAGAGATCGGTATTCCCGGAGGCGATTTCGCTGGCGCCCTGGTAGATTTCTCCGGCGCTGTTACGGATCTGCGCGACGGTTTTCACCCAGTTCTCCTGCATCGTTGCCAGGTACGGGATCAACTGCCCGACTTCGTTGCGCCCCAGATCTTTCGTCGGTTTATCGAGGCTACCGACCGACAGCACCTGCAAATGCTGTTTCACCCACTCCAGCGAACGCGCCAGGCACAGCGCCAGGTAACGTTCCGACAGCAGCAGCATCGCCAGGCCAATGACCATCGCGATAATAATGATGGTGCGCGTCACCGACACCCAACTGGCAATACGCCCATTTGCCGCGGATTTCAGATCGTGAATCTCCTGGTTATAAGCGACGATTGCCTGCGAAAAACCGCTGCGCAGCGGGCTGAACTGATCTTTCGACAGTTGCGCGTAGCTCGCGGCGTTGTTCTCCTTGATGGCGGCAAACATGGGGGTGATGGCCTGATTAAACAGTGTCAGCGAACTGTTGTAGATATTGTCCGTAGCAGTGGTGCTGATATTGGCGTGGTCGGTGACTTTAAACTGGTTCAACCCGCCCTGCAGAAAGTCGATATCTTTGCCGATGCGCTCGATGGTTTGTTGGTAGTTTTGGGTATCGTTATTTGCCTGGTAAACGATTGCGCGATCCATCAGCAGTTTCACCTGATAGTAACGGTCGCTGGCGCTATTGATAATATCGCCGTTTACCTGCTGAACGTTGGTGAGTTCAACTTCGTCCGTTAAGCCGCTTAATGCATGCAGAGAGAAAAACGACACACCGCCCCAGAGCAGAGTAAAAATGATCAGGATCGCAAGCATCACGACCTTGATTTTTAAATTTCGAATAATGTGCATAAAAACCCCGGTAAATTGCTGTGAAGAAAAGGAACAACAGCGATACAGCGCTGCTTAACTCTCCATCGGCGTTACGGCGCAGTTAATTAAGATTAAAAAGAAGTAACGCAATAACCTTTATTTAAAACAGCGATAACAATCACGGCGGGTGGCCCGATGGCGCAGCGCGAACCGGGCTGACTCAATTACCGCGATGAGTAAGCTATTTTCTACCACAACTCTCGCAGCGAGGGGGTTGTAGTGGGAAATGCCCGGTGGCGCAGCGTGAACCGGGCTGACTCAATTACCGCGATGAGTAAGCTATTTTCTGCCGCAACTCTCGCAGCGAGGGGTTGTAGTGGGGAATGCCCGATGGCGCAGCGCGAACCAGGCTGACTCAATTACCGCGATGAGTAAGCTATTTTCTACCACAACTCTCGCAGCGAGGGGTTGTGTCCCCGCTGAAATCGGCGAGCCGAAGCGCAGATGACAAGGTCTGGACGCCATGGATGGCGGCCAGAGGCGAACCGAGACAGGACGTCGAGTTGAGCCGACCGCAGGCAGATGCGCGGGAGGTGAGCGCAGTGCGCAGCACCGATTTCCCGCGGGGCCGCGGGGATTGACAAGGGGAGCGCGGCAGCTCCCCTTGTCCCGTTCACGTGACGCGATGCTTCTGAAACTACTGAACGCCTGGTGAACGGAACCCTTTCTCATATGTCGAGTTAGCAATTTTGCCGCCAGGCCGCCAGAACTTGTCCAGCCTGCAGCTTATGCGTTGCTGTAATTACGTAGGCCCGGTAAGCGCAGCGCCAACGGCAATTTTGCCGCCAGGCCTTACTCAGCCTGCACCAGGCTACGAGCCGTCGGATAATCGGTGATCAACACATCAATATAGTTGCCCTGCAACGCCCCGCGAATAGCGTTGCGTTTTTCGATGCCGCCCGCCAGCGCAATCACCTGCGGGCACTGGCGGATCTGCGCCAGTTCCATGCCGATCACCGGATCTTCTTCATGGCTCAGCACCGGGTTGCCCGCCGCGTCGTAATAGTGCAGGCAGATATCGCCCACTGCGCCGCGCTCCGCCAGCAGTTTCAACATGTTTTCGTTGTAGTAGTTACCGGAATTTTTCAGCAGTTGCGACGGCTCCAGCTCGCCGATACCGACAATCGCCACATCCACTTCGGCAAATTTTGCTACCACGGCGGCGACGTCCGGGCTGTTCACCAGCCGCGCCCGTTCATCCACCGAATGCTCAATACTCTGCGACGGCAGCAGCCATGCCGGGCAACCGAGGTGCGCCGCCAGTTGCTGCGTCAGGATCGTCGCCTGCACGTTGCCGTTCGGCCCGACGCCGCCCAGCAGTTGAATCACTCCGGCCGCGCGGATACTCTGCGGGTGCATCTCATCCACCATGCAGCGAATGGTGCTGCTCCACGACGAGATCCCGACCAGATCTTCCGGGCGCAGACGCGTTTCGACATAGTGCGCCGCCGCGCTGCCGATGGCGTGTTTTATCGCCGCGTTCGCGGGATTTTCCCCGACATCCACGACAATCGCCTGCCGGATGCCGTACTGCTGCTCGATCGTCTTCTCCAGCGCGACAAAAATATTGGTCGGCTGCACAACGGTGATTTTCACCAGCCCCTCTTTCTGGCAGCGCGTCAGCGCACGCGAAACAAAGGATTGCGAAAGGTGCAGCAGCGTCGCGATCTCAGACTGTTTTTTATTTTCGTTGTAATAAAGCGTGGCGATTTTCACCAGCAGCCGCTGTTCATCCTGCTTTGACATGAGATTCCCCTTTCTCTGATGCCTGATATTTTTATTCATCATTGAATAGATAACAAGCCAGCCCGACGCGGCAACCCCCCATCCAAATGTGATCCTTTTCTCCTTTCTTCCAAATTTGCCCGATCCGGGCGTAGACAAACCTTAACGCAAGGCATATCTTTAATCATGAATAATAAATCAGTAGTGAATATATATTCCAACTCAGTCACAACCTGTCGTAAAAACTGACGATAGTGCGTTGTAACCTGCTTTGCGGAAACCTTTTCACGCCCTGATTGAATATTTATTCATAACAGATTATACATTCAAGAGGTACGCTATGAATCCGTTTTCACTCTCTGTGGATGAGCTTGAAAAAAAAGCCCGCGCGGTGCGTCGTCGTATCATCGTGCTTAACGCCGAAAGCCCGGCTGGCGGGCATACCGGGGCTGATTTATCCCAGGTGGAAGTGCTGACTGCACTCTATTTTCGCATCCTGAACTGCTCGCCGCAGACCAAAGAGAGCGATGAGCGGGACATCTACATTCAATCAAAAGGCCACGCGGTCGGCGGTTATTACTGTGTGCTGGCCGAAGCCGGGTTTATTCCCATCAACTGGCTTTCTACCTATCAACACGCCGATTCGCACCTGCCCGGCCATCCGGTGAAACACAAAACTCCCGGCATTGAACTCAATACTGGCGCGCTCGGTCACGGTTTGCCGGTCGCTGTCGGCATCGCGCTGGCCGCCAAACGCAGCAACAGCGCGCGCCGCGTTTTCGTGGTCACTGGCGATGGTGAACTGGCGGAAGGCAGCAACTGGGAAGCGGCGCTGGTAGCCGCGCACTACCAGCTCGACAACCTGATCATTATTAACGACAAAAACAGCCTGCAACTCGCCGGGCCAACCAAAGAGATCCTCAATACCGATCCGCTGGATGCCAAGTGGCGCGCCTTTGGAATGCAGGTCACGGAATGTCGCGGTAACGATATGGCCGATGTGGTGCGCACGCTGGAAGGCTTACGGCCCGCCGGCAAACCGCATGTAGTGATTGCCCACACCACCAAAGGCGCGGGCATCTCCTTTATTCAGGGGCGGCCGGAGTGGCATCACCGCGTACCGAAAGGCGACGAAGTTGAACTGGCGCTGGAGGAGTTGAAAGATGAGTAACAGTGAACACCTGGCGACGGTGATGGTGAACGCCTTTATCGACGCAGTCGACAGCGGTATGGATCTGGTGCCGGTGGTGGCGGATTCCACGTCCACCGCCAAAATCTCGCCGTTTATGCAGAAATTCCCCGGCCGCGTGGTGAACGTCGGCATCGCCGAACAGACGCTGGTCGGTGCTGCGGCAGGCCTCGCGCTGGGCGGTAAAATCGCTGTCACCTGTAACGCCGCGCCATTTTTGATCTCCCGCGCCAACGAGCAGATCAAAGTCGATATTTGCTACAACAACACCAATGTGAAGCTGTTCGGCCTTAACGCTGGTGCCAGTTACGGCCCGCTGGCCAGCACGCACCACAGTATCGACGATATCTCGGTGCTGCGCGGTTTTGGCAATATCGAAATCTATGCCCCATCCAGCCCGCTGGAGTGTCGGCAAATTATTGATTACGCCCTCGCCCACGTTGGCCCGGTCTATATCCGTCTTGATGGCAAAGCGCTGCCGGAACTGCATGACGAAAGCTACCGCTTTGCGCCGGGTAACATTGATGTACTGCGGAGCGGTGGCGATATCGCGCTGGTGGCGATGGGGTCGACGGTCCATGAAATTGTCGAAGCCGCCACACAACTGGCAGCAGAAGGTATTGAGGCCAGTGTTATCAGTGTACCGTCTATTCGTCCCTGCAATATATCCCAGCTACTGGCCGCGCTGAAATCCCACCGCGCCGTGGTCAGCGTCGAAGAGCACAACATCAACGGCGGCGTCGGCAGCCTGGTGGCTGAAGTGCTGGCCGAAGCCGGATGTGCGCTACCGCTGCGTCGGCTTGGCATTGCCGACGGGCAATACGCCATCGCCGCCGATCGCGCGGCAACCCGCGCCCGCCATCAAATCGATGCGGCTGGCGTGGTAAAAAATGCCCGCGAACTGCTGAACGCACGGCAATAACAATAAAAAGAACATCTTACTGGAGAGAGAACAATGTCCCGAATTCCGCAACAACTGACCATGGCGGTGATCATTGGCAACCGTGGTTTCTTCCCGAGCTATCTGGTCGCCGAAGCCCGCGAGCAGGCCGTCGCACTGTTCAGCCGTCTTGGCATCAACACCATCATGCTCGATGAGACGCAAACCGAACTGGGCGGTGTAGAAACCCGCCAGGATGCGAAAATCTGCGCGGAACTGTTCCGCGCTCACCGAGATGAGATCCACGGTGTTGTAGTGCTGCTGCCCAACTTTGGCGATGAAAAAGCGGTGGCGGAAACCCTGCGCCTTTCCGGGCTGAATGTGCCGGTGCTGGTGCAGGCCGAAGAGGATAATCTGGACAAAATGGGGCTGGCGACGCGCCGCGACAGCTTCTGCGGCAAGATCTCCCTGTGCAATAACCTGCGCCAGTACGGCATTCCTTTTACCCTCACCACCCAACATGTTTGCGCGTTAAGCGGCGAGGTATTTGAAAAAGACCTGAAGCGTTTTGAGCAGATTTGCCGGGTGGTCAGCAGCATGCGCGGCGTGCGCGTTGGCGCAATTGGCGCGCGTCCGGCCGGATTCAATACCGTGCGTTACAGCGAAAAACTGCTCGAACGGTTGGGCATTGCGGTAGAAACTCTCGATCTTTCCGAAGTCTTTACCCGCATCAAAACCCTGCGCGATGACGATATTCGCGTCGATGAAAAACGCCGCCTGCTGCTGGATAACGCCGATGCCAGCGCCATTCCCGCCGACAAACTGGTGACGATGGCGAAACTGTTCGTGGTGATCAGCGAATGGGTGATCGCCAACGATATCGACACCACCGCCATCCAGTGCTGGACCTCGTTGCAGGAAAATCTCGGCATTAACGTCTGTTCGATCATGAGCGTGATGTCCGGCCAGTTGATGCCGTCGGCCTGCGAAGTGGACGTAATGGGCGCGCTGTCGATGTATGCGCTGGCGAGCGCCAATATGAGCCCGGCCTCCATTGCCGACTGGAACAACAACTTTGGCGACGATCGCAACAAATGCGTGCTGTTTCACTGCGGTAACTTCGCTTCCGCCAGCCTGGAAAGCCCGCATATGGGCACCGCCGATATCATTGGCACCACCGTTGGCAAAGAGAATACCTGCGGCGCGGTGCATGGTCGCCTGAAAGCGGGCGCGCTCACCTACTTCCGCTTAAGTACTGACGATCTGAGCGGCGAGATCAAAGCCTATGTCGGCTCCGGGCAGTCGGTTGACGATCCGCTCGATACCGTCGGCTGCCGCGCGGTAATTCAGGTGCCCAAGCTGGAAAACCTGCTGGCGTGGATCTGCCGTAACGGCTTCGAACACCACGTGGCGATGAACCATGCGGCCAGCGCGGAGATCCTGCACGAAGCCTTTACCCGTTATCTCGGCGTCGAAACGTATCTCCATCAATAAGCCGCCGGGAGAGACGCCATGTCGCTGAATAAAGAGATCATTATCGCGCTGGACGAAGGCACCACCAACGCGAAAGCCATTGCGCTGGATGCCCGCGGTGCCGTGGTTGCCAAATGCGCGCGGCCGCTGAATATCCAGACGCCGCGCGAAGGCTGGGTGGAGCAGTCCGGCGAGCTGCTGCTGGCGGCCTCGCTGGCCGTGGTGCGCCAGGTGATTGACGCCGTCGGCGCACACAACGTTGCGGCACTGGCGATCAGCAACCAGCGCGAAACCGCCATCGGCTGGTATCGCGCCAGCGGGCAACCGTTAGGTCCGGCGCTAAGCTGGCAGTGTTCGCGTACCGCCGATTTTTGCCACGCCCTGCGTGAACAGGGGCGCGAAGCGGAGATTAAAACCGTGACCGGCTTGCCGGTCGCGCCGCTGTTTTCCGCGTCGAAAATGCGCTGGCTGCTCGATGCCACGCCCAACGCCCGCGCGCTGGCGAAGCAAGGCGAGATTTGCCTTGGTACGATCGATAGCTGGCTGCTGTGGCACTTCACCGGCGGCGCGGCGTTTTGCTGTGACTATTCCAACGCTTCGCGCACCCAGTTGCTGAATCTGCAACGCGGCGAGTGGGATGACGACATGCTGGAACTGTTCGGCATTCCGCGCCGGGCGCTGCCCGAAATCCGCCCCTCCAGCGGATTGTTCGGTCACACCCAAGGGCTGGCGGGCATTCCGGACGGCATTCCACTGCTGGCGATGATTGGCGATTCCCATGCCGCGCTGTTCGCCCACGGGCTGGGCGCGGCGGGCTGCGTTAAAGCGACCTACGGCACCGGTTCTTCGGTAATGGTGCCGGTCGCACCAGCGCAGGGTGACGTGAAATCGCTGGCGACGACCGTCGCCTGGCACGACGGCGAAAAATTGGTTTACGGTCTGGAAGGCAATATTCCGCACACCGGCGATGCGGTGGCGTGGATGGTCGAAAGCACCGGGTTGAGCGAACTGCCGGAAGCCGAACTGGCACAGGCGCTCAGCACGCTGCCCGCGTCGGTGGATTCCACACTTGGCGTCTACTTTGTTCCGGCGCTGACCGGGCTGGGCGCGCCGTGGTGGGATGAGCAGGCACGCGGTTTGATCCACGGTTTAAGCCGCGGCGTTAAACGCGCGCATCTGATTCGCGCGGCGCTGGAGTCCATCACTTATCAGATTGCTGATGTGGTAGTCGCTATGCGCCAGCACGGTGATTTCACGCTGAAGGCGCTGATGGTGGACGGCGGGCCGACGAAGAATGACTGGCTCATGCAGTACCAGGCGGATCTGCTCGGCTGCCCGGTAATGCGCAGCGACGTTGCGGAACTGTCGGCAATCGGCGCGGCGCTGCTGGCGCGCAAAGCGCTGCTGCACATCGATAGCGAACAACTGCGCCATTACCTGCCGGAACACATCACTTTTCAGCCGGATATGGCGCGTCATGGCCGCTTGCAAAAACGCTGGTTTGCGTGGCAAAACGCGGTACAACTGGCGCGCTCAACGAAGTAATTCTCGCCGCGCGGGGCGCTCGCCCTGCGCATCTTTCCCCTAATGACAAAACAATCTGGCTTATGCGCATGCAGCATATAGAAAGATGAATTTAAACTTTAAGAAACGCCGACTGCTGGCCTACCTTAGCGGTACAAAATAATCACATCATATTAACTTTTCAGGGATTTCTTATGACTAAAAAACTGCTGCCTGTTGTCATATTGGCGCTCCTTTCTGCTGCCAGCTACGCGGCAACACCGCCGGATACGCTGGTCGTCGCTCAGGGTTTAGACGATATTGTCAGCCTGGATCCGGCGGAAGCGAACGAGCTTTCCAGTATTCAGACCGTCCCGAGCCTGTACCAGCGCCTGGTGCAGCCCGATCGGGAAAACCCGGAAAAAATCACCCCGATTCTGGCCGAAAGCTGGCAGGCGGACCCTGCGGCAAAAACCCTGACCATCAAATTGAAGAGCGACGCGAAATTTGCCTCCGGCAACCCGCTGCGCCCGGAAGATGTGATTTTCTCCTATACCCGCGCGGTGACACTCAACAAATCCCCGGCGTTTATCCTCAATGTGCTGGGCTGGCAGCCGGATAATATTGCCAGCCAGTTGAAGAAAGTGGATGACCACACCCTGCAACTGCACTGGACGGCGGATGTCAGCCCGGCGGTAGCGCTGAATATTCTCTCCACGCCGATTGCCTCGATCGTCGATGAGAAGCTGGTTAGCGCCAATGTGCAGGGCAATGACTTCGGCAACGCCTGGCTGAAGATGCACTCGGCGGGCAGTGGCGCGTTTAAAATGCGCGTCTACCAGCCGCACCAGGCCATTGTGCTGGATGCCAACGCCACCGCGCCTGGCGGCGCGCCGAAGCTTAAAAACATCATCATTAAAAACGTGCCGGATCCGGCTTCCCGCCGTCTGCTGATCCAGCAGGGCGATGCCGATGTCGCGCGCGATCTGGGCGCCGATCAAATCAGTGCGCTGGCAGATAAGAAAGGCGTGAAAGTGCTGAGCATTCCGTCTGCCGAGCAGAATTACCTGGTCTTTAACACCGGCAACAGCACCAACCCGCTGCTGAACAACCCGGCGTTCTGGGAAGCCGCGCGCTGGCTGGTTGATTACAACGGCATCACTAAAGATCTGCTGAAAGGCCAGTATTTTATTCATCAGAGCTTCCTGCCGGTTGGCCTGCCGGGCGCGCTGGAGGATAACCCGTTCACCTTTGATCCGGCGAAAGCCAAAGCGATCCTCGCCAAAGCGGGCATTAAAGACGCGCACTTCACGCTGGATGTCGAGAACAAACCGCCATTTATCACCATTGCCCAGTCAATGCAGGCCAGCTTCGCTCAGGGCGGCGTGAAAGTGGATCTGCTGCCCGCAGCGGGTAGCCAGGTATACGCTCGCGTGCGCGCGAAACAGCATCAGGCGGCGATTCGTTTGTGGATCCCGGATTACTTCGACGCCCACTCTAACGCCAGCGCCTTTGCCTGGAACGATGGTAAATCCAGTACCGTGGCCGGGCTGAACGGCTGGCAGATCCCGCAACTGAATAAAGAGACGCTGGCGGCGGTGGCCGAGCCGGATGCGGCAAAACGCCTTGAACTGTACAAGAAAATGCAGCAGGAGCTGCAGCACAACTCGCCGTATGTCTTTGTCGATCAGGGCAAAACGCAGATCGTGGTGCGCGATAACGTGAAAGGCTACCAGCAAGGGCTGAATGCCGATATGGTGTGGTACGACCGCGTCACCAAGTAACGTTTCCTCCTCCCGCCCGCGCGGGAGGGTTCTTTCGCTGAAGACGAGTTTTTCCATGTCAGTGGTCTTACCCAACAGAGCAGAGCGGCGCGTAAAACGCCCTCTGCTCGCGCTATTTCAGGGGCTGCTCACGCTGGCCCTGACGCTTTTTGGCCTGCTGCTGGTGACTTTTTCGCTGTCGGCCTTCTCCCCCGTTGACCGGGTTTTGCAGATTGTCGGCGATCATGCCAGCCAGTCCACCTACGAGCAGGTACGCCATCAACTGGGGCTGGATCAGCCTTTGCCGGTGCAGTTCTGGCACTACCTGGTAAACCTGTCCCACGGCGATTTAGGCACTGCCAGCGCCACCGGGCAACCGGTATTACAGGATCTGCTCGCCGCGTTTCCGGCGACGCTGGAGCTGGCAACGCTGGCGCTGATTGTCGGCAGCCTGCTCGGCGTGATCGCGGGCGTTTTATGCGCGCGCTTTAAAGGCTCACCGTGGGATATGGCGGTGCGTACCTTTACGCTGCTCGGCAACTCGGTGCCGATTTTCTGGCTGGGTTTGCTGATGCTGGCGCTGTTTTACGCCCGCCTGCAGTGGAGCGCCGGGCCAGGCAGGCTCGATGATATCTACCAGTACACCGTCACGCCGCGCACGGGGTTCGCGCTGATCGATACCTGGCTTTCCGGCGACAGCGGCGCGTTTAAAAATGCGCTCAGTCACCTGCTGCTGCCGGTACTGCTTCTGGCCTACTATTCGCTGGCGAGCATTACCCGCCTTACCCGCTCTGCCTGCCTGAGCGAGATGAACAAAGAGTACATTTTGCTGGCGCGCGCCAAAGGCGCAGGCGAGATGACCATTCTGCTGCGCCATGTGCTGCCAAATATTCGCGGTACGCTGCTGACGGTGATCGCGCTGGCGTACACTAGCATGCTGGAAGGCGCGGTACTCACCGAAACGGTCTTCTCCTGGCCCGGCATTGGCCGCTATCTCACCACGGCACTGTTCGCTGGCGACACTACCGCCATCATGGGCGGTACGCTGGTGATTGGCGTCTGCTTTGTGCTGATCAATAACCTGACCGACCTGCTGGTACGGTTAACCGACCCGAGGGTGCGCTGATGCCGACAACGCTTTTTCTTCGCCGTCTGCGCCGCTCACCCGCCGCATTCAGCGGGCTGCTGATTGTCGCCCTGCTGCTGCTGATCGCCCTATTTGCGCCGTGGCTCGCGCCGCGCGATCCCAACTGGCAGGACGCCGCCGCCCGCTTGCAGGCTCCGAGCGCACAACACTGGCTCGGCACCGACAGCTACGGGCGCGATTTGCTCTCGCGGCTGATTTACGGCACCCGCCCGGCGCTCGGTCTGGTGGCGCTGGTGACCGCCATTACCCTGCCTGTCGGGCTGCTGATCGGTATTGTTTCCGGCTATTACGGCGGCTGGCTGGAACGCGTGCTGATGCGCTTTACCGATGTGGTGATGTCAATGCCGCGCCTGATCCTCGCCTTTGCTTTTGTCGCCATGCTTGGCCCGGGGCTGGTGAATGGCGCGCTGGCGCTGGCGCTCACCACCTGGCCCGCTTATGCCCGCCAGACGCGCAGCGAGATCCAGCGTTTGCGCCACAGTGATTATCTGGCCGCCGCTGAGATGATGGGCATTCGCGGCTGGCGGCTGCTGTTTGGCCATATTCTGCCGCTCTGTTTGCCCTCGGCGATTGTGCGCCTCGCGCTCGATCTGGCAGGCATCATTCTGGCTGCCGCCGGGCTGGGTTTCTTAGGGTTAGGCGCGCGCCCGCCGATGGCGGAATGGGGCGCGATGATCGCCGACGGTATGCAGGTGATTTTCGATCAATGGTGGATTGCCGCAGCGCCTGGAGCGGTGATCTTACTGGCAAGCCTCGCCTTCAACCTGCTGGGCGATGGCCTGCGCGATGTACTGGAGCCGCAACATGACTGAGACACGCGTCGCGGTAAGCGGCCTGAATATCGACTACCCCGGCGCGCGGGTGGTGAAAAACCTGAGCTTTACGCTTGGCAACGAGCGGCTGGCGCTGGTCGGCGAATCCGGTTCGGGAAAATCGATGACCGCCCGCGCCCTGATGGGGCTGGTGCGCAAGCCGGGTCACGTCAGCGCCACCACGCTGAATGTGCTGGGGCGGGATGTCACTACGCTCAACGATCGCGGCTGGCGCGCGCTGCGCGGCAACGATATCGCGATGGTGTTGCAGGATCCGCGCTACGCGCTAAACCCGGTGAAAACCGTACTGGCACAACTGGATGAAGCGCTGACGCTCCACCAGCGGCTGAACCGCAAGCAGCGGCTGGAGAAGATCAACGAGGCGCTGCGGGCGGTGGAACTCGAACCGACGGTGCTACAACGCTACCCCGGCGAACTCTCCGGCGGTATGGGGCAGCGGGTAATGATCGCCATGGCGCTGGTTAACGATCCGCAGGTGCTGATTGCCGATGAACCCACTTCTGCGCTGGATGCGCGTCTGCGTAATCAGATCCTTGAACTGCTGGTCGCCCAGTGCGAACAACGGCAAATGGCGCTGCTGCTCATCAGCCACGATCTGCCGTTGGTGGCGCAGCACTGCCACCGGGTGATGGTGATGTATCAAGGGGAATGCGTGGACACAATGGCGGCGAGCGATCTGCCTGAGGCGCAGCATCCCTATACCCGCACGCTGTGGACCTGCCGACCCGGCGCAGAAACCTGGGGCCAGATGCTGCCGACGCTGGATCGCAGCCACTCCTTTACGGAGGCGAATGATGAGCATCGTTGATATCGCGCAGTTGCAGGTCACTTTTGCTGAGAAAACGGTGGTGAAAGGTGCCAGTTTGCGCGTGGAAGAAGGTGAAACCTTCAGCCTGATTGGCGCGTCCGGCTGCGGAAAATCCACCCTGCTGCGCGTGCTGGCAGGTTTGCAGCGCGAATGGCAAGGCCAGTTGTCGCTGTTCGGCCAGCCGGTGAAACCCGGGACGCGTTACCAGGGCGCGCTGCGGCGCAATGTGCAGATGGTCTTCCAGGATCCTTACGCCTCGCTGCACCCGAACCATACGCTGTGGCGCACGCTGGCGGAGCCGCTGAAAATTCACGGCGAACCGGAGATTGAGCAGCAGGTAGCTACCGCGCTGGAGCAGGTCGGGCTGCCGGTTGATGCCGCGCGGCGTTACCCGCACCAGCTCTCCGGCGGCCAGCGCCAGCGCGTGGCGATTGCCCGCGCACTGTTACTGCGCCCAAAAATTCTGCTGCTGGATGAGCCGACATCGGCGCTGGATATGTCAGTGCAGGCCGAAATTCTTAACCTGCTTAACCGCCTGAAACAGCAACACGGTATGAGTTATCTGCTGGTCAGCCACGATGCCGATGTGATTGCCCATATGTCTGACCGGGCAGCATTTATGTCCAATGGCGTGATTGAGCGTTTCTTTGACCGTGGTGCGCTGGTGCGTGGCGAACACCGGATGGGCTAATGCCGCGCACCGGCAGCCACCGGTGCGCGGTGGTTTACTGCTGTTCGTGGAAGGTATCGAGTTTCTGTTTTTGTTGCCCCTGCGCGTCAAAGTTATCCGCGTTCAGCCACGCGGAAATAGCGGCGTCGCGCAGCGGCCACTCGCTGTCCAGCATCGATAAATAGTCGGTATCGCGATTGCGCCCTTTGCGCACCATATGCTGGCGAAAACGCCCCTCCCAGGTGAAACCGATGCGTTCTGCCGCACGGCGCGAGGCGACATTCAGCGAATCACATTTCCACTCCACGCGGCGATAACCGCAGGCAAAAGCGTGGCGCAGCATCAGCCATATCGCCTCCGTGCCGAGCACGCTGTTTTGCATCTGCGGCGACCAGGTGACATGACCAATCTCTACCGAACCGTTGTCGGCGTTAATCGCCAGCCAGGCAATCACGCCGAGCGCATCGCCGCTGGCATTTTCCACCACGGCAAAAGGCTCTACGCTGGCGTCGAGCGTTTTACCGACGATCCAGCGCGCCATACTTTCCAGCCCGTCAGGCCGTTCGCCCGCCAGCCAGGTCCAGCCGCTGTCATCTTCTGCCTGCGCGTAAGCCTGTAAGAGATCGTGCGTATGCGTTCTGGCGTCGAGCGGTTCCAGCCGGCAATATTGCCCCGGCAACACGCTGCGCGGCAACGGCTGAACACCGTTCCAGTGCGGCAAGCTGTCGCCGACCGTTTGACCGAAGTGATTAGTTTCCGGCACGTTTCGCTCCCCGGCAAAAAAGACAAATGTAAAAGAGATGTTGTATCAAGTCTGCGCGGCGGAATACAGTGCTAAAAATTGGGGGCGTTATTTAAAAAGCTATTTAAATCAGCGCAATGAATAGATTTGGCGTCAGAAGTCTCTGACGCCAGAAGGATTATTTCGCGAAGTGGCTAAATTGCGCCAGAACATGGTCAAAAATGGCCAGCCCTTTATTCACTTCTTCCGCGCTCATGGTGCAAGGCGGCACCACGTGAATGCGGTTTTCGACGATAAAACTCAAAATACCGGCCTGCGTGAGCGCCGCTTTGATGGCACCCATCTCTGCTGCCGCCAGCGGGGTTTTGCTCTGCCGATCGCTAACCAGTTCCATCGCCTGGAACATGCCGCGCCCGCGCACGTTGCCAATCAGCTTATGTTTCGCCGCCAGCGCATCAAGCCCCGGACGCAGCACGCCGTTACCCACCAGCGCCGCATTCTCCACCACTTTCTCTTCTTTCATCGCATCCAGCGTGGCGACAATCGCGGCCATTGCCAGCGGATGACCAGAGTAAGTCAGACCGCCCGCGAAGAAGTGGTCGTCAAAGTAGCGCGAAATCGGTTCTGAAATCAGTACGCCACCTGCGGGCGCATAACCGGCGTTAACGCCTTTTGCGAAGGTGATCAGATCCGGCACGATGCCATCCTGCTCAAAAGCGAACCAGCTACCGGTGCGGCCAAAACCGGCCATCACTTCATCCAGGATCAGCACAATGCCAAACTCATCGGCCAGCGCGCGCACGCCCTTCATATAACCTTCCGGCGGCACCAGAATACCCGCCGTTCCCGGTACGGATTCGAGCAGGATCGCGGCGATAGATGCCGGCCCTTCGACCTCAATCATGCGGCGCAGGTGCGCCAGCGCACGTGTGCACTCTTCGGCTTCCGTCGTCGCGTTGAATTCGCTGCGATAGAGGTACGGGTTAAAGAAGTGCACATGCCCGCGTGAATATTCGTTCGGTACGCGCCGCCAGTCACCGGTGGCGGCAATCGCGCTACCGGTATTGCCGTGATAGGAACGGTAGGCGGAGAAAATCTTGTCGCGCCCGGTGTAAAGACGCGCCATACGGATGGCGTTTTCGTTGGCATCCGCCCCGGCGTTGGTAAAGAAGACCTTACTGAAACCTTCCGGCGCCAGCGAGACAATGCGTTTGGCCGCTTCGCCGCGTGCCAGGTTGGCCGTCGCCGGTGCAATCGTCACCAGTTCGTCAAGCTGTGCTTTCATCGCCGCCAGCACGCGCGGATGCTGATAACCAATATTGACGTTCACCAGTTGGCTGCTGAAATCGAGGTACGTATTGCCTTCGTAGTCCCATAACTCACAGCCTTTCGCCCCGGCAATCACCATCGGGTTAAGGTTGCCCTGCATCGACCATGAATGAAACACATACGACCGGTCCAGTTGACGTACGTCGTCGTTGGTTATCGCCATCTCGCTCTGAAGTGCCAGTTTCATATCCTGCTCCTCTCATGCCGTTATTGTTGTCCGTATCATGCGGCGCGCGGGCAAACCGCAGATAGAGCCAGTCGTGTTAGCAACATGTGACACAGGTGTCACACCGCGACAGCGCAACTGGCACTGTCTGGCGCGGGCGGGCGTTTTTATAGTGACGTCACAAACCCGCACAGGAGAAGACGATGAGTGAAGCAAAGAAAGTGGTGTTTATTACCGGCGCAACCTCCGGTTTTGGCGAAGCGGCAGCGCAGGTGTTTGCCGATGCGGGCTGGTCGCTGGTGCTGAGCGGGCGTCGTCTGGCACGTCTCGAAAGCCTTAAAGACCGCCTTCAGGGAAAAGTGCCGGTGCATATTATTGAGCTGGATGTCCGCGATAAAGATGCAGTGAAAAGCGCCGTGGCGGCGCTGCCGGCTGAGTTCGCCGATATTACCGCGCTTATCAACAATGCCGGGCTGGCGCTGTCGCCGCAACCTGCGCAGCGCGTGGATCTTGAAGACTGGCAGACCATGATCGACACCAACGTGACCGGGCTGGTCAACGTGACCCACGCCCTGCTGCCTACGCTGATTCAACACGGCGCAGGCGCGTCTATCATCAATATCGGTTCGATTGCCGGGCAGTGGCCCTACCCTGGCAGCCATGTTTATGGCGCGACCAAAGCATTTGTGAAGCAGTTCAGCTATAACCTGCGCTGCGATTTACTCGGTACCGGGGTGCGTGTGACCGATTTAGCGCCGGGGATTGCGGAAACGGAATTTACGCTGGTACGCACCAAAGGCGACCAGGCCGCATCGGATAATCTCTATCGCGGCACCACGCCGCTGACCGCGCAGGATATTGCCGAACAGATGTTCTACATCGCGACGCTGCCGGATCATATGAATATTAACCGCGTGGAAGTGATGCCGGTACGCCAGGCCTGGCAGCCGTTTGCCATCGACCGCGACTGAGTTACCGCCCTCTTCCTGCGGGAAGAGGGTCTGGCTGACGTACAAAATAAAACGCCCCGGCTGATGCCAGGGCCTGGTGTTTTAAGTGTATCTAAGTACTGCAAGGTTTTACCCCGCCCGGCGCTTATCTCCGGCACTCACATTAGATGTGGCGTTAGCTCTGTAAGGGGTGTAGAGATAATAGTCAATCGGATTAATCCTGGCAATACGTAAAGCGCGTGGCGCGAAAGATGTATGACGTCGATCATTCTTTTCGCGCCACTGGCACGCAGAAATACGACAACTGTCACTAACCACGCGCGCTGCGCCTGTTTATGCTGCCTTTTCCCACCCCGATCCTCCTCACTGCCCCATCACAAAGCAAACGCGCCGACATCTGCACTAAATTGATGAGTAAAATTCATTATCGTGCAGCTAAATGCGGTAAAAATGCGGAAATTAACCCCTGGCACAAAAATGGCATGGTGAAAAAGAAACCTAACCAGTTAGTCAAAAAACAGGGGGAGCAGGATGAGCCAGGTGATGTTTGCTGAGGAGAGCGCCGTGGTGTCCTTAAAGACCGCCAGCGCCACAGCGCGGCCCGCCATAACCGTTAGTCAGGCCAGCGTTATCTATCCGGCGGCGGATAAACCCGTACACGCGTTACAGGACATTAATCTGACGATTCGCCAGGGCGAGTTTGTCTCGTTTATCGGGCCATCCGGCTGCGGCAAAACCACCCTGCTGCGGGTCATTGCCGATCTTGAGCCGATTACCTCCGGCGATGTGCTGGTGAACGATATGTCGCCGTCGGAAGCGCGCCAAGCCGGAGCTTACGGCTATGTCTTTCAGGCTCCGGTGCTGCTGCCGTGGCGCACCGTGATAGCCAACGTCAAATTGCCGTTACAGATCCAGGGCGTACCGCCAGAGCGCTGCGACGAAATCGCCCGTGAGCAGCTTTCACGCGTTGGCCTGAAGGGGTTTGAGAAAAAGTACCCGTGGCAGCTCTCGGGCGGCATGCAGCAGCGTGTGTCTATCGCGCGGGCGCTCGGCTTTGAGCCGAAGATTTTAATGATGGATGAACCCTTTGGCGCGCTCGACGAACTGACCCGCGACAACCTCAACCAGCAGCTTCAGCAACTGTGGTACAACGAGCAGCGCACGATGGTGTTTGTCACCCACTCCATTGCCGAAGCGGTTTATCTGTCGACCAAAATCGTGGTGATGTCGCCGCGTCCGGGGCGCATCGTGAAGGTGATCGACTCCCCGCTTCCGGCACAGCGCGATTTGGCGATCCGCAATACGCCCGCGTTCCTTGCGCTGGCGCAGGAGGTGCGCGAAGCGCTGGTGGAGGGGCATCATGATCGCTGAGCGGCGTCTTATTACGAACGCGCTGCCGGTGAGCATGGTGCTGCTGGTTGCGCTGGTGCTCTGGTATCTGCTGGCGCTGGCGCTGAATGCGCCCGGCGTGATTGACCGCGTACTGGCACCGCGCGGCGCGTGGAATTATCACGATGTGATGCAGGCAGCGCTGAATGCCAGCCGTCCGCTGTTGCCCGCACCGCACCAGATTGCCATCGATATCTGGAACAGTATCACCCAGTGGCCACTTACCTCGCCGCGCAACCTGTTGTTGCATACCTGGGTCACCGCCAGCGCAGCGCTGACGGGTTTTGCCATGGGTGTGGTGCTCGGCGTGGTGCTGGCGGTGTGCATTGTTCACTCGCGCACCCTGGATAAAGCGCTACTACCGTGGATCGTCGCCTCACAAACCATTCCGGTGCTGGCAATAGCGCCCATTGTGCTGATCATTCTGGGCAGCGTCGGCATCACCGGCATGCTGCCAAAAGCCACTATCGCCATGTATCTCTGCTTCTTCCCGGTCACCATCGCCACCGTGCAGGGACTGCGCTCGCCGCAAAAAATGGAGATGGAACTGATGCACACCTGGGCTGCCCGGCGGGTCGATATCTTCTGGACAGTGCGCCTGCCCTCTTCGCTGCCGTATCTGTTTCCGGCGTTTCGCGTGGCGATTGCCAGCGGGCTGGTCGGTACGATGGTGGCCGAGTTGCCCACCGGGGCGCAGGCCGGGCTGGGCGCGCGGCTGCTGACCGGCTCCTACTATGGCAACACCATTCAGATCTGGTCGGCGCTGGTAATGGCCTCGCTGCTTGGGCTGGCGTTAACCGGGCTGGTCACGCTCACGGAACGGCTGGTGATGCGCCAGCGTAAGGGGGGATGATGAAACGCACTGCGATACCCGGCACGTTTTTGCTGGTCGGCGCGCTGTTGTTGTTGATGCTGTCGCTGATCCAGTTAAGCGGGCAAACGCCGTTATCGGCTCCGCTGTTGCTGGTCAATATCCTGCTGGTGCTGTGCGCGCTGGCAGGGTGCACCGCCACCTTTAGCCGTCTGCGCGGCGCTCTGTTCGCCGTCACTTTGCTGGCGAGCGTACTGTGGCTGGCGTGGCAGCCGATTCACGGTCTGACGCTGGGCGCGGTGGCACTGCTGGCGATGGTCAGCGTGCAACGTCTGGCGCGCTCAACGCTTCCGGCCGCCAGCGTCGCGGCGCTGCTCGGCCTGTGGCTGCTGTGGTTCTGGCAGATTCTGGTCACCGGTTTTGCCGTTCCGCAGGTCATTCTGCCCGCGCCGCTGGATATTCTTGCCGCGCTGGTCAACAGCGTGCCGCTGCTGGCGGGCGATGTGCTGCAAACGGTGATCAAATCCGTGCTGGCAGGTTATCTACTCGGCAGCGGGCTGGGGATTGGCGTGGCGATTCTTATCGACCGCCTGCCGTTTTTACAACGCGGGTTACTGCCAGTGGCCAGCCTCACCAGCACCGTTCCGCTGGTCGGCGTCGCACCGATTGCAGTGATGTGGTTTGGCTTTGACTGGCCTTCCAAAGCCGCCGTGGTCACGCTGGTGACCTTCTTCCCGGCGCTGGTCAGTACGCTGGCCGGGTTAAAAGCCAGCGGCAAACTGGAGCAGGAACTGATGTATTGCTACGCCGCCACGCCGGGACAAAGCCTGCGGGTGCTGCGTCTGCCTGCCGCGATGCCGTTTATTTTTAGCGCCCTGAAAGTGAATGCCACGCTGTCGCTTATCACCGCGATTGTGGCGGAATTTTTCGGTTCGCCGACCGCCGGGCTGGGCTTTCGCATCTCCACCGAATCGGCGCGCATGCATATGCCGGTGGTGTGGTCGGCGATTGTTGTCGCCTCGATCGCCGGTTCTCTGTTCTACAGCCTGCTGGTTCAGCTCGACCGGCGCGTGAATTTCTGGCACCCCACGCTACGTGGGAGCGCCGCTCAGAAGTAAAACAATTAGCACCTATTCAGGTTCACTAACCCGAGGAGTTCTCTAATGATAAAAAGTTTCGCTTTGCGCCGGGGTTTGTTTCTGGCGGCAATGTCTGTACTGGCCTTTCAGGCGGCCGCCGCCGAGAAAGTCACACTGCAACTGAAGTGGCTGCCGCAATCACAGTTCGCCGGTTATTACGTGGCGCAGCAAAAAGGGTTTTATCAGGATGAAGGGCTGGATGTCACCATTAAACCCGGCGGCACGGATATCTCCCCGGTGCAGGTGATTGCCGGTAAATCCGCCGATGTCATTGTTGACTGGTTGCCGGATGCACTGGCCTCGCGCGAAGCGGGCGTGCCGCTGGTGAATATCGCCCAGGTGTACGATCGTTCCGGGATGATGTTGACCTGTAAAAAATCGAGCGGCATCAAAACCCCGGCCGATTTCAAAGGCAAAACCCTGGGCGTCTGGTACGGCGGCAACGAATACCCGTTCTTTAACTGGATGAACAAACTGGGCCTCAAGCCGGGTAAAGACATCACCATTTTAAAACAGGGCTTTAACGTTGATCCGCTGTTACAGGATCAGGCCGCCTGTATTTCGACCATGAACTACAACGAATACTGGCAGTTGATCGACGCCGGGCTGAAGCAGGACGACTTAATCACCTTCCCGTATGAGGATCAGGGCGTTTCCACGCTGGAAGATGGGCTGTATGTCCTCGGCTCCGATCTGAAAGATCCGGCATTTGTCAGCAAAATGGCGAAATTCCTCAAAGCGTCGTTTAAAGGCTGGGATTACGCGGTGAAACACCCGGATGAAGCGGCGAAAATCGTGGTGGCAGAAGATGCCTCCGGCGCCGCCACGGAAGAGGTGCAGACTCGCCAGATGGAGAACGTGGCGAAGCTTATCACCAACGCCAATACGCCGAAAATCGGCTATCTCGATCCGGCCGCGTACCGTCGCACTATCGACGTGTTGCTGCACAGCGGCGGCGATACGCCGGTTATCAAGAAAGATCCGGGCGACAGCGGTATGACGCACGAAGTCTGGGACGCCGCCGCCAAACTGAAATAACCCCCGCCGCCAGGGAGGGCGGTTTTCTCACGGAGCACACTATGAATGAGGTTCTTCTCCACGGCGTGGTGGAGTCACCCGATAAGGGACGCATTCGTCAGGATAACGAAGCCATTATCCTGCCAGCGGCGGAGCGCGTATTTGCCCGCTACGGCTTTCGCGGCGCGACGATGCAACAGATTGCCGACGCCGCAGCTCTGCCGAAAGCCAATCTGCACTACTACTTCGGCAACAAACACAATCTCTACCTGCGGGTGCTGGAAAACATTCTCCACGACTGGTTGTCGCCGCTGGAGGGGATCTGCGCCAGCGCCGAGCCGAAAAGCGCACTGGCGGAGTATGTCGGGCGCAAAATCCACTTCAGCTTCAGCCGCCCGGAAGCCTCCAAACTCTTTGCCAACGAGATCCTGCAAGGTGCGCAGGTTGTGCATCCGTTACTGAAAAGCGAACTGCGCCAACTGGTAGAAGAGAAAGCGCACATCCTCGATGGCTGGATTGCCGCCGGTAAAATGCGCGCGCTGGATACCACCCACTTCTTCTTTACCGTCTGGTCGATGACGCAAACCTATGCCGATTTCGATATCCAGGTGGAAGCCGTCTGCGGCGAAGATGCCCACAGCGACACGATGCAGGCGCGTGCCACGCAGCATGTGCTGAGCGCCGTCTGGCGCATCTGCGGGCTGGAATAACCTTCTTGCTGCTAAATGCAGCAATAATCGGCAAATTTGGTGCGAAATGCACCAAAATGCGACGATCATTTTAGTGCAATCGATCCTGAAGATCCCTGAACCGCTGATTTCTCCTGCCCTGCCGCCATGCGCGTCAAAATGGCACATAAATCGCATGGCTATTCCGGAAAACTTAACCATCTGGTCAGGATTATTCAGGAGGCATGATGAACACACTCGATACGCCGGGGATCTGCCCCGGTCGGCTGACGCCCGCGGAGTATGCCCGTGCGTTCAGCGATTGCGATCCCGCGCTCTCTTCCACTCAGGCGGTGCTGGAAGCGGAACGCTGCTACTACTGCTTTGATGCCCCCTGCACCCGCGCCTGCCCGGCGGAGATCGATGTACCGAGCTTTATTCAGCGCATCGCGCAAAGTAACGATCGCGGCGCGGCGGAAGTGATCCTGCGGGCCAATATTCTTGGCGGCACCTGCTCACGCGTCTGCCCGACTGAAACCCTCTGCGAGCAGGCCTGCGTGCGTAATGCACAGGATGGCCGTCCGCTGGATATCGCCCGTTTGCAGCGCTACGCCACCGATCGCTTTTTCGCCGCTCCCGGCAAACCGCTGTTTACCCGCGCTGCCAGCAGCGGTAAACGCGTGGCGATTGTCGGCGCCGGGCCTGCCGGGTTGACCGTAGCGCATGCGCTGGCGCTCGCCGGGCATGCGATTGATCTGTTTGATGCCCGCGCGAAAGCGGGTGGCCTGAACGAATACGGCCTGGCCCGTTACAAAGTGACCGGAGATTTTCCGGCGCAGGAGGTGGCGTGGCTGCTGTCGGTAGGCGGTATCACCCTGCATTGCGGCAAAACGCTGGGCCAGCACTTCACGCTGGCGCAACTGCGTGCAGAGTATGACGCGGTATTCCTTGGCACCGGTTTAGCGGGCGTGAATGCGCTCGACAGTGATACACCAGAGCCGCACGGCGTGCGCGAAGCCGTCGAGTTTATTGCCGAACTGCGCCAGTGCGCCGATCTCAGCCAGATGCCAGTGGGCCGCAATGTCGTAGTGATTGGTGGCGGAATGACCGCAGTGGATGCCGCCGTGCAGGCGAAAAAACTGGGCGCGCGCGAAGTCACCCTGGTTTATCGCCGTGGCGAAAGCCAGATGAAAGCCTCCCTGAAAGAGCAGCAGTGGGCAAAAGCGTGCGGTGTCACATTGCGCTTTCTCGCCGCGCCGCTGCGCTTTGAGCAGCAGGATAACCGCTTAACCGGCGTCACCTTTTCCCTGATGCAACAGACCGACGCAGGGCTGACGCCTGGCGGTGAAACCTTCACGCTGGCGGCGGATATGGTGCTGAAAGCGATTGGGCAAACCTACGATCCACGCCCGGCGCAGGGCGTGGCGTTAAGCGGCGGGCGCATCGCCGTTGACGAGGAAGGACGCACCTCACTGCCCGGCGTCTGGGCCGGTGGCGACTGCTGCGCAGGCGGGCTGGATCTCACCGTCGATGCGGTTAAACAGGGCAAAGCTGCCGCCCGCGCCATCCTGCTGGCACTCGCCATTTCGCAGGCCGATGCCGCCAATGCCACCTTTTACCAGGAGTCTTCTCATGGCTGATCTGCACAGTAATTTTCTCGGCATTCACAGCCCCAACCCGTTCTGGCTGGCTTCAGCGCCGCCGACCGATAAAGAGTACAACGTCGAACGCGCTTTTCAGGCTGGCTGGGGCGGCGTGGTGTGGAAAACGCTGGGGCTTGATCCGCACGTCGTTAATGTCTGCGGGCCGCGCTACAGCACGCTGCGCGGCGCGGACCGCCGTATTCTCGGGCTGAACAATATTGAGCTGATCACCGACCGCTCGCTGGAGACCAACCTGGAAGAGATCGCGCGGATTAAGCAACGCTGGCCGGATCGGGCGGTGGTGGTGTCGATCATGGTGCCCTGTGAGGAAGAGGCATGGAAATGGATCCTGCCGCAGGTGGAAGCGACCGGCGCGGACGGCATTGAGCTGAACTTCGGTTGCCCGCACGGCATGAGCGAGCGCGGCATGGGCGCGGCGGTCGGCCAGGTGCCGGAGTATATCGAAATGGTCACCCGCTGGTGCAAGCAGTATTGCCGCCTGCCGGTGATCGTCAAACTGACGCCGAACATCACCGATATTCGCTACCCGGCGCGGGCGGCAAAAGCGGGCGGCGCGGATGCGGTTTCGCTGATCAATACCATCAACTCGGTGATGGGCGTTGATCTCGACCAGATGCTGATGACGCCGCACACCGGCAATCAGGGTTCCCACGGCGGCTACTGCGGCCCGGCGGTGAAACCCATTGCGCTGAATATGGTGGCAGAAATTAGCCGCGACGCGCCAACGCGCGGGTTGCCGATCTCCGGCATTGGCGGGATCTCCACCTGGCGCGATGCCGCCGAATTTATCGCGCTGGGTTGTGGCACCGTCCAGGTCTGTACGGCAGTAATGGTCCACGGTTTCCAGATTGTGCGCGACATGATAAGCGGCCTGGAAAACTACATGGATGAGAAAGGGTTTCGCACGCTGGAGGATTTTCGCGGCATGGCGCTGGGCAGCGTTACCGACTGGCGCTACCTCAACCTCAATCACGTCGAAAAAGCCGTCATCGACCAGACAAGCTGCATCAAGTGCGGGCGCTGCCACCTGGTGTGCGAAGACACCTCGCACCAGGCGATCTCCACCAGCCTGATGGGCGAGCGCCATTTCGCTGTGCGCGAGGAAGATTGCGTTGGCTGCAACCTCTGCGCCTCGGTTTGCCCGGTAGAAAACTGTATTTCGCTGCGCCACCTGCAACCCGGCGAAGTCGATAAACGCACCGGAATCGTGGTTTCCGACCAGTACGCCAACTGGACAACCCACCCCAATAACCCGATGGCGACCACGGCGTAAACCGGGTCAGGCACAGGAGAAGAGCATGCGTAATGTGTTGATTAAAGGCGGCACGGTGGTCAATGCGGACTGCCAGCGCCGCGCCGATGTGTTGTGCGTTGATGGCCTGATCGCCGCCGTTGGCGACGCCTCACAGTGGGATCTTCCGGCACACACACAAGTCATTGATGCCGGGGGCCTGTATGTGATGCCCGGCGGCATCGATCCGCATACCCATATGAATTTTCCGTTTATGGGTACGACGACGGTCGATGATTTCTACAGCGGCACTGCCGCCGCGCTGGCGGGCGGCACCACGACGATTATCGATTTTGTTATCCCTAATCCGCAGCAACCGCTGATGGAGGCGTATCAGCAGTGGCGCGGTTGGGCAGAAAAAGCCGCCGCCGACTACAGCTTCCACGTCGCCATTACCTGGTGGGATGAGAGCGTGCGTGAGGATATGGGGCAGCTTGTACAGCAGGAAGGGGTGAACAGTTTTAAACACTTTATGGCCTACAAAAACGCCATTATGTGCGACGACGAAACGCTGATGAACAGTTTTCGCCGCTGCCTGGAGTTAGGCGCTATGCCGACGGTACATGCGGAAAATGGCGAGATGGTGTATCTGCTGCAACAGGAGATGCTGAAACAAGGGATCAGCGGCCCGGAGGCGCATCCCCTCTCGCGCCCGCCGGAAGTGGAAGGTGAAGCCGCCAACCGCGCGATTACCGTCGCCAGCATTATGGGCGTGCCGATTTATGTAGTGCATGTCTCCTGTCGGGAATCGGCAGAAGCGATTGCCCGCGCGCGGGGGCGCGGTCAGCGCGTTTACGGCGAAGTGCTGGCGGGCCATCTGGTGGTGGATGACAGCGTTTACCGTCACCCCGATTTCGCCTTCGCCGCCGCCCATGTGATGAGCCCGCCGTTTCGCGATAAATCGCACCAGGCTGCGCTGTGGCACGGTTTGCAGTCCGGTCAGCTTCATACCACCGCCACCGATCACTGCACCTTCTGCGCCAGCCAGAAAGCCGCCGGACTGGATAATTTCACCAAGATCCCGAACGGCTGCGGCGGCGTGGAGGAACGTATGATGGTGCTATGGGATGCAGGCGTTAACAGTGGTCGTCTGACGCCGAGTGAGTTTGTCGCTATCACTTCAGCCAATACCGCGCGGCTCTTTAACATCTATCCGCGCAAAGGTGTGGTCACCCCCGGCGCGGATGCCGATCTGGTGCTGTGGGATCCGCAGGGCAGCAAGGTGCTGTCTGCTGCAACCCATCATTCACGCAACGACTTCAATATTTTCGAGGGCCGCGTCGTCACCGGCGTCCCGGCTTATACCCTCAGCCAGGGCGTGGTGGTCTGGGCTGACGGGGAACTGCGCGCACGTGAAGGCGCAGGACGCTATATCAAACGCCCGGCCTTCGGACCGGATTTCAGCGCCGCCGCGGTCTGGGAACGCCATCGTGCGCCGCAGGCCGTGCAACGTTAACCTGGGAGAAAAAAGATGAGTGAAACGATCTCCGCGCCGGACACCGTGGTTGCGACGGGTGACCTGCGCATTAATGGCCAGCGCCTGTGGCAGTCGCTGATGGATCTGGCGCAAATTGGCGCAACGCCGAAAGGCGGTTGCTGTCGCCTGACGCTCACCGACCTTGATCGCCAGGGGCGCGATTTGGTGGTCGGCTGGGGCAAAGCGGCCGGGCTGTCGGTGGAAATAGACCAAATCGGCAATGTCTTTATGCGTCGCGCCGGGCGGAATAACAGCCTGCCGCCCATCGTCGCCGGAAGCCATATCGATACCCAGCCGACCGGCGGCAAATTCGACGGTAACTTTGGCGTGTTATCCGCGCTGGAAGTGATCCGCACGCTCAACGACAACGGCATTGAAACACAAGCCCCCATCGAGATGGTGTTCTGGACGAACGAAGAGGGTTCGCGCTTTGTTCCGGTGATGATGGGTTCTGGCGTCTTTGCCGGGATTTTTCCGCTGGAGCTGGCCTATGCGGCGACCGATACCGCAGGCAAAACGGTACGCGATGAGCTGTTCAACATTGGCTATGCGGGCGAGCATACGCCAGGCCAGCATCCAATTGGCGCCTATTTTGAAGCGCATATCGAACAGGGGCCGATTCTGGAAGAGCAGGATGTCGCCATCGGCGTGGTGCAGGCGGTACTGGGGATCCGCTGGTACGACTGCACGGTTACGGGGATGGAGTCGCACGCTGGCCCAACGCCAATGGCGATGCGCAAAGATGCGCTGCAAGTGGCAACCGGCCTGATGCAGGAGGTGATCGCCATCGCCAACCAGTTTGCCCCGCATGGACGCGGAACGGTGGGCATGGTGCAGGTGCATCCTAACAGCCGTAACGTGGTGCCGGGCAGCGTCACCTTCTCCATCGATTTTCGCAATATGACCGATGCCGAGGTCGATAAGATGGACGCGGCGCTGAAAGCCGTTATCCAGCAAACAGCGCAGAAAAGCGGGCTGGATATCGCTCTGCGCCAGGTGTCGCAGTACCCGGCTGCGCCCTTCCATGCCGATTGCAAGGAGGCTGTACGCCGGGCGGCGCAGCAATTAGGTTATTCTCATATGGATATTGTTTCCGGCGCCGGACATGACGCCGTATATATGAGCATGCTGGCACCGACTGGAATGATCTTTATTCCCTGCAAGGACGGCATCAGCCATAACGAAATTGAGTATTCGTCGCCAGAACAGGTGAGCGCCGGTGCCAATGTGTTATTGCATGCGATGCTGGAAAAAGCCGGTGTCGTGGCGCGCAATACCTGATATCAGCAAGGGAAATAGCCCGATTGTCTGCCATCGGGTTATTTTCTTGCCTCAGTTGCCGATAAATATCGCAATACTGTATGATTCTGCCATTCTGAATTTGACTTAAATTCCTCAGAAGTTTACAAAAGATACTGCCTTCCCCAGCTCCGACTTGCGTCTTTTCCGTTTTCGTCCAGGCTTCCATTTTACCCTGCGGAAAAATGGCGGGGGTTGACCAGGTCAAACTCGCGCATTACCGACTTTTAAAAGATTTGCAGGCATCTGTAAGTGGAGTTTCGCATGTTCTCTTTTGTCGCCCGCCAGGCGATTTTTGATGCAAATATGAACACAGTCGGTTACGAGTTGTTGTTCAGAGACAGTATGACGAACCGGTTTCCCGACGTCACGCCGGAGTACGCAACTGCTCAAATTATTGTGGAACAATTTCTCGGCGCGCCGCTGGGCCGTCTGAAAGAGTACAGCGCTATTTTCGTCAATTTCCCCTATGAATTGCTGGTACAGGGCATGGCGGAAACGTTGCCGAAAGATAGAGTAATTGTGGAAATTCTCGAAACGGCCAAACCGACGCCGCTGCTGCTGCACACGGTAAAACAGCTCTCTGCACACGGCTTTCGCATTGCACTGGACGACTTCGAACTTGGCGATGGCTGGAATGACTTTCTCCCCTATATCAACATCATTAAATTCGATGTGCGGATAAACACGCCAGAAGAGATAAGCGGCTATATCAAAGATAAAGGCGCCTTACTGAAAGATACGGTGTTTCTGGCGGAAAAAGTCGAAACGCAGGAAGAGTATGAGTGCTTTAAAAATATAGGCTGCACGCTGTTTCAGGGCCATTTTTTCAGCAAGCCGGTGATCCACTCCGCCAACAAGCTGATTCAGAATCAGGCTATCACCCTGAAACTGATGAAAGAGGTGAATACCGATTCGCCGAATTTCAATAAGATCGAGGCGTTGTTGAAGCAGGATCTGGCGCTGTCGTTCAAAATCATGCGTTATGCGCAAAATATTGTCTTTAACGCCCGCGGTATTAAACATATCCGCAGCCAGTCGTTAAAAGATATTATTTTTTATCTTGGCACCAATGAGTTGCGCCGCTTCGTGCTGGTCTCCTGCCTGACATCGGTCAATAAAGACGAGACCGATGATATTTATCGCCAGAGCCTGATACGCGCCAAGTTTTGCGAGCTGGCGTCGGCGCACTCGATCAGCCGCCACTCCGCAGACGATGCCTTTATCGTCGGCCTTTTTTCACAGCTCGACAGCATTTTCGAAATGCCGATGGCGGATCTGATAACCCAGATCGATATCTCCGCCAACGTCATGCTGGCGCTGCGGGAAAAGAAAGGCACGTTGTACCCTTACCTGCGCCTGATCGAACTCTACGAACAGCACCAGTGGGAAGAGGTCAGCGCCCTTGGTCACCGTCTGGGTTTCAACCGCAGCATGATTGCGGAGCTGATTAAGGCGGCAACCAAATGGACCAACGATATTCCTTCTGACAGCCTCTGAGGCCAGGGCAGCCCAGAGGCGAAAGTTTTTTTACGCCACAATTTAAGTTTTTCCTTCCGGTGGTCGCCTTTCCAGAGAAGACGGAAAAGAAGCACTCTGCGCTTTTCATCCTCTTCCCTGTATATCTGGATTGAAACGATGGAAAAACTCACTGTTTATGGCTATCGCCTGGGTAAAAATAGCGAAATAGAATTTTTACCGTTTAAAAAAAGCCTTATCCGCTATGGATCTGCGGGAGGCAATGTCAATTTACGGCTAACAATGGCTAACTTGCTGACCTACCTGTTAAGTCATGCGGTTGGCACCGTAGTGGCGGATAAAGCATTGCAGATCCATGTGTGGGAAAACCACGGCCTGCGCTGCTCCAGCCAGCGTTTGTGGCAGGTAATGAATAACCTGAAGCGCAAGCTGGAGCAATTTGATTTACCAGAAGATTTTATACTGCGGGTGGCGGGAAAAGGTTACATGATCCCTGATGAGATGGTGCTCAAACTTTATTGTCGGGAAGGTTTTTTCAAAGCGGATGGCGACGCACCGCTTCAATAAATAAATGGAAGGCATTACTGTGCTGTTGCCGGTTCGGGTAATAGAGAAAATAACCGGGAATAACCGGGCACCACGCCTCTAACACCTGTACCAATTCGCCGGATGCCAGCGCATCGTTAACCAGATCCTCAGGCACATAAGCCAGACCTAGCCCGGCGCTTGCCGCTTCCACGCACTGCCTCACGGTATTGACAATAAATCGCCCTTTCACTTTAACTTTTACTTCCTGCCCGGCCCTGGCAAATTCCCAGCAATAGATACCTCCGCTCGTCGAGAGACGAAAATTAATACACTCATGCTGATATAAATCATCCGGGGTCACAGGTACGGAATGCTGTGAAAAATAGTCGGCAGAACCGACGACCTTCATACGAAAATCAGGGCTGATGCGTACCGCAACCATATCTTTTTCAATGAATTCTCCCAGCCTGACGCCAGCATCAAAACGTTCAGCGACAATATTATTAAAACCATTGTCGATAAACAGTTCGACATTAATTTTGGGCCAGGCCGCCAGAAATTCTTTTACCTTTGGCCATAAATAAGCGTCCGCAGCATGTTCGCTGGTGGCAATGCGAATATTTCCCACCGGCGCACTGTTATTACTCGCTAAGTCATTGAGCTTTTCATCAATTTCCCCCAGACGCGGAATAAGGATATCCAGCAACTGTTCGCCAGCCTCCGTTGGCGCGACATTACGCGTGGTGCGGATTAGCAACTTCACCCCCAGACGCTCTTCCAGCGTTTTCACCGAATGACTTAACGTCGATTGGGTAACGCCGAGCCTTGCCGCCGCTTTCGTAAAACTGCACTCACGAGCCACTTCAATAAAGGATAACAGGTTGACAATATTCTCTCGTAGCATTGATTTTATGCGCTATTCCCAACGTTAATTTTTATGTCCAGAAATCCTTTTCAGGCAACTCCCGGCGTCAGCATACGCTGATATTTCGACAAGGGATTTAACACTTCAAGCTATTATTCTTACCAATTGAAATATGGCATGCACAGCTAACCGTGATGTCATTGCGCTGTCAGCTTATTGTTAGATTTCATTTTTTTACATCAGCTATTTCGCCGCCGCTTTTATCTATGAATATCGCTCATAAATATTCCGCGTAAACGCATTAATAAACCGCTTATATTTTTTCTCGTCATCAACGGTGCTGCGTCATCGGGCTTATTCAATGCGCAGAGTAACGCAGCGTGTCAATTAAACGCGCGAAGGCGGCGGTATGCTGTTTGCGGCTCGGATAGTAGAGAAAGTAGCCGGGAAAAGGTTCGCACCATTCATCGAGCACGGTCTCAAGCGTTCCCTGCGCTACTGCATCGGCAACGCAATCTTCCGGTACGAACGCCAGCCCCATTCCGCTGGTTGCCGCATTAATACGCGACGCCAGATTATTGAAGGTTAATTGCCCTTCGACCCGCACGCGGATCTCCTGTCCATCTTTAGAAAATTCCCATGCATATAATCCGCCAAGCGTTGGCAAGCGCATATTAATACAGTTGTGGCTCTGTAAATCATGGGGCTTTTGCGGTTTACCGTAACGCGCAAAATAAGCCGGAGAACCCACCACAACCATGCGCCAGTCGGGGCCAATACGCACCGCAACCATATCTTTGGCAACCTGCTCGCCAAGGCGGATACCGGCATCATAACGTTCAGTGACAATATCGGTCAGGGTATTATCAATGGTTAATTCAACGTGAACATCGGGGTAGGTTTCGAGAAAAGGTTGCAGCACAGGCCACACGGTGGAATGCAAAGCGTGTTCGCTCAATGTGATACGAATATTCCCCGCCATACGATCGCGCATATCGGTCAGCGCAATCAGTTCTTCCTCAATCTCTTTAAAACGTGGGCCAATACTATTAATTAATGATTCACCCGCTTCGGTTGGCGCAACGCTGCGGGTAGTACGCGTTAATAAGCGAATTTGCAGTCTCTCTTCCAGCCCGCGAATAGCATGGCTGAGCGCCGATTGCGATACACCCAATTTTGCTGCCGCGCGGGTAAAACTCCGTTCGCGCGCTACCACAATTAAATAGAACAGATCGTTAAAATTATCTTTTAGCATTTCTGCCCCTTTGTCAGATTATGTCATTGCGGGTTATGCTACACTCTGCCTGCCATTAAATATATGTTCATAATTCACGAATCGTGCGGCAAAATGGCTCCAATTGCGAAGCAGGTCACTTGTTTTCATGTTATAGAGGCCTTCTGAAAATACCTTTAATGAATTTACTTCATAACCCCAAGTAATAATCACATCTTAATCAGCGCTTACCCAGACGGTAATATCACGATCGTTATGGTAGTAATATTCCCCACAAAACTGACGAGGTTTTTATGCAACGAATTACTTTTATCCTGGCCACTTTGTTTATTTTAAGCACAACACAACCGGCCTTTTCCGCTGTACAAATTAACGACAGCACCGGCAAACAAAGAATTGGCGTGGTCTCCGTCAGCAATGCGCTGACGCTGGATGAACTGGTGAATCAGCTTGCCGAAAAAGCCGATCGGCAAGGTGCGAGCGCTTTTCGGGTATTAGCGACGACCGGCAATAATAAACTGCACGGTGATGCCGAAATTTATAAATAACGGCACGACAATCCCCCTCCTCGCTCATTCACCGAAGACGTCTGGCATTTTAATCAACCGGGATTGTGATTGACAAAAAATCAAGGTTACTAAAAAGGATGCTTCAGTGCTCAAACTCGAACATATCATCGATGAATTACTCATCTGGATTGACAGCAACATTCATAAGCCACTGAAAATAGAAGATGTGGCACAGCGTTCCGGCTATTCCAAGTGGCATCTGCAACGCGTTTTCTATCAGGTGAAAAATACCAACCTGGCGAATTATATTCGCGACAGAAAACTGGAAATGGCGGCGCGCGATTTAATCCAGAGTGACGAAAGCATACTCTCCATTTCGTGGAAATATGGCTTCGACTCGCAACAGTCGTTTACCCGTAGTTTTGCAAAAAAATACTGTTTACCGCCCTCCCGCTTTCGGCGTTTAAACGGTAAGACAGAAACCGCCCACGCGCCAATTTGATTCTGCCTGCCCTTTGTTTTTGAAAACGCCTGGATATCGAACGTTTTCATCAGCCGCCCCATTTTTGCCCGGGCGCTGGCGATTATTGTGATGCTTGCAGGCCCCACGCTGTCGGTTCGTAGTCAGCGATGTGCGCCTGGTTTGATCCCAATAACCCCCCCGGCGCAAGGGGCACTATTCTGCTGAAAGTGAACCGAGACGGCGCACAAGTGCGGTTGCATGATGTTAAGCGTATCGAACGCGGTGACGAAAACCGGCCGTTGATAATGAAACGTCAACGCCGGGAATTTAACCGGTGAGCGGCGCGAAGGCGATGGATACGGTTTCCCCGGCACGCGAAATCACGGAGGACGATGAGCCATTTCAAGCCAAAGGCCGGAATTTCCGGCCTTTTTTATTTGCTGCTATTTTAATTCCTTCAACTATATTAATTATATTTAACCATGCAGCAGCGGCGGATATTTAAAAATCAAATATCCGCTATTAGCAGCCAGACGAAACAGCCACCTGATTAACCCTGCAAATTTAAAAGCACATATTGCCAATAAAACTCCCGGGGAATACCCCGGGGATATTAAAAAATAAGCAATAGACAACTAAAAAATGCAATGAGGTTAATAAAACGCTGTTAACTTACCCCACTCGTGGCGCAAAAATATTATCGATATGTGCGATAAAAAATAGTTCAACCGGATCAAGGTAAATATTTATCAATCTGTGCTAAAAACAATTTACATATTTACAGAAACGGATCCCCGATGATAAACAGTGGGGTACAACCTGAATTAACCATGAACCATTTTCATAAATGGCGGCGGATTCTTGTTGCTATTAAAAAACAGTGGCAATTTCTAAGGGTTTATTTATATGAAAATTTCTCAACTGAGTCTTTTAGTCTCTGCTGCGGTGCTGTGCTCTTCTGTACAGGCTGCAGAAATCTATAATAAAGACGGTAATAAGTTAGACTTATATGGTTTGATTTCAGCAGAACATTATTTTTCTGATAATAGCGGCTGGAATGGCGACCAGACTTATATGCGTCTTGGCTTCCGTGGTGAAACACAAATCAACGACCAGCTCACGGGTTACGGCCAGTGGCAGATGCATATCGATGCCAATAAATCCGAAGGCGATACCAATACACCGCGTACTCGTTATGGTTTTGCTGGTTTAAAATTCGCCAATTATGGCTCACTGGATTACGGTCGTAATAAAGGCGTTTTGTATGACTCACTGGGTTATACCGATATGCAGCCTGAGTTCGATGGTATGACCTACGGTTCCGATCAGTTTATGTTCAGCCGTGGTAACGGCATGCTGACTTACCGTAACACTGATTTCTTCGGCCTGGTTGATGGTCTGAATTTCTCACTGCAATATCAGGGTAAAAATGACGGTGCGGGTGAATCGGGTGCCGGTCGTAATGT
The DNA here is from genome assembly GCF_001658025.2 of Kosakonia oryzae. Classification (NCBI taxonomy): domain Bacteria; kingdom Pseudomonadati; phylum Pseudomonadota; class Gammaproteobacteria; order Enterobacterales; family Enterobacteriaceae; genus Kosakonia; species Kosakonia oryzae. Next base: position 3,947,469 of record NZ_CP014007.2, read on the forward strand.
GCTGCGCCAGAATGGCGACGGCTACGGTATGTCGCTGGAATATAACATTGGCGCAGGCGTAAGCGTTGTTGGTGCGATGAGTTCTGCCGATCGTACTAATGCGCAGAATGATACAGCCAATATTTATGGCAGCGGTAAACGCGCTGAAGCCTATTCCGGCGCAATCAAATATGACGCCAATAGTATTTATCTGGCAGCCATGTTTACTCAGGCTTATAACGCTTCACGCTTTGGTAGCTCATCCAGCGATACGCAGACCTTCGGTTATGCTAACGAATCGCAGATTTTTGAAGCCTATGCCAGCTATCAGTTCGACTTTGGCTTACAGCCGTTCGTTGCGTATAACGCGCTGAAAGGCAAAAAAATCGGCAGCAATACCAGTGGTGTTAGCTACGGTGATGAAGATATCGAAAAATATGTTGACCTGGGTGCAACTTACTATTTCAACAAAAACTTCAATATGTTCGTCGATTATAAAATTAACCTGATCGATGACGATAAATTCACCGAAGCGGCTGGCATCAATACCGATGACGTTGTCGCTGTAGGCATGGTTTATCAGTTCTGATTCTGTACCGAGGCGGCGCTCGCCGCCTCTTCTTTTCCCCGCTGATTTTGTATTCTTCCCTGTGCGTAACCTCTTTTTATTAAAAGAATTGTTGAGTTTTGTTATCTGACAAGTTCGTAATTTTCAGGTCAGAAACTTGTCAGCCTCGCCGCGTAAAATAGCCGCTGTAAGGACGATTTTTTACTTCTGTAAAATATGAGGTGGTTAAGATGAAAAAGGTTACAGCAGCGCTTTTCGCAACGACTCTGGTTATTTTCTCTACGGCAACCTGGGCAGCAACGGAAGTGACCTCTGGGGCAGGAATGCAGCCGATGGGCAGCGTCTCCGTTTCCGGTGCCGATACCTTAAGCGACCTGCAACACCAGCTGAAGCAGAAAGCAACACAAGACGGTGCCAGCAGCTTTAAAATCATTTCTGCCGGTGGCGATGATAAATATTACGGCGTTGCGACACTGTATAAATAAGCCGCAGGCCGGATATCCGGCAGCCGGTGAATGAAAAAGGGGGGCCAGCCGTGCCCCCCTTCTCTTTTCGCAACCCGAAAAGCCGTTACTCGATTCGCTTGCCTGCGGCATCCACAACCTGCTCACCATCTTCTTTGGTGAAGGCCCCTTTTTGCTGACCGGGCAGAATATCCAGCACCACTTCCGAAGGGCGACACAGCCGCGTCCCCAATGGCGTCACCACGATCGGGCGATTAATCAGGATCGGATACTGCAGCATAAAATCGATCAACTGCGGATCGGTGAATGTCTCCTCCGCCAGCCCCAGTTGTTCGTAAGGCGCGACGTTTTTACGTAGCAGCGCCCGCACCGAAATGCCCATATCCGCAATCAGTTTCTTTAGTTCATCACGCGATGGCGGCGTTTCAAGGTAGAGAATAACGGTCGGCTCTTCGCCGCTGTTACGGATCATCGCCAGCGTATTGCGTGACGTGCCGCACTCCGGATTGTGATAAATAGTGATGTTGCTCATAGCAGTGTCCCGTTACGGATGAATAGAGAGGCGCAGCGTCAGCGCCACCAGCGTGACAAACAGTACCGGCAGCGTCATGACCATACCGGTACGGAAATAGTAGCCCCAGCTTATGCGTATATTTTTTTGTGCCAGCACATGCAGCCACAGCAGCGTCGCCAGGCTACCAATCGGCGTGATTTTTGGCCCAAGATCGCAGCCAATCACGTTGGCATAAACCATCGCTTCTTTCATTACGCCGGTTGCCGAACTGCCATCAATGGCCAGCGCGCCCACCAGCACCGTCGGCATATTATTCATCACCGAAGAGAGGAACGCGGTGATGAACCCCGTTCCCAGCGTGGTCGCCCATAATCCTTTATCGGCCAGCATATTCAGGATGTCGGTGAGATACGCAGTTAATCCGGCGTTGCGCAAGCCATAGACGACGAGGTACATCCCCAACGAAAAAATCACAATTTGCCACGGCGCGCCGCGCAGCACTTTACCGGTATTGATGGCGTGACCTTTTTTCGCCACCAACAATAGAATCAGCGCGCCAGCCGCCGCAATGGCACTGACCGGAATACCCAGCGGCTCCAGCACAAAAAAACCGACCAGAAGCAGCAGCAGAACAACCCAACCGGTGCGAAATGTTGCACGATCCTTAATCGCCAGCGCCGGCTCCCGCAGTTTTTCCCGGTCATACACCGGCGGGATATCCCGGCGAAAGAAGAGATGCAGCATGATTAGCGTCGCGATAATCGCTGCGATGTCCACCGGCACCATCACCGAAGCGTATTCACTGAACCCGAGCCGGAAGAAATCAGCCGAGACGATATTGACCAGATTCGAGACAATCAGCGGCAGACTTGCCGTATCCGCAATGAACCCGGCCGCCACCACAAAGGCCAGCGTGGCGCGTTTGCTGAAACCCAGCGCCAGCAGCATGGCAATCACAATCGGCGTCAGGATCAGCGCCGCGCCATCATTGGCGAATAAGGCGGCCACCGCAGCACCAAGCAAGACAATATACGTGAACAGGAGCCGACCGCGTCCGTTTCCCCAGCGGGCAACATGTAACGCCGCCCATGCGAAAAAGCCGGATTCATCCAGCAACAGGCTGATAATAATGACGGCAATAAAGGTGGCCGTCGCATTCCACACGATATTCCATACCACCGGGATATCACTAAGGTGAATCACCCCGCAGACCATTGCCAGCCCGGCGCCAATCACCGCGCTCCAGCCAATACTCAACCCCTTCGGCTGCCAGATAACCAGCACCAGAGTGAGCAAAAAAATTGCCCCTGCCAGTAACATCGCTTACTCCATCACATATGAATTTATAAATGTGTTTAAGACATCAACACATGCCGGACGCTGCGGCTTTTAGCCTTTCGCGCGTCTCTTCTCGCAGACAGTTCCAGCTGGTATCGATGACGCCAGCGGCCCAGGCCGGAATATGCGGAGAGAGACGATAATGAACCCATTTCCCCTCTCGCCGGTCGATAACCAGGTTGTATTCGCGCAGGATAGCCATATGGCGGGAAATTTTGGGCTGCGATTCTCCCGTCGCCGCACAGAGATCGCAGACGCAAAGCTCTCCGGCTTCGCGAAGCAGCATCACAATTGACAGGCGGGTTTCATCGGCGAGCGTTTTGAAAAGCTGAACCGGATGTAGCATGCTGAGTCTCGATGGCGTTCATTTATATATATGCTAAAACATATATATTATGATTTAAAGCGCTACCTTGAAGTAAAGAGTCTGGCGCAGAAGAACGAAGCGTTTCGCTGCTGAGAAACCTGCGTCGCGCAGAATACGGCGGCATCTTCCCCGCCGCTTCAGCATCAGGTAGTTGCCCTTAGCGCTTTTCCGCCTCGCCACTGGCTGCCTCGCGCTTTAGCGCCAGGGTAAAACCGAAGGTATTGATCCCATTTACGCTGGTGGCAAACACATCGCCCTGATGCATATTCGCCACCGCGCGGACAATCGACAGCCCCAGCCCGTGGTGCGTATCGCTGCGGGTGCGGGAGGCATCCACACGATAGAAACGTTCAAACAGCCGCGCAAGATGGCTTTGCGCGATCTCCTCGCCGTTATTCGACACCGCGACATGCGCCTGTTCACCGACGTTTTGCAGCCGCACAATGATTGTGCTGTCCTGCGGCGCATGGCGGGCGCTGTTTTCCAGCAAATTCGCCAGCGAACGGTGGAACAGACGGCGGTCAATGGATGCCGTTACATCCCCCTCGACCTGCACCTGGAGATTCTTCTCGGCAAACGATGGCTCGACATACTCAAACGTTTTGTAAGCCTCTTCGCGCAGAGAAACCGTGGTGAGCTGGGTGGCGTGTTCGCCCGCCTGGGCATGGGATAAAAACAGCATATCGTTGACGATGGAGGTCATGCGCTCCAGCTCTTCGAGGTTGGACTCCAGCAGATCCTGTAACTCTTCTATGGAGCGTTGACGCGACAAGCCAAGCTGCGTCTGGCCAATCAGGTTGGTCAGCGGAGTACGCAGTTCGTGCGCCACATCGGCATTAAAGCTCTCCAGTTGGCGCCAGGCGATCTCCTGGCGCTCCAGCGCGCCGTTAAACGAGACCGCCAGCGTTTGTAGCTCGTCCGGCAAAGTGTGCGCCTGCAGACGCTGGCCGTGATTACCCGGCGCAAGCTGGTGCGCCTGTTCGCTCAAGGTATTCACCGGACGCATACCGAAACGGGCAATCAGATAGCCCAGCAGCGCAATCAGGAAGACACCGATACAGCTAACCAGCACCAGCGCGCAGGTAAATTCATACAGCGTGCCCATATAAGGTGTGGAATCGATCGCCACCACATAGCGCAACGCTGGGCGTTCGCCGCTCGCCGGGATTTCGCGGGAGTAGAGGAACAGCAGACAGGAGGCTTCCGTTTCGCCTGGCGCGGTGCTGAACCCGTTTTTCAACGAAGCCCACTCCACGCCTTTCGGCGGCGGGCCGCCCATATCAAAGCGGGGATCATCGGCCACCAGCCAGTACTTCACGCGCCCGCCTTCATAGGAGGAGAGCGTGTTAAATTTAGTGGTCAGGGTTTTCCAGCCGTCGATGGACTGACGGTTTTCCACCCACGGTGCCATCAGCGATTCGCGGAATAATAATTCGTTATGCATCTGGCTTTGCAGCGACTCATACAACGAGCTTCTGAGTACAACGCCAAAGGTGACGACGACAAACACATACGCCACGGCGAACATCAGCGCCATGCGTCCGGCAATCGAGTGTTTACACAAAGAGAGCGCGTTCAACTGGCTTTACTCTCCTGGCGGGTTTCCAGCACATACCCCATACCGCGCACCGTATGCAGCAGCTTAACGGGATAGGGATTATCGACTTTGGCGCGCAGGCGTTTAATCGCCACTTCGACCACATTGGCATCGCTGTCAAAGTTCATGTCCCAGACCTGTTCGGCGATCATCATTTTCGACAAGATTTCGCCCTGATGACGCGCCAGCAGGCTCAGCAGCGCGTACTCTTTGGCCGTCAGTTCCAGACGATCGCCGCCGCGCGTTACGCGCCGCGCCAGCAGATCGAGATGCAGATCGTGGATATGCAACTGGGTGATGTCCGCGCCGTCGCCAGGTCTGCGGCGCAGCAGAGCCTGAATGCGCGCTACCAGCTCGATCAGCGAAAAGGGTTTTGGCAGATAATCATCCGCGCCGTGGCGCAGCCCTTTTACCCGCTCCTCAACCGAGCCGCGCGCCGAGAGCATCAGCACAGGCGTCTGTTTACAGGCGCGCAGGCGCTCCAGAATCTGGTAACCGTCCATGCCGGGCAACATGATATCCAGCACAATCGCATCGTACTCGTACTCCAGCGCCAGGTGCAGCCCTTCGACGCCATTATCCACGACATCGAGAGTGAAACCCTGTTCGCTCAGCGCGCGATTAATATATGACGAGGTCTTTTCCTCGTCTTCGATGAGTAACAGCTTCAAAGGGGCGACTCCTTCAACGTTCCGGCACCTGCCGCAAACATATTCATAGCCGCAATGTTACCGCTGTTGGGCTGACATTTAGCTGACATTTTTTCACCGTTTTAGCGACAAAATGCAACCGGATGATTAACCACATATCGTGGCGTCAATTCTACGCTAGCCTTGATGGTACCGCCGCCATACGCCAGGCGGCATATGGTATTTACGGGCAAAGGTGCGGGTAAAGGTTTGCTGTGAGTCATAACCATAGCGCGTGGAAATAGTGATGATCGAATCTTCCGTGGTCAGCAACGCTTCAGCGGCGCTTTCCAGCTTCTTATTGCGGATATAAATCCCCAACGGCACCTGCATCACTTCCTGAAAAAGACGCTGTAAATGCCATTTTGAGTAACCGGCCCGCGTGGCAACATCGCGAATTCTGAGCGGACGGTCGAGGTTTTCATCGATCCACTGCTGGATCTCATGTACCACCATCTGTTGCATACCCATCGTGAAAGCCTCCTTCTTTAAGGAGCGTTCACCTTAACGCAGCCATACTGACTCAAAAGTGACGCGAAAATGATAATCCTGTCAGTTTTGTTACGCCTGCCGGGTAGTTTTTACGTCAGCTACCCTTAACTTCACCACAGTCGCTAACTTATGCCAGCAACTGTGGTTGGCTCAATCTTGCCGCTTCGTCGTAACGCGTATGATTGGGTCGTAAGAGAGCAGATACTGCTTTTTTATTTCTCCGATTCAAGATAATCAGTCAGAAAAGCCTGGGCGTTTCCTGCGGAGGAGTATGCTTTGCTGTAATATATTGGTATCGCTTTATTTTCGCCCGGCAGATTCAGTTCCCCCCACCCATTACTGTTAAAAAACAAGACGGTAAATTTTTTCCCATCAACCAGTGTGTAAACATATTTTTTTGCCCCCACATCATCCACGTTCATTACATGAATTTTTTTATTCCATGGATGATCAATATCTGTCACCTGCACAATTAATTTTTTCTCTTCCGGTTTACCATAACGCAGTGTCCACACAATGACGCCTTCAGCCCCTTCATAAGCCTTGACCCTTTCAGCCACTTCCGGTCGCACCACCTGATTTATCGTCGCCGTTTCCTCAGCGTGAACCAATCCGGGCATCGTAATCGCGACAGAGACGGCAACGGACAGTAAAAATTTTTTCATCGATAACCTCAAACCTGACATTATTAACATTAACTAAAAACAACCAATGTATTACCACCAAACCTTATCGTTATTTTATCCAACGAATATCAGCATTGATTTTCTGCATGATAAAATAAAGCTTGCACGCTGCTTGATCTAATAAAATATCCTTTTCGGGAAACCCTCAGGATAAACTCATCACTTACGCCTGATTTACTAACGTTATATTTGAGATCATTTATAACCTGCCAAACCCGCTGAGCTGACGCGCGAAGGCCGTTTCGCTCCCAGACATCAACCATCAGCATCTCATCAGAAACAACGTTGTTAACCCCATGATTAAAGAGATATTCCAGTAAGTACGACTGGGTTTTCCTCAGAGAGATAGGTTTCGCTGTACCATGAAGGCAGATGAGTTTTTTTGTTCTACAGTCATAAATCACACGCTTTTCGATAAGGAAGCCCATGACTGAAAGCGCTTTATTTTCCTCGTCTGGCATACCCCGCCTTAACATTTACCCAGATATCCGTATCGCACGACTTTATCGTCAAAATAAAAACAACGCGCCGTATATTATTCGTATGACAGATAACATTTATTCCCTGCATGTAAATATTATTAATATTCACAAAGCAGCGATCCCTGTTCAACTGCGGAGAGATAAAAACATGTTTATTTCATTAAGACAATAACAAAGCTTCAGCAACAATAACTAAAAACAATCCACTTTCGTAGAAATATTTAGCCAAATAAAAAACCGAGCCTGGAAATAAAAGACAGCCAGGCATTACGCACTATTAACATCCTGCCGATTTATTTTATTAAAACAAAAGTATTAACCTATGTTTTTATAAAATAAAAATATCAACTTCCAGGATTTTTTCCTGGGGTAAATAACAGATTGCTCGAATTTACTGCAGAAAAATAACGCTATCCAGCCAATTTTTTTGGTCACTCGCCTTTGCTGAAAATACAGGATTGACTGCCGCTTGCGGCATAATCCGCGCCATTCACCATGGTTTAATGATTACGCTATTCGAGTGCTCTCCGTCGCGGATTACATCCATCGCTATCGGGACATCCCTGTCCCTCATTCTGCGACGCCGTTGTCTGGTTTACGTGGCATCGCGTTTATTCAGAATCGTCACGTATTCACCAGCACACCGGAGGCGAGCTGCGGCGCATTTTCCCGCCGGGCATATTCGGTGCGGAAAACGCTCATCAGCGCCACCAGATTTCGGGACTGATCGCGCAAATGATCGACAGCCGAACTGGAGGCGCCCACCAGCGCGGCATTCTGCTGCGTCACCTGATCGAGTTGGGCAATCGCATCGTTCACCTGCGCAACGCCCAGCTCCTGTTCCTGGGTGGTCATGCCGATTTCGTTAATCATTTCCGCGACATGGTGTGACTGCTTAACCAGCTCGCCGATGGTGGAACCGGCATTGTTGACCAGCGTTGCACCGTGATCCACGCAATCAATACTGGCCTGAATCAGCCCTTTGATCTCTTTCGCCGCCGTGGCGGAGCGCTGCGCCAGTGAACGCACCTCCCCTGCGACCACGGCAAAACCGCGCCCGTGCTCACCGGCACGCGCCGCTTCCACCGCCGCGTTGAGCGCCAGGATATTGGTCTGGAAAGTAATACCGTCGATAACGGCAATGATTTCGCCGATTTTGCGCGAGCTCTGGCTGATCTCGTCCATGGTGCGCACAATGTTGTCGATCGCTTCTCCGCCTTTGGCGGCAATGTCGCTGGCGGCAGTGGCTTGCTGGTTGGTGACGCGCACCGTGTCGGCGTTCTGGCGAATGGTCTGGCCGATTTGCTCCATTGATGCCGCCGTCTGTTGCAGGCTGGCCGCCTGCTGCTCCGTACGCTGACTGAGATCCATACTGCCCGCCGCCACGCCGCTGGCGCCTGCCGAGATCGATTCGCTGCTCTCACGAACCTGCGCCACAATGCGGTTGAGGCTTTGACGCATCGCTTCCATCCCGGCCAGCAAGCTGTGGCGATCGCCTGCCGCCAGCGTCACCGGCATGGCCAGATTACCCTCAGCGATATCGTGTACCACTCGCAGCGCATAAGCCGGTTCACCGCCCAGTTGCCGCTTGATAAGCCGCGTGGCAAACCAGGCGATCAACACGCCAAGCAGCGTTGCCGCTGCGGCCAGTATCAGCAACAGATCGCCGGATGTGCGCGCGTCGCCGGTGCTCTCCGCCGCTGCCGTGGTCGTGCTGGCCTGCTGGCGCTGGATCATCAACGTGATTTCATTAAACAGTTGTGCCTGAACCGGTTGCAATTTATCCACCGCCATCGACTGGGAGTCGAGCATCTGGCCATTTTTCGCCATGCTCACCGTCTGGCGCACAACCGCGACGTATTGCGCCTGCGTCTGTTTAAAACGATCCAACATCTGCTGGATATCGCTGCCCTGAATATTCTGCTGTAACTGTTTGACCAGCGTGTCGATACGCTGGATTGCCGCTTCAGTGACCTTCTCTTCGGCCTCCTGTTTATCGGCGTCATCCTGGAACACCATAATAAAGGTTGCTTTGGTGGCGTTGTTTAACGTGTCCTTTAGCTCCTGCATCGCCAGCAGGTTAGTCAGGTGATATTTCTCGTAATATTCAATGTGTTTGCTGGTGCTAAGTAATTGTGTCCGCCCAAAAATCGCTACCAGGAAACTGATCACAATAATGGCGGCAAAGCCGGTGCCTAAAAGTGCACCGAGAGAGAAGGGTTTGATGACTCGCATAGTGTCCCTCGTAGTGTTTCAACGAATTCCGCAAGCTGCGTAATGGGTGCGATTTCACTATACGAAGGCTATAACCTTACGGAAAATATGAAATTACGATGGGATCACCTGATGGGACAGCGCCTTATCAGGCCTACAGGCGGGTTTATTGCGCTGCAATAAAAGAGAGAGGTCGAACAGCTCAATAATAAAGAAGAAGCTGGATGCGCTACCGCTGCCCACAGTAATACGCAGTTAGAGCATTTGTTGATGAAATGCTGGCGCCTTATTACTTATTAACGATTCACGCTCCCTGGAGGGATTCGCTTAAGGCACGGCGCAGTCAATGATGATGTTGCAGGCAATACTGCAATCATCGACTAACGGCCTTTTCGTGCGGAATAACGATCGGAGCAATCGGCTCCTTGTCAGCATGAATATCCGCTTTTCAGGGAGGACAAACAGACGGGCGAAAAATCAGGCACTGGTCGATGTTATCCGTTATGTCAGGAACTGGCTGGCGGCATTCGCCGCTATCCCGGAAGAAGGGAGTCATCCAGGCTCCCTTTTTTCTCAGGCAACACGTACGGTCTTAATTCACCTCACTTCGACGGTGTGGTGGTGGTAGTAGTGGTGGTAGAGGTTGACGTGTTACTGCCGTTGTCCCCACCGCCCATTGCCAACAATGCCAGCCCGGTAACGGCGGCAACGCCCGCAACCCCTACCCACGCCGAATTGCCAATAGCACTGTCTGAAGCATTACTTCCCGCGGCAGAGCCTTCGGCTACAGGAGCTGCGTGTGCCAATCCAGAAATAATAAAACTAACGACCAAAATAATGCGATGTAAATGCGTCATGTCCAACCCTCATATTTTATTGGGAGCTTTCGCACTTTAAATCGCCATCACAAAATAAGATCGCAAATTAAGACATTCCTCGACAATATGGAAACAATTGGGAGATTCCTCAGTTCTATTTAATTATCTAAACGAAGCGGCAACATCTTGCATAAAACAAAAATAAGAATATCCTCAGTTAACAACTTTTTGGCAGTATGATACAGATCAAACTAGAAAGAGAAGAAGGATCGAAAGCAAAACCATTTTTTTACTCGCCAATGTTTTTACACACAGTTTCATACGATCCGGGAGGATGTTAATATGGGAAGAAATATAGATATCGTATTGTTCAAAATTAATTGCTCTTATACCAAAAAAGGTATAATTCAATTAGTGAAAGAAATTCGAAATTGCAGTGAAATACACATTGCCATTAATTTTAGTGCGCCTTTTTCCAACCGAGGGATGCTGGTTGTGACTAAAGGTCATTTTTCGCCGTTTACCCTGGTACATACACCTATAATTGTGATCCCCGATAAAATACAAGTGGATGTTTTAGCAGACATTTTAACTGAATTTATAAATGGACGAGTAAGTAGCCATGTAAAAACCATTCGACTAGGCCGTCGGGAAATCGCCATATTGAAGGGCATGATCTTCGAAAAGAGCGACGACGAAATATCTAACCTACTGAGTATCAACAAGAAAACGGTTTCATCCCATAAAGACAACATTAAGAAGAAAATCTCAGCCAACTCCAGAATTGATATTTTTTACGCCTTCAGTATTTTTCCATTCAAAGATAGTGGACTGGCAGAAAACGAGGAAGAAATAATGCCTTTCCCCCAGCAAAAAACGCCAAATCGTAGATTGGTGGCCTACGGCTGATTATTACCAGAAGTTAAAATAAAAACCTGATACTCGCAACGTAAACCATAATAATTAAGTATAAAAAAACATCCTCTGTACCTGTTTACGTTCGAAACGGACAGCGTAAAAGCATAATAGTAGTGAGATTATCGTCGGTGATATTTTTTGGTATTGCCGACGTTTCTGGCACGAACCACTTTTAAATGCTTATAGAATGAAAAAGCGATTATAACCAGCAGCACACCAATCACAGTCAGTTCGATGATGATCATTTTGTGTACTCGCAAAGAGAGGATGCTTTATTTACTGATGAACAAGGTTACACGTCAATAGCTGACACAGAAAATAAGACTGGCCTCACTACAGACATTATTTTGAAAACATTTATTCATTTAAAAACAAGAGAAAATTACTATGCCTACTAACCTTTGTAGTATGACCGCCATGCGCCACTATTATCTGCGTATTTTACGCCGTTATTCCTCGCTCAATGCGGTCGAAGAAATTTATGAACTTCGGCGCCAAAAACTAACCGGAATTGAACTGGAAGCGCTGATCAGTGCCAGCGATCATCGCCGCGCCGAACTTGTTCATCACTGCCGCTGGCTGAAAGTCCCGGCCAGCGCATGGCGCAATGTGTAGGTCACTGAGCGTCATTCATTCACCTCGACTATACGAAAAGAGTCTTGCATCAGTGGTAAATATTCTTAGCCGCCTGCCGATAGCTTAAAAGCCTTTTGTGACATTGACGTTGAGCAGGACAAAAAAATGAAAAGACATCCCCTTTCTTGCAGGGCGCTAAAGGCGGCAGGCTATGACCCGAACTCCAGTGTGCTGGAGCTTGAGCACAGTAATGGCCGCGTAGAGCAGTATCTCGGCGTACCGCCGAAAGTCTGGCAGGGTTTTTTGATGAGTCAGCAACAGGAAGCGTACTTCCGCGAAAATATTGCCCATAGCTACTTAAAAATCACCGTCGAGCAGGCGAATCGCAGCCGCTTTTAGTCTGTAACACGGTCATTTTTTAGTGTTTTTGTGTTAACGTTGTCTCCCCGCGCAGACGACGCGGTTTCCTGTTGACTAAGGCTTTTGACAACGTAAGAGGGTATATGAGAATTGGTATTGCCTTTCCGGTGCTGGTTTTTATTGTAGCGGTCGCTTTCCTTGCCTGGTTTATCCTCGGCGGCTACGCCAACCCAGGTTCCTGACGTCTTTTCCCCTCCGATTTATGCCGACGGCGCATCGCCAGGCCGTATTCGCTTACAGAAAATAAGTAAAACCAATGGAATGAATGAGCCTGCCGTTCCGTTAGCGGGTGTAAACTACCGGGCAAGTACGTTTACCGGAGTGGTTCATGAATATCATTGAAATCATCATGTCGGCGGGCAAGGTTTCCGTGGATGTTGCGCTGTATACCTTGCTGCCGATCATGGTGGTGATGCTTATCATAATGAAGTATCTGGAGGAAAAAGGGGTTCTGGATGGCATTGTTCGTCTCACCTCCCCGGTATTAAAGCCTTTTGGTATCAGCGGAATGGGGATTTTCGCCCTGATTCAGCTTAATTTTGTCAGCTTTGCCGCACCGCTCGCCGCGCTGGCTATTATGGAGCGCCGCGGCACCTCCGATCGCCATCTTGCCGCCACGCTCGCCATGTTGTTCGCCATGGGCCAGGCGAATGTGTTTTATCCTCTGACTCCGTTCGGCCTGCACTGGGGCATAGCGATTGTGATTTCGCTGATTGGTGGCCTTGCTGCTTCAACGCTGACCTGGTACGTCACGGGACGCAGGCTCTCTTCTGCCAGCCTGCGCGATGAAGAGGGAGAGCTGAATAAAGATAAACCGCGCGCGAGTTTGATTTCGGTGATTAACGGCGCGGGCGCCGATGCGATTCGCCTGTCGCTGGGATCGCTGCCGATGCTGTTGTTATCGCTGACGGTGGTGGGCTTACTGAAAGCGGCAGGCGTGGTAGAAGCGCTGACGTCGCTGTTAACGCCGATGCTGGAATTCTTCCATATTTCCACGGTATATGTGCTGCTGACGCTGACCAAATGCCTGGCGGGCGGAACGGCCTATTTTGGCGTGGCCTCGGAGATGGTGCAGCACGGTCAACTGACGGCGCAGCAGATCAACGCCTCGGCGGGCTTCCTGGTGCAAACCCTCGATTTACCGGGGATCGGGATTTTCCTCGGTATCGCCAGCCGCTTTGTCCACCTGTTCCGCTTTGTACTGCCCGGCGCGATTGTCGGCATTCTGGTCCGCACGCTGTTACATGTAATGGTGTTTTAACGCGGGAAAAGCACAAGGGCACGATTTGTGCCCTGCTGAGTTTGTTGCCACGCTAAGCGCTATTTTCCCAGCGCGGCGGCCATTGCGGCGCTGCATTTCATCGGCTCGAATTCTACAACCTCGTAATCGGCCACGCCTTCACGGTAAAAGGGATCTTCTTGCAGCAGCGCATCCAGCGCCGGGCGGGCCAGCGCGCGGGTTAAAATCACGCCGCCACTGCGCGGGTTCGTTGGCCCGGCCGCCAGAAAATAGTTCTCTTTAAAGCACGCGTCGAGATACGTGCGGTGCGCCTCAACAAAGCGATCGACCTCGCTTAACGGCTTTTTATATTTCAACGTTACGATAAACATGCGCAAACTCCTCTCTATAAATAGATAATTATCAACATGTTACGGTGCAGTATTCATGAGAGTTATATTGCGGTTAAATAGCCGTTCAGGCTATTGCCATTTTTAACCGAGTTGAGACCGGATTTGTTGTGGACATCAAACTGCTGCGATCGTTTACCGTTGTTGCCCGGCTTGAGCATATCGGCCAGGCGGCTGAAAGGCTGAATATCTCATCATCCCCGCTGAGCCGACAAATTCAGATGCTGGAAGATGAATTAGGCGTCACGCTGTTTCATCGCGAGAAAAAACGCCTCCATCTGACCACTGAAGGGGAAAAATTTCTCGACGAAGTGGGGCCTTTTCTTCAGCACTATAATCGGCTGAAAGATCACGCCAGACATCTGGGCCAGGCCAACGCCGGACGTATCGATATCGGCTATGTCGAAGCGGCGATTCACTCACGCCTGCTGCCCGACGCGCTGGCAAAATTAGCGCTGCCGCCAGATATCGATATCAAGCTGCATTCGATGCGTTCAAAGCAACAGCTTGAGCAGCTACAGGCCCGGTTAATTGATGTGGCGTTCTTATATACGCTGCCGCCGTCAAGCGACGCGCAGTTTTGCCAGAAAATCGTTCTTACCGAGCCGGTGCTGCTGGCGATGCCGAAAGAGATGGCCCTCCCCGCGCCTACGCCCGCGCAGCTTGAGCAGTATCCCTGGATAGCCGAGCAGGAAAACCTGAACCCGGCAGCACGCGCGCAGTTACTTCGGGCCTGTCAGGAAAAAGGCTTCACCCCGCGCATCAGCCTCGAAGTTTCCGGCCCGCTGGCCGCGCTCTCTTGTGTCGAAGCGGGACTGGGATTCACCTTTATTCAGCAAAGCCTGGCGCGCATTGCGTCGGAGAAGGTGGCATTAGTGGCTTTGCCATGGCTACCGCTGGAGATCACGCTACACCTGGTGTGGAGAAAAAACGAAACAAAGCCGCTGGTGCGACGTCTCCTGGCGGCTTTCGATTAGCGCCGCTCACCGGGACTGGCGCGGATTCACTCCCCCAGGCCCGGTAAGCGTACGCCATCAGGCAAAACGTTATTTCTTCACCGTATCTTCGAGGAAAAAGCGACCGAGCGGATTCTGATAGAAACCTTCGATATTTTTCCGGCTCACATTGCGGTACGGGCTGTAGTAGAGGTCGATCCAGTTCACATCGGCTTTGGCCATTTTTTGCAGATCGATATACATCTGTTCGCGTTTTTTCGGATCCATTTCCACGCGAGCCGCAGCGACCAGCGCTTTCACCTTGTCATTCTTATAACGCGTCATGTAGTTCATGTTCGCATCGTGGCCCAGCACAAAGGTGGTTTTCTGATCCGGGTCGAGAATATCGTTGGTCCAGTACATCACCGAAATATCGTATTCGCCCGCCACCAGCATGTCCCAGCTCTGGCTGGGGTCAACTTTTTGTAGGTTCACCTTCACACCCGCTTTCGCCAGTTGCTGTTGCAGCAGAATGGCGATCTGCTCATCCACTTCATCCCCGGCGTTAACCACATAATTCAGCGTTAAATCGGAGGCGCCGGCGGCTTTCAGCATCTGTTTGGCTTTTTCCGGATCGTAGGCGCGGCGCAGGTTATCGCTGTAGTGATACAGCGCGCCAGCCGGAATATAGGAGTTCGCCACCTGGCCGTAGCCAAAGGTCACGGTCTTCACAATCGCATCTTTGTCGATGGCGAAGTCCAGCGCCTGGCGCACTTCCACTTTACCGAGCGCACCGTGCGAGTGGTTGATCAACAGATGATCTTCACGGGTTGATGGATCCAGCTCCACCTTCAGATTGCTGTCTTTTTGCAGTGATGCAATGCGCGAGAACGGCACCGTCAGCGCGGCATCCAGCTCACCGGCCTGCACTTTCAGCATGCGGGTGTTGTCATCGGGAATAGTCAGCCAGTCCACTTCGTCGAGGCTGACGTTCTTCGCCTGCCAGAAGTTCGGGTTCTTCACCAGCACGATTTTCTCGCCGCGCACCCACTCTTTCACGCTAAACGCGCCAGAACCGACCGGTTTTTCGGCAAACGTCTCTGCTCCTTCGTCCTTCAGCGCTTTTTCCGAGATCACCGACGCATTCGGCAATGCCAGTTGTGACAGGAACGGCGCAGACGGCGATTTCAGCGTGACGACCAGCGTGCGCGCATCCGGCGCTTCGGCTTTGTCGATAATGCTGTACGAATCGCGCCACAATGAACCGGCATCATCACGAATACGCAGCAGGCTGAACGCGGCATCGCTGGCGCTCACCGGCGTACCGTCGGAGAATTTAGTGTCGCGAATTTTAAAGGTATAGACCTTGCCGTCCGGTGAAATGCTCCAGCTTTCCGCCACGCCCGGCTCCAGTTTGGTGCCGGTTTTATCCACCCGCACCAGCGGATCAAAGACGTTGGAAAACACCCAGTTGTCGGCGTTTTGCGCCGATTTGATCGGGTCGAACGTGGTGCTGTCTTCGCGACGGCCAATGGTTAATACGCCTGCCGCCTGCGCCATTTCGCTGACCACACTGAGCGCCAGAAAAACGCTGGCCGCCAACAACTTAACATGCCTGTGCTTCATCAAAAGATCTCCTGGTTAAAGGAAAAACAGTCTCATCACCTGTATGGGTCAACACACAGGAATATGCGTGATCGGCAATCTGCCGGGTTGGAGGTAACGCGCCGGTACGACACTGCACCTGCGCATAGGGGCAGCGCGGATGGAAAGCGCAACCCTGTGGAATGGATAACGGGCTGGGCGGTTCACCGCCGAGCGGCTCCGCAGGCAGCGGTTTATCGGGATCGATTTCCGGGATCGCCGCCACCAGCGCGGCGGTATAAGGATGGCGCGGCTGCGTGAACACCGCTTCGGACGGGCCTTCTTCGACAATGCGCCCGAGGTACATCACCGCCACGCGATCGCACAGGCGGCGCACAATCGCCAGATCGTGCGCGATAAACAAAATCGCCAGCCCCATCTTTTCGCGCAGTTCCATCAGCAGGTTGACGATCTGCCCCTGAATGGAGACATCCAGCGCCGCCACGCACTCATCCGCCACAATCAAGCGGGGTTCGATCGCCAGCGCGCGCGCAATTCCGGCACGCTGGCACTGCCCGCCGCTAAGCTGGCCGGGGAGGGCCTTCGCTTGCTCCGGGCGCAGCCCGACTAACGTCAGCAATTCAGCCACTCGCGCATTCACACCGCTGCGCGGCACTTTCTGATGCACGCGCAGTACTTCCGCAATGCTGTCGCCGATGGTCTGGCGCGGATTAAGTGAGGCGAAAGGATCCTGGAAAATCATCGCCGTTTGTAGGCGCAACCGCGCCACGTCACTCTTCAGCCCATGAGTAATGCGGTGACCATCGAAGCGCACCTCGCCCGCCGTCACCCGCTCCAGCTGCAATAACGCCCGTCCCAGCGTGCTTTTGCCGCTGCCGGATTCGCCCACCAGGCCGAGGGTTTCCCCGGCGTGAATTTTCAGTGTGACATCATTAACGGCGTGCACCACCCGCCTGGCGCCTGGCAGGCCGCCGGAAACCGGAAAGGTCACGCTGACATTGTCCGCCTCTAACAGGGGCCAGTTTGCTGATGTCGTCATGCGCCCTCCCGCAGGCTAAGTGGTTGTAATGCGTGATGACAGGCCGCCGCATGCGCCAGCGTGTCGCGTCCCTGCCGCAGCGCAGGCTGTTGCTGACAAGCCGCGCTGGCGTACTGGCAACGAGGATGAAAGCGGCAACCGGCCGGGAAGTTATCTGCCACCGGCGGCTGGCCGCTGATAGTCACCAGACGCCCCTGCCCGCCTTCGCTGGCCGGCTGGCAATCGATTAATCCACGGGTGTAAGGATGCAGCGGCTGCGCCAGCACATCGCGCTTGCCGCCCACTTCGCACAGCCGCCCGCCGTACATGACGGCGATGCGATCGCAGGTTTGCGCCACCACGCCGAGATCGTGGGTGATCATGATCACCGCCAGCCCCAGTTGCTGACGCAAGTCGCTGAGCAGACGCAGGATCTGCATCTGCACGGTGACATCCAGCGCGGTGGTTGGCTCGTCGGCAATCAGCAGCGACGGCTCCGGTGCCAGCGCCACGGCGATCATCGCGCGCTGGCGCATGCCGCCGGAAAATTCATGCGGATAGTTATGAACGCGGTTTTGCGGATCGGGAATACCCACCTGGCGCAGCAGTTCTTTAGCATCTTCCCGCGCCTGCGCGCGGCTGGCGCCGAAATGACGGCGACGGCTTTCGGCAATTTGCTCGCCAATGGTCATCACCGGGTTGAGGTGGCTGGCCGGGTTCTGGAAAATCATCCCCATTTCGCGACCGCGCACCGCCGACATTTGCGCTTCGCTGAGCGCCAGTAAATCACGGCCACCCAGCCGCACTTCGCCGCCGGTAATGGCTAACCCCTGGCCGGGCAACAGCCGCATCAACGCGCGGCAGGTCACGGTTTTCCCGGAGCCGCTCTCGCCGACCAGGCCGAGCATCTCTCCGGCACTCAACGTAAATGAGACCTTATCGACCAGCGCGATATCCGGCTCGCGGGTAATGGTCAGTTCTGAGACGGTCAGCAGGGTCATACGCGCGCTCCCAGTTTATCGCCGAGGCCATCGGCCAGTAGGCTAAAGCCCATCGCCAGCAGCACAATCGCCAGCCCCGGAAAGGTGGTTATCCACCACGCGGTGGTGATAAAGCTCTGCCCCTCCGCCACCATCACGCCCCACTCCGCCGTGGGCGGCTGCACGCCCAGCCCAAGATAGCTGACCGC
This sequence comes from Kosakonia oryzae, assembly GCF_001658025.2. Lineage (NCBI taxonomy): Bacteria > Pseudomonadati > Pseudomonadota > Gammaproteobacteria > Enterobacterales > Enterobacteriaceae > Kosakonia > Kosakonia oryzae. The sequence goes on from NZ_CP014007.2 coordinate 3,965,967, forward strand.
CGCGCCGTTCAGCAGCACCAGCACGCAGTCGGACATGGAGAACACCAGCGCGCCAGTAATGGCGTTTGGCAACAGATGGCGGAACAGGATGCGCGCGTGGCCGTAGCCAAGGCTGCGTGCCGCAACAATAAAATCCCGCTGTTTTAACGTCAGTACCTGCGCCCGCACCAGTCGGGCGTAAGAGACCCAGCCAACCATCGCCATCGCAATATAGAAGCTGCCCAGTCCCGGCCCGAGGATGGCGATGATCGCCAGCATCAGTACCAGAAAAGGAAACGCCAGCACGATGTCGATCAATCGCATAATGGCCGCATCTACCACGCCGCCGAGATAGCCGGACAGCGCGCCGAGCGTGGTGCCGAGCAAAAACGGGAAGATAACCCCCAACAGGCAGATTTGCAGATCCACCCGCGCGCCCCACAGCACGCGCGAGAAGATATCGCGACCAAAGTTATCGGTACCGAACAGATGCGCGCCGCCAGGGGGAAGCAGGCTTGATGTGGCATCCTGCGTAATGGGATCAAACGGTGCCAACCACGGAACAAACAGGGCGATAAACAGCCACAGACCAACAATCACTATCCCGGCGCGCAGCGCATGCTGGCGTGGGATCGCCCGGCGGCGTAACCCGGAAATCACGCTGAGAGCACTCATAATTTCACCCTCGGATCCAGCGCCACGGTCAGCACATCGGCCAGCAGGTTGACGACCACGGTCGCCAACGCAAACACCATCACCACGCCCTGCACCACCATGTAGTCGCGGCTAAAAATCGCTTTCACCAGCAACTGGCCCAGCCCCGGAATGGCGAACACGCTCTCAATCACTACCGTGCTGCCAATCAGCCAGCCAATATTCACCGCCAGCAGGTTTAGCGTCGGCACCAGTGAGTTGGGCAGCACATGACGCCAGAAGATACGGTTTTCGCGCTGACCTCGCGCCCTGGCCGCTACCACGTAATCACTGCTCATCTCCATCAGCAGGCTGGCGCGCAGGTTGCGAATCAATACCGCCGACAATGCCAGCGCGACCGTCAGACACGGCAGCACCATATGGTGCAGTTGGTCGGCAAAATCGCTGCCGTAACCGGAGACCGGGAACCAACCGAGCACCACGCTAAAAATGATGATCATCATGATGCCGAGCCAGAACGCCGGAAACCCTAACCCGGCGGTGGTGAACAGACGGATCAGTTGATCCGCCGCCCGCCCGCGCTGCCGCGCCGCCAGCGAGGCCAGCGGAACGGTGAGGATCACCGCCAGCAGCACGCTGCCCAGCACCAGCCACAATGTCGGTTCGAGCCGCGAGTTAATCAGCTTCAGGGTATCGACGCGGTAGACAATCGATTTGCCCAGCTCCCCCTGCAATAAATTGCGCAGGAAGTAGCCGTACTGCACCCATAACGGTTCATCGAGACCAAACTGCGCACGGATACGCGCCAGCGCCTCTGGCGTACTGCGCACGCCGAGCAGAATGCGCGCCGGATCGCCGGGGATCGCCCGTACCATCGCGAAGGTGATGATGCTGATCCCAAGCAGTACGGGCAGCAATTGCAAGGGTCGAAATAACAGAAAACGGTAACGATGCATCAGCGAACTCCCATGGTGCATACGGTGGTAAAAGTTAAAAAATCGCTCCACCGTAGTGCAGCCCTGCGTCATAAATTTGCGCCCGGTCAGCCTTAGCGGGCGTTTTCTTTACGCTAACGGCATCACTCAGGGCTGGGTAGTTAGCAAAAATACTAGTTTTACCTTTCTCGCAGGACGGCACCGGAATTGCATGCTTTGGCGAAGCCATGGGGAAATTGCACAAACCGTGCCCGTGGCATGGCACCGTTTACCTTGGGGGAGTTCATTATGCGCATTGATATCGAAAGCCCTGGTGCAACCAACGCCACCAGGCTTGCAGAGGCTTTTGCCGGGCTGTTTGCCCGGACGCAGGCGTTGGGTTTTGATGCGGTAATTTACGACTACACGCCGGTGCCGCGTTCGCTGGAAGGTGCGCTGATTACGCCATCGCTGCTGGAGATGCGCAATGTGCCGGATGATATGCGCAGGCTGTGGTGCGAGCGTGGCTACTATCAGGTCGATCCGGTTCAACATTTTGCGCTGGAGAGTTGCGCGCCGTTTGTCTGGTCTTATCAACGCCCGGATCGCAGCGCATTGCAGGGGCGACTGGATGAGAACGCGCAAGAAGTGACGCACTACATGCGCGATAACAATATGCCCTGCGGCGCCACCGTGCCGCTGCATCTGCCCAATGGCGGTTTTGTCACGCTAACCGGCATTGTGACCGACCAGCGGGAAGAGCGGGATATCAGCGAAACGCTGGCGCAATTAACCTTTCTGGCGCACCGCTTTCAGGAGTCGGCGTTTCCGCTGTTTGACGCCTCAATGCTTACCTGTCGCCATGTCAAACTGAGTAACCGCGAGCGTGAATGTCTGGCGTGGTCCGCCGAAGGGCTGACGGCGAAAGAGATTGCCCGCAAGCTGCACCGCTCAGTTGCGACTGTTACGCTGCATCTGAACACGGCGGCGAAAAAGCTCGGTGCGACCAACCGCGTGCAGGCTGTTGTCCGGGCGTTGCATTACCGTTTGCTGGACAGTTAAGAACTAGCATTTTTGCTAGTGTTCAGCGTAAGCAGTGACGTTCTAACCTGAAAGCCAGTTCACTTAACAGGGTAAACGTCACTCATGTACACCATTCGAGAAGGCTATGTCCCCTTCCGGGGATATCAGACCTGGTTTCGCATCTGCGGCGATCTGCACAACGGCCAGACGCCGTTGGTGGTTGCGCACGGTGGCCCCGGCTGCACTCACGATTATGTCGATGCGTTCAAAGATATCGCCGAAACCGGGCGCGCCGTGATCCACTACGATCAATTGGGTAACGGACGTTCCACCCATCTGCCGGAGAAAAGCCCCGATTTCTGGCAGCCTTCGCTATTTCTCGACGAACTGAATCATCTGCTGCAGGCGCTGGAGATTGCCGACAACTACGCGCTGTTGGGGCAATCGTGGGGTGGAATGCTGGCGGCAGAACATGCAGTCACTCAGCCGCAAGGGTTGAAAGCGATGATTATCGCCAACTCACCGGCTTCAATGGCGCTGTGGCTGGAAGGCGCGGCGAAACTGCGCGCGCAGCTTCCGCCTGACGTGCAGCAGACGCTGCTGGCGCACGAAGCGGCAGGCACATTGGATAGCGCGGAATACAAAGCGGCCAGCCAGGTGTTTTACCAGCGCCACGTCTGCCGTCTCGATCCCTGGCCGCCGGAAGTTCAGCGCACCTTTGATGCGATGGATGCCGATCCGACGGTGTACCACGCAATGAACGGCCCAACAGAATTCCACGTGATCGGCAGCATGAAAGAGTGGACGATTATCGACCGTCTGCCACAGGTGCGCGTACCGACATTACTGATTTCCGGGCGCTATGACGAAGCCACACCAGAAGTGGTGCAACCGTTTATGGATCATATTACCGGCGCACAATGGGTGATTTTCGAATCCTCCAGCCATATGCCCCATGTCGAAGAGCGGTCGTTGTGCATGCAGACCGTCAGTGATTTTTTGGCGAAAACCTGTTGATTCTCAGCCCACACCAGGTGGATTGTGTTTGTGGTTTTTAAGCGCCGGCGAGGCGCTTTTTTTGTGCCTGCCTGCGGGCGAGCAACACCAGGCATTAACGGCACATCTCGGGTGCGCTACCGATACGCATCGCTGAATAGAGCGAACAGAGCGCCTGCAAGCTCTTGGTGCCGGTACGTTTCATCAGGCTGTTGCGCTGCACGCTAACGGTGGTCGGGCTGACGCCGCGTATCCGCGCGATATCCTCCACTGAATGCCCGCGCAGCAGCAAGCGCATAATTTGCTGCTCGGCGCTGGTGAACTTAAAGGCGCCATGAATATAGCCGGGCTGCTGGTTTTGCTGACAAAGCAGGATCATCACTTCCAGTGCCTGGCGCAGCTCATGTACGTGAACATCTTCTGCAAGGCAGAGTTTCACCAGCCCAGGGAAAAGTAGCGTCAGTGAATCGAAATGGCGTTCAGAGGAGATGAAAATAGAGTAATGCGGCGGCGGGCTGGAGAAAAACAGTGAATACATTTCCACGATATCCATTCCCGCGGTCACATATATTGCGGCGCCACCGCTGCGAAAACGGCTGCCTTTTTCTCTGCTCAGTTGCCTGAGTATTTTCTCAATACCGTAGATGAAAAGGCGATCCTTTCCATAGATTGTCATAGCAGCTCCAGAGGATAATTTTTATATTTTCCGCTCCGTTAACGGAGGCATGTTTTTTCCTGAGTGTTGGGGATACGTTAAGGCAGATCAAGCCTGGCTGACTGTCTTGTTTAGCTTTCGTTTAGGTTGTTGATGACATCCCGTCTGGTTCTGCATTCCGCACTCTCCCTGTTGCGCTCAGTGTATTGCATTTTTCGTCAAATGTTCGCAATTTATTCCAGGAATAAATTTATTAACTTATTTATTTTCGATAGTAAATCAACAATACATCTCTTTATTTATCATCTCACTTAGAAAACTTATCTTGTTGTTTATAAATGACTTATTATAAATAAGAATATCTTTAATTCCATCATTTTAATAATTTACAGTCTGTATTTAAATGTTCGATCTCAGTCTCAAAACATCATTTCAAATTGTGTAAAAGTGCGTTCCATATGATTAAGTGAGATATGAAAACAACAAGATTAATGCACCCAATTAATCCTGATAATTTGGTTGATAACGTATTCTGTGTGGTGAATCCCCCTCAGCGGCGGGGTCATGCTGATATGAGGTTATCCTCAATGATGTTTCATTTTTATGGGCGAACTGGAGAGATCGGCCTCCAGTTCACCGGGAGGCACCCGGCACCACACACCACATTACCGGCACAGTGATTATATTCGTCATAATTATTATGCCTGCTAATTATATCAATTTTTATCAGAAGGGATTGCCACATTCCCTCTGAATTAAAACTATCTGCAATTTTTTGCGGAGAACCTTCTGTACCTTTGGGTTAAAATAATAGGGGATATTATGTTGCGCACGTTGTTATTAACTACCATACCGTTGTTCAGTATTGCGGCTCATGCGGTGACTTTTGATTATCGTCATGAAATAAATGACAGTGGCGGTAATAACCACAAAGATCGTTTATTAATGTCGCACCGCTTTGCAAATGGTTTTGGTTTATCGCTGGAAGGCAAATGGAAAGGCTCACAAAATAAAGACAAGGCGTATCACGAAACCGTCAGTAATGGTACGGAAGTGGTTGCCAGTTATGTTTATAAAATTAATCCGACCTTCCAGATTGAACCGGGTTTTTCACTGGACAGCAGTTCAACCTCGAACAACTATCGCCCGTATCTGCGCGGCAAGGTCAACTTCTCCAGTGATGTCGGAGCTACGCTGCGCTACCGCCCTTACTTTAAGCGCAACTCCAACAACATCGGCACCACAAAAGACACTAGCGAAAACGGCTACAACCTGACGGCTGTTATTTCGTGGAAACTGTTTAATGATTATCAGCTCGACTACGAACTGGATTATAAACACGCGACGTCCGCTGGCGTGCTGATTGCCGATAATGAAAATTACGACTGGACGCATGATGTGAAATTAACCTACAAATTTGATAAAAACTGGTCGCCGTATGTTGCGATTGGTAATGTATCCGGCAGTAAATATACGGATGAACGTCAAACTCGTTATCGCGTCGGTGTGAAATATAATTTCTGATAACCCGGATATAAATAAGGATTTCGGCAGAAATCCTTATTTTTAAAGAGGCGAATAATGAAACTGTCAAAAATAACGCTGGCATTAACGATGTTGAGTACCTTCTCCTGCGCGGCCATTGCGCAGGAAAGCGCGCGCCTGAGCAGCGTCAAAGCCTTTGCCGACACGGTGATGACGAAGGCCGCCGCACAAAATCAGCCTAACGTGCCGTTACTGGCCGATGGCGTGGATCCGCGTACCGGCAAACAGATGGAATGGATCTTCCCCGATGGGAAAACCGCAGTGCTGTCGAATTTTTCCGCGCAGCAGAACCTGATGCGCGTGCTGGTTGGGTTAAGTAATCTGAGCGGCGATGCAAAATACAAAAAACTGGCCGAAGAGAACGTTCGTTACTATTTCCGCCATTACCAGGACAAGAGCGGGCTACTGCTGTGGGGCGGACACCGCTTTATCGATCTCAACACGCTGCAACCGGAAGGGCCAAGCGAGAAAGAGATGGTCCACGAACTGAAGAACGCCTACCCCTACTATGATTTAATGTTTACCGTCGATAAACCGGCGACCGAACGTTTTATCCGCGCGTTCTGGAATGCACATGTTTACGACTGGAAGATCCTGGAAACCAGCCGCCACGGGGAATACGGCAAAGCAATGGGCAAACTGTGGAACAGCGAGTTTGAACAACAGCCGCCGTTCTTTGCCACCAAAGGCCTGAGCTTTCTCAACGCGGGAAATGATCTGATCTACTCCGCCTCGCTGCTCTATCAACACGATGGTGACAAAGGCGCGCTCACCTGGGCAAAACGGCTGGCGGAACAGTATGTTCTGCCACGCGATAAAAAGACCGGGTTAGGCGTTTATCAGTTTACCCAGGCGTTAAAACGCGCCGAAACCAGCGACGACAGCGATACCAACTCAAAATATGGCGACCGCGCGCAGCGCCAGTTTGGCCCGGAGTTTGGCGCGGATGCACTGGAAGGCAATATGATGCTGAAAGGCCGTACCAGTACGCTCTATTCGGAAAACGCGCTGATGCAACTGGCGCTGGCGAAATCTCTCGGACACGACGGGGATGACATCAAAAAATGGACGCTGGATGGCCTGAAAGCTTTCGCCAAATATGCCTATGACGCGAACAGCAACACCTTCCGTCCAATGCTGGCAAACGGCAGCGATTTGTCGGGTTATACCCTGAAACGTGACGGCTACTACGGTAAAAAAGGCACCGTGCTGAAGCCTTATCCGGCAGGCAATGAATTCCTGCTCTCTTACGCCCGCGCCTGGACGCTGGAACCGGATACAGAGATATGGAAAGTGGCGCGCGGGATTGCCCGTAGCCAGGGGTTGGGTGATATCGGCGAACCCGGCGGCAAAAACCACAAACTGGCTCTCAACACGCAAAACAGCGAGCCGTACGCCATCTTTGCGCTGATCGATCTGGCGCAGGCAACCGGCGATAAAAGCTACCTCACGCTGGCGGATAAAGTGGCGGACAACATTATTGCCCACAAACGGCTGAACGGCTTTTTCGTCGATGATCAGCAGCATATCTACGCCAATATCGACAGTATCGCTCCTTATGCCTTGCTGGCGCTGGAAGCGGCGATGCGCGGTAAACCGGATGCGGTGGCTCCGTTCCTTAATGGCGCAGGGTTTACCGAAGGCGCATATCGGCTGGATGATGGTACGGTGCGTTACTCCACGCGCGACGACGAGTTGTTCAAACTCAAGCCGGGCGAGCAGTTAAAACCTAACGGTAAGAAGTGATTGAAAGTCCTCTCAATGCCAGCCAGTGAGAGGCCATGTTGTTGATTTTTTTCCCCCTGAACAACCCGATAATAACCTGCACAATCCTGCCGCAAGCGCTGCGAAAAAGGGAAACAGATCTCTGGCGCATAGCGGCCATATCCTGCTGATCGCGTGGCACTTTAGGAAAATGACGGAAATATATCCCTGTGCTAGATTTTTCCTATCCTAATAATCAGGAGGAGTGGAGCATGAAATTCAATGATGAACAGACGGGACTCATTGGATTAGCCATTGGTGCAGCAGTAATTGGACTGGTTTCGGAACGGAAGGCGATTAACCGCGACAACATTATTCAGGAGATCGAACGGCAAGGCAGAAGCCGGGGTGATGGGGTTGAAGATGAGGTTTTTTTGCAAGCAGCGGAGCTGGTACGCAAAGGCGTTTAGCTCCGCTTAATGCTTTCAGACAGGCGAGCCTGCTGCGGTCCGGCTCGCCTGAATGGATTATTTTACCGTGCCTTTCACGCCGTGCGGCTCTGCACGACGATACTGCGGCGCAACATGCACCGCGCCGTGCAACGCAGCGGCGGCATGCCACGGCCAGCGTGGATCGTAGAGCGCACCGCGCGCCAGCGCAATCAGGTCCGCATCTCCCTGTTGCAGAATCTCTTCCGCATGCTGAGGCTCCGTAATCAGCCCAACGGCGATCACCGGCATACTGGTCTGCTGACGCAGCGCTTTGGCGAAGGGCACCTGATATCCGGCGCTCACTTTAATGCTCTGCAACGGCGACAGCCCGCCGCTGGAAACGTGAACATAATCGCCGCCCGCCGCTTCGATTTTCTTCGTCAGTACGATGGATTGCTCCAGATCCCAGCCGCCTTCTATCCAGTCGGTGGCGGAAATACGGATGCCAACCGCCACCGATGACGGCACAGCTTCACGCACTGCGCTGAAGACTTCCAGCGGGAAGCGCAGACGGTTTTCGAGGCTACCGCCGTACTCGTCGGTACGCTGGTTGGAGAGCGGCGACAGGAACTGATGCAGCAGATAACCGTGAGCGGCATGAAGTTCGATCACCTCAATACCCAGCGCCACGGCGCGACGCGCGCTGTCGACAAAGCGCTGTTTGACGCGTTGCAGATCGTGTTGGCTCATTTCACGCGGCGGGCGTTCGCCCGGATCGTGCGGCACGGGCGAAGCGGAGATCGTTTGCCAGCCACCCTCTTCCAGGCTGAGCTGTTTGCCGCCCAGCCACGGCGCGCTGACGGAGGCTTTACGTCCCGCGTGACCCAACTGGATGCCCACTTTTATCGGTGAATAGTGGCGAATATCCTCCAGCACCACGCGCAGCGCCTGCTGTGTCTCATCATCCCACAAGCCCAGATCCTGCGGCGAGATACGCCCTTCCGGCTCTACGGCGGTGGCTTCAATAATCAGCAACCCGGCACCGGAAAGCGCCAGGTTGCCCAAATGTATGCGGTGCCAGGCGGTCGCTTTCCCCGCCTCGGCGGAATACTGGCACATCGGAGCGATAACAATGCGGTTATCCAGCGCAACGCTGCCCACGTTTGCTTGCGTAAATAATTTGCTCATTTCTTCTCCTTAATTCCGGCTCAGGTCCATGACTTTCCGCCTGCCGTGCGCGATTGTCTTTGGCGGAACGTGCCGTTTGCTGGCTTTTGTTTTTCATAAAATAATGAAATATTTCAACATTTATAAATCAACCACACCGTGCTTTGCCGCCTCATCCCGCCACTCCAGCAGTAAAGCGTAATCCTCGCGTGTGACAGCAGCAAAACCGCCAATCAATGCCGCCGCACAAACCTGCTGATACTGCGCATCGCTGACCAGTTGCTGTAATGCTTCCCGCAGCAGCGCCACATTATCGGCGGAGGTTGAAGCGGAGGTGATAAGCGGTAGTCCGGGTGTCAGCGGGCTTTGCCCGATAATCGTCAGCCCTTCAAGTAAGTCCGGTTGATGGCGCTGTAGCAGCGCCCAGGTAACACAGTCGATGGCGGCGATATCCGCACGATCTTGCTGTAACGCCACCAGCGATTGCCGGTGGCTGCCGCTAAACTCCACCGAGGCAAAAAAACGTTGCCCGCCGGAGAGTGACGCGACCATTTTTCGCAGGGCGTTATAGCCCGATTGTGATTCGATGGCGTTGCAGACCGCGCGCTGACCGCGAAAATCCACCAATGTTTTCCCGCTCTCTTCTGCACGCGCCACGAGGAAGCTGCAGTAGCCGATGCCTTCGCAGCCCGGTGCCTGATAGTGAAAACATCCCACGGTTTGCACTTTATCAAGCTGCGTAACCAGCGGATAACCGCAGGTCTGGCTTAACAGCAACCCCTCTTCCTGCCAGTGCGTCAACAGATCCGGCGACGGCCAGACATGTGTTGCTACGATGCCGCGAGCGGCGAACAGTTCTTTCAGCACACCGCCCAGCGCCACGGTATCTGCGCGGTGCAGATCGTACATGGGCAAAGAAAACAGGTTAGTCGTTGTATTGCTTGCAGCCTGGGTGTGCATTCACGTCCACCGATGTAAACAAAAAGCGTCGTAACCATTCACTATAGCCCTGAACCAGAAATCCGCGATTACGTTGGCGATAAACCTGCAGGTCTCGCAGGTAGAGCGTACGCAATCCATACCAGGGCACGCCGGGCAGATCGTGGTGGATGGAGTGATAGTTGAGGTTGAGAAACAGAATGCGCCACGGCAGCGCCACTTCATTGATCACCGATCGCGCCAGCGGATCGTCCGCCGCCTGATGTTCGAGAAAAGAGCGGATTTTTGTCACCGCCAGCGCCGGATAACTGACCGCCAGCACAAACCACAGCGGTGAAAAATCCCAATGTGCCATCCACGTAAACAGCGCTGCGAGCAGTAGACCATGCACCAGCCACATAGCGATAGTTTTCGTCTGCCGCTGATAAAACGCGCGAATCATGCCTGCCAGCAGTTGCCCGATATCGAGCAGCGGCGCCAGCAACAACCGCCCGGGGAATGTGTTGCGCAGACGAATGATTTCGCGCTGCAGGCGCGAGAAACGCTGCCAGCGCTGAGGGGCAAAATAATACGATTCAGGATCCGCATGCGGCAGCGTCAGTTCCGGCGTGTTGTGGTGCGCGAGATGGGAATCACGGTAAAAGCCATACGGATACCAGACCGCCAGCGGCAGCAGGCCCAGCAGTTGGTTAAACCACGGCCAGCGCGTTGGATGACCATGGATTAATTCATGCTGCACAGAGAGATACCAGCAGGTAAACACGATCAGCAGCAACGTTGCTGGCCACAAGCCTAAGGTTTGCCAGTTCGCCAGCGTGGCAAACCAGCCGCCATACACGGCAATAATCACCGTCCAGGTGGGAAGCTCATAGCGCCACAGCCAGCTACGGGCGCGCTGTTGAATAAAATCACGTTGTTCTTCATGTAAATAGACCGCACGACGTTTTGCCATTCACTCATACACTCTCTGCACTGATTCGCGTCACGATGTGAGGGAACGGCAGAAATCACAACCAACTTAAATGGCGTAACTATTGCGGAAAATGGCAAAACGCCGGGCGGCGCGGCTCAGGCCACTTTGCCGCGCGGATCGTCGATATATTGCTGCGCCACGTCGTAACGCACGCCTTCGCGATGAAGAATGCGCACATTTTTCACCACCGTCGCCAGCGCCCGCAGGAAGGTGGCGGCGTTTTCGTGGTGCTCATACGCGGCTTCATCGGCCCAGCCTTCCAGCAGATGAAAGGCGTTGGCATCGGCCAGATCCTGAGCAAAGGCGTAGTAAATACAGCCGGGCAGTTTACGCGCGGCGGCCATTTCCGGCACCACCGCATCAATAAAGGTCTGCCGATCGTCGGGATGCACGCGATAGTAAGCGCTAACCACAATGCCGGTAGCAGGAGATTTGTCGTGATCGGCACTCGAAATCGTACGGTTCATATTTCTCGCTCCAGTAGAGGATTAACGGCCCGGCTTCCACAGTTTGACAGAGGCATGTTTTTCATACGCTTTGCCATTCGGGTAACTGACCAGTTCCATATCCGCGCCCCATGGCGAGCGGAAATGCACCCAAGTTTCACCCGCGGTATCGCCGCTGGTCATCGTCATCGGCTCACCGCTAATGGCAATCCCTTTCGACTTGAGCCAGGCCACGCCGCCCTGAATATCATCGGTGTAAAACGCAATGTGCGAGGCACCGATATCCTGCATCGCTGGCATCTGCATGCTGCCGTTGGCGTCCTGATAAGCGAACAATTCAATGTTCGCGCCATTGCCACAGCGGATCATGGCAATCGTCACGCTGCCGGTCAGCGGTTTGCCATCCGGCGAGGGCAGTTTTTCCAGCGCGAACGGACCGATTTGCGTGGCGGGCACGCAGCCGAACGTGTCATGAAAGAAGGTTTCCGCCTGTTTCAGATCCGGCACGCTAATGCCGACGTGATCGATTCCGGCTGTTTTGATCCCGGCGGCCTGCGTCAGACCGCTCAATCCCAGCAGCACGCTGAGCAGTAATAAAGGGCGTTTCATGGGGCTTTTCCGCTTAGGGTTGATTGATAAACACATGGGCGCTGGCGATACGGCCATCGCGAACGGTGAAAATGTCTTCGCCGTGAACCAGGCCTGGATTGCCCTGCGGGCCATAGCTCCAGGTCACGCGGCCTAATCCGTGATTCCATGTTACCGGGGCCGGATGGAAGACAAAGCCCGGATGCTCACGCTGGACGCGGGCAATTAATGCCACAACCTGCTGGTAACCGGTGGCGATGTCGGCGTAATCGGCGACATAAACGTCTTCGGTATAAACCTCGCCAAAGCTGCTGATACGCGGCTGCGGATCGTTCCAGATGGCAAAGTGTTTATCGATCAGTTGCTGGGCGATGTGCAGTTCAGGTGATTTCATCTCTTTATGCTCCGTTGTCTGTGCACGGGCCAGCGGCAGCACCATCAACGCTGCCAGCGCCAGCCCGCGAAAAGTGAGGGCGTTGACCATCAGATTTGCGCCATGCCGCCATCGACAAACAGCTCTGCGCCATTGATAAAGCTGGAGGCATCCGACGCCAGGAAAGCCACCACTTTGCCGACCTCTTCCGGTTCACCAAGACGGCCCAGCGGCACTTGCGCAGCCAACGCGTCAAACAGCCCCTGACGGTGTTCATCCGGGACTAAATCGCCAAGACCCGGAGTGCGGATGGGGCCAGGGCTGACCACGTTGACGCGGATACCACGGCCTTGCAGATCCAGCGACCACGAGCGGGCAAAGTTACGTACGGCGGCTTTACTGGCGCTGTAGACGCTAAAATTGGCTGTCCCTTTGATCGACACCGTGGAGCCGGTCAGCACAATCGATGCGCTATTCACTAACAGCGGCAGCGCTTTCTGTACGGTAAACAGCACCCCGCGTACGTTGGTGGCAAAAATGCGGTCGAAATGCTCTTCGGTAATCGACCCTAGCGGCAACATATCGCCGCCCCCGGCGTTGGCGTGGAGGATGTCCAGCCGACCGGCGCTTTTGGCGATTTGCGCATACACCGCGTCGAGATCCGCCGGAACTGATGCATCCGCACGGATGCCGGTTACGTTGGCGCCCACTTCCGCGATGGCAGCATCCAGCTCTTTCTGCCGACGGCCGGTAATAAAGACACGTGCGCCCTGGGCTACCAGCTCTTTCGCCGTCGCCAGCCCGATACCGCTGGTACCGCCAGTGACAAGGGCAATTTTTCCGCTCAGTTGTTTCGTCATTTTTCTGTTCCTCAGTTTGGGTTTTAGGGTTTACCGGCGGTCAGCAGGGCTGACGTCTTCGGTATGGCGCTACTGTAGCGCTGGCGTTTTTATTGAAAAATACCGAAAAATGAAAATGACTATTCACTGTGGTGTATAATCAGCTTTCACGAACAAAGGGGGACGTATGGATCAGTTGCAGGCAATACGGGCCTTTGCCCGCGTGGTAGAAGCCGGGAATTTTACCCGGGCGGCAGATTCACTGGAGATGCCCAACGCCACGCTGAGCAAACTGGTGCAGGAGCTGGAAGCGCACCTCGGCGTGCGATTGTTGCAGCGTACCACCCGCCGGGTGACGGTGACGCCGGAAGGACGCGACTATTACGACAAAACCGCGCGCATTCTGCGCGATCTGGAAGATATCGATACCTCCTTTAACAGCGTGCGCAGCCATCCGCGGGGCCAGTTACGTATTGACGTCGGTGGCTCCACGGCGCGCGATGTACTGATCCCGGCGCTGCCGGAGTTTCTGGCGCGCTACCCGGATATCCGTATCGATCTTGGCGTTTCTGACCGCGCAGTGGATCTGATTAGCGACAATGTGGACTGCGTGATCCGCGGCGGCCCGCTGGATAACTCCTCGCTGATCGCCCGCCAGATTGGCGCCGCAACGCTGCTGACCTGCGCCACGCCCGCGTATCTGAAAGCCTTTGGCACGCCCGCCTACCCGGATGAGCTGAAAAATGGTCACCGGCTAGTAAGTTATCTGTCGCCGCAAACCGGCAGAGCCTTCCCCCTCCGTTTTGAGCGCGACGGCGAAAAGTGTGAAATCAAGGTCGATCACCGCATCGGCGTAAACGAGAGTAACGCCCATCTGGCCGCCGGTATGGCCGGATTGGGGATTATTCAGACTTTCAGTTATGCGCTGGAAAGTGCGCTGAAGAGCGGCGCGCTGGTGGAAATTTTGCGCCCGTGGCGCCCCGCACCCTACCCCTTCCATGTGGTTTATCCGCAAAACCGCCATGTGACGCATCGCCTGCGGGTTTTTATTGACTGGCTGCTGGAAAGTTTCCCGAAAAATGTCGGCCGCTAATGTCAGCATATTATTTTCGTGACTCAAGGAATAACAAAGTGAATAATGAAGAGAATTTGAAAATATTACGAATTAACAATGAAGGTTTATTTTTATTATTTACCAACCTCACATATCAACTTTAAAAAATATTTATAACTCATTGATTATAAATCATATTTAAATTCTTAAATTTTGAATAACTATTATCTTGATAATGAATTTCATTTCTATTAACGTCATTCGCGCATGATGAGGATTCTCTGGCGAATAACGTTTTCCTCATCGTGCAAATAATCCCTCTCGTTTTTACTCATTTACTGACGCAGATAACCGCCGCAGTCCGGGCATTTATTCTCTTTTTTATGCCACGGCTCAGGGAGGCGTCACTACGCCCGAAAAAAGCGAGAACCGCACACATAAAAATACAGGGAATATGGCATGAAACACGCTTCACATTACCCACTGGCCATGCTGATTCACTTGGCGCTGTGGGGTCTGGCGCTTCCGATACAGGCCGCTGACACCAGTAATACGTCTGAGCAAACCGCGACGGACACAACCAAAACGCAGGAAGATACGCTGGTGGTAACCGCCGCCAAACAGACGTTGCAGGCTTCCGGCGTCTCGACCATCACCGCCGAACAAATCCGCAAACACCCGCCCGCCCGCGATGTCTCTGAACTGATCCGCACGCAGCCTGGCGTCAACCTGACCGGCAACTCCACCAGCGGCCAGCGCGGAAATAATCGGCAGATCGACATCCGGGGTATGGGGCCGGAAAACACGCTGATTCTGGTGGATGGCAAACCGGTGACCAGCCGTAATTCCGTGCGCTATGGCTGGCGTGGCGATCGCGATAGCCGTGGCGATAGCAACTGGGTACCGGCGGAAATGATCGATCATATCGATGTGATCCGTGGCCCGGCCGCCGCGCGCTACGGCAACGGCGCGATGGGCGGCGTAGTGAATATCATTACCAAACCCACTACCGGTGAATGGCACGGTTCATGGAACACTTATCTGAATGCGCCGCAGCACCGCAAAGAGGGTTCGACGAAACGCACCAACTTCAGCCTGAACGGCCCGCTTTCCGATACCGTCAGCTTTAATTTGTGGGGCAATCTGAGCAAAACCCAGGCCGACGCACAGGACATCAACTCCGGCCACGAAGCCGCACGCACCGGCACCTATGCCGGTTCTTATCCGGCAGGCCGTGAAGGAGTGATTAATAAAGATATTCACGGCAAAGTGCGCTGGGAATTCGCTCCGATGCAGGCACTGGAGTTTGAATCCGGCTACAGCCGTCAGGGCAACCTGTACGCAGGCGATACGCAAAACACCAACACCAGTACGCTGGTGAAAAGTATGTACGGCAAAGAGACCAACCGCCTTTACCGCCAGAACTGGGGCGTGACCTGGACCGGCGGCTGGGACAATGGCGTAACAACCAACACCTACGCGCAGTATGAACGCACCCGCAACTCCCGGCTTGGCGAAGGGCTGGCTGGCGGCACGGAAGGGATCTTCTCCAGCGATAAGTTCTTCGATATTGATCTTTCCGATGTGCTGCTACACAGCGAGGTCAATATTCCGTTTACGCTGGGCGTCGATCAGAACCTGACGATCGGCACCGAGTGGAACCAGCAGCGCATGAAAGATGGCGTTTCGACAACCCAGTCGCTCTCTTACGGATCGATTGATGGCGTCAGCAGCACCAATCGCAGCCCTTACTCCAGCGCGGAGATCTTCTCGCTATTTACCGAAGACAATATCGCCCTTACCGACAGCACCATGCTGACACCGGCGCTGCGCTTTGATCACCATTCGATCGTCGGCAACAACTGGAGCCCGTCTCTGAACCTGTCGCAAGGGCTGGCGGAAGACTGGACGTTGAAACTGGGGATTGCACGCGCCTATAAAGCGCCGAATCTTTATCAGCTCAACCCAAACTACATTCTCTATAGTAATGGCCAGGGATGCTATGCCAGCAGTTCAGCCTGCTATCTGATGGGTAACAGCGACCTGAAAGCCGAGACCAGCGTTAACAAAGAGATCGGCATCGAGTACAAACACAACGGCTTCCAGGGTGGCATCACTTACTTCCGCAACGATTACCACAACAAGATCGAATCCGGTTATTCCGCCGTCGGTACCGCCAGCAATGGCACCACCAATATTTATCAATGGGAAAACGTGCCCAAAGCATTAGTAGAAGGGCTGGAAGGCACGCTGAATGTTCCGGTTAGCGAAAGCGTCAACTGGAGCAACAATATGACATGGATGCTGCAAAGCAAGAACAAAACCACGGGCGATCGTCTGTCGGTGATCCCGCAATTTACCCTGAACTCGACGCTGGCCTGGCAGGTTCGCGACGATTTGTCGCTACAAAGCACCTTTACCTGGTACGGACGGCAGAAACCCAAACGCTTCAACTATAAAGGTGAGGCGGTTTCCGGCAGTGAGTTGAATGAAGTCAGCCCTTACAGTGTGGTCGGTCTGAGCTCGACCTGGACGGTGAACAAAAACCTGAGCATGACCGGCGGCGTGGACAATATCTTTGATATCCGCCACTACCGCGCCGGTAATGCGCAAACCACCGGCAACAGCACCACCGGTGCTTACCTGTACGGCGCAGGCGCAGAAACATATAACGAATCAGGGCGCACCTTTTATGTTAGCGTGAACACGCATTTCTGATGTCATCATCAAAGCCGGAACAGTTTATGTTTCCGGCTTTTTTGTCCGCTAAATCCGCGCTGTTATATATGATGACAAAATCTTCATCGCTTCTGCATAATCCTTTCACTATCCGGGTTTATTATTAGCACGGTTGAGTTCGGCGGGAATGGATCCAGCAGAAATCAACTGTGGTGTAATACCACTCCTTCATAAAAGTAGTACTCCATCCCCCCTTCCAAATCCCAACCGCAGCCATGCGGTGGAGGGGGGATTTCCCTTCACTGCGCTCTTTTATTAATGATTTCCCTGAGTAACGGCTTTATGCTCAGCAGCCTCTTTTTTCATACATATATTATCCATGCTTTCTTCATTTTAACTGACACATTATTTGTTATTGTCTCAGCGTTCTTTGTTGAGTGCAGAGGACATCATTCCTAATAAACTCTTCCCCCTTCCCCCCCGTTCAGGAAGGGGGCTTTTTTTAATACGGAATTTTAAAATAGTCTTACACCACTCGCCGACAAATCTTTCGATACTGATATTCAAATAAAGTTCCACGCAGGCATATTATTTTTACCTGCGTTGTATATTCATGCTTTCTCCATTATTTCCCCATCATTAAATGTAATCCTGCATTTCTATTCGCAGCGGTTTTCTTTGAAAATATCTCTTAGACGAAACTTTCATGTTTAAAAAATACAATATCATCGCCGGTTTATTGTTATCTCCTTGCGCTTTGCATGCCGCTACCTCTTTGAAAATCAATGATATTCAGTTCGAAGGCTTGCAACGCGTTACCGTTGGGGCAGCACTGCTTAGTATGCCAATCAAAGCGGGTGAAGAGGTCACCAATGACGATATCAGCGAATCGGTACGTGCGCTGTATGCCAGCGGCAATTTCGACAATGTGCAGATCCTGCGCGAAGGTGAGACATTGCTGATAAAGGTCAAAGAACGGCCAACAATCGCACAGATTAGCTTCGCCGGAAATAAAGCAATAAAAGAGGATGTGCTCAAAGAGAACCTGCGTGCTAATGGTATTCAGGAAGGCTCAGCGCTGGATCGAAATAATCTTTCGGAAATAGAAAAAGCGTTGCAGGATTTTTATTATAGCGTGGGAAAATACAGCGCGCAGGTTCATTCGGTGGTAACGCCACTACCGCGTAATCGCGTTGATGTGAAATTTGTTTTTCAGGAAGGGCTTTCTGCCAAAATCGTGCAGATTAATATTATTGGCAATCATGCATTCAGCGATCAGACCTTGCTGGATCAGTTGCAATTACGCGATCAAGTACCGTGGTGGAATGTGCTTGGCGATCAGAAATACCAAAAGCAAAAACTTGAAGCCGATATTGAGACTCTTCGCAGCTATTATCTCGATCGTGGGTTTGCGCGTTTTGCGATTAATTCCAGCCAGGTCAGTATGACGCCGGATAAAAAATCACTGTATATCACGTTGAATATTTCTGAGGGTGAGCGCTATCAGATCGTCAGCACACGGGTGAGCGGCGAGTTGGCGCAGCGCAATACAGAGGTGGATGCGCTGGCGCGCACGCTGCAAGGGCAAACTTACAGCGCAGCGAACATTACCCGCATCGAAGAGGCGATCAAAAAACTGTACGGTAAGGATGGTTATGCCTGGCCGCAGGTCAATACCGTGCCAGAGATTGACGACAAAAACCGTAGCGTCACGTTGCGGATTAATGTCAATGCCGGACGTCGCTACTCAGTGCGCCAGATCCGGTTTTCCGGCCACGATACCTCCCGCGATTCGGTACTGCGTCGGGAAATGCGCCAGATGGAAGGCGCATGGCTGAATGATGAGAAAGTGCAGCAGGGGAAAGCGCGGCTGGAACGCACCGGCTATTTCGAAACCGTGGAGAGCCATATCACACCGGTTTCCGGCCAGCCGGATCAGGTGGATGTCGAATATAAAGTGAAGGAGCGTAATACCGGCTCTTTTAATGTCGGCCTCGGCTACGGTACGGATAGCGGTATCAGTTACCAGTTGGGCGTTTCGCAGGATAACTGGCTCGGCACCGGCAACACCGTCAGTTTTAACGGCACGCGCAGCAGTTACCAGTCTTATATTGAACTGGGCGTCACCGATCCTTATTTCACTGTGGATGGAGTAAGCCTCGGCGGCAAAATTTTCTATAACAGTTACGATGCTTCTGATGCTGACACCGGTAGCTACAATCAGCAAAGCTATGGTCTCGGCGGGAATATGGGCTTCCCGGTCAGCGAAAATAATACCCTTAATCTCGGGCTGGATTATGTCCATAACCGGTTAACGAATATGGAACCGGAGCTTACCACCTGGAATTACCTTAATTCACGTGGAATCTACCCTAACGTGGTGAGCAAAGATGAAGACAGCAACGCGGAATATAGCGCCAATGACTTCTTTGCCTCGCTGGGCTGGGGCTATAACTCGCTGGATCGCGGTTTTTTTCCTCGTTCCGGTAATAAAAGTAGCTTAACCGGCAAAATAACCATTCCGGGTTCCGATAACAGCTATTACAAAATCAGTTTCGACAGTGCGCAGTATCTGCCATTAAACAGCGATAAAAATTGGGTGTGGATGGAACGTCTGCGAGCAGGATATGCCGGCGGGCTGAATGGCAAAGAAGTGCCATTTTATGACAACTTCTACGCTGGCGGATCGTCGTCAGTTCGCGGCTTTTCCTCAAATACTATCGGGCCAAAATCGGCTTATTACCGCTGTAACGGATCAGAAAGTAGCTATAGCGGATGTCCGCTGGAAAATTCAGATGATTCAGTGGGCGGAAATGCGATGGTGGTGCTGAACAGCGAATTTATCGTCCCGACGCCCTTTGTCAGCGATAAATATGCCGACAGCTTGCGCACCTCATTATTCGTAGATGCCGGAACGGTCTGGAATACCTCATGGCATAACACAGCACAAACACTGGCTGCAGGTCTGCCAGATTATAGCGATCCTTATGATATCCGTTTTTCCGCAGGTATCGCCTTACAGTGGATGTCGCCGCTGGGACCGCTGGTCTTCTCTTATGCCCTGCCTTTTAAAAAATATGAGAACGATAAAGCTGAACAGTTCCAGTTTAATATTGGCAAGACCTGGTAATGCGGCTTACGCCATTACCAGGCAGAATAAAAAAGGATGGTATGAAGAAAAAATCACATATGACCGTCAACAAAGTGGATTTCTTTGATTTCCGGTATGAGCTGGAGCGCGCCGTACTGGCGACGGATCGAGATTATTCTCAACAATGTTTGACACGGGCGAAATTCCTTAGCTACTTATTGTGTCGGAATCTGAGCCATCAATATGTGGTAATGTTTAACGAAACATTCAGCAGTGCTGAAATCGCAGTGGACGAAACGACCAACAAGAAAGAGAAAACACGCCTCTTCAGGGATAATTTTTATCGGTTGAAACAGGCGCTAAGCATGGAATGACGGGCTTTTGGGAGCAGTCTTATCTTTGTATGGATGGAAAAATGGTGAGTTGCGCATTATTTCCTCAACAAGCCAGGCGGCTCTAACTGCAGCTCAACATTAAATTAACCCTTAAAGGATATGGTCTTTTCCCGTATATCGTTGGCTAAATTTCGCTTTATCCACATGTATGAGGTAGAGCATGTTTACAAAAGTGAATTTATATTTGCTAAAAAATATAATTCAGTATTGATTTTTATCTCATGATCACTAAAAATTAATTCCGATAGAATTTACATTTCTCTGCACACGGAGTGACGCTATGTCAGAAGCATTAAAATCATTAAATAACATTCGCACCCTGAGAGTTCAGGCTCGTGAAGTTACGCTCGAAGCACTGGAAGAGATGCTTGAGAAACTGTCTGTTGTCGTTGAAGAACGCCGCGAAGAAGAATCTTCAATTCGCAAAGAACAAGAAGAGAAAGAAGCGAAGTTGGCTGCTTTCCGTCAAAAACTGTTGGATGAAGGAATCGATCCAACCGAGCTTTTATCCTCCCTGAAAGGGCAAAGCACGAAGTCTAAATCTGTTCGTGCACCTCGCCCTGCTAAATATAAGTATATTGACGAAGACGGCAGCGAAAAAACCTGGACCGGCCAGGGTCGTACGCCGAAAGCGATTGCAAAAGCCATTGAAGGCGGCAAAAAGCTGGAAGACTTCGAGCTCTAAAATGTATCAGGGGCAGCGCAACTGCCCCTTTTTTTATTTCTGCCCAGCCACTCAGCTTTCTTTTCTGATCTTTCCCCATCGCCGCTGCCGTTTATCCCTTAAGTAACATCTGATAGCTTTTACTGCCGCACAGAACAGTCGTCGTGCGACACGGAAACGCTCGATACCCCCATCGAACATTTATTTAACTTTTCCCTGAGCATGCTGCTTGCCAACAACATTCTCGTCTATGCTGGCGGCAGGGTTTATTACCCGGCACACAATTTGTTGCCCGATCAACTTCCGGCGGGAGATGTTGAGTGACTATTCTTGCGCTTCGTCATTCATTGTACGGCTTGTTAAATTAGCGAATATGTCGTAAAGCATGTTATGCGAAAGATCAGG
Organism: Kosakonia oryzae; assembly: GCF_001658025.2. Taxonomy (NCBI): domain Bacteria; kingdom Pseudomonadati; phylum Pseudomonadota; class Gammaproteobacteria; order Enterobacterales; family Enterobacteriaceae; genus Kosakonia; species Kosakonia oryzae. The sequence goes on from NZ_CP014007.2 coordinate 3,987,481, forward strand.
AAAAGTGGCAACGAGAAAACAAACATAGCCGCACAGCGAAGAATTCCCCCTCATATCCATACGGCCTTAACGTTATTCTTGTGTCTACGGGTAGTGCAGTAAATGCCCACCATCCCTTCCAGGGCTAATGTTAATAAAACAGGCTACCTAATGTATTGCCATGAAAATTAATGAATCCTGAAGCTTATTTATCCGATGTATAGCTCTGCACAGGAGAAATATTCAACTGACAGCAACACTGGCCGCAGTCGTTTTTTCCCTGCATTGGGGTAGTTAATGCTGTTGGTGGAGGCAAACATTGCTGAAAAATAGAGTCTGCACTCTGCAATGTCCTGCACTTATCAAAACCAGGCAACGTCGTACTTCCATCGTGTTGCGACTGACAGGTCTCGATCAACATCCAGCCCTGGACAAGATTAAGCAGCGGCATCGACTGGCCATCCATCAGGCAGTCGTTACCGTAAGCGCGCCAGGCCTCGATGACCTGCTGACATTCACTCGCGCGGGTATGCGTTTTCAATAGCTGCACGTTGTGGCAAAAATGGCGCACATGCAACCGGGTATGAGGATCCTCCGCGTCGATCTCCTGAAAAGGTTCATTAACCGCTGGATTATTAACAGGTTGGTTATCATCGTCGATAAATAATCGCGCCGCTGAACCTTTCGTCGCTAAAAATAGTGCTAAAGATAGCTTTTGCAGCTCGAAGTAAATGTTTTTATCTACCATGACGTAACTATAATACTCACTCCACAGGTGATCTGAACATTGATTTTAAGTGAAACATTACCACAGGCGATTCATTTATCAATGAATCAATTGTGGTACTCATCTCGCAATAAAAACGCATCAATAAAATAAAAATTAATGCTTTCTTAATATTTTAAATAAATTAAAGTATGAGATGCATCTCATTCTCATCTTAATGAGAAACCACACCAATAGTATGTATAAAAGAATAAAACATCGCGGGTTCTTTTAACACTGCACACTGGCTGAAGAGACCATCTGGCAAACGCAACAGGTGAATTGCGGCGCTTCTCCCATCTCTGAAGGATTGCAGTGGTTCCCACTGTGCCAGTGTGTGCTAACATTGATCGCAGCAATAAATAGCATGCTAACAATGGCACGGATTGCCAAACATACTGGTTATCGGAACCGAGAGGGATTTTCAGGTGAGCAACTCTATTTTTATTTCCAAAAGGATGCGTAATTTTATTGTTCTGGTGCAGACCAAAAGCATTGCCAGAGCGGCGGAAAAAATTCATATGACCGCCTCGCCCTTTGGCAAAAGCATCGTCGCGCTGGAAGCGCAGATTGGCTATCCGCTTTTTACCCGAAAAGATAACAGCATCAGCCTGAATAAAGCCGGTCAGGAGCTTTACCAGAAACTCTTCCCGGTTTATGAGCGGTTATCGGCCATTGAAAACGAGCTCCATAACTCAGCGCAGCGCTCACAGAAAGTGGTGCTCGGTATTGATAACACTTACCCAACCATTATTTTCGATCAGCTCATTAGCCTGGGCGATAAGTATGAAAACGTCAGCACCCAGGCGGTTGAATTCAGTGAAAATGGGGTGATTGACGATCTGTTGGGCCATCAGTTCGATTTTATTATTTCACCGCAGTTGGTCTCGCCACGCGTCCAGGAACTGGAAAACCTGATGGTTACCGAGCTGCCGCCGCTGCGACTCGGTTTTCTTGTCTCGCGACGCTATCAGGATAAACAGCCACAGGAACTGCTGCGCGAGTTGCCGTGGCTGCAAATGCGTTTCCAGAACCGAGCCAATTTTGAAGCCATGCTGGATGCCCACATTCGGTCATGCGGCATTCATCCGACGATTATTTATCGGGCATACAGCTTTATGGCCAAAATCAGCGCAGTGGAACGCGGGCAATTTCTCACGGTGATCCCCTGGTTCGCCTGGCCGCTGGTTAACCAGCAAACATTAACGTATTTCGATGCGCCGAACGGTCCGATGGTGATGCAGGAGTACCTTTATTCACTGAAAAACCAGCGGCATACCGCAGCGATATGTCAGTACATTGCTGACGATCGCCACGGTACGACGGGTTAACCCAGCATAGAACCTGTTTTCAGTAACGAAGTGTGCAGTTCAAAGACGCGGCTAAGATCGTGGTGTATATGCCCACCAGACGTGGATTGCAGATAACGATGGAGATAATCCCGGTATAGCGGGTGGGCGCAATTTTCAATAATGGTACGGGCTCGCTCAATCGGCGAAAGCCCGCGCAGATCGGCAATCCCCTGCTCGGTAATGATCACTTTGACACTGTGTTCGCTGTGATCGACGTGACTGCACATCGGCACAATGGTCGATATTTTTCCCTCTTTTGCAATCGAGGGCGCCATAAAAATCGATAAGTAAGCATTACGCTCAAAGTCGCCGCTGCCGCCAATGCCATTCATCAGATTAACGCCTGCCACGTGCGTTGAATTGGCATGACCGTAAATATCGAACTCCAATCCGACATTGAGCGCAATGACGCCAAGGCGGCGAATGATCTCCGGATTGTTGGAGATCTCCTGCGGCCGCAACACAATGCGTTCGGCGAAAAAATCCATGTTATCGTAGATTTTCCGCAGCGCTTTGTCGGAAACCGTCAGGCTGGATGCGCTGGCCCCTCTGACTTTTCCCGTTTCCAACAGATGTACCACCGATTCCTGTAGCACTTCGGAATACATCATAAACGGTGGGATATCCGGGTTTTCTCCAAGACGCGCCATCACCGCGTTATTAATATTGCCGACACCGCTTTGCAACGGCAGAAACTCTGGAGGAATTCGTCCGTGTGCGATCTCATTGAGCAGGAAGGTCACTACGTTGTCCGCAATCTGCTGACAGACTGGTTTCTCCTCCTCCAGCGTATTACCGGCATCCGGCAATTCGGTATCCACTACGGCGATAATTTTTCGCGGATCAATCTGCACATAGTGCAGGCCAATTCTGTCCAGCGAACTAAAAATAGCAACACTGTTGCGGTACGGCGGCGCACCGGGCGAGGCAATATCAGCCAGTTGAGCCACCTGCGGGCTGTGGTAATGGTTGTATTCAATGATTATTCGTTTTGCCTGTCGCAGCCAGGTTGGCGCATTACCAATACCGCTGGAAAGCCAGACTTTGCCATCGCTGGTTAGCGCAGAGGCCTCGATAACGGCGACATCAATGTCGCCGAAAAAGCCATAGTTCACCATTTGCGCCACTTCACTCAGATGCAGGTCAACGAACTTCACCCTACCCTGATTAATTTTTTGCCGCATGCCCGCTGCCGACTGGTACGGAGCACGCCATGAGACAGCATCCGCTTCAGACAATACATCATCGGCAGCAGCTCCAATGGATGCGCCAGTGAGAAGGCGAATCTGAAAAGGCTGCTGCGCCTGATGCAACTCGCGTGCGCGCCGGGCAATCGCAGCGGGTAGCGCTTTAGGCGAACCGGCGGCAGTAAAACCACTGAATGCCACCATTTCATCATGCTGGATAAGCGCGGCCGCCTCGTCAGCGCTTATCCGGGGCCAGGACTCTTTCATGCTGTTCTCCGTTGCTCAGTAGCCCAGAAAATGCGGTTTGCGTTTTTCCATAAAGGCGCTTCGCCCTTCCTGATAATCCTGGCTGTCATAAACCGCACGACGCATGCCCTGAATTCGCTCGAATTCATCCGCGTTCATGGTATGCGCTTCCCCCAGAACCCGCAGTTCTTCCTTAATAACGGCGATGGCAAGCGGGGCTTTTTCACAGATCTGGTGTGCCATCAGCAAGGTAAAATCTTCCAGCTCATTCGCATCCACGACATGGTTCAGAATGCCTACGGCCAGAGCGCGCTCAGCGGTAATCGGCGCTGCGGTAAAAATCATCTCTTTAACGATATGAAAACCAGCATCGCGCGTCAGATTATGGATGCCGACAAGGTTATACGGCACGCCGAGGTTTACCGGCGTCATTGAGAAGGTGGACGTTGTGGCAGCCACGACCAGATCTGAGCTCATGATCAACTCAAAAGCGCCGCCCCAGACGCTCCCCTCAACCATCGCAATAACCGGTTTCGGGTATTTCTGGATCATGCGGGTAATCTGCCGCAGCGGATCATCATACGAGAGCGGATCGCGGCGGCCAGTCGGCAGCTCGTGAATATCATGCCCGGCGGAAAAAACCTTCGCGCCGTGCGGAGCGCGGAGAATTACGCAGCGAATCTCCGGTGTATTGAGATCCTCCAGCGCCTGAATCAAATCATCGATAAATACCTTACTGAGCGCATTCAATTTGCGGGCATAGTTAAATTCAATAACAGCCACTTTTTGTATGATCGTGACGACAACATGCTGATACGACATAAAGACACCTTCTTATTGTTCAAAATAGTGATGCTGAAGAAATTCACGGATGTGCTGTAAGCCGGTGCGCGGAGCCTGTTGGTTATTTTTCACGCCTTCCAGCATCTCGCTGAAAGTCTGGCGAAAAACCTGATGGGCAAAAAGCTGTCGCAGCGCTTCCTCTTCGGCCTGCTTCTGAAGCCATTTCATCGTTTGTTGCTGGCGCAACTGCGCCAGTCCCCCGCTTTGCGCCATGACTTCGCGAAAGCGGACAATGCACTGCCAGACATCCTCAATACCGCGCTTTTCCCGTGCGCTGCATGTCAGCACCTGCGGCGACCACTGCGGATACTTATGTCGCACCATCGAAAGCGCGCTCTCGTACACCTGGCGCGCGGCCGCAACCGCCGCGCGGTTATCGCCATCGTCCTTATTGATAACGATGATGTCGGCCATCTCCATAATGCCTTTTTTAATCCCCTGCAAATCATCACCGCCGCCGCCGATTTGCAGTGAGACAAAGCAGTCCACCAGGCCAGAGACTTCCGTTTCCGACTGGCCAACCCCCACGGTTTCAACGATCACCACGTCATAATTCGCCGCCTCGCATAACAGGATCAATTCAGCGGCGCGCTGACTGGCTCCACCGGCATAACCACCAGAAGGCACCGGACGAATAAAGGCCTCCTCCGCACGCGCCAGCGATATCATTCGCGTCTTGTCGCCGAGCAAACTGCCGCCGCTCAGCGGACTACTGGGATCAACAGCAATCACGGCGACCCGCTTACCAAGCCGGATGAGCAGCATGCCGAAGGTATCCAGAAAGGTACTTTTCCCGGCGCCAGGCGTACCGGTAAGGCCAATGCGCAGCGCCCTGCCGGTTAGCGGCATAATGATATCCAGCAACTGACGACTGAGGCGTTGATACTGCGGAAGCTGGTTTTCCACCAGCGTCATCGCCTGAGCGAGAGCGACACGATCGCCGGCACACAACCGATGGATTGTCGCTTCCAGCGTTTTTTCGTTAATCATGCTGGCGGTCAATCCGTGTTAATACGTCACGAACACTTTCCAGCATCGGGGTGCCGGGGCCGTAAATAGCTGCCACGCCTTGTTCATGCAGAAAGGCATAATCCTGCGGCGGAATGACGCCGCCCGCGACTACGCAGATATCCTCCCGTCCGTACGCTTTCAGCCCGGCAATCAACTCCGGGATTAGCGTCTTATGCCCGGCAGCCAGTGATGACGCGCCAACAACATGCACATCGTTTTCTACCGCCAGACGGGCAATCTCCTGCGGCGTTGAGAACATCGGACTAAGATCGACATCGAAACCGACATCGGAGTAAGCGCTGGCAATAACTTTCGCGCCGCGGTCGTGACCATCCTGCCCCATTTTGGCAATCAAAATGCGCGGACGGCGGCCGTGGGTGGCGAGAAATTGCCGGGTCTGCTCAACAATGGCGTCGAATTCCGCTGCGGTATCCTTGCTTTGTTGATAGCTGCGGGTGATCACGCCGGTAACGCACTGGCTGGGAACCAGATAGCGATCAAACGCGGCTTCCAGCGCATCGGAAATCTCCCCGAGCGTGGCGCGCAGCCGAGCCGCGTGAACAGCGGCCGCCAGCAGATTTTCATTATGCTGTGCCGCATGAGTGAGCGCCGCCAGCGCATCGCGAACTGCTGCCGCATCACGCGTGCTGCGGATCTGCTCCAGCGCGGCGATTTGCTCGTTGCGCACCTTCACATTGTCGATCTCCAGCACCGGCGTAATAGCCTCCTGCTCCAGCTTGTATTTGTTTACGCCGACGATCACGCGTTTACCCTGATCGATCTCTGACTGCGCCTGCGCGGAAGCTTCTTCAATCATGCGTTTCGGCAACCCAACTTCGATGGCCTTCGCCATGCCGCCCACCTCATCGATTTGCCGGATAATCTCCCGCGCCTCTTTGATGATCTGAGCGGTAAGCGACTCGACGTAGTAAGAGCCGCCGAGCGGATCGACCGTGCGGCAGATTTCCGCCTCTTCCTGCAAAATAATCTGGGTGTTACGCGCAATGCGCGCCGAAAAATCTGTCGGCAGCCCCAGCGCTTCGTCAAACGCGTTGGTATGCAAAGACTGCGTGCCGCCAAGAGTGGCGGCGAGCGCTTCAATCGTGGTGCGAACAATATTGTTATAAGGATCCTGTTCCGTCAGGCTCCAGCCGGAGGTCTGACAATGGGTGCGCAGCGCCAGCGACTTCGGATTCGTGGCACCAAACTGGCTGACGGCCTCACTCCATAAATAACGGGCGGCACGCAGCATGGCGACATTCATAAACAGATCCATGCCGATGCCAAAGAAAAAAGAGAGGCGCGGTGCGAAATCATCAATTTTCAGCCCGGCGGAAATTGCGGCTTTAATATATTCAATGCCATCTGCAAGAGTGAACGCCACCTGCTGAACGCAATTCGCGCCCGCTTCTCCCATATGGTAGCCACTGATGCTGATGGTATTAAACTGCGGCATATTCGCCGAACACCAGGCAATAATATCGGCGATAATTCGCATTGACGGTTTCGGCGGATAAATATACGTATTCCGGCACAGATACTCTTTTAAAATATCATTCTGGATGGTGCCGGTTAATTTTTCCGGGGCGACACCCTGTTCTTCCGCAGCGACAATATAAAAGGCCATAATCGGCAATACCGCGCCATTCATGGTCATGGAAACCGACATGGTGTCCAGCGGAATATGATCGAAAAGGATTTTCATATCCTCAACGGTATCAATGGCGACACCCGCTTTACCCACATCGCCCACCACGCGCGGATTATCCGAATCGTAGCCCCGGTGCGTCGCCAAATCAAAGGCCACCGACAACCCCTTTTGCCCGGCAGCAAGGTTACGCCGGTAAAAGGCGTTCGACTCTCTTGCCGTTGAAAAACCAGCATACTGGCGAATCGTCCAGGGCTGAGCGGTATACATAGTAGCCCGCGGCCCGCGCGTAAAAGGCGGCAGCCCTGGCAGTGACCGGGCAATATCCAGTTCGTCGAGATCCTCACGGGTATATAAAGGCTTAATGGCGATACCCTCAGGCGTCGGTTTTACCAACGAATCAATCGTCTTTCCTTTCCGACTGAGCTCTTTATTCGCTATTTTTTGCCATTCCAGTTTATTTGACATAGACCGCTCCGTAATTCCAGGTCAATAAATTAACTGGCAAAAATAATAATTTTCGTCATTGTGGTTGTCGCCAGCAAAAAAAGACCTGCGGCAGTTCATTTTTTGCCGCAGCCTTTGTTTAATTGACGGGATAAATATTAAGAAGGAATTTTTCTTTATTTACTGCGCCAAAGACCTGACTAGCATAACCCCCCCATCCAACTAAGCTCTTTCTTATCTCCTGCCGCTAGTTGGCCCTATTTTCAGGCGAGCTGTCTGCACAAAAGCGGCAGGTGAAAGAAGGAGAAAAAGTGCACGATATATTTTCCGCTCTCCCCTACAGCCCTTCTGAGACGCGCCGATAACTTAATATCGGTTAAGGACACCATCGCTCCTGGTTTTCAGGTGCGTCCTTTTCTGCTGCCTCGCCTGCCTGAACAAAGATTCAGCAGTTACATTTCTTTTTTGGATGAATAGCTATGCATAACCCTGTCTTTCGTAAGAAGCCATTACTGCTCGCGATGGCGGCCGCCTGGGTGTCATTCGCCCCTGCAATTCAGGCATCAATTGGTACAGAGATTTCCACAGCAGAAGGTCAAAGTTCTTTTATCGGTGCATTCGATACGGTAACGATCACGTCTACCGGAAGTGTCGTCAGCCCTACGGGTAACGCGCTCTCATTCCAGTCTGTTGATATGGGCACCTTTACCAACAACGGTACGATCATGAGTTCCGGCAGTAACTACAACGATTCCGGCATGTATATCGATGATAGTTCGTCCGTAGATATGTTCTTCAATAACAGTTATCTCGCCGGTAACTCAGGCACTATTGGCCCTTACGGGCTGTATAACCGGGGAACCATCGGCACGCTGGAAAACAGTGTGAACGGCACGATTACGAGTAACGTCGCGCTGAATAACTCCGGAACAATTACCTCGCTGATCAACCAGGGGACGATTCAGGGTCCTAACAGTGGTGTGATTAGCTGGGGGACCATTACTGATTTCACCAACAACGGCCTGATTGATGGTGCCTACGCCGTGCAGAACGCCGGTACGATGACCAACGGGATCACCAACAATGGTACGCTGCGCGGTATCGATGCGGCTATTTACAATATCGGCGCACTGTCGGTCATTAATAACAACGGCACGCTGGCTGGTAATATCTGGAACAACACGTCAAACCCGTTAACCATTAATGGTGGCAGCAGCTACGACAGCCTGATGACCGGCTATAACAGCGGTGGCAGGGTCTACAGTTCCGGAGCCGATCTGCACTTTGGCACCGGTAAGCTCACTGTGGATGATGATTTCCAGATGGGCACGCACAGCGTTATCAACGACGGGGCCTCTTTATTACTTAACCGTACGGTGACAATTAACGGTAACTACCTCCAGCAAGAGCAAGGCGAGCTGGCTATCGGCGTCGCCGATGGCGCGGTTGCCAACGGCAGTGCGCTGGACAGCGGTTATGGCCGCCTGGTGGTGACCGGCGATGCGATTTTTGCCGCGCATTCCAGCGTTTCGCTGCTCACGACAGGCCAGAGCTATGGTTTTGCCAATGGCCAGCGTTTCCTGGTGGTGCAGGCCTCCGGTTCAGGAACGCAATACAATGAGAACGCGCTGGCCTACCATGTCGCGGGTTACAACGGTACGGTGACCGGTAAAGCAGTAACGATTAACGGCACTAACAGCCTCGTGATTTATCTCGACGCCCAGGATCCGACCACGCCGACGACACCGACGGCGCCAACGGAACCGACGACGCCGACAACCCCCACCACACCGACGACACCAACAACGCCAGTGGTTACCCCGAACCCGGTTTTTGCCACGACACCAAACGCCATCGCCTCGTTGCGCGGGCTGGGTAACTACAGCGGCTTCTCTGAAGGACTTCTCAACCTCTATAACGCCTCCATGGCGATCGGCAGCCGCGAAGAAGCCAACCGGGCCGGTGAGCAACTGTCGCCGGTACAAAACAGCGCCGCCAGCAGTACCGCAGCCGCAGCCTCTTCCGGCGCGCTGGCCGTGGTGAATAACCATATGAACAGCACGCGTCTCGCCCGTAACGGTTCACAAAGCGGTATTGCCACCGGTGATGATGCGCTGGATTGGGCCGTCTGGGGCCAGCCGTTCTACGGCAGCGCTCGCCAGGGCATGATTGATAACGTCAGCGGTTACACCGCGCATTACGGCGGTGTGGTGCTGGGAGCGGATCGTCAGATCGCTGACGACTGGCGCGTGGGCGGCGCATTCAGCTACGCGCGATCTTCCGTCAATGGTCGCGACAACCTGACGGGTAGCCACACGGATGTTGATGCCTGGAGCGGCATTGCCTACGCAAGCTGGAGCGGCAACCCGCTGTACGTCAACCTGACCGCCAGCGTCAGCACGCAGAAGTATGACAGCCAGCGCCGTATTGGTTTCGACGGTTTTGCCGGCCAGGCGGATGGCAGCTTCAACGGGCAGCAAGTGATGACCAAAGCAGAAGTCGGCTACCCGATCTTCTTCGCCCAGGGAACCACGCTGACCCCGCTCGCCGCCGTCAGTTACAGCTACCTGCACCAGGACGACTATAAAGAGCACAGCGATCAGGGTGCCGCGCTGAAAGTTGATTCCAGCCATACGCAGTCGGTACGCAGCTCGCTGGGCGCGAAACTGGAACATAGCTGGAGCACGGGAATCGGCGATGTGGTGCCATTCGTGCAGGCGATGTGGACGCACGAATATGACCGCAGCCGCACCGCGACCAGCGCCAGCTACGTCGCCGATACGCTGGGCGAAACGCGTTTCACCAGCTTCGGCGCCACGCCGGTGTCCGATACCGCGGATATCGGTGCCGGCGTGGCGCTGGTACAAAATGACGACCTGAGCCTCAGCGCGCGTTATGACCTTTCTACTGCGCCGCACTTCGACGCCCAGACGGTCAGCCTGCGTCTGCGTAAATCGTTCTGATATGATGTAAACCCGGTGGGAGCGCCATGGCCTCCCACCACAACAGGCCTGCCGGGGATCGCATGGCACGCAATAAAGCCTTCCCCGCCAGGCCTTTTTTTTCTGTCGTCCCGCTTGCAAACAAACGCCGAAAATACCCACCTGGAGGTATTTACACTATCCTTCCTAAGAAAATACTTATTACTAATAAACAACATATTGATTCTCCATGCGATAAATACGCCACCGGCAAAGCAGAAATATAAAATATATTTAAAACCAGCGTTTCATATTATTGGTTACGGCTACTCAAAAAAGATTAACCTGCAGAAAAAAACGCTGTTTTTATGATATCCAGGCTAATAATTTAAGGAAAAATTAATATTCCCGCGTTCGCAAAAATTAACAGCAGAATGAAGTTTGATAACTATCACAAAAAAGTATCAACGGTGCTATTTGCATTAAATAAAACGCATCGCAGGCCGTTAATGTAAAAAGACCCGGCGTATTTTATTCATCACAAAAAAAGGGTGAAGCATGCATGTTCTCGATGATAAAAACCTGCCTTCGCTGGCAGGTAATACGCATGGGATACTCAAACAGACAGCGACATTGATGCTGGCGCTGATGACATTTATCTTTTTTACCATTCTCTTCACCCTCATCCAGACAAAAAGCGATCTTCAGCAAACTGAACATCGACAAAAAATGCACTTGCTGACTAAAGCGCTTGAAAACAGGCAGGAAAGCTTACGCTTACATCTTGCTGATTACGCCAACTGGGATGACGCTTTTCAAAATCTGACAACCACCATAAATGTGCATTGGGCATGGGACAGACAAAACCTGGGAAAATCGCTTTTTAATAAGTTTCAGTATGAGGGCGTTTTTGTCCTGTCGCCGGATGGCGTAACCCGCTATAGCGTGCTGGAGGGACAACCCGGGCAGGTTTCCTTTGACGCGTGGTTGGGCGAAAATTTGACCGACACGTTGATGACAACATTAGCCAACAACCAGGGAGCAGCGTTCTCGCGGCTGATCGCTATCCATAACCAGCCCACGCTCGTCGCCGCATCATGGATCACGTCGGATGATAATTCTGCCGCCGGGACAAATCCTTCAGATCATGCGGTGATGATCTTTGTCGATAAGCTCACGCCAGAAAAGTTTCAGCAACTTGGCGACGAATATGAAATTCAGGGTTTACGCACTTTGCCGCCTGAAGTGGCCTCAATGCACAAAGATACGATGTTTCTCACCGCCGGAAACGATCGCATTTATGTCGAATGGCAGAGCAAAAATCCCGTCGAAACCCTGTTAAGCAAAGTGCTGCCTTTACTGGTGCTGTTAATGGTGGTTTCCGTGCTGTTCGCCATCAGTTTGATGCGTAAGGCCTTGATGAAAGCGCGCATGAATGATGAAAAAACCTTTCTGCTGGAACAAAGTCGCGCAGCGTTATCCGCCAGCGAACAGCGTTTCAGGGATATTGTTGAAACCACCACGGACTGGATCTGGGAAGCCAATGAAAACTTTAATCTGACCTGGATTTCTGCCCGCTTTCCGGTGATCACAGGCCATCACATCGACGAGTGGCTGGGGCGCAGCTTTACCGATTTTTTAGTCGACAGCCAGCAAACCATCAGCAACTGGTTAACACTGCCGCATCCGGGCGATTATTTAACGTTATCGCACTGCCGTTATGTGTCCGCACTCGGCAGCCAGCGCTACTGCAATATCACGTTAAAAAGGATCACGCTACCGAATGGCGCGCTGGGCTTTCGTGGTACGGCTTCGGACGTGACGCTGGAGGTGGAGTCCAGTGAACGTATTCGCTTCCTCTCCCATCACGATGAGTTAACGGGCCTGCCGAACCGCGTCATGATGCAAGAGTTCCTCGACGGAAAACTGCATTCACGCAGCGAAGCGAATAGCACGCTGGTGATGCTCAGCCTCGATCTGACCGATTTTAAACTGGTCAATGATATCTACGGCCATGACGCTGGCGATAAGGTGCTGGGCGAGGTGGCGCAGAGGTTGCGCAACTGTTTACGCGCAACCGATCTGGTCGCACGCCAGGGCGGTGATGAATTTATTATTATCGCGCCTGCAATTCATAAAAAAGAGGATATCCGCTCGCTCTGCCAGCTTATTATTGCTGTCATCAACGAGCCGTTTATCGTGTCCGGTAATGAAGTCTCTCTCGGCGTCAACATCGGCGCGGCGCAATCGCCTCAAGACGCCCTGACGGCCAGCGATTTATTACGCTATTCAGACATTGCGCTGTATGAAGCCAGAAATCTCGGCAATAACAGTTTTGTTTTATATCAGGCTGACATGGCGAAACAGATCGTCCAACGACGCGAACTGGAAAATGAATTACGGGAAGCGATTAAAGAAAATCAATTATTTCTCGTCTATCAGCCTCGCTTCGACATTCATGCAGGCTGCATTAACTCTCTCGAAGCGCTGGTGCGTTGGCTACACCCGCGTCACGGGCTATTGATGCCGGATCAGTTTATTCCCCTGGCCGAGGAGTCAGGAATTATTACCGATCTGACAGATTGGGTGCTGGTCAATGCCTGTGAGGACATCGGCAGGGCATTTGACAATATTTCCGTGTCAGTCAATATTTCCCCGATCGAATTCAAAGCCAGCGATGTTATCGCCCGCATTAAAAACGCACTGGCGACAACCCATTTTCCGGCGGCACGCCTTGAACTGGAAGTCACTGAAAATGTGACATTATGTAGCCCCGATAATGCACGGATCGTCATGCAGGAATTAAAAAGCTTAGGTATCCGGTTGCTGATTGATGATTTCGGCACCGGTTATGCCTCGCTTTATTACCTGCACAGTTTTCCTTTTCATGGCATTAAAATCGACAAGTCATTTATCTTCGCGATGAACGATTCGGAATCAGCAAAGAGTATTGTGGAAAAGGTCATTGGACTCGGCAAAGATTATAACCTTGAAGTAACCGCTGAAGGTGTTGAAACACAAGAGCAATTGCAGCAATTAATAAAATACAAATGTGACATTGCACAAGGATATTACATAGGTCGTCCCGTCTCATTAGAGGCCGTCAAGGATAATCTGCACATTATTGAATGTAATATCGAAGCGAGGTGTGATGCGACCCTATAACAACCCACAATAATTGCAGTTTGAGAAATGAGCTCTTTTTCTTGCGGCGCACAGCGGCGCCGTAAAAAAAGTTACCCAACACGTAGTGGGGAAATACGATGAAAATACTTCGCAATATAACAATCAGAAAAATGGTTTTACTTATCCTGGTGCTGTTCAGTTGCATCTGGGGCATCGCCACGGCGATGACCTTATTTAACTTCGCCACCATCGAAACATTATTAACGCAGAACGCCACGCAAAAAATCTCGTACTCTTATCTGGTTAAAGGCAACGATCAATATTTTCGCACCGTAACGCGCATGCTGCGCGCCATGGATTACCGCCAGACCGGTGATGATGCCAATGCGGATAAGACGTTGATTTCCGCAGGCAAAGCGCTGGAGATCAGCCAGGATATGCTGGCGAAGTTCCGCCAGAGCAGCCATCCTGGCGTCAGCGATGAGGTTGTTCAGAACATGGCTCAGGACTGGGAAACGTTGCTCAACAACGGCATTATTCCTATGTATAAAGCCGCGCAGGATAAGCAGGCCGAGCAGTTCCGCCAACTGTTTCGCAAAACCTATCCGCCGCTGAGCGTGCAATTTGGCGTGAGCGCAGAAAAATATACGCAAGCTATTCAAACAGATGACATCTTGAGCCAAACCACGGCGAAAGTCAGTTTTAACAAACTGGTGCTAATCAGCGCGTTAGTCGCCGGTATTGTGACGCTGTTCTTAACCGATCGTTATCTGGTCAATTATCTGGTTAAACCGCTTGAAACCATTACCCGGCACCTTGAAACCATTGCCAGCGGCAAGCTGCACGCCAGACTCGAAGAGTTTGGGCGTAACTGCGCCGGTCGTTTGATCCCCTTTATTCAGGGGATGCAGGAAAATCTTTCCAGAACAGTGCAGGCGATTCAGGGTAGCTCAACCACCATCTTTACCAGTACCAACCAAATACGTACCGGGAACGAAGAGCTTTCCGGACGCACGGATCAACAGGCCGCTGCACTTCAGCAAACCGCCGCCAGTATGGAAGAGCTGACCTCAACCGTCAGAAACAACGCGCATAACGTACGCGAAGCACAAAAACTGGCCGGAAACGCCCGGCAGGTGGCGGAACAAGGCGGAGAGATTACATCGACGGTTGTCGCCACGATGCACGGTATCTCGGAAAGCTCGCAGAAGATTGCAGATATCACCAGTGTCATAAACAGCATCTCTTTCCAGACCAACCTGCTGGCGCTGAATGCGGCAGTGGAAGCGGCACGCGCCGGTGAACAGGGGCGTGGCTTCGCTGTCGTCGCCAGCGAAGTGCGCTTACTTGCGCAGCGCAGCGCCCAGGCCGCTAAAGAGATCGAAGCGCTGATCAATGAATCCGTTCACAGGGTGCAAACGGGCGCAGAGCAGGTACAAGAGGCTGGCGAGGCGATGTCGACCATTATCAGTACCGTCGGCCAGGTCAATGCCTTGATGGGCGAAATCACCATTGCTTCCGACGAGCAGAGTAAAGGCATCGATCAGATTGGCCAGGCGATGACAGAAATGGATCGGGTGACGCAGCAAAACGCGGTACTGGTTCAGGAAGCCAAAGCGAATGCCATCGCACTTGAAGAAGAAGCCGGGCGATTAAACGACGCCATCGCGCTCTTTGATTTAGGAGATAACCCTGCGACTGGCCTTGCAGGAAAGGCAGCCAAAACCGCCACGGCGGCGAATCAGCCTTCGCGCAAAGCAACCCGTAACGTGACCACCAGCGAAAACTGGCAATCTTTTTAAACCTGACGCGCTGCGGCGTTGGTTGTACGACGCCGCCAGCGACGCTGACGCTTTAGCATGGGAGAAACAACGTGAATTTCCAGATCCGATATGCAAGCAGCGAATTGACTGACCCCGTGCTGGCGGTTGCGGAATTTGCCAGGCAGATGCTTCCCGCTGAGCCAGAAACGGTCCTTTTCTTCTGTTCCCCGGACTATGACCTGAATATTCTGGGCCGCGAGATGCAAAAAACCTTTCACTGCCCCTGTATTGGATGTACCTCCTCCGGGCAGATCGGCACCGACGGTTTTCAGCACTCCGGGATATTAGGGCTGGGTCTGAGCGCCGCTTTTCGCACCCGCCATTTTGTGATTCACCCCCTGAATGATTACTCCGCGACCATTGCAGAGATTGCCGAGGAGATCCGTCGTGACAGCGCGGCCAGACCCAATTTGCAACGCTTTGGTTTGTTACTGGTTGATGGCTTGTCGATGGCTGAGGAACGCCTCATCGCTAATCTTTATCAGCAGACAGGAAATATTCCGGTTATCGGCGGCTCTGCGGGTGACGATCTGCGTTTCGAAAAGAGCTACATCTATAACGGTGAAGGTGAATTTATCTCCGATGCCGCAGTGTTCGCGGTCATCGAAACCTCCTCGCCGGTGGCGATTTTTAAAGTTCAGCACTTCGAACCCAGCAAGGTGGAACTCATCATTACCGATGCCGATCCGGAAAAACGGCTGATTCGGGAAATCAACGGCGAGCCTGCCGCGCAGGTGTATGCCGAATCGCTGGGCATCACCGTTGATGAATTAACGCCCACCGTGTTTTCCCGCAATCCGCTGGTGCTCTCTTTTGGCGACGAACCTTATGTCCGCTCGATCCAGAAAATAAACGACGATCTCTCGCTGACCTGCTACTGCGCAATTGAAGAAGGGTTGATCGTCTCGATTGGTATTGCGGAAGATCCGCTCGAAACCTTTAGCAAGGCGCTGGAAAAAGTTCATGAAATCATACCGGAACCGGCGGTGATTATTGGCTGCGACTGTATCCTGCGGCGTTTGCAGTTTGAGCAGGAGGAGCTTGACCTGCAGATCGGCAATTTTATGGTGCAAAACCGGATCGTGGGTTTCTCAACCTACGGCGAGCAGTACAACGGGCTGCACGTCAACCAGACATTCACGGGCGTGGCAATAGGAGGTAAATAATGTCTCCGTCAACTGAAGCAGCGGTCGCGACACTCTCCCTTACCGATTATCAGCGCAAACTTGTCGCGCGGGATAAAACCATCGAGGTGCTAAAGCGACGCATCGCGCAGGAAAGCCGGCACAACCAGATGACCCCGTTCGCTATTCTTGAGCAGAATGTGGGCCTGGAGAGAGTGGTCGCCCGTAAAACCATCGAACTGGAAAACGAGCGCCACGAGTTAGAGAAGGCGCTTGCTGAGCTGCGTCTCACGCAGGCACAGCTTCTACAGGCGCAAAAGATGGAGTCCATCGGCCAGCTTGCTGCCGGGATCGCCCACGAAATTAATACGCCCACGCAGTATGTTTCTGACAACGTCGGGTTCGTGAAAACCGCCAACCGTTCGCTGCTCAACCTGCTGGATGCGGCGATTGCCATGGCTGCCGTGATGCGGGAAAAAATGGCCGACGAGCCCACGCTTGCGGCCTTCGATACCCTCCTTAAGAGCAGCAAAATTGAGTTTCTGCGCCGTCAGATCCCCCAGTCTTTAGATGAATCACTCGACGGGCTTGGCCATATCTCCCGGATTGTCGCCGCCATGAAAGAGTTCTCTCATCCCTCGCAAAACAAAAAGGAGTACGTGGATATACGCGACGTCATCAATACCACGGTGACCGTCGCCCGCAACGAGTGGAAATACGTGGCGGAACTGGAAACCCGCTTCGCCAGTGATTTGCCGCTCCTGCCCTGCCTGCGCGATATGGTTGGCCAGGCGATGCTTAACCTTATCGTCAATGCGGCACACGCCATTGCGGACAGCCTTCAGAACCGCGAGCAGGAAAAAGGGCATATCGTCGTTTCTGCGGAGCAGGTCGGCGATATGATGGAGATCCGCGTCGCCGACGATGGCACCGGCATCCCTGAGGCGATACGCGAGCGCATTTTCGATCCCTTCTTCACCACCAAAGCAGTCGGCAAAGGCACCGGTCAGGGGCTGGCCATTGCCTATTCGACCGTGGTGGACAAGCATAATGGGCAGATTCGCTGCGAGTCGAAACCCGGTTCGGGCGCCACATTTATCATGCGGTTTCCCCTCGTCGTGCAGCAGGAGGCGTAAACATGCAAGTGATGTTCGTGGATGACGAAGCACGCATCCTTTCGGGTATTGAGCGCGCCTTAATGATGCAGGACAACGAGTGGGAATGCCGCTTCGCTACCAGCGGTCACGAAGCGTTGAGCCTGCTGGAAGAAACCCCTGCCGACGTTGTAGTGTCGGATATGCGCATGCCGCTGATGGATGGCGCGCAGTTCCTGGCGCAGGTTCGTGACCGCTGGCCCGGCACGATCCGGATCATTTTGTCCGGTTACTCCGAACCCGAGGCCACGGTTCGTATGCTGGGCGTTGCGCACCGGTTCGTCTCCAAACCCTGCGACAGCACGCAATTACTGGCGATGGTGGCAAACGCGCTGGCGCTGCGCACGCTTTTCAAAGATCCCACCGTCGTCACGCTGGTCGGGAAAATTAACCAGCTTCCGCCCGCCCCGAAAGTCTTTGCGGAAATTAACCGCCTTCTTGCCAATCCGGGGACGAATACCCGGGAGATTGCCGAGCTGCTGGCGAGCGACCCGGCGTTCAGCGCCCGGATTATGCAACTGGCGAATTCCGCCTGGTTCAGCCGGGGAGCACAAATTCATGACATTAATAATGCGATCGTTCACCTGGGGCAGGAACAAGTGAAATTGCTGGTACTGGCGTCCCAGATTTATGCCGATGCCAGTACTGATCCCGATGTGGATAAGCTACAGCAGACCGCCCTTCGCGCCTCAAAGCTGGCAGAGCGTATCGCCGGGGAACGGGAAGCCACGGCGGCACTGCTGGCCAATATTGCGCTGCTCATTCCCGAATTAAGCCCCCCCCGCGACGAGGCGACGACTGAGCAGGGTGATAGCCCGCTGCGCGCCGCCATCGGTGCCTATTTACTGGCGCTGTGGGGGTTGCCGATGGACATCGTTGAAGCCGTCGCAGGTCATGTACAACCTTCCCGCTCAACGGAAAAAACCTTTGGCATGCTCGGTGTCGTCCATGTTGCGGTCACCCTTGCCAATCATGGCGTTCCCGATAAATGTTATCTCGAACAAACCGGCATGCTGGACCAACTGCCCGCATGGCAGGAGATGCTCAATGACTGATACTTCCTTACCCCGCGTGTTATGCGTCGATGATGAACCCAATGTGCTCGCCGCCATCGAGCGTAATCTGTTTGATCTGTTTGATGTGGTGACAGCGCACAGTGGTGAAGCCGGTCTGGATGCGATTCGCAGCGGAGAACCGTTTGCGGTGATCCTCTCCGACATGCGCATGCCGGGAATGGATGGCGCGGCTTTTTTGTCCAGAGCGCGGGAAGTCTCGCCGGACAGCGTGCGGGTTCTTCTTACCGGACAGGCCGATGTGGAATCCTCGATCGCGGCAATCAATAAGGGCGCGATTTTCCGCTATCTCTGTAAACCGTGCCCAAGAGAGGATCTGATCGCGACGTTAAATGATGCGGTTCGTCAGTACCGGCTCGTTTGCGCAGAAAAAGAGCTGCTGGCGACCACGCTTTCTGCTTCGGTAAAAACGCTCACAGAAATACTGGCGATGGTTGCCCCCTGGGCTTTTCAGCGCGCAGCTTTCGCGCAGTCCTGCGTCCGCCATGCATTGCCGAAACTGGGATGGCCCGATGAGTGGCTTTACACCCTCGCCGCGTCGTTAAGTCAGATCGGTTGCGTTGGTATTCCTGCCGACATCGTTCAGGCCGATGCCGCGCAGCGTAAACTGACGCCGGAGGAAGAAAAACTGCTGCATGAACATCCGGACGTTGCGGGCCGGCTGGTAGAGCAAATTCCACGCTTAGAATTGGTTGCGGCGATCATTCGTCACCAGGCGAAAGAAGCGCCTGCCAGCGCACCATTAGAAGTGGTACGCGGCGCTCAGCTACTGCGTGCCGCACTGGAGCTGGAACGGCACGCCGCGCGCGGCTGGAGCCTGGAGCGCCCGTGGGAAATCCTGCGTGCGGTGCGTCCGGCGCTGCCTGAATATCTCATCAAAGTGCTGTCAGATTTTCGCTCAAATGTGGAGGGAGTTCGCTCCGCGCGTATCCGTGAATTGATGCCGGGCTGGGTTGTCGATGAAGATATTCGCACCACAAATGGATTAATGGTACTGACCAAAGGACATGAACTGACCGATACCGCGATCTCCGCCCTTCAGCGCCTGCTCGCAGCAAACGCCGTCGAAGAACCCATTCGGGTGCGCGGCCTGCCGGGGAAAAACGTGTCCTGAAGATGTTCCTCGCCGGGAGAGTGCTTTCTGCCCGGCGGCTATCCGCCGAAGCCCCTTGTTCAACGGCCGCCAGACGTGGTTCTGGCGACCTTGGTTGCTGTCGGATTGCTGGCGGCAGCGTACAAATTTCGTGCAGGACGATAAGCGAGCTTGAAGTCGCGGCGAGCATTAGTACCAGGATCATTAAATTTCTGAATCAGGATGCAGAAATTTGCGATTAGTGAATTGTATGAAGGTAAGTTATAACATGCATAAGGGATATGACTTCTGACAAGCAGTAACTTCTTTCACTGGCAGAAACGATGTCGCGTCTGCCAGTTTTTATTTTCCACTTCGTTTGTGACAGCCAAATGAAACGGAAAATAAAAAAGGCCCGCCTGAGCGGGCCCTGAAAAATTATGTATAACGTCAATAATCAAGCCTGATGTTCAATGGCTTTTTGTGTATTCTCAATCGCAATTTTGCGTGGTTTTTCGCTTTCCGGAATTTCCTGGAAAATGGAAACCTGCAGGATCCCGCTTTCCAGTTTTGCATTACTGACTTTGGCATGCTCCGGCAAAGTGAAACTCAAACGAAAATCAGAACGGCGGATGCCTTTATAGATCCAGCCCTGCTCATCCTGAGATTCATTTTCAGAGCGCTTACCAGAAACATTCAGCGTTCCGCCGACCGTCTCGATTTCGAGTTCGTCTTCCTTCCAGCCAGGTACGCTTACATTTAACAGATAATTGCTTGCATCGATTTTTTTCAGGTCATAAGCGGGTAATGAAGCGACCGGAGAGTCGCCCGTTAACTGACTGAACAGCCTGTCGATACGATTAAAACGGTCAGCAAAAACAGAATCAGAAAAGCCCGGGAGTGCTGACAAGGTTCTGAGTGCCATAATTAACCTCCTGAATAATCCATTCAAAAGTTCAACATAAAGGCAAGCGTTGCTTGTCCGCTTCAATAAATAATTCCTCCCACCCGTTTTTCAAGGCCACAAAATAAAATTTTTTTTGCGTATACGTTTCGGGCAACCGCGCTGCCAGTGGCAAACCAGCAGGGATGGAAAGCGGGTGAAAATGTGGTCTGCATAACCGGCTGATCAGACCAACGGGAAGAGATGAAGCGCCCTGTTCCCTCTGAGTGAACAACGTATTGCCGATCGGTGCTGAGCCATCCACCCGCGCAACATTTACCTGCGGAGTGCTTATCTGTGGACCATTACAAGAAATCGGCACTCTTTTGCTGACCAGGTGCGCTACCCATGCGAACTTTTTGCCTCACTTGCTGATTTCCCTTCAATTTCTGTGATCTGCCGGTCCAGTTTGGCCGTGGCTTGTTCTGGTTTTATTTGTCTAACTGAACGATATTTAATATTCACATAGCACAGGTACTCGCGACAGAACATTTCTTGTTTGCCGGTGAGCGCCAGAGTATTTCGTAAGGAGAGATTATGAAGCCAGTAGAAGAAGCGATTGATGATCTGCAGTCTCGTGTTTTAGCGTATGAAATAATTTTTCAGTCCATCTGCTCAGAACTGCCGCAATTGTTCATCGATAAAGCCAAAGAGAACATTCAGCTTAACTTCAAAGCATTTGAATCTGGTACACATTCTGAAGCCGGGAAAGCAAAGCTTGAAGCGGCGAAAGCAGTCGCATCCAGAATTATAGGCTCGAAGCTTTAACTCTCCTCCCACGCAGATCCTGAGGTGGAGAGGAATCAACAATAATGTCTTCTCCGCTTTGTTCCTTCGCCGTCACGAAGTGGAACGGCGCTACGCACTCCGAACGCAAGTACCGCCATTCGCCTGTTCCTGTCTCAACGCTCGAAACCGTTAATTGTTTCTTGGCGATCACATGAAAGCGCCCCCATCAGGAAGGAATGTGCTTTCTGAGTAGCGCAGGATTTTGCGTCAGGATCAGCACCGCCCCGTCATCTGAAGCGGGGCGAATCGAAGGCATATTTATTAGTGAGCCACACGCTGCCGACAAGCACAGATCACACAACGCTCAGAAACGATATGTCACCTTCAGGCTGCCCGTGGGCGATGTTTTTCGTTGCACAATGGGGCTATTGCGCGCATCACCCGTCAACTGCGTAACGCCTGCTGCGGCAACCACGCTCCACTCCTCGTTGAACTTGTGCGTCCAGTCAAGATTCATTGACCAGGCATAAATACCCGATCCGGCATCATATCGGCTAAACCCCGATGCGGCCGACTGCGATGCGCTGACCCCGTAGTAAGTCTGCATATACTTGCTGGTCCCCCAACTGCCGGTCAGCGCCAGCGTCATGGAATTTTTCGCTGACTTATAGAACGGGCTGATAACACTGAAATGCAGGGCCTCACCGTTGCTTCGCTGAGAAATCGGCACCTCAGCCTGCAATTGCACATTAAGCCAGTCGGTCACCTCGTACCCCAGGCCAGGCACACCGAGAGCCGAACCTTTGACGTCACCCATACCTCGCAAGTCGTCGCTGCCATCGCTCATCGCATCGCTGTCCACGTTACGATCCTTACGGCCTGGGCGATAACTCAGCGCAGTGCTGTAATTCAACTTGCCGATGTTGTTGCCGTAACCGATACCACGCGTGGTGCTGACGAAGAAACCATTTGCCATAGCGTAATCAAGCACCAGGGCAGTCGTGACGCGGCTTTCATCCGAACCAGAATAGCGTGGCGCGACATCCACGCCGCCTCCCAGGGTCAACTCGTTGCCCGGTTTCAGTTCTGCCGCCAGTATTGGGGTCGCCAGTAAGGCCAGCACGGCTCCCGGCAACATTTTTTTCAGCATGCGCCCCGAGAGTGAATGGGGGAACTTATGACACAGTTCGATGTTTCTCATGAAAGAAGTCCTTGTGGATTCAAATGATTACGATACAAGCGGTTTTTAAACGCCAGAACGCTCAGTTTGAATGCGCACCCTAAAGTTCTCATGAGCCCAAAATGAAGAAAGACTGAAGCAAGTACAGGAGCTGCAAAGCTGATAGATTTCCTGATACCGTTTTTTTCTTCAGACGTTCTTCATTCACTGTTGATACCGTAACCATTGTGAAAATTCTCCTCATCGAAGACGACCTGGATCTCGGCAATGGCGTACGTATTGCCCTTGCAGATCAAGGGTTAGATGTCATATGGGTTCGCCGCAAAGTGGATGCGCTGCATCAACTCGATGTCTGCGCGCCAGAACTTGTGTTGCTCGACCTTGGGCTGCCCGACGGCGATGGCATGAGCCTGATGGCGAGCTTGCGTCAGCAGCTCAAAGGGATCCCCGTCATCATCCTGACTGCGCGCGGCACCCTGCAAGATCGCCTGTCCGGGCTGGATGCCGGCGCAGACGACTATCTCGTCAAACCGTTTGTTCTTGCCGAGTTGCTGGCCAGAGTGAGAGCGCTTGCGCGCCGCAGTTACGGTTTTCAGAATGAGGTGATAGAAATTCGAGGGTTATCTCTTCACGTGCCGACGCGTCGCGTAACAGTGAATGCACGTAATATTGAGTTGACGGCAAGTGAATACGCGCTGCTGGAAACGTTAATGTTGCGCACTGACCGCGTACTGACACGAGGGTTTCTGGAAGAACGGATATTCGGCGCAAAAGAAAACATGAGTAATGCTCTCGACGTGCATATGGGGAATTTACGTCGCAAGATCGGCGACGGCTATGTGCGAACAGTGAGAGGCGTAGGGTATGTCATTGATACCGTACCGATTCAGAAAGGGGCTGGCTGATGCGAAATTTTTGCCGCCGCCTGAAAACCCCGACGCTCGTACGGCGAATTATGATCGCCCAGATGCTACTGCTTACGCTGCTTTGGTGTCTTTTTCTGACCTACATTTTGTGGGAGAACTTGCGTAGCCCCTCTATGTTATTGGGCAACCAGACTTACGAAACCATTCTTACGTTGGTTGATCGGATGGACGATCGCCCACAGGATCTCACCGATGTGCTGGAAAAATTCAGCAAGGCGTTGCGGGAAGGTTATGGCGGAGGCGAAGATCCAGAACTGTCAATCAGCCTTATCGTCCGGAAGAATAACGCGATAATTTATTCATCGGATGGCGCTCCGACAGGGGTAACAAACACCCTATACGGGAAAATCCAGAATATTGAGAGTGAAGGCCGTACCTGGACCAGCCGTACCCTAAAATCCGGGAATTCCGACGCAGAGGTCACACTCGTCACCCCTGCCGGCGGCTGGAACTTCTTTATTTACCTGAACTCGCGGGGATACTACATATTGCCGCTGCTGGTATGCATTCCTTTTCTTTTGTTTCCCGCGTGGCTGTCCATCCGCATTGCAATGCGCCCCTGGAACAAGGTGGTCAATGAAATTGCCTCACGCACGCCCGAAGATCTCTCTCCCTTAAAAGCAGTGCCAAAACACAGGGAGCTTCGCCAAATGGTGGACGCTGTGAATGTATTTCTTGCCAGGGTGCGAGAAAGCACGGAAAGGGAACGGGTTTTTATTGCCGATGCCGCTCACGAGCTGCGTACCCCGCTGGCTGCGATGCGGATCAATGTTGAGGCTTTGCAGTCCTATGTTAGTAGCGACAGTCAACAGGAGTTGCTTGCAGGGATTATTCGCAGCAACAGCCGTGCGGCGCGTCTCGTTAATCAACTGCTGTTGCTGATGCACAGCGAAGCGCGCATTGACACGGTGATGGAGCCGGTGCCGCTGACGACGCTGATCCAAGAGCGAATGGCGATGCTGGCGCCGCTGGCTGCTGAGCGCGGGATTGAGCTTGAATTCTACTCGCATGATGAGATCTGGGTGACAGGCGTCAGGGAACGCCTGATGTCGCTGCTCGACAACGTCATTGAAAATGCCATCAAGTACAGCCCTGAAGGCGGACGGGTTGAGGTCGAGGTGCGATCATCATATGACGCCACGCAGCTACGAGTCTCCGATGCCGGGCCCGGCATTCCCGCTGAACTGAGGGAACGCGTGTTCGATAGATTTTTTCGCGATCCCAATCAGATGCAAAGCGGAAGTGGATTAGGCCTCGCAATAGTCAAAGCTGTTGCGCAGCTACACAACAGCAGCGTGCGCCTGAGTACGTCTGCGGAAGGAGGCCTTATGGTTACAGTGAACTTTCCAAACCACAGGGCCGCCTGAAAGAAATCACCATGTTATCTATGCCGAAAATTACGTGCCCCGATTCGGTTGTTCCAAACCCTTTCAATATTGTTCCAGCGCTGTTCCATATATAAATCATATAACCCAGTGAATACATAAAGTTACTGCCTAAAAACATATATAAAACAACCGGAACAACAGGAACGGCCTGGTAACCTCGCAGCTTAAGGAGTAATAGTCAGATAAGTTGAATTCCCTTAGCTTTGAGGTGGACTTATGCAGGCTAATAAGAGTGATTCCGATGAGATGGCGAAAGCTATCGGCTACGTAGTGATGGAGTTAGCAAGGACAGGATGCGCTGTCACGGAAGAAGCGATCAATGAGCGTCTGGACAGCGTGCTGCACAAAGATGCCAGCGCGGCGAAAGAAAGTGCTGAGCGACCAAAGCCGCTCCGGTTTAACGAGTCATTGTGCGGGTAGAGTCTGGAGACAACAAATCAAACCGCGCTATTGGGTTGTGTTGAATGAAACTGCCGGTAAGGTGTTACACGATCAGACTGGAAAACATCGCAATGGTGCGTCGGTATGCCACCTTGCGCCTAACTATCTCACCGAACACGCGCGGAAAATTGATGCCATTTTGGCAACCATGACACAAATACGACACAAGAGGAAATCAGGCTGGATTGAAATTAGCGTAACTTGCTGGTTTCTAATGGCACGCCCTACAGGATTCGAACCTGTGACCTACGGCTTAGAAGGCCGTTGCTCTATCCAGCTGAGCTAAGGGCGCATTGCGCGGATGTTCCACCTTTGCGGTGGAAACGGCTGGAATTATACGGTCAGCGCCTGATGAGTCAATGTATTTTCCGCTGGCTGCCTGCTTAGTGAACGGCTGCGCGCAATTTCGCGCCATCCCTGCTGTTTCCAGCCCCATTCCTCGCGGCCAATGACCTCTTTTTCGTGCCTTTCGACATCGATGCCCTTTAATTTGTCAGATTTCGTTAAAACCGAGACTGTGCGGGACATTTTCCGCTCTCTGCCTTCCCCCTGGCAGGTGAAATACGCAAACGATAACTGACAGCACGCCGCGCTTCTGACAAAATAGTCACATCCCCCTTAGTTGAAACGACAGATGGAATCCTCTCTCTGATGGCAGCAAAGATTATTGATGGTAAAACGATTGCGCAGCAGGTGCGCTCTGAGGTTGCGGAAAAAGTACGGGCGCGCGTAGCGGCCGGGAAACGCGCCCC
Organism: Kosakonia oryzae; assembly: GCF_001658025.2. Classification (NCBI taxonomy): domain Bacteria; kingdom Pseudomonadati; phylum Pseudomonadota; class Gammaproteobacteria; order Enterobacterales; family Enterobacteriaceae; genus Kosakonia; species Kosakonia oryzae. The sequence continues at coordinate 4,013,612 of NZ_CP014007.2, forward strand.
AGGCCTGGCAGTCGTACTGGTTGGCAGCAACCCGGCATCGCAAATTTACGTCGGCAGCAAGCGCAAAGCCTGTGAGGAGGTGGGTTTCATCTCCCGCTCTTACGATCTTCCTGAAACCACCAGCGAAGCCGAACTGCTGGAGCTTATCGACAAGCTGAACGCCGATGTCACCATCGACGGTATTCTGGTGCAATTGCCGCTGCCCGCCGGTATCGACAATGTGAAAGTGCTGGAACGCATCGCGCCGGATAAAGACGTTGACGGTTTCCATCCGTATAACGTGGGCCGCCTGTGTCAGCGTGCGCCGCGTCTGCGTCCCTGCACACCGCGCGGGATCGTGACGCTGCTGGAGCGCTATAACATTGATACTTTCGGCCTCAACGCCGTTGTGATTGGCGCGTCCAATATCGTCGGCCGCCCGATGAGCATGGAACTGCTGCTGGCGGGCTGCACCACCACCGTGACGCACCGTTTCACCAAAAATCTGCGTCATCACGTTGAGAACGCCGATCTGCTGATCGTCGCGGTCGGTAAACCGGGCTTTATTCCGGGCGAGTGGATCAAAGAGGGCGCGATTGTTATCGATGTCGGCATCAACCGCCTGGAAAACGGCAAAGTGGTCGGCGATGTGATTTATGAAGAAGCTGCGGCCCGCGCGGCGTATATTACCCCGGTTCCGGGCGGTGTCGGTCCAATGACCGTCGCCACCCTGATCCAGAACACGTTGCAAGCGTGTGAAGAATATCATGATGTAGAAGGCGCATAAGATGGCAACATTTTCCCTGGGAAAACACCCGCACGTAGAGTTGTGCGATCTGCTGAAACTGGAAGGCTGGAGTGAGAGCGGCGCGCAAGCGAAAATCGCCATTGCTGAAGGTCTGGTGAATGTGGATGGCGTGGTGGAAACGCGCAAACGCTGCAAAATCGTTGCCGGTCAGACAGTGAGTTTTGACGGCCAGAGCGTGACCGTCACCGCCTGAGCATCTGCCAAAATGCCGGATGGCGCTGCACTTATCAGCGCCTGCAAATTGTGAGTCTCCAGGCCGGATAAGGCGATAGCCGCCATCCGGCCTTTCTTATTTAATCACCCCGCGATCATCACGGTTTATTACCGATCAACCTCAAATAATCATTAATTGATCTGGCTGAATGTGAAAATTTAGTTGCAGCTTTTTTGCCCTTATCTCACGATGAGTAGAACGTTCTACTAAAACGTTCTACTGACAATAATAACGCGCAATATGCGCAACTTCGGGGGAAATCAGCATGAGTCTGATATCAGGGTTTGTTAAATCGCTGTCTAAATTATCGATGATTGGTCGCGCACTGATGCTGCCGATCTCGCTGTTACCGGCTGCGGGGTTATTACTGGCCTTCGGCGACAAGTTCCATCTGCCGCTGATGATGAATGCAGGCGGCGTCATTTTTGATAACCTGCCCATGCTTTTCGCCATCGGTTCGGCTGTCGGGCTGGCGTCCGAATCCGGGATTGCAGCGCTGTCGGCGGCGGTATCGGTGTTTGTCACCAACATCACCATCGGCACAATGTTAGGCATTACGCCGGAGATGGCCTCGCAGGGCGGAAAATACTCCATGGTGGTCGGCATCCCGACGCTGCAAATGGGCGTTTTTGGCGGCCTGATCTGCGGTATTCTCGCCGCCTGGTGCTATAACCGTTTCCACACGATGCAGTTGCCGGAGTTTCTCGGCTTCTTCTCCGGCAAGCGCTTTGTCGCCATTGCCACGGCGTTCCTGTCATTTGTGCTCGGCCTGCTGCTGCCGTATGTCTGGCAACACATCCAGGCGGGAATCGATGCACTGTCGGTGATCGTCAACGGCGATAATCAGGCGGCTTCGACCTTTATTTTCGGGCTGGTAGAACGCGCGTTAATCCCGCTCGGCCTGCACCACATCTGGTACCCCTCATTCTGGTATTCGTTTGGCGATTACACCACGCAGGCCGGTCAGGTGATCCACGGCGATCAGACTATCTGGTTCAAGATGCTGGAAGAAGGGGTGAAATCGTTCAGCAGCGATACTTATCAGAACGCAGGGAAATTTATGCAGGGTGAGTTCCCGCTGATGCTGTTCGCGCTTCCAGCGGCTTGCCTTGCGATGTACCACGAAGCACAGACCCGCAACAAAAAGATTGCTTTCGGTATCCTCTTCTCGGCGGCGCTGACTTGCTTCCTGACCGGGATCACCGAGCCGGTTGAGTTTACCTTTATCTTTGTCGCGCCGATCCTCTATGTCTTTAACGCCATCATGGCGGGCCTGGCTTATATGACGATGTACCTGCTGCACGCACACATCGCCAAATCATTCTCTGCCGGTTTTATTGATTACCTGTCATTCGGCATTCTGCCTTCGTTTAACGGCTATCAGACCAACTTCCTGAACGCTATTATCGTCGGTATTCCGATGGCGCTGATTTACTACTTCACCTTCCGCTTTGTGATCCGCCGTTTTGATGTCAAAACGCCAGGCCGTACCGACGTGACCGCCGTGGCGGACGATAAAACCGATACCGAACTGGCGACCGAAATTATCGGCCTGCTGGGCGGCGCGCAGAATATTGATTCCGTGGGTTCATGCATCACCCGTTTGCGCCTCGAAGTGGCGAAGAGCGAAATGGTGGATAAAGATGGCCTTAACGGGCTGGGCGCACGCGGCGTGGTGTTCGTGGGCGACAGCGGTATTCAGGTGATTTTTGGTGCGAGGGCGCAATTTATCGCACAAACCATGTCCACGATGATTGGCAAATAATATTATGCCGGATTGGCGCCTCTGTGCCAGGTTACCCGAGGCGCTAACCCGGCGGATAAGCAGGAAATTCAGGGAGCAGAGTTGAAGAAAGTCAGCATTATTGATGTCGCAAAACAGGCGGGCGTTTCCGTCTCCACCGTCTCGCTGGTGCTGCGTCAGAAAGGGAAAATCTCAGAAGCCACGATCGAGAAAGTCCATGCGGCGATCGCGGCGCTCGGCTATGTACAAAACGTCGCGGCGGCTAACCTGCGCGCCAACACCTCCAACCTGATTGGGCTTATCCTGCGCGATTTCAGCGACAGCTTTTCCATCAAAGTGATGGCCAGTATCGTTCAGGAGCTGGAAAAGCAGGGCTATATGGTGTTCCTCGGCCAGCCGCTTAATGATGGCGAGCACCTGGAACGCTGCCTGCTCTCCTTCCAGCAACAGGGCGTGGCGGGCGTGATTTATCTCGCCTCGGACACGCGCAGCGCCTCGCTGCCTGAACAGATCCGCCAGTGCCACCTTCCGCTGGTAGTGGTTTCACAGTCACTGCTCAACGAAAACTGCGATTTGGTGATGCGTGATAACCGCCAGGCGGCGAGCCTGGCGACGCGCTACCTGATTGAACGCGGGCACCGCAGCATTGCCTATATTGGCGGCGTTGAGGGCGATTTACTTCGCCAGCAGCGGCTGTTGGGTTTTCGCAGCGCGATGAGCCAGTATGGGCTGGTGCTGCGTGAAGGTTCAACGCCGGATTGTAGCGACGACACCCAGGCGGCAAGCTACGCCACCCGACAACTGCTGGAAAATAACAACACCATCACCGCCCTGCTCTGTCACTCCCCGGCGGCGATGATTGGCTCGATATCCGGTATTCACCACACCGGGCGCACTATCGGCAAGGATGTCTTTCTCTCTCAACAAGTTGCGTTGATAGGCTTTGAGGATATGCTGCACGTCAACCTCACCTCGCCCTCGTTCACCTATGTCTCTTCTGCCAGTGAAGAGACCGGGCGCCAGGCTGCCGGGCTGATGCTGCGCAAACTGAAAGAACCAGAATTACAGACCCAGCGCATTACGCTCTCCGGGCAGCTTATCGCCCGCGAGTCAGCGTAATTAACCGCGGCGTTATCGCGGATTTACCCACTCGCTGCTGTTTGCCTTCGTCGTACCGCTGCTGGTCGCGTGGTTTGGGCGAAAACGGTTTAAAGCCAGCCTGCTGCGCTGCTGGGCATTTTTAACGGTTTCGCTGTTATCGCACAGCCTGCTGGATTCAATAACCACTGGCGGTAAAGGCGTCGGCTGGCTGTGGCCGTGGTCAGATGAACGCTTCTTTGCGCCCTGGCAGGTAATTAAAGTCGCACCGTTTGCCCTGTCACGCTACACCACGCCATATGGTCACCAGGTGATCATTTCGGAGTTGCTGTGGGTGTGGCTGCCAGGTGTGATAGTGATGGGATTGTTGTGGTGGCGCAGGCGTTAAAGGGTGGATGGCGGTTTTCGTGTTAACCGGCGTTGTGCAGGCCGGATAAGCGGCATCCGGCGCTCGTTAGCGAATGGCAGAGAAAAACACGCCAGAGATAAAAAAAGCGGCCGAAGCCGCTTTTTTCTTATTTACGACGCCAGGTGGTGCCCTGCGGGCCATCTTCCAGCACGATGCCCATCTCGTTGAGACGGTCACGCGCCGCATCGGCCGCTGCCCAGTCCTTCGCTTTACGCGCATCCAGACGCTGCTGGATCAGCTGTTCGATTTCAACCACTTCGCCATCGTCCGCTTGCGCACCGCTTTGCAGGAAAACATCCGGCTCCTGCTCCAGCAAACCAAGTACGCCCGCCAGCTTGCGCATATGTGATGCCAGCGCGTTGGCCGCATGCGCATCTTCCGTTTTCAGACGGTTCACTTCACGCGCCATGTCGAACAGCACCGAGTAAGCTTCCGGCGTGTTGAAATCATCATCCATTGCTTCCACAAAACGCGCTTCAAACGCCTCGCCGCCTTCCGCCGGCACGGCGCTGTCCGTACCGCGCAGTGCGGTGTAGAGACGCTCCAGCGCAGAGCGTGCCTGCTTGAGGTTCTCTTCGCTGTAGTTCAACTGGCTGCGGTAATGACCGGACATCAGGAAGTAGCGGATGGTTTCCGCGTCGTAATACTTCAGCACGTCGCGCACGGTAAAGAAGTTACCCAGCGATTTGGACATCTTTTCGCGGTCAACCATTACCATGCCGGAGTGCATCCAGTAATTCACGTACTCGCCGTCATGGGCGCAGGTAGACTGCGCGATTTCGTTTTCATGATGCGGGAACATCAGATCAGAACCGCCGCCGTGAATGTCGAAATGTGAACCGAGCTGTTTGCAGTTCATCGCCGAGCACTCAATGTGCCAGCCCGGACGCCCTTCGCCCCACGGCGACTGCCAGCTCGGCTCGCCCGGCTTGGACATTTTCCACAATACGAAATCCATCGGGTTGCGTTTGACGTCAGCGACTTCCACGCGCGCCCCCGCCTGCAACTGATCCAGATCCTGGCGCGAAAGCTGGCCGTAACTCGGATCCGTCGGCACGGAGAACATCACGTCGCCGTTGTCAGCCACATAAGCGTGGCCGCGTTCCAGCAGGCGTTCGGTGATTTCAATAATTTCGTGGATATGGTGCGTCGCGCGCGGCTCGCTGTCCGGACGCAGAATATTGAGCGCATCAAAATCCTTATGCATCTCGACGATCATACGATCGACCAGCGCAACAAAGCTTTCGCCGTTTTCATTCGCGCGTTTAATGATTTTATCGTCAATATCGGTGATGTTACGCACATACTTCAGCTTATAGCCGAGAAAACGCAGGTAACGTGCAACCACGTCGAAAGCCACAAAAGTGCGGCCGTGGCCAATATGACACAGATCGTAAACAGTGATACCACACACGTACATGCCGACTTCCCCGGCATGAATAGGTTTGAATTCCTCTTTTTGGCGCGTCAGTGTATTAAAGATTTTTAACATCGAAGATTCCATTTGGACGTGTGTGGAACGAAAACCGCATATATTACCCGTAATTCAAACCCGAAGCAGCACACTTTGCAAGGTGATCCCACCTCGCGGTTATGCTATAACAGGCGACTATCTCTGACCCACTGGCGGGTCTGTGCACTACACTATCAGAACAGGATGCAATAATGGTTACTTTCCACACTAATCACGGCGACATCGTAATCAAAACGTTTGACGATAAAGCGCCTGAAACAGTTAAAAACTTCCTGGACTACTGCCGTGAAGGTTTCTATAACAACACGATTTTCCACCGTGTTATCAACGGCTTCATGATTCAGGGCGGCGGCTTCGAACCGGGTATGAATCAGAAAGTCACTAAAGATCCGATCAAAAACGAAGCCAATAACGGTCTGAAAAACAGCCGTGGTACGCTGGCAATGGCGCGTACTCAGGCGCCGCACTCCGCAACTGCGCAGTTCTTCATCAACGTGGCAGACAACGACTTCCTGAACTTCAGCGGCGAAAGCCTGCAAGGCTGGGGCTACTGTGTCTTCGCCGAAGTGGTTGAAGGCATGGATGTGGTTGACAAAATCAAAGGCGTTTCCACCGGTCGTAGCGGCATGCATCAGGACGTTCCGAAAGAAGACGTTGTGATTGAAAACGTGACCGTCAGCGAGTAAGCGTGGCGACACTCTTTATTGCAGATTTGCACCTGCAAACAGAAGAACCGGCGATCACCGCCGGTTTTCTGCGTTTTTTAGCCGGTGAGGCTCGCCAGGCGGACGCGCTCTATATTCTGGGCGATCTGTTTGAAGCCTGGATCGGCGATGACGATCCCAATCCGCTGCACCAGCAAATCGCCAGCGCCATCAAATCGCTGGTTGAAAGCGGCGTACCCTGTTACTTCATTCACGGCAACCGGGATTTCCTGCTCGGCAAACGCTTTGCCCGCCAAAGCGGTATGCAACTGCTACCGGAAACGCAAGTGCTTGACCTGTATAACCGCAAGGTATTGATCATGCATGGCGATACGCTATGTACCGACGATGCCGGTTACCAGGCGTTTCGTAAAAAAGTCCACACGCCGTGGATACAAACCCTGTTTCTCGCCCTACCGCTGTTCATCCGCCGTCGTGTCGCCGCGAAAATGCGCGCCGGAAGTAAAGCCGCTAACAGCAGTAAATCGCAGGCGATCATGGACGTGAACCCGCAAGCCGTCATCGACGCGATGGAAAAGTACCGCGTTCAGTGGTTGATCCACGGCCATACGCATCGCCCGGCAGTACATGAATTGACGGCCAATAACGCTCCGGCTTATCGCGCCGTTCTCGGTGCCTGGCACAGCGAAGGCTCAATGGTGCGCGTTAGCGAAACCGGTGTCGAACTGCGCTTTTTTCCCTTCTGAATAACAACGCCAGGATGGCGGCAAACGCGCAAAACATCGCCACGCAACCGTTTTCCTTCGCCATTTTACGTGCTATTCTCTGTGCCCTCTTTTGTCGTCTGAAGTACACCCACAGGAGTTTTGAGACGCATGTCTTCAAGCAACCAACCGGCGCGCATCGCCATTGTTATGGGATCGAAAAGCGACTGGGCAACCATGCAGTTCGCCGCAGAAATCCTTGATACCCTGAACGTCCCGCACCATGTTGAAATCGTCTCCGCACACCGCACTCCGGATAAACTGTTTAGCTTCGCCGAAAGCGCAGAGCAGAACGGTTTTCAGGTGATTATCGCCGGTGCTGGCGGCGCGGCGCATTTGCCAGGGATGATTGCGGCCAAAACGCTGGTGCCGGTGCTGGGTGTACCAGTACAAAGTGCCGCGCTGAGCGGCGTTGATAGCCTTTACTCTATCGTCCAGATGCCGCGCGGTATTCCTGTTGGTACACTGGCGATCGGCAAAGCTGGCGCGGCAAACGCGGCGCTGCTGGCCGCGCAAATCCTCGCCCAGCACGATGCTGCACTGCATCAGCGTCTGGCGCAGTGGCGTAAAACCCAGACCGACGAAGTGCTGGACAATCCGGATCCCCGGGGTGCGGCATGAAGCAGGTTTGCGTATTAGGTAACGGCCAGCTTGGCCGCATGCTGCGCCAGGCCGGTGAGCCGCTGAGCATTGCTGTGTGGCCGGTCGGGCTGGACGCAGCGCCGGAAGCGGTGCCGGTTCAGCAGAGCGTGATCACGGCGGAAATTGAACGCTGGCCGGAAACGGCGCTGACCCGCGAACTGGCGCGTCATCCGGCGTTTGTAAACCGCGACGTATTTCCGGTAATTGCGGATCGCCTGACGCAGAAACAACTCTTTGACAAACTGCAACTCGCCACTGCGCCATGGCAACTGCTGGCGGAGAAAAGCGAGTGGCCGGGCGTGTTTTCGCGTCTGGGCGAGCTGGCCATCGTCAAACGCCGCGTCGGCGGTTATGACGGTCGCGGCCAGTGGCGTCTGCGAGCTACCGATACCGATCAACTGCCGGAAGAGTGCTACGGCGAGTGCATCGTCGAGCAGGGCATCAACTTTTCAGGTGAAGTGTCACTGGTTGGCGCGCGCGGTCATGATGGCAGCACAGTGTTTTATCCGCTGACGCACAACCTGCATCAGGATGGCATTTTGCGTACCAGCGTGGTTTTCCCGCAGGCCAACGCCGAACAGCAGCAGCAGGCCGAAGAGATGCTTTCGGCGATCATGCACGAGCTGAACTACGTCGGCGTAATGGCGATGGAGTGCTTTGTCACCCCGGCCGGGCTGCTGATTAACGAGCTGGCGCCGCGTGTTCACAACAGCGGCCACTGGACGCAAAACGGTGCCTCAATCAGTCAGTTTGAACTGCATCTGCGCGCGATAGTGGATTTACCGTTGCCGCCGCCAGTGGTCAATAGCCCGTCGGTGATGATCAACCTGATTGGCAGCGATCTCAATTACGACTGGCTGAAGCTGCCGCTGGTGCATCTGCACTGGTACGACAAAGAGGTGCGTCCGGGGCGTAAAGTGGGTCACCTGAACCTCAACGACAGCGACACCGCCCGTCTGAGCGCCACGCTGGAAGCGCTGGTTCCGCTGTTACCGCCGGAATATGCCAGCGGCATCGCCTGGGCGCAGTCAAAACTGCAGTAAGCTATCGATTTACGCTGGCGGTCATCGCCAGCGTTTTCAATTTTCGCTTGCTGCGTTCCTTTGAAGCAAGCTGCTTTCATAAACGTCCTGTACACGTATCAGTTTCGCGCCACAACATTACAGATCATCTGAGGTAAATTAATCTCCGCCAGAATTTTATTTGCCAACTGCTCAGGGGTTGCATTTTTTGACGTCAGGTAAATATCTTTCTTCCACATAACGGCAATTTTCGCTAATTTCAGCAAATGATATTTCCGGATGCTGGGCAGTAATATGACCTCGAATGAGGAAATAATGGCGTTTCCTTTGTGAATTCCCTCTCGCGTATTGGAACTATCGTAGATATATTTCTCCCGAACATTTGGATCCGAACCGAGTATAAACTCCTGCCGATAAATCAAACGTAAGCCCCGAAGCGATCGCGTCAAGCATTCGACACATTCGAGGTATTCAGAGGGATATTGACTGCCGCCAGAATTTTATACGCCAGTTGATTAGGGGTGGCATCTTTAGCCGTAAGATAAAGATCGCGCTTCCAGGAAGTAGATACTCTGGCTAAATGCAGTAAATGTTCCATCATGACGCCGGGAGGTAAAACGGCGTCTTCAAGAGGAATGACCGGATTTCCTGCATGGATGAATGGGCTCGTATCAGAACAGTCATAAACATTTTGCGCATTCGGCCCTGGCTCCGTCTCCAGAATCAGATGGTTTTTATAAAATAATCGGCTACCTGATGATGTATTTTGAATGTGCCAAGCGCGCGGGCTAATATCAAGGTCATCACGTGATGAAAAACCAACTATTCTATTATTGCGATAAAAAACGGAGGTTCTTCCATCATCATGGCTGTTCGTTCGACGGTTCAATTCCAGTCGAATTCGGCAAAACTCAGTCGTTTCCGTGTCATAATAATAAAATGATGAGAATTTATTTTTGCCTGGATCGGTGAACCAACATTTAAAGCTCGTTCCTATATCATAATAAAAGTAAGCGGGCGCCTCCTTATCTTTAGGCCCGCAACACAACCGTCCAAACCGCTTAAACCATTTAAACATAGCTTATCCTTATCTATTTTACTTTAATTAAAAATTACACATAAAACATAATTTACAGGTAAATAAACCACAAGATAATTGTTATTAATTAATCAGATAATACTCGTCTTTAATAAGATATTTAATCTTATTAAGTATCGCCAAATAAAAACCTTTTTCCCACAACGCCCTTCCAGAGATTGAATCCGGGTAGGATTTTGAATATCACAACAATATTCCGAACGCAGATAAAATAGCCCTCTTCCCCTGCCTTTGATCTCCGCCACTTCAGGCGTAAAATCTGCACGCGGCGGTTACCGCCAGTGTTTTGCAGAAGGAAGCCCCATGAACGACACGACGGATTACCTGACTATCCTGCGTGATACCACTCCCCTTATTGATGTCCGCGCACCGGTTGAATTTCAACAGGGTGCTCTTCCTGGCGCCATTAACCTGCCGTTGATGAATGACAGCGAGCGCGCCGCCGTCGGCACCTGTTACAAAAAAGCGGGGCCGGAGGCAGCGTTGCGTCTGGGCCATCAGTTGGTTCAGGGCGAATTACGGGAACAACGAATGCAGGCATGGCTACAGGCTTGCGCGCAAAATCCGCGCGGCTATCTGTGCTGCGCACGCGGTGGTCAGCGTTCGCACATTGTACAGCAGTGGTTACGCGAGCGAGGAGTTGACTATCCGCTGGTCACTGGCGGCTACAAAATACTGCGTCAGGCAGCAATAGAGGCGATACATCAGCGTTTGCAGCGCCCGCTGTTGCTGATTGGCGGCTGTACCGGCAGTGGCAAAACGTTACTGGTGGCGTCCCGGCGTAACGGGATCGATCTTGAAGGGCTTGCCCGCCATCGCGGCTCCTCGTTTGGCCGTACGCTGCAAGCGCAACTTTCGCAGGCCAGTTTTGAAAATCAACTGGCTGCGGCACTGCTGAAAACGTCCCCCACTTTCTGGCTGCTGGAGGATGAAGGGCACGCGATTGGCGCGAACCATCTGCCAGCAATACTGCGTGAGCGCATGGCGCAATCGCCGCTGGCGGTGGTGGAAGAGCCGTTTGAGCAACGGCTTGAGCGCCTGCGTAACGACTATTTTTTGCAGATGTCACAAGCCTTTATCCAGCGCGATGGTGAAGAAGCAGGCTGGCAGGCTTACGCAGAGTATCTGCGCCACGGTCTGTTTGCGATTCGCCGCCGCCTTGGGTTACAGCGTTTCGCACAGCTTAGCGCCCACCAGGAGGAAGCGCTGATTCAACAACAGCGCACCGGTAATACAAGCGCGCACTTTGCGTGGCTCGTGCCGCTGCTTGAAGAGTATTACGACCCGATGTATCGCTATCAGTTAGAAAAACGCGCGAAAGATATTATCTTCCGCGGCAATTTCGATGAAACGGCCGCCTGGCTGGCGGCACAAAATAACCAGCAGTAATGCCGGTGGCAGGCAACAATTCATCGGTCGGCCCGCTGAGCGGGCCGACGACATGAACCCGCTCGTGGAATATTAATGACGATCGCGCTTATCGGCGCGTTTTGCCAGCCAGTCACCGAGCATCTGCACCACCTGCACCAGCACGATCAGCGCCACCACGGTGACAATCATCACCTGCGTTTCATAACGATAGTAGCCGTAACGAATCGCCAGATCGCCCACGCCGCCGCCGCCGACAATCCCCGCCATGGCCGAGTAGCCAATCAGGCTCACCAGCGTGATAGTCAGACCGCGCAGTAAGCCAGCGCTGGCCTCTGGCAGCAGCACCGTACAGATAATGCGTAGCGGGCTGGCACCGAAGGCTTCGGCAGCCTCGATAATCCCTTTATCCACTTCACGCAGTGCGCTATCGACCAGCCGGGCGTAAAAAGCGATAGCCGCAACAGACAGCGGCACGGAAGCGGCAATCGGCCCAATGGTATTGCCGAGCAGCCATTGGGTTAACGGCAGCAGCAACACCAGCAGGATGACAAACGGCACCGAACGGATGATATTAACCAGCACAGAGCTGATTAAATAAACCGCGCGATTCTGCCAGAAAAGGTGGCGATCGGTTACGAAAATCAAAAAACCTAACGGCAAACCGCCAACAATCGCCAGCACCGTCGAGATACTCAACATCTGGAAAGTTTCGCCAAAGGCCAGGCTTAAATCGGCCAGTAAATCATCCACGAATCACCTCCACCTGTGCGGTACGGTTGCGAATGTAATCAACGGCTTCTGCCACCCGATGCGGATTTTCAGCCGACGACAATTGCACCACCAGCATCCCCAGCGCGCGCTCGCCGATATACTCAATTTTGCCGTGCAGAATATTCACCGCCACGCCAAACTTCACCGCCGCATCAGAGAGCACCGGCTGTTCAGCGGAGTCGCCAATAAACAGGATCTTCAGCAATTGCCCCGGTAAATGTTGCTGTAAACGTTCCGGTAGCGTCAGGTTCAACGTGTGCGATACCAGTTGTTGGGTGAATGCGTGCTGTGGATGGGCGAAAATATCAAATACTTCCCCCTCTTCCACCACTTTACCGCCTGACATTACCGCCACACGATCGCAGATCGATTTGATCACATTCATTTCATGAGTGATCAGCACAATCGTGATCCCCAGTTGTTCGTTGATCTGTTTTAACAGCGCCAGAATGGTGGCGGAAGTTTCCAGATCCAGTGCGGAAGTCGGCTCGTCGCACAGCAATACATCCGGATGGTTGGCAATCGCACGCGCGATACCCACACGCTGTTTTTGCCCACCGCTTAGCTGTACCGGATAACGATGCGCTTTATCGCTCAACCCAACCAGTTGCAGGATTTCCGCTACACGCGGAGCGATTTTGCTGCGCTCCCAGCCCGCTGCTTTCAGGCTAAAGGCCACATTTTGCGCCACCGTGCGGGTGTGCATCAGATTAAAGTGCTGAAAAATCATACCAATGCGCTGACGCGCCTGACGCAGCGCAGCGCCATTCAGCGCGGAGATTTCCACGCCATTAATATTTACGCGCCCCTGGCTGGGACGCGTGAGTGCATTTACTGTGCGCAGCAATGTGCTCTTGCCCGCGCCGCTGGTACCAACAATGCCAAAAATTTCGCCTGCGGCGATGCGCAGCGAGACTGTATCAACGGCGCGCGTAGCGCTTGCGCTCCCGCGGCCTGCGGGAAAATCGACGCAAACCTTCTCTATCTCAATCATGCAAACCTCAAACGACAAAAGGCAGGCCGCAGCCTGCCAGTCAAATCACCGGAAACTTATTTCTTGTCCGCTTGCGTCATCCAGTCGGGTTTCTGGAAAGCGCCATAAACGTTGTTGGGATCATCAATGACCGCGCGATAAGCCGGGGATTTCACCACTTCAACAATATCCTTCGCGAACGGCTTATCGGCATCTTCCGTACGTACCGCAATGATATTTTTCAGATTTTCATCCAGATGTTCCTGCTTCAGCGCGGAAGAGAGCTTCAGCCCGGCGGCGATAGCAAAGTTACCGTTAACCAGTGAGGCAGTTACCCCATCCAACGTGCGCGGCAGTTGTGCCGCTTCCAGCGGTTTGAACACCAGCCCTTTCGGGTTGCTGGCGATATCGCGCTCGGAGGCTTTAGTCGGATCGATCGACTCTTTGATGGTGATCAGATCCAGCGATTGCAGGAAACGCAGCCCGCGTGCCAGGTTGGTCGGATCGTTGGAAAGCGTGACAATATCGCCCTTTTTCAGCTCATCCAGGCTTTTGATTTTACGGGAGTAAAACCCCATTCCCGCCGTCGGTACGCTGATCAGTTTGCTTAACTTCAGCCCTTTATCCGCCGTGAATTTGTCAAAATAGAGGCTGTGTTGAAACAGGTTCGCATCAATACTGCCGTTCGCCAGCGCCATGTTGGGTTGCACATAATCGCTGAATTCACGTACGACAACTTTATAGCCCTTCTCTTTCAGCGACGGCGCGATCGCCAGCTTCACCATATCGCCGTATGGGCCAGGCGCCACGCCAAAGACAATAGTGTGCGGATCGCTGCTGGCGTGAGCAAAAGGTAAACCACATACCAGAAGTAGTGCGCCGAAGGTAGCGCGTAAGCTGAGACGACGTCCCATAAATTCTCCCTAATGAGTTGAGATGCTGTGTGGCGCGACGTGCAATGCGCCGCGTTCCATTTTCACCCTGTGAATAAGGCTGGAAGATAAGATGGCACAAACGCGGCCCAGCGGTAATTGAAAAAAATTCACTATGCTGTGAACTATGTCACTGAATGGTGGGGAGATATTTTCAGGATAAGGTGATGAAGCATAACGAAAAGCCCCACTTTTCACGGGTAATACGCCGTTTCGTTATGCTTTTTATTGCTAAGCATTGCCGGATTTAAACTAAGCACTAAACCCGGCAGCGCCTGACTTATCAGAAGTCGTAACGCAGACGAACAATGTTCATATCAGCCAGAGACTTGTCGCTGCTGCTGGTGAATACGTGTTCGTAATCGACACGGAAACCGTAATCCAACTGGAAGGTCACACCGACGCCGTTGTCGATACGCTGATAGTCGCGGCCAGTGGTGTATTGCAGACGGTCACCCATCACGTACGGCTGTACATATTTAAGCGCGTACTGCCCCACCGGGATTTTGTAACCGGCAAAATATTCAATACCCCACGCGTCGCCCGCGAAGTAGTCGTGAACATTTTTCTGACCGGTAGTCAGGAAGTTTTCGTACCAGCCGCCGCCGAAGGAGAAGGTCCAGTTATCCGGCGTCCAGCTCAGCGCTGTACCATAGATGTTCTGGCTGTAAGAGTCAGTATCGCCAGTGCTGCTGTTACGCACGTTGGCTTTGGTGTAGTTCCACGCCGTACCCCAGGTCAGGTTTTTGGCCAGGTGGTAATCCACACCCAGTGAACCGCCGCCATTACGTTTGTAACGGATGCTGCTGTTTTTCAGCAGCAGTTCGCTATCGGAGAACAGGTAGGCGGCATAGAGATCAAAATCACCAAAGGTGTTTTTGTATTTCAGCATCTTGCGTGAACGGTAAGAACCGTCGTAATCACCTTTGATACCGTTGCCCGGGGCCTGGGCTTTCATGTCGTAATCCCAGATATCGGTTTTCGCACCCACCACATCGTAGTAAATGCTGTTCTGCTGACCAAAGGTCATCGTACCCCAGGTTTTGCTTTTCAGACCGGTGTATAGCATACGGCGGGTGGTGTTGTTGGAACCTGCTGCGTAGTGACTATCCCAGTCGAACAGCGCCGGAATGTTCACACCCAGTTCGTAATAGTTAATCCAGCTAATATCATCAAACAGGTAGTAGTCCGACGCGAAACGGAAGCGGGTACCGCCGTCATAACCGTTACGTTTGTACGAGCCTTTGTCGCTATTGCCCATCGCATTATCGAACTGCGGACGGATAGAACCGCCAACGGTGAAGTTCAGACGGCTCAGCGGATCGCCGGCCTGTGGATCCTGTTTAAGAAGGGTGATTTCCGCCTGAGTTGCGAAAGATGTTAATGCCACTGCTGCGCCAATGGCTGTCGCCAGGGCGGTTGTTTTTATTTTCATGGTTTTTCCTTGATGGATAGACGCCACTAGTAATTACTAGCGGCGAGATACTAACGTCTAAAAGTTCGCGTCTGTTGGGGATTTTTTGATTTTTTGTGCTACTAAATACTTTGAAACCAAGCATTTACACTTTGAAATGGAAACACACCATTAGAATTAATGGTGTGTTTTTCGTTAAGAAGTTATTGAGAAATGATTAACTGCTGAATTGACGAAACAGTGCTTTGCCCTTGAGCAGACGCGCACCAAGCCAACCACCACAGACGGAGAGCAGCAGCGCGCCACACAGCGGCAGGGTGATCCACAGCCGCCAGTCAGGCTGCCAGGGAAAATCAAACACCCGGGTTTGCAGTACGGCCAGCGCCGTTTCTGCGCCGATGGCCGCCACCAGCCCGGAGACTGCGCCCAGTAAGGCAAATTCGCACCATAACGTGGCGCGTAACAGCCGCTTCCCCGCGCCCAGTGTGCGATAAACCACCAGTTCCTGGTGACGCTGACGCATGCCTACCTGAACCTGTGCCAGTAGCAGCAACAGACCGCAGGCAGTGACCAGCACCACCATCACTTCCAGCGCCCGGCTTACCTGCTCCAGCACCTGGCCGACCTGTTTTAAAATTGCGCCAATATCCAGCAGGCTGACGGTGGGGAATTCCCGGTTAAGCTGAGTCAACATGCTGTTACCATTTTCCCAGCGGAAGCTGGTCAGCCAGCTTTGCGGCTGACCATCCAGCGCCCCTTGCGGGAAGATAAAGAAGAAATTAGGGCGCATGCTTTCCCAGTCAACTTTACGCAAACTGCTGATTCTGGCGCTGAACTCCTGCGTATCGCCCATAAAGGTTACGCTGTCGCCCAGCTTCAAACCAAGCCGTTCTGCCAGCCCCTCTTCGACAGAAACTTCACCCGATTTTGGCGGCCAGCTTCCTGCGGTGATCGGATTATGCTCCGGTCTCTGCTGCAGCCAGGTAAGATTCAGTTCACGGTTCAGTGCTTCATCCTGATTTCCCTCGGTGGATTGACCGTTAATCTGCGTCATCCTGGCCCGCACAATCGGATAGAACGATTCCGGGCGCACATGATGTTCAGCCAGGAACGCCTTCATCGGCGCCACCTGCTCCGGCGCGATATTGATCAGGAAATAGTTTGGGCTTTCCGGCGGCAACTGCTGCTGCCAGCGATCCAGCAGATCGCCGCGCAGTACCAGCAGCATCGCCAGCAACATAAAAGAGAGGGAAAATGCCGACAGTTGACTCAAGGTTGACCACGGTTGGCGCAACAGGCGATTCACCGCCAGACGCAGCGGTAGCGCTTTCAGGGTCAGCCGTTTTAAAACACTGAGCAGCAGCCAGCCGACCACACCGCATAACAACGCGAGCACTACGGCCCCCGCCAGCACCGACCACAGCAGCATACTGCCGCCCATCAGCCAGGCCAGCAGCGAAATCGCCACGGCGCAGATGACAGGAATATAGAACTTCAGCGGCCAGACGTTCGCCACCGCATCGCGGCGCAATACGCGCAACGGCTGCGTGGCTAACAGCAAGCGATAAGGACGTAATCCCACCAGCAGCGAAATCACCACCACCGCGCCAACAGCCCACAGCCACGGCCACAAGCTGGCAGGCGGCAGCGCAGCGGGAAGCACCGGTTTGAGCAATACCATCAACACGCTTTCAAAAGCCAACCCCAGTACGCCGCCCGTCACCACTGCCAGCGCCAGCACCAATAGCCACTGTCCAACAATCAGCTTGCGCAGTTGCGCGCGCCCGGCGCCAAGGGTTTTCAGCACCGCCACCAGATCGTAACGGCTGCGACAGTAGTGCGCCATCGCCACGGCCACCGCAGCCACTGCCAGCAGCAGGGTTAGCAGTGCCGAAAGCAGCAGAAACTGCTGCGAACGCTGAAGCGATTTACCGAGCGCCCCTTCATCCTGTTCCATCCCGTACCAGCGATGCTCCGGTTTTAGCTGCGGCAGCAGCCACTTTTCGTAGGCGTCGATCTGTGCGGGCGTACCCGCAAATTTTGCGCGCCAGCTTACCCGGCTCCCCGGCTGTACGGCGCCGGTCTTCGCCACATCCGCCGTATTCATCAGCAGGCGCGGCGCCATCTGGAAGGGGTTGAAACCGGAATCCGGTTCTTGAACCACTTCACCGGCGATATGTAACGTTGCATCGCCAACATCGATCGTATCGCCAACCTTCAAATTGAGCAGCGCCATCAGCCGTGGCGCCAGCAATACGCTGCCCGCCTGCGGCTTCAGCCCGGCCGGACGGGTTTGCAGCTCGCCATAAAGCGGGTAAAGATCGTCGACCGCTTTCACATCCGCCAGTTGCGGCGTATCTCCGGCGAAGGTCATGGTGTTAAAGCTGATTTGCTCGTTCACTTTCAGGCCGAGTTTGCGCGCCTCATCCAGCCATGCTGCAGGGATTTCGCGGGAACTGCGCAGCGCCCGATCGCCAGCCATAAAGTCGCGGCTCTGCTGACTCAGCCCTTTTTCCATCCGATCGCTGATGTTGCCGAGCGCCAGCACGCAAGCGACAGAAAGGCTGAGCGCCATCCAGACAATCAGCAGCGAGGGCGAGCGCCATTCACGCCAGAACCAGCGGGCAATCATGCTTCCTCCCGCAGTTCGCCATTAACCAGACGTAAGCGCCGGTTGCAGCGCGCCGCCAGCTGCGAATCATGCGTCACCAGAATTAATGTTGTGCCGTGCTGCTGATTCATGGAAAACAGCAGGTCGGCGATTTTGTCGCCGGTCTGTCGATCGAGGTTACCGGTGGGTTCATCGGCAAACAGCACGGCCGGACGACCGTTAAAGGCGCGCGCCAGCGCCACTCGCTGCTGCTCGCCGCCAGAAAGTTGCGCAGGCAGGTGATCGAGGCGCTTGCCCAGCCCCAGCTCTTCCAGCAGGGCTTTAGCGCTGCCGCGGCTTTGGCCGCCGTTTTCTCCGCGCAGCAGGGCGGGTAACTCTACGTTTTCCAGAGCATTAAGCGTGGGGATCAACATAAACGACTGAAAAACAAAACCCACATTCTGCGCCCGCAGTGTCGCTCGCGCCTCTTCATCCATCGCATGCAGCGGCTTACCCAGCAGATGAACCTCCCCACTGCTGCCATCATCCAGCCCGGCGAGGATCGCCAGCAGGGTTGATTTACCGGATCCCGATTCGCCAATCAGGGCGATGGTCTCGGCTGGTTTGACAACAAGCTCAACTCCGGTAAGGATGGAAAGCTCATGCTCCCCCTGACCGACGGACTTCTTAAGACGATGAACTTCAACAATGTTTTCCGCTGGCATTTGCCCTTCCTGTTGTTGCTTTTGTTAACCTTTCGCGCCGCGGCGGCGGACACGTTGCTGATTCTGGGCGATAGCCTGAGCGCCGGTTACCGCATGGCGGCGAACGCGGCCTGGCCCGCGCTGCTCAATGACAAATGGCAGCAGAAGCCGGTGGTGGTGAACGCCAGCATCAGCGGAGATACTTCGCAGCAAGGGCTGTCGCGTCTGCCCGCGCTGCTTAAAGAACATCAGCCGCACTGGGTACTGGTCGAACTGGGCGGTAACGATGGCCTGCGCGGTTTTGCGCCGCAGCAGACAGAACAGACGCTGCGTCAAATATTGCAGGCGATCAAAGCCGCCAATGCAAAACCGCTGTTAATGCAAATTCGGCTGCCCGCCAACTACGGTCGTCGCTATAATGAGGCGTTCAGCGCCATTTATCCTAAGCTCGCCAAAGAGTTGGATGTCCCTCTGCTGCCCTTTTTTATGGAAGAGGTCTATCTGAAACCACAATGGATGCAGGATGATGGTATTCATCCCAACCGCGATGCCCAGCCGTTTATTGCCGACTGGATGGCGACGCGACTGGCTCCTTTAGTTAACCACGACTCCTGAGCATTCAGGCACGCCCCGCAGGTAAAGTTATGCAAAAAACGGTCTTAATAACAGGATGTTCCAGCGGTATCGGTCTGGAAAGCGCGCGCGAACTCAAACGCCAGGGGTTCCGCGTACTGGCTGCCTGCCGCAAAGTGGACGATGTCGCCCGCATGAACCAGGAAGGCTTTACCGGTATTTTGCTGGATCTTGACGATCCGACGAGCGTCGAACGCGCCGCCGATGAAGTGATCGCTCTGACCAACAACCGCCTGTATGGTCTCTTCAATAATGCGGGTTACGGCGTTTACGGCTCGCTGGAAACCATCAGCCGCCAGCAGTTAGAACAGCAGTTCTCCAGTAACTTTTTCGGCACCCACCAACTGACGATGCGCCTGCTGCCCGCCATGACACCGCACGGCGAAGGCCGCATTGTGATGACCTCATCAGTGATGGGGCTTATCTCTACGCCCGGCCGCGGTGCCTATGCCGCCAGCAAGTATGCGCTTGAAGCCTGGTCCGACGCTTTGCGAATGGAGCTACGCCACAGCGGTGTCAAAGTCAGCCTGATTGAGCCAGGCCCTATCCGTACCCGTTTTACCGACAACGTTAATCAGACGCAGCGCGAAAAACCCGTGGAAAACCCCGGCATTGCGGCACGTTTTACCCTTGGCCCAGAGGCGGTAGTGGCAAAAGTGCGCCATGCTTTTGAAAGCGCGCATCCCAAAATGCGCTATCCGGTTACGCTGGTGACCTGGGCGGTGAGCCTGCTGAAACGCCTGCTGCCTGGGCGCATGATGGATAAAATTTTGCGGGGGTGAGTTGAAGGCGCAATATCCTCCCCCATGTAAGAACAATGAGTTAAAAAACAGAGAATTTCCTATGTCCGTACAGAATATTGTCAATATTACCGAAGTGAACCTGCAACAGGTGCTTGAGCAGTCGATGGCCACGCCGGTGCTGTTCTATTTCTGGTCCGATCGTAGCCAGCACTGCCAGCAACTGACACCGGTGCTGGAAAGCCTGGCCGCGCAGTACAACGGACAGTTTATTCTGGCGAAAGTCGATTGCGACGCTGAGCAAATGGTGGCGTCGCAGTTTGGTCTGCGCGCCATTCCTACCGTCTACCTGTTCCAGAACGGCCAGCCGGTTGATGGTTTCCAGGGGCCGCAGCCGGAAGAAGCCATCCGCGCATTGCTGGATAAAGTCCTGCCGCGTGAAGAGGAACTGAAAGCGCAACAGGCGATGCAACTGATGCAGGAAGGCAAGCACGGCGAAGCGTTGCCGCTGCTGAAAGAGGCCTGGCAGCTTTCGCAGCAAAACAGCGAAATCGGCCTGCTACTGGCGGAAACGCTGATTGTATTGAACCGCGCGGATGAAGCCGAGAACGTGCTGAAAACCATCCCGTTACAGGATCAGGATACCCGCTATCAGGGGCTGGTTGCGCAGATTGAACTGCTGAAAAAAGCCGCCGATACGCCGGAGATCCAGCAGTTACAAAAACAGGTTGCCGACAATCCGCAGGACGCGCTGCTGGCCACGCAACTCGCGCTGCAACTGCACCAGGTCGGGCGCAACGAAGAAGCGCTGGAGCTGCTGTTCAGCCATCTGCGTAAAGATCTCAGTGCCGCCGACGGCGAAGCGCGTAAAATGCTGCAAGAGATTCTTGCCGCGCTGGGAACCGGCGACGCGCTGGCCTCGAAATACCGCCGCCAGCTTTACTCCCTGCTTTACTAATTCCCCCGCTAAATTTGGCGATCGTGCTGTTTTGATCGCCAAATCGGGCTAAGATGGCATCAAATTAAACAGGAGGTTTTTTTGATGCCAATCGTCATTCTGGTTCTTATCTTTGTCGCGCTGGTGGTGGTTATTTCCGGCGTCAAAATCGTACCGCAAGGTTTCCAGTGGACGGTGGAACGCTTTGGCCGCTTTACCCGAACCCTGCAGCCGGGCCTGAGCCTGGTGGTGCCGTTTATGGATCGTATTGGTCGTAAAATCAATATGATGGAGCAGGTTCTCGATATCCCCTCGCAGGAAGTTATCTCGAAAGATAACGCCAACGTCACCATCGATGCGGTCTGTTTTATTCAGGTAATTGATGCGCCGCGCGCCGCTTATGAAGTCAGCAATCTGGAACAGGCAATCATCAACCTGACGATGACCAACATTCGTACGGTGCTCGGCTCGATGGAGCTGGACGAAATGCTCTCGCAGCGCGACAGCATCAACACACGCCTGCTGCACATTGTCGATGAAGCCACCAATCCGTGGGGCGTGAAGGTAACCCGTATTGAGATCCGCGATGTTCGCCCACCGGCAGAACTGATTGCCTCGATGAATGCGCAGATGAAAGCCGAACGTACCAAACGCGCTTATATCCTTGAAGCAGAAGGGATTCGCCAGGCGGAAATCCTCAAAGCCGAAGGGGAAAAACAGTCGCAGATTTTGAAAGCGGAAGGCGATCGTCAATCGGCATTCCTGCAAGCAGAAGCGCGCGAACGTTCTGCCGAAGCGGAGGCCCGCGCAACGCAGATGGTTTCTGAAGCCATTGCCGCCGGGGATATTCAGGCGGTGAACCACTTTGTGGCGCAGAAATACACCGAAGCGCTGCAACAGATCGGCTCGGCGAATAACAGCAAAGTCGTGATGATGCCGCTGGATGCCAGCAGCCTGATGGGTTCGATTGCCGGGATCGCTGAGCTTATCAAAGACAGCTCCAGCGAGCGGACTAAACGATGATCGCGCTGCTGCTCGAACACACCCATCTCGCCTGGCTGGTGCTGGGCGGATTGCTGCTCGCCGCCGAAATGCTCGGCGGTAACGGCTATTTATTGTGGAGC
Organism: Kosakonia oryzae; assembly: GCF_001658025.2. Lineage (NCBI taxonomy): Bacteria > Pseudomonadati > Pseudomonadota > Gammaproteobacteria > Enterobacterales > Enterobacteriaceae > Kosakonia > Kosakonia oryzae. Next base: position 4,035,719 of record NZ_CP014007.2, read on the forward strand.
GGCGTGGCGGCAGTGATCACCGGTTTGCTGGCGTGGATCATTCCTTTCAGTTGGGAGTGGCAAGGGGTGCTGTTTGCCCTGCTCACCCTGCTGGCCGCCTGGCTATGGTGGAAATGGCTGAGCAGCCGGGTGAAACAGCAGAAACCCGCCGATGCCTCGCTTAATCTGCGCGGGCAACAACTGATGGGACGCCGCTTTCAGTTAGATAACGCTCTGGTTAATGGGCGTGGTCATATGCGCGTCGGCGACAGTTCATGGCCGGTCAGCGCCGATGACGATCTCGCCGCCGGCACGCGCGTCGAAGTGATTGCCGTGGAAGGCATTACGCTGCGGGTTAAAGCCGTGAGCGAATAGTGCTCACCCTTTCGCGTGATGGCAACAGCCGGAAAGGTTATCAATAATCGGGCACTCGGCGCTGTCATCGCCTGGGCAGGAATCCGCCAGCGCCAACAGTTGCGTGCGCATTACCTGTAATTCCTTAATATGACGCTCAATCTCCGCCACTTTTTGTAATGTCCGCGCTTTCACATCGGCGCTGTGGCGGGCCGGATCGTTGAACAACGTCACCAGTTCGCCGCACTCTTCAAGGTTAAACCCAACCTGCCGCGCCTGACGCAGCAGCGTCAGTTCGTTCAGATGCTGCTGGCTGTAACTACGGTAGCCGTTCTCGCTGCGTAGCGGCGGCGTCACCAGCCCTTTCTCTTCATAAAAACGAATCGCTTTGCTGGTTAAACCGGTTTTTTTTGCCACATCGCTGATATTCATTTTTTCACCTTGCTGCCGAACCTCTGATTTATAATATAAATCGCAAACATGTAATCAACCAAATATATCCATGTAACTAATATATTTTTTATTTACCCACCTTGCCGCTTCGCTATAACATGTGGCCGGATGTTTCAAAGAATGATAAATGATTTACACACAGGAGTGTTTATGAGTGATATGGCGTTTTGCCGTGGTTGCGGAAAGGAAATACATAAAGAAGCGGTGGCCTGCCCGCATTGCGGCGCGCCACAAAATATTGCCGGGAAGAAAAGCCGAATTTCCGCTGCGTTGTTCGCCTTCTTCTTAGGTGGTTTTGGTGCACACAAGTTTTATTTAGGGAAACCAGGACAGGGGATCCTTTATCTTCTGTTTTGCTGGACCTTTATTCCGGCGATCATCTCTTTCGTCGAATTTATTATTTATCTGTGCAACTCCGATCAGGAATTTGCCCGTAAATACGGTTGAGTTCGGCTCGCTGACAATCAACAAACCCCGCCCGATGCGGGGTTTGTTGTTTATAAACCGCTAATGCCATCATCGTGAATATAAGGCCTTGACCTTCCCCTTGATGGAAGGTTTAAGCTTCACTTCACTCAGTATTGAAGCACCACAACCAAGGAGATTTACCATGTCTCATACCATAGAACTAAACCTGGATGGCCTCTCCTGCGGCCATTGCGTTAAACGCGTCAAAGAGAGCCTGGAAAAACGCCCCGATGTTGAACAGGCGGACGTGACCATTGAACGTGCCGAAGTCACTGGCAGCGCCAGCGCTGATGCGCTGATCGCGACCATTAAAGAAGCCGGATACGGCGCGAGCTTAAGCCACCCAAAGGCTAAACCGCTGACAGAGTCATCACTCCCGTCGGAAGCACTGACAGCGGCCACCCCTGAGCTTCCGGCAGCCAGCGACCTTGATGACAGCCAACAGCTGTTGATCAACGGCATGAGCTGCGCCAGTTGTGTTTCCCGGGTACAAAAAGCCTTGCAGGCCGTACCGGGCGTGACGCAGGCACGGGTCAATCTGGCGGAGCGCACTGCGTTAGTCATGGGTAGCGCGCCCGCCGCTGAATTAGTCAGTGCCGTAGAGCAAGCGGGCTACGGCGCTGAAGCCATAGAAGATGATATTAAGCGCCGCGAGCGCCAGCAGGAAACCGCGCTCGCCACCATGAAGCGCTTCCGCTGGCAGGCGATTGTCGCGCTGGTGGTCGGCGTACCCATCATGGTCTGGGGCATGGTGGGTGACAATATGATGGTCACCGACAGCAATCGCGCCCTGTGGCTGTTTATCGGCCTGATTACCCTGGCGGTGATGATTGTCGCCGGTGGGCACTTCTACTCCAGCGCGTGGAAAAGCCTGCGTAACGGTGCCGCTACCATGGATACGCTGGTGGCGCTGGGAACCGGTGCCGCCTGGCTCTATTCGATGAGTGTTAATATCTGGCCGCAGTGGTTCCCAATGGAAGCCCGCCATCTGTATTACGAAGCGAGCGCGATGATTATCGGCCTGATAAATCTCGGCCATATGCTGGAAGCCCGCGCCCGCCAGCGTTCATCAAAAGCGCTGGAACGCTTACTGGATTTAACACCGCCAACGGCGCGGGTCGTTACTGACGACGGCGAAAAAAATCTGCCACTGGCAGAAGTACAGCCGGGAATGACATTGCGTCTTACCACCGGCGATCGCGTGCCGGTAGATGGCGAAATCAGCCAGGGCGAAGCCTGGTTCGATGAAGCGATGCTGACCGGCGAACCCGTGCCGCAGGAAAAAAGTATCGGCGAAAGCATTCACGCCGGGACGGTGGTGCAGGACGGTAGCGTCCTGTTTACCGCCAGCGCGGTCGGTAGCCACACCACCCTTTCGCGCATCATCCGGATGGTGCGTCAGGCGCAAAGCAGCAAGCCGGAAATTGGTCAACTGGCCGACCGTATTTCGGCGGTATTTGTGCCGGTGGTGGTCGCTATCGCCCTGCTCAGCGGCGCAATCTGGTACTTCGCGGGTCCTGCGCCGCAAATCGTTTATACGCTGGTGATCGCCACCACCGTGCTGATTATTGCCTGCCCGTGTGCGCTGGGGCTGGCAACGCCGATGTCGATTATCTCCGGCGTCGGTCGCGCTGCGGAATTTGGCGTGCTGGTGCGCGATGCCGATGCTCTGCAACGCGCCAGTACGCTGGATACGATCGTGTTTGATAAAACCGGTACCCTGACGCGTGGCAAGCCGGAAGTGGTCAGCGTGAAAACGCTGAATGGCGACGATTCGGCGGCGCTGCGTCTGGCGGCGGCGCTGGAGCAAGGTTCCAGCCACCCGCTGGCGCGGGCGATCGTGGAAAAAGCGGGCAGCGATGCGCTGCCGACGGTGAATCAATTCCGCACGTTACGCGGGCTGGGCGTCAGCGGTATTGTCGATGGACGCACTGTATTGCTCGGCAATCAGGCTCTGCTGGCAGAGCAGAAGGTGGATACCCGCGCGCTTGACGATGAGATAGCCGCTCAGGCCAGCCTTGGAGCAACACCAGTGCTACTGGCGGTGGAAGGCGTCGCCACGGCGCTGTTCGCTATTCGCGATCCGCTGCGCGATGACAGCGTGGAAGCCCTGCAACGCTTGCACCGCGCCGGTTATCGCCTGGTGATGCTTACCGGTGATAACCCCATTACGGCCAACGCGATTGCCAAAGAGGCCGGGATTGATGAGGTGATTGCCGGCGTTCTGCCTGATGGCAAAGCCGAGGCGATCAAAAACCTGCAACAGCAGGGTCGCCAGGTGGCGATGGTGGGTGATGGAATAAACGACGCGCCGGCACTGGCGCAGGCCGACGTCGGGATCGCCATGGGCGGCGGCAGTGATGTTGCCATTGAAACTGCCGCGATTACGTTGATGCGCCATAGTTTGCTGGGCGTCGCTGATGCGCTGGCGATTGCCAAAGCGACGCTGCGCAATATGAAGCAAAACCTGCTGGGGGCGTTTGTTTATAACTCGCTGGGTATTCCGATTGCTGCCGGAATTCTCTGGCCGCTGACCGGCACCCTGCTCAACCCGGTTGTGGCGGGTGCGGCAATGGCGCTCTCCTCCATTACGGTGGTCAGCAACGCCAACCGTCTGCTGCGTTTTAAACCTCACCAGTAACCAGCCAATGTTACCCCGCCGTTCAGGCGGCGGGGTTTGCACCTTGCAGCCTGCCGCGTTAGCATGGGATTTTTCACCCGGAAAGCGCGTATGACTCTGTTTCAACGATTGAAAAACTTCTTTCTCGCGCTTCGTGTGCGCCGCTACCGCTGGCCAGCAATGGATATCACGCTGCCCGGCGGCCAGCATCTGCACCTGGTCGGCAGTATTCATATGGGCACCTATGGCATGTCGCCGCTGCCGGAATTGCTGCTGCAAAAACTGCGTCATGCCGATGCGCTGATCGTCGAAGCGGATATTGCCGGTTCCGATTCCCCTTTTGAAAACCTTCCTCCCGCAACGCCGCTTGAAGAGCGCCTGAATCCACAACTTCTGCGCCAGCTTGAGCAGACACTGCAAACCCTTTCGCTGTCGCGCGAGGAGTTTGAACAGCGCCCCGCCTGGCATATCGCGCTGGTGCTGCAGGCTACCCAGGCTCAACGGTTGGGGCTGCGCCCGGAGTATGGCGTCGATTATCAACTGTTGCAGGAGGCCCAGCAGCATCAGGTCAGCGTGCTGGAACTGGAAGGCACCACCAGCCAACTGGATATCCTGCGCCAGTTACCCGATGACGGCATTGAACTGCTACAGGACACCTTAACGCACTGGCATGAAAATGCGCGCCTGTTACAGGTGATGATGAGCTGGTGGCTGGAAACGCCGCCTGCTGCAGAACAGCTCAGCTTACCGTCAACCTTCAGCCAGCCGCTGCATGATGTTCTGATGCATCAGCGTAATGAAGCGTGGTGCGATCGCTTGTTTGCGCTGCCTCCGGGACGTTATGTGGTGGCAGCCGGCGCGCTTCATCTCTATGGCGATGGCAATCTTCCGGCACTGCTGCAACAACGGATGGCGCAATAGCGCAAGATGGTACTATTTTTGTTGAGGCACACAGGCGTATGCTTATGGCGTGAAATGACTGTGGTAAGAAGGATTTGCTATGACTCCCGCCGTGAAATTACTCGAAAAAAACAACATCTCTTTTCAGGTGCATACTTACGATCACGATCCCAACGAAACCAATTTTGGCGATGAAGTGGTACGCAAGCTGGGGCTGAATGCCGATCAGGTCTATAAAACGCTGCTGGTAGCGATTAACGGCGATATGAAACATCTGGCCGTAGCGGTTACGCCGGTCGCCGGTCAACTGGATTTGAAAAAGGTCGCCAAAGCGCTGGGGGCAAAAAAAGTGGATATGGCCGATCCGATGGTCGCACAGCGCAGCACCGGGTATCTGGTGGGTGGCATCAGCCCGCTGGGGCAGAAAAAGCGCCTGCCGACGTTGATTGACGCACCGGCGCAGGAATTCGCCTCGATTTACGTTTCCGGCGGCAAACGCGGGCTGGATATTGAACTGGCGGCGAGCGATCTGGCAAAAATGCTGGACGCGAAATTTGCCGATATCGCCCGCCGCGATTAACGCTTATGAGCTGGTTACTGCCAGCTCACTTCCCCTTTCGGTTCGAAAGCAGCCGCATCCAGCGGCGAGTTTTTCTGAATAAACTCTTTTAGCACTTCAGCATCGATAAAACCGGTATTCACATAGCCCGCTTTATTATCAAGACGCGGATAACCATCACCGCCGGTGGCATTGAAACTTAGCGTTGCCAGGCGGTATGTTTTCGCTGCATCAACCGGTTCACCCTTGATCTTCAGATCGTTGAGCTTGCCGTCTTTCGCGACAAAACTGACGTTAGCAAACTGCGGATAGGCGCCGGAATCCGGCTTCATCTGCGCCACAGCAGTGAGATAATCCGTCAGCTCTTTGCCGGTCAGCGTTGCGTAAACCAGCGTATTGCCAAACGGCTGCACTTTCAGCACATCTTTATAGGTGATGTCGCCCGCTTCAATGGAGTCACGCACGCCGCCGCCGCTCATCACCGCCAGATCCGCGCCAGTGCGCGCCATTTGCGCAGCCAGAATCACCCGCGCCAGGTTGGTTTGCACAAAACGGACTTTACTGCGATCCCCTTCCAGATGACCGGTGGTGTTACCGATTTTCACCTCCAGTTGCGCTTTGCCTTTGTTCTGGAATGGCGTCAGCAGCGACAACATCTGCGGGTTTTCAGCAATTTCCGGTGTGTAGAGTACGCGCTCACTTTTGCCGTTATCGTAGGTGACTTTCTTCTTCAGGTTGACCGGAATCAGCTGATAGCGCACCAGTTTCATCTCTCCGTTGCGGAACTGGAAATCGGCGCGACCAACGTATTTACCCCATTCATGGGCCTGCACAATCCAGATACCGTTCTGCTGATCGGGCGCACACGGCGTTCCGGGCACGTAATCGACCTGCTTTTTGTTCTCGGAAGCCATGCACACAGGATCTTGTGAGTGACCACCCACAATCATCGCCAGCGCCCCTTTCGGCAGGCTGCGCGCCATCTCCACATCGCCCGGCGCATTCGAGCCGTGCTCGCCATTGTCGTAATGGCCCATATGAGTGGTGGCGATGATCACGTCTGGTTTTTCGTTCTGCTGAAGTTCCTGAATCACCAGCTTCGCTTCTTCAGCAGGCTTACGGAATTCGATATCGGTGAAAAACTCCGGGCTGCCGATTTTGGCAGTGTCATCGGTGGTTAAGCCGATCACGGCAATCTTTAGCCCCTGGCGATTAAAGATCATCCACGGCTTAAACAGACGTTCGCCAGTGCTTTTTTGGTAAATATTGGCGGACAGGAACGGGAACTTCGCCCACTTCTCCTGCTGACGCAGGACGCTGAGCGGATTATCGAATTCATGGTTGCCGACAGCCATGGCGTCATAACCAATCAGGTTCATGCCGCGAAAATCTGGTTCAGCATCCTGTAAATCGGATTCGGGTACGCCAGTATTGATATCGCCGCCGGAGAGCAGCAGTACGCTGCCACCCTCGGCCGCCACTTCTTTACGAATGCCATCCACCAGCGTCTTTTGCGCCGACAGCCCATATTCGCCGTAATCACTGCGCCAGAAGTGGCCGTGGTGATCGTTGGTATGCAAGATGGTGACGTTATAAGTTTTGTCCTGCTCGTATGCCTGCACCTGCCAGCTTGCCATGCCCATCGTTGCCAGCAGCGCCAACGCGGCGCGCTTTGGTAGCCAATTCATGCTTCTCTCCCTGACCCATTGATAAAAACCCGAAATTACAATGCTGAACAATAATAGACAAATATGTTTTCAGCATTGCGACTTCCTTCAAAGCATCCACGCAGGTAATGTTAGGCAGATAACAATTACCGTTCTTCTTTCCTCTTCTGACAAAACATACGTGGTATTTATGGCAATCAGTGAAACGTCGCAGACTCCTCCGGTCGCACGCACCTCGTTCGGTATTCTTGGCGCTATCAGCCTTTCGCACCTGCTTAACGATATGATCCAGTCGCTGCTGCTGGCGATTTACCCGCTATTGCAGGCCGATTTTTCCCTGTCATTTGTGCAGATTGGGTTTATCACCCTCACCTTCCAGGTCGCCTCCTCGCTGCTGCAACCGGTGGTCGGTTACTGGACGGATAAACATCCGATGCCGTGGTCGCTGCCGATGGGTATGTGTTTTACCCTCAGCGGACTGGTGCTACTGGCGCTGGCGGGTAATTTTACAACGGTGCTGATTGCCGCCGCGCTGGTCGGCACCGGTTCTTCGGTGTTCCACCCGGAATCTTCGCGCGTGGCGCGCATGGCTTCCGGCGGCCGTCACGGGCTGGCGCAATCCATTTTTCAGGTTGGTGGCAATTTTGGCGCTTCGCTCGGCCCGTTGCTGGCGGCGGCGATCATTGCGCCTTACGGTAAAGGCAACGTCGCCTGGTTTGTGTTGGCCGCTCTGCTGGCGATCATCGTGCTGCTGCAGGTGAGCCGCTGGTATGCAGCCCAGCACCGCGTGAATAAAGGGAAAAAGATAGCTGTGGTGAATAATCCGCTGCCACGCAATAAAGTGGTGCTGGCGGTCTGCATTCTGCTGATTCTGATTTTCTCTAAATACTTCTATATGGCGAGTATCAGCAGCTATTTCACCTTTTATCTGATGCATAAGTTTGATTTATCCGTGCAAAACGCGCAGATACATCTGTTTATCTTCCTGTTTGCGGTTGCCGCGGGCACCGTTATCGGCGGGCCTTTGGGCGATAAGATCGGCAGAAAGTATGTCATTTGGGGGTCTATCCTCGGCGTTGCCCCTTTCACTCTGGTTTTACCTTATGCATCTCTCTTCTGGACCGGAATTTTGACGGTGATAATTGGTTTTATTCTTGCATCGGCTTTCTCCGCCATTCTGGTCTACGCTCAGGAGCTGTTGCCAGGGCGTATTGGCATGGTTTCCGGGCTGTTTTTTGGTTTCGCCTTCGGTATGGGCGGGCTTGGCGCTGCGGTGCTGGGGCTGGTTGCCGACCACACCAGCATCGATTTGGTCTACAAAATATGTGCTTTCCTGCCGTTACTCGGGATTCTGACGATATTCCTGCCCGATAACCGCCCACAACATTGATTTCCCTGCGGTCAAAATCCTTCTTTGGCCGCTGCTTTCTATTGCCTCTCCTCATCTGCCGTGCGATTTCTGTTACGGATGACCCTATTGCGCCTTTTTTTCTGCCAAATTGCTGTTTTATTCATAATTCAACAATTATTCATAAACATACCGGTGAAAATTGTCATAAACTGTAACTCAGTTAACGGTCATCGACCGTGGGATCCACGCATCAACGAAAGGAGACGGAATGCATCACGCCACACCGCTTATCACCACCATTGTCGGCGGCCTTGTACTGGCCTTTATTCTCGGCATGCTTGCCAATAAATTGCGAATTTCTCCTCTGGTGGGCTACTTGTTAGCGGGTGTGCTGTCCGGGCCATTTACGCCGGGCTTTGTCGCTGATACTCAACTGGCACCCGAACTGGCGGAATTAGGCGTGATTCTGCTGATGTTCGGCGTTGGGTTGCACTTCTCTTTAAAGGATTTGATGGCGGTAAAGTCGATCGCCATTCCCGGAGCGATAGCGCAAATTGCCGTCGCAACGCTGCTGGGTATGGCGCTTTCCGCATTGCTTGGCTGGTCTCTTATGACCGGTATCGTCTTTGGGTTATGTCTTTCCACCGCCAGTACGGTGGTGTTGCTGCGCGCGCTTGAGGAGCGGCAGCTTATCGACAGCCAGCGCGGGCAAATCGCCATCGGCTGGCTGATTGTTGAAGATCTGGTGATGGTGCTGACACTGGTGCTGCTGCCTGCCGTCGCCGGGATGATGGAAAAAGGCAACGCCGGGCTGGCATCGCTGGCGCTGGATATGGGCATCACTATCGGTAAAGTGGTGGCCTTTATCGCCATTATGATGCTGGTTGGCCGCCGTCTGGTGCCGTGGATCATGGCGCGTAGCGCCGCAACCGGTTCGCGCGAGCTGTTTACCCTCTCCGTGCTGGCACTGGCGCTCGGCATCGCCTTTGGCGCCGTCGAGCTGTTTGATGTCTCCTTTGCTCTTGGCGCGTTCTTCGCCGGTATGGTGCTGAACGAATCCGAGCTCAGCCACCGGGCTGCGCACGACACTCTGCCGCTGCGCGACGCGTTTGCGGTGCTGTTCTTTGTCTCCGTCGGCATGTTGTTCGACCCAATGGTTCTGATCGAACAGCCGCTGGCGGTGCTCGGCACGCTGGCGATCATCATTTTCGGTAAATCGGTGGCCGCCTTCTTCCTTGTGCGCCTGTTCGGCCACTCGCCGCGTACCGCGCTGACCATTGCCGCCAGCCTGGCACAGATTGGTGAATTTGCCTTTATTCTGGCGGGTCTGGGGATGTCGCTGGGGCTGCTGCCGCAGGCCGGGCAAAATCTGGTGCTGGCGGGGGCGATCCTGTCGATTATGCTCAACCCGGTGCTATTTACGCTGCTGGAGAAGTACCTCGACAAGACCGAGACGCTGGAAGAGCAAACGCTGGAAGAAGCCATCGAAGAAGAGAAGCAGATCCCGGTGGATATCTGCAACCATGCGCTGCTGGTTGGGTTTGGCCGCGTCGGTAGCCTGCTGGGCGAAAAGCTGATGGCGCAGGGCATTCCGCTGGTGGTGATTGAAACCTCGCGCACGCGGGTGGATGAGTTGCGCGAGCGCGGGATCCGCGCCGTACTGGGCAATGCCGCCAATGAAGAGATCATGAATCTGGCGCATCTCGACTGCGCCCGCTGGCTGCTGCTGACCATTCCGAATGGTTACGAAGCCGGGGAGATTGTCGCGACGGCACGTGAGAAATGCCCGGACATTGAAATTATTGCCCGTGCGCATTATGACGACGAAGTGGATTACATTACCGAACGTGGCGCCAACCAGGTGGTGATGGGCGAACGCGAAATCGCCAATACCATGCTGAGGCTACTGGAGAAACCGCCGGTTGAAGAAGCCGTGACGGGGTAAACCAACCGCTTTAATTGCCGGATGGCGCTACGCTTATCCGGCCTGCGAGTCTGAATGCCCGGTGGTGTTTCGCTTACCGGGCCTGCATATCAATACCGGTTTTGTCGGCCGGATAAAGCAACGCCGCCATCCGGCGAAACCCGCGAAATCAACGCTCCCAGTACGCCTCTTCGAGGCTGTCTTCCCGCTCCGGCAAGCCACGGGTTAAGCGCGGCGAATGCTGGTTCAGCACCTGATAGCTCACGCGGTTGGCGTATTTGCATACCTGCGCCAGCGACGAATAGGTCAACCAATTGAATTTATGTTTGCTGGAATTCGGCACATTAGTGCGGTGGTAATTGTTCGCCGTAATGTCGTGCAGCAACGCCGCCAGTGCGCCATCTCCCGCACCATTGGTGTTCATGATCTTCTCCGGCCCGCCCATGTAGGGAGCAATGTGCGAGTAGATACGCAGCGGGTTCTGGCAATCTTTATGGCGTATCGCCCGGCTGAACTCATACTGGTTGAACTCGGCAATCGCTCCCGGCAGCAGCGGATGCTGGGTTTTGCGCTTCGCTTCCTCTTCGGTAAAACCGGCCATATACAGACCAACTGGCCCGGCGGTGCAGAGCACCAGATCCACCCAATCCAGCGCCTTATCGGCAGCCAGCAACGGGTCGCTTTCATCGGTCAGTGCGTGGGCTTCCTCTTCGTTCATCGCCAGAATCGAGACGTTCTCTTTGAGAAAATCGCGCCACCACTGCGGATTATCGGCAATCACATATTTGGTGCCCAGCGTCAGCACCACCGGCACATTATGCTTTTTGGCATAGGCTACGGCTTGCAGAGTGGCATCCGGCATCGGCTCGCCGGGATTGCAACGCACCAGATATGAAGAGAGCACCAGCGCAGACGCGCCCGCAATCACCGATTCCGGGATGCTCTCCGGGCGAAGCTGGTTCATCTGCCCGGGGCTGATGGCAAACGTCCGTTCGCCGCTGTCGCTGATTAACGTAAAGCAACGGCCAATCGCGCCATCCACACCTTGCAGATAGTTCAGATCGGTACGGCTGGAGGTATTGCACAAATAACGGTAGGCATAGCTGCCGATTTTCACGTTGTCGCACATCACGCCGAGCAGCACCGAGCGGTCATCGGCCAGCACCGAATAGTTATGCATGGTGTTACCGATGGTGCCGCCTGCAAACTGGTGAGTGATCAGATCGTTGCTTACCAGCTCCTGGTATAACGCTTCGGCCACGTCATCGGCGATCACCAGCGAATGCCCGGCGCTCAGGCCATAACGCACGATAAACGCATCGTCCACTTTCGCCTCGATATCCACCAGCGTCTGATCAATACCGACCACCCAGCAGGTGCCAACTTCATTTTCTGGCTGGATTTGTTGCAATAACGGATCGCGGGCATTAACGGGAAAATAGTGTTTGGATTTACGTTTACCGGGAAATTTCATGGGTTGTAATAAGCGCTGAACATACGGGCTGTGAATGTTAACACATTCTCAGCCCGGCGCACGATCAGCGATATTTGGCCGTCAGGTTGACCATCATTTCGATATGCTCTGGCGAATCATTCAGCGCTGGTATGTATTCATACTTCTTGCCGCCCGCCTCGAGGAAAAACTCACGGTTTTGCACCGCGATCTCCTCCAGTGTCTCCAGGCAATCTGCAGCAAAACCTGGCGACATCACCTGAATATGTTTCACCCCTTTCTCGCCCAGCATTTTCAGCGTTTCATCGGTGTACGGTGTCAGCCACGGTTCGCGGCCAAAGCGCGACTGGAAGGTCATCATCACTTTTTCCGGCGGCAGATCGAGTGCCGAAACCAGTTCACGCGTGGTATCACGGCAGCGCTGCGGGTAGTCGTCCCCTTCCGCCGCGTAACGCTGTGGAATGCCGTGATAAGAGAGCAGCAGCAGATCCGGCTCTCCGTGCTTTGCAAAAGAGGCGCGCACGCTGTTCGCCAGCGCAAAGATGTAATCCGCATCGTCGGCATAATCGCGGATAAAGGAGATGCCGGGAATATGGCGTTTCTTCGCCAGAATTCGCGCCAGCTCGTCCCATACTGCCGCCACCGTTGAGCAGGAGTATTGCGGATAGAGCGAGAGCACCACAATATGGTCAACGTCCTGTTCCAGCAGGGCATCCACGGCGCTTTCCAGCGACGGCGAACCGTAGCTCATGCCGAGCGCCACGGGAACGTCCGGCAACCGCGCCGCCAGCGCCCGCTGCTGCCTGCGGCTGTAAACCATCAGCGGCGAACCTTCTTCCATCCAGACCGACTGGTAGAGTTTTGCCACGCGCGGTGAACGAATCGGCAGGATCACACCGCGTAATAGCGGCCACCACAGCAAGCGCGACGTATCAACAACGCGTCTGTCGCTTAAAAACTGCCGCAGATAACGTTTTACAGCTGCCGGAGTGGGTGCATCGGGGGTGCCAAGATTGGCAAGCAGGATGCCGGTTTTCGCCTGACTCATTCACGCCTCTTAACCTTTTGAATGGTTGGTAATTGTAGCGTAAAAGCGTTTAAACGGAACCAATTGCAGCGAAAGGTGAGATGAGAAATATTCTCACCCGGAGGGCTCCGGGTGAGGAAACGCGTTTAGCCGAGGATTTTTTCCAGCTCTGCGCGTACATCAGCAACGGCTTTGGTGCCGTCTACTTTAGCGTATTTGGTGTTACCCGCCTGCGCTTCTTTCTGGTAGTAGCCGATCAGCGGCGCGGTCATCTGATGGTATTCCACCAGACGTTTACGCACGGTCTCTTCCTGATCGTCTTTACGCGTGGTCAGCTCTTCGCCGGTCACGTCGTCTTTGCCTTCGACTTTCGGCGGATTGAATTTGATGTGATAAACGCGGCCGGAAGCGGCGTGTACGCGACGACCTACGATACGGTCAACGATCAGCTCGTCCGGAACATCGAATTCCAGTACGTAATCCACGGCGATGCCGGCGTCTTTCATGGCATCCGCTTGCGGAATGGTACGCGGGAAGCCGTCCAGCAGGAAACCATTACGGCAATCTTCCTGGGCGATACGCTCTTTCACCAGCGCGATAACCAGCTCGTCGGTCACCAGTTTGCCCGCGTCCATGATGTCTTTCGCCTGTTTACCCAGTTCGCTGCCAGATTTAACAGCCGCGCGCAGCATGTCACCAGTAGAGATTTGCGGAATACCGTATTTCTCCATGATGAACTGAGCCTGAGTTCCTTTACCCGCGCCCGGAGCGCCAAGCAGAATAATACGCATTGCGAAAATCCCCTCAAAAGTTGGTTCAATTTTTCAAAAGCGTTAAAAGATACCACCAGAACGAGTATCGCTCAAGGAAGCCGGGCTGGCTGAAACGGTTAATGAGAGAGATTACTTTGGCGAGTACCCCTCTCGCGTGAAACGAGAGGGGTAAGGTCAGACTAAAAACAGAAACTTAGGCAATCAGCAGTTGATTCATACGGCGGATGAACTGGTTCGGATCTTCCAGCGTACCGCGTTCGGCAAACAGCGCCTGATCGAGCAACAGCTCAACCCACTGGCTGAACTGGCTCTCATCCTCGGTTTCCGCAGCGCGTTTCACCAGCGCGTGATCCGGGTTCAGTTCAAAGATGTATTTTACTTCCGGCGCATTCTGACCGGCAGCCGCGAACAGTTTCGCCATCTGCGTGCTCATCTCGTCGGCATCGGTTACAACCACCGCTGGCGTTTCGGTCAGACGATGGGTCAGGCGCACCTCTTTCACACGATCGCCAAGCAGGGTTTTTACGCGCTCAACAAACGGTTCGAGCGCTTTTTCCGCCTCTTTCGCACTTTCGTCCACTTCGTCGGCCAGTTTTTCCAGCGACGCATCAGCTTTCGCCACGGACTGGAACGGTTTGCCGTCGAATTCTGTCAGGTAGCTCATCATCCATTCGTCGATACGATCGGAAAGCAGCAGCACTTCGATACCTTTCTTACGCAGCAGTTCCAGATGCGGGCTGCTCTTCGCCGCAGCGTAGCTATCAGCGGTGATGAAGTAGATCTTCTCCTGACCTTCTTTCATGCGTGATACATACTCTTCCAGCGACACGGTCTGCGCAGAAGAGTCATTGTGCGTGGAGGCAAAGCGCAGCAATTTGGCAATCGCTTCCAGGTTGGCGCTGTCTTCGCCAGCCCCTTCTTTCAGCACCAGGCCGAACTGCTGCCAGAACGTCTGGTATTTTTCTGCGTCATCTTTCGCCAGTTTATCGAGCATTTGCAGCACGCGTTTGGTCAGCGCGGTACGCAGATTACGCGTGACGCTGCTGTCCTGCAGAATTTCGCGCGAAACGTTGAGCGGCAGATCGCTGGAATCCACCAGGCCACGAACAAAGCGCAGGTAGTTCGGCATGAACTGTTCGGCTTCGTCCATGATAAACACACGCTGCACGTAGAGTTTCAGGCCATGTTTATGATCGCGGTTCCACAGATCCCACGGCGCCTGCGACGGGATATAAAGCAGGCTGGTGTACTCCTGCTTCCCTTCCACGCGGTTGTGGCTCCAGGTCAGCGGATCGGTAAAGTCGTGGGCGATATGCTTGTAGAACTCGTTGTATTCGTCGTCTTTGATTTCAGACTTGTTGCGCGTCCACAGCGCCTGCGCTTTGTTGATCTTCTCCCAGGAAACCACGGTTTCGCCGTCTTTCTCTTCCTGTTTTTCGATCTCTACCGGCAGAGCGATATGGTCGGAATATTTGCTGATAATGGAACGTACGCGCCAGTCATTGAGGAAATCATCTTCCCCTTCACGCAGATGCAGCGTGATTTCCGTCCCGCGATCGGCTTTGGTGATATCGGCGACGGTGTATTCGCCTGCGCCTTCAGATTCCCAGAACACGCCGTTTTCTGCGCTCTCGCCCGCCGCGCGGGTACGCACAGTCACTTTATCCGCGACGATAAACGCCGAGTAGAAACCGACACCGAACTGACCAATCAACTGGCTATCTTTAGCCTGATCGGAGCCCATTGATTCGAGAAACGCTTTGGTGCCGGACTTAGCGATGGTGCCCAGATGATCGATAACTTCATCGCGGGTCATACCAATACCGTTATCGGCGATGGTCAGCGTACGCTTCTCTTTGTCGAAAGAGACGCGGACATGGAGTTCACCGTCGCCCTCGTAGAGATCCGGGTTGGACAGTGCGCGGAAACGCAGTTTGTCCGCCGCATCCGAGGCGTTGGAGATCAGCTCACGCAGGAAGATTTCTTTGTTCGAATAGAGAGAATGGATCATCAGGTGCAGAAGCTGTTTAACTTCAGACTGAAAACCGCGAGTTTCTTGTCCTTTCATTGGGAAAACCTCAACAATGCCATTTACAAGGTAAAAAGTGCGTTGAGGGGGAAGTGGGGACAGGGGCGAGAATTTTCAAGCGGAGGCAAAAATTTCTGCCTCCGTTTGGTTAAAAACGAATCTTGTGGCGACCGGCCAGCGAATGCGACAGCGTGGTGCCGTCAACCATCTCCAGCTCACCGCCCACCGGCACGCCGTGCGCGATGCGGCTGGCTTCCACACCATATTGCGCGCAAAGCTCCGCAATATAGTTAGCCGTTGCCTCACCTTCCACCGTCGGGTTGGTGGCGAGGATCACTTCCTGGATCTTTTCTGCGGCCAGGCGCTGCTCAAGCCGGTCGAGACCGATATCATCCGGCCCGATACCGTCCAGCGGCGACAGATGCCCCATCAGCACAAAGTAGCGCCCCGAGAACTGCCCGGTTTGCTCGATGGCATAAATATCCGCCGGGCTTTCCACCACACAGATTTGACCGTTTTCCTGGCGCCGCGGGTTGCTGCATATATTGCACACTTCCTGCTCGGTAAAGGTACGGCAATCGGCGCAGTGGCCGATTTCCGACATCGCCCGGGTGAGCGCCTGCGCCAGCCGCATACCGCCGCTGCGATCGCGCTGCAACAGCGTAAACGCCATGCGCTGCGCCGACTTCGGGCCAACGCCCGGCAGGCAGCGCAGTGCTTCCATAAGCTGCGTTAACAGCGGACTGGTCTGCATCAGAACGGCATCTTAAAGCCTGGCGGCAGAGACATGCCGGAGGAAACAGAAGCCATTTTCTCTTTCTGGGTCTCATCGATACGGCGCGCAGCATCGTTAAATGCAGCGGCGACCAGATCTTCCAGCATCTCTTTGTCGTCTTCGAGCAGGCTCGGATCGATCTCCACGCGACGGCAGTTATGCGCGCCGTTAATGGTTACTTTTACCAGGCCCGCGCCTGATTCGCCGGTCACTTCCAGCTGTGCGATCTCTTCCTGCATTTTCTGCATTTTTTCTTGCATCTGCTGGGCCTGTTTCATCAGGTTACCCAGACCGCCTTTTCCAAACATAGGCTTCTCTCTTTAGCTGTGGTGACTGACCAGAGTGATAAGTCACATTCAGGGTTGAAAACGGAAAGCCGCAGCTTGCCGTCAAAGGGGGCGAATACTCTCTTCATCCAGATCCGCATCGAAAAACCGTTGCAGCGTCTGAATGTTGCTATCCGCAATAATTGCCTCACGCGCCTGCGCGAGCTTTTCCTCATAGATTGCCTGACGCCACTCCAGCGGCGTTCGCACTGCCGGATTATCATCTTCAATGATAGTCAGTTCAACCGTCGAACCGTGCAATTCGCTAAGCGCGTCGCTTAGCGCCTTCTGTGCGCCCTGCGAATTCAGGTGACGCTGCGCGCTGCGCAGATGCAGACACCAGCGATCGCCCTCCTGCTCTTTCCAGGCGTTCAGCGCCACCTGCTCAACCAGTTTTGGCAATTTTAGCTGGCTGACCTCTTTCGCCCAGGCATCACGCTCAATCGCCTCTTCCGCCAGCTTTTTCGCCAGTTCCGGCGTTTTCTCATGTTCCAGCGCTTTTTTCAGCGCTTTGGGCGTGGCAACAACCTCTTTTGTCTCGGTGACAACAGTGGTTGCTTTCCAGCGGTAGGCCTCTTTTTTAGCCGGAGCCTGTTCAAGCGCGGACGGCGCCGGGCGCGACTGCACGCGCTCGGTGACCGAAGCCAGACGCTCCAGCGCGGCATTACTCACCGGCCGCGCGCGGGTTGCGGCTGCCGGTTCACTCTTTTTTGCTTTGTCTGCTCCCTGAGCGCGTTGCAACTGCCTGCGCGCCGCCAGCACTGAGCTGGTTGATTCAGGCAGCGGTACGTCGTTCTGCACCGGTGCCGCCGCCGGTTGAGCCTGCGGCGCGGGCGGAACCTGCTGCGGCGATATCACGGCGGTGGGTGCCACAGGCGCGAAGGATTGCTGCGGCACTTCTGGCGCCGGTAACGGCGCACGCGGATGGAACGCCAGCGCGCGCAGCAGCGTCATTTCAACACCCATGCGACGATCCGGCGCGTAAGGCAGCTCTTTGCGCCCAATCAGCAGCGTCTGATAGTAGAGCTGCACATCGGTGGGCGGCACGGTGCGGGCCAGTTCACGCAAACGCTGCTCAATCGGGGCCATGTCGCTGCCGAGCGCCGCAGGCGTCAGCTGTACCATGGCGATACGGTGCAGCAGCGTTTGCATCTCCAGCAGCAAAGCTTCCCATTCAACGCCGCGCGATGCCGCCTCGTTCACCAGCCCCATAGCGCGTTCGCCGTCAGCGGCAACCACCGCTTCAACTAATGAAAGCGCCTGGTCGTCATTCAACGTGCCGAGCATGGAGCTGACCACCGCTGCGGAGAGCTGCCCGTTGCCGCTGGCAATCGCCTGATCGGTCAGGCTTAGCGCATCGCGCAGGCTGCCGTCAGCCGCACGCGCCAGCAGTTGCAGCGCACGGGCTTCATGTTCAATCTTCTCGTCAGTGAGAATGTGCTCAAGCTGGCTGCGGATCTGCTCGACATCCAGTGCTTTCAGGTGGAACTGAAGGCAGCGGGAAAGGATGGTCACCGGCAGCTTTTGCGGATCGGTAGTCGCCAGCAGGAATTTGACGTGCTCAGGCGGCTCTTCAAGCGTTTTCAACAGCGCGTTAAAGCTGTGACGCGAGAGCATATGCACTTCGTCAATCAGATAGACTTTGAAACGCCCGCGCGCCGGGGCGTATTGCACGTTATCCAGCAGATCGCGGGTATCTTCGACTTTGGTGCGCGACGCGGCGTCGATCTCAATTAAATCGACAAAGCGGCCCTGCTCAATTTCGCGGCAGTTATCACATACGCCGCACGGCGTTGCGGTGATGCCGGTTTCGCAGTTCAGCCCCTTCGCCAGCAGACGGGCGATAGAGGTTTTGCCGACGCCGCGGGTGCCGGAGAACAGATACGCATGATGAATGCGTCCTGATGATAAGCCGTTCGCCAGTGCGGTCAGCACATGCTCCTGGCCGACGACGTCAGCAAAAGTTTGCGGTCGCCATTTTCGGGCTAAGACCTGATAACTCATTGGCAGGCTCTGAAACGCTGGAAGGTGGATTTACGAAGGGATAATGCTAACACAGCACATGCTGTTAATACACTTCATCCCTCAGGCGCAGGCCTGAAGGATGAGGAGGCGGACATGGCATTAATGTCCCGGGAACGGCACCAGGCTGTAGCAGTTAACACCCTGTTTTTCGAGGCGTTGTTCACCGCCAAGATCAAACAGATTAATGATGAATGCCGCGTCGGTCACTTCACCGCCCAGACGGCGAATCAGTTTCACTGTGGCTTCGATAGTGCCGCCAGTTGCCAGCAGATCGTCGACCACCAGCACTTTATCGCCCGGCTTGATCGCATCAACATGGATCTCTAACTGGTCAGTACCGTACTCAAGCTCATAGCTCTCGGCGATGGTTTCACGCGGCAGTTTACGCGGTTTACGCACCGGCACAAAGCCAACGCCCAGACCCAGCGCAACCGGTGCGCCGAACAGGAAGCCACGCGCTTCGGTTCCCACTACTTTGGTTACGCCAGCGTTTTTATAACGCTCAACCAGCAATTGAATGCTAAGAGCGTACGCTTGCGGATCTTCCAGCAAACTGGTGACATCACGGAACAGAATGCCCGGCTTCGGGTAATCCTGAATGCTTTTGATGCTGTTTTTAAGAAATTCAAGCTGCTGCGCAGTCGCTGTCATGGATTTTTGCCTGATAGAAACGGTATTACTCACGGTACACGCGTTTACAGTTTATGTAACCACTGATTAACGTTTAATCAGCCGTACCCGTGCTCGAAAACGCCCGAATTTACTGACTGTGCGCCACAATTGCAACTGTCATTGCTGTGGTTTATGGTTTTTGTTGTTTTGCATCAATCACCGGAATACGCCACATAAATAGCAGTAGACCGGCCAGAATCACCAACAACAACACGCGTACCCACCACATCTTCACCAGATACAGAGAAACGGCAAAGGTCAACAGAATCACCGCAATGGCGCGCGGCTTCGCGCCAGGCGGCATGGCACGGTACGTTTGCCAGTGCCGCAGATAGCCGCCAAACCAGGAGCGGTAAAGCAACCAGTGATGAAAACGCGGCGATGAGCGCGCAAAAGACCACGCCGCCAGCAGAATAAACGGCGTTGTCGGCAGGAGCGGCAGTACCACGCCAAGCGTGCCAAGCACTACCGCCAGCCAGCCAATGATGAGTAAAATAGTCCGTTGCATAGCGCGCTTCATCAGAAAATGAACGGTTAATGTAACAGACTGATATTTACCGGGGGAAGAGACGTGAAAAACGCCGCGCTTTTAAACACGCTGGAACAGCAACTGGACAAATTACGCCAGTTGGCCGCGCCGCTGGCGCAGCATGCGACGATCGGCGCGCGTTTTGATCGCCAGCTTTTCCAGACTCGCAGCACGTTGATGCAGTCCTGTCTGGATGAGGCAACGGTCAATCTGGCGGCGCTGCGTCGTGCCGTGGAGGGCAATCATCTGGAGCAGGTTGCCTGGCTGGCGGAGCGCCTGGCCGCGCAAATTGCCGCTCTCACGCGTGAAAGTGCCGTCTGGCCACTGCGCGCGTGGGATCATGCATCGCCAGGTATTGCGCGCTGGCAGCGCAGGCGTTTGCAGCATCAGGAGTATGAGCGTCGTCTGTTGGCGATGAAACAGGCGCGCGAACAACGCTTAAATGCCGTCAGCACGCTGGTCGAACAGCAGCAGCTACATAAAGAAGTGGAGGCGCTGGCTGGCAGACTTGCCCGTTGCCGCCAGGCGCTGGACAATATTGAGCGCGTGCTGGCGCGCTTAACCCGCTAAAGCGAGGAGAGAAAATGTCGCTGGAAAACGCTCCGGAGGAGATCAAACTGGCCGTGGATCTGATTATGTTGCTGGAACAACATGAGATTGCGCCAGACGTCGTGCTGAAAGCGCTGGAGATCGTCAAACGGGATTTTGAGAAAAAACTTGAGGAGTGATCCCCTCCCCACAGGGGAGAGGATCGACAGGATTTACCCTGCCTGAGAAGGCGTCGGATCGTCGCCTTTCATTTCGCGCTTAACTTCAGTCAGCTCATCACCTTTGGCATTGCGCAGGTGAACTTCGAGCTGGTTAAAGGCGATATCAATATTGTTCTCGCGGCACAGCTTGTCGATGGTGCGGTTCAGTTCATCAACCGTGTAGCTGCGATCGCGCAGTTCGCGCACATACAGACGCAGTTCATGATCCAGCGTGCTGGCGCCAAAAGTAGTGAAAAACACCGACGGCTCCGGATCGTGCATCACTTTTGGATGCTCCATCGCCGCTTTCAGCAGCACTTTTTTCACTTTATCCAGATCGGACCCGTACGCCACGCCGAGGCGGATCACCACGCGGGTGATGGTATCGGAGAGCGACCAGTTGATCAGACGCTCGGTAACAAACGCCTTGTTCGGAATGATCACCTCTTTACGGTCAAAGTCAGTAATGGTGGTCGCACGAATGCGGATCTTACTGACCGTTCCGGAGAAGGTGCCAATAGTCACGGTATCGCCGATACGCACCGGGCGTTCGAACAGGATAATCAAGCCGGAGACAAAGTTACCGAAAATTTCCTGTAAGCCGAAACCTAAACCAACCGACAGCGCCGCCGCCAACCATTGCAGTTTATCCCACGAAACGCCCAGCGAGCCGAATACCATCAACGCCCCGACGGCAATGATGATGTAGTTCAGGATCGTCGTCACGGCATACGAAGAGCCCTGCCGCATATTGAGCCTTGAGAGGATCAGCACCTCCAGCAAACCCGGCAAGTTGCGGATTAGCGCCCAGGCCACAACAAAAACAATCACCGCGAATAGCAAACTGCCAAGGGTTACGCTCTTCATTACCGCAGCGCCGGCTTCGGTGCCGTTGTAGTGCCATAGCGTAATGCTGTCGAGGTAGGCAAATACGGTGATCAGATCGGACCAAATCGCCCAGAACATCACGCCAAACAGCGCCACCATCACCAGCATCGTAATACGCAGGGTTTGCTGGTTAACCTGTTCCAGCGCGATGCTCGGCTCTTCCTGTGGTTCAGCGCCTTCGGCCCCCTCTTTCACCATATTCTGCCGACGCGCCAGTGCGCGGCGATAGGCAATACGTCGCGCGGCCACGCTGAGGCCACGCAGAACCGTCTGGTAAAGCAGGTTCCAGATAATCACCAGATAGACGGTTTCAATCCAGCGCCCGGAGAGACGCAGCGTGGTATAGAAATACCCCGTCGCGGTCAGCACCATCAGCGCGATCGGCACGATTGCCAGCACGGTGATGGTTGCCAGGCGAATGGCGTGAGACTCTTTGTCGCGCCAGCTTTCGCGGGACATCGGCCAGACCAGGCATGTGATTACCAGCAGATTCAACAGGATAACAAACTGCCCCAGCACGTCATCCATCAAATGCAGCGGAGAGAGTTCAGAAACAACCGACCAGAAGTGCAGCGGCAACAGCGCCAGGCTGATACGCACAATTTGCCGACGCCAGTGGCTGGTAAGCTGGGCGGGCATATTAAAGTGGCTGACAGCGACACCGTTTTTTTCCAGCACTTTCCAGCACAGGCCGAATACCAGCCAGAACAATGCCAGTTTTTTACTGAATGCCCACAGCAATTCGCTGACGTTAAGCTGCATGGTCAGCAGGATCAGGCCGATCGCCAGAATAATCAGGCACACCGGTAGCGCACGGATAAGATCGATCAGAATCGCTTTCGGCGTATGCAACTGACTGTCGTTACGCAGTTGTCCAACCTGCGCCGCCAGCTTCGCCTGATAATCTTTCAGCCAGCGCAGACGCCAGCGGATAAGCCCGGCGATCAGCAGCAACGGTAGCCCTGCAAGGAACGCGATGGCTACCGCAGGCCAGGCTTTCTCCCAGTTACCGGTGATCTTCATGGCCTTGATTTGGTCATGCAGCGCCTGCGGGAAGGATTTGATCCAGTCCCAGTCCATTGGCTTATTGCTGTTCACCCAGAAGATCTGCTGCGTCAGAATTTCCTGCAGGCTTTTCGACACGCTCATCAGCTGCTGCTGGTTAACTTGCAGGTTGATGGCCATCATCAATTGCGTGCCCAACTGTTTGTTCAGTTGATCGAGCAGTTCACGGCGCATATCCACAACCTGCAACAGCGCGTCATGCACCTCATCGTTGACTTCACTGGAATGACCTTCCTCCAGTTTGGCGACAAAGGTATCGCTCTGGAACAGCGCATCACGCTGCTGGTTGATTTCAAACTGTTCAAGACGCAGATCCGCAATGCGGTTGGTCATGTCTTCCAGCTCATCCGCCGACGGCAATGTCTGCTGTTGCTGATACAAAATACGCGACAGCAACAGGCTGCCTTTCAGCACCGAAATCTGTTCTTTAACGTTACGTTCGGATTGCAGAGCGCGGTCGAGCCAGTTTTTCACCTTAATATTCTGCTGCATCAGCGAGTTGCCATTTTCCGTGGCGGCAATCAACTTCTGGCTGAGCTGATGGTTAATATCCAGCTCCTGTTTCACCAGCGGGTTGGCCTGAATGCGCGACGTTTCATCCGGCGTTACCGCTTCCTGGGCCGTTTTTTCTGTCAGCGTCAGACGTTTGCTGTTCACCGCCTCCTGCAACAACTGCAACTGATGCTCAAGGCGATTGCTGTTCGCCGTCACGTAATCACGTTGTTTTTGCAGCGTATCCTGTAATGTGGTGTTGCCTTCAAGGCTTTTGCGCAGCTGCTCGATCTGCGCATTCAACAACGCCTGTTGCACCTGCAGCAGCGTTTGTTGCGTAGGACGCAGCGCGCCCTCGCCTGCAGCAGTGCCGTTCAGACGGTTGCGGATCTGCTGCAACTGCTGGGAAGCGGAGTACATGGAGTTTTGTACACGCTCAGGCTGCGTTTGCAGCGAGACCAATTGGCTGTTGTAGTTCGATAAATCGTTCTGGGCAGACTGTAAATCTTCCAGCAATTGCGAGATACGGGATTCCAGCTGGCGCAAAGAGAGCGAGGCCAGCGTTTTACGCGTCTCATCGTCGCTATCTTTATCACTCAGTGCATTCAGGGCATCCGTCGCCTGGCGCAGTTTATCCGGCGCCTGGGCAATTTTTTGCTTCAGCAGCGCGGTTTCTTGCTTCACGCGATCGATTTTGTCGAGCGTATCCAGCGTCTCGGTCAAATCCTGGATAACCAGTTTGTCCTGCGCGGTGTGATTTTTTTGTTTGTTTAGCGTATCAAGCTGGCTTTGTACGTCGCTGCGGGAAGGTAAATCGTTCGTGGTCTGCGCAAGGGCGGCGTTACTCACCAGGCTTGCGAAGAGAAGGAACAATGCGGCGGCAAAAGCGGCGAGCGTGTTTCGCGTGCGGTAGTTGTGCAACATAATTTGAGCGATCGTTTTCTGTACGGGAAAGGCGGCCGGAATGGCCGCGAACGCAAGAATATCACGCCGTTATGCAACAACCTAGAAAAGTGAATCGCCTCCAGGATAAATCCTGGCGGCCCGGGTAATCAGGCGCTGATAGCGCCCTGGTCTGTCCGCAGCGTCGGGCATAACTGGCACATCTCCAGCAGGATCGCCACGTAATCACGTGCTTCTTTTTTCAAATCGAAGGATTGCGGCGCAAACAGCCAGTTTTCCATAATGCCGGAAATATAGGCGCGCATTAAGACCGCAACACGGCGAGTGAGTAAATTAGCGGGCAGCAATTTTGCCTGAATACACTGGGCAAGCGTATGCTCGATTCGATCATAACTTTCGAGGCTCAGGTTACGCTGCGCTTCTTGCACAATAGTCATTTCGCCGACAAACTCACATTTGTGAAAAATGATCTCCATCATTAATCGCCGCCGCTCTTCAACAACTGTTGCTTCAAGGATATAAACCAATATTTCTCTTAATACTGAGAGTGGATCGCCAGGGAATTTTGCCTGATACTCAAGCTCAAGATCGTCAATACTGAACTCTGACAATTTCCAAATTTCACTAAACAAATCCGACTTATTTTTGAAGTGCCAGTAAATCGCGCCGCGAGTCACGCCTGCCGCCTGCGCAATGTCAGCCAGCGAAGTAGAAGATACGCCTTGCCGGGAAAACACGTGTATGGCGACATCGAGGATGTGCTGTCGCGTCTCCAGCGCTTGTTGTTTGGTTTTTCGTGCCATATGTTGGTGAATTTACAGGAGTCAGATTTACATACATTTGTGAATGTTTGTACCATAGCACGACCATAATATAAACGCAGCAATGGGTTTTTGGGCCATTGATCCATTGATCAATTTGAAATCGGACACTCGAGGTTTACATATGAACAAAAACAGAGGGTTTACGCCTCTGGCGGCCGTTCTGATGCTTTCGGGCAGCTTAGCGCTTACAGGATGTGATGAAAAACCGGCTCAGCAGGGTGCGGGGCAGATGCCGGAAGTTGGCGTCGTCACGGTCAAGACGGAACCTCTGCAAATCACCACTGAGCTACCGGGCCGAACGACTGCTTTTCGCATTGCGGAAGTGCGTCCTCAGGTCAGCGGCATTATTTTGAAACGCAACTTTACGGAAGGCAGTGACGTCGAAGCAGGTGTCTCGCTCTATCAGATTGATCCCGCTACTTATCAGGCAGCTTATGACAGCGCCAAAGGCGATCTGGCGAAAGCGCAAGCGGCTGCCAACATCGCTCAAATGACCGTCAACCGTTATCAGAAACTGTTGGGCACCAAGTACATCAGCCAACAGGATTACGATACTGCGCAGGCGGACGCTCAGCAGGCTAACGCTACCGTTGTCGCGGCAAAAGCAGCAGTAGAAAGCGCGCGCATCAACCTGGCGTATACCAAAGTGATTTCCCCCATCAGCGGCCGTATCGGAACGTCTACCGTCACAGAAGGTGCGCTGGTACAGAGCGGGCAAACCACTGCGCTGACTACCGTGCAGCAGCTTGATCCGATCTACGTTGACGTTACCCAGTCGAGCAATGATTTTCTGCGTCTGCAGCAGGAAATGGCGAACGGTACGCTGAAGCAGGACAACGGCAAAGCGAAAGTTCAGCTCGTTACCAACGACGGTGTTCAATACGCCCAGGAAGGTACGCTTGAGTTCTCTGGCGTGACGGTAGACCAGACCACCGGTTCCATCACTCTGCGTGCGGTGTTCCCGAACCCGGATCACTCGTTGCTGCCGGGCATGTTCGTTCGCGCCAAACTGGAAGAAGGCGTCAACCCAAATGCCATGCTGGTTCCACAGCAAGGTGTTACCCGTACGCCGCGCGGTGACGCAACGGCGATGGTGGTAGGTGAAGGCGATAAAGTTGAAGTCCGTAATATCGTCGCAAGCCAGGCCATTGGCGATAAATGGCTGGTGACTGACGGTCTGAAAAGCGGCGATCGCGTGATCATTGCCGGCTTACAAAAAGTCAAACCGGGCGTACAGGTTAAAGCTCAGGAAGTGACTTCTGACAACAAAGAGCAAGCCCAGGCCGGCGGCCAGTCAGAAAAACCGAAGTCTTAACTAAAACAGGAGCCGTTAAGACATGGCTAAGTTTTTTATCGATCGCCCCATCTTTGCGTGGGTTATCGCGATTATCATCATGCTGGCGGGGGCTCTCTCGATCCTCAAATTGCCGGTAGCGCAATATCCAACAATTGCGCCGCCTGCAATTCAGATCACGGCTACCTACCCGGGTGCTGATGCGAAAACGGTACAGGATACCGTGACGCAGGTTATCGAACAGAACATGAACGGTATCGATAACCTGCTTTATATGTCCTCTGCCAGTGATTCCTCTGGTACGGTACAAATTACAATTACCTTTGATTCCGGAACGGATGCGGACATCGCGCAGGTTCAGGTGCAGAACAAACTGCAACTGGCCATGCCGCTGTTACCGCAGGAAGTGCAACAGCAAGGCGTTAGCGTCGAGAAATCATCCAGCAGCTTCCTGATGGTTCTCGGGATGATCAGTACCGATGGTTCCATGACGCAGGAAGATATTGCGGACTACGTCGGCGCAACCATCAAAGATCCGGTCAGCCGTACTTCCGGCGTCGGTGACGTTCAGCTATTCGGTGCGCAGTATGCGATGCGTATCTGGATGGATCCAAGCAAGCTCAATAACTTCCAGCTCACGCCAGTTGACGTGATTGCGGCTATCAAAGCGCAGAACGCCCAGGTCGCTGCAGGCCAGTTAGGCGGTACTCCGCCGGTGAAAGGGCAGCAGTTGAACGCCTCTATCATCGCGCAGACCCGTCTGACCTCCACGGAAGAGTTCGGTAAGATCCTGCTGAAAGTGAACACTGACGGTTCGCAGGTTCGTCTGCGCGACGTAGCGAAGATTGAACTGGGCGGTGAAAGCTATGACGTAATCGCGCGTTATAACGGCCAACCGGCTGCGGGTCTCGGTATCAAACTGGCAACCGGCGCGAACGCACTCGATACTGCCGAAGCGGTACGTGCGACCATTGCCAAACTGGAGCCGTTCTTCCCGCACGGCCTGAAAGTGGTTTATCCGTATGACACCACGCCATTCGTTAAGATCTCGATTAACGAAGTAGTGAAAACGCTGGTGGAAGCGATCGTACTGGTATTCCTGGTAATGTACCTGTTCCTGCAAAACTTCCGCGCAACGCTGATCCCAACGATCGCGGTGCCGGTGGTACTGCTCGGGACATTCGCGATACTCGCCGCCTTTGGCTACTCCATCAACACCCTCACCATGTTCGGTATGGTGTTGGCGATAGGCCTGTTGGTGGACGACGCTATCGTGGTGGTGGAAAACGTCGAACGTGTAATGATGGAAGAAGGCCTGCCGCCAAAAGAGGCGACGCGCCGTTCCATGGGGCAGATTCAGGGCGCGCTGGTCGGTATTGCGCTGGTGCTGTCAGCGGTATTTATCCCGATGGCGTTCTTCGGTGGTTCTACCGGTGCTATCTATCGCCAGTTCTCCATTACTATCGTTTCCGCGATGGTACTGTCTGTGCTGGTCGCATTGATCCTGACGCCGGCGCTGTGCGCCACAATGCTGAAACCAGTTGCCAAAGGCGACCACGGTGAAGGCAAAAAAGGCTTCTTCGGCTGGTTCAACCGCATGTTTGAGAAGAGCACGCACCACTACACCGATAGCGTAGGAAACATTCTGCGCAGCACCGGTCGTTATCTGCTGCTCTATATTGTCATCGTTGCGGGTATGGCGGTGCTGTTTGTGCGCCTGCCAAGTTCGTTCCTGCCGGATGAAGACCAGGGCGTATTTCTCACTATGGCCCAGCTGCCTGCGGGTGCGACGCAAGAGCGTACGCAGAAAGTGCTGGATGAAGTGACGAAATATTATCTGGAAAATGAGAAAGACAACGTTAACTCCGTCTTTACCGTTAACGGCTTTGGCTTCTCTGGTCGCGGTCAGAACACCGGTCTGGCGTTCGTATCGCTGAAAAACTGGGACGAACGTCCTGGTGAAGCGAATAAAGTACCCGCAATCGCAGGCCGTGCGAGCGCACACTTTGCATCGATTAAAGATGCAATGGTCTTCGCTTTCAACCTGCCAGCGATTGTTGAACTCGGTACGGCAACCGGCTTCGACTTCCAGTTGATTGATCAGGCGAACCTGGGACATGAGAAATTAACCCAGGCGCGTAACCAGCTGTTTGGCGAAATCGCTCAGCATCCGGATCTGCTGGTGGGCGTACGTCCTAACGGCCTGGAAGATACACCGCAGTTCAAGATCGATATTGATCAGGAAAAAGCACAGGCGCTGGGTGTGTCGATTAGCGACATCAACACCACGCTGGGTGCAGCCTGGGGCGGTAGCTACGTTAACGACTTTATCGACCGTGGTCGCGTGAAGAAAGTGTATGTCATGTCACAGGCCAAATACCGCATGCTGCCAAGCGATATTGGTAACTGGTACGTGCGGGCGACCGATGGACAGATGGTGCCATTCTCCGCCTTCTCCAGCACACACTGGGAATATGGTTCACCGCGTCTGGAGCGTTACAACGGTCTGCCGTCGATGGAAATCCTCGGCCAGGCGGCACCGGGTAAAAGTACCGGTGAAGCGATGGCGATGATGGAACAACTGGCCAGTAAGCTGCCGACCGGTATCGGTTATGACTGGACGGGGATGTCCTTCCAGGAACGTCTCTCCGGCAACCAAGCGCCTGCGTTGTATGCTATCTCGCTGATCGTGGTTTTCCTCTGCCTCGCAGCGCTGTATGAAAGCTGGTCGATTCCGTTCTCGGTCATGCTGGTTGTACCGCTGGGTGTTGTGGGTGCGTTGTTGGCTGCCACCTTCCGCGGTCTGACCAACGACGTTTACTTCCAGGTGGGCCTGCTGACAACCATTGGCTTGTCGGCGAAGAACGCGATACTTATCGTCGAATTCGCCAAGGACCTGATGGATAAAGAAGGCAAAGGCCTGGTAGAGGCGACGCTGGAAGCGGTTCGTATGCGTCTGCGACCAATTCTGATGACCTCGCTGGCATTTATCCTTGGGGTACTGCCGTTGGTTATCAGCTCCGGTGCAGGTTCCGGCGCGCAGAACGCAGTAGGTACTGGCGTAATGGGCGGGATGATCACCGCAACCATACTGGCTATCTTCTTCGTTCCGGTGTTCTTCGTGGTGGTGCGCCGCCGCTTTAGCCGCCGCGGCGAGGATATAGAGCACAGCCATAAGGTTGAGGAGCACTGATTGTTTCTCTAATAGAAAAGGCCGCACTTAGCGGCCTTTTTCATATCTGCACATCCGAAATTAAAAGCATTTATTGTCTATTCGTTTATTTTGTACTGCCGATATAAGGCTTATAATAAGTATGTATTTTGAAAGCAGCGATCATTTACCGTTTATAATCCTTAATTATCTGGTACAATCAGTTTAACTCAGACGATTCCTGGTATAAAAATACCGTTCGGGCTGGAATAATTTCCCCCATGCTAACTTAATGAATCTCAAGGATGAACAAGCAATAACGCCTACAGGCGTAACAAGCTTCATCGCAAGGTCAAGTTCCTATTTTGTCCATTTTTCTCAAAAAAAACATTATTTGTAATTTTTCGTGATAGCACAATGAAATCCTATTCAGACTAGCTTATAGTTATATTGACAAACATAAAGCAACGTCTGTCTCTGGTCAGAGCAGAAGTTCCCATCCTGAAACAGCAGTCGGTTAGTAAAAAAAATTACCACTCAGAAGGGGATGCGTTATGGACGAATACTCGCCAAAAAGGCATGATATCGCGCAGCTCAAATTTCTCTGCGAAACGCTGTACCATGACTGCCTTGTTAATCTCGAAGAGAGCCATCATGGGTGGGTTAACGATCCTACATCAGCGGTCAATTTGCAGTTAAATGAGCTGATAGAACACATAGCGACCTTCGCACTTAATTATAAAATTAAGTACAATGAAGATAATAAACTGATTGAACAGATAGACGAATATCTTGACGATACGTTTATGTTGTTCAGTAGCTATGGCATAAATACACATGACTTACAGAAATGGCGCAAAACAGGCAACAAACTGTTCCGCTGCTTCGTCAATGTAAGCAAGGCTAATCCAGTTAGCCACTCTTGTTAATTTTCAACACTAAGGTGAAGATATGTCCGAAAAACCATTAACAAAAGTTGATTATTTGATGCGTCTCAGACGTTGTCAGACAATTGATACCCTTGAACGTGTAATTGAAAAAAATAAATACGAACTTCCGGATGAGGAACTCGCGGTGTTTTATTCAGCAGCCGATCATCGCCTGGCAGAACTGACCATGAATAAGCTGTATGACAAAATCCCCTCCTCCGTGTGGAAATTTGTACGATAATTCTGCTAACTCTTTTTCTGCGCATAAAGAGCGTTCAGATTCCGTGACGAGTGTCTTCGAATCAGATGAATGACGAAAAGCAAAAAATGATTGCCGGATTGCCCTATCTTTCGGCAGATGAAGTCTTGCGCGCCGATCGTCTGCGGGCCAGGCAGTTACTACATCGATACAATCATTCGGCGCCGGAAGAAAAAGCTGAGCGTAAAGATATTCTCTCCCGCCTTCTCGGTCATAGTGATGGGGTCTATATCGAACCGAATTTTCGCTGCGATTATGGCTACAACATTTTTCTCGGCCGCAATTTCTACGCCAATTTCGACTGCGTCATGCTCGATGTTTGTCCAATCCATATCGGCGATAACTGCATGCTGGCGCCCGGCGTACATATCTACACCGCGACGCATCCGCTGGATGTCGCCGAACGCATTAGCGGCGTGGAATATGGCAAACCTGTCACCATTGGCCACAATGTCTGGATAGGTGGCCGTGCCATTATCAACCCGGGCGTAACGATTGGCGATAACGCCGTCATCGCTTCCGGCGCGGTCGTTGTGAAAGATGTTCCGGCCAATGTCGTGGTCGGCGGCAACCCGGCGCGGATCATCAAGCCCCTGCCAGCTATCTAACTGTTATCGTTTTTTGCGGCAAAACTGTTACTTTTTTCATACAAAATGGCAACTTAAAATAGCGTGTCCACCTGCAAAACAGTATCAGTAAAGGCGTAAGATGACAGAGATACAGCGGCTGCTCACCGAAACGATTGAAGAGATCAACCAGCGCGAGAAACGGGATAACCGCCCGCGCTTCAGCATCAGTTTTATTCGCAAACACCCCGGCCTGTTTGTCGGCATGTATCTGGCCTGGCTTGCCACGCTGGCGGTGATGCTGCAGTCCGAAACCCTTTCCGGCTCCGTCTGGTTATTGATCGTGCTCTTCGTGATCCTGAACGGTTTCTTCTTTTTTGACGTTTATCCGCGCTACCACTACGAAGATATCGATGTACTCGACTTCCGGGTCTGCTATAACGGCGAGTGGTACAACACACGATTTGTTCCGTCAGGTTTGATTAACGCGATCCTGCAATCCCCGCGAGTCGAGGAAGAGAGCAAAACCCGGCTGGAAAAAATGGTCGCGCGTAAGGGCGAGCTCTCGTTTTACGACGTCTTCACCCTCACCCGCCCAGAGAGTGTTCAATCAATTGGTTAAGCGTACGTACCGCCGCCGTAAATCGGCTGGCGGACGTATTACCGTACCCCAGAACCAGCCCGCTGGATGCTGCGCTCTTGTGCAGCCAGAAACGGCTTAATGCATGGGGCGCAAGTTGCCGTTGCCTCGCAGCATGAACTACCGCCTCATCATCAATCCCCGGGATCGCCAGCGTTAAGTGCAGCCCACCGCCGCCACCATAAACCTGATGCGCAGCATGCAGCTCATTGCGAACAGCTTCCAGCAGATGCGCTTGCCGCTTGCGATACAGCCGACGCATCGCGGCGAGATGACGTGCGTAGTGCCCATCTTCAATAAAACGCGCCAGCGTCAGTTGCTCGGCACGATGACCGCCACGTAACAAACTACCGATTGCTGGCCCGGCAGCCTGCGCCAGCGCGGGCGGCATCACCATAAAACCAATACGCAACGAGGGAAACAGGGTTTTACTAAAAGTACCAAGATAAACCACAGGCGGATTCGCCACCATGCCTGACATCGCCGGAATGGGCTCGCCCGGATAGCGAAACTCACTATCGTAATCATCTTCCACAATCCAGCTTCCCATGTGCCGGGCATAGTCCAGCAGCGCCAGCCGCCGGGCCGCGCTCATCACTTTACCCAGCGGATACTGATGTGACGGCGAAGTGTAAATCATGCGCGGCGGCCGGGCCGCAGGGTTCAGCACCATCCCTTCATCGTCGATCGGCATTCCCGTCACTTCCAGGCCTGCGGCGAGAAAAGCGCTTTTGGCACCGCCGTAACCCGGCTCTTCAACCCAGGCATGATCGCCCACGTCGCTGAGTAAATGCACACAAAGCATCAGCGCTTCCTGCGCGCCTTCGGTGATCACTATCTGTTCAGCATCGCAATCAATGCCGCGAGATATCGCCAGATGGCGGGCTATCGCTACGCGTAAACGCCATTCACCGGCGGATTCACCATAATTCAATAGCAGACTGCCTTCATCGCGCCACACGCGTTCAGCCAGCCGTCGCCAGACAGCCAACGGGAAGTAATTTGCCGCCGGAATGCCCGGCGTCAGCGCCAGCGCGGGGGAATGACGAAAAGCCCCGCCCGGCAGTTGCTGTACACGCTGCGCGAGCGTTACCGATGGTGCCGGGTCCGTTCGCTCCACTGTCGCCAGTTTCGCCACACGAGTGCCCTGGCGATCGCGCAGCACATACCCTTCAACGGCCAGTTGTTCCAGCGCCGCATTCACGGTATTACGCGAAATATGCAGCCTCTCCGCCAGTACGCGCGATCCCGGCAACAGGCTGCCGGGCTTTAACATCCCCTGCCGTACCGCATCGCGCAGCGCCACATACAGCGCGCGCTGGCGCGTCAGGCTGGCACGCTCCTCCAGCGCCCGGCGCAACAGCGCGTACAATCCTTCCTCAGGAATATTCATTATTTTCTCCGCGTGGCCCCATAAAACTATAAAACGATGGCTCTTTTTATGGAACCAGCACAGCGTTACGCTGCCTCCGCATATACAAGGAGACACAATGAGCCAGTTCAATCACTATCAACAACCTATCGGCGATGCGCTGCCCAACTGGCAGCCGCGCCCTTTCCCGCAGCGCGTTACTCTCGAAGGCCGTTATTGCCGTCTTGAGCCGTTGGGTACTGAGCACGCCAGCGCGCTGTTTCAGGCGCATCAACAAGCAGGTGATGACCGGAGCTGGACGTGGCTACTGCGGGAACCGGAAAAAGATGAAGCGGCGTTTCGCGACTGGATAGCAAGCACCTGCACGCTGCACGATCCGCTGCATTTTGCCGTCATAGACAACAAAACTTCGCGGCCGGTTGGTAGCCTCGCGCTGATGCGCATTGATGAGAAAAATGGTGTTATGGAAGTGGGAAGCGTTCATTTCTCGCCGTTGCTGGCCCGTACGCCCGCCTCGACAGAAGCACAATGGTTATTGATGAACTATGCCTTTACAACGCTGGGATACCGGCGCTACGAGTGGAAGTGTAACAGCCTGAATGAGCCGTCACGCCAGGCGGCGCTGCGTCTCGGTTTTCAATATGAGGGCCGTTTTCGTCAGGCGCTGGTGCTCAAAGGCCATAATCGCGATACCGACTGGTTTTCAATTATTGATGGTGAATGGCCGCAGATTGATCGCGCACTGCAACGCTGGCTTGCCGCCGACAACTTCACGGCCGATGGCAAGCAGCGTCACTCCCTGGCATCACTTCGCGCTTAACGTTTTTTCTTTTTGCCTTGCACCGCTTTGAAACGCGGATTGGATTTACAGATCACATATAAACGCCCCTTGCGCCGGACAATCTGGCAGTCAGGGTGGCGTTGTTTCGCACTGCGCAATGAATTCAGCACCTGCATCACTTACTCCTTTTTATCGCTAAAAAAGCGACCGTAGCGTTGCTGGAAACGTGCCGCGCTGCCTTCGTTAGCAATCACTTTTTGTTTGCCGGTGTAATAAGGATGCGACGCCGACGAAACGTCGATGGTGACGTACGGATAGGTCACGCCTTCCAGTTCGATTTCGCGTTCCGTTTTAATGGTTGAACCCACTTTAAAGTACTCGTTGGCGCTGGTGTCGTGGAACACCACCGTACGATAGTGAGGATGGATATCAGCTTTCATGATTCACTCATCTGTTTTGTTATAACATAACAAAAGTCTATCGAAGTTATTTCTCCATTTCAAGCCATCCGCGTTATGCGTTTTTCGCAAAAGCACGTGATCCTGCGCGGACATAAATTAGAAAAGAACGTTATTGGTTGAATTGTTGCCCCTGAGGCAAGCTGTCCTCACACCTGACGAAGAGGAAGAAGAAAATGCGCTGTTGTTGTCCCCGAACCCTGAACCTGACCAGAACACGATTATTGACTGCCTTCGGAGAACACAATGAACGCAACGACGTTACCGATCCTCGATCTTTCCCGCTATACGCACGGCGCTGAGCGCGAACGCTTTCTTGCCGATCTGCGCCACGCTGCGCGTGATATCGGTTTCTTCTACCTGATTAACCACGGCGTCGATGACGCACTGCTACACGCCGTCCAGCAAGAATCCCGACGTTTTTTCGCCCTGACTGATGAGCAAAAACAGCAAGTGGGGATGATCCACTCCCCCCATTTTCGTGGCTATAACCGCGCCGCTTCAGAGATAACCCGCGGGCAGCCGGACTGGCGCGAGCAGTTCGATATTGGCGCGGAACGCCCGGCGCTGCTGCTGAGCGACAGCGATCCCGGCTGGCGACGTTTACAAGGCCCAAATCTTTGGCCGCAAGCTTTGCCAACGCTGAAACCCGCTCTGCTCGCCTGGCAAAAGGCGATGACCGGTATGGCCATCACGCTGCTGCGGGCGTTTGCCGAAGCACTGCAACTACCTGCGGACGCCTTTGACGCGCTGTATGGCGATAAACCGAACGAGCATATCAAGCTGATCCGCTACCCTGGCCAGCATTCGACCCAGAGTGCGCAAGGCGTTGGTGCCCATAAAGATTCCGGCTTTCTCAGTTTTCTGCTGCAGGACGAGCAAAAAGGGCTGCAGGTAGAAGTCGAACCAGGCCACTGGATCGATGCCGTGCCGCTGGCAGGCAGTTTTGTCGTCAACATTGGCGAACTGCTGGAACTGGCTACCAACGGCTATTTGCGCGCCACCGTTCACCGCGTGGTTTCGCCCCCGGCGGAACAGCAGCGTTTGTCGATCGCTTTCTTCCTCGGCGCCCAGCTCGATGCGGTGGTGCCGTTGTACACCCTACCACCGAAGCTGGCGCAAGAAGCGCGCGGGCCGGAGAGCGATCCGCACAATCCGCTGCTGCGCGACGTCGGCTGGAACTACCTGAAAGGCCGCCTGCGCTCCCATCCGGATGTGGCGGAACGTTATTACCGCGATGTGCTGCGCGAACGCACTGAACAATTGATCGTCTGACCATAACAACACAGGAACACACATCATGAAACATGCCGCTTTTACTCTGGCAGGGGTAGCACTGTCTCTTTCTCTGGTCTGGACTTCCGCCCAGGCAGAAGCACTGCGCGTCGCCGCCGACCCGGTACCGCACGCGGAGATCCTCAATTACATCAAAAAGATCGATCCGAAACTGGATCTGAAAGTGGTTGAATTAACCAATGGTGCCAATGCTAACGAGCTGTTGGCGAACGGCGATGTCGATGCCAACTACTTCCAGCATGTGCCTTACTTGAAGGATCAGGAAAAGGCGCTGGGCAAGACTTTTGCCGTTGCCGCGACGGTACACATTGAACCGCTCGGCATCTATTCACATAAATACAAGGATTTCAAATCGCTGCCGAATAACGCCAAAGTGGCCGTGCCGAATAATGCCACTAACCTGAGCCGCGCCCTGTTCCTGCTACAAGCCCAGGGGTTGATCAAGCTCGACAGCAAGTTCACCGATCCGGCCACCACCCTGGCGACGCCGAAAGACATCGCGCAGAACCCGAAACATTTGCAGATCCTGGAGATTGAATCGCCGCAAATCCCGCGCTCGCTGGATGATGTCGATCTGGCGGTGATCAACGGCAACTACGCGCTGGAAGCAGGGCTGAGCCCGGCGAAAGATGCGCTCGGTCTGGAGAGTGCGAAGCACAATCCCTATGCCAATATTCTGGTCACCAACCCACAACTGGCCAACGATCCGCGCATCAAAGAACTGGCCAAAGATCTGACCTCCCCGCAGGTCGCGGCGTTTATCCGCAAGCAATATAACGGTTCCGTGATCCCGGTTGCGCCGCAGTCATGATTGAGATTGAAGGGCTGAGTAAAATCTACGCCGGAGCAGGCCGACCGGCGTTAAAAGAGGTGTCGCTAAGCGTACCGAAAGGCGCGATTTACGGCATCCTCGGGCGCAGCGGCGCAGGGAAAAGTACGTTGATCCGTTGCCTTAATCTGCTGGAGCGGCCCACTGCGGGCCGCATTATCGTGAACGGTAATGACATCACCCAACTGGATAAGGCCGGGCTTCGCGAGCACCGTCTGCGCACCGGCATGATTTTCCAGCACTTCAATTTACTGCATGCGCGTACGGTCGCCGATAATGTCGCTGTGCCGCTGGAAATCGCCGGTGTAGCGAAAGATCAGCGTCAGGCGCGCGTAGAAGAACTGCTGTGGCTGGTGGGATTAAGCGAAAAAGCGCACGCCTTCCCGTCACAGCTTTCCGGCGGACAAAAGCAGCGTGTCGGCATTGCCAGAGCGCTGGCGGCGCACCCGGATGTGCTGCTGTGCGACGAAGCCACCAGCGCGCTGGATCCGGAAACTACCGCGTCAGTGCTGGAGTTACTGGCAGACATCAACCAAAAACTGCAACTCACCATTGTGTTGATCACCCATGAACTGGACGTGGTCAAAACGCTGTGCGATCACGCGGCGCTGCTGGAAAATGGCGAAGTCATAGAGAGCGGGAAAATCGCTGATTTGCTGGTTGCTCCGTGGTCGCGGTTGCGCCAGGCGCTGCTGCACGATCCGCAGGCAGAACAGGCATTTCTGGCTCGTCATGGTGTGACCGGGAGGCCGTTATGTGGGGTCGCATGAGCTGGGAGGATCTCTGGCCGCTGCTGTTAAACGGTTCGCTGGAGACTATTTATATGGTCGGCCTGTCGGCACTCTTTACCGTGCTGATTGGTCTGCCGCTGGGCGTACTGCTGTTTATTTCCCGCAGCAATGGCTTAGCGCCGATGCCAAAGCTGAATGCGCTGCTCGGTACGATTATCAACATTGGTCGCTCGCTGCCATTTATTGTGCTGTTGATTGCGCTGATTCCATTTACCCGGTTACTGATAGGAACCACGCTGGGCAGTACCGCCGCCGTCGTGCCGGTGACCATTGGCGCATTTCCCTTCTTCGCGCGCCTGACGGAAACCGCGCTCGACGAAGTGGATTACGGGCGCATTGAAGCCATTTTATCCATGGGCGGTAACCTCTGGCATGTGATTGTAAAAGCGCTGTTGCCGGAAGCGCTTCCCACGCTGCTGGCCGGGATTACCTTAACGGTGGTAATGCTGATTGGCTTCTCATCGATGGCGGGCGTAATTGGCGGTGGCGGGCTGGGCGATTTAGCCATTCGCTACGGCTATCAACGCTTTAACAACCAGGTCATGTTCGGCACCGTGATTATCCTGGTGGCGATGGTACAGGGCGTTCAGATGTTGGGAGATCGCCTGGTTCGCCGGCTGGCGCACCGCCGATAAGCTGTTCCGGCGTTTCTTTGTCCCAAAAACCGGGAAAGAGACGCCGTTTATCCCTTCTTGTTTGATAAAAATTTCTTAGCTAACCTGCACCACAGACTCTTTTTTCCTCTACCTGCTCATCCTGAAAGAAAACAATCGCTGCCGCGTGATATAACATTTGCGGGTGAAAGATACGCTATGTTTATCAGTATCAAAGAGGGATTTTTGATCATGACTAATCGACGGCTGATAACTCTTATTATCGCGATTATGGCGCTCGCGCTGATCCTGCCGCCAGGGCTGAGTATCTGGATGACCCATCGCCAGGCTAAAGAAACGTTTATGGATCAGCTTGAAACTTACTCAAAGCTGGCGGATATGCGCACACTGCGTGTCGTTAACGAAAGTAAAACGGCGCTCCGGCAACTGGAAAACTGGCGAGGCCCGGTTTGTACCGCCGACCATCTGCTGGAGATGCAACGCGCTTCTTACGCCCATCGCTATGTGCAGGAAGTCTTATACGTTGACGCTCTTCAGCCGCACTGTTCATCGTTGCAAAACGGCACCTCGACATCTCCCTTTCCACCGCCCAGGAAAATTACTGCAGATGGCTTTCGCGTCTGGCTTACTCGTCACAATGATTTGGGTTTATCGCGGAACATGATTGCCATCGGCAATGAGCATTATGTCGTGATGGTCGATCCCCAGTCGCTTATCGATATCCTCTCTTACGGCTCGCTTCCGCTGCACTTCTCGCTGGTCAATACCAGCACCCGGCAAATCATCGCGGGTGGTACGGAGATCCCCAGTGCCGTGCTTGAGCAGATAGCGCAACGTGCGCAAACAACAGAGCATTTCCGGGAATCAACCTACCACATTAAATACGATGCCAGCCTGGGGCTGGCCACCGTGACATGGATGCCGGACACACCGCTGGAAAACAACTGGCATCGTTTATTGACTATTTGGGTTCCGTTTAGCTTGCTGATGAGTTTATTGCTCGCCTTCGTTTTACTCAAAGTACTGCGTCGGCTGCAATCGCCGCGCTATCAGTTGCAGGAGGCCATCCATCGCCGTGAAATCATGGCGCATTACCAGCCGATTATGGCGCTGGAGAGCGGGCGTATCGTCGGAGCCGAGGCGCTGGCGCGCTGGCAGCAAAAGGATGGCTCTTTTCTGTCGCCAGATATTTTTATCCCGCTGGCAGTACACAGCGGCCTGATGCCGCAATTAACCAGGCTGATGATGGAAAATGTGTTTGCCGATATGGGGTCATGGTTGCAACAACACCCGGAGCAGCATATCTCTGTCAATCTGGAACCCGCCGATCTGCTGGATCCGGGCCTGCCGGCGCTACTCGCGGAATTACTACAACGCTGGCAGCTTTCGCCATCGCAAATCGCCTTAGAACTGACCGAGCGAGGTTTTGCCGATCCGGCCGTCAGCGGCCCGGCGATCAACACGCTGCGTGCCGCAGGCCATGCGATCTACATTGACGATTTCGGTACCGGTTATTGCAGCCTGAGCTACCTGCAAAACCTCGACGTCGATACCATTAAAATCGATAAATCGTTTGTCGATGCGCTGGAGCAAAAAACCGTGACGCCGCACATTATCGAGATGGCAAAAGCCTTAAAGCTGGCGATGGTTGCCGAAGGTATCGAAACCGAAGCTCAGTTGCAGTGGCTAAAACAGTGCGGCGTGGAGTACGGGCAAGGCTGGCTTTACAGCAAAGCGCTACCGGCGGAGGAGTTTATTCGCTGGGCGGAAAATAACCTTCATGAGAAAGGGCTCTGCTACTGTTAAAAGAGTTTTAACAACGCGGAGGAAGCACAATGAAAAAGCAATCCTGGCCGCTGCACGATGTCCGGCACTGGCTGGAGCCTGGCCCGGTGGTACTGCTGAGCAGCCACTGGCAAGGGCGAAATAATATTATGACCTTAGGCTGGCACACGATTCTGGAGTTTTCCCCTTCGCTGGTCGGCTGCATGATTTCCGCTGGCAATGCCAGCTTCGAACGCATCCGACAAAGCGGAGAGTGCGTCATTAACCTGCCTGAAGCCAGCATGATCGACACCGTTTCCCGCATTGGTAACTGTACGGGCGATGAGGTCGATAAGTTTGCTCAATTTGGACTGACGGCAGAAAAAAGCGAGCATGTGGCCGCGCCATCCATTAAAGAGTGCTACGGCCAGTTTGAATGCCGCCTTTATGACGACGCAATGGTGGATACTTACAACTTCTTTATTTTTGAAGTGGTTGCTGCGCGGGTAAACCGCGAACCTGCGTGGCCGCAGACGCTGCATTACACCGGTGACGGCGTGTTCCGTACCGATGGCGATGTGCTTGAGCGCAAAGCGCTCTTCACCAAAGTCTCCTGAGTGTCACATTACTCATCGAGCACCGGCACAAAGCCACCGTATATCATGCGTTTACCGTCAAAAGGCATCGCATTACCCAGTTCGCGCATGCGGGGATCGGCCATCATTTTTTGATTCGCCATATCGCGCACCTCTTTGGACGGGTATTCAATCCAGCTGAAGACGACCGCTTCGTGGTCTTCAGCTTTTACCGCCATGCGAAAATCGGTGAGTTTGCCATCCGGTACGTCATCAGCCCAACATTCGACAATGCGTGTTGCGCCGAACTCTTTGAAGATCGGTGCCGCTTTCGCCGCAAGCTGGCAATACGCCTCTTTTTCATCCTCCGGCACTGCGACCACAAAACCATCGACATATTTCATGCATCAATCCCCGCATGACTGCGCAGCGGGACAACCCCGCCGCATCAGACCCGATAAGTTTAGTTCTGCCGCCAGCAAAAGGCGTAACGCACCGTCTCATCTTGCAGGATAAACTCCGGCGACACGCTCGGACTCCAGGAATCATCGCCGCCGACGCCCATGTGGAAAGCATCGAGATGCAGCCAGCAACCGGCTTCTTCGCGCAAAAAGTGGTGGTGCGTGGTTTCCCGCAGTTGCTTATCGCTGTAACAGCCGAGGGAAAAATGGAAATCCCCCTGCCACAGGTGCGCGCCGTACCACACTGCGCGCGTGTTGCAGCGCAGCCCATTTTCGCCGGGGAAAATATAGGCCGTGTGCAGCGCCGACAGCGGCTGCGTCCACCTTCCCTGACGCGCCGCCAACTGGCGATCCGGGTAGTTTTCATGCGGCCCCAGCCCCAACCAGCTTACCTGCGGATGCCGCTCCGCCAGCTGGCAGACCAGGCCCACCCTCGCGGGCGGCGGAATATCGCCCGCCACCTGAACCGTGACATCGCCATGCAGTGCGCCGTCACCATCAATTCGCCAGCATTTATGGCTGAGAAACGCGGTTTTCCCTGCGCCCAGCCAGCGCTGACCGGTGTTTACCACAATCCCGGTGCTGTGCTCTTCAACGTCACAATAAAGCAGTTCAGCCGACAGATCGTACATGCCTGCCGCCTTCCAGCGCTCCACCCATGCGTTGGGATCGATGCGCGTCACCTCGCTGATACCAATGTCGTTATCCAGCGGCGCACGGGAAAAACAGTCGCTCAGCGGAGCCAGCAGCGTCGGCTGTTCATCGCGCCACCACTGTTGCAGGTTGCCGCTGCGGCGACAGAAGTGCCAGCGCTGCGACTGATGCGTGATGACAAATTCCTGCTCGCTGGCCTGCAATGTCGGGCGCGAGTTCTGCACCACGCGCGGAGCGATATACAACGGCTCGGGCAGACGCCATTGATCCCAGGCGCAACGATGATCCGCCGCCGACCAGCGCGTCGCCGTACGCTGAAAAACATCCACATTCAGCCAGACTTCGCCGGGCGCGGCCACCAGCGCGGGGATGTTCAGTTCAATACGTTGCTTGCCTTGTGGCGCAATATCCAGCGTGATTTCTCCCTGCGCCAGTACATCGCCATCGCGGGCGACAGACCAGCGCAGGTATTCATTATCAGTGGCGCGGAACAGATATTCGCTCTCAACTTCCAGCACCACCGGCGTGGTGCTAAGCAGGCTGAACTGGAAAAATTGCTGCGCGCGCTGCGCTTCATACAGCGCCGGATGCGGCGTACGATCGGGAAATACCAGCCCATTCATACAGAACTGGCGGTCATTCGGCGTATCGCCAAAATCGCCGCCGTAAGCCCAGAATGGTTGCCCATCATCACCGGTTTTGGTTAATGCCTGGTCAACCCAGTCCCAGACAAAACCGCCCTGCAAACGCGGGAAAGCGCGGAACGCTTCCCAGTATTTGGCAAAACCACCAAAGCTGTTGCCCATCGCATGTGCGTATTCGCAAAGAATGAGCGGGCGATTTTCGCCGGGCAAACCGATCCATTTTTTAATCGACCACTTCGGCACAGCCGGAAAGGGCTGATCCTGGTCAACGCGGGCATACATCGGGCAGACAATATCGGTGGCCGCCGTGTTCGCACCGCCGCCTTCATACTGCACCGGACGCGTCGGATCGGTCGTTTTCAGCCAGCGATACAGCGCATCGTGGTTCGCGCCATGACCGGATTCGTTGCCCAGCGACCAGATAATGATCGACGGATGGTTGCGATCGCGCTGCACCATGCGCGTAACGCGTTCGCTCATGGCTGGCAGCCAGCCCGGATCGTCCGCCAGGCGGCTCATCGGCACCATGCCGTGGGTTTCAATGTTGGCCTCATCCACGACGTATAAGCCGTACCGATCGCACAGGCGATACCACAGCGGATGGTTCGGATAGTGAGAACAGCGCACGGCATTGAAGTTGTGCTGTTTCATCAGCTCAATGTCGCGCCGCATGGTGGCTTCATCAATGGCCTGTCCG
Organism: Kosakonia oryzae; assembly: GCF_001658025.2. Classification (NCBI taxonomy): domain Bacteria; kingdom Pseudomonadati; phylum Pseudomonadota; class Gammaproteobacteria; order Enterobacterales; family Enterobacteriaceae; genus Kosakonia; species Kosakonia oryzae. The sequence goes on from NZ_CP014007.2 coordinate 4,078,299, forward strand.
TTTTCGGGATGATGCTCGTGACGGTTTACGCCACGAATCAATAGCGGTTTGCCGTTAAGCAGCAGCAAACCATTACAGATTTCCACCTTGCGGAAACCCACATCGCAGGCTTCCGCTTCCAGTACGTTTCCTTGTGCATCGAGCAGGGTTAATGTCAGGCGATAGAGGTTCGGTGTTTCCGCACTCCACAGCACGGGCGCGGCAACCGGCAGCGTCATGCACAGGCGTTCTGCCCACGCGCCGCGCTCATCCACCACGGCGCTGCCCGGCGACTGCTGCGCGGCGGCAATGTTTTTTCCGTCGTGCCACAGGGCAACGGCAACGCGGCACTCTGCAAACGCCCCGGCCAGTTGCACGTTAACTTGTAATTGCGCGTGAGTCAGTTCCGCATTCAGTTCGCTGACATAGTGGAAATCGGCAATATGCGTCTGCGGTTTGTGTTGCAGGGAGACATCGCGAAAAATCCCGCTCATCCGCCACATATCCTGGTCTTCCAGATAACTGCCATCGCACCAGCGCAGCACCATCACCGCCAGCCGGTTTTCCCCCGCGTGTAGCGCCTGACTGAGGTCAAACTCGGCAGGCAGACGGCTGTCCTGCGAATAGCCGATCCATTGGCCGTTACACCAAAGATAAAACGCCGCATTGACGCCATCAAAAACAATCCGCGTCTGCCCCTGCGCCAGCGCCTCTTCTTCCATTAAAAATGTGAGCGAGTAACAACCCGTCGGATTTTGCTGCGGAACAAACGGAGGCGTCACCGGAATCGGATAGGTAACATTGGTATAAATGGGCGTATCAAATCCCTGCATCTGCCAGTTCGATGGCACCGGCATCGCCACCGCATCGGCGCAATCCTCTGTTATCCAGCGTTCCGGCACGGCTTCCGGCGAGCCAAACAGACTGAAGCGCCATTCGCCATTCAGCAGGCGCCGCGCAGGTGAAGCGGCATCATCGCGCGCCGCATTTTCATCACGCCAGCTACGCAGGGGCGCATGAGCCGGTAAACGGTGCCAGTGGGTGATCGCCGGGTTTTCCCAATCGCGACGGAAAACCAGCGAACTTAACGCGGTAGCAGACATAAAACCTCTTTTTGCGAAGCGCTCACAATGTAGGAAACAATGACGCATTTTTAATCGCGGGTAAAGCCCGCGATCGGCTGAAAGCGAAGAGGATCACAAAAGCATTAGCGCCGATCCAGCATGGCAACCTGCTGCGCCAGTTCACTCAGTTGCCTGGCAAGGGTTTCACCGCTGCGGATCTGCCGTTCGCACGCCGGAGCGGTAGACGAGCGTTCGATCAGCGTAACGGGCAGCCGAGTCTGACTGAGGGGCAAGTCCACGTCGGGCGGGTTAAGCAGCCAGTCCACGCTACGCTCACCAGCATCTTTAAACGCCTGGTGCACCGTGGTCAGCGGCGGAGAAAACCAGGCGCTGTCCGCCGTGTCGTCATACCCCACCACTGAAATCTGGCCTGGCACAGCAATCCCCTTTTCGGCACAGGCGCGCATCACGCCGAGCGCCATCTGATCGTTAGCCACCAGAATCGCCTGCGGCAGCCGGGGGCCCGCCAGCAGCAGATGGGCTTTTTCATATCCCGACGCGGCGCTCCAGTCCCCGTGCTCGCTGGCGCAGGGGTTCAACTTCGCCTGCGCTAACGCCGCCAGCCAGCCGCTAAAACGGGCGCGGGCTGAAACTGAACTCTGCGGTCCGCCCAGCAGGGCAATACGCTGATGGCCTTGCGACAGTACATGTTCCACACCCAGTCGCGCGCCCTGCTCCGCATCAAATACCAGGCTGTTAACGGCCGCCTTATCACTGACATCCAGAAACAAAACCGGCGTCGGCTGCGCCTGCGCCGCTAACTGCTGCGCCAGCGCATCCTCCAGCGGAACATTGATGAGCACGCCTTCCACACGCTGTGCCAACAACTCTTGCAATGCCGCGCTACAACTGGCCGCGTCATGCTGCTCAAGCATCGAAATAATGACACTCGCGGAGGCAAGACCAGCGCGGGATTTCACCGCCGAGGCAATTTGTGACGGCGCATGGAGCGCCAGATCGGTAGTCAGTAGCCCCAGCGTTCTGCTGCGTTTGCCCGCCAGTTGCTGGGCACCACGATTGGGAACATAGTGCAGCGCGGCCATTGCGGCGAGCACCTTTTCACGGGTACGAACTGAGACATGGGCCGCATCATTGATCACCCGGGATACGGTCTGGTAAGAGACGCCTGCATAGCTGGCAACGTCGTAAAGTGTGATAGTTTTCATGGCGTTCCTGGCAGCAAAGGGATCATTAGTATACCCGTTTTGCCCAGGTCTGCTTGTGAGCGCTTCGTGAAAAATAACAGGAATTACGACAACCGGTAAAAAAATATATTGCGTGGGATAAAAAGAAATATCGGCGAACCACAAGGCTCGCCGGAAACATCATCCGTAATGTGTTTTGAGATGGTTCTGTAGAGTTATTATGAAACAATCATCACAGTTTTTAATGCAATTTAAATGACGGTTTCATGACAACAAGGTTACTGCTGGCGAGGAATAGGAAATCCTTTTATTGAAATAATAAAACTGTTTCCCTCTTTTTTTATTTTTGCGCCAGCGTCACACCAGTCCGATGCGATACGAAAAAACTCATCACTTCCGATATTCCAGTCCAGTCGTACTTGTTTAACAAAGCCTGAGCGCAACATCGCGCAAGCTTCGCCGTAGTTACTGGCGGTTGATAGCAGTTGTTGGTTCATTTTTTCTTCTTCAGGAGTTTACGTAATGCTTTGATCTCTTTGGGAGTGAACGGAGTTGCACTCTCTTCTTCCGTGTGCTGGTTGTCAATGTCATCTTCCGAGACTCCCGCCTCTTCCGCTGCTTCGAACGCCAGCAGCAGCAGTTTTTCTGTCGCCGTGCTTAAATTTTCACTATTTACTTCTGCATAATGACGCAGCTTTTCTTTTAGCGCTTCATCAATTTTGACGTTTAATACTGCACTGGCCATGATTATCCCTTCTTGTATGAATAAACATGCTAATTAATACACGAACTTATGAAACCGATCCAGATTTATATTTCAAAATTATAACAGGGCGAAAAATCCCCATAAATAATCTGCCCTATATTTATGACAGAAAAATGAAGATAATATTTCAATTAAATGACACTATAATTTAAAACGAATAAATATATGCTAATCGCGGGAATAAAACCCGCCAGCGCGTACGCTGGCAGGTTTCAGTGGTGCAGTTGATTCCATTTTTCGCGGGTTATCTCCCACAGCTCCGTCTCCAGCTCCCCGGAAACGTACTCACCTTTTTGCAGGCGAACCAGGCGCATACCGCTGCGTTGAGAAAGTCGCTTCGAACGATCGTTGGCGACAGCTTTGGGCGCACGCAATACATCGCGCCCGAGCGCGTTAAACCAAAAATCCGTGACTGCATGGCAGGCCTCCGTCATATACCCCTGCCCTTGCCACTCGGGAGCCAGCCAAAATCCCCGGTTATTGTCCGGCGTATCCATCAGGCAGATCACGCCCATGAGTTCATCGGCATTTTCTTTACGTCGCAACGTCCAGAACCAGCCTTTCCCTGCGCGCGTTGCCGCCAGTGCAACATTATCGACATAGTTCTGCGCTGCGTTATCCGGATAGGGCCACGGAACACTGGCAACCAGATAACGGACAATCTCCCAGCGAGGGAAAATGCGCTGAATTTGTGTGGCATCTTCCGATGCCAGCGGTTTGAGAATTAGACGTGCCGTTTGAAGCTCTGGTGTCGTCACAGGTGATCGCTCCTTTTCTTCCTGAGAGAAGCAAGTATTGCAGACGCTCCGCCAGATCAGGTTTTTTTTCGCTGTATTAACGAAAAAATCAGCCTGCCGGTTCGGTTTGCGGCGCCACGCTTAGCGTCGGTTTCTGACGAAACCACGGCAGACAAAGCTGAATTAGCGGGCCAATACTGAGCGCGTAAAATACCGTGCCGATGCCAAACGTGCCGCCCAGCAGGCAGCCTGCCAGCAGGACTGAAATCTCAATCGCCGTACGGATACTGCGCACTGACCAGCCCGTGCGGGCATGGATCCCTGTCATCAGGCCATCACGCGGGCCAGCGCCAAACCCGGCACCAATATACATTCCGGTCGCCAGCGCATTGACAATTACCGCCGCCACCAGCATTACGCTGCGCGCCAGGAGTGTCTCCAGCGGCGGCATCAACGCCAGCGCAGCATCGGCGGCAAGCCCAAGCACGATCACATTGCTGAGGGTTCCCAGACCCGGACGCTGGCGCAGCGGGATCCAGAACAACAAGACCAGCGCGCCGGTAGCGATCATCACCGTACCGATATCCATCGACAGCAATTTCGCCACACCAAGGTGGAAAACGTTCCACGGATCGGCACCCAAATCCGCGCGGACAAACATCGCGGTAGAAACACCGTACAGGACTAAACCAATATAGAGTTGCAGTAATCGACGTAGCATTTTTGTTCTCCGGCTGTTCATGCTTCCATCTTCTCCGCAAATGGCATTATGATTAATGTCCAGTTTTCATATAGTGGACTGCATATGTCATCCCGTCGCTTTGGTAGCCAATCTTTGCAGCGCCTGTTAGGGCACTGGCAACAACCCGAATCCCGTATGCCGCTATGGCGTCAGCTTGCCGACGCCCTGCGTTTGCTGATTCTCGATGGCAGGCTGGCGCTGGACACGCGTCTGCCCGGCGAGCGCGAACTGGCCTCAACGCTGGAAATAAGCCGCACCACCGTTGCCAGCGCGCTGGCGCACTTGCGCGATGAAGGTTACCTGGAGAGCCGTCACGGCAGCGGATCGCGGGTGATTCTGCCGGATAGCCGTAGCGTACCAACGCTCGCAACAGCCGGTACGGCACTGGATCTCTCTACGGCGGCACTGAGCGCCGGGCCGGAGATCCACCAGGCCTATACCCACGCGCTGAGCATGATCCCGCACTACCTGACGCAAACCGGCTATGGCCAGCTCGGCTTGCTGCCGCTGCGTGAAGCCATTGCCGCACGTTATACCGCGCGCGGGCTGCCAACTCACGCCGATGAAGTGATGGTGGTGAATGGTGCCGTCAGCGGTCTGGCGTTGGTACTGCGCATGCTGACCGGGCCGGGCGATCGCGTGGTCGTCGATCACCCAACCTACCCGCTGGCGATTGCCGCAATCCAGGGCGCATCATGCCGGCCCGTTGGCGTATCGCTGCCACAAACTGGCTGGGACTGCGACGGTTTTGCCGCCACGCTGGCGCAGACTGCGCCGCGTCTGGCCTGGCTGATGCCCGACTTTCACAATCCAACCGGGCGCTGTATGGATAGCGCCACCCGCGAAGCCATCGCCGCCATCGCGGCGCGCACGCGCACGACGCTGGTGGTCGATGAAACGATGGTGGATTTGTGGTACGACGCGCCGCCGCCTCCGCCACTGGCGGCGTTTGATCCTGCAGGAAACGTGATCACACTCGGTTCGGCGGGGAAAAGTTTCTGGGGTGGCTTACGCCTGGGATGGATCCGCGCCTCAACGCGCACAATTGCCGCCCTCGCCCAGACCCGTGACACGCTGGATCTGGGTTCCCCGTTACTGGAGCAACTGGCAACGCTGTGGCTAATGCAAAACGCAGAGGCATTTTTGCCCGGCCGTCGACAAATGCTCGCCAGCCGCCGCGATGATTGCGCCGCGTTAATGCGCGAGCATTTTCCGGAATGGCGCTTTCAGACACCGCAGGGCGGCCTCTCCTACTGGGTAGAACTGCCCGGTATGCTGGCAACCCAGTTTGCCGCCCGTGCGGAAACTATCGGCATTCACCTCGGCGCGGGAACACGTTTTGGTCTTTCCGGTGCTTTTGACCGCTATTTACGGATGCCCTTTTCCCTGGAATTAACCGAGCTGGAAAACGCACTACTGCGTATTAAACCGCTATGGCTCTCGCTCAACTATTCGCAACCCCCGGTAAAACGCAGCATGGTGTAATGCCGGAAATTGTTCGCCTGCATCCGCACGACATGCCCATTAGCCGAATCGCAGAAGAACAATAGAGCACGGTAAGCCTTTCCAGAACCGCTGGGATGCTGAAAGCGTAAAGGAATAAACGGAAAAGAGAGTTTCAAAGACAGAAATGGGTGGGGGCCCTGCCAGCTACATCCCGGCACACACGTCGTCTGCCCTGGCTGCTTCCTTCCGGACCTGACCTGGTGAACAGAGTAGCGTTGCGGGAGAACCAACAGGGCCCCCATTGAGAGCGTTGCTAATCAACGCGCTGGCGCATTATCCCTGTCCAGGATGGCAATTGCAAGCCGCGCCGGGACGGATGCTGGTTTATTGCGCAACTGTCTCTTCACAGCACGCTTTATGCTGTTTATGCTGCAACGTCTTCCCTCAGGATATCAGCATGGATATACAGGATTCTTTCCCGCAGCGGGTCTGGCAAATCGTTGCCGCAATACCGGAAGGTTACGTCACAACGTATGGCGACGTGGCGAAACTGGCTGGCTCTCCGCGCGCCGCGCGCCAGGTGGGTGGCGTACTGAAACGCTTACCGGAAGGAAGTACGTTGCCGTGGCATCGGGTGGTGAATCGTCATGGCTGTATTTCATTGACCGGGCCGGATTTACAGCGTCAGCGCCAGGCGTTACTGGCTGAAGGCGTGGTGGTGTCAGGCAGCGGGCAAATCGATTTACAACGTTACCGTTGGATCTACTAAAAAAACGCTCCTCCCCCGCAGGAGAGGAGCCGTTATCAGTACTGTGTCGGCGCCGGAGTGGCTTCAGACGGGTTTACTTGCGTGGGTGATGTGGAAGGCACGGTCGTGGCGGCGCCACTGTTTTGCTGCAACGGCACAGCCGTTTGCTGCACTGGTACCAGCGTCAGGTCCACTTTGGTTCCGCCCTGGTTGATAACCGGTTTAACCGTATCGGTGATAAAGACAATTTTATCGTCGATAGTAATGGCCGCACTCAGCAGGATACGGGCATTCGGCTGGATATCAGCCGGGTTAAACGGCAACACGAAGCTGAACGGAGCCTGTTTACCTTCGGTACGCGCGACTTTCTGCGCCAGCACTTTCGACGGCGCATCCGCCTGGGACGCATCAGAAACTGTCACGGTTAATACCGCATTTGGCGGCAGCGCCACTTTCTGACGGATCCAGATCGTACCGGAGACGTTAGGTTGCGCAATCGCAGCTTTATTGGTTGCCGCAGGCGCGCTGGGATTAGGTGCTGGTGTCGGAATGTCAGCGCCTTTTTGAGCGCAGGCAGAGAGCGCAACAGCAACTGCCAAACCACTTAACATGTGCACGAGTTTCATTGATTTCTCCTTATCTTCAATGCACCGGCAGAACGCTTGCCTGCCAGGATGGGTGGTTAAACCATCGTAACGAGAACAAGTCTGGCACATAAGCGCGATATATTCCTGCAAAGCCCCATTTATTCAGATTATTGAACCCATCGGACCACTCATTGTTCCAGGTTATACTTATCGGATTATTCGCTCAGTCAGCCGCTATTTATTTGAGGAAATTTATGAGTCAGGCACTCTCTAACCTGCTGTCATTATTAAATCTGGAAAAAATCGAAGAAGGCCTGTTTCGCGGCCAGAGCGAAGATTTAGGGTTACGCCAGGTCTTTGGCGGTCAGGTTGTCGGCCAGGCGCTGTACGCCGCTAAAGAGACCGTCCCCGCCGAGCGACTGGTGCACTCCTTCCACAGCTACTTTTTGCGTCCTGGCGATAGCCAGAAACCGATTGTCTATGACGTGGAAGTTCTGCGCGATGGCAACAGCTTCAGCGCCCGCCGCGTGGCGGCAATCCAGAACGGGAAACCGATTTTCTATATGACCGCCTCGTTCCAGGCGCCGGAAACGGGTTATGAACATCAAAAAACGATGCCGGACGCGCCCGCACCGGATTCACTGAAATCCGAAACCGATATCGCCCGTGCACTCTCCCATTTGTTGCCGCCGCTGGTGAAAGAGAAATTCCTCAGCGATAAACCGCTGGAGATCCGACCGGTAGAATTTCACAACCCGCTAAAAGGGCACGTTGCTGAGCCTGCGCGCCAGGTATGGATCCGCGCAAACGGCGCGGTGCCAGAAGACTTTCGCGTCCATCAATACCTGCTGGGCTACGCCTCAGACTTCAACTTTCTGCCGGTGGCGCTCCAGCCGCACGGCGTGGGTTTTCTTGAGCACGGTATGCAGGTCGCTACCATCGACCATTCAATGTGGTTCCATCGCCCATTCAATATGAATGAATGGCTGCTTTATAGCGTGGAAAGTACGTCAGCCTCCGGGGCACGCGGCTTTGTACGCGGTGAGTTCTATACGCAACAGGGCGTGCTGGTGGCGTCAACCGTGCAGGAAGGCGTGATGCGCAACCGCAACTAAGGCTCTACAAAAGGAAAAGCCTCCGTATGGAGGCTTTTTTATGCTCAGGAGATAACTCAATTCGATCAGGCGTTGTAGGCGTTTTCGCCGTGGCTGTTAACATCCAGACCTTCACGCTCTTGATCTTCCGGTACACGCAGGCCCACAGTCATGTCAGCCAGTTTGTAGCCGATAAAGGCCACGACGCCGGACCACACGATGGTGAGTGCGATACTTTCCAGCTGAACCAGGAGCTGCTGCCCCATCGTCACGCCTTGTGCGTAACCTACGCCGCCCAGGGACGTTGCGGCAAAGATGCCAGTCAGGATACAGCCGACGATACCGCACACGCCGTGCACACCAAACACGTCACACGGATCGTCAACACGCAGCATACGTTTCAGTGCAGTAACGCCCCACAGACCTGCCAGACCTGAAACCAGGCCCACAATCAGCGCGCCGCCGACACCGACATAACCACACGCCGGAGTAATACCTACCAGGCCTGCAATCGCGCCGGAACATGCACCCAGCAGAGACGGTTTGCCACGCAGCGCCCACTCACCGAACACCCACGCCAGGATTGCACCAGCAGTAGCCACAACGGTATTTACGAAAGCCAGCCCGGCGATTTCGTTGGCCGCGCTTGCGGAACCCGCGTTAAAGCCGAACCAACCAACATAGAGGATAGCGGTGCCGGTAAAGACCATCGGCAGGTTATGCGGTTTGAACGCTTCTTTGCCAAAGCCCACACGTTTACCAATCAGGTAAGCACCCACCAGGCCTGCAACAGCGGCGTTGATATGCACCACCGTACCGCCCGCGAAGTCCAGCGCGCCATGCGCTGCCAGCAGACCGCCGCCCCATACCATGTGCGCAATCGGCACATAAGAGAGCGTCAGCCATACCACCACGAAAATCAGTACCGCAGAGAAGCGAATACGTTCAGCCAGCGCACCCACAATCAGGCCGACGGTGATACAGGCGAAAGAGCCCTGGAAAGCAACGTGGATATACTGATAGATGCTGCCCATGACCGCCGTCAGTTCGATATTCTTCAGCATTACCCAGTTGAAGCTGCCGAAGAAGCTGTTGCCCTCGCCAAAAGCCAGAGAGTAGCCGTAAACCACCCACAGAACGCACACCAGCGCGAAGGTGACAGCCACCTGCGTCAGCATAGAGAGCACGTTTTTCCCGCGGATCAAGCCGCCGTAAAACAGCGCGATGCCCGGGATGCTCATAAACAGCACCAGTGCGGTAGAAATCATCATAAAGCCGTTGTCTGCTTTATCTGCTACAGCGGGAGCCGCCATCGCCAGACCTGGCAGCAATGCCAGTGAAGCAAGACCTGTTTTTAATGTTGTGTTTTTCATTGTTCCAATCCCTATCACTGTGTGGCCAGCTATTACAGTGCCGCTTCGTCGGCTTCGCCGGTACGAATACGAATGACGCGTTGCAACTCAGCAACGAAAATTTTACCGTCGCCAATTTTTCCGGTGTAGGCCGCTTTGCTGATCACATCGATGACTTCATCGAGTTGATCATCAGCAATCGCCACATCAATTTTCACTTTAGGCAGGAAATTGACGCTATATTCCGCACCGCGGTACAGCTCGGCATGACCTTTCTGACGCCCGAAACCTTTAACTTCAGTCACGGTCAGCCCTTGAATACCAATAGAAGACAGTGCTTCACGAACGTCTTCGAGTTTGAATGGTTTAATCACCACGGTAACCAGCTTCATAGATCCCCCTCCAGTCGAAATTCGATAATGGCCGCAGCTAACACACGACAGATATTGCAAGCGGTGTGCCAACAATGAAAACGAGGAGAATTTCAGATTGTTAGTGCAGACAGGCCGGGAAAAGCGGAAGGGGGAAAATGCAGGCTCGCGATTCGGCCTGGTGCCAGAAAAGAAAAACGCACCATAACAGTGCATGGTGCGTTACTTTTTTGCACCAACAGAGGATCCTGTCAGTAGCATGCCTAATTTTGGTGCATCAGGCGATAAGCGACTCTTCTCGCGCGCTGGCCGCCAGTTCTTCCCCGGCCAGTTGCAGTTGGTACATCTGCCAGTAGCGCCCTTTCGCGGCCAACAATTGCTGGTGCGTCCCGCGCTCCACCGCCTGCCCGCGATGTAACACAAGAATAGTTTCGGCCTCAACAATGGTCGATAAACGGTGGGCGATCACCACCAGCGTGGTCTGTTTACGCACCGCCGCCAGCGCATGCTGGATTGCCTGCTCGGTACCGGAGTCGATATTTGCCGTTGCCTCATCGAGGATCAGGATCCGTGGCGTATCGACCAGCACGCGCGCCAGCGCCAGCAGTTGTTTTTGCCCAACCGAGAGATTATTCCCCTGCTCGCCGAGCCGGGTATGAATACCCGCACTCATACCGCGCGCCAGTTCCGCCAGTTGTACCGTCTCCAGCGCCTGCCATACCTGCGCTTCGCTGATATCACGCCCCAACGTCACGTTGGCGAAAAAGCTGTCCGCCAGCACCACCGGATCCTGTTGCACCATCGCCACGCCTTTGCGCAGCGCCGTATGGCTGAGCGCAGAGAGCGGCCTTCCGTCGAGGCGGATCTCACCCTGCGTGAGCGGGTAGTAACCCATCAACAGGCTGGCAAGCGTACTTTTCCCGCTGCCGGTATGCCCCACTAAGGCGACAAAGCTGCGCGGCTCAACCGATAGCGAAATATCCTGCAGCACCAGTTGATCGTCGCGGTAGGCAAACGAAACATTCTCAATATCAATGGCGCCACTGTGTAGCGGCGTATCATCGTCACCATAAGACTGGCGCGGCCGATCCATCAGTTCGAACACACGCTCGCCCGCGACAACCGCCTGCTGCAACATCGATTGCTGCGTCGTCAGCTCAATCAACGGTTCATTCAGACGGCCAAGATAGCTGATAAACGCATACAGTACGCCGACCTCCACTGTTCCCACGGAGGAGAAACCAAACAGCATCAGCAGCCCGCACAGCACCAGCGCAGAAAAAAGACTCAGCAGCGGGCGCAGCAGAAAGCCATCCAGCCGCAGAGTTTGCATGCGCGCAAGATAGTGGGAACGGCTGGCATCGCCCATACGTTCACCAAAGCGCGCCTGCTGGCGGAACTGCTGAATCACGCCCATGCCGTTAATGATTTCGTTAAAGCCATCGTTAATGTCTGCAAGGTAGGCACGCATCCGGCGCACAATCGGCGTGCTATAGCGCTGATAGATCAACATGACGATCAGCACCGCCGGGAAAATCGCCATCGCCACCAGCGCCATCCGCCAGTCCAGGCTGAACATAGCGACCAGCATCGCGCCAATCAACGCGGCGCTGCGCAGCACCGTCGCGACCACCGTGACATAAAGATCGCGGATCACTTCGGTGTCGTTGGTCACGCGGGAGATAATCTGCCCGACCGGCTGGGTATCAAATTCGCTCAATGGCTGGCGCAGCGCGGCATCCATCACATCGGTACGCAGTTGCTGTACCACGCCGACCGCCGCCTGGTTAAACAGCAGCGACTGACTGTAGTGCAGCAGCGCCGCCAGCAGTTGCAGGCCGACATAAACCGCCGCCAGCCCGGAGACCAGCGCAAGCGGCAGGTAACTTTTCGCCACCATATTATCGATAAAGTAGCTGATCAGAGCCGGGCCGGAGACTTCCGCAATCGCCGCAACCCACAGCATCAACACCGCTTTGATTAACGATTTGCGCCACGGTTTGCCATACACCAGCAGGCGTTTCAGCGTCGGCCATTGTCGTGCGAGATTACGCATCGGCGGCCTCCTGCGGTACGTCATTCAACGCAGCTTCCAGTTGCTGGTAGCGATACATATCGCGATACCAGCCCGGCTGGCGCGCAAGCTGCTCATGCTGACCGCGCTGGGCTATATGTCCATGCTGCATGACTAAAATCTCGCTGGCTTCCGTTAGCGCCGACAGGCGATGCGCACTGATAATGACTGTGCGCCCTTCGCCCCACTGGCGCAGGTTATGCAAAATTTGATGTTCGGTGCGACCGTCAACGGCCGATAGCGCATCATCCAGGATCAGGATCTCGGCATTGAGCAGCAGTGCGCGTGCAATCGAAATGCGCTGTTTTTGGCCGCCAGAAAGCATCACGCCGCGCTCGCCCACTTCCGTATCGTAGCCCTGCGGCAGACGCAGAATGTCGTCATGCACGCTGGCAAGCTTCGCCACGTGTTCAATCTCTTCCTGCGTAGCGCCGGGTTTGCCTAACGCAATGTTATTGCCCACCGTATCGGAGAAGAGGAACGGCGTCTGATTCACCACTGCCAGACGGCTGCGCCAGGCATCCAGCTTCAATTGCTGAAGAGGAATATTGTGGAAACGAATATCCCCCTGCCCGACGTCAAAATGGCGCTGAATTAATGCCAGCAAGGTAGTTTTCCCGGCACCGGTCGGCCCGCAGATGCCCAGCATCTGGCCCGGCGTCAGCAGCACGTTAACATTATTCAGCGCGGCGCTTTCCGTTTGTGGATAGCGAAATTCGCGAATAGCGACAGCCAGATTGCCGCGCCCTTCCGGCACTGGCTCATTGCCGTCATTCACTACCGGCGCTTCTGCCAGCATGTCGCGAATTCGGCTGTAAGCCGCACTTCCGCGCTCCACGATATTAAACATCCACGCCAGTGCCAGCATCGGCCAAATCATCAGCCCCAGATACATGGCAAAACTGGTGAGCTGACCGAGCGTCAGCGTACCGTGGACAATCATCCAGCTACCGCCGCCAATCGCCAGCATATTCGCCAGGCCAATCGCAATGTAAATGGTTGGATCAAAACGCGCATCAACACGAGCGACGCGCATATTTTTCGCCCCGGTGTCGGCGGCTTCCGCCGCAAACAGCGCCGACTGGCGATCCTCCAGGCCGAAGGCTTTGATCATGCGGATACTGGTCATGCTCTCCTGCGTGCGATCGTTAAGCGCGGAGAAGGCCGCCTGCGCCAACTTAAAACGCTGGTGCAACTGATCGCCGTAACGCTTGATAACCAGCGCCATAACCGGCATCGGTAGCAGCGACAGCAGCGTTAATTGCCAGCTAATTTGCGTCGACATCACCACCAGCACCACGCAGCCCATCACCAGCGAATCCACTAACGTCAACACGCCTTCACCGGCAGCAAACACGACGCGATCGACGTCGTTCGTTGCTCGCGCCATTAAATCACCGGTACGGTGACGCAGGTAAAACTCCGGATGCTGGCGGCTCAACTGCCGGTAGAAATCTTCACGCAGCTCCACGGCCAGTTGATAAGAAGCGCCGAACAACCAGACGCGCCAGACATAACGCAGCAGATAGGTGACGACAGCGACCGCGACCAGTACGCCAATCCACATCCACACCTGTGATGTGGTGTAATGCTGTTCGGTTACGCCATCGACAATCACCCCCACCACTTTGGGCGGAATGAGTTGCAGAATAGCAATAATGATAAGTAAGGCCACTGCGCCGAGGTAGCGTTGCCACTCCCGGCGAAAGTACCAGCCTAACTGGGCAAATAATCGCACGCGGTTATATCCTGAAGGTGATTTTCTGGCTGTTGGTTTAGCCTAAGCGTTATTCAATGGGTAAAGCCGTGGTGTATTTTATCTGTTCCATGGCGAAGCTAGAAGTGACATCTGACAGCCCCGGCACGCTGTTCACCAGCTTCTTATAAAAGTCGTCATAGTGTTTCATGTCTGCCACCTGCACGCGCAGCAGATAATCATACTCCCCCGCCATGCGCCAGAAACCAAGCACTTCCGGCATTGGCGTCACTTCGCTGACAAAGCGGCAATACCAGTCGCTGCTATGGTGCTGGGTTTTAATTAGCACGAAAGCGGTCAAATTCAGCCCCACTTTTTCAGCATCCAGCACCGCGACACGACCGAGCAAAATCCCGTCGTCTTCCAGCCGCTTAAGACGTTTCCAGCAGGGAGTGGTGGTCAGATTAACGGCATCTGCCAGCGCCTGCAAAGAGAGCGAACAATCCTGTTGCAGCAGGGAGAGCAGCTTGCGGTCAACTTTATCTAACATTTGGGAATCCTGGAGAATATTTTTCTCTTTATAGTCTAATGCAAAGGCTAAATGGCAACCCTTTTTTCTTTTACTTTCGCTAGACTGGGCACAAAATGACAAACGGATAACCGCCATGAATTGCAATTGGGTCAAATACGCTATCAACGAAATTAACGCCGATGCACAGCGTTCTGCGGATACGCACCTTATTCGCCTGATGCTGCCAGCTTTTCCGGGAATCAATCTCTATCTGAAAGATGAAAGCACGCATCCGACCGGTAGCCTGAAACACCGGCTGGCACGCTCATTGTTCCTGTATGGTTTGTGTAACGGTTGGATCAAAGAAGGCACGACCATTATTGAGGCCTCATCCGGTTCAACTGCCGTCTCCGAAGCCTGGTTCGCACGGTTGTTGGGGCTGCCCTTTATCGCGGTCATGCCTTACTGCACCGCTAAACGCAAAATCGAGCAGATCGAGTTTTATGGCGGCCGCTGCCATTTTGTTGACAGCGCCTGTGAGATCTATGCGGAATCGGAACGGCTGGCAAAAGAGCTGAACGGACATTATATGGATCAGTTCACGTTTGCTGAACGTGCAACCGACTGGCGCGGCAACAACAATATTGCCGACAGTATCTTCCGTCAGATGAAAAATGAGCCACATCCGGTGCCGGATTACATTGTGATGAGTGCAGGCACCGGCGGCACCTCAGCGACCATTGGCCGCTATATTCGCAGCCAGGGCTACGGCACGCAGTTGATGGTCGTGGATCCGGAAAACTCGGTGTTCCTTGATTACTGGCAGCAGCGCGACGCCAGCCTGCGCAGCACAACAGGCAGCAAAATCGAAGGGATTGGCCGTCCGCGCGTGGAACCTTCTTTTATTGCCGACGTGGTGGATGAGATGCTGCGGGTTCCCGATGCCGCCAGTGTGGCAACGGCGCAGTGGCTGGAAACGCAAATCGGCCGCAAAGTGGGCGCCTCCACCGGTACCAATATGTGGGGCGCGCTACAGCTTGCCGCGCGGATGCGCGACGAAGGACGCAGCGGTTCTATCGTGACGTTGCTGTGTGACAGCGGCGAGCGGTATCTGGAAACCTACTACAATCCGCAATGGGTGGCGGCAAACATCGGCGATATCGATCCCTGGCGCGCGGAAATCGCCCGTCTGACAGCATAAAAAAAGCCGGGTAAAAACCCGGCTTGCTGGAAAAATCTTTTTCATTCGGGGGAATAAGGAAGATTAGGTGTGTCCAGCCAGTGCAGCAAAAAGTGTGATACTGCCTGATTACGGCAGTGCCCAATAACCGGTAGATGCGGCAGCGCTTCCCGTAACTGCGGCATGGCGTTGCCCATGATCATGCCGTGCCCCACGCTTTCAAGCATCTCTCTGTCATTCATCGCGTCGCCAAACGCCATGCAATCCTGCAACGTCAACCCCAGCGACAGGCTCAGCGCCGCCAGCGCGGAACCTTTGTTACAGCCTGGCGGCAGGATTTCCAGACAATCGGTGGCAGAAAAACACAAGTGCGCGCGCGCTCCCAGCGCCTCATTCAGTTGAATGCGCAGGCGGCAGAGATCGTCATGATCGCCGACAAAACAGATCTTAGTCACATCATGAGCTGGCAAGCGCCTGAGATCGGCCAGTTGATAGGAAAAACCGCTGAGCAGATGCGCCTCCAGCAACTCTGGCAGCGCATTATCCGTCAACCAGCCGGAATCATTGAATACGTGAACAGTCGCGCGGGTATCCCATGTGCTGTGCAGAACAAGCTCCGCCACTTCCGGGTTCAGATCCTGACGGAACAGTAGCTCGCCTTCCTGCGAATGGATGCGCGTTCCGTTACCGGTTATTAAAAAAGCATCCAGTGCCAGGCTGCCGATCAGACTACGCATCTCCAGCGCATGTCGCCCGGTGGCAAAAGTCAGGGTGATATCCCGTTCGCGCAGACGCTGGAGCGCGGTGACCGTTTGTTCGCCTAAACGGTGGTCGGGCATTAACAGGGTGCCATCCATGTCAAAAGCAGCCAAACGCGCCATCATCTTTTCTCCGGTTATGTCTCATTCACAGTTGCGTTCCAGTATTACGTGAGATATACGGAAGTAATAGTGAATAGATGATAAATATTGTTCCGGGTTTATGCGACTCCTCAATCGGCTCAATCAGTACCAACGCCTGTGGCAGATTTCTGCCGGGGAAACACAATCCGCCAGCGTAACCGAACTGGCGGCACACTGTTTTTGCAGCGAGCGGCATATGCGCACACTGCTGCGCCAGATGCAGGACGCTGGCTGGCTGCGCTGGCAAGCGCAATCCGGACGGGGTAAACGCGGTGAGCTGCAGTTGCTGGTCACGCCGGAATCGATACGCAGTGAGATGCTCGAACAGGCGCTCAATACCGGCCAGCAGCAGAACGCACTGGCGCTGGCGCAAATTGCACCGGATGATCTGCGCACATTGCTGAATCCGTTTCTCGGCGGCTTGTGGCAAAACGAAACGCCAACCCTGCGCATTCCCTACTATCGCCCGCTTGATCCCCTCGTTCCCGGTTTTCTTCCCGGACGCGCGGAACAGCATCTTGCCGGGCAGATCTTCAGCGGGCTGACACGTTTTGTCCGTCACAGCATTCAACCGCAGGGCGATTTGGCGCATCACTGGGATGTGAGCGAAGACGGTTTGTGCTGGCGATTCCATTTGCATGCCACGCTGCACTGGCATAACGGTGATACCGTCACGGCTGCGCAGTTGCAGGAGAGCCTGCATCGACTGCTGCAATTGCCGGCGTTGCAAACGTTATTTTCCAGCGTCGCGAGCATTGAAATCACGCATCCCTGGTGTCTGACATTCAAACTGCACCGCCCGGATTTCTGGCTGCCGTACCGGCTTGCCAGCTACGGTAGCCGTCTGGCACATCCGCAGCAGCCTATGGTCGGTACCGGGCCGTTTCGCCTGGTCACGTACAGCCGCGAACTGGTCCGGCTCGAGAGTCACGACCACTATCATCTTGGGCATCCATTCCTGAAGGCGGTGGAGTTCTGGATCACGCCACAGTTGTTTGAGCAGGATTTAGGCACCAGTTGCCGGCATCCGGTACAAATTGCCATTGGCGAGCCGGATGAGCTTCGTCACCTGCAACCCGTCAGTAACGGCATCAGCCTTGGGTTTTGTTATCTTGCCCAGCGACCTGGCGCACGATTGAGCCCGGCGCAGTCGCGCCGTCTGGTACAGATTATCCATCACACCTCGCTGGTACAGACGCTGCCGCTTGACGAGAATCTGATCACGCCCAGCCGTGAGCTCTTACCCGGCTGGCAAATGCCTGAATGGCCAGACGAACAGGTTCCACTGCCAGCGAAACTCACCCTGCTCTACCATTTACCGGTGGAACTGCACATCATGGCGGAGCAACTCAGGCTTTATCTCGCCACGCTCGGCTGTGAACTGACGGTCATTTTCCACGACGGCAAAAACTGGGATGGCTGTACCCAGCTTGCGACTGCAGATTTGATGATGGGAGACCGGCTGATTGGCGAAACGCCGGAATATACCCTTGAGCAGTGGATACGTTGCGACCCGCTATGGCCTAACCTGCTTAGTGCGCCGCAATTCGCGCATTTGCAGGCAACGCTGGATGCCGTGCAGCGCCAGGCGAATGAGCGGGAGCGTTACCAGGCGCTGCACGATGTGTTCAATACGCTGATGGATAATGCCACGCTCACACCGCTGTTTAATTACCAGTACCGTATCAGCGCACCGCCAGGCGTGGAAGGGATCCATCTGAATACGCGCGGCTGGTTTGACTTTGCCGAAGCGTGGCTTCCCGCCCCGGCGCGGTGAAGAAGCTGGTCGCTGTCAGCGGCACGCGCTACCATAGCGTTTTATTCGCGATTGTCAGGAAGAACTATGAAACGTGCCGTTGTCGTGTTCAGTGGCGGACAAGACTCCACAACTTGCCTGGTGCAGGCATTGCAGCAGTATGACGAAGTGCATTGCGTCACCTTTGATTACGGCCAGCGCCACCGCGCAGAGATCGACGTTGCCCGCGAACTGGCGTTAACGCTGGGCGCCCGTGCGCACAAAGTGCTGGATGTCACCTTGCTTAATGAACTGGCGGTCAGCAGCCTGACACGCGACAGCATTCCGGTGCCGGACTATGAGCCTGATGCCACCGGTATTCCAAATACCTTCGTGCCGGGGCGTAATATTCTGTTTCTGACGCTGGCGGCAGTGTATGCATATCAAGTGCAGGCTGAAGCCGTGATCACTGGCGTTTGTGAAACCGATTTTTCCGGTTATCCGGATTGCCGCGATGAGTTTGTTAAAGCTCTTAACCATGCGGTCAATCTTGGCCTGGCGAAAGATATCCGCTTTGAAACCCCGCTGATGTGGATCAATAAAGCCGAAACCTGGGCGCTGGCAGATTATTGGGGCAAACTGGATTTGGTACGTAGCGAAACGCTGACCTGCTATAACGGCATTAAAGGCGATGGCTGCGGCCATTGCGCAGCCTGCAACCTGCGCGCCAACGGCCTGCAACATTACCTCGCGGATAAAAGCGGCGTGATGGCAGCCATGAAACAGAAAACCGGATTGAAATAAAAAGCACTCACCGGTATCTGTGCCGGATGGGCGCTAACGCTCATCCGGTTTGCAATCTCGCCGGGCAGCGGTTTTGTCTTTTCCGGTTTTCGCCAGCCCGCTTTTACTATTAATCGCCTGCGCGGATCATATTCTCCAGTTTTTCCCGCAGTTCCCCTTCTAATGCCAGCGCCTTCTGGCTTTTCAGATCGATGCAGACAAATGTCACCAACGCATCAGCAACCACCTGTCCTTCCGGTTCCAGCGTGACGATCTGGCTTAAAACGCCGCTTTTACCGTTGATCTGCTGTACATGGCTGGTGACAGTAAGCAAATCACCGAGCACCGCCGGACGGCGATAGTTGATATTGATGTTCACCACCACGAAAGCAATGTTATTGGCCGTCATCCATTTAAAGCTGTCGTTATTCTCAAGCCCGTCCCAGCGAGCCTCTTCGAGAAACTCCAGATAGCGAGCATTATTGACGTGCTGGTAAACATCGAGATGAAAACCGCGAACTTTGATTTGTGTCTGCATAGCGCTTTAACCTTTACCGTTTATTGTTATAGAGACAGAGAGATCATAACTGGTATGACCTCTCTATTCTGGCAAAGATTAGCGACTACGCAAGCGCCTTACAGTTTCAAGTGCGCCAGATTACGTTCCACCAGCGTACCGCCCATACCTGGCACCTGCTTGAGATCGTCGAGCGTTTTAAACGGGCCATACTCGTCGCGATAACTGACTATCGCCTGAGCTTTCTTAATGCCGACACCGCTCATCACCTGCGCAAGCTCTTCCGCACTGGCGCTGTTAATACTTACCCGCGTGCCGCCCCCTTCATCAGCGTTGGTCGCCATATCCTGTACTTTTGCTTTGCCTGCTGAAGCATTTTCACTTTTGTTCAGCGAGAGCGGTGCTTTCTCTGCGGCTGCCGGAGCGGCCAGCGCGCTGTAACTCAGCGACGCGCAGGCAACGCTCAGAGTAATAATCAGTGCTTTGATTCCATGTTTCATGCTGTTTTCTCCTTTGTTTTCAATGTGAGGCAACAATAAACAGAAGCCGGAATAGGGGCAAAGGACAAAACGCAGAAATGGAAAAGGCCGCGAAAGCGGCCTTTGTGAATTGCAAAATTTTGCTTTTTTTTGGGAGACGCTTCGCGCCTTTACCCGTTACTGCTGTTCAGCGATCGTGCCGAGTTTGATTTTGGCTTCTTTGCGCAGGTTGCTCATCAGCGCTTCAAAAGCGATCTGCGCGTTGTTCTGCGTGATGCCTTTAACCATCGCTTCTTTCTGTGCATCCGGCATGGTGCCTGCTTTTACTTCGTCCAACGCCAGAACCACAACGTTACCCTGCTGATCGGTCGTCGAGCCGAAAGACGGTTTATCTTTTTCCGGCAGCGGCAGATTAAACGCAGCCTGACTTACCGGATCCTGGCCTGTACGTGCCAGCGTTTTCGCCTCGCCAAAGCTCAGACCCGCGGCTTTCAACGCATCGTTGCCTTTGCCCGCTTTCAGCTCAGACACCAGTTTTTCTGCATCCATCTTCGCCTGCTGCTCAGCTTTGTTGTGCTTCACAATGTCGGTAACCTGCGCTTTCACTTCAGCCAGCGGTTTGATGGCTTCCGCTTTGTGATCGGTGATACGCAGTACAAACGCGCGATCGCCATCAACAGTGATGATATCGGAGTTGCTGCCCGGCGCGCCGTTCTGCCCCACCAGACCGCCATTGAAAATCGCGTCGCTCACCGGTTTGAAGTTCAACTCTTCCGGCAGAGTATCGCGACCAAACCAGCCCGTTTGCACCGCTTTCGCGCCTGCGGCCTGTTCTGCGCCAGCCAGAGATTCATTATCGTTGCTCGCAGCTTCGCTCACTTTCTGTTGCAGTGCATACCAGGCGTCCAGCGCTTTTTCCTGTTTCACTTTGGCAGCCAGTTCATCGTGCACTTCGCTGAGCGGTTTCACCTGCGCAGGCTGGATATCATCAAGACGCGCAACCAGGAACCCCACAGAAGATTTGATAACGCCGGAAAGCTGGCCTTTCTCTTTCAGACCGGCATTTTTCAGTTCATCCGGCGTGGTGCCCTCTTCCAGCCAGCCCATATCACCGCCGTTGCGGGCAGAGATAATGTCGGTGGATTTCGCTTTCGCGATGGTGGCGAAATCAGCACCTTTGTTCAGCTCATCAAGCACGGCTTTAGCGTCGTCTTCCGTTTTTGTCTGGATGACGCTGTAGCGGTTGCGCTGCGGCTTAGTGAACTGATCCTGATGCTGATCGTAGTAAGCCTGAATCTCTGCATCGCTGGCATTTTCCTGCATCGCAGTAGCATCAAGTTTGATGTAGCTTACGCGGAACTGCTCCGGCGCAATGAAACGGCTCTTGTTCTGATCGTAGTAGCTGGTGACTTCGTCATCGCTGGCTGTCTGCTTCGCTGCCAGTGCGTTCACATCGATCACCGCCTGGCGAACAACACGCTGCTGAGCAACCAGCGCCGCCAGTTCGTCGGTCTCGCCTTTAAGCATAAAATCAGTACCGGCAACAGCGTTGATAAGCTGCTGGGAGGTTAACTGGTTACGCAGCGCCTGCGCGTATTGATCGGCGCTCATGCCCATCTGATTGACGATGGCATTAAAGCGATTGTTGTCGAATTTGCCGTTAGCCTGGAAAGCCTGAGTGGAAAAAATGGCCTTCTTCACTTGCTCGTCGCTAATGCCGAGGTGCAGCTTTTTGGCGTACTGGTCCAGCAGCGCTTCATCAATCATGCGATTGAGCACTTGCTGGCGCACGGATTTCATGTAATTTTCGTTGGCAGCCAGTTCAGAGAACTGATCGCCCAACTGCTGCGCCATACGATTGCGCTCACTGGTCACCGCATTTTCAAACTGCGAACGGCTAATTTCCTGACCGTTAACTTCTGCGGCATAATTATTGTTACCGCCAATCAGGTAGTTACCCACGCCAGTCAAAATGAATGACACGATAATCAAACCCAGAATGATCTTGAGCACGACGTGATTTGCCGCCGCGCGTAAATTGTCCATCATGGTGTAACAACACTCCGCTGTAGGTGACTTTAGATCTCAGGCAGCAAGAGTTGCCCGCTGCGTGTAAGCGCGTATTTTGACAAGAAACCGGCGCAATTGTTAGCCCACAACATGCAGAAACTCGTACAAAGTAAGAATTCGCAAATAAAAAAAGGCACATCTCGCGATGCGCCTTGTATTTTCTTACTCTCCCCACACGGGGAAAGTAATCAGTTTACTGCGTCTTTCAGCGCTTTACCTGCGCGGAACCCTGGTACTTTAGCCGCAGCGATAGTGATTTCTTTGCCGGTCTGTGGGTTACGGCCAGTACGTGCAGCACGTTCTTTAACCGCGAAAGTCCCGAAACCTACCAATGCTACGTCGTCCCCGGATTTCAAAGATTCAGTAACAGAAGCAATTAAAGCATCTAACGCACGTCCTGCAGCAGCTTTGGAAATATCAGCACCTGCGGCAATCTTGTCAATCAGCTGAGATTTGTTCACTCTTCTCTTCCTCTCTTTATAATTTATATCGCACCTGAATCCTTCGCAGTGCGACCGCGCAGCAGTTATATCAGGCCTGTCATGCCCTTACAACACCAGTTGATGATGACACACCCAACCAGCAATCTAAATTAGCTATACAAAAAAAGGCTGGCAAGTACGAAATCACTCACCAGCCTTGTTTTTATCAACGCACTTTGCGCGAGGTCACTATTTTGCCGTCACGACTTGCATACCAAAGGGTTCGTTCTGCAACGCAAGGCTGAGAACTTCTTCGATACGCTTAACCGGATGGATATCCAAATCGGCCACAACGTTGTCCGGAATCTCTTCCAGGTCACGTTTGTTTTCGTAAGGAATCAGAACAGTCTTAATGCCCCCACGGTGCGCCGCTAACAGTTTTTCCTTCAGACCACCAATTGGCAGTACCTGGCCACGCAGGGTAATTTCACCCGTCATTGCCACGTCTGCGCGAACCGGGTTACCGGTCAGGCAGGAAACCAGCGCGGTACACATTGCGATACCAGCACTCGGACCATCTTTCGGCGTTGCGCCTTCCGGTACATGAACGTGGATATCGCGTTTTTCATAGAAATCGCCATTGATGCCGAGTTTCTCCGCACGGGCGCGAACAACGGTCAGCGCCGCCTGGATAGATTCCTGCATCACTTCGCCGAGCGAACCGGTATACGTCAGCTTACCTTTGCCCGGAACGCAGGCGGTTTCAATGGTCAGCAGATCGCCGCCCACTTCCGTCCACGCCAGCCCCGTCACTTGACCGACACGGTTTTCATCATCCGCGCGACCATAATCAAAGCGCTGAACACCCAGGTAGTCATGCAGGTTATCGCCGTTGATCTCAATGTGCTTCAGCGACGGATCCAGCAGCAGTTGTTTCACCGCCTTGCGGCACAGTTTGGAGATTTCGCGCTCCAGACCACGCACGCCAGCTTCACGGGTGTAGTAACGAATGATGCCGACGATTGCGCTGTCATCAACGGTCAACTCGCTCTCTTTCAGCGCGTTACGCTCAATCTGTTTGGTCAACAGGTGACGTTTTGCAATGTTCAGTTTTTCGTCTTCGGTGTAACCGGAAAGACGGATCACTTCCATACGATCCAGCAACGGTGCTGGAATATTCATGGAGTTCGAGGTCGCGACAAACATCACATCGCTGAGATCGTAATCCACTTCCAGGTAGTGATCGCTGAAGGCGACGTTCTGTTCCGGATCCAGTACTTCCAGCAGCGCCGAAGCCGGATCGCCGCGCATATCGGACGACATTTTGTCGATCTCATCGAGCAGGAACAGCGGGTTTTTCACACCCACTTTCGCCATCTTCTGGATCAGTTTACCCGGCATAGAACCGATGTAGGTACGGCGGTGACCGCGGATTTCCGCTTCGTCACGCACGCCGCCCAGCGCCATGCGGATGTATTTACGCCCGGTGGCTTTGGCAATCGATTGACCCAGAGAGGTTTTCCCCACCCCCGGAGGCCCAACCAGACACAGGATCGGCCCTTTCAGCTTGTTCATACGGCTCTGCACCGCAAGATACTCAAGGATACGATCTTTCACGCGCTCAAGGCCGTAATGGTCGGTATCGAGGATCTCCTGCGCCTGGCGAAGGTCTTTTTTGACCTTACTGCGCGCGTTCCACGGCACCTGCACCATCCATTCGATATAGCCGCGCACGACGGTCGCTTCCGCTGACATTGGCGACATCATTTTCAGCTTCTGCAGCTCGGATTCGGCTTTCTCTTTCGCCTCTTTCGGCATTTTTGCCGCATCGATTTTGCGTTTCAGCGCTTCGTTTTCGTCCGGCGCATCATCCATTTCACCCAGCTCTTTCTGAATGGCTTTCATTTGCTCATTCAGGTAGTACTCGCGCTGAGATTTTTCCATCTGCTTTTTAACGCGGTTGCGAATACGTTTCTCAACCTGGAGCAGATCGATTTCAGATTCCATCATCGCCATCAGATATTCCAGACGTTCATTAACGTCGGACATCTCCAGAACAGACTGTTTATCAGCCAGTTTCAGCGGCATATGGGCAGCGATGGTATCAGCCAGACGTGCGGGATCGTCAATGCTGTTCAGCGAAGTCAGCACTTCCGGCGGAATTTTTTTGTTCAGTTTGATATAGCCTTCAAACTGGCTGATCGCCGTACGTACCAGCACTTCCTGCTCGCGCTCGTCGATAGCCGGCGAGTCGAGATATTCCGCTTTTGCAGAGAAGTGCTCGCCATCGTCGGCAAGCGTGGTAATGCGCGCGCGCTGCAACCCCTCGACCAGCACTTTTACAGTGCCATCAGGCAGCTTCAGCATCTGCAGAATAGACGCCACGGTCCCGACGGTGAAAAGATCGTTTACACCCGGCTCATCCGTTGACGCTTCTTTCTGCGCAACCAGCATGATTTTTTTATCATGGTCCATGGCCGCTTCCAGACAACGGATCGATTTTTCCCGTCCAACAAATAAGGGAATGACCATGTGCGGATAAACCACCACATCGCGCAACGGCAATACGGGGATTTCAATGCGTTCAGAACGCTCAGGATTCATAGAGCTCTCTCTTAGTTTAAAGTCCGCCAGGTAATCAGGTGACGTGACTGTGCAACACGCACCATTAACATGTAAAGCAGTATATGGGGATGTTTCCCACACATTCAACGGCGGGAATACGGAAAAATAGAAGGGGAGATAAAATCCCCCCTTTTTGGTTAACTGATTGTAAGAATTGGTGAATTATTCGCCAGATGCCTGCTGTGCTTCCGGTTTGCCGTAAATCAGCAGCGGTTTGCTTTGGCCAGCGATAACCGACTCGTCAATGACCACTTTCTCAACATCTTCCATCGACGGCAGATCGTACATGGTATCGAGCAGAGCAGCTTCTACAATGGAACGCAGGCCACGAGCACCGGTTTTGCGCACCATTGCTTTCTTGGCGATCGCATCCAGGGCTTCGTCGCGGAACTCAAGATCCACACCTTCCAGATTGAACAGCGCCTGATACTGCTTGGTCAGCGCATTTTTCGGCTCTTTCAGGATTTGAATCAGCGCTTCTTCGCTCAGCTCGCTCAGCGTCGCCACCACCGGCAGACGGCCGATGAACTCAGGAATCAGACCAAATTTGATCAAATCTTCCGGCTCAACCTGCGCCAGCAGCTCGCCTTCGTTGGCTTTTTCAGATTTGCCTTTCACCGTCGCGCCGAAGCCAATGCCCGACCCGGTTTCAACACGGTGGGAAATCACTTTGTCGAGACCAGCAAATGCGCCGCCGCAAATGAACAGGATTTTCGAGGTATCAACCTGCAAAAACTCCTGCTGCGGGTGCTTACGTCCACCCTGCGGCGGAACCGCAGCCACAGTGCCTTCAATCAGTTTCAGCAACGCCTGCTGCACGCCTTCACCGGAAACATCACGCGTAATTGACGGGTTGTCGGATTTACGGGAGATCTTGTCGATCTCATCGATGTAAACAATTCCGCGCTGCGCTTTCTGCACATCGTAGTCGCATTTTTGCAGCAGTTTCTGAATGATATTTTCGACGTCTTCCCCCACGTAACCGGCTTCGGTCAACGTAGTGGCATCCGCCATAGTGAACGGCACATCCAGCAAACGCGCCAGCGTTTCAGCCAGCAGCGTCTTACCGGAACCGGTCGGCCCAATTAGCAGAATGTTACTTTTGCCCAGTTCAACGCCATTGCTGGTATCGCCATTGCGCAGGCGTTTGTAGTGGTTATAGACCGCCACTGCCAGCACTTTTTTCGCCTGTTCCTGGCCAATGACATAGTCATCCAGATGGTGGCGGATTTCGTGCGGGGTCGGCAGCGCGCTGCGCTCGCGATGCGGCGCAACTTCTTTAATCTCTTCGCGAATAATGTCGTTACACAGATCCACACATTCGTCGCAGATATACACGGACGGCCCGGCGATCAGCTTACGCACTTCATGCTGGCTTTTGCCGCAAAAAGAGCAATACAACAGTTTGCCCGAACCATCTTTGCGTTTATCTGTCATGAGTCAAAACCTCTTAATCTGTTCTTTGTGCCGCACATGACGACGCAAATGCCATTCCAGGCGCAAAACGTTACTCAAACATAATGCCGCTTGCATCACATAGTATAGCGGCACATGCAATCTGAGCATTAGTTACGATGGGTTAAAATTGAGTCAACCAGACCGTAATCCACAGCTTCTTGCGCAGCAAGGAAGCGGTCACGTTCGGTATCACGTTCAATTTGCTCTAAAGATTGACCCGTGTGATGCGCCATAAGTTCATTCATACGGCCTTTCACTTTCAGGATTTCGCGAGCGTGAATTTCGATATCCGTCGCCTGGCCCTGGTAGCCGCCCAGCGGCTGGTGAATCATCACACGTGAATTCGGCAGGCAGAAACGCTTGCCTTTTGCGCCCGCCGTCAGCAGAAATGCGCCCATTGACGCGGCCTGACCCATACAAATGGTACTGACGTCCGGCTTAATAAATTGCATGGTGTCGTAAATCGACATCCCGGCAGTAATCACGCCGCCCGGAGAGTTAATATACAGGTAAATGTCTTTTTCCGGATTTTCCGCTTCCAGAAAGAGCATTTGAGCCACAATCAGGTTTGCCATATGGTCTTCGACCTGGCCGGTGAGAAAAATCACGCGTTCCTTGAGAAGACGGGAGTAGATATCGAAAGAGCGCTCACCGCGTGAGGTCTGTTCAATAACCATTGGCACCAGAGCCATATGGGGTGCAAAGTTATCTCGTTCGCCGCTGTATGACATTTCCGTCTCCTGGATAAAAAAATAAACTAACCTGCTTTACTGATTGTACTTGAGTGAGCGGGATCTGACTATGACCCCTCACGGACGGATTATCAGCCAGAGCCTTTACTGCCAGTACCCTCTTTAGTGGGGATGGCCAAGCCTGTTTTCAAGCATAACAATCTTTTGCTGTTACGCTAATACTGAAACGCTCTTTTAGCACACATCTGTAAATGTCAATACGATAAAAAAAGCCCGCCACCAGCAGGTGACGGGCTTATTACATTTCGCTAACGCTGAAGCCGATTAAGCCTGTTGGTTCATCAGTTCGTTAAAGGAAGTGGCTTTCTCAGTCACTTTCGCTTTTTCCAGAACCGCTTCAACCGCTTGTTCTTCCAGCGCTACGTTACGCATGTTGTCCATCAGCTCTTTGTTTTTGCTGTAGAACTCGATCACTTCTTTCGGATCTTCGTAAGCAGACGCCATCTCTTCGATCAGGCCTTTTACGCGCTCTTCGTCAGCTTTCAGCTCGTGGGTGCGAATCACTTCGCCCAGCAGCAGACCAACCACAACGCGGCGTTTTGCCTGCTCTTCGAACAGTTCGCGCGGCAGCTCCAGAGCCTGTTTCTCGTTACCGCCAAAACGCTGTGCAGCCTGACGACGCAGAACGTCGATTTCGCTGTCGATCAGTGCAGCAGGAACGTCGATCTCGTTCGCTTTCACCAGGCCTTCGATCGCCTGAGATTTAACACGGTTACGCACTGCGCCTTTCAGCTCGCGTTCCATATTTTTACGCACTTCGGCGCGCAGACCAGCAACAGAACCATCTTCAACGCCGAAACGTTTGATAAATTCTTCAGTCAGTTCCGGCAGCTCACGCTCTTCAACTTTCTTCAGGTTGATGACGAACTTAGCTGCTTTACCTTTCAGGTTTTCTGCGTGGTATTCTTCCGGGAAGGTCACGTCGATGGTGAATTCTTCACCCGCTTTGTGGCCTTTGATACCGTCTTCGAAGCCCGGGATCATACGACCCTGGCCCATCGCCAGTACGAAATCAGTCGCTTTGCCGCCTTCGAACTCTTCACCGTCAACAGAACCGGTGAAATCAACAGTGACACGATCTTCCGCATCAGCAGCGCCGTCTTTGTCTTTCCAGGTCGCCTGCTGCTTACGCAGAGTGTCCAGCATGGTATCGACATCAGCGTCAGTCACTTCAACAACCGGTTTTTCAACTTCGATGGTGTCCAGCGCTTTCAGCTCAACTTCCGGGTACACTTCGAACTCTACCGCGTAGGTGAAGTCTTCGCCCAATTTGTATTCGCCCGGAACGTAGTTCGGCGCGCCAGCCGGATTGATTTTTTCCTGGATGATCGCGTCGATAAAGTTGCGGCTCATCAGGTCGCCCAGCACATCCTGGCGAACAGAAGCGCCATAACGCTGAGCAACGACGTTCATCGGTACTTTACCCTTACGGAAGCCGTCAATACGCACTTTCTTCGCTACGTTGACCAGCTCGCTCTTCACAGCGGTCTCGATGCTGTCAGCAGCGATTGTAATCGTTACACGGCGCCCAAGGCCCTGAGTGGTTTCAACTGAAACTTGCATCTTGTTACCTCAAAAAATCACAGTGCTCGGTCAACTCTACTCTGCGAAGCAAACCTTTTCGCTTTGCAGAACCGGGATGTTCTCTCCAATCAGAAAACACATTCCCTGTCGTCAGAAGCATCCCGAAGACATTCCGAAAAATAAGACGCAGCATTATAGCGGCATCACAGATATGAGTCGAGAAGGGGAATGGCGCAATGATGCGCCATTTTTCACACTTCTGAAGCAATTTCGCTCAAAAAATTGCGTTTCTCGCTCAAAATTCAGGCAAAACAAAACGGCCCGCAGGCCGTTTTTACATAATCTGCATGCAACATACTGGAAAAGTTCAGACGGTTGCAACCTGGTTTTCTAAGCGATGCTTCCGGCGCCCCGGCATGCAGGCGAGGTCAGGAGGGTGTCCTGCAAACCTTCCCACTCTTTGAGTGTATAAGTATGCAGCGCAAGGGCATGAATTGTCGTTGCCAGTTCGTCAGTCAACGTACCGTAGATCATACGATGGCGATTAAGAAAACGTTCTCCGGTAAAGCGGTCGCTTACCAGCACCACTTTGAAATGGCTTTCGGAACCCGCCGGAACGTTGTGACGGTAACTTTCATCAACGACTTCAAGTAATACAGGCTCGAATGCCGCTTTCAATTTTGCTTCTATCTGTTCACGCATCATCATGATGTTACGCCTCCGACAACGCTGAGATGCCAGCCATCTCTTTAAATGTTAGCCGCTTTTACCGTTTTCATAACAATAAAACAACAAAAAATTAGCGTTCGTCTGATTTGCCCGCTCAACGCGATGAAGTCTACTAAAAGACGGCGGATTTTTACCATCCCGCTTCAACAACCTGTTTTTTGATGCCGAAAAAGCACAAGGCGATGAATTTACATACGTTGAGGACTTCCCCTTAACGGCGGCGATGTTATGATGACGAGAATTTTTCCCCAAACGCTTACGATCCCTTGAGAGCCTGAACATGTTTAAAAAACTACTCTTCCCGTTGGTCGCTTTATTTATGCTGGCCGGGTGCGCTACCCCGCCGACAACGCTTGAAATTTCTCCGAAAATCACCCTGCCGCAGCAGGATCCGAGCCTGATGGGCGTGACCGTTAGCATTACCGGTGCCGATCAACGTCAGGACCAGGCGCTGGCAAAAGTAACCCGTGACAATCAGCTGGTCACCCTAACCGCCTCCCGCGATCTGCGTTTCCTGTTACAGGAAGTGCTGGAGAAACAGATGACGGCGCGCGGCTATATGATCGGGCCGAACGGCGCGGTAAACCTGCAAATCATTGTTAACCAATTGTATGCCGACGTTTCTCAGGGCAACGTGCGTTACAACATCGCCACCAAAGCGGATATCGCCATCATTGCCACCGCAGCCAATGGCAACAAGATGACGAAAAACTACCGCGCCAGCTATAACGTCGAAGGCGCTTTCCAGGCGACTAACGACAAAATCACTACCGCGGTTAACAGCGTGCTGACCGACACTATCGCGGATATGTCTCAGGACACCAGCGTCCACGATTTCATCAAGCAAAACGCCCGCTAATTGCTGCACTGGCCCGGTTTTACGGGCCAGTTTTTATCTCATGTCGAGCCACTACTTACGCATCTTCACGCAGCCCAAATCAGCGATTCTGCTTATCCTGGGTTTTGCCTCCGGTTTACCCCTTGCCCTGACCAGCGGTACGCTTCAGGCATGGATGACCGTTGAAAACGTCGATCTTAAAACCATCGGTTTCTTCTCGCTGGTCGGCCAGGCCTACGTCTTTAAATTCCTCTGGTCGCCGCTCATGGATCGCTACACGCCGCCGCTATTGGGAAGGCGTCGCGGCTGGCTACTGCTGACGCAACTGATATTGCTGGCCTCCATCGCCGGAATGGGCTTCCTTGATCCGGCCAACCACCTGCGCTGGATGGCAGCGCTGGCTGTGCTGATTGCCTTCTGTTCCGCCTCGCAGGATATTGTGTTCGATGCCTGGAAAACGGATGTCCTGCCTGTTGAAGAGCGCGGCGCTGGCGCAGCCATTAGCGTACTCGGCTATCGCCTTGGCATGCTGGTTTCCGGTGGGCTGGCGCTGTGGCTCGCCGACCGCTGGCTCGGCTGGCAAGGAATGTACTGGCTGATGGCCGCACTGCTGATCCCTTGTATTATTGCCACCCTGCTGGCACCGGAGCCAACGGACACCATCCCGGTGCCGAAAACGCTGGAGCAGGCGGTTGTCGAGCCGCTGCGTGATTTCTTCGGCCGCAATAATGCCTGGCTGATTTTACTGCTGATCGTGCTGTATAAACTCGGCGATGCTTTCGCCATGAGCCTGACGACCACCTTTTTGATTCGCGGCGTCGGGTTTGACGCAGGCGAAGTCGGCGTGGTCAACAAAACGCTGGGGCTGGCAGCAACAATCATTGGCGCGCTGTATGGCGGGGTATTAATGCAGCGCCTCTCTCTGTTCCGCGCGTTAATGATCTTCGGATTTTTACAGGCGGTTTCCAATGCCGGTTACTGGCTGCTGTCTACCACGCAGAAAGATATCGTCAACATGGGTGCCGCCGTGTTCTTCGAGAATCTGTGCGGCGGCATGGGGACGGCGGCATTTGTCGCGTTATTAATGACGCTTTGCAATAAATCCTTCTCCGCAACCCAGTTTGCTCTGCTTTCGGCGCTATCCGCTGTCGGACGCGTGTACGTCGGCCCGCTGGCAGGCTGGTTTGTAGAAACCTACAGTTGGTCAACCTTTTATCTCTTCTCCATCATTGCCGCCGCGCCGGGCCTGCTGCTGCTGGCAATGTGTAAGAGGACGCTGGAATTTACCCAACAGAGCGGGCATTTCATGCCGCGCAGCGAATATCCGTCTGCCTACCGTCTGGCCTTGCGCATACTGAGTGTCGGCTGCCTGCTGCTTAGCGGCTGGCTGGTGGTGCTTATTATAACGGCCAGCGGAATAGCGAACTGGACCATTGGCAGCTGGCTTCTCGAAGGCGGCGCACTGCTGGCGATTGTCGGCATTCTGTTCGGCGGGCTGCTGGATCTGCTGGCGCTGCGCAAAACGCAGTTGATGTGAACACAGCGCTTACCCGATAGCAGGTAAGCGCTGGCGTTATTAATAGAAGAAAAATAGCCCGCGCAGGACGTGGGTGAAGAGCGCCGGTAAAATAATCACGCCGACGGCGGTGATTATTGGCGAAAATTGCTGCAAAAACGCGACGGGTAACATAAACATAAACGCAACCCCTTTGAAGGGCATCGCGTACCACTGATGTCGGTTACGGCTAATTACCCACCAGGCGGGATAAGCCAGCACAGCGGTCAGCATCATGACGCGAGAAACACCTTTGTACACTGGCGGGTAGCTGAAGACCACTTCATATAAATGAAACAGCGGGATCGCCAGCATAATCCATCCCAGTAGCCACAAGAGCGGCAGCACTGCCCTGGCGCTACGTTTTCCCTGCTCATAATACGCCAGTAAAAGCGGCATGACCCATAGATAGACGATAAGACTCCCCACTATCGCCGCAGCCTGCCCTGCCATTGCGGGTGCGACCCGCACCTGTAACCAGGCAGCCACGCCCCAGAACCAGAGCGCTGCAACCTCTCTCCAGCTCAACAAAAAGTGCGGCGAGGAGATATATTCCAGCAGTTCGGGATTCAGACGGTCCAGCAGTTGCGGATAGTGATATTTAATTGTCGCAACATGATTGACCAGTTGTTGCGTGAAACCGGGAATCAGTTTCGCCCACCACGGCACCCTTTTCACCTCGCCAGACAGCAGCCGCCAGGCCAGTTTCGCTTGCCTGTCATTTGTGCTTTGCCGCGCCAGATACGCCCAGTGCTCCTCGGCTTCACTCAGCGCAACTTGCTGTTCAATGGCCTCAACCACCCAGTGCGGGATATGCCTGACGCGATAGCCGTCCAGCTCCCAGCCCATAATATCGGAGACTTCACTGACCAGGCTGCGCGTAATGCCTTTGCGCTCGCTTAACGCCTGCGCCAGCGCAAGGCTGAAAACAGCGCGCGCGTCCAGAGCATCCGGCAGTTCATGATCCAGATACTCACGCAAGGCTTTCAGCGCAGGCATTTCATCGGTTAAGAGCCGGACGGAAAAACGCTCTGCGTCATCTTCCAGCGCCTCGCGTTGCCAGTCGGGTTGCAGGGCGATGTCGTGATGTCCTTCCAGCGTGCGCAGATAATCCTGTGCGCTGGAGAGCGTCACTTCGCTATGGTCAGCTTCGTCCGCTGCGGGTTCATCCTCTTCTTCGTCCTGCCACATCGCCGCATTGCTGGCGTATTGCTTTGCGAGATCGAACGCTTCCCGCAGTTGCTGGTAACCCTGAGGATCTTTATCAGGGCGATGCAGTTTAAGCTGGCGGGCGTAGGCCCGGCGGATAGCGGATTCATCCGTAGTGGCATCGATGCCAAGGGTTTCCCAGATAGTCATCGCCATTACATCCCGTCATCCAGCATCGCTAATGCCCGGCGCAGTTCATCACGCGCCGCAACGATAGCACGCACATCCTGACGATTAAGCGCCATTTCAAACTGCGTGGCGTAGTGGTCGATCAGTTGCCGACGCTGCCCTAAAAGCTGTTCGTAACGGCGTGACGCCTCCGCCAGCAATTGCCGGTTTTCCGGCACATCGCGGGGATGCATTTTCAGGCCATCAAGCTGACGTAAACGTTCGGCGATCTCTTCTTCACTTAACACGCCAGGGGCTTTTTCAATGATCAGCGTTGAAGCAGTGCTTTCGCCCTGCACTTTACATTCCACTTCCAGAATACCGTCCAGCGTATAGGTGAAGCGCACATCGATTTTCACCTCGCCTGCGCGGCGGGCCGGAACCGGAATAGTCATACGATCGAGCAACAAATTGTCGCTGACGCGGCGGGCTTCGCCCTGATAGACCGCGATCACAATATGATCCTGGTTGTCACTCATTGTCTCTACCGTTTCGACAACGCTGACCGGAACAAACGCATTGCGCTCAATCAATGGCATGAAATAGCCGTCGTCTATTTTGCCGCCTTCGAGCCGCCGGGCCACTGCCACACCCAGCGAATAGGGCATCACATCGGTCAATACGATGTCGTCCAGCGCACGGTCTTCAGCGATAAGCCCGGCCTGCATCCCTGCGCCAAGCGCCACGACTTCATCCGGATTAAGTTCATTACGCGGAAAACGGCCAAACATTCGCGTTGCCAGTTGGCGCACCAGTGCCATACGGGTCGCGCCGCCCACCAGGATGACATGATCAAGATCGCGGGGATCAAACTGCGCATCCTGCAAAACCTGCACGACTGTTTTTTTCAGCCGTGAAAGTAACCCGGCAGCCTGCCCGGCAAAGGTTTCGCCGTCCAGTTGCCAGCGGTACGTTTCACCGGCAAAAGCGAGCTGCGCGCTGGCGCTCTCCTGTGCGCTGAGCGCCTGTTTAAGCTCTTCCGCCAGCGAAGTTAATTGCGCCAGGCTGGTTAACGGCGCGTCCTTTAATGCCGGGGAAACGTTTAACATCCACTGGCGAATAAGATCGGTAAAGTCGTCGCCGCCCAGCCAGGCATCGCCGCTGCTGGCACGCACTTCGATCACGCCTTCGAAGATGTCCACGATAGAGACATCAAAAGTGCCGCCGCCGAGATCAAAAATCAGGAACTTTTGCTCGCTGTTATCGGCCAGCCCGTA
Organism: Kosakonia oryzae; assembly: GCF_001658025.2. Classification (NCBI taxonomy): domain Bacteria; kingdom Pseudomonadati; phylum Pseudomonadota; class Gammaproteobacteria; order Enterobacterales; family Enterobacteriaceae; genus Kosakonia; species Kosakonia oryzae. The sequence continues at coordinate 4,112,834 of NZ_CP014007.2, forward strand.
AGCCAGCGCCGCAGCGGTCGGTTCATTGAGCAGGCGCATCACCTCAAGCCCGGCAAGACGCCCGGCAGCTTTTACTGCCTTGCGTTGCGCGTCATTAAAGTAGGCGGGGACCGTGATCACCGCACGGGTGACCGGACAGCCCAGCGCCACTTCGGCATCGGTTTTGAGTTTACGTAAGATCAGAGCAGACAACTCTTCGGCGCGAAATTGCCGCGCGCCGAGCAGCCAGGTTTTATCCGTGCCCATATAGCGCTTAAAGCTGGCGACCGTCATCTGCGGGTGGCTGACCAGCCGCGCTTTGGCGGCGGCGCCGACCAGCAGGTGTCCCTCATCATCAATGCCGATAACAGAGGGGGTTAAGCGCTCCCCTTGCGCGCCCGGGATCAGCTGCGTGTTGCCCTCAGTGAACCAGGCGACAGCACTATTGGAGGTTCCTAAGTCGATGCCAATAATCGGCGAGGTATTTCCAGCCATCTGAATATCATCCCTTCATAATTAACAATTTCCTGGATTTTTTTGTTTTTAAAATCAATCGCAAGGATAAAAAACCAACTAAATAATTCATGATGGTTATTATTTCGTACAATTCATAACCATTATTTTACTCCAGGCCTAATCGGTTATTTATCGTTATATGTATACATTTTCTTTAATTATTTTGTGCACTATAAATTAAGGACTATTCTTTAACGATTCAGCACTGTTATTAATTATTGGGTTTCACATTAGTTCCAATAATGTACGGTAATTGCTGAATATATGTTAATTATTTGTTTAATTAATTGATTGGTTATACCAACTTACCCTCAGCGCTGATTGTAATGTAATATTTTCGTTATAATCTCAACTTCAGGCTGTGCGAATGCTCGATTTTACAGTTTGTTGCATTTCGTGTGACATAAACGGCAGAACCCAGTAACACCTTACTGACACAGAGCCAAGTATGTTTACAGTAACGTAACCTTTCCGTAAAATGCCCGCACACTTTAAGCGCCACCAGATCCCGTGGAATTGAGGTCGTTAAATGAGACTCAGGAAATACAATAAAAGTTTGGGATGGTTGTCATTAATCGCCAGCACTGTTTTACTCAGTGGTTGCGATTCTGCACTTCTTGACCCCAAAGGACAGATTGGACTGGAGCAACGTTCGCTGATACTGACGGCTTTTGGCCTGATGTTGATTGTCGTTATTCCCGCCATCTTGATGGCCGTTGGTTTCGCCTGGAAGTATCGTGCGAGCAATAAAGATGCGAAGTATAGCCCGAACTGGTCACACTCCAATAAAGTGGAAGCTGTGGTCTGGACGGTGCCGATTCTGATCATCCTGTTCCTTGCTGTACTGACGTGGAAAACCACCCACTCGCTCGAACCGAGCAAACCGCTGGCACATGACGAACACCCAATTACCATTGAAGTGGTCGCTATGGACTGGAAATGGTTCTTCATCTACCCGGAACAGGGCATTGCTACCGTTAATGAAATCGCCTTCCCGGCGAACACACCGGTAGAGTTCAAAGTGACCTCCAACTCCGTGATGAACTCGTTCTTTATTCCGCGTCTGGGCAGCCAGATCTACGCAATGGCCGGTATGCAGACCAAACTGCATCTCATCGCCAACGAAGCAGGTACGTACGATGGCATTTCCGCCAGCTATAGCGGCCCGGGCTTCTCTGGCATGAAGTTTAAAGCCATTGCTACGCCGGACCGCGCCGCATTCGACCAGTGGGTCGCAAAAGCGAAACAATCTTCAAACACCCTGCCAGATATGGCGGCGTATGAGAAAGTTGCTGCGCCAAGCGAATACAACAAGGTTGAATACTTCTCCAGCGTGAAACCCGATTTGTTTAAAGACGTTATCAACAAATTTATGGGCCACGGCAAGAGCATGGACATGACCCAACCGGAAGGCGAGCATAACGCGCACGAAGGAATGGAAGGCATGGACATGAGCCACGCGGAAACCTCTCACTAAGGGGTCGAGGAAGAAAACGATGTTCGGAAAACTTACACTGGATGCAGTGCCGTACCATGAACCCATTATCATGGTCACGGTTGCTGCGATTATCGTCGGCGGTCTGGCGGTAGTTGGCCTGATCTCTTACTTCGGTAAGTGGTCCTGGCTGTGGAAAGAATGGTTGACCTCTGTTGACCACAAACGCCTTGGTATCATGTACGTCCTCGTGGCCGTTGTGATGCTGCTGCGCGGCTTCGCAGATGCTGTCATGATGCGTAGCCAGCAGGCGCTGGCCTCTGCGGGTGAAGCGGGCTTCCTGCCGCCTCACCACTACGATCAGGTCTTCACCGCTCACGGTGTGATCATGATCTTCTTCGTGGCAATGCCATTCGTTATCGGTCTGATGAACCTGGTGGTTCCATTGCAGATCGGTGCGCGCGACGTTGCGTTTCCGTTCCTGAACAACCTGAGCTTCTGGTTCACGGTTGTGGGCGTCATTCTGGTCAACATCTCTCTGGGCGTCGGTGAGTTCGCGCAGACCGGTTGGCTGGCTTATCCGCCGCTTTCGGGAATTGAATACAGCCCTGGCGTTGGGGTCGATTACTGGATCTGGAGTCTCCAGCTCTCGGGTATCGGTACGACGCTGACCGGTATCAACTTCTTCGTGACCATTCTGAAGATGCGTGCGCCGGGCATGACGATGTTCAAAATGCCGGTATTTACCTGGGCATCTTTGTGCGCCAACGTGCTGATTATCGCATCGTTCCCAATTCTGACTGTCACCATTGCGCTGCTGACCCTGGATCGCTATCTGGGCACCCATTTCTTTACCAACGATATGGGTGGCAACATGATGATGTACATCAACCTGATTTGGGCCTGGGGTCACCCGGAAGTGTACATTCTGGTGCTGCCGGTCTTCGGGGTGTTCTCCGAAATCACCGCCACCTTCTCGCGTAAACGCCTGTTTGGTTACACCTCGCTGGTGTGGGCGACCGTATGTATTACCGTACTGTCGTTCATCGTTTGGCTGCACCACTTCTTCACCATGGGTGCTGGCGCGAACGTAAACGCCTTCTTTGGTATCACCACGATGATTATCGCCATCCCGACCGGGGTGAAGATCTTCAACTGGCTGTTCACCATGTACCAGGGCCGCATTGTGTTCCACTCCTCTATGCTGTGGACCATCGGCTTTATCGTGACCTTCTCCGTAGGTGGGATGACCGGCGTGCTGCTGGCGGTTCCGGGCGCAGACTTCGTACTGCACAACAGCCTGTTCCTGATTGCGCACTTCCATAACGTTATCATCGGCGGCGTGGTCTTCGGTTGCTTCGCAGGTCTGACTTACTGGTGGCCAAAAGCCTTCGGTTACACCCTGAATGAAACCTGGGGTAAACGCGCGTTCTGGTTCTGGATCATCGGCTTCTTCGTTGCATTTATGCCGCTGTACGTGCTGGGCTTTATGGGTATGACCCGTCGCCTGAGCCAGCAGATTGATCCGCAGTTCCACACCATGCTGATGGTCGCAGCCTGCGGTGCGGCGCTGATTGCTATCGGTATCCTGTGTCTGCTGATTCAGATCTACGTTTCTATTCGCGACCGCGATCAGAACCGTGACCTGACCGGTGACCCGTGGGGTGGCCGTACGCTGGAGTGGGCAACCTCCTCTCCTCCGCCGTTCTACAACTTTGCTCATGTCCCGCACATTCACGAACGTGATGCGTTCTGGGAAATGAAAGAGAAAGGCGAAGCGTACAAAAAACCTGCGCAGTATGAAGAAATTCATATGCCGAAAAACAGCGGTGCCGGCATTGTTATCGCCGCGTTTGCAACCGTGTTTGGTTTCGCCATGATCTGGCATATCTGGTGGATGGCTATCGTTGGTTTCGCTGGCATCATCATCAGCTGGATTGTGAAGAGCTTCGACGAGGACGTGGATTACTACGTACCGGTTGCAGAAATCGAGAAACTGGAAAACCAGCATTTCGATGAGATCACTAAAGCAGGGCTGAAAAATGGCAACTGATACTCTGACCAACGCGCACGCCCACGCGCACGAACACGGGCACCACGATGCAGGGCCGAATAAAGTCTTCGGTTTCTGGATCTACCTGATGAGCGACTGCATTCTGTTCTGCTGTCTGTTCGCGACCTATGCCGTTCTGGTGAACGGCACTGCGGGCGGCCCGACCGGTAAGGACATTTTCGAGCTGCCGTTCGTACTGGTTGAAACCGCGCTGCTGTTGTTCAGCTCCATCACCTACGGCATGGCGGCCATCGCCATGTACAAAAACAACAAAAGCCAGGTTGTTGCCTGGCTGGCGTTGACCTGGTTGTTTGGCGCAGGCTTTATCGGGATGGAACTCTATGAGTTCCACCACCTGATTGCCGAAGGCATGGGTCCGGATCGCAGCGGCTTCCTGTCAGCGTTCTTCGCGCTGGTAGGCACCCACGGTCTGCACGTGACCTCGGGTCTGATCTGGATGGCGGTTCTGATGTTCCAGATTTCCCGTCGCGGCCTGACCAGCACTAACCGTACCCGTATCATGTGCCTGAGCCTGTTCTGGCACTTCCTGGACGTGGTGTGGATCTGCGTGTTCTCTGTTGTTTATCTGATGGGGGCGATGTAATGAGTCATTCTAACGATCATGGCGCTTCCCACGGCAGCGTAAAAACCTATATGACAGGTTTCATCCTGTCGATCATCCTGACGCTAATCCCGTTCTGGATGGTGATGAACGGTTCTGCTTCTAAGCCGGTGCTTCTGGGCGTTGTCCTGGTTACCGCCGTAGTTCAGATTCTGGTGCATCTGGTTTGCTTCCTGCACATGAACACCAAGTCTGATGAAGGCTGGAACCTTACCGCCTTTATCTTTACCGTGATTATCATCGCTATCCTGGTAGTCGGTTCCATCTGGATTATGTGGAACCTCAACTACAACATGATGGTTCACTAAGAGCGGCGAGTATGTTTAAGCAATACCTGCAAGTTACGAAACCGGGCATTATTTTTGGCAATCTGATCTCCGTGATTGGGGGGTTCCTGTTGGCTTCCAAAGGCCACATCGACTATCCCCTGTTCCTCTACACGCTGATTGGCGTGTCGTTGGTGGTCGCCTCTGGTTGTGTATTTAACAACTACATCGATCGTGACATCGATAAAAAGATGGAACGAACGAAAAACCGGGTGCTGGTCAGAGGGCTGATCTCGCCAAAAGTCTCGCTGGTGTACGCCGCCTTGTTGGGTATTGCTGGCTTTATGCTGCTGTGGTTCGGCGCCAACCCGCTGGCCTGCTGGCTGGGGGTAATGGGGTTTGTGGTTTATGTCGGCGTTTACAGCCTGTACATGAAACGCCACTCTGTTTACGGCACGCTGATTGGTTCTCTCTCCGGCGCTGCGCCGCCGGTGATTGGCTACTGTGCGGTCACCAACGAGTTCGATAGCGGTGCGGCAATTCTGCTGGCGATTTTCAGCCTGTGGCAAATGCCTCACTCTTATGCCATCGCGATTTTCCGCTTTAAGGATTATCAGGCAGCGAACATTCCGGTACTGCCGGTGGTGAAAGGCATTTCCGTGGCCAAAAACCATATCACGCTGTACATCATGGCGTTTGCTATTGCCACGCTGATGCTGTCGCTGGGCGGCTATGCCGGGTACAAATATCTTGTCGTTGCTGCTGCGGTAAGCCTCTGGTGGCTGGGCATGGCGCTGCGCGGTTACAAAGTGGAAGACGACAAAGTATGGGCGCGCAAACTGTTTGTGTTCTCCATTGTTGCTATCACTTCCCTTTCCGTGATGATGTCCGTGGACTTTATGGTGCCGGATTCACATAGCCTGCTGACATACGTCTGGTAAGTTTGCTGCACCACACTGGAAAAACCGGGGAAACCCGGTTTTTTTTCGTCCGGAGTAAGCCCTTTGCTGGCTCTGTGACGGTGAAGTCAATAACAGGACGAACTCTAAGGATATGTAATATTTGTTAAATAACCGCATGTTTACCCTACCCTGCCGCCGCACTACACTATGTCCGGTTTTTAAATTGAGGTGGTAATGAACGATTATAAAATGACGCCGGGCGAGTTGCGCGCCACCTGGGGTTTAGGGACTGTATTCTCACTGCGCATGCTCGGCATGTTTATGGTCCTGCCCGTTCTGACCACATACGGCATGGCGTTGCAGGGAGCATCGGAAGCCCTGATTGGGCTGGCGATCGGCATCTACGGCCTGGCCCAGGCGGTATTTCAGATCCCCTTCGGGCTGCTGTCGGATCGCATCGGCCGCAAGCCGCTGATTGTCGGTGGGCTGGCGATCTTCGTGCTGGGCAGCGTGATTGCCGCGCTCACCGATTCCATCTGGGGCATTATTCTTGGCCGAGCGCTGCAGGGCTCCGGGGCGATTGCCGCCGCCGTGATGGCGCTATTGTCGGATCTCACTCGCGAGCAAAATCGCACCAAGGCGATGGCGTTTATCGGCGTCAGCTTCGGCATCACGTTCGCCATTGCCATGGTTTTAGGGCCGATCATTACCCATCTTTTAGGCCTGCATGCGCTGTTCTGGATGATTGCCGTGCTGGCGACGATCGGCATCATCCTGACGCTGTGGGTCGTGCCGGACAGCAAACACCATGTACGCAACCGCGAATCGGGAATGGTTAAAGATTGCTTTAGCATGGTGATCGTCAATCCAAAGCTGCTGAAGCTGAACTTTGGCATTATGTGCCTGCATATCCTGCTGATGTCGACGTTTGTGGCGCTGCCCGGTCAGCTTGAATCGGCCGGTTTTCCGGCTTCAGAGCACTGGAAAATCTATCTCGTCACCATGCTTATCTCGTTTGCTTCGGTAGTGCCGTTTATTATCTACGCCGAAGTGAAACGCCGGATGAAGCGCGTTTTTGTGCTCTGCGTTGCGCTACTGCTGATTGCGGAAATCGTGCTGTGGGGCGCCGGCGCTTACTTCTGGGAAATTGTGATTGGCGTACAGATCTTCTTCCTCGCCTTTAACTTGATGGAAGCGCTACTGCCGTCGTTAATCAGTAAAGAAGCGCCAGCTGGTTATAAAGGAACGGCAATGGGCATTTACTCCACCAGCCAGTTTCTCGGCGTCGCTATTGGCGGCGCGGTCGGCGGCTGGGTGGATGGCTTATTTGACTCACAAATGGTGTTCCTGTTTGGTGCATTGTTGGCCGTGGTCTGGCTGCTGGTTGCCAGCAGCATGCAGGAGCCGCCCTATGTCAGCAGCCTGCGTATCGCCATTCCTGACGATGTGGCTATTGATGACGCGCTACAGCAGCGTCTGCAGGCAACAGCGGGGGTCAGTGAAGTATTGGTCGTGGCGGAAGAGCGTAGCGCTTACGTGAAGATCGACAGCAAAGTGACAAACCGCTTTGAAGTCGAACAGGCCGTCGCAGGTTAAGTCGGCCATTTTCCCCTCCCCTGGCGGGAGGGGAAAAGCGATTAATCGCGGAAGTTTTTGAACTGGAACGGCTGGCCCAGCTTGCCGCCGCGCACTAATGCCATCACCGCCTGCAGATCGTCACGGGATTTCCCGGTCACGCGGATCTCTTCACCCTGAATCTGCGCCTGCACTTTCAGTTTGCTGTCTTTAATCAGCTTGATGATTTTCTTCGCCGTCGGCGCATCGATCCCCTGCTTCAGCTTTGCTTCCACAAACCAGTTTTTCCCGCTGTGGACGAACTCTTCCGGCACATCCAGCGATGCCCCTTCAATGCCGCGTTTCAGCAGCTTGGCACGTAAAATATCCAGCAACTGGTTCACCTGGAAATCAGATTCGCTCAGTACCTTAATGGTCTGTTTTTCTTCATTCAGTTCGAATGTGGCTTCAACGTTGCGAAAATCAAAGCGTGTTGCGACTTCACGGGTCGCATTCTCAACACCGTTTTGCACTTCGCGCATTTCAACTTCGGAAACGATATCGAAAGATGGCATCTTTTCTTCTCCCTCTCTATTTGTTGCGATGCATAATACCCGCAACGAGGTATAACTCAACTTGTAATACTGGAAGCATAGCCGACAGCACTATAATGGTTGAAGTAACACCTGGCGCAGTTGCAGGTGAGGAGGAACAATGAGAATTACCGTACTCGGTTGCGGTGCTTTAGGGCAATTGTGGTTAACAGCGCTGTGTAAACAGGGACATGAAGTACAGGGCTGGTTACGCGTACCTCAGCCTTTTTGCAGTGTGAATGTCGTGGAAGAAGACGGCACGGTTTTTAATGAGTCCCTGACGGCTAACGATCCTGAATTTTTAGCCCGTAGCGATCTGCTGCTGGTGACGCTGAAAGCCTGGCAAGTTTCTGATGCGGTAAAAAGCCTGGCAACTGCGCTTTCTCCCGCGACGCCGGTACTGCTGATTCACAATGGTATGGGCACCGTGGAAGAGTTAAAAGCGCTGCCGAATCCCCTGCTGATTGGCACCACGACGCACGCTGCTCGCCGCGATGGTAACGTGATTGTGCATGTGGCCAGCGGCACTACGCATATTGGCCCGGCGCGGCAGCAGGACGGTGAATTCAGTGCGCTGGCAGATACCCTGCAAGAAGCGCTGCCGGATGTCGCCTGGCACAACACTATTCGCCCGGCGCTGTGGCGCAAGCTGGCGGTGAACTGCGTAATCAATCCGCTGACCGCCCTGCACGACTGCAAAAATGGCAATCTGCGCGAATTTCCCGATGAGGTGGCAAAAATCACCCGCGAAGTGGCTGCCGTTATCGAACGTGAAGGCCACCACATCTCTGCGGATGATTTGCTGAGTTATGTGAACCAGATTATCGAAAATACAGCGGAAAATATTTCATCAATGCTCCAGGATGTACGCGCCTTGCGGCACACCGAGAGCGATTATATTACTGGCTACCTGCTCAGACGCGCCCGCGCGCACGGTATCGCGGTGCCGGAAAACGCCCGTCTGTATGAAATGATTAAACGTAAGGAGAGTGAGTATGAGCGCATCAGCTCTGATATGCCTCGCCCCTGGTAGTGAAGAGACCGAAGCGGTCACGACTATCGATCTGCTGGTGCGCGGTGGTATTGCTGTCACTACCGCCAGCGTCGCCAGCGACGGCAACCTGGTTATCACCTGCTCACGCGGGGTTAAACTGCTGGCCGATGCGCCGCTGGTTGAAGTGGCGGATGGTGATTTCGATGCGATCGTGTTGCCGGGCGGCCTGAAAGGCGCGGAGTGCTTCCGCGACAGCCCGCTGCTGGTCGAAACCGTTCGCCAGTTCCACCTTTCCGGGCGCATTGTTGCCGCCATTTGTGCCGCCGCCGGTACAGTACTGGTGCCACATCAGCTCTTCCCGATTGGCAATATGACCGGTTTCCCGGGATTGAAAGAGACGATCCCGCCCGAACAGTGGCAGGATAAGCGAGTGGTGTGGGATCCTCGGGTGAATTTATTGACCAGCCAGGGGCCAGGCACAGCCATTGATTTTGGCCTGAAGATTATTGATCTGCTGGTCGGGCGCGAAAAAGCTCATGAAGTGGCGTCGCAGTTGGTGATGGCGGCGGGGATTTATAACTACTACGAAGCGTAAACATGGCAGTGCCCGGGGGCGCTGTTTGCCGAATAGCGCGGACGCTTATCCGGCCTACAACCGGGACTTGCCCTTCGGAACACAACCGGGCTCAGGCTCGTGCCCTTGCAGGCCGGATGAAGGCGAAGCCGCCATCCGGCATTCTGTTTACGGGCGATAAACCTTCACATTCTGGAAGCCTTGCTCACGCAGATAGAGCGCCTGCAAGCGGCTCATCACGCCACGCTCACACCACAGCAGCCAGGTTTTGTTCTGATCGAGATCGCCAAACTTCGTGCTCAGCTTGTAGAACGGCAGCGACACCACATCAACGCCTTCCAGCTTCAGCGGCTTATCATCCTGTTCGTCAATCGAACGGATATCCAGCACCACATCGTTCGGGCCGAAACCGTTAACCGTTTCAACTTCCACCACCTCTTGCTGGGTTTGCTGAGCGATTTCGCGGATATCAATATTGCTGGCTTCCTCCACAACCTGGTCGAGGATAGCGAAATCAAAGTGCGCTTCTTCCGCTTCGATCTTCGCTTTCACCGCCTTTACCGTTGGGCTTTTGGAGATCACGCCGCAATATTCCGGCATCGTGCGGGCAAAATCCTCGGTGCCGATTTCACGCGCCAGATCGATAATGTGCTCTTTATCGTAAGAGATGAGCGGGCGCAGGATCAGCGTATCGGAGACGTTATCAATCAGACGCAGGTTGGTCAGCGTCTGGCTGGAAACCTGTCCCAGCGCTTCACCGGTCACCAGCGCCTGTACGCCGTAACGTTCAGCGACTTTCGACGCGGCGCGCACCATCATACGTTTCAGCACCACGCCCATCTGACCATCATCGACTTTTTCAAGGATCTCGCCGACCACCGGTTCAAAATTGATTGCCACAAAACGCACGCGGTGCGAACTGCCAAAGCGGTTCCACAGATAATGCGCCACCTGGCGAACGCCAATTTCATGGGCGGCGCCGCCGAGATTAAAGAAGCAGTAGTGTACGCGGCAACCGCGACGCATCAGCATATAGCTGGAAACGCCGGAGTCGAAACCGCCGGAAATCAGCGACAGAACATCTTCCTGGGTGCCAATCGGGAAGCCGCCAATCCCTTCATAACGGCCTTTAACCAGCAGCAGACGATCATCTTCGATTTCCAGATTCACCGTCACATCCGGGTGCGTCAGCTTCACGCGCGCAGATTCGACATGCTGGTTCAGCCCGCCGCCTACGTAACGTTCCACTTCAATAGAGCTGAATTCATGTTTACCACGGCGTTTCACGCGCACGCAGAAGGTTTTACCTTCAATCTGCTCGCGATACTGCACCAGCGCTTTCTCAAAAATATCGTGCAGAGAAGTGAAAGGCACATCTTCCACTTCCAGAATATGGTGGATCCCCGGAATGCGGGTCAGCGCGTCGCGAATAGCCAGACGCTGGTTTTCATCTTTGGCGCGGACTTCGATATGGTCCCAGTGGCGCACAACGGCAAGGGTTTCGTCGTAGTGCTTCAGAACGTTACGAATGTTCCCGGTCAGAATTTTAATAAAGCGCAAGCGCACAGATTGGCTTTTGATGGTGATTTCCGGGAACAATTTAATGATAAACTTCATGGCGGCAATGGTTCGTTGGCAAGCCCGACTGGGCCTGTAAGGGAAAATAATACAGCAGCCCATACCCGCGGCTGCATCCAGGCGCGGAAGTATACCACCATCGAATAGACCTTGCGCAATGCATTACCCTTGAGCGTAATTGGCTAAGTGCCACGACTCCGCTACCATAGCTAAATTGAGTCAGGATGAATAATAGAAGAGTCAGACATTCACTATGCCAAAGAAAAACGAAGCACCAGCCAGTTTCGAAACAGCGCTGAACGAGCTGGAACAGATTGTCACTCGTCTTGAAAGCGGCGATCTTCCGCTCGAAGAGGCACTCAATGAATTCGAACGTGGCGTACAACTGGCGCGCCAGGGGCAGGTAAAGTTACAGCAGGCGGAGCAGCGCGTGCAGATCCTGCTTTCCGATTCCGAAGAGGCGCCGTTAAAGCCTTTCGCACCGGATGCTGAATAACGATGGATTTTAATCAACAATTGCAGGCCTGCGTCGATCGGGCCAATGACGCGCTGCGCCGTTTTATCGCTCCGTTGCCCTTTCAGAACACTCCTCTGGTTGACGCTATCCAGTATGGCGCACTATTAGGTGGTAAACGTCTGCGTCCGTTTCTGGTTTACGCAACCGGCTCGATGTTCGGCGTCAGCCAGCAAACGCTGGATGCGCCCGCGGCGGCCGTGGAGTGCATCCATGCTTACTCGCTGATCCATGACGATCTGCCTGCGATGGACGACGACGATTTACGCCGTGGCCTGCCGACCTGCCATATTAAATTTGGCGAAGCCAATGCCATTCTTGCGGGAGATGCATTGCAGACGCTGGCTTTCTCGATTCTCGCCGATGCGCCGATGCCGGAAGTGGCGGCACACGATCGGCTGGCGATGGTATCAACCCTTGCGATCTCCAGCGGCGTGGCCGGCATGTGCGGAGGCCAGGCGCTGGATCTGGCGGCTGAAGGCGAGCAAATCTCGCTGGAAGCGCTGGAGCAGATCCATCGCCACAAAACCGGTGCGCTGATCCGTGCGGCAGTAAAAATGGGCGCGCTGAGCGCGGGCGACAGAGGCCGGGAAGCCCTACCTCAGCTCGATCGCTACGCCCAAAGCATCGGTCTGGCGTTCCAGGTTCAGGATGACATCCTGGATGTGGTCGGCGATACTGCCACCCTTGGTAAACGCCAGGGCGCCGATCAGCACCTGGGGAAAAGTACCTATCCCGCACTTCTGGGTCTTGAGCAAGCCCGGACAAAAGCCCGCGACCTGATTGACGATGCCCGACAGGCGCTTAGCCTGCTGGCTGCACAGTCGCTTGATACGACGGCACTGGAAGCACTGGCGAATTATATAATCCAGCGTGATAAATAAAACGACACACTAGATGAGTTGCTGATGAGTTTTGATATAGCCAAATACCCGACGCTGGCGCTGGTAGATACCACACAAGAGTTGCGTCTGCTGCCGAAAGAGAGTCTGCCGAAGCTGTGCGACGAACTGCGTCGCTATCTGCTTGACAGTGTAAGCCGCTCCAGCGGGCACTTCGCCTCCGGGCTTGGCACGGTCGAACTGACCGTCGCGTTACATTACGTCTACAACACGCCGTTCGATCAGTTAATCTGGGACGTCGGCCACCAGGCCTATCCGCACAAAATTCTTACCGGGCGTCGCGACAAAATCGACACCATCCGGCAGAAAAACGGTCTGCATCCGTTCCCATGGCGCGGCGAAAGCGAATACGACGTTCTCAGCGTGGGTCACTCCTCCACCTCTATCAGCGCAGGAATTGGCGTTGCCGTCGCCGCCGCCAAAGAGGGCAAGCAGCGCCGCACCGTCTGCGTCATTGGCGATGGCGCGATCACTGCTGGTATGGCCTTCGAAGCGATGAACCACGCCGGTGATATCCGCCCGGATATGCTGGTAGTGTTGAATGACAACGAGATGTCGATTTCCGAGAACGTCGGCGCGCTGAACAATCACCTGGCGCAGTTGCTCTCCGGCAAGCTCTACTCCACCCTGCGCGAAGGCGGCAAAAAAGTGCTTTCCGGCGTACCGCCGATCAAAGAGTTGATCAAGCGTACCGAAGAACATATCAAAGGTATGGTCGTGCCGGGCACCCTGTTTGAAGAGCTGGGCTTTAACTACATTGGCCCGGTGGACGGTCACGATGTGCTGGGGCTGGTGCAGACCCTGCGCAATATGCGCGATCTGAAAGGTCCGCAGTTCCTGCATATTATGACCAAAAAAGGGCGCGGCTATGAACCGGCCGAAAAAGATCCGATCACCTTCCACGCGGTGCCGAAATTCGATCCGACCAGCGGTACGCTGCCGAAAAGCAGCGGTGGCATGCCGAGTTATTCGAAGATTTTCGGCGACTGGCTGTGCGAAACCGCCGCCAAAGACGACAAGCTGATGGCGATCACGCCAGCGATGCGTGAAGGTTCCGGCATGGTCGAATTTTCACGCAAATACCCGGATCAATATTTTGATGTGGCCATTGCCGAGCAGCATGCCGTGACTTTCGCGGCCGGGCTGGCGATTGGCGGCTACAAACCGGTGGTGGCGATCTACTCCACTTTCCTGCAACGCGCCTATGATCAGGTGATCCACGATGTGGCGATCCAGAAACTGCCGGTGCTGTTTGCCATCGATCGCGCCGGGATTGTCGGTGCCGACGGGCAGACGCACCAGGGTGCTTTTGATATCTCCTACCTGCGCTGTATCCCGGAGATGGTCATCATGACGCCAAGCGATGAAAACGAGTGCCGCCAGATGCTGTTTACCGGCTATCACTATGCCGATGGCCCAAGCGCCGTACGTTACCCGCGCGGCAATGCCGTTGGTGTACCGCTGGAGCCACTGGAGAAACTGCCGATCGGTAAAGGCGTGGTGAAACGCCAGGGCGAGAAGCTGGCGATTCTGAACTTCGGTACATTATTGCCGGAAGCGCAAAAAGCCGCCGAAGCCCTGAACGCCACGCTTATCGACATGCGTTTTGCCAAACCGCTGGATGAAGCGCTGATACTGGAAACCGCTGCGCGTCATGACTCGCTGGTGACGCTGGAAGAGAATGCTATCGCAGGCGGCGCAGGCAGCGGCGTCAACGAAGTGCTGATGGCGCACCGCAAACCGGTGCCGGTGCTCAATCTCGGCCTGCCGGATTTCTTCATCCCGCAGGGTACGCAGGATGAAGCCCGCGCCGATCTGGGGCTGAACGCCGCAGGCATCGAATCCCGCATCCGCAACTGGCTCGCCTGATCCTCCCCTGCCGCTCCTGCTATGCTTAAACGTAAGTTTTTCATAGCAGGAGTGGAACCATGCAATACAACACATTAGGAAAAACAGACCTTAAGGTTTCCCGCCTTTGCCTTGGCTGCATGACGTTTGGCGAACCTGACAGGGGCAAACACGCCTGGACGCTGCCGGAAGAGAGCAGCCGCCCTATCATTCAGCGCGCGCTGGAAGGCGGCATTAACTTCTTTGATACCGCCAACAGCTATTCCGATGGCAGCAGCGAAGAGATTGTCGGACGCGCACTACGCGATTTCGCCCGCCGCGACGAGGTGGTTGTCGCCACCAAAGTCTATCACCAGGTAGGCGATCTGGCGGAAGGCCTCTCCCGCGCGCAGATCCTGCGTTCCATCGACGATAGCCTGCGACGGCTGGGCATGGAGTATGTCGATCTGCTACAAATCCATCGCTGGGATTACCACACGCCCATTGAAGAGACGCTCGAAGCCCTTGATGAAGTGGTGAAAGCGGGCAAAGCGCGCTATATCGGCGCGTCGTCGATGCACGCTCGCCAGTTCGCTCACGCGCTGGCCTTGCAGCAAGAAAATGGCTGGGCGCGTTTCGTCACTATGCAGGATCACTACAATCTGATCTATCGCGAGGAAGAGCGCGAGATGCTGCCGCTGTGTTACAAGGAAGGCGTGGCGATTATTCCGTGGAGTCCGCTGGCGCGTGGACGTTTAACCCGCCCGTGGGGAGAAACCACCGCGCGTCTGGTGTCGGATGAATTCGGTAAAACGCTGTACAGCGAAACCGATGAAAATGACAGCCAGATCGCCGAGCGCCTGGCCGGCGTAGCAGAAGAAGTTGGCGCTTCCCGCGCGCAGGTGGCGCTGGCCTGGCTGCTGAGTAAGCCTGGCGTCGCTGCGCCGATTATCGGCACATCCCGCGAAGAGCAGCTGGAAGAGTTGTTAGGCGCGGTGGATTTAACGCTGAAACCGGAACAGATTGCCGAGCTGGAAACACCCTACAAACAGCACCCGGTGGTAGGATTTAAATAACCCATAAAAATGCCCGGTGGCGCTGACCGGGCCGGGTTATCGTAATCGCATGTCAAAGCTGAGCCCGCAAGCCGGATAAGGCAACCGCCATCCGGCGCATCACCCTCAGATCAAGCCAATCGGCCAGTGGTGGCCAATCAGATACAACAGCCCGGCAGCAATGATCCCGGCAATGATATCATCGACCATGATCCCCATACCGCCGTGAACATTGCGATCGAACCAGCGAATCGGCCACGGTTTCCACATATCGAGAATACGGAACAGCACAAAGCCGACGGCGACCCACTGCCAGTCATTGGTCGGGAGCGCCATCAGCGTGATCCACATTCCGATGAACTCATCCCAGACGATGCTGCCGTGATCGTGTACGCCCATATCTTTTGCCGTCTGGTGGCACAAATACACGCCCAGACAAATCCCCAGCATCACCACCAGCGAATAGAGCTGCCAGGGCAGAAATGTCATTGCCCACCAGAAGGGGATCGCCGCCAGCGATCCCATGGTGCCCGGCACTATCGGGCTTAAACCGCTACCAAACCCGGTTGCCAGCAAATGCCAGGGGTTTCGCAAATTCAGACGGCTTTTGGCTATATCTTTAGCTCTCGGCAAAATGGTCGTATCCTTTCCAGTCAAGGGCGACAGCCTTGCCGCCACGGGTAAAATGCAGCCCCTCCACATCGGCGCTGATCTGCCCGATGCAGGTAAAAGGCACGCCGAGCTGGCCGATGGCGACATCCAGCGCCCCACGGTTCAGCTCCGGCACGGTAAAACACAATTCATAATCTTCACCGCCGGAAAGCGCCCAGCGCAGCGCCTGCTCAGGCTCTACGTGACGACTGAACGCGTCGGAGAAAGGTAATGCATCCAGATCGATACGCGCGCCGCACTGGCTGGCTTTCAGTATGTGCGCCAAATCGGAGATCAAACCGTCGGAGAGATCGATCGCCGAGCTTGCCAGGTTGCGCAGCGCCTGACCATGCAACACGCGCGGAGTTGGCCGCAAATGACGCTTAAGCAGATACTCCGCATCGGCTTTATCGCCGACGGCTAAACGCTGCTGCAAAATCGCCAGGCCAGCAGCGCTGTCGCCCGGCGTTCCGGTAACATAAATCCAGTCGCCCGGTTTAGCGCCAGAGCGCTTCATTGCCCGCCCTGGCGGTACATAGCCATGAATGCCGATGGTCATCGACAGCGGGCCACGCGTGGTATCGCCGCCAATCAACTGCATATCGTAGTAGCTAAGCTGCTCAAACAGGCTGTCGCTGAATTTTTCCAGCCAGCTTTCATCTACCTCCGGCAACGTAAGCGCCAGCGTCATCCACGCCGGATCCGCGCCCACGGCAGCCAGATCGCTTAAATTCACCGCCAGTGCTTTGCAGGCCAAATCCGCAGGATCGATCTCCGGCAGAAAATGGTTGCCCGCCACCAGCGTATCGACGCTGATCGCCAGCGTCTGTTTTTCAACAACGTTGAGCAGAGCACAATCGTCGCCAATGCCGGTTTCTACATCGCGACGGGAATTTCGTACACGGTCAAAGTAACGGGCAATCAGGGAAAATTCGCCGCATGCCATACGTTAATGCCTCGGTAGAAAAAAGAAAAAGCCGGGACAGGCGCGCAGAGCATCGCTTATCACCGGCTTACGGATCATTTCTTGTGGGGGCGGATCGCAGGAGCGGCTTTATCCAGCACGCCGTTAACAAACTTGTGGCTGTCTTCAGCGCCAAAGGTTTTTGCCAGTTCGATAGCTTCGTTGATCGCCACTTTGTAGGGCACATCATCACGTTTGGACAGTTCGAACAGTGCGATACGCAATACCGCTTTCTCAACCTGACCCAGCTCTTCCAGCTGACGGGACAGATACGGCTGCATTAAGCCATCGAGATATGCGCTATTAGTCGCCACCCCGGTCAACAGCTCACGGAAGTACAGAACGTCAACGTCTTTTACGTCCTGTTCCGCCAGGAACTGGTATTCAACATCAGCGATGTCGTTCTGGGACAACTGCCAGGAGTAGAGCGCCTGGACGGCGCACTCACGGGCGCGGCGACGAGCAGCAGGTTTCACGGAATTCCCCTTACAAAAATCAGGCCTTAATGGCTTTCAATACATTAATCATTTCAAGCGCGGTCAGTGCGGCTTCTGCACCTTTATTACCGGCTTTAGTGCCAGCGCGTTCGATAGCTTGCTCGATACTTTCAGTAGTCAGCACGCCGAAAGCGACCGGAATTTCGCTGTCCTGGGCAACATGCGCCAGGCCAGTGCTTGCACCGCCAGCAACATATTCGAAGTGCGCAGTACCACCGCGAATCACCGTGCCGAGCGCGATCACCGCGTCGTATTTGCCGGTTTTCGCCAGAGCGCCAGCCGCCAGCGGCAGTTCGTAAGCGCCAGGTACCCACACGACAGTGATGTTTTCATCTTTTACCTGACCGATGCGTTTCAGCGCATCAATCGCGCCTTCGAGCAGGCTATCATTGATAAAGTTGTTGAAACGCGCAATGGTGATGGCGACGCGAGCGTCCGGAGCAGCAACGTTGGCTTCAATAATGTTCATACACTTCCTTCACAGGTTCAGTTCGGACCCCGCAGGGGGGCGGATTTTAGCATAATATTTTACGCGCTGCTTCCCTTTTACAGCAGACATCACGCGTGGGTAAGATGCAGGCAGACATCCGGGCCAACCTGCCGTATCTCATTGAATTTAAAGTGTGGTGCATCGGCAAGCGCCGACAGCCCCGGCAATACGCACAGGCCGCGCGCGTCTGTGCCTAACAGCGTCGGCGCAAGATAAACCACCAGTTCATCCACCAGCCCGGCCTGCAATAACGCCCCGGCAAGCGTTGCGCCCGCTTCCACCCAAATACTGTTAATTTGCTGTTTTCCCAGCAACATCATCAGCATCACCAGATCGGCGTGGCCGTTATGTTCCGGCACGATAATCTCGCGCACGCCCGCAGGCCAACTGCGCTCATCCGCTTTCGTGCGGGCAAACCAGGTTTCACCCGGCAGTCCGATCAGTTTGTGTGTTGGCGTGACGCGATTCTGGCTGTCGATCACAATGCGCACCGGCTGGCGCACATTTTCTTGCGGATAGAGCGCCTGGCTGTCGGCGTCCAGCTCTTCCCAGCGCACCGTCAGCGAGGGATCGTCCGCCAGCACGGTAGCGCTGCTGGTGAGAATAGCATGGCTTTGCGCCCGCAGACGCTGCACATCCCGGCGCGACTGCGCGGAGGTGATCCACTGGCTTTCACCGCTGGCCATCGCCGTTCGGCCGTCCAGCGATGCGCCAAGCTTAAGCTGCACATACGGAAACCCGGTGCGCATCCGTTTGAGGAAACCTTTGTTCAACGCTTCGGCTTCACTCATCATCAGCCCGTGGCTGACATCAATACCTTCCTGCTGCAAGCGATAAAGGCCGCGTCCGGCCACCTGTGGATTGGGATCCTGCATCGCCGCGACAACGCGTGCGACGCCAGCCGCAATCAGCGCTTCGCAGCAGGGCGGCGTACGCCCGTGATGGCTGCACGGCTCCAGCGTCACATACGCCGTCGCGCCGCGTGCGCGTTCACCCGCCATACGCAGCGCATGCACTTCGGCATGCGGCTCGCCTGCGCGATAGTGAAAACCTTCGCCAACGATCTCGCCATTGTTGACGATCACACAGCCAACGCGTGGGTTCGGATGGGTGGTAAAACGCCCGCGTTGCGCCAGTTTCAGCGCCCGCGCCATGTACATTTCGTCCTGCATGATCAGTCCTGTAGGCGTGCGATCTCTTCGCCAAATTCGCGAATATCTTCAAAACTGCGGTAAACGGAGGCAAAGCGGACGTAGGCCACTTTATCGAGCTTTTTCAACTGCTCCATTACCAGATTGCCGATCATTTTACTGGGAACTTCGCGTTCGCCTGTTGCGCGAAGTTGCGATTTAATGTGATTGAGCGCCATTTCCACGTCGTCGGAGCTTACCGGACGTTTCTCCAGCGCTTTCAGCATACCGCTACGTAACTTGTCTTCATTGAAGGGTTCACGCACTTCATTGCTTTTCACCACGCGCGGCATCACCAGCTCAGCCACTTCAAAAGTGGTAAAACGCTCATTACAAACCAGACACTGCCGACGGCGGCGAACAGAGGAACCTTCCCCCACCAGACGAGAATCGATTACTTTGGTATCCACGGCGAAACAGAATGGGCAATGCATACGGCGTCCTGACGTGTGAGTTAACTGAAATCTATTTTACCCTGGACTGGCATGACAACAAAGGCAGACCGTTTTTGAGATAATGGATCGATGGCAACGCAACCGTTGCGATCTACCATTACAACACTCTTTCTTTTCACGGAAACAGACATAATGACAAGACGTTACCTAAGAACACTCTTACTGGGAAGCCTTTTTGCCCTCAGTGCCTGCGCCCAGCAAAGCGAAGTCCGTCAGTTGCATCAAAGCGTCAGCACGCTGAATAGTGAGATGAGCAAACTGAACAAAGAAACGGTGAAAATCACCCAGCAGAACGCGCTGAATGCGAAATCAGGCAGCGGTGTCTATCTCCTGCCCGGCGCAAACACGCCAGCCCGTCTGAACAGCCAGATTGGTATGTTGCGCATGTCTTTGCAAAACGTCGCGCCAAATGCCGCCGGAACCCGCGTTCTGCTGCGCATTCAGGGTGAATCGAACGATCCGTTACCGGCGTTTAGCGGTACGGTTGAGTGGGGACAGATTCAGGGTACCACGCAGAATTACCAGGAAGTTAACGTACAAAATCAGCTTATTAACGCACCGGCCAGCACGCTTGCGCCAAGCGACGTCGATATTCCGTTGCAGCTAAACGGCATTACGCCGGAGCAATTAGGTTTCGTCCGTATCCACGATATTCAACCCGCCAGCGCACAGTAATTCTCCAGGGCGACGATGTCGCCCTTTATTGCGTTTTGTAACGCTTTTTCTTCTTTTTCAACGTTCGGTCATCACATTCACGAATTTGCAATATTGGTAAATGCCAGTACAATCCCCCCGTTTATTGCACGCAAACGTGAGCGCAATCGATTACGTATATGTCAATAATGTGAAACAACACATATTTTTGTGAGCGTGGATACTTATAATAAGCGCCCATAAATATGGAATACCCATAAATTCAGCAAATGCTTTCTTTCACTCCCTTCTGGGATCTCAATCAGTGGCGAAAAGATGAAAAAAACAATCCTCGCAGCCGGTGCTGCTCTGGCGCTTTCTGCGTCTTTTATTGCAAACGCAGCGGATAACGCTAAGCCTGAATACGTTTCCGACTGGTGGCACCAGAGCGTCAACGTGGTGGGCAGTTATCACACCCGCTTCGGACCGCAGATCCGCAACGATACCTACCTTGAGTACGAAGCTTTCGCCAAAAAAGACTGGTTTGACTTCTACGGTTATGCGGATGCGCCGGTATTCTTCGGCGGTAATACAGATGCGAAAGGTATCTGGAACCACGGTTCTCCGCTGTTTATGGAAATCGAACCGCGTTTCTCCATCGATAAACTGACGGGTGCCGATCTGAGCTTCGGTCCGTTCAAAGAGTGGTACTTCGCGAACAACTACATCTACGACATGGGCCGCAATGCCTCTGGTCGTCAGAGCACCTGGTATATGGGTCTCGGTACCGACATCGACACCGGCCTGCCGATGAGCCTCTCCCTGAACGTGTATGCGAAATATCAGTGGCAGAACTACGGTGCCGCTAACCAGAACGAATGGGACGGCTACCGCTTCAAAGTGAAATACTTTGTCCCGATCACCACCCTGTGGGGCGGCCAGTTAAGCTACATCGGCTTTACCAACTTCGACTGGGGCTCCGATCTGGGTGATGACAGCGGTTACGCGAACAACGGCATCAAAGCCCGTACCAATGATTCCATCGCCTCCAGTCACATCCTCTCTCTGGGTTACGATCACTGGCACTACTCTGTTGTTGCCCGTTACTGGCACCACGGCGGCCAGTGGAACGACGACGCCGGTCTGAACTTCGGCAACGGCGACTTCAATGTACACGCTACCGGCTGGGGTGGTTACCTGGTGGTGGGTTACAACTTCTAAGCCCGCGCGCCATGACAAAAAAGCCGATCGCACGATCGGCTTTTTTTATTCCTGTCACGCAGTAAACATTGCCCCGAACAGCCAGCCAACGGCTGCAATAATTATCGCCGGGCCAAAGGGAAAAACGTCCGAACGCCTGGCTTTAATAATGAAATAGCCATATACCAGGCCTAAAAGCGACGCGATAAGCATGATGTGAAATAGCGCTTCGCAGCCCTGCCAGGCGCCGATACCGGCAAACAACTTCATATCGCCAGCGCCGATCCCGTCCTGCCCGCTGCGCCACAGAAACAGGCGATGCAACACCCAGGGGATAAGAAAGCCCACCGCCGCGCCCACAACAATACCGCTTATTGCCGCACTGTCTGGCTGTTTTGCCCATGCCGATAACATCGCCAGCCCCAGAAAGGGCAACGTCAATTTATCGGGCAGCAACAGGTAGTCATAATCAATAAACAGCATGACAACCGATAAGAACAGCAATGACAAATCGAGGAGGCTGGCCGCACTAACGCCCTGCCAGCCGATCAGCAGCGCAAACAGCAGCGCCATGACGAATTCAACGCCAGGATAGCGCCAGCTAATGGGCTGATGACAGCACTGGCTGCGCCCCTTCAACCAGAGCCAGCCAAGCAGGGGAACGTTGTAACGCTTTCTGATTCGCTGTCGGCAATGCGGGCAAAACGAAGGCGGCCAGCTCAGAGTGAATGCTTCCCCGTGCATCATACGGGGCAAGCGATAGATGACGACATTGGCAAAGCTGCCGAGGATCGCGCCCAGTAAGGCAAAAAAGAGCATATTATCGATCATCTTGTTTCACCGTTATGCCGTGCGTTTTGCCGTCAGCCGATCGGCAAGCTGACGGCAGCGGCGCGTTTGCCGCGTCGTCCACTTTAAAGATCCATTTCGCATAGGTGTCTGCTTTTTTAAAATCCACCAGCGCTTTCGGAAACGCTGCCGTGCGAAGCGGTCGCCCTTTCCCTTTACTGAAGACGCCCACCCAGCGGCCTTGTTTGTCGTAGCTCATCCCCCACTGCCGCGAGCCGGTTAACGGATCGGTAAACCAGCGGCGCAGGTGATAAACCACTTTTTTACCGCGAGGATCGCGCAGCAGATCGTCAAAACTCAGCGGGAGACAGCCATTCCCCGCTTTTTGATACTGCTGAATGGCATTACGGATCTGCACGCCGCGGAAAAATAGCTCCTCTTCCTGCTGCTGCCGATAAATCGCCTGGCGGTAACTGCTCTCTTTCAGCAGCGCCAGCGATAGCATCGTCAGCATCAGTAACACCCACAGATAGGTGAATCCCCCCTGCCGCTGGCTACTCCTCATCATCTGACGAGCTCTTTTCTTCCAGCGAGGGAGAAGTGACATCCGTTATCTGGCCGTCATCATCGCGTTTTACATCCCAGTTATCGCGGGTATTGGCCACAGGATCCATCGGAATTTCAAACAGATAACCATTATTCACCAGATCTTCCAGCTCTTCCGGGCCGAGCAGGCGATCGTGACGATACGCCGCAATCGCTGAGCGCAGCGCATTACGGTTGTGTTTTAACACCACCACTTTCGCATATTCGGTCTGGCCGAAGAAACGCGGTGCCACCAGCGTCATTAACGTGGCGATGATCGCCATAACGACCAGTAACTCAATGAGAGTAAAGCCTTTTTCACCATTGCGCATAGGGTATTCCATTCAATCCTGGCTGGCTGCTGGTGGAGCTGACATCCCAGACATCCTTACCACCTGTCGTCTCTCCCGGCGCCTGGGTGGATGCGCGCACCCGCCAGGTTTCGGTGTTCTTCCTGCCGTCGCAGTCACAAAAGGGATCGCGCGGGATGCGGCGCAACAGATAGATTTTTTCTTTGTTCGGCGACTTTTTATTCACCACGCCATCAACCAGCAGATCGAGCGAAGCAGGCCAGTTGGTCATATCGGCATCTTTCTCAATGACCCCCTCCTCAACCAACTGCCCGTAACGATCGATTGCAGTGCGAATGTCACGCAGCGCAACGCGCAACTCCTCTTCATTACGCTGCTGCTCATGACGCTGATAGATGGGAATGGCGGCACTGGCAAGCGTTGCCAGCAGCGCCAGACTGACCATCATTTCGATCAGCGTAAAGCCACGCTGAAACTTCACCGCGCATCCCCCTCGCTTTTCGCCAGCGTCGGCGCAGGCAGTTTACCGGCCGGCGGGAAATCCGCTGGCGGCATCAGTGGCGGTGGTGTAAAGGTCTCTTTTTTATCATTCGCTTGTTGGGCGGAAGGCAGATAACCGCTCTCTCCCTGCGACTCTTCACTGCCCATCTCAATAGTATTGATATGGGTTCCTGGCAGATCGATGTTACGTTCAATGGTTGGCGTAATCAGCAACACCACTTCCGTACGCTCTGTGCTGTTATCGTTGCTGCCAAAAAGTTTGCCCAGCAGCGGCAGATCGGATAATCCAGGTAAGCCGGTCATCTCATCGCTGTCGCTCTCTTTAATCAGCCCTGCCAGCACTTGTGTTTCGCCATTCTGGCTACTTAACACAGTCGTGGCTTCACGGTTGTTGGTGCGGTAATACGCCACGCCGTCTTTCGAATGCTCAGCGCCGCCAATGGTACTGAGATTGAATTTCACATCCATGGAGATGGTGCTATCAACGCTGATATCTGGCGTTACTTCCAGTTTCAGCCCGACATCCTGATACTCAACCTGCTCCTGAGAAAAACTCTCTGAAATACTGCTGGTCAATACCGGAATACGCTCGCCAATATCGATCACCGCTTTTTTATTGTTTTTCACACGAATTCGCGGATTGGCGAGAACTCGCGCATGTGAACGCACTTTTTGCAGATTGGCGGTGATCCCCTGGCTGGCGCCGAGGTTGATAAACATATTGCCCTGGTTAAACCCATTCAGCGGAATATTGGTGCTGTCTTCGCTGGCGTTAAAACCAACGCCGACCTGGCCCGGGAAGTTGATGCCGAGAATTTCTTCGTCTTTAGCGTTAATCTCCAGCACTTCCACGCCGAGCGTCACTTCCGCTTCCGGGCGATCGAGGGTCATCAGCAATTGTTCAGCCTTCTCTACGCTTTCGCGCGGCCCACGAAACGTGATCGAATTGGTCCGCTCATCGACATGAACATCGCGGATCTTAATCAGGTTACGCAGCGCAACATTGAGATCCTTCGCTTTGGCATAGCCGAGGAACACCGTTTTCACTAACGTGTCGCGATAGGTTTTCTCTTTTTGCGCCGTGGCGGGATAAATCAGCAAGGTATTGCTGTTGAGTATCTTCTTACGTAACTGATTAGAGAGCAGCAGCAAATTCAGGGCATTTTCTGCCGTTGTATCGTTAGCGATCAGGCTGGCAGTGGCCGTTTCCGGAACGTCTTTATCGTAAATAATATTAATACCGGTGATCTTGCTAATCGAAGCGAAAATATCCATCAACTTATGTTTCTGGAAATTAAAACTCACCGGCTTACGCAGCTCACGGTTCATTTTCGTTTCCGGCTGATTCTGCACTGCAATTTCACGCATCAGATGATCGCGCATTTCAGCAGCCTGCGGCCAGTTAGGATCTTCCTCAAGAACCTGCTGGATTTTTTGCAACGCCAGTTCCGGATCAGTTTTATACAGGACAACAGCCTGTTGATATAATTTGTCGAGAGCACGAGAGCCTTCGATTTTTTTAAGCCCCTGTTGCGCGCTAAAATTTCCTGGCTGGTACGACAATGCTGAACGCCAGAATTTCGTCGCGGAGAGGTAGTCATTACGCGCAACGGCCTGGTTGGCTGCCAACAGATAATAATTAACCAATTGGGTAACCATGGACTGACGTTCAGTACGCAGTTCAATATCACCCGGTTTGGTCTTAATCGAGTTATCAATCTGCTGTATTTCGCTGACCAGGGAGTCAATATTACCAATATTCACTTTTTCAGGCTCTGGAAGCCTGTCGCTTGCGCAGCCTGTTAACAGGATTAACGAGCAGGCAACGCTGAGGATATTTTTTTTCATCTGCTTCACGGTTATTTAATTTTCAGAGAATTAAGATCGATACGTTTTTCAACCTGGCCGGACATTGCTTTAATTGTCACGTGGTCAGGTTCTATTGCCTGCAATTTCCAGTCCGGGGTGATTAAATCACCTGGCTGAATAAAGTCTTTCTTTCCACAATTGCTACAAAGCAACCAGTTTCGCGTGCCATCCGTAATAATGATGATTTTCTCGCTATCGCTTAACCAGAGCCCTGCCAGTTGAAAAGGAAAAGCAACTTCCTGTACTACCGGGGCCGTAGAGATTTCCTCTTCTACGGGTAGGGTGTAAACAGGAAATAAATCAGCCAGTTCATCGCTTTCGTCACGCACAACAGGTTTTTTATCTTCCTGCACTTTTTGTGTGACGGCGGATCGCGTCGGCGTGCCGGATAACGCCCCGGCTGAATCATCACCAAAGAATTGCGCCCATACCACCAGACTCAATGTGAATACCAGCGACACTTTCAGATATAACGGTATTTTCATGATGGCTCCAGACGTGACGTCAGCGTAAGCGTCAGTTGCAGATTGATTTGCAAATGCTCACCGTCCGGGTTCGCACGCGTAACCGATACCCTGTCGACACTAAAAATCAGACTGCTTCTCATCTTGCTCAGCGAATGGGTTAATCCGGCCCACTTCCCTTGCAGCGGAATATCGAGCGAAAGCTTGCGTTGGCGGGTTTTGTCTTCTTTGCTGAACTGATAATGGCTGCCATCAACCTGTAAATCATTCTGCTGGAGAATATCAAACAGGGTTTTAACTTGCTGATATTCGGTCTCGTTCAGCGCGTTTTGCAATTGCACTTTATCGTTAGCCAATACCGGTAGCGGTTTCTTTAATTGTTGCTGTAAAAGCGAGTTGTCATCACGCAGCCGGGTAATATCAGGCAGTATATAAATATGCTGATAGCACAACAAAGCAACAGGCACTAACAGCGCAAATAGCGTTTTTTTCCCCGTTTTTTCCAGAAGGCAAGAGAGCCTCCAGTGAATATTGGATAAGGAAAGTCTCATATGATTAACCTGCAAAAATGATCATCAGAGTCGCATTCACGGCCCATTTATCGGTAGCGTTCTTGGCTGGAGTGTGATTTTTTAACTCTACCCGGGCAGGAATTTGCTCAAGTCGCGCACTAAAATCCATCAGTGCCGATAATGATGTTGCACTGACATCCAGCGTGACGATTTTCTTATTTGGGTTAGCATCCAGAGAAACAATCGCAATATCAGAAGTGAGTAGCTGCGCAACAGGGTTGAGCATCGAAATAATAGAAACCGATGCTTTTTCATTTGGTTGATTTTGTTGCGCTTTGACTTTTAGCGCACGGGCAATCTCATTTTGTCTGTCGACTGCCGCAGTCATATGCTGATTTTGTTGATCAAGAATCTGATGTTCCTGATATTGATCAAACATCGTCACACATAAATATAACGTCAGGATCAGCGCGATAATAATAACAGGGCACGCATAAACGGAACGTGAATAGTTACAAAGGAACGGCATTCCTTTTAGACGGAGTTCAAAAGACATAATTCTTCCCATGAATGACAGTCTTGATAAATGACGTTCTGAATACAGACCATCAAAATAAAACTAACGGCATACTACGGATATAGTACTAGTCAGAAAAATGGTCTGCTTAGCCAAAAGATATGTTTTCAGTTCACTTTATTATCAGCGTACTAACAGGCATTCAGGAAATGACGCGGCGCATTATTATCAAGCCCCATCAATCGCGCCACCAGCGCCAGTTGCCGCTGTGCATCTCCGTCACTGTCATTATTCAGCCGCCAGACCTGATGCCACTCGCCCTGCTGGCGCGCTGCGTAAATGCTGGAATGCGCGCCGCGCAGACAAAACAGCGCCTCCTGCGGCAACTGCCGCAACCAGGGATGCAGTTGCACCTGAAATTCAATCGCAATGCCCTCCACGCGCAGTTTTCGCTGTTGGCCGATGCGCAGCAGTATTTGCCACAGGCGATCGTCAATGGTGGCGGCCAGTGCCGTTGAGGCGTAGTTAACCGAGATAAAATCGGTCTTAAGCGACCGCTCTTGTTCGCCAGGCCACTGCTTTATTGCCAGGGAAGCCGCGTAACCGCGAAAATCTTCCGGGTTGGTGATCCCCTCCTGCCACGGCACCGTAAAGTGGTGAACCCGGCTGCTTTCCAGCCAGAATGCCAGCGTGTCGCGCCACGGCATACGGCCGACATGCGGTGCAATCAGACCATCAATCGCCTCTTCCAGCATGGCATCATCGGTGATTTCGCACTCGCCGATGTGGTTACCCGCACAGCGTAGCGCCAGATGATGCTCATAGATTTCACACAAAAATTTACGCGGGCGCAGTGATAACACGGTTAATCTCCTGAAATGTGGTTTTCCCTTCAAGAACGGCGCGAATGGCCACGTTATGCAGAGGGACAAACCCTTGTGCTAACGCAATTTCTCGCAGTTGCCGCACCGGCATCCGCGACTGCAGCGCCTCTTTCATCACATCGTTAAAAGGCAGTATCTCCGCCAGTGCCAGCCGTCCGCGATAACCGCTCTGCCGACAGGACGGGCAACCGCGCCCTTTGCGCCACACCGGTTGCAGATGTTTGAGATCGCTCTGCTGCCACTGCGCCAGATCCTGTTCAGTCGGCGCAACCTCTTCCTGACAATCCGGGCACACGCTGCGCACCAGTCGCTGGGCAAGTACGCCCTGCAAGGCGGTCAATAAGCTTTCCGTTTCCACGTTCATATAGAGAAAACGTTCAAGTACGCTAAACACATCGTTGGCATGCACCGTGGACAACACCAGGTGCCCGGTCAACGCCGCCTGTACGGCAATACCTGCGGTTTCGCTGTCACGAATTTCCCCGACCAGAATGGTGTCCGGGTCGTGACGCAGAATGGCGCGCAGGCCGCGGGCAAAAGTCAGCCCTTTTTTGTCATTCACCGGGATCTGCAGGACATCATTGAGTTGATACTCAACCGGATCCTCAATGGTGATGATTTTGCTTTCACCGTTATTCAGCTCGCTCAACGCGGCATACAGCGTGGTGGATTTGCCGCTTCCCGTAGGGCCTGTCACCAGCACCATGCCATGCGGCCGGTTGGTCAGTTGGCGAATTTCCCGCAGGGTATGATCGTCAAAGCCGAGAATTTCCAGGCTAAGCGTACTGCTGTGCGACTTATCCAGCACACGCAGAACCGCATCTTCGCCATGAATGCCGGGCACAATCGATACGCGAAAATCAACGGGCCGCTGGTGAATAATCGCTTTAAAGCGCCCATCCTGCGGAACCCGTCGTTCAGAGATATCCATATTGCTGAGCACTTTCAGGCGTGAAATCACCTGTTCGGAATAGTGAATCCCCTGGCAATGGCGGATAGCGTGTATCACCCCATCGACGCGATATTTCACCGCCAGGCCATCGGGAACGGCCGAAAGGTGAATATCGCTGGCGCGGCTCTGCATCGCATCGTACAGCGTGGCGTTGAGCAGCTTGATAATAGGATTCGCTTCATTGGCGATGATGGCGGGCGTGATCTCAAGGATCATCTCATCTTCCGCCCCTTCATTGACCTGCTGTTCAAGCTGATCCATGGTGCGTTGCTGACCGGCCAGCGCCTGCAACTGCTCCTGAAGCCAGAGCGGAGGCGCAATCGCCAGCGTGACCGGCAAACGCTGCGCCCACTGGCGAAGATCCAGTGAAAAAGGATCGCTCAACAACAGCCACTCTTGCTGCTGCCAGCGCACCGGCAGTACCTTTCGTCCCACCGCGTCGTTGAGCGAGACATGTTCAAAATGGATCTCTGCGGCATGCAGATCTTCTGCTGTCAGCGCTTTCAGCCCCAGTTCCGCCGCCATCCATGTTAAAGCGCCCGGCTGTTCCAGCAGAACCTGCTGCAACGCCTCTCCGCGCTGGGGTTCGCTGAGCGCCAGCAGGCGATCGATTACGGTAGAAATCTCATTCGGCATTACATTCATCAGGACATGCTCCCTGCCATTTCGAAAATCGGCATATAGAGTAAAAACACCACTAACCCGACAATCCCGCCGACAATCATCATCAATACGGGTTCAAAGATGCGGGTAAATGAATCGATGGCGCGTTCCAGCGCTTCATCATAAAAAGCCGCAATGCGCTCACACATTCCCGCCAGTTCGCCGCTGCGCTCGCCCACCTGGATCAGGCGCATGGCAACCGGCGTCGTCAGTTGCTGGCTTTCAAGAGATTCCGATAACGTATTGCCCGCCAGCACGTGTTCCAGCACGCGATTCAGGCGCTGATGGTGGCTGGCTGGCAGAACGGCTTTTGCCAGGCGCAGCGCATTCGGCACGGGGACGCCCCCCTCAATCAGCAGCCCTAGCGTGCGGTAAAAGCGCACCAGAATGCCCAGAAACTGTTGCTGCCGGAGCTGGGGAATTTTCAGCACCAGGCTGAACAAGGTTTGTTTCACTGCGGGCTGTCGGAAAAGAAAGAAGAAAAACGCCAGACCGGCGACAAGCGCCAGCAACAGTTCCTGTCCCGACTGCTTGACCAGATTTCCCCACCACAAAATAAGCCGGGCGCTGTCCGTCAGGGTGTTCATTCCTTCAAACACTTGTGAAAAGCTGGGGACGATAAAACCCAAAAGAAAACAGATAATTAATCCGCCTACTGACAGCACAATCACCGGATAGGTGAGCGTTCCGCGAATACGTTTACGCAGTTGCTCAATACGTTGTTCGTAATAGTGATAACGCTTCAGCGCGTTGGCCAGATGCCCGGTTTGCTCCGATGAAGCCACCGTATTTACCAGTAGTGGCGGAAAGATTTCCGGTTGTGCGCTCATCGCCTGCGAAAGCTGGCAACCGGCATAGAGTTTTTCCAGCAATCTTTCGAGCATTTCAAGAACCTGCTCATCGGTAGAACAGGCGCGCAGCGTTTCGATGGCTTCGGTGACCACCAGGCCCGCTTCAAGCAGCGCCACCAGTTCCTGAAGAAATAAACCGAGGGCGAAGCGTTTAATCTGCCGTTGCTTTTGCGGGACAACCCGCACGACGGCATGACCCGCTTGCTGTAATTGATGACGGGCAGCAATTGCGCTTTCTGCCTGAGTACGCATTTTTTTGCGTTTGCCATTATCTAAATAAGTGACTTCCCAGCTATGCGTTTTGCTCATAAAGCTCAATCCTTATGCTTATTTTTCAACCGCAGATAAACGGGAACAACTTTCTTTATGTAGCGCTTGCGCCGCATTTTAGTTTTACTGTCACGGCCATTGCCGGCGTTATATGCGCCGACCGCTTCCCAGCTATAGCCAAATAAACGCATCTGCCCCGCTAAAACCCAGGCTCCCACCATAATGTTCTGGCAAGGATCATTCATTAATGCGTGTTGCGTGATGTTATATTTTTTTAATTGGCTGAAATGCTGACTATTAATCTGCATAAGACCAATATCCGTGGAACCATTTTTATTTCCATTGATTGCCGCTGGTAATAATCCTGACTCCACGATGCCAATCGCTTGCAACAATTCCGGTTCGATACCATAACGTTCGCCAGCGTTACGCCAGCAATTTGCCATCGCTGGCTGCACGGAGAGCAGAGCTAACACGATGAGCAGCCTGATCATAATTAAAATCCGTAAGTGATATCCTTCCCGTTTTTATCTGCGGTGGAAATTTCAACTTCATAAACTTTTTGTTCTGCTCGCGCAGGGTTATGCCATTGGTACTCGTGGCCCCACGGATCTTGCGGAATTTGCTGTGCCAGGTAAGGACCATTCCAGTTGGTCGCATCCGACGGCTTTTCAACCAGAACACTTAACCCTTGCTGCTCTGTCGGATAGCTTCCGGTATCCAGTCGGTACTGGATCAACGCATCTGCGAAGGAGTGCATCTGACGCATTGCGGTTTTCTCTTTTGCCTGATCGACATTCGAAAAAAGTTTCGGCCCGACAAACCCGGCCAACAATGCAATAATCATTAATACCACCAGCAGTTCAAGGAGCGTAAATCCCTGCTGAGCTTTAAACTTAAGATCTATTTTTTTCATAATAGCCTACACACTCTAATTTGCTGTTCACCCCTGTTATTGTCCCGGTCTTTCAATTTAAGGAAAGATGATTGCTCCCGCGCGTACAACGAATATTCTTTAAGCCGCCAGAAACGTCGCTATATATACGATAAGAACCCAATTTATTGCCTGTAACGCTAAACCAAACCGCTTAGAGATAATGTCGATTTTTCTTACTGGTCAGATAGAAAAACCCCGATAACATCCGTATCTTTCTGGTAAACATTCATGGAGATAGCAATGAGGTTTAAGGATGTCAATTAATATATTAATTGCAGATGAACATACTATTATTCGTCGCGGGATGACCTCGATGATAAACTCATTAAAAACCAGCAATATAAATACTGACAAACTAGACATCGATGTCGTTGGCGATACCAGTGAGCAAGCAGAATTACTTAACATTCTCGCAACGCAAAAAGTTGATCTTCTTTTCCTTGGCTACGGACTAACTACGGTTAAAACCGGTAACCCAGTATCAGAATTAGATGGTATTGCGTTAGTTAAGTGGATCTCCAGCCGTTATCTCAAAACTAAAATTATTGTCTTATCCCCCTATAACAATACCAACCTCGTACGCATCGTTCTTGAAGCGGGCGCAAAAGGCTATATCAGCAGAAATACCAGCGAACGCACGTTGTGGCGCGCAATCACCAACGTAATGATGGATGAAGTTTATATTGAACGCGGTTTAATGGATTCGCTGTTCCGCCGCGAAGCCATCACCCCGCAGGAACTGTCAACGCGCGAAAGTGAAGTCTTACGCTTATTATGCCGGGGGCTCTCCCTGACCACGATATCGACACGTATGAACATCAGTATCAAAACGGTGAGCGCACATAAATTACGCGCGATGGGAAAACTGAATGTAAAAACAGACTGCCAGCTTTATTGCCTGCTATTCCAGACCCGTATGTTCGATATTGCGATGTAAGTCCAAACACAGATTTATGTCCGCCAGTGGCGAATTTCGCGGGTTCTGTTGTTATCCCTCGTTTTCCCCCTCGCAGCACGCTTTTTTTCGCCGATAAAACGCCGCTTTATTTCACAAAGCGGTTTTTTATTGCCTTCTCCCTTCACGTTACTGAAGCGCGCACCTGCAAAACCGTGCCTGAATTACCTTCACCATTTACTTCTTTTACATGCTATGGCGCTCAGAATCAGCCTGGCTGCAGCAATGTCGGGGCACGAGTATCTAACGAAAGAGGAGTAAGAAAGGAAGCAGCGGAGGGGATGATGAAGCAGAACGAATCCGGGTTCTGAGGAGCGAGCGCTTCTCAGAATTCCGGCGCCACAAGGGACGCCGGAGAAGAGCAGACTTATTTACAGGCAGTGTGCGCGGAAGCAGAGCCCGGCTCACGCCATACACCCCACGGGTTAGCGCTGGAAGGTGCGTCACCGCGAGTCCACCAGCCGTTGACCCAGACTTTGCCCTGATAAGAAACTTTCTGGCAAGGTGCAGAGTAAACCGTGGTGGCGTTCCATGCGGCAACAGTATCGTCGCCCGGAGCCGGGGTATCACCCTCGTCGCCCGGAGCCGGAGTATCACCCTCGTCGCCCGGTGCCGGAGTACCACCCTCGTCGCCCGGTGCCGGGGTATCACCCTCGTCGCCCGGTGCCGGGTTTTCTTCTTCATCACCCGGAGCCGGAGCCGGGTTGTTGCCGCCGAAATCAACGTCAATCACGTTGTAGAAGGTCGCGCCGGTATCAGAGACGTCCCAGGCAGCCATAATTACCTGATAACCTTCACGTTCCGGTACGTCACATTCGTGCTTCGGATTGGTATTCGCAATCGCGCCATTACCTGTAACCTCGCAGAAAGGCTGGGCTTCAAAAGAGTTGCGCGTCAGCGGCTGATTCGGGTTCCAGTTTGCTTTCGTGATGTAGTATTTCCAGGAGCCAGTTTTATGCGCAGCGGTAAATTTCCAGGTAAAGGAGTTCTTGCCCGCTTTCATTGGATGCTTAGTCCAGCGAGAAGCGCTCTGCTGATCCAGATTAACCATTGATCCCACGCCAGCACTCGCCAGGTGTCCATCAGCCGGACCTGCGTTTAAAGCCGGGAAGCCATCCGGCCCTTCAACGCTCTGCGGTTCATACTGCGGGCCTGCGCCACAATCTTTGTTCTGGTTTCCCTGAGCAGCAGTACATAACGCTGCGCGGGAAGCTGGTTCGGTAACATAACCATGTGCTAAAGCGCCGCCAGCCATGCAAAGGGTTGTGACTGCGAGAAAAACTTTTGATAATTTCATTAATAACTCCATCCATGTGTAGTATTTACTGCCCGGTTAAAGTAATGAATTATCGTTCTAATAATAATATCAACATTCCATTACTTTATAAGATTCCCTCCGCTGCCACGGGAATATTCTGCTATGACCAGGTGATAACAAAATAAAAAAGCCATATCCCGAAGGATATGGCCTGGATATATATTTTCCGAACAGACAAATATTTTATTAATATCTGATGTTTTCTTTTTCGGCGTCACAACGGGCGCCGAAGGGTGAAAATATTATTTACACTGGGTGTGCATGGTTGCAGAACCCACTGGACGCCATGCGCCCCACGGGTTAGCGTCGGACGGCGCTTCGCCCTGAACATACCAGCCGTTGACCCAGACTTTGCCCTGATAAGTTACTTTCTGGCAAGGCTGAGCATAGATGGTAGAAGCGTTCCATGCCGTGACGTCACCGTTGCCCGGGTTATCGCCCGGCTCTTCACCCGGGTTATCGCCTGGGTTTTCGCCCGGTTCTTCACCCGGCTCGTCGCCTGGTTCTTCACCCGGTTCTTCCGGCTCTTCTGCGACATCGTCAGCCAGGTGCTTGATGGAAAACTCCAGCGGCAGAGAATCATCTTTGCCATCGTTAACCGTCAGTTTGAAGCCCAGCGTGGTGTCCACATCAGTGCTGTTCAGCGTGAAAGTCGCTTTCTGCTGATTCGCATTGTTCAGTGTTACCTGCGGCCCTGCAACCTGAGTCCAGGTGTAAGTCAGCGTGTCGCCATCCGCATCATAAGAAGAGGAAGCATCCAGCGTTACCGTTGCTGAACCCTGCACTTCTTTCTGGTAGCTGGCGCGAGCAACCGGAACGGTGTTGCCGGTTTCCGGCACGCCGCCGCTGGCAGCATTCTTCATATCGTTGATGTAGTCGATCTGGTCACCAAAGCTCAGGCCGGTATCGTTAGCGCCCATCGCCCATACGAATACACCGCCGTAGCCATTTGCAGCCTGCCATGCAGCACGCGCGATGTTGTTTTCGCGAGTTTCAGCATAGCGACCTTCCGGGCCCCACTGGGTGGTCAGGGTGTTACCGAGGATGATTTTCTTCGCATCGCCAACGGCTTTCGCGTAGTTAGCCATTGCAACGTCATACTTGAAGCGCGGACCCGCGTCGTATGCCATTACGTTGTAGAAATCAAACAGATCGCGGCTGTTTTTCAGCAGATCCAGCACTTCACCGTGGTGAGTGGAACGCGCGTCTTCAATAAAGGAGCAACCCTCGGTCACAGAAGAACTAGAGCACTCAAGCGGGTCAGCACCCACGTGATAAGTCGTCAGGCTGATCAGTTTGCCGCTGTTCGGACCCAGCAGTTCACGTACGCGTTTAACCAGTTTGATCAGGTTGTTGTTCTCTTCCGGAGTCAGACGAGCGGTTTTCTCGAAGTCAAAGTCGATACCGTCGATCTGTACGGTGCCCGCTTTCTGGTAGTTCGCCAGGTTACAGGTACCATTTCCGTTAGTGCTGAGGCATGGACCCTGAACCTGATCCGCCTGCAGGCCTTTTTGATAAACCGGGAAATCCTTACGCAGCAGTTTTACCAGACCCTGAGCAATATTTTCACGGCTATTGTCATTCGCCAGATGCGCCCAAATACTTTCGTATGTTGCGCCACCGAATGCCACCATCATTTTTTTGTAGGGTGCAGCCAGTTTAACTTGAGTCCAGGATGTATAAGTCTGCGGTAACCAATAATCGTTATACGCTATATCACCAGCGATATTATCAGAAGTATAAATTGCACCGTCCTGATCCCAACCACCGAATGAAAGCAAATAAGTATCAACATCTGCATTCATCATTTGAGTAGCCGCGTCCGCAGGTAATCCCCAGGAAGTCAGATAACTCATCATATGGTTATTTGATTCAGCCAGTGCAGACTGAGAGAGTAACGCCGTAGTAATTAATGCAGCCAATGATAACTTTTTCAAAAGTAACCTCCTGTTACAAGAGTTAATTAAAAATGCGTCATCAATAATAGGGGCTGCGAATTTTATTCCAATGCGTTACATCTCGTAATGGTTGAGAATAACCGAGGTCCATTTTGAATATTCTCGATATTATTTAATCCATTTCGCTATTTCTTCCTGAGAACAAGGTTTAAATAAACAACCATCCATTCCCGCGGCCAGGCATTGATCGAGAACCTCTTCCTGCGCAATGGCCGTAAAGCCGAGCAATGTTGCCCGCTCGCGGTCATTTTCCCGCTCCTCTGCGCGTAACCGCTGCGCCAGCGTGAAGCCATCCATCACCGGCATATTGCAATCAATTAAGGCGTAATCGAAATTGTCATACATCCGCCACAGCGTTAGCGCCTCCTCACCATTCTGCGCTTCGCTCACCCGGTGGCCCAAAAATTCAAGCTGATGTCGTAACAGCATGAGATTGGGGGGGTAATCATCCACGATTAATACCCGCTTAACGGTGGTCAGCGATTTGCTCCTGGGCGTTTTATCCAGCGGCTTCTCCACGCTGGCAATCGCTGCGGGCAAACAAAGCTGTAGCACGACCGTGGTCCCTTCACCTGGCGCGCTGGTTAACGAGAGCGTGCCTTTCATCAAGTCACAGAGTGTACGGCAAATAAACAACCCCAGCCCGGTTCCCAGCCGGGAGTTTTCTCCTTCCATGCCTAACTGGGTAAAGGGTTTGAAAAGGCGCTGTTGATCTTCCGGAGTGATGCCAATGCCGGTGTCTTTCACAGTGAGCTCAACCTCGATCCTGCCATCAGAAGTGGGTTGATGCTGCAAAATGACCTCAATGCCCCCTTCGTGGGTAAATTTAATCGCATTGCTCAACAAGTTAGAGAGGATCTGTTTATAGCGGCAGGGATCGATCTTCAACAGACAGGTATTGCCGCCAATTACCCGCAAATCAATGCTGATTTGCTTCTGATCGGTCGCTTCCTGAAAGAGCAACACCACCGAACGGGTTAAGGCGATCAGATCTTCTTTTTGTGGCTCAATGGCCATACGGCCCGATTCGATGCGCGCAATATCGAGAATATCGCCCACGACCGTCAGCAAATTTTTTGCCGCATCATGCGCGACTTCCAGCATCGGCTGAGAGTGGTGCTCTTTCACGTTCTGCTTAATTTGCAGTTCGAGGATGCCGAGAATCGCATTCAGCGGCGTGCGGATTTCATGGCTCATCACCGAAAGGAAATTGCTCTTTGCCCGGCTCGATGCCAGCGCCTCATCCCGGGCATCATTAAGCTGTTGCACCAGCTCTTCGCGTTCGGTGACATCCATCCAGCCGCCGCAGACCCCGCCGATCGCCCCGTCGCTATCATGGAAAGGAATGATCCAGTGGAAAACGGTACGCGGTTTGGTGCTGTGATCCAGCGCCAGCACCCGATCGCCCATCTGTGGCCGTCCCGTCTCAATTACGTCCACATAATCCTGCCGGAATCCACGTTTCAGATATTCAGGCAACGGCAAAACGTCGATGGTTTCGCCAAGCACATCGCCGCGTGCGACTTTCATTTCAGCCAGGTAGCGACCATTGCAATCAATCATTTTGCCTTCAAGGTTCCGCACCACCATCGGCCAGGGAACGGCATGCATGATGTTATACATATACGTAAGCTGCTCTTTGAGCCGCAACTGCATGCGCGTGCGCTGTTTAACCTGGCGTCGCAATGAAAGGCCCCACAGCAGCGAGAGAATCAATACCATCGTTGCGGGTACGCCGATTTGCCAAAGATGTTGCCGCCAGCGCTGCCAGAATGCACCGCCTTCGTAGCGCCAGCCGCTGCCAAGCCGCTGATAATCATTATCCGGAATGGTATCCAGCACTTTATCAAGGATCGAGAGCAGTTCCGGCGCGGCTGCGGAAACACCGAAAGCGACGTGCAGGGGATTGACCTCTTGCAGGCTGGAAATATCAATCTTATCGCGGCCAATCCGTCTGATTTGATAATCGATGTTCGCTTCAATGCCAATCGCCGCATCCACCTGGCCTGCGGACAGCATATCCACAGCATCCGTCAGACTGCGGGTGCCGATCACTTTGATCTGCGGATATTGCGCAGCAAGATAGCGTGCGATCAACGTGCCTTCACGCACGGCAACGAAACGATCAGAAAGCGCATCAAGCGTGCTTACCGCTGGCGTTTTGCTCCGCGTCAACAGGGTATATTTACTGGTCAACCAAACGCGCGAATAACGTAATTCTGGCAGGCGGCCGGCGGGAATACCGGCCACCATATCGGCCTCTCCGGCGGCGATCTTTTCGCTCAGCGCCTCGAAACTGCTGACTTCGGAGATCACAAAATTGAGGCCGGTACGGATACGCACGATAGTCAGCAAATCGGCACTGATACCACTGAAATTCAGTTTTTTATCGATAAAACTCATCGGCGCGCTGGCGTCAAAAGCCAGCACGCGGATGACCGGATGCTGACGAATCCACTGTTTTTCGTTGGGCGAGAAAAAAGGGCTCCCGGCGTCCTTCACCTCATCGGCACCCTGCGCCGCCACAGCAAACGTACAGAGAAGACACAGCATAGCCCCTGCACGCCTGAGGAAAGGAAAAATCGGGTATTTTGCCATCCCGTCTGATCTATTCATTCGATGTAACGCCCAACGCTCTTTGCAAAAATTGATAACTTTCATGCACCTCGATACCAAAGCGATGGCGCATCTTCGTGGACTGCGTTTCACTGACTCGCTGCTCGTGGAGTAGTGCAGGCAATCGTTCCATGGTGATGCAACGGCGCCGGGCATAGCGCATGCCCAACAGGTGAAAAGAGGATTTCATGCGGTGCGCCAGATCCGCTATCTGTATCAGCGATCCATCACGTTGCAGGTTTTCCAGTTGACGGAGATCGCTGCTTAACGTTCTCAGCAGCGTTGGGATCATCGCCTCAATAACCGGCTGCTGGTGACCGGCCAGCGCGCTGAGTTCATGCAGATCCGGCTCTGGCCTGAGTGAAATAGCCCTCACCTGCTCATCAGAAAACATCAGCGGCAGCAATCGATCAAAGCCCTTGAGCCGTAGCCGGTTCTCCTCCTGCGCCTGCGACCAATCACCACAGCCCAGCAGCAGTGGCGTTGTCGCCACATCGCCCGCCAGCTCTGCAGCTAGAATGCTTTCCAGGGCGTCACAACCCGCCTTTTCCTGATCGTCGAGCTCGAATGCTATGGCGTGGTACTGGCGTTGCTTAAGCAGGCCGAGCGCGTCGTTGAAGCCTGCAATATGCTTTTGTGGGTGCGCGCGCGGTGATCTGTACTGCTGCTCGCAACGGTGAGTAATAATAAGAAGTGGCAATCCCTGCATAACCTGCATAATAAGAAGTGGCAATCCCTGCATAACACGTTGACTTAACTGATTAATCCGAGCTGTTGCACGGACTGATAAAGCTCATACTCCGACGTGGCGCCTAATTTCCGCATCGCGCTCTTCTTTTGCGCGCTAACGGTCTGCTTGGTACGGCTCAGCCTGACGCTGATTTCATTCACCGTCATTCCGCGCAGCAACAGACGCAGAACTTCATTCTCTTTCGGTGTTAAGTGAACCGTTGTTTTCATCGTTGTTCGCTCTTTGATGCTACCGATCCGGCCAGCCGCCATGGTGGACGTCAGGCTTTTCATCGTATGCAACAATTCGGTAGAGAGGCTGGCTTTATTCAGCACGCGATGTACGCCAAGACGCATTAGCGAACGCTGGAGACCAGGATTGCTCACCATGGTAACGACGATGATTAATAGCTCTGGCCAGCGCCTTTTCACAAGCTGTATCAGAGCCAGCCCGTCATTGTACCGGGTACCCGGCATGCTGAAGTCGGTGATTAAAATATCCGCAGGTTGCTGCTCAAGCTTCACTACCAGTTCGTCAGTGGTCATGGCTTCATCAACAATCTGATACTGACTGGAAAGTGGGTTAAGCAGTGCCCGTAATCCCATCAGATAAATAGGATGATCGTCAGCAATAAGCACCTTTTTTGGCTTCAGCACATCTGGATTCTCGCGGGCAAAATGAAAGTGCCGCTGACTCTAACAAAAAAATAAAAACAGGCAGAATGAATATTGCGGGTAAAACAGAAATGCTCGCTTATAGCCTTGTTAATTCCATGGCTAATTTAAAACAGGGATAAAAACGGCGTTCTTATAATCAGCGGATATAAAAAAACCGCAGCACCGGCTGCGGTTTTTTAGCGTTGAGAGCAAGCTTACGGCAGAATTGACGGCTGATCCGCCCCTTCTTTCTCCACTTTCTGCTGCAACAGATGTTCGCGCTTCATCCCCAGCTTCAGCGCCAGCGCCGATGCAACGTAGATGGAAGACGCCGTACCGATGGAAACCCCGATCAACATGGTCAGCGAGAAGCCTTTCAGCATCGCACCGCCAAAGAGATACAGCATCAGGATCACAACCAGCGTGGTGCCGGAGGTGATCAAGGTACGATGCAGGGTCTGCGTCAGTGAGATGTTGAAGATCTCATACGGCGTACCGCGACGGATCTTGCGGAAGTTCTCACGAATACGGTCAGATACCACGATACTGTCGTTGAGCGAGTAGCCGATCACCGACATCAGCGATGCCACGATGGTCAGGTCAATCTCGATATGGAACAGCGACAGCACGCCCATGGTAATGATCACGTCGTGCGCCAGAGCGATAACCACACCCGCCGCCAGACGCCATTCGAAACGGAACCCGACGTAAATCAGGATACAGATCAGCGCAACCAGCAGCGCCATGCCGCCGGTCTGTGCCAAATCTGCCCCGACGCTCGGGCCAACGAATTCGATGCGTTTCACCGCAGCGTTCTGGCTGGTCGCTTCGTTAATCACGCTGACAACTTTGCTGCCCAGTACCTGCCCGCCGGTTTCACCCTGCGCAGGCGGCATACGCACCATAATGTCACGGCTGCTGCCGAAGTTCTGCAACAGCGGTTCCGCAAAGCCTGCTTTCTCCAGCGCGTCACGCATTAAATCCATGTCCGCGGGTTTTTCCAGCGAAATTTCAATAACCGTACCGCCGGTAAAGTCCAGGCCCCAGTTAAAGCCGCGAACACCCATCACAACGATGGAGAGGATCAGCAGCCCGCCGGAAATGATGAAAGCCCAGTTGTCCCAGCGCATAAAGTCCCAGACTTTACGGCCGTGGTTCAATTGTTCAACAGTATAATCCTGTGCCACAACGCACTCCTCAGATAGACAGCTTGTTAATGCGTTTGCCGCCGTACAACAGGTTGACGATGGCACGGGTACCGACGATAGCGGTAAACATGGAGGTCGCCACACCGATACCGGTGGTAATTGCGAACCCTTTAATCGAGCCAGTACCTACTGCGTACAGAATAAGCACTTTAATCAACGTGGTGACGTTCGCATCGAAAATCGATGAAAATGCGCCCTGATAACCTTCGTGAATCGCCTGCTGGACGGAACGCCCGTTGCTCAGCTCTTCCTTAATACGTTCGTTTATCAGTACGTTCGCATCCACCGCAACCGCAAGGGTTAACACGATACCCGCAATCCCCGGCATGGTCAGCGTTGCGCCAGGCAACAGCGACATGATACCGACGATAAG
The DNA here is from genome assembly GCF_001658025.2 of Kosakonia oryzae. Taxonomy (NCBI): domain Bacteria; kingdom Pseudomonadati; phylum Pseudomonadota; class Gammaproteobacteria; order Enterobacterales; family Enterobacteriaceae; genus Kosakonia; species Kosakonia oryzae. The sequence goes on from NZ_CP014007.2 coordinate 4,154,197, forward strand.
CACCAGGTTCGCCACCAGCGCAGAGGTCGCGATCAGACCAAACTTCTTATAGAAGAAGATCATGAAGATGATCGACACTACCAGACCCGCCAGGCAGGCTTCCAGACCCTGAGTAATGTTCTGCGCACCCAGCGTTGGACCAATAGTACGTTCTTCAACAATCTGAATCGGCGCAATCAGCGCACCAGCACGCAGCAGCAGCGAGAGCTGACGCGCTTCGGCCGGGTTGCTGATACCGGTAATGCGGAAGCTGTTACCGAGGCGAGACTGGATATTGGCGATGTTAATCACCTCTTCCTGTTTCACCAGCACCGCACGGCCATTGGCGTCTTTCTTACCGCTGTCTTTGTACTCCACAAATAGGGTCGCCATCGGCTTGCCGATATTGTCCTTGGTGAAGTTCGACATGATGTTGCCACCCGCGCTATCCAGTGAAATGTTCACCTGCGGCTGGTTGTACTCATCCTGGCTGGATGTGGAGTCGGTAATGTGGTCACCGGTCAGAATCACACGTTTGTACAGCACAACCGGCTGACCTTCACGCGTCAGTTTCACCTCAGAATCACCCGGTACACGACCGGCAGCCGCGGCAGAAGCGTCCACGCTGCTGTTTACCAGACGGAATTCCAGCGTAGCGGTCGCACCCAGGATCTCTTTAGCTCGCGCAGTATCCTGAATACCCGGAAGTTCAACCACGATGCGGTCAGCGCCCTGGCGCTGCACCAGCGGTTCGGCAACGCCGAGCTGGTTCACACGGTTACGCAGAATATTGATGTTCTGCTGAACAGCATATTCACGCGCTTCACTCAGACGCGCATCGCTCATCACCGCACGCAGAACGTTGTCGCCCTGGTTGGTGATCACCAGATCGCGGTGGCGGCTGGTCAGGTAAGTATTCGCCTGATCGCGCGCCGCGCTGTCGCGGAACTGGATGCTCAGGCCATAATTATCTTCCTTACGCACGGTGGTGTAAGGAATCCCTTTGTCGCGCAGATCGCTGCGCAGGCTGTCCATATTCTGTTCCTGCAGCTTGGTCAGCGCTGTTTGCATGTCCACTTCCATCAGGAAGTGCACGCCGCCGCGTAAATCGAGACCGAGTTTCATAGGCTCGGCTTTAATGGCGGTCAGCCAGCGAGGCGTTGCAGGAGCAAGGTTAAGAGCTACGACGTATTGATCGCCTAATGCGCTGACCAGCACCTCGCGGGCGCGCAGCTGTGTGTCAGTCGAATCAAAGCGAGCGAGAATAGCGCCATCTTCCAGTGCCACGGACTTCGCGTTGATTTTTTCTTCTTGTAGATTTTTCTGGACCTGGATCAGCGTTTGCTCACTGGCGGCGACGCCGCGCGCACCAGTGATCTGAACAGCCGGATCCTCACCATACAGGTTGGGAAGTGCGTAAAGCAGGCCGACGATAATCACGACGACCAGCATGATGTACTTCCACAAAGGATAACGGTTTAACACGGCAGTTCCCTTTGGGAAAACGAAATGATTACAGCGCCTTCATGGTGCCTTTCGGCAGAACGGCAGCTACGAAGTCACGTTTGATTACTACTTCAGTGGTGTCGTTCAGCGCAATCGCAATATAGCCGGTTTCAGCTACTTTGGTTACGCGACCAACCAGACCACCGTTGGTCAGTACTTCATCACCTTTAGCGATGGAGTCCATCAGCTTTTTATGCTCTTTAGTGCGTTTTTGCTGCGGGCGCAGGATCATGAAGTAGAAAATCAGACCAAACACCACCAGCATCAGGATCAGAGATATCGGGCTGCCCTGTGCCGGCGCGCCAGCTGCCGCTACCGCATCAGAAATAAAAAAGCTCATTCAAATTCCCTCATTTATTTAATTAATCAACGTTCAAAGGTGGAACCGGTCGACCCTGACGTTGGTAAAAATCCGCTACGAAGCGCTCTAATTTACCCTCTTCGATAGCCTTGCGTAAACCAGCCATTAAACGCTGATAATACCGCAGGTTATGAATCGTATTGAGACGCGCGCCCAATATTTCGTTGCAACGATCGAGATGATGCAAATACGCGAGTGAATAATTGCGACAGGTGTAGCAATCACACTCAGCATCGAGCGGGCCGGTATCGCTTTTATATTTCGCGTTACGGATTTTCACCACGCCATTGGTCACAAACAAGTGACCGTTACGGGCATTACGCGTCGGCATAACACAGTCGAACATATCAATACCGCGACGCACACCTTCAACTAAATCTTCCGGTTTACCCACGCCCATCAGGTATCGAGGTTTGTCTGCAGGGATCTGCGGGCAGACATGCTCCAGGATGCGGTGCATATCTTCTTTTGGCTCCCCTACAGCAAGACCGCCGACAGCGTAGCCATCAAAGCCAATCTCTACCAGACCTTTGACCGATATATCTCGTAAATCTTCGTAAACACTGCCCTGAATGATGCCAAAGAGCGCATTTTTGTTGCCTAATCCATCGAATCGGTCGCGACTGCGCTTCGCCCAGCGTAGAGACATTTCCATAGAGCGTTTCGCATAGTCCCAGTCGGCCGGATACGGCGTACACTCATCGAAGATCATTACGATGTCGGAACCGAGGTCGTATTGGATCTCCATCGACTTTTCCGGGTCGAGGAAAATGGGATCGCCATTGATCGGATTGCGGAAGTGCACGCCCGATTCGGTGATCTTGCGAATGTCGCCAAGGCTGAAGACCTGGAAGCCGCCGGAATCGGTCAGAATGGGGCCTTTCCACTGCATAAAATCGTGCAGATCGCCATGCAGTTTCATAATTTCCTGGCCCGGGCGCAGCCACAGGTGGAAGGTGTTGCCCAGAATAATTTGTGCGCCAGTGGCTTCCACTTCTTCCGGCGTCATCCCTTTTACGGTGCCGTAAGTGCCCACAGGCATAAACGCCGGCGTTTCAACTACGCCGCGTTCAAACACCAGACGACCGCGGCGGGCGCGTCCGTCGGTGGTATCCAGTTCAAATTTCATTTTTTCTCCAGCATCAGAGAGACAGTCTGATGGTAACTATCTGCTGTGAAATCACTCCACAGCATCGAATTCATCAACAAGCAAAAAAGGTGCAATTGACGCCGCCAGTTTGGACGCAGACAGCGCACAGCAACCGGAGCGTACACATAGTACGTGAGGATTGCGAGCACTGCCCAAGTGCAAAATGGCAAGTAAAATAGCCTTTTTATGGACGTTCAGTAATGGCCTGCGGATTGTACGTGATAAACATCGCATCGCCATAACTAAAGAAACGATATTCCTGCGCAACCGCGACGCGGTACGCATTCATGGTGTGCTGATACCCGGCAAACGCGGAAACCAGCATGATTAGCGTCGATTCCGGCAGATGGAAGTTGGTCACCAGCGCATCGATCACCTGATATTGATAACCCGGATAAATGAAGATCTGCGTATCGCCGAAGAACGGCGCAATCAGCGCATCGCTGGCGGCCTGCGCGGCGCTCTCCAGTGAGCGTACGGACGTGGTTCCCACAGCGACAACACGGTTGCCGCGCGCTTTCGCCGCCAGCACCGCGTCCACAACCTCCTGCGGCACTTCGGCATATTCGGAATGCATGATGTGATCTTCAATGCTGTCGACGCGTACCGGCTGGAAAGTCCCGGCACCGACATGCAGGGTCACGAAAGCCATTTCAATGCCTTTATTGCGCAGACGTTCCAGCAGTGGTTCATCAAAATGCAGACCCGCCGTCGGTGCGGCAACCGCGCCCGGCTTCTGGCTGTAGACCGTCTGATAGAGTTCACGATCGGCATCTTCGTCCGGGCGGTCGATATACGGCGGCAGCGGCATATGGCCAATGGCGTTAAGAATATCCAGCACCGGGCGCTCATCATGAAACTCAACTTCAAACAGCGCATCGTGGCGTGCCACCATGGTTGCCTGAACATCTTCCGCATCGCCCAGCAACAGCTCCGCGCCGGGTTTTGGCGCTTTAGACGCGCGAACATGTGCCAGAATACGTTTATCATCGAGCATGCGCTCAACCAGCACTTCAATCTTACCGCCGCTCGCTTTACGGCCGAACAAGCGTGCAGGGATCACGCGGGTATTATTGAACACCAGCAGATCGCCGGGGTTGAGCTTATCCAGTAAATCGGTGAAAGTACCGTGCGTCAGCGCGCCTGTTGGGCCATCCAGCGAAAGTAAGCGGCAACTGCTGCGCTCGGGCTGTGGGTAGTGGGCAATCAGGGATTCGGGTAATTCAAAGGAAAAATCGGCAACGCGCATGACACTAACTCAAGACAAAATAAGAGGCGGGTAGTCTAGTGCCCGCGCCCTTTCGCTGCAACCGTTAGCCGCTTTTGGTTCAAAAAATAACCTAAAAGAGAAAGTGGTATAACAGCGCCAGCGCTGGCTCCACCGGGAGCCGCGAAAGCCGGAACACCTGCAATCGACAATGATGGACAGAACATGAATTTTTTAGCGCACCTGCATCTTGCACACCTGGCGGACAGTTCGCTGCCCGGCAACCTGCTGGCGGACTTCGTTCGCGGCAACCCGGAAAATCTCTACGCGCCAGCCGTAGTGGACGGCATTTATATGCACCGCCGTATTGACGTGATGACCGACAACCTGCCGGAAGTCAAAATCGCCCGGGAAGGATTCCGCGCGCAAACGCGCCGGGTCGCGCCGATCACGCTGGATGTGATGTGGGATCACTTTCTCTCCCGCCACTGGGCGCAACTCTCCCCCGACTTTTCGCTGGAGGATTTCGTGCGTTATGCCCATTCGCAGGTCGCCACCATTCTGCCGGAGTCCCCGCCGCGTTTTGTAAATTTGAATAACTACCTGTGGTCGGAACGCTGGCTGGAGCGCTACCGGGAGATGTCCTTTATTCAGAATGTACTCAACGGCATGGCCAACCGCCGCCCCCGGCTTGATGCGCTGCGCGACTCCTGGCAGGATCTCGACGCCAACTACGCCGAACTGGAAAACCTGTTCTGGCAGTTCTACCCGCGCATGATGGAGCAGGCAATTGCGCGCACGCTTTAATTGATAGGCAAAACCTGTCTCAACGATTGTCAATGGCGCTTTGAGCCACTTTCGCCCTCTCCCTATACTGGCCCGCGTTGCGTTCTAATTAACCTTGTAAATCACAGGAGTACATATGGTACTGGTCACTCGTCAGGCACCGGATTTTACAGCGGCAGCCGTACTGGGCAGCGGTGAAATCGTTGAAAACTTTAATTTCAAACAGCACACCAGCGGCAAAGCCACTGTGCTGTTTTTCTGGCCGATGGATTTCACCTTCGTCTGCCCGTCTGAACTGATCGCTTTCGACAAACGCTACGAAGAGTTCCAGAAGCGCGGCGTTGAAGTGGTTGGCGTCTCCTTCGACTCCGAGTTTGTTCACAACGCATGGCGTAATACGCCGGTTGAGAAAGGCGGTATCGGCGCGGTGAAATACGCAATGGTTGCGGATATCAAACGTGAAATCCAGCAGGCTTACGGTATCGAACACCCGGATGCAGGCGTTGCGCTGCGCGGTTCTTTCCTGATCGATAAAGACGGTATCGTGCGTCATCAGGTAGTTAACGACCTGCCGCTGGGACGTAACATCGACGAAATGCTGCGTATGGTTGACGCGCTGCAGTTCCACGAAGAGCACGGCGAAGTTTGCCCGGCGCAGTGGGAAAAAGGTAAAGAAGGGATGAGCGCCTCTCCAGACGGCGTGGCAAAATACCTGAGCGAAAACGTCTCCAGCCTGTAATCGGCAGCGTTTGATAAAAAGGCCCGCACTGCGGGCCTTTTTGTTATCTCTGCGCGAACCGTCAAAACGCGAAGCACGAACAGCCCATGACACCCCAGAATGCCTGCGCATCAGAGATGGGAATAGCTGACCGGCGAGCGAAATCATGTTGATGCCCATGCACACCGCAACTGCCGATGCACTGGTGCATCTGCTGTGCCATCTCGACTTTTGCTGCAACCGGCGGTGCTGAGCGGTAATGTCCGGCAACCTTCACAACCGGCGACCACTCAGGAACAACTGGAATGGGCGGTGGCGAATATGGGCTGAACGGCCCGGCCGCGTAAACCACTTTGCCATCCACAATCGTCATCACCGATTCAATCCCTTTGATCTCCTCTTCCGCTACGCTGAAGTAATCTTTTGACAGCACCACCAGATCGGCGAGCTGATCTTTCACGATGCGCCCCTTCTTACCCTGTTCGCTGGAGAACCAGGCGCTACCCGCCGTCCACAGCTCCAGCGCCACATCGCGAGACAGGCGGTTATTGTCGTCATACATCGCCAACCCACCCACGGTTCGCCCGGAAACCAGCCAATAGAGCGCGGTCCAGGGGTTATAACTCGCTACGCGCGTCGCGTCAGTACCGAGACCAACCGGTACCTCCTGCGCCAGCATTTTTGCCACCGGCGGCGTCTGTTTAACCGCTTCTTTACCATAGCGATCAACAAAGTATTCCCCCTGGAACGCCATCCGGTGCTGCACGGCAATCCCGCCGCCCAGCGCTTTTACCCGTTCGATATTGCGCTCAGAGATGGTCTCCGCGTGATCGAAAAACCAGTGCAGTCCATTGAAGGGAATATCACGATTCACTTTTTCAAAAACATCCAGCATACGGCTGATGGATTCGTCATAGGTGGCGTGCAGGCGGAACGGCCAGCGGTGCTCGACCAGATGACGCACCACGCGCTCCAGCTCCTCCTCCATGCCCTGCGGTAAATCGGGACGCGGTTGCAGGAAATCTTCAAAATCAGCGGCAGAGAAAACCAGCATCTCTCCGGCACCATTCGCGCGGTAAAAATCGGTTCCCTGCCCCGGTTTCAACATATCTGTCCAGCGCGAGAAATCGTCCAGCTCCTGTTTTGGACGCTGGGTAAAAAGGTTATAGGCGATGCGGATGGTCATCTGCTTTTGGGCGTGCAACTGCTCAATAACCTGGTAATCTTCCGGGTAGTTCTGGAATCCACCACCTGCATCAATGGCGCTGGTCAGCCCCAGCCGGTTAAGTTCGCGCATAAACTGACGCGTGGAGTTGATCTGCATCTCCAGCGGCAATGTTGGCCCTTTTGCCAGCGTTGAATAGAGGATCATCGCATTCGGTTTCGCCACCAGCATTCCGGTCGGGTTACCCTGTTCGTCGCGTACGATCTCGCCCCCCGGCGGATTGGGCGTCTCTTTGGTGTAGCCCACTACCTTCAGCGCCGCCCGGTTAAGCAGCGCCCGATCGTAAAGATGCAGCACAAATACCGGGGTATCCGGCGCGGCATCATTCAGCTCATCAAGCGTGGGCATGCGCCGTTCTGCGAACTGGAATTCACTCCAGCCGCCGACCACGCGAACCCACTGCGGCGAGGGCGTTCGCGCCGCCTGATCTTTGAGCATTCGCAGGGCATCCGCCAGCGACGGCACGCCTTCCCAGCGCAGCTCCAGATTGTAATTCAGCCCGCCGCGGATCAGGTGCAGGTGGGAATCGTTAAGACCGGGGATCGCTGTTTGACCACGCAGATCGATCACCTGCGTTGCATCCGTCGCATAGCTGAGGATGCGATCGTGGCTGCCGGTGGCGAGGATCTTACCGTCAGCTATCGCCACCGCTTCGACCAGCGGGTTTTCGCGATCGAGCGTATGAATTTTACCCTTCGTTAATATCAGGGTTGCAGTGTGGGGCATAACGCACTCCTTGAGCAGTCAGTTTTTTTTCAGCCAGCCCGCAAACAGGCGGGTCACAATGGGCATCCACAACCAGACAACCAGCGCAACCACGCAGGCATCGTTAATAAAATGCAGCAGTAAGGTTCCCTTCAGCCCCGGAAGCAGGAGCCCCGTCAACGAGGGAACCAGATTGGTGCTGGGAAAAATCACCAGCAGAGTGAGGAGAAACTGTTTCCACTGCTTTGGCCGCCGAACATGTGCCGCCGGGGGTGTGAACCAGAAAGCGGCTTCGGTGTGAACTTCGGTTTTATCTCCCTCGGTCAGCAGCGGCGCAATCTCTTTCACCAGTGCATTACGCGTCTCAGATTGAGTCCAGGCATAAAGATGTTCGAGCGTGTCAAAGCGAATAATGATATTCCACAGATTTTGCCCTTCCGCAGGGCGAATAACATTCGCCCCCAGATGACCGGGAAACTCTGCCGCGACGGGCATGATTTTGCCCAGCCACTGCTCATACATCTCCGCTTGCTCAGGCAATAGTGAATGGGTAATAACCAGGGTTACCGGCTTATTTTGCGCCATACAATGACGAGCCTCTTTGAAGGGGCGGAACATTTCCGCCTTGTGGATTACGCAGTACATTGCGGTGCGCTATGCACCCTCGTACAAGCGTAGCCCACGCCCATTCCGTAAGCGCCTGCATGCTCGCGAGCAAGAGAGGTGCCTCCGGCGGTATCCGTGACAACATACACTTCATAACCCGCTTCCAGCGCCATCAGCGCCGGGAAAATCAATTTTTACGCCCGGTCGCTTTTCCGCTTCGATAGGAGCAGCATCCTCCGCTAAATTCATTGAGGAGCGTTTAATTACCGGAATGCCCGGCCAATAACTCCGGCCAGATAGAACCACTGAAACGTTTTTTTCCACCGGGGTGTAGATAACGGGAAGGTTAAATAGTTTTCCCGTTTTCGCCAACGCAACTGTATTATTTTTAAGGAGTTGCCGAAAAAGAGTGGTAACAGCGAAAACCAGTTGCGGTTGATGATCAATAAAAATGCGCGAGGAATTTAAAGGATATATTAATTCTCGAACCGACATGATTACCACCCCATTCAATAAGTTATATGCCAACCCTTTATAAATACCGGAGGCAGGCATGCAAACCTTCTTGATTATAGGTGGTGAAAATTACTCTTTTTTTTTGATTTTTCCTATTTCAGGACGGAAAGAAAATAAAACAGGCGATACAGCGCGTTAGCATTCTCATTGTTCCAAAAAAATATCCACTAAAAAAAATAAATAAAACATTTAGAGGACAGCCGAAATAAAATGAAATCACCCGTTACGCGAATAAATATGATATTTATACCACCGTGATTCGATTTATTCCGTTGCGCCAGGCACCGTCCCCTGTAACCTGGCGCAATAAGTCTTACTGTCCGAGCCACACACAGGCTGAAATGGCGGGCAATGAGAGAATGCCATCCTGCGCCAGCCCGTTTCCCTCTTTCGCTTGCCAGCGTCGGTTCTCCAGCAGCGGCGAATCCTCCAGCACCACTTCACAGGCTTCGCCGCGGTTGATTGCCACCAGAACGCGCTGTTGCTGCCAGACACGGACAAACACCAGCACATTCTCCTGGGCGTAAATCACCTGGCAGCCGCCGCGACGCAGCGCCTGGCTACGCGTGCGCAGTTTCGCCATACGCTGATAGAGCGCCAGCAGTTGCGCATCCTGGCGTTTTTTATCCCATGGGAAGGTCTTACGGCAAAAGGGATCGTTCGCTCCATCGAGCCCCACTTCATCGCCATAATAGATGCACGGCGTTCCCGGCCAGCTAAACAGCCAGACCACCGCCAGCGGCAGCCGGGCAACATCTTTGCCGAGTACGGTTTTAAAGCGCGGCGTATCGTGGCTATCGAGCTGGTTAAACATACGCAACTGCTGCTGGTGCGACAGCCCGGCCCGGTAGTTATCCATCCATGCCGCGCAAGTTTGCGCATCGATTTTCTGCGGATCGTAGGCAATATCTGTATTCGCCAGAAACGCCCACACAGGCAGCGTAAAACCGCGATAGTTCATGGCCGCGTCTTCAGCATCCGCCTGTAGCCACTGGCGCGCATCGCCAAAATGTTCGCCGAAAATATAGGCCTGCGGTAGCGTCTCTTTCGCCGCGCGGGTGATCCCCGAAATATGGTGCAGGTTGTTACGCGCCCCGCCGTCTTCGCCCAGCATATGCACCACGTCCAGCCGCCAGCCGTCCATGTTCCACGGCGCTTTCAGCCAGTGACGCACAATGCTCTCCTCTCCCTGATAAATCTCTTCAACCAGCGTCGGCGATTGATAGTCGAGTTTCGGCAGACTGGCATAACCCAGCCAGTCTCGGGCGCGGCCCTGCTCGTCAAAACTGTACCAGCTACGCCAGCGGGAATCGGGGTTATGACAGGCACCGCCAGTGCCACGGTTGTGGCGATCGAACCACGCATGGGAATCACCGCTGTGGTTAAAAACACCATCAAGGATCAGACGCATATTCAGTTGCTGCGTATTGTGCCGCAGGCGCAACAGGGCTTCGTCACCGCCAAACTGCGGATCGACATGGCGGTAATCTTCGGTGTCATATTTATGCACGCTGGGGGCGACAAAAACCGGGTTGAGATAGAGCGCGGTAACGCCCAGCTTTTTCAGGTAGGGCAACTTTTCACTGATCCCGTCGAGATCGCCGCCATAAAAGGTTGATCCCCCGGCTTGCGCGGTTAACGGATCGTCCCAGTCGCGCAGTACGATCGGGTGACCAGCGGCATGGTGATGATAAACCTTATCCTGCTGTTCACCGCGCGGCTGGCTGCGCGCAAAACGGTCCGGGAAAATCTGATAGAACACCTGGTCGGCCACCCACTGCGGCCCGTCATCCGGCGCATCAATGGCAAACTGTTCGAGCCGGGCGGGTGGAAAACGACTAAACCCCTGCGGCGTAAACCACAGTTGCCGGTTCTCCCACAGGAGCTTAAAGCTGTAGCGGCGGCGCGGTTGCCCGCTGCTGATGTCCAGCGCAACTTGCCAGATACTGACGCCGTTCGCCGCGGTTTTCCGCCGCCGGTGCATGGCCAGCGGGGTCTCTTCATTGTCGATTTCGGTGCGCAGCATCACCCGCTCCGGCAAACCGATCCCACTCAGCCAGAGCGTGATAATTAACTGATCTTTATTCTGTTTCACAAACGGCGCGACGGGCAGGTGCCATGCATTCAACATCAAAAATCCCCTTTGCTCAAAATGATGCCACTCTTCCACACCCGCGCGTCTGCCGCCTCCTTCTTTCGCTTTTTTTACAGGGCTGAGAGATGGGGCGCAGATGTGATCTGGCTGGACTACCGCCGGGCAAATGCGTGATTTTTTGCAGGCCCGCTTAGTGCTGATGCACGAAGTCTCCGGCCTGGCTGCTTTTTATACTGTTAAAAATGATAACCGCCAGGAATAAGTATGAAAAATAAACCCGAAATCCTTGTCATTACTGAAATTCCCCAACCGATGATTACCACCCTCGAACAGCATTTTGTGGTGCATAAATACTGGCAGCAGGATGCACAAACGCTGCTGCGCGACCATGCGCATGCCATTCGCGGTGCGTTAACCCGCGCCGCCAAAGGCATCAGTACCGCGCTGATTGAGCAGCTTCCGGCGCTGGAGGCGATCAGCGGTTTTGGTGTGGGCGTTGATGCAACCGATCTCGAAACCTGCCGTCGCCGGGGGATCACCGTCAGCAACACGCCAAACGTGCTCAATGAGTGCGTCGCCGATACCGGGCTGGCGCTGATGCTGGCGGTGACGCGTAAAATTTGCGAAGCCGATCGCTTCGCCCGCGCGGGGCAATGGGAGCATGCCGCATTTCCTGGGGCCTGGAAAATGAGCGGCAAACGCTGCGGGATTGTCGGCATGGGCAATATCGGTCACGACGTTGCCCGGCGCGCGGCGGCGTTCAATATGCCGATCCACTATTTCAGCCCCCGGGAAGCCCGGAATAGTCTCTGGCAACGCCATCAGAGCATCGTTGAACTGGCGCGGGCAGTGGATTTTCTGGTGCTGACGCTACCCGGCGGGGCGAAAACGCATCATGTCATTAATCGTGAAGTACTGGAAGCGCTGGGGCCTGCAGGGATTCTGGTGAATATTGCACGTGGCAGCGTGGTGGATACCGACGCGCTGATTGCAGTGCTACAGGAAGGAAAGTTACGCGGCGCGGGGCTGGATGTGTTTGAGAACGAACCCCATATTCCCCTGCCGCTGCGCGAGCTGCAAAATGTCGTACTGCTGCCGCATATTGCCAGTAACACGGCGGAAACCCGCCAGGCGATGGCGGATCTGACCATCAACAACCTGGTGAGTTACTTTCAGGACGGGAAAATGCTGACGCCGGTGGTGTGATTTTTTGCCAGTGGCACGACGCTTATCAGGCCGACAAAACCTGCAGGCCTGATAAGGCGTAGCCGCCATCAGGCGGATTTTTTAAACTTCCAGCCAATCAGCAACAGCGCAATCCACGCCAGGCCCACATACAGCGAAATGCGGGTTTCCGGGTGCCAGCCAATCAGCGCGATGATAAATACAAGGAACAGCAGCCCCACGACCGTGGTGATGACGCCGCCCGGCACTTTGAATTTCAGCGCCTTCACTTCATCGGCAGAGAGACGGCGGCGGAAACCGATTTGCGACAGCAAAATCATGATCCACACCCATACCGTGGCAAAGGTCGCCAGCGACGCAATCACCAGGAAAACGTTCTCCGGCATGATGTAGTTCAGGTAAACCGCCAGCAGCAGCGCAACGGTCATCACCATGACCGTCACCCACGGGATGCCGCGACGAGAGGTTTTGGCAAACATCTTCGGTGCGCTGCCCTGCTCCGCCATGCCGTGCAGCATACGCCCCACGCCAAAAACATCGCTATTGATCGCCGAAAGCGAAGCGGTCAGCACCACAAAGTTAAGAATGCTGGCGGCAAAGGTAATGCCCATATGCTGGAAGGTCAGGACAAACGGGCTGCCGTCAGTACCGACCTGGTTCCACGGGTAGATGGACATAATGACGAACAGTGTCCCGACATAAAACACCAGAATGCGCATCGGTACGGAGTTAATGGCGCGCGGGATCGATTTTTCCGGATCTTTTGCTTCACCGGCGGTGATGCCGATGATTTCGATACCGCCGTAGGCGAACATCACCATTTGCAGCGCCATCACCGTACCCAGCCAGCCATTACTGAAGAAACCGCCGTGGCTCCACAAATTGCTGATCCCGGTCGGCTGCCCGCCGTTGCCGATACCCCAGATGATGATGCCGAAACCGGCGAGGATCATGATGATAATGGTGGCGACTTTAAAGAACGAGAACCAGAACTCCAGTTCGCCGAAGACTTTTACGCTCATCAGGTTAATGGCGCAGATGATCATCACCACGCTCAGCACCCAGATCCAGTGCGGCACCGTCGGGAACCAGACGCCCATATAGATGCCGAAAGCCGTCACATCGGCAATCGCCACAATCAGGATTTCAAAACAGTAGGTCCAGCCAGTGATATAGCCAGCAAGCGGGCCGAGGTTTTCCTGTGCATAGCGAGAGAACGAGCTGGCGGAAGGGTTATGTACCGACATTTCACCCAGCGCACGCATTATGATATACGCGGCGACACCACCAATAATGTAGGCCAGCAATACGCTCGGCCCGGCCATTTTGATGGCATCGGCGGAGCCATAAAACAGCCCGGTGCCGATCGCCGATCCCAGCGCCATAAAGCGGATGTGGCGAGTGCTTAACCCGCGCTTCAGCTTATTCGTACTTTCCATTGTTTCCACTGCCATTATTCAACACAAAAATAAAAAACCACGGAGCGCCAAACCCCGTGGTTAAACAAACCGTATCCGCAACTGTTAATGCGCGCTGGAAGTCACCTGACGCCCGGCGGTGCGATCCCAGACTGCCGCCAGAATCACCATCACCAGGCTCGGCATCAACCAGGCCAGCCCCTGTTCCGCCAGCGGCAAACGCTGTGTCCAGGCTGGTAAATGCTCAGCAAAGGCGGATGCTTTCACGCCGTCAAGGATACCAAAAAGCAGGCTGATAAACATGGCCGGCGCAATTACGCGGGTGGAGTTGTTCCACCACGAACGGCTGAAGCTCAGCACCACCAGCACGATGCACGGCGGGTAGATCATCGTCAGCACCGGGATGGAGATCTGAATCAGGTGGCTCAGCCCCAGGTTGGAGACCGCCATCGAGAAGATGCCCAGAATAAACACCAGCGAACGGTAAGAGAGCGGCAGATACTGCGCGAAAAACTCGGCGCAGGCGCAGGTCAGGCCAACCGCCGTCACCAGGCAAGCGATGAAGATCAACGCCGCCAGCAGGAAGCTGCCCGCGCCACCAAAGGTGTGCTGAACGTAAGCATGCAGAATCGCTGCGCCGTTAGCGGATTGATCCACCAGCGTCGCGCTGTCTGAACCCAGGCGGAACAGCGCCAGATAGAGCAGCGTCAGACCCACGCCCGCCATCAGCCCGGCCCAGACGGTGTAGCGGGTCAGCAGACGCGCTTCGGTCACGCCGCGCGAACGGGCGGCATTCACGATCACGATACCGAACACCATCGCGCCCAGCGTATCCATCGTCAGATAGCCATTAACGAAGCCGTTAGAGAATGGCGCCGTCTGATAAGCTTCCAGCGCATGGCTGATAGGGCCAGCCGGCCAGACGATCGCCGCAATCGAGAGAATGGTCAGCGCAATAATTTTCAGCGGAGCAAGGAAGTTGCCCACGGTATCCAGCAGTTTGCCCGGATAGAGCGATACCAGAATCACCAGCGCAAAATAGACGATGCTGTAGATCACAAGCGGCATCGCGCCATCGCCGGTCAGCGGCGCAATCCCCACCTCAAACGAAACGGTCGCCGTACGCGGCGTGGCGAACAACGGCCCTACCGCCAGATAACAAACGGTTGCCAGCAGTACGCCAGCGACTTTACCGATCGGCGTACTCAGGCTATCCACACCACCACCCACTTTGGCCAGCGCGACGACGGTCAGCACCGGCAGGCCTACGGCGGTAATCAGAAAACCAAACGCCGCCATCCAGACGTGTTCACCCGCCTGCAAGCCGACCATCGGCGGAAAAATGATATTCCCTGCGCCAACGAACAAGGCGAAGGTCATAAAGCCCAGAGCAACAATGTCTCGTGGTTTTAAGTGATAGGTCATAAGTTTACTGCCTGTGGATGTGGTGTTGTAAATAATGGTGAATTTTTCGCCTTCCCTGCCGGACAATAACGCGTATAAACCGAGAAAAATCAGCGGGAAATGCTTCATATGCAACGTGGCGGAGTATAGTTTTTCGATTTACCACGTAAACATAGTCGGTCTGACAACGTCAGGGGCGCAATTTAAACGCTTATAACGTTTGAAGGCAAGATGGGATCGCAAAACCAGATGGATATGCTGGATCAAGACAAATAACCAGTCCAATACTCCATTTATAAGAAAAACACATGGCTGATCATGCGAACAAAAAAGCATCACCCGTACAAAATAGGTTTCATCGTGGGTAAACAGCAGAAAATGGCGGCCTGTTTTGACAGGCCGCTGGAAAGATAAGCTGACAGGGGCGTCAGGCAGCAGGAGTTTTGGCAACCAGACGTTCCGGCAGAACAAAGCTAAAGCGCGTGCCTTTACCGGGGGTACTCGCAATATCAAGACGGCTTTCGTGATGATTGACGGCATGTTTCACGATCGCCAGCCCAAGGCCGCTACCGCCGGTTTGTCGGGAACGGGCTTTATCGACGCGGTAAAAACGCTCGGTCAGACGCGGAATATGTTCGGCAGCAATCCCCGGGCCATTATCCTCAACGCTGAATTCCGCCCCCTGCGGCACATGCTGCCAGCGCACAATAATGTGCGTTCCGGCGGGCGTATGATTCACCGCGTTATAGACCAGATTGGAGATGGCGCTGCGCAATTGCTCCTCATTACCGAGCACTTTTAAGGCGTTATCGACTTCAAACTCCAGATGGTGCTTTTTTTGGCTGAGCGTCTGCGCTTCCCGTTCAACCAGGTGCAGCATCATCGGCACATCGATGGTCTCATTTGGCGGCAGCGTCGGCGCAGCTTCAATTTTCGACAACGTCAGCAACTGGCGCACCAGCCCTTCCATCCGCGATGTCTGCTCACGCATGGTATGCAGCGCTTTTTCGCGCGGCGCGCCTTCCAGCGTCTGCTCCTGCATCATCTCCAGGTAACCTTGCAGCACTGTCAACGGCGTGCGCAGCTCATGGCTGACATTAGCGAAAAAGTTACGCCGCGCGCCTTCCAGTTGGTGCATCTGCGTAACATCGCGCGCCACCAGCAGCAGTTGCTGTTCGCTGTAAGGCATCACGCGGATCTCCAGATGGCGTCCGCTGTTCAGCACCAGATTCAGTGGTCGGGTAAATTCTTGTTTTTTAAGATACTGCGTGAATTCAGGGTAGCGCAGCAGGTTCAGGATGTTCTGCCCGTTATCATCCGGCCAGCGCAGCCCCAGCAGCTGTTGCGCCAGGCCGTTGCACCAGAAAATCGACCCTTCTTCGGTGGTGAGAATGACCGCATCCGGCAGCGATTCCGCACCGCTGCGAAAGCGTTTGATGAGATTGCCCAGCTCGCGCCGCCGCTTTTTATTACGCATCTGCATCTGGTGCAGCCCGTATAACAGCGGCTCCCAGCTTCCTGTGCCGGGCGGTGGAGTCATACTTTTATCGACCCACAACCACCAGGAGAGGCGCAGTAAATTCCAGAAATGCCAGATCAGCAGCCCGGTTACCGCGGCAAATAAAAACCAGGGCAGGTAACCGAAAATCGCGCCGAGTATAAAGGCGGGTAGACAACAAAGGAGGAGCTCCAGCACCAGCCTTTTCCATGACAGCCGTTCCAGCACGCGTCACACTCCTGTCAAATTTCAGAAACGGGTCGAAAAACGATATCCCGTGCCGCGCACCGTTTGCACCATACGATCGTGACCGCTGTGTTCCAGCGCTTTGCGCAGGCGACGAATATGGACATCAACCGTTCTGTCTTCGACGTAAACATTGGTTCCCCAGACATGGTTCAGCAGTTGTTCACGGCTGTACACGCGTTCCGGGTGGGTCATAAAGAAGTGTAAGAGTTTAAACTCCGTCGGCCCCATATCCAGCGGATTTTCGCCGGTCATCACGCGATGCGAAGAGGGATCAAGGCTAAGTCCCTGCATTTCAATCACTTCTTCCACCGCCATCGGTGAAATACGGCGCATCACCGCTTTAATACGGGCAACCAGCTCTTTCGGTGAGAAGGGTTTGGTAATGTAATCATCCGCACCGGTTTCCAGACCGCGCACGCGATCTTCCTCTTCGCCGCGCGCCGTCAGCATCATCACCGGAATATCACGGGTCATGGCCTCGCGTTTCAGGTGCTTAATAAACTGAATACCGGAACCGCCAGGCAACATCCAGTCCAGTAAAACCAGGTCTGGCCAGGGTTCGTTAAGTTGGTTCACCGCACTGTCATAATCTTCAGCTTCTACCGGTTGAAATCCATTTTGCTCGAGCACAAAGCACACCATTTCACGGATCGGTGCTTCATCTTCAACGACCAGAATTCGTCTCGCCATAATTCGCCCTGTTTTCTCGTATAAGTCGTCAGTTTGTATAGCGGCGCCATTATGCGTCAGTTTTATGACAGATTTATGAATAACATGACCACCAGATGACCCTGCCCGCAGCATTATGACAGCGCGAATATTCACGCAGTTAATGTCTCTAACATCCTGAATGTTATAATCGCGTTTATCCATTTTCGCCACGGAATTGCTATGCGCATTATTCACACTTCAGACTGGCATTTGGGTCAGAACTTTTACAGTAAAAGCCGCGCTGCCGAACATGACGCCTTTCTCGACTGGCTGCTGAATGCGGCAGAACAACACCAGGTGGACGCCATTATTGTCGCAGGCGACATCTTTGATACCGGTTCCCCACCCAGTTATGCCCGCGAGTTATATAACCGCTTTGTGGTGAAACTCCAGCAAACCGGCTGCCAGTTAGTGGTACTGGCGGGCAACCATGATTCCGTGGCGACGCTGAATGAATCGAAAGAGATCCTCGCTTACCTGAAGACCACCGTGGTCGCCAGCGCCGGCGCTGCGCCATTCTGGCTCAAACGTCGGGAGGGTACGCCCGGCGCCGTTTTCTGTCCGGTGCCGTTTTTACGCCCGCGCGACATGGTTATCAGCCAGGCCGGATTATCAGGGCAGGAAAAACAGCAACATCTGCTGGCGGCCATTACCGATTACTATCAGAAGCAGTATGACGCCGCCTGCATTCTGCGCGGCGAGCAGGCGCTGCCGATTATCGCCAGCGGCCATTTAACCACCGTCGGCGCCAGCAAAAGTGACGCAGTACGTGACATCTATATCGGCACGCTGGATGCCTTCCCGGCGGAGAATTTCCCGCCAGCCGACTATATTGCGCTTGGGCATATTCACCGCGCGCAGAAAATTGGCGGCCTGGAGCACATTCGCTACTGCGGTTCACCGATCGCGCTGAGTTTTGATGAAACCGGAAAGCGTAAAAGCGTCAATCTGGTCACGTTCAGCGACGGCAAGCTGGCGGAAGTGACCGCGCTCGACGTTCCGGCCACGCAGCCGCTGGCGGTGATCAAAGGCGATTTCTCCGGGATTTGCCGCCAGCTTGAACAGTGGCGCGATGCGCCCGCCAATACGCCAGTCTGGCTGGATATTGAAATTGAAAGCCACGAATATCTGGCTGATATGCAACGTAAAATTCAGCAAGTCACCGAAGATTTGCCCGTCGAAGTACTGCTGGTGCGTCGCAGCCGCGAACAGCGGGAGCGGATCCTCGCCGGGGAGTTGCGGGAAACGCTCAGTGAATTGAAAGTTGAAGAGGTCTTCGCCCGCCGCCTGGCGCAGGAAGAGATCGATGAGATGCAGACGGCGCGCCTGCAAGCCTTGTTCAGTGAAGCGCGCCAGGCGCTGGATGCGGAGAAAGAGGCATGAAGATCCTCAGTTTGCGGTTAAAAAACCTCAACTCGCTGAAAGGCGAATGGAAAATCGACTTTACCGAAGAGCCGTTCGCCAGCAACGGTTTGTTCGCCATTACCGGCGCGACGGGCGCAGGAAAAACCACCCTGCTCGACGCCATTTGTCTGGCGCTGTACCACGAAACGCCGCGCCTTAGCACCCTGTCACAATCGCAAAACGATCTGATGACCCGCGATACCGCCGAGTGCCTGGCGGAAGTGGAATTTGAAGTAAAAGGCATTGCTTACCGCGCTTTCTGGAGCCAGAGCCGCGCGCGCGGTCAGGCAGATGGCAACCTGCAAGCGCCGCGCGTAGAGCTGGCGGCCTGCGCCGACGGCAAAATCCTCGCCGATAAAGTCAAAGATAAACTCGATCTCACCGCCTCATTAACCGGGCTGGACTATGGCCGCTTTACCCGCTCAATGCTGCTGTCACAGGGGCAGTTTGCCGCGTTCCTTAATGCCAAACCGCGCGAACGCGCCGAGCTGCTGGAAGAGCTGACCGGCACGGAAATCTATGGCCAGATTTCAGCGATGGTGTTTGAGAAACATAAAGCGGCTAAAACCCGGCTGGAACAGCTACAGGCGCAGGCGGAAGGCGTGGTACTGCTCAATGATGAACAGCGCCAGCAACTGAATACAGGTTTGCAGGCGCTTACTGACCAAGAAAAAACGCTGCTGGCCGGGCAACAAACCACGCAGGCACAGGCGCAATGGCTAAACCGAGAAGCCGAACTCCGTGCCGCGCTCGGACGGGCGCAAGCCGCGCAGGTGCAGGCGCAGCAGGCGCTGACCGCCGCACAGCCACAGCTAGCGCGGCTTGCCCTGGCGCAACCAGCCTTGCAGTTACGCCCGCTGTGGGAACGT
This sequence comes from Kosakonia oryzae, assembly GCF_001658025.2. NCBI lineage: Bacteria > Pseudomonadati > Pseudomonadota > Gammaproteobacteria > Enterobacterales > Enterobacteriaceae > Kosakonia > Kosakonia oryzae. Next base: position 4,173,789 of record NZ_CP014007.2, read on the forward strand.
CTTGAAGAGCAGCATAAAGCGCTGGCCCGTACCCGCAGCCAGAGTGAAGAAGTAAATACTCGCTTACATGCCAGCCTGCTACAGCGCGCGCGTATCCGCGCAACCGCCGTCGAGAAGCATGCCGTTCTGCTCGGCAGTCAAAAAACGGTTGCCAGCTGGCTGGACGAACATGCCCTCTTCCAGCGCTGGCACAGCGAACTGACCGGCTGGCGCGTGCTGTTTAACCAGTTGGAAGAGGAGAAAAAGCAGTGGCAAAGCCTGCAACAGCGCGTACTGACACATCAGCAGAAACTGCAAACGCTGCCGGAAGCCACGCTGGAACTGACGGTGGAAGAGACGGCTGCGGCGATGGCGCAGTGCGCACAACATCGCCCTCTGCGCCAGCAGCTCGCCGCCCTGCACGCCCGCTTCGCCCCGCTGCGTAAACAACTGAGCCTGCGCCAGCAAAGCCTGCGGGATCTGCAAGCCGAGCAGGAAAAGCTCAACGCAGAGCGGGAACAAAAACGCGCGTTGTATAAAGAAAAAAACCAGTTGCTGACAGAAGTCACCACCATCTGCGAGCTGGAAAAGACCATCAAAAGTCTGGAGAGCGATCGCGCACGTCTGCAGGCGGGTCAGCCCTGTCCGCTGTGCGGCGCTACAGAACATCCGGCGGTTGCCCACTACCAGACGATCGAGCCGGGCGTGAACCAGGCTCGCCGTCAGCTGCTGTTTGATGAAGTGCAAAAAGTAAAAGAAGAAGGCGTGGCGCTGGGCGAGCGGCTGAAAGGCTTAGCCGAGCGCTATGAAAAAGACGCGCGCGAAGTCCACACGCTCCAGCAGGATGAACAAACGGGGTTGCAGGAGTGGGCCGCGCTGTGCGAGCAGTTGAACGTTACGCTGGATCCGCACCGCGGATTGACCAGTTGGCAAAGCGCGCAGGATGCGTATGAACACCAGCTCTATCTGCTCAACCAGCGCCAGACATTACTTTTTCAAATCAATGAACTGCAACAGCAGAGCGAACAATACCAGCAGGCAGTCACCACCCGCCGCGACACGCTGGCTGCGGCGCTGCAACAACTGGATCTGACTCTGCCGCCGGAAGGCGAAGAAGCCGCGTGGCTGGCGGCACGCGCGCAGGAAGCCGAGCAATGGCAACAGCAGCAGCAACAGCAGATCGCGCTGCAAGAGCAGATCGCACTGCTTACGCCCATCCTCGATACGCTGCCCACCGACGAAACGCCCACCGAAGCGCAAAACGTGGCGCTGGAAGGCTGGCGACAGGTGCATGACAACTGTGTGTCGCTGCGAAGCCAATGGCAAACCCTGCACCAGCAACTGGCGCAGGAGAGCGAAACGGCCGAAGCGCTGGAGAAACAGTTCCTTGCGGCGCTGGAAAATAGCGTCTTTGCCGATAAACACGCGTTTCTCAGTGCGCTGCTTTCCGATGACGAACGCCAGCGGCTGGAGCAACTGCGCCAAAAACTTGATGCCGATTGCCAGCAGAAACAGGCGCTGGCCGCCAGCGCCGAACAAGCCGTTGCCGCCCATCGGGCGCAGCCGCCTGTCGGGCTGGAGGAAAACGCCACCGCCGACAGCGTCGCGCAGGCGCTGGAACAGGTTTCACGTCAATTGCGCGAAAACACCACTCGCCAGGGAGAACTCCGCCAGCAGTTAAAACAGGATGCCGATAACCGTGCGCGCCAGCAGGCAGTGTTGCAGGAGATCGGGCAGGCCAGCGCGTTGTATGACGATTGGGGTCATCTCAATGCGCTTATCGGCTCGAAAGAGGGAGATAAATTCCGCAAATTCGCGCAGGGACTGACGCTGGATAACCTCGTCTGGCTGGCGAACAACCAGCTTACGCGCCTGCATGGCCGTTACCTGCTGAAACGCAAAGCCAGCGAGGCGCTGGAGCTGGAAGTGGTGGATACCTGGCAGGCGGATGCGGTGCGCGATACGCGTACGCTCTCCGGCGGCGAAAGCTTCCTTGTCAGCCTTGCGCTGGCGCTGGCACTGTCGGATTTGGTCAGCCATAAAACCCGCATCGATTCGCTGTTCCTTGATGAAGGCTTTGGCACACTCGACAGCGAAACGTTGGATACCGCGCTCGACGCCCTCGATGCGCTGAATGCCAGCGGCAAAACCATTGGCGTGATCAGCCATGTAGAGGCGATGAAAGAGCGGATCCCGGTGCAGATCAAGGTGAAGAAAATCAATGGGTTGGGTTACAGCAAGCTCGATGGGAAATATGCGGTTTCGTAGGTAACGTGCCGTTGCGCAGGCCGGATAAAACGAAGCCGCCCTCCGGCAAAACAACCGGTGGCGGCTTCTTTCGCCGGATAGGGCCGTTGTTTATCCGGCCTGCGAAGCCGCTGTTCCGCCTGTGGTTTTACTCGCCCTGCGGCCACAGCCAGGCCGCGCCGCGCACGCCGCTGGAATCGCCGTGCAGCGCTTTGCGGATCGGCGTTTCGCATTCGCCGCCAAACACCCAGTTGCGCACCAGCAGAGGAACGGTCTGGTACAGCCTGTCGACATTGCTCATGCCGCCGCCAAGGACAATCACATCCGGATCGAGAATATTGACCACGTGCGCCAGCGACTTCGCCAGCCGCAGTTCGTAACGGCTGAGCGCCAGTTCAGCCACCGCATCCTGCTCGCCGACCAGACACATAATCTCATTACCTTTTAGCGCATTACCGCTTAAGCGCTGGTAATCCGTGGCAAAGCCGGTGCCAGAGATAAAGGTTTCGATACAGCCTTGCTTGCCGCAGTAACAGGGCACTTCGGCGCGATACCGCAGTTCGTCATCGTCCATCCACGGCAGCGGATTATGCCCCCACTCGCCCGCCGTGCCGTTACCGCCGGTGTGCACATGTCCGTTGATCGCCACGCCGGAACCGCAACCGGTGCCAATGATCACCGCGAACACCGTTTGCGCCCCGGCCGCTGCGCCATCCACCGCTTCGGACACCGCCAGACAGTTGGCATCGTTGGCCAGCCGCACTTCCCGTTGCAGCCGCTGGCTTAAATCTTTGTCGAACGGTTTACCGTTCAGCCAGGTGGAGTTGGCGTTTTTCACCACTCCGGTATAAGGCGAAATGGAACCAGGGATCCCCATGCCGACAGTTCCCCGCAGGCCGGTCTCTTTTTCCGCCAGATCCACCAACGTTGCAATCAACTCTATGGTTTGCAGATAGTCGCGCGGCGTGGCCTGCCGATGGCGGAAAAGCTCTTCGCCGCCATCGCCCAGCGCAATAATTTCTGTTTTTGTACCACCTAAATCGATACCGATACGCACATCAAACTCCTCATGGTGGACCACGCATTAGCAATGCAAGGCGGACAACAATTCGCTATCATGCCCGCTGCATTTAACGACAAGGCCGTGGAAAAAAATCATGCTGTGGTTCAAAAATTTAATGGTATACCGTCTCAGCCGCGATGTGGCGCTGCGAGCGGAAGAGATGGAAAAACAGCTTGCCCCACTATCGTTTACTCCATGCGGTAGTCAGGATATGGCGAAAACCGGATGGGTTCCACCGATGGGTTCACACAGCGACGCACTGACCCATACCGCCAATGGTCAGATTATTATCTGCGCCCGTAAAGAAGAAAAAATTCTGCCGACGCCGGTGGTTAAACAGGCGCTGGAAGCGAAAATCTCCCGTCTTGAAGCCGAACAGGGCCGCAAGCTGAAGAAAACGGAAAAAGATTCGCTAAAAGATGAAGTACTGCATTCGCTGCTGCCGCGCGCGTTTAGTCGTTTCAGCCAGACCATGATGTGGATCGACACCGTTAACGGCTTAATTATGGTTGACTGCGCCAGCGCCAAAAAAGCAGAAGATACGCTGGCGCTGCTGCGTAAAAGCCTCGGTTCGCTGCCGGTTGTGCCGCTGGCGCTGGAAAACCCGATTGAGCTGACGCTGACCGAGTGGGTGCGTTCCGGTAACGTGGCGCAGGGTTTCCAGTTGCTGGACGAAGCAGAGCTGAAAGCGATGCTGGAAGATGGCGGCGTGATCCGCGCGAAAAAGCAGGATCTGGTGAGCGACGAAATCGCGGTACACATTGAAGCCGGGAAAGTGGTGACCAAGCTGGCGCTCGACTGGCAGCAGCGCATCCAGTTTATGATTTGCGACGACGGTTCAGTGAAACGCCTGAAGTTCTGCGACGAAATTCGCGATCAGAACGAAGATATCGACCGGGAAGATTATGCCCAGCGCTTTGATGCCGATTTTATTCTGATGACCGGCGAGCTGGCGGCGTTGATTCAAAGTCTGGTGGAAGGTTTGGGCGGCGAAGCTCAGCGCTGAGCCTTCCGCAAAAGAGAAACGCCCGGGTTTTCCGGGCGTTTTGCATTACAGGTAGCGGCAGAGATAGGAGCTCGGCTCAGCAACCTGCAAATGGAATTCACTCTGGCCAGGCACATTGAATACTTCGCCCGCCGTGTAAGTTTTCCACTCGGTTTCCCCTGGCAGCAAAACATTCAGCGCCCCGCTGACCACCGTCATCTCTTCCGGCTGCGCGGTACTAAATGTATATTCCCCTTCCGCCATTACACCCACGCTGGCACGGCCAGTGCTGCTGCTGGTAAAACCAATGGATTTCACTTTACCGGAAAAGTATTCGTTACTTTGAAGCATGACTGGCCCTTATAAAGAAAATGTATGAAAAGCCACTATAGGGGCCGGGATTCACTTCTGTCACGCAAAATTGCACAGCGCTGCGACTAGACCAGCAGTTCAGATGCGAGTCGCGCCACCAGTACGTTAGACAATAATACCGGGACATCCAGCGCCTTCTGGAGCAAATCGCGGTGCTGCTGATGGAAACCAAGACAATCCAGCACCAACACATCCGCACCCCGCTCCAATAGCGCTCGCCCGGCATCAATAAATTCTCTTTCTGTCGCAAGGTAAGGATGCGCCAGTTCGTAATAAGGCTCTTTTTCCAGAACCGTCCACTTTTTCTTCTGCTGCGCCATCAGTTCCGGTACCGGAACAATTACCCCCACCTGATGCCCATCAACAATTGACGCCACCAGCGGCGGAATAATGCGCTGCGGTTCGACTAAAATCGCATTGCGCGTTACAAATCCCCGGATATCGGCGGTGCTCATGAGCAGAATGACATCGTAGCCCTGGTTATCCAGCACTTCGATAACGCTCTGCAAATCACGCTCCACTTTTGTGCGGGAGACCATGCCGAGACTGTCATCGCGTAATCGCGTCGGAATGGCGAACTCGCCAGCTTCTGCGCCGTACTCCTCACGCACCTCTTGTGGGTCCATCTTCCCCAGCAGGCTGATATGCGTGATCTGCTGCTCAGAAATATGCTCCGTCAGGAGCGGTAAAATTGCTTGCACCGGCACTACACCAATGGTCAGGATCGCCAAAGTTGCACTCATTTCTACTTCCCGCCTTTCAATACTACTCGTTCTTATTTGCTCTCTTTACACGGCAGTACAGCTTATGCCGTGTAAAGAGAACATCACACTCCCGTGTTCAAATAAATTCCAGCAACCATGCAATAGTAACCGTTGAACAACGTTAAGCCAGTCAAAAAATGTGATACAAGTCCGTTTCTGTAATGTTCAGGCGTTCAGTCAGAAGAATCGTCGCCCGACTTAGCTTTTGTCAGGATCTTCATAACGCCTTTTGGCGTCGAGCGCTTCCTGCTCGGTGGGATGTTCGCTGATCAAAGAGTCCGGTTTCGGATGATCGGCGCGTAATTGATACCAGGTGACGGTCTGGTTTCCCGTGCCTTTTTCAATCGCAACAATGCGGGCTTCACGCGGATAAGGCGGTTTTGTCGGCATAGCTCTTCCTCATTTTCCGGTCGAGCTATAAGTATAGACAATCGTTTCGCTAACTGGCGCGCGCCAGCTGTAATGCCGCCTCAATATCAGATACCACCTGGTCGGGCGACTGCGCCGCATTCACCACATGGTGCGCCGCTTCGCGGTACAGAGCATCGCGCAGCGCCAGCACTTCGCTAACCTCTTCGCTAATCGGCTTACCGGTCAGCGTCGGTCGCTGCCCCTCTTCCGGAAAGGCTTCCAGCCTGTCCGCCAGCACCGCGACAGGCGCGCAAAGGTAAACGACGATGCCTTTTTCGCGCATAAAGTGCCGATTACATTCACTTAAAATAATACCGCCGCCGGTGGCGATCACCCGCGCGGGCGCGGTGACGGCCTTCAGCGCTTCAGTTTCCCGGGCGCGGAACGCCTCCCACCCGTCACGGGCAACGATATCCGCGATGGTCTGTTGAGCCGTTTCCTGTAACCAGAAATCGGTATCGATAAATTGACATCCCTGCGCCAGCGCCAGCGCCTGGCCCACAGTGGTTTTACCGCAACCGCGTGCGCCGACTAAAAAAATGGGTAGCGTCATGAGCAGGTGTTCCCTCCAGGTCCCACGCGAGGAGGGACGGAAAATAAGACAGCGATGATATCATCAAGCGAGTACAATACTAATCGTAAAAATAACGTTACACATTAATGTCGCTCAGGGCATGAGATACAAATGAAACCTGATTTGACATAGGTTCAACCTGTAAAGATTCTGTGGCGACAGTGTAGCGGCAACCTTACTGAATCTACTTAAGGCTGGCAAGTCTGCGAAACGGCAAACAGTAGCATATCCTGCCTGCCGATTCCGAATTTACTCCGGCTGACGGCGTTTAACCTCCAGCAGCCATTTATCAAGCTGGGCGGCAAACTGCTGCCGATCCCGCTGCGACAGGCTATCCGGGCCGCCGGTCTGAATCCCGCTGGCGCGCAGCGTATCCATAAAGTCGCGCATCGTCAGCTTTTCGCGGATTGTCGCTTCAGTATAGCGTTCACCACGCGGGTTCAGCGCCGCCGCACCTTTGGCCAGCACTTCCGCCGCCAGTGGAATATCGGCGGTAATTACCAGATCGCCCGCCTCGCACAGCCGTACGATTTCGTTATCGGCCACGTCGAACCCTGCCGGAACGCGCAGCGAGCGGATGATGCGCGACGGCGGCACGCGGATGTTCTGGTTCGCCACCAGCGTCAGCGGCGTCTGCGTGCGCTCGGCGGCGCGGAATAAAATTTCTTTAATCACATTCGGACAAGCGTCCGCATCAACCCAAATCGCCATTCTCGCTCCTCAGTTGGTGGCGCATTGTCGCTTTAATTTCCCCCTGGGGAAAGCAGAGATCTTTTAGCTTTAGCCCTGATTGCCATTCCACGTTAAGCTATACGCCACACACAATGACAAGCAAAAGAGACAAACGTGATGGAGAAAAAAATCGGTTTTATCGGCTGCGGCAATATGGGCAAGGCGATTCTCGGCGGGCTGATTGCCAGTGGGCAGGTGCTGCCAGGACAGATTTGGGTCTATACCCCGTCGCCGGATAAAGTGGCCGCTCTGCACGATCAGTTTGGTATTAACGCCGCGCAAAGCGCGCAGGAAGTGGCGCAGATTGCCGATATCGTCTTCGGCGCGGTGAAACCGAACATCATGGTGAAAGTGCTGGGCGAAATCGCCTCCAGCCTGAATAAAGAGACGCTGGTGGTGTCGATTGCCGCAGGCGTGACGCTCGATCAACTGGCGCGCGCGCTTGGGCACGATCGCAAAATTGTACGGGCAATGCCCAATACCCCGTCGCTGGTTAATGCGGGCATGACCTCCATTACCCCTAACGCGCTGGTCACGCCGGAAGACACGGCGGATGTGCTGAATATTTTCCGCTGCTTTGGCGAAGCGGAAGTGATTGCCGAAGCGATGATCCATCCGGTTGTTGGCGTGAGCGGCTCTGCGCCCGCCTATGTCTTTATGTTTATCGAAGCGATGGCCGATGCCGCCGTGCTGGGCGGTATGCCGCGTGCGCAGGCCTATAAATTTGCCGCGCAGGCGGTGATGGGTTCCGCGAAGATGGTGCTGGAAACCGGAAAACACCCCGGCGAGTTAAAAGATATGGTCTGCTCGCCTGGCGGCACCACCATTGAAGCGGTCAAAGTGCTGGAAGAGCGCGGTTTCCGCGCAGCGGTGATTGAGGCGATGGCAGCCTGTATGAACAAATCAGAAAAACTGAGCAAATAACCGCCGCCCTCTCCCTGGCAGGAGAGGGCGCAGTCCTGTCAGGCCAGCAATTCGCTGGCCGTTTTCATGCTAAGGGGCTTTTGCATCTTCAACAGCAATCCCGCAGTGGCGCTGTTCTCGCCGCAGCTCAGCACCGCTTTTAGCATGCCCTCTTCGCCGTACAGCACGGCAAAACGTTTGTCGTCAAACGAGCCGAGCATTTTCATGCTATCCCACTCGCGGGTGTAACCCAGGTATTCGAAGCGGTTACCGTATTGCATGGTCCAGAAAAACGGCACCCGATCAAATGGACGATGCTCGCCAAGCATATTGAGAGCGGCCACCCTTCCCTGCTGTTGCGCCACGCGCCAGTGCTCAATACGGCGACGCCCTTCCGGCGCCGGGTAGCTGGCAATATCGCCGACGGCCCAGACATCCGGCGCCGCGCTGAGAGTTTCATCCACGGTCAGGCTGCCGTCCTCTTCATGATGCAGATCGTGCGCCAGCCCGGTAGCAGGCTGTACGCCCGTGGCGAAAACCACCACATGCGCGGGCAACGTGCGGCCATTTTTCAGCGTCACGCCTTGTACGTGGCCGTTGCCTTCCAGCGCCACCGGCTCGCCGGTGACAAATTTCACGCCGTTTTGTTGATGCAGATTGAAGAAGCGCTGGCCGATCTCTTCGCCAAATTGCGGCACAAACGGCAAAGCATGGCGCGACACCACCGTGACATCGATATCCTGATTGCGCAGCGCGGCTGCCAGCTCCATCGCAATAAAACTATTACCGATCAACACCAGTTGCTGCTCCTGTTCAACTTCATTGAGCAGCGCCTGCGCCTGGTGGATATCGCGCAGCACATGAACGCCCGCCAGATGGTTGCCGGGGATCTCCGGCCATACTGGCTGCCCACCGGTGGCCAGCAGCAATTTGTCGAACGCAACGTGACGGCCATTCGCCAGCGTCAGTTGATGCCCTTCGCAATCAAGGTCGGTTACCTCTTCGCGCAGGCTCTCCACGCCGGGCTGGTTGTAAAAGGCATCGTCGAGAATATGCGGGACTTCGCTGATCTTCATCTTCCCGGCGGGGACAAATTTACTGAGCGCCGTGCGGTCATAAGGCGCGCTATCCTCTTTATCAATCAGGATCAGATGGCCGTTAAACCCGGCATCACGCAGAGTGATGGCCGCCGCGCTGCCTGCTGCGCCGGTACCGAGGATCACCGCCGTTTGTGGGCGTTCACCACGGATCAGCGTATGGCTGGCAGGCGAGAGCGCGCGCGGGCTAACCAGTACGCGGTTCCCTTCGAGGGTGACCGGATATTGTTTGAGGCTCTTCAGCGCCAGCGGCTCGCGCCACTCGCCATTGGTGATATCAAAATTGGCTTTATGCCAGGGGCAAACCAGTTTGCCATCGCATACCGCGCCCTGCTCCAGCGGCGCGCCAGCATGTGGGCATTTACTTTGAAAGGCGCGAACCTGCGCAAGGGTACGGATAAGGATCATCGACGTCCCTGCGACATCAACTTTCACCGGCTGGTTTTCCGGCAGGGAATTTAAATCGGTAACGTAGTGATAATTCATATTTTTCTCCCGGGTCAGTGTTGCAAAAACGGGCGTAACGCCGGACAGCGCACAACCACCAAGAGAGACCAAAGCGAAACATTGCTCACCGTTTAAGCCTGGCAGAGATTGAGGAACGGGCAATAAGAACGCGGGAGGAAGCGTAAAAGGGTGAGCGAAGCGGAACGCCCACCCCACTGAATTACTGCGGTTTTTTCAGGCAGCCGCTCATGAATTTGCTGCGATCTTCGCCTTTCAGCGATTGCTGCGTCGCCTGCGCATTACATTCGCGCATCCGCTGCTGCTGCGGCGTCAGGCTTTTTTGCCCGGGCTCCGTTTTGGTATTTTTCAGGCAGTTGCTCATAAACGTCTTACGGGCATCGCCTGTCAGGGTTTGTGCCTTGGCTTGTTGATTACAAAGCGTCATACGTTGTTGTTGCGGGGTCAGTGTTTTTTCTGCCGCGCTGAGCGCGCTGACAAACAACAGACCGAAGATGAGGGTAACCAGAACTGTTATTTTCATTGCTCCATCCTTCTGTCAAAGTGACCCTTTAAGGATGGTCTTAATTACTGAAAAAACCACCCGGCGGCAGAGATTTACCGCCGGGCAGCCATTACTTCAGGTTCAGTGCCGCTTTCATGGTGTAGAACAGATCGGTCTGATCGGTTAACCCCACCACATTGCCGGCACGCGGGCCGTAAGCCGCAATGCGGACTTGCGTACCGGTATGCTCCATCGACTCCTCTTCCGAGTTGCCGTAGGTTATCGCCATCACCGCGCCATCTTTGGTATTCAGCGCCTGGCTCAGCCCCGGCGCTTTGGTATCCGGCGGGATAATCTGGCTGGCGTGCGCGTGGTCGGCAGTGACAATCACCAGCGTATTGCCGTCTTTTTTCGCAAATTCCAGCGCCTTCTGTACCGCTTCATCCAGATCGACAGTTTCACCAATCTGACCGCACGGATTCGCTGCGTGATCTTGTTTATCGATAGACGCGCCTTCCACCTGCAGGAAGAAGCCCTTCTCGTTTTTGCTCAGCAGATCAATAGCTTTTTCGGTCATTGCCGCCAATGTCGGTACGCTGTCGGTACGTTTAGCATTCGGCGTACAGGTCACGGCGGGTTTATCGAGATTGCCGTGCAGCGACGCTTTCGGCCCTTCCCAGCGTACCGGCATATTGCCATCGGCGAAGAGGCCGAGCAGCGGTTTATTCTGGTTTGCTTCGGTAATGGCCGCCAGCGCAGAGGCATCGCTCACCATCTGATAACCGCGAGCCTGAGCCTGTTCGCGCAGCGTTTTCCCCTGCCACTCGCCCGCCGTCGCGGTTTCGTTGAAGGTTTTCGCGCCGCCGCCCAGCGTCACATCCGCGCGGGCATTCAGCAGTTGCTCGGTGATCGAGCCCTTACCGCCCTTTTCCAGCGCGTTGAGGGCGCATTTTTCGCTGGTCACCGTCGGACCGTAGCAGCGACGGGAGATCACATGTGAAACCAGCGCAGCCGGAGTGGCATCCTGCAATTCAGCGGTAGAGACGTTGCCGGTCGCCAGCCCCGCCGCTTTCGCCATCTCGAGGATGGTCATATGATCTTTTTCATGAATATCGACGCCGAGCGCACCGTTGTAGGTTTTGACACCAGTACTCCAGGCGGTGGCCGAGGCGGCAGAATCCGTCACGTAGTCCGGTTTACCGGTTTTTTTGTCCAGCGCATAGTGCGTGTACTGGCCGGTTAACGGTAATGCGTCAATCCCTTTAAAATACCCACCTGCGCCTTCGGCATAATTTCGCGCGGCGGTAATTTCGGAATCGCCCATGCCATCGCCAATTAACAAAATAATATTTTTGGCGGGCTTATCGATGAGTGAATCACGCAATGCAGCGGTTTGATCGGCAGTCAGACGACGCGCGCCGCCAGGCGTGGAAATATCGCCCTGAGCAGCACGATGTTCAAGAACGGAGGTATCCGTTGTTTCTGCATAAATAATAGAAGTAAACAACACAGGTAATAATGCGAGGTATAATGCGCTCTGTTTCACTTTACTATTCTCCATGTATAAATACTTAAAGAAAATAAAACAGAGCGACTATAGGCAGCGCGTATGACAGCCAGATGACAGCAGTGAAGGGCCAGAGATTTAGCTACGCGGATGCCTTAAAAGCTTCTTTAGGTACTGTTGCAGCAACTCCGTGTCCTGTTCGGTAACATGCGTTCCTTGTCTCACTTCGTCCAGCGCACCTTCAATACTTAAAATCAGCGCCTGTTGTTCAGAAGCGGCCATTTGACGCAGCAGCGCAGTGACCACAATCTCCAGCGCTTCCACCTGAGCGACCAGCTCTTTCGACTCTTCTTCTTTTTCCGCAAGCTTAACCAACAACTCAGCAATGAGATTTTTCATAGCACGATTTCCTTATGTGAGATGGGAAGACGTTAGCACTCAGTTCTGATGTTGCAAAGAAAATACATCTCTTATTTTGTGCATTTTTTCACACTCCTTAAACACACAAAAATAAAAGGGGTAACGAAACGTTTCTCTGGAAACTTAAGTCAAACCAATTAATCTGTTAGCGAAGCTAAAAAAAGGAATACGAAACGGCTGAAGCATTATTTTATATAAGAAATAATTATAGTAAGGCCGAAAAAGAATTTTCGGCCCGTTTGCAGCATTAGTGTTTCACCCGGCGAAATGCCAGTACCAATTGCCAGAAATTAATCAGTACTACCACAGCGGTGGCGATAAATACCCAACGGAAACCCGCCATTGCCGATACCGATGCGCCCATTAACGGCCCGGCGACATTTCCCAAATACATAAACGACTGGTTATAGCCAAAGATACGTCCGGTCACTTGATCGCTGGAGTATTTCAGCAACAGCGTCTGCACCGCTGGCAGCATGGCACCATCGGCAAAGCCGAGCATAAAGCGCAGAATGCCTAGCTGTAGCGGCGACGTGACAAACGACATGGCGAAGAACAACACCACCGCGCAAACCAGCGTGCCCATCAAAATTCGTGAGGTGCCAATCCGGTCGCCCAGTTTGCCGAGGCGCGGTGCGGAAATCAGCGCTGAAACACCGGGTACAGCAGCGATCAATCCGCTGAGAAAAGCAATATTGGTGGTATGCGGCGACAGCGACTGAATAAACAGGGCGAGGATCGGGCCGATAGAACCGTTACACAACTGAATCACCATCGTGGTGATAAACAGACTGATGACCAGCGCCGGATAGGGCAAGGTGGAGAACACCGCTTTGCCGCTCAGCCGTTCGCCCTTTTTCACCGTCGGGCGCACGCCCTCTTTAATCAGAAACAGCGTGACCAGAAAGCTCACGATTAACAACATCGCGGTGATAATAAACACGATGCGCAACCCTAAATGGTCGGCCAGAAAACCGCCCATCAGCGGTCCGCCAATCACGCCGCTGATCTGTGCGGTTGAGAGCGTACTCAACGCCCAGCCGCTGCGCTCGCGCGGAACTTGCGATGCCACCAGCGCCATGGCATTCGGAATATAACCGGAAGTTAGCCCCATGATGCCGCGCAGGATCAGCAACTGCCAGACGTTAGTAGCAAACGCCTGCAACAGAATGGCAATCGCCATGCCCAACGAGGCGCGCAACAACATCAGCTTGCGCCCTTTGCGATCCGCAAGGCTCCCCCACATCGGCGACACAATGGCAGAGACGAGAAAGGTCACACTGAACGTCAGCCCCGACCACATCGACAGCGCTTCGTGCGAGGTCACGCCCAACTGCGCAACGTATAGCGGCAAAAACGGCAAAATTTGACTGATGGCGAGGCCGGTGAAAAAACAGCCGAACCACACCGAGATAAGATTGACCTTCCAGGATTCCATAAGTACGGGTATTTGTTGAAGTTTTGACAAACAGCGCACAGGTTAACAAGAATGCGCCACGGATGAGTCACCAGAGATGCGGTTACGGCGAATTCGGTGTTTTATCTGTCCCTCATCGCACACCGCCACAGCGCACGCATAAAAACCCTGCTCTTACAGTGGATTATGCTTAGCGTTAGCGACAGAGCCCGAAACCGCGCATCCCCAGATGAAAATGGTTGGCATGAGCGGCATTGTATTCGGGTCCCAGACCATTGCCATAATAGCCGCAACTGGCGCTCAGCATCGCCCGTAACCACGGCTGTGTTTCAGGCTGCCGCCAGCCATTGAGCACCGTTACCCGCTGGCCATCCGCCAGGCGAAAGGCGCTCAGATCCAACGCTTCCGCACTGGCATGCTCGCTACGCCGCGCATCAGCACGATTATAGATATTGCGGCACGCGTAGCTGCCCAGATGGTCAATCTGTACCAGCGCCTGGCCGGTAAAACGTTCGGTCAGCGGCCGCGCCTGCTGTTCGATAAACAACGCGGAGCTGAGCGCCAGCGGGCAGCTTGCCAGAAAACTGCTGCTCAGTTTCACCACGCCGAAATCACGCACCCGCACCACATCGGTTAATGGGCAGTCGCCGCCGCTGTTCGCTACCGCAACGGAGGTCACAAGCCGCTGCTGATTGGCCTGTGCCAGCAGTGCGGCACAGGCAGACGGCGACAGGCGGCGTAACTTAAACTGGGTGATGCGCCCCGGCGGATCGCTCAACTGTAGCGGCGCGAAAGGATTGTAATAAGACGGTAAATAGCGATAACCCACCAGCATCAGCGCCAGCAGAGTGCAGACAACGAACAGGCTCTTTACGCGCACGTCTCCCCCTCAGTTTTCCTCAAAACATTATGGCAGAAGGCCGCGAATCGTGCGTTTCGACGTGCTATGGTATGTGTTTTGTGAATAAGTGTGGGTGAACGTAGAAATGGCAAAACTGCGGGTAGGGGTCGTCTTCGGCGGCAAATCAGCGGAACACGAGGTGTCGTTACAGTCAGCAAAAAATATTGTCGATGCCATGGATAAGTCGCGCTTTGAGGTTGTGCTGCTGGGGATTGATAAACAGGGTCAATGGCATATCAGCGATGCGAATAATTACCTGCTTAACGCCAGCGATCCGGCGCGTATTGCGCTGAATCCGTCGCAAAACAGCGTGGCGCTGGTGCCGGGCAACACTGCGCAGCAGCTTATTCAGGCGCAAAACAGCGCGCCGCTGCCGGATGTTGATGTGATTTTCCCTATCGTCCACGGTACGTTGGGCGAAGATGGCACCTTGCAGGGCATGCTGCGTCTGGCAAACCTGCCGTTTGTCGGCTCCGATGTGCTCGCTTCGGCGGCCTGCATGGATAAAGATGTCACCAAGCGTTTGCTGCGCGATGCCGGATTAGCTATCGCGCCATTTATTACCCTGACGCGCGCCAACCGTCAGCAGATCGCCTTTAGCGACGTTGAAGCGCAGCTCGGCCTGCCGCTGTTTGTCAAACCGGCCAACCAGGGCTCGTCCGTTGGCGTCAGCAAAGTGACCAGCGAAGCGCAATATCATGAAGCGGTGCGCCTGGCGTTTGAGTTCGACAAAAAAGTGATCGTTGAGAAAGGCATCAAAGGCCGCGAGATCGAATGCGCAGTGCTCGGCAATGACGATCCGCAAGCCAGTACCTGCGGCGAAATCGTGCTGCACAGCGAGTTCTACGCTTACGACACCAAATACATTGATGAAAACGGCGCACAGGTGGTAGTGCCTGCGAATATCGCGCCAGAGATCAACGATAAGATTCGTCAGATTGCGGTGCAGGCGTACCAGGCGCTGGGCTGTGAAGGGATGGCGCGCGTTGATGTGTTCCTGACGCCGGACAACGAAGTCGTTATCAATGAGATCAACACGCTGCCGGGCTTTACCAACATCAGCATGTATCCAAAACTGTGGCAGGCGAGCGGCATCAGCTACCCTGATCTGATCACCCGCCTGATTGAACTGGCTATCGCGCGCCATCAGGTGAACAGCACGCTGAAAATTTCCGTCAACGGTTAAGCATTATTTTGCTTTATCCGCTGCCTCCTCCTCTTCCGGGCGGCGGCGGATAATCAACCCGGCCAGCCAAAATCCAATCACCCAGGTCACCAGCCCGACGGCATAGGTTTGCCAGCCTTTGGCCTCAAACCCCAGCAGGCCAACGACCCCATTCAGAATAAAAATCAACCCAATCGCAAACGCGTAATAGTGCCAGTCACGGCGTATTTTCGCAGGCAGCTTCATGACAACTCCGGCAGTCAAAAAGGCATCATCGCATAGCCTGGTTTTCAGGTCTGTGTGATGTATGGAAAATCTGAAATGTTACTTGAGTAATGAAAACGTTACAAAAATGTGAGCGTCAACAAAAATCTCTCAACCGGAAACCTTCCCGGTGGGAAATTATCACCATTCTGATGTTGACAACAGGACACAACTGTCACAATTAGCCTGAATTCTGACCAGCATACGCTGCTGCATCACGGAAAGGTAAGCAACGAATTGAGTAAAAAAGAGTACCGGAGGTCTTATGGCTGATTTTTCCCTGTCAAAACCCTTCACGGGCGTGAAAAAACGTGATGCCTCAAGGCCAGGCAATTTGGCTTATGCCCTGTTTGTCCTGCTCTGCTTCTGGGCTGGCGCGCAGTTGTTGAACCTGCTGGTACACGCGCCAGGCGTGTTCGAAAGATTGATGCAAGTTCAGGACGCCTCCCGCCCCCACGTTGAACTGGGGTTTGGCGTCGGCACGCTGTTTGGCCTCGTGCCGTTCCTTGCGGGAAGCGCATTGTTGGGTATCATCGGCCTTTTCCTGCGCTGGCGGCGACACCACTCACGCTAATTCTGCGCCATACAGGCAGCCCGACGATCGTCGACGCGCTTCGCAAACCATGCTGTAGTCAGGTTGCGCGTGATCTTCGGGCTTTCTAACTGGATCCCCGGCAAAATCTCTCTCGGCAGCGTTTTCCCGCTTTTCTGTTCCGCCAGGCGATAAACTTCACGGTACAGTTTCGTCTCTTCAAACTTCTGGCTGTCGCCGCGCTCAAGTTGACGGCGAATATCGCGATCGCTCATCCCCAGTTTCGGCCCGAGCTTTCTTACCGCCTGTTCCGTCGCGCCCGTATCGCTGCTGCCGTAAAGGATCACATCGCCATCCAGCGCCAGTTTCACGCCGGTCGCTTTGCTGACCGCATTCTGGAACGCCGCATTGCGGCTGGCGTACAGCCCGGCGTTAAAATCGGCGAAACGGTAAATCGGCGCGCTGTAACTGGCGGGATAATTCAGTAAATGGTAAGTACCAAACCACAAACCGCCGCGACGACTAAACACTTCCTGGCGTACCGTGCCATCCATCTTCCATGGATAACCCTCGGTGTGCTGCTCGGCAAACGCCACGCTGATTTGCATCGGCCCGCCGGTACGCACCGGGTTGAAGGAACCAAACAGCTTCTGCCCCATCGGCGCCATATTGATAAAGTCGTCAAAAATGGCGCTCAGCTCTTTTTCCGTTCTGACGTTATCCAGCCGCTCGCTGTAGCTTTTGCCGTTTGGCGAAGGGATTTTCAGGGCGGTATGCACCAGCAGCGGCGGAATATGCATCCGCTGCGCGCGCTTATCGATCTCTTTCCAGGCGATTTTATTCAGCCCTGGCACAACCGGATCGGCCTGATAGTTCGATTCCTGCTGCGCCACCGCCAGCACCGAGCAGATATTCTCCAGCGTCGGCGCCAGCTTCTGGCTGCTAAATGTGGTGGCAATATCCTGCGCCCAGGCATTGCGATCTTTGACGCTGGCGGGCATTTTCTGCCGCACCACGCTTGCCACATCCAACGGTTTCTTGCTCTCTTTTTCTTTCTCCGCTTCCCGCTGGGAAACCGGGCCTTGCGTGCTACAACCGGCGAGGATCAGGGCCGCCAGCAGCCAGCCAAAACGGGGGACGTAAACCATAACGTTCCTTGTGTTAACCAAAACGGTGAGGCACAGGCACAACTTCCTGGCCGTTAAGTTCATTTTCAAAGCTACGCAAGCGTTTGTAGATCGACATCAGTTCCACCAGCGTTGTCCACGAGGAGATCAAATACTGGAACGAGCTGCGCACCTGTTCAAAAACGTTGGTGATTTGGCGCATCAGGCCAAAGGTGATCGCACCAGCAGCAATGGTTGGGAACAGTACAATCAGGCCAAACACCACATCAACTTGCAGATAGAGAATACGGGCGATGTTGAAATAGGTGTAGTGAAAATAGATGCGGAAATAGTTGCGGCGCACGGCGCTGAACAGCTCGGCAACGGTCGGCGGCTGCGCGCGCGTGGCGTCATCTTCGCCGTAAACCAGTTCTTTACGGTAAGCGGCCTCAACGCGCTGATTTTTAAACTGTAAGCCAGGCAGCTTAATACCGATAAACGCCAACAGCACGGTGCCGAATAGCGCCCAGGTAATCGCGGCGATCACCAGACCGTAAGGAATATGCCCCACCAGCGGCAGCTCCTGCACATGGGGTGACAGCGACACCAGCACCGGCAAAAACGCAATTAGCGTCATGACTGCATTGATAAAACTGACGCCCATATCTTCCAGCGTCTGGGCAAAACGCATGGTGTCTTCCTGCACACGCTGCGCGGCCCCTTCGATATGGCGCAGATGCGACCAGTGCGCCATATAGTATTCGTTCATCGCCGTACGCCAGCGGAAGACATAATGGCTGATAAAAAAGTAATTCAGCACCGCCACGGTGACCGCAATCAGCGCGATCCACAAAAAGACGCCAATCTCGCTATACAGCTGGCTCAGTTTCACTTTGTTGGGTGCGCTTAACGCCGTCTGGATTAAATCATAAAACGGCTGATACCAGGCGTTAATGGCGACGTTAACTTCCACCAAAAACCAGGTCACAAAGATGATCAGTGCCGTGCCGAGAATCGACCAGTGCTGCCAGCGATGCGGCGCTGCAACAAACCAGCACAGCGCGAACAGGCCGACGCAAACGGCATAATAAGCGTAAAAAAGCAGAAAGCTGGGGCACCAGAAACGCGTGGCGCTGATTGGCACTTCCGCCGATGCGCCGGTTAAGCGCATTAACCAGCCTTCACCGCCAGCCTGCCAGAATACGACAGCGATCAGCGCCCAGATAAAGGCCGACAAAAAGAACAAAGTCGGCTTAGGAAAGAAAGATTTAAACATCGGTACTCCTGTTTATTTCTTATTATTTAAAAATGCTGTGTAGCGGGTTTCTGCGCTGGGTATAGCGCAGTGATAAAAAAGCGCCGCGCAGTGCGACGCCGTGTCGTTGTATCAGACCTGAGGGTAACCCCTTAGTTCGCTTGCCATTCGTGAAGAATTGTTTCGACCGGTTTCACATACACCGGGTTGCCGGGGACGGTTAACGTGCGCCACACGTCATTGTAGTGATCGATCAGGGTTGCGGCCTGCGCAGCCGGGCGGTTAGCGGTGGTATGGGCGTCCTGCGCCATAGTGATGGAATAGCCCCGGCTGGCACCGTTTTTCAGCGTGGTATCCACGCAGTAATCGGTGGCGCAACCGCACATCACCCAGGCGTTGATATCGTGCTCGCGCAGCACCGCTTCAAGCTGCGTTTTATAGAACGCGTCGCAGGCGGTTTTAGTGACGTAAAGGGCATTCGCAGGCTGATGCAGCTCCGGCAGCAGCGCAAAACCTTCGCTCCCCTCTTCCAGCCCGCCCGCTTCAGCGTGCTGAATAAAAATCACCGTATCGGCGGCCTGCGTTAACTGGTTAATGCGGGCGACACACTGCGCACGCTGAATACGCTCGGTGGCGAACACACCATTTTGCATATCCACCACCATCACGACCCGTTTACCTGCCATCTGCTCTCTCCTGTCAGTGGGAAAGAAGGAGATTACCACATCCGGCGGATATCGTGGCCTGGCGACAAAATAACCATTTTTACCCATCGTTACGTATTAGGGGGAAAGAATCCGCTAATTAGGCCTTTGCAACACCGCACCAGGTAGTATAAATACGCTCTATCTATCCCATTTATTTATGGATCCCTGCATTGAAACGTTGTCTGCTTTTCTCTGCGCTGCTCTGCGCGCTGAGCCTGGCTTCCGCTCAAGCGGCTGTTCAGTCTCCTGACCCGGTATTTGCATCTGATATTGTTGATCGTTACGCCAACCATATTTATTACGGTAGCGGCGCAACCGGTATGGCGATGGTGGTGATTGACGGCAACCAGCGCGTGTTTAAAAGCTATGGCGAAACCCGCCCCGGCAACAATGTTCGCCCACAGCTCGATTCGGTGATTCGTATTGCTTCCCTCTCCAAGCTGATGACCAGTGAAATGCTGGTGAAAATGCTCGATCAGGGCAAAGTCCGTCTCGACGATCCATTAAGTAAATATGCGCCTCCCGGCACGCGCGTGCCGACCTACCAGGGCACGCCAATTACGCTGGTGAACCTGGCGACGCATACCAGCGCCCTGCCGCGCGAACAGCCCGGCGGCGCAGCGCGACGTCCCGTTTTCGTCTGGCCAACCTACGAACAGCGCTGGAGCTGGCTCTCAACCGCCACGCTGAAAGCCGCACCGGGTACGCAGGCAGCTTACTCAAATCTGGCCTTTGATCTGCTGGCGGATGCATTGTCGAAGGCGGCAGGCAAACCTTACCCGCAGCTTTTCGAAGAGCAGATCACCCGCCCGCTGGGAATGAAAGACACCACCTTTACCCCGTCGCCGGATCAGTGCAAACGCCTGATGATCGCCGAAAAAGGCGCCAGCCCATGTAATAACACACTGGCCGCCATCGGCAGCGGCGGCGTCTACTCCACGCCGGGAGACATGATGCGCTGGATGCAGCAGTTCCTGTCGTCGGATTTCTACACCCGTAACAGTCAGGCGGATCGCATGCAAACGTTGATCTATCCGCGCAACCAGTTAACGCGGGTGATCGGTATGGATGTGCCCGGCAAAGCCGATGCGCTCGGCCTCGGTTGGGTCTATATGGCCCCCAAAGAGGGGCATCCTGGGATCATTCAGAAAACCGGCGGTGGCGGCGGCTTTATCACCTACATTGCGATGGTGCCGCAGCATAATGTCGGCGTTTTTGTCGTCATCACCCGTTCGCCGCTGACGCGCTTTGTCAATATGAGCGACGGCGTAAACGATTTGGTCAGTGCGTTAAGCAGCAACGTGCCGCAGGTGATCCCCGCTTCCTGACAACGCCAGAGGCAGACGGTTTCGCCGTTTGCCTCTGCCCTTAACGGCGATTTTGGTAAAACAGAACCTCTACTTTTCGGCTACAATGCCGCCATCTGTTCCACAAACATCAGGCATACCATGACCGATTTAATTACTCGCCCACGCCGCCTGCGCAAATCACCTGCCCTGCGCGCCATGTTTGAAGAGACAACACTGAGCAAAAACGACCTGGTGTTGCCGATCTTTGTTGAAGAAGAGTTAAACGATTACAAAGCCATTGAGGCGATGCCCGGCGTGATGCGCATTCCGGAAAAGTATCTCGCCCGCGAAATTGAGCGTATCGCCAAAGCCGGTATTCGCTCGGTGATGACTTTCGGCATCTCTCACCACACCGATGAGACCGGCAGTGACACCTGGCGCGAAGATGGCCTGGTGGCGCGTATGTCGCGTATCTGCAAAGAGACGGTGCCGGAGATGATCGTAATGTCCGATACCTGCTTCTGCGAATACACCTCCCACGGCCATTGCGGCGTGCTGTGCGATCACGGTGTCGATAACGATGCGACCCTGATTAACCTCGGCAAACAAGCCGTCACCGCCGCTGCGGCTGGCGCGGACTTTATCGCCCCTTCTGCCGCAATGGACGGCCAGGTGCAGGCAATTCGCCAGGCGCTGGATGCAGCAGGCTTTACCGATACCGCCATCATGTCCTACTCGACCAAGTTCGCCTCTTCGTTCTACGGCCCGTTCCGTGAAGCGGCAGGAACGGCGCTGAAAGGCGATCGCAAAACCTACCAGATGAATCCAATGAACCGCCGCGAAGCGATCCGTGAATCGTTGATCGACCAGGCCGAAGGCGCAGACTGCCTGATGGTGAAACCGGCAGGCGCGTACCTCGATATTCTGCGCGATATCCGTGAACGCACCGAGTTACCGCTGGGTGCTTATCAGGTGAGCGGTGAATACGCGATGATCAAATTCGCCGCGCTGGCGGGCGCCATTGATGAAGACAAAGTGGTGCTGGAAAGCCTGGGCGCGATCAAACGCGCGGGCGCGGACCTGATCTTCAGCTACTTCGCCCTCGACCTCGCCGAACGCGGCATTCTCTGAGCCGCCTTTCTCTCCCCTGCGGGGGAGAGAGCTATCCCTTCCGCTCCGCTTTTGCTGTCATCCAGCCGTCTTGCCGTTGTCATATCTTCATTGTAATGAAATGTAAACGTCATCTTCTCCCGTTACTGTCATCGGCAAGACGGGAGGAGAAACCACCATGTTTAGTCTCGACAACGTACTTGAGGATCTCTGGCCGCAGGCCAGACCTGCGCCCTGGCAAAAAAACCTGCTGCGGCGCCTGCTTTACGAACAGGAGTTCCAGCAGTTCGCCGCAAGCCATCCCCACCTGAAAGGGCTGGATATGGTGGAGCAAGTGCTTGAACATCTACAAATCCGTTGCACCGTTCCCGCTCACGACCTCGAACAAATCCCCGAGCAAGGCCCACTGGTCATCATCGCTAACCATCCGACAGGTACGCTTGACGGGATGGCGCTGATGTACGCGGTTTCGCGCGTTCGCCGCGATGTGAAGGTGGTTACCAACCGCATGTTGACCCACCTTGAACCGCTCAGCTCGCTGTTTATCCCGGTGGATAACATGGGCGGCCGCACGCGGAAATCCTCGCTGCAACAGATGGAAAACCATTTGCAGGGCGGCGGCGTACTGATCTTCTTCCCGGCGGGAGAAGTCTCACGCCTGACGCGTAAAGGCATCCGCGATAAAAGCTGGCACGCCGGGTTTATCAAACTGGCGGGCAAGTTTCGCGCACCGCTGCTGCCCGCCTGGATCGACGCACGTAACAGCGCGCTGTTCTATGCCAGCGCGATGGTGTCGGATACGCTGCCCTTCCTGCTGCTCATGCAGCAGATGTTTCGCCGCCGGGACAGCAACCTGCCAATCAAAATCGGCCAGCGCATTCCCTGGGATAGCTGGCATACGCCGCAACTCGCCCCGCGCGAACTGGCCGATAAGTGTCGCCAACATGTGCTGCGTCTGGGTAAAGGGCTCCCCGGCCCCTTCAAAACCGAGTGCGCCATCGCGCGCCCGGAAGAGCGCGTCACGCTGCGCCGCGCACTTAATAATGCCGAGTGCCTTGGCCGCACCGCGGACGGAAAAATCATTTACCTCTGGCAGCGCAACGGGCAGGAAGACGCGCCGCTACTGCGCGAACTGGGACGGCTGCGCGAAATCGCCTTCCGTGCGGTGGGGGAAGGCAGCGGTAAACGTCGTGATACGGATAAATATGACGACGATTACCTGCACCTGATCCTGTGGGACGAGGCCGATCTGGAAATCGTCGGCGCATACCGCTTTATGCCGACATCACTGCAGGTTGAAACGCGCGGCGTGGAAGGCTTATACAGTTACAGCCTGTTCCATTACGACGATCGAATGTCCGATGTGCTGCGTCACGGCATCGAACTGGGGCGCAGCTTTATTCAGCCGCGCTACTGGGGACGTCGCGGCCTGGATTATCTGTGGTCGGGCATTGGCGCTTACCTGGCGCGTTACCCGCAATACCGTTATCTGTTTGGCCCGGTCTCCATCTCCGGCGGCCTGCCGCCAGCGGCGCGGGATCTGCTGGTAGCGTTCTACCGCCTGTGGTTCCCGGCGACCTGGCCTCTGGCCTCATCGCGGCGGCCGTGGCCCGCCACCATGCCGGACGTGCTCGCCCAGTTTAGCGGTGACGATTACACCGAAGATTTGACCCGGCTGAAATCGCTGCTCGGCAACCTTGGTTGCGGCATTCCCCCGCTCTATAAGCAGTACTCTGAACTGTGTGAACCGGGCGGCGTGCAGTTTATCGACTTCGGTTGCGATCCCGATTTCAATAACTGTGTCGATGGTCTGGTGCTGGTGGATTTAACGCGGCTGAAAGCAAACCGCTACGAGCGTTATATCGCCGCGCATCTGCCGGAGCAAAAAGCGGGCTAAATGTGATTAAAAAGCGTAACGCTCCCAAGCCTGAGCGCTGGCTTTCGTGCCGGAGAAGGCGAAAATCCTTTTCCGGCACGCATGCATTCAACCCTGCACCAGCCGCAGCTGCGCCCGCCTGCTGTTCAGACGAGGATTATGCGTCAGGATGACATATAAAATCGGTCGCCAGGCCATATATATCCTCCTTTGTTAAATATTCCTGGATTTGCCTGAAACTGTTTTTTTTCCAAATTAATGGCTGAAAAAAATCAGGTCAATCTATTATCCAGAAGAATATTTAACATCAGGCATTCACCTGATTAATATGTGTAACCGCTCACAAAAAAGAGCGAAATCACGCCATAAAATCAATGTGTTAACTTATTGTAAAAATAAAATA
Source organism: Kosakonia oryzae (assembly GCF_001658025.2). NCBI lineage: Bacteria > Pseudomonadati > Pseudomonadota > Gammaproteobacteria > Enterobacterales > Enterobacteriaceae > Kosakonia > Kosakonia oryzae. The sequence continues at coordinate 4,197,817 of NZ_CP014007.2, forward strand.
ATAAACGTAGCGCCCTTGTATTAATTAAAGCATCGAACGCGCAAAGCGACGTAAGAATTATCGGATTTAAATTTCCAGTTATTCCCTATTATATTTCCAAAAATCGCCTCAGTGGCTGTTTCTGTCCGCACTTGCCCAGTTAATTTCACCTTAGAAAGCTTCTTCCCCGCTTTCACCATTGCAGGGCAGCCTGCACCCGTTTTCGATCTTCGGCGGTGCACCCTTATTGGGCATTTATCGCTGGGTTGCCTGTAACCCTATGTTCCAGAAGGTTTCTCTTTCCTGGCACTGACTTTGCAACTCTGCCTCAACTGTATTAATGGCGAGGCAGTAAACAGAATGAACACACAAACAACACTAAAAAGAACACTCGGCAGCTTCCGCCTGTGGGGCATTGCCGTCGGACTGGTTATTTCAGGGGAATACTTCGGCTGGAGTTACGGCTGGTCGCAGGCCGGAACGCTCGGCTTTCTGATTGTCGCGCTGGCGATTGCCGCCATGTACTGCGCCTTTATTTTTAGCTTTACCGAGCTGACCACCGCGATCCCGCATGCCGGCGGGCCTTTCGCTTACGCTTATCGCGCCTTTGGCCCCACCGGCGGGTTTATCGCCGGGTTTGCCACGCTCATCGAATTCGTCTTTGCACCACCGGCGATCGCCATGGCGATTGGTGCCTACCTTAACGTGCAGTTCCCGTCACTCGATCCGAAATGGGTGGCCTGCGGCGCGTACGTCATCTTTATGGTGCTTAACATTCTGGGCGTCGGTATTGCCGCCACCTTCGAGCTGATTGTCACCCTGCTGGCGATTTTCGAACTGCTGGTGTTTATGGGCGTGGTTGCACCGGGTTTCTCGTGGAGCAACTTCACCGCCAACGGCTGGGCAGGCGCAGAAAGCTTCAGCGGCCTCGCACTGCCGGGCATGTTTGCGGCTATCCCGTTTGCTATCTGGTTCTTCCTGGCGATTGAAGGCGCATCAATGGCGGCAGAAGAAGCCAAAGATCCGAAACGCACCATTCCACGTGCGCTCGGCGGCGGCATTCTGACGCTGACGGTGCTGGCGGTTGGCGTGATGGTTCTTGCGGGCGGTGTTGGCGACTGGCGCACGCTGTCGAACATCAACGATCCGCTGCCGCAGGCAATGAAAGTGGTGGTCGGCAGCAGCAGCGGCTGGCTGCATATGCTGGTCTGGCTTGGCCTGTTTGGCCTGGTCGCCTCATTCCACGGCATTATTATGGGCTACTCCCGCCAGATCTACTCGCTGGCGCGCGCGGGTTATCTGCCTGCCAGCCTGGCTACCCTGAACCGTAAAACCCGTACACCGATTCTGGCGATCCTCGCCGGTGGCGTGGTGGGGATTGCGGCGATCTTCTCCGATTCGCTGATCACCATCAGCGGCATGCCGCTCACCGCCTGCATTGTGACGATGTCGGTCTTTGGCGCTATTGTTATGTATATCATCTCCATGGCCGCGCTGTTCAAGCTGCGCCGCAGCGAGCCGGAACTTGAGCGTCCTTTTAAAGCGCCATTGTTCCCGTTCGCTCCGGCTTTTGCGCTCGGCATGGCGGTTCTCTGCCTGGTGGCGATGGTCTGGTACAACACCCTGCTGGCGCTGATTTTCGCCGTGATGATGCTGGGCGGTTATATGTGGTTTCGTAAAACCGCATCGGCGCGTGAACGTGCCGCGCTGGACCCGCAACTGCGCGCTATCTCCTGAGGAGACGCAATGTATAAAACCACTCTGGCGCACCGCACATGGCAGTTCGCCAGCCTGAAAGAGGTCATGGCCAAAGCTTCCCCGGCGCGTTCCGGGGATGTGCTGGCCGGGGTTGCGGCACAATCAGCCGAAGAGCGCATGGCGGCAAAAATCGCCCTTGCCGATATACCGCTGCGCGAGATCCTCGACAACCCGCTGGTTCCCTATGAAAAAGATGAGGTGACGCGCCTCATCATCGACACGCACGACAGCGCCGCTTTTACGTTAATCGCCCATCTGACGGTGGGCGAGTTTCGTGACTGGCTGCTGGCCGATACCACCGACACTGCGCTGCTGAGCCAGGTGGCTCCGGCGATCACCCCGGAAATGGCCGCCGCCGTCAGCAAACTGATGCGCAACCAGGATTTGATCCTTGCCGCCAGCAAATGCAGCGTCATCACCCGCTTTCGCAACACCATCGGTTTGCCCGGCCACCTCAGCGTGCGCCTGCAACCCAACCACCCGACTGACGATCTGAAAGGCATTGCCGCCAGCATGCTGGATGGTCTGCTTTACGGCGCGGGCGATGCGGTGGTCGGCATCAACCCGGCCAGCGACAGCCTGCCGGTGCTGCAAAAGCTGAACCATATGATGGCGGACATCATCGACCGTTTTGCCATTCCCACCCAATCCTGCGTGCTGACGCACGTCACCAACACGTTACAGCTGATTGAGCGCGGCGCGCCGGTGGATCTGGTGTTTCAGTCGGTCGCCGGTACAGAAGCGGCAAACAGCGGCTTTGGCATTAACCTCGCGCTGTTACAGGAGGCGCACGAGGCCGCGCTTTCGCTGAAACGCGGAACGCTGGGCGATAACGTGATGTATTTCGAAACCGGCCAGGGCAGTTGCCTGTCGGCGAACGCCCATCATGGCGTCGATCAGCAAACCTGCGAAGCGCGCGCCTATGCGGTAGCGCGGCACTTTAAACCGCTGCTCGTCAATACGGTGGTTGGGTTTATCGGCCCGGAATATCTGTATGACGGCAAACAGATTATCCGCGCCGGGCTGGAGGATCACTTCTGCGGCAAACTGATGGGGCTGCCGATTGGCTGCGACGTCTGTTACACCAATCATGCGGAAGCGGATCAGGACGATATGGATACGCTGCTGACGCTGCTGTGCACCGCCGGGCTGACCTTCCTGATTGGCGTTCCGGGCGCAGATGACATCATGCTCAACTATCAGAGCACTTCATTCCATGATGCGCTCTACGCGCGCCGCCTGCTGGGGCTGAAGCACGCGCCGGAGTTCGCCGACTGGCTGACGCGGATGCAGATTATCGACACCCACGGCCAGTTACGCCTTACCGGCGCAAACCATCCGTTACTGACCGTGATACCACAAGGAGCGACAGCATGAACTCGCCTGATGCCTGGTCCCTGCTGCGCGAATTCACCGACGCCCGCATTGCGCTGGGGCGCAGCGGCGCCAGCCTGCCAACCAACGAAGTGCTGAAATTTGGTCTTGCCCACGCGCAGGCGCGTGATGCCATCCATCAGCCCTTCGACAGCGCAAGCCTGGCAAGCCAGCTCCACGAACTGGGGCTGAGCACGCTGGAAGCGCACAGCGCGGCGTCGGACCGACATATCTATCTCAACCGCCCGGATCTGGGGCGCATGCTGAGCGAAGAGAGCCGTGCCGATCTCGCCGCCAGCCGTACGCCCGCGCACGATCTGCTGCTGGTGATTGGCGATGGCTTGTCATCACACGCGGTACACCGCCAGTCCGTGGGCTTAATCCGCGCCCTGCTGCCCTACCTTGAAACGCTGGGGATTTCGCTTGGGCCGATTGTGCTGGCGCACCAGTCACGCGTGGCGCTGGGCGACGATATCGGCGAAACGCTGGGCAGCAAAGCGGTGGCCATTCTGATTGGCGAGCGGCCCGGTTTGTCCTCGCCGGACAGCCTGGGCGTCTATCTCACCTGGAAACCGCAGCGCGTGCGCATTGAGTCGGAACGCAACTGTATTTCCAATATTCGTCCGGAAGGGCTGAATTACGAAGCAGCGGCCTTCAAACTGGCGTGGCTGCTGGAACAGGCGTTTTTGCGCCGTCTGACCGGCGTACACCTGAAAGATGAGAGCGACAACCCGGCGCTGCATGGCCGCGTGACGCCGCGAATTACCGCGACAAGCTAACCCGTTGGCAATGCGGCTCCCGCGTTGCCACTTTTCTCCCACTGCTCACAGCCCTTCCCCGCCCCTGACAAGCACAAAGAAAGTGCTTACCCCCCGGCAGCACATCGTCTAAGTTGATGGTGTGATGATAAAAAACCAAACGGGTAACTTATGAAAATTGTGGTGTTAGATGGCGGCATTCTTAATCCGGGCGATCTGAGCTGGCAGGGGCTGGAGCACCTGGGCGAAGTGGCGGTATATGACAACTCCACGCCGGAGCAAGTGGCAGAAAGGCTGGCGAACGCCGATATCGCCATAACCAACAAAGTTGTCCTGGGCGAAACGGTGTTCAGCCAGTGTCCGGCACTGAAATTTATCGCCGTCACCGCCACCGGCTATAACATTATCGATCTGAACGCCGCGCGTTTACGCGGTATTGCCGTCGCCAATGTGCCCTCCTACGGCACCGCTACGGTGGCGCAATTCACCACTGCGCTACTGCTGGCGCTGTGTAACCGCGTCAGTGAACACAGTGCGGATGTTCGCGCCGGTGGCTGGCAGCAGCGTAACATCTGGTGTTACTGGCTGAACCCGATGGTTGAACTGGCGGGCAAAAAGATCGGCATTATCGGCTATGGCCGCATCGGCCAGGCGGTTGGCGCTATCGCCCAGGCGATGGGGATGACGGTGCTGGCCTGCGCGACGGGCTCCGCGAAAAGGGCGGAAAACAGTAACGTGCGGTATGTTGATCCCGACACGCTGTACGCCGAAGCCGATGTCATCAGCCTGCACTGCCCGCTGACGCCTGCCACCAAAGGGATGATCAACCACAGCACGCTGCAAAAAATGAAACCCGGTGTATTGCTGCTGAACGCCTCGCGCGGCGATCTGGTAAATGAAGCGGATCTGGCTGCCGCACTGAATAAAGGCCATGTCGCCGGCGCGGCTGTGGATGTGCTCTCCAGCGAACCGCCTGCTGCCGATAACCCGTTGCTGTCCGCCAAAAACTGCCTGATCACCCCGCATATTGCCTGGGCGTCGGTGGAAGCGCGCGGGCGTATTCTTGCGACAACCGTGGAAAACGTCGCCGCGTTTATTGCCGGACAACCGCAAAACCGGGTGGATTAAGCGATCGGCGCCCGTTTGACGCTTGAGCGTACAACCAGGCGCTATCTGCTTCACACTATTGTCTGATGGGCTACGCTTGGTTAATCCCCCTGTTTCAGCAAGGAGCCGCCAATGATTGCCACGCAGACCCTGTTTCCGCGCCGACTGCCACACCCGAACCCAAGCGATCCGGCGATTCTCAACTGGGCGAAAAACGCCACGCTGGCGGCAGAAAATGCCCTGCAAACGCCGGAGAACGAAGCGCAATTGCAGGAGATGATCGCCGCTGCGAAGGGCAAAATTCGCTTTATCGGCAATCGGATGTCGCCGGGCAGAATGCTGGCGCTTAGCGGCCCGGAAGATCGGCTTATCGATCTCTCTCGCCTGCGGGGCGTGCTGGAAGTGGACAACGACAGCGTGACCTTTGGTGCGGGAACGCCGTTGCATGAGATGTTTGAAACGCTGAGCGCGATGAACCGCATGCTGGCCGCCTCGCCGGGGGTGATTGATGCGCAGACGCTGGCGGGCGCGATCTCCACCGGTACGCATGGCCAGGGAATGCAGCAAAGCTCGCTGGCGGATGAAGCGCTGCGTATCCGGCTGGTTGACGCCACAGGCAACGTGCATGAGATCGATCGCCAGCATCGCTGGTTTGGCGCAGCACAGCTTGGCCTGGGCACCCTCGGCGCTATCAGCGCCGTCACACTGCGTACCCGCCCTTTCACCCTTTTTACCTGCTTCAAAAGCGCCAGCACTGCCGATACGCTGGCGGACGATCTGAACGACTGGAATGCGCAATGGGCGTTCAGCAAAGCCTGGTGGTTCCCGGATGAAAATAAAACTCATGCGTGGAAGGCTCGTGAAGCCACCGCCGAAGAGCAGGCGCGCTGGCACGCCAATCACGGCGATCTGGTCGAGATGGAAAAGACGGACACGAAGATGAACGCGACCGTCGATAAAACGCTGGAGCAGATGCGCGACGACACACAGATTGTCGATGACAACGGCAAACCGTTTCGCACCGTCACGCGCTTTAAAGATTTCACCGATGTGATTGGCGACATTTACCAGATTTTTTGCCGGGGGATTGCCACGCCGCAAATCAATATTGAAATCAGCATTCCCCTGTCGCGCGCTCCGGCGGTGATCGCGCGGATTAAGGCGTGGCATAGCCGCTCGCATCCGCATATGCACTACCCGATTATTTTGCGCTGCACCGGGCCTTCACAGGCCTGGCTCAGCCCGGCATGGCAGGAACCGACCTGTTTTTTCGGTTTTGTGGTCTATTACGCCGCCGATGGCTCGCTCTCTGAAGAGGGGCTGGAGTTTCTGCGCGCCGCCGAGCGGCTGCTGGCGGAAGAAGGCGGTAAGCCGCACTGGGGAAAATATTACGACCCGACACTGTACGACTGGCCCACGCTGTATCCGCAGTGGTCGGCGTTTCAGGAAGTTCGCCAGCAGCTCGATCCGCAGGGGAAATTCCTCAACGCCTTTATGACGGAGTTACTGGCATGAGCGGCGCATTTGCCTGGGTGACGCTGCTGACGCAGCCGGGTTATCTGCGCGGCGTGGAGACGTTGCAGCGCTCGCTGCGCGCCAGCGGTTCGCCGTGGCCATTGGTGGTCATGGTGACGCCTGCGATTGATGACCAGATGCGCCAGCATCTGCAAACACGGGGCTGCCGGGTGCAGGAAGTCCCGGTCATCGGCCCGGACCCGGCGCTGGCGCACCGCTATGCCAATGAACGTTTTGCCGAAGTGTGGAGCAAGCTGGCGGTGTGGCGGTTGACGGAATACCAGCGGGTGGCCTTTCTCGATGCCGATATGCTGGTGATTAACAATATGGATGAGGTGTTTTCGCTGCCGCTCGCCGCAGACACCATTGCCGCCTGCCATGCCTGCCGCTGTAACCCCCAGCGCATTGCCAGTTACCCGGAAAGCTGGCGGCCGGAAAACTGCTACTACAGTTGGTGTGATGATCCCGAAATGCACGGCCATCCGCCCGCGTCGCTGGATAACTACCTCAACGGCGGTTTTCTGGTGCTGACGCCGGACGAGGCGATGTATCAGCAGATGATGCAGCGGCTGGCGGAGAAAGCCGATATCTCGGCGTACGTTTTTGCCGAGCAGGATTTTCTCAACGAGGTGTTCCGCGATCGCTGGCAGCCGTTGCATTACGGCTATAACGCGTTAAAAACCCTGGCGCTCCAGCATCCGCAAATGTGGGATCTCGCACGGGTGAAGAATATCCATTACATCATTGATAAACCGTGGGAGAAGACGCCGCAGCCGGGAGATAAGTGGTACGAATTAGATAAGTTGTGGTGGGAATACGCGTAAATCATCGAACAGGGTTTGGTTGATTCCCCGCTGGCGACTGCGCTTTACCGCCTACGCAGAGGCAAAATCAACACTCTTTCGCAGGCCGGATAAGCACAGCGCCATCCGGTGGATGGCGCTAAAATCTCACAGCATCTGCAAATAGATCCGCCGCAAAAGCTGGGTAATCGGCCCCGGTTTGCCGTCGCCGATGGTCTGCCCGTCAACGGCAATCACCGGCCAGACAAACGTGGTGGCCGAACTGATAAACACTTCACGGGCGTTACGCGCCTCTTCCGGAGTAAACAGCCGCTCCTCGATGGTCACGCCGTGCTCTTCGGCCAGCTTCACCAGCGCTTTGCGGGTGATGCCGTGCAAAATGCTGTTGCTCAGCGGGCGGGTCACCACGGTGTTATCGTCCTGCACGATATAGCAGTTACAGGAACTTCCCTCGGTGATATAGCCGTTTTCCACCAGAAAAGCGTCGTCCGCGCCCTGCGCTTCGGCAAAGGCTTTTGCCAGACAGGGCGCCAGCAACTGCACGGTTTTGATATCCCGCCGCTGCCAGCGAATATCCGGGCAGGTCACCACGCGAATACCTTTGCTGGCCGCCGGATGATCCACCACCGCGCGCGCCTGGGTGAATAACACCAGCGTCGGCGGCGTACTGGCGGGCGGAAAATGGAAATCCCGATCGCCCGCATTACCGCGCGTCAGTTGCAGGTAAATACCCCCTTCCTGCAACGCATTGTCGACAATCAGCCGCTGGTGGATCTCGCGCAGGCCGTTTTCATCCACCGCCAGCGTTAACCCCAGTTCGCCGCAGGAGCGCACCAGCCGCGCATAGTGCCCGGCAAAATCGACCAGCTTGCCATTCACCACGGCGGTCACTTCGTACACGGCATCGGCAAACAAAAAACCGCGATCAAAGACCGATACTTTCGCCGCCGCTTCCGGCAGGTATTCGCCATTCACATACACTGTGCGTGACATTATTCTCTCCTTACGCTTCGCCATCAGCCCCACAGAGCCGCTGTCGGTGGAAAAAGTTCGCTGCCATCATAATGCAGCCCGTGCGGGCGATCGTCCGCCAGCAGCAGCGGCCCATCGAGATCGACAACGCTGGCCTGCTGCGCGACAACCACGGCGGGTGCCATCGACAGCGATGTCGCCACCATGCAGCCCACCATGATTTGCAGCCCAAGCTGCTGCGCCTGCGCCCGCACGCGCAGCGCTTCGGTCAGGCCGCCGGTCTTGTCGAGCTTGATATTGATAAACTCATAGCGCCCGACCAGTTGCGCCAGCGTGGCGGAATCATGGCAGGATTCATCGGCGCACAGCGGTACCGGATGCGGCAACTGCGCCAGCACGGCGTCCTGTCCTGCTGCAAGCGGCTGCTCGATAAGCGAGACACCAAGCGCCGCCAGCGCCGTCGCCTGCTGTAAATAGATGCTCTCGTTCCAGCCTTCATTGGCATCGACGATCAACCGCGCCTGCGGTGCACCTTCACGCACGGCCGTTACGCGGGCGATATCCTGCTCATCGGCCAGCTTCAGTTTCAGCAAGGGACGCCAGGCGTTTTCCCGCGCCGCCTGCTGCATTTTCGCGGGCGTATCCAGCGACAGCGTATAGGCCGTTTGCAGATGGTGCGGCGTTCCGCTGCCGGTCAGTTGCCAGATGCTCTGCCCGCTGCGTTTGCACTGCCAGTCCCAGAAGGCGCAGTCCAGCGCATTGCGCGCCGCGCCAGCCGGTAGCCGCTGCTGTAGCTGCTCGCGGCTCATTCCGGCAGCGAGGTCACCGCGCAGCGCCTCAATCTGCGCCATCACGCTCGCAACGGTTTCGCCGTAGCGGGCGTAAGGCAGGCATTCACCGCGCCCGGTAATGCCCTGCGCCTGCAACGTGACCGACACCACATCGGCCGCCGTACGGCTACCGCGCGAAATCGTAAATGCCTGGCGCAGCGGCCAGCGCTCATGCGCTACCGACAGCTCCATTACAGCGTCGCCAGCGCGTCTACCAGCGCGCCAACGCCCTGACGGAACGGATCAACCACCGGCAGCCCGGTACGCTGCTGCAGAGAGGACATCAGCGCAATCGCCTCTGCCTTATCCAGCGCCGACGTATTGACGGAAATACCGATAAATTTCGCTTTCGGGTTGGTCAGTTGCGCCATTTTCAGGTTCAGCGCCATGCAGTCGAGAATATCCGGTACAGGATAGTCAACGCCGCGCATATGTGTGCGGGTCGGTTCGTGGCACAGCACCAGCGCATCCGGCTGCGCGCCGTGGATAAGCCCGGTGGTCACCCCGGCAAAAGAAGGGTGAAACAGCGAACCCTGCCCTTCGATGATATCCCAGTGATCGGCGTCGTTATCCGGGGCGAGGGTTTCCACCGCGCCGGAGACGAAGTCCGAGACCACCGCGTCCACGCTGATGCCGCTGCCGCTGATCAGAATGCCGGTCTGCCCGGTTGCGCGGAAGGTGGCTTTGCCGCCACGGGCGAGGATCTCTTTTTCAATCGCCAGCGCCGTGTACATCTTGCCGCAGGAGCAGTCCGTACCAACCGGCAGCAGACGTTTGCCGCTGCGTTTGCGTCCGCTGGCGACTGGATATTGCTGAGTCGGGTGGCGAACATCAAACAGCGAGCGACCAAGACGGTCGGCCAGCGCCTTCAGTTCCGGGACATCAGCCAGTTTATTATGCAGGCCCGCCGCCAGATCCAGCCCGCTTTCCAGCGCATAGGTGAGGATGGAAATCCACTCTTTTGAAATAATACCGCCACGGTTAGCAACGCCGACCACCAGCGTTTTTGCGCCCGCTTTTACCGCTGCGTCAATATCCATATCCGGCAACTGACAATTGGCATGACAGTTCGCCATACGGTATTGCCCGACGCAATATTCCGGGTGCCATTGTTTAATTCCTTCCGCGACTTTCGCCGCCAGTTGATCGTGCGCATCACCTAAAAAAAGCAGATAGGGTTTTTGAATATTCATTATTTATCCCCCTCAGGATAAGACTGAATAAAATAATTAACGCAGAAATAACATTTCTGAAAAATGGAATAATAAACTGACTGCCAATGCAGAATAACAAGGGTTTTATTATTGTCAACCACCGCTAACGCAGGCCTTAATTACCATATTTATTGCAATTATCCAGTTTTTTATTCTGCCAAAGAGTTTGTAAAAAACGACTAAAAATATTTTTATCTTTAAACAAGGCGATTGCAGACAGCGAGGGCATAAAAATATTTTGCGTGCTACCTCACTTATTTATTCATGCACCACAACGGCGCATCTGCACTATTTTAGGCAACCAAAACAGTGCTATCACGGCGGGTAAATCTATAAGAAGAATGGATGAGAAAAATCTAATTAATGGATGTATGGTGAAATCGTTATTAACAGGCAAATCCTTTATTAAATAAATGCGATAAATCAAAAGCATCAGGCCGTTAATTCCTGTATTCCGGCCGCTTCGTTATTCCAGTGTTGCGCATTAATTGATGGTTAAACATAAACAATCAACTGACGGACGTGAGGTAACAATGAAGAGTTTTGGTGGGAAAGTCTCTTTAATGGCCGTACTGATTTCCGGCCTGGCGGGCGCACACAGTGCACTGGCAGAAGAAATTAAAATCGGTGTGGTGCTGCCGCTGAGCGGCGCGCTGAGCGGCTATGGTCAGCCTTCACAAAAAGGTCTGGATCTGATTCAGACCATCACCCCGACGCTGAAAAACGGCGACACCATTAAACTTATCGTCATCGACGATAAGAGCGACAAAGTCGAAGCGGCGAACGCCATGCAGCGCCTGGTGTCCAGCGATAAAGTGGATGCCGTGATCGGTGAAGTGACCTCTTCGAATACGCTGGCGATGGTGAAAATCGCCGACGACACCAAAACGCCGCTGGTCTCTTCGACGGCGACGAACGACCGTGTTACCCGCAACCATCCGTATGTTAGCCGCGTCTGCTTCTCGGACAGCTTCCAGGGCGTGGTCGGCGCGAACCTGGCGTCCCGCGATCTGAAAGCCAAAACCGCCGCCATCGTGTTTGACAGCAGCAACGACTACTCGGTTGGCCTGGCGAAAGCCTTCCGCACCCAGTTCCTGAAAAACGGCGGCACCATTCCTATCGAAGTGCAGGCACCGTCTGGCAGCAAAGATTTCAAAGCGCAACTCTCCAGCGTGAAAGCGAAAAACGTCGACATGATCTACATGCCGATTTACTACACCGAAGGCGCGCTGATTGCCGTGCAGGCGAAACAGCTCGGCCTCGACAAACCGGTTGTGGGCGGCGATGGCCTGGCGGCGGATCCGGTATTTTTCGAAGTGGGTAAAGATGCGGTCAACGGCTATATGACCACCGATTACTACTCACCAAACGCTAAAGAGCAGACGCCAGCCGGCGAAGCCTTTATCAAAGCCTGGGAAGAGAAGTTCAAAACCCCGACTCATACCTGGGGTGCGATGGCGGCCGATGCGTACAACGTGATCGTCAACGCCATGAACCAGTGTAATAACCCGCGCGATCGCGTCTGTGTTAACGAGAAAATCCGCGCCACCAAAGACTTCCAGGGCGTAACCGGTACGCTGACGCTGAAAGATGGCGATGCGGTGCGCAGTGCGGTAATCAATGAAGTGAAAGATGGCCAGCTCGCCTTTAAAACCGTAGTTAATCCGTAAGCAGTAACCGGCTGTTAATAAGAGGTTTTTTAATGGATGGCGCCATTTTTCTCCAGCAGGTAGTCAACGGCATGAGTCTGGGCGGCATGTACGCCCTGATCGCTATCGGCTACACCATGGTTTACGGGGTTCTGCGCCTGATCAACTTCGCGCATGCGGATGTGATGATGGTCGGCGCATTTGCCACCCTGTTTCTGTTTTCCTCGATTGGGCTACCCTTTGGGGTAGCCATTTTTCTGACCCTCGGTTTGTGCGGCCTGCTGGGCATGTTCATTGACCGGGTCGCCTATCGCCCGCTGCGCCAGGCATCGAAAATTTCGATGCTGATCACCGCTATCGGCGTCAGTTTTTTTCTCGAAAACCTGTTCAACGTGCTGTTTGGCGGCAGTTCGCGCTTCTTCTCCGCGCCGGACTACTTCAACAAAACGCTGACGCTCGGCCACGTCATCATTACCAACGTGGCGTGGATCGTGCCAGTGATCACCGTGTTGCTGTTGCTGGCGATCCTCTGGCTGCTCTATCGCACCCGCTACGGTATGGCGATCCGCGCGGTGGCGTTTGACGTCAATACCGTGCGGCTGATGGGCATCGACGCGAACCGCATTATCTCGCTGGTGTTTGCTCTCGGCAGCAGCCTCGCGGCGCTGGGCGGGGTGTTTTACTCCATCAGCTACCCAACCATTGACCCGTTAATGGGCGTGCTGATTGGCCTGAAGGCCTTTGCGGCAGCGGTGCTTGGCGGTATTGGCAGCGTCACCGGCGCGGTGCTCGGCGGCTTTATTCTCGGTTTTACCGAAGTGGTCGCGGTTGCTATTTTCCCGGAGCTTGGCGGCTATAAGGACGCGTTCGCTTTCATGTTTTTGATTCTGGTCTTGTTGTTCCGCCCGGTAGGCATCATGGGTGACGAACGCCTGGAAAGGAGCCGTTTCTGATGTTGAACCCGACCACGACGCTTGCCGCGCAGGGGCGTAACCTGCTGATTATTCTTATCACCATTGCGCTACTGGCAGGGATTAACCTGCTGTTTAACGACTACATTGTGCGGGTGATCAGTACCGTTTTCGTCTTTATGATCCTCGCCGTCAGCTACAACCTGATTAACGGCGTCACCGGCCAGCTTTCGCTGGAACCCAACGGCTTTGTCGCCGTTGGCGCGTATGTCACCGCGCTGTTTATTCTCTCCAGCGACAGCAAGATGGATATGTTCGAAATGGCGGCACCCAGCCCGTTTATTATGGTGCTGCACGCCAGTTTTCTGCCCGCGCTGTTAATCAGCGGCGTGTGCGCGGCCGTGCTGGCGGTGTGCCTGGCGTTTCCGGTCTTCCGCGTGCGCGGCGACTATCTGGCGATTGTCACGCTGGGCTTCGGTTTTATTATCAAGATCCTCGCCATTAACAACCCGCAAATCACCAACGGCGCGATTGGGCTGAACGATATTCCCCAGCAGCCGCATCTGCTGTTCTGGTGCGGCCTGTTTGCGCTGGCGGCAACCGGGATGATCCTGCAACTGGTGTGGTCGAAGTATGGCCGCATGATGAAGGCGATTCGCGACGACGAAGATGCGGCGATTGCGATGGGTATCAATACTTTCCGCATTAAAACCTGCGCATTCGCCACCAGTGCTTTTTTTGAAGGGATTGGCGGTGGCCTGCTGGCCTCGCTGCTGACCACCATTTCGCCGGGGCTGTTCGACTTTATGCTCACCTTCCAGTTGCTGATCATTATTGTGCTCGGCGGTCTGGGCAGCACCACCGGCGCGTTGCTGGGCACCATTGTGGTGGTCGGTAGCGGCGAATGGCTGCGTTTCCTTGACCAGCCGCTGTCGCTGTTCGGCCACGATCTTGGCGCTTATCCGGGGTTGCGGATGGTGGTCTTCTCGCTGCTGCTGTTGTTGATTATGTTGTTCGCCCGTGAAGGGTTGCTGGGGAAAAAAGAGCTGTGGCAGTTGCGCAGAAGGAGCCGTCATGACAGCAAATAACGTCATCCTGCAAGTCGAGGATATTGTGATGCAGTTCGGCGGGTTGCGGGCCATCGACAACGTCAGTTTTCATGTCGATGAAGCGGAGATTTTCGGCCTTATCGGCCCCAATGGCGCAGGGAAAACCACGCTGTTTAACGTCATCACCGCGAACTACAAACCAACCAGCGGCAGCGTGACGCTGGCGGGGAAATCGATCAAAGGGCTGAAGCCCAACCAGGTGGTGAATGCCGGTATTGCGCGTACCTTCCAGAATATCCGCCTGTTTAACTCCATGACGGTGCTGGAAAACGTGATGGTCGGGCTGGATCACGCCAGCCGTTATTCGCTGCTGGAAGCGGCGCTGCATATTGGCCGCTACTTCCCGGCAGAACGCGCCGCGCGGGCAAAAGCGATGGAACTGCTGGAGTATATCGGCATTGCCGAGTACGCCAATTTGCAGGCCACCAATTTGAGTTACGGCAACCAGCGTAAAGTGGAGATTGCCCGCGCGCTGGCAACGGCGCCGCAACTGCTGTTGCTGGATGAGCCCGCCGCCGGGATGAACCCGAAAGAGACGGAAGATCTGGCCGGGCTGATTTTCCGCATGCGCAAGGATTATCAACTGAGCGTGCTGCTCATTGAACATGACATGCCTTTCGTCAACGCATTGTGCGAACGGGTAATGGTGCTGGAGTATGGCAAACCGCTGTTTAGCGGGCTGATGTCTGAGGCGATCCAACATCCGGAGGTGATCTCCGCCTACCTGGGAGAGGTACGTTATGCTTAGCGCCCGCGAGTTAAAGGTATTTTACGGCGTCATTCAGGGGCTGAAAGGCGTTGATATTGAGATCAACGACCGCGAAATTGTGACGCTGATTGGCAGTAATGGCGCGGGAAAAACCTCGACGCTGAACGGCATCATCAACCTGGTGCGCTCAACCGGGACGGTGAATTTCCTCAATGAAGATATCTCGCGCAGCCAGACGCACCATATTGTGCGTAAAGGGCTGGCGCTGGTGCCGGAAGGCCGCAAAATCTTCACTAACCTGACCATCGAAGAAAACCTGCGCATGGGGGCGTATAACAACCTCGCGAACTTCACTCGCCTGCGGGATCGCATGTTTACCCTGTTTCCGCGCCTGAAAGAGCGGCGTAAGCAGATGGCGGGTACCATGAGCGGCGGCGAGCAGCAGATGCTGGCGATCGCCCGCGCATTGATGAGTGAACCGGTGTTGTTGATGCTGGATGAGCCAAGCCTCGGTCTGGCACCAAAAGTGGTGGGCGAGCTGTTTACCACCATCCGCCAGTTGCGCGAAGAGAACATCACCATTCTGCTGGTGGAGCAAAATGCCACCGCGGCGCTGACCATCGCCGATCGCGCTTATGTGCTGGAGAATGGCAAGATTGTACTTTCCGGCGCGGCGCAGGAGGTGCTCGCCAACCCGGAAGTGAAAAAGATGTATCTCGGCGGGTAAACCCTGGTCGTGGCTTGATGCCGGGTGGCGGCTTCGCCTTGCCCTGCGCGATCACTGCCATGCCCGATCAGCGTTCGCGCCGTTGGGCATGGCGGTGCGATCACGGATATGGCCAGCGATGCTCCTCGGAGGCCGCCGTTGCCAGCAGCCAGTCGCGAAAATCCCGGCTCATCCGCTGTAATACGGCGGATTCGTCGTACACCAGGTAATAAGCAATCGGTGAGGCGACGGTAATGGCCAGCGGGCAGATCAAACGCCCACGGCTTAATGCCTCCGCCACCAGTACCCGGCGCACCAGCGCAACGCCCCTGCCCGCCAGTGCGGCTTCAATCACACCGTTTGAATCGATAAATACCGGGCCTTTATCGGTATCCACATCATGTATGCCCTGCGTGTCGAACCACAAACGCCAGTCCAACCGGTGTTCATCATGCAGCAGCGGGTAATTCAGTAATTCGCGCGGCGAAGCGGGACGGTTTTCCGCCAGCAGCGCCGGGCTGCACACCGGCAACAGATGGTCGTTCACCAGACAGTGCGACTGAAGCCCCGGATACACACCCGCGCCGTGACGTACGGCAAAATCGATCCCTTCATTGCTCAGATTGACCACCCGGTTAGTGGTATTAATCTGCACCTCCACGCCGGGATGCAGTTTTTCGAAAGCGCCCAATCGCGGCAACAACCACTGAATGGCGAAGCCGGGCGTGCAACTGACGGTGACTTTGCTCTGGCTGGCGTTATCCATTAGCCGCTGCGTGGCCTGTGATATCTGGTTAAACGCAGGCTGAATAGCACGCAGATAAATGTGCCCTTCTGCCGTCAGCGCCAGAAAGCGCGGCCCGCGCATAAACAGCCGGACATTCAGCCACGCCTCAAGCCTGGCGATTTGCTGGCTCACGGCACTGGCGGTAATGCATAACTCCTCGGCCGCCGCTTTCATGCTCATATGGCGGGCGACGGTAGCAAAGCAGACTAATGCCTGCAGGGGCGGTAGGGTCATCGCGGCTCTCCGCATAATTAAGTGCAACTAAACTGTAGCAAAAATGCTGGTTTGTCAGCCTGATGCCGTCGGGGTAAAACATTTTTAGTTAAAAACGCAACACAAGGAGTTGCACAATGCGGGCCATTGATTACCTGAGATTAATGATGCTGGCGGCCATCTGGGGCGCGAGCTTTCTGTTTATGCGGATTGCCGCACCGGAATTCGGTGCTATCAACACCGCTTTTCTCCGCGTGCTGTTTGGCTTTCTTGGCCTGGCGGCGCTGCTGGCGCTGTTTCGCCGCGCGTTTCAGTTTTCCGGTAAGCTGCGCGCGGCTTTGCTGCTTGGGGTGATTAACTCCGGGCTGCCGTTTCTGATGTACTGCCTGGCCGCACGTTGGCTGCCTGCCGGGTATTCCGCTGTTCTCAATGCCACCACGCCGTTGATGGGCGCGCTGGCGGGCGTGGCGTTTTTTGACGAACGCCTGAGCGGGAAAAAGTGGGCGGGCGTGGTACTCGGGCTGGTGGGGATTTTGACGATTACCACGCTCGGTGAAATGCGCAACGTGCAGGAGGTCGCCGCTGGCGTGGCGGCGTGCCTGGTGGCGACCGGCTGTTATGGCGTTGCCGGTTTTCTCACCCGCAACTGGATAACGGCGCGCGGCGGTCTGGATCCGACGCTGGTCGCCTTCGGCAGCCAGGCGGGCGCCACGCTGTTTTTGCTGCCGTTCTGCGCCTGGTCGATTAGCAGTGGCGCAACCATCAACTGGGCGCAGCCGTCAGTGTGGGCCTGCGTGTTGGCAGTGGGCCTGCTCTGTACCGCCGTGGCCTATATTCTCTATTTTCGCCTGATTGCCGATATCGGGCCGCTGCGCAGCCTGACAGTCACCTTTCTTATCCCGCCGTTTGCCGTGCTGTGGGGCTACCTCGCGCTGGGCGAAACGCTGAACGGCGGGTTTATTATCGGCGCGCTGATTGTCTGCCTGGCTGTGTGGCTGGTGGTCAGCCCGACGGCCGCGAAACGCCATTAGCACAGGTTCTGCTACGCTTACCTTTCACACCACTTTAGCGCGCTGCCGCTGCGCTTCGCCTCAAAATGGTGCATTTGCGCCTGTACTTGTCACGAAAACGCATTGCCAGCCATGCTGGCATGCTTTCTGCATTTTTTAAGAATCTTCACACGCGCAATGCAGGGGATGACAATGATAAAAATAACGCTTCCGACAGCACCTTACTACGATGAGATGCTCAGCGCAGAGGGCAGTCAACGCCAGCATTACGATGCCTGGTGGCAGTGGCTTCAACAGACCGACCAGCACGCTATCCATCAAAAGAAAGAACAGGCAGAACTGTTATTTCACCGGGTGGGCATTACCTTCAACGTTTATGGTGAAGAGGGAGGCACTGAACGCCTGATCCCCTTTGACAGCGTACCGCGGATTATCCCGGCCCATGAGTGGCGCACTCTCGATCAAGGCATCCGCCAGCGCGTCAAAGCGCTGAACGCTTTCCTCTACGATATCTACCATCAGCAAAATATCCTCAACGCCGGAATTATTCCGCGCGAGCAGGTTCTGGCGAACGAGCAATACCAGCCCTGTATGCAGGGCGTGGATCTGCATAACAATATTTATGCTCACATTACCGGTATCGATATGGTACGTAACAGCGATGGTCGCTATTACGTGCTGGAAGATAACCTGCGTACCCCGTCCGGCGTCTCCTATATGCTGGAGAACCGCAAGATGATGATGCGCCTCTACCCGGATCTCTTCGCCAGCCAGCATATTGCGCCGGTGGAGCGCTACCCCGGCTACCTGCTGCAAACCCTGCGTGAAAGTACCCCGGTGGACGATCCCACGGTGGTGGTGATGACGCCTGGGCGTTTTAACAGCGCCTATTTTGAGCACAGCTTTCTGGCACAGCAGATGGGCGTTGAGCTGGTAGAAAGCGCCGACCTGTTCGTCAAAGGCGGCGCAGTTTATATGCGCACCACCGAAGGCCCGTGCCGGGTGGATGTCATCTACCGCCGCATTGACGATGCGTTTCTCGATCCACTGGCGTTTCGTGCCGATTCGATGCTCGGGGTTCCGGGCCTGCTGTCGGTCTACCGGTCGGGCGGCGTGGTGCTGGCGAACGCGATCGGCACCGGCGTTGCCGATGATAAATCCATTTACCCCTATGTGCCGGAGATGATCCGCTTCTACCTCAGCGAGGAGCCGATTCTCGGCAATATCGCCACCTGGCAGTGCCGCAAGCCCGACGATCTTAACTATGTGCTGGCCCATCTCGACAGCATGGTGGTGAAAGAGGTTCACGGTGCGGGCGGGTACGGCATGCTGGTCGGCCCGAAATCGACCCGTCAGCAGATTGAGGATTTCCGCAAGCGGCTGCTGGCGAACCCCGGCAACTATATTGGCCAGGAGACGTTGGCGCTCTCCACCTGCCCGACCTTTGTCGAAGAGGGGCTGGCACCGCGCCACATCGATCTGCGCCCGTTTGTGCTCTCCGGTGAAGAGGTTCGCCTGGTGCCGGGCGGCCTGACGCGCGTGGCGCTGAACGAAGGTTCGCTGGTGGTGAACTCGTCGCAGGGCGGCGGCACCAAAGATACCTGGGTGATGGAGGAGGATGAATGATGCTAAGCCGCACAGCCAGCGAACTGTACTGGATGGCCCGCTATCTGGAGCGGGCAGAGAGCTTTGCCCGGGTGCTGGATGTTACCTGGAAGCTGTCGATGATGCCGCGCCACCGCCAGCAGCAACACGATTTGGCGCTGCCGCTCAATCTCACCTTTTCCCATGAGCTGTTTCAGCAGCGTTATGCCCGCTTTTCCATGAACAACCTGCTGAACTTCTTCGCCCTTGATAGCCACAACCCGAGCAGCATTTATAGCTGTATTGAAATGGCATGGAATAACGCCCACGCGGTACGCGGCAGCCTGTCGTCAGAAGTGTGGGAGTGCATCAACACCACGCGTATCGACATCCGCAATCTGCGTCAGTCCGGGGTGGATAAAATCGGTATTGATACCTTTTTTGACTGGGTAAAAGAGCGCTCGCATCTGTTTCGCGGCGCGATGTTCGGCACGCTATTGCGCAACGATGCGCAGTGTTTTATTCGTGTCGGTACGCTAATTGAGCGCGCCTACGCCACCGCCCAACTGCTGGCGCTTAAAGATCAACAACTGAACAACGATCCGGATCCGGTGCGTGAATATTATCGCCTCGACACCCTGCTACGCGCGGTGAGCGCCCGCGAGGCCTATCACAGTATTTACCGCCAGCCGATCAGCCGCGAAACCGTCAGCGAACTGCTGGTGTTTCGTAATGATGTGCCCCGTTCGCTGCATGCCTGTGTGGCGGATCTGGTGCAGCAACTGGAGATGATCGGTAATACGCGGGCGCATGTTCCGCTGCGCCGGGCGCACCTGCTGCATGTGGAACTGCGCTTTGGTTCCCTCGACGAGGTGATGAATCAGGGGCTGCAAAACTGGCTGAACCACTTCCTCACCCAAATTAACGAACTGGCCGACAGCATTCGCCAGACTTATCTGGAGGCGATATGAAACTCACCATCAACCATTTAACGCATTACCAGTACGATGAAGAGGTGAAATTCAGCACCCAGTATCTGCGGCTGACGCCGCAAACTTCCGCGCGTCAGCAGGTTAGCGAGTGGAAACTGACGCTGCCCGCCTCGGCCGTCGCCACCCATGATGCTTATGGCAACCTGATGCATGTGCTGACGCTGGACAGCCCGCACCAGGAGATTTTTATCCACGCTCAAGGGGTGGTGGAAATCGCCGATAATGTGGAAGAGAGCCAGGATAACAGCGATGAAACGTTGTCGCCGCTGGTCTTTTTACGCGTCACGCCGCTGACGGAAGCGGACGATCTGATCCGCGGTTTCGCCAGCCGCTATTACCGGGAAACAGCGCCCGAAGAGAGCCTCACATCGCTGATGGCGGAATTACAGCTAAAAATGCCGTATACTCCCGGCGCGACGCATGTGCAGGACAGCGCAGCGGATGCATTCGCCAAAGGAAAAGGCGTCTGCCAGGATCATACCCATGTGTTTCTGGCCTGCTGCCGTAGCCTGAAGATCCCGGCGCGCTATGTCAGCGGTTATGTCTATAGCCGGGATACCGAGCACGTAGCGATGCATGCCTGGGCGGAAGCCTGGATCAACGACCGCTGGCACAGTTTTGATATCACCAACAATACCCGCCTGCTCAACCAGCATTTGCGGCTGGCGGTGGGGATGGATTATCTGGATGCCTGCCCGGTGCGCGGCAGCCGTTTAGGCGGCGGCTGCGAAGAGCTTTTTTCCACCGCTGAAGTGAATCTGTTTACGCAACAGCAGCAACAGGTTCAGCAGCAATAGCGTTAACTGTTAAGAAAGGTGAGGTAATGACTTACTGTGTGGCCATGCGTCTGCGCGACGGACTGGTCTTCGCTTCCGACTCCCGGACCAATGCGGGGGTCGATCACATTGCGACGTTCAAAAAACTTCACGTTTTTCAGCGTGAAGGCGAACGGGTGCTGGTGATCCAGTCCGCCGGTAATCTGGCAACCACGCAGAGCATTATCAGTCTGCTGACCTCGCGTATTGAGAGCCAGCAGACGCCCAACCTGATGCAGGCTGAAACCATGTACGACGCCGCAACGCTGATCGGCGAAACGGTGCGGGAAGTTATCCACCGCGACAGCAAGGCGCAGCAAAATGGCAGCAACACCAACTTTGGCTGCAACATGCTGCTGGGCGGGCAGATTGGTAACGAAGAGCACCGGCTGTTTCATATCTATCAGGAAGGGAATTTTATCGAGTCAACCAATGACACGCCCTACTTCCAGATTGGCGAAAGCAAATACGGCAAACCGATTATCGATCGGGTGTTAACGCCGGATACGCCGCTGGAGCAGGCGATGTGTTGCGCACTGATCTCGATCGACTCCACGCTGCGCAGCAATCTCTCCGTCGGCATGCCGCTGGATGTGATGATCTACCGCCGCGAAAGTTTCCACGCCCGTGAACAGCAACGGATTATTGAAAGCGATCCCTATTTTATTGCCATCCGCAAAGCCTGGTCCGAAGGGCTGCTCAACACCTTCCGCCAGTTAACGCCCTTCCCCACTCAACCCTGATCCCGGTACGCCGCCGGGCGGTTTATGCGCAGAGAAAAACGTGCGGCGCATCGCCGCCTGGATGCGCACTTACCTGCACATCGGCACCGTACCACTGCGCAATCACCGGCGTCTGGATCACCTGCTGCGGCGAACCCTGCGCTACCAGCCTTCCCTTATGCAACAGCAGAATACGATCGGCCCACAGCGCCGCCAGATTCAGATCGTGCAGCACCACGCAGACGTGTAATTTGCCGCTGGCGGTGAGCTTTTTCAGCAGCCGCAGCAACTGTTGCTGATGGTAAAGATCCAGCGCCGACGTGGGTTCATCGAGAAACAGCCAGCCTTCCGGCGCGCTGTCGCGCCACAGTTGCGCCAGGCAGCGCGCCAGTTGCACGCGCTGCTGCTCGCCGCCGGAGAGCGTGGCATAGCGCCGATGCGCAAGCTCATCGCAGCCGGTCAGCATCAACACTTCATGCACAATCTCGGCTTCGCGCTGCGATCCCCACGGTGCGCGCCCCATCGCAACAATCGCCGCCACTGGCCAGTCAAACCGCAACTGCGTTTGTTGCAGCATCACTGCCCGACGGCGGGAGAGCGTCTCTGCTGGCCACTGAGCCAGTGCGCGCCCGGCCAGTTGACACGTGCCCGCATCGGCGGGCAGATAACCGGTCAGCAACCGCAGCAGCGTTGATTTTCCCGCGCCATTCGGACCAATGAGCGCCACCAGTTCACCGCCGTTCAGCGTTAACGACACATCATCGATCACCCAGCGCTGCCCGCGTTGCAGGCGCAAATGCGCGGCGGTTAAGGTGTTATCCATGCGCGGCTCCTCGTTGTCGAAAAATTAGCCATAAAAACCACGGTGCGCCGAGCAGGCTGGTAATCAGCCCTACCGGCATCTCTGCCGGCGCCACCAGCGTGCGGGCGGCGGTATCGGCAATCAGCAGCAGTATCGCCCCGGCCAGCAGCGAACCGGGCACCAGCGCGCGATGATCCGGCCCCAGCCACATGCGCATCAGGTGCGGCACCACCAGGCCGAGAAAACCGATGATCCCGCTGATAGCGACCGACGCTGCCACCAGCAGCGCGCTGCACAACAGCATCACCCGTTGCAGCGCCGGAACGTTGACGCCGAGATAGTGCGCCTCTTCATCGCCCAGTTGCAGCAGATTGAGTTGGCGGGCAACGCGCCACACCGCCAGCGAGGACGGCATAATCAGCGTGGCGGCGATGGTAAGCGTAGACCACTGCGCCTGGCCGAGGCTGCCCATTCCCCACTGCGAAAGCTGGCGAAGCTGGGCGTCATTACTCAACCAGGAGAGCACCCCGACAGCCGCGCCGCACAGGGCGTTAATGGCGATGCCGACCAGCAGCAAGCGCGACAGTGTGTTGTCGCGGGCTTTGCTGAGCAGGAAGATCACCACCATCACCGCCAGGCTACCGATAAAGGCCGCCACCATCGGTGCGTAGAGCGCCACCAGCGCAGGCACCGGCAGCGGCAATACCAGCCAGCAGGCCACCGCCAGCGCGCTGCCGCTGCTGATCCCCAGCAAACCCGGGTCGGCGAGCGGGTTGCGAAACAGCCCCTGCATCACGCAGCCGGAGAGCGCCAGCGCCGCGCCGACCACCAGCGCCAGCAAGACGCGCGGCAGGCGAATGGTCAGCCAGATTTGGCGCAGCGCCTCATCGCCCGCTTGCCACAGACTGGTGAGCGGCAGGTTCATGGCTCCCTGCGTGCTCGCCAGAAACGTCAGCCCAAGCAGCAGCAACAGCATGCCCCAGAGCGCGCGAGCAACGGCGCGGCTCATCAGGGTAATTGCTCCGCTTTTTTGCGCAGTTCCTGCAGCGCCTGCGGCGTGCGCAGACCAAAGCCGAGCAGCGCCATATCATCGACAATCAGCAACTGTTTATGCTGACCGGCGGGCGTTTGCGCCAGGCCTGGCAGCTTCCACAAGTTCGCTTCACCGCCCATGCTTTTCACGCCATCGGCGGAGATGACAATCAGATCCGGCTGACTCGCTATCACCCCTTCCTGCGAAAGAGCGCGATAGTGGGCAAAGCCCTGCATCGCATTCTGTAAACCTGCCGCGCGTATCGCGCCGTCTGCCGCCGTCTCCTGCCCGGCAACCATCGTGCCCATCCCGCCGTGGCTTAACAGAAACAGCACCCGCTTATTGAGCGCCGTTTTCGTCAGCGCGGCGATTTGCGCCGCTACGTTTTGCCGCAACTGTTCGCCTTCGGCGGTTTTACCGAGCGCGGCGGCAATCACCGCCACTTTGTTAGCAATGGCTGCAGGCGTATATCCGCCCGGAACCGGGATCACCTTGACGTTGTTCCCGGCGACGTTTTGCAACACCATTGACGGCTGCGCCTGTTCGCTGGCCAGCACGATGGTCGGGCGCAGCGACAGAATACCTTCGGCGTTAAGCTGGCGGATATAACCGACATCCGGCAGTTTGCTCGCCTCCGGCGGCCAGTTGCTGGTGGTGTCGCGCCCCACCAGTTGCGACTGCGCGCCCAGCCCGTAGACGATTTCGGTGACATCACCGCCGAGCGTCACCACTTTTTCCGCAGCGGCGCTCGCCAGTAGCGGCAGCGCCGCCAGCAGCATCAGTAACTTTTTCATGCGGTTTGTCCTTCGTTGCACAGCGCATCAATTTGCCCGCGCCACTGGCTCTGTTCCGGCTGCCCTTCACTGCGCTGGCCGTAAAGCTGCGCGATTTGCGTGCCATCGGCGGCGAACAGTTCAAGGCTGGTGACATGCCCCTCGGCGGTTGGTTTACGGGTGACCCAGCTTTCGGCGATCCCTCTCTCAAGTAGATGCAGCGTGAAATGTTCGTTGAAGATGTTGATCCAGCCTTTCATCGGCGTCAGCTTCTCCAGCGCGCCGGTGAAGATCTGCACACAGCCACGGTTGCCAACGAAAATCATGATTTCATTGCCTTGCTGTAACACTGTCTCCAGCAGGCGCGGCAGTGCGTCGTTGCTAACCTGGCAGGCCAGATCGTCGCCCACCAGGCGAAACGCCTGCTGGCGCGAGAGGTTATGTTTTTTCAGCAGGCCGAAGAACTGATGCACATCAGTCATCGCCCGCCATGCCTGATCCAGCGCAACGCCATCGGCGCTTTCAGCGTGCGGTTCGGCAACCGCTTTGCTAATTGCGAACGGCAGATCGGCGGGGGCCGCAAAACGGGTCACCACCTCGTTCCACGCCGCCATATCGGTCTGTGCGGTAACGTAGACTTTCAGCACTGCATCGCCCTGCTGGTCGAAGAACTGAATGCTGCGACGTTCGCCGCGCGGGCTTTGCTCACGCAGGCTAAAGGCGCTGGCCCACTTATTCATAAACAGGCGCAAATCGAGTGCGCGCGGGTTGAGCACCAGCCCGGCATGTTCGCCGATATGCAGGTTGGTGAAACGGCCAATCTGTTCATGCACCGCATACTCATTGCGGCAGATGCATTTGGTGTCACCGACGAGTTCCAGTGCGGCGAGAAGCCCGCGCATATCGTCGTTCAGGCGCACAGCATCATGCCCGACGCGTGATTGAGTTAATTCGGCTTCGCTGATCGCCATCGCGGTGGCGATATCGCGGGCGTACTTAGCAGGCTCCTGCGTTTTAATTGTCTGATATTGCTGCCAAATTGCGAGAAAATCGTTTGACGAAACAGGCATAGCATTCGCTTCCTTTATCATGTTAAAAACCCCGGCAGCGATACCGGGGGATGAAGACCTGGACCGCATGCGCGATCAGAAATCAACGTTGACGCCCAGTTGCCAGGTACGGCCCGGCATGACGGCCAGCGCTTTGTCGTAGGCATCCTGATTGGTGGACTCCTCAAGAGTGCGGCTGCTCAGGTAATCCCAGTATTTACGGTCGGTGATGTTGTAAACGCCGCCGTTGATCTTCACGTGTTTCGCCACTTGCCAGTAAGCCGTCCAGTCCAGCAGGCCGTAACCCGGCACGCGCATATACTCGGTGCTGGAGTCGCCGATCGAAGAGCCGGTGTTGGTGTAAGACTCGCGGCTGGTGGCAGTGGCGCGTTTCCCCTTCACAAAGGTGGCTGTCAGCGCAGTGCCGTAGCGTTTCGCCGGATCGTCCCAGGCGACGCCCGCGATCGCTTTCATCGGCGCGACGCTGTCGAGATCGATGTATTTGTCGCCCATATAGCTGGATTTCGCTTTCCCTTCGGTGTAACCGTAAGCCAGCGTGGCGCTCAGGCCATCGACCTGCTCAAACCAGGTGCCAAAGTTAAATTTCGCGCTGATTTCACCGCCGTAGATAAAGGCCTTATCACGGTTTTCCGCCTGATAAGTGGTGTAGATGTTCGACGGAACGTTAGTGAATTTATCCGGGTTATTGGCACGCGTATAACGGGTATACGCGATAAAGTTTTTATAGCTGTTGTAGAACAGCGCGGTATGCAACGTAACGCCTTCGGTGACCTCCCCTTTCATACCCCATTCGAGGTTATTACTGGTTTCGGTTTTCAGATCGGTATTGCCGATCAGCGCATACTGCTGGCGACCCGCATAGCTGGAACCCAGGTTCCAGGAGCCGTAAAGCTGGCTGGCATTCGGGAACTCTGCACCGCGCTTGTATTGCAGGTAGGTCATCAGGCGCGGCGTGATGTCGTACTGGAAGGTTAACGACGGCAACAGTTGGGTGTCGGAATTTTTCCCGTACAGAGTAGAAACTTCGGACTCATCCAGCGCGGTGCTGTTGGTGGTCAGGCTGGAGAGGTTCTCCGGCTTGATGGATTGATGAACGACGCGCGCGCCAGGAATAATGGCGAAATGGTGGCCATCTGCATCGAAGTTAATTTGATCCTGCACGAATGCGCCCAGCGTGTAACTTTTGCTGTCCGCTTCCGGCTGCATGATTTCGCTGTAGATACTCGGCACCGGCGACTGGTTAAACGGACGTTTGGTTTTGGTGGTGCTGGCATTAAAACCGGCGCTCAGATCGTGGCGGCCAAGGGTTTTCGCCAGCGCATTCTGTATGCCCCAGGTATCGGTATCGTAATTGGAGTACACCGTTTCCATGGTGGCGGTGGTGCTGTCCGGCATGTAAGTGCGGTCATGCGCTTCGGTGTGCTGGTAATAAACTTTGCTGGACATGCTGTCCAGCCAGTCGTTCATTGGCGTCCAGTCATCTTTCAGGCTGACGCCCCAGCGGCGGGTCTGGCTGGTTTGCTGCGCATCGCCGAGGATGGTGCTGCCGCTGCTGTTCCATGAGTCGTAATGGGTGTGATTGGTTTTGTGGTAGTAATCCAGCGTGCCGGTCAGTTTATGCTCATCGTTGGGCTGCCAGATACCGGAGGCCATCATCGCATCGGAGTGCCAGTTCGCCGGGTACGCATCGATGGAGCCACTGTTGTTGCGGGTTTGCTGACCATCGCGGCGGCTATAAACAAAGATACCGCGCAGGGTTTCATCCCCTGCCGCGCCGGTCACGCCGTTGTGCCAGCTACGGTCGGCAGAATCATAATCGCTCTGGTAGCCAAAGTAGCTATTTTTGCCCGGGCGCAGATAGTCGTCCGGTGATTTCGGGCGGAAGGAGACGTTGCCGCCAATCGAGGTGTTCGCTTGATCGGTAGGCGTCGCGCCGGACTGAATATCCACATTGCCGTACATGTACGGATCGATATAGTCACGGCCAATGCCGAAGGTGTTCAGGCCCGCGCGGCTGACGTAGCTGCGGCCGGTTGCATCCGGCTGCGGAATGCCATCAACATCGATTCCCACGCGGTTACTTTCCAGGCCGCGAATGTTGTAACCGGTGTAGCCGCCACGGTCAAAACCGCTTTTGCCGTTACCAGAACCGCCGCTTGCGCCGGTCGCGCTGATCAGCGGTTCGTAACGCATGATTGAGCCGAAATCATTCGCGCCTTTGTTCTGTAAATCCTGTGCGCTAACGGAATGGCTGCTTCCCGCTTTCAGCACCGGTGCGGGCGCCGTAACGACCAACTGTTCGGCCGTATCCTGTTTCGCATTCGTTGCGGTAGTCGTCGAGGTATCGGTATCCGCTGCCAGCGCGGTGTTCTGATACAGGGCTGCGAGTAATGAAGTCACCAGCACGCGCTTCCTGAAGCGACGCGGAGAAAGTTGCGATTTACACATAATGTTTTGTAAGCCTTAGCATTTATTAGTATCAGGCTCACGTCTTACTTCCAGTCGTTCCACGAAACGAGAATAGGTCAGGACAAAAAGCAGGTTATCGTTATGTTATGAGCTTAGATATTAATGATAATGATTATCACTTGCAATGAGTTCATAAACTTCTCACCTTTGTGTCCGCACTTTGCATACACTTTGCTGTCTGATTCGCCTTTTGGAGGGACGAGAAAATGAACAAACCGGCGATTACGTTACATTATTGCTCGCAGTGTAACTGGATGCTGCGCGCCAGCTGGATGGCGCAAGAACTGCTGCATACGTTCAATACCGATCTTGGCTCGGTGCGCCTGATCCCCGGCACCGGCGGCATTTTTGTGATTGATATCGATGGCACAGTCATCTGGGATCGCAAGCAGGAAGGCGGTTTTCCCGATGCTGCAGAGTTAAAACGCCGCGTGCGCGACTACTGCTTCCCGGAAAAACCGCTTGGGCACGTAGAGAAAAAAAGCGATTAAGCGCGTACGGAAGGTAGCAGGCTGCGTAGGCAGCAATTGATGCGCATCGCGGTTAGCAGGTAAAAAAAAGCCGTCCACAAGGACGGCTGCAAGTGCGACACCAGGGTTTCAAACGTCGGAATGGATGAAATATGATCAGATTATCAATAACTTCAATGTACTAATGATGAAAATATTCATTCACAAAGATCTTTTATTTTCATTACAACTCCCTGTTTTATAGGGGTACTCTGATCATAGTTTTACAATTTGTTAGCACGCTCATTGTTAGTAACGAAGATGCATTTGCATGCCTTCAGACACAGAGCGGATTTCCTGGGTCTGAGGGTTTTTTTTCGGATTTTTCATCCAATATGGGCAGTACAATGAGAGCTCTCTACGCTGCCAATAAATTTATTTTTACACGCAGCAATGGAAATTATTGCTTGCTATTTTCGGCAGGTGGTTTGCGGTTCGCCAGAATTGAAATAAAATATTTCTGATATGCTGAAAACTCAAAATTAATCATGTCAGTTGCATCAAAATTAATAATTTTCACATACGTATAGCGCTCAATCATTTCAGGGCCTGAAGTCTCACCTCTGAAAAAATCGTGCATTCCATAACTCTCTTGTTCTTTGCCCATCAACCACTCCGGACTCACATGTAAATGGCGAAAAACCTGGTCTGCGAACCATTCTGGCTTACCGTTTCCTGGTACGCAAAATAAAACAAAAAAGCACAAATCTAATATTTCCCGCTATCAGATTTTTCCATCAACTGATATTACCAAAGCGCTTGTTCTTATTAATTATTACGGGCTATAGGGTGTGTATCCGTTGCGTTAACGTTCCTAATTCTGCTTATTTAGTATCATTAGTCAATACTCACTCATGATGCTATTTAAAAATTCAGAAAAAACATCTTCACAAGATTAAAATAAAAGCGTTGCCAATAGTCCTGTAATTTTTATGGTTAAAGAGCGGGGGAAGATATTTCCTCCCCCTGCGCACAGGCTCAATACAGAGCGTTAATCAGCGTAAAACCCAGCGCCGTCATCAACAACGATCCCAGCACGTGCACCAGCACGGAGGTCATTGCCCACAGATAATTTCCCGTTTGCAACTGCGCAAAAATCTCCAGCGAAAAGGTTGAAAATGTTGTCATGCCGCCGCACAGACCGGTGGTGATCAGCAATCGCCAGGTGGGATCGAGATGCGGCTGACGCGTAAAGAACGCCAGCGCGCCGCCAATGATCATGCCACCCAGCAAGTTAACCAGCAGCGTACCCGGCGGCAGATTGGGAAAAAGCGCATTTAAACGCACAGAGAGCAGCCAGCGGATAACACAGCCTGCGGAACCACCCACAATGACGGCAAATAAAGACTTCAGCATGTTTTACCTCATCAATACATCATGTTGAGGCATGCGGGAGGGACAAAAGAAAAACGCCCGACATGCCTCCATTTAAGAGTCATATCAGGCGTCATCAGCTTCTCCAGGAAGCGGTTGGGTAAGGTGGAACGCCATCACCTTCTGGCGCATTGTTAATGATTTTGCCCATGGAGGCAAGTTACAGTAAGCCTAAGTGCTCAACCAGAATTGAACTGCCAATCCCCATCAGCCCCACGCCGCCGGGCACTTCCGCCCATCGTTGTAACACCGTGCTCTTGCCAATGGCAGCGGCGACGGACTCCATCGACATACCAAAGGCCAGAATCGTCATTGCATAGAAACTCATTGCTCACCCTTTAAAACCGCTTCAACAGAGAGGAAAACACGGCGCTGCGCAAAGAGTGGCAATAGTGCCATAGCAACGGCGAAAATAAAAAATCACTTATTTATTAAATATATACAAATGACGCCATGTTTTATAACCGAAGCGAAGTTGCATGCATTGATGATTTCCAATATTGTTATATTATAACATTTCATTACATAATAAATCATCAGGGAGCGCAGTATGATCATGAAGAAATCCGCCTTTGTTCTGGGTATGGGCGTATTACTGAGTAGCACACAGAGCATGGCGCACGATCATCACCACGGAAAACCGCTGACAGAGGTGGAACGCAAAGCCAGCGAAGGCATTATTGACGATAAAGATGTCAAGGATCGCTCACTGTCGGACTGGGACGGGATCTGGCAATCGCTGAACCCCTATCTGCTGAACGGCGATCTCGATCCGGTGCTGGAGAAAAAAGCGCAGCACGGCGACAAAACGTTGGAGGAGTACCGCGCTTACTACAAAAAAGGCTATGCGACCAACATCGACACCATCGGCATTGAAAACAATGTGATTGAGTTTCACACCGGCAAAACGGTCACCCACTGCCGCTATGACTATGCCGGTTATAAAATTCTGACCTACACCTCCGGCAAGAAAGGTGTGCGCTATCTGTTTGAATGTAAAGACGCGCAGTCGAAAGCACCGAAATTTGTGCAGTTCAGCGACCACATTATTGCGCCGCGCCAGTCGCTGCATTTCCATATTTTTATGGGCAACGAATCCCAGCAAGCGCTGCTGAAAGAGATGGATAATTGGCCGACCTTCTATCCATACAATTTGAACAAAGCGCAGATCGTTGACGAAATGCTGCACCATTGATGCCTGCGGGTGATTCAGCCTGTTTACGCCAGATGTTCCTGCAACCAGCCTTTAACGTCCTGCGTCGCGAGTTGATGCCGGGCGTTCCAGGTCTGCTCCATCGGCCACCAGACCCCTTCACCGCGGGCGAAAGCGATGCGATAGCGGCACATTTGATCCTCCGGTTGCAAGCGTAAGGCATCCGTTAACGCGGGCAGCGTATAGACGCCTCTTTTAAATGCCTGCCCGGTTACGGCTTCAACGGTATCCGCAAGTGCGGCATACGAGAGCGTTTCCCCGGCAATCAGCACCACCTCATTCACAATGCGCGGTTGATGCAGATAGATAGCGGTAGTCAGCCGACCAATATCGGCAGGCGAAGTTACCGTTACCCGCGTCTCCCATCCGCCCAGCGCATTTATCGTTTTTTGCTCCAGATTCACCACATCGAATGCCGGTTCAAACAGGAAACTGGTAAACATACCGGTCGATACGATCACCCATTCGGTGCCGGTTTGCGCCCGCAGCAGTTCCCGGACATCATACTGCTCGTCCCACACCGGCTGGCCGCTCCCTTTCCCCACCACGTCGTAATCCACACCAAACTGCCATGGAAAATAGCGGCGCACACCAGCGGCCAGCACCGCGCGAGTAATGTTAAGCTGCGTACCCGCTCCGGCAACAAAACCCATGCAGTTGATCACCGTATCAAACTGCGCCAGCAGCGGGATGAGCGACTCAACTGTACTGGTCACAATATCAACAGCGATAAATCTCGCACCGCGATCGACCCATTTTTGATGTGCCGCCGATCGCAAATGGCCGTGTTCATCCCATGCGCCTGGCGAAACCACAACCGTGACGCTGCCCTGCGCCTGCGTTACGGCAGGCACCAGCGCATTCAGCACCGCCGCACCGAGTTGTCCCGCTCCAAGCACCAATACGTTTTCGCTCTGTATAGTCATTTTGCCTCCTCATTCAATCAGGCAGCGCTTTACTGCACTGCACAAAAGATTACGGCGAAGGCATGATTTCGATAAGGTACAAAATTCAGGTTAGACTGTTCGTAAAAATGGGATAATCGCAAACAGGTGGAGGGGGAAAAGTGGATAAACTGGAATC
The DNA here is from genome assembly GCF_001658025.2 of Kosakonia oryzae. Classification (NCBI taxonomy): domain Bacteria; kingdom Pseudomonadati; phylum Pseudomonadota; class Gammaproteobacteria; order Enterobacterales; family Enterobacteriaceae; genus Kosakonia; species Kosakonia oryzae. The sequence goes on from NZ_CP014007.2 coordinate 4,229,660, forward strand.
GATGCGCGTCTATGTACAGGTAGTGGAAACGCGCAGTTTTGCCCGCACCGCAGAAGCGCTCGGCCTGCCGCGATCCACCGTCTCGCGGGTCATTAAAGAGCTGGAAAATGGGCTGGGCTTGCAGCTTTTACAACGCACCACGCGCAAACTCAGCGTGACGACGGAAGGAAGCCGCTACTACGAGGCGTGCAAAAGGATACTGGATGATATCACCGCGCTGGAATCCTCCTTTCCCGGCGCTCACGGCCAGCCCGCAGGTCGTCTGAAAATCGGCATGCCGCAATCGCTGGCGCGACACTGCATTCTGCCCCGGCTGGCTGAATTTTTGCACCGCTACCCGCAACTGGCGGTGACGCTGTGCTCCAGCGATAACATTGAGGATGTGATCCAGGAAGGATACGACTGCGTGATTCGTACCGGCAGAGTGGAGGATTCCACCACGCTGGTGGCACGGCCGCTGGCGAAGTTTAGCTGGGTGGTGCTGGCCTCCCCGCAGTACATCGCGCAATATGGCCATCCCGCTGATTTACAGGCGTTACGCCAGCATAAAGCCGTGGGTTATCTGAATCACCGTACCGGGCGCACCACCGACTGGCTGCTGAGCCACGCAGGCGACGATCATGAAATCCGTCTCAGCGAGACGCTGATCGTTGACGATACAGATGCCTATATTCAGGCCGGGATACAGGGGTTGGGGCTGATTCGCGTCGCCAGTTATCTGGCGCAACCCTGGCTGGCAAGCGGAGCGCTGGTGCGCTGTATGGAGGACTATGCCTTTGACTTGCCCCTGTCGCTGGTTTACCCGCAAAGCCGCTATTTACCGCCCTCAGTGCGGGCGTTTTATGACTGGAGCAAAGCGGTGCTCAATCCGCAATAAACCGGGCTCTCGCCCGGCGGTTCGCTCAGCCTTTCCACGGCGACTGGCGGATGATGCTACAAAAATTCAGCGGCGCAAAATGCGGATCTTTATCGGCTAACACATCGGCTTTGACGTTGCCAAATGTGGTCGCAGGCCGGTGTTTAATGCCGTCATAAAACGCCTGGATAATCTCCTCCTTAAAACGGGCCGGGCGCGGATATTGACCGACCACAGCTTCACGTTCCGCTTCGTCAAAACTCTCGTAGCCAATGCCCAGCACATCCATTTCCACACCGGCGGTGACCAGCGCAATCTCCGGTGCCATAAATTCCGGAATACCCGGCGTGGTGTGCAGTGCAATGGCCGTCCACACCTTGTCCATATCCTGTTGCGTCACGCCATAGCGCTGCATAAATTCGCGTGCCGCGTTAGCACCGTCCACCTCGAAACGCTTATCGCAACTGCAATGCTCATGCGTTAACCCCATGTCGTGAAACATACAACCGACATAGAGTAATTCGTGGTCAACCTTGATATCGCGCTGCCTGCCCGCTAATGCCGCCCAGTAGTAAACGCGGCTGGAGTGGTTAAACAGCAGGTCTGATTCGGTATCGCGAACCAGGGCGGTGGCGTCGCGTGCCATCTGACTATCAGGGATGCGAATACCTTGGATGTTGAAGCTCATGTTCTCTCTCCGACTGGAATGTGTGTGGGCCATTCTAGAAGAGAAAAGCTGTGTCTATAATAGTACAAAACAGGCAATATCGGACATAACGTCATCCACAGACTTCAGAGGTGAAAGATGCTGCATACCATCGTCATACTGGCTATTCCAGGCGTGCAATTGCTGGATGTCGCCGGGCCTTTTGATGCGTTTGCCGAAGCCAACCGCCTGCTGCATCGCCAGGTTTACCAGCCGGTATTGATGTCGCTGGAAGGAAAGCACCTTCACTCCTCTTCCGGCGTGGCGCTGAATGCGAATGCCAGGCTGACTGATTTTTCACCGCCAGAAAATGTGTCTTTTCTGATTGCGGGTGCGCCGGACATCGACGCGCGTGCGCTGACGGAACGGCAAATCGCCGCCGTTACTGCCCTTTGCCGCCAGAGCGTGCGCTATGGTTCGGTCTGTACCGGCGCGCTGCTGCTGGCGCAAACCGGGCTACTGCACCAGCGACAAGTGGCGACGCACTGGTCAGTCGCGGAGCAACTCGCCAGCCGCTATCCGGACATCGCGGTTGATGCGGATGCGCTGTACGTCGCGGATGGGCCGGTCAGAACGGCGGCGGGTGTCACCTCCGGCATGGATCTGGCGCTGCGTTTTATCGAAGAAGATCTCGGTCGCGACGTCGCCCAGGATGTGGCGGCCAATCTGGTGATGTTTTTTCGTCGTCCCGCTGGGCAGGGGCATTTTGTGCGTAAGCAGCAGATCTCCGTTGGCGGGCGTTCTGCATTGCAGGATTTACAGCGCTGGACATTACAGCACCTGGCGCAGGTAAAGAATGTCACGCAGATGGCGGAGCATATTCATCTCAGCGAGCGTCATCTCAATCGTCTGTTTCAGCAGGAGATGGCAAAGAGTACCGGCGAGTGGCTGGAAGAAGCGCGGATTGCACAAGCGCGGGAACTGCTGGCAAACGGCCTGGCGATTAAAACGGTTGCCGGGCGCTGCGGCTACAGCAGCGGTGATGTCCTGCGCCGGGCATTTATTAAAGTCACCGGTTTAACCCCCACGGTGTACCGCAAACTCTATGGCAGCCGCCTGTAGCGAAACGCATGCAGGGATATTTGCCAATGTCCTGAATTAGCACTATCAACGTCATTTACGACACTCCTGACTCACTTATGATGCTTCCATCGCATCCATTGTTGAACCGGGAGTCTGCTATGAACATCGCTACACAACATCACAAAGGCACTGCCGTTATTACCGGCGCATCAACCGGTATCGGCGCAATTTACGCCAACCGTCTGGCCCGTATGGGTTACGACCTGATTATCGTTGCCCGCAACCATAATCGCCTGAACCAGATGGCCAGCCACATTACCGCAGATACATCGCGTAATGTGGAGGCGATCGCCGCTGACCTTAACGATCCGCAACAGCTCCGCGCGCTGGAAACCCGGCTGAGCGAAGACGCCAGCATCACACTGCTGGTCAATAACGCTGGCGTCGGCACGCATACGCCGCTGCTGGCAAGCGAAATCGATCGCATGGAAGCAATGATTAACCTGAACGTCACCGCCCTCACCCGCCTCACTTACGCGGTGGTGCCCGGCTTCGTCGCCCGTGGCACAGGCGCGGTTATCAACATCTCATCCATCGTCGCCATCGCCCCCGAAGTGCTGAACGGCGTATACGGCGGGACAAAAGCCTTTGTGCTGGCGTTTAGTCAGTCACTGCATCACGAACTGGCCGATAAAGGCATTCAGGTGCAGGCCGTACTGCCTGGCGCAACGGCGACGCCATTCTGGGACAACGGCGGCCTGCCGCTGGAACAACTCGACAAAACCATTGTTATGAGCGCTACGGACATGGTGGATGCGGCGCTGGTGGGCTTTCTGCAGGGCGAGCTGGTGACCATTCCTTCCCTGCATAACGACGCCGACTGGCAGGCGCTGGAACAGCATCGCCGGGCGCTGATGCCGCAACTCTCCACAAACGTACCGGCAGAGCGCTATCGCGCAACCGTCACCCACTAACCGTTAACAGAACAGAGAATGAGATCATGAAACTGACAGGCAATACGATTTTTATTACCGGCGGCACCTCTGGTATTGGCCGCGCGATGGCTGAAAAATTCCACCAGCTTGGCAACCAGGTGATCATTTCCGGACGGCGCCAGGCGCTGCTGGATAGCGTCACCGCCGCTAATCCCGGCATGGGCGCAGTCGTGCTGGATGTAACCCGCGCGGAGAGTATCAACGCCGCAGCAAAAGAGGTGTTATTACGCTATCCGGCGCTGAACGTGGTGATCAACAACGCAGGCATTATGCCGTTTGATAACGCCGCCGGTGAGCTGGATGACCAGATGGCCGTCACGCTGCTTAACACTAATCTGCTGGGGCCAGTGCGCGTCAGCGCCGCGTTTATCGAACATCTGAAACAGCAGCCGGATGCGGTGCTGATCAATAACAGTTCGATTCTGGCGTTCCTGCCGCTGGCGGCGAATGCACTCTACTCAGCAACGAAGGCGGCCATTCACTCCTACACCCTGTCGCAGCGTTTCCTGCTGCGCGACAGTAGCGTCAAAGTGATTGAAATTTCGCCACCGTGGGTAGATACCGACCTGATTTATAAAAGCGGTGATCCGCGCGCGATGCCGTTGCAGGACTTTATTCAGCAGACCTTCGACAAACTGGGCACCGATACCATTGAAGCGATTGTGGACAGCGTACTGCCCGCGCGCGACAACCCCGGTGCGAATGAGCATGCGATGGTTAACGCGTTCAACCAGTCCCTCGTCGATAACCCCATTCCTGTTGCATAACCGATGACGGGGCAGCCCGCTGCCCCTTTGCTGGAGTTGATAATGCAGAACCCAATCCCCCCTTCGCAAAGACGCGCCCTGTGGGCGCTGAGCCTGGCCTATTTTGTTCAGGCGACAGGCGCACTGTCGGTTGCCGGCAGCCTGGCCGCAGTCTCCCATGAATGGGGATTAAGTGACGGGCAAAGCGCCCGCCTGCTCTCCATTTTTGGTTTAACCTTCGCGCTGGCCGCTCCGCTGGCGCAGATCTTTTTCGGTCACCTGATGCGTAAATATCAGGTACTGGCCGGGATGCTGGTGTTTGGCCTCGGCGCGCTTCTCTTTGCGATGGCAGCAGATTACCCGATGCTCATCGCTTCGCGCATTGTGATGGGGCTTGGCGCTTCGCTGATTGGCCCGGTACTGGTGGCGCTCGGCGCGGAGTTAGTGGCGCAGCACGATCGCGGCACTGCTATCGCCATGATATTGCTTGGCGTCTCGATGGCGAGCATGGTGGGGATCCCGCTGGCCGCCTGGATTGCAACGACATGGGGTGCGCGTGAACTGTTTGCGCTGGTCGCCTTGTTCAGCCTGCTTACGGCACTGGCGGTGTGGTTAAGCGTGCCAAACATCGTTAAAGGCGCGGATATCCGCTTTCGCCAGTTGGTCGCTGTGCTGGCGGAGGGGAAATCGTTGGCGGCGTTCCTGGTGGTATTTTTTATCACCTCCGGCGTCTACGACATGTACGCGTTTATCTCTCCGCTGATTCGCGATAACTGGCACGGTACAGCCACCAGCGTTTCTGTTGCCTTAGCGGTGATTGGCGTCGCCGGGATTTTTGGCAACCTGTTTGTTGGTCGCGCAGCGCGTCGCTACAGCGCCGAGCGTTTACTGGTGGTGGGCATCACGCTGCTAATTGTGGATATGCTGGCGATAATGATCCTGCCCGCAAACCTAATGCTGCTTTATCTGCTGCTGGTACTGTGGGCTTTCTCTACAGATCTGCTGTGGCCGTCCCAGCAGCGGCGAGTGGTGGAAATCGCCACGGCCGAAACGCGCGGGATTTCGCTGGCGTTAACCAGCGCCTTTATGTTCTGCGGTATCGGTTTTGGCTCGGCCGTCGCGTCGTGGATCTATCCGCTGTGGGGTTTTTATGGTGTGATGCTCAGCGCTGTTCTGTTCTTATTGCTGGCGTTAATCAGCCTGCTGATTTCGGAGCGATTACGCGTTCGCTGCCTGACGCTCCAGCCCGCAGCCTGCGATATTAGGGAGTCGCGATGCACAAAATTGGCTTAATCATTGCCGACCATTTCCAGATGCTGGCGATCTCCACGCTGACCGTGTTTGAGTTTGCCAACATGGCCACCGGCAAAGACTTTTACCAGCCGGTGGTCTACTCCGAATTTGGCGGTACGGTGCGCTCATCGTCGGGCATTGGCGTGGATTCACTGCCGCTTTCGGATGACACCCAGGTGGATAGCTGGCTGGTGGCAGGCGTACTGACACCGGTTGAAGAACCGGCATCGGCTGGCATCGTCCATTTTCTGCAAACCACCGCGCTCCAGGCACGCCGCATTGCCGGAGTCTGCACCGGTGCCTTTGTGCTGGCGCAGGCCGGATTACTGGATAAAAAACGCGCGACCACGCACTGGGCGCACGCCCGCAGTTTGTTGCAGTTGCATCCCGACATTCAGCTTGAAGATGATCGCATTTTTATCATTGATGACCGCATCTGGACCTCCGCAGGCATGACCGCCGGGCTGGATATGGCGCTCGGCATGGTGGAAAAAGATCTGGGTGCGGAGATCGCCCGCGCGGTGGCGCACAATCTGGTGATGAACCAGCGGCGATCCGGCGGGCAAACGCAGCATTCGGAGATGCTGGCGCTGGCACCGCGCTCCGATCGTCTGCAAAGCGCGCTCGAATACGCCCGCAGCAATCTGAGCAAAGCGCTGACAGTGGAACTGCTGGCCGATGCCGTCCATCTGAGCGCCCGTCAGCTTAGTCGCCTGTTTCGCCAGGAGACAGGGAAATCACCAGCGAAGGCGATTGAGGGATTACGTCTGGAAGCTGCGCGGCTGATGATTGAGCAAAGCCGTTTGTCGCTGGACGCCATCGCCCGCGAATCGGGTTTTCGCGATCGCCGCCATATGCGGGAAGTCTTTATTCGCGGCTATGGCATTCCGCCGCAGTCGTTGCGTACCGGGCGCTGAGCCCGATTTTCTCTTTGTGGGTGAAAGTGCTGTCGCCCGAAAGGGGATTATTTGTTCGCACAGGCGGCGTAGACTGAACGCAGTGTTATACGCTTAAAGGAGCAGAAAAATGCAGGAAAAAATCACCATTGTCGCCACCATTACCGCCCATGCAGGCGCGCGCGACAAAGTAGCCCAGGCGCTGAAAACCGTGGAACGGGACGTTCAGGGCGAGCCGGGATGTGAGCAGTACCAGTTACATGTCAACAGCAAAAACGATCATCAGTTCGTGATGATTGAGCGCTGGCAATCGGCGCAAATGCTGGCGCAGCATGAACAGGCCGCGCCGTTCAAAGCACTGGTTAGCGCCATTGACGGCTTAGCCGATTTGCAGGTCACAACGCTGACCGCCGTCGCCTGACGACCAAACCCAGGCATTCTGGCCTGGGTTTCTTGTCTTCACGCTTTCACCAGCTCCGGCCATAAGCGCAGTGTGGTGTCGATAATCTCCATCAGCTTTTCCCGCGTCGCGCCTTCCCGCGCGCTGACCGCCATCCCCTGCACAATACACATTAAGAAATGCGCAATAACCGGCAGATCGCTGTGTGGCGGGATCTCACCGCGCAACTGACGCTGCTGCAAAAATGTCAGCAGGGTCTGTTCCTGCGAGGCATGCTTTTCCCGGATCGTCTCGACGATAGGCGCAGCCGACGATGACACCGTGGCAGAGGTGTTGATCAAAAAGCAGCCCGCTGGCGTGTCGCTTTGGGTAAAACAGCCGACGACGGCGGTGAAATAATCCCGCAACGCCTGGGTTACGCTCTTCTCGTCACAAAACAGCGTCGCCTGGTGTTTCGCAATAAAGCGCGCCATATAGCGGTCGAGAACCGCCATGAATAACCCTTCCTTATTGGTGAACTCCGCATACAGCGTTGGCGCTTTCGCGCCGGTGGCTTCCGCCAGCTCGGCCAGCGATGTGGCTTCATAGCCGTGCTGCCAGAACAGCATCATCGCTTTGTCCATCATCTCCGCTCTGTCGAAGACTTTCGGTCGTCCACGACTTTTTTTCGTCCCGCATGTGACATCGGTTGTCATGATTCCTCCCTTGTCCACATGGATTTAATTACTAATCATTATAAAAACATTGCAAGGGTGATGACCAGCGAAGATTTTTTAAAAAATTTCACCGCATAATAAATTGAATAATAAAGAATTTATATTTATTTTAATGATCACTATAAAAATAGTATTGACGAGTGATGCAGATCACACTTATGATTTACCTATCGATCGTTAAGTTAATACTTACGACGCCCAAACAAACCATTTTAGAAAGGTAAATCACATGAAAAGCATTCAGTCCCTGATCGCCGTTGCAGTCCTCAGCTCCCTCTCTTTCGCCAGCATGGCTGCAGTAGAAGTTCAGTCTTCTCCGGCTGGCCAGCAAAAAGTGGGCGTGATTTCCGCCAATGCCGGTACCAACCTCTCTTCGCTGGAAAGTGAACTGGCGCAGAAAGCCGATGAAATGGGCGCGAAATCGTTCCGTATCACCTCAGTGACCGGCCCGAACACCCTGCACGGCACCGCGGTTATTTACAAATAAGGCGTTGGCTTGTCACCAGCCACAACAGAAGATTTTTAGATTCGGGCAATAACGCCCAACACGAATGAGAAATTTAAGGAATAACACCATGAAAACTTTCAATACTATCGCTATCGCTGCTGCACTTTCTGCTCTCTCTTTTGGCGCTTTTGCACAGACCATTACAGCAACCGGCAGCACGCTGGATGATGCAGAATCTGTGATTGCCGCCCAGGCGCAGAAAGAAGGTGCGTCTTACAAAATTATTGAAGCCAATACCAATAACAACGTACACATGACAGCCGAACTGACTAAATAAGTTTGTTGCGATGTACTGTGTGAGAGGCGCCTTCGGGCGCTTTTTTTATGCCCGCGAAGGCGAACCCGCATGGCTGTAACGGGTGAATTGTTGCTCAAGCATCGGGCGTCCCCACTGATCGCCCTGCCACTCTTTGCTGAGTGTAAAGCCACAGGATTCATACAGACGGCGGGCCGCATGCAATCCGCTGAATGTCCAGAGCTGTACCGCGCCGAACTGTTGCTCGTCGCAAAATGCTATCGCGCGAGCCAGTAGTTCTCGCCCGACGCCGCTGCCCCGGCACTCCTCATCAAGAATAAACCAGCGCAGATGTGCCTCATTATTTCCCAGATCGTCCCCGTCAATAGCCACCGATCCCACAATGCGCCCGTGGCGAACGGCGAGCCAGATGCCGTTACGCGGATTGTCCAGCCGCCCGGCAAACTCCGCCAGCCCGGCCGCGACTTTTGCTTCAAAAAAATAACCAAAATCATAGTGCTGCGAATAATAGCTGGCATGCATTTCGCTGATCCGGCCAATCATCCCCGGCAGATAACCGCTGACAATTTCCGGCCTTGCACCGCCCAGTTGCGCTGCCCCGTTGCGGCAACTTTCCAGCGCAAAGGCGTAAGCGGATAAGCCACGGGCAACCGCTTCACGTTGCGCCTCGCTCAGATGCTCCATCGCCTCACGCACGCGCATCGCACCATAGCGGTTAATACGGGCAACGCTCTCTTTCCCTTTTGCAGTCAATTGCAGTGACTTAAAGCGTGCATCGTCAGTGGACTGCACTTCCTGTAACTCTCCCGCTTTAATCAGCCTCGCCAGCATGCGGCTGACGCTGGATTTTTCCAGCCCCAAAATGTTGACCAGTTGCGCGGCGGTGATGGCGCCGTGATGTTCAACTTCCAGCAAGGTATGCACGGCGGAGGGCGAGTAATCCGTGGCGGCAAGCGTCGTATTCATAAAGCCGAGTTCACGAACCATCAGCCGGGAGGCGACACGAATGTCATTAATCAGGTTGGGCGCTGTCATCATGTTTCCGCGTGCAGGATAATTAGTTGTACTATACAACCATCTACTGCACATCCTGTCAATGCAACCGACTGATGCTCACCGGAAAGCGCTGACGCCGCGCATAAAAAAAGGCTGCCAGGCAGCCTTTACGCATTAAACGGGGCTGATGTTTCAGCCACGCGATAAGGTTTTATTCAAAATACACCGTCGGATTTTCGGCCAACGAAACGTATTTCTTGCTGTTTTTATCCAGCGTACGGATTTCGCCGCTTTCAATATCGTAAACCCACCCGTGCAAACGCAGCGCGTTGTCACGAAGCCCGACGGCCACAGAAGGATGCGTTTTGATATTGTTCAGTTGCGCAATCACGTTCTCTTCGACCATCGCATTGACTTTGTCGGTCTCGTTTTCGAAAGTTCTCTTCTCAACAACGGCTCTTGCGGCATCTGAATAGTGCAACCAGTGGGCCACCGCAGGCATCGGCTCCAGGCTTTGCGCGGTAGCGATCGCTTTCATCGCGCCGCAGTTGGAGTGACCACAAATCACAATATCCGTCACGCCCAGCGCCACAACCGCATATTCGATTGTCGCGGATACACCGCCCGGCTCCGGCCCGAACGACGGCACGATATTACCGGCATTGCGGATAACGAAAAGCTGGCCCGGCTCCTGTTGCGTTACCAGTTCCGGCACCAGACGGCTGTCTGAGCAGGAAATAAACAGGGCTTTCGGGTTCTGGCTGGAGGCCAGGCTACGGAAAAGCTCTTTACGTTGTGGGAAAATTTCTTTCTGGAAGCTGAGGAAGCCTTCAATGATATGTTGCATAGCACGTTCTCTTTTTTTCGGTATTCATTTCGGTTTGAGAAAAACCTCACGCCAAAAGTCCCGCATCTTGACGCAAATTGCAATAGTTCTCTGTCTGCATCTCTTTTTACGTCCCGTCAGTTCACGGCGAGCCGCAGGCCAAGATTGGCGGGATAAGGCGCGAAATAGCTCTGTGTTTGCAGGTAACTGTCTGGATATTCCGCCAGATAGTGTTGCAGCAATGTTAATGGCGCAAGCAGCGGCAATAACCCAAGCCGGTAGTTGGTGATCACCGACAACAGTTCGGCACGCTGCCGACTGGTGAGGTGCCGGGTAAAATAGCCCTGAATATGCATCAGCACGTTGGTGTGATTCTTGCGCGAAGCGACATGCTTAAGGATCGCCATAAACTGCTCGCGATAAGCGACAAAGAAAGCATCCAGATCCTTCCACTCGCCGAGCCGGGCAACAAAGGGGCCGATTTTGCGGTAACCCGCCTGGTGATGAGCCAGCAACTGAAGCTTGTAGCGGCTGTGAAACGCCAGCAGATTGCTGCGGGTTAACCCCTCTTCACGTAGCGCATTCAGCTCATGCAGCGCGAAAATCCGCGCGACAAAGTTTTCGCACAGCAGCGGATCGTGCAAGCGCCCGTCCTCTTCTACCGGCAGCCACGGGTATTTTTTCAGCAGCGCCGCGGTAAACAGCCCAATGCCCGCTTTACGCCCGCGATGACCCTGCTCGTCATACAGCCGTACGCGTTCCATTCCGCAACTGGGCGATTTAGCGCAGACAATAAAGCCGGATACATTACTGACGGAAGGCAGAAACCGTTCGGCGAAAGCCGCCATTTTGTCCGTCACATCTTCCTGCGGATCGTGGCTAAAACGCATGCGGGTGTCGCCATCGGTGGTCTGGATCAGGCGCAGCGCCGGGCGAGGAACCGGCAGACCAATGGCCATCTCCGGGCAGACAGGCTTAAACGTGACCCACTGCGCCAGTTCATCCATGACAAACCCCATGCGTTTATGTCCCCCGTCGAAACGCACTGCGGAGCCCGTCAGACATCCGCTAATCCCAATTGTGGGTTGATGGTTCATAAATGCCCCCTGCGCTTAACGGGTATAGAAAGACCTACCTTAAAAGTTACACAACAGAGGATGTTTGTCTAAGTTTTAAAAATAAATTTTGTTAATGAATAAGTATTACAAATAGTTATGGTTCCGCAAAAATTAAGCTCACGGGAACGTTTTTAAAGGGTAATAACCTCGAGGGAGGCAACCTGCTGCCACTGCATAATCTGTTTTTTACGCGCGGCGGTCAGCTTTCCGCTGGTTACCAGCAGCCATTTGCGCTGTGGGAAGATCTCTGGCGCCAGCATTGCCGGAGGAGACGGAAGAATATCAATACGTTGTCCCTGCCCGGTGCGCAGTAACGCTTCAAGCCAGATTTCACAGGGATCGTTAAGATGCCAGCCGGTGAGCAGATAGTTTTCGCCGGGCGCTTTTTTATCCCCTTCCAGACAAAACGCCGTATAGGAAATAATGATGCCATCGAGAATTTCCCGCAGGGTCATCATCGCCGCAACATTGGCCGACACCTGGCCGCGCAGCGGGCGCAACACTTCGCGCACCAGCTCACCCCTTGGATATTCACGGCCTGAATTATAAATGAGCTGACGCAGGGATTCGATTTTGCCCTCTTTCAGATGCTGGAGCATCGTCTGCTGAAGTGTCAGCCAGTTGTTCGCGTGACGGCTACCCGGACGCGCCAGCAGTGGCTTCACCTGGCTGACAGGCACCCCTTTTTTTACCCAGTCGAGTATTTTAAGCGCCTGCTGCACATCGTCATCATTGTACAACCTGTGCCCGCCTTCCGTGCGCAGCGGCTTGAGCAGACCATAACGGCGCTGCCATGCACGCAGCGTCGTGGCGGGGATCCCGCAAAGCCTGGCAAACTCGCCGATCGAGTAGGACATGGGTTGCACCTGATGAAAGAGGATAACGTCTAATATATCACGGATATTTTCCTGTTGAATTAGGCACCTGCACATTAGCCGGAGCACCGTAATGACTTCCGGGTTGCTATCGGGCTAATCCAAAGGATAGCACTGCGTCCAGTTGTAGTTGATGCGGGCCAGTTTCAGACTGCCAGCGACGTCACCATAATCACGCCCTTGCCGGGCGAGGAAGAATTCCCGTAGCGTCTGCGGTAAGTATGTTGCGCCGTAACGTAACAGTGTGCTGTGCCAAAATAATGGCGGCAAAGATAACGCCGGGTGCCTGGCAAGCAATTCGTCCCGCCATGCTGAATGCAAAACCTGCTGGCAAAAAGCCTGGCGCATCGCCATCGCCTGTTCATCAGCGATCCCCGCAAGCAATAGCTGGCCGGGTAATGCCACCAGCCGTAATGCGTTTATCTTAATTGTCTGAGCGTGATAGTGCTTCCAACACATTGTTAAGTGCCGGATCTTTTCCGGCAACGGTTCCCCCGGTTCGTAGAGCGGTACTGTCAGGGGTAAAAAGGTGAAATGGAATCCTTCTGCGGGCAGGATATCCGCTAACGGATCGCGCCCGGCAAGTTGCTGTAAATCATCGAGCAACGCGCGAATCTGCGCAGGCATCTCAGGCTGGATCCCGGCGGCCAGCGCAAGCCTGCGCGGGTCGTAATACGCGCCGCGTGGCTCGCCAATATCCTGGGTTACTTGCCACTGCGCGAGCGTTTGTTGGTTTGTCGAAGAGTAGAGAGCTTCCAGTTCGCGGTTCATCATCTGGCATCCCGTCAGTATAAAAATAATGCCAGTACACAGGCATGCGTGGTGGTATCGCAACGCATGCCCGGACAGCACAAGATTATTCAGGTTGTTTTACTGCGCCTTCCACAGCTGGTGTTGCTGAAGCAGGGACTTTTATCCGGTACCAGATAGCGTACATCGCTGGCAAAAATACCAATGTAATAATAGTTCCACCGAATGTCCCGCCGATAAGCGTATAAGCCAGTGTGCCCCAAAATATGGAGTGCGTCAGTGGAATAAACGCCAGAATGGCTGCCAGCGCCGTGAGCAGTACCGGCCGGGCGCGCTGTACGGTTGCCTCAACAACCGCAGGGAACGGCGCAAGCCCTTCCTGTTGGTTGTGATGGATCTGACCGATAAGGATTAATGTGTTGCGCATGAGAATGCCCGAAAGCGCGACCAACCCCACCAGCGCATTGATACCAAAAGGTTTATCAAACAGCAGCAGCGTTGGCACGACCCCAATCAATCCCAGAGGCGCGGTCATAAAGACCATCACCATTGCCGACATAGAACGCACCTGCAGGATAATGATCAATAGCGTCATGGCTATCATGATAGGGAATAAAGGTGCCATCGCTTTGGTGGCTTTCCCTGACTCCTCAATGGAACCCGCCATCTCAATACGGTATCCATCCGGTAGCGACGCCATGATCGGCTGAAGTTGCTTCATTATCGCCACCGACACATCTGGCGGCTGAAGAGAGTCGGCGATATCACCCCGTACGGTAATGGTTGGCGTACGATCGCGACGGCGCAGGACAGGGTCTTCCATTCGTACTTCAACCGTCCCTATTTGCGACAACGGAACGCGCTGCCCGGCCGAGCCGATTAAGGTAAAGTCGCCGATTCTTGCCGGATCAAGACGAATATTCCCCGCCGCGCGCGCCATCACCTGTACCGAACGAATATCTTCACGCACCTGGGTGACTGGCACGCCCGAAAGCAGGAACTGAAGCTGCTGAGCCACGCTGCCCGATGTCAATCCCACCGCTTGCAGGCGGTTTTGATCGAGCGTGAAATGCAGCGCAGGCACACGCGTTCCCCAGTCGGTATTGACGGTTCTCATCAACGGGCTGGCCTGCATCACCGTTTTCACTTTGTCGGCGATGTCGCGCAACTTGGCCGGATCCGGCCCCATCACACGGAATGCCACCGGATACGGCGAATAGGGGCCAAACACCAGTTGCGTAACGCGAACGCGCGCTTCGGGCGCAAGCCCATCAGCCACCGCTTCGCGAAGCCGGTGCTTGAGCGCCTCGCGCGCTTCCTCGCTGTCGGTGAGCACAACAATTTTCGCAAATGAAGGATCGGGCAGTTCCGGCGCCATCGCCAGATAAAAGCGTGGCGATCCCTGCCCTACGTACGCGGTGACGATTTTGGCTTCTTGTTGTTCCTTGAGCCAGTTTTCGATTTTTGCCGCCGAGGCGCTGGTCTGTTCAATGGCGCTACCGTAAGGCAGTTGTATTTCCACCAGCACTTCCGGGCGATCGGAGGTAGGGAAAAATTGTTTTTTAACCAGCCCCATTCCCAGAATGGCGATGATAAAAAGCGCAATAACCGAGCCGGCGGCGAGCCATTTCCGCGCGATAACGCGGGTCAGGAAGGCACGAAAACGGTTGTAGCGGCGGGTGTTGTAGATAGCCGTGTGCCCCCCTTCAACCGTTTTGATGTTGGGCAGCATTTTCACCCCCAGGTAAGGCGTAAACACCACTGCCACCACCCAGGAAGCAATCAATGCAATTCCCACAATCCAGAACATATTGCTGGTATATTCGCCCGCCGTGGATTGCGCAAACCCGTTGGGCATAAAGCCAACGGCCGTTACCAGTGTGCCAGCCAGCATTGGCGCAGCGGTGTGGCTCCAGGCATAGGCTGAGGCTTTGATCCGGTCGTATCCCTCCTCCATTTTCACCACCATCATTTCGATGGCAATGATGGCGTCATCCACCAGCAGCCCCAGAGCGAGGATGAGCGATCCCAGGGTTATACGGTCAAAATTCTTGCCCGTGGCTTCCATCACCACAAAAACGGCAGCCAATGTTAAAGGTACCGCAGCGGCAACCACGACACCGACGCGCCAGCCCATACTGAGAAAGCAGACCAACATCACCACCAGCAGCGCGACGAAAAATTTGATCATGAATTCGTCGACTGCCGAGCTGATATTGACGGACTGATCGGTCACTTTGCTAAAAGTCATACCGAGCGGCATCTGCGCATTAATCGTGGTCGCCTCCGCATCCAGCGCTTTACCCAGTTCCAGACCGTTCCAGCCCTCACGCATCACGATCCCCAGCAGCAGCGCAGGTTCTCCCTGATTGCGCACCAGGAACGTTGCCGGATCTTCGTAACCGCGCTTCACCGTCGCCACATCGGAGAGTTGCAATGTTCTGCCCTGAGCGACAACGGGCGTGTTGCGGATTTTCTCCAGATCGTCGAAAGCGCCATCAAGACGGATAAAAACCTGCGGCCCCCGGGCGTCTATCGAACCGGCAGGCGTCAACACGTTCTGGCTGTTCAGGGCAGAAAAAATATCCTGCGGAGAAATACCCAGCGTTGCCAGCCGATCGTGGGAGAACGAGACAAATATCCGCTCCGCCTGCTCGCCGATAATATTGACTTTTTTAACGCCGGGAACATGTAATAAGCGCTGACGTAATGACTCGGCGTCACGCACCAGCAGGCGCTGCGGCTCGCCCTTTGCTTTCAGGGCAAAGAGTGCAAACGTGACATCGGAGAACTCATCGTTGATCATCGGGCCAATCACGCCTGCGGGCAGGTTTTTGGTCTCATCACCCAGCTTTTTACGCGCCTGGTAAAACTCCTCCTGAACCTGGGAAGGCGGTGTTCCATCCTGTAATGAGAGCGTGGTAAAAGCCAGCCCGGGGCGCGTGTAGGTCTCGCTGCGGTCATACCACTTAAGCTCCTGCAAACGCTTTTCCAGCGGTTCGGCCACCTGGTCCTGCATCTCCTGCGCCGTGGCGCCAGGCCAGGCTGAAATGATGGTCATCTGTTTGACGGTAAACGGCGGATCTTCTGCGCGTCCCAGTCCAAAGAACGCGAGAATCCCGGCAATCGTAATCAGCAAAATGAGAAACAGGGTGATGGAACGCTCGCGCACAGCGAGCGCCGAAAGGTTAAACCGCGACGTACTCATGGCTGGCTCCCGGCGACACTGGCATCGTTCTGCTTAGCCAGCCGGATTGCCTCACCGTCATGCAGCAGATGCGCCCCCAGCGCCACGACCTGTTCGCCGGGCTTAAGGCTACCGGTCACGCTTGCCGCATCATCCCCCAGGCTCACCACCTGCACGGGTTGCCATGTCACTTTGGCGGGCTTGCCGGAAATTCGCCAGACGCCCGGCCCTTTACCGGCGTCATAAATTGCCGCCAGTGGCACCTGGAGCAACGGATGAGACAAATTCTCTTCGCCAATATGGAGCGTAACGGTAGCGCCGAGCGGGGCGTTCGCCAGATCGCCCTCAAGGATGTATCGCGCCTCAAATGTGCGCGTCAACGGATCGGCGGCATCTGACAGCAAGCGTAGTTTTGCCGTCACCGCTTCGCTTTCGTTACCGTACAGCGTCGCCCTCGCCTCGCTTCCAGGTGCCGGGCGCAACGTTTCCGGCAACTGGACAATCGCCTCGCGCTGTCCGGCTCTGGCCAGCCTGACCACCGGCTCTCCGGCACTGACCACCTGACCGGGTTCGGCCAGCGTTTCCATAACCACGCCATCGGCGTCAGCCACCAGTAACGCATAGCTCATCGCGTTTTGCGCCACGCTGGCCTGCGCCTGAGCGGCGCTCAATTCCGCCTTCGCCGTCGCTGCAGCCGCTTTTATCTGATCGTAAGCCGAAGCAGAGACCGCGCCTGCCGCAACCAGCCCCCGATAACGCGCCTCATCATCGGCCGTCTGCCTGGCGCGCGCCTGTGCAGCCGCAACGGCTTGCTGCTGGGCCTGCGCCTGCAGATGCAGATCGACGGGGTCCAGACGCATTAACGGCTGCCCTTTTTTGACGGTCTGACCGGTATCAACGAGACGTTCAAGGATCTTGCCCGACACCCGGAAGCCTATAGCGCTTTGAATGCGTGCCACAACAGTACCCGTAAAGGCACGCGAGGAATCGGCTGCGCCCACCACCGTCACCGACCTCACCAAAGGTGGCTGGCTACGGGGATCGTCGACGCTGGAAGCGTCGCCGCAGGCGACAAGCGCAAACGGCAACAGGCAAAAAACAAAGGTGGCAAGTGTGGGCCTGAGCATGGGTTCCCTTATTTATTTAACAGGACAGGAACCGCATTCTCAAACTAGTGACCAATATTGTCAATAGTCACAAACTACGGCGACAGGCTGCGCAATATCAGTGATGCCAGCAATACAGCGGCCGTCGGGGCTGTTTCCAGATTATATTGCAGCTCAACCGGGCTGATATACGGGAGCATGACCAGATAAATCGCATGCGCGGCCTCGTCCAGCGGCGTTTTTCTTTCAAATTCCCCCGCCTGACGCCCTTCAACAAGGATTGTTTCAATCAGTTGTCGCAGGTGCTGCTTATAGGCCACCACTGACGGCCAGTTATCCCGCGCGGCCACAGCGGCAATGTCGTATAGCTTGCGATCGCAAAAAAATAGATCGCTGCCAGCTTCCGTTAACGTTTTGAGTAAACGCCGTATTTTTTCAGAAGCGGTCGGCGCATCCGCGATGGCGGCATTGACAATGTCCATGATCATCGCCAGCCGGTTAGCGCAGATAACTTCGCCGATAGCCTGCTTGGAATCGAAAAATTTATAGATGTACGCCTTGGAGAAACCGATCGCTTTCGCCAGATCGGACACCGTGGTTTTCTCATAGCCAAAATGGCTGAAGTGCTCTGTGGCCGCTTCAACGACCTGATCGCGGACATTGTGATCCGTCGGGCCTCGTGAAGGGGTGGTGTTCATATCTTTAGTCATTTTTTCAGCTTAGCTCAATGCGCCCGGATTGACAACGAGTGACCATTTGGTAATGTAGTCACAACTTTATTTCGCCTCAAGGATTCACCATGTTTCCCCAACGTACTCTTGCTCTGGTTGTGAGTACCTGCATTCTGGCGGGCTGCGCCGTTGGACCGGATTATCATCGTCCTGATGCTCCGCTGGCGGAGCACTACCAGGCGCAACCGGCACAACCGCAGCGAAACGCATCCGGTCCGGTCAGTTTCACCAACTGGTGGAAGGGTTTCGGGGATCCTCTCTTGAGTCAGTTGGTTTCAGACGCGCTCGCACAAAATCTCGATCTCGCCCAGGCATCCGCCAGAATGACACAGGCCCGTGCCGGGCTCGGAACAGCAACAGCGGCGCTACTCCCCTCGGGAAATATCAGCGGGCAAGCCGCTCGCGCGTATCAATCGGTCGAAACCCCGCTGGGACAGGTTCTCAACTCGACGCCGGATTATAATCGCTACGGTAATTCCTATGAAACCGATCTCAACGCAAGCTGGGAGATTGATCTGTTCGGCGGGCTGCGCCGCGCGCGTCAGGCTGCGCTGGCAGATTATCAGGCCTCTGAGGCGGGCGTCGCCGCGACGCGCCTCGCCGTGGCGGCGCAAACGGCCGATATCTATATTACGTTACGCGGATTACAGACCCGGCTGGCCATTGCAACCAATCAGGTCAATACGCAGCAACAACTGCTGGAAAAGGTACAACTGCTCCACAACAAAGGGTTAGCGCCTGAATATCAGGTACACCAGACCGAAGGCGCGCTGGCGCAGGTTCAGGCTACCGTTCCGGTTCTGCAGAACGGAATTGATGCCGCAATGAATGCGCTGGACGTGATGCTCGGTACTCCGCCGGGCACGCACCGGGCGCAGCTCTCTTCGCCCGCAGCAATTCCACGGACACCGCAGATCGCCGCGATGGGGACTCCAGCAGAGTTGCTGCGCCGCAGGCCCGATATCATCGTGGCGGAGCGCCACCTGGCCGCATCAAGCGCCCGCATCGGCGTGGCGGTCAGCGAGTATTATCCATCGTTTTCACTCAACGCCCTGCTCGGCAGCGCAACGGCAGTCTCCAGCGGGAATCTGTTCACTGCGGGTGCCAGCCAGTCGGCTGGCGTACTGGGTTTACGCTGGCGGCTTTTTGATTTTGGCCGTATCAACGCGCAGATCGAACAGGCGAAAGGCCAGCAGGCGGAAGCGCTTGCGGCTTACCGGTTGTCGGTATTACGCGCAACCGAAGATGTTGAAAATGCGTTCTCCGCACTGATCAACCGTGAAACGCAGGCAGCGACGCTGACGACGGGTGAAACCGCACTGGCCAGCGCGCGTCAGGCTTCCTTTGTCGCTTTTCAGCAAGGGGCCGCCAGCCTGATTGATGTTCTGCATAACGATGAAAACCTTCTTCAGGCATCCGATGCAAGGGCGCAGGCACAGACCGCCTCTGCACGTGCAGCCGTGGCCGCGTTCACGGCGCTGGGTGGCGGCTGGCAACCCGCGTCAGACGGCGGAACGGCCCGACAATCCGGCTAAAGCGCGGCGGTTCTGGCGTCGTTAAAAAATTCTGTGCGCTGAGCGAAGAGAGGGAATGGTGAAACGAATCGGTATTCTGGGTATCACTGATCTGACCGAAACCTTATTAGCCGGGTTATTCCGGCTTGCGCCTGACGCCCATGTTTTTCTGTTAGCCGATAGCCTTCATCGCGCCGAGGATCTGGCAAGACAATTTCCCTGCTGGATCCTCGATAACGATCGGGCGGTTATCGACGAAGCCGATATGATTCTTGTCAGTGCAACAGCCAGCACCGCAGAGCGCAGCCAGGAGAGCACGGCATACCGGCCTTCGCAAACAGTGGTTTATGTACAGGCAGAGAGTGAAGCGAACCTGGCTACCCTCTCTTTACTGACCGCCACGCCGTCGATGGCCTGTTCCGCTGCGCAGATCGATGATCTCCTTTTTCTTTTTCACGCATTATTACCTGCAATCAAAACAGCAAATTCCATCGAACTTAGTTATCGCATGTTGCCTTCTGCTACATTGCGCCAGTCGGACCAATGAAGTACCCCCTACGCCCGGGCAAAATCCCGCCAATTTTTACCCGGATAAAATAGAGCACATTATGACAATCTTGCATCTTACCGCTCCCTCCACCTGCGGCAGATCTTATGGATCGTCGGCGATTATTGGTCGATTAAATTAAAGTCACCTTCGTTATATCTCAGGCCGCAAACGCTCTCCGGGGTAAAGATATTATCCATTATGCTGATATCCGCACCCGATAACGGCAAACTGACCGCGCCAGCATTGTCCTGTAGATGCGCACTATTTCTGGCGCCGGGAATCGGCACAATATCCTCGCCTTTGCTCATCACCCAGGCGAGCGCAAGCTGCGCCAGACTACATTCGTATCGTTCGGCTACGCTTTGCAACTGGCTGAGAAGTAGATGATTTTTCGCCATCGCCTCGCGTTGAAAACGAGGAAGCTGCCGACGGAAATCATCGCTGGCGAAGCCGGAGCAGTCGGTAATCTTGCCGGTCAAAAAGCCGCGACCGAGCGGGCTGTACGGCACAAACCCGACGCCTAATTCACGGCAAGCGCTGAGAATGCCCGCTTCTGGCTCACGCGACCAGAGAGAATATTCGCTCTGGACCGCCGTGACAGGATGGACTTTGCAGGCACGACGCAGGGTCTGCGGCGACACTTCCGAAAGCCCGATATGGCGAACTTTTCCCTCCTTGATCAGCTCTGCCATCGTTCCCACCACCTCTTCCACCGGAACATCGGGATCAATCCGGTGTTGATACAGTAAATCGATGGTGTCGATATGAAGCCGTTGAAGCGATCCTTCGACCGCTTCACGGATATGATGAGGACGGCTGTCCACGCCCGCCATTCGTTCGATCCCGCGGCCATTCGGCAGAATACGGAAACCGAATTTTGTCGCGATCTGGACTTTATCGCGTATTCCTTTGATGGCCTTACCGATCAGCAACTCATTATCATAAGGGCCATAAACTTCAGCGGTATCCAGGAACGTAACGCCCATATCCACCGCTGCGTGCAGGGTTTTAATGGCCTGCGATTCTTCGGCTCCGCCGTAAGCAAAACTCATCCCCATGCAACCGAGGCCTAATGCTGAAACCTGGAATTTATCTTTGCCAAGAAAACGTTTCTTCACCTTATTTTCCTCATCTGTAGAAGGTGATTACAGATATACTTCCCTTTAATATCGGTAACAATTAATATGTCCCTAATGCAGTATTCAATGGAAATTAACAATGAAAAAACTTCCCGACTTTCAGCATATCGAAATGCTTTTCCTTATTGTAAAGCATGGAAGTTTTCGCAAAGCGGCCAAAGAATTAAATCTTTCACCGCCGTCCCTGACCAGCGCCATAAATAATCTGGAAGAGAGATTAGGCGTAAGGCTTTTAAACCGGTCAACCCGCAGTCTTTCGTTGACAGCTATCGGCGAAGAATTCGTAAACAATATCACGCCTGTTTTTAATGACTATATCCGCGCCATCGACAGCCTCAATTCACACCGGGCGAAGCCAGAAGGCAAAATAAAAGTAAACCTGCCGCGCATCGTGCTTGATCTTTTCTTTCAGGACTATTTTATTGAATTCAAAAAGGAATACCCTGATATCACCCTGGAATTGTTCACCACCGACAAAAAAGTGAACATCATCGAAGCCGGTTTCGATGCGGGAATTCGCTATATTCAGGATGTCCCTAAAGATATGATTGCCATTGCGTTAGGCCCCAGGCTTTCCCTTATTCCTGTTGCCAGCCCTGAATTTATTAGCAAATATGGCGAACCGGATTCACCACAGGAACTTGTTAACTTTAAATGTATTAATCGCTGTTTTCCCAGCGGGAAGATTTACCGCTGGGAATTTATCGATGAGCAACATAACATTAAAGAAATAGCGGTGAATGGCGATCTGATTGTTGATTCAGATGCCGCGATGATCCAGGCGGCTGAATCGGCACTGGGCATTGCTTTTGTTTATGAACCGCTGGTGCGCCAGAAAATTAATGACGGCACGCTGATTCGCTTATTACCTGCTTTTCCTTATCCCGCTGAAAATTTCTCGCTTTATTATCCGGGGCGTAAACATATTCCTGCGCCATTACGCACTTTTATCACATGGGTCATGTCGAGAAATAAACATCTTAGCGAGAAGGACTGAAAGTTTGTTATTACCGGCAGCAGTGGAATCAGCCCCCGGAGAGCCAGGCAAAATCGCTTGCCCGGCTCTCTCTGCGCTTAAAAACGTGGCGGCCGAAAACGCGTTAACCCGGCCCCTCACTCCCGGCCGCCAGCAGCGGAACCAGCACATCGCTGATGGGGACGGGAATGCCCTGCGCATGACCATAACGCTGTATTACGCCGTTGCGAATATCCCACTCCATGGGGCGATTAGCCTGCCGATCGGCCAGGATCGAGGTGCCTAAATCCGCAGGCGCGCGTTGAAAACCCTCCACAATTTCCTGCGGAACGTTATCGTGCAGTACCGCGCCTTGCGCACGTGCAACCGTCAGGCATTCGCGCAGATAAGCCAGCGCCAGTGCCGTTATATCGCCGCGAGAAAACATCCCGGCGCGGCGATTAGCCAGCACCATCAGACCGGCAACGGCATTTTGCAGCAGCTTGCGCCAGGCGATCGACGTAAAATCGGGCGATAGCTCAACCGCACAACGAGTGCCGCTGAGCGCCTCAGCCACCCGTTTTGCCTGCGGCACATCCGGCAGCGTAAGACGCGGTTTGACGCGCAGCCACACTGAGGCGTCTGGCTCACGCTGCGCCGGAAACCAGACGACAGAAGGCAGTATGCTGGCACCGTTAACACGGCTTGCCAGCTGATTTTTCTGCTCAATACCGTTTTGCAACGCGCACACCACGGTGTTTTCATCGCACAGTGCGGCCAGCCAGTCGGCACAGTCAGCAACCTGGGTCGTTTTCACCGCCACAAACACCACATCGAAAGGATGATCAATAGCAGCCGGATTGTTCAACACCGGCCCCGGCACAACAATTTCCCCCTCATCGTGGCGCAGAACTAACTTTGAATGGGCAGTGCGCCCGCACAGCAACGGCGTGCGGCCAACTTCATGCAGTACCGCAGCGATAGTCGTACCGATCGCGCCTGGGCCGATAAGCGCGATGGAAGGATAGTCAGACATCTTAAGCCCTCCTGGTTGATTGAATCATCAGCGTGCCGATTGCGCTCTCGCGGTCAGCATAGAGCGATGCTAAACAGCGCCCCCATGGATGAACAGTGAAGTGTCATCATCGCGCCATGAACAAATACTCATGCCTTAACAATAACTACGCTGCGCCTGCTGTGATTCGGCCAGCAACCAGCTGCGGAATTTCACAATATGAGGCTGGGTTTCCGTTCCCAGAGGGCAGACGAAGTAATAGGCGGCCGGAGAAGGAAAAGAGATATCAAAGAGCCGGACCAGAGAGCCATCGCCAATCTCTTTTTCAACGTGCCCGCTACGCGCCAGGGCAATCCCCTGCCCAAGTAGCGCAGCTTCAATCGTCATATTGGTATCGGCAAAACGGACGCTCTCGTGCAGCACATCGGTGTTGACGCCGACCCGCTTAAACCAGGCATCCCATTTCGGGACCAGATCGGCGCCGTCACGCGTCAGGAGCGGATAGCGCAGCAGTTCGGCAGGCTTATCCGGCGTGCCAAACCGCTGTAAAAGCGCCGGGCTGGCTACCGGGAAGAGCTGCTCGCGAAACATAAATTCCGTGTGCAAGGCCGGATAGTTACCGTGGCCGAAACGGATCGCCACATCCGCGTCGGTGCTGGCGAAGTGAATGGCTTTATCGGTACTTTCCAGACTAACCAGGATCTCCGGGTGCAATCGCGCTAACGCCGGTAGCCGAGGAAGCAGCCACTTCAGCGCAAAGGAGTAAGTGGTATTGACGCGCAATCGCACCCGGCCTTTTTGCTCACGCAGATCGCTAAGGGTGGTTTCCAGCTTGCTAAAAAATTCACGCACCAGAGGAGCGAGCGCGGCGCCAGCGGGGGTCAGGCTGAGGGGCTTACCGCGCTGAAAAAGTTGCAGTCCCCAGAGTTCTTCCAGGTTTTTTAACTGATGGCTGACGGCGCTTTGTGTAATACACAGCTCTTCTGCGGCGGCAGTAAACGTCGTGTGGCGGGTCGCTACTTCGAATGCACGCAGCGTGGCAGTAGGAGGTAGATCACGCATCTTCTATTCCCTGTAATGAGCTAATGCTCATAACACAATAGGCTCAATCGATCGCCAGGGAAACGGTGCCGCAGAGAAAACACGCTATCGTGTGCTTAAAATAATATGCGAGACAGAGAAGCCACGCTCAGAAACGCTCCTCAGCCTGGGAGCGTTCTGCATATTCTCCCGCGCATGCGCTGATCGGCGGCCCGGAGGCCAGGCAGCAGTACGCAGGCGCCAATGTATTCAGATGCCTTTCTCGGCCTGTCGGGGGGTAAAATATAAATTTAGCGTTCCGCCCCAAAACACACCGTCGATAATCCCACTCAACAGACCAAACATAAGATTAAAATTAAACGCGTATTTCAAATTCGGTTCGACATTGAGAAAAAAAATCAACGCGAATTTGGTAGCAAAAGCAACAATGATAAATATCAGGGTCAATGGCGTACCCGGGCGAATAATTAAATCTGTTCCTTCTTTGATTCTTAAACGCGGGCCAGAGCGCCAGAGCAACCAGCCAACGCTGCCGCCAATGAGTAGCCCCGCCAGCATTGATACCATTCCCCAGTGCGGGAACGCCAGTTCATTAATCACGCCGCTTCCCCCCCAAAAAAGGAAGATTAACGGCAACAGAAAAAGCCGTTTCACTTCCATTTCCCGATCATTCAATGCATTTATTCCTCTCGCAATGAGAAAAACAAGTAAAATCCAGACCCATACAGGAGTTCCGGTCAAAATCGTTAATAATGACATATTATGCACCATGGTGTTTAACGCGATAAAAATATCGCATGATGTTAGGAAGATATTTAGAAAAAAGAATACCAACACAGACCAGGCCAATAGTCGCCAGGCGAAGCTGGGGAGTCCATGCAAAAAATGCATTGAGCAGACCATTGGCAAGAAAGATGATTGTCCAAATCCATGTAATATATTTGTTGATAAGATAAAACATGATATGCCTGCGTTTCTCCTCAGATACACCGGCGCTGGCATAAAAAATGGTAAAGGGTTTCTTGACCAGCAGACTCATAAACGAGACGAACGCAAGTGACAGATAACAAAAACTTGTTGGGTAATTCAGTAATAGCGTAGACCAGCCGACAAAGTAATTAACAAAAAGGATGATTACCGTCAAAATATTGGTAATCATCACCGGCTCTCCCTGCCGGACAATTTTGATGTTCACCACAATAATAAACAGTAAGATCACACTTAAGATCAGTGATCTTTCAACGATGGTTAAAACATTTTCATTGACCACCCATGAATAAATACTCCACGGGATGAAGGAAATTATAATATTGAACATATCGCATCATCCTTTCTATATTTAATAGAAAACTTGCCGCACGTGCACCGTTTTTTAGTTTCTGCATGAATATAAAAAACGCCGCTCGAATCACACTCCGCCTCTCGTTTAATGGCCAGCAGATAGGCATTTCCCGGATAAA
Organism: Kosakonia oryzae; assembly: GCF_001658025.2. Taxonomy (NCBI): domain Bacteria; kingdom Pseudomonadati; phylum Pseudomonadota; class Gammaproteobacteria; order Enterobacterales; family Enterobacteriaceae; genus Kosakonia; species Kosakonia oryzae. The sequence goes on from NZ_CP014007.2 coordinate 4,255,318, forward strand.
CCGCTTCAATAAATTTAACTTTTTCCAGCGTAACAGAAGCGATATTTTCCGCCGTCTCGCACGACGCTAATGCGAGAACCATATCAATCAACAACGAACCGGGACATACGGCCCGGGAGGGAAAGTGCTCCTGAAAAAGCGGATGATGCGCGTTAAAGGAAAAAGAATAAGTATCCTCGGTTAACGGAGAAACATTATATAAATCACCGAGGAATGATGGCGAAGCGTTGTCGGAAGCCGATTCAGGTAAGTAGACCTTGCTGACCATGATAATAGCCTGCGCAATAACAGCGCGGTGATTATCGCGTGGAGTGGCCTTACAGTGAATACGGTAAGCATCATTAATAAGTTCAATATGCCCTTCAACGCGTAACAGTTCGCTATCAAAATTGGCGGCAGAGTCAAACTGTTCCACCATTACCGGCAGATAGCGCCAGGTTGGATCGGTATTTTTCGAAACCGCAGTGGCGAAGCGAACGGCAAATTGATGCAAGGCTTCGAGTAACAAACCCGGTTTCAGGTAGTTATGCGCTAAATCCCAGTGGGAAATATTAATTTGTCCGCAAGCCGCCGCCGATCCCGTTAAGGCGATGCCCTGACATATCCCGAGGAAATTTGCTCCGATGCGATGACTTATAGCCATGATTGGGGAACCTTTTTATATTTTTCTCTTAAATCCTCTGATGACAAACCAAAGGAGTGGGCGCTAAACCGCGCTTGATAATGTGCGAGAAGTATCGGCATCCGGCAGACAAAAAAGGCCAGCAGCCCCAGTTCAGGCGCAACCCGCTGCGCGCACATGACGCTGGCAATTAAAAAATCGACATTGGGTTGCAGCCCGCTGTTGTCCGAAATGGCACGGGCAAGTGCACTGAAGGGCCGCATCAACATGTGAAAGCGTGAAAAGAAGAAATCGACCCGGACATCATTGCGCATGATCGGATGACCAAACCCCGGCCAGGGCTTGTCCTTGCAGTAATGGTTTGCCGCGGCATCAATATTCCCTTTTTCAACATCATCAATGACGCTGGACAGCCTCATGATCGCATATTTACAGGCGCCCATATGCGCAGGCCCGGTGGCACAAAACCCGCCGATTAATGCAGAAATAACATCGCTCTTGGTACTGGCAATAAACCTTACCGTGGTCGTGGTGGGCGTCACAGTACCAAACCCGCCTAACAGCAAAGACATAAACCGGCAACGCGACTCCTCCTCCAGCCCGGAAGAGGCCGCCTTACCGGTTAACGCTAACCAAAAATAGTGTTCAAAACTTTTGCAATTTTCGATCGCCGGTAAATCAATAAATGACTCCGAGGAACGCGTCAGCGAAATAATCCACGGCATAAGCAAGATAATTTTCAGACAGTCGTCAGCGTTTACCGGTGCCATAACTTTATGCTGCGCTGCCGACACCTCAACTTGCGACAATAACATCATAAACCGCTGCATTAAGGTCAGTGATGGCAATGCGTTGATCAGTTGATGCATCGCTTTAATTTTCGTTACAGGGTCTGTTTGTTTCAGCTCTGTGTTGGCGATCTGAATAAGCCGATCCATCTGTTCTTCATTAACGAGGCTGCCGGTCAGCGCAAACCAGGCGTTTTGCAAATAACGGTTTGCATCGGCAATGTCGATCAAATTGCATCCACGAATAAACAACACGTTATTATCTAAATCATAATTATCGATAACATCATCTGACATGATTTACTCCTGTTGCTCTGGCGACAGGCGGTAGAGCCTGATGTTGACATTATTGAGCGTGGTTTTGGCGATAAGCTGCTCAGCCATTTCATCAGCATTCAGATATCCTGACTCATAAAGAAAGTTAGGTTCCCGCTCGATCACATCGACCGTTTTGGTGATCGTTTTTTTAATGGCAGCGTAGAGGTTTTTCTTATTCATAATGGAAGAGGACAAAATGATCACATCCATATCCTTATAATCAAACGCTTCTCCCGGCTGGCATAAAAAGCGAACGCGATGCGCCTCCACGTCTTTAGGTATACGCCAGCAATCGAAAACATTTTGCGCCTGCGCTACCGCATCCTGAATAATATCCAGCGCGGTGATTTGACATGCTGAATATTTTGCCCACATCAGCACGCTGGTTGGCATCGGCCCACAACCTACATGACAAATATTTGCCGCGTCACTGCGGATAAGCGCCTTTTCTGCATTGTAGAGTTGGCGATAAAAATCGATAAATTTATTTCTGTTATTACTAATACTCTCGAGTTCAGATTGCGGGATCGCCAGACGCCTGGACATCATTCCTGACATCTGCTCTTCATATTTCATTTCATAATCGAGCGCTTTACGATCCAGTTCCGCAAGAAGATCCTTGTGGGTATCAATGAAGGTATTAAAAACGGCGGCGTTCTCTCTGCGCGCAGCAGAAAATTGTCTGCTGATATGCTGGAGCCTGTCGTAAAAATCCATCGAAAAGAGTGAATGCTCATCAATGGGATGCGAATTCACTAACACAATTTCATGAAGCAGATGATCGAGTTGCATTAGCATGACTCCCTTGTGTCGCAAACCAGCAGACATTTCCCTCGGGGGGAAAAAAGCAGAGCGTTATACTCAACAATGGTGAGGTTGATACGTCCCCGCTTTTTCATATAGGCTTCATAAATATCCGGCAAATGACAGATTTCATCCTCCAGTTCGGACAAATCAACGTCATGAGATAATCCGCAGCAGATTTTAATATCCATAATTTCTTGTCTCTCAGCGGATAACGACAAGACGATTTGAACAATCGCCTCAGGCAATCGTTGATTAATCATTCTGGATATTTTTTCATGGCTAATCAGATTGCCCATGAAATTAAAATCAATAGCGTTGCGTTTAATACCCTGAAAATAGAGTTGATTATTTTCAACGGATAATTTGCCCAGATCCCCTACCGGATATCTGATAAGTTTACGCGAGGCATCCGGGTCCAGCGAGGTGATCAATAGCCCCTTTTTATCGTCATATTCAAAGAAGAAATCATCGCTGAACAGCAGATACTTATTATGATGCCCCTCGACAGACATCCCAATGAAACCGCACTCCGACAGGCCGTACAAACCGATTATCCGCAGGTCGTCGCCCAGCACCTCGCGCAGATAGTTTTCATGCGCGGCCAACATCGGTTCGCCGGTAAAGACCACTTTTTTAATGGCCAGCGGAACCCCAAGCCCGATCATGGTTTCCACAAACTGAACGAGAGTCGCCGGCACACCAAACAGCGTCGAGAGCTGGATTTCGGCCAGAAAATCGAAATGACTCTTCCGCAGCAATGCAATATCGCCGACCGGCACCACATGCGCGCGGCAATGTTTTAAAATTTCACACGCCGAATAGTGTAAGGATGAAAACAGGTTAATCGTAAAAAGATTGCCAACGACGTCGCCGGCGGAAAAAACCTGCCGCGACCGCAGGTTATGAATTAAGTTGTGTTCCGATGCGCTGACCGCGTCCTTACTGGATTTTAAACGGACGCTGATCATTTTCATCGCCCCGGTGGTGCCGCTTGTGGCGCCAAGCAGCATCGGTATTTGTTCAGCCGCAGAGTCCCGTTGCGTCAAAGAACCACTGTCGCCAGTGGTTGAATAAACGTGGGAACTAATCCTGACTGAATCACGGAAGGCCATATAATCGAATGCCTGGCATCCGGTAATTGCCGTAATCCGCGGTTGCATTTTTGCATACATCTCAGCGCAGCAATAATCCATGATGACTCAGGCCTTTTTAATGAAAATTTCACAGCCCAGGGCAGCAAGGCCTTCTCCGCGCGTCACTGTCCAGCTTATCCCGTCAAGATCGCAGCAGTGCATAAGCGCGGTAAGACTCGCCAGCGTGAATTTTTCTTCCGTGGACATATTCGTCACGCCACACTCACTACGTGATTGATTGAAAACACCCAGCGCGTTCTCTTCTGCATCGGCCAGCGGTTCGTGGATAATAATGCGACCGCCGCTATCCAGAACACGACACAGCTCCTGCAATCCTTTTGCAGGTTCAGCCCAGTGATGAATAACGGAGCGGGCATAGATCATTGAAAATGAATTATCGGGAAACGGTAAATTACTGACGCTGGCTTCAACGATGTTGAATACGTGCTGGCATTTCAGCTCGCTACATTTTTTAACGCAAAAACGCACCATGCGCGGATCAATATCCACCCCATAAAAGGAGTAATCAGTGAGTTTTTGCGACTGGAATAGGTCGAAAAGCATATGGCCGGTTCCCATACCAATATCCAGAATCTTTTTTCTCGGCGAAGTAATACTGGCGGCTTCTTCCAGAATCCTTTCCTTTAAGTATGCATTCCACGGTGATGTACCTTCCGTTGCGTAAGTTTCATAATGTTCAGGTGTGATATCTACCAGCAAATCGTTCATACCAATATTCCTCTAAATGAATTTATGGCTCTGCCACAGGATGGTTAAAAAGTTAACCGGGTAGTGCGATGTTCATCTCTTCATATAACAGATCATCTAAAATGATTGATGTTAAAGACGCATCCAGCAAAACGACGGTTATTACGGATTGCTCAAAGTAATAGCAGTTACAAATAAACGTCCTTCCCTTAAATTCAGGTACTTTGCCAACATAGCGAAAAACGCATCTCACCCGGCTATATGCAACTAATAAATAATCATTGATATCAAAAGTACATGCAGAAATGACGCACAGTGCCTTATACAAGCTCTCCATACAGCTAAATATCGTGGTGCACAAGCGGTTGTCCGGCGCCTGTACGAAACGGGCATATTTTTCACAATAATCCAGCATAAATGGCCTTGGTGCTTTCGCCTTTTCGATAAATTCGATATCAATCCCGACAGAATGAATCCGCGGATCGTTATTCACCAACATAACGCTTTCATTGCGTCCATGGCTTACAGAACTGTGTGTCACCTCTACGCCAGGTAAAATCCTTTTCACTATATCGACAAAAAGTACCCTGGCCATTTCTCGATACAATAGTTTTTCCGCTGAGCGCTTTGTTGAGACCGGCAAATAACGATGAAGCCTGTCAATATGCAAATAAGCGGGATAAAAAGAGTGACTCACAATGCACAGATAATTGTTTGCATGACGATTAACATACACTTTATTCATGCCATGACTCTAACCCTATACAGCACATTTGATCTTCCCTGTTTTTGTCGTCGCGATTTCTCTGACATTTATTTTAAATGCATACTGATACCATTTATCCATTAATAGCCTGGTGATTATTTTTATCTGCGCACTGTTCGCCGACATATCAAGATTGAGATAAAGCTCGCCGTTCTGCGCTTTTGAAAAATAGTGTCGTAAGCCACCGGCATATTTCACAATATCATTTGAAATAAGCTGAACGGGAATAAACTTACCATTGTGTTTGAATTCATTCACCGCTCTGGCTATCCAGTAGTAGCATTCGGTTTCATCTTTCACAAACAGATCGCCGGAATCAAACCATTCCGCACGCGGTTTTAATTGCAGATAGCTATCAACATAGCCATCACAAGCGAAAGGCGTTTTATAAAACATCCGGCACACTGCATCAGAAGCGCCCGAATCGACGGGACGCAAATCAATTTTGATGCTGTCCGTCATGACTTTACCAGGCGCCACAACGCCATATTTACTGGTTTTTTCAATATCATCTTGCGAGCGGATCCGATTATGAAACAAGCGCGGCCCGGATTCGGTCTGGCCGAAGTTATTCCATAACGTATCGCAGGATGAAAGGATGCTCGCTGCCTGTACGGTGAGCAGACGATCGGAGGCATTCAGGATATTGTTTACATGAATTCGGCTTTTGGTAAAAATTTCGCTGACGGGCAGCATCCAGTCACCGATTAAAGGCAAATTAGTAATACCGTAGTGTGAAACAAGTTCACCAATATTGCTGATGTGAAATTTTTCAAATACCAACTTACTTTCCGATAAAAACGCGCACAGCATGGTTGAGAGGCCATACATATACTGCACCGGGAAATAACACAATGAGCGATCTTCGTTGCCGAGCTTGAGGTACTGGCTCACCGCACGTGCGTTTTCAATCAGTGTATTTTCATGGTACTGGATCAGCTTAGGTGTACTGGTTGTGCCGGAGGTGCAAAAATAAAAGCGTGCGCACGGATACTCAGTAAAACCCTCAAGCTTCTCGTTCGCAAGCGAAGAATGGCGGTCAAACGAGATATTAATCCGTTGATTTATCGTATTAATATCCCTGACTTCATTGCTCATAACAAAAGTGGCAATGCAATCTGTATCAACCAGCATATCAACAATGCCAAGGTCATGAATATTCACAATCCAGGCTTTCAACCTGAGCGCAGAAGCAACAAAATAGCTGATCATGCCTTCGAAATTATTTCTAATCACAAAAACAAACAGCTTATTTTGTTCCGCCTGCGGGCGATGACGAAAATATCTGACCACGCTACTGGCACAGCCCTTTGTTATGGTTGCGATATCATCTGACGAATATTGACTGTCATGATCAATCACTTGCCAGTTTCTTTCTAATAAGGAATGCATTGTTAGCATGATATCTACCTTACAGATATTTGGGATTTCCTAAAACCAGACTGCCTGCACCACCGCCCATACCAAATGAGTTTTTCAACGCGTATTTAAGCGGCCGGTACTGATGCTCCTTCACCAGCGCAATACCATCAGGTAATTGCGGATCGGGTTCATCGCAATTCAAAATTTTGGGTAAGAGATCATGCTGAAATGAAACCAGCACGCCCAGAATTTCCATCGCCCCGGCGGCGGCAATCAGGTGCCCGTGATACGATTTCGTCGCCACAATCGCCGGATTGTGCTCACCAAATACTTTTCTGATTGCGCTGGCTTCGTGCTGATCATTTTGTAATGTCGATGTTCCATGTGTATTCACAAAGTCAATCGTATTACGGTCAATGCCCGCATGTTCGATAGCCCGCTCCATCGACAATTGCATTTCCAGATCGTCTTGATGCGGCATCACAATATGCTGCGCGCAGAGTGCGCCCCCATAGCCCAATAAATAGGCCAGCGGCTTGTCCTGCCGCGCCAATACGCTGGATAGCTTTTCAATGACGAACAGCCCCGCGCCTTCTGCTAAGACGAATCCGCTGCGGTGCCGATCGAAGGGCCGCGAACGCCCGGTGCCACAATAGTGTTCATCGGTCGAGATCACCCCCATTCCTTCTAATCGCGCAAGGTTCAACGGCGTAACTTTGGCTGAAACACCGCCGCAAATTGCCGCTTTAATTTCACCGCTGCGGATGGCTCGCATAGCCAGGCCGATACTTTGCGTCGATGCTGAGCAGAGGCCTAAATGCGCGAAGCTGAGACCCGCGAAGGGGATGATGTCATGTATCGTTTTCAGCACAGCAGTGGTATCAAGATCGAGAAAATCACCAATTTTAAAATGTTCCAGCGCAGCATCGACCAGGCATTGCTTATCCGCATCAGCAGGAACTTTTTCCGAGAAACCGATGCACTGTTCAATATCGATCGCCGGCTCATCGATTCCCACGATGCAGCCAATTTCTTCCGCAGAATAATATGTCTGTAGCCGCAGCCGATCGTGCAACCGCTTTGCCGCTAATCCGGCATAAAAAAGCTCACCGTTCCTGAAGGGGCTTTTTTTAGGCCAGCTAATTGCAGCGTTACCTTCAACAGGGATACCGGCTTCATGCGTCTGAAAATAGCGGTGATCAAACTTCTTTATCTCCCGAATACCGCTTTCCTCATTGATAAAGCTGGCATGAATTTCATCCAGATTGCTGCCTAATGGCGTGACAGCGCCATATGCACTGATACATAAAGTATCTGCATCGAAATGGGTATTCATTATGATCCGTTCCTCAGCTTTTAATTAACCAAATGTTCCCGATACCATAATTGATACCAGCGCCATTCAGCATGACCCGGGCTCCTGAAGGAATAGCGGGATCATTAAGGCAGCATAAAATATCCAGGATATTATTGAGTTTCCCGGTGTAACCGGTTTTCGCTTTATAATTGATAATCCTGGCCCGGGGGAAAAATTTCTCCAGCGCAGCATACTCCGCTATTTTTTGTGCGCGAATACCGTTGTTATAACTGATAATAACATCGGGTTCTCCCTGCTGCGTTCGCTGTTTGCCCAACAGACTTTCCCAGTCTTCTTGTTCAAACCTGACTTTGGGGCAGTAGCGAACAGTGACAGAGGTTAATTCAGCCAGCGCATTGCGGCTGTCATTGTCTAAAGACATCACCGCCGCCCCCCAACTGGGGATAATACCGGAAGTATCCGCAGCATTTTTCCGGATTTCACCAAACTTTTTAAAAACGGCCAGGCTATCGAAGGTCAGCATATTTGCCGCGCTCACCACCATTGCCCCTTCTTTTGCCGTTGAATTAACGATGTCAGCCCAGGCCAGTTTTAATGCCAGCAGACCACTTAACGATGCGGCGCGTAACGGCGTACCTTCCTCATGGTCACGTAATAATTTTGAGGTGTGATACAGCACATTTGTTGGCAGCAATCTCAGCATATCAAGAGGATTATTCATCTCTTTATATTGCTGGATATGTTTCCAGACTGAACCATCATCGTTATATTTACGGCAAATTTCAAAAAGCGTTGTAAAACTGTGTTCCTCACTATCACATGCCGTATAAAGAAAGGCTTTTGCATGCTCGTCCAGGCACGCTTTGCTTTTAAAATCGATCAGCGCATTGATCGCCATTTTTGACATTGAGTTCAGTACTGAGCAGTCCTCTCTGCTGACCCACTTTTTTTCCAGCACCGTCGGCGTCGAAAAATGATAGTAGTCCAGTTCATGAGGATTAATTTCCTCCTCAGTGGCCAATAACTGGCTCAGCGCCGCACTATTGGTGGCAAATTGCTGATGCACACCATAGTTTTTTATATAGACCTTTTCCATCACGCGACCTGCGTCTTAACGGCTGATATTTGTTGGTTGATATAGTTCAGTGTGAAATAGGAGTAGAGCTCCTTGAACTGAATTTTTTTATCAACAGCATCTGCTCCTTTTAAGCCCAGCAGATTGTTGATTTCAGTAAGGCCTTTGCTGGTCCACTCTTTGGTATCAAATGAGTAGTAATCTTCTGTAGTCGCCCATTTATTTACTGGCCAAAGGCTTTCAGGGCTAACTTCAACTTTGAAGTGTTTTTTTAACTCGAAGGCAAAATCAATATAATCAATCGAGGTCATTCCGTAATCAGAGAACAATGACTTGTTCGGATCAAGCTCTTCTGCTTCATCCAGGTACATGATATCTTTAAAAATCTGATTAATTGTTGAAATATACATTAGATTATCCCCTCACCATTTCCGATCGTTAATGAAACGCCTGTAGTAATAATTGTGCCGTTAATAAATGAGCTGACGGCATTTGCAACATCTTCAGTAGCCAGCATTTTTCTCATTGGGATCGTTTTTTCTATACTGGCGATACTTCTCCCTTCTTTCGCACAATAGTCCTGGAGCATTTTTGTTTTGATATAACCAGGGCTCAGGCATAGCGTCCTGATATTGAATCTGGCCATTTCCAGAGCGACGCTGGAGAGATATCTTTCCATTGCTGCTTTTGTCGAACCATACAGCGAGTTGCCCACGCTGATTTTTTTGGCCGCCACCGAACTGATAAACACCAGCTTGGTCTCATTTTCTTTATACTGCTTCATCGTTTTGACGATAGTATTAAAAATTAACACTGCCGACAGATAGTTAAGACGCGTTGTGGTGCGAATATTTTCGGGTTTCAGCTCATCGCAAAGACACGCCGGGTTATTACCGGCACAGTAGATTGCAACGTCTACTTTGATATTTTCTAAGGCCGTACAGAATTGCACGACGTCATGCTCAGAGGTCAAATCCAGCTGAACCGACATAACCGCGCTTTGATATCGCGCCTTCATATCATTGACCACGGCTTCATTACTGAACCACGTAAAAACAACGAGATAACCATCATTAATTAATGAATCAATGACATTCCGTCCTATCTCAGCAGTACCTGCCACCACCAGCGCCAAAGGTTTTTCATTATATGCAGGATGATTTATAACATCGGTAAAGATATGGCTCATGACACTTCTCCTTGCTTATATTTAAGCGTAACCATGAATCTTCTATTGCAGCTCAAAAATTGAATCATCCATTCTCAATACAAACACAAGCCCTGAGAAGGCTATATAAATAAGCAATGTCTGATTACGTTTTAAAATATCATCTAATTTTACAAAATCAATTACTTTTACTTTAAAATATTTACAGACAAATAAAAGGCAAAAGGAATCCAATCACAAGCATTTAATATCCACTGACAGTCAGATATTAAATAACCTGTAATTCAGGCAATAATCATCCGCAGGTATCTTCGCAAATAAATTTGCTAATACCTGGCGTAAGCTATTATTAAATATAGTTATTGCTGCAATGGATATTTTTATGCCATACACTATTTTCCTGATTAATAACCAGCATTGATAATGTGCATTTAGCAGTAAACGCGATCTCTAATCTTTTATTATTTAGATGTTATAGAGAAATTTGTTCTGCATTGCCCGACTGACTTGTAACACATGCCCACCAATGATTAATTGAATCTTACCGGTACAGTCTCGTTTTATTTTTTCGATGGCATTAACGTTGACGACAACAGAGCGATGGACCTGCCAGAACTCGTCTGGATCAAGCTGTAGCAACAGCTCCCGCAGCGAACCGCGCAGCAGGAAAATGTCTGACTGCGTTTTATTTTTCTTATACAGCGATATGTACTTATCTTCCGCCTTAAAAAACTGGATATCCGAACAATGAATTAATTCAATATCCTCCCCTTTTTGCACACGAACCCATTTCAAATAACTTTTATGTTCAACGGGTAGAAAGGACTGAAATTTTTCGAACAGTGCATTCAGATCGGGTGTGGTTTTGTCTGCCGTTGTCTCACTCAGCCGCTGCTTCATTTTCAACACGCATTGTTCCAGCCGCTTTTCATTCAGCGGTTTTAACAAATAATCGATGGCATTGGTTTCAAATGCCCGTACCGCGTACTCATCATAGGCCGTCACAAACACGACTAACGGAAATTTATCCAGCTGGCTGATCCTGCGTATTAACGTCATACCATCCATTTCCGGCATACGGATATCCAGAAAGGCAATATCAGGCTGCTCTTCTGCGATGGCATCAAACGCTTCTTTCCCGTTTTCACAGCTCGCCAGTATGTCCAGCTCAGGCCAAACATCTGCCAGCATTTTATTGAGTTGATATCTCAGTAAAGGCTCATCATCAGCAATAATTGCGGTTATGTTTTTAGTCATTGCGCATTTCCGGCGTTAAATTGGTTACCATTAGCGGGATGAAAATTTCAGCAGTGACGCCCTGAGTCGGGTTTTCTTTGATGCGTAACCGTGCCTTCCCCATATAGATTGCATCCAGCCTTTGCCGGATATTCTCCAGAGCCAGACCATGCCCGCCAGATGATGGCGCCATAGAAAGCCCGCAGCCATTATCCGTGACCTGGATACAGGCGCCTTCGGCCTCTTTTCTCACCGTGACTTCAATCGATCCGCTTCGGTGTTGCGGTTCGATACCATGACGAATGGCGTTTTCAACCAGCGGCTGAATTAACATGGGCGGAATAAAAAAAGCGCCAGCGCTAAACTCATTCCTTATCTTGTAAACCAAACGTGCGCCGAGCCTTATTTGCTGGATAGATAAATAAGCATCGATTAGCGCCAGTTCTTCATCAATATTCACAAAATCACTGCGATTTTTTTTCAAGGTCCCGCGTAATAAATTCGTCAAATTAACCAGTAAAAGTTTTGCCAGCGCAGGATCTTTATCAATTAAGACATCCAGATTCGCCATAGTATTGAAAAGAAAATGCGGCTCTATTTGGCTCTGGAGCTGTTTGAGTTGACTTAGTGCCAGGGCTTTCTTTTGCTCAGATTGCTGGCGCTTTGCGACTTCGAGTGCGTTCTGCGCTTTTAATTTCTGTTCGTGGATATAAAAGAAAGTGAAACTCACAATGGCCAGAATGAAACCAGGAGCCAGCGTCGAACGTTGATTCAGAAAAAATTCGTTATAAGATAACGGGCTAAACCAAAAATAGGCATTAAGGCTGCCAAACAGGATGCAACAGATGAAAGAGAGACCGTTAATTTTTGCTTCAGACAGTGATGGCTTCACCCATCTCAGCAGCAATGCGCTGAACAAGGCGCTGTAACCATAACCAAAACTAATAATCATTTTTCTGAATAATAAGGACGCCCAGTTGTGAGATAAATCCGCTGGCGATTCAAACAAGATGAGTATTCCGGCAACGCCCATACAGTACAAACTTGTTTGTATTAGCTGAGTGCGAAACTTTTGGCTTACCGGTAATAGCCTACGCATCCCGAATGTCCTTTTAGCTTTATATTATGGTGGAAGTTTCCACTCATATTTCTCTGCATTAACCTGTTTCCCTGCTTTATTCCGAAAATTATATCATATTGATTAGAAATTTCCTTTAAGATTTATAAAAATCAAATCCCGATCCGGCATGTTGGCATACACGGAATTTCCCGCACCGGTATAAAATCGGCTTGCCAGTTCAATCTTCATATCAGATTCTCCTGACTCATACACCGGGTATGAGAGCCTTGGGGTTGCGACCAGACCACCATCAGTTGGCGAAACCAGTAAATCCAGGCTGGGTTCTAATTTTTCAAGCCACAAATATTTGGGATGTAAAGCAGACATATTCATCTTAAAGTGCAGCATGATGTTCTGTGCAACTAAACTGGTATTGTCCAGCCCCCAGGAATAACTGCTGGCCAAACCTGTTGTTGCCGGATGCTGCGAGAGTTCCTCTGCGCGCTGAAGCGCCTTTTTCCACATACTCTTATCCCAACTACGCCCGTCGTACCAATATTCACCGATAATATTCAAACCCGTGGTATTGGCCCAATTGAAACCCAGCAAAAATTGATACGAATCATTACTTGTTCCCCACCTGACCGGCTCATACATATCGCCTTGTTTATAAGACTGATAACGCTGCGCATAGGCAAACGAGCTGTGCAGCTCCAGTGCCGGCGTCAGGACAGCAACGACGGAACCCCCAACAGTACCGCGATGAACCTGATCAAAGTACATCACTCCCTGGAGTTCTGTACTCCCCACCAGGGCATAGCGCCGAAGACCGATGCCGTGCTGTTTTTCCGCCAGCCGAGCCTGGTCCGTATTGGTTGAGGCCCAGGACTCATCGGTTGCCACCAGTTCCCATTGACCGACACCGTCAAACCAGGACGCCGTGGCCGCGCCAACACCTTCGTCCACCTGTATCCCTACCGGGTTGCGCTCGTACGACTTAAAAATATCCAGGGGGCGAAATCCGTACCCGACATCCCAGTCCAGCCGTTGCTTCCCGATGCTTAAATCAAGCGGCACACCTGCCAGTTCGGTTTCTGGCTGCCAAAATAACTCCTGCACAATCAACTTCTTAGAAACGGAGTCCTGACTATCTGTTGTTAACAGATTATTGCCTTCCAGGGCAAAGGTCCCGGTTACGCTGTTCCACTCGGCCGTTGCCGTGACCAGCGAATCCAGAGACTGTATCGACCCGCCAGAAGTGTCGTTTAACAGCGTGTGGCGGTATTGCTCACTTTCTAAACTGCTTTGCCATGTCCAGTTAACATCGAGTTTAGCTTCAGCCCGCGCACCAACAATCAGCATGGATAAGAGACATAGACGACCCGGAGCGGTCACAGATCTACCCTTGGCTGCTGAATTAAATAGGCCGGATTGTAATATTTTTCATCCAGCTGCCAGGGCACGACATTCTGGTAATCAATAACCGTTTGTTTCTCCGGCTGTATGCTATCCAGTAATGTCATTGAAACTATTTTTTGCGGATGAAGCGGATTATCCGCGGTAAAAATGGCCTGCTTCGCCATCTTTTGTGATAGCAAATAGAGGTCTGCTTTTAGCGGGAAATCGTTCGTTGCATCCAGCCATAACTGAATTTTTGCGTAGGTTTCACCTGCCGTTTTTGCTGTCAACTCAAGGTGATTCGCCATGACGTGCTTATTTTGTATCACGATATCCTGCGTCCCTTGCAGCGTTCCCTGATAATGTTCGCTCCAGTTGAGGGTAGAAATATCACCGACGGACGCATTGCCAAGGAGTTTTTGTATGGGCGTGATTCTGATTGGCCGACGACTTTGCGGCATCAATAGCCAATAATTATCACCGAGCATCAGTAATTTCTGACCCTCCTCGGCTTTCGATTTAAATAATACCAGTGACTCGCGCATGGGCCGGATATACACATCGTACAATCTGGTCGTATCGAGCTCATTATTTTGGTAGAGCTTAACCACGGTGGTTACTTTTGCATAAGGCTCTCTGGAACGATATTGATCCGCTTTTGTGAGCATCTGTTCGACTGTTTCTGCCTGAGCGGAAAAAGCAATTCCCGCGGCGAATAACAATGCCAATATTTTACGCATAAATCAGTGCCTCAATGATCGGTTTCTTCACACCTTTTCGGGCGGCAAACCACGCAACAACAAAACAAATAATGGCGACGGCGAGCGCCACGCTGATAAACAGCTCCGCAGAGAAATAAATATGCAGCGGATAACTTTCTGTTCTGCCCGGCGCAGGCGGCATTCTGATATCAACGACCGTTAATAACAGCGCCAGCGCCGCAGATAATCCGCCGCCCACCATTGCTCCGCACATTGCCATTAATCCCGCTTCCAGCAAAAAACCGCGAATAATTTCCTGTGGATAGGTACCAAGCGCAGCCAGCGTGCCTATTTCACGGGTTCTTTCCGTTACCGACATGGTCATGGAGTTAAATAGCGCGGCGAAGACAACCAGCGCCATTACGCCACCCATAATGGCGAAAATGCGGTTGTATAAATTTTTAACGCCATCATAAAAGACCGCTAATTTCTGCCACGGTGTCGCGATCACCGGTTCTGCCAGTTTTAGGGTATGAAGTTTTGCTTCGATCTGTTTTTGTAGCACCGGGGTTTGTGGTGTTTCAAATAAATAGACCGACAGCGTACTGACTTTATGCGTGGCAAGCAGCGCCTGCGCGGCGGCAATATTGATGTAAAGCTGCCGTTTATCAAGATCCGGAACGCCGGTAGAAAAAATGCTCTGCACTTTGAAATCCATAGCATTAAGCACACCGTCCGTGGTGGTTGATAGCAGTGTCACAACATCGCCAACGGTCACTTTCAGGTTTTGCGCGAGGTTCGCGCCCAGCATTACCTCAGGATCGTCTTTTGCTGCGGGATCGTCACGCTTGGGAGATAATGGTTTCCCGGATTTCATTGCCAGAAACTCACCTTTAATAGCAAATTCCTGAGGATCAATTCCGGTTCCCATATAAATGGTCGATTTTCGTCCGTTGCTGATTAAACCATTAAATTCAATTCGCGGCAGAATGGCATGAATTCCCGGAATTGAAACCAGTGTTTTACCGATCATGGAATAGTCAGATAAGCCATTATCCAGCGGGATCTCTTCTTCCTGCGCAAAATAGTTCGGCTGACTCAGCGTAATATGACCTATGCTCATCGCCGTTTCCTTCATCAGCGATTGATAGGTATACAGGCCAAAGCCGCCAATACAACATAATGCAAAGACCACCACGGCGATAATCAGAATTGACAGTGTCGATCGCCGGCTATTACGTTGCAGGTTGAGCCATGCGCTTTTAATACTTATGGGCATCAGGCGTTCCATTGGATCTCCTCAGTGGAGATAAGCCCATCAACCAGATTAATATGTCTGTCGCATTGGCTTGCCATCCGTGGGTCATGCGTCGCGATCACGAACGTGGTGCCCATTTCATGACCGAGCGTTTTCATGATCTGAATAATCGTGTTGGCGGAGTGGCTGTCCAGGCTGGCTGTCGGCTCATCGGCAATCACTAACCGGGGTTGATGTACTAACGCTCTTGCAATCGCTACACGCTGTTGCTGGCCGCCGGATAAACGCTCCGGACGATATTGCAGAAAATCTTCCAGCCCGACTTTCGCCAGCATTTGTTCCGCTTTTTCTTTTTTTACTTTCGTACTGAATTTATTCAGCGTTAAGGGATAAGCGACATTTTCAAAAGCGGTCATTACCGGAATTAAATTGAAACGCTGAAAAACAAAACCCAGACTGCTTCGGCGTAATGCGGTAGCTTCTTTAACTTTGCGGGGAAAAGGTGTGCCATCAATAAATGCACTTCCCTGATAGTTCATATCAAGCATGCCCAGGATATTCAGCAGGGTACTTTTCCCGGAACCCGATGGGCCACACAGCGCCACCATTTCTCCCGGGTGGATTTCGCCATTCACGCCACCTAATGCCTGTACCGTTTGCGACCCCAGCCTGTAGTCTTTTTTAATGTCAGAAAATGACAACATAGCCATTCCCCTTGTAGATGCATGAATTAATGGCATTCAATCTAAGGAGTGTCGCCAGCAAAAACTACAGCATGTGACGAACGGCAATAAGCGGGGATGAAAGGTAATATAACGGGATGAACTGTAACGCTGCGCGCCGGATGCGGGCCACCGTGGCCTTGCTCTGCCAGCAAGGCCAGCGGCCGCAGCCAAAGCGGAGCGGCGTTGTCACCCTGGCGGTGAAGCGTGTTCGACAATCTGGCCCGACTCCAGCTTAATCAGCCGATCCGCCAGATGGAAATAGCGATCGTCATGGGTAATGGCGATCACGGTTTTCCCCTCGGCTTTCAGCATCGGCAGCAGTTCGAGATAGAAAACGGCCTTAAACTCGGGATCCTGGTCGGCGGCCCATTCATCGAACAGATAGATCGGACGCTCCTCCAGCCAGCTCTGCAACAGGGCCAATCTTTTGCGCTGCCCCTGCGAGAGTGCGACGGTAGAAAAGCGTCCGTTGCGAAAGCTGACTTTATGGCTAAGTTTGAGCAGATTTAGAAGATGCTCCACCTGCTCCTGTGTCCGATCGGTGACGAACGCGACATCATCAAACAGAAAGAAATCGCTGAAGATCACTGAAAAGTGCTGACGCCAGTACTGCAGATCGTCTGCCGCGACGGGCTTGCCATTCAGCCACAGTTGGCCGCTGTCAGCGGGGAAGATCCCCACCAGCAAGTTTGCCAGCGTGGTTTTACCGCTACCGTTGCCACCGACGATAAAGACTCGTTCTCCTGGCGTAAAGGTCAGGCTCAGCGGGCCGAGGGAGAAACGTTCCCCGTCTTCACCCTGATACTGGTAGTGAATATTCTCCAGCGCCAGCGAGGTAAAAGGCTCTGCCGCGTGCGTTTTCGGCGAAATTTCCGGGCTTAATCCGGTTCTGAGTTGCTGGACCCGCTGCATAGCGATCCGGGCGCCTGCGATGGCGGGCAACGCAGAGAGGATGCCTTCCACCGGAACCACCATATACAAGAAGACCACGATATAACCGGTCAGCGTTCGGGTATCGAGCACCAGCACGTCACGCAGCCCAAAAAGCACCAGGCCGATAAAGGCAAAAAACAGAATACTGCCCCAGCTACTGGCCAGACCGTACAGGACGTATCCCCGGGTACGCTCCCGGCGAACGGCTTCAATGGTATGGGACAACTCAACGCCAACAAACTGCTGGCGGCGCATGATATTGAGCCTGAACTCCCTGGCGCCATCGAACAATTTTTTACACTGCTGAATCAGCGTATCTTCCCGCTGACGTGACGTGCGCAACAGCCCCATTGCCGGGCCCTGAGCCGCGCGATAGCCGAAACTTCCCAACAGGATGGCAACGATAGCCAGCAGCAGAACGCTCAGCGACAGATTGCCAAGATAGATAAGGCAGCCAGCGATCACTGCACCATAGATACAGAGGTTGGGCAGGCTAACAAAAAAGACCACCAGCGTATCGAGATCCTGCGTCAGTGCCGATAACGCTTTCGCCATTCCGGCCTTTTCCAACTGCAGCCAGCTGGTTTCACTGATGTTCCGGACCAGTTGTTTACGCAGGCGGGCTTTCACTTTCTGGCCCAGCGACATAAATGTCGTCTGAGAGATAACCCGGGTAGTCAGCATCAGCAGGGTCAGCAGAGCAAAGTCGCCCCCGGGGCTGAACCAGGCGGCGGACACAGGCTGGTTAAGGCTGTGGTTAATCATTGCCAGCAGGGTAGCATTACAAAAACCGCTGATCAGTCCAGCGATCGTGGCGAGGATCAGCCAGCCTCGTACCATCCTGAAGACCATTATCAATACCGACATCTGTATTCCTTTCACTTTATTCACACTCGTTATTCAGCCTGCCGGGATACATTGCCCCGCAGCAGTGGCCATATCAGCAGCGGGACACCAATCAGCGAGGCGACCAGCCCTACAGGCAACTGACGTGGATAGAGGCCATTGCGCCCAATCCAGTCGGCAAACGTCATGATGGTGGCGGCCAGCAGGGCTGCGGCATAGAGCTGCGAGAGCGGTGTTTTGGCACCGAGCCTGCGCGCCAGATGTGGCCCCAACAGGCCAATGAACGATACCGGTCCCACCAGTAATGTCGCCAGCCCGGTCATGACGGCGGCCAGGCTCAGGACAGCAACCCGCGCCAACGGTAAAGAGACGCCGAGCGAACCGGCAATACTGCCCATGGGTAACAGCAGCAGCCAGCGGCGAAATAGCGGAACCACGGCCAGCAACAGCAGCGTCGATACGAAGAGGATCTCTGCCAGCGGCGCGCTGATGTAGTAGGTGCTGCCGGTCATGAGCGGCAGCAACATGGCGCTTGCCTTGAGATTATTGAGCATCACCAGGCTGACGGTGGCCTGACAGAGAGCATTCAGCGCCAGCCCATTGAGCAAGACGCGCTGCGGGTTGAACGCTCCGCGACGGCTATTCCACAACGTCAGCAGCAGACTGAGCGTTGCCCCACTCAGGCTGCTCAGTAGCAGCCCGCCGCTGCTGGCGGGGAAAAGCACAACCCATGTCATGACGCCCATGGCGGCACCGCCTCCAATACCCAGTACCTCCGGGCTGGCCAACGGATTGCCGCTGACCCGCTGCATCAATACGCCAGCGCCCGCTAACAGCGCGCCAGCGCTGAGCGCCGCCATCAGCCTCGGCACCCGCAGCGGCAGCAGATGGGCGAGTTCATCCGGGCTGGCCCAACGCCACTGCCGCAGGCCGTGGCCCATATAGAGTGATACCACCACCGCCAGCAGGAAAAGCGTGCCGGAGACCCAGAACAATGCGGCACCGGCGGTTGCTGGCGCAACGGGCTCCGGCCCCGTTACTGGAGACGTTCCCGGTCTGGAGAAACGCGCCAGCAACATCAGCAGCGGGCCGCCAGTCACCGCTGTGAGCATACCGACGGGCAGTAGCTGGCCATTTGCCAGCGAGACCCGCGCAACGCACTGATCGGTAAACCACAATAGCCCGGCTCCCAGAAGTGCCGTATGTAGCAGCATCTGGCGAGATGTTCGCGCGCCGCCGAAGCGGGCCAGATGGGGCGCTGCCAGGCCGAGAAAGCCGATCACGCCAACAGCATTAATGGTGAAGGCGCTCATGACCAGCGCCAGCAGAACCGCCATACTCCGTATGCGCAGCGCCGAGGCACCAAGGCTATTGACCATCGTTTCCGGCAGTTGCAGCAGCGCCAGCGGCCTGAGCATCAGCAGCAGAACGGCAAAAGCGGCGGTCAGAGGGAGCAAAAGATCGCGCAACGGCTGGCTGCTCTCAACCGCCAGCGAACCGCCGCCCCACATCAATACCTGCAACAGAAAGCGGTCATTGATGATGGCAATAAGCAGGGTGAGCGCTCCGCACCACAGATTAATCATCATCCCCGCCTGTACCATCACCAGCGGAGACAGACGCTGCCGCCAGCTCAGCAGAATGACGGCCAACAGCGCCGCAAGCTCGCCAGCTATTGCCAGAGCCGGGCGGGCACTGGCGAGCAGCGCAGGAAACCACAGTGAAGCGAGCCCCATCGCCAGCGTAGCCCCGGCTGTCATACCGAGGGTAATAGGTTCTGCCAGCGGGTTACGTAACGCGCGCTGCATCAGCCAGCCGCAAATTCCCAGTGTAGCGCCTGTAAGCAGCGCCATCCCTTGTCGGGGGAACCACATGCTGCGCAAGATAATCGCCGACGAAGAGGGGGATGTGGCGCCGAAGAGCGCGCTGAAGCCGCCCTGGCGGTGGAGTTCTGACAGGGCCATCAGCGCGGCAGTTAGCCACAGCAACACAATCAGCGCCCAGCCACGGCGAGTACTACTCATTTCGCCACGCCTCTATTCTGTCATTCAGGAGTGTCGCGAAGCGCCCGGCCGTGATCAGTGCGCCCGTATCGCTGAACTGCGTGTTCAGCAGATTGAGGTTCTGCGGACGCGTCAGGGGCAACTGCTGCCACAGAGGGCTCTGACGCCAGCGTTGCATCGCGTCGCACTGATCTTCTGGCACAAACAGCAGTAGTTTGGCAGGCGTATCAGCTATGCGGGTCAGCTCGACCAGCACGCTGCCTTCCGCCCCCGCACTGCCGCGCCAGGCATTGCGCAACCCGCAGGCGCTCAGCACGTTGCCGGGCAGGCTGTCGGCGGTGCAGAGCCGCAAATGCAGAGTGTCAACGGCGGTGCCGAGAAAGACCGGCAGCTTCACCTCGCGCCCCTGCCGCGCGATACGATTGAGCGTTTGCTGCAACTGCGCAATCAGGGCGGAGGCCTGCTGCTGGCGATCAAATTTTGCGCCAAGCTCCCGGGTGGCGGTGATAAATCCCGCCAGGGTATGCGTCGGGAGCGTAAGCGTGGGGGCGATCTTTTCCAGCGTGGGTTTCAGCAATGCGTGCTGCGGCGTTATGACGATCATATCCGGTTTGAGCGCCCACAGCGTCTCCAGGTTTGGCTGAAATAACAGCCCAAGATCCACCACCGACTCCGGCAATGGCGGCACCGGAATCAATTTGCGATACCACGCCGGTGCGGCAACCGCCGCTGGCGTGATGCCCAGAGCCAGCAGCATCTCCGTCAATCCCCAGTCCAGCACCGCCAGCCTCGGCGGTGCGGAGGATTTCCCCGCCCAACTGATGAGCGGGGTGAGCAACGTGGCCAGCAGCAGCTTTCGCCGGGATAACATCGTTACCATGCGTAGCTTACCGTCGCGACGTACTGACGTTTAAGCGCGTATTCGCAGCCGAGGTTATTACATGAAGCGATGTAGGTTTTGTTGCCGATATTGTCCGCATTGAGCGCCAACTGCCACTGGCGCCACTGATAGGCGACCCGGGCGTCGTAGACAGTTGCCGCCGGAACTTTCAGGGTGTTGCTGGTATTCGCGTAACTGGTGCCCATATAGCGCACTCCCCCGCCAATCGAGAAGCCATCAAGCGCGCCGTTAAAGGCGTACTGGCTCCAGAGTTTCCCCGTATTGCGGGATACCCCCACCGGGTGTTTGCCCTGGGTGCCGTCATTAGCGCTGCGGACCGTCTGGCTAATCAGGTTCCAGGAGCCCAGAACCGTCCACGCCGGAGTCATATTGATGCGCCCCTCCAACTCAAGCCCCTGGGAGCGGACCTCTCCGGTCTGAATGCTAAAGCCAGGATGATCCGTGTCGGCGGTGGCCATGTTAGTTTCGCGCAGATTGTAGAGGGCAACAGTAAACAGCGCATCCAACCCCACAGGATCGTATTTCAGGCCGATCTCACTCTGTTTCCCACGGGTCGGTTTAAACGGATGACCGTTGTAATCATTGCTGCTGCTGGGAACAAATGAGGTGGAGTAGCTGATATAGGGGGCAAGCCCATTATCAAAGTGGTAGAGCAGACCGGCGCGTCCGGTGGTGACATAGTCATTGCGCTCCGTACGGCTGTCGCTTAACAAATCGATATTTTTGGTTTTGGCATCGTCATAGCGGCCAGCAAGACTCAGGATCCAGTTATTCAGCTCCATCTGATCCTGCAAATAGAAACCGGTCTGGTCGAGAGTATTGTGCGTACTGCTGGTATAAGGCGTGTCGTCTACCGAGGTGTTGTAGTCCGGATCCAGATAGTTGATGGAGCCAGCATCACCGTACCCCGAGCGGCTGCGCACTGAGGTATGTATCCGATCGATACCGGCCAGCAGGGTGTGCTGCACCGGCCCGCTCTGCAGATGCAACTCCGCCTGGTTATCCATCGCGAAGTTAGACATCGTCTCTTTGATGTTCATCGTGGCGCGATCGACCAGCGGCGCATCCGCGTGTATGCCCACGGGATAAACCATCCGATAGCGACCGGTACTGCTGAGATAGCGCACATTCTGCCGGAAGGTGACAATATCGTTGAAATCGTGGCGGAACTGGTAGCCCACGCTGCCCTGCTCGCGTTGATACTTATCGTAGCCGGGTTGACCAATGTAGGTGTCCGTGGAGATTTTACCGAACGGATTGTGCGTCAATGTGCCGGAAGTGGGCATCTGGTTGTAGAAGCCGCTGTCCGGATCTTTACGCAACTGAGACAGGAGCGTCAGCGAGGTCTGCGCATCCGGCTGCCAGGTAAAGGAAGGCGCGATGTCATAGTGCTGATAGCGGGTATGCGCCACCTGGGTTTCGGTGTCGAAGAAGGTTCCGGCGATGCGTCCGAGCAGCGTTTGAGACTCATTGAGTGCGCCGGTTGTATCGATCCCCGTGCCAAACTGATTGTGATTGCCACTACTGACGTAAATCTGGCCCGCTGGCGTGGCCTGCGGCATTTTGCTCACCATGTTAACGATGCCGCCGGGATTCGCCTGACCATACAGCACGGACGACGGCCCTTTTACCACCTCAATACGTGACAGCAGGAACGGCTCCCAGGCGGGACGGCTCCACCAGGCTTCTCTGGGCAGGCGCAGACCGTCGAGATATTCATCCGCTTCGAAACCGCGCACGATGATCGTGTCAAAGCGGGTATCAGCACCCGAATTTTCCGAAGTAACGCCTGAGACATAGCGCAGCGCTTGCGGAATATTTCTGGCGGCGTGCGTGGCGATCTCAGCCTGAGTCACGACGGAGATACTCTGCGAAGTCCGGCTGATGGGTTGATTGGATTTGGTCACTGCTGCGGCATTATGTGCCACCAGCGTATTCTCATCCTCTTCCCCCTGAGAGGCGGCAGCGCTGACCACCAGCGTCTCTTCTTTTGTGTTACCCTTCCCGAGGTCGGCAGTAAAAGCATGCCCGCTGTATCCTGCAATGATGCTTAACACCATCACTTTCAATGAGTTATCCCTGAATAAATGACCTGTGTGTTTCATAGCACTTCCGCTTGTTATTAGAATTGAATGGAAATGATAATTATTCAACTTCAAAAGAGAAGCGGAAGCATGGCAGAATGGCGCAACTCAAGGCAAGAGTGTTGCCAGGCAGACAAAGCTTGTCTGCCTAATCAGCAATCAGGATAAAAAATGGTTTGAATCGGACAAAGGGCATGGCAGATGACATCTCAGCACGGCATTGACGGTATTCGCCAGTTGCAGTACGGCAGAGGCGGTGAAGAACCCGTCCACCAGCATCCTCAGGGGCAACTTATCTGGGCACGTCGCGGCGTGGCGAAAATTGTTACGCCGCAGCATATCTGGCTGCTGTCACCGGGAAGAGCAATCTGGATACCTGGCGGGATCCCGCACGGGCTGCAGGCCATTGATAATGTGGTCACGCATAATATCTATTTTAATCCTGCATTTTCGCAGCGCCAGCCCGCTCAGTGCCGGGGGAGCAGCGTGACGCAGCTACTCGATGCGCTGCTGGATGCCGGGCTGGAGGCATCGCTCTCCGCTGAACGCACCGGGCTGATTTATGGGCTATTGAGCGACGAATTCCGCCGTTTAGCGCCGGTGGAACTCTGTCATATTACGTTGCCAGCCGACCGCCGGTTGCGGCAAGTGTGCGATATCCTCTGCCGCCAGCTCGATCACGGAGAGACGCTGGCCTGGTGGGGAAAGAAAGTCGGGGCCAGCGAGCGCACGCTGGCGCGACTGTTCCGGGAAGAAACGCGACTGAGTTTCTCCGAATGGAAGCAGCAGCTACGGCTGATGGAGGCCGTGTGTAATCTGGCGCGCGGCAGCGCGGTGACACAGCTTGCCAGCGAGCTGGGGTATGCCAGCCCCAGCGCGTTTATTGCTATGTTTCGTAAAAAACTGGGCGTGTCACCACAGCGTTATCTGCAGGCGGCACGCTAAGCCTAACCTACTGTAAATAGAGCTGTTTTAGTTCCCTGCCCTTTTTGAGATGGTACCACCTTAGGGGCTTATTTCACCGCGCCTTCGGTTACGCCACTGATAAATTTACGCTGGAATATCAGGAATACAGCCACCAGAGGCAGTATGACGATCATCGCCCCCGCCATCAGCACCGGGATATCAATGGTGTTTTTATTCTGGAAAAACATCATGCCGATCGGCAGGGTTCGTAGTTCATCTTTGTTCACCAGAATCAGGGGGATCAGGAACTCGTTCCAGGTCCAGATAAACAGCAGCAGCGCCAGCGTCGATAACGTTGGCCAGATGGCGGGCACCAGAAGGCCCCACAGAATTTTACGCCGTGATGCGCCGTCCATCACTGAAGCTTCCACTAACTCGCGCGGCACCTGTTGTAGTGCCGTAGCGATCATCAGCGTGGTAAACGGTAGCGACAGGGCAATCTGCGGCAGAATCAGTGCCAGGTAAGTGTTGGTCAGCCCCATCCAGCGCAGCTCGTGATACAGCGGAATAATAAAAGCTTCGCTCGGCAGCACCATGCCAAGACCAAGCAGCGCTGCCACCACCTTTTTGCCGGGGATCTTCAGCCAGGCAAAGCCAAAACCGGCCAGAATGCCGAGCAGAATGCTGCAAATCACCACCGGGATCACCACCAGCACCGAGTTCATAAAGTAAACGTTGAAATGGCCCTGCTGCCAGGCAGTGACGTAGTTTTTAAAGTTGAGTGACGCAGGCAAGGTAAAGACGCCCTGGAACAGCTCCATCTGGGTTTTGAATGAGGTCATCAGCGCCATCAGGAACGGCAGAATGGTCATCAGCGCCACGATCCAGATAAGCGCACGAAAAACGGCTGGCGTGCCACGCATCAGTGACGCTCCCGAATAGCAAAGTGGATTAACGCGTTGATCAACAACACAATCATCATACTGAATACCGCAACGGCCGAGGCATAGCCGAAGTAGTGCAGGTCAAAGCCCTGCTTATACATAAAGAGATTGGTGACCATGGTTGAGGTGCCCGGCCCACCCTGCGTCATCACGTAGACCAGATCGAAGGCTTTCAGGCTGGCGATAACCGTCAGCAGCAGCGCGATACGTAACTCGGGGCGCAGTGACGGCAGCGTGATACGCATAAATTTTTGCCGCCGCGAGGAGCCATCCAGATCGGCCGCCTCCAGCAACGAGGGATCCATGCGCTGCAATCCCGACATAAACAGCACCAGGCAAAAACCGAAGAAATACCAGGTCGCTACTATGCCGACGGCAGGCAATGCCCAGTTGAAATCCCCCAGCCATGACAGCGCCAACTGCGGCAGACCAATCGCACGCAAAAACTGGTCGATCGGGCCAAATGCCGGGTTGTACAACCAGCGCCACACCACGCCAAGAACCGCCATCGGCATGATATACGGCAGGAAAAAGAAGATGCGCAACAGGCTACGCTCGTTATTATTGCGCGTTTCATACAGGAAACTGCACAGCAGCAAACCAACACTAATCGGCAATAGCGTATAGAACAACATCAGCAATGCGTTGTTGCCCAGCGCCACCCAGAACACCGGATCGCTGAACATACGCAGGTAGTTGCTGATGCCGCTGAAGACTGGCACGGAGGTGCCATCCCAGTCGGTAAAACTGATACCCAGCGATGCCAGCAACGGCACCAGCAGAAAAACCGCATACACCAGCACTGCGGGTAGAAGGTAGAGCGCATTGCGCCAGGCAGATTTGTTCAGCATAACCGTACTCGCTTGCAGGCCTGTCAGCGGCCCGGCATCACTGCCGGGCCGGAATTATCAGTGCTTCAGGGTTTTCAGGTAGCGTTGATAGTTGTCGTCGAACCTGGCAACCATCTGGTCGGCGGTTTGCCGCCCGGCCAGAAGTTGCTGCACATTCTGATTCAGTTCGGCGTTCATGGTCGGGGTCGCCCAGTCCACGTAATGACCGAGGCCATCATGCTCGTTCAGCGTTACCCACACCTGGTAGGTCTCGGCCAGTAACGGGTTATCCGCCGGGATTTGCGCATTTTTGCTGGCGCTGGCGGGCAGGAAGCCCACTTTCAGCCAGCGGTTCGCCATCTCATCCGACACGATATAGTCGATGAACTTTGCGGCGGCATCCCGCTGCTCTTTGGTTTTCGCCGTGCTGGTGATGGAGTACGCGAGGTCAGTTCCTCCCACCATCAGCGCGTGCTGCACGCCCGCGCCCATTGGCATCGCAGCAAAATGAATATCTTTATTATCTTTGAATTGCCCCAGATACCAGGTACCGCTCACCAGGAAGGCGGCCTGCCCGTTCTGGAACAGAGTGGCGGCATCGTCATGGCCAATCCCCTGGTAGCCGGTGAAGAAATAGCCTTTGTCGTTCCAGCTTTTCATCATGTTGGCGGCCTTCACCAGCTTGTCATCTTTAAAGGTACCGCCCACATCGTAAATCAGGTCATCGAGTTTTTTACGATCGCTGCTTTCGATCTGCGCTTCCCAGAGAGTACTGAGCAGTTGCTGGCCCATGTTGCCATCCAGCAACCCCAGCATCATTGGCGGGGTGCCCTGCGCTTTCAGCTTTTCCATCGCCTGTTCCAGCTCAGCGAGAGTTTTTGGCACGGCGACACCGGCTTTATCCAGCAACGCTTTGTTGTAATACAGGCCAACCATTTCACCGAGGCTGGCGACGCCATACAGTTTGCCGCTGCCGAAGTCCTGATTATCGGACCAGCGGTTACGTTTCAGGATTGAATCCGGGAAGCGCGTTGTCCAGCCGTAGGTTTTGGCGTAATCATCCAGCGGCCAAAGCAGCTTGTCTTTCACCAGAGAGCCCATGTCGCCACCGCCCTGGTTAACCTGGGCGATCTGCGGGCCATCACCCGCTGTCAGCGCCAGTTTGAGCGGGATACGGGTATCTTCGAAGGAGTGCACAGAACGCTGGATGACAATGCCAGGATTCTGCTGCTGAAACACTTTGATCGCTTCATCCACCGCTTCTGTCTGCTGCGGATAGTTATAAATGTCCCACTCATTCAGGGTCACCGCCTGCGCCGAGGTCATCGCTGCGCCGAGCAGCACCCCCGCGGAAACCAGACGAGACAGGGTGCGAAGAGAGCTACAGAAGTACTGCGAACGTACGGTTGAATCACACATAATGCTCGGTTTCTCCAACAGATGACTGGCATCCCTTCATCTCGGCACCCGCAGTTCCCGCAGGCTGATTCAGCAGAAATAACGCTCATATCCATACTTACTTTATGAAAAAAATAAAGTCAAACCTGTACAGCGAGTAATTTTTGCTCTGTGATGCAGTGCGAAAAGTGAGAAGAAAAGTGGGGTAATCAGCAGGGAATGCTGCTTAATTAGCCAGAATGCCGATGCAACCGGTCACGCTTTACGTAAGCTCAGCATAATTCACTCGTGCTTTTAAACTGCATTAACTCACTGATAGAGCATATGAAAATCGTATAGTTATGAATACCGCTCACGAGTAAATGTTAAAAAGCTCGCGGATTAAGGGCTTGCCGCTGCATCATTGCCGCATTGTCGCGTTGCTGGTCATGCGCTGTGGTTATGTTTAGCGTTTTCTTTGCAGGGCAACGCAATTATTACATCTTGAAAACTAAGTACGCTTTCATTACCGTAAAAACTGTCTATCTCCTGACCACAGAGGCACCACCATGACGGCTGAAGCTGTTATTCGTCACGCTACCGGGGCGGATTTTCCCGCGCTCTCGCGTATTTGTTTAGAAACCGCCAATGCCGGAAAAGACGCGACAGCGCTCTATTCTGACCCCGCCCTGCCCGGCCTGCGCTTTGTGATTCCCTACGCTCGTTTTGCGCCGGATTTCGCACTGGTGCTGGAACAGCAAGGCGAGGTGGTCGGCTATGCGGTGGCCGTACCGGATACCCGTGCCTTCGAGGCGCTGCTGAACCAGCAGTGGTGGCCGATGTTGCAGGCGCAATATCGTGGCTATCCGGCCAGCGCCCCGCTCGACAGCAAAGTTCTGGATACCCTCTTCCAGCCGGAGACCGCCGCCGATCTGTTGGTAAGCCAGTGGCCAGCGCACCTGCATATCAATCTGCTGCCATCCGCTCAGCAGGGTGGCTGGGGGCGCAAACTGATTGAGCAACTGCTGGCGTTGCTGCGCCAGGCGAATGTGCCCGGCGTGCACCTCGGCGTTAGCCTGCAAAATGAGCAGGTTTGCGGTTTTTATCAGCGCCTTGGCTTCACGCCCATCGTGCGCAGCAACGCCATTTATATGGGCCAGTTACTTTAAGCGAGACACAGTATGACCAGCCTGCATCTGCAAAGCGTTAAGAAGTCTTACGAGCAAGTGAACGTGATTCACGGTATCGATCTCACCATCAACAGCGGTGAATTTGTGGTGTTTGTTGGCCCCTCGGGCTGCGGAAAATCGACGCTGCTTCGCATGATTGCCGGGCTGGAGGAGATCAGCGATGGCAAGCTGCTGATTGAGGGCGCGGATATGACCCACCAGCCAGCGACCGAGCGCGGTATCGCCATGGTGTTTCAGTCCTACGCGCTTTACCCGAATATGACGGTGCGCGGCAACCTCGCTTATCCGCTGGAAGTGATGAAGCGTCCGAAAACCGAGATCGCACAGGCCATTGCGCAGACTGCGGAGCGCCTGCATCTGACCGAGCTGCTTGATCGTCTGCCACGTGCTTTGTCAGGCGGGCAACGTCAGCGCGTGGCGATTGGGCGCGCTATTATTCGCCATCCGCGCATTTTCCTGTTTGATGAACCCCTGTCGAATCTGGATGCTGAGCTACGTTTGCAGATGCGTATCGAAATCGCCCGGCTGCACGCCTCATTGGGTAATACCATGATTTACGTCACCCATGACCAGCTGGAAGCGATGACGCTGGCCGACCGTATAGTGGTGCTGCGTCAGGGCCGTATTGAGCAGGTCGGTGCACCACTGGAGCTGTATCACGATCCGGACAATCTGTTTGTCGCCGGATTTATTGGTTCGCCAAAGATGAATTTCTTACCCGCAGAAGTGGCCGCCATCGCGCCTGGCGAAGTGCAGTTGCGCGTGCCTTCTCTCGGCCTTCCCGCATTAACCATGAAGATTGACGCTGCCTGCCAGGAAGGGCAGAAAGTGACGCTTGGCGTACGTCCCGAACATTTTCAGCCGGCCAGCTCAGCCAGCGCGCCGTTAAGCTTTAGCGCACCGCTGTCGTTCAGTGAGATGCTGGGCCACACCAATTATCTTTATCTGGATGTAGGCCTGGAGCGGCTGCTGGTGATTGAGGAGCGTAACGTGGCAAGCCATGAGATGGGTGAGCCGGTGCGTTACCAACTGGATGCGGGGAGTTGTTTGTTGTTTGATGAGGGGGGAATGCGGTTGCGGTAAAAGGCGCTACACGTGCAATAGCGGCGGTTGAGCGCCATGGAGCTTCCACCCGCAAGGCATTACGGAATTTCACTCCCGCCTTGCAGCGCAGCCTGAGTTCGATATTCAACCGAACTCAGGTTGATACATTCATGATTGTAATAGCGGATGTACTCACCTATGGCTTAGTCAGCATCCAACTTTTGCGGGCGAACCGCGGCCTGCAGCAGCCTTCGCCTGAGGAGAACGAAACCCGCGAATGCCAGATAACGCGATACAGTGCAAATTTTTACGACGCTATTTCTTCATCCGCCTGTGCAGCCAGCAAATCCAGCAATTTATTCACCGCAAAACCCGCCGCACCCTGTGCCCACATTCGATTTGATTCGGTAATAAACTGCAACGGCGTCATATGCGGCGTCAGTTTCAGGCGATAGGTCTGGAAACTCTGGGTGATATTATCCAGCAAAATGCGCGATGCCATTTGTGGCTCCATCGCCAGATAGACCACATCGGGATCATAGGCAATCGACAGGTTTGCCAGCGACATACCCAACTGATGCCCGGCCTCCGCCAGCGCGCTCAGCACCTCCTGCGTCGGGCGCATATCCAGATCGCGCAGCGCCTGCGGCACCTCATCTTTCAGCGTGGCGGCCACCCGTTGCAGAATCGCTTGCGATGAAGCGACATCTTCCAGCAGGCGCTCGGAGCCATCCCCCAGCAGAGCATTGCCAATCTCACCCGCTTTACCATGACGGCCGCGATAGAGCTGGCGATCGAGCAGAATACCTGCGCCAATCCCTTTGCCAAAGGTGGCGATAATTGCCGATTGCGCATGACCAAGCTGACCAAATACCAGCGCCGCCATCGCTAAAGCGTTGGCGTCATTTTCGATAAATACCGGCAGCGAGAAGCGCTCCTCCAGTAGCATGGCAATCGGAACGTTATCCCAGTCCAGCACGCGTGAGCGCACGCAATAGCCATTGCTGGCATCCACCAGACCAGACAGCGCCAGGCCAATGGCGCCCACCTTTCTGTTCTCCACGCCGCGCAGAAACTTTGCCAGCGCATCACCCAGTTGTTTCGGTGTCATGGCCCCGGAAGGCATTTGCTGCTCACCGATAATATTGCCGCCCAGGTCGGTCAGCACAATCAGATTACGTTCCGCATTGAGCTGGATGCCGATCACGCTGGCGTGGTCGGGATTAAGACCGAGCAGGGTTTTGGGACGCCCCATCGAGACACGTCGCAGCCCCAGCTCCTGTACGATGCCCCCGGTCAGCAGGCGATTAGTGGCCTGCGAGACCGTTGACATACTCAGGCCGCTGCGCACTTTGAGATCGGACTGGCTGATCGGCGCATTTTCGACAATCAGCCGCAGAATACGGGCAGTTACGTTCGGAGCAATCATGGTTCTCTTTTTCAGCAGAATGAAAAGGTTATGCGGGTTGGTTCATACTGAACTGGCTGGCAAGCCGTAGCGCACCGCTCAGCGCATCGCCCTGCGGAGGCACCAGTAGTGCGGCGATATCCGCCGGAAGCCAGGGCTGGATCGGCGCGGCCAGGCCCCCCATCAACGCCAGCTTACCGTGGCTGCGCGCCAGTAGCGGCTGTATCATCAGTGCGATATCCGCAGCGGTTTGCTGAACCAGCGCGGCGCCATGCACGTCATCCGCATGCGCAGCGGCGAAAACGTCCGGCACTATCCGCCCCCAGTCGGCTGGCGTTGCCTGACGTGACCAGATTAGCATCTGTTCCGGGCTGTCGTGGTAATGCGCCATGATGCGTTGTGTCAGCGCCGAGGACGGCACAATGCCTTCATGGGCTAGCAGCGCCAGTCGGAGCGCACGCTGCCCCAGCACCGCGCCTGAACCCGCATCGGAGAGGGCAAATCCCCAGCCGCCGAGCAGGGTAAACTGTGTGCCATCCCACGCCGCGCCCTGGCTGCCTGTGCCGGTGATAAATACCGCCCCTGGCGCGCCATTATGCGCCCCGGCGCAGGCCGTTTCGACATCGGTAAAAACATAGCGCGACTGGCAGACCGGCTGCCAGCTCTCCAGACGTGCTTTGACCGAGGCGACATTCGCCCCGGCGAGCCCCGCCACCAGCACGGTTTGTGCCCGCGCCGCTGCCGGTAACGCCGCCTGAGTGAAAAGATCGTCAATCACCCGCTCGATAGCGTCAATCGCCGCTTCAAAGTGCGACCAGACATTGGCCGGCCCGCCGCGCGCTTCCGCCAGCAATTGTCCCTGAGCGTCGGTGAGACGTCCACGACAGCGCGTACCACCACCATCAATACCCAGCATCAATGACTGCACGCGCTTCCTCCTGCCCGGCACCGCTCGGAATGACCTTTTATAGATGTGCGAAAGATAGGGTAAAAAAACTTAAATCGCAATAACAAATAAATATGGAAGATACAACACCAAATAAAAATGATTAAAATCATATAAATAATAAAAATCCCGCTTTTTGAACTCAGGATACTCATTGACATTAGTTTTTCAGCCGTAATAAGTTAGCGGTCAGATTATCAGCAGCCTGACGGGTCGGGCAGCGAACAGGCAACGGGCTTCAGGGGTATAACATGAAAGTGGGCATTATTGGTCTTGGCTTTCGTCTTTCCCATGTGGTGAAAGAGTTCAGCAAAGCCGATACAGAATTCTCAGTAGTGGGTTATGTTGATCCGGCTCCGGCGGGTTTACCCAATCTTCACACCTTCGGTATCGATCCCGGCAAGGCATTCGACAGCATCGACGCACTGTTGAGCCATGGCGGTTTTGATCTGCTGTTGATCGGCTCACCGAACTTTATGCATCTTGAGCATATTCGTCAGGGACTGGCAGCGGGTTATACCGTCTTCACCGAGAAGCCGGTGGTCATCAATGAAGAACAGACGATGTCGATGGCGCGGCTGGTGCAGCAGTATGGTCACGAGCGTATTCTGGTCGGTCTGGTGCTGCGCTACTCGCCGCTGTACCACGACCTGTTGATGGCGCGTGATGATAAACGCCTCGGAGAGATTACCTCCATCGAAGCCACCGAACATATCAAGCCATACCATGGAGCCTTCTTCCAGCGCGACTGGCGTCGGCTGGAGAAATACGCCGGTCCGTACATTCTGGAAAAATGCTGTCACGATATCGATCTTTATCAGGGCTTAGTGGGTGAGCGCCCGGTACGCGTCGCCAGCTTTGGTGGCCGTAAATCCTTTACCCCGCAACACGCGCCGCAGGGTGCCGTCACCCCTGATTCCGAGGTGTATCATATCAAGCCGAGCGGCTGGTCCAGTACCGACGCGGTGTTTGATAGCGACGCCGATATCGTCGATTACCAGACAGCCATCATTGAATACGCCGGTGGCGCCACCCTGGCCTTTCACGCCAACCTCAACGTGCCGGATGAGTTCCGTCGTTTCTGCGTAATGGGCACCGACGGCATGGCGGAAGGTGATTTTGTGCGTAACTATTTCCGCGTGCATAACGCCCGTACCGGTGAGCGTGAAGTAGATACCACTTACAGCGGCAACGCTTACGATGGTCACTATGGTGCTGATGCGCTGATGGCCGAAGAGATTGTGAAACACATTAAACAGGGAACGCCGCTGAAAGTCACGGTGGTGGACGCACTGGAAGCCGGACTCACCGCGATTAAAATCGACGAAGCGCGAAAATCGAAAACCGTGGTGGATATGACAGAAAGCTGGAAACAATTTGACGCCAGCCTGGGGAAAAATTAGCCCGATAACGGCCACAGTCTCGCGATCCCCCTAATCGCGAGCTTTATCATGGCGGTACAGACTGGACATCTCCTTTACCGGCCTCCTGGCCGGTTTTTATTTCTCACGCAAAACCACATGAGCAGGTCAGCAATAGTTTTTCGTTTTGTCTGACACTATTCAGGGTTTGCAGCAGTGTCTATCACACCCAAACCCGATATAGATGACGGGAGTGAAATAGCGCGCATGACTCTCGCGTCGATTCATCGTGAATAGCGGGCATAAGAGAAATTAAATCATTCATCAATCGTTATCAGAAAAAACGTAACATGTGTTTTTTTGCATAAAACACTCTTATCGCTTTTTGTAAGTTAGTTATGTTTTTTAACTATTTCCGAATGATAAGGTGACGCGCAATGAAACAATTAAGAATCTATACATTAAAAGATAAAGAAAGTGCAGAAAAATATTTCCGCACTTGTTGGCCAAAACATATGGTGAGCTTACCGAAGTTTGGCATCTTCATTAACAGCGTATATCTGGGTGCTAATGAGCAAGCTAATCAGGTTATCGCGGTGGTCACTTTCCCTGAAGAATGCGATGTTAACCTTTTAAATCGCCAATATATGCAAAGTCAGGATTTTAGCGAAGATATGCGTGGATTCACTATGACAGATATAGTTCGGGTTGATGAAATTGAAATTAGCGAAACGCTTTTTTAACAGCTTTTATTGCAATAGCTGACCGGCGTTGCCTCACACATAACTGCCACAGTTTTCCGCTTCTGTCTGTCGTCAGAACTTTCGGCCCATAGACACCTGAAGCGCCTCCTTATCCAGCATGGCTTCAGCGAGCAGCGTCCTGAGGAGGACGCTCTCTTCTTCATGTGCCTTAAGGCGTTTGACTTCAGGCAATTCCATGCCGCCAAACTTCTTGCGCCAGGTATAAAAGGTGGCGTCTGAAATAGCATGCTTGCGGCAAAGTTCCCGGGCCGGAACGCTGGCTTCGGCCTCGCGGAGAATAGTGATGATCTGTTCGTCGGAAAATCGCTTCTTCATGGGAGGTCCTCATGTGGTTTATGAAGCCATTACTGACATCGCGGAGTATTAATCAACGGGGCAGGCCATGTATCTGATAACCCATTTCATCATTTTTGTTTGCTTCCGTTCTGCCTGAAAACATGGGATTAATGTCACTCTTCCGGCTTTGGTCAGTTCGTATACTGCAAGAGTGCTATCGGGGTCCATTATGTTTCTTGAAGAACGTAGAAAGTCTATTTTGCAATATTTAGATGAGCACGAGCGTGGCTATGTGAATTATTTTGCTGCGCATTTTAATGTCACGAAAGAAACGATACGCAGTGATTTAAATACTCTTGCAGAGATGGGTCTGGTGCAGCGCTGTTACGGCGGAGCAATTATTTCACGCCGTAGTTTGCTGGCTGAACTTATTTCTGAAACCGGTGATAGTTTTGAGGTGCTACTGCAACCTATTAATCACCGGAAATCACCCAGTGATGAGCGACAGAAAGGAAAATTTATGCAGGGCAAGGTATGTGTATTTGGTTCGTTCAATGTTGACATTGTAGCTAAAGTTGAACGTTTCCCACGGGGAGGAGAGTCGCTAATGGCGCTGGGCAGCAGTCTGGGGCCGGGCGGGAAAGGGGCTAACCAGGCAACGGCCGCCAGTAAAGCCGGTGCTCAGGTGCACTTTGTCGCAAAGGTGGGTAAAGATCAGTTCAGTAATTTAGCCGCGGATCACCTAACTCGCTCTGCCATTCACTCTTACACGCTTTATCAATCTGAGAGTGAACCAACCGGTAATGCGATTATTTATGTTTCTCAGGAAAATGGCGAAAACATGATTGCCATTTATTCTGGGGCAAATAAGACTATTACCCACAATGAAATTCAGGCAATTATTCCGGAATTATCTTCGTCTGACGTGTTATTGGTTCAACTGGAGAATAATTTCGATGCCACTCACTCGATAATTAAGATCGCTCACGAACTGGGTAAGCGAGTGATTCTGAACCCGGCCCCTTATTCTGCTGAAATTATACCCAGCATTCCCTTTGTGGATGTCATTACGCCGAACGAAACGGAGGCGTCGTTATTGTCGGGTATCGACATTACCGATCTTGATACGGCAAAAGAAGCGGCTCTGCGCATTGCCGAACTGGGCGCCAGTAAGGTGCTGATTACAATGGGGTCGCGTGGTGCACTGCTGCTGGACAACCGCCAGTTTAGCCATATTCGCGCCTTCCCTGCCGTCACCGTGGATACCACCGGTGCTGGCGATGCTTTTAACGGTGCGCTAGCCGCCTCGCTGGCCGCCGGAAACAGTCTGGTGCAGGCCACAACCTGGGCCTCCGCCTTTGCCTCTCTGGCCGTTGAGCTGGAAGGGGCATCCAACATGCCTGATTTCGAACAGGCAAACGCACGACTCCGTACCCTTTGAACTCAGGAAAAATAATATGAAAACGATCAACGGTATTGTTCCGGTAATGCTGACGCCATTTACAGCTGACGATCGGATTGATTATCCGGCGCTGGCGAAATTAATCGACTGGTATCTGGAGAAAGGGGTTGATGCGCTGTTTGCCGTCTGCCAGTCAAGCGAAATGCAGTTCCTTTCTTTAGAGGAACGTGTTGAGCTGGCGCGCTTTGTGGTACAGCACGTTAATGGCCGCATTCCGGTTATCGCCTCTGGTCATATCAGCGACGATATTGAAGCACAAAAAACCGAGCTGCTGGCGATGGCGCAGACCGGTATTGATGCTCTGGTGCTGGTGACCAACCATCTCGATCCGCGAAACGAGGGCAGCGAAGTCTTCTACGCTACGCTCAATACGCTGCTGGAAACGCTGCCGACCTCTCTGCCGCTCGGCCTTTACGAGTGTCCGGCGCCATATCGCCGCCTGCTAAGCGATGATGAATTTACCTGGTGCGCCAATAGCGGCCGTTTCATTGTGCTGAAGGATGTGAGCTGCGATCTGCTGACCGTTGAACGTCGCGTACGTCTGGCTCAGGGGACGCCGCTCAACGTTATTAACGCCAACGCGGCGATTGCCTGGCCGGCGATTCTGGCGGGTTCGCAGGGCTTTAGCGGCGTGTTTACCAACTTCCATCCTGAGCTGTACAGCTGGTTATGGCGGGAAGGGAAAAAGCAGCGCGCGCTGGCCGATGAACTGGCGATTTTCCTCTCGCTGGGGGCCGTGACCGAAACGCTGGGCTATCCGAAAAACGCCAAAATTTATCATCAGCGCCTCGGGACCTTTGACGGCATCACCTGCCGGGTTAACAAGGATGATGTGCTGAATAAGTTTTGGGGGCTGACGGTGATCCTCGACCAGATTCGTGCCGGAACCGAACAATGGCGTCAGCGTATCGCTGGCTAAGCAGAGGATGCCATTATGATCGTAACCAGTATGAAGGCATGGCCTGTCCAGGAATCCGCTTTCCATCCGGTGATTCGTCAGGCGCTGGCTTTTCTTGCGCAGAATGATTTTCAGGATTTCGTGCCGGGCAAAATCGACCTGATCCCTGGCAAGCTGTTCTGCCTGTTGCAGGAGATGGACAGCGTACCTTTTGAAGAGGCGCGCCCGGAGTCGCACCGCCAGTTTATCGATATTCAGTATCTGATCTCGGGTCATGAGCGCATGGGCGTCAGCCGTGTAGAAAGCGGTCTGCATACCGTTGTTGATGACCGTACACCGCAGCAGGACATCATGTTCTGGCAGGTTGAAGAAGAAGAGACGCAGGTGACGTTAACGCCCGGTATGTT
Organism: Kosakonia oryzae; assembly: GCF_001658025.2. Lineage (NCBI taxonomy): Bacteria > Pseudomonadati > Pseudomonadota > Gammaproteobacteria > Enterobacterales > Enterobacteriaceae > Kosakonia > Kosakonia oryzae. The sequence goes on from NZ_CP014007.2 coordinate 4,292,341, forward strand.
CGCGATTTTCTTTCCGCAGGATATTCATCGTCCGTGCTGCCATCCGCAGAGTGGTGGGGTTAATCATCTGCGCAAGGCGGTTATCAAAATCGATCGTGCGTTACTGGAGGAGACGGTATGAGCACAGTAAATCCGGCTTCCGCCACGGCAATTGCGCCGCCGAAGCTCTCCCGCCGTCGCTGGGGAATCATTTTAATTCTGCTCCTGGCTGCGGTGGTGAACTACCTTGACCGCGCCAACCTGAGTATCGCCAATACCACGATTTCGAAGGAGTTTGGTTTCTCCGGCACTGAAATGGGCCTGCTGCTGTCGGCGTTCCTCTGGCCTTATGCGTTGGCTAACCTGCCCGCCGGATGGCTGGTAGACCGCTTTGGTCCGAAGAAGATGTTCACCGGTGCGCTGACTCTCTGGTCCGCCGTGACCTTCCTGATGGGATTTGTGAACACCTACAGTTTTTTCTACGGTCTGCGGGTGCTGTTAGGGGTTGCTGAGTCCCCGTTCTTTACCTCGGGTATCAAGATCACCCAAAGCTGGTTTTCGGATAAAGAGCGCGGCCTGCCGACATCGATCATCAATACCGGTTCGCAAATTGCGAATGCCATTGCTCCGCCGCTGCTGACCGTTCTGCTGCTGTGGGTAGGCTGGCGCGGGATGTTTATCACCATAGGTCTGTTAGGGATTCCGTTAGTGCTGGCGTGGTTGAGGTTTTATCGCGATCCGGATGCGCGGGAAGCGATGCTGATTCATACCGGTAAAGTCGCCGTAACCACAGTGGATAAACCGCAGGTAAACTGGGGCGACCTGTTCCGCAACAAAACGACCTGGCTGATGATTTCCGGCAACTTCTGCATCATGTTTACTATCTGGGTTTACCTGACCTGGCTGCCGGGTTATCTGGAAACGTCGCTGGGCTTTAGCCTGAAGCAGACGGGCTTGATTGCGTCGATTCCGTTCTTCGCCGGTATTCTTGGCGTGCTGTGCGGCGGGATGATCTCTGACCGTCTGGTGCGCAAAGGGGTTAATGCGGTAACGGCGCGTAAGGTGCCTATTGTGCTGGGTGCGACGATGGCGGCCTGTTTTGTGATGCCAATTCCGTTCGTCAGCAACAGCGGTACTGCGATTACGCTACTGACGCTGGGCTATTTCTGCTCGCAAATGCCATCCGGAGTTATCTGGGCGCTGGCAGCAGACATGGCACCAAAAGAGCAGGTTGCTTCCCTCGGTGCGATCCAGAACTTTGGCGGTTTCCTCGGTGCAGCGCTGGCGCCAGTGATCACCGGGATTATCCTTGATGCTACCGGCCACTTCACCAACGTCTTTATTCTCGGCGGCTGCCTGCTGTTCCTTGGCGCCTGTCTCTATGGTTTCTTTGTACGTAAACCGTTGGCACAGTAGTTCTCTGCGCAGACAAAGCGCCGGCGGGTGCTTTGTCTGTCTTGCTATGTGCCACGGCCGTATCGCGGTTACCGAGTTCTTTGATTATCCTTGCATTTACTGCAGCCAGGTGATGAGATTCCGCCCGGATGCTTCGGGGCGGGCCTCATACCCGAGGCAACGATAAAAATGACCGGCTGAATCAGTTCATTTCAACGGCAAATAGATATCCGTAAGTAATTCATGTTCCGCCACCTCATACACAAAGTTGTGGTAATGAAAGAAAAGCGGGAAGTCGCGGAGTTCCTCGCCACTCTCAGGCAACCAGTCACGATATAGCGCCTTAGCCAACCCGGTTAATGCATCATGCGATCCCTGATGGCGCAACACCGCACATCGACCAGCAGGGATGTCACTATTTATCACCCCGAAGCGATTGTCTTCCGCAATCGGTGACGTTACTGTCCCGCAAATATGGAACTCAAATTCATCCGGCGGAGTTAAGTCCGGATCGTGTGGTGCAATACCGTAGGTCTGGCTGCTGGCAACAGGCGAATAACCGGTGGTTTTTCGCCATTCAATAAAGCGGGCCGCAGTTTCGTTTATTAGCTCCGGTTGCCCATAATGAGTCAGCATTGCGACTGATGTCGCGGGAAAATGGATGATCTTGATCTCGCCTTGCATCGTTTGTCTCCTGGCTTTATAAGGTTCGGATATGCGCTTATGCCAATCCACCCAGGGGGGTTGCTGGCGAAATTGCGTCGGTGAGAGACCAAACATTTGTCTGAAAGCACGGCTAAATGATTCAGAATGCTGGAAACCGGCGTCGAGCGCGATATCAGTGATTTTCTCTAACGGATTAAAAGCCAGCCGATAAGAGGCGCGTTTTAAGCGCATCATCTGGATGTAACGACCAGGTGGCATCCCACAATAACTACAAAACTGACGATGGAAGTGAAATGGCGAGAAATGCGCCACTTCACTGAGTTTTTCCAGTAATAATGTGTCATCGAGATGACCGTCAATATAATCAAAGACCTGTTTAAAACGTCTGGCGTAACTATCAGTTTTCTTATCACACATGGCTTCCTCCGTGCTGCTTAATATGCTCGAAGGCGATTCAGCTTGCCTGACCGATCTTGCCCAAAGAACGTCCGCAGGAGCTAATAGGAACGAAACAAAAAACAAAAACCGTTGTTTTTTAATGTTTTTTATTACATTGATGAAATTGATACCCCCAAAAGTACCCCCAATGATTTTTTCCGTATAGTCAACGCATTTTCTTAAGGTTAGTTTCTTCTAAACTTACTAAAGCATTAGAGCCTGTAAGAAACAGGCTCTAATTAAGAGTTATTTTTTACCTTTAGGTCTATTTTCCTGTATATTTTCCACTATCAATTTTAAATTGCCACGCAACTTATCGAGCCAATTTACACCAATTTTATAAGTTAAATCCTCAACCAACTCAGGGCTTTCTGATTCTTTTATAATACGTTTTACAGCATGCTCATAAAATACCTTTTGTTTAGCATTAAAAGTTGGATAAACTTTTTCATATATGTCCCTATATCTAAGCACCTGACGGTATTTATAAATATCATTTGGAATAATTCGTATAAGGTTGTCACCGGCCTCAAACTCAAGGTATGCCTCATTTCCAGTTTTTGTAAGAGAGACCAAAAGATGTAATCTTGCACGCTGCGTATCAATATTTTTTGTATGATAGTTATCTTTTCTTGCAGCCAAGGAATAGGCAGTGGCTAAATATCTATCAGCACTTGGATAGTCTTTGAATGGTATCATAGACATTGCATATTGCACCCAGAAATGCGGATCATTTATTAGATTAGGAATAATATGTTTAACTTTCTCATAAAAATAATTTATTTCCACACGTCTTTGTGGGAGAAGCTTTTCAATAATAGAGAATCTCAGTAGAGAAGTAATCAAAGTTTGTAATCTATGATCTTTTGCATCTTTATTAATAACATATAAATGCTCAATAACCTTAAGCAATTGATTTACAACATACTTATGTTCAAAAATATTCGCTATAAGGAATCTAGACAGCGTGCTAGATTTAGTCTTAACCATGCCATTATTTATGATGAATAAGTTTTTAACGCCTTCATTTTCAGTAAACTCCGCGCTGTAAATTTTTTCATTAACCGCCACATCTGAAATTAAAGATCTTACCAATGGGAGACCTATGACATCTAATAATAGAATGGCAAAAACTGTTTCTTTATATTCTTTATCATTGAGTGCAAGATTAGATATTTCTCGAATTCTAGATTGTATAGCTTCGGATTTGAGGATTGATAATAGCAAGAACGAAAGTTGGCTCCTAGCATTTTCATCAAGTTCTGATAATTTTTCATGCCTAGAAAGCCCTGCTTTTTCGCCCCATCCCCCCAAGTGATCAACTATATGTACGAAATTATCAACTTCGGAATCTGATAAATAATCGACGCTATGAGTTTTAAAACTGCTCATATCCATCGTTAATAAATGTTGCTTAGTATTTTCATAGCCAAAATGACGCGTAGTCAGTACAAGCTGTATATTGTCCTTACGGTTTTCTATGGCATAACGAGTATCATCAATGCAGTTACTATAATCATCTATGAAAATAATAATTTTTTGCCCCAACTTGGATAATCGTTCAATGTCCTTACTGAAGCTAAATTCATTATATAAATAATAAAAACAGAGATATCCTTTCCTTGATAATTTCGACATTAACATTCGAGTCATTATACTTTTGCCATTACCTAAATCGCTGGCAATTAAAATATCATTATCTGTTTCAATATGTTCAATAATTTTACTAACTTCTTCACGTAAAATTATCTTGTCATGCATATTATCATTGAGAGTGACTTCATCTATATATCGATCGCTCACTTTCCCAAAGATCATAAAATTGGCGATGTCATTATCTCTTATTTCATCATGTTCCTCCCCAGGAATATAGAGCTCTAAAGAATTTATCAAACCAACTTCTTTGTCTTGATGTGATTCTTCAATGCACTTGGCAGCAATATGGGAAAAGGCGTTCACACCAATATTTATCACTTCTCCAAACATGGCTAACTTATAATTTTGGAATTTGGTGGTGCCTTCCCTGGTAATAAAAAAGGTTTTACTTTTAATAGAGGAATCATTAAAGAAAATTTTCTGAATATCAATGTCATACATCGAATACCCAAGAAAAACTATAGCACTTGCATTGTCTATATCGGCTTTAAACTGCCTATACCAGCTCGATGTTAGGAACTGCTCCGGAGAAAGATAGGATGATGTTGTTAGTTTTATAGCAGAATCAAGATCGCTTTCTTTTGAACGCTCAATTCTTCCATTGATGTGGAGGCAGATATCTTCAGCTGACTTGTACTGATTTGGTGCATCTTCGAGCGTTAGAGGAGTGACCGATTTTCCTGATTTAATCAAAGAAAGTTCAATAGCATTGTCATAGTTTGTAGTGTATATCCTTCGCCACTTCATACTGAAGATATCTATCTGCTCTTGCGTAACATCTTTAATTGTATAATTATCTTTAAGTAATTGTAGAAGTTCGTCTTTTTGAGGGATATTGTTAAGAAAGAAATCTGAAGCCACCATTAAATCATCACATTGTTTAATTTCTTCAATATAATGAGAGTCGGCACCAATTTCTTTTAAATAGTTTGCTGACTTATTTGAAATTTGCAAAGCAAGATCTTTCGCTAAAGGCGGGGTACTTCCAATTATGTTTATTGATTCTTTTGAAAATCCTGCACCTACAAATACAATGGCATTACCTGTTGAAATCAGTCTTTTGAGGCGTTCATACGTTTCATCGCTTATTAATTCGTTAGCTGAATTTGCAAGCTTAAGGCTATTTAACATAGCATCCATATTTATCTCCATATAAAACGAATTTACTTGAAATATAGTCGAAGATTACTTTAAAAGATCCTATTCACACAAATAACATACAATCTATTTCCCAGTTTCACAAGAGTGTATTTAGCGGACACAAGCACTACGATAAAGCAGGGTCCTGTTTACCTAAAACAAATAATATCCATAAAATTCAATGCATTAAAGATTTCAGATCACGTAAAAATCTTCTATAGATTCATAGTAAAGATGTGATTTTAGATAAGGCATGCAACTCTTCTATAAAAGTGTCACTTGAGGTTTTGTGGAAATTAGAGCATCACGCTCTTCAATGCGCCGGCTTATCCATTCATCAACTTCACTTTCTACAAATGCGATAGCTCGTGCCCCAACTTTGACGGGGCGAGGGAAGCGGCCTTGAGATATCAGCCTGTAAATCCAGGCTTTTCCATTGCCGGTGCGGCGCATAACTTCAGGCATTTTAATAAGGCGTACTGACATCTATCCTCCTGTTTACGTGTGGCGTCATCGATAGACGCCAATAGATTACAGGAGGAATTATGTCGTTAGTGTGGGGTAAGGATAAGGCACAGTAAACCCACTGTACCCGTAGAGTGAATTAACTCTACCCCTTGTTATTTGCTGCAGCTCTCAGATGTCTTAGTATCACATCTTCATTTGTGATTGGTAATGGAGGTATCTCATTTTGACGAGCCATAATGCAATCACGCCATTTTTCAGGACTTATTTCCTTGCGTTCGCCTCGACATTCCTCAGGATATTTCGATAATAAGCTTATCGCATATTTGTATAGTTTCTCCCGATTTATTGCATGACGTTCAGCGCTTTGGTTGTTTTTGTTTACTTTTTTCACCAAATCGGCAGTTAGGAAAGTCTCATTATCACTACACTGAGGTAGATCGCTGTAGTCACCATTATGGTTTAGTAATTTTCTCACCTGTTCTGATGTTATCCACAAGTCATTTGCAGCTATTTCGACATCTGGATAATTTTCTTCACATTCATCGCTATCATCCTCATCATCAATATCGTTACTATCGGAGTGTATCGGCAAAGGAATTAAACATAAACCAGGTGTATTTTCATCTGTACGATAAAGGCCTAAAGACCCCCATAAAAGAGAAGAACGTCCATAGTTCATTATCGAATTTATTACCGGTAACTGAGGAACCCAGAGACCATAGGCTCTTCCGCTATGACTTTGGGATTGATTGCCTAATGGATTGCCCTTTGCATCTAAACTTTGATAAAACCTTGGATGAAAGATACATTGTTCATTCTCTTCATCGTAAGAAAGTCGATCAATGGAAAACGATGTGTATTTCGATAAATAAAATGCAGCAGCTAATACACTGCCATCATTTTTTAAAGATAAATACCATTCATCCAACTCCTCGGGTTTACCATCGACCAAAAGTACTGAATTTAAACCATCTAACCTAACGCAAAGGATTATTTTCTCGGATAATGCAAGGCTAAGTAGATCCTCATTACTCATCCCTAAGAAATCAGCAGCTCTATTTAATCGACAAAATGAAAAGGGTATAGAAATATTTTCAGACATTACACCACCTCATCCCTCTGATTATTCGGATATGTCAGCCCGCAAAGGTGTGCGGGTTTTCGGTGACCAGCCTAGACTATGCCTAATTATTGTTCGTCTACAGAAGTCTACTACTGTCAATTAGCACTGTCTATACATACAGTTAAGCGCTTTTCCCAAACGTTCCATGCACTACATTTTCGCCGTTTTCCAACGCCTCCATATAGTCGGCATACCATTGAAGCATTTCACGGCGGCCGTCTATGTATTGAGCATGGTTATAAGTACCTCGAATAGAGTTTTTGTCGACGTGTGCCAGCTGCGTTTCTATCCACGCGGTGTTGTAGCCCTGTTCGTGCAGGATGGTACTCATGGTGTGCCGGAAACCGTGCCCGGTGACTTTTCCGTCATAGCCAATCCGCTTAAAAACTTGGTTTATGCTGGCTTCACTCATTGTTTTTCGCGGATCGTTACGGCCAGGGAACATAAGCGGGTAATTGCCTGTCAGCTCTTGGAGCTGGCCAATAAGCGTAAGAGCTTGCCTGGACAACGGCACCACGTGAGGGCGACGCATTTTCATACGTGAGGCTGGTATTTCCCAGACCGCCTTACTGATTTTGATTTCATCCCAAAATGCCCCGCGGAGTTCGCCGGTACGCAAGCCGGTGATAATCAGCAGACGAGCGGCCAAAACTACTAACGCGCTTCCGGTATATCCTGACAACGCCTTGAAGAAATCAGGCAATTCTTTCGGTGTGAGGAAAGGATAATGATTGGACTCATGCCCTTGCATGGCGCTGGTGAGATCCGGAGCGGGGTTATACTCAGCACGGCCGGTGACTATTGCGTAACGGAAAACTTCCCCGCAGCGCTGCCTAACTTTTTTGGCCTTTTCTGTAGCGCCGCGCCCCTCAATGCGCCGCAGCACATTCAACAGTTCAAGCGGTTTGATATCGGCTATTGGTTTTTTGCCAATGTAAGGGAACACATCTTTGTTGAAAGCTTCCAGGATGTCTGAAGCATACCCAGCAGACCATTTTTTTAGTTTGCTGCTGTGCCACTCAAGGGCAAGATCTTTGAAGGTATTGTTTAACTGAGTTTCACGGGCAATCTTCTCTTCCCGTTTCGCTTCCATAGGATCGATACCCCCAGCGATACCCCTTTTGGCTTCTTCACGTTTTGACCGAGCATCGGCCAATGTGACTTCAGGATACACGCCAAGCGCTAACAGCTTCTCTTTACCGGCTACACGATACTTGAGCCGCCAGTATTTGCCGCCATTAGGTTTAATCAGGAGATACAAACCACCACCATCAGCCAGCTTGTAGGGCTTATCTTTAGGTTTGGCGGCGTCCACCTGCCGGGCGTTTAGTTTCACTTGGGGGTACCTCCTCTAGACCGAACAGCATATCCCCCCATAAGTCCCCCCAAATGACCGTAGATTTCAGGGAACTTTAGTAGACGTAGAAATACTAAATGGGGCTGTAAAGCGCAGAGTATAAGGGGTTTCAGTGAACTTTAGTAGACTTGGGGAGACGTTAGAATGGTGCCGATAATAGGAGTCGAACCTACGACCTTCGCATTACGAATGCGCTGCTCTACCAACTGAGCTATATCGGCCCTGCGATGCGTTCACGAGTGTGAATCACGGAGTAGAAGGTTAAAACTAAGCGAGTGATGCGTCAATGCCCTTGGGAATCAAACGGCTACTTTTGCACCACCCTGCATCATTTCTGCGCGGTGGAGCGTGTTGTCGCAGGGAGATTGCTGGCATTTCCAGCAATCGTACCGTTTCTGTATACCTTCACCACGGCCATATCGTAATCGGGTCAAATGGGCTAAAAGTATGTACAGATGTGTTTATATAATTCACGCAAATTACTCGTGAATTTATAATAAATATTGTTCATTTATTACAGGTATCATTTTATTTAAAGACGTTATTTAAGTACAGATAATTCTCTTAATTCACTACATTCTTATATATTAAGTAGAATCCTATAAAACATTTAAATAGGTTAAGACAATACGCCCTTATTTCTACAGCTATTTTTATTCATCAGCATGATTAGCCACATAAAAGCGCTGTATTCAACCTATATGAAAGCTTCCCTTACTGATTGAGTAAAGTATTATATATGGGTTATTACCCCATCATGCTTAGTTGTATTACTCGAGCCACAAGGACGCTTTATGCTCTCATCTTTTCGGAATCGAATATTATTTATTGTGGTCGCAATTCTGGTGCTATCACTTTCTCTGAACACCGCAATTAACTATTTTATCAGTAATAATGCGACGACAAAGTCGATCAACTCAACCCTGACTTCCTTAGCGGAAAGTAACACAACAACAATAGAACAATGGGTCACCACGCGAATTGCGCAAATATCAAATCTCACACCTTATGTTTATCACCCGGACCCGGTAGCGTTGCTTAAGCAAGCCGCCGCTGCCGGAAACTTCTTAAATGTCGACATTGCATTTACTGACAAGCATGTTTTATCTTCCGACCCTTCAGGTATTCCTGAAGGATATGATCCTACCAGCAGGCCGTGGTATATCGAGGCTAATAATGCCAGAACAACCATCATTACTGAGCCTTACCAGGATATCTCTTCCCGTCGTTTGACGATGACTATCGCCACACCTGCTTTCAACAATAATGTGTTGCAAGCGGTAATCGAAGGCGATATCGCGATGGATGAAATTATTAAAAACGTCCGGGCAATACATCCAACACCGCACAGTTTTGGCATGCTTATCGATTCGCAAGGGCAAATCATTGCGCACCCCAATGATGATCTCACCATGAAGCCGCTGAGTTCTGTCAGCCCAAAACTTAATTTATCTCAACTACTCGCTTCCGCTACGCCAGTTGAAGCAACCGTTTCCGGGGCCGATGCCTATCTGCTGGCTCGCCCGATTAAAGGCACAGCGTGGTATATCGTTGTAGCGATTGATAAAAATGAAGTCAGAAGCGGGATGAATACCTTACTGCAAACGTCCGCCATTTCGCTGCTTGTTCTGATCTGTTTATCTGTGCTGACCGTCGGCTACATTACGCAGAAGAGCGTTGCGCCTCTGATTAAGATCCGTGAAGCGATGGACGAATTCTTCTCTTCCGATAAGGGCGATCTGACGCAGCGTTTACCGGTACACGGCAAAGATGAAATCGCACAAATCGCTATAGCCTTCAACGGCTTCACCGACAAACTGGTCGAAGCGATGACCAGCATCCGCAACAACAGCGGGCTGGTACGCACCGCGGCGATAGAGATGTCATCCCGAAACGATGATTTGGCTCTGCGCACGGAAGAGTCTGCTGCCAGCCTGCAACAGACGTCAGTATCGCTTGAGGAGATCTCTGCCAACGTCGCCCACTCGTCGGCCACCTCCCGCGAGGCGAATATGGCTGCCGTTGACGCGGCAAGTGACGCACAGCAAGGCATTGATTCTGTTCATTATCTTATTAAGACGATGAAAGAGATTGAAGCCGCATCGTCACAAATTAGCGTGATTACCAGCGTGATCAACGGCATCGCTTTCCAGACGAACATTCTGGCGCTCAACGCCTCGGTAGAAGCGGCGCGCGCTGGTGAACAGGGGCGTGGATTTGCCGTTGTCGCCAATGAAGTGCGGCAGTTGGCCAGCCGTAGCGCAGAGGCGGCGAAAGAGATCAGCAACCTCATCGACACCACGGTAAGCAGCGTCGCCTCCGGCGTGCAGCAGGTTGATAATACCAGTACGACAATGCAAAAAATCGTCGGTAGCGTCTCCTCGGTAACCACCATGATTGCTGAAATCAGCCTGGCGACAGAGGAACAAACCAAAGGCATCAATGAAATCAGCAAAGCGGTGACGCAACTCGAAACCACCGTACAGCGCAACGTGCAGCTGACGGAAGAGTCCAAAAGCACCGCTTCCGGGCTGTTGCAGCAGGCAAACGAGCTTATGGATGCCATCCGGCGCTATAAAATGTAAGGCTTCGCGCCTGTAAACAGGCCGATCGTTGAAGTTATTCGCGAGAGGAATTTGCAGGCGCGCAGAAGAAGTCAGAACCGGAAAATAACCAACGGGCGATACATCAGCATTGGATGTACCGCCCGTTTTATTTATGCGCGAACGGTATTGTCGCCAAAACCAATCCACTTATAGGTGGTCAGCGCTTCTAAGCCCATCGGGCCGCGCGCGTGCAGTTTCTGCGTGCTGACAGCCACTTCCGCGCCAAGGCCAAACTGACCGCCATCGGTAAAGCGCGTGGAAGCGTTCACATACACCGCCGAAGAATCCACTTCATTGATAAAGCGCTCCGCATTGCGCAGCGTGCGGGTCAGGATAGCATCGGAGTGCTGCGTGCCGTGCTGACGAATATGATCGATAGCCGCATCGAGGTCGGCCACGATTTTCACATTCAGATCCAGCGACAAAAACTCGTCGTCATACTGCTCCGCTTTCACCGCTTCCACTTTTGCCGGGCCGCTTTTCAGCAGCGCCAAAGCCTGTTCATCGGCGTGAAGCGTAACGCCGCTTTCCGCCATCTGTTTGCTCAGCGCAGGCAGGAAAGTCGCAGCAATATCCTGATGCACCAGCAGGGTTTCGACAGTATTGCAGGTGCTTGGGCGCTGCGTTTTGGCGTTGACGATCACCTTCAGCGCCGGTTCGATCTCGGCAGACTCATCCACCAGGATATGACAGACGCCAATACCGCCAGTGATCACCGGGATAGTTGACTGCTCGCGGCACAGCTTGTGCAGACCCGCGCCGCCGCGTGGAATCAGCATGTCGATGTATTTATCCATGCGCAGCATTTGATTGACCAGTTCGCGCTCCGGGCTTTCAATCGCCTGTACCGCACCGGCAGGCAGGCCGCACTCTTCCAGCGCCTGCTGAATCACTTTTACCGTGGCCGCATTGGTGCGCCAGGTTTCCTTGCCGCCGCGCAGGATTGCCGCGTTACCGGTTTTCAGGCACAGCGAAGCCACATCAACGGTCACGTTCGGGCGCGCTTCATAAATCACGCCGATAACGCCCAGCGGCACGCGACGGCGCTCAATGCGCAGGCCGCTGTCCAGCAAACCGCCGTCGATCACCTGGCCGACCGGATCGGCCAGTTTGCAAACCTGACGAACATCGTCGGCGATCCCTTTTAAGCGCGCCGGGTTCAGCGCCAGACGGTCGAGCATCGCTTCGCTCAGGCCGTTGCGGCGAGCTTCCAGCAGATCCTGCTCGTTCGCCAGCAGGATCTCGTGCGACTGCGCTTCCAGATAATCGGCGATTTTTTCCAGCACGCGGTTTTTCTCGCGGCTGGAGAGCAATGCCAGCTTGTATGATGCTGCTTTTGCAGCAATGCCCATTTGTTCCAGCATACTTCTGCTCCTTAACGGGTAATCATGTCGTCGCGGTGAACAGCGACAGGGCCATATTCATAGCCCAGAATGGCGTCGATTTGCTGCGAGTGATGTCCGGCAATACGGCGTAGCGCATCGCTGTTATAGCGGGTAACGCCGTGGGCAATATCACGCCCCTGCAAATTACAGATGCGGATCACTTCACCACGGGAGAAGTTGCCTGTCACGCTTTTAATGCCTTTCGGCAACAGTGAACTGCCACGTTCGAGGATCGCGGCAGTGGCGCCTTCATCAACGGCTATCTCACCCGCTGGCGGCGCGCCGAAGATCCAGCGTTTGCGGCTTTCCAGCGGCGAAGCTTGCGCGTGGAAACGCGTTCCCACGGAGATCCCCTCCATCACATCGCCAATCACGCCCGGCTTGCTGCCTGCAGCGATAATGGTGTCGATCCCGGCGCGGCAGGCGACATCGGCAGCCTGCAATTTGGTGCCCATTCCGCCAGTGCCAAGGCCAGAAACGCTGTCACCCGCAATCGCACGCAGGGCATCATCGATGCCGTAAACATCTTTAATCAGTTCTGCATCCGGGTTGTTACGCGGATCGGCAGTGAACAGCCCCTGCTGATCGGTCAGCAGCAGCAGTTTATCCGCACCAGCCAGAATCGCTGCCAGCGCAGAGAGGTTATCGTTGTCGCCGACTTTGATTTCCGCCGTCGCGACCGCGTCATTTTCGTTAATCACCGGCACGATATTGTTATCAAGCAGCGCGCGCAGCGTGTCGCGCGCGTTAAGGAAGCGCTCTCTGTCTTCCATATCCGCGCGGGTCAGCAACATCTGCCCGACGTGAATACCGTAAATAGAAAACAGTTGTTCCCATAACTGAATCAAACGGCTCTGTCCCACCGCCGCCAGCAGTTGTTTCGAGGCGATGGTGGCGGGTAATTCCGGGTAGCCGAGGTGTTCGCGCCCTGCGGCAATCGCCCCGGAAGTCACAATTACAATACGATGCCCGGCGGCGTGTTGCTGCGCGCACTGGCGCACCAGTTCCACAATATGGGCGCGGTTCAGGCGACGGGAACCGCCCGTTAAAACACTGGTGCCGAGTTTTACCACCAGCGTCTGGCTGTCACTCATGATTCTCTGCCGTTTTTTAGAAAAAATAAGAAATATCGATAGTCGTCAGACGTTGTAACAGGAGTCGCGGCGATTGCCAACCGTCAGTGCAATCAGGCCACTTTTTTGTTGCGCGGGATCAGCAAGCGTAACGGTAGATTTTGACGTTTTTATTGCAAACACACTAAAACACAACTTTTTAAAAATATTCTTAATTTGTCATAAATGTTTAATTTCAGAGCGATAAAACCCTTCCTGTTTTTTCACGGGGTATATGCCCAGCGAATATTAGCGCGTTAGTTAAATCAGGAATCAAAATGAAAAAGAGCACTCTGGCATTAATGGTAATGAGCGTTGTCGCTTCTGCATCCGTTCACGCAGCGGAAGTTTATAACAAGAACGGCAACAAGCTGGATGTGTACGGCAAAGTGAAAGCCATGCACTACTTCAGCGACGATACCAGCAACGACGGTGATAAAACTTATGTTCGTTTCGGTTTCAAAGGCGAAACGCAGATTAACGATCAGCTGACCGGTTTTGGTCGTTGGGAAGCCGAATTTGCCGGTAACAACGACGAAACCAACAATAACAATGCAACATCCAGCCAGAAAACCCGTCTGGCATTTGCTGGCCTGAAAATGAAAGACGTCGGTTCTATCGACTACGGTCGTAACCTGGGCGTGCTGTACGACGTGGCAGCCATAACCGATATGTTCCCGGAATTCGGCGGTGACGGTCTGGCCCGTACCGATAACTTCATGACCAAACGTACCTCTGGCGTTGCTACTTACCGCAACACCGACTTCTTTGGCATGATCGACGGTCTGAACATGACCCTGCAATACCAGGGGAAAAATGAAAGCAGCCGCGCTGTTAGCAAACAAAACGGCGACGGCTGGGGCACTTCTCTCTCCTATAACTTCGGCGGCAGCGCGTTCAGCCTGATTGGTGCCTATGCTAACTCTGACCGTACCACCGCGCAGAACGCCGCAGCGTTTGGTCGCGGCGAGAAAGCCGAAGCCTGGGCAACCGGCGCGAAATACGACGCCAATAACCTGTATATCGCTACTATGTACGGCATCGCCTACAACATGACGCCAGTATCTGCCGCATCTTCTACCGGTCTGGGCTCAGGTTTTGCTAACAAAACCGAGAACTTCGAAGCGGTTATCCAGTATCAGTTCGACTTCGGCCTGCGTCCGTCCCTGGGCTATGTGATGACCAAAGGCAAAGATCTGGAAAAAGGGATTGGCGACGAAGATCTGGTTAACTACATCGATGTTGGCGCAACTTACTACTTCAACAAAAACATCTCTGCGATGGTGGATTACAAAATCAACCAGCTAAAAGACGATAACAAACTGGGTCTGGCGAATGACGACGTTGTTGCCGTTGCCGTGACCTACCAGTTCTAAGTTTTTGAACCCTTAACACCCTCGTTATATTAATGCCCTCGACTGAGGGCATTTCTTTAATCTGATTCAGGTTACAAGCTGGCCTGGGTCAGAAACCCGATACGTGAAAGGCGATCGGGCTTTTTTTTATTCAGGGGGGAATTTACGCGGGGAGTTTCAATGACTCTTTGAAATTATCGGCAGGTTCCAGCTTCAACTCTAAGGACGCCAGCATCGTACGCGCCCGTTCGTGAAAATCACGTAGCGTCTGTTCGAGGCGATCGACCACTTCCTGATCTTTAATTGCCGTCGGCTTCCAGTGCCCTTCTTTATCAAACAGACCAAACTGATAACGGTAGGTAAAACGTTTTTCTTGCGCTTCCATTTCCATCCACCATCCCCAAAACTCGCGTTTCTCCGGCGCTGGTTTTACGTTGACGCAAACAGCCAGGCAATCAAAGAAAAAGCGGTTATCTTCGCACTGCTCTTCGCGGATATAAGGCCCAAGCGCAGTAAATTTTTTAACCAGTCTGCTTTTCGGATGTCCACTCGGTAACGTCATTGCGATCTCCTTTTGTGAAGCAACTGTTTTACCAAATCAATAGAATTTATCAATCTATTAACGGAAATGATGGTTGATCCATCCGGTTATTTGCTCCAACGCCTTATCAAAATTGCGATAGACCGGATTGAAGGGGATCTCCAACAGTTTGCCTTCACTCGATGACGTACTGATTAAACGCGACTCCTCTTCCGGGCTGAACGGATCGTTTTGCCAGAAACCAGAAAGCATCGGCGTTGGGCAACGCCGTCCGAGCAAGCCCTGAGTTTTCAGGGAGTAGCGATTCAACTCAACGCGCAGCGCTTCATCGGAAGCATCATGCATCCCCAGACGGCTGGCCAGCACATCAAGATACATTTCCGGAACCTGCCCCTGGCGTAACGGCTCGTTAAGCAGCGAATGCACTATCGGCCCCAGACACGCCACCGCTTTCAGGCGCGGCGCTTCCAGATAAGCCAGGCGTACCGCTACGTTTGCGCCAAAACGGAAGCCAAACGCCGCGACCCGCGTATGATCGACCCACGGAACATTCGGCAGCGCTTTTAAAACGTGCTGATGCAGCAGACTCGAATCCTGGGTTAATTTCCATTTCGACGAAAAGCCGACAGAAGGCATATCCAGCGTCAACATCGCCATTCCCTGCGGAGCGAAGTAACGCTCATAGAGGGTGTAGTAATCGATTTGCAGGCCATCCAGCCCGCCGCACATTAATACCGTCGGGAAAGGACCGTCGCCAGGGGGCATATGCAAAAAACCGGTCACTGGCGAACCGCCCGGAATGCTGAACTGCATCTCTTTGAGCGCCCCAGGCAGGCGCTGCGCCGCCTCTTCATAGGCGCGATTCGCCAGCGCCTGCGCCTGCTCGGCCAGCACATCGCCCTTGATGTGCGGATAAGCTGCCAGGCTGTACAGGCTGGAGGCTCGCAGCCAGTGGCGACCGCTCTGCGTCGTTTCCTGCTCCTGCATCGCCTTTTGCTGCCACAGCATCGCCTGCGTGGACCATTCGTAAATCCAGTTACCGCTGCGGTAACCCACCACCGTATCGTAGAGTTCCGGATCGGTGCGCTCGGCCTGGCTTATCACAATGCGCGACTGTACTTCGAGGATCTCGCGGGCATCAATACCGCGCCAAATCCACATTAAGCGGTTGAGCATGCGATACCAGTGCAGGACGTTTTTACCGTCCAGCGTTGATAAGATCTGCGGCTGCGTGCCAGCGTTGAACCGACGTACCAGCGTTGATGTTTCCGGATGCTTGAAACGGGGTTTGAACAGGGTTTCGCTAAGATTGGCTTGTGACATCGCACGCAGCCTCCATGTATCTATCACTGGAGGTTATTGTAACCTGAGGTGCGACAAAATGAACAACGCCCGGTAGAACCGGGCGTTAGCAGAACGTGCGGGGGGAATTAACGGCCGCTGATAGGCGGAACGAAAACCACGCCCATATCCCACGGCTGTTCAATCCAGGTATCCTGTGGAATATCAATAACATAATCATCAACCAGCGGGCGACCTGCCGGTTTGGCGAAGATGGTGACAAAGTGCGCTTTCGGATACATTTCACGAATGGCTACCGCAGTACCGCCTGTGTCAACCAGATCGTCAATCACGATAAAACCTTCACCATCGCCTTCCGCACGTTTCAGCACTTTTAATTCGCGCTGGTTATCGTGGTCGTAGCTGGAGATGCAAACGGTATCAACATGACGAATGCCCAACTCACGCGCCAGTAATGCACCCGGTACCAGACCGCCGCGGCTTACGGCGATAATGCCTTTCCATTGTTCTGAAGGCATCAGTCGGGCAGCCAGTTTGCGTGCGTGAATCTGCAACATGTCCCAGGTGACGACGTATTTTTCGCTCATGTGAAGTGTCCCAGCCCGTGTTTTACGGCTTAAAAAGTATTCCAGGGGAAAATAGGTTGCGCGAGATTATAGAGATCTGCGGCACTAAAAACCAGTATTACCCGGCATTAGCGGCGCTTTTTCCACGTTTACAGGCTCGCAGTCTGGCAAGAAAGTGTTATTCTCAACGCCATCTCGCAAGGCGCTCTTGCGATGCCCGTTTATTTAACCCTGTGACCTGCAAGGTAAGTTTCGCAGGCTCTTTGTAAGGAGACTCATCGTGTCTGAACTGTCTCAACTATCGCCACAACCGCTGTGGGATATTTTTGCCAAAATCTGTTCTATTCCTCACCCGTCCTACCATGAAGAACAACTCGCCGAACATATTATGGGCTGGGCGAAGGAAAAAGGTCTCCACGCAGAGCGCGACCAGGTGGGCAACATTCTGATCCGCAAACCGGCCACCGCCGGCATGGAAAATCGCAAACCGGTCGTATTGCAGGCGCACCTGGACATGGTGCCGCAGAAAAATAACGACACCGTTCATGACTTCACCACCGATCCGATTCGCCCTTATATCGATGGCGAATGGGTTAAAGCGCGCGGCACCACGCTCGGCGCGGATAACGGCATCGGTATGGCCTCTGCGCTGGCCGTTCTGGCCGATTCCACCGTGCAACACGGCCCGCTGGAAGTGCTGCTGACCATGACCGAAGAAGCGGGTATGGACGGCGCGTTTGGTTTGCAGGCCAACTGGCTGCAGGCAGACATTCTGATTAACACCGACTCTGAAGAAGAGGGTGAGATCTACATGGGCTGCGCGGGCGGGATCGATTTTATCACCACCCTGCCGCTGACCCGCGAAGCCGTACCGGCCGGTTATGAAACCTTCAAACTGACGCTGAAAGGCCTGAAAGGCGGCCACTCCGGCGCGGAAATTCATGTCGGTCTGGGCAACGCCAATAAACTGCTGGCGCGCTTCCTGGCCGGACATGCGGCGGAACTGGATCTGCGTCTGCTCGATTTCACTGGCGGCACCCTGCGCAATGCGATCCCGCGCGAAGCGATTGCCGTAGTCGCTGTTCCGGCCGCTAACGCCGCGCAGCTCAAAACGCTGGCCAGCACGTATCAGGCAATCCTGAAAAACGAGCTGGAGATGAAAGAGAAGAACCTGGTGGTGCTGCTGGAAAGCGCAAGCAGCGATAAATCCGCGCTGACCACGGCTTCCCGCGACACGTTTGTTCGCCTGCTGAACGCCACGCCAAACGGCGTCATTCGTAACTCCGACGTGGCAAAAGGCGTGGTTGAAACCTCGCTGAACGTCGGCGTGGTTACCCTGCAGGACGACAGCGCGGAAATCATCTGCCTGATCCGTTCGCTGGTTGATAGCGGTAAAGATTACGTGGTGAGCATGCTGGAATCGCTGGGCGCGCTGGCTGGCGCGAAAACGGCGCCGAAAGGCGGCTACCCGGGCTGGCAGCCGGATGCGCATTCGCCGGTAATGGCGCTGGTGCGTGAGACTTATCAGCGTTTGTTCAACAAAACGCCGAACATTCAGGTGATCCACGCAGGTCTGGAGTGCGGTCTGTTCAAAAAACCGTACCCGAACATGGACATGGTCTCCATTGGGCCAACCATTACTGGCCCGCACTCTCCGGATGAGCAAGTGCATATCGAAAGCGTGGGCCACTACTGGACGCTGCTGACCGAGCTGCTGAAAGCGATTCCGGCGAAATAAGCCCGCTGTCCGCGCCGCCCGGCGCGGACATTCATTTATAACCCCAGCACCAGTTGCCGCTCCAGTTGCGGATCCAGCAACGTCACATGCAGCCCTACCAGCCGCACACCGCGCCCGCCGCGACGCTCATCCCACGTTTTCCGCGCCGTTGCCAGCAGATCCTCTTTATTTAAGCGCGGCCAGACATGTTCCTGGGTAGTGAGCTGAAAATCATTAAACTTCAGCTTTACGCCCTGGCGGGCAATCAGCAGATCCGGCTTCACTTTGGCCAGCCGTCGCTCCAGCTCCGGGTATAAATGCTCAATAATCGCTTCGCACTCTTCCCAGTGGTGAATATCGTCTGCCAGCGTGCGCTCCACGCCGACGGATTTACGTAACCGCTCGCTACTGATTTCCCGCTCATCAATGCCCTGGCTGCGCTCCCACAAAATACGGCCAAATTTACCAAAGCGTTTAAGCAACATCGCCAGATCGCTGCGCTGCACATCTTCACAGGTGCGCAGCCCCAGCGTCTCCAGTTTTGCCGCCGACACTTTGCCGACGCCCGGAATCTTGCTTAGCGGCAGCGTGCGGAGAAATTGCGGAACGTCCGCTGGCGTGATCACGTACTGGCCGTTGGGTTTATTGAGATCGGAGGCAATTTTGGCGAGAAACTTTACCGGCGCCACGCCCGCCGAAGCCGTTAGCTGCGTTTCATTAAAAATAGTCTGGCGGATCTCCTGCGCCATCAGCGTTGCTGAGCCGTAGCAGTGCGGGCTGTCGGTAACATCCAGATAGGCTTCATCCAGCGAAAGCGGTTCAATCAATGTCGTGTAGCGGGAAAAGATCTCGCGGATCTGATTTGACGCTTCTTTATAAGCATCAAAACGGCCGGGCAGCAGAGTAAGGTGAGGACAAAGTTTCAGCGCCATTGCCGTGGGCATTGCGCTGCGCACGCCGAATTTACGCGCCGGATAATTGGCGGTGCTGATAACGCCACGCTTAACGCGGCTGCCGCCAATGGCAATGGGGATGTCGCGCAGGGCGGGGTTATCGCGCATCTCGACCGCCGCGAAAAAGCAATCCATATCGACATGTATGATTTTGCGCATGCGTACGCCCTCACAGAACACTGGATAAGTATACAGCACAGTCCAGTGAAATGAGAAGCCAGTGCGTAAAACCGCCGAAAAGAGGGTAATTTGATGGTTACTTCTGCCGTTTTAGTTTCATAATAACCCCCAGCTAAACGGCCAGGTGTTTGAAACGCAAAACAGAACACAATTTGCGCAATGGCGAAAATATCGCCAAAAAAAGATGAAGCGTGAAGGATGGACTCTATTCTGGCTTGCGAAAAAATGCCGTAATGCTAATGTGGGCGCTCCGAAACAGATTAGTCTGAATTTTGGGCATCTTTTGCCGTCCTGGCAATGTGGTATTCGCTTTATCAAGGAAACAAGTTGTATGCGCAAAATCGCATTGTTTATTGCGATGCTTCTGATCCCGTGCGTCTCGTTCGCTGGCTTAATGGGCAGCAACAGTTCGATTACGCCGGTAAGCAAAGAATATAAGCAGCAGTTAATGGGGTCGCCGGTTTATATCCAAATCTTCAAAGAAGAGCGCACCCTTGATCTCTACGTCAAAATGGGCGAGCAATACCAACTGCTCGACAGCTATAAAATCTGCAATTACTCCGGCGGTCTCGGCCCGAAACAGCGCCAGGGCGATTTTAAAAGCCCGGAAGGGTTTTACTCCATTCAGCGTAATCAGTTGAAGCCGGACAGCCGCTTCTACAAAGCGATCAACATTGGTTTTCCGAATACCTATGACCGCGCCCACGGCTATGAAGGCAAGTACCTGATGATCCACGGTGCCTGCGTCTCGATTGGCTGCTATGCCATGACGGATTCGAACATTGATGAGATCTTCCAGTTTGTAACTGCCGCGCTGGTCTTTGGGCAGCCGAACGTGCAACTGAGCATCTATCCGTTCCGCATGACCGACGCCAATATGCAGCGTCACAAATATTCGACCTATGCGGATTTCTGGAAACAGCTGAAGCCGGGTTACGACTATTTTGCTACCACCCACCAGCCGCCGGTTGTCTCGGTTGTGGATGGTCGCTACGTCGTCAACAAGCCGCTGAACACCGCCGTTCAGCCACAGTTGGCGTCAAACTACACGCTCCCCCAGGCAAAATAATGCCCACTCGCCTGGCATAATCTTTTGCCAGGTTTCGTTGCCGGTTAACGGCTGAGTGGCGATCACGGTAACCACATCGTTTGGTGTGGTTTCCCGCTGAAAATCAATTTCAACGTCCTGATCCAGCAGCTTCGCCACACCAAACGGCGCACGGCGGGTGATCCAGAACAGATTCGTCGAGCAGAACGCCATCACGTAGCGCCCGTCCGATAACAGCATATTGAAAACGCCCTTCTCGCGCAGTTGCGTTGCCAGCGAGGCAATGTACTTAAACACAGCCGTCATATTGCCCGGCGTGCGCGGATAACGTTCCGTAAGCTTATGCAGCAACCAGCAGAACGCTTTTTCGCTGTCGGTTTCGCCAATCGGGCGAAAATTGCCGGTCTCCAGCGATTTATAGCCGCTCAGTTGGCCGTTATGTGCGTAAGTCCAGTTGCGGCCCCACAGCTCGCGGGTGAACGGATGGGTATTTTCCAGCGCCACTTCGCCACGGTTAGCCTGGCGAATATGCGCCACTACCGAGCGGGACTTGATCGGATAGTCCTGCACCAGCTTCGCGATCGGGGAGTTAAAACTCGGTTGCGGATCTTTGAACGTGCGACAGCCCTTGCCCTCATAAAAAGTGATGCCCCAGCCGTCTTTATGCGGCCCGGTTCCACCACCGCGCTGGACAAGCCCGGTAAAACTAAAACAGATATCGGTCGGCACATTGGCGCTCATACCGAGCAGTTCGCACATACTCACCCCCAAAAACGCCTTAATTCTGGGAAGGCGTAATTGTTGCAGCCAGGTTGAACAGGGACAGCGCGGAAAAACCGGAGCGTACACAGAGTACGTGAGGATTTTGAGCACTGCCCAGGTGCAAAATGGCAAATAAAATAGCCTTCCTTAAGCCTTAACCATCTCTTTTTCGATCAGCTGAATCAGGATATGAATCACTTTGATATGGATCTCCTGAATACGATCAGCATAACCGAAATGCGGCACACGAATTTCAACATCCGCTGTACCCGCCATTTTGCCACCATCTTTACCGGTCAGAGTGATGACTTTCATCCCCTTCTCACGCGCTGCCGCCACCGCTTTGATCACGTTGCCGGAGTTGCCGGAAGTGGAAATACCCAGCAGCACGTCGCCTTCACGGCCAACCGCTTCCACGTAGCGGGAGAAGACGTAGTCGTAACCGAAGTCATTACTCACGCAGGAGAGATGGCTGACGTCGGAGATAGCAATCGCCGGATAGCCAGGACGGTTTTCACGGTAGCGACCGGTTAACTCTTCCGCAAAATGCATGGCATCGCAGTGAGAACCGCCGTTACCGCAGGACAACACTTTACCACCCGCTTTGAAACTGTCCGCCAACAGCACCGCCGCGCGCTGAATCGCGTGAATATTGGCTTCATCTTTCAAGAAATTCGCCAGCGTTTCCGCCGCTTCGTTCAGTTCGTTACGAATCAGATCCTGGTACATGAGGATATCCTTCAGCATAGATGTAAATAACACTGCGCAGTGTACCGGATAGGATCCGGAGCGAGAAGCTAAAGCCACGGCACCTGCGCGTTTTCGTTTTCCGTGCGCAAAATCCCCCCAACAATGTGAACCAGGTTGTAATTATTTTGTAAACACATTGCTAAAAGAAATCTCATCCACTACAACCATAACATCACAAGTGGTCAGACCTCCTACAAGACAGGGAGCTTTTTTCTATGATGATTTTGAGCCTTATCGCAACAATCGTTCTCCTCGGTGTGCTGTTTTATCACCGGGTCAATCTGCTCCTGAGCAGCGTGATTTTACTGGCGTGGACTGCCGCGCTGGGCGTTATGGGGCTGTGGTCCATCTGGGTGCTGCTGCCGCTGGCGATCATTCTGGTGCCGTTCAACCTGCCGCCAATGCGCAAGGCACTGATTTCCGCGCCGGTATTTCGCGGTTTCCGCAAAGTGATGCCGCCGATGTCGCGTACCGAAAAAGAAGCGATCGACGCGGGTACGACCTGGTGGGAAGGCGATCTGTTTCGCGGTAACCCGGACTGGAAAAAGCTGCACAACTATCCGCAGCCGCGCCTGACCGCTGAAGAACAAGCCTTTATCGACGGCCCGGTGGAAGAAGCCTGCCGCATGGCGAACGATTTCCAGATCACTCATGAAATGGCCGATCTGCCGCCTGAACTGTGGGCATTCTTAAAAGAGCACCGCTTCTTCGCGATGATTATCAAGAAAGAGTACGGCGGTCTGGAATTCTCTGCTTATGCGCAGTCCCGCGTGTTGCAAAAACTCTCCGGCGTCTCAGGTATTCTTGCCATCACCGTCGGCGTGCCGAACTCTTTAGGCCCTGGCGAACTGCTGCAACACTACGGCACGGAAGAGCAAAAAAATCATTATCTGCCGCGCCTGGCGCGTGGTCTGGAGATCCCCTGCTTTGCGCTGACCAGCCCGGAAGCGGGTTCCGATGCGGGCGCAATCCCCGATACCGGCGTAGTCTGCATGGGCGAATGGCAGGGCGAGCAGGTGCTCGGCATGCGTCTGAGCTGGAACAAACGCTATATCACGCTGGCGCCGATTGCCACCGTACTCGGCCTGGCTTTTAAACTTTCGGATCCAGAAAAACTGCTGGGCGGCGAAGAAGAGCTGGGCATCACCTGTGCGCTGATCCCGACATCAACGCCGGGCGTGGAAATTGGCCGTCGTCACTTCCCGCTGAACGTTCCATTCCAGAACGGGCCAACCCGCGGCGACGATATCTTTGTGCCGATTGATTACATTATTGGCGGGCCGAAAATGGCCGGTCAGGGCTGGCGTATGCTGGTGGAATGTCTGTCGGTCGGTCGCGGTATTACCCTGCCGTCTAACTCCACCGGCGGCCTGAAATCTGTCGCGATGGGGATTGGCGCTTACGCCCATATTCGCCGCCAGTTCAAAGTACCAATCGGCAAAATGGAAGGTATTGAAGAGCCACTGGCGCGCATCGGCGGTAACGCTTACGTGATGGATGCGGCCGCCTCGCTCATCACCTACGGCATTATGCTCGGCGAAAAACCGGCGGTGCTTTCCGCTATCGTGAAATATCACTGCACCCACCGTGGCCAGCAATCCATTATTGATGCGATGGATATTGCCGGCGGTAAAGGCATTATGCTCGGCGAAAGCAACTTCCTGGCACGAGCCTACCAGGGTGCGCCGATTGCTATTACCGTCGAAGGCGCAAACATCCTGACCCGCAGCATGATGATCTTCGGCCAGGGCGCGATCCGCTGCCATCCGTATGTGCTGGAAGAGATGGCCGCCGCGCAGAATAATGATGTGGACGCTTTCGATAAACTGCTGTTTAAACACATCGGCCATGTCGGCAGTAATAAAATGCGCAGCCTGTGGCTTGGCCTGACGCGCGGTTTAACCAGCGCCGCGCCGACCCGCGACGTCACCAAACGTTACTACCAGCATCTGAACCGCCTGAGCGCCAACCTTGCGCTGCTGTCTGATGTCTCAATGGCGGTGCTGGGCGGTAGCCTGAAACGCCGCGAGCGTATCTCCGCCCGTCTGGGGGATATTCTCAGCCAGTTGTTCCTCGCCTCTGCCACGCTGAAACGTTATGACGATGAAGGCCGCCAGGAAGCGGATCTGCCGCTGGTACACTGGGGCGTTCAGGACGCGCTGTATCAGGCGGAACAGGCGATGAGCGATCTGCTGGAGAACTTCCCGAATCGCTTCGTCGCGGGCGCATTAAGCCTGGTGATTTTCCCGACCGGTCGCCATTACCGCGCACCGTCGGATAAGCTGGACCACAAAGTGGCGAAGATCCTGCAAACACCGAGCGCCACCCGCTCCCGCATCGGGCGCGGCCAGTATCTGACGCCGAGCGAGCACAACCCGGTGGGCCTGCTGGAAGAGGCGCTGGTCGATGTGATGGCAGCCGATCCGGTTCACCAACGCATCTGCAAAGCGCTGGGCAAAAACCTGCCGTTTACTCGCCTCAATGATCTCGCCCAGCAGGCGCTGGCAAGCGGGTTGATCACTGCGGAAGAAGCGGCGCTGCTGAGCAAAGCGGAAGTCAGCCGCCTGCGCAGTATCAACGTTGATGATTTTGCGCCAGAGGCGCTGGCAACGCAGCCGGTAGTCAAGGCGCCGGAAAAGCTGCGTAAACCGGAAGCGGCCTGATGCGGTAATAGCCTGAAAGCATTCTTCCCTTACCAAAACCCGCAACTGCGGGTTTTTTTCTGTCTTTGCATGCTACAGTGTGCAAATGCTGTCTTACGGGGAGTCAACACTGTGCCTGGTTTGAAAATTACACTGTTACAACAACCGTTAGTCTGGATGGATGGGCCTGCAAATTTGCGCCATTTCGACATCCAGCTGGAGGGCGTTACTGGCCGGGATGTCATTGTCCTGCCCGAAATGTTCACCACCGGCTTTGCGATGGAAGCGGCAAAACAGTCCATGTCGCAAGACGATGTGGTGGCATGGATGCAAAGTAAAGCCCGCCAGACCAATGCGCTGATTGCGGGCAGCGCCGCGCTGCAAACGGACCGCGGGCCGGTAAACCGTTTTCTGCTGATTGAGCCGGAAGGCAAAGTGCATTTTTACGATAAGCGCCATCTGTTCCGCATGGCCGAAGAGCACCATCACTACGAAGCCGGAAATGAGCGCGTGGTATTTGAGTGGCGCGGCTGGCGAATTCTGCCGCTGGTTTGCTACGACCTGCGCTTCCCGGTGTGGTCGCGCAACCGCAACGATTACGATCTGCTGCTCTATGTTGCTAACTGGCCTGCGCCGCGCTCGCTGCACTGGCAGTCGCTGCTGGTGGCGCGCGCCATTGAAAACCAGGCATGGGTGGCGGGCTGTAATCGCGTCGGCACCGACGGCAACGGTCATCACTACCGTGGCGACAGCCGGGTGATCAGCCCGCAGGGCGAGATTATCGCCACCGCCGAACCGCACCTGGCAACGCGCATCGACGCCGAAATGTCGCTCAGCGCATTGCAGGAGTATCGCGCGCAGTTCCCGGCCTGGCAGGATGCCGATCCGTTTACGCTCGATTAACGCAAGGGTTGTGGTGTTACAGGCCGGGTAAGCAAAGCGCTATCCGGCCTTTTTATTTGCCGCGAGGTTCTGCCCGGTGGTGCGATGCTTACCGGGCCTACAGGTCTGAAGATCGAAGAGCATCATGGGCCGGATAAGCCAGGCTCCATCCGGCATCATTCCCTTAACTGACTAACGCTTGCCCATCTTTGCGGCTTTCAGTCGCTGCAACGTAGTGCCCTTCCGGCAGGCGATAGATCACCTGCGCGCCACCGAAATGATAGCCTTCCAGCGGATCTTCCACCGTAATCCGGTGTCCGCGCGCGCGCAGCCCGGCAATCAGATTGCGTTCAAACGTCGCTTCCACGACCACGTCCCGGCCTTTCACCACGCGCCAGCGCGGCGCATCGATCGCCGCCTGCGGGTTCTGCCCGTGCAGCATAATACGCAGCGCCATCTGCATATGGCCTTGCGCCTGCATCGGCCCGCCCATCACGCCGAAAGACATCAGCGGTTTGCCGTCTGCCCCCATCGCAAAGCCAGGGATAATGGTGTGTAACGGACGCTTGCCGCCCGCCAGCGCATTCGGGTGTTGCGGATCGAGCACAAAACCACAGCCGCGGTTTTGCAGGCTGATACCCGTTTCGGGCACCACGACGCCGGAACCAAAGCCCATATAGTT
This sequence comes from Kosakonia oryzae, assembly GCF_001658025.2. NCBI lineage: Bacteria > Pseudomonadati > Pseudomonadota > Gammaproteobacteria > Enterobacterales > Enterobacteriaceae > Kosakonia > Kosakonia oryzae. Next base: position 4,319,046 of record NZ_CP014007.2, read on the forward strand.
GGATTGAATAAACGATACCATCATGCCGCTGGCATCCGCCGTGGAGAGGTACACCGTGCCGCTTTGCGTCGGCGAACCGTAAACAAAATCGGAGGCCTTCTCCGGGTCGATTAGCGCCGCGCGAGCTTTTAAATAGTCGTCGCTGAGCAGCAGGTCGGCGGCGAATTCCAGATGATCGGTATCCGCGACGTAACGATCAAGATCGGCCAGCGCCAGCTTCATCGCTTCAATCGACAGATGCAGCGACTGCACCGAATCCGGGTCATAGCGGCCAATATCGCAGTGCTCAAGAATGCCGAGCGCAATCAGCGTCGCAATCCCCTGCCCGTTCGGTGGCAGCTCCTGTACTGAACCACCGGCAAACGCCTTCGAGAGCAGCGGAACCCAGTCGGCTTTATGGTTTGCCAGATCCGCTTCGCTCAGGTGCGCCCCATGCTCTTTCGCGAAAGCGGCGATTTTCTGTGCCAGTTCACCGCGATAAAACGCTTCGCCATTGGTCTGCGCAATCAACTCCAGCGTTTTCGCCTGCGCCAGGTTACGGAAGATTTCGCCGATCTTCGGCGCGCGCCCTTCCGGCGCAAAACAGGCGCTAAAACCCGGTTGATCTTTTAACCTGTTATAGCCGCGCTGCCAGAGCTCACCAATCAGTGGCGAAACCGGAAAACCGTTACGGGCATACTCGATCGCCGGCTGCGCCAGCGTGGTCAGCGGCAGCGAACCGAAACGTTCGGCCAGCGCCACCCAGCCGGAAACCGCGCCCGGTACGGTAACGGCATTCCAGCCCAGCTCCGGCACCGCATCAAGGCCAGCAAACATATCTGCATTCCAGCTTGCCGGTGAGCGGCCGGAGGCGTTCAGACCGTGCAATTCTTTGCCATCCCAGACAATGGCAAACGCATCGCTGCCAATGCCGCAGCCGGTCGGCTCCACCACCGTCAACGCCATCGCCGTGGCAATTGCCGCATCCACCGCGTTCCCCCCGAGCGCCAGCATGCGCATGCCAGCCTGCGCCGCCAGCGGCTGAGAGGTGGCAACCGCGTTGTGTCCCATCATCGGTGCGCGGTATGAGGCATAACCTACTTTAAAATCAATCGCTTTCGTCATCGAGACTCCTTAGTCGTGGCGTGGATCGAGCGCATCGCGCAGCCCGTCGCCGAGTAGATTAAATCCCTGTACGGTGAGAAAAATCGCTACACCGGGGAAAATAGACATCCAGGGCGCCTGCTCCAGAAAACCTTTGGCGGTATTCAGCATCGCGCCCCAGGAGGGATACGGCGGCTGCTGGCCGAGGCCGAGAAAAGAGAGGCTGGCTTCGGTGATGATCGCCGAGGCAATCGCCAGCGTTGCCTGCACGAGGATCGGCGACATCACATTGGGCAGCACATAGCGCAGGATTATCCAGCGATCCGGCAGGCCAATCGCCCGCGCCCCGTCGATATACTCTTCGTTGCGAATGGCGATCACCTGGCCGCGCGTCAGACGAGCGAAGATCGGCATCGCCGACAGGCCAATGGCGATCATTGCATTACTCAGGCTTGGGCCAAGAAACGCGCCGAGAGCGATCGCCATGATCAAAAACGGACAGGCCAGCAGCGCTTCGATAAAGCGTGAAATCACCCCATCCCAGATCCCCTGGAAATAACCGGCCAGCAGGCCAAGCGGCACGCCAATCACCACCGCAATCAGCACTGAGATACAACCGGCCAGCAGCGAGGTGCGCGCACCCCAAACCATGCGCGACAGAATATCGCGCCCCAGTTCGTCGGTGCCGAACCAGTACAACTCAGAGGGCGGTTTACGCACCGCCAGAAAGTTCGCTTTTACCGGATCGAACGGGGCGATCCACGGCGCCAGCAAGGCGATCAGCACAAAGATGCCGACAATCACCGCGCCAATCATCGCGCTTTTGTTAGCGAGGAATTTCTTCAGTACCCGGTTTTCCGTACGCGGCAGCGACGCCGCCACGCCCGTAGTGGTCAGTTCTGCCATTATTCGCTCCGCATTTTCGGGTTAATCAGCACGTACAGCACATCGGCCAACAGGTTGAGCAACAGAAAACCAATCGCCACCACCAGCACCACGCCCTGCACCACCGCGTAATCACGGTTAAACACGGAATCGACAATCATTTTGCCGAAGCCGGGAATGGTAAATACCTGCTCGGTCAGCACCGCACCGCCCAACAGTTCGCCAAACAGCAGTGTGGTCAGGGTGATCACCGGCACCAGCGCATTACGAAATGCATGCTTCATGATCACCGTTTTTGGCAGCAGCCCCTTCGCCCTGGCGGTACGGATGTAATCCGCTTTCAGGACCGCAATCATGGATGCGCGGGTGTGACGCATTAAGGTGGCCGCCAGCCCGGTGCCAAGCACCAGCGAAGGCAGCAGCAAAGTGCGCAGGTTCTGCAGCGGATCTTCGCTGAAGGGGACAAAACCCGACGCAGGCAGCCATTGCAGATTGACGGAGAAAATCAGGATCAGCAAAATCCCCAGCCAGAAGTGCGGCACTGAGATGCCGGAGATGGCGACAAAGTTAGTGCCGTGATCGATCCAGCTATTCTTGTTCACTGCCGCCATGATCCCCATGCTGATGCCGAACAGCAGCGCGAAGATCATCGCCAGCAAGGACATCTCCAGCGTAACGGGCAGTTTGGTGGCGATCAGATGCGTCACCGTCTCCTGAGTGCGTAAGGAGACGCCAAGATCCCCCTGCAAGGCGCGGGTAAGCCAGTGGAAATATTGCACCGGAATCGGCGCATCCAGATTCAGCTCCGCGCGTAGCTGGGCGATCACTGCCGGATCGCGCTCTTCCCCGAGCATGGCCGTCAGCGGATCGCCGGGCAGCAGCTTTTGCAGCCCGAAGACCATCATACTGACCATCAACAACGTCGGGATGGCGAGCAGCAGGCGTTTGCATATCAATTCCAGCATGGTATCTCCTTACAACTGCGTTACTTCGCGAACGTCATACCTGCCAGGCGCACAATGCCGTCCGGGTAAGGTTTAAAGCCCTCTACTTTTTTATTCAGCCCAAAAATGCGCGGCTCGAAGTAGAGATAAGCAATCGGCATATCCGTTTGCAGTTGTTTAACGACTTTCTCATACAGCCCTTTACGGGTGGCCGGATCGTTATGCAGACGCGCCTGGGTCAGCCAGTCATCAACCTGGGCATTGCTGTAGCGGCCATCGTTGAGAGTGCCTTTGCTGTGAATAAAGCCGAAGATGCTGCCGTCTGGATCCGGGCGGCCAGACCAGCCGGAGTAGCTGAGCTGGAAGTCTCCGTTTTGCTGGCGATCCAGCAGCGTGGCGAATTCGGTCATTTGCAGATTGACGTTAAAACCGGCTTCGGCGGTCATCGCCTGTAATACCTGCGCCACCTGCTGCGAAGTTGGGTTATTCGGCACCAGCAGCGAGACGTTGATCGGTGTCTGCACGCCAGCCGCTTTTAGCAGCGCTTTGGCTTTTTCAACATCGCGCGGCGGCACCGGCAGGTTAATGTGATACGGGCTGACCGGTGAGAACGCCTGGTTCGCCGGTGTGAAAAGGCCTTCAAATACCACCTGGTTTAACGCCTCGCGGTCAATTGCCTGCGAGAATGCTTCGCGCACGCGCGCATCTTTAAACGGATCGTTAGCCGGGACTTTGCCGTTGTTGATGTTAAAGGTGATGCCCTGATACCCCAGCCCGGTTACCTTCGCCAGTTTTAATTTGCCGTCGTTCTCTACCGTTTTCACATCGCTTGGCACAATGCCTTCGCTCAGATCCAGATCGCCCGCGCGCAGGTTCGCCAGGCGCACTGAGGCATCCGGGATCGGCAGATAAATCACTTTGTCGAAGTGGTAAGCGCCTTTGTTCCAGTAGTTGTCAAAGCGCGAAAGCACGATGCGATCCTGCGAGACGCGGCTGTCGAACTTGTATGGCCCGGAGCAGACCGGATGCGCGGCGAAGTCCGGCTTTTTCGCCGCTTCTGGCGCCAGCATCGCGCCTGCACGGTCGGTAAGTTGCATCAGCAGCGCCGAATCCGGCGTTTTCAGGTGCAGGGTGATTTGCATCGGCCCGGTCACTTCCACGGATTCCACCGAGGAGATCTCGCTTTTGCGCAGCGAGCCAGGCAGCGTCAGGGCGCGATCGAGGCTGAATTTCGCGGCGGCGGCGTCAAATTTCTCGCCATCGTGGAAGGTCACGCCGTCGCGCAGGTTCATGGTCAGGGTTTTGCCGTCTTCGCTCCACGACCACTCCTTCGCCAGACCCGGCACCACTTTCAGGTTTTCATCGACGTCCACCAGACGATCGCACAACGAGGCGAAGACAAAGCGGCCATAGTAGGTGCGTGCCAGGTGCGGATCGAGCATGTCCGGATCCGCGCCTAAACCAATACGCAGCACACTTTCAGCCTGGGTCGGCAGCGCCGCGCCCAGCAACATAACACTTCCCAGAACGGTCAAAAGAGAATTACGCACAATCATTATTTTTTCCTTTAAAGGGATGAGTGAGAGGCCGCGTGTTCGAACAGAGCACGGCGTCGCAGGAACGCGGCGGAGGGTGGAGCAATCTGGATAACCGTGCGGTCACGGTTGAGTTCCTGCCAGCGATGACAGGAGACCTGGCGGCCGCCTTCAAGTACCTGAGCGATCGGTTCGCGTTGCCGACACTCATCGGTGACGTGCGGGCAACGGGTATGAAAACGACAGCCCTGCGGCGGGCTGGCCGGATTGGGTAAATCCCCCTGCAACAGCGGCATCTCATGCTTGAGGCCGGGCTGGGTTTGCGGCGCAGAGGCGATCAGCGCCTGCGTGTACGGGTGCAGCGGCGCGTCGAAAATCTCATCGACAGTCGCCATTTCGACGATCTGCCCGAGGTACATCACCGCCACGCGATCGCTCATATGGCGGATCACCGCCAGACCGTGCGCGACGATGATCATCGTCAGCCCAAGCTGCTGTTTCAGGTTTTCCAGCAGGTTCACCACCTGCGCCTGTACCGAGACATCCAGCGCGGACACCGGTTCATCACCCAGCAGCAGTTTCGGCCCGGAAGCCAGCGCACGCGCGATACCAATACGCTGGCGCTGCCCGCCGGAGAATTCATGCGGAAAACGTCGCGCCCAGGCCGCAGGCAGGCCAACGGTGGCGAGCAGTTCAGCAACGCGCGCCTGGCGATCCGCTTTGCCCATTTTCTGGTGCAGCCACAGCGGTTCGCCGACAATCTGCTCCACGGTCATGCGCGGGTTCAGCGAGGCGAAGGGATCCTGAAAGATGATTTGCAGCTCGCGGCGCAACTGGTTTAACCGTGCGCCGCTGGCATGAGTAATCTCTTCGCCCTGGTAGTAAACGTGCCCTTCGGACGCCGCCAGCAGACGTAACAGCAGGCGGCCCAGCGTCGATTTACCGGAACCAGACTCGCCCACAATCGCCAGCGTTTCACCGGGATAAACGGCGAGAGAAATGCGATCGACTGCCGTGACAAAGCGTTTTGGCGCGAACAGGCGCGTCGCGCCGACAAAGCGTTTGCTGAGATCGTGGGCCTCAAGGATCGGTGTGCTCATGCGGTTTCTCCCAGCGCAATATGCTGTTCAAGGGGGACGCGGAAACAGGCCGCCTGATGGCCCCGTCCCAGCGGCTGTAGCGGCGGTTTTTCCGCGTGGCAGCGGCTCTGCGCAAACGGGCAGCGCGTGGCGAAACGGCAGCCTTTTGGCATCGCTTCCGGTAACGGTACAGCGCCGGGGATAGTGGAAAGCTGGCCTTTGCGTGCACCCAGCGAGGGAATCGAACCCATCAGGCCGATGGTGTACGGATGCTGCGGATCGGCAAAAATCGTCTCCACGCTACCCTGCTCGACCACTTGCCCGGCGTACATTACGGCGACTTGCTGGGCGACTTCCGCCACCACGCCAAGATCGTGGGTGATCATCAATACTGCCGTGCCCGTTTCGGCTTTCAGGGTGTTGAGCAGCGCGAGGATCTGCGCCTGAATGGTGACATCCAGCGCGGTGGTCGGTTCGTCGGCAATCAGCAGACGCGGGTTGTTAATCAGCGCCATGGCAATCATCACGCGCTGGCGCATACCGCCGGAAAGCTGGTGCGGATACGCTTTCAGGCGCATCTCCGCCGCCGGGATTTGTACCTTTTCGAGGATCTGCAGCGCGATATCCCGCGCGGCCTGGCGGGAGACATGCTGGTGGCGCATCACCGCTTCACTCAGTTGATCGCCAAGGGTGAACGAGGGGTTCAGCGAGGTCATCGGCTCCTGAAAAATCATCGCCAGTTCATTACCGCGCAGATCCGCATATTCCCTCGGCGAAAGCTGGCGCAGATTGTGGCTGCGAAACTGCATTTCGCCGCTGAGGATCTGCGCGCTGTTGGGCAACAGCCCCATCAACGCCAGCGAGGTAATGCTTTTACCGCAGCCGGATTCCCCTACCAGCGCCAGCGTTTCCCCGCTTTTTATGGTCAACGAAATACCGTCCAGTACGCTGACCGGGCTACCGGCGAACTGAACTTTCAGGTTGTGCAGACGCAGGACGGGCGCGGGATCGTGAAAAGGAATAGTGTTCATGGCGTATCGTCCTCGAGATGAATGGCCTGGATCAGGGCATGTTGCAGGTCGAGCAGATGTTCACGCATCGCCAGAAAAGCCTCCTGCGGCTGGCGCTGCCGGATGGCGTGCATAATGCGGTGGTGGTGATCGTTATAACGATCGACCTTCGCCGGAGTACGCGCCAGCTCCCGCAGATGGTGCCAGGCGGGTTCGCGACGCACGGCGTCAATGGCATCAAAAAGACCGAGCATCAAACGGTTTCCCGCCGCTTCAGCGATGGCCCGGTGAAAAGCGCTGTCCCATAGCTCATTAAGATCCGGATCGTCCGGATTGACGTTATCGATGCGTTCCAGCATGCGCTGCATCAGCGCCAGGTTTTCCGGGCTGGCGCGAAGTGCCGCCAGCCGCGCAAGCCCCGGCTCAACCTGCAAGCGCGCTTCCATCACTTCCAGCATATTGGTTTGTTGCACCAGTCCCTGGAGTGCCAGCGGCGCGACCGGCGCAGCGGGGCCAATAAACGTGCCTTTGCCCTGCTTACGCCAGATCCGTCCCTCTTCTTCCAGTACGTCCAGCGCACGGCGTACTTCTCGCCGCCCAACGCCTAAGCGTTCCGCCAGTTCACGTTCTGTGGGCAGTGGAGTCCCTGGTGTTGACTCATGTTGGTGAATAAGCCCACGAAGTTGTTCAAGCGCCGTACTGGAATTTGCCAGATAGCGTGACGGTTTTTCCATATTGGTTCATCCGTAATTCGCGTTATCTTTTTCTTTAATTACAAGTATTTAATTATTTAATCCGTGATGTGTCGCCCTTATAACTAAGCAATTAACGAACCAATTACGTATTGGTTCAGTCATATTTTTGAAATTTTTGTTAATACTTTGATTTACTAATGTTTATTTTTTGCGGACGAAACGACAGGGTATAAGCGAAGTGCTTCATCGTGCAAAGAATGCACAACTTTAGTGCAAGGAATGCACTAAAACGGGAGGGATTGCCCGGGGGCGTTGGCGCTTACCGGCTTACATTATTGGCTGTGGCGTAGGCCAGATAAGGCGGAGCCGCCATCCGGCAATCGTGCCTCCGGGCGTTTTGAGATTATTGTGGAATTATTCCGTTCACCATGCGTGCGGGAGTTTCTGTAAACCTTTATGCGGTGAACGGGATAAGGGGCGCTTACCGCGCTCCCCTTATCAATCCCCGCGGCCCCGCAGGAAATCGGTGCTACGCACTACGCTCACCTCCCGGTCATCTGCCTGCGGTCAGCTCAACTCGCCCTCCATGGCTCGGTTCGCCTCTGGACGCCATCCAGGGCGTCCAGACCTTGTCATCTGCCCTCCGGCTCGCCGATTTCAGCGGGGACTCAACCCCATCGCTTCAGCTTTTTTATTCATCGTAAGAAAGGTGTCGCTGCAGGGAAATACCCGGAGGCTATGGCGCTTACCGGGTTTACATTGTTGGCTGTGGCGAAGCCGCCATCCGGCAGGTTTGTTAAAGTTGTCCGGCGCGGCGGGCGGCGGTACGTGCCAGCGCGGCCCAGTCGAGATGCCCTTCATCATGAGCCAGGCTTTCGACATGCGCTGCGCGCAGCGTACCGGCAATCGCCATTGGCACATTCACCCGCTCGGCGGCATCCTGCGCCAGACGCACATCCTTCAGCCCCAGCGCCAGCTTAAACCCGGCTGGCTCGAAGGTGTCGCTGGCAATCGCCTGGCCGTAACCTTTATAGACCGGCGCGGCAAACAACGTGGAGGTGATTAAATCAATAAAATCGGCTTTATTAACCTCATGCCCCTGCACCAGCGCAACCGCCTCGCCCATCGTGCCAATGGCGCTGGCAATCATAAAGTTGGCCGCCAGCTTCGTGGCATTCGCCTGCTCCGGCCGCGCACCAAGATACCAGGTCTTCTGACCGAGCACATCCAGCAGCGGCTGCACCTTTGCCAGCAGCGCGCTGTCGCCAGCCGCCAGAATATTTAACTGCCCCGCCTCGGCAACATTTACCCGCCCCAGTACCGGCGCGGCAAGATAACCGATATTACGCGCCCGGTGCAGTTGCGCCAGTTCCACCGCCAGATCGACAGAGATAGTCGCCATATTCAGGTGGATAGCCCCGGGTTTCAGCGTTGCCAGCACATCGCCCTCCAGCACGACGCTGCGCGTGGCGTTATCGTCCGCCAGAATGGAAATAACCACATCAGCATCCCTCACCGCTTCCGCGGCCGTTTCCGCTGCGGTGGCGCCCAGCGATGCCAGTTTCTCGCGCGGCCCGGCAGAGCGATTCCAGCCCTGAACCTGATAACCGGCTTTGATTAGATTCGCGGCCATTGGCAACCCCATGGTGCCAAGCCCCAGAAACGCAATCTTCATCACAATGCTCCTGTTGTTAGGTGACTGTGTTTAACTATAAAAAAGGCAGGGATTGCTCCCTGCCTCATTGTGTTTCAAAGTTTGATGCTGCCCGCTTAACCTTCGTGCAGCCCGCATTCGCGTTTCAGACCGAAGAAGCGCGTCTCCTCTTCCGCCATGCCCGGCTCCCATTTGCGGGTGGTGTGCGTGTCGCCTACGGAGAGATAACCCTGATCCCACAGCGGGTGATAATTCAGGCCGTGCTTTTGCAGGTACTGATATACCGTGCGGTTGTCCCAGTCGATAATTGGCAGCACTTTAAATACGCCGCGCTGGATAGCCAGCACCGGCAGATTAGCGCGGCTACCGGATTGTTCGCGGCGCAGACCGGCAAACCAGGTTTGCGCGTTCAGCTCGGCTAGAGCGCGATTCATCGGTTCAACTTTGTTGATTTCATTGTATTTTTCAATGCCTTCAACGCCCTGTTCCCACAGCTTACCGTAACGCGCTTCCTGCCATGCCGGGCTTTGCTCTGCCCGGAATACTTTCAGGTTCAGCTTGAGCTTGTCTGTCAGCTCGTCGATAAACTGGTAAGTTTCCGGAAACAGATAGCCGGTGTCAGTCAGGATCACCGGAATGTTCGGATGAACCTGGTTGACCAGATGCAAGCTTACCGCCGCCTGGATACCGAAGCTGGAGGAGAGCACATACTCGCCCGGCAGGTTTTCCAGCGCCCAGCCGACGCGCTCTTCGGCGTTCAGCTTTTCGAGTTGCGCATTGGTTTCAGCAAGCTGAAGCACACGTTCAACTTTCGGCAGTTCATTCAGCGCATTCAGATCGAGTCTGGACATAAGTTCCTCACCGTGTTCATTGCCTGATGGCGCTGCGCTTATCAGGCCTACAGATTACCGGGTTTACTGCCTGATGGCATTTCGCTTATCAGGCCTACAAATTACGCCAATCCCAGGCCGGATAACGCGTTTACGCCGCCATCCGGCATTACTGCATTATTCCCAGAAATCGCGCGCCGGATCGAGTACCGGACGGACGATCCCGGCACGAATGGTGAAATCACCGAAGCCTTCACCCTCTTCACGCTCGCTTGCCCAGCGAGCGATCAGTTCATCAAGCGTCGCCAGAATTTCCGTTTCGGTGATATTTTCCCGGAACATACGCGGAATACGCGTACCGATGCGGTTACCGCCAATATGCAGGTTGTAGCGACCCGGCGCTTTACCGACCAGCCCCACTTCCGCCAGCATTGCGCGGCCGCAGCCGTTCGGGCAACCCGTGACGCGCAGCACGATATGATCGTCGCCGACGCCATGTTTCTCCATCACCGCTTCCACTTTATCCACAAATGAAGGCAGGAAACGTTCGGCTTCGGCCATGGCCAGCGGGCAGGTCGGGAACGACACGCAGGCCATAGAATTTTCACGCTGCGGTTTCACCGCATCCATTAAGCCGTGACTGCGCGCCAGTTTTTCGATTTTCGCTTTCTGGCTTTCCGGCACGCCGGCCACAATCAGATTCTGGTTCGCCGTTAAACGGAAGTCGCCTTTATGGATCTTAGCAATTTCCAGCAGACCGGTTTTCAGCGGACGGCCCGGATAATCCAGAATACGGCCATTTTCAATAAACAGCGTCAGGTGCCATTTATTATCGATACCTTTCACCCAGCCAATGCGATCGCCGCGACCGGTGAATTCGTACGGGCGAATCGGTTCGAATTTGATCCCCGCGCGGCGTTCCACTTCCGCTTTGAAGGTGTCGATGCCAACGCGTTCCAGCGTGTATTTGGTTTTGGCGTTTTTACGGTCGGTACGGTTACCCCAGTCGCGCTGGGTGGTGACCACCGCTTCCGCCACCGCCAGCGTATGCTCCAGCGGCAGATAACCAAACTCGCTGGCGGTGCGGGCGTAGGTTTTCTTATTACCGTGTTCAATGGAAAGCCCGCCGCCCACCAGCAGGTTAAAACCGACCAGCTTGCCGTTTTCCGCGACCGCCACAAAGTTCATGTCGTTGGCGTGCAGATCCACATCGTTCTGCGGCGGAATGACCACCGTGGTTTTGAACTTACGCGGCAGGTAAGTTTTCCCTAAGATAGGCTCTTCGTCCGTAGTCGCCACTTTCTCGGCGTCGTGCCAGATCTCAGCATAAGCGCGGGTACGCGGCAGCAGATGCTCGGAGAGCTTTTTCGCCCACTCGTAAGCTTCTGCATGCAGTTCCGACTCAACCGGGTTCGACGTACAGAGTACATTACGGTTAACGTCGTTGGCGGTCGCCAGCGCGTCCAGCCCGACTTCATGCAGCATCTGGTGTGCCGGTTTGACGTTCTTTTTCAGAATGCCGTGGAACTGGAACGTCTGGCGGTTGGTCAGGCGAATGCTGCCGTAGATCGTCTTATCGTCGGCAAATTTATCAATCGACAGCCACTGCTTCGGTGTAATGATGCCGCCCGGCAGACGGCAGCGCAGCATCATCGCGTGGCGCGGCTCCAGTTTCTGCTCGGCGCGTTCGGCGCGAATATCGCGGTCATCTTGCTGATACATGCCGTGAAAACGGATCAGCAGGAAGTTGTCGCCGTTGAAACCGCCGGTCAGGCCGTCGTGCAGATCTTCTGCAATCGTGCCGCGCAGATAGTTGCTTTCGAGCTTCAGGCGCTCGGCGTCGGCCAGTTTACCTTCGACCACCAGTGGGCCGGGATGTTTTTCACTCATTAGTAGACATCTCGCTGATAACGGCGCTCAACGCGCAGCTCACTTAAAAATTCATCCGCCGCTTCGGTATCCATGCCACCGAATTCGGCAATCACGTCCAGTAAAGCCTGCTCGACATCTTTCGCCATGCGATTGGCGTCGCCGCAGACATAAATGTGCGCACCGTCATTGATCCAGCGCCACAGTTCTGCGCCCTGTTCGCGCAGTTTGTCTTGTACGTAGACTTTTTCTTTTTGATCGCGGGACCAGGCCAAATCAATGCGATTCAGCACGCCCTCTTTAACGTAACGCTGCCACTCCACCTGATAGAGGAAATCTTCGGTGAAGTGTGGGTTGCCAAAGAACAGCCAGTTTTTACCCGGCGCTTCATCGGCCGCGCGTTGTTGAATAAAGGCGCGGAACGGCGCAATGCCCGTGCCCGGGCCAATCATAATCACCGGCGTTTCCGGGTTGGCAGGCAGGCGGAAGTTATCGTTGTGCTCAATGAACACCCGCACTTCGCCCTCTTCTTCCACGCGATCCGCGAGGAAACTGGAAGCACCGCCCGCACGCGCACGCCCTTCCACTTCGTAACGCACCACGCCGACGGTGATATGCACTTCGTTTTCCACTTCCGCCTGCGAAGAGGCAATGGAGTAGAGGCGCGGCGTCAACGGACGCAGCAGACCAATCAGCGCTTGCGCATCAAGCTGCGCCGGGGAGAAACGCACCATATCAACAATCGGCGTTGTCGCGGCATAGTGCTGCAACCGGGCTTTATCACCCACCAGCGGCAACAGCGTTTCGCTGCGCGTCAGCGTGGCGTAATTCTCCACGATGTTGGCGGTATTGACCGTCAGCTCGAAGTGCCACTGCAACGCTTCAGCGAGCGGCTGTGTTTTACCGTCAACGGTGACCGGTTCATCGCCTTTCAACCACAGCAGTTCCACCAGTTCTTTCACCAGAGCCGGATCGTTCTGATACCAGACGCCCAGCGCGTCACCCGGCTGGTAGCGCAACCCTGAATCCCCGAGATCGATTTCGATATGGCGAACGTCTTTTTCGGAATGACGACCGGTGATTTTTTGGTTCACGGACAAGCTCGCCGTCAACGGCGCTTCTTTAGTATAGGGGCTGGAGAAAACCTCGTTCACCGCGCCCGTCGCGCTCGCCACCGCCTGCGCCGGAGAATCTTTCGGTACGCGGGCTTTCAACACCTCGACGATGCGCGCGCGCCATTCGGCAGCCGCAGCCTGGTATTCGACATCGGCGTCAACGCGATCCAGCAGGCGCTCCGCGCCCAATTCAGCGAGTTTGCTGTCGAAGTCTTTCCCTGCCTGGCAGAAGAATTCATACGACGTATCGCCAAGGCCGAACACCGCAAAGGCGGTGCCATCCAGTTTTGGCGCTTTTTTCGAGAACAGGAATTTATGCAGCGCAACGGCTTCTTCCGGCGCTTCGCCCTCACCCTGGGTGGAAGCCACCATCACCAGCAATTTTTCGTTAGCGATCTGTTTGAACTTGTAGTCACCGGCGTTAACCAGGCTGACGTTCAGTTTCGCCGCCAGCAGATCGTCGCGCAGCGCTTCCGCTACACGGCGAGCGTTGCCGGTTTGCGACGCGGAAATCAGCGTAATTGCCGGGATCTCTGCTGCCGATACCGGGACGGTAGCTGCAGCCGCGGGCTGTTGGTTCAGTACGCCCCAGAAATAACCAGAAACCCAGGCTAACTGGGTGGGCGTCAAATCAGTGGTTGCGGCCTGAAGGCGCGCCAGTTGCTCCGGGTTTAGCGGCAGCAACGCGGAAGGTGGAGCCTGAGTTGTCATGCGTTGTTATGTTCCAGTAGCGAAAATTCCCCTTCGTTTTGCAGACAGTCTTTTTCACGGTCAACAACGCAAAAACGATAAGGGGATATAATTTTAAAAACCGAAGTGAAACTAAGGTTAACGGCGGGATAATAACAATTAAAGAAAGGTTGGAAATAATAAATAACCAAAAGAACTAACCTGTTTTAGCTATAGTTATTAACACTAAAACAGGTTAATTAACTTATTGAATTACAACAACAAAATAAATACAGGCTGGTGGTATTTCACGAGTAAACACTTTTAGCGATTTTAGTTAATGCTAAAAAAGGTCATTTCCGCTACTATGCGGCGGTTTTTTGTCAGTCTGAGAGTGCATTATGTCGACCACGTTGTTTAAAGATTTCACCTTTGAAGCCGCTCACCATTTACCGCATGTCCCGCAAGGGCATAAGTGCGGTCGTCTGCATGGCCACTCCTTTATGGTGCGCCTGGAGATCACCGGCGAGGTGGATCCTTATACCGGCTGGATCATGGACTTCGCCGAACTGAAAGCGGCGTTTAAGCCGTTGTATGACAGGCTGGATCACTACTATCTGAATGAGATCCCGGGCCTGGAAAACCCCACCAGCGAAGTGCTGGCGAAGTGGATTTGGGATCAGATGAAGCCGGTTGTGCCGCTGCTGAGCGCAGTCATGGTGAAAGAGACCTGCACCGCAGGTTGCGTCTATCGCGGCGAATAAGCGAGTCGGTCATTTCCTTGCGGAGATGACTGACCGATAGCCGTTAGCGAACCAGAAACCCCCCATCCACGACCAGCACATGGCCGTTGACATAATCTGCTGCGCGACTCGCAAGAAAAATCATCGCCCCCATCAAATCCTGCTTATCCCCCCAGCGGTTCGCCGGAATATGATCCAACACCCAGCGATGCGTTTTGGCTTTACTGCGGGCGATCCGCGTAATATTCGTTGAATAATAACCCGGCGCAATACCATTAACCTGAATATTATATTGCGCCAGTTCATCACAATAGGATTTGGTAAATCCAACCAGTGCATGTTTTGTCGCAGAATAAGCCGGCGAACGTTGCCCATCGATATATGACAGAACAGAGCAAATATTAATTATTTTCCCGGAACGGCGTGGAATCATTATTTTTGCTGCATGGTAACTTAATTCGAATGCAGCAGTCAGATTGACATCCACCATCGGATCCCAGTCCTGACGATTAAAATCCAGCACGGAGTTTAAATGACAAATTCCGGCGTTATTTACCAGGATATCGACGGTACCAAAACGTTCACAGCAGGCGGCTATCACCGCTTGCGGCGCGCCTTTAGCGGTAATATCGATCTGCATAAACTCCGCGCTGACCCCCTGCTTTTCGAGCATGGCTTTGGTTTCACCACCGTCGTCGGTCAGGCCGGGAATAAAAATATTAGCCCCCGCTTTAGCCAGTGCCATTGAAAAAGCCTGCCCCAGCCCGGTATTTCCACCACTAACGATTGCTGTTTTCCCGTGTAGCGAAAAAAAATCTAAAGAGAATTCATTGAGTGAATCAATTGACATCAATAATACCTGAATTATTTTTTGTTAAAAACGCAGGGAATTATTAATGACGGCGCACAACTTAAAATGTGACGTACATCACAGTAAAAATTTCATCAGATATTTCGCGGAAAAAACAACCCGCCAGGGCGGGCTGATTTATCAGGCAATGTTCAGGTACTTATGTGTCTGCATCGAGAGCCGCCAGTTGCGGGCGATACAGGTTTCAATACACAGGCGGGTTGCATCCTCTTTCTGGCTGATAGGCTGCAAGGCAATGACCCGCGGCTTGTCATCCGTTAACTGCGCCAGCAGTTCATCCAGCGCTTCGATATCGCGCACGCGCCCGACCGGATGCTTGATTTCATCCGCACGCTCCAGCGCCTGCAACAGCACATCGTAGCCACCGCGCATATTCACCTTCGGCGATACTGTCACCCAGGTAGAATGGGAAGTGCGCACTTCGTGCGTGCCGCTGGTTTCGATCTGGCAGCTAAAACCGTTCAGCTCCAGCAGGCTGGTAAGCGGCGTTAAATCGTGGATGCAGGGTTCGCCGCCGGTGATCACCACATGGCGTGCCGTCCAGCCCTGGCGCGTAATAATCGCCAGCAGATCTTCACTACTGGCTGCGCCCCACTTATCGCTTTCTTTGGTTTTCGCAAGGATGCTGAACAGCGACACTTCCCGATCCGCAAGCTTATCCCAGGTGTGTTTGGTGTCGCACCAGGCGCAACCAACCGGGCATCCCTGTAAACGAATAAAAATGGCAGGAACGCCGGTAAAATAACCCTCACCTTGCAGGGTCTGGAACATCTCGTTAATCGGGTACTGCATAGTCAACTCTGATCAGAAATAAACGCTAATTATTGCAGATCCTGGCTTAACCTTCATAGCCTTTCGCGGTATTGCGCTTTTTCTCCACCTGCGGCCGCTAAAAATGATGTAACTATCTATGTTTTTTCTTACACTTCGACGCAAATTGTCGTCGCCATTTCATACTGTCAATAAAAATATAAAGCATTTTAAATCAATGAGTTATTTTTTTGACATTTCGTGCTGGAATTAATTACTCACTGCCGTTGTCGAACGCAAATCCCCTTTCGTACTTTCCTTAAAACAAGCTTAAGAATCCTCCATTTCCCACTCCACTTTATTGATATGGCGTTTAGCTTTCCGTGCCTACAATCCGCCCGAGCAACGCTGGAGAGATAGCATTCATGAATACATTATTAATAACGGGCGTGACGGGATTTCTGGGTGGAGCGGTATTGGAAAAAATCCTCCACGGCAGTGAAGCCATAAATTTACTGCTGTTGGTAAGGGCAGAAGATAAAGAAGCCGGACTTGAGCGCGTTAAAAGCAACATGCGCAAGTTTGGTCTGACGGATGCGGAACTTAATACACTTGATACTTCGCAAATCCTGCTTGGGGATTTGGGCGAACCGGAAGGTTTCATCAACGATCCTGCGCTGGAAAGCGTCACTCACGTGCTGAACTGCGCGGCTGTTGCCTCTTTTGGCAATAACCCGCTGGTCTGGAAAGTGAATGTCGAAGGAACGCTGGCCTTTGCCCGCAGAATGTCGCAGGTAGAGGGCTTGCAGCGCTTCCTTCACGTCGGCACAGCGATGTCCTGTACGCCGGAACCGGATTCACTGGTGCCAGAAAGCGCAGAGTTTCACGAGAATGCCGAGCATCTGGTGGCCTATACGCGCTCCAAATCGACCATTGAGCAACTGATGCGCCAGGAGTGCCCGCAGATGCCGCTGGTGATTGCCCGCCCTTCTATTGTCGTCGGGCACACGCATCACGGATGTCTGCCATCAACCAGTATTTTCTGGGTCTTCAGTATGGGATTAATGTTGCAGAAATTTATGTGCTCACTGGAAGATCGCGTCGATGTTATCCCGGTCGATTACTGTGCCGATGCGTTGCTGATGCTGCTGAAAGGCCAGGTCGCCCAGGGCGAAGTGGTGCACATCTCTGCCGGTGAAGAGAACAGCGTGCGTTTTGCTGATATTGATAAAGCGATGGCGCAAGCGCTGGAAAAAGCTCCGGTGGGTGATAAATACGCGCAGGTCAGTTACGAGACGCTGGTGAAAATGCGCCGTGAGTTGAAGGGCATTTTCGGCCCCTGTAATGAGCGGTTGATGTTGAAAGCGATGCGTTTGTACGGCGCGTTCGCCATGCTCAACGTGCGTTTCAGCAACGATAAGCTGCTGAGTATGGGCATGCCGAAGCCACCTCGCTTTACGGACTATATTGCCCGTTGCGTACAAACGACGCGCGGGCTAACAATCCCGCAGCAGATGGAAGTGGATTTCAAATAGCCAAAAAAAATGCCAGTCAGATGACTGGCATTTTTCATTTCACTAAGGCCTGGCGATTACGCCTGACCTTTGATCTCTTTACGACCGTTGAACGGAGCTTGTTCGCCCAGCGCTTCTTCGATACGAATCAGCTGGTTGTATTTAGCAACGCGGTCAGAACGGCTCATAGAACCGGTTTTGATCTGGCCAGCAGCGGTACCAACAGCCAGGTCAGCGATGGTAGCGTCTTCAGTTTCGCCAGAACGGTGAGAGATGACAGCGGTGTAGCCAGCGTCTTTCGCCATTTTGATCGCAGCCAGAGTTTCGGTCAGAGAACCGATCTGGTTGAATTTGATCAGGATGGAGTTAGCGATACCTTTCTCGATACCTTCTTTCAGGATTTTGGTGTTGGTTACGAAAAGATCGTCACCAACCAGCTGGATTTTGTCGCCCAGTACTTTGGTCTGGTATGCGAAGCCAGCCCAGTCAGATTCGTCCAGACCATCTTCGATGGAAAGGATCGGATACTGTTTGGTCAGATCTTCCAGGAAGTGAGTGAACTCTTCAGAGGTGAACGCTTTGTTGCCTTCGCCAGCCAGAACGTATTTACCGTCTTTGTAGAATTCAGACGCTGCGCAGTCCATCGCCAGACCGATGTCCTGGCCCAGTTTGTAGCCCGCTGCATCTACTGCTTCAGCGATAACAGCCAGTGCTTCTGCGTTGGAACCCAGGTTCGGCGCATAGCCACCTTCGTCACCAACAGCTGTGTTCATACCTTTGGATTTCAGCACTTTAGCCAGGTGATGGAACACTTCTGAACCCATACGTACAGCTTCTTTCAGGGTTTTCGCGCCAATCGGCTGAATCATGAATTCCTGAATGTCGACGTTGTTGTCAGCGTGCTCACCGCCGTTGATGATGTTCATCATCGGAAGCGGCATGGAGTATTTGCCCGGGGTGCCGTTCAGTTCAGCAATGTGAGCGTACAGCGGCAGGCCTTTAGAGGCAGCAGCAGCTTTAGCAACAGCCAGAGACACGGCCAGGATTGCGTTTGCACCGAAGTTAGATTTGTTTTCGGTACCGTCCAGATCGATCATGATCTTATCGATGCCAGCCTGGTCTTTTGCATCTTTACCCAGGATCGCCTGAGCGATCGGGCCGTTAACCGCGCCAACCGCTTTCAGTACGCCTTTACCCAGGAAACGGGATTTGTCGCCATCGCGCAGTTCCAGCGCTTCGCGGGAACCAGTAGAAGCACCTGACGGCGCAGCCGCCAGACCGACGAAACCACCTTCCAGGTGTACTTCGGCTTCAACAGTCGGGTTACCACGGGAGTCGATGATTTCACGACCGATGACTTTAACGATTTTGGACATTAGGTTTTCCTCAGTACAAGTTAAGCTAAAACTCCAGACAAACAACGCCCGCTCCTTCATCCTTCGCCCTACAACTGCGTTAGCCCGCTATCTCACCCCGGTCACTTAGTTGACTAAGCTCCCGGGGATTCATTCACGGGCTGCCTTGTTGTAGAACGAATGCTATTGGAGCGCCATTACAGCGCTGTCTTTGTATCTTTTTACTTCGCCTGACGCTTTTGATGCTCGCTGGCGGCTTTTACAAAGCCTGCAAACAGCGGATGTCCATCACGCGGCGTAGAAGTAAACTCCGGATGGAACTGACAGGCGACGAACCACGGATGATTCGGCACCTCGATGATCTCGACCAACTGATCATCCCCGGAACGGCCCGCAACACGCAGACCCGCAGCTTCAATTTGTTTCAACAGCATATTGTTGACTTCGTAACGGTGGCGATGGCGTTCAACGATAGTTGGCGCGCCGTAAAGCTGACGAACCAGGCTGTCATCGCCAAGCTGGCACTGCTGTGCGCCGAGGCGCATCGTACCGCCGAGATCGCTCTTCTCAGAACGTTGCTCAACGTTGCCATCTTCATCACGCCACTCGGTAATTAACGCCACAACCGGGTATTTACAGTCTGGCACAAATTCCGTGGAGTTGGCGTTCTCCATTCCGACCACATTACGTGCGAATTCAATCAACGCAACCTGCATACCCAGGCAAATTCCCAGGTAAGGAATATTATTTTCACGCGCATAGCGTGCGGTAGCGATCTTACCTTCCACACCGCGGTAACCGAAGCCGCCAGGGATGAGGATTGCATCCAGATCTTTCAGAATTTCCACACCGCGCGTTTCAACATCCTGCGAATCAATCAGCTTGATATTGACGGTGACACGGTTTTTCAGACCACCGTGTTTCAGCGCTTCGATCACCGATTTGTAGGCATCCGGCAGTTCAATATACTTGCCAACCATACCGATGGTAACTTCACCTGACGGATTCGCTTCTTCATAAATAACCTGTTCCCATTCGGCCAGGTTTGCTTCCGGACAGTTCAAGCTGAATCGTTTACAAATATAATCGTCCAGCCCCTGGGATTTCAACAGGCCCGGGATTTTATAAATAGAATCGACGTCTTTCAGAGAAATCACTGCTTTTTCTGGAACGTTACAGAACAAAGCAATTTTCGCACGTTCGTTAGCAGGAACGGCACGATCGGAACGACAAATCAGGATATCCGGCTGAATACCGATGGAAAGCAGCTCTTTCACTGAGTGCTGTGTCGGCTTGGTTTTCACTTCACCCGAAGCGGCCATGTACGGCACCAGCGTCAAGTGCATGTAGAGCGTGCGCTCACGGCCCACTTCTACCGCCATCTGACGAATAGCTTCAAGGAACGGCAGGGATTCGATATCACCCACAGTACCGCCGATTTCAACCAGCGCGACATCGTGGCCTTCGCCACCTTCAATGATGCGCTCTTTGATAGCGTTAGTGATGTGCGGAATAACCTGTACGGTCGCGCCCAGATAGTCGCCACGACGCTCTTTACGCAGAACCTCGGAGTAAATGCGACCGGTGGTGAAGTTGTTGCGACGCGTCATTTTGGTGCGAATGAAGCGCTCGTAGTGACCCAAATCAAGATCGGTTTCAGCGCCATCTTCGGTAACGAACACTTCGCCATGCTGGATTGGGCTCATAGTCCCCGGATCGACGTTAATATACGGATCCAGTTTCATCATAGTGACGTTAAGGCCACGAGCTTCGAGAATGGCTGCCAGGGAGGCTGCGGCAATGCCTTTACCCAGAGAGGATACGACCCCGCCGGTCACAAAAATATAGTTCGTTGTCATGCTGAACCTGAGAAGTTAGGTTTAAAAGACGATGGAATAACCAGGACGGGAAAGCAGTATACCCGATCATGGCTGAGGCCACAAACTTTCATTATCCCTCTCCTTCGTTCTTCAGACCGCATCTGCCCTGGCTTCATTCGCCTGTCCCGGACGCACTGCATAACGATGCGTCCAGGTATTTTCTCAGTTGCCGCCTTGCCGCGCCCCGAATAAGTCGAAGAGGCGCTTCTCAAAGCGTTCTGGCAGATATAAGGAGTGTGAAAATAGCCGCTTTCAGGTAAATGTTTTTGACGTAAATCAAGCGCTTGTTATTTAAAAAATCACACAAATGGCGCTTACTGGAACAATTCCGTTAAAGATCATGTTCCTGGCGTTTTACCTGTTGCCAGACATTTTCCATTGTTTCCAGATCCACACCGGTCATTTCCAGCCCGCGCTCGCGGACAATTCGCTCCACTTCGCGGAAACGACGCTCAAATTTCAGGTTCGCTTTTTGCAGCGCGACTTCCGCTTTTACCCCCAGATGGCGCGACAGATTTACCGTAGCAAACAGTAAATCGCCAACCTCTTCTTCCAGTCTTGCCTCATCCACAACGGCCTGCTTTGCTTCGTCCATCACTTCGTCGATCTCTTCATAGACTTTATCGAGCACCGGGCCAAGCGACGTCCAGTCAAAACCAACGCCGGAGCAGCGTTTCTGGATTTTATGCGCGCGCATCAGCGCAGGCAGACTGTGGGGAATGTCGTCCAGCGCCGAGTGTTGCGCTTTCTCAGCACGTTCTTCGGTTTTGATTTGCTCCCAGCGCGCCAGCACTTCCGTGCTATTTCCGGCATGGGCGTCGCCAAAAATATGCGGGTGACGGCGTTCCAGTTTGTCGCTAATCGCCGCGCAGACATCGTTAAAATCAAAGCGTCCCTCTTCCTGCGCCATCCGCGCGTAAAACACCACCTGGAACAGTAGATCGCCCAATTCACCGCGCAGATCGTCAAAATCTTCCCGGTTGATGGCGTCCAGCACTTCGTACGTCTCTTCCAGCGTATAGGGCGCAATGGTGGCGTAGGTTTGTTCTTTGTCCCACGGGCAGCCGGTTTCCGGGTCGCGCAGGCGTTGCATAATCCCGAGCAGACGATCGATTTGAGTCATGAGTCTTCCTGGTAAAAAATGGGATCCTCTCCGCTGACGGGAGAGGATCGGATGAAGTGAAAATCAGCCACCGTGCAGACGGCGGGCGTCGATAACGTCCGGCACCTGGTTGAGTTTGCCAAGCACACGGCCCAGCACCTGCAGGTTGTAGATTTCGATATTCATATCGATGGTGGCAAGCTGTTCTTTGGTGTCGCTGCGGCTGGCAACGCCCAGCACGTTCACCTTCTCATTGGCGAGAATGGTGGTGATATCGCGCAGCAGGCCGCTACGGTCGTTTGCCGTCACGCGCACCACCAGCGAGTATCCCGCCGAGTAGCTCTCGCCCCAGACGGCATCCACGATGCGCTCTGGCGCAACGGTGCGCAGCTCTTCCAGCTGATCGCAGTCGGCGCGGTGGATCGAGATCCCGCGGCCCTGGGTGATAAATCCAACGATTTCATCGCCCGGAATCGGCTGGCAGCAGCGCGCAATGTGATGCATCAGATTACCTACGCCTTCCACCACCACACGACCATTGTCTTTGCTGCGGCTTTGCGGCGCATACGTTTTCTGCTGCAACTGTTTCAGCGCGGCGGCGTCCTGCTCTTCGGCGCTCGGTTTATTGAACTGCGATTGCAGGAAGTTCACCATCTGATTAAGACGGATATCGCCACCGCCAATCGCCGCCAGCAACTCTTCCAGCTCGTTAAAGTTGTAACGCGGCAGCAGATGTTTTTCCGCCTCTTTCAGGCTGATCCCCAGATGCGCCAGCTCATCGTCGAGGATCTGCCGTCCGGCAAGAATGTTTTTGTCGCGATCCTGCTTACGGAACCAGGCGTGGATCTTCGAACGCCCGCGGCTGGTTGTCACATAGCCGAGGTTCGGATTCAGCCAGTCGCGGCTTGGGTTCGGCTGCTTCTGGGTGATAATTTCAACCTGGTCGCCCATCTGCAACTGGTAAGTAAAGGGAACGATGCGCCCGCCGATCTTCGCGCCAATGCAACGATGCCCTACGTCGCTGTGAATGTGGTAGGCAAAGTCCAGCGGCGTGGAGCCGGCAGGCAGATCGACCACGTCACCCTTCGGCGTAAACACATACACCCGATCGTCAAAGACTTGGCTGCGGACTTCATCCAGCATTTCGCCGGAATCGGCCATCTCTTCCTGCCAGGCGATCAGTTTACGCAGCCAGGCAATCCTGTCTTCATGCGCTGAACGCGGGCTGCCGGCAACTGCCGTCCCCTCTTTGTACTTCCAGTGTGCGGCAACGCCCAGCTCTGCGTCTTCATGCATCTGGCGGGTACGAATCTGGATTTCAACGGTTTTCCCGCCCGGCCCCAGAACTACCGTATGAATAGACTGATAACCGTTCGGTTTAGGGTTGGCGACGTAGTCATCGAACTCATCCGGCAGATGGCGGTAATGGGTATGCACAATCCCCAGTGCGGCATAACAATCCTGCAAGCGTTCGGCAACAATACGCACTGCACGCACATCAAACAGCTCGTCAAAAGCGAGATGTTTTTTCTGCATCTTCCGCCAGATACTGTAGATGTGCTTTGGTCGGCCGTAGACCTCAGCTTTGACGCCTTCGGTTTTCATTTCGGCACGCAGATGGCCGACAAACTCGTCGATATAGTGTTCGCGATCGATACGGCGTTCATGCAACAGCTTAGCAATGCGCTTGTATTCCGCCGGATGCAGGTAGCGGAAGCAGTAATCCTCCAGCTCCCATTTCAGTTGCCCGATGCCCAGCCTGTTCGCCAGTGGCGCATAGATGTTGGTACACTCTTTCGCCGCCAGTACACGTTCATCTTCCGGCGCATCTTTTACTTCACGCAGATGCGCGATACGTTCGGCCAGCTTAATGACCACGCAGCGGAAATCATCAACCATCGCCAGCAGCATGCGGCGAACGTTATCAACCTGTTCAGAAGAGACAGCATCCGTATGCGTGGCTTTCAACTGGCGGATGGCAGCCATGTCGCGCACGCCGTGAATCAGGTTGACCACCGAGGCGCCGACGTTTTCACTCAGCACCTCTTCGCTCACCACTTCAGCATCGGCCAACGGAAACAGTAGCGCCGCACGCAACGTGTCGATATCCATACTCAGCATGGAGAGAATTTCTACCATCTCAATGCCGCGCCACAACACGACGCCAGCATCCGGATGCCCCTGCGTTTGTCGCAGACAATATTCCCAGGTTTCGGTTAAGCGTTCACACGACGGCTGACTGGTGATCCCCAGACTGGCAATCCATTTGACTGGATCGAATTCACCCGCTTTGTTCAAATGCGCACTGCGTACCGCAACCATTGTCCTCTCCTTTCAGGGACCGGGCCTGCCGAATTCGACAAGCCGAAATTAATCATTTGTTTTTCACAAACAACACCATCGATTCCAGATGACCAGTGTGCGGAAACATGTCCAGCATCGCCAGCCGCTGAATCTGGTAACCTGCATTTAATAGCGCTTCACTGTCACGGGCAAGCGTGGCGGGGTTACAGGAAACGTACACCACTCTGCCGGGAGACAATTTTATAATATGTCGCATCACCCCGGCAGCTCCTGTGCGCGCGGGATCGAGCAACACCTTATCAAATCCCTGGCTCGCCCAGGGTTGCCGAGTGACATCATCCTCCAGATTTTCATGAAAGAATGTCACATTCTGCAAGCCATTCTGTTGCGCATTCTCCTGCGCTTTCGCCACCAGATCGGCGACGCCTTCCACCCCAACGACACTTAACGCGCGCTGCGCCAGCGGCAGAGTGAAATTCCCCATACCGCAGAACAGATCCAGTACGCGGTCGTCGGGCTGGATATCAAGCCACGCCAGCGCATGAGCCACCATTTGCTGATTGACGCCATCGTTGACCTGAATAAAGTCCCGCGGGCTGAACATTAAGCGTAGCCCGTCGGAGCTGTACCAGGGGGATTCTCCGCTAACATGTTCAAGTATCTCGCTTTGTGGCGCGAGGTACAGCGCAATCCCCTGAGAATGCGAAAAACGTTCCAGTTTTTCTTTATCCGCATGACTTAACGGCGCAGTGTGCCGCAAAACCATCAGTGGGCCATTGTCGGCCTCCACCAGTTCGACGTGCCCCAGATGGCGCACTGCGCCAAGCCCTGCCAGACATTCATGCAACGGCACCAGCATTGCCTCAAGACGGGGCACCAGTACCGGGCAACGCCTCACATTGATAATGTCGTTGTCGCCCGCTTTGCGAAACCCCATCTCCAGACGCTGCGTTTTCGGTTGCCAACTGAGGCTCAAACGCGCCCGACGGCGATATCCCCAGGGTTGTGCGGCAATCACCTCGTCAACGTTCTGTTTCATCAATCGCGCCAGTGCCGCGCTTTTACTGCGCTGTTGCAGAGCAACGCTGGCATGTTGCTGCTGGCACCCGCCGCAAACGCCAAAATGTGGACATTCCGGTTTAACGCGCTCCGGGCTGTCATTCAGGCGGTGTTTTACTTCCCCACGGGCAAACTGACGTTTTTCCTCTTTGAGGGTAATTTCCGCCGTTTCTGCTGGTAATAATCCGGGGATAAACAACGCTTTACCATTATGGCGAGCAACCCCCTGACCAAAGGGATCGAGGTCGGTTGCCGTGACGGTAATGCGCTCACGAGTCGTCACGCGTCGTTTTGCAGAGTAGAATTGCGCCATTGCAGTGAATATTCTCAATAACTGTGTAATGGCCTAATTCTCCCATAACGGAACTCCATGACCAACTACAGCTTGCGCGCACGCATGATGATTCTGATCCTGGCCCCCACTGTGCTTATCGGTGTGCTGCTCAGTATCTTTTTCGTCGTTCACCGCTATAACGATTTACAGCGTCAACTGGAAGACGCAGGCGCCAGTATTATCGAACCGCTGGCGGTTTCCAGCGAATACAGCATGGCGCTACAGGATCGCGAAGCCATTGGCCAGTTGATTAGCGTGCTTCACCGCCGCCATTCTGACATCGTCCGCGCTATCACCATTTACGACGGGCGCAACGATGTGTTCGTCTCGTCCAATTTCCAGCTTGATGGTGACGATCTGAGGGTGCCAGAAGGGCAGCCTTTCCCGCGCAAGCTAAACGTTACCCGCCGCGGCGATACGATGGTGCTGCGCACACCGATCCTGTCCGAGGGGCTTGAACCGGCAAACACCGCTCTGCCTGCGGATAAAATCACCGGCAATATGCTCGGCTATGTGGCGCTACAGTTGGATCTGAAATCGGTACGCCTGCAGCAGTACAAGGAGATTTTTATCTCCAGCCTGATGATTTTATTCTGTATTGGTATTGCGCTGATTTTTGGCTGGCGTCTGATGCGCGACGTGACTGGTCCCATTCGTAATATGGTGAATACCGTCGACCGTATCCGTCGCGGGCAGCTCGACAGCCGTGTTGAAGGTTTTATGCTCGGCGAGCTGGATATGCTGAAAAACGGCATCAATTCGATGGCCATGTCGCTGGCGGCCTACCACGAAGAGATGCAGCATAATATCGATCAATCTACCTCGGATCTGCGTGAAACGCTGGAGCAGATGGAGATCCAGAACGTTGAGCTGGATCTGGCGAAAAAGCGTGCGCAGGAAGCCGCGCGAATTAAATCTGAGTTTCTCGCCAATATGTCTCATGAGCTGCGCACACCGCTGAATGGCGTGATTGGCTTTACCCGTTTGACATTGAAATCTGAGCTGAATCCTACCCAGCGCGATCACCTGCTGACCATTGAACGCTCGGCGAATAACCTACTGGCGATCATTAACGATGTGCTGGACTTCTCCAAGCTGGAAGCGGGCAAACTGATCCTCGAAAGTATTCCGTTCCCTCTGCGCAACACGCTGGATGAGGTGGTGATCTTGCTGGCGCACTCGGCGCACGATAAGGGGCTTGAGCTGACCCTGAACATCAAAAATGATGTCCCGGATAACGTGATTGGCGACCCGCTGCGTCTGCAGCAAGTGATCACCAATCTGGTCGGCAACGCCATCAAGTTTACCGAACATGGCAATATCGATGTGGTGGTTGAGAAACGCGCCATCAGCAATAACAAAGTGCAAATTGAGGTGCAGATCCGCGATACCGGCATCGGCATTCCGGAACGCGATCAGTCGCGCCTGTTCCAGGCATTTCGTCAGGCGGATGCCAGCATCTCTCGCCGCCACGGCGGTACTGGCCTGGGGTTGGTGATCACGCAACGGCTGGTGAATGAGATGGGCGGCGATATCTCTTTCCATAGCCAGCCGAACCGGGGTTCGACCTTCTGGTTCCATATTGATCTCGACCTCAATCCAAACGCCATCACCGAAGCGCCCGCCACGGAAAGACTGGTCGGTAAACGTCTGGCGTATGTCGAACCGAATGCCGCAGCGGCGCAAAGCACGCTGGAAGTGCTCAACAACACGCCGCTGGAGATAATTTATAGCCCGTCATTCTCGGCGCTCCCGCAAGGGCACTACGATATTTTGCTGTTGGCGGTGCCGGTAACCGTGCGCGAGCCGCTCAGCATGCAGCACGATCGCCTGGCGCGTGCGGCAGCCATGACCGACTATCTGCTGCTGGCGTTACCGTGCCACGCACAAGTGAATGCCGAAGAGCTGAAACAGGATGGTGCAGCGGCTTGTCTGCTTAAACCGCTGACCACTACCCGCCTGCTGCCCGCCTTGACTGAGTATTGTCGCGCGACGCAACTGGTTCGGACCTCACATGAGGATGAAAGCAAACTGCCAATGAGCGTCATGGCGGTGGATGACAACCCGGCGAACCTGAAGCTAATTGGCGTTCTGCTTGAGGATCAGGTGCAGCACGTCGAGCTGTGCGAGAACGGTTTGCAAGCCATCGAGCGGGCCAAACAGATGCAGTTCGATCTGATTCTGATGGATATCCAGATGCCGGATATGGACGGTATTCGTGCCTGCGAGTTGATCCGCCAGCTACCGCATCAGCAGCAAACTCCCGTCGTCGCCGTAACCGCACATGCGATGGCCGGGCAAAAAGAGAAGTTGCTCAGCGCCGGGATGAACGATTATCTGGCCAAGCCAATCGAAGAAGATAAGCTGCATAACCTGCTGTTGCGCTATAAGCCTGGCCCGGAAATCAGCGTCTGGCATACGCCGGAAACCGAAGAGATCCCGGTGGAGCTGCCGATCAATCACGATGTTACGCTCGACTGGCAACTGGCGCTGCGACAGGCGGCGGGGAAAACCGACCTTGCGCGCGAGATGCTGCATATGCTGATCGAGTTTCTGCCGGAGATCCGCAATATGGTGGAGGAACAACTGGTCGGCGAAGCGCCGCAGGGGTTGCAGGAAGCGATCCACAAGCTGCACGGCAGTTGCGGTTACAGCGGCGTTCCTCGGCTGAAAAACCTCTGCCAGCTCATTGAACATCAACTGCGTAGCGGCGTCAGTGCCGACGAGCTGGAACCGGAGTTTCTGGAACTGCTTGATGAGATGGATAACGTTACGCGCGAAGCGCACCGGTTGATTGGGTAGCGATGTTGAGAGTAACGAATGGCCTGAACGCCGGATGACTTGCACGCCGGATGGCGGCAATGCCTTCCGGCATGGGATAGTGCGACACTTTAATCGCTTTGTAAGCCGGATAAGCGCCTGCGCCATCCGGCAAATATCACTACAGTTGCTGCCCCGCTTTTAGCACCGCTGCCACATTGCGCGCCGTCATACGGACGTTTTCACCTGCATTTGCCAGCGCTTTTTCCAGCGTACAGATCGTATAGAGCACGCTGAAAACGGCATCAATGCCATGATCGTGCACCACGCCAACATCGGCGGTGAGGCTCCCGGCAATGCCGATCACCGGAATATTGTAGCGCTTGGCCACTTTCGCTACGCCGACCGGCACTTTGCCATGCACCGTCTGGCTGTCGATGCGCCCTTCACCGGTGATCACCAGATCCGCGCCCCTGACATGTTTATCCAGCGCCAGCGCGTCGGTGACAATCTCGATCCCCTGGCGCAATTCCGCGCCGCAAAACGCATATAATGCCGCGCCCATGCCGCCCGCTGCGCCGCCGCCCGCCAGGTTCAGCACGTCGATGTCCAGATCGCGGGCAATGATCTCTGCATAATGCGCCAGCGCCTTGTCCAGCCGGGCAATCATCTCTGGTGTCGCACCTTTCTGCGGGCCAAAAACGGCCGATGCCCCCGCTTCTCCGGTTAATGGATTGGTTACGTCGCAGGCCACTTCAATGCGACAACCGGCAAGACGTTTATCCAGCTCGCGGAGATCAATGCGCGCCAGCGATTCCAGCGCCGCGCCGCCTGGCGCAATCTGCCGATCCTGCTCGTCGAGCAACTTTGCGCCCAGCGCCTGCACCATGCCTGCGCCACCGTCATTGGTGGCGCTGCCGCCGATGCCAATAATGATATGTTTAACGCCTGCATCCAGCGCATGGCGGATCAGTTCGCCGGTTCCCCACGACGTGGTAATCAGCGGATCGCGCTTCGCCGGCGGCACCATTTCCAGCCCGCTGGCCGCCGCCATTTCAATAAACGCCGACTGCTCATCGCCGGAAATGCCATAAAATCCTTCCGCCTGTTCGCCCAGCGGGCCCTTCACCGCTACCTTAACAATACGGCCGTTGGTCGCAGCAACCATGGCTTCTACCGTCCCTTCGCCACCGTCTGCAACCGGAATTTTTATATACTCCGCCGAGGGAAATATCTCGCGAAAACCACGCTCAATGGCCGTCGCAACTTCCAGGGCGCTTAAGCTTTCTTTGTAAGAGTCAGGAGCGATAACAATCTTCATAAGCCATCCTTATGCATATTCACAACAATAAGCATACACCCAGGAAAGGTACTGAAATGCCAGCCCCCGCAAGGACTGGCAATTTCATTAACGCACCATGCAGGGCCGTTTGTTATCAAACTTCCAGTCAGGGATCAGATACTGCATCCCCATCGCATCATCACGCGCGCCAAGGCCATGTTTCTGATACAGCGCGTTGGCTTTCATCACCTGATCCATATCCAGTTCAACGCCCAGACCCGGCGTGGTCGGAACCTGTACCATCCCGCCTTTGATTTCGAACGGCTGTTTGGTCAGGCGCTGATTGCCCTCCTGCCAGATCCAGTGTGTGTCGATAGCGGTAATGTTGCCAGGCGCAGCGGCAGCGACGTGAGTGAACATCGCCAGCGAAATATCGAAGTGGTTGTTGGAGTGTGAGCCCCAGGTCAGGCCAAATTCGTGGCACATTTGCGCCACACGTACCGAGCCCTGCATCGTCCAGAAATGCGGATCCGCCAGCGGAATATCCACCGATTGCAGCGACAGCGTATGTCCCATCTGCCGCCAGTCGGTGGCGATCATGTTGGTCGCCGTCGGCAGACCGGTCGCACGGCGGAATTCTGCCATCACTTCACGGCCAGAGAAACCCTGTTCAGCACCGCAGGGATCTTCCGCGTAAGCCAGTACGCCTTTCAGGTGCTTACCGATTTTGATGGCTTCATCCAGCGACCATGCGCCATTGGGATCCAGCGTGACGCGCGCCTGCGGGAAGCGTTTTGCCAGCGCGGAAATGGCTTCCGCCTCTTCCATGCCCGCCAGAACGCCGCCTTTCAGTTTGAAATCGTTAAAGCCATATTTTTCATAAGCGGCTTCCGCCAGACGCACGACGCGATCCGGCGTCATTGCCTCTTCATGGCGAACGCGATACCAGTCGCATTTGTCATCCGGCTGACTCTGGTACGGCAGCGGCGTTTTTTTGCTGTCGCCGACGAAGAACAGGTAGCCCAGCATCTCGACTTCATTACGCTGCTGGCCTTCGCCCAGCAGGGAGGCGACGTTGACGCCAAGGTGCTGGCCTAACAGATCCAGCATCGCCGCTTCGATACCCGTTACCACATGGATTGTGGTGCGCAAGTCGAAAGTTTGCAGCCCGCGGCCGCCGGCATCGCGATCGGCGAAAGTCTGGCGCACGCTGTTCAGCACGTTTTTGTATTCACCCAGCGTTTTACCAACCACCAGCGGAATCGCATCTTCCAGCGTTTTACGGATTTTCTCGCCGCCCGGAATTTCCCCCACGCCGGTGTGCCCTGCGTTGTCTTTGATCACCACGATATTGCGGGTGAAGAAAGGGGCATGCGCGCCGCTCAGGTTCATCAGCATGCTGTCGTGCCCGGCAACCGGGATCACCTGCATGGATGCGACAACGGGGGTAGACGTATATGTGCTCATTTTTTATCCTTTTCTCTCTCAATGACGTCCAAAGACCGGGCGTTTTTTGTCAAACGTCCAGCCCGGGATGAGGTACTGCATCGGGCCTGCGTCATTGCGCGCGCCGCCAGGCAGTTTTTTATAGGCGGCATGTGCTTTCTCGATTTGATGCCAGTCGATCTCCACGCCGAGGCCTGGCGCATCCGGCACGGCAATTTTGCCCTGCCTGATTTCCAGCGGCTGTTGGGTCAGGCGGGCATCGCCCTCCTGCCAGATCCAGTGGGTGTCGATAGCGGTTGGTGTTCCCGGTGCAGCGGCGCCGACATGGGTAAACATCGCCAGTGAAATATCGAAATGGTTGTTGGAGTGACAGCCCCAGGTCAGCCCCCAGTCATCGCACAACTGCGCAACCCGCACGGCGCCGGAGAGTGTCCAGAAGTGCGGATCCGCCAGTGGAATATCGACAGCATTCAGCATCACCGCGTGACCCATTTCTCGCCAGTTGGTGGCGATCATATTGGTGGCGACCGGCAGACCGGTAGCGCGGCGGAACTCCGCCATCACTTCGCGGCCAGAGAACCCCTGCTCGGCACCGCACGGATCTTCGGCGTAGGTCAGCACATCATTCAGCCCTTTACACAGGCTAATGGCTTCGTCCAGCAGCCAGGCGCCGTTCGGGTCCACCGTAATGCGCGCATTCGGGAAGCGTTTTTTCAACGCCTTCACGGTTTCGATCTCTTGCTCACCGGGCAGGACGCCGCCTTTCAGTTTGAAATCTTTAAAGCCGTAACGATCCTGCGAGGCCTCCGCCAGACGTACCACCGCATCGCTGGTCATCGCTTCCTGATGACGCAGGCGATACCATTCGTGGCTGCCAGGCGTGGCATCCAGATAGGGAAGATCGGTTTTCGTGCGATCGCCGACGTAGAACAGATAACCCAGTACCGTAACGGCATCGCGCTGTTTGCCGGGGCCAAGCAGCTCGCACACCGGTACGTTCAGCGCTTTACCAAGCAGATCGAGCAGCGCAGCTTCCAGCGCTGCAACCGCATTGACGCGCAGTTCAAAGGTCCATGCGCCTTTGCCGAAGGTATCGAAATCCGCCGCCTGGTTGCCTTTATGCACGCGCTGCACCACTTTGTTCAGCCGGGCAACTTCCTGCCCGACCACCATCGGAGTGGCATCAACCAGCGTTTTGTAGATCACTTCGCCGCCGGGCGCTTCACCGACGCCAGTATTCCCGGCGTTATCCGTCAGCACGACGATGTTGCGCGTGAAGTAAGCGTTATGCGCGCCGCCAATGTTCATCAGCATACTGTCATGCCCGGCGACGGGAATGACTTTCATCCCGGTGATAATCGGGCTGGCTTGTGTATTCATTACTCGCGTCCTGTAGGTTTCAGTACGATACGTTTGATATCGCCGACCAGTACCAGATAGCTCAATACCGCCACCAGCGCATGGATACCGACATAAATCAGCGCGCCATTAAACGAACCGGTAGAGCCAACGATGTAGCCGATAGCAATGGGCGTCACGATACCGGAGATGTTGCCGAACATATTGAACAGGCCGCCGCTCAGACCGCTGATCTCTTTCGGCGCGGTATCTGCCATCACCGCCCAGCCCAGCGCGCCAATCCCTTTACCAAAGAAGGCCAGCGACATAAAGCCGATGATCATCATTTCCGAGTTGGTGTAGTTACAGAACACCATGCTCATCGACAGCAGCATACCCAGTACGATCGGTGTTTTGCGGGCCATATTCAGCGAGCCGTAGCGACGCATTAACCAGTCTGAAATGATGCCGCCAAGCACGCCACCGACAAACCCGCAAATAGCCGGAATTGACGCCACAAAACCGGCCTTCAGAATCGACATGCCGCGCGCCTGCACCAGATACACCGGGAACCAGGTGATGAAGAAGTAAGTCAGGGCGTTAATGCAGTACTGCCCCAGGTAGACGCCGATCATCATGCGCGAACCCAGCAGTTGCTTAATCTGCCCCCATTTTTCCGCGAACGGGACACTGTGAGTATTGTTCTTCTGATCCATGTTGATCAGCGCGCCGCCTTCGGCAATGTACTCCAGCTCCTTCTTGTTGACGCCAGGGTGCTGATTCGGCTCGTGGATCATTTTCTGCCACAGCAGACTGATGAAGATCCCTAAACCACCCATGAAGAAGAAGACGTGCGACCAGCCCACTTCGTGCGTCAGCCAGCCCATGATCGGCGCAAAAATAACGGTCGCGAAATATTGTGCGGAGTTAAAAATCGCCACCGCCGTGCCCCTCTCCTGCGCCGGGAACCAGGCCGCAACGATACGGCTGTTACCGGGGAAGGAGGGCGATTCGGCCAGGCCGACCATAAAACGCAGAGTAAAGAGAGCCACGATGATGCCGAAGCCACTGAAGATATCGACAAAGCCCTGCAATAAGGTGAACAGCGACCAGGTAAAGATGGACCAGAAATAGACCCGTTTGGAGCCGAAGCGGTCAAGCAACCAGCCGCCCGGGATCTGGCCAATCACATAGGCCCATGAAAATGCAGAAAAAACATAGCCCATGGCGACCGAATCAAGACCGATGGCTTTGGACATCTCCGAACCAGCAATCGACAATGTTGCGCGATCGCCGTAGTTGAAGGATGTGACGATAAACAGCATCACCACTATCCAGTAGCGGGCGTTTGTGCGCTTTTCAGCGCCGCTCGCCGCCTGGCTGAATGTACTCATGGTTGTACTCCCGAAGCATCAATGTTCTTTGTACATTCATCCTGTACGGCACAACCTGTAGGGGAAGACAGGATGATGTAGTGTGTTTTTTGCTATTCCTGCCGGGGTTTTTCCCGTTAGCGGAACGCATTTTTTAACTGGCGAGAAAAGTATAAGAAGCGGCCTTTCAACACTCACCGTGCAACAACACAACATTCATCGGGCCCGGCAAGTTGCTTTATTGCATTAGCCCAGGGTGATGGGGAGTACTTCACGGAAATGGAAGCCGGGGATCGGCAAAGAAGATCAGACGAAGGTAGAGATCGAAGAATGTGAAATGCGTCGCTTGACGCCATAAAAAGAGAGTATTTTCCCTCCCCGGATGAGGAGGGAAAACGTTATTTCAGCAACGTTGCCCAGTGTTCAACCCACGGATTTGACACGCTTTCCGGCTCCGGGTCTTCATTCGCGTCAATCAGCAGCATATCACCGATGCGCTGTGCGCTCTGCTCCTGCAACAACGCATCAAACTGTTTGCCGCCGCCGCAGAAATTGGCGTATGTGCTATCGCCCAGGGCAATCACACCATAATGTAAATCCGGCTGGTAACCCACGGTATCGCGCAGGTAGTGGAACAACGGCGCAATGCTGTCCGGCAAATCGCCCTGCCCGGTCGTCGACGTTACCACCAGCGCGTAATGGCCTTTGTTGTTATCCCAGTCCGCCGCAGTAGGATCTTCAAACACCGTCGCGCTATGGCCGTGCGCGTTTAAGATTTCCTGCGCTTCTTCCGCCACCAGCAGCGAATTACCGTACATGGTGCCAACAAAAATTCCGACCTTCGCCATGCTCATCACTCCTTGTGTGATTCGAGATGGCCCTCATCCTGACCGTTCAGCGACGCAAACTCAACCCTTTCATTCTCAGGGAGAAGCCCGCGCCAGCCGAAGTGCGACAGCGCCTGCATCCACACCGCATCCAGACCAGCGCGCAGCGTTAAGGCTTCGCCGGTAAACGGATGCGTGAGCGTTAACTGGCTGGCATGCAGCATCAGCCGCTGACAACCAAAATGCTCTGCGGCGCTGCGGTTTTGCCGCAAATCACCGTGCTTGCTGTCACCAATGATCGGATGGCGTAAGTGCGCCAGATGGCGGCGTAACTGATGTTTGCGCCCGGTTTTCGGTTCCAGTTCAACCAGCCCATAACGGGTGGTCGGAAATTTACTGGTCGCCACGGACATTTCGGTGGTCGCCAGCCCACGATAATGGGTTACCGCAGGCTGCGGATCTTTATTCGCGCGGGCGAATTTGTCAGCGACTTTGTCCAGCTCCTCCACCAGCGGGTAATCAAGCAGTGCCTCTTCCATCAACCAACCGCGCACAATTGCGTGATAGCGTTTCTGGATTTGATGCTGCTCAAACTGCTGCGCCAGGCGGCGGCCCGCTTCACTGGAAAGGCCCATTAATAAAACGCCGGATGTTGGCCTGTCGAGACGGTGCGCGGTAAAAACATGCTGGCCGATTTGGTCGCGCACGGTTTGCATTACCACCACTTTTTCATCGCGCTCCAGCCAGCTACGATGTACCAGCCAGCCGGAAGGTTTGTTCACCGCCACCAGCCATTCGTCCTGGTAAATAATCTCCAGCATTAGTCATCTTCGCCAGCGAACAGCGCGTCAAGCTGCTGAAGGTGAACCAGCATCACCTCACGGGAGGGGTGCGTGGCGTCAACAGCGATTTCATAATAGGGCGCGATGGCAAACGCCTGCGGTAGCGGCTGCTGGCCATCCAGCAGCGCGTGCATACGTGGAATTAATACCCATTGCAGCCACTCGAACGGCTCCAGGGTATCCATACAGAAGGGTTGCGTGCTTGTAAAAGCATCCGGTGCTGGCGCCACGCTTTGCCATAGATTTTGCTTGCGCAGTTGCGCTTCGAGTTGATGAAGTTGCTCGCGCACTCGTTGATGAAGAGTCATAAAAACCCCCGCTAGAAAACAGACTGGCGCGCAGCATAGCAAAGACCAGAGCAAATAAAAAAAGGGAGCACTGTAAAAACAGTGCTCCCGGTTCGTTTCGTAGCAGTCCGGCTACTCGTTGTGCTCCCTGCTCATCCTTGAAAACTTTTCCTGTGGTCTCCTGACCGGTTCATCCGTGAACTGTGCATCATGCTCACACCACCCCGATGTGACTTAGCCTCATCCTTAATGCGTGTCCCTGATCATCCTGATCTGCCGGCCATCCTGACCGACTCTCATTCTCCTTCCTGGAGGTGTCCCTTAACGCAATCCTGCGTTGTCCTGCTGCTTCATCCTGAAGCCTTTCCCTGTAGCACCTTCCCGGTGTGTCCCTGAAGCAACATCATCCTGATGTACGCTTCGTTGTCAGACTCCCTGTCGACAGAAACAGAATTACCCATTCTGCTCCCCCTTACAAGAACACCTAACGCAAATTTTCTTTTGAATGAAACCCTTTATATGCAAGGGTTAAAGCGTAACGTTATGAAATTAAATAAGTATAGGGGGAATAGCACAATGACAGTATGGCAAATGTCCTGGCGATCTCTCACAGGTCGTGTAAGAGATCTCGCACAAGCAGAGTAGCAACGGGGACTACACGACAGGTTCAAGCTGGTTAAGAAAATTCGCAAGGCTCGGGGCCAGAACGGTGCGCTGGCGGGTACCCAGCGTCTCTTGCACCACTTCACCACTCAGGTTACACAGCGAAATGACATCCAGCTCGCTATCAAGTGTGGCGATAAACAACGTCGGCGAAAGCTTTAATCTTTTCTGCGTGACAAGATGACCAATCAGGTTTTCCTGTACGCGCAGAAAATCTTCTTCGCTCCAGGTTTGCAGCAGCGTCAGCGTCAGCGGCAGTGCGCCAAGGCGCGCGTGCATATCCCCGGCGAATTGCGTGGTATAAAACGTATGAACCGGCGTTTGTACCACAATGTCCATCGCCTGCTCAACCGGGTTTACGTTCGGTTGCGCGGAGAATGGCTGCGGTTGCCAAATCACATACTCATCGGTTGAAGAGATAATGCAGGGTGATGGAATCCCGTGCAGCTCCTCGCTTTGTGGCCAGGTGCCGCGCGCTGCGTGCCACGCGTCGCAATAACGTTCCGTAAAAGCTTTCAGCGCAATGGCCGTCTCGTTTTCCACCGATTTCTCTCTTCATCTAAGCCAGGATAAACTCTGCGTAATAGTTTACCTGCAAAATGGCGATGAAACATGTCTTCTTACGATAACCACCAGGCGCTGGCTGGCCTGACTCTTGGCAAAACCACTGATTACCGCGATACCTACGACGCCAGCCTGTTGCAGGGCGTTCCCCGTTCATTAAATCGCGATCCGCTGGGCCTGACGGCCGGGAATCTTCCTTTTCAGGGAGCGGATATCTGGACGCTTTATGAACTCTCCTGGCTGAATGCCAAAGGTTTACCGCAGGTGGCGGTAGGCCACGTCGAACTGGATCACGCCAGCGTGAATCTGGTGGAATCGAAAAGCTTTAAACTCTATCTCAACAGTTTTAACCAGACGCGCTTCGCCAGTTGGGATGAGGTACGCGACACTCTACAACGCGATTTGAGCGCCTGCGCGCAAGGCAACGTCAGCGTGGCGCTGTACCGTATTGATGAACTGGAAGGCCAGCCGATCGCCCATTTCCATGGCACCTGTATTGACGAGCAGGACATTGAAATCGAGAGCTATGCCTTTGATGCTGCGTGGCTGACGGACGCCGCCAGCGGCAAAGTGGTTGAAGAGACGCTGGTCAGCCATCTGCTGAAATCAAACTGTCTGATTACCCACCAGCCGGACTGGGGCTCTGTGCAGATCCAGTACCGGGGGCCAAAGATCGATCGCGAGAAACTGCTGCGCTATCTGGTCTCTTTCCGCCATCACAACGAGTTTCACGAGCAGTGCGTTGAGCGCATTTTTACCGACATTCAGCGCTTCTGCCAGCCAGAAAAACTGAGCGTTTACGCACGCTACACGCGTCGTGGCGGGCTGGATATCAATCCGTGGCGTACCAATACCGATTTCATCCCTGCAACCGGGCGTCTGGTACGTCAGTAAAACATTTCCCGCCGGGTTGTTAAACGTCATAAGCCAGGGCTATTGTAATCAGTGGGAAGATAAATTCCGTCCCGTTAAGGAGTTCACTTGATTACACATAT
Source organism: Kosakonia oryzae (assembly GCF_001658025.2). Lineage (NCBI taxonomy): Bacteria > Pseudomonadati > Pseudomonadota > Gammaproteobacteria > Enterobacterales > Enterobacteriaceae > Kosakonia > Kosakonia oryzae. Next base: position 4,356,703 of record NZ_CP014007.2, read on the forward strand.
TAGCCCGCTTGGCTCAATGGATATGCTGTCGCAGTTGGAAGTCGATATGCTTAAACGCACGGCCAGCAGCGACCTTTATCAACTGTTTCGCAACTGCTCGCTCGCTGTACTGAACTCAGGGAGCCAGACGGATAGCAGCAAAGAGCTGCTTTCCCGCAATGTCGGTTTTGATATCAACGTGTTGCGCCGTGAACGCGGCGTGAAGCTGGAATTGATCAACCCGCCGGAAGAGGCCTTTGTCGACGGGCGGATCATCCGCTCGTTGCAGGCCAACTTGTTCGCGGTCCTGCGCGATATTCTCTTCGTCAATGGGCAAATTCATAATGCCGGGCGTTTCCAGCATTTAAATCTGGAAAGCTCTATCCATATTACCAACCTGGTCTTCTCCATTTTGCGTAACGCGCGTGCCCTGCACGTCGGCGAAGCGCCAAATATGGTGGTTTGCTGGGGCGGCCACTCGATCAACGAAACCGAGTACCTTTACGCCCGCCGTGTGGGTACGCAGTTAGGCCTGCGCGAGCTGAATATCTGCACCGGCTGCGGGCCGGGCGCGATGGAAGCGCCAATGAAAGGTGCCGCGGTTGGCCATGCGCAGCAACGCTATAAAGATGGTCGTTTTATCGGCATGACCGAGCCATCCATTATCGCCGCTGAGCCGCCGAATCCGCTGGTCAATGAATTGATCATCATGCCGGATATTGAAAAACGGCTGGAAGCTTTTGTCCGCATCGCGCACGGGATCATTATCTTTCCTGGCGGCGTGGGCACGGCGGAAGAGCTGCTCTATCTGCTGGGGATCCTGATGAATCCGGCGAACAAAAACCAGGTGCTGCCGCTGATCCTTACCGGGCCGAAAGAGAGTGCGGACTACTTCCGCGTTCTGGACGAATTTATTGTCAATACGCTGGGCGAAGCTGCGCGTCGCCACTACACCATCATCGTTAATGATGCGGCGGAAGTGGCGCGTCAGATGAAAAAAGCCATGCCGCTGGTGAAAGAGAACCGTCGCGATACCGGGGACGCCTACAGTTTCAACTGGTCAATTCGCATTGCGCCGGATCTGCAAGTGCCGTTCGAACCGACCCATGAAAATATGGCAAACCTGAAACTCTACCCAGACCAACCGGTAGAAGTGCTGGCGGCGGATCTGCGCCGGGCCTTCTCGGGTATTGTGGCAGGTAACGTGAAAGAGCCTGGTATCCGCGCAATTGAAGCGTTTGGTCCCTATAAAATTCACGGTGATAGTGACATGATGCGCCGGATGGACGATCTGTTGCAGGGTTTTGTTGCCCAGCACCGTATGAAACTCCCTGGTTCCGCTTACATCCCCTGCTACGAAATTTGTACTTAATTGACCTTTCCAGGGCGGAGTCATAATCCGCCCTTATATCTCGCGTGTAGCCCATCATTTGCTGACCAGCAATTCATGTATAACAACCGCCTTTAATATCGATAAATAACTGCAAAAACGTTGTTTTGCAGTGCTTTTATCATCTTCTGTCACCGGTTATTTGATCGCATATCTGGCGAGTGTTAGCCTTTTCGCCCATAAATTTCACATGTTAATAATTAGCCAGATAAATGGTCTAAATATATCCGTATAAAAAGTGGATTATTGCATTTGAGATCCGCATCACTGATGTTGTCATAACTTATCTGTATCTTTCCGCCGCAAATAGTTACAGGGAGAAATTATAAAAAAACTGTAATTGGCCGACTTAAATATTGACGCTGACGTTTCCGACATTTGATTTGTCTGCAACGGCAGTATTTTGCTTCCCCAGGAGATGTATAAATGGAAACCATTCAGACTGGCGTAGGAACCTCCGTAGAAACACGCAGTTCATGGCGCAAAACCGACACTATGTGGATGTTGGGCCTTTACGGCACAGCCATCGGCGCAGGCGTTCTGTTTCTGCCAATTAATGCCGGTGTCGGCGGCCTGATCCCGCTCATCATCATGGCAATTCTCGCTTTCCCGATGACCTACTTCGCCCACCGTGGCCTGACCCGCTTTGTGTTGTCCGGTAAAAACCCAGGTGAAGACATTACTGAAGTGGTCGAAGAGCATTTCGGTATCGGCGCTGGTAAGTTGATTACCCTGCTTTATTTCTTCGCGATTTATCCGATCCTGCTGGTTTATAGCGTGGCGATCACCAATACCGTGGACAGCTTTATGACCCACCAGTTGGGAATGACTCCGCCGCCGCGCGCGATTCTGTCGCTGATCCTTATCGTCGGTATGATGACCATTGTGCGCTTCGGTGAGCAGATGATTGTGAAAGCGATGAGCATCCTGGTATTTCCGTTCGTTATCGCTCTGATGCTGCTGGCGGTGTACCTGATTCCACAGTGGAACGGTGCCGTGCTGGAAACCCTGTCGCTGAGCAGCGCGTCCGCCACCGGTCATGGCCTGTGGATGACGCTGTGGCTGGCAATCCCGGTGATGGTGTTCTCGTTTAACCACTCGCCGATCATCTCCTCTTTTGCCGTTGCCAAGCGTGAAGAGTACGGCGCAGAAGCCGAACGTAAATGCTCCCGCATTCTGGCCTTTGCGCACCTCATGATGGTGATGACCGTTATGTTCTTTGTGTTTAGCTGTGTGCTGAGCCTGGCGCCCGCCGATCTGGTTTCGGCGAAAGAGCAGAACATCTCCATTCTCTCTTATCTGGCGAACCACTTTAATGCGCCAGTTATCGCCTGGATGGCGCCGATCATTGCGATGATCGCCATCACCAAATCGTTCCTCGGCCACTACCTGGGCGCCCGTGAAGGCTTTAACGGTATGGTGATTAAGTCTCTGCGCAGCAAAGGCAAATCCATCGAAATCAACAAACTGAATAAAATTACCGCGCTGTTCATGCTGTTGACCACCTGGGCCGTTGCCACCTTGAACCCAAGCATTCTGGGTATGATCGAAACCCTGGGTGGGCCAATCATTGCGATGATCCTGTTCCTGATGCCGATGTATGCCATCGCGAAAGTACCGGCAATGCGCAAATACAGCGGCGCTATCAGCAACATCTTCGTCGTGATTATGGGTCTCATCGCCATCTCCGCGATCTTCTTCTCCCTGTTCAGTTAATCTTTTCGCGCCGTCCTGTCGGGCGGCGCATCCCCTATAGCAATGGATAATGCGTCATGATCAGCGTATTCGATATTTTTAAAATCGGTATCGGGCCGTCCAGCTCGCACACCGTGGGTCCAATGAAAGCCGGTAAACAGTTCACAGACGATCTGATTGCCCGTGGCATCTTGCACGACGTAACCCGCGTCGTGGTGGATGTTTACGGTTCTCTCTCCCTGACCGGTAAAGGGCACCATACTGACATCGCGATTATTATGGGCCTGGCGGGGAATCTGCCGGATAGCGTCGATATTGATGCCATTCCGGGTTTTATTCAGGATGTTAATACCCATGGCCGCCTGCAGTTGGCCAACGAAGCGCACGAAGTGGAGTTTCCGGTCGATCAATGCATGAATTTCCATGCGGATAACCTCTCGCTGCACGAAAACGGCATGCGTATTACTGCGCTTGCGGGCGAACAGGTGCTCTACAGCCAGACCTATTACTCCATCGGCGGCGGGTTTATCGTTGACGAAGAACACTTTGGCCAGCCCACCAGCGCGCCGGTCGAAGTGCCCTACCCTTACCAAACCGCCGCCGATTTGCAGCGTCATTGCCAGGAGACCGGTTTATCGCTCTCCGGGTTGATGATGAAAAACGAGCTGGCGTTGCACAGCAAAACCGAACTGGAGCAGCATCTCGCCCGCGTGTGGGAAGTGATGCAGGGTGGTATCGAGCGCGGTATCGCAACGGAAGGGGTATTGCCTGGCAAACTGCGCGTTCCGCGCCGTGCCGCTGCGCTGCGCCGTATGCTGGTCAGCAGCGATAAAACCAGCACCGACCCGATGGCCGTGGTTGACTGGATCAATATGTTCGCGCTGGCAGTGAACGAGGAGAACGCCGCCGGTGGGCGTGTAGTGACGGCACCGACAAACGGCGCGTGCGGGATCGTGCCTGCGGTACTGGCGTATTACGATCGCTTTATCCGTCAGGTTAACGCTAATTCACTGGCGCGTTATCTGCTGGTCGCCAGCGCCATTGGCTCGCTGTATAAGATGAACGCCTCCATTTCCGGCGCGGAAGTAGGCTGCCAGGGCGAAGTCGGCGTCGCCTGTTCCATGGCGGCGGCCGGGCTGGCGGAGTTGTTGGGCGGCAGCCCGGCGCAAGTCTGTATCGCGGCGGAAATCGGTATGGAGCACAACCTCGGTCTGACCTGCGACCCGGTAGCAGGCCAGGTGCAGGTGCCCTGTATCGAGCGTAACGCGATTGCTTCGGTGAAAGCGGTCAATGCCGCGCGAATGGCGCTGCGTCGCACCAGTGAACCGCGCGTCTGCCTCGATAAAGTTATCGAAACAATGTATGAAACCGGAAAAGATATGAACGCCAAATACCGTGAAACTTCTCGCGGCGGGCTGGCGATGAAGATCGTGTCCTGCGACTAATCCCGCATCAGATGCCTCGTTTTGCGAGGCATCTTCCTGATTTTGCCCTGCTTTATAGCCTCGCCAGGCATGCGATGATACCCTTAGCGGATGATTTCAAGGAGGGTATCTGTGGCTCATCTGCTCATTGTTGACGCACTTAATCTGATTCGCCGTATCCATGCGGTGCAAGGTTCACCTTGCGTTGATACCTGCCTGCATGCGCTGGAGCAGTTGATTATCCACAGTCAGCCAACCCATGCCGTCGCGGTTTTTGATGATGAGGCCCGTAACCAGGGCTGGCGCCATCAGTTACTGCCGGATTACAAAGCGGGTCGCCCTCCCATGCCGGATACCCTTCAGACGGAAATGCCATTACTGCGTGCGGCTTTCGAACAACGCGGGATCCGCTGTTGGGCAACGCCTGGCAACGAAGCCGACGATCTTGCTGCAACGCTGGCGGTGAAAATGGCGCAGGCCGGGCAACAGGCGACGATTGTCTCAACGGACAAAGGCTACTGCCAGTTGCTCTCCCCGACGATCCGCATTCGCGACTACTTTCAGAAACGCTGGCTGGACGCGCCCTTTATTGCTCAGGAGTACGGGGTTACGCCAGAGCAATTACCGGATTACTGGGGGCTGGCTGGGATCAGCAGTTCGAAAGTACCGGGCGTGGCGGGCATTGGTCCGAAAAGCGCAACGCAGTTGCTGAGTACGTTTCCAACGCTGGAGGCGCTATACGAAAACCTCGAAGCGGTACCGGAGAAGTGGCGGCAGAAACTGGAAACACACCGGGCGATGGCATTTACCTGCCGGGATGTGGCGCGTCTGCAAACCGATTTGCAACTTGATGGCAATTTACAACAGCTTCGCCTGACGCGCTGAACGCCAGCGGTATATTGCCCACTTAGCCGGTAGCCGGTGAGTACGTGGGCAGAAACGGCAAGTGCCTGAACCATGACGCTCAGGCCTTTTGAACGCCAGGTATCAGAATCAGCCATAAAAATAATCCCCCTGCCAATAACCCCGCAGCGGCCATTGACTCCCCACCACTTGCTTCTGCTGCTGACCTTGATTGCCTTTATCTGCTGCATCCAGGCCGTTGTCGGCTCCGGCGCGAAAGAGGCGATGTGGTCGTTCGTCACGTTGATTCAGCACCGCCTTTTATGCCCTGAACTACAGCCGCATTCATAAGAATCTTTATCCACTGGATAAGGCATGGGTTCAGAGAGTTATTCCGTCAAAACTATCAACGTTAGCAGTTGTATAAGAACGGGAGCACCAGCCATACGGCAAAGTGAGAAAGCGGAGAACTGAAATGACAAAGGCCTGAATCATTGCTGATTCAGGCCTTCTGAATAGTGGCGGAACGGACGGGACTCGAACCCGCGACCCCCTGCGTGACAGGCAGGTATTCTAACCGACTGAACTACCGCTCCGCTGTGTTCCCGTCAGGGAACGAGGCGCATATTACGTATTGCACCTGGTGCCGTCAACGCTTTTTCTTCTGTTTCTAATCATTTGCTGCAAAAATCATCTATACAGCAAATATTCATGCATAAGTACCTGATTTAGCCGCGCCACAGGCAACTTCCGCCCTTTTTCTGCACCAAATCCAGGCGCGATTCATGGGCTGCCAGCTCATCATCACTGGCTAAAACAACGCGCAGCTTACTGGCAGCACGGACAACGCGTTGGATCCCCACTTCTCCCGTCTGAGACTGCCCTTCGCCTTCCATCGAAAATTTCATCGATGTCTGGCCGCCGGTCATCATCAGATACACATCAGCAAGGATCTGGGCATCGAGTAACGCCCCGTGCAGCGTACGTTTGCTGTTGTCGATTTCGTAACGAGAACAGAGCGCATCGAGGCTGTTGCGCTTGCCCGGAAACATTTTACGCGCCAGCGCCAGACTATCGGTGACCTTACAGAACGTATCGGTCTTTGGGATCCCGCGATTCAGCTTGCCGAACTCATAGTCCATAAAGCCGATATCAAACGATGCGTTATGGATCACCAGCTCTGCGCCGCGAATATAATCGATAAATTCATCGGCGATATCGGCGAACGTGGGTTTATCCAGCAGGAATTCATCGGCAATACCGTGAACGCCAAACGCTTCGGGATCGACCAGCCGATCGGGCTTCAGATAGATATGATAGTTATTGCCGGTGAGTCGCCGGTTGACGACTTCTACCGCGCCGATTTCAATAATTTTGTGCCCTTCATAGTGGGCGCCGATCTGGTTCATACCGGTGGTTTCGGTATCGAGGACGATCTGTCGTGTAATTGCAGTGCTCATAGCGGCCATTTATGTCAGACTTGTCGTTTTCAACTCAGGAAGTCTACCAGAGATGCTTAAACAGGTAGAAATTTTCACCGACGGATCTTGTCTCGGTAACCCAGGTCCCGGCGGTTACGGCGCCATCTTACGCTATCGTCAGCATGAAAGAACCTTCAGCGCAGGCTACCGTCTGACGACCAACAACCGTATGGAATTGATGGCCGCTATCGTGGCGCTGGAAGCATTAAAAGAGCATTGCGAAATCGTGCTCAGCACCGACAGCCAGTATGTGCGCCAGGGAATTACCCAGTGGATCCACAACTGGAAAAAGCGCGGCTGGAAAACCGCAGAGAAAAAACCGGTGAAGAATGTCGATCTCTGGCAGCGGCTGGACGCAGCGCTCAGCCAGCACCAAATCAAATGGGAATGGGTCAAAGGCCATGCCGGGCACCCGGAAAACGAACGCTGCGATGAGCTGGCGCGAGCGGCGGCGATGAACCCGACCCAGGAAGACGTGGGTTATCAGCCAGAGGCTTAAGACTGACGCGTTGCGCCAACAGCCTGGCGCACCGGGGTTTTGTTACGGCTCTGCTTCATCGGGTTGAGCGTCAACGGAATGGTGCGTTTGCGGGCGACGATCAACTGCATGCACCCCAGCGCGGGTAAATGCGAGCTAAGCAGTTTACCGCCCTGCTTCGTCCATGGCAGCACGCGAAAACGGCTATAATGTAACACTTCGAAATTGAGCAGTGATAACCAGTCGAACTGGCGCATCAGCGTAAACATGCGGCTTTTGACGGCTGGCGAGCGGCGAGCAAACGGTACGGCCTTCGCCAGGCCGAGCAGGCTAATCGGATTAAAGCCGCTCATCACCAGCCAGCCGTCGTCAATCAGCACACGATCAACTTCCTGCAATAAGCGGTGCGGATCGGTACACCACGAAAGCGTGTGCGCCAGCAGGCAGGCATCAACGGATTTTTCCGCAAAAGGCAGATGCAGCGGATCGGCACGAACCTGCATTGGCTCGCCCGCTAGGGAAACATTCACCTGATGGGAAACGGCGCAACTTTCGGCATTGATTTCTGCGCTGAGATTGCCGATCTTAAGCAAATGAAAACCATACATTTTTGCGAACCAGGGCTTGAGTTCTCCTTCCAGCGCCTCACGGTAATATGCGCCTTTGGGTAAATCATTCCAGCTAACGGGTGCTACGAATGTCTGAGGAGTCCTTGCCGGTTTCATCACCACCTTCCGCCACGCTTTGAGAGGTATTTTATGAATCTTAACAGTATTCCCGCCTTCCAGGATAACTACATCTGGGTACTGAACAATGATAACGGACGCTGCCTGATTGTCGATCCGGGCGAAGCCGCGCCGGTGCTGCAAGCCCTTGAAGAGAAACAGTGGCAGCCGGAAGCCATCTTCTTAACGCATCATCATAATGACCACGTTGGCGGTGTGAAAGAGCTGCGCCAACGGTATCCCGACGTCGTGGTGTACGGGCCCTCAGAGACGCAAGATAAAGGTGCTACGCATATTGTTGCTGATGGCCAGGTCATTTCTGTTTTGGGGCACGAATTCTCTATATTCGCCACGCCCGGTCACACTTTAGGACATATCTGTTTCTTCAGCTTTCCTTATCTGTTTTGCGGTGACACGCTCTTTTCCGGCGGATGCGGCAGGCTTTTCGAAGGTACGGCAACCCAGATGTATCAATCGTTTTGTAAGATAAACGCCCTTCCGGATGAGACAGTCATTTGTTGCGCACACGAATACACTTTAGGGAATATGAAGTTTGCAATCAGTATCCTGCCTGAGGATCCTGCACTTAACGAATACTATCGAGAAGTTAAGGAGTTACGTGCAAAAAATCAAAAAACACTACCCGTAATTCTGAAAAACGAGCGTCGAATTAATTTATTTTTACGAACCAAAGACATTGATTTAATTGAGGTAATCAACAAAGAAACAAATTTGCAACACCCTGAAGAGCGTTTCGCGTGGTTACGGGCAAAGAAAGATAACTTCTGATATTTCCTGGTTGCCTTTTCTGAGCTGCCCCGTTATCATCGCTCGTCTTTTAAGCAACTACTATTGACACACACATGAAGGCAAAAGCGATATTATTCGCCTCTGTCCTGCTCGTGGGGTGCCAGGCGTCTAAACACGACGGCACGGTCCAACAGCACGCACAGAGCCTTTCTGCAGCTGGTCAAGGGGAAGCAGGGAAGTTTACTAGTCAGGCGCGGTGGATGGACGATGGAACATTCGCCGCCCAGGATAACAGTGACTTGTGGACCTCCATTAGCGACGAGCTAAAGATGGGAATTCCGGAAAATGCCCGGATTCGCGAACAGAAACTGAAGTATTTAAGCAATAAGAGCTATCTCCACGATGTAACTTTACGGGCAGAGCCGTATATGTACTGGATAGCAGGGCAAGTTAAAAAACGTAACATGCCCATGGAACTGGTACTACTACCCATAGTGGAGAGCGCTTTTAACCCACATGCGACGTCTGGCGCCAATGCCGCAGGCATTTGGCAGATCATTCCGAGCACTGGGCGAAATTATGGTTTAAAGCAGACACGCAGTTACGATGCGCGTCGTGACATTGTGGCGTCTACAACAGCCGCACTCGACATGATGCAGCGTCTGAATCGTATGTTTGACGGCGACTGGTTACTGACCGTTGCCGCCTATAACAGCGGTGAAGGTCGTGTACTGAAGGCAATGAAAGCGAACAAAGCACGGGGTAAACCCACTGATTTTTGGTCGCTCTCACTGCCGCAGGAAACCAAAATTTACGTACCGAAAATGCTGGCATTGAGCGATATTCTCAAGAACAGCAAGCGTTATGGCGTTAATTTGCCAACGCCGGACGAAAGTCGTGCCCTGGCGCGAGTCAGATTGAGCAGCCCGGTTGAAGTTGCTCAGTTGGCGGAAATGGCAGGCATCTCTGTGAACAAGCTGAAAACCTTTAACGCTGGCGTTAAAGGTTCCACGCTCGGTTCCGTTGGGCCACAGTACGTGATGGTACCGAAGAAACACGCCGATCAACTGCGTGAATCTCTGGCCTCCGGCGAAATCGCCGCTGTACAGCCAACCCTGGTGGCGGATAACACCCCGCTGACCAGTCGCAGCTACAAAGTTCGTTCAGGCGACACGCTTTCAGCGATTGCTTCACGCCTCGGCGTGACCACGAAGGATCTCCAGCAGTGGAATAACCTTCGCGGCGCAAACCTGAAAATCGGTCAGAACCTGACGGTTGGCGCAGGCAGCAGCGCGCAGCGTCTTGCCCGCAATAGCGACAGCATTACGTATCGCGTGCGCAAAGGTGATTCGCTATCGAGTATCGCAAAACGTCACGGCGTTAACATCCAGGATGTGATGCGCTGGAACAACGATACGGATAATTTGCAGCCTGGCGATCAACTGACGCTCTTTGTGAAAAACAGCGCCACGCCGGATTCCTGATTTAAGCCCATTAAAAAAGCACCGTTCCCCACGGTGCTTTTTTTTGCCTTTTCGTCCTGTTACTTCCCGGCTTTGCCAGGGCTAAACTCCACCAGCAATGGGTTATGATCCGACGCGCGGGTCACCAGAACTGAAGCTTCCTCCACGTTTAACCCGCGGTAAAAGATAAAATCGAGCGGTCGACCAAAGGCACGCCGGCGATTGTCGTCGGTAAAGCGCACCTGCCGCAGAGACATATCCCGGGTGAAGCGGTACAGAGCATTCATGCGCGGCCGGCTCCAGGCATTAAAATCGCCGGCCATGATCACCGGCCCGTTATGGCGCAATATCTGATCGCCAATTGGCAGTAATTGTTTGCTGTAAACGTCCACGCCAAGACTGAAATTCACCGCATGCACATTCACGACCATCAGATTGCGTAAATCAGGCAACGGGTAAACCGTGACTAATGCCGATTTTGCCAGCCGTAAGATCGGCTCACGTTCGCGTAACGGGCAGCAATAAACCGGATGCGCCGAGGAAAGTGTCATTACTCCCGAGGGGTGCTGCGGTAAAACAAAGGCGGGAACCTGGTCAGCAGCAAGATAGTTAGTGGTCGCAAACCGGACCAGCTCCGGCGTGGTTTGCGCTTCCTGCAGTAAAACCAGATGTGCATCTTTACCAAAATTTTGCAGTACCGATAGCCACTCCGCGCGCTGCTGCTTGAAAATATTCCACACCAGAACACGGATTTTTTCGTCGCTGCTTAGCGGAACGCCTGCGGGCAGCGCCTTGCCAATACTCGCGAAAGATCCCGGCGGTAAAATTCGCTCCGCGGGTTGTCCGGCAACATATCGCATGGCATAGGTATTTTTTGGCACTTTCGGCTTTCAAACCTCTTTGATGTCCGCCCCTGCATCGGGTGGTCATTCAGTTATAGGGATTTTAACACCGAGTTTCAACGTTCAATCACCAGAAAAACACCCTATGCTGGTGAGTAAGTACTTAGTGACATCACTAATGAATAGCCGTCGTGGCACCCGCTCTGGCAACATGGTTAAATAACTTATGGATGAAAAATATCGTTGAAATGTTGCTACAGAGGCAATAATGAAAACCACTTCAGAAGAACTCGCGATTTTTGTTGCCGTTGTTGAAAGCGGCAGTTTCAGCCGGGCTGCGGAACGCCTGGGACAAGCCAACTCGGCCATCAGCCGCGCGGTGAAGAAGCTGGAAAATAAGCTTGGGGTTAATTTGCTTAATCGCACCACGCGCCAGCTCAGCCTGACCGAAGAAGGCGAGCGCTACTTTCGGCGCGTACAAAACGTCCTGCAGGAGATGGCGGCAGCAGAAACCGAGATCATGGAGACCAACTCCACGCCCAGCGGTACGTTACGCATCGACGCCGCAACCCCTGTGGTGCTGCATTTTTTGATGCCGTTGATAAAACCGTTTCGCGAGCGCTATCCGGAAATCAAACTGTCGCTGGTCTCCAGTGAAACCTTTATCAACCTGATCGAACGTAAAGTGGATGTTGCGATCCGCGTAGGTAAACTGACCGATTCCAGCCTGCGCGCCCGTCCGCTGTTTAAAAGCTATCGCAAAATCATCGCTTCGCCGGAATATATTGCCCGCTACGGAAAACCGGAAACAGTGGAAGAGTTAAGCAACCACGTCTGCCTTGGTTTTACCGAACCGGTTTCGCTTAACGTCTGGCCCATTGCCGCTGCCGATGGTCAATTGTATGAAGTGACACCAGATATTGCGTCGAACAGCGGTGAAACGCTGAAACATTTATGCCTGAGCGGAAATGGCATTGCCAGCCTGTCGGACTATATGATCGACAAAGAACTGGCGAGTGGGGAACTGGTTGATTTGCTGGCGGATAAGCGTCTGCCGGTGGAAATGCCTTTCAGCGCCGTTTACTACAGCGACCGGGCAGTGAGCACCCGCATCCGCGCTTTTATTGATTTTGTCAGCGAGCATTTACCGCCGACAGTAGAGAAATAACAACGGGAGCGCAGGCTCCCGTTATTCCATCGCTTAATCCCAGTTTGGCGCAAGCCCTTCCGGGCTGACCAGGCGGTCATTGCAATCCAACCCGGCAATTGCCGCTTTGTCTGCTGCATCCAGTTTAAGCGTCTGCGACTGCAGATTGCTGGCAAGGTTTTCACGCTTAGTAGAAGACGGGATCACTGCATAACCTTCACCCATCGCCCAGGCCAGGATCACCTGTGCTGGCGTGGCGTTATGTTTCTGCGCGATACGGCCAATCACTTCATCTTTCAGCGCTTTACCATAAGCCAGCGTCATGTAAGAGGTGATGTGAATACCGTGCTGTTTCGCCCAGTCAACCACTTTGCGGTTTTGCAGATACGGCGAGAGTTCAATCTGGTTGGTCGCGATATTCTCTGCTCCCACCGCCGCGATCGCTTCTTCCATCAATGGGATGGTGAAGTTAGATACGCCAATCTGACGGGTCAGGCCCTGCGCTTTCGCCTTCATCAGCTCCTGCATAGAAACTGCTACCGGTACTTCTGCACCAGGAGACGGCCAGTGGATCAGCGTCAGATCAACATAATCGGTGCCCAGTTTTTTCAGGCTCTCTTTCAGGCTTGGGATCAGCTTTGCTTCACCCAGGTTTTCCGTCCAGATCTTGGTGGTGATAAACAGCTCTTCACGCGCCACACCGCTTTCAGCAAGTGCTTTACCAATGGCTTCTTCATTACCGTAAATCTGTGCGGTATCAATCACGCGATAACCCAGTTCAAGGGCATTTTTTACCGAAGCGATCACCGCTTCATCCGTTAAACGGAAGGTACCCAGACCAAATGCAGGGATAGACATAAAAATTCCTCTTTCGTCGCTTACTAAGTCAGTGCGCAGATTATTACCAGGCGCCGGGTAAGGAAAAAGAGCATAAAAAGCAGAGGATTTTTGCCTGAGAAGCAATAGTTCTGCGGGGACATGTATATTGAGTTACTTGCATTTTGATAGTCACTATGTCACCGTGAGCGCAATGACACAGCAAATTTCCAGGCCAGATAATGAAAAATCAACCGCTTTGCACTGCTCCCTGCCCCATCGCCCGCAGCCTGGGACGCATTGGTGATAGCTGGAGCATGATAATCCTGCGTGACGCGTTTGCCGGTTTCACGCGCTTTGATGAGTTCCAGAAGAGCACCAACATTGCTCCAAATATTCTCTCTCGCCGCCTGAAAGAACTGGTGGATGACGGATTACTGGAAAAGGTGAGCTATAGCAGCACGCCACCACGTTACGAATACCATTTGACGCAGCTCGGACGCGACTTCCGCCCAGTGCTCCTTGCGCTGGTTGAATGGGGAAATAGCTATTTCTCCCCGGAAGGAGCACAAATTCAGCTGGTTGAACGTGAAACACAGCGCCCGGTCCAGACAATGCTGGTAGATAAAGCGACCGGTGAGCCAATCACGCCGGAGAAATACACCCTGGCGCCAGGCCCTGCGGCATCGCCGATGATCCTCTACCGCCAGGACTATCTGCAACGAAAACGGGCTGGCGATAACGCGCAGAAATTCGTACCGCAACACTATGCGAGCCGCGATCATGACGCTGAATAAAAAGAAAAAAACGCTGGTGCTAATAGCAGTGATGGCAGGGTTGCTGGCGGGTGCAAGTTACGGCGTTTACTGGTGGCAAAGCGGGCGCTTTATTCAGTCGACTGATGATGCTTATGTCGGCGGCGATATCAGCGCCATTTCCAGTAAAGTTTCCGGCTATATCCAGCAGATCGCGGTACAGGACAATATGTTAGTGAAGCGAGGCGATCTGTTAATCCGCCTTGATGATCGCGACTATCAGGCCGCCGTTGAACAAGCCATCGGTGAAGTTGCCGCTCAGCAGGCCGCGCTGGACGACATTGATGCCACCCGACAATTGCAACTGGCCACCATTGAAGGCTCAGCCGCTTCTCTGACAGCAGCCAGGGCCGTTACGGAAAAGTCCGCAAATGACAATCGCCGCTATAACGCGCTGGTGATGTCCAGTGCCGTTTCTGCCCAGGTGCGGGAAAATGCCTCTGCGGATTACCGTCGCGCCCGTGCGGAAGAGAGCAAAGCGCAGGCGGATACGACGGTCGCTGAACGCCAGTTACTAGTGCTGAATGCTAAAGAAAAACAGACGCAAGCCGCGCTGATACAGGCACAGGCCAGCCTAGCGATGGCGCGATTAAATCTCAGTTATACCGAAATTCGGGCACCGTTTGATGGCGTGATCGGTAATCGTCGGGCGTGGTCCGGCTCCTTCGTCAACAGCGGAACGCAATTGCTTTCGCTGGTTCCCGCTGACGGTTTATGGATTGATGCCAATTTTAAAGAGAGCCAGTTGGCGCATATGCGTCCAGGGCAAAGCGCTACGATCGTGGCCGATGTTTTGCCGGGTCACACTTTCCATGGCCACGTTGCCAGTGTTTCACCGGCAACAGGCTCGCGGTTTAGCATTCTCCCGGCAGAAAATGCTACCGGAAATTTCACCAAAATCGTTCAGCGTGTTCCGGTACGTATCGCATTGGAAGGTGATGCGGCGAAACTTGATGTATTACGTCCGGGGCTTTCTGTCGTCGTCACTGTTGATGAAAAGAGTTCGCGATGAGCAGCACTGGCACAGTACCGCTGTCACAAGGCGTTTCAATGCCGGTTAGCCAGAAAGTGTTTGCCTTCGCCAGTATGTGCGTGGGCATGTTCATCGCGCTGATTGATATTCAGATTGTTTCAGCCTCACTGCGGGACATTGGCGGTGGGCTCTCTGCTGGCGACGATGAAACGGTATGGGTTCAGACCAGTTACTTGATCGCAGAAATCATCATTATTCCTCTCTCCGGCTGGTTGGCGCGGGTTATGTCAACGCGCTGGCTATTTGCCGCTTCTGCGGCCGGTTTCACCGTGATGAGCCTGCTGTGCGGCTGGGCGTGGAATATTCAAAGCATGATCGCTTTTCGCGCCTTGCAAGGCCTGGCAGGTGGTTCAATGATCCCGCTGGTTTTCACGACAGCGTTTGCTTTTTTCCAGGGAAAACAACGCGTCATCGCAGCGGCAACGATTGGCGGTCTGGCGTCGCTGGCGCCGACTCTTGGCCCAACGGTCGGTGGCTGGATAACCGAAAATTTTAACTGGCACTGGCTTTTTTTTATCAACATCCTGCCCGGAATTTACATCACCATTGCGGTTCCGCTATTAGTAAAAATCGATACGCCTGACCCTTCACTTCTGCGCGGAGCTGATTACCTGAGCATTATCCTGCTCGCCGTTTCACTGGGGTGCCTGGAGTACACCCTTGAGGAAGGGCCGCGCTGGGGCTGGTTTGATGATACAACGCTGGCGACCACCGGCTGGATAGCGTTGCTGTGTGGCATTGCTTTCATTGTGCGAACCCTTCGCCATGCGCAACCGGTAATGGATCTTCGGGCATTACAGGACAGAACCTTTACGCTGGGCTGCTATTTCTCGTTTATGGCAGGGGTCGGCATCTTTGCTACGATCTATTTAACTCCGCTGTTTCTTGGGACGGTTCGCGGTTACAGCGCGCTGGAAATCGGCCTGGCAGTTTTTTCTACCGGTTTGTTCCAGGTTCTCTCGATACCGTTTTATGCCTGGCTGGCCAACCGTGTCGATTTACGCTGGCTGTTAATGGCGGGGTTGTTGGGATTTGCGGTTTCGATGTACAGCTTTATTCCTCTAACCCATGAATGGGGAGCGCAGGAGCTGCTGTTGCCGCAGGCATTTCGCGGGCTGGCGCAACAGTTTGCTGTCGCACCAACAGTCACACTTACGCTGGGTAGTCTGCCGCCCACGCGCCTGAAACTGGCATCCGGGCTGTTTAATTTGATGCGCAACCTCGGTGGTGCCATTGGTATCGCCCTGTGCGGCACAGTGATCAATGACCGAACCAATTTTCACTATAGCCGCCTTGCCGATCATCTCAATAACGCCAGCCTTCCAGTGACGGATTTCATTCAGAACAGTACTAATCGATTGATAAGCCAGGGTGTTGCGCCGGAAATAGCCAACAGTGCCGCACTGAAAAACCTTTCGTCATTAGCGATGCGGGAGGCGCGGACCCAGGCTTTCTCGGATGCATTCTGGTTAATTATGCTGGGTTTTTTGATTGCTGCGTTGCTTGTTCCATTCATGAAAAAGCCGCAGACACCATGATAGTTCAGGAGAAAGAGTTATGAGCGTTCCAACAAAACGCGTCGTCGTGACAGGAATGGGGATCGTTAGCCCGCTCGGCTGCGGCGTGTCACATGTCTGGCAAGCATTATTGCAGGGAAAATCCGGGATTTCCCGACTTGATGAGGAGATCGTTGAGGATATTGCCTGTAAAGTTGCGGGACAGGTTCCTTCCATTGAAGATGATCCGCTACATGGATTCGATCCCTCAGTAGCGATCCCATCAAAGGAACGGAAAAAAATGGACCGTTTTATCGAATTTGCGATGGTGGCGGCGCAGGAAGCGCTCTCTCAGGCGGGTTGGTTTCCAGAAGATCAAGCTGAAAGAGACCGCACCGCAACGGTGATCGCTACCGGTATTGGCGGTTTCAATGAGATAGCGAATGCCGTACGTACCACGGATACTCGCGGGCCGCGCCGTCTTTCCCCCTTTACCATCCCTTCCTTTCTCGCCAACCTGGCTGCTGGTCACGTGTCTATTGCTCACGGTTTTCGTGGACCGATTGGTGCGCCTGTTACTGCCTGCGCAGCAGGAGCTCAGGCAATTGGCGATGCAGCACGAATGATTCGCGCCGGTGAAGCGGATATTGCACTGTGCGGCGGAAGCGAGGCCGCGATCCATCGTGTCAGTCTTGGCGGTTTTGCTGCGGCAAAAGCATTATCCAGCAGTTTTAATGATCGCCCTGAGGAGGCATCACGGCCTTTCGATCGCGATCGTGACGGTTTTGTGATGGGTGAAGGTGCGGGTATCGTCGTTATTGAATCGCTGGAACACGCTCTGGCGCGAGGCGCTACGCCGCTGGCGGAATTGGTCGGATATGGTACCAGTGCCGATGCGCATCATCTTACTGCCGGGCCAGAAGATGGTAACGGCGCGCGTCGGGCGATGGAGGCGGCTATTAAGCAGGCGGGTATTATCCCGGCAGATATTCAGCATATTAATGCCCATGCCACGTCAACGCAGGTTGGAGATAAAGGGGAGCTGGCTGCGATTAAAAGCGTTTTTGGAACACATCAGGTAGCTATTACTTCAACGAAATCAGCGACCGGTCACCTGCTCGGAGCGGCGGGGGGTATTGAAGCAATCTTCACTATTCAGGCATTGCGTGAACAGGTTGTTCCACCAACGTTGAATCTACATCACCCGGATGCTGAGGCTGAAGGACTTCATCTGGTTGCGCTTACTGCACAGCCTCAGCGCATGCACTATGCGTTATCAAATGGGTTTGGTTTTGGTGGCGTGAATGCCAGCTTGCTGCTGAAACGGTGGGAGTAACATAAAGGGCATAATTGCCCTTTTTTTACGCGATCAACAGACGAAAAAAAACCGTATCTCATATGAGATACGGTTCCAAATAAGTGGCGGAACGGACGGGACTCGAACCCGCGACCCCCTGCGTGACAGGCAGGTATTCTAACCGACTGAACTACCGCTCCACCGAATTTCTTTACAACCACCGGTTTGTTGCCCCGGTCTGACTTGCTTAATTTGATGCCTGGCAGTTCCCTACTCTCGCATGGGGAGACCCCACACTACCATCGGCGCTACGGCGTTTCACTTCTGAGTTCGGCATGGGGTCAGGTGGGACCACCGCGCTAGTGCCGCCAGGCAAATTCTGTTCACCGCCATGCCACCAGGGCACACCGGTCTAATCTGTATCACGCTGAAAATTCTCTCTCACGCCAAAACATCTTCGGCGTTGTAAGGTTAAGCCTCACGGTTCATTAGTACCGGTTAGCTCAACGCATCGCTGCGCTTACACACCCGGCCTATCAACGTCGTCGTCTTCAACGTTCCTTCAGGAGACTCGAAGTCTCAGGGAGAACTCATCTCGGGGCAAGTTTCGTGCTTAGATGCTTTCAGCACTTATCTCTTCCGCATTTAGCTACCGGGCAGTGCCATTGGCATGACAACCCGAACACCAGTGATGCGTCCACTCCGGTCCTCTCGTACTAGGAGCAGCCCCCCTCAGTTCTCCAGCGCCCACGGCAGATAGGGACCGAACTGTCTCACGACGTTCTAAACCCAGCTCGCGTACCACTTTAAATGGCGAACAGCCATACCCTTGGGACCTACTTCAGCCCCAGGATGTGATGAGCCGACATCGAGGTGCCAAACACCGCCGTCGATATGAACTCTTGGGCGGTATCAGCCTGTTATCCCCGGAGTACCTTTTATCCGTTGAGCGATGGCCCTTCCATTCAGAACCACCGGATCACTATGACCTGCTTTCGCACCTGCTCGCGCCGTCACGCTCGCAGTCAAGCCAGCTTATGCCATTGCACTAACCTCCTGATGTCCGACCAGGATTAGCTGACCTTCGTGCTCCTCCGTTACGCTTTAGGAGGAGACCGCCCCAGTCAAACTACCCACCAGACACTGTCCGCAACCCGGATCACGGGTCAACGTTAGAACATCAAACATTAAAGGGTGGTATTTCAAGGTTGGCTCCACGCAGACTGGCGTCCACGCTTCAAAGCCTCCCACCTATCCTACACATCAAGGCTCAATGTTCAGTGTCAAGCTATAGTAAAGGTTCACGGGGTCTTTCCGTCTTGCCGCGGGTACACTGCATCTTCACAGCGAGTTCAATTTCACTGAGTCTCGGGTGGAGACAGCCTGGCCATCATTACGCCATTCGTGCAGGTCGGAACTTACCCGACAAGGAATTTCGCTACCTTAGGACCGTTATAGTTACGGCCGCCGTTTACCGGGGCTTCGATCAGGAGCTTCTCCTTACGGATAACCCCATCAATTAACCTTCCGGCACCGGGCAGGCGTCACACCGTATACGTCCACTTTCGTGTTTGCACAGTGCTGTGTTTTTAATAAACAGTTGCAGCCAGCTGGTATCTTCGACTGATTTCAGCTCCACGAGCAAGTCGCTTCACCTACGCATCAGCGTGCCTTCTCCCGAAGTTACGGCACCATTTTGCCTAGTTCCTTCACCCGAGTTCTCTCAAGCGCCTTGGTATTCTCTACCTGACCACCTGTGTCGGTTTGGGGTACGATTTCGTGTTACCTGGAGCTTAGAGGCTTTTCCTGGAAGCAGGGCATTTGTTGCTTCAGCACCGTGGTGCCTCGTCATCACGCCTCAGTGTTAAAGCACTCCGGATTTGCCTGGAGCACACACCTTCACGCTTAAACCGGGACAACCGTCGCCCGGCCAACATAGCCTTCTCCGTCCCCCCTTCGCAGTAACACCAAGTACAGGAATATTAACCTGTTTCCCATCGACTACGCCTTTCGGCCTCGCCTTAGGGGTCGACTCACCCTGCCCCGATTAACGTTGGACAGGAACCCTTGGTCTTCCGGCGAGCGGGCTTTTCACCCGCTTTATCGTTACTTATGTCAGCATTCGCACTTCTGATACCTCCAGCAACCCTCACAGGCCACCTTCGCAGGCTTACAGAACGCTCCCCTACCCAACAACACATCAGTGTCGCTGCCGCAGCTTCGGTGCATGGTTTAGCCCCGTTACATCTTCCGCGCAGGCCGACTCGACCAGTGAGCTATTACGCTTTCTTTAAATGATGGCTGCTTCTAAGCCAACATCCTGGCTGTCTGGGCCTTCCCACATCGTTTCCCACTTAACCATGACTTTGGGACCTTAGCTGGCGGTCTGGGTTGTTTCCCTCTTCACGACGGACGTTAGCACCCGCCGTGTGTCTCCCGTGATAACATTCTCCGGTATTCGTAGTTTGCATCGGGTTGGTAAGCCGGGATGGCCCCCTAGCCGAAACAGTGCTCTACCCCCGGAGATGAATTCACGAGGCGCTACCTAAATAGCTTTCGGGGAGAACCAGCTATCTCCCGGTTTGATTGGCCTTTCACCCCCAGCCACAGGTCATCCGCTAATTTTTCAACATTAGTCGGTTCGGTCCTCCAGTTAGTGTTACCCAACCTTCAACCTGCCCATGGCTAGATCACCGGGTTTCGGGTCTATACCCTGCAACTTAACGCCCAGTTAAGACTCGGTTTCCCTGCGGCTCCCCTATACGGTTAACCTTGCTACAGAATATAAGTCGCTGACCCATTATACAAAAGGTACGCAGTCACACCCGAAGGTGCTCCCACTGCTTGTACGTACACGGTTTCAGGTTCTTTTTCACTCCCCTCGCCGGGGTTCTTTTCGCCTTTCCCTCACGGTACTGGTTCACTATCGGTCAGTCAGGAGTATTTAGCCTTGGAGGATGGTCCCCCCATATTCAGACAGGATACCACGTGTCCCGCCCTACTCATCGAGCTCACAGCCTGTGCGTTTTCGTGTACGGGGCTGTCACCCTGTATCGCGCGACTTTCCGGACGCTTCCACTAACACACAAGCTGATTCAGGCTCTGGGCTCCTCCCCGTTCGCTCGCCGCTACTGGGGGAATCTCGGTTGATTTCTTTTCCTCGGGGTACTTAGATGTTTCAGTTCCCCCGGTTCGCTTCACAGCACTATGGATTCATGCTGTGATGATGCACCGAAGTGCACCGGGTTTCCCCATTCGGACATCGCCGGGTCAAGGGTTCATATCACCTCGCCGGCGCTTTTCGCAGATTAGCACGTCCTTCATCGCCTCTGACTGCCAGGGCATCCACCGTGTACGCTTAGTCGCTTAACCTCACAACCCGAAGATGTTTCTTCCGATTCATCATCGCATTGCGAAAATTTGAGAGACTCACGAACAACTTGCGTTGTTCAGTGTTTCAATTTTCAGCTTGATCCAGATTTTTAAAGAGCAAAACTTCGCAGCACACACAGAATGTGTACTCTGAAGTTTTCTTGGTTGTGCAGTAATGATGGTGGAGCTATGCGGGATCGAACCGCAGACCTCCTGCGTGCAAAGCAGGCGCTCTCCCAGCTGAGCTATAGCCCCATCGTGGTCTCTGTAACCTTAATTACTTCGGAGACAAGGCGCGAAATGACGAAGCATATCTGAGTATGTGAGTCATTTTGCAACACAGTATCCGGAGCAATTTGGTAGGCCTGAGTGGACTTGAACCACCGACCTCACCCTTATCAGGGGTGCGCTCTAACCACCTGAGCTACAAGCCTGCAGAGATTTTCTTACTGCTGTTTTTTCATCAGACAATCTGTGTGAGCACTTCAGGGAAGGGTTCTTTTAAGGTAAGGAGGTGATCCAACCGCAGGTTCCCCTACGGTTACCTTGTTACGACTTCACCCCAGTCATGAATCACAAAGTGGTAAGCGCCCTCCCGAAGGTTAAGCTACCTACTTCTTTTGCAACCCACTCCCATGGTGTGACGGGCGGTGTGTACAAGGCCCGGGAACGTATTCACCGTGACATTCTGATTCACGATTACTAGCGATTCCGACTTCATGGAGTCGAGTTGCAGACTCCAATCCGGACTACGACGCACTTTATGAGGTCCGCTTGCTCTCGCGAGGTCGCTTCTCTTTGTATGCGCCATTGTAGCACGTGTGTAGCCCTGGTCGTAAGGGCCATGATGACTTGACGTCATCCCCACCTTCCTCCAGTTTATCACTGGCAGTCTCCTTTGAGTTCCCGGCCGGACCGCTGGCAACAAAGGATAAGGGTTGCGCTCGTTGCGGGACTTAACCCAACATTTCACAACACGAGCTGACGACAGCCATGCAGCACCTGTCTCACAGTTCCCGAAGGCACCCCGGCATCTCTGCCAGGTTCTGTGGATGTCAAGACCAGGTAAGGTTCTTCGCGTTGCATCGAATTAAACCACATGCTCCACCGCTTGTGCGGGCCCCCGTCAATTCATTTGAGTTTTAACCTTGCGGCCGTACTCCCCAGGCGGTCGATTTAACGCGTTAGCTCCGGAAGCCACGCCTCAAGGGCACAACCTCCAAATCGACATCGTTTACGGCGTGGACTACCAGGGTATCTAATCCTGTTTGCTCCCCACGCTTTCGCACCTGAGCGTCAGTCTTCGTCCAGGAGGCCGCCTTCGCCACCGGTATTCCTCCAGATCTCTACGCATTTCACCGCTACACCTGGAATTCTACCTCCCTCTACGAGACTCCAGCCTGCCAGTTTCGAATGCAGTTCCCAGGTTGAGCCCGGGGATTTCACATCCGACTTGACAGACCGCCTGCGTGCGCTTTACGCCCAGTAATTCCGATTAACGCTTGCACCCTCCGTATTACCGCGGCTGCTGGCACGGAGTTAGCCGGTGCTTCTTCTGCGGGTAACGTCAATCGGCACGGTTATTAACCGTACCGCCTTCCTCCCCGCTGAAAGTGCTTTACAACCCGAAGGCCTTCTTCACACACGCGGCATGGCTGCATCAGGCTTGCGCCCATTGTGCAATATTCCCCACTGCTGCCTCCCGTAGGAGTCTGGACCGTGTCTCAGTTCCAGTGTGGCTGGTCATCCTCTCAGACCAGCTAGGGATCGTCGCCTAGGTGGGCCGTTACCCCGCCTACTAGCTAATCCCATCTGGGCACATCTGATGGCAAGAGGCCCGAAGGTCCCCCTCTTTGGTCTTGCGACGTTATGCGGTATTAGCTACCGTTTCCAGTAGTTATCCCCCTCCATCAGGCAGTTTCCCAGACATTACTCACCCGTCCGCCACTCGTCACCCGAGAGCAAGCTCTCTGTGCTACCGTTCGACTTGCATGTGTTAGGCCTGCCGCCAGCGTTCAATCTGAGCCATGATCAAACTCTTCAATTTAAAAGTTTGATGCTCAATGAATTAAACTTCGTAATGAATTACGTGTTCACTCGTTGAGACTTGGTATTCATTTTTGTCCGAAGACATTCAAGAATCCGCGTCACCTGAGTGCCCACACAGATTGTCTGATAAATTGTTAAAGAGCAGTTGCGACGCGGCTTTCAGCTCACTGTCGCGAGGTGGCGTATATTACGCTTTCCTCTTTCAGAGTCAACCCCGATTTTCAGGATTTTTTCTCTTCCGACTTAACGTCGCTGCGGGATGTTCTTCGCTGGCGCCGTGTCGATGGAGGCGCATTATAGGGAGCCGGAGAGGAATGACAAGCGGAAAAATGCATTTTTATTTCAACCGCTCATCTTTTCGTCACAACGGTTATTTTTGGTGCTTTTTGATAGCTAATGGCAGCTCCGCAAGGCTATTAATCACCCAATCAGCGCTTTTTTCCGCTTCCGGGGTGACCGGTTTTCCCGTGCGCACTAAGACTTTCGTCCCCACTTGCGCAGCATCCGCCGCCTGCATGTCTTCTATTTTATCACCTACCATATAAGAAGCAGCCATATCGATGTGCAGGAAATCGCGGGCAGAGATCAACATCCCCGGATGCGGCTTACGGCAATCGCACACCTGACGAAACTCTTCAACGGTTCCCTGCGGGTGATGCGGACAATAATAGATGCCGTCCAGATCCACACCGCGATCGGCCAGCGACCAGTCCATCCACTCGGTCAGCGTTTCAAACTGCGCTTCGGTAAATTTTCCGCGAGCAATACCAGACTGGTTCGTTACCAGAACCAGCGCGTAGCCCATCTCTTTAAGTTCGCGCATGGCGTCAATGACGCCATCAATAAATTCGAAGTTATCGATCTCATGCACGTAGCCATGATCAACATTAATCGTGCCATCACGATCGAGGAAAATAGCGGGTACTGACTTTGCCACGGGTTTACTCCTGAAAAAGGCATAGAAGCTTAGTATCTCATGTTTCGCAACGCAGGAAAGTGCTCATCATTACGAGCGACATTGATTTAGACGTCTGGATGCCTTACCATCCGCTCTGTTTACGGGTACGCCCGTAACCGGCAGAACAAAATGCCACGGCTAACTCTTATACGATAAAAATAATCTAATGATTAAACTTTCGAATATCACCAAAGTGTTCCAGCAGGGGAACCGTACTATACAGGCGCTGAACAACGTCAGCCTGCATGTTCCCGCTGGTCAAATTTATGGCGTTATTGGCGCATCAGGTGCGGGGAAAAGTACGCTTATCCGCTGCGTTAACCTGCTTGAGCGTCCGACGCAAGGCAGTGTGCTGGTCGATGGCCAGGAACTGACCAAACTCTCTGAAGCGGAATTAACTAAAGCTCGCCGCCAAATTGGCATGATCTTCCAGCACTTTAATCTGCTGGCATCGCGTACCGTTTTCGGTAACGTCGCATTACCGCTGGAGCTGGATAATACCCCGCGTGACGAGATCCATCGCCGGGTAAAAGAGCTGCTTGATCTGGTCGGTCTTGGCGATAAACATGACAGTTATCCGGCCAACCTCTCCGGCGGGCAAAAACAGCGCGTGGCTATCGCCCGTGCGCTGGCCAGCAACCCGAAAGTGTTGCTGTGTGACGAAGCCACCAGCGCGCTGGATCCGGCAACAACACGTTCCATTCTTGAATTGCTGAAAGACATTAACCGTCGCCTCGGTCTGACCATTCTGCTGATCACCCATGAAATGGATGTGGTGAAGCGCATTTGCGACTGCGTGGCCGTCATCAGTAACGGTGAATTGATTGAGCAGGATACAGTGAGTGAAGTCTTCTCCCATCCGAAAACGCCGCTGGCGCAGCAGTTTATTCAGTCCACTCTGCATCTCGATATTCCGGAAGATTATGCACAACGCTTGCAGCCGCAACCGCAGGCTGACAGCGTACCAATGTTGCGTATGGAATTTACCGGTCAGTCGGTGGATGCGCCGCTGTTGTCTGAAACCGCGCGTCGTTTCAACGTGAACAACAACATTATTAGCGCGCAGATGGATTACGCGGGCGGCGTGAAGTTCGGCATTATGCTGACGGAAATGCACGGCACTCAGCAGGATACCCAGGCGGCCATCGCCTGGTTGCAGGAACACCATGTAAAAATAGAGGTACTCGGTTATGTCTGAGGCAATGATGTGGCTCTTTGCCCGCAGCATCTGGGAAACACTGTTTATGACCTTTGCCTCCGGTCTGCTGGGTTTTGTCGTGGGTCTGCCGTTTGGCGTGCTGTTGTATGTCACGCGTCCGGGTCAGATCATGCAGAATCCGGGTCTGTATCGGGTGATCTCTGCGCTGGTCAACATTTTCCGCTCCATTCCGTTCATTATTTTGTTGGTCTGGATGATTCCTTTTACGCGCGTGATTGTCGGCACCTCAATTGGTCTGTACGCCGTCATTGTTCCGCTGACGGTTGGTGCCGCGCCGTTTATCGCCCGTATGGTGGAAAACACCTTGCTGGAGCTGCCGGCAGGTTTGATTGAAGCTTCCCGTGCGATGGGCGCAACGCCGATGCAGATCATCCGCAAAGTGCTGTTGCCGGAGGCGCTGCCGGGCCTCATCAATGCTGCGACCATTACGCTGATTACCCTCGTGGGTTATTCCGCAATGGGCGGCGCCGTCGGTGCCGGCGGTCTGGGGCAACTGGGGATCCAGTACGGCTATGTGACCTATAACCCATTAGTAATGAATACCGTACTGATATTACTCGTGGTTCTGGTTTACTTAATTCAGTTCGCGGGCGATCGTATCGTCCGGGCAGTGACGCACAAATAACGTTACACAACATAACGACTCTGAGAGAAGGGAAATAACATGGCTTTTAAATTCAAGACCTTTGCAGCGGTAGGTGCTCTGCTTGGTTCTCTGGTGCTGGTCGGATGCGGCCAGGATGAAAAGGATCCGAATCACATCAAAGTCGGTGTGATTGTTGGTGCTGAACAACAGGTTGCCGAAGTCGCACAGAAAGTTGCGAAAGAGAAATATGGCCTCGACGTTGAGCTGGTGACTTTTAACGACTACGTGCTGCCAAACGAAGCGCTGAGCAAAGGCGATATCGATGCTAACGCCTTCCAGCACAAACCGTACCTCGATCAGCAGATCAAAGATCGCGGTTTCAAACTGGTTCCGGTCGGCAATACTTTTGTTTATCCGATCGCAGGCTATTCCAAAAAAATCAAATCACTGTCTGAATTGCAGGATGGTTCTCAGGTCGCCGTGCCAAACGATCCGACTAACCTCGGCCGTTCCCTGCTGCTGTTGCAGAAACAGGGTCTGATCAAACTGAAAGACGGCGTGGGCTTGATGCCGACCGTACTGGATATCACCGAAAACCCGAAAAACCTGAAGATTGTTGAGCTGGAAGCGCCGCAGCTGCCGCGTTCTCTGGATGACGCACAGATTGCACTGGCGGTGATCAACACCACTTACGCCAGCCAGATCGGCCTGACTCCGGCAAAAGACGGTATCTTCGTTGAAGATAAAGACTCCCCGTACGTGAACCTGATCGTTGCCCGTGAAGATAACAAAGACGCTGAAAACGTGAAAAAATTCGTTCAGGCTTTCCAGTCTGATGAAGTGAGTGAAGCGGCGAACAAAGTCTTCAATGGCGGCGCGGTGAAAGGCTGGTAATCTCTTCAGTCTGTAATATCATTCAAGGCGGGCGAAAGCCCGCCTTGTCATTTGTGCACGTCCCTGATTCAATAAGCGGCGTTAAGAAAATCACTTTGAGGAAAGATTATGCGTGCTTTACCGATCTGTTTATTAGCACTCATGTTGAGCGGCTGCTCCCTGCTAAGCAGATCCCCTGTCGAACCGGTACAAAGTAGCGCAGTGACGCCAAAATCAGAGCCGGTAAAACCGAAAGTGACACGCCCTGCCCCAGTGCGCATCATCACTGATGCACAAGATTTAGTGGGTAAACCGTTCCGCGATCTGGGTGAAGTAACCGGTGAATCCTGTCAGGCAAGCAACCAGGACTCTCCGCCGAACATCCCGACCGCCCGCAAACGCATGCAGATTAATGCCTCGAAAAAAGCCAAAGCCAATGCCGTTCTGCTGCATAGCTGTGAAGTGACCAGCGGTACGCCGGGCTGCTACCGCCAGGCCATCTGCGTGGGTTCCGCACTCGACGTTTCGGCAAAATGAATACCTTTGCTTTCGGGCAAATAGGTGTCATCCGTTCACCGTATAAAGAGAAGTTTGCCGTACCGCGCCAGCCGGGTCTGGTGAAACATGGCGGCGGCGAACTTCACTTGCTTCCTCCTTATAATCAACCCGATGCGGTGCGTGGCCTCGAAGGGTTCAGCCATTTGTGGGTGCTTTTCGTTTTTCATCAAACGATGGATGGCGGATGGCGTCCTACCGTGCGCCCGCCGCGGCTCGGGGGTAATGCAAGAATGGGCGTGTTCGCCACGCGATCAACGTTTCGCCCCAATCCAATCGGCATGTCGCTGGTCGAATTAAACGGGATCCGCTGTCATAAAGATCAGGTGATTTTACAGCTCGGTAGCCTGGATCTGGTTGATGGCACGCCGGTTGTGGATATCAAACCTTATCTGCCCTTTGCCGAAGCCGTGCCCGATGCGCAGGCCAGTTACGCGCAGCAGGCGCCGGTTGCCGATATCCCGGTTAGCTTTACACCCGACGTGGAGTCGCAGCTTAGCGGGCTGGAAAAGCGTTATCCCCACTTCAAAGCCTTTTTGCTGGAAGTGCTGGCGCAGGATCCGCGTCCGGCCTACCGAAAAGAGGAAGAGCAAGGGAAGACTTACGCCGTCTGGCTGCTGGATTTTAATGTGCGCTGGCGCGTAACGGCGACAGGATTCGAAGTCTTTGCGCTGGAAGCACGCTAATTTTATTCCCCTCTCTTTTGGCATCTCTGCCAGGCTGATAAACTAAACCACTTTTTTTGTGTCAGGCCTGATTTCGGGCCTGTTCCGATTGTCCAAATGGAACCGTAACAACATGCGTACTAGCCAATACTTGCTCTCCACTCTTAAGGAGACGCCTGCCGACGCCGAAGTCATCAGCCACCAGCTGATGCTGCGCGCCGGGATGATCCGCAAACTGGCCTCCGGGTTATACACCTGGCTGCCGACCGGTCTGCGCGTCCTGAAAAAAGTCGAAAACATCGTGCGTGAAGAGATGAATAACGCCGGTGCGATTGAGGTGTCCATGCCAGTGGTGCAGCCAGCCGATCTGTGGCAGGAAAGCGGCCGCTGGGAGCAGTATGGCCCGGAACTGCTGCGTTTTGTTGATCGCGGCGATCGCCCGTTCGTCCTCGGCCCGACTCATGAAGAAGTCATCACCGATCTGATCCGTAACGAGCTGAATTCCTACAAACAGCTGCCGCTGAACTTCTTCCAGATCCAGACTAAGTTCCGCGATGAAGTGCGCCCGCGCTTTGGCGTTATGCGTTCCCGCGAATTCCTGATGAAAGATGCTTACTCTTTCCATACCTCTCAGGAATCCTTGCAGGAAACCTATGACGCAATGTATGCCGCCTACAGCAAAATCTTCAGCCGTATGGGGCTGGATTTCCGCGCTGTACAGGCCGATACCGGCTCGATCGGCGGTAGCGCATCCCATGAATTCCAGGTGCTGGCGCAGAGCGGTGAAGATGATGTGATCTTCTCTGACTCCTCCGATTTCGCCGCCAACATCGAGTTTGCTGAAGCGCTGGCGCCAAAAGAACCGCGCGCCGCCGCCACGCAGGAAATGACGCTGGTTGATACGCCAAACGCGAAAACCATCGCCGAGCTGGTTGAACAGTTCAACCTGCCGATTGAGAAAACGGTAAAAACGCTGCTGGTGAAAGCCGTTGAAGGCAGCAGCTACCCGCTGGTCGCGCTGCTGGTACGCGGCGATCACGAGCTGAACGAAGTGAAAGCGGAAAAACTGCCGCAGGTTGCTGCGCCGTTAACTTTCGCCACCGAAGCGGAAATTCGCGCCGTGGTCAATGCCGGTCCAGGCTCCCTTGGTCCGGTTAATATGCCAATTCCTGTGGTGATCGACCGTACCGTTGCCGCGATGAGCGACTTCTCTGCAGGCGCGAACATCGACGGTAAACACTACTTCGGTATCAACTGGGATCGCGATGTCGTGACGCCGGAAGTGGCCGATATCCGTAACGTTGTCGCTGGCGATCCAAGCCCGGACGGTAAAGGTACGCTGCTGATTAAACGCGGTATCGAAGTGGGTCATATTTTCCAGCTCGGCACCAAGTACTCCCAGGCGCTGAACGCGGCGGTACAGGGTGAAGATGGCCGCAACCAGATCCTGACCATGGGCTGCTACGGTATCGGTGTAACGCGCGTGGTGGCCGCGGCGATCGAGCAGAACAACGACGAGCGCGGGATCATCTGGCCGGACGCTATCGCGCCGTTCCAGGTTGCGCTGCTGCCGATGAACATGCACAAATCCTACCGTGTGCAGGAACTGGCGGAAAAACTCTACGCCGAACTGCGCGCGCAGGGTATTGAAGTGCTGATGGATGACCGTAAAGAGCGTCCGGGCGTGATGTTTGCTGATATGGAACTGATCGGTATCCCGCACACGGTGGTGATCGGCGATCGCAACCTCGACAACGACGATATTGAATACAAATATCGTCGCAACGGCGAGAAGCAGCTCATCAAAACCGGCGACATCCTTGATTACCTGGTGAAAGCCATTAAAGGCTAAGCCGACAAAAAGCCCCGCGAGCGGGGCTTTTTTATGGTGCCGGAGGCTTAATCATCACAGTCTTTGTTGGCGCTGAACTGCCCTTTCTTATTAATGACCAGCACTTTCTGTGGCGCACCGGTATCCGGATTAGGTTCAAAGGCAAAATGCCCTTCCACCACCAGCAGAATCGGTTTGCTTTCGGTACCGCGCGCCGCCGCATAATCGCGCTCAAGCTGAGCATTGCTTGCCACTGAAACCTGCTTCCCGGTTGCACAGTCCGTAAATACGGCAGCATCGGCCATATATCGGTACATACCGCGCATTGCCATTGGTGTTGCCGGAAGCGACGCTTTCACCGGTTGCAACGTGTAGTTCAGTTGCGAGTGAATCGGATTGCCTTCCCGATCCAGCATCTCCAGCGCATCACCCTTCGCACGGAAATACGTTTTATCACCCTGAGTATCGGTAAGGATCAGTTTATCGGCCGTACGCGCCCAATTGCCATAAGAGCCAAATACCGCCGGACCTTTCCCGCCCTGGTAGCGCTGGTTCATTACCCAACTGCCATCCTTTTCCAGAAACAGCGATGTTTCGATACCTTCACAATCGGCACAGGGTAAAACGCCGCGCCAGCTCTGCTGCATCGGTTTCAGCTCTTCAACTTGCGTCGGCTGCACCATTTCGTTATCACCCCGATTATTACAGCCGAAAAGGGCAAACAACGTACACCCGGCCAGCAGAGATAAAATCGCTTTTTTCACACTCGATTCCTTATGCTCAATTCTGTTATTGCCCGTCACCCATCATGGCGACGGACTTTTCCACGCAGCGCTTTTACCGACGACTTTTGCGCCTTGCCCGTTAACCGGCGCTCTTTCGATGCGCGGGTCGGGCGCGTTGCCCGACGGCTCTTTTGCACTGCGGTCAATTCTTTGATCAATGCCACCAGACGCGCGATCGCTGCTTCGCGATTCATCTCCTGGCTGCGATATTCCTGCGCTTTTATCACAACCCAGCCATCGCTACTAATCAGATGGTGCGAAGCCTCCAGTAAACGCGCCTTATAATACTCAGGCAGGCTTGACGCCCGGATATCAAAACGCAGGTGAATAGCGGTCGAACTTTTATTCACATGTTGACCACCCGCACCCTGCGCCCGCACGGCGGTGATCTCCAGCTCATCTTCAGCAATGGAGACAGTGCGGGAGATCGTAATCATGGCTGCTGCCAGGCTTCAAGGTGGATTTCCCGATTATTCGTATCATCGGAAAGCCAGATGGCGCCATCCTGCAAGGTTGCCTGTAGCGTCATGGTGCGATCGTTGGCAAACGCGCTGAGCGCTGCCAGTTGCTCATCATCCAGATACCAGACGCTTAAATTGTCGAAGCTCGCACAGCGGTTTTGATTTTGCTGCCACCAGATCTGCGCCGCCCGGGAATTATAGGCAAATAACGCCACGTCTTTCGCCTGTGTGCAGGCTTTCTTCAACCGTTTTTCGTCCGGCAGCCCCAGTTCGATCCACAAATCAATTCCCAGATAATCATTACGCAGCCAGACTTCCGGCTCATCTTCAGCGCTCAGGCCACGGGTGAATTGCAGCCGCTCATCGGCGTATTTGATCCACGCCAGCAGGCGCAACATCATACGCTCCTGGGTTTCGGAAGGATGGCGGGCCAGCGTCAGCGTCGCATCTAAAAACTGATTACGATCCAGATCGGCAACATTCACCGTCGCTTTATAAATAGTCGCTTTTAAGGCCATAACACCACTCCTGCATAAAATGGCCGCTATTGTAGCGAATTCAGGGGCAAAGCGCTGTTATCTCTTGTGCGCATCATTCGCCATCACGCTGATAATGGCCGATAAGCTATGTTATAGTCGCCTTGCTAAACAGTATTAATCTTCGTAGGCTTAGTGTTATCTCACAGTAAAGTCAGGTAGCTGACAGGAGGAGATGTGAACAATTATTGTGAGTTAGTACGCAAACGGTATGCGGAAATCGCCAGCGGAGATTTGGGGTATATCCCGGATGCGCTGGGGTGCGTGTTGAAAGTGCTGAATGAAATGGCGTCGGATGACACCCTTTCAGAGTCGGTCAGGGAAAAGGCGGCATATGCGGCCGCGAACTTACTGGTGAGCGATTATGTCAATGAATGATGCCTATCAACCCATCAACTGTGATGACTATGACAATCTTGAACTCGCCTGCCAGCATCATCTTTTATTGGCGCTGGAATTGAAAGACGGCGAGGTGCTCAGCGCCAAAGCCAACGATTTAGTCTCACGTAAAAATGTGGAGTATCTGGTAGTGGATGTCGCAGGCGTTTCACGCGAAGTACGTCTCGATAAAATTGCCAGCTTCAGCCATCCTGAAATCGGCACCGTCGTGGTGAGCGAGTCCTGATATTCAACGGGCAGCGCAGGCTGCCCTCTACTTTTCCCACACCAGCTTCACGCCTTCCTGTCCGGCCGTTTTCAGCCCTTGTTGCGTAACAAACACACCCGCCGCCGCGATTAACGTTTCGCCATAGAACAGCAGCGGTGTGGTGTCCCGCCGCCAGGGCGCCACGCCGAGCTCCTGCCAGATTTTTTTCAGTTTACGTCCGCCATGACGACCGGCGATATGTAGCAAACCAGACGCCTGGAAACGCACAGAAACCCTCTCTTCCGCAGTCGGCGCCCGCAATTCCCCGCCGGCAATCAGCGACAGTTCACCCAGCCCGGCCGGTAACAACAGCGGCTTAAAAGGCATCGGCCAGTTCAGTTGCGTATTACGCTGGCTGGGCTGCGTTTTAATCCAGTAGAGATTGCCCTGAAAACGACGCACTTCATACTCACCCAGCCGCAGGCAAGGCTCCGCATCGTCACGCGCCTGCGCTACTTCAAACCACAAGCGGTTAAGCATTGCGCGGGACGGCATTACCGCGCCCTGCTGCGCCAGCCAGCGGCGTAACAGGGCGTTGCGGCGAACTTCGCTCAGCATCTGCAAGGCCGCAATGCTCAGCGCCCCTTTCTCCGTGGCCGCCGCCAGTTCGTCAGCCAGTAGCTCATCCAGTAATTGCTCCTGCTCTCCACAAAGCGCAGCGCTTCGCGCAACGGCATCGGCGAAATGCGGCCAGCGCGCCGTCAGTAGCGGCAGTACCTGCAGGCGCAAAAAGTTACGGTCATAATGGGCATCAGCGTTACTTTCATCCTCAATCCAGCGCAAATCATGCAGCTGCGCCCATTGATGCAGGGTGTCACGCGAAAAGTTGAGCAGCGGACGGATAAGCTGCGTTCCGGCAAAGGGCAAACTTTGCGGCATCGCGGCAAGCCCTGCCGGCCCACTGCCGCGCTTAAGCGCCAGCAGTACGGTTTCGCACTGATCATCCAGATGCTGCGCGGTAAGCAGCACTTCGCCGGGCTTCAACGCCTGGCGAAATGCCTGATAGCGCGCTTTCCGCGCCTGTGCTTCAATGCCCTCACCATTATCGACCAGCGTCACGTATTGCACCGTTAGCGGGATCTGCCAGAGTTCGCAAAGCGACTGGCAATGTTCAACCCATGCATTCGCATGCGGACTAAGCCCATGATGGATATGAATTGCTCGTAACCGGATCTCGGGCAGTTGCTCGCGCCAGAGCATCATTTGGTGCAGCAGCACGGTTGAATCCAGCCCGCCGCTGAAGGCCACCAAAAACTGGCGTGATGCAGTGGGTAATGGCGCGAAAAGTGGCGTGGTCATAGTGGTATGTCAAAAACGGAAACGATGCCCGGCACGTTACCGGGCATCGCGCTGTGTGGCAAGTATTACTGCTGGTAAAGCTCCAGCGGCAAGCCATCGGGATCGTTAAAGAAGGTGAAACGTTTATCGGTGCAGGGATCGACGCGTATTGCTTCACACTTCACGCCGTGCGATTCCAGATGTGCCACCGCCTGGTCGATATCATCCACGCTGAACGCCAGATGGCGCAGACCGCACGCTTCCGGGCGGCTGGGACGCGCAGGCGGAAACGGAAAAGAGAACAGCTCAATCACATACTGCCCGTTCAGCGCCAGATCGCCTTTCCACGAATCGCGCGCCTCGCGATAAACTTCACTCTGTAGCGTAAAGCCAAGGATATCGCAGTAGAACGCTTTGCTTGCAGCATAATCCGTGGCGATGATCGCAATGTGATGTACCTGTTTTAAACCCAGCATAGTTTCTCCTTTTCTCAATGCCTGAACGTTACCCCCGCCCTCTTCAGGTCGCAATAGATTAGCGACCTTTTAGGACTCGTACCCGGTAAGTCCCCTCTTCATCCCGTTTCGCACCGTGAATATCGGTTTCAAAGCCCGGATAGTGGCGACCTATCGCGCATAGCATCAGCAGGAAATCAAGCACCGGGCGGCTGGCGTCAGTGATCATTTCACCGGGCATCACCAGCGGTACGCCAGGCGGATAAGGCAGGATCATATTGGCCGAGATCCGTCCGATCAGTTTTTCCAGTTCTACCGTTTCCACCTCCCCCTGAATCTGCCGCTGCCATGCCTGATGCGGCGTTAACTTCATATCCGGCAACACATCGAAAGCCTGCAACATTAAACGCGGTAGATCGTGCTGGCGAATCAGCTTATGGATCCCCTGCGCCAGATCCTGAATCCGCATATTGCGATAGAAATCAGGATCTTCAGCATAGAGATCCGGCAACATGTTCTTCACCCGCAGATTAAGATCGTAGGCTCGTTTAAACTCCATCAACCCACGCAACAATCCCATTGCCCGGGTTTTATCAATTCCGATACTAAACAGAAACAGCAGGTTATACGGCCCGGTTTTCTCCACTACTACGCCGCGTTCATCAAGGAACTTCGCCACCAGCGCCGCCGGGATCCCTTCCTCGCTCATATTTCCCTGCTCGTCCATACCGGGCGTCAGGATGGTTACTTTGACCGGGTCGAGAAACATATGATCGGCATCCGCATCGCGAAAACCATGCCATGCTTCACCCGGTGCGACTGGCCAGCAGTCAGCTTCATCAATCTCTTCCGGCTGCCAGATATCAAAGAACCAGCCGTCGGCTTCATCCTTCAGCCGTTGTACCTCTTTGCGAAAATGCAGCGCCCGTTCAACCGAGCGGTTAATTAAGCGCTTACCAGGGTTCCCGCGCAGCATCGCTGCGGCCGTTTCGATCGATGCCACCAGCGGGTAGCTCGGCGATGTGGTGGTGTGCATCATAAAGGCTTCGTTAAACGTGTCTTCATCATATTCACCTTTAATATGAATCAACGATGCCTGCGAGAATGCCGCCAACATTTTGTGCGTCGACTGGGTTTCAAAGAAGACTTTTCCCGGCACCCGCTCGCCGCTCATGCCGCTTTTTCCGGCATAAATAGGGTGAAAATTGGTGTACGGCACCCAGGCGGAATCGAAATGAATCGACGGCACATCCAGCGTTTTTTTAATCCAGTCGGTGTTGTACAGCAGGCCATCATACGTGGAGTTAGTAATCACTGCGTGTACCGGCCAGTGCGCCCCCGCCGTGGTTGCAACTTTTTGTTCGATGCTGGCATGGGTAAACTCGCGGCGCGGTATACCGCCCAGGATCCCCAGTGCGTTGCGTCCCGGCTTCAGCCACAGCGGCGTGACATCGCTCATCATCAACAGATGCGCCAGCGATTTATGACAGTTACGGTCAATCAACAGGGTACTGCCCGCTGGTGCGGCATACATACCGACAATTTTGTTGGAGGTCGATGTGCCGTTGGTCACCATATAGCTCTGCTCAGCACCAAACGTCCTGGCGATATACTCTTCAGCCTCCAGGTGCGGACCAGTATGATCCAGCAGCGATCCCAGCTCAGTCACAGAGATCGAAACATCCGCTTTGAGCGTATTGCCGCCGAAGAAATCATAAAACAAGCAGCCTACCGGGCTTTTCTGGTACGCCGTCCCTGCCATATGCCCGGGCGTGCAGAAGGTATATTTGCCCTCTTTTACATAGGAGAACAGCGCCCGGGTAAACGGCGGTGTGATGTTTTCCAGATACTCTTTGGTGTACTGGACAATCCGCGAGGCAATCTCGTCCGCCACGCTCAGGGCGTATTCGAAAAACCACAGCGCTATGCGCATATCCTGCGCGCTGACATCCATGGTGGAGTGGGTATTGATAAACGCATACAGCGGAAGGTATTCATTTAGTTGATTAATCTCGCTGCACAGATCGAGGGAGTACTCATCCCAGTCAAAGATCACGCCGCAAATACGCGGGTTATGCTCGATAAACTTCAGTAAGTCGGTGCTGTTTCTGGGCCAGATAATATGAAACCCTTGCGCCTGTAGCGCCTGTTCCAGCTCCTTGATTGGCTCATCTTTGTAGAAAACGCCATGGGGTCCCATGATGGCAATAATATTCACAGCTACCTCCGTTAAAAACCTTAGCTAAGCATAGTTGAGGTAAACCGCAGGTATAAAAAAAGCCGCACAGCGGTGCGGCTTTTCATCAATGCCATGAAACTCAAGCGTAGCCGTAGCTCATCAAACGCTGGTAACGGCGGTTACGCAGATCGTCTTTGCTCAGCACATCCAGATCGGCAAGATCGGCCAGCAGTTGCGCTTTCAGCGAAGCGGCCATCGCTTCCGGGTTACGATGTGCGCCGCCCAGCGGTTCCGGAACGATCGAGTCGATCAGTTTCAGTTCTTTCAGACGCGGCGCGATGATGCCCATCGCTTCTGCGGCCAGCGGCGCTTTGTCGGCGCTTTTCCACAGAATAGAAGCACAACCTTCCGGCGAGATAACAGAATAGGTGCTGTATTGCAGCATATTCACTTTATCGCCCACGCCAATTGCCAGCGCGCCGCCGGAGCCGCCTTCGCCGATCACGGTACAGATCACCGGTACGCTCAGGCGGGACATTTCACGCAGGTTGCGGGCGATCGCTTCCGACTGACCACGCTCTTCGGCACCCACGCCCGGATAGGCGCCAGGGGTGTCGATAAAGGTGATAATCGGCATGTTAAAACGTTCTGCCATTTCCATCAGGCGCAGCGCTTTGCGATAGCCTTCCGGTGCCGGCATACCAAAGTTACGACGGATTTTCTCTTTGGTTTCACGGCCTTTCTGGTGGCCGATGATCATTACCGGGCGACCGTCGAGACGCGCGATACCGCCAACAATGGCTTTATCGTCGGCATAAGCGCGATCGCCAGCCAGTTCGTCGAATTCATCGAACGCCAGGCGGACATAATCCAGGGTGTAAGGACGCAGCGGATGTCGCGCCAGTTGGGCAACCTGCCATGCGCCAAGATCGGCGAAAATTTTGCGCGTCAACTCCACGCTTTTTTCGCGCAGACGATGCACTTCTTCGTCGATATTTATATCCAGTTTTTCATCCTGACGGCCAACGGCAGTCAGGGAATCGATTTTCGCTTCCAGCTCAGCAATCGGCTGTTCGAAATCAAGGAAATTCAGACTCATAGTATTCCTGTATTAGTCAAACTCCAGTTCCACCTGCTCCGAACCTATGAGGCCACGCAGATCGTTGAGTAAACGATCGCTCGGAGAGACGCGCCACGTTGCGCCGAAACGTAACCGCGCGCGCGCATCCGCCCTCTGATAGTAGAGATGTACTGGAATGGTTCCCGAACGGTGGGGTTCCAGAGACTGACGGAGTCGGTTTAAAAGCTGGTCATCAATTTGCCTGTCCGTCAGCGAGATAGCAAGCCCACGGGCGTATTTTTCCCGGGCTTCGTCAATGTCCATGACTTCACGGGCGGTCATTTTAAGTCCCCCGCTAAAGTCATCAAAGCTGACCTGTCCGCTGACAATAAGTATGCGGTCTTTTTCCAGCAGCTGCTGGTATTTATCCAGGGCATCAGTGAATAACATCACTTCCAGACGCCCGGAACGGTCATCTAACGTACAGATGCCGATACGATTGCCGCGCTTGGTGACCATAACCCGCGCGGCAATGACGAGCCCCGCCGCTGTGGTAACTTTCCCACGTTCGGTCGGATGCATGTCTTTCAGCCGGTAGCCTCCGACATAGCGCTCAATTTCTTTCAAATACTGGTTAATCGGGTGACCCGTAAGGTAGAGACCTAACGTTTCACGCTCGCCTTCCAGCACCACCTGTTCCGGCCACGGCTGGCAACTGGCGTAAGATTGTTCTATCTGCTCTGGCTCTTCGGCCAGCACGCCGAACATATCGGCCTGGCCAATCGCCTCGGCTTTCGAATGCTGATCGGCGGCTTTAAGCGCATCGCCCAGCGAGTTCATTAGCGCTGCGCGATGCGGCCCAAGGCGGTCAAACGCCCCGGACATAATCAGTTTTTCCAGCACCCGGCGGTTAAGCTTTTTAATGTCGGTACGCGCGCACAGATCAAACAGTTCACGGAAGTATCCGCCGTTATTACGCGCTTCGATGATCGCCTCAATCGGGCCTTCACCAACACCTTTAATCGCCCCGATACCGTAAACAATTTCACCGTCATCGTTGACGTGGAAATGGTACAACCCGGAGTTAATATCCGGCGGCAGGATTTTCAACCCCATGCGCCAGCACTCATCCACCAGACCAACGACTTTTTCGGTGTTGTCCATATCGGCCGTCATCACCGCCGCCATAAACTCGGCCGGATAGTGCGCTTTCAACCACAGCGTCTGGTATGAGACCAAAGCATAGGCGGCAGAGTGCGATTTGTTAAATCCGTACCCGGCGAATTTTTCTACCAGGTCAAAGATTTTCATCGCCAGTTCGCCGTCGATGCCATTTTTCTTCGCGCCCTCTTCGAAGGTTCCGCGCTGCT
The DNA here is from genome assembly GCF_001658025.2 of Kosakonia oryzae. Taxonomy (NCBI): domain Bacteria; kingdom Pseudomonadati; phylum Pseudomonadota; class Gammaproteobacteria; order Enterobacterales; family Enterobacteriaceae; genus Kosakonia; species Kosakonia oryzae. The sequence goes on from NZ_CP014007.2 coordinate 4,395,255, forward strand.
TGGCCATCTCTTCCGGCTTTTTCTTACCCATCGCACGACGCAGCATGTCCGCGCCGCCAAGGGTATAACCCGAAAGCACCTGGGCAATCTGCATCACCTGTTCCTGGTAGAGGATAATGCCGTAGGTCGGCTCCAGTACCGGTTTCAGGCTTTCATGCTGCCACTGCACATCGGGATAGGAGATCTCTTCGCGCCCGTGTTTACGGTCGATGAAGTTATCTACCATGCCTGACTGCAACGGCCCCGGGCGGAACAGGGCCACCAGCGCGATCATGTCTTCGAAGCAGTCGGGTTGCAGGCGCTTAATCAAATCTTTCATGCCACGGGATTCAAGCTGGAACACCGCAGTGGTCTCCGAGCGTTGCAGCATGTCGAAACTTTTCTTGTCATCCAGCGGAATGGCGGCGATATCGAGCGGCGGCTCGCCGTTCTTCTCGCGCCGGGCGTTGATCATCTCCAGCGCCCAGTTGATGATGGTCAGCGTACGCAAACCAAGGAAGTCAAACTTCACCAGCCCGGCATATTCAACATCGTTTTTATCAAACTGGGTAACCGGGTGCTGACCGGCTTCATCACAGTACAGCGGGGCAAAGTCGGTGATTTTGGTGGGTGCGATTACCACGCCACCTGCGTGTTTACCCGCGTTTCGCGTCACCCCTTCCAGCTTGCGCGCCATGTCGATCAGCGCTTTAACTTCTTCGTCCGCTTCGTAGATTTCCGGCAGTTGCGGCTCGGCTTCGAACGCCTTCGCCAGCGTCATGCCCGGATCCGGCGGCACCAGTTTAGAGATACGGTCCACAAAGCCGTACGGGTGACCCAGTACGCGACCCACATCGCGGATAACCGCTTTCGCCGCCATGGTTCCGAAGGTGATGATCTGCGATACCGCATCGCGCCCATACATGTCCGCCACGTGCTCGATCACCTGGTCACGCTTCTCCATACAGAAGTCAACGTCGAAGTCGGGCATCGATACACGTTCCGGGTTAAGGAAACGTTCGAACAGCAGGTCAAATTCCAGCGGATCGAGGTCAGTAATTTTCAGCGCATAAGCCACCAGCGATCCCGCGCCCGAACCACGCCCCGGCCCTACCGGCACGCCGTTATCTTTTGACCACTGGATAAACTCCATCACGATCAGAAAGTAACCAGGGAACCCCATCTGGTTGATAACTTGCAGCTCGATATCAAGACGCTCGTCGTACGGCGGACGCTTCTCTGCACGAACCTGCTCATCCGGGAAAAGGAACGCAAGGCGTTCTTCGAGACCGACTTTTGATTTCTCCACGAGGAAGTCTTCAGTGGTCATATCACCGGTCGGGAACTGCGGCAGGAAGTACTCACCCAGACGCACCGTAACGTTACAGCGCTTGGCGATTTCGACGGTGTTTTCCAGCGCTTCCGGGATATCGGAGAAGAGTTCGCACATCTCCTCTTCGCTGCGCATATATTGCTGCGCGGAGTAATTGCGCGGACGTTTGGGATCGTCCAGGGTGAAACCGTCGTGGATGGCGACACGGATCTCATGCGCGTCGAAGTCGTCTGCATCAATAAAGCGCACATCATTGGTCGCCACGACCGGCAAACCATGCTCTTCAGCCAGTTGTACTGCTGCGTGCAGATAAGGCTCTTCATCAACACGACCCGTGCGGATCAACTCAAGGTAGTAGCGATCGGGAAAATGCTCTTTGTAGAAATCGAGACACTGTTCAACCAGCACGCTGTTGCCACGCAACAGGCTTTTACCCACGTCGCCCATGCGCCCGCCGGAGAGCAGGATCAACCCTTCGCTGAGTTCCTGCAACCAGTCGCGATCGATCCACGGCCCCAGTGCGCCATAGCCACGCTGGTAGGCACGCGAAATCAGCAATGTCAGATTCTGGTAACCGGTATTGTTGGCTGCAAGGACGGTGAGCTGCGTCAGTTCATCGCCTAACAGATCGCTCTGTACATGCAGATCGGCGCCGACGATCGGTTTCATCCCGGCTCCGTGCGCCGTTCCGTAGAATTTCACCAGACCACAGAGGTTCGTAAAATCGGTAATCGCCAGCGCGGGCATGCCGAGCGCGGCCGCCTTTTTCACCAGCGGCCCGGTTTTCGCCAGCCCGTCAATCATGGAATAGTCGCTATGCACCCGCAGGTGTACGAAACGTGGTTCAGCCATTTTCAGATCCCAGCCTGGTTATTTCACGTTCACAAGAGTCAGGACACAAGGTCCAGCGCGCGTTTAACCGGCGCAAAGCTGCGCCGATGATGCGCAGTTGCGCCATGTTCCGCCAGCTTCGCCAGATGGAAAGCCGTTGGGTAGCCTTTATGTTGCGCAAAACCATATTGCGGAAAAAGAAGATCAAGCTCAGCCATTTCGGCATCGCGCGTGACTTTTGCGATAATCGATGCCGCACTGATTTCTGCTACCCGGCTATCGCCTTTCACGACGGCCAGCGAAGGCATTGGCAAGGCTGGGCAACGGTTGCCGTCAATCAGTACAAATTCCGGGACGACAGAGAGCCCGGCAACTGCGCGCTGCATCGCCAGCATCGTGGCATGCAGAATATTCAGTTCGTCGATTTCGTGTGGTTCGGCGCGCCCCAGACTCCAGGACAACGCTTTCTCTTTGATCTCTTCACTCAGCGCCAGACGGCGTTTTTCGGAGAGTTTTTTCGAATCGTTCAGACCAATGATTGGACGCTCAGGATCGAGGATCACCGCAGCCGTCACTACCGCGCCCACTAAAGGCCCGCGCCCCACCTCATCCACACCGGCAACTAATTGCGTGTGCGGATAAATAAACTCCATCATTGTGCTAACTCCAGTACTGCGTCAGCCGCCTGCTCATCGGCATTACAGCGAATCTGCTGGTGCAGTTCACGGAAAATGTCATGCATTTCGTGGCTGGTTTTACCATTAGCCAGCAGCGGTACAAGCGCATCGGCCAGCGCCTGCGGCTGGCACTCATCCTGCAGCAACTCTTTTACCAGTTCACGTCCGGCCAGCAGGTTTGGCAGCGAAACATAAGGTGTTTTCACCAGCCGCCTGGCCAGCCAGAATGTGAATGCTTTCATGCGATAACCCACAACCATCGGGCATTTCGCCAGCATACACTCCAGCGCGGCGGTGCCGGAAGCCAGCAAGGCCGCATCGGCGGCGATCATGGCCTCGCGCGCCATACCATCCAGCATATGCACTGACAGATCGGGAGCGACTTCCGCCTTAATCCGCTCAAATTGTTCGCGCCGTTTGGCGTTGACCAGCGGTACTACCACTTCAAGATCGGGGTAGCTTTCACGCAGCAACTTCGCGGTACGCAGGAAATCGGCGCTAAGCATTTCCACCTCAGCGCCACGACTGCCAGGCAGTAACGCCAGACAGTGCACATCATGAGCAATTCCCAGCTGATCGCGCGCTGCGCTTTTATCCGGATCCAGCGGCATCGCATCGGCCATGGTATGGCCGATAAAACGGCACGGCACGTTGAATTTGTCATAAAACGCTTTTTCGAAAGGCAGAAATGCGAGCACCAGATCGGTGGCTCTGCCAATTTTGAAAACGCGTTTTTGTCGCCACGCCCAGACGGACGGACTGACATAATGGATGGTTTTGATACCCTGCTTTTTCAGATTGCCTTCGAGGGTAATGTTAAAATCCGGCGCATCGATACCGACAAAGACATCCGGTTGCAGCTCGCTAAAGCGACGGGTCAAATCAGCGCGGATATGCAACAGGCGGCGCAGACGGCCAAGTACCTCAACGATACCCATCACCGCAAGCTCTTCCATCTCATACCAGGCTTCACACCCTTCAGCCTGCATACGCGGCCCCGCAACGCCGACAAATCGGGCATTGGGGACACGCGATCTCAGCGCGCGGATAAGACCGGCACCAAGAATATCGCCGGAGGTTTCTCCGGCGACGAGGGCTATCGTAAGAGGACGATTGTCGATCATTACCGAATCAGGCCGCGCGTTGAGCGTTCGAAGAATTGCATAAACGCATCAACTTCCGGATGCTTCGCAGCAAGCTCGGCAATCTCCGGTTTCGCCTCTTCCAGCGTTTTACCGCTGCGGTACAGCAGTTTGTACGCATTGCGAATAGCCACTAACGCTTCTCTGCTGAAACCGCGACGTTTCAGGCCTTCAATGTTCACACCAAACGGTGTGGCATGGTTACCCTGAGCAATCACGTAAGGCGGTACATCCTGCGCCACGCCGGAGCAGCCGCCAACCATCACGTGCGCGCCGATAATGCAGAACTGATGCACTGCGGTCATGCCACCGATGATAGCAAAGTCGTCGACGGAGACGTGCCCCGCCAACGTTGCGTTATTTGCGAGAATGCAGCGATCGCCTACGGTACAGTCATGCGCAATATGCGCATTGATCATCAGCAGGTTATCACTGCCCACCTTCGTCAACCCTCCGCCCTGTACTGTGCCACGGTGGATGGTGACGCTTTCGCGGATGCGGTTGCGATCGCCAATTTCCACACGAGTCGGCTCGCCAGCATATTTCAGATCCTGGTTAACCTCGCCGATGGATGCGAACTGATAGATCTCATTGTCGCGGCCAATCGTCGTATGACCATTCACCACAACATGAGATTTCAGAACCGTACCCTCACCAATTTCAACGTGAGGGCCAACAATACAAAACGGGCCAATGTGAGCGTTGGCACCAATAACGGCACCGTCTTCAACAATAGCAGTTGGATGAATAAAGGCGGTTTTATCAATCACGTATCAGGCCTCCCGGCTACGTGCACACATCATAGTAGCTTCACAAACAACTTTACCGTCTACCAGCGCAACGCCTTTAAAGCGGGTCAGGCCGCGACGGGTTTTCTCGAAAGTGACTTCCATGATCATCTGATCGCCTGGCACGACGGGACGCTTAAAGCGCGCTTCGTCGATACCGGCGAAGTAGTACAGCTCACCCGGTTCCAGTTTACCAACGCTTTTAAACGCCAGAATACCGGTAGCCTGCGCCATTGCTTCCAGAATCAGCACGCCCGGGAAAATCGGTTTGCCAGGGAAATGCCCCTGGAAAAACGGCTCGTTTACCGAAACATTTTTTACTGCGCGCAGAAAACGACCTTCTTCAAAATCCAGCACACGATCTACCAGCAAGAACGGGTAACGGTGCGGCAGAAGCTCCAGAATCTCTTCAATGTGCAGAGTATGAGTGTCAGTAGTCAAAATACTCTTCCTGTCTAAATATACTAAAAGGCAATAATAACACGGCCCGCGGCAATCATCAGAAAGCCAACAGGCCGGGAAGTATACACACTTTAGGCTTCTCGTCGCAGAGGTGTTTTGTCGCTTCTCTGATGTCGGGAGGCTTCTGTGTACAAGCGTTATGCAGGTGAATTATTCGTCTTGTTGATTAACCTTGCGCTCGACGGCTTTCAGGCGCTTGCTCATATCATCAATATTCATCACCAGGGCTGCGGTTTTTCGCCACACTTTATTTGGCTGTAGTGGGATGCCTGAGGAGTAGACTCCTGGCTCAGTGATAGGACGCATGACCATCCCCATCCCCGTTACGGTAACCTTGTCGCAAATTTCCATATGCCCATTAATTACGCTGGCGCCACCGATCATGCAATAGCGGCCAATTTTCAGGCTACCCGCCATGATTACGCCACCGGCAACCGCCGTATTGTCGCCAATCACAACGTTATGTGCAATCTGGCACTGGTTATCAATGATTACGCCGTTGCCAATGCGGGTATCGTCAAGCGCGCCGCGATCGATTGTCGTACAGGCGCCAATCTCAACGTTGTTGCCAATAATAACGCGGCCAAGCTGCGGGATTTTAACCCAATTTCCGCGATCGTTGGCGTAACCGAAACCATCAGAACCGATCACCGTTCCCGATTGCACCAGGCAATTTTCGCCGATCTCAATCTCGTGGTAAACGGTCACATTTGCCCACAAACGCGAACCCGCGCCAATTTTCGTCCTTTTCCCAACAAAGCAACCCGCGCCGATAATAACGTTATCGCCCAGGATAACGCCGGATTCGATCACCGCATTTGCGCCGATCGCTACATTGCTACCCAGAGTGGCCGTTGCATCAATTACCGCGCCAGGTGCGATGCTGCTCGCCGGCTGCGGCGTGGTATCAAGAATTTGGGCCATACGCGCGTAGGTCAGGTACGGATTTTTTACGACCAGCGCTGCGCTCCTGGCAAAAGGAAGATCGTCTTGCGTCATGACGACAGCAGACGCCTGACATCCGGTCAGGTGTTCACGGTACTTAGGGTTGACCATGAAAGTGATGTGGCCTGCTTCGGCAGATTGCATGGACGCAACGCCGGTGATGACGATATCGCCATCACCGTGTAATTCTGCATCCAACTGCTGAGCTAAATCAGCCAGTCGAATTGAAGGCATTACTTATTTAACCTGTTTCAGTACATCAGCAGTGATGTCTTTTACATCGTTGCTGTTGTAAATAACGGCATTGGAAGGAACAACCAGATCAACACCCTGATCGGCAGCGACTTTTTTCACTGCAGCCTGAATGCGAGTCACCAGCTTGCCACGTTCTTCGTTAGAACGACGAGCCTGATCCTGCTCGAAAGCCTGTGCTTTCTGGGCAAATGCCTGACGACCTGACGCGATGTCTTTTTCCAGCTTGCTGCGATCGCTCGCCTTCATGGTAGAGCCATCACGTTGCAGACGCTGAGCTTTGGCTTGCAGGTCGGATTCCATGCTCTGCAGTTCGCTTGCGCGACCGCCGAATTCGTTTTTCATCGTCTGAGAAACGCCGGAACTCTGCGCAACCTGTTGCAACAGGCTACCCATATCAACAATTGCAATCTTGTCAGCGGCTTGCGCTGATGCTGCCATTGCTAAACCGAAACCTGCCGCTAATAACAACTTTTTCACAATTTACTCCTTACCATCCCGTTTGTACCCGGAGGTACAGCTCTTTGCGTGGCCGAGCTTCCGGTTGAAAGCCACAGCCATCACTACACTGCGAATGCATTCCGTTGCTGTGCGGAATTACCAGGTTTTACCAATGTTAAACTGGAACTGTTCCGCTTTGTCTCCATCGTACTTTTTAAACGGCTGGGCGTAGGAGAATACCAACGGCCCCAATGGGGACATCCATTGTAATGCGATACCAGCAGACATGCGGATATTACTCGGATCGCTATAATCCGGAATACCCAGCGCTTTCATTTCCGCTGTATTTTGCCAATTTGTATCCCATACGCTACCTGCATCCCAGAAGAATGAAGTACGTACAGAGTTAGCATATTTGTCACTGATAAATGGCGTCGGCGTGATGAACTCAACGCTGGCCACGCCCATGGCATTACCACCGACTGCATCATTAGACTTACAGTATTTCGAAGCCGTTGTATTACAGTTATCCAACCCACTGCCACCGTAATAAACGGCTTTCGGACCGATGTTGTTGGACTGGAAGCCACGAACAGTGCTCGAACCACCGGCGTAGAAGTTCTCATAGAATGGCATCTCTTTGCCACCTAAACCGTCACCATAGCCCCAACGAGTACGACCCAGAATCACCCATTTGTGATCGTCATCAATCGGGAAGTAGGAGGCGGTATCCACCGTCACTTTGTAGAACTCGTTATCGGAGCCAGGAACAGTAACTTTACCGTTCAGGTTGACACGCGAGCCCTTCGTCGGGAAATATCCACGGTCGAGGTTGTTATACGTCCAACCATAGTTGAAGGTGAAATCGTCCGCCGAATAACCGTTATTATCGCTCGTGGTGCTGGCATTCTGACCTACGGAATCCAGATAACGCCACATCGCAACCTGAGGTTCCATTTTCGACAGGCTGTTATGAACGTAACCTAAGCCCGCACGCAAGGTGTTGTACTCGTTGATCGGGAACCCAAGGGTACCATCCAGACCGTAGCTCTTGTTGGTATAAGAAGAAAGGTCCGCATCGTCAGCTTTAAAGTCGTTATAGAAGATACGACCACCGAGGCTAACGCCGTCAACCGTGAAGTACGGGTTGGTAACGGAGAATTCAGAGTAGGTCTGGTAGTCGTTTTTGGTCCCGCTGATACCCACAGAATAGCCGGTACCTAACCAGTTATCCTGCTGTACGCCGACCTGGAAGCTGACGCCGCTCTCAGTACCATAGCCAACACCGAAGTTGAAGCTACCGGTATTACGCTCTTTCACCTTATAGACAACGTCAACCTGGTCCGGGCTGCCCGGAACACGCTGCGTTTCGGTATCAACGGTCTCGAAATAGCCCAGACGGTTCAGACGCTCTTTACCCTGATCGACCAGATCGCTACCCAACCACGCCCCTTCCATCTGGCGCATTTCGCGACGCAGAACGGCATCTTTTGAGGTGTCATTGCCTTCAAAGCGGATCTTGCGAACATAAAAACGGTTGCCAGCATCCACATTGATATGCAGCTTAACGGTTTTGTCCGCATCGTTGATTTCAGGTTGAGATTGAACGCGCGGATAAGCGTAACCATAGCGACCGAGAAGCTTTTTAATATCATCTTCCATTTTGGTTACTTTGGTGCCGTTATACAGCTCGCCCGGCTCGATCTTCGTCAGGCTTTCAATCTCTGCGGAGTGACCAGCAAGGTTACCGCTCACCTGCACGCTGGAGAGCTTGTACTGCTCGCCCTCGGTCACGTTGATGGTAATGTAGATGCCTTTTTTATCCGGCGTCAGGCTAACCTGAGTCGAATCAATGTTAAAGCGGGCATAACCGCGATCCAGATAGTAGCTGCGCAAACTTTCCAGGTCGCCAGCCAGTTTCTGTTTCTGGTATTTGCGATCGCCAATTACGTTCCACCATGGCACTTCATCGCGCAGTTGGAAGCTGGAGATGAGTTGTTCGGTGGTAAATGCATGGTTACCGACGATATTAATCTGTTGGATTTGCGCGGAAACACCTTCCTGGAATACCAGTTTCAGGTCAACGCGGTTACGCGGCAGCGGGGTCACGACAGCTTTAACGCTGGCGCTGTATTTACCCACGCTGTAGTAGAAATCTTCCAGTCCCTTTTCGATATCGGACAGAGTGGTGCGGTCCAGTGATTCCCCCACACGCACGCCAGAAGCTTCGAGGTTCTGTTTCAGCATGTCATCTTTCACCGACTTGTTGCCGGAGAAAGTAATGCTGGCGATTGTCGGGCGTTCTTTCACCTGGACAAGCAGGGTATCACCATCACGCAGGACGCGAACATCCTCGAAGTTGCCGGTGGCAAACAACGCGCGAATGGTGTTACTGATATCTTCATCATTCACCGTATCGCCAGGGCGTACTGGCATACTGAGGAGGGCCGCACCAACGGCGACACGCTGTAGGCCTTCGAAATGAATGTCTTTCACTACGAACCCTTCAGCACCGTATACGGTGGCGCTGCTAAACAGCAGCGACGCTATGAGCAACTTTTTCATCGCCATCGTTATTATGCGTTCTTCCTAACAAACTCTCTTACAACCGAGAGAAATCATTGAAAAGTGCAAGCCCCATTAACAGCACCAGCAAAATAGAGCCAATGCGATAACTAAAGTCTTGAACTCGCTCGGATACCGGTCCGCCTTTCAGCTTCTCAATCGCTAAAAACAGCAGATGCCCACCATCAAGGACGGGTAATGGGAACAGGTTAATAATGCCTAAGTTCACGCTTATCAATGCGAGGAACATCAGGTAGTAAATCAACCCGAACTCCGCTGACATCCCAGCCCCCTGAGCAATTGAGATTGGCCCACTGAGGTTGTTCAGTTTTACATCACCGGTGATCAATTTCCCCAACATACTGACCGTCAGCTTCATCAATTGCCACGTTTTATCCGTAGCTTCAACGATGGCGCTAAATGGCCCGTACTGGCGTACTGTCTTATATTCATCTGGCAGCGGAATAACTTTAGGCACAACGCCCGCGAAACCCTCTGCTTTGCTACCGGGTTTTGTATCCGGTATCAGTGTTAAAGACAAGGGAGCCCCCTGTCTTTCTACTTCCAACGCTAACGGCGTTCCCGGATTATCCCGCACCAGAGTAACGAACGTCATCCACTGAGTTAACTGCTGACCATCGACTTTAACGATCCTGTCGCCAGCTTGCAAACCTGCTTTACTGGCCGCTGATCCCACCTGCACCTCCGCGAGGATAGGCTCAAGCTGCGCAGCGCGCGGTCGAATACCCAGCGTAGCTACCGGATCGTCTTTATCAGGTTGAAAAGCCCAATGACGTAAATCCACGACCTTTTCCTGACGACTGTTGCTGCCGAACGGCGCTACGCTGATGGTCATCTGGCTATCGCCGATTTTTGACACCAACTGTAAGCGCACAGCATCCCAATCAGGCGTTTCGATGCCATCAATCGATTTAAGTTCCATTCCGGGTGCAATTTGCGCGTTTGCGGCGATGGAATTGGGCGTTATTTCACCAACAACGGGGCGAACACCGGGGACACCAATAATAAACACCAGCCAGTAGGCGAAGACGGCAAAGATAAAGTTAGCGATGGGACCCGCGGCAATAACGGCGGCGCGCTGGCCAACCGTTTTATTGTTGAAGGCGTAGTGGCGCATTTCCGGAGCAACCGGTTCAACGCGCTCATCCAGCATTTTGACGTAACCGCCCAGTGGAATCAGGGCAATTACAAATTCGGTGCCGTGTTTGTCTGTACGTCGACAGAGCGCTTTGCCAAAGCCGATGGAAAAACGCTCTACCCGGACGCCACAGCGACGAGCAACCCAGAAATGGCCAAATTCATGCACGGTGATCAACACACCCAGCGCAACTATGAACGCCGCCAGATTCCAGAGAATGCTCAGCATAAAACCTTCCGTCAAATCGTCCTGAAAACCAGCAATAACAGGCAGGCAAATACGGGTACTGCCGCTGTCAGGCTGTCAATGCGATCCAGTATACCGCCATGACCCGGAATAAGATGACCACTATCTTTAATACCGGCTTCACGCTTGAACATACTTTCGGTTAAATCGCCCAGTACTGAGGCCAGCGCAGCCACCACAGAGCAAATCAGCAGAGTAGATGGCGCTATCTCGAGATTCGCCCAGGTGCCATAGCCCCAGGAGATCACTCCGGCAGTCAGCAGACCGCCGAGAAAACCTTGCCAGGTTTTTCCCGGAGAGACTTTTGGCGCCAGCTTATGTTTACCGAATAATTTACCAAACATGTACGCGCCGGAATCAGCCCCCCAAACGAGGATCATGACATACAGCAACCACAGCGCGCCATCATAGTGGTTATCGTTGTAGTGCCAGGCGCGCAGTGTCAGCATGCCCCAAAAAAAAGGCACAATCGTTAATATGCCAAACACAAGACGCAAAACTCTGGAGTTGCGCCACAGCGTAGCAGACGCAGGGTAGCTCAGTACCAACAACAGAGCGCCCACCCACCAGGCCAGCGAAGCCCAAAGCGAGAGTTCCACCAGCGGTTGATGGATATTATTGTGATATTGCGGCAACAATAACAGCATGAGAGCTAATACCAGCCCACACAATACCGCCAGCCAAATCCGCTGAGAACGGGACGAAAAACCGCTCAGTTGCCCCCACTCCCACGCAGCAAGCATACAAACAGCGAGCGTAACGATCGCAAAACCCACCAGCGGCAACCAAAAAAGGGCTGCGATAACTACGGGAATTAATACAAAAGCAGAAATCAGGCGATACTTCAGCAAAAGCTACCCCCATCAGGCGTTTTCGCCACCAGGCTCGGTGCCGCCGAAACGACGCTCTCGATTGGCAAAGGCATGCAGCGCACCTTCAAAGTCTTGTTCATCAAAATCGGGCCAAAGAACATCAGTAAAGTAAAGTTCGGCATAGGCAATTTGCCAAAGTAAAAAGTTACTTATGCGATGTTCTCCACCAGTCCTAATCACTAAATCAACGGGAGCCAGCTCGTGCATGCAGACTTGCTTATTAAGCGTTCCTTCATCAATTTGATCCGGGCGTAACAGCCCTTCCTGCACTTGCACGGCTAATTGCCGGACTCCCTGGACGATATCCCAACGACCACCATAGTTCGCTGCGATATTCAGCGTCAGCCCGGTATTCTGGGCAGTCAACGCTTCTGCTTTGCGGATACGCTCCTGCAAGCGCATATTAAAACGACTGGTATCACCAATGATGCGCAAGCGCACATTGTGACGGTGCAGGCTTTTTACTTCACTATCCAGCGCCCACACAAACAGCTCCATCAGCGCACTCACTTCCTGCGCCGGGCGATTCCAGTTTTCACTACTAAAAGCATAAAGCGTCAGTGCATCGATACCATTGTTGGCGGCAAATGAGACCGCGCGGCGAACAGACTTTGCTCCAGCTCTGTGACCAAAGGCACGGAGTTTCCCCTGTCTTTTTGCCCAGCGACCATTGCCATCCATGATTATCGCAACATGGCGGCAGCCATGTGTTGGCAAATTTTCGCTTATCGGTTGGTTAGCTGACAACATAACGCGTTTTAGTCCCTGAAAAGGATTTAGCGGTACTCAGGAATACAAAGCCCTTACGCAAAAAAGCCGCGTAAACCACGGCTTACTCAATCCGCCATATCACAAACTGGCGATTTTGTGGCGCAGACTATATCACCGAAGCCTAACGCTAACAAATAGCACCGTTGCTCATGACTGTAATATCACTAGCTTGCGAGGCACATCACTTGTTTTTGCGCAACCTCACGAGCTTGCGCATCGACAGCAAGTACATCATCAATACTCTGCGGCTCTCGCAAATCCATCTGTTCAAGCACAGACAGATTAAGGGCAGCGATATCTGTAAAACGGATTGCAGATGCCAGGAATGCCGAGACGGTTACCTCGTTTGCTGCGTTCAGCGCCGTTGTCGCTGCCTGCCCTTCATCGGAGGCATCAATAGCCAGCTTCAGGCAAGGATAGCGATTGAAATCAGGCTCTGCGAAACTTAATGAACTCAGTTTGCAAAAATCGAGGGCATTGACACCAGACGGCACACGCTCAGGCCACGCCATCGTATGTGCAATGGGTGTACGCATATCCGGCTCACCCAACTGCGCCAAAACACTACCATCCTGATAGCGAACCATGGAGTGGATCACCGATTGCGGGTGAATCAGTACTTCCATCTGACGGGCAGCGGCATTAAACAACCAACGTGCTTCAATGTATTCCAGACCTTTATTCATCATGGTGGCGGAATCAACGGAGATTTTACGCCCCATTGACCAGTTCGGATGACGACATGCCTGATCCGGCGTCATTGCTGCCAAATCCGACAGCGGCGTCTCCCGGAACGGGCCACCAGACCCGGTAAGCAGAATAGACGAAACCCCATTCAGCTCAAGATCAGCGTACCCCAGGTTCTGCTGAATTGTTTCCGGTAAACTCTGAAAAATCGCGTTATGTTCGCTATCGACTGGCAAAAGCCGTGCGCCACTCTCTTTCACCGCCTCCATAAACAGACGCCCGCAGGTAACCAGCGCCTCTTTATTTGCCAGCAAAACGGTTTTACCGGCACGAATGGCAGCCAGTGTAGGCACAAGTCCGGCTGCGCCTACAATCGCCGCCATCACCTGATCGACGCCGTTAAGCGCGGCCATTTCGCAGGCGGCTTGCTGACCACTGAGTACTTCAGTACGGCAGCCATGCTCGCGCAGCGCCTGTTTCACTTGCTGTGCGCTGTGCGCGTCGTCCATGACGGCGAAACGAGGAGAGAATTCGAGACACTGCTCAATCATGCGGGCAACGTTCTTACCCGCGACAAGCGCAGTAACGGAAAAGCGTTCAGGGTTATGGCGAACCACATCAAGCGTGCTGCAACCAATAGAACCCGTTGAGCCCAGAAGGGTTAAATGCTTCATTAAACGCTCACAATGTTGCGAGGATAAAAAGCAAAACGCCGCCAGCAAAGCCACCGGAATGGCTCTCTGTACGGCGTTTTAGTCGGTTTTTTCGAATCAGAACTGCATCAGTTCCGCTTCTTTGTCCGCCAGCGCCGCTTCCACTTTTTTGATCGCAGCGTCAGTCAGCTTCTGCACGTCGTCCTGTGAACGACGATCGTCATCTTCACTGATTTCTTTATCTTTCAGCAGCGCTTTTACTTTATCGTTCGCGTCACGGCGGACGTTACGTACCGCAACACGAGCCTGTTCAGCTTCGCCGCGCACGATTTTAATCAGATCTTTACGACGTTCTTCCGTCAGCGCCGGCAGCGGAACGCGGATATCGCTACCCGCAGAGCTTGGATTCAGGCCCAGGTCAGAGGTCAGAATCGCTTTCTCAACAGCCGGGCTCATAGAACGATCGAACACGTTGATCTTCAGAGTACGGGAGTCTTCTACTGTCACGCTGGCCAGCTGACGCAGCGGAGTCGGCGTACCGTAATATTCCACAACGATGCCATCCAACAGACTCGGGGAAGCGCGGCCAGTGCGCACTTTGCTGATTTGGGTTTTGAACGCTTCAACGCATTTTTCCATGCGTACTTCAGCATCTTTTCTGATATCACTAATCACGTTACGGATCCTTGAAATCTTGTCGCAGACAGGCCATACAGCGGGTGTGCTAAGTATAGCCTGTTCAATTAATGGCACCGCAAGATGCCAGAAAGGACTGCTTAATAAATTAAAGCGGAATCTTACCTTTATTTATTGCTTACGGGAATTATTCCGTAATCAATGTGCCTTCTTTTTCGCCCATAACAACGCGACGCAGTGCGCCAGGTTTGTTCATGTTAAATACGCGAATCGGCAATTTGTGGTCGCGAGCCAGTGTAAAGGCAGCCAGATCCATCACTTTCAGTTCTTTGTCCAGCACTTCGGTATAGGTCAGTTGCTCACACAGGGTAGCAGTCGGATCTTGTACCGGATCGGCAGTGAACACACCGTCAACTTTCGTCGCTTTCAATACCACATCGGCTTCGATTTCGATGCCACGCAGGCACGCTGCGGAATCGGTGGTAAAGAACGGGTTACCGGTGCCCGCACTAAAAATCACAACGCGATTATTACGCAGCAGGCTGATCGCTTCTGCCCAACTGTAATTATCGCAGACGCCATTCAGCGGAAAAGCAGACATCAAACGCGCGTTCACATAGGCACGATGCAACGCATCACGCATTGCCAAGCCGTTCATAACCGTCGCCAGCATACCCATGTGGTCGCCCACAACACGGTTCATCCCCGCTTTCGCCAGACCAGCCCCACGGAACAGGTTACCACCGCCAATCACTACGCCAACCTGAACACCCAGTTCAACCAGCTCTTTAATTTCCTGCGCCATACGGTCGAGAATACTTGCGTCGATACCGAAGCCTTCTGATCCCTGGAGCGCTTCGCCGCTAAGCTTAAGCAGAATGCGTTTGTAGACGGGTTTTGCATTGGTAGCCATGTTTCTTTCCTGAGACTGTCAACAATTGGACGGGTTTAATACTGGCGTATGATACGTCGCCTGCCAGCGCAAACACTAGTGTGCTGGCTGATTTTCAGATGAAGGGCATAAAAAGAAGCCGCCCTCAGGCGGCTCCTTTTAATGATTAAGACTGTCTGGACATGGCAGCAACTTCTGCTGCAAAGTCAGTCTCAACTTTCTCGATGCCTTCACCCACTTCGAAACGAATGAAGCCAGTCACGTCAGCATTGTGCTCTTTCAGCAGCTGAGCAACGGTTTTGCTCGGATCCATAACGAAAGGCTGGCCGGTCAGAGAAACTTCGCCGGTGAATTTCTTCATGCGGCCTTCAACCATTTTCTCTGCGATTTCTTTCGGCTTGCCAGACTGCATGGCGATATCCAGCTGAACTTTGTACTCTTTTTCTACCACTTCAGCGGACACGTCTTCCGGCTTAACGAATTCCGGCTTGCTTGCAGCGATGTGCATAGCCAGCTGTTTAACCAGCTCTTCATCAGCATTTTTAGCTGCAACCAGAACACCGATACGCGCACCGTGCTGGTAAGAGCCCAGAACATCACCTTCCAGGGAAGATACGCGACGGATGTTGATGTTCTCACCGATTTTAGCAACCAGCGCTACACGCTCTTCTTCGAACTGTGCTTTCAGAGCTTCAACGTCAGTGATTTTGCCAGCAACCGCTGCGTCCAGAACTTTGTTCGCAAACGCCTGGAAACCGCCATCTTTAGCAACGAAGTCAGTCTGGCAGTTAACTTCCAGAATGATGCCGTAGGTGCCGTCGATTTTAGTGATGATCACGCCGTCAGCAGCAACGTTGCCTGCTTTTTTCGCCGCTTTGATCGCACCAGATTTACGCATGTTCTCGATCGCCAGCTCGATGTCGCCGTTCGCTTCGGTCAGCGCTTTTTTGCAATCCATCATGCCTGCGCCAGTACGTTCACGCAGCTCTTTTACCAGGGATGCGGTAATTTCAGCCATTCTTTAATCCTCGGGAGAGATATGACCTGCACGGTTTCAGGAACCAAACAGGCTTAAAAGTGAAAAAGGGGGCCATAAACAGGCCCCCTAACCAAACTCGGTACTACCTGCTCAATAAGGGGCTCAGAGAGCGTGCCTTATTATTCAGCTTCTACGAAGCTTTCTTCCGCCTGAGTAGCCAGATCCGAAGAACGGCCTTCACGAACGGTAGCAGCAACGGCACCCAGATACAGGCTAATAGCACGGATTGCATCGTCGTTACCCGGGATAACGAAGTCAACGCCGTCCGGATCGGAGTTGGTATCAACGATAGCAAATACCGGAATACCCAGGTTGTTTGCTTCTTTGATTGCGATGTGCTCGTGGTCAGCGTCGACGATGAACATAGCGTCCGGCAGACCGTTCATATCTTTGATACCGCCCAGGCTGTTTTCCAGCTTCTCCAGCTCACGAGTACGCATCAGCGCTTCTTTCTTGGTCAGCTTGTCGAAGGTACCGTCCTGAGACTGAGTTTCCAGGTCTTTCAGACGTTTGATGGACTGACGAACGGTTTTCCAGTTAGTCAGCATACCGCCCAGCCAGCGATAGTTCACGTAGAACTGTTCGCAGCTTGTAGCAGCTTCTTTCACCGGCTCGCTTGCTGCGCGTTTAGTACCAACGAACAAAATTTTGCCTTTACGGGCAGCAATTTTTTTCAGCTCTTCCAGAGCGTCGTTGAACATTGGGACAGTTTTCTCAAGGTTGATGATATGAACTTTGTTACGCGCACCGAAGATGAACGGCTTCATTTTCGGGTTCCAGTAACGGGTCTGGTGACCGAAGTGTGCACCAGCCTTGAGCATGTCGCGCATGGAAACAGTTGCCATGATTAAAACCTCTATATAAAAGTTGGGGTTATGCCTCCACGTATCCCATATTACCGACCCCGAAGGGCACCCCGGAATATGTGCCGATACGTGTGTGTTATTACACAAAATGAGATTTGTGGCTCACGTCCCAAAAACAGGAACAGAGTCCGGCGCGCTTTATACCACAAAACGCTGCAGGAAACCAATAGTTGTTGACGCAGCGTGCTGTTACCGATTCTCAATTTGGCACAAGCAACGCCTGACTGTTACCATTGACAGCACTAACCTGGTATAGTCGAAAAATTCGACACTGACGGACTCACTCCATGGCTATCTCTATTAAAACTCCTGAAGAAATCGAAAAAATGCGCGTCGCCGGCCGTCTCGCCGCCGAAGTGCTGGAAATGATCGAACCGTACATTAAACCGGGCGTCACCACCGGCGAGCTTGATCGCATCTGCAACGACTACATCGTTAACGAGCAGCACGCGATCTCCGCCTGCCTCGGTTATCACGGCTTCCCGAAATCCGTATGCATCTCTATTAATGAAGTGGTTTGCCACGGCATTCCGGATGATGAAAAACACCTGAAAGATGGCGATATCGTCAATATCGACGTGACCGTCATCAAAGATGAATATCACGGCGACACGTCCAAAATGTTTATTGTCGGCAAACCGACCATCCTGGGCGAGCGTCTGTGCCACGTCACTCAAGAGAGCCTTTACCTGGCGCTGCGCATGGTGAAACCGGGTATCCGCCTGCGCACGCTGGGCGCAGCGATCCAAAAGTATGTTGAAGCGCAGGGCTTTTCCGTGGTCCGTGAATATTGCGGTCACGGTATTGGCCGTGTGTTCCACGAAGAGCCGCAGGTTCTGCACTATGATGCTGACGACGGCGGCGTTGTGTTGCAGGCCGGTATGACTTTCACCATTGAACCGATGGTCAATGCGGGCGATTACCGTATTCGCACCATGAAAGATGGCTGGACGGTAAAAACCAAAGACCGCAGTCTGTCAGCGCAATATGAACATACCATTGTGGTGACCGAAACCGGCTGCGAGATCCTGACGCTGCGTAAAGATGACACCATCGACGCGGTGCTGACCGCCGCCTGAGTCGGCGTATTTCGGCTACCTTAACGGTCCGCTCTGCGGGCCGTTTTTTTTGCCCTTTTTTCGCCAGCGTCATAGATATAAACGACTTTTCATTTCTTACCATCTCTTTTAATTTGTCTATACATAACCCCGCATGCCGAATGGGTGGCGATAATGAGTAATCTCTCTTCCGAACAGTTTGTCAGTACAGTACAACCCACCCTTCCCGGCCAGCCGGCGTATCCTGGCAGCTGGTCTCAGGACGAATTGCAGTGCGCCAGCATTAAAGCGCACATTGACGCCTTTCAGCAGTGGCTGGGGCACGTTTTTGATGCGGGCATTTCCGCAGAACAATTGATTGAAGCCCGCACCGAATTTATCGATCAGCTTTTGCAGCGCTTATGGCTGGGGTACGGTTTCGGTGAAGTTGGCGATATCGCGCTGGTTGCGGTAGGCGGTTACGGCCGGGGTGAACTGCACCCCTTATCGGATATCGATCTGTTGATTCTCAGCCGTAACAAACTTCCCGATGAACGGGCGCAAAAGATCGGCGAGCTACTGACGCTGCTGTGGGATGTGAAACTGGAGGTTGGTCACAGCGTACGTACGCTGGATGAGTGTTTGCAGGAGGGGCTATCGGATCTCACTGTCGCCACGAACCTGATTGAATCGCGGCTGCTGATTGGCGATGTCGCGCTGTTTCTGGAATTGCAAAAGCACATCTTTAGCGATGACTTCTGGCCTTCCGAAACCTTCTTCCCGGCCAAAGTGGCGGAGCAAAATGAACGTCACCAGCGCTATCACGGCACCAGCTATAATCTTGAACCGGATATAAAAAGCAGCCCCGGCGGGCTGCGCGACATCCATACGTTGCAGTGGGTCGCTCGCCGTCATTTTGGCGCAACATCGCTGGATGAAATGGTCGGTTTCGGCTTTTTGACCGAAGCCGAACGCAATGAGCTGAATGAGTGTTTACACCTGCTGTGGCGGATCCGCTTCGCGTTGCATCTGGAGCTAAATCGCTACGACAACCGCCTGCTTTTTGATCGGCAGCTCAGCGTTGCCCAACGTCTGAATTACGCAGGCGAAGGCAATCAGCCGGTTGAGCATATGATGAAAGATTTCTTCCGCGTCACGCGCCGCGTCAGCGAGCTGAATCAGATGCTGCTGCAACTCTTTGACGAAGCTATTCTGGCGCTGACTGACGATGAAAGGCCGCGCGCGATTGATGATGAGTTCCAGTTGCGCGGCACGCTGATCGACCTGCGCGATGAGACGCTATTCATTCGCGAGCCGCAGGCGATTTTGCGCATGTTTTATATCATGGTACGCAATAGCACGATTACCGGGATCTACTCCACCACCCTGCGCCATCTGCGTCACGCGCGTCGCCATCTGACACAGCCGCTATGCTATATCCCGGAAGCACGCTCGATTTTCCTCAGCATGCTTCGCCACCCCGGCGCGGTCAGCCGCGGGCTGCTGCCGATGCACCGCCACAGCGTATTGTGGGCTTATATGCCGCAGTGGTCGCACATTGTTGGTCAGATGCAGTTTGACCTGTTCCACGCCTATACCGTGGACGAACATACCATCCGCGTACTGCTGAAGCTGGAGAGCTTCGGCAAAGAAGAGACGCGCAATAAGCACCCCTTGTGCGTGGAGCTATGGCCGCGCCTGACACACCAGGAACTGATACTGATTGCCGCATTGTTCCATGATATCGCCAAAGGTCGCGGCGGCGATCACTCGGTGCTCGGCGCGCAGGATGTATTGAAATTTGCGGAATTACACGGGCTGAACTCGCGGGAAACCCAGCTCGTTGCCTGGCTGGTACGTCATCACTTGCTGATGTCAGTCACCGCCCAGCGCCGCGATATTCAGGATCCGGAAGTGATCAAACAGTTCGCCGAAGAGGTGCAAACGGAGAACCGCCTGCGCTTCCTCGTCTGCCTGACCGTCGCGGATATTTGCGCCACCAATGAAACACTGTGGAATAGCTGGAAACAGAGCCTGTTGCGCGAACTCTATTTCGCCACCGAAAAACAGTTGCGCCGCGGTATGCAAAACACGCCGGATATGCGCGAACGAGTGCGCCACCATCAGTTGCAGGCGCTGGCGCTACTGCGGATGGACAATATTGATGAAGAGCAACTGCACCAGATCTGGGCGCGCTGTCGCGCCAACTATTTTGTTCGCCACAGCCCAAATCAGCTTGCCTGGCATGCGCGACACTTATTGCAGCACGATCTGAGCAAACCGATGATCCTGCTGAGCCCGCAGGCAACGCGCGGCGGTACCGAGATCTTTATCTGGAGCCCGGATCGGCCGTACCTGTTTGCCGCCGTCTGCGCCGAACTCGACAGACGCAACCTCAGCGTCCATGACGCGCAAATCTTTACCACGCGCGATGGCATGGCGATGGATACCTTTATCGTGCTGGAACCGGATGGCAGCCCGCTCTCCGCCGATCGTCATGATGCTATCTGTTTCGGGCTGGAACAGGCGATTACCCAGCGCAGCTGGCAGCCGCCGCAACCGCGTCGCCAGCCGGCTAAATTACGCCACTTTACGGTGGATACTGAGGTGAATTTCCTGCCGACACACACCGACAGAAAATCGTTCCTGGAATTGATTGCTCTTGATCAGCCAGGCCTGCTGGCGCGGGTCGGTCAGGTGTTCGCGGATCTGGGAATTTCGCTGCATGGCGCCCGAATTACAACCATTGGTGAGCGAGTAGAAGATTTATTCATAATCGCAACTGCCGACCGGCGTGGCCTTAATAATGCGCTGCAAAAGGAGGTACAACAACGGTTGACAGAGGCCCTCAATCCAAACGATAAAGGGTGATTGATTTTTTACACTGATGGAAAGAGTAAACAATGCAGCAGTTACAGAACGTTATTGAAGCGGCTTTCGAGCGTCGCGCAGAGATCACCCCGGCAAATGTGGATACCGTAACCCGCGAAGCGGTAAATCAGGTTATTGCCCTGCTCGATTCCGGCGCACTGCGTGTCGCAGAAAAAATCGAAGGCCAGTGGGTCACTCATCAATGGCTGAAAAAGGCCGTTCTGCTCTCTTTCCGCATTAACGATAACCAGGTTATCGACGGTGCGGAAAGCCGCTACTTCGATAAAGTGCCGATGAAATTCACCGACTATGACGAAGCGCGCTTTCAGAAAGAAGGTTTCCGCGTGGTTCCGCCAGCAGCGGTTCGTCAGGGCGCATTTATTGCCCGTAATACTGTGCTGATGCCGTCTTACGTGAACATCGGCGCTTATGTTGATGAAGGTACGATGGTGGATACCTGGGCGACCGTAGGCTCCTGCGCGCAGATTGGTAAGAATGTTCACCTCTCTGGCGGCGTCGGTATTGGCGGTGTTCTGGAGCCATTACAGGCAAACCCGACTATCATTGAAGATAACTGCTTTATCGGTGCGCGTTCAGAAGTAGTGGAAGGCGTTATCGTTGAAGAAGGTTCGGTTATCTCGATGGGCGTTTATATCGGCCAGAGCACGCGAATTTACGATCGTGAAACTGGCGAAGTGCATTACGGCCGTGTACCGGCTGGCTCTGTGGTTGTTTCCGGCAACCTGCCATCTAAAGATGGCAAATACAGCCTGTACTGCGCTGTAATCGTGAAGAAAGTTGATGCCAAAACCCGTGGCAAAGTAGGTATTAACGAACTGCTGCGCACCATCGACTAAGTCTTTCCCTCTCCCTGTTTGGGAGAGGGTGATATATCCCGCCTTTTTTGCATTTTCATGTGGCAAAAATAGATTTTTTCATTAATTATTCATAGGTTATGTTGAGCTTAAGGGTACCGCTATGTACGATAATCTGAAAAGTTTAGGCATCACCAATCCTGATGAAATCGATCGCTATAGCCTCCGCCAGGAAGCGAACAACGATATTCTGAAAATCTATTTTCATAAGGACAAAGGCGAGTTTTTTGCCAAGAGCGTCAAATTCAAATACCCCCGCCAGCGTAAAACAGTCGTCGCCGACGGTGTAGGACAAGGCTATAAAGAGGTGCAGGAGATCAGTCCTAACCTGCGCTATGTAATTGATGAGCTGGATCAAATCTGCCAGCGCGATCGCACTGAAGTCGATCTGAAACGTAAGATCCTTGACGATCTACGCCATCTTGAAAGTGTAGTGACCAATAAGATTAATGAAATCGAATCCGATCTTGAGAAGCTGACCCGCAACAAATAAGTCCATTTCGCCGGGTGGAATCTTCCCTCACCCGGCAAAATATCAATGTTGTTCATCCAGTTGCAGCGCCACGTACAGCAGCAACCTGTCATCGAAATTGCCTAAATCCAGCCCCGTCAGTTCAGAGATACGATTCAGTCGATATTCCAGCGTGTTTCGGTGAATAAACAGCGCCTTCGATGTTGCCAGCGGTTGCACGTTATGACGAAACCAGGCCGCCAGCGTACGGCGCAGTAACCCGTTGTTATCCATTGCTTTTAAACGAGACAGTGGACGCGCCAGTTCATTGGCCTGCCAGCCGCCGCGCAAACTGTCGAGCAGCACCGGCAGCATTAAATCCTGGTAAAAGTAACTGCGGCTTTCCGGCATACGCTGTTTGCCCACCATCATGGTGGTACGCGCCGTGCGATACGATCGGGCAATGCTGCCCGGCCCGGTAAAATAGTTGCCCAGCGCGACACGAAAGCGCAGCTGGCCATTCTCTTTCATTCGGGTAATCAATTGTTCTACACGTTTGCGGTGATCTTCCGCATCCCAGCGACCAAACTGATTGAGCGCCGGTTTCAGCACCACCATTTCAGTCAGTGAGACAATCGCAATCAGGTTGTTGCGTTCCGGTGTCGTCAGCGCATTTTGCAGTTGTTGTAGCTCAGCCATTGCGCTATCCACGCCCAATTGGCCGCTGTCCACTTCCACCACCGCAACGACACGCGGCTGATTTAAATCTATGCCGAGGCGCTGCGCCCACTCAGTTAACGCCGGAGTGTGCTCTTCGGCCTGGATCAGATTCATCACCAGCTCTTCACGCAGGCGACTATCCTGCGCCAGCAGATGCATCAGACGAGACTGTTCCAGCATCATTTCGGCAGTCATACAGACCAGTTCGCCATATTTACGTAACGTTTCCGGCTCGCCGGTCAGACCGATAACGCCAACAATTTCCCCTTCAAGACGCAGCGGCAAGTTGATGCCCTGACGTACGCCATGCAGATGGCGGGCAACCGCGTCATCAATATCGACAACACGCCCCTGGGAGAGAACCAATAGCGCACCTTCGTGCAATTCACCAATTCGTTCACGATCGCCACTACCGATGATGCGACCGCGTGCATCCATGACGTTAATGTTCGTATCGATGATGCGCATCGTCCGCGCCACGATATCCTGTGCCATTTTAGTATCAAGATGCCAGCCAGCCATGTAACCCTCCCCTGTGCAGAGCCCAAGCATATGGGAGAAAGTCCTGGCAATCACTGTGCAAATGCACAAAGCAACATTCGGAAGTATGGAGTTGTGGAAGGCCTCACAAAACAGGAGGAGAACCCTCTTCCCCGACATGGAGGAAGAGGGCCTGGCAGGTTACTGCATCAGCAGGTAGATGGAAGTATCACCACGCTGAATGTTCAGCGCCAGTACGGAAGGTTTGCTGTCGAGAATTTTGCGCAACTCGGCGATATTTTTCACCGGCTGCTGGTTCGCGCCAACAATGACATCACCTTTTTTCAGGCCAATCTGCGCCGCCTGGGAGTTGGCTTTCACCGAATTCACCACCACGCCGCCATCTTTGCCTTTATTACTCATTTCCGCGCCATCAATTCCGCTGAAAATAGTGCTGGAATCAACCTGGTTCTGGCTGCTCTGTTGCAGTTCCAGCGTAATGTTCACCGGTTTGCCATCACGCAACATGCCCAGTTCAACTTTGCTGCCAATCGGCATTGAACCCACTTCAGCACGCAGTGCGGCAAAGCTGCTGATAGGCTTGCCATTAAGCGAAGTAATCACGTCACCTGCTTTCACACCGGCTTTCGCAGCGGCAGAATTCGGCATAACCTGGCTGACAAACGCCCCGCGCTGCGCATCGACTTTCATCGCTTTCGCCAGCTCGGAGTTCAGCTCGGTGCCCATAATACCCAGTTCCCCACGGCGAACCTGACCGTACTGAACCATCTGCCCGGTAAGGTTTTTCACCATATTACTTGGGATAGCGAAGCCGATACCGATGTTGCCGCCGTCCGGCGCAAGGATCGCGGTGTTGATACCAATCAACTCACCGTTCAGGTTCACCAGCGCACCGCCGGAGTTCCCGCGGTTAATTGCCGCATCGGTCTGGATAAAGTTTTCATAGTTTTCCGCATTCAGGCCGCTACGGCCCAGCGCAGAAACAATCCCGGAAGTCACGGTTTCACCCAGGCCGAATGGGTTACCAATCGCCACGGTATAATCGCCCACGCGCAGCGCATCAGAGTCGGCAATCTTAATCGCCGTCAGGTTTTTCGGATCCTGGATTTGAATCAGCGCGATATCAGAACGCGGATCTTTACCCACGACTTTGGCGTCAAATTTGCGCCCATCGCTCAGTTGTACCTTGATAGTATTTGCGTTATCCACGACGTGGTTGTTAGTAACGACATAGCCTTTCGCTGCATCAATAATCACCCCGGAGCCCAACGCCATAAATTTCTGCTGCTGGCTGTCGGCACCGCCCTGACCACCCTGGCCGCCGCCCTGGCAGAACGGCGAGCCCTGGAACGGTGATCCATCCTGGCAGAACGGTGAATTATCACCGAAGAACTGCTGGAAGTTGCGCGGCATACGCGGTGTGTTTACCGTGGTGCTGCCTTCAACATTGATACTCACGACCGATGGCATAACTTTTTCCAGCATCGGCGCGAGGCTTGGCATTTGCTGCGATGTGGTGGCTGAAGATGCCGTTTCCGCTGCCATAGCCGACAGAGGGGACAGCGCTAAACTTAAACTCAGAGCCAATGCACTCATTGCTAACGTGGTTTTTTTCATGTCTCTCAATCTCATTACCGATTAACGCAAACTGCTGTGTATGTGTCACTCAGAGTCGATTTATAGCCTGAAGTTCAGGAATCAAGTGTCTGGAAAAAGTAAAAATTTATTGGCAGTCTTTACAATTCAAACAGGTTATTCCACGGCCATCATCCGTCTATATTCGTCCCATGAATATAGATCTGTCATACCGCTAATATAGTCCTGAATTAATCGACAACGGTGATAATACTCCAGCACCGGATACGCCAAAGCATCGGGCGATAATTTGCTGACCGCCTCGACATACGCGAGCCGGTGGCGCGTCGAAAGTTTATGAAACAGGCGCGATTCAATCGGGAAACGACGCAAGCGTTCTTTTTCCACCAGCTCGGTAAAATCCGCCAGTGATAATTGCAACAACGGGCGGTAAATTTCCAGCAGCCCGCTAATCACGCGATAACCCTGTAATTCCAGTTGCTCGACGTCCGGGTGGCTGAACACCTGTTTAATGGCGACATTTTTATATAATTCAAGTAGCTGGCTGAAGTCACTATCATCCTCCAGCAAAGCATGGTTGAATTCTCCGCTGAAAATTTGCGGCAGATTATCGATAAATCGTTGTGCAGCATAGGGCACCAGTTTATTCAGCGTATTCACCCGCAAATACATGAAGA
Source organism: Kosakonia oryzae (assembly GCF_001658025.2). Taxonomy (NCBI): domain Bacteria; kingdom Pseudomonadati; phylum Pseudomonadota; class Gammaproteobacteria; order Enterobacterales; family Enterobacteriaceae; genus Kosakonia; species Kosakonia oryzae. The sequence goes on from NZ_CP014007.2 coordinate 4,421,219, forward strand.
ACTGATCTTCTGCGCTGCGGCTCATAGAATTAACACGAGATTTGTCCCACGCATTTTCGACAACCTGAGCAAACAGCGATCCTTTTTCATGCTCGCCCCAGGCATCATAAAGATGCTGATAAAGTTGCTCGGCAGTGAAAATACGTTTCTCAACGGCATCTTCCAGATCGGCGACACAATAAGAGATATCGTCGGCAGCCTCCATTATCCACGTCAAAGGAAAGCGGCTGTAAGTATCGAGATCTAATTCTTTACGTAAGCGCGCAACATACGCTTCCTCGGAAAAATAATAACCCGGCTTTTTCATTAAATAGCTGTGCGAAGCTGGCGGTTCTCCAACCCACCACGCCGGACGGGTATATTTTAAAATACAGCCCACCTGCGCCCAGGTCAGATTCATTCGCATTAATGTATGCACCAGACGAATGCCCTGCGCATTACCTTCAAAATGGCTTAAATCGTGACGAACCTTGCAGCGCAGCGCGTTAAGTTCATCCTCCCCTTCGCGCAGACGCAGTGCCACCACTTCGCAGCGATCGTCAGATGATGGCTGTCCGACAGCGTCATCCGGTGACAAACGCTGGCGGAACCAGTCATTAATGGCCGCTTCGCCAAAATGACCGAATGGCGGGTTGCCGATATCGTGCATCAGACAGGCCATTTCGACGATACTTTCGAAGGGCCCGGTCAGTTCATCCAGGCCATACGTTTCCAGCAGGCGCTGCTCTTTCAGACGGCTGAGGATCTCTTTGGCGATATAGCGCCCCACTTGCTGTACTTCCAGCGAGTGCGTCAACCGCGTACGAACTGCCGCATTTCGCTCCAGCGGGAAGACCTGAGTTTTTTGCTGCAAACGCCGGATAGCGGGAGAGTTGATGATCCGCCCGCGATCGCTTTCAAAAATACGCAGAATTTCACGTTCGGTTTTCACGCCCTGCGGCGAACGATAGCGGCGGTGCCAGTTTATCTTGTTGCGAAAATCGATCTCTGCCATTTCCTCTCCTGTGCGAAGCGTCACGGGATATCATTACAATCCTGTATGCCATGATAGACTATGCCCTGGAAACGTAATTCTGTCCTATCACATTAGCGAGTATCTCCATGAAAATTGGCATTATTGGTGCAATGGAAGAAGAAGTTACGCTGCTGCGTGACAAAATCGAAAACCGTCAAACGCTCAACGTTGGCGGCAGCGAAATCTACACCGGTACGCTGAATGGCACAGACGTCGCGCTGCTGAAATCAGGCATTGGTAAAGTTGCCGCGGCGATGGGCGCGACCCTGCTGCTGGAGCGTTGCCAGCCGGACGTGATTATCAATACGGGTTCCGCTGGTGGCCTTGCACCGACGCTGAAAGTGGGTGATATCGTGGTGTCTGACGAAGCGCGTTATCACGATGCCGATGTCACCGCATTCGGTTATGAATATGGCCAGCTTCCGGGCTGCCCGGCCGGGTTTAAAGCCGATGATAAACTGATTGCTGCTGCAGAAGCCTGCATTAATGAGCTGGATCTGCATGCTGTGCGCGGGCTGATTGTCAGCGGCGATGCTTTTATTAACGGCTCCGTTGGCCTGGCGAAAATCCGTCACAACTTCCCGCAGGCGATTGCCGTAGAAATGGAAGCTACTGCCATTGCTCATGTTTGCCATAACTATGGCATTCCGTTTGTGGTTGTGCGCGCCATCTCTGACGTTGCCGATCAGCAGTCCCACCTCAGCTTTGATGAGTTCCTGGCCGTGGCGGCGAAGCAGTCCAGCCTGATGGTTGAAACTTTGGTGCAGAAACTGGCTCGTGGTTAATCATTTTTTCAGGGTGCTTGCCGCCCTGCTTGTTCTGATGCCGGCGTGGTTGTTCGCCGCGCCGCGCGTCATCACCCTCTCCCCGGCCAATACAGAACTGGCATTTGCCGCAGGCATCACTCCCGTTGCCGTCAGCAGCTATTCTGATTACCCGTCCGCAGCAGCAAAAATTGAGCAGGTTGCCAGTTGGCAAGGCATCAATCTTGAACGCATTGTCGCGCTGAAGCCCGATCTGGTACTGGCATGGCGCGGCGGTAATACGGAGCGTCAGGTCAACCAGCTAAAACAGTTCGGTATCACCGTAATGTGGGTGGATAACATTACCATTGAGCAGGTGGCGGATACGCTGCATAAACTGGCGCCCTACAGCCCAAGGCCGCAACAGGCAGAACAAGCGGCTCAACATCTGCTTGCCGAATACCAGACGCTAAAATCCCGCTATGCCAGTCAGCCCAAAAAACGGGTCTTTCTGCAATTTGGCGCGCAACCGCTGTTTACCAGTGGAAAAGGGTCAATTCAGAACGAGGTTCTGGAGCTTTGCGGCGGGGAAAATATTTTCGCCGCCAGCCGCGTGCCGTGGCCGCAGGTAAGCCGTGAACAGGTGCTTGCACGGCAGCCGCAGTCGATTGTTGTTGCGGGAGAAGCGGACGAAATCCCCAAAATTGAACAGTTCTGGCAAAACCAGCTGAATGTACCGATTATTTCTCTGCACGGTGACTGGTTTGAACGGGCAAGCCCGCGTATTATCCTCGCCGCTCAACAACTCTGTACTGCCCTTGCGCAGGTGAAATAACTGGGGAATCAACCATGCTGGTTTACTGGCTGGATATTATTGGCACCGCCGTATTTGCGATCTCGGGCGTTTTGCTGGCCGGGAAATTACGTATGGACCCTTTCGGCGTGCTGGTACTTGGCGTCGTGACAGCCGTTGGCGGCGGGACCATCCGTGATATGGCATTAGCGCACGGGCCAGTATTCTGGGTGAAAGATCCTACCGATCTCGTTATCGCCATGGTGACCTGCATGCTGACAATTGTGCTGGTACGTCAGCCCCGGCGTTTGCCCAAATGGATCCTGCCGGTGCTGGATGCGGTGGGATTAGCAGTTTTTGTCGGTATCGGCGTCAACAAAGCGTTTATCGCCGAAACCGGGCCGCTTATTGCTATTTGCATGGGCGTATTAACCGGTGTTGGCGGCGGGATTATTCGCGATGTCCTGGCGCGCGAAGTGCCGATGATCCTGCGCACCGAAATCTACGCGACGGCCTGTATCGCCGGGGGGATTGTCCACGCCACGGCGTTTTACTTCTTTGCCGTGCCGCTGGAAACCGCCAGTATGCTGGGCATGGTGGTGACGTTGGTTATTCGCCTGGCCGCAATTCGCTGGCATCTGAAGTTACCGACCTTTGCGCTGGATGATACCGGGCGCTGATCGGCAGCCCGGATTAGCGCCTCAGGTGCAGATTGTTCTGCTATTGATGGTCAGCCTGTTTTTTAAAGCAGGCTGTGAATATAAAAATATTTAATTAGCTCGCCATTATTACGCAAATTCAGTTTTTTCATTGCGTTCATTTTTTGGGTAGCAACGGTACTTATCGCCCGACAACGTTTTTCAGCAATCTCAAGTAAGCTATATCCCTCAGAGAACATTTTTATCACTTCCCACTCTTTCTTTGATAATTTCTCGTATTTACGGCCATACAATTGATTCGTAATATAATTCGAAATATATTTCCGCTGTATTTCTGGATTTAATACGTGCTCAATTGCCTGTTTCAGTTCAGACGAACTATCGCTCATGCTAATAATTGCATCAACATTCATCTTTACCAGTTGGTCAATGATATGTGCATCGGCTTCCAGCAGAATCAACAGGACTTTGCTACCAGAGGCAAGCACACCGTCCGTTGTTTGCTGCAAATGCTGACTGGTATTGTTGATGATAGTAAACCATGTGCCGAGGTCGAGAATAATGAGATCAACAGGCCGTGTGCTGGTGATTTGCAAAAGCGCATCGGCATTCTTAAATACGCTAAATGTAATTTCAATATTCTTATTATCCGGCACGCATTCTATCAGCAGTTTGTTTAGTATGTTGAATTTATTTAGCAGTGCTATATTAATACTTTGAAGACAATTATGCATCCATGCCTCACTAAATGTCCTTCCTGGTCAATTATTACTATGCGGTTTTATGTGTGAGTAACAATAGTAGATACTAACACTTCCCAAAAAGTTGTCGCTGAAATAATCACTGCCACCTTGAAATTAAGAAAATTATATCGTTAAAATTAATTCTTATGTTTTCATAGCAACAATAAAACAGTTTATATCCATAACATTAATTAGCATGATGCGACGTTATACTCACGCTCAGAGACGATGATAAACACATCAGGATCGGTGAAAACAAAAAAGCCGCGTCGATAAACGCGGCTTTTTTACAGGCAGCAAACGGTTCTCAGATGCTGAAAGAGGAACCACAGCCGCAGGTGCTGGTCGCATTCGGGTTGGTTACCACGAAGCGGGAGCCTTCCAGGCCTTCGGTATAATCTACCGAACCGCCGACCAGATATTGCAGGCTCATCGGATCAACCACCAGGCCAACGCCCTGCTTCTCGATAGTCATATCACCATCGTTGATTTGATCGTCAAAGGTAAAACCGTACTGGAAGCCGCTGCAACCACCACCGGTGATGTAGACACGCAGCTTCAGATTCGGGTTATCTTCGTCCGCAATCAGGTTCTTTACTTTGTTGGCTGCTGCGTCGGTAAACTCCAGCGGCAGCGCTACGTCATCACTCATGTCTTGCTCCCAATTGATACTGCGATCTGGGCAAATATTAACCCGATCTTTTCGGCTATTATCCAGTATGCAACTAAATCGTTCAAGTATTCTCCCGCGCTATATGAGGATCCGCGCTGGCAGCTTGCCTGGCAAGCGTACGTGCCAGAATAGCGGAATAGAGCGGTTTACCGCCAAGAAACTGCGCTAACAGTGTCGCACCAAGGCAGGTAATGATCATTGGCAATATAAGCTGATAATTGTCTGTCATTTCCAGAACCAGCACGATCCCGGTCAGCGGCGCGCGTAACGACGCCGCCAGCAACGCCCCCATTCCGGCAATGGCAAACGTCCCGGCATCTAACTGATAATGCGGGAAGATAATAGCGCTCGCGCTGCCGAACGCCATCCCCAGGACTGTACCCAGCGCCAACATCGGCGCAAAAATACCGCCCGGTGCGCCGGAACTAAAACAAAGCAAGGTGGTGATTACGCGGGCAAGGAAAATGAACAACAGCATGCCGACGGTATAATTGCCCGCCGTCGCTATCGGGATGAGGGCAAAACCGCCGCCGGAGAGCGCTGGCGCAACCAGCCCCAAAACACCGCACGCACCGCCAACGATGCCGCCAATCAGCACCCACTTCCCGGTATGTCCGCCATGAAGTCGCTGAAACAGATCCTGGGTACGCAGCACTAACGCATTAAACAGTGGTCCGATACAACCAAACACCATTCCCAGCAGCAGATAGAGCCACAGCGTATTTACCGGCGCATTACTGAGCTTGCCGACATCGATCACTGCCGCCTCGCCGTTAAACAGCCGGAACACAATGCTCGACATGATCACGCCGGTAAACACCGCTTTAATCGAGATCAGGTTGTAGTGAAACTGCGAACGCATCTCTTCAATAATGAACAGAATCCCTGCCAGCGGCGCGTTAAACGCCGCTGAAAGCCCGGCCGCGGCACCGGTCGCCAGCAACGTATGGCGGGCTTCACCACTGCGCAGGCGAAACAGATCGCCCACCATTCGCCCGATATTGCCGCCGATCTGCACCGTCGGTCCTTCACGCCCCAGTACCATACCCGCTCCCAGCGTTCCCATACCGCCGATGAATTTCACCGGCAGCACGCGCCACCAGCGCACCGGGCGCAGTTCTTCAAGTGCGCCTTCAATTTCAGGAATACCGGAACCACCCGCCTCCGGCGCAAAGCGCCGCACCAGCCAGTAGCCAATCATCGCCAGGCACGCCGAACCGATAAACGCCAGCGGCCAAACCAGCGCACTGTTCGCCACTTGTCCCAATGCGCCGATACGCGCGTTCAATACCGCGTTGACCGCTTTCTCAAACGCCACGCCAACCAAACCCGTCAGCGCACCGGCTATTGCAGCCACCACTAAAATTGCCAGCGGCGTTTTATCGCGTTGCAGCATCTGACGCAGAATATTCCGTCGACGGCGCTGCTCAACTTGTTGTTGTTCGAATGAGGGAGTCTCTGCTTGCATCTGATTTTCTATAGGTCATACAAAAGGGGTATTGTAACCAGCGACTGCCGCCGCGTCGCGGGGGAATGTCCTGCAAAATATGTCGTTTCACCGGGGCAAAACTTTCATAACATTCGTGTAATCACATAGAATGACCGGCATTGCATTTTCCACGAACCAGGAATGAAAGATGAATAAGTCTGAAGAACTCTTTAACGCAGCGCGCGAACTGATCCCCGGCGGTGTCAATTCTCCGGTCCGCGCCTTTACCGGCGTTGGTGGTACACCGCTGTTTATCGAGCGTGCTGACGGTGCTTATTTGTATGACGCCGACGGCAAAGCCTATATCGATTACGTCGGTTCCTGGGGGCCTATGGTGCTTGGGCACAACCACCCAGCCATTCGCAACGCTGTTATTGAGGCGGCCAGCCGTGGGCTGAGCTTTGGCGCCCCCACGGAGATGGAAGTCAAAATGGCCGCGCTGGTAACCGAACTGGTACCCACCATGGATATGGTACGCATGGTGAACTCCGGTACGGAAGCCACCATGAGCGCCATCCGCCTGGCGCGTGGTTTTACCGGCCGCGATAAAATCATCAAATTCGAAGGTTGCTATCACGGCCATGCCGACTGCCTGCTGGTGAAAGCCGGTTCCGGCGCGTTGACCTTGGGCCAGCCAAACTCACCGGGCGTTCCGGCTGATTTCGCCAAACACACGCTGACCTGCACCTATAACGATCTCGATTCCGTCCGCGCGGCCTTCGAACAGTATCCGCAGGATATCGCCTGTATCATCGTTGAGCCGGTTGCCGGCAATATGAACTGCGTACCGCCGCAGCCGGAATTCCTGCCGGGCCTGCGCGCGCTGTGCGATGAATTCGGCGCGCTGTTGATCATTGACGAAGTGATGACCGGTTTCCGCGTTGCGCTGGCGGGCGCGCAGGCTTATTACGGCGTCGAGCCGGATCTAACCTGTCTGGGCAAAATTATCGGCGGCGGCATGCCGGTAGGCGCGTTTGGCGGACGCCGTGAAGTGATGGACGCACTGGCGCCGACCGGCCCGGTCTATCAGGCCGGCACACTCTCTGGCAACCCGATTGCGATGGCCGCGGGCTATGCCTGCCTGACCGAAGTGGCGCAGCCGGGCGTTCACTCCACGCTAACCGAACTGACCACACAACTGGCCGATGGTCTGCTGGAAGCTGCGCAGCAGGCAGGTATTCCGCTGGTCGTTAACCACGTAGGCGGCATGTTCGGCCTGTTCTTTACCGATGCGCCAGCCGTGACCTGCTATCAGGATGTGGTGAAGTGCGACGTTGAACGCTTTAAGCGTTTCTTCCATCTGATGCTGGAAGAAGGCGTTTATCTTGCGCCATCAGCGTTTGAGGCGGGCTTTATGTCCGTGGCACACAGTGAAGAGGATATCGATAACACTATCGATGCCGCACGTCGCGTTTTCGCGAAGCTGTAATGTTTTTTGCCGGATAAGGCACAGCCCTCTCCCCGGTGGGGAGAGGGAAAAAAATTAGCGGCTCTGCTTTCTCAGTAAATAGATAAAGTACGGTGCGCCGATAAACGTCGACAGCAATCCCGCCGGGATCTGGAACGGAAACATCAGCATCCGCCCGCACCAGTCAGCAAACACCAGCAAAATTCCCCCGACCAGCGCCGAAATGACAATATGCGGCATCGTACGACGGAATCCCATCATCCGCGCAATATGCGGCGCCATCAGACCCACAAAGCTCAACGGGCCGATGGTCATGGTCGCGGTAGCCGTCAACGCTGCAGCCAGCAACAATAGCGCGATACGTGAAGATGTCAGAGCCAGGCCAACCGCGCGCGCCGTATCGCCGCCGAGCGGTAAAATCATCAGCCAGCGACGGCAAAGCGGTGTCAACGCCAGCAGGATCACCATCATTACGCCGCTACGCAGCACCTGATCGCCCGAGGCGCTATAGGTACTGCCGGAAATCCACGTCAGGATCGCCGCCATACGCGGATCCCCACTGGCCTGCAACATCATCAGCAACATAGTGAAGGCGGTACTGAGCGCCATCCCCGCCAGCAGCATGCGGTGCGGCGAGAATCCTCCGCGCCCGGCGGCGATCATAATGATCAGCAGTGTCAGCGCCGCGCCGAGGCTCCCGGCGGGCATCAGCCAGCCAAACGCGTTGCCGGGCACGAAGAACAGCATTAGCACCACACCAAAGGCGGCACCAGAGCTGATCCCCAGCACTTCCGGGCTGGCCATTGGGTTACCGGTCAGGCGCTGAATGATGCAACCCGCGACAGCCAGCATCACCCCGGCGGTCAGCGCGGCAATAATGCGCGGCCAGCGCCACGGCAGCAACTCCTGCAACAGCGTGCCGCTGGCCCAGTGCCAGCCCTGTGCATCGCGACCAAAAGCCAGCGCGGCCCACATCACCAGCAACAGCACCACCAGCCCTCCCAGCACAAACCACGGTACCTGCTGACGTTCAGCCGCGACATTATCCCCGGCGTCCATGGCGGGGGTATTCATACTCCGCAGACGCGGCAACAGCCACAGCAGCAGCGGAGCGCCAATCAACGCGGTGATCGAACCGGTGGAGACTTCCATCCACACCCGCGTCAACCACCAGATGATCTGGTCGGAGAGCCAGAGGATCAGCGCGCCAATCAGCGGCGCTAACAGCAGCCGCGCCAGCAGACGACGTGCGCCGAGCATTTTTGCCAGCAGTGGCGCAAACAGGCCGATAAAACCGATGATCCCCACCGCATTCACCAGTAACGCGCTCAGGACAATCGCCAGCGTCAGCGCAGCCAGGCGCGCCATCGACAGCGCAAGCCCCAGATTGCGCGCAACGCCATCATCCAGCCCCATCAGCGTGAGCGGGCGCAGCAACAGCAACGTCAGTACAGCGCAGCCAAGTAGCTGCGGCCACAGACTTTGCGCCACGCTCCAGTCGGTCTGCGTCAGCGTTCCGGTGCTCCACAAAAACATGCTTTGCAGTTGATCGTGGTGAAACAACACCAGCAACTGGTTGATCGCGCCGCAATAGAGGCTGACCACCAGACCGGCGAGGATCAGCGTCACCGGCGACAACCGTTTTCCCCACGCCACACCAAATACCAGCGCGCCAACGGCGCCTGCGCCGATCAACGCCGCAAACTGCGAGGCCAGCACGCCCGGAATAGCCCACAGTGTAGTAATCGTGATGCCCAACTGCGCGCCGGTCGCCACGCCCAGCGTGGTCGGTTCGGCCAGCGGGTTACGCAATACCTGCTGGAACAGCACGCCAACCAGCCCAAGCCCCGCGCCCACCAGCAGCGAGACGGCGAGGCGCGGCAACAGGCTGTAATGGAACAGCATCTGATCGATCAGATTCATATCGGGGGCACGAAACGCCTGCCCCCACTGCGCACGCGGCAGAGCAACGTTTAAGTTGCTCCAGGTCAGCCAGGCTGCGGCGACAAACAGCAGCGCCAGCAAGAAGACCGGGAAACGCGCAATACGCTGGCTCATGCCCGGCCTCCCAGCGCCTTATCCAGCACGCGGGTGAAGTGCATCGCCGACAGTGTCGCGCCATAGAACCAGACCGCCGGAACGCGCTGGAAACGGCCAGCCCGGACAAACGGCATCGCCTGCCACAGCGGCGTCGCCATCAGCTTGCGCATATCCTGCTCATTACCGTGATCGAAACAGAGCACATCCACATCTTTGTACGCTGCCAGCCTGTCGATACCGACCGTCACGCTGCCCCAGAAAGTGGTTTCCCCCTGCCAGGCATTGCGCACGCCCAGCTGATCGAGCACCGCCTGGAACAGGCAGTTCTCGGCAAACACCAGCACATGGCGCGGATCGAGCAGGGTAATCATCAATAACGGACGATCGCCGCGCCGGGCGAAATGCGGTTTTGTCCCGTCAATTAACGCATCAAACTGATCGAGATGTTTTTTGGCTGCGGCTTCCAGATTCAGCATGTGCGCCATTTCGTTCAGCGAACGTCGGGCCAGCGCCAGCGGTTGTTTACCGTCGCTGAAGGTAAAACCGCGCCCCGGTGCGATCTTCGCCAGTTTGGCTTCATCCGGGCCGTAACCCGCCGACCAGACCAGCAGCGAGGGTTTCATCTGCGTGAGTAATTCGAGGTTCGGTTCGGTACGCAAACCAACGTCAATCACCGAAGCGGGCAGCGACGGTTCGTTAACCCAGATGTTGTAATTATGCACATCGGCAACGCCATACGGCGTGATGCCCAGCGCCAACAGCAATTCCACCGGCAGCCATTCCAGCGCCACAATACGGTGCGGATCAACGGTTGCCGCACGAGCGCTGCGCAGATGCCACAGCAACGGAGAGAGCGCCATCGCCGTCAGTAAACGACGACGGCTAATCGAGTGCAGACCAGCCATCAGTAGACAAAACTCACCGGTGCTGCGCCCGCCGGATGCGGCAGGATCCCCATCGGGATACCGTAAATATGTTCAAGCGTATCAGCACGCATCAGCGCGTCCGGTGTGCCTTCGGCGATCATTTCACCACCGCGCAGCGCCACCAGGTAGTCACAATAACGCGCCGCCATATTGATATCGTGCAGCACAGCAATCACCGTCAGCCCGCGCTGCTGGCTTAAGCGGTGCACCAGCGCCAGCACATCGACCTGGTGCGCGATATCCAGCGCCGAGGTCGGTTCATCCAGTAACAGGCAGCGGCTGTCCTGCGCCACCAGCATCGCAATCCACGCCCGCTGACGCTCGCCGCCGGAGAGACTATCCACCAGCCGGTGCGCCAGCGGTTTTAGCCCGACCAGCGCTATCGCCTCTTCCACTTTTTCTCTGTCGGCCACGCCAAAACGCCCCAGCGCACCGTGCCACGGATAGCGGCCAATCGCCACCAGCTCACGCACCGTCATCCCTTCCGCCTGCGGCAACTGCTGCGGCAGATAAGCCACTTTGCGGGCAAACGCCTTGCTGTTCCAGCTCTCCAGCGGCTGCCCGTCGAGCAGAATGTCGCCCGCAGAAGGCGGCTGATGACGGCCGAGCATTTTCAGCAATGTGGATTTGCCCGAGCCATTATGGCCAATCAGGCCAGTAACTTTCCCTACCGGGAATGTCAGGGAGAGAGGCTGCAGCAGCGTACGTCCCGGCACGCTAAAAGCAACCTCGGTCAGTTGAAAGGTAGTATCGGGAAGCGCTCTGTTTTCCTGCATGATTGCCAACTTATAAAAGGGCACGGCTAACCGTGCCCGAAGAGAGATTAAAAGCGGAAGGTTGCGGTCGCCACCACCTGACGTTCTGCGCCCCAGAAACAGCCGTACGTGTTGAAGCAACTGGCAACGTATTCACGATCGAGCAGGTTATTCACGTGAAGCGCGACGTTGGAACCCGCCAGGCCAACACGCGCCAGATCGTAGCGCACCAGTGCATCGACAACTGTGTAGCTGCCCACCTTAAAGGAGTTCGCCGGATCGCCATAGCTTGAACCAGTGAGACGTGCGCCGGTGCCTAATGTCAGACCAGACAACGCACCGTCGTAAAAGGTGTAGTCGCCCCACAGTGACGCCATATGTTTAGGCACTTGCGCCGGAGTGTTGCCTTTGTAGTTGGTATCAGTGGTGTATTCAGCCTGGGTATAGGTATACGAACTCACCACGTTGATATTCGCTGACAGCGCCGCTTTGGCTTCGATTTCCACGCCGCGCGCGCGAATTTCACCGCCTTCAACAGACCAGAAAGAACCGTTTGGATCGGCCATCAGGTTGTTGCTCTTGGTGAGCTGATAAACGGCACCGGTCATGACAATCGGACGATCTTTCGGGCTGTATTTCACGCCTGCTTCGTACTGCTTGCCTTTGGACGGTGCGAAAATAGCGCCGCTCGCCCCGGTGGTCGATGCCGGTTCAAACGACTCGCTATAGCTAAAGTATGGCGTTACGCCATTGTCGAACAGGTAGTTAACACCGCCACGCCAGGTAAACTGCTTATCATCGCGTTCCGCTGTGATATTGGTGGTGCGGTTGAATGCGCTCTGTTTAGCCCAGTCATAACGGCCGCCCAGCGTAACCAGCACCTTATCCCACTGCGCCTGATCCTGTGCGTAAAGGCCCGTTTGTTGCTGGCGGTTCAGGATCTGGTAAGCACCAGAAGGCGTCGGACGAGCACCAAAATCGAAGTCACCGCGATCAAGGTTGTAGATGTCAGACGGAGCGACAGAGCCTGCATAGCCAAACCATGAATTAATGTCGTTACGCATACGCATGTAATCGACGCCGGTCAGCAGAATGTGATCCACTGAACCGGTAGCAAATTTGCTTTGCAGTTGCGTATCGACGGAGAAGTTCTGCAACTTCTCGTGATCGATCACATACTGGCGAGTCAGGTAATGGCCCCACTCCGACTGCGCAATGCCTGCACATGGGCTGCTCGCCGGAGCGCTTGCATAGAGTGGATCAGAACACATTCCATAACCGTAAACGCTGTTTTGCGACGTTTTATTCTCGGCGTAACGCAGGTTCTGGCGCACGGTGAAGGTGTCATCGAACGCATGTTCGAAGCTATAACCCACCATTTTCTGGTTACGGGAATAGGTGTTGTTCTTCGCGCCTTCGTTGAAATCGGTCGGCAGACGCGAGCCATTCGGCAGCGGTTGAACCGTTCCCTCTTTCGGCAACCAGCCGTAATAGCCGGTTTCCGGCTCGTTCTGGAAGTAAGAGAGGAACGTAAAATTCGTTTTGTCATCCGGGCGCCAGGTAAAGGATGGCGCAACGGTGTAGCGCTGCTCTTTTTTGTCTTCCTGCTGCGCATTCGCCGAACGCGCAAGACCGGTTAAGCGATAAGAGAAGACGCCGTCATCATCCAGCGCATCGCTGAAATCAAACCCGGTCTGGAACAGGTTGTCTGTGCCTGCTTTGAACTGTATTTCATACAACGGCGTGGTGGTTGGGCGCTTGCTGACCATATTCAACAGGCCGCCGGGGCTACTTTTTCCGTAGAGAACGGAGGTTGGGCCGCGCAGGATTTCTGCGCGCTCAATCATATAAGGATCAATTACCGCGTCATTGTAGAAGTTGCCCTGCATCTTCAGACCGTCGAGGTAGTTGTTCTGGCTCTGACCATCCGCGGCGAAACCACGAATAATCAGGTAGTCGTAGGTATTGGAGGCACCGCGTGTGCCGACCGCAACGCCCGGTGTATAGCTGAGAGCTTCTTTCACGGATTTCGGCTGATGCAGCGCGATCTCTTCGCTGGTCACCACGGAAATAGACTGAGGTGTTTTCTCCAGCGGCATATCCGTTTTGGTGGCTGTAGCGGTATGTTTCGCCGCGATGGTAGCCGCCGGACCCCACGCATTTTCCTGCGCAGCAGGCGCGGTGGTTACGGTGATGGTTTCTTCATTCTGGGTTGTTGCAGCCTGTGCATAAACAGACATGCCGCTAACCGCTGTGGCTACTACAACTGCGATTTTACGCAGCGTAGTGTTGACTGGCTGAGCAGTTTTTGGACGCGCCATTGGTTTATCTCTGAATCAATGAGTGAACGATAACGTAAACGATAATTATTATTATGACCGCAGCATAATATGCGAAGCGTTGTACGCATAGCAAGCAGTAAGCCGCGCGAGAGCACCTGAGGGATGAAGAAATAACCAGATAAAAAACGTGGGGTTAAAAGGTGTTTAAGAGGTCGTTATCTGAATGTTTGCGATAGCGAAAAAAGGGAAAACCCCGGCTTTGTTACCGGGGTTTTCAGGGTTAATTACTGCCAAACATCTCTTTGATCCAACCTGCGACGCCATCGCTTTTCTGCTCTTGCTGTGGCTGTTGCTGAGGTTGCTGTTGTTGCGGCTGCTGCTGCGGCTGCGTTGACTGATCAAACGGGTTGCCGGTTTGCGGCTGCACCTGATTCTGCTGGCACAGCGTTTCCGGGCTGGTTGTCCAGACCGGCAGTGAACGCGAACCGCCACCGCCGCAGACAAAGTTGCCCATATCGTCGACACCCATTGTGGTGATGTCTTCCGGCGGCGTCAGATCCAGCGGGATCGGCGACTGGTTTTCCAGATAACGCTGGTAAATCGCCATCGCGCCGCTTGCACCATACAGCTTCGTCGGCTGGTTATTATCACGCCCCACCCAGGTGATGGTCACTTCACGCCCGTCGATACCGGCAAACCAGGTATCAACGTTATTGTTAGTAGTACCAGTTTTCCCGGCCAGATGCAGACCCGGATATTTCGCACCCAACTGACGTCCCGTACCGCGCTGAACCACCTGTTGCATGGTCCACAGCGTCATGTACGCCGCCTGCGCCGGCACCGCACGTTCGGCCTGCGGGAAGCTCTGATACAGCACCGTACCATCTTCCGCAATTACTGAACGCAGAGCGGAAAGCGGCGCGCGGTTACCGCCGCTGGCGATAGTCTGGAACGCCTGCGCCACTTCAATTGGTGTCAGGTTCAGCGCACCGAGCAGCATTGACGGCATGCCGGTAAGCTGTTCTTTCGGCGCACCCAGTTTCAGCCAGGTATCCGTTACCGCTGGCAGACCAACCGCCATCCCGAGATTAACCGTCGGCACGTTCATCGAACGTGTCAGCGCATCCACCAGCATAACCTGACCGCTGAAACGGCGATCATCGTTCTGTGGCGCCCAAACCTGGCCGTTCGACAACCGCAAAGAGATCGGCGCATCGGCAATCCAGGTATTGAGGCGATAGACATTCGGCTGGCTCAGCGCCGTCAGATAGGTCGCCGGTTTCGCCAGTGAACCAATGGAACGGCGCGCCTGCATGGCGCGGTTATAGCCCGCGAACTGCGGCGTCGCGCCACCAACCATGGCCCGAACTTCGCCGGTATAGCGGTCTACTACCACCATCGCCGTTTCAAGATCGCTCAGTTTGCGCTGTTTGATCAGCGCCGGAATACCTTCCACGGCAGCTTTTTCTGCCGCGTCCTGCGCGACAGAATCAAAGGTTGTGAAAATCTTCACGCCGGAGAGATCTTTCACTTTATCTCCGAGTTTCGCCTGCAACTCCTGACGCACCATCTGCATAAACGCCGGCTGCGGTGAAATCACCCCGCCGCGCGGCTGTACGCCCAGCGGACGTGCGCTCAGCATGTCATACAGTTCCTGATCGATGACATTTTGCTGTTGCAGCAGACGCAACACCAGGTTACGGCGCTCCAGTGCCAGTTTCGGGTTACGCCACGGGTTATAAACCGACGCCCCTTTTACCATGCCCACCAGCAACGCCTGTTGATCGAGGCTCAGCTCCTCCACCGGACGGCCAAAATAATAGAGGCTCGCCAGCGGGAAACCGCGGATCTCGTTGTCACCGCTCTGACCGAGGTAAACCTCGTTCATATACAGTTCAAGAATACGATCCTTGCTGTAGCGGGCATCCATAATCAGCGCCATATAGGCTTCGTTGGCTTTACGCCAGTACGACCGTTCGCTGCTAAGGAACAGGTTCTTCACCAGTTGCTGCGTCAGCGTACTTGCCCCTTGTACCGTGCGTCCGGCGGTCAGGTTTGCCAGCACCGCACGGCCAATGGAATAGAAGCTGATACCGTCATGTTCATAGAAATGGCGGTCTTCGGTCGCCAGCAGGGTATCAACCAGCAGATCCGGGAAACCGTTACGCGGCACAAACAGACGCTGCTCGCCGTTCGGCGAAGAGAGCATCGTAATGAGGCGCGGATCGAGACGGAAGAAACCGAACTGGCGATTACTGTCCATATTCTCGATGGTTTCCAGACGATCGCCGTCAAAGGTCAGACGCGCGCGCACCTGCCCCTCTTTGCTGTCCGGGAAATCAAACGGGCGGCGGATCATCTCAATGCTTTTCGCCTGCACGGTAAATTCGCCGGGACGCGTCATCTTCGTCACCTGGCGGTACTGCGTGGCTTCCAGCAGTTTTACCATTTCGTTCTTGCTGATCGCCATATCCGGCTCAAGGTTGACCATGCGGCCATAAACCGCAGCCGGCAACTGCCAGACTTTACCGTCGATACGGGCGCGGATTTTTTGATCCAGATAAACGCCATAAATGGCGCACAGCACGGCTAAAACGATGAAAATTTTCAACAACAGCCAGAACCAACCGCGTTTGCCGCGTGGCTTCCCGCCTTTGCCTTTACCTTTTCTCGGCATCGGTTCTTCATCCTCATCATCATCGTAATCGTCGTAGTCCTCTTCCCGGAGTCGGCGACGACTAATTTTTTCTTTCGCCGGACGCACAGGTTTCCCCTTACGTCCAATTGGCTCGCGGTCATTCCCCGCCATGCTTTACTCTCCGCTACATTCAGGCGCAAGGGCCTGATTCTCAGTTCTTTTGCCAACGGGCAGAAGAAGAAATCTCTCAATTTTTAGCGCATCGCGCTGCCCAGCCGGGTTTACGAATACTTCTTTGTACGCCGGGTCGGCGCGGTATTCGCCGGATCGTCCGGCCAGACATGTTTCGGATAGCGCCCTTTCATCTCTTTTTGCACTTCACGATAAGCGCCGTTCCAGAATGCACTTAAATCCCGCGTAATTTGCAACGGCCGCTGCGCCGGGGAAAGCAGCTCCAGCACCAGCGCGACGCGCCCCTGGGCAATCGTCGGCGTGGCCGCTTCGCCAAACATCTCCTGCATGCGCACCGCCAGCGCCGGTGGGTTATCTTCATGATAACGGATGGCAATCCGGCTTCCCGTCGGCACAGTGTAATGCCCCGGCAGTTCACTATCCAGCCGTTGACGTAATGACCACGACAGGGTGTTTTGTAATGCCTGCGTAACATCCAGCGCTTTTAAATCGCGCAGCGAACGGATACCGCCCATTTGCGGCAGTAACCATTGCTCCAGATTCTCCAGTAAAGAGGCCTCATCCACGGCGGGCCAGCCCTCTTCCGGCAGCCATTTCGCCGCGCAGTGTAAACGTAAACGGTACTGCACAGCCTCCGGTGTCCAGTTCAAAACTTGCAAGCCTTTATCGCGGATGCCGTTAAGCATCGCCTGATGCAGTTCCTCTTCCGAGGGTTTAGCCAGCGGCTGCACTTTCACCGTTAACAGGCCAATCCTGCTACGGCGAAAGGCTTTTAACGTGCCTTGCGCCTCGTCCCATTCGACGGTATCTGATTGCTGCAACAGTTGCGGACAGCGGGCGATCAGCGCCTCAATATCGAGCGGCAAGGCCAGTAAAATGCGCGCATCCGGTGACTGACTTCCCTGCAATAACAACGGTGCAAGCAGCCACTCATGGCGATTTAGCGCATCATCGGCATCCAGCGTCGCCCCCATGCCGTTCGCCAGTTGATAACGCCCTTCCTGCCCGCGCCGGCGCGCAATACGATCGGCAAACGCACCGGCAAGCAGTGGCGCCACCGCGCTGATATCCGCTTCTCCCCCGCTGCTTTTCAGCCTGCGAGCGAGCTGGCGCGCACGCTGTTGCCAGTTTGGCTGCGTGCGCGAAAAGGCCGCGCTTAAATCACTGTTTCCGCCGCGAGGCGGTTCTTCAAGGATGGCGGCCAGCGCTGCCGCCGTCGCGATCTCATCATCCCCTTTCGCCGCCGCCAGCATTGCGGCCAGCCGCGGATCGTTACCCAGCGCGGCCATTCGCTGACCAAACGCTGTTAAACGCCCCTCTTCCAGCGCCCGCAGTTGCGTAAGCAGCGTGCGCGCCGCCGCCAGGTTAGTCGCCGGAGGCAGATCCAACCAGCAAAGTTGCGCAGCATCCTGGCATCCCCAGAGTAATAATTCCATCAACAGGCCGGATAAATCGCTGTGCAGAATTTCCGGACTGCTTTGCGCCGCCGCACGTTCAGCCTGCTCTTTACTCAATAAATGTACACAAATCCCCGCTTCCAGACGCCCGGCGCGTCCGGCACGCTGCGTCATCGACGCCACGCTGATGCGCTGTGTCACCAGCCGGGTTAAGCCGCTGCGGGGATCAAAACGGGCCACGCGCTCCTGCGCGCTGTCTACCACCAGGCGAATACCTTCGATGGTCAGACTGGTTTCGGCAATATTGGTGGCGAGCACCACTTTGCGCTGACCGGCGGGCGCGGGCAGAATCGCCTTGCGTTGCTCGCTAAGCGGCAATGCGCCATACAGCGGACAGAGCAGCACATCGCTGCCGACGCGGGCGGACAGTTGCTCCTGCACGCGCTGGATCTCACCCACGCCCGGTAAAAACAGTAATAAAGAACCGCGTTCCTCGCGCAGTAATCCGCTAACGACCTGCGCCACGGCTTCATCAAAGCGCTGATGCGCTGCCAGCGCCTGATATCGTTGCTCGACCGGGTATGCCCGCCCGGCGGAAACGATGGCAGGTGCCTGCGGCAAAAGAGTTTGCAGACGTTCGTTATCCAGCGTGGCGGACATCACCAACAATTTAAGATCGTCGCGTAGGCCCTGCTGGAGATCCAGCAACAACGCCAGCGCCAGATCCGCCTGCAAGCTGCGTTCATGGAATTCATCGAGGATCACCAGCCCAATGCCGTTCAGCTCCGGATCCTGCTGAATCAGGCGCGTTAAAATCCCTTCAGTGACCACTTCCAGGCGCGTGTTCGGCCCTACGCAGGTTTCTGCCCGCATGCGGTAACCCACGGTCTCGCCGGGTTTCTCATTCAGCAGTTCCGCCAGCCGCTGCGCCACATTGCGCGCCGCCAGGCGACGCGGCTCCAGCAGCAAAATCCGCCCGTTGATTTCCCCCTGCTGCAGCAGTTGTAACGGCAGCCAGGTGGATTTCCCGGCACCGGTCGGCGCGCTCAACAACACCTGAGGAGAGGAACGTAACGCAGCAAGGATATCGGGCAGAACAGCAGCAACCGGCAGTGAGGACACAAAAGCTCCAGAGGATTCACATAAGAAGGCCAGCTAGTATACCATCGCCATAATTCATTACCGAGAACACGCCATGCCCGAATCAAAAAGGCTGTTTTTCGCCATCGAACTGCCTGCCGACATCCAGACGCAGGTCATTCACTGGCGCGCGCAGCACTTTCCTCCCGAAGCCGGACGCCCGGTGGCAGCAGCAAACCTGCATCTGACGCTGGCATTCCTCGGCGAGATCAGCGCGGAAAAGCAGCGTGCGCTGGAAGGGCTGGCCGGGCGCATTCGCCAGCCGGGTTTTACGCTTCATCTGGATGATGCTGGCCAGTGGCTGCGATCCCGAGTGATTTGGCTCGGTTCGCGCCAGCCGCCACGCGGGTTGCTGCAACTGGCCGATATGCTGCGCGCGCAGGCTTCGCGCAGCGGATGTTATCAAAGCCCTCAACCGTTTCATCCGCACATTACGTTGCTGCGCGACGCCAGCCGCGCGGTGCCAATCCCGCCGCCGGGGTTTCGCTGGTCTTTCCCGGTCAGCGAATTTGCCCTGTATGAATCGCAGTTTATCCAGGGACGCACGCGTTACACGCCGCTAAACCGCTGGACGCTTACAACAGAATAATAAGGATTTCCTATGGAATTTATTCCGCCGCTTAAATCCGCCACACTGATTCAGCGCTATAAACGTTTCCTGGCGGATGTGATTACCCCGGAAGGAGAAACCCTGACATTACATTGTCCTAATACCGGAGCAATGACGGGCTGCGCAACGCCAGGCGATACGGTGTGGTATTCCACTTCGACAAATCTGAAGCGCAAATATGCACACACCTGGGAATTAACTCAAACCCAGCAGGGAGCATTTATTTGCGTCAACACCCAGCAGGCCAATGCATTAACAAAAGAAGCCATTCTCGCCGGTCGCCTGGCGGAACTGACGGGATATAGCTCGCTGAAAAGCGAAGTAAAATATGGTGCGGAGCGTAGCAGAATTGACTTTCTGTTACAGGCAGAGGATCGTCGCAACTGCTATATTGAAGTGAAATCGGTCACGCTCGCCGAGCAGCAGTCAGGCTACTTTCCGGATGCCGTCACCCTGCGAGGACAAAAGCATCTGCGGGAGTTAATGAGCGTCGCGGCCAGCGGCGATCGCGCGGTAATTCTGTTTGCCGTCCTGCACTCTGCCGTTGAACATTTTTCTCCAGCACGCCATATTGACGAGGAATACGCACGGTTATTGAGTGACGCACAACGTCAGGGGGTAGAAGTAATCGCTTATAAAGCGGAACTTTCTGCCGATAATATCACTCTTAGGTTGCCGCTACCTTTTACTATATAGAGGGCAAGCGTTTGACGGGTCAGTGAATTGTTCGCGTGCGCAAATACGCTTTTCCTCACAGCCTTGTCAAGTGTTACGTTTAGATATTTGCCATCTGTAAAAGCATCTGTTATTTATAGCGGCCTGATTTTTCCCCCACACGGGGATCGATAGTGCGTGTTAAGGAGAAGCAACATGCAAGAAGGGCAAAACCGTAAAACATCGTCCCTGAGTATTCTCGCCATCGCTGGGGTGGAGCCGTATCAAGAGAAACCGGGCGAAGAGTATATGAACGAAGCCCAGCTGGCGCACTTCAAGCGAATTCTTGAAGCATGGCGTAATCAACTCAGGGATGAAGTCGATCGCACCGTTACGCATATGCAGGACGAAGCTGCTAACTTCCCGGATCCGGTTGACCGTGCCGCTCAGGAAGAAGAGTTCAGCCTCGAACTGCGTAACCGCGATCGCGAGCGCAAGCTGATTAAAAAGATCGAGAAGACGTTGAAAAAAGTAGAAGACGAAGATTTCGGCTTCTGTGAATCCTGCGGCGTGGAAATTGGTATCCGTCGTCTGGAAGCGCGTCCGACTGCCGATCTGTGCATCGACTGTAAAACGCTGGCGGAAATCCGCGAAAAACAGATGGCGGGTTAATCCCCCACTATCACTGATGACGCATCACTTAGGCGTGGTGCGCCTTATACGGCGGGAGTGATTCCCGCCCTATATTTTTTTGCCTGTCGATATGCCTGAATCACACTATATTGGGCGCTTTGCGCCATCTCCTTCCGGTGAACTGCACTTTGGCTCATTGATTGCTGCGCTTGGCAGCTACCTGCAGGCCCGCGCCAATCAGGGTGCCTGGCTCGTCCGTATCGAAGATATTGATCCCCCTCGTGAGGTTCCCGGTGCAGCCACGACGATTTTGCGTCAGCTGGAACACTACGGTTTACACTGGGACGGTGAAGTGCTGTGGCAATCGCAGCGACATGATGCCTACCGTGAAGTGCTCGCCACTTTGCAACGTGGCGGATTAAGTTACTTCTGTACCTGCACCCGCGCGCGTATCCAGAGTATCGGCGGCATCTACGATGGCTATTGCCGCACCCGACACAACGGCCCGGAAAATGCCGCGCTACGTCTGTTGCAACATCAGCCGGTGCTGTATTTTGACGATCGGCTACGCGGCCGTATTGTGGCCGATGAAAAACTGGCGCGGGAAGATTTCATTATTCATCGTCGTGATGGGCTATTCGCTTACAACCTGGCCGTCGTGGTTGACGATCATTTTCAGGGCGTGACGGAGATCGTTCGCGGCGCGGATCTGATTGAACCGACAGTGCGGCAAATCTCGCTCTATCAGCAGCTTGGCTGGCCTGTGCCTGGGTATATTCATCTACCGCTGGCGCTTAATGAGCAAGGGAATAAGCTCTCCAAGCAAAACCATGCCCCTGCCTTGCCTGGCGGCGATCCCCGCCCCATAATAATCAGGGCTTTACAATTTCTGAACCAGGATGTAACAAATGAGTGGCAGGATCTCAGCATCGAAGCGTTGCTGAATCGGGCGGTCGAAAATTGGTCACTTTCCCGCGTGCCAGAGGGGCAGATGTGAATACATCATTCTCAAATGCGTCGCGCTGAGCTATGATTAGCCGCTATTTTTTTGTCCTGACGTTTGACACTACCGAGGTGTACTATTTTTACCCGAGTCGCTAATTTTTGCCGCAAGGTGCTAAGCCGCGAAGAGAGCATCGCCGTTGAGGCGCTGGCTCAACCGCAGATGACGGTTATTCCGCGTGAGCAGCACGCTATTTCCCGCAAAGATATCAGTGAAAATGCGCTCAAAGTGCTCTATCGTCTGAATAAAGCGGGCTACGACGCTTACCTGGTAGGCGGCGGCGTGCGCGACTTATTGCTGGGCAAAAAACCCAAAGATTTTGATGTCACCACCAGCGCCACGCCGGATCAGGTACGCAAACTGTTCCGCAACTGCCGGCTGGTCGGCCGCCGTTTCCGCCTTGCACATGTCATGTTCGGCCCGGAAATTATTGAAGTTGCCACCTTCCGCGGTCATCACGACGAACAGCAAACCGATCGTTCTATTTCCCAGCGCGGCCAGAACGGTATGCTGCTGCGAGACAATATCTTCGGTTCTATCGAAGAAGATGCCCAGCGTCGCGACTTCACCATCAATAGCCTTTATTATAGCGTCGCCGATTTTACCGTGCGTGATTACGTCGGTGGCATGCGCGATCTGGAAGAGGGCGTGATTCGCCTGATTGGCAACCCGGAAACCCGCTACCGTGAAGATCCGGTGCGCATGCTGCGCGCGGTGCGCTTTGCCGCCAAGCTGGGGATGCGCATCAGTGAAGAGACGGCCGAGCCGATCCCACGTCTTGCCACATTAATTAACGATGTTCCGCCCGCGCGTCTGTTTGAGGAATCCCTCAAACTGTTGCAGGCGGGCTATGGTTACGACACCTGCCGCTTACTGCGCGAATATGGCCTGTTCCAGCCCCTGTTCCCGACCATCACCCGCTACTTCACCGAAAAAGGTGACAGCCCGATGGAGCGCATTATTGAGCAGGTGCTGAAGAATACCGACAACCGTATCCACAATGATATGCGCGTCAATCCGGCGTTCCTGTTTGCCGCTATGTTCTGGTATCCGCTGCTCGAGGAAGCGCAGCGCATCGCGCAGGAAGGCGGGCTTGCCTATTACGATGCATTCGCGCTGGCAATGAATGATGTGCTGGACGAAGCCTGTCGTTCGCTGGCCATTCCAAAACGCATTACGACGCTTATCCGTGATATCTGGCAGCTACAGCTACGCATGTCCCGCCGCCAGGGCAAACGCGCCTGGAAGCTGATGGAGCATCCGAAATTCCGCGCCGCTTACGATCTGCTGGCGCTGCGCGCCGAAGCGGAAAACAACGGCGAGCTGCAACGTCTGGCGAAATGGTGGGGTGAATTCCAGGTTTCAGCGCCGCCCGCACAAAAAGATATGCTGGATGATTTAGGCGAAGAGCCAGCAGAACGCCGCCGTCACCGTCGCCCGCGTAAACGTACGCCGCGCCGTGAGGGCAGTGCGTGACCCTCGCTTACATCGCGCTGGGCAGCAATCTCGCATCGCCGCTTGATCAGGTCAACGCGGCGATCGCCGCCCTCGGCGAAATCCCACACAGCCGCATTGTGGCAGTATCTTCGCTCTACCGCACTCCCCCGCTCGGGCCGCCGGATCAGCCGGATTATCTCAACGCTGCCGTGGCGCTGGAGACAACGCTTGCGCCGGAAGCGCTGCTCGATCACACCCAACGGATTGAGTTGCAGCAGGGCCGCGTACGTAAAGCGGAGCGCTGGGGGCCACGCACACTCGATCTCGATATTATGTTGTTCGGTGCCTTAACGCTGAATACGCAGCGCCTGACGGTGCCGCATTACGATATGAAAAACCGGGGTTTTATGCTGTGGCCGCTGTTTGAAATCGCCCCCGATCTGTACTTCCCGGATGGTGCTTCGCTGCGAGCCACGCTGGAATTGCTCAACGCGCCAAAACCCGAAGCCTGGTAATTCCCCCTGCTGCCTCGTTGAGGCGGCCTAAAATCATTGCCCACCTGAATGTTACTGATAGAATGCGCCAAAACACGCTTTGAACTATCAGGAAACACTATGAAACCTACCACCATCTCCTGGCTGCATAAGTGTAAACAGGATAAGAAACGCTTCGCGACAATCACCGCTTACGACTACAGCTTCGCCAAATTGTTTGCCGAAGAAGGGATTAACGTGATGCTGGTTGGCGACTCGTTAGGGATGACGGTACAAGGTCATGATTCCACCCTGCCCGTCACCGTGTCAGATATCGCTTATCACACACAAGCGGTGCGCCGTGGTGCTCCGGCATGCCTGCTGCTCGCCGATCTGCCGTTTATGGCGTATGCCACGCCGGAACAGGCCTTTGAGAATTCCGCCATCGTGATGCGCGCAGGCGCCAATATGGTGAAAATTGAAGGCGGCCGCTGGCTGGCGCCGACGGTAAAAATGCTCACCGAACGCGCGGTGCCGGTGTGCGGTCATCTCGGCCTGACGCCGCAATCGGTCAATATTTTCGGCGGTTACAAAGTTCAGGGGCGCGGCGACGCAGCTCAGGGGCTGCTTGACGATGCGCTGGCGCTGGAAGCTGCCGGAGCGCAACTGCTGGTGCTGGAGTGCGTGCCGGTTGAACTGGCGCAGCGCATTACCGCCGCATTAACCATTCCAGTAATCGGAATTGGCGCAGGCAATGTTACCGACGGTCAGATTCTGGTTATGCATGACGCTTTTGGCATCACTGGCGGCCATATTCCTAAATTTGCTAAAAATTTCCTCAATGAAGCAGGCGACATGCGCGCAGCGGTCAGGCAGTATGTTGCCGAAGTCGAGTCCGGCGTCTATCCGGGCGAAGAACACAGTTTCCATTAAGGAGTCCTGTTGTGTTGATTATTGAAACACTCCCGCTGCTGCGTCAGCATATTCGCCGACTGCGTCAGGAAGGGAAACGTATTGCGCTGGTCCCGACCATGGGTAACCTGCACGATGGCCATATGAAGCTGGTCGATGAAGCAAAAGCCCGCGCCGACGTAGTAGTAGTGAGCATTTTTGTGAACCCGATGCAATTCGACCGTCCGGACGATCTGGCGCGCTATCCGCGTACCTTGCAGGATGATTGCGAAAAGCTGAACAAGCGCAAGGTGGATTTTGTCTTCGCGCCTGCACCTGCCGATATCTATCCGCAGGGCACCGAAGGTCAAACCTATGTTGACGTACCGGGCCTCTCCACCATGCTGGAGGGTGCCAGCCGTCCAGGGCATTTCCGCGGCGTTTCTACCATCGTCAGCAAGTTGTTTAATCTGGTACAGCCGGATATCGCCTGCTTCGGCGAGAAGGATTACCAGCAGTTGCAGCTGATCCGCAAAATGGTGGCCGATATGGGCTATGACATTGAGATCGTCGGCGTACCAACGGTCCGCGCGAAAGATGGTCTGGCACTGAGTTCACGCAACGGTTACCTCACCGCTGACGAGCGTAAAATCGCTCCGGCATTGAGCAAAGTGATGAATGCCACTGCGGAGAAATTGCAAACTGGTGTGAGTGACGAAGAAGAGCTGATCGCCATTGCAGCCCAGGAAATCAACGATGCTGGTCTGCGCGCTGACGATATCCAGATCCGCGACGCCGACACGCTGGAAGCGCTTTCGGCCAAAAGCCAGCGGGCGGTGATTTTAATGGCGGCATGGCTCGGACAGGCGCGCCTTATCGACAATAAAGTGGTTGAACTTGCCCGCCAGGCAGGGTAAAAATTTCGCCAGGACTCCACTCTCGTTAAGACTTTTCACGGTCGACGGGAGTGAAATGAGCATGCGGGGAAATGCAGGATGCCGCCCCTCATTTTTAGCTGACTTATCCGTAATGAAGGTTTAACTCATGATTCGCACAATGCTGCAAGGCAAGCTCCACCGCGTCAAAGTGACACAGGCCGACCTGCACTATGAAGGTTCCTGCGCTATTGACCAGGATTTCCTTGAGGCGGCTGGTATTCTCGAATATGAAGCCATCGATATCTATAACGTGACCAACGGCAAACGCTTCTCAACCTACGCTATTGCCGGGGAACGTGGTTCCAGAATTATTTCGGTTAACGGCGCAGCGGCGCACTGCGCAGACGTGGGCGATATCCTGATTATCGCCAGCTACGTTACCGTACCGGATGAGGTTGCCCGTAGCTGGCAGCCGAAAGTGGCCTATTTTGACGGCGACAACGAAATGAAACGCACCGCGAAAGCTGTGCCGGTTCAGGTTGCCTGATTCCCCTACCCCTGCGGCTGGTTACTGATCAGCCGCGCCATCGTTTCCAGCGAATCCGTTCTTAGCACGTACAAACGCTTCAGCAAGAACGGATTATCGCCCGGCTTCACTTTCCCGCGTACTGTCGTGACCGCCATATGAAAACCGGCGTCATTGGCCGCTTTTATCGCGAGCTCGTTATAACCGCCAAACGGGTAGGAAAGATAGAGCACGTGCGGGTTGAACTGCGCCAGCGCCCGGCGGGAGCGTTTAAAATCAAACAGGATGTTGTGGTAGCTGCGGCTGAGCAATATCGGGTGCATCGTGCCATCGACCCGGTGCAGGAAGTGCGTATGCGACTGCACGTCAAACACGTCACGCATGCTGTTCAGCTCCGACACGCTCATAAACTGTAACGACTTCGGATCCCATTTCTGCGGCTTCAGTTTAATGCGCGAGGAGATAATAAACGCCGTCGCTTTAAAACCGTATTCACGCAGGATCGGGTAAGCGTAACAGTTGACCGATTTCAGGCCATCATCAAAGGTGATCACCACCGAACGTGCGGGCAGGTTCATGCGGTTACGCACATAGCCTTCAAGCTGATACATCGACAGCGTGGTATATCCCTGATCGCGCAGCCAGGTCATCTGGTTAGTAAAAGCGCGTACCGACGTGGTGGTGGAGGTATGACGGAAACGGGTGTTTTCCTCGTCGCGCAGAATGTGATGGTAGGTCAGCACCGGAATACCACTGTCTTCCTGCGCATCCAGGCTGCTTACCCAGGCCAGCCGGTTGCCGATGCGGATCTGGAACCAGGTCTGGTTCAGGCGATCTTTCAGCTTATCGATAATGGGATAACGCAGGTTTTCCGCCAGCGTACCAAATTGTTCACTGCGGTTATCCGGTGCCGTATACAGCGGCGTATCCTGCCACGTTACCAGATTCTGGTTACTCAGCGGCTTATTCAGATCGCCAAGGCTGTCCTCAACGCGCTGCTTGCCTTCCACCGCGCTCAGGTGGCCTTTATCGATAAAACCGCTGCCAAAGCCGAAGCGAAAGGCGTAGTAATCCTCTGCGCCCGGCACCACCGCCAGAATTTGCCCGGCGCGAATATTGCCGACCGTCACCACTCTGTCGCCGACCTGCGCCCAGATATTGGCATCCTCGTTGGTTTGCATATAGCGCGCAGGAATGCGCTGTTCACTGACAATGCTGGCAGACGCGCTACAGGTAACCAGTAGCAGCAGAAGGGTAATCAAACGCGACATGAGACGAACCGGGTTGAGAGACTGTCATTAGTGTAACAAAACTGCACATATTCAAAGGCCGGAGTAAGTACAAAAAACAGCCTGTTCAGATAGGCTGGCTCTCTTGTGCAAAAGAGCCAGCCCGCAGAGATTAGCTGCGCAGCCCGCGGCCGCGATTAATCAAGTACCAGCAAATAAAATAGAAAGCGATGATAAACACCACCAGCACGGCCACAGTGGTGAACAGCGGAACGTCGGTAATGCCGAGGAAACCAAAACGGAAGCCGCTGATCATATAGACTATCGGGTTCAGGTGCGACAGCGCCTGCCAGAACGGCGGCAGCAGCGTCAGGGAGTAAAATACCCCGCCCAGATAGGTCAACGGTGTCAGCACAAAGGTCGGGATCAGGCTGATATCGTCAAAGGTTTTGGCAAACACCGCATTCAGCAGACCGGCCAGCGAAAACAGCACGGCGGTCAGCAGCAGCGTTAAACCGACAAACAGCCATGAATGCACCTGAAACGGCACGAAAAACAGCGAAACGGCAGTAACCAGAATACCGACGCACAGCCCGCGCGCCACGCCGCCGCCAACATAGCCAGCAATAATCACATGCGTCGGAACCGGCGCGACCAGCAGCTCTTCAATATTGCGCTGAAACTTAGCGCTGAAGAATGACGATGCGACGTTGGCGTAAGCGTTAGTGATCACTGCCATCATGATCAGCCCCGGCACGATAAACTGCATGTAGGTGAAACCGTGCATTTCACCAATCCGCGAACCGATCAGATTGCCGAAAATAATAAAGTAGAGCGTCATGGTGATCACTGGCGGCACCAGCGTTTGTACCCAGATCCGCATGAAACGCTGGATCTCTTTGTACCAGATACTCTTCAGCGCCACCCAATAGAGCTGCATCATGCGCTTTCTCCTTTTCTGTCATGAACCAGCGTGACAAACAGCTCTTCGAGACGGTTGGCTTTGTTACGCATACTCAACACCTGTATACCCTGCGCACTGAGCTGGCTGAAAACGCTGTTCACCCCCTGCTCGCGCAGCACTTCGACTTCCAGCGTGGAAGTATCCACCAGCCGGTACTGATACCCCTCCAGCTTCGGCAGCGGGCATTTCGGCGCCAAATCGAGAATAAAAGTTTCCGATTTCAGTTTGGAAAGCAGCGCTTTCATCGAGGTGTTTTCGATCAAATCGCCGCGCTGAATGATGCCGATATTGCGGCACAGCATCTCCGCCTCTTCCAGATAGTGGGTGGTGAGGATAATGGTGGTGCCTTTATCGTTCAGATCTTTCAGGAAGCCCCACATGGAACGACGCAGTTCAATATCCACGCCTGCGGTCGGCTCATCGAGGATCAGCAGTTTCGGTTCATGCATCAGCGCACGGGCGATCATCAGGCGACGCTTCATACCGCCGGAGAGCATCCGCGCGCGTTCGTTACGTTTTTCCCACAGATCAAGCTGGTTCAGGTATTTTTCGCTGCGCACCAGCGCTTCTTTGCGATCCACACCGTAGTAGCCCGCCTGGTTCACCACGATCTGCTGGACGGTTTCAAACGGGTTAAAGTTAAACTCTTGTGGCACCAGCCCCAGCTGGCGTTTGGCGTTGACCACATCTTTTTCCAGGTCATAGCCAAAGACGCTGACGCGCCCGGACGTTTTATTGACCAGCGAACTGATGATGCCGATGGTGGTGGATTTCCCTGCGCCATTCGGTCCAAGAAGCGCGTAGAAATCCCCGGCTTCTACTTTCAGGTCAATACCGCGCAGCGCCTGAACGCCGCCCGGATAGGTTTTTTTAAGCTGCTCAAGCTCCAGTGCAATGGTCATGAAATATCGCTTACCTTTTTTACACTCGATGTGTAGTTTTAAAAGAGGAAGAGTTCACCTATATTAGCGCAACGCACTTACCGTTACAGGTTATCCACTTCCATGAAGGACATAGATACACTCATCAGCAATAACGCACTATGGTCAAAAATGCTGGTGGAAGAAGATCCCGGTTTTTTTGCCACGCTGGCACAAGCACAAAAACCGCGTTTCCTCTGGATTGGATGCTCCGATTCCCGCGTACCAGCCGAGCGCCTTACCGGCCTCGAACCCGGCGAACTGTTTGTTCATCGTAATGTCGCCAACCTGGTGATTCATACCGACCTGAACTGCCTCTCCGTTGTGCAGTACGCGGTGGACGTGCTGGAAGTCGAACACATCATCATCTGCGGTCACTACGGCTGCGGCGGCGTGCAGGCGGCGGTTGAAAATCCTGAACTTGGGCTTATCGATAACTGGCTGCTGCACATCCGCGATATCTGGTTTAAACATAGCTCGCTGCTCGGCGAGATACCGGCAGAGAGCCGCTTCGATACCCTGTGCGAGCTGAACGTCATGGAACAGGTTTACAACCTGGGCCATTCAACAATCATGCGATCCGCCTGGAAACGCGGCCAGAAAGTGACGATTCACGGCTGGGCCTACGGCATTCACGACGGCCTGCTGCGCAATCTGGAAGTGAGCGCAACCAACCGCGAATCGCTGGAGCAGCGTTATCGCCAGGGCGTCTCCAACCTCAGTAAGAAGCACAACAACCACAAATAATCACTCGGGGCCAGCGGCCCCGATTTTTTTATTCGTCCAGCAGAACCACTTTGCCGACATACGGCAGATGACGGTAGCGCTGCGCGTAGTCAATCCCGTAGCCCACCACAAACTCGTCCGGAATAGCAAAACCGACAAACTCCACCGGCACGTCCACTTCGCGGCGGGAAGGTTTATCCAGCAGCGTACAGATCGCCAGCGATTTCGGTTCGCGCAGGCTAAGAATTTCACGTACTTTCGACAGCGTGTTACCGGAATCAATAATATCTTCGACGATCAACACATCTTTGCCGCGAATATCTTCGTCAAGATCCTTCAGGATTTTCACGTCACGCGTGGTGGACATACCGCTGCCATAGCTGGAGGCGGTCATAAAATCGACTTCGTGAGAAACCTGCACTTCACGGCATAAATCCGCCATGAACATAAATGATCCGCGCAGCAGGCCAACCAGCACCATTTCGCTGCCGCTATCTTTGTAACGCTCAGTGATTTGACGACCCAGTTCAGCGATACGCGCTTTGATCTCCGCTTCCGGGATCATCACTTCCACAGTGTGTTTCATTTTACTAACCATTTGATTTAAAGAGTAAATCACTCAATCACTGGCGATTGCCTGACGAATTGAGAATTAAGACGCAAAGTATACCAGCAAATTGATTTTCATTGGCTATCGAACAAGAAAGCTCATTTTGTGATGACGATCACATTTGTTAATGACTATAATTATCTGCTATCAAAAAATTAACAACTTAGATGAGTGTCTTTTATGGCGGAAACAAAAACTCAACAACCGCGGCTTCTGATTACGCTGACAACACTGTTTGCAGCGCTTTGCGGGCTGTATCTGTTAATCGGGGGAGCCTGGCTTGTTGCCATTGGTGGCTCCTGGTATTACCCGATCGCCGGTCTGGTGATGCTGGGTGTCACCTGGTTACTGTGGAAAGGTAAGCGTGCTGCGCTGTGGCTGTATGCCGCGCTGCTGCTTGCCACCATGATCTGGGGCGTGTGGGAAGTCGGCTTCGATTTCTGGGCGCTGGCGCCGCGAAGCGATATCCTCGTCTTCTTTGGCATCTGGCTGATTCTCCCCTTCGTCTGGCGGCGACTGGTTATCCCATCCGGCGGCGCCGTCGCAGGACTGGTGGTGGCCCTGCTGATTAGCGGCGGGATCCTCACCTGGGCGGGCTTTAACGACCCGCAAGAAGTAAATGGCACTCTGAGCGCCGATTCAACCCCTGCCGCACCTATTTCTCAGGTAGCGGATGGCGACTGGCCGGCCTATGGCCGCAACCAGGAAGGCCAACGTTACTCGCCGCTGAAACAGATTAACGCCGACAACGTGAAGAACCTGAAGGAAGCCTGGGTATTCCGCACGGGCGATCTGAAGCTGCCAACCGATCCGGGCGAACTGACCAATGAAGTGACGCCCATTAAAGTCGGCGACACGCTTTATCTGTGTACTGCGCACCAGCGTCTGTTTGCCGTTGATGCCGCAACCGGTAAAGAGAAGTGGCATTTCGATCCGCAACTGAATGCCAATCAATCCTTCCAGCATGTCACTTGCCGCGGCGTTTCTTTCCATGAAGCGCGCGCCGATAATGCCAGCCCGGACGTGGTTGCCGATTGCCCGCGCCGTATTATCCTGCCGGTGAACGATGGCCGTCTGTTTGCCATCAACGCGGATAACGGTAAGCTGTGCGAAACCTTTGCTAACAAAGGTATCCTGAATCTGCAAACCAACATGCCGGACACCACGCCTGGCCTGTATGAGCCGACCTCGCCGCCGATCATCACGGATAAAACTATCGTGATTGCCGGTTCGGTGACCGATAACTTCTCAACCCGTGAAACCTCTGGCGTTATCCGTGGTTTCGATGTCAACACCGGTAAACTGCTGTGGGCATTCGATCCGGGCGCGAAAGATCCGAACGCGATTCCGTCGGACGAACATACCTTTACCTTTAACTCGCCGAACTCCTGGGCACCTGCGGCCTATGACGCGAAACTGGATTTAGTCTATCTGCCGATGGGCGTTACCACGCCGGATATCTGGGGCGGTAACCGCACGCCGGAGCAGGAACGCTATGCCAGTTCAATCGTGGCGCTGAATGCCAGCACCGGCAAACTGGTGTGGAGCTACCAGACGGTTCACCACGATCTGTGGGATATGGATATGCCGTCGCAGCCAACGCTGGCGGATATTACCGTTAATGGCAAAACCGTTCCGGTCATCTACGCGCCGGCGAAAACTGGTAACATCTTCGTGCTGGATCGTACCAACGGCAAGTTGGTTGTTCCGGCGCCGGAAAAACCGGTACCGCAAGGCGCAGCGAAAGGTGATTACGTCAGCAAAACCCAGCCTTTCTCTGACCTGAGTTTCCGTCCGAAGCAAAACCTGAGCGGCGCGGACATGTGGGGCGCCACCATGTTCGACCAACTGGTGTGTCGCGTGATGTTCCAGAAACTGCGCTATGAAGGCATCTTCACTCCGCCGTCTGAGCAGGGCACGCTGGTCTTCCCGGGTAACCTGGGTATGTTCGAATGGGGCGGCATCTCTGTCGATCCCGATCGTCAGGTAGCGATTGCTAACCCGATGGCGCTGCCGTTTGTGTCGAAGCTGATCCCGCGCGGCCCTGGTAACCCGATGGAACCGCCTAAGGATGCAAAAGGCACCGGTACGGAATCAGGGATTCAGCCGCAGTATGGTGTGCCGTTTGGCGTAACGCTGAACCCGTTCCTGTCACCGTTTGGTCTGCCGTGTAAACAACCGGCGTGGGGTTACATTTCCGCTCTGGATCTGAAAACCAACCAGGTGGTATGGAAAAAACGTATTGGTACGCCGCAGGACAGCATGCCGTTCCCGATGCCGGTTCCTGTACCGTTCAATATGGGTATGCCGATGCTGGGTGGCCCGATCTCCACCGCAGGTAACGTGCTGTTTATTGCCGCAACCGCAGATAACTACCTGCGCGCATACAATATGAGCAACGGTGAGAAACTGTGGCAAGGCCGGTTACCGGCAGGTGGCCAGGCAACACCGATGACCTATGAAGTGAATGGCAAGCAGTATGTTGTCATTTCCGCAGGCGGTCACGGCTCGTTCGGTACGAAGATGGGCGACTATATCGTGGCCTATGCGCTGCCGGACGATGCAAAGTAAATAAAAATGCCGGATGAGATGACGCATCCGGCATGCTGATGGTAGAAAGCCCGGTAGGCTAAACGCTTCCGGGCTTTTTTGCCGAATGGCACTACCGCTTATCCGGCCTGCAGATCGCGTAAGCCTGGTAAGCATCTCGCCACCGGGCGTTTGACGGTAGGCGTTTTTACACTGTAAACCCTAACATCATGCCGGTATCTTCATGCTCCAGCAGATGGCAGTGCGCCATATAAGCGTGCTCTTTCGGCGCATCATGCTGAAAACGGACTAACACTTCACTGCGCGCACCATAGACATTAACCGTATCTTTCCAGCCTGCACGATGTGCGGCCGGTGGTTTGCCGTTCTCCGATAAAATACGGAACTGAGTGCCGTGAATATGGAAGGGGTGCAACATCATGTCGCCCTCGCCGGAAATCACCCAGCGCTCGTACTCCCCTTTTTTTGCCGCGAAAGCGGGCGTGTTCATATCGAAAGCTTTACCGTTGATGCGGTTGGCATTGTGGAAATCAAACCCCTGCGCGCCATGATTCATCTGCCCATGGTCCATATCCATCATCTTACCGTGATCCATGTTCATCATCTGGCCATGTCCCATTTGCCCGTTCCCCATCATCATCCCGGCCATCGCGCTATCGCCATACTTCTTCTGCAACGCCTGCATGCCCATCATGTCGAGCATCGGATCCATCGATAGCTGCAGCGTCCGCTGCGTTAAGCCTGTCAGCGCAGGTAAACCCGGCACCGGGGCCAGCGAATCCGGCAAAGTACCCGAAGCGGCGATCTGTAGCGGTTGAATATGTAATACCGGATGCGGCTTATCGAACGGTGCGACCGTCATTCCCATCTGCTGCACCGGCAGCGTCACGATATCAAAGGGTTTGCCATCGCGCGTATCCACCAGCACTTCAAAACGCTCGCCCATCAACATCGGCAGTTCACTCACTTTCACCGGTTCACTTAATAAACCACCATCGCTCGCCACCACATACAGTGGGCGCTTATCGCTGGTCGAGAAGTTCAGCGAACGCGCATTACACCCATTCAGCAAGCGCAGGCGCAGCCAGCCGCGCGGAGCGGCATGTTGCGGGTTGATTGCGCCATTGGTCAGCAGCGTATCGCCGAACCAACCGACCGCGGCGCTCATCACATCCAGCTGATAATCGATCTGCCCCTGCGCGGTAAACCTTTTGTCCTGCACGATAACCGGCACATCATCAATGCCCCACTGCGTCGGTAGCCGCAACTGGCGAATAGCGTCATCTTCTATCAGCACCAGTCCCGCCAGCCCCATCGCAACCTGACGGCCGGTTTTGCCATGCTGATGCGGATGGAACCAGCAGGTCGCGGCCTGCTGCGTGGGTGTAAAGGTCACTGAGCGACTGCCGCCCGCTTTGATGATGCCCTGCGGCCCGCCGTCAACGTCGCCAGGCACTTCCACCCCGTGCCAGTGAACGGTCGTCTCTTCCGCAAGGGTGTTACGAATATCAATCGTCACCTTCTGTCCCTGACGCAGTTGTAACGCTGGCCCTAACAGTGCGCCGTTATACCCCCAGGTGGCGGCTTTGTTCGTGCCAAATAGCGTTTCTCCTGATTGCACCGTCAGCGCGATACGTCCTTGCGCATCGGCACTAAGTAGCGGGGGAATAGGTAGCGCCGGGCGTTCCGCGGCAAACAGTGGGCGGCTCCACAGCGGTAAGGCGCTTAGCACGCCCAGCGTGGCGGAATATTTCAAAAAATCTCGACGTTGCATGGCATTTCCTTATCTGGTGCAGACGATAATTTGAGCTTAAACCTTTCCCCTGCCGGAAGGTCAAGAAAAGAGGTAATAATAAATATCGTCGCCTTATGCGGACTGTGCTAACGTTTAAATTCCGTTACGCCGTGGTAGAAATAATGAAGACGTTTTTCAGAACAGTACTCCTTGGCAGCCTGCTGGCTGTCTCCGTGAACAGTTATGCGCTAAGCGAATCCGAAGCCGAAGACATGGCCGATCTCACGGCGGTGTTCGTCTTTCTGAAAAATGACTGCGGTTATAACAATTTACCCAACGGGCAGATCCGCCGTGCGCTGGTATTTTTCGCCCAGCAAAACCAGTGGGATCTCAGCAACTATGATGCATGGGACATGAAGTCGCTTGGCGAAGATAGCTACCGCGATTTAAGCGGCATTGGCATTCCCACCGCCAAAAAATGCAAAGCGCTGGCCCGCGACTCCTTAAGCCTGCTCGCCTACGTGAAGTAAGCTGTCGCCATGGTTAAACTCTGACCGTGCAACCACGAGCAGAGTTAGCTATTATGTTGCGCCCGTTTTACGGGCGTTAACAAAGGAGCAACCAATGGCCGACAACACGATGTGGCAAGAAACGCTGCATGACCATTTTGGTCAGTACTTTGCCGTGGACAAAGTGCTTTATCACGAAAAGACCGATCACCAGGATCTGATCATTTTCGAGAACGCCGCCTTTGGCCGCGTAATGGCGCTGGATGGCGTGGTACAAACCACCGAACGCGACGAATTTATCTACCACGAAATGATGACCCATGTTCCGCTGCTGGCGCACGGCCACGCAAAACATGTGTTGATCATCGGCGGCGGCGACGGCGCAATGCTGCGTGAAGTCACCCGCCACAAAAACATCGAAACCATCACCATGGTAGAAATCGACGCGGGCGTCGTCTCTTTCTGTCGCCAGTACCTGCCGAAGCACAATGCGGGCGCGTACGACGATCCGCGGTTCCATCTGGTGATCGATGACGGCGTCAACTTTGTTAATCAGACCGACAAGACGTTCGACGTGATCATTTCCGACTGTACCGATCCTATTGGTCCCGGCGAGAGCCTGTTCACCTCAGCGTTCTACGAAGGCTGCAAACGTTGCCTGAATGCTGGCGGGATCTTTGTCGCGCAAAACGGCGTCAGTTTCCTGCAACAAGATGAAGCCGTCGGCAGTCATCGTAAGCTGAGCCACTATTTTAGCGACGTCAGCTTTTACCAGGCCGCAGTACCGACCTATTACGGCGGTATTATGACCTTCGCCTGGGCCACGGATAACGAGGTACTGCGCCATCTTTCGACCGAGATCATCGCCGCCCGTTTCCACAATGCCGCACTCACCTGCCGTTACTACAATCCGGCGATTCATACCGCAGCATTCGCTCTGCCACAATATCTGCAAGACGCGTTGTCTGCACAGTGACTCTAAGGAGGTGATAAAAATTGAAAAAGCTTAAACTACATGGCTTTAACAACCTGACCAAAAGCCTGAGTTTTTGTATCTACGACATCTGCTACGCCAAAACCGCAGAAGAGCGTGACGGCTATATTGCCTACATTGATGAACTCTATAATGCCAACCGTTTGACCGAAATCCTGACGGAAACCTGTAACATCATCGGTGCCAATATCCTGAATATTGCCCGTCAGGATTACGAACCGCAGGGCGCAAGCGTCACCATTCTGGTGAGCGAAGAACCGGTCGATCCTCACTTGATCGACAAAACAGAGCACCCCGGCCCGCTGCCGGAAGCGGTAGTGGCGCATCTGGATAAGAGCCACATCTGCGTACATACCTACCCGGAAAGCCACCCGGAAGGCGGTTTGTGTACGTTCCGCGCCGACATTGAAGTATCCACCTGCGGCGTAATTTCACCGCTGAAAGCGCTGAATTACCTGATCCACCAGCTTGAGTCCGATATTGTCACCGTCGATTATCGGGTTCGCGGCTTCACGCGTGACGTAAACGGCATGAAGCACTTTATCGATCACGAGATTAATTCGATTCAGAACTTTATGTCTGATGACATGAAATCACTGTATGACATGGTGGATGTTAACGTTTATCAGGAAAACATTTTCCATACCAAAATGTTGCTGAAGGAGTTCGACCTGAAGCACTACATGTTCCATACCAGGCCGGAAGAGCTGACCCCCGAAGAGCGTAAAGAGATCACCGAAGCGCTGTGGAAAGAGATGCGCGAGATCTACTACGGCCGAAATATCCCGGCCGTGTAACGCGCGAAGGGAGCAAGGACGCTCCCGGTTAGCGTTGTTTCAGGAACTGACGGTAGGCAGCGACCACCTGCAAAAAGTCTTCCACACCGCACAGTGAGAGGCTCTCTTCATCGTAGTAGCTCATCCCCTCTTCTATCTCATCGCCGGAAAACTCCAGTTGGTTGGCACGAACCATCACTTCCTCGCCATCCAACCACAGCGTATATTCATGCCCGGCGCGCTGCCAGGATCGCTCGCTGCCTTTCACCGTTTTTGCCGCCTGCTCAACTTCGTCCAGCAGGGCCAGGTTCTCTTTTACCTCTTCATTGAACCAGTGCCCGACTGCTTCGTGCCCCATCGACATGCGCACCTTAACGGTTCCGGTGACATCGCGCAGAAATTCGTAATCCATAGTTGCTTCCTCTTGCAGGCCTGA
Source organism: Kosakonia oryzae (assembly GCF_001658025.2). Classification (NCBI taxonomy): domain Bacteria; kingdom Pseudomonadati; phylum Pseudomonadota; class Gammaproteobacteria; order Enterobacterales; family Enterobacteriaceae; genus Kosakonia; species Kosakonia oryzae. Next base: position 4,458,666 of record NZ_CP014007.2, read on the forward strand.
TAACCGCCTATGCAGTAATTATCGCAGCACAATACAAGAAAAACAGCGCAACAACCGGAAGCGTTGCAAAATATCCATCTGCCTGCGCAGAAATCACCCGTCGGCCTTCGACACCCGATGCTCAATCGGTTTGAGCCGGGCAAATATCGTCTCACGCACCCGCTAAATGCGGCACGTAAGTAGCCTGGTTTTTTATGGAAACAGCAGGGTTTGAAAAACTTTGCTGCGCTTAAACGAAACGTATTGCGCAGTGGAGGCAGAAAAAAAGCCACCCCGAAGGGTGGCTTGTCGGTCAGACGGCGGTCTGGAAAATCACGCCGTCGGCTTTTTCGGTGTACTGATTAAGCTGGTCGAAGTTCAGATAACGGTAGGTATCGACCGCCGTCTTATCAACCTGAGCAATATAGGTCTGATACTCTTCCGGCGTCGGCAGTTTACCGATCAGCGCGGCAACCGCTGCCAGTTCTGCAGAGGCCAGGTAGACGTTTGCACCAGTACCTAAACGGTTCGGGAAGTTACGCGTCGAGGTCGAAACCACCGTTGCGCCATCGGCCACACGCGCCTGGTTACCCATGCACAGGGAACAGCCCGGGATCTCAATACGCGCGCCGCTCTTACCGAACACGCTGTAGTAGCCCTCTTCCGTCAGTTGCGCAGCGTCCATACGGGTTGGCGGTGCCACCCACAGACGGGTCGGCAGCTGGCCTTTGTGGCTGTCCAGCAGCTTACCGGCGGCGCGGAAGTGACCGATATTGGTCATGCACGAACCGATGAACACTTCATCGATGCTGGCACCCTGCACGTCAGACAGCAGACGTGCATCATCCGGATCGTTCGGCGCACAGAGGATCGGCTCTTTGATTTCCGCCAGATCGATGTCGATCACCGCCGCATATTCTGCGTCAGCATCGGCTTCCAGCAGTTGCGGATCCGACAGCCATTTTTCCATACCCTGGACACGACGCTCCAGCGTACGACGGTCGCCGTAGCCTTCTGCAATCATCCACTTCAGCAGCACGATATTGGAGTTCAGGTACTCGATGATCGGCTCTTTGTTCAGCTTGATGGTGCAACCGGCAGCGGAACGTTCAGCGGAAGCATCGGTAAGCTCAAACGCCTGCTCAACTTTCAGATCCGGCAGACCTTCGATCTCCAGAATGCGGCCGGAGAAGATGTTTTTCTTGCCTTTCTTCTCAACGGTCAGCAGACCCTGTTTAATGGCATACAGCGGGATAGCATGCACCAGATCGCGCAGCGTGATGCCCGGCTGCATTTTGCCTTTAAAGCGCACCAGCACTGATTCCGGCATATCCAGCGGCATAACGCCGGTCGCGGCGGCAAACGCCACCAGGCCGGAACCCGCCGGGAAAGAGATGCCGATCGGGAAACGGGTGTGGGAGTCACCGCCGGTGCCGACCGTATCCGGCAGCAGCATGCGGTTCAGCCAGGAGTGGATGACGCCATCGCCCGGACGCAGGGAAACACCGCCACGGTTCATAATGAAGTCCGGCAGCGTATGGTGCGTGGTGACGTCAACCGGCTTCGGATAAGCAGCGGTATGGCAGAAGGACTGCATCACCAGATCGGAAGAGAAGCCCAGGCACGCCAGATCTTTCAGTTCATCACGGGTCATCGGGCCGGTGGTGTCCTGGGAGCCGACAGAGGTCATTTTCGGTTCGCAATAAGCACCCGGACGGACACCCGCAACGCCGCATGCGCGACCCACCATTTTCTGCGCCAGCGAATAACCGCGGTTACTTTCTGCCACATCTTTTGCCTGACGGAATACGTCGCTGTGCGGCAGACCCAGCGCTTCACGCGCTTTGGTGGTCAGGCCGCGGCCGATAATCAGCGGAATACGGCCACCGGCGCGCACTTCGTCGATCAGCACATCGGTTTTCAGTTCAAAGCTGGCCAGCAGTTCGCCGGTTTCGTGGTTGCGCACTTCACCTTTGAACGGGTAAACGTCAATCACGTCGCCCATGTTCAGGCTGCTGACATCCACTTCGATCGGCAGCGCACCGGCATCTTCCATGGTATTGAAGAAGATTGGCGCGATTTTGCCGCCCAGCACCAGGCCGCCGCCGCGTTTGTTCGGCACGAACGGAATATCGTCGCCCATAAACCACAGCACAGAGTTGGTGGCGGATTTACGTGAAGAACCGGTACCCACAACGTCGCCAACGTACGCCAGCGGGAAACCTTTCTGTTGCAGGGCTTCGATCTGTTTGATCGGGCCAACGGCACCCGGTTGATCAGGTTCAATGCCTTCGCGGGCGTTTTTCAGCATCGCCAGCGCGTGCAGCGGGATATCCGGGCGCGACCAGGCATCCGGTGCCGGAGAGAGATCGTCGGTGTTGGTTTCGCCCGTCACTTTGAAGACGGTGACGGTAATTTTTTCCGCCAGCGCCGGACGGCTCAGGAACCACTCGGCATCGGCCCAGGATTGCATCACCTGCTTCGCATATGCGTTGCCCGCTTTGGCTTTCTCTTCCACATCGTAGAAGTTATCGAACATCAGCAGTGTATGGGACAGCGCTTTGGCAGCAATCGGCGCCAGTTTGTCGTTATCCAGCGCATCAATCAGCGGATGGATGTTGTAACCGCCCTGCATGGTACCCAGCAGTTCGATGGCTTTTTCAGGGGTAACCAGCGGGGAGGTGGCTTCGCCTTTGGCGACAGCGGCAAGGAAACCCGCTTTGACATAGGCGGCTTCATCAACGCCCGGCGGGACACGGTTGGTCAGCAGATCAATCAGGAATTCTTCTTCGCCAGCAGGCGGGCTTTTCAGCAGCTCGACAAGGCCTGCCATCTGGGTTGCATCTAATGGTTTTGGCGCAATCCCCTCAGCGGCACGTTCAGCTACGTGCTTACGGTATTCTTCTAGCACGACGGTTCTCCTCGCTCTCATTGTCATAATGCGGCAGGCGTTTCTCTTCACGCTCCTGTGAGACAGCAGTTTGTAGGGTAAATCCGCGAACCGCGTCGGGCAGCATAGCAGGATTTTCAGGGGGTGTTAATCTGTTTACAAAAAAGCAACATTAAATACTTGCTGAATCGTTAAGGGCGGAATAATGCAGGCTAGAGACGGTTTTAACGAAACAGAATCGACGCTAAAAACCATGAAAAACGGCTCCGCAGAGCCGTTTTGTGATGACAGAGTTATGCGGATTTCAGCAGCGAAAGCACGTTACTGCGCGCGTACTGCAATGGCGTGACCGTCTGATCCACCAGCTCGCCGCGCACATATTTTTTCACCGTTTCACGGTTGTTCACTTGTTCGTTGTGACCAACCGACCCCAGCATCCCACGGCTGTTGTAATTCAGCGTGGTTGTACTCTCTTCATCATTTTCCAGCAGATGATAGGTGTAGTTCTGCGACGACTTCATCTTATTCAGCGCCAGCGGAATCGAAGGATCGAGCGCTTCATGCCAGGCCGCGCTAATGTGGCTGCGCGTGGTCTGTTTCACGCTTTTTGAACCGTCGCTGAGCACGTTTTCTGTCGTCGACTGGGAGGCCTGATAAGAGAAACGATCTTTCTCATCATCGCGCGCCGGGTTAATTGATTTCTCAGTCTGTGTCAGCGACAGTGAGAAATCGTTCAGCCCGCTCAGTTGCGACCGGCCGCTGTTATCAACGCGAATATCCGCACCAACCGTAATCGCGGTACGCTCCGCGCTGGCGGTGGTGTTTAACGCACGGAACACCGACTTCAGCGCTTCCATCTGATCGCGATCGCCGTGCCCGGTCGAGCGCGCCTTGTCAAACTTAGTATCGTAGGCGCTTAACGTGGCCTGCTGCTGAGCGTAGTCGCCAGCCAATGCTGGATTCGACAGGTCGCTGCTCACTTTCAGCGAGAAATCCTTATCCTGATAGGCGACATAGCGGTCGGTGGTGCTGGCATGGAAATTCAGCGACTGTACCGAAGCATCATCAGTGCGAACATCCGTTTTTAAATCCACGGATTTCAGCACGCTGCTGTCAAAGTTGGTTAGCCCGGAAATATCGATTTTCGGCGGATTTTGCCCCAGTCCGCTTAGCGCTTTCTCAAGCGATGTGCCCAGGTTTGCGACAGCCGCGGCTTCATCATCATTCAGCGCTTCACCGTCGGTTTTTAACTCCACCACCACGCCATCCTCTTTCTGCGTCATGTTAAGGTGCAAGGTGGAACCCGACTGCGTCACAATATCCAGCGAAACCGCAGATTGCTGGCCCGCCGCTCCCGCCGTCGCGCTGGTAACGGCGTGGGTGACATCGGTACGACTCTCTTTCAGATTACTCAGCAGCGTGCTGCCAATACTGCCTAAAGAGGACAACGAGTTACTGCCGACAGCGGCCTGCAATAACCCCTTCATCACGGCATCCTGGGGTGAAGTCGCGCTGAGTTTTTTCGGTGACAGGCTGTAGACCGCTGCAATATCAGACGTCTGGCTGCCAAACATCACTTTTGTCGAAGAGGGTGCTTCGGCAGGCGTGGCAGCGCGGGTAGTTGTGCGCACCGTGGTGCTCGCCAGGGAAGTTGACGCCACTCTCATTGCTGATGAAAGCGATGACAGGTTAAGTCCGGTGATCATGACGATGAAACTCCTTATCTCGCCGGGAATGGCTATAGGCATTACTATCGGCAAAATCTGCGTAATATTTACCCCCCTGGCAGTGAAAAACGCGGTTACCTGGTAAAATTGGCGTAAAAAAAACGCCTCCGAAGAGGCGTTTATTGTCAGCGAAAACTTATTTCTTTTTCGCTTTCGGGTTCGGCAGGTCGGTGATGCTACCTTCGAACACTTCTGCGGCCAGGCCAACAGATTCGTGCAGCGTCGGGTGCGCGTGAATGGTCAGCGCAATATCTTCCGCGTCGCAACCCATTTCGATCGCCAGACCGATTTCACCCAGCAGCTCGCCGCCGTTGGTGCCGACAATCGCGCCACCGATAACGCGGTGCGTCTCTTTGTCGAAAATCAGTTTGGTCATACCGTCAGCGCAGTCGGAAGCGATAGCACGGCCAGAAGCAGCCCACGGGAAGGTGGCGGTTTCGTAGCTGATGCCTTTCTCTTTCGCTTCTTTCTCAGTCAGACCAACCCATGCAACTTCTGGCTCGGTGTAAGCGATAGACGGGATAACTTTCGGATCGAAGTAGTGTTTCTTACCGGCGATAACTTCAGCGGCCACGTGACCTTCATGCACGCCTTTGTGCGCCAGCATCGGCTGACCGACGATATCGCCGATAGCAAAGATGTGCGGCACGTTGGTGCGCAGCTGTTTGTCAACGCGGATGAAGCCACGCTCGTCCACTTCAACGCCTGCTTTGCCGGCATCGAGGTTTTTACCGTTCGGTACACGACCGATAGCCACCAGCACGGCGTCGTAACGCTGCGCTTCAGCAGGGGCTTTTTTGCCTTCCATAGAAACGTAGATACCGTCTTCTTTCGCTTCAACGGCCGTTACTTTGGTTTCCAGCATCAGGTTGAATTTCTTGCTGACGCGTTTGGTGAAGACTTTAACGATATCTTTGTCTGCTGCTGGGATAACCTGGTCGAACATTTCAACCACGTCGATCTCTGAACCCAGCGCATGGTACACGGTACCCATTTCCAGACCGATAATACCGCCGCCCATAACCAGCATACGTTTCGGTACGGATTTCAGCTCCAGCGCATCGGTGGAATCCCATACACGCGGATCTTCGTGTGGAATGAACGGCAACTGAATCGGACGGGAGCCCGCCGCGATGATAGCGTTGTCGAAGTTGATCACGGTTTTACCGTTTTCGCCTTCAACTTCCAGGGTGTTCGCCCCGGTGAATTTACCCAGACCGGTGACCACTTTCACTTTACGGCCTTTCGCCATACCCGACAGACCACCGGTCAGTTGGGTGATCACTTTCTCTTTCCAGGTACGGATTTTGTCGATATCGGTTTTCGGCTCGCCGAATACGATACCGTGTTCAGCCAGCGCTTTGGCTTCTTCGATAACTTTTGCTACGTGCAGCAGCGCTTTAGAAGGGATACAACCTACGTTCAGACAAACACCGCCGAGGGTGCTGTAACGTTCAACGATGACGGTTTCCAGACCTAAATCAGCGCAACGGAAGGCAGCAGAGTAACCTGCCGGGCCTGCCCCAAGTACCACGACCTGAGTTTTGATTTCAGTACTCATCATGACCTCTTATTGATTTCCGGCGGTCAGGGGTACTTCGTGTCGCCCTTCATCCACCGGGACGTTCTATCCGCCCGCAGTTTACAAAAATGTTAACAATTTTGAAACAACAAACGGCAAACGATTTGTCCTTTGCCCCTGATAACCCCAAAAGCCCAATGAGATTATCAGAAAAAAGCCGGCCGTCAGGCCGGCTTTCTCGATTACATCACCAGACGGCGAATGTCCGACAGCATATTGTTGATGATGGTGATAAAGCGCGCACCATCAGCACCGTCAATCACACGGTGGTCGAAGGAGAGCGAAATCGGCATCATCAGACGCGGCACGAACTCTTTACCGTTCCAGACCGGCTCCATTGCAGATTTGGAGACGCCCAGGATAGCGACTTCCGGCGCGTTCACAATCGGCGCAAAGTGGGTGGTGCCCAGGCCGCCGATGCTGGAGATGGTGAAGCAACCGCCCTGCATTTCGCCAGCGGTCAGCTTGCCATCACGCGCTTTTTTGGAGATGACAGTCAGTTCGCGGGACAGCTCAGTAATGCTCTTCTTGTTCACGTCTTTAAAGACCGGAACAACCAGACCATTCGGCGTATCCACCGCCACACCGATGTTGATGTATTTTTTCAGCGTCAGCTTCTGACCATCTTCAGACAGAGAGCTGTTGAAGCGCGGCATTTGCTCAAGCGCTGCAGCAACGGCTTTCATGATGAAGACAACCGGGGTGAATTTCACGTCCAGTTTGCGCTTCTCAGCTTCGGCGTTTTGCTGTTTACGGAACGCTTCCAGATCGGTGATATCGGTTTTATCGAAGTGCGTAACGTGCGGGATCATCACCCAGTTACGGCTCAGGTTAGCACCAGAGATTTTCTGGATACGGCCCAGTTCCACTTCTTCGATTTCACCAAACTTGCTGAAGTCCACTTTCGGCCACGGCAGCAGACCCGGCAGAGAACCACCGGTTGCGCCAGCGGCAGGCGCAGATTCAGCGCGTTTGATCGCCTCTTTCACGTAAGCCTGAACGTCTTCGCGCAGGATGCGACCTTTACGGCCGGTGCCTTTCACTTTCGCCAGGTTCACGCCGAATTCGCGCGCCAGGCGGCGAATCAGCGGCGTCGCGTGGACGTATGCGTCGTTTTCAGCAAAGTCAGATTTGCCTTCAGCTTTCGCCGGTGCCGGTGCAGCCGCCGGTTTTGCCGCCTGAGCAGCAGGAGCCGGAGCCGCAGCAGCCGGAGCGGCGGCAGGTGCAGCGCCTTCCACTTCAAACACCATGATCAGAGAGCCGGTGGAGACTTTATCGCCCACGTTCACTTTCAGCTCTTTTACGGTACCGGCGAACGGTGCCGGAACTTCCATAGACGCTTTGTCGCCTTCTACGGTGATCAGTGACTGTTCAGCGGAAACTTTGTCGCCCACTTTTACCAGCACTTCGGTCACTTCAACTTCGTCACCGCCGATATCCGGTACGTTAACTTCTTTCGGACCAGAAGCCGCTGCTGCCGGCGCGCTTGTCGCAGCCGGAGCTGCCGCCTGTGCCGGAGCCGCTGCCGGTGCAGCGCCTGCAACTTCGAAGATCATGATCAGGGAACCGGTGGAGACTTTGTCGCCGGTGTTGATTTTGATCTCTTTAACCGTACCCGCGAACGGTGCCGGAACTTCCATAGAGGCTTTGTCGCCTTCTACGGTGATCAGAGACTGTTCAGCCGCAACGGTGTCGCCCACTTTGACGAGGATCTCGGTGACTTCAACTTCGTCGCCGCCAATATCCGGTACGTTAACTTCTTTGGCAGCCGCAGCGGCCGGAGCAGCAGCCGGTGCCGCTTCTTTCTTCTCTTCTGCCTTAGCAGGTGCAGCGGCTGCTGCACCATCGGCGGAATCGAAAATCATGATCAGTTTGCCGGTCTCGGTTTTATCGCCGACAGAGACTTTGATCTCTTTAACGATGCCAGCCTGCGGAGACGGGACTTCCATAGAGGCTTTATCGCCTTCTACGGTGATCAGCGACTGTTCAGCTTCAACTTTGTCGCCCACTTTGACCAGGATCTCGGTGATTTCAACTTCATCAGACCCGATGTCCGGTACATTGATTTCGATAGCCATTATCTCTTTACCTCTTACGCCAGACGCGGGTTAACTTTTTCTGCATCGATGTTGAATTTGGTGATTGCTTCCGCCACCACTTTCTTGTCGATTTCGCCACGTTTAGCCAGTTCGCCCAGCGCTGCAACCACCACGTAAGAAGCATCAACTTCGAAGTGGTGACGCAGGTTTTCACGGCTGTCGGAACGACCGAAGCCATCGGTACCCAGTACGCGGTAATCATCAGCCGGTACGTAAGTACGAACCTGCTCAGCGAACAGTTTCATATAGTCAGTAGAAGCCACTGCCGGAGCGTCGTTCATCACCTGAGCGATGTACGGAACGCGCGGAGTTTCCAGCGGGTGCAGCATGTTCCAGCGCTCACAATCCTGGCCATCACGCGCCAGTTCGGTGAAGGAGGTGACGCTGTACACGTCAGAACCCACGCCGTAATCGTTCGCCAGGATCTGCGCGGCTTCACGCACGTGACGCAGAATAGAACCGGAGCCCAGCAGCTGAACTTTACCTTTGCTACCTGCAACGGTTTCGAGTTTGTAGATACCTTTACGGATACCTTCCTCGGCACCTTCCGGCATGGCCGGCATGTGGTAGTTTTCGTTCAGCGTGGTGATGTAGTAGTAAACGTTTTCTTGTTTCTCGCCGTACATGCGCTCCAGACCGTCATGCATGATGACAGCCACTTCGTACGCATAAGCCGGATCGTAAGAGATACAGTTCGGGATAGTCAGCGACTGAATGTGGCTATGACCATCTTCGTGTTGCAGACCTTCGCCGTTCAACGTTGTACGACCGGAAGTCCCCCCAATCAGGAAGCCGCGAGCCTGCTGGTCGCCAGCCTGCCAGCACAGGTCACCGATACGCTGGAACCCGAACATGGAGTAGTAGATGTAGAACGGGATCATCGGCAGATCGTTGGTGCTGTAAGAGGTCGCAGCCGCCAGCCAGGATGCGCCGGCACCCAGTTCGTTGATACCTTCCTGCAGGATCTGACCTTTTTCGTCTTCTTTGTAGTAAGCAACCTGCTCACGGTCCTGCGGGGTGTACTGCTGGCCGTTCGGGCTGTAAATACCAATCTGACGGAACAGACCTTCCATACCGAAAGTACGCGCTTCGTCGGCGATAATCGGAACCAGGCGATCTTTGATCGATTTGTTCTTCAGCATCACGTTCAGAGCACGAACGAAAGCGATAGTGGTGGAGATCTCTTTGTTCTGCTCTTCCAGCAACTGGGAGAAATCAGACAGCGCAGGCAGTTCCAGCTTCTCGGTGAACTTCGGCAGACGAGACGGCAGGTAGCCTTTCAGCGCCTGGCGACGTTCGTGCAGGTATTTGTACTCTTCAGAGCCTTCCGGGAAGGTCAGGTAAGAGAGATTTTCAACCTGCTCATCGGTTACCGGAACATTGAAACGGTCGCGGATATAACGCACGCCGTCCATGTTCATTTTCTTAACCTGGTGGGCAATGTTTTTGCCTTCAGCGGTATCACCCATGCCGTAACCTTTAATGGTATGGGCCAGGATAACAGTCGCTTTGCCTTTGGTTTCCTGCGCTTTTTTCAGTGCAGCATAGATTTTCTTCGGATCGTGACCGCCACGGTTCAACGCCCAGATCTGCTCATCAGTCCAGTCTGCAACCAGCGCTGCGGTTTCCGGATATTTACCGAAGAAGTGCTCACGAACGTAGGCGCCGTCTTTGGATTTGAAGGTTTGATAGTCACCGTCAACGGTTTCGTTCATCAGCTGGATCAGTTTACCGCTGGTATCTTTACGCAGCAGCTCGTCCCAACGGGAACCCCACATCACCTTGATCACGTTCCAGCCAGCACCTGCGAAGATGCCTTCCAGTTCGTTGATGATTTTACCGTTACCGGTTACCGGGCCATCCAGACGTTGCAGGTTACAGTTGATGATGAAGCACAGGTTGTCCAGTTTTTCACGGGTAGCGATAGTGATCGCACCTTTGGATTCCGGCTCATCCATCTCGCCATCGCCGAGGAAAGCGTAAACGGTTTGTTCAGAGGTATCTTTCAGGCCACGGTGTTCCAGATATTTCAGGAACTTCGCCTGGTAGATCGCACCAATCGGGCCCAGCCCCATGGATACGGTCGGGAACTGCCAGAATTCCGGCATCAGTTTCGGGTGCGGATAAGATGACAGGCCTTTGCCGTGCACTTCCTGACGGAAGTTGTTCATCTGCTCTTCAGTCAGACGACCTTCAACGAACGCACGCGCGTAGATACCCGGAGAGATATGGCCCTGGAAGTAAACCAGATCGCCGCCATCTTTCTCGTTACGGGCGCGGAAGAAGTGGTTGAAGCAAACTTCATATACGGTCGCAGAAGACTGGAAGGAAGCCATGTGGCCGCCCAGCTCAAGGTCTTTTTTAGAGGCGCGCAGAACCGTCATGATTGCGTTCCAGCGGATAGCTGAACGAATACGGCGTTCCAGTTCCAGATTGCCAGGATATTCCGGCTCATCTTCAACGGCAATAGTGTTTACATAGTTGCTCGCCCCTGTGCCAGCTGCCACTTTCACACCGCCTTTGCGGGCTTCAGAAAGGAGCTGGTCAATCAGATACTGAGCACGCTCAACACCTTCTTCACGGATGACCGATTCGATCGCCTGTTGCCAGTCGCGAGTTTCGATCGGATCCACGTCATTTTGGAAACGTTCTGACATGGGGGGTATTCCTTATCTATCTAATACGTTGATTTGTCTGGAACCTGTCCCATTGCACCCTTCGGGAAAGATGCAATAAGACAGGTTCTGCGTTTAGTTGCCGCGCTCTAAAGTTTGGCGCTGGTGTCACAACTCTTCCGGCACAAACTGCGCCAGAAAATCTTAATTCTTTCTCTGCTCTAACCGACGCAGCGAGCGTTCACGACGGCTCTGCTCACGGCTTCTGTCCAGCAAAATCTCTTCGATAAACGCCAGGTGGCGGTGCGACGCTTCACGCGCCTCTTCCGGCTGCCCGGCCATGATCGCCGCAAAAATACTTGAGCGATGGTTGCTGACCAGCGGGAGCATCTCCCGGCGTGCGTACAGCAATTCGAAGTTCTGCCGGACGTTTTGCGCCAACATGGGCTCCATGCAGCGTAGCAAATGAAGCAGCACGACATTGTGTGCCGCTTCGGTTACGGCAATTTGATACTGCACGACAGCACTGGACTCCGCGTCCAAATCCCCGGACTGCTGCGCCAGTTCAATCGCCTGGTGCAGCTCGCTGATACGCGCTTTATCTTCATCTGTGCTGCGCAGCGCTGCGTAATAGGCCGCAATGCCTTCTAATGCATGGCGGGTTTCAAGCAGGTCAAACTGGGATTCGGGATGATCGTTGAGCAGCTCTACCAGCGGATCGCTGAAGCTCTGCCACAGACTGCTCTGGACAAAAGTCCCGCCACCCTGGCGACGAAGGAGCAGACCTTTCGCTTCGAGGCGCTGAATGGCCTCGCGCAGTGAAGGACGAGAAACATCGAACTGTTTCGCCAGTTCGCGTTCTGGAGGAAGTTTTTCACCGGGACGCAAGGTCCCTTCGAGAATCAAAAACTCCAGTTGCTGCTCAATCACATCGGAGAGTTTTGGTTGGCGGATTTTGCTGTAGGCCATGGTTCCCTGTCTCTGCCATTCGCCGGAGTAAATTGGTCTTACCAATTTCACGTTCTTGACGCTAAAGTAACAAAGTATTCACCTTCTGTCCATACAGGTTTTGATTGAAATCAGGAAACCACGCACATTTTAACAATCATACAGAAATGACGTTTCAAAGATGTAACCTTGCACAAATGTCCCATTTACCACGAAAGAGGCAGTTTTAACTTTATTGAAACGCCAGTTAAGGCATATGAACCGATTCAGTTGATTTATTTTTGATTGTTTATGCAATTTATTTGCATAAAAACAAAATAAGTAGTCGGAAAGGGAGTAGTTGGGGTACTGACAAACGGTTTCTTTTTCATCAGTCGTCATAACAGCTTCATAAAGCAGATGCATTCACGCGCACTTACCACTATTCTTGGCACTACGAAAGAGCCAGACGAAAAATCACGTCCGCAATTCGTAAATAATAAAATACAAAAAATGGAATTTATTTCTTACACGCAAACGACAGCGTAAACATAATAACCACACACGAGGTTTCATGATGGAAGGTCAACAGCACGGCGATCAGCTAAAGCGCGGCCTTAAGAACCGCCATATTCAGCTTATTGCGCTGGGTGGCGCTATTGGGACTGGCCTTTTTCTGGGCAGCGCATCGGTCATTCAATCCGCCGGCCCCGGTATTATTCTGGGCTACGCCATTGCAGGTTTTATCGCCTTTCTGATCATGCGTCAGTTGGGCGAAATGGTCGTGGAAGAGCCAGTAGCCGGTTCATTTAGCCATTTTGCTTACAAATATTGGGGTAGCTTTGCCGGTTTTGCTTCTGGCTGGAACTACTGGGTGCTGTATGTGCTGGTGGCGATGGCGGAACTGACCGCGGTCGGTAAGTATATTCAGTTCTGGTGGCCGGAAATCCCAACCTGGGCCTCTGCTGCGGCCTTCTTTGTCATCATTAACGCCATCAACCTGACCAATGTGAAAGTGTTTGGTGAGATGGAGTTCTGGTTTGCCATTATTAAGGTGTTCGCGGTTGTCGCCATGATCGTTTTCGGCGGCTGGCTGCTGTTCAGCGGTAGCGCTGGCCCGCAGGCGACCGTACGTAACCTGTGGGAACAGGGCGGCTTCCTGCCACACGGTATCGGTGGGCTGGTGATGATGATGGCGATCATTATGTTCTCGTTTGGCGGTCTTGAGCTGGTGGGGATCACCGCCGCAGAAGCCGATAACCCGGAACAGAGCATTCCAAAAGCCACCAACCAGGTTATCTATCGTATCCTGATTTTCTATGTTGGCTCACTGGCGGTACTGCTCTCGCTGATGCCGTGGACCCGCGTAACGGCAGATACCAGCCCGTTTGTACTGATTTTCCACGAACTGGGTGACTCTTTCGTCGCCAACGCGCTGAACATTGTGGTACTGACAGCAGCGCTCTCTGTTTATAACAGCTGCGTCTACTGCAATAGCCGTATGCTGTTTGGCCTGGCGAAGCAGGGTAACGCGCCGAAAATGCTGCAAAAAGTGGATAAACGCGGCGTGCCGGTGAACACCATCCTGACTTCCGCGCTCTTCACCGCGCTGTGCGTGCTGATCAACTACTTTGCACCGGAATCGGCGTTCGGTCTGCTGATGGCGCTGGTGGTTTCCGCGCTGGTGATCAACTGGGCGATGATCAGCCTGGCGCATATGCGTTTCCGTCGCGCGAAACAGTTGCAGGGCGTGACGCCACGCTTCCCGGCGCTGTTCTACCCGCTGGGCAACTGGATCTGCCTGCTGTTTATGGCCGCTGTGCTGGTGATCATGCTGATGACGCCTGGCATGGGGATTTCGGTCTATCTGATCCCGGTATGGATTGCCGTGCTGGGTGTCGGCTATCTGTTCAAACAGAAAAATGCAAAAGCCGTAAAAGCCAGTTAATTCCTGTCTTGCCCCCTTTCTCCACGCGGGAGAGGGGGTTACCGCAACGTTACCTCCCTCACACTTTCTTTTACATAGCTATTTTGTCCATCTCCCCACGCTGATTCTGCTACGCAAACGAAAATTTGCAGGCAAATAATTCATACCATATATCAATGGGAGAATCGGCAATGGGCAACAACAAGCTGTCTGTTAAAGAAAAGATCGGCTATGGCATGGGAGACGCCGGATGTAACATCATCTTTGGCGCAATCATGCTGTTTGTTAACTATTTCTATACTGATATTTTCGGTCTCGCTCCGGCGCTGGTTGGCGTCCTGCTGCTGTCGATTCGTGTGATTGATGCGGTTACTGACCCGCTGATGGGCGCAATCGCGGACCGCACGCAAAGTAAATACGGGCGCTTCCGCCCGTGGTTACTGTGGATTGCGGTTCCCTATGCTGTATTCAGCGTATTGATGTTTACCACGCCGGACTGGGCCTACAGCAGCAAAGTTATCTATGCCTTCGTCACCTACTTCCTGCTGTCGCTTACCTATACCGCCATTAATATCCCCTATTGCTCGCTGGGCGGCGTTATTACCAATGATCCGAAAGAGCGCGTTGCCTGCCAGTCGTACCGCTTTGTGATGGTCGGCATTGCCACGCTGCTCCTGTCATTAACGCTGCTGCCGATGGCGGAGTGGTTTGGCGGCGCAGATAAAGCCAAAGGCTACCAGATGGCGATGGCAGTGCTGGCATTTATCGGTATGTGCATGTTTTTGTTCTGCTTCGCTACCGTGCGCGAACGTATTCGCCCGGCGATACCGACCAATGACGATCTGAAAAATGATTTAAAAGATGTGTGGAAAAACGACCAGTGGGTGCGCATTCTGCTGCTGACGCTGTGTAACGTCTGCCCTGGCTTTATCCGCATGGCGGCTACCATGTATTACGTGACCTGGGTTATGGGGGAAAGCACCCACTTCGCCACGCTGTTTATCAGCCTCGGCGTCGTGGGCATGATGCTCGGCAGCATGATGGCGAAGGTACTCACCGATCGCTGGTGCAAGCTGAAAGTCTTCTTCTGGACCAATATCGTGCTGGCGTTCTTCTCCTGCGCCTTCTACTTCTTTGATCCCCATGCCACTACGCTGATCGTGGTGCTCTACTTCCTGCTCAATATCCTGCATCAGATCCCTTCCCCGCTGCACTGGTCGCTGATGGCAGATGTCGATGATTATGGCGAGTGGAAAACCGGTAAACGTATTACTGGCATCAGCTTTTCCGGCAACCTGTTTTTCCTGAAAGTCGGGCTGGCGATCGCCGGGGCGATGGTCGGTTTTCTGCTCTCCTGGTACGGTTACGACGCCGGAGCCAAACAGCAGAGCGCCAGCGCCATCAACGGCATCATGCTGTTGTTTACCGTGATCCCGGGCGTCGGTTACCTGATTACCGCCGGCGTGGTTCGCTTGCTGAAAGTCGACCGCGAATTGATGAAACAGATCCAGGCGGATCTGGAAAAACGTCGCATCAACTACCATGCGCTGACCGATCGTCAGCACGTACCGGCAGGCGACAACGTAAGGAACGCATAATGAAAGAGTGGCCGAATCCGTTTATCGAACAACGCGCGGATCCCTTTATTCTGCACCATGAGAATGTCTACTATTTTGTCGCCTCCGTGCCGGAGTATGACCGGCTGGAGATCCGCCGCGCTGCCACGCTGGAGGGGCTGCGTCATGCCGAAGGCGTGGTCGTCTGGCGCAAGCCGCAAAGCGGGCCGATGAGCGAGCTAATCTGGGCGCCGGAACTGCATCATATTGACGGTAAATGGTATCTCTATTTTGCCGCGACCTGGACGAAAGCGCTGGATGCGCTGAATATGTTCCAGCATCGCATGTTTGTGCTGGAGTGCGCCGATGCCGATCCGCTCAGCGGAAAATGGCTGGAAAAAGGCCAGGTGAAAACCCCGTTTGATACTTTCGCCCTCGATGCCACAACCTTTGTCCACCAGGGCAAACGCTGGTATCTGTGGGCGCAAAAAGCGCCGCACATCGCGGGAAACTCCAACCTCTATCTGGCGGAAATGGAAAATCCATGGACGCTCAAAGGTGAGCCGGTGATGCTGAGCAAGCCGGAATTTGACTGGGAGTGCCGGGGTTTTCTGGTGAATGAAGGCCCGGCTGTCCTGTTCCACGACGACAAGCTGTTTATCAGTTACTCGGCCAGCGCCACCGATGAGAACTACTGTATGGGGCTGCTGTGGATTGATATTACCGCTAACCCCCAGCTCGCGGAGAACTGGCACAAATCACCGCAGCCGGTGTTCAGAACCAGCCACGAAAACCGTCAGTATGGCCCTGGCCACAACAGCTTTACGCAAACGCCGGAAGGGGAAGTTGTGCTGGTGTATCACGCGCGGAACTACAACGAAATTGAGGGCGACCCGCTCTACGATCCCAATCGCCATACCCGTCTGAAAACGATTCGCTGGCAAGAAAACGGGATGCCTGATTTCGGCATCCCGGCTGCGGATAATCAGTAAACTGCGGCACGCAATCAGATTAGCGTGCCGTAAATCGTCAACAATGCGACCACAACAACCAGCACCAGCGAGGTTTTCTTCGCCATCGACACTGCGGCTTTCGGCGTTTCGACTTTGTCCATATGCGGCTCGCGCGCCAGTGAGAACTGCGCGAGGCGCGTCAGCACCTGGTATTGCGATGTATGGCCGTCGCCAAGAGAAGCAAACCAGGCGGGCAGCGCCTTTTCGCCGTGCCCAACCAGCGCGTACACCACGCCAGCCAGCCTGACGGGCACCCAGTCCAGCACATGTAAAATGGCATCAATGCCTGACTGCTGACGTTCGTTAGGCGTCTGGTAACGCGCCAGCCACGACTGCCAGGCTCGCAAGAACGCATAACCCGTCAGCAGCACCGGCCCCCAGTATGCGCCGACAATAAACCAGAACAGCGGCGCCAGATAAAAGCGGAAGTTGATCCAGACCAGCGCGTTTTGCAGTTCGCGTAAAAACTCACGCTCATTACACCCCGGCGGTACACCGTGTATCAGCGTTAACTCATTCGCCATCGCATTATGGGCATGGCTGTCATTACGTGCCGCCGCTTTCAAGTAAGCGTGGTAGTGCAGACGCACCTTACCCGCGCCAATGCATAACACACCAATCAGGATCCAGACCACCAACAACGGTACGTTGAAAAACAGCCCCTGCAGCGCACGCAGGATCAGAAAAGTCACCAGCATCGCCAGCACTGTCATCAACAGCGTACGGAACATGGAGTAACGCTTAACCCGCCGGAACAGCGCTTCCAGCCGGTGATCCAGTTGCCAGTGCTCTCCCAGTTTAAACAGCCGTTCTGCTGCCAGCACCAGCAGCATGGTGAATAACGTCATGGCATCTCCTTTTCTGACGAACCGGCGACCAGCGCACGGAATCTGGCCCAATCGAAAGCCGGACCGGGATCGGTCTTCCGTTGCGGCGCAATATCGCTGTGGCCGGTCATATTGTTGGCAATCGACGGATAAAGCTCAATGAGCGTTCGCGTCACCGCCGCCAGTTGCTGATACTGCGCGTCGGTATACGGCAGATTATCGGTGCCTTCAAGCTCGATCCCAATCGAGAAATCATTACAGCGTTCCCGGCCGTGATAAGAGGATACGCCTGCATGCCAGGCGCGTTTATCGAAAGGCACATATTGCACAACCTCACCATCACGGCGAATCAGGCAGTGCGCGGAAACGCGCAGATGAACAATTTCGGCGAAAAAGGGATCGGCATCGGGATCGAGCGTGCCGGTGAACAACGCGTCTATCCACGGGCCGCCAAATTTGCCGGGCGGCAGGCTAATATTATGTACCACCAGCAGTGAAGGCTGTTCATCGTCCGGGCGGCAATCAAAATGGGGAGACGGCACGTGCCGCGCTTCTACCAGCCAGCCCTTGCGTAACGGCATAAGGAACTCCTTTAAGAGGATGGTGCTAAAACACGCTTCAGAGTAGCATGTCCGGGCGGTGCCCCGTAATGGTCTCCCGAACAGGACATCGCCTAACTTTGTGATTCGTTACCCTTTTTGGAGTTTATCATGCCGCCTCGCCGCTATAACCCCGATCTTCGACGTGACGCGCTGCAAAAACGCATCGAACTGGATATTCCCGCCGCTGTCGCCCAGGCGCTGCGTGAAGATTTGGGCGGAGAAGTTGACGCCAATAACGACATTACCGCGCAATTATTACCGCCAGAGAACCGCTCGCATGCAGTGGTTATTACCCGTGAAGACGGCGTATTTTGCGGTAAACGCTGGGTTGAAGAGGTTTTTATCCAGTTGGCCGGCGACGACGTAACGCTGACCTGGCACGTTGCAGATGGCGACACGATCCGCGCCGATCAACCGCTTTTTGAACTGGAAGGCCCTTCCCGCGTACTGCTAACTGGCGAACGCACGGCGTTGAACTTTGTGCAAACGCTCTCCGGCGTAGCCAGCGAAGTACGGCGCTATGTGGATTTGCTCAGCGGCACCAAAACCCAGCTTCTCGATACGCGTAAAACGCTGCCGGGCCTGCGCACCGCGCTGAAATATGCTGTGCTGTGCGGCGGCGGCGCCAACCACCGTCTGGGACTTTCCGACGCGTTTCTGATCAAAGAGAACCATATCATTGCTGCTGGCTCCGTTCGCCAGGCGGTGGAAAAAGCGTTCTGGCTGCACCCCGATGTTCCGGTGGAAGTGGAAGTTGAAACACTGGAAGAGCTGGACGACGCGCTGAAAGCAGGCGCTGACATCATCATGCTGGATAACTTCAAAACCGAACAGATGCGCGAAGCGGTTAAACGCACCAATGGCCAGGCGCGGCTGGAAGTTTCCGGCAATGTAACGAACGAAACGCTGCGTGAATTCGCCGAAACCGGCGTCGATTATATCTCCGTTGGCGCACTGACCAAACATGTGCGCGCCCTCGATTTGTCGATGCGTTTTCGCTGAATCGACCCTTCAAAGAAACGGGCCACTGGCCCGTTTTTGCGAGCGCCCTTCCACGAATAATGTGACACTTTGCAAAAGCGATAAAAGTGCCGGAAGCCATTTTCCCAAAATCATTTTTGCCTCTCGTCCACTGATTCATCCGCTGACACAGTAACGGCTCTGCATAAGGAGCTGTTTAATGAAACGACAACAAGGATTTACCTTAATCGAACTGATGGTGGTAATTGGCATCATTGCGATCCTGAGCGCCATCGGTATTCCTGCCTACCAAAACTACCTGCGTAAAGCCGCCCTCACCGATATGTTGCAAACGTTTATTCCGTACCGTACGGCCGTTGAACTTTGCGCGCTGGATCGTGGCGGCGTGGAGAGCTGCGATGCCAGCAGCAACGGCATACCCGCCCCCACCACTACCCGCTATGTTTCGGCGATGAGCGTAACAAAAGGCGTGGTCTCGCTAACCGGGCAAGAGAGCCTGAATGGGCTGAGCGTGGTGATGACGCCCCAGTGGAGCAACGCCGACGGAATGCAAGGCTGGGCGCGCAGTTGCAACATTCAGGCAGACAGCTCGCTTCAGCAGGCTTGTGAAGACGTTTTCCGGACCGGCAAGTAAGGAGCGCTAATGCAACCCGATAAACTCAGTGCGCTATGCCAGCGCCATAATGCGGTCGTGCTTAAAAGCGAAAACGATCTGTTAACGATTGCGGTGGTTGAAACACCCAGCACCGAATTAATGGAATCACTCACTTTTGCCGCCCAGAAGCGGGTCGATATTCGCTGCTGGACACCAGAGCAAATGGATAAACATTTACAGCTGACAGCGCAAACCGTGGTGCCGGTGGTCCAGGAAGAGAGCAGTACCACCGCGATGGAGATCGTGGAACATACGCTTCAACAAGCGCTGATGCTGCGCGCTTCAGATATCCATTTTGAGCCCGGTGAAACGCACTATGTCATACGCCTGCGCGTCGATGGCGTTCTGCACGCGCTTTCGCCTCTGCCCGGCACGCTCGCCAGCACGCTCACCGCAAGGCTAAAAGTACTCGGCAATCTCGATATCGCCGAGCACCGTTTACCGCAAGATGGTCAGTTCAATCAGGAACTTTGCGGGCAATCGATCTCATTTCGCATCGCCACCCTGCCCTGCCGTCACGGAGAGAAAGTGGTTCTGCGCTTGCTGCATCAGGTTAACCAACCGCTGGAACTGGAAGCGCTGGGAATGACCACTCAACAACGGGAGCTGTTTGCCGCCGCGCTGGCGCAACCGCAAGGTTTGTTGCTGGTTACCGGCCCTACAGGCAGCGGTAAAACCGTCACGCTTTACAGCGCATTGCAGGCGCGAAATAAACCGGAAGTTAACATTGCCAGCGTGGAAGATCCCGTCGAGATCCCGCTCGCCGGGCTAACACAGACACAAATCAATCCGCGCAGCGGGCTGACTTTTCAAAGCGTATTGCGCGCTCTGTTACGCCAGGATCCGGACATCATCATGATTGGCGAAATTCGCGATGGCGAAACCGCCGAAATCGCGATAAAAGCCTCCCAGACCGGGCATCTGGTACTGTCGACGCTGCATACCAACTCCACCAGCGAAACGCTGGTACGCATTCAACAAATGGGCGTTGCCCGCTGGATGATCTCCTCAGCACTGTCGCTGGTGGTAGCGCAACGCCTGGTGCGTAAACTCTGCCCGCACTGCCGAAAACTTGCCGTGGAGAATATCCATCTTCCCGGTACGCTATGGCCACGTCCGCTGCCGCGCTGGCGGGCCGAAGGCTGTGAACAGTGCTATCACGGTTTTTACGGGCGCCTGGCACTGTTTGAAGTCCTCGCCATCACACCGGAAATACGCCAGGCCATCGCTGGCAATATGGGCGCGGAAGAGATTGGGCTACTGGCGCGGCAAAGTGGCATGACCACGCTATTTGAGCATGGTTGCCAGGCCGTGGAACAAGGGTTGACCACCTTTGACGAACTGGTACGCATCCTGGGTTTTCCTGATGGCGAGTAAACACCTTTGGCTGTGGTCCGGGCTTGATGACAGCGGTGCCCTGCAAAGCGGTACACACTGGAACGAAAATCGCGACAGCGTAGTGTTACTGTTGCATCAGCGGCAAATCCATTTGCTGTCGTTGAAACGCTGTCCGGTTCGTCGCGCGCTCTGGCAAGCGGAGCATGGATGCGCCGTTTTGCAGCAACTTGCTACTCTTCTGCAGGCCGGGCTGACATTACCGGAAGGGTTACAACTGCTGGCGGAACAACACCCCGCCAGACAGTGGCAGGCGCTGTTGCGCCAGCTTGCCCAAACGCTGGAGCAGGGAGAAACGTTTTCGGCTGCGCTACGCCAGTGGCCTGATGTGTTTCCTCCGCTCTGGCTGGCAATGATTCGCACCGGTGAGTTAACCGGCAAACTGGATGAGTGCTGCTTCAAGCTCGTCAGCCAGCAGCAAGCGCAAAGGGAGCTGGCATTGAAAGTGAAAAAAGCGCTTCGCTATCCGCTGATCATTCTCTCCCTGACAGCAGCAGTGGTGCTGGCAATGATATATCTGGTATTACCCGAGTTCTCGGCCATCTACCAGACGTTTAACACACCGCTTCCCGCGCTCACGCGGGGAGTCATTGCCACCGCTGACGTTATGCAACGCTGCGCCCTGCCGCTGGTCGTATTTATGGCGTTGGTACTTGGCGTCATGAGATCGCTACGTCATCACCCCGGCTGGCTTCGTTACCGACAGCGGCTGCTACTGGCCACTCCGGTGATGGGTCAGTTAATACGCGGGCAGCGGCTCAGCCAGATATTTACCGTCCTGTCGCTGACGCAGCGTGCGGGCATCGCCTTTTTGCAGGGGCTGGAAAGTGTCAAAGAGACGCTTACCTGCCCTTACTGGCGCGATATCCTGCAACGGGCGCATCAGGAGATAACTCAGGGTATGTCGATAGCCGCTGCCCTGAAAGAAAGCGGTGAATTCCCGACGCTGTGTATTCAGTTGATTCGCACGGGCGAGGTTTCCGGCGCGCTGGATACGATGCTGTATAACCTGGCACAGCATCACAGCGAACAAACTCAGCGTCAGGCAGATGGACTGGCAGCCGTGCTTGAGCCGTTGTTGCTGGTGGTGACAGGCTTGATTATCGGGGTGCTGGTTGTGGCAATGTACCTGCCCATCTTCCACCTGGGGGATGCGATGAGCGGTGCGAGGTGAGCACAGGCGCGGCATAATGCTGCGCCTGTTTAGCGATCACAGGCTGTTGAAAACGCGGTTTTCCTGTTCCTGAACGCGAATGAAGGTCGTGCGTTTGGTCAGCTCTTTCAGACGAGACGCGCCAACGTAAGTGCAAGCCGAGCGCAGACCGCCCAGAATGTCGCGCGCGGTATTCTCTACAGGCCCACGCAGCGCCAGCTTGACGGTTTTACCTTCTGCAGCACGGTAACCGGCAACGCCGCCAACGTGGCGATTCATTGCAGATTCAGAGCTCATGCCATAGAACAGCATGAATTTTTCACCGTTCTCTTCAACCACGGTGCCGCCACTCTCTTCATGACCTGCCAGCATACCGCCCAGCATCACGAAATCTGCGCCGCCGCCAAAAGCTTTCGCTACATCGCCTGGAACGGTACAACCGCCATCACTGACAATCTGCCCACCCAGGCCATGCGCAGCATCAGCACATTCGATTACCGCAGAAAGCTGCGGATAGCCAACACCGGTTTTCACACGCGTGGTGCACACAGAACCCGGGCCAATACCCACTTTAACGATATCAGCGCCGGAGAGGATCAGCTCTTCACACATTTCCCCCGTCACAACGTTACCGGCGCAAATAGTTTTATTCGGCCAGGCTTCACGCGCTTTCGCAACAAATTGTACAAAATGCTCGGAATAGCCATTCGCCACATCAATGCAGACAAAATTCAGCGCGGGATGCAGCGCAAGGATCTGTTTGGTCTTATCAAAATCAGCGTCAGATGTTCCGGTGGAAACCATTACATGGCGCAGCACATCTGCAGATTCGCGCTCAACAAAACCTTTCCAGTCTTCAACGGAATAGTGTTTATGCACGGCAGTGAGAATGTCGAATGAGGCCAGCGCTTTTGCCATCATAAACGTGCCAACCGTGTCCATATTTGCGGCAATAATTGGTACGCCAGACCAGTTCATTCCTGAATGCTTGAAGGTAAACTCGCGCTCCAACTCAACATCGGAACGGCTTTTAAGGGTAGAACGTTTAGGGCGGATAAGAACGTCTTTGAAACCTAACTTCAGATCTTCTTCGATACGCATGTGCGGATTCCTGGGGTTAATGGCGAAAATACAAACTCACAACTCCAGTGACGCTATCATACGCGCTAATAAGGGCTGCGCAAGACTGCGAATTTCTCTTTTTTTACGCTACAATCCTATAAATTTACCTGGTGAATCGGCAAGTTTAGGTTAATCGATTTCATTGTCGCTTGATTAATTCACAAAGCGTTGATTATATTAATAAATATATTCGACCTTTTACGTTTTTCTTCCCTCGTGCAGGCGATAAAAAAGCGCCATGAGTATGGCGAAAGAGAACGTGGATTGTGATTTCAGGCAGACCCATTTTGGGATGAGGTGTTATGGGGTATACGGTCGCGTTAACCGGTGGCATCGGCAGTGGGAAAAGCACCGTAGCGGATGCTTTCGCACAGCTTGGGGTTAACGTTGTCGATGCGGATATTATTGCGCGTCAGGTCGTGGAACCGGGTTCGCAAGCATTAAGCGCCATTACAGCACGTTTTGGGGCAGAAATGCTTCTCGCCGACGGCTCGCTAAACCGTCGAGCATTACGGGAACGTATTTTTGCTTCTCCGGCTGATAAAGAGTGGCTCAATGGTCTGCTCCATCCGTTAATTCATCAGCAGACCCAGCGTGAGATTGCGCAGGCAACGTCGCCTTATGTACTGTGGGTTGTTCCCCTGCTGGTGGAAAATCAGCTATATCGTAAAGCCAATCGGGTTTTGGTGGTGGATGTCCCGGTTGAGACTCAAATTGCACGCACCACGCAGCGTGATGGCGTTAGCCGCGAACATGCAGAACATATTCTTGCTGCCCAGGCCACACGCGAAGCGCGGCTTGCCGTCGCTGATGATGTTATTGATAATAATGGCGCACCAGGTGCGATAGCATCGGATGTTGCCCGCCTGCACTCAGCGTATCTGGAATATGCTTCGCAGGCCGTATCACAGGAAAAACCGTAATGCACACCCACATCCTTTTTGAACACCCGCTTAACGAAAAGATGCGCACCTGGCTGCGTGTCGAATTTCTGCTTCAGCAACTCACCGCCCGTTTACCATTGGGCGACCATGCTGATGCACTGCACTTTTTCCGTAACGTCGGTGATTTACTGGATGTGTTCGAACGCGGCGATACGCGTACAGAATTACTGAAAGAGCTGGAACGTCAGCAGCGCAAATTGCGAGCCTGGAGCGAAGTGGAGGGTGTCGATCTCAATCGTATCGAATCCCTGCGCCAGCAACTGAAACAGAGCGGCAATATCCTGATGGCTGCGCCACGCATTGGCCAGCTTTTACGTGAAGACCGATTAATTGCGCTGGTGCGCCAGCGTCTGAGTATCCCCGGCGGGTGTTGCAGTTTTGATCTGCCCACGCTGCATATGTGGCTGCATTTGCCGCAGGAGCAACGTGATGCGCAGGTCGCGGTCTGGCTGGAAAGCCTCGATCCGCTCAAATCAACGCTGCAATTAATTCTCGATCTGATCCGCAATGCCGCGCCGTTCCGCCATCAGACGAGCCTGAATGGTTTTTATCAGGATAATGGCGAAGATGCTGATTTACTGCGTCTGAAACTGACGCTACGGGATCGGCTGTATCCGCAAATTTCCGGGCATAAGAGCCGTTTTGCTATCCGCTTTTTACCCCTCGACAGCGAAAACGGGATCGTGCCGGAACGGCTGGATTTTGAACTGGCCTGTTGTTAAGGAGCCAATATGACTGAAACAACCATTGTTAACTGCCCAACCTGCGGGAAATCTGTCGTCTGGGGCGAAATCAGCCCGTTTCGCCCCTTCTGTTGCAAACGCTGCCAGCTCATCGATCTGGGAGAATGGGCCGCGGAAGAGAAACGCATCCCCAGCTCTGGCGACCTGTCAGACAGCGATGAATGGAGCGAAGAGCAACAGTAATATTTTTGCCGCTGGCGCACCGCTTAACGCTGCGCCAGCCGGTTAATAATGGGTTCGTTAGCCGGCGGGAAATCTTCCGCTTTCAGCATCTGTTGTGCTATCCACTCTCCCGGCTGTCCCTCTTTTCCCCACGGTTCCCCTTCCCAGCTCTCAACCAGCCAGAACCACAGCGTGATATGGCGATCGGGAAACTGATACTCCAGCTTATCAAACAGTGTTGCGCTCAGCGGCGTAATACCGACCTCTTCCTGTAATTCACGGCTCATCGCCTGTTCCGGCGTTTCACCCTCTTCTATTTTACCGCCCGGAAACTCCAGTTTATTCGCCATGTGCGCATCCGCAGCACGGCGCGTAATAAAGATTTCTCCTTGCGGGTTGCGAATGATCCCGACTGCGATGTTGAGTATTTTCATTAGGCAGGCTCCATAAAAAAGGCGCAGATATCTGCGCCTTTTACATTTTTATCAAAAGGTTATGCTAAACGGCCGTGGCACTGTTTGTATTTTTTACCCGAACCGCAAGGGCATGGATCGTTACGCCCCACTTTACGCTCGCCCGTCTGCGCAGCAAGTTCTGCGGCCGCTGCAGATTCATCATCCTGATGGCTCAGCTGTTGCATTTGTGCCAGACGCTCAGCCTCCTGGCGACGCTGCTGCTCCATCGCTTCCACCTCTTCCGGCATACGTACCTGCACCTTGCTCAGCGTGCTGATCACTTCATATTTCAGCGACTCCAGCATCGCGGCAAACATGGCGAAGGATTCGCGTTTGTACTCCTGCTTCGGATCTTTTTGCGCGTAGCCACGCAGATGGATACCCTGACGCAGGTAATCCATGGCTGCCAGATGCTCTTTCCACAGGGAATCCAGCGTCTGCAACATCACGCCTTTTTCAAAGTGACGCATCATTTCCGCACCTACCACGTCTTCTTTACGTTGGTAAGTTTCAACGGCGTTCTGCAGGATGCGCTCGCGCAACGTCTCTTCATGCAGATCCGGCTCTTTATCCAGCCATTCAGCAATCGGCAGATCGAGATCGAAATCGTTTTTCAGGCGTTCCTGCAGACCCGGGATATCCCACATCTCTTCCAGAGACTGCGGCGGAATATGCGCGTCGATGGTCGCTTTGAAAACGTCCTCGCGAATGCTGTTGATGGTTTCGCTCACGTCAGACACATCCAGCAGTTCGTTACGCTGAGTATAAATAGCACGGCGCTGATCGTTGGCAACATCATCATATTCCAGCAGCTGCTTACGAATATCGAAGTTGCGGCTTTCCACTTTACGCTGCGCGTTGGCAATCGCCTTGGTAACCCACGGGTGCTCAATCGCTTCGCCCGGTTTCATCCCCAGCTTACGCATCATGCCGGAAACACGATCGGAGGCGAAAATACGCATCAGCGCATCTTCCATGGAGAGGTAGAAACGGGAAGAACCGGCATCGCCCTGACGACCGGAACGACCGCGCAACTGGTTATCAATACGACGAGATTCGTGACGCTCGGTACCGATAATGTGCAGACCGCCAGAGGCCAGTACGGCATCATGGCGTACCTGCCAGTCCGCTTTCACTTTTGCGATTTGCTCTTCGGTCGGGTTTTCAATCTCAGCCAGTTCTGCCTGCCAGCTACCGCCCAGCATAATATCCGTACCACGGCCCGCCATGTTGGTAGCAATGGTTACCGTGCCTGGGTAACCCGCCTGAGCAACGATATCGGCCTCTTTGGCGTGGAATTTGGCGTTCAGTACGTTGTGCTTGATACCCGCTTTGGTCAGTTCCTGAGAGACAACCTCTGATTTTTCAATGGAGATAGTCCCCACCAGCACCGGTTGGCCCTTGGCGGTACGCTCTTTAATATCTTCGATAATGGCCTGGATTTTTTCCGCTTCGGTCATGTAGACCAGATCCGCCATATCTTTACGGATCATCGGACGGTTTGTCGGCACAACAACCGTATCCAGTTTATAGATCGAGCTGAATTCAAATGCTTCGGTATCTGCCGTACCGGTCATACCGGCCAGTTTTTCATACAGACGGAAATAGTTCTGGAAGGTAATGGAAGCCAGCGTCTGGTTTTCATTCTGAATTTCCACGCCTTCTTTGGCTTCAACAGCCTGATGCAGACCGTCAGACCAGCGACGCCCTTGCATTGTACGGCCGGTGTGTTCATCAACGATGATCACTTCGCCATCTTTAACAATGTAATCCACGTCGCGGGTGAACAGTGCATGAGCACGCAGCGCAGCGGTGACGTGGTGCATCAGCATAATGTTGGCCGGGGAGTAGAGTGACTCGCCCTCCTCCATAATGCCTTCTTTTACCAGCAGCTCTTCAATCAGCACCAGGCCGCGTTCAGTCAGCGTTACCTGACGCGCTTTCTCATCCACCGAGAAGTGGCCTTCGCCCTGGAAAGTGTCAGAATCCTCTTTCTCCTGACGAACCAGGTAAGGAATGATTTTGTTCACTTTTTTGTAGAGCTCAGAGCTGTCTTCTGCAGGCCCGGAGATGATCAGCGGGGTGCGCGCTTCATCGATGAGGATGGAGTCAACCTCATCCACCAGCGCATAGTGCAGTTTACGCTGTACGCGCTCTTCAGGGCTGAACGCCATGTTATCGCGCAGGTAGTCAAAGCCGTATTCGTTGTTGGTGCCGTAGGTAATATCGGCTGCGTAAGCTTCACGCTTGGCAACAGCAGGCATACCTGGCAGGTTAATACCCACTGTCAGGCCGAGGAACTCAAACAATGGACGGTTGTTTTCGGCATCACGCTGCGCCAGATAATCGTTCACCGTCACAACGTGAACGCCTTTACCGCTCAGGGCATTCAGGTAAGCCGGCAGCGTCGCTGTCAGGGTTTTACCTTCACCAGTACGCATCTCCGCGATACAGCGATCGTTCAGTACCATACCGCCCAATAACTGTACGTCAAAGTGGCGCATGCCAAACACACGCTTGCTCGCTTCGCGAACCACCGCAAAAGCTTCAGGCAATAGATTATCTACCGCCTCGCCTTTTTCCAGACGGGCGCGAAATTCTGCGGTTTTACCTTTCAGCTCTTCATCACTGAGCTGCTCCATGGCCGGTTCCATGGCATTAATCTGAGCGACAACTTTACGCATGCGACGCAGTGTACGATCGTTGCGGCTACCGAATACTTTCGTTAATAACTTGATTAGCATAATAAAAATCTCAAACGCTCCGCACGGCGGAACTAAAAAATGGATAAAAGGCTCTTTTTTTAGCTGAAGCGTTGAGGGCCTGCGCGAATACCCTGCACCTGGCTCACCCAGGCGAGCACGCTAAACGCGGCTTGAGGCGTAGAAGGGATATAAACGGCCAGGCGAACAATCGTCGGCGGCTTGCTTTCCAGCATCAGCAGTGCGCTGAGTGAATCCAGCAATGCCAGATGATGTGCCTGAATAGGCAGTGGCTCTTCCGTTGCTACAGGTAGCGCCTGAGGCGCCATAGCGAACGAAAGATGACGAATCACGGTACGAATGGCGTGTTGATGCCAGTAATCGACAGTAAAGTTCGGGCGCCGTTTCGCTTCCAGCAAGGAGAAACTGGTGAAATTGACGTTATTGACGCCATCGTGATTGCGGGTTGTTTCGCGCGCAGGCTGATGTGGCTCAGCGCTACTGGCAAATGCAGGCAAGCCAAAACTTGCCGCGACCATCCCTAATAAGAGATGCGGCCAGAAATAGCGTCTGCCAAATTGTCGCCAGCACGTCAGTATTCCGTTCACCTGCTCCACCCAAAAAATCACGCTTGTCCGATTTTGCTTCTGTCGGTGCCATTTTGCGCCCAAATCTTACCACTAAAGCCGCCAGCACCGCAGTAGTATTCAGGCTTCAGAAGGGCGAAATTGACCAGGAAAGCAGCAAACACACCGCTCAAAGCGAAAAAAGAGAAAGTTCTACATCGAAGTGGGAGAAAGGCCTGGCGGGAGAAAAGCAAATAAAAAACGACTGGTTTCCCTGACCGGAGAGAGTGCCAGGTTAACCAGTCGATTTTATGGTTATGGTGTTATGCCAGAACCATTGACGGTGCTTTAAATGCCAGCGGCAATTCGGCGTCGTCTTCGAAGGTCACATATTCCCAGGCTTCCTGTTTTGCCAGAACAGCCTGCAACAGTTTATTGTTTAATGCATGGCCCGATTTATATGCGGTAAACGCACCAATGATATTGTGACCACACATGAACAAGTCGCCGATAGCATCCAGCATTTTATGGCGAACAAATTCATCTTCGAAACGAAGTCCGTCTTCGTTCAGTACGCGATAATCGTCAACTACGATGGCACAATCGAAGCTACCGCCCAAGCACAATCCGCGAGACTGGAGGTATTCGATATCACGCATGAAACCGAAGGTACGCGCACGACTAATCTGGCGCATAAATGCGTCGGCAGAGAAGTTCATCGCGTAGCGTTGAGTGCTTGCATCAATCGCCGGGTGGTTAAAATCGATGGTAAAGTCGAGCGAGAAACCGTTGTGAGGTTTGAACTCAGCCCATTTATCACCGTCTTCAACACGCACCGTATCTTTGATACGAACGAATTTTTTGGCGCTGTTAAGCTCTTCGATCCCTGCATCCAGTAGCAGATAAACGAAAGGTGCAGCACTGCCATCCATAATGGGAATTTCCGGCGCATCGACTTCAACAATAATGTTGTCGATACCCAGCCCCGCCAGAGCAGCATTTAAGTGCTCAACGGTGGAAATCCGCACGTCATGCTCGTTGACCAGACAAGTACAGAGCATAGTATCACGCACAGATTTAGCATCAGCCGGAAAATCTACCGGTGGATTCAAGTCAGTGCGACGATAGATGACCCCGGTATTTGCCGGCGCAGGGCGCAACGTCAGTGTGACTTTCTTGCCGGTATGTAAACCGACGCCAGTCGCCTGAACGATACGTTTAAGAGTCCTTTGTTTGATCATCGTATAATCTCGCCTTATTACCAATCCAACCGAAGTGTATAACACAATCGGTGGGGCAGTTTAGCACAAAGAGCGAAGAAGCCCAACTTCCAGTAAATTCTTAGTCCGCTTGCTTACGCAGGAACGCCGGAATATCCAGATAATCAGGTTCTTTAGTGGTTTGCGGCGTATTATCGTTAACCACTTTCGCTGGTTTCTGCTCCTGTTGCATCGGCTGCATACCATGCTGCTGATAGCGATCCATCACTGGCTGCTGTGCCTGTTTGTTAGTCACCAGCGTGATTTCCGGACGTTTGTCCATGCCGATACCTGTCGCAACAACGGTCACACGCAGCTCATCGTTCATATCCGGATCAAGGGACGTACCGATAACCACAGTCGCGTTATCAGATGCGAAAGCACGGATAGTGTTACCCACCGTTTCGAACTCATCCAGACGCAGGTCGAAGCCAGCAGTAATGTTAACCAGTACACCGCGAGCGCCAGAAAGATCAATATCTTCCAGCAGCGGGCTGGAAATCGCCATTTCTGCCGCTTCTTCCGCACGATCTTCACCGCTGGCTACACCGGAGCCCATCATCGCATAGCCCATTTCGGACATTACGGTGCGCACGTCAGCGAAGTCAACGTTCATCAGGCCTGGACGAGTAATCAGCTCAGCAATACCCTGCACAGCGCCTTTCAGTACATCGTTCGCTGCACCGAATGCATCAAGCAGAGAAATGCCACGGCCAAGCACTTTCAGTAACTTGTCGTTCGGGATAGTGATCAGCGAGTCCACATGTTTGGACAGCTCAGTGATACCCTGCTCAGCAAATGCCATGCGCTTCTTGCCTTCAAAATTGAAAGGCTTAGTCACCACAGCAACCGTCAGGATACCTAAATCTTTAGCGACTTCAGCCACGACAGGAGCCGCACCCGTACCGGTACCACCACCCATGCCTGCCGCGATAAAGACCATGTCAGCGCCTTCGAGCGCAGCGCGCAGGGCTTCACGATCTTCTTCAGCCGCATTGCGACCAACTTCAGGGTTTGCTCCAGCGCCCAGACCTTTAGTGATGCCACCGCCGATCTGAATGGTTTGTCCCACCGCTGTTTTACGCAACGCCTGCGCGTCGGTATTCACGGCGAAGAATTCCACACCCTCAATGCGCTCGCGCACCATATGCTCTACGGCGTTGCCACCGCCGCCACCGACGCCGATGACTTTAATCACCGCGTCGTTGGTTAATTCCATCGGTTCAAACATAATTTCTCTCCGTTTTGTGCCTGTCGCCTGAGACCGCTAATTTTCTGCGCTCTCTGAAAAAAATTAAAACTCTTTTCGCAGCCAGCTGTTGATTCGTTTGAACCATGACCCTACTGACGCGCGTTTTTCCACTTCTGCTTCACCACTGAGATGCGTCTCTTTTCCGTAGTGCAGCAACCCTACAGCCGTTGAGTAATACGGCTCCTGGGCATAATCGGTCAAGCCAGTAATGTTGAGCGGCGCACCAATACGCACCTGCGTATGGAAAACGCGCTGTGCACAGGCCGCAAGGCCTTCCATTTGCGCCGCGCCGCCGGTCAACACAATCCCCGCCGCCAGGTGATGCTTAACACCCTGCTGGCGAAGCTGTTCCTGCAACTGCAAAATCTCATCGTTAACCAGATTGAGCAACTCGGTATAGCGAGGCTCAATCACGTCTGCCAGCGTCTGACGCTGCAAACTGCGCGGCGGACGACCACCCACGCTGGGTACTTCAACGCTTTCATCTTTACCGACTAACGACCCCAGCGCACAACCGTGGCGAACTTTGATCGCCTCTGCATCACTGGGCGGCGTACCGAAAGCGTAAGCAATATCGCTAGTGACCACGTTCCCTGCATAAGGGATTACTTTCGTGTGGCGCAGCGCGCCGCCAGTATAGACCGCCATGTCCATTGTACCACCACCGATGTCAACAACGCAGACGCCCAGTTCTCGTTCGTCTTCCGTCAACACCGAATAGCTGGAGGCCAGTCCGGCGAAAATAAGTTGGTCAACTTTCAACCCACATCGTTCAACGGCTTTAACGATGTTTTTTGCCATATCGTTATGGCAAGTAATCAAATGTACTTTTGCCTGCATACGTACGCCAGACAGCCCAACCGGGTTTTTGATCCCTTCCTGGTAGTCAATGGCGTATTCCTGCGGAATCACATGCAGAACACGGTGTTCATCGCGTACACGCACCGATTTGGCGGTATGCACAACGTTCTCTACATCTTCCTGCGTCACTTCCTCTTCCGAAATCGGCACCATCCCAATTTCGTTCTGGCAGCTAATGTGCTTCCCCGAAAGCGCCAGGTAGACAGAAGAGATCTGGCAATCCGCCATCAATTCAGCCTGATCGATAGCGCGCTGTACGCATTTCACTACCGATTCCAGATCGTTCACGCCGCCTTTATCCATACCACGAGACGGGCAACTGCCCACGCCAATGATATTCACAATACCGTCGGGCAGAACTTCCCCTACTAAAGCGGCTACCTTCGCGGTGCCAATCTCCAGTCCAACCACCAGTTTTCTGTCCGTCGCCTTGATCATTGTTGTTCTGCCTGTGCCTGATTCTGTTGTGCCTGATTTTGCTGCTGATTCGGTTCCTGAACAGGGGCGGCTTTCCAGCCTACAGCCGCGCCTGAGTCATACCGTAAATCCACGTAGCTGATCGCCTTACCATCCGTTTGCGCCTGTTGCAGCAGAACCGGATAGAGCTCCACAAAGCGCGCCAGGCGTTTCATTGTATCGCCACGACCCAGGTTGAGCCTGATGTCGTTAGTCAGCGTGACCTGCCATGAACGTCGCGCCGTCATCGCCGCTTCTTTTAACGTGAATTTATCCTTCGCCAACAATTGCCCCATATCGCGGTAGCCTTGCAATACTTCGCTTTCACTGCCTTCAGGGCCATACAACATGGGCAAAACCTGCTTACTGGTTCGTTCGGACGGCACGCTGAACGCATTACCGTCGGCATCGACCATATGCTGATCATTCCACCGCGCAATCGGCACGTATTCAACCAGATGAATCTTCAATTCGTCTGGCCACTGCTTTCTGACGCTTGCCTGCTTTATCCAGGGCAGACGCTCAATCTGACTCTGAATAATATTGACGTCCTGCGTCATGAAGGTGCCGGGTGCTCCCAGCGCCAGAATAGACTGACGAATATCATCATTGCGGGTGTAATGACGATCGCCCGTCACCACCAGCTTCGACAACGGCAAGCGTTGTGCATCATCCATCCAACCCAAAACCACCCAGCCGCTAACAAACACGGTGCACAGCACCGCCAGCAGGAACAAAATCCCTGCAAGACGCGTTCCATTGTTGCGGCGGGAGGTGGTTACAGCCTCCGCTTCGCGGTTTCGCGTGTTCAGCGCAGCCTGTGACATATCACTCCGCCAGATCCAGAATGCGAACAACAAGTTGCGAGAAGCTCAAACCCGCCTGGCGAGCAGCCATCGGCACCAGGCTGTGGCTCGTCATCCCTGGCGAGGTGTTCGCTTCCAACAAATAAAACTGACCGTCGCTATCCAGCATGGCATCAATTCGTCCCCAGCCACGGCAACCTAAAAGACGCCAGGCTTTCACTACCAGGGACTGTAATGCCGCCTCTCGCTCCACTTCCAGACCTGATGGGCAGAAATATTTTGTCTCATCAGAGAGATACTTTGCCTCATAATCATAGAAGATTCCCGCTGGCTGGATACGAATCGACGGTAAAATTTCGTTCCCAAGTATCGCCACGGTAAATTCCGGGCCACTTAGCCATTTTTCGATCAGAACTTCATCATCATGTTGAAATGCAAGCGCTAATGCCGCATGCAGATCCTCACTTTTATCGACCTTCGACATTCCAACGCTGGAGCCTTCACGGCTGGGCTTGACAATAACAGGTAACCCCAGTCCATCAATGCGTTGAATATCATCAAAACTTAGGCCTGATTCAAACTCACTGCGTTCGAGCGCGACCCATGGCGCAACCGGTAATCCGGCACCCTGCCACAACAATTTGCTGCGCAGTTTATCCATGGAAAGAGCGGATGCCATAACACCGCTGCCGGTATATGGCATATCGGTCAGTTCAAGCAGCCCCTGCAGGGTGCCGTCTTCGCCGCCACGACCATGTAACGCAATAAAAGCTTTACTAAAACCCATCTCTTTCAGGCGGGTGACATCCACATCACGCGGATCCACACCGTGCGCATCCACTCCGCCTTCCCGCAAACCCACCAGCACCGCTGCACCGGAATTAAGCGAAACTTCACGCTCGGCGGAGGTTCCGCCCAGCAGAACCGCTACTTTCTCAGCCACGGCGCTCCTCCTCTGTGCTCTGCGGTTTCAGTTTGCACTCGGCCAGGCTGCGGGCAATCTTGCCAATATTCCCAGCGCCCTGAATCAGGATCAGGTCATTACCGGTCAGTACCGGCGCCAGCATCGTCGCGACCTGTGCCGGATCGGACACGAGGATCGGATCAATTTTGCCGCGTCCGCGAATAGTACGGCACAGCGAACGGCTGTCAGCGCCCGGGATAGGCGCTTCACCAGCCGGATAAACCTCCAGCATCAGCAAAGAATCAACCTGCGTCAGCACATTGGCGAAATCATCGTACAAGTCGCGGGTACGCGTAAAACGGTGCGGCTGAAACAGCATGACCAGGTTTTTATCCGGCCAGCCCGCGCGCGCTGCTTTAATGGTGGCATCCACTTCTGTCGGGTGATGACCATAGTCATCCACCAGCATGGCGGTACCGTTTTTGCCATTCACCGCTTCCAGCGGGAATTCACCTA
Source organism: Kosakonia oryzae (assembly GCF_001658025.2). Classification (NCBI taxonomy): domain Bacteria; kingdom Pseudomonadati; phylum Pseudomonadota; class Gammaproteobacteria; order Enterobacterales; family Enterobacteriaceae; genus Kosakonia; species Kosakonia oryzae. Next base: position 4,493,342 of record NZ_CP014007.2, read on the forward strand.
GGAAATCAAAACGGCGCCCGGTACCCTGGAAGCTTTCCAGTGCGCGAAGGATCGCTTCATCTTCGATCCCCTCTTCTGTCGCTACTGCTACCGCCGCCGCCGCGTTCAGCGCATTGTGGCGGCCTGGCGCATTCAGCGTGACACGCAGTTCCGGTTTATCCTGGCGCACCAAAGTGAAGTGCCCCTGCGGCCCGACCTGGCGGTAATTTTCTACCCGAACATCAGCATCATCGCTAAATCCGTACGTAGTCGTCTGACGTCCCACGCGCGGTAGCAATTCGCGGATAACCGGATCGTCCACACACATTACCGCACGGCCATAGAACGGCAGGTTGTGCAGGAAGTTGATAAACGTCGTTTTTAAATTTTCGAAGTCGCCCTGGTAGGTATCCATATGATCGGCTTCGATATTGGTGACAATCGCCACCATCGGTTGCAGATGCAGGAAGGAGGCGTCGCTCTCATCGGCTTCTGCAATCAGATAACGGCTGTGACCCAGGCGCGCATGCACCCCAGCGGCTTTCACCAGCCCACCGTTAACAAAAGTCGGGTCCAGCCCGGCTTCCGCATAAATACTGGCCACCATGGCAGTCGTAGTCGTTTTGCCATGGGTACCGGCAATTGCGATGCCATGACGGAAACGCATTAATTCAGCCAGCATCTCCGCACGGCGGATAACCGGAATACGCGCTTCATGCGCCGCGACAATTTCCGGGTTATCGGCGGAAATGGCGCTGGAGACCACAACAACACTGGCATCGCTCACATTTTCCGGGCGATGATTGAAATAAATAGTGGCGCCAAGTGCCGCCAGCTGCTGCGTCACAGGATTTGGCGCCAGGTCGGAACCGCTAATCTGGTAGCCTTCATTGGCCAGCACTTCGGCAATACCGCCCATGCCAGCACCGCCAATGCCGACAAAGTGAATGTGCCGGACACGTCGCATCTCGGGCACTATTGAACGCAGTTTCGCCAGTTCTTGTGTATTCATTCTCTAAACGCCATCGACTACTTAAATTTGCGCGACGCCAACGCGCCGCCAGTATTTACGCCTGAGCTGCCAGGCTGACTTCATTCGCCACGCGCTCGGTGGCATCCGGGATGGCCGCCGCGCGCGCGCGTTCCGCCATCTCCAGCAATGCTTCGCGATCCCAGCCCGCCAGCGTCGCGGCTACCGCATCAACGGTGAACTGCGGCTGTTCGAGGATCTTCGCGGCACCCGCTTTTTCCAGCGGTAATGCATTCCAGTACTGCTGACGATCTTTGTGCTGGAAAGGCACAAACAGCGCCGGTAAACCTGCGGCTGCGATTTCGCTGACCGTCAGTGCGCCTGACCGACACACCACTACATCCGCCCACGCGTAGGCTTTCGCCATATCGTCAATAAATTCCGTCACTTTATGCTGCGGTTCGCCCGCAGCAGCATACGCCTGCTCAACATCCTGCTGCGCACCTTTGCCGCTCTGATGCCAGATGGTCACAGCATTGCCCAGCTTCGCCGCGACCTGCGGCATTGTCTGGTTCAACACGCGCGCGCCCTGAGAGCCGCCAACAACCAGCACACGAACCGGCCCTTCACGACCAGGTAAACGCTCCTGCGGTAGTGGCAGTTCCAGCACATCAACACGCACCGGATTTCCAACGACTTCCGCTTTTGGAAAAGCGCCGGGAAACGCCTGCATCACTTTGGTAGCGATTTTCGCCAGCCATTTATTGGTTAAACCAGCAATTCCATTCTGCTCATGGAGCACTACCGGAATACCGAGTGACCAGGCAGCCAGCCCGCCAGGACCAGAGACATAACCGCCCATCCCCAGCACCACATCCGGTTTAAAGCGCTGCATAATGGCGCGAGCCTGTCGCCAGGCGTTAAAAATACGTACCGGGGCCAGCAACTGCGCTTTGATCCCTTTGCCACGCAGGCCGGAGATACGGATAAAATCGATCTCGATGCCGTGTTTGGGCACCAGATCGGCCTCCATGCGATCGGCGGTTCCGAGCCAGCGCACTTGCCAGCCCTGATCCATCAAATGGTGCGCAACTGCAAGCCCGGGGAAGACATGCCCGCCGGTACCGCCCGCCATCACCATTAACCGCTTTGGTTGACCACTCATCACAAACCTCGTGTAAACGCCTGGGCTTTTTCCAGACGCGTTTCATAATCGATGCGTAGCAGCAGCGTAATCGCCACTGACATAATCAGTAAGCTGGAACCACCGTAACTGATAAGCGGCAGAGTCAGCCCTTTGGTCGGCAGCATGCCTGCCGCCGCACCAACGTTAACCAGCGCCTGGAAGCTAAACCAGATACCAATCGAGCAGGCCAGGAAACCAGAGAAACGATGATCGATTTCCAGCGCTTTTCGCCCGATGGACATGGCGCGGAAAGCGACGAAGAATACCATTAAAAGCGCCGCTACCACACCGATATAACCGAGTTCCTCCCCGATAATGGAGAAGATAAAGTCGGTATGTGCTTCAGGCAGATACTCCAGCTTCTGTATGGAATTTCCAAGCCCCTGCCCCCACAGCTCACCGCGACCAAATGCCATCAGCGACTGCGTTAACTGGTAACCGCTACCGAAGGGATCTTCCCACGGGTTCCAGAAAGAGGTTACGCGGCGAATACGATACGGTTCGGCGAGGATCAGCAGCACAACCGCTGAAATCCCCATACCGATGATGGCAATGAACTGCCACAGTTTTGCCCCGGCGAGGAACAACATCGCCAGCGTAGTGATAAACAGCACCACCACCGTACCGAGATCCGGCTGCGCCAGCAGCAGAACCGCCAGCACCAGAATCACGCCCATCGGTTTGAGGAAGCCGCGCAGGTTATTACGCACTTCATCCACCTTACGTACCAGGTAGTTAGCCAGGTAACAGAACAGCGACAACTTGGTGAACTCTGCTGGCTGGAAGCGCATGACGCCGAGGTCGATCCAGCGAGAGGCCCCGTTGATCGAGCTACCAACCACCAGTACCACCAGCAGCATAATGATCGCGGCAATCAACATCGCCGAGCTGTATTTCTGCCAGAAATCCATCGGCAAACGCAGCGTGATCATCGACATACAAAACGCCAGGAACAGATACAGCGCATGACGTTTAGCAAAGAAGAAAGGATCGTCCGTCAGGCGTTGCCCTACCGGCATCGACGCCGAGGTCACCATAATGAAACCGATCGCCGCCAGGCCCAGCGTCAACCACAACAGCGTGCGGTCGTACATCACCAGGCTGTCGGAATCTTTTTGCCGTGATCCCATAACCCAACCTTTCAATGCCGCAAACAACCATGCCAGGAGGCTAAATCCTGGCAGGCGCGGCATTCTCGGGCGTGGGAGCGTTAAACGCATCAGCCTAACTCCTGCGCCAGACGGGTAAAGACATCACCCCGTTGTTCGAAATTCTTAAACTGATCGAGGCTGGCGCAGGCTGGCGACAACAGCACCATGTCGCCCGGCTGCACACGCGTGGCGATCAGACGCATTGCCTCTTCCATCGTTTCAACCCGATCGGCGATTTCCGGACGTAAATCCGCCAACTCGCCACCATCGCGGCCAAAGCAATAAAGACGAATACGATCGCCGCCGAGATAGCGCTTCAGTGGTGAGAAATCGGCTGACTTACCGTGCCCGCCCAACAGCAGATGCAGCGTACCGTCAACCTGCAAGCCGTTCAGCGCCGCCTCTGTACTGCCGACGTTGGTCGCTTTCGAGTCGTTGATCCAACGCACCCCGTTATGATCCAGCGCCAACTGGAAGCGGTGTGCCAGCCCGGTGAAGGTTGTCAGCGCCTTCAGGCTGCTTGCCCGCGGTAAACCAGCGGCATCCGCCAGCGCCAGCGCTGCCAGCGCGTTGGTATAGTTGTGCTGGCCACTCAGCTTCATCTCTTTAACATTCAGAACCTTTTCACCTTTTACACGCAGCCAGGTTTCCCCCTGCTGGCGGTTCAGGTGATAGTCGCCGACGTCAACGCCGAAGCTCACGCAACGTTCATCGGCGCCCCGCACCGGCATGGTCAGCGCGTCGTCCGCGTTGACCACACATACTTTCGCATTTTCGTAAACGCGCAGTTTTGCGGCACGGTACTGTTGCAGCCCGAACGGGTAGCGATCCATATGATCTTCCGTCACGTTCAGGATGGTTGCCGCCGCAGCGTGCAGGCTGAAAGTGGTTTCCAGTTGGAAACTGGAAAGCTCCAGCACATAGAGTTCGCGGGCTTCATCAAGCAGCATTAGTGCAGGCAGGCCGATATTGCCGCCAACGCCCACATTAACGCCTGCCGCTTCTGCCATTTCACCCACCAGTTTGGTGACGGTGCTTTTACCGTTTGAACCGGTAATCGCAATGACTGGCGCTTGCGCTTCGCGGCAGAAGAGTTCGATATCGCCGACGATCTCAACGCCAGCATCGGCTGCCGCGCTCAGAGAAGGATGCGCCAGTGCGATGCCAGGGCTTGCGACAATCAGGTCAGCCGCCAGCAACCAGTCATCATTGAGACTACCAAGATGGCGCTCTACCGTCTCCGGCAGCTTATCCAGCCCCGGTGGCGAAACGCGCGTGTCCATAACGCGTGGCGTCACGCCGCGCGCGAGGAAAAAGTCAACGCAGGAAAGACCTGTCAGACCCAGACCGATAATGACGACTTTTTTACCCTGGTAATCTGCCATGATTAACGTACCTTCAGCGTTGCCAGGCCAATCAGCACCAGCATCAGCGAAATAATCCAGAAGCGCACGATCACGCGCGGTTCCGGCCAGCCTTTCAGTTCATAGTGATGGTGAATCGGCGCCATGCGGAAAATACGCTGACCGCGCAATTTAAACGACCCCACCTGCAAAATCACCGACAGAGTTTCCACCACGAACACCCCGCCCATAATCACCAGCAAGAACTCCTGGCGCAGCAGCACGGCAATAATTCCCAACGCGCCGCCGAGAGCCAGTGAACCCACATCCCCCATGAAAACCTGCGCCGGATAGGTGTTGAACCACAAAAAGCCCAGCCCGGCACCGACAATCGCCGTGCAGACGATCACCAGCTCGCCCGCGTGACGCAGATAAGGGATATGCAGGTAGTTAGCAAAATTCATGTTACCGGTAGCCCAGGCCACCAGCGCAAAGCCCGCGGCGACAAACACCGTCGGCATAATTGCCAGACCGTCAAGACCGTCCGTCAAGTTAACGGCGTTGCCGGTGCCGACAATCACAAAGTAAGCCAGCAGAATGTAGAAAAGGCCCAGTTGCGGCATCACATCTTTAAAGAACGGCACCACCAGCTCTGTCGCTGGCGTATCTTTCCCCGCCAGGTAAAGCGCAAACGCAACGCCCAGCGCAATCAGTGACATCCAGAAATATTTCCAGCGAGCAATCAGGCCCTTGGTATCTTTACGCACCACTTTGCGGTAATCGTCAACGAAACCAATCGCACCGTAACCTACCAGTACAACCAGCACGCACCAGACATACGGGTTAGAGGGATAAGCCCACAGCAGTACGGAAACCACGATTGCCGTGAGGATCATAATTCCCCCCATCGTTGGCGTGCCGCGTTTACTGAAATGCGACTCCGGACCGTCGTTACGCACAACCTGGCCGAAAGAGAGTTTTTGCAAACGGGCAATCATGCGCGGCCCCATCCAAAGAGAGATGAAGAGCGCGGTCAGCAGGCTGACAATGGCGCGAAACGTCAGATAGGAAAAGACGTTAAAGCCGGAATAATATTTGACCAAATGTTCGGCCAGCCACACTAACATGTTCCATTCTCCTGTAATTCGCGCACCACCTCTTCCATGGCGGAACTACGTGAACCTTTCACCAAAATGGTAATAATCTGCTGTTCAGCGATCAGCGCCTTCAAACGCGCCACCACTGCCGCTTTATCGTTAAAATGTTCGCCAACACCGCTGGCAGCGCTCAGAGCCTTGCTCAGCTTACCGACGCTCAGCACTTTATCGATACCGACGCCTTTCGCCGCTTCACCCACCTGAATGTGGCAGGCTTCGCTCTCATCGCCTAACTCTGCCATATCGCCCACCACCATCACCCGGTAACCCGGCATTTCCGCCAGCACATGTGCAGCGGCGGTCATTGAACCGACGTTGGCGTTGTAGGTGTCATCGAGCAGCAATTTATTTTCACCCAGTTGCACCGGGAACAGACGCCCCGGCACCGCTTTCAGGTTTGCCAACCCTTGTTTCACTGCCGCCAGGCTGGCACCCACTGCCATCGCCAGCGAGGTCGCTGCCAGCGCATTAGCAATATTGTGTCGTCCCGGCAACGGCAGCGTCACATCCACATTGCCCATCGGGGTTTGCAGCGTGAACTCAGTTCCGTGAGAGGTCACATGAATGTTGGTAGCCGTAAAATCACTGTTCGCCGCATTTGGCGAGAAGCGCCACACTTTGCGATCGCCAATAATGCTCTGCCAGTTCAGCCAGTCGTTATTGTCAGCATTCATGATTGCCACACCGTTGGCAGGCAAGCCGGTGTAGATTTCACCTTTAGCTTTCGCCACGCCCGCAAGCGATCCAAAACCTTCCAGGTGCGCCGCCGCCAGGTTATTGACCAGAGCCGCCTCCGGGCGGGTAAGCCCGACGGTCCAGGCGATTTCGCCCTGGTGATTCGCACCCAGCTCAATCACCGCGTATTGATGTTCTTTGGTTAAACGCAGCAGCGTCATCGGCACGCCGACATCGTTGTTCAGGTTTCCTGCGGTATAAAGCGTGTTGCCACATTCACTCAGAATGGCGGCCGTCATCTCTTTCACCGAGGTTTTACCGGAAGAGCCGGTTAGCGCTACCACACGCGTCGGTACCTGCTGACGAACCCAGGCGCCCAGCTCGCCAAACGCCTGACGAGTGTCCTTGACCAGCAGTTGCGGCAGATCGCAGTCCAGCTTACGGCTAACCAGCAGCGCGCCCGCGCCGCCCGCTTTAGCCTGATCGGCAAAATCATGGGCGTCGAAACGCTCTCCCTTCAACGCCACAAAGAGGCAGCCAGGCGTTAGTTTGCGGGTATCGCTGGTCACCGCATCAATCGTCGCATCCTGACCGTGCAATTCACCGTGCAGAATGCCGGCAAGCTGGCTAAGGGTTACGCTAATCATGCCACTACCCCCAGCAAACGTGCGGCGGTGACGCGATCGGAGTAATCCAGTCGGTGCGTCCCGACAATTTGATAATCTTCATGGCCTTTGCCGGCCAGCAGAACCACATCATTCTCTTTCGCTTGCATAATGGTGTTGGTTACGGCTTCGGCACGGCCTTCCACCACATGCGCACGCCCCGCATCCAGCATGCCAGCGAGAATATCGTTGATAATGGCGCGCGGCTCTTCAGTGCGCGGGTTATCGTCCGTCACCACCGGCACATCGGCGAACTGCTCGGCAATCGCGCCCATGAGCGGACGTTTACCTTTATCGCGATCGCCACCGCAGCCAAACACACACCACAGTTGACCGGTGCAGTGCAGGCGTGCAGCCAGTAAGGCTTTTTCCAGCGCATCCGGCGTATGGGCATAATCCACCACCACCGTCGGTTTACCCGGCGCACTAAATACTTCCATGCGTCCACAAACCGGCTGCAACTGTGAAGCGGTTTTCAGCAAATCGCTTAACGGATACCCCAGCGCCAGCAGCGTTGCCAGCGCCAGCAGCAGGTTACTGACGTTAAACGCCCCCATCAGGCGGCTTTCGATTTCACCTTGACCCCATGAAGAGTCAAAACGAATAGTCGCGCCGCTATCGTGGTATTCCACGCCGGTCGCCTTGAGCCAGCGGCCGTGACAATCCGGGTTGATATGGTCTTCCATCGATACCGCAACCGCATCAGGCAGATTCGCTAACCAGCGGCGGCCCACTTCGTCATCGGCATTGATAATCGCCTGCCCGTAGTGGTGAGAGGAGAACAGCAGCCATTTCGCCGCTTCGTAGTGCGCCATATCGCCGTGATAATCGAGGTGATCGCGGCTTAAATTGGTAAATACGCCTGCGGCAAACTTCAGCGCCGCCACGCGATGCTGCACCAGACCATGGGAAGAGACTTCCATCGCGGCAAACGTCGCTTTCTGCGCAGCCAGCCCGGCAATCACATGCTGAACATCCACCGCAGAGCCGGTGGTGTTTTCCGTCGGGATGACTTTCCCCAGCAGACCATTTCCGACCGTCCCCATCACTGCACTGGTTTCGCCCACCAATTGGCTCCACTGCGCCAGCAATTGAGTGGTCGTGGTTTTGCCGTTGGTGCCAGTTACGCCAATCAGGCGCAATTGTTCAGATGGCTCGCCGTAAAAACGGCCCGCCAGCGCGGAAAGGCGCTCATTCAACTGGCTGAGGTAAATGACCGGAACACCGTGCATTTCACGAATTTCACCGTCATTTGCTTCGTCTTTCGCTTCAGCAATAATGGCAGCAACACCTTGCGCAATCGCCTGCGGGATATATCGACGCCCGTCCGCCTGATGACCGACCACCGCCACAAAGAGATCGCCCGATGCAGCCGCACGGCTGTCGAGTGTCATCTCCCGCAGTGCTCGCTCCGGTGCGCCTGGCACCCACGGAGCGAGAAGGTCGCGCAAATTACGATCTGCCACCTGTACCCTCGCCTTGATTAATTACAAACTCACTTTTTTCGCCCGTGGTCAGCGCGTCCGGCTCAATGTTCATGGTGCGCAGAACGCCGCCCATGATGGCACCGAAGACCGGTGCGGACACGGCACCACCGTAGTATTTACCCGCTTGCGGATCGTTAATCACCACCACCAGCGCAAAGCGCGGGCGGCTGGCAGGCGCGACGCCAGCGGTGTAAGCAATATATTTGTTGATATAACGACCATCCGGGCCGACTTTTTTCGCCGTCCCGGTTTTGATAGCAATGCGATAGCCTTTGATGGCCGCTTTCACCCCGCCGCCGCCAGGCAGCGCAACGCTCTCCATCATATGCACCACGGTGCGCACGATAGACTCATTGAAAATGCGTTCGCCCGGCACGGGCGGGTCAACTTTGGTAATCGACAGAGGACGGTAGATACCGTAACTGCCAATCGTTGCGTAGACTCGCGCTAACTGTAACGGCGTTACCATTAGCCCATAGCCGAAAGAGAAGGTGGCCCTCTCTATGTCAGACCACCGTTGTTTTTGAGGAAATAAGCCACTGCGTTCCCCGACCATCCCCAAATTGGTCGTTTTTCCCAGTCCAAAACGTGAGTAAGTATCTACTAACGCTGAGGAGGGCATCGCTAACGCCAACTTCGATACACCGACGTTACTCGACTTTTGTAGCACCCCGGTAAGGGTCAATTCGCTGTAGCGCGCCACGTCTTTGATTTCGTGGCCGTTAATTCGGTATGGCACGGTGTTCAACACCGTATTTGGCGTGACGACACCGCGCTGCAGCGCCGTCATTACCACCATCGGTTTCACCGTCGAACCTGGTTCAAAAACGTCGGTGATCGCGCGGTTACGCATTGCATCTTTCGACGTACCGGTGAAGTTGTTCGGGTTGTAGGAAGGGCTGTTGGCCATTGCCAATACTTCGCCGGTGTTCACATCGACCAGCACTGCGCTTCCTGATTCTGCCTTGTTAAACGCCACCGCGTTATTCAGCTCGCGGTAAACCAGCGCCTGCAAGCGTTCATCAATGCTCAGCGCCAGGTTATGCGCAGCCTGACTGTCGGTGGAGGAGATATCTTCGATAACGCGCCCGTAGCGGTCTTTACGCACAATACGTTCGCCAGGCTGACCGGTAAGCCATTTGTCAAAGCTCTTCTCGACGCCTTCGATCCCCTGACTATCGACGTTAGTAAAACCGATAAGGTGAGCGGTCACTTCCCCGGAAGGGTAATAACGGCGGGATTCTTCACGCAGATGAATCCCCGGCAACTTGAGCTTCTTAATGTAATCGCCGAGGTCGGGGTTCACCTGGCGCGCCAGATAGATAAAACGCATCTTCGGGTTGGCGTTAATGCGGGAAGCCAACTGATCCAGTGGCATGTTCAGCGCGTCAGAGAGCGCTTTCCAGCGGTTATCCAGCGTGACGCCGCCAGCATCGTGTAACTCTTTTGGATCGGCCCAAATCGCTTTCACCGGCACACTGACAGCCAGCGGACGCCCGGAACGGTCGGTAATCATTCCACGCGACGTTGCAACTTCCTGCACGCGCAGAGAACGCATATCCCCTTCGCGCACCAGCATCTCCGGATTGATAACTTGCAGCCAGGCGACACGCCCAAGCAGAAACGCCATCGCCAGCAGAATGCAACCGCAAAGCAACGCAAAACGCCAACTCACAAAGTTGGCCTGTTCTTCCTGGCGTTTCGGTTTAAGCGTTTTCGCCGCTGCTTTCATGCGTCGCGTAATTCCTTATTCATGCCTATTTCTGCACTACGATATTTTCCTGAGAGGGATCCACGTGCTGCATTTGCAGCTTTTCCGTCGCAATCCGTTCCACCCGGCTATGATCGCCAAGCGCATTCTCTTCAAGAATCAGGTTGCGCCATTCGATATCCAGCGCGTCGCGCTCGAGAACCAGTTGTTCACGCTGCGCGGTTAATAAACGTGTGTGGTGAGAGGTAGTGACAACCGTCACTGCCGTCATGATGATGCAAATGAACAGACAGAGTGGCAGTTTCCCAAATCGCAAAAGATCGTCGCCGATCACGCCAGGCAAGGCATGGCGCTCGTTGCTTCCTAACGATCCTTTCACTTTGCTTAGGGTTTCTGTCACTCTGCCGATCATGCGTTCGTCCTCTCTGCAATGCGCAGAACTGAACTACGGGCACGTGGGTTTTCAGCCACTTCTTCTTCACCCGGCATCAACTTTCCTAAGGCTCGCAACTGACGGCCACCCAGTTTCCTGAGTTGCTCTTCGGTCATCGGCAACCCGGCAGGAACCTGCGGGCCGCGGCTTTGCTCACGCATGAAGCGTTTCACAATGCGGTCTTCCAGTGAATGGAAGCTAATGACCGAAAGCCGCCCTCCCGGGGCAAGCACGCCGAGCGAGTTTTTTAGCGCCAGCTCTATTTCCTCCAGTTCACTGTTTACCCAAATGCGCACCGCCTGGAAGGTACGGGTCGCGGGATGTTTGAACTTGTCTTTCACCGGTGTTGCCGCCGCAACGACTTCCGCCAGCTCTTTAGTGCGGGTCATCGGCTCGAGGCGGTTGCGCTCTACAATGGCGCGCGCGATACGTTTAGCAAAACGCTCCTCGCCAAAGGTTTTCAGCACCCAGGCGATGTCCGCCTCTTCAGCTGTTTGCAGCCATTCGGCAGCAGACTGGCCGCGGGTGGGATCCATCCGCATATCGAGCGGGCCATCGCGCATAAAGGAGAAACCGCGCTCAGGATCGTCAAGCTGCGGTGAAGAGACACCAAGATCGAGAAGAATACCGTCGATCTTGCCAACAAGTTCGCGCTCGCTGACATAATCAGCAAGCGCAGAGAAAGGACCATGAATGATGGAGAAGCGGGGATCATCAATGGTTTGGGCTACAGCAATTGCCTGTGGATCGCGATCGATCGCCAACAAGCGTCCTTCCGCACCCAAACGGGAGAGGATCAGGCGCGAGTGACCACCGCGACCAAAAGTGCCATCGATGTAGATGCCATCCGGACGAATATTCAGGCCATTAACGGCCTCATCCAGCAGCACCGTCGTATGTTTAAAATTTTCCATCATCATTACAGAGACAAATCCTGCAACCGATCTGAAAGTGCTTCAGAACCCGATTGCTCAGCGTCGATATCTTCCTTGACCTGTTGATACCAGGTCGTTTCGTCCCACAGCTCAAATTTATTGAACTGCCCGACCAGCATCACTTCTTTGGTTAGCCCGGCATGCTGCCGTAAAACAGGCGCAATCAATAAACGCCCGGCGCTATCCATCTGGCACTCGCTGGCATGCCCCAGCAATAAACGTTGTACGCGTCGCTCAAGCGGGTTCATGCTCGACAGGCGCGCCAGTTTTTGCTCAATAATTTCCCATTCAGGAAGGGGATAAAGCAGCAGACATGAATGGCGAATGTCGATGGTACACACCATCTGACCGGAGGCATTCTCCAGCAGCATATCCCGATAACGGGTCGGAACGGCTAACCGCCCTTTGCTGTCGAGATTGACTAACGTCGCGCCACGGAACATGTCCGATTCACCCCCAAGTGACCCTTTTCACCACTTTATCCCACAAATCCCCACCAACGGAGTTTACGGAGCGGAGGAAAAGCTTGTCAAGCCAGCACAAAGGCTAACCAGAACAAAAGATCTCTTATTTGCAGCGAATATCTGCAAAGGTGAAATAGTGCTCAACTTACGAGGCAAATTAACGTCATGAATATTTGCAAGAAAAAAAACAGAATATGCGTATCCGCGTTTAAAACCATTTGATTCCTGCGCGCGAAATATAAAGTGTCAGTTTGCGACGCGGGCGGCATTTTAAGACATATCGACCCAACTGAACAGCACCAGTTGCATTCGTTCACATTGAGCGCGACGGCTGATCCACTAAGGAAATAGCCATACGCCGATAATGGATGCTAAGGAGAAAGGTAACACTTTTCTGAGATGTAACAATTTAAGACAGAAATCATGATTACTGCTTTAAAAATATCCTTTTAAAACCACATTTAAAGAGCAATTAGAATTAACTCATCTCGCCCCGTTTAAAAATTAAGGATTTATCTTAGGAGCCAACAGGGAATAATTTGATTCAAGGTAAAACAACAAACAAAAAAGGCAACTTACGCTGCCTTTATCTGAACTTATACGCGACTTAATATCCCGCGACGATAGAGATTACGCCGGATACGGCTAAGCCCCGCTTTCGGCTTACGCGGTTCGTCGAGGCTTGCCAGTACAATTTCCAGAACCCGCTCCGCAACATCGCGATGGCGCTGCGCCACCGCCAGTACCGGGCATTGCAGGAAATCGAGCAGCTCGTGATCGCCAAAAGTCGCGATCGCCAGATCCGACGGCAATTTACCGTCGCGACGTAACGTAACGTCAAGCACGCCCTGCAATAATGCAAACGAGGTTATAAACATCGCCTGCGGCATCGGGTTGGTTTCCAGCCATTTATCAAATAGCTGAGCGGCGGCTTCACGCTCGTAGCTATTGGCATAGAGATACTGCACTTCACGCGGGTCATCTTTCCACGCCGTGCGGAAGCCTTGCTCGCGCAGGAAACTGACAGAGAGCTCTGGTAACGCCCCAAGGTAAAGCACGCGCTCCGCCGGAAACTTACGCAGCTCTGCGGCCAACATCTCCGAATCATCCTGATCGGCGCCAACAACGCTGGTGAAGTGTTCACGATCCAACGCGCGATCCAGTGCGACAATCGGGAAGGAATCATTGGCCCAGCGCTGATAGAACGGATGCTCTGGCGGCAATGAGGTGGAAACAATAATAGCGTCCACCTGCCGCTGCAAAAGGTGCTCGATACAGCGCATTTCATTATCGGGTTGATCTTCCGAGCAGGCGATCAGCAACTGGTAACCGCGCTGACGCGCCTGGCGCTCCAGATAGTTGGCTATGCGGGTGTAACTTGTGTTTTCAAGATCGGGGATCACCAGCCCAATCGAACGAGTGCGTCCTGCGCGCAGGCCAGCCGCCACCGCATTCGGGTGGTAGTTATGCTCACGAACAACCGCCATCACTTTCTCAACGGTTTTGTCGCTGACACGATACTGCTTCGCCTTACCATTGATGACGTAGCTTGCCGTGGTTCGTGAGACGCCGGCTAGCCGGGCGATTTCATCCAGTTTCACAATTGCCCCTTAAATTGATGTACTCCATAACCTTTTTAGGGATATAGGTTAAAACCCTTAACATCTAAGCGCAGAATACTCAGTCCGGCAACCGCTTTCGTGTCTGGTTCCGGCGGATTTCGCAAAAAAAAGCCCGGCGTAGAACACCGGGCCTGTAAATATGGAAGGTTATTCTATTCAGCGCATGATTTTATCGCCGCGCGACAACCCCACCACACCGGAGCGCGCAACTTCAACAATCTTCGCCACATCACGAATCGTGGCTAAAAACGCATCCAGCTTGTCACTGGTGCCCGCGAGCTGAACCGTGTAAATCGACGGCGTAACATCAATGATCTGTCCGCGGAAGATCTCAGCGTTGCGTTTCACCTCTTCGCGACCGTAGCCGCTGGCCTGAATCTTCACCAGCATGATTTCACGCTCAACATATGCCCCCTGCCCCAGCTCGTTCACACGTAACACATCGACCAGCTTGTGCAGTTGCTTTTCGATCTGCTCCAGAACCTTTTGATCGCCGACAGTCTGGATCGTCATCCGCGATAAGGTGGGATCGTCAGTCGGCGCAACGGTCAGGCTTTCTATGTTGTAACCGCGCTGAGAGAACAGGCCAATCACGCGCGATAACGCGCCCGATTCATTTTCCAGTAGTACAGACAGTATCCGGCGCATAATCAGGTTCTCTCCGTTTTGCTTAACCACATCTCATCCATGCCGCCGCCGCGGATCTGCATCGGATAAACGTGTTCACTACCATCAACGGTAACGTCAACAAACACCAGGCGATTGTTTTTCACCTGCTCCAGCGCTTCCGCCAGCTTCGCCTCCAGCTCATCCGGACGCGTAATACGGATTCCCACATGGCCATAAGCTTCTGCCAGGCGCGCAAAATCAGGCAGCGACTCCATATAAGATTGTGAATGGCGGCCGGAATAGATCATGTCCTGCCACTGCTTCACCATCCCCAGATAGCGGTTATTGAGGTTCAATACCAACACCGGCAGTTCATACTGCAAGGCCGTAGAGAGTTCCTGAATGTTCATCTGGATACTGCCATCGCCGGTCACGCAGATAACCGTCTCCTCGGGCAGTGCCATCTTCACGCCGAGCGCGGCGGGTAAACCAAAACCCATCGTGCCCAGCCCACCGGAGTTGATCCAGCGGCGCGGTTTATCAAAACGGTAATAGAGTGCGGCAAACATCTGATGCTGGCCAACATCGGAAGTAACGTAAGCGTCGCCATTCGTCAAACGCCAGATAGCTTCAATCACTGCCTGCGGTTTGATCTTTTCACTCTGGGTGTCATATTTCAGGCACTGACGCGCGCGCCACTGTTCAATGCGCAACCACCAGTCACGGATCTCATCCAGCGGCTGCGGCTGCTCTTCCTGCTCCAGCAGTTCGAGCATCTGTTCCAGAACCAGCCGCGCATCGCCGACAATTGGCACATCCGCCTGTACGGTCTTGGAAATGGAGGTGGGGTCGATATCGATATGCAGAACCGTCGCATCCGGACAGTACTTCGCCAGGTTATTGGTAGTGCGATCGTCAAAACGCACGCCAACCGCGAAAATGACATCGGAGTGGTGCATCGTCATATTGGCTTCGTAAGTCCCGTGCATGCCCAGCATACCCAGCGCCTGTCGATGCGACGCCGGAAACGCGCCCAGCCCCATCAAGGAAGAGACCACGGGCAAATTCAATTTTTCGGCCAACTGGCGCAACTGAGCTTCGCACGCGGAGTTAATCGCACCGCCGCCCACATAGACCACCGGCCTCTTCGCCGCCACCAGCGTTTGCAAAGCGCGCTTGATTTGCCCTTTGTGCCCCTGCGTCGTCGGGTTATAAGATCGCATGCTGACCGATTCCGGCCAGAAATAGGGCAGCTTGTTGGCCGGGTTCATAATATCTTTCGGCAGATCCACCACCACCGGCCCCGGACGCCCACTGGCAGCCAGCCAGAACGCTTTCTTTAATACGCCGGGAATGTCTTCGGTTTGTTTGACCAGGAAACTGTGCTTCACCACCGGACGGGAAATCCCCACCATGTCGCACTCCTGGAACGCGTCATAGCCAATCAGCGACGTCGCAACCTGCCCGGAAAGCACCACCAGCGGGATGGAATCCATATAAGCAGTAGCGATACCCGTGATTGCATTCGTCGCACCAGGGCCAGACGTGACCAGTACCACCCCAACCTCACCCGTTGCCCGCGCAAGCCCATCGGCCATATGCACAGCCGCCTGCTCATGACGTACCAACACATGTTCAATACCGCCAACAGTATGCAGGGCATCGTAGATATCAAGGACCGCGCCTCCGGGGTAGCCGAATACTTTCTTTACGCCTTGATCGATAAGCGATCGGACGACCATCTCGGCTCCAGACAACATCTCCATGCTTTGCCTCCAGGCTTATATTTGTCGACTGGCGGCGGAACTCATTTCCGCGCTGTCGCTCTGTTCAGAGCAGGAAATCCTGCATTCTGATTATGAATGGCAGTTACCATAACCGCTCAAAATCTGGCAGGCAATTAGCAAACTGCCGGGGTCAATAACGTACAAAAGAGGAAAAACAACGCGAGAACAGCAGATTTGGTGAAAACATCTGTAATAAGGAAAGACGATGACCATTCATCATCCAAATGGCAGGTTGTACAGAAAATCATGCATTTTTAGCACAACGAGGGGAAGTCGCTGACGACCGAAATTAAAATAAAATACTACCCAGGCAAGATTAAGCAGAATAAACCGACTAAACAAGCCGGTCTATTCTGCGAGCGTATTACAGCGTACAAACCGAGGTCAGTAACTCTTCCATCCACTGATGGCCTTTATCGCGTCCTGCAGCTTCATGCCACGAGAGATAACAAGTCCGTGTATTAAGCGCCAGCGGCAAAGGCAATACCTGCAATGGCAGACCATGAGCAAACCGTTCAACCAACCAACGCGGCGCAATCGTCACTAAATGCGTTTGCGCGACAATGTTTAATACGCTGGTGACTGCCATCCCCTGATAGGCAATACGGCTCTTCTTTTCCGCCGTATCATACCAGGGCTGACTAAAGGAAGCATAACGGTCCAGCGAAACCACTGCATGTTGTTCATTGAATACATCGGCTTCCGTAACAAGATTCGCACTGCGCGGATGTTCTTTACTGGTCACCAGTACCATTTCGTCTTTAAATAATGGAACGCAAGAGAATTCCGGACGACGAAACTCTTCGTAGCCGATCACAAATTCAATTTCCTGGTAACGCAATTGATGCTCAGTACTGTGATTAAGATCGGCTTTAAACACCAGATTAATATTAGGCGCAGCCTTTTCAACGCTATTGTAAATAACTGACGTTAAGAGATTATCCAGCGGGCTGCATACACAAAGATTAAATACACGCTCACTGCTCAATGGATCAAATCCCGAGCCGGGCAGCTCATTTTGTACCAACTGCAATGCCTGACGGATTGAGCCAAACAGTTGATATGAACGCGCAGTGGGCTGAATCCCACGGCCATAGCGGACAAAGAGCTCATCGTTAAACATGACTTTAAGTCGCGCAACGGCATTACTCACTGCGGGTTGTGACATTCCCAGCGCGTGCGCCGCACGGGTAATGTTTTGTTCCTGCATCACCGCATCAAAAACGGTAAGCAAATTAAGATCTACTGAACGCAACTGTGGTTTGTCCACATCGACAATCTGATGATTATCAATAGCTTCCCCTGGAACATTGCAATCCGTCGTCATGATAAAACTCCCTTAACTGTGTAATAATAATATTCAGGAAGATGATTTATCATGCATATAGCATTATTAGAAGCATAGCGTGAAAAATTAGGAATATTTAAAGCTCCCTTTTTATATTTTTTTCAAGGATAATTGCGCCGATAAATAATGAGAAAATCAGTAGAGAGTTAATATATTTTTACTTTATCAAACATTCCGCAACTCATCTGATGATAAAGATAACAGGCATCCATTCCATAACGCAAAGCGTAAAAAGGTTGTTCTGTAAATTTATCTTTAAATTAGTGATCGCCCACTAAAAAATACTCAAAAGTGATTCGCACGAAATACGCATTTCATTCTAAGGTACAGGATAATTAACTGAAAAGCAGCCCTACAATCCATCTGTTCTGAAGATGGTTTTCAGGAACAGGGGTTGACTTTAACAGGCGTATCCAGTACCACTAAAAGCATATCGTTTTTCCTGGAGCTTGATTCATGATTCGCAACGTCGGTTTCGCTGGTCTACTACTACTAAACGCATCTCTTGTGCGCGGTAGACCGGTGGACGACATTCAGAGCTGAATTGTCTGCCAGTTAAGACAGAAAACCCGCGCCTTGGCGCGGGTTTTTTTATGCTCGTAGCGAGGCGACCTCAGATAACAAGGACCTAAACCATGAGCCAGCAAGTCGTTATTTTCGATACCACATTACGTGATGGTGAACAGGCGTTACAGGCGAGCCTGAGCGTGAAAGAGAAGCTGCAAATCGCCCTGGCGCTGGAACGTATGGGCGTAGATGTAATGGAAGTCGGCTTTCCGGTTTCCTCCCCGGGTGATTTTGAATCCGTACAAACCATCGCGCGCCAGGTGAAAAACAGCCGCGTTTGCGCCCTCGCCCGCTGTGTTGAAAAAGATATTGATGTCGCCGCAGAATCCCTGAAAGTCGCTGAAGCGTTCCGTATCCATACGTTTATCGCCACCTCGCCGATGCATATCGCCACCAAGCTGCGCAGCACGCTGGATGAAGTGATTGAACGTGCGATTTATATGGTCAAACGCGCACGTAACTATACCGATGACGTGGAATTCTCTTGTGAAGATGCAGGCCGCACGCCAATCGATGATCTGGCGCGAGTGGTCGAAGCCGCCATCAACGCCGGGGCGAAAACCATCAACATCCCGGATACCGTCGGCTACACCATGCCGTTTGAATTCGCCAATATCATCACCGGCTTGTATGACCGCGTACCGAACATCGATAAAGCCATTATCTCCGTACATACTCATGATGATTTAGGTCTGGCCGTTGGCAACGCCATCGCAGCGGTACACGCCGGTGCGCGCCAGGTTGAAGGTGCGATGAACGGTATCGGCGAACGTGCCGGTAACTGCTCGCTGGAAGAGGTGATCATGGCGATTAAGGTGCGCAAAGACATTATGAACGTGCACACCCGCATCAATCACACTGAAATCTGGCGCACCAGCCAGACTGTCAGCCAGATCTGCAATATGCCGATTCCGGCGAATAAAGCGATTGTCGGTACCGGCGCTTTCGCCCACTCCTCCGGTATTCACCAGGATGGCGTGCTGAAAAACCGCGAAAACTACGAAATCATGACCCCGGAATCCATTGGCCTGAATCAGGTGCAGTTAAACCTGACCTCTCGTTCCGGCCGTGCGGCAGTGAAACACCGGATGGAAGAGATGGGTTACCAGGAAGCCGATTACAACCTGGATAACCTGTACGAAGCGTTCCTGAAACTGGCGGATAAAAAAGGCCAGGTCTTCGATTACGACCTGGAAGCGCTGGCATTCATTAACAAACAGCAGGAAGAGCCAGAACATTTCCGTCTGGACTACTTCAGCGTGCAGTCCGGCTCCAACGACATCGCAACCGCCTCCATCAAGCTGGCCTGTGGCGATGAAATCAAAACCGAAGCCGCCAACGGTAACGGCCCGGTCGATGCCATCTACCAGGCGATTAACCGCGTCACCGAGTACGACATCGAGCTGGTGAAATATGGTCTCAGCGCCAAAGGCCACGGCAAAGATGCGCTGGGACAGGTTGATATCGTCGCCAATTATAATGGCCGCCGCTTCCACGGTGTGGGTCTGGCGACCGATATCGTTGAGTCCTCAGCCAAAGCCATGGTGCACGTGCTGAACAATATCTGGCGCGCCGCCGAAGTCGAAAAAGAGTTGCAACGCAAAGCGCAGAACAAAGAAAACAACAAGGAAACCGTGTGATGTCGAAGAATTATCATATTGCTGTGTTACCGGGCGACGGTATCGGTCCGGAAGTCATGACACAAGCCCTGAAAGTACTGGAAGCCGTGCGTAGCCGTTTTGGCATGCACATTACCACCAGCCATTATGACGTGGGCGGTATCGCCATCGATCGTCATGGCAATCCGCTGCCGCAGGCAACCGTTGAAGGCTGCGAGCAGGCCGATGCCATTCTGTTTGGCTCCGTCGGCGGCCCGAAATGGGAAAATCTGCCGCCAGCACAGCAACCGGAGCGCGGTGCCCTGCTGCCGCTGCGTAAGCATTTCAAATTATTCAGCAACCTGCGCCCGGCCAAACTGTACCAGGGGCTGGAAGCTTTCTGCCCGCTGCGTGAAGATATCGCCGCTAACGGCTTCGATATTCTGTGCGTACGTGAACTGACTGGCGGCATCTACTTCGGCCAGCCGAAAGGCCGTGAAGGCAGCGGCCAGCACGAGAAGGCCTTCGATACCGAGGTCTATCACCGTTTTGAAATCGAGCGTATCGCGCGTATTGCGTTTGAATCGGCGCGTAAACGCCGTAAAAAAGTGCACTCGATTGATAAAGCCAACGTTCTGCAAACCTCGCTGCTGTGGCGCGAAATCGTCAACGAAATCGCCAGCGAATATCAGGATGTTGAACTGGCGCACATGTATATCGACAACGCCACCATGCAACTGATTAAAGATCCGTCCCAGTTTGATGTGCTGTTGTGCTCCAACCTGTTCGGCGACATCCTCTCCGATGAGTGTGCGATGATCACCGGTTCGATGGGCATGCTGCCTTCAGCAAGCCTGAACGAACAGGGTTTTGGTCTGTACGAACCGGCGGGTGGCTCAGCCCCGGATATCGCCGGTAAAAATATTGCGAACCCGATTGCGCAGATCCTGTCGCTAGCGCTGCTGCTGCGCTACAGCCTGGACGCGGGTGAAGCGGCTTCCGCTATCGAAAGCGCAATCAACCGCGCATTAGAAGAAGGCGTGCGTACCGGTGATTTAGCCCGTGGCGCCGCAGCTGTCAGTACCGATGAAATGGGCGACATCATTGCCCGTTATGTCGCCGAAGGGGTGTAATCATGGCTAAGAGTTTGTACGAAAAATTGTTTGATGCGCACGTTGTGTATGAAGCGCCAAACGAAACCCCATTGTTGTATATCGATCGCCATCTGGTGCATGAAGTGACCTCGCCGCAGGCATTTGACGGCCTGCGCGCGCACAAACGTCCGGTGCGTCAGCCGGGTAAAACCTTCGCTACCATGGATCATAACGTCTCCACGCAGACCAAAGACATTAACGCCTCCGGCGAAATGGCGCGTATCCAGATGCAGGAACTGATCAAAAACTGCAACGAATTCGGCGTTGAGCTGTATGACCTGAATCACCCGTACCAGGGGATTGTCCACGTGATGGGGCCTGAACAAGGCATTACCCTGCCGGGCATGACCATTGTTTGTGGTGACTCGCATACCGCAACCCACGGCGCGTTTGGCGCGCTGGCCTTCGGTATCGGCACGTCGGAAGTTGAGCATGTGCTGGCAACGCAGACCCTGAAACAGGGCCGTGCTAAGACCATGAAGATCGAAGTGAAAGGCACTGCGGCACCGGGCATCACCGCCAAAGATATCGTGTTAGCGATCATCGGCAAAACCGGTAGCGCTGGCGGTACTGGCCACGTGGTGGAATTTTGCGGCGATGCAATTCGCGCGCTGAGCATGGAAGGCCGCATGACGCTGTGCAACATGGCCATCGAGATGGGCGCGAAAGCCGGGCTTGTCGCGCCGGACGAGACCACCTTTAACTACGTGAAAGGCCGTCTGCATGCGCCGAAAGGCAAAGATTTTGATGAAGCCGTTGCTTACTGGAAAACCTTGCACACTGACGAAGGGGCAACTTTCGACACCGTTGTGACCTTGCAGGCAGAAGAGATTGCGCCGCAGGTAACCTGGGGCACCAACCCGGGCCAGGTGATTTCGGTGACCGATATCATCCCCGATCCGGCATCGTTCGCCGATCCGGTTGAGCGCGCCTCTGCGGAAAAAGCGCTGGCTTACATGGGCCTGAAACCGGGCATTCCACTGACCGAAGTGGCGATTGACAAAGTCTTTATCGGCTCCTGCACAAACTCGCGTATCGAAGATTTACGCGCCGCAGCGGAGATCGCGAAAGGCCGCAAAGTCGCGCCGGGCGTACAGGCGCTGGTAGTACCTGGCTCTGGTCCGGTGAAAGCGCAGGCGGAAGCGGAAGGTCTGGATAAGATCTTTATCGAAGCCGGTTTTGAATGGCGTTTACCTGGCTGCTCTATGTGCCTGGCAATGAACAACGACCGCCTGAACCCCGGCGAGCGTTGCGCTTCCACCAGTAACCGTAACTTTGAAGGCCGTCAGGGCCGCGGCGGACGCACGCATCTGGTCAGCCCGGCAATGGCTGCCGCTGCGGCAGTAACCGGTCATTTCGCCGATATTCGTAGCCTGTAAGGAGCTCACCATGGCAGAGAAATTTACCCAACACACCGGCCTGGTTGTTCCGCTGGATGCCGCCAACGTCGATACGGACGCGATTATCCCGAAACAGTTCCTGCAGAAGGTTACGCGTACCGGTTTTGGCGCCCATCTGTTTAATGACTGGCGCTTCCTTGATGATAAAGGTGAGCAGCCGAACCCGGAGTTCGTGCTGAACTTTCCGCAATACAAAGGCGCATCGATTTTACTGGCGCGCGAAAACTTTGGCTGCGGTTCCTCGCGCGAGCATGCGCCATGGGCGCTGACCGATTACGGCTTCAAAGTGGTGATTGCGCCGAGCTTCGCCGATATCTTCTATGGCAACAGCTTTAACAACCAATTGCTGCCAGTGACGCTGAGCGAAGAGGATGTTGATGCGCTGTTCACGCTGGTGCAGAACAACCCGGGCACGACCTTTGAGGTGGATCTGGAAGCGCAGGTGGTAAACGCGGGCGGTAAATCCTACAGCTTTAACATTGATGCCTTCCGCCGCCACTGCATGCTGAACGGTCTGGACAGCATTGGCCTGACGCTTCAGCATGAAGACGCGATTGCCGCGTACGAAGGCAAGCAACCGGCGTTTATGGGCTAACAGCAGCAGAGTGCTTGCCGGATAGCGCTAACGCTTTTCCGGCCTACGATCCTGAATGTGGTTTGTAGGCCGGGTAAGGCGAAGCCGTTATCCGGCATGAGCCGACCAGGTGCCTGGCCAACAAAACTCACACATTCTTCACGCGGCTGGTCAGCAGCAGCGCCGCCACGGAAATCGCCGCAATCCCCACGTACACCGCCCCGTGACTAAAACTCTGCGCCAACGCGCCCTGAATCACCCCGGCAAGAATCACCCCGGTTGAAATACTGTTAGTAAACAGTGTTGTCGCCGAACCGGCACGCCCCGGCATTAAATCCTGAAACCACAGCATGCCGATACCGGCGACGATACCGATGAAGATTGCATTGAACAGTTGCAGCACCAGCAGCGCCGTCTGGCTGTGGAAGAAGATCAGCCCCAGATAAAACACCACGCCTGCAGCAACGGCTGCCAACATCATCCGCCGCTTGCCCAGGCGTTTAACAAAATACCCGGCCAGGATCATCGCCGGGATCTCCAGGCCCGCCGCAGTGCCCATCAGGATCCCGGCGAGTTTATCCGGCAGCCCCAGCTCCTGGCTAATCCACAGAGGCATGTCGATGATGTACATGGTGTTGCAGGTCCACATCAGCGTTGAGGCGATAAACAGCATGCGCACGTTCTTATCGCCCCAGCCGCTCACTTCCGTCACTGCGACAGCGGGTTGCGCCACGCGCGGCACCGAGGGCAGCCAGAAGGCAATCATCACCAGGCTTACCACAAAAAGCCCGGCGGCAATGGTGAACATAGCAGTAAAGCCGTAATTGAGCGCCAGCATAAACGCCAGCGGCGGGCCAATCACCCACGCCAGCGAGAGCTGCGCACGCATCACCGAACTGAACATCACCACTTCCCGCGCGGAGCTGTCGGCATATTCGCGCGCCAGCGCAAAGAGTTGCGGCATCGCGGTATTGGCGAGCGAGGCCAGCAGCACGCCGCAGGTGATAAGCGTCAGATAGTGACGATTGAAGGCAAACAATAGCGCGTTGCCCACCGCCATCAGGCAACAAAAGAGGATCAGCTTGCGACGATCGCCCTGATTATCGGAACGTTTTGCCAGCCACAGGCTGACCAGGATCCCGGCTACCGCGTTGACGGTATAAAACAGCCCGATCCAGAAAGGCTGCGCCCCCACTTCGCGGCTGAGAAACAGGCTCAGCGTCGGCGCCTGCACCGCGCCGGCAACGCCCATCATAAACGCAACGATCATAAAAGCGATGTAAACACCGTTGAGACGACGTCCCATCGTCATTAACCAGAGCATGAACGTTTCCTTTTCAAAAGCAGTAAAAGCCGCTGAAATCATAAACGAAAAAAGCCAGCAAAAAATGTTTTGCTGGCGGGTGCAAGAGGCTGTATCCCACAATATCATTTGACGGCGACGCTGAGCCAAAAAAGCGTAATCAAGGCGGAGGGCGCAGGACATAGCGGGACTATGTTCAAGCCTGACAACGCAGAGTACGCTTTTTTAGCACGCGTCCCGAAGGGCTGGGGCTTTTTTTGCACATTACTGCGTTACTCGCGCCTTGTCCTGTGCAAAAAAAGCCGCCAGCGACGTACAGATGATATTGTGGGATACAGCCTACACAATACTCAGTCACACATGATGGCCGCGATTCAGTCCTTCGAGATCGGCGTTGTCACTTCCCACTGCATCAGTTCTTCCAGCATTTTCAGGCGCTGCCCTGCACTCTGACGGGCGAGCCAGCACACATCCTGCGTGGCGCGAAAATAAGCCAGATAAAACCGTCGTATGGATGATCTCTGCATACCACCTCCTCGCTTTCATCGAAGAGAAGTATTGGCTTAATATAGGGATAAATAAATTGCTGAGTTTTTATCAGGAGTTCCCCTTTTATGTCCTCTGGCCGCCTGCAACAGCAGTTCATCCGTTTGTGGCAATGCTGCGACGGAAAATCCCAGGAAACCACGCTTAATGAGCTGGCCGAACTGCTCAGTTGCTCGCGCCGTCATATGCGCACGCTGCTGAATACCATGCAGGAGCGCGGCTGGCTGACATGGGATGCGGAAGCAGGGCGCGGCAAGCGTTCGCGCCTGACGTTCCTCTATACCGGGCTGGCGCTCCAGCAGCAACGGGCAGAGGATCTGCTGGAGCAGGATCGTATCGATCAGTTGGTTCAACTGGTGGGCGATAAAGAAGCCGTCCGCCAGATGCTGGTTTCCCATCTTGGACGCACCTTTCGCCAGGGGCGACATATCCTGCGCGTGCTCTATTATCGCCCGCTGCGCAACCTGCTACCGGGCACGCCCTTGCGACGCTCCGAAACCCATATGGCGCGGCAAATCTTCAGCGCGTTGACGCGCATAAATGAGGAAAATGGGGAACTGGAAGCGGATATCGCTCATCACTGGAAGGCGATTTCCCCTTTACACTGGCGTTTTTATTTACGCCCTGGCATCCACTTTCATAACGGCCGCGAGCTGGAAATGAGCGATGTGATTGCGTCCCTGCAACGGGCAACCGCCCTGCCGCTCTATTCGCATATCCGCGAGGTCGTCTCTCCAACCCCCTGGACGCTGGATATTCATCTCTGGCAGCCGGATAACTGGCTCCCCTGGTTGATGGGGCATGTGCCCTCCATGATCCTGCCGCAAAAGTGGAACACTCTCCCCCATTTCTCCAGCCAGCCGATTGGCACCGGCCCGTATGCCGTGGTGCGCAATACCAATAACCAATTAAAAATTCATGCCTTTGATGACTATTTCGGCTTCCGTGCCCTGATTGATGAAGTGAATGTCTGGGTGCTGCCGGATCTCAGCGACGATCCAACCTGCGGGCTGACGCTGGAGGGGCCAACCGGCGATGAAAAAGCGGTCGAAAGCCGCCTGGAAGAGGGCTGCTACTATCTGCTGTTTGACGCGCGTTCCAGCCGCGGTGCCAGCCCGGCGGTCAGGGAGTGGGTAAGCCAGATCCTCTCCCCCGCCAGCCTGTTATGGCATGCTGACGAGCGCTACCAACGTTACTGGTTCCCGGCCTACGGCCTGCTGCCGCACTGGCATCATGCCCGTCCCGGCGTCGGCGAGAAGCCTGCCGGGCTGGAATCCCTGACGCTCACCTTCTATCGCGAACACAACGAGCACGAGGCGCTCTCCCGTATCATGAGCGACTTACTGGCAGAACAGGGGGTAAAACTTCATGTACAAAGGGTGGAGTACGCCGAGTGGCACCGGGGTGAAGCGACCAGCGACCTGTGGCTGAACAGCGCTAACTTTACCCTGCCGCTCAACTTCTCGGTCTTTGCCAACCTGTATGAAGTGCCGTTGTTGCAGCACTGTATTCCGATCGACTGGCAGGCCGCCGCTACCGAGTGGCGTGCCGGGAAGATGAACCTCGCCGCCTGGTCTCAGCAGTTACTGGCCAGTAAAGCGATGGTGCCATTAATCCATCACTGGCTAAGGATCCAGGGGCAGCGCAGTATGCGCGGGCTGCGCATGAATACGCTGGGCTGGTTTGACTTTAAATCGGCCTGGTATGCGCCGCCCGATCCATAACGCTTTCGCATTTTTTACCAAATCATTACAATAGCGGCGTTCTCAACGGGGTGCTGCGCCAACGGCGTGTGCTGAGAAAATACCCGTCGAACCTGATCCGGATAACGCCGGCGAAGGGATTTGAGGCTGCCTCTCAAAATCCTTTGCCACCCATTTTTTGAGGTGCAAAGTGTTAAAAAAATCATTGCCATTACTGCTGTTGATTGCCGCTCCCGTTTTTGCCAAACCTGTACTCACTGTCTACACCTACGACTCCTTCTCCGCGGACTGGGGCCCCGGCCCGGCAGTGAAGAAAGCCTTTGAAAGCGACTGCAACTGCGAGCTGAAATTTGTGGCGCTGGAAGATGGCGTCTCGCTGCTCAACCGTCTGCGTATGGAAGGCAAAAACAGCAAAGCGGATGTGGTGCTTGGGCTGGATAACAATCTGCTGGAAGCGGCAACGCAAACCAAACTGTTCGCCAAAAGCGGCGTAGCGACGGATGCCGTCAACGTGCCTGGCGGCTGGAAAAACGACACCTTTGTGCCGTTCGACTACGGCTGGTTCGCCTTCGTTTACGATAAAAACAAACTGAAAAACCCGCCGAAAAGCCTGAAAGAACTGGTGGAAAGCGATCAGAAATGGCGCGTGATCTACGAAGATCCCCGCACCAGTACGCCGGGCCTTGGTCTGCTGTTGTGGATGCAAAAAGTGTACGGCGACAAAGCCCCGGACGCCTGGCACAAGCTGGCAGCCAAAACGGTGACTGTCACCAAAGGCTGGAGCGAAGCCTACGGCTTGTTCCTGAAAGGGGAAAGCGATCTGGTGCTGAGTTACACCACCTCGCCAGCCTACCATCTGATAGAAGAGAAAAAAGACAACTACGCAGCGGCGAATTTCAGCGAAGGGCATTATTTGCAGGTCGAAGTTGCCGCCCGCACTGCCGCCAGCAAACAGCCGGAACTGGCGGAGAAATTTTTGAAATTTATGGTTTCTCCGGCATTCCAGAACACCATCGCCACCGGCAACTGGATGTACCCGGTCAGCAACGTACCGCTACCGGCAGGGTTTGATACGCTGCAAAAACCGCAACCCTCGCTTGAATTCACGCCGCAAGAAGTCGCTGCTCAACGCGCACCATGGATTAATGCATGGCAACGCGCCGTCAGCCGCTGATTGCCGGCTGGCTGCTTCCCGGCCTCACCGCCGCCGCGCTAATGGTGGCGGTGGCGGTGGCAGCTTTTCTGGCGCTGTGGCAAAACGCACCGCTAACCGATCTGTCGGCCTTCTGGCACGACAGCTATCTGTGGCATGTGGTGCGTTTCTCCTTCTGGCAGGCTTTTCTCTCTGCCCTGCTCTCCGTTTTCCCGGCGATTTTCCTCGCTCGCGCCCTGTACCGACGGCGTTTTCCTGGCCGCCTTGCGCTGCTGCGCCTGTGCGCCATGACGCTGATTCTGCCAGTGCTGGTGGCAGTATTCGGCATTCTCAGCGTGTATGGCCGCCAGGGCTGGCTGGCCTCGCTGTGGCATATTTTCGGGCTGGAGTGGCATTTCTCACCCTATGGCCTGCAAGGCATCTTGCTGGCGCATGTGTTTTTTAACCTGCCGATGGCCGCGCGGTTGCTGCTGCAAGCGCTGGAGCAGATCCCCGGCGAGCAGCGCCAGCTTGCCGCGCAGTTAGGCATGCGCGGCTGGGCCTTTTTCCGCTTGGTTGAATGGCCGTGGCTGCGCCGCCAGATTCCGCCAACCGCAGCGCTGATCTTTATGCTCTGTTTCGCCAGCTTCGCCACGGTGCTGTCGCTGGGCGGCGGACCGCAGGCCACCACCATTGAGCTGGCGATCTATCAGGCGCTGAGTTTCGATTTTGATCCGGCCCGCGCTGCGCTGCTGGCGCTGATGCAGATGATCTGCTGCCTCGGTCTGGTACTGTTAAGCCAGCGCATGAGTAAAGCCATTGCCGTCGGCAGCCACCAGATCCAGGGCTGGCGCAATCCGGAAGATCGCTTATTCAGCCGAATATCTGATGTCGCCCTGATTGTGCTGGCACTGCTGTTACTGCTGCCACCGCTGCTGGCGGTGATCGTTGATGGCCTCAATTTGAGTCTGCTGAAAGTGCTGAGCGAACCGGTTCTCTGGCAGGCAACAGCCACATCGCTACGCATCGCGCTGGCCGCCGGGTTGCTGTGTGTCGTGTTGACGATGATGCTGCTGTGGAGCAGCCGCGAGCTGCGCGCCCGCCAGCAGATAATGGCTGGCCAGGCGCTGGAGCTGAGCGGTATGTTGATCCTTGCGATGCCGGGGATTGTGCTGGCAACCGGCTTCTTCCTGCTGCTCAATAACAGTATCGGGTTGCCCGCTTCCGCCGACGGCATCGTGATTTTCACCAATGCGCTGATGGCCATCCCTTACGCATTAAAAGTGCTGGAAAACCCGATGCGCGACATAACCGCCCGTTACAGCATGCTGTGCCAGTCGCTCGGAATGCAGGGCTTCCGTCGGCTGCGGGTGGTGGAGCTGCGCGCGCTGCAACGCCCGCTGACGCAGGCACTGGCATTCGCCTGCGTATTGTCGATTGGCGATTTCGGTGTGGTGGCGCTGTTTGGTAATGACGACTTCCGCACGCTACCGTTTTACCTTTATCAGCAAATTGGTTCCTATCGCAGCCAGGACGGTGCGGTAACGGCACTGATCCTGCTGCTGCTCTGCTTTATCTTATTCACTGTGATTGAAAAACTTCCGGGTCGCCATGCTAAGACTGATTGATGTCACCTGGCTTTATCAGCATCTGCCGATGCGTTTCACCCTGACGGTGCAAGCGGGCGAGCAGATAGCCATTCTCGGGCCGAGCGGCGCGGGGAAAAGCACCTTGCTGAATCTGATTGCCGGTTTTCTTACCCCGGCAAGCGGCACAATAACCATTGCAGGCAACGATCATACCTACACGCCGCCGTCGCAGCGTCCGGTATCCATGCTGTTTCAGGAGAACAATCTGTTCACGCATCTGACGGTGCGGCAGAACATTGGGCTGGGGCTTAATCCGGGACTGAAGTTAAACAGCGAACAGCAGCAAACGCTGCGCCAGATCGCCGAAACGATGGGGCTGGAAGAATTACTGGATCGCCTGCCGGAACAGTTGTCCGGCGGCCAGCGCCAGCGTGTCGCCCTCGCCCGCTGCCTGGTGCGCGAGCAGCCGGTGCTACTGCTGGATGAGCCGTTTTCCGCGCTCGACCCGGCACTGCGCCAGGAAATGTTGTCGCTGGTGCAGGAGGTGTGCCGCCGCCAGCAACTGACATTGTTGATGGTTTCGCACAGCGTTGAGGATGCGGCGCGCATCGCTGAACGCTCGCTGGTGGTTGCCGATGGACGCATTGCCTGGGATGGGAAAACGGATGACCTGCTGAGCGGCAGATCATCGGCCTCCGGGCTACTGGGTATTCGCGGTCAGTGACCGCGGATCACTTTCCCCAGAATCGAGAGATACACTGGCATCAACGGGTGATTAATCAGCGCCACCGCAGCCGCCGCACCAGCTACCAGCATTCCCGGTGCCAGCAACAGCAAACGCGGACGCGTCAGGTAACGGGTTAACTTATCCACGCCCGCCTTGCCGGAACGCCACAGACGCCAGCACAGCCAGCCCGCCAGCCACAGCAACACGGCGGTCAGCAGCAGCAGCCATTTGAAGCTGCCGCTTTGCATATCGGCAGGAATATCAATCGCCGCGCCGGCCAGAATACCGGGCAGGAAATAGAACGGCGGCCAGAACAGGCAGCCAATAATGTTCGGCGGCAGGAATTTGCGTACCGGCAGATCGAGCATACCTGCGACCATCGGCACCAGCGGACGGGTTGGCCCGACAAAGCGCCCAACCAGAATGGTAAACATGCTGTGTTGATGCAGCGCGTGTTCAGTTTTATCCAGCAGCGCTTTGTTCTTTTTCATAAAGGACCAGCGGTGCAGCGGCGCTTTAAAGCGCCAGCCCAGCCAGAATGAGATCCAGTCACCCAGCAAGCAACCGATAATGCCCGCCAGCCACGCCTGCCAGAAATTGACTTCGCCGCTGCCAATCAGCGCGCCCAGCCCGGCCATCATCACCGTACCGGGCAGAATCAACCCGACCAGCGCCAGCGATTCAAAAAATGCCACCAGCGCAATGGCCGTCAGCGAGTATATTGCCGATTGCGTAATAAAATGATCCAGCAGTGCTTCCATAACCCGTCCTGTTCAGAATGAAGGCTGGATTCTCCGGAGCGACTCCGTGAGCGTCAACCTTTCAATTATCTGAAAGTTTTACAGGTTATGTCGTAATGCCGAACCCTTTATTGCCAAACTTTACGTTTTATTCGCACCCTGCGCGGAATTCGCTGGGGCTGGCGCCGGTGCATTTTTTAAATACCCGGGAAAAATAGAGCTGATCGTCAAAGCCAACATTGCGCCCAACGCTGGCTATCGGCATTCGCGTGGTGCTAAGCAGCAATTTTGCCTGACTGATGCGCTGATCCTCGCGCCAGCTCAGCACACTCACGCCCAGTTGCTGACGAAAAAGGTGCGACAGCCGCGACGGTGACAGACAGACATGTTGCGCTACGCTGGCGATATCAAAATGGTTGTCTGCCAGGTGATCGCTGATGTACTGGCAAGCGTCGCGCACGCGGTTATCCAGCGGTGGATGCAACGATTCGTTGATCGCCTCCATGCGCCGCAGCAATAACTGCTCCAGCAGGTTGATTGCCAGCAGTTCAGCGTAACGCCCGCCACTTTGCCCGGCATCGATAATTTGCGCAAAAAGATCGCGAAAACATTGCATATTGCCGTCATCAGGACGGTAAAATCCCGTCTGGGAAAACAATGTCGGCCAGTTAAGCCACTCGTGCCAGTAGGCACGCGGGCGGAAGTAAACCCACTGGTGATACCACTCCGACGCATCGGGATGACGACCGTAGTGGTGAATTTCCCCCGGGGGAAACAGCAAAATATCGCCAGGACGGCAGATAAACTGCTTACCGCCGTTTTTTACCACCCCTTCTCCCTTCACCGTCAGGTTGAGGATATAGCCCTTCATCCCCAGCGGACGATCGATGAAAAAGTCGAGATAGCCTTCCGAATCAATCGGTGTTAACCCCGCAACCAGATGCGCGTTAAACGAGTACCCAGGCAACAGTGGATCGTTTTGTGATTCAGCCATAAACGCAATACTCCCATACCCGACAAGGAAACCAATTGTCCATATTGATAAACCCCTCATTCTGCGGCGGCCCGCCGCCCTGAGGCGTTGCACACGGGTACGGATCAATCCCGCCAGACAAAAGCAATTACGCCTCTTTTTCGCCCTGAAATGGGCTGAAAAGGGATAACGAAAGTGTCTATAAAGGTGGCAGATATGTCCACATCGAATTTTTGCACGGCGTCACACTTTGCATTGCCATAGCATTTTTATCCATAAGATTAGCGAATCCTGCCTGACGGTTTTAAGCGCCGCTCACTATGGTTTTCCTAACGGTTATTCTTCTTGGAGCAACACACATGGCAATCACAATTGGCCTCGATTTCGGCAGCGATTCAGTACGTGCGCTGGCGGTAGACTGCACATCCGGGGCGGAGATCGCCACCAGCGTTGAGTGGTATCCGCGTTGGCAGGAGGGGCGTTATTGCGATGCGCCGAACAATCAGTTTCGCCACCATCCGCGCGACTACATCGAGTCGATGGAAGCCGCGCTGAAAAGCGTGCTGGCTGAACTCAGCGCCGAACAGCGCGCATCGATTAAAGGCATCGGCGTGGACAGCACCGGCTCAACGCCAGCGCCGATAGACGCGGAAGGGCGCGTGCTGGCGTTACGCCCGGAGTTCGCCGACAACCCGAACGCCATGTTTGTGCTGTGGAAAGATCACACCGCCGTCGAAGAGGCAGAAGCCATCACCCGCTTGTGCCATAGCGCCGGTAAAACTGACTACTCACGCTACATTGGCGGCATTTATTCCAGCGAATGGTTCTGGGCCAAAATCCTGCATGTCACCCGCGCCGACAGCGCCGTTGCTCAGGCGGCCGTTTCCTGGATTGAACTGTGCGACTGGGTGCCAGCCCTGCTCTCCGGCACGACGCGCCCGCAGGCGATTCGTCGCGGACGTTGCAGCGCCGGGCACAAATCGCTGTGGCATGAAAGCTGGGGCGGCCTGCCGCCGGCAGCCTTCTTTGACGAGCTGGATCCGATTATCAATAAACACCTGCGCTGGCCACTGTTTACCGACACGTACACCGCAGACCTGCCGGTCGGCACGCTGACCGCCGAATGGGCGCAGCGGCTGGGGCTTTCCGAATCGGTGGTGATTTCCGGTGGCGCATTCGACTGCCATATGGGTGCCGTCGGCGCGGGCGCACAGCCCAACACGCTGGTGAAAGTGATTGGCACCTCGACCTGCGACATCCTGATTGCCGATAAACAGAGCGTCGGTACTCGCGCGGTGAAAGGGATTTGCGGTCAGGTGGATGGCAGCGTCGTGCCCGATTTTATCGGCCTTGAAGCCGGGCAATCCGCCTTTGGCGATATCTATGCCTGGTTTGGTCGCGTCCTCGGCTGGCCGCTGGAACAACTGGCGCAGCAGCATCCGGAGCTGAAAGCACAAATCAAAGCGCAGCAGAAACAGTTGCTGCCCGCCCTGACTGATGCCTGGGTGAAAAACCCGTCGCTCGAGCATCTGCCCGTGGTGCTTGACTGGTTTAACGGCCGCCGCACACCCAACGCCAACCAGCGTCTGAAAGGGGTGATCACCGATCTCAATCTGGCGACCGATGCGCCCGCGCTGTTCGGTGGCCTGATCGCCGCGACCGCCTTTGGCGCGCGCGCCATTATGGAGTGCTTCACCGAGCAAGGTATCGCCGTGGATAACGTGATGGCGCTCGGCGGTATTGCCCGCAAAAACCTCGGCGTGATGCAGGCCTGCTGCGACGTACTTAACCGCCCATTGCAGGTCGTGGCCTCTGAACAGTGCTGCGCACTGGGTGCCGCGATTTTCGCCGCTGTAGCGGCAGAAGTGCATGCGGATATCCCGGCAGCACAGCGCTCGATGGCCAGCGCCATCGAGAAAACCCTACAGCCTTCGGCGCAGGCGCCACAGTTTGAACGGCTCTACCGCCGCTACCAACAGTGGGCGAAAAGCGCCGAACAGCACTATCTCCCTTCCGCCGCGACAACCTCGCAGGCCGCGTTAACTCATTAAGGACAAGATCATGACTATTTTCGACAATTATGAAGTATGGTTCGTTATTGGCAGCCAGCACCTGTACGGCCCGGAAGCCCTGAAACAGGTGACAAAGCATGCCGAGCAGGTGGTCAACGCCCTTAATGCAGAAGCGAAACTGCCCTGTAAGCTGGTGCTGAAGCCGCTGGGAACCTCGCCGGATGAGATCACCGCAATCTGCCGCGACGCCAACTACGATGACAAATGCGCCGGGATGGTGGTGTGGCTGCACACCTTCTCTCCGGCCAAAATGTGGATTAACGGCCTGACCATCCTCAATAAACCACTGCTGCAATTCCACACCCAGTTCAACGCGTCCCTGCCGTGGGACAGCATCGATATGGACTTTATGAACCTGAACCAGACCGCGCACGGCGGCCGCGAGTTCGGCTTTATCGGCGCGCGCATGCGTCTGCAACACAGCGTGGTCACCGGCCACTGGCAGGATCGCCATGCCCATGTACGCATTGGCGCGTGGATGCGTCAGGCGGTTTCCAAACAGGATACCCGCCATCTGAAAGTGGTGCGCTTTGGCGACAACATGCGTGAAGTGGCAGTGACGGACGGCGATAAAGTCGCCGCACAGATCAAGTTTGGCTTCTCGGTGAATACCTGGGGCGTTGGCGATCTGGTGCAGGTAGTGAACGCGGTTAGCGATGGGGACGTCAACGCGCTGGTGGATGAGTACGAAAGCAGCTACCGCCTGACACCTGCGGCGCAGGTTCACGGCGACAAACGCCAGAACGTGCTGGATGCCGCGCGCATCGAACTGGGGTTGAAACGCTTCCTTGAGGAGGGCGGTTTCCATGCCTTTACTACCACCTTCGAAGATCTGCACGGCCTGAAACAACTGCCAGGTCTGGCGGTGCAGCGTCTGATGCAGCAAGGCTATGGCTTTGCCGGCGAAGGCGACTGGAAGACCGCCGCGCTGCTGCGCATCATGAAAGTGATGTCCGGTGGTTTAAGCGGCGGCACCTCCTTTATGGAGGATTACACCTACCACTTTGAGAAAGGCAATGACCTGGTGCTGGGTTCTCACATGCTGGAAGTGTGCCCGTCTATCGCCCTCGATGAGAAACCGACGCTGGATGTGCAGTACCTGGGTATTGGCGGTAAAGCCGATCCGGCACGTCTGATCTTCTCGACCAAAACAGGACCGGCGATCAATGCCAGCCTGATCGATCTGGGCGATCGCTTCCGCCTGCTGGTGAACTGCATCGATGCAGTCAAAACCCCGCACGATCTGCCGAAGCTGCCGGTGGCGAACGCGCTGTGGAAAGCGCAGCCGGATCTGCCAACCGCTTCCGAAGCCTGGATCCTTGCGGGCGGCGCACACCACACCGTCTTTAGCCACGCTCTGACGCTGGATGATATGCGCCAGTTCAGCGAGCTGCATGACATCGAACTGACGGTCATCGACAACGATACCCGCCTGCCGGCATTTAAAGATGCGCTGCGCTGGAACGAAGTCTATTACGGTTCAAAACGCTAACGCCAGATATCCGCGCCCGGTGGCACTTCGGTTACCGGGCCTGCGGGTTTCCCTGGCCGGGTAAACGCTAGTGCCATCCGGCAATAGCAGGAGAACGAAATGCTCGAAGATCTTAAACGTCAGGTGCTGGAAGCCAACCTCGCGCTGCCGAAACACAATCTGGTGACGCTGACCTGGGGTAATGTCAGCGCGGTTGATCGCGCGCGCGGCGTGCTGGTGATCAAACCGTCTGGCGTCGATTACAGCGTGATGACCGCTGACGATATGGTGGTCGTCAATATCACGACCGGAGAAGTGGTGGAAGGCAACAAAAAACCGTCGTCGGATACCCCAACGCACCGCCTGTTATACCAGGCTTTTCCTGGCATTGGCGGCATCGTGCATACCCATTCCCGCCATGCCACCATCTGGGCGCAGGCCGGCCAGCCGATTCCGGCAACCGGCACCACGCACGCGGACTATTTTTACGGCGAGATCCCCTGCACCCGTAAGATGACCGATGAGGAAATCAACGGGGAATACGAGTGGGAAACCGGCAATGTGATTGTCGAAACCTTTGAAAAGCAGGGTATTGATCCCGCCCAAATGCCCGGCGTACTGGTGCATTCTCACGGGCCTTTCGCCTGGGGGAAAAACGCCGATGACGCGGTGCATAACGCGATTGTGCTGGAAGAAGTGGCGTATATGGGCATCTTTTGTCGCCAGCTCGACCCGCGCCTGCCCGCCATGCAGCAAACGCTGCTGGATAAACACTACCTGCGCAAACACGGCGCCAAAGCCTACTACGGCCAATAACTGTATAAAACCACAGCATAACTGCATAAACCAGGCTATAATCTCGCCTGGTTTTATTTTATGAGAGAACGCTGTGGCGCAGGCGCGAGAAGGCTTTTTATTAACCCGGCACTGGCGGGATACTCCTGGCGGAACCGAGGTGGAATTCTGGCTGGCGACGGATAACGGCCCGCTGCGCATCGTGCTGCCGCCACAGGAGTCAGTGGCCTTTATCCCCGCCGCGCAGGTGGAAATGGCCCGCCGCCTGTTAAGCAATGAAAAACAGTGGCGGCTCACGCCGCTCGAACTGCGCGATTTCCACCGCCAGCCTGTGTTCGGCCTCTATTGCCGCGCTCATCGCCAACTGATGCGCCTGGAAAAGCTGCTGCGCGAAGGCGGCGTAACGCTCTACGAAGCCGATGTTCGTCCGCCGGAGCGCTTTCTGATGGAGCGCTTTATCACCGCGCCAGTATGGGTAGATGGCGAACCGCAGGGCGACGCGCTGATCAATGCGCGCCTCAAACCTAATCCCCACTATCGCCCGCCGCTGAAATGGGTGTCGCTGGATATCGAAACCAGCCGCCACGGCGAGCTTTACTGCATCGGGCTGGAAGGCTGCGGACAGCGTACGGTTTATATGCTGGGGCCGGAAAACGGCAGCGCGCAGGGGCTGGATTTCGATCTGGTATATGTTTCCAGCCGCCCGCAACTGCTGGAAAAACTCAACGCCTGGTTCGCCGCGCACGATCCGGATGTCATCATCGGCTGGAACGTGGTGCAATTCGATCTGCGCGTATTGCAAAAAAGCGCCGAGCGTTACCGCGTGCCGCTTATCCTTGGACGGCACGGCAGCGAGCTGGAGTGGCGCGAGCACGGTTTTAAAAATGGCGTCTTCTTCGCGCAGGCCACCGGTCGGTTGATTATCGACGGCATCGAAGCGCTGAAGTCCGCGTTCTGGAATTTCTCCTCTTTTTCGCTGGAAGCGGTATCACAGGAGCTGCTCGGCGAAGGCAAAGCCATCGACAATCCGTGGGATCGCATGGACGAGATCGACCGCCGGTTTGCCGAAAATAAACCGGCGCTCGCCACCTATAACCTGAAGGATTGCGAGCTGGTAACGCGCATCTTCCATAAAACGGAGATTATGCCGTTTCTGCTGGAGCGGGCCACGGTCAACGGATTACCGGTAGACCGACATGGCGGTTCGGTCGCTGCTTTCAGCCATCTCTATTTTCCGCGCATGCACCGCGCAGGTTTCGTGGCGCCGAATCTCGGTGATGTGCCGCCGCAGGCAAGCCCTGGCGGCTACGTAATGGATTCCCGTCCGGGGCTTTACGATTCGGTGCTGGTGCTGGATTACAAAAGTCTGTATCCCTCGATTATCCGTACCTTTCTCATCGATCCGGTTGGTCTGGTGGAAGGCATGGCGCAGCCGGAGCCCGCATACAGCACCGAAGGCTTTCTTGGCGCGTGGTTTTCCCGCGAAAAACACTGTCTGCCGGAAATTGTCGGCCAAATCTGGCACGGGCGCGATGATGCCAAACGACAGGGTAATAAACCGCTGTCGCAGGCATTAAAGATCATTATGAACGCCTTTTACGGCGTGCTCGGCACCAGCGCGTGCCGCTTTTTCGATCCCCGCCTGGCGTCATCGATCACCATGCGCGGCCATCAGATCATGCGCCAGACCAAAGCGCTGATTGAAGAACAGGGCTTTGATGTTATTTACGGCGATACCGATTCGACCTTCGTCTGGCTGAAGAAGGCGCACAGCGAAGAAGAAGCGGCGCGCATCGGTAAATCACTGGTGGAACACGTCAACGCCTGGTGGGCGGCGCATTTGCAAAATGAGAGGCTGGAGAGTGCGCTGGAGCTGGAGTTTGAAACCCACTTTTGCCGTTTTCTGATGCCGACCATTCGCGGCACCGATCAGGGCAGTAAAAAACGCTACGCCGGGCTGATTCAGGAAGGCGACAACCAGCGCATGGTGTTTAAGGGGCTGGAAACGGTGCGCACCGACTGGACACCGCTGGCGCAGCAGTTTCAGCAAACGCTCTATCTGCGTGTATTTCGTAACGAACCGTATCAGGATTACGTCCGGGAGACGATCGCCAGCCTGATGGCGGGTGAACTGGATGAGCAACTGGTCTACCGTAAGCGTCTGCGCCGAGCGCTGGGCGAATATGAACGCAATGTGCCGCCGCATGTACGCGCGGCCCGGCTGGCCGATGAAGAGAACTTCAAACGCGGCCGCCCGGCGCAATATCAGAATCGCGGCACCATTAAATACGTCTGGACCACCAGCGGCCCTGAGCCGGTGGATTATCAGCGCTCGCCGCTCGATTACGATCACTATCTCAGTAAACAGTTACAGCCGGTCGCCGACGGAATTCTCCCTTTCATTGACGACGATTTTGCTACACTTCTTACGGGGCAACTGGGGCTGTTTTGATGGCGCATTTGCATTAAAGCTGCGCTTTTCAGGCTATACGAATGTGACATCATCCAGTACCATAGCGCCCTTCCTTTTTCTGGTCCCAATTTTGTTCGCCCCCGCCTCCCATCAGGCGGCGACGAACTATTGCCTGCAATTTGAGATATAGAGTTCATTTATGCCCTTTACACTTGGTCAACGCTGGATTAGCGACACGGAAAGCGAACTCGGACTTGGTACAGTCGTTGCCATCGATGCACGCACGGTTACACTCCTTTTCCCCGCCACCGGAGAAAATCGCCTGTATGCCCGTAGCGATTCCCCGGTTACCCGCGTCATGTTCAACCCCGGTGATACAGTTACCAGCCATGAAGGCTGGCAGTTAACGATTGAAGACGTAAAAGAAGAAAACGGACTGCTTGCCTACACCGGAACGCGTCTGGATACCCAGGAAAAAGACGTCATCCTGCGCGAAGTGCTGCTCGACAGCAAACTGGTATTCAGCAAACCACAGGATCGCCTGTTTGCCGGGCAGATCGACCGCATGGACCGTTTTGCGCTGCGTTTTCGCGCCCGTAACTATCAAAGCGCGCAATACCGTATGCCGTGGAGCGGCCTGCGTGGCCAGCGCACGAATCTGATCCCTCATCAATTGCACATCGCTCACGATGTGGGTCGCCGCTATGCGCCGCGCGTGCTGCTGGCGGATGAAGTCGGCCTCGGAAAAACCATTGAAGCCGGGATGATCCTGCATCAACAACTGCTCTCTGGCGCAGCGGAACGTGTGCTGATTGTGGTGCCGGAAACCCTGCAACACCAGTGGCTGGTGGAGATGCTGCGTCGCTTCAATCTGCGCTTCGCCCTGTTCGACGATGAACGCTATGCCGAAGCGCAACACGATGCAGACAACCCGTTTGAGACCGAACAACTGGTGATCTGCTCCCTCGATTTTGTCCGCCGCAACAAGCAGCGCCTTGAGCATCTTTGCGATGCCGAGTGGGATCTGCTGGTGGTGGACGAAGCGCATCACCTGGTGTGGAGCGAAAACGAAGCCAGCCGCGAATATCTCGCCATCGAGCAACTGGCCGAGCGCGTACCGGGCATTTTGCTGCTGACCGCCACGCCGGAACAACTGGGCATGGAGAGCCACTTTGCCCGTCTGCGCCTGCTTGATCCAAACCGTTTCCATGACTTCGCCCAGTTTGTCGAAGAGCAGAAAAACTATCGTCCGGTCGCTGATGCAGTGGCGCTACTGCTGGCAGGTGAACGGCTTAGCAATGACGATCTGAATACGCTGAGCGATCTGGTGGGCGAACAGGATATCGAACCGCTGCTGCAAACCGCCAACAGCGACCGCGACGGTGCGGCTGATGCGCGCCAGGAGCTGATCACCATGTTGATGGACAGACACGGCACCAGCCGCGTGCTGTTCCGTAACACCCGCAACGGCGTGAAAGGCTTCCCGAAACGCGAACTGCATACGGTTAAATTGCCGCTGCCGACCCAGTATCAAACCGCCATTAAAGTTTCCGGCATTATGGGCGCACGCAAGAGTCAGGAAGAACGCGCCCGCGACATGCTCTATCCGGAACAGATTTATCAGGAATTCGAAGGCGATAGCGGCACCTGGTGGAACTTCGACCCTCGCGTAGAGTGGTTGATGGGCTACCTGACCAGCCACCGTTCCCAGAAAGTGCTGGTGATCTGCGCCAAAGCGGCGACCGCGCTGCAACTGGAGCAGGTTCTGCGTGAACGCGAAGGCATTCGCGCGGCCGTGTTCCATGAAGGCATGTCGATTATCGAACGCGACCGTGCAGCCGCGTGGTTTGGCGAAGAAGACAGCGGCGCGCAGGTACTGCTGTGCTCAGAGATCGGCTCTGAAGGCCGTAACTTCCAATTCGCCAGCCAGCTGGTGATGTTCGATCTGCCGTTTAATCCGGATCTGCTGGAGCAGCGTATCGGTCGTCTGGATCGTATCGGCCAGGCGCATGATATTCAGATCCATGTGCCGTATCTGGAGAAAACCGCGCAGTCCGTACTGGTTCGCTGGTATCACGAAGGGCTGGATGCCTTTGAACATACCTGTCCGACCGGCCGCACGATTTACGACAGCGTCCACGGCGAGCTGATTAACTATCTGGCCGCACCGGAAAACACCGACGGGTTTGAAGAGCTGATCAAATCCTGCCGCGAGCAGCATGACGCGCTGAAAGCGCAGCTCGAACAAGGGCGTGACCGTTTACTGGAGATCCACTCTAACGGTGGCGAAAAAGCGCAAGCCCTGGCTGAAAGCATTGCAGAGCAGGATGATGACACTGCGCTTATCACCTTCGCCATGAACCTGTTTGATATCGTGGGGATTAACCAGGACGATCGCGGCGAAAATATGATCGTTCTGACGCCGTCCGATCATATGCTGGTGCCGGATTTCCCGGGCCTGCCGGAAGATGGCTGCACGATTACTTTTGATCGCGATGTCGCGCTCTCCCGTGAGGATGCGCAGTTCATCACCTGGGAACATCCGCTGATCCGCAACGGCCTGGATCTGATCCTCTCCGGCGACACCGGCAGCAGCACCATTTCGCTGCTGAAAAACAAAGCGCTGCCGGTTGGTACGCTGTTGCTGGAGCTGATCTACGTTGTGGAAGCACAGGCGCCGAAACAGTTGCAGCTCAACCGCTTCCTGCCGCCGACGCCGATCCGCCTTCTGGTGGATAAAAACGGCACCAACCTGGCTGGACAGGTGGAGTTTGAGAGTTTCAACCGTCAGCTCAGCGCCGTGAACCGCCATACCGGCAGTAAGCTGGTGAATGCGGTGCATCAGGATGTACACAACATTCTGCAAAAAGGTGAAATGCAGGTTGAGAGCGCAGCGCGCACGCTGATTGATGCCGCTCGCAGCGAAGCGGACGAGAAACTCTCTGCTGAACTGTCGCGTCTGGAAGCGCTGCGTGCGGTGAACCCTAACATTCGTGACGATGAACTGGCCGCTATTGAAAGTAATCGCCAGCAAGTGCTGGAAAGCCTGGATCAGGCGAGCTGGCGGCTGGACGCGCTGCGACTGATCGTTGTGACGCATCAATAACGGAGCTGTTTATGGTGATGGAGCCCTACAATCCGCCGCAGGATCCCTGGCTGGTTATTCTCTATCAGGATGAGCACATTATGGTCGTCAACAAGCCCAGCGGCTTGTTGTCGGTACCGGGTCGTCTTGATGAGCACAAAGACAGTGTGATGACGCGTATTCAGCGCGACTTTCCGCAGGCTGAATCCGTGCATCGCCTGGATATGGCCACCAGCGGCGTGATTGTGGTGGCGCTTACCAAAAATGCCGAACGTGAGCTCAAGCGCCAGTTCCGCGAGCGCGAGCCGAAAAAGCAGTATCTGGCGCGCATCTGGGGCCACCCGGAGAAAGCGGAAGGGCTGGTGGATTTACCGCTGATTTGCGACTGGCCGAATCGCCCGAAGCAGAAAGTGTGTTACGAAACCGGCAAAGCGGCGCAGACCGAGTATGAAGTGTTATCGCTGGATGATGATGGTAACGCCCGCGTGCGGCTGAAGCCGATTACGGGTCGCTCGCATCAACTGCGTGTGCATATGCTGGCTATTGGCCATCCGATTCTCGGCGACCGCTTTTATGCGCCGCCGCAAGCGCTGGCGCTGGCGCCACGTTTACTGCTGCATGCCGAAACACTGACGATT
Organism: Kosakonia oryzae; assembly: GCF_001658025.2. Taxonomy (NCBI): domain Bacteria; kingdom Pseudomonadati; phylum Pseudomonadota; class Gammaproteobacteria; order Enterobacterales; family Enterobacteriaceae; genus Kosakonia; species Kosakonia oryzae. The sequence goes on from NZ_CP014007.2 coordinate 4,535,344, forward strand.
ACCCATCCGCAATTCGGCAATAGCATGACGTTCAAAGCACCGGTAGATTTTTAATACTCTCCCCCGACCGCGCGCCGGGGGAGTATTACGCTTAGCGAAAACCCTTCTGCTCGCGAATCAGCTCGTAAGCTTTCTGAATTTCCTGCGCTTTTTGTTTCGCCATCTCCATCATCTCCGGCGGCAAACCTTTTGCCACCAGTTTGTCCGGATGGTGTTCGCCCATCAATTTACGGTAAGCGCGCTTGATGGTTGTCGCATCGTCTGTCGGTTTCACGCCCAGCACATTACAGGCATCTTCCAGCGTCGGACCACGCTGCGCCTGCTGCCAGCCGCCGCCGTTACCGCCTGCCTGTTGCTGATAATGGTAACCGCCGCCAAACTGCGCGCCGCCCTGCATCATGCGCAGGAATTGATCGAATTGCAGGCGCGAGATGCCCAGCTCCTCAGCAATCACATACAACACTTCGCGTTCGCTGGGGTGCAGGGAGCCATCGGCAAAGGCGGCCTGGATTTGAATTTCCAGAAACATCCGAATCAAATCGAAGCGGCCAAAACAGACGCTGCGGAACTGACGCATTTTGTCGCGAAGCGGGTAATTATCCGCTTTACCGTCGCGAAACGCGCGTTGTGCCGCCATACGCGATTCGCCATGCAGATTCATGCGATCCATAAAAAGGCTGGCGACCTGGATGTCAGCTTCGGTGACGCGGCCTTTCGATTTGGTCAGATGCCCCATCACCTCAAAGGTGGTGGCGAAGAAGAGCGACTGACGTTCACGCTGGTTAGCAAACCAGGCCATTTTACGGCTGCGCGCCTTATCAAACATATGACCGATAATCAGCCCCAGAACCGCGCCCCAAAAGCCGCCGCCCATGAAAAGAGCGATGACCACACCAACCACTTTTCCCCAATACTGCATATACTCCCCAAATCGTCATGCCGTCGGCTAAAATTTGCTTTATCATACCCGTCATTCTATGCCATGCACAGGCGCAGTCTTCTCTCCCTGGCTCGAACGCGGGCAGGATTAAAACTAGCGTTGCAAAGGCGAGTAAGTTAGTCTCAGACCGTTTGCCAGCGTAAAGCCACAGATGACGGAACAACAAATACAACGTATGAAAAAACGTATCCCCACCCTCCTGGCCACCATGATTGGCTCCGCCCTTTATAGTCAGCAGGGAATGGCTGCCGATCTTGCCTCGCAATGTATGCTTGGCGTCCCCAGCTATAATCGCCCGCTGGTGCAGGGTGATACCAATAACCTGCCGGTGACAATCAATGCCGATCACGCAAAAGGCAACTACCCTGACGATGCCGTTTTTACCGGTAATGTCGATATTAATCAGGGGAATAGCCGTTTGCAGGCCGATGAGGTGCAGCTTCATCAACAGCAGCCGGAAGGTCAGACAGACCCGGTACGCACAGTGGATGCACTGGGTAATGTGCACTATGACGATAACCAGGTCATCCTGAAAGGTCCTAAAGCCTGGTCAAACCTGAATACCAAAGATACCAACGTCTGGCAGGGTGATTACCAGATGGTGGGTCGCCAGGGGCGTGGCACCGCCGACCTGATGAAACAACGCGGGCAAAACCGCTATACGATTCTGGATAACGGCTCCTTTACCTCCTGCTTGCCGGGTTCTAATACCTGGAGCGTCGTGGGTAGCGAAGTGATTCAGGATCGCCAGGAGCAGGTCGCGGAGATCTGGAACGCGCGCTTTAAACTCGGCCCCGTGCCAGTGTTCTATAGCCCGTACTTGCAGCTGCCAATCGGTGACAAACGCCGCTCCGGTTTCTTGATTCCGAATGCCAAGTACAGCACCAGTAACTACTTCGAGTTTTACCTGCCGTACTACTGGAACATTGCGCCAAATATGGATGCGACCATCACGCCGCACTACATCCATAAACGTGGCAATATTCAGTGGCAAAACGAATTCCGCTATCTGTCACAGGCCGGGGCTGGCCTGGTTGAATTTGACTATCTGCCGTCCGACAAAGTCTTCGAAGATGAGTATCCGACGGAGAACAACCGCCACCGCTGGTTATTCTTCTGGCAGCATTCTGGTGTAATGGATCAGGTGTGGCGTTTTAATGCTAACTACACCAAAGTCAGCGATCCTCATTACTTTAATGATTTCTCATCGAAATACGGTTCCAGTACCGATGGATACGCTACCCAGATCTTTAGCGCGGGTTATGCAGTAGAAAACTTCAATGCTACGGTATCGACGAAACAGTTCCAGGTATTTAACACCGAAAACAGCAATTCCTATGCTGCCGAACCGCAGTTAGATGTGAACTGGTATCACAACGATTTAGGGCCGTTCGATGCGCATATTTATGGACAGGCGGTGCACTTTACCAACACCAACTCGGACCGCCCGGAAGCGACCCGTGTTCATCTGGAGCCGACGTTAAACCTGCCGGTCTCTAATGACTGGGGCAGCCTGAATACCGAAGTTAAGCTGCTGGCGACTCATTACCAGCAGAGCAATCTTGATACCTATCGTAACTACGCGCAGCAGCAGTACAACAACAACCAGAGTGACACCAACCAGACGGCGCTGGAAGCGGCGAATAAGTTGAAAGATAACGTCAACCGCGTCATGCCGCAGTTTAAGATGGACGGCAAGATGGTGTTTGAACGTGATATGAACTGGGCGGAAGGTTATACCCAGACGCTGGAGCCACGTGCGCAGTATCTGTATGTGCCGTATCGCGATCAGAGCCATATCAATAACTATGACTCAACGCTCTTACAATCCGACTATAGCGGGCTGTTCCGCGACCGCACCTACAGTGGGCTTGACCGTATTGCCTCTGCAAATCAGGTTACTACCGGCGTCACAACGCGCATTTATGATGATGCGGAAGTTGAACGTTTTAACGTTTCTGTTGGTCAAATTTACTATTTCACCGAGTCCCGCACCGGTGATGACAACATTAACTGGGAGAAAGACAACAAAACGGGGTCGTTGGTCTGGGCGGGTGATACCTACTGGCGTATCTCGGATCGCTGGGGTCTGCGCGGCGGCGTGCAGTACGACACGCGTCTGAATGCCATCGCCAACAGCAGTTCGTCATTGGAATACCGTCGTGATGAAGACCGTATGCTGCAACTGAGCTACCGTTACGCCAGCCCGGAATACATTCAGGCAACGCTGCCAAACTACGCGACGTCTGCGCAGTATAAAGATGGTATTTCGCAGGTGGGTGCTGCCGGAAGCTGGCCGATTGCCGACCGCTGGTCGATCGTCGGGGCTTACTATTTCGACACCAATACACACAAATCCGCTGACCAGATGGTTGGCTTGCAGTACAACTCCTGCTGTTATGCTCTCCGCGTCGGCTATGAGCGGAAAATTAACGGCTGGCAAAATGACCAAAGCAAGTATGACAACGTCATCGGTTTCAACATTGAGCTGCGCGGTCTGAGTTCTAACTACGGTTTGGGTACGCAACAAATGCTGCGTTCAAACATTCTGCCGTACCGTAGTTCAATGTGATCTGTTTGATTTGCAACGTAATCCGCATTGCGGTTAATTGAAATGGAAAAGGTATGAAGAACTGGAAAACGCTGCTTCTCGGTATCGCTATGGTTGCGAATACCAGTTTTGCTGCGCCTCAGGTTGTTGATAAAGTCGCTGCCGTCGTCAATAACGGCGTAGTGCTTGAAAGTGACGTTGATAGCATGATGCAGTCCGTAAAGGCTAATGCGGGCCAGGCGGGTCAGCAACTGCCGGACGACGCCACGCTGCGCCATCAGATCCTTGAACGTTTGATCATGGATCAAATCATTCTGCAGATGGGCACCAAAATGGGTGTCAAAGTGACGGACGAGCAGCTTGATGCCGCCATCGCCGACATTGCCAAACAGAACAATATGTCTATGGATCAATTGCGCAGCCGTCTGGCTTACGATGGGGTGAATTACAACACCTATCGCAACCAGATCCGCAAAGAGATGATCATCTCTGAAGTGCGCAACAGCGAAGTGCGCCGTCGTGTAACCGTCCTGCCGCAGGAAGTGGATGCTCTGGCGCAGCAGGTGGGGAACCAGAACGATGCCAGCACCGAGCTGAACCTGAGCCACATCCTGATCCCGCTGCCGGAAAACCCGACGTCGGATCAAGTTAACGAAGCTGAAAGCCAGGCGCGTTCCATTGTCGATCAAGCGCGTAAAGGCGATGATTTCGGCAAGCTGGCGATCACCTACTCTGCCGATCAGCAGGCGCTGAAAGGCGGTCAGATGGGCTGGGGACGCATTCAGGAACTGCCAAGCATCTTCGCTCAGGCGCTGAGCACGGCGAAAAAAGGCGATATCATTGGGCCGATTCGTTCCGGCGTCGGTTTCCATATCCTGAAAGTTAACGATCTGCGCGGCCAGTCTCAGAACATCTCTGTAACCGAAGTTCACGCTCGTCACATCCTGCTGAAACCGTCACCCATTATGAGCGACGATCAGGCTCGCGTGAAACTGGAAGAGATCGCCGCGGACATTAAGAGCGGTAAAACCACATTTGCTAATGCAGCGAAAGAGTTCTCCCAGGATCCGGGCTCTGCAAACCAAGGCGGCGATCTGGGCTGGGCGGCAGCAGATATTTACGATCCGGCATTCCGCGATGCGCTGATGAAGCTGAAACGCGGCCAGATGAGCGGCCCGGTACACTCCTCCTTCGGCTGGCACCTGATCGAAATGCTCGATTCGCGTAACGTTGATAAAACAGACGCCGCGCAGAAAGACAGAGCGTATCGCATGCTGATGAACCGCAAATTCTCTGAAGAGGCGGCCACCTGGATGCAGGAACAACGCGCCAGCGCCTACGTGAAAATCCTGAGCAACTAAATGAAAACACAGCGTGTCGTTATCACTCCCGGCGAGCCCGCCGGGATTGGTCCGGATCTGGTGGTTCAGCTCGCCCAACGCGACTGGCCGGTTGAACTGGTTATCTGTGCAGACGCAACGCTGTTAGCCGACCGGGCAGCACTGCTCGGTCTGCCGTTGCAGCTTCGGGATTACGATCCCGAAGCTGCTGCGGTTGCGCAGCAAGCCGGTACCTTAACCGTGCTGTCTCTCCCGCTGCATGCGCCGGTGACGCCGGGCGTACTCACCCCTCTTAACGGCCCTTATGTTGTGGAAACCCTTGCCCGCGCCTGCGACGGCTGCCTGAACGGCGAATTTGCTGCGCTGGTAACTGGCCCGGTGCATAAAGGGGTGATCAACGACGCGGGTACGCCGTTTACCGGACACACGGAGTTTTTCGAGGAGCGCTCGCACGCCGCCAAAGTGGTGATGATGCTGGCCACCGAAGAGCTACGCGTTGCGCTGGCAACCACCCATTTGCCGCTCAAAGAGGTTGCACAAGCTATTACGCCTGCCCTGTTGCGCGAGGTTATTCATATTCTGCACGGGGATTTGCAGCAGAAATTTGGTATCCGCCATCCACACATTCTGGTCTGCGGGCTGAATCCACACGCAGGTGAAGGCGGGCATATGGGGACGGAAGAGATCGATACGATCATTCCGGTACTGGAAGAAATGCGGGCCAGCGGTATGAATTTGAGCGGTCCACTGCCTGCAGATACGCTGTTTCAGCCCAAATACCTTGATAATGCCGACGCGGTACTGGCGATGTACCACGATCAGGGCCTGCCCGTGCTAAAATACCAGGGCTTTGGCCGCGGCGTGAATATCACCCTCGGTTTACCTTTTATTCGCACATCCGTTGACCACGGTACCGCGCTGGAATTGGCGGGCCATGGAACAGCAGATGTCGGCAGTTTTATTACGGCGCTTAACCTCGCCATCAAAATGATTGTTAATACTCAATGACTAATCGAGTCCATCAGGGCCACTTAGCCCGTAAACGCTTCGGGCAAAACTTTCTCCACGACCAGTTCGTGATCGACAGCATTGTATCGGCCATCAACCCGCAAAAGGGTCAGGCGATGGTTGAAATCGGTCCGGGCCTGGGCGCACTGACCGAGCCGGTTGGCGAACGTCTGGATAAGCTAACAGTTATCGAACTTGACCGCGATCTGGCAGCCCGCCTGCAAACACATCCGTTCCTCGCGCCAAAACTGACAATTTATCAGCAAGATGCGATGACCATGAATTTTGGCGAGCTGTCGCAGACGCTCGGCCAGCCGCTGCGTGTTTTCGGCAACCTGCCGTATAACATCTCCACGCCATTGATGTTCCATCTGTTTAGCTATACTGATGCCATTGCCGATATGCACTTTATGTTGCAGAAAGAGGTGGTAAATCGTCTGGTTGCAGGACCAAACAGTAAGGCGTATGGTCGGTTAAGCGTGATGGCGCAGTACTACTGTCAGGTTATTCCGGTGCTGGAAGTGCCGCCGACAGCTTTCGCGCCGCCGCCGAAGGTGGATTCTGCTGTGGTTCGTCTGGTGCCGCATACTACGTTGCCGCATCCGGTCAAAGAGATTCGCACGCTGAGCCGCATTACCACCGAAGCCTTTAACCAGCGTCGTAAAACCATCCGCAATAGCCTCGGCAATGTATTTACGGTTGAGGTGCTGGCATCGCTGGGGATCGACCCGACGATGCGCGCGGAAAATATCTCTGTTGCGCAGTACTGTCAGTTAGCCAACTACCTGACGGAAAATGCGCCGCCGAAGGAGAGTTAACTCATGATCAATTCGCCCCGAGTTTGTGTTCAGGTACAAAGCGTCTACATTGAGTCTCAGTCAGCTCCCGACGATGAACGTTATGTGTTTGCTTACACCATCACCATCCGGAATCTGGGGCGAACCCCTGTCCAGTTGTTGAAACGCTACTGGCTGATCACCAATGGAAATGGCCGCGAAACGGAAGTGCAGGGCGAAGGTGTCGTCGGTGAACAGCCGCACATTGAGCCGGGCGGCGAATATCAATACACCAGCGGCGCGGTTATCGAGACGCCGATGGGCACCATGCAGGGCCACTACGAAATGATCGACGCGCAGGGCACTGCGTTTCGCATTGCCGTCCCGGTCTTCCGACTCGCCGTTCCAATACTGATTCATTAATCCAATGGCTACATATCTGATTGGTGACGTTCATGGTTGCTATGATGAACTGATCGCGCTGTTAAAACAGGTTGAATTTTCACCAGAGCAAGACACCCTATGGCTTACCGGCGATTTAGTTGCCCGTGGGCCGGGGTCGCTGGATGTACTGCGTTACGTAAAATCATTGGGCGACAGCGTGCGTATCGTACTGGGCAATCACGATCTGCATCTGCTGGCCGTTTTTGCCGGTATCAGCCGCAATAAGCCCAAAGACCGCCTCAATTTATTGCTGGAAGCGCCCGACGCCGATGAGCTGATCAATTGGTTGCGCCGTCAGCCGCTGCTGCAAATCGACGAAGAGAAAAAGCTGGTAATGGCGCACGCCGGGATCACCCCGCAGTGGGATTTGCCGACGGCGATACACTGCGCACGCGATGTCGAAGCGGTGCTGTCCAGCGATTCCTATCCGCTATTCCTCGATGCCATGTACGGCGATCTGCCAAACCACTGGACGCCGGAACTCAGTGGGCTTGCCCGCCTGCGCTTTATCACTAATGCCTTCACGCGTATGCGTTACTGCTTCCCGAACGGGCAACTGGATATGTACTGCAAAGATATTCCCGAGCGTGCTCCTGCACCGCTTAAACCGTGGTTCTCGATTCCGGGACCGGTTTCGCAGGAGTACAGCATCGCCTTTGGCCACTGGGCATCGCTGGAAGGCGCTGGCACACCGGAAGGGATTTACGCGCTGGATACCGGTTGCTGCTGGGGCGGCGTACTGACCTGCCTGCGCTGGGAAGACAAAATGTACTTCACGCAACAGTCAAATCGCCAGATGGATTTAGGAGATGGCGAGGCGATAGCCTCTTAAAGGACTCCCCGGCGGCGACCCGCCGGGGGGACATCTTAGCGGCGCTCGAGGATCTCAAAGCAGTAGCTATGCGAGTTCTGCGCATCAGCATCATGGAATTCGCTAAATACGGATTCCCAGTCGTCCGGCTCGTAATCCGGGAAGTGGGTATCACCTTCCACTTCAGCATCAATGTGCGTCAGGTAGAGGCGCTGCGCCTTCGGCAGACACTGTTCGTAAACTCGCCCGCCGCCGATCACCATGATCTCTTCCACATCGCCGCAGGCGGCAATCGCTTCATCCACGGATTTCACCCATTCGACACGATCGTCAGTACCCGGCTGGCTGCTGATCACAATGTTTTTGCGCCCCGGTAACGGACGGCCGATGGATTCCCACGTCAGACGCCCCATCACCACCGGTTTGTTTAAGGTATTGCGCTTAAACCAGGCGAGATCGGCCGGTAAATTCCACGGCATGGCGTTCTCCATACCAATCACGCGATCCACGGCTAGCGCGGCAATCAGACTGATCATTCATTCATTCCTGGATGCAAAAAAATTGTCGCCACTATACGGAAAGCACAATCTTTCGTCGATGGGGGGCAAGGCAAAGGATAAGAAAATTTTTCATTCTGCTGGCGATACCGCAACCTGTTGCTGCACCGCCAGCTTTCCACTCGCTTTAATTCAAAACGTTACCCGTAAACCAGCCTGAACAGGTTCACGCCTGCGGTTTCACCTCCGGTTCGTCTGCCGGATCGTCCGTATGCCGTCCCTCTTCCGTTCCCTGCCAGCCATGGCGCTGTGTTAACGAAAGATGGGCGCGATCCTCTGCGATGATTTCTGTCAACATGGCGCTGGTGCGCTTAAACACGGCAGCACGCGCCTGCGCATCATTCTCGACCTGCGCCATCTCTTCCACCATCGACGTATTGAAACGGCGGAAATGGTCGGCGCGCTCGCGGGCTTCATAGGCACCTAATCCTAACCCTTCCAGCGCCAGACGCCCGGTTTTCAGCGCCGCTTCGAAGGTTTCACGTTCCGGTCTGTCGACGCCCGCCTGTCGCAGGCGGATATAGTGATCGACATCGCGGGCGCGGGCAATAATGCGCAGATCCGGGAAGTGCTCTTTTGCCAGCTCAGTCAATTGCAGGTTGGCCTGTGGATCATCAATCGCATTAATCAACACCTCAGCACGCCCGGCGCCAGCGGACTCCAGCAGATCGACGCGCGTGGCATCACCATAGAAGACTTTCATGCCGAATTTACGCAGCGTTTCGATATGATCGGGATCGTGGTCAAGTACCACCATTTTCACGCCGCTGGAAAGCAGCAGACGCCCGGCGATCTGACCAAAACGACCAAATCCGGCGATAATCACCCGCGCTTCTTCTTCATCGATCTCATCAGCTTCGCGCTCCTGCTGTGCACCGGCACTCTCCAGCCGTGCCAGCAGCACCAGCAGGACTGGCGTCGCCGCCATTGATAACGCGACGGTCAGCGTTAGCGCTTTCGCCCATTCCGGATCGAGCACCTGCGCGGTTTGCGCGGCACCAAACACCACAAAGGCGAATTCACTCCCCTGCCCCAGCAGCGCGGCAAACCACATCCGCTGTTTACCCGGAACGCGTAACGGGCGGGCGATCAGCCACAGCACCACGCTTTTAATCACCAGGAAACCCACCAGCAACAGCAGGATACGCAGCGGGTGCGTCACCAGCGTACCGAAGTCAATGGACATACCGACGCCAATAAAGAACAGCCCAAGCAGCAGGCCTTTAAACGGTTCGATGTCGCTTTCCAGCGCGTGACGATATTCAGAGCTGGCCAGTAACACCCCGGCAAGGAAGGCCCCCATCGCCATCGACAATCCCGCCTCTTCCAGCAACAACCCAAAGCCAAATACCAGAAACAGCGCCACGGCGCAGAACACTTCCCGCAGCCCGGAACGAGCAACAAAGCGTAGCGCAGGACGCGCGACATAACGCCCAATCAGCACCACCAGCACCAGCGCGCCCACCACTTTCAGCGCTGAAAGGGTAAAAGCGCTTAACGTCATCGCACCGCCGCTGGCCGCCAGCAGCGGAATCATCGCCACCAGCGGGATGGCAGCGATGTCCTGGAATAGCAGCACCGAGAAGGCGCTGCGCCCCATCTGCGAAACCGTCAGGTTGCGTTCATTCATCGCCTGCATGGCAATCGCAGTGGAAGAGAGCGCCAGCGTCAGACCAATCAGCAGCGCCACCGGCCACGCCAGCCCCAGCAGGGCGCAAAACACGCCAAGTAGCAGGCCGCAGCTCACCATTTGCAGCGCGCCGCCGCCAAACACCGAGGCGCGCAACTTCCACAATCGTTGCGGATCCAGCTCAAGGCCAATCACGAAAAGCATCAGCACCACGCCAATTTCGGCGAAATGGAGAATGGATTCGGCATCGGTCACCAGGCGCAATCCCCACGGCCCAATAATGCCGCCGGCAATCAGATAGCCAAGCACCGACCCCAGCCCCAACCGTACGGCGATGGGGACAATCAGCGCGGCCGAACCGAGGTAGATCAGCGCCTGTATTAATGAATGGCTATCCATGTGCCGCCTCCTGCCACTCCAGCAAACGTTGTTTGTAATGACGCGCCTGCGCCTGCAGGGTTTCATCGTCGCAAATAAAGGTACAGTGCACGGCAAAAGGCGGTAACCAGTTCATCCCGCAGTAAATGGCGGTTGCCTGTAACGGCTGCGAAAGCACATCAAAACCGGGGTGCGATCCAATATCAAAATGGTGGTCGCCGCCGCCAGTGGTCACAGCCCACATCACGTTTTTGCCTTTAAGCGCGGTGCCTTCATGACCATAGGCCCAGCCATGCGACAACACTTTATCCAGCCAGAGTTTCAGTAACGGCGGAACGCTGTACCACTGCATTGGATGCTGCCAGATAACCAGCGAAGCGCGGGAAAGCGCCTCCTGCTCGGCGGCCACATCAATATTAAAGTCAGGGTATAGCTCATAGAGAGAACGGATTTCGACGCCTTCCAGCGTCCTTGCCTGCTCAATCATTCGCTTATTCGCATGCGAATGCTGCGGATAAGGATGGGCATAAATTATAAGGATCATCGATCAACCTGTTTTTCACTGCGCTCTTTTGCTTGAGAGTGTAGACAGTTAATCGTCCGGCTTAAAGCGACAATCTGTGCGGGAATGGCAGGTGCAACCCACGCACCTGCCAGTGAAGGGAGTTATATCGGAGGGACGAGCGTCAGTGGCGCGACATTCAGCCTCTGTGCCAGCGTAGTCAGCACAAGGTTATGATCATCACGCTGCGGTGCGCCCGAGACCGTCACCGTACCAATCAGGCAACCGCTGGTCAGATAAAGCGGATAACTGCCGCCAAATGCTGCATAGTCTCGCGCATTCACGCCATAACGTTCACTCAACGTCGTACCACGGGATTGCAGCATCAACCCGGCAGCCCAGGAGCTGATGCCGAGAAAATCCACCAGATTACGTTTACGCCGTACCCAATCCACATTTTCTGCCGTCGCGCCGGGCATTAGCGCGCTGAACAGGCACAGTTGATTGACCCGGATCTCAATTGCCAGCGCATAATCGCGGCGCAGTGCCGCCTGGTATAACGCATTCCCCAGCGTCCAGGCATCCGCATAATCGAAGGCCGGAAAGCGCAATGTGGCACGGTGGCTTTCGCATAATGCGATCTGTTGCTCCAGTGTCATGGTGCTCTCCGCTATGCACGATGCGGCTGATCGTCGCTGCTGACCAGAACCCGATCATCGGCTTGCAGATCGCATTTCTTCGGCAACAGGAAGGTGATCGTCCCGGCAATAATCAGTGAACCCGCCAGGGCGCAGACGGCCACATTCTGCCCATAAAAGTAGATCATCACGCCGACCAGATACGGGCCGCAGAAACCGCCCAGATTGCCCAGACCGTTGATCACGCCACGCGCGCTACCGGCCACTTCCGGCGAGGCAATTCTTCCGGGAATAGACCAGAATGGGCTGGTCGCCGCCTTGAGGAAGAAACCGCACATCACCAGCGCAATATAAGCCGCCACCACATGTTCACGTAACAATACCGAAGCCAGCAGTGAGGCGGCGAAACAGTACAGGGAGAGACGCACCCAGGCGCGACGTTTACCGCTGCGATCGCTGAACAGCGAGATGGTATAGATCCCGGCAAGCGTGGCAACAAAAGGTAAGATCGCCAGAACTCCGACCCCAGCCATATTGGCGCCAGTCAGATTTTTCAGGATCGTCGGCAGCCACAGTGTGTAGCCATAATCCCCGGTCTGGTAGAAGAAGTTGAGCACCACCAGCTTCATCAGACCGGCATTGCGAAACACATCTTTTACCGGCGCATTGCTGACCGCCTCTTCCGCCAGCCGCGCTTCGCGCTCGCGCGCCAGCGTGGTGACCAGATATTCGCGTTCGCTGGCTGGCAACCAGTGCGCCTCTTCCGGCCGATCGCTGATCAGCCGCCACCACACCAGCAGCACCACCAGTGAAAGCAGCCCTTCGATGATAAACAGCCAGCGCCAGTCGAGCGCCGCGATGATCGCCCCGGAAACCGGCGCGGTCAGCATGCCGCCAAGCGGGGCAAACATCATGACAAACGCATTCGCCCGGCCCACCTCTTTTTCCGGGAACCAGTTGCTGACCATCGTCAGCACCACCGGCAACATTCCACCTTCGGAAACGCCGAGGATAAAGCGCAGTACCAGCAGTTGATACTCATGCGTTACGAAGCCGGTGGCGACAGAAACCACCGCCCACGCCAGCAGCGACCAGGCGATAAAACGCTTGCCGCTGCCGTTTACCGCACTACGCCCGCCGGGAATTTGCAAGAACAGATAACCGATAAAAAAGATCCCGCTGGCGACGCCAGCCATCTGGCTGGTGATGCCTAAATCCGCTTCCATACCGCCTGGCAGCGCGAAGCTGATATTAACCCTGTCCATAAACGAAATAATGCAGGCAATAAGCACAGGCGCAATGATCCGCCACCAGCGCGTGCCGGGTATTTTAGTGTTCATATATTTTCTCTCTGAGGCAGAGGTGAGGATCAGGCAATCACATTGGGCAGCGGTGCCTGAGCAAAATAAGCGGCAACGTTGGCGTACACCACATCGCTCATTTTTTGTCGGGTTTCATGCGTTGCGCTGGCAACGTGCGGTTGCAGTACAACGTTGTCGAGCGCGATCAGCCCTGCCGGGACATTCGGTTCATCTTCATAAACGTCCAGACCAGCACCGGCGATAACACCGTTTTGTAGCGCGTGGATCAATGCCGTTTCATCGACCAGTGAACCGCGCGCGATATTAATTAACCAGGCATGTTTCGGCATCACATTAAATACTGAGGCATCGATCAGTTTGTGGTTTGCTGCTCCGGCAGAAGCCGCAATCACCAGAAAATCGCTCTCATGAGCGAGGGTATGCAGATCTGCACACCAGTGATAATCCAGCCCGACAATCGGCTGCCGGTCGTTGTAGAGGATCTCCATATCGAAACCGCTGGCCCGACGGGCGATGGCCTGGCCGATATTGCCCATACCGAAGATGCCAATGCGTTTGCCGCTGACCTGCGTTGCCAGCGCTGGCGCAGAAATTAACCAGCGCCCCTCGCGGACAAAACGATCGCCCTGGCAGAGCTGACGCGCCCCCGCCAGCAGCAACCCCATCGCCAGATCGGCCACCCCTTGCGTTAACACGCCAGAGGTGATGGTGACAGCAATATTGCGTTTGCGGGTGTAGTTCAGATCAACGGCATCAGTACCTACCCCGAACAGTGCCACCAGCCCCACCTGCGGCAAGGCTTCCAGCACATGATGGGTGACGCCGATATCGCCTCGCGTCACGACGACCTGAATATCGGCCCCAACGCGTTGCAGAAAAGCCTCTGCGTCAGCTTGTTCATAAAGGCGATGCACCGTGAAAGCAGTGGAGAGGCGATCGAGCAGGCTGTCTACAACAGGAGCGATCAGCAGTACGGTCTGGTTCGTTTTTGTATTCATCGTGATACCTGTTTGAAAGTTTCAGTACGTCCTGGGTCTTATCAAACGGGTTTTCGGCGGGTATTTTTGCGATCTCCATCACGCTGAATTGTGTTAAAAAAACGTGTTACCTTCTTCGTGATCGGCGCGGGTAAAATGCCGCATTCCCCCTGAAAAGGTGCGACATAAGCACAACAAAATACTAACAACAGCCCGCGCGACAGAAAGGTTCAGATGGTTTCGCCCATCGACAGGCGATAGTGCAAATCGACGTGTTCAATGGTTGGCAACCCTTTGATTTTCTTGAGCAGGATTTCGGTCGCGACCTTTCCCATCTCAAAGCGGGGGGTCAAAACGCTGGCCAGACGTGGGCTGATAACCTGCCCAATCTCCAGACCGTGGAACCCGGCAATCGCGATCTCAGCAGGCACTTTGATCCCGGAAGTAAGGCACTCCTGTAACACCCCAACGGCAAGGTCGTCGTTAGTACATAAAATACCGTCCATATCCGGGTACATTTGCCGCGCCAGCGTCATCATGCCGGTACCGATAGAAATCGAGGACACCTTATTTGGCGCAATGCGTCCGACCGGTAACCCCTGCGCTTCCATCGCCTGGCAGTAACCGTTATAGCGTTGCTCGTCGCGCACGTCAGACATCGAGCCGAAGTAGATAATGCGCCGCTTGCCGCTGGCCAGCAGCATGGTGGTCATATCAAAACCGGCCTTCATATTGTCGAAACCGACATTGATCCGATCGGCATTCGACGACAGCCCCATCACTTCGGCAATCGGAATTTTGGCCGCTTTCAGATACTTTTCCGCCCGCAGACTATGAACCGACTCAGTAAGCAGCAACCCTTTGACATTAAAGGCTAAAACCGTAGCAATTTGCTCCTCTTCGCGCTGGCTGTCGTAGTCATAATTGACCACCAGCGTCTGGTAACCCTGCGCAGAAGTGACCGATTCAATCCCGGCGAGCAAGTCGGCAAAGATTTGATTATTAAAAGAGGGGATCAGCACGCCGATGCGCGGCAGCACGTTGGCAGACATCGCCGGGTTATCCGGGTCGGGTTGGTAACCCACTTCAGCAATGACGCTGGCGATCCGCTCAGCCGTGTCGGGCTTCACCTTTTCCGGCGTGCGCAGATAGCGGCTGACCGTCATTTTAGTTACGCCCGCCAGCGCAGCGATATCATGCAAAGTAATACGTTGTGCCTTCATGGTTGCTACCTGTCCTGACGCCAGCCCGAGCCCGTTATTATGCCCCTTGTCGCCGAAAAAGAGAATTGCCCAGCCGCGCTGCAACGTGCAGTTAACTGCCGGATTGCCCTCAGTTTTCCGCCCGGCTTCACACTAAAAGTAACCCCTTTTCGTAACATGGATTTGAGTGATCTGCGTCACAGTTCAGCGAGGGTAAAAACCGTGAGATAGAGGCCACATCATTCGCTCAGGAAATACCAATGAACGATCTTTTCAGTTTAAACGGCAAACGCATTTTAATTACCGGCTCTGGTCAGGGGATCGGTTTTGTTATGGCGCAGGGGCTGGCACAGTACGGCGCGGAAATCATTATTAACGATATCTCTGCGGAACGCGCCGAACAGGCCGCGATGAAACTGCGCGATGAAGGCGCAACCGCGCATGTCGCGGTATTCAACGTGACCGATGCCGAATCCGTTGAGCAGGCGATTGACAATATTGAACGCCATATCGGCGCCATCGACGTGCTGTTCAATAACGCAGGCATCCAGCGTCGTCATCCTTTTACCGAGTTCCCGGTGGATGAGTGGAACGCGGTTATTGCCGTTAACCAGACCGCCGTTTTCCTGGTATCGCAGGCCGTCGCTAAACGCATGATGGCGCGCCAGCAGGGCAAAATCGTCAACATCTGCTCAATGCAGAGTGAACTGGGCCGCGACACCATTACGCCATATGCCGCCGCGAAAGGCGCAGTGAAAATGCTGACGCGCGGCATGTGCGTTGAACTGGCGCGCCACAATATTCAGGTCAACGGCATTGCGCCTGGCTATTTTAAAACCGCCATGACGCAGGCGTTGGTGGATGACAAAGCATTCACCGACTGGTTATGCAAACGCACCCCTGCCGCACGCTGGGGCGATCCGCAGGAGCTGGTTGGCGCCGCGGTGTTTCTCTCCTCCAAAGCCTCCGACTTCGTTAACGGACATTTACTGTTCGTCGATGGCGGCATGTTGGTTGCAGTGTAAGGAGCGCATGATGGCTGGTCAGTGCGTGATTTTAATGGGCGTCTCCGGTACCGGGAAAAGCACGGTAGGTCTGGCGCTTGCGCAGGTAATGCAGGCGAAGTTTATCGATGGTGACGATCTGCATCCCCGACAGAATATTCGTAAAATGGCCTCGGGCCAGGCATTGGATGATGACGATCGCCTGCCGTGGCTGGAACGCCTTTCCGACGTTATTTTTAGTCTGGAACAGAAAAATGAATCTGGCGTGCTGGTCTGCTCGGCGCTGAAAAAACGCTATCGCGACCAGCTTCGCAGAGGCAACAACAATCTCTGTTTTCTCTGGCTCAAAGGAGATTACACCTGCGTGCTGGAGAGAATGCGCCAGCGCCAGGGGCATTTTATGCCCGAAGCGCTGCTGCAAAGCCAGTTCGCCGCGCTGGAAGTTCCCGCCGATGACGAACCCGACGTTCTGGCGGTGGATATCGCACCGCCGGTGGCCACCATCGTTTCGCAAAGCCTTTCCCTGTTACAAAACTACGTTAACCAGGATGCCCCCGCATGATCATTGATACCTTATCCGCTGGCGCGATGAATCCGCTCTATCCGGCAGTTATTCGCCAGACGCTCCAGGCCATTCTCGATAAGAAACCGCACTCGCTGGCGGCGGGAAAATATCCGTTGCAGGGCGACAGCGTTTTCTTCTCAGTGGTTGAAGGGCATACCCGGCTGCTGGCTGAGCAGCGCCCGGAATTTCATCGCCAATATATTGATATCCATATTGTATTAAGCGGTGAAGAGGTGGTTGGCGCGGGCGTGGCCGGCTTACCGCTTGAACTTAGCGAGCCGTTTAATGACGCGTACGATCTCGGTTTTTGTCAGCACATTGCCAGCGAGACGCTGATCCATTTACAGCCTGAAGAACTGGCAATTATCTTCCCGCTGGAGCTACACCGCCCAATGTGCAGCCTGACGTCGCCCGCCGTGCTGCGTAAAATCGTGGTGAAAATCGACGCCGCACTGCTGAAATAAGCGCATAAAAAAGTCCCGCCGCAGCGGGACTCCTTCTCACAGCAAGCCGGATCAGTTATCCAGCTCACTCATGTTTTTCACCTGGTCACGGTTAATCTGCTCGGTTTTACCGGTTTCAGCATTTTTATAGGAAACCATCCCGGTGTCATCATCCACCTTCGGTTTACCATCGGTCACAATGGTGCGGCCATCCGTGGTGCGAACTGCCTGATTTGAAGAACAACCGGCAACGGTGAACAGCGCTGCGGCAGTAAAAATCGACGTCATCAGAAGTTTGTTCATTTGCATGGTTATCTCCCTGCTTTCAGTGAATTTCATTTGTCTGTTAACCCATTTTAGGTTAACGCTCTGTAAGCGTGGGGAAATGCAGAACCTTCTGAAGGTTGGCAATAACAGAAAGCTGTTGTAAGTCGGATAAGGCAACGCCGCCATCCGGCGACTAACCGCAACGCAGGAGCAGGATCATGCCTGATGGCGCTTCGCTTATCAGGCCTACAAAACGTAGAAGTCGGGAAAGGAAAACCGGCCCGCGAAACGGGCCGGTGTCAGGCTTACTTGCGGATTTGCGCGTGCATTTCCTGCACGGAAATCACTTTCTCGGTGGCATCCGCATTCAGCGCCATCGCGGTGGCAAAGCCGCCGTTCAGCGTGGTGTCGTAATGCACTTTGTATTGCAGCGCGCTGCGGCGAATCAGTTTGGAATCCTCAATCGCCTGACGGCCTGCCGTGGTGTTGATAATGTAGGTGTACTCGCCATTCTTGATACGATCCTGAATGTGCGGACGACCTTCATGCACTTTGTTCACCAGGCGCGGGTTGATACCGGCTTCGCCCAGCACAATCGCTGTACCGTGGGTTGCATCCAGTTCAAAGCCCTGTTTCAGCAGCTTAGCCGCCAGATCCACTACGCGCTCTTTATCGCCTTCGCGAACAGAGAGCAGTGCGCGACCGTATTTCTTCATCGTCGAGTTGCTGCCGAGCTGCGCTTTGGCAAAGGCTTCAGCGAAGGTGCGCCCGACGCCCATCACTTCACCGGTAGAGCGCATTTCTGGGCCTAACAGCGGGTCAACGCCAGGGAACTTGTTAAACGGCAGCACCACTTCTTTCACTGAGTAGTACGGCGGGATGATCTCTTTGGTGTGACCCTGCTGCGCCAGCGTTTTGCCGGTCATCACGCGCGCCGCCACTTTCGCTAACGGCACGCCGGTCGCTTTGGAGACGAACGGTACAGTACGCGCCGCACGTGGGTTCACCTCAATCAGGTAAACTTCGTTGTCTTTCACCGCGAACTGCACGTTCATCAGACCGCGAACCTGCAACTCGAACGCCAGTTTCTGCACCTGCTGGCGCATCACGTCCTGAATTTCCTGGCTCAGCGTGTAAGCCGGCAGGGAGCAGGCGGAGTCGCCGGAGTGAACGCCCGCTTGTTCGATGTGCTCCATGATGCCGCCAATCAGCACCATTTCACCATCGCAGATGGCGTCAACATCCACTTCCACCGCATCATCGAGGAAACGGTCAAGCAGAACCGGCGCATCGTTGGAAACGCTGACCGCCGTCATAAAGTAGCGACGCAGGTCGGCTTCGTCATAGACGATTTCCATCGCACGGCCGCCCAGCACGTAGGATGGGCGCACCACCAGCGGGTAACCAATCTCTTTCGCCTTTTCTATAGCCTGCTCAATCGCCGTGACGGTGGCGTTCGCTGGCTGTTTCAGCTTCAGACGGTCAACCGCCTGCTGGAAGCGTTCACGGTCTTCCGCACGGTCAATCGCATCCGGGCTGGTACCGATAACCGGCACGCCCGCAGCTTCCAGCGCACGCGCCAGTTTCAGCGGTGTCTGGCCGCCATACTGCACGATGACGCCTTTCGGCTTCTCGACACGAACGATTTCCAGCACGTCTTCGAAGGTCACCGGCTCAAAGTAGAGGCGGTCAGAGGTGTCGTAATCGGTCGAAACGGTTTCCGGGTTACAGTTAACCATGATGGTTTCGTAACCGTCTTCACGCAGCGCCAGCGACGCATGTACACAGCAGTAGTCGAATTCAATGCCCTGGCCGATACGGTTTGGACCGCCGCCCAGCACCATGATTTTTTCGCGATCCTGGCTCGGGTTAGCTTCACACTCATCTTCATAAGTGGAGTACATATAAGCTGTATCCGTGGCGAACTCTGCCGCACAGGTATCCACACGTTTGTAGACCGGGTGCAGATCGTACTGATCGCGCAGTTTACGGATTTCCGCTTCGCGTACGCCAACCAGTTTCGCCAGACGCGCATCAGCAAAGCCTTTACGTTTCAGGGTGCGCAGGAAGTCTGCGTCCAGACCGTTAATGCCCACCGCAGCAACCTGCTCTTCCAGACGCACCAGCTCTTCAATCTGCACCAGGAACCAGCGGTCAATATTGGTCAGGTTGAACACGCCGTCGATGGAGAGACCCGCACGGAATGCATCGGCGATATACCAGATACGCTCTGCGCCTGCGTCTTTCAGTTCGCGGCGGATTTTGGTCAGCGCTTCCGGATCGTCAAGGCTCACTTTCGGGTCAAAGCCGGTCGCGCCCACTTCCAGACCGCGCAACGCTTTCTGCATCGATTCCTGCTGCGTGCGACCAATGGCCATCACTTCACCAACGGATTTCATCTGTGTGGTCAGACGGTCATTGGCGCCGACAAATTTCTCGAAGTTGAAGCGCGGAATCTTGGTCACAACGTAGTCGATGGACGGTTCGAACGACGCCGGAGTACGACCGCCGGTGATGTCGTTCATCAATTCATCCAGCGTATAACCCACCGCCAGCTTGGCTGCCACTTTCGCAATCGGGAAGCCGGTCGCTTTTGAGGCCAGCGCAGAAGAGCGGGATACGCGCGGGTTCATTTCAATCACAATCAGACGACCGTTTTTCGGGTTCACCGCGAACTGTACGTTGGAGCCGCCGGTTTCCACCCCGATTTCACGCAGTACCGCCATCGAGGCGTTACGCATGATTTGGTACTCTTTATCGGTCAGGGTCTGTGCTGGCGCCACGGTGATGGAGTCACCGGTGTGGATCCCCATGGCGTCGAAGTTTTCAATCGAGCAGACGATGATGCAGTTGTCGTTTTTATCACGCACCACTTCCATCTCGTACTCTTTCCAGCCAATCAGCGATTCATCAATCAGCAGCTCATTGGTTGGCGAGAGATCCAGCCCGCGGGCGCAAATCTCTTCAAATTCTTCACGGTTATAGGCGATGCCGCCACCGGTGCCGCCCATGGTAAAGGAAGGACGGATGATGCACGGGAAACCCACGTCAGCCGCGACGGCCAGCGCTTCGTCCATGGTATGTGCGATACCGGAACGCGCGGTGTCGAGACCGATTTTCTTCATCGCAATGTCGAAACGACGGCGATCTTCTGCTTTATCAATCGCATCGGCGGTCGCGCCAATCATGGTGACGCCGAACTCTTCCAGCACGCCCTGACGTTCCAGTTCCAGCGCACAGTTCAGCGCGGTTTGGCCGCCCATCGTTGGCAGTACGGCATCCGGACGCTCTTTTTCGATGATTTTGCGTACCACTTCCCAGTGGATTGGCTCGATATAAGTGGCATCCGCCATCTCAGGGTCGGTCATTATTGTCGCCGGGTTGGAGTTCACCAGGATAACGCGGTAACCCTCTTCGCGCAGCGCTTTACACGCCTGCGCGCCGGAGTAGTCGAACTCACACGCCTGGCCGATAACAATCGGACCAGCGCCAAGGATCAGGATACTTTTTATGTCTGTACGTTTTGGCATGGCTCTTCTTCTCCTGATTATTTGGCGGTGTTGCGATACTGCTCAATGAGCTCAATAAAATGGTCAAACAGCGGTGCGGCATCGTGCGGCCCCGGGCTGGCTTCCGGGTGGCCCTGGAAACTGAACGCCGGTTTGTCGGTGCGATGGATGCCTTGCAGCGTGCCGTCGAACAGCGATTTGTGCGTCACCCGCAAATTGGCAGGCATTGAGGCTTCATCTACGGCAAAACCGTGGTTCTGCGCGGTGATCATCACGGTATTGTTATCAATATCTTTTACCGGATGGTTGCCGCCGTGGTGGCCGAATTTCATCTTCATGGTTTTCGCGCCGCTCGCCAGCGCCAGCAGTTGATGGCCAAGACAGATGCCAAACACCGGAATATCCGTTTCAAGGAAGGTTTTAATCGCCTCAATCGCGTAATCGCACGGCGCCGGGTCGCCAGGACCGTTGGAAAGGAAGATACCGTCCGGATTGAGCTTCAGTACGTCTGCCGCCGGGGTTTTCGCCGGTACGACCGTTAAACGGCAACCGCGATCGACCAGCATACGCAGGATATTACGTTTCGCGCCGTAGTCGTAAGCGACAACGTGGAACGGTAATTCGCTCGCCGCTTTCGCCTGCGGCAGCTCGCCTGCCAGCGTCCAGCTGCCTTGCGTCCAGCTGTAGGTTTCCGCTGTCGTCACTTCTTTTGCCAGATCCATTCCGTTCAGGCCCGGGAATGCTTTCGCTTTCTCCAGTGCCACTGCGGCATCGACATTATCGCCGGCAATGATGCAGCCGTTTTGCGCGCCTTTTTCGCGCAGCAAACGCGTCAGCTTACGGGTATCGATATCGGCAATCGCCACAATGTTATGGCGCTTCAGATAAGAAGAGAGGTCTTCGGTATTGCGGTAATTACTGGCAATCAGTGGCAGGTCGCGAATGACCAGGCCTTGCGCATGTACCTGAGAGGATTCTTCGTCAGCGGAGTTGGTGCCGACATTGCCGATATGAGGATAAGTAAGAGTGACGATTTGGCGGGAATAGGAAGGATCAGTGAGGATTTCTTGATAACCGGTCATTGAAGTATTGAAAACGACTTCCCCAACTGCCGTGCCCGTTGCCCCAATGGCCCGACCGTGAAACTGGGTTCCGTCTTCCAGAACCAATAGCGCTGACTTAATCAAAACGTCCTCCAGAGAATATTCACTCACTTTATTTGCATATTAATTCATATTGAGATGATCAATCAATGCAAATTTGCTGGCCGTGGATTTTTGGCAAACGGCGGCATTCTGGAGAGATGTCGGTTAAAAGTCAACTTTTCTCACATATTTTTCTTAGTCTTTTACGCCACTGCCCTTCATTACTGGATTTAACAGATAAAAAGATCAAAAAAAGCAGCCACGAAAACGCTTTCGTAGCCAGAAAACTTCAAGAGAGGCGTTCCAGGCACAAGAAAGTAGACCAAATGGTCAAAATTTACATTTCAGCGCGAAAAAAACAGACGATAAGTGAAGATTAGACCATTCTGGCCTGAGAAACCGGGGAAAAAAGAGAAAATAAAAGGGCAATAAAATACTGCCCTTTGCAATCAAGTAATTACGACTGCAACAACCACATCACGATGGGTAATAACTCTTACAAATTGTTGAGATCAAGCACATCTCGCATATCAAAAAGCCCATTATGCTTTCCTTTCAGCCACAAAGCGGAACGCACGGCACCATTGGCGAAAGTCATGCGGCTGGATGCTTTATGCGTAATTTCTACACGTTCGCCAATATCGGCGAACATAGCGGTATGTTCGCCGACGATGTCACCTGCACGTACTGTGGCAAAGCCAATCGTGCCAGCGACGCGCTCACCGGTATGTCCTTCACGTGAATAAACCGCACACTCTTTTAAATCTTTATTCAGCGACTTCGCGATGGCTTCGCCCATCGCCAGCGCCGTGCCCGACGGCGCATCAACTTTGTAGCGGTGATGCGCTTCAATGATCTCGATATCGGTGTAATCGCCCATCACTTTCGCTGCTTTCTCCAGCAGCTTCAGCATCACGTTTACGCCAACGCTAAAGTTCGCCGCGAAGACAATCGCGATATCTTGCGAGGCATCGCTAATTGCCTGTTTGCCCGCGTCGTCAAATCCGGTCGTGCCAATCACCATGCCTTTGCGCTGCTGGCGGCAAAAGGCCAGATGCGCCAGCGTCCCTTCCGGGCGAGTAAAATCAATAAATACGTCGAAATCGTCTTTCACTGCATCAAGACTGCTCTGTACCGTAACACCGGTTTTCGCCGTACCGGCCAGTTCACCCGCATCGACACCTATCAGGGAAGATCCTTCACGTTCCAGTGCCGCGCCAAGCGCCACGCCTTCCATAGCCAGTGTGGCCTGGATCAATTGGCGGCCCATACGCCCGCCAGCACCCGCGATGGCTACGCGGATTGGTGCATCATGCATAGTTGTACTCTTTTGTTAAAAAAATGCGTAAGAATCGTTTCCAGATTAACCAGCCCACGTCGGGGCCACCAGCCGAAAACACCGATAATTAGAAATTAATGATATACAGCCGAAAATATCAGTAAAAGGCATGATTCATTAGGGCGCGAGCGCCAGCACTTCTGCCACCCAGTGACGAAAACCCTCCACATCAATATCCAGCGCAACCTGTGCATTTGGTTTCTGCTTCAGTTTGCCGTCGATATCTACCACCGTCGTGCCAGAGGTGTATTGCCCCTGCGTCTCCACCGCCACAAAACAGGATTTCAGCGTAAACAGTTCAGGGCGGGCCAGCCAGGCAATCGCGCAGAGATCGTGCATGCGCAGCCCGGTTGCCATGCTACCGCTACGATAGTGACTAAACAGCGCGTGCAGCATATGCCCGGTTTTGTTGAGCGCGGGTAACGTCGCGAGGAACTCAGGCGTCAGCGTCGCCCGATTCGTGACATCCAGCCCGCACATCACGATCTCAAGGCCGCTCTGAAACACACGGGCAGCAGCTTCGGGATCGATAGCAATATTGAATTCAGCATTTGGCGTGAAGTTACCCCGCCCGGCTGAGCCGCCCATCATCACCAGTCGACGGATATTGAACTGGCACTCCGGGTAGTGCGACAGCAGCAGCGCGATATTGGTCAACGGGCCGATGGTCACCAGCGTAACGGGTTCAGCAGATGCCATCAGCGTATCGCGTATTGCCTGAAATGCTGGTTTAGCCAGCGGCTGGCGCTGATGCTCGATAAAGTCGTAGCCATCCATGCCGGACTCCCCATGCACTTCGGCGGCGCTATGCAGCGGGCGCAATAAGGGTATCGCCGCACCTTGTGCCAGCGGGATATCGGCCTGCCAGAAGTTGAGCAGTTGCAAGGCGTTGCGAGTGGTTTTTTCCAGCGAGACATTACCGGCAACAGTGGTGATCAGTTTGAGTTCGCACTGCGGCGCATACAACGCGGCAGCAATGGCAACGGCATCGTCAATACCCGGATCGGTGTCGAGAATCATTGGCAAACGCATAGTGCCTCCTGAAGTGAAATCCATAAAAAATGCCAGACTGAGTCTGGCATCTTCGCATAACGTTTAGAGCAAAATGTTATTCGACCTCGCGAACATCAACCCTTAGCTCTTTTGGCACTTCAAAGACAATGTTTTCTTCGCGGCCTTCAAGCGGAATGGCTTCACCGCCGCCCAGCTCCTGCAGGCGGGCAATCACGTTCTGCACCAGAATATCCGGCGCGGAGGCTCCGGCGGTTACGCCTACACATTTGATGTCTTTAACCCAGGCTTCCTGGATATCAGAAGCGTCATCGATCAAATAAGCGCGTTTGCCCATCCGCTGCGCCAGTTCGGCCAGGCGGTTGGAGTTGGAGGAATTTTTCGAGCCGACCACCAGCACCACTTCCGCCTGTTCGGCCAGCGCTCGCACCGCTTCCTGGCGGTTGGTCGTGGCGTAACAGATGTCATCTTTACGTGGGCCAACAATCTGCGGGAAACGGGCGCGCAGCGCGTCAATGACATCAGAAGTATCGTCCACCGAGAGCGTGGTCTGCGTCATAAATGACAGTTTGCCCACATCTTTGATGTTGAGCGTAGCAACATCGGCAGGCGATTCGACCAGGTACATGCCCCCTTTCGGGTTGCTGTACTGCCCCATGGTACCCTCCACTTCCGGATGCCCGGCATGGCCGATCAGAATTGCTTCCTCACCGCGTCGACTGGCGCGAGCGACTTCCATATGCACTTTTGTTACCAACGGACAGGTGGCGTCGAAAACCGTCAGATCGCGACTTTTCGCTTCGTTACGCACCGTCTGGGAAACACCGTGGGCAGAGAAAATCAGGATTGCGCCATCCGGCACTTCACTTAACTGCTCAATAAAAATAGCGCCGCGCTCGCGCAGGCTATCAACAACATAACGGTTGTGCACCACTTCGTGACGCACATAAATTGGCGAGCCATACAGAGCCAGCGCGTTTTCAACAATGCTGATAGCGCGGTCAACGCCAGCGCAAAAACCGCGCGGGTTAGCCAACAGGATCTGCATTCGTTTCCTCCAGTACTGGATCAACCTCCAGTACATCGACATCAAAGTGGACGGTTCTGCCCGCCAGCGGATGGTTGAAATCGACGGTGATAGAGTCGCCGTTAATTTCACGGATCACGCCCGGCATTTCGCTGCCATCCATTGCGGTAAAGAGCATAATCGCCCCGATTTCAGGCTCACCGGCATCCATAAACTCACGGCGGGAGAAGTACTGAATCAGGTCCGGGCTCGGCGTACCGAAAGCGGCATCCGGTTCGAGAGAGAAAACCTTTTTCTCCCCGGCTTTCAGACCCAGCAGATGTTGCTCCAGCCCCTCGGAGAGCGAACCGTCGCCCAAACGAAACAGCGCCGGTTTGCCGTTGTTGCGGGTTGACTCAGCAAGAGAGCCATCTTCGAGCTTGAGCGTGAAGTGCACCAGCACTGCGCTATCGCTCTGTACGGATTTAGACATGCAGGTTGCTCGCTTGTTTTGACTCACCCGTTTTCCCGGTAGCGATTTGCTTACCGGGCAAACAGACGGCCACAAATTCTGTAGGCCGGGCAAGCAAAGCGCCGCCCGGTATTTACATTTAAACCTGCTCTTTCGCTGCAGGTTTAGGCAAAAAGCCTTCCAGCACAATCAGCGCCGCGCCGATACAAATTGCGCTATCGGCAAGGTTAAAGGTAGCAAAATGCCAGTCGCCGACGTAGAAATCGATCATATCGACGACGAAGCCATGCCATAAGCGGTCGAAGAGATTACCGAGCGCACCGCCGATAATCAGCGCATAAGCGATGTTATTCAGCTTTTGCGCGGCTTTCCCACGGTACATCAGTACCGTCAGCACCACGCAGATACCAATAGCGATACCGGCAAAAAACCAGCGCTGCCAGCCGCCGCTGTCCGCCATAAAACTGAATGCCGCGCCATAATTACGCGCATAGTGCAGATTGAGCGACGGAAACAGCGACACCGTATCCCCCAGAGCAAAGTTCTGGAGGATCAGGTATTTACTGCCCAGATCGATAATCAGCACAACCACAACCAGCCACAGCCAGCGCAGTCCTGTAGAACAGAGAGGCTTACTCATCAGGCAAACTTACGTTTTTCGCCGTCACCGGCGACGTTGCTCACACAGCGTCCGCAGATATCTGCGTGTTCCGCCACCTGGCCGACATCATTGGTGTAATGCCAGCAACGCGGGCATTTATCACCTTCGGCTTTGCTCAGCGCGACTTTCAGCCCTTTAAACAGTTCGCTCTGCTGAGCGTCCGCTGAAGCGCTGGCATAATCCGCAACTTTCGCCCCCGAGGTCAACAGGACAAATCGCAATTCGTCGCCCAGTGCGGTCAGCTTCGCCGCCAGCTCCGGCTCGGCAAACAACGTAACAGCCGCTTCCAGAGAGCCACCGACTTTCTTGTCAGCGCGCGCCTGCTCAATCACCTTGTTCACTTCGCCGCGAACCTTCAGCAGCTCGTCCCAGAAGGCGTCGTTCATCGCTTCGCTTTCCGCCAGGCCGAACAGGCCTTCGTACCACTCGCCGGTAAAGACATACTTCTCGCGATCGCCCGGCAGGTAGCCCCAGATTTCATCAGCGGTAAAGGACATGATCGGCGCCATCCAGCGCACCAGCGCTTCCGCGATGTGGTACAGCGCGGTCTGGCAGCTACGACGCGCCACGCTGTCCGCTTTCGCGGTGTACTGGCGGTCTTTGATGATGTCGAGGTAGAACGACCCCATTTCGATGGAGCAGAAACGCATCAGGCGTTGCACCACTTCGTGGAAATCATAGGAATCATAAGCCTGAACAATATCTTCCTGAGCCGCTTTCGCACAGCCCACCGCCCAGCGATCCAGCACCACCATCTCTTCCGGTTTCACCATGTCTTTCGCCGGATCGAAGCCGTTAAGGTTCGCCAGCAGGAAGCGCGCGGTGTTACGGATACGGCGATAGCTGTCCGCTGCGCGTTTCAGGATCTCGTCAGAAACCGCCATTTCACCAGTGTAATCCGTGGAAGCGACCCACAGGCGCAGGATATCCGCACCCAGTTTGTTCATCACATCCTGCGGGGAAACGGTGTTGCCGATGGATTTAGACATCTTGCGGCCCTGACCATCCACGGTGAAACCGTGAGTCAGCACCTGACGGTAAGGCGCTTTACCCTTCATCGCCGTGGAGATCATCAGCGAGGACATAAACCAGCCGCGATGCTGATCCGAACCTTCCAGATACATATCCGCCGCGTGACCGGCAAACTCCGGACGCACGTCAACAACGGAAGCGTGAGTTGAACCGGAATCGAACCAGACGTCCAGCGTATCCGGCACTTTGACATAGTTGTCAGCGTCATCGCCCATGATGTCGCGCGGGTCGAGATCCCACCAAGCCTGAATACCGTCGGCTTCAACGCGTTTGGCAACGGCTTCGATCAGCTCCAGCGTACGCGGATGCAACTCTTCGGTGTCTTTATGCACGAACAGCGACATTGGAACGCCCCAGGTACGCTGGCGGGAGATACACCAGTCAGGACGGTTGGCGACCATCGATTCGATACGCGCCTGGCCCCAGTCCGGGATCCACTGCACACCTTTGATTTCGCTCAGCGACTGCGCACGCAGACCTTTCTGGTCCATGCTGACAAACCACTGCGGCGTCGCACGGAAGATAATCGGCGATTTATGACGCCAGCAGCATGGGTAGCTGTGCTGCATTTTTTCAACGTGCAACAGCGCGCCTTTTTCCGTCAGCAGCGCCACGATGATGTCGTTCGCTTTGAACACATTCACGCCATCCAGCGTCGGGTAAGTACCCGGCAGATAGGTGCCGTCCGGACCAACCGGGTTGGCGATTTCCAGACCGTATTTCAGGCTGATGGTGTAGTCGTCCGGGCCGTGACCGCCAGCGGTATGAACCGCACCGGTACCGGCTTCCAGCGTAACGTGATCGCCGAGGATCGCAGGAACATCAAAATCCAGGAACGGATGTTTAAAGCGCATCAGCTCCAGCTCTGCGCCTTTCACCGTACCCAGCACGTTGTATTCTGCGGTACCGATGCGTTTCATCACGCTTTCGACCAGATCTTTCGCCAGGATCAGCGCCTGACCATCAATCTGCACCAGGGCATACTCAAATTCCGGCGCGAGAGAAATTGCGCGGTTAGCCGGCAGTGTCCACGGCGTAGTGGTCCAGATAACCAGTGAAACCGGACCATTAACAGTTGCAACGCCAAATTTGGCTTTTACTGCGTCCTGGTCAACAGCGTGGAAAGCTACGTCGATGGACGGCGACGTTTTGTCGTAATACTCCACTTCCGCTTCCGCCAACGCGGAACGGCAGTCGACACACCAGTGCACCGGCTTGGCACCTTTAAGCAGGTGGCCATTGCCGATGATTTTGCCCAGTGCGCGGATAATATTGGCTTCGGTTTTGAAGTCCATGGTCAGGTACGGGTGCGACCAGTCGCCCAGCACGCCGAGACGGATAAAGTCTTTGCGCTGACCGTCAACCTGCGTTGCGGCATATTCACGGCATTTGGCGCGGAACTCCGCGGCGGTGAACTTCTCTCCCGGCTTGCCGAACTCCTGCTCAACTTTCAGCTCGATAGGCAGACCGTGGCAGTCCCAACCCGGAACATAGGGAGAGTCATAACCTGCGAGTCCCTTGGACTTCACAATAATGTCTTTCAGAATCTTGTTAACCGAGTGACCAATATGAATGCTGCCATTCGCATATGGAGGGCCATCATGCAGAATGAAGGTTTTTTTGCCTTTTTTCGCTGCACGGATGATGCCGTACAGGTCATCATCAGTCCAACGCGCCAGCATTCCCGGCTCACGCTTGGCGAGATCGCCGCGCATCGGGAACCCTGTTTCCGGCAAATTCAGGGTAGATTTATAGTCACTCATCAGATTCTCGGTTCCGTATTTCGGTTTGATTAATACCACCAGGCCTTAAGCCGGTTTAGATAGCCCAAAAAACTCGCGGGCCGCTACCTCATCGCGGGCGATTTGCGCTTTCAGCTCATCGAGCGAGGCAAATCGCTGTTCATTGCGTAATTTTTTACGCAACACTACATCTATATGGCGCCCGTAGAGGTCTATTACAACATCCAACAGATGCACTTCCAGCTGCTGGCGCACGCCTGCAACCGTCGGACGAGTGCCGATATTGGCAACGCCCTGGTAAAGCGTATCGCCCAGTCCAGCCACTTCCACCGCATAGACCCCTTTTACCGGGGAGACCTGACGGCGCAGCGGTAAATTCGCCGTCGGGAAACCAATGGTGCGCCCCAGTTCATCACCGTGCACCACGCGCCCGGAGATACTGAACGGATGTCCAAGCAATTGTTCAGCCAGCTCAAGATTGTCGTCAGCCAATGCCTGACGCACCGCCGTGCTGCTCACACGGACGCCGCCATCAAAGAAAGTTTGCGTGCTGGTGACGTCAAAGCCATATTTCTGACCGGCCTTCTGTAATAACAAGAAATCCCCCTGGCGACCAGCGCCAAAACGGAAATCGTCACCCACTGCGAGAAATTTCACACCAAGGCGGTCAACCAACAGATCGCTGACAAAGGTTTGTGCGGTGAGCGCCGCAAAACGGCGGTCAAAACGAAGGCATAGCACGTAATCCACGCCGCAACCCGCCAGCCAATGCAGCTTTTCACGCAGCCGGGTAAGGCGCGCAGGGGCTTTCTGCCCGGCGAACAGTTCCAGCGGTTGTGGTTCAAAGATCATCACCACCACCGGCAGATTACGCGCCCGGCCTTCTGCGCCAAGCCCTTGTAAAAGCGCCTGATGGCCACGATGCACGCCATCGAAATTACCAATCGTCAGCACACACCCGTGGGGGGCCTGGCTGAGGTTATGTATGCCGCGTATCAGCTTCATGTCTGGCTCAAAACAGTGAAAATCGTCGGATTATACCTTGTACAACGGGCAACGTTAACCGACGATTGCCTTCACACAGCAGAAAGGAGAAGGTTTTCATCAGGCTGCCCGCCGCTGGCATGAAAATCTGGCATCGTAAGCGATTTTTCTGGTGGAAAAGCTGTATTCGCGACAAGCAAGCTGTTAGAATCTTGCGCCATCACTACGTAACGAGCGTTGTATCTTAACGGCGCTTATTTGCACAAATCCATTGACAAAAGAAGGCTAAAAGGGCATATTCCCCGGCCTTTGAATTGTCCATAAAGATCATATTTGGGAGTTGGACCTTGGCTAATATCAAATCAGCTAAGAAGCGTGCCGTTCAGTCTGAAAAGGCCCGCAAGCACAACGCAAGCCGTCGCTCAATGATGCGTACTTTCATCAAGAAAGTATACGCAGCAATTGAAGCTGGCGACAAAGCGGCTGCGCAGAAAGCATTTAACGACATGCAACCGATCGTGGATCGTCAGGCCGCTAAAGGTCTGATCCATAAAAACAAAGCAGCGCGTCATAAGGCTAACCTGACCGCGCAGATCAGCAAACTGGCTTAATCGCTACGTTTCCTGGCTTTGTGAAAAAGCCCGCTTCGGCGGGTTTTTTTATTTCTGCGGCGGGTCGAAAAGTATTGAGTAATCCTGATTGCAGATACGCTGCACTGCAGGATGCTGAATCATCCGCTCGGCAAAAATCGCATGATACTCCTCCATCACACTATCCACCCGACCAATTTCAACCATGCTTTCATCGGTAAAAAGATCGTGAGCGTAGCGCGTCGGGGCAACAAAAATAGCATTGTGCACGGCACCAAACGCCTTCATCAGCGCGGCATCATCAAACTCCCCCAGAATCTCCACTTGCAAACCTTGCGCATTGAACCAGTTCAGCAGCCTGCGTCCCAGCATTGACCGTCGCCCAGGAATCAATAAGCGCCGTTCCTGCAAACAAAACGGAAAAGGCGTTTGCGGCTGCGGATTACTGCCCCAGAAACTGACGCTGCATTCGCCAATTTTCACCGAAAAAAGCCCCTCTTGCTGCGTGGAATCGATCGGACAGTCAGAGATAATCATGTCAAGTTTATGCTGGCTTAGCTGCTCCAGCAGGAGTTCATGCGTCGATTCAAAACAGCGCAAATGGATCGGCTCGCCCTCACTTACCGCTGCGCTGAGGATATTGCTGACCAGCCGCTTGGAGAGCGCATCCGCCACGCCGACATCAAATAACAGGCTGGACTCTTTGCGGTAGTTGATGATATCGAGCATCTCCTGGCTGAGCGTAAACATCTTATCCGCGTAGCGAAACACCAGTTCACCCAGTTCTGTCGGTTCCAGCCCCCTGCCCTTACGTTTGAAGAGCTTGCCTTGTAGACGCTCCTCGAGAGATTTAATTTGCCCGGTGATGGTCTGCGGCGTCAGAAAGAGCGACTCCGCCGCACCAACGACGGAGCCTTCACGGTAGACGTGCCAGAAGTAATACAAATGGTTGTAATTGATATACGACATAGCCCTCTACTCACTTCCGTCGCTAAGCGCGAACGATACGAGTACGCAGCAGGCAATAACCCGCCACTGCCGAGATAATCGAGCCGGTGAGGATCCCCAATTTACTCCAGGCAATCATTTCCTCATGGGCATCGCCAAAGGCCAGCGAGGCGATAAAAATCGACATCGTAAAGCCAATGCCGCACAGCACGCCGACCGACATAATCTGTTTAAATGCAGCGCCCTGCGGTAACTTCGCCAGCTTTAAACGTAACGCCAGCCAGCAGAAGATTGTGATACCCAGCGGCTTACCAAGAACCAGCCCGGCAATAATGCCTAACGGCAGCACATCTCCCAGCCCGGATACAGACATTCCGCTCAGCGATACGCCGGCATTCGCAAAAGCAAATAACGGCAGGATTAGCCATGCAACCCACGGATGAATCGCATTGACCAGTTGGCGAGCCGGAGAAACACCGTTCTGCTCGCGCAACGGAACAAAGAAACCGACAACCACCCCGGCGAGCGTCGCGTGGACACCGGATTTTAGCACCGCCGTCCACAGCACTATCCCAACCAGCATATAGATGCCGATGCGCCGCACATTGCAGGCATTCAGTATCGCCAGTATGGCAATGGATGCCGCCGCCACACCCAGCGCAGTGGTTGAGAGATCGCTGGTGTAGAACAAGGCAATAATGATAATCGCCCCCAGATCGTCGATGATCGCCAGCGCCATCAGAAACACTTTCAGCACCACAGGTACGCGATTGCCCAGCAAAGCAAGGACACCGAGAGCAAAGGCAATATCCGTCGCGGTAGGAATAGCCCAACCGTGTCGCGCCAGTGGATCGTGGAAATTGAATAGCAGGAAGATCAGCGCGGGTGCAACCATACCGCCAAGGGCGGCAATCACCGGAAATACGGCCTGCTGACGGCTGGCAAGCGCACCCTGTACCAGTTCATATTTCACTTCCAGGCCAATCATCAGGAAAAATACAGCCATCAACGCATCGTTGATCCATAGCAGCATGTTTTTATTGATTTCCAGCGAACCGAACTTCAATTCGACGGGCGTCGACAGGAAGTTGTGGTAAAGATCCTGTGTCACTCCAAGATTGGCGCACAGCATTGCGAGCGCTGCCGCAATGATAAGAACGATGCCCCCAGCGGCATCACTGCTAAAGAAACGCTGTAAAAGCTTCATGTTATTCTCTCGTTCACTATTCCGTTGTGCGGGCTATCTTACCCCTCGCGAATCCTCGATAAAAACAGATTATAATTGGGTATAGATTCTCTTTTTCCGAATAGTGCCAAAAACGACAAAAAAAGCCCGGCATAAAGCCGGGCCTGATATATGCGATGCGGAAGACTTAGCGCGTCAAATCGTCGAAGAATTTTTTCACGCCGTCGAAGAAGCTCTTGGAGCGCGGGCTGTTGTTTTCGCCCGTCGGGCCGCCAAAACTGTCCTGCAGATCTTTCAGCAGTTGCTTCTGTTTTTCGTTCAGGCCAACCGGCGTCTCAACAACGACGCGGCACAACAGATCGCCCTGAGCGCCGCCACGGACGGACTTCACACCCTTGCCGCGCATGCGGAAAAGTTTGCCGGTCTGGGTTTCGCTGGGTACTTTCAGCTTCACGCGGCCATCCAGCGTCGGCACTTCGATTTCACCGCCCAGCGCCGCCATGGCAAAGTTGATCGGCACTTCGCAGTACAGGTTATTGCCTTCACGCTCGAAGATAGGGTGCTGTTTCACCTGTACCTGAACGTACAGATCGCCTGCCGGTGCACCATGCTCACCCGCTTCACCTTCACCGCTCAGACGGATGCGATCGCCGGTGTCCACACCTGCCGGAATTTTAACGGACAGGGTTTTGGATTTCTCCACGCGGCCATGACCGTGACATTTATTGCACGGATCTTTAATCAGCGTACCGCGCCCCTGACAGTGCGGACAGGTCTGC
Source organism: Kosakonia oryzae (assembly GCF_001658025.2). NCBI lineage: Bacteria > Pseudomonadati > Pseudomonadota > Gammaproteobacteria > Enterobacterales > Enterobacteriaceae > Kosakonia > Kosakonia oryzae. Next base: position 4,569,103 of record NZ_CP014007.2, read on the forward strand.
TGTACGGCGAAGAACCCCTGGCGCATCTGTACCTGACCGGAACCATGACAGGTCGGACAGGTTTGCGGCTGAGTGCCGGGTTTAGCACCGCTGCCGTGGCAAATGTCGCACTCTTCCAGCGTCGGAATGCGGATCTCTTTGGTCACGCCGCGTACCGCTTCTTCCAGCGTCAGATCCATGTTGTAGCGCAGGTCTGCGCCACGGGCTGCACGCTGACGGCCACGCCCCCCGCCGAAGATATCGCCGAACACATCGCCGAAAATGTCACTGAAGTCAGCGCCGCCGCCAAAACCGCCGCCACCGAATCCACCGCCGCCCATTCCGCCCTGCTCAAATGCAGCATGGCCGTACTGATCGTAAGCCGCACGTTTCTGGGCATCGGTCAGGACTTCGTAGGCTTCTTTTATTTCTTTAAATTTGGCTTCGGCCTCTTTATCGCCCTGGTTGCGGTCCGGGTGATATTTCATGGCCAGGCGTTTGTACGCCTTTTTGATTTCACGCTCTTCCGCTGTTTTCGGAACGCCTAAAATCTCGTAATAATCTTGCTTCGCCATCGGTTTATCTGCCCCTTAACATACGAGCACGGGCGTGGAGAAAACTCCGACGCCCGTGCTGGTTATCTACCCTGCATCAGGGCGATTATTTTTTGTCTTTGACTTCTTCGAACTCGGCGTCGACAACATCGTCATCTTTCGCGTTGTTCGCGGAAGCATCAGCGCCCGCTTGCTGCTGTGCGTGCTGCTGTTGTGCGATTTCCAGCAGTTTCTGGGAAACCTGCGCCAGCGCCTGCATTTTCGCTTCGATTTCAGCTTTGTCTTCGCCTTTCAGCGCAACTTCCAGCTCGCTCAGCGCAGACTCGATAGCCGTTTTGTCTTCTGCCGGCAGTTTATCGCCTGCTTCCTGAACCTGCTTGCGAGTGCTGTGCAGCAGGTGGTCGCCCTGGTTACGGGTTTGCACCAGCTCTTCGAACTTACGGTCAGATTCCGCATTCGCTTCTGCTTCACGAACCATTTTCGCGATTTCTTCTTCGTTCAGACCCGAAGAAGCCTTGATGGTGATCTTCTGCTCTTTACCGCTGTTTTTGTCTTTCGCGGAAACGTGCAGGATACCGTCAGCATCGATATCGAAGGTGACTTCAATCTGCGGCATACCGCGCGGCGCCGGGTTGATACCATCCAGGTTGAACTGACCCAGAGATTTGTTATCGGACGCACGTTTACGTTCACCCTGCAGCACATGGATGGTTACAGCGGACTGGTTATCTTCCGCAGTAGAGAACACCTGGCTGTGCTTGGTCGGGATGGTGGTGTTTTTGTTGATCAGCGCAGTCATCACGCCGCCCATGGTTTCGATACCCAGCGACAGCGGGGTAACGTCCAGCAACAGAACGTCTTTAACTTCACCTGTCAGAACACCACCCTGAACCGCAGCACCGATAGCAACGGCTTCATCCGGGTTAACGTCTTTACGCGGCTCTTTACCGAAGAACTCAGCCACTTTTTTCTGCACCATCGGCATACGAGTCTGACCGCCGACCAGAATCACGTCGTTGATGTCAGATACGGACAGGCCAGCATCCTGCAGTGCGACTTTCAGCGGCTCGATGGAACGGTTAACCAGATCTTCCACCAGGCTTTCCAGTTTCGCGCGAGTCACTTTAATGTTCATGTGTTTCGGACCGGTCGCGTCTGCGGTGATGTACGGCAGATTCACGTCGGTCTGCTGTGCGGAAGAAAGCTCGATTTTCGCTTTTTCTGCCGCTTCTTTCAGACGCTGCATCGCCAGCGGATCGTTACGCAGATCGATACCCTGATCTTTCTTGAACTCTTCCACCAGGTAGTTGATCAGACGGCTGTCGAAGTCTTCACCACCCAGGTGGGTATCACCGTTGGTAGCCAGTACTTCGAAGGTTTTTTCGCCGTCAACTTCATCGATTTCGATGATAGAGATATCGAACGTACCACCGCCCAGGTCGTAAACCGCGATGGTGCGGTTGCCGGTTTCTTTATCCAGACCGTAAGCCAGCGCTGCTGCTGTCGGTTCGTTGATGATACGTTTTACTTCCAGACCTGCGATACGGCCAGCATCTTTGGTTGCCTGACGCTGAGCATCGTTGAAGTAAGCAGGTACGGTGATAACCGCTTCAGTTACCGGCTCACCCAGGTAATCTTCAGCAGTTTTCTTCATTTTTTTCAGCACTTCGGCAGAGATCTGCGGCGGTGCCATTTTGGTGCCTTTTACATCAAGCCATGCATCGCCGTTATCAGCAGCAATGATTTTGTACGGCATGATGGCTTCGTCACGCTGGACTTCTTCGTCCTGGAAGCGACGGCCGATCAGGCGTTTGATCGCAAACAGGGTGTTTTGCGGGTTCGTCACGGCCTGACGTTTAGCCGGCTGACCTACCAGAGTTTCACCATCCTGTGTGTAAGCAATGATAGAAGGAGTGGTGCGATCGCCTTCAGCATTCTCCAGCACACGAGCCTGAGTGCCATCCATAATGGCTACACAAGAGTTGGTTGTCCCAAGGTCGATACCAATAATTTTACCCATCTAAACGTCTCCACTAAAAATTCGTCATCATGTGGTTGTGAACCTGTAATAAGGGCGAAACGTGCTGTTTCAACCACCCTGTATCGTTTTTTTTCAGGCCACATACTGCGGTTGACTACAAGATGGGGTCGCTAAGCCACTCATCAAGGGGCAAACGATAAAAAATTTTTTAATTTACACCTGTTCAGATCATAGACAGGCCCATTACCGCTATTTATGATGCCGCGCCCCGCCAGTTCAACAGGGTGCGGGGGCTTTCATTTCTCCCTTTTCATATTGATTTATTTTGAGGAATTATGGGCAACACTAAGTTGGCTAATCCGGCTCCGCTGGGCTTAATGGGTTTCGGCATGACCACTATTCTGCTTAACCTGCACAATATTGGTTTATTCCCAATGGACGGCATTATTCTGGCGATGGGCATTTTCTATGGCGGTATCGCGCAAATTCTCGCGGGCCTGCTTGAATATAAAAAAGGCAACACCTTTGGTTTAACTGCGTTCACCTCTTACGGTTCTTTCTGGTTGACGCTGGTCGCGATTCTGCTGTTTCCGAAAATGGGTCTTGCGGATGCGACAAACGGCCATTTCCTGGGCGTTTATCTGGGGATTTGGGGCGTCTTCACCCTGTTTATGTTCTTCGGCACGCTGAAAGGCGCGCGTGCGCTGCAGTTCGTTTTCCTGAGCCTGACCGTACTGTTCGCCCTGCTGGCGGTAGGTCATCTGGCTGATAACGAAAGCATCGTACATATCGCGGGCTGGATCGGTCTGGTTTGCGGCGCGAGCGCCATCTACCTGGCGATGGGCGAAGTGCTGAACGAACAGTTCGAACGCACAGTTCTGCCAATTGGTGAAAAGCATTAATTCCTGCACTGAATGCTAAAATGCGAAGCCTGGCTTCGCATTTCTTCTGTATCCCTCTCCCTGATACTCTCCCGTCCCAACCGTTACACTCTTTTATTAACTCGATGCCTAAAAGCGGAACTCTTCGCTGTTAATTATCCTTTACTCACTCAAACTGAAAACGGAGCCTCAGGCTCCGTTTGTTTATGCTTGCTCTATCGGCCGCTCTGCTACGTTATCCTGGTGATGGAGATCCTGACGCAGCCAGATCCCCAGTGCCAGACCAATAAGCGACAGCGCCAGTACATACCAGGCAGGCGCCATCGGTGAAACTCCCATCAGCATGGTCACCGCAATTGGCGTCAGGCCGCCGAAAATAGCGTATGAGACGTTATACGAGAATGAGATTCCCGTGAAACGAACCTCCGCCGGAAACGCTCGCACCATTACGTAAGGAACCGCACCGACCACGCCAACGCACAATCCCACAAGGCCATACAGGACGAAAAGCTGCTCAGGGTGTGCTCCCACCAGGTGGTAGAAAAACCAACTGGTACAGGCAAGCAGCACGCTGCCAAAAATAAAGGTGCGACTGGCGCCAAATTTATCAACCAGCAGCCCGGCGGCCAGGCAACCGAAGCAAAGCATAATGGTCGCAATGCTATTGGCCTGCAACGTCAGGGCCGGAGCAAAGCCATACTGTTTTTGCAGCCAGACCGGTGACATCAGAATGACCACCACAATCCCGGCGGAAAGCAGCCAGGTCAGCAGCATGGAAATCACCACCGCTTTTTTATGTTTCAGCACGACCGATTTAACAGGTAATTCCTGCGCCAGCGCTTTACGTTGCTGCATCTCAAGAAAGATCGGTGTTTCTTGCAACCAGCGTCGCAGATACATCGCTACCAGGCCAAATGCGCCACCCAGCAGGAACGGAATACGCCAGCCGCCATCATGAATAGCTTGTTGAGTCATGCTGGTATTAACCAGCGTTGCCACCACCGAACCGAGCAAAATTCCCACGGTCAGGCCCGCTGTCAACGTACCGCAAGCGATACCGATACGACGCGCCGGAACATGTTCCGCGACAAACACCCACGCGCCAGGCACTTCGCCACCGATGGCCGCGCCCTGTAAAACGCGCATCAAGAGCAGCAACAGCGGTGCCACAATGCCTGCTGAGGCAAACGTTGGCAGCAAGCCAATCGCCAGCGTCGGCAACGCCATCAGCAGAATACTCAGGGTAAACATCTTTTTGCGCCCGACCAGATCGCCGAAGTGCGCCATGACAATGCCGCCAAGCGGACGCGCCAGATAACCGGCAGCAAAAATGCCAAAGGTTTGCACCTGGCGCAGCCATTCCGGAATATCCGCCGGGAAGAAAAGCTCGCCAACGACAGCAGCGAAGAAGACGAAAATGATGAAATCGTAAAACTCCAGCGCGCCGCCGAGGGCAGCAAGGGTCAGCGTTTTATAATCCTGTCTGTTCAGAGGACGAGTGATATTTGACATAGCGAACCATTTGTAAATAGGAAGTGCTGATTTAATTATTACGAATTGTGTAAATTAAAACTTACTATACCGTAAATGAATCAACACGCCATGGTTCGCCGTCTTTATTTCAGAAAAGATTAACTTTTAGGATAATGTTTCGCGCCTTGCATTTTTAGGCCGGAAAGATGCTACGACTTGCGGATTGGTTTCAACGTAAGGACCGTCAAGCAACTGTAAACAATACGGTACACTGGCAAAAATACCGGGCACTTTTACTTCGCCGTCCGCGCTTTTTAAGCCTTCCAGCGTCTCTTTAATCGATTTGGGCTGGCCGGGCAAATTCAGGATCAATGCCTGTTTGCGGATCACGCCAACCTGGCGGGAGAGAATTGCTGTCGGTACAAAATTGAGGCTGATTTGTCGCATCTGCTCACCAAACCCCGGCATTTCGCGATCGGCAACCGCCAGCGTCGCGTCCGGCGTTACGTCGCGTCGCGCAGGCCCGGTGCCGCCGGTCGTTAATACCAGATGGCAACTCATTTCGTCCACCAGCTCGCACAGTGTTTGTTCGATGATGCTTTGCTCGTCCGGAATCAATCGGGTCTCAATCTGAAACGGGGTTGTCAGCGCGCTCGCCAGCCACTCCTCAAGCGCAGGAATACCCTTGTCCTGGTAAATACCGCTGGATGCGCGATCGGAAACCGAAACTAAACCAATGCGTAGTGTGTCCATATTCATTCCGTTCAAAAAACTATTTAACGAAATGATACACGCTGAGGGGAAAGGCAGACAGTAGGGAGAGAAGAAGCGTGACCGGAAAACCGGCCACGCCTGAGGATTACAGCAGATCGCCGATCATTTTTTCCAGTTTTTCCTGGTCAACGGCAAACTTACGGATACCATCCGCCAGTTTATCCACCGCCATCGGATCCTGGTTATGCTGCCACAGGAATTCCGCTTCGGTGATGCGTTCCGGACGCGCTTTCACTTCACCGGTATACGCCAGTTTGCGTTCGATGGTGCCAGCACTTTCGGACAGCTCTTTCAACAGCGCCGGAGCAATGGTCAGACGGTCGCAGCCGGCCAGTTCGATGATTTCACCGGTATTACGGAAGCTGGCGCCCATCACCACGGTTTCATAACCGTGCTGTTTGTAGTACTGGTAGATTTCGGTTACGGAAACCACACCCGGATCTTCTGCCGGCGCGTACTCTTTCTTGTCAGTGTTGGCTTTGTACCAGTCGAGGATACGACCCACAAACGGGGAGATCAGGAATACACCCGCTTCGGCACATGCACGCGCCTGCGCGAAGGAGAACAGCAGCGTCAGGTTACAGTTGATGCCCTCTTTTTCCAGTTGTTCAGCAGCGCGAATACCCTGCCAGGTAGAGGCCAGTTTGATCAGGATGCGATCGTTGCTGATACCGGCATCGTTATACATCTTGATCAGGCGTTTCGCTTTGGCGATAGAGGCTTCGGTGTCGTAAGAGAGACGAGCATCAACCTCGGTAGAGATACGGCCAGGGATCAGTTTGAGGATTTCCAGACCAATGTTCACCGCCAGGCGATCTGTCGCGTCAACAACCTGCTGCGCACGATCGTTGCTCTGAGCGCGTGCCCATGTTACGGCGTCATCGATCAGCTTACGGTATTCCGGAATTTGCGCAGCGCCAAGGATTAGAGAAGGGTTCGTTGTTGCATCCTGCGGCTGGTACAGTTTCATTGCCGCAATATCTCCGGTATCAGCCACGACTGTTGTGTACTGACGCAGGGAGGTCAATTTATCCGTCATGATAGTATTTCTCTTTAAAGATACCCTGAATAATCCATGTCAGGCTCACGACACGTTTGCGCCCCTGAAGCACAACCGCAGCCAGCGCACCTGAACGTGAAGTATGACGAGTATACTTGTTAGGGGGATGTAACCGGTCTGCCCTGATGATAACACGACGACCTGCCAGCGCAACCGCAGACAATGCTGTGTAAATAGTATGGTAAACTCTCCTAATTAATTGCCTGCGAAGTGATGTGCTTCCAACGACAGCCTCGCCCCAGGTTACAAACCCGGCATCAACAAGAGGAATGTTAATGCCTGAATTTTTCTCGTTTATCAGTGAAATACTCTGGGGCTCATTCATGGTGTACCTGCTGGCAGCAGCAGGGATCTGGTTTGCTGTCCGCAGCCAATTTGTCCCCTTTCGTTTTCTGCGCGATTTTGGGAAAAGCCTTAAGAGCAACCGCACGCCACAACCTAACGCGCTCACCGCTTACCAGGCTCTCTGTCTGAGCATGGCAACACGGCTGGGTAGCGGCAACCTGGCGGGCGTGGCTTTTGCATTAACCTCCGGTGGGCCAGGCGCCGTTTTCTGGATGTGGATCGCCGCGCTCATCGGTATGGTGATTAGCTTTGCCGAATGCTCTTTGGCACAGCTGTATAAAGAGCGTGATACGGAAAATCAGTTTCGCGGCGGACCGGCATGGTATATGGCGCGCGGTTTAGGCATGCGCTGGATGGGCGTGCTTTTCTCCGTGTTCCTGCTGCTCACATATGGCCTGGTGTTTAATACCATTCAGTCCAGCGCCGTTGCACGGGCCATGCACTTTGCGTGGGGCGTTCCGGGAATCGTCAGCGGCATGGTACTGGCGCTCTGCGTCCTCTTTTTCATCGTTCGGGGATTAAAACCTGCCGCCCGGCTGATGCAGTGGTTGGTGCCAGTGATCGGGCTTGCCTGGATCCTGGTCAGTCTGTGCCTCAGCCTCTGGCATGCAAACTTACTGCCCGGGATTTTTGCCACCATCATTAAAAGCGCTTTCGGCTGGCAGGAAGCGGCGACCGGCACGATGGCTTACACCCTGAGTCAGGCGATGACCAGCGGTTTTCAGCGCAGTATGTTTGCCAATGAAGCCGGGCTGGGATCGTCGCCTAACGTCGCCGCTATGGCCGTCTCATGGCCACCGCATCCGGTAGCGCAGGGAATTGTGCAAATGATCGGCGTGCTGACGGATACCTTCCTGGTCTGCACCGCCAGCGCGCTGGTACTGTTGCTGCCGGGTACGGTTCCGCTAAGCGATGCATTTGGTGGCATCCAACAGCTGCAGCAAGCCATGACCTCACTGACCGGTGGTTGGGGGGCGGGGTTTGTCGCCTGTATCGTCGTGCTCTTCGCATTTACTTCGATCGTCGCGAATTACATTTATGCGGAAAATAATCTGATCTTTTTACGCTGCGACAGCAATCGAAACCTCTGGCTACTGCGCATCGGTATTTTATTGATGGTAGTGATAGGTACCCTATCCAGCGTCCCCCTTATCTGGCACATTGCCGATGTCGTGATGGCGCTGATGGCGATGATCAACCTGACCGCTATTTTGCTGCTTTCGCCGGTGGTCAGAGTGCTGGCCCGCGACTATCTGCGCCAGCGCAAACTGGGAGTCATGCCGGTCTTCGACCCGCAGCGTTATCCGGAAATAAAGCGTCAACTGGCGCCAGGCAGTTGGGATGACATTCCCCGCTCGTAGCGCTAATCGCAACTATCGATCAAGTCTGTCGGTTTTTTTGCTAAAGTCAGCGGAAATTTCTCGCACAGCAAGGACTGAGTATGCTGATTCTGATTTCACCTGCCAAAACACTCGATTACCAAAGCCCGCTGGCGACCACGCGTTTTACCCAGCCGGAACTGCTGGATCACTCGCAGCAACTGATTAACAGCGCACGTAAGCTCTCTGCACCGCAAATCAAAGCGCTGATGGGCATCAGCGACAAGCTGGCCGATCTGAACGCCACGCGTTTTCACGACTGGCAGCCTGATTTCACCCCGGAAAATGCGCGCCAGGCTATCCTGGCATTTAAAGGGGATGTCTATACCGGCTTGCAGGCAGAAACTTTTAGCGATGCGGATTTCGATTTCGCGCAGCAACACCTGCGTATGCTTTCCGGTTTATACGGCGTGCTGCGTCCGCTGGATCTGATGCAGCCGTACCGCCTGGAGATGGGCATTCGCCTGGAAAATGCCAAAGGGAAAGATCTTTACCAATTCTGGGGCGACGTGATCACTCACAAACTCAACGAAGCCATTGCGGCACAAGGCGATGAGATTGTTATCAACCTGGCTTCTGATGAGTATTTCAAATCGGTCAAAACGCAAAAGCTGAACGCCCGGATCATTAAGCCAGTGTTTCTTGACGAGAAAAACGGCAAGTTCAAAGTCATCAGCTTCTATGCCAAAAAGGCACGCGGTCTGATGAGCCGTTTTATTATTGAGAATCGCCTGACGAAACCGGAGCAATTAACCGGGTTTAACAGCGAAGGCTATTTCTTTGATCGGGAAGTTTCGTCGCAGGAAGAGTTGGTGTTTAAGCGGCACGAACAGTAAGAAAAACCCTCTCCTGGTCGGGAGAGGGTCAGCAAGGTTATGGATGGCGATGCCAGTCATCATCCGGCCCGCCATGATGATCGTCATGGCGATCATCATGCCAGCCGTCAAAGTGGCCGTGCGGCTGCCAGCGGTGCTCACGCCATTCGTAGTGTCTCTGCCACCATTCACGATCGCGCCAGTGGCCGCCATCCCAGTAGTTTCCACTGCGGTCGCGATCGCCGATTTGCAGTTTCACTGCCGGCACAAGGGTGATTTCTGCGGCCTGAACCGCCAGAGGAGCCACCAACATCATGGAAAGCGCTAACATCACAGGTTTCAACATAGGTTACTCCTTCGCATCATCTTGCCCGTTATGGGCCGATGTCAGGAGATTACGCAACGCCATATGATGTTGTTATTGTCCGCAATCCTAATCTCTGAACCCCCGCATTTAATGGGAATTCATCCGTTTTCCCTGCCATTTTTCTACATAATTTCTCCCTGATTCCCCCGCTTACAGGCAGGGGAAGCAGAGAAATTACGCGTGGCGCATCATCAACTCGCGTAATGCCGCGAAATCCGCAGGTAACTGGTGGGAAAGCAGCGGCAGATCCGCGCGGTCCGCCAGCTCTTTCGGCAGCGGCAACGGTTCGCCCAGAATCTCTTCCACGCTCTCTTTGAATTTCGCCGGATGAGCCGTACCGAGGAACAGTCCGTACTCGCCCGGATTCAGCTGATCGCGCAGGGCGCGGTATGCAATCGCAGCATGCGGCTCTGAAACATAGCCTTTATCCTTCAGCTCGCGCATGGCCGCTTTCGTCGTTTCATCGTCCACGGCAGCATAGCCCAGCTCATTCAGACGCCAGATTTTACGGCGGAACAGCTCTTCAACACGCGGCCAGTTGTTCGGCTGGCTAACATCCATGGCGTTTGAGAGCGTCGCTTGCGTTGCTTTCGGCTGCCATTGCCCCTCTTTGAGGAAACGCGGCACGGTATCGTTGGCATTGGTCGCTGCGATAAAGCGTTTGATCGGCAGCCCCAGCGATTTCGCCAGCAAACCTGCGGTCAGATCGCCAAAGTTACCGCTCGGAACGGAAACCACCAGCTGGTTACGTGCTTCCTGCGGCAACTGCGCAACCGCTTCGAAGTAGTAACAAATCTGCGCCAGCAAGCGGCTGATATTGATCGAGTTCGCCGAGTTCAGCCCCAGCGCGGCTTTCAGTTCTTCATCGTCAAAAGCCTGTTTCACCAGTGCCTGGCAGGCATCGAAGTCGGCATCAATTGCCACAGTTTCGATATTACCGCCCAGCGTGCAGAACAGTTTTTCCTGCAACGGGCTGATTTTGCCTTGCGGATAGAGGATCACCACGCGCACATTTTTCATGCCGTAGAAAGCATGAGCAACCGCAGCGCCAGTATCACCCGAAGTAGCCGTCAGAATGGTCACCGGTTTGTCGCCGCTGATGGCGCTCAGCATCTGCGCCATAAAACGTCCGCCGAAATCTTTAAACGCCAGCGTTGGCCCATGGAACAGCTCCAGGCAGCCGATATCGCTTTCTACCGGTTTAACCGGCGCCGGGAAAGCAAACGCGGCGCGTACCCGCGCTTCCAGTTCGTCCTGCGGAATTTCGTCGCCAATAAAAGCGGCAAGGATTTTCGCGCTGCGGCTGACAAAATCCTGCTCCAGCATGGCGTCGATTTCCGTCAGGTTAAATTCTGGCAGATCGTGCGGGAAAAACAGGCCCTGATTTTTGCCAAGCCCTTGCGTTACGGCCTGCGCAAAGCTGACCTGCTCGTTGTGATCTTTTAAGTTGTAGAGTTTCATTGGTTATCCCACTACTCGTGCGCCCGCCGTATCCAGCCGGCAAATATGAACAAAGCCTTCCTGATTTTGCAGATAGTGTTTGCCAAGCCAGTCGGCTACGCGCTGGGCGGTATCCGGCTTATCGCACAAAGCAAACAGCGTTGGCCCGGAACCGGAGATCCCACAGGCCAGCGCGCCAATATCGGCCACTGCCTGACGCGCTTCGCCAAAGCCCGGCAGCAATTTCATGCGGTACGGCTCGGCAATCACGTCTTTCATCAATTTTGCCGCCAGCGCGGGCTGGCGGGTGTAGCAGGCGTGAATAAAGCCCGCCAGATGCCGCCCGTGAGCGATGCAATCCTGACGGCGATATTGCGCGGGCAAAATAGCGCGCGCTTCCGCCGTTGAGACTTTAATACCCGGATAGGCCAGCACCCACAACCATTCATCAAAGCCAGGCACCTGCTGACTGATAATGCCGCTTTCCTCGATCATCAACTGCATACCACCGAGGAAACAAGGTGCGACGTTATCGTAATGCACGCTGCCTGAAATACGCCCTTCCAGCTCGCCCATCAGCGCCAGCATGCGCGAATCATCCAGCGGTTTACCGCAATACTCGTTCATCGCCACCAGCGCGGCGACAACGGAGCACGCGCTGGAACCGAGCCCCGAGCCAATCGGCATGTTTTTTTCCAGCGTCATTGCCACCGGGACTTGCTTGCCAATCGTCTGGCAGAACAGTTCCCAGCACTGATAAACGATATTTTCCTGCGGTTCAGTCGGTAATTTACTGGCAAAACGGCCAATATTTTTCAGGCTGAAATGTTCTGCGGCTTCCACCGAAACATTATCGCCCAGCAAAGTTCCATCTACCGGCGTTACCGCCGCGCCCAGCACATCAAAGCCAACACTCATATTGGCGCTTGAAGCCGGAGCATACACCTTCACCATGTCAGACTCCTAACTTCCAGGACAGGGTACGCAGCAGGTCTGCGAATACGCCAGCTGCTGTTACATCGTTACCCGCGCCGTAACCGCGTAATACCAACGGCAACGGCTGATAATAGTGGCTGTAGAACGCCAGCGCATTCTCACCATTTTTCACTTTGTAGAGCGGATCATTACCGTCAACAGCGGCGATCTTCACCCGACAGGTGCCATCTTCCTCAATATTACCGACATAACGCAGCACTTTTCCTTCATCACGGGCTTGCGCCACGCGAGAGGCGAACTCGTCATCCAGTTGCGGCAGGCGCGCCATCAAGCTCTCAACATCGCCGGACGCATCAAACGTTGCGGGTAAGACGGGCTCAATGACAATATCAGAAAGCTCCAGTTCTCGTCCGGTTTCACGAGCCAGAATCAATAGTTTACGCGCGACATCCATCCCGGAGAGATCGTCCCGCGGGTCCGGTTCGGTGTAACCCAACTCACGCGCCAGCGCCGTGGCTTCCGAGAGGTTCATTCCCTCATCCAGTTTGCCGAAAATAAACGACAGTGAACCAGAAAGGATCCCGGAGAAGTGTTGCAACTCATCGCCGGCGTTGAGCAGGTTTTGCAGGTTTTCAATCACCGGCAGGCCTGCACCAACGTTGGTGTCATACAGGAACTTACGGCGAGATTTCTCCGCTGCGCGACGCAACTGGTGATAGTAATCCAGCGACGAAGTGTTGGCTTTCTTATTCGGCGTGACAACGTGGAAACCTTCCCGCAGGAAATCCGCGTACTGATCGGCCATCGCCTGGCTGGAGGTACAGTCAACAATCACCGGGTTAAGCAGATGATACTCTTTCACCAGACGGATCAAGCGCCCCAGATTGAAAGGCTCTTTCGCCTCCGCCAGTTCGGCCTGCCAGTTTTCCAGATTCAGGCCATGCACATTGGTCATCAACGCTTTTGAATTCGCCACGCCGCAGACGCGCAGATCGATATGCTTGTTTTTCAACCAGCCTTGCTGACGCTTCAACTGCTCCAGCAGCGCACCACCGACACCACCAACGCCAATGACAAAAACTTCAATCACCTGGTCGGTGTTAAACAACATCTGGTGAGTAACGCGCACCCCGGTCGTCGCATCATCATTGCTCACTACAACCGAAATAGAACGTTCAGAGGAGCCCTGAGCAATCGCCACAATGTTGATATTGGCGCGCGCCAGAGCAGCAAAGAATTTCGCCGAGATACCGCGCAAGGTACGCATGCCATCGCCGACCACGGAGATGATCGCCAGACGCTCCATCACTGCCAGCGGTTCCAGCAGCCCCTCTTTGAGTTCCAGATAGAACTCTTCATTCATCGCTTTCTGAGCGCGAACACAATCGGACTGCGGCACACAGAAGCTGATGCTGTATTCCGAGGAGGATTGGGTGATCAAGACGACGGAAATCCCTGAGCGTGACATCGCCGCAAATACGCGGGCAGCCATGCCGACCATGCCTTTCATGCCCGGGCCTGAAACGCTAAACATCGCCATGTTGTTCAGGTTGGAGATCCCTTTCACCGGCAGACCATCTTCGTCCGACGTTGCACCAATGAGTGTGCCGGGAGCTTGCGGGTTACCGGTATTTTTAATCAGGCAAGGGATCTGGAACTGGGCAATCGGGGTAATCGTGCGGGGGTGAAGAACTTTGGCGCCGAAGTAGGAAAGCTCCATGGCTTCCTGATACGACATTGACTTCAGCAGCCTGGCGTCCGGCACCTGCCTCGGGTCGCAAGTATAAACGCCATCGACATCCGTCCAGATCTCACAACAATCGGCGCGTAAACAGGCGGCCAACACGGCGGCAGAGTAATCCGAACCGTTGCGCCCCAGCACGACCAGCTCACCTTTTTCGTTACCGGCAGTGAAACCAGCCATCAGCACCATATGATCTTGCGGAATGCGGCTGGCAGCGATGCGGCGAGTTGATTCTGCAATATCAACAGTCGATTCCAGATAGTGACCAACGGCGAGTAATTTTTCCACCGGATCGATAACGCTGACTTTATGACCACGCGCTTCCAGCAAGCCGGCCATGATGGCGATAGAGAGTTTTTCGCCACGGCAGATCAGCGCCGCATTGATACTGTCCGGGCACTGGCCCAGCAGGCTGATACCATGCAGGACATGCTTGATCTGCGCGAACTCTTGTTCGACGAAGGTTTTTAACTGTGCGAGGGGAAATCCAGGTTGCGCATCGGCCAGCCCTTGCAACAGGCCGGCGAAAATGCGTTCTGCATCGCTAATATTCGGTACTGCATCCTGGCCACTGATGGTCTTTTCGATCATCGCCACCAGATGGTTGGTAATTTTCGCGGGGGCAGAAAGTACGGTCGCTACCTGCCCCTGCCTGGCATTGCTTTCCAGAATGTCGGCAACACGCAGAAAACGTTCTGCATTTGCCACTGATGTACCGCCGAACTTCAACACTCGCATGGTTTTACCCCTTGATCTTTGGTCGAAAAAAAAGCCCGCACTGTTCAGGTGCGGGCTTTTTTCTGTGTTTCCTGTACGCGTCAGCCCGCACCGTTACCTGTGGTAATGGTGATGGTTGTAATAATGGTAATGGTGCTGATGCGTGTCATAGATGTTGTGTGCTCTGTAATATTATCTGTCTGTGCTGTATGCCTATATTGGTTAAAGTATCTGCCCGCTTAAGTCAATTTATTTTTATTTTTTACGTTTTTATTCGCCTTCCCGGCTGCGCTGAAACGACAGTTAATTTCAGCGCGACAGGGTCATTACAACAATAGATTTCAGCGGCTTTAACTATAAAACAAACTTATCGCAGTGACTTACTCGGCGAGTTTTTTTTCAATATCATGAAGCAATCGATGCAACATTGCCGTATCGCGTTGTTCAAGCAGACCAAGACGCTGATCCAGCCAGTCCACCATTTTTATATCGTCCGCAACGCCAAGTTTTTCCAGTAATTCACGGGCTCGTGAGCGCAATGCGCGCAACTGATTATCATCAACTGGAGCCGCTTGCTGAGGTGCCTGTTGCATTAATGATGCTAATTGATAGCAAAAAACCATTACTGCCTGCCCCAGATTCAGCGATGGATAATCCGCCGCCATCGGCACGCCGGTTAAGATGTCCGCCAGCGCCAGCTCTTCATTGGTTAAACCGGAATCTTCACGGCCAAAGACCAGCGCAGCGCTGCCAAGCCACGTACGCTTCTCCTGCAATAGCGGCACCAGTTCTGCTGGCGTCGCGTAATAGTGAAACTTCGCCCGGCTACGTGCCGTGGTCGCAATGGTGAACTGAACATCCGCCAGCGCGTCGGCAAGCGTCGCATAACTTTTAACATTATCAAGAATATCGCCGGAACCGTGGGCAACACGGCGTGCACCTTCCTGCAAATGCGCCTCGCTATCGACGATGCGCAAATCATGAAACCCCATGGTTTTCATCGCCCGGGCAGCGGCTCCGACGTTTTCGGGCCTCGCAGGGCAAACGAGTACAACAGCCAATTGCATTTTACTTTCTCTTCTTACTGATTCCGCAGGAGAATGTGACATACATCAACATACTACGCAGAGCGAATTTACAATTTTCTAACACAAATCACTGATTTTCAGATTTCGCACATTAAAAAAAAGCTAAACTGTTTATCAGCAATCGTACCTGCTAAGATGTTAACAGAAGGGACTTATCCCTATGTTTATAAATAGTATTTTATGACAGTATTTCGTTCTTGTATTGGATTAATCATATTTATCAATTAATATGCGCAACTAATTGGTTTATTGATAAATAGTCGCAAGCGCTGGCATTTGGTCATGAGGATTTCGCCAGACTGTTAACGTGCTACAATTGAACTTGATATATGTCAACGAAGCGTAGTTTTATTGGGTGTCATTTACGTCTTAGCCTGTTATGTTGCTGTTAAAATGGTTAGGATGACAGCCGTTTTTGACACTGTCGGGTTCAGAGGGAAAGTGCCCACGACCAAGCTAATGATGTTGTTGACGTTGATGGAAAGTGCATCAAGAACGCAATTACGTACTTTAGTCATGTTATGCCGTCATGTTAATTTTCGACATGCACCAGGCTGGTCAGGGACTTTTGTACTTCCTGTTTCGATTTAGTTGGCAATTTAGGTAGCAAACATGCAGACCCCGCACATTCTTATTGTTGAAGACGAGTTGGTAACACGCAACACGTTAAAAAGCATTTTCGAAGCAGAAGGCTACGATGTCTTTGAAGCGACTGATGGCGCTGAAATGCATCAGATTCTTTCTGAAAATGATATCAACCTGGTGATTATGGATATTAACCTGCCAGGTAAAAACGGTCTTTTGCTGGCACGCGAACTTCGTGAGCAGGCGAACGTCGCACTGATGTTCCTGACCGGACGTGATAACGAAGTCGATAAGATTTTGGGCCTCGAAATTGGTGCCGACGACTACATCACGAAGCCGTTTAACCCACGTGAACTGACGATCCGCGCACGCAATCTGCTGTCCCGCACCATGAATCTGGGCACGGTCAGCGAAGAACGCCGCAGCGTTGACAGCTACAAGTTCAACGGTTGGGAGCTGGATATCAATAGCCGCTCACTGATCAGCCCAAACGGCGAACAGTATAAGCTGCCGCGCAGTGAATTCCGCGCGATGCTGCACTTCTGCGAAAATCCGGGGAAAATCCAGTCCCGTGCCGAACTGTTGAAAAAAATGACCGGCCGCGAGCTGAAGCCGCACGACCGCACCGTGGACGTGACGATTCGTCGCATTCGCAAACATTTTGAATCCACGCCGGACACGCCGGAAATCATCGCCACCATTCACGGTGAAGGTTACCGTTTCTGCGGCGATCTGCAGGAATAAGCGAAGATTAATAAAAAAAGCGGCGCTCAGGCGCCGCTTTTTTATTTCCACTATTTGTTCCACGGAATGATAGGAACTGCACTTAAAGCATTCTTCGGTGAACCTTCGACCACTTTGTCGGAGTAGGCTAAGTATGCCAAAGTGTTACGTTTTGCGTCATAGAAACGTACTACCTGCAATTTTTTAAATACCAGCGAAGTCCGTTTCTGGAAGACCACATCGCCCTGCGCCTTGCCATTTTTAATTTTATCGCTCAGTTCAACCGGCCCAACCTGCTGGCAAGAAATGGCAGCATCCGAAGTGTCCTCCGCCAGCCCCAGCCCGCCTTTGATACCGCCGGTTTTCGCCCGGCTGATATAGCAGGTCACGTTTTTAACGTCCGGGTCGTCAAATGCCTCAACTACAATTTTGTGATCCGGGCCAAACATTTTAAAGACCGTATCCACAGAACCAATCTGTTCCGCATGGGCTGAACTCCACGCCACCAACATCAACACAGGAATGCATAACTTCGTGTATTTCATATTGTTACCATTTTTGAATATTACGTTTAGCAACTATTCAGTTTCCAAATGAGAAACTGTTTGCAGATCACCGATTTACAAAATTTACGATGAAAATCAGTCACAATGCGCATTTATGCACAAAAAAAACACCGAATGCTAAAGCCTTAAAAACCCGCTATTATCCGTCCCCTGGTATCAGGTGTTCATCGCTGTATTTAAGGAAGAGGATATTGTATGGATCAGGCTGGGATCATTCGCGACCTACTCGCCTGGCTGGAAGGCCATCTGGATCAGCCACTCTCATTAGATAATGTGGCGGCAAAAGCGGGCTATTCCAAGTGGCATTTGCAACGGATGTTCAAAGACGTCACTGGCCAGGCCATTGGCGCTTATATCCGCGCTCGTCGCCTGTCAAAATCCGCAGTCGCCTTACGGCTTACCGCCCGTCCCATTCTTGATATTGCGCTACAGTATCGTTTCGATTCACAGCAAACGTTCACCCGGGCTTTTAAAAAACAGTTTACCGTCACGCCAGCGCTCTATCGCCGTTCGCCGGACTGGAGCGCCTTTGGCATCCGCCCGCCGCTGCGTCTTGGCGAGTTTACCTTGCCCAAACATGAATTTGTAACGCTGCCGCAGATGCACCTAATCGGTACAACGCAGAGCTACACCTGCTCGCTGGAGGAGATCTCCGATTTCCGTAATCAAATGCGCATCCAGTTCTGGCGTGAATTTTTAAGCAATGCGCCGACGCTTCCTCAGGAGTTGTTCGGGCTGCACGAACCACGCCCGAGCCTCGAGAAAGATGATGAGCAGGAGGTGTTTTACACCACGGCGCTGACGCCGGAAATGGCGAATGGTTATTTGAGCCATGCGCAGCCGGTATTACTGGAGGGCGGCGATTACGTGGCCTTCTCTTTTGAAGGCTCTCCGGACGGATTACAGAATTTTATTCTGACCGTTTATGGCACGTGCATGCCAATGCTCAACCTTACGCGCCGCAAAGGCCAGGATATTGAGCATTTCTACCCGCAGCATGACGACTCACGCGACCGTGAGCCGCCGTTACACATTCGTTGCGAATATCTGGTGCCTATCCGCCGTTAACGCTGTAACTCATCCAGCGCAGGGGCGTCGAGATGCGAAACATCGCCTGCGGTTTCCACCACCCAGCCGGATGCCAGCCACGGGCTGTGCTGGTAATCGATGCGGGAGATGGAGCAGTTGCGCAGCCGCAGACGGCGTTCTGCATAAGCCGGAAGCCCGAGAATGGTACTCACCAGGCAGCCCAGCGCCATACCGTGACTGACCAACATCGGGCGGCTTCCTTCCGGTAGCTCCAGACAAGTAGCCAGCGCGGCGTGCATACGATCGCTCAGCTCTTGCATCGACTCTCCGTCAGGAATACGGCCATCTGCCGTGCCATTCACCAACTGGCGACGCCAGCCCTCTTCTTCTTCCGTCAGGGAATCGATATGGCGGCGTTCGAGCACGCCCATGTCAAGCTCGCGCAGACGCGGCTCAAGCGTAATTTCGCAACCGCAGGCATCAGCGATGATCTCCGCCGTGCGACGGGTACGCCCCAGATCGCTGGCAATAATATGGGTGATGCCCAGCGCTTTCGCGCGTTCAGCCACCTGCCACGCCTGCGTTTCCCCTTTTTCGGTTAACGGACTGTCTGACTGGCCTTGAATACGACGCTCGGCGTTCCACTGCGTTTCACCGTGGCGAACAAGGTATACCTGTAACATGCTTTTTTATCCATTATACTGCGATGAATTTATTATCTGAGGAAGGCCTCTGTCCGGGATAAAGAACGCGTCTCGTTTCGGACAAGCCAATTATAGATTATGCACCATGTTGTCTCAGCTACCACAAATCCCGCGAAAATTCGGGCAATTCAGCACGCTTTTAACGAGATCTTCGGCGAAGGATCCTGCCATATAGAATCTGTCTCCGTCGATAGCGGCGTGCCTGAACAGCCGTTTGGCAGTCAGGAAACGCGGGCTGGCGCACGTAATCGCGTGAGCAATGCCCGCAAGCTACGGCCTGACGCTGATTTCTGGGTGGCCATTGAAGCAGGCATTGATGAAGGCAGTACGTTTAGCTGGGTCGTCATCGAAACCCCAGAAATGCAGGGCGAAGCACGCTCAGCCACGTTACCGCTGCCAGAGATCATTTTGCAGAGAGTTCGCGCCGGTGAAGCGCTCGGACCGGTGATGTCACACTACACCGGCATTGATGAGATTGGCCGTAAAGAGGGGGCAATTGGTGTTTTCACTGCCGGAAAACTCACCCGCGAGAGCGTTTACCACCAGGCGGTAATTCTGGCGCTAAGCCCGTTTCATAACGCGGTTTACCGCTGATCGTTCAGCAGCGTCTGCTCCAGCCACAGACGCAAATCGGCAGGCGCCGCTTTCAGGCTGTTTGAGCCGCGGGTAATGGTCGCAATGCCCGCGCCCAGTTCGCTTTTCAGCTCACGCTGGCTCATCTCGCCGCGCAACAACTCTTCGATAATGCGCACTCGCGTCCCCAACGACTCGCGCTCATCCGGCGTAAGCATCAAATTAAGCAGCGGAAGGTGCAGATCCTTTTCATATGACTGCCTGACCAACTCGACAAAACGTCGCCACTCCTGGTCGCGCTGTTCGGCCATTGCTGCTGAATAAGGAGATTGCTGAGTCATAGTTTTCCGCCATTCGTTGGTTTCGGAAGCCCTTTAGGCAGGCTTCCGAAAAGAGTGTACTCGTTAAAGAGTACACAGCATAGCATAAACCTTAGAAATCAGTAACGGCGCTGCCACTCGGCGTCAGTAAAGATGACAGGTTTGCCACCATCGAGGAAATAACGGTAGTAGGCATCGTAAGCGAGGACGTTTTTCACATAGCTGCGGGTTTCCGAGAACGGGATACTTTCTACAAACGCCACGGCGTCCAGTTTTCCGGCGCTGTTGTTCAACCAGCTACGTACCCTGCCCGGCCCGGCGTTATACGCCGCCGAGGAGAAAATCCGGTTGTTGCCGAACTGCTGATAAACATATTGCAGGTAGCTGGTGCCAATGTTGATGTTGGTTTCCGGATCGAAAAGCTGGCTGGGATTGCGATAACCGGCAATGTTAAACATCTTCACTGTATGGGTGGCAGTGCCGGGCATAATCTGCATTAACCCGCTCGCGCCAACCGGCGAACGCGCCGTTGGATTCCATGCGCTCTCCTGACGGGAAATCGCCATCGCATAGCTCTGGCTAATGGCTTTGCCGTTGGTGTAACGCGCATACAAATCGCTGTAGGCCAGCGGGAATCGTTCTTCCAGATGATCCCACAATTTACCGGCAATGGTGGCCTGCACGCTGAGATCCCACCAGTGCTGGTTGAATGCATAGCGTGCCAGTTGCGCCTGCTCTTGCTGCGAGCGGCTGGTGACCAGATTCGCCCATTCACTGCGGGCGGTATTATCCAGCCCCCAGTACATCAATTCGCGCACGCGAGCCATTTCAGCGCCCTGAACCAACGCCGGATCGGGGTTACCAGGCACTTTATCGATCTGAAGTTGATAATCTTCCCCTAAGCGTTGCGCCGCGGCCATCGGATAAAATCCGCGCTGCTGCATCAACGCATGCAGGATCGATTTGGCCTCTTCATCGCGACCGCGCTCCAGCAACAAATCAGCCTGCCAGTAACGCCACTCATCTTTCTCTTTCGCCTCCATCGGCAAACGGGAAAGCCAGGTATTCAGACCGCGACGATCGCCGGCGCCGATCGCCATCCGCACTCGCCGTTCCAGAAGCGATGTGGATTGCGAACGCATCACCGCATCATCGCGCCAGCGCGCCTGTTCGCTGGTCACGTCATTTCCCATCAAACGCCAGGCAACAATATCACGCAGCGTCTGGATTTGATCCTCCGTCAGTTGCTGCGCCTGCGCCAGCGAAGGGATCAGCAAACGGGCATTTTCCACATCCTGCCGGGCAACGCTTTCAAACGCTTCCGCCGCCATTTGCCGGGTAAAGTCGGTCGCGCCGGTGGTGGTGGCGAACGTCATGACGCTATTGGGATTGTTGGCAAGATTAATGATGGCCTGGGAAATAGTTTGATAATCAGCGGGCATCTGCCCGGCCAGCAGCGTCACCAGTTGCGTATTACCGGCTTTCATGGCCAGCCGGATACGTTCAAGAAATGCCAACGGATCCTGCTTTCCGGAAGCACGCCAGGCACCAAACAGCCGGTCACAGGCATTCGGTTGGCTTTTACCGCTCAACCAGAGCTCTTTTGCTCCCGCCCACGCCTCATCTGCCTGCCCGGTGCTCCATTTGGCGAAATAGTAGTTACATTGCGCTTCGGTAGTCGCTGGTTTTTCCGGGCTGAAAGCCAGCAGTCCGCGCCAGTCTTCACGCCGCGCCAGTTCGTTAACAAAACGGGATTTCAGAGCACGTGCTGGCGGCAGCGTCGGGTTCTGCTGCACGAAATTGGTTACCGTGATGGCCGGTTGATTCATCAGATCATCGGTAATCTGGCGGTATTGCAAATAGGGATACAGCGGATAATTAGTCAGCGTAGGCAGCAGTTGCTGCACCACATCCATTTGCTTGTTATCCCATGCGCTTTTGATCTGCGCATAACGGTTACGTTGTTCATCCAGTGAATCTGCGCGCGCCATATTGCTGAGGGACAGCAAACAAACGCAGGCCGCCGCAAATCGCCAGGCGGCATGTTTAGCTCTCTGCACAGCTCTTTCCTCTTTCTGTCACGTTATTGGCAGCATCATGCCGCGTAATGAGTTAATGCTAACCGGGCATGCCGCTACGCGCCATGTTCTGCACACTTTTTTACCTTTTTGTGGTGATTTAACAGTGTGGGTGCTGTTGGCTGGGATTAAGCGCCGAAAACCGCTACACTCCGCTGTTGAATACTACTCTCATGACAAAGAGGCGAAGTCCAACGTGGCTCAATTCGTATATACCATGCATCGTGTCGGCAAAGTTGTCCCGCCGAAACGTCATATTCTGAAAAATATCTCGCTAAGCTTCTTCCCGGGCGCAAAAATCGGCGTGCTGGGTCTTAACGGTGCCGGTAAGTCTACCCTGCTGCGCATCATGGCCGGCATCGATACAGACATCGAAGGTGAAGCCCGCCCGCAGCCCGGCATCAAAATTGGTTATCTGCCGCAGGAACCACAACTGAACCCGGAACATACTGTCCGTGAATCGGTTGAAGAAGCCGTTTCCGAAGTGGTTAACGCGCTGAAAGGTCTGGATGAAGTGTACGCGAAGTACGCGGAACCCGATGCAGACTTCGACAAGCTGGCCGCACAGCAAGGTAAGTTTGAAGAGATTATCCAGGCGCACGACGGTCACAACCTGAACGTGCAACTGGAGCGCGCGGCGGATGCCCTGCGTCTGCCGGACTGGGATGCCAAAGTCGCTAATCTTTCCGGTGGTGAACGCCGCCGCGTCGCGCTGTGCCGCCTGCTGCTCGAAAAGCCGGACATGCTGCTGCTCGACGAACCGACTAACCACCTTGATGCTGAATCCGTGGCGTGGCTGGAACGCTTCCTGCACGACTTCGAAGGCACCGTGGTGGCGATCACCCACGACCGTTACTTCCTTGATAACGTCGCCGGCTGGATCCTCGAACTCGACCGCGGCGAAGGCATTCCATGGGAAGGTAACTACTCCTCCTGGCTGGAACAAAAAGATCAGCGTCTGGCGCAGGAAGCCTCTCAGGAAGCGGCTCGCCGGAAATCCATTGAGAAAGAGCTGGAGTGGGTTCGTCAGGGAGCGAAAGGCCGTCAGTCGAAGGGCAAAGCCCGTCTGGCGCGCTTTGAAGAACTTAACAACACGGAATACCAGAAACGTAACGAAACCAACGAACTGTTTATTCCGCCTGGACCACGTCTGGGTGACAAAGTGGTTGAGGTCAGCAATCTCAGCAAATCCTACGGCGATCGCCAGTTGATTGACAATTTGTCCTTCTCCGTACCGAAAGGTGCCATTGTCGGCATTATCGGTCCAAACGGCGCGGGTAAATCGACGCTGTTCCGTATGATGTCCGGTCAGGAGCAGCCGGATAGCGGCTCCATCACCTTGGGTGATACCGTGAAACTGGCCTCGGTTGACCAGTTCCGTGACGCGATGGATAACAGCAAAACCGTGTGGGAAGAAGTTTCCGGCGGGCTGGATATCATGCGTATCGGCAATACCGAAATGCCGAGCCGTGCTTATGTGGGTCGCTTTAACTTTAAAGGCACCGATCAGGGCAAACGCGTTGGCGAACTCTCCGGTGGTGAGCGCGGTCGTCTGCATCTGGCGAAGCTGCTGCAGGTAGGCGGCAACGTATTGCTGCTCGATGAACCGACCAACGACCTGGATATCGAAACGCTGCGCGCGCTGGAAAACGCCCTGCTCGAATTCCCGGGCTGTGCGATGGTTATCTCGCACGACCGCTGGTTCCTTGACCGTATCGCCACCCACATTCTGGATTACCAGGATGAAGGTAAAGTCGAGTTCTTCGAAGGTAACTTCACCGAATACGAAGAGTATAAAAAACGTACGCTTGGCGCTGACGCGCTGGAGCCAAAACGTATTAAATACAAACGTATCGCTAAATAAGCGCCGTCTAAGCGGATGGATTTCCCATCCGCTTTATCCCCTCCCCCGCCACGCTTCCCCCCGAAATGCGCAGAGAATTCATCTGCAACACTGAGCAAATAAAGTGTTTTCGTTTTTGCATAATATCCACATTAAACCCAGGTATTCGCGCACGCATTGCTCACGGCGAATCAAAACAAAAACACAGCAAAAAAACATCGATGCAGAATAAAAACACACAAAAATATAAATAAATGGTTTTATATTTTGATGATTTATGAAAAAACCACGCTATTGCTTAACGAAAAAGCCACCGGATAATATTGATCTCCCCTAAAGCCGAATCAATATATGGTTATATTCAATGCAGATCATTACGGAAAATGCATATTTAAAATGCGGTCTGCAAACACTTATTCAGCAGCACGCGATAAAACTGAATGCGGATGATGTGATTATAGATTTTGATAATCATCTGCTTGTTATCACCACCTTGACGACGCTGAAAGAAATTACGGAAAGTGATAATTCATTTGAAAAATTTCTGCTGTATCCCTTTTTCAAAATAAGTAAAAGCCTGCCAATCGACGTTTTCCAACGGACCCTACAACAAAAGGCCTGGCGAAATAAAAAGAGGCTCGAGGGGAAATTAGCACTGACCCGAAAAGAAAGAGTGCTACTTAAACATATTATTAATAGAGAAACGCAGACCGATATATTCAGCAACGGCGAAATGGATGTAAAAACGTTCAGCACCCACAAATATAATATGCTGAAGAAAGTGAACCAGCCTTCTGTCGCGACGCTGAATCAGGTTTACTATCACTGGGAAAGTTTGTGTAACCAGCCGACCTGTTATCCGCTTGCCGGGTAAAGTGAAAATACCCGGCCAGTAGCTGCACTTACGCGCCCATCAGTTTCTTCACCAATTCGACACACTGCAAAAACCGTGAATCATAGTCAGCAGATTCGACACGGACAAAATCAATATGGTTTTCCTGTAGCATAGAAACCAACAGATCCTGAAACTCTTTCCGGTCAACCGAACTGCCCAGACTTCTTAAGCCATCATTCACCCACGGCGTATTATTTTCCAGCAGGATCACTAAATCGAAGCGATATTCATCAATTAACGCCTGCACGAAGGGATGCTCACGCCCCTCATATTTTTTGCAAAACGCCTGCGTGGTGACAAAATCCGTATCGATAAACGCCACTTTATTCGCATATTTCACCGCGAAATCGATATATTGCGCATGGCCTAAAGCAATTTTATCGTAATCAGAATATTGCAGCGCAATCTCATCGCCGCCGAGATGAGAAAATACGTAGTCCCGGCCATATTCCCACGCGCTGGTGGTGTTAAAAATATTGGCAAGTTTATTCACCAGCGTCGATTTACCGCTGGATTCACCGCCCAGAATAGCCACGGTGCGGACAAAGAAAGGTTTTACTTCCGTCGGAATATAATCCCAGTAGCGGAATGGATTTTCGCGGATCTGCGAGCCGCTGATATTCATAAACGTACGCTGCGGATCTACCAGCACGGCCTCAATGCCTAAATGTTGCAAATACTGCGGCGCATCAGACTCTTCCGAGGTGTAGATCCAGTTTGGCGTAATGCCTTTCTCTGTCATAAACGCTTTGATGCCTTTACTCCAGACATCCCAGCCGTGCGGATACGGCTCCATGCCCTCTTCATTAAAAGCATGAATACGAATATTTTTCTGATACTTAAAGGTTTGCAGCAGCCAGCGCAGCCGATCGCTGACCGTCGGTTGCTGCGACATGGCGCTGTCTTCAAACAGCTCGCGATCGCGCGTTTCGTCGTAGCCGAGGATAATGTGCAATTCATCAACCTGGCTACAGGCGCGCTGGATTAAATAGATATGGCCGGTATGCAGCGGATAAAACTTACCGAATACCACGCCAATATTTTTCTGCCGCCGGGGAAATTCAAGGTCGAGGAAGCGGTGCAACGCCTCCAGCTTTTGCGCGCTGGGGCTTTTAATCTTGGCATTCAGCAGTTGGCTTAAATAGCCTTTGGTCATACCGCTGGCATCGGCCACTTGTTGTAAGGTACAGCCCTTCTGGCGAATCGCGGTTTTTAAATAATCAAATGACGACATTGTTGCCTCCTGCAAAAATCTTTAGCCAATTATAAGTCGTCAAAGACGTTTAGCGCATCCGCGAGCTTCTTCACACCGAAAATCTGCATCCCTTCCGGCACTTTTTTCGGCACATTTGCCGCCGGAACAATCGCGCGGCGGAAACCGTGTTTGGCCGCCTCAGAAATACGCTCCTGGCCACTCGGCACCGGACGGATCTCACCGGCCAGCCCCACTTCGCCAAACACCACGAGGTCCTGCGGCAGCGGTCTGTCGCGCAGGCTGGAAACCATCGCCAGCAGCAGCGCCAGATCGGCACTGGTTTCGGTCACTTTCACCCCGCCGACAACGTTCACGAACACATCCTGATCCGCCATCTGCAAGCCGCCGTGGCGATGCAATACCGCCAGCAGAATCGCCAGGCGGTTCTGCTCAAGACCCACCGCCACGCGGCGCGGGTTCGACATCATCGAGTGATCCACCAACGCCTGGATCTCAACCAGTAGCGGGCGCGTCCCTTCCCATACCACCATCACCGAGCTACCGGAGGTCACTTCATCCCCGCGGCTAAGAAAAATGGCCGAAGGGTTGCTGACTTCACGCAGCCCCTGTTCGGTCATCGCAAACACGCCGAGCTCATTCACTGCACCAAAGCGGTTTTTGTGGCTACGCAAGGTGCGAAAACGGGAATCGGCATCGCCGTCGAGCAGCACCGAACAGTCGATACAGTGCTCCAGCACTTTTGGCCCCGCCAGCGAACCATCTTTCGTGACATGGCCGACCATAACAATCGCCACGCCGCGGGTTTTCGCGAACCGCGTCAGATATGCTGCCGTCTCGCGCACCTGGGCAACGCTACCGGGCGACGACTGAATGTCCGCCATATGCATCACCTGAATCGAGTCGATCACCATCAATTTAGGTTGTTCTTCATCAGCAATCATGCAGATTTGCTCGATGCTGGTTTCCGAAAGCATATTCAGGTTGCCCGTCGGCAGCCCCAGACGATGGGCGCGCATCGCCACCTGTTGCAACGACTCTTCACCGGTGACATAGAGGGTTTTCATCTGTTCGGCGAGCTTACACAGCGTCTGCAACAGCAACGTTGACTTCCCTGCGCCCGGGTTACCGCCAATCAGAATGGCGCTCCCCGGCACAACACCGCCGCCGAGCACGCGGTCAAACTCTTTAAAACCGGTCGAAAAACGCGGCAGCTCTTCCAGACTGATTTCCGAAAGTTTCTGCACTTTCGAGACGCCCGCGCTCCCGGCGTAGCCGGAGAGGCGCTCATTACGCGCCACGGTGGGCGAAGCGGCCACACGGATTTCAGTAATGGTGTTCCATGCATGACAGGCGCTGCACTGCCCCTGCCAGCGCGGATAATCCGCGCCGCATTCATTACAGACAAACGCACGTTTGGGAGCTTTCGCCACAATCACCTCTACTTCTTATTAATACTGCCGGAAAGAATACAAAATACGCCCATCAGGTCGGCGTGACGAATGGAGACTTCCGCTTTCTCATTCACTTTGGGTTTCGCGTGGAAGGCAATCCCCAACCCGGCGGCTTTGATCATGGGCAGGTCATTCGCGCCATCGCCAATGGCAACGGTTTGCGTGACCGGAATCTCGTACTTCTCAGCCAGCGCTTTCAATGTGTTGGCTTTATACTGGGCATCGACGATATCGCCCAGCACCTGGCCGGTGAATTTGCCGTCCATGATCTCCAGTTCATTCGCCACTGCCGCCGTGAGGTGCAACTTATCGCGCAAGTAATCCGCAAAGAAGGTAAAACCGCCGGAGGCAATCGCCACTTTCCAGCCCAGCGTCTCCAGCTTCAACACCAGTTGCACCAGACCCGGCATCAGCGGCAGCGACTCACGAACTTGCATCAGGATATTGGCATCCGCCCCTTTCAGCGTTGCCACGCGACTGCGCAAGCTGGCAGTGAAATCAAGCTCGCCGCGCATCGCGCGTTCGGTCACTTCCGCCACCATCTCGCCCGTCCCGGCAAGCTTCGCAATCTCGTCAATACACTCGATCTGAATCGCGGTGGAATCCATATCCATCACCAGCAGCCCTGGCGAGCGCAAATGCGGGATTTTACCCAGCGGCGCTACATCCATGCCTTCGTCATGCGCCAGACGCGACGCTCGCGGCGTTAACGAACCCGCCAGGCGGATCACCTGATAATCATCGACGCACCAGGCCGCCACAATCACCATTGCCGCACCCAGTTTGCGCTGGTAGGTCGTCAGGCGCGTTTTATCAAGATTGCGCCCATACAGGAGCCAGCCGCTTCGACCAGCGTGATAGTCCAGAGGCATGACCTCATCACCACTTAAAGAGAGCGGCAACCCTGGCCACTGAGAAACATCGTCGGGCAGATCGCACCAGGTCAAACTGTTAAGCATTAAAGCTCCTGTAAAAACATTCGCGCCAGAAAGCATCGGAGGGGAAAATAACGCATGAGGCTACCTTGTAACCAGCGCTTCTGGCAACATTAAGCCTCAAATTTTCAACAGGTGGAATATGGCTCGCGCAAAACTTAAATTTCGGCTGCATCGCGCCGTAACAGTCCTCATCTGTCTGGCATTGCTGGTCGCGCTGATGCAGGGCGCATCCTGGTTCAGCCAGAACCATCAGCGCCAGCGCAATCCACAGTTTGAAGAGCTGGCCAGAACCCTGGCGCGCCAGGTGACGCTCAACCTTACCCCGCTGATGCGTACCGAAACGCCGGATGAAAAACGTATTGATATCGTGCTACGCCAGCTTACGGAAGGGAGCCGAATCCTCGATGCCGGCGTATATGACGCACAGGGCGATCTCATCGCACGTTCGGGCGAAAGCATTGACGTTCGCGACCGGCTGGCGCTCGACGGCAAGAAAGCCGGCGGCTATTTCAATCAACAAATTGTCGAACCCATTCAGGGGAAAAGCGGCCCGCTGGGTTACCTGCGCCTGACGCTGGATACCCACACGCTGGCGACGGAAGCGAAGCAGGTTGATAACACCACCAATATTCTGCGCCTGATGCTACTGCTGTCGCTGGCCATTGGCGTCGTGCTGACGCGTACGCTTTTGCAGGGCAAACGCACTCGCTGGCAACAGTCGCCGTTCCTGCTGACGGCTAATAAATCCGTGCCGGAAGAAGAAGAGCACGAAAAGAAAGAGTAGCGGCTACCGCTAACGGTAATCTATTGAAAAATCAAAGAAAGGAAACCGGCTATGTCAACGCTTCGTCTGCTTATCTCTGAATCCTACGATCCGTGGTTCAACCTGGCGGTGGAGGAGTGTATTTTCCGCCAGATGCCGGCAACCCAGCGCGTGCTGTTTTTATGGCGCAACACCGATACGGTGGTTATCGGCCGGGCGCAGAACCCGTGGAAAGAGTGCAATACGCGGCGCATGGAAGAAGATAACGTGCGGCTGGCCCGGCGCAGCAGCGGCGGCGGCGCGGTTTTCCACGATCTCGGCAACACCTGCTTTACCTTTATGGCCGGGAAACCCGAATACGACAAAACCATCTCCACGGGTATTGTGCTCGCGGCGCTGAATGCGCTTGGCGTAACGGCGGAAGCTTCCGGGCGTAACGATCTGGTGGTAAAGACCGCAGACGGCGACCGCAAAGTGTCTGGCTCCGCCTACCGTGAAACCCGCGATCGCGGCTTCCACCACGGTACGCTGCTGTTAAATGCCGATCTCAGCCGTCTGGCTAATTACCTCAATCCGGACAAGAAAAAGCTGCAAGCGAAAGGCATTACTTCCGTGCGCGGACGCGTCGCCAACCTGGTGGAATTACTGCCGGGCATCACCCACGAAAAGATTTGCCAGGCGGTAACGGAGGCCTTCTTCAGCCACTACGGCGAACGCGTGGCGGCCGAAATTATCTCGCCGGAGAAAACGCCGGATCTGCCCAATTTCGCCGAAACTTTTGCCCGCCAGAGCAGTTGGGAGTGGAACTTCGGTCAGGCGCCAGCCTTCAGCCATTTACTGGATGAGCGCTTTACCTGGGGCGGCGTGGAGCTGCATTTCGACGTTGAGAAAGGCCATATCACCCGCACGCAGGTGTTTACCGACAGCCTGAACCCGGCACCGCTCGAAGCGCTGGCAGCGCGTCTGCAGGGCTGTCTGTACCGGGCGGATATGCTGGCGCAGGAGTGCGATGCGTTATTGGTGGATTTTCCGGATCAGGAACAGGAGCTGCGCGAGTTGTCGGCGTGGATTGTCAAAGCGGTGCGTTAACTTTAGCTGCCTGATGGCGCTGCGTTTATCAGGCCAGGGGAATACAGGCCGGGTAAGGCATCGCCTCCACCCGGCACAATAAAGACTTACGCTTTATCGCCCAGCAGGACAGATTCCAGCGCAATTTTGATCATGTCATTAAACGTCGTCTGACGCTCAGCAGAGGTGGTCTGCTCATGGGTGCGGATATGGTCGGAAACGGTGCAGATAGTCAGCGCTTTCGCACCGAATTCTGCCGCCACGCCATAAATACCCGCCGCTTCCATTTCCACGCCGAGAATGCCGTATTTCTCCATCACATCGAACATTTCGCCGTCCGGAGAGTAAAACAGATCGGCAGAGAACAGGTTCCCCACGCGCGCGTCAACGCCCAGCGTTTTCGCCGCATCAACGGCGTTACGCACCATGTCGAAATCAGCAATCGCCGCAAAGTCGTGATCTTTAAAACGCATGCGGTTTACTTTGGAATCGGTGCAGGCACCCATACCAATCACGATATCACGCAGTTTCACATCCATACGCACCGCACCGCAGGAACCGACGCGAATGATTTTCTTCACGCCGAAATCGGTGATCAGCTCTTTGGTATAGATGGAGCAGGACGGAATGCCCATACCGTGGCCCATTACCGAGATTTTGCGGCCTTTGTAAGTACCGGTATAACCCAGCATGCCGCGCACGTTGTTCACTTCGCGGTAATTTTCGAGGAATGTTTCGGCAATGTGCTTCGCACGCAGCGGATCGCCCGGCATCAGCACAACATCCGCGAAATCGCCCATTTCTGCATTAATATGTGGGGTAGCCATCGTTAATTCCTTTATGTCGGTAGAACAGAAAGGGCGGGAAGCTCCCGCCCAAAATCATCAGAACATGGCTTTGCCATAGTCCATATCAGAAACGCCAAAGTATTTCGCCAGCGTCTGACCAATGTCCGCGAACGTTTCACGGTGGCCAAGCGAACCGGGTTTCACTTTCGGGCCGTAAACCAGCACCGGGATGTGCTCACGGGTATGATCGGTGCCTTTCCAGGTCGGATCGCAGCCGTGATCGGCGGTAAGGATCAGGATATCGTCCTCACCCACCAGTTCCATTAGCTCCGGCAGACGACGGTCAAACAGCTCCAGCCCGCCCGCATAACCGGCGACATCGCGGCGATGGCCCCATGATGAGTCAAAGTCAACGAAGTTGGTAAAGACAATTGTCTTATCGCCCGCTTCTTTCATCTCTTTCACGGTGGCGTCAAACAGCGCATCCAGCCCGGTCGCCTTCACTTTTTTGGTGATGCCGCAGTTGGCATAGATATCGGCGATTTTGCCCACGGAAACCACCTGGCCGTCTTTCTCTTCCACCAGTTTTTGCAGCACGGTGGCTGACGGCGGCTCAACAGCCAGATCATGGCGGTTACCGGTGCGCTGGAAGTGACCCGCCTTATCACCGACAAACGGACGCGCAATCACGCGACCAATGTTGTAACCCCCTTCGGTCAGCTCTTCGCGGGCGATTTCGCACAGTTCATACAGCTTATCGAGACCAAACGTCTCTTCATGACAGGCGATCTGGAAGACAGAGTCCGCAGAGGTATAGAAAATCGGTTTTCCGGTTTTCATATGCTCTTCGCCCAGTTGATCGAGGATCACCGTCCCGGAAGAGTGGCAGTTGCCGAGATAACCCGGCAGATTTGCACGTTCTACCAGTTTATCCAGCAGCGCCTGCGGGAAGCTGTTTTCGGTATCGCTAAAATAGCCCCAATCGAACAGCACCGGCACACCGGCGATTTCCCAGTGGCCTGACGGCGTATCTTTGCCGGAAGAGAGCTCATGCGCCCACGCGTAAGCGCCGGTGATTTCTGCGTTACCGTCCATCCCGGCCGGGATAAAACCGGTCGCGCCTTCATGGGCTTTTGCCAACCCCAGACGGGTCAGATTAGGGAGATGCAACGGCCCTTTACGCCCGGTATCGGCTTCACCTTTCGCACAGGCTTCAGCGATGTGGCCGAGCGTGTCGGAACCCGCGTCGCCGAAGCGCTCCGCGTCTTCAGTCGCGCCGATGCCGAAAGAGTCCAGCACCATAATAAATGCACGTTTCATATGTTCTCCGTACCTTGTGCTTTGTAAAAAAGCGATCAGATCAGTATACCGTTATTCAGTAATGCGGCGATAGACCGTTGGTGTCTCTTTTGCGGCGATGTCCTCGACAACAAGGGCGGCCTTCACCGCCTGCGCCGCGTCCTGCCAGCTGGCTTCATCCTTCGCATGAATGACCGCCAACGGACGCTGACCATCCACGCGCTCGCCCAGACGCACCATATCGGTAAAACCAACGCTGTAATCGATACTGTCCGTTGCCTGGCGACGGCCGCCGCCCATCGACACCACCGCCATGCCCAGCGCGCGGGTATCCATTGCGGTAATAAAGCCTTCGTCGTCGGCGTAAACGGCTTTGCTCAACGTGGCGGAGGGCAGATAGTTGGCGTAGTTCTCAACGAAATCCGTCGGCCCTTTCTGCGCCGCAACCATGCGGCCAAAGATCTCTGCCGCTTTTCCGTTATCCAGCACCGCTTGCAGTTTCGCCCGGGCTTCCGCGTCATCTTTCGCCAGTTTGCCGGAAATCAGCATCTCCACGCACAGCGCCATCGTGACATCAAACAGGCGCGGGTTACGGTATTCGCCGGTGAGGAATTGCACCGCTTCACGCACTTCCACCGCATTGCCCGCGCTGGAAGCCAGCACCTGATTCATATCGGTCAGCAGTGCGGTCGTGCGCACGCCTGCGCCATTCGCCACGCCCACAATCGCCTCCGCCAGTTGTTCGGAGAGCGCATAAGTCGGCATAAACGCGCCGCTGCCGACTTTCACGTCCATCACCAGCGCATCAAGGCCTTCAGCCAGTTTTTTCGCCAGAATGGAAGCGGTGATCAGCGGGATCGAGTCCACCGTCGCGGTGATATCGCGGGTGGCATAAAAACGTTTATCGGCCGGGGCCAGTGAGTTGGTCTGGCCGATAATCGCCACGCCAACATCCTTAATAATGTCGCGGAAGCGGCTATCGTCCGGGAAAATGTCGAAGCCGGGAATGGCTTCCAGTTTATCGAGCGTGCCGCCGGTATGCCCCAGCCCGCGCCCGGAAATCATCGGAATATAACCACCACAGGCGGCAACCATCGGGCCAAGCATCAATGAGGTCACATCCCCAACGCCGCCAGTAGAGTGTTTATCAACAACCGGGCCGTTGAGATTAAGGAGTTTCCAGTCCAGAACCGAACCGGAATCGCGCATTGCCATGGTCAACGACACGCGTTCTGGCATGGTCATGTCATGGAAAAAGATGGTCATGGCAAGCGCGGCGATCTGGCCTTCAGAAACGGTGTTATCGCGAATCCCGCTGATAAAGAAACGGATCTCTTCATCACTCAGTGCGAGACCATCGCGTTTTTTACGAATAATTTCTTGAGCGAGAAACAAGGTAACCCCCCTGAGGAATGATACGACCGGGCAAGCAAAGTGACCCGGCAAAACATGGTGTCATCAGCATATACCGCCGGATGGCGGCGATACCTTACCCGGCCAGCGAGGTAGAGATGCAGGCCGGGTAAATGAAGCCATCAGTAGCTGCTTGCGCTCTTACCGTCGCCGTGTCCCAGCGCTTTCAGCAGGCTTGCCAGCAGGCTGGATGCGCCAAAGCGATAGTGACGGGCATCGGCCCAGTTGGCGCCAAACAGTTCATCGGCAATCGCCAGATACTGCTGCGCGTCTTCCGCGCTGCGCACGCCGCCCGCCGGTTTAAAGCCCACGGTTTTCTCAACGCCTATATCGCGGATCACTTCCAGCATGATGCGCGCGCTTTCCGGCGTGGCATTAACCGGTACTTTGCCGGTTGAGGTCTTGATAAAGTCAGCGCCCGCTTTAATCGCGATTTCTGACGCCTTACGGATCAGCGCTTCTTCTTTCAGTTCGCCAGTTTCGATGATCACTTTCAATAGCACGTTGGCTGCGGCACACGCCTCTTTACAGGCTTTGACCAGATCAAAACCGACCTGCTCGTTACCGGCGATCAGCGCGCGGTACGGGAATACCACGTCAACTTCATCAGCACCGTAGGCAATTGCCGCGCGGGTTTCTGCCAGCGCGATGTCGATATCATCGTTGCCGTGCGGGAAGTTGGTTACCGTCGCAATACGTACATCCGGCGTTCCCTGCGCGTTCAGCGTCTTACGGGCAATCGGGATGAAACGCGGATAGATACAAACGGCGGCGGTGTTCCCCACCGGGGTTTTGGCCTGATGACACAGCGCAATGACTTTCTCGTTGGTGTCATCGTCGTTCAGGGTGGTCAGATCCATTAATTGCAACGCGCGCAGGCTGCTTGCCGTTAAATCACTCATATTCTCTCCGACGGCGTAATGCCGATTTTCTGTTCGGGTTTGTTAATATTCTAACATCAACCCACAATTACACTTCGATACCCATCACAGTTAATGAAAACTTAATGCACGTTTGCAAAACCATAATGAGATATTCATCAAACTTTAAAACGCAAAAGCGGTCGTGATTACCGCTAAGGTGCGTATGGATCAAAAGAGGTTATTCGCCGGTGTCTTACACTCCTCGCCCTGAACGCACGGGATAAAGAGGAAGATCATGTCGATACCGGTTACGCCAGGATTACAGACACGCTGCCAGCAGATTGTGACCAGCCCAACGCTCACGCCGCAGCAGAAACACCATTTTCTCGCGCTGGAGGCGGAAAATAACCTCCCCTATCCGGCACTGCCGCAAGCCGCACGGGAGGCGCTCGACGAGGGGGCAATTTGCGATATGTTTGAAGGGCATGCGCCTTACAAACCGCGCTACGTCCTGCCGGATTACGCCAAATTTCTGGCTAACGGATCCGCGTGGCTGGAGCTGGAAGGGGCAAAGGCTCTCGATGATGCGCTCTCTTTGCTGACCATTCTTTATCACCATGTTCCCTCTGTTACCGGTATGCCGGTTTACCTTGGGCAACTGGATGCGTTACTGCAACCATATGTTAGAATTCTAACACAAGAAGAAATCGATATTCGAATAAAACGCTTCTGGCGTTATCTCGACAGAACCTTGCCGGATGCCTTTGTCCACGCCAATATCGGCCCTTATGACACGCCAGTCACCCGCGCTATCTTACGCGCCGACGCTGAGTTAAAGCAGGTCGCACCGAATCTGACATTTATTTATGATCCGCAGATCACGCCGGATGATCTGCTGCTGGACGTTGCCCGTAACATCTGCGCATGCAGCAAGCCGCATATCGCCAATGGCCCTCTGCATGATAATATTTTCACAAAAGGCGGTTATGGCATTGTCAGTTGTTACAACTCGCTGCCTCTGGGCGGCGGCGGCAGTACGCTGGTACGGCTGAACCTGAAAGTCATCGCTGAAGGCAGCCGTTCTCTGGAAGAATTCTTTACCCAGCGGCTGCCACATTATTGCCAGCAACAACTGGCCATTATCGATGCGCGCTGCGACTTCCTGTATCAACAATCCGGTTTCTTTGAGCATAGCTTCCTTGTGCAGGAGGGGCTGATTGCCGCCGATCGTTTTGCGCCAATGTTCGGCATCTACGGGCTGGCTGAAGCGGTCAATATTCTGTGCGAGAAAGCGAACATCGCAGGGCGCTACGGCAAAGATGAGCAGGCCAATGCTCTTGGCTACCGCATCAGCGAGCAACTGTCGGCGTTTGTTGAAAACACACCGGTCAAACATGGATGGAAACAACGTGCGCTGCTGCATGCGCAATCCGGCATCAGTTCCGATATCGGTACTACGCCGGGCGCGCGTCTGCCTTATGGCGATGAACCCGATCCGATTACCCATTTGCTGGCCGTTGCGCCGCACCACGCCTGGTACAAAGCCGGGATCAGCGATATTTTAACCCTCGACGAAACCGTCAAACGCAACCCGCAGGCCGTGGTGCAGCTCTGCCTTGGCGCGTTTAATGCCGGAATGCGCGAGTTTACCGCCAACGTCGCAGGCAATGATTTGGTGCGCGTGACCGGTTATATGGTGCGCCTGTCGGACCTGGAGAAATTCCGCGCCGAAGGTTCGCGCACCAACACCACCTGGCTGGGTGAAGAAGCCGCGCGCAATACGCATATTCTTGAGCGACAACCCCGTGTGGTAAGCCATGAGCAGCAGATGCGCTTTCGTCAGTAACCTGCTCCCCTTCTCCTGCGTCGACGGGCCGGGCAGTCGGCTGGCGCTGTTTTTACAGGGCTGCAATCTGCGCTGTAAGAGCTGCCACAATCCATGGACCATCGGCCGCTGCAATCATTGCGGCGACTGCGTGCCAGCTTGTCCGCATCAGGCGCTGGCGTTTGACGGCAGGCAAGTAGTGTGGAATGCCATAACCTGCCAGCAGTGCGATACCTGCCTGCAAATGTGTCCGCAACAGGCAACGCCGATGGCACAATCGATGTCTGTGGAAGAGGTGGTGGCGAAGATCCGCAAAGCCGCGTTATTCATTGAAGGCATCACGGTCAGCGGCGGCGAGGCCACGTTACAACTGCCGTTTCTGCTCGCGCTATTTTCCGCGCTGCGTGCCGATCCGCAGTTGCGCCATCTGACCTGTCTTGTCGACAGTAACGGAATGCTGAGCGAAACCGGCTGGCATAAGTTGCTGTCGGTTTGCGACGGGGCAATGATCGATCTTAAAGCCTGGGGCAGTGAACACCACTGTTTTCTCACCGGGCGGGATAATGCGCCGGTGAAAAATAGCCTGCGTCTGCTGGCGGCACAGAACAAGTTGGCCGAATTGCGTTTGCTGGTGATCCCGCAACATAGCGACTATTTGCTGCATATCGATGCGCTGGCGGCGTTTATCTGTGAACTGGGACGTATTCCGGTGCGGCTCAACGCATTCCACGCGCACGGCGTTTACGGCGAAGCAAAAAGCTGGCGCAGCGCAACCGAGGAAGATATCGAACCGCTGGCGGAAGCGTTGCAACAGCGCGGCGTCACCACCGTGCTGCGCCCGGCACTATATCTGTAAAGCGAAAAGCTGCTGCGTATTGTCCAGTAACGTTTGGGCGATCACATCCGGAGCTTCAGGGCGCAGTTCACACAGCGTGGCAAAAACCCGCGCCGCCTGTTCCGGCCGGTTAGGCTGCCCCTGGAAGCCGTTCAGCGGCATATCCGGCGCATCGGTCTCCAGCAACAACGCGGATAGCGGCAGCCGCGCCATTACATCACGGGTTTTACTGGCGCGTGGATAAGTGATCGTTCCGCCGACGCCAATGTAATACCCCAGTTCGATAAAACGCTGCGCCTGTTGCAGGCTACCGGAAAATCCGTGAACCACGCCAGTGCGCGGCAACGCCTGCTTTTTCAGATGCATCGCCAGTTTGTCATGGGTGCGACGCGAATGGAGGATCACTGGCAAATCAAAGCGTTTCGCCAGTTTTAACTGCGCATCCAGCACCTGCTGCTGGCGTTCAAACTGCGGATTATCGCGATAGAGATCGAGGCCAATTTCGCCAATCGCCAGCACCTTTTCCGGCCTGGCGGCCAGCGCCTGCTCAAGCTGCTCAAGGCTTTGTGCCGTGTGTTCTTCAATCACAATTGGATGCAGCCCCAACGCGGCATACAGCGCGGAATGCTCGCGCGCCAGAGAACAAACGCGATCAAAATAGCGCGCGGCGATGGCGGGTACGATAATGCACCCGACGCCAGCGGCTGCCGCGCGGGCAATACTGGCGACTTCATCGCCCATGAAGGGCGGAAAATCAAAATGACAGTGCGTATCGATAAAGCGGAAACTCACGCCGTATCCTCTTTATTAATGGGTAAGTCGTTGGCTTGTACCGCGCTAACCAGCGGCGCATCCAGCACATCATTGGCGACAGCGGCAGGCGGCACCACGCGGGTAGCAGGAACGGGCGCGGCAACGACCTCAGGCGGCACAATAAGGGGAGCCGGCACCAGAGTATGACGAATCAGCGGCGGGGTTTCCGCCAGCAGTTTTCCCACCGTCGCGAGGAAATAACGTCCACACAGCCGGCCGATTTTATAATCATCGCGCAGCGCCGGTAAGCGGCTGCCCAGCGCCATGCTATGTAAAAGTTTCGGCGGATAGATTTCAAGTATGCGTAGTTTTCCCGGCGGCGTTTCGATAAACCGCTGAATCGCCGAATAACTTTTCTCGTGGTGCTGCACCAGGTTTACCAGCGGCTGCAAGCTACTGTCGCCCAGCCAGCGTTCCATACGTTTAAACCACTGCGGCGTGTAGTACATCTGAGAAGGCACGGTGCGGATCACCACGATGGTTTTCGCTCCGCGCTTAGCCGCTTCCTGAACCGGGATCGCATCGCTGACGCCACCATCGAAATAGTTCACGCCATTGAGTGCCACCCCTGAACGGTAAAAACCCGGAATTGCGCTGGTCGCGCGGATCAAATCCAGCCACGTCTGGTGGGTCGGCGCAAAGTATTCCGCGGTATAGTCATCCTGGCGGCAGGCACACATATAGAATGCTTTACCGGCATCAAAAGAACGCGCGGCAAAATCCATCGCCAGCGGCATCTGGCGGGAGGTCGAATCAACCAGCCAGTCGAGATCGATAAGGTTACCGCCGCGCACAAAGCGCACCGGATCAAAAAAGTCACGCGTGGTGGTGTAGCGCATGATCACTTTGCGGGCGTAGCCGGGCTGGTTACAGACATAAGCCGAGAGGTTTTGCGCACCGGCAGAGGTACCAAAGTAGAGATCGAAGGGGTTAAAGTTCGCCTGCATAAACTCGTCCAGTACCCCGGCGGTGAAAATGCCACGCTGACCTCCGCCTTCACACACCAGTGCGAGACGGCCCGGACGAAACGGTTTTATCGCCAGGGGCGCAATATTGCCCAGCGTTATTGGAATATATTGCCCCACCCTGCTTTCCTTTTGGCTGCGTTGTATCTGTCAAAGTAACGCAATTTCTGCCGGGCCGAAATAGTAAAGCCAGTCACGAGGACTGGCTTTAATGTAAGCGAAATTTAAGCGCTAACTATGCTATGGACGCCGACGGCCCATAAACAGGCTGACCAGGAACAGGATGATACCGACGATAAAGACGATTTTCGCTGCACCTGCTGCCGTCCCCGCCAGACCACCAAAGCCCAGAGCGGCGGCAATTAACGCGATAACCAGAAATATAATGCCCCAACGAAACATAAGACTCTCCTTTACCATAGTTAATGTCGACCGCTTGCGATGAGCGCTCAGGTTGCTCATCTGCGATGTTTTCCCGGCACGTATACGTCGCGCCCGTCCACGCGGGCGCTGACGTTTTCAGGAATTGTTACTTAACTTTTAGATCGTTTTTGACGCTTTTAACGCCCTCAATCGCTTTTGCGATACTTTCGGCGCGTTCACTTTGGGCCTGAGAATCAACCGTACCGGACAACTGCACAACGCCGTCGGTGGTTTCAACTTTCACCTTACGAGACGGTACAACGTCATCGGCCAGCAATTTGGCTTTGATTTCACTGGTTGTAGCGGTGTCGCCCGCATAACCTTTCATTGACTGGTTTTTCCCATCACGGACATGCAGCTTGTCGCTTACCGAAGCCACACCTTCCACACTTTTGGCCACAGAAACAGCCTGTTCGGCCTGTGCCTGGCTTTCAACGAAGCCGCTCAGCGTGACGACTTTGTTGTCCGTTTTGACGGAAATATCGGTGCTTTTAATGCTTTCATGATCCACCAGCGCCGCTTTCACTTTTGCAGTGATGGAGCTGTCATCCATGAATCCACCGACTTTAGTCATCGAGCTGTCGATTTTTTCCCCCGCGCTGGATGCGGCGTTTTGTGCTTTGTCGGTGGTGGTGTTTGCCGCAAAAGCGGAACCACTTGCCACTACAGAGCCCAGCACGACGGCCAGCAGAGTTTTAGAAATCTTCAGTTTTGTCATAGTCATCGATGTCGTTCCTGTTGGTTTGCCCACAATTTGGGCCGCTTGCAGCAACTCAGGCTGCTTAACTGCCGTAGCGAAAAATCACCTAATCCAGCGCCGGATAGTTGCGGATACAATGCCGCTACTTATCGGGCCGAGGCAGTTATTAATCTCCTTTAGTGAGAGTACGGGTGGATAAAAGACTATTAAACACGCAATGAACAGGACTTTTACCCACCCGAAATGTCATCACTTTGTTAAATATAGAACACTATCGATAAAAATCCTGGCTCACAGGTTAAAAAACGAACAGAGAGGGGAAAAAGAGTGGGTTTTAAGAACATTCCGCAAGGGGCTAAAAAGACAGGAAAAGTGCCGGAGCACGGCGAATACCGTGCTCCGAGGGGGATTAATGCTCGCGAGTTTTATGGAAAGTCACTTCCGGATAGCGTTCCTGCGTCAGGTTCAGGTTCACCATCGTCGGCGCGATATAGGTCAGGTTATCGCCGCCATCCAGCGCCAGCTGGATCTCGTTCTTACGCTTGAACTCTTCGAATTTCTTCACGTCGCTGCTTTCAACCCAGCGCGCCGTCGCCACGTTAACGGATTCATACACCGCTTCGACGTTGTACTCGCTTTTCAGGCGCGACACGACGACGTCAAACTGCAACACACCGACTGCGCCCACGATCAGATCGTTGTTGGCGATGGGCCGGAATACCTGCACCGCGCCCTCTTCTGAAAGCTGCACCAGGCCTTTCAGCAACTGTTTTTGCTTCAGCGGATCGCGCAGACGGATACGGCGGAACAGCTCCGGGGCGAAGTTCGGAATACCGGTGAACTTCATCATTTCGCCCTGAGTAAAGGTATCGCCAATCTGAATGGTGCCGTGGTTGTGCAGCCCGATGATGTCGCCTGGATAAGCTTCTTCAACGTGAGAACGGTCGCCGGCCATAAAGGTCAGCGCGTCAGAGATCACCACATCTTTACCGGTGCGCACCTGACGCAGCTTCATCCCTTTTTCGTATTTGCCTGACACCACGCGCATAAATGCGACGCGGTCGCGGTGTTTCGGATCCATATTCGCCTGGATCTTGAAGACGAAGCCGGTAAATTTGCTGTCGTCCGCTTTCACTTCGCGCAGATCCGTTTGACGCGGCATGGGCGCTGGCGCCCACTCAACCAGACCGTCCAGCATATGGTCAACGCCAAAGTTACCCAGCGCAGTACCGAAGAAGACCGGAGTGATTTCACCGCTCAGGAACAGCTCTTTATCGAACTCGTTGGATGCGCCCTGTACCAGTTCCAGCTCATCACGCAGTTGCTGCGCCAGATCTTCACCCACCGCTTTGTCGAGATCCGGGTTGTTCAGCCCTTTAACGATACGCACTTCCTGAATCGTATGGCCCTGCCCGGTCTGATAAAGATAGGTTTCATCTTTATAAAGATGGTAAACGCCTTTAAATAGCTTACCGCAGCCAATCGGCCAGGTGATGGGCGCACAGGCGATCTTCAGCTCGTTTTCCACTTCATCCAGCAATTCCATAGGATCGCGGATGTCACGGTCGAGTTTGTTCATAAAGGTCAGGATCGGCGTATCGCGCAGACGGGTCACCTCCATCAGCTTGCGGGTTCGATCTTCTACACCTTTTGCCGCATCGATAACCATCAGGCAGCAGTCCACCGCCGTTAATGTACGGTAGGTATCTTCGGAGAAGTCTTCGTGCCCCGGGGTATCCAGCAGATTCACCAGACATTCGCGATACGGGAATTGCATCACGGAAGTGGTGATGGAGATCCCACGCTGTTTTTCCATCTCCATCCAGTCGGATTTCGCATGCTGGCTGGAGCCGCGACCTTTTACCGTACCGGCGGTCTGAATTGCCTGTCCGAACAGCAAGACCTTTTCGGTGATGGTGGTTTTACCCGCATCGGGGTGCGAGATGATGGCGAACGTACGGCGCTTCGCCACCTCTTGTAAATAAGGAGACAACGTCATAATAAAAATCTTCTGTGTAATTGCGCGGCTTCAGGCCACGCGATGAAATACGAAAAATGCGGCTATTGTACTCAACAGCGAAGTGCAGACAATCAATGTTTACACAGGCGTTGCTCCAGTTCGTTCAGGGACGTTACGGTCCAGGTCGGGTTAATGCCTTCAGGCAGTGCGCGATTGTGCGCATTTAGCCAGCAGGTGGACAGCCCGGCGTTGATGCCGCCCAGAATGTCAGATTCTGCCGTATCGCCCACCATCATGACGCGATCGCGATCCGGGTTGCCGGCCAGTTGTAGCGCGTGATCGAAGATGCGGCGATCGGGCTTGGCGACACCGACTTCTTCGGAGATCACCAATAAATCAAAATAGTCACGTAAGCCGGTGCGTTCCAGGCGGATTTGCTGCAACGCGGTAAAACCGTTGGTAATGATACCCAGCTTCGCCCTGCCTTTCAGGCTGTCGAGCAGCGAAACGGCGCCCGGCAGCGGAGCGCAAATCTCAGCCATCGCATTAAGAAACGCCTCGTTCAGCGAACCCGCCGGAACGTTCAGGCGCTCAGACCAGCCCTGAAAACGGCGGTGTTGCAGTTGCAGTGCGGTGATGGCGCCATTCTGGTAATCAACCCACAGTGGCTTATTAACTGACTG
Organism: Kosakonia oryzae; assembly: GCF_001658025.2. Classification (NCBI taxonomy): domain Bacteria; kingdom Pseudomonadati; phylum Pseudomonadota; class Gammaproteobacteria; order Enterobacterales; family Enterobacteriaceae; genus Kosakonia; species Kosakonia oryzae. The sequence continues at coordinate 4,611,955 of NZ_CP014007.2, forward strand.
ATACTCAAGAAAATCCTGGTCGGTGAATGTCACGCTATAGTCAAGAAACATCCGTTGTAAGCCGCCAAACGCATCAAAAGTGAACAGCGTTTCGTCAGCATCAAAGAGTATCCAGTCCCATTTCATTACATCACCTTTTTAAATTGACAGGGCCATCACTATCGCGTCTTCACGGCCGTTGGCGGTGGGATAGTAATTGCGGCGGATTGTCGCCTCGTTAAAACCTAAACTTTCATACAGTGCAATCGCGCCCACGTTGGAAGCGCGCACTTCCAGCCACAGGGTTAATACTTCGCGGGCTTCCAGCTCGCGGATCAGATGTTCCAGCAACTGGCGGCCAAACCCTTTCCGTTGCCAGGCAGGATCAACCGCGATGTTGAACAATGTGGCTTCATCCAGCACAACCTGCGTAATGGCAAAAGCCGCCATCTCATCGCCCACCATCAGCCGGTAGTTGAGGTAGCGCTCCCCTTGATTGCTGGCGAAGGTCTTTTCGCTCCAGGGGAAGGCGTGCGCCCGTGTTTCAATCTGGTATGCGCGGGCTAAATCAGCCGTGCTGAGGGAAGAAATCGTGTTCATGTTCGCAGATTTGTTGCCATAACGCGGCGCGTGCCGCAGGGTTAGCGCGTAATTCATCCACGCCGGGCGTTGCGACCTGTGCGCCCGGCAGCGACTGCGGTTCATCGACGCCCAGCCACCAACTATTGCACTGGCTGCCCGGCGGCAGCATCGCGACGCGATCCGGCGTCAACTGTAATACCTGATCCGCCGTAACAGTAAGCGCACTCAGTACGTCGCTCACCAGCGGATCGGCAAGCATCGGCGGTTCGGAAGCGACCATCACCAGACGAATATGCGCAGGTAGCGAAATAGCGATTTCGCCCTGCAACACCGCCGGGCGTCGCAAGCTCCACTGAGTAATGCCCAGTTGCTGTAATTGCCAGTCGCGTCGGGAAGTCATAGCGAAACACTCCTGTGTGTCAGGCGCGCAAATATAGCAAACCCGGCGAAAATTCGCCATCAACGACGTTCGTCAACAAAGAGGCAGTTTGCAGGATAACGTGTATAATCGCCGCCTGAATTAAACGAGGAACCCCATTCATGTCTGCTTTTACCCCGGCAAGTGAAGTCTTGCTGCGCCACAGTGACGATTTCGAAACCAACCGCATTCTGTTTGCCGGTGATTTGCAGGATGACCTGCCCGCTCGTCTGGAGACGGCTGAAAGCCGTGCGTGGACGCAACAGTTTCACCAATGGCAAACCTTAAGCCAGCAGATGGGCGAACGCGCCTGCTACAGCCTGGTCGCTGACAGCGAGACGGTCGGCGAGGTCGATACGCTGATCTATTACTGGCCCAAAAACAAACCTGAAGCTCAGTTTCAATTAATGAACCTGCTGTCGCTGCTGCCAGTGGGCTGCGATATTTTCGTCGTCGGCGAAAACCGTAGCGGCGTACGAAGCGCCGAGCAGATGCTGGCTGCGTATTGCCCGCTTAACAAAATAGACAGCGCGCGTCGTTGCGGCCTGTATTACGGCCGCCTGGAGAAGAAATCTGACTTTGATGCGAATGGTTTCTGGGGCGAGTATGCGCTGGGCGTTCTGACGATCAAAACCCTACCGGGCGTCTTTAGCCGTGACGGATTAGATGTGGGCAGCCAGTTGTTGCTCTCGACCCTGACGCCGCACACGAAGGGCAAAGTGCTGGATGTTGGCTGCGGCGCCGGTGTGCTGGCGGCAGTACTGGCGAGCCATTCGCCGAAAGTGCGTTTAACCCTGTGCGATGTTTCCGCTCCGGCGGTAGAAGCCAGCCGCGCGACGCTTGCCGCCAATGGCTTTGAAGGAGAGGTCTTTGCCAGCAATGTCTTCTCCGAAGTCACTGGTCGCTTCGATATGATTATCTCCAATCCGCCGTTCCACGATGGCCTGCAAACCAGTCTTGAAGCCGCGCAGACATTGATACGCGGCGCGGTGCGCCATCTGAACAGCGGCGGCGAGCTGCGCATTGTCGCTAACGCCTTCCTGCCGTACCCGGACCTATTAGATCAGACCTTCGGTTTCCATGAAGTGCTCGCCCAGACCGGACGTTTCAAGGTTTACCGCACAGTGATGACGCGCCAGGCGTTGAAATAATCGCTATTCTCCCGGCGATCGCCATTCGCCGGGTCTCTCCGGTTTACCCATTCATAGCGCCCATTTTTGCAGCAATCAGTGTTGCTCTCAGCAATTAACTATTGACGAAAAGTTGAAAACATCTAGAATGCGCCTCCGTGGTAACGATACTTCAACGGTATCGATGGTATGCGAAGGTGGCGGAATTGGTAGACGCGCTAGCTTCAGGTGTTAGTGTCCTTACGGACGTGGGGGTTCAAGTCCCCCCCCTCGCACCATAAACCACGCAGATATCGCTCGCACTGTGCGAAGGTGGCGGAATTGGTAGACGCGCTAGCTTCAGGTGTTAGTGTTCTTACGGACGTGGGGGTTCAAGTCCCCCCCCTCGCACCAACGAGGCGATATCTAAAAAGTAAGATGACTGTGCGAAGGTGGCGGAATTGGTAGACGCGCTAGCTTCAGGTGTTAGTGTCCTTACGGACGTGGGGGTTCAAGTCCCCCCCCTCGCACCAGATATCTTATACTCTCCCTGTATGACTCCTCTGTTACATCATCATTTTCAAATTCAGCAGCATCATTATCATTCCCCCAACCAGCGCAACACCCGAAGGCAATAAAACAAAATGTCGTAACTGCTTATGGTAAAGCATTGCCGGAGTCAGCAATAAACCCAACAAAATCACCATTCTCCATGCGTCGATCGAAAGATCAGCCAGTGCCAGAACAACAACAATGATGCCCGGTAAGACGATCCCCCAACCACTTCCCAGCACTCGCTGCAACATGTTTTTATCTCTGATATCGATAATGATAACCAATATCATATGACATGATTTCTCATTTGTCTGCATGTTGCCGATACCACAGTATGAAGATCGCTCATCTTCTGATGACAGACATTCCTTAAGGTGATAAATTAAGCGCTACTTAAATAAAAATCCAAATCACTAATTTTTCGCGATGACTGTTTCCTCGCGTTATTTCTTTTCTTATCGACTCACTGCGTAATGTACATTGCGGATAAATAACGATTTTTAGGTATGACATTACAAACCTGGCAATCTCTGTGTAACAAGAGATATCGATTGTCTCTGCGACTCTTCTTGCTGCTCAATGCACTCTCAGCAATGTTCGCCATGGCTTTGCCGCTCTATAACCTGCGCGCCTTCACGCTGCCAGCGTGTATTATTTTTGTGGTGAGTGTCATGTTGCCCGTATGGCACAAATACTATCCGAAAAAGAAAGTCAGTATCCCATTGATTTCTCTTATGTTTGGCAGCCTTTGGGCATGGCATGTGATCGTGAGAAGCGGTTTACTCCAGCACAATGCCTCATCGTATTTGTTGATCGCGCTATTGAATGTTCTTTTTATTGGGTCGATTGCTTTTTCTAATAACATTGCCGCATTTCTGCTGCACTCATTGCCGGTATTCGCCGCTTGTCTCTATTTCTCCGGATCGGAGAGCGAGCTCCGATTAATATTTAGTTTTGCTTTGCCGGTATTAGGTATCTCCATACAACATGCGATTCAGAAGCGTAATGATAATTTCGCTCAGGCATTAATGAACCGTTTAATGCAGGAACGGAAAACCCTGAATGATTTGAGCATGCTGGATCCCCTTACCGGGTTATATAACCGCCGTGGCCTACAATCCAAAATCGATAACCTGTTGGCACTGGATGATAGTTCGCGGTTTGTGCTGCTGCTGGATATTGACCACTTCAAGGCTTATAACGACCACTACGGCCATATGATGGGCGATCAGGCGCTGATTCGCGTCTCTGCTGCACTGCGTGATGCCGTGCGTTCCCGCGATATCGTCGCGCGCTTTGGCGGTGAAGAATTCATGATCCTGATGAATAATACCGATCTGGAACATGCGCGCCTGGCTGCCGAGCGCATTCGTCAGAAAGTGTACGATCTGAAGATCCCACATATGTTTAATGAAAGTGTCGCCACAAATGTCACTGTCAGCATTGGTATTGCGCCGTTGCTGGATGACAATATCGACGCCGCCATTGAGCGGGCAGATAAAGCGTTATACGAAGCCAAGCATTTGGGCCGCAACAATATTCTGGTCAGCGGGGAATTGCGCCTCGCCTGAGGCGTAGCCGCGCTAACTTTACGATAAAAATCTTGCTATCGATTTTACCTCTGGCTAGGATTAGCAATCATTATCATTTAGATTCTGAAATCCAGCTGGCGCCATGACCTACCGTACCGCATCGATTACTGAACATGTTATCTGGCGAAGCCGTCTCGTTGATGAACGTGATTCGCTGGCTAATGCTATGCGGGAAACCATCGCCAGTACGCGCGCTCACCTGCTCGATTTTATTCGCCTTAATGAGCCAGCGCCCTGGCAAGCACAGACGCTGGCGGAATGGTCACGGCCTGCCGCGCTGCAATCGCTGATTGCGATCTATTCCGATCATATTTACCGTCATCAACTGGCGCAGCCGCGCGAAAACAAACCGCTGCTGTCACTATGGGCGCAATGGTATCTGGGATTAATGGTGCCACCCCTGTTACTGGCATTGTTAACGCAAAAAACCGCTATTAACCTCGCGCCTGAACATTTTCACATTGAATTTCATGAAACGGGCCGCGCGGCCTGTTTCTGGATTGATGTGCAGCAGGACCATCAACTGACTTCACAAAATGATGCGCAGCGGATTACCGCGCTGGTTTCGCAGGCGATGCTCCCGGTAGTTCAGGCACTGGAATCCACGGGCGATATCAATGGCAAACTTATCTGGAGCAACACCGGCTATCTGATCAACTGGTGTCTGGGTGAGATGATCCCGCTGTTGGGTGAAGCACGCGTTGCGGCATTACGCCAGACCTGCTTCTTCGAAAAACAACTTTCCGATGGCAGCGACAATCCGCTGTGGCGCACTGTTGTACTGCGCGATGGCGCGCTGGTACGTCGTACCTGCTGCCAGCGCTACCGGTTGCCGGATGTGCAACAGTGCGGTGACTGCACGCTGAAATAATCAGGGAGGCATTACGCCTCCCTCATGATTCTCCTTGATCCTGTTTTAAGCGACCTGTTTTTCATCCTCTGTACGCTGTGCCTCTTCCGCTTCCTGCTCCAGGAGCTGTTTCTCATACACTTTAAAGAAAGGGAAATAGATGACGGCAGAAATACAGGCCAGCAGTACGACAAGAATCGCGGCACGGAAATCCCAGCCGAGCGCCCACGCTCCGCCAATCGGTGCAGGCGCGGTCCACGGCACAACAGAAATCACTCTGCCGATAAGATCCAGTTTCATGGCTGCCCACGCAATAATGGCATTGACCGTCGGCGCCAGCAGGAAAGGAATAAAGAACACCGGATTCATAACGATCGGGGTGCCGAAAATTACCGGTTCATTGATATTGAAGATGCTGGGTACGACGCTCAACCGGCCAATCGAACGCAGGTGAACCGAGCGGCTGCGTAAATAGCAGAACACCAGCCCCATTGTTGCGCCGGAGCCGCCTATCACGATAAAGAAAGTCCAGAACGCTTCCATAAAGATATGCGGCAGCGGCGCGCTCTGGGCCAGCGCACTCTGGTTGATCCCCAGATTAGTTAACCAGAACATTTGCAGCATGCCCGAAACAATAGCCGCACCGTGAATCCCTGCAAACCACAGCAGATGAGCAATAATTACCGCCAGCAGGATCGCCGGAAGAGAATCCGCCGCCGCCACCAGCGGTTTGAACAGCGCCATAATCGCTTGTGGGATGAGCATATTGAACTGCGACTGGATCAGCAGACTTAACGGGTAGAGCGTCAATACGACGACAAGCACCGGGATCAGCAGATCAAACGAGTTTTTGATCATTGGCGGCACCTGGTCCGGCAGGCGAATGCCAATGTTGTGTGCCTTCAGGAAACGCATCATTTCGACACAGTAAATCGCCACCAGTATTGCGGTGAAAATACCGGTTCCGCCCAGGCTGTCCACCGGAAGCGTACCGTTGGTTTTCGGTGCCGCAACCAGTAAAAACGCCATCAGCGAGAGCATTGCGCACATGAAAGGATCGAGCTGGTGCGATTTCACGTAGTGCTTACCGAGGTTATAAGCAATCGCCGCACAGATATAAATGGACATAATGCCCATCGTCATATCGAAAGGCGTGAGGATCCGACCTTCATACTGTTTCGCCAGATCCAGCCAGGCGCGCGCAAAGCCCCAGGTGGTATCCGGTGAAAAGGGCGGATAGGCAAAGACCAATAAGAATGAGCCAACAATCATAAACGGCATCGCAGAAATGAAGCCGTCACGGATGGCCATAACATGACGTTGAGAAGAGATCCGCCCGGCGATCGGGCTGACGTAGTTTTCTATAAACCGGAAAATCAGGTTAAACGCAGCATGGTTAGCAGACATATCAGCTCTCCTGTCAGGCTAAAAAAATAAGCGCATCAGCGAATGTTTTGCCGTGCAGCGATCCATTTTTAGGTTTGAAACCATGCGGTTTTTTAAACCAGCATTACGACAAAGCAGTGTAGGTTTCATAGACGGCTCTTTATTTGATTTTATGTACAGAAGGAAGGACAAAATCAGTATTAACCCGCGATGTGGACACTGCAACCGGTTACTGTAACCGGTTTCTGCGATTGTGAAGGCGATCGAGAAACTTTGTAGAGAGGTTTGTTACATCGGGATATTTACATGGATAACAGGCTTATGACAGATTAATGGCGGTCCCAGGCAGGAGAACATCATGAGTTTGCAGTCCGTGCGGCAATTCTTTGCCGACAACGCCCCCGATATCGATATTATTGAACTGAACCAAAGTACCGCGACTGTTGCACTGGCCGCCGCCGCGCACCATGTTGAACCAGGGCAAATCGCCAAGACGCTGTCATTAAAAGTGAAAAACGAAGTCATTCTCGTGGTTGCTAAAGGCGACGCGCGCCTGGATAACAAAAAACTGAAAAATACCTTTGGCGCGAGGGCGCGCATGCTGAGCAGCGATGAGGTTGTCATGATTACCGGGCATCCGGTGGGCGGTGTCTGTCCGTTCGGGTTAGAAAATCCACTGGCAATCTATTGTGATATCTCACTAAAACAGTATCCGGAAGTCCTGCCCGCTGCGGGAGCCATCCACAGCGCAGTCCGCATTTCTCCTGAGCGAATGGCTGAACTTACCCGCGCAAAATGGATTGACGTTTGCCTGTAATGTCTCAGCGCCAGGTGCAGCACGCCTGGCGCTTAAACGTCTCTGAACTACATCAACTCCGACGCTGAACGAGGAGTTGGCGGCCTCCAGGTCAGAATATCTGCAGCATCCAATAATCCGACGTCAGAGGTAACGCCCAGCTTCGTCATCGCATTGAATTTATGCGCGCGGATGGTTTTCACATTCCGATCCAGCAGTGAGGCTATCTCGGCCAGCGAAAAACCGCGCGTCAGGTAATTCAGGATCTCCCACTCTGTAGGGCTGAGCATCCGGCACTGGCTCACGTACCAATTATTAATCATGTTCTCATTAATGCGCCGGGTTTCACCCAGTAGCATCCCCAGTTGCTCCTGTAACACAGGCAGCGGGGAGGATTTGCTCAAAATACCATGCAGCCGCGAGGGAGAGAGATGCCCGACCAGCTGGGCTTCCCGATCGTCTCCCGCCAGAACAATATGCTGAACACCCGGGTGAGAAAGCGAAAGCCAGTGCAAACACATCAGGCACTCCCGCCGCTCTTTCCGGTGCCCAAAAAGTGAATAGATGACGGAAAAAAAAGGCGTGTGCTTCAGTGCCTGATGAAACACCGAATGCTCTTTAAAAAAATGAAACGAATACTGATTAATAGACGATTCACTAAATAAATGTCGTAATCCCTCCCGACTCATTGCGCACTTTTCAATAATGGCGACATTTCCCTTTTTGTAGCTATTTTCCATTCATTCCGGTCTCCATACATCGCGCCTGAATTCAACTCAGCCATTCCCTGACTACTATTAATCCATATATATAAATCTGCATTACTCCGTAATGATAACCGCCTCATTGCACTATTTTTCTGCGCGCTCACTGTTTTATTACTTTTTTTGAGCAGCATAGCAATTTGGTTTATTCCCCAGCCTTTTCCAAGCAGACGTAACACGTTACGTTCAGATAAGGTAAGTATTTTACTTAGGGGAGCATCAGTGGCACTTCTGCTCATTCCCTCAGGCATAAGCGCCTGGCTAATTTCTCCCTCACTCCCATATCCGTGGCGAATAGCATTAATCACCCCTTCAACGGGTTCCTGGCTGGAGAGTAAAGTGATACGTGGGCGTAACAAAAACTCCATGGCCACAGGCAGCACCGTACGTGGAGTGAAAAAGATCCAGTGTGAGCTATCACATTGAGAAAAAAGAGAATAATAATTCTGACAGCGTCTTCTCGCGTAGAAAAGTTCGTCAGAGATATCAATAATAACCAGGCGAGCGCTCTTTAATTGCAGCAGATCTATCTCTTCTACACAGGAATAATAATTGAGGATGTATTCAGGAAAATGACGTTCAAGTATACCGCCAATCCCGGCCCTGAGAACCGGAGTCTGGCTAATAACAATCCCATGAGTGTTGTCTGCTGATAACATAAAATCTCCACGTCCATTTGCGAGTTCTATCAATCCGCACGATGACTTTTTTCCAATAGGAACCAATAATAACCACAGATAATGACATTATCTGGATAAGCGTCGCCGTAAGAATTGGCGAAATTTATGAGTTGGGGTCAAACATAAAGAGCCGGAATTATAGTATTACCAACTTACATGTCAATATAACATATCGCCCGCCAGATTATCTCGCGTATTATTAAAAAATAAAAAGGAAATTTAAAATAATCAAAGACAATATAATTAAGATAAAAATAATAATCTTAACAAATATTTAAGAAATACTTTACGAAAACCAGACCGTTAGTCGCAAATAATACTGCCCTTTTCTTTTCACATAATTTTTTATAAAAAAACCTTAAATGAATTCTTAATGGGATAATTTAAGAAAACTTCCGGGCAAACTTCAGCGTGACTTACTGCACAAATCTTGATCTACCTGAGCGCCATTCTGCCTGTCACCTGTGCTAAAACTATCTTTTACGCTCCATCCTTCGCGAGCGTTGAGTTAACAGATACCAGGGTAATCATGCAAACAGACCAGTCATCACAGCGCGTTATTACGCGGCTGTGTATTCAGTGTGGCCTTTTTTTATTGCAGCATGGCGCAGAGAGCGCATTGGTGGAGGAGCTATCAACACGCCTGGGCATCGCGCTGGGTATGGATAGCGTTGAAAGTCTCATCTCCTCTAACGCCATCGTTCTGACAACCATCAAAGATGGGCAATGCCTGACTTCAACGCGTAAAAATAGCGATCGCGGTATCAATATGCATGTAGTAACGGAGATACAGCATATCGTGATCATGACCGAACATAAGCTGCTGGATGCCAGGGACGTTGAAAAGCGGTTTGCCCAGGTTAAACCGCTGCGCTATCCACGCTGGCTGGTCACGCTTATGGTTGGTCTTTCCTGCGCCTGTTTCTGCAAACTCAATAAAGGCGGCTGGGACGGCGCATTTATTACGTTTTGCGCCAGCAGCGTGGCGATGTATGTGCGGCTTCTACTGGCGAACCGCCATATGCATCCACAGATTAATTTCTGTATTACCGCCTTTGTGGCCACCACCGTTTCCGGCTTGATGCTGACTCTTCCTGCCTTTATTCATTCATCAACTGTCGCCATGGCCGCCAGCGTGCTGTTGCTGGTGCCCGGTTTTCCGTTGATCAACGCGGTTGCCGATATGTTCAAAGGCCATATCAACACCGGTCTTGCGCGCTGGGCCATCGCCAGCTTATTAACCCTCGCCACCTGTATCGGCGTGGTGATGGCAATGACACTGTGGGGGCTACGAGGATGGATGTAATCGCCTTTGTTCTGGCACTTATGCAAGATATGTTGCTGGCCGCGATCCCTGCCGTCGGGTTTGCCATGGTTTTCAACGTTCCGCATCGCGCCCTGCCCTGGTGTGCGCTCCTTGGCGCACTGGGCCACGGTTCCCGCTTTGCGCTGATGTCCTGGGGTTTTAATATCGAATGGTCAACCTTTGTTGCCGCCATGCTGGTCGGATCGATAGGCATTCGTTGGTCGCGATGGTATCTGGCGCATCCTAAAGTGTTTACCGTGGCAGCAGTCATTCCGATGTTTCCGGGCATCTCTGCCTACACAGCGATGGTTTCCGCTGTAAAAATCGGCCACTTCGGTTACAGCGAAGAGTTAATGATCCTGCTACTCACGAATTTCCTGAAAGCCTCATCGATCGTTGGCGCGCTTTCTATTGGCCTGTCAATTCCCGGGCTGTGGATATACCGCAAACGCCCGCGCGTTTGAGATTTGTTTTCTGTCGCGGCCATGGTGATAATCCACAGACAAATGACGGCCAGTAAGGAGTGGATGTGGAACACCATGGCAGCGATCTTTCCGAACGTTTTGACGAATCCAACCTGAAAGACAAAATTTTCATCAGCGCCATCGCTCTGTTTGCCGAATACGGCCTGGCAGGCGCACGCATGGAGCAAATCGCCGAGCGCGCCGGCACCACAAAACGCATGGTGGTGTACCATTTCAAAACCAAAGAAAATCTCTATTTACAGGTACTTGAATACGTTTACACCATGATTCGCCGCAGCGAGAAAAAGCTGAATCTTGCGGATATGCCGCCCGTAGAGGCGATGGTGCAACTGGTCGAAAGCACTTTCGATTACCATGCCGATCACCCTGATTTCATTCGTATTATCTGTATGGAGAACATGCAGCGCGGGCGCTTTATCCAGCAATCGGTCCTGCTGCGCGATGTGAACCGCAGCGCGCTGACCTTACTGGAAGACATTCTCCGCCGCGGCCAACAAAAAAGGCTGTTTAATAAAAACGTCAATGCCCGCGATGTTCACCGCCTGATGAGCAGTTTCAGCTTTCACTACGTCGCCAACAGCTACTCTTTTTCCATGCTGTTTGAAGAAAACCCTGATGCAACTGCGCAGCGCCAGTACTATCGGGAAATGGCAGTCGACGTTGTGCTGCGTTATACCTGCCCGTAAAAAATATCTTGCAATTAAATCGCACACTACTTATATTAAAAAACATGAAAACGACACCGACAAAAAACGCACAGCTCGCCTTAGATAACCAGTTTTGTTTTGCGCTCTACTCAACAAATCTGGCGCTGCATAAGCTCTACCGGCAGCTTCTGGCTCCGCTGAACCTTACCTATCCACAGTATCTGGTCATGCTGGTGCTGTGGGAGCAGGACGATATCACCGTGTCAGAGATTGGTGAGCGCCTGTTTCTGGATTCAGCAACGCTGACGCCGCTGCTTAAACGGCTGGAAAGCGCAGGGCTGATCCGCCGTCAGCGTTCACGCGAGGATGAGCGGCAAGTGGTGATTACGTTAAGCGAAAGCGGGCGCGCATTGCAGCAGCAAGCGACGTCCATTCCGGAAGCGGTAGGCTGCGCCATGGCCTGCGATAACACGACGCTGCACGATATCAAGCAGCAACTGGAACAGCTTCGCCAGAACTTTCAACGGGCGTGAACTCCCCCTCGCAGGGAGTTTATCTCAAGCAACTAAATAGCACGCTATTTTATAGCAAACTCTCAAGATAATTAAGGAACCTGCCATGTCATTAGAAAAAGTCATCTACACCGCTAAAGCGAAAGCCACCGGAGGCCGTGACGGCCGCGCAATCTCTTCAGACGGCGTTCTGGATGTCAAACTGGGCGTGCCAAAAGAGATGGGCGGCGCAGGCGGTGAAGTGACCAACCCGGAACAACTGTTCGCTGCGGGCTACTCCGCCTGCTTCCTGGGCGCCATGAAGTTCGTTGCTGGCCGCGACAAAATCGCCATACCGAAAGATGCCTTTATCGAAGGTGAAGTCGGCATTGGCCCGCTGCCTACCGGTTTCGGTATCGAAGCGAAACTGAATATACATCTGCCCGGTATGGACGCAGCCGAAGCGAAAAAACTGGTCGATGCCGCGCACATCGTTTGCCCTTACTCCAACGCCACCCGTGGCAACATCGACGTTACGCTAAACATTATTGCGTAACGCGCAAGCCGACAATTCGGGAAAATCAACAGCCGGGGAAACCCGGCTTTTTTCATGCTGTACTGCCCTTTCCGCTCACTGTGTTACTATGTGTCATTATGCCTGTGCGAAAAAAACACAGAGCGCCTTATCCGTAGTAATTCTGTTTGAGAACGCGTTATGTCTTCCAGAATCCTGACATCGAATGTCATCGGCATTGATGAATTTGTGCGCGATCACGCCAGTGTCCTGGCCCGCACGGAAGGCGGCGCTGTCGCTGTTTTTGCCAATAACAGCCCCGCGTTTTATGCCGTTACGCCGCAGCGCCTTGAGCAATTACTGGCGCTTGAAGCGCGCCTTGCACGACCAGCTAGCGACATTGCCCTTGATGCGCAATTTTATGAAGAACCCACCGCCGCGCCGGTGAATGTGCCGATGGGCAAATTCGCCATGTACGCCGGCTGGCAACCGGATGCAGACTTCCAGCGTCTGGCTGCATTGTGGGGCATTGCGTTAACGCAACCCGTTACACCCGAAGAACTGGCCGCGTTTGTTGCCTACTGGCAGGCCGAAGGCAAAGTATTCCACCATGTGCAGTGGCAGCAAAAGCTGGCGCGCAGCGTACAAATCGGTCGTAGCAGCCAGAATGGCGCGGCGAAGCGCGATATCAATGCACTGTCAGAACCGGACAATCAAATCCCACCAGGCTTTAGAGGATAACGATGAAAAACGTCGGCGAATTGATGAAGCGACTGCAAAAGATGATGCCCGCCAACACCGTGCCCGCCTTTAAAACGGGCGAGGAGTTAATGGCCTGGCAGAAAGAACAGGGCGCAATCCGTTCGGCGGCGCTGGAGCGAGAAAACCGCGCAATGAAAATGCAGCGCACTTTTAATCGCTCCGGCATTCGTCCGCTGCACCAGAACTGCTCGTTTGAAAATTACCGGGTCGAAACGGAGGGCCAGATGCGCGCCCTCAGCCAGGCGCGTCAATATGTCGAAGAGTTTGAAGGCAATATCGCCAGTTTTATCTTTTCCGGCAAACCAGGCACCGGCAAGAATCACCTCGCCGCCGCCATCTGTAATGAACTGTTGCTGCGCGGGAAATCGGCGCTGATCATCACCGTTGCCGACATTATGTCTGCCATGAAAGAGACGTTCGGCAACCGTGAAAGCAGCGAAGAACAGTTACTGAACGATTTAAGCAGCGTCGATCTGCTGGTGATTGACGAAATCGGCATGCAAACAGAATCTCGCTACGAAAAAGTCATTATCAACCAGATAGTCGACAGGCGTTCTTCGTCCAAACGTCCGACCGGCATGCTCACTAACAGCAATCTGGAAGAGATGAATAAGCTGCTGGGCGAGCGCGTAATGGACAGGATGCGCCTCGGCAACAGTTTGTGGGTGATCTTCAACTGGGAGAGCTACCGTAGCCGCGTCACCGGTAAAGAGTATTGAGAGTTTTCACCTCCGTGGCGGATCGGCGCCGGTGTATACTCAGCGCTTTACTGAAACATCAGGATCTGCACGATATGAAATTCGCCCAACGCCTGCTCTGCGCTGCTGCCATCAGCAGCGCCTTGCTAACCAGCTTTGCCAACGCCGCTTCCTGGCAGGATACGCTCTCCAGCGCCGCCAGCCAGCTCAGCCAGAAAAACCAGAGCAGCACCGCTTCGCAGCAGGGGGGGTTGTCGCTCTCCTCCCTGACCGGCCTGCTTAACGGCGGTAACCAGGCACTCAGTTCAAATACCATGAACAATGCGGCAGGCGTAATGACCTGGTGCGCCAAAAACAAGCTCTCCTCGCTCACCAACACCGAGAATGTGAAAAACCAGGTGCTGGATAAACTGGGACTCGGCGCCAGCCAGCAGAAACAGGACACCAATTATCTGGATGGCCTTCAGGGTATGCTGAACACCAAAAACGGAGAGCAGTTGAACCTGAGCAACATCGGCAGCACGCCGCTGGCAGAAAAAGTGAAATCAAAAGCCTGCGATATTGTTCTGAAACAGGGCGTCAACTTCCTTTCCTGATCTTCTGCCGCGTTGAGCGCTTTGTCGGCCTGAACGCGGCATTTCCCCCTCTTTCTCTCCGTCGTTCCGCCAGTTCACAGACGTGATGCACCACAAAATTGTCGTTTTCTAAACCATTTCTTAATCAACCCAGAATAAAGTGACACTACAATTGCAGCAGTGTGACATCACTATTAAATTAGTTTTCCTGTTACAAAATTTATTAACCAGCAATATGTCTGGTCTTGATGAGGAATGACGGTTGTCCGAGTTGCTCTCTATTGTGCTGTTTCTCGCCTCGGTCGTGATTTACGCCTGTAAGGCGGGGCGAAATAGCTGGTGGTTTACTGCAACGCTGCTGGTATTGGGTCTGTTTATTATTTTGAATATCACGCTGTACGCCAGCAATTACTTTACCGGCGATGGCATTAACGATGCAGTGTTATACACCCTCACCAACAGCCTGACCGGTGCGGGCATCAGCAAATACCTGTTACCCGGAGCGGGGCTGGTTCTCGCGCTGGTGGCGTTGTTCTGCGCGCTGGGTTGGGTACTGCGCCGCCGTCGCCATCTACCCCATCATTTTGGCTACAGCCTGCTGGCACTGGTGCTGGCGCTGGGTTCGGTCGATGCCAGCCCGGCATTCCGCCAGATCACCGAACTGGTGAAATCCCAGACGCGCGAGGGCGATCCCGACTTCGCCACGTTTTATAAAGTCCCGGCGAAGAAGATCCCGGAACCGAAACTCAACCTGGTCTACATCTACGCCGAAAGTCTGGAGCGTACCTACTTCAATGAAGAGGCATTTCCTGGCCTGACGCCGGAACTGGGCGCGTTGAAGGCGCAAAGCCTCGACTTTAGCCATACGGAACAACTCCCCGGTACGGATTACACCATCGCTGGCATGGTCGCCTCGCAGTGCGGCATTCCACTGTTCGCGCCTTTTGAAGGCAACGCTTCCGCGTCGGTGTCCAGTTTCTTCCCGCAGAATCTTTGCCTCGGCGACATTCTGAAAAATTCCGGCTACGAGAACCATTTTATCCAGGGAGCGAATCTGCGCTTTGCCGGGAAAGATGTGTTCCTGAAATCGCACGGCTTTGATTACCTCGTTGGGGCAGAAGAGCTGAAAAGCCAGGTCGCCGATCCCCACTACCGTAATGACTGGGGTTTCTATGATGATACGGTGCTGGATGCCGTCTGGAAACGCTACGAAGAGCTGTCGCGCGCGGGCAAACGCTTCTCGCTGTTCGCGCTGACCGTCGATACGCACCATCCAGATGGTTTTATCTCGCGCACCTGCGAGCGAAAAAGTTACAGCTATGATGGCAAGCCGAACCAGTCATTCAGCGCCGTTACCTGTAGCCAGCAACATATCGCGGCGTTGATCAATAAGATCAAAGCGTCGCCGTGGTTTAAAGACACGGTGATCGTAGTCTCTTCCGATCATCTGGCGATGAACAACACGGCATGGAAATACCTCAACAAACAAGATCGCAGCGATCTGTTCTTTGTGATGCGCGGCGATGAGCGCCAGGCAGATGTTTCCGGGATCAAACGCAGCACGCTGGATAACGGCGCAACCGTGCTCGATATCCTCGGCGGCGACAACTTCCTCGGCCTTGGGCGCAGCAGTATTTCCGGCCAGTCGCTCTCCGGTGTCTTCCTGAATATGAAAGAGAAAGTGCTGGCGTGGAAACCGGACGTCATTCGCCTGTGGAACTTCCCGAAAACAATGAAAGAGTTCACGGTGGATAGCCAGAAACAGATGGTCGCCTTCTCCGGCAGCCAGTTCCGTTTACCGCTGCTGGTGCGCGTTTCCAGTCATCGTGTTGAACCGCTGCCGGAAAGCGAATACTCCGCGCCGCTGCGCTTCCAGCTTGCCGATTTTGCGCCGCGCGATAACTTCGTGTGGATCGATCAGTGCTACAAAATGGCGCGCCTGTGGTCGCCAGAACTGGCGCTCTCTACCGACTGGTGCGTCTCGCAGGGGCAACTTGGCGGCGAGCAGCAGGTTCAGCATATCGATAAGGCATTGTGGAAAGGCAAAACTGCGTTTAAAGAGAGCGTAATCAGCGCCGATCGTTACCGGAATAACGTCGATACGCTGAAGACCCTCGATAACAATATTCGCTACAAAGCCGACAGCTTTGTCTTTAACGTTCCCGGCGCGCCGGAAGAGGTGAAATCATTCAACGGCATTTCCCGCCCGGAAAGCTGGGGGCGCTGGTCCAACGCGCAGTTGGGCAAAGAAGTGTCGATTGAATATAACCAGCCGCTGCCGGAACATTTCGAGCTGGTCATTACCGCTAAAGCGTATGGCCCGAACGCCAACCGCCCTATTCCGGTGCGTGTCGGCGATGAAGAGCAAACCCTGACGTTGGATAACACGCTCAGCACCACGAGATTGCGCTTCAATAATCCGTCCCGCAGCAGCACGCTGGTGATTGTCCCGCCGGACCCGCAATCCACCAACGAAGGGAATATTCTCGGCCACTCGCCGCGTCAGCTTGGAATCGGGCTGGCGGAAATCAAAGTGCTGAGTGACGAAGGTTAAAAATCGAAGGCTGGCCGTTACAGGTCAGCCTTCATCTCATACTGGCTCAGCGCAAGCCTGCTGTAACCCGCACGATCGAACAGCGGCGCAAACGCGCCGGGCACCACCACTGAGGTGCTCAGACCGGGGAAATGCTGATTCAACGCCCGCAGGAGTTCACTGGCAAATCCTCTGCGCCGGTACTCCGGCTCCACATAAATAAACCGTAGCTGCGGCGCCTCCATGTGCATGGCAATCACCGCCTGCGCATGATTGCGGTACTCAAACGCCCGCGCCGGTAATGATACGGCGGAGAGCGGATCGGTCAGCCAGGAGAGCGCGGCATTACTCTCGCAGACCGCTTTACGCACCACAATCAGCGGATCAATTTCCCGCAACGCGTTATCTTCGCCATCTACCTCTTTCGCGCCCTGAAAGCCATACAGTGGCTGGACTGTGGTAAAGCCGAGTGAGTGATACAGAGCAACCGCCGGATGATTATCCTGAATGACTTCCAGCCGCAGCAACCGCACGCCTTTATCGCGTAATGCGGTTATTAAGGGCGGAAGAAGACGTTTGCCCAGCCCCTGCGCCCGATACTGCGGGCGAATGGCGAACGCTGCCAGCCTCGCCGATGCGCCGCGCCGGGTGATCAGGGCCACTGCCGCTGGCTCCTCGCCATCCAGCCAGACGCAGGAGTCCACGAGGCTAAGCCCTTCGGCGCTAAAACGCTGGGCAAATACCGCTGGCGGCAACGAAAACGGCATGCTGTAACCTTCAAAACATTGCCCAACCAGGGCGGCAAGTTGCGTGCAACTGTAGTGAATGGCAGGGATAGCGACGAAGTTCATAAGGCTTCTCCACGAAATGATGCAGTGAGCATAGCACGGGGAAGCGGGGGGAAAACGCGCCCTGCATGACAGGGCGCAAATAACCGTCAGAAAGTTTCCCAGTTATCACCGGTATCGGTCACCGCCGCTTTACGCGGCTGCACGCTTGCCGGAGCGGGCTGGGTTGGCGTCGTGCGGTCCAGCTTGCGCTGTTGCTGGCTAATGCGAAATACGGAAACCGCCTGCGTCAGACGGCTGGCCTGCTCTTCAAGCGCCGCCGCAGCAGCAGCGGACTCTTCCACCAGCGAGGCGTTCTGCTGTGTCACCCGATCCATCTCGGAAACCGCCAGCCCCACCTGGTCGATACCGCGGCTCTGCTCATCGGAGGCAGACGCGATTTCACCCATAATGTCGGTCACGCGGGTCACCGCATTCACGATTTCACCCATGGTTTCCCCGGCGCTTTCCACCAGCGTAGAACCCAGTTCAACGCGACCGACAGAGTCTTCAATCAGGCTTTTGATTTCACGAGCGGCCTGGGCGCTGCGCTGCGCCAGGTTGCGAACTTCGCCCGCGACTACCGCAAAGCCACGCCCCTGCTCGCCGGCACGCGCAGCTTCAACGGCGGCGTTGAGCGCCAGAATATTGGTCTGGAAGGCAATACCGTCGATTACGCTGATGATGTCAGCAATTTTCTGCGAACTGGCGGCAATATCACGCATCGTCTGCACAACATTATCCACCACTTTACCGCCTTTCTGCGCGGTTTCGGAGGCGCTCAGCGCCAGGTGGCTCGCCTGACGGGCGTTATCGGCGTTCTGTTTCACCGTTGCTGTCAGCTCTTCCATGCTGGCTGCCGTCTCTTCCAGCGAAGCGGCCTGCTGCTCGGTACGGGAGGAAAGATCGTTATTTCCCACCGAAATTTCACTGGCCCCGCTGTAAATCGCATTGGCGCCATTACGCACATCGCTGACGGTGCGCACCAGTTCGCTCTGCATATGACGCAGGCTGTCAGCCAGCACACCCATCTCGTTGGAGCCATGGACATCAATGCGCTGCACCAGATCGCCGCCGGCAATATGACGAATGTTGTCGATCAGGTGGTTCAACGGCCCGATCAGCGCTCGTTTAATCCCGGCCCAGACGCCGATGATCACCAGCAGCACAACGATCAGCACCGTAATAATGATCCAGATGGCGGAGTCGTAAGAGCTTTCGCTATCGCCGACCGCCTTTTCATACAGATGATCGTTCTGCTGCAAGTAATTGAGGTACTGCTTCTCAAAACCATCCTGATAGCTCTGGGTCGGTTGATCGAAGAAGGCGTTAATTTTGCCTGCGCCCAGCAACTGGATCAGCTCGGCCAGCGCGTTGTGGTAGATATCGTAGTTACGCTTGATCTCTGCCGCAGCCTCTTCGCTCTGGCGCGGATCGCGCGGCAGCGCCTGGTAAGCATTCCAGCTTGCTTCTGCCTGTTTCAGCGAGGTGCTGGCAATCTGCATCAGATCGGACACCGTCGCGCCGCTGCCAATATTGTTCTGATCCATCATGTAGCGGATCCCGGCGCGGTTAAGGGTATTACGGGTTTGCAGCAGCGCAACCCAGCTGGCGTTCAGCGTGGACTGTTGCTGGCGGATGGTTTGCAGAACGGTGAAGTTTTCTTTGTCGTGTTTCAGCGCGTTAAAGAACAAGCCGCCGGAAGTGAGTTGTAAAAGGCCAAATAATCCCAGCACCAGCAATAAACTGGTGACAAGTTTGATGCGAGTTAACATGTTTTCTCTTTCCTTATAGACAGACGTTAGGTTTTCGGCCTGCATAAGAAAAACTTTATGGTGCATCGTGCTATTTTTGCTCGCTTTTTACCGAACAAAAGACAACCAGCCGTTTATCTCCACGTGATCAAAATCACATATTTTCCGGCACTTACGCACCATTGAAACCGCTCACCGCCACTCCTTTACCGCTCAGCAACCATTTATGACCACTGAGTCAAATCATCGCCGCTTTGCGCGCGTAATTTGTCATGATCGCTGCCAGCATTCAGCCAAAACAACACTTCAAGTCCAGTTCACTCATTCTGCAAAAAACCAGGTCTGATATGGATACTAAAAAACTTTTCAAGCACATACCCTGGGTGATTCTCGGGATTATCGGTGCTTTCTGTCTCTCTGTTGTCGCCTTACGCCGGGGTGAGCACGTTAGTGCTCTGTGGATCGTTGTTGCATCCGTCTCCGTCTATCTGGTGGCTTACCGCTACTACAGCCTTTACATCGCGCAAAAGGTGATGAAACTCGATCCGACCCGCGCAACTCCGGCGGTGATCAATAACGACGGCCTTAACTATGTGCCAACCAACCGCTACGTGCTGTTTGGTCACCACTTTGCTGCTATTGCTGGCGCAGGCCCGCTGGTCGGCCCGGTGCTGGCCGCGCAGATGGGTTACCTGCCCGGCACATTGTGGCTGCTGGCAGGCGTAGTGCTGGCCGGTGCAGTACAGGATTTTATGGTGCTGTTTATCTCCTCCCGTCGTAACGGCGCCTCTCTTGGTGAGATGGTGAAAGAGGAGATGGGCCGCGTGCCGGGCACCATCGCGCTGTTCGGTTGCTTCCTGATCATGATCATCATCCTCGCGGTGCTGGCGCTGATCGTGGTGAAAGCACTGGCGGAAAGCCCGTGGGGCGTGTTCACCGTTTGCTCTACCGTGCCGATTGCCCTGTTTATGGGGATTTACATGCGCTTCCTGCGCCCTGGCCGCGTGGGTGAAGTGTCGGTGATCGGTATTGTGCTGCTGGTGGCTTCCATCTGGTTTGGCGGTGTGATCGCCCACGACCCGTACTGGGGACCGGCGCTGACCTTCAAAGACACCACCATCACCTTTGCGCTGGTTGGTTACGCCTTTGTTTCCGCGCTGCTGCCGGTCTGGCTGATCCTCGCACCGCGTGACTATCTGGCAACCTTCCTGAAAATCGGCGTGATTGTCGGTCTGGCGCTGGGCATCGTGATCCTCAACCCGGAACTGAAAATGCCTGCGGTGACGCAGTACATCGACGGTACTGGCCCGCTGTGGAAAGGTGCGCTGTTCCCGTTCCTGTTTATCACCATCGCCTGTGGCGCCGTATCTGGGTTCCATGCGCTGATCGCTTCCGGTACGACGCCGAAACTGCTGGCCAACGAAACCGATGCGCGCTTTATCGGTTATGGCGCCATGCTGATGGAATCCTTCGTTGCGGTAATGGCGCTGGTTGCAGCATCGATTATTGAACCGGGTCTCTACTTCGCAATGAACACCCCGCCAGCCGGTCTGGGCATCACCATGCCGAACCTGCATGAGCTGGGCGGTGAAAACGCGCCGATGATTCTGGCGCAGTTGAAAGATGTAACCGCGCACGCGGCGGCAACCGTCAGCTCCTGGGGCTTTGTGATTTCCCCTGAGCAGATCCTGCAAACCGCAAAAGATATCGGCGAACCGTCGGTACTGAACCGCGCAGGTGGCGCGCCAACGCTGGCCGTTGGTATCGCTCATGTGTTCCACAAAATCATCCCGATGGCGGACATGGGCTTCTGGTACCACTTCGGTATTCTGTTTGAAGCGCTGTTTATCCTTACCGCGCTGGATGCGGGCACGCGTGCCGGTCGCTTTATGTTGCAGGATCTGCTGGGCAACTTCGTACCGTTCCTGAAGAAAACCGATTCACTGGTAGCAGGCGTTATCGGTACGGCGGGCTGCGTGGGTCTGTGGGGTTACCTGCTGTATCAGGGCGTGGTCGATCCACTGGGCGGCGTGAAGAGCCTGTGGCCGCTGTTCGGTATCTCTAACCAGATGCTGGCCGCGGTGGCGCTGATGCTGGGCACGGTGGTGCTGGTGAAAATGCAGCGCACCAAATACATCTGGGTGACCGTGGTTCCGGCTCTGTGGCTGCTGCTGTGCACCACCTGGGCGTTGGGCCTGAAACTGTTCAGCACCAACCCGCAACTGGAAGGCTTCCTGTATATGGCTAACCAGTACAAAGAGAAGATTGCCGCGGGCGGCGGTGACCTGACTGCGCAACAGATTGCCAACATGAACCATATCGTGGTGAACAACTACACCAACGCGGGTTTGAGTATTCTGTTCCTGGTGGTGGTTTACAGCATCATCTTCTACGGCATCAAAACCTGGTTGAACGTACGTAACAACAAAGTGCGTACCGACAAAGAAACACCGTATGTTCCGGTGCCGGAAGGCGGCGTGAAAACGTCTTCACACCATTAAACCTGATGCCGGATGGCGCTACGCTTATCCGGCTTAACAAAACATCATGATGCAGAACCCCGCAGAGCGGGGTTCTGTATGAGTTCCGCAGCCATCCGGCATAATCAATATCCGGGAAGAATAATGTTTGGTAACTTAGGCGAAGCCAAAAAATACCTCGGTCAGGCGGCAAAAATGCTGATTGGTATTCCCGACTATGACAACTATGTTGACCATATGAAGACCAACCATCCCGACAAACCGTACATGACTTACGAAGAGTTCTTCCGCGAACGCCAGCAGGCGCGTTACGGCGGCGACGGCAAGGGCGGTGTCCGCTGTTGCTAAAGGAGATGTTATGACCCCAATTGCAGTCACACTGTTGACCGGTTTCCTCGGCGCAGGCAAAACCACCCTCTTACGCCATATCCTCAATGAACAGCACGGCTACAAAATCGCGGTCATCGAAAACGAATTCGGTGAAGTCTCCGTTGACGATCAATTAATTGGCGATCGCGCCACGCAGATCAAAACCCTGACTAACGGTTGTATCTGCTGTAGCCGCTCCAACGAGCTGGAGGATGCGTTGCTGGATCTGCTCGATAGCCTCGATCGCGGCGATATCGCCTTCGATCGGCTGGTGATCGAGTGCACCGGCATGGCGGATCCCGGCCCGATCATTCAGACCTTTTTCGCCCATGAGATCCTCTGCCAGCGCTATCTGCTCGACGGGGTGATCGCACTGGTCGATGCTGTCCACGCCGATGAACAGATGAATCAGTTTACGCTGGCGCAATCGCAGATCGGCTATGCCGACCGCATTCTGCTGAGCAAAACCGATGTTGCCGGCGAGAGTGAAAAACTGCGCGAACGCCTGCGCCGCATCAACGCCCGCGCGCCGATTTACACCGTTACTCACGGTGATATCGAGCTGGCGAACCTGTTTAATACCAACGGATTTATGCTGGAAGAGAATGTGGTCGCCGCGAAGCCGCGCTTCCACTTTATGGCCGACAAGCAGAATGACATTAGCTCGATTGTGGTAGAGCTCGATTACCCGGTGGACATCAGCGAGGTGTCGCGCGTGATGGAGAGCCTGCTGCTGAGTTTTGCCGAAAAGCTATTACGTTACAAAGGGATGCTGTGGATCGATGGCGAGCCAAACCGCCTGCTGTTCCAGGGCGTGCAGCGCCTCTACAGCGCCGACTGGGATCGCCCGTGGGGCGATGAAACCCCGCACAGCACGCTGGTGTTTATCGGTGTGCAACTGCCGGAAGAGGAGATCCGCGAAGCTTTTGCGGGGTTAAAGAAATAGCCACTAACTTATCCGGCCAGGGGTTTGCAGAGCCGAATGCAGGCCGGATAAGCGCAGCGCCATCCGGCAATTATCCGTTACTTCTTGCTCTGCAAATCGCGCATCATCGCCTCACGCAAAATGGCATTGAGCCGGGTCTGATACCCTTTCCCCGGTCGCTTTAACCACTCCATCACATCAGCATCAATACGCACCGATGCCTGCGTTTTTAACGGGCGAAAAAACTTGCCGCGCACAGCGCCAGCCCATAATACGTCATCTGTGGACGGAATATCGCTGTAATCAATCTCTTCGTCCGGTTTATCTGCCAGCGCTTTTAATTCAGCTTCACGCTGCTTGTTGAGCGCTGGCAACTCACCCGATTTATGTTTAACCATGCTCATAACGATCCCTTTCTTTTTTGTCAGCCTTGCGGGCACTGATGATACGGATAATTTCGTGCCCACTTTCAAAACGTACGGTATGGGCCACCAAAATAATAACGATACCGTACATCAGACCGATAGTTTGCCATCGATATTATCCATTCTCGAACCGGTCCTGGATGGACAAATGGTAAGGATCCTCGAAAACCGATACGGCTTCTTCAAAGCGAATGCCATGCTTGCGTTGATTATTTCTTGCTTTAGTGACGTCCCATTCAAACTCCATGACATGCTTTTCTCATCCTTGAGTGTATATACAGAAAAGTATATACATTTTTGTATTTTGATCTGCTGTTTTTTTCATCATGGAATGTAAAGATTCCCCCTCCCCGCTGGAGGGGGAAAGGGAAAATTACTGCCGCACCACCACCAGTTTTTGGTTCACAAACTCTTTAATGCCTAAATCAGAGAGTTCGCGGCCAAAGCCGGAGCGCTTCACCCCGCCGAACGGCAATTCTGCGGCGGTATCGGTCAGCCAGTTGATCCACACCATCCCGGTTTCAATGCGCGAAGCCATCTGTTTCGCGCGCTTGATATTGCGGCTGAAGATTGCCCCGCCGAGGCCATAGTGCGAATCATTGGCCAGTCGAACGGCTTCATCATCGTTATTCACCACATAAATTTGCGCCACCGGGCCGAAGAACTCTTCAAAGTAAGCCGGGTTATCGCGCGTAATATGGGTCAGAATGGTCGGTTCAAAGAAGTTGCCTTCGCTTTTAGCGGGTTTACCGCCAAGATGCAGTTTCGCCCCTTTTTGCACCGCTTCGCTCACCTGCTGGCTCAGCGTATCGAGCGCCTCTTTTGACGAGAGCGGGCCAAGCGTGGTGCTTTCATCCAGCGGATCGCCCAGCTTCACCTGGCGGAAAGCGTCCGTGAACTTACGCAGGAATTGATCGGCAATGTCCTGATGAATAATAAAGCGTTTGGCTGCCGTACAAACCTGGCCCGCATTCGCCAGGCGCGCCTGCACGCCGGTTTCCACCGCTTTCTCCAGATCGGCGTCATCCAGCACGATAAACACATCATTCCCACCCAGTTCCAGCGTCGATTTTTTGATATGTTTCGCCGCCTGCGCCGCTACCGCGCTACCGGCTTTTTCCGAACCGGTCAGCGCCGCACCCTGCACGCGTGGATCGGCAATAATGGCCGATACCTGATCGGAAGAGATAAACAGATTAGTCCACGCCCCTTCCGGCGCGCCCGCTTCCCGCACCAGATGGGCAAAAGCTTCGGCGCACTGCGGCACGATGCTGGCATGTTTACAGAGAACCGGGTTACCGGCGGCGAAGTTTGGTGCCAGTACACGCATCAACTGGTAATACGGGAAATTCCACGGCTCCACGGCCATGATCACGCCAATCGGATGGTGCTCAACCCACGCTTCGCCGAGTTCAGACGGGTATTTCACCGGTGCCAGGAAGGTTTTCGCGTTATCGGCGTAGTAGCGGGCGATCTGCGCACAGAGCTGTACTTCACTGCGGCTTTGCGCAATCAGTTTCCCCATCTCACGGCTGGCGATTTTTGCCAGCGCTTCCTGCTGGTTATCAATCAGATCGGCCAGTTTGTGTAACACCGTAAGCCGCTGCTCAATATCACCCTTCGACCACGAAGAGTGGTACAGCGCATCCGCTTTTGTCAGCGCCACTTCAATCTCGGCATCATTGTGGTTCGCGTACTCTTTAATGAGCTGATTGTTAAAAGGATTCACTGTCTTATAAGCCATATTACATGTCTCCTGGTATCGTCATTCATTAAGTTTTAAACGCTGGCACAAGCTTTAAGACTAGTTGATATGCAACGCCTTATAAAAATAAGCAGGATAAAGATAAGTAAAGATAATGATTAACCGGCAGGTTATAGCGTTGATTTTGGCAGACGTACGTTGCGCTATGCTTATGCGATGAACATCACAGGAGGCAGCATGCAGCAGACCGTTCGCGGGATCGATCATATTGGTATTACCGTTCCGGATATCGAGGAAGCCACGCAATTTCTCACCCAGGGGCTGGGTGCCGAACTGATTTATCAGTCCGTTTCGCCGGAAGATAAAGATCTTGATAACGATGCGCAGCAGAAGACGTTAGGCCTGGTGCCAGGCACGGTGGTGAAAGCGGTGAGAATGTTGAAACTCGCGCATGGCCCCGGCATTGAGCTGTTTGAAATGCAGGGACCATCACAGCGGGAAGCGCAGCGGGCCAATGATTTTGGCCTGCAACACTTTGCGGTTTACAGCGACGATATTGAACGCGCGTTACAGCGTTTTCGCGCGGCGGGCGGCGAAGTGTTTACCGCGCCGCAGCCGCTGAGTTTTGCCACCGAAAAAGGCGACGGCAATCTGTTTTGCTACGGCCGCACGCCGTGGGGCAGCATCGTCGAGTTTATCTCCCGGCCCTCGCCGATGCCCTATGAGCGCGAAACGCCACTGCGCCGCTGGAAGCCGTGACTCAGCCCAGCACGTCCTGCACGCAGGCTTTAAACACTTTCACGCCGAGCGCTAATGCTTCGCGGTCAAAATGCATTTCCGGGTGATGCAGCCCCGGCGTCAGGTTGGCGCCTAGCCCCCAGAAACCGCCTTTCACTTGCGGACGCAGACGCAGGTAGTGGAAGAAATCTTCACTGCCTGGCGTTGATTTCGCTTCGGTCAATCCGGCGTCGCCAAACACGCTGCGGATAGCGCGGGAAACCACTTCCGTTGCCCCATCATCAATGATGGCGGCGGGCATCTCTTTCAGGATGCGGATCTCCGCCCGTGCGCCATACGCCGCAGCGCTGCTTTCGATAGCGCGCACTACCTGCTGCTTGAGCGTCTCCATGGATTCGTTCTGCGCCGCCCGCAGATCCCAGCACACCTGCGCTTTATCGGGAATAGAGTTCGTCACCCCGGCATCGCAGAGAAAACGTGTGGCTTTCGCGCTCCAGGTCAGCGACGGCGCAAGGTGAATGCCGTTCACCGCCTGCACCGCGTGCGCTGCGGCATCCAGCGCGTTCACCCCTAAATGCGGGCGTGCGGCGTGCGCCGCTTTACCGTGGAACATCACTTCAACGGTGGCGGATGCCGAGTAGTACATCGCCGGAACAGCCTGCCCCATCGGGCACTCTTCCAGTGGGCGCAGGTGGAAACCAAGCAGCATATCGACATCTTCCAGCACGCCGCCCTCGGTAAGGGCAATCGCCCCAGTGCCCAGCTCTTCGGCCGGCTGGAAGATAAATTTCAGCTTGCCCTTTTTCACTACGCCTTCCGCCATCACTTCCTGGGCGGTAGTCAGCACCACGGAAGAGTGACCATCGTGGCCGCAGGTATGGCGCGCAACATGCTCGCCGTTGATGATATGCCCCAGCGCGTCCATATCGGCGCGCAACGCCAGCACCGGGCCAGGCTTACCGCTGTCCAGCACAGCCACGATGCCAGTGGTGTTATTCACCTGGCGCGTGACCTGGTAGCCCGCCGCCTCCAGTACGCCTGCGATATAGGCGGAGGTTTTGTACTCTTCGAAGCCCAGCTCCGGGATCTGATGCAGGTAATTAAAGTGTTCTAATGTGCGTGACACGTCTTACTCCTTGGTATTCTTTACTCAGGCAATAACGCGCATGACCAGCATAGAAATAATCGCGTTAAGAATGCTGACGGCCATCAGTAACGGCCAGTACTTCTTCGGGACATCGGCCACCCCCAACAGGCGGCCCATATACTGTAGCTGCGAACCCATTAAAAAGATGGCCGGGGCGAGAATAGTGATCTGCCCGACATCAAGCTGGCCTTTAGTCAGCAGGCTGATCGCCACGCCGGTTCCTGCAGAAGAGGAGAGCCAGGCGGTGAGCAGCACGGTCACGGCTTCGCCCGGCAGGCCGAACACGCCCATCAGCGGTGCGAAGAGATGACCAATAATCTGCATCACGCCCAGTAAGTTGAGCATTTCAGCAATCACATAGGCCATTACGACATTCGGCATCAGGTTATTAATGGCAATATTAAAACCTTTGCGTGCGCCGATAACGAAAATATCAAACGGGTTGCCGGAGACTTTGGCGGTATTATTCATGGTCGAAATCTCTCTTATAGACAGTATTTAATGTCAGGCGAACCACGGCGGCGCCAACGAATTTCAGGACAAACATTAAGACCAGCGGAATAATGATCGGAATGGTTAATGAGGCAAACATCGCCGACCCAATCGAGAAGTAATTATTAATTAATCCGGCACCGGAATATTGCCACGCGCCCATAATCACCACATCCTTGCGGGCAATTTTCCCACTGTCGTACAGTTCCTTGGTGAGCGCCGCACCGGCATCGGTGCTTTGCAGGTCGGTGATCAACGCCAGCCCGGTGTAACCCGGAATACCCAGCAACGGTTTAAGCAGCGGCGTCAGTAACTTGTGCGCCGCGCGGATAGCGCCATAGTGGGTGAAGATCTCCAGCAGCCCCAGCGCCAGCATCACCGTTGGCACCAGCGACAGCGCAAACAGAAAGCCCGCTTTGGCGCTGATGCCGCCGCTGCCGATAAAGGTGCTGGTTTCCGGCGACTTCATGGTGCCAAAACTACCGCCCAGCGTGGTGAAATCGAAGGCGCCCAGCCACGCCATACCGTCCACTTTAAAAAAGAAACCGGAGAAAACCAGCAGCACAATGATCAAGGAGATCCAGGCGCCCGGCCCCACTTTCCACTCGTTTGCTTCTTCTTTTGCTGGTTGCTCCAGCATTTTAGATTCGCTCATAACATCTCTCTTTAAATATAAATTAGATGGCCATGTTGTATGAATAAGCAGGATCCGTGCCTGAATAACAAAATACTAAAATAAATAGCTGACATTGCATTTTTTAACGCAATAAAAAACCTTCCCGAAAAATACCGAGAATAAAAAGCAAAGTTCGCGAAAAGTTATTTAATTAAGCCCTGACACCGCCCCAATAAAATAACCTCTCACCGTTTTTGGGCACTGTTTTAGTGCAATTTTATCGGCGTGGTTTTTCATTTCCTCCCGGCAGAATAAATTAAGCGTTATTTTGATTATCTCTATTAAACCGGCATGATAAATGCCTGCAAATGAATGTTATTGTTGCCTTCAGGTCAACAGTTGAGCGAGGAAACGGCGCATGTTTCAGGACAAACCGGTCGGTTATCTGTATGAAGTGGGCATCCAGGGCGGCATTCGCCGCGCGGCGGATATTCTCGGCGTTAACCCGTCGGTGATTAGCCGTCAGATAGCCCAGCTTGAACGCGCGCTCCAGCTACCGTTACTGGAACGGCGCGGACGAAACGTGGTGCTGACAGAAGCTGGCCGCCTGCTGGCCGAGGACTATTTCGCCAGCCGTCAGCGGCGGGAGAAACTGGAAAGCCAGCTAAAAGATCTGCGTCATATGCGCGGCGGCACGATTTCGGTCCGCATTGGCGGCGGGCTGATTACCGCCTTTATCGAAGGCGTGATGCGTGAATTCGCCCAATCGTATCCACAAGTGTTTGTCGACATTGTGGTGGGTAGCATGCAGGAGATGCTCAACGATATTGTCAGCGGCGAAGCCGATATGGCGCTGGCATTCGGCCCGATCGGCACGCCGGAACTCAAACGCCATAGCTTCCAGTGGGGGCCGATTTGCGCGGTCGTGTCACCGCAACATCCGATCGCCGGGCGCAGCAGTATCACCATTGAAGAGCTGGCGGATTACCCGCTGATCGCGCTGACGGAGAATTTTGGCCTGCAACGCCATATGAATGCGATGTTTAAAAGCCAGGGATTGCAGTTTCACCCGGCATACCGCTGCAACCAGTTTTCCACCGCCATGGGCATGAGCCAGGCCGGGCTGGGTATTTCGTTTATGACCGCTTATGCCGCCGCCGATCCTATTCGCCAGGGATCGTTGGTGGCCGTGCCGCTCGATCATCCGATTGCCAGCAGCGCGCAATGCCATCTGCTGCGTAGCTCTGACCGCCGCTTTACCCCGGCGGCCCACCATATGTGGCAGCTACTGCGCAATGCGTTTAGCGACAAATAGCCGCCTGTGATATACCTGAAATCACATCACTCACCGGGACAGCTATGTCGATCATCCGCGATATTCAACAAACGTTCCGCCGTCTGCCCGGCGTCGAGTTGCGCAGCACCTGGCGCAGCCAGCAGGCTTATAAATGCCACAGCCATCCGCAACTGTCGATTGGCGCGATACTCGACGGACAAACCCGCTGCGTCTGCCATCAACAGGAATACCTGCTGCAGACGGGCGATCTGATGGTGATTCCGGCCTCAACGCCGCACAGTTGCAATCCGCTTGCCGGGCAACCACGCAGCTACCATATGCTGTATCTGGCGCAGGAAGTCCGCCCTCAGCCTGCATTGCAGGTAATCCGCAACCCGCAACTTTTCCACCAGTATCAGCACATTGTGGCGCTTATTGAGCGCGGGGAAACGCGGGATTTATCTTCAGCAATCCATTGCTTGCTGAATGCGCTGCCCGCCAGCGGTAATCCTCCTTCCGCACTGCGCCCGCTGAGCCAGCAGTTGCAGGCGGCGTTAACCGATAACCTGCAATCTCCACCGACGCTGGATGCGCTGGCGTACGGCTTTTCGTTGCGCAAAGAGACGCTGATCCGCACTTTTAAGCAGGACACCGGCCTGACGCCCGGCAGCTTTCTGAATATCGCCCGCGTGGAGTTTGCCAAAAGCCGCCTGCGCGCCGGGGAAGCGCTGGCCGACGTCAGTTACCAGAGCGGTTTTGCCGATCAGAGCCACTTTCACCGCACCTTTGTGAACTACACCGCCGCCACGCCGCGCCAGTACGCCCGATCAATATCCGACAATAAATAGCGCTGCCTCTGCGCTACGGTGACCTCTGTTTTTTCCTGTTGAGGTCACTATGGAATCGCTGTTTCCCTCTGCTTTTCCCGCACTGGCGCTGGCGCATTTTGTTGCGCTGCTTAGCCCAGGTCCCGATTTCTTCCTGCTGATCGGCTTTGCCATTCGTTACCGCCTGCGCGGCAGCGCCGGGTTATGCGTCGGCATCGCCACCGGCAATGCGCTCTATATTGTGCTGGTGATTATGGGGTCCAGTGCGCTGCGCCAGTTCGCGCCGCTGTTCACCGCCATCGAACTGCTCGGTGCGCTCTATTTGCTGTGGATTGGCGTCCATTTGCTGCGTAGTCGCCCGCAAACACTGGCCATCACACACACGCAGCAGCAGCGCCCGTCATGGCGAAAACAGTGCCTGCTTGGTCTTGGTTCCGCTTTGTTGAACCCGAAAAACGCGCTGTTTTATCTGGCGCTGAT
Source organism: Kosakonia oryzae (assembly GCF_001658025.2). Taxonomy (NCBI): domain Bacteria; kingdom Pseudomonadati; phylum Pseudomonadota; class Gammaproteobacteria; order Enterobacterales; family Enterobacteriaceae; genus Kosakonia; species Kosakonia oryzae. Next base: position 4,642,738 of record NZ_CP014007.2, read on the forward strand.
GACCGCACTGCTGGGGCCGGAGGTGACGCTGCTTCAGCAATCGGTCAGCGGCATCTGGATGGTGCTGGTGGTGCTGTTGTGGGATCTGGCGCTGGTCACGCTGATTGGCCTGCCCACCGTGCAGCAACGCCTGAGCCGCAGCATCTGCTGGATAGAACGCAGCGCTGGCGCAGTGCTGATTGTGTTTGGGGTGTGGATTTTGTGGAAAGCGCTGTGATGTGGCTATTCGAAAAGCTCAGCATGTGTCCCGAGATCGGTAAACACCACCAGATGCTTGTCTTCATCCACGCGATAAACCAGTAAGTAATCGCCGCCAATATGCAGTTCGCGAAAACCGAGCATATCGCCGGTTAATGCATGATCGTTATATTGCGCGATATTGCGCGGGAAGCGGGCTGCCAGAAAGTACCATCGACATAATTGCCGCAGTCTCATACATATCTCTGCGGCCCGCTTTGTTGTAACGTTCCCAGGCCTTGATGAACGTTTTTGTGTAATCAGAACGGTAAGGAAGTGGCGCGCGTTTACTCTTTCCCATCGTTTAAGCTATCCATTAGCTGGTCGACACCTTCAAAACGTCCATGTTGGTGTGCGGTGATCTCTTCGGCTTCGCTCATTGCGTTGCGTAACCGTGCCGTGGGTTTGCGGGTGACCTCAAACGGGATACCCTCGTTTTTGACAATTTGCTCAGCAAACAGACGTATCGCCGTACTCCAGTTAAGCCCGCAGCTTTCCAGCACCAGCCCGGCTCGCGCTTTGAGTTCGCTGTCGATACGCGATCGGATAACAGAATCCATACAACCTCCTGTGCATTTGTAGCCACATTGTAGCTACAAAATTCATTCTTTGCACCATCCCTGCGTCTCGCTCTATGCTTAAGTCATGGAAAAATTAGCCGAACTTAAGCGCGCCAAGCGTCTGGCGCTCTCGCTGTTGCTGGTTGCAGCCGCAACGTTTATCACTACGCTGTTCCTGCCGCCGGGGTTCTGGGTGAGCGGGATCAAAGCCATTGCCGAAGCGGCAATGGTTGGCGCGCTGGCGGACTGGTTTGCGGTGGTGGCGCTGTTTCATCGCGTGCCGTTACCGTTTATTTCCCGCCATACGGCGATCATCCCGCGCAATAAAGATCGGATCGGCGACAATCTTGGCCAGTTCGTGCAGGAGAAGTTTCTCGATACGCAGTCGCTGGTGGCGCTGATCCAGCGCCATCAACCGGCGCAGATGATCGGCGTCTGGTTTAGCCAGCCGGAAAACGCGCAGCGCGTCGGCCAGCATCTGTTGCAGGTCATGAGCGGTTTTCTGGAAATGGCCGATGACTCCCGCATTCAGCGCCTGTTGCGCCGCGCGGTGCATAAAGCTATCGATAAAGTCGATCTGACCGAAACCAGCGCCATCATGCTGGAGAGCCTGACGCGCAACAATCGACACCAGAAGCTGCTCGATACCTTAATCGCCCAGCTTATCGCTCTGCTGCAGCGGCAGAGCACCCGCACCTTTATTGCCCGCCAGGTTGTGCACTGGCTGGAGACCGATCACCCGATGAAAGCAAAGCTGCTGCCAACGGAATGGCTCGGCGAGCAGAGCGCGGATCTGGTCTCCGAGGCAGTGAATTCTCTGCTGGATGATATTAACGAAGACCGCGCGCATCAGATCCGCCAGGCCTTTGATCGCGCAACCATTAAGCTGATCGCCAATCTGAAAACCGATCCGGAAATCGCCGAGCGCGCAGACAACATCAAAGAGTATCTGAAGAATGACGAAGCCTTTAACCGCTATGTCGGCGAGATGTGGGCGGATCTGCGCGGCTGGATGAAAGCGGATATGCAGTCCACTGACTCGCGCATGAAAAAGCGTATCAGCGATGCCGGGCTGTGGTTCGGCGAAACCCTGTTGGCGGACGCTGCGCTGCGCGCCTCGTTGAATGAGCATCTGGAGCAGGCGGCATATCGCGTCGCGCCTGATTTTGCCGCTTTTTTAACGCGCCATATCAGCGACACGGTAAAAAGCTGGGACGCGCGGGACATGTCGCGCCAGGTGGAACTGAACATTGGTAAGGACCTGCAGTTTATCCGCATCAACGGCACGCTGGTTGGCGGCTGCATTGGCCTGATCCTTTATCTGCTGTCACAGTTGCCGACGCTGCTGCACTTTTCTCCTTTTTGAGCCGTCGCGATCAACAAAACCACCTATTTATCGCGGCTATAATGCGGCATCTTTTTATCATCTCCCGTGTCACGGGGAAGGAAAATCATGTCGCTTATCACCGCACTCCCGGATGTTTTCGAGCAATTCTCCGCCGCCCGCCAGAAAGGCTTTCTCACCGTAATGGAACTAAAAGAACAGGGTATTCCGCTGGTCGGCACCTACTGCACGTTTATGCCGCAAGAGATCGCCATGGCGGCCGGAGCGGTGGTAGTTTCGCTCTGTTCCACCAACGATGAAACCATTGAAGAAGCGGAAAAAGATCTGCCGCGCAACCTCTGCCCGTTAATCAAAAGTAGCTACGGCTTCGGTAAAACCGACAAATGCCCCTACTTCTACTTTTCCGATCTGGTCGTGGGCGAAACCACCTGCGACGGCAAGAAAAAAATGTACGAGTACATGGCAGAATTCAAAGCCGTACACGTGATGCAACTGCCGAACAGCGCCGCGGATACCGCTTCCCGCGCACTCTGGAAAGCGGAAATTTTGCGGCTGCAGCAGGTTATCGAACAACGTTTTGGTCAGCCAATTAGCGAGGCCGCGCTGCGCGAGGCCATCGCGCTGAAAAACCGCGAACGCCAGGCGCTGGCGAACTTCTATCGCGTCGGGCAGCTTAATCCTCCTGCGCTTAGCGGTGCCGATATTTTGAAAGTGGTCTACGGCGCGACCTTCCGCTTCGATAAAGAGGCACTGATTAGCGAACTGAACGCCATGGCCGAACAGGTCAGAGCCGACTGGCAGGCCGGAAAACGCCTCGATGCCCGCCCGCGCATTTTGATCACCGGCTGCCCGATTGGCGGCGCGGCGGAAAAAGTGGTGCGTGCCATTGAAGAGAACGGCGGCTGGGTGGTCGGTTACGAAAACTGCACCGGGGCGAAAGCAACCGAACGCTGCGTTGACGAGAACGGCGATGTCTATGATGCATTGACTGACAAATACCTGGCGATTGGCTGCTCGTGCATCTCCCCCAACGACGAACGCCTGAAGCTGCTCAGCCAGATGGTGGACGAGTACCAGGCCGATGGTGTGATCGATGTGATTTTGCAGGCCTGCCACACCTATGCGGTCGAATCGCTGGCGATCAAACGCCACGTACGCCAGCAGCACAACATTCCTTATATGGCGATTGAGACAGATTACTCGACATCCGACATCGGGCAGCTCAGCACCCGCGTCGCCGCGTTTATTGAGATGCTGTAAGGAGCTGTTGTGGCACTGACCATAGGCATTGATTCCGGCTCGACCACCACGAAAGGCATCCTGTTGGAGGGCGACAGCATTGTGCGGCGCTTTCTCTGCCCGACCTCGTTTCGCCCTGCGGATTCGATTAGCGAGGCCTGGGAAACATTGCGTGCCGGTGTGGCGGAAAAACCTTTTTTGACGCTCACCGGTTACGGTCGGCAACTGGTGGATTTCGCCGATAAGCAGGTCACCGAAATTTCTTGTCACGGCCTCGGCGCGCGGTTGCTGCGATCGGATACCCGCACCGTTATCGATATCGGCGGCCAGGACAGCAAAGTGATCGCCCTCGATGAGAACGGAAACCTCACCGATTTTCTAATGAATGATAAATGCGCTGCCGGTACCGGCCGTTTTCTGGACGTTATCTCGCGCACGCTGGGCACCCAGGTGGAACAACTGGATGCCATTACCGACGGCGTGGAGCCGCATCCGCTCACCAGCATGTGTACGGTGTTTGCCGAATCGGAAGTGATCAGCCTGCGCTCGGCGGGCATCGCGCCAGAGGCGATCCTCGCCGGAGTCATCAACGCCATGGCACGGCGCAGCGCGCATTTTGTCGCGCGTCTCTCCACGCAAGGCCCGCTACTGTTTACCGGCGGCGTCAGCCACTGCGCCAGCTTTCGCCGCATGCTGGCCGGGCACCTGAATAGCGCGGTGTTTACTCATGATGATGCGCAGTATGCGGGCGCGCTCGGCGCCGCGCTGATAGGCCAGCGGCAGGGAAAACGGTGATGAACGAATATCTGCTGCTGTTTCACAATACGCCCGGTGTGCTGCAAACCCGCAAAGCGATGCAGGCCGCAGGCGTGGCATTTCGGGTGCAGGATATTCCCCGCCAGTTACGCGGCGGATGTGGGTTGTGCATCCGTTTTCACTGCCAGGCCGGTGAGGAAAAACAGTGGCTTATCCCCGGCGTGACGCAGGCGGTTTATCGCTGCGAAGGCGAGGATTTCACGTCGGTGGTGTAATTCGCCGGGTGGCGGCTTTGCCTTATCCGGCAAATCCCGGCCTTACTGCTCCTCAATCACAAACCGGGTTGCTTCGAAACGGTTCAAAATAAGGTGCACCAGCCAGACCATGGTTAAGGTCGCCACCAGCGACACGGTGACGGATACAATGCGGTAGAGATCGCTGAACACCAGGTCCGTATCAGGATGGAGGTTTTGACCAAACATAATGCCAATGGTGGTAACACTGGCGAACCCGACGCCCGCGCCGACTTTTTCCATCACATGCAACCGGGCGCTGAACGCCAGCCCAAGCCCAATCAGCGGCATCATCAGCAGCATATGGCTACTGTGGTTATACAGGATCAGTTGCACCAGCAGAATATAGAGGCAGGAGAGCGCTACGCCCACCACGCGCCACAGCGAACTGAGCACCGAACCGCGATAATGCATCGGGAACAGGATCAAGATGCCCGCCATCAGCGCCGACAGCGAATCCCTTAAATCACTGATCTGAAAAACGACAAAAATGATGGTCGCCACGGTGCCAGAAAGCAGCGATTCATGGCGCACGCGGGCAGCGTTTTTCTCAATCAACGGCGGACGCGTGCGCGGTTCCACATCCGGGATCAGGTAATTCATTAGCGCACTCAGCGCCACCGCCATCACGCTGGCTTCAATATTGGAAAACAGCAGCGTGTGCCAGTCGCTGGTGGGATAACTCATAAAGTTGAGCATCGTGCTCTGGCACACCACGCCCGCTGAACCGAACAGAAACAGCGCGCCTTTGCTCATAAAGCGAAAACGCATCACGTACAGCCCGAAAACCACCAGCGTCATAATCACCGGCCAGCGCGACAGATAGCCGATGATAACTACCATTTCGATGCAATTCAGCACCGCACTAAAGATAAACTGCTTCGCGACATGGCGGTTAAACACCGGCACCAGCGATAACAACATGACCGGATAGACCACGTAAAACACGCCATATTGCGTGTTGTAAAAACTCGACACGCTCAGGGCGATCATCCCGGCGAAGACAATACGCAGCGTCTGGCGAAAATCATTCGGCGTATAGACAATATTGCCGTGGGGCGTAAATACGCGCGCCAGCGTGTTAATAGACATAGTGCAGCAAACTTACCAGACGGATTTGCAGGCCGGAGAAGAAGCGGGCAAAGACCCCTTCACTGTTGTAGAGCTGCACCGTTGCGCGTGCGCCGGTCGGCAACGGCTTCGGCAATGGTTCATCGAGTGCGACGTGGATCCGCATCCGCTGCGCATCGCGCACCCAGCGGTTCGACGTTTCCGGCGCGGAAAGCTCGCCATTCACCGCTTCCTGGCCCGCCAGAATCCCCGCGTCGTTGCTGGTCACATGCGCTTTAAATACGTGCCCTGGCAGGGCATCGAAAACCACAGAGGCATCGGTTCCGGCATGGGTATGACGCAGGCTCTTCTCGCGGAAATCCGCCACGATATCGGTTTTATCATGCACCAGCGCCAGTGAAGCGCTGCCGGCAGCGGCGTAAAAACCGGGGCTTAATTGCAGGTTACTGACGGTACCATCTACTTCCGCGCGGACTTGCGTCCAGCCGAGGTTCAGCTGCGCCTGCTGTAGCGCGTTGCGATATTTTTGCAGCGTTACGTTGCGCGCGTCATCGCGATCGCCGCGCTCAATGGTTAACGCATTGATGCTGGCATTAATGTTATTCACCGATTGCACGCTGGTCTGCCAGGTGGTGCGGGCTTTATCCAGATCGGACTGCGAAACATTGTGCATCGCACCGAGATTCTGGTAGCGCTCAAAGGTAACGCGATCGTTTTGCGCGGTGATCTGCGCGGTCTTCAGGCTGGCCTGCGCGGCAACGATTTGCGCATCCAGTTGCTGGTTGCTGAGGCGCGCCTGTTCCAGCGCAATTTCCGCCGCTTCGACCTGGTTATTAAACGGCGTCGCATCCAGTTCAAACAGCAGATCGCCTTTTTTTACCTGGCTGTTGTTCTGCACGTGAACCTTTGCCACATAGCCGGAAACGCGCGCGGAAACCGGCGTCACTACGCGCATGACGGTGGAGTCCGGCGTCAGCGGGATCCAGATATCGGCAACGATAAAATAGACAAACATCAGCAGGAAAGAGGCAATACTCACCCTTACCCAGCGGGCAAACTTTTGTTCTGGCGTCATCATTTTCTTATTCGGTTTTATTGTCTTCTTCGCGCATCACGCGCAAGTTACAGGCGATTTGATTCAGGGTGTCGCTAAAAGCGAGCATCTGCGCTGGTGGGATATTTTCCGCCGCCCGCTGCTGGCACACTTCAATCACCTGCGTGATCGTCTCCAGCAGACGTTGGCCTTCAGCGGTGAGCGTCAACAGGCGAATGCGTTTGTCGTACGGCGATGTCGTACGCACAATCAGCCCCTGATTTTCCAGCTGCGTCAAGGTGCGCATCAGCGGCGGCAACTCAATGCCGTGCACTTCCGCGAGTTCGCTGACCGAAACGTTGTCCCCCAACTGGCGCAATTGCATCAGTACCGTCCAGCTCGCCTGGGTGATACCGGTATCGCTCAGCGCGTGGTCGATGGTCGCGCGCCACTGCCGCACCACCATCGCCATACGCATTCCCAGCGGCCGGCGGGCAAACAGCTCATCTTCGGTCATAGGAGTTCCCTTAATTCACAGGCAGGGAAAGATAATAGTTATCACGGTAAGTATCAAGAAACGGGAGAGCGAACAGCATGGATTGTGAAAATCACTTCGTGCTCCGCCAGGAAAGATTAGTCTTCCGTTCCGGCATCTCTCATGAGATTTGCTTCTAGTTCAGCGATAAATTGTTGTACGTATGTGCCGCCAAGGCCATTTTCACGAAATAACTTTAACGCATCCATCGATGACTTGAGGCTGTCTTTTCTGCTTAATAGAATATCTGTTTTAGAAATGTCCTGTAGCAGATCTGTATATAATTTCTTTCCTTCGAGAGATATCCCCGTATAAATACTAAAAGCAAAACTGTTGGTAGCATAGCTCACCCAAGCTATATGCTCATCATAATCATGACGATTATAATGAAACGCACCAGCAAGTTCATTTTTGGTTGGATAATCCCCCAATTTATTTATAGTCGGCCACCAGATATTGTCATCTTTCTTTGAATTACAATCGAAACAGGATATTGCAAGATTGTCCATAACGAGAGAGAACCGAGGAAAATGGGCACGTGGTAATATATGTTCCACCGGGCGAGCATAGGCTATATTATAAAGATAACGTTGACAATAACAGCACCGATACTTCTGCTTACTTGCTAAGAACTCCCTAAGTTTCGATATTATTTTCGGTCCTTCGATTTTAGTCACGCCGTTCCCGGCTGGAATATCCACTGCATATAGCTCCGGCCAAACATCGACGTTATTATTAACAGATTTAAGATACAATGCATCCATTAACTTAATTACAGCTTGTTTTTTGTTTTTCCTGTATGGCAATGTCTCGTAAAAAGACTCAAGATGGCTATCCATAACTCATCCCCTTCCATTGCTTATGTTTTTGTAGAGTTCGTCAATAGCACGTTGTGACGTAGAAACTAACGCTATTTCATTTTCAAGATTTTGATATTTGTTTTCATTAAGCATCTTTAAGATATCATCTATTTTTACCTGTGCTTTTATTTTTTCATTTTCAATATAATACAAATCATCAGAGCTTATTACGTCCTCAGACTGGACATGGGAATTGACGATACTCATAAAATCAGAAACAATTTTTGCACATTTTTCATAAATACTGCGATTGTTTCTGGTAACGACATGGAATTTATCGAAGATAGTGGCTTCAACATTTCGCACTGGTGACTGAGGAAGTTTTGACAAGATCCCATCTTCCGCGATAAAAGAGAGATTATTATCGGGCTCAACACTATTAATCAATAAAGGTGAGTGAGTTGCGACGACAAAATGACAAGCAAACTTTTTAGCAATAAGATCAAAAATATAAGGTAGCTTCTGTTGCCAGGCAACATGCATACTAACCTCTGGTTCGTCAATAATCAGCATATCGCCCTTAGTAATAACTGAAATAACTCTTGCAAACATCAAAAGAAGCTGCTGTTCGCCAGAACTTAAGTTATCAAAAGCCAATATCTGCTCATTATCCTTCCGTTTGATAGCAATTATATATTTTTTCTCATCAATATTTTCTGAATATGCAGAACTGAATTTAACAATATCGCTTAGATCGTAAAGATGTTTACTATTCAGAGAAAAAGAAACGGGAACGTAATATAACTCAGCAGTGAAACCAATCTCAGATAAGATTTCTTCGAAAAAGGGCTTAACTGCGCTATTCTTATGAATGGCAATAACACGCTGCGTAATTTCAAGGTTTCTTCTTTGAAAAGAGATCCTTCCCCCACTCTGCTTATCCCCCAGATATTTTGCATGAGGTTTGTTCCTTAGCATATAAAATCTGTCCGAAAGCCCTGAAGAAAGCAGTAAAATATTCCTCCCGCCAGCGCTTAGCAATCGGTTGGCAAGGCGAAAGAGTAAAAGACTTTTACCCACGCCATTATTACCAATAATGTAACATCCTCGTACTTTATCTATGTCAGAAAAGCTTGAGTAAATGAGCTGATCGTCCAATGGAGAAAATAGTGCTTCACTCTCAACAGACTTCGAAACAAATTTATCAACCGAAAATGAAGATGTATCCCTTAACACTTCAACAGGAACTTCGCTAACTAATCCTGGAACATCTTTATAGCCAGAAGGGAAAAATCGATTGATAAAATAATCCATTTTTTTATTATCATCGATATTTAACAAAAAAGGGGACTTGGTTGAATCTTCAATATTTAACAATTGTGCCAAAAAGACAGCCAAAAGATCATCTCGCTGCTGTAAAACTGGGTAGATAAGATCTGTTTTGATAAAAAAAACATTAGCGGATGTATTTTTTCGAGAACCAAAAAGATAAAGATTCTTCAGCCTGCTTTTATATTGCTTAGGCAACTCGATAACTGCGTACAAAAGATCAAATAAGTATAGGGACCTTCGTTCATAGTCCTTTATTTTTCCGCTACCGAGAACCATCGACCAAGAGCGACGCATTGTTGAGTATCTTAACTTATTAGTCACATATTCAAATGCATTACCATCGTGATTGTGTCGATGATTTTCTTTCCTGAAAAAAGGCGCGCGAAAATCTCTTACAAACAGAACATCTGCTTGTTCGGTTTGAATCATATGGACATTATGAAAAAGTGCGCGTAGAACCATATAAAAAGAAATATCCTCATCCGGATCGATAGCTAACTCAGCTACTTTTCCGGTAATAGCAGCCTCTCCGGCAACAAGAGGAATTTCCTGAAATGAAAATCTGGAGCTGGGATTGGTCGCAACAGCAAAATGTCGGATAAAGTCGTCTATTTTTTCGTATTTACCCCGTTTAAAAACAACATCAAAGAGCTCGAATCGATGTTCATCATTTACACAATCCTCTGATAAGTAAAAAAGATCCCTCAATGCCTCCTCTCTGTTAACGGATAGTTCCGGGCGTCTGGTCTTAACTATAAGAGTGGTATACTCATAAACTAGCTCAAATAAAGAATAAAAAGATGAAACGTCAAACCTGTAGTTCATTAAACTCTTTTTGAAAGAAGAGAATCGGATGGAAAGGTCATCGATTATACGCTTTGTGTTCTCCGTTTCCGTTATGGCGGAATAGGATATTCGCTGCAATAAATCCTGAGTAAAAAAAAGGAGTAAGAATGAATTGCATACGTCGTCAAATGAATGCGAATACATCTCCGCAATAGATTTTATTTTTTTTATTAAACTGCTCTTTTTTATATCAAGATCAGTAAATGTATCCATTATTGGGCCTTCCTTGTAGAAGTTCATTAAAAATTAAACGGTCTACGACAAAGCGTTCAGCTTGCCCCTTCAATCAAAAAATACCATTCCCTTGTAGGGTTTCTCGCGGCAGGCCGCCAACCGTTGGGCGAGGTCACCGACGTGCGCTTCGAGTTTGTGTCCGTCCGGATCGAGAAAATACCAGGAGTCGCCTTCGCTTTTATTGGCTTTCCAGTTTACAACGCCAGACTGTTCGAGGCGCGCAACAAAACCGGCGAAATCGCTTTCGCTAATGCTAAAGGCGTAATGGGTGTAATCGCTGCGCTGCGGCGGAACATATTCACGCTGCGCATCCACCGACAAACACAGCCACAGTTCGCCGCAGGTAAGGTAAGCGCCGTTGTCCCAGCGCGCATGCAGTTTCAAGCCGAGCAGCCGATGGTAAAAATCAACGCTGCGGGCCAGATCGCTGACTGCGAGTGTTAAATGGTTGAGCCCCTGCAACATGGTCTGTTTCCCCCGAAAATGTTCAGACATTAAATGCTGGAGCCATTCTTTCCTGCTCAGCACGCGAAATATTCATAGATTCAGCGATCTCACGCCATTTGCGGACGCTGGACGTGACCTCTTCCATCACTTCTTTGGCTTGTGCGAACGTGAGCCGGAAAAAATCAATCACCGACATTGCCAGTTCATAATCCAGTTGATTATCGACATCACTGATATTGAGATGTAACCCCTGCGCATCCGGCACAGGATTGATATCGTAAGCCGGAGAAAGAATCCAGCCACCATTTTGGAAAATAAAGCCATGATTTCGCAGATGATCGTCATTATTCGACACAGCAATATTAAAAACGATGCGTCGCCACAGTTGAGACAAGTCCTCGCGGCTACGCGCACCACGTTCAGTCAGGAACTGCGCCAGTTCAAGGTATGAAGCTTCGTAATCGCCATCGTAATAACCGAGTTGCGTCATGGCGGATGTAAAATGCAGCCGGGTATCAGGCGTGCGATCAAAGCGTTTCGTTAAAAAGGTATGATGCTCACGATCAAAGCGTTCGATGCGACATTCCGCCATTTCGATTCCCGCATTCCGTGCCAGTTGTGAAGTTAAAAACTCCCAGGCCGCAATATCATAGTCATCATAACGACTGGGGAATTTTGCAATCCACAGTTGGTTTTTCTCATCACGTACGCTGGCTTTAGGCCGCGCGCCGCCTAAAGATGAACCTGGCGACATCAACATATTGAGCCATTGCAGGTATTCAGCATCGTCACGATTGTCATTACTTTCGATTTGCTTCGCTGCCCATGCTAACTCTCTCAGCGAGGCCATCGGCGGTGCGGCGAGCCGGTCGTTATCATCGAGGAAGGGACCCGTAAGAGCACGTTTAAAACGTAGAGCTCCCTGACGGTGAAAATCATGCACTCCCAATAAGAAATCAATTTCTCCCAGCAACCTGGGGCGACGCGCTTGCTGGCGGGCGAGAATCGCTTCCCGCCTTTTCATCAATACCCGCCCCCAGCGATCCGGGCATGAATCAAGAAACACTCTAAAGTTTCGCGATACAGCGCTATGTTGTTCCCCGGAATAAAGCTCAAGATCGGGATCGACTTTCTGCACGAAGGGCGAAAGCAGCCACGCATCATCATAGCGAAAACTAAAATGCTCGCTATTACGTATCACTTCCGAACGCAGTGTGCCAACCAGCCCTGGCTCTGCAAAGTCCTGCCAGTCTGCAAAAACAAAAACGTCTGTCGCCATCAATGTGCTTCTCCTTTCTTCCTTAAAAGTTCAATATCCTGCAACTTGCGCCCCAACTCATCATCCTTTGCCACATCAAGAAAATCTTCGACCAGTCCAAGAACAGCAAGCACGGCCACATAGTGCCCAAGCGACACGCCAGGATCGCCCTGTTGGATTTTGCGGATAGTTATGCGGCTTAACCCCGTGCGTTTAGAAAGCATGGTTTGGGTGAGTTTTCTGCGCTTGCAGGCAAGCGTGATGTTTTCACCTAACTGCTGGAGAATCTTTTGGTTACGGGGAAAGACAACCGCACTACGTTTTTCAGCTGATGGCATGGATACTATACTTACCGTAATCATGAATTTTGGTAAGTATAGTATCCAATAAGTTCTCAAGGGAGAATAAATAATGAACACTACACTTACCAAAAAGCATGATTTTGATAAGTGCAGTGTCCATATATCTATTTACTGCGCCTCTTTCACCTCGGTGACGAACTCCGGCAGATCCCAGGTGCCGCCCGCGCGGATATAGCGGCACATGCCGGTGGTGGATTCGCTGCTTTTACGGAAGGTTTCGCCGTCCCACACCCACTCTGCGGAGGCCCAGCAATCACCGATACCGCGACCGCGCTGCCCCAGCGAAATGATGCCGTCGGCATAGTCGGACGCCGAGTTGGTGATAAATTGCGGGTTACCTTTCAAGGCCTTATCCAGCACCCAATAGCCGTAACCTTCGTTGTACGCGCCGCGCCAGCAAAGGGCGGAGATCAGCACATGCTTACGGTCGAGTGGCGTTAGCGTCACGTCATTATCGCCATCAATGGCCGGTTCTTGCGGTGATGCAAGACCTTCGCACTCGTTATTCTCAGGGAGCGCCGCCAGCAGGCGCGGCTTCAGCGCGTTAACTTCCGCTGCGGTCAGCGCGCGGTCTTCGCCGCTTTCTACTTTTGCCGCCTGAATGACCGGCGCGGCCACCGCAGGCGTCACCGTGTTTTCGGCTTTATCGCCTTTTTTACTGAGCGCGCCAGGCGTGCCGACGCGTCCCTGCACATCATCAAATTTCAGCAGCACCGCATACGCGCCGTCGCCGGAGAGCACAAAGGGTTTTGCCGCGCCTTTGAATTCTACTTTTGCGCTGCCTTTCACTGCATCAATCATGCTCTGCGCCTGCGCGTCCGATAAGCGCCAGGTATCATTATCTTCAGTGGCGATTTCGCCCTGTGACTTACCATCGATCCACAGCGAGAGTGCCGCTTGCGGCGCGGTTTCATCCGCATCCATCTCCGCCAGCACCACATCCACGGTAACCGGCGTGCCCGGCCCGGCTTTACGGGTGATCAGTACCGATCCGCTGGCTTCTTCTTCCGCGCTGTAACCCGCTGCGCGGCAGGTGAGCGTGTTGTCGCACACCACTTCCCAGTCTTTATGATCAAACGAGATGCCCGACTGCTCCGCCAGCGCTGGCGTACTCAGCGTCGCTGCCATCACCAGCGCCGCTCTGATACCACTGTTCATGCCATCACTCCGTAATGAGAAATGCCGACAGTGTGCAGAAATTATCGATTGGGGAGAAGTCTATTTTGGCGGGATAAAGCGAAATGAGGCGAGAAACATTTCCCGCCCCAATAGATCAATCGAGGTTAAGGTCGCTGTAGGATTTCACCACGCGGGAAACGATGCCGTAGTCGATCGCCTCTTTGGTGTTCATCCAGTAGTTACGATCGGTATCCTGCTTCACTTTTTCGACCGGCTGACCGGTTGCATTGGCGATCAGCTGGTTAACGCGTTCCAGCGTGCGGATGATCTCTTTGGCTTCAATCTCAATATCGCTCGCCTGACCCCGTACGCCGCCCAGCGGCTGATGGATCATAAAACGGGTGTTCGGCAGCGCGTAGCGGTGCTCTTTTTTCGCCGCAAGGAAGATGGTGATCCCGGCGCTGGCCACCCAGCCGGTGCCGATAATGTGCACTTCCGGGGTGATGAACTTAATCATGTCGTGAATGGTATCGGCCGCTTCGACGTGACCGCCCTGGCTGTTGAGATAGATCTTGATCGGCGCGTCGCTGATGCCCTGCAACAGCAGAAGCTGGGTGACCACTTTCTCGGTCAGCGCCTGGTTGATCTCGCCGGAGATAATGATGGAGCGGGCGTCCAGCAGCTTTTGCTGCATCAGTTGTGAAGCGTTGCCGCCCTTCTCTTCTTTTTTATCGTCTTCATCGTTGCTGTTAATAAAGTGCATCTGCTCTCTCCCCTTCAGGTTATGGAGCTAAGCATAGCCCAACGCCGAAGGGGCGGAAATAACAAGATGTTATCTCCGCATTTTCTATCATTAACCCAGCTCTTCACGACGCAACCCGAGGTCTTTAAGCTGTTCGTCGCTTAAGGCACGCAAAATCTTGCGCGTTTGCCAGCGTAAGCGCAGCGCCTGAAACTTGCGCCAGAGAAAAATAAACCCGCTAAAAGGGCTTTTGTGTCGATTTTCAAAGAATTCCATCGGTGCTCTCCTCGCCTGAACAGAGCCCCATTTTCTCTGTAATCCCGCCCTACAATACAGATTCAGAAAACACTTTTCTTTAACATACAGATCGCTTAAAACAGCATCTGAACGGCATTTTCTCCGCGAATCTGTACTGGTTTTCAAATCTGTATGGCAAAGAAAAGGGATACAGCATGACCCGCTACCAACATCTGGCTACCCTGCTGGCCGGGCGTATTGAACAAGGTTTATATCGCCACGGCGAAAAGTTGCCCTCAGTGCGCAGCCTCAGCCAGGAGCATGGCGTCAGTATCAGTACCGTGCAGCAGGCTTATCAGGTGCTGGAAAATCTGCAGCTAATCACCCCGCAGCCGCGCTCCGGCTATTTTGTCGCGCCAAGCAAAGCGAAGCCGCCCATCCCGGCGATGTCGCGCCCGGTTCAGCGCCCGGTGGATGTCACGCAGTGGGACGAAGTGCTGACGCTGTTAGAAGGGCGTGAAGACAAAACGCTTGCCACCTTCGGCGGCGGCGCACCGGATATCAGCCAACCGACGCTTAAACCACTGTGGCGGGAAATGCAGCGCGTGGTGCAACATCAAATCCAGGACGTGCTGCGTTACGATACGCTGCCTGGCCGCCGCGAATTACGCGAGCAGATCGCCCGCTTGATGCTGGATGGCGGTGCGGCCATCACCGCTGATGAAATTGTGATCGCCAGCGGTTGCCACCCCGCGCTGTCGCTGGCGCTGCTGGCCGTCTGCCAGCCGGGCGATATTATCGCGGTTGAATCGCCTTCTTATTACGGCACCATGCAGTTGCTGCGCGGGCTGGATATTAAAGCCATTGAAATTCCGACCGATGCGGAAACCGGCATCAGCATCGAAGCACTGGAGTTAGCGCTGGAACAGTGGCCGATTAAAGGCGTGATCCTGGTACCTAACTGCAATAACCCGCTCGGTTTTATCATGCCGGAAGCGCGCAAAAAGGCGGTGCTGGCGCTGGCGCAACGTCATGACATTGTGATTTTTGAAGATGATATTTACGGCGAGCTGGCGGCAGTTTATCCGCGCCCTTGCACCATCAAATCGCTGGATATCGATGGCCGCGTGCTGCTGTGCAGCTCCTTTACCAAAACCGTAGCGCCGGGTTTGCGGGTGGGCTGGATTGCGCCAGGACGTTATCTCGACCGGGTGTTGCACAAAAAATATGCCGCTATCGGCACCAACACGCCCGGCCCACAACTGGCGATGGCGGCGTTTATCCGCGATGGCCACTATCACCGCCATGTGCGCCGTATGCGTCAGATTTACCAACAGCATCTGGAAACGTACACCTGCTGGGTGCGCCAGTATTTTCCCTGCGGGATCTGCGTGACGCGCCCGCAGGGCGGCTATCTGCTGTGGATCGAGCTGCCGGAAAGTGTGGATATGGTTTGCGTTTCCCGCATGCTTTGCCGTCTGAAAATCCAGATTGCGCCCGGTTCGCTGTTCTCCGCTTCCGGCAAGTACCGAAACTGCCTGCGGCTGAACTGCGCCTTGCCGCTCACCGATGCAAACCGTGAAGTCATCAAACAGTTAGGAGAAGCGATTCACGCCGCGCTGGAGGAGTAAGGAATTTTGGCAAAAAAAAATGCCCCAAAACGTACGGAGCGAGCTCCGACTGGGGCGTAAAGGTGGATGATAAAAAAGTAATATGTTATTGCGCTAAAAAGCGCTGAATCTTCTGACTTATCGCCTTGTTAAGCTGGCAAACCCGTGCTTCCGTCAGGCCAAGGAGCTGGGCTATCTCTTTCTGGCTCATTTCATGCTGGTAATAGAGCGCAAAGATCTTCTGTTCACGCCCGTCGAGGCTCGCTATCGCGTCGCGCAATGTCCGGCTGAGCACCTCTTCATCTTCCAGCAGGCGGCTATCCAGCGCGGCCGGCGTCGCTTCACCGACAGGCAGCGCATCAAGGCTCTCCACTTCGCTGGCCGTGTCGAGCAGACGATGCTGTTGATACTCTTCTGCGCTTAAGGCAAAGCGCGCATTCAGTTCGCCAAACCCTGGTGTATGGCCCAGCTCGCGCTCCATTTCACGAATAGCATCGTTGAGTTTGTGCGTCTTTTGCCGCAGGCGGCGAGGACGCCAGTCCTGCTGACGTAATTCATCCAGTACTGCGCCACGAATACGCTGTGCGGCATAACCTGAAAAGTGCGTATCCGGATGCCCATAACGGCGCAAAGAGGAAAGCAATCCCATCAGGGCAACTTGCTGCATATCGTCTTTGCCCATTACGCTATTTCGCTGCCAGGCCAACTGTTTGACCACTTTATTCACCAGCGGTAAGTAAGTGCTGATATAGCGCGCTTCATCATGCGGCGTCAGGCTTTCTGAAATTGTCAAACTCATTGTTTATGCTACAAAAATGTTATGTAAGCTTTATTTGAATATGTCTTTTAAAATATAAAACGACAAAGTCACCACTCTGAAATAAGGATAAATTGCGTAAACCAGCAGCGTAATAAAATACATCACACTAATGATGCCCCCTGAGCTGGTAATTAAAACAATACACCAGTATCTTTATTTTTAATTACCCGAAAAACGACAATTTCTGATTTTGAATATTTCAGAATGGTAAAAGATTCTCACTATATTCCGACGTTGGTTTCCAGCGTTAATTAATAACAATTGTTCAACATCAATATGAATGAAAAATAACAACCAATCGCCAGGCCGTGCGCTTTGCCCAACATGAGCAGCGTCACACTCTTGCCACTCATTCGGCGCAAGAATAAATTATTCTTCTTTTTGTTTTACTTAATAATATATTATTCCTTACAGCACGCCGTCACCGCAGCGTAACGGCCAACCCTTCCCGTAACCGTGGAGCGAGACATGAACATTGATCTATCCGGACTGACCACCGAGGGCCGCAATACCGCCAGTGAAAACATCGATATGCTCGATACCGAAGCGATGCTGCGGGTTATCAACAGTGAAGACCAGAAAGTGGCGCAGGCGGTGGAAAAAGTGATCCCGGCTATCGCGCAGGCGGTGGATGTGATTGTCGCCGCATTTAAACAGGGCGGTCGTTTGATCTATTGCGGCGCGGGCACTTCCGGGCGTCTTGGTATCCTTGATGCCAGCGAATGTCCCCCAACGTACGGAACGCCGCGCGAACAGGTTGTCGGCCTGATTGCTGGTGGTCATCGCGCCATTTTGCAGGCGGTGGAAAACGCCGAAGACAGCCTGACGCTGGGCGTTGACGACCTGAAAGCGCTCAATTTCACCGCGCGCGATGTGCTGGTCGGCATCGCCGCCAGCGGGCGCACGCCGTATGTGATTGCCGCCATGAAATACGCACAAAGCCTGAACGCAACAACCGTGGCGCTCACCTGTAATGAAAACAGCGAAATGGCGCGCATCGCCGATATTGCGATTGTGCCAGTGGTGGGCCCGGAAGTGGTGACCGGCTCCTCGCGTATGAAAGCGGGTACCGCGCAGAAACTGGTGCTCAATATGCTGACCACCGGCGCAATGATCCGCAGCGGCAAAGTCTATGGCAATTTGATGGTGGATGTGGAAGCCACCAACCTGAAGCTGGTGCAGCGTCAGATAAACATTGTGATGGAAGCCACCGGCTGCACCCGCGACATCGCCGAACAGGCGCTGAAGGCCTGCGGCGGGCGCTGCAAAACCGCCATCGTGATGGTGCTGGGACAGCTCAGCGCGGAACAGGCAACACATCTGCTGGCCGATAACGGCGGTTTTATTCGCCAGGCGCTGGTTGATGCGGGGATCAAGTAATGGCCAAAATCAGCGAACAACTGATCGCGACAATTATCGAAAAGGTCGGCGGTAAGGAGAATATCAATACCTGCGGCAACTGTATGACGCGCCTGCGCCTGACGCTCCGCGACGATTCACGGGTGGAGACAGAGAGCCTGAAAGCCCTGCCCGGCGTACTGGGCGTGGTGAACAGCGACGATCAATTGCAGATCATCGTCGGCCCTGGCAAAGCGCAAACCGCAGCGGAAATGCTGAACACAATGATCGGCGGCCACGCCGCGCCCGTAGAAGCTGCATCGCTGAAAAGCATCGCCAGCGACACCAAGCAGCAAATGAAAGCGAAGCAGACCAGCGGCGTGCATCAGTTTCTGGCGAAGTTCGCCACCATCTTTACGCCGCTGATTCCGGGTTTTATCGCCGCCGGGATGCTGCTGGGTTTTGCCACTTTAATCGAGCAAAGCCTGCTGCTCAACGCGGCAGAGAAGAACACAACCGTGGCGCACCTCGTCGGCTATATGAAGGTTTTTGGTAAAGGCCTGTTCACCTTCCTGCCGATTCTGATTGGCTACAACGCGCAAAAAGCCTTTGGCGGCAGCGGCGTTAACGGCGCCATTATTGCCGCGCTGTTCGTGCTGGGTTATGACCCGAAAGCCACGGTCGGTTATTTCTCCGGTATCGATAACTTCTTCGGCATGGGCATTGATCCGCGCGGCAACATTATCGGCGTGCTGATCGCCGCGATCCTCGGCGCGTGGATCGAACGTCAGATCCGCAAGGTGGTGCCGGATAATCTCGACATGATCCTCACTTCGCTGCTGACGCTACTTATCACCGGCGCGCTGGCGTTTGTGGTGATTATGCCGATTGGCGGCGAGCTGTTTAAAGGCATGTCGTGGCTGTTCCTGCACCTCAACGGCAACCCGTTTGGCTGCGCGGTGCTGGCGGGCCTGTTTCTTATCGCCGTGGTGTTTGGCGTTCATCAGGGGTTTATTCCGGTTTACTTCGCACTGATGGATGCGCAGGGTTTCAACTCGCTGTTCCCCATTCTGGCGATGGCAGGCGGTGGCCAGGTGGGTGCTGCGCTGGCGCTCTATTTCCGCTCGGCGCCACATTCGGTGCTGCGTAACCAGGTGCGCGGGGCGATCATTCCCGGCCTGCTGGGCGTAGGTGAACCGCTGATTTACGCGGTGACCTTACCGCGCGTGAAACCTTTCGTCACCGCCTGTATCGGCGGCGCGTGCGGGGGATTTTTTATTGGCACCGTCGCGTGGTTTGGCTTGCCGGTCGGCCTGAATACGGTGTTTGGCCCTTCCGGGCTGGTGGCGCTCCCGCTGATGACCTCCGGCCAGGGCATTTACGCCGGGATGGCGGTCTACGCGGCAGGCGTCGTCATCGCTTATCTGTGCGGTTTTATTGCCACCTGGCTCTTTGGCCATAAAAACGTGGATCTCAGCTAATCACCGGCAACCACCCGGCGCACTGCCGGGTGGCGTATTGCATCAGAATGCCCAGGAAACGCTGCCGACAATGCTGCGCTCCGCACCAAAATAGCAGTAAGAGAGCGAGTTACAGGCGGCTACGTAGCGCTTGTCAGTCAGGTTATTGACGTTCAACTGTGCGCTCATCCCCTTCAGGCCAACATGGCTCAGATCGTAGCCGACGGCCAGATCCACCAGCGTATAGGACGGCAGCGTATGCGTGTTCTGGCGATCGGAGGTAATGCCATTCACATAACGCACGCCGGAACCTACCGTCAGCCCGTCGAACAGCCCCGTTTTCACGTCATAGCTGAGCCAGGCGCTGGCCTGATTGCGCGGCGCATACACCGCACGTTTTCCCTGCTCTTCCGCGCTGCTTTTCTTGTAGCGAATGTCGTTGTAGGTGTAGGCAGCCTGCAAACGCAGGTTGTCCGTCAACTGACCGACCGCTTCCAGCTCCACCCCTTCCGATTCGATTTCACCAATTGAACGGTACGGATCGGTCGGCTCCACTTTAGTGGCGATATTTTTCTGGTTGATGCGATAGACCGAGGCGCTGTACATCGTCTGCGAACCTTCCGGCTGGAATTTCAGCCCCGCTTCCCACTGCTTGCCTTTCATCGGCTGCAAAATTTTGCCGTATTCATCGGTAAAACTGGTCGGCGTAAAGGCGGTTGAGTAGCTGACGTACGGCGCAAACCCGCTGTCGAACAGGTACATCAGCGCCGCGCGGCTGCTGAAGTGATCCTGATCCAGCGTATCGCGGGTAGCGTTGATCTTGTTGACGTTGGTGATCTTCACCTGATCGTGGCGGCCGCCGAGCGTCAGCCGCCAGCGATCGAGCGACATCTGATCCTGCAAATAGATCCCGGTCTGCTCCAGTTTGTGTTTTTCGCGGCTGTAGACCGAAATTGACAGCGGATCGGCACCGTAAATCGGGTTAAATGCATCAATCGCCGGGAAGCTGCCATACGAAGCGGTGACATTATTGCTGCGGCGCTGATAATCGACGCCGAACAGCAGGCGGTGGTTAATAATGCCGGTATCAACGCTGCCATCAATCTGGTTATCCAGCGTGATCGCCGACAGCGATTCGTCGGAACCGGAATAACCGCGATTCAGTTCCGTATCATTCATCCAGCCTGCGGCATACACCTGGTTGAGATTCACTTTGGTGTGCAGGTAGCGCAGCTTCTGGCGGACCGACCAGCCACTGTCAAAGGCGTGCTCGACGTTATAACCGACCATATTTTCCCGGCGGTCATACTTATCGTAATCATCTTCCCCTTCAAAGAAGGTATTGGAGATTTTTCTGCCTGCATGCGGGGTTACCGTGCCTTCATACGGCAAACCAGAGTGGCTGCCACCTTCAGGATCGCGATGCAGATAAGCCATCAGTTCAAGGCGCGTTTGATCGGTGATACGCCACGTCAGGCTCGGTGCAATGGCATAACGCTGCTCTTTTAAATGATCGAATTGCGAATCCGCATAGCGGGTCATGCCGGTTAAACGCACCGCGACTCGGTCGTTATCATCTACCGGCCCCGTGACATCAAACGCCGCGCCGCGCTGATTGTTATTACCCGCGAACAGTTTCACTTCTCCGCCGGGGTCAAACGACGGTTTGCGCGAGTTCAGCGCGACAATCCCGCCCGGCGATGAGCGGCCATACAGCACCGAAGCCGGTCCGCGCACCACTTCCACGCTGTCGAGGAACCAGGGATCGATAACCAGCGAGCTGTGCGAGTTCGTGTCGCCCATCAGTTTCAGGCCATCGAGGTAGACGTTATCCAGGCTGCCATCAGAGAAGCCGCGCAGCACGATGTAATCAAAACGGTTCGAGGCGCCGATCTGGTTACTGTAGACGCCCGGCGTGTAACTCACCGCCTGGCGCACGCTGGTTGCGCCCTGCTCTTCATACTGCTGGCGCGTGATAATCGATACGGCCTGCGGCGTTTCGATATCCGGCGTCTCCAGCTTGGTCGCACCGCTTTGCATTTGTGAGGTGACCACCACAGTATCGTGGGTGGTTGAAGTTTCCTGTGCCAGAACCGATACGTTCATCCCGCCGGTAATACAGCCAATCATTAGCGCCAGTCGCGTTTTTGCGAACATGAAATCTCCAGAAGCCGTTATTATTGTAAATAAGAATTATTACCCTTTTGGCTTCCGCAATAGCTATGCGCAATGACGATTCACCTATGCACAGTGACAAAACGCACGCAAAAAAGTCGCCATGGTCTATGGCAAGAAATCAGGCGAGGCGCATTTCGCTGGGCGCTACACCGTAGCGGCGACGAAAAGCGGTAGAGAAATTCGTGGCATGCTGATAGCCCGACATCCAGGCCGCCTGCTGTACGCTATAGCCCTGCGCCAGATAGCGCCGCGCCAGTTCAAGGCGGCAGTCGCGCAGATAATCAAACACGGAAAGGCCATAAGCCTGGCGGAACTTCACCCGCAAACTGCTGGAACTCATTGCCGCCAGCTGGGCTAATGCGGTAAGGGTGTACTCTTTTTCCGGCTGCTGTTCCAGCAAACGGCGTACGGTTTCCAGCCGGTGCTGCTCGCCGCCAGGCGCGGAACTGCGTTTTTCGCTACCTGGCAAGGGTTGCGACAGCGCATGCCCGAGCAGTTGCAGCATCACGCCTTCAAGAATCAACTGGCGCGATAAACCCGGTTGCTGGCTCTGCTGCGTGTGTTGCAGCCCGGAAAGCAAAAATGCCGGAACGGACCATAAAAAGGTCGGCGCACCGTGCGCTTCCCACTGCTGCAAGAGCGCCGTCAGCAGCGGTGATTGCCGGCAGCGCAGCGGATCAACGCCCATCGACAGCGTACGCAGGTGGTTATCTGCCTGATGGCTGGCGTTCATCACCTGCTGTTCGCTCAGGCGCGAGGTGAATGCCATGCCCGCGCGCACGGTAAATGCTTTGCCGTTCAGGCGCAGCTGCACGCACCCTTCCAGCACCACCAGCATATAGAGCGGGCAACTGTGCAGCGATGTGGTTTCATAGGGTTGAAGGACGCGAATATCCGAGCGGGTAAGATTCAGGCCGGAGGAGAGCGTCATCTCTTCGACCTCCCCCTGAATCACCATGCGCTTCTCTTTGTGAAACGATCGGCCGGACGCCAGCGCCGGGAAACGGTAGTCGATCCCGTAGCGCTCGCCAAAACCGATAAAGTCTTCAACCGAAAAGTCTCTTTTTTGCATAGCCAACAGCCGCCGCGAACCCGTGCCCGACGCCGGGCGAAACGGCTTACACCTTATCATCCGGCCTGGTGTGCTTCAATAATATTGAGAATTATTCTCACATAAGTGTGACAAGATATTAGCGCGCCCCCAACGAGGCGATAATTTGCTGGCGCAGCCATTGGTGGCCGGGATCGCGGTGCAGCCGTTCATGCCAGAGCATTAGCATGTCGAAGCCCGGAAGTTCAAGCGGCGGCTCGACCACCTGCAAAGTACGGTTGTTCGCGACCAGCCGCTCCGGCAGTACCGCCACCAAATCGGTGCGAGCGAGCGCATCGAGCATAAACAGGAAATGGGGAACGGAGAGCACCACGTTGCGCTGCAAACCGCGCTCCGCCAGCGCAATATCCGTTGCCGCATGAAAACCGCCACCTTCTGGCGAAACCACCACATGTTCCAGTTGGCAAAACTGCGCCAGTGTCGGGCCGCCGTTTATTAACGCCGGATGGTGCAAACGCCCGGCCAGCACGTAGCGTTCGGTGAACAATAACCGCTGGTGCAGAGCAGGCGGCGCGCCTTCACGTAGATGAAAAAAGAGATCAATATCGCCCTGCCCGGCCTGGCGCTGGATCTGCAACGGGCTGAGTTCAAATATCGCCAGACGGCTGCCCGGCGCAGCGGCGCGCAAACGGCTCAGTAAAGGGAGCAGGATCGCCGATTCCGTATAATCAGTGGCCGCCACGCGCCAGGTGACAGCGGCGCGGGCAGGATCGAAAGCGCTGACGGGTGCCACCGCGCGTTCCAGCGCTTCCAGCGCCTGACGCAGCGGTTCGCGCAATTCATCGGCCCTGGCGGTCGGCTGCATACCGCGCGGCCCCGGCAGGAGTAACGGATCGGCAAAAATGTCCCGCAACCGCGCCAACTGCACGCTGACGGAAGGCTGAGAAAGATTCAACCGCTGCGCCGTGCGCGTCACATTTTGTTCGCTCAACAGCACATCCAAAGTACGCAGCAGATTGAGATCCAGCCGGTGAAGATTAACCATGACTATACCTGTGATATAAGCAATTAATTTCTACTATATCCGCCACTCTCCTACCCTGCATATTCAATTTGTTGCCTGGAGTTGTTATGAACGTACTGATTGTTTATGCCCACCCGCAGCCCCATTCGCTCAATGGCGCGCTAAAGGATTTTGCCGTGCAGCATCTGGAAAATGCTGGTCATCAGGTCGAGGTTTCCGATCTCTATGCCATGCAGTGGAAATCGCAGCTTGATGCCGATGACAGCAGCTCACCACCGGTGGGTGATTTTTATCATCCTTCGTCTGATTCAAAACAGGCATTTGAGCTGGGCACCCAGGCGGACGACATCGCCCGGGAACAGGCCAAACTGCAACGCGCCGATGCGGTGATTTTCCAGTTTCCGCTGTGGTGGTTCTCCATGCCGGCAATTATGAAAGGCTGGGTCGATCGCGTTTATGCCTGCGGATTTGCCTACGGCGTGGGCGAACATAGCGACACGCACTGGGGCGATCGTTACGGCGAAGGGAGCCTGGCGGGGAAACGGGCGATGCTGCTGGTGACCACCGGTGGCTGGGAATCGCATTACGCTCCGCGCGGTATTAACGGCCCGATCGACGATCTGCTGTTTCCGATCCAGCATGGGATCCTGTTTTATCCTGGCTTCGAAGTGCTACCGCCGCTGGTGTTTTATCGCAGCCACCGCATGGATGAAACGCGCTTTGCCGAATGTTGTACGGCGCTGGCACAGCGGCTGGATACGCTCTGGTCAGCAGAACCGCTGGCCTTTCGTCGGCAGAACGGCGGCGATTACCTGATTCCACAACTGACGCTGCGCCCGGACATTGCCCCCGGCGAAAGCGGGTTGTCGATCCATCAACGACGTAAACAATAACCTGCTCACCGGTGCGTGCCATGCGCGCCGGTCATTGTTATCCCGCCTTTTTTTACCTTCTCTCCACAATCTGTTTTTTTGTAACTTTCTATAAGTTCCAGAGAAAAACATTACCCCGAACGCGCGGATTCGTTTATTTTAATCACTCATGAGAATGATCACTCTCAACAAAAACGACGCGAGGGACAGAGATGCCGACCAAACTATCGCAGGAACAGCGCCACCAGCAACGCCAGGACGAGATTATTGCCGCCGCGCGCCGGCGCTTTCGCATTAGCGGATTCCACGCGGCCAGCATGTCGCAGATCGCCCTCGAAGCTCAGCTCAGCGTTGGGCAGATTTACCGTTATTTCGTTAATAAAGACGCCATTATCGAAGAGATGATCCGCCGGATTATCGACTACCGCATCGCCGAAATGCAGGGTAAAACCGAAACCGAACACCTGCCGGAAATACTGGCCTGGCGGCACACTCTCAGCCCTGACGATGATGCGCTGATGCTGGAGATGGCGGCGGAAGCGACGCGCAATCCACGTGTACAGGAGATGCTGGCCGAGGCCGACGCCCGGATGTTTGAAAATGCCTGCAACCATATGCGGAGCCGCTATCCGCAATTAAGCGATGAACGCATTCGCTGCAGTGTGGAGCTACTCGCAACGTTGATGGAAGGCACCACTTTCCGTCGCCTGACGCCGCAAAAAAGCGACCCGGCGCAAATGCAGGTGCTGTACCAGGAAATCACCGCCATGCTGTTTAAAAATTAAATCCCCGACGATTCGGTTCTGCGGTGATTTCACCGGAGCCGACGCCGTATCCTCACCGGAGTTGTTATGCTACGGATCTCTCTTGCCTGGGCGATAGTGCTGGGCATGCTGACAGCCATTGGGCCGATTTGCACCGATCTCTATCTTCCCGCGCTGCCGGATATCACCCGGCAACTCAGCGCCACCACCACGCTGACACAACTCTCGCTGACCGCTTCGCTGCTGGGGTTGGGTCTGGGGCAGCTTTTTTTCGGCCCGCTGAGCGATCGGCTTGGACGCAAGCGCCCGCTGATGCTCTCCCTGCTGTTGTTTATCCTCTCTTCCGTATTGTGCGCGACCACGCAGGATATTCACTGGCTGATCTTCTGGCGTTTTATCCAGGGTCTGGCGGGCGCAGGCGGTTCAGTGCTCTCCCGCGCGATTGCTCGTGATAAGTATCACGGCACGCTGCTGACGCAATTTTTCGCCCTGCTGATGACGGTAAACGGCATTGCGCCAATCATCTCGCCGGTACTCGGCGGCTATATCGCCTCTACGCTGCACTGGCGCGCGCTGTTCTGGACGATGGCGGCGGTTGGCGTGGTATTACTGCTCTCCAGCATGGTGGTACTGAAAGAGACATTGTCGGAGAAAAGCAGCGGCGGCGGGCTGCTCAATACCTCGCTTATCGTGCTTAAAAATAAGCAGTTTTCTACCTTCTGCTTTATTCAGGCCTTTATGCTGGCCGGGTTATTTTCTTATATCGGTTCATCGTCATTCGTTCTGCAAAGCGAATATGGCCTGACGGCGATGCAGTTCAGCCTGCTGTTCGCGGTGAATGGCGGTGGGCTGATTATTTCGGCACTGATCTTTGCCCGGCTGGCGCGGTTTATCGATGGGCAAAAGCTATTAACGCGCGGTCTGTTACTGGCCGTTTGCAGCGCCGTACTGACTGCGCTGTTTGCCGGATTCGGCATGCCCGTGCTGGCGCTGGTGGGGTTGTTCTTCACCGTGGCGCTGAACAGCGGGGTTTCAACCATTGCCGGTTCAGCCGCGATGAACAGCGTCGAAGCCCGCCATTCCGGCACCGCGTCGGCGTTACTGGGCATGTTGATGTTCGTCTTTGGCGGCATCGCCACGCCGTTGTCCGGTATCGGCGGCGAAGCGATGTGGAAGATGAGTTTCGCCATTGTGCTGGCTTACAGCGCCGCGTTGGTGATTCATATTTGCGGGCGCAGAAAAACACAACATTAAAGTTGCATTAATAAACAATTAAGTTATAGTTTTCGCACTCTGAAAAGGAAAATATAAGGCAGGATGCCGAATGAAATACAGCGAGTTCAGAAAGTGGTTGTTATCTCAGGGAGCGGAGCTAACCAAAGCTCCAGGTGGAGGAAGCCATTTTAAAGTCAGGCTTAATGGTAGGGCATCGGTTTTCCCTTTTCATGGTTCGAAAGAGATTCCTGAGCCGTTGAGGAAAAAGATTATGAAGGACTTAGGCCTGTAAGAACTTAGCGATAAAGAGGTGTTAAATGTTTAATTATCCCGTCCACATTGAACGAGACGATGCTACAGGTCAGTTCGTGGTCTCATGCCGCGATCTACCGCTCATGAACTCCGTTGGCGATACGCTTGATGAGGCTTTACTGCAGTCGATTGATGGGATTGTTGTTGCGATTGCTATCGAAATTGACGAGCGGCGTCCAATCCCGGCGGCAAGCGCGCCGCTAAAAGGCGAATACATCGTATCGCTGCCCGTGCTCGTAGCCATGAAAGCCGCACTGCATAACGCCATGATCGAAACCGGGACGCGAAAAGCTGAGCTGGCAAGAAAGCTGGGACAGAAAGGGCCGCAAATTGACCGCTTGCTCGATGTGGAGCACTCATCGAAGGTGGAAACGGTTGAACTGGCGCTACATCAGTTAAATCGACAGATTGATCTGACCATTACGCCGCAGCACAGAGCTTAACCCTTCTTCCCGCCCGGCTTTAACCCACGGTGAAACTCATTAATGCGTTTCACCGTTTTAATGGCCTGCTGCGAAGTGGCGGACGCGACCGACAAAACAATCATCTCCAGACACAGCAGTACCGTGCCGTGCAGCGGGATCTTACCCTTCTCGCCGCCGCGCGGTACCTGGATTATCACATCCGCTTGCTGGCTAAAACGCGAGTCCGTCGCATTGGTCAGCAGGATCACCGGGATCCCCAGACGCCGTGCCTCTTTCAGCGTGGTCAGCCCTTCGCGGTGCGCCGATTTTTGCGCCATCATGATCAGCACATCACCACGCTGCAAATTGATCAATTGCTCGGCGAGCGCGATGCCGGTGCGGTTGAGCGGCGTCGCGGGCAGGCCAATGCGGCTGAACAACCGCGCGGTATACTCCGCCAGGATCCCCGACGCGCCGATGCCGAAAATCGCCACCTGCCGCGCCTCCACCAGCAAGGCCACCGCCTGCGCAATCGCATAGCGGTTGTCCGGCGCTGAAAGCACTTCGCAGGTGTACTGATGCCCTTCGAGCACAAAATCGATGCCGGAATTTACATCGCAGGCGAGCGCATTTACCGTGCTGCTCATCTTTTCTGCCGATGAAATGGCCGGGCCAAACCAGTGTTCCAGCGTCTGTTTTAGATCCCGCAGCCCGGCAAAGCCCAGCGCCTGAATGGCGCGTACCACCGTGGCATCTGAAGTTTGCGTCGCCGCCGCGATCTCAATCGCGGTACGTTCCAGCACCACATCGCGATTTTCATTGATATAGCGGGCAACGGCCTGCAAACGCGGCGACAGCGTGTGTGCCCGCGCGCGAAAGCGTTCACCGTACACATCCACGCGATTTTTCGCTTTTTTTGTGTTCAGCATCGTTGCAGCTCCTTACTTCGCGGCAGGCAGCGGTCGCCCGGCGATTTGTGATTGCACCTGCGCCACCATCAGGCTCAGAGAAGCATAGGAGTTGGAGATCGCCTCTTCACGGGAGATCAGCACGTAATGCCCGCTACGGCAGGCATTGAGAAAATTGCACCAGCCCGGCATCACCGCATCCATCGCCGCCATCTCATCCTGCGGTTTACCGCCGGTATCACCGCGCCAGGTGGCGAAAACAAAATCCGCATCCAGCTCCGGCAAACGTTCGGCGCTGACATCAATGCGCCCACCTTCAGGAATGCTGTCGATCAGTTTCGGAAAACGAAAACCGGCATCACGCAGCACGCGCCCCAGCGAATGATAGCTGTGTAATGCGTTGATTTTGCCGTTGTTCGCCTGGATCACTGACACAGTGATTTTGCTGGTGTCGATCGTACTTTTTAGCGCCGCAATCTGCTCGCGGTAACGGCGCTCAAGGATCTGCAAGCGCGCCTGCGTACCGGTAAGCTGCGCCAGCTTGCGGTAGATCTCCGGCGCACCTCCTTGCAAGTGATCGATACTTACCGTTGGCGCGATTTTCTCTAACTGCTCGACCGGCGTATTGCGGCTCGGCTCGGTGATGATCAGATCCGGTTTCGCGGCGGCGATCGCTTCAATATCGATATCCGCTGTCCCAATAAACGCAATGTTCGAGTTATCAAAATCGACGCCGGTCAACATGCCGCTGGAGCGCAGCGTATGGCTGCCGTCGGCGCGGGTCCGCCCGTGGCTGGCGACCGGCGGTACACCTAATTCAATCAAAGGAATGGTGATATCCAGATCGTGCAGCGACACGATGCGCTTTGGATGCAGCGGTACCGTGACCACGCGGCCCAAATCATCGGTGAAGGTTTGTGTCGGTTCCGCAGCGCCAGCGCTCAGACCAACCAGCAATAACAGCGAAAATATCAGGCGCATACGGCTCCTTAAGCTTATAAACGATCGCGTCGCCGCCACAGCAGCAGCAGGAAAAACGGCCCGCCAATCAGTGAGATGACGATCCCAGCGGGAATTTGCAGCGGCGCAAACACCAGACGGCCTGTCGAATCCGCCACCAGCACCAGCAGGCCGCCGAGCAGCGCACTGCCCCACAGCAGCGCCCGCTGGCCGCCGCGCAGCAGAAAACGCGCCATATGCGGAGCGATAAGCCCGACAAAACCGATGCTGCCAACGCAGGAAACGCTGGCAGCCGTCAGCAATACCGGCGCGAACACCCGCAGCCATGCAAGGTGCGACAGGCGAACGCCGAGCCCAGTTGCCGCCTGATTACCCAGCAATGCCACATCAGCGGCGCGCGCCGTTAACAGCAAAATCAGCGTTGCAGGCAGCGCCCAACACAGCGCGACGATCAACAGCGGCCAGTTGGCGGCGTGCAGGCTGCCTGCCAGCCACATCATTGCTGTTTGCACATCACGCACATCCGCCGTGGTCATAAATACGCCGATACCGGCGGCGAAGGTCCAGGAGACGCCAATACCAAGCAGCACAAAGCGCGGACGAGAAACATCACGCGCCAGCCCCATCACCAGCCCGGCAGCCAGTAAACCGCCTGCCATGCCCGCCAGCGGACGCCAGACCAGCCCGACCGCCGGAAAGCAGAGTACCAGCGTCAGCACCACCACGCTGGCCCCCTCTTTCACGCCAATCAGCCCCGGATCCGCCAGCCCGTTACGGGTGATGGACTGCATCGCCGCCCCCGCCATACCCAGCATCGCGCCGCACAACAGCGCCATCAGCACGCGGGGCAGGCGAATATCCCACACTACGTAGTGCTGTTCAGCATTCAGCGCATCGGGCAGCAACAGCGCCCGGCCAATGGCGGAAGCGGGAACCGGTAACGAACCTTGCGTCACACCGGAAAGCAGCAGCATTAACGACAAAAAACTCAGGCCTGCCAGCCACCACAGCGCATGCGGGCGCAGCAAGCGGGAGAAGCCGCCAAGCCGCAAGCTGCGCAGCCCGGCGTGTTCAGGTAGGTGACTCATTTGAAAAACCTCGCCGCCAGCAGAATAAAGAGCGGCGCGCCTACCAGCGCAGTCATCACGCCGGTAGCGAGTTCCTGCGGCGACAGCAACGTACGGGCGGCGATATCGGCCAGCAGCAGCAGCAGTAATGCGCCGCCGAGCGCCGACAGCGGGACGACCGCGCGCAAATCATCCCCGGCAAGGCGTCGCACCATATGCGGAACGACGAGACCAATAAACCCTATCGGCCCGGCGACCGAAACGGCCGCACCGCACAGCAAGGCAATGGCGGTCAACGACAACACGCGAGTGCGCAGCAGAGAAACGCCCAGGCCGCGCGCCATATTGTCGCCAAGCGCCAGCATATTCAGCGCTGGCGCGAGCCACAGCGCCAGGGCAAATCCACCACCAGCAACCAGTGATGCCGCCCGCAGCACAGGCCAGCTTAGCCCGGCGAGATCGCCCGCCAGCCAACTACGGATGCTCAGCAGCGTCTGTTCATCGAGGATCAGGATCGCGGCGGTGATGGAGGAAGCAAAAGTGGAAATCGCCACGCCGCACAGCGTCACTTTTAAGGGCGTAAAACCGGATCGCCCGGCGGCAGAGATCGCCATCACCAGTGAAAAAAGCAGCGCCGCGCCGCCTGCGGCGATAAATGCGCGGCTGAAGCTGGCATCGCCAAAACTGATCCCCAGCGCCGTTGTGGCAACCACCGCCAGTGCCGCCCCCGAATTCAGCCCGAGGATATGCGGCTCGCCAAGCGGATTGCGGATCACCGACTGCAACAACGATCCGGCAACCCCTAACGCCGCGCCGGTAAACAGCGCAGCTACCAGCCGCAGTAAGCGCAGGCTGATAATGACGCGATGATCGAAATTGTTGGGATCAAAATCCACCATCGCCTGCATCACCGTGGGCGGCGCGATGTAGCGCGCGCCAAGGCCGAGATGCGCCACAGCCGCTGCCAGTAACAACAGCAGCAAGCCAGATGCCGTCGCGCTGATGCGCCCGCCGCGTCGGGTAGAAAGCGCAAGCGAACTCATTCGCCGGAACCTGCCGGTTTACGAAAAGGCATAAAAAAGGGTTTTCCGGTCAACGGGTTAATCGACATTTGCACATCCACATCGAACACGTTTTTGATCAGTGCAGGCGTGCAACTGTCGCCTTCGTGGATCACGCCCTGTAATCGGCCCTGTTTGAGGAACACCAGCGTGTCGCCGTAATTCACGGCGAAATTAAGGTCGTGCAACACCACCACCACCGTGCGGCCATGATCGCGGGTTAAGGTCTGCAAGAGTTCGAGGATCTCGACCTGATAGCGCAGATCGAGAAAAGTCGTCGGTTCATCCAGCAGGATCACCGGTGTTTGTTGTGCCAACGCCATCGCGATCCAACAGCGCTGGCGCTGCCCGCCGGAGAGGCTATCAACCGTTTGGTGGGCAAATTCCGCCGTGCCGGTCAGATGCAACGCTTCCAGCACCGCCAGCTCGTCCTCTTCCGACCACTGGCGCATAAAGCTTTGCCACGGAAAACGCCCGCGCGATACCAGTTCAAAAACGGTCAGACCTTCCGGCACCAGCGGCGACTGCGGCAGAATACCTAACTGGCGGGAGACGGCTTTGGTTGGCTGTTGATGAATGGCTTTGCCATCAAGCAACACGCTGCCGCCAAGCGGTTTGAGCATGCGGGCGATGGTGCCGAGCAAGGTGGATTTGCCGGAGCCATTGGCCCCGACCAGCACAGTCATTTTTCCATGCGGGATAGTGAGTGAGATGTCATCAACGATGACCTGCTTTTGATAACCTGCCGACAAACCGTCGAGCACAATCCCCTGCTGAGCTTGCTGTTCCACTCGCTGTGGCATGTTCACTCCTGCGCCGCAACCGCGTGGAAAACCCGTGCGCGCTAACTTTTCAAATAAAAATAACTCTCATTCTCTTTTCGATTTTGCCGCTTGGCAATGTAGTAGTCAAGTAGCCTGATGACAGAATCCCGCCGCTTCAAAACAGGGATAACTACAGGCAACGACATTGATCGCGTAAATAATTAATTTCATTTATTTCATAAAGTTAAAAAGGCAACCCCGCATAATTCCGCTGCGCTTTTCTCCCCCTTTGCCGTTGTAGCAAAATTCTTTCATTTTGCGTTTACTACTACAGATGCTCGTGTTTGAATGATTCTCAATTACATATCCGATGCCAGATTCGGCGACTTAACGGATAGATTTTGCGCAATCGGGCAATAACTTAGAAACGTTCACGTCTGTGTTATGCACAGTTTTTGGGAAAACAGATTAAATGGCTCAGTTCACTCACGGTATCTATGGGCTGAAAGGGCGCGCGTTATTCTCTGCGCTCTTTCTGGGATCATGCTTTACGCCGGTTACGCATGCGGCGGAAACGGCAAATAAAACCAATAGCGACACTATCACCGTCAACGCGGATGCCTCATCGGCCGATCAACCCGCCACGTCCGGCTATCAACCTATCAATTCCTCTACCGCGACGCTGACCTCAATGCCGCTGCTGGATATTCCGCAAGTGGTGAATACCGTTAGCGATAAAGTGTTGGAAGATCAGCACGCTACCAGCCTTGATGAAGCGCTGTATAACGTCAGTAACGTGGTGCAAACCAACACGCTGGGCGGGACGCAGGATTCGTTTGTGCGCCGTGGTTTTGGCACCAACCGCGACGGTTCGATCATGACCAACGGCCTGCGCACCGTGGTGCCGCGCAGCTTTAATGCCGACGCCTCGCGCGTGGAAGTGCTGAAAGGCCCGGCCTCAACGCTGTATGGCATTCTCGATCCTGGCGGGCTTATCAATGTTGTCACTAAACGTCCGCAGACCCAATTCGGCGGATCTATTTCCGCCACCTCTTCCAGCTTTGGCGGCGGCACCGGCCAGTTTGATGTCACTGGCCCAATCGAAGGCACGCGGCTGGCGTATCGTCTGATCGGCGAATACCAGAACGAAGATTACTGGCGCAATTTCGGCAAAAATAAGAGCACTTATATTGCTCCGTCGTTAACGTGGTTCGGTGATAACGCCACCGTCAACGTGCTCTATTCACACCGTGATTATCAGACGCCATTCGACCGCGGCACGATCTTCGATCTCACCACTAAACAGGCGGTGAATGTCGATCGTAAAACCCGCTTCGATGAGCCGTTCAACATTACCGATGGCGAATCCGATATTGCGCAGTTGAACGCAGAATATCGTTTTAACAGCGCCTGGACCGGCAAGCTGGAATACGGCTACAGCCAGGACAAGTACAGCGATAACCAGTCGCGCGTGATGGCCTACAATGCCACTACCGGTAATCTCACGCGCCGCGTGGACGCCACGCAGGGCTCCACGCAACGGATGCACACGACACGTGCCGATTTGCAGGGAAATGTCGATATCGGCGGCTTCTACAACGAGATCCTCACTGGTATTTCGTACGAATATTACGATCTGCTGCGTACCGACATGATCCGCTGTAAGAACGTGAAAGACTTCAATATCTACAACCCAAGCTATGGCAGCGCCAGCAAATGTACGACCGTCTCCGCATCGGACAGCGATCAGACCATTAAGCAGGAGAGCTATTCGGCTTACGCGCAAGACGCGTTATATCTTACCGACAAATGGATCGCCGTTGCCGGGATGCGTTATCAGTACTACACCCAGTACGCCGGTAAAGGCCGTCCGTTCAACGTCAATACCGACAGCAGCGATGAGAAATGGACGCCGAAATTCGGCCTGGTCTATAAGCTGACGCCTTCAGTGTCGTTGTTCGGTAACGTGGCGAAAGCGTTTATGCCGCAGTCCTCCATCGCCAGCTATATTGGCGATCTGCCGCCGGAAACCTCGACATCTTACGAAGTCGGCGCCAAGTTTGACCTGTTCGACGGTGTTACCGCCAATATCACCATGTTTGATATCCATAAACGCAACGTGCTGTACAGTGAAATCGTGGGTGATGAAACGGTTGCCAAAACTGCCGGGCGCGTCCGTTCGCAGGGCGTAGAGATGGATCTTGCCGGTTCACTGACGCCAAATATGAATGTCATCGCCAGCTACAGCTACACCGCCGCGAAAGTGCTGGAAGATCCGGATTACGCCGGTAAACCGCTGCCGAACGTGCCGCGTCATACCGGTTCCGTGTTCCTGACTTACGACATCAATAACGTGTTTGCCGGTAACACGTTGACCCTTGGCGGTGGCGGTCACGGCGTGAGCCGCCGTTCAGCCACCAACGGCGCGGATTACTATCTGCCAGGCTATTTTGTTGCCGATGCCTTTGCCGCCTACAAAATGAAGCTGCAATATCCGGTAACGCTACAGGTGAACCTGAAAAATATCTTCGACAAGACCTATTACACCTCCTCGATCACCACCAATAACCTGGGCAACCAGATTGGCGATCCGCGAGAAGTGCAGTTCACCGTCAAAATGGAGTTCTAAGGCTCCAGCGTCACTCCGTGAGAAATTAGCCCCGCACAACGCGGGGCTTTTTTTTGCGTAACGCTTTCCAGTATTGAAATTTACCGGTCCGATAAAACGAATGCAGATTGTTTAAAACAAGGTGTGGCTGGGACATTAGTCAGGGGTTGTATGAAAAGGGAAATCGATGGACCGGGAAATAGATGTCCAACACATCAGCCAGCAGGCTATGGACGAGGCCAATATTATTTTTGCCCAAAACGGCTACAACATTCGGGTACAAACGCTTACCGAAGCGGATATACGCTGGTGTATTGCGATCCAGCGGGATCTCCCGGAAATGTATCGTTTACCCTGGGATCACAGTGGAACGGTTCTGAATGACCCGGATACATTCTTGTTCAGTTTTAAAATTGTTGATGTTGAGTGGCGGCCCGCTGGAGCCTGTGTTTTTCAATATTGCCCCGCGATAAATGACGGCTTTCCTTTTCTTAACCTTGAAATGATTCAAAATTTTCACCTGCAGAATTCGGTGCTTGATGGGAATACACTCCGTTTCGCCCTCTATATCGCCGTGCTGTTTATGACGGATACTCGCTGCGGCGGGCTTCGTCTGATGTTTCCGGTTAACACAGAAGTCGCTGAATATTACATGCAGCAATATGGCTTTATTGACCTCACCGACGGTGAAAAAGCGATCCTTTACCGCGACGCCAATAGCCTGTTCGAATGGTTCCAGCGAGACAAACAACCGGTTGAGGATGTTCAACAATTGAACGATAATGCAGCAACGGAAAACAGAGCAGGAGGAAAAAATGGTAACAACAACGCATAGTGCAATGAAAACGGTCACTTCCCGCTCTGACGCTTACATTATGAAGAGATCCGGTGTTGTTGCGCATAATCAGGCAACCGAACGCGTTATTACTTCTGAGCAACTCAACCGCATGACTCCGGCTGGAGCTCCTGTCACCGCGTCGCGTGAAGAAGTTTTGTCGGTTCTTAGCCGGTCGGCAAACAGCATCAATACACCACACGTCCTGATTATTGAAGCCGCAGGCGGCATCCGAACTAAAATATAAGAAACCGAGCCCCGCACAACGCGGGGCTTTTTTCTGACATGCTATTTTGCCGCTATCTGCTGGCAACGCCCCTCTTTCACCATGAAATGCCCGGCAATGAACACCTGTTCATTAAACTGTCACCTTTACACCATTCTTTTGCAGCATTTTTTTCACAGACTCTCTGGCTTTCAAAACCCGTAAATTCGCGGTTCAAGGCTTATGAGAAAATACTGGCTTCCGTGGCTGATCCTGTCACCGTCTCTGCTGTTCCTGGCGCTGTTCACTTACTTTCCGCTGCTGCGCTCGGTGTATGACAGTCTGTTCGACACCCGCATTGCCAGCAATGATGCGCCATTCGTTGGGTTGGGCAACTTTGCTCGTCTGCTGGATGATTCGGTGTTCTGGCAGTCGCTGTTCAATAACCTTATCTACATTCTGCTCACTGTCATTCCGGGGGTAACGCTGGCGCTGCTGCTGGCGGTGGCGCTGTGGGAAAACCATCGCATCAACCGCTGGTTACGTACGGCGTTTTTCTTCCCGATGATTATCCCGATGGTCAGCGCCGCCGCGCTGTGGCTGTTTATCTTTATGCCCGGCCTCGGCATGCTCGATCACTACCTCGCGCAGCTTTTCGGGCCGATGAACAACAACTGGCTGGGGCGCAGCAATAGCGCGCTGTTGGCGCTGGCGTTGATTGGCGTGTGGAAGTTTGCCGGATATTACATGCTGTTTTTCCTTGCCGGTTTGCAGGGCATTCCCGCCTCCACGCGTGAAGCGGCGGTGATGGAAGGCGCAACCTCCACGCAAGTTTTCTTCAAAGTTACACTGCCGTTACTGCGCCCGACCATCAGCTTTGTGGTCACTACCGCATTGATTTACTCGATTACCCAAATCGACCATGTCGCCGTGATGACGCGCGGCGGCCCGGACAATGCCACCACCGTACTGCTCTATTACATCCAGAATCTCGCCTGGGACACTCACGATCTCGGTAAAGCCTCTGCCGCCACGTTTTTAACGCTGGCCGGGCTGTTTGTCTTCTCGCTGGTCAACCTGAAACTGCTTGAGAGAGGAGCGCATTATGAGCGTTGAGGTTACTCCTGTTATCAACCGGGCCGCCGTCGTACCGCGCCCGCTGTGGTTGCGTCTGCGCCATTCGCGCCCGATCACGCTAGCGCTGCTGATGGTTTGCCTGGCGCTGCTGTGGGTAAGCCCGTTTATCTGGATGCTCTCATCCGCGTTTAGCGCCACCACCTTTGGCGAAGATATGGCGTCGATTCTGCCGCGCTTCCCGCTGACGCTGGATAACTTCCGCGATGCGTGGGACAGCGCCAACTGGATCAGCCTGTACGCCAACACGTTGATCTTCGCCTTCGGCACGTTCTTTGTGCAGCTATTCACCATTACCACCGCCGGTTACGTCTTCGCCTGCCACGAATTTCGCGGCAAGAAAACGCTGTTCATCCTGTTCCTGGTGCAACTGATGATCATGCCGGTGGTGATGATGATCCCCAACATGCTGACGCTGAAAACCTTCGGCCTGCTCAACACGCTGACCGGCGTGATGATGCCCTACTTCACTTCTGCGTTCGGCGTCTTTCTGATGCGCCAGGCGTTTCTCGCTATCCCAAAAGAGATTGAAGAAGCGGCGCTGATGGAGGGCTGTCGCTGGTGGCAGGTGCTGTTCCGCGTGATGTTGCCGATGTCGTGGCCGTCGGTGCTGGCGTTCGCCACCGTCAGTATTACCTATCACTGGAACGAGTATTTATGGCCGCTGATGATACTCAACGATCCGGACAAACAGGTGCTGACGGTCGGCCTGGTCTCCTTCGCCATGGGCGCAGAATCCGGCGGCCAGTGGGGAATGATCAGCGCCGGGACGCTGATGGTTTGCCTGCCGCTGATGGTCGCGTTTATTGCTTTTCAGAAACAGTTTCTCCGGAGCTTTGGCTTCTCCGGTATTAAATAAGGAGTGTAGTTATGTTTTTAGCGCAAATTTCCGACACCCATTTTCGCAGCCAGAACGAGAAGCTGTACGGTTTTATTGATATCAACGCCGGGAATGCCGACGTTGTGTGCCAGCTTAACGCCCTGCGCGAACGCCCGGATGCGGTGGTGGTGAGCGGGGATATCGTCAACTGCGGCCGCCCGGAAGAGTACCGCGTGGCACGCCAGATCCTCGGCGGGCTGGATTACCCGCTGTTTATTATTCCGGGCAACCACGACGATAAAGCGCACTTTCTGGAATATCTGCACCCGCTGTGCCCGCAACTCGGCAGCGATCCGCAGAACATGCGTTATGCGATTGAGGATTTCGCGACGCGTCTGCTGTTTATCGATTCCAGCCTCGCCGGGGAGTCAAAAGGCTGGCTGACGAATGAAACCCTGCAATGGCTGGAAGCGCAGCTGATCGCCAGCAAGGACAAACCGACTGCGGTATTTATGCATCATCCGCCGCTGCCGCTGGGTAACGCGCAGATGGATCGCATCGCCTGTGAAAACGGTCATCTGCTGTTGAAACTGGTTGAGCGCTTCCCGTCGCTGACGCGCATTTTCTGCGGCCATAACCACAGCCTGACCATGACGCAATATCGCCAGGCAACGATTGCCACCATTCCGGCCACCATGCACCAGGTACCGTATTGCCACGAAGATACTCGCCCGTACTACGACATGTCACCGCCGTCGTGCCTGATGCACCGCCAAATTGGCGATCAATGGGTGAGCTACCTGCACTCGCTGTCGCATTACGCGGGCCCGTGGCTGTATGACGAAAACATCAGTTGCCCGGTGGACGAGCGCTAATCCCATGTTAAGACTGAACAATGTAAGTAAGCAGTTTGATGGTAAAGCGGCGCTCAACGCGCTGTCGCTGGATATTCACGATGGCGAATTTGTGGTGCTGGTTGGCCCGTCCGGATGCGGCAAAAGTACGCTGTTGCGGCTGATTGCCGGGCTGGAGAGTGTCAGCGACGGCACCATCTGGCTCGATAATGATGACATTACCGCCCGTTCGCCGCGCGAGCGCAACTTCGCGATGATCTTCCAGAACTACGCGCTGTTTCCGCACCTGTCCGTGCGCGACAACATCACCTTCGGCATGAAAGTGCGTAACGAAGAGAAAGCCAGTTGGCAGCCGCGCCTCGATCGCGTGGCGCAGATG
Organism: Kosakonia oryzae; assembly: GCF_001658025.2. NCBI lineage: Bacteria > Pseudomonadati > Pseudomonadota > Gammaproteobacteria > Enterobacterales > Enterobacteriaceae > Kosakonia > Kosakonia oryzae. The sequence goes on from NZ_CP014007.2 coordinate 4,681,827, forward strand.
TTGCAGCTCGATGCGTTGCTGGAACGAAAACCCGCCAAACTCTCCGGCGGCCAGCGCCAGCGCGTGGCGATGGCGCGCGCTATCGTGCGTAACCCGAAACTGTTCTTAATGGATGAACCGCTCTCTAACCTTGATGCGCGCCTGCGTACTGAAGTGCGCGACAGCATTATGGAGATGCACCAGCAACTTAAGACCAGCACCATTTATGTGACGCACGACCAGACCGAAGCGATGTCGATGGCCGACCGCATTGTGGTGATGAATGGCGGCCACGTGCAGCAAGTTGGCCGTCCGGAACATTTGTATGCACATCCGGCAAATCTGTTTGTTGCCGGGTTTATCGGATCTCCGGCCATGAACCTGCTGTCGCTCTCCTGCGCCAATGGCGAGGTGCAATTAGGTGAGCAACGCCTGCCGCTGCCTGAACACGCACGCAGCACGGCACAAGTGTGGCTGGGCATTCGCCCGGAGCACATGACCGATACGCCGGAAGCAGGCCAGTTGGTGTTGCCAGCAACCGTCATACAGCGGGAACTGATGGGCGCGGATTATCAGCTTCACGTCAGCACGCCCATCGGCAACCTGCGTTATATCCGCCGACACCGGGGCGATGTGCCCAACAAAGGGGACACACTCAGCGTCGGTTTTTCACCCCTTGATTGTCATCTTTTTGATGCGCAAACCTTGCTTAACTTACACCAGGAGAACGACCATGTATAAGCCTCTGCCAAAAACATTGCGAGCGCTTACTTACAGCATAACCCTTACAATGAGCGGCACCGCACTGGCGCAGGAGAAGATTGATTTCATGTTTCCGGCCCCGGTGGACGGCAAACTGACCATGGAAATGACGCGCATCATCAAAGCCTTTAACGATTCGCAAAAAGAGGTGGAAGTGCGCGGGATTTTTACCGGCAACTACGACACCACGAAAATGAAAGCTGAATCGGCGCAGAAAGCTGGCCAACCGCCTGCGCTGGTGATCATGTCCGCCAACTTCACTACCGATCTGGCGCTGAAAGATGAAATTCTGCCGATGGACGAATTGTTCCAGTACGGCGACAAAAAAGCGGGCGATTTCCTGCAAAACGAGTTCTGGCCTGCGATGCGTAAAAACGCCCAGGTGATGGGCGTGACCTACGCCATTCCGTTCCACAACTCGACGCCAATCCTCTATTACAACAAAACGATGTTCGACCAGGCGGGCATTAAACAGCCGCCGCAGAACTGGAAAGCGTTGCTGGAGGATGCGAAAAAGCTGACCGACCAGAGCAAAGGCCAGTGGGGCATTATGCTGCCTTCTACCAACGACGATTACGGCGGCTGGATCTTCTCCTCGCTGGTACGCGCCAACGGCGGTAACTACTTCAACGAAAACTATCCTGGCGAAGTCTATTACAACGCGCCTACCACCATCGGCGCGCTGCGTTTCTGGCAGGATATGATCTACAAAGACAAAGTGATGCCGTCCGGCGTGCTGAACTCGAAACAGATCAGCGCCGCGTTCTTCTCCGGCAAACTGGGAATGGCGATGCTGAGTACCGGCGCGCTGGGCTTTATGCGTGAAAACACAAAAGATTTCGAGCTGGGCGTGGCAATGATGCCAGCGCAGGAACAACGTGCCGTGCCAATTGGCGGCGCCAGCCTGGTGAGCTTTAAAGGCATTGACGATGCGCAGAAAAAAGCGGCGTATCAGTTCCTGACTTATCTCGTCAGCCCGGAAGTGAATGGCGCATGGAGCCGCTTTACCGGTTACTTCTCACCGCGCAAAGCATCCTATGATACGGCGGAAATGAAAGCGTATCTGCAGCAGGATCCGCGCGCTGCCATCGCGCTGGAGCAATTGCAGTACGCGCATCCGTGGTATTCCACTTACGAAACGGTTGCCGTGCGTAAAGCGATGGAAAACCAACTGGCAGCCGTGGTGAACGATGAGAAAGTCACTCCGGAAGCAGCGGCAGAAGCGGCGCAAAAAGAAGCCGATACGCTGATGAAACCCTATGTGGAAAAAACCGCGCTGCAAGCGGTGAAATAAGGTGTTTTTCCCCGCAGGGATGCGGGGCCCATCGTTATACTTCCCATTCCCCGGAATGATGAATCCGATAACTTACACGGCACGTCGTTATGAAAGCTGAGAGTGTATCAAGCCGGAGAACCCTCAACTGTAAGCGCTTACTAACTTAGTAACGAATACGGTACGTCAACAGGCTGTGCTCTGAGTAACGAACAAACGGCCCCACAAATAACCATTTTGAAGACAGGGTTTATTGATCCGTCAGACATTAACTTTCTTGCCGGGATTGTATATTTCTTGCTCACTCAACTGACAAGGAGCACACCATGTCTTACACCGAACAGCACTGTCACTCCTGCGGAATGCCGCTTTCAGCGCCGGATGCCCGTGGCGCCAGCGACAAATATTGCGCGTACTGCACCGACAGCGAAGGCAATCTGAAATCCTGGGATGAGGCTGTTTCCGGCCTCGCGCAATACCTTGACTCCTGGCAGAAAGTGGGTAACGAAGAAGCGCGTAAACGCGCAATCCGCTATCTGACTTCGATGCCTGCGTGGGCAGACAGAGCCTGAAGTTATTAGCCTGACGGCTTCAATCCGGGGTAAAAAACAGCAGTACCAACCCCAGCAGCGCAAACAGGCCAAACGCCAGCGCAACGCCTGCCTGCGCGTAGATCAAACCCAATATCACCGCGCCAGCCACCTGGCCTGCGGCCAGCATAAAAAACACCATCCCGACCCCGGAAGCCGGGGTCGCGGGCGTGGCTTCTGCACCACTCACCAGTAGCACGCCGGAAAGCGTGATATAGCCAGCCCCACAGAGCGCCACCGCCGGAATTAACCACCAGGAAAATGCGTGACTGAACGCCATCAACAGCAACGGTGCGGCCATAAATACCAGCGCCAGCCGGTAAACCTGGTGCATACCGATATAACGCGCAATCGGCCCGGTGAAGGCGCCCAAAATACCCGCCGCACCGCAAACACACCACAGCATGCTGATGAGCGGATCCGCTACCACCATCTGCTGGCGCAATACTTGCGGGCCAAAACTCCACCACGCGGAGCTCATCATCCCACTCAGCAACGCAATTAGCGCAAGACGGACAACCGCGCGTGATAAAAGCGTTGCTCGCTCCTCCGCCTGCGGCTGCGCACCACGCGGTAAATAGCGCGGCACCGGCCACAGGCACAGCAGTGCAATCACCGCGAACACGAGACATGCGATTCGCCACGGCAGAAACGACAGGAGCGGCACGGAAAGGATGATCCCTGCCCCGGTTCCGGCGTTAATCAGGGTATTCACCTGCGTTTGCTGTGATGCGCTCACGCAACGACTGACCGCTGCCGCCAGCGAAGGCGACGAAAACCCGGCGCTGATCCCGGCAATAAATAATCCGACGCCCAGCATTACGGGGGAAGCGGCTGCGGCGAGCAACGACAGGCCAAGCGCGGCACTCAGCGCAGAAACCGCCGAGGGAAATCGCGGCCCATAACGCTGATTCAACGTTGCGGCTGCGCTTATCGACAGACAATAAGCCGCGAAACTACAGGCCGAAAGGATGCCTGCAAGGCGCGGGCTGAAAGGGATATCCTGCGCCACAGCGGGCATCATCAGCCCCCATGAGAAACGGGCGAGGCCATAAGAAACGGCGATCAGCGCGAAACCGGCCATGCCGAGCTTCATCATTTCGCCTCCTCGCTGGCCATCAGGATCGCCGCCGCTTTTCCGGCATCATAAGCCGCCTGCGGTCCGCGAATTAACGCCGCGGTAATCGCCCCTTCAAACAGCATCCAGACAGCATCTGCCAGCGCGTTGTGTTTCACGCTCGTGGCGATGTAATCCCGCAGCGCATAGCGAAAATCCAGCGCCAGCGCACATAGCTGTATGTTTTCCTGCACATACTCGCCCCAGGCTTTCAGGAAAAAGCACCCGCCCGCGCCGTAACTCGCCATCCATTCCCCGAGCACGGCAAAAAGTTTTTCCACCGCCTGTGGGTGTTCGGGCGCGTAGAGATCGGCGAAAAAACGCTGCTGGCGAGCTTCCATTACCGCTGCGGTTAATTGCTCTCGCGAAGGGAAATGGCGATACAACGTGCGCGTTGAAACCCCGGCTTCCTCGCAAATACGATCGGTGCTGGTGGCGTGAAAACCGTTGTTGTAAAACAGCCGCTCGGCGGCCTGAATGATCTCTTGTCGTTTTTTCATCCTTAAAAAGTAAACCGATCGTTTTACTTTCGCCAGCAACTATAAAAAAGTAAAAATAAAACACCTTAAAATTCAATGAATAAAGAGAAAATATATTTTTATCGCTAAAAATTCACTTGCAATCAAATAGCGCACTATTTAAATTCCTCCCCAGACGCAAACACAACCGCGCTTTCACTACCATTTAAATAGCGCACGATACAATCGCAAAGGAGATAAAGATGTCACGTTCATTACTGATCGCCATGAGTTTAACCGCCGCCAGCGTATCCACTGCCTGGGCCGCCGATGCGCCCGCACCGACTGCCGGTGTCGCGAAATTCCTTTCTGTGCTGAACAGCAGCGGTGGCAAACCTATCGAACAACTCTCTGTGCCGGATGCTCGCCAGGTGCTGATCGGCGCGCAGAAAGGCGCCAAACTGCCCGCCGCAGATGTGACGGAAAAAACCATCACCGTGAACGGTAAACCGTTGACGCTGACCATCGTCAAACCGCAGGGCGCAACCGGTACGCTGCCGGTATTTATGTTCTTCCACGGCGGCGGTTGGGTGCTGGGCGATTATCCAACACATGAACGTTTTGTCCGCGATCTGGTGAACGAATCCGGCGCTGCCGCCGTGTTCGTGAATTACACACCGTCACCGGAAGCACACTTCCCGGTCGCCATTAATCAGGCGTATGAAGCCACACGCTGGGTTGCCGAACATGGTAAAGAGATTGGCGTGGACGGCTCTCGTCTGGCGCTGGCGGGTAACAGCGTCGGCGGTAATATGGTGGCTGCGGTGGCACTTCAGGCCAAAGAGCACCATACACCGGCGATTCGCTACCAGGTGATGTTCTGGCCGGTCACCGATGCGCGCTTTGATACCGGTTCCTATAACCAGTTCTCGAATGGTTATTTCCTCAGTAAAAACATGATGAAATGGTTCTGGGATAACTACACCACCAAAGAGAGCAATCGCCGCAACATTCTGGCTTCACCGCTGGAAGCCAGCAGTGAGCAACTGAAAGGCTTGCCGCCTACGCTGATCCAGACCGCCGAGCTGGATGTGCTGCGCGATGAAGGTGAAGCCTTTGGCCGCAAACTGGATGCGGCGGGCGTGCCGGTGACCGTTACCCGCTATAACGGCATGATCCACGACTATGGTCTGCTGAATGCCCTGAGCGAAGAGCCAACCGTTCGCACCGCGCTTTCCCAGGCCGCCAATGAACTGCGCGTCCATCTGAAATAAGCGCTTCCCGGAACCCACCCTATGCGGTGGGTTCTTTTGTTTTGAGCAAATTCGCCTCGTCATACGCAGCCTGCGCCGCCAGCACCGCATCCATATTGTTTTCCACCCAGTGCGCCAGCACCGAGACGGTTTCCGTCAGCGTACGCCCCAGCGGCGTCAGACTGTACTCCACTGCCACCGGCACGGTATAAAACACTTCACGGGCGATGATGCCATCGCGCTCCAGCTTGCGCAGGGTCTGAGTTAAGACCTTTTGCGTAATCAGGCGGATATCCCGTTTCAGGCCATTAAAACGCATGGGCCCATTTTCCAGACGCGCCAGCACCAGCAAAGCCCATTTGTCCGCCAGCCTTGCCAACATATCGCGCGTCGGGCAGCGGTTATCATAAATATCGTAAGGAATGGACGGCTTAATCATAACGACAAATTCTCGTAGTAGGTTTCCTTGAGGAAACGTAGTGCCCTTTGGGTGCCTTCTTCCGCAACCGGAGCGGGATGTGTATAACTCAAAGCCTAAGTTTCTATTTGATACTAAGGTGCCAGAAATGGCAAAAGTTCTCCTGCGGAATAAAAGGGAATAAAAGGATGATGAGTCGGCTGAACAGCGCATTTCTCAGTCTTACCACGCACCCGGAGTTTGGCAAGCTATTGCTGCGCCTGACATTTGGCGTGCTGATGCTGTTCCACGGCGTAGCCAAAGTGCAGCATGGTGTAGGCTGGATTTCCGACATGTTAATCGCGCAGGGTTTACCAGGCTTTATCGCTTACGGTGTATTTGTTGGCGAAATTATTACGCCGATACTGATTATTATTGGCCTGTTCACGCGCCAGGCGGCATTTATTTACGCATTTAATATTCTGGTTGCCACCTTATTGGTCGGCATGGGGAAATTCTTTACCCTGACCAACGTCGGTGCATGGGGTCTGGAAAGTGAAGCCCTCTATTTCCTCGGCGGATTAAGCATTATGTTTCTGGGTGCAGGGAAATACACTCTGTTTGCCGGAAAAGAAAAATGATTGCAGTCGTGCAAACTCATTTATACGTTATCTCTCTTCGATAGGGGAAAAATATGTCTATTGTGGTGATCTATTATTCGGGTTACGGGCACACGAAAGTGGTAGCCGAGAAAGTCGCCGAAGGTGCAAATGCAACGCTGATCGCTGTGGATAATAACGGTGATATTCAGGAAAGCGACTGGCAATTACTGAACGATGCCAAAGCCATTATTTTTGGTGCTCCAACGTATATGGGCGGCGTGCCATGGCAGTTTAAGAAATTCGCCGATGCCAGCTCTAAAGCCTGGTTTACCCGCGCCTGGCAGGACAAAATATTTGCCGGTTTCAGCAACAGCGCCAGCCTGAACGGTGACAAACAGGTTTCGCTGCAATACCTGCAAACGCTGGCATCACAGCATGGCGGCATTTGGGTGAGCCTGGGCCTGCTGCCGGCGAACACGCTTGCTGCAACCCGCGAAGACATCAACAATCTCGGCGGTTCTGTTGGCCTGCTGGTGCAATCGCCGTCCGATGCCGGCGCCGATAAAATCGCCTCCGGCGACCTGGATACCGCGGTGAAATTTGGCCAGCGCGTGGCCGATGTCGCGCGCCGCTTTAGTTAATTTCTTATATAAAGGCCGGGGAAACCCGGCTTTTATCCTTTGCGCCAGCGCATAATAGCTCGCTAATTCTTCTTCTCATATTGCTCAATACTCACGACTTTGCCAGCAAAGCGACGCTCAAACCTGAGCGTATCTCCTTTAATAATCAGCGCCGGATTGTCGCCTGGATGTAGCAGATCCACCCATTCATTCTGATGCTTTTTCTCTACCACCTGGTAAACGGACGGAGTGCCATCCTCCATAATGAACCAGTAGCGCAGGCGATGTGGGAAAGTATCCGGGCCGGTCACCAGCGTTCGAGCCTTGTGTTCGGTAGTGATCTGTTTATAAATATCCGCATGAGCCGCCCCGCAGATAAATAAGGCAAAAAGAAAAGTCAGTTTTTCCATTATCGTCACTCGTTATTTTGCACGTTCAGATTCGCAAATGCCTGCTGCAACCACGCTTTCATTATTCTTACCTCTTCACGCTGCGCTTTTTGCTGGCTGGTCACGAAATAGTAATTCCCGCCGGGTAATGTTCCCGGCAGGGCAACGCGCAGTAATCCTTGCGCCAGCGCATTTTGGATCAATAACTCGCTGGCGAGTAGTACGCCCTGCCCGGCAATCGCCGCCTGAATGGCGTGCGTCTCATCATCAAAATGAATACCAGCATGTACCGGTAAATCGGCCGGGCCAAAGGCCGCTTTCCAGTGTGGCCAGTCTGGCTCCGGCTGCGGAACACGGCGGTTTTCAATATGAAACAGCGTAAAACGGGAAAGATCTTCCGTCACCCGCAACTCCAGTTGCGGGCTGGCGACCAGCACAAAACGATCGCGGTAGAGCAGCGTATTCTCCAGCGCTTCATCAGCCTGCATGCTGTAGCGGATCGCGCAATCCGCCATATCACCACGAACATCCACCAGATCGGTACTGCTATGTAGACGCAGCTCCAGCGATGGGTGCTGTTGATGCAGCGACGGCAGGCGCGGTACCAGCCAGTTAGTCAGAAAGTTGGAAGTGGTACTCAGCGTTAGCGCGCCCGGTTGCCTGGCACTGTCGATGGCCTCCACCGCTTCACGCAGCGTGGCAAAAATATTCCCCGAGGCGCGAAACAGAATTTCTCCGGCGTGGGTGAGCGCCACGGCGCGCGCCGAGCGGGTAAACAGACGCAGGTTAAGGGACGCCTCAAGCACGCGGATCTGATGGCTGATGGCGGTCGGCGTCACGCCAATCTCTTCCGCGGCAGCTTTAAAACTGGTGTGACGGGCCACCGCATCAAAAGCACGGATGGCAGAAAGCGGTGGCAATCGGCGTGTTCGCATAGCTGAATTTAACTCATCTTAAGCTGAAAACTATGACTTTGCTTACGTCATAAAACAGAAGGTAGCCTGTTTCTCATCGGGAATGATTCATGAGGATTATTCACCTTAAGCAGATTAACAGGAAGGCTCCATGACGCAAATTAACACGCTGGCTATGCACTCATCGCCGCGCTATCAGGCGCTGCTGGCTCCCGGCATCGCGCAGGCATTAATTGCGCTTGATTACGCCATTATTTATGTCGCGCTGCCCACGCTGGCACAAGCGTTGCACTTATCACTGAGCGAAATGCAGTGGGTGGTGTCGATCTACGGTTTGACCTTTGCCGCGCTACTGTTGCCTGGCGGAAGCCTGTGCGATCGTTTCGGTGCGCGCCGGATCTTCAGCATCGGCATGACGCTGTTTCTTTTTTCATCAATGCTGGGCGGGATGGCCGACAACGGAACGTTGTTACTGATGGCCCGCTGTGGACAAGGGATCGCCGCCGCGCTGCTGCAACCGGCAGTGCTGGCGCTGATGGCGCAGCGTTTTCAGGGGGAATCGCATCGCCGGGCGCTGGCGATCTGGAGCGCAATTGGCGCGCTGGGCCTGGTGGCGGGCGTGGTGCTGGGCGGCGTGCTGACGGCCCTGAGCTGGCGCGCCATTTTTTTCATCAACCTGCCGCCAGGCCTGCTGGCGCTATGGCTGGTGCAGCGCAACTTTTCGCAAACAGAGCCACGAGGTGACGTGCAACACACAGGGTTTGGTGCGCTGATCGGCTGTGCGACGGCCGGTACGCTGGTGTGGGCAATGATGCGTTATGCCGAACAGGGCGCGCCGGATTTCTTTGCGAATCGGCTGGCGGCAGCCATGTTACTGCTGTTGGTTCTCCATGAACGTTTTGCGCCGCGGCCGCTGTTGTCACGCACGCTGCGTAATGTGCCGGGTTTGCAGACAGGCTGGCTCAGCAGCGCCTGCTATATGGCCAGCGTCGGCAGCCAGTTTTACGCGATGACGCTGCTGTGGCAGCAAACGCTACAGCTTGATGCCGTCACCACCGGATGGTTATTTACCCCGCTGGCAGTGCTGATTGTAGCGGGAAATGCGCTTTACACCCGACTCTCTGCGCGCTTTAGTAGCCAAAAGGCGCTGCTGGTGGGGTTTGCCTGCGCAGCAGTTGGCTTATGGCTGCTGTCGATATCGCTTAGCGCCCCGTTTTCTGCCGCGTTCATGTCTGGCCTCGTGCTCAGCGGTATCGGCCACGGCTTGATCTATCCGGCAATGTTCGCCGTCGGGCTCAGCGCCGTACCAGTGCAGCAACAGGGTCGCGCCAGCGCGCTGATGGTCACCAGCCAGTACATTGCCGGAGCACTGATGCTGGCAATGATCTCCGTTTTACTGGCGATGCAGCCGGATCTGGCAAGCTGGTCAGCGGTATTTCGTGGGCTGGGTGCTGCTGCGCTGCTGGGCATGCTGGTGGCGCTCTGCGCGAAATCGCGCTGAGCGCGGCTTACTGATGTCCCCACTTTTCGCAAAACGCTTCTATATTCTCATCCTGAAAATCGGCCAGCCGTTCGATAATGGTCTCCAGCGGCCACTCCCACCAGGCGATCTGCTGTAACTGCTGGCCAATATGCGGTGAGAAGCGCGAACGAATAACCTTTGCCGGAACGCCGCCAACAATCGTGTAAGGTGCCACATCCTTACTGACCACGGCGCCAGCCGCAATGACAGCGCCATCTCCGACTGTCACGCCGGGCAGCACAATAGCAGCATGCCCGATCCAGACATCATTACCGATGATGACGCGGTCGCCACGCCGCTGAGTAAAAAAGTCGTGATCGCGTGCCGCGCTGGAGGAATAGTACTCCGGACAATAGGTGATTCGGTGCTGGGATGGCCGCCCCATCGGATGATTGGGCGCGCCAATACGTACATTATTGGCAATCGCGACAAATTTCCCTATCTCAGCATCAGCAACGGTGCAATATTCACCAATATAGGAAAAATCGCCTAACGTACTGTATTCCATCAGACTATTGGCCAGCACTTCACATTGCTGACCCATTTTGCATTCGCGCATACGAACGCCAGGATCGATCCAGGTTTCCGCTAATTTGGCATGTTTCATCGTGATTTCCTCTTCTCAGGTTGCGCTACTGTATAACGCTTCTGTGTAGAGCAAATGACGGTGACCCACTAGCAGCAATCCGCAGCGTCTATCCTCTTGATAAGAATTATCAGAAGAGCCCGCCCATATCGGGATGTAAGGACTAAGAATAAACAACCTGTCGGTTTTTATCTGCCCTACCCTAATACTTCACAACGAAACATGATCTAAAACATAAATTAATAGTCACATAGAATTAAATCACATATGATTTAACTTTAAATTCACAATTAAAATATATTAAGGGTCTTTATTCAGATGCTTAATATTTTTTAACTTCATTTTTTGAAAAATCTGATAATAACATACATAGATTGCATGCTTCGCAAAATCAAACATAATACAATAAATGGATGTAAATCAAAAAATGCCCATCTAATACAAATTGCAATATTTAAAACTCATTCGGTTACACAAGTTTCCTTTTAGGTATTTGCTTTTTGGTGTTTGTTGGCGCGTAATGGACCAGCTATGAAACAATTCAATGATGAAAGAGATTACCATGACATGTTCGATGACATTTTCGAGAAATGGAATGTCACGACATTTTTTCAACCAATCATTGATACCCGAGTGAATCGTGTATACGGCATTGATGCAACGGCGTGGCTGCAAAGCAAAGGCTCCAATTGCACGGATTTTATTTCACCTCATGACTTTCTGACCGCAGCAGAAAAAAGTGGTGAAATCATCAGTATTACAAAAGAATTACTGCTGCAAATCCAGGATTATCTGGCCAACCATAGTGATATCGACAAATGCCGTGATTTGCGTTTTTTTATAAAAATTAGCCCGTTACATTTATTCAGCGAAAATATTATGGAGTTCGCAGAAGATTGTATTCAAACCGCCAAAAAGCTCGACAAACTGAACGCCAAACTGGTCATTGAAGTCAACTCCCGCATTCCGTTCGACTTAATTCATAAATTAAAATTACTCTCCGCATTGTTGACTATACAAAAAAACACCTTCTTTGCCCTCGGCGATTTTGGTGCCGGACACTCCAATATTGAAATGCTTTTTGGCTTCGACTTTGATTATATAAAAATCGATAAAAGTATGTTTTTCCCGTTGACGGATAAAGTCATCATGCATGGTTTCGCTGATGATTTAATGAGTGGTTTAAGCAAACAGAACACAGCTATCATCGTTAGCGGCATAGACTCAGTTTATCATTTACAGTACTTTTTAAATAAAAACGTGTCATTGTTCCAGGGGGAATTATTCAAAGCTCCTGTAGCCTATAAAAACTTTAACGGATTAGATTATTTCGACTATGGATGACAGTTATGAACGTGATATGTAAGATCCTCGACCCTTTCAAAAAAATAGCAATCGAATCCTTTTTTTCGGGTATGGATATTGAAGGTGACAACCAGACACTCATCTTCATTGAAGAGATCTATTTCGATGATATATTTGGCATCATCGATGAACTCCTCAGTTGTATCATCAAATTCCCTGACGCGCTGGTGATCATCCTTTCGGAACGGGATAACAGCTACACAACCAATGCGCGTCTGGGAGTTGTGGAGTTCATCGAAGATGTTAAGAAGAAAATTAATGAAAGAAAATCGACGGCAAATCTCTATCTCTACTATTACGACATTTTAAAACCCCGTAAAAAAATCCATCTCTATCTCATGATATTCAAAAAATACATGCAAATTGGCAACGTTAATAGAGTAGCAAAAATGTACAACCTGAATGAAAAACAAGTCTACTACTATATAAATAGATTAAAAGAGATATACGGATTAAAAAGCTTCCAGAATCTCGTCCCTTTTTTGAAATGGATAGGTAGATAAAGTCAGTTCTACTCGCGCTTAATGATTCCGTCTGTGCATTGCGATACACAGACGGAATTAACAGCTAAAACAAATTACCACAACCCCGATTTCTTTTTAATCTCATCCCAGCGGAGGTACATATCGCATGACATCATAAAGTCGTTATGCCATCGCCAGTAGGCATGATAATAGTAGTAGATAAGGCAAGGCGCGTAGCACAATAAAAACCAGACCTCAAACCAGATTTTTATGTCGGACAGCATCATCATCAGGCTTAAAAATGTCACCCAGAAAAATTCCACAAGCGATAATAATATCAACCTTTGCCAGAGCGGTTTTGCGTGCAAAGCGCGCAATGGCAGAGCGGGAGAGAAAAACAAATTAATCTCGTTGAGAAACAGGCGACCAAGAAAAACATAGCGTTTTGTAAAGCATAAAAAGAGCAGGTTAACCGACAAAACGACTGCGCAAAGAATACACATGGTAATAATTGACTTCAGTGTGAAATAACTACCATACAAATCAAATTGTGCCTTATCGCGTAAGGGAATGATGGTCAACAGGCTCAACACCGCACTGGCTACTACGGAAAGCAGTAAATATTGTGACAGATTTTTGTAATGCACCTTTTCAACAACGGATGTCGGCATCTGCTTTAAATAACTATGGCGTGCAACAAAGAACAGGGCATAAATGACAGGTGGAATGCTAACGACCAAAGCAATGGCTGCTCCGGCCGGCGCAATCAACATAATAAGCGCCGCAGAAAATAGCACAAAAATAAAAAAAGACAACGATCCGGCGATAACCGGGCTCGAGAACAACTTCTCTTTCGGGCCGCACACTCTACCTTTGAAGTACGAGAAATCAATATTCTTGATTACGCACTTGTATGCCCAGTACGCTTTCAGATCAAAGATAACGTTATAAAACACCAGCGCGCAGATGCCGCCGATGAAGCCGGCATCATGCAATGAAAGAGTGAAATCCGCATTGCGCCAGTAAAAGCCAAGTAGCACCAGGGTTACGATATAGAAAAATAAGATATTTCGTTTATCCTGGAAGCGGATGAAGGTTAAATAATCTGGAATCATCATTACACCGCTACATTGCAATTGCTTTTCGGCAATGGATAACCTGCCCGGCATCAAACCCGGTAAAATCCTGCAGCATTTGCCCCAGATACGGTTTATTGCTTATTTCCACAAACTGAACGGGCGGCGTGTGCTGTAAAAAGTGCGACAGAGAATCTCTCCATTTCACCGTATGAGTCAGATGCAAGGATAAGTTTTCTTTGATTATGGCGGGATCCGCTTCGGGTTTTGCCGTCACATTCATCAGCACATCATGCTGTGGCGGGAGGATCGCGACCCCGGCCAGATAATCCCGCATTGGCTGAACGCCTTCAGCCATTAAACGCGTGTGCCATGCGCCACTCACCCCCAGTTTAATCGCCTCGTAGCCTTCAGCGAGTAGCACTCTGGCGAAATCATTCAGCGCCGATGCCTGCCCGCCAACGACTTGCTGGCGAGGCGTATTATCGCAACTGATGTCCAGCTCAATACCTGAACGGCTGATGATGTTACGCAGCGTGTCGTAATCCACGCCTTTTAGCGCCAGCATTGTTCCCTTATTTTTCTCGCTTTGCTGGTGCATCAGGTTGGCCCTGAACCGTATAAGTTCGAACACGGTTTCCAGCGTGAACGCCCCTGAAGCATATAACGCGCTGTATTCCCCCACGCTATGCCCACAAGATCCGACAACAGCTACATCGGCGAAACGTTCGCGCCAGAGGCTATATAACGTGACGTTAATCGCCGTCACGGCAATTTGTTGCACGGTGGTCTGAATCAGCCGATTCATCGGCCCTTTCAAACAGAGCCGACGCAGATCCACACCAGCGATATCGCTGGCGCAATCCCAGATGGCTTTAGTGGTCTCATTGGTATCCCACAGATCGCTGCCCATACCAATAACAGGATTACCCTGACCAGAAAATAACAATACAACCGGTTGTGATAGAGTATTTGTCATTATATTGCTACCTTTACATATAGTATTTAAGGCCTAAATAAACACCGAACATATCGCCATATAACGCGAATTCTGAATCAGAACTACCCGTCGACATAAATACGCCGGTATAGCCTTCGAGCCGATCATCAATAAAGCTTAGCGGTGTACTGTAGTTAACGCCCAATACTGAACTATGGTCGACAAGGTTAAACACCATATAAGGTTGTAGCGTTGACTGGTTATCCATTTGAATACTTGACCAGGCATTAAGATAATGCTTACCCTGAAGCATCTTCTTATTCGCAGCATTATTTATCTCTGAGGCCATCAAATATTTATAAGAGTCAAGGATATCATCAATGAAGAAAAAACCGGTGCTGCTATTTAATGACTGAATAAAATCAGTCTGTTTACGCCATTCTGCACGGGAATATCCTTCGCTCTGATAATAATATTCCAGGCCAAACAAGTTAAAGTTATCCGTCGCATATTGCCCTCCCACGGCCACTTCAACCCCCTCTTTCTCCTCAGCGCTATAAAGGGAGGAAGGGAACTCAAACTCTTCGACCATTGCTGCATTTTCAGGGGAGAAATGACGCCACTGCTGCTCGGTGTGATAAGCCGCTTCCGCGTTAATCACCAGTTGCGGCGTCAAGTTATAGCTATCTGATATAGCAACAGAGCGCGTTTCGCCAAGCAGTAAACTCACCGTAGGAAGGTGTTTTTCAAAACGATGATCGGTGTAATTCAGCAAATAGTCTTCACGGCTATTGCCTCGCACATTGGCTGACCAGTCGCCAGAAGCGAGATGGCGCTTACCGGCATCGGCTAATTTCGGAACGACTGAGAACGAGAGCGAATAATCCTGTGTATCCTCAGATAGCTTCACCTGCCACGGCGATTCCTGGAACACTGGCTCCATCAGCGGATCGTTAAGACGCGTGCTTTTAAACCCGCCGTAGTAGCTATTGCGTAAGTCAGCAGGCGATCGCAGGAAAAAAAGCCCGGATTTTTGGCTGAACTTGCCGGCCTCAAGCTGAACGCTGTCCGAGACGTTATAAATAACGCTGAGCCTGTCGATCAAAGCGCGTGAATGGCTTCGATCTTCTTCAAAATCACTGTTGGCATGAAACGGGCGGTAAGTAAGCCCATACAGTGAGAAATTCAGATCCAGCCGATTGTCGATGATTGCACAATCGCCTTTAAGGTTGATGCCGAAATTATTATAAATATTGCTTTTGCTGAATGGATTATTGCCACCGATCTGCCAGATCGACGGTTGTTTATTCACATACGATGTCTGCGCATAGAGCACAACATCCGTGTTCTGCGCGACTTCTTCGCCGGATAAACAATCAGCCCATAGGGCTGTTGGCATGGCAGAAAAAACCAGCGTAATCAACGGGAGGGAATATTTCATTTTGCCTCCCGCTGAAGATGTTCGCGTGTAAAGTGAGATTCAGGTAACGACTCCAGGCGAACATTACTGTAATCCATGACAGAGAAACTTTTCTCATGGCGTACATCCTGCACAATAATTCGCATTGGTCTCATCTTCCCTAATACCGGTTGATAATTCAGGTACCGAACTTCCTTCAGTAATTTGTTATCAAGAGAGTAATAATCAGCTTTATAAGGCCGATTTTCGTCGCCAGCTTCAACGTAATAAATAATCTTTGGCCAGGTTGCTTCGGCATAGGTTCGCGTCAGCTCCAGTTTATAGCATTGATTATTGCCACACTTTTCCATACCCTGCAGCGTCGCCTGATAGGCATATTCAAAGTTAGTCACAATCACGTCACTATTAGATATTTGCCCTATCAATCTTTGCTGGCGAGAAATCGGCACTGGTCGCCGTAGACCTGGAGAATAGAACCATAAGTCATACCAGTCGGAAAGCATCACTTTGCCTTTATCACGCGGTGGATAAATAAAGCGAACTAAAGATCGGGCATCCGCTTTCATCTCCCCTTCAGGCTTCATAAAACGCATGGAGATATCCAGCACCTGCCTGGTTTCTGGTTTCTCTTCGCCATTTTTATATTCGCTCACCACAAGCGTATAGCGAAATGGTTTATTGGGCGAACGGATCTCATCCGCACGCCGAATAATATCGATAGCGTTATTATTGCCAGGCGCCGCGAAGGCACAGGCTGAAAGAAGCCCAAGACAGGCAATTCCTTTGCCAAATAACGTAATTTTCATATTACGAGTTTCCCTAAGAAAATTTAAAAGCATCCGATATATTAAGACGAGAAGCGCGCAACGCCGGTAAAACAGAAGCGGCAGTCGCAGTTAACAGTGGCAGCACCAGTGTAATAAACAGCAAATCATAACTGCTGGTTTTAATAAAAGCGGTGTAGCCCACAGTTTGCCCGGGGGACGGCGGCATTGCGATACCGTAAAGATTAATCACTGAAGCGATAGCAAAACCAATGCCGAGGCTTCCAACAGCACCAATGATGCCGACAAAAATCCCTTCCAGTAAAAACAACCGGGTAACGTGAAGAGGTTTTAAACCAATGGCGCGCAGCGTCGTGATCTCCCTGGTCCGCTCGACGATATTCATGGTCATTGAGTTACCGATCATAAAGATGACGATCAATGCAACGATCAGCTTAATAAAGAAATAGATGCCGGATAATAAGCTCTCAACCTGCTGATAAAATAACGACGCATCTTTCCACTCTTTCACAATTAGCGGCAGATGGTTTTTCTCGATAAATTTCCTCAGCTTGGCACTGAAAGCAGCGGTATTATCCTCTTTCAATAAAATTAACACCTTACTTACGCCGTCGGTTTCCATCATGCGCTGCGCGGTTTCCAGCGGCATTTTCAACGCCGTGTCGTCGTAATCTTTGATGCCGGATGCAAAAATGCCACGGATTTTCAACGACAATGCGCCCTGCCCGCCTCGCGAGTTAACCGTAATAGCATCCAGCCAGTCATCGTAATTCGCGCCGAGCGTTTGTGCCAACCCGCGACCCAAGGTGATGTGATCGGTTTTTATACGCGATAAATCACTGCCGGAAATAAGTTTGTCAAAGGATCCCAGTTTTAATGCCGGTAGCGGTTCGACACCCAGGGCGGAAAAATAGCTCGAAGTTTCATTTTCGTAATGAGAAATAACCCCGGTAAATTCCAGCTGTCCGGCAAGCGTAGAAATATCTGCCGCCAGTTCCGGCTCGCTTAATATCGCCTGCTTTAAAGACGGGTAATCCTCAATCAGACTCTTATTTTTATTGGAGGTGGCGAAATAATTCTGGTTGTAGATTTGCACATGACCAATATTCGTGCGCACCGTTTGCTCTTTTAAGATCCAGAATGAGTAATCAATAAATCCGCCATACAGGAAAATGGCGATGCCCCCCAGAATAATCGCCGACAGGGTCGAAAATGAGCGGCGCTTATGTCGGAAGAGATTCAGAAATGCAAACTTCACGTCCCGCGCGTGCATTACCGTACACCACAACAGAAAAAGCAAAATCAGCAGCACAATGGCGTTAATAAAGATCATGCTCATTTACTCACCCTTCACCAGCGGCAGCAGCACCTGAGCCACCTCATTCGCATCCCACGCAGGCGCAACGTTGTTATGTAATGCCAGTTCCTTTGCCGCGGCAGCGTCCTGGCGTTTTATTTGCGCCAGAAGCTGTGTGGCTTGCGGGTATTTTTTGCAGTTATAGAGCGCGAGATAACGCATATGGTGGATTCGTGCAATTTGTGCCGGGTTAAAGAATGTCTTATCTTTCAGCATCCATTCGGTATCCTTGATCGTGACCGCACAGCGTCCCATTTCCGGAGCCAGCCAGGCATCGACGCGCGCACGCATATAGCGCACCCGTAAATCGTCTTCATGGCTGTCAATGGCTTCATCCAGGTAGAAAAAACCGGTTTTGGCATATTCGGACGCATTAATATAGTCGTTCGCCGCTGAGGCGTTTTCCGCCTGGCGCAGCACACCCCAGGCATAAAAGATTAATGAGACGACATTTTTTGTTTCGCCATACTCTTTGAACAATGCGCTGGTTACGATGGCCAGTTGATCGGACTGTGCCGGGAAACCGCTCTGCATGACGCTTTCAACCGCCGGTATGCTGGAAGCGTTGGCCACACCGGCGCAGGTAATGCTGAGCAGGCCTGCGCAGATAACGCCCCGCCATTTACGCCCTTGAGTCATACACCAATCCTCCATCCTTAATTTCTACCACCCGACGCGCGCGCTCCTTTAACTGCGCGGAATGCGTGGAGATGATGAATGTGGTTTTCGTCTGCTGATTGATGTGCAGCAGAAGTTCCAGAATGGCCTCGCCGGTCGCCATATCCAGGTTACCGGTCGGTTCGTCGGCGATAACCACTGCCGGGTCATGCGCCAGGGCTCTGGCAATCGCCACCCGCTGCTGCTGCCCGCCGGAAAGCTGGCCGGGTTTACGGTTGGCAAAACCGTCCAGGCCCACACGATACAGTAAGTCGCGCGCTCTTTCGTGCGCCTCTTTTTTACCGAAATGACCATTCAGGATCAGCGGATAAAAAACGTTATCGAAAACATTCAGAACCGGAATGAGATTAAAAAATTGAAAAATAAATCCCAGATGCTTACCGCGAACCATTGATAACTCTTCTTCGGGTAATACATGGAGTAATTTATTCAAAAACATCACCGTTCCGGATGTCGGCTGATCGATACCAGACATGATATTTAGCAATGTACTTTTACCGCTGCCCGAAGGGCCGCATAATGCCAGAAATTCACCTTTCGCGATTTCCAGATTAATATCCCTCAGCGCGTCGATTTTTCCCTCGCCGGAACCATAGCTCTTCGAAATATGGCTGAGTAATATTGCCGGTAGTTCTCTGATTTTGTTACTCATCGCGATGCCGTTACCCTGCAGAATATTCAATATCAAAAAAGTGATAACCAGATAAATTATCCGGAACGACAGTACGCATTTTTCTGGCAGCAACAGGATGTTGGCGCAAATATTCAAAGCTCAATGCGGGAGTCAGACAACCACTGTGACCATAAATATCAGCGAGGCGAATAACCTTGTGCTGCATGTCTGCCGGAAATGATTTTTCCCGTAAGCCTGCGAACGCCATAATTTCGACATCCTCAGCGTTGAGCTGCGAAATATCGCCATGTCCGGCCGCCATATAGTGACCACTATTCACTTTCCATGCGCTTTCGTGACGGCTGAAGATAAAACATCCCACGCGTTCAACCGTCAGGTTAACCCCATCAGCTTGCTGAGCGCTTTTCGCCCCCCGCGCAACGGCAATATCTTCCTCAGAAAATACCATGATCGGGATGGCGCGATAGGCGCAGCAAATCACCACATAATCAAAAACATCCCAGCTCAGATAATCCTGCGCCATGCTCATCGCCTGAGTGAATGCATATTTCTCCCCGCGCATTTTGCAGGTGGGTTCGGTAATAGAAAATTTCTTCACCAGATTTTTCGGTAACGTGTCGAGCATCGAAATATGCAATGCGCTGGAAATACTCTCCAGTAGCCCGGCTTCTCCCCACGAATCCGCATAGATAAATGCCGTTCGCGACTTGAATAATTTCATCCGTTCTTTCGTAGATAAAGCCTGTAGCGCAGCATCTGCAGTCTGCTCCATCGCATCAAGGTATTTTATATACTGCGGGTTACGGATCATCTCACCAGCATAGAGCGAGCCATCGGTACCAAAACGTTTAAGTCCCCACCCCTTCTTCCGGGTAGACTTAAGCCCCAGATTATATAAATGCGCTTCCCAGGCATTCAGCCAACTGGGTTGATAGAAATAAAACTTGTCTTCCGGCTCAATAAGAGCAAACGATGATAAGTACATCAAACCTTCCATGGTTATTCATCACGCGGGATTAAGTGCAGACATCACGATCCCAATTACCGAGCCATCCACGCCGACGCCAATTTTCAGCAAATGATTTTTTTCATGCTCACATACGCCGCGATCAATCAACATAAACGGTGCCATTACATCCAAAATGGCATCATTACTTACCGGAGCAATTAATTCGTGCCGGATTAATGAGTGATGGGCAATAATCAAATCGATAATGCCGGAGCCAGTTGCGCAGTAACCGATCTGTCCCTTATATGCCAGCACAGGAATCGCGTGCGAATCAGCAAATATTTCAATTGCTTTGGCTTCGGCTTTATCGCTGACGGAAGAACCATTGCCATGCGGAATAATGGCGCATAAATCCTGCACATTAACGCCGGCTTTCTCGGTTACCGCACGCATGATTTTCAGGACGTTCAGACTCAGCCAGGACGCGTCATTACCTCTGCCCGCGCTAATTTGCGCGTAGGAGGATTGCAGACGCACGCCGCCCGTGACATCTCTGCCGCGACGGTGGCGCAGGCTCTCCAGAACAATAACGCTGAACCCTTCGGAGAAAAGTACGCATTTGCTGTTTTCACCAAACGGCTGGACCACTTCACTGTCCAGCATCGACTGAGAATCAAGGAACCAGATATCCTGGGTTTTAATTTTCGAACAATTAATCACCACAACCAGGTCGATACCGCCCTGCTCGATCGCCTGGCATCCCAGATGAACGGCCGTCAGTGATGAATTGCTGGTGCAGTTCATATTTGGCGGCAAATACTGCAACTGGTATTTCTGCGCAATGCTGCACGCTATCGTATCCTGCGACATATTCGATACGTGCAGGCGGGTTAATGAGCGGGTGAGCTTAATATCTTCAATGTCATTGCGATCGTAAAAAGAGTGATAATCGATGCCATCGACACGCCTGCCCAGCCCGGTCAAATAAACCCGTACGTTATTTCCCGCAAGACAATGTGTTTCCAGTTTGGCCTGCGCAAGCGCCTCCTCAACCAACTGATACACAATCTCTAATGCACCATCATTAATGTGCTCCAGCCTGGCGACATATTTATTGCCATTAAATCCACACGTTTTTGCCTCGTCGTCAGAGCGAAACCAGGGTTTCTTTTCGACCCGCTTTCCCTGTCGAAGATGCTCAATAAGCTGAACACTATTCCCGGCAAAGGGTAAATGTGCGCTGTAACCTGCAATGATGGCAGCATTTTCCACTGTATTATCCCTTAATTACCAGTGCGTAATAGTTCCCACCTTCCGTTGCCCCTACCAACAAGACATGCTTGATTGCCAGTTTCATCGGCTGACGGACAAAGTTCACACGTTCATCGAAGAACGCCACGGTATTAGGAATCGCCGGAACGGACTGTTTTTTCATGCAATCGATGATTACTGCAAGGTTGAGCAAACCCGCCGCTGACGCGACAAAACCAAAGCAGGCGTTGTAGTTAACGACCGGGACGTTCGGTTGTTTCTCGCCAAACACCTCGCAGATAGCGTCAATTTCAATCCGCGAATGCTCGTCGCTGCCATTGCTGGTGCCGCACACCAGATCGATCTCTTGCGCGCTAATGCCAGCGTCGGCAAGCGCACGGCTCACTGCCAGCGCCATGGAGGAGGATTTTTCCGCCAGCTCGGCAACATCGAAATAACTGTTGCTGCATGACTTCCCGTAACCCACCACTTCCGCCAGCACTTCTGCACCGCGCGCCGCGGCTGTCTGCGGATCTTCCAGCAGCAGCATACAGGCGCCTTCACCGGGCACGTATCCTTTGGCGTCTTTGCCATAGACCTGATAATCGCTTGCCGACGCGGTCATCTGGATCTTCTGCGTGACCGCATCCATATAGAGCGACATTGAGGGGAAATATTCATCCGCACCGCCAACGATCACCTGCGGTTGCAAGTTCTGGCGCACAATCTCATAGCCGTAGGTTAAGGCGCCGAGCGCCGCGTTTTCACCGGTTGCCAGCGTCGTGGTATAGCCTTTGATCCCTTCTGAAATGCCGCAGAAGGTGGGAATCGCGTTCATCAATGAACCCGGAAACTCCGAGGTTCGCACCTTGCGCGGATCGGGTTTCAGGCTCTGCAAATATTTATAGGTTGTTTCCTGCGGGCCACGGGACATCCCCATAATCAGGCCCAGCGCATCGCCATCGCGTTTAATTTTACGTTTTCCCTGCTCCAGCGCTTCGCAGAGCGCGATCAGGGCAAACGTACCGCCACGTGTTGCTTTACGCGGATCAAAACGACGTAAGTGCTTGCGTGGCTCAAGGCCGGTGACCTGGAAGGTTTTGAAATTCTTTTCGCTCTCCGGCAACGTGGCGTTGCTGAAAGAGAATGCGTCACCGAACAGATCCGCACACTGCCCGGTCTCATCCAGCACCTTGAGCAGTTCTTTTGCTTCTTCCAGCGTATCGTCCGGGAAAGTTACTCCGCACAGTTCAATGTCTTGCTTGCCTTGCCAGACGCTTTCGAGGATCTCATTGAGTGTATGGCCGATAGCCGATACCGCGCCAATGCCGGAAATCGCCACGCGTTTTGCGTCGTAGGTGCTGACAGGAACGGAAGCTGGCTCCATGCTGACGATCATGCAGCAGTTGTTACCGCCGAACGCATAGTTGTTCTTCATGAAGATATTGATTTTCCGATCGAGAAAATCATTCGGTACATAGTCCAAATCGCATCCCGGACGCGCTTTCGTGAAATTCAGCGTCGGCAGTACCTGTTGACCCGGCAGCGTCACCAGGCAGGCGATTAATTCCACGATGCCCGCCGCGCCGATGTTGTGTCCGAAGTAGGATTTGGTTGAGCTGATCAGCAGGTTTTCGTGGTTGGCAAAAACCTTTTTCATTGCCAGCGTTTCGATGCGGTCGTTGGCTTCGGTGCCGGTGCCATGCGCGTTGACGTAATCGATCTGCTCAGGCTTCAGCCCGGCATTCTCCAGCGCTTTGTGCATCACCTGCACGGCACCGCTGGCGCGCGGATCCGGCCCGGTTTCGTGGAAAGCATCGCAGGAGGTGGCATAAGAGAGGATCTCGCCGTAAATCGTCGCCCCGCGCGCAACCGCATGCTCATACTCTTCAAGCACAACAGCGCCAGCGCCTTCGCCAATCGACATTCCCGACTGCCCAGAGAAAGGGGTACAGGAGTCCGAATGCATAACGTTCAGCGCATAAAAACCGGCGAACGTCGGCAGGTAGATAGGCTCGGTCCCCACGGCCAGCATGGTTTTGCTCTTGCCGTTCTGAATAAAATCATATGCCATGCCCACCGCGTTGGGGCTGGCCGTACAGGCGGTGGCGACCAGTTCAACGCCCCCTTTCAGGCCGAGCAGCGTGGAGACGCTGGAGCAGCAGGAAGAGAAGCCGCCGGAAAAGAGCGCCTTGCGCAGGGAAAAATCTTGCAGGCGTTGCTCAAAGAGCGGTAAAAACGCTTCAGTTCCTGCAGATGAGACGCCCACAATTAAGCCGGTATCGCGCAGGCTTGCGGCCTTATCCGCCAGCCCCGCCTGATCGAGCGCGTCTTTACCCACTTTATAAGCCCACAGCGCAGCGTTATCGAGTGAGTCCACGAGCCCTTCTGGCAGGCCGGAGTAATCGATATCATGTAGCACTTCCGCCGCTCTGGCGTTTTCAAACCATGTTGAAAAGCGCTCACTGTCAGCAACGCCGCACTTCTTATTCAGCAACGCCTCTCTGAAATCCGCGACATTTTCTGCCAGCGACGACAAAATTCCGATGCCGGTGATGACAACCCTTTTCCTGCTTGTCTGCATAAATATTACCTGGAGTTAACGACGAATAGGCATGAAATAACCAGGCACGGGAAATATCCGCGATGCGCGTGCTATTTCCCGGCTGGTTATTTTCAATAATCAAACTGCGCTTTTTCTTTTGCTGGCATCAATATAACTGTGCTCAGTTGGGCTAACCAACATGCTCAGGTTATAAATAAACGGCATACCTTTCGTTTGCGCAGCGACTTTTTCATTCGCGGTTTGAATATGGAAGCCGTTAATATCGGACCATGCATATTCATTATCGATAAGCGCCAGAGCAATATATCGCTGTAAGGCGGGTGAAAAGAGGGCTTTGACAACTTTACCCACTTCATTGCCATCCGCGATGACACGATCGCCGGCGTAAATACCCGCACACGCTTCTTCGGCGATCATACCAATCATTTTAGAATGATGAGTGTCGTGAGACAGCGCTTCGACAGCCTCTTTACCGACAAAATCTTCTTTGTCGTATTGCACGGCCCATTGCATTTGCAGCTCAACGGGATTCAGCGTGCTGTGCGCCAGCGCGCGGCCATCCCAGCAAGGATTCTCTACTCGCGCGATGACCTGGTAATCAAGGCCGCCGGTCTGCAACTGATATTTTTCGCCAATATCGACCAGTTTCTGCCACTCTTCCGCCAGCGCAGACTGTTGACCGATCGCCATGTAAGCAAATTCGCCGTGCTTGCCACAGCGGAAAATCATCAGCTCATCATCGGTACTCATATATTCATAATACGGCAGACCGATAATATCGAAGCCATGAATTTCAGCCATGACTTCCCAGGCGTATGGCCCCTCCAGCAGGATAGCGCCCCAGTTATCTTCACGCATGGCGCGAATTTCCGGGATCTGCTGGATATCGAGTTCATCCGCTTTTTGCAGACTTTTATTCAGGCGTTCAATCAGTTCACCTGCCGGAATATCTTCTGAAAGCAGGTAATAACCGTCTGCGGAGCAGAGTACATAAACATCGCCACGGATCGTGCCATCGTCATTCAGCACCAGAGAGTAAATACCCTGCTCATCACGAATAATCGAAACGTCGGCGGAAACCAGATGGTTAACCAGCGCCCATGCGTCATCGCCCATTACGCTGACAATCGCCATGTGAGAATAGTCGACCAGCAGCGCATTTTCGCGCATCGCCTTATATTCGACCATCGGTTCGTTATAGGCAAAGGGGATAGAGTAATCGTTATAAATGCCCATCATGGCATTATTTTTCAAATGAATATCATTAAGAGATGTCATATAAGTATCCTGTTAAATTCCCTTTTAAATGCAGATTACGAATTTTTCTTCTGAATGATAAATGTCGCCAGACTATTGATGCTTCTCATATAGGAAGGATCGTCGCTTTCCGTGACTTTAATGTCGAAGACTTTATCCAGCAGAACAACAATCTCTGTGGCGTCCACAGAATCCAGCTTCAAACCATTGCCAAACAGCGCTGTATCATCATCGATTTGAGATTCATCCCTTTGAATATTCAATCGTTGAATAATTTCAGTTTTGATGGTCAGCAATACATCTTTGCGCTTTTCAATATCGTCTTTAATTGTAAACATAACTAACTCTCCATGTTAATTACTTAGATTCACGAAAATTAATAATTGTACCGTGACTGATTAGCCGTTTCCCTGCATGGGCCGTAACGGAATAGTGTTTAAAACCATTAGCGTCGGAAAATGATAATTTACTTACGACCTCAATAGAATCACCCGGGAAGGCTATTTCTTTAAATTTCAGATTTTGCGCAGCAAGCACCCCACGTACCTGCGCACGCCGTGTACGAATAATATCCAGCATTTCAGGTTCATTTATCCGCGCATGGATATCACGCAACGAAGAGAGTTCGACATGATATTTTTCACGATAAATGTCGCAAATATCCGTCAGGAAAGAAAAATACTCGCTGGCCTGACCAAAAATTTCTGAAATAATGACGCCGGGCATAATCGGATCGTCAGGAAAATGCCCGGATAACCACGGATCATTATAGGTGACATGTTTGACGACTTTCACGTAGCCATTTTCACCGTATTTATAGTCATCAATTTTGTCGACCATTATCAGGGGCTGTCGCCAGCCGCCCATCTCAAGAAAGATCTTTGTAGGAATTCTGTATTTAGACATAAATCACCGCATTACCAGACCACCATCGATAACGATAGTTTGGCCGACGATATAACTGGAAGCTGAGGAACTTAAGAAAACAATGGCGTTCGCCACTTCTTCACACGTACCGAGCCGTTTTAACGGGATGGAGCCAACCACGTTGCGCACAACGGTGCGCGAGACTTTTTTCACCATACGCGATTCAATCATCCCCGGAGCGACCGCGTTGACGCGGATGCCATAAGTAGCCAGTTCGGCCGCCAGCGTACGGGTAAAGCCCAGCATGGCACCTTTGGAGGCGCTGTAGTTGGACTGGCCGACGCTCGGGATAATGGCGGCAACAGAGGCAACATTGATAATTGTCGGGCTCTGCGCTGAACGCAGTAATGTCAACGCAGCTTTGATTAGCCGGAAGACGCTGAGCATATTGGTGTCCATCACCTGGCTGAAATCCTCAAAGCTCATTGAGGCAAACAGGCTGTCTTTGACAATGCCCGCATTGTTGACCAGAACATCAATCTTCCCGGCCACTTCAGCGAGATGGGAGCAGAGCGCCGCTACGCTCTGCGGATCGGCCAAATCGCACTGCATAATGTGCAGTTTGTCACCCGCCGGGTGCGACGCTTTCAGCGCGTTGAGCTGTGTGGCATTTGATTTATAAAGTGCATAAACAACACAGTTTTGCTCTAAATACTTCGCGCAAATACCCAGCCCAATATCGCCACTCGCGCCCGTCACCAGCACGGTATTTTCATTAAGATCGTTGTACTTATACATATATATATTCATGATGAGAATTTGAGTTAATAAATAATGACCGTCGCCACGGCGTGAGTCCGGCAATGCGAAATACTCAGGGATACATTTTCCATCCCTTTCTCTGCAAGAATCTCTTTCAGTCTTCCGGTAAAAACAAATTGCGGACAGCCATACTCGTCATGAATAATTTCGATATCATGAAAGCGAATACCATCGCGAAAACCACAGCCTACCGCTTTTACCACCGCTTCTTTCGCTGCCCAGAAACCGGATGCGCGTTCATAATTTATATCAGAAGGATCAATTTTTATGATTTCCTTTTCAGTATAAACGCGCTCAATAAAATCCATTTTCCCGTTGGCAATCGCCCGACTTATGCGCGCAACTTCTACAATATCCGTACCAATACGCATCGTACTGCACACTCAAAATTATAACTGATACGAGAAGTTGAAATTAAAGTTAGCCTTATTCACCACCAGATCGCCAGGATATTTCAGCGGCGCAGTGATGGAGAAATCATATCCCAGGCTCTTTATATTCCCTTCAATACCCATGGCGCCACCCAAAATAGTTTCATCGCCATAGAAGCCATCGTCTTTCACCTGCCCGAAATCCATGCCGAAATAGAGTCTGGCATTAGTCGTACCGATGGGCCGAGAGAATGTATTTTGCAGATAAAAACCGCTGTTGCCTGTCAGGCCATAGCTATTTTCAAATCCACGTACGCTCCACCGATCGCCCACGGTCATCTGATCCTGCAAGGTCAACTGGCGCGGCGCATATTGCGCATAGAACACCCCGTTGTAGTAACCATTGGCAAACAACTGGGTATAATTTCCCTGAAAGTTAAATAGCTGGCTTATGGGGCTGACTTCGCCATACTGCATATCGGGCGTTTGTTCGCCGCCAAACCATGTTAAGAAACGCTGCCACGAGAGGGTGGCATCCAGCGAAGCATCAGCAAACTGCTGCTTATAATTAAGCCCGAACTTCACGTTCCCCATGTCGCGGCTTTGTAATACCAGCTCTTCGCCGTCGAGGGTGTATCCGGAGGTTCTGCGGATAAGCTCAGCACTTGCCGCGATCTTCCTGCTTTTATCGCGATAGATCGTTCTTGCCGCTTTCGCGCTCAGGTATTCGCTATTACCGGCATAATCCAGCGAAAAGTAAGAGAGCGGAACCGTTTGTCGCGAATCACTCTTACTATAGAAAAACGTGTAATTCCAGTAGCCGACCGGGAATGAATAGTAGCCACTGATGTTCTGATACTTACCGGTGGTGCTACTGGTGCCGGCCAGGTAAAAGAGATCGCCTAATTTTGCCGTATTGAACAGGTAGCCTACTGCAGAGGTTAAATACTGACCGGTCGCTTCATCACCCCAGTTGTTATAACTTGCTCTTACGCTCCACTTTTTAAAGCGGTTAGTGTTAATACTGACGTTGCTATAACCATTTTTGCTACCCGGCTCTATATTGATTTTAACATTCACGCCGGGAACAAATTGCAGATTTTCCAGCCCTTGCTCAATATCACGGATATTCAGAATATCTTCATTTTTGAAAGGCAACATCCATGTCCGAATATCATCACCAGCAATAATGATATTTTCAATCTTACCTGCCTCGACGGTAAACTTGAGTTCACCGGTAGAGATATTCTGTGTCGGAATGATAACACGCGTAGTTACATATCCCGCGTCAATATAATAATCCTGCAAAGCTGATGCGACTGCATTAATACCTGCAACACCGATACAGCGCCCGGCGATATGCTCATTGATAGATTGCGTGATTTTAGCTTTTAGAAAATCATTTTCAAGAATAATATCCTTGACAGTAAAACAGTTTTCTTCCTTTGGAAGATCTTGCAGAGTAAAGACTTTCCGTTCGGCATTTGAGAAAACATCTTTTTTCTCAAATTGTTGTTCATGCAGCACGCTGGCATCTGCATTCTTTTGCTGTTTTATCAGGTTATCAACATTATCCTTTGCTGATACCCGAGCGCCCACAATCATGAGCATACAAAGAGCTATAAATCGCAATTCCATGAATTCACTCTGAAAGAAGTAAAGGCAGCAGCAGTTTGCCACTGCCTTTTTTTACACCTTACATACCAAGAACAGTGCCGGTGTTATTCAATTTCTTCACATCCTGAGAGAAATCTTCATACGCACCTAACAATGCATCTCTGCCGCTGTTAGTGACAGTATTGGCCGTTATTTTAGCCGAACCATAGCTCAGCATATTGAGATAGTTATAGACGGTACCGTTAGCGGTGACATCCATATAATTATCACTGACGATATTGCCATGATTCGTAATATTTTGACCAGCAGAAATGATCACCTGCTGACCAACAATATTGCGATTGGCACGGTTGTTCGCGCTGCCTTCAGTTTTCAGCGACACAATATTACCGCCAGCAATATCACCGTTGTTATCAATACCATTCAGCGCATCAATATTCAGATTTTTACCCGCAGCAATGGCATTCGAATTATACAGAATACCTTTAGTCACGTTGAATTTCAGATCGCCTTCTGCATTGATAAAGCCGTAGTTCGTGAAGCTATTATTCACATTCAGAGTGGCATTCTTTTCAGAAGAAATAATCCCGGTAGCATCATTATCAATAATGGAACCGTTACTGTAGTTTTGCAGAGAAACGGTGCTGATATACATGTCGCCAGCGCTGGCGGTTGTCGCATAGTTATTGTAGAACATATAACCGACATCAATCGCCATATTACCCGCACTGTACAGCAAACCATGCGTATTGTTCAGCGTGCTGGCAGCCTCGAGTTTCATATCACCGAAGTCAGAAATAATACGGCTATTGGTGCTGTTGATATTTCGGGCAGAAAAAGAGACGCCTTCGTTACCAATCATGCCACCGATTTGCTGAGGGATGCCGAAATATTCACCGTATTTGTCACCAAAATCGTTACCGTTGTTATTAGAAATAGTACCTAATACATTCACCTTCAGTAATTTTCTAGCCACAATCAGTGCGGTATCATTATTGACGTTATTTTTAGCATTCAGGGTGATATTTTCCCCCAGCATCAAACCGCCAACATTATCGATATCGCCAGCATTCAGCTCCACATCACTTTTGTTCGAGCTGATAACCCCGATGTTGTTGCTTACCGTACCGCTGACAGCGACATCGACGCCATGGTCTGCGCTCAGACCGCCCTGGTCATTATTCAACGAGGTGCCACGGGCCAATACGCTAACGCTGGAGACGATCTTGCCGGTGTAGTTATCGATATCACCGGTGCTCTCAACAGTGACAGAACCGTTCGACGCGATCTGGCCGCCACGGTTAACGATCCTTTTTGCACCGATGTTAAGCTCTTTCTGTGAAATGATCCCCAGAGAATCAGAACTGTTGGTATCTGCGGTTTTGGTCGTTTCATTGCTGATCGTACCGCCAGAACCCAGCGTGAGATGGCCGTTAGCTGCGCGAATCAACCCTTTGTTATTGTAGATATTGCCTGCGCTTAAGATGTCAATATCGCCAGCGGACTGCAAGTTGCCGCCAGAGTTATCGATTGACGCCGCTTCAATACCCACATAGCCACCGCTAATCTGTCCGTCGCGAGTGTTCAGGTTGCCGGTTTTTAACGCCACGATACCCGCTTCAATACCCACGGTTTTACCTTTGCCCGTGTTAGTCAGCGTAGAATTATTGGTATCGACAGCCAGCATACCGGCAGCGGCGATTTTGCCATTGCTGTTAGTCAGCGCGCCGCTGTTAATGTTGATATTACCGCCAGTCGCAATGCGACCTGCGCGGCTGTTTACAATCTCACCCTTGTTTGTATAGATAGAAATAGTATCAATTGATGAGATTTCGCCGGTCGTATTATCAAGTCGGCCATTGGTTTTGATATCAATAAGCCCGGCAGACTGGATTTTCGCATTACTGTTCAGCAGGATGCCTTTGGTATCAACTTTGATACCGTTTACGCCGCCAGCAATTGTGCCCTGGTTACGCACGCCGACACCGGCTTCGGTACTGACCAGGTTAATCTTGTTGGCATACATCCCGCCCAGCGCAGAAACGTCAACGCTGTAGTAGTTGCGCAGCCCGGATGCCGCAACCGTACCCGCAACCTCACCGCGCGCATTGACATAGTTATTTCCCGCGACGATGTTCAGTTCATCGGCGGTGACTTTTCCATTGATGACAACATTGCGTGACAGGATCTCTGTCGGGCTGGCATTGCTCAGTTTACCGACGGTAATGGTGCCGCCATTGACGTTATATCCCGTCAATTCGCCGTCCTCCAGTTGTGCTTTACCGGTGGTCAGCGTTAATTTGCCGGTGTTGATAGAGCCACCGCCATTCACCGTAATACCATTCGGGTTGGCGATAATTAAATCCGCCTTATTGCCCGCAACTTCCATCATGCCATTGATGACGGAGGCGTTTCTCGAAACCACTTCGTTCAATATCACTTTAGCCGGGCCGCCAACCAGATTACTGTTCCCTTCAATCTGACCAGCCAGCACGGTATCCGAGGCCGAAGTACCGTTATTGAAAATGAGGCCGTTTTTATCAACGTTCAAATCATCCCAGAAGTTATGAGACAACCCACTGGAATTTGGCGTATTAATATCAACGACCGGTACCCCATTGGTGTTATAAACGGTGCCATTTTTCATTACTAACCCGGCTGAATTTGCTACTGCCGGCAATGCGCAAATCATCGCAACCGTCAGCGGCCCGAGCTTTGAGCTGACAAACCGTTGAACTTTTTTATCCAATGCACTCATGTTATTGAATTCCTTTTACCTGGTTTGAAAATTGAATATATATATTTTTTTGCTGTATTCTTTGAAATAAATATTGCAATGTATCTTCCCGACATAACATTTAACTTGATAAATGTGTTATATCCAAGAAGGTTCAATGAATAGAAAAGCAGATTACCGTAAGCCACATTAATATTAAGGCTTATTAAAAATATGCGTCTCATATTTTTGAGTGATGCAACAATGAAATGCAGCAGATCTTATTTAAGATCCAAAAAAACTTAACAGGAAAAGAAATACAAAACAATATATCAAAAACCAAATCAGACTTTTCATTTTAATTAAACATGAAAAAATAAATGACAGAATTATATTTATAAAGCTGACACTAAGTGATTTGAAATAAAATTCAAAAATGATTCACAAGATTTAATGAAGAAAATAAAAAACGCTGACTGCCACGCTATAGCCTTCGGCATACCACCTGCCTCCTCATTATTACATTTCATATCATTAAGCAACCCAACCAGGATTTTTCAATATACCGTTCATGAATCACTTATTTTACAATTAGTTCCATGAGAACAGTTCACATTTCTCACTCCTCTCACGGTCATCTTTTTTTATTACTTTCGTGTATTAATTAATAAAAAAATAAGATAAAACAGATAATATAATTGTGATTTCTGAATAATCCCATAATTAAAGACAACATATTGCCTATGTTCCTTGCTTTAAATAATATGTAATAAAATTCCTAAGCGGTGATATTAATGATGCAATGACAGAAACTGCCATTGGCAAATATTATTTGCCACATCATTATTTCTAAATGAGTTTTAAAACATAAGGATATATATATGCAAACCGGAATTAAGAAAGCGTTACCGTTACTGGGCGTTATGACATTACCGTTACCACTTTTTGCCGCGCCGACAGTGACCTTTCAGGGCGAAGTCTCGGGCCAGACCTGCGACATACAGATCAATGGCCGCACAGATTCCGTCGTCTTATTACCTACCGTGTCTCTGACTGACTTCGGCGCCACATTAGCCAACGGCCAATTTTACGGCCAAACCCCGTTCACGGTTTCAGTCAGTGGTTGCCAGGCGACATCCACCGTAACGAATATCAGCACCAATTTCCTCGGTTATAACGTTGATGCGATGGGCGTACTTGGCAACGGCTATTCAGGTGCAGATGCTGCGACAGGTTTCGGCATTCAGTTGATGGATGCGGGTTCCGGCGGTACAGCAATTCGGCTTTCCGGTGTTACCTCCGTGCCAGGGCTGAGCCTCCCGGCCAACCAGACGGAAGCCAGTTATGACTATGGTGCACGCTACTATGTCAGCAATAGCGCCGCTGCCACCCCCGGTAAAATTACCGCCATTGCTGAATATTCGCTGAGCTATCTCTAAACCAAAACTGGCTGCGTGACGACGTCAGCCAGAAACCCACTCAATATTACGCAATAAATAATCAGCGCAGGGATAATGTGAAAATGGATAGGTTAATAGTTTTTACTGTATTTTTATTTTCCATCACCATTTCTGTGAACGCAGCGGCAAACGTAATCATGACCGGTACACGGATCATTTACCCCGATGATATCAAAGAAAAAACAATCCAATTAAGAAACACCAGTTCGCAGCCGTTTATCGTCAGTATCCAGGTTGATGATGGTTCTGATATTGAAAAAGCAAAACATCCTGAAGCGCCTTTTATTACCACCCCGCAAATATTCAGAATGGAACCAGAGAGTGGGCAATCCGTGAGATTGATCTTCACAGGGGATAAATTGCCTCAGGATCGTGAATCGATTTTTTACTTCAGTTTTAGTCAACTCCCGTACCTGGACAATAAAGACAAGGAGCGAAATCAATTAGTGCTGGCACTGACTAATCGCCTCAAAATTTTCTATCGTCCGCACACTATTCCCGGAAATTCGTATGAAACGGTAGAAAAGCTGTCATTCCAGGTAAAACCACATGGCATTGAGGTAACGAATCCTACCGGTTATTACTCCGTTATTCGCCGCGCCGAGCTTATTGCTAACGGCACAAAATATCCCCTTGCCGATGCGGTCATGGTTCCCCCTAAAAGCAAAGTCGAATGGCCTTTGCACGCCAATAACATAAACACCCAGAATGCATCCATCGCGCTGGTGACGGTGAATGATTACGGCGTAAATGTGGATTCCAGACACCCCTTATAACGTTTGCTTGTGCTAATGAAGGACTCTTTTCGGTATGGGCAATCTTCGATGAATAAATTCGCTGTTTTACTTTCGGCTAGCGCCTTTTTTTTTATTTTATTGCCGGCCTGGGGCAAAGAAATAGCTGCAACCCTCGACTCCAGCGAAGACCGTTACACCTTTGATCCACAACTCTTTCGTGGCAGCCGTTTTAGCCAGGATTCATTAACGCGGCTTGCTGCGCCGCGATCGATTGTTCCGGGCAATTACAAGATGGATGTGTACACCAATAATAAATTGACGGGTACATACGATGTCTATTTTAAAGGTTTTGCTGACGGCACAAGCCAACCTTGTCTGAGCCCGGAGGTTCTTGAGTCCGCACATATTAAAAACGCCCAAAGCCCCGCTTCCAGCTCGACTGAAGATAATTGCGTATTAATTCAGGAGGCTGCGCCTGGCGGCACCAGCCGGACAAACTTACCGCAACTGCGGCTGGATCTCTCCGTGCCGCAAAACCAGATACGTATTCCACCACGCGGATACGTTGACCCGAATGAACTCGATGATGGCGCATCGATGGCATTTATCAATTACCTCACGAATTACTACAACGTCTCCTACTCAGAGCCATCTACCCCGAATCAGCGCTCACTGTGGATGTCATTAAGCGGCGGTATGAATCTCGGCTCCTGGCAATACCGGCAATTATCCAATTTCACATGGGATAACCAGAACGGTAACCGCTGGAACAATATCCGCAGTTACGTCCAGCACCCGCTGCCTGGCCTGAATAGCCAGCTTATGTTCGGCCAGCTCATCACGAAGGGGCGTTTTTTCTCCGGACTGAACTACCGTGGTGCCAGCATCGCCACCGACGAACGAATGTTGCCGGATTCGATGCGCGGTTATGCGCCTGTGATTCGCGGCGTGGCGACGACCAATGCCCGCGTCTCGGTCATGCAGAATGGCACTGAAATTTATCAGACCACCGTCGCGCCGGGGCCGTTTGAAATTACCGATCTCTATCCCACCAGCTTTAGTGGTGATCTTGATGTCTCGGTAACCGAAGCCAACGGCTCCGTGAGCCGCTTCAGCGTGCCCTTCTCTGCCGTTCCGGAATCGATGCGGCCGGGGATTTCCCGCTTCAATCTGGAAATGGGCAAAACTCAGGACAACGGCGATGATTCGTTTTTCAGCGATGTGACCTGGCAGCACGGCCTCACCAATGCCGTCACCTTCAACACTGCGACGCGCATTGCCGACGGTTACCAGGCGCTGATGCTAGGCGGTGTATATGCCAGCGCTTTCGGCGCCATCGGCGCGGATCTAACCTGGTCACACGCGCGGCTACCTGATACCGGCTATACCGACGGCTGGATGTCGCAACTTCGCTGGAGTAAAACCTTCCAGCCGACCAACACCACGATTTCTATGGCGGGATATCGCTATTCCACCCGCGGCTATCATGACCTGATGGACGTGCTGGGAGCGCGAGAAGCGCAGCGCAATAATCAGTTGTGGGAGTCAGATAGCTGGCGCCAACAATCGCGCTTTGAACTGACCATGAACCAGAGCCTGGCGGATTTCGGCAACGTTTTTATCTCCAGCTCCACGCAGAATTATCGCGGCGGAAAAAGCCGTGACACACAGCTTCAACTGGGTTACAGCAACAGTTTCCGCTACGGGATCTCAATAAACCTTTCCGTTGGCCGACAGCACACTGGCGGTTATCAGAATGCCGGGGATATGCAGACGTTCACCTCGCTCTCCCTCTCTTTTCCGCTCGGCGGGAGCGGTCCGCGCATACCCAGCCTGAGTAATTCATGGATGCACTCGACGGACGGCAGCGATCAATACCAGAGCTCGCTTTCCGGCATGCTCGATACCGGGCAGACCGCAAGCTACAACCTGGATGTCATGCGCGACCAGCAATATCACCAGACGACGCTCAGCGGCGGTGTACAAAAACGGTTCTCTCAAGCCACCGTCGGCGTGAGCGCCTCGCGCGGGAATGACTACTGGCAGGCTGCCGGTAATGTCCAGGGCGCGGTGGTCGCGCATTCCGGCGGCATCACATTTGGCCCGTATCTCGGCGACACCTTTGCGCTGGTCGAAGCCAAAGGCGCTGCCGGGGCAAAAGTGTTCAATTCGGAACACCTTGAGATCAATGACAGTGGTTATGCGCTGCTCCCGGCCATTACCCCTTACCGTTACAACCGCATCACCCTCGATCCGCAAGATATGGAGGGCGATGTAGAACTGCTCGACAATGAAAAACAGATAGCGCCGATTGCCGGGGCGTCGGCCAAAGTCATCTTCCGTACCCGCAACGGGAAAGCCTTATTGATCAAAGCGACGCGGCCGGATGGCTCAGAGCCGCCAGCAGGCGCGGATGTCCTTGATGAGAACAACACGCTGATCGGCATCGCCGGGCAAAACGGGCAAATTTACTTGCGCACCGATCGACCCAAAGGGCGGTTAACGCTGCGTTGGGGAAATGAGCCGCAGGATCGCTGTTATCTCCCGTACGACTTCTCCGGAAAAGAGACGGCGAGCCCTTTAATCCGCCTGAATGCAATCTGCCAGTAAAGGGAGAAACCGGCATGACAAAGCACGCTATTTTGTTCCTGAAACTCTGCTTGCTTGTATTGTTAGCACTGCTGCACGCATCGGCGTGGGCGATCTGTACCAAGACTAATGTTAGCCAGACCGAAGATTTCAATTCCGCGAAGATCACGTTCGGCAAAATTAACCTGATCGATACCTATTTCGCGCCGGTCGGAACATTAATTGCCACCACGGTAACGCCACCGACAAACTACATCACCGGCGGAGCCTCGGGCGCATCGGTATTGTGGGAATGCGATCGGGCCGACCTGGCCAGTATCTATTTTTTGGTGGCGACCAATGGCGACGATCGCGTGGGCGGCTATTACGACATCGGCGCAAACGATAATTTGACCAATGTGTATGCTACATGGTTTGCCTATGTAGGCATCAAGCAGTCAATGTCGGGCATAACCTTGACGCGCAACTGGCAAAAAATCCCCGTGACGACGTATGCCACCGTCGGCTCAAAAATTCAGATCCGCTTACAGGATATCCCACCGTTGCAGTCTGAGCTTTATCGGGTCAGTACATTACCCGGTCTCGCAGCGCTCTCCAGCTATTGCGGCAACAACAATAACAACGGTTCGGGCATTGTCTTTGCCACCCCGTCGGGCGAGCTGTATACCTGCACGCAGCCTAATGCCTATATCCAGCTTTCCGGGCCCGCCACTATCATACCTTTTGGTCATGATGAGGCCGGTCAGGATAGCGCCACTTCGTTCAAATTTTGGCTTGCTGACAATGGCTTTGGTTACGGCATGCGCGATGCGAACAAACTTTATAACAATCCTACCTGCACGGTACGCAACGCCACGCCGCTGGTGTTGTTACCCACTATCAGCGTGAGAGATCTGGACGCTGGTATGGCAAGCAGCGCGAATTTCAATGTACAACTGGAGTGCAACAACACGGTCGTTTCCGGGCTGAATGACACTCAGGTTGCGCTGGGTTTTCAGGTTTCCGAAGGCGCTTACAGCGCGGCGCAGAGCCTGAATCTGGTCAATGCCAGCGGCGGCGTCAGGGCGTTGGTTTCTGATAACTATAACGCGCCGGAGATGGCAAAAGGCGTGGGGATAACCATTGCCAACAGCGCCAGTCCGGGGCAGCCAATGACGTTTCTCGGCCAGTCCACGAATGTCCCGCTTTCGCCCACGCCTGCGGGCAATAACGCGGGCTGGTATCCGGTACTTGCTGGCGCAACGTCGAACGGCAGTTCATACCCCGGCTTCAGCAATTACAGTCTTTCCTTTATCGCCAGCCTGCAAAAACTGCCTGGAATGACGGTCACCGCAGGCCGCGTTCATGCCACCGCGTACGTGATTGTGAAAATGCAATGAGCCGGTTCTTCATTCTGCTGTTCGTCCTGTTCGTACCGGCGACGTTGGCTGGCGTAATGCCAGCCGTGACACGGGTGATTTATCCACCGAACGCGCGCGAAAAAACGCTGATGCTGGTGAACACCAATGCCTGGCCGGTGATTGTGCAAACCTGGGCAGACAACGGCGAAGGCTCGCCGGATAACAGCGCTGCGCCCTTTGTCATTCTGCCGCCGGTCTTTCGCCTGGCTCCTGGAAGCACACAGGGGTTACGCATCATTTATAACCACGATCCGCTGCCGACGGATCGGGAATCGGTTTTCTGGCTCAATGTGTATGAAGTGCCGCCGGATAGCGCAGACCTGGAAAAGTCGTATCTGAAGCTGGCAATGAACACCCAGCTAAAGATCTTTTACCGTCCGCAAACGCTCACCCTGACGCCCGAAGAAGCGATCGGCAAACTGACCTTTCGCCTGTATGCGGAGGGTGAAAACTCCTGGCTCGAATTCAACAACCCAACGCCGCTGGGCATTTCGTTTACCACAATCAGCGTGACAGGCCGCAGCGGGCAGACGAAAGCGTACCAGCAGGACGATATGATGATTAAGCCCTTCAGCCAGCGGCGTTATTTGCTGGAACGCAATGTCGGCAGTGAAGCAATAAACGTGGAAGCGGTCTGGATAAATGATAGTGGGGAAATATTAAAACATCGGTTTATGAAATAAACCCTGGGCGTGTTACTGGCAAGGGATATTAAAACGCAGCGGAATCATCCAGCTCTTTAAATATAATTTCATTTTATTTATGGGCTTATTTAGCAAACCGCGAGTTGTAAAACGAGGTTTCATCGATTCCGATCTGACAGCAAACGTCTTTGCGGTACACCTCCTGAAACGGTATTCACCGGCGAAATTAAAAATCGACATATAAACCCGGAGAGGCAAATAACGTTGCGATGACTAAAACTTTCAATAAGCCGCAGGACGAACAGGAATAACTCACATCCGCTACAGGGGCGCAGATGAGTTATTCCTGCGTTTCGCTATTCGGTAACGTATATCTTTGCGCTTTAAGTCGTGCCCTCACGCATCAGGAGGGCACTTTTTTGATGGGAAACGTGTCAGAACGATTCCCAGTCAGCCCCGTTGCCTGTTGACGTTGCGGGCCGCAGGCTAACCTTGCCGCGAGCCGCTGCGGGCGCGAGTTTCGGCTTCGCGGTCTCAGAACTCAACTTGAACACGGAAACCAGTTGAGTGAGCTGTTCAGCCTGTTGTTCCAGGGATAATGAGGCCGCCGACGACTCCTGAACCAGCGCCGCATTCTGCTGGGTTGTTGAATCCAGCTCCGTGACGGCTTTACCAATCTGATCAATACCTCTGCTCTGCTCTTCTGAGGCGCTTGAAATTTCATTCATGATCCCACTCACGTTAGTGACTGAGGATACAATCTGCTCCATGGTCGTACCGGCTTTATTCGCCATTTCTGAACCGGTCGTCACGCGTTGCACGGACTCTTTTATCAGCCCTTCGATCTCTTTAGCGGCGTTAGCACTGCGTTGCGCCAGGTTTCTTACTTCGCCCGCCACCACCGCAAATCCACGCCCTTGTTCACCTGCGCGTGCCGCCTCAACAGCAGCGTTAAGCGCAAGGATATTGGTCTGGAAAGAAATACCATTTATTACGCTGATAATATCCGTGATCTTGTTGGAGCTTTCAGTGATGGTTTCCATCGTGCTGACGACGTCCCAGACAATTTTCCCACCGGAACGCGCATGCTCTGCCGCCACTCCAGCGAGCTGGCTGGCTTCACGCGCATTGTCTGCGTTGCGCTTAACCGTTGAGGTCAGCTCTTCCATGCTTGCCGCCGTTTCAACCACCGCAGCAGACTGCTCTTCCGTGCGGGAA
The DNA here is from genome assembly GCF_001658025.2 of Kosakonia oryzae. NCBI lineage: Bacteria > Pseudomonadati > Pseudomonadota > Gammaproteobacteria > Enterobacterales > Enterobacteriaceae > Kosakonia > Kosakonia oryzae. The sequence goes on from NZ_CP014007.2 coordinate 4,721,472, forward strand.
GCCAGGTCAATATTGCCTGCCGAAATGTCCGACGATGCATTCGCCACATGAATTACCGACTCTTTAATTTGGGTGATCATGTCGCGCAGTCTGTCATTCATCATGCCCATTGCCTGCGTCAGGCGGCCCAGTTCATCGGTTGACTGCGGCTCAATGATGGCGGTCAGGTCACCACCGGCAATACGTTCTGCCAACGTCAAATTGTGTTTTATCTGGCGCGTCATCTGCCGGGTAAGCAGCCAGGCGACCAGTAACCCCGTCAGCACGGCGCAAATGGCAACGATGCCCATAATAATCATGACCCGCTGAATAATATCGATATTCTTCTGAGTCTGGCCAGTCACCAAATCTGCAGTGATGGTATTGATTTTTTCTGCCACGCCGGTGAGTTCTGTAGCGGCTTTCTGCGACTCCTGCAGAGCATTAACATAGGAGGCAACGTTATCCTGCATGCCGTTAAGAAATGCCTGCGCCATCGCTTTATCTTCCGCATTAAGGCTCAGGTTTTCTGAATGGACGATCTTCGACGCGGCATCGGATTGTGCCTTGAAAACATCTACCCCCTGCTTACCTGCCGATGACTGGATTTCATAAGCGGCCGCCCATACGTTATTGAGGCGATTGAGTAACGCTACTTCATCTTTTGACGTATTTTCTTGCTGCTCTAAGCGGGTACTGAATTTATCCAGCAAGGTTTTCAGCTCGGGAGAGGTCAACCCCTGCGCTTTCCCGACAGTCACTTGTTCCAGTTTAACGAAGGTGTCGCGGTGGCTGGCATAGTCCGGAATAGTACTGCGCAATTCTTCAAACAAAACGCGGGCATCGCTGTCCCAGGTAAAGTCGAGGCCAGTAATTGCTTTTTGATCCATCTTTTCAATGGCGACTTTATTCGCCTGAAGTGATTTTTCATCATGGTTCAGTTGATAAGTCAAACGGTTACGTCGTGCAGTATTAAGCTCCGTGCTGATTTCATTGATTAATTTACCCTTTAAGGCATGGTCACGGATATTGCCAGACTGCTGTATGCTGATGAGTGACGACAGCACAATAATAACAATTAAAACTGCAAACCCGCCAAACAGCTTAGCAGCCACAGGCAGGTTTTTTATTGACGGTAACAGCTTTGACATAGAGGTATCCTCAGTAATCTTTCTTAATTTTCGAAAGATGGTTTCATTTTTACTTCATATCTGATCACAAATTTATTCACTTCTTTTTGAGGACGCAGGTGAAGTTGGCTATCTACTTACTTATCGTCAATTGCGCAATTTCTTTTAATAAAAAAACAGGAAAAGAGACCTACCAAAAATATATCTTAATAAAATGAATGGCGTTGCATAAAATAATGTGGACAAGTCTACAGATTACTATGCGGTTATCGTGATAATGATGATCCCGCAAAGTTTTTATTTTTTTATTGCCATCGCCTGGCGTATAATATATTCACTTTTTGATTGATATTTTGCGTGACTGTTTAGCCTGTTATTAATTATGGTTGGGCACTGCCCGTGATGTCTGTTTACGATAATATACTGACCTGCTTCGCTATTTACCCGCCGGAACAGGCCACAACTTTTTTCAGCACTCACCATCGGCAACATTCATCGTGCCAGCAAGGAGCGAAAAGCAGGCATCCGTGATTTTCGCTCAGCAACAAAGGGCTATACCTAAACCTCGCGTTTTTCTGCCCACTTCAGCATGGCATCGAGCGCAGGGCACAGCGCTTGCCCCCACTCGGTGAGCCGATATTCCACTTTCGGCGGCACCTGAGGATAGACCGTCCGCGACACGATTCCGTCGGCTTCAAGCTGTCGCAATTGCTGCGCCAGCATCTTCTGCGAAATAGCGGGGATCAGTTTTTCGAAATCGGAATAGCGCTGCACCTTTCCGTCGAAGAGATGAAAAAGAATAATTAATTTCCAGCGGCCTTCCAGCAATTGCAGGACTTGCTCCACGCCGCTTGCGGCAGATTCCGGGCTATATAACTTACTCATAATATAGTCACTCACTTTTTCGTGCGTACTTGTTAATTTCACAGTCTATGTTGAAAATTCCCGTACTGTAAATTACGGGAGTATAAAGCCATGTCATTATCACTACCGCACGCTATTTCTACCTATTTCGCCATCAGCAATGGTGGTGATATCGCCAACATTAAACACTGTTTTACCGCAGACGCCGTCGTGACAGATGAAGGTAAAACTCATCAGGGACATGCGGCGATCGAGGCATGGCAACGTGCCGCGCAGGCTGCGTTTGACTACAGCGTTGAGCCGGTACAGCTTTTCACCGACGGCAACCGGGTGACGGTCATGTCGAACGTCGTCGGTAATTTTCCCGGCAGCCCGGTAGTGCTTAAGCATACTTTCGGCCTGGCCGGCGACAAGATCAACGCACTGGAGATTGTCTGATGTCATGGGGTCTTGATTTCCAGGGCACGCGCGTGCTGGTGACGGCGGGTACCAAAGGCGTTGGGAAAGCGGTTGTCGGGCTATTAAAACAACTGGGCGCCAGGGTGTTAACGACTGCACGCCACGCTCCCGCGGAATGTCTCGCCGATGTCTTCGTAGCGGCAGACCTGACCACTGCCGACGGCTGTGCCTCCGTAGCGCAAGCCGTTCAGACGCACCTGGGCGGTGTCGATGCCATCATCCATGTGGTGGGCGGTTCTACCGCACCCGCCGGTGGTTTTGCCGCGCTGGGCGAAGAGGAGTGGCAGCAGGAACTCAACCTTAATCTGTTGCCAGCGGTACGCTTAGATCGTGCGCTGTTGCCAGGGATGCTGGCACAGGGTAGCGGCGTGATCATTCACGTCACCTCTATCCAGCGTGAATTGCCGTTGCCGGAATCAACCACCGGCTATGCAGCCGCCAAAGCGGCGCTCTCGGCATACAGCAAAAGCCTGTCGAAAGAGGTTTCACCGAAGGGGGTTCGGGTAGTGCGCGTGGCGCCCGGTTGGATCGAAACCGAAGCGGCGGTAGCGCTGGCGGAGCGGCTGGCGCAGCAGGCGGGAACGGATTATGAAGGCGGTAAGCAGATCATTATGAATGCGCTCGGGGGCATTCCGCTGGGGCGTCCGTCAAAGCCCATTGAGGTGGCGAATCTCATCGCTTTTCTCGCCTCATCACATGCCGCCGCCATCACCGGTACCGAATATGTCATCGATGGCGGCACCATTCCGACGGTGTGACCCGGTATCGCAATGGGCGCGTAATGTGCGCCGATTGCGATCGCTCATTTCTGGAAACCAGGTAACCGTCACTCATTAGCCAGCGTTTAAGATAAGGGATATTTTTTAAACGCTGGCAGCGCTTCACATGATTCAGCAAGCGACCGAATGTTTTTAAAATTATCTGCCGTAACTACCCCTGGGATCATGAACTGAATAAATGACCACACCACCGTGCTGGTTACCGCGACCTGGTCAGGACGAGTCGCGATAGCGCGGCCATCAAGCAGAGTATCCCATTCATGGCATGCGGCGAGCAGTTGCCGGGTAATGCGCTCAACCCACGGCTGATGTTGTTTTTCTTCTGGTCTGAGTTTGTGCTCATAAATATTTTGTACCGCTTTTTCGCAGGCTGCGAGAATAACCCCCAAAATCTGCAGATCTTTTGCCAGAGCGTCAGCATTGTCGGGCAAAAGTTTGTGCCTGGCTTCAGACAGCGCTTCAAAATAATAAAGAATGAGCGTTGAATCCATCAACTGCACACCGCTATCCAGTATGACCGTCGGGGCTTTGACTACCGGGTTAATGCGTGAAAACTCTTCGAATGTGCTAAATACCGAGAGCGGCATGCTATTGAATTCAATGCCATAGAGTTCCAGGGATATCGCAACACGCCTTACGTAAGGCGAATCCATCATACCAATGAGTTTCATCGTTATTCCTGTTTGCTATACAACTGTCATTAATCGATTACCTGTCAGCACCAGGTGATTCGGCAGTAAGGATCTCCGGCGGTTGTGCGCGAGAAGCCTAAATAACCGCGTTAGTGCTGACACCCTGTACTTCTGGAAATGGCAAAACCCTACCGACAACAGGATAACTCCCCTCTTTTATCGTGGCAGTGGTAATAAACGTCACGTTGGCACAGTAACTAATTCAAAAATATTAAACATGAACGTCATAAAATTCGAACTTTAACGCCAGACATCAATTCCGGTTAGTTTTACCCTCTTGCAGCCAGCGCCTTCTCTGGGTTTTCGCATTCCTTCGCTCATGCTTTTTCATGTTTTCCCCCGCAAAAACACCCCTATTATTGTCTTGACATAGGCTTACGTTCAATCCAGCAATATTAAGTTTTGTTTGATAATGATAATATTTATCAGAATCATTACCATAAATTACCAATATTCAGGGTTGACGATGAGACGCACAAAAATTGCCGCAGCAGTGGCCATGCTCATGGCCGGTAAATGCAGTTATGCAGCAGAACAAACCATAACGGTGTCAGGGAATATTCTTGGCGATTCACGCGCAGAAGAAGTGAAAACCTGGGCCGGGAGCCGCACCGTTATCAGCAACGATCAATTGGAAAAAGGGGCCAATCGCACCCTTGATGATGCGTTACAGCGTGTGCCAGGGGTCAAGATACAGGATGAAACCGGTACAGGCGTGCTTCCGCAAATTGCGGTCCGAGGTTTGTACGACAGCCGCAGCGGCCGCGCACAAATTCTTGAGGACGGAATTCCGCTGGTGCTTGCACCTTACGGTCAGGAAGGAATGTCACTGTTTCCTGTAACATTTTCGACCATTGATCGCATTGACGTGGTTCGCGGTGGCGCGGCGGTACAATATGGCCCGAATAACGTTGGTGGCGTCATCAACCTGATCAGTAAACCCATTCCGCTGAAATGGGAAAATGAGATTGCCGAGCGCGCCACGTTTTACGGTAAGGGACACAATCTTTGGGATACCTACCTTCGCACCGGCGGCATGCTGAATGATGACTTCGGGCTGCAGGTCGAAGCTAACCAGGTAAAAGGTAGTTCGTTCCGCGAGCATAGCGACAGCAAAGTTCAGAACTTCCGCGTACGCGGCCTGTGGAACATCAACGAAGACACCACCTTAAATCTCTCCTACCAATACTACGATGCACACGCCGATCTGGCGGGTGCCCTTTCGACCGCAGACTATAATCGCGATCGTCGTCAAAGCACCCGTCCATGGGATGATTACGACGGTCACACCAAGCGTTATAGCGCAGTTTATAACCAGCAGCTCGGTTCACTGGGTTTTATTGATAACGCAGAATTTAACTGGATGTTCTTTGGTCATGAGTCGGATCGTGATTTCCACGTCGGCATGAGTAAAGTCGCCGGGCAAAACTTCAACCCGGCCTTACCTGCCGATATCGTGCAAAACTCGCCGCGTAGTTTCAGGGTCTGGGGGACTGAACCGCGTATCAGCATGGATATCAACGGCGATAATGTGAACCAGCAATGGATTGTGGGTGGGCGCTTTGTCAGTGAAAAAATCGATTACCAGGTACGTCAGCGCACGCTGGCTACAGGCGTGACAGCGGTAACGCGTGACTGGGACTTTGATAATAATGCCTGGGCAGGTTATATCAGCAATGCCGTCAAACTGTTCAATGACACGCTGACCATTACGCCGGGTATGCGCTATGAGAACATCAGCGAAAAATACACCGATAAAAAAACGGGCCAGCGCACCTCCACGCCGGACACGCAGTGGCTTCCCGGCCTGACGGTAGGTTACCAGCTTACCTCGCAGTGGTTCCTGTATGCAGATATGCAGAAAAGCCTGCGTCCGGCACAGGCTACGCAAATCGTGAAAGGCGGCGACGTCAGCTCTGAACTGGCATGGAACTACGAGAGTGGCGTACGTTACAAACCAACCGAGAATGTCAGCCTTCATGCCGGTCTGTATCGCATTGATTATAAAGACCAGATCTCCTACGACAGCGTATCTGATAGCTATCTCAACATCGGACGCACCCGCCATCAGGGCGTTGAGCTGGAAGGGTTCTGGAGCCCGCAAGCCATTGAAGGCCTCAAATTGCATGCAGGATATGCTTACCTGCAAGCGGAACAGCGTAACGGCGTGAACCGTGGTAAAGAAGTGCCGTATGCCTCGCGCACGCAACTGACGCTGGATGGAAGCTATGACTGGCGTGAAACCACCTTCTCGCTGGCGGGCTACTACTTCAGTAAATCCTATGCGGATGCAGCGAATACCGTTTCGGAGAACAGCACCGGTTCCGTTGGTCAAATGCCGTCTTACTGGGTATGGAATGCTCAAGTGAGCCGCGATCTGTTTAAGTCGGGCAGTACTGTGCTGAACGGCTATGTCGGAATTAACAATATTTTCAATCGTGACTACTGGTTCCGCGGTATTGATACCAGCCCGTGGGGGCGTCAGCCAGCGCCGGGACGTTCAGTCACTGCGGGCGTTAGCCTGAAGTTCTGATAGTAAAAAGAAGCCCGTCACGTTGAACGGGCTTCTTTCATTAAGGCTGGACGTAAAACAACCCGCTGTAAGGAATGCCGACAAAGTCGCGGTATAACGATGCTAAATCGGCCTGCGGATCGACATCGTCAAACTGCTGGGGATGGAAAAGTTTAGCCATGGCTTCCAGTGCCACAACGTTGAAAGGGCTGTCGTAGAATTGGTGATAGATGGCCATTACCTGCTTGCCCTTCGCCACGGGCAATACACTCACCCCTTCTCGCTGCATCAGCTTCTGCAGCTTCGGTAAGGTACTGGCGCGGCTGGCTTCATATCCCAGCGGCACTGCCAGCGAAGAACTCCCGCGCTGGCTCCAGTCGGCGCCACTCATTAAATAAATGTCGGGGCGCACCGCAATCAGCAATTCGGCGCTAATATCGGCTCCCTGAGGGGGCACTTTGTCCGCCATCAGATTGCGGCCACCGGCTTCAGGAATGAACTGGCCAAAACTGTTGCGACCAAATACGGTACAGCAGTTCATGCCCGTCATACCGGCATGGTTTTCAAACACAACGCCAGGCCACGCTTCTCGGGGGATTTTTGCCACTCGCTGACGGGTACGATCCAATAATTGATTCCAACGCTGAATGAAGCGCCCGGCATTCTCCTGTTCGGCTGTCACCTCCCCCAATAGCCGCATACTCTCCGGTGTATGGGTTAAGGGTTGCTGGCGAAAATCGATAAACACCACCGGAATTCCGCTTTTCTCCAGTAATGCCAGCGTCCCTTCACTTTCGAGCTTCTTCAGGATCCCCGTATCGAAAACAATCAGATCCGGTTTTAGCATCGTGGCTTGTTCAACGTTAAAGCTGCTCCGGTAAGGGTTAATAAATACCGGTATGGAAGGCAGCGCTGGATAATGCCGGGTAAAAAAACGCCCCATATCCGGCGCCCGGGTTTGCAGCGAATCATCCCATCCGACAATCCCTTTAAGCGCATCGCCAGGATGCAGCAGGCTCATCGGTAACAACATTCGGCTGTCAGCGAGAATGATGCGCGTTGCGGGTGCGTTCAGCGTGACCTGGCGACCGGCAAGATCGGTCACGGTAACCGATTGTGCCTGTGCCGCCCACGGCCACACTAAAGCGGTAAATATGATAATAAGCCACTGGCCTTTCATGTTGGCGATTTCCTTACTGAGCTTCCGCTAACTAAACCACACACATAAGTGTTTTTAATTTTTGCTGCCATCGACATGGCAACCCCAAACGGTCTTTTATTAAATATCTGATACGTATCAAAAGCTTACACCAAAATCGCAATCAGACTACTTCGATTCAGCAACTATCACTTAGTGAATTTATTTAATGATCTTGTTTAAATCTTTTGAAAAGCACGAGTTCATTAGTAATGATAATGTAAATGATAAGCATTACCAACATGGACTAGTTATATGATCTCGCTTGCACTACCAGGGGAACGCCGCAGGTCCAGCAATGGGCTATTTGGCATTCTCAACTCCGTTCCCCACCCGACCCTTGTTGAGATGATTGCCATTGCCGGGTATGACTTCGTGATACTCGATCTGGAACATCTTCCCCATAACGAAACGCTTCTTAGCCACTGTATTCAACTGGCGCAGCTCAACCACTGCACGCCATTGATACGCCTCACCTGTGACGACATTCCGCGCGCTGGCCGCCTGCTCGATATGGGAGCAGGCGGGATTGTACTATCACGGGCGGAAAGTGCGGAACAGGTTAACGCCCTGAAAAATGCGATGTTCTTTCCCCCCATTGGAACACGAGGTATCACCGGCGGCAGCGTTACCGGCTTCGGTACTTTGCCCCTTGAGGATTATATCCGCCAGGTCAATGAGAAGTTATGGCTGGTGCCCATGATTGAAACGCCGGCCGGCATTGAGGCTATTGACGCCATAGTGCTTATCCCTCAGGTCACGATGGTTATGGAAGGTGCGCTTGACCTGGCAATGAGCATGCAACTTGGCCCACAGCCTACGCATCCTGAGGTTGAAGCGCTTATTCGCCAACTGGCTGCACGTTGCCAAGCCGCAGGGAAATCTTTTTGCGCCAACCCCCGCACCGCAGAGCAGCAGCAATACTGGCAACGCCAGGGCGTGGATAGCTGGCTGTGCGGCGAAGATCGCGGTTTTTTGTTTCGGGCGCTAAAGCAACGGCTTACTGACGTTCAGTCTCTTTAACCTTTCCTACTCAACACCCAAACAGGTATACACATGTTCAACCAAAAGCCCTATGTGATCATCAGTCACGTTGTTAACGCGGCCGTGACAGAAGGTTTTATTCCCGCAGCGCAACACCTGGGCTATTCGGTGATCCTGCTTACCGATCACGCGATGGCGCATAACAGCAAGGTGGATGACAGCGTTACGGTTATCGAATGCGAAGTATTTAACCCACTGTCCATTCTCGACACGCTCACCGAATGGGGGATCACGCCTGCTGCGCTGTTCTCCAATAGCGATCACTTGCAAACGGCTACCGCTATTGCCGCCACTGCACTTGGTCTGCCCGCCAAGAACTGGCAAATTTGCTACGCCGCGAAAGAGAAATGGCGCATGCGCCAGCGCCTGAAAGCACTCGGGCAACCTTCAGTCTGGTCTGCTCAACTCCTTCCTGATGCATCACCGGCCGCTGACTGGCCGTGGCCAGTCGTGATCAAGCCAGGCCAGGGCGTAGCGTCTATGGATGTACGGCTTATTGAGGATCTCACGCGTTGCCAGCACTACCTTGACTCCCTGCCAGTCCGCCAGACATTGCTGGTTGAAGCGTTCATGCAAGGGCCGCTGTTTACGCTGGAAACCCTCGGTGATGGCAATGAGCTGGTGGCAATTGGCGGTTTCGATGTCGAACTCTCCGCGCCGCCGCACTTTGTGGAGATGAGTGCGCGTTGGGCCGGTGAACATAGCACACGCTGGAAGCAGCAGGCGCTGGCACAGTTGCGTGAGTTTGGCGTGGGGTTTGGCGCTTGTCACAGCGAATTTATCGTTACCGATAATGGCCCCGTATTAGTTGAAATCAATTACCGCAGCATTGGCGATGGCCGCGAATTTCTGCTGGACCGCCTGCTGCCGGAGGGGTGGTTCACGCCGATCCTGCGTCTGCATCTTGGCGAACCGCTGCCGCCGATAAAAGCGGAACAGGGTGAAGCGCTCATCCATTATCTCGTCGCCGATCGCAGTGGCACCTTGCAAACCGCACCTCAACCGCTCAACGCTCCGGGCCTCCACTACCGTCCGCTCAAATCCACCGGCGATCGCATCGAGCTCACCCACTCAAATAAAGATTACCTCGGCGTGCTGTACTTTGAAGCCAGCGATGACACGCAGCTCAAACAGCTCACTAACCGTACTCTCGCCGCACTAAAGTGGGAGATTGTCTGATGAATCAGCATGACTACATTACGCTACGTATCATAAACGCCTGCCTGCGCGAAAACGTCAGTGGTTTGATAAGCCAGGGGCAGATTACACAAGATTCTCAGCATCAGTGGCTTACCTGGCAGTCGGCCAGTCAGACATTGCGCCTGCAGGTGGATGCCTGTGATTACATGCAACCATGGCGGGCGGTATCCCCTGAATGGCAGATTAAAACCGCGCAAGGATGGCACTCGCAGTCTGGCTATGCTAACTGGCTGGCGGCGTTAATGCCGGATCAGCAACCGGAAACGCGAGAGCTCTTTGCTACCTATAAAGAGGAAGCCGACAGTGCCGTGGCACAAGGCGAACTCTGTGCCCTCGCTTTTACACAACAGCGCGCATCACTGTTACGTTCACCGCATGAAATGAACTGGGGCGAGCGCCTGCGTCATGCCGATCAACTGGCAAGCTTCCTTGATCATCCTTACTACCCGACTGCGCGCGCGAAATTTGGTTTTAGCGAAGCCGACCTGCGCCAATACGCGCCTGAGTTTTGTCAGCCGTTTCGTCTGCGCTGGCTGGCTTTACCCCACCAGCAATTAACCCTGACGGCACCGGAAGCCAGACCGGACTGGTGGCCATTGCCGTCACAGGTTGGCCTGGATCCACAGCACTTCGCCCGGCATGCATTGATCCCTGTGCATCCTCTTACGTTGAGCCAATTACATGATCTTCCCGAAGGTGCGGTAATCGCGCCTGATGCCTGGCTCGATGTCTACCCCACCTTATCAGTACGTACCGTGCAGTTAGCGGACTACCCGGATCAACATCTCAAAGTGCCGCTCAGCATGCGCACGCTGGGGCAGAAAAATATCCGTCTGATCAAACCCTCAACTCTGTATGACGGCCAGTGGTTCGCTGAAGTGCTGACCATGTTGGGGGAACAGGACAACCTGCTGCGCGGCAAATATCGCCATGTCGATGAGCGTTTTTGTGGCCATGTTGCGGAGAATAAACAGTTAGCCTTCCTGTTGCGGCGCTACGCAGCGCCCCGTACCGGTGAAACGCTGTTACCGGTTGCGGCGCTTGGAAGCAAACTGCCGGACGGACGTTATTATCTCTCTTCTCTGCTTGAACAACCCGGTATGCCAGACGTCGCGGAGTGGTGGCGTGAATACTGCCAGTTGATGGCGGATGTTCACCTGACGCTGTGGTTACGCTACGGCATTGCCCTCGAATCCAATCAGCAGAATGCCGTGCTGAGCCTTACGCCAAATGAAGCCCTGACACTGGTGATGAAAGACAACGATGCGGCGCGCATTCTGCCCGAGCGTTTTGCAGCCGCCTGCCCGCACCTGGCAGAGCGCCTCATCACACTGCGCGATCCGCGCATTTGTGTGTCTGATGAAGCCGCGCTGGCGCAGATGTTTATCACCATCACCCTGCAACTCTGCCTGGCGGCCGTGCTGGAAAGTCTGACCGCAGGCGCACTGATCGATCGTGAAGCGGGGTATCAAACGTTACGACATGCGCTTGAGCAGAGTCTGGCGCGTCTGGAGAGTGAAGGCGTCGATACAGCCTTTGCTCGACAGCAGTTGTTTGCCTGCTCCACGCAGCCAGTGAAATACCTGTTGCTGAGCGGCAGTCTGTTAAGCAAACAGGCGTCCGGCGCTGCAGATATCAACAAGTTCTATGGCCAGAGTGGGCCGAATTTCCTGCTGCGGGAAAAACGCTAATGCGCAGTACGTTGCAGGTGGTTCTGTCCTGCCACTTCCTGGCCGCATTTACCGTACTTGGCGTACCGCTCTATCTACCACGGCTGCTGGTTTCATTTGGCATCGCTGAACGCAGCCTGTGGGCAGGCGTGCTGTTCAGCCTGCCTTCAGTGATGACGGCAATTTCTGCCGCGTGGTGGGGACGGTTTGCCGATCGCTACGGGCGGCGGTTGTCGCTGCAGCGGGCCTTGTTCGGGCTGACATGCGCATTTTTACTGGCTGGCGTATCGCCCTCGTTACCCTGGTTGATCGTCGCACTCGCATTGCAGGGCATAGCGGGAGGAACCCTGGCTGCGGCGAATGGCTATCTTTCCCTGCATCTGCGCGGTGAACAACTGGCGAAAGCCCTTAACTGGACGCAATCATCCGCCCGGTTGGCGCTGCTGAGCGCACCACCGCTAATAGGCGGAATTCTGATGTGGCTACCCGATATTGGGCAGCGTCTGTGGCTGGGGCTGGCAATGTTATCGCTGTGCGGCCTGCTGCTCAGCCTGCGGCTGCCCGCCGATCCGGCCGTTGAGCCAACACACCGTGCAGTGCAGAACAACGGCATCCAATCCACGTTTCATTATCTGTGGGCGATGCAGTTTCTGTTCAACTTCGCCATGGTAGTGACGTTCCCCTACTTCCTGCCCTATGCCGCACATTGGCTACCTACGGAAGTGCTGATCGGTACGTTCTATAGCTGGCCGCATCTGATCTATCTGCTGCTTTTGCCACTCTGGCACCGTCTGGCGGGACGCAGCCTTTATTTTGTACCCGGCATGGCGCTGATTGCGATAGCGGCATGGTGGCACAGCCAATTAACCGGAGCGTCATCGCTGCTGGCGGCTCGCACGCTGTTTGGTTGCGGCATGCTGCTGGCTTACAGCGGCGCCAATCAGATGCTGAGCGACACCATTCGCCAACACAGCGCCGGAAAGCAGTTCGGGCAGATCGATGCCGCTGGCAAGTGGGCTGGCGTGGCTGCCGGTCTTGCTGCGGGCTGGTTGGTTTCGCATGTGTCGTTACAGGCGCCTTTCCTGGCTTCAGCGGCGGCGGCTTCTGGCGCCGTCTTACTCTTTGTTATTTCCCCTTTACGAGGATCAGGTTATGTCCGTATCACTCGCCGTTCGTGAAAACCCACTGCTGACAGCAAAAGTCACCCCGCAAAGGGAGCTGGCGGAATTTGCCGGGCTGACAGCACTGCTGAACTGCTATATTCGCGAATTCGCTCGCCCGGCAGGACGAGTTAAACAGGTACGCCAGGGCAATATTCCGTTGTCGTTAGCCAGCCGTATGGTCGCGGGCAAAGTGATTTTGCTGCAAATGGGAGAGGATGGCAGCACGTTACTCGCCATCCGGGCTATCCGCTGGAGTTTATTGGATCGCGGCGACTTTATCGGTACTCCGTTTGTGAAAGAGTTTGGTCGCCCGTGGCGGGCCGTCCGTTGTAGTGAAGCAATGGCGTTGCTGGTCAATGATATGGTGCGGCAGACCGGGCAATTACCCGATTCAGAACTGCTGGATCAAATTGAAAACAGCGTCCAGGTGACGGCCTCTTTCCTGCAGCATCTGCCAAAGCAGGCCAGCGAGCATAGCTACATTCAAAGCGAAGAGCGCCTGCTTTGGGGCCATCCGATGCATCCGAGCCCGAAAAGCCGTCAGGGTGTGACGCCAGAGGCGTTACTGGCTTGCTCGCCCGAAGTCGCAGCGCGCTTCCCGCTGTTCTGGTTCCGCATTCACCCCTCGCTATTACAGGTTCGGGGCAGTGCGCCAGTTAAGGCAATGCTGGATAACCTCCATGGCGAGCACTGCTATCCTTGCCATCCCTGGGAGGTTCGCCACATCATGCAGTCGCCGCTTTATACGCGTGCCGTGAGCCGTGGGCTCATCACGCCGCTTGGGCTTACGGGTGCAGAATTCGCGGCGACATCATCGGTGCGCACCTTGTATCGCGCCGATCTGCCCTATTACCTTAAATGCTCCATCCATGTGCGGCTCACCAACTGTGTCCGCAAGAATGCCTGGTATGAACTGGAAAGCGCAGTTGCGCTGAATACGCTACTTGAGGAACGTTTTGCGCGCCTGGAAAGTACGGTGCCTGGCTTCCACATCATGCGCGAGCCAGCCGCCAGCAGCCTTGATTTCTCCGCGCTGGCGCAAGCAGACGAAGCGGAAGAAGTGCGCCATTTACAAGAGTGTTTCGGCATTCTTTATCGTGAGAATCTCACCGATCAACAGCCCTGGCTGGCGGCATCGCTGTTTGCACTCGACCACCAGGGCCACAGCCCGCTTCACCTGCAAATTCAGCAGTTGAGCACAGCGCAGGGGCTTTCTCTACAGCAGGCGAATTTATTGTGGCTCGACAGGTATCTGTCAGTGTTGCTTCCTGGTGTGCTGGAGGCGTTCTTCACGGAAGGAATGGTGTTTGAGCCACACCTGCAAAACGTTCTGGTTTCCATTGAAAATTACCTTCCGGCTCAACTGTGGGTACGCGATCTGGAAGGCACAAAACTCACCACCGAGCGCTGGTCAGCCTCCGATTTAGCGATGATGTCCGAGCGTGCCAGACAGTCCGTCTGGTACAACCGGGAACAGGGCTGGCGTCGCGTCGCCTATTGCCTGCTGATCAATCACCTGTCGGAAGTGCTGTTCCGCCTCGCCGATGACGATCAGGTAATGGAACAGCAATTGTGGGATTTACTGGCGGCGCAACTTGGCCGTTGGCGGCATCAGCCGGAAATCGCTGCGATCCTTGAGGGCGGCCCTATTCCGTCAAAAAACAATCTGAAAACCCGCCTGCTGCGCAAAGCGGATAAACACGCGGATTACACCCTGCTGCAACACCCAATGAGGAGCACGCAATGACGCCGAAAGTCAAAGAGGCGCTGCAACAGTTGCAGCAACAGCGCTCAGAGCCGTTTTGCGCTTATGTGTATGATCTCGTTGCACTGCGCCAACATATCCGCAGCATGCGTCATGCATTGCCAGCAGGTTGTGAACTGTTTTACGCCGCAAAGGCGAATCCTGAAGCCCCCATACTGCGTACATTATGCGAATACGTTGATGGCTTTGAAGCGGCATCCGGTGGCGAACTCAACTGGTTACGTGAGCAGGTGGCTGGCAAGCCGCTGATTTTCGGCGGCCCCGGCAAGCTGCAGAGTGAACTGCGCCAGGCGGTGCAGCTCGGCGTGGACGTTTTACACGTGGAGAGTTTGACCGAGCTGCGTCGTTTACAGGCTATCGCGCTTGATGAGAATCGAACGGTCTCCGTACTGTTGCGGATGAACATTGCGCTGGAGGGGATCGGCGGTACGCGTCTGATGATGGGAGGCAAACCGACGCCTTTTGGTCTCGACGAGCATGATCTGCCTGCGGCATTAAGCGAAATCGCCAGCTCTCCGCAAATCAATCTGCGCGGTTTCCACTTCCATCTGATGTCTCACCAACTGGATGTGGATAATCATCTGGCGTTGATCCGTCTGTATCTGGACAAGGTCCGTAGCTGGTGCGATCGCTGGTCGCTGAACATTGACTTGATTAACGTCGGTGGCGGTATCGGTATTAACTATCTTGAACCGCAGCATCACTTTGACTGGACGTCTTTTTGCCAGCGCCTGCCAGACGTGACGCAATTCAGCCAGGCGCAAGGCTGGACGCTGCGCTTTGAGTGTGGTCGTTTCATAGCTGCTGCCTGCGGCTATTACGTCATGGAAGTGCTGGACGTCAAAAAGAATCTCGGCGAATGGTTTGCGATTGGTCGCGGGGGAACGCACCATTTTCGCACCCCGGCGGCGCAAAGCCACAACCACCCGTTCAGCATATTGCGACGCGAACAAAACGCTGAATGGATAAAAGATGAACATGTGACGCTGGTCGGGCAACTCTGTACGCCAAAAGATGTACTGGCACGCCAGCAGCCCGTTGCCGCGCTGGCACCAGGTGACTGGCTGGTGTTCAGCCTGGCGGGCGCTTACGCCTGGAACATATCGCACCAGAACTTCCTGATGCATTCTCCACCTGAGTTTATTTGGCTCGAAAACTGAAGAAAACGGTTTACCTTCTGACACGACAGGCGGCCTGCTGAAAAAGAGTCAGGCCGCCCTTATTTTAGCGATGTCCGTGTGGAGAGGGCGATGATGAACGTTAAGCCTCTTGCTGCAATGCTCCTGCAGCGGGAGTGATTTCAGCAAGCAGCCAGCGTTCAAAATCCGCTAACGCCGCTTCATTCATTCCGGTTTCCGTCGGTTTGATTAAACAGAATGTTTTGCTCAGGCTGGCGGATTCTGGCCAGGGTGAAACAAGCAGACCGCGCCTCAATTCATTTTCGATATACATGCGCGGCACCAGCGCCACACCTTGCCCCGCCATAACGGCAGCGATGGCCATTTCATGCAGGTCGTACCGCACTCCCAGCCCTGGATTATCCAGGTTTATGTGGCTTTCGCGGGCATACAGATGCCATGCATCCGGATTCTGCCGTCGGTGAATCCGTGGCAGCGTGTTTAACTGTTCATCAACGTCACCTTGCGCCAGCAGCGCGGGGTGGCACACCGGAACCAGCTTTTCCTGAAACAGAAACTGCATGCGCATGCCGGTCCATGCGGGATGTTCAAAATGGATCACGGCGTCAAAACCACTTCCGCTCAGAATAAAAGGGTCGGTACTGGCCGCAATATTTACCGTTATGTCCGGGTGCAATGATCTGAAGCTGCCCAGGCGCGGGATCAGCCATCGGCTGGAAAAGGTCGGCAGGACGGCAATATCCAGACTCTTATTTCCCTCTGGCAACCCCATGATGTATTGGGTATCCCTTTCGAGCCGCGCCAGTGTTTCGTGGACGTGCCGCGCATAGCGTGCGCCTGCGGGATTAAGCTTTACGCGGCTTCCCGTACGGTCGAACAGCCTGCAGTTCAGCAACGATTCAAGGCGGGCAATCTGGCGGCTAATGGCCCCTTCCGTCAGGGAGAGTTCCTCTGCGGCACGGGCAAAACTGCCGTGCCTCGCGGCGGCATCAAAAGCCTGCAGAGAAGTGCTACTGGGTATTTTTCTGCGCATAAAAGAGCCCTTCCGCTGTGCTGATAACGCCGCTTAGTGAGTTAATGTCACTAAACAATGAAATATTGTCGATTTTCAGGCCGGAATACACCTTATAGCATGATCAAAAGTCATTAAGCGGATTATTCGTTGTCCGCTGTTTATCATGCGGAGGCAGGACAATGTTGTATATCGTGGAGTGCTCATATACCGATCCCCAAAGCGAGGGAGAATGGAATGCATTTTACAGCCTGGAAAAATTACCCGCGCTGGTCTCTGTGAATGGGTTCCGTACTTCTCAGCGCTTTCGCGCCGTGAACCCCGGCTGCCCGACTTATCTCGCCCTTCACACCGTAAAAGATGCAGAGGTACTCAGCAGTGATGATTATCGGCGCAAAGGGGGCGGTAATTTCTCCCGTTGGCAGGCATATATCACTGACTGGCATCGTAATCTGTATGCATGCGCAGCACCGGCTCCGGCCGTCTCGTCAGATGAAATTCTGCTTCTCAGCGCGCAGCCGGTAAGCGCTTTAGCCACAACGCTGGGGAACCCGGCGATGGAAATGCACGCGGCAGGGCTGGAACGATCCCCGGAACATCGCGTTGCCTGGGTTCTGCCACGTGAAAGCGCCTTGCCGCTGGCGGAGGTGCCCGGCGTATATCTTTACGAACCGCTGACATCGCAACTGCAATGTCCGGTTGAGCACCACCAGCAGGGGAGCCATTAAGTCATGCCTAATCTGACGTTTTACCTTTCGGAAGAACACGCTGACAGGTATACCGATCTTCCCGATTTTACCCGCACCTGTGGTGCCCTCTGCGCTGACATTCTCGCCGCAGAGCCGGACAACGTGCATATCATATTTGTGACGGTAAAGCAGGGATGCGGGCATCCGGTCTATGCCGAGCTCTTTTATCGGCTGACACCCTGGCGCACGCAGGAAGTGATGGAAAACTTTATGCGTGAACTGGATCTCGCCACGCAGCAGGCCTGGGGGCTAATGGCGCGTATTCGCTGCTTTGGCTCCCCTGCTCCGTACCCGTACGCCAAAAACTAATCCTGAGGTATGTATGAACTCTCTTACCTTTCCATCACGCCAGATTGGCGATTTTCAGGTCACGGCGGTGAGTGATGGCAATATGTCCGCCAGCCTGGAGTTATTGTCAGGTATTACCACAGAGGATGCCGCCTTCATTCAGCATCGCGCCGGAATCGCTGAATCCGGGAATATCCATATCAACGGTTATCTTATTCGCGGGCGGGGACGAACCATTTTGGTTGACGCCGGTACAGGAGGGCTGAACAACGCGGGCGGGCAGCTCAAAGCCAACCTCGCAGCCATCGGAATCAGCCCCAGCGACGTGGACACCGTGTTATTAACGCACTGCCATCCGGACCATATTGGCGGCCTGCTTGCTGCCGACAAGCAACCGGTCTTTCAACATGCGGAACTTCTCCTGCATCATCGCGAAGCGGATTACTGGCGGGATGATGAAAAACGAAAAATAGCCAGCGAACGCAGCCAACGTAATTTCATGCTGGCGCGCCAGACGTTAGAGGCTTATGCACGGAACGTCCGCTTATTTAGCGAGGGCACCATAACAGAGGGCATTTCTGCGGTATGGCTGCCGGGCCACACGCCAGGGCATACCGGGTTTCGCATTGACTCGGAGGAAAAAAGCTTACTTATCTGGGGAGATATCGTCCATTACCCGCATATTCAGACGGCACAACCGGCGGTGAGCATTCTGTTTGATGCCGATCCCGCGTTGGCCGAAGCAACCCGCCAAAAAATCCTGGCGCAAGCCGTCCGGGAAAAACTGCTTATTGCGGGCATGCACCTGGGCCCGGCTGGGTTTGCGACCGTTTCCCGAGCCGATACGGGATACCGCCTTTCCTGCTCCTGAGGATTCCGTTCCTCAGTGCCCTGCTCTTTAATCGCCTGGCGCAGGAGTAATGTCCTGCACCGGGCGTTGCAATGCGAATAATCCCCGCGTGCTCTGCGTTCGGCGTCATCAGTAAGAGAAGGGGGAATGCTGCTGCGCCTCTTTCAGCCAAAGCTCGGCATCTTCACCCGCAGCGGTGTATAGCGGCGCATTTGCATCGTTAGCAATGGCGAAAATGGCCTTCGCGACATCATCAGCATGCGTCACGGGTGAGTTGCTCTCGCCCACCATCTGGATAAATTCCTTCACTATTTGCCCGTAGGCGGGATCGTCCATCCCGGCGAAATGCGCGCGCGCATTCTCGCCAAACTTCGTTTCCGGAGAGCGCCCCGGTAACACGATATGAACACGAATACCAAAAGGCCTGACCTCAAGGGACAATGACTCGCTCCATGCATTCAGCGCTGCTTTACTGGCGCGATAAAGCCCAATCAGCGGCATCGCTCTGGTCGTCACAGATGAAGAGACATTGATAATGACGCCTGATTTCGCCTCTCTCATCAGCGGCAGAAACGCCTGCGTTAATGACAATGTTCCCAGGACATTGGTGTTCATTAACTGCTGCGCAGTGGCAAAAGAGGTGAGTTCGACCGGTACAGGCGCGCCAAAACCCGCATTATTCACCAGCACATCAATCGCGCCCGCCTCTTTCACCACATGGCTGATACTCTGCGCGGAAGTAATATCGAGCGGCAAAATCGTCAGTTTGTCGCTTTCCGGCAGACAGCTCGGGTCAGGCGTTCTCATCGTGGCAATCACTTCCCAGCCCTGGTGTAAAAAAAGTTTTGCGGCGGCAAGGCCAAAGCCAGAAGAACAACCGGTAATCAGTACAGTAGGCATATTGGATCCTCTTTGATGGCAAGAGCGGTGATCATAGCCGCCGCTATCCGGACAATATATAATCAAAAGTCCCGCAAACTTTAGAGATCGTCCAATGTCAGATCCGTTGACCGATATCGTTGCCCTGCTCAATCCCAAACCTTCGCATTCAAAACTCGTTGAGGGGCGCGGAGAGTGGCGTATTGTTCGGGAGTCTGGCGGAGAGGCTTTTTACTGCGCGGTGCTGGAAGGCGAATGCTTGATCAATGTGAACGGGCAAGGTGCAAAGTTGCTTGTTGCCGGTGATTTTATTCTGATACCCGCCGCTTACTCTTTCGAGAACACCAATGCGGGCAGATGCAGCCCCACGGAAATCACGATGCCAACAATAATCAGCGAAGGGCACGTGAGAATTGGCGCAGCAAGCGGGCCAGCCGAGCTGGTCATGCATGTCGGCCATTGTGAATTCGATACCCCGGATAAACAACTTATCGTCTCTTTACTGCCAAACGAGATCCTGATTAAAGGACAGCGACGTTTCGTCACCTTGCTTGAACTTCTCCGTGAGGAAAGCCGGGCCAGGCGCCCCGGGCGCGACGTGGTGTTAATGCATCTTTTACAACTGCTGTTAGTGGAATCGTTACGCAGTAATCCTGAACTGCCGCAAGCGGCGGGCATTCTGAAGGGGCTGCAACATGAAAAGATCGCTGTCGCGCTGCATCTTATGCATGAAAAACCGGGGGATGAATGGCAAATCGCACAGCTCGCCCGCCACGCTGCAATGTCCCGCTCCGCTTTTTTCGCCGCTTTCAATGAGACTGTCGGCATGCCGCCAGGGCAATATCTTCTCTTCTGGCGCATGTCGTTAGCGAAAAAAGCGCTGGTGAGCAGCAAAGAGAAAATCGAACAGATTGCTTTTCACATCGGCTATCAGTCAGCGAGCGCCTTTAACGTGGCCTTCACGCAATATGTGGGCGTTCCCCCGGGCGTTTTCAGGCGTCAGAATGGAACCGCTCAAACGCATGTGCCTGCGTTGAACGAGGAACGGGCTTTTCCATAAGCCTGCGCCGCGCGTAAGAAAGTGTAGGTTATTGCGCTGACAGTGCCGTCACGAAATCATTAAACGCAGAAAGGTGGCGTTATTACTCCATTAACCTCAACTGAATAACCTCATGGCGTTAATAAGTGGAGTTGAGAAAAAGCCCCCGACCAGGACAGTAGACGGGGGCTTTTCACGACATAACCGACAAATTTACAGACCCAGCTCCGACAGACCCGGGTGATCATCCGGACGACGCCCCAGCGGCCAGTGGAACTTGCGTTCGCTTTCTTTAATCGGCATGTCATTGATACACGCGTAGCGGTGATGCATCAGTCCATCTTCACCAAATTCCCAGTTTTCGTTGCCGTAAGAGCGGAACCAGTTACCGGAGTCATCGTGCCACTCATAAGCGTACCGGACAGCGATGCGGTTGCCGTCAAACGCCCACAACTCCTTGATAAGACGGTACTCCAGCTCTTTTTTCCACTTACGTTCGAGGAAGGCTTTCGCTTCTTCACGATTATTGGCGAACTCGGCGCGGTTACGCCATTTGGTATCCAGTGAGTATGCCAGGGATACTTTTTCGGCATCGCGGCTGTTCCAGCCATCTTCGGCGAGCCGGACTTTCTCAATCGCCGACTCGCGAGTGAAAGGTGGCAGTGGCGGGCGAGTTTGTGTAGCGGGCATGGTGAAGCCTCCTGTAAAAATGGATATATCAGTAGAAACCGTTTTTGATACTCAGGCCTTAAGAAGAGGTCTGTTCCAGCAATAGTTTCGCAACGTCCCTTGCACTCTCGGCGGCGCTGCTATCGCCCATCACATAGGACGTGGTGATAGCGCCCTCGATCAGAATCAGCAGCTGTCTGGCCAGTGCTGCCGGTTGCTCAATGTTTAATTGCTCCGTGAGTCCCAGCGTGTAATCGAGCAATTTTTGTTTATGCAGTTTTGCTATCTGGCGAACGGGGTCTGCCGGGTCTCCTACTTCTCCGGCGGTGTTGATAAATGCGCAACCCCGAAAGCCTTCTGACTCAAACCAGCCCTTGAGCACCGTGAACATGTTCAAAATGCGATCTTGAGGCGTTTCGCCTTTATCAGATTCCGTTCTGAACCACTGCATCCAGCGTTCATCACGTTCATTCAACGCGGCGGCGGCCACGTCATCTTTGGTCGCGAAATAGCGATAAATACTTTTCCTTGCCACGCCTGAGGTCTTGACCAGAAGGTCCATGCCGGTGGCATGAATTCCATTCCGATAGATCAATTGCTCGGCAGTAGTCAGGATTTTTTCTCGGGTATCGGTCGTTTTCTTGTTCATGGGATACAAGGTAGAACGATCGTTCTACCTGGTCAACTATTATCTCGAAGAAAAGGGTCAAAAATGAAAAAGGCAGCCCGTCGGTACTAACGGACTGCCTTTTTATAATGGAACGAGGGGCATGGCATGAAGCGGTAAGGCCGAAGCAAGGCTGCAAAGAGTTGTGGCGATGCAACTGCCGTCAGCGGCGCTCGCTCAGTGCGGCAATATCCTGTGGCGTTGTCCGGCAGCATCCGCCAATCAGTCTCGCGCCCGCTTCTAACCACTGGGGCAACTGTGCCGCTAAGGATCCGCAGGTATCGCTGTGCGCATGCCACGCCTTGGTGACCGCGTCGTAAGTTTCCCCGGAGTTAGGATAGACCACCAGCGGCAGCGCACTAAGGCTGTGCAGATGGTTGAGCGCGGCGGTTGTTTTGCTCAGCGCAATACAGTTAATCCCCAGCGCGACGATTTGCGGGTAAGCAGACAGCGCGTTCACCACCTCAACCAGCGGCGTGCCATCGCTCAGGTGCTTGTCATCACGTAAGGTAAATGAGAACCACGCTTGCGCATCGGGATATTCGGTCAGCAGGTCAGCCAGCGCTTTTATTTCAGCGAAGGAAGGTAACGTTTCGCAGGCCAGCAGATCGGCACCGGCATTGAGCAACGCGTCAATTCGCGGGCGATGAAATGCCTGAAACGCTTCGTGGCTACGCACATAGTCGCCGCGATACTCAGAGCCATCGGCCAGATAAGCGCCGTATGGCCCAACTGAGCCAGCCACCAGCAGCGGACCGGCATTAGGGTTTTCTGCGCGATAAATGTCACTCGCCTCTTTTGCCAGCTTCACACTCTGTTCAATCAGCGCTTTCGACTGCGCCTCCGTCAGCCCGCGCGCCGCAAAGCCTGCGGGCGTGGCCTGGTAACTGGCGGTAATCGCTATCTGTGCGCCCGCGCGGAAGTAATCCAGATGCACGTCCCGAATACGTTGTGGATTTTCCATTAATACTTTGGCGGACCAGAGATTATCGGCAAGGTTGCATCCGCGCGCTTCAAGCTCGGTGGCCAGTGCGCCATCAAGCACGACAAAGGGATGACGTTCAAGCAGCGCGGCAAGGGAGTTAATCTGCGGCATAGTCCGCCTCCTTCAATTTTGTTTTGTGGGTAAGAAAATAAACACCATAGCAAAGGGCGACAAACGGCAGACCGCAATAGAGCGCAATGCGCTGCTCCGGATCGAACGCCAGACCAATGCAGGCCATCAGACACAGCACGAATCCAAGTACGGGAACCAGCGGATACCAGGGGGCGCGGTATTGCAACGCCGCAGACGGCTTGCCCGACTGTAAGTGGCGGCGGCGAAAGACAAAGTGGGCCGCGCAGATGCTGAGCCATACGGCCACAACGGCAAAACCAGAAATGGCGCTCAGCGCAACGAACACCGTATCAGGGGCAATCACGCTGGATAATAGCGCCATCAGGCCGCCGAGCATCGAGACAGAAAGGGCTATCAACGGCACGCCACGCTTATTGACGCGGGCAAAACAGCCCGGCAACGTTTTTTCGTTTGCCAGCGACCAGAGCATGCGGCCCGCAGCATAAAGCCCGGAATTCGCCGCTGAAAGAATCGCGGTCAGGATGACGAAGTTAAAAATATCCGCGGCATATGGAATGCCTATTTTTTCAAAGACCAGTACAAACGGGCTCTTCTCAACCCCTGCCACATTCGCCGGAATCAGCGCAGCAAGGACAAAAACGGTACCGATAAAAAACAGGATTAACCGGGCAATCGTGGCGCGGATCGCGACCGGAATAGCGTGGTGCGGGTTTTCCGTTTCGCCCGCCGCGATACCGATAAGCTCCGTACCGGAAAAAGCAAAATTGACCGCCACCATGGTCATCAGAATCGGCAAACCGCCGTGCGGGAACCAGCCCTCGCTGGTGAGGTTAGCAAGCCCCGGCGAAGGTGAACCATCCTTCAGCGGGATAAACCCGAAAATCACCCCGCAACCGAGGATGATAAAGACGAGGATGGTCGCGACTTTAATGAGCGAGAACCAGAACTCCCCTTCGGCAAAGAAGCGCGTCGAAATCGCGTTAAGACAAAAAATCACCCCACAAAACAGGGCGCTCCATATCCAGACCGGAACATGCGGGAACCAGTACTGCATGCAGAACCCGGCGGCGGTAAAGCTTGATCCCAGAGCAACGGTCCAGGTAAGCCAGTACAGCCACGCCACGGCATACCCTGTCGCCGGGCCAATATAGCGCGCCGCGTAGATATGAAAAGCACCGGTGACGGGCATCGCCACGGAAAGCTCACCAAGGCACTGCATAACCAGCCAGACGACCAGCGCTCCAATCAAATACGCCAGCAGGGTGCCCGCCGCGCCGGTGGTAGAGATGATGTATCCGGTATTAAAAAATAGCCCTGTACCAATGACACCGCCTAATGAAAGCATGATCAAATGGCGGGTTTTCATGGTGCGCTTAAGCTCTCCATTCTC
Source organism: Kosakonia oryzae (assembly GCF_001658025.2). Taxonomy (NCBI): domain Bacteria; kingdom Pseudomonadati; phylum Pseudomonadota; class Gammaproteobacteria; order Enterobacterales; family Enterobacteriaceae; genus Kosakonia; species Kosakonia oryzae. The sequence continues at coordinate 4,745,687 of NZ_CP014007.2, forward strand.
TTGTTGCTCGTGCATATCACCTTCTAAACGTATAGATGTCTAAATGTCCATGTCCGGGTTATTTATATCTTTATTGTTAACAAAAGGCCAGCACCAGGCGGGTATCTGCATGAACTAAGAAGGGAATGAGCAAGAAATACGCAAAGAGGAGACAATATCTGTGGTGACTGGTCAATGATAGCGACTGTCATCTTTCTTTTTTGAGCGGAAAGCAGACTCCGTTGCGCCTCCGTTACCCCCCGTTTTCATAACCTTAATCTTTATTTCAATAACCTATGGCGTATAAAGTGAAGGGGATTATGGCGGGTAAAAAGACCTCTTCACTATGAATCCTTATGAAGAACAATACAGGAAACTGATGGCCAACGGGGCTGTCGCCTGGGCCGGGAAAGGTTTTATCAGGGCAAAACAACAGCAGGAAAAAACCCTTAGTTGGCTTCACGCTCAGGGGTATTTACCTCCCTCTGGCGCGCCGGTACTTGAAATGGGGTGTGGGAACGGAGCAATGGCGGCGCAGTCTCTTGCTGAACGAGGATACTCTGTATGGGGTGTCGATCTGTCTGAAACCGCGATCGGATGGGCAGAAGAGCGTTTCCGGCAAGCAGGCCTCTGCGCACACTTTTTTGTCGGCAATGTTTGTCACATCACGCAATGTCAGGATTCAATGTTTGCGTTGATTGTTGATGGCAGTTGTTTGCACTGCCTGATAGATGACGCCCGCCGCCTCTTTTTCGCCGAGGTGCGGAGATTGCTCAAACCAGCAGGACGCATGGTGATCAGTTCAATGTGCGGAATTCCCCAGTACGCTGAAGACATCACCGCTTATGATCCCGTCAGGCACCATTTACTGAAAGCGGGGCAACCCTGGCGCACGTTGAAACCGCTTTCGGATCTTATTCATGAGATACAGGAAGAGCAGCTAAATGTGCTGGCGGCACGCGTGAATCACAACGCGTGGTGGGATCACGCCACACTGGTGTGTTCGGTGCATTCATCATCCGCAGATGCACAAGCTTAGTCACATCCGCTTCACGCTCTGCGGATCATCCTTCGCCCCCCCCGGCAAAAAAGCGGCCAGGCTTTTCCAGTTCAACGGCGATAGCGACACGCCCTTTCACCTGATGGTGTAACCCGGCGAGCCAGGTTTCAGGCACCTGGCGGATGTTCAATCACAGGGAATAGAGGCTCAGGTGAAGTCAGATAATTTTTGCCCGGAAACGATCAGCTCTTTCAGCAGCATCTGACGGCGCTCCTCCGGCGTATCGCGACTCACCATAAAGCAGATAGCGGCGACCGCCTGCCCGCTACGGGAACGAATCGGCGCCGCCATACAGCAGGTAAAACTCTCTGACAAGCCTTCGGTCAGGCAATATCCCTGCTGCCCGGCACGATGAATATCTTCGAGGAATGTCTGCTTGTCGAGGACTTGCCCGTTCGCCAGACGGTAATCCTCTTCGGGGATAAGATCGAGAATGGCGCTGTCCGACCAATTACTGAGCAGCAGACGACCAGTGGCCGTCCAGGTAATCGGCACCCGCACCCCGATATCAGAAGTGATTTTGAACGGGTGAGCATTACTTTCCGACAGCACAACGGTGTACTTATTCCCTTCCAGCATACAGAGCTGCACCGTCTCGCCATGACGGGCCACGATCTCAACCATTAACTGATGCGAGCGGCGGATAAGGTCGTTATGCGCCATGTAGTCCGCACCGTAATAGTGCATTTCACGGCCAAAAAACACTGCGCCGTCGGCATCCAGTTCAAGCAACCCTGCCTCACTCAGCAGGTTAACGAGTTCATATACACTGGAACGCGGCGCGCCGGTAGCGTCGATCAAATCGCGCATCGCCATAGGCTGACGAGCGATATGCAACTGGCGAAAAATGTCGATAACACGGTCCACACCGCGCGCCCGCGATGGCTTCTCGTCCGGCATAAGCAAATTCTCCTGATGCAGTCGGGCGGTCGCGCCAGACAGTAAAAAAGAAAAGCATCATACACCGAGCATCGTCGTTAACCCATCCCCGTTAATTAAAATTTCATCGCCAGAGTTTATATTTCTTTGTTCTATTTTGGGGCCTCATTTTAGCGCATTACATGCAGGTTATTTTTTTAAACCTCGACAGCGGTAACATTTCCAGACAGGAATTTTCGGCGTTCCTTTTTTATTTTGCGATCGCAACGACATCACGAGAAATTAAATTCCTCGCGATATATTGCAAAAATAAAAAACCTGTGCAAATCTTGCCCTATCCGGTATTGCAGATAGTAGTCTGATATACCAGACGACTATCACTCGGTACGAATGGGTAATCTCAGAACAAAAAGGAGCAGCGTTGCATGACGATTAAGCGTTATGGCATTGAAGGCGGCACCGGTACAGGTGGGCAGAAACTGCCGTTCGCGCGGGCCGTGGAGGCCGATGGCTGGCTCTATATCTCGGGCCAGACACCGATGCGCGAGGGCGAAGTCGTGGAGGGCGGTATCATCGAACAGACGCAACTGGCGTTCGACAACTGTCTGACCATCATGCGGGAAGCCGGTTACCGCGTGGAGGATGTGGTGCACGTGACGGCGGTATTAACCGACGCGCGCTATTTCAGTTCATTTAATAAAGTATTCAGAGAGATATTTAGTGATAATCCACCCGCGCGTATTTGTAGCGTGCAGGATTTAGTGGTCGACTGCAAAGTGGAAGTGGATATGAAATGTTTCCGCGCCGACCGTAAATAATTAAAACCGTTAAAACAGGCTGAGCGTTTCTATTTCTTTCTTCGCCAACACCAGGACAGCCTGTTATTAATTGATGCTTTTGCTTGTTCATTAAAATATCCCGAAATAATCAGCGCTGCCGCTGCGCCGGCGATCGTCTGACTTATAACGGATGACACGGTATTACGCCGTCTCGTTAAACATTAAAAGAGAGCATAAAAATGAATGCAACATCGCTGAAATTAAGTGCCAAAGCACTGGCGGGCGCGCTGGTATTGCTGGCTGTTGCGGGCTGTACGCCGACCGAAGAGAAAAAAGAGGCGGGTGCTGCGCCACAGTCTGCGCTGCAAACCGTCCTGCAACGCGGCACGCTGCGCGTGGGTGACTGCCTGAGCTTTGCCCCGTTTGGTTTTTACGATAAAGACGGCAATCCGGATGGTTATGACGTCGATCTGGCCAAAGCGCTGGCGAAAGAGATGGGCGTCAAACTGGAAATGGTCAACACCACCAGCGCCAACCGCATCCCTAACCTGCAAACCAATAAAGTTGACGTGGTGTTCTGTAACTTCACCCGCAATCTGGAACGCGCCAAAGAGATCGGTTTCACCAACCCCTATGTGGTGGCGAGCGAAGCGATGCTGGTGCGCAAAAACAGCGGTATTCAATCCGCGCATGATATGGCCGGAAAAACCATTGCCACCGTGAAAGGTTCCACTAACGGCGATGAAGTGCGCAACCTCGGCATCGACGTGAAAATTCAGGAGTACGATTCCTCTCAGGCGGCAATTCTGGCGGTGAAACAGGGCCAGGCGGATGCCATGATCGAAGATAACAACTTCCTCGCCTATCAGGCGAAACTCGATCCGTCGCTGACCGTGACCAACGAAGCGCTGGTGCCGCTGGAGTACAACGCCTTCGGTGTGAAACAGGGCGATCAGGTATGGGCCAACTATCTGAACGAATTTCTTTTTGAAATCAACGCTTCCGGCGAGAACGCCCGGCTGTATGAGAAATGGTTCGGCAGTAAACCGCGCTACCCGCTGAATCCGCAATACTGATTGTTCGCCCACGGCGCAGCCGCCGATGCTGCGCCGCCTGAAGGAGTCACACCATGAGTTATCAATGGCTAACCCTGTGGCGCTACGCCGACACCTTTCTGGAAGCCGCGTGGCTAACACTACAGGTCACGCTGCTGGCGTTTGTACTGGCGGTGGCGCTCGGCCTGCTGGCCGCGCTGGCGAAATCCTCGCCGCTGGCGCCGCTACGCTGGCTCAGCCACTGCTACGTCGAGTTCATCCGCAACACGCCGGTGCTGCTGCAAATCTTCATCATCTTTTTTGGTCTGCCGTCGCTGGGTATCACCATGAGCGCCTTTACCGCAGGCGTACTCGCGCTGGGGATTAACGTGGGGGCTTACCTGGCGGAAACCTTCCGTGCGGGCATTCAGTCGGTAGCGAAGGGTCAACTGGAAGCGGCGTATATCCTCGGTATTCCGCGTCGGCAAATCTTCCTCAGCGTGGTGCTGCCGCAGGCCGCGCGGGCAGTGTGGCCGGCCATTATCAACAACCTGATTCAGTTACTGCTCGGCACTTCGCTGCTCTCAGCCATCGCGCTGCCGGAGCTGACCGGCACCGCAACGGTGATCAATGCGCGCACCCTGCTGTACATCCAGACCTTCAGCGTTGTTGCGCTGGTTTATCTGGTGCTGAGCAACCTGTTCTCGTGGCTCGGCAACATGGCAGGACGCCGGATGTTTCATCCGCCGCTGGTGACGCCGGTAAAAAAGCCCGGCTGGCGGTGGGCAAGAAAATGGATTAACCCAGTGAAACGGGAGAATGCGCTATGAGCGAACTTATCATCGGCTCGCTGCCAATCCTGCTGAAAGGCCTGGCCGTCACTTTACTGCTCTCCATCGCCGCTATCGTCGGCAGCACGCTGCTTGGTTTACTGGCGGCAGTGCTACGCACCAGCCGTTTGCCGGTCGCCAGACAAATCGCCGTGTTCTATACCGAACTGTTTCGCGGCACGCCAGTCCTGATCACGCTGATGTTTATCTACTTTGGCGTGGCGTACTTCGGCTATGAAATCAATCTGTTCGCTGCCGGTATCCTCGGCCTGAGCATTTATCAGGGCGCTTACATCGCTGAAGTATTCCGCGCCGGTATTGAAGCCGTGCCTAAAGGCCAGTGGGAAGTGTCGTGGATCCTCGGCCTGTCGAAGCGCCAGACGTTTCTTAGCGTGATCCTGCCGCAAACGCGCGGCATCGTGCTGCCGCCGCTGGTAGGCCAGTATCTGTCGCTGATTAAAGATACGTCGATTGTCAGCATGATCGGCATGTCAGAATTGATGCACCAGGGCCAGGCGATTGTCGATCGCATCGGTCAGCCGGTGGTGATCTACGGCCTCGTCGCCCTGCTCTACTTCGTTGTCTGCTTTCCGCTTTCCCGTTGGGTTCAACATCATCAAACCAGGAGCCAGTTATCATGAGCAAATCCGCCATTACGCTGAGCCGGATCACCAAATCCTTTGGCTCAACCCAGGTGCTGAAAGAGATCAGCCTTGATGTTTCGCCCGGCGAAGTGCTGGTACTGATTGGCGCATCCGGCTCCGGCAAAAGTACCGTGTTACGCATCATGAGCGGGCTGGAAACTGCCGATGGCGGGGAAATCTGGGTTAATGAAGTGCCGCTGCATGACCGCAAACGCAGCAGCGAAATCTGCGGCCACGTCGGCATGGTGTTTCAGCAGTTCAATCTGTTTCCCCATAAAACCGCGCTCGGTAACGTGACGCTGGCGTTGATTAAAGCGCAGAAGCTGTCCGAGGCCGAAGCCAATAAACGCGGCCTCGCGGCCCTGGCGCGTGTCGGGCTGGCCGAGCGCGCGCATCATTATCCAGCCCAGTTGTCCGGCGGTCAGCAGCAGCGTGTGGCGATTGCTCGCGCGCTGGCGGTGGAACCGAAAATTATGTTTTTTGATGAAGCGACGTCAGCGCTCGATCCCGAACTGGTCGGTGAAGTGATGGAAGTAATGCGCAGCCTGGCGCGTGAAGGGATGACCATGGTGGTGGTCACTCACGAAATGGGTTTTGCGCGTAAAACCGCTGACCGCGTGGTGTTTATGGATCAGGGCGTGATAGCCGAGCAGGGTTCGCCGGAGCAGATTTTCGTTAATCCGCAGAATCCGCGCACCCAGCAGTTCTTATCACGCGTGCTTGAGCACTAACAGGAGGCATGATGTCGATTCACTTTCCATTGCAGGCGGACGGCGCGCTGGATGCGCAGCAGCCTGCACCGCGTTTTAAATCGGTCGCCGGTTCCGGCAATCAGCCGCTGGCTAACGGCACGCCGATCTTTAGCAGCTCCGAGGTGTTTTCCCCACTGATGCTCATGAAGCAATCAGCACTGGAGAATAATCTGCGGCAACTGGCGGATTTTTGTCGTGAACAAGGCGTGATGCTGGCAGCTCACGGCAAGACATCAATGTCTCCGGCGATCCTGCGCCGCGCCGTTACGGAAGGCGGCGCCTGGGGATTGAGCGCCGCAACGCCTGCGCAGGTTCGCGCGTTGCGCCAGTTCGGCATTCGTAACGTCTTCCTCGCCAACGAACTGGTCGATCCCGGCGGCATTCGCTGGATCGGCGAATGGCAAAAACAGCATCCCGATCATGGCTTCCTGTGCTACGTCGATTCGCTGCAGGGGGTTCGTTTGCTGGAGCAACATCTCGGCGACAGCCGCATTGCGGTACTGCTGGAGATGTCGGTCAGCGGCGGGCGTACCGGCTGCCGCTCATCCGCTGAAGCGCTGGAGATTGCCGCCGCGATTGCCGCCAGCCCGGCCCTGCAACTGGTAGGCGTAGCGGGGTATGAAGGCGCGCTCGGTGCCGGACGCGATGCTGCGGGCGTGCAGCGGGTAAAAGATTACTGCCAGATGCTGATCGCCACGGCAGCGCTGCTGGCCGAACACCAGCTGTTTGCCAGCCAGCATATTATTCTCAGTGCTGGCGGCGGCGCGTGGTTTGACGTAGTCTCGGCCTGTTTTACGGCCGCGAACCTGCCGCTGCCGATGACGCCGCTGATTCGATCAGGCGCCTACATGGCGCACGATAGCGGGCTGTACGCGCGTATCGCGCCTTTCGCGCAGCCCGGTGCCACGCATCATTTCACCGCCGCGCTGGAGATCTGGGGACGGGTGTTGTCGCGCCCCGAGCCAGGCCTGGCGTTTGTTGATTTCGGCCGCCGTGATGTGCCGTTCGATCAAGATCTGCCGAATCCACTGTGGGTGCGGAATGTCGATGGCAGCGCCCCGCGCGCAGCTTCTGGCATGCGCATCAGCGAGGTAAACGATCAGCATGCATATTTGTTGCTGCCGGAAGAGGATGCGTTAAAGCCCGGCGACTGGGTAGGCTGCGGTATTTCACACCCCTGCACCGCATTCGATAAATGGCGGTATTTGCCTCTGGTGGATGATGATTATTGCGTCACCGATTCACTGGAAACCGCATTCTGAGTGGGATATGGGCGCGTAACAGCGCGATGTCTCGCGCTGTTTTTGAACGGATACTCTATGAATGATGGAGTGAACTGCGCCCATCCGTTCTTTAAATGACGCAACGTCAAGGCCGAAAAGGGGTTATTCCGGCCAGTACGATTCAGCTTTGACTTTTAATAAATGGCGTAAACGGTGAGCTTCCTTTTGCGGCGGACAACCAAAGAACCGGCTAAATTCTCTGCTGAATTGTGTCGGGCTGACGTAGCCAACCCGAAAAGAGGCTTCACTGGCAGTAACATTACGCTTTACCATTAAAAAACGCGCCTGATGCAGCCTGATGGAAATCAGATACTGTTTTGGCGTCGTACCGGTGAATGCCCGGAAATGGCGATGAAAAGAGGGCGCGCTCATTCCGGCCTCTTTCGCCAGCATGTCAACGTCAATAGGATCCATAAACCGGGTATGCATCGTGCGGATAGCCCCCGCAATTTGCCGGAAATGCCCCTTTCCGGAGAGCGCCGCTCTGATTGCAGCCCCCTGAGTATCAATCAGTACACGATAATAAAGCTCCTTCAGAATACCCGGCCCCAGAATTCTGCTTTGCTCTTCATCAGAAAGCGCCACCAGCAGGCGATAAACCGTATCGGCCAGCTCTTCTCCCAGCGGAGTGGAAAACAGGATCCCTGCCTTCTCATCTCCTTTTCCTTCGCCCATTTCAATCAGTAATTCGGCAATCGTGGCGACATCAAGCGATACAGACATCGCCAGCAGAGGCTCTTGCTGGCTGGCCGTCGTCTGGCTGGTAAACGGCAGAGGTGCCGAGACAACCAGATAGTGCCCGGGATCGTAGGTGAATTCCTGCCCGCCCATCAAACCGGTTTTCTTTCCCTGCAGGACAATAACAATGCACGGTTCATAAAGGACGGGCGTATGGGGCATCGACTCATTAACCCGCAACAGTTTTATCTCCTTCATCCCGGTGCGCGTGTAGCCTTCATCAGGCGCCAGCGCCAGCAAAGCGGGGATCATTTTTCGCATAAGGCTTGAAGAAACTCCGGACACCGCGCCTCCTGAATATATAAAAGGATAAATTTCCCCGCCCGTAACAGCGCACTAAAACCAATTCTGACAGAAAAAGATAATCTTTGTACAGGAACCTTCATTGTTGCATTGCGCTGCTTCTCATACCCTTTGCGGACAACGTGACACAGCATGTGAGGAACAAAAAATGGCAGATTTTTTGGGATTAGCGAACCGAGTGGCGATTGTCACGGGAGCCGCAGGGGATATTGGCAAAGCCACCGTAAAACTTCTCGTCAGCCATGGCACGAAGGTAATCGCGCTGGATATCGACCCGGCGGTTCATGCGCTGGCGCAGCGCAATCAGGTGGCGACGCAACGTTGCGACGTCAGCCAGGAAGAGGAAGTCATCAGCGCAGTCGCTCTCGCGCAGGCTGAATTCGGCGGCGTGGATATTCTCATCAACAATGCGGGTAAAACCCTGAATAAACTGGCGACTGAAACCTCCGTTGAAGAATGGGACAGCATTATGACCATCAATGCCAGGGGCTATTTTCTCCTGAGCCGGGAAAGTCTGAAGGTGATGCAGCCCCGCAGGCAGGGCGCGATCGTCAATGTGGCATCCGTGGTCAGCATGGTGGGCATGAAAACCACGGCGGCTTACTCGGCCTCTAAAGGCGCAATTGCCCAACTGACGAAAGTGCTGGCGCTGGAGGCTGCTGAGTATGGCATCCGGGTTAATGCCGTCGCTCCCGGCGTCGTCGAAACGAATATTCTTTCCGGCATCGTGGAAGACAGCCGCGCCACGCTGGCCAGCTACGGTCACGTTCATCCACTTGGGCGGGTGGCTCAGCCGGAAGAGATTGCTGAAGCGATTATCTGGCTGGCATCGCCGAAAGCCAGCTTCGTGACGGGAACAGTATTAATGGCTGACGGCGGTTATACCGCACAATAACCGGGAGACAATGATGAAAAAGCAGAGCATTTTGATTGTCGGATCTGAGAAAGGGCTGGGGCTGGGGCTGACAGAAGCCTATCTGGAGCGCGGCTGGGAAGTTTTTGCCACCCACTTACCGGCGGCGGATACCTCCTCACTGCTCGCCCTGGGAGAGACTTACCCAGGCCATCTCACCACCAGCGAGATTGATGTCACCGATACGTCCCATATCGGGCCGCTTATCGGCAAGATGCGTGAACGGCAGTTTGACATTATTTTTATGGTTGCCGGTATGTACGGCCCTTTGCATCAGTCCGTGTTACAGGCTTCTGACGCTGAATTTCAGCAAATCATGATGACCAATGCTTTTGGCCCAGCCCGCCTGGCCCGGCACCTGCTGCCAATGCTTAAGCCTGATGGAAGCCTGGTTTTTATGTCTTCGCACCGGGGCAGTATTGCCAGCAATACCGAACCGGGAATAGGCCTTGAGCTTTACCGGGCCAGTAAAGCGGCGCTGAACATGCTCGCTCGCTGCATTTATATGGATATCAGCCAGGGAGCGCAGACGGTTCTGTCCATTCATCCAGGCTGGGTGGCGACAGCGATGGGCACGCTGGACGGTACAGTAAATGCCGAGATCGATGTGAACACCAGCGTCAACGGCATGGTCAGTGTGATTGAGCAACACCGGAACGCCAGAAACCATCTCTTCCTCGATTACGAGAACAACAGTTGGCCCTGGTGATAACGGACAACGCCGCCTCTTTTTATCGTTTTGAAACCCTGCGTTCGCATATGAAAATGACTCACTCCCCAGGCCAACCGGTATGTTACCCCGACGGGCAAAACATCCCTGAATACCGCCTTGAAAAGGGATGAGAAAAAGGCGCTGAAGCGTCTGGAGAAAATATTTAACAGCGGGTCTTGAGGAGAGGGATTTCTTCGCCTGCTTACAGAATAAATAAAGGCCTCACATCATTATGCTTGTTGCATCCGTACGGACGCGATAATTAGCGCACTTTCGATTATCAGATATATTTCGCTCAGCCAAACTGCGCTTTATTCCCGCGCAATTAGTTTAAGCGGGTATTATATCGGGCGTGATGATAAGCGAGCTCGATGCCACCGCGCCAGCCCGGAATAATGTGAAAACCATCACACTGCTTTGCGCTAATTCATGTTAGGCAGGTATAAGCATTTCATTATTTTGGCCGAAATGATTACCGTGAATAGGTTCATTCATGCGCTAAAATTTAACGCGCCAATGATTTTATGGAAAATAACTCTATATACATCATGGCGTTAACTTCTCAATAACAAAAATGAAATATATAATTTCACATATATCAATATTATCGATTAATTATTTCTCTTACCTCTCCCGATAAAGAAATTAAGCGCAGTCTGATACCCGCGGACCTGCGCAATACCTGCCCTATACAACAACAACAGGTTAGCATGCTATGAAATTATCCTTTGCGCATAAACTGTGGCTTCCACTTGCTGTCGCACTGCTAAGCCTTGCCGGGTCATTATTCTTTGGTTCTGTAAAAATTAAAGATGACCAGCTAGCGCTACGAAAAAAGGAATTAATGTATGTTTCCCAGTTAGCTCTTAACGTGGTGAAAACGCAGGCTGCACTTGTTGATAAGGGACTGATATCAAAAGAGGAAGCACAACAACGTTCAATCCAGATCATTAAAGACTTACGCTATGGCGACACAGGATATTTTACTATTCTGAACAACCAGGCACAGGTCATCATGCATCCCATTAATGCCGCGTTAATTGGCAAAGGGCCGGATATTGCCGATGCGAATGGCGTCTATATTTTCAGGGATATGGTCGCGGTGACGAAGGATGGCCATGACGGTTTTACCGCCTATGATTTTCCGCGGCCGGGAGACACCGTTCCGAAGCCCAAAATTGCCTATAACATTCCATGGTCTCCCTGGGGATGGATTATTACGACGGGTCTTTATGTTGATGATATTCAGGACGTCTTTCTCAGTTCTCTTTACCAGAATATCGCGCAATTTATCGCTATCAGCATTCTACTCTCGATACTGGTTTATCTGATTAACCGCAGCACACTGAAAACACTGGGTGGGGAACCTCGTTATGCGGCTGAGGTTGTATCGCGAATTGCCGCCGGGGATTTATCGCAGAGCGTAAATAAAAAAGCCAGTGATAACGCCAGCCTGTTACATGAGATGGGGGTGATGCGCGAGCAACTGACTTCCGTTATTGCGGAGATCCGCGATGGTGCTGAGAGGATCAACACCAATACCCAGGATATCGTTGCCGGTAATCAGGAAATTGCCGGGCACACCGATCAGCAGGCGGTATCTCTGGAAAGAACCTCCTCCAGCATGGAAGAGATCACCGCAGCCGTAAAACAGAACGCTGAAAACGCAGGACAGGCGCGTGAACTGGCGCGCGGCGCGGTGGATATTGCCTCGCGCGGGGGTGTGATGATGCAGAATGTCAATGACACCATGAACGGCATTTCTGAAAGCGCCGGTAAAATTGCCAATATCATCGATGTGGTAAACAGCATTGCGTTTCAAACCAACATTCTCGCGCTGAATGCGGCAGTTGAAGCGGCCAGGGCCGGAGAACAGGGGAAAGGCTTTGCCGTGGTGGCCAGCGAGGTACGTAACTTATCCTTACGCAGTTCTCAGGCAGCCCAGGAGATTAAAGAGTTGATTGAGGAGTCCGTCAGCCGCGTCAACAGTGGCTCGTCGCAGATTAAAATCGCCGGCGAAAATATCGACGAGATGATTGAAGCCGTGCAGCGTGTTTCGGACATTATGTCGGAAATCTCCGTCGCGACGGATGAGCAGAGCATCGGGATTAGCCAGGTCAACGAAGCCATCGTACAAATCGATTCTGTCACCCATCAGAACGCGCAACTGGTTCAGCAGGCGGTTATTGCCGCGAATGCGCTGGAAAAACAAACCCGGCGGCTCACGCAGACCGTGGCTTTCTTCACCACGGCTTGATAAAGGGGAGCAAGAAATTTGCCTTGAACCGCGCAACGGCGTGTATTGCTGCGTTGCGCGGGATTAAGGGCGGTAGGCCGGACTCGAATTTTCTTTTAATGCATTGAAATAAATTGAGTTCTTTAATTTTAATTTTTAAGCTTGCCCCCAAATTTGGCTTAAAATTCAAACATTGGGAAGAACGTCACGATTTCTGATATTTCTGTGTGAATAACGCTCTGTCGCAGCTCAAAAAACCAGCATCTTACTCATACTCTATTTTTTGTTCGTACGGTAGTACAGGCGGGCCCCGCACGAATGGAGCCCCCACATTCGAAGACAGAGTTACAGGAAGCCATCAGTACAGCCATAATGTGTTTTTCAATTGCACTAAAATAAGGAATTATTCCTCCAGGCTTGAGAACTATCTGAATACTAAAGACATATTTATAGTGAATGTTTTGAACGCTTTGTCATTAAACTATACGACTTTTCCCTCAAAGCAACATACATACCCTCCGAACGTTAGCTTCCGGGTGATCCATTCATGACATCCCCCCGTCGAACCATTACAATCTTCCTTTATGCTTTTTGCGAGCTGGTTAGCAGCCTTTTAAGGGTGAATACAACGATGAATAACGACAAAACATGGATTGGGGACCTTCTGGGCGGGCCGCTGATGAGCAAGGAAAGTCGTATTATCGCTGAACTGATGTTGACCGCGCCCGATGAAAACATCTGGCAACACCAGATCGTTAGCCAAAACATCCTTCAGGCCTCCTCTTCTAATACAGCTAAAAGATATGCAACCACGATCCGGTTGCGCTTGATGATGCTGGATAAAGGCGCGTGGAAGCTAATTTCAGAAGGGAGTGAACGGGAGCGGGTGCAACTACTATTTATCGCTTTGATGTTGCATTCTCCCATAGTGAAAGATTTTCTGGCCGAAACAGTGAATGACCTGCGCAGGCAGTTTAAAGAAAAACTGCCAAACGATAGCTGGAATGAATTTGTTGCTAACCACATACGCCAGTACCCGGTGCTTTCCAGGTACTCTGACTCATCCATCACTAAAATGGGTAACAATCTTGTGAAAGCGCTTGCTGAGGTGGGTTATCTCGATACACCGCGCCGTCGCAATCTGCAGCCGCTTTTTTTATTGCCGGAAACTAAAGAAGTGCTGCAACGGCTTGGGCAACAGGATTTGATTCCTATTCTGGAGGGTAAACGGTGATCGATCCCGTGCTTGACTATCGCCTTTCGCAGATTCAGAGCCGCATTGAGGAAGATCGTTTTCTTAAAAATAATGGTTCAGGTAATGAGATTGGTTTCTGGATCTTTGATTACCCTGCACAGTATGAACTTCAGGTTCGTGAGCATCTGAAATACTTGCTGCGCAACCTGGAAAAGGATCACCACTTTACGCATCTGAGTGTTTTTCAAGTTATTATTGATATGTTAACCGAACGCGGACTGTTTGAGCGCGTTTGTCAGCAAGAAGTAAAAGTTGGCCCCGAAGCCCTGAAAAAGCAGCTCGCGGGTCCGCTTAATCAGAAAAAAATCGCCGACTATATAGCTCAAAAAGTAGACCTGACTAAGCAGGAATTCGTCATTCTTACCGGTATGGGTAATGCCTGGCCATTAGTTCGTGGACACGAACTAATGAGCGCTTTACAGGACGTCATGGGTTTTACTCCTTTGTTAATGTTCTATCCAGGCACTTACAGCGGCTATGATCTTTCCCCTTTAGCGGGTATTGATTCACGAAATTATTATCGCGCCTTCAGGCTGGTGCCCGAGCATGAACCAGCGGCAACATTGAATCCTCATTGAAGAGCACAGCATGGATATTGAACAGATCTTTGTTAAAGCATTAAAACGCAATATTAATGGCGTCGTAAAAGCCGAACAGACAGATGATGCGAGCGCGTGGATTGAACTTGATGAATATGTTATTACCCGCGAGCTAGAAGGCCACCTGCGCCATTTCTTCGAATCGTATGTTCCGGCAACAGGCCCGGAACGGATCCGGATGGAGAACAAAATTGGCGTATGGGTTTCAGGCTTTTTTGGTTCAGGTAAATCGCATTTTATTAAGATTCTGTCGTACTTGCTGTCTAACCGTAAAGTTAGCCACAACGATATAGAACGCGATGCCTACTCTTTCTTCGCAGACAAAATTAAAGATGCGCTGTTCCTGGCTGATATCAACAAAGCGGTACATCATCCTACCGAAGTCATCCTGTTCAATATCGATTCCCGCGCCAACGTCGATGATAAAGAAGACGCTATCCTTAAAGTCTTCCTGAAAGTATTTAACGAGCGCGTCGGTTATTGTGCAGACTTCCCGCATATTGCTCATCTTGAGCGCGAGCTGGATAAGCGCGGTCAGTACGAAACGTTTAAAGAAGCTTTTCTAAAGATCAACGGCTCAAGCTGGGAAGAAGAGCGCGACTCTTACTACTTCATTAGTGATGAGATGGCAGAGGCATTAAGCCAAGCGACTGGTCAAAGTATTGATGCCTCACGCCAGTGGGTTGAACAGCTGGATAAAAATTTCCCGTTGGATATCAATAATTTTTGCCAGTGGGTGAAAGAGTGGCTGGATGAGAACGGTAAAAACCTGCTCTTTATGGTGGATGAAGTCGGCCAGTTCATCGGTAAAAATACGCAGATGATGCTTAAGTTGCAGACCATCACCGAGAACCTTGGTGTGATCTGCGGCGGGCGCGCCTGGGTAATTGTCACTTCGCAGGCTGATATCAATGCCGCCATTGGCGGTATGAGCAGTCGCGACGGGCAAGATTTCTCTAAAATCCAGGGGCGTTTCTCCACGCGCTTGCAGCTTTCCAGCTCCAACACCTCGGAAGTTATCCAGAAACGTTTGCTGGTAAAAACCGATGCGGCAAAAACTGCGCTGGCGAAAGTGTGGCAGAAGAAAGGCGATATTCTGCGTAACCAGTTGGCGTTTGATCCAACGACAACGGCTTCACTGCGCCCTTACACCAGTGAAGAAGAGTTTATTGATAACTACCCGTTTGTGCCGTGGCATTACCAGATCCTGCAAAAAGTATTTGAGTCTATTCGTACCAAAGGCGCTGCCGGTAAACAGCTGGCGATGGGAGAGCGTTCGCAGCTGGAAGCTTTCCAGACAGCGGCCCAGCAGATTTCCACACAAGGTCTCGACTCCCTGGTACCGTTCTGGCGCTTCTACGCAGCCATTGAAAGTTTCCTGGAACCGGCGGTAAGCCGGACCATTACCCAGGCTTGTCAAAATGGTGTGCTAGACGAGTTCGATGGCAACCTGCTGAAAACGTTGTTCCTGATCCGTTATGTCGATGTGCTGAAAAGTACCCTTGATAACCTGGTTACGCTCTCAATTGATAAGATTGATACCGACAAGGTTGAGCTGCGTCGTCGCGTTGAGAACAGCCTGAATAAGCTGGAACGGGAGATGCTGATTGCCCGTGTGGAAGATAAATACGTCTTCCTGACCAACGAAGAGAAAGAGATTGAAAACGAAATCCGCAACATTGAAGTCGATTTTACCGCGATCAACAAAAAGCTCGCATCAATCATCTTTGACGACATCCTGAAGAACAAACGCTATCGCTATCCGGAAAATAAGCAGGACTTCGATATCAGCCGTTTCCTCAACGGTCACCCGCTGGATGGCGCAATGCTTAACGATCTGGTGGTGAAGATTATTACACCTAAAGATCCGACATATAGTTTTTACAGCAGTGATGCTGCCTGCCGCCCCTATTCCGGTGAAGGTACTGGTTGCGTACTGATTCGCTTACCTGAAGATTCACGAGTCTGGACTGATATCGATCTCGTTGTGCAGACGGAGAAGTTTCTCAGAGACAATGCGGGGCAGCGCCCTGAACAAGCCAGCTTGTTATCAGAGAAAGCTCGTGAAAATAGCGCACGCGAAAAAATGCTACGCGTACAGATAGAGTCCCTGCTTGCCGAGGCAGAGTTGTGGGCCATTGGCGAACGCTTACCGAAGAAATCTTCTACGCCAACCAGCATTGTGGATGAAGCATTCCGTTACGTGATTGAAAACACGTTTAGCAAACTGAAACTTCTGAAATCCTTTAACGGTGATATTAACCGTGAGATTCACGCCTTTCTGACGGTGGAGAATGATACTGAGCTCAATCTGGGTGAGATGGAAGAATCCAATACCAACGCCCTGCGCGAAGTGGAAAACTGGATCAGTATGGGTATTGATTACCACAAGCCGGTTTACCTGCGTGATGTTCTTAACCATTTTGCCCGGCGTCCTTATGGCTGGCCCGAGGACGAAGTCAAACTACTGGTGGCGCGGCTGGCGCAAAAACGCAAAATCAGCTTCAGTCAGCAGAATAATAATCTCGAATTAAAACAGGCATGGGATCTGTTTAATAACAGCCGCCGCCATAGCGAGTTACGTCTGCATAAAATTCGCCGCCACGATGAAGCGCAGATCGGCAAAGCCGCCAAAATCATGGCGGACGTGGCTCAACAACCGTTTAATGAACGTGAAGAACCGGCGCTGGTTGAACATATTCGTTCTGTGCTGGGAGCATGGAAACAAGAGCTGGATGTTTTTAAAGCCAAAGCCGAAGGGGGTAACAACCCAGGCAAACAGGAGATTGATGAAGGGCTGAGTCTGCTCAACTCTATACTGAATGAGAAAGAAGACTTTGCGCTGGTTGAAAAGGTCACGACCCTGGCTGATGCACTGCTGGATTTCAGCGGAGATCGTGAAGACCTGGTCGACTTCTACCGCAAGCAGTTCAATACCTGGCAGAAGCTGGGAGCCGCATTACAGGGCAGCTTTAAATCCAACCGTAGCGCGCTGGAAAAAGATGCTGATGCGTTAAAAGCACTCACTGAGCTGGAAAGCATCTGGCAGATGCCAGAGCCCTATAAACATCTGAACCGTATTACGCCGCTTATTGAGCAGGTGCAGCGTGTTAACCAACAGCTTGTTGAACAGCACCGCATGCATGCATTAGAGCGTATTGATATGCGAATTGAAGAGACCCGCCAGCGGTTACTCGAAGCGCATGCCACTGCGGAGCTGCAAAACCGCGTTCTGCTGCCGATGCAAAAAGCGCGTAAGCGTGCAGAAGAGAATCACTCCATTCCTGAAATCCTTGCCGAACAGCATGAAACCATTGCTTTACAAACGGAAGCGGACAAACAGGTCAACCAGTGGATTGATGAGCTACGCAAAAAACAGCAGGCACAGCTGCGCGCGTCAAATGAGGCCAATGAGGGAAACCATGCTGCCGAACCGCAGCAACCCTACACCGCCGATAAACCAGCCACGATCCAGCCGGTACCGAAGAAAACTCACCTTGTGAATGTATCGGGTGAAATGCGCAAAGCGACAGGTAGCGAGGTGCTGGAAACGGCAGAGCAGGTCGAAAAAGCGCTGGAAATGCTGCGTAAAACACTGCTGGCAACCATTGAAGCGGGCGATCGCATTCGCCTTCAGTAAACCCATTTCAGGGCAGCATCCTGCTGCCCTTTGCAGGATTTTCTATGAACACCAATAACATCAAAAAATATGCCCCGAAGGCACGTAATCAATTCCGTGATGCGGTGATCCAGAAACTCATTTCATTGGGTATCTCTGTTGATAAAAAAGGCACTCTACAAATTGCTGATGCCGAAATCGTTGGCGAAACCGTGCGCTACGGACAATTTGACTCCCCAAAAGCCACCCTCCCCCGCCGTGATAAACTGGTAAAATGCGCGCGCGAACAGGGTTTTGATGTGCTGGTCGAGCGCAGCGCCTATACCTGGTTTAACCGCCTGTGCGCAATCCGTTATATGGAACGCCACGGCTATCTCGATCACGGTTTCCAGGTGTTATCACACCCGGATAACCCGACGGGTTTTGAGGTGCTGGATCATGTGCCAGAAGTCGCCGAAAGCCTGGGGCTCGACAAAGCGCGTCTGGTAGAGATGAAGCTTTCCGGTAATCCGGACGAAGACCTGTACCGCGAGTTACTGCTGGGCCAGTGCCATGCGCTGCATCGCGCCATGCCGTTTCTGTTTGAGGCAGTTGACGATGAAGCTGAACTGCTGCTGCCGGATAACCTGACCCGTACCGACTCTATCTTGCGTAATCTGGTAGACGACATCCCGCCTGAAGACTGGGATCAGGTCGAAGTGATCGGCTGGCTATATCAGTTCTATATCTCCGAGAAAAAGGATGCGGTTATTGGCAAGGTGGTAAAAAGCGAAGATATCCCTGCCGCCACCCAGCTGTTTACCCCAAACTGGATCGTACAGTATCTGGTGCAGAACTCGGTGGGTCGCCAGTGGTTACAGACCTACCCGGATTCGCCGCTGAAAAGTAAAATGGATTACTATATTGAGCCTGCGGAGCAGACGCCGGAAGTACAGGCGCAGCTGGCAGCGATTACTCCATCCAGCATTGAACCGGAAAACATCAAAGTGCTCGACCCGGCCTGTGGCTCCGGCCATATTTTGATTGAAGCCTACAACGTGCTGAAAAATATCTATGAAGAGCGCGGTTACCGTGGGCGTGATATTCCGCAACTAATCCTGGAAAATAATATCTTCGGTCTCGATATCGACGATCGCGCCGCCCAGCTTTCCGGCTTTGCATTAATGATGATGGCACGGCAGGATGACCGCCGGATATTTTCTCGCGATGTAAGACTGAATATTGTCTCTCTGCAGGAGAGCCTGCATCTGGATATCGCTAAACTGTGGCAACAGCTGAACTTCCACCAGCAGAGCCAGACCGGCACTATCGGCGATATGTTTGCGGAAAATACCGAGCTGGCGCATACAGACAGCCCGGAATATCAGCTGTTGATGCGCACACTGAAATTATTTGTCAATGCCAAAACGTTTGGCTCGCTTATTCAGGTGCCGCATGAGGAAGCTGCGGAGCTGAAAAAGTTTTTGGATGCGCTATATCGGCTGGGGCAGGAAGGAGACATTCAGCAGAGGGCTGCGGCAAGGGCATTTATTCCGTATATCCAACAGGCTTGGATATTGGCTCAGAGATATGATGCGGTGCTGGCCAATCCTCCCTATATGAATAGTAAGGGAATGAATGACGACTTGAAAGATTTTGCAAAGAACTTATTCCCCGCGAGTAAATCAGATTTATTTGCAATGTTTATGCAGCATGCATTTTATCTTTTAAAGGACTATGGGTTTAATGCTCAAATAAATATGCAAGTCTGGATGTTCTTGTCAACATTTAAATCTCTAAGGGAAGATATATTAAAAAATAAAAACATCATTAGCATGCTACATTTAGGCGCTAGGGCATTCGAGCAAATTACTGGTGAAGTTGTTCAAACCACTGCGTTCATTATAACCAAAGAAAAAATTACAGATTACTTACCAACGTTCATAAAGTTAACATCTATGAACACTAAAGAGAAACCAACTTCTTTTTTCAAACATGAATTTTATTATCATCAATACACACAAAATGATTTCCTTAAAATCCCATCACACCCTATTTGCTATTGGTTAACACCTAATATCTTAACTGGATTTAAAGATTGGGATAGCATATCTGATTATGCTAAATGCTTAAGCGGAATTATTACTAAGGGCACCGATGAGTTCATACGTTTAATACATGAAGTTAATAAAAACAATATTAATAAAAGTTTATCAAACACAAGTGAAGTTGTCGGTGATAAAAAATGGGTACCTTTAATCCACCAAATTAACAAGTTAAGTTATTATGGGGAGAGCAGTTGTTTAGTAAACTATGAAAACAATGGTGAGCGTTATTCAAAACCAAGCAATGGTTCTCTTAGAAATAAGGAATACTACTTTAAAGAATGTATTGCATGGGCTGACGTGAGCTCGGAAAACTACTCTTTTTCAAAATTTTCTCCGGGTTGCATTGCAAATTCAACATCTCACTTTATGATCTTAAAAGATAATAAATACGCAAATCTTGTTTTGAGTTTTTTGAATTCTAATTATGCGAAATATGTATTCAACATAATTAATCCATCGATACATTTAAATCCTGGAGAAGTTGCATCCCTACCAATCCCTAAAAATGCAAGCGAGCATGATTGGAGCCACACAAACAAAATATTAACACTCAAAGAAGAAATGTCTACTTTTTATGAAAACTCTAGCACTTTCAGTATAAAAAAAATAATAAATGGTAAAGGGATATTGAAAGAATGTTTAAAGTCAATTGAAGAGCGCATATTGATGATGGAGCAAGAAATAAATAGCCTAATTGAGGCTAATGAAGAAAGAATTTGTAAACTTGTGGGTATGACCTATTCACAATCCAGCACAACAACAGATAATACATTTATTAAAGAGATAAACATACGTCTTGTCAGTATAATAATTGCCTGCATGATGGGCCGCTACTCCCTCGATCGTGAAGGCCTTGTCTACGCCCATGAAGGCAACCAGGGCTTTGCCGATCTTGTCGCCGAAGGTGCTTACAAAACCTTCCCGGCCGATAATGACGGCATCCTGCCACTGATGGATGATGCCTGGTTTGATGACGATGTCACCTCCCGCGTTAAAGAGTTTGTCCTTACCGTTTGGGGCGAAGAACACCTGCAGGAAAACCTCGAATTTATCGCTGAAAATCTTTGTTTGTATGCGATCAAGCCGAAAAAAGGCGAATCTGCGCTGGACACTATCCGCCGCTATCTTTCCACGCAGTTCTGGAAAGATCATCTGAAGATGTACAAAAAGCGCCCAATCTACTGGCTATTCAGCTCCGGTAAAGAGAAAGCGTTTGAGTGCCTGGTCTATCTGCATCGCTATAACGACGCGACGCTGGCGAGAATGCGTACCGAGTATGTAGTGCCGCTGCTGGCGCGCTATCAGGCGAATATCGATCGTCTGAATGAGCAGATCGACACCT
Organism: Kosakonia oryzae; assembly: GCF_001658025.2. Classification (NCBI taxonomy): domain Bacteria; kingdom Pseudomonadati; phylum Pseudomonadota; class Gammaproteobacteria; order Enterobacterales; family Enterobacteriaceae; genus Kosakonia; species Kosakonia oryzae. The sequence goes on from NZ_CP014007.2 coordinate 4,766,731, forward strand.
CTTCTGGTGGCGAAGCAACGCGGCTGAAGCGCGAACGCGATAGTTTAAGCAAAAAGTTCAACGAACTGCGCAGCTTCGATGATCGCTTACGCCACTACGCTGATATGCGCATCACTCTCGATCTGGATGATGGCGTAAAGGTTAACTATGGCAAATTTGGCGATCTGTTAGCGGATGTCAAAGCGATTACCGGTAATGCACCTGAAATAATCTAATCTCCTTGGCACCATCGGTTTGCTACCGGTGGTGCTTTGCTTATTCATCTCAACCTATCCGCAGATCATGCTAAAATGCCGATCTTGATGTCCTCAGAGACACCTCAACACTTGCTTTTACAGCAAAACATTGAGCCAATCGCGGTTCTGTTTTCTACACTAAATTCATTGTAACAACATGGGATTGTGACCTTGCAAAATCAGGAACTTATTGCCGGACTGAAAGCAAAATTTACCGACTATCGCATCGTTTTCTGGCACGATCCCGACCAACGTTTTGCTGAAGAACTCGATCAGCTGGCGCTTGAAAACGTCACGCTGCTCAATATGAACAACTCCTCGCAGCTGGCAACTAAAAAACGTATTGAAATTGATGAGCCAGAGCAGCAATTCCTGCTGTGGTTCCCGCATGATGTGCCATCCCCTGAACTTGACTGGCTGCGTGATATCCGACTTTACAGCACGGAATTTCATGCCGACTTTGCGGCGATCACGCTTAATGCATTAGGTATTCCGCAGCTTAGCCTGCGGGATCATATTCAACGTCGTAAATCATTTTTTAAAGGCAAACGCCCGCAGGCCCTGAAGCAGTGGATCACCGAACAGGAAACAGAAGATTCACTGGATAAAAAAATGCTGGCTGTCATTGCGGGAGCTAAATCCTTTAAAACAGAGGATATCCTGTTCAGCCTGATTAATCAGTATGTGAACCAGCAACAAGATGACGACAGCGAGCTGGAAAACACCCAGGCCATGCTTAAGCGCCACGATCTCGACAGTGTATTGTGGAAAATAGCGCACGATGAATTGGGTTATCCGACAGAACAACCGTCGCTGGAAAACCTGATCCTGAAGTTATTTTGTACTGACCTGTCTGCGCAGGCCGATCCGCAACAGCGCGAATGGCTGGAGAAAAATGTCCTGCTCACACCATCCGGTCGGGCCTCAGCATTAGCGTTTATGGTTAGCTGGCGTGCCGATCGTCGCTATAAATCAGCCTACGATTACTGCGCCCGGTGGATACAAGAAGCACTGCATCCTGAAGATCACTATCGCCAGAGCTCTCCCTACGTTCTGCACGAATGCGAAACCACAGAAAGCATTGAGCAGACGATTATCCGTGCGCTGGTGACTCAGTTACAGGAAGAGAGCACCACCCTGGATCGTGAAGCCTTTAAGAAATTACTTTCCGAGCGCCAGAGCAAATACTGGTGCCAGACACGGCAGGAGTATTACGCCATCTACGATGCGCTGCGTCAGGCAGAGCGTCTGCTGCATTTACGTAACCGCTTTATTGATGGTTTCCACTATCCGGATAGCGCAACCTTCTGGAAAGCCTATTGTGAAGAGCTGTTCCGCTTCGATCAGGCCTATCGCCTGTTTAACGAATCTGCACTGTTGGTACACAGTAAAGGCGCAATGATCCTTAAAAGCCTGGATGATTATATTGAAGCGCTCTATTCCAACTGGTATCTGGCAGAGCTGAGCCGCAGCTGGAATAAAGTCCTGGAAGCCGAAAAGCGTATGCAGGAGTGGCGCATCCCCGGCATTCCACGGCAGCAGGACTTTTACAAAGAGGTTGTCAGGCCGCAATTTAACAATCCGCAGATCAAGCGTGTCTTCGTGATTATCTCAGATGCGCTGCGTTATGAAGTTGCCGAAGAGCTAAGCAACCAGATCAATAAAGAGAAGCGCTTTAGCGCAGAGTTGCGTTCACAGACCGGCGTTCTGCCAAGCTATACCCAGTTGGGGATGGCGGCTTTACTACCGCATGAGCAATTAAGTTACCAGCAAGGTAACAACGATATTGTCTATGCCGATGGCTTGTCTACTTCAGGTATCCCTAACAGAGATATTATCCTCAAGAAATTTAAGGGGATGGGGGTAAAATCCGACGACCTGCTGAAATGGAAGAATCAGGAAGGCCGGGATATTATTCGTGATGCTGAAGTCGTCTACATCTGGCATAACACCATCGATGCGATGGGAGACAGTGCATCCACGGAAGAGAAAACCTTCGAAGCGTGCCGTAGCGCAGTTGACGAATTAAAAGATCTGGTGACCCGCGTCATTAACCGTCTCCATGCCACGCGTATTATTGTCACCGCCGATCATGGCTTCCTGTTCCAGCAACAACAGCTTTCCACGCAGGATAAAACGACCCTGGCAATCAAGCCGGAAAATACGATTAAAAACCATAAGCGCTTTATTATCGGCCATCAGCTCCCTGCCGATGATTTTTGCTGGAAAGGCAAACTGGCTGATACCGCTGGCGTCGCGGATGACAGTGAATTCCTGTTGCCAAAAGGCGTACAGCGTTTCCATTTTTCCGGCGGCGCGCGATTTGTCCACGGTGGCGCAATGCTGCAGGAAGTCTGTGTCCCGGTACTTCAGGTAAAAGCGTTGCAAAAAACAGCCGCAGAAAAACAACCGCAGCGTCGCCCGGTCGATATTGTTGCTTACCATCCCGTGATCAAGCTGGTAAACAACCTTGATAAGGTGAGCCTGCTGCAGACACATCCTGTTGGTGAACTTTACGAACCCCGAACATTAAATATCTTTATCGTCGATGAAGAAAATAATGTCGTGTCGGGTAAAGAGAAAGTGAGCTTCGACAGTGATAACAACGCCATGGACAAACGAGTGCGCGATGTCACGTTAAAATTGATCGGCGCGAACTTTAACCGGCGGAATCAGTACTGGCTGATGCTGGAAGATGCGCGAACCGAAACCGGTTATCAGAAGTACCCTGTCATTATCGATCTGGCGTTTCAGGATGATTTCTTTTAAGTGAGGCGATATGCAAAACCATAATGATTTACCCATTCCAGCCGTATCCGAAGGGGAACTCGTCTCAACCGAAGGGCAAGATCTGGATACATTGCTGAACCAGCATTTCCGGGGGCGTGTGGTACGCAAAGATCTGACGAAGCAACTCAAAGAAGGTGCGAACGTTCCCGTCTACGTACTTGAGTACCTGCTCGGTATGTATTGTGCTTCCGATGATGACAGTATTGTTGAGCAAGGTTTGCAGAACGTTAAGCGTATCCTTTCTGATAACTATGTTCGCCCGGATGAAGCGGAGAAGGTGAAATCCCTGATTCGCGAACGTGGCTCTTACAAAATCATCGACAAAGTTTCAGTAAGGCTGAATCAGAAGAAAGATGTTTACGAAGCCCAGCTTTCCAACCTCGGCATTAAAGATGCACTGGTTCCTTCCCAGATGGTCAAGGACAACGAGAAACTACTGACCGGCGGCATCTGGTGCATGATCACCGTGAATTACTTCTTTGAGGAAGGGCAGAAAACGTCGCCTTTCTCCCTGATGACGCTTAAACCTATCCAGATGCCCAATATGGACATGGAAGAGGTGTTTACCGCACGTACGCACTTCAACCGCGACCAGTGGATTGATGTCCTGCTACGTTCTGTGGGTATGGAACCTGCCAACATTGAGCAGAGAACAAAGTGGCACCTGATCACTCGCATGATCCCTTTCGTGGAAAACAACTATAACGTCTGCGAACTGGGCCCACGCGGCACCGGTAAAAGTCACGTCTATAAAGAATGTTCGCCAAACTCACTGTTGGTTTCCGGCGGGCAAACCACGGTCGCAAACCTGTTTTACAACATGGCCAGCCGCCAGATTGGCCTGGTTGGCATGTGGGATGTGGTCGCGTTTGATGAAGTGGCGGGAATCACTTTTAAAGACCGGGACGGCGTGCAAATCATGAAAGATTACATGGCGTCAGGCTCGTTTTCCCGCGGCAGAGATTCGATTGAAGGCAAAGCATCGATGGTGTTCGTTGGCAACATCAATCAAAGCGTAGAGACGTTAGTCAAAACCAGCCATCTGTTAGCCCCCTTCCCTACCGCCATGATTGACACGGCATTTTTCGACCGTTTCCATGCCTATATTCCCGGCTGGGAAATTCCGAAAATGCGTCCGGAATTCTTTACCAATCGCTACGGCCTTATCACAGATTATCTCGCTGAATATATGCGGGAGATGCGCAAGCGAAGCTTCTCGGATGCGATTGATAAGTTCTACAAGTTGGGTAACAACCTCAACCAGCGCGACGTTATCGCGGTAAGGCGCACAGTTTCGGGTTTACTGAAACTTCTTCATCCCAATGGTTCTTACAGCAAAGAAGATGTCCGAGTTTGTCTGACCTACGCCATGGAAGCTCGCCGTCGAGTCAAAGAACAGCTTAAAAAGCTAGGCGGACTGGAATTTTTCGATGTGAACTTTAGCTATATCGATAACGAGACGCTGGAAGAATACTTCGTCAGCGTACCAGAACAAGGTGGCAGCGAATTAATTCCTGCTGGCATGCCAAAGCCAGGCGTAGTGCATTTAGTTACGCAAGCGGAAAGTGGCATGACGGGCCTGTATCGCTTCGAAACTCAAATGACAGCAGGTAATGGTAAGCATAGCGTTTCTGGTCTTGGATCAAGCACCTCGGCTAAGGAAGCTATACGGGTTGGATTTGACTATTTCAAAGGCAACCTCAGCCGCGTTAGCGCAACAGCGAAATTTTCTGAACATGAGTATCACCTGCACGTAGTCGAATTGCACAATACTGGGCCAAGTACCGCGACCAGTCTGGCAGCACTTATTGCGCTGTGTTCCGTTTTACTGGCGAAACCCGTTCAGGAACAAATGGTCGTGTTAGGTAGCATGACGCTCGGTGGAGTAATCAACCCTGTTCAGGATCTGGCGGCTAGCTTACAACTTGCTTTCGATAGCGGCGCGAAAAAGGTCCTTCTGCCGATGTCTTCCGCGGTAGATATCCCGACGGTGCCAGCCGAGTTGTTCACCAAATTCCAGGTCAGTTTTTATTCTGAACCTGTAGATGCGGTTTATAAGGCGCTGGGAGTCAATTAGAATTAAAACCAATTTTTAAAAAATTGAAGAGGCTACAAATGGGAAAACGCTCTGAAATTAAATTCATAAGACCTTGCCTCTCCATATATGAAAATAATAAGGTATTGACTCCAGATTATGCTTTGCAGTGTTTGACGCAGAAAAAAGTTGTTCAGATAAACTTAGATAATTGCTCTTTACAAAGAATGGAGGAATTATCATCGACATCAACCCTGGAGGATGTAAAACGAGTTGGTCTATTACCGTTAGTAAATTTATTACAATCAGGAAATGTATGTTTAACCGCAATTGGTGTTAATGAAATGCCTGATATATGGGTTGAGAAATCAATGACGGCCTATCAGAACTTTTGCCACCGATTCTGGCCTGGTCATATTGACGATCCCGAGGCGACTTTCAGGGAATACGCTCCAGTCTCTGAAAAAAAGAAAATTAATTTTCAGGAACTTTCCGTTGAAGCAAGGACAGTATATGGTCTTCATTATATATCTATGCTTCAAATTCAAAATATAAAATTAAACTATTCTCATCTCACGCCTGAAAAAAGATTCGAAGTATATCTTTATAGCATGATAAGCTTCATTGACATGATTAGTGCGTATGATTTAGAAATAGCAAAATATGCTTTTTGGGATCTTGACTCAAACACCATTAATCAGCTACCAGAGAGTATACATACGCGTCGAAAATATATAAAAGAGAATTTTTATAAGAACGGAAGCTATCTTGATAAATGTCGATGGTATGCATTTGATGCAGCGATGGATTTACACTGGCTTACGGGAGCTAATTTTTCAGAAGATATAGGTTCCTTCATCACTATAAATGGTGTAAAGTTTGAGACTGAACATTGGGTTGGAACAAACGACAAAAAATTATATTACATCTCACAAGACATCCATCATATTTACTATGAGGGGTCAACGATGAAGGCGTTGAGTTCCCGTAGAGAAAATGAGATGACTGCATTTCAATACTGGAAAATTGTTGATAGTATTTCACAGTCTGTACTTTTATCCCGGAAGTATTCAAAAAAGGAATCAAATCCTAATATTACTAAGTTGATTGATTTGGCTGTAGAGAAAATCGAAAATGATTTACAGAATTTTTTCTTAACAAGAGGTACCTAAAGTTATCAGCATCGAAATAATACGTTTCAGTTCCTTCTTAGCTTTAAGCGTCTAGGTGATTTCCATAATTGTATCTTAATCTTGGCCTAATCAGACCTACGCATGCAGGATGGCACTCATCGTGTGGGAAAACCATGTCCCACCATTCATATGGTGTAGCCTTACTATCGTAGGTCACTAAATTCGGCCATTTGTTTGCCACAACAAACTGACAGGCTCTTAACGCACTACTAGTCTGCATCGCAAATTTATGCTAACTCAACCAGTTAATCTCTGGAAAATTCCAGTTTTCCAAAGACAAAAGTATTTACCCCTTTCTCCCGATTCGCATCCAGACAATCCGCCCACCACTGCAACATCAGTCTCCTCTTCTCTAAATGCTACACCTTATGGATATAAGCAGCCCCGAACAGAGCTACGCTCCTGATGGCTCATCCACCTCTCCACCGCATCCCTCGACCACAATCCTGACTCAATCAGAGAACTACAAGCCATCGTCCTAAAACCATGCCCACACATTTCCGTTTTCGTGTCATAGTCCATCACTCTCAGCGCTTTGTTAACCGCGTTCTCACTCATCGGCTCACGTGGATCGTGATCGCCAACGAAAATCAGCTCTCGATTCCCACTGATGCTTTTGATCTTTTCCAGAATAGCCTGCGCCTGGCGAGACAAAGACACAAGATGAGGAGTTCGCATCTTCTCTTTGCCGCCGAAGCGATAACGAAGTCGCCAGTATTTAGAACCGTTCGGGTGAACCAGCAATACCATGCCGTCACCATCAGTAAGCTTCTAGGCTTTTGCTTCAGGCTTGGCTGTACGAACTTTCACATCACTCAGAGCCATGATGAGTATCCTTTCAAGGGTTCTGTGTGGGTACAAACATTATCGAACCGGGATATACCCGCAGTTGTACCCGCATCAGTAAGTTGATGTAGATTGAATCAGGTTGACTTAGGTTGAGTAAAAAAGCGAGGAAAGCCTTGCGGATACTGGATTTCAGGCACAAAAATAGACGTCCGTTGACGTCTATTGATGTTCCGATGGTGCCGAAGGCCGGACTCGAACCGGCACGTATTTCTACGGTTGATTTTGAATCAACTGCGTCTACCGATTTCGCCACTTCGGCACTGAAGGGGATGCGGAAACGTGTGGGATTATACCTGCCGTTCGCGGCTATGCAAGCCACGATCTCGCGTTCAGTTGCTAAGTGATGAAAAAACCAGCGCTGCGTCAAGCTGTTGGTACTCCCTTTTCCTGTCGCAGCGCTTTATGCGCTACATTAACCCGTCTTTCGAAATCCCCGGTCCCCTCTATCACGTTATTTATCATCCTCACCCTGCTAATTATTTATAAAATAGCGAAACGGCCATTTTTAATATATGATATTTTACTAATCAGGTTATCTATTTCATTTTCGCTAATTTGCCATATCGGTTAAAAGACCTATGACAATTAGCCTGTTTCATTTTTTTCATTTCATTTAATACTCTGATGATTACCAGGCTCATTGACGAACGCTATTACGTGGAGATGACGCATGCATGTACTCATGATTGACAAGCAGTCGATATTTATTGAAGGAATGGCATCAGTACTTTCGCACTTTATCCCAAATGTGAAGATTCGAGGGCTGAATAATCAGAATGAAATTAATGAAACACTAAATGAATTTCCGGCATCGTTAATTCTGCTGGATGGTGACGGAAATAAAACAGAGAGTCTTGAATTACTCGATACGCTGGCATTGCACCACCCCACTATTCCGGTGGTGATGCTGATGAATAAATGCCAGCCGACATTACTCAGGCAGTTTCTGCATCACCATGCGATTGCGTTTGTCAGGCGTGATTCTCCGCCGGAAACCATCGCGCAGACGCTGCGTACCGCGTCGCTGGGAATGCTCTGCTTCCCGCAGGAAAGCATCACGCTACTGGATGGCGGACACGGCGCGATTGCGCGGCTCAGCGAGCGTCAGCGCGAAATCCTCAAGCTGCTGGCTGCCGGGGAATCCAACAAGCAAATCAGCCGCCAGTTAAATATCAGCGCCGGTACAGTGAAAGCGCATCTGGAATCTATTTTCCGCCGTCTGAATGTGAATAACCGTACACAAGCCGCGATGATGTATTCGGACGAATAGTCCAGCCTGAATTTTTATTAACACTTAATTGTTGCTACATTTCTCACTGAGCAAATACAGGAGCACTATGCCCGTGCATAATGCTCCTGCCAGAGATATTTAACATCAGCATTTACAGCAGCGCAGATGCACGGTGACTCTTATTTGGCGAGCGTTGTCTTGCGGGGCGCTCTGGAAGATGTCGCTTTTTTAACCGCCGGCGTTTTTTTACGTACTGGTGTTTTTTTCGGCTTCTCATCTTTACGCATCGTGTGGCAGAAATAATAAATAGCAATCACGCCGACACCGACATCTTTTAATATCCAGAACGGCAGTTCTTGCGCCATTAACATGACATTGAACAGCAAATAGGGAAGATTGAGAAACCCCTGAACGGTAAATCCTAACGCGGTAATTAATAACCCAATACGATACCAGACGGGGATATTGGGCATACGGGAGCTGAGGGCGCTGACAAAAATAATCACCGCAATTGCCCCGTCCACCAGCGTGGCCGCCCAGAAAATGAGTTTCAACGTCATGATGGATCTCCCGATTTAGGGCGTCGTGGTGCGCGGCGGCGCGTTGGGGTGACTTTTACGCCACGGGCGACGCGTTTTAGCTCGCCGGCAACCTGTAAAATATCGTGCCCTTCCCGACGGTTAAAAAAGTTCGCCAGCCAGGCAATCATCCCGACGCTGATCGCGCCGACAAAATAGCCAATACCCATCGCGATATCGCTATCTTTGAAGTTCATGCCCAGCCAGCGCGCAATAAAACCGCCCAGCGTGAAGGTCGTGCTGACGCTAATGGCGCCGATGATCACCCCTGCCGCCAGCCGACCGTGCTGATGCAATTTTTTTGGTTGCCAGAAAAACGAGACGCTTAGCCCGCCAAATAACCCGGCGAGCGCGGCCAGTCCCTGACTTAACATCTGAATGCCGTCAACCATGGCAATCTCCTCCTCAACAGGCGGCCTCAACGAATAGGATGAGGCCGCAATACTGACTACTGGCAAGGAGGAAGCGTGACGGTTGTCGCGTCATTATCTGTAGTGAGATAACGCGTCGCGCTTTCCGGGCTGTAGATCAGATGTTTGTTACTGCGCAGACCGCGTACGCTATCGACATCGGCGCTGTACCATTTTCCTTTCCCCGGCAAAGGCTTGCCGGTCCAGGGATCGCCGCCCAACACTTTCTTGTTCAGCGCCCAGATGCTCCACAGCGAATCTTCCGCCTTCCCACTCCAGCCCAATTTGAGCGCCTGTTCGCGGGTCACGTACTCAGCGGGCAGCACATCATCACGATTTAGCGTTTTGAGCAGAGCCGTCAGTTTCTTCTCATCCTGTACGGTCTTGTTGTTCTGTTTCGCCAGTTGCTGGTTGGCCGCCTGAACCACCGCGCTGCATTGCGGTAAGTCGGCATACACCGGTACAGCGGTTAACACAGCCAGAAACAGTATCGGCAGCGTGTATTTCATTGGAATCCCTCCAGTCGGTTCAGTTTACGGGTGCCATAAACAGCGCACGTTCCGCGTCGCGGCGACGGGTCAAGCCAGCGAGAATTTTACCGCCAGCTTTATTCCAGCGCGGAAGCTGATCCGCCGCCTCCTGGTATTGCCCCTGGTTGAGCAGGCGCAGCAGCGTCGAGTTCTGCAAATTGCCCAGCCCGACGTTAAAGGCAAACGCCACCAGCGCATCGAACTGGTTCTGGTTGAGATCGACCGTCACGAGGCGATGAATCCCGCGCTCGGTCGTCCCCAGATCCGCCCGCAATAAATCTTCCGCTTCCACCTTGCTTAACGCCTGCGGGAAATTCTCATTGGGCAAAATCAAATGGCCGTAGCCGATGGTCCATTTACCGACCGCATCGCGGTACTTCTCCAGGCTTAGCCCTTCAAAAGACTTAATGAGAGTTAATCCGGCAGCGCCGGTGTTTGCTGGTTGGTTAGCCATTGTCATCACTCCTCACGTTAGATTGGGGAAGAACTTGTCGGGTGTACTCTTCAATCAGTCGCATCACACTCTCTGGTGGTTCCAGCACGGTGAACTGCATTTCAATGTCCACGTGTCCGCTGTCGCGAGCGTTGCCTTCGCGGCTCGGCGGCGACATGCTGACGAGGAAACGGCCAACCGTGTCATCGGGCGTGCCGGAAACCGCACTCTGCTGCTCAACGGCATCGGTCCGTACTGTCAAAAAGACCTTCATTTTTTCCAGCATCAGCCCGCGCGGCGTGGAGAGCGCCACCAGCGGCAAGGCAAAGTGATGTTGATCATCCAGCGCCATTTCGACGACTTTTGGCACCAGCCGGCCGTCATCGCTGTGCTCAAAAAAGGGGTCCAGCGCCTGCATGTATTGATGCGCGATAAGCTGGTTTGCCGCCGAGGCGGCGTGCTGCATCCCGCGCGTGATATCCGCCAGCGAGAGAGGCACCCCAACCGGGCCGCCAGGTGGCGGGCTTTCCGGCGGCGGCGGATCGGGCGGTAGATCCGAAGAGGGCGGATCCGCAGGCGGCAACCCGCCGGTCTCTTCTGTCGGCGGATCGTCGGGCGACATTCCGGCGCGCTCGTCCGGCGGAGCCGTAGGCTGCTCGCTCGCCTTCTCTTGCGTATTCCGGTTGCCGCGAAGCCAGTCTTTCATTGACATAGTGCGCTCCGTGAAAAATGAGGCTGCAACGCAGCCTCAGCGTGAACATCAGAATTAACGCGTTGCGTCAGCCGGGGCTTTTTCAGCGCCAGCAGGCGTTTCGGGATAGGCATCAAGCTGTTTCGATTCCAGCTTTTGCGCCTCAGACGGCAGAACAGCCGGGCGTGTTGCGGCATCCGTCAGGAAATCAATCACGCGCATCAGGGCTTCCGGCGGCGGCTGACGTTTGACCTGGGTGTGGATGCTGTATTTCGCGCGGGTATCGGTGGAGCGGGTTTGCTGATCTTTATGCGAAACACGTCCGCTGATTTTGACGCTGAACGGTCCCCAACCGACGGAGGCTTCCAGCGAAGCTTCCGCTTCGGTCTGGCTGCTGCTGGCTTCGCTCTGCGAGACTTCCAGTTCGAAATCGATGGTCCCTTCTTCGATGCTGATGTTCGGGTGAGAGATGGCCGCCAGCAGCGGAATGCGCATGGTTTTTTTCACCACGCCCTGAATCACGCCTTTGTCGTCAACCACGGTTTCGTCGTAATCGAACTGCACCGACTCCGCTTTACCATCCTTAATACAGACAGAGAGCAGGAAGTCGGCGTAGGCCTTACTCGCCTGTACCTGTGCTTTGATCATCGCCTGCAGCGGGCCGCCGATCATATGTTCCAGCGGTAGTGCATTAATGACCGATCCAATGAATTGTGAATCCATAATGCGTACTCCTGTGAGTTGTACAGAAACATCGTGTTGCGAATTCGCAGGACCCACACTACAGGCCGGGAAAGGGTGAAAATATTGGCTGGATGACGGGTTAAAGCAGGGAAAATGGCCCAGGACGGAAGGCATGGCTTTGGCGAAACGGGCGGTCAGACGCGCGACATTCTGCCGGGGAAGCGCCAGATGCCCTACACTTCATGCGTCCCCCTAAAAACCTAAGGAATCCGTAATGAGCATCATCAAAAGTTACGTCGCGCCGCAGGCCGGCGCCGCGCTTGAATTACAGGAATACGATGCCGGCCCGCTGGCGGCAGAAGATGTGGAAGTGCAGGTGGATTATTGCGGTATCTGCCATTCAGACTTGTCGATGATCGACAACGAATGGGGCTTCTCCCAGTACCCGCTGGTTGCCGGGCATGAAGTGATTGGTCGCGTGGTGGAGTTGGGTAGCGCCGCGCAAAACAAAGGGTTAAAAGTGGGCCAGCGCGTGGGTATCGGCTGGACAGCGCGCAGTTGCGGGCACTGCGATGCCTGTATCGACGGCAACCATATCAACTGTCTGGAAGGCGCGGTGCCGACCATTCTGAATCGCGGCGGTTTTGCCGATAAGATCCGCGCCGACTGGCAGTGGGTGATTCCGTTGCCGGACAGCATCGATATCGAAACCGCCGGACCACTGCTGTGCGGAGGCATTACCGTGTTTAAACCGCTGCTGATGCACAACATCACCGCCACCAGCCGCGTCGGCGTGATTGGGATTGGCGGCCTCGGGCATATCGCCATCAAACTGCTGCATGCAATGGGCTGTGAAGTGACGGCGTTCAGTTCAAATCCGGCGAAAGAGGCGGAAGTGCGGATCATGGGCGCCGACTATGTCGTGAACAGCCGCGATCCGGAGGCATTGAAAGCGCTGGCCGGTCAGTACGATCTGATCATCAACACCGTTAACGTCGATCTTAACTGGCAGCCTTATTTTGAAGCGCTGACCCACGGCGGCCATTTCCACACGGTAGGTGCCGTGCTGAAACCGCTGGAAGTCCCGGCATTTACCCTGATCGCTGGTGATCGCAGCGTATCGGGTTCGGCAACCGGTACGCCGTTTGAGCTGCGTAAACTGATGAAGTTTGCCGGGCGCGCCAAAGTCGCGCCAACCACCGAGATGTTCCCGATGTCGCGAATCAATGAAGCCTTGCAGCACGTGCGCGACGGGAAAGCCCGCTACCGCGTGGTGTTAAAAGCGGATTTCCAGAACGAAGTGGAAGCGTAACTTTGCCCGATCGGCAACTGGATCGCGCCGGAGAGTGATAAGGGGGACGCTGTGGTCCCCCTTTTTTACGTTCATCACCGGCAAGCTTTCAGAAACCGCAGAATGCCGATCAACGACACCACTCCACAACGGTGAAATAAATGCCGAATGGCGGGTCGCTCTGACAGGTGTGTAAGCCCGGTAAGCCACCGGGCAAGTGTGCTTTATTTCGCGATAGCGGCAAACACTTCGGCAATCGCCACCGCGCCGGGATCGCTCACGCCATCAAGGTTTTCACGGTTAACGTACGACGAGCGCCCGGCCCCTGCTTTTTGCATCGTTGCCGTACTGGCAGCTCCGCTTTTCGCCGCAGAGACGGCAGCATCCAGCCCGTTGTCGCGCAACGCCTCCAGCGCCGGTTGCAGCGCATCGATCAGCGTACGATCGCCCAGATCCGCCCCGCCGTAATGCTTCATCTGTTTTAGCCCCAGCAGTAACGCCTCTGGCAACGCTGTACCGTTATGTATCGCCTGGCCTGCCGCAGTGAAGAAGATCGACATCAGCACGCCGCTGGAGCCGCCCATTACCGTCGCCAGCCGTTCGCCGATCAGTTGCAGCAACTGCGCGGTGTTATTCAGCGGCAGCGCCTCTTCTTCCAGCAGCCTGGCAATCTCACGCGCACCTTCGGCGAAGGTCGAACCGGTATCGCCATCGCCCACTTTCGCATCCAGCGCGTTCAGGCGATTTTCCAGGCCAATCAGCGTCTGCACCGCCGTACCGACCAGCGCTTTTACCTGTGGATTGTCTGAAGGTTCAATCTCCAGCCCGTCATACACCGCATTGTGCTGCTGGGTTTTCATCGGTGCGAACGCCACCGGTTTTTGCCAGCCAACGGTTTGCACATTCGCGCAAATCGCCTGCTCGAACGTTTCATTCAGGCGCAGTAACGACAGGGAAAAACCTTTCATATCCAGCGAACTGACCAGCGGCGCAGGGCCAATCAAATACGCAATTTGATCTTTCAGCACGGAATGCGCCAGCTCTTTGGTCAGCAGCGCCATCTCAAGCGCCGACACGCCGCCAAGGTTGTTGATCAGCACCGCGACGCGATCGTCGCCTACTGCGGCTTTCAGCGGTTTCACCAGCGTATCGATAAGCGACTTGCTGTTCTGCGTATCGACAATTGAAGCGCCCGGCTCGCCGTGAATCCCCAGCCCCAGCTCGACCTTACCGCGCTGAATACGCCCTTCCTCTTCATCGCTGCCCGGCAGGTTGCAGGTCTCCATCGCCAGCCCGAGGCTGTAGACGTTTTCACAGGCCTGTTGCGCGATGTCACGCACTTCACTTAGCGATTTGCCCTGATCGGCGGCATGGCCGGCAATCTTGTGCACCAGCGCCGTTCCAGCGATGCCGCGCGGCTGTTTGTTATCCGGCAGCGCGATGTCGTCGGCGACGATCACCATCTCGACTTTCAGGCCGTAGCGCTTGGCTTTTTCTGCCGCAAGGCCGAAGTTCAGGCGATCGCCGGTGTAGTTTTTAACAATCAACAGGCAGCCGCGATCGCCGGTCACCGCCACAATGGCATTCAGCACCGCATCGACGCTGGGCGAAGCAAACACATCGCCGCAGACGGCGGCGGTCAGCATGCCTTTGCCGACAAAGCCAGCATGCGCCGGTTCATGGCCGGACCCCCCGCCGGAAATCACCGCTACGCGGCTTTTATCCCAGTCCGCGCGGGCAACAATGCGAATGGCGGGATCAATATCGAGTCGGACAAGGTTGCCGTGCGGCGCGGAGATCACTAAGCCTTCAATGGCGTCATTGACCAGTTGTTTGCGGTCATTGAAAAAGAACCTGGACATAATTTCCCTAAATGTTGTGAATCGTTACTCAATCATAGCCCGTAGCACCATGGACGTGGCAAAGAACAGAATTTACTGAAAGCGATGACGGCGCGAAGACAGGTAAGCCACTGCAATCTCTCAGCGCCTTTGGCGAAAAAAAAGAGAGGCCGCAGCCTCTCTTATGCAATACGGGACATTATATGTATTAGCTTTTGCGCATCATCAGCCACAAGCTAATCAGGAAGAACGAGGCGCTCGGCAGCAGCGCGCCAACCACTGGCGGGATGCCATATACCAGCGTCAGCGGGCCAAAAATCTGATCCAGCACGTAGAAAACGAAACCGAAGCTGATGCCGGTCACCACGCGCACGCCCATCGCCACGCTACGCAGCGGGCCAAAGATAAACGACAGCGCCATCAGCATCATGACCGCCACCGACAGCGGCTGGAAGATTTTGCTCCACATATTGAGCTGATAACGACCGGAATCCTGACCGCTCGACTTCAGGTACTTCACATAGTTGTGCAGACCGCTGATAGAGAGCGCATCGGGATCGAGTGCCACCACGCCGAGTTTGTCCGGCGTGAGGTTGGTTTTCCAGGTCCCGCTGACGGTCTGCGAACCGGTCACTTGCTTCGGATCGGTCAGGTTCGATTCATCCACCTGCGACAGCCGCCAGATTTTGTTCTCCGCATCGAATTTAGCCGACGCGGCATAGCGCACCGATTGCAAACGACGCTGATCGTTGAAGGCATAAATACTGACGCCGCCAAGCTCATCATCACCTTTCACACGTTCGATGTAGATAAAGTTGTTGCCGTCTTTCGCCCACAACCCGGCCTGCGTCGAGAGCAGCGAGCCGCCGTACATCGACTGCGCACGCTGGTTACGCGCCATCTGCTCGCCCTGCGGCGCAACCCATTCGCCAATCGCCATGGTCAGCAGGACCAGCGGAATAGCGGTTTTCATCACCGACAGCGCCACCTGCATGCGGGTATAGCCGGAAGCCTGCATCACCACCAGCTCGCTGCGCTGCGCCAGCATGCCCAGACCGAGCAGCGCGCCAAGCAGCGCGGCCATCGGGAAGAAGATCTGGATATCTTTCGGCACGCTGAGAATGGTGTACATCCCGGCGCCCAGCGCGTCGTAACTCCCCTGCCCGGCTTTTTTCAGCTGATCGACAAATTTGATAATGCCGGAGAGCGACACCAGCATGAACAGCGTCATCATGATGGTGGAAAAGATGGTTTTCCCGATATAGCGGTCAAGTACGCCAAAAGCCTGCATTATACCGCTCCTTTACGCGTAAAACGGGCGCGAACCCGGCGCATCGGCACCGTATCCCACAGGTTCAGCATCACAGCCAGCGCCAGGTAGGCCAGGTTAACCGCCCACATCCAGATCATTGGATCCAGCTTACCCTTCGCGCCGTTTGAGCGAAGCGTGGTCTGCAACAGAAAGAACACGAGATACAGCAGCATCGCGGGCAGCATCGATAACACGCGCCCCTGACGCGGGTTAACCACGCTCAGCGGCACGACCATCAACGCCATCATCACCACGGTAAAGACCAGCGTTAAGCGCCAGTGCAGCTCCGCGCTGGCGCGCGGGTTGTCCGTATTGAACAACGTACGCATGTCCATCTGTTCGGTATCGCTCGGATCGAGCGCAACGGTCTGGTGGCCGATGATCGCCTGGTAATTCTGGAAATCCGTGATGCGGAAGTCGCGCAGCATGGCGGTGCCCTCAAAGCGTGTGCCGGTGTTGAGCGTCACCACCTGGGAACCATCTTTATGCTGGGAAAGCTGGCCGGAATCCGCCACCACCACTGACGGACGCGCATTGCCTTTAGGGCGGATCTGCGCAAGGAATACGTTATGAAAACGGCTGCCTTCGACGCCTTCAATAAACAGCACCGAGTTGCCGTCTGTCGCCTGCTGGAACTGCCCCTGCGCCAGCGCCGCCATACCGGGGTTCGCTTTGGCATCCGCCAGCACTTGATCCTGATGACGGGATGACCAGGGGCCAGCCCACATGACGTTAACCGCAGCGATAATGCCGGTAAACAGCGCCAGCACCATGGCGGCTTTGATCAGCACCGCGCGGCTCAGACCGCAGGCGTGCATCACCGTGATTTCACTTTCGGTATAGAGTTTGCCCAGCGTCATTAGCAGGCCAAGGAACAGACTCAATGGCAGGATAAGCTGCGCCATCTCTGGCACGCCCAGCCCCAGCAGCGAGAGCACGAGGTTTGTTGGGATTTCGCCATCAGCGGCTGCGCCTAAAATCCTCACCAGTTTCTGACAGAAGAAAATCAGAAGCAGGATGAATAGGATCGCAAGCTGGCTTTTTAGCGTCTCCCGCACCAGATATCTTATGATTATCACTTTAAATACGCCCGTAAAAACCAGTCTTTTTCCTGGAAAATCGCTTGTTTCATGGCTTAAACGTCATTTATTCTCTTGAGTCGTCGAAATCATCGCTAAGATTAATATACTCAGCGGATGGGTGCGTAAGAGCCGATTCTGACGTGCCGAAACCGAAGTACCATTAAGATTAACACGAAGTCATCGCAACAGCGGACATGCGTTACGTAAGCTTGCAATTCTATCCGTAGCCGCCGCCGTTGTCTTTAAGATTCAGGAGCGTAGTGCATGGAGTTCAGTGTAAAAAGCGGTAGCCCGGAGAAACAGCGTAGTGCCTGCATCGTTGTGGGTGTCTTTGAACCGCGCCGACTCTCCCCGATCGCCGAGCAACTCGATAAGATCAGCGATGGCTACATCAGCGCGCTGCTCCGTCGCGGAGAACTGGAAGGTAAGCCAGGACAAACCCTGCTGCTTCACCACGTACCGAATGTCCTCTCCGAGCGTATTTTGCTGATTGGCTGCGGTAAAGAGCGTGAACTGGATGAGCGCCAGTACAAGCAGGTCATTCAGAAAACCATAAACACCCTGAATGATACAGGCTCGATGGAAGCCGTCTGCTTCCTGACCGAACTGCATGTCAAAGGGCGCAACACCTACTGGAAAGTGCGCCAGGCCGTTGAGACAGCGAAAGAGACCCTGTACAGCTTCGATCAACTGAAAACCAACAAAATCGAACCGCGTCGTCCGCTGCGTAAAATGGTCTTCAACGTGCCAACACGTCGCGAGTTGACCAGCGGCGAACGCGCTATCCAGCACGGTCTGGCAATCTCTGCGGGGATTAAAGCGGCCAAAGATCTCGGCAATATGCCGCCGAATATCTGTAATGCCGCATACCTCGCTTCGCAGGCGCGCCAGCTGGCGGACACCTACAGCAAAAACGTCCTGACCCGCGTGATTGGCGAACAGCAGATGCGCGAACTGGGCATGCACTCGTACCTGGCTGTCGGCCAGGGCTCGCAGAACGAGTCGCTGATGTCGGTGATTGAGTACAAAGGCAACCCGTCGGAAGACGCGCGCCCGATTGTACTGGTCGGTAAAGGCCTGACCTTTGACTCCGGCGGTATCTCCATCAAACCTGCCGAAGGCATGGACGAGATGAAGTACGACATGTGCGGCGCGGCGGCAGTGTACGGCGTGATGCGCATGGTGGCCGAACTGCAACTGCCGCTGAACGTGATTGGCGTGCTGGCAGGCTGTGAAAACATGCCGGGTGGGCGCGCGTATCGCCCTGGGGACGTGCTGACCACCATGTCCGGCCAGACGGTCGAAGTGCTGAATACCGACGCCGAAGGCCGTCTGGTGTTGTGCGATGTGCTGACCTACGTTGAGCGCTTCGAGCCGGAAGCGGTGATCGATGTTGCAACGCTGACCGGCGCGTGCGTGATTGCCCTTGGCCATCACATCACCGGTCTGCTGTCGAACCACAACCCGCTGGCGCACGAACTGATTGGCGCGTCCGAGCAGGCTGGTGACCGCGCATGGCGCTTACCGCTGGGCGATGAGTACCAGGAGCAACTGGAATCCAACTTTGCGGATATGGCGAACATTGGCGGCCGTCCTGGCGGTGCGATCACTGCGGGTTGCTTCCTGTCGCGCTTTGCCCGTAAATACAACTGGGCGCACCTGGATATCGCCGGTACCGCATGGCGCTCCGGCAAAGCCAAAGGCGCAACCGGTCGCCCGGTGGCGATGCTGTCGCAGTTCCTGCTGAACCGGGCCGGGTTTAACGGCGAAGAGTAAGTCGTCAATGCCGGATGGCTATGATTGCCGGATGGCGGCTATGCCCTGTCCGGCCTGGAACCTCGCGCAATGTGAACTCTATACCCTATGGATTTCGCGTTGCATCGCGGCGGCAACTGAGCAAATCCCCAGGAGCATAGAAAACGATGTGACTGGGGTGCGCAACAAATCTGCCGGGAGCAGATTTGAACGCTGCCTGCAGCGGCCCCTTGAGGGCGAGGCCCAGGGATGGGCCGAGTATTCGCAGCCAACAAAGAGGCAGCGTGAAAGACGACGGGTATAGATATGAAAAATGCGACCTTTTACCTTCTGGACAATGATAACGCCGTTGACGGCTTAAGCGCCGTCGAGCAACTGGTGTGTGAAATTGCCGCAGAACGTTGGCGTAACGGCAAGCGCGTGCTGATTGCCTGTGCCGATGAGCAGCAGGCGATTCGGCTTGATGAAGCGTTATGGGCGCGCCCGGCGGAGAGTTTTGTGCCGCACAATCTGGCAGGCGAAGGTCCGCGCGGCGGCGCGCCGGTCGAGCTGGCCTGGCCGCAAAAGCGCAACAGCAGCCCGCGCGATATTCTCATCAGCCTGCGCGCGGAATTTGCAGATTTTGCCACCGCTTTCACAGAAGTGGTAGACTTCGTCCCTTACGAAGACTCTCTGAAACAACTGGCGCGCGAACGCTATAAAGCCTACCGCGTGGCCGGTTTCAACCTGAACACGGCAACCTGGAAATAATGGAAAAGACATACAACCCCAAAGATATCGAACAGCCGCTGTACGAGCAGTGGGAAAAGCAGGGCTATTTCAAACCGAACGGTGATGAAAGCCAGGAAAGCTTCTGCATCATGATCCCGCCGCCGAACGTCACCGGCAGTTTGCATATGGGCCACGCCTTCCAGCAGACCATCATGGACACCATGATCCGCTACCAGCGCATGCAGGGGAAAAACACCCTGTGGCAGGTGGGTACTGACCATGCTGGTATCGCAACCCAGATGGTGGTTGAACGTAAAATTGCCGCAGAAGAAGGGAAAACCCGCCACGATTACGGTCGCGACGCGTTTATCGACAAAATCTGGCAGTGGAAAGCCGAATCCGGCGGCACCATCACCAACCAGATGCGTCGTCTTGGCAACTCCGTGGACTGGGAGCGCGAGCGCTTCACCATGGATGAAGGCCTCTCCAACGCGGTCAAAGAGGTGTTTGTCCGCCTGTATAAAGAAGATCTGATTTACCGTGGCAAACGCCTGGTGAACTGGGATCCGAAACTGCGCACCGCGATTTCCGACCTCGAAGTGGAAAACCGCGAGTCGAAAGGCTCAATGTGGCATATCCGCTATCCGCTGGCCGATGGCGCAAAAACCGCTGACGGTAAAGATTATCTGGTGGTTGCCACCACCCGTCCGGAAACCCTGCTGGGCGATACCGGTGTGGCCGTCAACCCTGAAGATCCGCGTTACAAAGATCTGATTGGCAAGTTCGTGGTGCTGCCGCTGGTTAACCGTCGCATTCCGATCGTTGGCGATGAACACGCCGACATGGAAAAAGGCACCGGCTGCGTGAAAATCACCCCGGCGCACGACTTTAACGACTACGAAGTAGGCCGTCGCCACAAGCTGCCGATGATCAACATCCTGACCTTTGACGGCGATATCCGTGAAAGCGCGCAGGTTTATGATACTAACGGCAACGAATCCGACGTTTACCCGGCGGATATCCCGGCAGAATTCCAGAAGCTGGAGCGTTTTGCCGCGCGTAAAGCAATGGTTGCCGCCGTGGACGCGCTGGGACTGCTGGAAGAGATTAAACCGCACGACCTGACCGTTCCGTACGGCGATCGCGGCGGCGTGGTTATCGAACCGATGCTGACCGACCAGTGGTACGTGCGTGCCGATGTGCTGGCGAAACCGGCGGTTGAAGCGGTGGAAAACGGCGACATCCAGTTCGTGCCGAAGCAGTACGAAAACATGTACTTCTCCTGGATGCGCGATATTCAGGACTGGTGTATCTCCCGTCAGCTGTGGTGGGGTCACCGCATTCCGGCGTGGTATGACAACGAGGGCAACGTCTACGTTGGCCGCAGCGAAGAGGAAGTGCGTCAGGAAAATAACCTGGCCGCCGATATCGCGCTGCGTCAGGACGATGACGTGCTGGATACCTGGTTCTCCTCCGCGCTGTGGACCTTCTCTACGCTCGGCTGGCCGGAAAACACCGATGCGCTGCGTCAGTTCCATCCGACCAGCGTGATGGTCTCCGGCTTCGACATCATCTTCTTCTGGATCGCGCGCATGATCATGATGACCATGCACTTCATCAAAGATGAAAACGGCAAGCCTCAGGTGCCGTTCAAGACCGTCTACATGACCGGTCTTATCCGCGATGACGAAGGGCAGAAGATGTCCAAATCGAAAGGTAACGTGATTGACCCGCTGGATATGGTTGACGGTATTTCGCTGGCGGATCTGCTGGAGAAACGTACCGGCAACATGATGCAGCCGCAGCTGGCGGAGAAAATCCGTAAGCGCACCGAGAAACAGTTCCCGGATGGTATTGAACCGCACGGCACCGACGCCCTGCGCTTCACGCTGGCGGCGCTGGCTTCCACTGGTCGCGATATCAACTGGGATATGAAGCGTCTGGAAGGTTACCGTAACTTCTGTAACAAGCTGTGGAACGCCAGCCGCTTTGTGCTGATGAACACCGAAGATCAGGATTGCGGCTTTAATGGCGGTGAAATGGTGCTGTCGCTGGCCGATCGCTGGATCCTCGCTGAATTCAACCAGACCATCAAAGCGTACCGCGAAGCACTGGACAACTTCCGCTTCGATATTGCCGCAGGGATTCTGTACGAATTCACCTGGAACCAGTTCTGCGACTGGTATCTGGAGCTGGCCAAACCGGTCATGAACGGTGGGTCAGAAACTGAACTGCGCGGCACCCGCAATACGCTGGTAACAGTGCTGGAAGGTTTGCTGCGCCTCGCGCATCCGATCATTCCGTTTATCACTGAAACCATCTGGCAGCGCGTGAAAGTGCTGAAAGGCATTACCGCTGACACCATCATGCTGCAGCCGTTCCCGCAGTACGATGCGTCGCAGGTTGACGAAAAAGCGCTGGCGGATACCGAGTGGCTGAAACAGGCGATCATCGCGGTACGTAATATCCGTGCTGAGATGAATATCGCGCCGGGCAAACCGCTGGATCTGCTGCTGCGCGGTTGCAGCGAAGAGGCGATACGTCGCGTGAACGATAACCGCAACTTCCTGCAAACGCTGGCGCGTCTGGAAAGCATCACCGTGCTGCCAGCAGATGATAAGGGGCCTGTGTCGGTCACTAAAATTATCGATGGCGCAGAGCTGCTGATCCCGATGGCGGGTCTGATCGACAAAGAAGCCGAGCTGGCGCGTCTGGCGAAAGAAGTGGCGAAGGTCGAACAGGAAATTGGCCGTATCGAAAGCAAGCTGGGCAACGAAGGTTTTGTCGCGCGCGCACCGGAAGCGGTAATTGCGAAAGAGCGTGAAAAACTGGACGGTTACGCTCAGGCAAAAGCGAAGCTGATTGAACAGCAGGCGGTCATCGCTGCGCTGTAATCCTCTTCAGGCATGAAAAAGCCGGGCTACGATGCCCGGCTTTTTTTATCCCGATAATCGACGTTTCAGCCAACACAACGCTGCCTGTAGGCCGGATAAGGCGTAGCCGCCATCCGGCACAATAAACTCAGAACAGCGCCGGGTAGAACGACAGACCGCGCGCCAGTAGGCTGGCCGGATCCTTCGCCGGGTGTTGATCGTGGTTCTCCAGCGGTAATGACGACAGATCGCCGTGCAAGTGCGTGTTTTCCAGCAGATAGCGGGTAAAACGCACCTTCGCCCATGGCCACGCCAGGAACAGCGTTACCGAACACACCAGCAAATTAGTAACGGAGATCCAGAACACGCGCCCCAGCGTAACCGTGGAAGAGAAACGAATATTCCCTTCCAGCGCCAACTGGCTATAAAGGTAATTACGCAGCTTCACAAAGGCGAAAATATAACAAATGATCGCGCCGACGATATAAACCAGGTAGCTGAAGATCAATTTGCCATAAAACGGCCCCATCAGCATCGCCAGTTGCTCCGGATTGTCGCCCACCGCATAAGCATATTGTGAGAGCATAAAGAAAGCCGGGATAGTGACATAAAGCGCGATGGCAATAAACGGTACAAACAGCAGCATCGACAGCACAATAATGGTGACGCACTTTTTCACTGCGAATTCGCCGGAGAATTTCAGCTTACCGTATTGCAGATTATTCACCAGCATACCAAACCACTGGGCAGTATATACGCCCTGCATTATCGCCACGCCCAGCAATAATACCAGGGTACCAGCGCCAATCATGGTGAAAATAGCGGTATACGAACCGCTGCTCAGCGCCGAGGTGGTAAAGAATGAAAACACAATAATGGCAGCAGCCACGATCAGCAGCGGGCAGCCCATCATCACCCACCACGCACGCAGCGGGCTGGCGTAAAAACTAAAGCGGACGCCGTTAATTTCCGTCATCAGAAATTGATAACGCAAGCCCTGAGTAATCAGCCACGGGAAAAAGATCAGGAATAACGCCATCATGCACAGTTGCAGAACAATATTGCCATGCACCATGTTAATGATGAAAACCGCATACAGCACCAGCATGCACAGCCAGCCAACAAATACCGAACGCCCGGTCGCGTGGTAAGAAAAACGCGCACCATCCAGTTCAGTATTGGCGTAGAAATAACGGCGGGCGCGGACTAACGCCCATGGCAAATATAACCCCAGCGTTATCATGGTTAGCAGAATATTAATCAGCCAGATCAGGAAATAGCCTCTACCACTTCCCTGAAAAAGGAAATGGCGTACCGGCGTTGTCGCGGAATCCTGAGTATCGAAAGTCATAACAATCCTTATCGCAAAAAAGAAAAGCACCGCCTAATAAGGCGCAAAAATGTTACGGAATAGTTATTTCCAGCCTCAAGTTTAAATAGCGGATGGATAAAAAAATAGCGACCAATATTCCTGGTCTTGCCAGATTGCCGTGGGAGTGGTATTAAGCGTGATCACGTGAAAAGTAACCTAACAGAGATCAGAGATGAATGTCACCGCTCCGGTAGAGGTAAAAATGCGCCGGATTGCTGCAACAGACAATGCCGCAATCGCATCTGTGATCCGCCAGGTATCGGCGGAATATGGCCTCACCGCCGATAAAGGCTACACCGTTGCCGACCCTGAACTGGATGAGCTGTACCAGCTTTACAGTAAGCCGGGTTGCGCCTATTGGGTCGTCGAACTGAATGGCGAGGTCGTGGGCGGAGGCGGCGTGGCGCCGCTAAAATGTAGCGAGCCGGATATTTGCGAACTGCAAAAGATGTATTTTCTTCCCGCTGCACGCGGTCAGGGGCTGGCGAAAAAGCTGGCGCTGATGGCGATGGATCACGCCCGTACGCAGGGCTTTACCCGCTGTTACCTGGAAACGACCGCGTTTTTAACCGACGCCATCGGCCTGTATGAACATCTGGGGTTCGAACATATCGATGGGCCGCTGGGCTGTACCGGTCATGTTGACTGTGAAGTGCGCATGCTGAAAACGCTGTAACGGTAAACGAGCGGGTAGCGCACCCGCTCCGTATGCTGATTATGAGCGGCTCGCTTTAAGCATTAATGAACGATACAGACCGGCTGCCCGTTCCTGCGGCAGCGCCTGCACCCCGTGCAAAATCTCCAGCATCATGTCGCAAACCACTTTCTCCTTGCCAGATGCCTGATCCGGATGGCTGAGCAATTGCACATCCTGCCCATATTTGCTGTAGAGCTGGCGCACAATCGGTTCGAGATCCGCCTGCGCCTGCTTCTCCTCTTGTGGCGTAATGGTGTGCTTATCCGGCCCGTAGGTCGCCTGTAGCATGGCGTAATCGGTGTCCAGACGGCGTTGCAGCGTCGCGCGCGAGTTAAGCGCCATCGGGTTAACGCCGCCTTTCACCTCCGGATAATGGAAACGGAAGCAGGCATCATCGCTGATTTTTTGCATTTCTACCGTTTGATCGATCAACACACGCGTTTCCGCGACCACCAGTTGATCCGACGCCAGCGGCATACGCTGCATTTGCAAAGCGCTAAACCGGGGCTGGATGGTATCGATGATTTTTTGCTCATTGGCACCGGCTTTCATCAGCACCACCACCTGATTACGCAGCTCGCTAAACAGCTTTGGTTCGTGTTCGGCCATTAATTGCCAGGTGGGAACTTGCTGCACCATCGCATCAAACCGCGCCTCGGCGGTTTGCGCATTTTTTTGTGCCTGCAAATAGCGGATGTCGATAAAATTCCACAGGGCGATAAATACCGCCACCAGTACTGCCGCGCTGCCCTTACTTAGCCACCCTTTTTTTCGCATCAGCCCGGTGACAATGGTTATCGCCGCACCGGCATAGCCCGCCATCACTACGTGCGTCCAGTTCATCCTTTGT
Source organism: Kosakonia oryzae (assembly GCF_001658025.2). NCBI lineage: Bacteria > Pseudomonadati > Pseudomonadota > Gammaproteobacteria > Enterobacterales > Enterobacteriaceae > Kosakonia > Kosakonia oryzae. Next base: position 4,792,175 of record NZ_CP014007.2, read on the forward strand.
TCCCTTAACGTTGGATTACACCGGCACGCCGCTGTGAAAACGGAACTCCGTATCCGGTGTTGAGATCAGCGCCGCTTCCACTTCGCCAAAATGGCGCACGCGCGGACTGATATCGACAGTGGAAATCTGTTGTGCCAGCGCCAGATAATCCTGATAGTGACGCGCCTCTGAACGCAGCAGCGACAAATAAAAGCTCTGCAAATCTGCCTCCAACCACGGCGCCAGCGCAGCAAAGCGTTCGCAGGAGCGGGCTTCAATGTAAGCGCCGCAAATGAGTTTATCGACCAAAGTGAGCGGCTCATGAGTGCGAACTTCTTTCAGCATGCCTTTGGCATAACGGCTGGCGGTGATTTTGACGTAGGGAATATTACGGGCGTTCATCGCTTCCCGCACCTGCCAGAAATGGTGCAGTTCTTCTTTAATCAGCAGTACCATGCTGTCGATAAGCTGGCGTCCCCAGGCATCGTCGGTCTGCGGCATGACGCTTTTGCCGATCTGTTTATGCAGGGCTATAAAATCCGGTTCCGGCCCTTCGCGGAAGGCGAAGGCTTCGTAGGGTTTCAGCCACTCCAGTAGCGCATCCGAACCGGCTTTATCCGCCACATATTTGCGTACCAGCAGCATGGCGGTTTGCGCTGCTTTCAGTTCGCAGATCATATGGTCGGTCAGCAGCAGCGGCAGCATAGCCGGGTCGCGGGCTTTTTCTATCCAGGCGTTGGGTGTCGGGCAGTGGAGAAAATCTAAAACCGGGGCGAGTATTTGCGGGTAATCCATGGCAGTTCCTTGCTTTGCGGCAGCAAGCGCTGCCGCAACGGTCACTCAGTGGCGCACGCCGTTGTCTTCTTCATCGACGTAATCGTCATCACCTTCTTCGCCGTCTTCGCCTTCTTCACCGTCAGGATCTTCGTAGTAAGTCCCCCAACCGTCGTACTCAACGCCGATTTTTTCCGCCAGGTTGATCAGCTGTTCAACTTGCGTGTCGATAAGCTCGGCGTTCAGCGCACATTCGCTCAGAACGTCGCAGCAAATCACCACTTCGCCTTCATCCAGCTCCAGCTCTTCCGGCTCGGTCACTTCGTAACCCAGCTTGAACGCTTCAACGGCGGCTTTTTCCAGCGTCTCAAAATCATCTGCCGACAGATGATGCTCAATGGTGTACAGCGCGTCAGGATCGCTGCCGTCTTCCAGCAATTCTTCAATAATCAAACGCGTCTCTTCGCGCTGCTCTTCCAGGTGCTCCGGGTTCGCCATGGTTCGTTCCTCATAATGTGGCAGATACACTTATTGTCACACACCGCTGCCATTGCCTCCACTCCTCGCCGAAAAGATTTATCCGCCGGGGTTGCAAATGCATATTCATACATATAAATTGAATTTTAATTCAACAAGTGGCCTTAGCCATGTGAGGAAAACATGTCTGCGTTTTACCAGAAACATTTTTTGAAACTGCTCGATTTTACACCTGCGGAAATCAACGCCCTGCTGCAACTCGCCTCGCAATTAAAAGCTGATAAGAAAAAAGGCCAGGAAGTGCAGAAACTTACCGGCAAAAACATCGCGCTCATCTTCGAAAAAGACTCTACCCGCACCCGATGCTCTTTCGAAGTTGCCGCATACGATCAGGGGGCCCGCGTTACTTATCTTGCGCCAAGCGGCAGCCAGATCGGCCATAAAGAATCGATTAAAGATACCGCGCGCGTGCTGGGCCGTATGTACGACGGCATTCAATATCGCGGCTACGGCCAGGAGATTGTCGAAACGCTGGCGCAATATGCAGGCGTACCGGTGTGGAACGGTTTAACCAATGAGTTCCACCCGACGCAATTGCTGGCGGATCTGCTGACCATGCGCGAGCACCTGCCGGGCAAACCGTTCAACCAGATGACGCTGGTCTATGCCGGCGATGCGCGCAACAACATGGGCAACTCCATGCTGGAAGCGGCGGCACTGGTCGGCCTGGATCTGCGTCTTGTTGCGCCGAAAGCCTGCTGGCCGGATGCCAGCCTGGTGGCGGAGTGCACCGCGCTGGCAGTGAAAAACGGCGGCAATATTCTGCTGACAGAAGATATCGCCACTGGCGTGAAGGGCGCAGATTTCATCTATACCGATGTCTGGGTGTCGATGGGCGAAGCCAAAGAGAAATGGGCTGAACGCATCGCGCTGCTGCGCCCTTACCAGGTGAACAGCATGATGCTGTCGCTGACCGGCAACCCGCAGGTGAAATTCCTGCACTGTCTGCCGGCCTTCCATGACGATCAAACCACGCTCGGCAAGAAAATGGCGGAAGAGTTTGGCCTGCACGGCGGTATGGAAGTCACCGATGAAGTGTTTGAATCACCAGCAAGCGTGGTATTCGACCAGGCGGAAAACCGGATGCACACCATCAAAGCCGTGATGGTGGCAACGCTCAGCCAGTAAGTTTTACCCCTCACCCACTGCGGGTGAGGGGGCATTATCAGGCAACCAGCAGTTTCACCACCGCTTTACGCACTTTCGCAGGCGCGTTCACCGCGCACAGCGGTTTATGCACTTCGCCTGGCCAGAAGACAACAAAGTCCCCTTCGCTTAGCACCACGGTTTTTTCCTCGCCGCCTTCCGGCAAAAACGCAATGTCTTTATCAGCCAGCCAGTCCGTATCCGGTGCGCCCGCAGGCAAGGTGCTGAAAGTCATCCCTTCCTGGCCTTTCAGGACGATCTGAATATCCAGATAGCGCGCGTGATACTCCGCGCGGCGCTCAGCGAGCGGCTGAGTCGTATCCTCAGAGATGAGATAAAACAGGCGGTTGCCGTCGATATCGTGTTTGCCGATCGCCGTCGCATCGGTGACATGCTGTTTAACGTGTTCAATAGCCTGGCGCAATTCCTGCGGCAGCCAGGATTGCAGATGGTGAATATTACCAACGATCATGATCTAACCCTCAATATAAAACATCGTTTCATTTTTAAATGTTTATACGAGAATTCACCCTGCCATACCACCACTTTTTACGGGAGATTTGTGACAACGCATGTTTATCGGAAAATATGTTATATGCCTGTTAATCCTCAGGCGGGATTTATGCAGTAATAGTGCATAAACCCGGTCAGCGGGAACAACACCTCATCTGTTAGATACTGATATTTAAAATATTATTTAAAAACCCTTCCCTGAATCACACTTTGACGCTTCATTTATTTGCGTGCTAATTCACTGGTTATTTCCCTTTTCACCCGCTTGTGAAACAGGTTTATTCACTATTTTGCATATTTATTCTAATCATCATGATTAGCGCATAAAAATCAAGGCGTTACACATCAATGAAATCCATGCATATCAACAAAATTATAACAACCATGAATAATATCAGCCGTTAATGCGTAGCCATTCATCTTTATAATAAGGCTAATTATCTATTCTCTGACGCGAATCATGCATTCGAACAACAGCCCTTTAATATCCCATCCGACGTGCGCACAATCACATTATTAATTCATACGGCTTCTACTATGAGTCGTGAAATTAACAACCATTAACCCGCGACGAAATTAAAAACATTTCATCGCGCACCCCCTTTTTATTCTTAAAAAACGCTTAAAGGAATAATTATGGAAAAGCACTACGTCGGTTCTGAAATAGGGCAATTACGAAGCGTTATGCTGCATCGCCCCAATTTAAGTCTGAAACGTTTAACACCATCGAATTGCCAGGAACTCTTATTTGATGATGTGTTATCGGTCGAGCGTGCCGGCGAAGAGCACGACGCCTTCGCAAACACGCTGCGCGAGCAGGGTGTGGAAGTCCTGCTGTTAACCGACCTTCTGACCCAAACACTTGATATTGCTGAGGCGAAAAGCTGGCTGCTGGACATGCAAATCTCCGATTATCGCCTTGGCCCTACCTTCGCCGCAGACGTACGTAGCTGGCTGGCGGATATGCCGCATCGCGAGCTGGCGCGGCGGCTCAGCGGCGGATTAACCTACGGAGAAATCCCGGCATTTATTAAAAATATGGTGGTGGATATCCACACGGCGAATGATTTTATTATGAAGCCGTTGCCTAACCATTTATTTACCCGCGATACATCCTGCTGGATTTATAACGGCGTATCGATTAACCCAATGGCCAAACCGGCTCGTCAGCGCGAAACAAATAATCTGCGCGCTATTTATCGCTGGCATCCGGCCTTCGCTGACGGTGAATTTATTAAATACTTTGGCGACGAGAATATTAATTATGACCATGCCACTTTAGAAGGCGGCGACGTATTAGTGATCGGTCGCGGCGCGGTATTAATTGGCTTGTCTGAACGCACCACGCCGCAGGGCGTTGAGTTTCTTGCCAACAGCCTGTTCAAACACCGCCAGGCAGAACGGGTTATCGTCGTCGAACTCCCCAAACACCGCTCCTGTATGCATCTCGATACCGTGATGACGCATATCGATATCGACACCTTCTCCGTCTACCCCGAAGTGGTGCGCAAAGACGCACATTGCTGGACGCTCACCCCGGACGGACGCGGCGGCCTGCAACGCACGCAGGAGAACGATCTGCTGCACGCCATTGAGAAAGCGCTCGGCATTGACCAGGTGCGACTCATCACCACCGGCGGCGATGCCTTCGAAGCCGAACGCGAACAGTGGAATGACGCCAACAACGTCCTCACGCTGCGCCCCGGCGTGGTAGTCGGTTACGAACGCAATATCTGGACTAACGAAAAGTATGACAAAGCCGGGATCACCGTGCTGCCCATTCCTGGCGATGAGCTGGGGCGCGGGCGCGGCGGTGCACGCTGCATGAGCTGCCCACTAGAACGCGACGGGATTTAAAGGAGCCATCATGGAAAGAAAACCTACGCTGGTTGTCGCGCTCGGCGGCAACGCACTGCTGAAACGCGGTGAACCGCTGGAAGCGAACATTCAGCGCCAGAACATTGATCTTGCCGCGCGCACCATTGCCGGGCTGACCGCGCAGTGGCGCGTGGTGCTGGTACACGGCAACGGGCCGCAGGTTGGTCTGTTGGCGCTGCAAAACAGCGCTTACGACAAAGTCACGCCCTACCCGCTCGACATTCTTGGCGCCGAAAGCCAGGGGATGATCGGCTACATGCTGCAACAGTCTCTGAAAAACATCCTGCCGCAGCGCGAGGTAAGCGTACTGCTCACCCAGGTGGAAGTGGACCCGGCCGACCCGGCATTCAGCAACCCCACCAAATACATCGGCCCGGTTTACAGCGAAGCGCAAGCCCATGCGCTGCAGCAGGAAAAAGGCTGGGTCTTTAAGGTAGATGGCCACTACTTCCGCCGCGTGGTTCCCTCCCCACAGCCCAAACGCATTGTCGAGAGCGATGCCATCAGTGCGCTGATAAACCGCGATCACCTGGTCATTTGCAATGGCGGAGGCGGCGTACCGGTAGTGGAAAACGCCAACGGCTACCACGGCATTGAAGCGGTGATCGACAAAGACCTCTCGGCGGCGCTGCTGGCACGGCAAATCGAAGCGGACGCTCTGCTGATCCTCACCGATGCCGACGCGGTGTACCTCGACTGGGGCAAACCCACGCAGCGCCCGCTGGCGCAGGTAACCCCGGAAATGTTGCAAGGGATGCAGTTCGACGCGGGCTCGATGGGGCCGAAAGTCGCCGCCTGCCGCCAGTTTGTCGAGGCCTGCAACGGCATCGCGGGTATTGGCGCACTGGTGGATGGCCCGGCCATTCTCGCCGGGGATAAAGGCACCTTAATTCGTCACTGATTTAAAAAAGGAAGATCTCATGAGTATCAATTTGAAAAATCGCAACTTTCTCAAACTGCTCGATTACACACCGGCGGAAATCCAGTACCTGATCGATCTTGCTATCCAGTTGAAAGCGGACAAAAAAGCGGGCTGTGAGAAAAAGACGCTGGTTGGCAAAAACATCGCGCTGATTTTTGAAAAAACCTCCACCCGCACCCGCTGCGCGTTTGAAGTAGGCGCTTTCGATCAGGGCGCGCAGGTGACCTATCTCGGGCCGAGCGGTTCGCAGATCGGTCATAAAGAGTCGATGAAAGACACAGCCCGCGTGCTGGGACGCATGTATGACGGCATCGAATATCGCGGTTATGGCCAGCAAATTGTGGAAGAGCTGGGTCTGTATGCCGGTGTTCCCGTATGGAACGGGCTGACCAACGAGTTTCACCCGACGCAGATCCTTGCCGATCTGATGACCATGCTCGAACACGCACCGGGCAAACGCCTGTCGGAACTGCGTTTTGCCTACCTCGGCGATGCGCGCAACAACATGGGTAACTCGCTGATGGTCGGCGCGGCCAAGATGGGCATGGATATCCGGCTGGTCGCGCCGAGGTCGTTCTGGCCGGAAGCCGCACTGGTTGCGCAATGCCAGGCCATCGCCCGTGAAACCGGCGCGCGCATCATGCTCACCGAAGAGGTGGAAGAAGGCGTGCAGGGCGTGGATTTCCTCTACACCGATGTGTGGGTGTCGATGGGCGAACCGAAAGAGGCCTGGTCCGAGCGCGTCAGCCTGATGAAACCCTATCAGGTCAATAGCGCGGTGGTAAAAGCCACCGGCAATCCACAGGTGAAATTTATGCACTGTCTGCCCGCATTCCATAACGAGCACACCAAAGTGGGCGGCGAGATCGAAATGGCTTACGGCCTGAAAGGGCTGGAAGTCACGGAAGAGGTTTTCGAATCGCCGAACTCCATCGTCTTTGACGAAGCTGAAAACCGGATGCACACCATCAAAGCGGTTATGGTGGCGACACTCGGCGACTAACCACTCCCCCGGCACATCATGGGGTGTGCCGGGGTTAAGGAGCACATCATGGGCAAGTTCAAATTCCCTTCCGCTTACACCATTCTCTTTGTGTTGATTGCCATTGTCGCCGCGCTCAGTTGGATCATTCCTGCGGGTCAGTATCATATGGCGATGAACCCCGCGCTCGGCAAAGAGGTGCCCGTTGCCGGCACCTATGCGCATGTTGCCTCGCAACCGCAGGGGCTTATCGCAGTGATCATGGCACCGATTAGCGGTCTGTACGATCCGGATAGCGGCCAGGCAGGCGCTATCGACGTGGCGCTGTTTATTCTGATCATCGGCGGCTTTCTGGGCATCGTCACCAAAACAGGCGCCATCGACGCCGGGATCGAGCGCGTCACTACGCGTTTACGCGGCCACGAAGAGTGGATGATCCCGATCCTGATGGCGCTGTTTGCCGCTGGCGGCACCATCTATGGCATGGCCGAAGAGTCATTGCCGTTTTATACCCTGCTGGTTCCCGTTATGCTCGCCGCCCGTTTTGATCCGGTCGTCGCCGCATCCACCGTTCTGCTCGGCGCGGGGATCGGCACGCTCGGATCAACCATCAACCCGTTTGCTACAGTGATCGCCGCTAACGCCGCCGGGATCCCGTTTACCCACGGCATCGCCCTGCGTTTAGCGCTGCTGGTCATCGGTTGGGTGATTTGTGTCGGCTGGGTCATGCACTATGCCCGCAAAATCCGCGCGAACCCTGCACTGTCGATCGTCGCAGATAAGCAGGAAGAGGATCGGGCCTTCTTCCTTGGGCATAAGTCAGAAGAGATCCTCGAATTTACGCCGCTTCGTAAGCTGATCCTGGTGATTTTCGCGCTGGCCTTTGTGGTGATGATTTATGGCGTCGCCGTGCTGGGCTGGTGGATGGCGCAGATCTCGGCGGTTTTCCTGGCGAGCGCGATTATCGTTGGTCTGATCGCCCGTATGAGCGAAGAGGAACTGACGTCAACATTTATCAACGGCGCACGGGATCTGCTGGGCGTAGCGCTGATTATTGGAATTGCCCGCGGTATCGTAGTAATCATGGATAAGGGTATGATTACTCATACTATTTTGCACAGTGCCGAAGACATGGTCAGCGGGTTATCCACCGTCGCGTTTATTAACGTTATGTACTGGCTGGAAGTGGTGTTGTCGTTTCTCGTGCCCTCTTCTTCCGGCCTTGCGGTTCTGACGATGCCGATAATGGCGCCTCTGGCCGATTTCGCTAACGTCAACCGCGATCTGGTCGTCACCGCTTATCAATCCGCGTCCGGTATCGTCAACCTGGTAACCCCGACTTCCGCCGTGGTAATGGGAGGGCTGGCTATCGCCCATGTTCCTTACGTCCGCTATCTGAAGTGGGTTGCTCCGCTGTTGGCGATATTAACCGTGGTGATCATGGCGGCGCTGAGCCTTGGGGCCCTGCTGTAACACGTCGGGTGGCTCAACGCTTAACCGGCCGTGCATAGAGTAACCAGGCCCGGCAGGCGTTGAGCTGCCGGGCAGTTTGTTTCGGCAACTGATACGGGAAAAAAGATGATGGAATATGGAGAGTATTCACCGAAAGAGCAGCTTCAATTAGCCGTTTGCCAGCGTCTGATTAGCGAAAAAAGCTACCTTTCGCAGGAAGCGATCCGTCGCGATTTGCAGTACCACGGTTTTGATGCTATTAGCCAGTCCACCGTGTCCCGCCTGTTGAAACTGCTCGGTGTGATAAAAATCCGCAACGCCAAAGGACAAAAAATTTATGCGCTGAATCCGCAGCTGCACCCGGTGCCGGACGCCGCCCGCACGGTCTCCGAAATGGTGGTCAGCGTCGAGCATAATAGCGAATTTATCCTTATTCACACCGTGGCCGGATATGGCCGCGCCGTGGCACGCATTCTGGATTATCACCAGTTGCCGGAAATCCTCGGCGTCGTGGCGGGGAGCAGCATTGTCTGGGTTGCGCCCAGAGAGGTAAAGCATACGGCGCTAGTGCATAAACAAATTAATTATCTACTTAGAACGCATTAATATTCAAAGAGAACCGTTTGCACTGCGTAAAATGTGCATCAATCGCTTGATCCAAAAAAGCAGCTGCGTATAATCCGGGACAATTTGCCGGGAGGAAGCATGGTCCAGTGTGTACGACAAACTGTCTTACCGCGTCTGAAAAAGGGCGCTGGCCTGCCGTTTTTCTTTCCCGTTGCGAACCCTATTCCACAGCCCCTCTATTGAGGGGCTTTTTTTTGCGCAGTCGTCAGGAGATAACCATGGCTAATCCGCTATATCAGAAACATATCATTTCCATAAACGATCTCAGCCGCGAAGAACTGGAACTGGTGCTTAACACCGCTGCACGACTGAAGGCCAACCCCCAGCCAGAGCTGCTCAAGCATAAAGTGATCGCCAGTTGCTTCTTTGAAGCCTCTACCCGTACGCGTCTGTCATTTGAAACCTCCATGCACCGTCTCGGCGCGAGCGTGGTTGGCTTTTCCGACAGCAGCAACACCTCGCTGGGTAAGAAGGGCGAAACGCTGGCAGACACCATTTCGGTTATCAGCACCTATGTGGATGCCATCGTGATGCGCCACCCGCAGGAGGGCGCGGCGCGTCTGGCGACCGAATTTTCCGGCGGTATTCCGGTGCTGAACGCTGGTGACGGTGCCAACCAACATCCGACGCAAACGCTGCTCGATCTCTTCACCATCCAGGAGACACAAGGACGCCTTGAAAACCTGCATATCGCCATGGTCGGCGACCTGAAATATGGCCGCACCGTGCATTCACTGGCGCAGGCGCTGGCAAAATTCAGCGGCAACCGCTTCTACTTCATCGCCCCGGATGCGCTGGCAATGCCGCAGTACATTCTGGATATGCTCGACGAGAAAGGCATGGCCTGGAGCGTGCACGCCAGCATCGAAGAGGTGATGGCGGAAGTGGATATTCTTTATATGACCCGCGTACAGAAAGAGCGTCTGGACCCGTCGGAATACGCCAACGTCAAAGCGCAATTTGTTTTACGCGCCAGCGATCTGGCCGGCGCACGCAGCAATATGAAGGTGCTGCATCCGCTGCCGCGCGTTGATGAGATCACCACTGACGTTGATAAAACGCCGCACGCCTGGTATTTCCAGCAGGCCGGCAACGGTATTTTCGCCCGCCAGGCTCTGCTGGCGCTGGTTCTCAATCGCGATTTGGCTCTGTAAGGGGGAAACGACAATGACACACGATAATAAACTTCAGGTCGAAGCCATTAAACGCGGCACCGTGATTGACCACATCCCTGCCCGCGTCGGGTTCAAGCTGCTGACGCTGTTCAAACTGACGGAAACTGACCAGCGCATCACCATCGGCCTTAACCTGCCGTCCGGCGAAATGGGCCGCAAGGATTTGATCAAAATCGAGAACACATTTCTCACCGATGAGCAGGTCAACCAGCTTGCGCTGTATGCGCCGCAGGCCACCGTTAACCGGATTGATGAATATGAAGTCGTGGGCAAATCACGCCCGAGCCTGCCGGAACGCATCACTGGCGTGCTGGTGTGTCCGAACAGCAACTGCATCAGCCATGCCGAGCCGGTCGCTTCCAGCTTTGCGGTGAAACAACGCGAGCAGGATATTGCGCTGAAGTGCAAATATTGCGAGAAAGAGTTCTCGCATCACGTCGTGCTGGCCAATTAACCTCCAGCCAGTAAAAAGGCGGTCTGCGCAATAACGTGTATAATGACCGCCACCTTATTACCGCTGATATTCAGGAAACATCATGACTAAAGTTATCGCGACGGAAAATGCGCCAGCTGCCATCGGCCCTTATGTGCAGGCTGTTGATCTCGGCAATATGATCCTCACCTCCGGCCAGATCCCGGTCGATCCGAAAACCGGTAGCGTGCCGGAAGATGTCGCTGCGCAGGCGCGCCAGTCTCTCGACAACGTGAAAGCGATCGTCGAAGCCGCTGGCCTGAAAGTGGGCGACATTGTGAAAACTACCGTGTTCGTGAAAGATCTGAACGATTTCGCCACCGTTAACGCCACTTACGAAGCCTTTTTCGCTGAGCATAACGCCACCTTCCCGGCGCGTTCCTGCGTGGAAGTCGCGCGCCTGCCGAAAGATGTGAAAATCGAGATCGAAGCGATCGCCGTACGTCGCTAATCCGCAAACCGGATGGCCGCGTAAACGTATCCGGCAAGCCGGTTTACAGGCCGGATAAGCGAAGCCGCCATCCGGCCTGTAACATTCCGCATCTCAGCTAAGCCCGCCGTCATCCGGCGCGCAACGCGGCAAAATGATTTTCCCCACCACTCTCAGCACTACCGTAGCGCCAGCGGGCAATTAACGCATTACTGCCAGCCATAGCGACGGCTGTAAAAGCCTTTCACCCACTGAGTCAGCGTCATGTAACCGGCCAGAATCGCCACCAGCCACGGGAAGTAGCCCAGCGGCAGCGCCTGCAATTGCAGGTAGCTCGCCAGCGGCGAGAACGGCAACGCAATGCCGACGCAAATCACCATCAGCGTCATGGCAATCAGCGGCCATGCGGCGCGGCTCTGGATAAACGGCACGCGACGGGTACGGATCATATGTACAATCAGCGTTTGCGACAGTAAACCAACCACAAACCAGCCAGACTGGAACAGGGTTTGCGCTTCCGGCACATTGGCTTTGAATACCCACCACATCACGCAGAAGGTCACGATGTCGAAGATCGAACTGATCGGCCCGAAAAAGATCATAAAACGTCCGAGATCGGCCGGGTTCCAGCGCTGCGGTTTGGCAATTTGTTCGTCGTCAACGTTATCAAACGGGATCGCCACCTGTGACACATCGTACAGCAGGTTCTGAATCAGTAAGTGCAATGGCAGCATCGGCAGAAACGGCAGGAAGGCGCTCGCCACCAGCACGCTGAAGACGTTGCCGAAGTTAGAACTGGCCGTCATTTTGATGTATTTCAGCATGTTGGAGAAGGTTCGGCGCCCTTCAATAACGCCTTCTTCCAGCACCATCAGGCTCTTTTCCAGCAGGATGATATCGGCGGCTTCGCGGGCAATATCGACCGCGCTATCCACGGAAATACCAATATCTGCCGCGCGCAGCGCCGGGGCATCGTTAATGCCGTCGCCCATAAAGCCGACCACATGCCCTTCGCGTTTTAGCAAGCGAACAATGCGCTCTTTGTGCAGCGGCGTCAGGCGGGCAAACAGCGTGATATGTTTCGCCATCTGTGCCAGCTCATCATCGCTCATATGTTCGATTTCGCTGCCGGTCAGCGCATCGCCCACTTCCAGCCCGACTTCATGACACACTTTTGCCGCCACCAGTTCACTGTCGCCGGTAAGGATCTTAACGGTGATGCCGCTGGCTTTCAGCGCTTTCAGCGCCGGAGCGGTGGTTTCTTTCGGCGGATCGAGGAACGCAATGTAGCCTTCGAGGATCAGATCCGACTCATCCACACGCTGATAATCTCCCGTGCGCGCAGGCAGGTATTTGGTCGCCACCGCTACCACGCGCAGCCCCTGACGGTTCAGGGTGCTGGTGACGCGTTCGATGCGCCGCAGCATGGTGTCATCCAGCGGGACAATCTCGCCATTAAAGCGGACCTGCGAGCACACACTGAGAATTTCCGTCAGCGCGCCTTTGCATATCAGTTGATGCACATCCGCCTGTTGGGCAACCACCACCGACATCCGGCGACGTTCAAAATCAAACGGGATCTCATCCACCTTGCGCCACTCGGAAGAGAGCGTCTGCGCCGCTTCCGCATCGACGCCTTCCAGCACGGCAGTATCCAGCAGGTTTTTCAGCCCGGTCTGGTAGTGGCTGTTCAGCCATGCGCTGTGCAGCACCCATTCGCTGACTTTGCCGCTGATATCAGTGTGCGTTTCCAGCACGATCTTATCCTGCGTCAGGGTACCGGTTTTGTCGGTACACAGAATATCCATCGCGCCAAAGTTCTGGATCGCATCCAGATGTTTGACGATCACTTTCTGTTTCGACAGTTTCACCGCGCCGCGTGCCAGCGTTGAGGTGACGATCATCGGCAACATTTCCGGGGTCAGGCCAACGGCAACCGAGAGGGCAAACAGCGCCGCTTCCCACCAGTCACCTTTGGTAAAACCGTTGATCAACAAAACGATCGGCGTCATCACCAGCATAAAGCGGATCAGCAGCATGCTGACGCGGCTGATCCCTTTCTGAAAGGCGTTCGGTTCGCTTTCCTGCTCGCTGACGCGCCCGGCCAGTTGCCCGAACCAGGTGTTGCCGCCCGTGCCAACCACCATAGCCTGCGCGGTTCCGCTCACCACATTGGTGCCCATAAAGCACAGCGTGTCGCACTCAAGCGGGTTTTTCTGCGCCGTCTGGCGGCTGATCGCCACTTTTTCTACCGGCAGCGATTCACCGGTCAGCGACGCCTGAGCCACAAACAGATCCCGCGCCTGCAAGACGCGCAGATCCGCCGGGATCATGTCGCCCGCCGCCAGCTTGACGATATCGCCCGGCACCAGTTGATCGATCGGGATCTCGCACCAGTTATTCTCGCCCTTCTCATTCACCACCCGCAGCACCGTTGCGGTGTTGCTGACCATCGCTTTCAGCGCATCCGCCGCTTTGGTAGAACGCGCTTCTTGCAGAAAGTTGAGCAGGGTGGAAATCGCCACCATCAGCGCAATCACGCCAGCGGCGAACAGATCTTCCGAAGCATAGGAGATCACCCCAAGGCAGGTGAGCAGCAGGTTGAACGGGTTGCGGTAGCAGCTCCACAGATGAACCCACCACGGTGACGGTTTCTGCGCCGGGATCAGGTTTTCACCGTGCGTCTCGCGCGCCTGCGCCACTTCCTGCGCGGTGAGCCCTTCCGGGTGGCTGGCAAAAGTTTCCCATAACAGCGTCGGTTCCATCGCAGCAAGCAACAGGCAGCGTTCGCCCATCGACGCGGGAATATCCTCGTGGCTGACGGTCTGTACGCCAGGCAGCGGATCGCGCTGTACCAGGCGACGCGGTAAATGGCGGTTCAGGCGAGCGAAGAGCTGCCGGGTGAAGTTTTTCAGCATAGTCATATCCTTGCCCCCGCATCACGCGGGTGCCTTCTGCACATCATCTTTCAGAGCCGATCGCGGCGGTAAACCCCTGGCACTAAGCGAGGAATTCAGTACCTTGCCGCCTCGATGCAGCATGAATGATGGGTGTAAATTTTACGCAAGTGGCGTGGCAACACCGCGCCAGCAGGCGTTTCTGTTTGGGCAGGGACAATAACGTCGCTGCCTTACGCATCCGGTAAGGCAGCAAAAGCAGGCTTACCGGGAAACAGTTCTCCATCGCGGGAGAGGTGTGGGATCGGGATCCATCTGGCCTCCGGTAAGGGTAAGAATTGCATTCGTAGTATTACGTGGCGGTATCATAGCTCCGCTGAATTAAACCAAACGTATACGCAACGATATTTAGCCGCACAAAGTGCATAAACCAGACTTTGCTCATTGCTGAGCGGTTGGAACCTGAACGAAACTCCTCTATTCTGCAATCCGCCTTAATAAGGAACAGGACAGGACGCATGCAAAACCGGCTGACAATCAAAGACATTGCGCGTTTAAGCGGAGTGGGGAAATCCACCGTTTCCCGCGTGCTGAATAATGAAAGCGGCGTAAGCCAGCGGACGCGCGAAAAAGTGGAGGCCATCGTCAATCAACACGGCTTCTCCCCTTCCCGTTCCGCACGTGCCATGCGCGGGCAAAGCGACAAAGTGGTGGCGATTATCGTCTCGCGTCTCGATTCCCTGTCGGAAAACCTTGCGGTGCAGACCATGCTTCCCGCCTTCTACGAACAGGGTTACGACCCAATCATGATGGAGAGCCAGTTTTCGCCGGAACTGGTCGGCGAGCATTTGCAGATGCTGAGCCACCGCAATATCGACGGCGTCGTGCTGTTTGGTTTTACCGGCATTACCGAAGAGCTGCTGGCCTCCTGGCAGTCGTCGTTGGTGCTGCTGGCGCGCGATGCGAACGGTTTTTCTTCGGTTTGTTATGACGACGAGGGCGCCATAGAATTATTGATGGAAAAACTCTACGCTCAGGGCCATCGCCATATCAGCTTTATCGGCGTGCCGCACAGCGATGTCACGACCGGCAAACGCCGCCACGATGCTTATCTGGCATGCTGCCAGCAATACCAGCTTGAACCACTCTCCGTGTTGCCAGGTCTTGCCATGAAGCAGGGTTACGACCACGTTGCTGAAGTGCTGACGCCACAAACCACCGCGCTACTGTGCGCTACCGATACGCTGGCGCTGGGTGCCAGCAAATATTTGCAGCAACAGCGCATCGAAAACCTGCAGCTTGCAAGCGTAGGTAATACGCCATTGATGAAGTTCCTGCATCCGGAAATTGTTACCGTCGATCCCGGCTATGCTCAGGCTGGCCGCCAGGCCGCTGCCCAGTTAATAGAACAAGTTAATGGTCGCGCTGATTTACGGCAAATTGTGATCCCCGCCAAACTCGCCTGATTGTGCCGTACGGTTTATTGTGATCCTCGCCCGATTTCGGGAACGTTCCCATTTTTTATTTTTTTGCTTCTGGTTACGCTTTGCTCCGGTCATTACGCATCATTTCTCCTTCGAGAGGCACCTTGATGGGCAAAGTAAATCAATCAGATATTGAGAAGTTAATCGCACTGGTGGGCGGACGCGAAAACATCGCGACTGTCAGCCACTGTATTACGCGGTTACGCTTCGTGTTGAACAATCCGGCAGCGGCCAACCCGCAAGAGATTGAGCAGTTGCCGATGGTTAAAGGCTGTTTCACCAATGCCGGACAGTTTCAGGTGGTGATCGGCACCAACGTCGGCGACTACTATCAGGCGCTGCGCGAAGCCACCGGTCTGGCGCATGCTGATAAAGAGCAGGCCAAGCTGGCGGCGCGGCAAAATATGAAATGGCATGAGCGCCTGATCTCCCATTTCGCCGAGATCTTTTTCCCGCTGCTCCCGGCGCTGATCAGCGGAGGCCTGGTTCTCGGCTTTCGTAACGTGATCGGCGATGTGCCAATGAGCAATGGCCAGACGCTGGCGCAGATGTTTCCGTCGCTGAAAACGGTCTATGACTTCCTGTGGCTGATTGGCGAGGCGATCTTCTTCTATCTGCCGGTCGGCATCTGCTGGTCAGCGGTGCGCAAAATGGGCGGAACGCCGATCCTCGGGATCGTACTGGGCATCACGCTGGTATCTCCACAGCTGATGAATGCCTATCTGCTGGGTTCGCAAACGCCGGAAGCATGGAATTTCGGCCTGTTTACCATCGCCAAAGTCGGTTATCAGGCGCAGGTTATCCCGGCGCTGCTGGCGGGTCTGATGCTGGGCGTGATTGAAACGCGCTTAAAACGTCTGGTGCCGGATTACCTCTATCTGGTGGTTGTACCGGTCTGTTCGTTAATCCTGGCGGTGTTCCTCGCCCACGCCTTTATCGGCCCGTTCGGCCGCATGATTGGCGATGGTGTGGCGTATACGGTTCGTCATCTGATGACTGGCAGCTTTGCCCCGATTGGCGCGGCGCTGTTTGGTTTTCTCTATGCGCCGCTGGTCATCACTGGCGTACATCAAACCACGCTGGCGATCGATATGCAGATGATCCAGAGCATGGGTGGCACGCCGGTATGGCCGCTGATTGCGCTCTCCAATATCTCTCAGGGGGCGGCAGTGGTCGGTATCATCATCGCCAGCCGTAAACAAAATGAACGCGAGGTCTCCGTGCCTGCCGCCATCTCCGCCTTTCTGGGCGTCACCGAACCCGCGATGTACGGCATTAATCTGAAGTACCGCTTCCCGATGCTGTGCGCCATGGTTGGCTCCGGCTTAGCCGGGCTGCTGTGCGGTCTGAACGGGGTAATGGCGAACGGTATCGGCGTCGGCGGTTTGCCGGGCATTCTCTCCATTCAACCCTCCTACTGGCAGGTCTATATGCTTGCGATGGTCATCGCCGTGGTGATCCCTGTTGCCCTCACTTCCTTTGTTTATCAGCGCAAGTTCCGTCAAGGCACTTTGCAGATTGTGTAATGTTTGGGGCGCGTTTGCGCCCCCCTTTGTTTTCGCAGGAATCGTTATGAATACCCTTCCCCACTGGTGGCAAAACGGCGTCATTTATCAGATTTACCCAAAAAGTTTTCAGGACTCGACCGGCAGCGGTACCGGTGATTTACGCGGCGTTATCGCCCGCCTCGACTATTTGCAAACCCTGGGTGTGGATGCCATCTGGCTGACACCGTTCTACATTTCCCCACAGATCGATAACGGTTATGACGTAGCGAATTACACCGCTATTGACCCCGCTTACGGTACGCTGGAAGACTTTGACGAACTGGTCGCGCAGGCGCACCAACGCGGAATCCGCCTGATTCTGGATATGGTGTTCAATCACACCTCAACGCAGCACGCCTGGTTTCAGGAGGCGCAGGATCCCGCCAGCCCTTACCGCAATTTTTATATCTGGCGCGACAGCGAACCAGACATCCCGCCAAACAACTGGCGTTCCAAATTCGGCGGCAGCGCATGGCGCTGGCACAGCCAGAGCGGCCAGTACTATTTGCACCTTTTTGCGCCGGAGCAGGCCGATCTCAACTGGGAAAACCCGGCGGTCCGCGACGCATTAAAAGAGGTCTGCGCTTTCTGGGCGGATCGCGGCGTTGACGGTTTACGTCTCGATGTCATCAACTTAATCTCCAAAGAGCAGGATTTCCCCGACGATCACGACGGGGATGGACGATGCTTTTATACTGATGGCCCGCGAGCGCATGAATTTCTGCAGGAGATGAGCCGCGAGGTTTTCCAGCCGCGCGAACTGATGACGGTGGGTGAAATGTCCTCTACCTCACTGGCGAACTGTAAGCGCTATGGCGCGCTGGATGGCAGTGAACTGTCGATGACTTTTAATTTTCACCACCTGAAGGTGGACTACCCCAACGGCGAAAAATGGGTTCTCGCCCGTCCGGATTATGCGGCGCTGAAAGCGCTGTTCCGCCACTGGCAACAAGGGATGCATAACGTTGCATGGAATGCGCTGTTCTGGTGTAACCACGATCAGCCGCGCATTGCATCACGCTTTGGCGATGAAGGCACGCTGCGCGTTCCGGCCGCCAAAATGCTGGCGATGATTTTGCACGGCATGCAGGGCACGCCCTATATCTATCAGGGTGAAGAGATTGGCATGACCAACCCGCACTTTTCCCGCATTACCGATTACCGCGATGTCGAAAGCCACAATATGTTTGCTGAGCAGCGCGCCGCCGGACGCGATCCGGAAGAACTGCTGGCGATTCTGGCCAGTAAATCCCGCGACAACAGCCGTACGCCGATGCAGTGGAGCGCCCGCCCAAATGCCGGCTTCACCACTGGCGAGCCGTGGATTGGCCTGTGCGACAACTACCGTGAAATCAACGTTGAGAAGTCTATCAGCGATCCGGACTCGGTGTTTTATACCTACCAGAAGCTAATCCGTTTGCGTAAAACGCTGCCGCTGCTCACCTGGGGCGATTACCAGGATCTGCTGCCTACACATCAGTACCTGTGGTGCTACCGCCGCCAGTGGCAGGGCGAAACGCTGCTGGTTATTGCAAATCTGAGCAGCACTTTTCAGCCGTGGCATCCGGAAGAGATGCCCGGCGACTGGCAGGTTGTGATCAGCAACTATGCCGAAATCTCCGCAAAACCTGGCGACATGGTGCTTCGTCCGTTCGAAGCTGTGTGGTGGCGACAGCCATAGATTTCTTCGACTAAACGCAAACACAACAGCAGGCATAAGCCTGCTGTTTTTGTTGGATTTTTAGTCAAAATGAGAACGCTAAAATTTACATTCCGCCCGGGTGCCCGTCCTCTGTGCTATCAAATTTTTACTTTGTCCTGAGTCAATAAAAACGCAAACATGTTTGATGCAAATCACTATATATAGAAATTAGAATGCTCTCCGGCCCAATATCTTGTATTTTCCGTCTACTATTCAAACAAGTCGTCCCGACGGGAAATTATACACGCTGTGGATAACACGGGCCAAGACAAGACAAACTCATTGGTTTTAGTGATGAATAGCTAAGCCATTAGTGCGTCTTCCATTGTGGATAACCTGTTTTTTAAAATGGAGTAATCATGACACCGCATGTGATGAAACGAGATGGCTGTAAAGTGCCTTTCAAATCAGAGCGCATTCAAGAAGCGATTTTGCGTGCAGCTAAAGCAGCGGGAGTCGATGACGCAGATTATTGCGCCACCGTCGCAGACGTAATCAGTCGTCAAATGCAGGATCGATCGCAGGTTGACATCAGCGAGATCCAGACGGCCGTTGAAAACCAGTTGATGTCCGGGCCGTACAAACAGCTGGCGCGCGCCTATATCGAATATCGCCACGATCGCGATATTGCGCGTGAAAAACGCGGCCGCCTGAACCAGGATATTCGCGGGCTTGTCGAGCAGACCAACTCGGCGCTGCTGAACGAGAACGCCAACAAAGACAGTAAAGTGATCCCGACGCAGCGCGACTTGCTGGCGGGGATTGTAGCCAAACACTATGCCCGTCAGCACTTGCTGCCGCGCGATGTGGTGCTGGCCCACGAACGTGGCGAAATTCATTATCACGATCTGGATTACTCGCCGTTCTTTCCGATGTTCAACTGCATGCTGATCGATCTGAAAGGCATGCTGACGCACGGCTTTAAAATGGGTAACGCGGAGATCGAACCGCCGAAATCGATCTCGACCGCGACCGCCGTCACCGCGCAGATCATCGCTCAGGTCGCCAGCCATATTTACGGCGGCACCACCATTAACCGTATCGATGAAGTGCTGGCGCCGTTTGTCACCGCCAGCTTCGAAAAACATCGCAAGGTAGCAGAAGAGTGGCAGATTCCGGACGCCGACGGCTACGCCCACAGTCGTACCGAGAAAGAGTGTTACGACGCGTTCCAGTCGCTGGAATATGAAGTCAACACGCTGCATACCGCCAACGGTCAGACGCCGTTCGTCACCTTTGGCTTCGGCCTGGGTACCAGCTGGGAATCCCGTCTGATCCAGCAATCTATTCTGCGTAACCGTATTGCCGGTTTGGGTAAAAACCGCAAAACCGCCGTGTTCCCGAAACTGGTGTTCGCCATCCGTGACGGTCTGAATCATAAGTTTGACGATCCGAATTATGACATCAAGCAGCTGGCGCTGGAGTGCGCAAGCAAGCGTATGTATCCGGATATTCTGAACTACGATCAAGTGGTTAAGGTCACCGGCTCGTTCAAAACGCCGATGGGCTGCCGCAGCTTCCTCGGCGTTTATGAAGAGAACGGCGAGCAGATCCACGACGGACGTAACAACCTGGGCGTTATCAGTCTGAACCTGCCGCGCATCGCGCTGGAAGCGAAAGGCAACGAAGCGGCGTTCTGGAAACTGCTCGACAGCCGCCTGGAACTGGCGCGTAAAGCGCTAATGACCCGTATCGCCCGTCTGGAAGGCGTGAAAGCGCGCGTAGCGCCGATCCTTTATATGGAAGGCGCATGCGGCGTACGTCTGAAAGCGGACGATGATATTTCCTCGATTTTCAAAAATGGCCGCGCGTCAATTTCGCTGGGCTATATCGGCATTCACGAAACCATCAACGCGCTCTTCGGCAATAAGCATATTTACGACAGCGAAGCGCTGCGGGCAAAAGGGGTGGCGATTGTTGAACGCCTGCGCCAGGCGGTCGATCAGTGGAAAGAAGAGACCGGCTACGGCTTCAGCCTCTACAGTACGCCGAGCGAGAACCTGTGCGATCGCTTCTGCCGCCTTGATACCGCTGAGTTTGGCGTCGTGGATGGGGTAACCGACAAAGGCTATTACACCAACAGCTTCCACCTCGACGTCGAGAAAAAGGTTAACCCGTACGACAAGATCGATTTCGAAGCGCCGTATCCGCCTTTGGCCAGCGGCGGTTTTATCTGCTACGGCGAGTATCCGAACATTCAGCACAACCTGCGGGCGCTGGAAGATGTCTGGGATTACAGCTATCAGCATGTGCCGTACTACGGCACCAATACGCCCATTGATGAGTGTTATGAGTGCGGTTTTACCGGCGAGTTCGAGTGCACCAGTAAAGGCTTCACCTGCCCGAAATGCGGCAACCACGACGCCGCGCGCGTTTCGGTCACGCGCCGCGTTTGCGGTTATCTTGGCAGCCCGGATGCGCGTCCGTTTAACGCCGGTAAACAGGAAGAAGTTAAACGCCGCGTGAAACACCTCGGTAACGGGCAACTCGGTTAACACCTCCGTTGCCCGGTGAATGGCGTTTACCCGCGCCGGGCACACGGTCAATGAAGCCACCGTAGCTGATTGCCCGATGGCGCTACGCTTATCGGGCCTACGTTTTCTGCCGCTACAATTTTCTGTCTGATGCATTTCCTCTAAGCAGTTGATGTTGTAGCAAGGCGGCAAACGAGTAAATCCCGGGGAGCTTACTCCAGTAAGTGACCCGGGTGCGCTCGAGCAGCCAACGCAGCTACAACGCCAAATGCGACGAGGAAAAATGAATTACCACCAATACTACCCTGTAGACATCGTCAACGGCCCCGGCACCCGCTGCACCCTGTTCGTCTCCGGCTGCGTACACGAATGCCCCGGCTGCTACAACAAAAGCACCTGGCGGCTCAATTCCGGTGTTCCTTTCACGCGGGAGATGGAAGACCGCATCATCGCCGATCTCAACGATACGCGCGTTAAACGCCAGGGCATTTCGCTCTCCGGCGGCGATCCGCTGCATCCGCAGAACGTGCCGGACATTTTAAAGCTGGTCACCCGCATCCGCGCCGAATGCCCAGGCAAAGATATCTGGGTGTGGACCGGTTACAAAATGGATGAACTGAATGCCGCCCAGCTTGAGGTGGTGGCCCTGATCAACGTGCTGGTTGACGGTAAATTCGTTCAGGATCTGAAAGACCCAATGCTGATCTGGCGCGGCAGCAGCAACCAGGTTGTGCATCACTTGCGGTGAATACCACTACAACCGCTTACGGGCGTGCCGGTAAGCGGTCGCCTTTTCTCGCTTTCCCACAGCGATAACAAACACCGTCACAACGTTATCGCAAACCTGATAAATCAGCCGGTAACCAGACGACCTGAGTTTGATCTTATAGCAATCCGGAAAGTCATGCGGTCGGGCAGCCTCAATCCGTGGTTGAACCAGAACGTCCGCAAGTTTCTTTTTGAATTGCGCTCTTACTGTCTCCCCCAGCTTTTCCCACTCCCGGTATGCCCGCGGATCAAAGACCAGTTCATAGGTCATCCAGATTAACCCTGATGCCTTTCTGCGGATTTGCCAGCCGCTCCCTGACGATTTTCAACAGCGCTTCTTCATCGTCGCTCACCGTCACGGTCTTAATCGGCATACGTCCATTTTCCGCCACATACTGAAACAACATACGAACCGCTTCCGTCGGCGTGATATTGAGTTTTTCCAGCACGGTCCAGGCCTCTTCCTTGAGATTGTCATCCAGTCGTACATTTAGCGTGGCCATTATGCCTCCGGTAAAAAGAGAATGTGTAATGCAATATAGCATTACATTCGCATTACATGCAGTTCTGGAAAGCGGCTCGCAAAAACTCAGTGCGAAGAGATAAAGTCAGAAGCCGGATGCGGCGGCGGGACGGCGAAACTCTGCTGCATTCTCTGCACTTCTTGCGCAGGCGGCAGGCCAAACAACCGTTTGAACTCGCGATTAAATTGCGACGGGCTTTCATACCCCACCGCATAGCTGGCTGCGGCAGCCGTCATCTCCTGGCGAACCATCAGCATTCGCGCCTGGTGCAGCCGCACTGATTTGACATACTGCATCGGCGGCATCTGCGTCATCATTTTGAAATGGCTATGAAATGTGGGCACGCTCATCCCCGCCTCGTCTGCCAGTTGCCTCAGGCTCAGCGGTTGATGATACGCAGCATGAATATGCCGCAGCACTTTGCAGATTCGGCCGAATTGCCCCTGCAGCGCCAGCGCGGAACGCATGGCATGCCCCTGCGCGCCGGTTAATACGCGAAAATAGAGCTCGCGCACCAGCGCTGGCCCAAGGACCGACGCCTCCAGCGGGGAGCTTAGCGCCTCCAGCAACCGCAATACCGATTTCCGCATCCCGCCGTCCATCGGGCTGGACATCATACTTTGCGGCGCAGCCGCTGCATGCGTAGCTCCCTGCTGCTCAATATGGAGTAACAACTCCGCCGCGACCTGAAAATCGAGATGCATATAGATAGCCAGCAACGGGTGAGCGGCAGAAGCCTCAGTTTCCATCACAAAAGGCACCGGAACCGAAACGGCCAGATAATGCTGTTCGTCATAAAGATAGAGCCGATCGCCGAAATAGCCGCGTTTACTGCCCTGGCAGACAATGACAATGCCGGGATCGTAGAGAACGGGCGTTCTGGCGAGCGGGCGATCGGATCGCAGAATACGGATATCCGCGAGCGCCGTCAGATTGTAGCCCTCCTGCGGAGCCAGTTCTTTCAACAGCGCCACCATTTGCGGCTGGTCGGGGAAATGCATCGTCACACAGTCACTCAGAATTTTAGGCAATAAAAAGAGAATATATGGCCTAAAAAACATCCAGTACAGACAATATCATGCAGCTTCCATTTTTCATGGGAGTACGACAATGTCCGCAGAAAAAATTGTTTTTATTACCGGTGTCAGCAGCGGTTTTGGCCGTGCGCTGGCGCAGGAAGCGCTGGCCGCAGGCTATCGCGTGATCGGTACAGTGCGCAATACGGAGGCAAAACACGCGTTTGAGGCGCTGTCATCCGGCCGCGCTTACGGGCGCATCCTGGATATCACGGATTTCTCCGCGATCGACAATGTCATTGCCGAAGTGCAAACCAGCGTCGGGCCAATTGATGTGCTGGTGAATAACGCGGGTTACGGTCATGAAGGAGTGATGGAGGAGTCATCGCTGGACGCCCTGCGCCACCAGTTTGAGGTTAACGTGTTCGGCGCCGTCGCCATGATGAAAGCGGTGCTTCCGGGCATGCGCCAACGGCGTCGCGGGCACATCATCAACATCACCTCAATGGGGGGATTTATTACTATGCCGGGCATTACTTACTACTGCGGCAGCAAGTTTGCACTGGAGGGGATTTCCGACGCGCTGGGCAAAGAGGTGCGGCCGTTTGGCATTTTTGTTACCGCCGTCGCGCCCGGTTCGTTTCGTACTGAATGGGCGGGCCGTTCGATGATCCGCTCGCCCCGCTCGATTGCCGATTACGATGCGCTTTTCGATCCTATTCGCAAAGCGCGCGAGGAGAAAAGCGGCAAGCAACTGGGCGATACAGCAAAAGCCGCCCGCGCGATGCTGGCCATTATGCAAAGCGCTACGCCGCCCGCCCATCTGCTGTTAGGTAGTGATGCGCTCACGCTGGTACGGGAGAAACTGGCGACGCTAACAACAGAAATCAACGCCTGGGAGAACGTGACGCGTTCCACCGACGGTTAGCCTCGTAAACAACCGGGTAGCCACTACCCGGTTGTGTCAAAACCGGCTGACACACTCCATCGCCACACTGTGGAAGGCGGCGAAATTGGCGCAATCGCAAAGCCTTGAGGCTGCACGCTCGCGCAGGAAGGTGACAAAAATATCGTAGATCGCCATCGCCTCTTCATACTCGCTTTTACTGATCGCCAGCAGGAAGATGACATGCGCGATCTCCTCGCCCCACTGAATGCCTTTTGGTGCGAGCACGGTATAGACAACGGTTTTTTTCGCCAGCAGCCCCAGCGCATGCGGTAACGCGATGCCTTCGCCGAGCATGGTGCTGACAATCGCCTCACGCTCCACCACAGAATCCACAAACTCTGCGCCGACAAAACCTTCATCCTGAAGCTGATCGCAAAGGGTTTTAAACAGCGTCTGCTGATCCATCGCGCCGTCGATAATGCGGAAGTGCGTGGCATCAAAATACTTTTCCAGCATCCACGGGCGCGTTCTGTCCACCAGCACCAGTTTGCCAATCTGCTCCAGTTGATAATCGGTGGGAAAAGGCGCGATGGTGACAATCGGTTTGTCTTTCTCGCTGATCCGCGCGGTGGAAATGACAAAATCTTCCGCAATACCGTCGCACTGCTCGTAGTCGCGCAGCGTCACGGTACGGGAGACAACAATTTGCGGATATTTGCGTGCCAGCACCGCTTCAATCATCCGCACCATCGCATTCCCGGCATCGCACACCAGCAGCACGCGCGGCTGGCGCTGGTAGCCAATGTTGTAGTGGCGCTCAAGCCCTACACCAATATGCAGTACCAGGAAGCCAATTTCGTTTTCGCTGATGACATACGGCGTATATTTTCCCCAACTGGATACCGCTGCCAGCGTCATATCCCAGGCCATCGGATAATGCTGTTTGATGTTATCCAGCAACGGATTAGGGATCATGATCTGGTAACGTACGCGGGTGATCATGGTTTTAATGTGCGTCAGTAAATCGGCATGCAGTTGATCGTCATTTTGCAGATTGTAGTTATAGTGCGTGTTGATATAGCCAAGGATGTAGTTCACCAGCGTTTCGTCGTCGTCGGCGCTGATGGCGCTCGGCGCAATCTCCTGCACGCGCCGCCCGGCAATATGCACCCGCAGCCAGTGCTCTTCCGACGCCGCCAGCGGTTTTCCCGCCAGTTGCTGTAGCGCGGCAGAAATGGCGCGCGCCGCATCGCGCACGTTCTCATCGCCATCTTCGGCGGTAAATTCCGAGAGCGGATACCCTTCGCTGATACGCCGCACCGCGACTGCACAATAGAGGCGGATAAACAGATCACCCTCATCAGTCAGCCGAATGTTATAGCGGCTAAAGCAGTCATGCAGAATGGCAGCCAGCGCTTCCGGCACGCCAGGATTGAGCGCCTCTTCGGTGATCAGCGGGTTGTGGGCGTTCTGCTGCGCCAGTTCAAACAGCAGATCCGTCAGACAGGCGCGCAGCGCCATCTCGCTGCCAAACAGCTTCATGCCGTGGCGCGGGCGGGTTTCCAGCGTCAGGCGATAACGGGAAAACCACTCGCGCACTTCGGTCATGTCGTTTTGCAGCGTGGCGCGGCTGACAAACCACTCATCCGCCAGATCTTCCAGCTTCAGGGAAAAAGCCGAGGTCAGAAACCGCACCACCAGGTAGTGCACGCGCTCCGGGCCGCTGCGGGGAATGCGCAGCGCGCGCGGTCGGGAGGCCTGTAGTGTCTGGTAACGCGTAGCGTCATCGATCTTCAGTTGATAACCGCTGCCGCGCGTCAAAATAAACTGTGCGCCGTGGTGCTCCAGCAGCGCATTTAAGGCGGTGATATCGGCCCGAACGGTACGCGTGGAGACCGACAGCCTTTGTGCCAGTTCATCCTGCGGCAGTGTCTCGTTTTGCAACATCATAAACAGCTGCGCTAAACGTTGGTTCGGGAATCGCACGTCAGTCTCCTGGCTTAGTGAGAGGAAATGACCATCTGAGATGGGCTGCCCACCGGGGTGTAATCCGGCACAAAACTGAGCTTACCGTCCTTCGCAACGCGAAAACGGGTGATATTGTCGCTGCGCTGATTCATGACGTACAGCCAGCGCCCCTGTTTATCCAACGTCAACGAGCGCGGATAGTCACCGCGTGTCCAGATATCATCCTGATGCGCCAGCGTACCATCCGGCTGTACGCTAAAGTGCGCCACGCTGTTATGCAGACGGTTAGCCACATACAGTTGTTTACCATCCCGGCTGAGTACCAGACCAGCGGCAAAGCTGGTGCCTTTGTACGTTGCTGGCAGCGCAGAGGTAGTTTTGCCCTCTTTCAGCGTTCCGGTTGCGCTGTCCAGGGTGTAATACGTCAACGTTGAAGCCTCTTCATTGATCAACCACAGCCCATCGCCTTTTGGCGTAAAGACAAAGTGACGCGGCCCGGCGCCTTTTGACGACGCGTTGATAAAAGGGGGCTCGTTAGGCGTTAACTTGCCACTCTGCGCCGCCAGGCGGTACTGATAAATGCGATCCAGGCCCAGATCGGTTGAGAAGACAAATTTCCCCTGCGGATCGGCGGCAATCATATGCGCATGCGGGCCGTTATGATCGCTGATAGCAAAGCTGCCCTCCACGGCTGCTGCGGGTTTGGCGGCGCCCGGTTCGCCCTGATCCTGATGGCTGTCCACTGCTTCGCCGAGGCTACCGTCGGCTTTTACCGGCAGTACAGCAATCGAACCACTGACATAATTTGCCACCAGCAGATAACGCCCATCCGGCGTCAGCGCCAGATAAACCGGCCCGGCACCGCCGGATGACACCTGGTTCAGCTCCTGTAATGCGCCGTTATCGCCAATACGCAGCGCCTGCACCACGCCTTTTTCCACTTCGCTGGCGACATACAACGTTTTGCCATCCTGCGAAACGGTAAGCTGCGCCGCATTCGGCAGCGTACTGACCAGCGTTTTGTTGCTCAGCGCGCCCGATTGCGGGTCAACGGTAAAGCGGTAAACGCCTTCGCCGTTGGGGTTGTAGGTTCCCACCCAGGCGTATTGCGTCTGAGCAATGGCGCTGGTCGCCAACAGGGAGAGTGAAGCAGCAAGCAGATGACGGGCAGTGTGCATGGTGGCTCCTTTATGGTGTGCGTTTCCCTCCCACCGGTTGCGGGAGGGCAGAATGTTTACTTCACTAACGCTTTGGTCATTGCCAGTAACTGGCGTACATCCGCCGGACGGGTATCACCGCTCGCTTTATCGATAATCGAGCTGTAAATATGCGGGATAATTTTGCTGACGCCCGCCTCCAGCGCGATGCGCAGGATTTCGCTGTAGTTTTCCAGATCGATGCCGCCGGTCGGCTCCAGCCAGAAGTCATGGCGCGCGCAAGCATCGGCAACCGCCTGAAACTCATCACGGCACTTCAGCCCACCCATCGGGAAATATTTAATCGAGCTACCGCCCATATCCTTCAACAGAGCAATGGCGGTTTCCACCGGCACAATACCGTCGGCTGCCTGGCTGCTGAGCGGCCCGGTGGAGATTTTCACCAACCCTGGCGTGCCGGTCGGTGAGACCAGACCGTTAACCACCGTTTCATTCTGCCCAAGCAGCGCGCGGCTGGTTGCTACGCCGGTAAACACCTGGTTGACGTGCTGCGGCTGTACGTCGCGGGAGATGGCGCTGACCATCGCCGACTGGTTCGGATCGCCCGCGCCAAGGCCAACAGAGAGCGCGTTATCGATACGTGCTGCGTAATCGCGCATATCCGCCACTGCTGACGCCACGTCCGGGTAATTTTTGGATAGCACGCCGACCAGCACATGGCCTTCAGCCGCTTCATAGATGGCGCTGGCGTTCTCTTTGCTTCCCGCCAGTACGTTCAGGCAGACGCGATCGCGGTAAAAGTTCGGGGTCAGTTTCATGCGTGTTGCTCCTTCAATTCTTCGGCGATACGGCGATAAACAATCGCCAGTTGCTCAGCGCTCACGCTGCGCACATCGGCTTCGATAATGCCTTCATTGGCTTTATAGCCACGGAAATAGATGGCGTATTCACCCTGTTTCAGCGCGTTGACCAGGTCGCCGGTGGCGATGCCGGTTACCGCCTCATCAAACTTGATTTCGCTGCGGGCAATGTCGCGCCCTGCGCTGTCCCATACCACGCGAGCGCTCACGCCTTGCAGCGTGTTGAGCTGGTCGATAAACGGCGTCATCTTGGCGACCATCTCCGCCCCGCTCTCTTTGCGGGCGCTCAGATAGTGTTCGATGGCGCAGGTCAGGCCAAGAATGCCCTCTTTGCCGACTTTCATGGCGCGGCCAATGCCCGCCGTCTGGCGTTTCACCCATTCAACGTACTGGGTTTTGCCGATCACCAGCCCGCTGGTTGGCCCTTCGATGGCCTTCGCGCCGCTGTAAATCACCAAATCGGCCCCGGCGCGGTAATAGCATTGCAGATCCTCTTCCGCTGCGGCATCGACAATTAACGGCAGGTTATGCTTACGCGCCACCACCACCGCCTGCTCCACGCTGAGCATGCTTTTTTGTACACAGTGGTGTGATTTGATGTAGAGGATCGCGGCCGTGCGCGGCGAGATTGCCGCCGCCAGCTGATCGGCGGAGCATTCGTTGGCATAACCCGCTTCCACCACTTTCCCGCCGCCGAGCGCCACCATCGTGCCAACGGGTGCACCGAAGTTCACGTTGTGACCGCGCGGCAGCACGATTTCGTTGTTCTCCATCACCGTGCTGTGCAGATTCTCCAGCAGCCAGTCGCTGTCGCGCACCAGCACCGCAGCAACGGATTGCGCAATCCCCGCCGAGGCGCAGGAGACAACGGTCGCCGCTTCCACGTCCAGCAGCTTCGCAATGTATTCGCCGGTTTTGTTCACCAGATCTTTCATTTCGAAGTAGTGATTCATGCCGCCAAGCACGGCTTCCACCACTTCCGGGCGCGGGGTGGAAACGCCCAGCGCGGTCATTCGGCCGGAGGCGTTAATCACCTGTTTTAAATTGTATTTTTCATAAATCGAAGGCATGTTCTGCACTCCCTTGTTCGGTCAGATAGCCTTTGCCCGCGCGAATGGCGGCCAGCGGCGTGAGTAACTGTTCGGCCTGCAGGCTGTCGTTTTCCGCATCGGTGAACAGTACCGACTGGCGACGCAGGTCAAAAATGGTCAGATCGGCATCAAAGCCGACGGCAAGACGCCCTTTATGCTTCAGGCGCAGGCCAGCGGCGGCGTGGTCGGTCACGCAGGCAATCACCTGCGGCAGCGACAGGCCAATGGCGAGGAATTTGGACATCACATTTGCCAGCGATCGTACCGGGCCGTCGATCCGGTTGCGGCAGTAGATATCAGAACTGATGGTCTGCGGCAGAATGCCGAGGCTGATGGCCTGTTTGGCCACCGCAAAGCTGAAGCTGGCGCTGCCGTGCCCGACATCAAGACGCACGCCACGCGCAATGGCGCGCGCCACGGAAGCGCGTAACTCGCCGCCCGGCGCCAGAATGCGGTTCGGTTTGCCGTTATAGCAGTGGGTAATGATGTCGCCTGAGGTCAGCAGCTCAGCGATTTCATCGAGGTTCGGCGGATTGTTGCCAATGTGCACCATCAACGGCAAATCGCCGTTGGCCTTCTGGATCGCCTTCGCGCGTTCCAGCGGCGCGATGCCGTTTTCGCCGACTACGCTGCTGCTCATGCGCGCTTTCAGGCCGACGATAAAATCCGAGTGGCGTTTCACCGCGTCATGTACGGCGTTCGCGTCAATATTAGCCATGTTGGCCAGCTCGTTCTGGGCAATCAGCCCGACGCGGGAGATGTTCAGCAGCGCATACACTTCAGTCGCCGCCTCGCGGGTAATGGCATAAAAATCATCGACATCATCAGCACCGGTACTGCCTGCATCAATCACCGTCGTCACGCCGGTGTTGATACCGACGCTGTCGGGTTGATCGTGGTAAATCGGCGAGTTCGGGTAGCAGTGTACGTGGGAATCAATCCATCCGGCGCTGACATAGTGTTTGCCGTGCAGATCGAGCGTTTTAACCGCCGGGTCGTTTATCTCGCCCAGCGCGGCGATTTTCCCTGCCTTGATGGCGATATCCGTCAGCGTATCGTCAACCAGACGCGCCCGGCGCAGGAGTAAATCAAACATGCGAATCTCCAGTAATAACGGGCGCCGTAGCGCCCGTAGGGTTCAGAGGGCGACCGGGAAGATGGAGCCCAGCAGCATGGCGCCGAGGATCGCGCCGCCCGTAATCGGTTTCTGCCAGAGGTAAAACAGCAGAGCACCAACCAGCGAACCAATACCAATAGGAATGGAAGCGGTCATGGCGCTGAGGATAATCAGCGGCCCAAGGAAGCGACCGGATGCGTTACCTGCGCCCATCATCACATCTGCGCCGTAGGTGGAATCGCTCTGGTTGATGGTGAACTTACGCGCCAGGATGATCAGGTAACCAATGGCCAGGCCAAGCACCAGGCCGGTTGCCAGCGAGGCGACAAAGTTCTCTACCGGGAAGAGGATCCCTGCACCCAGCAACAGCGCCGGAACACCGAGGCCGACACCGGTCTGGATTGCGCCACCGATATCAAGGATACCGACCAGCGAACCTTCGATGATGCGGGCGAACAGGAAGCTGGCACCAAACGCGGCGACCGCGCCGTATACGCCGGTGTCCATGCCGGAACGCAGCATCGAGACAAACGCCACTTCGTTAAACGCGCCAATGCCGTACAGATAGTACATATGTGTCCCGGCGAACACGCCGGAAGAGAGCAGGCCAACAAAGATCGGGAACGACCAGTCGGCGTACCAAAACCCTTTATTCTGTTCCATTTCGCTTCCTTATTTGCCGCTGAGCGAGTTGTGGATGAGCTCCAGCCAGTTCGGCGCGCTCAGGTGGAAAGATTCGATCATTTTCAGATCGAAGCCGCGGAAGAACGCGCTCAGCACAAACAGCGCGACAATGGCCGTCATCATCACTTTGGTGACGCGGTTCCAGCCGCTCTCTTCCACACCTTTACCAATCAGAATGCCCAGTACCAGGCCAGGTACGGCGTTGCCCATAATTAGCTGCGCCGCGCCGCCAAAGACGGTCGCCCAGAAACCCGATTTTTTGCCTGCGTCGATGGCTGCCAGCCAGAAGATCACCGGCATTACGGTGTTCACCAGCAGGTTGGCCGCCGGAACCAGCACTTTAACGGCGGTGACCTGCAAGGCCGCCGGAACGGAGGAAGCGGTCAGGTTAAGGAAGGTGACGACCACCATGCCAATCAGGCCACAGGCAATCGCCATCTTTTTCGGATCGTGCAGGGTT
Source organism: Kosakonia oryzae (assembly GCF_001658025.2). Lineage (NCBI taxonomy): Bacteria > Pseudomonadati > Pseudomonadota > Gammaproteobacteria > Enterobacterales > Enterobacteriaceae > Kosakonia > Kosakonia oryzae. The sequence goes on from NZ_CP014007.2 coordinate 4,823,700, forward strand.
TCGCCGACGTTACGGTTTTTCACCATCAACGCCGCCGCACCCCAGTTCGGAATGATGCGGTGGTCAACGTCCTGGGTAAAAGAACCTGCCGCAACGGACGAGGCCCAGGCGTTAAAGAAGAAGCCTAAGCCGAATGAGAAATGCGATGCAGGATCGCCTTCGCAGGAATTCAGTTCGCCCAGTGTACGAAATGCGCCCATCCCTTGTGTGGTCGGCGCATGGAACATGCGTGCAGCCCCCGCGCCAACACCGACGCCGACCAGGCCGCCGATGATGAGCGATTTTATTAGTATGATTAAGAACATCAGTCTGCCCTCTTCTACCCAGCGGAGGTGATTCACCGGGTATGCGTTGAGTTATTTCGTGACGAAGTCCACTTTATCGAGATTGATGGCGGTCACGTTGACGGTGACGTCCAGCTCCACGCTGTACGTCCGTCTTTCCCGACGCAGAAAGAGGAATAAAAACGCCTCTTTCCGTATCGTTTCCTGCGCATGAACAACCTGCACATCCTGTGGCTCGATACGCAGTAAAATCTGCGGCGACGCTTTCATCACCGCGGCCTGAACCTGGTTCAACGCATCCGCGAAGGCGCGCGCTTTCGCTTCGCCTTTTCCCTTAACCCTGACCGTGGTGGTGAACTGTTCTTTCATGGTTATGCGCCGTATTTTTTCTGCCACGCCTGCACCAGGCGCTCGCCCAACTCTTCTTTGTCCATAAAGCCGAAGCCGAGAACATTGCAACCTTCATTGATGGCGGTAACGCCCTCTTCCACGGAGCGCATGCCGTATTTGGCTTTATAGCCATGTTTGTTCTGTGCGGTGATGGCACCCGCGCCGCCGCTGCCGCAAAACGAAATGCCGAACGTGGCGTTTTCTGCTTTCATCACGTCACCCAGTTTCATATCCGCCGCTACGCCCGGTACCACCACGGCGCGGCCGCCCGCTTTTTCAACGCCGGCTGCGACTTTCTGGCCTTTGCCAAGACGATCGCCAATCACTACGGTAATTTGTTCCATTTTTTGCTCCTCAGAGGTTTTCTTTTGCCACTTCAAAGTGCACCGACAGCAGCCAGGCTTCTTCTTCCGGAAGATTGCCAAACGCTGCCACCACTTCACGGGCCAGGTTCATTGATTCAGGCGAGATTTCATCAAACAGGCTGGCATCCACTTCTGGCAGCGGTTCGCCGGTCACCGACCGGTGCGCCATCGCGCGAACATGGGAGGTCAGCATCTGCTGCTGTACCGCATTCGGCGTGATACCGTGATTGCTCAGCAGCGCATAGACCTGCGTCAGCATGCGCCCGGCAAGGGTTGCCGTTTGCTCCACCCGCTCTTGGGCATCGTTCATTACCGCTCCGTTATTCACTCGTCGTACCCCATTCATCTCGTTGAGATAAAACTAACGTTGCGGGTTACGAGTTTGTAGCCAGGAGTTTTCCACTTCAAAGTGGAAAGGGAAAAGGCGTTAGTGATCTGCGCCACATAAATCGTCCGGGAAGAGATATATCACTGCGCAGGCGTCACAGATTTACGCAAAAGAAGCGGAAAAACGCCCTTGCGGAAGCAGAAACAAACGCGGAAGCCGAAGGGAAAAGCGTGAGCGTAATAAGGTTTTCTTATTGCTGATCCGCCTTCAGCTCACGCAGAAGATGATCGGTGAAAGAGGCGACCAGCGGCTGCAGCGGACGGCCGGGCAAACGCAACAGATGCATCGGTCTTGGCGACGGTAGCCACTCTGGCAGTACCCTGCACAGTCGGCCGGCGTCGATGTCCCGTTGCAGCGTGATAAAAGCGTGCTGCACAATTCCCAGCCCGCTGAGCGCCGCCTGGCGCAGCGCCTCGCCGGAATCGACCATCAGCCGGGGCACGATCGCAATCTCCTGCGTGCCGGATGGCCCTTCCAGTTGCCAGCGATGATCCGAGCGCCACTGGCTGAAGCTGACGCAGTGATGGTGCTTTAGCTCGTCCGGTGAACCGGGAACGCCGTGGCGAGCCAGATAGTCCGGCGAGGCCGCAAGTAACATGCGATACGGCGGAAGGGGAATGGCGACGCTACCGTCATCGTTAATGGCACCAATCCGAATCGCCAACTGAAAACGCTCTTCAATCAGCGAGACTTTACGGTCGCTGAGCACCATCTCCGCATTCACGCCCGGATAATGCTGCAAAAACCGCGACAGGATCGGCGTCAGTACTCGGTTCCCCCAGGCAACTGGCGCGCTGATGCGCAGCAACCCGGCAACATTTTCATACAGCTCGCTTGCCAGCCCATCCGCGTCACGCACCGTGGCCAGAATTTGCAGCCCATATTGATAGAAACGCTGGCCCGCGTCGGTTAACCCCTGGCGGCGCGTGGTGCGATGCAGCAACTGACACCCCGTTCTGAGCTCCAGTTCGCGCACGTGTTTACCCACCATCGCGGGCGTGATCCCCAGCGTTTCTGCCGCCGCCGTAAAGCTGCCGCGGGTCACCGTCGTGACAAACGATTCAACGCATTTCAAATAATCCATTTTTGGCTATTCCAAATTTTCAGTATCAAATGAAGATAACAAACCCGCATTTATCCCCGCATAGCAGCGAGAAATAATAATGTGATTATCATCTGCGGGATTTTTTCATGATGCAATCGCTGGTTTTTGATCAATTTGGTTCCCCCGAAGTGCTGTGGTTGCGCACCAGCCCTGCGCCGGAACCGGGCGAAGGCGAACTGTTGGTGGAGGTTTCCGCCGCCGGGCTGAACTTTGCCGATATTTATCGTCGCCAGGGGCGTTATCCGCTGGCGGGAACGGCGCCGTGGATTGCCGGTTACGAAGGTGCGGGGCGCGTGCTCAACGTCGGCAGCGGCGTGGAAGGCTGGCAGGTGGGCGATCGCGTCGGCTTTGCCGATGTTCCACTGGCGCATGCCAGCCACATTCTGGTGCCACAAGATCATGCTATCCGCCTGCCTGACTGGGTTTCGGAAGCGGAAGCCGCATCGATATTGTTACAGGGCTTAACCGCGGATTATCTGTTGCATGACATCTTACCCGTTGAACCGGGCATGCATGTTGCGGTGCTGGCGGCAGCGGGCGGTGTTGGCAATCTGCTGACGCAAATGCTGGTGGCGCGCGGCGTGCATGTTTTCGCTGTCGCCTCCAGTAAAAGCAAACAGGCCGCCTGCCTGCACAATGGTGCCGAGGTCGCGACCGATTATTACGGCTGGCCAGAACAGGGGCGCGCCTGGCATTCATCAGGCTGCGATATCGTTTTTGATTCGGTGGGCAGCACGCTGCTGGAAAGTATGCAGAGCCTGAAAGATAGCGGCCGGGTGGTGTTATTTGGTATGTCTGGCGGTGAGATCCCGGCCTTTGATCCGACCGGGCTGTTACTGAAATCCGCCGGCGTTATCGGTGCCGATCTCTGGACGTACCTCACCTCGCAGCAGGAGAGACAGCGCCGCGCCGACCGGCTGTTTGCGCTGTTGAAAGCCGGAGATATCACGCTGCCCACGGTGACATCATTCCCGCTTTCCCGCGGCAAAGAGGCGCATAACTTGCTGGAGAACCGGCTGTTTAGCGGCAAGGTACTGTTGATTCCATAAGCGGCGGAATCAACATACCGGATGGCGGCTTCCCCCCAGTGAATGGGCGTTCTGCGCTAAAGATTATGCTGTCGCAGGCGCCAGCCTGCGCGATAGTGCAATCCCGACATAAAACAGCGCAAAACAGAATACGCTCACCAGTATCAACACGACGGGTACGTCCGCTGGTGGCATAAACGCAAGCAGCACGCCTGTCACTGCCGGATTTACCGCCCCGCCAAGGCTGCCCATGTTCTGAAACGAGAAATAAAAGGCTCTCTCCGCAGGCGGCGCAATCTGGTCAATGACCCGATATTGCAACGGTGCAAAAATAATCTCGCCGAACGAGAAAAAAAACATTCCCGCGATCCAGACAACCCGGTTTTCACCGGCAGTGCTGAAGATAAATAACCCCGCTACCAGGCATATTGTCCCAGCCAGGAATCCCATGGCGAATGAGAACTTACTCATGAGATTGCCGGTAATGTACTGGAACAACACAACCGTAATCGCATTGGTGGTAATCAGAACAGAGACAATATTCCCTACGGTTACCGCATCGTGATTCACCATCAGAATTTGTGAAATACAACTGGCAAAGCGCTCAAACACGAAAGAAGCCAGGAAAATAGCCAGCGTGAAAACCCAAAGAATAATAAGCCGCCGTTTATCCCGCGCAGATGTATGCAATGAAGGAGCCGTTGCGGCTACCGCCTGCGTTCTCATCGTCAAACCCGCCGTCACGACAATGGCCAGCAGGCCCAGGATGGCAGATAAAAGAAAAGGGAAATAGACATGATTTCCCACCAGCCAGGCGCCGATTAACGGCCCAACCATCCAGCCGATGTTGATAAAGGTATAATTCAGAGAAAAAACGCGGGTTTTCTCATCGTCACCGAAATGGTCAGAAATAAAGCACTTGATGATCGTGGAATATAATGCGTAGCAGCAGGTTATCAACGTAAAGCAGATAACAAAAACAACGGCAGAGTAGAAATAACCGAGAATTAAAAATGAGAGAGAAAAAATAAGCAAAGATAATGTCAATAATAATTTATGGCTGAAAAGGTTAGCCAACTTTCCACTGACGATACTCAATAAAATCCCAACGACAATTGCCAGCGTAAGTACGTTACCAGTATTGAGGATAGACATTCCCAACTGGTTATGTAAAAACAGCGGCAAAAACGGGAGAGTCACGCCTCTCCCGACTGTCGCAATAAAAGACCCTGCCACCAGCATTGCAATATTACGTTTGCCAGTGAGCGGATAATCTATGGCGTTTTCTTTAATCAATGGAGTAACTCCAGTTCCATCTCCTGTTGAACCTGCGCAAAAAAGCCGCACAGATCGTTTTCCAGCATCTGATGGTTCGGATAAATAACCTGAATCCGCCCTATCGTTTCACCCGGTTTAACCTGCGACATGCCTTGTTGACCGGATAACTCTTCATAGACTGGCCGGAACCATGACAATACCAGCTCACGGAATTTCTGCGGCGAGTAGCTTCCCTCTTTGGCGACGTCAAAGCGGATAGCGCTGCCGACACCGTCGCTTTGCAGAATCTCCTGTTCGTTCAATGGCACGCCGGAATGAATATCAGCAAGCCAGCGGAAGATATTGTTTCCAGAGACATTGTTATAAAGGATAGGCATATAGCTACCCATAATTCTCGGGTTAACTTCAACAAGCACCGGCCCTGATTTCGTCAGGATCAATTCAATATGGAAAATCCCATGGCTTAATCCCAGAGCGGAAAGAACAGAAATAGTATATTCGCGGCATAATTTCTGTTCAGACTCTGTTAATAGCGCAGGCATATCAATTCGGTATTCTACAAGTTCATTCTGACTTGAACGTCCCCGGCCGGAAATCATAAATGCATTATATAGCAGGCCATCATGCGCAACTTCCACGGATACCATATTACCGACCAGGTATTCCTCCACCAGAAACCCGCGTAAATACTGCTCCTGCATTTTTAACGGTTCGCGAGCGACAGCATCCATGATCCCCTGCCAGGCGCGATGCAATTGTGAAGCATCACGAACAATTGCAGTCGCCACACTGTTAAGGGATGTTTTAGGCTTAATAACCAAAGGATAACCTATTTCATCGGCAGCACGAACTAAATCACCATTGGTTTTCACATGGCGGAATTTTGCATTTTTAATACCGTGTTGATTAAGGCACTCACGAGTATTATCTTTATTTCTGCTTTTTAATACTGCATGGTATGAGGGAAAGGGTAAATGCAGTGCTTCGGCTACCGCAGCAGCCGATTCCATTGAGTTCTCCGCAATACAAATTATTCCATCAAGTGTTTTTTTCTTATCTATTTCACAGGCAAGCTTCAGAAGCTTATCGGCTTTGTCAGTATCTTCAAAATAGTAAATATCAGTTAACGACTTTTTAATATATTTATTTTCATCAGTGTCAGCGTAACAGATAAAAGAAGTCGATTCGACATAAGAGATATCATGCCCTAAAGAAATAATTTCTTTAATTGCTTTAAGGCCAGTAAGGTTTGCATTGATAAAAAGAAAATGTGCCATGTTTTTATACCCTGCCAGACAGAACGATGCCTTTCATTGAAAAACTACAGGAAAACTGTTCAACCGTAACAGCATGATGTGTTTTCCCCCAGGTTGTCGGATCCATAAAACAGATAAAGCGTTGGCCAAACATATTCCTGAGTGCATAGAGCAAAACCAGGTGTCCACCACGACGGCCATCGCACGGAAATTTATGCGTAACAGAAGCGATGATGAGCTGTGATGTTGTCAGTTTTTCTATGACCTGCTCCAGACTCAACGGCATCGCCTGGGCGGTAATGCCATGCGTTGAAATCACCTGCGCAAGTTGTTCATGCCGCCAGCCCTGCGCGGTATACCCGCCGATGCTGACACAAGCGTTGAACAACGTTTGGACAGAAACATGAATCCCTTCCAGTAACAGGAGTGCCGAGCTTGCGCATGCCAGCCCACATGATCGAACGGACCAAAAATCAAGAAGTTCCGTCAACGACGCCGGCAGACTGTGGAACTCTTTGAGTTCCGTGTGCCAATACTGGCAAACGTAAGGTGGTCTTTTCACATCGGTGCCTGGTGCGTTGCTTGCTTAAGAAATGCCGTATTCATTATTGCGAGGATCATTTCTTCATAGCTGAAGCCGAAAGAGGTAAACATTTGGGTAAAGTTCCCGCCATGAGAAATCCCTGGCACAGTATTGATCTCCAGGACAAAGACGTTATCGCCCTGAATCATCATGTCGACCCTGGAAATACCTTCACAGCCACTGTGCAAAAATGCCTGCCATGCAGTCTCTTTTATGGTTTGCTGCTGTGTTGCAGAAAAATTGCCGCCCAAACAGTAGTTAATGCTATTTTTGCTTTTGCCAAGTTTCAATTCTGCATCATAAAACTGCGCTTCCGTCTCTGTAGTCAGTACCGGCAGAACATAGTATCCGGTTGATAATTGAATAATTCCAACCGTCACAAATGCGCCATCAATATACTTTTCCATTAAGTACGAAGTGATGCCTTTCACACACTGCTGTTCTTTCCAGTATTTCAAATCCTGATCGTTGTTAATTAACGTAATACCCAGGCTGCTGCCACCCTGCCTTTCTTTCATCATTACCGGATAAGCAAGAATAGCGGCTTTTGTCTGTAATGAATCTAGCGTTTCACCGCTTTCCAGTTCGTAATAAGGCGCGGTATTAATGCCTGAACTTTTCATAACGTGCTTGAAATATAATTTATCGCAACAAATGGCGCTGGCTGCGATGCCAGGCCCAGGATAAGCAACACCAAGATAATCCAGCCATCCCTGAATACGACCATCTTCGCCAAATTCGCCTTGCGCATAAATAAATGCATAATCAGCAACAGCCAGATAATCTTTTATTTTGGCGTCGGTACTGGCCACTCTTTTGTAGTTGAGCCCCAAAGCACACAGGGCTTTATCAATAGCCAGAATCCCCCTTATTTCAGCGGCTGCATTATGCGTATATATTTTATTTTCATCGGAATGGTCGCCTTCAACCAACACAATGAATTTGTCTTCCAGAGTGCTTTTCAGATTAGTAAGAACGTTTCTTTCAAGATCGAAATTTGAATATAGCTCATCATCTGTTTTATAAGAAAAAACAGTCATAATCAGGAGTTCCCCATAAAAATAGATTGCTGGGTTATTTTGCCGCTAGTTTAGAGATATAGCGCTCACCGGAATCAGGAGAGATGCAAACAATATGCTTGTAGAGTGCCATTTCGGCTATTTTTTTCGCCACTGAAACAATAGCACCACTCGACAGGCCAATATCTACTGCATCACTGGTATACAGCTCATGGCAGGTGTCGATGGCTTCTCTATCGGTAACCTGATAAATCTCGTCGACAAATTTTTTGTCATATATTTCCGGAATAAAATCAGAACCGACCCCTTCAATACACCAGGGCTTTGGCTGACGATCCTCGGAATATTTATCTGCGTGATAAATCGAACCGGCTGGATCAATAGCGATAATTTTCACATTGGGAGCATGTTCGCGGAAGTAACGCGATATTCCCATGACGGTACCGCCGGATCCGATACCACAAACAATGGCATCCACATTGCCCTGCGTTTGTTGGTATATTTCTGGTGCTGTTGAAAAATAATGAGCTTCACTGTTATAAGGAGAACAGAATTGGTTAAGATAATACCGCCCGGAAACTGCTGCGTATTCTTTAGCCATTTCTATATAGTGGGTTCGGGAACCTGCGGGGGACGATGATGAAGTGAGGATAACATTAGCGCCAAGATGTTTTAATAACGCCAGTTTCTCTTTACTGATTTTATCATGGGTAACAATGGTGACTTTATATCCCTTATGCTTTCCGATCCAGGCAACGCCAACACCTGTATTACCGGAGGTAGCTTCAACCAATTCCATACCGGGTCTAATTTTCTCATGCCGTTCGCATTGAGAAATCATCCGTAATGCAACCCGGTCTTTTATTGATCCTCCGGGGTTGAATGATTCCAGCTTGACATAAAGATGAGAATTGAACTGCCGGTCTTTAAGAATCTCTATCAATGGCGTATTGCCAATTGAATCCGTGATATCACCTGTCATAGGTATTTAATCCATCAAATTGTCACAAGAATAATACGACTGGCTATCATAAGCCAGCCTTATAAGGCTATGCCCCAAATTAATAACAGTCAATCAACAGGCAATAGTGCTCAAATAATCACCTCTTTGTTTTTATACATATTTTTCATGGAGTTACAATAAAACCACTAATAGACAACAAATGATAACAGTGACAATCAGATAAAAATTAGAATGTATTTTTATAACCGCGCAAAAAGACAGGATATTCAACCAGACAGAGTCTGGTGAATAAGTTTTATTATTCACATTGCGATTACAGCGAAATATTATTTGCAACGCAGAGATCCCTTCATGGAATTATTCCAATCTTTGTATTCAGCATTTGTGATAATTTCATCGTGTTAAAATAAGGCAAATAATCTTTGTCTGTGAAGACGTATCGGCAATATTTCGGATAACGGTTTTTAATATGCCAGAAAAGCAAGCTACCAAATTTGGTTATTATTGGCTAAATACGGAAACGCGCAGGGAGAGGATAAAAACGTCTCTGTGAAGAGGATAAGGGGGAAACCGCTATCTTCCCCCTGAGGAATGCTTTATACGTACTGCTCAAAGCCGATTAACGATACTTCTTGTGATAGGTGTTGCGCGTGTCAACAAACCCTTTCGCTGCCGCCTGTGCTTCTTTCACTTTGCCTTCGTTGGCCAGCTTCAGCGCACCGTCAATTTGCCCCACCAGGATATCAAAACCGTGCCGGAAATCTTTCATCTCGGCGCTGTCCGGCGCTTTGCCTTCCAGCTTCGGCGGTGTGGCTTTTTGTGCATCCAGCGCGGCGGTACGCATCTTGGTTAACGCATCTTTCATTTCTGTGGCGTCACTGGTTTTCTGCACCACTTTGAGATTTTCGTTGAGGGTATCCATATCATCACCGAGATCGGCGGCAAACACCGTCGAACCAACAAACAATGACGACACAGCAAGGATCGCTAACAGATTTTTACGCATTGCTCACTTCCTTTTTATTATTCACGCTTAAGGCGCACTGCTTTGCGCCACGGAGTAATGTTATTGTCCGGCGATTTTCATCTCCGGTAACAACACTGAACCACACTGAATGTTACTGCGCTGTTCAATATCGTCACCGATGGTAACAATATTGCGCCACATCTCTTTTAAGTTGCCGGCGATGGTAATTTCGCTCACCGGATACTGAATTTCACCATTTTCTACCCAAAAACCAGAAGCTCCACGGGAATAATCGCCGGTAATACCGCTCACGCCCTGCCCCATCAGTTCGGTCACCACCAGGCCGGTGCCCATCTCTTTCAGCATCTGCTCAAAGCTCAGGCCGCGTCCGGCAATGCGCCAGTTGTGAATACCACCAGCGTGGCCAGTGCTTTTCAGCCCCAGTTTACGTGCGGAGTAGTTGGTCAGCAGCCACTGCATCAACACGCCATCTTTAATGATATCGCGGCGTTCGGTGCGCACGCCTTCGCTGTCGAACGGCGTCGAAGCCAGCCCTTTACGCAGATGCGGATGCTCTTCAATGGTCAGCCATTCCGGCAGGATCTGTTTGCCGAGATAGTCGAGCAGGAAAGTCGATTTACGGTACACCGCGCCACCAGCAATCGCACCGACCAGATGACCAAACAGCCCGGTTGCCACTTCATGACCGAAAATTACCGGCGCTTTCATGGTCGGCAGCTTACGCGGCGAGAGGCGCGACAGCGTGCGCTTAGCGCACTCTTCGCCGACCCACTCCGGCGTTTTCAGATCGTTGATATCACGACCAATGGTGTACGCATAATCGCGCTCCATTTCGCCGTTCTCTTCGGCAATCACGCAGCTCGACAGCGAATGGCGGGTGGAGCAGTAGCTTTGCAACATACCGTGGCTGTTGCCGAAAACTTTAATGCCGTAGTGGCTGTTGAAGCTGCCGCCTTCGGTATTAGTGATGCGTTTGTCAGCCTTCAGCGCGGTTTGTTCAGCGCGAGCCGCCCACTCAATCGCCTCATCCGGCGTCACTTCCGCCGGGTGGAAAAGATCGAGATCCGGCGCATCGAAGGCCAGTAGTTCTTTGTCCGCCACGCCTGCATAAGGATCCGGCGAGGTGTAGCGGGCAATATCCAGCGCGGCCTGCACCGTACGGGCGATGGCATCCGGGCTGAGATCGGTGGATGACGCGCTGCCTTTGCGGTTCTGGTGATAAACGGTGATCCCCAGCGCGCCGTCGCTGTTAAATTCTACATTCTCCACTTCACCGTAGCGCGTGCTGACGCCGATCCCGGTGGTTTTGCTAACCGCCACTTCCGCACCATCCGCTTTCCCGGAGGCCAGCTCCAGTGCTGTGGAAACCGCTTCTTCCAGCGTTTTGCGTTGTTGTGCAACTTGTGTGATTACTTTCATCGCCAATGCCATAATTAAGGGAGAGAATCTTTGAAGTCTAACAGAGAACCGTTTTTCAGTGCGCGCCTTAACTGGTAACATTAGCCTCTTTTTTTAAGGAGCCTGAGATGACAAAGCAGCCCGACGACTGGCTCGACGACGTGCCCGGTGATGATATTGAAGACGAAGATGATGAGATCATCTGGGTCAGTAAAAGTGAAATTAAGCGCGATGCTGAAGAGTTAAAGCAGCTTGGCGCGGAAATGGTAGATCTGGGGAAAAACGCGCTGGATAAGCTCCCGCTCGACCAGGATCTGCGTGACGCCATTGAACTGGCGCAGCGCATCAAAAAAGAGGGCCGCCGCCGCCAGCTACAGCTGATCGGTAAAATGCTGCGTCAACGCGACGTGGATCCTATCCGCCAGGCGCTGGATAAGCTGAAAAACCGTCACAACCAGCAGGTGGCATTTTTCCATAAGCTGGAGCAGATTCGCGATCGTCTGATCGAAGAGGGCGACGATGCGGTGCCGGAAGTGCTGAACCTGTGGCCGAACGCCGACCGTCAGCAACTGCGTTCGCTTATCCGTAACGCGCAGAAAGAGAAAGAAGGCAACAAACCGCCAAAATCCGCGCGTTTGATTTTCCAGTATCTGCGCGAACTGGCCGAAACCAGCGAGCAGTAATCGCCCGACAATCCCCCTCTCCGCCAGGGGAGGGATTTCCCCCGTTTTTTTATCGCCTTTCTGCATTACACCTGTTTAGCTGAATCGTTAAAGCTAAAATCATCAGCGATCACAAATTTAATACCGTTATACGTTTCATTTCTCTCATAAATGGGATCAATATTCGCTTTTCAGACATCATTCTGCGCTGTTTTTCATCAGATGAATCGGATCACATTTTATCCACTGCGCAAAACGTAGATTTTCGCCGTGGTGACGATAATCGATTCAGCTAAAAAGGATGAAATGATGAAAAAGAGAGTAATACTTTCCGCTCTGGCACTGCTTATCTCTGGCCCGGCGATGGCGAAAACTTGGGTGCTGACAAGTGCTGAAGGCGGTACAGAACAAGGAAACTGGCGGATTACCAGCGATCAGCTGAACATCAAAGATCAGCAGTTCAGCATTGAGCAGGTGGTACTGCATGGTGGCAAGCAGGAAGGCAGTAAAGTCATTAAACTGATCAGCAAAAACGGCCTCACCATTGCCCTTAGCCCGACGCGCGGCATGAATTTGCTTTACGCCGACGGTTTTGGCGTACATCTGGGCTGGAATTCACCGGTTAAAGAGGTAGTCAACCCGGCATTTATTAACCTCGAAAGCCGTAACGGCCTGGGCTGGCTGGAAGGTTTCAACGAGATGGTGGTGCGCTGCGGTTATGAATGGACCGGCCATCCGGTCACCGCTGACGGGCAGATTTATACCCTGCACGGCAAAGTGGGCAACACGCCTGCATCCCAGGTTTCGGTGGATGTCAGCGAAACAGCGCCTTATGAAATTCGTATTCGCGGGCTGGTAAAAGAGAGCGCGTTTAAAAAAGTGGATCTGCAAACTGAGACGGAGCTGCGCTATATTCCTGGCAGCAACAGCTTCAGCCTGCATGATGTGCTGACCAACCATGCGGATTACCCACACGACTATCAAATTATCTATCACAGCAACTTCAGCAAACCGATTCTCGAACAGGGCGCGCGTTTTATAACGCCGTATGAAAACGTCAGCCCCTTCAATGATTACGCCAAAGGTGGCCTGAAAGAGTGGCAAACCTACGCCGGGCCGACCAAAGGCTTCGATGAGATGGTGTTTAATATCAAACCGCTGGCCGATGCCAGCAAACAGACGGTGGCCGCGCTGGTGAACAAAGCGGGCGATATAGGGGTGGCGATTAGCTATAACACCGAACAACTGCCAGTGCTGACGATGTGGAAAAACACGGACACGGAAAAACAGGGCTATGTCACCGGAATTGAGCCGGGCACCAGCTATGCCTATCCGGTCACCATTGAACGCGCGCAAAAACGCGTAAAACAACTGCAACCGGGTCAGAGTACACGCTTCGATCTGACGTACACCCTGCTGCATAACAGATCACAGGTGGCTGACGTAGAGAAACGCGTGAAAGAGATTCAGGGCAGCAAAACGCCGCAAACTATCGACACGCCAATGGCAAAAGAGTAATCCGCAGCCATAAAAAAAACCGCGCCGGGTTCCCGGTCGCGGTTTTTTATTTCAGCCAGCCGTCAGAGCTTGTCCGCTTCGGCCTCAGCCTTTTTCGCTAAGCCATCAAGCAGCTTCTGGTGAATGCCGCCGAAACCGCCGTTACTCATCACCAGAATATGATCGCCAGGCTGTGCGGTTTTGATGATCATCTCCGCCAGCGTATCGACATCCGCGCTCCAGTGAGCAGGCTGCACACAGGCGTCGGCCACTTCCGCCACCTGCCACGGAATATGCTGCGGTTGTAGCAGGAACACTTCATCAGCGCGTCCCAGCGACGGCGCCAGATCGTCTTTGCAGATGCCCATTTTCATCGTGTTGGAGCGCGGTTCCAGCACGGCGATGATTTTCGCCGTACCGCCGACTTTACCGCGCAGCGCGGCCAGCGTGGCGAGGATTGCCGTCGGGTGATGCGCGAAATCGTCATACACCGTTACGCCGTTTGCTTCCCCGCGCAACTCCAGGCGACGACGGGCATTGATAAACGAGCCCAGTGCACTGGCGGCATCCGCCGGTGTAACGCCAACATGGCGCGCAGCGGCAATCGCCATCAGACCGTTGTGCATGTTGTGCTCGCCCACCAGACCCCAGTTCACCTGCCCAACGCATGCGCCGTCCAGCCACACTTCCCAGCTTGAGGCATCGGTGGACAGTTTCTTCGCCTGCCAGTGGCCCTGTTCGCCCACCAGTTCCTGCTCGCTCCAGCAGCCCATCGCCATGGTCTGCTTCAGGTTGATATCGTTTTCCGGCCAGATGATTTTCCCTTGTCCCGGCACGATGCGCACCAGGTGGTGGAACTGCTTCTGAATCGCCTTCAGGTCGTCAAAAATATCCGCATGATCGAATTCAAGGTTATTCAGAATCAGCGTGCGCGGGCAGTAATGAACGAATTTGGAACGCTTGTCGAAGAACGCGCAGTCATACTCATCGGCTTCAATGACGAAGAAAGGGCTATCGCCCAGACGCGCAGAAACCTCAAAGTTCCCTGGTACGCCGCCAATAACAAAGCCCGGCTTGTAGCCGCAGGCTTCGAGGATCCAGGTTGCCATCCCGGCGGTGGTGGTTTTGCCGTGCGTACCGGCAACGGCGACGACCCAGCGATCGCGCAAAACAAAATCGTGCAGCCACTGTGGGCCGGACATAAATGGAATGTTTTTCTCCAGCACGGCTTCCACGCATGGATTACCGCGCTTCATGACGTTACCAATAATCACTAAATCCGGTGCGGGATCGAGTTGGCTTGCGTCATAACCTTCAATCAGCTCAATGCCTTCCTTTTCTAGCAGCGTGCTCATCGGCGGGTAAATATTGGCGTCAGAGCCCGTCACCTGATGTCCCAGCGAACGCGCCAGCAAGGCCAGGCCGCCCATGAAAGTGCCACAAATCCCCAAAATATGAATGCGCATACGTTTTTATCCTTTCCAAAACTGGCGCACATTTTACGCATATGTTTAACGTCTGAGAAATGCATTTCAGGATAATCCCCATACTGCTGGCGCGATTCACCTGAGCACGGCCTTTTGAATCTTTGTTAGTATTGTTGTATGTCCGTCGCGTTTTCGACTTCGAAAGCGCTGGCTGTTAAGGTTCAGGCTGTTTACTATCCGGGACTTGCTGTCACCAGCAACCTGAAACCTTCAGGACAAGATCGCTTTACTCCATATACATGCAGGGAAAGTGTTATGAAAACGTTAGGTGAATTTATTGTCGAAAAGCAGCACGAGTTCTCACACGCCACCGGTGAATTAACTGCTTTGCTGTCGGCGATAAAACTGGGCGCCAAGATCATTCATCGCGATATCAATAAGGCCGGTCTGGTCGATATCCTGGGTGCAAGCGGTGCTGAAAACGTCCAGGGCGAGGAGCAACAAAAACTCGACCTGTTCGCAAACGAAAAACTGAAAGCTGCACTTCGCGCACGCGATATCGTGGCCGGTATCGCATCTGAAGAAGAGGACGAAATTGTCGTTTTCGAAGGTTGTGAACACGCCAAATACGTGGTGCTGATGGATCCTCTTGATGGCTCATCGAACATCGACGTTAACGTCTCTGTCGGAACCATTTTCTCTATTTACCGCCGCGTGACTCCTGTCGGCACGCCGGTTACGGAAGAAGACTTCCTGCAACCGGGCAACAAACAGGTTGCTGCGGGCTATGTGGTCTACGGTTCGTCCACCATGCTGGTTTACACCACCGGCTGCGGTGTCCACGCCTTTACATACGATCCATCACTCGGCGTTTTCTGCCTGTGCCAGGAGCGTATGCAGTTCCCGGAGCGTGGCAATACCTACTCCATCAACGAAGGTAACTACATCAAATTCCCGCAGGGCGTGAAAAAGTACCTGAAGTTCTGCCAGGAAGAGGATAAAGCGACCAACCGTCCGTATACCACGCGCTATATCGGCTCGCTGGTGGCGGATTTCCATCGCAACCTGCTGAAAGGCGGCATCTACCTCTACCCAAGCACCGCAAGCCACCCGCAAGGGAAACTGCGTCTGCTGTATGAGTGCAATCCGATGGCGTTCCTCGCTGAACAAGCGGGCGGCAAAGCGAGCGATGGGAAAGAGCGCATTCTGGATATTCAACCGGAAAGCCTGCACCAGCGCCGTCCGTTCTTCGTCGGCAATGAGCACATGGTTGATGATGTAGAACGTTTTATGCGTGAATTCCCGGACGCGTAAGCGCAGGGAAAGAGGAATAAAGCGCCACAAATGTGGCGCTTTTTTTAGCGCACGAAAGTCCGTTTAACGCGCTCGGAGATAAGGAAATAGGGCACCCAAATCGCAGCGCTTATCGCATTGCGGATCAACGCCTTCACCGTTTCGAAGACGAACGGCAGCGCGATAAGGTAGTGTGCCAGCAATAAATCAACGCCGTAAAAAATCAGCCAAATCAGCAGAAAACCAATGTAAAAGCGCGGAAGCTAACGCTTTTTCCGAAAAAACAGGCCGCAAACAAACAGCGTATAAGCGAACATGGCGATATAGAAAACCAGTTCGTAAATCAGCAGCGCTTTCGGCCCTGTGCCGATGGCACTGTAGTGCTCCATCAACACTTTGGTGGTGGTGTTAATGGAGGCAATGATCGCAATCAGCGACACCAGCAGGCCAATCGCCGGTACAAACAGCCAGCCGCGGATCTTTTTAAACTCGCGCTCTTCGCACGCCGCACAATAATCGCTGTCTTTCAGCGCTTCGTTATCGCATTGAATACAAACACCCATTTCTCTTCCTTTGATTATCCCTGGGTTTGCAGGCGGAATGATGCCATCGCTTGCAACAGCTCGCGCGCCTGCTCTTCCAGCGAACGGGTCGCGGCAGACGATTGTTGTACCAGCGCCGCATTCTGCTGCGCGGTTTCATCCATCTGACTGACCGCGATATTGACCTGCTCAATACCCCGGCTCTGCTCTTGCGAGGCGTTGGCGATTTCGCGCATCAGTTTGGTCATACGCAGCACTTCTTCGGCGATTTCATCCATTGTTTCACCCGCCTGCATCGCCAGATCGCTGCCTTCAGACACCTGCGCCTGCGAGCTGCTGATAAGCTGGCGGATCTCTTTCGCCGATTCGGCGCTGCGGCTGGCAAGATTACGCACTTCCCCGGCCACCACCGCGAAACCACGCCCCTGCTCTCCCGCGCGCGCCGCTTCGACCGCAGCGTTCAACGCGAGGATATTGGTCTGGAAGGCAATGGCATCAATCACGCTGAGAATATCGGCGATGCGATCGGAACTGCTGGAGATATCGCGCATTTTTTCAATCACATAGCACACCATTTCACTGCCGCGATCGGCGGTATCGGAAACGGTTTTCGCCAGTTTATGCGCCTGCTCGGCGTTGTCGGCGTTCAGTTTCACCGTGGCGGTGATCTGCTCCATGCTGGCAGCCGTTTGTTCAAGCGATGTCGCCGTTGACTCCGTGCGTTGCGACAGATCGACGTTGCCAGCGGCCAGTTCGCGGCTGCCAGTATCGATTTGTGCGCTGGCATCACGAACGCGGGTAACCGAGCTTATCAGCGAGTGACGCATCTCTTCGATGGCCGCGTTCAGACGGTTAAACTCTTTACTGCTTGCCTCGGCTTTAACTGCAATCAAATCGCCGGCTGCAACATGCTCAAGCTGTTCGATAGAGCGATCCAGCGGTTTCAGCAACATATGGCGCAGCGCCAGCCAGGCCAGCACGATAATCCCGGCGACCATCAGCGCCACCACCAGAATCAGCAACATCACCACGTGTTTGCTGCCCTGTACGGCGTCCACTTCCGCTCTGCCGCGCGCCTCGCCCCACTTCTGGAAGGCTTGCATATCGTTGTCGAACTGGCGGGAAATGGGGATCAGTTTGTTTTCCAGCAAATCGTAGTAGGCATCCGCGCTTTGCTGATTCAGCGCATCCTGCATCGGTTTAATGCCCTGGTTCACGTAATCGCCGTAGCTTTTCGCCACCTGGGCAAGCAGCGCGGAACCCTGCTCATCATCCACACCAGCGGCGATCACGTTGCTGAGAGACTGTTCGCCCTGCGCGATTTCGCCGTTGATCTGCTTCACGGATTTGGCCGCGTCATCCAGCAGCCCCACTTCCATCATCCGCACCGCCTGACCGGCTTCGTTACGCGCCCGCAAAATCAGCGTGTACCCCTCGCTCAGGCGCGCCATTTTTTCGCCCTGAAGTTGACTAATTCGCTCCAGCGACGAGGAGCTTTTATTAAGTGCATACACCCCGATGCCGCTGACCAGCAGCAGCAGCAGCGTCATAACAGCCAGCAAAGAAAGTAAACCAGTACGGATCGAAAGCGTTTTAAGCATGATGTGAATTCCGGTAGCAGCGATACTTTTTGGCGTAAATTAAGCCCATTTCGTCAGTTATCGACCGCTACCGGATTTACTTTAGGAGAAAGTAATTATTTCAATGTGTTATTACTTTATTGCCGTTGTGTTAACGCGTGTTACAGGAGAGCTTTGACGGTTCTCCCACAGCACGGTCAGGCCGCGTTGCAACGCGATAAAAATAAACAACAGGATGCCGATGGCGATTTTCGTCCACCACGAGCTGAGCGTGCCATCGAAGTTAATATAGGTCTGGATCAGCCCCTGAATCGCCACGCCAAACAGCGTTCCCAGCACCGTGCCCACGCCGCCGCTGAGCAATGTCCCGCCAATGACCACCGAGGCAATGGCGTCCAGTTCCACGCCTACGCCCGCCAGCGCGTAACCGGCCTGGGTATAAATCGAGAAGACAATCCCCGCCAGCGTCGCCAGCCCGGTAGAAAGCATATAGATGCGAATGGTGGTGCCGCGGGTGGAGATCCCCATCAGGTTCGCCGACGTCGCGTTGCCGCCAACGGCATACACTTCATTGCCAAAACGGGTGCGGTGAGCGAGGAAAATCCCCATTACCACCACCAGCAACATTAATAATCCCATAGCGCTCAACCGCCCGCCGCCGGGGATCATCCACGCAAGGCTGGAGAGCGAATCATAGATCGGGTGATTAATCGGAATCGACTCTTCCGAGAGCAGGTAGCTGACGCCACGCAGGAAGAACATCCCCGCGAGAGTAATGATAAATGCCGGGATTTTTAACGCGTCGATCAGCAGCCCCATAAATGCGCCGAAAGCGCAGCCCATCAGTAAAATCATCGGGAAAGCGAGCAGCGGCGATATTCCCCAGTCACCGATCGCTTTTGCCAGAAAGACGCCGCTGAAGGCGATCACCGAGCCGACGGACAAATCGATACCGCCGGAGAGGATCACGAAGGTCATACCAACGGCGATAATGCCCAGAAAAGCGTTATCCGTCAGGATATTGCAAATCACACGCGTCGAGGCAAAACCGGGAAACTGCGTCAGGCAGTAGAGATAACCGAGCACAAACACGCCTAACGTTATCATCAGCGGCAAATTACGTTTTATCATGACCGCGTACTCCTTTAATCAGCGCGATAAAGCGCGGCGACTGGACAATCAATACGCACATCACCACCACCGCTTTTACGACCTGGTTGAGTTCCGGCTGGAAACCGGAGAGCAAAATCCCGGTATTCATACCCTGAATAATCAGCGCACCGACCACCGAGAGTACAAGGTTAAAGCGCCCGCCCATTAACGAGCCGCCGCCAATAACCACCGCCAGAATGGCATCCAGTTCCAGCCACAGCCCGGCGTTATTGGCATCTGCGCCGCGAATATCCGCCGCGACGATCACCCCGGCGATAGCCGCACACACGCCACTCAATACGTAGGTCAGCATCACCACGACGCGCGTATTCACCCCGGCGTTTTTTGCCGCGCGAATATTAATCCCTGCCGCTTCAATAAACATGCCGAGCGCCGTTTTACGGGTAAACAACCAGAACAGCACCAGCGTGAGCAGCGCGATAATCACCGGCGTCGGGAACAGCAACAGCGATCCGCTGCCGATCCACGCCAGCGACGGCGCGTTAAAGGTGACGATCTGCCCGGAAGTAATGAGCTGCGCCACACCGCGCCCAGCCACCATCAGGATCAGCGTGGCAACGAAAGGCTGGATCTTGAGGATCGCCACCAGAATGCCATTCCACAATCCGGCCAGCACGCCGGTGCCCAGCGCGGCCAGCAGCACCACCGTCAGGCTGTGCCCGGAAACGGTGAGCGATGCCGCCGTTGCGCCCGCAATTGCCATCACTGCACCAACAGAAAGATCAATGCCGCCGGTGGCGATCACCAGCGTCATACCAATCGCCAGCAACGCAACGGGTGCTGCGCGGTTAAGAATGTCGATCGGGCTGCCGAACAGGCGACCATCCTGCAGCACCACCTGATAAAAATGGGGCGCGACCAGGCTGTCCACCACCAGAACCAGCACCAGCGCGATAAGCTGGGGCGTTCCGGTGGGCCAGTTAAAGCGGCGCTTCGGCTGCCCGGTTTGACCCACAGTTTGAGGCATCACACTCTACTCCTTACGCCGCAATGGCATTCATGATCGCCGGAACCGACAGCTCTGCGAGCGGGATCTCCGCCACCTGTTTGCGATCGCGCATGATAATCACGCGATCCGCATAGCCCACCAGCTCCTCCAGTTCAGAGGAGATAACCAGCAGCGCCAGACCATCGGCGCAGAGGGTTTCAATCAGACGAATGATCTCAGCGTGCGCGCCAACGTCGATACCGCGCGTCGGTTCATCGAGGATCAGAAATTGAGGCCGGGTCAGCAGCCAGCGCGAGAGCAACACTTTTTGCTGGTTGCCGCCGGAGAGAAACTCAATCGGCTGCTCAGCGCTCGGCGTGCGGATCCCCAACTGGCGGATGAAGCGCTCGGCAATCGCGTTTTGCTCTTTGCGCGGAATCGGCCGCAGCCAGCCGCGCTGCGCCTGCAACGCCAGCACAATGTTTTCACGGACGGAGGCCGCCGCGATAATGCCGTCGGTTTTGCGGTCTTCCGGGCAAAAACCGATTCCCAGGCATGAAGCCTGGTGCGGAGAGCGGAGGGTCTGGCTCTTACCTTTGATGATCGCGCTGCCGCTGTCGGCGGGTTTGATGCCAAAAATCACTTCGGCGGTTTCGGTGCGCCCGGAACCCAGCAGCCCGGCCAGGCCGACGATTTCGCCGGGGCGAACTTCCAGATCAAACGGCGCGATGACGCCTTTTTTGCCATAGCCGCTGAACGCCGCAACCGGTTTCTCGCTCAACAGCGTACGTCCGGCGCGCTGAAGCGCGTTGCTGTCCAGTTCGCGGCCCAGCATCATTTTCACCAGCTCGATTTGCGGCAACTCGCGGGTTTCGCGACAGCCAACAAAACCGCCGTTACGCAATACGGTAATGCGATCGCTGACTTCATACACCTGATCGAGAAAGTGGGTGACGAAAATCAGGCTGACGCCCTGGTCGCGAAGCTGGCGCATCAGCGTAAACAGCATCTCGACTTCCTGGGTATCAAGGCTGGCGGTCGGTTCATCGAGGATCAGCACTTTGGCTGACAGATCGATGGCGCGGCAGATCGCGACGATCTGTTGCATCGCCACCGAAAAACGGTTGAGCGGCTCGCGCACATCCAGCGAGAAACCGTAAGATGCCATCAGCTCGGTCGCGCGTTTTTCCATCTCTTTACGGCGCAGCAAACCAAAACGCCGCGGTTCGCGGCCAATAAATAAGTTATCCGCCACCGACATATTCGGCAGCAGGTTTACTTCCTGGTACACGGTGCCGATGCCAAGTTGCTGTGCATGGGCGGTGTTTTTGGGATTGATCTGCTGACCTTCCAGCCAGATAGCCCCTTTATCCGCATGATAAACGCCGGTTAACGCTTTAATCAGCGTTGATTTCCCGGCGCCGTTTTCCCCAAGCAGCGCCATGATCTCGCCACGCCGCAGGCTGAAATCCACGTTATCGAGCGCTTTTACGCCGGGAAAGAATTTACTTAAGCCTTCGGTACGCAGGATTTCCTGGTGTGCTTCCGCGTTCATTATCGACCCCTTAAACCATTACCCCCTCCCCGATGGGGAGAGGGTTTTCACGACTCAGTAACCCATATTTTTCTTTTTCTCCAGCTCCTCTTTTGCCGTATCCGGCAGATAGAGCGTGGATTTGGTGATGGTCAGCTTCGGCGGCAGGGTGCCGTCTTTTTTGTATTTCTCTAACGCGTCGAATGCCGGGCCAGCCATGTTCGGTGTCAGTTCGACGCTGGCATTGGCTTCGCCGTCAATCATCGCTTTGTAGATATCCGGCACGCCATCGATGGAGCCGGTCAGGATATCTTTGCCCGGTTTCAGACCCGCTTCTTTGATCGCCTGAATCGCACCGATCACCATGTCATCGTTATGGGCGTAAACCATGCAGATGTTTTTGCCGTTGTTTTCCGCCTTGATGAAGCTCTCCATCACCTCTTTACCCTTACTGCGAGTAAAGTCGCCGGATTGCGAACGGATGATCTTAATGTTGGGGGCTGTAGAAATGGCTTCGGCAAACCCTTTCTTACGATCGATCGCCACGCTGGCGCCGACGGTGCCTTGCAGTTCGACGACGTTACACGGTTTGCCAGCCACGGTTTTCACCAGCCATTCGCCAATCAGCTTGCCTTCAAGAATGTTGTTGGCGGTGACGGTGGTCATATAGAGCGATTTATCTTTAACATCGATGGAGCGATCGAGCAGGAATACCGGAATTTTGGCGTCTTTCGCTTCTTTCAGTACCGGCTCCCAGCCCGTTGCCACCACTGGCGCAATAAAGATGGCGTCCACGCCCTGAGCGATAAACGAACGTACGGCTTTGATCTGGTTTTCCTGTTTTTGCTGACCGTCAGCGATTTTCAGCGTAATGCCGCGTTTGCTGGCTTCGCTTTTCGCGACGTTGGTTTCAGCGGCTCGCCAGCCGGATTCTGATCCGACCTGCGAAAATCCTACGGTTAAAGGGGCGGCCATCGCCATAGACGACATGGCTGCCGAAACTGCTGTGACAAGAAGTAAGCGCTTCCACATAAGAGCATCCTCGTAGGGTTATTGTTGGCTACAACTTCACCTGCGGAGAAAACTATAGACAAACCGCGATGTAACAGAATGCGTTACATCACAAATCGGAAAAGTGAATGAATTGTTGATTACCAGTTGAGATCTGGCGCGCGAAATGACGCACTCTTATGTACCCTAAATCCGCACTTGATCTTATGGAAATTTAACTGTTGCAGGGTGGTGAAAAATTACGCTGTAATCGTTTCCACAAAATTATTCAGTATGCTGCTATTGTTATGGATAAAACGGTCATGAAAAGGGGATGCGAAGCGCTCTGAAAATGTGTGAGTAAGTTAAAACAGGCGAAGACATTCACCGCCAGTTGGCTATAATACCCGGCACTTGTTTGCCACACATTTTAAAGGAAACAAACATGAGCTTATTGAACGTCCCGGCGGGTAAAGATCTGCCAGAAGATATTTACGTGGTTATCGAAATTCCGGCTAACGCTGATCCGATCAAATACGAAGTTGACAAAGAAAGCGGCGCGCTGTTCGTTGACCGTTTCATGTCCACCGCGATGTTCTATCCGTGCAACTACGGTTACATCAACCACACCCTCTCCCTGGATGGTGACCCGGTTGACGTGCTGGTGCCGACGCCGTACCCGCTGGAGCCAGGCTCTGTGATCCGTTGCCGTCCGGTTGGCGTGCTGAAAATGACCGACGAATCTGGCGAAGATGCGAAACTGGTTGCGGTTCCGCACACCAAACTGAGCAAAGAGTACGATCACATTAAAGATGTGAACGACCTGCCGGAACTGCTGAAAGCGCAGATCACCCACTTCTTCGAGCACTACAAAGATCTCGAAAAAGGCAAATGGGTGAAAGTGGACGGTTGGGACAACGCTGAAGCCGCGAAAGCGGAAATCGTTGCTTCCTTCGAACGCGCTGCCAAAAAATAATACGCTTCAGTGAAAAAGCCCCGGTGCGCATTATGCGGCCGGGGCTTTTTTATGGCTGCGCATCGATGAATCGCCTTACCCGGCCTGCACTGGGCAACGATCTGGATTAAGCATTGATCGGGTGCCATCCGGCGAAAAATTTCTGCGGCCCGCCAAAGAAAAACCGCGCCATGCGGCGCGGTTCTCTATGACTAATTACTTCTGGTACTGTTCCCTGTCCAGCCAGTTACCGCTTTCAATCAAGGTTCTTCCCTCAACCGAACGCTGGTACACATACATCCAGGCGCTGCCATAAGGCGTCTGGATCAGTTGACGTTTGTATTCGCCCCCTGCGGTACGTAAGGCATCCAGTTCACCGAGCGTTGCCGCGTCGATGCGGTAAACTTCACCCTTTACGTTTCCTTCGCCCGGAACAGCCCCCGGGTAATGCCCCAGACTATACAGCTGATGATTTTCGACGCAAAAGTCCCCCAGCCACTGAGCGTTGGTCATCCAGTGGCTGTTGCCCTGCTTGCGTCGTAAACTGCCGTAGACAAATATTCGCATTGCTAAAACTCAAACTGATAGAGCAAATCTAGTGCCTGATCTACGCCAGACACCGCTTCAAGATACAGCTTAGGCATCAGGCGATAACGTAACGTGAGAGTCGCCAGTGAGTCAAAAATTCCTACACCATATTTGACCTGTAGACCCGGCAGAACATAGCCGCTGACCACCACCTGGGAGGAGTCGCCTACCCCCTGAGTATCCAGCGCCAGATTGCTGACGCCGAATGTCTCGCCGATTTTACCCACAACCTGACCACTTTGTGCAACCCCTAAGCCAATCAGCATAGAGGTCATTGCCGCGCTGTCGCTCTGCTCGCTATCCAAACCCTGCCCGCGCAGCAGATAAGAGAGCGCTTCCTGCTGCGACATCGCCGGATCGGAGAAGATCTCAGCTTTCGGTTCATCCGCCGTACCGGTAACACGAACCCCGGCGATCACATCGTTCTCGGTCGACTCCGGATTACGAATCGCCTCAATGTTCAGCAGCGGTTGATCCGGCGGGCCGGAGAACAGCAGTTCGCCTTTGCGCACAATCAGATCCTGGCCATACGCATGGAAGCGCCCTTCCGGGATATTAATTTGCCCGTTCAGCCCCAGCCCTTGCTTATCCTGCGCCACTTTCAGGTCGCCGGTCAGCCGTGCTTTCAGACCGAAAGCATCCAGCCGCACGTTATTGCCGACGTGGACCGTCAGATTGCTGTTGATCGGAATCGACGCGCTCTTTGGCTGCTCCGGTTGCAGATCGTTGTTGAGCATCACCTCATCACTGGAGACGCCCACTGCGCTTTCCGGCAGATCGTGCACCACAATGCGCGCCCACGGCACATCGACATTCCCATCGAGCGTAAACAGGCTTGGCGTGGCTTCAAATACCACATCTGGCGAAACATCCAGCCGCACCATCGGCGGCACAGTAATGCGCACTTTACTGCCTTTCGCCGCCACGCGCGCACGCCAGTTATCCAGTTGCCGCCAGTCAGCATCCCCGCTGAGGTTAATCTGCCCTTGCCCGGTACGCACCACGCCCTGCAACGTCGAACTCATGCCGTTGAAATTGATCGCCAACTGGCTGGGCTGCATGTCAAACGGCATAAAGTTGCCCTCGACATCCAGCCCGTTCAGCCCTAGCTGTCCGAACAATTGCGGGCTTTGTGCATTCCCCGCCAGCCGCAGGTTGGCATTCAGCGTCCCTGCGGCTTGCTCGCCACGGCTAAAGATGGCGTTGGCCATCGCCAGCGAGAAGTTACGGATGTTCACATTACCGCCCAGATTACGTCGTCCCTGCGGATCGGTAATCTGTAGCTGACCGTCAAACTGGCCGTTGTTAGTCAGGCGAATCAGCCAGCCGAGATCGGCACGGTTGTTACGAAGCTGCGCATTCAGGTTCAGGGTATCGAACGCCACCGGCAGCGGCGCGCCATTCACTTCCTGGGTGACCTTCACGCCGCGCCCGGAAAGCGTCACCTCGCCCTGCGGCAGGCCCTCTTTGGTGGTGTCCCAACTTACATCCGCCTTACCGCTGAATACGCCGCTGGCCTGCGTGGTATCCGGCATAAACGGTTTGAGCATCGCCAGATCGAAGCGATTCAGATTCACTACCGCGCGCCCTTCAGCGCCCGCATCGATAGTCTGCGGCACGCACAGTTCAGCGTTGGGGTTCAGCCAACAGTGCGGGCCGATAGCGATTTTCTGCTCCAGATTACGGTAGTCGAGAGTGATTGGCCGGTTGATCGACCACGGGCCAACCGGCGTGGCAAAGCGGGTATCGCTCAGCGTCCCTTTCCAGCGCTGCTGCTGGCGATCGAAGCTCCCGGCCAGATTTAACTGCCCGGAGACCGGCTCGCCCTGCACGCGCAACTGCAATTTGTGCTGCTTTTCGTTGCCGTCGGCATTCAGCGTTACCAGGCTGAGGTTCACGCCCGGCTGGGCGATACGCTCAATGCGCGCGTTGAGTTTCCCGGCGATCTGATCGCTGGACGTAACATCCCCTTCAACGCGAACGCGGGCGACAGACAGCTCCTGCCAGCGCAGTGCATTGGCGGTAATGTCCACCAGCGCCTGCGGCGCATCGACCGTACCGCGCACTTTCACCACCCCTTTCGCCGTTCCACCGAGGCCCGGCAAGGCGTTATTCAGCCCCGGCGCATCAATGTTAGCGTCGAGGTTCAAATCCTTAACCCCCAGTTCGCCTTTGATATCGGCGCTGTTTTTCCCCAGCGCCAGATGCAGGCCCGGGATCGTCCACTGCAAATAGCTGTTGCCCTTTAGTTGCCCGTCAACGCTCACTTTGTTTTGCTTCACGTTGCCGCTGAGTTTCAGCTCCGGCACATCCATCTGCCAGCTCCCGCCGTACAGGCTGCCGCGGGTTTTGATCAGGCCATTCAGTTTTGACGGCCACTCGGGGAAGGCTTTTGCCGTATCAATGCCATTAAGCGTCAGTTCGCCGCGCCAACTGATCGCCTGCTGCCAGTCGAGCAGCGCTTTCAGTTCGGTTTTCCCTTCCAGCGCGGCAACAGTCAACTTATCAAGGCTGATCTGCTGCGCGTTACCTTTACCGTCCAGCGTGATGGTTGCCGGGGGAATATCCTGCCCTTTCACCGCCGTGCGGAACGACAGCACGTAATCGGTCATTTTGCCGGAGAAGCTCAGTCTGGTATCGTCCGCCTGGAACTGTTTTGTCCCGGTAAACGGCCAGTAAAGTTGCTGGCTCGTCAACTCAAGGTTGAGCGGCAATCCCGCTTCGGCGAGCTGCGTTTGCGCCCGTAAGACCATATCAACCGGGCCGGAGAGATTCACACCAACCTCAAGCTGCTTACGCATTTCACCGCCAACTTTCAGCTTCACCTTCTCGCCCTTCAGCGGATCGATATTGAGTGTGCTGTTGAGGGTGATATCCACCGGCCAGTTATCATGCAGTTGCGCGCTGCCGGTGGCGTTTACCGTACCCTGGCTGGAGTCGATATCCAGCGCATCAAGCTTCATCTGTCCATCGATGCTGCTGACTTTCAACAGCAGGCTACTGACCAGAAGATCGGTGTCGCCGGTCAGGCGCAACTGTTCGCCGCGGAACTCCTCAATATTGAGGTTCAACGGCAGGTGCACATCGGTCATTTCCGGCAGCAGCGGTTTGTCAAACAGCGCTTTCAGCGTTTCGCCCAGTGGTTTTTCCTGCGGCTGCGGGTTCTGGATCTTCGGCTCCACCACCTCTTTTTGCGCGACATTGGCCACTTTCGGCAGCGCAATTAACAACCCTTTCAGCGAGGTCGGCGTCAGCGTCAGGTTCTTTTCTTGCCAGTTCAGCCCGGTGCTGAAATCCATCACCGATACCGTGGTGTCATCGATTTTGATGTTTACCTTGTTCAGCGCCACCCGGCTTAAGGTAATCGGATAGGGCGTGGAGAGATTGAGCGGCCCGCTCTCCTCTTCCTTTACGGGCGCGCTCTGCGGCATTTGTTTGCTGTCGATAGCGACGTTAATCTCTTTCAGCGACAGATCGTTGACGCACAAACTGCTGTTACGCAGGCAACCCAGTTTGACCGCAAGGTGGATCTCCCCGGCATTGACCGCCACGCCAGGCTGCGTATAGCGCAGGTTTTTCAGCGTCAGATCGCGCCAGCCGCCGGTAACCTGGCCGATTTCCAGCCCCGGTACCCAGCGGTTTGCTGCGTTAAACAGCAGATGCAGCCCGCTGGTGGTCCCCACCAGAAAGGCAACGGTTGCCAGCAGCAGCAGGATAAACACCAGTACGCCGAGGCTGATTTTCTTCCATAAACTCATAATTCTGGCCCCAGACCGATGTAAAACTGTAATCCGTGTTCATCTTTATCGCCGACCGGCACGGCGAAATCGAGCTTGATAGGCCCGACCGGCGATTCCCAGCGTACGCCAACGCCGGTCCCGGTTTTAAAATCGCTGCGCCGGATGTCGCTGACCGCTTCGCCGCTGTCAACAAATACGGCGCCCCACCATTTCCCGGTCACGTTGTACTGGTACTCCAGCGAACCGGTCGCCAACTTGGATGCCCCGATCAGCTTGCCGTCATCATCTCTTGGCGCGATGGATTTGTATTTGTAACCGCGAATACTGCGATCGCCCCCGGCGAAGAAGCGCAGATCCGGCGGTACGCGGTTGAAATCACCGGTTTCGATCCAACCGAGATTGCCGCGCGCCACAAAGCGATGGCGATCGTAAAGCGTGCGGATCCAGACGTTTTGCGCCTGCAATACGAGGAAATCGACATCCGATCCCCAGGCGGTGTTGGAGTAATCAACCGAGTAGCGTTGCGAGTCGCCCCAGGTCGGCATCAGGCCGCCGCGCGAGCGGGTACGGCTGATCATCACGCCGGGGTAGAGCAGCATGGTGGTGTTGGTGACGCTGGCCTGAGTAAAGTGGTCGAGGCTCCAGCGCAGGTTAATCGCTCGCTGCCAGCCGCTGGAGAGATCCCAGTAGCGCGACAGCGCAAGCGTGGTGGAATCCGCTTCAGTATCGTTCAGATCGGTACGTTTAAAGCCGCCCTGAACCAGATAATATTGCTCCAGTGGATTTTTCAGCAGCGGCATTTTATAGCTGAAATCAAGCTGCTGTTCCGGCGCCGAGACGCTCATGCTGGTGGTCAGGCTGTGGCCGTAAGAGTTCATCCACGGCTTTTTCCACGTCGCTTTAACGCGCGGCCCGACATCGGTGGAGTAGCCAACCCCCGTTTCGATGGTATTTTCCGTACGTGGTGACACCACGCCTTTCAGCGGCAGCACTTTGGTCCTACGCGCTTTATCAAATTCCGGAGCAACCACAACAGAGTTAAACCAGCCGGTGGCGGACAGGCGACGGTTCAGCTCCGCCAGATCCTGGGTCTGGTAGTAATCCCCTTCATGAAACGGGACGAGGTTTTGCAGATATTCGTCGCGAATTTGCGAACCTTCAAAGGTCACCGCGCCAAAGCGGTAACGCTGGCCGCTGTCGTAGTCGATATCCCAGAAGGCCTGGTGGCGATCGAGCGCAACGCCGAGCTGGCTTTTAATAAACTGACTGTCAAAGTAGCCTTTGCGCAGCGCCACATTGGTGAGGGATTTTTTGAAATTGTCGTAATCGTTATGGTGCAGCACGGTGCCGATGGCGGGACGCTTTTTGAGCAGCGCCAGGTAATCGCTGTCGTCACGTGCGCCGCCGCGCAGGATCACGTTGGTGCCGCCAATCAACACCGGTTCACCCGCAGAGACGCGGGCAATCAATACCTGACGCCCTTTTGCTGGTGGCGGCAGCAGTTCGAAATCAATGGTAGGTTCGTAGTAACCTAAGGCTTTCAACCCTTCGCGGATAGCATCATCAACACGTGCCTGAAAACGCCGATCCGGCGTCACTTCGTCACTCTGGATAGTGGACAACTGAGCGCGCACATTCTTTTGCAGTTCGCCCGTTAATCCCTCCAGTTTTAATCGTACATTCGCGGCAAAAGCCGTTTCACTCGCCAGCAACAAACCGGCAAAACATAAAAGACGGATCTTTGGCACGTTCTCTCCTGAATATCCTTGTTCCCACCTCTGGAAGGAAACGTAAGCGCAACTCCGCGCTGAGCCTGGTCGGCTTTTATGCAGAACACAGACTGATAAAAACCCGCTAATGCAGGTTGAAAAACGGACGGCTAGCCCAAAATTTCTTATGTTTAAATCTAGCCTGATTTGTGGTGTTTATTGTGTTAAAACACACGCCGCAACACAACCCTAACCGCAATTACTCTCGCCGGGAGGTATCACCGTGAGCTTTTTTGATAAAAAAGACCTTGTTTCTCAGTCAGATGCATTGCCCGGACGCAATACACCCATGCCTGTCGCCAGTTTACACGCTGTTAACGAGCATTCAATGAGCCATGTTCCCGAAGGTATGGAGATTGCGCTGTTTGCTATGGGCTGTTTCTGGGGCGTAGAGCGCCTGTTCTGGCAGTTGCCGGGCGTCTACAGCACCGCTGCGGGCTACACCGGCGGCTATACGCCAAATCCGACCTACCGCGAAGTGTGCACAGGGCAGACCGGCCATGCCGAAGCCGTGCGCGTGGTGTACGACCCGAAAGTGGTGAGTTACGAGCAGTTGCTGCAGGTGTTCTGGGAAAACCACGATCCGGCACAGGGAATGCGTCAGGGTAACGATCTCGGCACCCAGTACCGCTCCGCAATCTACCCGCTGACGCCGGAGCAAAACGCCGCCGCGCGCGCCAGCCTTGAACGCTTCCAGGCAGCCATGCGCAGCGCCGGAGATGCACGTACCGTGACCACGGAGATCAAATCCGCAACGCCGTTCTACTACGCGGAAGATGAGCACCAACAGTATCTGTATAAAAACCCGCATGGATACTGCGGTATCGGTGGGATTGGGGTTTGTTTACCACCGCAGCTTAACCCATAAAATAGTAAGGGAATTCTCAGACAATTCGGCGAAAATTAAGCCTCTGGCAGCTAGCGACAGGCTTACGCTATACTACCCCTCGAAATTGCCGGCTCACCGCTTCGGGCCGGCTTTCATTGTGTTTACCACATGGATATTCAAAACCCCTTCCGAGGATCCGGTTAATAGCTGGATAAATTATGTTAAACAGCATTTTAGTCATACTCTGTCTGATCGCGGTAAGTGCGTTTTTCTCGTTGTCAGAGATCTCACTCGCCGCATCGCGAAAAATTAAGCTCAAACTGCTTGCCGATGAAGGCAACATCAACGCGCAACGCATTCTGAAAATGCAGGAAACGCCCGGCATGTTCTTTACGGTGGTGCAAATTGGTCTTAACGCCGTCGCCATTCTTGGCGGTATCGTCGGTGATGCGGCTTTCTCTCCCGTTTTTCACAGCATGTTGATCAACGTGGTTTCCCCGGAGCTGGCCGAACAGCTCAGCTTTATTATCTCCTTCTCGCTGGTGACCGGGCTGTTTATTCTGTTCGCCGACCTGACACCGAAACGCATCGGTATGATTGCGCCCGAAGCCGTGGCTTTGCGTATCATCAACCCGATGCGCTTCTGTTTGTTCCTTTTCCGCCCGCTGGTCTGGTTCTTCAACGGCCTGGCCAACGTCATCTTCCGTATTTTCAAACTGCCGATGGCGCGCAAAGACGACATCACCTCCGACGATATTTATGCCGTTGTGGAAGCCGGTGCCTTAGCCGGGGTGTTGCGTAAACAGGAACATGAACTGATTGAGAACGTGTTTGAACTGGAGTCACGCACCGTGCCGTCGTCAATGACTTCGCGCGAGAACGTGATTTGGTTCGATCTGCATGAAGATGAGCAGAGCCTGAAAAACAAAGTCTCCGAACATCCGCATTCTAAATTTCTGGTCTGTAATGGTGATATCGACCATATTGTCGGCTATGTCGATTCCAAAGATTTGCTCAACCGCGTGCTGGCGAATCAAAGCATGGCGCTCAACAGCGGCGTGCAGATCCGCAACACACTGATCGTGCCGGATACCTTAACCCTGTCGGAAGCGCTGGAAAGTTTCAAAACCGCCGGTGAGGACTTCGCGGTAATCATGAACGAATACGCGCTGGTGGTCGGGGTTATCACCCTTAATGACGTGATGACCACGCTGATGGGCGATCTGATCGGCCAGGGGCTGGAAGAGATGATTGTCGCCCGTGATGAAAACTCATGGCTGATAGATGGCGGCACGCCGATTGATGACGTGATGCGCGTGCTGGATATCGATGAATTCCCGCAGTCCGGCAACTATGAAACCATCGGCGGTTTTATGATGTTTATGCTGCGTAAGATCCCGAAGCGCACCGATGCGGTGAAATTCTCCGGCTACAAATTTGAGGTGGTGGATATCGATAACTACCGCATCGATCAGCTGCTGGTTACCCGTATCGACACTCGCGCGGCGGTGCTGACGCCGAAGCTACCTGACGCGGAAGATAAAGGCGCGGCGTAATCGCCTGCTGAAATATCAACGGCCCCTGTGGGGCCGTTTTTTTATAGTACTTAAACTACTGCATAGCACAACGGGTTGGTTAAGCCATCTCAGTTTGCAGACGCATAACCTGACGGTTGACTTCGGACATCACAGAGAGATGCTGTTTGTCCTTCACTTTCGGGATAAGGATCTTACCCTTGTCGAACTCGAAAGCGCCAACGTCCTTGATATACAACCGTCCACGGAACAGGATTTTTACGTACTTAGCCACCTGAAGTGGGTTGTAACGCTGGAAAATTTTCATTCTTGTTTCTCCTGTAAAGCATTACGCCCTTGCGGTACCACAATCGGACCAGCGTTGGTGAGCGCAAATTTTAATGCTCAATGACTATAGTTCAGAACCTCACTCATACATAGTGTGAATAACTTTATTTACCTTTTGATGACAATTATTCAGAATATTCTTTTCAGTCCCTTAATCCACGCAGTATAAAGCCATTTTTTTTCACAGTTATGTGCGTCCGCCCGCAAACTGGCATCCCCCTTGCGGGAAAAACGTATAGATCGCACTTATGATTAAAACCGTAATTCAAGTGGTCGGATCACCTGCATAACGATAAGGAAACACCATGACCCTACGTTCTATCCTGGCAGCGACATGCCTGTTACTGCCGCTGATGGCTTCAGCCCATAACTTCGAAACCAATCAGCGCGTGCCGCCTGTGGGCATTGCCGACAGAGGGGAGTTGATTCTTGAGAATGACAAGTTTAGCTATAAAAACTGGAACAGCGCCCAGCTTCCAGGCAAGGTGCGGGTTGTACAGCATATTGCCGGTCGCACCTCCGCTAAAGAGAAGAATGCCGGGCTGATTGAGGCGATAAAAGCTGCAAATCTGCCTCATGACCGCTATCAAACCACCACCATCGTCAACACCGATGATGCCATTCCGGGCAGCGCCATGTTTGTGCGCAGCAGCATTGAGAGCAACAAGAAGCTCTATCCGTGGTCGCAATTTATTGTCGATAGTGAAGGCGTGACGCGTAAAGCGTGGCATCTGGACGAAGAGAGTTCCGCGATTATCGTGCTGGATAAAGAAGGCCGCGTGCAGTTTGCTAAAGACGGTGGATTGAGCCAGCAAGAGGTGCAGCAGGTGATCGACCTGCTGCACAAGTTACTCAGTAAATAGAGACCCGAAAGCCGGGGTTGAGGAAGGATTCACGCGGGGTGTAATCCAGAGTACGCCCCTGCCAGTCGTGAACATGCGCCCCGGCGGCTACCGCAACAGCATGCCCTGCCGCCGTATCCCAGACGCTGGTCGGCCCGAAACGCGGATAGAGCTGCGCTTTCCCCTCTGCAACCAGGCAGAACTTCAGCGATGAACCAATCGCCGTGGTTTGATGTTCGCCTAACTGCTGTAAATACTCTTTCAGTTCATCATCAGCGTGGGAGCGGCTCACCACGACCAGCGGCGGACGCGCATCGCGCACCTGAATCTGCTGGTGATGCCCCGCTTCTTCCTTCCACGCTTTGCCTTCAGCGGCAGAGTACATCACTTTCAGCACCGGCGCGTAGACCACGCCCAGCACAGGTTTTCCCTTTTCAATCAAAGCGATATTGACCGTGAATTCGCCGTTACGCTTGATAAACTCTTTGGTGCCATCCAGCGGATCTACCAGCCAGTAGCGTCCCCATGTCTGGCGAATTTCCCATGCGGGCGGATCCTCTTCCGAGAGCACCGGAATATCTGGTGTCAACGTCTGCAGACCGCGCACAATCACGCCGTGGGCCGCAATATCTGCGGCGGTCACCGGGGAGTCATCCACCTTGCTGGTGACCTCCATCGGTTTGTGACCGTCATACACCTGCATAATGGCGTCACCCGCTTCCCGCGCGAGTTGGCAAATTGCATCTAACATATCCACCTCTTATCTGTTCAGTGGTTTGTAACTCGTTGTTTTACTTATATCGCATTGCGCTGGAATCTGCCATCTGTGATAACGATTGCGTTTTCTTTGCTCACTTTTATGGCAGTATTCACAGTTCTGTAAGCAACAAAATGTACATAACAATTTCTTTTGTGGCTTAGATCGAAAAAGGATGCCTCTGATGATTAAGTTTAGTGCAACGCTTCTGGCGACGCTGATTGCGGCCAGCGTGCAGGCTGCAACGGTGGATTTGCGTATTCTGGAAACCACTGATTTGCATAGCAACATGATGGATTTTGATTACTACAAAGATACTGCGACGGAAAAATTCGGACTGGTGCGCACTGCCAGCCTGATCAACGCCGCGCGGGGCGAAGTCAAAAACAGCGTGCTGGTGGATAACGGCGACTTAATCCAGGGCAGTCCGCTGGGCGACTATATGGCGGCAAAGGGGCTTAAAGCGGGAGAAATTCACCCGGTCTATAAGGCGATGAACACCCTTGATTACACCGTGGGTAACCTCGGCAATCATGAATTCAACTATGGCCTGGATTACCTGCACAAAGCGCTGGCGGGAGCGAAGTTCCCTTATGTGAACGCCAATATCATTGATGCCAAAAGCAAAAAACCGCTGTTCACGCCTTACCTGATTAAAGAGACCGCCGTGCAGGATAAAGAGGGCAAAACCCACACGCTGCGCATCGGTTATATCGGCTTTGTGCCGCCGCAGATCATGGTGTGGGATAAAGCCAACCTCAACGGCAAAGTGACGGTCAATGACATCACCGAAACCGCGCGCCGCTACGTGCCGGAAATGCGCGCCAAAGGTGCCGATCTGGTGGTCGTGGTGGCACACTCCGGGCTGTCGGCGGAGCCGTACCAGGCGATGGCGGAAAACTCCGTTTACTACCTGAGCGAAGTGCCAGGCGTCGATGCCATTCTGTTTGGTCACGCTCACGCCGTCTTCCCGGGTAAAGATTTTGCCGCCATCAAAGGCGCAGATATCAGCAAAGGCACACTGAACGGTATTCCGTCGGTGATGCCGGGCATGTGGGGCGACCATCTCGGCGTAGTCGATCTGGTGCTGAACAACGATTCCGGCAAATGGCAGGTGACGCAATCCAAAGCCGAAGCGCGCCCGATCTACGACGCGGCGGCGAAAAAAGCCCTCGTTGGCGAAGACAGTAAGCTGGTCGCGATCCTCAAACACGATCACGATGCCACGCGCCATTTTGTGGGAAAGGCGATTGGTCAATCGGCTGACAACATGTACAGCTACCTGTCGCTGGTGCAGGACGATCCGACCGTACAGGTGGTGAATAACGCGCAAAAAGCCTACGTCGAGCACTTTATTCAGGGCGATCCGGATCTGGCGAAACTGCCGGTGCTCTCTGCCGCCGCGCCGTTTAAAGCAGGTGGACGTAAAAACGATCCGGCCAGTTTTGTTGAAGTGGAAAAAGGCCAGCTTACGTTCCGTAACGCCGCCGATCTCTACCTCTACCCCAACACACTGGTGGTAGTAAAAGCGACCGGTAAAGAGGTGAAAGAGTGGCTGGAGTGCTCAGCCGGGCAGTTCAATCAAATCGATCCCAACAGCGATAAGCCGCAAAACCTGATTAACTGGGACGGTTTCCGCACCTATAACTTCGATGTTATCGACGGCGTGAAATACCAGATCGATGTGACGCAGCCTGCGCGTTATGACGGCGAATGCCAGAGCATAAATCCGCAGGCGGAACGCATTAAGGATCTGACGTTTAACGGCAAGCCCATCGATCCGAACGCGGTTTTCCTCGTCGCCACCAATAATTACCGCGCCTATGGCGGTAAGTTTGCCGGGACGGGAGACAGCCATATCGCGTTTGCTTCGCCGGATGAAAACCGCGCCGTGCTGGCAAAGTGGATCAGCGATGAAACGAAGCGCGCCGGGGAAATCCATCCCGCCGCCGATAACAACTGGCAACTGGCTCCGGTTCACGCAAACCACAAGCTGGATATTCGTTTTGAAACCGCGCCGACGGACAAAGCCGCCGCGTTTATTAAACAGAACGCGCGTTATCCGATGCAAAAAGTGGGGAACGACGAAATCGGCTTTGCGATTTATAGCATCGATTTAAACAAGTCGTGATTAACCCGATCCGTGAGGCCTCGCTTTTGTCGGCCAGCTAAGCGCAGCGCCATCTGGCATCTTGCCCGGTGGCGCTAACGATTACCGGGCTTACGCCACCTGTTTCGCATGATGCGCCAGCACCTGCGGAATATTCAGTTCTATCCAGTCCGCCAACGCGGCGACCTTCTCGCTGACCTCTTCGCCAAGCGGGGTCAGACTATACTCCACATGCGGCGGTACAACCGGGTATGCGACGCGGTTAATAAAACCATCCTGCTCCAGCCATTGCAGGCTTTGCGCCAGCATCTTTTCGCTGACGCCGCCCATCTTGCGGCGCAGATCGCTAAAACGGTGCGTGCCATCACGCAGCGCCACAAGGATCAACACACCCCAGCGGCTGGTTACATGTTTGAGGACATCCCGCGACGGACACTGCTCGGCGAACAAATTGCCGTCGCGTACCAGTTCACTCAGGGTTCGGGGGGCAGAAACTGTTTTCATACTTACCTTTTTGTACGTACTTACCAAAAGTTAGTGTGGATGATAGCTTACCACAACACTCACTGAACACGTAAGGAGAACACCATGATCGCACTTACCGGCGCGACCGGCCAACTGGGCCAGTTTGTGGTAGAAGAGCTACTGAAAACCGTCGCGGCAAAACAGATTGTCGCCATTGTCCGTAACCCGGCGAAAGCCGAAGCGCTGAGCAAACAGGGCGTACTGGTGCGTAAGGCCGACTACGGCGACCAGGCCGCGCTAACGCAGGCGCTGGCAGGCGTCGATAAACTGCTGCTGATCTCCAGTAGCGAAGTGGGCCAGCGTGCCGCGCAGCACCGCAATGTGATCAACGCCGCTAAAGCCGCCGGGGTGAAATTTATCGCCTACACCAGCCTGCTGCATGCGGATAAATCCCCGCTCGGCCTGCACGTCGAACATGTTGAAACCGAGAAAATGCTCGCTGAATCCGGCATTCCGTATGCACTGCTGCGCAACGGCTGGTATAGCGAAAACTACCTTGCCAGCGCACCGGCTGCACTGGCGCACGGTGTCTTTATCGGTGCCGCAGGCGACGGCAAAATCGCTTCGGCGACCCGCGCGGATTATGCTGCCGCTGCGGCTCGTGTGATCAGCGAAGAGGGTCATGCCGGTAAGGTTTACGAACTGGCGGGCGACAACGGCTGGACGCTGAGTGAACTGGCCGCGCTGTTAAGCAAAGCCAGTGGCAAAAACATCGTCTACCAGAACCTGAGCGAAGCGGATTTCGCCGCCGCGCTGAAAGGTGCGGGCTTGCCGGACGTGTTTGCTAATCTGCTGGCGGATTCCGATGCCGGAGCCGCAAAAGGTGGTCTGTTTGACGACAGCAAAACGCTCAGCAAACTGATTGGTCGCCCGACCACGCCGATTGCTGACAGCGTCAACGACCTCGCGTAACGGTTAAATATTGGTTAATTTTTGTAGCCTGCCGCCGGGTCATCCTGAATAATGCAGCGATGACCCGCGTGGAGATGCATTGTGGAAGGCGTACCAGAGCAGTTTAACGACGAGCGAGATCGCGCACGCTTTCGCCACCTGGCGAAGGTGCCGGGCGTTGAGCTGTACCACGCGCATATCTCCCGTTACGCGTTCGAACCCCACACCCATGAAGCCTTTGGCATTGGTGCCATTGAAGCCGGTGCCGAACGCTTCCGCTATCGCGGCACGCAGTATGTCGCTCCGGCCAATTCCGTAGTCACCATGAACCCCGACGAGCTGCACACCGGCGAAGCCGCAGCCGACGACGGCTGGCGTTATCGCATGGTCTATCTCGATCCGCAGTTGCTCGAAGAGGTGACCGGCGTCCGCCACTGGTGGTTCAGCGAGGTGATGCGTCACGATCCGCTGCGCACCCGGCAGATCTGCACGCAGATCCACGGCCTGTGGCATACCGACGATCCGCTGGCGCAGCAAGGCATTTTGCTGGATCTGATCGATACTTTTCGCCCGCTGGCGCATCACGCGCCGCAGCGCCCGGAAGGCGCACACCGTTTTGAACGCGTGCGCGACTATCTGCACGACAACTATATGCACAGCCTGACGCTGGACGAGTTGGCAAGCGTTGCTGCGCTTAGCCCGTACCATTTTCAGCGCCAGTTCAAGGCGCACTTCCACGTCACGCCGCACCAGATGTTGATGGCGATCCGTCTGTGGCGGGCAAAAGCGTTTCTCACGCAGGGCATGCCCGCCGCAGACGTCGCCGCCATGACCGGGCTGACGGATCAATCGCATCTGACACGCGCCTTTACTCACCGCTATGGCATCACGCCGGTGCGTTACCAGAAGCAAGTCACCCGCCGTTAATGCGCAATCTCATACAATATTCCGCGCCATCGCTTCTCTACACTGGCGACAGCCAATGTAAATGTGGATGGAATGATGATTAGTGGTGTGTTGTATGCCCTGCTTGCCGGGCTGTTATGGGGGTTAATTTTCGTTGGGCCGTTGATCGTGCCGGATTACCCGGCGGTACTGCAATCCACCGGCCGTTATCTGGCGCTGGGCCTGATCGCCCTGCCGCTGGCATGGCTCGGGCGCGTGCGTCTGCGCCAGTTAACGCGCAGCGACTGGATGACGGCGCTGGCGCTGACGATGATGGGCAACCTGATTTATTACGTCTGCCTGGCGAGCGCCATCCAGCGTACTGGCGCGCCGGTATCGACCATGATCATCGCCACCCTGCCAGTGGTGATTCCGGTGTGCGCCAACCTGCTCTACAGCCAGCGGGACGGCAAACTCTCCTGGCGTCGGCTGGCACCCGCGCTCGCCTGCATCGCGATCGGCCTGGTGTGCGTCAATATCGCCGAGCTGCGCCACGGGCTGCCGGATTTCACCTGGCGTCGTTACGGTACGGGGATCGCTCTGGCATTTACCTCGGTGGGTAGCTGGGCGTGGTATGCCCTGCGTAACGCCCGCTGGTTGCGGGAGAACCCGGATAAAAATCCGATGATGTGGGCGACGGCGCAGGCGCTGGTGACATTGCCCGTCTCGCTGGTCGGTTATCTCGCCGCCTGCCTGTGGCTTGGCGTACAGCAGCCCGATTTCTCCCTGCCATTCGGTCCGCATCCACTGGTGTTTATCGTGCTGATGTTTGCCATTGCCGTGCTCTGCTCGTGGGTGGGCGCGCTATGCTGGAATATTGCCTGCCAGCGTCTGCCAACGGTAATTGTCGGCCCGTTGATTGTTTTCGAAACGCTGGCCGGGCTGCTGTATACCTTCCTGCTGCGCCAGAGCATCCCACCGCTGCTCACCTTTTGCGGCATTGTGCTGCTGGTGTGTGGCGTGGTGATGGCAGTGCTGTCAAAACCGCAAAAAGCGAGTGTCATTCCGCTACAACAGGAATAAAAAAACCCGGCATCATGCGCCGGGTTTGCTCAGCCTGAAGCGAGAGTTTAGAAGGTTTCCCAGTTCGCTTCGCTAAAGCTCTCTGCGGCTTTCACCTGCGGTTTGCTGCCCGGTTTTACCAGCGCAGGCGTGCGCACGCTGCGGCTGCGGTTGACTTTAAATACCGCTACTGTTTCCGTCAGGCGTGCAGCCTGCTCTTCCAGCGCGGCAGCGGCAGCGGCGGACTCTTCCACCAGCGAGGCGTTCTGCTGCGTAACGCGATCCATCTCAGCAACGGCCTGACCCACCTGGTCGATACCGCGGCTCTGCTCGTCCGAAGCCGATGAGATTTCGCCCATGATATCCGTCACGCGGGTAACCGCACTGACGATCTCTTTCATCGTCTCTCCGGCTTGATGTACCAGCGCAGCGCCTGCATCGACGCGACTACCGGAATCTTCGATCAGCCCTTTGATCTCTTTCGCCGCCTGCGCGCTGCGCTGCGCCAGCGTACGAACTTCACCCGCAACGACGGCGAAACCACGGCCTTGTTCACCAGCGCGGGCAGCTTCAACCGCCGCGTTCAGCGCCAGGATATTGGTCTGGAAGGCGATGCCGTCGATCACGTTGGTGATTTGCGCGATTTTGCTGGAGCTGGTAGCAATTTCATCCATCGTACGCACCACGCCATCCACAACCTGACCACCTTTTTTCGCCGTACTGGAGGCGTTCTGCGCCAGTTGCGTCGCCTGACGGGCGTTGTCGGCGTTCTGTTTCACCGTTGCTGTCAGTTGCTCCATGCTGGCCGCAGTCTCTTCCAGCGAGGCCGCTTGCTGTTCGGTACGGGAAGAGAGATCGTTGCTACCGGCAGAGATTTCGCCCGCGCCGGTATAAATGGTGTCGGCACCATCGCGCACCACGCTGACGGTTTTCACCAGCGACTGCTGCATCTCCTGCACATTTTGCGCCAGCAGCGCCATCTCGTTTTTGCCTTCGGCATAGATCGCGTGCGTCAAATCTCCCGCCGCGATGTGGCGAATATGCCCCATCACTTCATGCAGCGGTTTCAGCAATACACGCTGCATCGCCACCCAGCTGATGATGATCACCGCCAGAACAACGACCATGACGACACCCAGAATCCACAGGATGCGCTGGTAATCGCTCTCGTTTTCGATTACGCCCTGGTTCGCCAGTACAGCCTGAGCATCACGCCATGCGCGGTAGCTTTTCTGCATAGCGACCTGTTTCGCTTCCGCATTCTGGCGGAACATATCTTCCAGCTTACCCGCCAACAGCAGACGGTTCATTTCCGTCAGCGTCGCATGGTAAATGCCGTACTGTTTTTCCAGGTCGCTGGAGAGATTTTTATCCAGCCCTGGCGTGTCCGGCATCGCTTTGTATTTTTCAAAATGCTTTTGCGCCTGATTCAGCAAGTCGGTCGCGGTGTTGGCCAGCTCGCTCAGTTGCCCGCCATTGATCTGGCTGGCGGTGCTGCTCTGTAAGCGCAGCATGCCGCGGTTTAACGTGACGCGCGCCTGGTTAAGGCTGATCCAGGCATCAGTGAACTCAGAAACGTTCTGGCTGGAAATCTGAGAAACGTTAAAGTTGTTTTTGTCATTATTCAGCGCGCTGACAAACACGCCGGCAGAAATAAGCTGCATCGCACCCAGTACGAGCAACACCATAATTAATAAGGTAATAACTTTAATACGCTTGAACATCGTAGGCCTTCATTTGATACAGGGAATGGTCTGAGTCTCTGTATCGGCAGCGTTACGTAGTTGTTTAATCTCGCTACAAAACTCTATCCAAAATTTTTCAATAAAATTACCTGCATTCAATATGTTAAACGCGAAAGATTTTTTGTGATGAATATCACTGTTTTTCGCGCAATAAAGGCATAAGGCGCCTGGCCCCCACCCCAAAAGGGGTATATCATCGCCATAAAGATGCATTTAAAATGCATCTTATAATTTCACGATGAGGTAACTGCTATGGCTTTCCGCGATCAACCCTTGGGTGAGCTGGCGCTCTCAATCCCCCGCGCCTCCGCACTGTTCCGTCAATACGATATGGACTACTGCTGCGGCGGTAAGCAGACGCTAGGCCGTTCTGCGGCGCGCAAAGAGCTGGATATTGATGTGATTGAAGCCGAACTGGCAAAACTGGCCGAGCAGCCCATCGAGAAAGACTGGCGCGTTGCCAAACTTTCGGAAATCATCGACCACATTATCGTGCGTTACCATAATCGCCACCGCGAACAACTGCCGGAGCTGATTTTACAGGCCACCAAAGTAGAGCGCGTGCATGCCGATAAACCGAATGTGCCGCGCGGGTTAACCAAATATTTGACGATGCTGCACCAGGAGCTTTCCAGCCATATGATGAAAGAGGAGCAGATCCTGTTCCCAATGATCAAACAGGGCATGGGTTCGCAGGCTATGGGGCCGATCACGGTGATGGAGAGTGAACACGATGAAGCCGGTGAATTGCTGGAAGTGATTAAGCACATCACCAACAACGTCACGCCGCCGCCGGAAGCCTGCACCACCTGGAAAGCCATGTATAACGGCATCAATCTGTTAATTGACGATCTAATGGAACACATCAGTCTGGAAAACAATAACCTGTTTCCGCGTGCCCTCGCAGGTGAATAATAAAAGGCGCCCAAAAGAGCGCCCTTGATTCATGGAAGTTTAGAGCCGCTTTGCGGCTCTTTTTTTATGGCTGACGGTCAGCCAGACGTTTTTTACCGGCATAGAGCCAGCCCGCGCCCAGCACAATAAACCACAGCGGCGTGACGATCAGCGCTTCACGGGTATCCGCTTCCAGCGTCAGCAGCACCAGTACGAAAGCAAAGAAGGCCATGCAAACCCAGCACATCAATTTGCCAAGCGGCATTTTGTAGCTCGATTTTTCGTGCAGATGCGGACGCTGTTTACGGTAGACCAGGTACGAACAGAGAATGATCGTCCAGACAAACATAAACAGAATGGCCGATACGGTAGTGATCATGGTGAACGCGGCAATCGCGCTCGGGTTCACATAGAGCATCACCACGCCGCCCAGCAGGCAGATACAGGAGAAGGTCAGCCCTTTTGCCGGCACCGCGCGTTTAGAGAGTGAAGCGAACGCTTTCGGCGCCATCTTTTCCTGCGCAAGGCCAAACAGCAT
The DNA here is from genome assembly GCF_001658025.2 of Kosakonia oryzae. Lineage (NCBI taxonomy): Bacteria > Pseudomonadati > Pseudomonadota > Gammaproteobacteria > Enterobacterales > Enterobacteriaceae > Kosakonia > Kosakonia oryzae. The sequence goes on from NZ_CP014007.2 coordinate 4,866,364, forward strand.
ACGGCTGGTTGAGAAGACGCCGCTGTTCGCCGACGACGCGGCAGAAGTCAGCACCACAAAGTTGATGATGCTTGCAGCCGCCGGAATACCGACCAGCATAAACAGTTCCACAAACGGGCTTTTATCCGGGACGACTGAGCTCCACGGCGTCACTGACATAATGACGATCAGCGCGAAGACATAGAACATGATAATGCGCAGCGGAATGGAGTTAATCGCGCGCGGCAGGGATTTCTCCGGATCTTTGGTTTCTGCCGCTGTGGTGCCGACCAGCTCGATCCCAACAAAGGCAAAGACGGCTATCTGGAAACCGGCGAAGAAACCGCTGATGCCTTTCGGGAACCAGCCGCCGTCATTCCACAGGTGCGCGAACGAAGCTTCAACGCCCGTCGGCGATTTGAAGTGCATCAGCACCATCACTACGCCCACAATAATCAGCGCAACGATGGCAACGATTTTGATCATCGCAAACCAGAACTCCATCTCGCCGAACATTTTTACCGTCGCGAGATTGAGGCTCAGCAGCAGCAATACCACCGCCAGCGCGGCGACCCAGTCGGCAATGCCTGGAAACCAGAATTGCGCGTAGGCGGTGATCGCCACTACGTCCGCCATCCCGGTCACCACCCAGCAGAACCAGTAGGTCCAGCCGGTAAAGTACCCCGCCCACGGTCCCAGCAGATCGGCGGCGAAGTCGCTAAATGATTTATATTCGAGGTTTGACAGCAGCAACTCACCCATTGCGCGCATCACGAAAAACAGCATAAAGCCAATGATCATATAAACAAAAATGATCGACGGACCTGCGAGGCTGATGGTTTTGCCGGAGCCCATAAACAGCCCGGTGCCGATAGCGCCGCCGATCGCAATAAGCTGTATATGCCGGTTTGTGAGATTTCGCCGTAGCGACTGTTCAGCCGGAGCCTGTTCGTCGGCTGCGACTTTAACCTGATCTACCATGTTTTAATCCTGTCTGTGTTGTTGGGCTCTTCTGGCCTTTTATTGCGTGTTCCGTCCTTTATGGACGCATCGATATTAGGTAAGAATCGGCGGGATGGATACTCTGAATTAAATCGAATGTTAAATATTTGTTGAAAGTGAGTGTCATATCACTTAGTTAATGCGAAACGCCTCACAAAAATACACCTGAATGCATAGTTTGCAAGATAATATATCGACATTGATCTTATTAACGAACGATCGACGCACTCTTCTCACCCCTCCCTCTAAAAAGAGAGAGGGATTTATGCGGGGAATTACAGAATTTCCAGCAGTTCCACCTCAAATACCAGTGTGCTGAATGGCGGGATAGATGCGCCAGCGCCACGCTCGCCATAAGCGAGGTTGTGCGGGATAGTCAGCTCCCATTTGGAGCCGACCGGCATCAGCGTCAGAGCTTCGATCCAGCCAGCGATAACGCCGTTAACCGGGAATTCAGCCGGTTCGCCGCGCGCGACGGAGCTGTCGAATACGCTACCGTCAATCAGTTTACCGGTGTAGTGCACGCGAACACGGTCGGTGCGCGCCGGGATTGCGCCTTCGCCCTGAGTGATGACGCGGAACTGCAAACCGGATTCGGTGCTGTTCACGCCTTCACGCTCGCGGTTCTCTTCCAGATATTTCACGCCTTCCGCCGCCATCTCTTCAAAACGGGAACGACGCACGGCGTCGGCACGTTCATGGATTTCACGCAGGGCGCGATGTACAACGTCAACCGGTACAGCAGGTTGTTTGCCTGCCAGCGCGTCCGCGATGCCCGCGACCAGCGCTTCCGGTAACAGCCCCTCTAACCCGGATTCGCTAAGCTGCTGTCCGACCTGTAAACCGATGCCATAGCTGGCTTGCGCTTCGATCGTGTCAAAAGTTGGGGTTGTCATGGGTTTTCCTTTCATCGCTTTTTAAGGTAGCGCGCAGCATAACAGCCGGGCTGCGCCGGGTACAACTTTGTCGCAGGAAAGATGACAAATCGCAGGGAAAGGGAAAGAATAGAGCCCGTAAGATAAATCTAATATTGCTATAACAAAATCCGACTTTGTGCTGACGATCAGAGAGTTAAAAACGATGGACGCCGCCCCGGAAGGATAAAGTGTATATACTCAACGAGACAGGATTTTAAATGACGCGGAGCAGGAGGAAAGCCATGCCCGGGCGATTTGAACTGAAACCTACGCTGGTGAAAATCTGGCAAGCCCCGGACCATTTTCGCCTTATGGACCCGCTCCCGCCGTTTCACCGTCGTGGTTTGATCCTGGCCGCATTGCTGGTGGTTATCGGCTTTCTGCTACCGTCAACGGACGATACGAGGCCGGTTCCCACCTCACGCGAAGCGCAAATTCAGTTACCCTCATCCACTGCCACTCAGCCTGTCGCCCCTGCGCAAACGCCACCCGCGGTGGTGAACGATCCGCAACAGCTCGCCCCCGGCGCTGAAGAGTCGCTCGAACAGCAGCAACCAGAGCAACAGCCGGTACAGCAGCAAGAAGCCCCGGTGGCGCAAAGCCGCCCGACGTCCTCCTCTTCCGGCGGCATTGAGCAACAGTGGCGCTCTTATCGTGTGGAAGAAGGGAAAACGCTGGCGCAACTGTTCCGCGATCATAATCTGCCGCCCACCGATGTTTACGCGATGGCGAAAGTGGAAGGTGATGGAAAACCGCTGAGCAGCCTGAAAAATGGCCAGATGGTGAAGATTCGCCAGAATGCTAACGGCGTAGTAACCGGATTAACCATTGAGACCAGCGGCCAGCAGGTGCTGTTTACCCGCCAGCCGGACGGCAGCTTTATTCGCGTACGTTAACCCATAAAGCCGGATAAGCCCTTATCCGGCACATTTCATTCTGGTAGCGCTAAAAAGCAAAACGCCGGCACAAGGCCGGCGTTTCATTCCCCATCGTATTTCGCGTTGCAGATTCATTGGCTCATTCGCTTACCCTGGTCACTGAATTAACTCAGCTTCCGGGGATTCACTCACTTGCCGCCTTTCTGCAAGCCCGAATCACTTAAGGGCATCGTTATGAGTAAAAATTACTCAGCAACAACGTTTACAATCAGTTTAGCGAATACTTCGCTGTGAACCTGGAAGTCCACTTCGTGCTCACCGGTGGTACGCAGAACACCGTTCGGCAGACGAACTTCGCTCTTAGCCACTTTAACGCCAGCCGCAGTGACTGCGTCAGCGATATCGCGAGTACCGATGGAACCGAACAGTTTACCTTCGTCGCCTGCTTTAGACGCGATGGTAACGGTGCCCAGTGCGTTGATTTCTTCAGCGCGAGCGTTAGCAGCTGCCAGAACGTCAGCCAGTTTGGCTTCCAGTTCAGCGCGACGTGCTTCGAAATATTCAACGTTTTTCTTGGTAGCAGGAACAGCTTTACCCTGCGGTACCAGGAAGTTACGAGCGTAACCCGCTTTAACGTTAACCTGATCACCCAGGCTACCCAGGTTTGCTACTTTATCAAGCAGAATAACTTGCATTACCTTATCCTCTCAAAGTCGTATTAATGGACCGTGACCGATTACTGATGACGATCAGTGTACGGCAGCAGGGACAGGTAGCGAGCGCGTTTGATAGCGCGTGCCAGCTGACGCTGATATTTTGCACGGGTACCGGTGATACGGCTCGGGACAATCTTACCGCTTTCGGTGATGTAGTTTTTCAGCGTAGCGATATCTTTATAGTCGATCTCTTGAACGCCTTCCGCGGTGAAACGGCAGAACTTGCGACGACGGAAATAACGTGCCATATGGCTAGTCTCCAGAATCTATCAATTCAATCTGCTCGGCATGCAGAACCATTTTCGTCAGGCCATTCTTTGCTTTGTGGCAACTAATGAATCCGTGAACGGTTACTGCGCTACCGACCGTTATACTGTGAGTAATGGCCTGGTTCTCCTGCCCGCTGATTATTACAGGCATTTGGCACCACGCCTGCCGGTGAAAACCGGCTTCCTCCTGCACAGAACGGTGCTCAAGCACGAACTGGCAGTGAGGAATTCCTGACGGGCTGACCTTACGAAGCGGGGTCCTGCACACGGTGCCGGACAACACCAGTCGGTTGGCCATCAGTAATTACTCTTCAGAATCCCCAGCATCTGCATCATCTGCGGTTTCGTTTGCGAAATCATCGCGACGCTCACGGCGCTCGTCTTTCGCTTTAACCATCGGAGATGCTTCGGTAACAGCGTGTTTAGTACGCATTACCATGCTACGGATAACGGCGTCGTTGAAGCGGAAGTTTGTTTCCAGCTCATCGATCACTTCCTGCGGCGCTTCAACGTTCATCAGAACATAGTGAGCTTTGTGCAGTTTGTTGATCGGGTAAGCCAGCTGACGGCGGCCCCAGTCTTCCAGACGGTGGATCGTGCCTTGCGCACCAGTGATAGCACCAGTGTAACGCTCGATCATGCCCGGAACCTGTTCGCTCTGGTCAGGATGGACCATAAAAACGATTTCGTAATGACGCATCGAATTGCTCCTTACGGATTATTCAGCCTCCTGTCTGGGTCAGCCGAGGCCCGGGGAGGCAAGGAACGTGTTAAAGGTCGGCTGAAAAATTGACGCGTCATAATACTGATCCCACCGGGCAAACTCAAGGTGAATTGCACAAATAATTCGCACTAAGCGCAAAGAGAACTCCCCGCCACGCATTAAAATTAAACAAAACGCATTCCGGCAATTTTTTGAACGACAGCATCAGAAATCGTCGCGATACGTTTTATAACAAACGCGTAAACTTTAATCAGGCCTCAAAACAAAGGAGGAGAGATGTTCAAAACATAATATTCGGCGTTATATCGGAGAGTAACATCATGAAATACATCGCAATTTTACTAACAACCCTATTGCTGAGCCTCAATGCAACGGCAGCAATAAAACTCGATAACCGGCAAGCCCGGAACATGGATGATGTGCGCAGCTTAGGCGTTATCTACATTAATCATAACTTCGCCAGCGAACAGGAAGCCGACCAGGCTTTGAATACCGCAACCGACGCACAAAACGCCACCTACTTTCACCCCATCCTGACACACGAGCCAGGCAGCAACGGCGCTTTGCACGCCAGCGCGGATATCTACCGCTAACCGAATCAGGCTAAGTTTTCCTTGCGCTGCGGCCCCGGATTGGGGCCGCGCTCAGAAGGGAGAATAATTTTCTTTAGGATCTTATCAAATACCCCACCGGCAGGTTTAATCAGGGTTTGCCAGCGTTATGGAAAGTGATCCACATTCTGGGCCAGCACCATTATTTGCGTGGTGGCGCTGTGCGGCATGCGCCTTCAGAGATGACGGCGGAAAAAATCCGTTGTGGCTTCCAGCGCCAGCGGCGTGATGCGATGCGTCACGCCCGTTTCCCACTGATAAGTAAGATACGCATCCAGTCCCGCATCCTGCAACGCCTGTTGTAAACGGAAAGATTCTGCAGCGGGCACCACATCATCCTGCTCACCGTGCCACAGTAGCAGCGGGCGATCGGCAATACGTGCGAGTTGATGGCTCACCTCCCACTGCGCCAGCGGCGCCAGAATGGTTTCAAACTCGCGCTGTTGCTCTGCGTTGGTCACATCCAGCGGCGGGAAAAGCGTATGCGCCAGCGAAGAGAAATAGCCGGAACCCATCAGGCTGGCCACGCAGCGCACTTCCGGATGTGCGGTCATAATCCCCAGCGCCGTCATCCCGCCCATCGACGCGCCGCCGACCGCCAGCCGCTGATTATCAATAAGCGACTGGCTCTCCAGGGCGTCGCGCAACGCGGAGAACTCTTCAATATTGCCCTGTAAAATTTGCCAGAACTGGCGCAAGCGTCGCTCCACATTACCGCTAAAACGCGCGCCATGATCCGGCGCATCAGGCATGATCACGCGGAAACCCACCTGCGCCAGCGCGACGGCAAAATAGCTGTAGACCAGTTTTGACGAGGTAAAACCATGATAAAACACCACGCTGGGTAGGGGTTCGGTACGTTTTCCCGCCGGAAAAGCGTGTAGTGCTTCCACGCCGGCAAAGTGTTCTGTTTGCAGTTCGATCATCACACGCTCCTTGATTTCTTGTGCTGGTATGCCATCGGCAACCCCTCGACGCAAGTCAGAATTCGCAATAGCATCAGGTAAGGTTGAGATATAGATTACGCTTTCTAACCACTTTCATTCGAAATTAGTGCTCGCGGTAACAATTCGGGAACATTCCCCCAATTTGGATCACGTCAGGAACTACACTATGGCTATCAGGAGAGATGAGAAACCCATGCGCATTTTGCTATCGGTTCTGTTTGCCGCCTTGCTTAGCGGCTGTTCTGTGTTAGAGGGTACACCGCAACCTGCTCCGCCGGTGAGCGATCATCCGCAGGAGATCAGCCGCGACCAAACGCACGGTCTACAAAAAACAGGCGAAGTAAGCGTAACGGTACTGGGTTCTCCCATGGACGTGGAAGCCGCGATTAAGGCCAAAGCAGCCGCAGCAAAAGCCGATTATTACGTGATTATTATGATGGATGATTCCATTATTCCGGCCCGTTGGGTCGGACGTGCGTTGTTATATCGGCGATAGCGAGGCATTGATTTTCAGGATATTTACACTGCTTTGCGTCCATTGATGTTCTCCTGTGCACAATTGGATTAATGGAATCCGTTGCGCGAAAGGAAGCCCTGCAATATTTCGGGGTAACGAAAAATGGAGCTGACAATGAAACGATCTCTTGCCGTAAACTCACTGTTGCTTTCTACAGGAATGCTTAATACAACAGCGCAGCCCGCAGAGTTCGCCAGCGCTGACTGCGTGACGGGACTGAACGAAATCGGCCTGATTTCCGTCAATAATGTCTCAGGGAGCCTACAGGATGTGGAGCGTGTTATCGCGTTAAAAGCAGACGAACAGGGAGCTTCCTGGTATCGCATTGTACGAATGCAGGAAGATCAACGAGTTGACAACTGGCGGGTACAAGCGATCTTGTACGCCTGAGCCGCTAAACAAAGCCACCTAAATTTGGTGGCTTTTTTATTTCCCTGCAATCACTAAGACTATGTTAATGTAAAGATATCTCAATGTAACACTTTGTTACATTGACGTACTAAATGTTATCTAATTTGTGCCGTTGAAGGTGCTTCATACACAGAACAACGGACAAATTATGCGCGCCTTTTTCTCCCGCGCCGGTCTCGGTGCTAAATTGTCACTTCTGACTGGCGCAAGCGTAGCAACGCTATTCCTCCTGTTTACTTTTCTGATGAGCAATAAAGCCAGCCAACAACTGGAAACGCTGGCCATGGAAGACCTGCACAATCAGTCCACCGGCGTGGTGGATATGGTTGAAATGTTCAACAGTAGTCTCAGCGAGGAGGTGGAAAGCTACACACGCTTGTTCAGCAGTTTCCTGCCGCAACCGCTGGCGGTCGATCCGCAACAGCGCCGCGAAATTAACGGCATTGATGTTCCGCTATTCAAAGGCGGCGACACCGAGCTGCACAACAATAATGCCATTCCCGATGATTTTCTGAATCGCACCGGCGCCATTGCCACGCTGTTTGTACGCAGCGGTGATGACTTTGTCCGCGTGGCCACCTCGCTGCGCAAAGAGAACGGCGATCGCGCGATTGGCACCCGGCTGGACAACGCCAGCCCGGCTTTCGCCCCGGTGATGAAAGGCGAGGTTTATCGCGGCCTGGCACTGCTGTTTGGCAAACGCTATATCACTCAGTATCAACCGGTAAAAGACGCCAGCGGCAATACCATCGCCATCCTGTTTGTCGGCATCGATATCTCCCGCTCGTGGCAGATCATGCGCAGCAAGATCCTGGGTCGTAAGCTGGGAGAAAGCGGCCATTTCTTTGTGATCGATCGTAATGCAGGCAAGAACTACGGCAGCTACCTGTTCCATGATTCCGAGGAAGGCAAACGCCCGCAGTGGGATGAAAATGATCTGCAAACGCTGCTCAAAACCAGCAGCGGTACGCTGGCACGCACCAGTGCCGATGGCCGCACAATGTTGATGTCTTACACCACATTACCCGGCTGGAACTGGATCGTGGTCGGTGAAGTGGACAAAGAGGTACTGTTACAGGACGTCAACCGCATGCGCAACCTGTTCCTGCTGGCTGGCGTGCTGGTTTCTCTGCTGTTTGCCGCACTGTTCGTGGTGATTATCCGCCACTGGCTCACCCGTCCGCTGCGCCAGGTGATCGATCTGGCGCAGCGCTATGCCGCCGGGGATCTGCGCGCCACCCTTGCCGTTGATCGTCAGGATGAAGTCGGCCAGTTGATCGCCGCGATCAATGGCATTGGCGATGGCCTGCACACCATTGTGTTGCAGGTGCGCGAATCCGCGGCAGAAATTAACCTCGGTACTACTGCGCTGGCTTCCGACAGCAGCGAAATCAGCGAGCAGATCAACAAGCAGGCCAGCAGCGTGGAAGAGACGTCCGCCAGCATGGAACAACTGGCCGCCACCGTGCAGCAAAACGCCGCTAACATGGAGCAAACGCAGAGCCTGGTGAATGACACCACCGATGCCGTGCAAAAAGGCGGCGAAACCGTGGATCACTCGGTGGCAACCATGGAAGATATCCGCCAGGCCTCACAGCGTATCGCTGATATCACCCATGTGATTGAATCCATTGCTTTCCAGACCAACATTCTGGCGCTGAACGCGGCGGTTGAAGCCGCCCGCGCCGGTGAACACGGGAAAGGTTTTGCCGTGGTCGCCCAGGAAGTCCGCGCGCTGGCCGCACGCAGCGCTAACGCGGTGAAGGAGATCGAAGCGCTGATTGGCGACACGCTGAGGAAAGTGGGCGAAGGCCACGCTCAGTCGGAAGCGACGCGAGTGGCGATGCAATCGATCATCCGCCATATGAGCGAGATCAACAACTTAGTCCATGAGATTAACCATGCATCCCGTGAGCAGTCGGCGGGGATCAACCAGGTTAATCTGGCAATGACGCACATTGGCGATGCCACGCATATCAACGCCGGACGCGTATCGCAAAGCGAAGAAACCGCCCGCACGTTACGGGAAAAAGGGGCGCATCTGACGGAGCTGGTCAGCCTGTTCCGCTTAAAAATGGATTAACGTCCCTGCCCGCAGCACAGAGAGTAACAGGTCAGATTTCATCTATTTATCTGCTGTTTTTTTGTGCTGCGGGCCATCGGTTTATAAGGATTTACCTGGATCCCACTCTGTTTAGCGCCCGTCAGCAAAAAGCCATTATTATTTTTACTGGCAATTTTTAGTTAAAAAACAGCCAGAAAAGCCATTGCCTTAAAATAATTATTGTCATTGAAATGAGAAAAAAGAAAATCGACGAAGATAAATATATTTAGCATACAGAAAATACTCACTTCATTCTCATAAAATATTAATAAAATTGCCGTATTTCAGCGCCATACATTTTTTCCCGGAATGCTACCCCCCGTGCCTGTGTACGAATACATACACAATAATTATATTTTATGGAAAATAACCATTAATGAATTTTCGCTATTTTGACATTCAAATTTGCATCTCCTATTGTTCGGCGGTAATGGCATACCCACAAAATATATGGACATCCTATGAGCCCCCTTTTTATTCGCACTGGCCTCGGTGCCAAATTGTCGCTCCTGACTGGCATAAGCGTTGCTGCGCTTTTTCTTCTGTTTACTTTTTTGATGAGCAATAAAGCCAGCCAGTTACAGGAAACGCTGGCGATGGAAGATCTGCGTAACCAGACCACCGGCGTGGTGAGCATGGTAGAAATGTTCAACAGCAGTATTAGCGAAGAGGTGGAAAGCTACACGCGTTTGTTCAGCAGTTTTCTGCCGCAACCGCTGGCGGTCGATCCGCAACAGCACCGCGAAATTAACGGCATTGATGTTCCACTGTTCAAAGGTGGCGACATCGAGCTGCACAACAACAACGCCATCGCAGATGATTTTCTGAAGCGTACCGGCGCGATCGCCACGATATTCGTGCGTAGCGGCAGTGACTTCGTCCGCGTAGCTACCTCGCTGCGTAAAGAGGATGGCGAGCGCGCAATTGGCACCCGGCTGGAAAAAACCAGCCCGGCTTTCACCTCAATCATGAAAGGCGAGGTTTACCGCGGCCAGGCGTTGCTGTTCGGTAAACGCTATATCACTCAGTATCAACCGGTGAAGGATGCCAGCGGCAATACCATCGCCATCCTGTTTGTCGGCGTCGATATCTCCCGTTCCTGGGATGTAATGCGCAGCAAAATCCTCGATCACAAGCTGGGCGATAACGGCCACATTTTCGTACTCGATCGTAACGAGGGGGATGATTACGGCAGCTATCTGTTCCATGACACCGAGGAAGGCAAGCGCCCGCACTGGGATGAAAACGATCTGCAAACGTTGCTGAAAAACAGCGAGGGCACGCTGGAACGCGAAAGTGAAGATGGCCGCACGCTGCTGATGTCTTACACCACGCTGCCCGGCTGGAACTGGACCGTGGTTGGTGAAGTGGACAAAGACCTTCTGTTGCAGGATGTCACCTTTATGCGCAACCTGTTCCTGCTGGCAGGCGTAGTCATCTCTCTGCTGTTTGCCGCCATGTTCGTGGTGATTATTCGCCGCTGGCTGACCCGCCCGCTGCGTAGCGTCATCGAACTGGCCCAGCATTATGCCGCCGGGGATCTGCGCGCCACGCTCGCCGTCGATCGCCAGGATGAAGTCGGCCAGTTAATCACTGCCATTAACGGCATCGGCGATGGTCTGCACACCATTGTGTTGCAGGTTCGCGAATCCGCAACGGAAATCAACCTTGGCACCAATGCGCTGGCTTCCGATAGCAGTGAGATCAGCGAGCAGATCAACAAGCAGGCCAGCAGTGTGGAAGAGACCTCCGCCAGCATGGAGCAACTGGCTGCCACCGTACAGCAAAACGCGGCCAACATGGAACAGACGCAAAGCCTGGTGAATGACACCACCGATGTGGTGCAAAAAGGCGGCGAGACCGTCGCCCTTTCCGTCACGACGATGGAAGATATTCGCACCGCCTCACAGCGGATTGCCGATATCACCCATGTGATTGAATCCATTGCTTTCCAGACCAACATCCTGGCGCTGAACGCGGCGGTGGAAGCCGCCCGCGCAGGCGAAAACGGGAAAGGTTTTGCGGTGGTCGCACAGGAAGTTCGCGCGCTGGCGTCACGCTGTGCCAATGCGGTGAAAGAGATCGAAGTGCTGGTTGGCGACACGCAGAAGAAAGTTAGCGAAGGTCATGCTCAGTCGGAAGCGACGCAGGTGGCGATGCAATCGATCATCCACCATATGAACCATATCAACCAGTTGGTCGGCGAAATCAACCACGCTTCGCGCGAGCAGTCGGCGGGGATCAATCAGGTCAATCTGGCGATGACGCACATCGGCGATGCCACCAATATCAACGCCGGGCGGGTGTCGCATAGCGAAGAAACCGCCCAGGCGCTGCGGGAAAAAGGCGCTAACCTGACCCGTCTGGTGAGCCAGTTCCGCCTGAAAGTGGATTAATTTACCCCACCCGTGGCGCGGAGCAGCAGGTCGTCCTGAATCGGGGCGGCCAGCGGCGACGAACCACGGGTATCGAGCATCACCTGGCACCAGGCTTGCGCCATCGGCGGTGACGCGTGACGCAACATTTGCGCTCCGCATCCCAGCAGAAAGAGCTGCTGGGTGATGGCTCTCCCCTGCGTTTCATTCGGTTTATGCAGTTGCGGCTGCAACTGCCGCCAGGCGCGATCGAAATGGCGATCCTGGCCTTTCACCGCGCCAAACTCCTCGGCCAACAGCGCCATCACGCCCGATTGCTTGCTCAATACGCGCAGCACATCCAGGCACATCACATTGCCGGATCCTTCCCAGATGCTATTCACCGGCATTTCACGATACAGGCGCGGCAGCTCATTATCTTCGCAGTAGCCAATCCCGCCGAGCACCTCCATCGACTCAGCGACAAAAGGAATGCCTGCCTTGCAGACAGCAAATTTCGCCGCCGGGGTAAATAACCGCGCCCATAACGCCTCCTGTGCGTCAGCGCGGAGATCCCAGGCGCGCGCCAGACGAAACAGAAACGCGGTTTGCCCTTCCAGTTGCAGCGCCATACGGCTGAGAACGTCGCGCATCAATGGTTGATCGACCAGATTTTTGCCAAAGGCCTGCCGGTGGTGCGCATGGTACAGCGCCACCGAAAAAGCGCGCCGCATCAAACCGTGGCTGCCCAAGGCGCAATCGAAACGCGTCAGGCCGCCCATCTTCAGAATTTGCCGTACACCATCGCCCTCTTCCCCCAGCAACCAGCCGCTGGCATCGCAAAATTCCGCTTCGCTGCTGGCATTTGAACGGTTGCCAAGCTTGTCTTTCAGCCGCTCCAGCCGTACGCCGTTGCGCTGCCCGTCGGGCAAAAAGCGCGGCACAAAGAAGCAGGACAGGCCGCCGCGCGCCTGCGCCAGTACCAGATGCGCGTCGCTCTGCGGTACGGAGAAGAACCATTTATGTCCCACCAGCCGGTACATATCGCCGCTTTTTTCCGCGCGGGTGGTATTGCTCAGCACATCGGAACCGCCCTGTTTTTCCGTCATTCCCATGCCGATCAGCAGGCCGCGTTTCTGGCTGCCGGGCGCCATATGCGGATCGTAACGATCGCTGAGTAACGGTTTAAACCAGTCGTGAAAAGGCTTCGGCAACGCTTGTTGCAACAGCGGCGTGGCGGCAAATGTCATGGTGATGGGGCACAGCGTGCCGGATTCAACCTGCGCATGCAGGACAAAACGCGCGGCGCGAGCGACAAACGCGCCAACGCGCGCGTCTTCTTCCCACGCCATGTTGTGGACCCGATTGGCGCACAATCCCTGCATCAATAAATGCCATGCCGGGTGAAAACGCACGTCGTCGAGCCGCTGGCCTGCGGGATCATAACGTAACAATTCCGGCGGATTGACATTCGCCAGCCGCCCCAGTTCCAGCGATTCCGCCGTGCCCAGCTGCTGCCCGATACTGGCAAGGAACTCGGCGTCCCACGCCGCGCCCTCGCGCATGACGGCATCATACAGCGCGCGGTCGGAAAGAAATAAGTTGCTGTTATTCAGAGGAACAGGTTGGTTGAAAACCGTATGAGTCTGCCAGTGCATGGTGTCTCCCTCCTTCATGGGCACTGCAGATAAGTATGGACAGCGCACCTCAATGCTGCACGGGACAGGTTCACAAGGCCGCGATCTTGCAACGCTCATTCGTGAAACGGCTCACATAATATAAGAATAATATATTTCGCCATCGATGTTCGTGGTGAATAATTTATTCTCACCTTGCAGAAGAGAATAATGATGCCGGCACCTCACGTTGCACCCAATGCGCATAAGCGCGCTTTAATGGCAGGCTCGATTGGTAATTTTATCGAGTGGTATGAATTTGCGGTTTACGGTTTTCTCGCTACCGTCATCGCCAAAAATTTCTTTCAGCTCTCGGGGGAAACGGGGCTGACCAGCTTAATCCTCACCTACGCCTCGTTTGCCATCGCCTTTTTCTTCCGCCCGCTGGGTGCCGTGGTGTTCGGACGTATCGGCGATCGTATCGGTCGTAAACCGACGCTGATTATCGTACTGGTGATGATGACGCTCGCCACTGCCGCGATCGGTCTCGTTCCGGTGTATGCCAGCATCGGCCTCGCCGCACCGCTTATCATCACCGGTTTGCGAATTTTGCAGGGCTTATTTGCCGGTGGAGAGTACGGCGGCGCGGTGTCGCTGATGACGGAGTTCGCGCCGCGCGGCAAACGCGGGCTGTATGGCGCATGGCAATCTTTTACCGTCGCAGTAGGTCTGCTGGCCGGCGCAGGCGTTGTAGCGCTGCTTTCCGCGCTGCTGACGCCAGACGCGCTGCATGACTGGGGTTGGCGCATCCCCTTTTTCCTCGCCTTGCCGATGGGCGTCGTCGCGCTGTGGTTACGGGTCAGCATGGAAGAGACGCCGAGCTTCGTGCAACAGCAAAAACAACCGGTTGCCGAACGGGCGCACTTCACCGATACGCTAAAAGCCATTGTCATCGGGATTGGCCGGGTGATGGTGTGGTCTGCCGCCGGTTATACCTATCTGGTGATCATGCCCGCGTATTTGCAGTCGGCGCTGCATACCGGTTTTAACCAGGCGCTGCTGATTGCGGTGATCTCCAACATTGGCTTTGCGTTAACCATTATTCCGTCCGGCATACTGAGCGATCGCATCGGGCGACGCGCCGTGATGGTGCTTGCCACCGCGTTGCTGTTAATTCTGGCGCTGCCGCTGCTAAAAATTTTGCAGGCGGAATCCAGCACATTAGCGATAAAAGCGCTGGTGGTGCTGGTTGCCGGTGGTCTGGTTGGCATGCTGGCCGGTCCAGGCCCGGCAATGCTGGCGGAGATGTTCCCCACCCGCGTACGTTATACCGGTCTGGGTCTGGCCTATTCGCTATCGAACGCGCTCTTTTCCGGCTGTGCGGGGTTAATTATCACCGGCCTTATCAAAGAGACCGGCAATGTCGATATCCCGGCGTACTATGTGATGGCTACCGCCGTGGTGAGTATGACGGCGCTAATGACACTCAACAAAAATGACCATTTGCGCTCACTGGAAGAGTGAAAAGCCCGGAGGCGTGGCGCTGCCGGGCTTTGGTTTACCCGGCGATATAATGCGGTACAAACCGCGAGGTATCTTTGGTGATCAGCGTACTGTCTTCGCGGATCCCCATGCCAACCGCTTCATCATCCACCAGCCAGCTGCCAATCAGCGTGTAGCTGTCGCCAAAGCGCGGCAGCGACTGAAAGGCCTGATAGATCATCGGCTCTTCGCCGTAGTCGCCCTCTTCATGGTCAATAACGTTATGTGCGCCGTCGAAGATGGTGACATTGCCGCCTTCGCGTGAAAAAAGCGGTTTGCGTACATAGCTGGCTCCCGCCGCAGTTTGTGGTTTTTCACCGTCAAACCACGCGGGCAGAAGATTCGGATGATGAGGGAAATAACGCCACAGCAGCGGCAACAGCCCCTTATTGCTGAGGATGCTTTTCCATAAGGGTTCCAGCCACTGCTCGCGGCGTTTACACAGCAGCGGGCCATTCTCGTCGCGCATCATCCATTCCAGCGGATAGAGCTTAAACGCCTGGCGAATGACGTTATCGTCCAGATCCGTCAACACGCCGCCAAGACCGAGGCCAATATCGTCGATATAAATAAAGCGTGTATCAAGACCGGCCTGGCGGGCGCAATCCTCCAGATAAAGCACGGTGCCGCGATCCTCTTCCGTCTCTTTACAGCAACAAAAGTAGAGCGGATGACGGCTCTGGATCTCGCCGAAGCGGGCGATCAACTTATCCTGAATGGCATTGTACTGATCGGCATCGCGCGCAATAGTACCGTTACGCCGCGCATCCTCCATCCATAACCACTGGAAGTACGCAGACTCATACAGCGAGGTTGGCGTATCGGCGTTATATTCCAGCAGCTTGACCGGTTCCTTACCGCACCAGACAAAATCCATGCGCCCGTAAAGCGAAGGATCGCGGCTGCGCCAGCTCGCGGCAATTGCATCCCAGTAGAGCGGCGGGATCGCCAACTGGCGGAGAATGGCCTCATCCGCCACGGCGCGATCCACCACCTCAAGGCACATTTGATGCAGTTCGGCGGTCGGCTTTTCGATCTGCTCTTCAATTTGCCGCAGCGTAAAACGGTAGGCCCGGCTCTCATCCCAGTAAACTTCGTTATCAATAATATGGAAGTCAAAACCGTGGTCGCGGGCGATCCGCTCAAGCCCCGGACGAACAGCAACATCATGACGCAGCATGCTTATCCTCCCCAGCTTCCGCGTGCGCTGGAAGAGCGCCCAAACCCGCCGCGGGAAAAGGTGGTCGCCTTTTTGGTGGTGTAGCCATAATGGGCGCTTACGCTGCTGTGGCTGGTATCGCTACCGGAGCGCCAGCTATAGTCGCCCTGATGATTACGCCAGACCGGGCGGGAAGAGTAAGTAGAACCGCCGCTGCTGTAGCTGTATTGCTCATCGCGGTCTTTACGCACCGCTTTGCTCAACAGAAAACCGCTAAGCACCGGCATCCAGCGCTGGCCAATATTGTCGTAATAGCAGTTGTCGTATTGCTGCACGCACCAGGGCTGCGACATATTACGCGGGATCTCTTGCTCGAAACTCGCACGCGCGTTATTCCACGCATCGCTGCATACCTGCGCACTGTTGCCGTCATCAACGCAATCCTGCTGCGAGGTGTAATACACGCCGTCGCCATCGTTGTCATCTTTGTGGTCATTGCAGCCTTTTAAAACAAAAAAGGCGGCGCCGCCCATAATTGCCAGCGTCAGGTATTGCCCGCTTTTACGCTCTTTTGGCGCACTAAAAATCGGGCGCTGGATGCGGCTCTGCGCGGGCGACAGGATGTCATTCTTCTGCCGGTAGTTTCTCTTTCTGGCCATGATGTTCCATTACCATGTCATGCAGGCGGCGTTAAAAATTCCGCCTGCCAGCGCAGCCGCGCCCATAAATAACCCGGCGGCTGTATTGCTGTGAATAATCTTGTCGCTCAGTTTTGGCATATAAAGGCGCACACCACCGTAGACAAGTAATTGCACCACCAGCGCAATAATGCCCCAGATTAAATAATCCGGAATACTCACTGAATTAATGGCTGCGCTGGAGAGCGGAATAATATAGCCCAACAGTGAACCGCTGAACGCTAACGATGCCGCGACATTATTCTCTTTAATTAATCGCCACTCATCGTGTGGCGTAATCCGTGTATAAATAAAAAGAAAGCAGAGCACCATCGCAATGCCAATAAAAAAATAGGCACAAAATGCCAGCAGCGAGCCCAGAATATGCAAGTCCAAATTCATAATTAACCTATGACCTTTAATGATGTCAGGGGAATATCCACCCCAGCGCACGCGAGTAGATCCATTCCGGCTGGTTGCGCGCATTGAATGTCTCTTCGCCATTCAATAGCAGGTATTCAAATATATCGCTGGTGACTTCCCGCTGGTAAGCCATCATAAAGTTATGCACTTCCCAGCGTGCGCCAGCCTGATTGGTCACGGTTTCGAGCGTATAAATCGGCTCGATATCGCCGCGCTCTTCGGCGTTAAACACGCGCTGCCACTGGCAATCGCGCCAGCGAAGCGTGGTTTTGCCCATCGCCTTTGCGCTCAGCATTTCGCGCCACGCCTGTTCGCCGGAAACACCCACGCTCTCTTCATACACAAACAGCTTAATATCATCGATATTGTGGCTTGCCAGTCCGCCCGAGGTGCTGATTTGCAGAAACTCATCGCCCGTCGTGTAGTAGCGATGGATCATGCATCCTGCGCCAAGATCGAAGCTGCCGCAGGCGCCAACGGTGTACTCCTCGCCGGGCAGCGTGACGAGCAGTTCCTCTTCGCACAGGCGAAACAGCAGCGTATCAATGGTAAAACCGGCATGCAGATGCAAACCAAGCGGACCTTTCGCCGGGGCTGACGCATCAGCCCGCCCCAACAGGTTTTTCAGCAACGAGAACATTACGCTTTCTGTTGCTGTTGCAGTCGCGCCAGCACATCCTGCGCCGAGGTTTTATCGCTGCCGCCGATCCCCGCCTGCGCCAGTTTTTCGTCGAGATCGCGCCCATCGGCCACTTTCTCAAGCTGTGTTGCCGCATCCAGTCGGGCCTGGCGCTCAGCCTGACGCGCTTGCAGGCGCTTCAGGGATTCCGCTGCCGTGGCGACATTGTTTGACGCGCCAACGGTGGAGGTGGTGACGGCCTGCTCCGCGCGCTGCATCGCGTCGGTCGCTTTGATCACTTCCAGTTGCTGCTCAAACTGTTCGATACGCTGTGCCGTGGCGGTCACCGCTTTTTCTACGGTATCGCGCGAAGTTTCAAGGTTGCTCAGCACCTGCTCTTCCGCGGTAATCGTGTTCTCCAGACGGGCAATCTCGGTCGCCACTTCATTGAGCAATGCGGCATCCACATTTTTTGCCATCGCTTCCAGCGCGCGGGCTTCCAGGCTGGCTTTACGGTCACGCAGATCGGCCAGTTTGTCGTGGCTCAGCTTCACGCGCGCCAGCAGATCGACACGGGATTTCCCCGCCTTATCCAGCTCTGCGCGGGCATCGCGGATATGCTGTTCGAGCATGCGCACGCCCTGCGTTTCTTCGATCGACTCTTCCGCCTGAGCAATAAACGATTTACCCAGCGTAAACAGGCTTTTTAAAATTCCCATATCCTCACTCCCTGACAACGTTATTGGGTAAAATCATCGGTTAATTCGGCAAGATCCAGCGCGTTTTCCGCAAGCGTGGTGATTTCCAGCAGGATATCGTCAAGCGAAGAGTTGAGTGACAGCGCGCCGAACGCGACATAATACTCTTCGCCGCTGACTGCAGAGATGCCAACAGACGATAACGGTAAAAGTTTTTGGTTGCGCAGCAGAAAAGCGTTAAACGCATCCTGGTGCTTAATTTCACTTAAAGGACAAATGTAGGTTTCGATAACGATTTGCCGGGAAGTCAGCAGCACGTTTAATTGCAAATCGCCGTAATCATCCAGTTTAATAATTAACGCATCGGCTTCGTGTTGAATATTTAAATCCAGCGCCGTGGATTGTAATAATGCCGCGCTAAGCGACTCTACTGTCCATGCCATGATATCTATCCCGATTATTTTATTGTAATAAAATTAAGAGAAAACCTGCCGTGAAATCTTACCTGGATTCAGGGCAAAAAAAACCACCCAAATAAGGGTGGTTTTTGATGTGTTGCGGATTTAAAGCGTGCGCTGGCGCACAGCTTCAAACAGGCAGATACCGGTTGCCACCGAGACGTTCAACGATGAAACGCTGCCCGCCATCGGAATGCTGATCAGCTCATCACAGTGTTCGCGGGTCAGGCGGCGCATACCTTCACCTTCCGCGCCCATTACCAGCGCCATCGGTCCGGTCATTTTGCTCTGAAACAGAGTGTGGTCCGCTTCACCGGCGGTGCCAACAATCCAGATATTCTCTTCTTGCAACTGGCGCATAGTACGCGCGAGGTTGGTGACGCGGATCAGCGGAACACTTTCCGCTGCGCCGCAGGCCACTTTTTTCGCGGTCGCATTCAACTGGGCGGATTTGTCTTTCGGCACAATCACCGCGTGAACGCCTGCCGCATCGGCACTGCGCAAGCATGCGCCAAGGTTATGCGGATCGGTAACGCCATCAAGGATCAGCAGGAACGGTTGATCGAGGCTGGCAATCAGATCCGGCAGATCGTTCTCCTGATACTGACGCCCTGGTTTCACCCGTGCAATGATCCCCTGATGCACCGCGCCTTCGCTTTTCTCATCCAGATACTGGCGATTCGCCACCTGGATCACCACGCCCTGCGCTTCCAGAGCATGGATCAGCGGCAGCAGACGTTTGTCTTCGCGGCCTTTCAGAATAAAGACTTCCTGAAAACGCTCCGGGGCGCGCTCCAGCAGTGCCTGCACCGCATGGATGCCGTAAATCATTTCACTCATTGATGGTACTCGTTTGGGGCAGTTTCGCCGTGTTATGTGGGCTGTGATTCTCATCACCTGCGCTCATTATAACCGACACGCGCTGCAGAAAGTACCTCGCTAACTTAAGTGCCGTTTTGCCTCCAGCCGTACGCGATGCAGCACGTGCTGCTTGATCTCACCATAGTGCGGATCGCCAGCGAGGGTTTCGATATCGCGATCGCGGCCAAACGGCAGAGAAATCTCTTCGACGATTTTGCCGGGGCGCGCAGACATGATCAGAATGCGGTCGGCGAGAAACAGCGCTTCATCTACATCGTGCGTCACGAACAGCAGCGTGGTGCGCGTTTCCAGCCAGGCGCTGCGCAGCAGTTCCTGCATCATCAGCCGGGTTTGCGCGTCCAGCGCACCAAACGGTTCATCGAGCAGCAACACATCCGGACCGGGCAACCAGGCGCGCGCCAGCGCGACACGTTGTTTCATGCCGCCGGAAAGCTGCCACGGCGCATGGTGTTCAAAACCTTTCAGCCCCACTCGGGCCAGCCAGTCCAGCGCCTGGGCGTTAATCTCTTCTTTGCGGTATTTGCCGAGCCGTGGGCCGAACGTCACGTTATCCAGCACCGATAACCACGGAAACAGGTTCGGCTGCTGGAAGATCATGCCGCGCGATGGGCCTGGTTGGCTCACCGTTTTTCCGGCCGCCAGAACCTGCCCGCTATCGGGCCGGGTAAACCCGGCAACCAGGTTGAGAATGGTGGATTTACCACAGCCGGAGGGGCCAAGCAGCACAACAAATTCCCCCGGAGCCAGCGCCAGCGAAATATCTTCCAGCACCGTGAACGGTTGCGGTTTTGCCGCAAACGTCAGCGAAACATTTTCCAGCGCGATTTGTGCCGTCATCACTCTTTCCCCGCCCAGGGCACCAACCAGCGTTGTAGCCCTAACAGTAATAAATCCAGTAAGTAACCAATGCCGCCCAGCAGCAGAATGCCAAGCATGACAATGTCCGTACGTAAATAAGAGCTGGCGTTGATCACCATCCAGCCGAGGCCGGAACTGGCGGCGACCATTTCGGCGGCGATCAGCGATGTCCAGCCAATGCCAATGGAAAGACGCACTGTGGTGAACAGCTCTGGCAGCGCATCCGGCAGCACCACGCGCAAAAAAATCTGCCCTTTCGATGCGCCCAGCGTTTGCGCGACGCGAATGCGTGCGCGACCGATGCGTTCCACCGCCGCGCTGGCACCAACGACCACGCTTAAAAAGGTAGCGATAAAGATCAGGAAGAATTTCGACGCTTCGCCAATCCCCAGCCAGACCACCGCCAGCGGGATCAGCGCAATCTTCGGTAGCGGGCGCAGGAACTGCACAAACGGGTTAAGCACAGCGGAAAGTCCATCGGATAAGCCCATCAGCAAACCCAGCGGGATCCCGATGGCAATCGCCACTGCAAAGGCGCTCAGCGCCCGCGCCAGGCTGACGGCGACGTGCTGCCACAGCGGCACCTGGCGGTAACCGTCCGCCAGCAACTCTTCGGCGGTCAGCCCAATGTCGGTCAGCGAAGGTAACAACAGCGGATCCACCCATTGCCGGGTGGCCGCCACTTGCCAAATCACAAAGAAGACCGCCACCGACAGCACGCTGATGACGATATGTTGACGCAGTTTCATTTTGCGGCTGCTGCCTCGCGGATGTAGCGCGAGTCGATGGCGCTATCCCAGTTCGCCGGGATATCGCGTTTGCGGATTTCGCCAATTCCGGCGAGGAAGTTCGAGGTTTTGCTCAGCGCTTTGCCGATGCCGCTCGCGCTGGTTTGCGTGCCGTTACCCAGCCACGCAGCGGTGCCTTGCTCGCTTAGCGTTGGATACTCCAGCCCGCCGAGGGTATTGGCAGCGGTAGTGACCGGTGCGCCGACCTCTTTTGCCACAATCGCGGCGGCGCGTTCAGGATCCTTTTTGAACTCATCGACTTTCTGCTGGTGTACGCGCAGGAAGGCCGTCACCGCTTGCGGATACTGCTCAGCAAAGGCTTTGCGAACCACGTAGTTGTTGTAGATCAGGTAGCCCTCTTTTTGCAGATCTTTGGTGGCAAAGACCTGATGGCCGCCGGAGGATTCCAGCTCCTGGGCAAACGGCGCCCAGACGTAACCGGCATCGATATCGCCGCGTTTCCAGGCCGCCACCATTTCCGCCGGACGCAGCGGCAGCAAAGTAATTTTGCTGCGGTCGAGTTTATTAACGCTGATCGCTGCTTCCAGCGCATATTGCGCCGTCGAATTTGGCGGATAAGCTACGCGTTTCCCTTCGATATCACGCAGCGTTTTAATGCCATCTTTGCCAATTAAACGTTCGTAGCTGGCAATCACGCCGGAAACCCCGATAATTTCCACGGGTAATTTACGCACAATACCGGCCGTGGCCGGGCTGGAGCCGAAATTGGCAATATCGATAGCATTGCTGGCGAAATAACTGAGCGCATCCGCGCCGGAGGCGAATTGCACCCACTGAACTTTCGTATTTAAGGCTTTATCCAGAGAACCATCGGCTTTCGCCAACATTAATACCTGGGAACCGCCGCTATACGCGACGCGCACTTCGGCTGGTGTAGCGGCAACGCTGGTATTTAGCCATAAGCTACCTGCTGCCAGTAATAAGCAGAGACTTTTTTTCATGTTATTTAATCCTGGATGTTATTAGCGCCGAACCACTATATCGACAGGCGGCGCTTTTATTTATTCGAATTATTGCGTTGGATATGCGTGGAATAAGAATGGTGATAATCGAGCCATATTTGCGCGCACTGCTGCGCCAGCGCTTGTGACGGATCGCAGGTCTGCGCGAGAAATGGTGCGGCAATCGCTTCCAGCGCAACCGGTACTTCGGTACAAGCCAGAATCAACTGTTGCGCACCGCGCGCCAGTAACGCCTTTGCCTGCTTTGCCAGCAATTCACCGCCCTCGTGCAGTGCGCCGCGCTTCACGGCATAACAGCCCGGCACAAACCACTGTTGCAGTTCATCGTCATTCGGCAGCAGTACCTCAATTCCCTGTTGCGCCAGGCGCTGCTGATACCAACCCGCATCCAGCGTGCCTTGCGTGGCAATCAACCCAACTCGCTGAGGTTTGTGAGCTAAATTCGCCAGCGACGCCATTGTGGCATCCACAATGTGCAACAGCGGCGCGTTGCTGGCGCGGCTGAGTTCGTCATACCAGTGATGCGCGGTGTTGCAGGGAATAGCGATATGGCTGGCGCCCGCCTGATTAAGCTTTTCAATTCCCTGAAGCAGTTGAGGCAGCGGCGAAGGCCCCAGCCCGGCCAGCGCTTTTTGCCGATCGGCGATTTGCGGCACGTTCCACACCACCGACGGCAGTTGCTGCTGGTCGCTATCGGCAGGCGTCGCCTGTAACAGCTTGTGCTGAAAATCGAGCGTGGCGAGCGGCCCCATGCCGCCCAGCACGCCCAGTAAGAAGGGTTTAGCCATGGCGGGCGTGCGCCTCCAGCACCTGGCGGTAACCGAATAGCCCGGCAGAGCCGCCGGTGTGGATAAACACGACATTCTCGTCATGCGTGAAGTAGCCTTTGCGAATCAGATCAATAAGCCCGGCGGCACCTTTACCGGAATAGACCGGGTCGAGCAAAATGCCTTCATGGCGGGCAAACAGCGTCAGCGCTTCCAGCATGCCTTCTGTCGGCAAACCATAGCCATCACCCACGTAGTCGCTATTGGCGGCTACCGCTTCACGCGGCAGATCGCCCGTCACGCCCAACAGTTCGCGCGTACGTGACGCCAGATTCCAGACATTCTCTTCCTGCTTCGCTTTAGGCGCGCGGACGCTGATGCCCAGCACCGGCACGTGGCTGTTAGTGGCAGTGAAACCGGCCACCAGCCCGGCTTGCGTCCCGGTGCTGCCAGTAGCGTGAACGACATGATCGATGCGTAGCCGTAACTGTGAGGACTGGAATAACAGTTCTTCTGCGCAAGCAACGTAACCCAGCGCGCCGATGGCGTTGGAGCCGCCACCGGGGATGACATACGGGCGATGCCCCTGTTCGCGCAGCTGTTCGGCATACTCTTCCATCGCTTTTTGCATATCCGTGCCGCCCGGCAGATGGGCGACAATTTCACCGCCCAGCAACTCATCCAGCAGTATGTTGCCAGAGCGCTGATAATCTTCACCAAAATCGGTAACGCGTTTTTCCAGAAGCACTTTGCTTGCCAGCCCGAGTTTCGCAGCCCCGGCAATGGTTTGCCGGACGTGGTTCGACTGCGTTGCGCCCTGGGTAATAATGACGTCTGCGTTTTTCGCCAGCGCATCCGCCAGCAAAAATTCCAGCTTGCGGGTTTTATTGCCGCCCGTCGCCAGACCGGTAGCGTCATCGCGTTTGATCCATATTTTGGGACCGCCCAGCAACGCACTTAAATTCTCCAGTGGTTCTAACGGCGTCGGGAAATGACCTAATGACAGGCGGGGGAAACGGGCCAGATGCATAATCGCTCCTTGGAAAACAGAGACAAACCGAAGCGAAATGCCACGGTTTTAATTCGGTAAATACGAGATGGATATTTACTATATAGATCTGTGTTCGCAGGCTAACGATAAATAATAAATATCGATGTGCAGGAAATAACTAAGCCATAAAAAAAGCCCTTCACAGTGGAAGGGCTTCGCAGATATTACTGGTCAACTTTCTTTTTCGCCGCGCGTTTAGCTTTGGTGGCAGCGGCTATTTTTTGCGTTTTTGCCGAGGGGGTTTTGGCTTTTTTCGCTTTGCTTTTACCTTTGCCTGCGGCATCACCGCGGAAGGCACTGTCCGGCTCAAAATTTACCTTTTTCCCCATCTGCCGACGCGGCGGCTTTTTACCGCCAACGTTTTTACCCGCAGCGCCTCTTTTCGTTCTTTCACGCTCGGTTTTACCGACATTGCGCGGCGCGCGTTCACTGGAGATCAGCGAGAAGTCGATCTTACGCTCATCCATATTGACGGCTTCAACCTTCACTTCTACCCGATCGCCGAGGCGATAGGTTTGCCCGCCGGATTCGCCAATCAGGCGCTGACCAATCTGGTCAAAACGGTAGTAGTCGTTGTCCAGCGAGGAGACATGCACCAGGCCATCGATAAACAGATCGTTCAGGCGCACAAAGAAACCGAAGCCGGTGACACTGGCGATAACGCCCGGGAAGATGTTGCCCACCTGATCCTGCATGAAATCGCACTTCAGCCAGTCCGACACTTCGCGGGTGGCTTCATCCGCGCGGCGTTCGGTCATTGAACAGTGCTGGCCCAGTTGCAGCACCTCTTCCATGCTGTAGTGCCAACCGCCGGTTTCCGTGCTGTTGCCCTTCAGCCCCTGCTCTTTCGCCAGCAGGTACTTAATGGCGCGGTGCAATGACAAATCCGGATAACGGCGGATCGGCGAGGTAAAGTGCGCATAGGATTGCAGCGCCAGCCCGAAGTGGCCACGGTTTTCCGGATCGTAAATCGCCTGTTTCATCGAGCGCAGCAGCATGGTTTGCAGCATCTCGTGATCGGGACGATCGGCAATCGACTCCAGCAGCGCAGCATAATCGCGCGGCTCCGGTTTGTTGCCGCCCGGCAGTTCCAGCCCCAGCTCGGCGAGCACGGAACGGAATGCGGTGATTGCGTCGTTGGTTGGTTTATCGTGAATACGGAACAGCGCCGGTTCGCCAGCTTTCTCGACAAAACGCGCTGCCGAGATGTTGGCGAGGATCATGCACTCTTCAATCAGTTTGTGCGCATCGTTACGCTGAGTCTGTTCGATACGTTCAATGCGGCGTTCGGCGTTGAAGATAAACTTCGCTTCTTCACTCTCAAACGAGATGCCGCCGCGTTCAGCACGCGCCTGGTCGAGCACTTTGTAGAGGTTATGCAGCTCTTCGATATGTTTCACCAGCGGCGCATACTGCTCGCGCAGCTCCTGATCGCCCTGCAACATATGCCACACTTTGGTGTAGGTCAGACGCGCATGGGAGCTCATCACCGCTTCGTAGAATTTAAAACCGGTTAAACGGCCTTTCGTCGAGACGGTCATTTCGCAGACCATACACAGGCGATCCACCTGCGGGTTGAGCGAACAGAGACCGTTTGAGAGCACTTCCGGCAGCATAGGCACGACCTGCGACGGGAAATACACCGAAGTGCCACGGTTGCGCGCTTCGTTGTCGAGCGCTGTTCCGTGTCGCACGTAATAGCTCACATCGGCAATCGCCACCCACAAACGCCAGCCACCGCCGCGTTTTTTCTCGCAATAAACGGCATCGTCGAAGTCGCGGGCGTCTTCGCCATCAATGGTAACCAGCGGCAGATCGCGTAGATCCACACGTCCCGCTTTTGCCTCTTCCGGTACTTGCTCTTTCAGCCCGGCAACCTGTTTTTCAACTTCTGGCGGCCACTGGTAAGGAATTTCATGGGTGCGCAGCGCCATATCGACGGCCATGCCGGTACCCATGTTGTCGCCAAGCACTTCAACAATCTTGCCGAGTGCTTTGGTGCGGCGTGTCGGACGCTGGGTTAACTCCACCACCACCACAAAGCCCATGCGCGCGCTCATGGTTTCTTCCGGCGGGATCAGGATGTCAAAGCTCATGCGGCTGTCGTCCGGAACGACAAAGCCAACGCCGGCATCGGTGAAGTAACGGCCAACAATTTGCCCGGTTTTGGGCACCAGAATACGTACGATGCGCGCTTCGCGGCGGCCTTTACGATCGGCTCCCAGCGGCTGTGCCAGCACCTGGTCGCCGTGGATGCAGGTTTTCATCTGCTCGCTGGAGAGGTAAAGATCGTCTTTACGCCCTTCGACGCGCAGGAAGCCATAGCCGTCGCGGTGGCCGATCACCACACCTTTCAGTAGATCCAGCCGTTCCGGCAGGGCATAGCACTGACGGCGGGTGAATACCAGTTGGCCGTCGCGCTCCATGGCGCGCAACCGACGGCGCAACGCTTCATTTTGTTCTTCGCCTTCGATATTCAGTTCAACCGCCAGTTCATCACGGCTGGCTGGTTTTTCGCGTTTGGCTAAGTGATCGAGGATAAATTCGCGGCTGGGAATGGGGTTGGTATATTTTTCAGATTCTCGTTCGAGGAAAGGATCTTGTGACATTGCGGGTCCTCCGTAGTCAGCTCTGGCGGAAATTTGCGTCATTCCACCAGCAATAATTTGTAAAGCGGTTGATTCTCTTCAACCAAATCGGCCAACGTGTAGTTATCCAGCTCCTTGAGAAAACTTTGCACGGCTTTGGCAAGCGCCTTTTTCAGGCGACATGCAGTGGTGATATGGCAAAATTCGCTGCTGCAATTGACCAGCGCAAGCGGCTCCAGCGAACGGACGACATCACCAATGCGGATGTCCTGCGCGGGTTTCCCCAGCCGAATCCCACCGTTTTTCCCTCTTACGGCCGCGACATAGCCTTCACGACTTAACTGGTTGATTATTTTGACCATATGATTACGGGATACGCCATATGTTTCTGTGACTTCAGTAATACTGGTCATTTTTCCATCGGGTAGCGATGCCATATAGATCAGGGCGCGTAAACCGTAATCGGTAAAACTCGTTAACTGCACATCAACCTCAGTAAATAGGAAAAGATGAGATACCCGCAGGTATTGACTCTATTGATGATAAACCAGCCACTCGTCATGCCGCTAATTTATTTGAACAGAAGGGTAAAAAAAGCGAGGAGACGGGACGCGCAAAACGCGCCCCGGAACAACATTACGCGTCGAACGGATCGCGCAGGATCATGGTTTCAGTACGATCCGGGCCAGTTGAGATAATATCAATCGGCACACCAGTAAGTTCTTCAATACGTTTGATGTAATTCAGCGCCGCCTGCGGCAGGCCGCTGCGATCTTTCACACCAAAAGTAGACTCAGACCAGCCAGGCATGGTTTCGTAAATCGGTTCGATACCTTCCCAGTTGTCAGCAGCCAGCGGCGTGGTCGCCACTTCGCGGCCATCCGGCATACGGTAAGCAACGCAGATTTTCACCTCTTTCAGGCCATCCAGCACGTCCAGCTTGGTCAGGCAGAAACCAGAGAGGGAGTTGATCTGCACGGCGCGGCGCACCGCAACCGCGTCCAGCCAGCCGGTACGGCGGCGACGGCCGGTAGTAGCACCGTATTCGTTACCCTGTTTGCACAGGAACTCGCCAATATCGTCGAACAGCTCGGTCGGGAACGGACCGGCGCCCACACGCGTGGAGTATGCTTTGATAATACCCAGCACGTAATCAACGTAACGCGGGCCAAGACCAGAACCGGTAGCGACGCCGCCAGCCGTGGTGTTGGAAGAGGTTACGTACGGATAGGTGCCGTGATCGATATCCAGCAGTGTACCCTGCGCGCCTTCAAACATGACGAAATCACCACGTTGATGCGCCTGACCCAGCAGGTCGGAAACATCCACAACCATCGCAGTCAGGATGTCGGCAATCGCCATCACATCATCCAGCACTTTCTGGTAGTCAACGGCTTCCACTTTGTAGAAGTTCACCAGCTGGAAGTTGTGATATTCCATCACTTCTTTCAGTTTGTCAGCGAAAGTCGCTTTATCGAACAGATCGCCCACGCGCAGACCGCGACGAGCCACTTTATCTTCGTAAGCCGGGCCGATGCCGCGGCCGGTGGTGCCGATAGCTTTCGCGCCGCGCGCTTTTTCACGCGCAACGTCGAGTGCAACGTGATAATCAAGGATTAACGGGCATGCTTCGGAAAGCAGCAGACGTTCACGAACCGGGATACCACGGTCTTCCAGTTCTTTCATCTCTTTCATCAGCGCCGCCGGAGACAGCACAACGCCGTTACCGATAATGCTGGTGACGTTTTCGCGAAGAATGCCTGATGGAATAAGATGGAGGACGGTTTTTTCACCGTTGATTACGAGAGTATGGCCTGCGTTGTGACCGCCCTGGTAGCGCACAACATATTTAGCCCGTTCAGTCAGAAGATCAACAATCTTCCCTTTACCTTCGTCACCCCATTGGGTGCCCAGTACGACGACGTTGTTACCCATTTTTCAAAATCACCGTTTGCTTAAAAATGGATTCTACCACCGCTTTTTTTCAGATTCAGCACTTTTTCCGCGCAAAATTGACCAAAGACGCCCACTTTTCACTCAGCCAATCGTTTTCCTCAACATGTAGTAGATCACCACTCCGGCAACCACAAGCCCACCGCCAAAACGACGTAAAAGATGGTCCGGAAGCAGGCTCAGCGAGGCAATCATACGCCGCCAGGCACGTGGGTAAAGCATCGGACCAAGGCCTTCAAAGACCAAAACCAGCGCCAGGGCGAGCCAGATTGTCGAATTCATGTCTAATCCTTAAAAAACAAAACCACCGCCGGATTTTGGCGGTGGTTTTTACCATGAAAACCGCAGGCGCAAATTAGCGCGTCGCGGAAGTCGGCGTTTTCATATAACGGAAGAAATCGCTGTCCGGGCTGAGCACCATCACGTCCTGGTTGCTATCAAAGCTATTTTCGTATGCGCGCAGACTACGGATAAAGGCATAGAAATCCGGGTCCTGACTAAAGGCATCGGCAAATAGTTTTGCCGCTTCAGCATCACCTTCACCGCGGAGGATACGCCCCTGACGCTCAGATTCTGCCAGCGTTTTCGTCACTTCGTAATCCGCGGCAGCACGCAGTTTTTCCGCTTCTTCCTGGCCCTGCGAACGGTGACGACGGGCTACCGCTTCACGCTCGGCGCGCATACGGTTGTAGATCGCATCCGACACTTCTGCCGGTAGGTTGATCTGCTTGATACGCACGTCGATCACTTCGATACCCAACGCCGCCATACTGTTCGGGTTGATAACCGGGACTTTACCGTTGGTTTCAGCCTGTACGCGCTCTGCGGCTTTAGCAATGGCGTCATCGGCTGCTGGCGTCGCCACTTCGTCTTCCGTCCCCGCAGAACCGGAGTTCAGCGCATCACGCACTTCAAGCGTCAGACGGCCACGAGAATCGGTAACGATGTCTTTCACATCCAGACGACCAATTTCAGAACGCAGACGGTCAGAGAACTTACGTTTCAGCAGCACCTCGGCCTGGGAGACGTCGCCGCCGCCAGTCGCCAGGTAATAACGGCTGAAATCGCTGATGCGCCACTTGATATAAGAGTCAACAATCAGGTCTTTCTTCTCTTTAGTAACAAAGCGATCGGCCTGGTTATCCATGGTCTGAATACGCGCATCAAGCAGTTTAACCGATTCGATAAACGGCAGCTTAAAGTGCAGGCCTGGCTCATAAACCAACGGTTTATTTTCGTCGTCGCGCAATACTTTACCAAAGCGCAGCGAAATTCCGCGCTCGCCTTCCTTCACCACAAAAATAGAGGTGTAGAGCACTACCAGCACGATGATGATGATCGCGATAACTGACTTACGCATCGTTATTCCCCCTGACGCTGGTAGTCGTTACGCTGCGCGTTTACGCGGCGTTGGTCCATGATGTCTCCGGCAGATGGTGCCGGGGCGCTATTCGCACTGCTGCCAGAGTTGGACGCAGGCGGCAGGCGCAGCAGGTTGTTTGCGCCACTGCTATCACTCTTTGCCGCAGGTGCGCTCGCGCCGCCTTTCAGCATCTGATCCAGCGGCAGCACCATCAGGTTGCCACCTTTATCGTTAACCAGCACTTTGCGGGTATGGCTCAGCACTTTTTCCATGGTTTCGATATACAGACGCTCGCGGGTAATTTCAGGCGCGGCTTTATATTCCGGCAGGATCTTCGCGAAACGCGCCACTTCACCCTGCGCTTCCAGGACGGTCTGCGTCTTATAAGCGCGCGCCTCTTCGAGAATACGCTGTGCCTGGCCGTTTGCACGTGGCTGTACTTCGTTGCTGTAGGCTTCCGCTTCACGGATGTACTGCTGCTCGTTTTCACGTGCTGCAATCGCATCGTCAAACGCGGCCTTCACCTCTTCCGGCGGACGCGCAGCCTGGAAGTTGACGTCGAGCAGGGTAATACCCATGTTGTACGGACGAATGGTCTCTTCCAGCTCACGCTGGGTATCGCTACGAATAACGGTACGCCCTTCGGTCAGAATACGATCCATGGAATATTTACCGATCACACCGCGCAGGGCGCTGTCGGTTGCCTGGCGCAGGCTGTCGTCGGCGCTGGTGACGCTGAACAGGTAGCGTTCAGGATCGGTCACGCGGTACTGCACGTTCATTTCAACGCGCACGACGTTTTCATCAGAAGTGAGCATCACGCCGGAAGCCGCCAGTTCACGAACCGATTCGACGTTTACCGCCGTCACACTATCGATAAAGGTCGGCTTCCAGTTCAGACCCGGTTCAACCAGATGGCTGAACTTACCGAAGCGTGTAACGACGCCGCGTTCTGCTTCTTTAATGGTATAGAACCCGGTTGCAGCCCAGATAATCACGGCTGCTGCGGCAACGATGCCGACAATGCGTCCGCCCGCCTGACCGCGAGGGCCAGAGGAACCAGGCGCGCCGCCAGTACTTTTACCGCCGCCCAGGCCACCGAGCTTTTTACTCAGTTTGCGGAAAATATCATCCAGATCAGGTGGCCCCTGATCGCGACCGCCTTTGTTTCCATTTCCCTCAGAGTTGCCGCCTGGTTTGCTGCTTCCCCACGGGTCGCGGTCCTGTCCGTTGTTACCGGGCTGATTCCACGCCATGTATGTGCTCCATATGTATATATCGTGCGGTGTATGCCCGGCCTCGCGGGCACCCCCAAAGGGGAAAAATCTTCAGACTGCCGGTCAAACGATGTATTCTTCGAGTGCCGGTTCTTGTTTACAGAGTCGACGCCAGTCGACAATCGGCATACGCACCTGCATACCTACGCTGCCATCGTCTTCCATCCACTCTTTTTCTATCGCCTGAAGCTGGTAAAACCGACTTCTCAGACGCCCTGCCTGCGGTGGTAAACGCAACGTATGCTGCGCGACTTCACCGGAAAGACGCTCTGTTAAAGCCTGGAATAACAGTGCTACGCCAACACCCGTCTGCGCAGAGAGCCAGACGCGAATTGGTTTATTCTCTTCATCCCGGTCGATACGCGGCTCAAAATCGTCCAGCATATCGATCTTGTTCATCACCAACAGCGTTGGGATCTCGTGTGCTTCAATCTCTTCAAGCACAGTATTCACTGCATCAATGTTCTCTTGCACGCGCACATCGGCGGCGTCAATAACATGCAGCAGCAGCGTCGCCTGACGCGTCTCCTGCAAAGTCGCTTTAAATGCGGCCACCAGATCGTGCGGCAAATGACGAATAAACCCAACCGTATCGGCCAGCACGGTTTCGCCGACATCTGCTACGTCAATACGACGAAGCGTGGGATCCAGCGTCGCAAATAGCTGATCCGCCGCGTAGACTTGCGCTTCGGTAATCTGGTTAAACAACGTGGATTTACCGGCGTTGGTATAGCCCACCAGCGAAACCGTTGGAATATCGGCTTTCGTGCGGGAGCGGCGTCCCTGCTCGCGCTGCTTCTCAACTTTTTCAAGACGCGAGAGGATCTGGGTAATTCGATTACGCAACAAACGACGGTCGGTTTCGAGCTGGGTTTCACCCGGACCGCGCAAACCAATCCCGCCTTTTTGTCGTTCAAGGTGGGTCCAGCCACGCACCAGACGCGTCGCCAGATGGCGCAACTGCGCCAGCTCAACCTGCAATTTCCCCTCGTGCGTGCGCGCACGCTGGGCAAAAATATCTAAAATCAGACCGGTGCGATCGATAACCCGACATTCGCACAGTCTCTCCAGGTTTCGTTCCTGGGCAGGGGTTAGCGCATGATCAAACAGCACGACGGAAGCACCCGCTGCTTTTACGGCATCCGCAATTTCTACTGCTTTACCTTCACCAACAAAGTACTTGGGGTGCGGTGCTTTACGGCTACCGGTAATCACCTGCATTGCTTCGACACCGGCGGAAGAGACCAGAGATTCAAACTCCTGGAGATCTTCCATATCTTTGTCTTGCGAAAAATAGATGTGTACCAGTACCGCCTGCTCACCGGCGTCATAACGGTCAAACAAGCGTAAACCCTCATAAAATACCAGCGGGGAACACAGCTTAACTGGCTCCCCGATCTGGAAAATCAGCCGTCAACCTTATTCGGTTTCTTCGCCGTCTTGCTGTGCAGAGCCCTGCGCGTTGCTACCGTGATGGTAGTTACTGCTGGTACCGCCGCCCGCATTGTTGCTGTGATGAGAAACCGGACGAGATGGAACAACAGTAGAAATCGCGTGCTTATAGACCATCTGGCTGACCGTGTTCTTCAACAGAATCACGAACTGATCGAAAGACTCAATTTGCCCTTGCAGCTTAATACCATTCACCAAATAAATTGAAACTGGAACACGTTCCCGACGCAGTGCGTTCAGGAACGGATCTTGTAAAGATTGCCCCTTAGCCATTCTATCTTTTCCTTATATGCTTGTTTTGTACTTAGAACCCGAAGGTTCTGAAAACTGCGTAAAAATTCGCGCACGATACGACTTAATTGTACACATTCACCCTGCGATAGCACTAACAACCTGTAACACGTCACGGTAAGACTTTTCTGGCTTTTCACTCTCTAACCAGTGAACGCCATCCCAGCCCCGCAACCAGGTTATCTGCCGCTTGGCTAACTGCCTCGTGGCGCAAATACCTCGATAAACCATTTCATCGTATGTGATTTCACCTTCAAGATACGACCACATCTGGCGGTATCCCACACAACGAATGGAAGGCATATCCGTATGCAAATCTCCGCGAGCAAAAAGCGCCCGCACTTCTGCTTCAAAACCTGAAGCTAACATCTGATGAAAACGCTGCTCGATCCGTTGATGGAGCAGTTCACGGCTCGCCGGGGCGATGGCGAACTGATGCACCTGGTAAGGCAGAGCGTCTCCTGACGTTTGCGTCAGATCCGTTAAAGTTTTACCCGAAATGAAAAAAACTTCCAGTGCCCGGGAAAGCCTTTGCGGATCATTTGGATGAATCCGCGCTGCGGCAACGGGGTCAATCTCCCGTAACTGCTGATGCAACGCTTCCCATCCACGCTCTGCCGCCTGTTTTTCTATTTCCGCTCTGACTTTTGCATCGGCTGATGGCAGGGGCGATAACCCTTCCAGCAGCGCTTTAAAGTAGAGCATTGTGCCGCCCACCAGCAGAGGAATGCGCCCTGCTTCGGTGATCTCCTGCATCGCCGCCAGTGCATCGCGGCGAAAATCAGCGGCGGAATAAGCCTGCGCAGGATCGAGAATGTCCAGCAACCGGTGCGGTGCGGCCCGTAACTCTTCCGCGCTCGGCTTGGCGGTGCCGATATTCATCCCTTGATAGATAAGGGCAGAATCAACGCTTATCAACTCAACTGGCAAAACTTTACGTAACTCAATGGCTAACGCAGTCTTGCCGGAGGCCGTCGGCCCCATCAAAAAAATTGCCTTCGGCAGGCTAGCCTTACTCGCTTCACTCATGTTTCAGGGCGTTCATCGCCGTTTGTAGATCTACAGGTTGTAATAAACCATCTGGAGGTGTCTTCACCAGATGCGGACAAAGCCGTTCGACGTCGGCCAGCAGGGTAATCGCCTGCGCCACACTCCATTGCGAATGATCGCTCGCCAGATGGCGAGCCAGCCACTGGGCTATATTCACCGCATCAATGCTTGTCTGCTGCGCCAGGTAGCCTATCAGAGCAGGAATCAAGATTTGTAAATTTTGTTGGCGCAAGGGTAAAGGCACTGCACGAATGGTCACATGCTGGCCATCCAGCAGCAATTCAATCCCCATTCCTGCCAGCACCGGCTGCGCACGCTTCAGCGCCGTGCTCTCCTCAGTGGAGATTTTTAAACGTACCGGGATCAGCAGCGGCTGGCCGCATACTGGCGCATTGTCCGGGGAGAGTTGCGCCAGCCGCAACCAACGTTCCGCCACCGGCAGCGCCAATAGCGCAAGGTTGCCATCACGCTCAAGCAAGGCAAAATGCGGCGCGATCAAAGTCAGCACGCGGCCAAAACTCTGGCAATGCCCTTCCAGTGCAGGAGCAACAGAAGTGACGCTTTCGGTTTTACGTTCAGCTGCAGGCGTTTCCAGCAACTGGCGATAGAGCGCCCCCTGTTGTTTCTGGTACCCCGGCTGCGCATTCGGCCACGGTTGACCCGCAGCACCGCTGCCTCCGCGTGATGCACCGGAAGCAGGTGATGAATAACGGGGCGCTTCGGGTTCCCGGGCAATGGGCGGCACAGCAAATTGGTTACGCCCGGCTGCGACACGGTTCTCCGGCAATGGGCGCGGCGCAGGTTCCTCTTCCAGTTGACGCGGCGTTTCAAGCTGCTGTTGCAGCACGCTCAATACGCCCTGATAGATGAAATCATGCACCAGCCGCGATTGATGGAAGCGTACTTCATGTTTTGCCGGATGCACATTCACATCCACCTGGTGCGGGTCAATTTTCAGATAAAGCACAAAAGCAGGCTGCTGATCGGCACCCAGCTTATCTTCACATGCCTGCCGAATAGCGTGATTAATTAACCGGTCGCGCATCATGCGACCATTTACGTAGCAATACTGAATTTCAGCAAACGCGCTGCTGGTGCTTTTAGGATCGGCCACCCAGCCATGCAGAGATAAATCGCCGTGCTGCCATGCAATCTCCAGCGCCTGTTCCAGAAATGCCGTGCCGCATATCGCGCCAAGCCGACGCTCTTTTGCTGCACCTTCGGCAACTGCCCGGTACTGGCGAACCATTTTCCCGTTGTGATTCAGATTGATAGTGACGTCAAAACGCGCAAGTGCAATGCGACGGATCACTTCATCAATATGACCAAACTCGGTTTTTTCCGTACGCATAAATTTACGCCGCGCCGGCGTGTTATAGAACAGATCCAACACTTCCAGCGTGGTGCCGACAGGATGCGCAGCAGGTTTTACCGTTACATCCATATCGCGGCCTTCCGCGTAGGCTTGCCACGCTTCTTGCTGATCGGCGGTACGGGAAGTGAGCGTTAAACGGGAGACTGAACTGATACTGGCCAGCGCTTCGCCGCGAAAACCGAGGCTGATGATCGCTTCCAGATCATCAAGCGAGGCGATTTTACTGGTGGCATGGCGAGCCAGCGCAAGCGCCAGCTCGTCTTTCTTGATGCCGCAGCCATTATCACGGATGCGAATAAGCTTCGCACCGCCGCGTTCGATATCGATATCGATACGCGTTGCTCCGGCATCAAGGCTGTTTTCCACCAGCTCTTTTACCACCGACGCAGGACGTTCAACCACTTCGCCAGCGGCGATCTGGTTCGCAAGCTGCGGCGGTAGAACCTGTATCGGCATGAAAAATATCCTTAGTTAAGCAGACCGCTTGCAGGCGCTGCGGCACTGGCTGTTTGCCCACCTCCGCCCTGCGGCGCGGATTGCAATGGATGAGCGAGAAAATAGTTACGCAGGCCACCGTAAATCGCTTCGGCGATTTGCTGCTGGTACGCATCGCTGGCCAGCAAACGCTCTTCGCCGCTGTTGCTGATAAAACCGGTTTCGACCAGTACCGACGGAATATCCGGCGAGCGCAGCACGCCAAGGCTGGCATGTTCCGGACGGCGTTTATGTAACGATCCCACGCGCTGGAGCTGGCCCAGTATGTTCGTGGCGACATCATAACCTACGCGCTGAGAATGGCCGAACTGTAAATCAAGCACCGCCTGGCTGAGGTAGGGGTCAGATTGGCTGTTCGCCAGCATGTCGCCCGCGCCGCCCAGCAATTCAGATTGTTTCTCATGCTGCTCAAGCCAGCCCGCCATCTCGCTGTTGGCGCGACGGTTCGACAGCACCCAGACCGACGCACCGGTAGCATCACGGTTTGGCGCAGCATCGGCATGGATCGAGACAAGAAAGTTGGCGTTCTGCTTACGCGCCACGTCGGAACGCCCCATTACGGAGATAAAATAGTCGCCGTCGCGGGTCATCACCGGTTTGAACATGGGATCGTCATTCAGCAGCGCACGCAATTTACGGGCAATGGAGATGGTGACGTTTTTCTCCTCCGTACCGCCGGAACCAATTGCGCCAGGATCCTGGCCGCCGTGCCCGGCGTCAATCGCAATCACCACTTTGTCGCCGGATACCATGCGCGATTGCGCCGCCGGACGCGTCACGGTGTTGCTGCTGGTAACGCTGGTAATGCGGTCATTGTCTGATTTAAACGGATTGCGTCCAGGCTGCGCCGGGCGCGGGGTAATAACTGGCGTCTCGACGCGCTTCGCCACCACTGGCGGCGGCGGTGGGACATCAGCATCGATGGTAAATACCACCTTATAACCTGCGCCGTTTTGCTGTTTCACCGCACGGGTTTTGCCGTTCTGCGTCAGATCCACTACCAGGCGGATCGACTGGTTATCTTTTGCCGTACCTGCGCGAATACTTTTCACCAAGTTGTTGCCGCTGAACTGCAACGGCAACCCCTGAATAACACCGGTCTGTTTGATATCCAGCGCCACGCTGCGCTTATCCTGCTGCGAGAACGCATACTCAGGATCGCCCATAAAACTGAAGGTGATACGCGCCTGTCTGTCGCCATTGGACACCTGAATATCGGCTAAACTTGCTGCGCCAACGTGAGCGCACGCCAGCACAAGAACTGCCGCCAACCAACCTTTCACGCGAGAGATCATCCCGTCACCCTTCCTGTTAACCGGCCATACGCGCCAGCAACGACTCGCCAGATGAGGAAACAGCACGAATGCGCGCCTCACGCCCCTGCGCCTGGTAATCTAAATGGATTTCGACATCCGGGTCAGGCAGTACACCCGCACCTTGTTGCGGCCACTCGACCAGGCAAATCGCGTCGTTGGCAAAATAATCGCGGATCCCCATAAACTCCAGCTCCTCCGGGTCCGCAAGGCGGTAGAGATCGAAGTGATACACCATCAGCTTATCGAGGGTGTAAGGCTCCACCAGCGTATAAGTCGGGCTTTTGACATTCCCGTGATGGCCTAAAGCCTGCAAAAAGCCCCGGCTAAAGGTGGTTTTACCCGCACCGAGATCGCCATACAGATAAATCACCGTCGCGCCATCGCAGGCCTGCGCCACGCGGTTGCCGAGATCCAGTGTCGATTGCTCGTCAGGTAAAGGAATAACTCGATTAATCATCTTTTGTATCAACTACATCCGGGTTAACAACACGCAAAAGCGTCATAAAAAGATCGGTAGCCAGCATACCGCGCTGACCATATTGTGCCGCTCGTCTGTCGGCCGCTGCGCCATGCGCAACGCATCCGGCGCAAGCCGCATCATACAAACTGAGTTTCTGACCGAGCAGCGCGCCAATAATGCCCGACAGCACGTCGCCCATGCCACCGCTCGCCATTCCGGCGTTTCCGGCATCAACAATGCCTGCCTCACCGGCCTCGCTCGCCACCACTGTACCCGCACCTTTCAGCACCACCACGCCAGCGTAACGTTTTACCAGACGTTGAGCAGAAAGTAAGCGATCGCTTTCAATTTCCGCCACGCTACAGTTAAGCAAACGCGCAGCCTCGCCGGGATGCGGCGTCAGTACGCGATTGTGACGTTTATCGGGATTGATTGCCAGAAGGTTCAACGCATCGGCGTCCCACAGCATCGGCTTACGAAAATTCTCCACTTTTTGCAGCGCTTTTTTGCCCCACTCTTGCTGCCCAAGCCCTGGCCCTATCACCACCACATCCGCCCACTCCAGGCTTTCATCCAGCGATGCCGCCGTCAGTTCATGGACCATAAGTTCCGGGCGGGCAGTGATAATGGGCGGGATATTCTCACTACGCGTCAGCACGCGAACCAGGCCCGCACCTGCGCGTAGCGCGGCTTCACCAGCCATACGGATGGCGCCAGCCGTGCCGTGATCGCCGCCAATAATCACCAACCGCCCATGATCGCCTTTATGCGCTGTTGGACGGCGCGGTGGTAACCACTGCGCTAACTGGCTCTCATCAAAACGGGAAAACGGCGCTTGCTGGCCGTTAAGCCAGGGTTCAAGCCCCAGCGCATGGTGATGCAACTGGCCGACGACGTCACGCGCTTTGCCGGTCAGCAAGCCCGGTTTAAGCGCGATAAACGTCACGGTGTGCTGTGCCTCAATGACTGCACCCGGTGTCGTGCCGGTTTGCGCATTCAGGCCGGAGGGAATATCCAGCGCCAGCACTGGCGCGGAATGTAGGTTAGCTTGTTCAATCAACGCGGAGACATCGTCGCGCGGCGCGCGGTCAAGCCCCGTACCAAGCAAAGCATCGATAATTAAATCGACATCGTCCGGCCAGGCGACATCCGCGGCATGAATGACACCTCCTGCATCAAGCCAGGCTTGACGCGCGGTTGCAGCCTCTTCCGGCAGCGGCTTGCTACTCTCCAGCGCCAGCAGTGTTACGGCAATGCCCGCTGCTGCTGCCAAACGCGCAACGACATAGCCGTCGCCGCCGTTATTACCGTGCCCGCAAAGCACCAGCCAGCTACGTGTGTCAGGAAATTGTTCCCGCGCGACGGCAAACGCGGCTTCGCCTGCGCGCTGCATAAGTTCATAGAGTGTGATGCCGAGGCTGTCTGCCGCCTCGCGTTCCACGCGTTTCATCTCAGCTGTTGGCCAGACAGAGTGTGGTATACTTGCTGCGTTTTTCTTCATTTCTATGGTCCGTCATGTCACAGCCCCTCAATCTCAATGACTTAGCGCAACAAATCAAACAGTGGGGCTCTGAACTGGGTTTTCAGCAGGTCGGTATTACGGATATCGATCTCAGCGCCAGCGAGCCGAAGCTGCAAGCGTGGCTGGACAAACAATATCACGGCGAAATGGAGTGGATGGCGCGCCACGGCATGATGCGCGCCCGCCCCCACGAGCTTCTCCCCGGCACGCTGCGCGTCATTAGCGTGCGCATGAATTACCTTCCTGCACAGGCTGCTTTCGCCAGCACGCTGAAAAACCCTACGCTGGGCTATGTCAGCCGTTATGCGCTGGGTCGCGATTATCATAAGCTGCTGCGCAACCGGCTCAAAAAGCTCGGAGAACTTATCCAGCAGCATTGTGCTTCGCTGAATTTTAGACCTTTTGTTGATTCTGCGCCCATTCTTGAGCGTCCGCTGGCGGAAAAAGCCGGGCTGGGCTGGACAGGTAAGCACTCACTTATCCTCAGCCGCGATGCAGGCTCGTTCTTTTTCCTTGGCGAACTGCTGATTGATCTCCCGTTACCCGTTGATTCGCCAGTGGAAGAAGGTTGTGGGCGCTGCGTGGCTTGCATGACGATTTGCCCGACCGGCGCCATTGTTGAGCCTTATACGGTCGACGCCCGCCGCTGCATCTCTTATCTGACGATTGAGCTGGAAGGCGCCATCCCGGAAGCGTTTCGCCCGCTGATTGGTAACCGCATCTACGGCTGTGATGATTGCCAGCTGATTTGCCCCTGGAATCGCTACTCGCAACTAACCAACGAAGAGGATTTCAGCCCGCGCAAAGCGCTGCATGCGCCCGCACTGATTGAACTGTTCGCCTGGAATGAAGCGCACTTCTTGAAAGTCACGGAAGGTTCGGCGATTCGCCGTATTGGTCATTTACGCTGGCTACGCAATATTGCCGTCGCACTGGGCAATGCGCCGTGGGAGGAGGCTATTATCCAGGTGCTCCGACAGCGGCAGGGTGAGCACCCACTTCTCGACGAACACATAGAATGGGCGATTGCGCAGCAAATTGAGAAACGAAATGCCTGCGTGGTGGAAGTACAATCCCCGAAAAAGCAGCGGCTGGTACGGGTGGTTGAAAAAGGGCTGCCGCGCGATGCCTGAACCATCCACAGCTTGTGAATAAAATAAAAAACACATTACGATTCAACGTTCACAAAATCGTCAAGCGATCGAATTAACAGTTTGAAATATTATTTTATTTTTATTTTTCAATCGGTTGAAACGAGATCGTTCACCTGGCGAAGCAATGATAATGTTGCGAATGAAAGTTATGCCTGTGGATAACTCTGTTCACAATAATTTGACAGGACAATAAAAAAACGCCCCCAACGAGGAATCCCGCTGTGGATAATTTTTTATAGATGAAGATTTGGAGCGGGAAACGAGACTCGAACTCGCGACCCCGACCTTGGCAAGGTCGTGCTCTACCAACTGAGCTATTCCCGCATACTTATCTGGACAGGCTTGCTTGCCGTGACCAGTAAATCTGGATGGTGCGTGCCTTTCGGCATTTCAAATTTGGAGCGGGAAACGAGACTCGAACTCGCGACCCCGACCTTGGCAAGGTCGTGCTCTACCAACTGAGCTATTCCCGCATATTTATCCGGATTCAGCTTCAATGCCGAAACCAGTAAATCTGGATGGTGCATTTCAAATTTTGGAGCGGGAAACGAGACTCGAACTCGCGACCCCGACCTTGGCAAGGTCGTGCTCTACCAACTGAGCTATTCCCGCTTATCATCGATTTTTCAGCTAATTGCGAACAATTTCCGCTAAAATTTCGTGATGCCGTGTTGCACATTTCTGTGTCTTCACGGGAGGCGCATTATACGAGAAATCATTCCTGCTGCAAGCCCCCGACAGCAAATTTTCGCTTTTTTTGTTCAAGTGCTGCTTTAATCAACAAAGTGCGCATTTTTCCAGCAAACCCGCGCCAGCACTGGCTTGCGGGGCAACTGAAAAAAAATCGGCCCCGCGCCTTCATTGTCTTAAAGCTTAATAAAATGCTCGCGATAGTACGCCAGTTCAGCCACCGACTCACGAATATCATCCAGCGCCTGGTGGGTATTCTTTTTTTTCAGGCCTTCCAGGACTTCCGGCTTCCAGCGACGCGCCAGCTCTTTCAGCGTGCTGACATCCAGATAACGGTAGTGGAAATACGCTTCCAGCTCGGGCATGTACTTAAACAGAAAGCGGCGATCCTGGCCAATGCTATTGCCACAAATGGGGGATTTGCCCGCCGGCACCCACTCTTTAAGGAATTCGATAGTCGCCAGTTCCGCAGCACGATCGTCGAGCTGGCTGGCCTTAACGCGATCAACCAGACCGCTACCGGTATGAGTACGCACGTTCCACTCATCCATTAACGCCAACTGCGCGTCGGATTGATGTACCGCAATCACCGGCCCTTCCGCCAGGATGTTCAGATTCGCATCGGTTACCAGCGTGGCGATCTCAATAATGCGATCGCGCTCGGGATCTAACCCCGTCATCTCCAGATCGATCCAAATGAGGTTGTTTTCATTTGCGCTCATGCTATTTTCCACCCTTATCACGTAACTATATTCATCTAAAATTGCGTGTATCATAGAGGTTTTGCCCATCCAGGGCGACCAGGAGCCAGCACGATTGAGTAAAAATAAACTCTCCAAAGGACAGCAGCGCCGCGTAAAAGCGAACCACCAGCGCCGACTGAAAACGTCTGCGGAGAAAGCTGACTACGATGACAACCTGTTCGGCGAAGCGTCCGAAGGGGTGGTGATCAGCCGCTTTGGCATGCACGCCGATGTGGAATCTGCCGACGGCAAGGTGCATCGCTGTAACATTCGCCGCACTATTCGCTCGCTGGTCACCGGCGACCGCGTTGTCTGGCGTCCAGGTAAAGAAGCCGCAGAAGGCGTCACCGTCAAGGGCATCGTTGAAGCGGTGCACGAACGCACCTCGGTGCTGACGCGCCCTGATTTTTATGATGGCGTAAAACCCATCGCCGCCAACATCGATCAAATCGTAGTGGTCTCCGCGATCCTGCCGGAACTGTCACTCAATATTATCGATCGTTATCTGGTAGCCTGCGAAGCGTTGCAGGTTGCTCCGCTGATCGTCCTGAACAAAATCGATCTGCTGGATGACGAAGGAATGGCATTCGTCAATGAGCAGATGGATATCTACCGCAATATTGGCTACCAGGTGCTGATGGTCTCCAGCCACACGCAAGATGGCCTGGCACCGCTCGTTGAAGCGCTAACCGACCGTGTAAGCATCTTTGCCGGGCAGTCCGGCGTCGGGAAATCAAGCCTGCTCAATGCGCTGCTCGGTTTCCAGGAAGAGCAAATACTTACTAACGACGTTTCTGATGTTTCCGGCCTGGGGCAGCACACCACTACCGCAGCGCGTCTCTACCACTTCCCGCACGGCGGCGATGTGATTGATTCTCCGGGCGTTCGTGAGTTTGGCCTCTGGCATCTCGAACCGGAACAAATCACTAACGGGTTTGTCGAATTCCATGACTATATCGGTCACTGTAAATACCGCGACTGCAAACACGATACCGATCCCGGTTGCGCCATCCGCGAGGCGGTAGAAAATGGCGAGATTGCAGAAAGCCGCTTCGACAATTATCACCGTATTCTTGAAAGCATGGCGCAAGTAAAAACGCGTAAAAGCTTTTCTGAATCGGACGACTGACAATTAAGCTAAGCGTCGCTAAAATCGTCCCCTTTTTCAAAGACTCAGGCGCTCCGGCGTCGGGTCAGGAACGACAAAAACAATGGCCTGGAGGCTACCTTGTTAAACTCATTTAAACTTTCGCTTCAATACATTCTGCCTAAACTGTGGCTCACTCGCC
Organism: Kosakonia oryzae; assembly: GCF_001658025.2. Lineage (NCBI taxonomy): Bacteria > Pseudomonadati > Pseudomonadota > Gammaproteobacteria > Enterobacterales > Enterobacteriaceae > Kosakonia > Kosakonia oryzae. The sequence continues at coordinate 4,909,332 of NZ_CP014007.2, forward strand.
TGGCGGGCTGGGGCGCAAGCAAACGTGCAGGCTGGCTGACCAAACTGGTTATCGATCTGTTCGTAAAATACTACAAGGTCGATATGAAAGAGGCGCAGAAGCCGGACACCGCCAGCTACCGTACCTTTAACGATTTCTTTGTGCGCCCGCTGCGCGACGACGTGCGCCCGCTTGATACCGATCCGAACGTGCTGGTGATGCCCGCAGACGGTGTTATCAGCCAGCTCGGCGCCATTGAGAATGACAAAATTCTGCAGGCCAAAGGTCATAACTACAGCCTGGAAGCGCTGCTGGCGGGCAACTATCTGATGGCAGACCTGTTCCGCAACGGCAGCTTTGTCACCACCTATCTCTCTCCACGCGATTATCACCGTGTTCATATGCCGTGTAATGGCATCCTGCGCGAAATGATTTACGTGCCAGGCGATCTCTTCTCCGTTAACCATCTGACGGCGCAAAATGTCCCTAATCTCTTTGCCCGTAACGAACGCGTGATCTGCCTGTTTGATACCGAGTTCGGCCCGATGGCGCAAATTCTTGTCGGCGCGACCATTGTCGGCAGTATCGAAACCGTGTGGGCAGGCACCATCACGCCGCCGCGCGAAGGCATTATCAAACGCTGGACATGGCCTGCGGGCGACAGCGAAGGCGCGGTTGCGCTGCTGAAAGGCCAGGAGATGGGCCGCTTCAAACTCGGCTCGACCGTCATCAACCTGTTTGCGCCGGGCAAAGTGGCGCTGGCAGAGCAATTGCAAAGCCTGTCGGTAACCAAAATCGGCCAGCCGCTGGCCGTTTCTACCGAGCCCTTCGCGCCGGTAGATGCCGAACCGGCACCACTGCCGGAAGCGGAAATCCAGGCAGAACACGATGCCAGCCCGCTGGTTGACGACCAAAAAGACCAGGGCTAACCCCCCGCACCACGGAGACTGATGTGCGCCTGATTATCGTTTTTCTGATGGCCTGGTGCCTCAGCCAGGGGGCCGTTGCAGCAACGGCTCCCGATGCCAGACAAATCACCCAGGAACTGGAGCAGGTTAAGGCGGCGAAAAGCACGCCGGAGCAGGCAGAAACGATCGAGGTGCTCCAGGCCGCGCTCAACGCCCTTGAGGAACGCAAAGGTTCACTCGAGCGTGCCCAGCAATATCAACAAGTTATTGATAATTTCCCCAAGATTTCCCGCACTCTGCGCGCGCAGTTGGATAACCTACGCGAGGAACCCAAATCGGTTCCCGAAGGGATGAGCAGCGACGCGCTGAATCAGGAGATCCTGCAAGTCAGCAGCCAGCTGCTGGAAAAAACCCGCCTTGCCCAGCAGGAGCAGGAACGCGCCAGAGAGATCAGCGATTCCCTGAGCCAGCTCCCGCAACAGCAGACCGAGGCGCGCCGTCAGGTCACCGAAGTGGAGCGCCGACTTGGCACGCAAAACACCAACACACCGTTGGCACAGGCACAAAACTTCGGTGCGCAGGCAGAATCCGCGAAGCTGAAAGCGCTGGTTGATGAGTTGGATCTGGCGCAACTTTCCGCCAATAACCGTCAGGAACTGGCGCGGATGCGCTCCGAACTGGCGCAGAAACAGAGCCAGCAGTTGGATGCATATCTACAGGCCTTGCGTAACCAGCTCAACAGTCAGCGCCAGCGCGAAGCCGAACAGGCGCTGGAGAGCACTGAGCTGCTGGCAGAAAATAGCGCCAATTTGCCCGCCGGTATCGTCGAGCAGTTCCGCATCAACCGCGAACTCTCGCAGGCGCTGAATCAACAGGCGCAGCGTATGGATCTGGTTGCATCCCAGCAGCGGCAGGCCTCCGGGCAAACTTTACAGGTTCGTCAGGCCCTTAATACGCTGCGTGAGCAGTCCCAGTGGCTCGGTGCCTCGAATATGCTGGGTGAAGCGCTACGCGCGCAGGTTGCCCGCCTGCCGGAAATGCCAAAACCGCAGCAACTGGATACCGAGATGGCACAACTGCGCGTCCATCGGATGCGCTATGAGGATTTGCTGAATAAGCAGCCGCAACTGCGACAGATCCGCCAGGCTGACGGCAAAGCGCTTACCGCCGAGCAGAACCGCATTCTGGAAGCCCAGTTGCGTACGCAGCGCGAACTGCTGAATTCTTTGCTTCAGGGCGGCGATACGCTGATCCTCGAGCTCACCAAGCTGAAAGTGGCCAATAGCCAGCTCGAAGATGCGCTGAAAGAGGTGAATGAAGCGACGCACCGCTATCTGTTCTGGACGGCGGATGTCAGCCCGCTGACCTTTACATGGCCAATTGAGATTGTGCAGGATCTGCGCCGTTTATTGTCGCTGGATACCCTCAGCCAGCTTGGCAAAGCCAGTATTATGATGCTGACCAGCAAAGAGACGCTGTTCCCGCTGTTTGGCGCCTTAGCGCTGGTGGGTTTCAGCATCTATTCACGTCGGCACTTTACCCGCTTTCTGGAGCGCTCAAGCGCCCGCGTTGGCAAGGTCACGCAGGATCACTTCTGGCTGACCATGCGCACCGTTTTCTGGTCGATCCTCGTCGCATCACCGCTTCCGGTGCTGTGGGCTACGCTCGGTTACGGTTTGCAGGAAGCCTGGCCCTGGCCGCTGGCGGTCGCCATCGGCGATGGCGTTACGGCGACCGTGCCGCTGCTGTGGGTGGTGATGATTTGCGCGACCTTCGCCCGCCCAACCGGCCTGTTTGTCGCCCACTTTGGCTGGCCGCGCAATCGCGTTGCGCGCGGCATGCGTTACTACCTGATGAGCATTGGCTTTATCGTACCGCTGATCATGGCGCTGATTATGTTCGATAACCTCAACGATCGAGAATTCTCCGGCTCGCTGGGGCGGCTGTGCTTTATCCTCATCTGCGGCGCGCTGGCGCTGGTGACGCTGAGCCTGAAACGCGCCGGGATCCCGCTCTATGTGGACAAAAGCGGCAGCGCCGATAACTTGCCAAATCATCTGTTGTGGAATTTGCTGCTCTGCGCGCCGCTGACGGCGATCCTCGCCGCCGCGGTCGGCTATCTGGCCACAGCGCAGGCGCTGCTCGCGCGTCTGGAAACCTCCGTCGCCATCTGGTTCGCCCTGTTGGTGGTCTACCACATTATCCGCCGCTGGATGCTGATTCAGCGCCGTCGCCTGGCGTTTGAACGCGCACGCCACCGCCGCGCGGAAATCCTCGCTCAGCGTGCGCGGGGCGAGGAAGAAGTGCCGCATCACGCCAGCACCGAAGGTGCTGCCGATGTCGATGAGCCGGAAGTCGATCTGGATGCGATCAGCGTCCAGTCGCTGCGGCTGGTGCGGTCGATTTTGATGTTGATTGCGCTGCTGTCTGTCATCGTGCTGTGGTCGGAGATCCATTCCGCTTTTGGTTTTCTGGAAAATATCCCGCTGTGGGATGTCACTTCGACGGTGCAGGGAGTGGAAAGCCTGGAGCCAATTACGCTCGGCGCGGTGCTGATCGCCATTCTCGTGTTTATCATCACCACGCAACTGGTGCGCAACCTTCCGGCATTGCTGGAACTGGCGCTGCTGCAACATCTGGATCTGTCGCCCGGCACCGGTTATGCCATTACCACTATCACTAAATATTTGCTGATGCTGTTCGGTGGGCTGGTCGGCTTCTCAATGATCGGCATCGAATGGGCCAAGCTGCAATGGCTGGTCGCCGCGTTGGGTGTCGGTCTCGGCTTTGGCTTACAGGAGATTTTCGCCAACTTCATCTCTGGCCTGATCATTCTGTTTGAGAAGCCGATCCGCATTGGCGATACCGTAACGATCCGCGATCTGACGGGCAGCGTGACGAAAATCAACACCCGCGCCACCACCATCAGCGACTGGGATCGTAAAGAGATCATCGTGCCGAACAAGGCGTTTATTACCGAGCAGTTTATTAACTGGTCGCTCTCCGATTCCGTCACGCGTGTAGTTTTAACCGTGCCTGCGCCCGCAGACGCCAACAGTGAAGAGGTGACGCAGATCCTCTATACCGCCGCCGAACGCTGCTCTTTTGTGATTGATAATCCGGCGCCGGAAGTATTCCTGGTCGATCTGCAACAGGGCATTCAACTGTTTGAACTGCGCATCTATGCCGCTGAGATGGGGCATCGTATGCCGCTGCGCCACGAAATCCACCAGTTAATTCTGGCGGGCTTCCGCGAACACGGTATCGATTTGCCGTTCCCGCCATTCCAGATGCGGCTGGAGAGCCTCGACGGGAAACGCACGGCGCGAACGCTGACTTCTGCAGGTAAAGGCAACCGCCCGGCCGGAAGTTTGTAACGTAACAAAAAAGGCGCCTCAGGCGCCTTTCTTCATGTTACCGCATCGGCTCATTACGCCCGGTCAACGGTAAACGCAATAACCTCAGCCAGGCTTTCCGCTTGTAATGCCAGCATTACCAGACGATCAACGCCCAGCGCCACGCCAGAACAATCCGGCAGCCCAGCTTTCAGTGCTTCCAGCAAATTATTGTCCACCGGCTGCTGCGGCAGACCGCGCGCCGCGCGCTTGCGGTTATCCTGCTCAAAACGCTGCTGCTGCTCGCGGGCGTCAGTCAGCTCGTGGAAACCATTCGCCAGCTCAATCCCTTTGAAATAAACCTCAAAACGCTCCGCCACGCGGTGATCTTCGGTGCTGATCTGCGCCAGAGCGGCCTGGCTTGCCGGGAAGTGATACACGAAAGTCGGTCGGTCTTTGCCGATATGCGGCTCAACGCCCATGGCAAACAGCAGTTGTAGCAGCGTATCGCGGTCTTCTTCTGTCTCCGCAATATTGCTCAGATCGAGTTTTGCCGCCACTTCGCGCAGTTGCGTTTTATCAGCAGAGAGCGGATCCACTTCCAGATAACGCTGGAACGCCTGCTGATAAGAGAGCGATTCCGCTGCCGGGCACTCCAGCACCTGTTGCAGTAAATCGTCCACCTCGTTCATCAGGCGGTACATGTCGTAGTGCGGACGATACCACTCAAGCATGGTGAATTCAGGATTGTGATGACGGCCCATCTCTTCATTACGGAAGCTTCTGCACAACTGGAATACCGGGCCACATCCCGCCGCCAGCAGACGCTTCATATGGTATTCCGGGCTGGTCATCAGGTAGAGATTGATGCCCTGAGAATGGCCGGGGCCAACAAAACGGGTTTCAAATGGGAACAGATGAACGTCCGTTACCGTTGCCTGGCTCATGCAGGGCGTCTCCACCTCAAGTACGCCGCGATCGGCGAAAAAACGCCGAATTTCCGCCATGATTGCCGCGCGTTTTAATAAATTGGGGATGGATGCGCTCGGCTGCCAGGTGGCCGTTTCGCTCATGGTACGTTCTCCAAATTCAGACAAGGGCACGAAGTCTACCCGCATCGATCCGCAGAGACAAATTTTGTGCAAAAAAATTTCATTTATCTCGTCTATAAATAAAGAGGAAGTAATCAAGGATGATATTTATCAATATGAATGATGCATTGCCTTAAAGAACAGCAAAAAAATCGAACGCATCAAATTTCCCTTGAATCTCTGCGGTTATACTGCTGCTTACCCAAAAAGGAGCAGTGGAACATATTCGCAACTGCCTTAAGCGGTCTGGCTTATCGTTGCGGAACAACAATAATCTGGAGGAATGTCGTGCAAACCTTTCAAGCCGATATCGCTGTGATAGGCGCAGGCGGAGCGGGATTACGCACCGCCATCGCGGCGGCGCAAGCCAACCCGAAAGCCAAAATCGCATTGATTTCAAAAGTTTATCCGATGCGCAGCCACACGGTTGCCGCAGAAGGCGGTTCTGCCGCCGTCGCCCAGGATCATGACAGCTTCGAATACCATTTCCACGATACCGTTGCTGGCGGTGACTGGCTTTGCGAACAGGATGTCGTTGACTATTTTGTGCATCATTGCCCGACAGAAATGACCCAACTTGAACAGTGGGGCTGTCCGTGGAGCCGTCGCCCGGATGGTTCGGTCAACGTGCGGCGCTTCGGTGGGATGAAAATCGAACGTACCTGGTTCGCCGCCGATAAAACCGGCTTCCATATGCTGCATACCCTGTTTCAAACCTCCCTTCAGTTCCCACAAATCCAACGCTTCGACGAACATTTCGTGCTGGATATCCTTGTGGATGACAACCATGCCCGCGGGCTGGTCGCCATGAATATGATGGAAGGCACGCTGGTACAGATTCGCGCTAATGCCGTAGTGATGGCAACGGGCGGCGCTGGCCGCGTTTACCGCTACAACACCAACGGCGGCATTGTCACCGGCGACGGCATGGGCATGGCGCTGGCGCACGGTGTTCCGCTGCGCGACATGGAGTTCGTGCAGTACCATCCAACCGGCCTGCCGGGTTCCGGCATTCTGATGACAGAAGGTTGTCGCGGCGAAGGCGGCATTCTGGTGAACAAAAACGGTTACCGTTATTTGCAGGATTACGGTATGGGGCCGGAAACGCCACTGGGCGAGCCGAAGAACAAATATATGGAACTCGGCCCGCGCGACAAAGTGTCGCAAGCGTTCTGGCATGAGTGGCGTAAAGGCAACACCATTTCGACACCGCGCGGTGATGTGGTCTACCTCGACCTGCGTCATCTTGGCGCGAAAAAAATCAGCGAGCGCCTGCCGTTTATCTGCGAACTGGCGAAAGCCTATGTCGGCGTCGATCCGATCAAAGAACCGATTCCGGTACGCCCGACGGCCCACTACACCATGGGCGGTATCGAAACCGATCAAAACTGCGAATCCCGCATCACCGGGCTGTTTGCAGTGGGCGAATGCTCGTCGGTCGGCCTGCATGGTGCCAACCGTCTCGGCTCTAACTCGCTGGCGGAACTGGTGGTGTTTGGCCGCCTGGCCGGTGAACGCGCCATTGCACGTTCGGCCTCTGCGAGCCAGGCCAATGATGCTGCGTTAAACGCACAGGCAGCAGATGTCGAGCAGCGTCTGAAAGCGCTGGTCAATCAGGACGGCAACGAAAGCTGGGCGAAAATCCGCGACGAAATGGGCGAATCCATGGAAGAAGGCTGCGGGATCTACCGCACGCCGGAATTAATGCAAAAAACCGTGGATAAGCTGGCCGAGCTGCAAGAGCGTTTTAAACGCGTGCGCATTACCGATACTTCCAGCGTCTTCAACACCGATGTGCTCTACACCATCGAACTGGGACACGGACTGAACGTGGCCGAATGTATGGCGCACTCGGCGCTGGCGCGTAAAGAATCCCGCGGGGCGCATCAGCGCCTGGATGAGGGATGTACTGAGCGCGATGACGTCAACTTCCTCAAGCACACACTGGCTTTCCGCGATGCCGACGGCGCAACCCGACTGGAATACAGCGACGTGAAGATCACTACGCTGCCACCGGCGAAACGCGTATACGGTGCAGAAGCTGAATCGCCTGAGAAGAAGGAGACGAACAATGTCTGAGATGAAGAATCTGAAAGTGGAGGTGGTGCGTTACAACCCGGAAGTGGACGATGCACCTCACAGTGCCTTCTATGACGTACCTTACGATGAAGCCACTTCTCTGCTCGACGCGCTGAACTATATCAAAGATAACCTTGCGCCGGACCTGAGCTACCGCTGGTCGTGCCGTATGGCGATTTGCGGCTCCTGCGGCATGATGGTCAACAAGGTCCCGAAACTGGCGTGTAAAACCTTTCTGCGCGATTACGAGAAAGGCCTGAAAGTCGAGGCGCTGGCAAACTTCCCGGTTGAGCGCGATCTGGTGGTCGATATGACCCACTTTATCGAAAGTCTCGAAGCGATTAAGCCTTACATTATCGGCAATACGCGCACGCCGGATCAGGGGCCAGGCAAGCAAACCCCGGCGCAGATGGCGAAGTACCATCAGTTCTCCGGCTGCATTAACTGCGGCCTGTGCTACGCTGCCTGCCCGCAGTTTGGCCTGAATCCTGAGTTTATCGGCCCGGCGGCAATTACGCTGGCGCATCGCTATAACCTTGATAGCCGCGATCACGGCAAAAAAGAGCGCATGGGGCAACTCAACAGCCAGAACGGCGTGTGGAGCTGTACGTTTGTCGGCTACTGTTCGGAAGTGTGTCCGAAACATGTCGATCCGGCTGCGGCCATTCAGCAGGGCAAGGTGGAAAGCTCGAAAGACTTTCTTATCGCCACCCTGAAACCACGCTAAGGAGTGCATTATGACGACTAAACGTAAAGCCTGGGTTCGTCCCATGCCGTCAAGCTGGTGGAAAACTCTGCCGTTTTATCGCTTCTACATGCTGCGTGAAGGAACGGCGGTACCTGCGGTCTGGTTCAGTATCGAACTGATCTTTGGTCTGTTTGCGCTAAAACATGGGCCGGAAAGCTGGCAAGGTTTCGTGCATTTTCTGCAAAACCCGATTGTGGTGATCCTCAATCTGGTGACGCTCGCCGCCGCGCTGCTGCACACCAAAACCTGGTTTGATCTGGCGCCGAAAGCGCAGCTTATCATCGTCAAAGGCGAAAAAATGGGGCCAGAGCCGGTAGTGAAAGGGCTTTGGGTGGTGACTGCGGTAGTCACTGTGGTGGTGCTGTTTGTGGCTCTTTTCTGGTAAGGAGGCCAACGTGATTAACCCGAATCCAAAACGTTCTGACGAACCCGTATTCTGGGGCTTGTTCGGCGCAGGCGGTATGTGGAGCGCCATTGTCGCGCCGGTCATCGTGCTGCTGGTCGGCATTCTGCTGCCGCTGAGCTTCTACCCTGGTGAAGCGCTGGGTTATGAGCGCGTACTGGCGTTTGCGCAAAGCTTCGTTGGACGCGTGTTCCTGTTTTTGATGATTGTCCTGCCGGTGTGGTGCGGTCTGCACCGTATTCACCATATGATGCATGATTTGAAAATTCACGTACCGAACGGTAAATGGGTGTTCTACGGTCTCGCAGCGATTCTGACCGTGGTCACACTGATCGGCGTCATTTTTATTTGATACCAGTCGCTCTCCTGCGCAAGCGGGAGAGCAAATTTCCTGCCAGCGTCTATACCCTAAAGAAAAGATCTGGAAGGAAAAATCCCATGCGCATGCTGCTGATGATCGTCACGGTTACCGCTGCGTTACTGCTCTCCGCCTGTAGTTCCCCCACCCCGCCTGATGGCGTCACCGTTGTGCAAAACTTCAATACCCAGCGTTATCTCGGAAGATGGTACGAAATCGCCCGTCTGGACCACCGCTTCGAGAGCGGTCTGGAGAAAGTCACCGCCACCTACAGTTTGCGCAACGACGGCGGCCTGACAGTGATAAACCGCGGCTATAATCCGCAACGCGACATGTGGCAACAGTCCACCGGCGTGGCCTATTTCACCGGCAATCCGAATATCGCCGCGCTGAAGGTCTCTTTCTTCGGTCCTTTCTATGGCGGTTACAACATCATTACCCTTGACGATGAATACCGCTACGCGCTGGTTTGCGGGCCGGATCGCGACTATTTATGGCTGCTGTCGCGCACACCAACCCTACCGGCAGAGGTCAAACAGCAGATGCTGGATATCGCCAGCCGGCAAGGTTTTGCTGTGGAAAAACTACTCTGGATTAATCAGTCTTACTAATGTGTGCTGAGCTTTAAGCCAATGATTCCGGCGACAATCAGACACAGGCTGAGAATACGCGCCAGGCTTGCAGATTCGCCAAGCAACACAATCCCTGCAACCGCAGCGCCCACCGCGCCGATCCCGGTCCAGATAGCATAAGCGGTACCGACCGGCAGGGTTTTCATTGCCCATGACAGCAGCACAATACTGGCGATCATCGCTGTAACGGTGATGATACTGGGGGCAAGACGCGTAAAGCCGTGGGTGTATTTCAGGCCGACAGCCCAAACCACTTCAAGAAGACCGGCGATAAGAAGAATTAACCAGGACATAATTGGCTCCGATGCGGGGCCGTCCCCGAAAAAAACGCAACTGACAGGTCGTCCCGCCAGAGATGTGAAGAGAGGCAAATTCTGCCCGCTACAGTTTAAAATTTCAACTTGATTGTGCCTGTTTACATTCCGCAAGTTAAAGCAAGAAATAGCCACTGTTCGCTGCGGAATTCCAGCATTTACCCACCTTATGTACCCCCTATGATGAATCACTTTCCTGAATACAGGAAGTTGTGCGCCACCCTCTGACTGCGAAGAAAAATATGTTCAAGATTCTCGTGATTGACCGTTGTTACTTCACCCGCGTTGGGGTGGAGTCCTGGCTCAATCAACCCGATTTGTTCCCCGCCTCGTTCCTCGTCACCGGGTTGCATAATTTAATGCTGGCGAAAGAACATATTGTGCAGTGGCAGCCCGATCTGGTGATTGCCGACCTTCATGGTTTCAAAAATGAAATCCATCATATTCAACAGCTTGCTTCGCTATTTTCCGTCTGCAGCGACGCAAACCAGGTACTGCTGCTGGAATCGGGTACCGATGCGCAACTTTCCGGGTTCTATGCGCAATTTAAAATTTGCGCAACGCTGCAAAAAACAGAACCGCTGGAGAAACTGGCGCAGGTCATTGATGACATTGTGCTGGCGCGCCCGACGCGTTCAATTCCACAAATGGCGACGCCATTACTGACTAAACAGGAAGAAAAAGTGCTCACGCTATGGATGGAAGGGAAAAGTAACCAAAGCATCGCTGCCAGGCTCAGTATTAACGGCAAAACCGTTTATACCTACAAGCGTAATATTCGCATGAAACTCGGGATGGGAAATCGGTTTACGCCGTTCCTTTCACTGCCGGAAAATTCAAATTAGCGGTACGGCGTATGCCGTACCGGCAAGGATTACTGCTGCGCTTTGCTTGCTGCGCCGGAAATTGCGCTGCCGCCTTCAGAGATATCCTGACCGACGCCACGCGTGGTGTTACACGCTGTCAGAACGGATGAAAGGACCAATACAGAAAAGATCGCAGCAATTGTCTTCTTAACCATAATATCTTCCTTTTGTGACCAATATTATTCGTGTATAGCCACTTAAGCATAGACAAAATTCCGCAATGAGACCGGAACGGGAAGATTTTTAAGAAGATGTGAAGTTTTTAGCTGACCGCGTGAGAAATCGCGTGGCCCAGGCTTTGAATATCTTCGCCCATGCCGCGCGCAGTATTGCAGCCCGACAGCAAAGCGCTGCTGATAAGCATAAGTGAAAGGATTTTGGTAAGGCGTTTCATCATTCCTGCCCTGTTATGTTCAACGGCGTAGCATGATGCTACGCCGAAGCCGCGGACATTACTTCACGCGAGATACGTATTCGCCGGAGCGGGTATCCACTTTGATAACTTCACCGATCTGCACGAACAGCGGAACTTTAACCACTGCGCCAGTGCTCAGGGTAGCCGGTTTGCCGCCGGTACCTGCGGTGTCGCCTTTCAGACCTGGATCGGTTTCAACGATTTCCAGCTCAACAAAGTTCGGCGGAGTGACGGAGATAGGCTGGCCGTTCCACAGGGTCACGATGCATTCAGCCTGGTCCAGCAGCCATTTTGCGTTGTCGCCAATCGCTTTGGCGTCAGCGGAAAGCTGTTCGAAAGTTTCGTTGTTCATGAAGTGCCAGAACTCACCGTCGTTGTACAGGTAAGTCAGGTTCATATCGACAACGTCTGCGCCTTCGGCAGAGTCAGTAGATTTGAAAGTTTTTTCTACGCGAGTACCGGTCAGCAGGCGACGCAGCTTAACGCGCGCAAATGCCTGGCCTTTACCTGGTTTAACGAATTCGCTGGCTTCAACCGCGTAAGGTTCGCCGTCCAACATGATTTTAAGACCAGCACGAAAATCGTTGCTATAGTAAGTCGCCATAAGGCCCTCTGAAAATTGTTAACTGGTAGCTTAGCCACAAAATGGCGCATATTGTAACCCTAAATACCCCGTCCAGAGAAGATTGGTTAATGCAACTTGCCGATGTAATAACCGATCCGGACGAACTGTTACGTCTTTTAAAGATAGACACGGATGAAAATTTAACCGCAGGCCGTGAGGCAAAACGCCTGTTTCCTCTACGCGTACCGCGATCCTTCGCCGCGCGCATGCAGCCTGGCAATCCCAATGATCCGCTATTGCGCCAGGTGATCACCGCACCGCAGGAATTTATCGCCGCGCCGGGTTTCACCACCGATCCGCTGGAAGAGCAGAGTAGCGTGGTGCCTGGATTACTGCATAAATACCGTAATCGCGCCCTGCTGCTGGTGAAAGGCGGCTGCGCCGTGAACTGCCGCTACTGCTTCCGTCGCCACTTCCCCTACGCGGAAAATCAGGGCAACAAGCGTAACTGGCAAGGCGCGCTGGACTATATTGCAGCGCATCCGGAGCTGGATGAAATCATCTTTTCCGGCGGCGATCCGCTGATGGCGAAAGATCATGAGCTGGACTGGCTGCTGGAACAGCTGGAAGCCATTCCGCACATTAAACGCCTGCGTATTCACAGCCGCCTGCCGATTGTGATCCCGGCGCGCATCACTGATACGCTGGTCGCGCGTTTCGCCCGTTCATCTCTGCAAATTTTGCTGGTCAATCATATTAACCACGCCCAGGAGATCGGCGATGAGTTCCGCACGGCGATGGCCGCACTGCGGCAGGCGGGCGTCACTTTACTGAATCAAAGCGTGCTGCTACGTGGCGTGAATAATAATGCGCAAACGCTGGCGGAGTTGAGTAATGCGTTATTTGATGCGGGGGTGATGCCCTACTATCTGCATGTGCTGGATAAAGTTCAGGGAGCAGCGCACTTTATGGTGAGCGATGACGAAGCACGTTTGATTATGCGCGAGCTTCTGACGCTGGTTTCCGGCTATATGGTGCCGAAACTTGCCCGCGAGATTGGCGGCGAACCCAGTAAGACGCCGCTGGATCTGCAATTACGCCAGAGCTAAGCCGTAAATAATGACGAGCCTATGCAGGCTCGTCATTGCCGTTTGAAAATTGCCGTTTAAAACGTCTCCCAACCATCCTGTCCCGTAGTAGCAACAGCTTGTTTTGGTTGATGCATTTTCCCAACCGACTTTTTCACTTTCTCCAGTTGCTGTCCTGGCAAGCGGAACACATCAACCAGCTGTTGCAGTTTGCTGGCTTGCTCTTCCAGGCTACCGGCGGCGGCAGAAGACTCCTGTACCAGGGCGGCGTTCTGCTGCGTGGTGGTATCCATTTCCGACATCGCCTGGGCAATCTGCGAGATGCCACGGTTTTGCTCATCGGACGCGGCGGCGATCTCCTGCATTAAATCTTTAACCTGCTGCACGGAATGTACAATGCCGCTCATCGTTTCCCCCGCCAGATCGACCTGCCGGGAACCTTCTTCGACATAGTTAACCGACTCATGGATCAGGGCTTCAATCTCTTTGGCCGCCTGGGCACTGCGCTGCGCCAGGTTTCGCACTTCTCCTGCTACCACCGCAAAACCGCGCCCCTGCTCGCCCGCTCTGGCTGCTTCAACGGCTGCGTTAAGCGCCAGAATGTTGGTCTGAAACGCAATGCCATTAATCACAGAGGTGATTTCGGAAATGCGCTTCGAGCTTTCGATAATATCCTTCATGCGGTTCACCGCCACGCCAACAACGGTGCCGCCTTTTACCGCCGTATCTGCCGCTGTCGTAGCTAACTGGCTGGCCTGATGCGCGTTCTGCGCGTTCTGTTTCACCGTTGAACTCAGCTCTTCCATGCTCGCCGCCGTTTCCACCACGGCGGCCGATTGCTGCTCGGTACGTGCAGAGAGTTCATTGTTGCCGAGCGCAATCTCATTGGCGGCGGTATTCACCGAGCCAGAGGCGCTGCGCACCATGCTCAGTGATTCCGCGACCCGTTCAATCAGCAGATTGAATGCCCCAACGGCCCGGCCAATCTCGTCCAGACGCCCCGTTGGTAATGAATGGCTGAGATCCAGTTTTTCGCTGATGCTGACCATCCCGTCTTTCATCGCATTCAGACGACGTTTGATATTTAACACGGTGAATAAACCAAACAGTCCCAGAATAATCGTCGCCGCCAGTGTGGCAATCAGAGATAACGTCATCGCGCGAGAAATCAACGCACTATTATTACTGTTGGCCGCAGCCACCAACGAGGTGTTATAGGCAATTTGCTCGTCAAAATCATTGACTAATTGAGTAATATTACTCGCAACCAGTCCTCCAGAATGCATGGCTTTAACCACGCCATCACGATCGTTAGCATTTGATATTTTAAAATATTGATCCATTACCGCACGGAATTTTTCTAAATCACCTAACGTTTTATTCGACAAATCAAGATCATGTTGATCGGAAATAAGTTCCTTCAGGTAATGTTGATGCATGGCGTATAATTCATCATACATTTTTAACGCTTTTTGTTGGACTTCATTCATACCATCAGCGTCTTGCGTCAGGCCGTGTAGATAAAGCTGGCTACGGATGTTGGTGACCTTCAGCATCTCTTTGTTCATGGTGTCGAGGCTCGGCAAAATATTTGCCTGGAAATAATCTTGCGCGTTACTAATTTTTGATAGCGAAAAAACAGCGATAAGGTTTGTTCCAATTAAGCTTAAGATTAATAACGAAAATGCAAGCAACAACTTTTTTGTAATATTCATCGACTTTCCGACCCCCATCAAACCCATCAAAAGCACCCCGTTTTAAAATCCTTTTATTTTTACGTCCAGCCAACTATATCGACAATAAAACCGCATACTTTAGTGATCGCGGTATCTTCTCAGCAAAGAAACACGAAATAGTGTTTAACCTTAAGAAAACTTAATATTCAAGGTGGGTGAAATAACAAAAGTTATGAAAAAAGAATCAGGAGAAGAGGAATAAATAAAGGAGTGAAGCGATTAACGAACTCCCGCCAGCATGAGCGGGAGCCCGCAGCAACAACTTAGTTAGGGCATTTATAGACCTGCGCGTTCATTTCGCTGGCGGTCGGGACAAAACTGGATAAGAAACCCTGTGTCGGGCTGGAAACGTTATAAAGAACGTTGCCACCCATTGCAGCCGCCTGGTTGCGCAGCGCATTCGCCGCAGCGCGCATTGAGCCGCCCTCTTCGCCATGCTGGCCAGCGAGCCAGTTGCTCTGCGAGCCAGTGGCGGTACCAAGATACTGGCACTGCGCGCCCGGTTTATCTTCCACAAAGCGCACACCTTGCCCTGCAGTGCTTAGTTCACTGTTGCTGCTGCTGCAACCCGCTAACAGCAGCACGCCGCCCATAATCCCAGCCAAACGTTTTACGTACATGTTATTCCCCATAATCAATGAGCTGGACGCATGCCGCCCGTGTGTAAACCTTATACTAAAAAGATGACTAAAAGAAAAACATCCTCAGCATAAGCCGCACAAATCGCGGAAAATAGTGCCAGGAAAGCGTATTGCAACGATTAGGCTGGAGAGGGAACAACGTTCTGAGAGGCTGGCTGCGCTTCAACGCAGCCGCGCTGATTGAGGTGTAGGTTTCGCGTACGGCGTTCTGCCTGTTTTTTCACCGTCAGCTCTCATCGACTCAAACAGTACCCGGGGCTGAATACAACGTGTTAAGCGATTATATACCAACCGATAATTGGCAATGAAATAATATGCCGGGTAACGAAGAAAAGAATATCAAGCGTATCGTCTGAATCTGCAAACCGTAACACGTTAAAACCCTGGAGCTCATAATAATCTGATTAACTCCTCCGCCTGGGTAAATAACCACCAAAACCATTGACAATATATATTATATAGACAGTATGGTAACATCCAAAAAAATTCGTTGAACGGAATCGCAAATGAGACATTCATTAAAAGAAGATCACGAGCGCTATAATATCTTGTGGTAACAACAACCCTTAATTAACTCATTAATGCAGGATAACTAAAACCATAATAAGCATCGCCATGCAAGGTATGACTATGATATTTATCATTAATCACAAAATCCATTTCAGGCCTGCCGATGGCACTATCTGGAATAACGAAGTTGAAAGCGAAAAAAGCCATTTAACGCTGACTCGCGCCAGCAGTAGGTTGTTGACGTTTTTAATTGAGAATCAAGGAAAAATCTTAACGCGCAATGATATTTTGAAAGCAGTTTGGGGTAAATATGGCCAGCATTCGTCAAACAATACGCTAAATCAATATATTTCGCTGTTACGTAGAATGTTATCTAATTTTGGCTTAGGAGTTCAAGTTATTAAAACCATTCCTAAGACAGGATTTTTACTGAGTACGGATATACATATTGTTGCTAATAAAGAATTCGCCAATAGTGGGGTAAGGGCAGACGCACCGCTAATATGCAGAAACTGTAAAAAGTTAGGGTTATTGTTGCTACTGATAGTGCTTTTCATGCTATTTGCTGGCGTCTGGCAGAGCCGCACAGGTATTTGCAATTTTTCCACAGGTCTTCAGCCTGGCGCGAGCTGGCACCAGAACGTGCAGACGCCTGCAGAGTTAGTGTTACTGGTATAGTTTCATGCACATTCATGAGCAAAGCAGAAAGCAAAAAAAAGAGCGGGCAATGCCCGCTCTTTTTCGTTGAACCCGCGACAGGTCGCCCTGCTCGCGCGTCAGGCAGCAATTACATCATGCCGCCCATACCGCCCATGCCGCCCATACCGCCAGCCGCACCTAAATCAGGCGCATCGCTTTTCGGCAGGTCGGTTACCATGCATTCGGTAGTGATCATCAGGCCAGCAACGGACGCCGCATACTGCAGAGCAGAACGGGTCACTTTGGTCGGATCCAGGATACCCATGTCGATCATGTTGCCGTACTCTTCGGTCGCAGCGTTGTAACCGTAGTTGCCGTCGCCAGCTTTAACGGTGTTCGCCACTACAGACGGTTCTTCACCGCAGTTCAGCACGATCTGACGCAGCGGTGCTTCCATTGCGCGCAGCGCAACTTTGATACCGACGTTCTGGTCTTCGTTCTGGCCTTTCAGATCGGCAATTTTGCTTGCTACACGGATGAGCGCAACGCCGCCACCAGCAACCACGCCTTCTTCAACGGCAGCACGGGTCGCGTGCAGCGCATCTTCAACGCGTGCTTTTTTCTCTTTCATTTCAACTTCAGTTGCTGCGCCAACTTTGATAACGGCAACGCCGCCAGCCAGTTTAGCTACGCGTTCCTGCAGTTTTTCACGGTCGTAATCGGAAGTCGCTTCTTCGATCTGCTGACGAATCTGGGTTACGCGACCCTGAATTGCAGCTTCTTCACCCACGCCATCGATGATGGTAGTGGTGTCTTTGTTGATCACAACGCGTTTAGCCTGACCCAGATCTTCCAGGGTCGCTTTTTCCAGTTCCATACCGATTTCTTCAGAAATCACGGTACCACCGGTCAGGGTTGCAATGTCCTGCAGCATAGCTTTACGACGATCGCCGAAGCCCGGCGCTTTAACTGCAGCAACTTTCACGATGCCGCGCATGGTGTTAACCACCAGCGTTGCCAGCGCTTCGCCTTCAACGTCTTCAGCGATGATTACCAGCGGTTTGCCTGCTTTCGCAACGGCTTCCAGAACCGGCAGCATTTCGCGGATGTTGGAGACTTTTTTATCAGCCAGCAGGATGAACGGGCTTTCCAGTTCTACGGCACCAGTTTCCGGCTTGTTGATGAAGTAAGGAGACAGGTAACCGCGGTCGAACTGCATACCTTCAACCACGTCCAGTTCGTCCTGCAGGCCAGTACCGTCTTCAACGGTGATCACGCCTTCTTTACCCACTTTATCCATCGCTTCCGCAATCAGTTTACCCACGGTTTCGTCGGAGTTTGCGGAGATAGTACCTACCTGAGCGATAGCTTTAGAGTCAGAGCACGGTACGGACAGTGCTTTCAGCTCGTCAACCGCAGCAGCAACAGCTTTATCGATACCACGTTTCAGATCCATCGGGTTCATGCCCGCAGCAACGGCTTTCAGACCTTCAGTGATGATTGCCTGCGCCAGAACGGTTGCAGTGGTGGTACCGTCGCCCGCAGCGTCGTTCGCTTTGGAGGCCACTTCTTTCACCATCTGCGCGCCCATGTTTTCGAACTTGTCTTCCAGTTCGATTTCACGTGCTACGGAAACACCATCTTTGGTGATGGTCGGTGCACCGAAAGATTTATCCAGAACCACATTACGGCCTTTCGGGCCGAGGGTAACTTTCACTGCATCTGCCAGAACGTTTACGCCGCGCAGCATTTTTACACGGGCGTCGTTACCGAATTTTACGTCTTTAGCTGCCATTTTCTCTTTCCTTAAATTCGTTCAGGTTCGCGCGCGTTGTTACGCTTCAACAATTGCCAGGATGTCACTTTCGGACATGATCAGCACTTCTTCGTTGTCGATTTTTTCAGTTTTCACACCGTAACCTTCGTTGAAAATCACGGTATCGCCCACTTTCACGTCCAGTGGTTGAACAGTACCGTTTTCCAGGATGCGGCCCTTACCGACAGCGATGATTTCGCCACGAGTTGATTTACCTGCAGCAGAACCGGTCAGAACGATGCCGCCAGCAGATTTGGATTCAACTTCTTTACGTTTGACGATCACACGATCATGTAACGGACGAATACTCATTGATAGCTCTCCTTTGAGAAAGTCTTTATCAGTTATGGATGGCGCCGGGCCGCAAACGGTTCTCCGGCTGGTGACCTGAGAGATGGGGTTAGCTGTTTCACCCTTCAAGGGGGAACAACAAAAAAAATTTATGAAATCTGACTCACCCGCTAAACCAGGCTGATTCCCACCCTTGCTGGCAGGCGCTGGCGCAGCCATAAGTAAAACCGATTGTGATAACATCGGCGCAACCGACATTCGACAGACGAAGACAATGAGTGGATTAAAACAGGAGCTGGGGCTGGCGCAGGGCATTGGATTGTTATCAACGTCTTTACTCGGCACCGGCGTATTCGCCGTACCCGCGCTGGCAGCGCTGGCCGCTGGCAACAGCAGCCTGTGGGCATGGCCAGTGCTCATTTTACTGGTGTTTCCGGTAGCGATTGTGTTTGCGGCGCTTGGCCGTCATTTCCCCAGCGCGGGCGGCGTCGCCCACTTTGTCGGTCTGGCGTTCGGCCCACGGCTTGAGCGGGTTACCGGCTGGCTGTTTCTCTCGGTGATCCCGGTCGGTCTGCCGGCAGCCCTGCATATTGCGGCGGGCTTCTGGCAAGGCATGTTTGGCTGGCAAGGGCCGCTATTACTGATGGCTGAACTTGGCACGCTGGCGCTGATCTGGTTTATCGGTACGCGCGGCGCAGGTTCCAGCGCCAATTTACAGTCGCTTATCGCCGGGCTGATTGTGGCGTTAATCGTCGCTATCTGGTGGCGTGGCGGCATCACTTTCCGCGACATTCCTTTCCCGCCTCTGCCGCAAGTGTCGGTTTCCGCCATGTCGGCATCGCTGGCGGTAATGTTCTGGTGTTTTGTCGGCCTGGAGGCTTTCGCCCATCTGGCTTCGGAATTCAAAAACCCGGAGCGGGATTTCCCGCGTGCGCTGATGATTGGCCTGCTGCTGGCGGGTTCAGTCTACTGGGCCTGTACCGTGGTGGTGCTGCACTTTGATGTCTGGCGCACCCTTGGCGCAGCAGCATCGCTTCCGGCGATCGTCGTTGAACTGTTCGGTAAACAGGCGTTGTGGATAGCCTGCATTATTGGCTATCTGGCCTGCTTCGCCAGCCTGAACATTTATATCCAGAGCTTCGCCCGGCTGGTGTGGTCGCAGGCGGCATATAAACCCGAGAGCGCGCTGGCAAAGCTCTCTAAACGCCAGTTGCCAGTGAATGCGCTCAACGCCGTGCTGTTCTGCTGCATGGTGTGCACCATCGCCATCTACGCTTTCAGCATTAATCTGGATACGCTGATTATCTATGCCAACGGCATTTTCATCATGATCTACCTGCTGTGCATGCTGGCAGGTTGCCGCTTGCTGAAAGGGCGCTATAAAGCGCTGGCGATAGTCGGCAGCGCGCTGTGCCTGTTACTGCTGGTAATCCCGGGCTGGAAGAGTTTGTACGCGGTGATCATGCTGGCCGTGCTGTGGTTGTTGCTGCCGAAGCGCCGCACCACCACGATCCGCTCGATACAGCCATAAAAAAAAGCCCGGCGGTGCCGGGCATCAACATTAGCGGTCGTCTTTATTATCCAGCCGATTACGCTGATCGTCTTTGCGCTGATATTCGCCTTCAAAGGTCTGGCCCGCATCGCCTCCTGCCGAAAAACCGCCGCCTGGCATCCGCGAAAAGCGCAGATGCGGCATCAGCTTCAGCGTCAGGTGTTTTTGCACCGGCGGCAACAGCAGCAACAGGCCGAGGAAATCGGTAAAGAACCCCGGCAGCAGCAGCAACAGACCGGAAATGATCAGCGATACGCTTTTGATCATCTCCGCCGCCGGGCTTTCACCCGCCGCCATTTTTTGCTGCATCAGCATGAAATTCTTAAAGCCCTGGTTACGCACCAGCGACATGCCTATCACTGAGGTAAAGAGCACCAGAATGAGCGTCATCAGGACGCCAAAAACATGGGCAACCTGAATAAAGATCGATATCTCGATGTAGACGTATAAGAAAAAAGCAATAAACGGTATCCAGCGCACTGGCTTCTCCTGTGAAAAAAACAGACGCCCTGTGGCGTCTGTCAGTAAGGGTTTGCGAATCGCATAGTCCTGAGATGGCGGCAGATCGAAAAAATTCAATTTCCGCCGCGATGTAAAGTTTTGTCTGTTACGAAGCGGTGACACATTTCACATATTATTAATAATGATGCATTCACAAGGATAATAAGTGATCGAGATTACGGCATTTGGTCATAGCCAGCATATAATCTCGGGTATCCGGCCGATTAAGGGCATAATCGTCGGTCGAAAAAGACACATATCCACATAAATACTGTGTGTTTGGTGTATTCATTCGTAGCTTGCAAAAGAAGGTTCACATGTTAAACAACATTCGTATCGAAGAAGATTTGTTGGGTACCAGGGAAGTGCCAGCGGATGCCTATTATGGCGTGCATACTCTGAGAGCGATTGAAAACTTTTATATCAGCAACAGCAAAATCAGTGACATCCCTGAATTTGTCCGTGGCATGGTAATGGTAAAAAAAGCGGCTGCCCTGGCGAACAAAGAGCTGCAAACCATTCCTAAAAATATCGCGAACGCTATCGTTGCCGCATGTGATGAGGTCCTGAACAATGGCAAATGCATGGATCAATTCCCGGTAGATGTTTATCAGGGCGGCGCGGGTACTTCCGTCAACATGAACACCAACGAAGTGCTGGCCAACATTGGGCTTGAACTGATGGGCCACCAGAAAGGCGACTACCAGTTCCTCAACCCGAACGATCATGTCAACAAATGCCAGTCCACGAACGATGCCTACCCTACCGGGTTCCGCATCGCGGTCTATGCCTCCATCGTTAAGTTGATTGATGCCATCAAACAACTCGGTGAAGGTTTTGAAAACAAAGCCGTGGAGTTCAAGGATATCCTGAAAATGGGCCGTACCCAGTTGCAGGACGCGGTACCGATGACCCTCGGTCAGGAATTCCACGCCTTCAATGTGCTGCTGAATGAAGAGACCAAAAACCTGCTGCGCACCGCAGAACTGCTGCTGGAAGTGAACCTCGGCGCTACCGCCATCGGTACTCGCCTCAACACGCCGGACGGCTATCAGCAACTGGCGGTGCAGAAACTGGCGGAAGTGAGTAACCTGCCGGTCGTTCCGGCGGAAGATCTGATTGAAGCCACCTCCGACTGCGGCGCGTACGTGATGGTACACAGTTCACTGAAACGTCTGGCGGTGAAACTCTCCAAAATTTGTAATGACCTGCGTCTGCTCTCCTCCGGGCCGCGCGCCGGGCTGAATGAGATCAACCTGCCGGAGTTGCAGGCGGGTTCGTCTATCATGCCAGCCAAAGTCAACCCGGTAGTGCCGGAAGTGGTGAATCAGGTGTGCTTTAAAGTGATCGGCAACGATACCACCGTCACCATGGCCTCCGAAGCGGGCCAGTTGCAGTTGAACGTGATGGAGCCGGTAATTGGCCAGGCCATGTTTGAGTCGATCCATATTCTCACCAACGCCTGCTACAACCTGCTGGAAAAATGCGTCAACGGCATCACGGCCAACAAAGAAGTGTGTGAAGGTTATGTTTATAACTCTATCGGCATCGTGACCTACCTCAACCCGTTTATCGGCCATCACAACGGCGATATCGTCGGCAAGATTTGCGCCGAAACGGGGAAAAGCGTGCGGGAAGTGGTTTTGGAGCGCGGACTGCTGACCGAAGCGGAACTGGATGATATATTTTCCGCGCAAAACTTAATGCATCCGGCCTATAAAGCAAAACGTTATACCGATGAAAGTGAACAATAAATTCAGCACGTAAATACATAAAAGGCACGTCACTCGCGACGTGCCTTTTTTCTTATGGATAGTAACTAAAATATAACGATTCGATATCACTTAGTTAAACAAGGAAGCCAATTATGTTTGCAGCAGAGCTTGTCCTCGTCTTATTAGCCATCTACCTCGGCGCCCGGCTTGGCGGTATCGGTATTGGGTTTGCGGGTGGCCTTGGCGTTCTTGTCCTGACCCTGTTCTTCCAAATCCCGCCTGGCGCCATTCCCTTCGACGTCATCGAAATCATCATGGCCGTTATTGCCGCTATCGCCGCAATGCAAGTGGCGGGCGGCATGGATTACCTGGTGAGCCTGGCTGAACGCATGCTGCGTAGCCACCCGAAGTACATCACCTTTCTTGCGCCGCTGGTCACCTGGTTTATGACAATCCTTGCCGGAACCGGGCACACCGCCTTCTCGACGCTGCCGGTGATTACCGAAGTGGCGAAAGAGCAAGGTATTCGCCCATCGCGTCCGCTGTCGATTGCCGTAGTCGCCTCACAAATCGCCATTACGGCCTCGCCTATTTCTGCCGCGGTGGTCTTTTTTGCCGGTATCCTCGAACCGCTGGGCGTCAGTTACCTGACGCTGCTGGCGATCTGTATTCCTGTCACGCTGATTGCCGTGATGATCACCGCCGTGGTGTGTAATTTCCTCGGCTGCGAGCTGAAAGACGATCCGGTATACCAGGAGCGTCTGGCGAAAGGTGAAGTGAAGCTGCGCGGTAGCCAGGTATTTGAACTGAAACCCCACGCTAAGCGTTCGGTGCTGCTGTTCCTGATTGGCATCGTGGCGGTGATGCTGTACGCCACTGCAATCAGCCCAACCGTAGGGCTGATTGCTCATCCGGTACTGCCGCGTAACGAAGCGATTGTGGTGTTTATGCTGACCATCGCCACGCTGATTTGCCTGACCTGCAAAATCGACACCGGCGAAGTGCTGAACGCCAGTACATTTAAATCGGGTATGAGCGCCTGTATCTGCGTGTTGGGCGTTGCCTGGCTGGGTGATACGTTTGTGAAGCACCATATTGAAGATATCCAGGTGGTGGCCGGTGACTTATTGCATAACTATCCGTGGCTGCTGGCCGTGGTACTGTTTTTCGCCGCGACACTGCTCTACTCGCAGGCGGCAACCACTAAAGCACTGATGCCCGCCGCGCTGCTGCTGGGTGTTTCGCCGCTGACCGCCGTTGCATCGTTCGCGGCAGTTTCCGCGCTGTTTGTGCTGCCCACTTACCCCACGCTGCTGGCGGCGGTTGAGATGGACGATACCGGTTCAACGCGCATCGGCAAGTTCGTGTTTAACCACCCGTTCCTCATCCCAGGCGTGATCGCTATTGCCCTGTGCGTCATTCTGGGCTTCATCTTTGGCGGTATCCTGTTGTAAAAGTCCTTAAAATCGGGTCGCCTTGCGGCCCGATCCTTTTCCTTCGCGTGGTATAGTCGGTACTTTCGCTGCTACGAGGTTGACGATGAACACGCCTGATGCCGTTGTTGTACTCTGCACTGCCCCGGATGAAGCCACTGCCCAGGATCTGGCCGCCAAAGTGCTGGCCGATAAGCTTGCCGCCTGTGTCACTCTTCTGCCGGGCGCGACATCGCTCTATTACTGGGAAGGTAAACTGGAGCAGGAGTACGAAGTTCAGCTCCTGCTGAAAACTGACGTCGCGCATCTGGAAGATCTTTTCGCCTGTATTAAATCGCACCACCCGTACCAGACCCCGGAATTACTGGCTTTGCCCGTTACCCACGGAGATTACGATTACCTCTCATGGCTCAACGCATCTTTACGCTGATCCTGCTGCTGTGCAGCACAACCGCTTTTGCCGGATTATTCGACGCGCCTGGTCGCTCCAGTTTTGTCCCTGCCGATCAAGCGTTTGTTTTTGATTTTCAGCAACATCAGCACAATCTTACGCTCAACTGGCAGGTGAAAGAGGGTTACTACCTTTACCGCCAACAGATTCGCGTCACCCCGAATCAGGCCCGCATTGGCACGCTGGCATTGCCAGACGGGGAGATGCATGAAGATGAGTTCTACGGCAAAACCGAGATCTACCGCCAGCAACTCACGCTGCCGCTTGACGTTACGCAGGCGACGAAAGGCGCGACGCTGACGGTGACTTATCAGGGCTGCGCCGATGCCGGGTTCTGCTATCCGCCGGAAACCAAAGTCGTGCCGTTGATGGAGGTTGCCGCCGCACAATCCACTGCGCCAGCGCCCGCCGAAAAGCCGGTTACCGCAAACGACACGCCTGCAGCCTCACTGCCTTTTTCCGCACTCTGGGCGCTGCTTATCGGTATTGGCATCGCGTTTACCCCTTGTGTGTTGCCGATGTATCCGCTGATTTCCGGCATTGTGCTGGGCGGCAAACAGCGCCTGTCCACCCCGCGTGCGCTGCTGCTGGCGTTTATCTACGTACAGGGAATGGCGCTGACGTACACCGCGCTGGGGCTGATTGTCGCCGCTGCCGGATTATCGTTTCAGGCGGCATTACAACATCCTTACGTGCTGATTGGGCTCTCTGTGCTCTTTAGCCTGTTGGCGCTGTCGATGTTCGGCCTGTTTACCCTGCAACTGCCGTCCGCACTGCAAACCCGTTTAACGCTGTGGAGTAACCGCCAGCAGGGCGGATCGCCTGGCGGCGTGTTCGCCATGGGCGCAATCGCCGGGCTGATTTGTTCACCCTGCACTACCGCGCCGCTGAGCGCCATTCTGCTCTATATTGCCCAGAGTGGTAATTTGTGGCTCGGCGGCGGCACCCTTTATCTGTATGCGCTGGGCATGGGTTTACCCCTGATACTGGTCACGGTGTTTGGCAACCGGCTGCTGCCGAAAAGCGGGCCATGGATGGAGCAGGTCAAAATCGCCTTTGGTTTTGTCATCCTCGCCCTGCCCGTCTTTCTGCTGGAGCGCGTACTGGGTGATACATGGGGATTACGGCTCTGGTCGCTGCTGGGTCTGGCGTTTTTTTCCTGGGCGTTCATTTCCAGCCTCAACGTGACGCGCCCGGTAATACGTGTCGTGCAAATTGCCCTGCTCGGCGCTGCGCTGGTGTGTGCTCGTCCGTTGCAGGACTGGGCGTTTGGCGCGCCCACTGTACAGACGCATTCGCCGCTGGCGTTTACCGCGATCCAGACCGTGGATGATCTGAACAAGGCGCTGGCGCAGGCAAAAGGTCGCCCGGTAATGCTGGATCTTTATGCGGATTGGTGCGTAGCCTGTAAAGAGTTCGAGAAGTACACCTTCAGTGACCCGCAAGTGCAGGCGGCGCTGAAAGAGAGCGTGTTATTGCAGGCCAACGTGACGGCGAACAACGCGCAGGATGCCGCGCTGCTGCGCCAGTTGAATGTGCTTGGTCTGCCGACGATCCTCTTTTTCGACGCGCAAGGCGTCGAACAGCCCGCCGACCGGGTGACCGGTTTTATGGATGCGGCAACCTTTGCCGCGCATTTGCGCAATCGCACCCTATAAACAACACTGTTTGGGGGAGCTCGCTTCAGATAACGGAGGAGAACACCGTGCAACGCGAAGACGTTTTGAGCCAGACTTTGCAATTACTTGAGCTAAAAGGGATTGCCGAAACCACCCTTGAAATGGTTGCCGATCGCATCGACTATCCCCTCAATGAGCTGCGCCGCTTCTGGCCGGATAAAGAAGCCCTGCTCTATGATGCGCTGCGTTATCTGAGCCAGCAGATTGATGCCTGGCGCAGACAGCTGTTGCTGGATGAGACGCTGACTCATGAGCAGAAGCTGCTGGCGCGCTACGGCGCGTTGACTGAATGCGTCAGCAACAACCGCTATCCCGGCTGTTTGTTTATCGCCGCATGTACGTTCTTTCCCGATCCTGGACACCCAATCCATCAACTGGCGGATCAGCAAAAGCGCGATGCTTACGACTTTACGCACCAGGTGCTGACGCAGCTGGAAGTTGACGATCCGGCGATGGTGGCGAAGCAGATGGAACTGGTGCTGGAAGGGTGTCTGAGCCGGATGCTGGTTAAGCGCAGCCAGGCCGATGTCGATACGGCGCAGCGGCTGGCAGAAGATATTCTGCGTTTCGCCTGCTGCCGCCAGGGCGGCGCGTTAACCTGATTTCGCTGCGCAATCGCGCTGATTGCCGCAAACTTGAGCAACTGGATAGCATTTTTAGAAATAAGGTTGACGCCTTAAGACGATTAGGGTTTAATGCGCCCCGTTGCCCGGATAGCTCAGTCGGTAGAGCAGGGGATTGAAAATCCCCGTGTCCTTGGTTCGATTCCGAGTCCGGGCACCACTATTTAAAGAACCCAGCCTATGGCTGGGTTTTTGCTTTTCTGCTTCCGGACTCTCCATCGAACTTCGTTCGATTATTCGCCGCAAGCGGCTCACCCCTTCGGGGCCAGCGCGACAAGCGCGCTGTTCAACGCCTGACGGCGTTAGTCCGAGTCCGGGCACCACTTCTTCAGAGAACCCGCCCAAAAGGCGGGTTTTTGCTTGCTGGGGTTCCGGTAGATTTGTGGGCGTGATGACCGCAGATGCTACAACTCAATTATTCCATCCAGTCTTGGCATTGCCCTTTAGTGATGTCCTGCCCCTCCGGTCTCGCTACCATCGTTTTACAGGCGGCAATATTCTGATTTTCAGAGTGTTAATCAAAAAATCATTGTCTGGTGGTGCATATAAAAGACAATAACCCACATTTATTTTGCGTGTTAACAGGCTGTGGCTTGCTCTTCACCCCGGAAGGTGTCCCGTTAATGGATTTAACTGCACTCGCCCTGAATAAATCTTTATCGCTCTACAGGCTGGATATTAATGACAGCACGGTTACTGCTGATGTGCTGAGATTCAGAGGCCGGGAGGCCCTGAGCCAGCCTTTCTCGTGGCATATCGAGTTCACCACGCCGCAGACCGTGCAGGGTGAAAGTGTTCTGATGAAATATGCCAGCTTCGACATGAACGGACGTAAAGCCGTTCACGGTATGATTACCGCTTTCGAATGGCTCTCCACCAGCGCCGACCAGTCTCATTACGCCATTACTCTTGAATCCCGCCTTGCCCTGCTCTCCCACTCCCGCCACTGTGCCGTTTTTCAGAATCTGTCGGTACCGGAGGTGGTGGAACAGGTGCTGCGTACTCACGGGCTGGAGGGGCCGGATTTTGAATTCCGCCTATCCCGTGCCTATCCGTGCCGTGAAGTCATCACTCAATGGCGCGAAACTGACCTCGAATTTATCCAGCGACTGCTGGCCGAAGTGGGCATCTGGTTCCGTTTTGAAATGAACGACACAACAGAACTGGACGTTGTTATTTTTGGTGATACCCAGCTTCAGTATGTGTTTGATGTCAGACTGCCATACCGGGAGCCCCCGGGTCTTTCGGCGGAAGAGTGTGTCTGGGGAGTGCGCACATGGCACAACGTGGTACCAGGCGGGGTGTATGCAAACTACCGTACCGCCACCACGCCTATGTATGCCAGAGTCTCCGTGCGCAGTGATGCGGTGACAGCAGGTGAGCATTACCGTTACGGTGAAACATACCTGGAAGACGGTGACGGTACTGATCCGGAGCCCGCCACTGAGAGCGGCGCATTCTATGCGCGAATTCATCACGAACGCGAACTGAATAGGTCAGCCCGGATTCATCTCTTCAGCAACGCCCCCCACCTGACGCCCGGGCGGGTACTGGAACCACAGGGTAATATCATTACTGAGCTGAAAGAGGGTGTCATTATGACGCTGGTGACGTTTATTGGCTCGCGTGACTCCCGTCTGCATGTCTCAGTTTGGGGACAGCCCTATACTGAGCGCTGGTGCTTTCGCCCGGACTGCCCTGAACGCCCTCAAATTCACGGCACGCTTCCCGCCCGCATTGAGAGCCGGGAAAAAGGCGACATCTTTGCCCATTCTGATGAGCATGGACGTTATCGTGTAAAGCTGGATTTTGACCGCAGGGACAGTAAACAGGGCCACGGTTATTTGTGGCTACGGATGGCAAAACCGTATGCCGGTGATATGTACGGCTGGCACACACCACTAACTGACGGAACTGAAGTCGTCATTGCATTCAGCAACGGCGATATTGACCTGCCCTATATTTCTCATGCCATGCATGACTCTGAACATGCCGATATTGTAACCCGTGATAACCGCAGCCAGAACATTCTGCGCACCGCTGGCGGGAATGAACTGCGGATGGAAGACCTGCGCGGTGAGGAGCATATTGCGCTGACCACCCCGTATGGCGCTTCACAGCTTAATCAGGGACATATCACTGACGGACAGGGCAAACCGCGAGGCTCCGGCTTTGAATTGCGCACCGATGAATACGGTGTAATTCGGGTGGCAAAAGGGCTGTTCGTCACCGCCGAGGGTCAGGCTAAAGCTGCTGGCGATGTGCTGGATATGGAAACCGCCCTGCGGGAAATTGAAATCTGCCGGCATCAGTTACAGGCTCTGGCTGCAGCCGCGGAACAGGCGCAGTCGCTGGAAGCGGATATTGCCAGCCAGATTGCGATGTTTAATGAACGACTGAAGCCGCTTAACGGGATGATTCACTTTCATGGTCCGGAGGGTGTGGCGTTTACCAGCGGTGAGCACATGCAGATGACCGCCGCGCAGAACGTGGCCTTCAATGCAGGCGGCGATATCAGTATCGGCGCGATGGGCAACACCTCGATACTGGCTGGGGAAAGCGTCGGGGTGTTTGCCAGAACAGGTTCGCTGAGCCTGAACGCCAGCGAAGGCCCGGTGCAGATACAGGCGCAGAACGGGGAAATGCACCTGAGCGCCGGGCAGAAGCTGAGCCTGATAGCGATGGGCGACATGCTGTTCGCGGGAAAGAAAAAAGTGACGCTGATTGGTGGCGGGAGCTACCTCATCCTCCAGGACGGGAAGACAGAGTACGGCACGAGTTCGACCTGTACGCGAAAGATTAAGCGGTCGGTTGTAACAGGAACCACAACGATGTCCGTGGATTTACCCTCTCACAACAAAGTGGCAGATCAGCCTCCGGCTCTGAACACGTTTTCATTTTCATAAGCAAGGAATGCCCTGATGCACATTTCACCGCCCATTCTGTTTCCCCGCCAGAATAATGAAGAGTATGCCGCCTGGGTCATGCGAACGATGCCTGTCGACCCGCGTCGTGGTTTTCCGGTAAATGGTGTTGGATCCTGGCACGGTGGCATTCATATTCCCCACACCGATACCGGCGCGTTAGCCAATCCGCTGAGGGCCGTTGCTGATGGTGTGGTGGTTTATGCCAGCTATCCTGCGCCCACGGATAAACGTGATACAAAACCGCTGAATTACGACGGCGCAACGGATAACGGGTGTGTACTTATCCGTCATGAAATGCTCATTGGTGAAGAGCCGGTGTCATACGTGTTTTATTCGCTGACCATGCACATGAAGCAGGTACGCTCCGAAATTCAGGATAAAGTGGGGGTCGCCGTCAGACGGGGCCAGGTCATTGGCACCACCGGGATGGTCAGCGGGCAAAACGCGTACCATTTTCAGCTGTGCTGCTCTTCCGACATGCTGAAGATGCTGGGTGGTCGCGACCATGGCAATCTGGATGTCAGCGCGCCGGGCAGAACGAAACCTGTTTATGGCCGTCGTTATTTCCTTCTTCCGGACGGGACCGCCATTTATGAGGGAAGCACGCCTTACGGGCTGTCAGCATCTCCATGCTGCGTTACCACCGAATCACTCTATATCATCCATGAAGGCGCTAAAACCCGGACGCTGCATAAGGTCGGTGATGATTACCAGCCTGTTGGCGAAACAGTTCTTGCCGTTGATTACATCTGCGAACCCACACCGGCAGTCAGCGGACATAAAACCTACAGCGAGTGGGTACGTGTGGTATACCCTGGCGGCGAAGGATGGGTGGATGTTTCATCCCCGGCGGTGAAGACCTGGACGGATGCCGATTTCCCCGACTGGGCGGGCTGGACTCTTGTTAACGACGACATCACGCCAGACGGTCAGTGCAATTCAGCAACAATAAAAAAAGCGCTGAAAAAACAGAATACCGATTTTACGCCATTTATCTGTAAATTCCCGCTGGAGTGGGACTTCGCAACATTTGATACCCGCTTTTCCTGGCTGAAAGCGCCCAACGACTCGCTGCCTGAGCCCATGAGCGAGGAGAGTTACACGGCGCTGAAGGAGCACGCGAAGGCGCTGTCATTCTTCGATAAACTCCCCGTGGATACCCAGCAGGAGTTAACCGGTCTGGTCTGGCATTTCGACCCGCGCGGCCTGATGATCCAGCTCCAGAAAGCAGAACGTCGGCTCATCTATAGTACGAAAAATAAGATGAATGATTTTACAACTGACGATATGCGTTATGGCGACTTATCCAAAGAGCAGATACTGGCGCAGGGGAAGCTGAACCGGATTAACGTGTTTGGTGAGGAGTTAAAGGTTAATTTTTTTGACTTCACCAAAACGGTGGATGAACACTTTGCCAGCATGGACAGTATGGCCTACTGGACTGCATGGGGAGAATATGCACCGCTCATCAGGATCATGATTGATAAATTCAGAAAGAATGAAGGCGGCGTGTTACGCCATGAGCTGTTGAATAAGGCATTTCTGGAGCATGGAACCACAAAAGAATGTGTGGGTACAATAAAAAAAATCATACAAAAAATATTCCATAAGAATGAATATAACATCTTAAAAGGTAATGATATTAATAAAATAACATTAGACATTGCAGAGCAAGTTATTCTGCCAAAATTTACTGATTTGGATTGGTTCAATGGACTGGGTATAACTATCCATGATACATATTCAACGAAGATATATCTTGATGATTTCGAGATTATAGAAACTGATACTGGTGTATTTCACCGTAAGAGTTTCAAAGCACGGTTAACGTTTCAGATTCAGGATCATTTCGGACTAGATATTGCTGATGTGAATGGGAAAGCTTTTGAGCTCCTCCCCTGGTTTTGCTCTTGGTTCATTCTTCAGCGCTACAGGAATTATGGCTTCAAACCCTTTATTAATGAATCAAACTTCAGTATTTGGATAGAAGGATAATAGAATGAAAACGTTAAACGCAATTGTCATTATATTTATTTTTAGTGCGCTTTATATATTATATGCACTCTATCTACGGCAAGGAAAAATAAATAAAGTCTATCAGCACACAGAACACAGTGAAATTTGGGGTAAGTATTGCAAGTCTACTGTTATCTTAGTCGATGATGCGCCTATTTCCCATTATGCTCAAGAAAAACTCTGGCAAAAAAACAGCAAGAAAATTATCGAGAAATGGAATCCTTTTACAGATGAGTGTGATGATATTCTTTTCGTTAAAAACAACATTGGACATATAAAGCGTAGTGGAGATGTTAAATTTTGGATAGCCGATGATGCAATTTGCTTAAACGGCTCAATTGGAGGATGTATTTCATGGGGAGACCGTTTATTTTATATTGGGCTAAGGGAATCTGTTTTAGGTAGTGATATCATAGGAGAAGTTAACGGCAAACCAATCTACATTCGATTCATTGACCAGAGAAACTAACCCGTCTGTCATCACCAGACATAAATTTACTCGACAATAAAAGGAATAATTTATAACCATGCTAACTTTTTCGAAAATACTATTTTTTCTATCTCAGTTATATATTTCCTTGGCTTCGTTTTTTTTCATAACAGGATATGTACTTAAAGATCCAATGCAAAACTATCTGTACTTAATTTACGCATTAACCTTACCCATTGTTTCTGTAGTGTTTTTTACTTTGTGTTGTTGCATAGCAATGATAAGAAAGAAGATTACATTAGGCATCATTAACATAATAAACTTCATCGTGCTTTTTCTTTTGTTTTTATTTAAAGTGGTAGTTTAATGAAGAACATATTCATAAATACCATCGCCTATTGTTACGAGCGAGTTTTCTCAGCATGCTTTGTATTGCCAGTAACTGTCAGAACTCCCGGTATATTTACCGTAATATCCCGTAACTTTGTCGTCCCAGAGATCTTCGCCTTTTTGACCCTGACCCGAAATCCAGCCCCATTCAGGTACAGAACCATTTTGCAGATTTTTCCAACATCGCTTCATATTCCTGACATAAAGCCTGATTTCCTTTATTACATTGCGATGATACTTCATTTTCAATTTATCACCTCGCCACATATTCCCTCACCTTAGGGGATAATGAGCTATCCCCTAGTGCCATCGTGTAAGCGCACCCGTTTTAGTTCCACGTACTTTTTGAGATGTCCGGAGTTTCAGTCATCAGCCGGTACTCTTCCGGCGTCAGGTTATTCAGGGATTCATGGGGCCGTTCGCTGTTATATTCAGCCAGCCAGCGTCAGCGAGACCAGTTCCGGGCCGTTATCCATCCGCAATTTCAGCGGATAACCCCGGTTTGCCACGATCCTGTCCAGCCCCCTGACCACCCGCTGTGCCGGGATATTCAGATCGATTTCTGGTGCGAGGGCCTCGCGGTTAAAGTCATCCACCACATTGAAGGTCCGGAAGTGTCTGCCGCAGACCAGCGCATCGTGCATAAAATCGATGGACCAGCTCTGGTTCATCCCCTCCGGCGTAGCCAGCGGCGCCGGATTACGTACCGGCAGGCGCTGTTTTCCCTTACGGAGAAAATTCAGTTTCAGCAGGCAGTAAATACGGTGAACTATTTTATGGTTCCAGCTATTGCCCTGCCTGCGAAGTACCTGAAAAAGCTTTTTAAATCCGGATCGCGGATAGCGTTCAGCCGCCACGGTCAGCGCCAACCGGCTCATCACGTCGCGTATCCGGCTGATAACGAAATACCGTCCTGCTCAGCGGCAATGTCCTGCAGGCCTGGCGTAAGCTCATGGCAAACTGCACGATCAGATAGCTGACCAGTTCACGCTTTATCGCTGGTTTTAAAGCTTTTTTTTCGATGACGTCTTTCAGTGCCCGGCATTCATGGCTGAGATCAGCAAACATCTGTTTGAGGCGCCGGTTTTCATCCTCCAGATCTTTCATCTTTTTGATATCAGAGGCTTCCATCCCGCCAAAGTTCGCTTTCCAGTTGTAATAGCTGGCTTCCGAGATACCGGCTTCGCGGCAGACATCCTTGACGGTACGTCCGGCTTCGACGGACTTCAGAACGGCAATGATCTGGTGTTCGGTGAATCGGGCTTTACGCATGGTGATCTCCTCAGGGGACATAATGAGTATGTCGGAAGATCTCTAAAAGTGAATGGTTCGTTTATGAGGGATACTTACAAATCAATCCCTTACACATTCGGATCGGTTAAATAATGCGTTGAATGTGCAAAAATTCCCCATATCCAAACTCACCCCCGTATGCAACGGGAGAACACGGCGCTGAGCGAGCGCGTCACGGGTTTGAGCAGGCAGGTGCAAAGTTTAAGCGAGCAATCGCGCTGGTTGTCGTGAGGCCGAACGACATTGAGGCGAACCGGAAGCTGGGGCGCTCACAGTCTAACGGTCCGTCGCTGTCATAAAGCGAGGCTTTCAGCCGGTATTTTGCTGAAAGCCTGAGCTATTGCTATTTTATTTTACGTGTAATTTATAGTTTATTAGACCTATCAGAATCCCAGTCAAAAGTACTTTAATTGAGTTTTTTACCGTCAAGAAATCCTCGACAGTAAAATAGTCAATTAAAAATAATGCTAAAGTTATTAGCAACGTGTTTAAAACGGCTTTCTTTACCAATTTAATTACCACCAGCAGGTCAATCCGTAAGTGAAAGCCGCTCCTGCTGCGCCTGACGCTGCCCCGGCAATCCATCCTGGCACCATTCCGATTCCCGGCACTACTACGGCTCCGGTCATCGAACCGAGCACACCGGCTGCTATTGCAGATTTGAACATATCCGTAGTCAGATCTTTTACATTACATTGAGCAAATTTTGCAGTCATAACCTGTGCAATCTCAAGGTTAACAGCTAATCTGTAAGACTCCGCTCCGGCCCCAGAGAGAGAACTTGCTTCTGAAACATCTAACAATCTCATAAAAAATTCCTTTTGATTTTTGAGACTGTATAAATATCGCAATGGTATATCCCTCTTTGTGACAAAGAAATCATATATTTTTTTATCGTAATTTTACGATCATTAGAATTGGTACGGGCGCGAACCAGCTTTATTGGGTTCTGTTGTAAGTACACCCATTTTATTTCCACGCACTTTTAAGACCCCGACCATAATTTGCCCCAGCCCTAAAATCAGCATAATGCTAAATCAGAGATCGTCGCTTTTTTAACTCTGACCCGAAATCCTGCGCTATTCAGATACAGAATCACTCTGCAGTTTTTCCCACCATCAATTCATGCTCCTGACATAAAGCCTGACTCCCTTTATTACATTGCGATAATATTTTATTTTCAATTCATCGTCACACCATATATACCCCCAAACCCTGGGGGATAATGAGCTATCCCCTGGCGACATCGGACATCTAACACCAAATAAGAATTCCGACAATAAATCATTCGTTTCCCTCAGTCTCGAAACCATCATCAATCATCGTCACGCGACCATTTTCATATTTGAATCGGGAACCATCATCAAAAGAAATCACAGAGTTTTTTTGCCCCCACGACACCCATCTTAAAGGGGCATCATAATTCGCAGGTGGGTAAAACTCGTTTGAAATCACAACTTCTTTACCAGAAAAATCAAAAAGTCTATAGGCTCTGTATCGATACAAATCTCCATACCTGGGGTCGGTTGTTATATATTGCGGGGTGTTTAAAACGTAATAAATAATCAGTTTGCTAATATTATTCTTATTATCCAGAACCCGTCCTTCGCCGACGACATCCTCGCCAATTTGGTTACTATCATTTTTAAAAATCTCGCTCCCATTAAGTAAAATGCGAGATTGCTTGTCTTTTACCCCTTTACCCCAAATATATTCTAGTTTGCCTAAAGTTGTAGTAGAGCACTTTGTTGAATCTGCCGGACATTTTTCAAAGGCATATGATGAGGAGGATATCAATATCATCCCTGCAATTATAGATCGTAAAGCCATTACTTGGTGTCTCCTTTTACTTTTCCTATTACAGTCTCTAAACCGTCAGACTCTTTTTTTGTAGCCTCTATTTCGGACAATAAAAATTGATGATATTCAAATAAGAATTCCGACAATAAATCATTCACTTTCCCCAGTCTCGGAACCATCATCAATCATCGTCACGTGACCACTTTCATATTTGAAACGGGAACCATCTTTAAAGGCAATTACAGCATTTTTTTTACCCCATGATGCCCAGTCAATATCAATATTCCAAACTTCATGTGGATAAAACTCATTTGAAATAACAACTTCTTCACCCGAAAAATCAAAAATTCGATAAGCTCTATATAAATAAAGGTCTTTGGTTATCTGTCTCGGTTCATTGAGATCATAATAAACAACAAATTTACTCATATCTCCCATTCCCTTATCGTCAGAATAAAACCATCCATCTTGATCCCATCCAATCTGACTGCTGTCATTTTTAAATATTTCTATTCCATTCAATAAAATACGTGATTGTTTATCTTTTATTTCTTGCCCCCAAATATATTCTAATGTTCCTAGCCGTGTGTAATCACATTTTGTTGCGCTAGCTGGGCATTTCCCAAATGCATATGACGCTGTAGTTACCAACATAAGGAGTACAGCTACAGCACGTGAAATCATCATTTTTCACCTTCCTTTATTTTCTCTATCACATTTTCTAAACCACTTGACTCTTGTTTTACTGTGAACTCTATTTTCGGACAATAAAAGCTTTTAAGATTGATGCTCTTATCAATGTAATCAGATAACCACATACGATGCCCTTTTATATAACTACCGCCATTATCTGGGATGTTTGCATACCAAGCAGCCTTTTTCCCTCCAACCTGCGCCACCAGTAATTTATGTGCACTTTCCTCTGTAATGGTTTTTCTGATAAACCGTTTTGCATCGCCCAGCCCCAGATGGTGGGTCAGATAAAAGATCTTCGCCTTTTCTGCATCGTTCAGGCTTTCCACGTTGTAGCCTGCTGCCTGTAACTTAGCGAGGTTATACAGCCCGTAATCCACCGCCGCCATAATGATAAACTCAGGTTCAAAACGTAAATTAAGCCATTCCTGAAGCGCTTTTGTTGCATGAGGAGGATAAGGCGTTACCCCTCTGAGTAATCGGTTATCGATAATCTGCTGCTTTGTCCACCACGTATCCGGCGCTATCTCAAACATCGGCAGAATAATTTGCTGGTGGGTTTTCGGGTGATATTCAATATTGTTCAGCGCATCCCGCTTTGGCTTATCTGCCAGTACGCCACGAACTCTTGCCTGCTCATTCAAATAAGTCCCTTCGCGAAAGGTTTCATCAAGCCATGTGGCATTTAAAAACTGCGTCATCCCTGCGGCTGAACTGGCGTAAACCACAACGCCTTCGGCTGATTCTCCCTGTTGCTCTTTTAATGCCTTCGCGGCTTTTGTTTTCTCCCGGCTTATTGCCACTGAATCTTTATTCCAGACACCTTTAATCTGAGCAGACTCAGCATTAATTACCGCCGCAATACTCTGCGGAATAATCCCGCTGCGTTCTGATGCGGCTATTATCTGATCCCAATAACACAGATTTGCCCCTAACTGGAGATCATACCGGTTTGGACAAGTATGATTGATCTGAATAACGGGATTGCCCTTGCTGTCCCGTCCACTGACAACCGTGTTGACAGGATGTTTATCAAGATCAATACGGCCTGCGCGGTCTTTAATGGGTTGAGTCACGCCCTTTACCCGTACTTTCGGGCTGGTCAGTCTGATATCGCTTTTCCCTTCTGACGGTACAAATCTTGCCACCTCCTTAATACCGTGGACGCCGTTGACAAATACGCGGATCTCTTCCGCTTTTGCCATGACGTAATCCTGAATCCGGCCCAGTTCATCCGTCACCGATTCAAGCACATCGCCCGCCGCCGACTCGATTCTGACCTTAAACTTTTGCAGCGGTTTTTCTATCAGGTCCTCAAAGGCAAAGGAGAGTGTGCAGGAGGTATCAGCTTGTGCTGCCAGACTGTCGATCTCCGTCTGATTCATGCGGTACTGACGAACGGGGAGTTTCAGCACCTGCCCCGGAAAAATCAGCGACGGATTGCGAAGATGGTTCAGCTTCGCCAGCTCTTTTACGGTGCAGTCATGCTCCTGCGCTATTTCACTGAGCGAATCCCCAGGCTGTACCGTCACCTCGGTTGCAGACGGGTTGAGCGATACGGTGCTGTCCAGCGTCAGGGGTTTTTCCTGCGGGTCAACCACGCAGCGCCAGGCTGCTGACCAGCCCAGCAGGCCATCAAATTTACGGGGCGTCACATCCGCTTCCGGAAATATCGTTACGTAATTGTCTTCCCTGGCCATTATTCTTGCTCCTCCGGCATAAATTTAAATACAGGCGCACTCTCTGCCTCGCAGTCCTTGCCGCTGGTAACAGCAATAAACTGTTTGGGGGCGTTCCCCATCGCGGGCAAGTCAAGCGGCATGGCTACAGGGGCGCTAAGCCCGGAGTGTTTAACCTTGCGGATATACGTCCCCGTTGTACCGCATTCAATTTTTCCTTCCTCTAACTTCAGGTAACTGCCGCCGCCATTCAGCGTGATGCGCTTCTTACCCTGAAAGAGGATTTCACTCAGACTGGTTATTCTCACTGTTTGCTCTGCGCTCAGGTGCATGTTGCCGCCCTGTGCCTGGAACTGGACCAGACCTTCACTGGCAATAATGCTGAGTGTTCCTGTACGGGCAAACAGACCGATTTTATCGCCAGCCAGCGCAGCCACATTACCCATCGCGCCGATACTGATATCGCCGCCCGCATTCATGACAATGTTGTCTGCCGCTGCCAACTGCATATGCTCACCGCTGGTAAACGCCATGCCCTCCGGACCATGAAAGTGAATCATCCCGTTAAGCGGCTTCAGTCGTTCATTAAACATCGCAATCTGGCTGGCAATATCCGCTTCCAGCGCCTGCACCTGTTCCGCAGCAGCAGCCAGGGCCTGTAACTGATGCCGGCAGATTTCAATTTCCCGCAGGGCGGTTTCCATATCCAGCACATCGCCAGCAGCTTTAGCCTGACCCTCGGCGGTGACGAACAGCCCTTTTGCCACCCGAATTACACCGTATTCATCGGTGCGCAATTCAAAGCCGGAGCCTCGCGGTTTGCCCTGTCCGTCAGTGATATGTCCCTGATTAAGCTGTGAAGCGCCATACGGGGTGGTCAGCGCAATATGTTCCTCACCGCGCAGGTCTTCCATCCGCAGTTCATTTCCGCCAGCGGTGCGCAGAATGTTCTGGGTGCGGTTATCACGGGTAACGATGTCAGCGTGTTCCGAATCATGGAAGGCCAACGCAATATATGGGCGGTCCGGGTTGCCATCGTGGAACGCCACTCCCACTTCCGTCCCGTCTGTCAGGGGCATATGCCAGCCATACTTATCTCCGGCAAACGGCTTCATCATACGTAACCATGGATAAGCAAATCCCGGTTCACACTCTTCCAGATTGAAGTCCATCCGTACCCGGTAACGCCCGGTTTCATCCAGATACGCGTAAGGATTGTTTCTGTCACGACTTTCCACCCGGCCCGGAATCGTACCGTGAATCCCGGGACGAGGAATTTCAGCAGGGCGGAAACAATATTCTTCCCGATACGGCATTCCCCATACCGACACATACAGGCGGGTGTCTCGCGAACCGCGATACGATGTAAAGGCGACAAGCACCCCGTCTTTAAGGTCGTGCAGCTTTGCACCAACGGGGTCAAACACTCTCCCCGGGCTCAACCAGTAAGCGTTGCTGAACAGGTGAAGGTAAGCGGATTGATTCAGCTCGCGCTCGTGGCGAATGCGTGCATAAAAGGCTCCACTTTCAGTTGCAGGCTCTGGGTCGGAATCATCTCCGGCGTTGAGATAAGGTTCTGTATAACGGTAATGCTCGCCTGTCATTACGGCTGGAGAATGCACTGAGACAGCAGCATCCATTGGATCCAGTGCTGTACGAGGATTGTAATCACGGGCCGAAACTTTCTCCGTCACCACGTGATGCCATGTGCGCACACCCCAGCAGCAGAGCTCCGCACCATCATACAAGCCGGAAGGTTCATGGTATGGCAGGGCACCGTTAAAGATATAGTGGAGCTGGCTGTCGCCGAAGACCGTAACATCCAGATCTGTGGCGTTGTTTATCTCCTGACGGAACCAGATACCCACGTCAGACAGAATGCGCTGAATAAACTGCAGGTCGGTTTCACGCCACTGGGTTATCAGTTCACGAACCGGATAATGCCGGGAAAGCGTAAACGCAAAATCCGCCCCCTCCAGCCCGTGAGAACGCAACACCTGCGCCACCACTTCAGGTACAGAAAGGTTCTGGTAAATAGCGCAGCGACGGGAGCGGGAAAGCAGAGCAAGGCGTGATTCCAGAGTAACGGCGTAATGAGACTGGTCAGCACTGGTGGAGAGCCATTCAAGACCGGTAATGATGCCATGCACCACTTTGCAGCCTTGCATATGGAAACTGGCGTATTTCAGCAATACGTCCTCTCCCTGAACAACCCGTGGCGTGGTGAATTCAATACGCCATGAAAAGGGTTGACTCAGCGCTTCTGTTCCCCTGAACCGTAAGACATCCGGTCTGACGGCGCTGTCATTAATATCCAGCGTGTAACGGGATAAGGAACCTTTCCCGGTGAATGCAGACTGATCCATCAGCATGCTTTATCCTTAATGAAGTAAACTCCCGGTGATAAACCCACCACTTTACTAAGGGTATTGTCCTTTAATTAACCAGCACACACAAGTAATCAGTTACTTACACATTTCAATAATACGTGGCAGCGCCTTTTATCATCAGACCGGCAATCAGAAATAATATTAACGAAACGCCAGCCTTACCGAAGCCGGCATCAAGACTGCTCGTTGAGCAAGACCATCATTTTTGCTGCAAAAACAGCAGAATGAGCGGTTCCCATTAACGAAGGGGAATCCACTCAAAAGCGGAGACACTCCTGCGGGGTTAATAAGCTTCGCCTTCGCCGAAGGCGCCATCCACCAGGCAAATTCTCGCTGCAAAATGCGCAGCAGCCTGCAATGCTGCGGCGATATTACCGTGCTGACGTAAATGGAGCAGAAACGCAGTGATAAACGCATCCCCCGCCCCTAATGTATCCACCGGTGTTACCGTTTCCGGCTCCTGCTGATACCAGTTTTTACCGTCAAACAGGAGTGCGCCTTGCTCGCCACGCGTCGCAACAGCCAAGCTACTGCCTGCCCGCACCGCCTGAACCAGAAGTTCACGTGTTTCTACCAGCGACCATTCCGCACAGGAGAAAAAGGCAGCGTCGAGCCAGCGGCATAACGGCAGCGCCTGCGCAATGACGAAGTCATCTGAGAAATCATATGAAAGCCATCCGGGTAACGTTGCCAGCTCAGGTAGCTGCGCATCAATATAGCTGTAGCTGCTGGTGTGGATCAGCGAGAAATCACGAAGCCAGTCCATCTGTTGCAAAATGAAGTCCATCGATTCCGTCTGACGTACACCGCCGAGGTTCGAACCGAGAAACACCCGTTCCCCTTGCTCAATCGTCAGCCGCGCATAGCCATTTTCACCCGCAACCTGCCGGCAATGACCTATATCGATGCCGAACTTTGCCAGCGTACGCATCACATGGTCAGCCGCTGCATCGTTACCAAAAATACCCAGATAAGCAGCCGATGCATCCAGCATTGCCGCATACACGCTGAAGTTGAGCGCGTTACCTCCTGGATACCGTACACGCCGGTGCTCATATTTATCGACAACGTTGTCGCCTATGCCAATGACTTTCATTGATCGCCGCCCTTAGTAATCCACCACGCCCATATAGCGGCGGGTTGAGAGCGGATGCTGGCGGATATCAGCCAGTGCCGCACGGTAGTCGCACATGATGCTGTAAAACAGCACCGGGTTAAAGTAGTCCACCACGGATGCAGGCAGCGCATTCAGGCCCAACTCTCGGGCATCCACAACCTCGGTTTTGTCGTTGTAACGATTCAGGAACGTCTGCGCACGCTGATCCAGAGCACGTGTGCGGCCTTCATTCATCAGGAGGATAAAGGGTACATGATTATCAGTGACTTCAAATGGACCATGAAAGAACTCCCCGCTATGAATAGAGGCGGCATCGAGACGCTGCATTTCCATCAGTGAGCAGATGGCGAATCCATAGGCATGTCCGTAGGAGGCGCCACTCGAAAGCACATAGAACAGGGACTCATGCTGATAGCGTTCTGCGAACGCGGCGCAACGGGTGGCTACCTTAGCGCGGGCCTGACGGATCACCGTATCGATTTGCGCAAAGCCATGCTGGAAAGCCTGCCATTCGGCAAAGCCTTCCACCTGATACAGCGTATCCACGCACAGGCTGAGGATCAGCGCCATCGGGTTTTCGGTGACAAGCGTATCATCACCCCATTTATATAACAGGTTATGGTCGGCCCATTGCAGCAGTTCCGCTTTCGCATTGTGCGTAAGCGTGATAGTGGCGGCACCACGGTTTTTTGCCAGTTGAGCCGCAGCCACAGACTCCGGCGTGTTGCCGCCATGCGAACAGACAATAACAAGTGACGAGGCACCTAACGCGCGCGGAGCGGCATGCACAAATTCATTGGCAGTCATCATCCATGAGCGCAGATTTTCACTCTGCTCATTGAGGAAATAATGAGCAGGATACATATCTACCAGCGAGCCACCGCAAGCGACCAGGAAAACCTGACGCAGCGGCTTATCCTGAAAATGGCGGCTCATCAGGGAGGTAATGATGGATTGGGTCTGCATGGCGTTAATCACCGTAAATATTGAAATTGAAGTATTTTTTCGCTAAACGATCATAGGTTCCGTTGGCGCGAATCGCAGCGATCGCCTTGTTAAAACGGGCCTGCAAATCTTTATCATCCTGCCGTAACCCGATCCCGGTGCCGGGCCCAAAAATCTCA
The DNA here is from genome assembly GCF_001658025.2 of Kosakonia oryzae. Lineage (NCBI taxonomy): Bacteria > Pseudomonadati > Pseudomonadota > Gammaproteobacteria > Enterobacterales > Enterobacteriaceae > Kosakonia > Kosakonia oryzae. Next base: position 4,951,559 of record NZ_CP014007.2, read on the forward strand.
TCATCTTTGACCTGCGGCTGGATTAGCGTGAATTTTTGGCCCTGTGGTTTGCTCAACAGCGCTTCAGTGATCACCACCGCATCATCGAGCGTGCCATCAAGGCGGCCATTAATCAGATCGGCATAGACTGATTCAGCATCCGGATAAGCAACCACCTCAACGCCCGCGTTGCGCCAGTATTTGTTGGCATAACTTTCAAATACCGAACCCTGCTGGACGCCAATACGTTTACCTTTCAGCGATTCCGCCGTGGGGGTGAGTGAACTGCCTTTAGCGGTAACCAGGAATGCGGGAGTATTGAAGAGTTTGTCACTGAAAGAGATGGCTTTTTTACGCTCATCAGTGATCGACAGAGAAGAAAGAATGGCATCAAATTTCTTTGCCTGGAGTGCCGGAATAAGCCCGTCGAAGCTGTTCTGTACCCAGGTGCATTGCACCTTCATCTCCGCGCAAATCGCATTACCAAGGTCGATATCGAAACCGATGAGCTGACCATTGGCATTTTTCGATTCAAACGGTGGGAAGGTCGGGTCGATACCAAAACGCAGTTGGTCCGCAGCCACCGCCGTGTGTATGCAGCCTAACATTGCTATCGCTGAAGCAATCCCGGCGATGGCTTTTTTAATTTTCATAGCTGTTCCCCCAATGTTTAAACATACCAAAAAACATACCATGAAGATTGATATACGCTCGATCTGGCGGATATAGCAACAATAATTCGCGAATAATAACCAAAAAAATTGCCGTGGTATGTTATGCTTAGTGTCACGCCATACCAATATCAATGATATTTGCTTTGTATAATCAACTGATTGATTTCCTATTTTTTGCTTTCCATAACCGAAACAAAACAGACCATGAATAGCCCAGTAAAACAGACCAGAAGGCCGCGCAGGAGCTATCTCGACGCGCGCAAAAAATTACTCGGAATACTCAATTCACCCGATTTCAACAGCGGCGATCAGATCCCCGCAGAGCGCGAGTTAAGCGAACTGTTGGGTATCAGCCGTGTGACAGTGCGAAAAATCATCACCGAATTGATTGACGAAGGCGTGCTGGAAAGACGGGGGAATCAGGGAACCTGGCTGGTCGATACGGCGATTGAACGCCCACTGCAGCCTGCGCTGGGTATCAGTAAAATCCTTGAATTGAATGGCGCAGTGCCCAGCAGCCAGTTGATCTACTTTCATATTTCCGCAGCCAGCGCCCGCATTGCACGGCTGCTGCACATTGAAGAGGGCGATCCATTAGTGATGCTCAAACGCCTGCGCCTGGCTGACGGACACCCTTTCTGCATTGAAACCAGTTACTTACCTCAAGCCCGCGTCGCGGGTTTGAGCGCTGATATGTTAGAAAAAGAAGGCTCTCTTTATCGCCTGTTGGCTGAGCGTTACGCTATTCATGATGTTTACGATGAAGGGACCATCCGGGCAGCGGCGATGAGTGAAGAGGAGCATCAACTGTTGCAGGCAAAGCCAGAGAGCCCGGCGCTGGTCTACCGTGGTGTGATATACGATAGCCAGCATCAGCCGATTGAGTATCTGGTCTCGGTTAATCATCCGCAACGCGTCGCTTTCCGCATCAATGGTGGCCTGAAGGAAGTTAACCTTCACGCTGGGACATAATACAAAAATAACCGGCAGCCGATTTTCACGTTCTGCCTCAATCGCGGCACGTTGGCAGCCTGGTCAGCAAATCCGGCCACTGAGCCGCCCAGTCACTGCCGTGGCGCATGCCTGGAACCGGTATCACCTGCGCACAGCGCGTCCCTGTCGCCTGCTGGAAACGCTGCGTCACCGACAGCGGCACCGTGCTATCTTCCGTGCCGCTGAAATGGATCTGCGGCAACGCGGAAAGCTGCGGCGCGACATCTATCGCGCTGGCGGCATCCGGCATGGCCGAAACATGATGGATCTGGTTCACCATCGCCACATCGAGGTTCCCGGCCACTGTTCGTAACGATCGTACGTCGTGCCGACGTGCCGCCAGCTGCGCCGCAATGGTTGCGCCGCCGGAGTAGCCAATCAGTTCCAGTTGCACACCCGGCATGCGGCTGACAAAGCGGCTCAGCGCTTCATCCATGGCGGCAATCACTTGCGGCGCGAAGCGTTTGTCCGTCCACCACTCCACGGTGCATTCTGCGGGTAACGGTGGGCCAATATACTGGCACGGGCGCGCCAGATAGAGCACATCAGGCGAATTATCCGCCGCAGCCAGTTCTAATCCGACCGGGTTGCGTGGCGTGGGATCGCTTGACGGCTGCGTCCGGCTTACCCAGGCAAAACCATCTCCTTCGATATAGACACGCAACACCTTTGCTGACGGTGTCGTTTTACTGAAAGTCCGCAGCAGAAAGCGGCTTGTTTGCACATTTTCGCTGCTCATACCTGCTCGTTGCGCTAACGCGCTGGCAGAAATTCGCGCATCCCGATCGGCGCATCCGCAGGCCAGAAAAACCAGCATTATCAGCATTCCGGGGCGCAAATTTTTACAGATATTGATCATGCGTTTTTCACTTAATCAGCGTACGTCGGTTATACCATGTGCAATCAGGCGGCAATGAAACGAGTGCGACCAGCAGGCCTGGCGCCGTTGATTCTCGTAATACTATCGGCACCATCAGAACAGAGCTTCACTTCTGCGTCCGTTATGTCAGCATCGTCAGCCCTGATAAAGTATGTGTAAGATGCGATTGGTCGGGCGAGCGCTATCAGCGCAGACTTACAGCCCGTGCTGATAAATATATTCTGCACAACCCTAACCTGCCGCAGCGGCTCCCGTTTTTGCTTTGATGGTTTCTCTATGACAACACAGATGACATTGCAGGAAGCGCTCCGCCTTGCGTGGCAACACTGGAATGCAGGACAAGCGCCGCAGGCCGAACACTACTGCCGCCAGATCCTCGCACAACACGCTGGCCAGCCGGATGCGCTGCATCTGCTCGGGCTTATCGCCCACGCCTGCGGTCATCTTGATCGCGCCATCGCCCATCTGCGCGAAGCCTGTTCAGCCCCGCAATTCTCCGCGCTCTACGCCAGCAATCTGGCGGAAATGTACCGGCAAAAGGGCGAGCGCGCCGAAGGTGAACATTGGGCACGAAAAGCCATCAGCCTCGATCCCACGCTGGTCAACGGCTGGAACAACCTTGGTATTTTGTTGCAGGAGCAGGAAAAGCTGGTTGAGAGCGTGCTGTGCCTGGAAAAAGTCGTGGCGCTGACGCCGGGTGCTGCGCAGGCGCACGGGAACCTGGCCAACACTTTGCGTCGTCTCGGCCGCGTTGATGATGCGCTGGCCCATTATCAACGCGCGCTGGCGCTCGCGCCGGATGAGCCGTCAATCCATAACAATGTTGCCGGGCTGCTGCTTGATAGCGGAAATACGGAACAGGCGTTGGCCCACTGCCAGCGTGCGTTACAACAGGAGCCTAGGCTGGTCGGCGGCTGGATGACTCTGGTCAACATTTACCTTGCGCGCGGCGATCTTACGGCCGCAGAGCAGGCGCTGGTGCGTTTGCAGGGGCTGGCGCCGCAGCACCCGGCAACCCAGCAAAAACAGGCGCAGTTACGGCAGTTGCAGGGGCGTAATCGCCAGGCCGCCCCGGCCGACTTCAGCGGCGTGTTGCAACAGGTTCAGCCGTTACTTGATGAAGGCCGCTATCTTGCCGCCGAAACGCTGCTGCGCCCGTTTGTCAGCAGCGGTAATGGGCCGCTGGCCATCTGGCAACGGCTGGCGCTGGCGCTGCGGGCGCAAGGCAAGCTGGAAGAGACGCTGGCGATCCAGAAAATGCTGGTTGATCATCTGCCCGGCGATGCGGTAGCGCGTTTTGATCTGGCCGAAACCCTGCTGCTGACCGGCGATCTGCCAAACGGCTGGCGTGAATACCGCCACCGCTATCAGATGCCGCATACCCGTGACATGTCGCGGCGGGTACAGCAGGCACCGCGCTGGCAAGGCCAGCCGCTGCCCGGCAAAACGCTGCTGATTTTCGATGAACAAGGGTTCGGCGATACGCTGCAATTCATCCGCTTTGTACAGCAGGCAAAGCGCCAGAGCCTGGCGCGCATCGTGCTGGATGTGCATCCGCAGTTGCTGGCGCTGATACGCCGCGCCTTTCCCGATGAACAGGTGCTCGGCCGCGGCGAATTGCCCCCGGCATTTGACGCCTATTGCGAACTGATGGATCTGCCCGGCTTGTTAAATATTCAACTGGCGGATTTACCGGCCGCGACCGGTTATCTGCATGCCGATCCGCAGCGGCTGGCGCACTGGCAGGCGCGTCTTGCCGGGTTGCCGCGCCCGTGGGTGGCGCTGGTATGGGCCGGTCGCCCGACGCACGTCAATGACCGCCGCCGCTCGCTGTCCCTGGCGCAATTTGCGCCGTTCGTCCGTACGGATGCCACTTTTCTGTTGATCCAGAAAGGCGACGCCAGCCAGCAAACACCGCCGGAAGGGATGCGGGCTGAAGCGCTCAGCGCGGAAATTGAGGATTTCGATGACACGGCGGCCATTCTGTCGCTGGCGGACCTTCTGATCTCCGTGGACTCCTCGCCGGTACATCTGGCCGGTGCGTTGCAGCGCCCCTGCTGGACGCTGCTGCCATTTATTCCGGACTGGCGCTGGTTGATGCAGCGGGACGACTCACCGTGGTATCCCGGCATGCGACTGTTCCGCCAGCCCGCCATTGACGACTGGGCAACCACGCTGGAGAACACCGCCAGCGCCTTGCAGGCCTGGATAGAAACGCCGCGCGAAGGATGAGCCTTATTGTTTTCTAACGCTTTTGCGACGATAGTGACCTTTTTGCCGAAACGGACATTTCGCTGATGAAGCCTGTGAATCGCACTGCGCTGAACACGGCAGCGTTTCTGCTGCTGTTGATCCTTCTCTATACCGGTCTCTGTGCCAAAGATCGTACCACCTGGCTGATGGAAGTGGTTCCCGTGCTGATCGTGGTGCCGCTGCTGCTCGCCACCTGGCGGCGCTATCCGCTCACTTCGCTGCTCTATGTGCTGATTTTCTTCCATGCCATCATCCTGATGGTTGGCGGTATGTACACCTACGCTAAAGTGCCCATTGGTTTTGATGTGCAGCACTTATTCGGCCTGAGCCGCAACCCCTACGATAAGCTCGGCCACTTCTTTCAGGGGCTGGTGCCTGCGCTTGCGGCGCGGGAGATCCTGCTGCGTGGGCAGTACGTGCGCGGCGGCAAGATGCTCGACTTTATTGTCTGCTGCATCGCGCTGGCCATCAGCGCCACCTATGAACTGATCGAGTGGTGGGCGGCGCTGGCGATGGGCCAGGGCGCCGATGAGTTTCTCGGTACGCAGGGCGATCCCTGGGATACGCAGTCGGATATGTTCTGCGCCCTGCTCGGTTCGCTGACCACCGTATTGCTGCTGGGGCGCTGGCATACACACTTGCTTAAAAAGTAAAACGTGCGATGAGGGTGGAGGCGGATATCTTCGCCGCCTATACTGCGGAAATCATTCCCAATCCCCTGAATTCTATGACCACGCAAATTCTGACCCGCGACTGGCGATGGCCGGTCGCCTTCGCTGTGCTGGCGGTAGCGGTAGCGGCTTTGTTCACGCTGCACACCCACTGGGCGGCATTTCTGCAATGGTGCCTGGCAACGCAAATCACCCTGCACCGTTACCTGGTCATGTATCTGCTTCAGCTCAATAACCACCAATATAGCGGCGGAGTATGGCTGCTGGTCGGCGCGTTTTTTTATGGCGTACTGCATGCTGTCGGGCCAGGCCACGGCAAATTTATCGTGACAACCTATCTCAGCACGAATAACGAAAGCCAGACCGCCGCGCGCGTCATCCCGGTACTGGGTAGCCTGATGCAGGGCGTCAGCGCCATTCTGTTTGTCTTCGTGCTGGCGGTCGGCTTTAACCTCGCCTCCGGCGATCTCAGTGAAAGCCGCTGGTACGTGGAGAAAGTCAGCGCCGTAATGATTGGCGGCTTCGGTGCGTATGTGGCGTGGAATGCCGCGAAAAGCCTGCGGCCACGCACCCTGAAATTCAACGCGTTTACCCCGCTACATCAACATGACGCCGATTGCGGCTGCGGCCATCATGGCGTCGGTGCCAGCACGCAGGGCGACTGGAAAACCCGCCTCGGCGTGATCCTCGCCATTGGCGCGCGGCCGTGCAGCGGGGCAATCATGATTTTACTGTTCTCGAACGCGCTCGGCATTGTGAGCTGGGGGATTGCGGCGGTGATGACCATGGCGATTGGCACCGCGCTGTCAATTCTCGGCCTGTCGCTGGCCGTGCGCTATGCGCGCAACCGGACAGCCACCTTTTTTGGCGACGACACAAGCCAGATGCGCTGGCTGGTACCCGTGCTCAAAATGGCCGGTGGCGTGGCGCTGATACTGTTTGCCGTGGTGCTGTTCCTGACGGTGATCCCGGTCAGCGCGAACGGCGATTTTATTGCCGCAGGTTGTTAAGCAGCACCTTTATGCTGCGCCAAAAAAAAGACCCTGACGGGTCTTTTTTGTCTGGCAATAATGCTTACTCGTTGATGCGCGGATGTTGATCCACCAGACGCGCACGCTTCGCCTGCAACTCGGCGATCTCCGCGTCGATATCTTCGATTTTCTGTTCGATATTGTCGTGGTGCTCGCGCAGGATCTCTTTCGCTTCCTGAATATCCGATGCAGCGGGCGTCGCGCCTTTCAGCGGGCGGTTCGCGGTCTCTTTCATCGTCAGGCCGGTAATCAGGCCAATCACCGCCACAATCATCAGGTAGTAAGCGGGCATTAACAGATTCTCTGAGCTTTCTACCAGCCAGGCCGTCAGGGTCGGCGTCAGACCGGCAATCAGAATCGAAATGTTAAAAGCGCTCGCCAGCGCACTGTAGCGAATATGCGTCGGGAACATGGCGGGCAGCGTAGAAGCCATCACGCCGGTAAAGCAGTTGAGGATCACCGCCAGCAGCAGCAGGCCCGCGAAAATCAAGCCAATCACATTGCTGTTAATCAGAATAAAGCACGGAACGGCGAGGGCAAACAGCGCCACGCTGCCCAGCAGCACGAACGGGCGGCGGCCAAAGCGGTCACTCAGCAGCCCCATCACCGGCTGGACAAACAGCATACCAATCATGATAGCGATGATGATCAACACGCCGTGATCTTCCGAGTAGTGCAGGTTATGCGACAGGTAGCTCGGCATATAGGTCAGCAGCATGTAGTAAGTGACGTTGGTGGAAATCACCAGGCCAATACAGGTCAACAGCGAGCGCCAGTGTTTGGTGGCAATCTCTTTAAACGAAACTTTCGGCCCCTCTTGCAGCCCCTGACGATCGCCCTGCTCCAGCTTATCGACATGCTGCTGGAACGCCGGGGTCTCTTCCAGCGCGTGGCGCAGATAGAGGCCGATAATGCCGAGCGGCAGCGCCAGGAAGAACGGAATACGCCAGCCCCAGTCCAGGAAGTTCTCTTCGCCCACCACGGTGGAGAGCAGCACGACCACGCCCGCGCCAAGCACAAAACCGGCAATCGAACCAAAGTCCAGCCAGCTTCCCATAAAACCGCGTTTGCGATCCGGGGAGTACTCCGCAACAAAGATCGACGCGCCGGTATACTCGCCGCCGACGGAGAAACCCTGCGCCATCTTACACAGCAGCAGCAGAATCGGCGCCCAGATGCCTATCGTGGCGTAAGAGGGAATCAGCCCGATACAGAAGGTACTGATCGACATGATGACAATGGTGATGGCGAGGATTTTCTGTCGCCCGTACTTATCACCCAACATACCGAAGAACAGACCGCCCAGCGGGCGAATCAAGAAGGGAACGGAGAATGTCCCGAGCGCAGCAATCATCTGTACGCTGGGGTTTGCATCGGGGAAGAACACCTTACCAAGGGCGTAGGCGACAAAGCCATAGACGCCGAAATCAAACCACTCCATCGCATTACCGAGTGAAGCGGCGGTAATCGCTTTGCGCAATTTCGCATCGTCAATGATGGTCACATCGCGCAATGTAATGGGTTTAACTTTTTTCCTTTTTAACATGCATATTTTCCTCTTTAGCTTGCGCCCTGAACCACCCGACGCGTATCCCTGCCGGGCGTTTTTACAGCTTTTCAGCCTTCCTGTTCAAGCGTAGCAGGTTTACTTACACTGGCTTTTTCCGCCGTACAACCGAACCTGTTGACGCCTGTTGGGCAATGAATGACTTATTTACCCTAACAGGGTTTAAAAGTGTGATCAAATTCACACAGTTTTACCCACTGATATTCAGCCTCTCCTTTTCATCCCCTGCGTGCCTTTTTCCACAGCACAACGCGGCTTATATCCACGCAAACCCCAGGATTTATCACGGTCGTAATTATTACTTTGCTAGTGTCCTTTCTGCTCTATTTTCGTCACAACCTAATTACATCTCCAATAACAGAAATAACACCAACAAGCTTTTATACGGAATATGTGATCAATATAACTAAAACATTGTTTTATTCTTATTGAATCAATATTCCATAGAAAGCATGATACGCCCATAAAAAGCGGAGCTAAGAAATGTCTTGCAAGGATTGTCCGCCAATTTTAGCGCGTTCCGCGCAAGTCGGTAGTGAACATTTAACGAGCAACGCTATTTAACCAGCTGAATTGAAAGCTATTAACTTCCAGTTTTCCTCGTTCATGATAATGACGAGCAGTGAGGACTCTTTATGAAAATTAAGGCCACGATTGAACGTATCCCTGGCGGGATGATGCTGGTTCCGCTGTTGCTGGGGGCAATTCTGAATACACTGGCACCGGATACCGGGGCTTATTTCGGCTCATTCACCAAGGGCATGATTAGCGGTACGGTGCCGATTCTTGCAGTCTGGTTCTTCTGTATTGGCGCCTCCATTGATTTGCGTGCAACCGGCACCGTATTACGTAAATCAGGCACGCTGGTACTGACCAAAATCGCCGTGGCCTGGCTCGTGGCGATGATCGCCGCGTCATTTATTCCGGACAGCGGAATTCAGACTGGTTTCTTTGCCGGACTTTCGGTGCTGGCGCTGGTTTCCGCCATGGATATGACCAACGGCGGTCTGTATGCCAGCCTGATGAACCAGTACGGCAGCAAAGAAGAATCGGGCGCTTTCGTTCTGATGTCGCTGGAGTCCGGCCCGCTGATGACCATGGTGATCCTCGGTTCCGCTGGCCTCGCTTCTTTTGAACCCCACCACTTTGTTGGCGCGGTTCTGCCGTTCCTGATTGGTTTTGCGCTGGGTAACCTCGATCACGATCTGCGGGCTTTCTTCAGCAAAGCAACGCCGGTACTGATCCCGTTCTTCGGCTTCGCGCTGGGTAACACCATCAACCTGAGCGTGATTATGCAGACCGGTCTGCTGGGCATTTTCCTCGGCGTTGCAGTCATCATCATTACCGGTATTCCGCTGATTATTGCCGACCGCGTGATCGGCGGCGGTAACGGTACGGCCGGCGTTGCCGCCTCTTCAGCCGCCGGTGCGGCAGTGGCGAACCCGGTGATTATTGCGCAGATCAACCCGGCGTTTGAACCGGTTGCCGCCTCCGCAACGGCGTTAGTTGCCGCGAGTGTGATTGTGACGGCGATTCTGGTGCCGATTATCACCGCCCTGTATGCCAAACGCTTTGGCAATCCAGCGCAAGCCGCAGACCGCGCAGAGAAACCGGTCGAATCCACCGGGCATTAATAGTGCATAAAAAAAGCCCCTTGCGGGGCTTTTTGCTGTTCGCTATGTCCTGCGATTACCAGCCCGACCGGCCAGACAATTGCAGGGCACACCGTTTACTCGCCGAAGATCTCTTCCACCATCGCCGTAGCGATACGAGACGCCGAACAGAGACGCGGCATGCCGAGGGCTACGGTCTGCCAGCTCTGCGTGACCGACCAGCAAATAGGATGACGTTCGGCATCGCACCAGTCGCCAAGCCAGCCGAGTAAATCCTTATAATCCATCAGCCCCGGCGTGGAAGGTGTTGCCAGCCATTGATGATAAAAATGGCGGGTCGCCGGTGAGGCATTGATCCCCTGCGCCAGAAAATCGGCGGCCATGGCGCATAAATTGTCTTTCAGCATTTGCGCCACATCTTCATTGCCCAGACGACAGGCATCGCCGAAAGCGCCCCAACGCAGCTCCTCCAGCGCCACATAACAGCGCCCGGCCATCGACCAGCCGTTGTAGTTTCCGGCGCGCCAGTGGGCAAAAACCTGTTCGCTGTGATGTCCGGCCTGTACCGCCAGCCCACGTTGCGTCAGCGCTTTCTCTTTCCAGGCGGCGCGCTGGCTGAAGTGGTTCAACAACTCTTCATACTGTTGTGCGCTGCCGGGGTTTGCCGGGCGCCGTTCCGCCTGCTGCAAGGCGCTAAGCCGCTGGGTAATGCGCGTAAGTGCCAGATGACCGGGGTCGAGCATGCTCGCCAGCTTCTCCGCCAGCCCTAAACGTAAGGTATCGTTTTCATTTAATACGCCGGACATCGCCCACGGCCGCAGTTGAGTTTGCGCCATGATCTCTTGCGTCAGGCGTTCACGAAATAACTGCTGCTGAGGCACAATTGGCGACTGGCGCGCAGCGTCTGCGCCCTGTACCAGATCAACGATAAATTTTGGATGAATACACTCAAGCACCCGTCCGGGGCCATCCAGAAGTTGATTTTTCATGGCTGCTCTGCTGCGAATAAGGTTTGTATATCGTCGCGTAACAGCCGGGCATCTTCATGGATCCAGTTAGCCGTCCTGATGCTCTGTTGCAGTTGCTGACGCAACATTAGCACTGATGATTCGTTTTGCTGACGTATCGCCAGGCTGTCACGCAAACTTTCCTGTAGTCCCGCAAGACTTAACGAGAATTCGGCGAAAAATGTCGCCATCCCTGCCGTAACAGAAACATCGACCTGCGCTGCCAAAGCTTTACGAATTTGTTCACAAAAATGAGCCACATGGCCGATCAGCTTTTTATGCAGCGCGGCAATATCAATCACGTAACGGGTGCGGGTAGCGACATAATCATCCCAACCCCAACCGGGGTTATTTAACCAGCGCGACACCGTTTCCCGCATACTGCCGGAACGCGGCGCCTGCCCGGCAGGCGTATCTTCCGGGGCGATCACATTGGTAAACAGGGAACGGGTATTAAAGTTAAGCGCGCTGGGCTGGAACGCCGGGAAACTGATACGCGCGCGGAAACCGGCATGGTTAAGCTCTTCTTTAATACGCGTTTCAATCGGGCGCATGGCATCGTTCAGCGAACGCGTCAGCGTATTTTCCAGCTCATCAAAACGCAGCGCCAGTTCACGGCTGATGCGCTCCTGCGCCGCCAGCAGAATGGTTTCACAGGCCGAACGGATCTTGCTGAGGGCAATTTGCGCCTGGCCTTCGTTTTCCAGCACCAGTTGATCGGGGTTATACCCTTCATCAAGACGCAAATCAGCCTTACCGTCGCCCAACGCCTCCATCATCTGCCCATCGTGAAACCAGGCATCAATGGCTTCAACAATTTCGAACTGCTGGCCGTGGATAAAGATCTCCGCGGCCGCCAGCGCCTCTTCGACTTCATGTTCTATCTCGTCGCTAACGGACGCCTGGCTGGTGCGCAGCAGCGTCATATCCTCTTCCAGCCGGGTAATATTTTGCTCCAGTTGCTCGTAAGCCACCGTCAGCCCCTGATAGCGAAAATCGAGATATTCGCGCGCACTCTGGGTGTAATTGAGCAGCTTATGCGATGCAGAACGCAGCGCGTACAGCGAGGCATTGGCATGCGCGGCGTGCAGTAACTTACGGATCGGCTTCTCAAACAGCGAATCTTCCCACAGCAGCTCTGCTGCGTGATGAATATGCTCAATATCGTCCAGATCGGCGGTGCGCCAGCGGCGGCCCAGCGCCGCTTCGGCAAAATCCTGCACCCAGCGCTGCTCTTGCGGATCCGGCAACTGACCGCGATGTTTTAACTCATGGCGCGCGCGGTTAGCCAGATATCCCCACATGGAAGAGACCGGAAAGATCTGCGTCGGGTTGATATTGCCTTTCATTAACGTTCCGGAAATCAGCGCCCGCACCTGCTCTTCGTCATCGCTGTTACGATCTTTCTGATCGAATTTATTCACTAACGCGTACAGCGGCACCGAACGCCCCACCGCAGAAATCGCGCGGCGTACCTCTTCATCGGAGATAGATTTAAGCTGGGTGTAATCCATTACCGCCAGCACGGCGGAGGCGCGCGCCAACTGTTCGTTGAGCATTTTTTGCAGATGCGGCTGACCGGCTTCATTCGGCCCGGGAGTATCCAGCAACGTGAGCTGGCCGAGTTGGTTCTCCAGCCCGGCCAGATGCACGAACTCCACTTCAATCACCGGAATATGTTCAATCGCCGCGTAAGCAGAGAAGGGAAAATCCACATCCAGCGCTTTCGACAGGCGCACCAGGTCGTTGAGGCTTTTTAAGCAGTGGAAAATAGGTTGTGCACCGAGATAGTGCTTATCAAATGCATCGCCTTGCGCAATACGATCCAGCAGCGCAGCCATGTCTTTATCGATCTCGAGCTGCTGCGCCAGCTTTTCCCGGTCATAGTTGAACAGCCGGGTTTGCAGTTGTTGCGCAAGCGCGTCAATCGGGCCGACATGGGAGAAATGCAGGATCGGCTCTTTCTGACCCGGCGTATGGCGAATAAGCGTCGGCAACGCGGTCATCGGCCGGTTGCGGTTGGGCAATACTTCCGTACCCACGATCGCATTAATCGTGGTGGATTTGCCGGCCTTCATAGTACCGACGATCGCCAGCACCATCTCCAACCGGGTGATTTTCCGTAATTCGTTATGCAGCGTCGCCTGTTGCGCCTCTACGCCGCGGGCGCTGAAATGCAAAGGCAGCACATTGGCATTTTCTGCCTTACCGACCGCGTTCGTCTCATCAAACGTCGCTGTCGGCATTTTTTTCAGTGCCTGGAGATTATGCAGTGAAAGTTGTAACAACCTTTCTGCTTCCTGGCTTAATTCAAAAATTGTTTGTGTGTGCATGACAAAAGTCTTTCCTTAACGCAAATTTTCTTACTTTTATTTAGCCGGAATGTTTTATTAGTGAAGTTTCGGCTTTTATAATTACGTGTGGAAAATATCTTCGAAAAGATAAACACCTGATGATAATCAGGAAAATATAATTTTTTCTCTCAAAAAATGGCAGCGTCACACCTCCGGCTTTTAAAGACCAGAGAGTTAGAGCGTAGCTCATTTTCAGGAACAAACAGGATATATCGTCATTATTTACCCACCCGATTTGATAGGAAATTATCTGTCGTTGAGACAGACATAGTAGGCATGACAGTTTAGTTATCTAATGGCACCGTATACTACACGCCACCATATCTGAATTACTAAATGGTGGCAATTTCCGCCATAAAATATTCTAAATATTATCTCAGGAAGTTTGCTTCCGGCCTTTCTGCGATAAGCATCGCTTAAGCGAATGACAGGTTATGTCACCAGCTACACTTTTTTTATCCTCACGCCTGGAAAATAATAACAACGGCAATTGTGCGGTTTTGCTGTATAATTGCAGTCTTTCAGGCATTGTGCCTTTTGTGCTGGCCACCGCCAGCGTTGTATGTTCTTTTGAGGAAATCCCTATGCAACTCCCCCACTGTCCAAAATGTAATTCCGAATACACCTATGAAGATAATGGCATGTTCATTTGCCCGGAATGCGCTCACGAGTGGAACAATGCTGAACCGGCACACGACGCCGATGAATTAATCGTCAAGGATGCCAATGGCAATCTGCTGGCCGACGGCGATAGCGTAACGGTAATTAAAGATTTGAAAGTAAAAGGCAGTTCTTCAATGTTGAAGATTGGCACCAAAGTTAAAAATATTCGTCTGGTCGAAGGCGATCATAATATCGATTGTAAAATCGACGGCTTCGGTCCGATGAAACTGAAATCAGAATTCGTTAAAAAGAACTGATGATTCGGCGGGAAGTTCATTCTTCCCGCCTGGCTTTCTTTCACTTTCCCCCGCTACACTCAATGGCAGATTTCGTTACCAGAGGTAATGATTATGCCGCTCAGTCCCTACATCTCTTTTTCAGGCCAGTGCAACGACGCCATTCAGTTCTACCAGCAGGCTTTGCAGGCCGAATTACTCTATAAAATCACCTTCGGCGAAATGCCCAATCCCCCGGAAACGAATGATGATGGCTGTGCCGCCGGGTACGCGTTTGCCGAAAGCGATATTGCTCACGCCAGCCTGCACATCGCCGGTAGTGAGATCATGATGAGCGACGGCAAACAAGGCGCTGCAGCGTACGCCGGTTTTACCTTAAGCCTCGCCACCCAGGATATCGCACAGGGCAAAGCCTGGTTTGACGCTCTTGCCGCCGAAGGCCATATCACGATGCCCTGGCAGGAAACCTTCTGGGCGCAGGGTTTTGGCATGGTGACGGATAAATTCGGCATCCCGTGGATGGTCAACGTCGCCAAACCGCAGCAAGCCTGATTCGCAGCACATTCCCCAACGGGAGCCGTCAGCGGCTCCTTTTTTTTGCCCATTGCGGATCACTATTCATCTCCCAGCAACGATTGCATAACCCAAATGAAACATTAGTCCGCCAGCATGGACTCACGCTGTGATGACTGCCATAAGGTAGCCGTTTTTTACCCGTGAGGTTCAGATGACCATGCACTTGTCCAGACATCCGACCAGCTATCCCACACGCTATCAGGAGATTGCCGCAAGGCTGGAGCAGGAGTTGCGAAATAACTATCGCTGCGGCGACTGGCTGCCAGCGGAACAGCAACTGGCCGCACGCTTTGAGGTGAATCGCCACACTTTACGCCGCGCTATCGATCAACTGGTGGAGAAAGGCTGGGTGCAGCGCCGCCAGGGCATCGGCGTGCTGGTGCTGATGCGACCGTTTGATTACCCACTCAATGCCCAGGCGCGCTTTAGCCAGAACCTGCTCGATCAGGGCAGCCATCCCACCAGCGAACGCCTGCTGGCGGTACTGCGCCCGGCCTCCGAGCATATCGCCGATGCGTTAGGCATCAGCGAAGGCGACAACGTGGTGCATTTACGTACCCGCCGCCGGGTGAATGGCGTCGCCCTCTGTCTTATTGATCACTACTTCGCCGATCTCACGCTGTGGCCGCTGCTGCAACAGTTCGACCACGGTTCGCTGCATGACTTTTTGCGTGAACGCGCGGGGATCAGCCTGAAACGCACCCAGACGCGCATCAGCGCACGTCGTGCGCAGGTGAAAGAGAGCCGCTGGCTGGAGATTCCCAATATGGCACCTCTGCTCTGCGTGCGCACCCTTAACCATCGCGAAGGCGACGTCAACGCGACGGAGTACTCCGTCAGCCTGACCCGCGCCGACATGATCGAATTCACCATGGAGCACTGAGATGCACTTTGATACCCCTACTCGTCAACGCTGGATGGCAGCGCTTGCCCAGTCCACCCCGGAGATGCTGCGGGCGCGGATGCGTACGCTGGGCCTGGCGCCCGACTATGAGCATGTCCGCGAGCCACAAACCGGGCTGGTACAGGTGCAGGCGCGCATGGGCGGTACCGGCGATCGCTTCTTCCCCGGCGACACCACGCTGACCCGCGCCGTTGTGCGTCTGAGCAGCGGCCAGATCGGCTTTAGCTGGGTGCTCGGACGCGACAAAGGCCATGCCGAACGCTGCGCTGTGTGCGACGCGTTATTGCAGGAGCCAACCCATTTCCAGACGTTGATGGAAACCCTCATTACCCCGCTGGAAGCGGACCGCGCCGCGCGCATTGCAGCGCGTCTGGCCGAAGTCAACGCCAGCCGGGTCGACTTTTTCACCCTGGTTCGCGGAGATAACGCATGACCTTACAACCCGCTTTCGCATCGGCGGTTCACGATGCTCAACACTGTTTTCGCCGTCTGTTAAAAGCCATGAGCGAGCCGGGCGTCATCGTCTCGTTGCCGCATCTGAAACACGGCTGGCCGCCCCTTAACCCGGCATCCACCAGCGTATTACTGACGCTGGCCGATAACGACACGCCGATCTGGCTCTCTGCTGTCGTTGACAACGACCTGGTACGCCAGAACCTGCGTTTTCACACTAATGCGCCGCTGGTTGACCAGCCGCAGCAGTCGCTGTTTGCCGTCGCCGATCACACCCTGAGCGCCGAACAGCTCAGCGCCCTGCCCTGCGGCACGGATATCAGCCCGGAAACCAGCGCCACCTTGATTTTACAACTGCCGTCACTGAGCGGTGGTCGCATGCTGCGCCTGACCGGCCCCGGCATTCTGGAGGAGCGCATGATTGCGCCGCTGCTGCCGGAGTGCATCACCGACGAATTTACTGACCGTCCGCATTCGTTCCCCACAGGCATCGATGTGATCCTGACCTGCGGCGAACGCGCGCTGGCGATACCACGAACCACACAGGTGGAGGTGTTCTGATGTACGTTGCTGTCAAGGGGGGCGAAAAGGCAATAGCCGCAGCCCACGCGCTACAAGAACATAAGCGTCGCGGCGACAGCGAGCTTGCGGAGCTGAGCGTTGCACAAATTGCTGAACAGATGCATCTGGCCGTCGATCGCGTGATGACCGAAGGCGGTATTGCCGATCGGGAACTGGCGGCGCTGGCGCTGAAACAGGCAAGCGGCGATAACGTCGAAGCCATCTTTCTGCTGCGCGCCTACCGCACAACGCTGCCGCGCCTGGCCGTCAGCGAACCCATTGACAGCGCGAAGATGCGTTTAGAGCGCCGCATTTCGGCGGTGTACAAAGACATTCCCGGCGGCCAGTTGCTTGGCCCGACTTACGATTACACCCACCGTTTACTCGATTTTGCGCTGCTGGCTGAGGGCGAAACGGCCTCATTGCCGAAACGCGAAGTACAGCCGGAAACCACGCCGCACGTCTTTTCTCTTCTGGAACAAGAGGGGCTGGCGAAAGCCGAACAGGAGAGCGGCGCCGTGCCGGACGATATCACCCGCCAGCCGCCGGTTTACCCCTGCTCCCGCTCTGCGCGTCTGCAACAACTGGCGCGCGGCGACGAAGGTTATCTGCTGGCGTTGGCCTACTCCACCCAGCGCGGTTACGGACGCAATCATCCCTTCGCCGGGGAGATCCGCAGCGGTTATATCGACGTGGAAATTGTGCCCGAAGAGCTGGGTTTTGCAGTGAACGTCGGCGAATTGCTGATCACCGAATGTGAAATGGTCAACGGCTTTATCGCCCCGCAAGAGGAGGCGCCGCACTTTACCCGTGGCTACGGGCTGGTGTTCGGCATGGGCGAACGCAAAGCGATGGCGATGGCGCTGATGGATCGCGCCCTGCAAGCCGCCGACTACGGCGAAATGGTTAAAAGCCCGGCGCAGGATGAAGAGTTTGTGCTGGCGCATGCTGATAACGTCGAGGCGGCGGGTTTTGTCTCGCACCTCAAACTTCCCCACTACGTCGATTTCCAGGCCGAACTGGACTTGCTCAGACAGCTACAACAGGAGAGCTCCCGTGGCTAACGCGCTGACCGGTTACAACTTTGCCTTTCTTGATGAGCAAACCAAACGCATGATCCGCCGGGCGCTGCTGAAAGCGGTTGCCATTCCCGGTTACCAGGTGCCGTTTGGCGGGCGCGAAATGCCGATGCCCTACGGCTGGGGTACCGGCGGTATTCAGTTAACCGCCAGCGTCATTGGCGAAGACGATGTGCTGAAAGTGATCGATCAGGGCGCGGATGACACCACCAACGCCGTCTCGATCCGCCAGTTCTTCACCCGCGTGACCGGCGTGGAAACCACCGAACGCACTGCCGACGCGACGCTGATTCAGACTCGCCACCGCATTCCTGAAACGCCGCTGGTTGAAGATCAGATCCTGATCTACCAGGTGCCGATCCCGGAGCCGCTGCGCTTTATCGAACCGCGCGAAACCGAAACCCGTACCATGCACGCGCTGGAAGAGTACGGCGTGATGCAGGTGAAGCTGTATGAAGACATTGCGCGCTTCGGCAACTTCACCACCCGCTACGCCTGGCCGGTGAAAGTGAATGGCCGCTACGTGATGGACCCGTCGCCAATCCCGGCGTTTGATAACCCGAAAATGCACTTCATGCCCGCGCTGCAACTGTTCGGCGCCGGGCGTGAAAAACGCATTTACGCCGTTCCGCCGTATACCCAGGTCGAGAGTCTCGACTTTGAGGATTACCCCTTTGCGCCGCAAAAGTGGGATCAGCCATGCGCCATTTGCGGTTCCACCCACAGTTATCTGGATGAAGTGGTGCTGGATGATACCGGCACGCGCATGTTCGTCTGCTCCGATACCGACTACTGCCGCCAACAGAGCGAGGCTTTACGCAAATGACCCAACCGCTGCTTTCGGTGAATCAACTCTCCCATCTCTACGCGCCAGGCAAAGGGTTTCAGGACGTCTCGTTCGATCTGTGGCCGGGTGAAGTGCTGGGCATTGTCGGCGAATCCGGCTCCGGTAAAACCACCCTGCTGAATGCCATTTCAGCACGGCTGGCGCCACAGCAGGGGCAGGTTATCTATAACGACCGCGATCTGTACGCCATCAGCGAAGCCGAGCGCCGCCGTCTGCTGCGAACCGAATGGGGCGTGGTACACCAGCATCCGCTGGATGGCCTGCGCCGCCAGGTCTCCGCCGGGGGCAATATCGGCGAACGGCTGATGGCGACTGGCGCGCGGCATTACGGTGATATCCGCGCCTGTGCGCAACAGTGGCTGACGGATGTCGAGATCCCACCGTCACGCATTGACGATTTGCCCACCACCTTTTCCGGCGGGATGCAGCAGCGACTGCAAATCGCCCGCAATCTCGTGACGCAGCCAAAACTGGTGTTTATGGATGAACCCACCGGCGGGCTGGATGTGTCGGTACAGGCACGTTTGCTGGATCTGCTGCGCAGCCTGGTGGTGGAGATGAACCTTGCCGTGGTGATGGTGACCCATGATTTGGGCGTCGCGCGCCTGCTGGCAAATCGTCTGCTGGTCATGAAACAGGGTCAGGTGGTGGAAAGTGGGTTAACCGATCGCGTGCTCGACGATCCGCATCACCCCTATACCCAGTTGCTGGTTTCCTCGGTATTGCAAAATTAAGGAGTCTGCGATGTCTGTTTTGCGTGTGGAAAATGTCAGCAAAACCTTTGTCCTGCACCATCAGAACGGCGTGCGACTGCCGGTGCTGCGCGACACCTCGCTGGAGGTGAACGCCGGGGAATGCGTGGTGCTGCACGGCCACTCCGGCAGTGGAAAATCGACGCTGCTGCGATCGCTGTATGCCAACTATTTGCCGGACGCCGGGCATATTCATGTCAAACATGGCGATGAATGGGTCGATTTGGTACAGGCTCCGGCGCGAAAAGTACTGGACGTGCGTCGTCATACTATCGGCTGGGTCAGCCAGTTTTTACGCGTCATTCCACGCGTCAGCGCACTCGACGTGGTGATGCAGCCGCTGCTGGAGCTGGGGCTTCCCCGCGATGTCTGCATCGGTAAAGCCAGCCAGTTGCTGACGCGGTTAAATGTGCCGGAACGCTTGTGGCACCTTGCACCGGCAACGTTCTCCGGCGGCGAGCAGCAGCGCGTCAACATAGCCCGCGGCTTTATTGTTGACTACCCGATTCTACTGCTTGATGAACCGACCGCCTCGCTGGATGCGAAAAACAGCGCCGCCGTCGTTGAACTGATCGCGCAGGCCAAAGCGCGCGGCGCAGCGATTGTCGGCATCTTCCATGACGAGGCCGTGCGCGAAAGCGTCGCCGACTGTCTGTTTCCGATGGGAATCTCCGCATGATTATCAATAATGTCAAACTGATCCTTGAAGACGAAGTGGTCGACGGTTCACTGGAAGTGCGCGACGGCGTGATCCGCGCCTTCGCCGAAACCCAAAGCCGCCAGCCAGGCGCTCATGATGGCGACGGCGGCTGGTTGCTGCCGGGGCTTATCGAACTGCATACGGACAACCTCGACAAATTCTTCACCCCGCGCCCCAAAGTGGACTGGCCCGCCCACTCCGCAATGAGCAGCCACGACGCGCTGATGGTCGCCAACGGCATCACTACGGTGCTGGATGCGGTCGCCATTGGCGATGTGCGCGACGGCGGCGATCGGCTGGAAAATCTGGAGAAGATGATCAACGCGGTGGAAGATTCGCAAAAACGCGGGCTGAACCGCGCGGAACATCGCCTGCATTTACGCTGCGAATTGCCGCACCACACCACGCTGCCGCTGTTTGAAAAGCTGGTCGGCCGCGAGCCGGTGACGCTGGTATCGCTGATGGATCACTCGCCAGGCCAGCGCCAGTACGCCAGCTACGAAAAGTATCGCGATTACTATCAGGGCAAATATCACCTGACCAACGAACAAATGGATGCGTTTGAACAGGAGCAACTGGCGCTGGCCGCCGAGTGGTCGCAGCCTAACCGGATGGCAATTGCCGCGCTCTGCCGGGCGCGTAACCTGCCGCTGGCCAGCCACGATGACGCCACGCGCGAACATGTGGTGGAATCCCACCAGTTAGGCAGCGTGATCGCAGAATTCCCCACCACCTTTGCCGCTGCGGAAGCCTCGCGCGAGCACGGCCTGAGCGTACTGATGGGCGCGCCAAACATCGTGCGCGGCGGCTCGCACTCCGGCAATGTGGCGGCGCATAAACTGGCGCAGCTCGGCATGCTGGATATTCTCTCATCGGATTATTATCCCGCCAGCCTGCTGGACGCCGCCTTCCGCGTTGCGGCGGATGAGCAGAATGATTTCACCCTGCCGCGCGCTATTCACCTGGTAACGAAAAACCCGGCGCAGGCGCTCAAGCTTGACGATCGCGGAACGCTCGGCGAAGGAAAACGGGCCGATCTGGTGCTGGTGCACAATAAAGGCGACCATGTCCGCGTCGATCACGTCTGGCGCGAGGGGAAACGGGTGTTCTGATGGGCAGACTGATCTGGTTGATGGGGCCATCCGGCGCCGGAAAAGATACGCTGCTGGCCGCGCTGCGCAGCCGCGAGCATCCCCAGTTGCTGGTGGCGCACCGCTATATCACGCGCCCGGCAGGTTCCGGCAGCGAGAACCATATCGAGCTGAGCGAAAAGGAGTTTTTTACCCGCGCCGAGCAGCATCTGTTTACCCTGAGCTGGCACGCCAACGATCTCTACTACGGTATCGGCGTCGAGGTCGATCTCTGGTTGCAGGCGGGGTTTGATGTGGTGGTCAACGGCTCGCGCGGCCATCTGCCGCAGGCGCAGACGCAATACGGCGAGGTGCTGATGCCGGTGTATGTACAGGTATCGCCAGAGATTTTGCGCCTGCGCCTGGAAAAACGCGGCCGCGAAAGCAGCGCGGAAATTACCGCCCGGCTGGAACGCGCGGCCCGTTACTCGCCGGGAGACTGCCTGACGCTGAACAACGACGGGAGTCTGCTACAGTCAGTGGAAGGATTGATCTCGTTGATACGTGCACAACAAGGGAAAAGTGCGTAATGCTGCCGGCGCATGCAGCGTGCGCCGTTTACGTTAACTCAACCGTTAAAGCGAGGCGCTATGAGCCTGACTCTCACTCTGACCGGCACCGGCGGTGCACAACTGGTTCCGGTATTCGGTTGCGATTGCGCAGCCTGCTTACGCGCGCGCCAGCAGTCGCAATATCGCCGCCAGCCTTGCAGCGGCATGGTGCAGTTTAACGACACGGTGACGCTGCTGGATGCCGGGCTTGCCGATTTAATAGAGCGTTTCCCGGCGGGTCAGTTTCAGCAGATTCTGTTGACGCATTACCATATGGATCATGTGCAAGGGCTGTTTCCGCTGCGCTGGGGCTTAGGCGCGAAAATCCCGGTTTACGGCCCGCCGGATGAACAGGGCTGCGACGATCTGTTTAAACATCCCGGCCTGCTTGATTTTAGCCATACCGTTGAGCCGTTTGTGGTGTTCGATCTGCAAGGATTGCAGGTCACGCCGCTGCCGCTGAACCACTCGAAACTCACTTTTGGTTATCTGCTGGAATCGGCGCACAGCCGGGTTGCCTGGCTTTCGGATACTGCCGGTCTGCCGGATAAAACGCTTAAGTTTTTACTTAATAATCGCCCGCAGGTGGTGATCATCGATTGCAGTGAACCGCCCTGCGCAGAGACACCGAAAAATCATAACGATCTACGTACCGTTATTGCCCTGAATGAGGTGATTGGCTGCCCGCGCGTTGTGCTAACCCATATCGGGCACCGCTTTGATGTCTGGTTGATGAATAACACGCTGCCGGCGGGGTTTGAGGCGGGTTTTGATGGCATGCGGATTGTACTGGATTAGACCGCACAATATGGATATATTCGTCCCGTTGCTTACCTGCATGGGTTAAGCAGACGCAGCCTGTAAAGAGGTCGTTTGAGGGACAAAGCGTACAGACTCGCACCGATAGGGTTGTGGATAACGCAACCGGGTCTTAAATACCCGCGTGTGACCAATAAATAATTAGCACATCGCGGCTTACAGAGTATGACTTGCCATGAATGTGCTTTTTATTTGTAGCCGCAACCAATGGCGCAGCCCAACCGCTGAGCAAGTGTTTCGTCGCTACCCCGGGGTAAATGCTCGCTCTGCTGGCACACAACGCCATGCGAGAAAAACCGTCTCGCCCGCCATTCTCTCCTGGGCAGACGTCATCTGCGTGATGGAAGAAAAACACAAAAACAGCATCCTTGCCGACTTTAGCCGCCTGGTGCAGCATAAACCTGTTTATGTGCTTGATATTCCGGATCAATACCATTTTATGGACCCGCAATTAATCACGCTGCTTGAGGATATCGTTCCGGAACGCCTGGGTTTGCGCGTCCCGGCGCTGGCGCGTTAGCGGTCGTCGTCCTCTTCCAGCCTGCGTTCTTCGTCATCCAGCTGGCGTCGCTCCCGATCGAGCTGACGCTGGCGTTCATCAAGCTGGCGTCGCCTGTCTTCAAGCTGCCGGTAGCGGTTGTCATAATTCCGGTACTGCTCGTCGCTGCGGCGGCTGCTTTCATCGTCGCGACTGCCGTCAGAGCTGTACGCGTCGCCGATTGCCCGCTGAATATTGCCAATAGCGTCGTCGATAATATCGGCGTGCGCCATCTGACTACTGAGTGAAAGAGCGCCGAATAACAGCGCGGTCGCGTAACGTTTCATAAAGCCAGTCTCAAAGGGGGGACTGGCTGTACGTTAGAGCAGAGCCTGCCTTAGCGGGTAGCGGAGGAATCTCAATTGCGGGCGGAAGGTGGCTGCTTCTCAATTTGCGCAATCGCATCCACGCGTAGCTGATGGCGACCGCCTTCAAACTCTGCGCCCAGCCAGCTATCGACAATCATTTTCGCCAGCTCAAGCCCGACCACGCGCGAACCGAACGCCAGTACATTGGTGTCGTTATGCTGGCGCGAAAGCTGTGCGGAGTAAGGTTCGCTACATACCACCGCACGGATACCGGGGAATTTATTGGCGGCGATAGAAATGCCCACACCGGTACCGCAAATCAAAATACCGCCGTCTGCCTCGCCATTCAGTACCGCCTGTGCTACCTCGCTGGCGAAGCGGGGATAATCAGTGCGTGTCGTCGACCATGTGCCTTTATCAATGATTTCAATACCTTTTGCTGACAGATGCGCCAGGATATCCGCCTTCAGGATAAACCCGACATGATCGCAGCCGAACGCAATCTTCTTCATATATCCGCCTGGTTAGTGTGCAAACTTTACGGACCCGGTGAGTTTTGTGATTTTTGACCGGTTAACTGCTGAATAAAACCGCAAAATCACCGGGAACAGCGCCTGTTCTACACGGCATGAATTCACAAATCAATAGCCTTATGTGCATGGAAACCCCTACACCTCAGACGTTCCACATTTCATAAATCAATATAATTTATTGTTTTTAAAGTAAAAATAAGGAAAACACCAACCAAAACATTACAGATAACTTCACAACACACAAAACTTTATGAATTAATTAATTCTGTGAAGTTGTCAGCATATTTATGGTTCCGGATGTGGTGATATAGTGTCGTCTTCATTTCAAGGACAAGAGAAAGCGATGAGTCAGACAGAATTCGACCACGGTCTTCCCAACGGCATCGGCCTCGCCCCTTACCTGCGCATGAAGCAGGAAGGGATGACGGAGAACGAAAGCCGCATCGTGGATTGGCTATTAACACCGGGCAATATCAGCGATGCCTCCGCCATTAAAGATGTCGCGGAGATGCTGACGGTGTCGGAAGCCATGATCGTGAAAGTGTCGAAACTGCTGGGTTTTAGCGGTTTCCGCAATCTGCGCAGCGCACTGGTGGAGTACTTCTCTCACTCGCAGCAGGTGCTGCCCGCCGAGCTGTCGTTTGACGAAGCGCCGCAGGATGTGGTGAACAAAGTGTTCAATATTACGCTGCGCACCATTATGGAAGGCCAGTCGATCGTTAACGTGGATGAAATCCACCGCGCGGCGCGCTTCTTCTATCAGGCCAAACAGCGCGATCTCTACGGCGTTGGCGGCTCTAACGCCATCTGCGCCGATATTGAACACAAGCTGTTGCGCATCGGGGTTCGCTGCCACGCTTACCAGGACGCGCACATTATGATGATGTCCGCATCGCTGCTTAAAGAGGGCGATGTCGTACTGGTGGTATCGCATTCCGGACGCACCAGTGATTTAAAAGCGGCCGTTGAGCTGGCGAAAAAAAATGGGGCAAAAATTATTTGTATTACTCACAGCTACCATTCGCCGATTGCCAAAATGGCCGACTTTATTATTTGCTCGCCAGCACCAGAGACCCCTTTATTAGGGCGAAATGCCTCAGCACGAATATTACAATTAACATTACTTGATGCTTTTTTTGTTTCGGTTGCACAACAGAACATTGAACTGGCCACACAGAATATGCAAAAAACCGGTGCCATCGTTGATTTTTTCTCACCGGGCGCATTGAAGTAAAAACAAATACTCATCCCGCCGCAACGGGATGAGTAAAATTACCCTACAATGAGAAGACCACTATGAATAAATATCTGAAATTATTCAGCGGAGCTGCTATCGGCCTGATGATGAGCACCAGCGTATTTGCCGCTGCCGAATACGCCGTCGTCTTAAAAACATTATCCAACCCGTTCTGGGTGGATATGAAAAAAGGTATCGAAGACGAAGCAAAAACACTGGGTGTCAGTGTGGATATTTTTGCCTCGCCGTCGGAAGGTGATTTTCAGTCGCAATTACAATTATTCGAAGATCTGAGCAATAAAAATTATAAAGGCATCGCCTTTGCCCCACTCTCTTCCGTTAACCTGGTGATGCCGGTCGCCCGCGCCTGGAAAAAAGGCATTTATCTGGTGAACCTCGATGAAAAAATCGATATGGATAACCTGAAAAAAGCCGGCGGGAATGTCGAAGGTTTTATTACCACCGATAACGTTGCAGTCGGCGCTAAAGGCGCAAACTTTATCATTGAACAGCTTGGCGCACAGGGCGGCGAAGTGGCGATTATCGAAGGTAAAGCAGGCAACGCCTCGGGTGAAGCGCGCCGCAACGGCGCCAGCGAAGCGTTTAAGAAAGCCAGCCAGATCAAACTCGTTGCCAGCCAGCCCGCTGACTGGGATCGCATTAAGGCGCTGGATGTCGCCACCAACGTGCTGCAACGCAACCCGAACCTGAAAGCCTTCTACTGCGCCAATGACACCATGGCGATGGGCGTTGCCCAGGCGGTGGCGAACGCCGGTAAAACCGGCAAAGTGCTGGTCGTCGGCACCGACGGCATTCCGGAAGCGCGCAAAATGGTGGAAGCCGGGCAGATGACCGCCACCGTTGCGCAAAACCCGGCGGATATTGGCGCTTCGGGTCTGAAAATGATGGTTGATGCGGCAAAAACCGGCAAAGTTATTCCGCTGGATAAAGCTCCTGAATTCAAGCTGGTCGATTCAATTCTGGTCACTAAGTAAGCCATCAATGCCGGGTGACGCTTTGCGCGCACCCGGCCTGAAAAGTGTGCAAAGAGGTTACTTATGGTCACGCCATATATCTCAATGGCGGGTATCGGCAAATCCTTTGGCCCGGTCCACGCATTAAAGTCCGTTGATTTAACTATTTATCCTTATGAAATTCATGCGTTATTAGGAGAGAATGGTGCCGGTAAATCAACGTTAATGAAAGTTCTCTCGGGGATTCACGCCCCGACCAAAGGCACCATCACCATTAATAACGTTAATTACGACAAACTCGATCATAAACTGGCGGCAAAACTTGGTATCGGCATTATTTATCAGGAACTCAGCGTTATTGATGAATTAACCGTGCTGGAGAATTTATATATTGGCCGCCATATCACCAAAAAGGTGTGCGGCGTCAATATTATCGACTGGCGAGAAATGCGTGTACGGGCGGCAATGATGTTATTGCGCGTCGGTTTAAAAGTCGATCTCGATACTAAAGTGGCGAATTTATCGATTAGCCACAAGCAGATGCTGGAAATTGCCAAAACATTAATGCTGGATGCCAAAGTCATTATTATGGACGAGCCCACCTCTTCGCTGACGAATAAAGAGGTGGATTATCTTTTCCTGATCATGAATCAGCTACGTAAAGAAGGCACCGCCATTGTTTATATCTCGCATAAGCTGGCGGAAATTCGCCGGATCTGCGATCGCTATACGGTGATGAAAGACGGCAGCAGCGTCTGCAGCGGCATGGTCAGCGACGTCACCAATGACGACATCGTGCGGCTGATGGTCGGACGCGAGCTGCAAAACCGCTTTAATGCGATGAAAGAGAGCACCGGCAATATCGAGCGCGATACGGTATTTGAGGTGAAAAACGTCACCAGCCGCGACAAGAAAAAAGTCCGTGATATCTCTTTTAGCGTGAACCGCGGCGAGATCCTCGGTTTCGCCGGGCTGGTCGGCTCCGGCCGCACCGAACTGATGAACTGCCTGTTCGGCGTCGATAAGCGCAGCAGCGGTGAAATTCGCCTCAATGGTCATGCTATTTCACCCCGCTCACCGCTGGATGCGCTGAAAAAAGGTATGGCGTATATCACCGAAAGCCGCCGCGACAACGGCTTCTTCCCTAACTTCTCGATTGCGCAAAACATGGCGCTCAGCAAAAGCCTCAAGCACGGCGGTTACAAAGGCGCAATGGGGCTGTTTAACGAACACGAAGAGCGACGGATTGCTGAAGCGCAGCGCGAGCTGCTGGCGCTGAAGTGCCACTCGCTGGAGCAGAGCATCACCGAGCTTTCCGGTGGTAACCAACAGAAAGTACTGATCTCCAAATGGCTGTGCTGCGAGCCCGAGGTGATCATTTTCGATGAACCGACCCGCGGCATCGACGTCGGCGCGAAGGCCGAGATCTACAAAGTGATGCGCCAGCTATCGGATGACGGAAAAGTCATCCTGATGGTGTCATCCGAGCTTCCCGAAATTATTGCCGTCTGCGACCGCATCGCCGTGTTCTGCGAAGGGCGGCTGACGCAAATCCTGACCAATCGCGACGACATGAGCGAAGAGGAGATTATGGCATGGGCATTACCACACGAGTAAAAAGCGAAATGAGCGAGAAAAAGCCCTTCAACTTCGCGCTGTTCTGGGATAAATACGGCACCTTTTTTATCCTCGCGATCATCGTCGCCATCTTCGGCACGATGTCGCCGGAATACTTTCTCAACACCAATAACATCACGCAGATTTTCGTTCAGAGTTCAGTAACGGTGTTGATCGGCATGGGTGAGTTCTTTGCCATTCTGATCGCCGGGATTGATCTCTCCGTCGGTGCGATCCTTGCGCTCTCCGGCATGGTAACCGCCAAACTGATGCTGGCGGGCGTCGATCCCGTGCTGGCGGCACTGATCGGTGGCGTATTGGTGGGCGGCGTGCTGGGGGCGATTAACGGCTGCCTGGTCAACTGGACCGGCCTGCACCCGTTCATTATTACCCTTGGCACCAACGCGATTTTTCGCGGCATTACGCTGGTTATTTCCGACGCCAACTCGGTGTATGGCTTCTCCTTCGACTTTGTGAATTTCTTTGCCGCCAGCGTGGCAGGCATTCCGGTGCCGGTGATCTTCTCGCTGCTGGTGGCGCTGCTGCTCTGGTTCCTCACTACACGCATGCGGCTGGGGCGCAATATTTACGCGCTGGGCGGCAATAAAAACTCCGCCTTCTACTCCGGTATCGATGTGAAGTTTCACGTGCTGGTGGTGTTCATTATCTCCGGTGTTTGCGCCGGGCTGGCGGGCGTGGTCTCCACTGCGCGTCTCGGTGCGGCGGAGCCGCTGGCGGGAATGGGGTTTGAAACCTACGCCATCGCCAGCGCCATTATCGGCGGCACCAGCTTCTTCGGCGGTAAGGGGCGTATTTTCTCGGTGGTGATTGGCGGGTTGATTATCGGCACCATCAATAACGGCCTGAATATCCTGCAAGTTCAAACGTATTACCAGCTGGTGGTAATGGGCGGGCTGATTATTGCCGCTGTTGCGCTTGACCGGCTTATCAGCAAGTAAGGAATGAATGATGAAAATCTCCCCCTCCCTGATGTGTATGGATCTGCTCAAGTTTAAAGAACAGATCGAGTTTATCGACAGCCACGCGGACTATTTCCATATCGACATTATGGACGGCCACTTTGTGCCGAACCTGACGCTGTCGCCATTCTTTGTCAGCCAGGTGAAGAAGCTGGCCAGCAAACCGCTGGATTGCCATCTGATGGTGACGCGCCCGCAGGATTATATCGGCCAACTGGCGCGCGCAGGCGCAGACTTTATCACCCTGCATCCGGAAACGATCAACGGCCAGGCGTTTCGCCTGATCGATGAGATCCGCCGCCACGGCATGAAAGTCGGGTTGATCCTCAACCCGGAAACCTCCGTCGAAACGATGAAATACTATATTCATAAGGCGGACAAAGTGACGGTGATGACGGTCGATCCAGGCTTTGCCGGGCAGCCGTTCATTCCGGAAATGCTCGACAAGGTCGCCGAGCTGAAAGCCTGGCGCGAGCGCGAAGGGCTGAGTTATGAAATCGAAATCGACGGCTCCTGCAACCAGGCCACTTATCAGCGTTTGATGGCCGCAGGCGCGGATGTCTTTATCGTCGGCACCTCCGGGTTATTCAACCATGCGGAAAACATCGATGACGCCTGGACGGTCATGACCGAACAGATTCTGGCGGCCAAAAACGAGGTACTGCCTCATGCACGAACCGCATAATCAACTGGTGGCAGGCGTTGATATGGGTGCGACTCATATTCGCTTCTGCCTGCAAACCGCCGCAGGCGAGGTGCTGCATTGTGAAAAGCAGCGTACCGCGGAAGTCATTGCGCACGGCGTGGTAAACGGCATTACTGCGCTTATCCAGGCGCAGCTCGACGCACGTAATGCCCACTGTTACGGGCTGGTAATGGGCTTCCCTGCGCTGGTCGGCAAGGATAAGCGCACCATTATCTCCACGCCCAATTTACCGCTGGCACCTGGTGAACTGAGCGGTCTGGCCGGGCAACTGGAAAATGCGCTGGGCTGCCCGGTGGAGTTTTCCCGTGATGTGAATCTGCAACTCTCTTTTGACGTGCAGGAGCATAACCTCACGCAGCAGCAGGTGTTGGCGGCCTATCTCGGCACCGGCATGGGTTTCGCCATCTGGCTGAACGGTGCGCCGTGGACAGGCGCGCACGGCGTGGCGGGCGAACTGGGGCATATTCCGCAGGGCGACAGGCAACTGCGCTGCGGCTGCGGCAATGCGGGTTGTCTGGAAACGGTGTGTTCTGGCCTTGCGCTGCGCCGCTGGTATGAACAGCAGCCGCGGGATTACGAGCTTGGCGACCTGTTTATCCATGCGGCACAGGAGCCTTTTGTCGTCGATCTGCTGGATCACGCCGCGCGCGCCATCGCCACCAGCATTAACCTGTTCGATCCCGATGCGGTGATCCTCGGCGGCGGCGTCATGGATATGCCCGCATTTCCGCGTGACGCGTTGATCGCAGCGATCCGCAGCTGGCTGCGCAAACCGTTGCCGTGGGAAGCGGTGCGTTTTCTGGCTGCCTCATCATCGGCGTTTAACGGCGCACAGGGCGCGGCAACACTGGCCCGTAGCCGTTTTACGCCGCAATCCGTCGCAGCGCCTGCGCAAGCTCTGCACGGGTAAAAGGTTTACGCAGCAGTTCCACGTCCGGCAGCGCTGGGTTGTGCGCCGGGCGCAGATCCTGGCCGCTGATGAGCAGCATCGGCAGATGCGGATGACGCTGGCGCGCCTGGTGAACCACTTCTGCGCCGCTGAGCGCGCCGGGTAGCATTAAATCGCTGACCAGTGCGCCAATCTCCGTCGAAGCAGCCAGCAACTGCAATGCCTGCTCACCGGTTTCCGCTTCCAGCGTCAGATAGCCCAGCTCGTGCAACTGTTCGCACAATGTCTGGCGCACATCGGCCTCATCTTCCAGCACCAGAATCAGCGTGTCGCTGCTATCGCGCGCCTGCGCGGCAACCGGCTCGCGGCTTTCCACCGCCTGCACCGCCGCGCGCGGCAGTTGCAGACGTACAGTAGTGCCCTGCCCCGGCGCACTCTCAATCTCTACCCGCCCACCGGACTGGCGAACAAAACCATATACCATCGACAGGCCCAGCCCGCTGCCGCTGCCGGTCTGTTTGGTGGTGAAAAAGGGTTCGAATACCTGCGCTTTGACCTCCTGCGACATACCGCAGCCGCGATCGATCACCTCCAGCGCCACCATATCCTGACGGCGTCCATCGCTGCGGGTGACGCGCTGGTTCCAGGTGCGGATTTTAATGGTGCCGCTCTCGCCTTCCATCGCATCGCGGGCATTCATCACCAGATTGATGATGGCATTTTCCAGTTGTCCAACATCGATCCACGCGGGCCATGCCGGGCTTTGCGCTTCGATCTCCAGCGTCAGTGTGCCGGGTAACGAATGGCGCATAAGCTCGCCGAGATTCTCCAGTAGCGGCTGCATCTCCACGGCATGAGGATGCAGCGACTGCTTGCGGGAAAAGGCCAGCAGCCGCTGGGTCAGCAGCGCGCCGCGCTCGGCGGCTTTCAGCGCCCGCGAGATGCGCGGCGCATCCGGCGAGCCGGGTGTCACCAGCTCAAGGCTGCCGATAATCACCGCCAGCAGGTTATTGAAATCGTGCGCCAGCCCGCCGGTCAGCTGGCCGACGGCTTTCATCTTCTGGCTGTGCAGCAGCGCCTCTTCCAGCCCTTTACGCTCCGTGCGATCCAGCACCACGTTAACCATGCCGCGCCCCGGCACCGGGCTAAAACGCAGCTCAATGGTGCGATTATCCGCCAGCCGCAACTCCTGCGGTTTGGGCAACGGACGAGCCAGGTTCTCCTGCACGTGACCGGGGAGATCGCTCACCTGTTGTAACAGGCTCTGGTAGTGCTGGCCGCGCTGCAATGCTTCTGCCATCAGCCCCAGCAGCAACGGATATTGCGGGTTCCACACCACCAGACAACCCCGATTATCGAACAGCGCAAAGCCGTCGCGCATCGCGTGGAAGGTAGTTTCCAGCTGCGTGCTTTTCTCTTTCAACAATTTAGAGGTGTGTTCCAGCGAAGCGGTATTGCGGGCAAACACGTTAAATGCGCGCGCCAGTTCGCCCAGCTCATCGCGCCGTTGTAGCGCCGGAACCGACACCTCCTGCTCGCCGCGCGCCAGCCGCGACATGGCGCGCGAAATGGCCGTCAGATTCGAGCCCAGATTGCGGTAGATATACCATCCGGCAAAACCGGTGATTACCAGCGCCAGCAGAGCGAATACGCTGATAAACAGAATGATCGAGCGCATCTCCTCATGGCTTTGAGCCGTGCGCAGTTCCGACGCCTGCGCCACCTGCGCAACGTACTGGTTGATGTCGCTATTAAGCAGCGCCACCAGCGCTTTGATATGAAACATCGACCAGCTAATCGCCAGATCGCTCTCTTCCAGCCGGAGCGACAGCGGCCCCAGCTTGCGCAGCTCGGCGCTGAAATCCGGCAGGATAAAATCCACCGTCGGGCTGGCGGCGCGCAGCGGCAATTGCCCCATGATGTCGGAGATCTGTTTGATTGTCGGCCGGGGAGACGGCGTCTGAATGGCGGCGATGATCAGCCGGTCCATCTCGGCGAGCAGGCGGTTATCTGGGATGTTGCTCGCTTCCCGGGCGGTGATCGCCTGCAAATGGCGCAAATAACTTTGGTTCTGGTACAGCGAACTGAGCAGCGCATTACGCTCCAGATGCCGCTGTTGTCCGCGTTGCAGCATCACGGTGACGCTTTGCTGCAATTCGTGGCTGCGGCGGGTGATTTGCGCCACCAGTTGTGGCTCCTGCTGCGCCAGCGGCGCGCGGGCAAGCTGGCTGAGCGAGCGTTGCAGCGCACTCTGCGTTGCTTTCAGGCGTTCGGCTTCGCCCTGATACTCCAGCGCTCCCACCACTTGCGACAACCGCACGGCCGCCGTGGCGACGCTGGCGGTATCGCGCGCCAGATTCATGCTGCCGGTCATGTCGTCCAGCGTCTGCTGCTGCGCCAGTTCCTGAATCTGGCTGGCGTGGCGAAATCCCAGCACCGCGACGCCGCAGACCATTAAAGTGACCGCCACCACCAGTAAATTGAAGAACAGCAGACGCCCGCGAGCGCTGGTGAAAAACGGGTTCGCGCGATACGACATAGTGGCTCCGGATGAGGTACAACGCAGATGCGTAACATCACTATACCCAAAATAATCCGGTGCAGGACAAAACGCTTTACCGTTTTGAACATCGCTTGCGCTAGTCTCGAAAGGGATAGGACAACTGGCCGAATCGTGTGGCGATACACGGAATTCCAGGAGCTTACTCCAATAAAAAAGCCCGTTTACAGGGCTTTTTATCTTTATCAGATAAAGATTTCCGGCCCTTTATCAGAAAGAGTGTTAAGCACCCGGAGAGCTGCACCGTTCGGTTTTTTTTCTCCTCTCTCCCATTTTGAAATGGTCACGACTGACATGTTCACATATTCAGCCAGCATAGCCTGGCTGAGGTTATAGCGCCCACGAAGGGCGCGGATTGCCTCGCCATCCATTTCAACGATAGCAGGCAAACGTGCACGCAACTCACGCAGTTTTACGCGAGCGTCAATGTAGTTAACGGTGTCTTCAGAAATACCACCATGGGGAAACATATCGTGCGCCATTTCCTGCAAATCTTTCAGATGGTCAACCATCGCATTTTACCTCTCGCATCGTTTCTGCCTGGACTTGAGCATCTATCTGCGCTTGCGTCATACCGAATAAATCGGCAGCAAATTTACGGTAAGCCTTCAATACATCATCCGGGATCTCTTTGCCATTACTGCTAGTGGCAGACTTGGCATAGCCGTTTAAAAAGAATAAATGCTTTCCCATTTTGAACGCGATAACAGCTCGCGCGCCACCACTTTTCCCAGTGCCTGGAAGTGGAATACGCTTCTTAAAAACACCCCCACCCAGGCTGGCCTCATACTTTCCGCTAATGACTTCCTGTGCTGCTTTACATAGTGCTGCGTCATCAATTCCATCGCCTTTGGTGTTCTTATCGAACGCCTTTAAAACATAAATAGCCATGCTTAATTTCCATCTTGTTTAAGAGTGGATATCCTTTCCACCAATAACGAGAACTATAGTACTAAGGATTATATTTAGTGGCAATATTTCTGGTTCCCTTCACCTGGTGCATATGCAACGTGAAGTGCGACGGGTATATGACAAATATGAACAGAACCTGACATTGTGCATTTACTAACGTGTGATGAAGTGCGGATATCGTTCCTCCAAGGAAGCCCGCTGATGAGCAACACGCCCGTACTGGAGATGCGCAACATTGCCAAAGCTTTTGGCAAATTTTACGCCCTCAAAGGGGTCGATCTGACGGTCTGGCCCGGCGAGATCCATGCGCTGATGGGGGAAAACGGCGCGGGAAAAAGCACGCTGATGAAGATCCTCGCCGGGGCGTATAGCGCCACCAGCGGCGAGATCCTGATTGACGGCCAGCCTTACGCCATCAAAAGCCCCAAAGATGCGCTCGCCGCCGGTATCACGCTGATTTACCAGGAGATGCAGTTAGCGCCGAACCTGACCGTGGCGGAAAACATCTTTCTTGGCAGCGAAATCGCGCGCGGCGGGCTGGTGCAGCGCAAAGAGATGGTGACCCAGGCGCAGGCGGTGATTGATCGCCTTGGCGCGAATTTCACCGCCACCGATCGGGTGATGAAGCTGACGATCGCCGAGCAGCAACAGGTGGAGATCGCCCGCGCTTTACACCGCAACAGCCGCATTCTGGTGATGGATGAACCCACCGCTGCCCTCTCCTCACGCGAAACACATCGTCTGTTCGAATTGATCCTGCGCCTGCGCGATGAAGGGATGGCGATTATCTATATCAGCCACCGCATGGCGGAAGTGTATGAACTCTCCGATCGCGTCAGCGTCCTGCGCGACGGCCAGTATGTCGGCAGCCTGACGCGCGACAAACTCAATGCCTCTGAACTGGTGCGCATGATGGTCGGGCGGCCATTGAGCGACCTGTTTAACAAAGAGCGCGATATCCCGCTCGGCAACCCGCGTCTGAGCGTTCATCACCTGACGGACGGCGAGAAAATCCAGCCAGTCAGCTTGCAGGTGCGTGCCGGGGAGATCGTCGGCCTTGCCGGGCTGGTTGGTGCCGGGCGCTCCGAACTGGCGCAGCTGATCTTCGGTGTCCGCAAAGCCACTGGCGGCATGATCGAAGTGGACGGCGAACCGGTGGTGATCCACTCGCCGCGCGCCGCCATCGATTTGGGCATCGGTTTTCTGACCGAAAACCGCAAAGAGCAAGGCCTGTTTCTCGAACTGGCGGCACAGGAAAACATCACCATGGCAACGCTGGAGCGCGACGCGGCCTGGGGCATGCTCGACCGCAAAAAAGCACAGTCAATCTCCGATGACGCCATCAAATTATTGAATATTCGCGTGCCGCACGCGCAGGTGCGGGCGGGCGGCTTATCCGGCGGTAATCAGCAAAAGCTCTTGATCTCTCGCTGGGTGGCGATCGGCCCGCGCATTCTGATCCTTGATGAGCCAACACGCGGCGTGGATGTCGGTGCCAAAAGCGAGATCTACCGGATCATGAACCAGATGGCGCGCCAGGGCGTGGCGATCCTGATGATCTCCAGCGAGCTGCCGGAAGTGGTCGGCATGAGCGATCGCGTGTATGTAATGCGCGAAGGCAACATTGTCGGCGAGTTGCAACAGCATGAGATTACTCAGGAAAACATTATGACGCTGGCCACCGGCGTTAACGAATCCCACCACCAGGCGGTACACCATGACTGATGCCAAAGAGAACGCAGCGAAAAGCCCTTCCGCCAAAAAGATGTTGATGGGCGATCTGATGCAAACTGTCGGCATTTTGCCGATTCTCATCCTGATCGTCGCGGTTTTTGGCTTTATCGCGCCAAACTTTTTTACCGAAAGCAACCTGCTGAATATCACCCGCCAGGCGTCAATCAACATCGTGCTGGCGGCGGGCATGACCTTCATCATTCTGACCGGCGGTATCGATCTCTCTGTGGGTTCGATTCTCGGCACCACGGCGGTCGCGGCGATGGTGGTTTCGCTAATGCCCGAACTGGCCATGCTCTCCGTCCCGGCGGCGCTGATGCTCGGCCTGGTGCTCGGCCTGTTTAATGGCGCGCTGGTGGCGTTTGCCGGTTTGCCGCCGTTTATTGTCACACTCGGCACCTATACCGCGCTGCGCGGCGTGGCGTATCTGCTGGCGGATGGCACCACGGTGATTAACTCCGATATCAGTTTTGAGTGGGTCGGCAATAACTATCTTGGCCCGGTGCCGTGGCTGGTGGTGATTGCGCTGGCGGTGATTGTGCTGTGCTGGTTTATTCTGCGCCGCACGACGCTGGGCGTTCATATCTACGCGGTGGGCGGCAATATGCAGGCGGCGCGCCTGACCGGTATCAAAGTGTGGCTGGTGCTGCTGTTCGTCTACGGCATGAGCGGCTTGCTCTCCGGCCTTGGCGGGGTGATGAGCGCCTCGCGGCTGTACAGCGCCAACGGCAACCTCGGCACCGGCTATGAGCTGGACGCCATCGCCGCGGTGATCCTTGGCGGCACCAGTTTTGTCGGCGGAATCGGCACCATTACCGGCACGCTGGTTGGTGCGCTGATTATCGCCACCCTTAACAACGGCATGACGCTGATGGGCGTCTCCTACTTCTGGCAATTGGTGATCAAAGGGGCGGTGATCATCATAGCGGTGCTGATCGACAAATACCGTACCCGGCATCATCAGGCAGCATAACAATACCCTACAAAACAGCAACATAAGTGAGGATTACAGCATGCGTCTTAAACCTCTTGTCACGGCGCTCTGCGCCGCTGCTCTGCTGACCAGCGCGCCGTTTGCGCAGGCCAAAGATCTGAAGTCCATTGGCGTTACGGTGGGCGATCTGGCGAACCCCTTCTTCGTGCAGATCACAAAAGGCGCGGAGCTGGAAGCGCGCAAACTGGCGGGCGATAACGTCAAAGTGACGCTGGTCTCCAGCGGTTACGATCTGGGCCAGCAGGTCGCGCAGATCGATAACTTTATTGCCGCCAAAGTGGACATGATCATCCTCAACGCCGCGGATTCCAAAGGCATCGGCCCGGCGGTGAAACGGGCAAAAGAGGCCGGGATTGTGGTGGTGGCGGTTGACGTGGCAGCAGAAGGCGCTGACGCCACCATCACCTCCGATAACACCCAGGCAGGAGAAATGGCCTGTAAGTACATTACCGACCGTCTGAAAGGTAAAGGCAATGTGGTGATCATCAACGGGCCGCCGGTCTCTGCGGTGCAAAACCGTGTCGAAGGCTGCCAGACCGAGTTTAAGCGCCACCCGGATATCAAAGTGCTTTCTGATAACCAGAACGCGAAAGGCAGCCGCGAAGGTGGGCTGGAAGTGATGACCTCGCTGCTCGCCGCCAACCCGAAAATCGACGGTGTCTTTGCGATTAACGATCCGACAGCGATCGGTGCCGATCTGGCCGCCAAACAGGCACAGCGTCACGAGTTCTTTATTGTAGGCGTCGATGGCAGCCCCGATGGCGAAGAGGCGCTGAAACGTAAAAACTCGCTGTTTGTCGCCACTCCGGCGCAGGATCCGCAAGTGATGGCCGCCCGCGCGGTGGAGATTGGCTACGACATCCTGCAAGGCAAACCTGCGCCAAAAGCGCCAGTGCTGATCCCGGTGACGATGATCGATAAACAGAACGTCGGCAGCTACAAAGGCTGGACGGTGAAATAGCATTTTCCCCCGCTTTATTCGGCGGGGGATCTTCTCTGGAGGTGAAATGAAACGCTCCGCCATTAATGAAATTCTCGGCCACACGCGGCAGTTTTTCTCAATGCACGATGTCCATTTGCCGCCTTTCGCCAGCTTTCCGCCAACCAAATGGCAACAGCTCGATCGCGCGGCGTGGCGTGAAGTGTTCGATCTGAAACTGGGATGGGATGTCACCGCGTTTGGCGGCGACAATTTCTATGCCCAGGGATTGACGCTGTTCACTCTGCGTAACGGCTCGCCCAACGGCACGCCATATGAAAAATGTTATGCGGAAAAGATCATGCACGTGCGCGATGGCCAGCTTACG
Source organism: Kosakonia oryzae (assembly GCF_001658025.2). Taxonomy (NCBI): domain Bacteria; kingdom Pseudomonadati; phylum Pseudomonadota; class Gammaproteobacteria; order Enterobacterales; family Enterobacteriaceae; genus Kosakonia; species Kosakonia oryzae. The sequence continues at coordinate 4,989,141 of NZ_CP014007.2, forward strand.
CCGATGCATTTTCACTGGCGCAAGCGCGAGGACATCATTAATCGCGGCGGCGGTAATCTGATTATTGAACTGTGGAACGCCGGTACGCATGAAGAGACGGTTGCCTCCGACGTTACCGTGGTCATTGATGGCTGTATCCAGACTCATGCGGCAGGCAGCCAGTTGCGCCTCTCACCAGGGGAAAGTATTTGCCTGACGCCGGGGCTGTATCACAGCTTCTGGGGCGAACCGGGCTTTGGCGATGTGCTGGTTGGCGAAGTGTCGTCGGTGAATGACGATGATCACGACAACCACTTCCTGCATCCCGTCGATCGCTTTAACGCTATTGAGGAAGACGAACCGGCACTGCTGGCGCTGTGTAACGAATATCGTCTGTTTCTCAGCTAAAGGAGGATGCTATGCCTTTGATTACACTTGCCGAAGGACTGGCGCACGCCCGTGAACACCACTATGCGCTGGGCGCGTTTAACGTGCTCGACTCGCACTTTTTACGCGCGCTGTTTGCCGCCGCAAAGCAGGAGCGCTCGCCCTTTATCATCAACATCGCCGAAGTCCATTTTAAATATGTCTCACTGGAGTCGCTGGTCGAAGCGGTGAAGTTCGAAGCCGCGCGTCACGACATTCCGGTGGTGCTGAACCTCGATCACGGGCTGCATTTTGAATCGGTCGTGCGCGCGCTGCGCCTCGGTTTCAGCTCGGTGATGTTTGACGGTTCCGTGCTGGAGTATGAAGAAAATATTCGCCAGACGCGGGAAGTGGTGAAGATGTGCCATGCAGTCGGCGTTTCGGTGGAAGCGGAGCTGGGCGCGGTTGGCGGCGATGAAGGCGGCGCGCTGTATGGCCATGCCGACGAAGCCTGTTTTACCGACCCGGCGCGGGCGCGGGATTTTGTCGACCGTACCGGCATCGACACGCTGGCGGTGGCTATCGGCAATGCGCACGGCAAATACAAAGGCGAACCGAAGCTGGATTTTGAGCGCCTGGACGCCATTCGCCAGCAGACCGGGCTGCCGCTGGTGCTGCATGGCGGTTCCGGCATCAGCGATGCGGATTTCCGCCGCGCCATTTCGCTGGGTATCCATAAAATCAATTTCTACACCGGCATGTCACAGGCTGCGCTCGGCGCCATTGAGCAGCGCATGGCGGATCGCCAGCCGCTGTACGATGAGTTCGCCCAGTTACTGCTGAGCGTCGAAGAAGCCATCACCGATACTGTCGCCACACAGATGCGCATTTTCGGCAGCGCGGGGCAACTCTGATGGCGCGCAACGGCGTTATCGCCGCCGGCAATATGCTGGTCGATCATGTTCACCAGATCGTGCAGTGGCCGGAGCGCGGCTGGCTGGCGGAAATCACCCAGAGCGAGCGCTCAACGGGCGGCGCGCCGCTGAATGTGCTGCTGACGCTGGCAAAGCTGCACGTGGGCATGCCGTTGCAGGCGGTGGGATTAGTGGGCGAAGACAGCGACGGCGATTACATTATGGCGATGCTCGATCAGTACCACGTCAATCGCCAGGCGGTGCAGCGCACGCCTTCTGCGCCTACCTCAATGTCGCAGGTGATGACCGATCCCTCCGGGCAGCGCACCTTTTTCCACTCGCCCGGCGCGAACCGTCTGCTGGATTTACCGGCATTTGAGCAGTTGGACGGCAGCATGAAGATTTTCCATCTCGGCTACCTCTTATTACTTGATAGCCTTGATTTGCCGGATGAAGAGTACGGAACACGCAGCGCACGGCTGCTGGCACAAATGCGCGAGCAGGGTTTTCTCACCTCGCTGGATTTGGTGTCGCGCAAGGGCGATCCGCGTTACCAGCCGCTGGTGCTGCCGTGTCTGAAGCATCTTGATTTTCTGGTGATTAACGAGCTGGAAGCCGGGGAATTTAGCGGGCTGCCGATGCGCACCGAAACCGATGAACCGCATATTGAGCATATCGCTGCCGCCGCCGCGCAACTGCTGGCCGCCGGGGTACGCCAGCGGGTGGTGATCCACTGCCCGGAAGGCGCATGGGGCGAAGCGGCAGATCGGGCCGGGGCGTGGATCCCATCGCGCATGTTAAGCCAGTCGGAGATTATCGGCAGTGTCGGCGCAGGCGATGCTTTTTGTGCTGGTTTTTTATACGGCTGCCACGAAGAGTGGCCGCTGCAAAAGAGCATTCAACTGGCGCATGCCTGCGCGCGCGCCAGCCTGCTGTGCGCCAATGCAATCGACGGCGCGAAAACGCTGGAAGCGTTGCAGCAGGAGATTGACGATTCACTGTAGGAGTTTGCAGGAACAAGAGACGATACGGCCAGCGCCAGATAACCTGTTGATTACCTGGCATTTTACCGGATGACGGCTACGCCGCTTTATCGCTGTGCGCAACGTCGGCGGCAAAGACATAGCCGAGGCCGCGCAAGGTTTTGATCAGCGCCGGTTGGTGGGGATTGGCTTCGATTTTGCGGCGTAAGCGCATGATTAACACATCAATGGTGCGATCAAACACTTCCACGCTTTCGCTGTGCGTTAAGGTCAGCAACTGTTCGCGGTTCAGCACCCGCCGCGCATTTTGCACCAGCGCCAGCAACAAGCTGTACTCGCCTTGCGTCAGGCCAACCACCTGACGCTGCGGGTTAAACAGCTCGCAGCGTTCAGGATCGAGATGCCAGCCGTTAAAGGTAAAACCGGGCTGCTTTTCCATTGAGATTTCTGCCGCCAGCACGCCGCTGCGCCGCAGTACCGCGTTGACGCGCGCCACCAGCACGCGGGCGTTAAACGGTTTGCCAATATAGTCGTCCGCGCCCATCTCCAGGCCGACCACCACATCCGACTCGCTGCCAAGCCCGGTGAGCATCACCACCGGCAGCGACGGGCGCTGTTTTTGCAACTGCTGCAGCACCCGCAAGCCGTTGATATCCGGCAGCATCATATCAAGCAGCACCAGCGCGATATCCGCATGCTGCGCGCTGAGCGTCAGCGCATCCTGCCCGTTATGGCAGACGTAAACCGTAAAGACGTGCTCGCTCAGCACCTCTTTTAACAGTTCGCACACCGCGCTATCGTCATCCACCACCAGAATTGCAGGTTTCATTGTCCGCTTCCGCCAGGCTCGTTTGGGTAAGTCTGATTCATTCTGTTGGCGGTCATTTATAAATGCAGCGACTAAATGCCGAATTTTTAACCGTGGTCACATCCCCCTCGCTCTTCGTCACGTCACTTTTGACGATGGCCTGTTTTTCGTCAGTATTTTGACCAAATTTACCGCGTAATATCGGTAAATACCCCCAATGTTGTTATGGCATAGAAGATGCATAGTGGGGGCGACACTGTTAACTGGAGCGAAAGTGATGAAAAAAGTCGTCACGGTTTGCCCGTATTGCGCCTCGGGATGCAAAATCCATCTGGTGGTCGATAACGGCAAAATCGTTCGGGCGGAAGCCGCACAGGGCAAAACCAATCAGGGCACTCTCTGCCTGAAAGGTTATTACGGCTGGGATTTTATCAACGATACCCAGATCCTGACGCCCCGGCTCAAAAGCCCGATGATCCGTCGCCAGCGCGGCGGCAAACTGGAGTCGGTCTCCTGGGATGAAGCGCTCGATTATGTCGCCAGCCGTTTGCGCGCCATTAAAGAGAAGTACGGCCCGGATGCCATTCAGACCACCGGTTCTTCCCGCGGTACGGGTAATGAAACCAACTACATAATGCAAAAATTCGCGCGCGCCGTTATTGGTACCAATAACGTCGACTGCTGCGCTCGTGTCTGACACGGCCCTTCGGTTGCAGGTCTGCACCAATCGGTCGGCAATGGCGCGATGAGTAATGCCATTAATGAAATCGATAACACGGATTTAGTGTTTATCTTTGGTTACAACCCGGCGGATTCTCACCCTATCGTCGCCAATCATGTGATTCGGGCGAAACAGAATGGGGCGAAAATCATCGTCTGCGATCCGCGCAAAATTGAAACCGCGCGCATTGCCGACATGCACGTCGCACTGAAAAACGGATCCAACATCGCCCTGCTTAACGCCATGGGCCATGTGATCATTGAAGAGAACCTCTACGACCAGGCGTTTGTCGCCAACCGGACGGAAGGGTTTGAAGAGTACCGGAAGATTGTCGAAGGCTACACTCCGGAATCGGTCGAGGAGATCACCGGCGTCAGTGCGCAGGAGATCCGCCAGGCCGCCCGTATGTACGCCGGGGCGAAAACCGCAGCCATTCTGTGGGGCATGGGCGTGACCCAGTTCTATCAGGGCGTGGAAACGGTACGTTCGCTCACCAGCCTTGCCATGCTGACCGGCAACCTGGGTAAACCGCATGTTGGGGTCAACCCGGTACGCGGTCAGAACAACGTGCAGGGCGCGTGCGATATGGGCGCGCTGCCGGATACCTACCCCGGCTATCAGTATGTGAAAGAAGAGGCGCACCGCGAGAAATTCGCCAAAGCGTGGGGCGTGGAAAGCCTGCCAGCGCATACCGGTTATCGCATCAGCGAACTGCCGCATCGCGTTGAGCATGGCGAAGTGCGCGCCGCGTACATTATGGGTGAAGATCCGCTGCAAACGGATGCCGAACTGTCGGCAGTTCGTAAGGCATTTGAAGGGCTTGAACTGGTGATTGTGCAGGATATTTTCATGACCAAAACCGCCGCCGCGGCGGATGTCATCCTGCCTTCCACCTCCTGGGGCGAGCACGAAGGTGTTTATACCGCAGCGGATCGCGGTTTCCAGCGCTTCTTTAAAGCGGTTGAACCGAAGTGGGATCTGAAAACGGACTGGCAAATCATCAGTGAAATCGCCACCCGTATGGGTTATCCGATGCATTACAACAACACGCAGGAGATCTGGGACGAATTGCGTCATTTATGCCCCGATTTCTACGGCGCCACCTACGAAAAAATGGGTGAGCTGGGCTACATCCAGTGGCCGTGTCGCGATACGTCGGAGGCCGATCAGGGCACCTCTTATCTCTTTAAAGAGAAGTTCGACACGCCGAACGGGCTGGCGAAATTCTTCACCTGCGACTGGGTCGCGCCGATGGATAAACTCACCGACGAGTATCCGATGGTGCTCTCCACCGTGCGTGAAGTGGGCCACTACTCTTGCCGTTCAATGACCGGCAACTGTGCGGCGCTGGCCGCGCTGGCGGATGAACCAGGCTATGCGCAAATCAACGCTGCCGACGCCGCAAGGCTGGGCATTGAGGATGAAGCGCTGGTGTGGGTTAACTCACGTAAAGGCAAAATCATCACCCGCGCGCAGGTCAGCGAACGCCCGAACAAAGGTGCGGTGTATATGACCTACCAGTGGTGGATTGGCGCCTGTAACGAGCTGGTGACGGAGAACCTAAGCCCGATAACCAAAACGCCGGAGTACAAATACTGCGCCGTGCGCATCGAGCCGATCGCCGATCAGCGCGCCGCCGAGCAGTATGTGATCGACGAATATAACAAGCTGAAATCCCGGTTGCGCGAAAGCGCGATGGGCTGATAGCCGCGTTTGTTGAAGCCAAAGCGGAGTGATCTTCACTCCGCTTTTTTATTTATCTTCCGTTAGTCACGCCACGAATGGGCAGCGCCGCAACCAACTTCCTGAAAAATCATCGTTATTAACGAACTGAAACACAGTTCTTCTGTCATCTGTTGCCATGTTTACCTATAACTAACAGGAGAATATGCTTATTGACGATTGCCGCGAAACCCCATGCCCCCTGTAAAAAAACACCGCAGAGAAGATCACCCCAGTTCCTCATTTAACCTGAACAGGTATCACCTGCTTTCTCTTGTGATTCTGGTGTTTTTAGCACTCCTGCTGGCACGCGTTGCCGACCTGCAACTGCTCAATCACCCGATGCTGGAGCATGAAGCCGATCAGCGTTCATTACGCACCATTACGCTACCGACCAACCGCGGAACGCTGGTGGATCGTGACGGCCAGGCGTTAGCCTTGAGTGTTCCCTCGCGCGACATCATTGCCGATCCGAAACGCATTCTCGAAGCGAATCCTGATTTTACCAGCCCGAAGTGGGCTTACCTCGCCGCGGCACTCAATGTCAGCCCGCAAGCCCTGCGGGCGCAGCTTACGGCGAATCCCACGAAGCACTTCCTCTACCTGGGCCGAAAAATCGAACTGGGTATCGCCAAAGATATTGCCGCGCTGCATCTGAAAGGGATCACGACCGAATATGACGACAGCCGTTTTTATCCGATGGGGGAAGCTGCCGCGCCGCTTTTGGGCATCGTGGGCGCCGATAACACGGGGCTGAATGGGCTGGAAAAAAGTTATAACACCATTCTTGAAGGCAAACCGGGCCAGGAAGAGTACCGCCAGGACGGTGACGGCCACCTGATTTCCGTGGTCAATTACGAACCGCCGCAGCAACCGCCAACCGTTCAGCTCAGCATCGACAAGTTCGATCAATACACGCTTTACAGCGCATTACGTGATGGCGTACTGCTCAACAAAGCAGATTCAGGTGCGGCTGTGCTGGTGAAAATCGACACCGGCGAGATTCTGGGAATGGCGTCTTACCCTTCGTTTAATCCCAACAATTACGAAAGCGCCACCCCGATGCAAATGCGCAACACGGCCATTAACGATAGCTATGAACCGGGTTCAACCGTGAAACCGCTGGTGGTTCTCGAAGGGCTGGAGCGCCATTTAATTCAACCGAACTCGGTTCTTGATACCTCGCCTTACGTCGTAAACGGACATTTGATACGGGATGTCGGGCACTGGCCGCGTCTGACGATAACCGGCATTTTGCAGAAATCGAGCGATACGGGCGCGTCCCACATTGCGCTTGCCATGCCTGCTCAGGCGCTGGTGAATACCTACCAGGCGTTTGGCCTCGGCAAACCTACCGGGCTAGGCTTAACGGGCGAGAGTGTGGGTTACTTTCCCTTACACCGCCAGCGCTGGGCCGATATTGAACGCGCAACGTTCTCTTTTGGCTACGGCCTACGCGTAACGCCACTGCAGATCGCACGGGAATATGCAACGCTGGGCTCGTTCGGTATCTATCGCCCTCTTTCCATCACTAAAGTCACGCCGCCGGTGATGGGCGTCAGAGTCGCTAATCCGGCCACCGCGAAAACCGTCGTGTATATGATGGAAAGCGATGTTTTACCCGGCGGATCAGGTTTACGTGCGGCAGTACCGGGCTATCAGCTCGCCACCAAAACCGGTACGGCGGAAAAAATGGGTACCGATGGGAAGTACGATGGCGGCTACGTCAACTACACCGCAGGCGTTGCCCCCGCCAGCCACCCGGAAGTGGCGCTGGTGGTGATGGTTAACCATCCGACAGTGGGCGATCACTTTGGTGGCTCGGTCGCGGCGCCGATTTTCGGCAAAATCATCGGCCCGGTACTGAAACATATGAATATCGCGCCTGATGCCATCAGCAATAAACCCTCCGTAAATGCATCCTGATGCCGCCGCGTTTAAGGCGGCTCACACGTGTCATGGCGAGACGTAACGTCTGACAGGTGTGACAAACCGCCCGGTAGTGTAATGTCATCAACATCATCTCCTGATAACGAGAGCGTCGTTGTTGAACTCCACAGAAGCAGAATTACCGGTCAGCCAGCAGAACCATAACATTGCGCGTCTCGCGACAGCACAGGCGCTGGCTGGCGCTAACTCGGTCGTCTTTTACGCCACCGGCGCGATAGTTGGTAATACCCTCGCGCCCAGCAGCACGCTGGCAACGCTGCCCGTCACGGTTTTTGTTTTGGGGATGGCGGCCTGCATTCTGCCGTTTGGTGCGCTGGCTCGCCGACGGGGCAGACGGGCGGCCTTTATGACCGGCACGGGCGCGGGCGTGTTGACCGGGCTACTGGCCTCGCTGGCGGTCGTGATCGGCTCCTTTTCCCTGTTCTGCCTGGCGGCTTTTTTCGGCGGCGCGTACGCGGCCGTTGCGCTCTCGTTTCGCTTTGCCGCCACCGATGGCGTAGGCAGCGAACGACGGGCGCGGGCATTGTCGCTGGTGATGGGCGGCGGCGTCGTAGCGGGCGTACTTGGCCCGATGCTGGTCACCGGCACCATGAACGCCTGGCCGGAACATACTTTTGCCGTCACCTTTCTTGCACAAGCAGCGGTCGCGGCGATGGCCGCAACGGTACTGCTCGGCGTGAAATCCCCTGCCGTTACCGCTCACGCGCAGTACGGCGGTCGCCCGCTTCACGAAATCGCCCGTCTGCCGGGCTTTCGTCGCACCGTGTTTGGCGGCGCGGTGGCCTATATGGTGATGAACTTCCTGATGACCGCCGCGCCGCTGTCGATGCATCAGCACGGTCTTTCTCAGCAGGCGGCGAATCTGGGCATTCAGTGGCATGTGATTGCGATGTACGGGCCGGGCTTTTTTACCGGCAAATTGATTCAGCGCTTTGGCGCCAGCCGCATTGGCGCTGCGGGATTATTACTCACCGCCCTCTCAGTGCTCGCCGGTCTGCTCGGCACTGATATCCTGCATTACTGGCTGTCGCTGATCTTGCTTGGCATCGGCTGGAACTTTGGTTTTACCGGCGCTTCGGCAAAGATCATTGAGTTTCACCGCCCGGAAGAGAAAACCCGCGTCCAGTCGCTGAATGACTTTATTGTCTTTGGCGTGATGATTGTCGGCTCGTTCTCCTCCGGCGCGCTGCTCAATGCCTTCGGCTGGAATGCGGTACTGTGGGGATCGCTGGTGCCGGTGGTGGCGGGTTTTCTGGCGATGATGGGCAAAAGCCGCACGGTAAAGGGATAAAAAAATCCCTCCGTGAAGGAGGGATTGAGCAGTTTACTGACCGGCGGTTTTATCAAATTTGCCCAGCATTTCGCGCTCGTAGGCCAGCGCTTTTTTGCGGTCGAATTTGTGTTCCCACTTGGCAATGACCAGCACCGCCAGCGCATTCCCCACCACGTTCAGCGCGGTACGCGCCATATCGAGAATACGGTCAACACCGGCGATAAAGGCCAGCCCTTCCAGCGGAATACCGACGCTGCCCAGCGTCGCCAGCAATACCACGAAAGAGACGCCCGGAACGCCCGCGATGCCTTTCGAGGTCACCATCAGCGTCAGCACGAGGATAATCTCCTGCCACAGCGACAGATCGATACCGTACAACTGCGCAATAAAGATGGCGGCAATACTCTGGTACAGCGTTGAACCGTCGAGGTTAAAGGAGTAACCGGTCGGCACCACGAAGCTGGTAATGGAGGCAGGCGCACCGTAGGCTTCCATTTTTTCAATAATACGCGGCAGCACGCTCTCTGAACTGGCGGTTGAATAGGCCAGAATCAGCTCATCTTTCAGGATGCGGATGAGGATCCAGATGCTCAGCCCGCAGATGCGCGCCACAATGCCCAGCACCACCAGCGCGAAGAACAGGATCGCGAAGTAAACCAGAATCACCAGCTTCGCCAGCGGCCACAGCGAGGCAAAACCGAAGTTCGCCACCGTTACCGAGATCAGCGCGAACACGCCGACCGGCGCATAGCGCATCACCATATGGGTGACTTTAAACATGGTTTCGGAAATAGAACGGAACACGGTCACCAGCGGCTCGCGGTGCGATGCCGGCAGCGATGACAGCCCCAGGCCAAACAGCACCGAGAAGAAGATGATCGGCAGCATATCGCCCTTCGCCATCGAGGCGATGATATTGGTCGGCACCAGCGACAGAATCGTCCCCATCAGGCCGTGGGCGTGGCTTTGCACATCGGCAGTGGTGCTTTGGTATTTCGAAATATCCACCGTCGCCAGTTGCGACATATCGATCCCCGCCCCTGGCTGGAACACATTCGCCAGCGTAATACCGAGCACGATCGCAACCGTAGTGATCACTTCGAAATAGATGATGGTTTTCGCGCCAATACGGCCAAGCTGTTTCGCGTCGCCCACGCCAGCAATCCCGACAATCAGCGTCGAGATAACAATCGGCACCACGATCATTTTGATCAGGTGAATAAAGATATCGCCCGCCGGAGACAGGAGATTTGCAATCAGCCATTCGCGGCTGTCGCTGTGATAATGCAGGTAACTACCCAGAAGAATACCCAGCACAAGGGCTAGCAGAATCTGCCAGGCCAGGCTGATTTTCATGTTTTTCATCACTACAGACTTCCTCAATGAAGCGCCATTCCATGCTCGGGAACGACACATACTGAAAGGGTATGATTAACGTCGCACGGTATTGCGGGGGTTTTTAACGCGCATTATCAGTATCATTTGCAGGGTGTAACGCGCAACCCTATACCGGGAGGGGGTTTGACTGATTTTTTATCTAAAAACCGTCTTTTATTTCAGTTATTAACAATAAGTATTTGTTATGCAAAAATTTTCAACCCGCTGAATTCTAATATTTCCGTCAGGAAATTATTCCGCAAAATTTGTTCATTTGCGCATTTTTTAATCATTAGAAATGTCTCAGAGGTCGCTTCATACCGGAAATTTCGTCTGCTATTTGTCATTAACGCAGTGAATAGTACCTGATAAAAATAATTACAACGCTATTGGTTCCGCAGTGTATTTTCAGCAGGTTGCCACAGCGCGTTATTCTGCAACCCTATTAAGCGTAATCAAACCGTCACATTCCATAACCTGCTGTTATGAGTCATTTTTCTTCTCCCTGCCGCTATTTTTCATTTCTGCATTCCACCAGCACATTTATTTTGCTGATTTTTCCTGAATATCATCAATGCGTGATCTATCGCTCAAATAGTAAACAAAGCTTGTAAAGGCCCTACAATTAACGTTCTTGTGACATATTATTAACATCTTACAAGGAGAGCAATTGCCATGAGCCAAATACATAAACACGATATTCCCGCCAATATTGCGGAACGTTGCCTGATCAATCCGGAGCAGTATGAAGCCAAATATCAGCAATCCATCACCGACCCTGACACATTCTGGGGCGAGCAGGGAAAGATCCTTGACTGGATTACACCGTATAAAACGGTGAAAAACACCTCCTTCGCACCCGGCAATATTTCAATTAAATGGTATGAAGACGGCACATTAAACCTGGCCGCCAACTGCCTCGATCGCCATCTCGCCGAACGTGGCGACCAGACGGCCATTATCTGGGAGGGCGATGACGCCAGCCAGAGTAAAAAAATCACCTACCGTGAGCTGCATCGCAGCGTATGCCAGTTTGCCAATGTGCTGGTCGATCTCGGGATTAAGAAAGGCGATGTTGTCGCGATTTACATGCCGATGGTGCCAGAAGCGGCAGTCGCCATGCTCGCCTGCGCCCGTATCGGCGCGGTGCATTCGGTGATTTTCGGCGGCTTCTCGCCGGAAGCCGTCGCCGGACGCATTATCGATTCCAGCTCCCGGCTGGTGATCACCGCCGACGAAGGCGTGCGCGCCGGTCGTAACATTCCGCTGAAGAAAAATGTCGATGATGCGCTGAAAAACCCGAACGTTAACAGCGTTGAACACGTTGTGGTTCTGAAACGTACCGGCGGCAAAATCGACTGGAACGCTGGCCGCGATCTGTGGTGGAACGAGCTGACCGAAAAAGCCAGCGACCAGCACCAGCCGGTGGAAGTTGGCGCGGAAGATCCGCTCTTTATCCTCTATACCTCTGGCTCGACCGGCAAACCGAAAGGCGTGCTGCACACCACCGGCGGTTATCTGGTTTATGCCGCAACGACCTTTAAATATGTCTTTGATTATCATCCGGGCGACGTTTACTGGTGTACGGCCGATGTCGGCTGGGTAACCGGCCACAGCTATTTGCTCTACGGGCCGCTGGCCTGCGGCGCTATCACACTGATGTTTGAAGGCGTACCGAACTGGCCAACCCCGGCGCGAATGAGCCAGGTGGTGGATAAACACCAGGTCAATATTCTCTATACCGCACCGACGGCGATCCGCGCGCTGATGGCCGAAGGCGACAAAGCCATCGCGGGCACTGACCGCTCTTCGCTGCGCATTCTCGGTTCCGTGGGCGAGCCCATTAACCCGGAAGCGTGGGAGTGGTACTGGTCGAAGATCGGCAACGGTAAATGCCCGGTGATGGACACCTGGTGGCAGACGGAAACCGGCGGTTTTATGATCACCCCGCTGCCCGGCGCAACGCGCCTGAAAGCCGGTTCGGCAACCCATCCGTTCTTTGGCGTACAACCGGCGCTGGTGGATAACGAAGGGAATGCGCTTGAGGGCGCGACCGAAGGTAACCTGGTGATCACCGACTCCTGGCCTGGCCAAGCGCGTACGCTGTTTGGCGATCACGAGCGCTTTGAACAGACCTACTTCTCCACCTTCAAAAACTGCTACTTCAGCGGCGACGGCGCGCGTCGTGACGAAGAGGGTTACTACTGGATCACCGGCCGCGTGGACGATGTGCTGAACGTTTCCGGTCACCGTCTGGGCACCGCCGAGATTGAATCGGCGCTGGTTTCACATCCGAAAATCGCCGAAGCCGCCGTAGTGGGTATTCCGCACAACATCAAAGGCCAGGCGATTTATGCCTATGTCACGCTGAATCACGGTGAAGAACCGTCGCCGGAACTCTACACCGAAGTGCGTAACTGGGTACGTAAAGAGATTGGCCCGCTGGCAACGCCGGATGTACTGCACTGGACAGATTCGCTGCCGAAAACACGCTCCGGCAAAATCATGCGCCGTATCCTGCGCAAAATCGCGGCGGGCGATACCAGTAACTTCGGCGATACTTCGACGCTCGCCGATCCTGGCGTCGTGGAAAAACTGCTCGAAGAGAAGCAGGCCATTACCATGCCGTCTTAATAATCGTAGCACCCTGCCGGATAAGGCCCCGGTCATTATCCGGCTGACAAACAAAACCATAACGCTCTCCTTATAAGGAGAGGAAACAATCACCTCACCCTACAGTCCTCAATGGATTTCGTGTTGCAGGAAGGCGGCAAACGCGCACATCCCCGGGAGCACAGCTAACTGTGTCACCGGGGTGGGCACGTGCGGCCAACGAACCGGCGGCGCGAAAGACAACGGGGAGACCTCTGGAGAATTCTGTGATGAATAATATTTATCAACAGATAGAAAACAGTGCGCATTTCAGGGAGTTAGTTGCAAGACGGCAACGGTTTGCCTTTTTCCTTTCCATCATCATGCTGATTATCTACGTCGGCTTTATTCTGCTGATCGCTTTTGCGCCGCACTGGCTCGGTACGCCGCTTCACGAAGGCACCAGCGTGACGCGCGGCATCCCGATTGGGATTGGCGTGATTGTCATTTCGTTTGTGCTGACCGGCGTCTACGTCTGGCGGGCAAACGGTGAGTTTGATCGTCTGACCAAAGCCGTGTTGAGCGAGGTAAAAGCATCATGAAACGAGTCCTGACGGCGCTGGCCGCCACACTTCCTTTCACGGCGCACGCCGCCGATGCCATTACCGGCGAGGTACAACGCCAGCCAACCAACTGGCAGGCGATTATCATGTTTGTGATTTTCGTGGCGCTCACCCTGTACATCACTTACTGGGCGTCGAAACGCGTGCGTTCGCGTAATGATTACTACACCGCAGGCGGCAATATTACCGGTTTTCAGAACGGGCTGGCGATCGCCGGTGACTTTATGTCGGCGGCCTCCTTTCTTGGGATTTCCGCGCTGGTATACACCTCCGGCTACGACGGGCTGATTTACTCGCTGGGCTTCCTTGTCGGTTGGCCGATTATCCTGTTTTTGATCGCCGAACGGCTGCGCAACCTTGGCCGCTATACCTTCGCCGACGTGGCTTCGTACCGCCTGAAACAGGGGCCGATTCGCACCCTTTCCGCCTGCGGTTCGCTGGTGGTGGTTGCGCTGTATCTGATTGCGCAGATGGTGGGGGCCGGGAAGCTGATCGAGCTGCTGTTCGGCCTGAATTATCACGTCGCCGTGGTACTGGTTGGCGTGCTGATGGTGCTGTATGTGCTGTTCGGCGGCATGCTCGCTACCACCTGGGTACAAATTATCAAAGCGGTATTGCTGCTGTTTGGCGCAAGTTTCATGGCCTTTATGGTGATGAAACACGTTGGTTTCAGCTTCAATAACCTGTTCACCGAAGCGATGGCGGTACACCCGAAAGGCGCGGCAATCATGAGCCCTGGCGGGCTGGTGAAAGATCCGATCTCCGCCCTGTCGTTAGGCCTGGGCCTGATGTTCGGCACCGCCGGTTTGCCGCATATCCTGATGCGTTTCTTCACCGTCAGCGATGCGCGTGAAGCCCGTAAAAGTGTGTTCTACGCCACCGGTTTTATGGGTTACTTCTATATTCTGACCTTTATCATCGGCTTTGGCGCGATCATGCTGGTCGGCGCGAATCCGGCGTTTAAAGATGCAGCGGGCGCGTTGATTGGCGGCAACAATATGGCAGCGGTTCACCTTGCCGATGCGGTTGGTGGCAACCTGTTCCTCGGCTTTATCTCCGCCGTGGCATTCGCCACCATTCTGGCCGTGGTCGCCGGGCTGACGCTGGCGGGCGCGTCGGCGGTCTCGCACGATCTCTACGCCAACGTGTTCCGTAAAGGCGCGACCGAGCGCCAGGAGCTGAAGGTATCCAAAATCACCGTGCTGGTGCTCGGCGTGGTCGCCATTTTGTTGGGCATTCTGTTTGAGAAGCAGAACATCGCCTTTATGGTCGGCCTGGCCTTCTCCATTGCCGCAAGCTGCAACTTCCCGATTATTCTGCTCTCGATGTACTGGTCGAAACTGACCACGCGCGGTGCGATGATCGGCGGCTGGCTTGGCCTGCTGACGGCGGTGATTTTGATGATCCTCGGCCCGACCATTTGGGTACAGATCCTCGGCCACGCCACCGCGGTCTTCCCGTATGAGTATCCGGCGCTGTTCTCGATTGCCGTGGCGTTTATCGGTATCTGGATCTTCTCCGCTACCGACAACACCGAAGCGGGCAAGCTGGAGCGCGAGCAGTTCCGCGCGCAGTTTATTCGCTCGCAGACCGGTATTGGTATCGAACAGGGTCGCGCACATTAATCCCCCTGCCCCGGTCAGCCATGGCCGGGGATCATATTGGTTCCGCCGACGCCACCCGCAATCCAGGTTGCGCCGACACATTCATAAAAGCGCCGGAATTCGGCCTTCCCTCGAAAAACAAAGCATGCCGCTGTCGAGGCAGCCAGCGGCAATGCAACAATAGAAGATAACGTTCAGGTTTTTAATCCTGAAAAAGCATTGTACGTATCAATTATAAATCGGTGGAAAATCTATTCTGTTATTAACGAGATCCAGTCGCTGGGTATATCCGTAAAAAATGTGGCTTCCTGCGTGACCGTTCTTGTTCCGACAATAACGTATTGACTTAAATCCGGGTTAACATCCGTTAAAATATAGTACGGTTTGCGCCCGGACATGCTTCCCTGATTTTCCAGTTGCGCGCCCACACTGCCATCGGTTTTAAATTCAAAATACAGAGCATTAGCCGGAACGGTGATTTGATATTTATAAGTACCATAGGAGGCGCCATCGAGAATACACGAGGCGGAGACGGAATCGCCTTTTGCATTACTGATGATATAAGCGCCAATATCCGAAAGGCTCTTATAATTATTGTCTTTAATAATCTTCTGAATATAGGCAATCGCCTGGCCTGGCGTTCGCCCTCTGCACGACACTATTTGTGGCTGGAATCCCGTTTTCTGGATTTCGGCAAGCTCGCGTTTATCTCCACGATAATAAACAGATGACATATTTTTATCTCCTCATGGCAATGACACGCCCGCAACAGAATGCGTTTCTGTCATTAGGGTTGTAATACGAACGTTTTACACATCAAGGGTGTTAGTGATTTTTTATTTGCACAGCAAATCGGTTTATTAAGAGGAAATAAGCGGAACACGCCGATTTACGCTGTATAACCAACCGGTTCATCAAGCAAATAACAGTTTTAAAAGTAACAGCATTAATAAGAAAAGAAATCAGGCTTTTGGCGTAGGTCCTTTAGCCCGATAAATGGCGTTTTTAATGCAATAGCATGGCGGTAATAAAGGGGATTGACCGGAAAGAGTCGATTTACAGCAGCGAATAATCTCCCGAACAGAGGCTTCAGGCCGGAGTCAGCCCATGTTCTCTCTTCCGTCATCACACGTGTGGCAAAACGATGATGCCCCCGTCTCTTTCTGTTCTATTATGGGATATTATCAAACTATCTCTTTGTAACAGGCGGCATCGGCAATGGCTTTGATCCCAAAAAACTACGCGCGGCTGGAAAGCGGCTACCGTGAGAAAGCACTAAAAATCTACCCGTGGGTGTGTGGACGCTGTTCGCGGGAGTTTGTTTATTCAAACCTGCGTGAATTGACGGTTCACCATATCGATCATGACCATACCAATAACCCGGAAGATGGCAGCAACTGGGAGTTATTGTGTCTGTATTGCCATGACCACGAACACTCGAAATACACGGAAGCGGATCAGTACGGCACCACCGTGGTGGCGGGTGAAGATGCGCAAAAAGATGTCGGTGCAGCAACCTATAATCCGTTTGCCGATTTAAAGTCTATGCTTAACAAGAAGAAGTAGTGCCAGCAGCGTCTCTTTCGGCAAAAAACGGTCGGTGTGCGGCACTTCGTCTGCTTGCAGATTGAATCCAGCCGGTCCCTTGCTCTTGACATAAGTTTGCAAAAAATTACCAAAACTGGCAGTTGATTGTTATTTGTATGACTTTTACTATTCACTCGCAACTCATTGATTAAATTTGCCTTAGGGATATAAAAATGAAAAAAAGTAGTGTTGCAGTGATGATGATGGCCGTGTTTTCAGGAGCAGTTTATGCAGAACCGGCGCAATTTACGCCGAATTTTTCCCCGGAGAGTTTAACGGTTTCAGCCTCGGGTGGGATGCTGAGCGGGAAATCCCATGAGATGGTTTACGACGAAGTCACTGGGCGTAAAATCAGCCAACTCGACTGGAAACTCAAGAATGTCGCCATTCTGAAAGGCGATATTTCCTGGGATGCATACTCTTTTCTGACACTGAACGCCCGCGGCTGGACATCTATGGCATCTGGGTCCGGTCATATGGATGATTATGACTGGTTGGATGACAAGCAATCCGCATGGACAGACCACTCATCCCATCCGGCTACGCATGTTAATTATGCCAATGAATACGATCTCAATGTTAAAGGCTGGATATTCCAGGGCGAGAACTATAAAGCGGGTGTAACGGCAGGTTATCAGGAAACGCGTTTCAGCTGGACCGCTACCGGTGGTTCTTACAATTACGATAACGGGACAAATGTCGGGAATTTCCCGGCAGGCGAACGTGGTATTGGTTATAGCCAGCGTTTCTCTATGCCATACATTGGCCTTGCTGGCCAGTATCGTTTTAATGACTTTGAATTTAACGCGCTGTTTAAATTCAGTGATTGGGTCCGCGCTCATGATAACGACGAGCACTATATGCGCGACTTGACTTTCCGTGAGAAAACGTCAAGTTCACGCTATTACGGTGCATCAATTGATGCCGGATATTACGTCACACCGCAGGCCAAAGTTTTTGCTGAATTCGCCTATAGCCGTTTTGAAGAAGGCAAAGGCGGTACGCAAATTATTGATACTAACAGTGGCGAATCAGCCTCTATAGGCGGAGATGCTGCCGGCATTTCTAACAATAACTATACCGTTACAGCCGGTCTGCAATATCGCTTCTGAAGCAGCGCAACGCGTATATCTTTAAAAAATATCAGGCTCCTGACGGGGCCTTTTTCATTCAAGATGCCCGAATAAAGGGGGCAGCCTTGTTGATTAATTTCTTAATTCAGCAGCGCATAAAGATATTCATCCTCCCACGCCCCTTTAAAAAAAATGTTCTGCCGGTAATGTGCTTCGCGGCGAAAACCCAGTTTTTCCAGAAGGTTCACGGCACGTGTATTACGGGTGTCAACCACTGCAGTAAGCCGGTGCTTTGCAAAATCATTAAAAAGCAGCGCGATAAGGGCACGCATTGCCTCCCGGGCATATCCCTGCTTCTGATATCCCACATCAAAGGTCATGCCCAGTTCAGCCTGTCTCCCCTCATCAAAAAAATGGATACCGATGTCCCCTATCAGTGCGCCATCTTCCCGCCGTTCAACAGCAAGCTGATACCAGGTTTCATCGCTGTTGAACACCAGCGAATGCTGCTGCGCGTATAATTTCTCAGCATCCTGCAAAGTATAATGCTCCCAGCTCTGGAAACGGGCGACGTCAGGCTTGTCGCGGTAGTGCGCAAGCTGCGGCAGATCGGCAGGTTTCAACTTGCGCAATAATAATTGTTGAGTTTGTAGCGGCAACACCAGTGCCATGTTTTCTCCCTTATCGACGGTTCTTTATTGGCTGGAATTTATTCGGCAACGTTAAACGATGATGTCGATACATTGAAAATGTACCCCGCACACATATCCGTAATTAAACGCTGGGCTAATGGGAAGCCCGTATTGCTTCAAGCCCAACACGTTGCCCAAATGAAAGTTCTAAGGTATTTCCGTCAGGATCTGCAAAGAAAACATAATAACCGACGGGATCACCCAGATATTCCGGTGCTTTCCTTAATACACCCTCAGCGATTGCCATAGCGGTTTTACGATCAATTTCTTCGCGAGTTGCGCAGGCAACGCCAAGGTGACCAAAATTACCCAGCGGGGTATCAGTTATATTGTCCGCCTGCACCAGAACCAGCGCAAATGGGCGTGTATGGTCGCTTAACCATGCAACCTTGCGGGCATCCGGGACGCCGGGTTCGCGCTGATGTATCACCTCCATGCCAGCATAGCGGCGATAGAAAGCAATACTTTTGTCCAAATCCCTGACCATAAATGCAACATGTGTAAATCCCACATCAATATCTTTCATACCCAGAATAACTCCTTATTAGCTCGTGGCAGGCATCATAAAAGCTCAAGTTAACTTTGGGTCAATATGCAAGTTAAGCTATACAGGCCACTAAAATTTGTAGTGGCACAGGAGGTCAGGTTATGAGCTCTGCATGTCCGGTTTCTGCAATGGGAAATTACCCTGAGTCACGGCTCCCGTGGCGCATATTAATAATGTTGACGTCGCGCCAGGAAAAACTCAGTAGGGTATGAAAAAGGGGATATCGGATTTCTTTTTAGCCACAGGCGCTTATTTTTGTTTTAAGCGGCTAAGTCTGCAAGGCTGGCGCGAAGTTCGTTTTCAAGGAAAGCTGCGCATATTCGGGTTTCGGCCGAAATGATGTTTGCTGGCGGATAAAGCAGGTAGGCATTGAACGGCGGAACGACGTAGTCGGGTAAAACTGGCACAAGATTCCCCTGCGCAATATCTTGCCTGCACACGGGAGATTGCAAGACCCCGATGGCACTTCCGGCCAGAAGAACAGTATGCAATGGCCGCCAGTGGCTGGTACTGAATGTTATCTTCACGGGCACACTGAGTAATGATTTATCAGGTGCTATCAGGGCAACATGGTTGTTCATAAACAAGCCCGCTACGCGTGCAAAGGCATGCCGGACAAGTTCAGCGGGCGAACCCGGCGAGCCATGGCGATGGAGATAAGCGGGCGAGGCTACCAGTAAACGCCCCACGCGGCCTAACTGACGGGCAATATAATACCCTTCCCCCATCTCCCCCAGACGCAATGAAATATCAACGCCTTCCGTAACCGGATCCGTCACAAGATCATTAAGTATCAGCTCTATTTGCAGATCGGGATATTCAGCCTGAAGTTTTATCAGGGCGGGCATCAGCAAGGCTTCTCCGGCTCCATAGGGCGCGGCGATACGCAGCGTTCCGTGAAGCGAATTTGTAGGATTGACGATTGCCAGCGCATGTTCTGCCGCAGCGACAGCACTTTTACTGCGTTCATAAAACAGAGTGCCGGCACTGGTGAGGGACATTCGACGCGTGTGACGTCGCAACAGGCGCGTACCAAGATGAGCTTCCAGACGCTCGATCCGTTCACTGACCGCCGGTTGTCCGATGCCGAGATCCCGGGCGGCGGCAGACATATTTCCCCGCTCGACCACCCGAATGAAAATGCGCATTGCCGTAAGGAGATCCATGCTGGGATTATATTGGTAAAACCGATAAATGATAGTGGCTGCTCATCTCTACCTGATGTTTTTGACGTCGCGGACAATAGATTTCCTGTCGCGGCTCATGGCGTGACAGAGACATAAATTCATTGAATTCCACAGGTAAAGATCAATGTCAGAAATAAAACTTTATATTCTGCAGTCGGGTCACCAGCGTTGCCAATATCATGACATCAGGATGAATCAGGGCAAGGGTGACAGCTACGTCATTCCCGTTCCCTGGTTTTTACTGACACATCCGCAGGGCAATACCGTTATTGACGGTGGCCTGGCTGTCGAAGGGTTGAACAATCCTCATGGCTACTGGGGAAATGCCGTTGAACACTATGAGCCCATCATGGATGCCGATCAGGGTTGTGCCAGTCAACTGACGAATCTGGGCATATCACCGGAATCCGTGCGTTATGTTTTACTCTCCCATCTCCACGCTGACCATACAGGGGCTATTGGTCGCTTTCCTGCGGCTACGCATATTGTGCAACGCGAGGAGTATGACTATGCCTTTTCACCGGACTGGTTTGCGGCTGGCGCGTATTGTCGGCAGGATTTTGATCGTAAAGGGTTGAAATGGCACTTCCTGAAAGGCCTGGAAACAGACGGTTTTGACCTGTACGGCGATGGTGTTTTACAGGCCTTTTTCACACCCGGCCATACGCCAGGGCATCAGTCCTTCATCGTCTCACTTCCCAGCGGAAGGACATTTACTCTTGCGATCGACGCCGCTTATACACTCGACCATTTTTACGATAAAGCCCTGCCCGGTTTGATGACTTCCGCCAGTGAAGCGGCACGTTCGGTCGCAAAACTCAGGGCGTTAACAGAAATGCACAATGCAGAGATTATCCCAGGCCACGATCCAGATATCTGGCCACGTTATGTCATGAAAACCGAGGGGTATAACTAACCCGATATACAACGCCGCCGGAACCAGTAACCGCACCAGGGCAGACGTGATATATCTCTTATATCCGTTTGCCAATAAATTGGCTGCAGGAGCAGTACAGAGAGCGCCCTTCCATTGGCGAAATGAATTAAACTCATCGCATCCCGAGTTCCAGGAAATCATTATGGACATCAGAACGCTGCGCTATTTTGTCGAGGTGGTACGCCAGCAAAGTTTCACCCGCGCGGCGGAGCGCCTGTTCGTCACCCAACCGACCATCAGCAAGATGCTGAAAAATCTTGAGGATGAACTCAACTGCACATTGTTGATCCGCGATGGCCGCAAATTACTGCTGACCGATACCGGCCGCGTAGTATTTGAGCGCGGCATGGCGATCCTCGCCGAATTCCGGCAATTAGAAACGGAGCTTGGCGATATCAACCATCTGAACAAAGGCCTGTTGCGCCTCGGCATTCCGCCAATGGTGGGCATGCTGATGGCCGGGCCGATCAGCTTGTTTCGTCAGCGTTATCCCGGCGTCGAGCTGAAAATTGCCGAATTTGGCGGTCTGACGGTGCAGCATGCGGTAAGCAATAGCGAGCTGGATCTGGCGATGACCGCGCTGCCGGTTGAAGATGACAGCGGCTTAGCGACGATGCCGCTGTTCAGCTACCCAATGTGTGTGCTGGTGCCGCGCTCCGGCATCTGGCTGAAACATGAAGCGGTCACGCCGGAAGAGTTAGGCGAGCACCCTTTGCTTATCTACAACGAAGATTTTGCCCTCAGCCGCCAGTTGATGCAGTTGTTCAATCAGCACGGCGTGAAGCCGCGCATCGCCGTGCGGAGCGGGCAGTGGGATTTTCTGGCGGCGATGGTGCAGGCAGGCGTCGGCATAGCCATTCTGCCGGAGCCGATTTGCCAGCGGCTGGATAAACAAACCCTGCGCTGGCTTCCTTTGCAGAGCGAGTTACGCTGGCAACTGGGGATGATTTGGCGCGAAGGCGTCTATCTTTCCCACAGTGCGCAGGCGTGGTTAAGCTGTTGTGAAGGGTTCTGGCTTGAGCCTGGCGCGTCATCATTGCCTGCAGGAAAAGCGTAGCTTCCCGGCATCACTCAGGCGGCGTTGCCCGGCACCCACGGACCTTGCAGATTCACCTGCGGAAATCCTGCCGTCAGAATACGCACCTCCACATCGCGCGGGGTGTTATCTCCCTGCCCCTGAATGCTGACGATATCCTGCGGGCAGGCGGAAAATGCCACATAGCAATCCATCTCCGCGCGCAGAATGATGTAATCCCCAGGTTTCGTCACGACCGGCAGCGTCTTCAGGGTAATACCATCCGGCTGCACCTGGATATTCATGAAAATATTGAAGGACGCGAGATTGCCATGGGGCAGCGTCACGCCCAGTTCCGCCATCCCTTCGTGCAGATTGTCATGGCAGTTGCGATGCGGCTCAGTACAGCCCAACAGTTCATAACGGCGGGCATCGCAGGCGGCCATAAATGTGTCGTGTACGCCTGGCGAAGTGTCCGCCACCAGCGTCAGGATCGGGTGGCGCTGGTCAGTGATAAAGCTGTCGCCCACGCGCGGGTTGAGGCGCTGGTTCCATACCCTTGTCGCTTCCATGCACATATATTCGCTGACATCGCTGGCGTTATAGGCCCAGCAATCCACCACCTGCGTACCATGCAGATTGATCACCTGCACCGCTTCCCCTTTATTTAAGCGCACGGCTTTGCCGTAACGTGCCGGAACCGTAACCACCTCACGGTGCTGCAATTCAGCAGACATGATTCTCTCCTGGTTTATTCATGTTGCATGCCGCGACGATAGCGCGTCATACGGAATTCAAAATGGCGCGCCAGCCAGTCAAGCAGACTGTTCAGCAGCCAGTAACAGAGCGCGACCGTCAGGTAGATCTCCAGCGGCGCATAGGTTTCCGATATCGCCTGTTTGGCGGCGTACATAAACTCCTGTACCGAGACAATCGACAGCAGGGCTGAATCTTTAATCAGGCCGATCATCAGACCAACCAGCGGCGACAGCATCTGCGGCAGGGTCTGCGGCAGCACCACATCGCGCAGTTGCTCGCGGCGGCTGAGCCCGAGAACCCGGCAGGCTTCCCACTGCCCTTTGGGCAACGCTTCAATGGCCGCGCGGATCACCTGCGCAATATAGGGCGCGTAATAGAGCGTTAACGCCAGCACGCCGACCACCGGCGATGAGAGCGTGATGTCATACTCCGGCAGCACAAAGTAGAGCAGATAAATCACCACCAGCAGCGGCAGCGCCAGCGTGATGTTGCTGTACACCCGCAATAGCCGCTGCCAGAAGCGCGACGCCCGCATTAACGCCGCCGCCATTAACGCTCCCCACAGCAGCGAACAGATCGCCGCCATTGCGCAGAGTTGCAACGTTGCCGCCATCCCTTCACCCAGTGAAGGAAGCGCATCAATAATGGCCTGCCAGTCCATCATGCCGGCCTCCGTTTCGCTTCCAGCCGCCGTGCAAGCGTGGTCAGTGGCAGCGCAATCAACAGATATCCCGCCGCCACCAGCAACAGCACTTGCGTGGCTTCATAGGTACGCGCGATGACAATCTGCCCGGCAAAGGTCAGCTCAGTCAGCGCCACCACCGAGGCCAGCGGCGTGGTTTTTAGCAGAATGGTGAACTCATTCACCAGCATCGGCAGACTGGCACGCAGCACCTGCGGATTAATGACATACCACCAGGTGAGCAGGCGGTTTAGCCCCAGCGTCCGCGCCGCTTCCAGTTGCCCGTGCGTGACCAGACGCCGGTTAACGCGCAGGATTTCAGCAACATACGCGCCGCTGTTTAAACCGATCGCCAGCACCGCCGCCAGCAACGGTTGCCCGCCAAGCCCCAGTTTCGGCAGGGTAAAAAACACCACAAACAGTTGCACAATCGCGGGTGTCCCGCGCATCAGGCTGACATACAAGCGGCCGAAGGTTCGCCAGATCCAGGCCCGGCGCAGTTGCAGGAAGCAGCCGAGTTGCCCCATCACCACGCTCACCAGCGACGCCAGCACGGTTAACAGCAGCGTCATCAGCAACCCGCGCCCTAACTCCGGCAGCGCGGCCAGTACCTGTTGATCCAGCCCCATGGATTACTCCGGGCCAAAGCCGGTCAGGTTTTCCGCCACCGACAACCGCAGCGGCGCGGGTTTATCATTCCCCTCAATGCCGGTATTGCAGGCGGAGACAATAAAGTGCGTATCCATCACCACCCGGCAGGTAATGCTGTCGCCAGCCTGCGTGAGGTTGGTTTCCGGCACAATGCGGCCGTCGCGCGTTAAGCGGACATGCATAAATAGGTTGATGGGATCGGGCAGTTTCGGCACGCTCATCCCCCGCCGCGCCAGTTCTGCGCTGACGGCTTCAATGCACCCTTCGCCGTCATAGCCCTTTTCCGCCAGAAACGCGCGGGTTGATGCAGGCAGCAACAGGTCGTGGCGTTTCACGCGATCTTTACCTAGCACCATCATCGGGCGACGACGGTTATTGACCATGCGCATACCGGAACCGAGCAGATAACTATTGCTAAATACCCGCGTGTGATGCACCGAGAGCCAGACAGCCGGATCCTCCACGCTAAAGCCAAACAGCGACGCCACTGCGCCATCGCCCATTGCCGTGATGCGCAATAACTGGCCGCGCAGTACGCGAATCGATCCAACGCTTCCGGCGGCGATATCCACCGGTGCCGCCAGCGGGCGTATCGCGTTTTCCGCAAATTCCTCACGCATTAACAACATGGAGCTTCTCCTCTGTGGGGAAGTGGTCGCTGATGCGAATATCAATCGGCGTCACCTGCAACCCGTTGCCAGGAATGATGTCCTGCGGGCAGGATGAGACAGCGCAAATCAGATCGCACAGGGCTTCAAAAGTGATGTAATCCCCGGCTTTACTGTGCGGATCGGTCACTTCCATACGCCCGTCGGCGGTAACCGGGCCGTTCTGAAACAGGTTGAATGGCTCCGGCAACGTAAAGTACGTCACGCCGTGCGCTTTCATCCCTTCGAGCAGGTTATCCACGCAGTTGCGATGCCCTTCAACACCGAAATCAACGCTAAACCGCGTCCGATCGCAGGCCGGTACGTTGGCATCGTGAATGCCAATCGTGTCGGCAACGATGCGCAGCATCGGGCGATTCTCACTCGACCACAGGGCATCGCCCGGTTCAAAAAAGAGTGAGCGCAACTGCTGGCGGGTATGCACCGGCGATAACTTCTCGTTCAGATTGTCAGCATTGACCGCCACAAAATCGGCGGCCTGCTGCCCTTCACTGTCGATAACGGTAATAAACTGCCCTTTACGCACACGGAAGGTTTTGCCGTGGCCCGCCGGAACCGTCAGGTGGGATTGACACATAATTACTCCTGAGGAATGAAATCACTGGCCGGAACGGTAAAGGTGGTGCCGAGATACTGCTGTTGCAGTTGGGTCAACTGACCGCTTTTCTGCATCGCCAGAATATGGTCGCTGATGGCTTTGTTCAGGCTGCTGTCCTCTTTGCGCGTCGCCCACGCCATCCATTGCGACGGCCCAACTTCACCCACCTGCGCGACTTTACCGGCATACTTTTTCACCACCGGAGCCAGCACTGAAATGTCGTCATAGACGAAATCGGCGCGTTTGGTCATCAGCGTGCTGACGGTCTGATCGAGGGAATCGACGCTGATGATGGTGATCGGTTTTTTCCCGGCTTTTTTCAGCTCGCTATTAAAGCCTTTAAGCAGTTGCTCCGGCACGCTGGCGGTTTTCACCGCGCCGCGCAAGCCAGAGAGGCTTTCCGGGCTCAGCGGCTTGCCGCTCAGGGCTTTCGCTTCATCCTCACGCACCAGAACGCCGTTCACCGTTTTGCTGTAAGGCACGGTAAAAAGTACCTTTTTGGCACGCTCGGCCGTCACATTAAGCGTGGAACCTTCGGCATTGAACGCTCCGGAAATCAGCCCCGGTAAAATGCCGCTGAACGCGGTTTTCTGAAATTCCAGTTTCACGCCGAGATCTTTGGCGAACGACTGCATGATCGCCACGCTATACCCGGTGATCTCGCCTTTATCGTCGGTGTATTCATACGGTGGAAAAGTGGGGTCGATGCCGACCGTCATTTTGCCGCTGCTCTTGATGTCGGACAGCGTATCGGCCTGTGCCTGCGCCAGTGTGCCCACGGAAAGAAGAGCGGCGATCAGCAGTGCTGTTTTTTTCATTGTGGTGTTTCCCTGGTGTTGGTGAAATGTCTTTTTCAGGTGAGCACTTTTTGTGCCAGTTTTTTCACCACGGTTTAACCGATCACCATGAGAAACGCCTTTTCCTCATGAAATCATAAAGAAACATTTGTTTCTTAAATTTTGATTTGTATTTCTAACGTTTCTCACAAAGCGATGCGACGCCAGCCGGGGAAAGGCAATAAGCACTCTTTTGGGGAAAACTCTGGCGCAATCTGCGCCAGAATGGGGCGTTATTCGAGTTCGTCTAGGGATTGATGCAACGCTTCAACCTGCGCGAGGTGATCGTTGCCGCTTTTGCCCATCTGGCGGGCCACCAGCGAACACAGCAGATTGCACACGCCGGAGAGGGCAACGGTGCTGTCAAACAGCATGCTGCCGTCGGTGTGACAGCGAACCACCCATTGCGCATGGCGTGCCGGTTTGCCGGAGAGCACATCCGCCAGGTAAAGCATCGGCACCTGCCGTTCCGCCAGCGCGCTCATGGCGGCATCCAGCGCGGGCATCCGCCGCCGCAGACCAACGCAGATCGCCACATCCTGCGGGCCGAGCGCCGCCAGATGTTCAGCCAGCGAATCGCCAGGCCGTGGCAGCAAGCGCACATCAGAGTGCACATGTACCAGGTCGCGATAGATCAACTGCGCAATGGTCTGGCTGTGCCGCCAGCCCATCACCACCACGCGACGCGCCTGGGCAATGGCGGCAATCGCCTCCTGCAACTGCGCGCTATCCAGCGTGCGGTAGCTGTTCACCAGGTTAGCGATCTCTTTTTCCAGATGCTGCTGCATCACGCTGTCCATCGGCGAAGCGCCCGGCGCGGCTTGCAGATAGAGCGGCGATCCGCTGCTTTGCATTTCGCGCGCCTGGCGGCGTGCCGCGTCATAACTCTCATAACCAAGATGGCGGAAAAAACGAGTGGTGGTGGCTTTGGAAACGCCTGCGCTTTGCGCCAGCTCGGTGGCGGTGTTCATCGCCAGCTGTCCAGGAGCGGCAAGCAGCACATCGGCCAGCCGCTGCTCGTGGCTGGAGAGTTGATCCCAGTGCTGTCGGATCCGGCCTTCTAGCGATGCCGTTTTTGCACTCATGGTAATTCCCTGAAATGAAAAACCTCATCCTGCACAGAGCAGGCCCGGATGTCATCAGAATTTTAGATTTTTATGGCACGGGGAAAAGGGGCGGGAAAGCCCGCCCCGAAAGGAGATTATTTATTTTCCAGCAGCAACGCTTCCAGCAAATCGAGGTCGTGCAGCAGTTTTTGCAGCGTCTCGTTGCTGATCTGCCGGGTGGCGCGCAGGTGGTAAAGCTCGGCGCGTTCAGAGCGCAGCGCCGCCAGACGAAAACGGCGCTCCAGATTCTCTTCCTGCAGTGAGCTTTCGATGTTGTTGCGCCCATCCGCGCGGCGTCGCAGATTACCAATCACCCGCGAGCTGACCTCCGTCAGCAACTGGTTATCGATATTCTCTTCAGCATCCGCTGCCAGGCGCTCTTCCATTTTCTGGATCGCGACAATCGCCACATCGGCCGTCGCCGCACGCGCCATCCGCTCCTCTTTGTACTGCTGAGCATGGTCGCGCACCTCAATATGCTGCAACAGCGACGGCAGCGCGATGACGCCAACGAACAGCGAGAAGAGGATCACCCCGGCGGAAAGGAACACCAGCTCGTAACGGGCCGGGAAGACATCGCCGCCGGGCAGCAGCAACGGAATAGAAAGCACACCGGCCAGCGTGATGGCCCCGCGAACCCCGGCGAAGGTGGCGATCAGCAGTTCGCGATCGCTCCAGGAGGCGAACTCCATTGGCTTTTTATGTAAGAAACGCAGGCTGAATCTCTTCATCGTCCACAGCCAGCCAAAACGCACCAGCATCAGCGCGGCATAAATCAGCACGATATCGGTAAACAGCATCCAGGTTTCGACATTCGGATCGGCTTCCGCCGCCACCAGTGATGATTCCAGGATGCCCGGCAGTTGCAGGCCTAACAGCAGGAACACCATGCCGTTAAAGACAAATTCCAGCATCGCCCAGGTGCTGTTAGCGCGCAACCGCATCGCCAGCGGCGCGGTGCGCATAACGCCGGAACGGGTGATAGTCATCCCCGCCGCAACGGCGGCCAGGATGCCGGAAACGCCGATATGTTCTGCAATCAGATAAGAAGCAAACGGCAGCAGGAACAGCAGCACGATTTGCGTGGCCGGTTCATCACCGCCCCAGCGGCTGAGAAAGCGCAGCGAACGGCCGTACAGCCAGCTCACCACAAAGCCAGCCAGCAGGCCGCCAATCGCCACTTTCAGAAACTCGACCGTGGCACCGCCGACGGTAAAAACCATCGTCCCCATCGCCACGGCGACGGCAAATTTCAGTGACACCAGGCCAGAAGCGTCGTTCATCAACGCTTCGCCCTGCAAAATACCCATGATTTTTTTCGGAATGCGCCCTTCGCCGACAATGCCGGAGAGCGCCACCGCATCGGTTGGCGACAGCACCGCCGCCAGCGCGAAAGCAGGCACCAGCGGAATGCCAGGCACCATCCAGTAGATTAAAAAGCCGATCCCCACCACGGTGACCACCACCAGCGCCAGCGCAAGGCCGAAGATTTCGCGGCCATGCTCGAGAAACTCGCGCGTTGGCGTTTTCCAGCCGTCAGCAAACAGCAGCGGCGGGATAAACAGCACCAGAAACAGTTCCGGATCGAACTCGACATGCAGGCCAAACGTAGGAAAGGCCAGCAGTGCGCCGATGGCGATTTGCATCAACGGCAGCGGGATTTGAAAAGGTAGTACACGCGTGACGACGCCCGAGAGCGACACCACAAGCGTCATGATAAGAATGGTAAAAAATATTTCCATGCGTTCCCTGTTTGCGATGTTTTGTTATAGCGGTCTCAGACCTTGAGGCCAGAGCATTCAGCTTAACGCAAAGAAACCGGGCTGTGGGCAAAAAAAATGGGCGACCGGAGTCGCCCATTAGGGAATCCTTTATGGCTCAGATTGCCCAGCCGCCTGCATAGAAGGCAACCAGCGCAACCGCAATCACGATAGTCCCGATGTTCAGCTTGCGCCACTCACCGGAAACCACGCGGCCAATCACCAGCGAGGCGAAACCGATCATGATGCCGGTAACGATGTTACAGGTCAGCACGATGAACACGGCGGTGATCAGGCCGGACATCGCATCCACGAAGTCAGCAAAATCAATTTTCGCCACGTTGCTCAGCATCAGCAGACCCACGTACATCAGCGCTGGCGCGGTGGCGTACGCCGGAACCAGATAAGAGAGCGGAGAGAGGAACAGGATCAGCAGGAACAACACGCCGACGGTAATCGCGGTCAGACCTGTTTTACCACCTGCCGCCGTACCTGCCGCCGATTCGATATACACCGCAGCCGGCGCCGCGCCGACCAGACCGGAGAAGACGCTGCTCAGGGAGTCGGTGGTCAGCGCTTTGCCGCCATCGATGATCTGGCCGTCTTTATCCAGCAGATTGGCCTGGCCCGCGACCGCACGGATAGTACCGGTGGCGTCAAACACCGCCGTCATCACCAGCGCCAGTACGCTCGGCAGCACCACCGGATTCAGCGCACCCACGATATCCAGGCTGCCGATCAGCGAGTTGCCTTTGTCATCGCTCAGCGACGGCATAGCGAAAATACCGGAGAAGTGCACGCTCGGATCGAAAATCAGGCCAACGATGGAAACGCCGATGATGGTCAGCAGAATGCCACCCGGCACTTTCAGTTTTTCCAGACCGATAATCACCGCCAGGCCAATCAGCGACATGATCACCGGGAAGCTGGCGAAGTGGCCCAGTGTAACCGGCAGACCGTCCAGCGGGTTTTTGATCACCAGGCCAACACCGTTTGCGGCAATCAGCAGCAGGAACAGGCCGATACCGATACCGGTGCCGTGCGCAACGCCATGCGGCAGGTTGCGCAGGATCCAGCTACGGATGCCGGTCGCAGAGATAATGGTGAACAGCACACCCATCAGGAACACCGCGCCAAGCGCAACAGGTACGCTGATGTGCTGACCCAGTACCAGGCTGAAAGCGGTGAACGCGGTCAGAGAGATAGCGCAGCCGATGGCCAGCGGCAGATTCGCCCACAGCCCCATCACAATGGAGCCAACACCGGCGACCAGACAGGTGGCGACGAAAACTGCAGCAGGCGGGAAACCTGCTTTACCCAGCATGCCAGGCACCACGATCACCGAATAGACCATCGCGAGGAACGTGGTTAAACCGGCAACGATTTCCTGACGAACGGTACTGCCGCGGGCAGAAATTTTAAACAGTGCGTCAAGCGAACCATTGGTACGCGCAGAAGGCGTAGACATAGAAAACATCCCCTGAGAATTTTATTGTGCATTGTATTGCGTGGTGGACAGTCCACTGCCGGTTAAACGTCATCTCCCTGTGCTGCGTTGTGGTAAGGGGCCACAAAAAAGCAAACGTTTAACTCCGCGCATACAACGAGTGGTCAAAAAAAGGCAAACGATTATCCAGCGTTTATATGGCGCTTTTCAACTGAACTTTGCCGCTTTTTGCTAAATTTTGCTTATAGCGGCGAAGATCCAGGCGGACGATGCGCAAACGTTATCGTCGGTGCGCAACTTTGCAACATATTACGAACATTCTTAGCCGCCGGGGAAATCAAACGGCCCACCCTGGACAATCGCCCGCTGCCAGGCCGGACGCCTTTCCACCCGCTTTTTCCACGCCCGTAAATTGGGAAGATCATCCACACCGCCGCGCGCCAGCAGCGCGAATACGGGGAAACTCATCTGTATATCCGCCATGCTGAGCTGATTGCCGGTAAACCAGCTATGTTGTGCCAGTTCCGCTTCAATAAAGCGCGCGTGGGTTTCCAGTTGCCGGTTGAGAAAGGCTTTCTCCACGCCGCTCGCCAGCAGCTTACCGACGCTGCGCACGCCAAACGGTACAGGCGGTTTGCTAAGGCGTGTCATTATCAGTTTCATCAATAGTAGGGGCATCAGCGAACCTTCGGCGTAATGCAGCCAGAAGCGGTAATCCTGTTTGCTTTTTCCCGCTTGCGGCGCAAACCGGTGTTCCGGATCGTAGGTTTCCTGCAAATATTCGAGAATCGCGCCGGACTCAGCGATGATAAGCCCGTTATCTTCCACCACCGGCGATTTGCCCAACGGGTGAATTTTTTTTAGTGATTCGGGTGCCAGCATGGTTTTTTCACGCTGATAACGGACGATCTGGTACGGCACGCCCAGCTCCTCCAAAGCCCAGAGAATGCGCTGCGAGCGCGATTGATTCAGGTGATGCACCGTAAGCATGGTTTACTCCTGTGCGGATTGACGCATTAACTATAGGAAATCAGCGAAACGGCGGAGGAAATATCCTGAAAAAAAGTGAGCAAAAAAGTAGCAGTTTTACATAAGGGAACTACACTAAAAGTGTCAGCACAATCCGGAACCTCCAACATACTTGAGGGGTGCTGATGTCGGGGGAAACCCTCCTGTAAAAGAACGGGATAGAGAGAAAGACAAAGACCGGAAAACGACTAAAGCGCCCCAACGGGCGCTTTAGTTTTTTGCGCGTTTCAGTCATCTTCCAGCAAGCGCGCGCCGGTGCCCTGCTGCCCCAACTGATCGCCAGGGTTACGCAACGGGCATTCACTGCGTGACAAACAGCCGCAGCCGATGCAGCCATCCAGCTCATCACGCAGTGCAACCAGCGTATGAATACGCCGGTCCAGTTCTTCCCGCCATTGCGACGACAGCTGCTTCCACTCTTTTTTACTCAGGGTGTGCCCCTCCGGCAAAACCCCAAACGCTTCGCCGATGGTCGCCAGCGGAATACCAATGCGCTGGGCAATCTTGATGATCGCCACATAGCGCAGCACATCGCGGGTATACCGCCGCTGATTGCCGCTATTGCGCTGGCTTTTGATAAGCCCTTTGCTCTCATAAAAGTGCAGCGCAGAGACAGCTACCCCGCTACGTTTCGCCACTTCTCCGGGACTGAGCAGCGCTTTAATGCGTGGCATTCTCTTTTCCATAAAACCTCTTTACCTCAAGTTAACTTGAGGAATTATACTCGCTCCCAGACAAAACGACGAATCGGGAAATGAGGAAGCTTTATGTCCCATCAGCAAATTATTCAGACGCTTATCGAATGGATTGATGAACATATCGACCAACCAATGAACATTGATGTAGTCGCCAGAAAGTCAGGTTATTCAAAGTGGTATCTACAGAGAATGTTCCGTACCGTGATGCATCAAACGCTGGGCGACTATATTCGCCAGCGCCGATTACTGCTGGCAGCCGAAGCGCTGCGCACCACGCAACGCCCTATTTTTGATATTGCGATGGATTTAGGGTACGTCTCGCAGCAGACCTTTTCGCGGGTGTTTCGCCGTGAATTCGATCGCACCCCCAGCGATTACCGGCACCAGGCCTGACAACTCTCAAAACAGCATTCAGGGCGAGCAGGTGTGATAAATCTTCACCGCCCGCCCAGGTTTACCGCCGTATCCCCCTTCGCCAGCGATAAACAGACTGCCTCTCTTATTAACCTTTTTGTCACTATTTTTCTGAATTACTGCATTTCCTGAAATAATTCCGTTTTCTCAGTAACGCCGGAATTAAAATTCCTAATTACCTCACCATTGATTGTTTTCCACGCTTATAAAATAGAAAATTTATTATAAAGTCCGTCAGTTCACTCTACCGACGAACCTCATTAAATATTCACAGGTCTGCACGCCTGTAGCTTTAATACATTTATCAATGGAATGAATATGCTTCTCCATCATGCTTTCAATAAAGTATTTATTGCCGTTATTACTGCACTATGGACCACCAGTACAATAGCGGTAACGGCCTACACGCCGCCGGAAAAAAACCGAATAAAAAGCATTAACGCTGCTGGTTCGGTCAATGATAATAAACGCATTGACTTTGTACTCGATGAAATAACCAACATCGGCCAGGATGTTATTGTGGTAGAAAAAGAAGATGCGGATATTTCAATAAAAAACAACTCAACAATTTATTTAACTGATGTTCTTTTTAGTGCGGATTATAGTGGTTCCCTCTCTCTGGTGAATAACGGTGAGGTTTACAGCGAGGGAGGGTTGTTCCTGTTCACACCGCAGAAAAACGCCACTCTGCACATGGAAAACAAGGGTACTTTAGTGATGAACTCGTTGTTTTCCGCCTCGTTAGGCGAGGCTTCCTCCTTCAGCTTAATCAACAGGGGG
This sequence comes from Kosakonia oryzae, assembly GCF_001658025.2. Lineage (NCBI taxonomy): Bacteria > Pseudomonadati > Pseudomonadota > Gammaproteobacteria > Enterobacterales > Enterobacteriaceae > Kosakonia > Kosakonia oryzae. The sequence goes on from NZ_CP014007.2 coordinate 5,022,519, forward strand.
AAGATGCTCACCACCGACAATGACCTCATTCTGTTGCACTCCGCACGGGACGGCGATGTGAATATCAACAACAGCGGCACGATGCATTCAGATAATTATGGTGTTCTGCACTTTTACCCCATCAGCGCAAATAAAATAAATGTCAGTAATACGGGTGAAATTTCCGGCGCCAGAAAAACCCTCTTTTTTGCTACGGAGAATAGTGATGTTAACATCATCAACTCAGGGCTTATTTCAGCAACAGATGCCGGTTATTTTGCTATCGGTGTGAATGGACAACGATCGTTTACCCTGACGCTTGAAAAAGGCTGGCAGATTGACGGTGCGGTCAATATTGATGACGCTTATGACAGTAAAAATAATACCGTCAGAAATAACAGGCTGGTATTAAGCGGTAACGGCGACTCCTCCCTTTCATTATCACGGTTTTTAAATACGGACGATATTAATGCCAGCAATAGCAGCGCGATCACCGGTATTAATTATCTGGAAAAAGAGGGGGATGCCATATGGACGCTGAAAGATAAACAAACCTCCGGGGGTTTTGAGCAGGTTCAGATAAATCAGGGCGCAATCGTGCTTGATAACGCCACGCTACTGATGAAGGACGCCACAAAAGCCGTCGTCAATAACGCCAGGATTATTATAAATGGCGATGCGGTTATTGAGGGCAGCCTGAAAAATGCCGGAACACTCTCTACCGGTAGAGAAAAAGAGATCAACACGCTGATTATTAAAGGCAATTACGAAGGAATCAGCGGCAGTACACTCGTTTTTAATGCCACACAGAGCAGCGATCCCGCAGCCACAGGCCAGATGGTTATTGCGGGCGATCTCAGCGGAAGTACGCGCGTACAGGTCAAGCGCCTGGGCGGCAGGCGCGCCAGCGCAATAGAAGGTAGCGGGCTGATTGCCGTGGTCGGGAAAACTGACGGCGAGTTCCGTCAGGGCGATCGTATAGTCGCTGGCGCATACGATTACACGCTGCAAAGCGCCAAAGACCAGACGGCAACCTACTGGTCTCTGACCAGCGCACTTCCTGCACTGGGAAGTAGCGCGATACGCCCGGAAGCCGGCCTGTATGGCACCAACCTGGCGGCGGCCAACAGCCTGTTTGCTACGCGCCTGCAAGATCGCCAGGCGAACGGTGAGGAGACAGCATCCGGCCTGTGGCTGCGTAATACCGGCGGTTATAGCGGCCAGTTCACGCCAGGCAACCAACTTGATATCCGCAGCAATCGCTATGTTGCACAGTTAGGCGGCAACATTGCCCAGTGGAACACGGATAAAGAACGTTACCAACTGGGCATTATGGCAGGCTACGCAAGGGAAAAGAGCCACGCACAAAACCGCTATAACGGTAACCACGCAAGCAGCATTATCAGCGGTTACAGCGCAGGTATTTACGCAACGTGGTTGCAGAATAACGACACGCGCGAAGGTGCATATGTAGATAGCTGGGCGCAGTACAACTGGTTCGATAACACCCTTTCCGGCGATACGCTGGAAACCGAGACCTGGAAATCCCGCGGCTTCACGGCGGCGGTTGAATCCGGCTATAGCTGGCAACTGGTGGGCAGCCGAAATAACGGTCTCTATCTTCAGCCAAAGGCGCAACTGACCTGGATGGGCGTCAAGGCGAATTCGCTTACTGAGGCCAACGGCACCGTGGTCGAAAACAAAGGGAGCAACAACGTGCAGACACGCGCTGGTGTGCGGCTGTATGGACACCTTACGCTGGATAAAAACCTGCATCGCACCTTTCAGCCCTTCGCCGAAGTGAACTGGCTGCATAACACCAGGAAGTTCGGCGCATCTCTTGATGGCACGCGGGTTGATCTAACGGACAGCCATAATGCAGTCGAAATGAAAACGGGAGTAGAGGGTCAGTTTACGCAGAATTTCTCACTGCGCGGCAGCGTGGGCGTGCAGGCCGGGAATAAAAGCGATCGGGAAACGTCGGCAATGCTGGAGGTAAAACTGTTCTTCTGATGGGGTACGCGGCCCGCCATCATTTTAATGAGGGCGGATGCCGCACCCAGAGTTTAAAGTCATCAGGCGACAACGCTCTGGCAAAGTGCCAGCCCTGGCAGAACTGTACGCCGCGCTTCAGCAGCCAGCTTACCTGCTCTGCCGTCTCCACCCCTTCGGCAATAATCTTCAGGCGCAGACTCTGCGCCATCTCAATAATATGTTCAGCAATCAGATGACTGGTGCTGTTGGTGGTCAGCGTGTCGATAAAAGATTTGTCGATTTTCAGGATATCAACATTCAACGAATAGAGGTTGTGCAGGTTGGAATAGCCGGTACCGAAATCATCAATCGCCACTTCATAACCCGCCTGACGAAACGCCTGAATCACCGGCGTGGTTTTTGGCACATCGATAAACCCGCGCTCCGTAACTTCGATCTTAATCTGCTCCGCGCGTACCGCATGTTCCCTGGTCTTATTGGAAATCAGTGAAATAAGACGCGAAGAGTGAAAATCCGCAGCCGATAAGTTAATCGAAATATAAAGATGCGGCACCACCGCCAGGAAGTCGCCGAGATCGCTAAACACTTCATCGACGACATAATCCGTGATGCGTTCGATCATCCCCTCTTTTTCCGCCAGCGGAATAAATTCCGCCGGGCTCATCACCTGGCCATTAAAACCCGGCCAGCGTAACAACGCCTCAGCGCCGACGCAGGTGCCATTTTTAATATCGATAATCGGTTGATAGTGGAGTCGAAGCTGGCGTTTGGTTAACGCGCGGTGGAGCATACGGCGGGGCGAGTTAAATTCTTGTCGTGTTCGTGACCACACGAAACAAAGGAGCACGCTGCAAATTAGCCCCAGCGGTAGCAGCAGCATCACCTGACGATACAGCGCCTGAAAATAGTGCGCATTAGAGGTCGAAACAATAATAGCAATCGGACGTTTATCCGAATGCGCAATGGTGTAAAAACGCCCGTCCTGCTGGAAGGTTGATACCTTGTTGTGAATCAGCTTCTTCAGCGTCTCCAGGGGCGCGCTTTTACTGAGGGAGAAAAATAATTCGCTCACGGTGTCGTAGACGCCATAAGCCAGCGAGTTATCTTCCGATGCGACATCGCTATAGGAAAGAGGATTGATCACCGCAACGTAATTACCGCGCCGCATATAGACCATTTTATAACCGGCATAAAATGGGGTATTGCGGTAATAATAAATAGCAATGTCTGGCGAGCGTTTATACTCTGCGGGCGCGATAGCATACGATTGCGCGGGGACAATAACGCTGGAGCATAAAAATTGGTCGCCATGCGCATAAATGAGATCGGCAACATACAAACTGCTGCGCACAATATCCAGCATCGCTTTACGATGCTCCAGCGAGCATATCTGACCGTGAAATTTTTCCGCCGCGGCACGAACGCTATCCACTTGCTGGATAACCACTTCAGTTTTATTTAACGCCAGTTGGGCAAAAGAACGGAGCTGGGAGGCAGTTTCATTTACTGCTCGGATATGTGCAAACCATAGCGACAGCATCACCGGCAGGATGACTCCTATGATGATCCCGACGACTCTGAGCATCTTGCGACGCACGCTATGATTCATGTCCGCCTATATCCACGCATTTATTGTGCCTTTTTAATGTACGGCAGGATGCTTTGATAAACAGGTGATTACGTTGCATGAATCACACGACATTAGCAACTGACTTTTCTCATTAAAAACCTAATATTTGGTTATGACGAGAATATTCGACCGTAAGGTAAACTCAAAGTGCGCCCAATGTTTATATTAAGGAAAATATTTATCCATTCGTTATGGGGTGTTTTCACTTAATACAACACAGTATCCCTGATTAAGCCAAACTCACCGCAGGATAAAAAATGGTGCAGCCTGTCGGGTATTTTTTCATCTAATGAATGACATTCCTTCATCTTTGCGTATTTATTTATAAAAAGCGCTGGCGACCACTGTTTTACTGCGTCCGTTACGTTTTGCATCGTACAGCGCGTTGTCGGCAAGCGTAAGTAAAACTGAAGTATCTGTCTGCTCTCCGCACACGAATACTAAACCTGCGCTAAAGGATAATGGGATCTTTTCACAGCCGCTTAACAACGGTGAACGGGCTAATGCCGCACGAATTTTTTGGCTAAAACGCAGCGCATTTTTACGATCGGCGTGCGGCATCAAAATCAGAAATTCCTCACCACCCAGGCGACCAAAGAGATAAGACGGATCGCTATGCTCACGAATCTGGTCACAAAAATGCACCAGCGCTGCGTCGCCCGTCAGATGTCCCCAGCGATCATTGATATTTTTGAAGTGGTCCAGATCCAGCATTAACAGACTGAAATGGCTACGGGAATCCTCAGGTTTGCACTGTACCAGCGCCTCCTTTAACTTCCGTAGCATAGCGAAACGATTATAGCAGCCGGTCAAATCGTCAATCGTTGCTTTTTTCTCCAGTTGCCGCTCCACTTTTTTACGCTCGGTGATATCCAGGCCAATACTCAGGATCGAGCGGTCAGGCAGTAAAATATTTGACCAAAGCACGGTCAGCACCTGGCCATCGCGCCGTATCGGATGCCACTCATGCATATCGACGGCGGGCGAAGTATTAATCGAAGAGCGAATTTTCTGGCGCATCTCCGGATCGGGGAAAAAGAGTGCTAATGGATCGGGCTGCTGATTAAGCTCGTTAATATTCCAGCCAAATAAACGTTCACATTCGCCATTCCATAAAATACAGCGATTCGTTTTATCGAAAGAATTCATTAAAACCGGGGCACGATCGAACAGTGCTTTATATTGCGTCACGACGCGCTGCATTTCTTTAGCGGCACGTTCTCTGACAAGAATTTCCTCCATATAATCTTTAAGCTTCTCCACCAGAATAATAACCACGTTCTTGATTATTGACAGTGAAGGCAAAGGATAGGCAAACGCTAAAAAGAAATAACCTTTGACACTCGTATCTCTATAATTCAGCTTACATAATATGCCGCTTTGCAATTTATTGGTGGTGAATGACTGTGTCGGAAATAATAATTTCCCGACATGCCGTCGCCAACATATAACGCGCCATGCGCGCTGATTACGACGCAGTTGCAACTGTTCCAGCAGGGTCTGTGCATCGCGGAGCGTACACGCCACCTCTCCGTTGCAGGCTATCTGCCATGCGTCGTCCTGCTCGATCACCACCCAGGCAAGATGCGCGCCCAGGGACGCATTGATGACCGATAATATATCTTCCATGGAGCGTTGTGCAGCGAGCCACGGCATCAACTTCGCCAGAAGCGTCAACGCCGCAGCACCGTCTCCTAAAGAAACGGCTAAATTCTCTGTTTTCATTTTTTTCTTTTCGCAGGTTATTAACACCACACCGGCCTGCGATGATTTAATCAGGAAGAAAAAACACGCGCCCACAGTTGTCACGTAACGTAAACGCGCGCCGCGCATAAACCGTGACAAGAAAGAATATATCGATAAAGATCAGAAGCCTGAATAACCATCAACAGGTAAATAAAGCTTACAACACAAGCATAATATATGTTCTGCGTACTGTAAATATTGTGGCAATTAGGTTGCTAAATATCACTTTAATATATGAATAATTTCAGAGTTAATTCCCGCAAGTGCTAAGCAATATATTCTGGCGAAAAGTCGTGATTACCCCCACCAAAATTAGTAGGAATCACCTGCAAAAGATGCTTTTTCCACTGGCGAATAAATCATCAAATGTGATACAGTTCACACATTCTTGAAACGGCCATGCCGTTTCACATTGTTGTACTACTTCTGCGGACTTCTGCGTCATCTTTGCCACTCGTGCGTAACGCCTGGTCCGCCCGGTATTCGATTCTTTCTGAGGATGGTTTCATGGCTACCTTTACCACCAGCGTGGTTCTGTTGCGCTGGCAGTTATTGAGCGCAGTGTTGATGTTTATGGCCAGCACGCTGAATATTCGCTTCCGTCGGGCTGATTATATCGGTCTGGCAGTGATCAGCAGCGGCATGGGTTTAGCGGCGGCGTGCTGGTTTGCGACCGGTCTGCTGGGCATTACAGTAATGGATCTCACCAACATCTGGCACAACGTGGTGCAGGCCATGGCGGACGTCTCGAGTAAAGCCCCGCCAGACTGGCCGATGGTCATTACCTGATAAAAAAAGCGCCTGCGGGCGCTTTTTTTGTCTGCAGATGGCTGCGTTCTGGCGGGGAAACTATCGGGTAGCGAACTACCTCAACGAAAACCGTAATATTTACCCGCCAGCGCCGGGTAAAAGAGACAAAACGAGAAGAAATAGTATAGGTGAGGATTAAATTCCACACTTATGTAACTTAATAACACCACCTTCAGAATAAGACTGTACGAAATCGGGATCAGAAATCCAAAAATATTTTGATCTCTTATTGTCGTAAAATCCTTTCCAGCGCAACTCCCCTTTTTGCTTGATAAAGCTAAGTTCTGCTACCGGTTTTATCTGGCTTATATTTTTCCAGTCGAAATTCATGCCACCTCTGCCAAGATCTGCAACACTATCATAGTAAATATTAATTTTATTTTTATCGATTTCCTTTGCATGTATATTTATAACTATCTGATTATCATTAACAATAAGTGAATTGGGTTTGTCATTGATATTGATAGAGAAACCATCATCATCACAAGTAGTACCCCACCTACCAAAATTTGAGTTTGCATGCGTTGTCACGGAAATGAATAACAGAATAAAAGGCCAAATTTTCATTATTTATGACTCCATAACAGTTGTAATATATCCAATATCCAGATGAAGGTCAGTCCTTCCCGTTTTGATTTTGCAGACTGACCAGATCTGCCTGGTGGAAGGATTGCCCATTCATAACTCAATATATCTAATGCGCCATCAATGTCGCCAGAAATGATTTTTTCTTAAGAGTCTTTTCTTTTATATTTGAAAATTAAAACGCTAAATTCATCTTAAGATTTTGGGGTGGAATCAATAATACCAGCATCTGCACAGAGAACGGTTGTACTTCAGCATGATTACGGAACTGTGCTTGTTTTAGAATAATGGCGCGGCTGTCGGCGTTGAAGTAGCCTTGACCCGGTGAGATATCGGCCACACCGACAGCGGATATGTTAGCGTCATGACTGCCCGCGGGATGTCTGAGTACGATTTTTCATGCTTTGATGGTGTTGGCCCGGCTAGCGCACTTAAAGCTTAAGAGCGATTGACACTGAGGCAGCACTTTCGCCATCGGTGTGCTGCTGTTTCGTCTCGTCGAACCGGAAAAAACCTCACCCACAAATGGCGTCAATAACGCCCGGCGCGATGTTATTCGCCGTGCGATGGCCTTTATTTTTGTCGGAATCTGAAGTGACGGGTTGCCTTACGGAGCCCGTCATTTTTAGTGCAACCTGCCCGCTTATTTCCCCAGCTTCGACAGCATCTCGGGGCGCATAAACTTGTGGATCACCAGCATAAACAGCACCGACGGCACCAGCAGGATCAGCGCGGTGATCGACGACACCTGGTAGTTGCCCGACATGCTGGCGGTATAAAGCAAAATAGGCAGCGTGGTAATATCCGGCGCGCCGACAAAGAAGGTAGCGGTAAACTCATCCAGCGATTCCAGAAACACAAAGATGCTGGCGGCAATCAGCCCCGGCGCGGCCTGCGGCAGAATAATATGGAAAAACGTATATACCGGCCCGGCGCCCAAATTGCGCGACGCGCGCGCCAGCAGCGGATCGAGCGATGAAAATGCCGCGACGCTTATCCAGATGGAATACATCAGCCCATGTACGCTGTGCACCAGCACCACGCCGGCAATCGTGCCATTTAGCCCCCATTGATAAAACAGCCGCGCCACGTTCATATACACCGTCAGATTAGGAAACGCCTGCGGGATCAGAAACAGCAGCATAAAGAACGCACGACACGGCATACCGCGCTGGGCAAGCGCATAACCAGCCGGTACAGAGATGAGCAGGCAAACCAGCACCGCCAGCACGGCAATCAACACGCTTATCGACAGCGAACCCGAAACATCGCTATATGGGCTAAACACCTGGCTCCAGTATTTCAGCCCCCACTGGCTCGGCAGCGTATGCGGGAAGAACCAGCTCTCCGCCACCGTCCAGATCAGCAGATTCAGCAGCGGGCCGAACAGCGCCAGCACCAGAAATGTCAGCAGCAGCGTTTGCAGCAGAAAACTACCGCGCAGCTTTTCTCGGAAGGTCTTCATGACTGCGCTCCTTTCGCCTGCAGGCTATGGCGTAAGTAGAACCAGGAAAGCAGCGCGCAAATCAGATACGAAATGACGCCCATGGCGTTGGCGACCGGGTAATCACCGTAAGAGTTGACGCGAAACGCCATATCTACCGTCATCATCGTCGGCGTACCGGTGCCGATCATCAGCGGCACAGAGAGAACCGACATCATCGTCACGGTCGACAGCACCATCGCCACGCCAATTGTCGGCAGCACCTGCGGCAAAATAATGTCGAACAGAATGCGCAGGCGAGAAGCGCCCAGGTTTTTTGCTGCCAGAATATGCGCCGGATCGACCGCCGACATCGCGCCACAAATCAGCAGTGTAGTGAAAGCCATCTGTTTCCAGACAAACGTAATAATGATCCCGCTCCAGCCGAGCAGCGACGTGGTCTCCATCGGCGTCATCACCCCGGCGGCGACCAGCACATTATTCATCAGGCCGTTTTTCGCCAGAAAAGTGCGCATCATTTGCGCGGTCACAATAAAGGGAATAAACAGCGGCAGGCGGTACAAAAAGGCCAGCGTTTTGACGATGCCGCGAAATGGCGACAGCACAATGATTGCCGCGATGCTGATCGACAGCAACGCGAGGATCGCCAGCGACGTCAGCACAACAATCACGGTAAACAGAATGTCATTCGAATAAAGCGCCAACACTTTAGCAAAATGCGCCAGCGTCAGTTGCCCTGCCTCGCCGGTAAAGGCGGAGATCAACGAAAAGCCCAGCGGCCAGAGGAAAAACACCGCTATCAACAGCGTCGCCGGAGCCACCAGCAGTAAATATTTCATCGCGTGTCGCATGGTAAACCTGAGTTATCGCCGTAAAAAGATGCCCGGGCCAACAACCTCCGGGCATCCACATCCATCAGTTCGAAACCTGGCTCTCGTAACCCTCTTTGATGTCGTCAAAGTAGTGGGTAATCGGGAAGTTTTTGCCGTATTTCGCCAGATCTTGCGGTGAAATTTCCGCGAACAGTTTCTGCCAGGTGGCGTCATCCAGCTTCGCTTTGACGTATTTCGCGTCAATCCCCGGATACCAGTTGAACTGCTTCACAATCCCCTGCGCCTGCACTTCCGGGCTGGTCGCCAGCGCAATAAATTCCTGCGCCAGTTTGGCCTGCGCGGCATGCGCCGGCACCACGTAGTACATCGGCTGTCCTGGCATACCCGGCGCAATTAACGCCAGTTTGATCGACGGCGGCAGCTTGCCCTGATCTTTCCAGCTATAGAACATATCGACCCACACCGGGCCCATGGTGATTTCACCGCGGCTCAGCATATCCAGCGTCCCGGCGTTGCCTGGCGTAAAGGTGACGTTCTTGTTGAATTCTTTCAGTTTGGCGTAAGCCTGGGTCCACTCTTTTTCCACGCCTTTATCGTATGGCTGTGCGGTAAGACGATCCGCGCTGGTCCCGTAGGCATACATCCAGCCCACGACAAAGCTCACGCCGGACATACCATTTTTAATGCCGTTATAACCAAAGGCTTTCGGGTTTTTCTCTGACCACTGCACCAGTTCGTCGTAGGATTTCGGCGGCGTTTTGACAAGATCGCTGTTATAAGCAATTGCCGTCTGGCTTAAGAACATCGGCATCACGTAGCCATCAACATTCACGCCCAGCGCATTTTTCGCGTTTTCCGCCGTCACCATGCTGCCGGTGCTGACAGCCGGGCGATATTTGTCCAGCAGCCCTTTTTCAACCAGTTGTCCCCCGGCGTTCTGATGCACCACGGCGACGTCGATATCCCAGCTTTTCGCGCCGCTTTGCTGCTGCGCCGTCAGTTTTTCGATGATCTTATTCGACCCGGCATCGCCCGGCCCGGTGCCGATCACCTGCACTTTTACGCCCGGATGCGCGGCTTCAAATTTCGGCCCCAGCCAGGTTTTGACATAGTCCACCATATTTTGGTCGCCCGCCGTTGCAACATTGAGAACCGTTTCGGCGTTCGCGGCGTGCAGAGCCCCCAAACAGAGTGCGGCTGTGACAGCAAGTTTCGTTTTTACGGACATGATGTATCCCCAGGAAAAAGTGTGTCGGTTGGCATTACAAAGGTTGTTCAAAAAGATGCAGCGCCGGTTGCGGAATATGCAGCACCACGGGCGTTTGCGCCGGCCAGAACTGCGGTGAATCGGCGAGCAAAAGTTGCCCATCGCAGCGCACGCTGTGCCGGTACTGGTGGCCGAGAAACGCGCTCTCTTCAATCACGCCCTCCAGCACTAACCCCTGCGGCGCAGGCTGAGTCGAAGCGGCGTGAATGGTGACATCCGCACTGCGAAAATAGAGGGTTTTGCCCCCGTCATCCGCGCTCGCCAGGCAGTTATCCGCGCCCATAAAATCCGCCACGAACGGCGTTGCCGGGCGGTGATAGATATCTTCCGGCGTACCGATTTGCTCGATACGCCCGCTATTCAGTACCGCAATGCGATCGGCCATTACCAGCGCTTCCTGCTGATCGTGGGTGACGATCAGCGAGGTAAAGCCAAGCTTCTTTTGCAGCGCTTTAATTTCATGGCGCACATTGAGGCGCACTTTGGCATCGAGGTTCGACAGCGGCTCATCCAGCACCAGCACGTCCGGTTCAATCGCCAGTGCGCGCGCCAGTGCCACGCGCTGACGCTGGCCGCCGGAAAGTGCAGTCACTTTTATATCCGCATAACCTTCAAGGTTGACGATTTTTAATAATTCCTGCACCCGTTGTTGAATCGCTTCTTTTTTCAGGCGACGCACTTTTAAGCCATAGCCAATATTTTGTGCGACGGTAAAGTGCGGCCACAACGCATAACTCTGAAAAACCATGGTGATATTTCGCTGCTCCGGCGTGCTGTGCGTAATATCCCGACCGTTGATGGCGATAGTTCCTGAACGCACGGGCACGAATCCGCATAACGCGTTGAGAAGCGTGGTTTTTCCGCAACCTGAAGGCCCGAGTAATGCGATCATCTCGCCCTTCTCCACCGCCAAATGAATATCGTGGAGAACGATGTTATTGCCGTAGCCAATTTTCAGCTTATTAATTTGCAAATAACTCATGGGCGATCCTTTTATTCGACATCTTTTTCAACGATGAACACGTGTTCATTTATTTGTAAAAAAAATGCAACTTTGCAGCGACATTATGTGAGCCTACTTTGTCGTCTATTTGTGACAGTTTGATTAAGTCCGCGATAATTTTGGTGAAGCGAAATGGAAATAGATGTTCTGGGTTGCGGCAGCGCCTTCTCGCTGCAACAAAATACCTCCGCGCTGCGCGTGATCGACCGTGAAAACCGCCAGTGGTTGATTGATTGCGGCCCCACCATCCCACGCGCGCTGTGGCAGCGCGGCCTTGATGTGAATGCCATCGACGCGATGTACTTCACCCATGTCCACCCGGATCACTGCACCGGGCTGACGGCGCTGCTGAATTACTGGAAAAGTTTTCAGCGCAGCAAACCGCTGATTATCTGGTCGCAGCGCGAACAGCGTCCGGTATTGATGCAACTGGCAAGCCTCGCCAACTGGCCAGACACCACGCTCTGTTTCGACATCGACTGGCGCGACAGCGAACCGCAGTGGCGCTGGCACGGCTGGCAAGTGAGTACGGCGTTTACGCATCATGAAATTCCCAATCTTGCGCTGCGCATTGAAGCAGACGGCGTGGCGCTGTTCTACAGCGGCGACGGACGCCCGACGCCGGAGAGCATCGCGTTGATGCATCATGCGGATCTGGCGTTTCAGGAGTGTGCCTCCATGACGCCGCTGACCAGTGACGCCTCGCACGGCGATTTTCCCGGCTGCCAGGCACTGTTTAGCCAACTGCGTTTACCGGCGCTGGGGTTGTATCACTGCAATGACGCCGCGCGCCCGGCACTGGCGCAGGCCTGCCTTACGCATCAGGGGCTGTTTGTCAGCGAAGATGGCATGCGCATTGCGGTTACGCGCCGCGCGGAGGGGAGCATTTGAGTCAGGCAATCCGCAAACAGGCCGTTACGGCGGAAGACGTGGCGAAACGGGCGGGCGTCTCCCGCGCCGTGGTGTCGCGCGCATTAAGCAGCAACGGCAGCATCTCCCCGGCAACCAAAGAGAAAGTACTGCGTGCCGCGCAGGAGCTGGGTTATCAGGTCAATTTTCTCGCGCAGGGGCTGAATCGCCAGCGCAGCCATCTGATTGGCGTGATTGTGGCGCGCATTGGCGATCCGTTTCGCAGCAGCCTGCTGGAGGGGTTACTGCACGAAATCCAGCGGCGTGGCTACCAGGCGCTGGTTACCGAAATTACCGGCGAGCAGGATCTGGTCACCACGCTGCGCCGTTTCACTCAGTTTCGCGTCTCCGGCGTAATTGTTACTTCCGGCAAGCCGCCAGAAGCCATCGTCAACGAGTGCGTCAGCCAGCAGATTCCGGTGGTCGGCATCAATCGCCATCCCGATATCCCCTTTGTCGATTTTGTCTGCTCGGATAACCAGCGCGGCGCACAACTGGCCGCCGAACAGTTGGTTCACGTGGGTTGCCGCCGTTTCGGCTGGCTGATCAACCGTGGCTCTACGTGGGCAGGCGTGATGCGCGGCGAGGCCTTTGAGCGGGCGCTGCAACAACTGGGCGTTGATACACAGCAGCATCTGCGCTGGATAAGCGCCAGCGAAGAGGGCTACGACGGCGGATGGCAGGCTGCGCTCAATGATGAAGACGAATTACCGGAAGGGATCTTCTGCGCCAATGCGCAATTGGCCTGCGGTTTTCTCGACGGCATGCGCCAGCGCGGGAAATTCGCGCCGCACGATTTCCATTTGATAGGCTTTGATAATACGCCGCAAAGCGGCCAGTTCAGTTACCAGCTCACGACGCTGCATCAGGATGTGGCGGAGATCTCGCGCCGGGCGTTAACGCGCCTGCTGGAGCGAGCCAAAAATCCCTTACAGCCTTCCCGCGTTGAGTGGGTTAAGGTGGAATTGATTCACCGACAAACATCGCCACGCATTGGCTAAGAGTTCCGCTATGACAGAAGAGTTTACCCACGCGCTCTGCGCGTTGATTCGTCGTCTCGGCCAGCAAGCGAAGCAACTTCGCGATAACGGGCTAACGATTGAGCAGAAAGGCCGCCAGGATTTTGTCTCCCAGGCGGATGTGTATGTGGAAAATGAGCTGCGCGCATGGTTGAAAACGCAGCGCCCGCAGGATGGCCTGCTCGGCGAAGAACGCGGGCTGGAACCGGGAAGCGACGGTATCTGGGTTATCGATCCGATCGACGGTACCACCAACTTTATCCTCGGCATGGATTACTGGTGCATCTCCGTCGCCTATGTCCGCGCGCATAACATTGAGCTGGGCATCATTTACGCCCCCGATCGCAACGAGTTCTTCTTCGCGCAAACGGGCAAAGGCGCGTACTTAAACGAGCAGAAATTGACGATCCGCGAGCCGTCACCGGAAGCGGTAGTTCTGGGGCTGGGTCGCTCAAGCCGTACCCCGCCACGCGACTATACGCAAACCATTGAAACCCTGTTTGAGCATGGTATTGAGCACCGCCGTTTTGGCGCAGGCGCGTTGATGCTGGCGCATGTTGCCGCAGGCCAGGTGCATGGCTATTTTGAAGCCCATCTGCATAGCTGGGATGCGCTGGCCGGTCTGGCGTTGATTAAGGAAGCAGGAGGCATGCACAACGATTTTCTCGCCAGTGATGGCCTGACGCAGGGCAACAATGCGTGGGCGGCAAGCCCGGCGGTGTGGAAACGTCTGCAGCCGGTTCTGCTGCCCAACGGTTAAAACGAAAAAGCCCCCGGCAAGCGGGGGCGTAACATCATTATTTGGAAACTTTATCCCAGGCCATATCCCAGGCGCTACCGGTACCCGGAGCGTAGGCGAAGGCCGCGCCGGAACACCAGCTGGTGTACGGCCACGGTTTGCACTGGTAAGCGTTGCCGTCAGTACCGGTCACAATATCACCTGCGGCATAAGGGAAGTTTTCCTGATAAGCCGGGTAAGCGGACTCAACTTTTGCGTTGGTCGTCACATCCAGCTTCTCAGACATCCCGGATTTGTTACCCGCAGCGTCAAGAGAGAGCACCTGATATTGATAGATAGTTTCCGGCTGCAGGCCTTTATCCACATAAGCAGAGGTGGTCGGAGAAGCGATCAGCTTACCATCACGGAACAGCTGGTAACCGGTCACATGGACGTTATCGGTTGCCGCTTTCCATTGCAGAGCGATGGTAGAGTCAGTGACTTCGACAGTACCCATGCCGGTCGGGATGGACGGCGCTTCGGTATCAACAGCCGGTGCAGCCTGCGTTTTCACTTTGAAAACTGCGCTGGCGGCAGAAGCGTTGTTTGCTGCATCGACAGCCACGATGGTGTACTGGTATTCCGTTTCCGCTTGCAGATTATTGTCTACAAAGGTCGTGGTGTTGACGTCAGCCACTTTCTGCTGGTTACGGAATACGCTGTAGTGATGAACACCCGTGTCATCGGTAGAGGCTTTCCAGTTCAGTTGCACAGAAGTCGCCGTGCTGGTGCCCTGTACGTCAGACGGTACGCTTGGTGCCGTGGTATCTTCTTCCGGTGCCGGCATTTCGCCGCCATCATGGATCAGATTGGTATACGCTTTACGGAACTGGCCGTTAAAGGATTGGTGATTAACATTATCGCCTTCGTCCCAGTTAATAGACCAGGTCATCAAGCCTCTTAACGGCAGACCTTCTTTTTCCATATCCGCGAATACGCGATAAACATCTTCCGGCGTTTTTACAAAACCGGTTGCCGCAGCAGAAGTATTACTTGGCAGGCCAATAACCAGTTTGCTGGACGGAATTTTAACCGCGGACAAACCATGTTTATTGGTGATAATTTCTTTACTGAAGTGGTAAAGGAATTCATATTTTTTAGCGTCGTCATTCTGCGCATAGTTTACCCACCAGCCGTCGGTGCTGGTATCGTCTGGCTGGAAACCAATGCCGAATGCGCCCTGGTTGTAATATTGCGGCGCGATGAAGTCATAATATCCATCGAGACGTTCAATATAATTTTGATACTGCGGGTTAGCTTTGGTCAGATATGGAATTTCCGGTGCCATACTGATAATAAAGTGCTTGCCCTGCTGTTCGTAGTGCGCGCGAACTTTTTTCAGTGCAGCAGGAATAACAGTTTCGTTATCCGCCAGTTTAATGGCGCTCTGCTCAAGGTCCAGATCCAGACCATCGAAGCCATACACGTCAACCAGACGAATAATTTCATTGGCCAGATTTTCGGTGTCGCCATTTGCTTCATGAAGTTCAATATGAGCATCTGCGCCGCCCAGCGACAGCAGAACCGCCTGACCACGTTCGTTCAGCGCAGCAATTTCCTCACGGAAGCTCTGATCGGTGCCGTAATAAGGAACGAAGGTCGGCATCGCAGCGCCACCAGGGGATTTCATAAAGGCCGCCATCACAACGTTATACTCTTTCGGCGTATCTTTCAGCGCCATCTTTAACGGGTAGCCCTGAGCGTAATCGCCAGAGAAACCCTGATCCCAGTTGTGCCAGTAACCGACCAGCACTTTTTTACCTTCAATAGAAGGCATCGTATCCGCATAATCCGTTGCAGCAAAAAGGTGACCACTAAAACCAACCATGCCAGCTAATGCAAGGCCAGCACAAATTCGATTGCGCTTAAAAATCCCTTTCATTCTAATTCCTCATCTCTTAATAATCAGTTTTTTGCTACTGGTTAACGTACCTCTAAACAACGCCGACATATTACATTTTATTTCGGAGTTTTCATTATAGGAAACGGATATTCGCAATGCGGGATCTTTCCCTTTCGGTTGAGAATTCTCTATCGGATATTCAGTGATTAATTCACAGCAGGGGAAACGCTATAATTACAGCGGCCCGATATTAAAAAATATCAGGCCAGACATAAAAAATATTGAGCGGAGAAATATTATTTACTTTCCTGTACTTCTGCATAGAGCGTACTGAGCTCTTTTGCATATTTCTTCGCGCCTGGAATACCTATCGCTTTGATGTAATCCACCAGCCCCTCGGGATTACGTTCAAGCAGGCGATACTCAATCAAATGGCCAATCGGGAAATTAATCTGCGGCGCTTTATTGACAATATTATCTTCGCCGCCGGTTTCTAAATATTTTTCATTCTTCTTAACGATCCAGGCAATTGTTTTTTCACGATCATTTTTTATTAATGCATCCAGTTCATCAAAGCTAACGGCGGCTTGCTGTAAAGATTCATTATCCACCTCAATAATAAAATCATGAACCGGCGTCACGCGGTCAATTTTTTCCGGCAGCGCCAGA
Source organism: Kosakonia oryzae (assembly GCF_001658025.2). NCBI lineage: Bacteria > Pseudomonadati > Pseudomonadota > Gammaproteobacteria > Enterobacterales > Enterobacteriaceae > Kosakonia > Kosakonia oryzae. Next base: position 5,039,029 of record NZ_CP014007.2, read on the forward strand.
TCCAGCGCATCCAGATAGTTCGCGTAGCTTTCAGTGTGCATGAATTCGTTAAGTGTCATATTTAGCGTCCCGTATAGTTGCCAACATCCTGAACAATTTTAATCAATCGGGAGCCAGTATGCCTGTAAGGATCCTTCGCGGCATGCTCCCAGGGCGTCACCTTCTCCAGGTTATAGGGAAGATCGACGTTTTTGCCCGACCGTTGCGGCCAGATGCGGTGGTTCAGTTCCAGCGACACATTCCGTGTTCTGATACGCCGGGTCTTAAAGTGGTACTCCTCCACCCGAATGCGCGGCGCTAACCCCAATCGCATACGCAACATATTCACTGAAGAGTACATGCCTTTCGGCGCGGCTTTGGCCTCAGCTTTCCAGTAATCGCGCCGCGCGGTATTCCAGCATTTTAAGCCGAGAGGATCGATCCACGTCTGCGGGGCAATCACATAGTCGTAAACATTGAGCCCTCCGGCAAGCCCAAGCGGATCCTGGCTGATATAGGCGGCAATCGCCGGATCGTAATAGCGATAGCGGTTGTAATGCAGCCCGGTTTCGCTATCAAAATAGTGCCCCTGGAAACGCAGCGGGTTATCGATGCGGCTGGCATAAACCTCGCCTTTTTCGCCCCAGGCGCCGCTTCTTTCCGACCAGACAATCTCCCCGCCGGGCGAGGTCAGGCGCACTGGCGCACCGTTCGGATCGCAGTGATAGTGCCAGCTCTGCTTCTGCCCGTTTTCCTGCGTTAATAGCGCCAGCGGCCGGAAACCGCCAGGGTAGTAGATGTACTCGCGCAGGGTGCAGAACAGTTGCGCCTGCGCTTTTTGCCGCTTCAGTCGCCCGCCGGTATCAAAGATGCTCAGCGCCGCCAGCGGCTGCGGGGTGGCGGTGACTGTCTCGCCCGCCAGCGCATCCTCCTGCCAGTAAAACCAGCGTGTTTCACTGGCGGTTTGTTTGAAAACACGCCGTCCCAGGCCGTCATAACCATAACGCACCTGCTCGTTACCCTTACGTACGGCGATCATCTGGCGATTCTCATCCCAGATGAAGTCCTCTTTTTCGCCCTCGTTCTGCACGTCACGACGCTGGCGCAGTTCGCCGGCGCGGTCAAACACATAGCGCGTCCCCTGGTGGAGGCCTTCGCGGAACCAGCCGCCCGCGCTGTCGTTCACATCGCGGATCTGCGTCTGCAATGTATTGCCCGCTGCGTCATGGACAAACTGACGCAGCACGCCATCCGGTGCGGTATGCGCCGCCAGCCGCCCCACCGGATCGTAGGCATACCGATCGCTGCCCCACTGGCTGTCTTCACGCAGCGTCAGGTTGCCGGTGCGATCGTAAGCAAAGCCGCTGGCGAACAGCGGTAAATCGTTTTGCAGCACCTGCTGCGACGTTAAGCGGCCAAGGCGATCGTAGCGATAACGGCGTTCAATGTCGTCGGCGAGCTGCTCGCTGGCTCTGCGTCCGCAGGCATCGTAAGTGAAACGTATTGGCGCATCGTCGTTCAGTTGCACCTCGCTCAGCCTGTCATGCTCATCCATGCCATAACGCACCCGGTGCCCGCCGTCGCTCTCGCGCGAGATCAGCAGCCCGCGCGGGTCATAGCCGTAACGCAACTGGAAGCCGTCCTGCTCCTCGCACAGTAATCGCCCGGCGGGGTCATAGCGCCAGACCAGCCGCCGCCACGGGTTTTCGCACAGCACCATGCGCCCGCAGGGATCATAATGAAACGTCGCCTGTAACGTGTCGCCGCTGCGCCGCTCGCAGAGCCTCCCGGCGCGATCGTATCCGTAGCGAACTTCACGCCCGAGCGGATCTTCGCGGTGAATCAAGCGGCTGGCTTTATCCCAGCCATAGCGCGTTACCTGTCCCCAGTAATCGCTCTCCGCCGTAACCCGGCCCAGCGCATCGCGGGTGAACTGCCAGCGCTGGCCGTTCTGGTTGATCACCGCCAGCAGGCGATCTTCGGCGTCGTACTGATAGCCGAGCGTTGCGCCATCCGGCGTTTCGCAGGCGGCAAGCATTCCCGTGCCGGTATAGCGAAACCGCGTTACTCGCCCCTGCTCGTCGGTAAATTGCAGCGGCTCATCTTCCCGGTCATAGCTGACGCGCACTTCGCCTCCCGCCGGATCAACTGTGGCGACCAGCCGGTCTTTCATATCCCAGTGGAAACGGGTGACGCCGCCATCGGCATCAATGCGCTCCTGCAACGTACCGCGCACCGAGTAGCGAAAGCGAGTCACGCCGCCGCCAGCAACGCGCTCAGCGCTTAAAAAACCAAATCGATCATAGTGATAATGGGTTAGCGGAGAGCCAGGAATCTCGGCGGTGGTCAATTGGCCGAACGCATCATAGTGATAACGCGACGTAACGCCCGTTGGGTCAATTTCTGCCACCAGATTCCCGCAGCTATCGAACTGCGTGCGCCAGTTGGCTCCCTGCTCATCCGTTACCGCAATCAGATCGCCCCAGTCGTCATAGCTCGCCTGTACGACGCTGCCATCAGGCAGGTGTTCGGCAACCATCTGCCCGCGCTCGTCATACTCCCAGCGCCAGGTGCTGCCATCCGGCTCCACCAACTCCGCCGTGCGGCCAAAATCGTCGTAGCGAAACAGCGTATTGCCGCCGGTGGGATCGATTTCCGCGATCGGCAAGCCGTTTTCATCAAAGGTAATGCGCGAGATATTGCCCGCCGAATCGCTTATTTCCACTTCGTTAAGCAGCTCGTGCCAGGCAAAACGATAATCCCAAACGCCGCCATCGCCCCAGGCATGAATCACCCGCCAGGCATCATCGTACTGGTAATGGAACCCCTGACCGTTGCGATCCACATGGCTTATCAGATAGCGCTGCTGCCAGAAGAAGTGGCGCGGGTGCGACAGCGCATCGATTTCGGCGCTAAGCTGGTTATCCGCATCATATTCATAGCGCGTAAGCGGGGTTATCTCGCCATCCAGCGTATTGCGCAAACGCAGCGCCAGCAGCCGATCGTTTTGCCAGGTGACGAGGATTTCGCGCCCGGTCGCTCCCGCGTGGCTGAACTCGCGAATGTGCTGCAATTCATCGCCGTTCCAGTCAAACGCCCAGCCATTACCGTTACGATCCGCCAGCCTGCGTAGCGGCAACACGCCCTGTTGACCGCTGAAATGCAGCTCCGGGCCGCTCTCCTGCTCGATTCGCCACCACACTTCGCCATCGCGCGTTTCGCGCCACAGGCGGCTCCCGTCCGGCAGGCCGGTAATCGCCTGTTCGCGGCCATCCGCCTGCGGCAGCGCGGCAAACAGCGTCATCCCTTCCGCCTGCGTCAGCAGGGCAACGCCTTCATCGGCGAGCACCTCAAGGCGGGTATCCGCCGGGGTGGACCAGCCGTAACCACACATCCCTGCTATTTCCGTGTCGGACGAGGTATAGCTGCGCGTCCACTCCAGCGGCAACCTGCCCGGCAGCAGGAAATCCATCTGCTCCAGGCTGACACTGCCGTCGCGGATATCCACCGGCTCGGCGCGCAGCACCCGGCATTTCAGGAAGCCGGGGTCCATATTGCGAAACAGTTTTTGCCGCAGCTTGCGGAAACGGCGCATAAACAGCCGCCACTGCGGCGTTTTTTTCAGTTTTTTAAACCCTTTTCCCAGACCGCTTAACCCGGCGCGCATCAGCAGCGCCATCAGGTTGATGGTGGGTGGCCCACCGACAATCACATTGTTGGGCAGCGCGAGGTTAAACGTTAGCGGCAGCGTCAGCGAAAGCGGTTTCGGTTTGGTAGCACGTTTAAGACGAAACGGCGGGATCAGGCCAATAATGTTGCAGCTCAGCACCGGCATGCCAATGCGGGAAAACGGCTCGCCATCCACCGAAACAGTTTTGCTGCCCATAAACAGCTCGTCTTCAATCTGCGGGCCGCCCGGCGCGCGCAGCGGCGGGATCCACGCGCCGCCCACCGGAATATGCACCGCCATCCCTCCCGTTCCGGCGCTGGCGCGTTTGATGCTGTTAACGTGAACCGTGGTGCCAATCAGCGGCAGATAGTCGAAGACATCAAAAACGATGCCGATGTGCGGCGTTGGCAGCGGCCACGGGTAGGTATGAATATCCAGCCCGAGCTGTGGATCGAAGTGCGCGCCGGAGTGCATTGCTTAACCTCAGAACATGGCACGCAGCAGCGCGCGTAGGAAAGTACGAACTTCGGTCGCCAGGTCGCTCTCAGAAAGGCTTAAAAAGAGCAGCGCCAGCACGGTGACGACCACAATAATGATGATGCGATTTTTCATAGCGGGTTGCTTCCTGCAGTATCAGTTAACGATGCGTCGCGCTCTCCCCACGCGGGAAGGCGTTGCCACTCGCCGGGCGGCGCATCAAAAGGATGGGCGATTTCCGGCAGGCCGTTCCAGTGCGGATGCAGCTTCTCACGCGCCAGCCGGATAACGCGGCGAAAGCTCTCATCGCCGCGGCGGATCAGGTTTTCACGCTCTTCACGGATCAGCGTAAAGGTCGCTTCAAGTTGTAATTGCAAACGGCTGTCGGCCTGCCGAACCTGTTCCACTGCTGGCGCGGACGGCAGTTGCGCTTCCGCCTGCGCAATAAGCTTCTGTTTTTCCGCCAGCCAACGCGTGGCGCAGGCTTCCAGGGCTTCGGTTCGCCGCTTGTCATGCATACGCAGCAAATCCAGGAACACCAGCGGCAAGGTGGTTTGCCCGCGTTCCGTGATCGGCACAGGCTCCGCCGCCTGGATGGCGCGGGCGTACTCTTCCATTGCCGCCGGGCGATGCCCGCACAGCCAGAGGCAAAAACCGCACATCCGCCAGCCCTCCATCGCAAAGAGCGGATGCGGAATAGCCTGCGCCTCAAGCGCTGCCTGGCGATAGATTTTCGCCGCCTGAAGATAGTCTTTACTGGAGAACCAGGCACCCGCCTCGCCAAAGGTGCTTTGCGTGCGCAACTGCCCTTTTACCGCCGGATCGGGCACCTCACCGGAGATGCTTTGCGCCTGGCGGTAATGCTCCACCGCCTGCGCGTGGTCGCGGCCTTTGAGCCAGCCGCCGGCGATCAGGTTATGCATCATCGCCTGCTGATCCGCCCAGCCGCGACGCTGCGCGATGGCAAGCGCCAGGCTGCCGCGCGCCGCTACCTGCGCGGCGCTGCCTTTTTCCAGCAGCAACATGGCATCGGCCAGATAACGGCGGAACAGCAAACGGTCGGCATCGGCGTCGGTCTGCTGCTGCGCGGTCTGGTGCATGACCTTCATGCCATCAATCCGATCCTCAATCAGCCGGACATGGCGCGAATTCGCGGTATACAGCGGCTGCCAGATCGGCTGTTCAACGGTGTCGATCAATAACAGGCGCGGCGCGTCAGCGCCCTGTTCCAGCCAGCGATGGAGCCAGCGCAGCATGGCGCTCTCATCGCTGACAGCGGAAGGTTTCAGCACCAGCACCAGATAACGCAGATCGTCGGTAAACTGTTCGGCGAAGCTCTGCAACAGGCTGCGTAACTGCCCGGCGCTGTGGCAGGGTAACCAGGGTTCGGCATCCCAGAAAGCGGCATCGGGCGTCGCTTCATACTGCTCAACGAATTCGCGGCCCAGCGCCTCGCTATAGCTGTATCCAGTTTCAAAAGGCGTGTTGAAGCTGAGGAACAGATCGGGCAATGAACGCCCCTGCGGATGCTGTTGCAGCGCGAAAAAAGCATCCAGCAGCGATTCGCCATTTGCCGGAACACGCCAGATAAACAGCCGTGCGGCGGTATCTTCGCTGGCCTCCAGCCAGCTTACTTCCAGCTCGCTCATCACCTTTTCACTGGGGTTTTTGCTGGCGTTCATGGCATCCCCATCAGGCGTTCAGCTCAATTTTCTTGCCATTGACCATCACCCCGGCGGCATTAATGGTGATGGTCGATCCGCCAGCGGTGATCTCCACGCTGCCGTTGCCAATCAGAATGCCGCTCTCACCTACGTTGATGCGGAAGGTGTCCGTCGCGCTGTCGGCCACGCTGCCCTGGGTGAACCGGGTATCGCCGCCGGTAATGCTCAACGTGCGTCCGGCACCGATGCTGACGTCCTGTTTTTGCGTCACCGTGCGCGTCTCATTGCTGCTGACGGTGACAGTGCGGTTACCGGTCACTTCCAGCGTCTGGTTGCCGGTCACCTGCACAGTGCGGTTTTGCTGGACGCTAACCGTCTCATTACCCTGCACGCTGCGGGTGCGATCCTGGACCACCGTCAACGTCTGATTACCTTCAACAGTGCCGGTATTGTTGCTTTTCACCGTGGTGGTGTGGTTGCCGGTAATGGTTTCATCGCGGTTTTGTTCCACGCTCAGGGTTTCGTTCCCTTTCACGCTCTCGATACGGTTTTGCTGCACCGTGGTGGTTTCATTACCGTTGATGGTTTTGCTGCGATCCTGGCCGACGGTGATGGTTTCATTGCCATCGACGGTGCGCGTCCGGTTCTGCTTGATGTGGCTGGTTTCGTCTTTGCCGACGATTTTAGTGCGGTTGCTGCCGACATCATGGGTTTCGTCGTTTTCGACTTCCGTATCCATGTTGCGTTCGGCATGCAGCCAGAGCTGCTCAGCGCCCGGTTTATCCTCAAAGCGCAGGGCGTTGGCGTTATCCGGCGAGCCATCTTTGGAACGGCTCATAAAACCCATCTGCGTGGCCGCCGCTGGCAGCGCCCACGGCGGCATGCTGGCTTCGTTGTAGACGCGGCCAATGATGATGGGTCTGTCCGGCTCGCCGTTAATAAAATCGACCACCACTTCATCACCAACGCGCGGGATCTGCACCCCGCCGTAGCCTTGCCCGGCCCAGGCGCTGGAAACACGTACCCAGCAGGAACTGTTCTCGTCGCCCTGGCTTTGCCGATCCCAGTGGAATTTCACTTTGACGCGGCCATATTTGTCCGTCCAGATCGACTCACCCGCCGGCCCCACAACTCTTGCCGTTTGCGGCCCGTAGGTGCGCGGCCAGTCGGTGACAGCGGCCGGGCGGAACGGCGTAGAGGCCGGAATGACGGTAAAGTCGATGCGCTGCTGCGTCTCGCCAACATCGCCGGAAGCATACTGATTTTCGGCAAAATCATAGCGAGCGCCCACCACCAGCCACTGCGCGTTGTCGGCATCGTTAGGGGATCGGATAAGCGTAAAGGTGTGCCCCGGCGCAATACCGGTCGCCGTCGCGCTGCCCTGCATTTGCTGCTGTTCCGCCTGCCAGGATTGCTGGCGAATACGCGCATAAGATTCGCCGTCGCCATGCTCAACAAAGCGGCCTGGCCAGTCATAGACATCGATTTTCCCGGGCGTTGGTGAAACGGGGTTTTGCAGGGTTTGCAGCATCCAGGCATGGGGCTTGCGGAAGTCGTAATCGTCGGTGCTGTAGAGGCCAGGCGTAACGATATGCCGCGCCAGTAACTGGCTGACGCCCTCTTCATTCACCGCACCGCCGCCGCTTTGCGCATGCCACGGGATCACTTCATAACCGGGAAACGCCTCCGCTTGCGCGTAATCATCCATCAGTACCAGCGTGTGTCCCTCTTTGCCGTGGCGGAACAGGTAGCTGATGCCCTCAAGCTCCAGCAAACGGCTGATAAAATGGAAACTGCTCTCGGCGTACTGCACGCAGTAATCCCACTGGCGATAGCTGCGCGTCAGTTTGTTTTCAATTTTTACCTGGTATTCGGAAAACAGGGTGCTGACGATGTCCGGTACGCGCTGCTGCTGGAAAATACGGAAGTTGCGATCGCGCATCATCGGCCAGAAATCCGGCTCAAGGGTCGCCTGATACACCGCATAGCGCGTGCCATCCAGCTCTTCCGAGCGCGCAGAGATCGCCGTGACTTTGCCGCTCAGATAGCGCGTCGTTCCCAACTGCGTTGGGATCACCACCGTCATCTCCTGGCCCAGCAGTTTTTGCCGATCGAGGGTGAAATCTTTGCTCAGCAGCTCGACCTGAAAGCGAAAGGGCGTGGAGAGCTGTTCTTCCCCTTTAAACGTCCAGAATAAGAGCGAATCACTTCCGGAGGATGACAGAACGGTTATCCGGTTAACCATACGTGTTCCTTTATTGCAGAGGCGAATATTCCGGGCGAAGAGGTGTTTCCACGCCTTCAGCGCAGGTAAATATAAAATAGCGTTTTTGCGGTGCGGGTATTATTCCCTGCTAACCGATAATAATTTATTACGGGCGATATTAACTGGATATAGTTGAAACTTGCAGCGATTGGTAGTTAAGAATCATCCCATTTTCATACATTTATGATAAGGCATTGAAAATAAAGACCAGCGGTTATTTACGCATTTTATTCATGGTTATTAGGTTATGCGATTCAGCCAACATATTAATCGCGTATCATATATTTTGAGATAGCAATATTATCTTCAATGCCAACAATTAAATAATTACGTAGGTTATTTTAGGTAATTTTAATTATATGCCGGAAAATAAAGAGATGGCCCGCCAGCGGGCCATTGTCGATTTCAGAAAAAGCGGTGACCGGCAGCCAGCGTAATGGCCGGTTGGCTGGCTTTAAACAGCAGGGCCGGTTTGTCGCCGCCGAGCTGCGCGTGGCCGCCCTGTACCGCGATCCAGCTTCCTTCCGGTAAACCGATCACTTCCAGCTCCGGTGCCACCACCAGCAGCTCGCGAATGCGCTGCTCGCGCGTTTCACCCTGATGCCCGGCGGGCAGCGCGTTGGTAAAGTGTGGGTTGATCTGCAACGGCACCAGATTGAGCGCATCCAGCCCGCCCGGATCGATAATCGGCATATCGTTGGTGGTGCGGATCGTCGGACAAGCCAGATTCGCCCCGGCGCTCCAGCCAACATACAGCGCACCGTTGTTCACGGCCTGGCGGATCGGTTCGATCAACCCGCGCTCGCGGCAATTTTTCAGCAGGTTAAACGTGTTGCCGCCGCCAACCATCACAATTTCTGCGGCGGCAATCGCCGCAGGCGCGTCGTCCACGCTGTGAATGCCGGTGATCGACAGATCCAGCTCCGCCAGCGCCAGACGGACTTTATCCGTATAGGCATCAAAGCCTTGCGTCACGCCCGCGAAGGGAATAAACACCACCTTGCGACGCCCGCCAAGCTGCGCTTTCAGCAGCGGCAGCGCATATTGCAGATATTCGGTGCCGGGCAGCACCGAATTGCTCAGTAACAGCAAATCCATAACCCTCTCCTTTTACAGCAAATTGCCTAGCAGATCGGCCAGCAGTTTATTCGATAATACAACGGGCAGCGGGACGTGGCGGGCGCAGATCGCCTGATGCCAGGCGGTGTAGCCCATGCAGTCGGTCAGAATCACTTCCGCGCCCTGCGCTTGCAGCGAGCGGGCGGCGGCGGCAATCTCGTCTTCGCTGGCGGTATAGGGCGAGGCAACGGCAAACACCGGCGTTTGCGCGGCACCGCGCCACTTCTCCAGCTCGCTGGCGATCTGCGCTTCCAGCGGCACCAGGATCCCGGCGCGACGCGTTCCGACCAGTGCATTCAGCGTCGGCGGCAGGATCCGATCCGGCTCGATCAACCACGCTTTTTTACTGCTCAAACCGTGAAATTCGCCGGTACAAAGAATAGCGATGATCTCGCAGCCCTGCGCTTCCAGCCAGTCGATCTTCTGTTGCAGCGCTTCGCCGACCGCCGGTTTGCCCATCACCACCGCTCGCCCGTCCAGCAGGCGCGAAGTCAGCAATGCATCGCCAGGTTGTGGCGCAAAACGCGCCGCGATGGCGGCATCATCCAGCCCATCCAGCACCCCGGCGTGCTGGCAACTTACCTGCGCAGGTAACGCCGCATCGAGGATGGGTGTGATGTCGCTGCGCGGTGCCTGGCCGATGGTCAGCGTACCGATTTTGCGGATCGCCATTTCACACTCCCGGCTGACGTTTTTGCAGATGCGCCAGCGAACCGTACAGATCGAGCAGGCGCTGGTATTCCGCTTTATCAAAGAACTGGCAGGTGCCACGGGTGAACTCTTTCGCCACTTCTACGGCAAACTTACAGGCCAGCGCGATATCCGTTTCGTGGCTCGCCCCGGTGCCGCAGCCCGGCACAACACTTACCGCCGTAATCGCCACGCCAACCACGGGCGCGGCGGTAGCAATCGACGGTTGCAGAATGCTGTTCAGGTGGTAAACCCCATTACCGTACGGCGTGATGTCCTGGGTGGTGATCGGGAAAGTGACCGGCAGTTGCCCGGTGGTCATTTCCATGACGCGCAGCAGATCTTCCGCCACGCGCAGGATGTAACCCGCTTTGACCGTCGGCGAAATGGCAAAGCCTTTATGGTTGATAATGCGGTTGCCTTTGGTGGTATCAATCGATAGCACCGCATCCATTTCGTCGGAGACTTCCTGCTCGTTCATGTCTTCGGTTTCGACCGGCGAATCCATAAAATCAACCGGCTCGTGCGGGCGCGTTGGCGCATCCGGGCAGATATGGGTGGTGACAATCACATCGCCTGGCAGGCTATCGCCCTGGCGCTGCATCTCCGCCAGTTTCAGCGCGCTGGCAATCGCCGCCACGGCGCCGTCGGCGTCGGAGACCAGCCCAATTCGCCCCGGACGTGCACCAATACCGCCCAGTCGCCCGACAATCCCCAGCGTCGGTGCGCTGCCGCCGCGACGTTTTCCTTCCGTACCTGGAATGACGATTTTAACGAAGTCGGTGCTGCCTTTCGGGCCGCTGACCGCTTTCACGCTCACCTGCAGATTACTGTAACCCGCCAGCAGAGTTTTCACCTTGTCGCCGCTGGCATATGCGCTGTCGAGTAACTCAAAGACCTGTAACGTTTGTTGTAAGCTCATAATATTTTCTCTGGAATTGCGTGATTACTTTTTGCCGCCCGGCAGGACGGAATTAAAGAAGCTGAACAGGGCGTCTCCGGCGATCAAACCCGCCGCCAGCACCTCGATTTTGTTACGCATCGGCTCGCCGCCAATGCGCAGCACCACCGCGCGGATGGCAATACCGATCATCACCGCCCAACCTGCCAGCGGGTTATTGATCAGCAACCCTGTAGCCAGCAGCACGCCCATCTGACGGCCGGGGCCGCCGATCAACTGGATAATGGCACCTGGAATGGCCCAAATGAGCAGCGATTTGGCGATATCAAACGACACGCCAGCGTTGATGGCGGCGACGTACACTTTTGCCACCGGCGGCACCAGCCCCTGCGAGAAGTAGTCGCGGAAAATAAACAGCACCACCGGCATGGCGACGACAAAGGCCAGCATGGCGGCCAGCAGTTGCTGGCGGCGGCCCTCCAGCTCAAAACGGGTATGTTCGCCTTTACCGCGCAGGATCCATCCGGCCTTAAGGTCGTAGCCCATATCAGCAAACGCCGGGCCGGTGGCGGCGGAGAAACCGCACAGCATCGCCAGCGCTTGTGGCGGAAAGCCAATCAAAATACCGATCAGCAAAGTGATCAGCGCCACGGCAAAGGCCGGGAACCAGCCGGAGTGCATGGCGGCAAGGCCCACAATCATTTCATGCAGAAAGGCGGCGAAAGCGGCGTAGACCATAAATGCCACCAGCCACGGCAGGGAGAGATGGGCATACAGACCGCTACCAAGCGCAATCAGCACTGAAATCGCCATAAAGCCGAGCGCGCCTAAGCGGATGGTTTTGCCGATCTGCTCATTTTGCGCCTGCGGCAGCGCGTCCTCGGCGGTATGCATCGCTGCTTTCTGGCCGTTGCTCTGGCGGATCAGGCGGATAATCTGGAACAACGCCACCACGCCCGCACCCGCCATCACGCCGTGCGGGATGTAGAGTTTGTTGATATCAATGCCGAACAGCGGCCCGGAATAACCGCGCAGCAGGAAGCCAACGCCAAGCATGCCCAGCGCCCAGATATTGCCGATAAACGCCGTACCCAGCGCCGCCATCGGGAATTTGAACCACGAGCCAACAGCGCCGATCACCATGCCGGTGCCGAGCAGCGCCGCCTGTTTGCCGCCCTGATCGCCCGCTTTAATCGACTCTGCCGCCGCAATTCCCGGCGGCCAGGCACCTTCGGCCGGGAAGATGCGCGTATTAAACAGGCGATAGAGCAGCCAGCCATCCAGCAACATCGCCAGCGCCACGCCGATAAACATCGGCATCACCATTTCGTTATGACCAAACAGCCACGGAATAGAAATGGGCAGCAGCAGCGAGTTCGCCGCGCCAAAAGTGGCCGCCGACGTCGCGCTTTGCGCCAGGTTTTGAATATGGATGGAGCGGAAACGGGCGAAGCACTGGAGTGGAATGCGGGCGATAATCATCGCTGCCATCGCGCCGATGATTGCCGTATTCGGCGTTACCCCCAGCGTGGTTAGCAGTTGCACGCCAATCACGGCGCCGAAGATGCTGAGCACCAGCAGCAACAGCAATGTGGCCGGGGCAAAAGCGCGCGGATGGCTCTCGCTCTGTTCCGGCAGCGTTTCGGATGAGACAGTCTGACTCACGGTTATTCTCCTGGTATTGGCAAAAAAGGAAAAATCAAAGCGAGCTGGTCACCAGCGTGTCGCCGGTTTTTCCGGCGATGGTGAGGGCAGCTTCTTTCAGTAATGTCGCGATCCGTTGCAACTCTTCAGGGGTAGCAAGGTGTTGAGGGAAGGAGAGGCAGAACGCCACGGCTTCGTGAGTGGCCGGGTCGCCTACTGCGCAACTGACGGAAGCCGTGTCGGCAACCGATTCATTAACGGCCGTTGCGTAACCGGCATCGCGGGTACGGGCCACGGCAGCAACCAGCATGCTGACGTCTTGCTGTGTACCGCTAAGTTGCGATACCACCAGCGGGCTGGCAAAAAAATCATGAAGTTGTGTATCGGAAAGACGCGCCAGCAGCGCGCGGCCGGTCGAGGTTCCCCATGCCGGCGAGCGGGAACCCGGCCAGGTCACAACCGGTAGCGCCTGACGGCCGTGGATCACCCGCAGCACAAGGATTTCCTGGTTATCGAGCATCGAGATATAGCCGGTGTATCCCGTGCGTTCGCACAGGTTGCGCAGCGCCGCATCAACGTGATCGCTCAGAGTGATTTGGCGGCTGACGAGATGCGAAGCCGACATAATCAACGGGCCAGGCAGAAAGGTGCCCTGGCTTTCGTCCTTTTCCAGATAGCCCCAGAACTCAAGCTGGCTCATCACGCGTGAGGCGGTACTTTTGGGCATACCGAGGTGGGTAATGACATCGCTCACGCGGATGCCGCTTTGCAGATCCACCATCAGTTTCAGGATGTTGGCTGTCGTTTCTAAAATGGACATGGTGCGGTCTCATAAAATGGGACTTAAGTTTCATTAAATGGAACTGCAAGAAGAGTGCCAGCGTGTAAGCAACTGAATTTAGAGACAACGTGTAAAACCGATCAAAATTCACGCACCAAATCAACGATCAAAAAAGGTGCATTAATGGCGACATTTCACGCAAACAGTGCAATAAAGCGGCAGGTAACGACGGCGGGCTTGTATCAAAAAAGAATGGCTTAGCTTTTTTTCGTATAACGTTATTCGTATATATTTGTTTTCGCACACGACGCAAAGAATATAATTCGCACTAATCCAGCCCTCAAATAATTAAGCCGGGCTAATAAAATATTCCGCCAGCAATTTCTGGCAAGATGCTCCGTCCGGAAGGTGTGCAGTGCCAACATGGTTACCCTTAGCGATTGATTCTTTCTGGCCGATGCTTTCCGCAGGGCTGAAATTCACCATTCCCTTAACGCTGATCTCTTTTATTCTTGGGCTGTCGCTCGGGTTTGTGGTTGCGCTTTTGCGCCTGTACGGCCCGGCTTTTTTAAAGCCGGTGGTGCGGTTTTACGTCTGGCTGATTCGCGGTACGCCGCTGCTGGTGCAGCTATTTTTGATTTTCTACGCGTTGCCGAGCGCCGGGATCACCATTGATGCCTTCCCTGCGGCGGTGATTGGCTTTACCGTCAATATTGGCGCGTATACTTCCGAAGTGATCAGGGCAACGCTGCTGGCCGTGCCGAAAGGGCAATGGGAAGCCGCCCACTCCATCAGCATGACCTGGGCGCAGTCGCTGCGGCGTATTATTCTGCCGCAGGCCGCGCGCATCGCCGTGCCGCCGCTCTCTAACACCTTTATTTCACTGGTAAAAGATACTTCGCTGGCGTCGGTGATCACCGTGCCGGAGATGTTTCTTGCCGCGCAGCAAATTGCGGCGGTGACCTATGAACCGCTGATTCTGTACAGCGAAGCGGCAATTATTTATCTGTTCTTCAGTTCTGTGTTATCGCATTTGCAAGAGAAGCTGGAGCGGAAATTAGCGGGTACGACAGTAAAAGGCCAGGTCAATGATAACGCTCTCCAGCATTGAAAAAAGTTTCGACGGCAACCGGGTGCTGAAGGACATCAATTTAACGATTGAAGAAGGCACGGTAACCACGCTGATTGGCCCTTCAGGCAGCGGGAAAAGCACCTTATTGCGCTGCATTAATTTGCTGGAAATTCCCCAGTCCGGGGAGCTGACCATCGGCAAAGAGCGCATCACATTCGCGCCGGACGCGCGGATCAAAGGCCAGGATATTCGCCGCATCAGCCGCCAGACCGGCATGGTGTTTCAGAACTTCGCGCTGTTTCCGCATATGACCGCCCTCGGCAACATTACAGAAGGGCTGGTTACGGTGCATAAATGGGATCGCGAACGCGCTCGCCGCCGTGGTGAAGAGTTGCTGGATAAAGTCGGCATGCTGCACAAACGCGATGCTCTGCCGAATACGCTCTCTGGCGGCCAGCAGCAGCGCGTGGCGATTGCCCGTGCACTGGCGCCGTCACCGGCGGTTCTGCTGTGCGATGAACCGACTTCCGCACTCGATCCTGAACTCTCCGGCGAAGTGGTCGCCGTGCTGCGCCAGTTGGCGCTGGAAGGCACCACGATGATCATGGCGACCCATGATTTGCGTCTGGCAGCGAATATCGCCAGCCAGGTGGTATTTCTGGAAGCCGGGGAAATTGTTGAGTCCGGCTCCGCTAACGATTTGTTTTTACATGCGAAGAAACCCCGTACCGCGGAGTTTATCGCCTCTTTAAGCACAGCGCTCCCGGAAGCCGGGGCGAGTTAATTAAAACAACATAGGGTAATGCAGATGAAAGCACTCGCAACATTAGTCGTAGCCGGGATTATGCAGCTTGGTTTTGCCCACGCAGCGCTGGCGCAGGATGATTTGGCAAAAATTCAGTCCGCTGGCGTACTGAAAATCGGTACTGAAGGTACCTATCCACCGTTCACTTTCCACAATGCTTCCGGCACGCTGGAAGGTTTTGACGTAGAAATTGGCCGTGAAATCGCCAAACGCCTGAAAGTGAACCCGCAGTTCGTTGAAGGTAAATGGGACGGCCTGATCGCCGGTATCGACGCGAACCGTTATGACGTGGTGATCAACCAGGTGGGTATTACGCCGGAACGCGAGAAGAAATTCGACTTTTCCGAGCCGTACATTGCCTCTAAAGCAGTACTGATCATCAATGATAAAAATAGCAGCATTAAAAGTTTTGCCGATCTGAAAGGCAAAAAGTCAGCCCATTCATTGACCAGTAACTACGCCCAGATCGCGCGTAAATACGGCGCGGAAATTGTGCCGACCGACGGCTTTAACCAGTCTATCGATCTGGTGGTGCAGGGCCGTGCTGATGCTACCATCAACGACAACCTGTCGTTCCTCGACTTCAAAAAACATAAACCGTCTGCGCCGGTGAAAATCATCGCCACAGAAGAGAATGCCGAGAAATCCGGCGTGCTGCTGCGCAAAAACAACCCGCAACTGAAAGCGGCGATTGATAAAGCGCTGGAAGAGATCAAGGCCGACGGCACTTACGAACGTATTTCCCAGAAATACTTCGGTGCGGACGTGTCGAAGTAATTTTTTAACTCCGCTGTAAAAGAGAACCGTAAGCCCGGATCGGGTTTACGGTTTTTTTATCATCACATGGCTGTAAAATGCGCCAGCTACGCTTTCTGCGAAACGTTTCTTCAACGGGCCGGAAACGTCACCAGAGGCATCCTGTTTATCGATGTCGGAGATTTATGATGCCGTACAAGCTCTATACAGCCGTGTTGCTTCTCGCTGCCTCAACGTTCTCTGCTACAGCAGCTTCAGCGCCTTCGATTGGCAATTTGATCAATGAACGGTTGTCCTGGATGAAAGATGTTGCTGGCTATAAAGCGCAGCATCACCAGGCGATTGAAGATCTACAGCAAGAGGAAAAGGTGCTGGAGAGTACCCTTGCTGATGCTGATTCGCTGGGATTAAAAGGCGAGAGCGTAAGGCCATTTATTCAGGCGCAGATGGACGCCGCCAAGGCGATTCAGTATCGCTATCGCGCCGACTGGCTGGCCGCGCCGGAAACGGGCTGGCAGCCTCGCCCGCTTCAGGATGTGCGCACACAAATCGGCCAACTTAGCCATCGTATTCTGCAAAGTGTGGCGGCACGATTAAAGTCCGGGCAACCTCTGACGGAACAGGACCGGAAGGCATTTATGCAGGTTGTGCAGCAAAAGAATTTACACGAGCAGGATAAGCAAAGGATCTGGGAAACAATGAAAGGGATTTCGTTGAAAGATTAAGTAAAAAGCCCTGCCGAAGCAGGGCTTTTTCGTTCTGATTAACGCGCGCTGAAAAGCGAAATCAGAACGGGATGTCGTCGTCAAAATCCATCGGCGGTTCGTTAGACGGTGCCGGAGCGGAAGACTGCTGCGGGCGAGACTGCGCGCCGCCGCTGAACTGGTTGCCGCCCTGCGGCTGCTGAGGCTGGCCCCAACCGCCCTGCTGCTGGCCGCCGCCTGCCGGTGCACCGCCGCCCTGACGGCCGCCCAGCATCTGCATGGTGCCGCCCACGTTTACCACCACTTCCGTGGTGTATTTTTCCTGACCGGACTGATCGGTCCATTTGCGGGTACGCAGCTGGCCTTCGATATAAACCTGAGAGCCTTTACGCAGATACTCACCGGCCACTTCCGCCAGCTTGCCGAACAGCACAACGCGGTGCCATTCTGTCTGCTCTTTCATTTCGCCGGTCTGCTTGTCACGCCAGGATTCGGAAGTAGCCAGCGTAATGTTGGCAACTGCGCCACCACTCGGCATATAGCGTACTTCCGGGTCCTGGCCCAGATTACCGACGAGAATCACCTTGTTTACGCCTCTGCTGGCCATGTTCGAGTCTCCTGATACGTTAATACGTTTCTTAGTAGTGTAAACGCGCGAGTGTACCATTTCCATGTAGCAGTTTGATAGCTGCGAAGCATGTTCCGGAGATATCGCACTCATGGCACATTGTTGCACATCTCATCATGAGATGCATTCCAATACTGTATATTCAAACAGGTTAAATTGTGTCATAATTAGCCGTTTGTGATCGCCGGTTGTCCTTCAAACACACCGGGCAAAACGTTCCTCCGGGTAAAAGGTGAATGGATTGGATAAGATAGAAGTACGGGGCGCCCGCACCCATAATCTCAAAAACATCAACCTCGTCATCCCGCGCGACAAACTGATTGTCGTCACCGGGCTGTCGGGTTCTGGTAAGTCCTCACTGGCTTTCGACACGCTTTACGCCGAAGGACAGCGCCGCTACGTTGAATCGCTTTCCGCCTATGCCCGTCAGTTTTTATCGCTGATGGAAAAACCGGACGTTGACCATATTGAAGGTCTGTCGCCGGCGATCTCGATTGAGCAGAAATCAACCTCGCACAACCCGCGTTCCACCGTCGGGACCATTACCGAGATCCACGACTATTTGCGTCTGCTCTACGCCCGTGTTGGCGAGCCGCGCTGTCCGGATCACGATGTGCCGCTGGCGGCGCAAACCGTCAGCCAGATGGTGGATAACGTGCTGTCGCAGCCGGAAGGCAAGCGCCTGATGCTGCTGGCACCGGTGATTAAAGAGCGTAAAGGCGAGCACACCAAAACGCTGGAAAACCTGGCAAGCCAGGGCTATATCCGCGCGCGTATCGACGGCGAAGTGTGCGACCTTTCCGATCCGCCAACGCTGGAACTGCAAAAGAAACACACCATTGAAGTGGTAATTGACCGCTTTAAAGTACGCAGCGATCTGGCGCAGCGCCTGGCGGAATCGTTTGAAACCGCGCTGGAACTCTCCGGCGGCACCGCTGTGGTCGCCGATATGGACGATGCCAGCGCGGAAGAGCTCCTGTTCTCCGCCAACTTTGCCTGCCCGATTTGCGGCTACAGCATGCGTGAACTGGAGCCGCGCCTGTTCTCGTTCAATAACCCGGCGGGCGCATGCCCGACCTGCGACGGCCTCGGCGTACAGCAATATTTTGACCCGGACCGCGTGATCCAGAACCCGGAACTGTCGCTGGCTGGCGGCGCGATCCGCGGCTGGGATCGCCGTAATTTCTACTATTTCCAGATGCTGAAATCGCTGGCGGATCACTACAAATTCGATGTGGAAGCGCCGTGGGAAAGCCTGAATGACAGCGTGCGAAAAGTGGTGCTGTTCGGTTCCGGTAAAGAGTCAATTGAATTCAAATATATGAACGATCGCGGCGACACCTCCGTGCGTCGTCATCCGTTCGAAGGCGTGCTGCATAATATGGAGCGCCGCTACAAAGAGACGGAATCCAGCGCGGTGCGCGAAGAGTTGGCGAAATTTATCAGCAACCGCCCCTGCGCCTCCTGTGAAGGAACGCGTCTGCGTCGCGAAGCGCGTCATGTGTTCGTTGAAAATACGCCGCTGCCGACCATCTCCGACATGAGCATCGGCCATGCGATGGACTTCTTCAATAACCTGAAACTTTCCGGTCAGCGGGCGAAGATTGCCGAAAAAGTGCTGAAAGAGATTGGCGATCGCCTGAAGTTTCTCGTTAACGTCGGCCTGAACTACCTGACGCTTTCCCGCTCGGCGGAAACCCTCTCCGGCGGCGAAGCGCAGCGTATTCGTCTGGCGAGCCAGATTGGCGCCGGCCTGGTGGGCGTCATGTACGTGCTGGATGAGCCGTCCATCGGTCTGCACCAGCGCGACAACGAGCGCCTGCTCGGTACGCTGATCCACCTGCGTAATCTGGGGAACACGGTGATTGTCGTCGAACACGACGAAGATGCCATCCGCGCGGCCGACCACGTGATTGATATCGGTCCTGGCGCGGGCGTGCATGGCGGCCAGGTCGTCGCGGAAGGGACGCTCAAAGATATTATGGCGGTGCCGGAATCATTGACCGGCCAGTACATGAGCGGCAAACGTAAAATTGAGCTGCCGAAACAGCGCGTGAACGCCGATCCGGAAAAAATGCTCAAGCTGACCGGCGCACGTGGCAACAACCTGAAAAATGTCACCCTGACGCTGCCGGTGGGTCTGTTCACCTGTATCACCGGCGTTTCCGGTTCCGGGAAATCGACGCTGATCAACGATACGCTGTTTCCGATCGCCCAGCGCCAGCTCAACGGCGCCACCATCGCGGAACCTGCGCCGTACCGCGATATTCAGGGGCTGGAACATTTCGACAAAGTGATCGACATCGACCAGAGCCCGATTGGCCGTACGCCGCGCTCCAACCCGGCAACCTATACGGGCGTCTTTACACCAGTGCGCGAACTGTTCGCCGGGGTGCCGGAATCACGCTCGCGCGGCTACACGCCAGGGCGCTTCAGCTTTAACGTGCGCGGTGGCCGCTGCGAAGCCTGTCAGGGCGACGGCGTTATCAAAGTGGAGATGCACTTCCTGCCGGATATTTATGTGCCGTGCGATCAGTGCAAAGGCAAACGCTATAACCGCGAAACGCTGGAGATCAAATACAAAGGCAAAACCATCCATGAAGTGCTGGATATGACCATCGAAGAAGCTCGTGAATTCTTTGATGCCGTTCCGGCGCTGGCGCGTAAGTTACAAACGCTGATGGATGTCGGGCTGACCTATATTCGTCTGGGACAGTCGGCCACCACGCTCTCCGGCGGCGAGGCGCAGCGCGTGAAACTGGCGCGCGAGTTGTCGAAACGCGGCACCGGGCAAACGCTCTATATCCTCGATGAACCGACGACCGGTCTGCACTTTGCCGATATCCAGCAGTTGCTGGACGTGCTGCATCAGTTGCGCGATCAGGGTAATACCATCGTGGTGATTGAGCACAACCTGGACGTGATTAAAACGGCGGACTGGATTGTCGATCTCGGCCCGGAAGGGGGCAGCGGCGGCGGTGAAATCCTCGTTGCCGGTACGCCGGAAACCGTCGCCGAATGCGAAGCCTCGCACACGGCGCGATTCCTTAAACCGATGCTGAAATAGCGGCTACGAGCGGGTTGATCCTTCATAAAGCTGGTGCCGGATATTTTCCGGTACCAGCTCCATCGCCTGCTGATACGAAGCGTCCACCAGATAGTAAATCTGCGAATCAGGCAGCGAACCGTCGAGATATACCGAGCTCCAGTGCGCTTTATTCAGATGGCGGCTTGGGCGCACATCTTCATGCTGCTGACGCAGCAGTTCCGCCAGTTCCGGGCTGGTTTTCAACGACACCACCGGGCGACCGTCCACCTCTTTCACCATCGCAAACAGCACATCTGAGACCTTGATTTGCGTGGCTTTCCAGTCGCTGTGCACACTTTGTTCCGCACCAGGCCTGGACATGCAATACTGCAGCAACTCCGAAATTGTCATCTTTATTCCCCTTGTAGTGTCGCGATAATCGTGCGCGACCCGCCGTGGATACGATGCTCTCCCAGCCAGATCCCCTGCCACGTTCCTAACTGCACGCGCCCATTCCTGACCGGCAGCAGCAGTGAAACACCCAATGTTGAGGATTTGATATGCGAGGGCATATCATCCGGCCCCTCGTAGTCGTGCTTATAGGGTGCATTGTCCGGCACTGCGTGTAAAAAGTGGCGCTCCATATCGTCGCGCACCGTGGGATCACAATTTTCATTCAGGGTAAGGGAAGCTGACGTGTGCATCAGCAACAGATGCAACAAACCCACCTGCACGCGGGGAAGTTCGCGAATTTGCTCCAGCACTTCATCAGTGACCAGGTGAAACCCGCGCGATTTCGCGCCGAGCGTAAGCGTCTGTTGATACCACATCGACTGTTCCTTCTGCAAAGAGGCCGTTTTTAAGTGTGCTGCAAATCGGCAAAAGGGCAAATCCGGCGCTTAAAACTCTGAATCGACGATCACCTCTTCCCCCATAGCACCTGCTTGCGGCAATGGCTTATAGGTGGAATTCGCGGCACGCAGAATGCGGATTGGCCGGGCTTCGCTCGCACGCGCGGCGGCGATATCGCTGTCCGAGTCGCCGTAGAAAATGCGGATGTGCTTCTCCTTCAGCCACTGAATTTTGGTGTTCTGCCCTGGTTGATCACCGGCAAAAATCACCGGATTCATGTTCGCGGCCGGGATCAGAAAATCCTCCTGCAACGTTTTCGTCACGGTTTCCGTTTTTGTCTGGCTGCGGCCGGTAATGAAAAAGATGCTGTCGCCGCGTTTCACATGCATGGCGATTAACTGACGCGCCACCTCTTTGGGAATGCTGAATGCATCCCAGCCGTTATTCATTTTTTCCCAGAACGCCGGGTTGTGCAGATAATCATCGCTCTCCGGGGACCAGGTTTTCTTGCCGCGCCAGAAACCGGGGCTGGAGAAGAGTACCGTATCGTCGATATCAAACCCGACCGTCATTGGCGGGCGCTCCACCAAAGAGCTTTCAATTTGCGCCACAGAAACCCAGTGAACCGGTGCCTGCTCGGCCAGTTTGATGATGTTGGTGCCATCCGCAACCGGAGAAGGTGCGGAGGCGTAAACCGCAAGGCTACCTGAAGCCAGCCATAAACAGGCGGCGCCGAAAAGGCGAGTGATCGTTCGCATCTTTATCCCTAAATTATCAGTTCGTTATATTCATAAATAGTGCGAATGGTCGAAATGTTATCCGACCTTAACCCTGGCGGCAGATGAAACAAAGGATTTTCTGCGAATTACGCGGATAATGAGAGAAAACGTGGGGATAATGACCTTCTGCCCGTGGGCAGAAGGCCAGGGAAACTAAAAAGTGAGCGGGTGCTTACATTACTGCGGCGAATGCTTGTGCCACGCGTTGCACGTTGCGGCTGTTCAGACCGGCAACACACATGCGACCGCTGGCGATCAGGTAAACGCCAAACTCCTCGCGCAGACGATCGACCTGCGCCGCGCTCAGTCCGGTGTAGCTGAACATCCCGCGCTGCTTAAGCAGGTAGTCGAAATCCCCGCCCGGCACGGCTTCACTCAGCACCTGTACCAGTTGCTGGCGCATCGCCTGAATGCGCGTGCGCATTGTTTCCACTTCCTTCAGCCAGAGCGCCCGTAACGTCGCGTCACCGAGCACGGTCGCCACCAGTTGCGCACCAAAATTTGGCGGGCTGGAGTAGTTACGACGGACGGTGGCTTTCAGTTGTCCCAGCACGCGACCTGCGGCTTCGCTATCTTCACACACCACGGAAAGGCCGCCGACACGCTCGCCATACAGGGAGAAAATTTTGGAGAACGAGTTGCTGACCAACGCAGGCATCCCGGCGCTGGCAATCGCGCGGATAGCGTAAGCGTCTTCTTCCATACCTGCGCCAAAGCCCTGGTAAGCGATGTCGAGGAACGGGATCAAATTGCGCGCTTTCAGCACGCCGACCACCTCGTCCCACTGGGCGTTAGTCAGATCCGCGCCGGTCGGGTTATGGCAGCACGGATGCAGTAACACAATGCTCTGTTCCGGCAGGGTATTCAGTTTTTCCACCAGCGCCGGGAAACGTACGCCGTTGGTCTCATCGTCATACCAGGGGTAAGTGCTTACTTCGAATCCAGCGCCTTCAAAAATGGCGATGTGGTTTTCCCAGGTCGGATCGCTGACCCAGACGCCGGAGTTGGGGAAGTAGCGTTTCAGGAAATCCGCGCCGACTTTCAGTGCGCCGGAACCGCCCAGCGTCTGGATAGTTGCCACGCGGTTTTGCGCCAGCACCGGGTGATCGGCGCCAAACAGCAGCGGCGCAATGGAGTGACGATAGCTGTTCAGCCCTTCCATCGGCAGATAGAGCGATGCGCCGTGCGGTTGCGCATTCAGGCGCGTTTCGGCTTCAGCCACCGCTTGCAGGCGCGGAATGATGCCATCTTCGTTGTAATACAACCCGATGCTGAGGTTAATTTTGTCGCTTCTGGGATCTTCTTTAAAACGCTCCATGAGGGAGAGAATCGGGTCGCCAGCGTAGGCGTCAACTTTTTGAAACACGCGTGTATTCTCCAGGTTTACAGTCGGCCAGACCCACACAATAAACCGGAAGCCGGGGAAGATCGAGAGGGGTAGCGCTTTCCCGTGCAGGAAAGCGCAAAACGTTTAGTCGAGGTACTTCAGTGACGCCCTGGCGGTCAGGCGCGTTATAAGTTCGTAAGCACTCACTTTGGTGATGGCAGCGATACGTTCGACGGGCAAACCTTCGCCCCACAGCACCACGCTATCACCGACGCGCTCACGCGCATCCGGGCCGAGATCGATACAAATCATGTCCATTGCCACGCGGCCAACGATCGGCACTTCGCGTCCGTTGACCAGCACGGGCGTGCCGGAAGGCGCAGCGCGCGGATAACCGTCACCATATCCCATCGCCACCACACCTAAGCAGGTGTCGCGCGCGCTTTCCCAGGTACCGCCGTAACCGACCGCGTCTCCTGATTTGTGGTCGCGCACGGCAATCAGCGTGGAAGTCAGCGTCATCACCGGCTGAAAGCCGAAATCCGCTCCCCACGGTCTGTTCTCCAGCGGCGAAACACCATAGAGAATGATGCCGGGGCGCACGGCATCAAAGTGCGACTGCGGCCACAGCAAAGTGCCGCCAGAAGCGGCAATCGAACGCAGGCCCGGTTTACCTTCGGTAAAGGTGGTAAAAATATCCAACTGGCGTTCCGTTACGCCGCACTCCGGTTCATCGGCGCGGGCAAAGTGGCTGGCGAAGTTCACCGGCTGGCGGACGTTTTTGCAGCCGGAGAGACGCGCGTAAAACGCCTCAGCTTCATGAGGATGCACGCCAAGACGATGCATGCCAGTATCCAGTTTCATCCACACCGTGACCGGCGCAGGCAGCGTGGCCGTTTCCAGCGCCTCCAGTTGCCAGGGGCTATGGATCACCGTTTCGAGTTGCTGTTCTGCCAGCACGGGCAAATCGCTGGCGGCGAAAAAACCTTCCAGCAACAGGATCGGTTGTGTGATTCCCCCTGCGCGCAGTTGCAGGGCTTCTTCGAGACGGGCAACGCCAAAAGCGTCGGCATCGGGGAGCGTTCGCGCGGTCTCTACGAGACCGTGTCCATAGGCGTTCGCTTTCACGACTGCAACCAGTCGGCTGGCGGGAGCCAGCTCGCGCAGACGTTGCAGATTGTGTCGCAGAGCGCGGCGGTTAACTACTACGGTTGCCGCTTGCATGTTTTTCCTCAAAAAACAATTTTCTGAATCATTCGTGTTGCAGGAAGGCGACGAGCCCGGGAATCCCCAGGCCTTAGTAAACCTGGTGCCCGGGGTGGGCGGGCGCCGTCAACGCTCCTGCGGCGCGAAGGATGACGAAAATTTATTCATCGTCGTATTGTGGCCCGGCATAATTATCAAAACGTGACCACTGCCCGTTAAAGGTCAGACGTACCGTACCGATCGGCCCGTTACGCTGCTTACCAATAATGATTTCTGCAATGCCTTTTAAATCGCTGTTTTCGTGATAAACCTCGTCACGATAGATAAACATGATTAAGTCGGCGTCCTGCTCGATAGAACCGGATTCACGCAGGTCGGAGTTGACCGGGCGTTTATCGGCGCGCTGTTCCAGAGAGCGGTTAAGCTGCGACAGCGCCACCACCGGCACGTGCAACTCTTTCGCCAGCGCTTTCAGCGAGCGGGAGATTTCGGCGATCTCCAGCGTACGGTTGTCGGAAAGCGACGGCACGCGCATCAACTGAAGGTAGTCGATCATAATCAGGCCTATCCCGCCGTGCTCGCGGGCAATACGCCGCGCGCGTGAACGCACTTCCGTCGGTGTCAGGCCGGAAGAGTCATCAATGTAGATATTGCGTTTTTCCAGCAGGATCCCCATGGTGCCGGAGATGCGCGCCCAGTCTTCATCGTCAAGCTGGCCGGTACGGATGCGCGTCTGATCCACGCGCGACAGCGACGCCAGAGAACGCATCATAATCTGTTCTGATGGCATCTCCAGACTGAAGATAAGAACCGGTTTATCCTGCAACATCGCCGCATTTTCGACGAGATTCATGGCAAATGTTGTTTTACCCATCGATGGACGGGCGGCAACAATAATCAGATCCGACGGCTGCAAACCGGCCGTCTTTTTATTGAGATCTTCATAGCCAGTGTTTACGCCCGTGACGCCATCATGCGGCTGCTGGAAAAGCTGCTCGATGCGCGAAACGGTTGCCTCAAGCACATCGGCGATATTTTTTGGGCCTTCGTCTTTATTGGCGCGGCTTTCGGCAATCTTAAATACCCGCGATTCTGCCAGGTCGAGCAGATCTTCGCTGGTGCGCCCCTGCGGATCGAAACCGGCGTTAGCGATTTCATTGGCTACCGCGATCATCTCGCGAACGACAGCACGTTCACGCACGATATCGGCATAAGCGCTGATGTTCGCCGCACTTGGAGTATTTTTCGATAGCTCAGCCAGATAGGCAAAGCCCCCGACAATATCCAGCTGCCCTTGCAGTTCCAGCGATTCCGCCAGAGTGATCAGGTCGATAGGTTTCCCCATCTCCTGCAAGCGATGCATCTCGGTAAAAATATGGCGGTGCGGACGGGTATAAAAGTCTTCGGCTACGACGCGCTCGGCGACGTCGTCCCAGCGCTCATTATCCAGCATTAAACCGCCCAACACCGACTGCTCCGCTTCGATGGAATGTGGAGGCACTTTCATCCCCTCGACCTGTCTGTCAGGGGTTTCAGTCTGTTTGTTGAAGGGTTTATTTCCTGCCATAGTGAATGGAGCTATCCGGGTTATGAATGGTTCGAAAGATTATCACATCAGGAGGAAGCATGGCGACACGAATAGAATTTCACAAGCATGGCGGCCCCGACGTGCTCAGCGCGGTGGAATTTACCCCCGCAGCTCCGGCGGAAAACGAGGTGCAGGTGGAAAATAAAGCCATTGGCATCAACTACATCGACACCTACATTCGCAGCGGCTTATACCCGCCTCCCGCGTTGCCAAGCGGGCTGGGCACCGAAGCCGCAGGTGTGGTGAGTAAAGTCGGCAGTAATGTCACGCATATTAAGGTCGGCGATCGCGTGGTGTATGCGCAATCCGGGCTCGGCGCGTACAGTTCGGTGCATAACGTTCTGGCAGACAAAGTGGCCGTCCTGCCAAACGCCATCTCCTTTGAACAAGCCGCCGCCTCGTTCCTGAAGGGGCTAACGGTGTTCTACCTGCTGCGCAAAACCTATGACATCAAACCCAATGAGATCTTTTTATTCCACGCAGCGGCGGGCGGTGTCGGGCTGATTGCCTGTCAGTGGGCGAAAGCGCTGGGCGCGAAGCTTATCGGCACCGTAGGTTCGGCGCAAAAAGCGCAGCGTGCACTGCAAGCCGGCGCCTGGCAGGTGATCAACTACAGCGAAGAGAATGTGGTTGAACGTGTTAAAGCGCTGACCGACGGGAAAAGGGTCAGTGTGGTATATGACTCGGTGGGTAAAGATACCTGGGAAATTTCCCTCGACTGCCTGCATCGTCGTGGGTTGATGGTCAGCTTCGGCAACTCCTCCGGGCCGGTCACCGGCGTGAACCTGGGTATTCTCAACCAGAAGGGCTCCCTTTATGCTACCCGCCCTTCCCTGAACGGCTACATCACCACCCGCGAAGAGCTACAGGAAGCCAGCAATGAGCTGTTCTCGCTGATCGCCAGCGGGGTGATTAAAGTGGATGTGGCCGACAACCAGAAGTTCGCGCTGAAAGATGCGCAACGGGCGCATGAAGCGCTGGAGAGCCGGGCCACGCAAGGCTCAAGCCTGCTGATCCCGTGAGGTAAGACTCAGAAAGAATTAGGGCTTCCCGCAGGAAGCCCTTTCTTTTTTTAGTTCGGCTGCATTGTAGGGTACAGCGCGATGAATTCGTTAACGCCGCGATAGTGACAGATTTAATATCTAAATCCTATTCGGTTCTAAGCAATGCTGCTGGAAATGTCTCAGGGTTGTGACGAACCACTCAATACTTTAGTAACGCCAGCGGTTATTGCGTTGATAACGTGGAACCTTCGGCTCTTTGATGGTACGAATCACCCAGACTACCGCCACAGCCAGCAGCAGCCAGGGCAACAGCTTGATCATCAAAGCAAAAAGGCCGCCCAAAAACATGACTGCGGTGGCAACCAGCAGCGCGGCGATAATGCCGAGCAGCGAAACGCCGGTCACCAGCAACATGACAAAAAAGCCAATAATAAACAGTAGTTCCAGCATGATCTTCTCCTGGGAATCACTAATACCTTTTGCATTACAAGAAGCATGCCAAAAATAATCTTTTGATTTTACAATAAAAAAACCCTGCAACGCTGTGCAGGGCTTAGTGAATTTGACCATCTTTTAGTGAAATTTTAACGCTTCGACGCTACCAGGTTTAGCGCGTGCTCCACTACCGCGATATCAGCGCCCGCTTTGTGCGCATTTTCACTCAGATAACGGCGCCACTGACGCGCGCCCGGCACCCCCTGGAATAATCCGAGCATATGACGCGTGATATGACCAAGATAAGCGCCCTGGCTCAATTCGCGTTCAATGTAGGGATACATTGCGCGAACCACGGCGACAGGATCGGCATCCACAACATCAGCACCGTAAATCTCCCGATCGACAGCGGCCAGAATTCCCGGATTCTGATAGGCTTCGCGCCCGACCATAACCCCATCCATATGCTGCAAATGGGCTTTGGCTTCTTCCAGCGATTTTATGCCGCCATTGATCGCCATCTTCAGGTGCGGGAAATCGCGTTTAAGTTGATAGACGCGCGGGTAATCCAGCGGCGGGATCTCGCGGTTCTCTTTTGGACTCAGGCCAGAGAGCCAGGCTTTACGGGCATGAATGGTGAAGCTTTCACACTCGCCTTTACCGGCTACAGTACCAATAAAATCGCAGAGGAATTCGTAGCTATCCTGATCGTCGATGCCAATACGGGTTTTTACCGTCACCGGAATAGAAACCACGTCGCGCATCGCTTTCACGCAGTCCGCCACCAGTTGCGCTTCGCCCATCAGGCAGGCACCAAAACGCCCGTTCTGCACGCGATCTGACGGACAACCAACGTTAAGGTTGATCTCATCGTAACCGCGCACTTGCGCAAGCTTCGCACAGTGCGCAAGCTGCGCCGGATCGCTGCCGCCCAGTTGCAACGCCACCGGGTGTTCTTCCTCGCTGTATGCCAGATAGTCACCTTTGCCATGAATAATGGCACCCGTGGTCACCATTTCGGTGTAAAGCAGTGTCTGGCGCGACAGCAAGCGCAGGAAGTAACGACAATGCCTGTCCGTCCAGTCGAGCATCGGTGCGACGCTGAACCGCCCATACCAGTGATTGTCAGAATTTACAGGCATTACGCTGGCTTGGCTGCCGTTAGTCATTTCAGAATTACCGTGCTTTGATTTTCAAAAAAAGAGGGGGCACTCACCGCTATTCCGCCGGTGAGCAAAAACAATAAATCAATGAGGTTTCCAATTGTATCACAATAATTGTGAAACGCCTGAAAAGACCTCCCTTCACTTGTTGATGCGGGGCTCCCTACCTATATTTTTTTACGCAAACGGAGTCCCACCCAGCAGCAGTGAACTCCTATCCACCGAAACAGGGAGTAATTATGCCTACACCATATGTTCGTCTCGATACAACTGATGCAGCCGTTTTGTTAGTCGATCATCAGGCGGGTTTGTTATCGCTGGTAAGAGATATCGATCCTGATAAATTCAAAAACAATGTCCTGGCACTGGGCGATCTGGCCAAATTTTTCAAGTTGCCAACTATTTTAACGACAAGCTTTGAAACCGGACCGAATGGCCCGCTGGTTCCAGAACTGAAAGAGCTATTCCCGGATGCGCCCTATATTGCCCGACCGGGTAATATCAATGCCTGGGATAACGAAGATTTTGTTAATGCCGTCAAAGCAACAGGGAAAAAGCAGCTGATTATTGCCGGAGTGGTGACAGAAGTCTGCGTTGCTTTCCCGGCGTTATCCGCGATTGAAGCAGGGTATGAAGTGTTTGTTATTACCGACGCTTCAGGAACATTCAATGAAATTACTCGTTATGCTGCATGGGATCGGATGACCCAGGCAGGCGTACAGCTGATGACATGGTTCGGCGCAGCTTGCGAATTACAACGTGACTGGCGCAATGATATGGAAGGTCTGGCAACATTGCTCTCCAACCATATTCCTGATTACCGTAACCTGATGACCAGCTATAACAAACTCACCGGCCAATAAGTGCCGATAAAACCGGAGGCGCAAAGCCTCCGGTTACTCATCAGAAAGTCACGCTAAGTTGCGCCCCGGCCCCCCAGGTTTCATCTTCGCCAACCAGGCCCATCAAATCGATATGTACGCGGTTAAATGGCGCAAATCCAACACCGCCGGTAAAGACATTTTTATCATCCCCTTTCACATCCGCGCGGTAACCCGCACGCACGGCCAGCCAGCTCAGCGGACGCACTTCCGCACCCACGCCAACATACTGGGAATTTTTCTCGCTCTTAAAGCCTTTAGTCTCGGTTAAATCACCGTCGGCGCTCAGCGTCAGCAGATCGTTATGCCATGCCGCCCCCGCCGTCACGACCGGGCTAATCTGGTAAGTATCTTTGTAGCTCACCACATCGCCCGTTCTGCCGTTGCGGATACGAATGTCTTTGGTATCAATGTCACGGGAGATCAAGTTTGTACCGGTCAAACCGACTGTCACGTTCTCGCCGAAATCCGCAGCCAGGCCGACATCCACGTTGAAGCCGGTATCGTCGGTACGGTAGCGGCTGCTGTTCCAGTCGCTACTTTTGTAGTCATAAATCGAGGCTGTGTAGTTGTAAACCCAGGTTTTCTGTAATTTTGGCGTCACGCCAACGGATAACGGTACGCCACCGACATCAAACTGGCGGGCCATCGCAATGCCGTAATCCGAGACGATAGCCGCACGGCCTGAAGCGGTTGAGTTGAGGTTTTTGGTGATTTCGTCGCTGCCATCCGGTGATACCACCGCCTTTAGCGCTTCACCGGCGGCGACGGCGGTGCTGTTCTCAATACTACGCAGGTAGTCAATATCCTGCTGATCGATTGCCGACGTGACACGCGCATGGGCGTAAGCTTTCGTCACAAACGCCACGGAAAGGACATCGTTGGGAATGCTTACCGCGATACCGGCGGCGGCTTTGGCCTGCGCTGTTTTCCCTCTCAGAAACTCCAGCTCATTCGCCAAATCGCCTGCGGCGCCCTGAAATTGCCTTACCGTACCGAGCGGATTAGCAATAATTTCCGCAGCGGTGAGGTTATCGACAACATCTTTGTAGCCATCGATTTTGTCATTGATGTTGTCGATCTCGTCGCGCAGATTATCTTTGTCGCTAATTTGCGCCTGTACGCTCGGCAGGATGACGGTAATATCATCATCGGGTTTTGCTTTTGCTAACAGTGCCGGGTTAATTAATGGCCCGCTGCCATAGTTCGCAGATGCAACGCCCGTTCCCCCCATTGCATCATTACGTGCTTCTGCCCAGGTATTGGCTGCCCCTGCCTGATTTGACACAAAAAAGGAGACAGCGATCGCGACCAGCGAAAGTTTACGTTTTTTTTCCACAGTATGCGTCTCGTAGCCAGATGAGTTTTAAGCCTGTAAGTATTCGCACAAACAGGAATGCACTATTGCTGTGAATAACGTAAGAAAAAGAAGCTAAATTGCCGGAATACCCGTAAGTACCCGGATATTATTGTTTTAAGTGACGCTTATCACTATTTATAGATGAAGGAATCCATTTCGGGAAGCGATCCAGTGAAATGGAGATTACTGGCCACGATCTCGGCGTTTTCGGCAGGACATGGTAAAGTGTATGGCTTGTATTTCCCCACCCGGAGAGCGCCTATGGATAAGACCACTTCGCAAGAGATGTTAGCGCAGGCTGAAAAGCTGTGCGTGCAGCGCAATGTGCGCCTGACTCCTCAGCGTCTTGAAGTGTTGAGATTACTCAGCCTGCAACAAAGCGCCATCAGCGCGTACGATCTGCTCGATCTGCTGCGTGAAAGCGAACCGCAGGCCAAGCCGCCGACGGTGTACCGCGCTCTTGATTTCCTGCTGGAACAAGGGTTCGTACATAAAGTCGAATCAACAAACAGCTACGTGTTATGCCATCTTTTTGACCAGCCGACGCACACGTCCGCAATGTTTATTTGCGATCGCTGCGGTTCGGTAAAGGAAGAGCAGGCGGAAGGCGTGGAAGATATTATGCATGCGCTGGCGGCAAAGATGGGCTTTGCTCTGCGGCATAATGTGATTGAAGCTCACGGCTTATGTGCAGACTGTGTCGAAGTGGAGTCCTGCCGTCATCACGACCATTGCCACCATGACCACACCGTTCAGGTGAAGAAAAAGCCACGTTAATCTTTGTTTGAACGAAACGGTAAATAAAACAGCTGGAGGGGTGGTACATCCTTGTACCTTCGGGCAGAGTAGCCTGTAGAGGGTTAGCACATTGAGGGGATGTGCAGGCTACCAGCGGTAGTCGTTACGCGTTTCCCAATCTGTAACTTCTTTCTCCGCCTGATCTTTGGCATAACCGTAACGTTCCTGGATTTTACCCACCAACTGGTCACGTTTACCTTCGATGATGGTCATATCATCATCGGTCAGTTTGCCCCATTTTTCTTTAACAGTGCCTTTGAACTGTTTCCAGTTACCGCCGACTTCGTCTTTATTCATCGTTGACTCCTTATCGTTCGGTTAAATAGGTAATCGTTCTGCTGAACGTACTGATTATTGTAGTTAAGGATTCCGGCAATCGATTTTTATTCGGAATCTTTAACCACCACGATAGTTAAAAACAGCATAAGCGAGACGAGGAAACCGGCAAAAAGCCTGGCAGTATCAGGAAGGATTCGCGTCGGAAAACCAGCTGCCGTTACGCCAGTGGCGACGCCACAGCCAGGCAAGCGTAAGCCCGCGCAGGGCGAGAAAGACGGTCAGCGCCAGCCATAAACCGTGATTGCCCAGCACCGGGACCGTCAGCAGCGTGACAGCGAACCCGGCAGCGGCAATCGCCATACTGTTACGCATCTCCGCAGCGCGCGTGGCACCGACAAACATGCCATCCAGCAAGTAGCACCACACGCCCACCAGCGGCAGAATTACCTGCCAGAACAGGTAATGCCCGGCGAGCGTCTGCAGAGCAGGAAGTGAAGTCAGCAAGGCAATAATGTTGTCGCCTGCCAGCGCATAAATCGCCGCAAAGAACAGCGCCACCAGCCCGGCCTGGCGGCACGCAGCTCGCCAGACTTCCATCAATTGGCTGCCATCGCGCGCACCGTAGGCTTGCCCGGAATGCGCTTCGACCGCATAGGCAAAACCATCCAGCGCGTACGCGGTAAAGGTGAGAAACATCATTAGCACCGCGTTCGCCGCGACCGTCTCGCCGCCAAGACGCGCGCCCAGTACGGTGATTGAGCCAAAGCAGAGCTGCAAAAGCAGTGAGCGCAGCATGATATCGCGGTTAAGCGCTAATAAGCGCCGCATACCGCCGCGCCAGGCATTTTTAAGCACAGACAGGGGGACGCCGCGCATCACCAACACGCGGTGCACCATCAGCAGGCCGATGGCGAACGTCGCATACTCAGCCACAACGGTGGCGAGCGCGGCTCCCTGCACATTCATGTGCAGACCCATCACCAGCCACAGGTCGAGCACAATGTTGAGAAGATTCCCCACCACCAGCAGGATCACCGGAGCACGGGCATACTGCACGCCCAGCAACCAGCCGAGCAACACCAGATTTCCCAACGACGCTGGCGCACTCAGCCAGCGAATATTGAGAAAGCGCCGCGCTTGTTCCAGTACAGCTTCGCTCCCGCCGGTGATGTGCAGCGCCAGATCGATGAGCGGCGTACGCAGCAGCATAATTAACATACCTGCCAACAACGCCAGTAACAGCGGTTGTACCAGCGCGCGCGCCAGCGCAGGTGCGTTTTTTGCGCCAAACGCCTGTGCCGTAAGACCGGTTGTGCTCATCCGCAAAAACAGCAGCAGCATAAACAAAAAGCTGGTTGCCGTTGCGCCGATCGCCACCCCACCGAGGTAAACAGGGCTATCCAGGTGCCCGACCACGGCGGTATCCACCAGCCCCAGTAACGGAACAGTGATATTGGAGAAGATCATGGGCAGCGCAAGCCGCCACAGTGCTCTGTCAGATGCGTTCAGCAACGGCATGGCAATGTCGAATCAACGGGGAAAATTGTATTACGCAGCGCCACGTTGTTATGTGTCGCTGCGGAAAGAACAGGCGTTAGAGCCAGGTACCATTCCGGATGACGCCAACCGCCAGCCCTTCAATGGTGAAGTTTTGATCGCGCAGATCGACGACGATCGGGGAAAACTCGCTGTTTTCCGGCAGCAGTTCGACGGTGTTACCCTGTTTTTTCAGACGCTTCACGGTAACTTCATCATCAATACGTGCGACGACCACCTGGCCATTACGCACATCCTGCGTTTTATGCACTGCGAGCAGGTCGCCGTCCATAATACCGATGTCTTTCATCGACATACCGCTGACGCGCAGCAGGAAATCCGCATGAGGTTTGAAGAGATCGGGATCGACCTGATAGTGACCCTCGATATGCTGTTGCGCCAGCAGCGGTTCACCCGCAGCAACGCGGCCAATCAGCGGTAAACCGATATCCTCTTCTTCTTCCAGCAGCAGACGCAGACCACGCGATGCGCCGGAGACGATTTCGATAACCCCTTTGCGCGCAAGCGCTTTCAGGTGTTCTTCAGCCGCATTTGGGGAACGGAACCCCAATTGCTGTGCGATTTCCGCACGCGTTGGTGGCATACCGGTTTGGGTGATCCGATCGCGGATGAGATCGAACACCTCTTGCTGCCTGGCCGTTAATGCTTTCATCCCGCCCCCTGGGTGTATATACAGTTATGCTGTGAGTATATACAGTCAAAGGCGATTTTGGAACCAAATTTAAGCAAAAAACCAGGGTGTTATCGATTTCTGGAAGCGTTATCGAAAATGCGCCCAGAGAAGCGAGATCCAGGTAAACAGCGCCAGCAGGATCGACATCAGCACTGCCGCCGAGCCCATATCCTTCGCCCGACCGGAAAGTTCGTGAAATTCAGTACCAATTCGGTCTACGACAGCTTCAATTGCACTATTTAGGATTTCAACAATCATTACTAGCGACACCGAGCTAATCAGCAATACCCGTGTGACCGTGTCAATGTCCAGCCAGCAAGCAATAATGATAGCTAAAACAACGGCTAACAGTTCCTGGCGGAAGGCGGCTTCATTGATCCATGCAGCGCGAACGCCCTTCCATGAGTAACCTGCTGCTTTAATGATTCGGGTAATTCCGGTGGTATTATTGGCCATGAAAAGAACCTTTTTATGTAATAAACGTCAATGTCTACATCAGCGTACTGAGGTACAACAGAAATTACATGCGCTTTCTGATATTCTTGCGGCGCAATGGCACTATTATTAACCAGAGGCTTTTCATCTTTTATGTCCGGTTGGCCACGAATTTACTACAAATTACTGAATTTACCATTAAGTGTACTGGTAAAGAGTAAATCGATACCTGCAGAACCTGCACAGGAACTGGGTCTCGATACTTCACGTCCTATTATGTACGTGCTGCCTTATAACTCTAAGGCAGATTTGATGACGTTGCGTGCTCAGTGTCTGGCGCACGAACTGCCCGATCCGCTGGAACCCCTGGAAATCGACGGCGTACTGCTACCGCGTTTCGTGTTCATTCATGGCGGTCCGCGCGTGTTTACTTATTACACGCCGAAAGAAGAGTCCATCAAACTGTTCCACGACTACCTGGATTTACACCGCAGCCATCCGGATCTGGATGTGCAAATGGTGCCGGTATCGGTAATGTTTGGCCGCTCTCCAGGGCGTGAGAAAGGCGAGATTAATCCGCCGCTGCGCATGCTGAACGGTATCCAGAAATTCTTCGCTATCTCCTGGCTTGGCCGCGATAGCTTTGTGCGCTTCTCGCCGCCCGTCTCCCTGCGCCGCATGGCGACCGAGCACGGCACCGATAAAATTATCGCGCAGAAACTGGCGCGCGTGGCGCGTATGCACTTCGCGCGACAGCGCCTGGCCGCCGTAGGGCCGCGTCTGCCGGCGCGTCAGGATCTGTTCAATAAGCTGCTCTCTTCCAAAGCGATTGCCCGTGCGGTCGAAGACGAAGCACGCAGCAAAAAAATCTCTCACGACAAAGCGCAGCAAAACGCTATCGCGCTAATGGAAGAGATTGCCGCCAACTTCTCGTACGAAATGATCCGTCTGACCGACCGTATCCTCGGCTTTACCTGGAACCGTCTCTATCAGGGGATCAACGTACACAACGCCGAACGCGTGCGCCAGCTTGCGCACGACGGCCACGAGATTGTCTATGTGCCCTGCCACCGCAGCCATATGGACTATCTGCTGCTCTCGTATGTGCTCTATCACCAGGGGTTGGTGCCGCCGCACATCGCCGCAGGCATCAACCTGAACTTCTGGCCCGCCGGGCCGATTTTCCGCCGCTTGGGTGCCTTCTTCATTCGCCGTACCTTTAAAGGCAACAAACTCTACTCCACCGTATTCCGCGAATATCTGGGCGAGCTGTTCAGCCGCGGTTATTCGGTCGAGTATTTCGTCGAGGGCGGTCGTTCACGTACCGGGCGTTTGCTGGATCCGAAAACCGGTACGCTGTCGATGACCATCCAGGCGATGCTGCGCGGCGGTACGCGCCCTATCACGCTGGTGCCGATCTATATCGGTTATGAGCATGTGATGGAGGTGGGTACCTATGCGAAAGAGCTGCGCGGCGCTACCAAAGAGAAAGAGAGCCTGCTGCAGATGGTGCGCGGGCTGAGCAAGCTGCGTAACCTGGGGCAAGGTTATGTGAACTTCGGTGAACCCATTCCGCTGATGAACTACCTGAACCACCACGTTCCGGATTGGCGCGAGTCTATCGATCCCATCGAAGCGATTCGCCCGGCATGGCTGACGCCGACGGTGAATAACATTGCCGCCGATTTGATGGTTCGCATTAACAATGCCGGTGCGGCTAACGCCATGAACCTGTGCTGTACGGCGCTGCTGGCTTCGCGCCAGCGTTCGTTGACGCGTGAGCAGTTAACCGAACAACTCAGTTGCTACCTCGAACTGATGCGCAATGTGCCTTACTCGCCGGATTCAACAACGCCTGCCGCCAGCGCCGACGCGCTTATCGACCACGCGTTGCAGATGAACAAGTTCGAAGTCGAGAAAGACACCATCGGCGATATCATTATTCTGCCTCGTGAGCAGGCAGTATTGATGACCTATTACCGCAACAACATTGCCCACATGCTGATGCTGCCGTCGCTGATGGCGGCGATCGTGACCCAGCATCGCGCCATCTCCCGCAGCGATATTCTGCGCCACGTTGAGCTGCTCTATCCGCTGCTGAAAGCCGAGCTGTTCCTGCGCTGGGAAAAAGCCGAGCTGGCGGAAGTGCTGGAAAACCTGACGCAAGAACTGCTGCGCCAGGGCTTAATTACCGTCAAAGACGATCGCCTGAGCATCAATCCGGCCCACTCGCGGACGCTGCAACTGCTGGCCGCCGGCGCGCGCGAGACGTTACAGCGCTATGCCATCACCTTCTGGCTGCTTGGCAACACACCGTCAATGAACCGCAGCACGCTGGAAAAAGAGAGCCGCACGCTGGCGCAACGTCTGTCGGTGTTGCACGGCATCAACGCGCCGGAATTCTTCGACAAAGCGGTATTCTCCACGCTGGTGTTAACGCTGCGTGATGAAGGGTATATCAGCGACAGCGGCGATGCAGACCCGACGCGGACGCTGGGCGTTTACCAGATGCTGGCAGACTTGATAACGTCGGATGTGCGTCTGACGATTGAAAGCGCGACGCAAGCGGAAGTGTAAGCCAGGAAAGTCGCCGCCGGATGTCGCTTGCGCTTATCCGGCCTGTGGGATGAGATAACCTCGCAGGCCGGATAACATGCAGCCGCATCCGGCAGTTTTTAGATTCAGTGCAGGTAACTAAAAGCCAGCCCTAAAAACAGCACCAGCCCCACGTAGTTGTTGTTCATAAACGCTTTAAAACAGGCATCGCGTTCGCGTCCCGCAATCAAGATCTGTTGATAAACAAACAGCACGCCCGCCACCAGTACCGCAGCGTAATACGCCCAGCCCAGCCCGTTCAGCCAGCCAATAGACGCCATCAGTGCCAGCACGGCAACTTGCAAAATACCGATAATCAGCTTGTCGTAACGACCAAACAAAATCGCCGTCGATTTGATGCCAATCTTCACATCATCATCGCGATCAACCATGGCGTACTGGGTATCGTAAGCCACCGCCCACAGAATATTGGCGAAAAACATAGTCCAGCAGCTTAGCGGCACAGATTCACTGACGGCAGCAAACGCCATCGGAATTGACCAGCCAAATGCCGCGCCGAGCACCACCTGCGGCAGATGCGTGTAGCGCTTCATAAATGGATAAACCCACGCCAGCGCCAGCGCCGCCACCGACAGCAGGATGGTCATCATATTCAGCGTCAGCACCAGCGCAAAGGCCAGCAGCACCAGAACAACAAACAGCACCCGCGCTTCATTTTCCGTGACCGCGCCGCTGGGCAGCGGTCGGTTCGCCGTGCGTTTAACATGCCCGTCGAATTTGCGATCCGCGTAATCATTCACCACGCAGCCCGCCGCGCGCATCAGCCAGACGCCCGCAACAAACACCAGTAAAATCCACAGCGGCGGCACGCCAGGCGTTGCCACCCATAACGCCCACAGCGTTGGCCACAGCAGCAGCAACGCGCCAATCGGTTTGTCCGTACGCATAAGCCTGTGAAAGGCTAACAACTTAGTCTGCGTGAGACTCCACTCCATTCTATTTTCCTCTTAGTACAGCGGTGACGCAGGCAAAAACAGTTCTGTAAGCATCAAGGGTTTCCCCCCCAGACGCAGGCGGGAACGCCGTCCCCACAGCTGCTCATAACGGCCAATATCAATAAAATCACGCGTAAGCGTTGAAGAGGTAAAGAGATATCGCCCAAGCGGCGTATTGCCCAGCCGTTGCAACGCCATTTCCGGGCCGCTCAGGGTTGATTCCGGCACGACGGTGCGCCCGGCAAGCCAGGGGTCGCCATCTGCGCAAAGGATGATCTCCCGTAACCAGTAACGTGCCTCTTCCGGTAAATGCGCACGTTCAGGCGCAATCTCATCCGCCGTGACAAAGCCTTCCTGAATCAATGTGACGCTGACTTTTTTACCTTGCTGCTCAAAACGTTTGGTCATGGAATCTTCCAGCAACAGCCAGTCCAGCAGTTGCGGTTCCAGTTCGGGTATTGCGTCTACATAGCGCAGCGCACGCAATTGCGTAAGCGCAGGGTGTGACATGCCTTACTCTCCGGTACATAACGTAGCAATAGTGTATCGCAGAACAGGCAGGCTCGTGCGGGGAAACTTCAAACGGTTTTCATCAGCGCAACAGATGCGCAACAGCGCGCATCTGCGCCGGAAAAAGGGTGCGCCAGGCGACGCACCAGTTACTGCAAAATATCGGCAGTGCGGGGATGGGTTACCCCTTGCCTTTTACACTGCTGATAAAAGTGGCACGGGCGGTTTTCGACCCGAGGCGTTCAGCTTCATTCAATAATTTCAGTGCCTTATCAATATCGCCTTTGGCAGCAGCCTGTTTGATGGCCTGATTGAAATAACTCTCCGTATCATTCAGCATTGGCTCGCTTTTCGCGGCTGGCGCAGGCGCAGCAGCCGGAGCCGCTACCAGCGCAGGTTGTGCACTGTAGACCGGCGCTGCAGTGTTACCCACGGTGACCGGGCTTGGGCCGGAAGAGCCAAACAGCGGGCCGACCAGCACGCTGGAACCGCTGCTGTTTTTCACTTTCAGCGTCAGTTTCCCGTCAGTGCCGTGCTTCGCGATCGGATCAGGAATATCCGGTACCGCATTGCCGGTGCCTTTGGCATAGGCTTTTGCCGGATCGATTAATTTTGTGGTGCGTTGTAAGTCGTTGTTTGTAGTAAAGACCAGCACATAGATTTTTTGTTGTCCCAGCGCCGGCGTTAGGCGCATCACCCCTTCCAGGCGATCGGCGCTCATCACACCGGGTTCCTGGTAGGTAAAGTATTCGCTGGGGAAATAGGCTGAAGGCGTCATGTTCTGATCAAGAATCAGCACGTTCGGCGCAAATACGCTGGTTTGCTTATCCACTTCGCTGGTTAACGTCAGCGTCAATTCGCCGATATTCGCCGGTACGCTCCACGCCGCAACCGGGCCGCTAATACCTGGCACATCGAGGCGTTGACCGCCGGTTGACAGTTGCGTGGACTGTGTTTTCGATTGATCGACCGGCGTCCAGGTCAGTTGCTGTAATGCCGATGCCGGAATTGACGGCGCGGCAGTGGTGTTTTGCGGGACAAAATTGACATCAGCGAAGCTAACCCCGGGAGCGCCCGCCAGTAAACCGGCGGTCAGGCACAGGGCGACGAGACTTTTTTTCATTTTCATTGTTATCACCTTTTCTGCACGGGAACAGCGAACGCCAGGCAATAGCGCGCTGACCCAAGGGTTGAGGGGCTTGCGCCCCTCTTTTGGTCATTACGTCAGGTTAAGCGTGGATTACCACCAGATTTCCATCTGTGCGCCGAAGCTCCACTCATCGTTGTCGCCACGGCTGGTGGTGGTGAAACCAGAGTCGTTCGAAGCAGCGAAGCGCGTTACAGAATCACCGTTTTTGATGTAGCCCCATTTTTCATCCCATTTCGCATAGGTAGCGAAAATACGGATTGCCGGACGAGACCAGATGCTGTCGCCTGCCTGCCATTGCTGTGCAAGGGTGATTTTGTACTGGCCGTTTCTGTCGCCAGTCTGCTGGGATTTCACGTTGTCGTAGCCCACTTCCAGCAGGGTGCTCATGATTGGCGTCCATTTGTACATTGGACGAACGCCCACGGTCCACCAGTCGGTGCCGAGTTTAGAATCGAGATCCTGTTTCTGGTACATACCGACATACATCAGGTCCCATTTATCACTCAGCGTGATTGCACCGTGATCCAGCACGCGCCACAATTTGCCGTCGTTGTTACCACCGACGAAATCGTCAAAGCTGCCGGATTGGTAAGTCCCTTGCGGAACACCTTTACCCTGCGTGGTCATGGCATCGGTCGCGTACTGCAGAACAAACTTGTTGTAGCCTTTCAGCATGCTCTGAGTATGTTCAGCAGTGAACATCCAGCCATCTTTCGAATTGTCGCTGTTCACATAGCGATAATTGTCGGTTTTGTTTGAACGACCGTAATCGAAGCCCAGTTCCAGCATGCCGTCCGGGTTAGTCTGCAGACCAGCTAAACGCACGTCGAAGACATCGTTAGCGGTATCTTTAACCACGTCATAAACACCCGGGCTGCTGAAGGTGACAGAACCGCCCGCTTCAGAAGAACGGGTTGCTGCCAGAGAGAGTTTACCGAAGCCAAGATCGATGTTTTCCAGACCTGCGCCCGGGCCGGAGATATCCCAGTAGTAGAAGTCGATCATGTGCACATCATGACGCTGGTAGAAGCGTTTACCGGCCCAAATGGTGGCGCCTGGCAGCGCGTCGATCAGGTTTTTACCCTGCACGTTCGCTTCACGGAAGGCCGGGCTGGTGGCTTCCCAGTCATTTTGCTGTGATACGGAGTAAGCCACGTTCGTGTCGAAGTAGAAGCTCTTATCGCCCTCTTTCCACACTTCCTGGCCGAGTTTTAATTCTGCGTAGGTTTCACATTCGTTACCGAGACGGTATTTAGCACCTGCACCGGTCGCCTGGAAGCATTTTTGCTCGCCGCCGCTGCCGGTCCAGCCGATGCCGGAACGCGCGTAACCTTTGAAGTCGACGGCGCCCGCCTGCGCAGACAAAATGCCTGCGGTAATGGCGAGAGCCAGGGGTAGTTTGCGCAGAGTAATCATCATTCTATCTCCTGAGATCATTGCTTTTCTGTTTACACCTGGCCCTGAAAGGGTTGGTGTAAGTTTTTTTTGGGGTACGCTCAAACGCCTGGCTCTTTGTGTAACCGGCGGCAGGCGGTGCCATCTTCACGGAACAGATGGCAGCGCTCCGGCGGCAAGCCGATAGCGAATGTGGCACCCTCTTCTACCAGCACGACGTCAGCCTGGCGGTAGACCAGGTTCTGGCGTATTGCGGGGATCTGGATATGAATTTGTGTTTCGTGACCAAGCTGTTCTACGACCTGCACTTCCCCTTCCAGCGTGACATCGGCGATGTCGCTTGGAAGCAGATGCTCCGGGCGAATGCCCAAAGACATATTCGCGCCGACCTGCACATTGGCGCTGTCCACCGGCAGCCAAACCTGCTGGCGGTTAGGCAGCTCAACCTGCACCTGTTCAATGGCGGTGGCCGTCACTGTTACCGGCAGGAAATTCATCTTCGGCGAGCCAATAAAGCCCGCAACAAAGCGGTCAGCCGGGTAGTGATAGAGTTCCAGCGGTTTCCCGACCTGCGCCACGCG
The DNA here is from genome assembly GCF_001658025.2 of Kosakonia oryzae. NCBI lineage: Bacteria > Pseudomonadati > Pseudomonadota > Gammaproteobacteria > Enterobacterales > Enterobacteriaceae > Kosakonia > Kosakonia oryzae. The sequence continues at coordinate 5,080,737 of NZ_CP014007.2, forward strand.
ACCGGCGTCCAGCACCACAATCTTGTCGGCCAGCGTCATCGCTTCGACCTGATCGTGGGTGACGTAAATCATCGTGCGGCCAAGGCGTTTATGCAGACGGGAGATCTCAATACGCATCTGCACGCGCAGCGCGGCATCAAGGTTGGAAAGGGGTTCATCAAGTAAGAAGACGCTGGGTTCAGCCACCAGCGTGCGACCAATCGCCACGCGCTGGCGCTGGCCGCCAGAGAGCGCTTTCGGTTTGCGTTCCAGCAAGTGCGCCAGTTGCAACACCTCCGCCACCTGAGTGACGCGCGATTTAATGATCTCTTTTTTCGCACCCGCTAACTTCAGGCCGAAAGACATGTTTTCCGCTACCGACAGGTGCGGATAAAGCGCGTAGGACTGAAATACCATCCCGACGCCACGTTCGGCGGGGGGAACATCATTCATGCGGGTATCACCGATAAACAACTCCCCGCTGGTAATGGTTTCCAGCCCGGCAATCATGCGCAGCAGCGTCGATTTACCACAGCCTGACGGGCCGACAAACACCACAAATTCACCTTCGTGAATGTCGAGATTGATCTCTTTAGAGACCACTACATCGCCCCAGGCTTTCGTTACGTTACGAAGCTGTACGCTCGCCATGCCCTTCTCCCTTCGTTACAACCTGTCACCAACAGAAACATTCAACGTGGGCTGACTATGGGGCATCGATACAGCGGGCGAATCCTCCACCCCTGCGGTTTTTTATGGGGGAGGAGGCGGGAGGATGAGAAGGTTTGCTCTGCACCCCATATCGCCAGGTGACAGGCATTTTCGTGATGGAACCTGCAAAAATCGGCTCTTTTTTATGTGCGCTGACACACATAACGAAAATCTATGTAACACAGATCACACAAATCGCCCCAGGGGCGTAGGGATAAGGAGGATGAGAAGTACTTGTCAAAAAAGGAGACTAATCCCGTCAGACCACCTTGCACGTATCCACGAGCACATCACCAAATAGGACGGGATATATGAAAATCAAAACAGGCGCACGCATCCTCGCATTGTCCGCACTGGCGACGATGATGTTCTCCGCCTCTGCCCTCGCCAAAATCGAAGAAGGTAAGCTGGTTATCTGGATCAATGGCGATAAAGGCTATAACGGCCTTGCCGAAGTGGGTAAGAAATTCGAGAAAGATACCGGCATTAAAGTGACGGTTGAACATCCGGACAAACTGGAAGAGAAATTCCCGCAGGTTGCTGCGACCGGCGATGGCCCGGACATTATCTTCTGGGCGCACGACCGCTTTGGCGGCTACGCGCAATCTGGCCTGCTGGCAGAAGTCACCCCGGACAAAGCTTTCCAGGACAAGCTGTTCCCCTTCACCTGGGATGCGGTGCGCTACAACGGCAAGTTAATCGCTTACCCGATTGCTGTCGAATCGCTGTCGCTGATTTATAACAAAGACCTCGTACCGAACCCGCCGAAAACCTGGGAAGAGATCCCGGCGCTGGATAAACAGCTGAAAGCGAAAGGTAAGAGCGCGCTGATGTTTAACCTGCAAGAACCGTACTTCACCTGGCCGCTGATTGCTGCCGATGGCGGTTACGCGTTCAAGTATGAAAACGGCAAATACGATGTGAAAGATGTCGGCGTTGACAATGCAGGCGCGAAAGCGGGCCTCAGCTTCCTCGTCAAGCTGATTAAAGATAAACACATGAATGCCGACACGGATTATTCCATCGCTGAAGCGGCGTTCAACAAAGGCGAAACCGCGCTGACCATCAATGGTCCGTGGGCATGGGCCAACATTGATAAGAGCAAGATCAATTACGGCGTCGCACCGCTGCCCACCTTCCACGGTAAGCCATCCAAACCGTTCGTTGGCGTGCTGAGCGCAGGCATTAACGCCGCCAGCCCGAACAAAGAGCTGGCGAAAGAGTTCCTGGAAAACTACCTGTTGACCGATGCCGGTCTGGCGGATGTTAACAAGGACAAACCGCTGGGCGCCGTAGCGCTGAAATCGTACCAGGATGAGTTAGCGAAAGATCCGCGCATTGCCGCCACTATGGCTAACGCAAAAACCGGTGAAATTATGCCGAACATCCCGCAGATGGCCGCCTTCTGGTATGCAACCCGCACCGCTGTTATCAATGCCGTGAGCGATCGTCAAACTGTGGATGCTGCACTGAAAGACGCGCAAGGCCGTATTACCAAGTAAAAATGTGAATGCCTTATCCCCGGAAAAGGATAAGGCAACCTGGACAGTTGTATACACGGCATGATTCACGCAGATCGCGGCGGCAAAGTTGTGTATCCCCAGCGCTTACCAACGTAAGTGGCTGGGGCACCCAACCCTGGCCAACAAAGAGACAGCGTGAAAAGTGCCGCGTAGAGAGGAAATCCCCATGGATGTTGTAAAGAAGCGCCATTGGTGGCAAAGCCCACAGCTTGCCTGGACCGTCATTACTCTGATCGGGCTGCTGGTGGCATACCTTGTCGTTATGATGTATGCCCAGGGGGAATACCTTTTCGCCATTACCACGCTCGTGCTCAGTTCGGCGGGCCTGTATATTTTCGCCAACCGTAAAACCTACGCCTGGCGCTATGTTTATCCGGGCATGGCCGGGATGGGGCTGTTCGTCCTGTTCCCACTGATCTGTACGATCGCCATCGCCTTTACCAACTACAGCAGTACCAACCAGTTAACGCAGGAACGCGCGCAGCAGGTGCTGCTCGATCGCTCCTTCCAGGCGGGAAAAGCCTACAATTTTGGTCTTTATCCGGAAGGGGATGAATGGCGGCTGGCGCTCACCGATGGCGACAGCGGCAAAAATTATCTCTCCGACGCCTTTAAACCTGGTGGTGAACAGCAACTGGCTCTGAAAGAGGTGCCAGCGCTGCCGACCGGTGAGCGCGCGAATTTGCGTGTCATTACGCAAAATCGCCAGGCGCTGAACCAGCTTACCGCCATCCTGCCGGACGAAAGCAAAGTGATTATGAGCTCGCTGCGCCAGTTTTCCGGCACGCGCCCGCTCTACCAGCTCGCGCAGGACGGTACGCTGACCAACAACCAGAGCGGCGCTAAATACCGGCCAAATAACCACATCGGTTTCTACCAGGCGGTTAATGCTGACGGTAGCTGGGGCAGCGAAAAACTCAGCCCTGGTTATACGGTGACCATCGGCTGGGATAACTTCACTCGCGTCTTTACCGATGAAGGTATCCAGAAACCGTTTATCGAGATCTTTATCTGGACGGTGATCTTCTCCGTGCTGACCGTCGTACTGACCGTCGCTGTCGGTATGGTGCTGGCCTGCGTCGTGCAGTGGGAGTCGCTGAAAGGCAAAGCGATTTACCGCGTGCTGCTGATTCTGCCTTACGCGGTGCCATCGTTTATCTCGATCCTGATCTTTAAAGGGCTGTTTAACCAGAGCTTCGGTGAGATCAACATGATGCTGAGCGCGCTGTTCGGCATTAAACCAGCCTGGTTCAGCGATCCGACCACCGCCCGCGCGATGATCGTGATCGTTAACACCTGGCTTGGCTATCCCTACATGATGATCCTTTGCATGGGTCTGCTGAAAGCGATCCCGGACGATCTGTATGAAGCCTCGGCAATGGATGGCGCCGGGCCGTTGCAGAACTTTTTCCGCATCACTTTCCCGCTGCTGATCAAGCCGCTGACGCCGCTGATGATCGCCAGCTTTGCCTTTAACTTTAACAACTTCGTGCTGATCCAGTTGTTGACCAACGGCGGGCCGGACCGCATCGGCACCACCACTCCGGCGGGTTATACCGACCTGCTGGTGAGCTACACCTACCGCATCGCCTTTGAAGGTGGCGGCGGTCAGGACTTTGGGCTTGCCGCCGCTATCGCCACGCTGATTTTCCTGCTGGTAGGCGCGCTGGCTATCGTCAACCTGAAAGCCACGCGCATGAAATTCGATTAAGGAGGACGATATGGCTATGGTGCAGGCAAAATCGCAGAAGCTGCGGCTGTTTATCACCCATGTGTTACTGCTGGTGTTTATTGCCGCCATCATGTTCCCGCTGCTGATGGTGGTCGCCATTTCGCTGCGTGAAGGTAACTTCGCTACCGGCAGCCTGATCCCGGATAACATCTCCTGGGAGCACTGGCGGCTGGCGCTCGGCTTTAGCGTCGAGCACGCCGACGGTCGCGTTACGCCGCCGCCGTTCCCAGTGCTGCTGTGGCTGTGGAACTCGGTGAAAATCGCCGCCATTACTGCCGTGGGCATTGTCGCGCTCTCCACTACCTGCGCATACGCGTTCGCCCGTATGCGTTTTCCCGGCAAAGCGACACTGCTAAAAGGGATGCTGATTTTCCAGATGTTCCCGGCGGTGTTGTCGCTGGTGGCGCTGTATGCGTTGTTTGATCGTCTGGGACAGTACGTGCCGTTTATCGGCCTGAATACGCACGGTGGAGTGATCTTTGCTTATCTTGGCGGGATTGCGCTGCATGTGTGGACGATCAAGGGCTATTTCGAAACTATCGACAGCTCGCTGGAAGAAGCCGCTGCGCTGGATGGCGCTACGCCGTGGCAGGCGTTTCGCCTGGTGCTGCTGCCGCTGTCGGTGCCGATCCTGGCGGTGGTGTTTATTCTGTCGTTTATCGCGGCCATCACCGAAGTTCCGGTGGCCTCGCTGCTGCTGCGCGATGTCAACAGCTACACGCTGGCGGTCGGCATGCAGCAATACCTCAACCCGCAAAACTATCTGTGGGGCGATTTTGCCGCTGCGGCGGTGCTCTCCGCCATTCCGATTACGCTGGTGTTCCTGCTGGCGCAGCGCTGGCTGGTCAACGGCCTGACCGCAGGCGGAGTAAAAGGTTAACTTTCATCGTTGTTATCACGCCCTAAGTATTTCGGGTTAGAGCAAGGCGGCGACTGCACGAATCCCCTGGAGCTTACTGAAGTAAGTGACTGGGGTGAGTAAAGGAAGCCAACACAGCTATCACCCGAAAGATGACAGGCGTTGCCACTGCACCCTCAACTTAACTTGTGAAGTCGTTGGCGGCCCAAAAGGCCGCCTTTTTTTATTCACGCTTTAGCCGTTTGGAGTTACATAACCACAGGGTGATCACCAGCAGCAGGATCGCCGCAGAGTAGATCAGCACATCCATCGGCGACTGATGATCGACGATGATCAACCGCACGATCGCGGTGATGCCGATATAGATAAAGTAGCGCAGCGGAAAATGGAAACCGGACTGAAAGTACTTCACAATCAGTGCGATAAATTCGAAGTAAAGGAAGTAGACCACCAGCCCTTCCACCAGCTCATACTTGCTGGTCTGTACCGGCGAAAACAGTACATCCGCCAGATGCAGCGTCTCTTTGCCCAGAAAAACAATCAGGATCAGCCCCAGGCTCAGCAGACCCAGGTTCAGCACGGTCTGCAAAATAGCAGAAACAAACTCAGCGCGTGGACGAGTTAGCGACGTCATAACAGCACCTCATTTTATGTGGGGAATTCCCTGTATAACGTAAAAATGTGATCTGGATCTACATTATTTACTTATCTTTTGTGACAGCACGTGGTCACATGTCTGGCTAGCCGTTTTTATGTAAGAGGAAAAAAGAGCATGCTTACCCTGCGTAAAGCATCCGTGGACGACGCGGCGTTAATCAGCGAAATGGGCGTTGCCAGCTACATGCACCACTTTGCTCATCTGTGGCGTGAGCAGAGCGAATTACAGGATTTTCTCCGGCAAGAGTATGCCGTGCCGGTGCTGCAACAGAGCTTACAGGATGAAAAAAGTTGCTGGTTCATCGCCAGCGATCCCTCGCCGGTTGGCTTTGCCAAAGTCTCCTGGCATCGCGCAGTCGATGACCATGGCCCTGTGGGAACGCTGCTGCATAAGCTCTATTTTCTGCCGGGAAAAACCGGCCGTGGCTACGGCGAAACGCTGCTGACGGAGATCGCGCGTATGGCGAAAAGCCGTGGCGAAACCGCGCTCTGGCTGGAGGTTCTCGATGCGAATCCCAACGCCCAGCGCTTTTATCTCCGCCAGGGATTCACGCACCTGAAAGAGACCTTGTTTAGTACCCCTTCTCAGCAAAGTACGCTGCATATTCTTTGTAAACCGCTCTAAAGGAGTCAGCATGCCTGTCGCTACCGTGCGCCAGTCCGCCATCCGCAACGTAACCTGCGGCGAAAACGTGGTGATTTATGAACCCGCCAATTTGTATGACTGCATTCTCGGCGACAATGTGTTTGTCGGCCCGTTTGTGGAAATACAGGGACATACGCGAATTGGCCAGGGGAGCAAAATTGAGTCGCACAGCTTCATCTGCGAATACGTGACTCTCGGCGAGCGCTGCTTTATCGGCCACGGCGTGATGTTCGCGAACGATATGTTCCGCGACGGCAAGCCCAATCCCGATCGCGAAAGCTGGGGGCGCATTGTGATTGGCAATGATGTTTCTGTCGGTAGCGGCGCCACGATCCTGGCCGTCACCATTTGCGATGGTTGCGTTATCGGCGCGGGCAGCGTGGTGACAAAATCATTGCATGAGAAAGGGGTTTATGCGGGAAATCCGGCGCGGTTGCTGCGGCGGCTGTGAGAAGCCCCCTCTCCGGCGGAGAGGGGGGTGGAGGGTTACTGGAAGTTGATCGTCTTATCGTTGGTCATATCATAAAGCTCAAACTTACGGCCCAGTTTCTGGCCGCCATCACGCGTCAACGGCGTCCAGCCAACGGCAGCGCGGCTGCGGGTCGGGCCGGTCGTGAACAGATCCAATGGAACAGAGATATACACCCCTTTGGTGAATTCCCCTTCCCCATACTGCGCCGCCGAAACGTTGGTCTTCGTGGCATACGCGCCAATGACCACGCCGCTATCAAAGTGTTTCGAGACATCCAGCGTAACGCCTTTATCCCCTGCCAGATACTGCCCGGCGCTCGCTTTAATCAGCACATTGTCGGCGAACCACGGCGTCCAGTACGCGGTGAAGTGGCCGGTTTTCACGCTGTAATCGGTGAACTTCATCATGTCCTGCGGGCTGCGCCAGTCGCGCTGTTTCACGTAGTTGCCATCAATACCGAACGCCCAGTGACTATCGACCGGACGCCACAGCAATTCAGCCCCCGCGCCGCCAAACATGGTTTCCAGATAACCGGCATACACCTGACCATAGAAATTATTCCCCAGGTAGTGCATGTAGTTCGCTTGCATGTTGTTGACGTAGTAGTCATTTTGCACATATTCACGCACGCGGGTACGCACGCGCGGTAATGCCGAATCGCTGGAGGTATAGCTGAATTTATCGTAGTTGTTAGCCACGTTGGCGAACAGGCTGCCAGTGGTCAGTAAATGATCGGTCCACCACCAGTCGGCGGTTGCCATCACGCCAACCTGGTACATGTAGAAGCTTTCCGGGCCGCCGAACGACTGGTTCAACACCGGATCGATATGGAAATCGAACGACGATTTATCGATATACCAGCCCTGCTCTGTGCTGTCCGGCACAATCGGCGTAACCCGTTTCTGCACCAGTTCTGTATCCTGCCCCAGCGGTTCCCCTTCCAGATGGCGCTTCAGGCTGGCGACATCCGTTTCAGTGGTGACGATCGGCATATTAAGGCTATTTTCCGTCACGCGAATCGTGCGAATGCCATCCGGCAAGTCATTCATGATGATACGGTTTGCCCGCTCAATCCCTTCCTGGGTGTTACGGTATTTCACCTGCTGACCGGTCACATAGAGCGTATCGCCTTTCACCTGGATCTGCGGGTCGGCAAAACCGGCGTTATATTTCAACAGAGTAAGCTGATTAGCCACCACCGCATGTTGCAGGATCGCGTCCTGCGGCTGCGGTTGATACTTCGGCCGCGGCGCATCGCTGTAAGCGGGACGTAAATCGTTGAAATTATTGCGCAGGGTAAAACCAAACATCCAGGTGTTGCCGCGCTCATAGCTCAGGTTGATGTCGGCCCAGTCGGTAATGCGGTAAATCGCGCCAACGTTCACTTTGCTGCGCTGCGGCAGTTTCCCGGCATAATCCTGCTGATAGTTGTTACCTTCATACTCCAGTTTTAAACGCAGCGGGTTCCAGGGGGTCTGATATTCAACCCCACCAAACAGAGCCGTCGGGCCGCGGAACATCTGGCTGGTATCGGTGGAGCCCGCCTGTTTGTAGCTGGTGTCGCGCGTACAGTATTTCTCGTCATAAGAGCAGAGCGGGTTTTTGATATTGCCGCTGGTGCCGAGATAGCCCCAGCCAATACCGAGGGAGAAATCGAACGGCCCCCAGGCTTTGTTGGCGACCAGATATTCGCCGTCAAACAGCCCTGTACCGCCGATATCCCGCGCGCCGAGGGAGACTTCCGGTAGCCAGTAGCCTTCCTGCCACAGGCGCAGTTTCACATCGAAGGCTTTATCTTTGTAGGTCTGATTGCCGGAGAAGGCTTCCACCGAGCTATATTTGCGTGTGCGCACGTCGGTATAACGTAGCGTCGTTTCCAGCCACGGGAAAAGCTGTATCGAGCCAGAATAGAAACGGTACTGATTGTTATCGCGGTAGTTAAAACTCAGTTCGCCTTCGCGCGACATGCGTGCGGTCGGTGTTTGCAGCAATCCCACGCCGCCAAAGTCCGACTGGGAGGGTCCCACCGGTTCAGGATAAGATTCTGCGTGACAGGCTGCGCTAATTCCCAGCGCCAACAGGCTTATTACAAACGATTTTTTCATTATTATTCCGGTATCCGATGCGTCAGGGACTGAAGGATGTCGGCATTCAGTTCGTCATATTCGTTGCTCCACAACCCCGGTGCAAAGCCAACGAAAATCACGCTGCCGGGCATCGGCTCTACGTGGCGGCGGTTCCAGTAAGCAACCGGCACTTTTTGTGTCTGGCCGGTGGGATAAATCACCCATGCATAGCTGCGTTCCGCACCGCTGAGCAGGCTCATATCATCCAGATAACTCACCACATCCCTGCCTGGTGTAAACGGTTTTTTCCCTGGGCTGCTAATCAGCCCTACCACGGTAATCGTGGCCGGTTGCGGGCCCACCCACAGCGAGTATTCACCCTCCAGTGGACGGTTCGCCAGCCGGTGCGTACGAACGTAATCCGGGTCAAGATTGACGATCTGCCGGCCGGTCACTTTCACCGCCTGCAACTGCTGGCGCAGTGAATTAATGGCGGCGGCAGTGTTACCGCTTTCGTCAGCAGCAAGCGTGCTCAGGCGCGTTAACAACACCTGATGCCGGGCCTGCTCCGCCTGCGTGGCGTGACGTTCACTGACGACGGCGCCGGGCCACCAGCTCTCTGCCAGCCGGGGTTGTGCGACCAGATCGCTCAAACGCGCGGCGTTGGATAACGTTTTCGGTTTACTGTCGCCAGCGATGTAAACATTCACCGTGCCAGTGGCCAGCGCGAGCGGAGAAGCGAGGCTGGCTAATAACAGAAGAAAAGTGCGCATCGTCATTGTTTAGCCGCCTTAATCAGTGTGGTCTTCACCGGGAACCAGTCTGCGCCCAGATACTGCTCCGACTGCCTGATTACCCCGGCGTCATCCACCCAGAAGCGGTTGCGCCAGCTCTTCTCGTCTGTGGTGACATCCTCGTCGAGAATACGCACCGCAGTGACATCATTCGCCAGCTTGATGGTGTCGGTGCCGTTCCAGTGGAAGACGGAGTGCGCGGTGGCATAGCGCACCTGTTTGTGCTCCGTCCAGCCCATGGTGCGCGTCCAGCTTGCACCATCAATAATTTGATTCGGTTTTGCCAGCGGATCGGATGTCAGGTTATTCACTTCAATCAGGTTATCGCCGCTGAGTTGTGTTTTTACGATGCGGTAATGCTGCGTCACGATGGTCGCCTGATCCTGCGTTACCCATTTCTGCTGACCGTTTTCGTCGAAAGCGAGCACCACAAACAGTTGCGGGCCGTTGTTAAGCTGCATGTACTGGCTGGCATAGGGCATGTTGAGAATGTCTTCATCTGTCAGCTGCACGCCTGGCACGCCAAAAACGCTATCCCACAGTGAATTTCCCAGGCCTTTGATTTGGCCAGAACATGCCTGAAGCAGCAGGCAAATTAAAATAATACCAGGTCGCTTCACGACTCTTCTCCGAGAGGGGCGGAAATAACCACACCGAAGTGTGGTTATAGTTAATGTACCCGTGATTACTGAGTACTTGTGGTCGTGGTGGTCGTGGTTCCCGTGTTGGAGCCATCACCGCCACCGGTTGCCGCCAGCGCGACACCCACCGCGGACCCTACGGTGCTGACGCTCGTCGCAGCAGAACTACCTGCCGAGACAGAGGTCGCTGCCGACCCTGCCGCTTCACCGATTTGCACCGGTGCAGCAAAAGCAGAAGTCGCCGCAAGCGCGGATATGGCAAAAATGCCATACAGGACTTTTTTCATATCAATTTCCCTTCATTGAATGAATGGAGATTTACCTGAAAAAACTCAGGCGATATCGAGTATACACAACTAAAGCAGATGAATTACGCAACGGGAAATAGCGGGGAATCTTTTAGGAGAATTGGCAAATAAGGTACACCTGAGAAAGTAATTACATAAAAATGTGATGTAATTCAAATGATTAAATAATGACGAAAGGTTGATACAATAAGGCTAGTCCTAAAATGTATAGCAATGACTGGAAGTAATGACAGCTTTTTCAGATAAACCTGATCCCCGATATCTGCCGCAGAGAATCATCACCTCTCCCTAATTTAGCAAAGGGAAAATATCAATATCAGAATCGCTTATATATATTGTGGAAAGCCGGAACCAATATATATGCACAGGGGATTAATATATTCGGCAGGCAAAAAAAAAGCGCCGCCGGAGCGACGCTTTGTCGGTGGTTCGATTAGCCGCGCCAGGATTTGTAGCGGTTAATCAGACCGTTGGTTGAACTGTCATGGCTGGAGATGGCTTTATCATCGCCCAGCTCAGGCAGAATGCGGTTCGCCAGCTGTTTACCCAGCTCCACGCCCCACTGGTCAAAGGTGAAGATATTGAGGATAGCGCCCTGAGTGAAGATCTTGTGCTCGTAGAGCGCAATCAATGCACCGAGGCTAAACGGCGTGATTTCACGCAGCAGGATGGAGTTGGTCGGACGGTTGCCTTCAAATACTTTGAACGGCACAACGTGTTCCAGCGTGGCCGGATCTTTACCCTGGTCACGGTATTCCTGCTCAACCACTTCGCGGGATTTACCAAACGCCAGCGCTTCGGTCTGTGCGAAGAAGTTAGACAGCAGCTTCTGGTGATGATCGGAAAGCGCGTTGTGGGTGATGGCCGGCGCGATGAAATCACACGGCACCATTTTGGTTCCCTGGTGAATCAGCTGATAGAACGCGTGCTGACCGTTAGTGCCCGGTTCACCCCAGATAATCGGGCCGGTCTGGTAATCCACGGCGTGGCCGTTACGGTCAACGTATTTACCGTTAGATTCCATGTTGCCCTGCTGGAAGTAGGCGGCAAAGCGGTGCATGTACTGGTCGTACGGCAGGATAGCTTCGGTTTCAGCACCGAAGAAGTTGTTGTACCAGATGCCGATCAGCGCCAGCAGCACCGGCAGGTTTTTCGACAGTTCCGTGGTGGAGAAGTGTTTGTCCATGGCGTGAGCGCCGGAGAGCAGCTCAACAAAGTTGTCGAAGCCCACGGAGAGGATGATCGACAGACCGATGGCAGACCACAGCGAGTAGCGGCCGCCCACCCAATCCCAGAATTCAAACATGTTCGCGGTATCGATACCAAACTCGCCAACCGCTTTACCGTTGGTGGAGAGGGCGGCGAAGTGTTTCGCAACGTGTTTTTCGTCACCGGCAGTTTTCAGGAACCAGTCGCGCGCGCTATGGGCGTTGGTCATGGTTTCCTGGGTGGTGAAGGTTTTAGAGGCCACGAGGAACAACGTGGTTTCCGGGTTCACTTTTTTCAGCACTTCGGCGATATGCGTACCATCGACGTTAGAAACGAAATGCATGTTCAGGTGATTTTTGTAAGGGCGCAGCGCTTCGGTGACCATAAACGGACCGAGGTCGGAGCCGCCAATACCGATGTTCACCACGTCAGTGATTGGTTTGCCAGTATAGCCTTTCCAGGCGCCTGAAATGATCGCTTCAGAGAAGGTTTTCATCTTCTCCAGTACAGCGTTCACTTCCGGCATCACATCTTTGCCATCAACCAGAATCGGGGTATTGCTACGGTTACGCAGCGCAACGTGCAGGACGGCGCGATCTTCGGTGCGGTTAATCTTCTCGCCGGAGAACATGGATTTAATGGCCGCTGCCAGTTCGGTCTCTTTGGCGAGCGCCAGCAGCTTGTCCAGAGTCTCTTGCGTGATGCGGTTTTTGGAGAAATCCACCAGCATCAGATCATCGAAGGTTGCGGAAAACTTACTAAAGCGGTCGCCGTCTTTCGCGAACAGATCCGCGATAGTGACATCCTTCATGTCAGCGTAGTGTTTTTGTAATGCCTGCCAGGCAGAGGTCTGCGTTGGGTTGATGTTTTTCATAGCAATACTCTTCTGATTTGAGAATTGTGACTGCGGTCGATTGTAGCGCCTGCCGGGGAAAATTGTGATGGTTTTTGTGCCTGCCCCTCTGTTCTGCGGCTCAAGCACGGCGAAAATGGCCGATTATCCGCATAACATAAGCCATTTTACTGATTGCGAAAGCCGCATGAAAAATCCGCATAATCCCGGCGTTGACAGCGCCCCCGCTAACCCTTTATTTATAACCACACTTCTTGCGCGCGAGCGCAGAAGAAGCTTGCGGGATGGCACTGCGTTTATCCGGCCTACAGAGTATGTAGGCCCGCCACGCATACCGCCACCGGCCAGTTTTAAGTTACCCGAGCCAACGCCGCTTTCGCGCGAGAGACGACGGTAAGTATTACCAATGCATTTCGCGTTGTGGCCAGGCGGCAACTGAGCGCATCCCCGGGAGCTTACATCGGTAAGTGACCGGGGTAAGTGAAGGCAGCCAACACCGCCACAGCGCGGCAAGCGAAGGTAAGTATTACCAACGCATTTCGCGTTGTGGCCAGGCGGCAACTGAACGCATCCCCGGGAGCTTACATCGGTAAGTGACCGGGGTAAGTGAAGGCAGCCAACACCGCCACAGCGTGAAAGGCGAAGGTAATAGCCAGAAGAGGCGCGTTGCCCAGGTACACGGTGTTCGAAGTGCCAGACTGAAGAAAACACCTGAGGGGGAGCAACGCCGAGATAACAAAACGCCTGGCAGCGTTCGTTATCGGCTACAGAGGCTGAATCCTCTGGGTTGTCACCAGAAACGTTCGCAGTCGGGCGTTTCGCAAGGTGGAGCGCTTCTGGGGAAAACGTAGTTGTTTTGCTATCTGCGCCACCCCTGTTTTTCGCTCTTTCCTTGTGCCAAGGCTGAATATTGGATCCCCTGACACGAGGTTGTTATGACGAGTTTAGTTGTCGCCAAATTTGGCGGCACCAGTGTTGCCGATTACGATGCCATGAACCGCAGTGCGGACGTGGTGCTTGCCGATGCCAGCGTCCGTCTGGTTGTTCTCTCCGCCTCTGCGGGCGTGACCAATCTGCTGGTTGCCCTGTCTGAAGGGCTGGAAGCCAGCGAGCGCTTCGTAAAACTCGACGCTATCCGCAAAATTCAGTTCGATATCCTGGAACGTATGGCGAATCCTTCCGTGATTCGTGAAGAGATCGAACGCCTGCTGGAAAATATCACCACCCTGGCGGAAGCCGCCTCGCTGGCGACCTCTACGGCCCTGACCGACGAGCTGGTGAGCCACGGCGAATTAATGTCGACTCTGCTGTTTGTTGAAGTGCTGCGTGAACGTAACGTTCAGGCGCAGTGGTTTGACGTGCGTAAAGTCATGCGTACCAGCGATCGCTTTGGCCGTGCCGAGCCGGATGTCGCCGCGCTGGCTGAGCTTTCCGCCCAGCAACTCGCGCCGCGCCTCAGCGAAGGGTTAATCATCACCCAGGGCTTTATCGGTAGCGAAGCCAAAGGCCGTACCACCACGCTGGGCCGTGGCGGCAGCGACTATACGGCAGCGCTGCTGGGTGAAGCGCTGCACGCCTCACGTGTGGATATCTGGACAGATGTTCCGGGCATCTATACCACCGATCCGCGCGTCGTTCCGGCAGCAAAACGCATTGATGAAATCGCCTTTGAAGAAGCGGCTGAGATGGCCACTTTTGGCGCGAAAGTGCTGCATCCGGCCACTCTGTTGCCTGCCGTGCGCAGCGACATTCCGGTATTTGTCGGCTCCAGCAAAGACCCGAAAGCGGGCGGCACGCTGGTATGCAACAAAACCACTAATCCACCGCTGTTCCGCGCACTGGCGCTGCGCCGCAGACAAACGCTGCTGACGCTGCACAGCCTGAACATGCTGCACTCACGTGGCTTCCTGGCCGAAGTGTTTGGCATCCTCGCACGACACAATATCTCTGTCGATCTGATCACCACCTCCGAAGTGAGCGTGGCGCTGACGCTGGATACCACCGGCTCAACGTCAACCGGCGATACGTTGCTGACCCAGTCGCTGCTGACCGAGCTGTCATCGCTGTGCCGCGTGGAAGTCGAAGAGAACCTGGCGCTGGTGGCGCTGATCGGCAATGAGCTGTCGAAAGCCTGCGGCGTGGGGAAAGAGGTGTTTGGCGTGCTCGACCCGTTCAACATTCGCATGATCTGCTACGGCGCATCCAGCCATAACCTCTGCTTCCTGGTGCCTGGCGCCGAAGCGGAGCAGGTTGTACAGAAGCTGCATCATAATTTGTTTGAATAAAATTCCTTAGCACGATAAACAATAACTATGGCCGGGCACGAACCCGGCCTTTTTATAAAAAAACACAACACAACAATCGCAAGGAATTCCTCACATGCTCGCAACACTGACGCGGCTGTTCCCGTTATGGGCGCTGCTGCTTTCCGTCCTCGCTTATTACTTCCCACCCACCTTCGTCGCCATCGGTCCGTGGGTGAGCACGCTGCTGATGCTGATTATGTTCGGCATGGGCGTGCACCTGAAACTCGATGATTTTAAACGCGTGCTCTCTCGCCCGGCGCCGGTCGCCGCGGGCATTTTCCTGCACTATCTGGTGATGCCGCTGGCGGCATGGCTGCTGGCGTTGCTCTTTAAGATGCCGCCAGATTTGTCCGCCGGAATGGTGCTGGTCGGCAGCGTCGCCAGCGGTACGGCGTCGAACGTGATGATCTACCTGGCAAAAGGCGACGTCGCGCTGTCGGTCACCATCTCTTCCGTCTCAACCCTGGTCGGTGTGATCGCGACGCCGCTGCTGACGCGCCTGTACGTCGATGCGCATATCCAGGTGGATGTGATGGGTATGCTGCTGAGTATTTTGCAAATTGTGGTGATCCCAATAGCGCTGGGGTTGATTGTGCATCACCTGTTCCCGCGCGTGGTGAAAGCGGTCGAACCGTATCTGCCCGCCTTCTCGATGGTGTGTATTCTGGCGATCATCAGCGCGGTAGTGGCCGGTTCTGCGGCGTATATCGCCTCGGTTGGCCTGGTGGTGATTGTCGCGGTGATTCTGCACAACAGCATCGGTTTGCTGGGCGGTTACTGGGGCGGACGCCTGTTCGGCTTTGATGAATCCACCTGCCGCACGCTGGCGATTGAAGTGGGCATGCAAAACTCAGGTCTGGCCGCCGCGTTGGGTAAAATCTACTTCTCCCCGCTCGCCGCACTGCCTGGCGCGTTGTTCTCCGTCTGGCATAACCTCTCTGGCTCGCTGCTGGCGGGTTACTGGTCCGGTAAACCCGTCGACGGGCGCAACGCGGATGCGGTGAAAGAGGGGTAACAGAGCAACCACTGCCGGATAAAAACGTATCATCCGGCAGATTAATTTTTTACCCAACCGTAATCGTCACCGGCTTACCGAGTTTACTCAGCATGGTGACCAGGGCATCAATGGTAAATTTACTGGTTTTTTGATTAACCACATCGGAGACGCGAGGGCGAGAAATATTGAGTCTGGCGGCTACTTCCGCCTGTTTGAGGTGGTTTTCAGCTATCCAGCCGGCGATTTCCTGCATCAGTTGCCGTTTAATACTCAGCAATTGGATGACCTCTCGTTCCGCATCCTGCGCAAGCGCATTTGCGGTTTCAGGTGCAAAACCCAGTTCCGCAAAAATATTGGCACCGGCCGGGGTCACATGACCAATCAGATTTTCTGTTGTCGTTTTCATTTTTGATTCCTGTAATGCTCAACCAATGCGCGATAGCGGGTACGGGCTATCGCCTTATCTGAGAGCGAAGTGCGCTGAGACGTTTTATGAAAACAGTGCAAAACATACAGCGCATCTTCAAACCTGGCCAGGTAAAAAACGCGGAACGCGCCTGCGTGATTGCGAAGCCGGATTTCCGCCACGCCAGCGCCAACCTCAGCCATCACTCTCCAGTCCGACGCTTCCAGGCCAGCCTGAATTTTGTGCAGATAGCCCGCATCTTTGCGAACATCTTCTGGAAAAGCACATAAGTCCTTGTATGACGAACCCAGCCAAATGATGGGCTTTAGGGCAGGTCGCAACTCCAGCATAACACATCCTTGTATAAAATTTTATACCAAATCTGCATGATGTTACGCCGACGTCAGCCATTGTCACCCACGCTCCGACAAATATGCGAAGCGCTTTCCAGCGTTTATGCGCCATTACGCATGCTTTACCTGGCCGCATCGCGTACACTCGTTGCACTTCCCGAGGAGAGAATCCCATGGCCCTGACCAGACTGACGCAAAAAGAGATGACGGAGAGCGAACAACGGGAGCTAAAAACCCTGCTCGATCGCGCCCGCATCGCGCATGGACGCCCGCTCAGCAATTCTGAAGCGAATCATGTGAAAAAAGAGTACATCGATAAGCTGATGGAGCAGCGTGAAGCGGAAGTGAAGAAAGCCCGCAAGGTTAAAAAACAGCAGGCTTACAAACCCGATGAGAGCACGACCTTTTCCTGGTCGGCGAATACCTCAACGCGCGGCAGACGCTAATCAGCGCCCTTTCTTCTTTCTCCCCGGCTGGGTAAAGCGTTTACCTGCCGGTTTGCCCCGATTTTTCTCTTCGGGCTTCGCAACATTGACGGCAGGTTTTTTCGCCGCCTGCGGTTTTGCTTTGGCTTTCGGCTTCGCTTCTGAGGATGAGTTCTCAATCAGTTTGAACAGCGCGATCAATTCGTCGTCGGTTAAATCGCGCCACTCGCCCGGCGGCAGCCCGGTGAGGCTGACGTTCATAATACGCGTGCGTTCCAGCTTCGTGACTTCATAACCGAAATGCTCGCACATGCGGCGGATCTGGCGGTTCAGCCCCTGCACCAGCGTGATGCGGAAAGTGAAAGGCGCTTCTTTCTTAACCTTGCATTTTTTGGTTACCGTACCGAGGATCGGCACGCCCGCGCCCATACCCCGAATAAACTCATCGGTCACCGGTTTGTTGACGGTCACCAGATACTCTTTTTCGTGGTCGTTACCTGCACGCAGGATTTTATTCACTAAGTCGCCGTGATTAGTGAGAAAAATCAGCCCCTGTGAATCTTTGTCCAGACGACCAATGGGGAAAATACGGCTGCTATGATTAACAAAATCAACAATATTGTCTTTTTCGCCGTCTTCAGTGGTACTGACAATGCCAACCGGTTTATTCAACGCGATAAATACCAGATCTTCTGCATTTCGCGGCTCGATAAGTTGACCGTTCACTTTGACAACGTCTCCGGCAACAACCTGATCGCCGATCCCGGCGCGCTTGCCGTTGATAAAAACATTGCCCTGCTCGATATAACGATCGGCCTCACGACGCGAGCAAATCCCGCTTTCGCTGATATATTTGTTTAAACGTGTTGATTGGGTTGGCAGCATAAACTCTCCTGTAAAAGCGGAATATAACTGGCTTTAAGAGGAGAAAAAATGGATTTTTATCGTGCGTAAATGAATTTGTGCACTAACCCGATAAAAACCGGGGTTTTTAGACGCCGTGCCGGGTGGCACGGCGGGGATTAATTATCGTCGCGATCGTCATCTTCATCGGGTTGTTCCAGAACGCCATAGGCCACCGAGCAGAACAGGGAGTTGAGTCGTTTCATGTCTCCCAGCAGACCAAGGTGCAACGAACTGGTTTCAATGCTCTGAACGTTTTGCTGATGCAGTCGATCAACGTGCGCATGCGCATAGCGCCGGTTCATAATACGGAAGCGGTGTTTGCTGCGACGCAGACGACGGGCGCTGGTGACATCGCTGGAGAAAAACACCGACATCGCCAGTTTCAGATTCCCCACCAACCGTTCATGCAGCGCATCCAGCTCTTTCAGCCCTTCCCCTGAAAAAGCGCGTCGTGCGGCTAACGATTTGTCGGCGATTTCACTGCCCATCCGCTCGACAATATCGGAAGCCTGCTCCAGGTTAAGCGACATCTCGATAATTTCCGCCCAGCGTTTTGACTCCTCTTCCGCCAGCTCCTCTTTCGGCATACGCGCCAGATAGAGCTTGATCGCGGTATAAAGCACGTTGACGTCATCTGCCAGCTTGCGCAGCTCTTTCTCCTGCCGCGGCTCGCCGTGCATCACTTTATGCAAACCTTCCAGCATCAGCTCCATCGCATCGCCCATGCGCAGCGTTTCGCGCGCGGCATTCGCCAGCGCCAGCGTCGGCGTATCCAGCGCAGAACTGTCGAGATGTTTGGGTTTCAGACGCGCATCCAGCTCCTGTTCATCGCTAATAATGCGTTTACAAAATTGCGCCATCGGCCCGGCAAACGGCACCATCGCCAGACAGCGGATCAGGTTGTAGAAAACGTGGAAGTAAATCACCAGTTCCGCTTCCGGCAGCGGCAGTTTTTGCATCGAACTGGCGAGCACATGGACAAACGGCAGAATGATCAGGCTGCCTACCAGCTTAAACAGCAGGCTGCCGAGCGCCACCCGGCGGGCTGCGGCATTAGCCGCACTGTTGTTCAGCATCGCCAGCAGACCAGAACCCAGGTTGGCACCAATCACCAGGCACAACGCCACCGGAAACGAAATAATACTGGCGGCAGCCAGCGTTGCCGTCAGCAGTACGGCGGCCAGGCTTGAATAACTGATAATCGCAAAGACCGCGCCAATCAGTGCATCCAACAGGATATCACCCGTCAGCGAGGCAAAAATCACCTGAACCCCACTTGCCTGGGTGATTGGCGTCACCGCCTGCACGATGAGTTCCAGCGCCAGCAGGATCAGCCCGAGGCCAATACTGACGCGGCCCAGTTGTCCTTCACGGGTTTGTTTGCGGCCGAGGAAGAAAATCACGCCGATAAAAATCAGCAGCGGCGACAGCCATGAAAGATCGAAGGTCAGCACACGCGCCATCAGCGCGGTCCCGACATCGGCACCAAGTACAATCACCAGCGCCGGGGTCAGCGCCACTAAATCCTGCGCCACGAAGGATGTCACCAGCATGGTCGTCGCGTTGCTGCTCTGTACCAGCGCGGTCACGCCGATACCCGCGCAGAAGGCGAGCGGTTTTTTCTCCACGCTGCGGCTGAGCACCGTCCGTAAACGGGCGCCAAAGACGCGCATCACACCGGTACGGACAATATGGGTACCCCATACCAGCAAGGCAACAGCAGATAACAGATGAAGCAAAGTCAGCACTGAGTGGGATCCTCCTTATTGTTATGCGTTGCTGGCTATCTGCGGAGAGATAACCACAACATTATGGTTTAAGTATAAGGTGTTAAAACCAGGAATAGCGCAGAACGCCGCTTAAGCATCCTGCGAGTTGTAAGGAAAAATGACGGTTTTGTGACAATGATGGGGTTTAGCGCTTAGCGGCTGGCGGCATCCATGGCCTGCGACTCATCATTTCGTTTAATCCACATAATAGAGCCAATTTTAACCACCTCCGACAGGACAAACAGCAGGATGGCGATCCACGGAGAACGCACATCAGAAAAATGCATAATCAGCGGGATTAGCGCAATGGAGCATTTCAACGAAAATACCCGGCCAATTTCCTGAACGATTAAAAAGATATTATTGATATCCTTTTTGACTATCATCCACCAGCCAGAAAATGCTAATGAAACGATCAGTACAATATTAATAAAGAACAGCAACTGGATCAGCCCACCGGTTAAACCACCTACGCCTAATTGCGCGTAGTTGGTATAAAACCCATGGATGTCGGAATAAAAAGGAATACTCCCACCCTGTAGTGAGAAAAATAAATATCCGGCCAATGCCAGTACATCCATAATCCCCCAGAACAGGTATATCTTATTTTTTAAACTCATAATCTTCATCCCTTACCCCAGGAATCCATTGCCATGATTTACCCGATTGCGTCCAGGCATCATCACCTTCGAGATATTTTTGACTTATCGATCGCTTATCGCCATAGCGCCTGATTACCGAACGATTATACAGGATTTCCCGGGTATCTGACGTCACGCTGTCTGGAATGGGCGTCCACAGCTGAATTTTATCCCGCGAGGTATTCATATAATCTTTGCCATCCGAGCCAAATACACGCCCCTGGTCGCCCATACTGGTTGCGCGGTTGAGTAGCATCACCGCCGCATTTTTAACGCCGTGGAAGTCCGTCTCGCTGGTCTTCCAGTAGCCGGGGCCGTACTCCGCCGTTACCGGCACAAAGCTGCTGCGGGTTGGCGCAGGCGTGCCGTGAATCGCCACGCTGTCTTTAAAACCGTTCAGTATGGTTCTGATATAGACGGCATTAAACGACATCTCCTGTACGCAAAACAGCGCGCCGTTTTCCGCAATAAAAAATGGATAGTAGAAGCGGTTGCGGGCGCTAACATTTGGCCGCATCACCACTACCACGCCCCGGTCCACCAGACTATCAATATATTTCTCTTTTTGATGACCTAATGGATCGTGCGGTAAACCATATTTAAAGCCGTGGTGTTTTTTAATGCTATAGCCATCGATACTTCCAAGGACATTATTAGGACTACTTTCGATAAAATATTCCTTTCTGATAATATTTTTCGCGATGTCCGGCGCAAGGATATTTTCATAATCCTTCGGCAATAGATTTCTTTTTCTTATATCATAAATATCCATTTTATAATACCTAAGTTAAATTTATGACAAACGAATGAACTGCAAAAAAAGGAAGCAATCTTGCCTGTGAGCCAACGCCCATCATACGCATGAAGAGGAACAACGGTCTAAGAAAATATCCACTTTTAAGAATGTTCTTAGTTTCAATTTGTATTATGTTTGCTTAGTGAAGATTTTATGAAAAGTGATGAAAAAAAATGGGGCATTAAATAATGCCCCGTTGCTCTGCAATGTATTGCGGTTAGTCGGCGTCGTAACCTAAATTCGAGGACAGCCAGCGCTCAACCTCTGACACGGACATGCCTTTACGCCGCGCATAATCTTCCACCTGATCGCGCTGAATTTGCGCGACGGCGAAATACTTGCTGTCCGGATGGCTGAAATACCAGCCGGAAACCGAGGCACCCGGCCACATGGCGTAAGATTCTGTCAGCTTCATACCGGTATGTTTTTCCACATCCAGTAACTGCCAGATAGTGCCTTTTTCGGTGTGCTCCGGGCACGCAGGGTAGCCCGGCGCGGGGCGAATTCCCTGGTAGTTTTCGCGGATCAGCTCTTCGTTGCTGAGATTTTCGTTTGGCGCATAGCCCCAGTACACTTTACGTACCCGCTCATGCAGGTATTCGGCAAACGCCTCTGCAAGACGGTCAGCCACCGCTTTCACCATGATTTTGTTGTAATCATCGTGTGCGGCATCGTAAGCCTCCGCCAGTGCATCTTCTTCCAGCCCGCCGGTCACGGCAAAAGCGCCAATGTAGTCCGCTTTTCCGCTCTGTTTCGGCGCGACAAAATCGGCCAGGCAGTAGTTGGCGAAACCGGTTTTTTCGGTCTGCTGACGCAGATGGCAACCGACCGTCAGCACCTGCGTGCGGGTTTCGTCACGGTAGATTTCGATGTCATCGCCGACGCGGTTTGCCGGAAACAGCCCGACCACACCGCGCGGATTAAGCTGTTTTTCCGCGCCCAGCATATCGAGCATCTCGTTCGCATCCTTAAACAGACGCTTCGCCTCTTCACCCACCACTTCATCTTCCAGAATGCGCGGATACTTGCCCGCCAGCGACCAGGTCATAAAGAACGGAGTCCAGTCGATATAGTTGCGCAGCGTCTCGATGCTGGCCGTGACTTCCTGTACGCCGAGGCGATGCGCCACCGGCGGTGTGTAACTGGCCCAGTCGAAAGCCAGATCGTTTTCCCGTGCGGCCTGCAAGGTCACCGGCGGCGTGCGCGGTTTTTTGCGCGCGTGCTGGATGCGCACCGTTTCATACTCTTTGCGGGTGCGGGCGACAAACTCATCGTGTTGCGTATCCGACAGCAGCGACGACACGACGCCGACGGTGCGCGAGGCGTTCTGCACATAGACCGTTGGCCCGCTGTAGTTCTGCTCGATTTTCACCGCCGTGTGCGCTTTCGACGTGGTCGCGCCGCCGATCAGCAGCGGAATGGTGAACCCCTGGCGCTCCATCTCTTTAGCCACGTTGACCATCTCATCGAGCGACGGCGTAATCAGCCCGGAAAGGCCAATCAGGTCAGCATTCACTTCACGCGCAGTTTTGAGGATTTTGTCGGCCGGCACCATCACGCCGAGATCAATGATTTCGTAGTTATTGCACTGCAATACCACGCCTACGATGTTTTTGCCGATATCGTGCACATCGCCTTTCACGGTGGCGATCACCATCTTGCCGTTGCTTTTACCCTGCTCTTTGCTGGCTTCGATATACGGCTCCAGGTAAGCAACCGCTTGTTTCATTACGCGGGCAGATTTCACGACCTGCGGCAGGAACATCTTACCTTCGCCGAACAGATCGCCGACCACGTTCATACCGTCCATCAATGGCCCTTCGATCACCTCGATCGGGCGAGCGGCTTGCTGACGGGCCTCTTCGGTGTCCTGCTCAATAAATTCGGTAATACCTTTCACCAGCGAATATTCGAGGCGCTTTTTCACATCCCAGCTACGCCATTCGGCCAGTTGCGCCTGCGCACCTTCATCCGCGCCTTTACTGCCGCGATATTTCTCAGCCAGATCCAGCATGCGCTCCGTGGCATCGTCACGACGGTTAAGAATCACATCCTCAACGCCATCGCGCAGCTCGGTAGGCAGATCGTCATAAATCGCCAACTGACCGGCGTTTACGATCCCCATGTCCATGCCGTTGCGAATAGCGTAATAAAGGAAGACGGCGTGAATTGCCTCACGTACCGGATCGTTACCGCGGAAGGAGAAGGAGACGTTCGACACGCCGCCGGAGATCAGCGCATGCGGCAGCTCGCGTTTGATATCTTCACAGGCGCCGATAAAGTCCTGCGCATAGTTGTTGTGCTCTTCAATCCCGGTCGCCACTGCGAAGATATTCGGGTCGAAGATAATGTCTTCCGGCGGGAATCCTACCTCTTCGGTGAGAATTTTATAGGCGCGGCGGCAAATCTCGATTTTGCGCGCGCGAGTATCCGCCTGGCCCACTTCATCAAAGGCCATCACCACCACCGCCGCACCGTAACGGCGCACGCGTTTCGCATGATGGATAAACGGCTCAACCCCTTCTTTCATGGAGATGGAGTTAACAATGCCTTTGCCCTGGATGCATTTCAGCCCTTTTTCAATCACCTCCCACTTCGAGGAGTCGATCATGATCGGTACACGGGCGATGTCCGGTTCACCAGCAATCAGATTGAGGAAACGCACCATCGCCGCTTCGGCGTCGAGCATCCCCTCATCCATGTTGATATCGATGATCTGCGCGCCGCTTTCCACCTGCTGGCGCGCCACGTCCAGCGCTTCGCTGTACTTCTCTTCTTTGATCAGGCGCTTGAATTTAGCGGAGCCGGTAACGTTAGTCCGTTCGCCGACGTTCACAAACAGACTGTCATCGCCGATATTCAGCGGCTCAAGGCCGGAAAGACGGCAGGCTACCGGAATTTCCGGCAGTTTACGCGGCGGCAGCCCGGCAACAGCGTTGCTCATGGCAGCGATATGTTCCGGCGTGGTGCCGCAACAACCGCCGACGATATTCAGGAACCCGGCTTCCGCCCACTCGCGGATCTGCGTCGCCATGGTGGTGGCATCAAGGTCGTATTCGCCAAAGGCGTTCGGCAGACCGGCGTTCGGGTGCGCGGTGACGTAGCATTCGGCAATGCGCGACAGTTCCTGCACGTACTGGCGCAGCTCGTCTGGCCCCAGCGCGCAGTTAAGGCCGAAAGTGAGCGCATCGGCATGGCGCAGTGAGTTGTAAAATGCCTCAGTCGTCTGGCCGGAGAGCGTACGCCCGGACGCATCGGTAATGGTGCCGGAAATCATGATCGGCAGCTCAATACCCAGCGCATCAAACTCTTCTTTAACGGCAAAGATCGCCGCTTTGGCGTTGAGCGTATCAAACACCGTTTCGATCAGGATCAGGTCAGCTCCGCCTTCCACCAGCGCTTTGGTTGATTCGCGGTAGGCCTCCACCAGCTGATCGAAGGAGATATTACGAAACGCCGGATCGTTGACATCCGGGGAGATAGAAGCAGTGCGGTTAGTCGGGCCAAGCACACCGGCCACGTAACGCGGTTTTTCCGGCGTTTGCGCGGTCCATTTATCGGCGCAAGCGCGGGCCAGTTTCGCTGCGGCAAAGTTGATTTCCGCCGACAGGGATTCCATCTGGTAATCCGCCATGGCGATGGTCGTTGAGTTAAAGGTATTGGTTTCGATGATATCCGCGCCGGCCGCAAAATAGGCGTCATGGATGGCGGTTATCACGTCCGGCTTGCTGAGCACCAGCAAGTCGTTGTTTCCTTTCAGATCGCAGGGCCAGTCGGCAAAGCGCTCGCCGCGAAAATCCTGCTCACTCAGACGATAGCTCTGGATCATGGTACCCATACCACCGTCCAGAACCAGAATGCGTTCATTTAACTGCTGTTGCAGTTGTTCAACTTTGCTGCTCACACGTGCTCCCGACAAGGCTCAATGAGGCCAAAAGGCCAGCAAAACATACTGGCACAAAGTGGCAGAACGGAAAAGCGGCAGCGGATTAACATGAGAGATGTTCAGCTTCACTCATCCGATCAGTCTGCCACGGAGTTACGTTATACTGAGTCAAAACGAAAATGATTTCCACGATACAGAAAAAGGAGCCAGCCGATGGTCGCTTCCGTTCCCGCAAAACGTGGCAGAAAAGCCACCGCGCCAGCCGCTCCGGCCGGCGGACAAGTCCAGTCATTGACCCGTGGTCTGAAACTGCTGGAATGGATCGCTGAATCCCACGGCAGCGTCGCGCTGACGGAGCTGGCGCAACAGGCCGGTTTACCCAATTCCACTACTCATCGACTGCTTACTACCATGCAGCAACTGGGCTTTGTCCGTCAGGTTGGCGAGCTGGGCCACTGGGCGGTCGGCGCACATGCTTTTATTGTCGGCAGTAGCTTCCTGCAAAGCCGTAACCTGATGGCGATTGTGCATCCCATCCTGCGTAAGCTGATGGAAGAATCCGGTGAGACGGTCAATCTTGCCGTGCTGGATAAAAGCGATCATCAGGCCATTATTATCGATCAGGTGCAGTGTACCCAGTTAATGCGGATGTCCGCGCCCATCGGCGGCAAGCTACCGATGCACGCCTCCGGCGCAGGTAAAGCCTTTTTAGCACGGCTGGATGATGAGCAGGTCGGTGATCTGCTGCACCGCCAGGGGCTGCACGCCTATACCCACGCGACGCTGGTGTCGCCAGTGCATCTGAAAGAGGATCTCGCCCAGACGCGCAAGCGCGGCTACTCTTTTGACGATGAAGAACATGCGCTGGGTCTGCGCTGCGTTGCCGCCTGTATTTATGATGAACACGGCGAGCCGTTCGCGGCGATCTCTATCTCCGGGCCAATATCGCGTATGACTGACGACCGCGTCACCGAACTGGGCGCCATGGTCATTCGCGGCGCAAAAGAGGTGACGCTGGCCTACGGCGGAATGCGTTAATTACTTTCATTATTACCTCCTTATCCATCGAATAAACCCTGCAACTTATTTATCTCCCCTGCGACAAGAATCGTCTCAACTCGCGGGGGAGATTATCTCCAGTCATAAAAGGGTTATCTCATTGTCGTCACACCAGGGCGATGGCACCGTGTCGGCACGTTTTTTCATGAGATTATGATGATGAAGAGTAAAGCCCGCATTCTGGCATCTATCATTATGTGCTTGCCCTTTTCCGCAATGGCGCATGTGAAGTGGTTCGTTAATTATGGCGTTGAGCAAACGCCGCTATCGATAACATCATTGACCGGTGCGATGAGCTTCTGGTTATTATTGGCATTTTCAACGGCAGTAATATTTGCGACATCGGTACTCGACAGAAAACTGCCTTCGTTTATCGATTGCCACCGCTGCCATCCCTTTTTAAATCATGCACATAATTACGTCCCGCAGATTATTCGCTGGGGTGCAGCACTCTTTTTCCTGGTGCTGGGCGCATTCTTCCCGCAGGTTATTCTGACCCCGGAGCTGGTCGTTGCTAATCCGTGGCTTAGATATGTTCACCTTATTATTGCGCTTACCGCATTTTCGAGAAAAACGAGCTTTTTCTCCGGCTTCTTAATTATTCTGCTCTATCTCTATGCCGTGCAGCTTTATGGTGCGAACCATATGCTGGACTATTTTATCTTCATTGGTATCGCAGTTTATTTAATTACCCAGAGCACCCTGAAACAGCAGGCGTACGGCAAAGAACTGGAATTTCTGCGTCTGATTCTTTGCTACTCATTCCTGTGGGGAGCGATTGAGAAATTCCTGCATCCTGGTTTGTATTACCAATTGCTGACAACGCATAGCTATCTGGCCATGGGCCTGAACTGGGAGTTCTTTGTCCGTGCCTGTGGTTTCGTGGAATTATGTCTGATTTGGCATATCTTCAGCGGCAGACTGGCAGGTTACGCCTGTATCGGGCTGTTTGCCATCATCGTGGTGCTGGCCTTTATTCCGTTTGGCATTACCGACTTTGTTGGCCATCTGGTGTTTATTTTCCCGCTGGTCGCGCTTTTACTGACGCCGCGCAAAACGCACCTGTTCCGCACCGCCAGCGCGAGTACGCTCGCCTTTTTGCTGACGCTCGCGATTTTACTGTTCTTTAGCTACGCCGCTTATAACGTGCTGCAATTCAACCTGCACGTCCACTAAGCGCTCAGCCCGCCTGCCGTAAGGTGCCAGCGCCGAAGCGTATGCTAAAGCGCTGGCGCTTACGGTAGGCATAGACATCTTCCACGTGTCCCTGTCGGATGCGTTCCTGTAGCCCCCGCCAGTAATCGGCGCGCAATAAATCGGCGTGCATCTCCTCAAACAACGGGCCGATTTCTGGATCGGCGCACAGCCAGTGGCGAAACTCCTGCGGAAAAACATCGCCGGGCGCCACGCTGTACCAGGGTTCAGCGCTCAATTCATCTTCCGGGTAACGCGGCGGCGGAATATCACGGAAATTCACCTCGGTCATATAGCAAATTTCATCGTAGTCGTAGAACACGACGCGGCCATGACGGGTGACGCCAAAGTTCTTGAATAGCATATCGCCGGGGAAAATATTAGCGGCGGCAAGCTGGCGGATTGCGTTGCCATACTCTTCCACTGCATCACGCAGTTGCTGACCTTTGACCTGCTCAAACCAGATGTTCAGCGGCACCATGCGCCGCTCAATGTAGAGATGGCTGATAGCGATACTGTCGCCGAGATCGGTAATTTTACCCGGAGCCTGTTCCAGCAGTAACGCCATCAGCGCGGGCGAGATTTGCCTTTTTTCCAGCACAAAGTTTTCAAATTCCTGCGTATCGGCCATGCGACCGACGCGATCGTGCTCTTTGACCAACTGGTAACAGGCGCGAACATGCGCCGCGCTCATCTCTTTTTGCGGAGGAAAAACGTCTTTGATCACTTTAAATACCCGGTCAAAGCCCGGCAGCGTAAAGACCAGCATCACCATGCCGCGAATGCCCGGCGCTTCAATAAACTGCTCATTGCTGGCACGGATGTAGTTCAGGTATTCGCGATAACTTTCGGTTTTGCCGTGCTTCTGGCAGCCAATCGCCATATACAGCTCGGCGGTGGTTTTGCCCGGCAGGATCTCCCGCAGCCACTCCACCGTCGCGGCGGGCAGCGGCGCATAAACCATAAAATAGGAGCGGGCAAAGCCAAACACGATGCTGGCTTCGGCAGGCGTGGTCAGACAGGTATCGACAAACAGTTCGCCTTCATCCGTGCGGTGGATCGGCAGCAAAAAGGGCAACGTTGCCTGTGGCGTAACGAGTTTGCCAACCAGCCAGGCCGCCTTATTGCGATAAAACAGTTCATTTGCCACTTGCAGATGCGATTTCGCCAGCACTTCGGGGCCGAAAGCCTCCTGCAGATGCGCCGTGATATAACCGATATCGCGCGTTTTATCCTGCCACGGCAGGCGCAGCGGTAAATCCGTCAGCACTTTACTGAGTAACGCTTCCCAGCCGCGTTCCGGCCAAAAATCTTTCGCCAGCGGGCGCGGGATGGTGCGAAAGCGACGCTCCGGCTGCGAGCTAAAGATAAATAAGCGTTCCGGCGTTAATGATCGATGATCGAACAGGCGGCAGTAGACCGAATTAAAAAAACTTTCGGCAATCTCAAAACGGGGGTAATCCGGCAGTAGCCGGGTGTAATGCTCTTTAACCCGCAGCAGAAATGCCGCGTCGGGGCTTTGGCTGTCGGTGATGCAGCGTAACTGCTCCACCACCAGGCCAACATGATGGTCGTAAAGATGAATGCGCTGCTTCATCGCCTGCTGTACAGCCTGCCAGTCCGCCTGTTCAAAACGCTGCTGGGCGCCGGATGTGACCTCCAGGAAGCGCCCATATTGCGCATCGAAGCCTTGCAGAATGGTTTGTGCAATCAGTAGTTCCAGGCCACGCGACATCTTTTGTCCTCATGTCGGGCAAAGTGTTGCCGGAGAGCGTTATCCGGAGGAGCCGCAAACCCGGCAGCTTTTGCCTGCCGGGTATCGACAATCAGAACTGCGCTTCTTCGGTCGAGCCTGTCAGCGCGGTCACCGATGAGGTCCCGCCCTGAATAATGGTGGTGACCCTGTCGAAGTAGCCCGTACCAACTTCCTGCTGGTGAGAAACGAAGGTGTAACCCTCTTTGCCTGCGGCGAATTCCGGCTGCTGTACCTTCTCGACGTAGTGTTTCATCCCTTCGCCCTGCGCATAGGCGTGGGCCAGGTCGAACATGTTGAACCACATGCTGTGAATACCGGCGAGGGTAATGAACTGGAATTTGTATCCCATGTCCGACAGCTCCTGCTGGAAGCTGGCGATGGTGTTGTCGTCGAGATTCTTTTTCCAGTTGAACGACGGCGAGCAGTTGTAGGCCAGCAGTTTGCCAGGGTATTTTGCATGGATCGCATCGGCAAAACGGCGTGCCAGCTTGAGGTCTGGCGTCGAAGTTTCGCACCACACCAAATCGGCATACGGTGCGTAAGCCAGCCCGCGGCTGATAGCTTGCTCAACCCCGGCATTTGTGCGGTAGAAACCTTCGCTGGTGCGCTCACCGGTAATAAAGGCGCTGTCATAGGGATCGCAGTCGGAAGTGATCAGATCGGCTGCATCCGCATCGGTACGCGCCACCAACAGCGTCGGGACGCCCAGCACATCTGCCGCCAGACGCGCAGCCACCAGTTTCTGCACCGCTTCCTGCGTCGGCACCAGCACTTTGCCGCCCATATGCCCGCATTTTTTCACCGACGCGAGCTGATCTTCAAAGTGAACGGCAGCAGCACCGGCTTCAATCATCGATTTCATCAGTTCAAAAGCATTCAGCACGCCGCCAAAACCGGCTTCGGCATCCGCCACGATTGGCAGGAAATAGTCCACAAAACGCGGATCGCCCGGTTCAATACCGGAAGCCCACTGGATCTGATCGGCGCGGCGGAAGGTATTGTTAATCCGTTCGACCACCGATGGCACCGAGTTCGCCGGATAAAGCGACTGATCCGGATACATGCTGGATGCCAGGTTAGCATCTGCGGCAACTTGCCAGCCGGAGAGATAAATAGCCTCGATCCCCGCTTTCGCCTGTTGTAAGGCCTGGCCACCGGTCAGCGCGCCAAGGCTATTGATATAACCCTTTTTCGATTCGCCATGCAGCAGCCGCCACATTTTGGCCGCGCCCAGTTGCGCCAGCGTACATTCCGGGTTGACCGAGCCGCGTAATTTCACCACCTCTTCCGCGCTGTATGGGCGGCGAATGCCTTCCCAGCGCGGTTGCGTCCACTCTTTTTGTAATTCTTCGATTTGTTGGGTACGGGTTTTCATATGCAGATGCTCCATAGGGTGTCGGGTGGTTGAATTAAGCCAGTAAGCGATAGCCGGGCAACGTCAGGAAGTCGATCAGCTCGTCAGAGGTGGTGATCTGCTCCATCAGGCGCGCGGCATCATCAAAACGACCGCTGCTGAATCGGTGCTCGCCCAGCTCGTCCTGAATAACCCGCATCTCTTCGGCCAGCATCTGGCGGAACAGCGTTTTGGTTACCGGTTTGC
Organism: Kosakonia oryzae; assembly: GCF_001658025.2. Classification (NCBI taxonomy): domain Bacteria; kingdom Pseudomonadati; phylum Pseudomonadota; class Gammaproteobacteria; order Enterobacterales; family Enterobacteriaceae; genus Kosakonia; species Kosakonia oryzae. The sequence goes on from NZ_CP014007.2 coordinate 5,111,281, forward strand.
CGTTGCTGAGCGTCTTTTCGTGGTGGATCCACTGCCAGATAGAGGTGCGGGAGATTTCGGCGGTGGCGGCATCTTCCATCAGCCCGTAAATCGGTACACAGCCATTGCCGGAGATCCACGCTTCAATGTATTGCACCGCCACGCGAATATTGGCGCGCATTCCCTCTTCGGTGCGTTCGCCTTCACACGGTGCCAGCAGTTCCTCGGCGGTGATTGGGGCATCGTCTTCACGGCTGACAAACAACTGGTTTTTATTCTCGCCGAGGGCGGCGTTGAACACGTCCATCACCGTATCGCCAAGGCCCGGGTGAGCAATCCAGGTGCCGTCGTGACCGTTACGCGCTTCGAGTTCTTTGTCGGCTTTCACTTTATTCAGCACCCAGTTGTTGCGTTCGGCATCTTTACTGGGAATAAACGCCGCCATGCCGCCCATCGCGAATGCGCCGCGGCGATGACAAGTTTTGATTAACAGGCGGGAATAGGCGCTGAGGAAAGGCTTATCCATGGTGACCACCTGGCGATCCGGCAAAACCCGATCCGGATAGTTTTTCAGGGTTTTGATATAGCTAAAGATGTAATCCCAGCGTCCGCAGTTCAGCCCGACAATATGGTCGCGCAGCGCGTGCAGGATTTCGTCCATCTGAAACACCGCAGGCAGCGTTTCAATCAGCAGCGTTGCTTTGATAGTGCCGCGCGGCAAATTGAACCGGTCTTCGGTGTAACTGAACACCTCACTCCACCAGGCCGCTTCGTGCCAGGACTGGGTTTTCGGCAGATAAAAATAGGGGCCGCTGCCTTTGGCGAGCAGGTTTTTATGGTTATGGAAGAAGTAGAGCGCAAAGTCGAACAGACTGCCGGGGATCGCTTCACCACGCCAGGTCACATGTTTTTCTGGCAGATGTAAGCCGCGCACGCGACAAACCAGAACCGCTGGGTTGGGCTTTAACTGATAAATCTTGCCAGCTTCATTGGTGTAGCTGATGGTGCCGTTGACCGCATCGCGCAGGTTGATCTGCCCATCGATCACTTTGTCCCAGTTCGGCGCCAGCGAATCTTCAAAATCAGCCATGAAAACTTTGACGTTGGCATTCAGCGCATTGATGACCATTTTGCGCTCCACCGGCCCGGTGATCTCCACGCGGCGGTCGAGCAGATCTTCCGGTATTCCACGAATCGTCCAGTTGGATTCACGAATGGAAGCTGTTTCCGAAATAAACTCAGGCAACGTACCGGCATCAATTTGTTGCTGCTGGCGCTGACGCGCTGCCAGTAGCTGATTACGTTTTGGCGTAAAGCGCGTTACCAGCTCGCTCAGAAACTCCACCGCTGCCGGAGTAAGGATCTGCTTCTCCTGCTCGCCGTACGGCTGTGTAAAGGCCAGTTCATCGGTTGTTGTTGCCTGTTGTGTCATGGTGCGATTCCTCTTTTTTGCAGCAAAGACATTTCCCAATGCTGACGAAGATCGTTTGTGCAGTTTTCGTTCAGCAGGATCAATCCTGGCTAATAAATTTTCCAAAATCAAAAACAATTTCCATTTTTAAATAAAAAAGAAAATAACTAACTGATAACAATGAAGTTATAGTTTTATTATGTTGAGAAGTGGTTTTCGGAAATAAAAAAGGCGCCCGAAGGCGCCTGGTATATAGGGCTGAAACGCTTAATCCAGCGTTGGATTCATGTGGCGCAGATCGTATGGCGTGATCTGGTAGACGTAGTAGTTGAGCCAGTTGATGAACAGCAGATTGCCGTGGCTGCGCCAGGAGGCGCGCGGTTTATTCTGCGGATCGTCTTTCGGGAAGTAGTTATGCGGCAGTTCAGGACTGAGGCCCGCGTCCACATCGCGGAAATATTCATTCGCCAGCGTGTTGGCGTCGTACTCCGGGTGGCCGGTCACGAAAGCAATGCGTTTATCTTTGCTGGCAAACAGGTAGGCATCGCCCTCTTCTGTTTCGGCCAGAATCTCCAGATCGGTGTAGTCGCGGATCAATGCAGACGGGAAATCCGCATAACGGGAGTGCGGAGCAAGGAACACATCGTCAAAACCGCGCGTCAGCAGCGCATGGGGATGAAGGATGTGGTGTTCATACACGCCGGAGAGCTTTTCACTGCGGGTCTGCTTGGGAATGCCATAAAGAATATTGAGCGCGGCCTGGACCGCCCAACAGACAAACAGCGTTGAGGTTACGTGATCTTTCGCCCACTCCAGTACCTGCTCAATCTGCGGCCAGTAGGCAACATCGTTAAACTCAACCAGGCCCAGTGGCGCGCCGGTAACAATCAGGCCATCGTAGTTTTCGTGGCAGATTTCATCAAAATTACAGTAAAAAGTATTCAGGTGCTCAGCTGGCGTGTTACGCGACTCGCGGGAATCGATGCGCAGCAGGCGTACATCAACCTGTAGCGGGGAGTTCGATAGCAGACGCAGGAACTGATTTTCCGTCTCAATCTTCTTTGGCATCAGGTTCAGGATCAACACCTTCAGAGGGCGGATTTCCTGAACTGTCGCGCGCGAAGTCGTCATCACAAAGACGTTCTCGTCACGCAAGAAATTGACGGCTGGCAGCTCGTCCTGCACCCGAATCGGCATAACTTATATCCTCACTGCATACGTTTAAACGTTTAGACATCCAGATAGCCGAAGATACCCAGGAATCAGCAAAATGTCGAGTCCGCAAGTGAAAGGTGAGAAAGTTTCACGTCACGGTCCGCCTATGAAATGATTTTAGATTTTTTGTCGCGCTGTGAAGGGGGAATTTTTGGGCTGGCTCAGTACAGCCAGCACCTGCTGATCGCTCAGAGGAACCTAAATTCTGCTGAAACAATAGCAAAAAAGCCCCGGGCCTGCGCCCGGGGCTTCCCCGCCTGTTCCGCGTCAGCGTTTATCTGACCGCAGACGCAAAAAGGCCATCCTTACGGATGGCCTCTTCACTGGTTTGATGCCTGGCAGTTCCCTACTCTCGCATGGGGAGACCCCACACTACCATCGGCGCTACGGCGTTTCACTTCTGAGTTCGGCATGGGGTCAGGTGGGACCACCGCGCTAGTGCCGCCAGGCAAATTCTGTTCACCGCCATGCCACCAGGGCACACCGGTCTAATCTGTATCACGCTGAAAATCTTCTCTCACGCCAAAACATCTTCGGCGTTGTAAGGTTAAGCCTCACGGTTCATTAGTACCGGTTAGCTCAACGCATCGCTGCGCTTACACACCCGGCCTATCAACGTCGTCGTCTTCAACGTTCCTTCAGGAGACTCGAAGTCTCAGGGAGAACTCATCTCGGGGCAAGTTTCGTGCTTAGATGCTTTCAGCACTTATCTCTTCCGCATTTAGCTACCGGGCAGTGCCATTGGCATGACAACCCGAACACCAGTGATGCGTCCACTCCGGTCCTCTCGTACTAGGAGCAGCCCCCCTCAGTTCTCCAGCGCCCACGGCAGATAGGGACCGAACTGTCTCACGACGTTCTAAACCCAGCTCGCGTACCACTTTAAATGGCGAACAGCCATACCCTTGGGACCTACTTCAGCCCCAGGATGTGATGAGCCGACATCGAGGTGCCAAACACCGCCGTCGATATGAACTCTTGGGCGGTATCAGCCTGTTATCCCCGGAGTACCTTTTATCCGTTGAGCGATGGCCCTTCCATTCAGAACCACCGGATCACTATGACCTGCTTTCGCACCTGCTCGCGCCGTCACGCTCGCAGTCAAGCCAGCTTATGCCATTGCACTAACCTCCTGATGTCCGACCAGGATTAGCTGACCTTCGTGCTCCTCCGTTACGCTTTAGGAGGAGACCGCCCCAGTCAAACTACCCACCAGACACTGTCCGCAACCCGGTTCACGGGTCAACGTTAGAACATCAAACATTAAAGGGTGGTATTTCAAGGCTGGCTCCACGCAGACTGGCGTCCACGCTTCAAAGCCTCCCACCTATCCTACACATCAAGGCTCAATGTTCAGTGTCAAGCTATAGTAAAGGTTCACGGGGTCTTTCCGTCTTGCCGCGGGTACACTGCATCTTCACAGCGAGTTCAATTTCACTGAGTCTCGGGTGGAGACAGCCTGGCCATCATTACGCCATTCGTGCAGGTCGGAACTTACCCGACAAGGAATTTCGCTACCTTAGGACCGTTATAGTTACGGCCGCCGTTTACCGGGGCTTCGATCAGGAGCTTCTCCTTACGGATAACCCCATCAATTAACCTTCCGGCACCGGGCAGGCGTCACACCGTATACGTCCACTTTCGTGTTTGCACAGTGCTGTGTTTTTAATAAACAGTTGCAGCCAGCTGGTATCTTCGACTGATTTCAGCTCCACGAGCAAGTCGCTTCACCTACCTATCAGCGTGCCTTCTCCCGAAGTTACGGCACCATTTTGCCTAGTTCCTTCACCCGAGTTCTCTCAAGCGCCTTGGTATTCTCTACCTGACCACCTGTGTCGGTTTGGGGTACGATTTCGTGTTACCTGGAGCTTAGAGGCTTTTCCTGGAAGCAGGGCATTTGTTGCTTCAGCACCGTGGTGCCTCGTCATCACGCCTCAGTGTTAAAGCACTCCGGATTTGCCTGGAGCACACACCTTCACGCTTAAACCGGGACAACCGTCGCCCGGCCAACATAGCCTTCTCCGTCCCCCCTTCGCAGTAACACCAAGTACAGGAATATTAACCTGTTTCCCATCGACTACGCCTTTCGGCCTCGCCTTAGGGGTCGACTCACCCTGCCCCGATTAACGTTGGACAGGAACCCTTGGTCTTCCGGCGAGCGGGCTTTTCACCCGCTTTATCGTTACTTATGTCAGCATTCGCACTTCTGATACCTCCAGCAACCCTCACAGGCCACCTTCGCAGGCTTACAGAACGCTCCCCTACCCAACAACACATCAGTGTCGCTGCCGCAGCTTCGGTGCATGGTTTAGCCCCGTTACATCTTCCGCGCAGGCCGACTCGACCAGTGAGCTATTACGCTTTCTTTAAATGATGGCTGCTTCTAAGCCAACATCCTGGCTGTCTGGGCCTTCCCACATCGTTTCCCACTTAACCATGACTTTGGGACCTTAGCTGGCGGTCTGGGTTGTTTCCCTCTTCACGACGGACGTTAGCACCCGCCGTGTGTCTCCCGTGATAACATTCTCCGGTATTCGTAGTTTGCATCGGGTTGGTAAGCCGGGATGGCCCCCTAGCCGAAACAGTGCTCTACCCCCGGAGATGAATTCACGAGGCGCTACCTAAATAGCTTTCGGGGAGAACCAGCTATCTCCCGGTTTGATTGGCCTTTCACCCCCAGCCACAGGTCATCCGCTAATTTTTCAACATTAGTCGGTTCGGTCCTCCAGTTAGTGTTACCCAACCTTCAACCTGCCCATGGCTAGATCACCGGGTTTCGGGTCTATACCCTGCAACTTAACGCCCAGTTAAGACTCGGTTTCCCTGCGGCTCCCCTATACGGTTAACCTTGCTACAGAATATAAGTCGCTGACCCATTATACAAAAGGTACGCAGTCACACCCGAAGGTGCTCCCACTGCTTGTACGTACACGGTTTCAGGTTCTTTTTCACTCCCCTCGCCGGGGTTCTTTTCGCCTTTCCCTCACGGTACTGGTTCACTATCGGTCAGTCAGGAGTATTTAGCCTTGGAGGATGGTCCCCCCATATTCAGACAGGATACCACGTGTCCCGCCCTACTCATCGAGCTCACAGCCTGTGCGTTTTCGTGTACGGGGCTGTCACCCTGTATCGCGCGACTTTCCGGACGCTTCCACTAACACACAAGCTGATTCAGGCTCTGGGCTCCTCCCCGTTCGCTCGCCGCTACTGGGGGAATCTCGGTTGATTTCTTTTCCTCGGGGTACTTAGATGTTTCAGTTCCCCCGGTTCGCTTCACAGCACTATGGATTCATGCTGTGATGATGCACCGAAGTGCACCGGGTTTCCCCATTCGGACATCGCCGGGTCAAGGGTTCATATCACCTCGCCGGCGCTTTTCGCAGATTAGCACGTCCTTCATCGCCTCTGACTGCCAGGGCATCCACCGTGTACGCTTAGTCGCTTAACCTCACAACCCGAAGATGTTTCTTCCGATTCATCATCGCATTGCGAAAATTTGAGAGACTCACGAACAACTTGCGTTGTTCAGTGTTTCAATTTTCAGCTTGATCCAGATTTTTAAAGAGCATATATCTCAAACATGACTCGTAAGTCAGTTTTGAGATACGGATGGGCAACGCCTTTCACACATTCCCGCGCAAGTGGCGTCCCCTAGGGGATTCGAACCCCTGTTACCGCCGTGAAAGGGCGGTGTCCTGGGCCTCTAGACGAAGGGGACACATAGTCTGCTTCGCAAGACGCCTTGCTTTTTACTTTTCATCAGACAATCTGTGTGAGCACTTCAGGGATGGGTTCTTTTAAGGTAAGGAGGTGATCCAACCGCAGGTTCCCCTACGGTTACCTTGTTACGACTTCACCCCAGTCATGAATCACAAAGTGGTAAGCGCCCTCCCGAAGGTTAAGCTACCTACTTCTTTTGCAACCCACTCCCATGGTGTGACGGGCGGTGTGTACAAGGCCCGGGAACGTATTCACCGTGACATTCTGATTCACGATTACTAGCGATTCCGACTTCATGGAGTCGAGTTGCAGACTCCAATCCGGACTACGACGCACTTTATGAGGTCCGCTTGCTCTCGCGAGGTCGCTTCTCTTTGTATGCGCCATTGTAGCACGTGTGTAGCCCTGGTCGTAAGGGCCATGATGACTTGACGTCATCCCCACCTTCCTCCAGTTTATCACTGGCAGTCTCCTTTGAGTTCCCGGCCGGACCGCTGGCAACAAAGGATAAGGGTTGCGCTCGTTGCGGGACTTAACCCAACATTTCACAACACGAGCTGACGACAGCCATGCAGCACCTGTCTCACAGTTCCCGAAGGCACCCCGGCATCTCTGCCAGGTTCTGTGGATGTCAAGACCAGGTAAGGTTCTTCGCGTTGCATCGAATTAAACCACATGCTCCACCGCTTGTGCGGGCCCCCGTCAATTCATTTGAGTTTTAACCTTGCGGCCGTACTCCCCAGGCGGTCGATTTAACGCGTTAGCTCCGGAAGCCACGCCTCAAGGGCACAACCTCCAAATCGACATCGTTTACGGCGTGGACTACCAGGGTATCTAATCCTGTTTGCTCCCCACGCTTTCGCACCTGAGCGTCAGTCTTCGTCCAGGAGGCCGCCTTCGCCACCGGTATTCCTCCAGATCTCTACGCATTTCACCGCTACACCTGGAATTCTACCTCCCTCTACGAGACTCCAGCCTGCCAGTTTCGAATGCAGTTCCCAGGTTGAGCCCGGGGATTTCACATCCGACTTGACAGACCGCCTGCGTGCGCTTTACGCCCAGTAATTCCGATTAACGCTTGCACCCTCCGTATTACCGCGGCTGCTGGCACGGAGTTAGCCGGTGCTTCTTCTGCGGGTAACGTCAATCGGCACGGTTATTAACCGTACCGCCTTCCTCCCCGCTGAAAGTGCTTTACAACCCGAAGGCCTTCTTCACACACGCGGCATGGCTGCATCAGGCTTGCGCCCATTGTGCAATATTCCCCACTGCTGCCTCCCGTAGGAGTCTGGACCGTGTCTCAGTTCCAGTGTGGCTGGTCATCCTCTCAGACCAGCTAGGGATCGTCGCCTAGGTGGGCCATTACCCCGCCTACCAGCTAATCCCATCTGGGCACATCTGATGGCAAGAGGCCCGAAGGTCCCCCTCTTTGGTCTTGCGACGTTATGCGGTATTAGCTACCGTTTCCAGTAGTTATCCCCCTCCATCAGGCAGTTTCCCAGACATTACTCACCCGTCCGCCACTCGTCACCCGAGAGCAAGCTCTCTGTGCTACCGTTCGACTTGCATGTGTTAGGCCTGCCGCCAGCGTTCAATCTGAGCCATGATCAAACTCTTCAATTTAAAAGTTTGATGCTCAATGAATTAAACTTCGTAATGAATTACGTGTTCACTCGTTGAGACTTGGTATTCATTTTTTGTCCGAAGACATCAAGAATCCGCGTCACCTGAGTGCCCACACAGATTGTCTGATAAATTGTTAAAGAGCAGTTGCGACGCGGCTTTCAGCGCTTCGTCGCGAGGTGGCGTATATTACGCCTTCCTCTTTCAGAGTCAACCCTGAATTTCAGGATTTTTCTCTTCAACCGACCCGGCTATTTGTGTGAAGTGATTCACATCTGCCGTGTCGATGGAGGCGCATTATAGGGAGTTCTCCGCCCCCCGCAATAGAAAAATGACATAAAAATGACTGACTGCTGCATTCCACAGCAAAACACCGCTTTATACCCATTTACACACAGACTTATCCACAATCCGGCAAAAGGCTAAAAATTCGCGAGCGCTACGCAAACGTTTTCGTTACAATGCCCGCGCAAAAATCGTGAGCCTCACATGGAGCGTTAGCTAAGTTTTGGGATCATTAAGGATCCAAAAATTCATCTAATGCTCTCTGTTCAAGTCAAATCCAGGGGATTTACCATGCAACAACGTCGTCCAGTCCGCCGCGCACTGCTCAGTGTTTCTGACAAGGCCGGTATTGTCGAATTCGCACAGGCGCTCTCTCAGCGTGGCGTAGAACTGCTCTCTACTGGCGGAACCGCTCGTCTGCTGGCAGATAAAGGTCTGCCGGTGACTGAAGTCTCCGACTACACCGGTTTCCCGGAAATGATGGATGGACGCGTAAAAACCCTGCACCCGAAAGTGCACGGTGGGATCCTCGGACGTCGCGGCCAGGATGACGCGATCATGGCAGAACACGCGATCGCGCCGATCGATATGGTGGTTGTTAACCTTTATCCGTTCGCCCAGACCGTTGCCCGCGAAGGTTGCTCGCTGGAAGATGCAGTAGAAAACATCGATATCGGCGGTCCTACGATGGTGCGCTCTGCGGCGAAGAACCATAAAGATGTTGCTATCGTAGTAAAAAGCAGCGACTACAGCGCCATCATTAATGAGATGGATGCGAACGAAGGCTCCCTGACGCTCGAAACCCGTTTCGATCTGGCCATTAAAGCTTTTGAGCACACCGCCGCTTACGACAGCATGATCGCCAACTACTTCGGTAGCCTGGTTCCGGCCTATCACGGCGAAAGCAAAGAACCATCAGGCCGCTTCCCACGCACCCTGAACCTGAACTTCATCAAGAAGCAGGATATGCGCTACGGTGAGAACAGCCACCAGCAGGCAGCCTTCTATATAGAAGAAGAAGTGAAAGAGGCTTCTGTGGCTACCGCGCAGCAGTTGCAGGGTAAAGCGCTTTCTTATAACAACATCGCGGATACCGATGCGGCGCTGGAGTGTGTGAAAGAGTTCAGCGAGCCTGCCTGCGTTATCGTTAAACATGCAAACCCTTGCGGCGTGGCAGTGAGTGGCTCCATTCTTGCGGCTTACGATCGCGCATACAAAACCGATCCCACCTCCGCATTCGGCGGCATTATCGCCTTTAACCGCGAGCTGGATGCCGCCACCGCGCAGGCGATCATCTCCCGCCAGTTTGTGGAGGTGATCATTGCGCCGTCTGCGACAGAAGAAGCGCTGAAAATCACGGCCGCCAAACAGAATGTCCGCGTACTGGTTTGCGGCGAGTGGTCGCAACGCGTGCCGGGGCTCGACTTTAAACGCGTCAACGGCGGGCTGCTGGTTCAGGATCGCGATCTGGGCATGGTCAGCAGCAACGAACTGCGTGTTGTCAGCAAGCGCCAACCGACGGAGCAAGAGCTGCGCGATGCGCTGTTCTGCTGGAAGGTAGCAAAATTCGTGAAATCCAACGCGATCGTTTATGCGAAAGAGAATATGACCATCGGCATTGGCGCCGGCCAGATGAGCCGCGTTTACTCGGCGAAGATCGCCGGGATCAAAGCCGGTGACGAAGGGCTGGAAGTGAAAGGTTCTGCGATGGCGTCTGACGCATTCTTCCCGTTCCGCGATGGTATCGATGCCGCTGCCGCTGTTGGCGTGACCTGCGTGATCCAACCAGGTGGCTCCATCCGCGATGACGAAGTGATTGCCGCTGCCGATGAACACGGCATTGCTATGATCTTTACCGATATGCGTCACTTCCGCCATTAATCCACGGAGCAGACAATGAAAGTATTAGTGATTGGTAACGGCGGGCGCGAACACGCGCTGGCCTGGAAAGCGGCGCAGTCGCCGCTGGTCGATACTGTTTTTGTTGCACCGGGTAATGCCGGTACCGCACTGGAACCGGCGCTGCAAAACGTGGCAATTGGCGTCACCGATATTCCGGCGCTGCTCAGCTTTGCGCAGAACGAGAAAATCGATCTGACTATCGTTGGCCCGGAAGCGCCGCTGGTCATTGGCGTAGTCGATGCCTTCCGCGCCGCTGGCCTGAAAATTTTTGGCCCAACGCAAGGTGCCGCACAACTGGAAGGCTCAAAAGCCTTCACCAAAGACTTCCTGGCGCGCCACAAGATCCCGACGGCGGAATACCAGAACTTCACCGAGATTGAACCGGCGCTGGCGTACCTGCGTGAGAAAGGCGCGCCAATCGTCATTAAAGCGGACGGTCTGGCAGCGGGCAAAGGTGTGATTGTCGCCATGACGCTGGAAGAAGCCGAAGCGGCAGTGAACGATATGCTGGCAGGCAATGCTTTTGGCGACGCCGGCCACCGTATCGTTATTGAAGAGTTCCTCGACGGTGAAGAAGCCAGCTTTATCGTCATGGTCGATGGCGAACATGTTCTGCCGATGGCCACCAGCCAGGATCACAAACGCGTGGGTGATGGTGATACCGGGCCGAACACCGGCGGTATGGGCGCTTACTCGCCAGCGCCAGTCGTCACTGATGAAGTACATCAACGTACGATGGAACGCATTATATGGCCGACCGTGCGCGGTATGGCAGCGGAAGGCAATACCTACACCGGTTTCCTGTATGCCGGTCTGATGATCGACAAACAGGGCAATCCGAAAGTGATTGAGTTCAACTGCCGCTTTGGCGATCCGGAAACGCAACCGATCATGCTGCGGATGCAGTCAGACCTGGTTGAACTGTGCCTGGCCGCCTGCGAAGGCAAACTGGACGAGAAAACCTCTGAGTGGGATGAACGCGCGTCTCTGGGCGTGGTGATGGCTGCCGGTGGTTATCCGGGCGACTACAGCAAGGATGATGTGATCCACGGCCTGCCACTGGAAGAAGTGGCGGACGGTAAAGTGTTCCACGCGGGGACTAAACTCTCCGGCGACGACCTGGTGCTGACCAACGGCGGCCGCGTACTCTGCGTGACTGCGCTGGGTAACACCGTTGCCGAAGCACAGCAACGCGCCTATCAGTTGATGACCAATATTCACTGGAACGGCAGCTTCAGCCGCCGTGATATCGGCTACCGCGCGATCGCTCGCGAACAGGGCAAATAACGTTATTTTGCCCCAGGCCCGATCAGGCGTAGTCGCCATCGGGCCGTTCGCCGGGAGGCGCTATGCTTACCCGGCCAACTTAAATCTTCAGAAACTCTTCTCCATCGGCTGCCAGCGACAAAAATCACCATTCGCGACCAACAGCAACTGCGCCCCTTCCGGCGCTTCCAGCCATGCCACGCTTACCGCCGCCGCTGAGCGCGTCTGACGCTGCTCAATGCGGTTCAGCGCAAAGCTGTCGAGATCCGGCTTCACCGTCTTGCCTTCACAGGTCTGAACCGTGCGATTGGCCTGCCAGCGTCCCTGACGCAGCACCACACGCCCCTGGCGCAGCGCATCGCTGGTCTGGCGGATCTGTTCAGCACGGTAACGATACAGCGCAACCTGGTCGCTGGAGAGCTGCTGCTTCTGCCCATTGACCTCACGCTGCATAAAGCTCAGCTCACCACGATCGTCAAAACGCACGCGTACATGCTCAGGCGGCTGGCTATAAATATTGAGTTCGACAAGGGTTAAGGTATCACCTTGCCAGCGGTATTCGCTGAGGGAAGTGTTGCCGTGATGCCACGGACTAAAAGCGGAAAGCAGATGTGTCTCGCCGTCGGAATCTTTACGCCAGATCCGCACTGCGCCCTGATCGTCAGCAAACCCGCTGGCGGTGAACGGAGGCAAGGACGTATCGTGGCTACAAGCCGTCAGCAACAGGACGCCAGCTAACGTCATTGAGCGACGCCAGAATGACAAAAGGGGCGAAACCGCCCCTTCGATAAAACCGTTCACTGGCACGCTGTCTTACTTAACAGAGTCTTTCAGTGCTTTACCAGAAACAAATGCCGGCACGTTAGCGGCAGCGATTTTGATTTCTTTACCGGTCTGCGGGTTGCGGCCAGTACGCTCAGCGCGGTGGTTCACTTTGAAGGTACCGAAACCAACCAGTTGTACCGCATCGCCTTCTTTCAGAGACTCAGTAATAGCAGCCAGAGTGGATTCCAGTGCAGCTTTTGCCTGCGCTTTAGACAGATCAGCCTTGTCTGCAATTACATCAATCAGTTGAGTCTTATTCATAAGTTATCCTTTCAATGTGTTTATCGCTTGCTAAGCATCGAGTGCGACGGAAATGCCTCAAAAGCACTCTCCTGCATACACGCACCGATAGCCACTTTTTTTCGCCCCCCAAATGTAGACCAGACGGGGGTAGGAAGGGAAGCCTTCCGGCGCGACAAAACTGGCCCTAAATCACGTTTTATTGCCTCATTGCTGCAAATTTATACCAATATTGCTATCGCCAGCCTCACGCAGGTCTGCGCGTAGCCCTTTAATCAGTTCAATATCACGTTCTTCACAGGCCGCCAAAAGACGGAAAATTTCCCACTGAATGTCCCATTCCTGCTCAACGGCGGGGTTCAGTCGCAGCTCTTCGTCAGTCATTTCACGACCCGCCTGGGTCATTTCCAGCATCGCAACGGTGGTGATCGACATCTTGCTGACTTCAACCGCATGCTCCAGCGTTTCACCACTCAGGCGAGAATGAACCAGTTCGCTCAATGCTACGCAGGCATCAATCGCCGGGTAAACGCCGTACAGATCGTAATCATCGGCAACCGGAATCGCCTCTTCCAGCTTCTCAAGCTGGCTGTCGAAATTCACTTTCGCATCTTTAACGATCTGCGTTTCCCAAATCAGGTCGAGGATACGGCGATAAAGTTGCGCGTCGCCAAACTCCGTCTGCTGGCAAAACATAGCGTAATTGGGATACATGCGCTCGCACAGACACGCCATAAAGACAACGTGCTGCCAGCTTTCCAGCCGCTCCAGACGCAGGTGAATGGGGTTTTGTAACATGGTTGTTTCTCAATATCAGTAATGGCGGCAGTTTACCTGATATTGCGCTGGATTTCCTGCCAACGCGAAAATGCGGGTCGCCCGGACGCCACCGCATCCGCCCAGCGCGTCGGCTCCGGTAGCCGGTAACCCTTCATGCAGCGCTGCACCCAGGCCAATGCGCTATCCTGGCTGACACGATGCCCGGTCGTGATAAACAGCGGATTGCAGCGCGCTTTACTGCGCCATACCCATGCCAGCTTCTCGCCTTTATCCAGCAGCGGCGCCAGCGCGCCAGGCTCATCGGCAAGCGGCTCAAACTTACCGCACAGCCGTTTTTTCGCCACGCCAATGGTAGGCACATCCACCAGCAACCCAAAGTGGCTGGCGACCCCCAGACGGCGAGGATGCGAAATGCCGTGCCCATCAACAAACAGCAGATCCGGCTTTTGCGACAGTTGTTGCCATGCCGCCAGCAGCGCAGGGTATTCGCGAAAGGAGAGAAAGCCCGGAATATAGGGCATGGTGGTGGCGATGCGCGCCACCTGATATTCGACAAGCTCCAGCGATGGCCAGGCAAGGAGCACCATCGCCGCCCGCGTCACTTCGCCGCCTTGCTCAAACCCAACATCGGCACCACCGATCAATCGGGGAGGATCCGTATCCAGGCGATCCTCATGGATCACCGAAGAGGCCAGTTCAAGTTGTTGCGCGCGTAATGACGCGAGATCCATACGTCCTCCTTACTGATGCCAGGCGGCCGACAGACGGTGTACCGCCTCGACAAAAACTCCTGCATGTTCCGGTTCGACATCCTGATGAATGCCATGACCGAGGTTAAATACGTGGCCTTCGCCTTTGCCAAAGCCCGCCAGAATGGTGGCCACTTCCTCTTCGATACGCGCAGGCGGCGCATACAGCATGGAAGGGTCCATATTGCCTTGTAGAGCGACTTTATGCCCCACGCGACGACGCGCATCGGCGATATCGGTGGTCCAGTCCAGTCCCAGCGCATCACAGCCGGTTTCCGCCATCGCTTCCAGCCACTGCCCACCGCCTTTGGTAAACAGCGTTACCGGCACGCGGCGACCTTCGTTTTCACGCAGCAGGCCATCAACGATTTTATGCATGTAATAGAGCGAGAACTGCTGATAATCGCGCCCGGTCAGCACGCCGCCCCAGGTATCAAAAATCATCACTGATTGCGCACCAGCACGGATCTGCGCGTTCAGGTACAGCGTGACGCTCTGCGCCAGCTTATCGAGCAGCGCGTGCAGCGTATGCGGCTCGGCGTACATCATTTTTTTGATCACGGTAAACGCTTTGCTGCTGCCGCCTTCCACCATATAGGTCGCCAGCGTCCACGGACTGCCGGAGAAGCCGATCAGCGGCACTTCGCCTTTCAGCTCGCGGCGAATCGTGCGCACCGCGTTCATCACGTAGCCCAGTTCGTTTTCCGGGTCCGGGATCGGCAGCTTATCCACATCAGCTTTGCTGGCGATGGGCGACGTGAAGCGCGGCCCTTCGCCGGCTTCAAAATAGAGGCCCAGCCCCATCGCATCCGGCACGGTGAGAATATCCGAGAAAAGGATCGCCGCATCAAGCTTGTAGCGGCGCAGCGGTTGAAGCGTCACTTCACAGGCCAGCTCAGCGTTTTTGCACAACGACATAAAGTCGCCTGCTTGCGCACGCGTCGCTTTGTACTCCGGCAAATAGCGGCCAGCCTGGCGCATCATCCATACTGGCGTCATGTCTACAGGCTGGCGCTGGAGCGCGCGCAGGTAACGATCGTTTTTCAGTTCGGTCATTGTCATTTCCTTAAGCGTCAGACCGTTATTGTATCACGTCATTGATCGTCTGCCCGACACATCGCCACGGTGTCTTCGATCAGACGACGCGCCACTGTGCCCGGCGGCGGCAGTAGCGGCAAGGCGTCATAGCGATACCAGCCCGCATCTAACAGCTCTTTCGGATCGATATGAATTTCACCGCTGTCATACTCTGCCATAAAAGCCGTCATCAGCGATTGCGGGAAGGGCCATGGCTGTGAGGTGACATAGCGCAGGTTCTTGACCTTGATGCCGCTCTCTTCCATCACTTCACGCGCTACCGCCTGCTCCAACGTTTCGCCAACTTCAACAAACCCAGCAAGCACAGTGTAGATGCCATTGCGATGACGGGTATGTTGCGCGAGCAGGATGCTGTCGTCACGGCGAATCGCGACAATAATGCAGGGGGCAATTTGCGGATAATAACGTTCCCGACAGTGGTCGCAGAGCATCGCCCACTCGGTTTTGCTTGGGTGCATGGTGTGCCCGCAATAACCGCAAAACTGATGCGAGCGGTAAAACTCGGCCAGTTGCACGCCGCGCCCGGCTAACTGAAAAAGACCGACATCCTGATCGATCAGCAGTCGCACGGAGCCCATATCATGCCGACGATTCTGACGAACCATCCACACCGGTTCGCCCTGCCATTCCCCAATGTGAAGCGCGCTTTGGCCCACAAGTTCGAAATTTCCTGGCTTACCATGTGGTAATTCTCCACCGGGCAACCATAATTTTTGTTCATGGCTCACGATCCACCAGCCACGATCGGATGCTTCAATAATACGTACCATTGCACTACCTTAGCTTCACTGGCATGTTATTAACATTATTATTACATTTTTTCTGAACTTACATATTTGCGGAGCCATTTATGCTAAACCAGTTAGAAAGCCTGACAGAGCGCGTTGGAGGAAGTAACAAACTTGTCGACCATTGGCTACTTGTTCGTAAGCAGCTTCTTGTTTCTTACTACAATCTGGTTGGCATTAAACCCGGCAAAGGATCGTACATGCAGCTCAATGAAAAAGCGCTGGACGATTTTTGTCACAACCTGGTGGAATACCTCTCCGCCGGCCATTTCAATATTTATGAACGTATCATCAGCGAAATGGAAGGCACCAGCCCACTTTTAGCCGCCACGCAACTTTATCCACAACTTGAAGCCAACACCGTGGAGCTCATGAATTACTATGACTCCAGCCTGGAAAACGCCATCGATGACGACAACTGTCTGGAGTTCCAACAGGCGCTATCGGATATCGGCGAAGCGCTTGCCGCCCGCTTTATGCTGGAAGATAAGTTGATTGTGCTGGCCTATGATAACGACCTCAATGTGAGCGCCAACGACGAAAGTGGAATGGCGCGCCCCGCTTGAGTTCTTAAGCATTAACGCGTAGTTTAAAAAGCAGTCCCCCGTTTTCGGACGGGGTTTTTCTTGTCGGAGTGCCTATATTTCCACAAAATCATTCGCGATGCGTCGAGGCGGCAAGTTCGTGAATCCCCAGGAGCTTACATTAAGTAAGTGACTGGGGTGAGCGAACGCAGCCAACAAAGAGGCAGCGTGAAGGATGAAGGGGAAAAGGCTGAGACCGTTAATTCGGGATCCGCGGAACCTGATCGGGTTAAGACCTGCGAAGGGAACAAGAGTAATCCATTCACAACGACCACCCTCACGGGCGGTTTGCTGCCATTACTCCATCCGTCGTCTGACAAGCCATCTCATAATTATGGAATGAGCTATGTCTGCAAAAACTGTTACACGCCGTGAACAACGCGCCCAGGCGCAACACTTCATTGATACGCTGGAAGGCACCGCTTTCCCCAATTCACAACGTATTTACATCACCGGTTCGCAGCCGGATATCCGCGTGCCCATGCGTGAAATCCAGCTTAGCCCGACGCTTATCGGCGGCACCAAAGCACAACCGCAGTATGAAGAAAACGAAGCCGTACCGGTGTATGACACCTCCGGCCCGTATGGAGATCCGGCTGTCGCCATTGATGTACAACAGGGGCTGGCAAAGCTGCGTGCACCGTGGATAGCCGCCCGCAACGACACTGAAACGCTTAATGAACGCAGCTCCGCGTACACCAAAGAGCGGCTGGCCGATGACGGCCTCGATGAACTGCGTTTTAGCGGTTTGCTGACGCCGCAACGCGCCAAAGCAGGCCGCTGCGTGACCCAGTTACACTATGCCCGCCAGGGGATCGTGACGCCGGAAATGGAATTTATCGCAATCCGTGAAAACATGGGCCGCGAGCGCATCCGCAGCGAAGTGCTGCGCAGGCAGCATCCAGGCGAAGGTTTTGGCGCGCGCCTGCCGGAAAATATCACGCCGGAATTTGTGCGCGATGAAGTGGCGGCCGGTCGCGCCATTATTCCCGCCAATATTAACCACCCGGAGTCGGAACCGATGATTATCGGCCGCAACTTCCTGGTTAAAGTGAACGCCAACATCGGCAACTCGGCGGTGACCTCTTCCATCGAAGAAGAGGTGGAAAAACTGGTCTGGTCAACCCGCTGGGGCGCGGACACGGTAATGGATCTCTCCACCGGGCGTTATATCCATGAAACCCGCGAATGGATCCTGCGTAACAGCCCAGTGCCGATCGGAACTGTACCGATCTATCAGGCGCTGGAGAAGGTCAACGGGATCGCCGAAGATCTGAACTGGCAGGCGTTTCGCGACACACTGCTGGAGCAGGCGGAACAAGGGGTGGATTACTTCACCATTCACGCGGGCGTGTTGCTGCGTTATGTGCCGATGACCGCCCATCGTCTGACCGGCATCGTTTCGCGCGGCGGCTCGATTATGGCGAAATGGTGCCTTTCCCATCATCAGGAGAACTTCCTCTACACCCACTTCCGCGAAATCTGCGAGATCTGTGCCGCCTACGACGTTGCATTGTCGCTGGGCGACGGTCTGCGTCCGGGTTCCATTCAGGACGCCAACGACGAAGCGCAATTTGCGGAACTGCACACGCTGGGCGAGCTGACCAAAATCGCCTGGGAGTATGACGTACAGGTGATGATTGAAGGCCCGGGGCATGTGCCGATGCAGATGATCCGCCGCAATATGACCGAAGAACTGGAGCACTGCCACGAAGCGCCGTTCTACACTCTTGGACCGCTCACCACGGATATCGCACCGGGTTACGATCACTTCACCTCCGGCATTGGCGCAGCGATGATTGGCTGGTTTGGCTGTGCGATGCTGTGTTATGTCACGCCAAAAGAGCATCTTGGTCTGCCGAACAAAGAGGATGTGAAACAGGGGCTTATCACTTACAAGATCGCCGCCCATGCGGCTGACCTCGCCAAAGGCCATCCCGGCGCGCAGATCCGTGATAACGCCATGTCGAAAGCGCGCTTTGAGTTCCGCTGGGAAGACCAGTTTAATCTGGCGCTCGACCCCTTCACCGCCCGCGCGTATCACGATGAAACCCTGCCGCAGGAATCCGGCAAAGTCGCTCACTTCTGCTCGATGTGCGGGCCGAAATTCTGCTCGATGAAAATCTCCCAGGAAGTACGCGATTATGCCGCTTCCCAGGCTATTGAAGTCGGCATGGCAGACAAGTCGAATGACTTCCGCGCCCGCGGCGGCGAGATCTACCTGAAACGGGAGGAAGCCTGATGTACCAGCCTGATTTCCCGCCGGTGCCTTTCCGTCTGGGGCTTTATCCGGTGGTTGACAGCGTCGAGTGGGTAGCCCGCCTGCTGGATGCCGGAGTGCGCACTCTGCAATTACGCATCAAAGATAAACGTGATGACGAGGTCGAAGAGGATGTCATTGCCGCCATTGCGCTTGGCCGCCGCTACCACGCGCGGCTTTTTATCAATGATTATTGGCGGCTGGCGATCAAACACCAGGCTTACGGCGTTCACCTCGGTCAGGAAGATCTGGAAACCACGGAACTTGGCGCGATTCGCGCGGCAGGTTTGCGTCTTGGCGTTTCGACCCATGACGATATGGAGATCGACGTGGCGCTGGCGGTACGTCCGTCTTATATCGCGCTGGGCCATGTTTTCCCCACGCAAACCAAACAGATGCCTTCCGCGCCGCAGGGGCTGGAACAACTGGCGCGACATATTGCGCGGCTGGCCGATTACCCGACCGTAGCCATCGGCGGTATCAGTCTGGCGCGCGCACCAGAGGTGCTAGCAACGGGCGTCGGTAGCATCGCGGTGGTAAGTGCAATCACCCAGGCCGCTGACTGGCGGCTGGCTACCGATCAATTACTGGCGCTTGCGGGGGTGGGTGATGAATGATCGCGATTTTATGCGCTACAGCCGCCAGATCCTGCTGGAAGACATCGCTGTTGTCGGCCAGCAAAAGTTGCTCGCCAGCCGGGTGCTGATTGTTGGTCTCGGTGGTCTTGGCGCGCCCGCGGCAGTTTACCTTGCTGGCGCGGGTATCGGCACGCTGGCGCTGGCCGATGACGACGCGGTACACCTGAGTAACCTGCAACGGCAGATCCTGTTCACCACGGACGATATCAACCAACCGAAAGCGGGCGTCACCGCGCAACGCTTACACCAGCTTAACCCGGATATCGAACTGATCACCCTTGAGCAGCGGCTCAGCGGTGAAGCGCTACAACTGCAGGTCGCGCAGGCCGATGTGGTACTTGATTGCAGCGACAATATGGTCACTCGGCAGGCGATTAATGCCGCCTGCGTGGCGCAGGAAACACCATTGATCAGCGCCAGTGCGGTTGGCTTTGGCGGACAGTTGATGGTGCTGACACCGCCCTGGCAACAGGGCTGTTATCGCTGCCTGTGGCCCGACGAAAGCGAACCGGAGCGCAACTGCCGTACAGCGGGCATTGTTGGCCCGGTGGTCGGCGTCATGGGTGCCATGCAGGCGCTGGAAGCCATCAAATTGTTAAGCGGTATCAGCACCACCAGCGGCGAGTTACGGCTATTTGATGCCCGAACCAATCTCTGGCGCACGCTGGCGCTGCATCGCGCCCAGGGATGCCCGGTATGCGGAGGGCGGCATGCAAATACGCTTCAATGATGAGCCGATGCAGTGCGCGTCCGGGCTTTCCGTTGCTGCGCTATTGCAGCACATCAATCAGCTAAAACCCGGTGCCGCGCTGGCGGTGAATCAACAGATCCTGCCGCGCGAGCGTTGGGACGATCATCTTGTGCAGGACGGCGACGAGATCCTGCTTTTTCAGGTTATCGCAGGGGGTTGAGATGTTACGTATTGCAGATAAAACGTTTACCTCGCGGCTGTTTACCGGCACCGGTAAATTTTCCGCGCCACAACTGATGATCGACGCGATCCGCGCCTCCGGCAGCGAACTGGTCACGCTGGCCATGAAGCGCGTGGATCTACGCAAACAAAGCGATGGCATCCTGCAACCGCTGCGCGATGCAGGTGTCACGCTGCTGCCGAACACATCCGGGGCGAAGAACGCTGAGGATGCCATTTTTGCCGCGCAGCTAGCGCGTGAAGCGTTGGGAACTTACTGGTTAAAGCTGGAAATTCACCCGGATGCTCGCTGGCTGTTACCCGATCCGATCGAAACCCTGCGCGCAGCAGAAAAGCTGGTGCAGCAGGGTTTTGTGGTACTGCCCTACTGCGGCGCCGATCCGGTGCTGTGCAAACGGCTGGAAGAAGTCGGCTGCGCGGCAGTCATGCCGCTGGGTGCGCCGATTGGTTCAAACCAGGGGCTGGAAACCCGCGCCATGCTGGAGATTATCATTGAGCAGGCGAATGTCCCGGTGGTGGTTGACGCCGGTATTGGTACGCCCAGCCATGCGACACAGGCACTGGAGATGGGCGCAGATGCCGTGCTGGTGAATACCGCTATTGCCGTCGCCGACGATCCGGTCACCATGGCACGCGCTTTTCGTCTGGCAGTAGAAGCCGGCACGCTGGCACGTCAGGCCGTCCCGGGTGCACGCCAGCGTTTTGCGGTAGCCACCAGCCCGCTGACCGGTTTTCTGGAGGCCACCTTATGAGCACCTTTAGCGATTACTGGCGGCAACTCGACTGGGACGATATTAGTCTGCGCATTCACAGTAAAACCGCAGCCGATGTTGAACGAGCACTGAACGCCAGGCAACCGACACGCGACGATATGATGGCGCTGCTCTCCCCTGCAGCCAGCGGTTTTCTTGAAGCCATGGCGCAGCGTGCGCAGCGGCTGACCCGCCAGCGGTTTGGTAATACCGTCAGCTTTTATGTTCCGCTCTATTTGTCGAACCTCTGCGCCAATGACTGTACTTACTGCGGCTTTTCGATGAGTAACCATCTGAAGCGCAAAACGCTGGATGCACAGGAGATTGCGCGTGAATGTGCAGCCTTGCGCGATCTGGGCTTTGAGCATCTGTTGCTGGTAACCGGCGAGCATCAGGGCAAAGTGGGAATGGACTATTTTCGTCGCCACTTACCCGACATTCGCCGCCAGTTCGCCTCACTACAGATGGAAGTTCAGCCGCTCTCAGAAGAAGAGTATGCCGAGCTGAAAACCCTTGGGCTGGATGGCGTAATGGTCTATCAGGAGACTTATCACGAAGCCCAGTATGCCCGCCACCATCTGCGGGGCAAGAAGCAGGATTTTTTCTGGCGTCTGGAAACGCCGGACAGGCTGGGTCGCGCCGGGATCGACAAAATCGGCCTCGGCGCGCTGATGGGGCTTTCCGACAACTGGCGCGTGGATTGTTATATGGTGGCGGAACACCTGCTATGGCTGCAACAGCACTACTGGCAAAGCCGCTTTTCCGTCTCTTTCCCGCGCCTGCGCCCCTGTGCGGGCGGCATTGAACCCGCGTCACTGATGGATGAGCGCCAATTGGTGCAAACCATTTGCGCTTTCCGTCTGCTGGCGCCGGATGTGGAACTGTCGCTCTCGACGCGCGAATCGCCGCACTTCCGCGATCACGTGATCCCACTGGCCATCAATAATGTCAGCGCGTTTTCTAAAACGCAGCCTGGAGGTTATGCCGATGACCATCCGGAGCTGGAGCAGTTTTCCCCGCACGACGGACGCCGCCCACAAGAAGTTGCCGACGCATTAGTTGCAAGCGGGTTGCAGCCCGTATGGAAAGACTGGGATAGCTGGCTGGGACGTTCGCCGCAAAAAAACAGCAATACGCTGATAACGGGTTAAAACCTTGCGGCGTGCCGCGTAAAAACAGGATCGGATTGTCGCGTACTGGCAGCCGATCCTGCATGGTGTCTGTGTCAGCTTCACTGTCTGACCGGAGCGATCGCTTTACTCTCCCCTCATATCGCTCCGTTTTCCCTCTTAAGGAATAAAAAACCATGCATATTGATATACATCACCCATCACAGCTATAGAAAGCGATACTTAACCATAGCAACATCTGCTGACGATATAATTTTCCCTACAACGGACTGACAACACACCGTTCGGCTGCCTGCATCTTTCTTCCAGCCCCCTATACTTTATCTGCCACTCATATGATGAATGCTCAAGGATATGAAAATTCATAATCGACAACTCTCTTTCACCGCCCCCATTCTGGTGAGCTTTATCGGGATCTTCACGGGATTTGTGATGATCGCTATCCTGGTTATCATCAGTCAGCACAAAGAGATGCTGGAACAATATCAGGACATTAACCGTAACTTCACCCATAACCTGGCTGTGAACCATACCCAGTCGATCCTGCGGGAAAATGACTACATTCTTAGTCGCGCTGCGCTATTTTTAGCGCAAGGCAATAATTTAGATGAAACCGTCAACGGCGATCGCGAGCAGGGTCTGCAATTAATGATGAAGCTGTTGGCGCTGATGCCGACAGTTTCTTCTATTTCGCTTGCGGACTCGCAGGGAAGGTATCTGCGCGCTCCGCAGGTGATAGCAGGTAGCGTAAGCGATAGTTTCGACGCCAGCACACGCCCGTGGTTTATGCATCAGGCTGAGTCCAGCATGTTTAACCACTACACCGACACATATACGGATTACTTCACTCATAACCCGACGGTGAGCCTCTATAAACCGGTGATCTCCCTCGATGGCAAGCTGAAGGGAACGCTGGCATTCCATCTCGATCTGGTTTCGATGAGTTTCACACTGCGTACGATGCAGGCACCGATGCAGGGGGAATTTTTCGTGGTCGATCGTGAAGGCAAAGCGATGCTGCATCCCGATACCAGTTCGCTGTTTAAAACATTTATCAGCCCGTCACTGCTGGCGGCAATGACCGGCGGTGAAGGCTCTGTTTACGATGAAAAAAACGCGACATGGTATTACTACTATGCGTTTACCAACCCGGACTGGCTTGCCATCTACAAGGTTCACGACAGTACGCTGAATAACCTTACCCGCCACGCGACCATGATCGTCGGCTGGGGCTTTGGTACGGCAGCCGTCGTGATTATTCTGTTCGGGCTTTACCTTCGTCATGCCTCAAGGACCGTACTGATCAATATCATCAATGCCATCAACACGGGCGATGTAAAACGGGCGCCGAAGCTGGAAGCCATGTTGAGCAAAGCGATCAAAAGCAACAAAGAGCGCGAACTATCATGGGTGCGTCAGGCCACTATTGATGCGTTGACCAACTGCAAAAACCGGCGCGCTTTCGATGCCGATATTGCCGCCCTGATGAACGATCACCAGCCTTTCGCGCTGGCACTGGTGGATATCGACAACTTCAAGTCCATCAACGATACATGGGGTCATTTAAGCGGTGATATTGTCCTGCGCAATGTTGCGCGTGAAGGGCTGAAGGTGATGCAGCCGCATGGCATTTCGCTTTATCGCTACGGCGGAGAAGAGTTTGCAGTGATTTTCCCTGAGACGCATATTGAAAATTCACAGGATTACCTCGAAGAGTGGCGCAGCAACGTGGCAAATCGAGGCTGGCGTGAAGACGGCCTGGTTGTTACCTTCAGCGCCGGGCTGGGCGAGTGGCATATGGAACCGCTGGAGCAGCTCGTCACCGGCGTCGATGAAGCGTTGTATCAAGCCAAGCAGCAGGGTAAGAACCGGATTCTACTGACGAATGCCAATTAGTGCGCGCATCGTTGCACCAGTTGTAACCGGTTTCAGGTGAACCAGGGTTTCTTTGTGATGCCATACACACAATCACGGTAAAGCGGTTGTTGATCTCAACTGCGCTGGATAATTATCAACTATCCCATCAACACGAGGCTGACTATGAAAAACATCGTTTTATGTTGTGCTGCGGGTATGTCCACCAGCATGCTGGTGCAGCGGATGAAAGATGCAGCGCAGAAGAAAGGGGTCGAAGTTTCTATCAAAGCGGTTCCCGTTGCGGAATTTAAGGACGAGATTGCAACGGCGGATATTGTGTTGCTGGGGCCACAAGTAAAATACGAGCAGGCAAAATTGCAGGCGCAGGCGGAGCCGTTGGGGAAAAAGGTCGCGGTTATCGACATGATGGATTACGGCATGATGAAAGGCGATGTCGTACTTGAAAAAGCCCTTAAGCTTCTGGAGTGAGCGCATGGAAGATTTAGAAAGCATCATTATGGAACTGCTGGTTAACGCGGGTGCCGCGCGCAGCCAGGCATTAACTGCGCTGCAACAGGCACGTAAAGGCGATTTTGATGCGGCGGAACAGGCAATGGAAGAGTCGCGGGAATTCGTTAAGGCCGCGCATAAAATTCAGACTCAGTTGATCGGTCTGGATGAAGGGACAGGCAAACTGCCGGTCAATCTGATTACCGTTCATTCGCAGGATCATCTGATGAACGCCATGGTGATTCAGGATCTGGCGGGTGACATGATTGAACTGTATCGCCGTCTGCCGCTACGTAATTAACGCATCTGAAACCGCAAATACTTGCCTGTATCGCAGGCATAAAAAAACCCGCCGAAGCGGGTTTTTTATTAGGTGCAACGATTACTCGTTGTCGGAACCACCCAGACCTGCGTTCAGCAGTTCTGCCAGGCTCGCAGTCGCATCTTCCGCAGTAACCTGCGGTGCTACCGGCAGTTCGCCAGCGGCGCGACGGCGCATACGATCCTGGTGGTACGCATAACCGGTACCGGCCGGGATCAGACGACCCACGATAACGTTCTCTTTCAGACCGCGCAGTTCGTCGCGTTTGCCCGCAACGGCTGCTTCGGTAAGCACACGAGTCGTCTCCTGGAACGATGCCGCGGAGATGAAGGACTCGGTTGCCAGAGACGCTTTGGTGATACCCAGCAGATCGCGTGCATAGGTTGCACCGATTTTGCCGTTCGCTTCCAGATCGCGGTTGGCGATCTTAACGCGAGAGTATTCAACCTGCTCACCTTCCAGGAAGT
Source organism: Kosakonia oryzae (assembly GCF_001658025.2). NCBI lineage: Bacteria > Pseudomonadati > Pseudomonadota > Gammaproteobacteria > Enterobacterales > Enterobacteriaceae > Kosakonia > Kosakonia oryzae. The sequence continues at coordinate 5,136,613 of NZ_CP014007.2, forward strand.
CGGAGCTTCCTGCGTTAACGATGGTGGCTTTACGCAGCATCTGACGAACGATAACTTCGATGTGCTTATCGTTGATCTTAACGCCCTGCAGACGGTAAACGTCCTGCACTTCGTTCACGATGTAACGGGTTACCGCGTGAACACCACGCAGACGAAGAATGTCGTGCGGCGCTTCCGGACCGTCGGAAACCACGTCACCACGTTCTACGCGTTCACCTTCAAACACGTTGAGCTGACGCCATTTCGGAATCATCTCTTCGTACGGATCGCTACCGTCAACCGGCGTGATCACCAGACGGCGTTTACCTTTGGTTTCTTTACCGAAGGAAATGATACCGCTGATTTCAGCCAGAATTGCCGGCTCTTTCGGACGACGTGCTTCGAACAGGTCCGCAACGCGCGGCAGACCACCGGTAATATCCTTGGTACCGCCAGATTCCTGCGGAATACGCGCCAGGGTGTCACCAGAGCTGATCTGTACGCCATCTTCGAGCTGAACAATCGCTTTACCCGGCAGGAAGTACTGCGCAGGCATGTCGGTGCCCGGGATCAGAACGTCGTTGCCCTGCGCATCAACAATTTTCAGCGCCGGACGCAGGTCTTTACCACCAGTGGTACGTTCTGCAGAATCCAGAACCACCAGCGAGGAGAGACCGGTCAGTTCGTCGGTCTGACGGGTAATCGTCTGACCATCGATCATGTCGGTGAAGCGAATGAAACCGCTCACTTCGGTGATAACTGGCATGGTGTGCGGATCCCAGTTTGCAACGGTTTCACCGCCGGCAACCTGCTCGCCATCACCCTTCGCCATTACCGCACCGTAAGGCACTTTATAGCTTTCTTTAGTACGACCGAATTCGTCGATCAGTTTCAGCTCAGTGTTACGGGAGGTGATAACCAGTTTGCCGCTGGAGTTAACAACCGTCTTCGCGTTGCTCAGGCGGATGCTACCTTTGTTTTTCACCTGGATGCTGGATTCAGCAGCCGCACGAGATGCCGCACCACCGATGTGGAACGTACGCATCGTCAGCTGTGTACCCGGCTCACCGATGGACTGTGCCGCGATAACGCCGATAGCTTCACCTTTGTTGATGATGTGGCCACGCGCCAGGTCACGACCGTAGCAGTGCGCACATACACCAAAGTCGGTGTCACAGGATACAACGGAGCGTACTTTGACGCTGTCAACGGAGTTGACTTCCAGCAGGTCACACCACTGTTCGTTCAGCAGCGTGTTGCGCGGAACCAGAATATCAGCGGTACCCGGCTTCAGAACGTCTTCCGCAGTCACACGACCCAGAACGCGATCGCGCAGCGGCTCTTTAACGTCGCCACCTTCGATAACCGGCGTCATGACGATCCCTTCGAGGGTGCCACAATCGTCTTCGGTGACCACCAGGTCCTGCGCCACGTCGACCAGACGACGAGTCAGGTAACCGGAGTTCGCTGTTTTCAGTGCGGTATCCGCCAGACCTTTACGCGCACCGTGCGTGGAGATGAAGTACTGGAGTACGTTCAGACCTTCACGGAAGTTCGCGGTGATCGGCGTTTCGATGATGGAGCCATCCGGCTTCGCCATCAGACCACGCATACCAGCAAGCTGACGAATCTGGGCTGCAGAACCACGCGCACCGGAGTCGGCCATCATGTAGATGCTGTTAAAGGAAACCTGCTGCTCTTCCTGACCGTCACGGTTAATCACGGTTTCGGTTTGCAGGTTGTCCATCATCGCTTTGGATACGCGATCGTTCGCCGCAGCCCAAATATCGATAACTTTGTTGTAGCGTTCGCCAGCGGTTACCAGACCAGACTGGAACTGCTCCTGAATCTCAGCAACTTCGGCTTCCGCTTCGCTGATGATCTCATGTTTTTTCGCCGGGATGACCATGTCATCGATACCAACAGATGCACCTGAACGCGCTGCATAAGCAAAGCCGGTGTACATCGTCTGGTCAGCAAAAATAACGGTCGGTTTCAGGCCCAGAATGCGGTAACAGGTGTTCAGCATTTTGGAGATCGCTTTCTTGCCCAGCGCCTGGTTGACGATGGAGAAAGGCAGACCTTTCGGTACGATCATCCACAGAATGGCGCGACCAACGGTCGTGTCTTTCAGGCTGGTTTTCGCAACGAATTCGCCGTTAGCATCTTTTTCATATTCGGTGATACGCACTTTAACGCGCGCATGCAGAGAGGCCAGGCCAGCACGGTAAATACGCTCAGCTTCTTTCGGGCCAGTCAGCACCATGCCTTCGCCTTTGGCGTTAACACAGTCACGGGTCATGTAGTACAGACCCAGAACAACGTCCTGAGACGGAACGATGATAGGTTCGCCGTTCGCCGGAGACAGAATGTTGTTGGTAGACATCATCAGCGCACGCGCTTCCAGCTGGGCTTCCAGCGTCAGCGGTACGTGAACAGCCATCTGGTCACCATCGAAGTCGGCGTTGTATGCCGCACAAACCAGCGGGTGCAGCTGGATAGCTTTACCTTCGATCAGTACCGGTTCAAATGCCTGGATACCCAAACGGTGCAGAGTCGGCGCACGGTTCAGCAGCACCGGGTGTTCGCGGATAACTTCGTCCAGGATATCCCAAACGACAGCTTCTTCACGCTCAACCATTTTCTTCGCGGCTTTGATGGTGGTGGCGAGGCCACGCAGTTCCAGCTTGCCGTAGATGAACGGTTTGAACAGTTCCAGCGCCATTTTCTTCGGCAGGCCGCACTGATGCAGACGCAGGTATGGACCTACGGTGATTACAGAACGACCGGAGTAGTCAACACGTTTACCGAGCAGGTTCTGACGGAAACGACCCTGTTTACCTTTGATCATATCGGCCAAAGATTTCAGCGGACGTTTGTTGGAACCGGTGATCGCACGACCGCGACGGCCGTTATCCAGCAGGGCGTCAACCGCTTCCTGCAGCATACGTTTTTCGTTGCGTACGATGATGTCCGGCGCCGCCAAATCCAGCAGACGTTTCAGACGGTTGTTACGGTTGATCACGCGACGGTACAGATCGTTCAGATCCGACGTAGCGAAACGACCACCATCCAGCGGAACCAGCGGACGCAAGTCCGGCGGCAGCACTGGCAGAACAGTCAGAATCATCCATTCCGGTTTGTTACCAGACTGTACGAAGGCTTCCAGCAGTTTGATACGCTTGGTCAGCTTCTTACGTTTGGTTTCGGAGTTAGTTTCGTTCAGCTCTTCGCGCAGCTGTTCGCACTCTTGTTCCAGATCCATGCTTTTCAGCAGGGCCTGAATAGCTTCGGCGCCCATTTTTGCGTCGAATTCGTCACCGAACTCTTCCAGCGCGTCCAGGTACTGTTCTTCGGTCAGGATCTGGTTACGTTCCAGATTGGTCATACCGCCTTCGATAACCACATAGGATTCGAAGTACAGAACACGTTCGATATCGCGCAGCGGCATATCCAGCAGCAGGCCGATACGGGACGGCAGGGATTTCAGGAACCAGATGTGCGCGGTCGGAGATGCCAGCTCGATGTGGCCCATACGCTCACGGCGTACTTTAGTCTGGGTCACTTCAACGCCGCACTTCTCACAGATCACACCACGGTGTTTCAGGCGCTTGTACTTACCGCACAGGCACTCATAGTCTTTTACCGGCCCAAAAATACGGGCGCAGAAAAGACCGTCACGCTCAGGCTTGAACGTACGGTAGTTAATGGTTTCCGGCTTTTTCACTTCACCGAAAGACCAGGAACGGATCATGTCTGGCGAAGCCAGAGCAATTTTGATCGCATCAAACTCTTCGGTTTTAGTTTGCGCTTTCAGAAACTTTAATAAGTCTTTCACGGATTGGCTCCCGTCGGAGTTAGCACATTCCGCTGCCGGGTATTACCCCGACAGCGGTGACCTGTTTGAGCGAGAATTACTCGTCTTCCAGTTCGATGTTGATACCCAGAGAACGGATCTCTTTCAACAGTACGTTGAAGGATTCCGGCATACCTGGTTCCATCTGATGGTTGCCGTCCACGATGTTTTTATACATCTTGGTACGACCGTTCACGTCATCAGACTTAACGGTAAGCATTTCTTGCAGGGTATAAGCGGCACCATAAGCTTCCAGTGCCCACACTTCCATCTCACCGAAGCGCTGACCACCGAACTGTGCCTTACCACCCAGCGGCTGCTGAGTAACCAGGCTGTAAGAACCGGTGGAACGCGCATGCATCTTGTCATCAACCAGGTGGTTCAGTTTCAGCATGTACATGTAGCCGACGGTAACCTGGCGTTCGAATTGCTCACCGGTACGACCGTCGAACAGAGTGATCTGACCGGAAGTCGGCAGGCCACCCAGCTGTAACAGTTCCTTGATTTCGGACTCTTTCGCACCGTCGAATACCGGCGTTGCGATCGGCATGCCTTTGCGCAGGTTTTCAGCCAGACGCAGAACTTCTTCATCACTGAAGGTATTCAGGTCAACTTTCTGACGAACGTCAGCGCCCAGATCGTATGCACGCTGGATGAATTCGCGCAGTTTCGCGACTTCCTGCTGCTGTTTCAGCATGGCGTTGATCTTGTCGCCGATACCTTTCGCAGCCATCCCCAGGTGGGTTTCAAGGATCTGACCGATGTTCATACGAGACGGTACGCCCAGCGGGTTCAGTACGATGTCTACCGGCGTGCCGTTTTCATCGTAAGGCATATCTTCGATCGGGTTGATCTTAGAAATAACACCTTTGTTACCGTGACGACCTGCCATCTTATCCCCAGGCTGGATCTGACGTTTAACTGCCAGATAAACCTTAACAATCTTCAGCACGCCCGGTGCCAGATCGTCGCCCTGAGTGATTTTGCGGCGTTTCGCTTCGAGTTTTTTCTCGAACTCGTGTTTCAGTTCGTCGTACTGCTCAGCCAGTTGCTCCAGCTGATTTTGTTTCGCTTCGTCGGTCAGGCCGAGTTCCAGCCAGCGGTCGCGCGGCAGTTTGTCGAGCTTCTCAGCTTCAACGCCGCCGGAAACCAGCACGGTATGGATACGGCTAAACAGGCCAGCTTCGAGGATTTGCAGTTCTTCAGACAGATCTTTCTTCGCCTGCTTCAGCTGCATCTCTTCGATTTCCAGCGCACGTTTGTCTTTTTCCACGCCATCGCGGGTAAAGACCTGAACGTCGATAACAGTACCGGAAACACCGTTCGGCACGCGCAGAGAAGAGTCTTTAACGTCAGACGCTTTCTCACCGAAGATCGCGCGCAGCAGTTTCTCTTCTGGCGTCAGCTGAGTTTCGCCTTTCGGCGTTACTTTACCAACCAGAATGTCGCCGCCGGTCACTTCCGCACCGATGTAAACGATACCGGATTCATCCAGTTTGGAGAGCGCAGCTTCACCCACGTTCGGGATGTCAGCGGTGATCTCTTCCGGTCCCAGCTTGGTGTCACGGGACACGCACGCCAGTTCCTGAATGTGGATCGTTGTAAAACGATCTTCCTGAACAACGCGTTCGGAGACGAGGATGGAGTCTTCGAAGTTGTAACCGTTCCACGGCATGAACGCTACGCGCATGTTCTGGCCGAGTGCCAGTTCACCGAGGTCGGTGGACGGGCCGTCTGCCAGCACGTCGCCGCGCTCAATTGGCTCACCCAGGTAAACACACGGCATCTGGTTGATGCAGGTGTTCTGGTTAGAACGGGTGTATTTGGTCAGGTTATAGATGTCGATCCCTGCTTCGCCCGGGTACATCTCGTCTTCGTTAACTTTGATAACGATACGGGAAGCATCCACGTACTGAACGGTACCGCCACGTTTCGCCACTGCGGTTACACCGGAGTCAACGGCAACAGCACGTTCCATACCGGTACCAACCAGCGGCTTATCAGCGCGCAGAGTCGGAACCGCCTGACGTTGCATGTTCGCACCCATCAATGCACGGTTGGCGTCATCGTGTTCCAGGAACGGGATCAGGGACGCACCGACGGAAACCACCTGCTGGGTGGAAACGTCCATGTAGTCAACCTGGTCTGCGCTGAAGAGGCTGGATTCGCCTTTGCTGCGGCAGGTCACCAGATCATCTACAAAACGACCTTCTTCCGTCAGGTTGGTGTTCGCCTGAGCGATAACGTAGTTACCTTCTTCAATTGCAGAAAGGTAATGGATCTCGTCAGTTACCACGCCGTCAGTCACTTTACGGTACGGCGTTTCGAGGAAGCCGTATTCGTTAGTCTGCGCATACACGGACAAGGAGTTGATCAGACCGATGTTCGGACCTTCAGGCGTTTCGATAGGACATACGCGACCGTAGTGGGTCGGGTGAACGTCTCGAACTTCGAAGCCCGCACGCTCACGGGTCAGACCGCCTGGGCCGAGTGCAGAGATACGACGTTTATGCGTAATCTCCGACAGCGGGTTGTTCTGGTCCATAAACTGAGACAGCTGGCTGGAACCGAAGAACTCTTTCACGGCTGCGGAGATCGGCTTGGCGTTGATCATATCCTGCGGCATCAGGGTATCCAGATCGCCCAGAGACAGACGCTCTTTCACCGCACGTTCTACACGCACCAGGCCAACGCGGAACTGGTTTTCCGCCATTTCGCCAACGGAACGGATACGACGGTTGCCGAGGTGGTCGATATCATCCACTTCACCAATACCGTTACGGATACCGATGAGCTTTTTCATCACTTCGATGATGTCTTCTTTGCTCAGGATACCGGAACCTTCGATGGTGTCGCGCAGCAGAGAACGGTTGAACTTCATACGACCAACCGCAGACAGATCGTAGCGGTCTTCAGAGAAGAACAGGTTCTCGAACAGGCTTTCAGCCGCTTCACGAGTCGGCGGTTCGCCAGGACGCATCATACGGTAGATCTCTACCAGAGCGCTCAGTCGATCGTTGGTCGGGTCGACACGTACAGTCTCAGAGATGTACGGACCGTGATCCAGATCGTTGGTGAACAGCGTTTCGATACGTTTGTGGCCCGCCTGGCTCAGCTTCGCCAGCAGATCGAGCGACAGTTCCATGTTCGCCGGGCAGATCAGCTCGCCAGTGGATTCGTCGATGTAGTCTTTAGACGCCACTTTACCCGCGATGTACTCAACCGGAACTTCGATATGTTGAATCTCGTCTTTTTCCAACTGACGGATATGGCGCGCGGTAATACGGCGGCCTTTCTCAACATACATTTTGCCGTTCGCTTCGATGTCGAAGGACGCGGTTTCGCCGCGCAGACGTTCCGGCACCAGTTCCATTTGCAGTTTGTTGTCGCGAATCTCAAAGACCACTTTTTCAAAGAACAGGTCGAGGATCTGCTCCGTGGTGTAGTTCAGCGCGCGCAGGATAATGGTAGCCGGCAGCTTACGACGACGGTCGATACGAACGAACAGGTTATCTTTCGGATCGAATTCAAAGTCCAGCCAGGACCCACGGTAAGGAATAATACGTGCGTTATAAAGCACCTTACCAGATGAGTGGGTTTTACCCTTATCGCTGTCAAAGAAGACGCCAGGGCTACGGTGGAGCTGAGAAACGATAACACGCTCAGTACCGTTGATAACAAAGGTACCGTTGTCGGTCATGAGCGGAATTTCGCCCATGTAGACTTCTTGTTCTTTAATATCTTTAACAGTGCCTTCCGGCGCTTCGCGCTCGTAGATCACCAGACGCAGTTTTACGCGCAGCGGAGCGGAGTAAGTTACGCCACGGATCTGACACTCTTTAACGTCAAAAACAGGTTCGCCAAGACGGTAGCTGACGTATTGCAGTTCCGAATTGCCGCTGTAGCTCTTAATCGGGAACACGGAGCGGAATGCCGCTTCCAGACCGTACTGCCCTTCAGGATCTTGCTCGATAAACTTCTGGAACGAGTCAAGCTGGATAGAAAGGAGATATGGAACATCCAGAACTTGTGGACGTTTACCAAAATCCTTACGAATACGTTTTTTCTCGGTATAGGAGTAAACCATAGGGTTCCTCAGCTCGCTGACAAGTCGACCCACTCTGCCCGTCGAAAGGACAGTTTATGCAACACTATTTTTTTGACCGGAAAGTGGAGCACTTTCCGCAATGCTTGTTGCTATCACGCTTAAATCATTTCATTGCGATTTACACAGAAGCGAGCTCCTGTCGCAGTATATTAAGTCGTCGATAGAAACAAGCATTGTAAAGGCTACTGGTAGTCAAACAGTGTGAAACGCTACCGGCACCTTCTACAGCGCAAAAAGGCTGGTGACCAAAAAGTCACCAGCCATCAGCCTGATAACTCAGACTGCAACCGGAAGGGTTGGCTTATTTAACTTCAACTTCAGCGCCAGCTTCTTCCAGAGATTTTTTCAGAGCTTCAGCGTCATCTTTGCTCACGCCTTCTTTCAGAGCGGCCGGAGCAGATTCTACCAGGTCTTTAGCTTCTTTCAGACCCAGGCCAGTTGCGCCACGTACTGCTTTGATAACAGCAACTTTGTTAGCGCCAGCGGCTTTCAGAATAACGTCGAATTCAGTTTTCTCTTCAGCAGCTTCAGCAGCCGGGCCAGCAGCAACAGCTACAGCAGCAGCAGCAGAAACACCGAATTTTTCTTCCATTGCAGAAATCAGTTCTACAACGTCCATTACGGACATAGCGGAAACTGCTTCAATGATTTGATCTTTAGTGATAGACATTTAAATTGTTCCTGAATATCAGAATAAGTTTATACGTAAGCAAATGCTTTATAAAGAAAACTGCGATTAAGCAGCTTCTTTCGCATCGCGTACAGCAGCCAGAGTACGAACCAGTTTGCCAGCAGAGGCTTCTTTCATGGTTGCCATCAGGCGTGCAATTGCTTCTTCGTAGGTCGGCAGGGTTGCCAGGCGATCGATCTGGGACGCCGGGATCAACTCACCTTCAAAGGCAGCGGCTTTGACCTCAAATTTTGCATTCGCTTTCGCGAACTCTTTGAACAAACGAGCAGCAGCGCCCGGGTGTTCCAAAGAGTATGCAATCAGGGTCGGACCAACAAACGCGTCTTTCAGGCACTCAAAAGAGGTACCTTCAACAGCACGGCGCAGCAGGGTGTTACGAACAACACGCATGTAAACGCCAGCTTCGCGACCTGCTTTACGCAGTTCGGTCATTTTATCTACGGTCACGCCACGGGAATCCGCAACAACCGCAGACAGCGCGCCTTTGGCTACTTCGCTGACTTCAGCAACAATCGCTTGTTTGTCTTGAAGATTTAAAGCCATTAGCTTTGCTCCTGGATGTTTGCCAGGGCTCATGCCCTGGAACTCACTTCACTCTTCTCAAAGAAAAGAGCGTCTTAATACGGTGAGCAGAAACAAGCCAAAGAGTACTTTAAAAATAATCTTTAGGTTCTGTCACCGTCTACGCAGGGAATTAAGCTTCTTACGAAACACCTGCGGTCTTCGACGGAGGCCTGGATAGGCCAGGCTCCAACGAACAAATCTTTTCTTGCTAACTTACGCTAGCAAATCGTGGGGGTAAGATTGTAGACAAATTCACCACCCACGTAAAGGCGAATCTTAATTCGCTACTGCGCTCAGACCAGCCTGGTCTACCGCAACACCAGCACCCATGGTAGTGGAGATGCTAATTTTCTTGATGTACACACCTTTCGCCTGAGACGGTTTTGCTTTTTTCAGCGCAACCAGCAGAGCTTCCAGGTTTTCTTTCAGTTTGTCAGCGTCAAAGTTCACTTTACCGATGGTGGTGTGGATGATGCCGTTTTTGTCGTTACGGTAACGAATCTGACCGGCTTTAGCGTTTTTAACTGCTTCAGCAACGTTCGGAGTTACAGTACCAACTTTCGGGTTCGGCATCAGGCCACGCGGACCCAGAACCTGGCCCAGCTGGCCAACAACGCGCATTGCATCCGGGGAAGCAATAACAACGTCAAAGTTCATTTCGCCTTTTTTGATCTGATCAGCCAGATCTTCCATACCTACCAGCTCTGCGCCAGCTGCTTTAGCAGCTTCAGCGTTCGGGCCCTGGGTAAATACGGCAACGCGAACTGAACGGCCAGTACCGTGCGGCAGTACAGTTGCACCACGTACGTTCTGGTCAGATTTACGCGCGTCGATGCCGAGGTTAACGGCAACGTCTACGCTTTCTACGAATTTAGCAGTGGCCAGCTCTTTCAGCAGAGCAATGGCTTCGTTGATGTCGTACTGTTTGGTCGCATCAACTTTGTCACGGATCACGCGCATGCGCTTGGTCAGTTTAGCCATTTCTTAATCCTCCACTACCAGGCCCATGGAACGCGCAGTACCTTCGATTGAGCGAGTCATCGCTTCAATGTCAGCACCGGTCATGTCCGCGGCTTTAGTCTGAGCGATTTCCTGCAGCTGAGCGCGGGAGATTTTGCCCACTTTGTCTTTGTTCGGCTTGCCGGAACCAGACTTGATACCAGCCGCTTTCTTCAGCAGAACTGCTGCCGGAGGCGTTTTGGTAACGAAAGTGAAGGAGCGGTCAGCGTAAACGGTAATAACTACCGGAATTGGCAGACCTTTTTCCAGGGATTCTGTTTTGGCGTTGAACGCTTTACAGAATTCCATGATGTTAACACCCTGCTGACCCAGAGCCGGACCGACCGGCGGGCTCGGGTTTGCCATGCCAGCTGCTACCTGCAGCTTGACGTAGGCCTGGACTTTCTTAGCCATTGAAATTTCCTCGTTTGGGTATAGCGCCCCGAAAGGCTCCCCGTGTTAAAGACGTTTTACGTGCATATGCCCGTAAAAACAAAAGGCGCGAAATTGTATGTCAATTTCACGCCTTGTGCAACGTTTGATCGCCGAAGAATTAAGCTTTTTCTACCTGGCTGAAATCCAGTTCTACCGGAGTCGCACGACCAAAGATAGAAACGGAAACTTTCAGACGGGACTTCTCGTAGTCCACTTCTTCAACAACGCCGTTAAAGTCAGCGAACGGACCGTCGCTAACGCGGACCATTTCGCCCGGCTCAAACAGCGTTTTCGGACGCGGCTTATCACCCACCTGCTGAAGGCGGTTCATAATCGCATCGACTTCTTTATCGCTAATCGGCGCGGGACGATCGGACGTACCACCGATGAAGCCCATAACGCGCGGAACGCTGCGTACCAGGTGCCAACTGGCATCATTCATTACCATCTGGACAAGCACGTAGCCCGGGAAGAATTTACGTTCGCTTTTGCGACGCTGGCCGCCACGGATTTCAACCACTTCTTCGGTTGGAACCATAACTTCGCCAAACAACTCTTCCATGTTGTGTAATTTGATATGCTCGCGCAGCGATGTTGCTACGCGGCCTTCAAAACCGGAAAACGCCTGAACGACGTACCAGCGCTTTTTAGGAGCTTCAGACATCTCAGAACCTCAGGCCAGTGATAAAGGAAACCAGGCGAACCAGAATACCATCCAGTCCCCACAGGATCAGTGACATGACTGCGGTTACCGCAGCCACGATCAATGTGGTGTGCAACGTTTCCTGACGAGTAGGCCAAATCACTTTACGTACTTCGGTTCTCGCTTCGCGGGCAAATGCAACTGTCGCTTTACCCTTCGTCGTCAACAGCGCGACACCACCTGCTGCAGCAATCAAAATAACAACTGCCAGCGCGCGGAGTGGCAGCATCATGTCACGATAAAGATAGTTGCCAACGATAGCCACGAGCAGCAGTACTGCAACAACAACCCACTTCATCGCTTCCAGGCCGCGCCCGCTCCCTTGAGCTTCGGTATTCGCACTCATAAACCAACCTGTCACAAGAATTCAGACAAACATTTTTGCCCCGCATAAGCGAGGCAACCAAACCGAAATGCTCTGGCGAGATTCGGACTAACGCCCTCAACAGAGCCTGTCTCAGCAATGATTATGACAAAAAAAATCACTGATGAGCCAGGTTCTGGTTCGAAAGCGTACAAAAAGGGCATCAAATGATGCCCTTTTCTTGCGCATTGCGTCAAATATTATCAGCGATTAGCTGACAACTTTTGCTACAACACCCGCGCCAACGGTACGGCCGCCTTCACGGATTGCGAAACGCAGACCTTCGTCCATCGCAATTGCGTGAATCAGGGTAACAACCATTTTGATGTTGTCGCCCGGCATTACCATCTCCACGCCTTCCGGCAGTTCGATGGTGCCTGTCACGTCAGTTGTACGGAAGTAGAACTGCGGACGGTAACCTTTGAAGAACGGAGTGTGACGGCCGCCTTCGTCTTTGGACAGGATATAAACTTCAGATTCAAATTTGGTGTGCGGATTGATGGAACCCGGCTTCGACAGTACCTGACCACGTTCGATATCTTCACGTTTGATACCACGCAGCAGAATACCCACGTTCTCGCCCGCACGACCTTCGTCCAGCAGTTTGCGGAACATTTCAACACCAGTACAGGTGGATTTCGCGGTAGGTTTGATACCCACGATTTCAACTTCTTCACCTACTTTGATGATGCCGCGCTCTACACGACCGGTAACAACGGTACCACGGCCGGAGATGGAGAATACGTCTTCGATCGGCAGCAGGAACGGCTTGTCAATCGCACGCTCCGGTTCCGGGATGTAGGAATCCAGGAAGCCAGCCAGTTCGATGATTTTCGCTTCCCACTCTGCGTCGCCTTCCAGCGCTTTCAGAGCAGAACCGTGAACGATCGGCGTGTCGTCGCCCGGGAAATCGTACTGAGACAGCAGTTCGCGAACTTCCATCTCAACCAGTTCCAGCAGCTCTTCGTCATCAACCATGTCGCATTTGTTCAGGAACACGATGATGTACGGAACGCCTACCTGACGAGCCAGCAGGATGTGCTCACGGGTCTGCGGCATCGGGCCGTCAGTCGCAGCTACAACCAGGATCGCGCCGTCCATCTGCGCAGCACCGGTGATCATGTTTTTAACATAGTCGGCGTGCCCCGGGCAGTCTACGTGCGCATAGTGGCGAGTCGGGGTGTCATATTCAACGTGAGAAGTGTTGATGGTGATACCACGAGCTTTTTCTTCCGGCGCGTTATCGATCTGATCGAATGCGCGAGCAGAACCACCGTAGGCTTTTGCCAGAACGGTAGTGATTGCAGCAGTCAGCGTTGTTTTACCATGGTCAACGTGGCCGATAGTACCGACGTTAACGTGCGGTTTTGTACGTTCAAACTTTTCTTTAGACATCGATTGTCCCTCTAAGACACGGATAAATCGGTGATATCACCACATCAACCAGGCAACACGCCCGACTTGTTGAATGCTAAATAACAGAAGAAAAACCAGGGAGGAGAAATGAAGTGGTGCTGATACCCAGAGTCGAACTGGGGACCTCACCCTTACCAAGGGTGCGCTCTACCAACTGAGCCATATCAGCACATCGTGGAGCGGGCAGCGGGAATCGAACCCGCATCATCAGCTTGGAAGGCTGAGGTAATAGCCATTATACGATGCCCGCATCCTGAAACTCGGCTACCCAGTGCTTCTGTATTGTCGGGAGAAGATTCTCTCCCTAAGAGCTGATTCACTACTGACACCAACTCTGGTTACGTTTTAGCGTAACCGAAAATGGTGGTGGGGGAAGGATTCGAACCTTCGAAGTCTGTGACGGCAGATTTACAGTCTGCTCCCTTTGGCCGCTCGGGAACCCCACCGGACTTGATGGTGCCGACTACCGGAATCGAACTGGTGACCTACTGATTACAAGTCAGTTGCTCTACCTACTGAGCTAAGTCGGCATCAAGTAGCGCGCATTCTAGGGAGACAGAGGAGTTGATGCAACAAAAAAATTGCACAAAACGTTCTATCGCTCACATTTTGCACGACACCCCATGTAAACGCTGTAATTTCATGCAATGAAGTATAAAAAAACAGCACCGCGTTCCACGACTTTGCGCCAGTAAGTCTCTTTTAATCGCGACAACATCGGGCATCTCTTCGGTGCGGCTGCGTTAACATGGTGCAAAAAACCGTCCCCATAGTGAATATCTCTGAAGCCAGACACAGATTGTGTGTTGGATCACTAATTGCATTGCTTTAGCCACCAACCCAATGGAGGCTTCACGATGAAAATTGTCTTGTTAAACGCAGCTACTTTGCCGGTCTACTGTCCGGAACTCGCTGAACTACTGCTTGATGCACTTCATAGTGGCGCCTCCATTGGGTATCAACGCGCGATTAGCCAGCAGGAAGCAGAAAACGCTTTCTCGCGGTTACGCAACGAGCTGGAGACAGGTGAACGCCTGATCTGGATTGCACGCGATGAGCAGGGCGTTGCCGGCAGCGTTAGTCTGCAATTCCCCATGCAACCTGAAGCACTGAACCGGGCCAACATAAAATTGTTGCTGGTACACCGCCGTGTACGGCGCACCGGTATTGGGAAGAAGCTCCTGACGGAGCTGGAGAAAACAGCCTGTATGCGCCAGCGCGGTCTGCTTTGGCTGGAAACACCGTCAGGTTCTGCTGCAGAAGTATTTTATCGTTCGCAAGGATATCGCTGCCTTGGGGAAATTCCCGATTATCTCTGTTCAGCGGATGGTTATTACCAACCAGCAGCCATTTACTTCAAACGTTTATTTGCGGTTAATCAGTTTGTTCGTTCTATTGCCAGTTGATGTACAGAGCGTGATGCTTTCGAGGGAAAGCATCACGCAGACGCGATTTTTCATATTATTCCCTGTCATCTGGTGTTAACCTCCTGCCCATTGATCCCACTTATTTCAATAACGTCGAGCCATAGCATTACCTTAAGAGACTCTCTCTCACAACGTACCGAAAGCTTACGTGACGAGGGGTAATAGCGGGCAGATAAAGCTTATGAGTAAAAAAGAGCAAACGTTAATGACGCCTTACTTACAGTTTAATCGCAGCCAGTGGGCTGCTCTTCGTGATTCAGTTCCGATGACGCTTACTGAGGGCGAAATCGCACGATTAAAAGGCATTAATGAAGACCTTTCTTTGGAAGAAGTTGCAGAGATTTATCTCCCCCTTTCCCGTTTACTCAATTTCTATATCAGTTCGAACCTGCGCCGCCAGGCCGTACTTGAGCAGTTCCTTGGGACGAATGGGCAACGCATTCCGTACATCATCAGCATTGCAGGCAGCGTAGCGGTAGGAAAAAGTACTACCGCCCGTGTGCTACAGGCATTATTGAGCCGCTGGCCAGAACATCGTCGTGTTGAACTCATTACGACTGATGGTTTTCTGCATCCCAATCAGGTACTGAAAGATCGTGGGCTAATGAAGAAAAAAGGCTTCCCGCAATCTTATGATATGCATCGCCTGGTGCAGTTTGTTTCGGATATTAAATCCGGGGTGCCGAATGTCACAGCGCCGGTTTATTCGCATCTGATATATGACGTAATCCCGGATGGAGATAAAACGGTCGCTCAGCCTGATATTTTAATTCTCGAAGGGTTGAATGTATTACAGAGCGGTATGGATTATCCTCATGACCCGCATCATGTATTTGTCTCCGATTTTGTCGACTTTTCTATTTATGTTGATGCGCCGGAAGACCTATTACAAACCTGGTATATCAACCGCTTCCTGAAGTTCCGCGAAGGCGCATTTACCAACCCTGACTCCTATTTCCACAATTATGCGAAATTATCCGAACAGGAAGCGATTGAGATCGCCTTGTCGCTGTGGAAAGAAATTAACGGTTTAAATCTTAAAGAAAATATTTTACCAACCCGCGAGCGGGCCAGCCTGATTATGACTAAAAGCGCAAACCATGCGGTTGAGCAAGTTCGTTTGCGTAAATAAATAAAGGGAGCGTCTCGCTCCCCTTGTTTATTCTGCACTGCGCAGTGAAATTTCTCCGCCGACCCAGGGTTTTATAACCCCATCCTGTTCAAGCAGTAGTGCTCCTTGCGCATCAATACCCCGGGAAATACCTACAATTTCTTTCTCACCGATAATCAGTTTTACCGGACGATTAATAAAGTTATCCAATTTTTCCCAGCGGGAAAGGAACGGAGCAAGCCCTTCTTGTTCAAAGCATTTCAGGGCAGTGCGTAATTCAGTAACCAGACGTATGGCGAGCATGTTGCGATCGATGCGAACACCGGCTTCCTGCAGGTTAATCCAGCTCTGGCTAATATCTTCAGCCTGGGCTTTGCGCATCATCAGATTAACTCCAGCACCAACCACGATCTGCGCCGCATCGCCAGTTTTACCGGTTAGTTCGACGAGGATGCCCGCTAGTTTACGATCCTGAAGATAGAGATCATTCGGCCATTTAACCCGCACCTGATCGGCACCTAAATCGCGTAAAACTTCCGCCATTACAATACCTATCACCAGACTTAACCCGATTGCCGCTGCTGGCCCTTGATCCAGACGCCAGTACATGGAGATATAGAGATTCGAACCGAACGGAGAAATCCATTTGCGGCCACGGCGGCCACGGCCTGCCTGTTGATATTCCGCCACGCAGGCATCACCCGAATGCAACTCATTAAGGCGATCCAGTAAATACTGATTTGTCGAATCAATCACCGGTAAAACGGTAATATTCCCCTGCGTGATACGTGAACGAATCAATGCTTCATCCAGAAGCTGGATAGGTTCCGGTAAACTGTAACCCTTACCCGGAACGGTAAAGACTTCGATTCCCCAGTCACGAAGGGTCTGGATATGTTTATTGATTGCCGCGCGACTCATTCCCAGGCGTTCACCCAGTTGCTCGCCCGAATGGAATTCGCCATTTGCCAGAATAGAAATCAGCGTTAATGGAACGGTATTATCCTTCATGCAATCGTCTCCACGGCATTCACCTCACCGGCGCAGCCGATAAAACGCACTTCCGGCTCGAGCCAGACATTAAACTTCTCGCCTACGCGCTGGCGTACGAGGTGGGCGAGCTGTACCACATCATCACTTGTGGCCTGCCCGGTATTTATCAGCACCAGTGCTTGTAAATGATGGATCGCTGCACCGCCAATAGCGACGCCTTTTAGCTGACATTGATCGATCAGCCAGCCAGCCGCCAGCTTTACAGACCCGTCAGCTTGCGGATAATGCGGAGCGCCAGGAAAGGCGGAGAGCAAGATGCCAGCCTGTTCTGCTGAGATCACCGGATTTTTAAAGAAACTACCAGCATTCCCGTTAACTTTTGGGTCCGGTAATTTGCTGGTACGCATATGACATACAGCGTCAAAAACCTCTTTCGGTGTGACCGTTGCGGGGTCAAGCCGAGTCAAATCACCGTAGGTAAGTACCGGTTGCCAGTTTTTTGCCAGACGTAAACCGACCGCCGTGATGGCATAACGATTCTGGTACTCATGTTTAAAGATGCTGTCACGATAGCCAAAACGACAAGCCTCTGCGGACAAGCGCTTCGATTCACCACTGCTGAGTTCGACACAGTCGACGTAGTTGCAGACGCGCTGCAACTCGATTCCATATGCACCGATATTCTGAATCGGGGAACTTCCCGTACAACCCGGGATAAGCGCCAGATTCTCAAGACCCGGCATTCCGCGTTCCAGAGTCAACTGCACCAAATGATGCCAATTTTCACCCGCGCCGACGTGTAGATACCATGCATCGGCTTCTTCACGCACCTCAATACCCATAATACGGTTGATAATGACCGTTCCGGAAAAATCTTCCAGAAACAGCACGTTGCTGCCTTCACCCAGAATCAGCACGGCCTGCTGGCTCTGTACCGCAGCCTGCCATGCATTGAGCAGTTGCAGCGGCGTTTCGGCACAGACAATATGGTGGGCATTCCGATCAATACCAAAGGTATTCCATGGTTTAAGGGAGTGATTCATTAGCGATATCCTGATGCAAAAACACGGCTAAGTTTACCGTATCCAGGTGACGAGCGCTTGTGGTGTTTAAAGCAGGCATAAAGCAAAAAAGCCCCGGGCCTGCGCCCGGGGCTTCCCCGCCTGTTCCGCGTCAGCGTTTATCTGACCGCAGACGCAAAAAGGCCATCCTTACGGATGGCCTCTTCACTGGTTTGATGCCTGGCAGTTCCCTACTCTCGCATGGGGAGACCCCACACTACCATCGGCGCTACGGCGTTTCACTTCTGAGTTCGGCATGGGGTCAGGTGGGACCACCGCGCTAGTGCCGCCAGGCAAATTCTGTTCACCGCCATGCCACCAGGGCACACCGGTCTAATCTGTATCACGCTGAAAATTCTCTCTCACGCCAAAACATCTTCGGCGTTGTAAGGTTAAGCCTCACGGTTCATTAGTACCGGTTAGCTCAACGCATCGCTGCGCTTACACACCCGGCCTATCAACGTCGTCGTCTTCAACGTTCCTTCAGGAGACTCGAAGTCTCAGGGAGAACTCATCTCGGGGCAAGTTTCGTGCTTAGATGCTTTCAGCACTTATCTCTTCCGCATTTAGCTACCGGGCAGTGCCATTGGCATGACAACCCGAACACCAGTGATGCGTCCACTCCGGTCCTCTCGTACTAGGAGCAGCCCCCCTCAGTTCTCCAGCGCCCACGGCAGATAGGGACCGAACTGTCTCACGACGTTCTAAACCCAGCTCGCGTACCACTTTAAATGGCGAACAGCCATACCCTTGGGACCTACTTCAGCCCCAGGATGTGATGAGCCGACATCGAGGTGCCAAACACCGCCGTCGATATGAACTCTTGGGCGGTATCAGCCTGTTATCCCCGGAGTACCTTTTATCCGTTGAGCGATGGCCCTTCCATTCAGAACCACCGGATCACTATGACCTGCTTTCGCACCTGCTCGCGCCGTCACGCTCGCAGTCAAGCCAGCTTATGCCATTGCACTAACCTCCTGATGTCCGACCAGGATTAGCTGACCTTCGTGCTCCTCCGTTACGCTTTAGGAGGAGACCGCCCCAGTCAAACTACCCACCAGACACTGTCCGCAACCCGGTTCACGGGTCAACGTTAGAACATCAAACATTAAAGGGTGGTATTTCAAGGCTGGCTCCACGCAGACTGGCGTCCACGCTTCAAAGCCTCCCACCTATCCTACACATCAAGGCTCAATGTTCAGTGTCAAGCTATAGTAAAGGTTCACGGGGTCTTTCCGTCTTGCCGCGGGTACACTGCATCTTCACAGCGAGTTCAATTTCACTGAGTCTCGGGTGGAGACAGCCTGGCCATCATTACGCCATTCGTGCAGGTCGGAACTTACCCGACAAGGAATTTCGCTACCTTAGGACCGTTATAGTTACGGCCGCCGTTTACCGGGGCTTCGATCAGGAGCTTCTCCTTACGGATAACCCCATCAATTAACCTTCCGGCACCGGGCAGGCGTCACACCGTATACGTCCACTTTCGTGTTTGCACAGTGCTGTGTTTTTAATAAACAGTTGCAGCCAGCTGGTATCTTCGACTGATTTCAGCTCCACGAGCAAGTCGCTTCACCTACCTATCAGCGTGCCTTCTCCCGAAGTTACGGCACCATTTTGCCTAGTTCCTTCACCCGAGTTCTCTCAAGCGCCTTGGTATTCTCTACCTGACCACCTGTGTCGGTTTGGGGTACGATTTCGTGTTACCTGGAGCTTAGAGGCTTTTCCTGGAAGCAGGGCATTTGTTGCTTCAGCACCGTGGTGCCTCGTCATCACGCCTCAGTGTTAAAGCACTCCGGATTTGCCTGGAGCACACACCTTCACGCTTAAACCGGGACAACCGTCGCCCGGCCAACATAGCCTTCTCCGTCCCCCCTTCGCAGTAACACCAAGTACAGGAATATTAACCTGTTTCCCATCGACTACGCCTTTCGGCCTCGCCTTAGGGGTCGACTCACCCTGCCCCGATTAACGTTGGACAGGAACCCTTGGTCTTCCGGCGAGCGGGCTTTTCACCCGCTTTATCGTTACTTATGTCAGCATTCGCACTTCTGATACCTCCAGCAACCCTCACAGGCCACCTTCGCAGGCTTACAGAACGCTCCCCTACCCAACAACACATCAGTGTCGCTGCCGCAGCTTCGGTGCATGGTTTAGCCCCGTTACATCTTCCGCGCAGGCCGACTCGACCAGTGAGCTATTACGCTTTCTTTAAATGATGGCTGCTTCTAAGCCAACATCCTGGCTGTCTGGGCCTTCCCACATCGTTTCCCACTTAACCATGACTTTGGGACCTTAGCTGGCGGTCTGGGTTGTTTCCCTCTTCACGACGGACGTTAGCACCCGCCGTGTGTCTCCCGTGATAACATTCTCCGGTATTCGTAGTTTGCATCGGGTTGGTAAGCCGGGATGGCCCCCTAGCCGAAACAGTGCTCTACCCCCGGAGATGAATTCACGAGGCGCTACCTAAATAGCTTTCGGGGAGAACCAGCTATCTCCCGGTTTGATTGGCCTTTCACCCCCAGCCACAGGTCATCCGCTAATTTTTCAACATTAGTCGGTTCGGTCCTCCAGTTAGTGTTACCCAACCTTCAACCTGCCCATGGCTAGATCACCGGGTTTCGGGTCTATACCCTGCAACTTAACGCCCAGTTAAGACTCGGTTTCCCTGCGGCTCCCCTATACGGTTAACCTTGCTACAGAATATAAGTCGCTGACCCATTATACAAAAGGTACGCAGTCACACCCGAAGGTGCTCCCACTGCTTGTACGTACACGGTTTCAGGTTCTTTTTCACTCCCCTCGCCGGGGTTCTTTTCGCCTTTCCCTCACGGTACTGGTTCACTATCGGTCAGTCAGGAGTATTTAGCCTTGGAGGATGGTCCCCCCATATTCAGACAGGATACCACGTGTCCCGCCCTACTCATCGAGCTCACAGCCTGTGCGTTTTCGTGTACGGGGCTGTCACCCTGTATCGCGCGACTTTCCGGACGCTTCCACTAACACACAAGCTGATTCAGGCTCTGGGCTCCTCCCCGTTCGCTCGCCGCTACTGGGGGAATCTCGGTTGATTTCTTTTCCTCGGGGTACTTAGATGTTTCAGTTCCCCCGGTTCGCTTCACAGCACTATGGATTCATGCTGTGATGATGCACCGAAGTGCACCGGGTTTCCCCATTCGGACATCGCCGGGTCAAGGGTTCATATCACCTCGCCGGCGCTTTTCGCAGATTAGCACGTCCTTCATCGCCTCTGACTGCCAGGGCATCCACCGTGTACGCTTAGTCGCTTAACCTCACAACCCGAAGATGTTTCTTCCGATTCATCATCGCATTGCGAAAATTTGAGAGACTCACGAACAACTTGCGTTGTTCAGTGTTTCAATTTTCAGCTTGATCCAGATTTTTAAAGAGCAAAACTTCGCAGCACACACAGAATGTGTACTCTGAAGTTTTCTTGGTTGTGCAGTAATGATGGTGGAGCTATGCGGGATCGAACCGCAGACCTCCTGCGTGCAAAGCAGGCGCTCTCCCAGCTGAGCTATAGCCCCATCGTGGTCTCTGTAACCTTAATTACTTCAGAGACAAGGCGCGAAATGACGAAGCATATCTGAGTATGTGAGTCATTTTGCAACACAGTATCCGGAGCAATTTGGTAGGCCTGAGTGGACTTGAACCACCGACCTCACCCTTATCAGGGGTGCGCTCTAACCACCTGAGCTACAAGCCTGCAGAGATTTTCTTACTGCTGTTTTTTCATCAGACAATCTGTGTGAGCACTTCAGGGAAGGGTTCTTTTAAGGTAAGGAGGTGATCCAACCGCAGGTTCCCCTACGGTTACCTTGTTACGACTTCACCCCAGTCATGAATCACAAAGTGGTAAGCGCCCTCCCGAAGGTTAAGCTACCTACTTCTTTTGCAACCCACTCCCATGGTGTGACGGGCGGTGTGTACAAGGCCCGGGAACGTATTCACCGTGACATTCTGATTCACGATTACTAGCGATTCCGACTTCATGGAGTCGAGTTGCAGACTCCAATCCGGACTACGACGCACTTTATGAGGTCCGCTTGCTCTCGCGAGGTCGCTTCTCTTTGTATGCGCCATTGTAGCACGTGTGTAGCCCTGGTCGTAAGGGCCATGATGACTTGACGTCATCCCCACCTTCCTCCAGTTTATCACTGGCAGTCTCCTTTGAGTTCCCGGCCGGACCGCTGGCAACAAAGGATAAGGGTTGCGCTCGTTGCGGGACTTAACCCAACATTTCACAACACGAGCTGACGACAGCCATGCAGCACCTGTCTCACAGTTCCCGAAGGCACCCCGGCATCTCTGCCAGGTTCTGTGGATGTCAAGACCAGGTAAGGTTCTTCGCGTTGCATCGAATTAAACCACATGCTCCACCGCTTGTGCGGGCCCCCGTCAATTCATTTGAGTTTTAACCTTGCGGCCGTACTCCCCAGGCGGTCGATTTAACGCGTTAGCTCCGGAAGCCACGCCTCAAGGGCACAACCTCCAAATCGACATCGTTTACGGCGTGGACTACCAGGGTATCTAATCCTGTTTGCTCCCCACGCTTTCGCACCTGAGCGTCAGTCTTCGTCCAGGAGGCCGCCTTCGCCACCGGTATTCCTCCAGATCTCTACGCATTTCACCGCTACACCTGGAATTCTACCTCCCTCTACGAGACTCCAGCCTGCCAGTTTCGAATGCAGTTCCCAGGTTGAGCCCGGGGATTTCACATCCGACTTGACAGACCGCCTGCGTGCGCTTTACGCCCAGTAATTCCGATTAACGCTTGCACCCTCCGTATTACCGCGGCTGCTGGCACGGAGTTAGCCGGTGCTTCTTCTGCGGGTAACGTCAATCGGCACGGTTATTAACCGTACCGCCTTCCTCCCCGCTGAAAGTGCTTTACAACCCGAAGGCCTTCTTCACACACGCGGCATGGCTGCATCAGGCTTGCGCCCATTGTGCAATATTCCCCACTGCTGCCTCCCGTAGGAGTCTGGACCGTGTCTCAGTTCCAGTGTGGCTGGTCATCCTCTCAGACCAGCTAGGGATCGTCGCCTAGGTGGGCCATTACCCCGCCTACTAGCTAATCCCATCTGGGCACATCTGATGGCAAGAGGCCCGAAGGTCCCCCTCTTTGGTCTTGCGACGTTATGCGGTATTAGCTACCGTTTCCAGTAGTTATCCCCCTCCATCAGGCAGTTTCCCAGACATTACTCACCCGTCCGCCACTCGTCACCCGAGAGCAAGCTCTCTGTGCTACCGTTCGACTTGCATGTGTTAGGCCTGCCGCCAGCGTTCAATCTGAGCCATGATCAAACTCTTCAATTTAAAAGTTTGATGCTCAATGAATTAAACTTCGTAATGAATTACGTGTTCACTCGTTGAGACTTGGTATTCATTTTTGTCCGAAGACATCAAGAATCCGCGTCACCTGAGTGCCCACACAGATTGTCTGATAAATTGTTAAAGAGCAGTGCCGCTGTGTTTTCGCTGCGGCGCGGGGTGTGCATATTACGCTTTCCCGCCGTGAAGTCAACTGATTATTTTCAGATTTCTTCACCTGACAGGCCGGTGTGTTTGCCGTTGTGCCGTGTCAGTGGAGGCGCATTATAGGGAGTTAATTCTGGCTGACAAGCATAAAATTCAAAAAAGTTATCGTTCGCTCATTTTTCAGGCACAGCGCCCGTTAAACGCCCGATTTGCTGTTTAACTGAGCTATTTCACGGGCAAAATTCGCCACCTGCTGCCAGTCGGTATAGACCACTTCTTTACGTCTATCCGTTTCACCGCCCGTCATCTTCATAATCAGCTGGATCATCAATCGGTCGTACCATCGATAGTGCGGGTAACGCAGCGCACCGGCAAATACGGCGCAGCGATCCGGCTGCCAGGGCGACGACAGCAAAAACTTACGCGTATAGCTGTTCGTTTGCGGCGAGCTTTTCTCGGGTTTGCGCGCCACCAGGTTGACGGAAAAGAATGCTCCCGGCAGTTTATTCAGCTGTGACAGATGCTTTTTCACAAAATTGGCCAACGCCGGATGAAAGTGCCCATAGCGAATGGACGCACCAATGACTACCCGCTCATATTTACTCCAGTCAATCTCTTGCGTGCGGTTCAGGTTAACCACATCCGCACAGACGCCCAGATCGTTAAGCTCTGAAGCCAGATAAGAAGCAATCTCCCGCGTTTGCCCATCCCGGGTTGAGAAAAGAATTAATGTTTTCACGTCACACTCCATTATTCGCGCCAGAAGGTCGGGGTAAACAGTACCAGCAACGTGAAGACCTCCAGACGACCAAACAGCATATTCGCGATGAGCACCCATTTGGCGACCGGATTCATGCTGGCAAAATTATCCGCTACCACACCCAGCCCCGGCCCAAGGTTATTGAGCGTCGCAACCACAGAGGCAAATGCTGAAAAGTCATCTACTCCCGTGGCGATGATCGCCAGCATGCTGACGATAAAGACCAGCGCATAAGCGGAGAAGAAGCCCCACACCGCTTCAAGAATACGTTCCGGCAATGCACGATTACCCAACTTAATGCTGTACACCGCATTCGGATGCACCAGTCTTTTCAGCTCGCGGTTGCCCTGCTTAAACAGCAGCAGAATGCGGATCACCTTCAGACCGCCGCCCGTCGAACCGGCGCAGCCGCCGATAAAAGCGGAACAGAGCAACAACACCGGCAAGAAAAGCGGCCAGCGGGAGATACTGTCGGTCGTAAACCCGGCCGTGGTCGCCATTGAGACCACCTGGAAGAAAGCCTGGTTAATCGTCATCAACGCCGAGCTGTAGATATTATGGAACCACAGCACCACGGTGCAGATGACCACCAGCGTCAGTTGTACGCCAATAAACATTCTGAATTCCGGATCGCGCCAGTAAACTTTCAGACTACGCCCGCTCAGCAATGAGAAGTGCAAACCGTAGTTACACCCGGAAATCAGCAGGAAGATAGCAATGATGGTGTTGATAGTGGGGCTGTTGAAATAGCCAATGCTGGCATCATGCGTAGAGAAACCACCAATCGCGATGGTGGCAAAACTATGTCCAATGGCGTCAAAAGCTGGCATTCCGGCAAACCATAGCGCCAGCGCGCAAGCGACCGTAAGCAACACATAAATAAGCCATAGGGTTTTCGCCGTCTCAGCAATACGCGGGCGCATTTTGTTATCTTTCAGCGGCCCCGGCATTTCGGCGCGATAGAGCTGCATCCCGCCGACGCCAAGAATTGGCAGGATGGCCACCGCCAGCACGATGATCCCCATCCCACCGAACCATTGCAGCATCTGGCGATAGAAAAGAATCGCATGCGGCAACGAATCCAGCCCAATCAGCGTGGTCGCCCCGGTCGTTGTCAGG
Source organism: Kosakonia oryzae (assembly GCF_001658025.2). Taxonomy (NCBI): domain Bacteria; kingdom Pseudomonadati; phylum Pseudomonadota; class Gammaproteobacteria; order Enterobacterales; family Enterobacteriaceae; genus Kosakonia; species Kosakonia oryzae. The sequence continues at coordinate 5,161,701 of NZ_CP014007.2, forward strand.
CCCGAGAAGGATTCAAAAAAAGCATCTGTCACCGTCAGATTCGGGCTTTCGGAAAAGACGAACGGCAACGCCCCCACGCTCCCCAGCACCGTCCAGAACAGCACGACAATCAAAAACCCTTCGCGGGATTTCAACTCCCCTTTCTCACGGCGGTTCGGCCACCAAAGAATAGAACCAATCACCAGCGCGACGAAGAAGGTTTGCGTGAATGCACGGCCCGCACCATCACGGTAAATAAGGGCTACCAGTCCAGGTAAGATCATCGTCCCGGAAAAGAGGATGACCAGCAGTCCAACGATTCGGGTTATGGCGCGAAAATGCATCTCTGCCGCTTCCTTAGGTGTTCAGAAAATCAGGTGGGGATTATTCTTCAGTTTTTAACAATTGCAATGTGCCACGACTAAAATCAGCGAGCCTTGCCGAAAATGCGTCCAGTCTGCTGTGAGGAAGCGCCACCCGCAGATACACGGAAGCCTGATACTCGCTCGCAACAATTTTCCCCTCAAATTGCTCAAGCAACGTTTCGACTCCGCTCAACTGTGCGTAATCACACCACAAAGTATATTCGGTTAACGGCATTTTGCGGGTTGTCGCGAGTTGATGAAGCGCCTGCTGGACACCGCCGCCGTAGGCTTTCACCAGCCCGCCGGTTCCCAATAAAACGCCTCCATAATAGCGCACCACCACCGCCGTAATTTCGCCAACACCGCTGCCCATCAACTGAGCCAGCATCGGCTTCCCTGCGGTACCCGCCGGTTCGCCATCGTCAGAAAACCCCAACTGCTGCGAATCATCCGGCGGCCCGGCAACCCACGCCACACAATGGTGGCGGGCGTCCGGGTGCTCCGCCCGAACAGTTTCGACAAACGCCTTCGCTGCCTCCACGCCGTCGGTATGCGCCAACAGCGTAATAAAACGGCTCTTTTTGATCTCCTCGCTAAAGGTGACCGGCGCAGCCGGTATCAGCCAGCTCTCCATTACGCCAGCTTCTGATCCCGCGTCATATTTTCAATGCTGTTCTCGTGAATAACCACGTTATCTTCGATGCGGATACCGCCAAACGGTTTTAACGCGTCAATTTTATGCCAGTTGAAGTGTTTGCTGAGCGGCCCCTCGCGCCACGATGAAAGCAGCGATTCAATAAAGTAGATGCCCGGCTCGATAGTCAACACCATACGCGGCTCCATTACACGCGTGCAGCGCAGATAGGGATATTTTGACGGCGCCGCCAGATGTGTACCGCTGTCATCCTGCATAAACCCCGCAACATCATGCACCTGCAGCCCCAGCGGATGGCCAATACCATGCGGCATAAACGGCCCGGTGATGTCCTGTTCAACCATCGCTTCTTCACTGATATCGGTGATAATTTGATGGCGGCGCAGCAGCTTCGCAATACGCTGATGGAACTGAATATGGTACTCAACGTAATTGACGCCCGCTTTCATGGTGGCGATCAGCGCCAGTTGTTCTTCATTTACGTCTTTCACCAACTGGGCATAATCGGTGTCGCTGTTCGCCGCCCAGGTACGCGTCAGGTCGGCGGCATAACCGTTGTATTCCGCGCCAGCATCCAGCAGGAAGCTGCGCATCTCAGCCGGCGCGCGGTGATCCAGTTTGGTGTAATGCAGCACCGCCGCATGTTCGTTCAGCGCCACGATATTGCTGTAAGGGACATCGGTATCACGATGGCCGGTCGCGGTCAGGTAAGCCAGATTGATGTCGAACTCGCTCATGCCGGACTGGAAGGCTTCATGCGCCGCGCGATGGCCCATTACCGCCGTTTTCTGCGCTTCACGCATGCAGGCCAGTTCATAATCGGTTTTATAGGCACGGTAGTAATGCAGGTAATCGATCACCCCTTTCGGGTTGATGTTGTTGGCGGCAATGTCGAGGCTCAACGCGCGTTCGGCAACCGGACCAATATAGGCGATATTGCTGCGCGCCGCAGGCAACTGGCTGCCAATGCCGTCCGCTTTCGGCAGAGCAATCACCTCTACCTCGTCAGTCCAGAAGGAAGTCGGCAGCGGTTCAACGTTGTGCCAGTAATCCACCGGCAGGTAGAACCACAGCTTCGGTTTGTTCACACCATCTACCAGCAGCCAGCAGTTCGGCACCTGCGTCACCGGCACCCAGGCTTTAAACTGCGGGTTCACTTTAAACGGATAGGGATGGTCATCAAGAAAGACGTTAAATAGCTCGCCAGAGTGAATAAGTAACGCGTCGAGCTTAAAGCGCGCCAGCACATCACGGGTGCGCTTCTGTAACGTAACAATATGATTTTTATAAAGCTCTGCCAGTGAGTCCATCGTTTTTCCTTCTGTTTATTGCGACCTCAAGTCTCCGCATCTTAGCACACCTGCCTGCTACTGGGTGATTTCCACCGAGCGTGATCCACTCAGCAATTTTTTAATCATTTATTTGCAATTTATTAACATAAAAACCACACTCCGCTTCATCTGGTACGACCAGATCATCGCTGGATTCAGGAGACTGACATGCTCTACAAAGGCAATAACCTGTACCTAAACTGGCTGGAAGATGGCATCGCGGAACTGGTGTTCGATGCGCCCGGCTCAGTTAACAAGCTTGATACCGCCACCGTCGCCAGCCTTGGCGAAGCGCTGGCTGTACTGGAAAAGCAATCAGATTTAAAAGGGCTGCTGCTGCGTTCAGAGAAGGCGGCCTTTATTGTCGGCGCTGATATCACCGAATTCCTCTCCCTGTTCCTCGTGCCGGAAGAGCAGTTGAGCCAGTGGCTGCATTTTGCCAATAGCGTGTTTAACCGCCTGGAAGATTTACCCGTCCCAACGATTTCTGCGGTGAATGGCTATGCGCTCGGCGGCGGTTGCGAATGCGTGCTGGCGACAGACTATCGCCTGGCGACGCCGGACCTGCGTATTGGCCTGCCGGAAACCAAACTTGGCATCATGCCAGGCTTTGGCGGCTCAGTACGTATGCCACGCCTGCTGGGTGCAGACAGCGCGCTGGAGATCATCGCGGCCGGGAAAGATGTTGATGCCGAGCAAGCGCTGAAAATCGGCCTGGTGGATGGCATTGTGAAGCCGGAAAAACTGCGTGAAGGCGCCATCGCCATTCTGCGGCAGGCCATTAACGGCGATCTGGACTGGAAAGCAAAACGTCAGCCGAAGCTGGAGCCACTGAAGCTCAGCAAAATTGAAGCTGCCATGAGCTTTACCATTGCCAAAGGCATGGTGATGCAAACCGCCGGGAAACACTATCCGGCACCGATCACGGCGGTCAAAACCATTGAAGCTGCGGCAAGATTTGGCCGTGACGAAGCGCTGAAGCTGGAAAACCAGAGCTTCGTTCCGCTCGCCCATACCAACGAGGCCCGTGCGCTGGTCGGGATTTTCCTGAACGACCAATATGTAAAAGGTCAGGCGAAGAAACTGACCAAAAATGTCGAAACGCCCAAACAGGCTGCGGTACTTGGCGCAGGCATTATGGGCGGCGGCATTGCTTACCAGTCAGCCTGGAAAGGCGTGCCGGTATTAATGAAGGATATCAACGAGAAATCCCTTGCACTTGGCATTAATGAAGCAGGCAAGCTGCTGAACAAACAGCTCGAGCGCGGTAAAATCGACGGGCTGAAACTGGCCAGCGTGATTGCAACCATTCAGCCAACACTTGAGTATGCCGGTTTTGAACGCGCCGACGTGGTAGTCGAAGCGGTCGTGGAAAATCCGAAAGTGAAAAAAGCGGTGTTGGCGGAAACGGAGGACAAAGTCCGTCCGGATACCGTACTGGCATCAAATACCTCCACCATTCCCATCAGTGAACTCGCCAGCGTGCTGAAACGCCCGGAAAATTTCTGCGGCATGCACTTCTTCAACCCGGTACACCGTATGCCACTGGTTGAAGTGATTCGCGGAGAGAAAACGTCCGATGAAACCATCGCCAAAGTAGTGGCCTGGGCGAGCAAAATGGGCAAAACGCCGATCGTGGTCAATGACTGCCCAGGTTTCTTCGTCAACCGCGTACTGTTCCCTTACTTTGCCGGGTTTAGCCAGTTGCTGCGCGACGGCGCGGATTTCCGCAAAGTCGACAAAGTGATGGAGAAACAGTTCGGCTGGCCGATGGGCCCGGCGTATCTGCTGGACGTTGTGGGCATTGATACCGCACATCACGCCCAGGCGGTGATGGCGGCCGGTTTCCCGCAGCGCATGCAGAAAGATTATCGCGATGCCATCGATGCGCTGTTTGACGCACACCGTTTTGGGCAGAAAAACGGGCTCGGTTTCTGGCGCTATAAAGAAGACAGTAAAGGCAAACCGAAGAAAGAAGAAGACAGCGCCGTTGACAGCATGCTGGCCGAAATCAGCAAAGGCAAACAGGATTTCAGCGATGAAGAGATTATCGCCCGCATGATGATCCCAATGGTCAATGAAGTGGTGCGTTGTCTGGAAGAAGGGATTATCGCCAGCCCTGCCGAAGCGGATATGGCGCTGGTATATGGTCTTGGCTTCCCGCCGTTCCACGGCGGCGCATTCCGCTGGCTGGATACGATCGGCAGCGCAAAATATCTCGATATGGCACAGCACTATCAGCACTTCGGGCCGCTGTATGAAGTACCGGCCGGGCTGCGCGAAAAAGCGCGCCGCAACGAGCCTTATTACCCTGCGGTAGAACCTGCGCGCCCGGTGGGCGAGTTAAAAACGGCTTAAGGAGTCACAATGGAACAGGTTGTCATTGTCGATGCAATTCGCACACCGATGGGCCGTTCAAAAGGCGGCGCTTTCCGCAACGTGCGCGCGGAGGACCTCTCCGCCCATCTGATGCGTAGCCTGCTGGCACGTAACCCGGCGCTGGAAGCCAGCGCCATCGACGATATTTACTGGGGCTGCGTACAGCAGACGCTGGAGCAGGGTTTCAACATTGCCCGCAACGCCGCGCTGCTGGCGGAAATCCCTCATTCCGTCCCCGCCGTCACCGTCAACCGTCTGTGTGGTTCGTCAATGCAGGCGCTGCATGATGCGGCGCGGATGATCATGACCGGCGATGCGCAAGTCTGTCTGGTGGGCGGCGTTGAGCATATGGGCCACGTGCCGATGAGCCACGGCGTCGATTTCCATCCAGGCATGAGCCGCAACGTCGCAAAAGCGGCGGGCATGATGGGGCTGACCGCCGAAATGCTGTCGCGCATGCACGGCATCAGCCGTGAAATGCAGGATGCGTTTGGCGCACGTTCCCACGCCCGCGCCTGGCAGGCCACGCAATCCGGCGCGTTCAAAAACGAGATCATTCCCACCGGCGGTCACGATGCCGATGGCGTATTGAAGCAGTTTAATTATGACGAAGTGATCCGCCCGGAAACCACCGTCGAAGCGCTGTCCACGCTGCGACCAGCTTTTGATCCGGTTAGCGGCACGGTTACCGCCGGAACATCATCCGCTCTGTCAGATGGTGCCTCCGCGATGCTGGTCATGAGCGCCAGCCGCGCCCGTGAATTGGGCCTGACGCCGCGCGCCCGCATCCGTTCAATGGCGGTGGTCGGCTGCGATCCGTCAATCATGGGTTACGGCCCGGTTCCGGCCTCGCAGCTGGCGCTGAAAAAAGCCGGACTGACTGCCAGCGATATCGATCTGTTTGAGATGAATGAAGCCTTTGCCGCACAGATCCTGCCGTGCATAAAAGATCTTGGGCTGATGGAGCAGATCGACGAGAAGATCAACCTGAACGGAGGTGCAATCGCTCTTGGCCATCCGCTGGGGTGTTCAGGTACGCGCATCAGCACCACGCTGCTGAACCTGATGGAACGCAAAGATGCCCAGCTTGGTCTGGCGACGATGTGTATTGGTTTAGGTCAGGGGATCGCTACGGTGTTTGAACGCGTATAACGCTTTGAACGAATCTGTCTCAACGTAGAGTGCAGGCCGGGCAAGCGAAGCGCCCCCGGCTTACATGGCCGGATGGCGGCACAAGCGACTTATCCGGCCTACTAAAAATGCGAAGAGAGAATCTGGTTGCCGTTTTTCCCGCCTGTCAGGGGCGGGTTTTTTGATCAAATGAAAGCAAATGCATCGCCAAACAGGCGATCTTCACGCGCGCCGCGCTCATTGCAAAACAGGTCACGGGCAATCTTCGCCATCTCGAAACGACCTGCGATATAAATATCGTGTTCAGAGAGCGAACCAAAATCCTGCATCACCGCTGCCAGCACCGTACCAGAACGACCGCGCCAACCCTCTTCCGGCTGCTCAACCACCGGCACCACACGCAGATTCGGGTGATCCACCGACAGGGCTTCCAGCTCGGCCAAATCGTACAGATGCTTCTCCTCGCGTCCGCCCCAGTAAATACTCACTTCACGGTTCGGGTTTTGCGCGAGGGTAGTCAGCAGAATCGAGCGCGCATAAGAGAAACCGGTACCGCCTGCGATCAGCACTATCGGGCGCTCCTCGTCATCACGCAGCCAGGCATCGCCATGCGGAATGTCGATAACAATTTCGCGATCTTTCAGAATGCGGTCCATCACCGCCATGGCATAGAGATTCAGCTCTGACGCACCAATATGCAGTTCAATATAATCATGCTGATCCGGCGTAGAGGCCATTGAGAAAGGACGCTTGTCTCGCTCATCCATTACCACCATCAGATACTGACCAGCGCGAAACGAAAAAGCCGCCTCCGGCACTAAACGGACACGATATACGGTATCAGTGATGGCATCTACCGAGGTCACTTTACAGCTTAAGGTTGTCATGCGCTCTCTCTGTCGGGTCTATTTTCGTCATTCAATATGGCCAGTTCATCCCAGATGGCGTCAATTCTCGCCGTCACCTGAGGATCTTTTTTGATTGGGCGTCCCCATTCACGCTGGGTTTCCCCCGGCCATTTATTGGTGGCATCCAGCCCCATTTTTGAGCCAAGACCGGAAACCGGCGAGGCAAAGTCCAGGTAATCAATCGGCGTGTTTTCCACCAGAACGGTATCCCGCGCGGGATCCATACGGGTGGTGATCGCCCAAATCACATCATTCCAGTCGCGCGCGTTCACATCGTCATCGCACACGATCACAAACTTGGTGTACATAAACTGGCGCAGGAAAGACCAGACGCCCATCATGACGCGTTTTGCATGGCCCGCGTACTGTTTCTTCATTGTCACGACGGCCAGGCGATAGGAGCAACCCTCCGGCGGCAGATAGAAATCGACAATTTCCGGAAACTGCTTTTGCAGGATCGGCACGAATACTTCGTTTAACGCCACCCCCAGCACCGCCGGCTCATCGGGCGGACGACCGGTATAGGTAGAGTGGTAAATCGCGTCTTCACGCCGGGTAATGTGCGTTACCGTAAACACCGGGAAGTTATCAACTTCATTATAGTAACCTGTATGGTCGCCATACGGCCCTTCAGGAGCCATTTCACCCGGCTCGATGTAGCCTTCCAGTACAATTTCCGCGCTGGCAGGTACTTCAAGATCGTTGGAAACGCACTTCACCACTTCAGTTTTTGTACCGCGCAGCAGCCCGGCAAAAGCGTATTCAGAGAGCGTGTCCGGCACCGGCGTTACTGCGCCAAGAATGGTCGCCGGATCGGCACCCAGCGCAACCGACACCGGGAAACGCTCGCCGGGATGCGCAGCCTGCCACTCCTGGAAGTCCAGCGCACCGCCACGGTGGGAGAGCCAGCGCATGATCAGCTTATTTTTACCGATCCGCTGCTGACGATAGATCCCCAGGTTCTGCCGCTCTTTGTGCGGACCACGGGTCACCGTCAGCCCCCAGGTAATCAGCGGCGCGGCATCGTCCGGCCAGCACTGCATGATGGGAATGGTGGTCAAATCGACCTCGTCGCCCTGCAACACTTTTTGCTGACAGGGCGCGCCGCGCAGACGTTTCGTTGGCATATTCAGCACTTGCTTAAACTGCGGCAGCTTATCGAAGAGATCGCGGAAACCTTTTGGCGGTTCAGGCTCTTTCAGGAACGCCAGCAACTTACCCACTTCACGCAGCGCGCTGACATCCTCCCGCCCCATACCCAGCGCGACGCGACGCGGCGTACCGAACAGATTACATAGCACCGGCATCGTGTAACCTTTCGGATTCTCAAACAGCAACGCCGGGCCGCCAGCACGCAGGGTGCGATCGGCTATTTCGGTCATTTCCAGATAAGGGTCAACCGGCAGCGTGATGCGCTTCAGTTCCCCTTGCTGCTCGAGCAATGTCAAAAAGTCGCGTAGGTCGTTGTATTTCATGCGGTGTATTATCGCCTCCAGATAAGCGCTTTATTATACGGTGTTCAATCTGAGGTTGCTGTATTTTTGTTAAATCGACGTGAAATTCAGCAGCGCCTGGCGTGAGCGTTATAATGAACTTAGCCATCGTGCTGCGGTTTTGATATTCTTTCGCCCGAACTTACGGAAAAGAGTCATTATGCAATCCTGGTATCTACTTTACTGCAAACGAGGCCAGCTCCAGCGCGCCCAGGAGCATCTCGAACGCCAGGCGGTCAGTTGCCTGACGCCGATGATCGCCCTGGAAAAAATCGTACGCGGCAAACGCACAATTGTGAATGAACCGCTTTTTCCCAACTATTTGTTTGTAGAGTTTGATCCCGAGGTGATTCATACCACCACTATTAACGCCACGCGCGGCGTCAGCCACTTTGTGCGTTTTGGTATGCACCCGGCCCGCGTTCCCCCCTCGGTTATCCATCAGCTTTCGCTCTATCAGCCGGAAGGCGTGACCGATCCCGAAACGCCCTTTCCAGGCGATGATGTGGTGATTACCGAAGGCGCGCTTGAAGGGTTGCAGGCGATCTTTAAAGAGCCTGACGGCGAAACCCGCTCGATGTTGCTGCTGCATATGCTGAATAAGCAGGTGCTGCAAAGCGTCAAAAATACCGATTTCCGTAAGGCCTGAAGCAGCGTTAAAACGCGATGCCAAACAGACGCTGAACGTTTTTATCCGTTACCGAATCCAGCCACTGAACCTCTTCGCCACGCAGCGATGCGACCGTGGCGAGAATATGTCCCAATAACGCCGGTTCATTACGCCGCGATGTGGGCTTCGGCACCAGATCGCGTGGCAACAGGTAAGGTGCATCCGTTTCGATAAGCAACCGCTCGGCCGGAATCAGTGGCACTACTTCGCGTAATTCCTGCCCACGACGTTCATCACACACCCAGCCGGTAATCCCAAGGTACATACCACGATCGAGGCAATCTCTGGCCTCCTGCGCCGAGCCGGTAAAGCAGTGCAACACGGCACCTGGTAGCTTATTCAGCCATGGATCCAACAGCGCCAGAAAGCGCTCATGCGCATCGCGACAGTGCAGAAAAACTGGCATATTCAGTTCAGCAGCCAGCGCCAACTGGGCGCTAAAGGCATATTCCTGTTCACGCGGCGTGGAAAAATTGCGATTGAAATCCAGCCCGCACTCTCCCACGGCCACCACTTCCGGCAATGATGCCAGCGCACGGATAGCCTGCGCAGTTTCCGTCGTCCAGCCACTGCTGTCATGAGGATGCACGCCCGCTGTTGACCAGCAGTGGCGGTAGCGCTGTGCCTGCTGTTGCGCCTGCTGACTCTCATGCAGATTGGTACCGGTTATCAACATGCCGGTGACGCCCGCCGCTTGCGCACGTGCGACTACCTCGCGCTGATCTCTGGAAAACTGCGAACTGGTCAAATTGACGCCGATATCAAACATGCTCTTTCCCATACAAAAACCGCCCTGACGGGCGGTTTGTTACTCTTCACTGGTTTCTGTGTCGTTTTCATCGTCGCTAATACGACGCTTGCCGACATAAAAGCGGGCGCAGAAAACGCCAATTTCAAACAGGCAATACATCGGTATTGCCAGCAGCGTTTGCGAGAAGACATCCGGCGGCGTCAGCAACATGCCAACGACAAATGCACCGACCAGCACATAAGGACGCTTTTGCCGCAGATCGGCAGGCGTGGTGACCCCCATCCAGCACAGCAGCACAATGGCTACCGGCACTTCAAACGAGACACCGAAAGCCATAAACAGCGCCATGACGAAGCTCAGATAGCTGGCGATGTCAGTAGAAACCTGCACCCCTTCCGGCGCGGTATGCGTCAGGAAGCCAAACGCCAGCGGAAACACCACAAAGTAGGCGAATGCCATGCCGATATAGAACAGCAACGAACTGGAGATCAGCAACGGCACGACCAGGCGGCGCTCATGCTTATACAACGCGGGAGCAACAAATGCCCATACCTGATACAGAACGACCGGCGCCGAGAGGATCAGCGACACCATAAAGGTCAGCTTGATCGGCGTAAAAAACGGTGAGGCAACATCCGTGGCGATCATTGTCGCCCCGACCGGCATCTGTTTGATGAGCGGAGCGGAAACGAGCTGATAGATATCATTCGCGAAGTAAACCAGCGCGAGGAAAATCACCATGACGGCGATAATGCAGTTCAGCAGACGCTTACGCAGCTCAATAAGATGCGCAATAAGCGGTTGGGTATCGTCTACAGCCATGTTCAGGATTTTTCACTTGAAGAAGGTGAGGAGTCGGAAAGCGGAGCCGTGTCTTTTACCGCGGGGTTCACCGCCAGCGATTTTTTCACTTCACCGGCTTCGGGAGCTTGCTGCGGCGCGCTGACCTGATGCTCAGCAGTAGACGGCGTAACACCTTCGCGCTGCGCTTCGCTCTCTTTCACCACCGGGTTATGGATGGTATTTGCTTCATCGCTCGCTTTTTCGGCATCGTGAAGGCTGTATGAGCGTTTCATCGATTCCGCCGCCTGGCGCAGTTCGTCCATTGACTCTTTCAACTCCGGCGTCAGGTTTTCCAGACTCGCTTTCTCAACCTTTTTCAGACTGTCCTGGAACTCCTGCAGCTTCAGCTCCTGCGTCAATTCATTCTGCACCGTTGTTGCCAGCGAGCGTAATGCGCGGACCCAGCCCGCAATAGTACGCACGGCCACAGGCAGACGCTGCGGCCCCAGCACAACGAGACCGATGATAAAAACAAGTAACAGTTCGCCAAAACCTATATCGAACACGAATTACACCTGCTCTTTGTCGTGACGTTTTTCGTCTTTTTTAGCGTCGTTGGATTTTGCATCATCAGAGAGGGATTTCGCTGTGAAATCTGCATCTTGTGCCGATTTATCCTGCTTTTCCTCTTTATCGTCATCGCTGATGGCTTTTTTAAAGCCTTTGATGGAAGCGCCAAGATCGGAGCCAATCGAACCGAGTTTTTTCGTCCCGAACAGCAGCACGACGATAACTGCAATAATCAACAACTGCCAAATACTGATACCACCCATACATAGTCCTCTGTAACAGATGATGTTATAAACAGGCCCCAGTATACACATTATCCATTACGCTGCCTCTTTGTTGGCAGCGTCTGTGCTTCAGGCCCCCGATACGCGCCAATAGCTTAGCGTGTCTTATACCAACCGACCAGCCAGACAACAACACCACCGGCGATACCCCATAAGGGAGCCAGCCCCCAGTCGGGCCGGTTTATCAATAATAACGTCCCGCTAAGCAACAATGTTGCGCCAATACCAAACAGATAACGGGATTGCCCCTGACGGACATGGTTAGCCTGTAATTCGCTGGCAATCTTATCAACGCTCAACTGCAAATGCTTACCTTGCTGCAAACCGTTGTAGATCAGTTCAGGAAGCTCCGGCATTTTCTCTATCCAGAACGGTCCTTTCTCTTTTAACGCCCGGACCAGCGCAGGAATACCCACCTGATCTTTGATCCACGTTTCGAGAAAAGGTTTCGCCGTTTTCCACAAATCGAGCTGCGGATAGAGCTGACGGCCGACGCCTTCAATATAGAGCAAGGTTTTTTGCAGCAACACCAGTTGCGGCTGCACTTCCATATTGAAGCGACGAGCGGTATTGAAGAGATTAAGCAACACGTGGCCAAAGGAGATTTCCGCGAGCGGCTTCTCAAATATCGGCTCGCACACCGTACGAATGGCGAATTCAAACTCTTCGACATTGGTGTCCGGCGGCACCCAGCCGGAATCGACATGCAATTCCGCCACTTTGCGGTAATCGCGGTTGAAGAAGGCGATAAAGTTCTCCGCCAGGTAGCGCTTATCCTCTTTGTTGAGCGAACCTACGATACCGCAATCGATGCCGATATACTGGGGGTCCTCCGGATGGTCATAGCTGACAAAAATATTGCCGGGATGCATGTCGGCATGGAAAAAACTGTCGCGGAAAACCTGGGTGAAGAAGACCTGCACGCCGCGCTCGGCCAGCAATTTCAGGTTGGTGCCGTTCTTTTCCAGCGCCGCAACATCGGAGACCGGAATACCGTAAATGCGCTCCATCACCAGCATATTCTGGCTACAGTAGTCGGAGTAGATTTCCGGCACGTACAGCATCGGGCTGTTTTCGAAATTACGCCGTAACTGAATCGCGTTGGCGGCTTCACGCAACAAATCCAGCTCATCGATCAGCGTTTTTTCATATTCCCGTACGACTTCACGCGGACGCAAACGACGACCATCCGGCAGCAGGCGCGGAACCCACGCCGCCAGGCGGTAAATAAGCTTAAGATCGGCTTTGATCACCGGCAGAATATCCGGGCGGATCACCTTGATCACCACCTCTTTGCCACTCTCTTTCAGCCGCGCGGTATGAACCTGAGCAATCGATGCAGACGCCAGCGGTTCAATCTCGAAGTCATCAAACCAGGTTTCAACCGGCAGATCGCCCATCGCTTTTTCGATTTGCTGTTTGGCGAGGTGCCCGTCAAACGGCGCGACACGATCCTGTAGCATTGCCAGTTGATCGGCAATCAGCGGCGGGAAAAGATCGCGACGAGTAGAGAGCATTTGGCCGAATTTGATCCACACCGGTCCCAGTTCCTGCAACGCAAGACGCAGCCGTTCTCCAAGTGCTTTATCCTTGTGCCGGTTAGGCATCCAGAACAGCATCCTGCGCCAGATCCGCAGCGGCAGGGTGATACGCATTCTGGGAATGAGCTCATCAAGCCCGTAACTCAAGAAAGTCTGGATGATGAAATAGAGCCGCCGCAGTTCACCTGGCGTCATTTGCCCTCCAGTTTATCCAGGCGCTGAGCTAATGCTTCCGTCGCACGTTCCACGGCCGCCGTCTCTTCTGCAAACCAGGCCACTTCCAGAGCGCCCGGCGCGACGCGCCACTCTTCGGTTAACACTTCAGCGACGTAGCGTTGTTGACGCTGAACGCCATGGCGCAGCAAGCGCGCGCCACCGCGCAGGAATTTACTAATACCCTCGGCAGCAATATCGCCCGTCCAGGGAGCAAGCACCTCAGCGGGATCAAACTCAGCGAGATCGGCAAGCGCCACCAGGTTTTGCACGACCTGGATATCCCCCTGAACTTCCAGCTCGCCGCTACGGATAAGCGCAGTGAGTTGTTGGCGATCGCGCAGTTTCGGCAATACCCGCAACTGGGTGATAACCGAACAGTCGGCCTCTCCTTCCCATTCGCTCAGGACGTCGATCTGCTGCTCGCTAAACACCAGCACAAACGGCGAGGAGAACTCCTGCAAAACAACGCGTAAAACTTTGCCGTACAGACGCTGACGCGCAGAAACCAGCGCGCTCTCGCGGTAGAGAAAGGTATTCAGCGCGCGTTCGATTCCGGCGGCCACCATCGGCTTAAAGGGCATACGCACTCCTGTCAGAATTTGTAGCCACGGTGCAGAGCAACAATACCGGCGGTCAGATTGTAGTAGTCAACGTTTTCAAAACCCGCGTCCTGCATCATCGCTTTCAGGGTTTCTTGATCGGGGTGCATACGGATGGATTCCGCCAGATAGCGGTAGCTGTCGGCATCGCTTGCCACCAGTTGGCCTATGCGCGGCAGAACATGGAAAGAGTACGCGTCGTACACTTTACTCAGCGGCTCAATAATCGGTTTGGAAAACTCCAGCACCAGAAGACGCCCGCCCGGTTTCAACACACGGAACATGGAGCGCAGCGCTTGCTCTTTTTCCGTTACGTTGCGCAAACCGAAAGAGATGGTAATGCAGTCGAAGGTATTATCCGGGAACGGCAGCGCTTCTGCGTTTGCCTGTACATACTCAACGTTACCGATAATGCCGATGTTGCGCAGCTTTTCGCGCCCCATTTTCAGCATTGAGTCGTTGATATCAGCCAGCACAACCTGCCCGGTTTCACCCACCAGACGTGAGAACTTAGCGGTCAAATCGCCAGTTCCGCCGGCCAGATCGAGAACTTTTTGCCCACGGCGTACGCCGCTGCAATCAATGGTAAAACGCTTCCATAAACGGTGAATGCCCATCGACATCAAATCGTTCATAACGTCATATTTTGACGCGACCGAATGGAAAACATGCGCCACCATGTCGGCTTTGTTTTCTTTGGCGACGGTCTGAAAACCAAAGTGTGTTGTCTCTTTTGAATCTTCCGCCATCTTAGTGCCTGCTATTTAAGAATTTGTTTGTGAAGTGTATCAGATTGGACGCAATTGCCCTACGATTCAACCGCCCGATGATGCCTTCGCGCCAGGTTCCTCATGCTGCGTTTCATCGTCTAACTGGTTGTCTTCATTATATTCGTTTACCGCTTCCTGCCCCGATCGCAGGCGAAACTCTTCATCCTGCGCCTGAGCTTCCGCCGTTAATTCTGGATTAATCTCACGCTTAATCTCAACGCCAAGGCCGCGAAATGCCTCCGCCTGCGCCAGCACATTGCCGCGCCCGGCAGTGAGTTTTTTCATCGCCTGGCGGTAGTTATCCTGCGCTTTATCCAGGCTCTGTCCGATGGACGACATGTCATCAACGAACAGGCGCATTTTGTCATACAGCCGACTCGCCCTTTCTGCAATCTGTTGAGCGTTGCGACTTTGATGCTCATAGCGCCAAAGGTTAGCGATGGTGCGCAGCGCTACCAGTAGCGTGGTAGGGCTGACCAGCATAATGTTATTCTTCAGCGCTTCCGTTATCAGTTCGGGCTGCCTGTCGAGGGCGATCAGGAACGCCGGTTCCACCGGAATAAACATCAGGACGTAGTCGAGGCTGCGCAGGCCGGGAAGCTGCTGATAATCTTTGCGCCCCAACAGGCGAATATGATTGCGTACCGAGGCGATATGCTCCTGCAGCGCGCCTTCGCGGGTAAATTCATCGTCGGCGTTGAAGTAGCGCTCGTAGGCCACCAGCGTCATTTTGGCATCAATCACGACATCCTTGCCCTGCGGTAAGCGCACGATCACATCCGGCTGCATACGCGCACGGCTGTCGTTTTCCAGGCTGACCTGGGTTTCATATTCGTACCCTTCGCGCAGACCGGACGCTTCCAGCACGCGGGTCAGCACCACTTCGCCCCAATTGCCCTGCGTTTTATTATCGCCTTTCAATGCGCGCGTCAGGTTGATGGCCTCCTGAGCCATCTGGGCGTTTAGCTGTTGCAGATTGCGGATTTCATGCGCCAACGTATGGCGTTCGCGCGCCTCCTGGCCAAAGCTCTCCTGCACCTGACGGCGAAAACCGTCGAGCTGCTCGCGCAGCGGCGTTAGCAGGCCGTTCAGGCTCTGGCGGTTCTGTTCATCCACCCGCCGGTTGCTCTGCTCAAAAATGCGGTTCGCAAGGTTTTCAAATTGTTCGCTGAGACGCTGCTCGCTGCTGTGCATCTGGCGTAGCTTCTCTTCCGCATGCAACTGGGTGGATTCCAGGCGGGTGGTGACTTCACGAAGATCGGCTTCCAGCGAGCTGTTGATATGCTGCAGGCTGCGCAGTTCGTTATTGAGTAGCTCGCACTCTTCACGCCAGTGCTCGCTCTGAACCAACTGCTGGCGGGTGGCGCTCAGTTCACTAAACACATCGCGTTGCTCGGCAAGTAATTCCGCCTGCTGCTGCGCCCCGCGCCAGCTTGCAGCCAGCCAGCCGACCAGTAATCCCGCCAGCGCCAGCGCTGCCATGACGATGATTGAAGTGTCCACCACGCCTCCTCCAGACCTTATTCTTACAAGCGGGAATTGTGCTGTATAAACGTCCAGTTGGGAAGGGCTTTTCCTGCGAGGCGCTACGCAGAAACGGAAAGGGATTTGTCAGGCCCGGTAAACGTAGCGTTACCGGGCACCGGGAGAGAGGAATTACAGCAGGCGACGTGCGGCTTCCACCACGATTTTCACGGCGTGGCTTTCGGTCTGTTTCATCGTTTCTGCGTTCGGGATCTCCTGCTGGGTACGATTCACAATCACCCCAGCCACCATCCCGGCGCGCAGTCCCTGGCTTGAACACATGGTCAGCAGCGTCGCGGATTCCATTTCATAATTCATCACACCCATTGATTGCCACTCTTCCATTGAGCCTTTAAAGCTTTTCACCACGCGCCCGGAGAATGTGTCATAACGCTCCTGGCCCGGGTAAAAGGTGTCAGACGATGCTGTTACGCCAATGTGTTTAGTTGCGCCAATCGCATCCGCCGCTGCAACCAGCGCCGTAGTGCAGGCAAAGTCGGCCACCGCCGGGTATTCCATCGGTGCAAAATGCAGGCTGGCGCCATCAAGGCGCACGGAGGCGGTGGTAATCAGTACATCGCCAACATTGATATGCGGCTGAATCGCCCCGGTTGTGCCGACACGCAGAAAAGTGCGGATGCCAAGCTGCGCCAGTTCTTCAACGGCGATAGACGTTGACGGACCGCCGATGCCGGTGGAGCACACAATAACCGGCTTGCCATCCAGTTCGGCACGCCAGCTGGTAAATTCGCGGTGAGATGCCAGTTTGACCGGCTCATCCATCAGCGCGGCGATCTTTTCCACACGCTCCGGATCGCCAGGGACAATGGCCAGCGTAGCCCCTTGTAAATCGTTTTTGGTGAGACCGAGATGAAAAACATCAGACCTGGACATAACAGGCTCCTTTGTGGTTGGTTTTATCAGGAGAGGCAAAAAGCCACTTTACAGAAGGCGCCCGCCTATTTTCGTGATTAACGTCACCATGATAGAAAGTGTTTGCATATCATTTCCATAAATTAGTGACCCAAGTCACATTACCATGCTGTATCTTACAACGCAGCAGCAAAGATAGTCGATGAAACGGGGATTTGCGCGCGCGCCAGGCCTTCCCGTCTATAGTTATTGAAGCGCTAATAAAAGGGTATGGAGAATGCCATGACAACCAACAAACAGCCGGGCTTTGCACCTGCAGCTTCGCCTCACGCTTCCACCATCGTGCACACACCGGAGGACGCCCTAATCGCAGGCGAAACCTCCATTCCCACGCAGGGCGACAGTATGCCTGCGTTTCACGCCCGCCCCAAAAATGCCGCTGGCCCGTTGCCGATCGTCATTGTGGTGCAGGAAATTTTCGGCGTACATGAACATATCCGCGATATCTGCCGCCGTCTGGCGCTGGAAGGTTACCTCGCCATTGCGCCTGAGCTCTACTTTCGCCAGGGCGATCCGAATGATTTCGCCGATATCCAGACGCTCCTGAGCGGGCTGGTCAGTAAGGTGCCGGATGCCCAGGTGCTGGCCGACCTCGACCACGTCGCCAGTTGGGCGGCGCGCAATGGCGGCAACGCACATCAATTGTTGATCACCGGTTTTTGCTGGGGAGGACGTATCGCCTGGCTGTATGCGGCGCATAACCCGCAGTTGAAAGCCGCGGTGGCCTGGTACGGTAAGCTGGTGGGAGAGAAATCGCTCAACTCGCCGCGCCACCCGGTAGATGTCGCGACCGATCTGACCGCGCCAGTGCTGGGTTTATACGGCGCGCAGGATACCGGTATTCCTCTCGAAAGCGTGGAAACCATGCGCCAGGCGCTGCGGGCAGCTAATGCTACTGCCGAGATTGTGGTTTACCCGGAAGCGGGCCATGCCTTTAATGCCGATTACCGCCCGAGCTATCACGAAGAGTCAGCAAAAGATGGCTGGCAACGCATGCTGGCATGGTTTGCCCAGTACAATAAAAAATAGTATCCGTGCCGGGGGAAACGCCCCGGCAAATAATAGAGACTTAAGATAAAACGCTAATATGAAAACACCCTTAATTTCTGACCGTATTAACAGCGAATGAAGGGAAACGGATTTATATGAAAGCTTCGTTTTGCATTAAGAAAAAGTTTGATGGGATCAAGAAAATTCTATTATCCTGGCAGAAATAAGCAATTGCACCTCAGAAAATACTCAACGCCAGCGTCAGTTAATAGTATGTATTTTAATGTCTTTTCAAATCTCAGCATAAAAAAACACCAATTCAAAAGATGATTTTGCTTTTTCGTAGTGACCAGATATTGAACTTTGCTGGTTTACCTATTCTTCGCTTCCATGCAATACTTTGGATACACCTTATTACAGGTAAACGCCTTTAATAAGATTATGCTTAGCGCATATCATAGAAGGAATTATTCACATTTTTTGACGGCACTAAATAATTGCACAGACCAGCACCATAAAATGGTACTGGACATAACAAAACCCGGGCAAAGCTCCGTAAAAAAAGATTCCTTCTGCGCAACTATTTAGCGTTTTTACTTATATTTTTATACAGGGTTGTCACGTGAGAAAAAATATTTCAGCATTGTCGCTTTTAGCCGTATCTGTTTGTTTTTTGCCTGACATCGCCTCAGCCGCATCCTCCCATTCTGTAACGTCGACCCAAACGTTTTCAGTCCGGCTTGGTGCCTCTCGTTTGATTTATGATCCTGCGTCCAACGGTACAACCCTGACGGTAACCAATCCGCAGGATTACCCCATTCTGATCCAGTCTCAAGCGCTGGATGAAAACAGGAAAAATAAAGCACCGTTTGTTGTAACGCCCCCGCTGATGCGCCTGGACGGGCAGCAGTCCAGCCGATTACGTATTGTGCGCACCGGCGGTAATTTCCGGGCCGACCGTGAAACGTTACAGTGGTTATGCGTCAAGGGAATTCCCCCCAAAGCGGGAGACGAGTGGGCAAAAGAGGAGGCAGATAAAGTCTCGCTGAACGTTCAACTCACTATCAATAACTGTATCAAACTGCTCATTCGTCCAGGCACGTTAAAAAGCCATCCTGACGATGCAGAAAATCGCCTGCAATGGCAGCAGCACGGCAATAAATTGACCGCAACGAATAACTCGCCGTTTTACATTAATATCAGCGCGCTAAAAATTAATGGCGTTACCGTACAGGACATCAAATACGTTGCGCCTTTCTCTTCGCGCGATTTCACACTGACTTCCGCAACAAAAAGTAAAAGAATTGAATGGAAGATCGTGAACGATTACGGCGGTGAAAGTCAGACCTGGCAAGCCAGCGTAGAATAACAATGCTATTTAATTCGCCACAGCATAGAAGCAAGCGTATTTATTATTCATATGTATATATGCAATTAACTTGCAGGTGCTGATTTATTGGCATCACTCTCGTTCAATAACAACGACGCGCGTTTTTACCCTTTTTTATTGTGCGTTTATCGAAGGGTAGCAGGCATATTTATGGCCACATTACTGTTTATAAAACAATAATATTCGATGTTGTTTGGCTCACATTTATATGACAGTAAAACAATATTATGTTCTGCCATTACTCTTTGTTGGGATAGCTGTTTGCACATGTTCACCCGCAAATGCGGCGGCAGAAAGCTGGTCATTTGATCCCGCGCTATTAGGTGGCGAAGAGGGAAGAAACGTTGATATCTCGGTTTTTAACGAAGGAAGCCAGCTACCTGGAATTTACCCGGTAGACATTTTGCTAAACGGCGTCGTGGTGGATTCCAGGGAGATGGTATTCCATCAGGCGCGAGATAAAAACGGCAAGCGTTTTCTGAAAACCTGCCTGACTGAAGCCCTGCTGACGCAATATGGCGTGAAAACAGAAGAGTACCCTGGTCTCTTTGTCGCTCGCGCTTCGGAGAAAACAACCGATGGCGAGACACTGCAATGTGCCACGCTGACAGCCATTCCGCAGGCGTCAGAAACATTCCAGTTTTATCAGCAGCAATTGTTGCTCAGTGTCCCGCAGGCGGCACTGCGCCCAAAGGTATCAGGTCTCGCACCACGGGAACTCTGGAATGACGGTATTCCTGCCCTGCTGATGAATTACCGTATAAATACAGCCCGTTCGGCATCATCAGGCAGCGGATCCTCAACGAATAGCACCACGTTCGCCCAGCTTGAGCCGGGAGTGAATCTTGGCGCCTGGCGTTTGCGAAATCTGACAACCTGGCAGAAAGAGAGTCAATCGCCAGGAAAATGGCAGACTGCCTGGACCTATGCTGAACGCGGATTATATGACCTGAAAAGCCGTCTGGCATTGGGGGATCGTTACACCCCGGCCGACATCTTTGACAGCGTTCCATTTCGGGGGTAATGGTTGGCTCCGATGAAGCAATGGTTCCCTATAACCAAAGAGAATTCGCCCCTGTTATTCGGGGGATCGCGCGCACGCAGGCCAGGATTGAAGTCAAACGCAGCGGTTATGTGATTTACAGCACCACCGTTGCGCCAGGGCCTTTTGCGTTGACAGATCTTCCCTCCGCCGGTGACGGCGGCGACTTACAGGTGACAATTTTTGAAAACGACGGCCGCCAGCAAAGTTTTATTGTGCCCTCTACCACGCCAGCTATCGCGCTTCGTGAAGGTTATTTCAAGTACAACCTGATGAGCGGTCGCTACCGCCCGTCAAATGGCGCGGTCAGCGATAGTTATGTCGTTCAGGCGTCCCTGATGTATGGGTTGCCATGGGGCATAACGGCTTACGGAGGTTTACAGAACGCAGCCCATTACAGCGCAGCATCGCTGGGGCTGGGGGTATCACTCAATAAGTTGGGCGCTATTTCGCTGGATGGCATTCAGGAACAGAGAAAGCCACGCAGAGAAGAGCATTCACAAGGCAGCGCCTGGCGCGTGCGCTACAGCAAAAGCATTGAAGCCACGCATACCGGATTCACACTTTCCTGCAACCGCTACGCGTCGTCGGGATTCCACGGATTGTCGGCGGTGCTGGACAGCGATCAGGCGCATGAAGCTGGCGGATATCTGAATCAGAACAATTTGCGCCGCAAAATGCGCTCCAGTCTGACACTCAGCCAGTCCCTGGGACAGTGGGGGTCGGTGAGCCTGACGGGGGCCAGGGAGAGCTACTGGCAACATCACGAGACGCGGGATGAGCTGATGGTTTCCTGGGCCGCAAGTTTTCATGACGCCACATGGTCACTGAACTGGACGCAACGCCAGGAGCCGGTTTACCACGGCGGCGCACAGCCAGTCGGGCGTAAAACGGATCGGGAAGTGAGTTTCTGGATTAGCCTGCCTCTGGATCGCTGGATGGGAAACCACTCGCGTGCCAGTTATCAGATGGTAAACGGGGACATACGCGGTATGCAGCATGAAATGGGATTGAATGGCGACAGCTTTGATCGCCGTCTGAGTTGGGATGTACGTGAACGGATGACGCCTGGCAACCCGGCTACCGACCGAAACAGCAGCCTGATTAATCTGACCTGGCGCGGCGCTTATGGTGAATTGAAAGGCGGTTATCGCTACAGCCAATCCTCCCGCCAGATGAATGCGGGCGTGGCTGGCGGCGTAGTGATTCATCGCCATGGGATCACGCTGGGCCAGCCATTGGGAGAAACCGTGGCGCTGGTAGCAGCGCCGGGCGCAGCAGGCGTATCGGCAGGCGATATTCCCGGCGTGAAAACCGATTTTCGTGGATACACCACGCTGGACTACGTGATGCCCTATCAGGCGAATTTAGTCACGCTCGATCCCAATACCCTACCCGCTGATGTTGAAGTCCCACAAACGGATACCCGAATAGTCCCTACGGCAGGGGCCGTCATCGTGGCGAAATTCTCAACCCGAACAGGTGCCCGCGCCATCATCACGCTGACTCAGGCGAATAACCATCTCGTGCCCTTTGGCGCGCTGGTCACGCTTGCGGGCAATGAGACCAACACCGGCGCAGGTATTACGGGTGATGGCGGAGAGGTGTACATGAGCGGGCTACCGCTAACGGGAAGACTCCTGGTCTCGCTGGGCAATAAACGCCCATGTATAGCGGACTACCGTCTACCAGAAGAAAAAAACTCTGCGGGTATCTATGCCTTTAGAGCCGTATGCCGTTAAGCATGAAGGTGTCTGAAATGAAAAGCAAAATCACACTTCCGTTACTCATTGTCGCCGCGCTCTGTTTGCCCACAACACAGGCGCAGGCAGCGGAAGCCGTACCTGAAGTTACGCTGAACATACATCCACCCCAGGAGACAAAATTGCGTGATGGCACGGTTATCGGCTACGGCCGGATAGTTTTTCAGGCGGCGCATTCCGGGTATCTGGCCTGGCTGAATGCACAGAAAAGCGCCCCGACGCCGGGGCGATATGTACTGACGGGCAAGCGTGATTCTGCGCATCAATTGCGGGTTCGGCTG
The DNA here is from genome assembly GCF_001658025.2 of Kosakonia oryzae. NCBI lineage: Bacteria > Pseudomonadati > Pseudomonadota > Gammaproteobacteria > Enterobacterales > Enterobacteriaceae > Kosakonia > Kosakonia oryzae. The sequence continues at coordinate 5,184,049 of NZ_CP014007.2, forward strand.
GCAGGTGAAGACTGGTCAGGTGAGAGCAAGGATCGAGGCGGCATTGTCAGCACCACCTCCGCGACGCGAGCCAGCTTTCAGATTGTCATCGACGGAAACCAGCAAGCCGCTGCCGATGAATACGTCATTACGGCCAACGCGCTTGCCATCGTCCCGTGAACAACGAGCACAACGCATTACGCGGGCTTCAGGATCGGAGGCCCGCGCACCAGGTTGTCACCTGCAAAGGCGACACCACCCACGCCCAGGTATGCGGCGCGGGAACAATCAACGATGATGAAACTAAAGGAATGATTTATGAAAAAGATAATACTGACCACCTTACTTGCGCTAATGAGCAGCCAGAGTTTTGCGGCGCTGACATCCCATGGAAGCGCGACCACCTCCATGACGCTGAATGCGCCAACATCATGGACCATTACCAAAGGCATAGACGCTGAAGGAACACTTGGGGCTGGCAACATTTATACCGACGACAGCATTCTGAACAATGCTGCGACCATCATTATTAAGAACGAGTCGACGGCGGCGGGCACTTACTACATTCGCGGGCAAGGGGACTCCCTTGAGACCGATGGCACCATTGTGTGGGTCAATGCCAGCGACAATACGCAAAAACACGTTGTATCAAATCTGACCACCACGCTCGACAGTACCTGGAGCACTGCGGATACCGCCTTTAAATCGAACACTCCGCTGGCGGCGGGTGATGAGAAAACGTTCAGTTTTTATGGGCAGTCTGGCGATACATTTGAACCCGGCACTTATAACCTCTCGATCGAATTGTTAACTGAAACGCCGTAACACTTCTGCGTGAGGTCACGCTATCACGCTGGCAGAGAGCGTATGAGCACTGCCAGCGTCACTGCCCTCTACTCATTTTACAGTTTTTCTGAATGAGAGGCCGTAACACAGCTTTTGTGTCTTTTCGCATTCAACGTTTTGTGATTACAAAGAAATAACGGAATGATGTTAATGAAAAAAGTAATGCTGACCACTTTACTGGTCCTGATGAGTAACCAGAGTTTTGCGACGCTGACATCCCATGGAAGCGCGACCACCTCTATGACGCTGAATGCGCCAACATCATGGAGCATTACCAAAGGCATGGACGCTGAAGGAACCCTCGGGGCAGGCAATATCTATACGGGCGATTCGATTATGGATCATGCTGCGACCATCATTATTAGAAACGGATCAACCACCGCAGGCACTTACTACATCCGCGGGCAGGGGGATTCTCGCGCGAGTAATGGCGATATCGTATGGGTCAACACCAGCAACAGCGCGGAGAAGCACCTTGTGCCGAATCTGGCGGTCAAACTCAACAGTACCTGGAGCGCGGCGGACGATGCCTATAAATCCAATAGCCCGCTGGCGGCTGGCGCAGAGCAAACATTCAGCTTTTATGGCCAGGATGGTGATGTGTTTGAACCCGGCGTCTACACCCTCTCTCTGGAGCTGTTAACCGAGACGCCGTAATACCTCAAAAAAACGCCGCCAGGGGACGATCCGGCGGCGCATAGCGGTTTACTGCTGACGCAGGTTCTGCGCGGCTTTCACCATATTAGCCAGCGCGGCGCGGGTTTCCGGCCAGCCGCGGGTTTTCAGACCGCAATCCGGGTTCACCCACAGACGCTGTGCCGGAATGCGCTGCGCCGCTTTTTGCAGCAGGGCTTCGATCCACGCCACGCTCGGCACATTCGGCGAGTGAATATCGTACACGCCCGGTCCGATTTCGTTCGGGTATTCGAACTCTTCGAACGACTCCAGCAGTTCCATATCCGAACGCGAGGTTTCAATGGTGATCACATCCGCATCCAGCGCGGCGATGGAATCCATGATGTCGTTGAACTCGCAATAGCACATGTGGGTGTGGATCTGCGTGTCATCCTTCGCCACTGCAGCATTAATACGGAACGCCTCCACGCCCCACGCCAGGTAAGCATCCCAGTCGCTGCGGCGCAGCGGTAAACCTTCGCGCAGTGCCGGTTCGTCAATCTGAATGATACCAATACCGGCAGCTTCCAGATCGGCCACTTCGTCACGCAGCGCCAGCGCGATCTGTTTGGCGATGGTTTCGCGGGTGACATCTTCGCGCGGGAAAGACCAGCAGAGGATGGTGACCGGACCGGTCAGCATGCCTTTGACCGGTTTTTCGGTCAGCGATTGCGCGTACTTCGCCCACTCGACGGTAATCGCTTCCGGGCGGCTCACGTCGCCGATCACCACCGGCGGCTTCACGCAGCGAGAGCCGTAGCTCTGCACCCAACCATTTTGCGTAAAGACGAAACCATCAAGGTGTTCACCGAAGTATTCCACCATGTCGTTACGTTCAGCTTCGCCATGTACCAGCACATCCAGCCCCAAACGCTCTTGTTCGATAATCGCCTGCTTAATGTGTTCAGCAATGCCGGTGCGGTAATTGCCCGCATCTAAACGTCCCTGTTTAAAATCCAGACGCAAGCCGCGGATCTCGGTGGTCTGCGGAAACGAGCCGATAGTCGTGGTCGGCCACGCCGGCAGGTTGAAACGCACGCGCTGCGCTTGCGCACGTTCAGCGTACGGACGCGCCCGCTGGCTGTCCTGCGCGGTGATCGCCGCCAGACGTTTTGCCACCGCCGGGTTGTGCACGCGGGTAGAGTGGCGGCGCGCCTGGATCGGGGCGCTCCATTCATTCAGTTTTTCGGTATTGCCGCTGTTCAGAGCATCACGTAACAACGCCAGTTCTTCGCATTTTTGCAGGGCGAAAGCGAACCAGCTCTTCACTTCAGCATCAAGGCGCGTCTCAACACTCAGATCGATCGGGCTGTGCAGCAGCGAACAGGAAGAGGCAACCCACAGCGGACGTTTGCCGACCACATCTTTAATCTGCGCATATTTCTCGGTCAGGTCGGCGCGCCAGACGTTACGGCCATTCACCAGACCAGCAGAGAGCAGCCAGTCGGCAGGCAGACGTTGATGCAACTGCGCAACGTTGTCTTTACCGTGTACCAGATCGACATGCAGACCCTGTACCGGCAACGCGGTAATGGTGTCCAGGTTCGGCGTGACGCCTTCGAAATAGGTGGTCAGCAGCAGTTTTACTTTGCCGTTCAGGGCCTCATACGCCGGTTTGAAGGCATCCAGCCACGCTTGCGGCAGCTCCAGCACCAGCGCCGGTTCGTCGATCTGCACCCACTCAATACCGCGTTTCGCCAGTTCGGCCAGCACTTGCTGGTAAACCGGCAGAATGTCGTTCAGCAGGCTTAAGCGATCAAATTGTTCGCCTTTCACTTTGCCCAGCCACAGATAGGTGACCGGCCCAAGCAGCACGGGCTTCACCTTGTGGCCCAGCGCCAGCGCTTCGTCCACCTCATCCAGCAGTTGCGTCCAGGTCAGTTTGAACTGCTGGCCTTTGCTGAATTCCGGCACCATGTAGTGGTAGTTGGTGTTAAACCATTTGGTCATCTCTGCCGCTGCCGCTGGTTCGCCGGTCGGTGCGCGACCGCGGCCGATGCGGAACAGAGTGTCGATATCGACAGAGCCGTCGTTGTTCTGATGACGAGCCGGCACATTGCCCAGCAGCAGGCTGGTGGTCAGAACATGGTCGTACCAGGCGAAATCACCGACCGGCAGCAGGTCGATCCCGGCCTGTTTTTGCTGATCCCAGTGACGGGCGCGCAGCTCGCGCCCTACCGCCAGCAGCTCTTCGCGAGAAGAATTTCCCGCCCAGTAACTTTCTTGCGCTTTTTTCAACTCGCGACGCAGGCCGACGCGAGGAAAACCGAGGGTGTGGTTATATATTGTCATGTCTTCTTCCTTTGATTTTTTGATTCTGAATGTAAAACTCTAAATAGTTCGGCTGGCAGGAAGGCGGCAACGTAGCGTGTCCCCAGGAGCTTACTGAAGTAAGTGACTGGGGCGCGCAAGGCAGCCAACGCACCTGCAAGTCGAAATATGACGAGTTTAGACGTCCAGATGTTTACACATCCATATTGTGAAGGTACTGTATAAACCTCAAGCGCAAATTGTTCATGCCGGGGTGAAGGACATTCATGATCGAAATTAAACACCTGAAAACGCTACAGGCGTTACGAAACAGCGGGTCGCTGGCTGCAGCAGCGGCGACGCTGCATCAGACGCAGTCAGCGCTTTCCCACCAGTTCAGCGATCTGGAACAACGCCTCGGCTTTCGTCTGTTTGTGCGTAAAAGTCAGCCGCTGCGTTTTACGCCGCAGGGCGAAATCCTGCTGCAACTGGCCAACCAGGTACTGCCGCAAATCAGCCGCGCGCTGCAGGCTTGTAACGAGCCGCAGCAAGCCACATTGCGCATCGCGATTGAATGCCATAGCTGTATTCAGTGGCTGACGCCTGCGCTTGAGAACTTCCGCCAGAACTGGCCGCAGGTGGAGATGGATTTCAAATCCGGCGTGACCTTTGACCCGCAGCCTGCGCTGCAACAGGGTGAGCTGGATCTGGTGATGACATCCGACATTCTGCCGCGCAGCGGCCTGCACTATTCACCGATGTTTGATTTTGAAGTGCGGCTGGTGCTGGCGCCGGATCACCCGCTGGCGGCAAAAGCGCGCATCACGCCGGACGATCTTGCCAGCGAAACGCTGCTGATCTACCCGGTGCAGCGCAGCCGCCTTGATATCTGGCGTCATTTCCTGCAACCGGCAGGCATTAGCCCGGCGCTGAAAAGCGTTGATAACACGCTATTGTTGATTCAGATGGTTGCCGCCCGGATGGGGATCGCGGCGCTGCCGCACTGGGTGGTGGAGAGTTTTGAACGCCAGGGTCTGGTCGTGACCAAAACCCTGGGCGAAGGATTGTGGAGCCGGCTGTACGCGGCAGTGCGCGACGGCGAGCAGCGTCAGCCGGTTACCGAAGCGTTTATTCGCTCAGCGCGGAACCACGCGTGCGATCACCTGCCGTTTGTGCGGAGCGCGGAGCGACCCAACGGCGATGTACCCACAGCGAAGCCATTATCACCGAACCACCAATAATAAAGCTCGGCCAGTGCGGCTGTTCCTGCCAGATAGCGAGGTTGACCAGCAGCCCGGCGGGAACATGCACATTGTTCATAATGCCGAGCGTCCCGGCGTCAACCTGCGTTGCGCCGTAGTTCCACATAAAATAACCCAGACCGGAAGCGACCACGCCCAGCCATACCAGCACGCCCCACTGCAGGGTGGTCGTCGGCAGCTTCTGCGGGTTGCCCATCACAAACCATGCGGTGACAGCAACGACAAATGCCCCCAGATAGAACCATGCGAAGGCGTTGTGCTGCGGCATCGGCCGCGTTTCCATCAGGCGTTTATAACCGACCATGCCAATGGCGAAGCTAATATTCGCCAGTTGCACCAGAATCAAACCGATCCAGAAGTGATCGCTGACTTTGTCATAACGAATAATCGCCGCACCAATCACCGCCAGCCCGGCGCTCAGAGCGTAGCTCCAGCGTAGCCCGCGCTTACTCAGCAGATCGTAAATCAGCGTAACGTACAGCGGCGTGAAGACGGTAAACAGCAGGAATTCAGAGACTGTCAGGTAGAGATACGCCTGGAAGCTGAACAGGTACATAATGCCAAGCTGCATCGCGCCCACCAGCATATACAGGCCAATGGTCTTTAGGTTGTGCCCGCGCGTACGCAGAAACGGTAAAAACACCAGCGCCGCCAGCCCCACGCGCATCAGCACGGAGAAATAGCTGTCGACATGGCCAGCAAGGTATTCGCCAATCAGGCTAAAGGAAAAGGCCCACAGGATCGTGGTGATGATCAGTAACGCCACAATGAAGCTCTCTCAAAATAGTGAGGCTTCATTGTAGCGGACTCAGTTGCGCAAAGTTTGAGTATTTGGTTGACATCTGATTATTTAATAATCAGATGTCAATCTTATTGCAGGAACAATTTACGCAGGTAATGTGGCACGGCGTTATCCGCATTGGTGCCAATCACTTCCAGCTCCGGATGCAGATCTTTCAGGCGCTGATGGGCATTACCCATAATGCAGCCTTTCCCGGCCATCGACAGCATTTCAGCATCGTTCATACCATCGCCAAAGGCGATGCAATCCTTCAGACCATAGCCCAGCGCTCCGGCAACGGCTTCCAGCGCATGCCCCTTCGATACGCCGCCCGCCATCACTTCCAGGCAGGTTAGCGTCGAGAAGCTGACATTGACACGGTCGCCCCAGCGCGCATTGATCGCCTGCTCCAGCGGCAGCAATTTTTCATGACTGTCGCAGGTGAAGAAGACTTTGCTGATGCCTTCCGGCTCCAGTAAACCCGGCTCATACAGCGAATACTGGAACACCGCTTCTTTGAAAAAACGCATCTCGTCAGGGCGATGGCGGTTCATAAACCATTCGTCGTTACGGTAGACATTGGTAATGATATCTTTCTCGTTGTGCATCACACCGAACAGATCGCTGGCAATATCGCGATCCAGATTGTGGCTAAAGACCAGATTTCCGTCGGTGTCGTGCACGCGCGCGCCGTTGGAGGTGATCATATAGGCCTTGATGCCGAGATTATCGCGGATTTGCCCGACATCGACATGGTGGCGGCCGGTAGCAAAGACAAAATTGACGCCGTGGCCGGTCAGCAGTTTTAACGTTTCTTTCGCGAACGGAGACAGTGTGTGGTCAGGTGAGAGCAACGTGCCATCTAAATCAGACGCAACAACCTGGTACATAGGAAAATTTTACCTCAATAAATAATTAGTTATGCCGGTCGAAAAATTCGACGATGGCGTTAAGCGCGACTGAGCGCATAGCGTCCTTTTCAAAAAGGATCTCATGGTACGCGCCGGGTATAACAAACGGTTTTCCCCCTTCACAAGGGTGACCCGCCGCAGCGCGAATTTCGCAGAAGCGTTGTTGCATACGGTTATCCACCACATGCTCCTCTTCCGCCTGAATAATCAATGTTGGAGTGTCATCGTTTGCCGCCCCTGCCAGCGCGTGTTCTCCGGCCAGAATGCCTTCGCGCACCCAGTGCCATGTCGGCCCGCCCACGCGCAGCGTCGGTTCGTCGGCATAAAAACGCAGATTGCGCCGGTAACGCTCGCGGCTGTGGGTCAGCACGTTAATCGCGAACGGCAGTGCGCGCCAGCTTCCGGTGCCGATGGCGTAATTGTCGCGAAGACGCGGATAGCTTTCCGCCCAATCAAGCAGCGGGCGCACCATCCATTCCGGCAGGCGAATGATAATGCCGAACATCGGCGCGCACAGGGCAATAGCATCACAGGCATGCGGATAACGCTGTAAGAAGAGCGTGGCGATCGCGCCGCCCATCGAATGCGCCAGGATATAGCGTTTGCGCCAGGGACCGTCGGCGACTTCCTGCTGCCAGAATGCCGCCAAATCATCAACATAATCGCTAAAGTTGACTACATGACCGCGGTGCGTATCCGCCAACATCCGCCCGGAGCGCCCCTGCCCGCGGTGATCGATAATCAACACATCGTAACCGAGGTAGAACAGGTCATACGCCAGTTCGGCGTATTTGACATAACTTTCAATGCGGCCCGGACAAATCACAATCACCCGATCGTGGCGACGATCGCGAAAGCGGACAAAACTGACGGGTACATTATCGACACCGGTAAACACGGCTTCTTCACGCGAGCGCCAGAAATCCATCAGCGGCCCGGTGGTAAATGCCGCGAACGCTTTTTCTCTGGTTTCCCAGGCCGTTTTTTGCCGAAACATCGGAATTTCGCCCCTGTTAGCCATGTAAAATCGTTTTTTTGTGACCAATAGCAAAATCCACTGACAATAGCGTATTGTGGCATAAAAACAGACAACCAGGAATTTCTCATGACCTTCGAATGGTGGTTCGCCTACCTGCTGACCTCAATCATTTTAAGCCTCTCGCCCGGTTCCGGCGCGATTAACACCATGACCACGTCCATTGGCTACGGCTATCGCGGCGCAGCGGCTTCCATTGCCGGATTGCAGACCGGGCTTGGCATTCATATCGTGCTGGTCGGTGTCGGGCTGGGTACGCTGTTTTCTCGTTCCGTGCTGGCGTTTGAAGTGCTGAAATGGGCGGGCGCAGCCTACCTGATTTGGCTGGGTATTCAGCAGTGGCGCGCCGCAGGCGCTATCGATCTCAATACGCTGGCGAAAACCCAGTCGCGCGGTCGGCTGTTTAAGCGGGCGGTATTCGTTAATCTGACCAACCCGAAAAGCATCGTTTTTCTTGCTGCCCTGTTCCCGCAATTTATCGTGCCGCATCAGCCGCAGGTGATGCAGTATGTGGTGCTGGGAGTAACAACGATCGTTGTCGACATCATTGTCATGATTGGCTACGCGACGCTGGCGCAGCGCATTGCTGGCTGGATCAAAGGCCCGCACCAGATGAAGGCGCTGAATAAGGTATTTGGTTCGCTGTTCGTGCTGGTCGGCGCGTTGCTGGCTTCTGCCCGCCACGCCTGAGGCAGGTGCCCGGTGGCGCTACGCTTACCGGGCCTGGAAAATCCGCAGGCCGGATAACGAAGCGCCAACCGGCAGATGAATTAACGGGAAATAATCAGGTGGATGCCGAAGCCGGCAAACAGCGCGCCGGCAAAACCGTCAATCCATTTCGCCAGACGCTGATAACCGCGACGCATTGCCGGTAGCGCGAACAGGCTGGCGACGACGGTAAACCAGGCCAGCGTTTCCAGCGCAATCAGCACGAAAATACCCCAGCGCGCGCTGGCGCCGACGCTATCGCCGACAAACAGTGAAAACACCGAGCCGAAGTAGATAATGGCTTTCGGGTTCGCCAGATTGGTCAGTAACCCTTTCAGAAAACTGCGGCCGCTGCTGGTCGCCAGCTCCACTTTCGGCGCATCAGCCGGTTTCTGATCTTTCTTCAACGCACCGCGCAGCATCTGGTAGCCCATCCAGCACAGATAAAGACCACCGCCGACCATAATAATGCTGTGCAACCACGCCATTTTTTCGAGGATCAGGTTCAGGCCGAGCAGCGCCACGCCAGCCCACACCATTACGCCACAAGTGATGCCGAACACACCCATCATCGCCTCTTTGCGCGAGCGGCTAACGGCAGTTTGCGAAACGAAGAAGAAATCCGGGCCGGGGCTCATCAGGGCAACGATATGCACCAGCGCCACGGTAAGAAATAACATCAACATAGAGAACCTGCGGGAAGATAATTCAGTGAGTGACTATCCTGGCACTTTTCGGCCGCTAAAACTACTCTTCGTCGCCGTCGACATGTGCGCGGATAAGCGCCATAAATTCCTGGCCGAAACGCTCAAGTTTGCGCGTTCCCACGCCGTTTACGCTGAGCATTTCCCCTGGCGAAAGCGGCATCTGCTCGGCCATTTCGATCAGCGTTGCATCGTTAAACACCACATAAGGCGGGATATTCTCTTCGTCGGCAATCGCTTTTCGCAATTTACGCAGCTTGGCGAACAGCTTGCGATCGTAATTGCCAACGGCGGCTTTCTGCATCACTTTTGGCTTCAGCGCCACCATTCGCGGCACTGCCAGCATCAGCGGCACTTCACCGCGCAGCAACGGACGCGCCGCTTCCGTTAGCTGAAGCGCAGAATGCTGAGCAATATTCTGAGTGGCGAATCCCATATGGATAAGCTGGCGGATCACGCTCACCCAGTGTTCATGGCTCTGCTCGCGGCCAATGCCGTACACCGGTAATTTGTCGTGACCGAATTCGCGGATGCGCTGATTGTTCGCACCGCGCAGCACTTCCACTACATACCCCATACCGAAACGCTGATTGACGCGATAGATGGCCGACAACGCTTTTTGCGCGTCCTGCAAACCATCGTACTGGCGCGGCGGATCGAGGCAAATGTCGCAGTTGCCGCAGGGCTCCTGCCGCCCTTCGCCGAAATAGTTGAGCAGCACCAGACGACGGCAGGTTTGCGCTTCAGCAAATGCGCCCATCGCATTGAGCTTGTGCCGCTCAATATCCTGCAATGGCCCGGCTGGTTTCTCTTCCAGACAACGGCGCAGCCACGCCATATCCGCCGGATCGTAAAACAGCATCGCTTCCGCAGGCAGACCGTCACGCCCGGCGCGGCCCGTCTCCTGATAATAGGATTCGATATTACGCGGGATGTCGAAATGCACCACGAAACGTACGTTGGGCTTGTTAATGCCCATGCCGAACGCCACGGTTGCCACCACGATTTGTAAGTCGTCGCGCTGGAACTGCTCCTGCACTCGCGCGCGCAGCTCGTTATCCAGCCCGGCATGATAAGCCGCCGCGCTGAACCCACGGCTTTGCAGACGCGCGGCGGTGTCTTCCACTTTGGCGCGGCTGTTGCAATAAATAATGCCGGATTTACCGCGCTGCTCCTGTACGTAACGCAGCAACTGATCGAGCGGTTTAAATTTTTCCATCAGCATATAGCGGATGTTCGGACGGTCGAAGCTGCTGACCTGGATCAGCGGATCGTTTAAGCCCAGCAGGCGTTCGATATCGCGGCGCGTGGTGTCATCGGCCGTCGCGGTCAGCGCCATAAAAGGCACGGACGGCAGCATCTGGCGCAGGTGGCCAAGTGCGGCGTATTCCGGGCGGAAATCGTGACCCCACTGGGAAATACAGTGCGCTTCGTCAACGGCCAGCAGCACCGGGTTCCACTGGCGCAACTGGTCAAGGAAGTTGTCGAGCATCAGGCGCTCGGGCGCGATATAAAGCAGACGGATCTGCCCGTTGCGACAGCCGTTAATCACGTCAAACTGCTGCTCACGGCTTTGGGTAGAGTTCAGGCACGCCGCCGCAACGCCGTTGGCAAGTAGCTGATCGACCTGATCTTTCATCAGTGAGATCAACGGCGAAACCACCACCGTCAACCCCTCCAGCACCAGCGCCGGAATTTGATAGCACAGGGATTTCCCGCCACCAGTCGGCATCACTACCAGACAGTCGCGGCCGCTCAGCACGGTGTCGATAATATCCTGCTGGCCCGGGCGGAATTGCTGGTAGCCGAAGGTCTCCTGCAAGACCTGTTTAGCCAGCGATTCCTGATTCAATACTTCCGCCTGCGCCACAATGACCCCATTCGCCTGAAATAAAAACAGGCGCTATTTTCAGCGCCCGCGCCAGAAACTGCAATGCTTAAAACAGATCGTTAAGCATCACACCTACACCAATACGGGTTTGATTGAAATTATAGTCAATCAATGATTCGCCGTAGCCGCTGTAAACCTGGGTGTAGAACCGGACGTGTCGGGTTATCGGATAGCTGATGCCGATTTCCGCACCGCCGTAGCCGGTATTCCAGTTGTACTGCCCTTTGGCGCTGAGGATTGCCTCACCCAGTTGATAACCAATCTTCAACTGGTAATAGCCCATGTATTTAGTGATGTCCGGGTTATCGTCGGTGGAACCCACCACATACCAGGGCTTCACTTCAACCAGCCAGTTGCCGTTTTGCGCCATCAGCCGGGTATAAATGCGGTTCCAGCTACGCGATGTCGGGTCTGAACGGCCGTTTGAATCGTGGTTATAACCCATCTCCACATCGCGCAACGTCCAGCCAGCAAACTCATAATCGGTGGCGAAACCGAGGAAAAGTTGCGGTTCGTAGTTGGTTTCGCGGAACGGCGATGACTCGGCGCTATTGGAGAGCTGCCACCAGGACTTCTGCGTATAGGAAGCGCCAAAAACAGAATTGGGCCCCAGAATCCCGCGCCACAGCGGAAACGCCAGGCTGAGCTGAAACTTCACTTCGTCCTTACGCGCATTATCAGACCAGTTATAGGAGCGAATCGCTTCCTTGTTCAGATCGCTGGTGTCGGTATAGAGCACGTAGTTGGTTTCATAAGGATAAAGCGTGAAAGGATTATCGTGTTCCTGCAATAAATTAGCGATGATGCTGCCGCGCACGGCGGGGGCATCATGAACTTCCTTTACCGTAGCTTCTTGTGCGTATGCCATAAAAGGCAGTGCAAGCACTGCGAAAAACCAACCCAGAGAGGTCCGCATCGGTTTTATGCTCCCGAATCATATTGTTGAATTGAAGAAGTTCCCCGCAAGTATTCTACATATTTATTGAGTCACTGCTCAGGTATCGGCTCCTAAACTGGAAATCAACAAATAACAGGCATAAAATCAACATTCCATTAACACATCGGATCAGATTGCTATGTCAGCCGTTCTCACAGCCGATCAAACCCTTAAGCTGGTGGGCGAGATTTTTGTCTATCACATGCCGTTTAACCGTGCATTAGGTCTTGAGCTGGAACGTTATGAAAAAGAGTATGCGGAGTTGAAATTTACTAATCAGCCAATGATGGTGGGCAACTGGGCGCAAAGCATTTTACATGGCGGCGTAATCGCCTCGGCGCTGGATGTCGCCGCAGGCCTGGTCTGCGTGGGCAGCACGTTAACCCGCCATGACACTATCAGCGAAGAGGAGCTGCGCCAGCGTTTGTCGCGCATGGGCACCATTGATTTACGCGTCGATTATCTGCGGCCAGGGCGCGGTACGCGCTTTACCGCCAGCAGCAGTTTGTTGCGCGCGGGCAATAAAGTCGCTGTCGCCCGCGTAGAGCTGCATAACGAGGATCAACTGCATATTGCCAGCGCGACGGCCACCTATATGGTGGGGTGAGGCGGTTGTGAAAATCGGGTAACATAAGGTTACTTTTCAGCAAAGAGTTTTCCCGATGGATGCAAAACAGACGCGGCTGGGCGTGTTACTCGCCCTGGCCGCTTATTTCATTTGGGGGGTTGCCCCGGCCTATTTCAAAGTGATTTGGTACGTACCGGCTGACGAAATTCTCACTCACCGCGTCATCTGGTCCTTCTTCTTTATGCTGGCGTTGATCAGCATCAGCCGTCAGTGGGGCAATGTAAAAGCGCTGCTGCAAACACCGAAAAAGATCCTGCTGCTGGCCCTCTCCGCCGTACTGGTTGGCGGCAACTGGCTGCTATTTATCTGGGCGGTGAACCACAACCATATGCTGGAAGCCAGCCTGGGCTACTTTATTAACCCACTGGTGAATATTCTGCTGGGGATGCTGTTTTTGGGTGAGCGTTTCCGTCGTATGCAGTGGCTGGCGGTACTGCTGGCTGCCGTTGGCGTGCTGGTACAACTGTGGACCTTTGGCTCGCTGCCGATCATTGCGCTCGGTCTGGCATTTAGTTTTGCTTTTTACGGCCTGCTGCGCAAAAAAATTGCTGTCGATGCGCAAACCGGCATGCTGGTAGAAACGCTGTGGTTACTGCCGGTTGCAGCAGTGTGGCTATTTGGCATCACGGATAGCCCGACCAGCCATATGGGGCAAAATAGCCTGTCATTGAACTTGTTGTTGATGGCCGCCGGTGTGGTTACGACGATTCCACTGCTGTGCTTTACCGGCGCGGCAATGCGTTTGCGTTTATCAACGCTGGGTTTTTTCCAGTATATCGGTCCGACGCTGATGTTCCTGCTGGCCGTTGTTTTCTATGGCGAGCATCCTGGGCCGGATAAGATGGTGACCTTTGGTTTTATCTGGCTGGCGCTGGCGATTTTTGTCATGGATGCGGTATACACACAGCGTGGTTTACGCAAAAACGCGTGATGAAGAGTTTGTGCCGCCGCTTCTTTCCACATGCTGAAGCGGCGCGCACAAAATAATGAACAGGAGAGCGGTTTTAGGCTTATTGAGCATAACGCGCGATTGTTAAAGCAGTCTCCCGACACTCAACGAAATAAAAACTCGCTCCCTATTCTTTCTTCTGGTCAGTCAATGTAGAGCCATCAGGTTTCAGGAAATAATGTCCCCGCCGCCCATAAAATATATTCATGATCGCGTATTCATTACTTAACTGATTCTACTTTCAGTAGCGAAAACATCTGCACGGATATTAGCTGCCGGCAATTGCACAGGTATGATCCTGTAAGGTTTCTGCGGCAATAGCGGTCGTATCATTACCTGAAGTTTCCAGCAACAGGAAATCGGAACTATCAAGATTAATAAGCGCAATGGTGGTGTATTTCATCTGTTTGCCATCAGCAACAACTTTGTCATTAATTTCTTTAAACAGATTCTTTTGTTTTAATTCATCGAGCGTCACTTTCCTGTAATTATAAGTGTTACCCTGCAACTGCAACGGGAATTGAGTCCAGGTGGTGCTGTAATTTGTGACACTATCCAGCGCAGTGCGAACTGCCGGGGCAAGGCAGGAGATATGTAAGTGCAGTTGGTCTTGCGAGCGTGAGTTTAAGGCATTAATAGCGATTGCAATATTCTTCTCTTTGACTTTTCTGCCGGTTTTTTCCGACACCAGATCACGTCCCCACCATGCCATATATAAATAGGGCGGCAGATTATCTGCCAGCAATTGCGGATCCTCAACGCCGGTAATTTTCGCCAGCGGCAGTAGCAGATACTGATAATTATCATTATCGACTTTATAATAGACATAACCGTTATTTTCATCTACCAGAGCACAGGGGGAATATAAACTGTTCGTTGTATAATTGACTTCGCATTGATTATGAACTTTATCCCATAATATATTTCGATCGGCATGTGCCGTTGATACAAAAAAACCGAACAAAAATAAAACAGCGGTAAAAACTTTCATAACTATCTCTCCCGGATAAGATGTGAATTAAAATTCATAATAATTTTAATTTCTGAAGAGAAAACCGCAAACGTGATAATTCCTGATTATTCTGCTGCGGCTATCGGTTTGCCGCCAGTAAATATCGTGACTCATCCGGACAGGCAATGTTAACGACAGAAGATCGCCGACATCAGCAGGCATCAGGGGAGGAAAGTGAGTTAGCATCCGCTACGTGGCAACAGTGCGTCAGGCCGATGAGTTCCCCCATTCTCCTCACGCAATAAAAAGGGCGGCAGCGCCGCCCGTCTTCTTATAGCCAGTTGCGGCGCTTGAAGTAGAGATACGGCGCCAGCCCGGCGAGGATCATAAAGACAATCGCACCAGGGTAGCCGAAGCTCCAGTGCAGCTCGGGCATAAATTCAAAGTTCATTCCGTAGCTGGATGCCACCAGCGTCGGCGGCAGGAATACCACGGAAACGACCGAGAAGATCTTGATGATGCGGTTCTGCTCGATATTGATGAAACCCATCGCCGCCTGCATCAGAAAGTTCACCTTCTGGAACAGGGACTCATTGTGCGGCAGCAGAGATTCGATATCGCGCAGGATCTCGCGCGCCTGCTCCAGCTGACCGGCCGGTAAACGTGCCTTGCGCACCAGGAAGTTCAGCGCGCGCTGGGTATCCATCAGACACAGGCGTACCTTCCAGCCGATATCTTCCTGTTCCGCCAGCGTTGAAAGCGCGTCGTCATATTCGTCGCCCTGCTGGCCTTCCATAATGACGCGGCTCAGCTTTTCCAGGTCGCTGTAGATGTTTTCGATTTCATCCGCCAGCTGTTCGATTTTGGTTTCGAACAGATCCAATAGCAGTTCATAGGCGTTGCCATCAACCATCTCCTGGCTGCGGGCGCGCATACGATAGAGGCGAAACGCGGGTAATTCGCGCTCACGCAGCGTGAACAGACGACCTTCGCGAATGGTGAATGCCACCGTTGAGTTACCGGCGTGATCTTCAGCGTCTTCAAAAAAGAAGAAGGAGTGAATATGTAAGCCGTCTTCGTCCTCGAAAAAACGCGCGGAGGCTTCGATGTCTTCCAGTTCAGGTCGGGTGGCCAGGTTCTGGCCCAATTCCGTTTGCACACGGGTTCGTTCGTCTTCGTCCGGCTCGACTAAATCAACCCAAACCGAGCTGGCGAGGTGTTTGATTTCGTCAGCCTCAAGACGGGTTAAACGATTGTTTTCCAGTTGAAATGCGCTCAGCATAGCCGGGACTCCCAATGCAAAAAATATCGGACAGTTCGGTGGGCACACAAGAAACGAATTGGGTTTCAGACCATTAAACAGCCTGACTCAGCGCGACGGGAAACATGCAGGTCGCTGACAACCTCTGAGGCTATCAGCATAAGAGAATAGCCTTAGGAGTTGTTCCTGTGGAACAGGAGATTGAGCCAGTATCTACTGGGTGTGTCCAAGGCGAATGTCCTCTTAGCGTGATCGTGCGCGCATGTTACGCCAGCACTCAGAAGGCGTCAACACGCAACGAAACGCCAAAGAGCAATATTTGCCCTTTAGCGTATAAGGCTAGCAGATTATTACAAAATAATGATATTTTTCTGAAAGTTAGACGGTTTCCAGCTTCGCATAGGCGGCCACCAGCCATTTAATACCCTGCCCCTGGAAAGCCACCTGCAAACGGCTGTGTTCACCGCTGCCTTCCATGTTCACGACTGTACCTTCACCAAACTTCGCATGGCGCACACGCTGGCCAAGTTTATAGCCGGTGTCGCTCTGCGCGGCTGGCGTTCCCATGCGCTGATGGCTGACCGGGCGACTGATGCTGGCGCGCAAACGCACCTCTTCCACACACGCTTCCGGCAGCTCGCCGATAAAGCGTGAAGGACGGTGATACACCTCTTTTCCGTACAGACGGCGCGTTTCGGCGTAGGTTAAGGTCAGCTTCTGCATCGCGCGCGTCACGCCGACATACGCCAGGCGGCGCTCCTCTTCCAGACGGCCACCCTCATCCAGCGACATCTGGCTCGGGAACATGCCCTCTTCCATGCCAACGATAAAGACCTGCGGGAATTCCAGACCTTTTGCCGAGTGCAACGTCATAAGCTGCACCGCGTCCTGCCAGGTGTCCGCCTGCCCTTCGCCCGCTTCCAGCGCGGCGTGGGAGAGAAACGCCTGCAACGGCATCAAATCTTCATCTTCTTCGTTGTAGCTGAACTGGCGCGTGGCGGTGACCAGCTCCTCTAAGTTCTCAATACGCGTCTGGCCTTTCTCGCCCTTCTCCTGCTCGTACATCATGCGCAGACCGGAGTCGTTCACTACCCGGTCAGTTTGTACATGCAGCGGCATATCGGCCGTTTCCTGCGCCAGCGCGTCAATCAGTTCCAGGAAGCGTTGCAGGGCACTTGCTGCACGGCCCGCCAGCGCTTTTTCCTGCAGCAATTCGCGCGTCGCCTGCCACAGCGTCAACTGACGATCGCGGGAGGTCTGGCGCACGACATCCAGCGTGCGATCGCCAATGCCGCGCGTCGGCGTATTCACTACGCGCTCAAACGCGGCATCATCATTGCGGTTGGCGATCAAACGCAGATAGGAGAGCGCATCTTTGATCTCCTGGCGTTCGAAGAATCGCATACCGCCATAAATGCGGTACGGCATACTGGCCTGCAACAGCGCCTCTTCCAGCACGCGCGACTGGGCGTTGCTGCGATAGAGGATGGCGCACTGCGTCAGTTGCCCGCCGTTGTCCTGCCAGGCTTTGATTCGGTTAACGACAAAGCGTGCTTCGTCCAGCTCGTTGAACGCGCAATAGAGTGAAATCGGCTCGCCATCGACGCCGTCGGTCCACAGATTTTTCCCCAGCCGCCCGTTGTTGTTTTCAATCAGGGCGTTAGCGGCACTAAGGATATTACTGGTGGAGCGGTAGTTCTGCTCCAGGCGAATGGTCTGCGCACCGGGGAAATCTTTCAGGAAGCGCTGGATGTTTTCCACCTGCGCGCCGCGCCAGCCGTAAATAGACTGATCATCGTCGCCAACGATCATTACCTTACCAGTGTCGCCCGCCAGCAGGCGGATCCATGCGTACTGAATGTTGTTGGTATCCTGGAATTCGTCCACCAGGATATTGGTAAAGCGTTCACGATAGTGCTGCAAAATATGCGGCTTGTTCAGCCACAGCTCATGGGCGCGCAGCAGCAGCTCGGCAAAATCCACCAACCCGGCGCGATCGCAGGCTTCCTGATAGGCCTGATAAACTTTCTGCCAGGTTTGCTCGACCGGGTTACCGAAACTCTGGATATGATGCGGACGAATGCCCTCATCTTTCTGGCCGTTGATGTACCACATTGCCTGACGCGGCGGCCACTGCTTCTCATCCAGATTCATCGCTTTGATCAGGCGTTTCAGCAGCCGGAGCTGATCTTCACTGTCGAGGATCTGGAAATCCTGCGGCAGATTGGCATCCATGTGGTGCGCGCGCAGCAAGCGGTGCGCCAGGCCGTGGAACGTGCCCACCCACATTCCGCCCTGCGAAGTGCCCATCAACTGACCGATACGGTGGCGCATTTCCGCCGCCGCTTTATTGGTAAAAGTGACCGCCATAATCGAGTACGGCGAGCAATTCTCTACGGTCATCAGCCAGGCGATACGGTGTACCAGCACGCGCGTCTTACCGCTCCCCGCCCCGGCCAGCACCAGCATATTGCTGCGCTCTGCGGCTACGGCGTCGCGCTGTTTGTCATTGAGGCTGTCGAGCAGATAAGAAACGTCCATAGGTACCGTCGTGTAGTCGTCAGGAATTGAACGAAGCGCCCGATGGCGCTTCGCTTACCGGGTCTACGTTACCGTAGGACGGATAAGCGTAGCGCCATCCGCCAAAAAACCCTGGTATTTTATACAGAACTATTGGTGATTATATCAGCGTCGTGAGGGATGCCAACCGCGAAATTTCCATATGCGGTAACAAACGGCTGTCGGTCGCCTGTAGCAGATCGGCGCCTTCGGGCTTGATCCAGCATGCCTGCATGCCACAACGGATCGCGCCCGCAACATCCGTGGTTAAATCGTCGCCAACATGCAGAATATCCTCAACTGCCACACCAAGGCGATCTGCGGCCAGATGGTACATATCGCTAAACGGTTTTGAACGTCCGTCCGGCCCGGCGCGCAGCACGAATTCAAAGTAATCGCTCAGCCCGAACAGTTCCGGCTGCGCGTTACCATTGGTGATCGCCACCAGCGGCCACTTCGTTGCCAGCCTCTTCAGCGTGTCGTGGGTTTCCTGTGGCACATCAATGCGGCTGCGCCATTTGGCAAAGTTAACCATCGAGGCCTGTGCGCCTACGGCGGCTTCCTCGGGTGTCAGGCCGGCATTCAGCATCGCCTGTTCAACGGCACGTCGCCGCCATTCGGTAACGTCGTGATAAATCTCCGGCTCGGTTTCCCGCAGCGACTGGCGCAAACGCTTGAATTCATCATTTTCCAGGGCGTTCAGCGCCGGATGATAGCGCTGCACAAACGCCAGCGCTTCCTGTTCGGTACGCTGGATCACCAGCCGGTTGTCGTAAAGAGTATCGTCCAGGTCAAAAGTGATCGCGGAGATCTGACCCAATGGGCGGTAAAAACGCATTATTTCCCCCGTTTGGCGCGCGGGTGCGCGGCGTCGTACACCGATGCAAGATGTTGAAAATCGAGATGGGTATAGATTTGTGTCGTTGAAAGATTAGCGTGACCGAGCAATTCCTGCACCCCGCGCAGATCGCCGCTCGATTCAAGCATATGTGTGGCGAATGAGTGCCGCAGTTTATGCGGATTCACGTGACTGTTAAGCCCCTGCCGGATGCCCCACTCGGCAAAACGTTTTTGCACGTTACGCGCCGAAATTCGTTTCCCCAGCTTCGATAAAAACAGCGCATCCTCTTCCGCGCCAAACAGCCCACGCAGATCGAGCCAGTGCTCGATCCAGGTCACCGCACTGCGACCAACAGGCAAGCGGCGCTCTTTGCTGCCCTTGCCCATTACCCACACTTCGCCGCTTTCCAGATCCAGATGTTTGATATCCAGATTAACCAGCTCCGAAAGACGCAGACCGGCGCCGTACATCACTTCCAGCATGGCCCGATCGCGCACGGCCAGCGGATCGTTAAGATCGATATCCAGCAGCCGGTTCACATCATCAACATCAATATTCTTCGGCAAATGGCGCGGTGCTTTCGGTGCCGAAATGCCCTTCGCCGGGTTTGCCGGTAGCTCGCCCTGACTGACCATCCAGTCAAAGAAACTGCGCAGCGCCGAAAGCCGCAGCGCCAGGCTTGCCGGGCCGAGCCCTTTCCGCCGGCTGCGTACGGCAATTGCGCGCACCATTGCAGCATCACATTGTTGCCAACTTTCCAGGCCGGTTTCACCGGTCAACGCAATGATGGAATCAAGCTGACGCTGATAATTAAGCAGCGTAATGGGGCTGAGCTGACGTTCAACGCCAAGGTAACGCAGGAATTTGCTAACGGCTGGTAACAGCGGCGAATCGCTCATACGCGCTCGATCCAGCGTTCCAGAAGATCCGGCAGCATCTGCGCTATCTCATCTAAAAGCTGGGTGCCCTGACCTTGCTGGTAATGGTGAACATCACGACTGCTGAACAGCACCACGCCAAGGGAGCCATCCGGCCCCATTAATGACATAGCCACAGAGCCGATTGCTTTCGCTTCCGGCAACAGCAGCAGCAACTCCGGCCCGTTTAATGAGCCGAGATAGTGGTGCTGCTGGCCTAAGCGTTGAATGCGCAACGATTCAAACGCCTGTCGGGAGAGCGCAAGATGGGTATAGCGGGAAGGCGCGCCCAGACGCCAGCGATCGGGAAACAGGCGGATAGTCGCGCCTGCCAGCCCCAGATCGCGCGCCCAGCGATGAAAACGGTTAAGCATCTCTTCGAGGCTGCTGGCGGATGCCAGCCGACTTTGCAGGCGCAGCAGACGATAGAATAACCCTTCGTTTGCACTCGCCTGCTCCATCAGCAAGGTCATGTTCTCTTCCAGCACATTGATGTGATTACGCGAGCGCGCCATGTGCCATTCAACCAGAGAAACCGTACCGCGCACCGGATGCGGCACGCGCATTTGCTCTACCAGCCGCGCATTGCGGATAAAGAATTCAGGATGGTGCAGCAGATATTCCGCCACCGCCTGGTCATCCAGTTCGGCCAACGGCTCCTGCTGCTCTTCTCCTATATGCTTCATAGATGAATAAACCCGTCATAGACATGTGCCGCCGGGCCAGTCATAAACAACGGTTGACCCGGTCCTTTCCACGCGATATCCAGCCGACCGCCCGGTAATTCAACACGAACATTTTCGGCCAGTAAATCCTGCTGAATGCCGACCGCGACAGCCGCACAAGCGCCGCTGCCGCAGGCCTGGGTTTCACCGGCGCCACGTTCAAAGACGCGCAGACGAATGTGATCCCGTGAGACGACCTGCATAAAACCGATATTGGCGCGCTCAGGAAAGCGCTCGTGGCTCTCCATCACTGGCCCCAGCGTTTCTACCGGCGCGGTGTTGACGTCATCAACCTGAATCACGCAGTGCGGATTACCCATCGAAACAACGCCGCACAGTATGGTTTGCTCCGCCGCCCGCATAATATAGGTCTTTTCCGCTTTGTTGGCGCGGAACGGCACCTGCGACGGTTCGAAGTTTGGCTCGCCCATATTGACGCGTACCAGTTCGTCTTCCGTTACGCTCAATACCATACGACCGTTCGCCGTACTGACGCGGATATCACGTTTATTGGTTAACCCTTTCAGGCGAACAAAGCGGGCGAAACAGCGCGCGCCGTTACCGCACTGCGACACTTCACTGCCGTCGGCATTGAAAATACGGTAGTGAAAATCGAGTTCGGGATCGTAGGGAGGCTCAACCACCAGCAGTTGATCAAACCCAACGCCAAGGTGACGATCCGCCAGACGACGGATCAGCTCCGGTGAGAAAAAGACATTCTGCGTTACCGCGTCGACGACCATAAAATCGTTGCCAAGGCCATGCATTTTTGAGAACTGCATCATCTACTCCAGTTGCGCGGATACAGAACGGTAGCGTCAGTAATTCACCTGGCTCGGAGAGCCGTCGTCACCACGATCGTTGCTATCCGGCGTGCTTGGCTGGATCGTGCTGGTTTGCGTTTTGGTTGGCGGCGGCGCGTTTTTATCCGCAGGAGGAAAATAGAGCGGGCCCTTCAGACCACAACCCGTCAGGCTGAACAGAGTCAGCAGTACGGCCATCGCGCGAAACACATCTTTCATTATGAGTTGCCTGTAAGTTCATTCTTTCTGCTTTCTATCATCGCAGGAGAAGACACAAAAGCAAGAGTTTGCTGGTTTAGGGCATCGGGAAATGTTTCGCGTTATACTGCAGCCATCATAAAAAACAGGAAAGCAGAATGAACGACAGTGAATTTCATCGCCTCGCCGACAGCCTGTGGCTCACCATCGAAGAACGCCTTGATGACTGGGATGGCGACAGCGACATCGACTGCGAAATCAACGGCGGCGTCTTAACCATTAGCTTTGAAAACGGCAGCAAAATTATCATTAACCGTCAGGAGCCGCTGCACCAGGTGTGGCTGGCGACCAAACAGGGCGGCTACCATTTCGATCTGAAGGGTGACGACTGGGTTTGCGATCGCAGCGGCGAAACGTTCTGGGATCTGCTGGAACAGGCAGCCACGCAGCAAGCGGGCGAAACGGTGACTTTTCGTTAATATTACGCGCCGGATAAGGGGTTACTGATTTATCCGGCACGCATTACGAGAAATATTGCTGCAACAGCGGTGCGTCGTTATCCTGATTCGCCGGTGTTGCGGTGCTGATGGTCTGATTGCGGAACGGGATCACCTGCGCACGCCCTTCCGTATTCACAATCTGATAGAACTGCGGCAAGTTGAAGTTAATAAAGCTGGAACCGTAGGTGAAGCGGTCATGCGATGACGAGTAAAAACGGCTGACATCCCGCACCAGCTCCTCTTTGCTGCCTTCACAGTGGTGATAGACTTCCGCGCGGTTGCTCTCATCCAGGATATAGATGTTAAAGCCCTCTTCACCGGTCTCTTCAAAGAAGAACTGAATAATCCCTTCGCTGGCAAAGCCATCCACCACCGCCGGTAATTCGACGTGATTGGTTTCAACCTGCACGGAAAGGCCATGCAGTTTGTTATGCGAAATTGCACCGTAAAACTCGATCGCGTTTTCCAGCTTCTGTACCGACACATTCAGGCGTTCAAAGAACAGCCCCCACGTCTGGCCCGCCACGCGCAGCGCTTTAAAGCGCCCGGTTTCCTGGCGCGTACTGGAAAGACGCAGCTCAATACACTCAGAAACCAGCTGCTGGACGCGGGTTCGAATCAGGCCGCGCAGATGCTGGCTGTAGCAGAACACTTCAACGCTATCCGGCGGTGCCGCATCCTGATGCATTTTGCCAAGAATCGTTTTCAGCGCTTCGATCATCGCCTGTTCGCCGTTGAAATGCAGCGTACGCACCTCATTCCACGAATTGCGGTAGAGCAGATCCACGCTTCCGACGAGGCAGTTTTGCTGCTCGCCGAAGCTGAAAACATCAAGCTTACGGAAGTCGAAATGCACTACCTGGTTACGGAATGCCGCAGTCGGGTCGTATTCCAGGTTGACGATAATCGCCAGGTGACGGATTTCGCACGGGCTATAGAGCGCTTTCGGGGTCGGTGCAGGCAGACGCAGCGGGAAGTGATGCGATACATCCGCCACCATCTCCTGCAACTTCGCCAGATCGACCACATCGTTGCCTTTAATAAACAGATGCGTGCGCGAGGTCAGCAGCCCGTTAAACCAGGCCCAGGCCACCAGCTTATTCAGATAGCGGTTATATTCCAGCGGCTGATGGCTGACGATGGAGTCCATGTTCGGCGCGCGATTGTACAGATACCAGCCAGTGCGGTTGGCGCGGCCAGGCGGAACATGAATAAAGGTTAAATTGGGTTCGGAGAGATCCGGTGAAATCTGCGGGTTCACCAGCGTTACTTTGCCCGGCAACGCCTCAAAGGCGGCATACAGTTTACGGGTCAATACCCCGATATCCTGCGGGCTGGCGGAAACGCTCAGATTATTGCGGCGGGCGAAACGGATCAGATTGCGGTAGCTCTGCATCATCGCGTCGAGCAGCTCATTGTGTGCTTCACGCACCTGATCGATTTTCCAGTTGGCGCGATTGTCCAGCATAGCTACGCGCGCATCGTCCCAGCCCCACTCTTTTACCAACTGCGCGATCACTTCACGACGCCAGCCGACGCAGGCGCGTTCACGGCTGAGCTTCTCGCACACTTTTAAGTAGAAACATCGGCGCGCCAGATCGAGACGAGCGGTGTCTTCAATGGCCACCAGATATTGCGTCACGCGTTCCAGCATCATGCAGTAGTGATCAAGACCGAAGGAGACGATCTCGCCATCATGCAGACGCTGTTTAATGTCTTTCGCCAGCAGGCGCGTGTTGGGATATTCCCAGGAATAGGCTTCAAGCAGCAGGGTTTTCAACACGGCTTTGTACGGGGAATCGATACTTTTATAGAGCTGCCAAAGGCTGGCGCCAAAGTACTCTTCCGCCGAAAGGGAACTTAAGCCGCCGAGATCCAGCCACTCATTTGGCGTCAACACGCCCTGCGCGTACAGCGTCATTACGTAGTCATCGTAATGCTCTTCTTCATCGCCCGGGACCATATTCCAAAGAATACGTTTCCCGGCGAGACGCACGGCGGTGCGGTAAAATTCGTCAAGCAACAGTATATGCTGCGTCGAGCCGCAATCCTCGCCACCGAGACTGCCGCTTTCGTTATGACGGAAACGGTTTTCATCAATCAAGAAGAAACTCACTTCCACGCCCAGCGACGCGGCCCAGCTTTCCAGCAGGCTGCATTTACGCTGCAACAGTTGTCGCTCTTCGGTATCGAGCCAGGATTGATGACATACCCAGATGTCCAGATCCGAAGAGCAGCTTTGCCCAACGGATGACGTGCTACCCATAGAGTAAACGCCGGTGATCGGTAATTCGCCTTTTGGCGACTCCTGCGGCGGCAAACCACGGTGCAGTTCGAGTTCGTTCAGATAGTGAAGTTGATTTTCATCAGGCGTGTAAAGGCAAATGCCCTGCGGAACGTTACCCTCAAGGTAACCCGGCATCAGCGGATGATGGTAATGCAGTAATGTCGGCAGCAGACTGTAGACCTGCTGAAAAGCAGGCCCCATGGCAGCAAGCGCGCGTTCCACACGCAGTTGATTGATGGCATCCAGTCTCTGTTTCAGAGTCTCAATATAGAGGTACAAGACATATCGCCTGATGTTTACAGAAAATTCAAAGTCGCCGTTACCATTTTTCGCCCTTATCTTTATAGGGGTACCGACGAAAAAATGGTCTAAAACGTGATCAATTTAACACCTTGCTCATTGACCGTAAAGAAAGATGCGCTACAAACCAGTGTAGCATTAAATACACTCTGTAAATTCTTTATTACGGCCCGCCCTGCGCCTGTATTGCGGGATGAAGCCTTCTCTTCCCCCCGGCAATCCACCGCGAACACTGACACCCTAATGCAACAATGTTAGGATGGTCAACGGACGATAATGACGGTAACAAGCATGTTAGACAATGTTTTAAGAATTGCCACACGGCAAAGCCCCCTTGCGCTCTGGCAAGCACAATACGTTAAGGAACGCCTTGAAGCGAGCCACCCGGGGCTGACTGTAGAACTGGTGCCGATGGTAACCCGCGGCGATGTGATCCTTGATACGCCACTGGCGAAAGTGGGCGGCAAAGGGTTGTTTGTGAAAGAACTTGAGCTGGCACTGCTTGAAAACCGCGCCGATATCGCTGTGCATTCAATGAAAGATGTGCCGGTGGATTTCCCAGAAGGGCTTGGCCTGGTGACCATTTGCGAGCGCGACGATCCGCGCGATGCGTTTGTGTCGAACCGTTATGCCTCGCTGGACGAACTACCGCCCGGCAGCATTGTTGGCACTTCCAGTTTACGCCGTCAGTGCCAACTGGCGGAACGGCGTCCGGATCTGGTGATCCGTTCACTGCGCGGAAACGTCGGCACCCGCCTGAGCAAGCTGGATAACGGTGAATATGATGCCATTATCCTCGCTGTCGCAGGCCTTAATCGCCTCGGACTGGCTTCACGCGTACGCATGGCGTTGCCGCCGGAAACCTCGCTACCGGCAGTCGGCCAGGGCGCGGTCGGTGTGGAATGCCGCCTCGATGATGCGCGTACGCGCGCGCTGCTCGAACCGCTGAATCACCAGGACACCGCCGTGCGCGTTAAAGCCGAGCGAGCGATGAATACCCGTCTTGAAGGTGGATGCCAGGTGCCAATTGGCAGCTATGCTGAACTTATCAACGGCGAGATCTGGCTGCGCGGGCTGGTGGGTTCGCCAGACGGTTCCATCCAGGTACGCGGCGAACGCCGCGGCAAACCGGAAGATGCGGAACAACTGGGGATCTCGCTGGCGGAAGAGCTACTGGCGAATGGCGCCCGCGCCATTCTGGATGAGGTTTATAACGGAGACGCACCTGCATGAGCATTCTGGTCACTCGCCCATCTCCAGCCGGAGAAGAATTAGTCAACCGGTTGCGCACACTGGGGCTGGTGGCCTGGAGCTTTCCGTTAATCGAATTTACGCCAGGCCGCGAGCTCGCTTCATTACCCGCGCGGCTCGCAGATCTCACCGCAGACGATATGGTTTTTGCCCTGTCGCAGCATGCGGTGACATTCGCTCACGCCCACTTACAAAAGCTTGGTTTGCGCTTTCCCCCTCAGCCTCACTATTTCGCTATCGGCCGTACCACGGCGCTGGCGTTGCATACCGTCAGCGGCATTGAGGTGCGCTACCCGCACGATCGGGAAATCAGTGAAGTGTTGCTACAATTACCTGAATTACAAAGTGTTCAGGGTAAGCATGCGCTAATCTTACGGGGTAACGGCGGGCGTGAAGTGCTGGCGGAAACGCTGGCGGCGCGCGGTGCTGAACTTGAATTTTGCGAATGTTATCAACGCTGTGCAATATTTTATGACGGTGCTGAAGAAGCGATGCGCTGGCATACGCGTGGCGTAACGACACTGGTGATCACCAGCGGCGAAATGATGCAGCAACTGTTTTCACTTATTCCCCCCTGGTATCGGGAAAACTGGCTACTTCGCTGTCGCCTGGTTGTGGCGAGCGAGCGTCTGGCGCACCTCGCCCGGGAACTGGGCTGGCAGGACATTCGGGTCGCTGACAATGCCGACAACGATGCGCTGCTTCGCGCATTACAATAACTCTCATGATGGGAAGCCATAATGACGGAACAAGAAAACTCCTCCGCCGTGGTCGAAGAGACCAAAGCGGCTGACGGCGCAACGCCGCCGCCGGAGAAAGCAGAGAAGAATAGACGCGCTAACAGGACCAGCCTTGCGCTCAGCGCGATCGCCATCGCCATTGCGCTGGCGTCGGGTGCCGGGCTTTATGGCTGGGTAAAACAGCAAGTGGCGACGCTGCATAGCAATAATGGCGAGATCGCCAACCAGGTTATCGCCTTACAGCAATCGCAGGATAAGCAGCGCGCAGAGCTAGAAGGCGTGATTAAGCAACAGGCAGACCAGCTTAATGCCGCCAAACGACAGAACGACGTACTGGCGAAGCAGCTTGATGAAGTGCAGCAGAAAGTGGCGACCATCTCGGGTTCTGACGCTAAAACCTGGCAACTGGCGCAGGCCGATTTCCTGGTGAAACTGGCGGGCCGCAAGCTGTGGAGCGATCAGGATGTCACTACCGCTGCCGCGCTGTTGAAGAGCGCCGACGCCAGCCTGGCGGATATGAATGATCCAAGCCTGATTACCGCGCGTCGCGCCATCACCGATGATATCGGCAGCTTGTCGGCAATCACGCAGGTGGATTACGACGGCATTATCCTCAATCTGAACCAGCTTTCGAATCAAATCGATAATCTGCGTCTTGCGGATAATAACGATGACGATTCACCGATGGACGACGACAGCAGCGAGCTCTCCGGCTCGATCAGCGAATGGCGCGTCAATCTGCAGAAAAGCTGGCAGAACTTTATGGACAGCTTTATCACTATCCGCCGTCGTGATGAAACGGCAGTACCGCTGCTCGCGCCGAATCAGGATATTTACCTGCGTGAAAACATCCGTTCGCGTCTGCTCGTCGCCGCACAAGCCGTTCCGCGCCATCAGGAAGAGACCTACAAACAGGCGCTGGATAATGTTTCTACCTGGGTACGCGCGTACTACGACACCGACGATGCGGCCACCAAATCCTTCCTTGAGGAAGTGGATAAGCTGAGCCAGCAAACGATCGCCATGAATTTACCGGAATCGCTGCAAAGCCAGCCGATCCTGGAAAAATTAATGCAAACCCGCGTACGCAATCTTCTGGCGCAGCCTGCCGTGACGTCTGAACAGGCGCCGGCCAATGCGGCCGCAGCGCAGGGAGAATAAGCATGCTGAAAGTATTATTGCTCTTTGCGCTGTTGATCGCCGGGATCGTACTCGGTCCCATGCTCGCCGGGCATCAGGGTTATGTATTGATCCAGACCGATAATTACAACATTGAAACCAGCGTTACCGGGTTAGTGATCATTCTGGTGCTGGCGTTAGTGGTGATCTTTGCCCTCGAATGGGTGCTGCGTCGCATTTTCCGCACTGGCGCGCATACCCGTGGCTGGTTTGTGGGCCGCAAGCGTCGTCGCGCACGCAAACAGACGGAGCAAGCGCTGCTCAAGCTGGCAGAAGGCGACTATCAGCAAGTTGAAAAGTTGATGTCAAAAAATGCCGATCACGCCGAGCAGCCCGTGGTGAATTACTTGCTGGCGGCCGAAGCGGCGCAGCAACGCGGTGATGAAGCCCGCGCCAACCAGCATCTGGAGCGCGCGGCAGAGCTGGCGGAAAACGACCCCATCCCGGTGGAAATCACCCGGGTACGTCTGCAACTGGCGCGCAATGAAAATCATGCAGCCCGTCATGGCGTGGATAAATTGCTGGAGATCACTCCGCGTCATCCGGAAGTGCTGCGCCTGGCTGAACAGGCCTATATTCGCACCGGCGCATGGACTTCCCTGCTGGATATCATCCCTTCGATGGCGAAAGCCGATGTCGGTGACGACGATCATCGCGATGCGCTGCAACAGCAGGCATGGATTGGCATGATGGATCAGGCGCGCGCGGATCAGGGCAGCGAAGGTCTGAAAAGCTGGTGGAAAAACCAGAGCCGTAAAACCCGTCAGCAGGTAACGCTACAGGTGGCTATCGCCGAGCACTTGATTGAGTGCGACGATCACGATACTGCACAGGACATTATTCTTGATGGCCTGAAGCGCCAGTATGACGATCGTCTGGTGATGGTGATCCCGCGGCTGAAAACCAACAATCCGGAGCAGATCGAAAAAGTACTGCGCCAGCAAATTAAAACGCAGGGCGATCGCCCGCTGCTGTGGAGTACGCTGGGCCAATCGCTGCTGAAACATGGCGAATGGCAGGAAGCAAGCCTGGCCTTCCGTGCAGCGCTGAAACAGCGCCCGGATGCGTTCGACTACGCCTGGCTGGCAGATTGTCTCGATCGTATGCATCAGCCGGAAGAGGCCGCACTCATGCGCCGTGATGGTCTGCTGCTGACGCTGCAAAATAACCCTCCCGCCTGACGTCCAGCCAAAAAAAACGCCTGCCGGAAAGCTCAGGCAGGCGTTAAAACAGGTCTTTGACAACTAATGGGTGCTTCACTCAACGTTATGTCCATGGTGTTTGATGAGGCCGAAGCGACATCTGTCAGTGGACGATAAGCACCGTAAACGGCTCTGCATCATTCCTGAGTTTATGAAGCCAGAAGGCGAGCATAAGAGATGGAATGAGCATCTACATGAATATTATTGCACGTATCATGCCAGGTTTGCACTCCCAAATGGAACGCAGCGCAAACTTTTAATAGCCCAATAAATTCAACCCTCTCCGGGCATCCTGCCGCCTCTTCACCGCGATCGTCGTTACCATTTGTCGCCACAGAACGACATTTACCGGGTGAATAATATTATTTATTTGAATTCAATAGATTAGATGTCTCCCGCAGGCGACAGTACTAAAAGGGGTTGTCGTTGATAAACAACAGGCAGAAAAAGCGGGGATTGAGGGAGCGCAGAAAACAAAAAACCCCGCTTTCGCGGGGTTCAAAATTGGTCGGCGAGAGAGGATTCGAACCTCCGACCCACTGGTCCCAAACCAGTTGCGCTACCAAGCTGCGCTACTCGCCGTTTTTACTGCTTTTTGAATTTTTTGTTCAATTTAAGTTGTGGTGCGAGGGGGGGGACTTGAACCCCCACGTCCGTAAGGACACTAACACCTGAAGCTAGCGCGTCTACCAATTCCGCCACCTTCGCATTCCACGAAACTTGTACTGCTAAATAATGGGGTGGCTAATGGGACTCGAACCCACGACAACTGGAATCACAATCCAGGGCTCTACCAACTGAGCTATAGCCACCACTGTAAATCTTTTCACGCGGTATCGTGACAAATCACGAACCACCGCAGCTCAAGCGCCGGGTTTAAATGGCGCGCCCGACAGGATTCGAACCTGAGACCTCTGCCTCCGGAGGGCAGCGCTCTATCCAGCTGAGCTACGGGCGCGTAGCGCCGTTGCGGGGGTGGATAGTACGGACTTCGGGCGCGGCTGTCTAGTGCTTTTTTTAAGAAAATGCGCGTTTGGTTATGCTTTGCGCATTTTGCCTCTTATTCACCCACCTGATGCGTAACCGCATGTCTATTGAGGCCAAATACCTTATACGCCAGGGTTACTGCGGCAAGGAAGATAATGCCGACAAACAGCGACATACGGGTATCGTCATTGAATCCCATACCGATCAACACGCACACCAGGAACGCCATCGTCAGCCAGTTCGCCCACGGGAACAGCATCGAGCGGAACGGATGCGTGGCAATCGCCGCTTTGTGCGCTTTACGGAAACGCATCTGGCTAATCAGAATCACGAACCACGGCACCATTCCCGGCAATACGCTGGCGCTATAGACATAAACAAACACGCGCTGCGGGTTAGGAATAATGTAGTTCAGGCACGAACCGATCAGCAGAATAATAATAGAGATGGTCACGCCCGCTGCCGGAACGCCGCTTTTCGACACTTTCGCCACCGCAGACGGTAACTGGCGGTTCTTCGCCAGCGCGTAAAGCATACGACCGCAACTGTACATGCCGCTGTTACAACCCGAGAGCGCAGCCGTCAGCACCACAAAGTTAATGATACCTGCCGCTGCGGTAATCCCGATTTTGGCAAACGTCAGTACAAACGGGCTACCGTTGGTGCCGATTTCATTCCACGGGAAGATGGTGACGATAACGAAGATGGCGCCCACATAGAAAATCAGGATACGCCACAGCACTTTGCTGACCGCACTACGCAACGTTACCTGCGGGTTTTTGGCTTCACCGGCAGTAATACCGATAAGCTCAACGCCCTGGTAAGAGGCGACCACAATACAGAGCGCGGTTAAGAAGCCTTTCCAGCCACCGGCAAAGAAGCCGCCATGTTCGGTCAGATTGCCAAAGCCAATCGAATGACCGCCGTTGCCAAAGCCGAAGAAAATCACGCCCAGGCCAACAACAATCATCACGATGATGGTGGTGACTTTAATCATGGCAAACCAGAATTCAATTTCACCATACAGACGCACGGCCGCAAGGTTGGCCAGCGCCACCAGCGCGACCGCAATCAGCGCGGGGATCCATTGGGCAAGGTCGGGGAACCAGAACTGGACATAAACACCAATGGCGGTGATTTCCGAGATCCCCACCGCCATCCACATAAACCAGTAGGACCAGGCCGTCAGATAGCCAAAGAAGGGGCTCATATAACGATGCGCGTAGACGGCAAAGGAACCCGCTACCGGTTCAAGAAACAGCATCTCGCCCATTGAGCGCATAATAAAAAAGACGAAAAGACCGGCGATGATATACGCCAGCAATACCGATGGGCCCGCCCACTTCAGCGTACTGGCGGCCCCCATAAACAGCCCCACGCCAATGGTGCCGCCCAGGGCGATTAATTCGATGTGACGAGACTCCAGACCGCGCTGAAGCTCCGGTTTATTTTCAGCCATAAATCCTCTGTTGTGTTTGCTTCTTTTCTTACCCGCTCCGCGGGTTATTGTTATGAGTTTTTCCTCAGCTCATAACAGGCCATGCTGCACCGGCCCGGAAATGGCTGGCGCAAAAACGCCGTGGCACTGCAAATGAGTGAGCGAATGGTTTCTTAAATTGCGGGAAATGGCAAACGATGTATAAGAAAAATCGACTCGATGCACAATAAAACATCAACAGGAAGGAAAGCGGCAGCGTGAAACGCTGCCTGAATAAGGTCAGAGTTTTCCGCTGTAGTGCCAGCGTAAATAACGCAGTAAGCGGAGCTGGCGTTTGAGCCGCGTAGGCTGTGAAAGCAGCCGATAGAGCCACTCCAGCCCCAGTCGCTGCCAGATCTTCGGCGCACGCTTTACATGTCCGGTAAAGACGTCATACGTCCCGCCAACGCCCATAAACAAGGCATCGGCGTAAACAGCGCGGCAGTCACGCATAAAAATCTCCTGCCGTGGCGATCCCATCGCCACGGTGACAATTTTCGCACCGCTGTCCCGGATACGCACAAACAGCGCCTCACGCTGATCCGCCGTGAAATAACCATCCTGGCTACCCACGATATTGACCTGCCACCGCGTACGCAGTTTCTGCTCGGTTTGCGCCAGCACCTCCGGCTTCCCCCCCACCAGGAATACAGGCGTACCTGACTGCCCGGCACGCATCATCAAATGTTCCCAGAGATCGGCACCGGCAACGCGTGAGACCTGCGCCTGCGGAAATTTCTTGCGCAGAGAGCGAACCACGCTGATGCCATCAGCATATTTAAACTCTGCCGCCTCGATCAGCGCGCGCACTACGGGATCGTCTTCCACGGTCAGCAGTTTTTCGGCGTTCATCGCCACCAGCGTACCGCGTTTGATTTCGCCATCGGCATAGAGGTAATCCAGCGCGTGCTGCATATCGCGCCAGCCGATGAGTTTCAGACCGCGCAGGTCATACAGCGGCGCTGCCGTCTTGTCCGTCATGTTATTCCTTTTTACACCTGGGAAAGGGGGTTCACTGCGCGCGCACGGCGATTACGTATCAGGCCAGCGCTGTCGAACAACCAGTACAGCAGTTTCGCCACCAGCAAGCAGAAACCAAAAACGACGAGGAAGAACACCACGCGGGAAGCGAAAGCATCCAGTCCCTCACGCGCCAGCACGATCATATTGAAAATAGCGCCAAAGCAGAAACTGTGCAGAATCGCCGCTTTATAGCGGTTTGTTTCCCGATTGCCAAGTTTATATAACCAGTCAAACCACTTAATGATAAGCCCCACCACCACCGCACCGAACGGGATAAACCAGACGCCGCCCATCACTACCAGCGATCCAATCAGCGTCGGAGAGATCGCCAGCCCGGAGTGGTTATTCAGCACTTCCCAGGTAAAATAATTCGCCGAGTTCAGCACGATACTCGGACGGCCATGCCACAGCCAGGAAGGGATGAAAACGTAGAAATCGCGCACAATCGGCGCCAGTCCCTGAAAATCGATCTTGTCGTAGTTTTGCAGCAGCAGAGACAAATTTTCCCAGGGAGAAAAGGTATCGCGCGTCAGATACAAGAAAGTGTAAAACGCTTCGTCCCCGCTGACGTTAAGCCCGTAGCGCTTCAGCGCCAGCCAGAACATCCCGACAATACCCAGCACGCCCGCCGCAGCCAGCATCCACAGCGAAATCCAGCCGCGAATAATGCCGATAAACAAGAAGATAGCAAAAGCGATAATAATATTGG
Source organism: Kosakonia oryzae (assembly GCF_001658025.2). Taxonomy (NCBI): domain Bacteria; kingdom Pseudomonadati; phylum Pseudomonadota; class Gammaproteobacteria; order Enterobacterales; family Enterobacteriaceae; genus Kosakonia; species Kosakonia oryzae. The sequence continues at coordinate 5,217,517 of NZ_CP014007.2, forward strand.
CGCGCGTACCGCCGACGATCATGTACGTCAACAAACCAAATGCGACCGTACTGACGAGGAAAAACAGCCACGCCTGCGCGCTCTGCCGCAGGAAATAGACCACCAGCATGGCTGGAATGAAGAAGTAAAAGAAGCGTTTCAGTGCGACACCGGAAACTTCACTGGAGAAGATCTGGCTATAGGATTGCAGACGGAATAGCAAAAATCCGTTGTGCATGAAGAAGATACCTACGCTGACCAGCGCGATAACCATCAGCATGATCCACGTCAGATGCGCTTCGACCCGATTAATGGTAAACAGCGGGCGGCGCGATACCTGCTCGCTTTTCGCCCGCAGCCGGGTTTTGTACGTCACATAATAAATTGCATAGAAACAGGCCGCGGCCAGCAGCGACTGCATCATCACGCCCGGCGGCGCAACGCCGACGTTAAAACGGAACACCAGAATGCTGGTGAGCGGGAAACCGAAGAAAAACGTCAACAAAAAGAGCAGTGAAAAGAAGACGTTAAAATTGAACCGTACCCGGCGAAACTCAAACCAGGTCAGCGTGGCGATAAACAGCGTTGCCACCAGCCAGAGGATCAACAGACCGCAAAACTCAAGTGGACTCATCCGGCGATCCCCGCAGCATTGCGCAGCGCCTTATGCCAGAGCGCAATATAGTTTGGACTGAAGAAGGTAATGGCGTTTTTATCCACCGCAATCAATTGCCGCCGGGCTTCGCGAATCACCGTCTCATTCAACGCATCACCGGTAAAGAGCACCGGAATATCTTCGGCCACCATATCGCGCCAGAACGGGTTTTCCCGGTTAAGCACGCACGGCACCCCGGCCTGAATCAGCAAACAGAGCGTACCGATCCCCTGCTGGCGGGCAAAAATAAAATAACCCAAATCACACTGCCCGAGTAGCGACAGATAGTCGTCAAAGGCCATTTTTTCACGCAGAATGCGCAGGTTTTCGGCGCTGAATAATGCCAGACCGGCACGATTTACCGCATCGATATAGCTGTCATTATTGGCCGGGTAGCCCATCGGCACAATGATATTCACCGTATCGCCGAATTGGCGGTGGATGGCCTCCAGCGCGGCAATATGTTCATTACTCGGATCGCCGGAATTACCCACCAGAATCGTCAGCTTACCTTCCCGCTGCAACTCATGCGCCATAGTATTCAGCGCCGGATCCATACGCGTCGGGAAATAGAGCAACTCCCCACGCACCGTGGGATTACGTTTCCCGTACCACGACAGATCGCCACGGGTGGCAAAAACGCAGCCTACGCGGTGCTGCGCCAGCCTGCGCAGCGGATAAAAAAGACGGAATTTGAGGCTGTGCGAGACTTCGTACAGATCGGCGCCCCAGACATGCCAGTAAAATTGCTCGCGTTTGATAGCACCGCGCAACAGCGCCAGCCACAGGCTGAAATTGAACTGGCCGTGGAAGAAAAAACGCTGTTGCCGATCCGCTTTTGCACGCGCAACGACGGCTTTCGCCAGCGCCTTCTTGTCCGCATAAAAGTGCAGCGTCAGCGCGGGATATTCCGCACCTATTTCCGTGTCGCTGCTGGCGATCATAAACTCGCGAGCATGTGCGCCCGACGCAGCAAGATGATCGTTAAAGAAGCGCAATACGGTCTGGTTATGGTGTGGGATATCCGATCCCAGTACGTGAATCAGTGCAGTCATGCTTTCTTTCGCCAAATCAAAAACGCGCCACAACAGAGGGCGAAATAAATAATGTAAGTTGCCATATAGGCCTGTGCCGCACCGGCAGCGCCGTGCGCGGGAATCAGCCAACGCGAGAACAGCGTCAGCAGAGTGAACTGGCTGATTTCCGCCAGAATGTAAAAGCGCAGCGACGCTTTGGCAATCACCAGATAACCAAAGACGTAAGCGCCCACTTTTAGTACATCCCCGACTAGTTGCCAGGCAAAGAGATCGCGCATGGCGGTGAACTTGTCGGAAAACAGCAGCCAGATCGCCACATCGCGCAGCAGCCAGACCGTCAGGCTCACCGCTGCCACCGCTGGCAACACAAAGCGCAGTGACTTCACGATTTCGCGCGAAATCTCCTGTTTTGTCGCCAGCCTCGATAAAGTAGGTAGCAGATAGACACTAAACGAAGCGGTAATAAACTGAAGATAAGCATCGGAAATGCTGCTCACCCCTTGCCAGATCCCCACCTCTTCCCAACTATAATGCGCCGCCAGCAGGTTTCGCATCATCACATAGGCCAGTGGCAACGTTACCGATGTAATCAGCGCCATCAGCGTAAATTTACTGAGCTGACCGGCTAAACCGTTGTCCCAGCGCGGCGCGAAGTATGCCAGCGGCACCGAGCCGCGCCGAATCAGTAGTAGCACGGCCGGAATTAGCACCAGCGCCGGAACCAGCGCCATTCCCAGCAGCGCGCCCTGGTAACCGCCAAGCCGGAAGCAGAGATACCAGGCCAGCACGCCAACCACGCTGCCGATAATCAGTGACAGCGCATTGCTGGCGGCATCGCGGAAACCTTTCATCACCGCCAGCAGCAAGTTCGCCCATGCAATACCGAACTGCACCAGCGCCACCAGCCGCACCAGCCCCTGAAAATCAGCATGACCAAATAAGCCCCGGCTGACAGGCGCAGCGGCAAGCAAAAAAACCAGCGCCAGCAGCGTTGAGAAGCCCAGTACCATGGCTGACGACGTACCAACAACCGCCCGCAGCCGCGCCGGATCATCATGATACTGGGCGACGAATTTAGTCACGCCATTGAAAATCCCGGCGCCAGCCAGCACGCCCAGCACGGTAATTAACTGGCGGAAGTTACCGGCCTGCCCGACGCCTGACGGCCCAAAAGCCACCGCCAAAAGTTTGACCACCAGCAAGCCCGCGCCAATTTTGACCAGCGTGCTTGTCGCAGTCCATATCGATGCTTTTGCCAGCGACATGTCAGTAGAAATAGCTCAGAAGGGTGCTGATAACCGTGCGCTGGTTAACCGGCGCCAGATTGTAAAACAGCGGCAGACGAAGCAAACGCTCACTTTCCACCGTGGTGTAGCGATCTTCGCCGTGGAATTCGCCAAATTTTTCTCCGGCAGGCGACGCATGCAGCGGAATGTAATGGAACACCGCCAGGATCTCCGCCTCTTTCAGGAAAGCGATCAATGCACGGCGATCGGCTTCATCACGCAGCTTGATGTAGAACATGTGCGCATTGTGGCCGCAATCTGCCGGAATGGTTGGCAGCGTAATGCGCCCGGCGCGCGCCAGCGGTAGCAGCGCGTCATAGTAGGTTTGCCACAGCGCGAGGCGCTGCTGATTGATGCGATCTGCCGCTTCCAGTTGCGCCCAGAGATAGGCCGCCTGCAAATCCGCCATCAGGTAGCTGGAACCGATATCGCGCCAGGTGTACTTATCCACCTGCCCACGGAAAAACTGGCTGCGGTTGGTGCCTTTCTCGCGGATAATTTCCGCCCGCTCCACCAGCGCGCGATCGTTAATCAGCGTTGCGCCGCCTTCGCCGCCAGCGGTGTAGTTTTTGGTTTCATGAAAGCTGAAGCAGCCAATATGACCGATAGTGCCAAGCGCACGTCCTTTGTAGGTGGACATCACGCCTTGCGCAGCATCTTCCACCACAAACAGATTATGCCGCCTGGCGATATCCATAATAGTGTCCATCTCGCAGGCTACGCCCGCGTAATGCACCGGTACAATCGCCCGGGTTTTATCGGTAATGGCTGCTTCAATGCAGGTTTCATCGATATTCATCGTATCCGGGCGGATATCGACAAAGACGATTTTTGCGCCGCGCAGCACAAACGCATTGGCGGTGGAAACGAAGGTATAGCTCGGCATGATCACTTCATCACCGGGCTGAATATCCAGCAGCAGCGCGGCCATTTCCAGCGATGCGGTACAGGACGGCGTCAGCAGCGCTTTCGCGCTATGAAAATGCTGTTCCATCCACTGCTGACAGCGACGGGTAAAACCGCCATCGCCGCATAATTTACCGCTACCCATCGCCGACTGCATGTAGTCGATTTCCGTGCCTACTATCGGTGGTGCATTGAAGGGGATCATAGAGTCACCTGTATAACCACAAAGCGGTGCTTTCCACGTTCGCGCCGCTCTGAATATATCGTTTAAGTGCTGCCGTATTCCCAAGTTGGGTAGCGACACGCACAAGAGTTAGTTGCCGCTGTCGCGCCCAGTGACACGCAGCCTGCATTAATTTTTCTCCGACGCCGCGCCCGGCCAGCAGGCCGATACGCGCCTCCTGCCCGTTAAGCTGACGCAGAGAAACAAAGCCCGCAATTTCGCCATTTTCACCGCGAAACAGCAGACATTGATGGTCAAATACGCCTCTTACTGCGTTTTCTATCCACTGCGCATAAAATCGCCCGCTTGCATCAGGCGCATACCAGGGCGCACGAAAACGGCTCTGCACGAAGATCCCGGCCGCCAGACGGCGTAATTCAGGGATATCGTCGGCGGTGGCCAGTTCGGCAGCGGGATCAACGCCCTGCGGCGATACCGTCAGCGAAAAGTCGATCTCGCCCTCTACCAGTTGAAAACCGAACGTTTGCAAAGCATCCAGTTGCGCGGTTTGCGACGCCGCCAGCTTTACCTGTACGCGTTCCCAGGCGCTAAAATCCGTCACGCTCAGCGCGGGAGCCGCAGGTTGCAGGCGAATAATCGCACTGCGTACGCCAAAAAACGCGCTTTCCCAGGCCAGCTCTTCTAACGTTCCGTGAATTGCCATTTCGCCCCCTTTACGCCTTAGCGCCAGACGCCTTTGGTATCCACGATGTAGCGTTGCGTGATTCGGCTACTCTCCACCCCTTTAAATTCGTTGTGATCGACCAGCAGCACCAGCACATCTGCCTGGGCCAGCGCATCTGCGGTATTCACCAGCGACGCGTGGTTACTCAGCGCTGCCGGAAGTTGATGGATATTCGGCTCGACAACCAGCGTTTCCCCGCTGTGCCACTGAGCAATATCGCTGGCAATTTCCATCGCCGGACTTTCGCGCAGATCGTCAATATTCGGTTTAAACGCCAGCCCGAAGCAGGCGATTTTAATCTCGCTGGCGCGTTTACCGCTGGCTGTCAGGCAGTCGGCAACGGTGGCTTTAACCTGGTTCAGCACCCAGTGAGGTTTATAATCGTTCACCTCGCGCGCCGTACGGATAAGCCGCGCCTGCTGCGGGTTCTGCGCCACGATAAACCAGGGATCGACAGCAATGCAGTGCCCGCCAACGCCCGGCCCCGGTTGCAAAATGTTTACGCGTGGATGGCGATTCGCCAGACGAATCAGCTCCCAGACATTGATCCCCTGTTCGGCGCAGATTAACGACAGTTCGTTAGCGAAGGCGATGTTCACATCGCGGAAACTGTTTTCGGTGAGTTTGCACATTTCAGCGGTGCGGGAGTTGGTCACCACACACTCGCCCTCAAGGAAAATCTTGTATAGCTCGCTGGCGCGCGCCGAGCAGACCGGCGTCATACCACCGATCACGCGGTCATTCTTGATCAGCTCTACCATCACCTGCCCCGGCAGCACGCGCTCCGGGCAGTAAGCGATGTTCACATCGGCCGCTTCGCCCGCCTGTTGCGGGAAAGTAAGATCCGGTCGCGCTGCGGCGAGCCAGTCAGCCATCTGCTCGGTTGCGCCGACGGGCGAAGTGGATTCGAGGATCACCAGCGCGCCTTTCGTCAGCACCGGCGCAATGGATTTGGCTGCCGCTTCGACATATGTCATATCGGGTTCGTGCTCGCCTTTAAAGGGCGTCGGCACGGCAATCAGGTAAGCATCGGCCGCCACTGGCGTGGTGCTGGCCCGCAGATAACCGCCATCCACCGCCGCTTTGACCACGCTACTCAACTCGGGCTCGACAATATGGATTTCACCACGGTTAATGGTGTCCACAGCGTGCGAGTTGATATCGATTCCCACGACCTGTTTGTGCCGGGAGGCAAAAGCGGCAGCAGTAGGCAGGCCAATGTAGCCAAGGCCGATCACGGAAATGGTTGTAAAGCTCATAGTGTTATCCGATTGTTTTTAAGTGCGTGCAAAATGCGCCCGCAGGCCTGTCCATCGCCATAGGGGTTGTGTGCATGGCTCATCGCTTGCCAGGCATCGTTATCGCGAAGCAGGCGCGTAACCTCTTCTACAATGCGCAGGCGATTCGTACCGACCAGCTTTACCGTTCCCGCTTCGATGGCTTCCGGACGCTCGGTCGTATCCCGCATCACCAGCACTGGTTTACCTAATGAAGGCGCTTCTTCCTGAATACCGCCTGAATCGGTGAGGATTAGCCAGGCGCGATTCATCAACCACAAAAATGGCAGGTAATCCTGCGGCTCAATCAGGCTCACGTTTTCAACATGGCCCAGAATTCGGTTTACCGGCTCACTGACGTTGGGGTTCAGGTGCACCGGGTAAACAATCTGCACATCATCATGTTGCGCGGCAATATCCGCCAGCGCATGGCAAATCTGTTCAAACCCACGACCAAAACTCTCGCGGCGATGCCCGGTGACAAGGATCAGTTTCTTGTTGTCATCGAGGAACGGATAGCGCACCGCCAGTTCTTCATAGCGACCAGAAGTATTCATTATGCTGTCGCGCACCCAGAACAGGGCATCAATCACCGTATTGCCCGTCACAAAAATATGGTTATCGGCCACGTTTTCACGCAGCAAATTACGGCGAGAATTTTCTGTCGGCGCAAAGTGATACATTGCCAGATGGCCCGTCAGAGTACGGTTGGCCTCTTCGGGCCAGGGCGAAGAGAGATCGCCAGTGCGCAGTCCGGCCTCCACATGGCCAACAGGAATTCGCTGGTAAAAAGCAGCAAGGCTCGCTGCAATGGTGGTTGTTGTATCGCCATGCACCAGCACAACATCAGGGCGGAACGATTCAAGAATCGGCTTTAGCCCTTCAAGAATGCCGCAGGTGATCTCCGTCAGCCCCTGTCCGGGGCGCATGATATTCAGGTCATAATCCGGAACAATCGAGAAAAGGCTCAACACCTGATCCAACATTTCCCTATGCTGTGCAGTGACGCAAACTTTCGCCTCAAAGTCAGGATCTTTTGCCAACGCATGTACCAGCGGAGCCATTTTGATAGCTTCTGGTCGTGTGCCGAATACGGTGAGTACTTTCACAACGATTCTCTTTGTTTTAGAGGGATGAAGGCCCCGTGCCTTCATCTCAGGCGTCGCTTAATGTGTACGGCGACGTGTTAATGCCACCCCGGCGCCGACTAACACCCCAACGATACCCCAGATGATCATCAGGAAAACACGGCGCGGGCTGTCTCGCTTCACCGGCTCCTCCGGTGTACGCAAGTAACGATAAGTCTGGAAACGCGGGTCCAGCGTAGGCCCGACGTTAAGAGTATTCAGCATCGCCCGGTTTTGATCATAGTCCAGATCGAATTGAGGCCCCACAGCCTGCAAGTTCTCAAGCCGCGCCTGCAACATCGGGCGGCCTAACATAAACAGTTCCGAATCGGGTAACTCGTCGGGTGGAACCTCGGTTTCATTGCGTGAAATATTATGCTGCTCGGCCACTTTCAGCGCCTGCTCAACATTATGCAGGCGACGGTTGTAGATCGCTTTCGCCACCTCTTCCTGGCGCTTAACCTGGGCTTTCATTTGCATAGTACGCGCGGCCCACGCCCCTTTCAGCTCATCGTTTAAATGGCTGGCGGCGCGCTGGCTGGCGAAAGCCACGTACTGGCGCAACAAATTGTTCGCATCCGGCGCGGTCTCAGCAATCAGCTTGACGTTGTCATTGAGATTGCGGGCCGCATCGCCCGGCGTGTACTGGATATTGTTGATTAACTCATCCAGCGTCGCTGCATCAGCTTTACTGTTACCCACCAGACGCTGCTTGTAGTAGTCCGTCTGCAACCAAAAATCACGGCGCGTGTCCCATGAAGCCAGTTGCACAACAAACTCTTTATAGGATTCATCCATTACCGAAGGTTGTTCAACGGGCGCCAGATTCGCCTTCACATCCAGATTACGTAAAAATTGTTGCTGGGAGTAAAATCCGCCAAGCATGTTAACCGTAGGGCTATCCGTAATGGCCGTCGCACTCCATTCCTGCCGCGCAAAGAAAGTCCAGGCCAGCGCAAGCAGTGCAAACAGCAGCGCCATCCCCCCAATCCACAGTTTTCCTGCCCACAAAGTACGAAACAGTCCTCGAATATCCAGCTCATTTTCCGTACCCGCTGAAGGTGTTCCCGACAATGGTTGAGTCATCGCTTTCCCGGATTTACTTGGTTAGTGTTGATTTAGACGCGCTGTGACGGCGCATTCTGCGTTTAACTCGTTTCATTAAGCGCGCGACTTTCCAGGCGCGTTTGATGCAGTAACCGTATAAGAAGAATGCCAGCAAAAACAATGCCAACATTACCCATTCAGGAATAAAATGAAGGTACTCTGTCACGACACCAATGCTGGCCAGTATTGCCGCAGCAAGCGTGATGAGTACAAATGCCTGACGGGAACTGAAACCCGCCCGCATGATGAGGTGGTGAATATGCTGACGATCGGGTGAGAATGGGCTCATGCCTTTACGCAAACGTCGGTAGGTAATCGCCACCATGTCCATCAAAGGAATAGCAATAATCCATAGCGCCGTCACCGGGCTTATCGGATGGGTCTTACCCTGGGTCGTTTCCAGTAAAATCCAGATGATGGTGAAACCAATCAGCGTGCTACCGGCATCGCCCATAAACACTTTATAACGCCGCCCCAGTAGACCAAGGTTGAGCAGAATATAAGGCAGAATTGCCGCGATCATGGCAAAACACCACAGCGCCAGGCTGGTCTGCCCATCAAACCATAAAATAATACCAATCGCCGCAAACGAGACACAGGAAAGACCGCCGAGCAGACCATCAATGCCGTCTACCATATTAAACGCGTTAATTGCCGCCCAGACGGCAAACAGCGTAAGCAGATAGCCAAACGGACCCAGCACCATCTCCCACGATCCAAAGATATAACCGAGGCTGCTAAGGTAGAGATTACCGGCCCACATCATCACAACGGCAATGACCGTCTGAATAGCTGCGCGGGTTTTGACGCTGATATCGAAACGATCGTCCAGCGCCCCGACAAACGCCAGCACGCCTGCGCAGGCAAGATAAAGACCAACGTGGGGAATGTAGTAGTCTGTAACGCTGAAAGTGAAGCAAATCCCCGCGTAAACTGAAATCCCCCCAACCAATGGGATTAGCCCCTGGTGTCTTTTTCGGGAATTAGGTTTGTCTACCAGGCCTACGTGCTTCGCCATTTTTCGGGCGAAGAACAGGAAAACCGTTGTAAACAAGAAAATACCGAATAATTCAGTAATCGCAGTGGATAAACTCACAATGCATGCTCTCAGCAAATGTTGATCCTGGCAGTATAACGACGTTGCTACACTCCATAAAAGGAGAATGCAGGTCAATCACAGGCGTTATTGTTTGCTTTTCAGCCAAATGGAAGGTTTTGACCTTCGAAACGCCATCCAGCCGTCGCCAGTGTTGGACAATACCTGTCCGGGTGCATATAGCGTATAGCCCAGAAATGAAAAACGCCACGTAAAAACGTGGCGTTTCTGAGGTTTATTTGGATTAAGAGCGCTTCATCATGTCGAAGAATTCATCATTTGTCTTCGTCATCGCCAGCTTGTTAATGAGGAACTCCATGGCATCAATTTCACCCATTGGATGGATGATTTTGCGCAGGATCCACATCTTCTGCAGCTCTTCCTGAGTGGTGAGCAGCTCTTCTTTACGCGTGCCGGAACGGTTGTAATCAATCGCCGGGAAGACGCGTTTTTCTGCGATTTTACGAGAGAGATGCAGCTCCATGTTACCGGTGCCTTTAAACTCTTCGTAAATCACTTCATCCATCTTCGAACCGGTATCGATCAACGCAGTCGCGATAATGGTCAGGCTGCCGCCCTCTTCCACGTTACGCGCAGCACCGAAGAAACGCTTCGGACGATGCAGGGCGTTAGCATCCACACCACCCGTCAATACTTTACCGGAAGCCGGAACGACGGTGTTGTAAGCACGCGCCAGGCGGGTGATGGAATCCAGTAGAATGATAACGTCTTTCTTGTGCTCAACCAGACGTTTGGCTTTTTCGATAACCATTTCAGCGACCTGCACATGGCGGGAAGCCGGTTCATCGAAGGTAGAAGCAACTACTTCACCTTTTACCAGACGCTGCATTTCCGTCACTTCTTCCGGACGTTCGTCAATCAGCAGCACCATCAGTACGCAATCCGGATGGTTATACGCAATGCTCTGCGCGATGTTCTGCAGGAGCATGGTTTTACCCGCTTTCGGCGGCGCAACAATCAGACCGCGCTGACCGCGGCCGATCGGCGATGCCAGATCCAGTACGCGAGCGGTTAAGTCTTCGGTCGAACCATTACCACGCTCCATACGCAGACGAGAGTTTGCGTGCAGCGGCGTTAAGTTTTCGAACAGAATTTTATTACGCGCGTTTTCCGGCTTATCGAAATTCACCTCGTTAACTTTCAGCAGTGCAAAGTAACGTTCACCTTCTTTAGGAGGGCGAATCTTACCTGAAATGGTGTCACCAGTACGGAGGTTGAAACGGCGGATTTGGCTGGGGGATACGTAGATGTCGTCAGGGCCGGCGAGGTAGGAGCTGTCTGCGGAACGGAGGAAACCAAATCCATCCTGCAAAATCTCCAGCACACCGTCGCCAAAGATATCTTCGCCACTCTTCGCGTGCTGCTTCAGGATGGCGAAAATGATGTCCTGTTTGCGCATACGGGCCAGGTTTTCCAGCCCCATATTTTCGCCGAGAGTGATCAGCTCAGAAACCGGCGTATTCTTTAATTCGGTAAGATTCATAATGGTGTGGGTTCTTAAACTCGGGGTAAATCTCGAACTTAATGTTGTGAATGGTATGGCAGGGTCATCCATGCCTGTTAACGGCCATCAACTCATATCTGATCGGTGCCTGGTCACAAGAAAGTACGCAGAACTGAAACGACAAGACGGAATGAGTGATAAGCCCGGAATCTGTTTACTTCCGTCGCGGCGATATTGCTCTGCGGGAAGTATCGGGTAATGCAAGGTTCAAACAACTAAAGGTATGTTCAAAACGAAGTCAAAACTAAATTAGCACGGCAGAAGCCGGGCGTCCAGCGATCCTAAAAAATTAGGACGACTGGCGCGCCGGCGGAACCTGATATTACGCCAGATTGGTGTCCAGGAACTCTTTCAGTTGGCCTTTAGACAAGGCACCCACCTTGGTTGCAACCACTTCGCCGTTTCTAAACGCCAGCAGGGTTGGAATACCACGAATACCGTACTTCGGCGCGATGCTTGGGTAGCGGTCGATATCCAGTTTCGCAATGGTTAGTTTGCCTTCGTACTCATTAGCGACTTCATCCAGAATCGGGGCGATCATTTTGCACGGTCCACACCACTCTGCCCAGAAATCAACGAGAACAAGCCCGTCCGCTTTGAGTACATCCGTGTCAAAACTATCGTCAGTCAGGTGAATAATTTTATCGCTCATATATAACTCCACAGGAATAAGCCTGATGTGTTGGTGTAGCATAAAACAACAACGTATTGATGCCACAATAACCAACTAAAGGTTGACTTTATTTCACCGGATACGCTTTCGTAAAGCAATAGTAAGCTGATATTCTACCACACTATGAGCAAAACACATTTAACTGAACAGAAGTTTTCCGACTTCGCCCTGCACCCAAAGGTGATCGAAGCCCTTGAAAATAAAGGGTTTCATAATTGCACGCCTATACAGGCTCTGGCTCTTCCGCTAACGCTGGCGGGCCGTGACGTTGCAGGTCAGGCGCAAACCGGTACCGGTAAAACGATGGCGTTCTTAACGTCAACGTTTCATTATCTCCTCTCTCACCCGGCGATCGAAGACCGTAAAGTGAACCAGCCGCGTGCAATTATTATGGCGCCGACGCGTGAACTCGCGGTACAAATTCATGCCGATGCAGAACCGCTTGCGCAGTCAACAGGTCTGAAACTGGGTCTGGCTTACGGCGGTGATGGCTACGACAAACAGCTCAAAGTGCTGGAAAGCGGCGTCGATATTCTAATCGGCACCACCGGTCGTATGATCGATTACACCAAACAGAACCATATTAACCTGGCCGCAGTTCAGGTCGTGGTGCTGGACGAAGCCGATCGTATGTACGATCTGGGCTTTATTAAAGATATCCGTTGGCTGTTCCGCCGCATGCCGGCAGCCACACAGCGTCTGAACATGCTGTTCTCCGCCACCCTCTCTTATCGGGTACGTGAACTCGCATTCGAGCAGATGAACAACGCAGAGTACGTCGAAGTAGAACCGGAACAGAAAACCGGCCACCGCATTAAAGAAGAGCTTTTCTATCCTTCTAATGAAGAGAAAATGCGTCTGCTGCAAACGCTGATCGAAGAAGAGTGGCCGGATCGCGCCATTATTTTCGCCAACACCAAGCACCGCTGTGAAGATATCTGGGGCCATCTGGCTGCCGATGGTCATCGCGTTGGCCTGCTGACTGGCGATGTAGCGCAGAAAAAACGCCTGCGTATTCTTGATGAATTTACCCGCGGCGATCTCGATATTCTGGTCGCAACAGACGTTGCGGCGCGTGGTCTGCATATTCCTGCTGTTACCCACGTCTTTAACTACGATCTGCCGGACGATTGCGAAGACTACGTGCACCGCATCGGTCGTACGGGCCGTGCGGGCGCCAGCGGCAACTCTATCAGCCTTGCATGTGAAGAGTACGCGCTGAACCTGCCCGCAATTGAAACGTATATCGGGCACTCAATTCCGGTGAGTAAATACAATCCGGATGCGCTGCTCAGCGAATTACCGCCGCCGAAACGCCTGACGCGTTCGCGCTCAGGTAACGGTCCGCGCCGCAGTGGTGGTGCGCCACGTAATCGTCGTCGTTCAGGTTAAAAAAATATGCTTGGTTCCGCCTCGCTCTATGCCGCTATTGATCTTGGCTCCAACAGTTTTCATATGCTGGTTGTGCGCGAGGTGGCGGGAAGCATTCAGACGCTTTCCCGCATCAAACGCAAGGTTCGCCTGGCGGCGGGCCTGAGCAATGAAAATCAGCTTTCCCAGGAAGCGATGGAACGCGGCTGGCAATGCCTGCGTCTGTTTTCAGAGCGTCTTCAGGATATTCCCGCACAGCAAATCCGCGTTGTGGCGACAGCCACGCTCCGCCTGGCGGTCAACGCCCAGGAATTCCTCAATAAAGCGCAAGTCATCCTCGGTTGCCCGGTGCAGGTCATCAGCGGTGAAGAGGAAGCACGCCTGATTTATCAGGGTGTTGCGCATACCACTGGCGGTGCGGATCAGCGTCTGGTGGTGGATATCGGCGGCGCCAGCACCGAACTGGTGACTGGCACCGGCGCGCAAACCACTTCGCTGTTTAGTCTGTCGATGGGCTGTGTCACCTGGCTTGAACGTTTTTTTACCGACCGCAATCTCGGACAGGAAAATTTCGACGCCGCAGAGCATGCTGCGCGTGAAGTGCTGCGCCCGGTCGCCGATGAGCTTCGCCGGCACGGTTGGAAAGTGTGCGTTGGCGCATCCGGCACCGTGCAGGCCCTGCAAGAAATCATGATGGCGCAGGGTATGGATGAACGCATTACTCTCGCCAAACTTCAGCAACTTAAGCAGCGCGCCATTCAGTGTGGGCGGCTTGAAGAACTGGAGATCGAAGGTCTGACGCTGGAGCGTGCGCTGGTATTTCCAAGCGGGCTGGCGATTCTGATCGCAATCTTCACCGAGATGAATATTGCCAGCATGACGCTGGCTGGCGGTGCGCTGCGAGAAGGGCTGGTCTATGGCATGCTGCATCTGGCGGTCGATCAGGATATTCGCAGCCGTACGCTGCGCAACATTCAGCGCCGTTTTATGATCGATACCGATCAAGCCCGTCGCGTGACAGCGCTGGCAAAACGCTTTGCGCTGGATGTGGATAAAGAGTGGGAACTTGATGCTTACAGCATCGAAATATTGCAAGTTGCCTGCGAACTGCATGAAATTGGTTTGAGCATTGAGTTTAAACAGGCGCCGCTGCATGCAGCATGGCTGGTACGCAATCTCGATCTGCCGGGCTTTACGCCAGCGCAGAAAAAACTGCTCGCCACGCTGCTGCTGAATCAGACCAATGCTGTCGATCTCTCTTCCCTGCATCAGCAAAACGCCGTCCCGCCGCGCGTTGCAGAACATCTCTGCCGCCTGCTGCGCCTGGCGATTATTTTTGCCAGCCGCCGTCGCGACGATTTGTTGCCGGAAATTACCGTCAGCGCGCAAGGAGAAAAACTGACGCTGTCGTTGCCGCAGGGGTGGCTGAAAAGTCACCCGCTGGGCGCGGAGTTAATCGAGCAGGAAAGCCAGTGGCAAAGCTACGTCCACTGGCCGCTGGAAATTCAGTAAGCGTGAAGCCCGGTATCGCCGGGCTTTTTACTTCTCTTTTGCTTTCGCCAGCATGGCGCGAATATTTGCCACGTTGGCCTGGCCTTTGTGCATCCGCTCTTCAGCGCTCACCACTTTGCGCTCCTGCTCCCAGATCAGGTCATCCTGCGGCAATTCCAGCAGGAAACGGCTGGGCTCCGGGCGCACCAGTTCGCCATACTGACGGCGCTCTTTACAGAGGGTGAAAATCAGCTCCTTCTGTGCCCGGGTGATGCCCACATAGGCAAGGCGCCGCTCTTCATCGACGTTATCCTCATCGATGCTGCTCTGATGCGGCAGTAATCCCTCTTCCATACCGACCAGGAAGACATACGGAAATTCCAGCCCTTTGGAGGCGTGCAACGTCATTAGCTGCACCTGGTCAGATTCGTCATCGCTCTCACCGCGCTCCATCATATCGCGCAGGGTAAAACGCGTGACCACCTCCGCCAGCGTCATCGGCTCATCCAGTTCGCTACCTTCCAGCATTTCCGTCATCCAGCCGAACAGCGTATTGACGTTTTTCATCCGCATTTCGGCGGCTTTTGGGCTGGGCGAGGTTTCAAACAGCCATGATTCATAGTCGATGCCGTGGATCAAATCGCGTACCGCGGCAATCGGCTCACGCTCGGACAACTGCTGTACATCGCTCAGCCACTGCGTAAAGCGCGTCAATGATTCATAGCCGCGTCCGGTGAGCGTCTGATTCAGGCCAACATCAAAGCTGGCGGCAAACAGGCTTTTGTTGCGCAGCATCGCCCACTCACCCAGCTTTTGCAGGGTAGCGGAGCCAATCTCGCGCTTAGGCGTATTCACAATCCGCAAAAAAGCGCTGTCGTCTTCCGTATTGGTCAGCACACGCAAATAAGCCAGCAGGTCTTTGATTTCCGGACGCGAGAAAAACGACGTGCCGCCGGAAATTTTGTACGGGATGCGGTTCTGCATCAGGAATTTTTCAAACACCCGCGACTGATGGTTACCGCGATAAAGAATCGCATAATCTTTGTACTGGGTTTTGTTGACGAAGTGATGAGCTATCAGCTCCCCGGTAACACGTTCGGCTTCATGTTCTTCGTGATTCGCGCTAAGGATCTTCAGCTCTGGCCCATAGCCCAGCTCTGAAAAAAGACGCTTTTCAAATACGTGCGGGTTGTTGGCGATCAGGATGTTTGCCGCCTTCAGAATACGCCCGGATGAGCGGTAATTTTGCTCCAGCTTAATCACCTGCAACGCAGGGAAATCCTGACTCAGCAGCACCAGGTTTTGCGGACGCGCACCGCGCCAGGAGTAGATCGACTGATCGTCATCGCCCACCACCGTAAAACGCGCGCGCTGCCCCACCAGCAATTTCACCAGCTCGTACTGGCTGGTATTGGTGTCCTGATATTCATCCACCAGCAGATAGCGGATCTTGTTCTGCCAGCGTTCGCGCACCTCTTCATTGCGCTGCAATAACAGTGTCGGCAGCAAAATCAAATCGTCAAAATCGAGCACGTTGCACGATTTCATATGGCTATCGTACAAACCATAGCAGTGAGCAAAAATACGATCGCGCTCGCCCTTTGCCTGTGCGGCAGCCTGCGGCGGCGTCAGCAGATCGTTTTTCCAGTTCGAGATCGTGGAGATCAACTGCTGTAACACCACTTTGTCATCGTCGATCAGCCCTTCAGTCAGCTCTTTCAGCAACGCGACCTGATCGGTGTCATCAAACAGCGAAAAGTTGGATTTCATCCCCAGTGCGGCGAACTCGCGCTTAATGATCGTTAGCCCCAGCGTGTGAAAGGTGGAGATCATCAAACCGCGCGCCTCTTTGCGCCCCAGCGTTTGCGCCACACGCTCTTTCATTTCGCGCGCCGCTTTGTTGGTAAACGTCACCGCCGCGATATGTTTCGCCTGATAGCCACAGCCGCGGATCAAATGCGCGATTTTGTTGGTGATCACGCGTGTTTTACCGGATCCCGCACCCGCAAGCACCAGGCAGGGTCCGGTGACGAATTCGACGGCTTGTTGTTGTCCGGGGTTCAAACGCATAAAAAGATCACTCAATGAAAAACGGGAGGGAGAAAATGTACACAACGCTATTCAGACTGCATCAAGGCGGCAAAGCTGAATCCTCAGGAGCTTACAGAAGTAAGTCACCGGGGTGAACAGACGCAGCCAACAAAGAGATCGAAGTGTATAACAGCGTGGTAGTATAGCGAGCGTAAACTCTCACACTCAAGGCACGATCATGGCAAAAACCGCAGCAGCACTCCATATACTTGTTAAAGAAGAGAAACTGGCACAGGATCTTCTGGAACAGATCAAAAACGGCGGCGATTTCGAGAAACTGGCGAAGAAACACTCTATCTGCCCGTCAGGTAAAAAAGGCGGTCACTTAGGCGAATTCCGTCAGGGCCAGATGGTACCGGCGTTCGACAAAGTCGTGTTCTCCTGCCCGGTGCTGGAGCCAACCGGCCCGCTGCACACTCAGTTCGGTTATCACATCATTAAAGTGCTGTACCGCAACTAATAAAAAGCCCGGTGGCGCTAACGCTTACCGGGCTTATGCTCGTTACTGCTTTCCATTACCTATGGATTTCGGCTTAGGGAAAGTACATCCCCGGAAGTATAGAAACTATATGACCGGGGTGTACGAACGCCGCCAACGCATCCATAGGTCGGAATTAACCCGCTACCGCGATACGTTTCATATCCGTCATGTAGCCACGCAGTTT
This sequence comes from Kosakonia oryzae, assembly GCF_001658025.2. Taxonomy (NCBI): domain Bacteria; kingdom Pseudomonadati; phylum Pseudomonadota; class Gammaproteobacteria; order Enterobacterales; family Enterobacteriaceae; genus Kosakonia; species Kosakonia oryzae. Next base: position 5,234,711 of record NZ_CP014007.2, read on the forward strand.
CTGGCCCACTTTCTCAATCGCATGGCTGCGAATCGCTTCGTTCACATCACGCAGCTGCGCGTTATCAACTGCGCCTTCCGCAATCGCTTTGCCCAGATCGCCGGTTTGCAGCGTGGTCATAAACTCTTTCAGCAGCGGCACGCAGGCATAAGAGAACAGGTAGTTGCCGTACTCAGCGGTATCGGAAATCACGACGTTCATCTCATACAGGCGCTTACGCGCGATGGTATTAGCGATCAGCGGCAGTTCGTGCAGAGACTCATAGTACGCCGACTCTTCGATAATGCCGGAAGCCACCATGGTTTCGAACGCCAGCTCAACGCCCGCTTTCACCATCGCAATCATCAGCACGCCTTTGTCGAAGTACTCCTGCTCGCTGATTTTGCCTTCAAACTGCGGTGCGGTTTCGAACGCGGTTTTACCGGTCTCTTCACGCCAGGTCAGCAGTTTTTTATCGTCGTTGGCCCAGTCAGCCATCATGCCGGAAGAAAATTCGCCGGAGATGATGTCATCCATATGTTTCTGGAACAGCGGCGCCATGATGCCTTTCAGTTGTTCGGACAGCGCGTAAGCACGCAGTTTCGCCGGGTTAGACAGACGATCCATCATCAGTGTGATACCGCCCTGCTTCAGGGCTTCGGTCACGGTTTCCCAGCCAAACTGGATCAGTTTTTCGGCATAAGCCGGGTCAGTACCGTCGGCCACCAGCTTGTCGAAGCACAGCAGAGAACCGGCCTGTAACATACCGCAGAGAATGGTCTGCTCGCCCATCAGGTCAGATTTCACTTCCGCTACGAAAGAGGATTCCAGAACACCTGCGCGATGACCGCCGGTCGCCGCAGCCCACGCTTTGGCAATCGCCATGCCTTCACCTTTCGGATCGTTTTCCGGGTGAACAGCGATAAGCGTCGGTACGCCAAAGCCGCGTTTGTACTCTTCACGCACTTCGGTACCCGGGCACTTCGGCGCCACCATCACGACGGTGATGTCTTTACGGATCTGCTCGCCCACTTCGACGATGTTAAAACCGTGGGAGTAACCCAGCGCAGCGCCATCTTTCATCAGCGGCTGTACGGAACGCACAACGTCAGAGTGCTGTTTGTCCGGCGTCAGGTTAACAACCAGATCCGCCTGCGGGATCAGCTCTTCGTAGGTACCTACTTTAAAACCGTTTTCGGTCGCTTTACGCCAGGAGGCGCGTTTTTCCGCGATAGCTTCTTTACGCAGAGCGTAAGAGATATCCAGACCGGAGTCGCGCATGTTCAGACCCTGGTTCAGCCCCTGAGCGCCGCAACCGACAATGACCACTTTTTTACCCTGAAGGTAGCTTGCGCCATCGGCAAATTCTTCACGCGCCATAAAGCGACATTTGCCCAGCTGCGCCAGCTGCTGGCGCAGGTTCAGTGTATTAAAGTAGTTAGCCATGGTAAGACCTCATGATGTTGTGTTGTCGTGCTTATTGTTCAGTTCGCTGATTCGCGAGATTGAACCCACTATATGACAGGAAATGCGTTGCTTAAATTGATATATTAACAATGTCACATTGCAATTTTTGCAATGTAAATTTGTGGAGCCTGTCTCATGGATTTACGCGATCTGAAAACCTTCCTGCATCTGGCGGAAAGCCGCCATTTTGGCCGCAGCGCGCGCGCCATGCATGTCAGTCCCTCCACGCTTTCACGCCAGATCCAGCGGTTGGAAGAAGACCTTGGGCAACCGCTGTTTGTACGCGATAACCGTACCGTCACGCTGACCGATGCGGGAGAAGAGTTACGCATCTTTGCTCAACAAACGTTATTACAGTATCAGCAACTCCGCCACTCGATAGACCAGCAAGGCCCATCGCTCTCCGGCGAGCTGCACCTGTTCTGTTCGGTTACCGCAGCCTACAGCCATTTACCGCCCATCCTCGACCGCTTCCGCGCTGAACATCCGTCGGTGGAGATCAAACTCACCACCGGCGATGCTGCCGATGCCATGGAAAAAGTGGTTACCGGTGAAGCGGATCTGGCGATTGCCGGCAAACCGGAAACGCTCCCCGGCGCGGTGGCGTTTTCAATGCTGGAGAACCTGGCGGTGGTTCTGATTGCTCCGGCGCTGCCATGTCCGGTGCGTAACCAGGTATCGCAAAACGAGCCTGACTGGTCGACGGTACCATTTATCATGGCCGATCAGGGGCCGGTGCGTCGGCGCATTGAGCTGTGGTTCCGCCGCCACAAAATCAGCAATCCCGCCATTTACGCGACCGTTGGCGGACACGAAGCCATGGTCTCCATGGTCGCGCTGGGATGCGGCGTGGCGCTGATCCCGGAAGTGGTGCTGGAGAACAGCCCGGAGCCGGTGCGCAATCGCGTGATGATCCTCGAACGTAGCGATGAAAAAACGCCGTTCGAGCTTGGCGTGTGCGCACAAAAAAAGCGGCTCTACGAGCCGCTTATCGATGCCTTCTGGAAAATTCTGCCGAACAACTAACCCGCCAGGAAAAACCGGAATGCCGGGTTATGCGTTTCATCGTGGCAGTCATAACCCAGTTCATTGAGCCGGGTTTCGAAATCCGGTTCGTGATCGCCCAGTTCAAACGCCGCCAGCACGCGGCCATAATCCGTGCCATGGCTGCGATAGTGGAACAGCGAAATATTCCAGTGCGTGCCGAGCGTATGCAGGAATTTCAGCAGCGCGCCCGGTGATTCCGGGAACTCGAAGCTGTATAAACGCTCCTGCAACGGTTTCGATGGTCGTCCGCCAACCATATAGCGCACGTGCAGTTTCGCCATCTCATCGTCGGAGAGATCCACCACGCTGTAACCACCGTCGTTCAGCAATGAAAGGATCTCCTGGCGCTCTTCCAGACCGCGACTCAAACGCACGCCGACAAAAATACAGGCATTTTTCGCATCGGCGAAACGGTAATTAAACTCGGTGACGGAACGTCCGCCCAGCAACTGGCAGAACTTCAGGAAGCTGCCCTTCTCTTCCGGAATGGTCACCGCCAGCAGCGCTTCGCGTTGCTCGCCCAGCTCACAGCGTTCAGAAACATAGCGTAAGCCGTGAAAATTGACGTTTGCGCCGGAAAGCACATGCGCCAGCCGCTCGCCATGAATGTTGTGTTTGGCGATATATTTCTTCATCCCCGCCAGCGCCAGCGCGCCGGACGGTTCCGCGACCGCCCGCACATCTTCGAACAGATCTTTCATCGCCGCGCAAATCGCATCGCTGTCGACGGTAATGATATCGTCGAGGTACTCCTGGCACAGACGGAAGGTTTCGTCACCGATACGTTTAACCGCAACGCCTTCGGCAAACAATCCAACGCGGGACAAATCGACCGGATGCCCGGCGTCCAGCGCAGCTTTCAGGCAGGCGGAATCTTCCGCTTCGACAGCAATCACTTTGATTTGCGGCATTAGTTGCTTAATCAGTACCGCAACACCCGCTGCCAGGCCGCCACCGCCGACCGGTACAAAGATCCGGTCGATATGCGCATCCTGCTGCAACAACTCCAGCGCCAGCGTTCCCTGCCCGGCAATCACCATCGGATGATCGAACGGCGGGACAAACGTGAACCCTTGCTGCTGCGACAGCTCAATGGCTTTGGCTTTCGCTTCATCAAAATTGGCACCGTGCAGCAGCACTTCTCCACCAAAACCGCGTACCGCATCGACTTTGATATCGGCTGTCGCCACTGGCATCACGATCAGCGATTTGATGCCGAGGCGAGTCGAGGACATCGCCACGCCCTGCGCGTGATTGCCTGCGGATGCCGTGATTACGCCATGCGATTTCTGCTCGGCGGTTAACCCGGCGATCATTGCGTAAGCACCGCGCAACTTGAAGCTGTGCACCGGCTGGCGATCTTCGCGTTTTACCAGAATGACGTTATCCAGGCGCGAAGATAGTTTGTCCATTTTTTGCAGCGGCGTCACCTGCGCCACTTCATAAACCGGCGCGCGCAGCACTGCCCTCAAATATTCCGCCCCTTCGGGGGCGGCGGAGAGGGGTTGGGATTCGGCCATCATTAACCCCCAAGTTTGGATTTATCGCGCACCGCACCCTTGTCTGCACTGGTTGCGAGACTGGCGTAAGCGCGCAGCGCGAAGGAGACCTGACGTTCGCGATCCACCGGCGTCCAGGCTTTGTCGCCGCGGGCTTCCTGTGCTTCACGACGCGCCGCCAGCTGCTGGTCGCTGACCTGCAGCTGAATACCACGGTTCGGGATATCGATAGCGATGATGTCGCCATCTTCAATCAGCCCGATGTTGCCGCCGCTGGCCGCTTCCGGGGAAACATGGCCGATGGAAAGGCCGGATGTCCCGCCAGAGAAACGCCCGTCGGTGATCAGCGCACAGGCTTTACCGAGCCCCATCGACTTCAGGAAGCTGGTCGGATACAGCATCTCCTGCATGCCCGGCCCGCCTTTCGGCCCTTCATAGCGGATTACCACAACATCGCCGGCCACCACTTTACCGCCGAGAATAGCCTCAACTGCCGCATCCTGGCTTTCATACACTTTTGCCGGACCGGTGAATTTCAGGTTGCTGTCATCCACGCCTGCGGTTTTCACGATGCAGCCGTTTTCGGCAAAGTTGCCATACAGTACGGCCAGACCGCCATCTTTGCTGTACGCATGCTCCAGCGAGCGAATGCAACCTGCGGCACGATCGTCATCCAGCGTGTCCCAACGGCAATCCTGTGAAAAAGCCTGGGTGGTGCGAATACCTGCCGGACCAGCGCGGAACATGGTTTTCACCGCCTCGTCTTTGGTCAGCATGACATCGTACTGCTCAAGCGTTTGCGGCAGCGTCAGACCGAGCACGTTTTTCACGTCACGGTTTAGCAGGCCTGCGCGATCCAGTTCGCCCAGAATACCCAGCACGCCACCCGCACGGTGAACATCTTCCATATGGTATTTCTGCGTACTCGGCGCGACTTTACACAGTTGCGGAACTTTACGGGAAAGCTGATCGATGTCACTCATGGTGAAATCAATTTCGGCTTCCTGCGCCGCCGCCAGCAGGTGCAGAACGGTATTGGTCGAACCGCCCATTGCGATGTCCAGCGTCATGGCGTTTTCGAATGCCGCCTTGCTGGCGATAGCGCGCGGCAACGCCGAGGCATCATCCTGCTCGTAGTAACGTTTAGTCAGCTCAACAATGCGTTTGCCAGCATTGATAAATAACTCTTTGCGATCGGCGTGGGTAGCCAGCAACGAACCGTTGCCCGGCTGCGACAGGCCCAGCGCTTCGGTCAGGCAGTTCATCGAGTTGGCGGTGAACATGCCGGAACAGGAGCCGCAGGTCGGGCATGCGGAACGTTCCACCTGTTCGCTCTGGTCATCAGAGACTTTCGGGTCTGCGCCCTGAATCATTGCATCAACCAGATCCAGTTTGATGATCTGGTTGGAGAGTTTGGTCTTCCCGGCTTCCATCGGGCCGCCGGAGACGAAAATCACCGGAATATTGAGGCGCAGGGAAGCCATCAACATCCCCGGGGTGATTTTGTCGCAGTTGGAAATACACACCATCGCATCTGCGCAGTGGGCATTTACCATATATTCAACAGAATCAGCAATCAGCTCGCGGGAGGGCAGTGAATACAGCATGCCGCCGTGGCCCATGGCAATGCCGTCATCGACGGCAATGGTGTTGAACTCTTTCGCCACGCCGCCTGCAGCTTCGATTTGCTCTGCAACCAGCTTACCAAGATCGCGCAGATGAACGTGCCCGGGCACGAACTGGGTAAACGAGTTTACGACAGCAATAATCGGCTTGCCGAAATCGGCGTCGGTCATCCCGGTTGCGCGCCACAGCGCGCGGGCACCCGCCATATTGCGCCCGTGTGTGGTGGTGGCGGAACGGTACTTAGGCATGCTCTTTTACTCCCGTCTGTCTTGTCGATGGGGTGGTACGTGCCATCCCATATTTATTTGCTATACCCTAAATAATTCTGGTTGTAGGAAGGCGGCAAGCGAGCGAATCCCCAGGAGCTTACATAAGTAAGTGACTGGGGTGAACGAGTGCAGCCAACACACCTACAACCTGAAGTATGACGGGTATTTATGGATTAACTTGATCCAACCAGCCCCACTTATCTTCCGTTTCACCGGTGAAGAGGCCAAAGAATGCTTGTTGAATACGTTTGGTGACCGGGCCGCAACGACCTTCGCCAACCTGAATACCATCAACGCTACGAACCGGGGTAATCTCAGCAGCAGTACCGGACATGAACACTTCATCCGCCAGATACAGCGATTCGCGGGACAGCACCTGCTCGCGAACTTCAATATTCAGCTCTTTCGCCAGCTTGATGATGGCATCACGGGTGATCCCCGGCAGTGCAGAAGAGGTGAACGGAGGAGTGAACAGAATGCCATCTTTCACTTCAAACAGGTTTTCGCCCGCACCTTCAGAGATATAACCGTTCACATCCAGCGCGATACCTTCCTGGTAACCGTGACGACGCGCTTCGCTGCCAACCAGCAGCGAGGAGAGGTAGTTACCGCCGGCTTTTGCGGCTGTCGGGATAGTGTTCGGCGCAACACGGTTCCACGAAGAAACCATCGCATCGATACCCTGATCCAGCGCTTCTGCACCCAAGTAAGCGCCCCACGGGAACGCAGCGATAATTACGTCAGTGCTGTAGCCCGCAGGCGGGTTCACGCCCATGCCAACGTCGCCAACAAAGATCAGCGGACGGATATACGCGCTGGTCAGGTTGTTTTTGCGGATCACTTCGCGGCAGGCTTCCATCAGTTCATCAATGCTTTGAGAAACCGGGAAACGGTAGATTTTGGCGGAATCATGCAGGCGCTGCATATGTTCACGATGGCGGAAGACTACCGGGCCTTTGTGTGAGTCGTAGCAACGGATGCCTTCAAAGACAGAGGTGCCGTAGTGCAGAGCGTGGGACATCACGTGAACTTTCGCGTCTTCCCAACGAACCATCTCGCCATTGAACCAAATGTAGTCTGCTTTTTTCGTCGTCATTGTTCTTCCTTTTGCGCTTACGCGCGGATTTGTTGTGATTGTGATGATGTGGCGCGTTGTCGGATATCAACCCGGGCAACGTCGACAAGTTTGCTCAATTGGCTAAACAGTAATTCGACAGGCCGCGGGCTGGCAACGGTCAATTCAATATTTATGTTCTGCGCATCGCTGGCGGTTTCCATATTCATCGCGCATACCTGAAAACCCCGATGGCGCACTACGCGCAACACGCGTTCTAACGTTTCCGGATTGAAGCGAGCCTCAACGGCGACCTGATGTTGCATCATGATAATTTCTCCAGCATTTGTGAGTTACTGGCGCCGGGCGGCACCAATGGCCAGACATTCTCAAGTTCGTCGATTGAGACATGAAGCAGGTATGGCCCTGAGCTCGAAAGCATGGTGTCAAGTGCCGCTTCAACCTGGTCTTTACGGGTGATGTGCTGGCCCGGAATGCCAAAGGCGCTGGCCAGCGTGAGGAAATCGGGGTTATCAGTCAGGGTAGTTTCGCTATAACGCTCGTTAAAGAACAACTGCTGCCATTGTCGAACCATTCCTAAACGCTGGTTGTCCAGCAATACCATCTTCAGCGGTAACTGTTTGCGTTTTACGGTGCCCAGTTCCTGCACATTCATCATGAAGGAACCGTCACCGGAGATACAGATCACCGTATCCTCCGGGCGGGCGACCTGCGCGCCAACGGCAGCGGGCAGACCAAACCCCATCGTGCCTAAGCCGCTTGAGGTAATGAAATTTTCCGGACGATCAAATTCAAGGTGTTGCGCAGCCCACATCTGGTGCTGCCCGACATCGGTCGTCACCACGCTGTTCGCTGGTTTGCGTTCTGAGAGTTGCTTTAACAGCAGCGGCGCATAAATCGCCTCGCCGGGATGGTCATAACGCCAGGCGTGCTCGCGGCGTAAGTCTGCGGCATATTGTCGCCACGCATCAATGGACAGCGCCTGTTGCAACGCCGGGAGCAATGCATTCAAATCCCCCTGCAACGCGACATGCGCCTGACGCAGCTTACTCATTTCCGCCGGATCGATATCCATATGAATCACTTTTGCATGCGGCGCAAAGGTATTCAGCTTGCCGGTCACGCGATCGTCGAACCGCGCGCCAACAGCAACCAGCAAATCGCACTCCTGAACCGCAAAGTTCGCCGCTTTAGTACCATGCATCCCCAACATACCGAGGTAATAAGCATATTCTGGCGCCACTGTGCCCAGGCCTTTCAGCGTACAAACTACCGGCATCTGTGTTGCAGCCAGAAACTCACGCAGAGCAGGAACCGCCAGTGCCATGCCAACGCCGCCGCCAACATATAACATCGGTTTTTTAGCCTGCGCCAGCATCTGGCGGGCCTGATCAACCTGCGCCTGCGGGAAGGAGATTACGTCATCAACGGTGGCGAAATAGGGCTCAAGATCGCCACTCGCCAGTTGGATGTCTTTAGGAATATCAACCAGAACCGGGCCAGGGCGACCAGAACTGGCGACATGGAAAGCTTCAGCCATTACGCGCGGCAGCTCTTCCAGGGATTCAACCAGAAAGCTGTGTTTGGTGCAGGCCAGCGACAAGCCCAACACATCCACTTCCTGAAAAGCGTCGGTACCCATCAGCGGAGCCGCAACCTGGCCCGTAATCGCCACCACCGGAACCGAATCTAACAACGCATCGGCAAGGCCAGTAATCAGATTGGTAGCGCCCGGACCGGATGTCGCAATGCATACGCCTGTTTTACCCGTTGCACGGGCATAGCCAATAGCAGCCATCGCAGCGCCCTGCTCGTGCCGGCACAGTAGGTGTTCCACGCCGCCGTCATACAATGCATCGTAAACCGGCATGATTGCGCCACCCGGATAGCCAAAAACCGTATCCACTTTCTGTGCCCGCAACGCATGTACTACCCACTGTGCCCCATTCATAGTCAGTTCCCCGCCGTATATCGGGAGAAACAGAATTTTGTGCTACAACTCATTCTCTGCTCCTCGTTTATATTTTTAAGTCATAAAAAAACCCCCGGACCTTTCGGTGCGGGGGTCTTAGTTCGTTAAGGCTTGTTTTTTAAGCCTTTCCTCGTCCAAGTGCAGCCCCGCACGGTGGGATAATAATCACCACCACGCTAATCACGACCAGGCTAATCACTCGTAGAAGGGCTTTCATGTTTGTTCGTTCTTGCTTCATGTTCGAAGGAATACCTAAAGAGGTAACACAGATTTCCGACAAGACACAAGAAAAATTTATGACCACTTTAGTGCCCTCGCTCACAAGAAAGAAAAAACTCATTGTTTTATATAACAAAAAAGGCTCGTGAAAATATTTCACTAGTTTCCCAACAAAATCAATATTGCGGGCGTTCTTCCAGCGCAATGAAAATAGTGTGAACTTGCAGCAAATTACCGGAAACTTTCACGTAAATGCGCAATATCGATAATGATCGGTAAAATCGAAGAACAGATAATGGCCATGGCAAGGAGGAACTATGGCATTGTCAGTCATTTATACCCGGGCGGCTCTTGGCGTTACTGCGCCATTGGTGACGGTCGAAGTGCACATCAGCAACGGACTTCCAGGGCTGACCATTGTCGGATTACCAGAGACGACCGTCAAAGAGGCACGCGATCGGGTACGCAGCGCGATCATCAATAGTGGTTATGAATTCCCGGCCAAGCGGATTACGATCAATCTCGCACCGGCCGATCTCCCAAAGGAAGGAGGACGATACGATTTACCCATTGCTATTGCGCTTCTGGCGGCCTCAGAGCAACTAACAGCACCCATGCTGAGTGACTACGAGTTTGTTGGTGAACTAGCCCTTACAGGCGCATTGCGTGGAGTCTCCGGCGCTATCTCTTGTGTCATGGAAGCAGTGAAAGCCAGGCGTCGCATCATCATTGCTCAGGAAAATGAAGCGGAGGCCAGCCTCGCTGAAACAGAAGATTGCCGCATAGCTGCCCATTTGCAGGAGGTATGTGCTTTTCTGGAAGGAAAACACGCCCTCTCACCTCCATCCCCCTTTGAGGGCGTCCAGGAGAGGCACAACGAGGATCTGAGCGATGTAATTGGACAGCAGCAAGGGAAGCGCGCTTTAGAAATCACTGCGGCAGGCGGACATAATTTATTGTTGATAGGGCCGCCAGGCACCGGAAAAACCATGCTGGCCAGTAGACTGGGAGGATTATTACCGCCGCTTAATAATCAGGAAGCCCTGGAAAGCGCAGCAGTGATGAGTGTATTCAACAGCAATAGCCTCATTCGCCATTGGCGACGAAGGCCATTCAGAACGCCTCATCACAGCGCTTCCCTGGCGGCAATGGTTGGGGGAGGTTCATTACCAGGTCCCGGCGAGATTTCGCTGGCGCACAACGGCGTGCTGTTTCTGGATGAACTACCTGAGTTTGAGCGACGCGTACTGGATGCTCTGCGCGAACCGCTGGAGTCAGGCCAAATTCATATTTCACGGACAAGAGCAAAAATCACTTATCCTGCGCGCTTTCAGTTGATTGCGGCCATGAATCCCAGCCCAACCGGGCACTATCAGGGTAACCATAATCGCAGCACGCCTGAACAGACACTGCGGTATCTGGGAAAGTTATCGGGCCCTTTTCTCGACCGGTTTGATCTCTCGCTGGAAATACCGCTACCCGCTGCCGGGTTAATGAGTCAACCCCAGCAGAAAGGTGAATGCAGTGAGGCCGTGCGATCACGCGTTATTCAGGCTCATGCTCGTCAGCATCAACGGCAGAAGAAGCTCAACGCCCGGCTGGAAAGCAGCGAAACAAAACAGTTCTGCTTGCTTGCAAAAGAGGATGGGGAGTGGCTGGAAGAGACGTTAACACGTCTGGGTTTCTCCATACGGGCCTGGCAACGTCTGCTGAAGGTAGCAAGAACTATTGCTGATCTGGAACAGCAGGAGGAAATCCAGCGAACGCACCTGCAGGAAGCACTAAGTTATCGCGCAATCGACAGGTTACTCATTCATCTGCAAAATATGCTGACGTAAAAAAAGGGGCCGTAGCCCCTTTCTCTTAATCGTCAGACTCGGTGTAATCTTCCGTACCTTCCATCTGCGGTTTACCACCCGACAAGGTGTGAAAACGCTTCGGTCGCTTAATGCGGGCCATATACTTAAGCCAGACACGTTCTGCTTCCGTGTTGGGTTCACGTTCTCCACGGCAGACTGCGACAAACTGCGTTTCTTCTTCGGTCACTGGTTCACGTTTCCCAAGCTCCAGCTCGTTAAACGCATAGCCGTGACGCTCAAGCAGTTGAGCCTCTTTGATGGTGAAATCACCGTGGCGCGAGAACCCGCGTGGATAATTTTTATTGTCGAAAAAACGATTCGTCGTCGTAAAGCTTTCCGCCATCCTGCACGCTCCTAATTCTTTGGCCGAGCTATTTATGGCGCGGAGTATTAGTTACGCTTGACAGAGTGTAAAACAAAACATTTAAATCATTACGACAAATATTTTTGTGGAGAAAACCGTGGATACGGAATTACTAAAAACTTTCCTGGAAGTAAGCAGGACTCGTCACTTCGGCCGGGCGGCTGAATCACTCTATCTGACACAGTCTGCGGTGAGTTTTCGTATTCGCCAGTTGGAGAACCAGCTTGGGGTTAATCTCTTTACTCGTCACCGTAATAATATCCGTCTGACGGCGGCTGGAGAGAAACTTCTGCCTTATGCCGAGACACTTATGAGTACGTGGCAGGCTGCGCGGAAAGAGGTTGCACATACTTCGCGGCATCACCAATTTTCTATCGGTGCCAGTGCGTCATTGTGGGAATGTATGCTCAGTGACTGGCTAAGCAGACTCTATGATCTGCAGGGAAATCTGCAATTCGAAGCACGCATTGCACAACGTCAGTCATTAGTGAAACAGTTACATGAGCGGCAGCTGGATCTGCTGATTACCACCGAAACACCGAAAATGGATGAATTCAGCAGCCAACTATTAGGGCATTTTACGCTCGCGCTCTATTCTGCTGAACCGGGTAAAAATAAAGCGGAACTGAACTACTTGCGATTGGAGTGGGGGGCAGATTTTCAGCAGCATGAAGCAGAGTTGATCGCCAGTGACGATGTACCCACATTAACGACCAGCTCTGCGGAAGTCGCGCATCGACAGTTGCCACAGCTAAATGGTTGTACCTGGCTACCGGTGTTGTGGGCAGAACAAAAAAACGGCTTACATTTGGTAGCAGATACCGCAACCCTTTCTCGTCCGCTTTACGCTATTTGGCTGCAGAATAGTGACAAACAGAACCAGATCAAAGATCTTTTAAAGATCAAAGTGATTGACTGAAATATGAGGCAAGGATGCCAGCCGGCATCTTTTGTATGAAAGGCCTTGAAAAAAAACCAAAAAAAATCCTTAGCAAACGCTAAGGATTATTTCTGGCAGGGGCGGAGGGACTCGAACCCCCAACACCCGGTTTTGGAGACCGGTGCTCTACCAATTGAACTACGCCCCTAATTAGGGTGGCGGAACGGACGGGACTCGAACCCGCGACCCCCTGCGTGACAGGCAGGTATTCTAACCGACTGAACTACCGCTCCACCGAATTTCTTTACAACCACCGGTTTGTTGCCCGGTCTGACTTGCTTAATTTGGTGCCTGGCAGTTCCCTACTCTCGCATGGGGAGACCCCACACTACCATCGGCGCTACGGCGTTTCACTTCTGAGTTCGGCATGGGGTCAGGTGGGACCACCGCGCTAGTGCCGCCAGGCAAATTCTGTTCACCGCCATGCCCTCACGGCACACCGGTTTAATCTGTATCACGCTGAAAATCTTCTCTCACGCCAAAACATCTTCGGCGTTGTAAGGTTAAGCCTCACGGTTCATTAGTACCGGTTAGCTCAACGCATCGCTGCGCTTACACACCCGGCCTATCAACGTCGTCGTCTTCAACGTTCCTTCAGGAGACTCGAAGTCTCAGGGAGAACTCATCTCGGGGCAAGTTTCGTGCTTAGATGCTTTCAGCACTTATCTCTTCCGCATTTAGCTACCGGGCAGTGCCATTGGCATGACAACCCGAACACCAGTGATGCGTCCACTCCGGTCCTCTCGTACTAGGAGCAGCCCCCCTCAGTTCTCCAGCGCCCACGGCAGATAGGGACCGAACTGTCTCACGACGTTCTAAACCCAGCTCGCGTACCACTTTAAATGGCGAACAGCCATACCCTTGGGACCTACTTCAGCCCCAGGATGTGATGAGCCGACATCGAGGTGCCAAACACCGCCGTCGATATGAACTCTTGGGCGGTATCAGCCTGTTATCCCCGGAGTACCTTTTATCCGTTGAGCGATGGCCCTTCCATTCAGAACCACCGGATCACTATGACCTGCTTTCGCACCTGCTCGCGCCGTCACGCTCGCAGTCAAGCCAGCTTATGCCATTGCACTAACCTCCTGATGTCCGACCAGGATTAGCTGACCTTCGTGCTCCTCCGTTACGCTTTAGGAGGAGACCGCCCCAGTCAAACTACCCACCAGACACTGTCCGCAACCCGGTTCACGGGTCAACGTTAGAACATCAAACATTAAAGGGTGGTATTTCAAGGCTGGCTCCACGCAGACTGGCGTCCACGCTTCAAAGCCTCCCACCTATCCTACACATCAAGGCTCAATGTTCAGTGTCAAGCTATAGTAAAGGTTCACGGGGTCTTTCCGTCTTGCCGCGGGTACACTGCATCTTCACAGCGAGTTCAATTTCACTGAGTCTCGGGTGGAGACAGCCTGGCCATCATTACGCCATTCGTGCAGGTCGGAACTTACCCGACAAGGAATTTCGCTACCTTAGGACCGTTATAGTTACGGCCGCCGTTTACCGGGGCTTCGATCAGGAGCTTCTCCTTACGGATAACCCCATCAATTAACCTTCCGGCACCGGGCAGGCGTCACACCGTATACGTCCACTTTCGTGTTTGCACAGTGCTGTGTTTTTAATAAACAGTTGCAGCCAGCTGGTATCTTCGACTGATTTCAGCTCCACGAGCAAGTCGCTTCACCTACCTATCAGCGTGCCTTCTCCCGAAGTTACGGCACCATTTTGCCTAGTTCCTTCACCCGAGTTCTCTCAAGCGCCTTGGTATTCTCTACCTGACCACCTGTGTCGGTTTGGGGTACGATTTCGTGTTACCTGGAGCTTAGAGGCTTTTCCTGGAAGCAGGGCATTTGTTGCTTCAGCACCGTGGTGCCTCGTCATCACGCCTCAGTGTTAAAGCACTCCGGATTTGCCTGGAGCACACACCTTCACGCTTAAACCGGGACAACCGTCGCCCGGCCAACATAGCCTTCTCCGTCCCCCTTCGCAGTAACACCAAGTACAGGAATATTAACCTGTTTCCCATCGACTACGCCTTTCGGCCTCGCCTTAGGGGTCGACTCACCCTGCCCCGATTAACGTTGGACAGGAACCCTTGGTCTTCCGGCGAGCGGGCTTTTCACCCGCTTTATCGTTACTTATGTCAGCATTCGCACTTCTGATACCTCCAGCAACCCTCACAGGCCACCTTCGCAGGCTTACAGAACGCTCCCCTACCCAACAACACATCAGTGTCGCTGCCGCAGCTTCGGTGCATGGTTTAGCCCCGTTACATCTTCCGCGCAGGCCGACTCGACCAGTGAGCTATTACGCTTTCTTTAAATGATGGCTGCTTCTAAGCCAACATCCTGGCTGTCTGGGCCTTCCCACATCGTTTCCCACTTAACCATGACTTTGGGACCTTAGCTGGCGGTCTGGGTTGTTTCCCTCTTCACGACGGACGTTAGCACCCGCCGTGTGTCTCCCGTGATAACATTCTCCGGTATTCGTAGTTTGCATCGGGTTGGTAAGCCGGGATGGCCCCCTAGCCGAAACAGTGCTCTACCCCCGGAGATGAATTCACGAGGCGCTACCTAAATAGCTTTCGGGGAGAACCAGCTATCTCCCGGTTTGATTGGCCTTTCACCCCCAGCCACAGGTCATCCGCTAATTTTTCAACATTAGTCGGTTCGGTCCTCCAGTTAGTGTTACCCAACCTTCAACCTGCCCATGGCTAGATCACCGGGTTTCGGGTCTATACCCTGCAACTTAACGCCCAGTTAAGACTCGGTTTCCCTGCGGCTCCCCTATACGGTTAACCTTGCTACAGAATATAAGTCGCTGACCATTATACAAAAGGTACGCAGTCACACCCGAAGGTGCTCCCACTGCTTGTACGTACACGGTTTCAGGTTCTTTTTCACTCCCCTCGCCGGGGTTCTTTTCGCCTTTCCCTCACGGTACTGGTTCACTATCGGTCAGTCAGGAGTATTTAGCCTTGGAGGATGGTCCCCCCATATTCAGACAGGATACCACGTGTCCCGCCCTACTCATCGAGCTCACAGCCTGTGCGTTTTCGTGTACGGGGCTGTCACCCTGTATCGCGCGACTTTCCGGACGCTTCCACTAACACACAAGCTGATTCAGGCTCTGGGCTCCTCCCCGTTCGCTCGCCGCTACTGGGGGAATCTCGGTTGATTTCTTTTCCTCGGGGTACTTAGATGTTTCAGTTCCCCGGTTCGCCTCACAGCACTATGGATTCATGCTGTGATGATGCACCGTAGTGCACCGGGTTTCCCCATTCGGACATCGCCGGGTCAAGGGTTCATATCACCTCGCCGGCGCTTTTCGCAGATTAGCACGTCCTTCATCGCCTCTGACTGCCAGGGCATCCACCGTGTACGCTTAGTCGCTTAACCTCACAACCGAAGATGTTTCTTCCGATTCATCATCGCATTGCGAAAATTTGAGAGACTCACGAACAACTTGCGTTGTTCAGTGTTTCAATTTTCAGCTTGATCCAGATTTTTAAAGAGCAAAACTTCGCAGCACACACAGAATGTGTACTCTGAAGTTTTCTTGGTTGTGCAGTAATGATGGTGGAGCTATGCGGGATCGAACCGCAGACCTCCTGCGTGCAAAGCAGGCGCTCTCCCAGCTGAGCTATAGCCCCATCGTGGTCTCTGTAACCTTAATTACTTCAGAGACAAGGCGCGAAATGACGAAGCATATCTGAGTATGTGAGTCATTTTGCAACACAGTATCCGGAGCAATTTGGTAGGCCTGAGTGGACTTGAACCACCGACCTCACCCTTATCAGGGGTGCGCTCTAACCACCTGAGCTACAAGCCTGCAGAGATTTTCTTACTGCTGTTTTTTCATCAGACAATCTGTGTGAGCACTTCAGGGAAGGGTTCTTTTAAGGTAAGGAGGTGATCCAACCGCAGGTTCCCCTACGGTTACCTTGTTACGACTTCACCCCAGTCATGAATCACAAAGTGGTAAGCGCCCTCCCGAAGGTTAAGCTACCTACTTCTTTTGCAACCCACTCCCATGGTGTGACGGGCGGTGTGTACAAGGCCCGGGAACGTATTCACCGTGACATTCTGATTCACGATTACTAGCGATTCCGACTTCATGGAGTCGAGTTGCAGACTCCAATCCGGACTACGACGCACTTTATGAGGTCCGCTTGCTCTCGCGAGGTCGCTTCTCTTTGTATGCGCCATTGTAGCACGTGTGTAGCCCTGGTCGTAAGGGCCATGATGACTTGACGTCATCCCCACCTTCCTCCAGTTTATCACTGGCAGTCTCCTTTGAGTTCCCGGCCGGACCGCTGGCAACAAAGGATAAGGGTTGCGCTCGTTGCGGGACTTAACCCAACATTTCACAACACGAGCTGACGACAGCCATGCAGCACCTGTCTCACAGTTCCCGAAGGCACCCCGGCATCTCTGCCAGGTTCTGTGGATGTCAAGACCAGGTAAGGTTCTTCGCGTTGCATCGAATTAAACCACATGCTCCACCGCTTGTGCGGGCCCCCGTCAATTCATTTGAGTTTTAACCTTGCGGCCGTACTCCCCAGGCGGTCGATTTAACGCGTTAGCTCCGGAAGCCACGCCTCAAGGGCACAACCTCCAAATCGACATCGTTTACGGCGTGGACTACCAGGGTATCTAATCCTGTTTGCTCCCCACGCTTTCGCACCTGAGCGTCAGTCTTCGTCCAGGAGGCCGCCTTCGCCACCGGTATTCCTCCAGATCTCTACGCATTTCACCGCTACACCTGGAATTCTACCTCCCTCTACGAGACTCCAGCCTGCCAGTTTCGAATGCAGTTCCCAGGTTGAGCCCGGGGATTTCACATCCGACTTGACAGACCGCCTGCGTGCGCTTTACGCCCAGTAATTCCGATTAACGCTTGCACCCTCCGTATTACCGCGGCTGCTGGCACGGAGTTAGCCGGTGCTTCTTCTGCGGGTAACGTCAATCGGCACGGTTATTAACCGTACCGCCTTCCTCCCCGCTGAAAGTGCTTTACAACCCGAAGGCCTTCTTCACACACGCGGCATGGCTGCATCAGGCTTGCGCCCATTGTGCAATATTCCCCACTGCTGCCTCCCGTAGGAGTCTGGACCGTGTCTCAGTTCCAGTGTGGCTGGTCATCCTCTCAGACCAGCTAGGGATCGTCGCCTAGGTGGGCCATTACCCCGCCTACCAGCTAATCCCATCTGGGCACATCTGATGGCAAGAGGCCCGAAGGTCCCCCTCTTTGGTCTTGCGACGTTATGCGGTATTAGCTACCGTTTCCAGTAGTTATCCCCCTCCATCAGGCAGTTTCCCAGACATTACTCACCCGTCCGCCACTCGTCACCCGAGAGCAAGCTCTCTGTGCTACCGTTCGACTTGCATGTGTTAGGCCTGCCGCCAGCGTTCAATCTGAGCCATGATCAAACTCTTCAATTTAAAAGTTTGATGCTCAATGAATTAAACTTCGTAATGAATTACGTGTTCACTCGTTGAGACTTGGTATTCATTTTTGTCCGAAGACATTCAAGAATCCGCGTCACCTGAGTGCCCACACAGATTGTCTGATAAATTGTTAAAGAGCAGTGCCGCTGTGTTTTCGCTGCGGCGCGGGGTGTGCATATTACGCTTTCCCGCCGTGAAGTCAACTGATTATTTTCAGATTTCTTCACCTGACAGGCCGGTGTGTTTGCCGTTGTGCCGTGTCAGTGGAGGCGCATTATAGGGAGTTAATTCCGGCTGACAACCCCTAATTTGAAAAAAGTTTTCAACCGTCTCTTTTTTGTTCAAAGCTGCCCTAAAGAGCCAGTTTTTCGAGCGTTTTAAAGCCATAGCGCTGTAAAACGGGCAATAACTGTGCAGTTTCAGGCGTTAGCGCCATGCAGTACGCAATATTATCGCCAGCGGATTTTGCATCCGGCGCTTCATGCTCCAGCAACCAGGCGGTACGACGCGCAATGGCTGCACCGGAATCCACCAGCCGGGTGCCCTCTGGCAGCACTTGCAACAGTTCATCCTGCAGCAGCGGGAAGTGCGTACAACCCAGAACTACGGTATCGGGAGGCTCTTTCATGCGTAACCAGGGGCGCAAGATATGGCGCAGCTCTTCAAGCGGCACTTCCTTACCATGCAGTTTCGCTTCAGCCAGGACCACCAGCTCTGCCGACCCCAGCATCTCAATACGACACTCATTTGCGAAACGCGAAATCAGTTCATGCGTATAAGGACGTTTCACGGTGCCGCGCGTTGCCAGTAAACCTACAATGCCGTTTGCCGTTAAGCGCGCAGCCGGTTTGATGGCGGGCACAACGCCAACAACAGGAAAGCTGAATTTGTCACGTAATGCGGGAAGAGAGACGGTACTTGCGGTATTACAGGCAATAACAGCCAGTGCGAGGGGGTATTGCGCTTGAACAGCGGTAACAATCTCGACAACACGTTCAACGATAAACTCTTCGCTTTTCTCACCGTAGGGGAAAGCGACATTGTCGAAAGCGTAGATGTAATGGAGATCCGGCAGGAGATGCCGAATCTCATCATAGACGGATAACCCACCGACGCCGGAGTCAAACACCAGGACGGTGGGACGCGCGTCAGAAGGTGTAGCTGCCAGACAAGGTGTATTCCCGTCCTGCAGTTTGGTAGCCATAAGCTGTCTCGTACTCTTTATCGAACAAGTTAGCTATTTTACCACGAACTGTAAGGTGAGATGTCACTGGATATGAGGCAGATAGATCAACCGTACTATAACTCGGCAAAACACGTTGCTCAGGGTTATAAGTTGACGTGCGATTGTCATAGCGTTTACCGAAGTATTCCCACGCCAGATCCATATCTACATTGAAAATGGACCAGTCGAGCTGGTACTTAGCCTGGCGTTTTGCGCGGCGCGGCAGCACTTCGTTCGTTTCGTCATCACGCGGATCAATGTACTGCAAGGTCACACGATGCGAGAAGATGCCGGTATCGACACTTCCTGTCCACTCAACGCCTTTAATGGTCGCAGCGTTAATGTTGTAGTAAGCCGTATCGCTATAGGTGATCAGATTATCGATCTCATAACGGTACGCGGACAAACGCCAGTCAACCGGACCGGTTAATCCTTCCACACCCGCTTCCCACTGTTTTGACTCTTCCGGTTTCAGATCCGGGTTGGAAGCAATGCCAAAGCGCTTCGCGCCGTACTGCTGGCCAAGCGAAGGCGCCAGGAAACTCGTGCCGTAGGAGAGCGTCAGGCGGTAATTCTCCACAAACTCCCAGCCAGCAGCCGTTTGCCAGGTGCCGTGCCAGCCGAACGCATCATCTTTATCTTCGCGCCCGGAAGCCTCCAGCGTAACATCGCCAAACTGCTGCATGCCGTTCAGGTAGAGGCCGGTATTATCGCGATCGTAGCTGTCGCTTGTGCTTTGGTCAGATGAAACCAGACGCTCCTGCTTCCAGTCGACACCTGCGCCCAGCGAGCCTTTGCCCACCGCAATATTGTTACCCCACTGAATGTAACGCTGCTCCATATCATCCAGCGTAGTGCCATCGTTATAACGGCCATAGATGCTGCTGTAGTTGTAGTCTTTGCTTTTTTGATAGCTGGCCAGCAGTTGCGAAGAGTAGATCCCCTGGTTGAAATTCAGCCCGGTATCCCAGCCCTGAACATACAACTGGCGCTCATCAGCGCTGTAATCTGGCGAAAACGGCGCACTGCCCAGATCGTAATCCACATTATTGCTGAAGTTGTAGCCACGGAAGAAACCGTCAAAATGGTCATCAAACTTATGCTGTAAGCTGCCCCAGAACGTTTTATTGCGGTAGCCATCGCGATCTTCATCATGATCCCATGTCGAATCCGGCTGCACGTTGAAACCGCGCGTACTGGTATAAGAACCTGCGGCGGTCACCATCGTATCGCCAAAACGCTGGCGCAACGTGCCGTCATAGGTTTGATAACCTTTCGAGCCCATACTGGCGTTGACCTGGGATTTCTCGCTATCCGTCATCGTAATAACGTTGACCACGCCGCCAATCGCGCCGGAGCCATAAACCGCAGAGCGCGGCCCACGAATATACTCAACGCGCTGCACCAGCGAGAGCGGGATTTGATTGAGTTCGGGATCGTTCGAAATCCCTGAACGCGCCACCGGTACGCCATCAATCAGCAGCAGCAGATGTTTTGCTTCCGTACCGCGAACATAAACGGACGCTGTTTGTCCCAGCCCACCGTTTTGCGCGATATCCACGCCCGGTAAACGGCGCAGCACATCAATGAGCGAACGGGATTGCCAGCGATCGATATCCTCGCGCGTCACCACCTCGGTCGGCGCCAGCACGGTTTTAGCCGATTGTTGAAAACGATTTGCTGTCACCACCAAATTGTCTGAGCTGCTATCCTGCGCCCAGCCGGAAAATGCCGTGACGGAGAGCGCCGTCAGCAGCGAAGCTTTTTTAATCATTGTGAGAGCATCCACAAAATAAAAAGGATGCCGCAGGTTCCATCAATAGCACGCGATGATGTTACCAGATGCGACGTATTCCGGCAGGTCTTCGGGCTTGGAGGTACAACAAGACAGGACTTCCCACCACTGGCAGTGTCTGCTGTCTCACCTTAATCCTTACCGCTGCGCGTCAGCCCCAGATTCACACTGGATTCCCTTTTAACTCACAGGACCGGAACACGGATGCTACATTCGGTTACATATGGATGTCCAGACTGCTAAGTGAGTATTTCAAAAACATCCAGCGCTGGACATCCGGTGAGCAATCCCTACAATCGCCGCGTTATTCTTAATCACTCAGGAAGCATCATGACCCCCGAACACCTGCCGACAGAACAATACGAAGCTCAACTGGCCGAAAAAGTCGTGCGTCTGCAATCGTTGATGACACCCTTTTCTGCGCCGCTTCCGGAGGTGTTCCGCTCGCCGGTCAGCCATTACCGCATGCGCGCCGAGTTCCGGATTTGGCATGACGGGGACGATCTCTACCACATCATCTTCGATCAGCAGACAAAATCGCGTATCCGCGTCGACAGCTTCCCGGCGGCCAGCGAGCTGATTAACGTATTAATGAAGGTGATGATCGATGCCGTGCGCGGCAACCACACGCTGCGCCACAAGCTGTTCCAGATTGACTATCTGAGCACCATGAGTAATCAGGCGATTGTGACGCTGCTATATCACAAAAAACTGGATAACGAGTGGCATGAAGCTGCCACCCTATTGCGCGATGCGCTGCGGGCGCAAAACCTGAATGTGCAACTGATTGGCCGCGCTACAAAAACCAAAATCGAGCTCGATCAGGATTATGTCGATGAACGCCTGCCAGTCGGTGGCAGAGAGATGATCTACCGCCAGGTGGAAAACAGTTTTACCCAGCCTAACGCGGCAATGAATATTCAGATGCTGGAATGGGCACAGGATGTCACCCGCGACGCCAGCGGCGATTTGCTGGAACTGTATTGCGGTAACGGCAACTTCTCGCTGGCGCTGGCGCGCAATTTCAACCGCGTGCTGGCCACGGAGATCGCCAAACCTTCTGTCGCCGCCGCGCAGTACAACATCGCCGCCAACCATATTGATAATGTACAAATCATTCGTATGTCTGCGGAGGAATTCACTCAGGCGATGAATGGCGTACGCGCCTTTAACCGTTTGCAGGGGATCGATCTGAAAAGCTACCAGTGCGAAACGATCTTCGTCGATCCGCCGCGCAGCGGGCTGGATGCGGAAACTGAAAAAATGGTGCAGGCCTATCCGCGCATTCTGTACATCTCCTGCAACCCGGAAACGCTGTGCAAGAACCTCGAAACATTAAACCAGACGCATAACGTTTCGCGTCTGGCGCTATTTGATCAGTTCCCTTACACGCACCATATGGAGTGCGGCGTTCTGTTGACCAGAAAGTAAAATCTCTCATCCCTCTCCCGTAAAGGAGAGGGAAAAATCACTCCGATGCCTCGTGTTTACGGTTACGGCTGCGCAGGCGAAAACCAATCCAGAAGACCAGCACCACCGACAGCACGGCCGGCAGGAAGTTGGAGCCGATCACCGGGTATTCAGCGCGAACGACCGTACTGTACAGCAGCACGCCGAGAATAAAGCAGGCGGCGGCAAGGCCCGGCAGGCCAACTGGCATGGTGCGATTCTGGTAACGCTGATGCAGGCAATAGACCGTCAGCACCAGCGAAATAACCGGAAATAGAGAAAAGGGAACCACGGAACTGAATACAGCGGAAAATGCGCCGTTAATCGATAAGCCAGCAACCAGCGCCAGCAGCAACGTACCTTTATCTTGACCTGACTGTTTCATTACTCATCCTTTGCTTCACTCGTCGGTTGATGCGCCAGTTTTTCCTGCTCGCGGCGATACCAGTAATAGGCGCCTTTTGAAATCATCCGCAATTGTAGTACCAGCCGCTCTTCTAACTGCCGACGTTGTTCGGCGCTCACATCCAGCGCCTCTGCGCCAGCGTTAAACACGATCGTTACCATCGCCTCGGCTTGCGCCTCGGTAAAGGCGCGCGGCATATGGTTTTCGAGTTCGAGATAGTCGGCAAGTTCCGCGATAAAGTGCTGAATTTCGCGCGCGACCGCCGCGCGGAAAGCGGCTGACGTCCCGGAACGCTCACGCAGCAGTAGCTGAAATGCGTTGGGATTGTTGCCAATAAATTCCATAAAGGTGGAAACCGAGGTGCGGATCACGCTGCCGCCTTTGGCAATACGCTGGCGCGCCTGGCGCATCAACTGGCGCAGCATCAACCCGCTTTCGTCCACCATGGTCAGGCCGAGCTCATCAACATCACGAAAATGCCGGTAAAAGGACGTCGGCGCGATACCCGCCTCGCGGGCGACTTCCCGCAGGCTCAGGCTGGCAAAACTTCGCTCGGCGCTCAGTTGGCTAAATGCCGCTTCCACCAGCGAACGCCGGGTTCTCTCTTTTTGTTGCGCTCTTACACCCATCACTATGTTTGAATCCTTCCTGGGGCTTTCTGGCAATATACCAGAGAAAAATCCGATCTGATCGTACTGGATTGTGACCGATTATTTACACATCGTTTCTTCTTTTTCACATGAAAAAAGCACAACGATAATTGGGGGATTGCCGCTTTGATGTTAGTCTTATGTTGCTTTTATGTATAAGAACAGGTAAGCCTAACCATGCCACATTCCTACGATTATGATGCAATTGTAATAGGCTCCGGCCCAGGCGGCGAAGGCGCAGCCATGGGTTTGGTAAAACAAGGAGCACGAGTCGCGGTTATTGAGCGTTACCATAACGTCGGCGGCGGCTGTACACACTGGGGAACCATCCCGTCGAAAGCGTTGCGCCATGCCGTTAGCCGTATTATCGAATTCAACCAAAACCCTCTCTACAGCGACCATACCCGCCTTCTCCGCTCCTCTTTTGCTGATATCCTGAACCACGCAGAGAGCGTGATTAATCAGCAAACCCGCATGCGTCAGGGCTTTTATGAGCGTAACCGTTGCGAAATTCTTGAAGGCAACGCCCATTTTATTGATGACCACACGCTGGCGCTGGAGTGCCACGACGGCACGGTAGAAACGCTCACCGCAGAGAAATTTGTTATCGCCTGCGGCTCGCGCCCTTACCATCCGGCCGATGTGGATTTTACCCATCCACGCGTCTACGATAGCGATTCAATCCTCGATATGCACCATGAACCCCGCCATGTCATTATCTATGGCGCGGGGGTGATCGGTTGCGAATATGCGTCGATCTTCCGCGGAATGAACGTCAAAGTCGATCTGATCAACACCCGCGATCGTCTGCTGGCGTTTCTCGATCAGGAGATGTCGGATTCGCTCTCGTACCACTTCTGGAACAGCGGTGTTGTTATCCGCCACAACGAAGAGTACGAGCGTATCGAGCCGTTGGAAGACGGCGTCATCATGCACCTCAAATCGGGTAAGAAACTGAAAGCTGATTGTCTGCTCTATGCTAACGGCCGTACCGGTAATACCGACAGCCTGAAACTGAGTAACATTGGTCTGGAAGCCGATGGTCGCGGGCAGTTAAAGGTCAACAGCATGTACCAGACCGCGCTGCCGCACGTTTATGCGGTGGGCGATGTGATTGGCTACCCAAGCCTGGCGTCAGCGGCTTACGATCAAGGGCGTATCGCCGCACAGGCGATGATTAAAGGCGAAGCGACAGCGCACCTGATTGAAGATATCCCGACCGGCATTTATACCATTCCGGAAATCAGCTCTGTCGGTAAAACCGAGCAACAACTGACCGCGATGAAAGTGCCGTACGAAGTGGGCCGCGCGCAGTTTAAGCACCTGGCGCGGGCGCAAATTGTCGGCATGAATGTCGGTACTCTGAAGATCTTGTTCCATCGCGAAACAAAAGAAATTTTGGGGATCCACTGCTTTGGCGAGCGCGCGGCCGAAATTATTCATATCGGCCAGGCGATTATGGAGCAGAAAGGTGGCGGTAACACGATCGAGTACTTCGTTAACACCACCTTTAACTACCCGACAATGGCGGAAGCCTATCGGGTTGCCGCACTGAACGGTTTAAACCGCCTGTTTTAACGCGTTATCGAAATGGCCATCCATTGCACCGCGGATGGCCTCTGCCAGCTGCTCATAGCGGCTGCGCAGCGGTGAACCAGGGCGATAAACCAAGCCGACAGTACGTTTCGGTTCCGGCTTAATGCACGGCAGGTAAACCACGCCATCACGTTTACGCTCACGCGGCACAGCCAGCGCGGGCAGCAATGTGATGCCACTCCCTGCCGCCACCATATTGCGCAGCGTTTCCAGGCTGGTCGCGCGGAAGTGCGTATCTTCGTCTGCCCCGGCTTCAAAGCAGAAACCCATCGCCTGATCGCGCAGGCAGTGGCCATCTTCCAGCATCAGCAACTTTTCACCCGCCAAATCGCCCATCGGCACGCACTCGCGATTCGCCCATGGATGATCTTCATAAATCGCCAGCAGCATCGGTTCATCAAACAGCGGTACTTCAATAAAGGCTTCGCTCTCTTTCACCAGCGCCAGAATCGCGCAGTCAAGCTTGCCGCTGTCCAGTTGCGCCAGTAACTGATGCGTCTGCGCTTCATGCAGATACATTTCCAGTTTCGGGAACGTTTGATGCAGCAACGGAATAATATGCGGCAACAGATAAGGTCCAACGGTTGGGATCAAGCCGATATGCAGCGGGCCGGACATGGTTTCCCCCTGCTGGCTTGCCATTTCCTTCAGCACTTTGACCTCGCGCAACACCGTGCGCGCCTGATCCACCAGCAACAAACCCGCCTGGGTGAACAGCACTTTGCGGCTGGTACGTTCCAGCAGCATCACGCCCAGCTCATCTTCCAGCTTACGAATCTGCCCGCTCAGCGTTGGCTGGCTGACGTGGCAGGAGTCGGCTGCCCGGCGAAAATGGCGGTGTTCGGCTAACGCCACCAGGTATTCAAGATCACGAATATTCATTATTCATCCTCCGTCGCCACGATAGTTCATGGCGATAGATAGCATAGCAACGAACGATTATCCCTATCAAGCATTCTGTTGAATAATACGCAACAGAAGCGAAGCGGAGTCTCACTTACCCCGTGATAAGACAATTAACCCTTTGTTTCTCTCTGAACAACTAAAGCCAACGTGAACGTTTAGCGGACCTGAGTGTCCGCTTTTTTTTGCGTAAAAAAGCCCGGCGAAGAGCCAGGCCCGGTCTTACGTTTTCTGGCGGGTTACACCAGACGCGCTTTCGCATCGGCGATAGCCTGCGCCACCTGAACCGGCGATACGCCACCTTTTGCCGCGCGTTTATCCAGGCAAGATTGCAGCGACAGCACCGGATAAACATCGTCGCTAATCACCGTACTGAATTTTTGCAGATCGGCAAGCGCAAGCGCTTCCAGCGGTTTTGCCTGGCGAATTGCTTCGACCACCGCTTCACCGACAATATGATGCGCTTCGCGGAACGGCACACCTTTGGCGACAAGGTAATCGGCCAGTTCGGTCGCGTTTGCATAACCTTGTTGCGCCGCTTCCTGGCAGCGCGGGCGTTTCACCTGAATGCCGTCCAGCACCAGCGCCGCCATATGCAGACAGTCGAGCCAGGTATCGAGCGCGTCGAATAGCCCCTCTTTATCTTCCTGTATGTCTTTGTTGTAGGCCAGCGGCAGACCTTTCATCGTCATCATCATACCGGTCAACGCACCCTGCACGCGGCCGCATTTACCACGGATCAGCTCCAGCGCATCCGGGTTTTTCTTTTGCGGCATCAGTGAAGAACCGGATGTCACCCGATCAGACAGCTCAACAAAACCCGCTTCGCCAGAGTTGAAGAAGATCAGGTCTTCAGCAAAGCGCGATAAATGCACCATGCCGATCGAAGCATCAGAGAGCAATTCCAGCACGTGATCGCGATCGGAGACGCTATCCAGGCTGTTGCGGGTTGCCGAGGCAAAACCCAGCCAGCCAGCCAGTTGCTCGCGATCGATTTCATAAGCTGTACCTGCCAATGCGCCGCAACCGAGCGGGCTGACGTCGAGGCGTTTCAGCGCATCCTGCAAGCGGCTCTCATCACGCGCCAGCATCTCAACGTAGGCCAGCGCCCAATGGGCAAATGTCACCGGCTGCGCACGTTGCAAGTGCGTATAGCCAGGCATTACGGCATCCTGATTATTCTCTGCGGTCACCACTAACGCGCTCTGCAACTGACGGTTCGCCAGTAGCAATTCGCTGATGGTGTCTTTACACCACAATTTCAGATCGGTGGCGACCTGGTCATTACGGCTGCGCCCGGTATGCAGTTTTTTACCCAGTTGGCCGACTTTATCGATCAGTTTGCCTTCTACCCAACTGTGAATATCTTCTGCATCGCTTTGCAGGATCTGCTGCGGATCGGCCTGCACTTCCTGCAACAAGTTGTTCAGCGCCTCTTCCAGCTGCTGTTGCTCTGCCTGCGTCAGTACGCCAACCGTCACCAGCGCTTTAGACCAGGCCACAGAGCCAACGATATCCTGCTCTGCCAGGCGATAGTCAAAGCACAAAGAGTCGTTGAACTGTTTGAACCGTTGATCCGCTGCCTGAGTAAAACGCCCGCCCCAAAGTGCCATAATATGCTTCCTTAATTTCTTGAATTTCATTGCCGGATAGCGCTGCGCTCATCCGGCCTGGAGGTTCAGTTCACACAGGCCCGATAAGGCGTAGCCGCCATCGGGCACATAAATTGATTACGCCAGAATACGCGTGCCGATCGGCGTACCGTTAAACAGCGCCGGTAACTGCTCGGCATGACGCCAGGAGGCGATATCAACCGGGCGACCCAGCGTGCGCGCCGCATCCAGCGCGGCATTCACTTTGACGATCATGCCATCGGTAATAATGCCCTGCGCGATCAGCTGCTCGGCTTTGGCCGCCGTCATTTCCGCAATACGCTGGCCTTTACCGTCGAGAATACCGCTCACGTCAGAAAGCAGGATCAGATCCGCGCCGAGCGTTGCCGCCAGCGCAGTTGCCGCCTGGTCAGCATTGACATTCATCAGCGCACCTTCGTCGGTCACGCCAATAGAGCTAATCACTGGCAGAAAACCACCTTCCAGCAGTGCATTAATCAGTTTCGGCGAGCCGGGCTGCGCCAGACCAACATGGCCCAGTTCCTCATCCAACTGGGTGACCTTGACGCTGTCGCCATCGCCGAGGAACAGGCCAACGGAGGCGATATGATGTTTCTTCGCCCACGCCAGCAGCGTTTTGTTGGCGGTGCCCGCCAGCGCGCCAGTGATAATGTCGATTTGATCGGCAGGCGTCACGCGCAGGCCGTTCTTCTTCTTCACCGGCAGATTAAGTTGTTTCATTAACTCATCCACCACGCAACCGCCACCGTGGACAATGACTAACGGGCGCTGATGAGATTCACGATATTGCACCAGCGCCGTAAACAGACGCTCCAGTGCTTCTTCACTGTCCAGCAGTACACCACCGAGCTTAATAATTAATGGATTCATCATCACGCCTGTCTTAAATAAGTGACTGGGTTTCAGCATAGCCGAAACGAATATTTGCACACTGCATCGCCTGTGCCGCCGCGCCTTTCAGCAGGTTATCTTCCGTGGCGACCACAATCAGATGCTCGCCCTGAACAGCGAAACCAATATCGCAGAACGGCAGACCGACCACGTTTTTCAGCGCCGGAACGCCTTTGTCATACAGACGCACCAGCGGCTTGTTACCGTAAGTTTGTTTGAACAGATCGGCGATCTGTGCCTGCGTCACGCCAGGCTTCAGGCGGCAGGTGATAGTTTCCAGAATGCCGCGCGGGAAACTCGCCAGGTGCGGCGTAAAAATCACGTCCGCGCCGAGATGCGTGGCAATTTCCGGCTGATGGCGGTGGTTGAAAACGCCGTAAGGTTGCAGGCTCACTTCGCAGAAGCTATTGGAGAGCGCCGCTTTACGCCCGGCACCGCTCACGCCGCTGGTCGCGTTGATCACCGGCCACTGGTTCAGATCCAGCATATCTGCATCGATCAGCGGTTTCAGCGAGAGCTGCGCCGCCGTCGGGTAACAGCCCGGTACGGCAATTAATTGCGCTTCTTTCAGTTTGTCATGGTTCCACTCCGCCAGCCCGTAAACCGCCTGCGCGAGTAAATCGGCGTGCTGATGGGTGAAGCCATAGAATTTTTCGTAGAACGCGGGATCGTTAACGCGGAACGCGCCAGAGAGATCGAACACCACACAGCCCGCTGCCAGGCAAACCGGCGCCAGGTCGTGGCTTACTTCATGCGCCGTCGCCAGGAAAACCACGTCCACGCCATCAAGGAACTCAGTGATGTCGGACATCGGCTGCAATGGGAGATCGACAATGCCTTTCAACTGCGGATGTAAATCGGAGATACACTTTCCTGCATCATTACTTTGCGCAGAAACCGTCAAAGCGGTTATGTTCATATGAGGATGGCGATTTACATAGGTCACTAGCTCTGCGCCGGCGTAACCGCTGGCGCCCACAATTAATGTGTTCAACATTGGGGCGGTTTACCTTCTTACGTCATGTGTGCCAGGGAAAGACTCAGCATCCCTCCCACGTTGCTGAGCAAGTCGCCTTTTAGGTTTCCTTACGCTCAGCATTAATGTATTTTTATTCACATTTAGTGCATGAATATTGATACTATCACGAACTCAGGTATGTCAACAATGAAAATGAATTTGCCGCCATTTATTGAGATTTACCGCGCCCTGATTGCCACGCCGTCAATCAGCGCAACGGAAGAAGCGCTGGATCAGAGCAATGCGTCTTTAATCAATCTGCTGGCAGGATGGTTTGGCGATCTCGGTTTCACTGTTGAAGTGCAGCCGGTGCCCGGTACGCGCAATAAATTCAATATGCTCGCCAGTGCCGGAACGGGCGCGGGCGGTCTGCTGCTAACCGGCCACACCGATACCGTGCCGTTTGATGACGGGCGCTGGACGCGCGATCCCTTCACGCTGACCGAGCATGACAATAAACTCTACGGCCTCGGCACCGCCGACATGAAAGGCTTCTTTGCCTTCATTCTTGATGCACTGCGTGACGTCGATGTGACAAAGCTGAGCAAGCCGCTCTACATTCTCGCCACTGCCGATGAAGAGACCAGCATGGCGGGAGCACGTTATTTTTCCGAAAATACGCAGCTGCGTCCGGATTGCGCCATTATCGGCGAGCCAACCTCCCTGCAACCGGTGCGCGCGCATAAAGGCCATATCTCCAACGCGATTCGTATCCTCGGACAGTCCGGCCATTCCAGCGATCCGGCGCGCGGCGTCAACGCTATCGAACTGATGCACGATGCTATCGGCCATATTCTGCAACTGCGTGACAACCTGAAAGAGCGCTATCACTATGCGGCGTTCACCGTACCGTACCCGACGCTGAACCTGGGACATATTCATGGCGGTGATGCGGCGAACCGTATTTGCGCCTGTTGCGAACTGCATATGGATATTCGCCCGCTTCCGGGCATGACGCTGAACGATCTGAATGGGTTACTGAATGAGGCGCTGGAGCCGGTCAGTTCCCGCTGGCCGGGCCGTCTGACCATTTCTGAACTGCATCCGCCCATTCCGGGCTACGAATGCCCGCCGGATCACCAACTGGTAAGCGTGGTGGAAAAACTGCTCGGCGTTGAAACCGAAGTGGTGAACTACTGTACCGAAGCGCCCTTTATTCAGACGCTGTGTCCAACGCTGGTGCTCGGTCCGGGCTCAATTAATCAGGCTCATCAGCCGGATGAATATCTGGAAACGCGCTTTATTAATCCAACGCGCGAACTTATTACCCAGGTTGTCCATCATTTCTGCTGGCACTGATCGCCCTTTTCTCCCGCCAATACCCCTTCTACGGAAGGGGTTTTTAGGCGCACGAAAGGGTGATAAATGTCACAATCTCATAAGCATTACTTATCTGGCCGAAAGCGAATTAAATTTCGTAAATTGACGCCATTTATTCGTTTGCTGAAGCGATTTCGCAGCAATTGACGTAGTGGGTTTTACGTGGCTTTATAAAAGGCGGTGTCTTATATCTGCGCGACGGCAGATATAACAAAATAAAATGAGATGGGGTGTCTGGGGTAACATGAACGAACAATATTCCGCTTTGCGTAGTAATGTCAGTATGCTCGGCAAACTGCTGGGAGATACCATCAAGGATGCTCTCGGCGAGAACATTCTCGACCGGGTAGAAACAATCCGTAAGCTGTCCAAATCTTCTCGCGCCGGTAATGAAGCCAGCCGTCAGGAACTGCTCACCACCTTGCAGAATCTGTCTAATGACGAACTGCTGCCCGTGGCGCGCGCATTCAGCCAGTTCCTGAATCTTGCGAACACCGCTGAGCAGTACCACAGCATTTCTGCCAAAGGTGAAGCGGCCAGCAACCCGGAAGTAATTGCCCGCACTATCAAAAAGCTGAAAGACCAACCCAATCTCAACGAAGCCACCATCATTAAAGCTGTTGAATCGCTGTCGCTGGAGCTGGTACTGACCGCCCACCCAACCGAGATCACCCGCCGTACGCTGATCCACAAAATGGTGGAAGTGAACAACTGCCTGAAACAACTGGATAACAGCGATATCGCCGACTACGAACGCCACCAGTTAATGCGTCGTCTGCGCCAGTTGATTGCCCAGTCCTGGCATACCGACGAAATCCGTCGCAATCGCCCAAGCCCGGTTGATGAAGCCAAATGGGGTTTTGCGGTCGTGGAAAACAGCCTGTGGGAAGGCGTGCCGAATTACCTGCGCGAGCTTAACGAACAGTTAGAAGAGCACCTCAATTACAAGCTGCCGGTTGATTTTGTGCCGGTGCGCTTTACCTCATGGATGGGCGGCGACCGCGACGGCAACCCGAACGTCACCGCCGACATCACTCGCCATGTGCTGCTGCTCAGCCGCTGGAAAGCGACCGATCTGTTCCTGAAAGATATTCAGCTACTGATCTCCGAGCTGTCGATGGTCGAATGTACCGATGAACTGCGCGAGCTGGCAGGCGCAGAAGGCGCGCGCGAGCCGTATCGTTATCTGATGAAAAAATTGCGTTCCGACCTGATGGCGACCCAAGCCTGGCTGGAAGCGCGCCTGAAGGGGCAAAAACTGCCGAAGCCTGCCGGTTTGCTGACGCAAAACGAGCAACTGTGGGAGCCGCTGTACGCCTGTTATAAATCACTGCAGGCCTGCGGTATGAGCATTATCGCCAACGGTGAACTGCTCGATACATTACGCCGTGTGAAGAGTTTTGGCGTGCCGCTGGTGCGCATCGATATTCGTCAGGAGAGTACCCGACATACCGAAGCACTGGGCGAACTGACCCGCTATCTCGGCATCGGCGATTACGAAAGCTGGTCAGAAGCTGACAAACAAGCGTTTCTGATCCGCGAACTGAACTCCAAACGCCCTCTGCTGCCGCGCCAGTGGGAGCCAAGCGACGAGACCCGCGAGGTGCTGGACACCTGCCGGGTGATCGCCGAAGCGCCGCGCGGATCCATCGCCGCCTATGTGATCTCCATGGCCAAAACGCCGTCCGACGTGCTGGCCGTTCACCTGCTGCTGAAAGAAGCCGGTATCGGCTTTGCGCTGCCGGTCGCGCCGCTGTTTGAAACGCTGGATGACCTCAACAATGCCGACGACGTAATGACCCAGTTGTTGAATATCGACTGGTATCGCGGCTTTATCCAGGGCAAGCAGATGGTGATGATTGGCTATTCCGACTCGGCGAAAGACGCGGGCGTAATGGCCGCAAGCTGGGCGCAATATCAGGCTCAGGATGCGCTGATCAAAACCTGCGAGAAAGCCGGCATCGAACTGACGCTGTTCCACGGCCGCGGCGGTTCTATTGGTCGCGGTGGCGCACCAGCACATGCAGCGCTGCTCTCTCAACCGCCAGGTAGCCTGAAAGGCGGTCTGCGCGTGACCGAACAGGGTGAGATGATCCGTTTTAAATACGGTCTGCCGGAAGTCACCATCAGCAGCCTGTCGCTTTATACCAGCGCCATTATGGAAGCGAACCTGCTGCCGCCGCCGGAACCGAAACCACAGTGGCGCCACATTATGGACGCACTGTCGGAGAGCTCCTGTGAGATGTACCGTGGCTACGTGCGCGAAAACAAAGACTTCGTTCCCTATTTCCGTTCGGCAACGCCGGAACAGGAACTGGGCAAACTGCCGCTCGGCTCACGTCCGGCGAAACGCCGTCCGACCGGCGGCGTCGAGTCGCTGCGTGCCATTCCGTGGATCTTCGCCTGGACGCAGAACCGCCTGATGCTTCCGGCCTGGCTGGGCGCAGGCGCTGCGTTACAGAAAGTGGTGGAAGATGGCAAGCAGAGCGAACTGGAAGCAATGTGCCGCGACTGGCCGTTCTTCTCAACCCGCCTTGGCATGCTGGAGATGGTCTTCTCCAAAGCCGACTTGTGGCTGGCGGAATACTACGATCAGCGTCTGGTAAAACCAGAACTATGGGGTCTGGGCAGCGAGCTGCGTAAACTGCTGCAGGCGGATATTAATGTGGTACTGGCCATTGCCAACGACTCCCACCTGATGGCCGATCTGCCGTGGATCGCCGAATCCATCCAGTTACGTAACATCTACACCGACCCGCTGAACGTATTGCAGGCCGAGCTGCTGCACCGTTCGCGTCTGGCCGAAGAGGCCGGTGAAGCGCCGGACGAGCGTGTAGAACAAGCGTTGATGGTGACCATTGCGGGTGTTGCAGCAGGCATGCGTAACACGGGCTAATTTTCTCCGCGCATCGCAAAAGGCCACACTTGCTGTGGCCTTTTTTTATGTCGCCAGCTAAGGTTGTTCCTTCGCCCGTCACGGAAGGAAAGCATGAGCCACGACGTCAGCCATCTCATCTCCCGCCTGATCAACGGCCCGCTGCCGCTGCGTCAGGTCTGTTTTGCCGGAGTTACCGGTAGTACGCCTGCACTGGCCTGTCAGGTCGATTTTCCGCGTCTGGAAATTGTGCTGGAAGGGTCGCTGATGGATGTCGGGATCGCCGGGGAAGCGCCGCTGATGACGCAACATGATGTTCTGTATATCCCGGCTGGCGGCTGGAACTGGCAGCAATGGCAGGCACCGGCCAGCACCTTAAGCGTACTGTTCGGCAAGCAGCAACTGAGCTTTAGCGTGAATCAGTGGAATGGCGAAACCCTGCAAAACCTGGCGAAACAGCATGTCGCACGCCGCGGTCCGCGCGTGGGCTCGTTTCTGCTGCACACGCTGCATGAAATGCAAATGCAGCCGCACGAGCAGCAAACCGCACGGCTGATTGTCACCAGCCTGCTCAGCCACTGCCACGATCTGCTCGGTAGCCAGATCCAGACTGCTTCCCGCAGCGAAGCGCTGTTCGAAGCCATTCGCAGCTATATCGACGAACATTACGCCAAGCCGCTCACGCGCGAATCGGTGGCACAGGCGTTTTACATCTCGCCCAATTATCTTTCGCACCTGTTCCAGAAAACCGGCAGTCTTGGTTTTAACGAATACCTCAATCACACCCGGCTGGAGCATGCCAAAGCACTGCTCAAGGGCTATGACTTAAAAATCAAAGAAGTCGCGCACACCTGCGGTTTTGTCGACAGTAACTACTTCTGCCGCCTGTTCCGTAAAAATACCGAACGTTCCCCCTCCGAGTACCGCCAGCAGTACCACAGCCATCTCAGCGAAAAACAAGATTAAGCCTGCGGCACTGGATTTTTATACGTTAAAACTCGCATTCCGCCGCGCGACAAAGGTCTGCAACCCCCTGTTTCATCGTGATACAGCGCAACTTGTGAGCCAAATCTCAATTCGTTATGGAGCTTACATTTGTCCAGTGTTTGGCAGATTTGTTATATGGCGACTGCGCGGCAAGCGCTCGTATGCTGAGGACAGAAACGTTATACGAGGAAGCACGATGGAACTCTATCTGGACACCGCCAACGTGGCGGAAGTTGAGCGCCTGGCGCGCATTTACCCGCTGGCGGGCGTCACCACCAACCCCAGCATTATTGCCGCCGGGAAAACGCCGGTATGGGATGTGTTGCCGCGTCTGCAAAACGCCATCGGCCCGAACGGAACGCTGTTTGCGCAGGTGATGGGCCGTGACGCGGAAGGCATGGTGTCTGAAGCCAGACGCCTCAACAGCGCCTTTCCTGGCATCGTGGTGAAAATCCCGGTCACAGCAGAAGGATTGGCTGCCATTAAGCAGTTGAAAAAAGAGCATATTGCCACCCTTGGCACCGCTGTCTACAGCGCCGCGCAGGGCTTACTCGCTGCCCTTGCCGGAGCAAAATATGTGGCGCCTTATGTCAACCGTGTCGATGCCCAGGGCGGCGACGGCATCCGTATGGTGCAGGAATTGCAAACGCTGCTGAAACTCCACGCACCGCAAAGCAAAGTGCTGGCCGCCAGCTTCAAAACGCCGCGTCAGGCGCTCGACTGCCTGCTCGCCGGATGTGAAGCAATCACACTGCCATTAGACGTAGCGCAACAAATGCTCAATACGCCCGCAGTAGAGTCAGCAATAGCGAAGTTTGAGCAAGACTGGAAAACGGCTTTTGGCAACCTAAACCTGTAAGGAGGCAATATATGGATCGCATCATCCAGTCGCCAGGTAAGTACATCCAGGGTGCAGACGTCATCACCCGTCTCGGCGACTATCTCAAACCGCTGGCCGATCGCTGGCTGGTCGTGGGCGATAAATTTGTGCTTGGTTTTGCCCAGGAAATACTGCAAAAAAGTCTGGCGGATGCCGGTCTGGCCTGTGAAGTTGTGCCATTCGGCGGTGAGTGTTCACAAAATGAAATTGACCGGCTGCGTGGCGTTGCGGAAAACGCTCACTGCGGCGCAGTGCTCGGTATTGGCGGCGGGAAAACGCTGGATACCGCCAAAGCGCTGGCGCACTTCATGCACGTTCCGGTGGCAATTGCGCCAACAATCGCTTCCACCGATGCGCCGTGCAGCGCACTTTCGGTTATCTACACTGACAACGGTGAATTCGACCGCTATCTGTTACTTCCCAACAACCCGAACCGCGTGATTGTCGACACCAAAATCGTTGCCGGCGCACCAGCGCGGCTGCTGGCGGCGGGGATCGGCGATGCGCTCTCCACCTGGTTTGAAGCCCGCGCCTGTTCACGCAGCGGCGCAAAAACCATGGCCGGTGGGCAAAGCACGCAATCTGCACTGGCGCTGGCCGAGCTGTGCTACAACACGCTGCTGGAAGAGGGTGAAAAAGCCATGCTTGCGGCTGAACAGCATGTCGTCACGCCTGCGCTGGAGCGCGTGGTGGAGGCGAATACCTATCTCAGCGGCGTCGGCTTCGAGAGCGGCGGCCTGGCGGCTGCGCATGCCATCCACAACGGTTTAACCGCCCTGGCGGACGCGCACCACTACTATCATGGTGAAAAAGTGGCATTCGGTACACTGACGCAACTGGTACTGGAAAACGCGCCGCTGGATGAGATCGAAACGGTTGCAGCGCTGTGCCACACCGTTGGTCTGCCGATCACGCTGGCGCAACTGGATATCAAAACGGATATTCCGGCGAAGATGCGCATCGTTGCCGAAGCGGCCTGTGCGGAAGGTGAAACCATCCACAACATGCCAGGCGGCGCAACGCCGGATCAGGTCTATGCTGCGCTGCTGGTCGCCGACCAGTACGGGCAGCGTTTCCTGGAAGAGTGGGAATAAGCGTTAACATGCCCGGTGGCGCCAGGATTTACCGGGCCTGTAAAGCAAAAGCCCGGAACGGTTGTTCCGGGCTTTTTATTTCAGCTTAGACGCCGGGGCGAACGCCCAGCGTGTGGCAAATCGCGTAGCTCATTTCCGCGCGGTTCAGCGTGTAGAAGTGGAAATCCTTCACCCCTTCGCGGCTCAAAATCTTCACCATATCCATCGCGATATTTGCCCCCACCAGCTTGCGGGTTTCGGCGTCGTCATCCAGACCGTCGAACATTTGCGACATCCACGCCGGAATACGCACGTTGGTCATATCCGCGAATTTTTTCGCCTGCTTGAAGTTGGATACCGGCAGAATGCCCGGAACGATCTCCACGTCGATGCCGGTTGCCGCGCAGCGATCGCGAAAACGCAGGTAGCTTTCCACATCAAAGAAGAACTGGGTGATCGCACGGCTGGCGCCTGCGTCCACTTTGCGCTTCAGGTTGAGCAGATCCGCCTGCGCACTTTTCGCTTCCGGGTGTACTTCCGGGTAAGCGGCAACAGAGATATCAAAATCGGCAACCTCTTTTAACAGCGTCACCAGATCGGCGGCATACATCTCCGGCTTACCGCCGCCCGGCGGTAAATCACCGCGCAGCGCCACGATATGGCGGATGCCGTTATTCCAGTAATCCTGCGCAATCGCACGCAGTTCGTCGCGGGTGGCGTCGATACAGGTCAAGTGCGGCACGGCTTCCAGGCCGGTGCGCTCTTTGATGCCTTTGATAATGCTGTGAGTACGATCGCGCTCGCCGGAGTTTGCGCCATAAGTCACCGACACGAATTTCGGCTTCAGGCTGCTCAGGCGATCGATGGAGTTCCATAAGGTCTGTTCCATTTCACTGGTGCGCGGCGGGAAAAATTCAAAGGAAACATTAATCTGGCCATGTACTTCCGCCAGGCTCTGGTTCAGGGCTTCCCGCTGGTTGGCGTGAAAAAAGCTCATACCTTACCTCATCAATCGCATGTCATTGTCTGTTGTTTGTGAACTTCTATACGTTTAGACGTCCAGATGTAAAAATGACGGAATTTGCACAGGCCGTCAACCGGAAAATCATTATTCTGAGTGAGGAATGTTCAGCGAAGATGAAAAAAGTTCATGATGCGGAATGAAATACCCTCTCCCCGCCGGGGAGAGGGTGAGGAGAAAATTACAGCAATTGCGCCAGACGGTTGATATCTGACTGGATAGCGCCTGCGGTGACATCACGTCCTGCACCCGGACCGCGGATGACCAGCGGATTATCGCGATACCAGCGACTTTCAATGGCGAAGACATTATCCCCAGGCAGTACCGCCGCCAGCGGATGCTCCGGACGGACCGCTTCAACGCCCACGCGTGCTTTACCGTTCGCATCGAAACGCGCGACATAACGCAGCACAAGGCCCATTTCACGGGCGGCTTCCAGCCGCTGCACCATCTGCTCATTCAGCTCGTCGCCGTTTTCGAAGAAGTGATCCACCGAACCTTCTTCACAATGCGGCGGCACCAGCGATTCCACGCGAACCTGCTCTGGTTCGATGTCATAACCCGCTTCACGGGCGAGGATCACCAGCTTGCGCATCACATCTTTACCGGCGAGATCGACACGCGGATCCGGTTCAGTCAGCCCCTGCTGCCACGCCTGATCGACCAGATCGGTAAACGGCACAGTACCGTCGAATTGCAGGAACAACCAGGAGAGGGTGCCGGAGAAAATACCGCTGATCGCCAGAATCACATCACCGCTATCGCGCAGATCGCGCACCGTATGGTTAACCGGCAATCCGGCGCCGACGGTGGCGTTGTACAACCAGTGGCGACCCGTTTTTTCAAACGCATCATGGATCTGGCGATAATTATTGGTCGTGCTCGCCCCAGCCAGTTTGTTAGCGCTGATCACATGAAAACCGTGGCTGGCAAAATCCAGATACTGCCCGGCCAGTTGCTCACTGGCGGTCACATCCAGTACAACCAGGTCGTCATATGGATGAGCGCGCATCCACAGGAACAGCGACTCTTCATCCTGCTCGACGGCTTCATCATTAAAGAAAGCCAGCGCACGGCTGGCATCCAGCCCATCGTAATTCAGCAAGCTACGGCGGCTATCCACCACGCCGGCCAGCACAAATTCAAACCCGGTACGCGCCGAAAGTGCGCTCTGCTCGCGGGAGAACAACTCCAGCCAGCGGGAACCGATATTTCCCTTGCCGAACAGCATCAGACCGATACGTTTTTCCGCGCGGAACAGCGACTGGTGCAGCCCCTGAATCAGGCTCTCGGTCGGGCCAACGCGCAATACAGCGACCAGGCTAATACCTTCATCGGACTGCCAGATAAATTCAACCGGCTGGCCTTTCAGTTGCTGCCAGAAACGGTGGCTATGCAATGGGTTACGGCATACGCCAGCACCGACCAGCGCCACCAGCGCCAACCCCTGACGCAGGCGTAATTCACCCGGCAGACCGGCTTCATCCAGCAGTTTAAAAACGCTATCGACCACTTCCGAGGTGTAGCAGAGTTGCAGCAGATTACGGTCGGCATGGGCACCCACCGCCAGCGGACGCGCCTGCGCGCGCTTGAGGAGCAGATCGATCTCTTTTTGCGCCAGCTTAAAATCCTGCCCGGCCGGAACGAGGAACTCAATCAGGCAGACATCATCGTGACTGGTCACGATGCGCGCACCGGAGCCGGACGCCAGTACGCGTTCAATCCGCGTAGAGCCTTGATCCGGGTTATAGCTACAGCGCAATTGCAGATCGATATTGCTGCCGGAGACCGGTTGCAGCGTACGGGCATGCAGTACCGGAGCGGCAAGACGCGCCAGTTCACTGGCTTCGTCGAGGCGCAGCAGCGGCAGCAGACAGGCATCTTTCACTTTGCGCGGGTCGGCGCTATAGACACCGGCCACATCGCTCCAGATGGTGACGCGGGAAACATCGCCCAGCGCGCCAATCTGTGTGGCTGAATAGTCAGAGCCATTACGCCCCAACAGTACCGTTTCACCCGCCTCGTTACGGCTGATAAAACCGGTGACGACAATACGTTTGCCAGGATGTTGCGCCAGCTTTTGCTGCAAAAGGGGGTAAGATGCCCCTTCGTTCACCTGCGGCTGCGCCGAGCGCTCGGCGCGCAGAAAATCGCGGGCATCCAGCCAGGCCGCATCAAGGCCTTGTTGATTAAGTACGGCGGCCATCAAGCGCGCCGACCAGATTTCACCGTGGCCGACCACTTCCGCGTAGACTGCGTCGGTGATGCCGCCGTCGAGCAGCGCCGCCAGGTGTTCCAGATCGTGGATAAATTCGCTGGTCAGGCCATCGGCCACATCGGCGGGCAATAGGCCGCCAATTAAGTCACTTTGATAACGACGCAGGGATTGCTGAACCTGATGCGCAGAGAGCCTGTCAGTCTGGCTTAATTTCAGCCAGTTGATCAGCTGGTTGGTGGTGCTGCCTGCGGCGGAGACAACCATCATGTCGCCCGGTTGCGAATACTCCGCCATGATCCCTGCAACGCGGAGGTAACACTTCACATCCGCCAGACTACTGCCACCAAATTTGTGCAGCTGACGAGCCTTCGTCCCTGCCTGCGCAATCACACTCATGTTTACCCCTCAGCTGCGACCCGGAAGGCATTTTCCAGATCGGCAATTAAATCTTCGCTATCTTCAATACCGGTCGAGATACGCAACAGCGTTTCTGAAATCCCGGCAGCGGCGCGCGCTTCCGGCGCCATCCCTGCGTGCGTCATGGTGGCGGCGTGGGAGATTAAACTTTCTACCCCACCTAATGATTCCGCCAGAGTAAACAGTGACAAACCGCTCAGGAAGCGACGCAGCGTTTGCTCGTCGCCATCCAGTTCAAAACTTAACATCGCGCCAAAGCCTTTTTGTTGACGCGCAGCAATCTCATGCCCCTGGTTATCCGGCAGAGACGGGTGGTAAAGCTTTTTCACCAGCGGCTGAGTTTGCAGGAAATCGACAATCGCCTGTGCGTTACGCTGCGCCACTTCCATACGCGGCGACAACGTGCGCAGACCGCGCAACAGCAAATAACTGTCGAAGGCGCTGCCGGTGACGCCAATATTATTCGCCCACCATGCCAGTTCGGTGACAGTCTCCGCATCTTTTGCAATCACCACGCCCGCCACCACATCGGAATGACCGTTGAGGTATTTCGTGCAGGAGTGCAGCACCAGATCGGCACCCAGCGCCAGCGGATTTTGCAACGCCGGGCTTAAGAAGGTGTTATCAACGACGCTAACTGCGCCCGCTTCACGCGCCAGTTGGCAGATTTTCGCAATATCCACGACGCGCAACAATGGGTTGCTTGGACTTTCTACCAGCACCAGTTTCGGTTTTTCCGCCAGCGCCGCTTTCAGCGCCTGTTCATCGCCCTGATCGACGAATTTCACCCGGTAGCAACCCCGTTTCGCCAGACTGTCGAACAGGCGGTAGCTGCCGCCGTAGCAATCATGCGGTGCAACCAGTAGATCGCCGGGCTTGAGGAAAACCGTGGTCACCAGATGAATCGCCGACATGCCAGTATTGGTCAACACCGCGCCAGCGCCCCCTTCCAGCTCCGCCAGTGCGCGCTGTACCACATCGCGCGTGGGGTTACCGCGACGCGAGTAGTCGTGCGCGCGGGGCTCGTTAAAACCGGTGAAATTATAGGTACTGGAGAGGTGAATCGGCGGGACAACGCAGCCATACTGCTCGTCATCGTTCAATCCGCTACGCACTGCAATGGTGGCCTGTTTACGCGTCATGGTGAAGGCTTCCTGGCTTAATGGATGAAAAATCTGACCACAGAGTAAACATTGAATGGATAGACGTCAATACATCTGGACATCTAAACTTCTTTGCGTATAGATTGAGCAAACGCGCAATAGCCGTTAAAATTATATGCTTTAGTGTGGGCGCGCAGAGCGATACACCGTGTCACTGTGATGACTCTACGGTAAACTACGCGGGATTACGGCCTGGGCTCACCCGGGTTTAGACTAATGACTGAGAGGATTAAAGGTATCTCATGGCTGAATGGAGCGGCGAATATATCAGCCCATACGCTGAGCACGGCAAGAAGAGTGAGCAAGTAAAGAAAATTACGGTTTCCATTCCTCTTAAGGTGTTAAAAATCCTCACCGATGAACGTACCCGTCGTCAGGTGAACAACCTGCGTCACGCCACCAACAGCGAGCTGCTGTGCGAGGCATTCCTGCATGCGTTCACCGGTCAGCCCCTGCCGAACGATGAAGATCTGCGTAAAGAGCGCAGTGATGAAATCCCGGAAGAGGCGAAAGTGATTATGCGTGAACTGGGCATCGACCCGGATACATGGGAATACTGATTCAAAACAAAAGGGCGGAAGATATCTTCCGCCCTTTTTGCTTATGTCAGCCGCCCAATCAGAAGCGCGTCACTTCCGGGTGCACTTCTGCCAGAGAAAGCAAATAAGACATAAATACATTTTTCATTGCCGTCAGCATATCACGCCTCTTTTCGCTCATGGTTCACAGGACTGGAATGGTGAAAAGGATATGGGCGTTTTTTAAGCAGAGCAATATTTTTGTGACTCGAATCACAAAAATATCCCCCACCGGCAAACCACAGAGACAAAAAAAGCGCCTCTCGGCGCTTTTTTCTTTGGCAACTTATTTGCTGCCCGGGATGTTGAAGCGTTTGTTGAAACGCTCAACACGACCACCGGTATCAACAACACGTTGTTTACCAGTAAAGAACGGGTGGCATTTGCCGCACACGTCCAGGTTCAGGTCGTGGCCCACGGTGGAGTGGGTTTTGATCACATTACCGCAAGAACAGGTTGCAGTAATCGCAACGTAATTCGGGTGAATACCTTTTTTCATGGGAAACCTCAGTTTAAGGCCGCGTCGCTCTTCCAGCCCTAACGCCAGACACCACGCGAGTTAATATATAAGTGTATCTTTGGCGCGCTAAATCCGCACTAAAGGCGGCGAATCATACAGAAATTAACCAGCACATGCAAACTGATCCGCTCGCTCGTAGCAACAATGTGTATACTAACCCGCCAGTTTTCAAGTCAGGAAGATGAGATGCCCATCGCCCACGTTGCGCTGTCTGTACCCTTGCCCCGCACCTTTGATTATCTGTTGCCGGACGACATGATCGCCCGCGCAGGTTGTCGCGTGCGCGTGCCGTTCGGTACTCAGCAACGCGTCGGTATCGTGGTGGCGATCGGCGATAAAAGCGAGCTGCCGCTTGCCGAACTGAAACAGGTAGAAGAAGTGCTCGACAGCGAGCCCGCTTTTTCGCCCGCCGTCTGGCGTCTGTTGCTATGGGCGGCTGACTATTATCATCACCCGATTGGCGATGTGCTGTTCAACGCGCTTCCCGTTCTGTTACGCCAGACAAAAACTGCCAGCGCAGAGTTTCAGGGCTACTGGTTCGCCACTGAGCAGGGCCAGGCGACGGACATTAACCGCGTAAAGTCGGCAAAGCAGCAGCAGGCGCTTTCGGCTCTGCGTAAAGGTAAAATCTGGCAGCACCAGTTGGCCGCACTGGATCTGAAAAGCGTCACTCTGCAGGCGCTGCGCGCCAAAGGGCTGGCAGAGATGAGCAGCGAAACGCCGACGTTCAGCGACTGGCGCGGTCATTTTTCCGTCAGCGGCG
The DNA here is from genome assembly GCF_001658025.2 of Kosakonia oryzae. NCBI lineage: Bacteria > Pseudomonadati > Pseudomonadota > Gammaproteobacteria > Enterobacterales > Enterobacteriaceae > Kosakonia > Kosakonia oryzae. The sequence goes on from NZ_CP014007.2 coordinate 5,277,862, forward strand.
ACAGGCTGCGGTTGAACACGGAGCAGGCCACGGCCGTCGGTGCGATTCACAGCGCGGCCGATCAATTCTCTGCCTGGCTGCTGGCAGGCGTCACGGGTTCCGGTAAGACCGAAGTCTATTTAAGCGTGCTGGAAAATGTGCTGGCGCAGGGTAAACAGGCGCTGGTGATGGTGCCGGAGATTGGCCTGACGCCGCAAACCATCGCCCGCTTTCGCGAGCGCTTTAACGCGCCGGTTGAAGTGCTGCATTCCGGTCTGAACGACAGTGAACGTCTTATCACATGGCAAAAAGCGAAAAATGGCGAGGCGGCAATTGTTATCGGCACGCGTTCGTCGCTGTTCACACCGTTTAAAAACCTCGGCGTGATCGTTATCGATGAAGAGCACGACAGCTCCTATAAACAGCAGGAAGGCTGGCGCTACCACGCGCGGGATCTGGCGGTTTATCGCGCCCACAGCGAACAGATCCCCATCATTCTCGGTTCGGCGACTCCCGCGCTGGAGACCTTATATAATGTGCGAGCGCGAAAATACCGGCTGCTGCGCCTGACGCGCCGCGCCGGTAGCGCGCGCCCGGCAACGCAACATGTGCTGGATATGAAAGGCCAGCAATTGCAGGCCGGATTAGCGCCCGCGCTCATTAATCGCATGCGCCAGCATTTGCAGGCAGGCAACCAGGTGATCCTGTTTCTTAACCGCCGGGGGTTCGCTCCGGCGCTGCTGTGCCATGACTGCGGCTGGATAGCAGAGTGCCCGCGTTGCGATCACTACTACACCTTTCACCAGGCGCAACAGCATTTGCGCTGCCACCATTGCGATAGCCAGCGCCCGGTGCCGCGCCAGTGCCCCTCCTGCGGTTCCACGCACCTGCTGCCCGTCGGTTTAGGGACGGAGCAACTGGAACAGGCGCTTGCGCCGCTGTTCCCTGGCGTGCCGGTGTCGCGTATTGACCGCGATACCACCAGTCGCAAAGGCGCGCTGGAACAGCACCTGGCGGAAGTTCATCGCGGCGGTGCGCGGATCCTGATTGGCACGCAGATGCTGGCGAAAGGCCACCACTTCCCGGATGTGACGCTGGTTGCATTGCTGGATGTCGATGGCGCGCTCTTTTCTGCCGATTTCCGCGCAGCGGAGCGGTTTGCTCAGCTCTATACCCAAGTGTCGGGCCGCGCCGGACGCGCCGGTAAGCAAGGCGAAGTGGTGCTGCAAACCCACCATCCTGAGCATCCTTTGCTGCAAACCTTGCTGCATAAAGGGTATGACACCTTTGCAGAACAGGCGCTGGCCGAGCGGCAAACGCTGCAACTGCCGCCGTGGACCAGCCACGTGTTGATCCGCGCAGAAGATCAGAACAATCAGTACGCTCCGCTGTTCCTGCAACAGTTGAAAAACCTGCTGCAAGCCAGCCCGCTGGCAGATAATCAATTGTGGATCCTCGGCCCGGTTCCGGCGCTGGCAGCGAAGCGCGCCGGACGCTATCGCTGGCAGATCCTGCTGCAACACCCTTCCCGCATTCGCTTACAGCACATTGTCAGCGGCGCGCTGGCGTTGATTAACACGCTGCCCGATGCGCGGCGGGTTAAATGGGTGCTGGATGTTGATCCTATTGAGAGTTGAGGTTGCGATCGGCGGCATAAAATTCAACTTTCATCACACTTTTCATGAAATTTCTGTAACCGCTGCGCCTAACTATCTGATAAAAATGTGACTACGCTTGCGCCGTGCATGCGAGGAGAACAAGTTGAAACCCAAAAATCAGGTTGCAGCAGCGACCATGAAAGATGTTGCCATGAAAGCAAAGGTTTCTACGGCAACCGTATCCCGTGCATTAATGAATCCGGAAAAAGTGTCGCAGACGACCCGTAATCGGGTGGAACAAGCCGCAATGGAAGTGGGTTATTTACCCCAGTCGATGGGGCGTAACGTCAAACGAAACGAATCCCGCACTTTGCTGGTGATTGTGCCGGATATCTGCGATCCCTTTTTCAGCGAAATCATTCGCGGTATCGAAGTTACCGCAGCCGAACATGGCTATCTGGTACTGATTGGCGACTGCGCCCACCAGAATCAGCAAGAAAAAACCTTTATCGATCTGATCATTACCAAGCAAATCGACGGCATGCTGTTGTTAGGTTCACGCCTGCCGTTCGACGCCAGTATTGAAGAGCAGCGCAATTTGCCGCCGATGGTCATGGCGAATGAATTTGCTCCCGAGCTGGAGCTGCCAACCGTACATATTGATAACCTGACCGCCGCTTTTAACGCCGTCAATTATCTACAGGAGCAAGGGCACCATCTGATTGGCTGTATTGCCGGGCCGGAAGAGATGCCATTGTGCCACTACCGCTTGCAGGGTTATGTGCAGGCGCTACGCCGCTCCGGAACAACTGTCGATCCGCACTATATTGCGCGTGGTGATTTTACCTTTGAAGCCGGAGCGCACGCGCTGGAACAGCTACTGGCGTTGCCCAAACCGCCAACGGCGGTGTTCTGCCATAGCGACGTTATGGCGCTGGGTGCGCTGTCGCTCGCCAAACGCCGGGGGCTGAAGGTACCGGACGACTTATCGATTATCGGTTTTGATAACATTTCACTGGCAGAGTACTCTGACCCGCCGCTAACCACCGTTGCGCAGCCGCGCTACGAAATTGGCCGGGAATCGATGCTGCTCCTGCTGGAACAACTGCAGGGTCATAACGTTAACAGCGGATCGCGCCTGCTGGATTGCGAATTGATCCTGCGCGGCAGTACCCGGGCGATGACGTAAAAACCGGGCTTTAAGACACCCCCTTCTGGTCAAAAGCCCGTCGCTTAAGTAACATGGCGGGCTGATAAACGATATAAATACAGCGAAACGATAGTGGCACAACGAGATTATGTACGCCGCAGCCAGCCGGCTCCTGCGCGGCGAAAAGCGAGCAACTCAAGGAAAAAGCAACGCAGCAGGTCTGCGGTCTCTCCAGCCATGGTCGCCATCGCGGCCGCCGTGCTGGTCGCCTTTATCGGTGGTCTGTACTTTATTACGCACCACAAAAAAGAAGAATCCGAAGCGCTGCAAAATCAAAAGGTCAGCGGTAACGGCCTGCCACCGAAGCCGGAAGAGCGCTGGCGTTATATTAAAGAGCTGGAAAGCCGTCAACCAGGCGTGCTTGCGCCGACGGAACCTTCGGCAGGCGGCGAAGTGAAAAACCCGGATCAACTGACAGATGAACAGCGCCAGCTGTTAGCGCAGATGCAGGCGGATATGCGCCAGCAGCCGACTCAGCTTAACGAAGTGCCGTGGAACGAACAGACGCCGGAACAGCGTCAGCAAACGTTGCAGCGTCAGCGCCAGGCTCAGCAGCAGCAACAACCGCAGTGGACGCAAACGCAGCCAGTTCAGCAGCCGCGTACGCAGACGCGCATTGTGGAACAGCCGGTACAGCAGCAACCGGCGCGGACAACGGCCACTGCGCCGCGTCAAACGCAAACGCAGCAGCAACCGAAAGCCGCCGCCACATCGCAGCCGTATCAGGATCTGTTGCAAACGCCGCCGCATACCACGGCAGCACAGCCGAAAGCGCAGCAGGCTGCGCCGATAACACATGAAGCAGAAGCGCCGAAAACGCAAACGGCGGAGAAAAAAGATGACCGCCGCTGGATGATCCAGTGCGGTTCGTTTAAAGACCAGGATCAGGCAGAAACCGTTCGCGCCCAGCTGGCGTTTGAAGGGTTTGATTCACGTATCACCAGCAACAACGGCTGGAACCGCGTGGTACTTGGCCCGGTGAAAGGCAAAGAGAATGCCGATTCCACAATTAGCCGTCTGAAAATGGCGGGTCATACAAACTGTATCCGTCTCGCCTCCGGGGGTTGAAACCCCCGAAATCTCCCCCATCTATAATTGCATTCTGCCCCGTACACTGTGCGGGGCGCTGTATTCTGCATTTGTAACCAAGGGGTCTGCTCGTGACAACAATCGTAAGCGTACGCCGTAACGGCCATGTCGTTATTGCCGGTGATGGCCAGGCCACACTGGGTAATACCGTAATGAAGGGCAACGTGAAAAAAGTCCGCCGCCTGTATAACGACAAAGTTATCGCAGGTTTTGCTGGTGGTACGGCCGATGCCTTCACTCTGTTCGAACTCTTCGAACGCAAACTGGAAATGCACCAGGGACATCTGGTGAAAGCGGCTGTCGAGCTGGCAAAGGACTGGCGCACCGATCGCATGCTGCGCAAGCTGGAAGCGCTGCTGGCGGTGGCAGATGAGAACGCGTCGCTGATCATCACCGGTAATGGTGATGTGGTTCAGCCGGAAAATGACCTGATCGCTATCGGTTCCGGTGGGCCATACGCCCAGGCCGCAGCTCGTGCGTTACTGGAAAATACCGAGCTTGGCGCGCGCGAAATCGCTGAAAAGGCGTTGGATATTGCAGGCGATATCTGCATTTACACCAACCATTTCCATACTATCGAAGAATTACCCTCTAAAGCGTAAGGATCTCCCATGTCTGAAATGACCCCACGCGAAATTGTCAGCGAACTGGACAAACACATTATCGGCCAGGACGCGGCTAAGCGTTCTGTGGCAATCGCCTTGCGTAACCGCTGGCGCCGTATGCAGCTTGATGAAGAGCTGCGTCACGAAGTGACACCAAAAAATATTCTGATGATCGGCCCGACCGGCGTCGGTAAAACCGAAATTGCTCGTCGTCTGGCGAAACTGGCTAACGCGCCGTTTATCAAAGTTGAAGCGACCAAGTTCACCGAAGTGGGCTATGTCGGGAAAGAAGTGGACTCTATCATCCGCGATCTGACCGATTCCGCAGTGAAAATGGTACGAATCCAGTCGATCGAGAAAAACCGCTACCGCGCCGAAGAGTTGGCCGAAGAGCGTATTCTCGACGTACTGATCCCACCGGCAAAAAACAACTGGGGCCAGCCGGAGCAATCCGCTGAACCTTCAGCTGCGCGCCAGTCCTTCCGCAAAAAACTGCGCGAAGGCCAGCTCGACGATAAAGAGATTGAAATCGATCTCGCCGCGGCACCGATGGGCGTAGAAATCATGGCGCCTCCGGGCATGGAAGAGATGACCAACCAGCTGCAGTCCATGTTCCAGAACCTGGGCGGGCAGAAGCAGAAACCGCGTAAGTTGAAAATCAAAGACGCGATGAAACTGCTGATTGAAGAAGAAGCGGCGAAGCTGGTCAACCCGGAAGAGCTGAAGCAGGATGCTATCGAAGCCGTTGAGCAGCACGGGATTGTGTTTATCGACGAAATCGACAAAATCTGTAAGCGCGGCAATGTTTCCGGGCCGGACGTTTCCCGCGAAGGCGTACAGCGCGACCTGCTGCCTCTGGTGGAAGGCTGCACCGTTTCGACCAAGCACGGCATGGTGAAAACCGACCACATTCTGTTTATCGCTTCCGGCGCATTCCAGGTTGCCAGCCCGTCGGATCTGATCCCGGAATTGCAGGGCCGTCTGCCGATTCGCGTTGAACTGAAGGCGTTAACAACGGAAGATTTCGAGCGCATCCTGACCGAGCCAAACGCGTCTGTGACCGTACAGTACAAAGCGCTGATGGCGACCGAAGGCGTGAATATCGAATTTACCGACGACGGCATCAAACGCATTGCGCAGGCTGCGTGGCAGGTGAACGAAACCACGGAAAACATCGGTGCCCGCCGTTTGCATACCGTGCTGGAGCGCCTGATGGAAGATATCTCCTACGACGCCAGCGATCTGGGCGGTAAGACCATTACCATTGATGCCGACTATGTGAGTAAGCATCTTGATGCTTTAGTGGCAGATGAAGATCTGAGCCGTTTTATCTTATAATCCCGTTCACAACGTTTTCATCACATTCGATGGGGGCTTATGCCCCCATTTTTTGTTGGCGTAATTTATGAACGAAACGCAATCTCTGAGCCTTACCCAGGCCTGGCTGGAAAGCCTGCGACCTAAAACATTACCGCTGGCATTCGCGGCCATTGTCGTCGGCACCGTGCTGGCGTGGTGGCAGGGTTATTTTGATCCGCTGGTCGCCGTGCTCGCGTTGATCACCGCCGGCCTGCTGCAAATTCTCTCCAACCTTGCCAATGATTACGGTGATGCCGTGAAGGGCAGCGATAAACCGGATCGCATTGGGCCACTGCGCGGTATGCAGAAAGGTGCTATCTCGCTTGCGCAAATGAAACGAGCGCTGATTATCGTGATTGTGCTGAGCTGTATTTCCGGGCTGTTGCTGGTGACAGCGGCAACCCAGACGCTGGCGGATTTTATCGGCTTTCTCGTGCTTGGCGGCCTGTCGATCGTTGCGGCGATTACTTACACCATTGGTAAGCGTCCGTATGGCTATCTCGGCCTTGGCGATATCTCAGTGCTGATTTTCTTTGGCTGGCTGAGCGTGATGGGAAGCTGGTATCTACAAACGCATATGCTGATCCCGGCGGTTATTCTGCCCGCCACGGCCTGCGGCCTGCTGGCGACAGCTGTATTGAATATCAATAACTTGCGTGATATCGACAGCGACCGCGAGAACGGCAAAAACACGCTGGTGGTGCGTTTAGGGCCAATCAACGCCCGCCGCTATCACGTCGGCTTGCTGGTCGGCGCGCTGCTGTGCCTGGCGCTGTTCAACCTGCTGTCATTGCATAGCCTGTGGGGATGGTTATTTCTCCTTGCAGCACCGCTACTTATCAAACAAGCGCGCTTTGTGCTGCGCGAACGCGATCCGCGCGCTATGCCACCGATGCTTGAACGTACGGTGAAAGGTGCACTGCTTACTAACTTATTGTTTGTTATTGGAATAATTCTCAGTCAGGCACACCTTTAACTGATTAATGTCAATTAACAATTGATGATTTTGCCAACAGTGCGGGATGCGCGATATACTAACGTTTCTCGCATCAACTGAACGTTAATCCTATGAAATACGATACTTCTGAGCTTTGTGACATCTACCAGGAAGAGATCAACGTTGTAGAGCCGCTATTCTCTAATTTTGGCGGTCGGTCGTCTTTTGGCGGACAAATCATCACGGTGAAATGTTTCGAGGATAACGGGTTGCTGTACGATCTGCTCGAACAAAATGGCCGTGGTCGCGTCCTGCTGGTCGACGGCGGCGGTTCTATGCGTCGTGCGTTAATCGACGCCGATCTCGCACGCACTGCGGTGCAAAACGAGTGGGAAGGCATTGTGGTTTATGGCGCTGTGCGCCAGGTTGACGATCTGGAAGAGCTGGATATCGGTATCCAGGCGATTGCCGCTATTCCGGTTGGCGCGGCAGGTGAAGGCATTGGTGAAAGCGACGTGCGCGTCAATTTCGGCGGTGTCACCTTCTTCTCTGGCGACCATCTGTATGCCGACAATACCGGCATTATCCTTTCCGAAGATCCCCTCGATATCGAATAAACAAAAGGGCGCCATCAGGCGCCCTTCTTCTTTTACATCAGACAACGCTTCGCTTATCCGATTCGAACGATTTCGCGTTGTAGCAAGGCAGCAAGCGAATAAATCCTGGGAGCGTGGATAGCCTGACCGGGATGAATACGCGCAGCCAATACCGCGAAAGATAAAGCGTAATCAGACTTCTTCCATGCGGCCCAGCAGCGCTTGCAAACGCTCCTGCCAGCCGTGCTGCTGCTCTTTCAGCTGGTTATTTTCGCGCTCCAGCTCTTCGCGGCTATGCTGTGCAGCCTGAACGTCCTGCGCCAGACTATTGTTCTTTTCTTTCAGCTCTTCGATTTCCATCTGCAACAGCGTGATGGTATCAATCGCCTGCTGCACTTTCGCTTCCAGTTTCTCGAACACTTCTAATGACATTGTCATACCTCTCCTGAGTTGCAAGGCGTTGATAGGTAAATCTTCGTCCCTAATACCGGCGACGCCTTAATAAAAATGAGCGCATTCGCTTGCCTCCGATTGTATGAATCACGCCAGCCCCTGTCCAGCGCGGAGCCGCGCTGTTTGCGCTTTGCAACACTTTTCGTCCTCATCCTGGTGCAACAACGGTGCCCGTCTCTAAATTGTTAATAGTGAAGTTACAAAAATGATTCAGCTCACATTTCGATATGGCACAAAAACACCCCAATTCGCGCGAAAACGCTCATTTTATTGACGCAGTACACACATTTTAATTTCGATATTTCTCGTTTTTGCTCGTTAACGATAAATTAACACTATGTCTACACGACATCATGGGAGACGTTGGCCCCATGCTAACAATAACCATTACTCTTTAGCAGGATCCGATTATGAGTCAGACATCAACCTTAAAAGGCCAGTGCATCGCCGAGTTTCTCGGAACCGGGTTGTTGATTTTTTTCGGTGTCGGGTGTGTCGCAGCGCTGAAAGTGGCAGGCGCCACCTTCGGTCAGTGGGAAATCAGCATCATCTGGGGTCTTGGCGTGGCTATGGCCATCTACCTGACTGCAGGGGTTTCCGGCGCGCATCTTAACCCCGCGGTAACGATCGCACTATGGCTCTTCGCCAGTTTTGACGGGCGCAAAGTAGCTCCCTTCATCATTTCTCAGTTTGCCGGCGCGTTTTGCGCAGCGGCGCTTGTTTACGGGCTTTACTACAATCTTTTCCTCGACTTCGAACACACGCACAATATGGTGCGAGGTAGCGTCGAAAGTCTTGATTTAGCGGGTATCTTTTCAACCTATCCTAACCCGCACATCAACTTTGTGCAGGCCTTCGCAGTTGAAATGGTCATTACCGCTATTCTGATGGGCGTCATCATGGCGCTGGGCGATGATGGCAACGGCATTCCACGCGGGCCGCTGGCACCCCTGCTGATTGGCCTGCTGATTGCGGTTATCGGCGCGTCGATGGGGCCACTGACCGGCTTCGCCATGAACCCGGCGCGTGATATCGGCCCGAAAACCTTCGCCTGGCTGGCAGGCTGGGGCGATGTCGCCTTTACCGGCGGCAAAGATATTCCCTACTTCCTCGTCCCGCTGTTCGGGCCGATCGTAGGCGCGGCGCTTGGCGCGTTCGGTTATCGTAAACTGATTGCCCGCCATCTGCCGTCAGGAACCAGTGAGGCAGCGGAAGAAAAAGGCACTGCCTCCACGACTCAACAAAAAGCTTCGCTGTAATGTGACTACGGGACTCTAACCATGACTGACAAAAAATATATCGTTGCACTCGACCAGGGTACTACCAGTTCCCGCGCGGTTGTGATGGATCACGACGCCAACATCATCAGCGTTTCACAGCGTGAATTTGAACAAATTTACCCGAAGCCAGGCTGGGTTGAGCACGATCCCATGGAAATCTGGGCATCGCAAAGCTCCACGCTGGTCGAAGCGTTAGCGAAGGCAGACATCAACTCCGACGAAATTGCCGCCATCGGTATTACCAATCAGCGTGAAACGGCCATCGTCTGGGAACGCGAAACCGGCAAACCGATCTACAACGCGATTGTCTGGCAGTGCCGTCGTACCGCAGATATTTGCGAGCAGCTCAAACGCGACGGCATGGAAGAGTACGTGCGCAACACCACCGGCCTTGTGATTGACCCGTACTTCTCCGGCACCAAAGTGAAGTGGATCCTCGATCACGTTGAAGGCTCCCGTGAACGTGCGAAGCGCGGTGAACTGCTGTTCGGCACCGTGGATACCTGGCTTATCTGGAAAATGACCCAAGGCCGCGTTCACGTGACCGATTACACCAACGCCTCGCGCACCATGCTGTTCAACATCCACGCGCTGGACTGGGATGACAAAATGCTGGATGCGCTGGATATCCCGCGTGCCATGCTGCCGGAAGTGCGCAAGTCCTCCGAAGTCTACGGTCAGACCAACATTGGTGGTAAAGGCGGTACGCGTATTCCTATCGCCGGGATCGCCGGTGACCAGCAGGCCGCGCTGTTTGGTCAGCTGTGCGTGAAAGAAGGGATGGCGAAAAATACCTACGGCACCGGCTGTTTTATGCTGATGAACACCGGTGAGAAAGCGGTGAAATCCGAGCACGGTCTGCTGACCACCATCGGTTGCGGTCCGAAAGGCGAAGTGAACTACGCGCTGGAAGGGGCTGTGTTCATGGCGGGGGCCTCCATCCAGTGGCTGCGTGACGAGATGAAGCTGCTCAGCGATGCATTCGACTCTGAATATTTCGCTACCAAAGTAAAAGACACCAACGGCGTATACGTGGTTCCGGCCTTCACCGGCCTCGGCGCGCCATACTGGGACCCGTACGCACGCGGTGCAATCTTCGGCCTGACGCGCGGTGTGAACGCTAACCACATCATTCGCGCCACGCTGGAATCGATCGCCTACCAGACGCGCGATGTTCTGGAAGCGATGCAGGCAGATTCCGGTATTCGTTTACACGCGCTGCGTGTGGATGGCGGCGCGGTGGCCAACAACTTCCTGATGCAGTTCCAGTCCGACATTCTGGGTACCCGCGTAGAACGCCCGGAAGTGCGCGAAGTGACGGCGCTGGGCGCGGCCTACCTTGCTGGTCTGGCAGTCGGCTTCTGGCAGAATCTCGATGAATTGCAGGAAAAAGCGGTCATCGAACGCGAATTCCGCCCGGGCATCGAAACCACCGAGCGCAACTACCGTTACAGCGGCTGGAAAAAAGCCGTTAAACGCGCGCTGGCGTGGGAAGAACACGACGAGTAATCCCGCCCTCTTCCCTCCCTCGTTTGGGGGAGGGGATCAATCCTCTCCCCCTCTCCCTGTGGTAAACTTTGTGCAATTTCTTTCACTACAGAGTGTGTTATGAGACGAGAACTTGCCATCGAATTCTCCCGCGTTACCGAGGCTGCGGCGCTGGCTGGCTACAAGTGGCTGGGACGTGGCGATAAAAACACGGCGGACGGCGCAGCGGTGAACGCTATGCGCATCATGCTCAACAATGTCGACATTGACGGTACCATCGTCATTGGCGAAGGGGAGATCGATGAAGCGCCGATGCTGTTTATCGGTGAGAAAGTCGGCACAGGGAAAGGCGACGCCGTGGATATCGCGGTCGATCCTATCGAAGGCACCCGCATGACAGCGATGGGCCAGGCAAATGCGCTGGCGGTACTGGCTGTCGGTGATAAGGGCTGCTTCCTGAATGCGCCGGATATGTACATGGAAAAGCTGATTGTCGGCCCTGGCGCAAAAGGCGCTATCGACCTCAATCTGCCGCTGGCGGATAACCTGCGCAATGTCGCCGCCGCGCTGAACAAACCCCTGACTGAATTGACGGTCACCATCCTTGCCAAACCGCGCCATGACACAACGATTGCAGAGATGCAAAAGCTCGGCGTGCGCGTTTTCGCCATTCCCGACGGCGATGTGGCGGCATCCATTCTGACTTGTATGCCGGATAGCGAAGTCGATGTGCTGTACGGTATCGGCGGCGCGCCGGAAGGTGTGGTTTCCGCAGCGGTGATCCGCGCGCTTGATGGCGACATGCAGGGACGTCTGCTGGCGCGCCATCAGGTTAAAGGCGACAGCGAAGAGAACCGCCGCATCGGCGAGCAGGAGCTGAAACGCTGCCGTGGTATGGGCATTCAGGCGGGCAACGTGCTACGTCTGGACGATATGGCGCGTAGCGATAATGTGATTTTTGCGGCAACCGGCATCACCAAAGGCGATCTGCTGGATGGCATTACCCGCAAAGGTAATATCGCCACCACGGAAACGCTGCTGATCCGTGGAAAATCGCGCACGATTCGCCGCATTCAGTCCATCCACTACCTCGATCGTAAAGATCCGGATGTGCAACGCCACATCCTGTAAGGCTATTTGTTCAATTGAGCTTTCCGGCCCGCACGGGCTGGAAATCTCCCTCCACAGGCACGAAGATAAGGCAACGCAACTGAACAGGAGATAACCATGGCGGAATGGGTAACAGGAAAAATCACTAAGGTGCAGTTCTGGACCGATGCGCTATTTAGCCTCACCGTTCATGCCCCCGTTCACCCCTTCACTGCCGGGCAGTTCGCCAAGCTTGGTCTGGAAATTGACGGCGAGCGCGTTCAGCGCGCTTACTCTTACGTCAATGCGCCGGGTAACCCCGATCTCGAGTTCTATCTTGTCACCGTACCGGAAGGCAAACTCAGCCCGCGCCTGGCGGCTCTGCAACCGGGAGACGAAGTGCAAATTGTCAGCGAAGCCGCCGGTTTCTTTGTGCTTGAGGAGGTGCCGGACTGCGAAACGCTATGGATGCTGGCCACCGGCACCGCTATAGGGCCGTATCTGTCGATTTTGCAGGAAGGCAAAGATCTGCAGCGTTTTAAAAATCTGGTGCTGGTGCACGCCGTGCGCTATGCCGCGGATCTCAGCTACTTGCCGCTGATGCTGGAACTGCAACAGCGTTATGAAGGGAAACTACGTATTCAGACGGTAGTCAGCCGGGAGACGATTTCCGGTTCGCTGACTGGACGCGTACCGGCGTTGATTGAAAGCGGTGCGCTGGAAGAAGCTGTCGGGCTGCCGATGAACACCGAAACCAGCCATGTGATGCTGTGTGGCAACCCGCAGATGGTTCGCGATACCACACAACTCCTTAAAGATTCCCGGCAAATGGCCAAGCACCTGCGCCGCCGACCGGGGCATATCACCGCGGAACACTACTGGTAATCAGCGGTACTTCACTTCCAGCGTCTCTTTGCCATATTTGTTTTCTCCCTGGGTGCCGACAAACGCGCCCAGGTCGATCAGCATCATGACGATAATCACTACCGGAATCAGACGTCCCACCGCCCATTCCAGCGTGCCGTTCAATACTTCCCAATGGCCGGAAAGCAGCATCCACGCCAGTACCATCAGCAATCCCCACGCGCCATGACGGCCGCGATCGTGCAAACGTTTCACCATTACGCAGGCAGTCGGCCAGATGAGACACACCAGAATAAACGCGGCCATCTGGAAATCGAGCATTCCGCTGTTTGCCAGCGCAAACAGCACTGTCATGCTCACTACCCAGAGAATGATCCAGACCCAAAAGTCGCGTCGACCAATGCGCCCTTTAAACGAAAACAACCACTGCTGTATGCCCATGTAAGGTTCCTTATTATCGTAATGCTGCGTAGTTTACCCTGGCAGCGGGAGTTTTTGACAAGCCAGCCCGATATCGTTTTAATCGTGAGCACACTTTAGAGAGGGCGATGTAATGAAAGCATGGCGTTACCCGATTTGGCTGCTCTTCTCAGCGCTGGTCTTCGGCTCCCCGGTGTGGGCGGAAGAGACGCCTGCCACAGCAACCGCGCCCTACCTGCTGCCAGGCGCGCCGACATTCGACCAGTCGATCAGTCAGTTCCGGGAAAAATTTAATACCGACAACCCGACGCTGGCGCTGAACGAATTTCGCGCAGTCGATGGCCGCAACGATCAGGCAAACCTGACACGCGCAGCGACAAAAATTAACGACAACCTTTATGCATCGACAGCGCTGGAGCGCGGTACGCTGAAAATAAAATCGATGCAAATCACCTGGCTGCCAGTACAGGGTCCAGAGCAAAAGGCGGCGAAAGCGAAAGCCCAGGAGTATATGGCGGCGATAATTCGTGCCTTTTCCCCGGCAATGACCACCGCGCAGAGCGGGCAAAAGCTGCAAAAGTTGTTGAACAACGGCAAAAACAAACCGTACTACGCGGAAACAGAAGGCGCAGTACGTTATGTAGTGGCAGATAACGGCGAAAAGGGGCTGACCTTCGCTGTTGAACCGATTAAGCTGACGCTATCTGAATCGCTTGAAGATAACAATAAATGACAAAAAGCAAAGCCTTTCAGGGGATGAATCTCTATACTGTTTCACAGACCATGCTGCCCTGAAGGGCGGCCATATTCCTTAATTCGCCAAGCGCGTGGAGAGTAAAAATGCGACATCCTTTAGTGATGGGTAACTGGAAACTGAACGGCAGCCGCCACATGGTAAACGAACTGGTTGCAAACCTGCGTACCGAGCTGGCTGGCGTAACGGGCTGTGCAGTCGCGATTGCACCGCCGGAAATGTACCTGGATCTGGCTAAACGTGCTGCTGACGGTAGCCACATCATCCTGGGCGCGCAGAACGTCGACGTTAACCTGTCCGGCGCTTTCACCGGTGAAACCTCTGCCGAAATGCTGAAAGACATCGGCGCAAAATACATCATCATCGGCCACTCTGAGCGTCGTACTTACCACGCAGAATCCGATGAATTCATTGCCAAAAAATTCGCCGTACTGAAAGCGCAGGGCCTGATCCCGGTATTGTGCATCGGTGAAACCGAAGCAGAAAACGAAGCGGGTAAAACCGAAGAAGTCTGCGCACGCCAGATCGACGCAGTACTGAAAACTCAGGGCGCTAGCGCGTTCGAAGGCGCAGTGATTGCCTACGAACCAGTGTGGGCGATCGGTACCGGCAAATCTGCAACTCCGGCGCAGGCGCAGGCAGTGCACAAATTTATCCGTGACCACATTGCTAAAGCAGATGCGAAAGTGGCTGAGCAAGTGATCATTCAGTACGGCGGTTCCGTGAATGCCGGCAACGCCGCAGAGCTGTTCACCCAGCCGGACATCGACGGCGCGCTGGTTGGCGGCGCATCTCTGAAAGCTGACGCTTTCGCCGTGATCGTCAAAGCAGCAGAAGCAGCAAAACAGGCGTAATTGCATAGTAAGTGGCGGGTAGCGATTACGCTAACCCGCCCTACGCAAAGCCAGGCCCGGTATGCGCTAACGCCACCGGGCTTTTTTACAACTATCCTCGCCTGCTGACCGAATAAGCGCAGCGCTATCCGGCAATGCCAGACTGTTACAGTTTCCCCAGCACACTAAACCACGCATAATCCAGCGGTAACAATACCAGATACGTCACCACTGCCAGCGCCAGACAGAGCAGCATTCCTGCGCGTGCCGGCACTTTCCCCAGCGCCATAGCCACCACAATCGGCGATGCCTGATACGGCAACAGCGGTGTGGAGTAACCCAGCACCTGAATCATGATGACCGACAGCAGCGGGAATCCGGTTGCGTCAGAAAAACTCTGCGCCAGCGTGGTAAACAGCGCCGGAACACCGTTGGCGGTCATAATGAAATTGAGGGCGGTGGTGATGCCCGTCAGCGCGAGAAAACTGGTGAACGGATTAGCCGGATCGAGCGGCATCACCCTCAGCAACGCGTCCCCGACCGCACTGCCGATACCCGTTTGCGTCACCGTGATCGCCAAGCCCAAAATCCCGGCAACGTAAATACAGGTGCGGATATTCACCCCGCTGGAAAACTCGTCGCCATTGATAAAGCCAATGCGCGGCAGCAAGGTGACACAGGCCGCCGCCAGCCCGGTCCACGCCGGACCAATGCCGTGCCAGCTCTCCGTCACCCACATCGTCAGCACCACCGCCAGCAGCCAGGCCAGCCGTTTCTCCTCCCGGCTCATCGGCGCAGAAATTGCCTCTTCACGCGGTGCCTGCGGCTGTCCCGGAAACAGCCAGCAGATCAGGCCAATCAGAATAACGCCTTTCAGAATGCCGAGTACCGGCGTGTGCAACAGCAAATAGGGAAGATAGTTGAGATGAATGCCATAAGAGCCTTCCGCCGCGCCACTCATCACCAGATTGGGAACGTTGGCGGGTAGAATAGTGGCCGAAAGCTGGAACGTGCCGAAACCGACGGCCAGCGCCAGCCCGTACCATGAACGTGTACCTTCCTGAATACCCGATCGCGCCGCCATCGCTGCAACGATCGGCATCAGCAACGCAATGCGTCCCATATTCGACGGCATCACAAAGGCCAGCGCATAACTCAACAGCACGACGCTGGAGACCATTTGCAGCCATGAGGTTGTCAGCCGCGATGACAACGCGCGGGCAGCCCTGTCCGCCAGACCGGTTTTACGGATCGCCACGCCCAGCACAAAACCGCTGAACACCAGCCAGAATGCCGAAGAAGCAAACCCACCGAAGACCACTTCCGGCGACGCGATTTTCGCCATCATCGCTGCCGTGAAGAACAGCAGCGCAGTAATAAACTCCGGTAACAGCGAGGTTGCCCACAGCACAATGGTGATGCCGACAATTAACGAAGGAAGGAACAGAGGGTGAGTAAGCCAGAGCGACATGCCTGTCTCCTGTAGATTTTTTCAGCAAGTCTACGGCGACAGGCAGGTTGAGTAAACGCGAATTATAGTGGGGTTATTTGAGGATATCGCATTGATGATCCTGAATTTCCTCCGCAGAAGCACGATTAAGCGCCAGCAGATTACGCTCGGTTGCCAGCAGCACAAACGAGCCGTCCGCCTGTTGCGCCATCGCCAGCGCAAAACGCCCCATATGCGCTTTTGCTTCCGGGATTTCTTCCGCCAGCATCAGGAACGGGCTACGTTGTACCAGCTCCGCTTCCGTTACGCGTCGGGCCAAATATTGATGACCGAGCAAACCGCCCGGGAATTCCAGCCACTGGCTGCTAATACGCGCGGCATTATCATTTAACTGCCGACGTACATCGGGGCGCAGACAAGAGATGTGAATGTGAAAGTGGTTTTGTGTACGCCCCATGCGGGAGTTGATGGTCAGAGAGATGGCATTATCCGGCACTTCGCTGCCGCGTAGTTTGCTCATCACATCGCGGGATTGCCACGCTTGCCAGAAAAAGTTTGGCGTTGTCGCTTGCAGCAGCAGCGGGCTTTCCGTGCCGTTAATGCGATAAGTCGGCATCAACAGAAATTGCAGCGGCCCATTGCGATCTTTCATCAGCACGTAACCACTTTTCAGGTTTACCTGCGCACAGGGAGCGGGTGAATGATGTTCGCGAGCATTTGGCAGACATTGCCCGATAACGATCTGCCGCAACGCGTCCGGATTGCCGCGACCTTTAAACCAGTATGCAGTTCCCGCGCCCGCCAGAACAACCAGCACTAACAGGGCAATAATAAGACGACGTACTGTTTTCATATTTCCGCTTCCTTTGCTGAAAGAACCGGAATGATAGCGCAAAACAGCTGTGAAGTCGGAAATCCTGGATTTTACGCAGGTGCAAAAACGACATCGCCCTCAGGAGAGGGCGATGTGCGGGGATTAGCGTTTGCTGATTTGGTCGAACGTACCGCCGTTAGAGAAGTGCTCTTTTTGCGCTTTGGTCCAGCCACCAAACTCATCATCAATGGTGAAGAGTTTCAGTTTCGGGAACTCACTCGCGTATTTCGCGGCAATTTGCGGATCGCGCGGACGGTAGAAGTTCTTCGCGACGATCTCCTGGCCTTCCGGCGAGTAGAGATATTTCAGGTAGGCTTCAGCCACTTTCTCGGTGCCTTTTTTCTCGGCAACTTTATCAACGACAGAAACCGTTGGCTCAGCGAGGATCGATTCGCTCGGCGTTACGATTTCAAACTTGTCTTTACCCAGTTCGTTAGTTGCCAGCAGCGCTTCGTTTTCCCATGCGATCAGCACATCGCCAATGCCGCGTTCAACAAAGGTACTGGTCGCGCCGCGCGCGCCGGAATCCAGCACTTCCACGTTTTTATACAGCGCTTTCACAAACTCCTGCGCTTTTGCCTGATCGCCATTGTTCTGGTGCAGAGCGTAGCCCCAGGCGGCCAGATAGTTCCAGCGTGCACCGCCGGAGCTTTTCGGGTTCGGCGTAATAACGGAAACGCCCGGTTTCACCAGATCGTTCCAGTCATGAATCTGTTTTGGGTTGCCTTTGCGTACCAGGAAGACGATGGTTGAGGTGTAAGGCGCGGAGTTGTCCGGCAGGCGTTTGATCCAGTTTTTATCAATGCGGCCACGTTCAGCGATAGCGTCAACGTCATAAGCCAGCGCCAGCGTCACGACATCGGCATCAATGCCGTTAATTACCGAGGTCGCCTGTTTACCAGAGCCGCCATGAGATTGACGGATCACGACATTGTCGCCGGTCTCTTGTTTCCAGTGCGCGCTAAACGCTTTGTTGTACTGTTCGTACAGCTCACGCGTTGGATCGTAAGACACGTTTAATAACTGGATGTCCTTAGCCAGAACGCTGGTGGAGGCCAGCAGTAAAGTTATTCCCACGCCCCATTTATTCATCGCCCACTCTCTTTGGTTGTGTATTTTGATGCGACCAGCGTGCCAGAAAGATAATCAATGATTAAAGAATAAAAAAAGATTGGCTATAACAATGAGGAATAAAAAGAGCTAAAAAAACGCCCTCGCGGTGAGGGCGTTTCGCACGATTAAAAGAGTTTCTTCGCGCAGTCCAGCCAGTCGCCTTTGAACGGGCGCTTCATGTTCTCGATAGCGTCGATAATGTCGTGGTGAACCATTTTTTCGTTCTGGATACCGACGCAACGACCGCCAAAGCCCTGCAGCAGCAGTTCAATAGCGTAAGAACCCATGCGGGATGCCAGGATACGGTCGTAAGGCACCGGAGAACCGCCGCGCTGAATATGGCCGAGAACGGTCGCACGCGTTTCACGCTGTGTTTCGCTTTCGATATATTTCGCCAGCTCGTCAATGTCGCAGATGTGCTCAGTGATCGCCACAATCGCGTGTTTTTTACCTTTGGCGATACCAGCTTTGATTTCTGCAACCAGATCTTCACGGTTGAATTCTACTTCCGGCAGAACGATAAACTCACAGCCGCCGGCAATTGCCGCAGCCAGAGTCAGATCGCCGCAGTAACGGCCCATCACTTCAACGATGGAGATACGCTGGTGCGAAGAAGAGGTATCACGCAGGCGGTCAATCGCTTCAACGACGGTTTGCAGCGCGGTGAAATAACCGATGGTGTAGTCCGTGCCCGCAACGTCGTTATCGATGGTGCCCGGCAGACCAATGCACGGGAAGCCCATTTCAGTCAGGCGTTTGGCACCCATATAAGAACCGTCGCCGCCAATAACCACCAGGGCGTCGATACCGCGTTTTTTCATGTTCTCAATAGCCACGGCACGGATATGCTCTTCGCGGAATTCCGGGAAGCGGGCAGAGCCGAGGAATGTACCGCCGCGGTTGATCATATCCGACACGCTGTAACGGTCGAGTTGGATCATGCGGTCTTCGTACAGGCCGAGGTAACCATCATAGATACCTGCAACTTCCAGACCTTCTGTTAATGCGGCACGGACGACCCCGCGGATCGCGGCATTCATGCCTGGCGCATCACCGCCACTTGTCAACACACCGATTTTTTTAATCATGACTACCTCTGAACTAGGAATGCAAAATAAATTCTGTGGCCCGAAGCGACTCCCCACGGGAGCGAACAACTATGCTGCAAATAGTATATCAATCACTGCTTGCTGAATTGATTCAGGTCAGCCCAAATGGCGGTAATTTATACACAAAAAACGGGTCTGGCTCACTTTTTTACAATGAAATACGAATGCACTGCTGTGCTTAACGCCCCTGGGGTACGACTGAGCAGGGATCCTGGTGAATAATCACATCCGATCCCGGAAAACGTTGCAGAATGGCCTGCTCTACCTGCTCAGCCACAAGATGCGCCTGAACCAACGGCAGGTTATCGTCCATTTCTAAATGTATTTGAATAAAGCGGGTCGGCCCTGACTGCCGCGTGCGAAGATCGTGCGCGCCGCTAACGCCTGGCCAGGCAGTGACGATATCAACAATCTCCCGGCGCTCTTCGTCGGGTAACGCTCTGTCCAGCAGCGCCTGAACCGCTTCATACCCCATGCGTAACGCGCTATACAAAATATAGCTGCCAATCCCCAGAGCAAACAGCGCATCTGCCCGGTGCCAGCCGTACCAGGACAGACCAAGCGCGATGAGAATTGCACCGTTCATCATAACATCAGACTGATAATGAAGCATATCCGCCCGCACCGCCTGGCTGTGGGTTTTACGTACAACCCAGCGCTGAAAAGTGACTAATATCACAGTACTGAATAGCGCAATGAGCGTGACGGTAATACCAATCCCGGCAGCGCGAAGCGGCTCGGGGTTAGCCAGGTGCTGAATACCGGTCAAAAACAGAAACAGCGCCGAACCGGAAATAAACATACTTTGCGCCAGCGCGGCCAACGACTCCGCTTTACCATGCCCGAAAGTATGTTCTTCATCAGCGGGCTGCAACGAGTAACGCACCACTAACAGATTGGTCAACGATGCCGCGATATCCACCAGAGAATCCACCAGCGCCGCCAGAATACTGACCGACCCGGTGAACCACCATGCAAAAATTTTAATTAACAGTAGTGACGATGCCATGACGGTCGCCGCGACTGCCGCCCGGGTAACCAGCCGCCCATAGGATTGATTCATAAACGCTCCTGCTTTGTCCTGCGGGAATTATAACGGATGGCCACCATGGCGATGACGAAATTAAGCGGGGGAATTTGACCAAAAAGATTAACTCATCGTTCAGGATAAAAAGATTTACAGGCCCGTGGTGGAAACTCAAAGTTTCTGATTACCAGGGGCTCGCATCAGGCCCCCAACCAGCATATGTAACAAGGCTGAATATGCGATGAAATGGATAACCCAGCGCTGGGGCTGATTTTTTTCTTCGGTCGATGCGGATGGCACAAAGCATGGCGGCGCTTATGTTCAGCAAACCAATGTCGGAGCGGGGGCCTGATAAGCGAGGTATACTGGATTACGTGGCGTTCACTGATAACGGCCAAAGACAGAAGCCGCCTAAAATGGCGGCTTCAATTGTCTATCCTTTAGATTTTTTAGGATCATTTTTTCGCGGATACGTCCGCTCTTCCTGAAACTGACCATTTTGCTTATGAATTTTCACTGAACCTTGCTTGTCGCTCATGAATTCGCGCATTTTATCAATCAGTTCAGCCTTAGTGTCAGCGGTTTTGCTGGGGCGATCATTCCCTTCCTTTTGCAACTTCCACTTATCACCATCTTTTGTAACGTGATAATTATCCATTGAAAGTCCTCAGACAGAAAAAGCAATATTGCTTCTATAAGATCCTAAACCAGGCGAAAACGCAGGATTGTGCGTATGACCGCCTTTTGGATCATCCCAAGCAATATCAGATTTTGCTGCGCTCATCGTAGATGAGGATTTACCTTTTTCCGCACCGTACAAGCTTTCAAGGTTGCTCCTTCTGCAATTGACAGGTAAATAAGAGGCAAAAAAAACCCCCACATCATGTGGGGGAAGACAGGGATGGTGATTTAAAGCTATTCCTATCAACATGAAATAAAAGGATTTATTTCATGCAGTGTCCACACTGCGACCACATTGATACAAAACACGCCCTGTAATCGCAGGGCGTTTTTCACATCCACAAATTTTGTTGCCCTGAAATCGTCGGGTGTGGTCTGACTGGCTGCACTTCGCCGGGCTTCACGATATACCGCTGCACTGATTCCATCGTTACAAACGTCGCACTACAGTTAACGTTTTGGCATTGGTGATAACGTTCCTTGGTGGTATCTGTCATGTAACGACTGGTACGCGCATGAGCGGCATGTTGGCATAACGGGCAATGGAACATAATGAGCACCTCGACGGTTTGAGCAATGTCGAAATTTTACGCCAAAAACCTTTGAATAACAAAAGGTTAAATCAATAACATCACTCATCGTTTTCGGATTCGTACTCAACCTCAGAAAGCTTTATTTCAAGCTCTACGCCCGTCGTGAAGCCATTATTATTGAGGTTATGAGTCACCCTACTAATCAACCACGCCTGCTCATCTATGACGCTCTTAAACCCCGAGACTTTCACCGGTGTTTCCGGGTAGAGATCGGCACGCCCGACAGCCAGATTTATCGAGAACTCCGCAACACCGCGCTGTAGCTTGCCCCATTTCGCCTGCGCCGCCCGCATGGCCTGGGCTTTTGTGGCGTACACCGTTGTAAGCGCAAACACGTTATCCGCCTCACCGGCCAGATATTCGCCCTCGCGGGCTTCCGGTACTCTGGTTTCCTTTTTTTTAGCTTTAGCTTTCGGGTGCTGTAGCGCGCGTAAATGCTGCTCTCTGGGTTTGCGCTTCACCTTCACTTTCTTCGGTTTCGGGTCTTTGGTGTGAAGCCACTGAGCCGTAACGCCGGTGTAAGCGCCCCGGTCGGCAATCGCAAACTGGTGCCGGTCGCCGTCGCTGCGGGTGATCGTCACCTGCGGAATGGGCTTACCGCTCGCGGTCACCGCATTCCCGGCTTTGAGAAACAGCAATTTCCCCGCCTTGACCGACACCTCGCCGCCGTTCCGGTCAGCCAGCCGTGTCAGGAATTTAGCGTCAGATTCCTGCGTCTGGTCGATATGCGGGATATGAATCCCGGCCAGTGCCGGGGTAACGCTCGCGGTCAGCTTGTTACGTGCGGCGATCGCCGCCACGATATCGCCGAGGGTTTTGTCGTGCCAGGACTCTTCACGCCGGGAATTCAGCGTCCCGCGAAAATCAGCGCTGCGGGCGCGGATGGTCACGGTATCAGGCGCGCCCCGGTGCTCAACCTCATCAACGGTAAAACTGCCCTTGCCGACCAGCGCGGAATCTTTCCAGCCGAGATACAGGGTCAGCAACGCGCCGCGCACCGGCAACTGCACAAGGCCGTCGCTGTCATCGAGCTCAATATCGAGCTGGTCAGCCTCAAAGCCCCGGTTATCCGTCATCGTGAGGTTTATCAGCCGGTTGCTGATGTTGCCGGTGATATCCTTACTGTCCAGTTTCAGCATAAACGCGGGGGTGAGTGAGCTCCCCGCCTGGCTGTAGAGTATTTCTGACATCATAACCCCGGCATGGTGATTAACCTGGTGGCGGCCGCTTTTGCTTTCCCGGCAAGCATGTCAGCCTGCTGACTCAGGTCGCCATAAACCGCCGCGAGTGACTCATCCACTCGCGTTAACGCCAGCGTAAAATCAATCTTCCGGGGTGAGCCGTCAGAAAAAAACTCCGCGCCGGTTTCGTTAATGCTGTTGATGACATACATGCCGTAAATCTGGCCGGTTCCGGCAATCAGCGGCCACGCCTTACCCTGTTCGGCCATCTGCCTGAGCGCGGTCAGCGTCAGAGTCCCGCCGGTGATTTCCGGGTAAAGCGTGCCGTTGAGCGTGATTTTTTCCTCCCCGACGCCGAGGAACTGAAAAGCATCGCGCCTGCCAACGCGGCTGTTTGACGGCCAGCGATATTCCGCGTCGCGTTGCATGCCCTGAAACGGCAGTGTCTGGCGCATAAAGACAAAGAAACCTAATGCGAGCATCATCTCTGAATGTCTCCCTTATCCGTCGTGGCGCATGCTGGAACGTTCGCGGGCACGCTTGTCACGGTCGGCCTTTTCAACCGCATCCTGCAACTGCCGCCCAAGCTCGCCGCCCGGTGCGCCGCCGTTCTGCATCGTGATGTTGTAATGGCTTTGCCGGTTATCGACATAGGATTTACCACCGGGGGCAACGGCGGGCTGATATCCCTGATAACCGCCATAGGTACTGGTTGCCGGGATATAGCTGCCGCTCTGCGCCGCCGCGCCAGCTTTTACGGCTTTCTGGTCAAGATCGCTGGATTCTTTATTGATGAGGCCGAGTTTATCGAGCACCCAGTCTATGCCCTGTTTCAGTTTGTTAAACGCGGTAAGCGGCATCAGCAGTGCATCCGCCAGCGCCTGTCCAAACAGGACGCCGGTATCCCTGCAGGCGTTAAGCGTGTCCTGCGTGGATTTAACCGGCGCAATCAGGTTTGTGAACCAGTCCCACACCGCCTTTAATTTCTCACCGAGCCAGTCAAAAACGGGTTTCAGCGGTGCGAATATCTCAGCAACCGGCGCAAATGCGGCGGTCAGCCCCTCAACAACCCCGCTGAAAAAGGCGCTGATGGGCTCCCAGTATTTACGGATGAGCAGCGCACCGGCGACAATCGCCACCCCGATCGCCACAATCGGCCATGTCAGCGCGCCGAGTACCGTCATAATTGCCCCGCCCACCACACTGAAGACCGTCCCGAGCACACCGGCAGCGGCGATGATCGCGTTAACGCCCATCACAACCGGCCAGGCAACCAGACCGATAGAGCCGACAAGCCCCACCACCCCGACAGCCACCGACGCAATCACGCCCAGCGTCTGCGCCAGCCCTTTATTTTTTGCGATCCAGTTATCCAGCTTCAGCACATACCCGGTAGCGGTCTGCACCAGTTTCCTCAGTGAGGATTCCTGCTGATCAAACAGGTCAGTACCGACCGCCTCATAAGCCGACTGGAACTCTTTAAAGTCGCCGCCGAGGTTGTCCTGCATGACGTTGACCAGCTCCTCGGTTTTCCCGTCCGAGGCTTTAAAGGCAGCAGTGAGCTTGTCCAGCTTCCCGGATGAAGCCGCCTGCATCAGAACGTTAGCTGATTTAAGTGCCTCCTCCCCAAAGATGGTTTTCAGGTATTCACCCTGTTGCGAAGTTCCCAGCTTGTTTTTAACAAAACTGGCCTGCATTTCTTTCAGGATCGTAAACAGTGGCCGCATGTTGCCTTTACTGTCCGCAGTTTTAACGCCGAGCTCTTTAATTGCGCGAAACGCCTCACCGGTTGGAGCCTGGAGGCGGGTCACTATCGCTGCGCTCCCTGTACCGGCCATCGACCCGGTGATGTTGTTGTCATGCAGGACACCGGTCATTGCTGCGGCTTCTTCAAGGCTCACGCCTGCCGTTCTCGCAACCGGTGCAAGGTAGGTCAGTGAATCACTCAGCCCCTCAAAGTCAGCCGCTGATTTATTCATCGTGGCAGACAACACATCCCCGATATGCGCAACCTTATCGTTTGAAAGCTGAAAGGCGTTTTTAGTACCCAGCAGTAATTTCGCGTTTTCTTCCATTGTGCGCTGGTTAGCGAGCGCCATATTGAGGGTAACCGGTGTCGCGGCCTGAATATCTGCGGCGTTCCCGCCTGCTTTGGCGATGATGATTTGCGCCCCGGCAGCGTCGTCAGCCGAGGCGGCTGTGTTGTCGCCGAGCTGGCGTGCCTGTCTGCGCAGCGCGGTCATTTCCGCCGAGTCTTTACCCACGCCGAGTACCGCCTGAAGCTCCGAGTTTTTTTGCGCGAAGTCATAGCCCGGTTTCAGCAGCGCCGCTCCGGCAAGCGTTGCCGTGGTTGCCATTCCCGCCCCTGCCGCGCCCACCGCTGCCGCGTTCCCGGCGAGCGCCTTTCCGGCCTGATAGCGCTGTTTTACCCGGCTGAGTTTCTCCTGTTGCGCACTGACGCGTGCCAGTGCCTCACGCTGCCGGTTGAGCTGCGAGGTGGTTTCACTGAGGGTGGTTTTAAGTTTTCGCTCGTCAGCGGCCAGCGTGCGGGTGTTTATCCCGGCAAGACTGAGCTCCTGCCGCTGACGCTGCACGGATTCACGCAGGCTGTTGTGTTTAAGCTGGAGCGCGGCGGCGCTTTTGCGTGCCGTCTCCATTGCCTGCGCCTGCGCGCGGGTCGGCTGTTCAGTGTTTTTAAACTGAATCGCCAGCGCGGCGGCTTCGTCTCTGGCTTTTTTCAGCGCCTGCTCAGTGACCGCCAGTTGTGCGCGGGTTTTGCGAAAGCCGTCAATCTTTGACGCCTGCCCGTTGAGCTCACGCAATGCGGTTTGTGTTGTGCGCATCCCTCCGGCCAGCTCCTTGCTGGCCTTGTCGATGGATTTTAACGGGCGGGTCGCCTGGTCAACAGCTTTGAGTAATACCTGTAATTTCACGCTACTCATTCGTGTTTCCGCTTCGCTGGATGGCTTTTTCTCGCCATGTAATGAGCTCCGTCAGGCTCAGGGAAAAGAGCTCTGAGGGCGGCCAGTGAAAGATCACCGCGATATCCGCCATCAGGTCATCAACAGAGAGTGTGTCGGGGAAATTTACTGCACCGAATTCGGCGACAAAAAACCGATCACCTTACCCGCCAGGGCAACGAGGTCAGGCAGCTCCAGCGCGGCGACTTCCTGCTCGGTGAGCGAGGGGGCGCTCATGCGCGGCAGCACTTTAATCAGGGCGTCAACTTCGGAGTTTGCCACCGCCGCAAGGCTGACGCCGCGCAGCGTTCCGGCGTTCGGTTTAATCAGGGTGATGGCGTCAATAATCTGCTCGCCGCGTTTAACAGGATTTTCCAGGGTGATCACGTTGTCGTTATTCATGGTTTTCTCTTCTTAACCGGGTTTCAGGATGAACCGGCCAGCGCACCGGCCGGGATGAACATTACAGGCCGATGTTGCGGCGGTGCTGCTCCAGCCGGTCGGTGCCGTTGACCTTCTCCACCATGTTGAGGGTGTCGATTTCTACCAGCTCTTTGCCGTCCATCGTTAATTTGAAATAGGTACAGACGACCGAAATTTTCGCTTCGGTGTCTTCGCCCGGCTTGTTCTCGCCGGTGTCGATTTCCTTCTGACGACCACGCATCACCACCTCAACGGCGACCGTTTCGCCGGTGTCGTCGCGCTGGTAGGAACCGGCAAAACGCACCGGCACGGCATCAACACCGGTTGCGCCGTACAGCTCCCAGATAACCGAATCCGGGAAGCCGCCGAGCGACCATTCCATCGACAGGGCATCATCATCGAGGCCGAGGTCAACCGGCGCGACGCCGTTCATACCCGTCCCGCGATAGTTTTCGAGCTTGCGCGTCAGCTTCGGCAGGGTGATCGACTTCGCGATACCCTGATAGCTGTAGCCATTGAGAAACACATTCATGTATTTCAGCTTGCGTGGCATTGCCATTCAGTCAGGCTCCTTAATTGCTGTTAACAGAGGAAACCAGCGTCGCCAGATATTTATCGGTGATGCGCTGGCGCAGGGTCAGGTTTTCGAGTGGGGGAACCGGCGTATAGTCATAATCGATATACAGTTTCCCGGCTTTCAGGGTTTCGGCGTCGTTGGCGTCCTCGTCAAACCAACAGGTCGCATCCACGATGTAGCCGTTACTTTTCAGCTCACGGAATTTCGCGTTAATGCCGTCCAGGATGTCGCGAATCAGCGTCGCGGTGATCGGCTTGTCAACCGCCCACATGTGCGCTTCAGCCATCGTGTCAGCGATAACCTGCGCCGTGCGGGTGTAGTTCTCAAACAGGAAAAGCGGGTC
This sequence comes from Kosakonia oryzae, assembly GCF_001658025.2. Classification (NCBI taxonomy): domain Bacteria; kingdom Pseudomonadati; phylum Pseudomonadota; class Gammaproteobacteria; order Enterobacterales; family Enterobacteriaceae; genus Kosakonia; species Kosakonia oryzae. The sequence goes on from NZ_CP014007.2 coordinate 5,304,747, forward strand.
ATCAGAACAGGTGCGGTTGCCCCAGAAGCGAAAACCGTCCTTGCGAATCAGCGTCGTCACGCCCGCCTCGTTGAGCAGGTCGGCATCGGTGCCCGGCTCCTGCAAATCCCAGAACACCGAGGCGCTGATGCCGGTCACGCCGTTGACGCCAACGTTAGACAGGGTCTTATGCCAGCCGACAGACTGGTCGATGTACGCGCGCAGACCGAGAGCGCGGGCGGTGGCGTAGGCAGTTGTGGTCGCATTTTTCGCGGTGTCCCAGGCGAGGAAATCAGGCCAGATCACCATTAATTCACGCTGGCTGAAATTGTCGCGGTATCGGATGGCAACAGAGAGGGTTTTACAGCCCCACGCGCTGACATAACCAAAGGCGCGCAGCTTCTGGCAAACGGGCGCAAGCGCGGTCGCCACTTCGAGGGTGTCGAATCCCGGCACTCCGAGGATGGGGGGTTTGACGCCGGTAACGGCTTCGGCGGTCAGCAGCGCTTTCAGGCCGGTGTATTTGCCGTTCTCGTCCGTGGTGCCGATGATGTTGGAAATGGTCTGCGCGAGCGCCTCTTCTTCATCGTCGCCGGTTCCCTCCGCCACGCGCACGACGACGGTCACCGGTTTTGACTGGTCGGCGATGGCCTGGAGTGACGCGGCCAGCGTGCCTTTTTTACCGGCTTTGGCGATGGCGCTTTGCACACTGGTGATCAGCACCGGCTCATTGAGGGGGAAAGTGGCCGCATCGGCATCGCTGGCGGTACAGACCATACCGACAATCGCCGTTGAGACCGTGGAAATGACGCGCGTGCCGTCGTTAATTTCGACGACCTGCACACCATGATGATAATCACTCATCCGTTTAACTCCGAGGGGTTGGGGTGAGTGTTATTGTCTGGTGCGCCACTACCGGACGCTATTTATCAGGGTTGGTTAAGTTGTAATACAACTCCCGGAAAATATATCGCTCAATTATTCCTCGCGCGATTTAGCTTACGGGATTCATTCAGCCCGGAATTCATTTTTTACAGCTGGTATCCTTTACTAACCATTTGCAATATACGAGAATTCTGAATTGTTGAATTACGGATAACTCACAGCTCGACCAAATAATTAGAGAATACAAACATGATTTATGATTGTTTTTTGTATTACGATGAAGACATGTTGCTTGACATTCGTTTGAATACTCTCATGGACGTTGTTGATCGCTTTGTGATTGTGGAATCAACTCATACGTTTACCGGCAAACCAAGAAACCTGCACTTCAATATTGAAAAATTTGCCCGTTTTAAAGACAAAATTATCTATGTCGTCCATGATGAGGAACCTCTTAAGAAAGAAACTAATGGGGTTGCGGACGAAGTCGATGCATGGGCTAACGAAGCGGCACAGAGAAACGCGATTATGCAAGGCCTTAAGTATGCACAGGATGATGATCTGATTCTGGTCTCTGACGTTGACGAAATATTTTCACCGGAAGCCATCAGAGCAATTAACCCTAAAAAACTCTGTACGACGCTGCACATGGGTTTTTATAACTACCAGTTTAACTTACAGGTATTTAACCTTGATGGCAGTGAAAGGCTGTGTAAGTTGCCGCGAGCAACGACCCTACGCAATTTAAAAGGGTATTTCAGAGGCAAGCCGGAAGACTTCAGAAACATTAAGAAGTCCGGCCTGAACAAAGGTTTTATTTTGAAGACTCTCTTTAAATTCCGTCATACGGTTATGTCTGATGCTGGCTGGCACTTCTCATGGATTATGAGCCCGGAACGCATTTCGGAGAAAATGTCTACGATCTCGCATACTGAGTATGATCTCCCCCACCTCAATAATAAAGAACATATTATTGATGCCCTTACCAACGCAAAGGATATATGGGGGCGAGATCGTAAAATGGCGCGACAGGAATTAACAAAAGCTAAATTCCCGTCCTACCTTGTGGATAATGCTGATAAATTTAAACACTTCATCCTGTAACCCATCAGCCAGTTAAAAAAACATTTAACTGGCTGGCTTATCAGGCCATTCAGGATTATGGGTATCAACGCGGCTCAGCATAACCCGGTATGTTTTCCAGGCAATCAGGCTACTTTCATCATCTTCCGTAGCCATACCCAATTCAACAGCATCCTGCAAAACTGAAATCATCGTTGAGGCTTCACTGATGAGTCGGTTTTTCTCTTGCTCCGCTATCTCCCGAGTTGATGGCTCCTGCGACAGAAATTTACCACTCTGATATTTATAGATCGCAGTTGATATGTCATCAGGATAATCAACGACCTCATAAACGTTCATTCCCTCAGCAAGGGTGAGAAAATTTGGATTATCAGAAAACGTTACCACAAATTCACTTTCATCAGTGGCAATGAATTTATTAACGCCTTTCCACTCTTTATCACGAGTTTCATACCAGTCGCGATTATGTTCGTCTTCAAAATATATATAAGAATACCCGGAGCTATCCTCTTTGATGTTTTTTGATATTTTTATATTCTTGAATTCAATCATAACTAGTTACCTACCTGTCGCCAGCTTCCGCTGGCAGTCTTGACCATAAGGGCGCGATAGTAGTACCCCATAAAACGACTGTCGCCTAAATCCGTTCTGATATTTACCCCGGTAACAAAGCATCCTGAGGGTGCTTCCCATGATGTCATACTGTTATGAGCTCCGTTTTGTAACGCCTGGCTACCACGCTGAGCATCATTTAAATATCGGCCATCCATTTCAGATTTAGTGAAGTAACGAGCATCGAAATTTGCATAGTTGCCCGGAATGATTTGTCCGGCCATTTGTAATAGACCGGTTCGGACATTGATATAACCCGCCATCCCTTCATTCCCGGTGAGCGTGGAATAAAAACCGATCCCATACCAGGATTTAATCAACATGTTGGCGCTGTTAAAGCTGGCGTCATCCTTGCCAAAGGTAATACCTGTCTGCTTATCCGATATCCAGAATCCACTGTGAAGATTCAGCTCGCCGTTAATGGTTCCTCCGGCGGCATCGATACTGGAAACCCATGCGCTCCAGACGTTGTTAAAGTACGTCCGGATGAAAGCGCGGGAATTGTTATAAATACGGTAAATCTGCGTAATACCGGCGTGTTTATATACCTCAAGTGAACCTGCACTAGCTTCCGGGTAGTTAGCGCCAGCCGCTGCAAAATCATTTGTATTCTGGTAATACAGCCCTGGTGTCATAAACGTGTTGAGATCAGCCGCATTGCCGATAGCCACTGCCTGACCGTTAAAAATATCCTGCGCCGTCACGTTAATATCAGCGGATAATTCCCGGCCATTAACCTTACGGGTTAGTGGAACCCGGCTGTTTGCATTGTCATTTGCTGTCCTGACGGCTTTCGGTGTCGCGGCCTGCGCTTCGCTGTTACTGTCCGTCGCGCTGCTGAGCTGGACAATCCCCTTCTGCGTCGTGGTCGCGTCCTGCGCGGAGTATTTGCTGCCTGCAAGGTCATACGCCGCTTTCACCGCTTTGGGCGTGGCGGCAAGATTCTCCGCCGCGCTGTTTGTGGCACTGCTGAGCTGTGTGAAGCCTTTTTCCGTCAGGGTGGCGTCGGGATGGTGTCGCGATTGCTCATGCTCCGCGAGTCTGTCATCGACATAATCCTGTGTGGCCATCACGACGGAACCGTCAATAGCCAGCTCAACAGACGCAACATCGGACAGCATAATCACCATACGCAGGGTCTGAGCCCGCCCGGAACCCTCTTCGAGTTCTGGCTTGTAGCTTTCGGCCATATTGCCGACGGCGACCAGTGTGCCGGTGTCGTCATACAGCCCCATTTCACGCAGCCAGAAACCGCCCGTTTCCGGCGGGATAACCAGCTCGGCCACCACGTAATTTTTATGTTTGTTGTCCTGGCTGATTTTATTCAGCGTATGGCGCCAGACTTCATTGATAAGTTTTGTCTGCCCGGCATCCGGTTGCGGCAGCGAACCGCCGCCATCGCCGACGGCCATCGCGGTAATATTCACCTTTTTCCCGCCCGGCGTGAGGGCTGCCGCAAATTTTGCCACCCCTGCCGTGGTGACGACGGTTTTGTATTTCGTTGCCATTTTTCTTTCACTCACTCCGGGTAAACAGTGGTCACGTCGCCGCTGTAATTCACGCCACCGGCAAAGAGATACCCGGCAACGTCCTGAATAATATTGAGGCCGATAAGATGTCGGCTGGCGGGCTTCGCATCATCAATAAGCCGCTCCATCTCGGTATACATCTCTTCGGTGATGCCGGTTTCCAGTACGCCAATATCAAGCCGGAATGTGCCTGGCGGGTCGCCGGTTTCCCACCACTCAGTAACATTAATGAGATAACCCAGCGGCTCGACCACGCGCCGCACTGCACCGATGGTGCCTTTATGACAGTGGATAAAATAGGCGCTGCGGATAACGTCACGTTTCGTCTCTTCCGGCCAGTTCTCGTCCCACCGGTCAACGGAAAACGCCCAGGCCAGCCACGGCAACAGGCTGACCGGACACTGGTCAGGGTTCCACAGGCGACGTAATGGAATCGGGGTGTTTTCAATGTCGGCACAGGCGCGCGCGGCAGCCACCTCCAGCGCCGAGGAGCCCACCGGCAACAACCGCGAATCACTCATCGGAGCCCCCGACAACTATCCGGTAATCAGTGCAAAAGGAGGCCTGTGTTTTATCGAGTACGATGTCAGCCGCCGGGGCGGCCAGTTCAACACGCTGCACACCTTCAACATGGAGTGCGGCATAAATGGCAGATTTGCGGATATCACGACCGAGGCGATGTTGTGCGCTGATATACGCTTTAAGTTTGTTTTCCGCCGCACTGCGAACCGGCTCACTTTCCGGACCAGGGTAGAGATAAAGCGTGGCATCAATCCGGTAATCAACAATCGCCGCTGACTGCACTGTCACGCGGTCGGCAACCGGCCTCACATCCTCATCGTTAAGGGCGTTTCGCACGACTGTCAGCAAATCAGCCGACGCCGCGCCGTTATCCTCACGCGACAACACGGACACGGTCACGCAAGCGGGGTCCGGGCTGATAACGGAAATATCCGCGACACGTCCGTCGGCGCTGCGGCCATGAAATTCATAAGCCCCGGTTGAGCCCGCCACGCTAAGCCCTTCCATTGCCTGCTGAATGCGTAGCCGGTAATCGCTGTCGGCTTCCATCACTGCCGCGACGGGCGGGAGTGCGGTTTCATCAGCCGGGGTGATCACCAGCCTCGCAACGTCATAATTTGCGCCAATAACCTCGAGGTCATTGCCGGTGGCATAGGCCAGCATCGTCGCGCGGGCGGCTTCGTTCACGCGCTGACGCCAGATAACTTCCCTGTAGGCGTTCTCTTCCAGAAACTTGGTCAGCGGTTCGGATTCCAGTGCCAGCGTGCGGGCAACGGCGTCCTGCTCATCGGCAGGGAACAGCGAAACCAGTGTCGCCTTGCGCTCAGCGAGGATGCTCTCGTAATCGAGCTCCTCAACCACATCCGGGGCGGGTAACTCGCTCAGATCAACAATCGGCATGGGTTCAACTCACAGGAATGGTTAATGAAAGGGTTTCACCGGTGCTGACGAGCTGGCCGGTCACATTGACAATCATCCGGCCTTCGCTTTGCTCCGTGGTGATTTCACTCAGCGTGATGCGCGGCTCCCACTTCAGGAGCGCCATATAGCAGGCCACACGGATTTGCAGCGTGAGCGCCGGTGTCTGCGGCTGGTCAATCAGTGTGGAGAGCAGCGAGCCATATTCCCGGCGCATGACGCGGGAGCCGACCGGCGTGCGCAGAATGTCGCCCATGCTCTGACTGACGTGCTGTGAATCAGTAAGCGCGCGGCCATTTACACGGCTCATGCCAATATAGTTCACTGTCACAGGGGGGCTCCTGTTGTGCCGCCGCTGTCGCCGGGGTGCTGATGGGTGTGAAGTACTTTGCCGTTGGACGACAACGCGCCGCCGCTGTGCTCGATATCGCCGCGCATGGTGCCGCCTTTCTGCACTTCCAGCGAGCCGGTGATGAGCTTGCTGGTGCAGACCACTTCCGGGGTGTCGAGTGTGATGCGCGAAGACGCTTTGACCAGCACCTCCGGCACGGTGGCGGTGAGGGATTCAGATGCGGTAACGTCGGCGGTTCTGATGCCGCTGACGGTCAGCGCGCTGTTCGCCGGTTCGTATTCGATGACCGCGCCATCCGGGAAAGCAATATGCAGGGCGTCAGCCGAGGCCGACGGCGCAGGATGGTCATCGGAGAAAATACCGGGCAGCACAAACGCGGTATCGAGCTCGCCACCCACGGCCAGAATTAACACCTGTTCGCCGACGGAGGGAGCCCACCATGTACGGGAGTGACCGGCGCGCTGCGTCAGCCACTGGAGCCAGTCAGTGATATTGCCGCCGGTCTGCACGCGACAGCGCCCCGCGTCGAGATCGGTTTCGACAATGATGCCGGTGCGAATCATATTGCGCAGCGTGCGCGCAAGTTCGTTTAAATTTGCAAGTTTGTTCATGGATGAAAGGATGCGGTCATACAGTTCAAACAGCAAAACATGCCGTTTTATTGACAGATGAAACAACTGCGGGTAGAAAACAAACTCTGTGGATTAAACAATAAAAAAGAGGAAAGGATGTCGACGCTAAAAAACAACTACAGGCCGATGACAGCAGGCGAAATAAGAATGGCGCGGGCTCTTTTTCAGAACGCCATTAATTATAGCGCCGTAAAAGTTTATAACGGTGATTATTTGCCGTTTGGTTTGCAAAATAGCCGCGTCGCTATGACACCAGACGGTAATATGTACTATCCTGAAGCACTCTTCAGAGAAGATTTTTCCTTTGGTGACATCGCGGATAAGGCGTTGTTTATGCATGAAATGGGGCATGTATGGCAGCACCAGATGGGCGTCAATGTCCGGACTCGTGGTTTAGTTAGCTGGGCTTCAAGCTATGAATACTCTTTGCCAAATGAAAAGGATTTAGCAGATTACAGCCTCGAACAACAAGCTTCCATTATTGCTGATTATTATGTGCTAACTAACTTTGGGGTGAATGTTTTTATTCAGCAATCCACTTTTAAAGGCATCATCGGGCCTGATTTACGAGATAAATACAAGAATATTCTTAAATACTTCCTTGCATCACCCACTAATAAAAGGTGCCTGTGGAAATGAAAAAATTAATGCTAATTGCGTGGTCGCTTTTACTGAGTGGTTGCATGGTAGATAACTCACCCTACCGGGCCGCTAATATTTCATTATCTGCAAATGGACAACCTTGCGTTACGGTATCGAAGGATTCACTGACCAGTGACGGAAAATCAAAATTGCTGGTTCTCAGAGTATCTGAGCGAGCCCCGGACAATAATATGAAACAGGTCTGGGAACGTGATGATATGAGTAACCCAACGCTGACTGTGATACCTGATAAATGTCTGCCCGTTGATTACCACTTTGAGAAAGGTAAAGAGTACAGCGTCACAGCAATCACTGCCTTTTCAGCAAGTGAAGTGGGGACTAAACGTATATGGTCTGCAGGTTTCAACCTGGAGGATTTAGCCCCAAAACGATGATCATAGATGTTTAAAGATGACGTCCTCTATCATCACAATACCCTCTTTGTTTAAGCCCAGCAGAAGCCGTCGCGGATACACAATATCAGGACGGTTTCGGGCCGGTTTGTCCTTTAACCTATACTGATGAACCCGCGCTATGCGCTGTACCTTCCCGGTAAATTCAACCACTGCTGCACTGTCATCGCCGCTGGCTTTCATATAGCGATTAGTACGCAGCTTCGCGAACATTTCCCGCTTAATCCGGCCTTTCTTTGCGCGAAGTGGCTGCGGTTTTCGCTTTGCGTACGGCGAGCCATCCGGGTTTTTCTGGGCTTTTATACGCTGCTGTTGCTGCTGTCGCAGCTTCTTCGCTATCTCCACAGTGAGACGCCGACGGCCAGCAGGTGACAGCGCCGCCAGCAGCCCGGCAAGCTCACTTTCAAACGGTTTAAATTCAGTCACCCCATTTACTCACCAGTTCGCCATTAATGTACAGCTCCACCGGACGTGTGACCGGCTCCGGCGGGGGCGGTGTAGGGCGTAACGCCCCGAACTTCAACGCCCATTTGAGCCAAAAGCCGTTAAACATTGCTGACTGAGACGCTCAACCTGCGTAAGTTGATTATGAAAAATTTTGCGGGGTCTTACGCAACGTGAAACCTGACATTCCACCCAATCAGGCAACACATATTCTGCGCCACACTTTCGCAAGCCATTTCATGATGAACGGGGGAAATATTATTGCCCTGCAACAGATTCTCGGGCATGCAAGCATTCAGCAGGCAATGGCCTATGCGCACCTTGCTCCTGACTACCTGCAAAATGCTGTCGCATTGAACCCCCTTAACGGAGGAGTGACGGTATAAATCATCTCTCTGAGTGTCCACATTGTGTCCACATTCAGAGGATTTTGAAACCGTTCCATACCGTTACAGCTTTTTCTAAGTTGCTGTTTTATTTAGAATGATGTGTAAGTAATTGATAAAAAAAACCCCCACATCATGTGGGGGAAGACAGGGATGGTGTCTATGGCAAGGAAAAACAGGGTTTGTTACCTGGTACTACTGCTACTTAACTCGGTCATCGGTGAACTTTGCTGCATTTGCGCTACGCTGCGTAACTGGTTCATCCGTTGTTGATGCTTCTGGTTCAAAACCGCTTGCTGCTCCGGCGTGAGCAGGTTGTACATCTGGTTGCGCACTCTGGCCATTTCAACCTGACGAGCTACCTGTTCCTGCGCCATTTTTTCTGCCTGAGCGCGCACAGCGTTTTCATCAAATTTTTCTGCGATGACAAGGCGATGCATTGTCTCCATTTCGCTAACATTAACAGGAGGCTGATCGTGCCGCGCCTGTCTCATGAGATCCCGCATCTGTTGACGCTGGTGTTCCGTTAAATTAATACCGTCGAACATATGGCTCTGAACACTGCGCTGCGCGAATCCCTCAGTCGGGTGCCAGTTATCGCCTGTTTCAACGTCAGCAGCACGACTAACCGTGCTTAACGCCAGCGTTGAGGCCATGACGGCAGCGGTAACGATGCGCATCATTTGCTCCAGTAACCTTTTCATCTCTCGATTCAACGATAATGAGTCTACGATTCAGGCTGCAAACATGCGTCAGGGGGTGTAAAACAACGTAAAGTCATGGATTAGCGACTCTTGATGACGTAATTTCTGCCTCGGAGGTAGTTAAACAATGAATAAAATCCTTTTAGTAGATGATGACCGAGAGCTTACTTCCTTGTTAAAGGAGCTACTCGACATGGAAGGTTTTAATGTGCTCGTTGCCCATGACGGAGAGCAGGCGCTCGACCTCCTCGACGACAGCATCGACTTGCTTTTACTCGATGTCATGATGCCGAAGAAAAATGGTATCGACACACTTAAAGAGCTACGCCAGACACACCAGACACCGGTAATTATGTTAACTGCGCGCGGCAGCGAGCTCGATCGCGTCCTTGGCCTTGAGCTGGGCGCGGATGACTATCTGCCGAAACCCTTTAACGATCGTGAACTGGTCGCGCGTATTCGTGCGATCCTGCGCCGTTCCCACTGGAGCGAGCAACAACAAAGCAGCGACAATGGTTCACCCACGCTGGAAGTGGATGCACTGAGCCTCAATCCGGGTCGCCAGGAAGCCAGTTTTGATGGGCAATCACTGGAACTTACAGGCACTGAATTCACCCTGCTCTATCTGCTGGCTCAGCATTTAGGCCAGGTCGTTTCACGTGAACATTTGAGCCAGGAAGTGCTGGGTAAACGCCTGACGCCGTTCGATCGTGCCATCGACATGCACATCTCCAACCTGCGCCGCAAGTTGCCGGACCGCAAAGATGGGCATCCGTGGTTTAAAACCCTGCGTGGTCGCGGTTATCTGATGGTATCCGCTTCATGATAGGAAGTTTGACCGCCCGCATCTTTGCCATTTTCTGGTTAACGCTGGCGCTGGTGCTGATGCTGGTGCTGATGGTGCCGAAGCTGGATTCCCGTCAAATGACGGAGCTTCTGGACAGCGAACAGCGTCAGGGCGTGATGATTGAACAGCATGTTGAAGCAGAACTGGCCAATGACCCGCCGAACGACCTGATGTGGTGGCGCAGGCTGTTTCGCGCTATCGACAAATGGGCGCCGCCGGGTCAACGCCTGCTGCTGGTCACCAGCGAAGGGCGAGTCATTGGCGCCGAACGCAACGAAATGCAGATTATCCGCAACTTTATAGGCCAGGCGGATAACTCAGACCATCCGCAGAAGAAAAAGTATGGCCGGGTTGAGATGGTAGGGCCGTTCTCCGTTCGCGACGGAGAAGACAACTATCAACTCTATCTCATCCGCCCTGCCAGCAACTCACAATCTGACTTTATCAATTTGCTGTTTGACCGCCCGTTACTGCTGCTGATCGTCACCATGCTTATCAGTTCGCCGCTGCTGCTGTGGCTGGCGTGGAGCCTGGCGAAACCCGCACGTAAACTGAAAAACGCGGCGGATGAAGTGGCCCAGGGCAACCTGCGACAGCACCCGGAGCTGGAAGCCGGGCCGCAGGAATTCCTTGCCGCCGGGGCCAGTTTTAACCAGATGGTGACCGCGCTGGAACGCATGATGACCGCCCAGCAGCGCCTGTTGTCCGACATCTCCCATGAGTTGCGCACGCCGCTGACGCGTTTACAGCTTGGTACTGCGTTGCTGCGTCGTCGCAGCGGTGAAAGTAAAGAACTGGAACGTATCGAAACGGAAGCTCAGCGGCTGGACAGCATGATCAACGATCTGCTGGTGATGTCGCGCAATCAGCAGAAAAACGCGCTGGTCAGTGAAACCGTAAAAGCTAATCAGATGTGGAACGAAGTGCTGGATAACGCGGCCTTCGAAGCGGAGCAGATGGGCAAATCGTTCACGGTGAATTTCCCGCCAGGACCGTGGCCGCTGTACGGTAACCCCAGCGCGCTGGAAAGCGCGGTGGAGAACATCGTGCGTAACGCGCTGCGCTATTCGCACAGTAAAATCGAAGTGAGTTTTGCGGTGGATAAAGACGGCATCACCATTAACGTGGACGATGACGGCCCCGGCGTCAGTCCGGAAGATCGGGAACAGATTTTCCGCCCGTTCTACCGCACCGACGAAGCGCGCGATCGCGAATCCGGTGGCACGGGTCTCGGGCTGGCGATTGTCGAAACGGCTATTCAGCAACATCGCGGCTGGGTGAAAGCTGACGACAGCCCGCTTGGCGGGTTACGCTTAACGCTCTGGCTACCGCTGTACAAACGCGCCTGATAAAAACGCCCTCTCAGCACAGAGGGCGTTTTTTTATTTTCCCCACAGTCGGCGCGACTGATCCTCAATCTTGCCGTGAGTGCGTCGATTCTGCATGGTACGCGTCCAGCTCGCCGACAACCCCGCAGCCGAAAGCAGACGGTGATATTGTTCATCATCAAACGGCTGAAACCACGCAATCGCCGCCGCGTCATACACGCTGACATCGCTGACCCGGGAGAGCAGTTCAAGCGGCGCTTCTGCCGAGACTTTCCCCGCAGCAACCACACGATAAAGCCAGCCGACGCGGCCACTGTCCTGCATCTGCGCGGAAATGTCGCTAATACCGAAATGGAAGTTAAGTTTGAAGCAGGGCGAGCGCGGCTGCGTTACCTGAATCAGCGTATCGCCCCAGCGAAAAATATCGCCGATAAACACGTTCTGCTCGGTCAGCCCTTCCGTTGAGAGGTTCTCGCCAAACGCTGGCGCGCAAAACAGCGCGGCTTGCTCCGGGAACATCTGCGCCCAGTGGGCATAGTGTTCACGCGGATAGTGGCACAACGCACGATCGGTTCCACCGTGGTAACTTTTTTCCGCCTGCTCGTCACCCGCAATGCCCAATTCCGTGAGGAGAAGCTCGCCTTCCACCTGCAATTTAGCAATCGCACTTGGCCGACTGCCGTCATAATCCCTTATTTTTCCAGTAAAAACGTCTACCTGATATTGCATGTTCCCTCCTCCCGCTCGTCGTCATCACGCTATTACATCACATTTGTTTGCTGACCTAACCTGCAAAAATGCGACATTCATGCCGATCCCCACCGGCCGGGCGTGCTATCACTTAACACAGTATTTGAAACGCAATTTCATTAATTAAGGAGGTTACAACGTGATCCGCGAAACATCTTTCTCCGGTGTCTGGTGCCCTTCCATCACGCCAATGGACAGCGAAGGGAAGCCTGACCTTAGCGCACTGAGCCAGCATATCGCCCGGCTGGCCGCGGCGAAAATCGATGTGGTCTTGCTGATGGGCAGCATCGGCGAGTTTGCCTCCTTCTCGCTGGAAGAGCGGCTGCTGTTGATTCGTGAAGCCCGCGGCATGTCGCCGATAACCATGGTGGCCAACATCTCTTCCACCTGCTTTAACGATATTCTGTGGATGGCTGATGAAGCCTGGCGCACAGGCTATGACGCGGTCATGGTGCTGCCGCCGTACTATTACGGGCAAACGCAAAACCAACTGTTGAGCTACTTCCGCGCTCTGGGCAAAGCGATAAGCGGCAAATGGTTCGCCTATAACTTTCCGGCGCGTACCGGCTGCGATCTGACGCCGGAGTTGGTCGCCACGCTGGCGGCGGAATTCCCGGATTTTGCTGGCATCAAAGATACCGTCGATTGCCAGTCGCATACCCGTAATATGATTCAGGCCACCGCGCAGGTGCGTGAGGATTTTGCCGTGCTGTGCGGCTACGACGAGTACTTTATCCCCAATCTGCTGGCAGGCGGCGCGGGCGTCATTTCCGGGCTGAATAATGTGATGCCGGAACTGTTTGTCCGGGCGCGAGAGGCGTGGCGTCAGGGCGATTTGCCGACGTTACATGCAATCCAGCAGGAGAGCGGCAAATTTATGGCGATCTACGCCATTGGCGACGACTTCGTTACCACCATCAAAACCGTGGTTTCACGCAAATTTGGCTACTGTACGCCGGTTTCACGCAATTTTGGCGGCACGCTGAATGACGAGCAGTGCCAAATTATTGATCGGGTGTTTAGCATTTGACCATAACGGGAAGTGGCTGGATTGCCGGATGGCGCAGCGCCATCCGGCTTGAGAGTTTTGTAACCCCGGCAAACGTAGCGCCACCGGGCAACGCATTATTTCACTGCGTTACGCATCACCACTTCCGCCTCTGCCGCTTTCACCTTGCGCGACCAGACGGACGTTAAAATCGGCACCAGAATCGAGGTGACAATCACCGAGGTCGCCACCAGCGCGGTTGCGGCCGGCGCCATCGGTTTAAAGTCCGGCACCATTTCGGCGATCAGCACCGGCGTTGCCACTGCCGCGCCCGCAGAACTGGAGGCCGCCAGCCCTGCTGTACCATCGCCGCCGCCAATCAGTTTATCGGCGATAATCAGCGGAATGCCGGTAATCACAATCACCGCCAGCCCCAGCAAAATCCCCAACAAACCGGTCTGCGCAATCACGCTTAAATCAATCGTGTTACCCAAGGCGAAAGCAAAGAACGGGATCAGCGTCTGCACCGCTTTACTGAAAAATTCCCGCAATTCCGCATCCAGATTACCCAGCGCGAATCCGACCAGAAAAGGCAGCACCGCGCCGACAAATACATGCGGCTCGAACGAGGCGATTCCCGCGGTGCCGAGGATAATCATCGTCATCAGCGGGCCGGATTCCAGCGACATCAACACGAACGCACCGGCTTCCTCTTTGGTGCCGTACTGCTGCATGATTGACGCATACAGCCCGCCGTTCGTCATATCCATCGATGCCACCAGCGCCAGCGTCGATAACCCGGCAAAAAAACCCACCTCCACACCGTGTTCAGGAATCAACCGTGAGGCCACGGCCGCCACCACCCAGGCAATCGCAATTTTAGTCACTACCAGCGTGCCGGATTTACGCAACACCGTGCCGGTGGCGCTCAGTTTGATGGAAGCGCCCATACAGAAAAACCATACCGCCAGAATCGGCACCGTACCGGTAATCATACCGTTAGTGAATGAGCCAAAGTACTTTCCCGCACCGGGCGCAAAAGTATGGCAGAGAGCGCCGATGAACAAAGGAACCAGCATCATCCCGCCAGGGATTTTTTCGATTGCACGCTTGATTTGCATATCTTCACCTGTCAAAAAACGTCCGATTTTTTGAGCGCTGAACCGCTATGTTTGCGGGACAACAGCAGCGCGGATGAAGAGAGGGTAGACCGGGTTTGGCAGGAGAAAAGTGATCAAACAATCATAACAAAACAATATTTCATTATTTTCAGATCAACGTTCCTTTTAACTTTCCGCGTTAGAAATGGCATAAAAAAACCCCGACGGCCAGGCCTGACGGGGTTTTGACTCACGCTAGCGCGAGAGGGAAAGTAAACTTATTTTTTCGCCGCGAAACGAGCCGCTGCTTCGTCCCAGTTCACCACGTTCCAGAACTCTTTGATGTAGTCCGGGCGGCGGTTCTGGAATTTCAGGTAGTAAGCGTGTTCCCACACATCCAGGCCCAGGATCGGGAAACCGGACGCGCCAGAGATCGCTTCACCCATCAGCGGGGAATCCTGGTTAGCGGTAGAAACCACCGCCAGTTTGTCGCCTTTCAGCACCAGCCAGGCCCAACCGGAACCAAAACGCGTGGCGGCTGCTTTTTCGAATTCAGCTTTGAAGTTGTCTACGGAACCGAAATCACGCTCGATAGCCGCTTTCAGATCGCCCTGCAGGGTGGTGCCTTTTTTCAGGCCTTTCCAGAACAGGCTGTGGTTAGCGTGACCACCTGCGTTATTACGCAGAACGGTTTTTTTGTCTGCCGGCAGTTGATCCAGTTTGGTGATCAGTTCTTCAGCTGACAGGCTGGCGAACTCCGGCAGGCTTTCCAGCGCGGCATTCGCGTTATTTACGTAAGTCTGGTGATGTTTAGTGTGATGGATTTCCATCGTCTGCTTGTCGAAATGAGGCTCAAGGGCATCATACGCGTACGGCAGAGCGGGCAGTGTATAGCTCATTTTCATCTCCATTATTGTCTGGCGGCATATATGTTAATGCCGCGTAAGCAGTCGGATCATTATAGTTAATTAAATGATATTGAAAATGTTTATCAATGCCGTAGTTTTAATAAGGTTATAACTTTTGGTTATGTTATTGAAATTGTGAAGCTGCTCACCTCCATCACGTGCTCATTGCCAGCTCGTCACCTATCGCGGCAAACGCCTCAAGGTTAATCTCCTGACTGATTTTTACACTCATCAGGTCGGCTGCTCGTATCCCGACGATAAAAACAAAGAGGATGAGAAAATGAGTAACGCGATTACGATGGGTATTCTTTGGCATTTGATAGGTGCGGCCAGTGCAGCCTGTTTCTATGCCCCGTTCAAGAAGGTTAAAAATTGGTCCTGGGAGACCATGTGGTCAATCGGCGGCATCGTCTCCTGGTTGATTCTTCCCTGGACCATCAGTGCGCTGTTACTGCCTGATTTTTGGGCCTATTACAGCTCATTCAGCGCTTCCACCCTGCTACCAGTCTTTCTCTTCGGCGCAATGTGGGGCATCGGGAACATCAACTACGGCCTCACCATGCGCTACCTCGGCATGTCGATGGGCATTGGCATCGCTATCGGCATTACGCTGATTGTCGGTACGCTTATGACGCCAATTATCAACGGTAATTTTGACGTTCTGATCAACACCGATGGCGGTCGAATGACGCTGCTCGGCGTGCTGGTTGCGCTGATAGGCGTCGGAATTGTGACCCGCGCAGGCCAGTTGAAAGAGCGCAAAATGGGCATTAAAGCCGAAGAGTTCAACCTGAAAAAAGGGCTGACGCTGGCGGTGATGTGCGGCGTATTTTCCGCCGGTATGTCCTTTGCCATGAACGCCGCCAAACCGATGCACGAAGCCGCTGCGGCGCTGGGCATCGATCCGCTCTACACCGCCTTGCCAAGTTATGTGGTGATCATGGGCGGCGGCGCGCTGATTAACCTCGGCTTCTGCTTCATTCGGCTGGCAAAACTGAAAAACCTGTCGGTAAAAGCCGACTTCTCGCTGGCAAAACCGCTGATCATCAGCAATATCCTGCTTTCAGCGCTGGGCGGTTTGATGTGGTATCTGCAATTCTTCTTCTACGCCTGGGGCCATGCCCGCATTCCGGCGCAGTACGACTACATCAGTTGGATGCTGCACATGAGCTTCTACGTGCTGTGCGGCGGCATTGTCGGGCTGATCCTGAAAGAGTGGAAGAATGCGGGTCGCCAGCCGGTGAGCGTGCTGAGCCTTGGTTGCGTGGTGATCATTGTTGCCGCCAATATCGTCGGCCTCGGCATGGCGAACTAATCAGGCAGCAACCCGGCTACGATGACGCCACTGACCTGGCGTCATCCCCACTTCCCGGCTAAACACCACCGAAAAGTAGTTACTGTCCTCAAACCCGCACTGCATGGCAATTTCGCCGATCATCTGCTCGGAATGTTGAAGCAAATACTGCGCATGGCAGATGCGCAACTGGCGCAGATAGTGGTTGATGGTCATCCCGGTCTGGCTGCGGAATTGCTGGCGCAGCGCACGCTCGCTGCACTGTTCCTGCTCGCAAAACTGCTCCAGCGCAAAGCTGCGATTCAGGCTGCCGGAGAGCGCGGTAATCAGCTTATCAAGCAGCGTCTCACTGTGCGTCGCGGCAAGGTTATCGGCAGCAAAACGGTGGCGTTTGAGCGTCATCACCAGTTGGGCAAACAGCGTTTCTGCCATCATATTCGCCAGCGGATCGGCTTTGGCGCTCTCATGCTCCAGCTGCGCAATCACCTGCCGCGCCTGCGCCATGCCGGTGCTGCCAATCCGCCAGTGCGGCGCGCCGGCCGGGCCGTTAAGGCCGGGAATATGCGCTGCCCAATCAAGATTGAGCGTCAATCGATCCGGGCAGTAGATAATATTTTGCAGCACCAGATCGTTAACCGAAGCGTAAGAGTGGCAATCTTCGGCGCGAATATAAAACAGGTCGCCGCGCGTGATGCGGTAAGGACGGTCATTCAGCACATGCAGGCCGTTGCCGCGCCACACCAGCACCAGTTCGCAAAATTCATGGGTGTGTTCAGCAAAGACATTTTGCGGATAGCGATCGGCCACCGCGACCGCTTGTCCGGCACGGGGAAAGAAATCCGCTTTGCGAAGAATCAGTTGGCCTGCCACACACTCACCTCTGCCTTGAACAACCTGAAATTATTAGCGGATCTTCGGCGACAAATCGGTGACAGCCTTCGCGTTACTGAAGCTGCGTATCGCGCCCCTGGCGGATATCGCGGGGCGACCAGTTGAATTCCCGGCGAAACAGGGTGGAGAAGTGATTGCTGTCGCCAAACCCGCAACGGAAAGCGATATCGGTAACGCTCTCGTCGCTGTGACGCAACATATGCCGCGCTTTGGTCAGCCTTAACCGGTTGAGATAACGCTGCGGCGTCAGGCCCGTAGAATGCTTCAACTGGCGATGCAGTGTGCGCAAAGAGAGCGTGAACTGGTCGGCCAGCGTTTCCCAACAGACATCCTCGGCGAAATGATCTTCCAGCCATAACATCAGTTGATTGAGGCGGGCATCGCTGCTGACGGCACCCTCCTGCTGGCTCCCTTTACGCAGCATCACCAGCAGTTGCATAAACAGGATCTCGCGGTTCGCAATACCGTGGGTATCCATTTCGGGATCCAGTTTTTCCATCTGCCCGATAATCTCCCGTACCTGCGCCAGCGTCTGCTGGCTCACCCGCCAGTGCGATGGGTAGTGACCATCCTGCTCCTGCGGCAGTAGCTGGTGCAAACCGGCAAGGAACTGGAAAGCCTCCGGTGAACGGTACAACACATTGGTCAGGCACAGGTTATCGGTATGCTCATATAAGTGCCGATCATGGTCGCGGACAAAACAGACGGTGCCGCCGCTGATAGTGAAAGGCTGACCATTAAAAACGTGGATCCCGGTGCCGTGTTCAACGATCACAATTTCATGAAAATCATGATGATGTTCAGGGAAAGCCGCCTGGGGAAGCCGGGGTTCAATGGCAACAGGTGATTGACCTGCCGGGAAAAAATCCACGCTATGAAGTACGGTCATGATTGCCCCACTAATGAGAAACTTTCTCAAAATAGTAATTAAGGGTTATCAACCTCACCTTAAATTTTCGACAGCTTTTCGCGCATAGCCTGCCGTTTTTTCAAGAAACGACCGGAAAGATCAGGAAATGTGGCAACGGTCACAATGGCTTAAATCCCCGCCATTACTGGAAACTGTGAACTTTCTCACGTTCACCTTTGCTTCCTTGCCAGCGGCAATTGGCGGCTGTCAGTAGCAAGAAGGTACGCCTTACCCCTCTTTTTTAGACTGTCTGCAATGACTCTAAGAAGGACCCAATCATGACTTTTCGCCACTGTGTCGCAGTTGATTTAGGCGCCTCAAGCGGACGTGTCATGCTGGCGCGTTATGACAGCCAGCAGCGCATCCTTTCGCTTCGCGAAATCCACCGTTTTAGTAACTGTCTGCAAAAAGTGGACGGCTTTGATTGCTGGGATATCGACAGCCTGGAAAACGAAATTCGCTGCGGCCTGCTGAAGGTTTGCGAAGAAGGCATTCAGCCCGACAGCATCGGCATCGATACCTGGGGCGTCGATTACATTCTGATTAACCGCGAAGGCCAGCGCGTCGGTCTGCCGATTGCTTACCGCGACGATCGCACCGATGGCGTAATGCAGCGTGCGCTGCAGAATCCCGGCAAAGCCGATATCTATCGCCGCAGCGGCATCCAGTTTTTACCCTTCAACACGCTGTATCAGTTACGTGCGCTGACGGAACAACAGCCGGAGCTGCTTGACCAGGTCGCGCATGCGCTGCTGATCCCCGATTACTTTAGCTACCGTCTGACCGGCCAATTGAACTGGGAATACACCAATGCCACTACCACGCAACTGGTCAATATCAACACCGATAACTGGGACGATTCGTTGCTGGCGTGGGCGGGCGTTCCGGCCAGTTGGTTTGGCACGGCCACACATCCCGGCAATGTGATTGGTCACTGGATCTGCCCGCAGGGCAACGCGATTCCGGTGGTCGCCGTCGCCAGCCACGATACCGCCAGCGCGGTAATCGCCTCGCCGCTGGCGGATAAAGACGCAGCTTATTTGTCCTCCGGCACCTGGTCATTAATGGGCTTTGAGAGCAAAACCCCTTACACCAGCGATGACGCGCTGGCGGCGAATATCACCAACGAAGGCGGCGCGGAAGGGCGCTACCGCGTGCTGAAAAACATTATGGGGTTGTGGCTGCTGCAACGGGTGCTTAAAGAACAGCAGGTCAGCGATCTGCCCGCGCTGATTGCCGCCACCGAACAGCTTGCGCCCTGCCGCTTTGTTATCAACCCGAATGACGATCGTTTTATCAACCCGCAGAACATGAGCGCCGAACTTCAGGCCACCTGCCGGGAAGCGGGTCAGCCTGTGCCGCAAAACGCTGCCGAACTGGCGCGCTGCATCTTCGACAGCCTTGCCCTGCTGTATGCCGACATCCTTGCCGAACTGGCCTTTCTGCGCGGTAAACCCTTCAACCGCCTGCATATCGTCGGTGGCGGTTGCCAGAACCAGTTACTGAATCAGCTCTGCGCCGACGCCTGCGGGCTGCCGGTGGTGGCCGGTCCGGTGGAAGCCTCCACGCTCGGCAACATCGGCATTCAGCTTATGACGCTGGATGAACTGAGCAACGTCGATGATTTCCGTCAGGTGGTGGCGAGCAACCACAACCTGATCACTTTTACCCCTAATCCTGACCATGAAATCGCCCGTTACGTCGCGCGCTTTCAGCAAAAACGACAGACAAAGGAGCTTTGCGCATGACCACTCAACTTGAACACGCCTGGGAAATTGCCAAACAGCGCTTCGCCGCTGTGGGGATTGATGTCGAGGAGGCGCTGCGCCAGCTCGATCGCCTGCCGGTTTCCATGCACTGCTGGCAGGGCGATGACGTAGCCGGTTTTGAAAACCCGCAAGGCAGCCTGACGGGCGGTATCCAGGCCACCGGCAACTACCCAGGCAAAGCGCGCAACGCCAGCGAACTGCGCGCCGATCTGGAGCAGGCGCTGAGCCTGATCCCCGGCCCGAAACGCCTTAACCTGCACGCCATTTACCTCGAAGCCGACGGCCCGGTTGGCCGCGATGAGATCAAACCGGAACACTTCACGAATTGGGTGCAGTGGGCGAAAACGAACAAACTGGGGCTGGATTTTAACCCTTCCTGCTTCTCGCACCCGCTGAGCGCAGACGGTTTTACCCTCTCCCACGCTAACGATGAGATCCGCCAGTTCTGGATTGATCACGTCAAAGCCAGCCGTCGCGTATCGGCCTGGTTCGGCGAACAACTCGGCACACCGTCGGTAATGAATATCTGGATCCCGGACGGCATGAAAGATGTCACCGTTGACCGCCTGGCACCGCGCCAGCGCCTGCTCAATGCGCTGGACGAAGCGCTCAGCGAAAAACTCAACCCGGCGCACCATATCGACGCCGTCGAAAGCAAGCTGTTCGGGATTGGCGCAGAGAGCTACACCGTTGGCTCCAACGAGTTTTACATGGGCTATGCCACCAGCCGCCAGACCGCGCTGTGCCTCGATGCCGGTCACTTCCACCCGACAGAGGTGATCTCCGACAAAATCTCCGCCGCCATGCTTTATGTGCCGCGCCTGCTGCTGCACGTCAGCCGCCCGGTGCGCTGGGACAGCGATCACGTGGTGCTGCTGGATGACGAAACCCAGGCCATCGCCAGCGAGATCGTGCGCCACCAGCTGTTTGACCGTGTGCACATCGGTCTCGACTTCTTCGACGCCTCGATCAACCGCATTGCCGCGTGGGTCATCGGTACCCGCAATATGAAAAAAGCCCTGCTGCGCGCGTTGCTGGAGCCGGTTGAAACGCTGCGCAAACTGGAAGCCGACGGCGACTACACCGCCCGCCTGGCGCTGCTGGAAGAGCAGAAATCCCTGCCGTGGCAGGCCGTATGGGAGATGTATTGCCAGCGCCATGACACGCCAGCCAGCAGCCAGTGGCTGGACAGCGTGCGGGCATATGAAAAAGAGATTTTGAGTACACGTCGTTAACCGGAAGCCAGGGTGCGGGCCGGATAAGCGCAGCGCCATCCGGCAAGCAACGTTATTAAGAAAAAATGCCGGATGGCGAGGCCATCGCAGCTTATCCGGCCTACGTGAGACCCGAGAGATGTCGGGCACTAAACAGGACAGAAAGACTATGCAGACCATTATTAATTCCTGGTTCGTCCAGGGGATGATCAAAGCCACCTCCGATGCCTGGCTGAAGGGCTGGGACGAACGTAACGGCGGCAACCTGACGCTGCGCCTGGATGATACGGATATCGCGCCGTATGAAGCCGACTTCCACCAGAAACCGCGCTATATCGCGCTCAGCCAGCCGATGCCGCTGCTGGCGAACACGCCGTTTATTGTCACCGGCTCCGGCAAATTCTTCCGCAACGTGCAGCTCGATCCGGCGGCGAACTTAGGCGTGGTGAAAGTGGACAGCGATGGCGCGGGCTACCACATTCTGTGGGGATTGACGTCTGAAGCGGTACCGACCTCGGAACTGCCCGCTCACTTCCTGTCGCACTGCCAGCGCATACAGGTCACCGGCGGAAAAGATCGCGTGATCATGCACTGCCACGCCACCAACCTGATAGCACTCACTTATGTGCTGGAAAACACGTCCGATCTGATGACCCGCAAACTGTGGGAAGGCAGCACCGAATGTCTGGTGGTGTTCCCGGATGGCGTTGGCATTCTGCCGTGGATGGTGCCCGGCACCGATGAAATCGGCCAGGCGACCGCTGAAGAAATGCAGAAACATTCGCTGGTGCTGTGGCCATTCCACGGCGTTTTCGGCAGCGGCCCGACGCTCGACGAAACCTTTGGCCTGATTGACACCGCCGAGAAGTCGGCGGAGGTGCTGGTGAAAATCTATTCCATGGGCGGAATGAAGCAAACCATTAGTCAGCAACAACTGATTGCGCTGGGCAAACGCTTTGGCGTCACCCCGCTGCAATCGGCGCTGGATTTGTACAAATAACAACATCGCGCCCCGCACAAAGACGGGGCGAACTCTGTCACCTGCAAAACAACTCTTCCCTGAGGATTTCGCGGTGCGCTGCAACGCGAAAGACGACGGGAATCTAACTCGTGGAGTAAAAGCAATGAAAACAAAAGCTAGCTTGATCCTCACCGTGGCCCTCATGGCGTTGTCCGGTTCCGCTGTCGCTGAAGTAAAAATCGCCCTCGTGGCGAAATCTTTAGGCAATGGCTTTTTTGAAGCAGCAAATACCGGCGCGCAGGAGGCGGCCAAAGAGTTAGGCGATGTCAAAGTGATCTATACCGGCCCGACCACCACCACGGCCGAAGCGCAGATCGAAGTGCTGAATGGCTTGATCGCCCAGGGGGTGGATGCGATCGCCATTTCAGCCAACGATCCGGACGCCGTGGTGCCGGTGCTGAAAAAAGCGATGCAGCGCGGCATCAAAGTGGTTTCATGGGATTCCGGCGTGGCGAAAGCGGGCCGCCAGATCCACCTGAATCCTTCCAATAATGCGCTGATCGGCGAAACCAACGTCAAACTCGCCGCCGATGCGCTGAAAGCGCTGAATGTGGATAAAGGCGACGTTGCCATCCTCAGCGCCACACCGACCTCCACTAACCAGAACATCTGGATTGCGGAGATGAAAAAAGTGCTGCCGAAATACCCGTCCGTCAATCTGGTGACCGTCGCCTATGGCGATGACTTATCGGATAAAAGTTACCGCGAAGCGGTCGGTTTGCTGAAGTCGTACCCCGATCTGAAAGTGATCGTATCGCCGTCGTCAGTCGGCATTGTCGCCGCGGCGCAGGCGGTAAAAGACCAGGGCAAGATCGGCAAAGTGTATGTCACCGGTCTCGGCCTGCCGTCTGAAATGGCAGGTGCGATTAAATCCGGCGCCAGCAAAAGTTTCGCCATCTGGAACCCGATCGATCTCGGTTATGCCGCCACATATCTGGCGGATGATTTAGTGAAAGGCACGGCGACCAAAGAGGAAGCCAGCATGGGCAAACTGGGCAAAGTGAAGCTCGATGCTGACGGCAGCGGCGCGATGGCGGAGCCGTTTGTCTACGATGCCAGCAACATTGATAAGTTCTCGAAGATTTTCTGAACACTTACCTGCCCTTTCCCGGCGGGAAAGGGCAAAAACTGGAGAACGATCATGACGGCATCCACCCCTCTGCTGTCGCTTAAGGGCATCACCAAGGTTTTCCCCGGTGTGCGTGCTCTTGAGAATGTGCAGCTTGATCTCTGGCCCGGCAAAGTCACCGCCTTGATCGGTGAAAACGGCGCAGGAAAATCGACGCTGGTCAAAGTGATGACCGGCATTTATCAACCGGACGAAGGTGAAATTCTCTATAAAGCGATCCCTATTGCGCTGCCGACGCCGGAATCCGCCCATAAAGTGGGGATCACCGCTATTCATCAGGAGACGGTTCTGTTTGATGAACTGTCAGTGACCGAGAACATTTTTGTCGGCCAGTATCTGTATAAAGGGCTGCTGAAAAAACTCGACTGGCCTGCCATGCACCAGCAGGCGCGGGATATTCTTGCCCGGCTGGAAGTGCAAATCGATCCGCGCGCCACGCTGAAAACCCTGAGCATCGCCCAGCGCCATATGGTGGCGATTGCCCGCGCGCTCTCTTTTGACGCGCAGGTGGTGATTCTGGACGAACCCACGGCCGCGCTTTCGCAGCATGAGATCCTGGAGTTTTACCAAATCGTCGAACGCCTGAAACAGGAAGGCAAAGCGATCCTGTTTATCTCGCACAAGTTCGATGAAATCTTTGAACTGGCCGATCACTACACCATTTTGCGCGACGGCGTTTATGTTGATTCCGGCGCGATAAAGGCGATCACCGAAGAGCGCATGGTGGCGATGATGGTTGGCCGCACCCTCAATCAGAGCTGGCCGAAAGTGGCCTGCGAACCGGGTGAAACGGTGCTGGAAGTGCGCGATCTGTGTCATCCCACCGAGTTTGCCCATATCAACTTTTCCCTGCGAAAAGGCGAGATCCTCGGCTTTTACGGCCTGGTTGGCGCCGGGCGCACCGAACTGATGCAGGCGCTTTCCGGCGTTTCACGCCCCTCATCCGGCGAGATCATCCTCAACGGCAAATCCGTGCAGTTCCGCCAGCCAGCGGATGCCATTCAGGCCGGTATTGTCTGCGTGCCGGAAGAGCGGCAAAAGCAGGGGGCGATTATCGAGCTGTCGATTGCCCAGAACATCAGCCTGCCGCAGCTCAGCAAGCTGAACCGCAACGGCGTGCTGAATGAGGCGAAAGAGTGGGCGCTGGCCGATGAGTACGCGCGCCGTTTGCAGGTGAAAGCCTTTAGCTGGAGACAGGCAGTAGAGACGCTCTCTGGCGGCAATCAACAAAAAGTGGTGATCGGTAAATGGCTCGCCACCCAGCCGGAGGTGATCATCCTCGACGAACCGACCAAAGGGATCGATATCGGTTCAAAAGCGGCGGTGCACCAGTTTATGTCGGAACTGGTGGCGCACGGGCTGGCGGTGATTATGGTCTCCTCCGAACTACCGGAAGTGATGGGCATGGCCGATCGGCTGATTGTGATGCACGAAGGGCTGATGGTAGCCGAATACAAGGCCGGTGAAGCCACGGCGGAAACCATTGTCAGCGCGGCCAGCGGCGCCGGGAAGGAGGCAGCATAATGTGGCAACAACTGCTTAAACACCGCGAAGCGCTGCTCGGCGGTGTGATTGTGCTGCTGGTGCTGAGTATCGGCAGCCGCGTGCCGTCGTTTATCAGCCCCGGCAATCTGGTGGAGATGTTCAACGATACCGCCATTCTGATCATTCTTGCGCTCGGGCAGATGATGGTGCTGCTGACCAAAGGCATCGATCTGTCGATGGCGGCAAACCTCGCGCTGACCGGGATGATTGTCGCGCTGATCAACTTCCATCACCCGGATGTTCCGGTCTGGTCGTTGCTGCTGCTGGCCACGCTGCTCGGTCTGCTGATGGGCATGATCAATGGCCTGCTGGTATGGAAACTGGGTATTCCGGCGATTGTGGTGACGCTCGGCACCATGAGCATCTACCGCGGCATTATCTTCTTACTTTCCGGCGGCGGCTGGGTGAACTCCAACCAGATGGGCGCCGATTTTCTCGGCCTGCCGCGCGCGTCGGTGCTGGGTTTACCGGTGCTGAGCTGGTGCGCTATCGCGGGACTACTGCTGGTGGGGTATTTCCTGCGTTACAGCCGTACCGGGCGGGCGCTCTATACCGCAGGCGGCAACGCGACGGCGGCATATTACACCGGAATTAACGCCGGGAAGATGCAGTTTGTCAGCTTCTGCCTCTCCGGCGCGCTGGCGGGCTTTTGCGGCTATTTGTGGATCTCGCGCTTTGCCGTGGCGTATGTCGATGTGGCTAACGGTTTTGAGCTGCAGGTGGTGGCAGCCTGTGTGATTGGTGGCATCAGCACCATGGGTGGCACCGGGCGCGTGCTCGGCTGTCTGTTCGGTGCGCTGTTTCTCGGTGTGATTAATAACGCGCTGCCGGTCATCGGTATTTCTCCCTTCTGGCAGATGGCGATCTCCGGCACGGTGATTGTCATTGCGGTTCTGCTGAATGAACGCGCCAACAAGCGTAAAGGCCGCTTAATCCTGCGCGATGCGGCGCTGGCTCGACAAAAACAGGCGGTGAAATCATGAGCAAAATATTGACTTCCGATGCCGTGAAAAACGCGCCAGCCACCACAAATTTCCTCCAGCGTCTGCTGTGTTGGGAAGGTTTTTTGCTGGCCGTGACCCTGGCGGTATTTGTGGCGAATGCCATCGCGTCACCCTACTTCCTCAATATCTGGAACCTCTCTGACGCGACATTCAACTTTACCGAAAAAGCGATCATCGTCCTGCCGATGGCGATGCTGATCATCGCCCGCGAGATCGATTTATCTGTCGCCGCCAACATGGCGCTTAGCTCCACGGTAATGGGGTTTTGCGCGCAGGCAGGAATGGATACGCCGCTGCTGGTCGCAGTGGGCCTTGGCGTCGGGCTGCTGTGCGGATTGTTCAACGGCATTCTCGTCACCCGATTCAACCTGTCATCGATTGTGATCACCATCGGCACCATGAGTCTCTATCGCGGCATCACTTACATCCTGCTTGGCGATCAGGCACTGAACCGCTGGCCGGAGAGCTTCGCGTGGTTTGGCCAGGGCTATGTCTGGGGCGCACTGTCGTTTGAGTTTGCCCTGTTTATCGTGCTGGCCGCTGTGTTTGCGTTCCTGCTCCACAAAACCAACTTTGGCCGCCGCACCTACGCGATAGGCAACAACCCGACCGGTGCGTGGTATTCCGGCATCAATGTGAAGCGTCACAACCTGATCCTCTTTGCCCTGGTCGGATTGATGGCGGGGCTGGCGTCGGTACTGCTGACATCACGCCTTGGCAGTACGCGTCCGACGCTGGCGCTCGGCTGGGAGCTTTCCGTGGTGACGATGGCGGTATTAGGCGGCGTCAATATTCTCGGCGGCTCCGGCAGCATGGTCGGCGTCATCATTGCTGCCTTCCTGATGGGGCTGGTGACCTTCGGCCTGAGCCTGCTCAACGTACCGGGCATTGTGATGTCGATTATTGTCGGCGCGATGCTGATTGTGGTGATTTCGCTGCCGATCATTACCCGCCGCGTGATGCAGCGCAGGCGTATGTAAACCGGCGTTGATTGCCGGATGGCGGCTGACAAAACCGCGCCGCAGATAAATGCAGCGCCAGCGGACAAAAGAATTCCCCCGGCGACATGGAGTATTGCCGCCGGAAAAATCACAGCAAATTAAGGAGAGTCACGATGAGCTTTATGTTAGCCCTACCTAAAATCAGCCTGCATGGCGCAGGCGCAATCGGCGATATGGTCAATCTGGTGGCGAACAAACAGTGGGGTAAAGCGCTGATTGTCACCGATGGGCAACTGGTAAAACTGGGCCTGCTGGACAGTCTGTTTGCTGCGCTGAAAGCGCATAACATGGCGTATCACCTGTTTGATGACGTGTTCCCGAACCCGACGGAAGAACTGGTGCAAAAAGGGTATGCCGCATACCAGAATGCCGCCTGTGATTACATCATTGCCTTCGGCGGCGGCAGCCCGATCGACACCGCCAAAGCGGTGAAAATCCTTACCGCCAACCCGGGGCCGTCCACTGCGTATTCTGGCGTCGGCAAAGTGAAAAACCCCGGCGTGCCGCTGGTGGCGATCAATACCACAGCCGGAACCGCAGCGGAAATGACCAGTAATGCCGTGATCATCGACTCAGCGCGACAGGTCAAAGAGGTGATTATCGACCCCAACATTATCCCGGATATCGCCGTTGATGATGCCAGCGTGATGCTGGAAATCCCCGCATCGGTAACAGCCGCCACCGGCATGGATGCGCTGACGCACGCGGTAGAAGCCTATGTTTCTGTCGGCGCGCATCCGTTAACCGACGCCAACGCGCTGGAAGCGATTCGCCTGATCAATCTGTGGCTGCCGAAAGCGGTGGATGACGGGCATAACCTCGAAGCGCGTGAGCAGATGGCTTATGGCCAGTATCTTGCCGGGATGGCGTTTAACAGCGCCGGTCTTGGCCTGGTGCATGCGCTGGCGCATCAACCGGGCGCAACGCACAACCTGCCGCACGGCGTATGCAATGCCATCCTGCTGCCGATCATCGAAAACTTTAATCGCCCGAATGCTGTTACCCGTTTCGCCCGCGTTGCGCAGGCAATGGGCGTCGATACCAAAGGGATGAGCGATGAAGCCGCCAGTATGGAGGCGATCAACGCCATTCGCGCGCTCAGTACGCGCGTGGGCATTCCTTCCGGTTTCAGCAAACTGGGCGTGACCAAAGCGGATATCGAAGGCTGGCTGGACAAAGCGCTGGCCGATCCGTGCGCGCCGTGCAACCCGCGAACCGCCAGCCGCGATGAAGTCCGCGAGCTGTATCTGGAGGCGTTATGATCCGTAAAGCCTTTGTGATGCAGGTCAATCCTGAGGCCCATGAAGAGTATGAACGTCGCCATAATCCCATCTGGCCGGAGCTGGAAGCGGCGCTGAAAGAGGGTGGCGCGCACCATTACGCCATTTATCTCGATAAAGCGCGTAACCTGCTGTTTGCCACGGTGGAAATTGAGTCTGAAGAGCGCTGGAACGCGGTCGCCCGCACCGAAGTTTGCCAGCGCTGGTGGAAATATATGCGCGACGTGATGCCCGCCAACCCGGATAACAGCCCGGTCAGCGCGGAGCTGAAAGAAGTGTTTTACCTGGCCTGACGTGATCCATCCCCTTCATAAACGAAGGGGATGGCAAGATTAATTCTGTTCCGCCACTAAAATCGCCTGCGTATCCGGTTCCAACGCTTTAAAAATATGTTCCTGATCCGCCGGATAGCAGATGTAATCCCCTTCCCCTAACTCTTCCGGCGCTTCCGTTAACCCCACCAGCGCACGCCCCTGCGTCACAATAATATGCTCGACAGAACCCTGCGGATGAGGATGTGAAATACGATCGGCGCCCGGTTGCGTCAGCAGCAGGTAGATATCGCGTCGTGCACCTGGCGGGCAGGCAGCCAGTAAAATCGCCTGATAGTTCGCCTGTTCAGCAATCACTTTGGTGCCTTCGCCGCGGCGAATTACCTGTGTTTTCGGGCTTTGTGGTTCCAGCAGGCGGGCAAAGGGAATATCCAGCGCCACGCACAGCGCCCACAATGTTTCCAGGCTGGGATTGCCATTCCCGGCTTCCAGTTGTGACAGCGTGGATTTGGCGATCCCGGCACGGCGGGCAATTTCAGCCAGCGAAAGCCCGGTTCGCTGACGCTCGCGCACCAGACTTTTGGCTATGATGCTAATTGGTTGTGTCATACCCGACCCCAAACGTTCATTTAAACGAACGAATCGTTCTTATTGAAAAACGATCCTGATGTGTTCATTATAATGGATAAACGTTCGATATGGCTAAAATGAGATGTTTACACAACACTTCGCATCGCTAAAAGGCGATACCATCAAAGCAATATTCCTTGTTTGCCTGGCGGTCGGCGTCGTCGGCGTCTCCTACGGATCGCTGGCGATGGCTTACGGCTTTCCACTGTGGGTGCCGCTTGCGCTCTCCACGCTGGTACTGGCGGGCGCCAGCGAGTTTATGTTTATCGGGATTGTCGCCAGCGGCGGTAATCCGTTGGCCGCCGCCATTGCCGGATTGCTGGTTAATGCCCGCCATATACCTTTTGGCGTCACGGTGCGTGAACTGGTCGGTCAGCGCGCGGCGGGATTTCTCGGCTGCCACATTATGAATGACGAAAGCGTGGTGTTCGGTTTGTCGCAACCCACGCCGGAACAGCGTAAAGCTGCTTACTGGTTGTGCGGATTGGGCGTCGCGCTGCTGTGGCCTGCGGGTGTACTGGTCGGCGCGGCAGTTGGCACACTGTTACCCGCGCCGGAAACCATCGGGCTCGACGCAGTATTCCCGGCGATCCTGCTGGCGCTGGTGTTACCGGCGCTGAAAAAACGCACCACGCTTATCCGCGCTTCCAGCGGCGCTCTGTTATCGCTGGCAACCGTTCCCTTCGCTCCGGTTGGCTTACCGGTGCTGCTCTCTTTACTGGGTTTACTGACGAGGAAGAAATAATGGTCAGCGTTTCCTTAATTATCGGCGGCATCGCGGTTCTTTCCGTTGGCACGTATTTGATGCGCTTCGGCGGCGCAAAACTCGGCAGCAGGCTGGCGCTCTCAGAGCACTCACAGGCACTACTTTCCGATGCGGCAACGACGCTGTTGTTCGCGGTCGCGCTGGCGGCCATGCTCTACGAAGGGGATCATTTTGCCGGAATGGCACGTGTGCTGGGCGTGCTGTTTGCCCTTTTCCTGGCCTGGCGAAAGATGCCGCTCATTGTGGTGATCATCTCGGCGGCTGTGGTGACGGCGCTGTTGCGCCTGGCGGGTATGCATTAAAAAAAAAGCGCCCGCAGGCGCTCTTTCGACAGTAGTGCAATTTATTTGGTCAGCTCGGCAGTCATATGAACCTGGTTGCCGTTGTAAGCTTCGGTAATGTGGTAAGAAGAAGCGCCTGCCTGCTGAGCCTGAGCGGCGATTTGTGCTTCTGCACCGCTGAGAGTGGTGTCAGTTACGCTTACAGACTGAGCAGCGAAAGAACCGAAAGAAGCAGACAGAGCGATAACAGCGACAAAAGTTTTGATGCTTTTCATGATATAAACCCTTTCATTAATTTGTTGGAGTGAGGCACCGTGCCTCGATGAAATAAATACTAGACCTGTTCACTCACAACAAAAAGCGGAAGGATTTGTTCTCATTTGTCAAAATTATTGATTAACAATTAAACGCTGCGGATGAGTATAGATCGTCGCTCTGCCCGGCTTACAAAAACCAACCAGCGTCAGGTTGCAGCGTTCCGCCACTTCCACAGCCAGCGTTGTCGCCGCCGATACCGCAAACAGAATTTCAACGCCGCACATCGCCGATTTTTGCACCATTTCATAGCTGGCGCGGCTGGACACCAGCACCGCACCGTGTTTCCACGTTTCACCTTCGCGCGCGCGATGACCAAGCAGCTTATCCAGCGCGACATGACGCCCTACATCTTCATGGCCGCCCGCCAGTTCGCCGGATGGCAACATCCACGCCGCCGCATGCGTACAACCGGTTAACTGCCCGACAGGCTGAAAATCGGTTAAATGCGCCAGCCCGTTATCCAGTAACGCCAAATCAAAGCGCTGTGTGAACGGCAGCGGTGCTATCGGCTTGCCGATATCGTTGAGCTGCTCCACGCCGCACACGCCGCAGCCGGTTCGCCCGGCCAGCGCGCGCCGCCGCTCTTTTAGCCCCATAAAACGGCGGCTGGAGAGTTCGATTTGCACTTCGAGGCCGTTACAGGAAGGCACCACATCCATGCCGTAAATTTCCGCCGGGTTTTCGATAATCCCTTCGGATAACGAAAAGCCAATCGCAAACCATTCGAGATCTTTTGGCGAGGCCATCATCACCACATGGGAAATCCCGTTGTAGACCAGCGCGACAGGAACTTCTTCCGCCAGCATATCCGGCTGTGTCTGCTGTAAATCGGTGCGTTTCCACAGGGAAACCTCACGGGCTCCTGTGATTGATGTTGCATTTTCGTGCTTTTTAGGGTGCAAATCGTTCACTTTGTCTTAACCGTTATCAAACAAGCGTACCAACTATATGGTATTCTTTGCGTATATCCCTTGGGGGAAAGAGGGAATAGCAGCCATTCTGAGGAACTTACCGCAGAATTGGCCTACCCACATTGTAGTAATCTTCGTTGCTAATCCCCCCAGGATGAGGGATTACCAGCAATTCTGAACCTTTGCGAAAATCACCGCAAAGAAAAAACGATAAGAGTAATGTCGAACCAGGAGCAAACCATGCAGGTCAGCAGAAGGCAGTTCTTTAAGATCTGCGCTGGCGGTATGGCAGGAACAACGGCTGCGGCATTGGGCTTTGCCCCCAATATCGCGCTTGCGGAAACACGGCAGTATAAGCTGCTGCGTACCCGTGAAACCCGTAATACCTGCACATATTGTTCCGTCGGCTGTGGGCTGTTGATGTACAGCCTCGGCGACGGTGCCAAGAACGCCAAAGCGTCAATCTTTCATATCGAGGGTGACCCGGATCATCCGGTAAACCGTGGCGCGCTGTGCCCGAAAGGCGCAGGTCTGGTGGATTTCATCCACTCGGAAAGCCGCCTGAAATACCCGGAATACCGTGCGCCAGGCTCCGATAAATGGCAGCGCATCACGTGGGATGATGCGTTTGACCGCATCGCGAAGCTGATTAAAGCCGACCGCGACGCCAACTTTATCGCGCAAAATGCCGCAGGCACCACCGTCAACCGCTGGCTGAGCACCGGTATGCTGTGCGCATCCGCGTCCAGCAATGAAACTGGCTATTTAACGCAAAAATTTACCCGCGCACTCGGCATGTTAGCCGTCGACAACCAGGCGCGTGTCTGACACGGACCAACGGTAGCAAGTCTTGCTCCAACATTTGGTCGCGGTGCGATGACCAACCACTGGGTCGACATCAAGAACGCCAACCTTATCATTGTGATGGGTGGGAATGCGGCTGAAGCACATCCGGTGGGATTCCGCTGGGCGATGGAAGCCAAGATCCATAATGGCGCGAAGCTGATTGTTATCGATCCGCGCTTTACGCGTACCGCCTCTGTTGCGGATTTCTATACGCCGATTCGTTCCGGTACTGACATTGCCTTCCTGTCAGGCGTGTTGCTGTACCTGATGACCAACGAAAAATATAACCGCGAATATACCGAGGCCTATACCAACGCCAGCCTGATCGTGCGGGAAGATTATGGTTTCGAAGATGGCCTGTTCACCGGCTATGACGCGGATAAACGTAAATACGACAAAACCAGCTGGAACTACGAACTGGATGAGAAAGGTTTCGCCAAACGCGATACCACGCTCACCCATCCGCGCTGCGTGTGGAACCTGCTGAAACAGCACGTCTCCCGCTATACGCCGGACGTGGTTGAAAACATCTGCGGGACGCCAAAAGCGGATTTCCTGAAGGTGTGCGAATACATCGCCGAAACCAGCGTCCATGATAAAACTGCCTCGTTCCTCTATGCGCTGGGCTGGACACAGCACTCTGTCGGCGCGCAGAACATTCGCACCATGGCGATGATCCAGTTGCTGCTGGGGAACATGGGAATGGCTGGCGGCGGCGTAAACGCCCTGCGCGGTCACTCCAACATTCAGGGGCTGACGGACCTTGGCTTGCTGTCACAAAGCCTGCCGGGCTATATGACGCTGCCGAGTGAGAAACAGGCCGATCTCCAGACCTACCTTGCCGCCAACACGCCGAAACCGTTGCTGGAAGGCCAGGTGAACTACTGGGGTAATTACCCGAAATTCTTCGTTTCGATGATGAAAGCCTTCTTTGGCGACAAAGCCACAGCGGAAAATAGCTGGGGCTTTGACTGGCTGCCGAAGTGGGACAAAAGTTACGACGTTCTGCAGTACTTCGACATGATGTACAAAGGCCAGGTGAACGGCTATCTGTGCCAGGGCTTTAACCCGGTGGCCTCGTTCCCGAACAAGAACAAGGTCGTGGCATCGCTGTCGAAACTGAAGTTCCTGGTGACCATCGATCCGCTGAACACCGAAACCTCGACCTTCTGGCAAAACCACGGCGAGTCGAACGATGTCGATCCAGCGAAAATCCAGACCGAAGTGTTCCGCCTGCCTTCAACCTGCTTCGCCGAAGAGAACGGTTCGATCGTGAACTCCGGCCGCTGGTTGCAATGGCACTGGAAAGGCGCTGACGGCCCGGGCGAAGCAGTGACCGATGGCGAGATCCTCGCCGGTATCTTTACACGTCTGCGTAAGTTGTATGCCGAAGAGGGCGGTGTGTGCCCGGAACCGGTGCTGAATATGACCTGGAACTACTCCACCCCGAACGAACCGGCATCGGAAGAAGTGGCGATGGAGAGCAACGGTAAAGCACTGGCAGACATTATCGACCCGGCAACGGGCGCAGTGATCGTCAAAAAAGGCCAGCAGCTTAGCTCGTTTGCTCAACTGCGCGATGACGGCACCACCTCCAGTGGTTGCTGGATCTTCGCCGGTAGCTGGACGCCGGATGGCAACCAGATGGCACGTCGCGATAACGCCGATCCGTCAGGCCTTGGCAATACGCTGGGCTGGGCGTGGGCATGGCCGCTTAACCGCCGCATTCTTTACAACCGTGCTTCGGCCGATCCGCAGGGTAAACCGTGGGATCCGAAGCGTCAGTTGCTGAAGTGGGACGGTGCGAAGTGGGGCGGCGTGGATATTCCGGACTACAGCACTGCCGCGCCAGGCAGCAATGTTGGGCCGTTTATCATGCAGCCGGAAGGGATGGGTCGCCTGTTTGCTATCGATAAGATGGCAGAAGGGCCGTTCCCGGAACACTACGAGCCGTTTGAAACGCCGCTGGGCACTAACCCGCTGCACCCGAACGTCGTATCCAACCCGGCAGCCCGCGTCTTTAAAGACGATATGGAAGCCATGGGTAAAGCGGATAAATTCCCGTATGTCGGCACCACTTACCGTCTGACCGAGCACTTCCACTACTGGACCAAGCACGCGCTGCTTAACGCTATCGCGCAGCCGGAACAGTTTGTGGAGATCGGTGAGAAGCTGGCGGGCAAACTGGGCATCGTTCAGGGTGATACGGTTCGTGTCTCCTCCAACCGTGGCTATATCAAAGCCAAAGCGGTGGTGACCAAGCGTATCCGCACGCTGAAAGTGAACGGCAAAGATGTCGATACCATCGGTATTCCTATTCACTGGGGTTATGAAGGTGTGGCGAAGAAAGGCTTTATCGCCAATACGTTAACGCCGTTCGTCGGCGATGCGAACACCCAAACGCCGGAGTTCAAGGCGTTCCTGGTGAATGTGGAAAAGGTGTAACGGAGACGACTTATGGCTTATCAATCGCAAGACATCATCCGTCGTTCCGCAACTAACGGCTTCACGCCCGCGCCACAGGCGCGGGATCACCAGCAGGAAGTGGCGAAACTTATCGACGTCACCACCTGTATTGGCTGTAAAGCCTGTCAGGTGGCCTGTTCCGAGTGGAACGACATCCGTGATGAAGTGGGACATAACGTCGGGGTGTATGACAACCCGGCGGATCTGACCGCGAAATCCTGGACAGTTATGCGCTTCTCGGAAGTGGAACAGAACGACAAACTGGAGTGGCTGATCCGTAAAGATGGCTGCATGCACTGCGCCGATCCTGGCTGCCTGAAAGCATGTCCGTCAGAAGGGGCTATCATTCAGTATGCCAACGGCATTGTCGACTTCCAGTCTGAGCAGTGCATCGGTTGCGGTTACTGCATCGCCGGTTGCCCGTTCGATGTACCGCGTCTGAACCCGGAAGACAACCGCGTCTACAAATGTACGCTGTGCGTCGACCGTGTCACCGTGGGCCAGGAACCGGCATGCGTGAAAACCTGCCCGACCGGCGCTATCCACTTTGGCTCCAAAGAGGATATGAAAACCCTCGCTGGCGAACGCGTCGCGGAGCTGAAAACCCGCGGTTATGATAACGCCGGGCTGTACGATCCGGCGGGCGTTGGCGGAACACATGTGATGTACGTGCTGCATCACGCCGACAAGCCGAATCTGTATCACGGCCTGCCGGAGAATCCGCAGATCAGCGAAACCGTGAAGTTCTGGAAAGGCATCTGGAAACCGCTTGCGGCGGTCGGCTTTGCAGCGACCTTCGCAGCCAGCATCTTCCACTATGTCGGTGTCGGTCCGAACCGTGCAGAAGAGGAAGACGATAACCTGCATGAAGAGAAAGACGAGGTGCGCAAATGAAAAAACGTGACACCATCGTGCGCTACACGGCACCGGAGCGCATTAACCACTGGGTCACCGCCTTCTGCTTCGTGCTGGCGGCGGTGAGCGGGCTGGGGTTTTTCTTCCCCTCCTTCAACTGGTTAATGGGGATTCTCGGTACGCCGCAGCTGGCGCGCATTCTCCATCCGTTCGTCGGCGTGGTGATGTTTGCGTCGTTTATCATCATGTTTTTCCGCTACTGGCACCATAACCTCATCACCAGGGATGATATCTTTTGGGCGAAGAATATTCGTAAGATTGTCGTCAATGAGGAAGTAGGCGACACCGGGCGATATAACTTCGGTCAGAAATGCGTCTTCTGGGCGGCGATTATTTTCCTGGTGTTGCTACTGGTAAGCGGCGTGGTTATCTGGCGCCCTTACTTCGCGCCAGCGTTCCCTATTCCGCTAATCCGATTAGCGCTGATGGTGCATTCATTTGCCGCAGTCGCGTTAATTGTGGTTATTATGGTGCATATTTACGCCGCCCTGTGGGTTAAAGGCACCATAACCGCAATGGTGGAAGGCTGGGTCACCAGTACGTGGGCGAAGAAACATCACCCGCGCTGGTACCGGGAAGTTCGCAAGACAACGGAAAAATCGACTGAATGAGTATTCGCATAATCCCGCAAGATGAGCTGGAGAAGAGCGATAAACGCACGGCGGAAGTTATTCCGCCGTTATTATTCCCCAGACTGAAAAATCTCTACAACCGCCGCGCAGAGCGTCTGCGCGAACTTGCAGAGAGTAACCCGCTGGGTGATTACCTGCGTTTTGCTGCGCTTATCGCCCATGCCCAGGAAGTGGTGCTGTACGACCACCCCTTGCAAATCGACCTGACAGCGCGCATTAAAGAAGCCGCTGAAGAGGGTAAACCGCCGCTCGATATTCACGTGCTGCCGCGTGATACGCACTGGCACAAGCTGCTGCATTCGCTCATCGCCGAGCTGAAGCCGGAGATGAGTGGCCCGGCGCTGGCGGTCATTGAGAACCTTGAAAAGGCCTCCGCGCAGGAGCTGGAAGCGATGGCCAGCGCGCTATTTGCTGCTGATTTCGCCGCGGTGAGCAGCGATAAATCGCCGTTTATCTGGGCTGCGCTGTCGCTCTACTGGGCGCAAATGGCCAGCCTGATCCCAGGGAAAGCCCGTGCTGAATATGGTGAACAACGCCAGTTCTGCCCGGTTTGCGGCGCTATGCCGGTTTCCAGCGTGGTACATATCGGCACAACGCAGGGGCTGCGTTACCTGCACTGCAATCTGTGCGAAACCGAATGGCACGTGGTGCGCGTCAAATGTAGCAACTGCGAGCAGACCCGCGATCTGCACTACTGGTCGCTGGATAATGAGCAGGCAGCCATTAAAGCCGAAAGCTGCGGCGACTGCGGCACTTACCTGAAGATCCTGTACCAGGAAAAAGACCCGAACGTCGAACCGGTGGCCGATGATTTAGCTTCGCTGGTGCTCGATGCCCGCATGGAGCAGGAAGGTTTCGCCCGTAGCTCCATCAACCCGTTCCTCTTCCCGGGCGAAGGGGAATAATCCTGACAGGTCGCGGTAAGCTGAGCTTACCCGGCCCGCCATTGTTTCCATATCAGTTTTGCTATTCTGCCCCTGTCCCAATGTAGCGCTCCCCACCGTGATGCATCGCAAACGTTAATGATTTCAGCACATTTCGCAGTACAACATACCGCCACTTTCGGCAAAAACAAGCGGGTTCAAAAGCTATAAACCGGCTTTACGAGCAGCCTTCCAAATTTGTGCTTTCCACAAAATCAGCCGTTCCCATTTCATAAAAACCAGGCTATAAAACTGGATATTTATACAGATAAAGGTGAGCGGAATGGCACTGGAAAAAGGCATTGCCGGGTTGGTGAGCGACTTTATCGCCGCCGGGCGCCCCTCGGCGCGCGCCAGAAGTATTGATGAACGGCGCGCGGGTTATATTGCCAGCACGTCACTTGCCGGGGAAACGGAAACCCGCGTTCAGGTTGAAGACGTTACGCTTGAAGGTGTGACGCTGCGCGTGTTCTCGCCGCTGGAGGCCAACGGTAAACTGCCTGCACTGATCTATTACCACGGCGGCTGTTTTATCAGCGGCGGGTTCGCCACGCATGATAACCAGTTGCGCCAGTTAGCGTGGTACAGCGGCTGTCGGGTGATTGCCGTGCAGTATCGGCTCGCGCCGGAACATCGCTGGCCTGCCGCGCACGATGATGCGCTACAGGGTGCAGAGGTGATTTGGAAAAA
This sequence comes from Kosakonia oryzae, assembly GCF_001658025.2. Taxonomy (NCBI): domain Bacteria; kingdom Pseudomonadati; phylum Pseudomonadota; class Gammaproteobacteria; order Enterobacterales; family Enterobacteriaceae; genus Kosakonia; species Kosakonia oryzae. The sequence continues at coordinate 5,342,477 of NZ_CP014007.2, forward strand.
TGCCGAGCACCTCAACATTGATCCGCAACGAATTACGCTGGCGGGCGACAGCGCAGGCGGGCATCTGGCGCTGGTCACGGCACTACGATTGAAGGCGGCGGCGGTCTGGCAACCCGCGCAACTGGTGTTGATCTACCCGATGCTGGATGCCACGGCCTATTTCGATAGCTATACCTTTAACGGTTCTGATTATGTCATTACCCGTGATGCGCTGCTGTCAGGCTACGAAATGTATCTTGGCGACACTGACCGCCTGCTGTCGGATGTCAGCCCGCTGTGGCGCGATGATTTCGCAGGTCTGCCGCCGGTACACATTATTACGGCGGAGTTCGATCCGTTGTGCGATGAAGGGGAAGCGTTATACCAGCATATGACGGACCAGGGCGTAAATTGTACCTGTTCCCGCTACCTCGGCGTTATTCACGGCTTCTTCCAGCTTGCCGGTATCAGCCAGAGCGCCCGTGATGCCATACAAGACGTGGCCGCACGCGTGGCCAGAGCATAAAACCCAAAGGAGAGCCGATGTCTGTCGTAAGCCCCGTAGAACAGCAGTTCGCCGCTTACAATGCCCATAATATTGAAGCGTTCGTTGCATGCTTTAGTGAAGATTTCACCGCCTACCGATTGCCCTCCACTGTGCCATCGCTGCAAGGGCGGGAAGCCTTACGCGCGTTCTATGCCCGGCACCGTTTTAATAACCCGGCACTCCGCGCAGAGCTACTCTCGCGTACGGTGATGGGTAATAAGGTGTTCGATCACGAAAAAATCTACGGCATTGGCGAATCGGTCATCGAAAATATGGCGGTTTATGAAGTGCAGGATGGGCGCATCACCACCGCGTGGTTTTTCTTTGCGCAGTGAGGAGCAGCAATAAGGCTGCGCGCCTGCATCAACAAGCGCGCGGTCGGTTACTCTTCTTCGTTGCCGCCTTCTTCATAAGGACCAAAAGGTTTTGCGGGCAGTACGATGTAAATCCCTTCGAAAATTGCGCCCTGCTTACCCTCGCCAAACAACTCAACCTGAAGCTGCACGCGCGCTTTACGCCCGCGCGCCAGGCGATCGAGATCGCCGCTTAGCGAACCGAGATCGGCAATCGCGCTGGGTTTACCCGTAATTGGCGTGCTGTATCGAATGTGCGCATCTGCCAGAATAATGGTGCCGCCGAGATGGCGTTCACGCAGCATCAGCCAGATTAGCCCCCAGCCAGTGAGCGTCGCCAGCGAAAACAGGCTGCCGGCAAACAGCGTATGGTGCGGGTTCTGGTTGCCGGTCTCCGGCATAGTGGTGATGAATTTCTGCCCGGTGTACTGCTGAATACGCACGCCCATCTTTTCGCTCAGCGGAATATGCTCGTACCAGGCTTGTTGCAACTGCCCGCACCAGTCGCCGCGATGCAGAATATCGTCCAGCGTAGCCACGGGTTTGATCATCAAAAAATGGCGCACCGGCGTGGTTTGCGGCGCAGTGATCTCCCCTTCATTGATAAACCCGAGCTTGGCAAAAAACTCTACGGCATCTTCGCGGGCGCTACAGGTCACCCGTTTAACCCCTTCCTGGCGGGCCACGGATTCCAGCGTCATCGCCATCAACGTACCCAGCCCTTTATCCTGCACAGAAGGGTGAACGGCCATAAAACGGATTGAGGCTTCATTGTCGGCGTTGATATACAGCCTGCCGACCGCCACCATGTTGCCCTCTTCATCAACCACCATCTGGTGATGCGCCATGGCATCCCATGCATCGCGTTCGGAACCTTTTGGCTGATGCAGGGGTTTGCGCAGCATTTCCCAGCGGAACTGGTAATAACGCTCTAACTCTTCTTCAGTCTGCGGTACACGGAGGTGATACATAGCGGTGTTCTCTCTTGTGACTCTGGGCCACGCCGCAAGCTGGCTCATATCTGCAACCAGAATGTGACAGGACCATCGTTGACCAGCGAAACCTGCATATCGGCAGCGAATCGCCCGGTTTGCGTTTCCATCTGCTGGCTGCGGCAACGTTCGACAAAGTAGTTATACAGCGCTTCCGCTTTATCCGGCGCGGCGCCTCTGGAAAACCCAGGGCGCATTCCGCGTTCGGTATCCGCCGCCAGCGTAAATTGCGACACCACCAGCACGCTCCCACCCGCCTGCTGGACGTTAAGATTCATTTTTCCTTCAGTGTCGCTAAAAATGCGATACCCCAGCACTCGCTCGCACAGGCGGTTCGCTTTTTGTTCATCGTCTTCCCTTTCGACCCCTAACAACACTAAAAGTCCCGGGCCAATTTCGCCCGTCACCTCGCCCGCCACGCTAACACTTGCGCGGGAAACACGTTGAATTAATGCAATCATGGTTGGTCTGCTTCTTCTTGCTGTGCGGCTATTTTGAGTTTTCGGTATTCACCGAGAGTGACAGTTATTTCTGCACCTAGCAAGACGATACACCAGGTCCAGTAAACCCAGAGGAATAAAATCGGGATGACAGCCAGCACGCCATAAATAAGCTGGTAGGAAGGGAACATGGTGATATAGAGGCCAAACACTTTCTTGCCCAGCTCGAACAACAGCGCCGCGACAAAGGCACCGATAATAGCGTCGCGGTTAGGCACCCGCGTCGTGGGAACAATGCTGTAAAGCAGCCAGAAAGAGAGCCAGGATAAAATCAGCGGGAAAATCCGCAGCACATCATCAATCACGCTGTTCAGTTCACTGGCCCAGCGCAGCGACAGCAAATAGGAACTAATAGCAAGGCTGGCGCCCGCCAGCAGTGGCCCAAGCGTGAGGATCATCCAGTAAACCGCAAATGAGTAAACATGCGGGCGAACCCGCGTGCTGCGCCAGATAGTGTTCAGCGCCGTATCAATGGAGTACATCAACAGCAGCGATGTCACAATCAGCCCGCACGCACCGACAGCGGTCATTTTGGTGGAGTTCGCCACAAACTGCTCGATATAGTTCTGAATCACATCACCGGTTGCCGGAATGAAATTGGCAAACACAAAATGACGTAGCTGAAGGCTGATTTCAGAAAACATCGGAAATGCAGCAAACAGCGCGACTATCACAGCGATCAGCGGCACCAGCGAGAGCAACGAGACGTAAGCGAGGTTCCCCGCCAGCGTCGTCATATGATCTTCATCGATACGCTGCCAGAGTAGTTTTAACCATGACCACAATGCGCACGCGCGATGTCTGGCATGCTGCCGAACGTTTTTTAGCATAACTGCTTCGCGAAATAATCGGGGATCGTCGTTTTGCCCGTCACCAGAATACTGGTAATACCCAACTGCTCTGCACCGGCGATATTGTCAGCATTGTCATCGAAAAAGATGGCATCGTCGGCAGAAAAGCCTTCAAGTGATAATACTTGCTGATAAATGCGCGCTTCGGGCTTACGCATCCCCATTTCCTGGGAAAGATAGATATGGTCGGCAGCAGCCTGGATTTCAGGATATTGCTCCGGCCAGTAAGTGGTATGCAGGCGGTTGGTATTCGACAGAACCACCACGCGATGCCCCTGGGCGCGCAACTTGTGCATGATGTCGATAACCTCGCTACGCAGAGCGACAAACACCGCCTGCCAGCCGGTAGAAAATTGCTCGTAGCTCAGCGGCATTTCCATCTCTTCACACAGCGCTTTGGCAAAATCTTCGTCGCTGATCTCTCCGCGCTCATGCTGATGAAAAGCTTCGCCCATGGTAAAGCTCTGCTTCAAATTCGCCAGCGGCACACGGCTGAAATCACTCCAGGCACCCAGCACCCGGTTAAAGTCGATATCGACAATCACATTACCTAAATCAAAGATATAGAGCATTTCTCTCTCCTTGCCAGCCGTGGAGAGTTAACTGTAGCGGTAAAGTGTGAAATTGAATAGTTTACCGTCTCACATGCGGGCATAAAAAAAGCCGCTGAATATCAGCGGCTTTTTCACGGAAAAGAGGAGAAATTACTCTTCTTTTGCACCGCGCATTGCGCGTTTACGATCGTTTTCCGTCAGGTGACGTTTACGAATACGGATAGACAGCGGGGTCACTTCTACCAGTTCGTCGTCATCGATGAACTCCAGAGCTTGCTCCAGGGTCATCTTAACCGGCGGAACCAGAACCGTTGCTTCGTCCGTACCGGACGCACGCATGTTGGTCAGTTTCTTACCGGTCAGGCAGTTTACCGTCAGGTCGTTAGAACGGCTATGAATACCAATGATCTGGCCTTCATAAACTTCCGCACCGTGACCAAGGAACAACTTACCGCGATCCTGCAAACCGAACAGCGCGAACGCTACCGCTTTACCCTGACCGTTGGAGATCAGTACGCCGTTGTTACGCTGGCCAACTTCGCCCGGACGAACATCGTCGTAGTGGCTGAAGGTGGAGTACAGCAGACCGGTACCGGAAGTCATGGTCATGAACTCAGAACGGAAGCCGATCAGGCCACGGCTTGGGATCACGTAGTCGAGACGTACGCGGCCTTTGCCATCCGGATTCATGTTTTTCAGGTCGCCTTTACGCTCGCCCAGCGCCTGCATGACAGAACCCTGGTGCTGCTCTTCAACGTCCAGCGTCACGTTTTCAAACGGTTCCTGGCGACGGCCGTCGATTTCACGGAAGATAACTTTCGGACGGGAAACCGCCATCTCGAAACCTTCACGACGCATGTTCTCGATCAGAACAGACAGGTGCAGCTCACCACGACCGGAAACGCGGAATGCATCAGCGTCTTCGGTTTCTTCCACGCGCAGCGCAACGTTGTGCACCAGCTCTTTGTTCAGGCGGTCAAGGATCTGACGTGAAGTCACGTACTTACCTTCTTTACCACAGAACGGAGAGGTGTTGACGTTGAAGAACATGGTTACGGTCGGCTCATCAACAGACAGCGCCGGCAGCGCTTCCACATTCTGCGGGTCGCAGATGGTGTCGGAGATGTTCAGTTCGCCCAGACCGGTGATCGCGATGATATCGCCAGCTTCGGCGATTTCGCTGTCGATACGTTCCAGACCCAGGTGGGTCAGCACTTTACCGACTTTACCGTTGCGGGTTTTGCCTTCGCTATCAATGATAGTAACCTGCTGGTTCGGCTTCACTTTACCGCGTTTGATACGACCAATGCCGATAACACCAACGTAGTTGTTATAGTCGAGCTGGGAGATCTGCATTTGCAGGGTCCCGTCGAGATCGACGTTCGGTGCCGGTACATGGTCAACAATCGCCTGATACAGCGGGGTCATGTCTTCAGCCATGTTTTCATGGTCCAAACCCGCGATACCGTTCAACGCAGAAGCGTAAACGATCGGGAAGTCCAGCTGTTCGTCGGTCGCGTCGAGGTTAACGAACAGGTCGAAGACCTGATCAACAACCCAGTCCGGACGCGCGCCAGGACGGTCAACTTTGTTGATTACCACAATCGGCTTGAGGCCATGGGCAAATGCTTTTTTGGTCACGAAGCGCGTTTGCGGCATCGGGCCGTCAAACGCATCAACCACCAGCAGCACGGAATCGACCATGGACATCACACGCTCAACTTCACCACCGAAGTCGGCGTGCCCAGGGGTATCAACGATGTTGATACGGTAATCATTCCATTTGATAGCGGTGTTTTTCGCGAGGATGGTAATCCCACGCTCTTTCTCCAAATCGTTGGAGTCCATCACACGCTCTTGAGTTTCAGCACGTTCGTCGAACGTACCGGATTGCTGCAGCAGCTTGTCAACCAGGGTTGTTTTACCGTGGTCAACGTGAGCAATGATGGCGATGTTACGCAGATTTTCGATCACAACTTTGCCTCAGGCATTAGAAATAGCGCGTTATTGTACACGTATTAATCGAAGGACAAAACAGGATCACAAACATCCTCCGCAAACAAGTATTGCAGAGTTGCTTTGTGATCGCTTTCACGGAGCGTTAAAAGGGCCGCTAACAAAAAATTGCACCAATAAGGTGCTTAATGTTCACATGAAAGCACTATATTGGTGCAATTTAACCATCATGGTGCAGCCCTTTTGCACTATACCGGGCATAATAACGCCTTTTGAGGGGCATTTAAAAGTTGGCATAGATTTCGCTTTATCTATTTTACGGCAACTACGCCAGGTTTCACGCAGTATTTGAAGACCTCGTTACCACGACGACAATGACAAATCCGGGAGAGTTTAAGTATGTCCGCTGAACACGTTTTGACGATGCTGAATGAGCACGAAGTGAAGTTTGTTGATCTGCGCTTCACCGATACCAAAGGTAAAGAACAGCACGTCACTATCCCAGCCCATCAGGTTAATGCTGACTTCTTTGAAGAAGGCAAAATGTTTGATGGTTCTTCGATTGGTGGCTGGAAAGGCATCAACGAATCAGACATGGTGCTGATGCCGGACGCGACTACCGCTGTCATTGATCCGTTCTACGAAGAAACAACGCTGATCATCCGTTGCGATATCCTCGAACCAGGCACTATGCAGGGTTACGACCGCGACCCGCGTTCCATCGCGAAACGCGCTGAAGAGTACCTGCGTTCTACCGGTCTGGCAGATACCGTTCTGTTTGGGCCAGAGCCGGAATTCTTCCTGTTCGACGACGTTCGTTTCGGCAGCTCCATTTCCGGTTCCAGCGTTGCTATCGATGATATCGAAGGCGCATGGAACACCTCCACCAAATACGAAGGTGGTAACAAAGGTCACCGTCCGGCTGTTAAAGGCGGTTACTTCCCGGTTCCGCCGGTTGATTCATCACAGGATCTGCGTTCCACCATGTGTCTGGTGATGGAAGAGATGGGCCTGGTTGTTGAAGCTCACCACCACGAAGTGGCAACTGCTGGTCAGAACGAAGTGGCTACCCGCTTCAACACCATGACCAAAAAAGCGGACGAAATTCAGATCTACAAATATGTGGTACATAACGTTGCTCACCGCTTCGGTAAAACCGCAACCTTTATGCCAAAACCGATGTTTGGTGATAACGGTTCCGGTATGCACTGCCACATGTCCCTGTCCAAGAACGGTACTAACCTGTTCTCTGGCGACAAATATGCAGGCCTGTCTGAAATGGCGCTGTACTACATCGGCGGCATAATCAAACACGCTAAAGCTATCAACGCCCTGTCTAACCCGACCACCAACTCCTACAAACGTCTGGTCCCGGGTTATGAAGCGCCGGTAATGCTGGCTTACTCTGCCCGTAACCGTTCTGCTTCTATCCGTATTCCGGTCGTTGCCTCTCCGAAAGCACGTCGTATCGAAGTTCGCTTCCCGGATCCGGCGGCTAACCCGTACCTGTGCTTCGCAGCGCTGCTGATGGCAGGTCTGGATGGTATTAAAAACAAAATCCACCCGGGCGAAGCAATGGACAAAAACCTGTATGACCTGCCGCCAGAAGAAGCGAAAGAGATCCCGCAGGTTGCAGGCTCTCTGGAAGAAGCGCTCAACGCGCTGGATGCTGACCGCGAGTTCCTGACTGCCGGTGGCGTATTCACCGATGACGCTATCGATGCTTACATCGAACTGCGTATCGCTGAGAATGACCGCGTTCGCATGACGCCGCACCCGGTAGAGTTCGAACTGTACTACAGCGTTTAAAAAATTAAATACTCGGCGGATTTCTTGTCGTAGCAAGGCGGCAACTGAGCGAATCCCCGGGAGCATAGATAACTATGTGACCGGGGTGAGCGAAGGCAGCCAACGCAGCAACGGCGAGAAAGATGCCAGAGGATTTGTTGCCGTGGAACTTTTAGCCCATCCCTGGATGGGCTTTTTTCTCCACCAACACCCTGTTCTGTCGCATTTTTTACCTATAAAAAGCTATACTGCACTAAATTGGTGCATATCTCCGGGAGACTGCTAAATGGCAAGCGGCGCGCTGCCCGATGCTGGGCAGATCCTCAATTCTTTGATCAACAGTATCTTACTGGTTGATGACGAACTGGCGGTGCATTACGCCAACCCTGCAGCACAGCAGTTGCTGGCGCAGAGCTCGCGTAAATTATTCGGTACACCGCTGCCTGAACTGCTGAGCTACTTTTCACTGAATATCGATTTGATGCGTGAAAGTTTGCATGCAGGTCAGGGTTTTACCGATAACGAAGTGACTCTCGTGATCGATGGTCGCTCACATATTTTGTCGCTGACGGCGCAACGTTTACCGGACGGTTTAGTCCTGCTGGAAATGGCGCCAATGGATAATCAACGACGTCTGAGCCAGGAACAATTGCAGCACGCCCAACAGGTGGCTGCGCGTGATCTGGTGCGTGGACTGGCGCATGAAATTAAAAACCCGCTTGGCGGGTTACGCGGTGCGGCGCAACTGCTGAGCAAAGCGCTGCCCGATCCGGCGTTGATGGAATACACCAAAGTTATTATTGAGCAGGCCGACCGTCTGCGAAATCTGGTGGATCGTCTGTTAGGCCCACAGCAGCCGGGAATGCATGTTACCGAAAGCATTCATAAAGTTGCCGAACGCGTAGTGAAACTGGTGTCGATGGAACTGCCGGACAATGTAACGCTGGTTCGCGATTACGATCCGAGTTTACCGGAGTTGGCCCACGATCCAGACCAAATTGAACAGGTTTTACTGAATATCGTCCGCAACGCTCTGCAAGCGCTGGGGCCGGAAGGGGGCGAAATTATTCTGCGTACCCGTACCTCCTTCCAGTTAACGCTGCACGGAATTCGCTATCGCCTCGCGGCGAGAATAGATGTGGAAGATAACGGCCCAGGTATTCCGTCGCATCTCCAGGATACGCTGTTCTATCCCATGGTGAGCGGGCGTGAGGGCGGTACCGGGCTGGGATTATCTATCGCACGCAGTTTGATTGATCAACATTCTGGCAAAATTGAATTCACCAGTTGGCCAGGTCATACCGAATTCTCGGTATTTCTGCCTATTCGGAAGTAGAGGTGTTTATGCAACGAGGGATAGTCTGGATCGTTGATGACGATAGCTCCATCCGTTGGGTGCTGGAACGCGCGCTCAGCGGGGCAGGCTTGAGTTGTACAACGTTTGAAAGTGCCAATGAAGTGCTTGATGCGCTCACCACCAAAACCCCGGATGTACTGCTTTCCGATATTCGTATGCCAGGGATGGATGGACTTGCACTGTTAAAACAGATCAAACAGCGCCATCCAATGCTTCCGGTCATCATTATGACCGCGCATTCCGATCTGGATGCGGCGGTAAGCGCTTATCAGCAAGGGGCATTTGATTACCTGCCCAAACCTTTTGATATCGATGAAGCCGTCGCGCTGGTTGAACGTGCGATTAGCCATTATCAGGAACAGCAGCAGCCGCGCAATATACAGGCCAGCGGCCCGACCACCGATATTATCGGCGAAGCGCCGGCGATGCAGGATGTGTTTCGCATTATCGGCCGTCTGTCACGCTCGTCGATTAGCGTCCTGATTAACGGTGAATCCGGGACCGGTAAAGAACTGGTGGCGCATGCGTTGCATCGCCATAGTCCGCGAGTGAAAGCGCCGTTTATCGCCCTGAATATGGCGGCAATTCCCAAAGATCTGATTGAATCAGAACTGTTTGGCCACGAGAAAGGTGCCTTTACCGGTGCGAATACTATCCGCCAGGGGCGTTTTGAACAGGCTGATGGCGGGACGCTATTTCTCGACGAAATTGGCGACATGCCGCTGGATGTGCAAACCCGTTTGTTGCGCGTGCTGGCCGACGGCCAGTTCTATCGTGTCGGCGGCTACGCGCCGGTAAAGGTTGATGTGCGCATTATTGCAGCGACGCACCAGAATCTGGAGCTGCGCGTTCAGGAAGGCAAATTCCGTGAGGATTTGTTCCACCGGCTGAACGTTATTCGCGTCCACTTGCCGCCGCTGCGCGAACGCCGGGAAGACATTCCTCGTCTTGCGCGTCACTTCTTGCAGGTTGCGGCACGCGAACTGGGTGTCGAAGCCAAGCAGCTGCATCCGGAAACCGAAGCGGCGCTCACGCGTCTGGCCTGGCCGGGTAACGTACGTCAGCTTGAAAATACCTGTCGCTGGTTAACGGTGATGGCTGCGGGCCAGGAAGTGTTGATCCAGGATCTGCCCAGTGAACTGTTTGAAACCTCGGTGCCGGACAGCCCGTCGCAGAGTTTGCCTGACAGCTGGGCAACGCTGCTGGCGCAGTGGGCCGATCGGGCATTACGTTCCGGACATCAAAACCTGCTTTCTGAAGCGCAACCAGAGATGGAACGGACACTGCTGACCACCGCGCTGCGCCATACTCAGGGGCATAAACAGGAAGCGGCGCGCTTGCTTGGCTGGGGACGTAATACTCTGACACGCAAGTTGAAAGAGCTGGGGATGGAGTAACGTGCGGGTAAAAATGTAAATTATGAATCTCAGCCGCAAATTGACGCTATTTTGCGCTTTACTGTTTATCGCAGTGAAGTATGATCTTGCCCGTTCACGGGGGAGTTCATGATGCTGGAATCAATTATCAATGTGGTCAGTGCGGGCGTCGAAGCTGGCGCATCAGCAAGCCACACACCGCAAACGGCCATCGCGGCTGTTCTTTGCGCCGCGCTGGTTGGGCTGTTTAGTTAGTTTCGCTTGCCGCCGCCGCAAGGTGCTATGCGTTTCAGGCCAGTGGTTTTTTGCCCTGGCCTGATAACGCTTTCACTTAAATTACCCTTGAGAACTGCTGCATACGCGCTTTCTGGCGCAAATACGCATCAAAGCACATACAAATATTGCGGATCAGCAAACGCCCTTTCGGTGTGACCTGTAGCCCCTGCTCATTCATCTCCACCAGCCCATCGTTCATCAGCGGCGCTAACAGGCGTAAGTCTTCAGCAAAATAGTCGCGGAAATTAAGATCCCATACGCGTTCCGTCGCACCGAAATCCAGCCGGAAATTACAAATCAGGCCTTTAATCACATCACGGCGAATACAGTCGTCACGGGTAAGCGCAATACCGCGCCACAACGCATCGCCGCGTTCGTCAACCTGCTGGTAGTAGAGCTTCAACTCTTTCTGGTTTTGCGCATAGCCGTCGCCGATCATACTGATGGCGGAAACGCCCAGCCCCAGCAAATCACTGTCGCCCTGCGTGGTATAGCCCTGGAAGTTACGGTGCAAAACGCCGTCGCGCTGGGCAATCGCCAGCTCATCATCCGGGCGGGCGAAGTGATCCATGCCGATAAACTGATAACCGGAGCCGGTCAGTGAGGCGATGGTTTGTTGCAAAATATCGAGCTTCTGCTGCGCCGAAGGCAGATCGGCGTCTTTGATTTTGCGTTGCGCGGCAAACAGCGTCGGCAGATGCGCATAGTTGAAGACGCTCAGGCGATCCGGGCTAAGCTCTGCAACACGTTGTAGCGTAAAGGCGAAGCTTTCCGGCGTCTGTTTCGGTAACCCATAAATCAGATCGATATTTGTTGAGGTAAAACCAATCTCACGGGCGTGGTTGAGCAACGCAAAGATAAACGCTTCGTCCTGCTCGCGGTTGACCAGCCTTTGCACCTCTTTGTTGAAATCCTGCACGCCCATACTCAGACGGTTAAAACCTTCCGCACGCAAATGGTCAAGCACGTCGAGTTCGATTTCACGGGGATCGACCTCAATAGAGATCTCTGCGTCAGTATTGAAATCAAAATGGCTGCGCAGCAGCCCCATCAGGCGGCTGATTTGCGTTTTGTTGAGGTATGTTGGCGTACCGCCGCCCCAATGCAACTGGCTGACGTGGCGACCGCGAAACAACGGCGCGCGATGGGCAATTTCCTGCTCCAGCGCATCGAGATATTGATCGGCCTTATGCTGCTGGCGGGTGACGATTTTATTGCAGCCACAGAAGTAGCAAAGTTTGTGGCAAAACGGAATATGCACATACAGCGACAGCGGGCGCTCAGGATAACGCGCAACCGCCTGGCGAAAATCCTCTTCGCCGTAAGCGTCTGAAAACTCCAGCGCGGTGGGATAGGACGTGTAGCGCGGCCCGGAATAGTTATATTTCTGGATCAGGGCCAGATCCCAGTCGATAATTTGCTCTGACATTGCTTACTCCTTCCGATGACGCCGCTGGCGGTTCCGGCGGCCCGGCCTGACCTCGTTGCGGGTCATAAGCCGGTTGCGCAGCCACACTTTGCGCTGCGACAACCGCTGTAGTTTAACGAATAACCACACCAGATAACATATAACCGGAAGGGTTATAAGCAGGACGGGAAAGCCCATAGAAAAGGATCAGTTGCCGCCTTTCAGCAGGCGCATCATATCTTCCCGGCCTTCCTCTTCTTCGTCGTCTTCATCATCATCGTAAGAAAGGCCCAGTTTCTGCATCAACTCATCGATGCGGTCCAGTTTGGCGTCAACCCATGCCTGATCATCAGCGCTCAGGGTTTCACCCTCTTCAAGACGTTCCAGTAGCGCATCCAGGCGCTCATCCGTTTCCAGCATCTCCAACTCAGCCTGCGGTGAAAGCATAGGTTTCTCGCTCTTAGGTTTGTGCTGCTTGTTGACCGGTGTGTCGGTGACACCCAGCGGGATCGGTTTTTTGCTGCCAACGCGCGGGTCTTTCTGCAACTTGCCTTTACCGGTGCCAGAAGACTCACCGCCACCGTTCGCACGGCTGCCAGAGACATTACCGCGATGCTTTTTCTCGCGTTTACGTTCGCGGCCTTCCTGATTCAATTCTTCACGGGTTTTGCGGCGCACTTTGCTGCGCGGATTGGAGGACGGTTTTTTCATAATAGTCGTCTTAAGTCGTTTTCTTCAGTATAGAATTGCGGCGGAATCTAGCAGAAAGCAAGCAAAGAAAAAAGGCGACAGTGTAAACCGTCGCCTTTTTTCTTGACCTTCAACCCGAAGCCGGGTTTTACGTTCCCTGTTTGCTGTCAACTGCCCTGTCTATCCCTTAGCTAAGAACGTTCCCTGTTGAGGTCCCTTTCCTTGCAAACATCTCCTGACGTTATCCTGTGGTCTTCGCCTCCTGGCGCTCCCGACCCCTCGTTCCTTGAGTCTTCCTTCCCTTTCAGGCCTCCTGCCTTGTGAGGGTTACTTTAACCTTCTGAGCTAAACAGACAAGCATTAACAGGACTTGAAACGCTAGTTTCAGACTATTCTTCAACCATAAGTTATTGATTAAAATATTCTTATCCATTTATCAACCTGAAATTTCTCTGAAAGTTCGCATAGCAGGAAGGGCCAATATCTTACAAATGGCGCGGTAATGGCTTACGGCTGCCGGACAGGTTTCTGGCGAGAAAAACAGCCTTTTGTTCCGGTTCAGGTATAATCGCCGCATGCTTTGATGATGGAGACGACCGTTTTGACAAACCTGAATTACCAAAAGACGCATTTTGTCACCAGTGCGCCTGATATTCGCCACTTGCCTGCCGATACCGGCGTTGAAGTGGCTTTTGCCGGCCGTTCCAATGCAGGTAAATCGAGCGCGCTTAACACATTAACTCAACAGAAAAACCTGGCGCGCACCTCAAAAACCCCTGGCCGTACGCAACTGATTAACCTCTTTGAAGTTGCCGAGGGCAAACGCCTCGTCGATTTGCCGGGTTACGGCTACGCCGAAGTGCCGGAAGAGATGAAGCTCAAATGGCAACGCTCATTGGGGGAATATCTGGAAAAACGCCAGTGCTTGCAGGGGCTGGTGGTGCTGATGGACATTCGCCATCCATTAAAAGATCTCGATCAGCAGATGATCTCATGGGCAGTAGAGAGCAACTTGCAGGTTCTCGTGCTGCTGACCAAAGCAGACAAACTGGCCAGCGGCGCACGTAAAACGCAGCTTAATATGGTACGGGAAGCGGTGCTGGCTTTTAACGGTGAAGTGCAGGTTGAAGCATTCTCTTCACTGAAAAAACAGGGCGTGGATAAATTGCGTGAAAAACTGGACGGCTGGTTCAGTTCCCTGCCGCCGGTTGAAGAAACCGACGCATAATTCTCAGGTGCGGCGTCCGCCGCGCTTTTTCTTTCGCACAATAAAAAACGCCCCAGTCATTACTGACTGGGGCGGCTAAATATTCAGCCAAATCCGATTACGTGAAGTAAAAGGTCTGAAAGATAGAACATCTTACCTCTGTACCCTACGCAAATAACTTTACTCCCTTTTTGGATCCGGACAAAGCACTTTTTGTAATTTCTTTTCAATTTTTACATATGGAATTCTAATGATTGTCACAAAACTGTCGGCGATATGTTGCTTACTTACAGAAAAAGCGCCTTATTCACCGAACGCTTAGTGCGCTTGATCCCAGTTTTGCCCGCTCCCCACTTCCACCAGCAAAGGCACATCAAGCGTGGTGCTGCTTTCCATTAATTCATGGATCTTTTTCGACACGGCATCAACGTCATCTTTATGCACTTCGAACACCAGTTCATCGTGCACCTGCATGATCATACGCACGCGAGGTTTTTCGCTTTGCAGCCAGCCATCCACGGCAATCATTGCCCGTTTGATGATATCGGCCGCCGTACCCTGCATCGGTGCGTTGATTGCTGCACGCTCCGCCCCTGCACGTCGGGCGGCATTGCTTGATTTGATGTCCGGCAAATAGAGACGACGGCCCTCCAGCGTTTCCACATAACCGCGATCTTTCGCCTGCGCCCGTGTGCGCTCCATATACTCCAGTACGCCAGGGTAACGCTCAAAGTAAAGATCCATATACTTCTGCGACTCTTTGCGCGGAATATTAAGCTGTCGGGACAAACCAAAGGCACTCATTCCGTAGATCAAACCAAAGTTGATCGCTTTCGCACTGCGACGCTGTTCATTGCTTACGCTTTCCAGCGGCAAACCGAAGACTTCGGCGGCGGTCGCCCGGTGAATATCTTTACCTTCAGCAAAGGCTGACAGCAGGCCTTTATCGCGCGACAAATGCGCCATAATACGCAGTTCAATTTGCGAGTAGTCTGCCGAGACAATCACATAATCTTTCGGCGCAATAAACGCCTGGCGAATGCGTCGCCCTTCATCATTGCGCACCGGAATGTTTTGCAGGTTTGGATCGGTAGATGACAAACGCCCGGTTGCCGTTACCGCCTGGTGATACGAGGTGTGTACACGGCCGGTTTTTGGATTAATCATCAGCGGCAGCTTGTCGGTGTAGGTTGATTTGAGCTTGGCCAACCCACGGTATTCCAGAATGACTTTCGGCAACGGATAATCAAGCGCCAGCTCTTCCAGCACCTCTTCTGACGTTGAAGGCGCGCCGCCCGGCGTTTTCTTCAGCGGTTTAATCCCCTGTTTTTCAAACAGAATGGTTTGCAACTGCTTGGTTGATGAGAGGTTAAATGGCTCACCTGCAATGTCGTGCGCTTTTTTCTCCAGCTCAGCCAGGCGCAATGTCAGCTCTTCGGAATGCTTATGCAGCACCGCAGGATCAATATTGACGCCGTTACGTTCAATGCGCGAGAGCACTGGCACCAGCGGCATTTCGATATTCTGGAATACATTCAGCGGCCCGGCATTTTTTTGCAACTCCGGCCACATCTTAAGATGCAGTTGCAGCGTGACATCAGCATCTTCCGCCGCGTAGCGCCCCGCCTGTTCCAGAGCGATTTGGTTAAAAGTAAGCTGGTTTTTGCCCTTGCCGGCAATCTCTTCAAAAGTGATGGTCTTATGCTGCAACCAGCGTTCAGACAGGCTGTCCATATCGTGGCGGCCGACAACGCTATCCAACGTGTAGGATTCGAGCATGGTGTCGAACACGATACCGCGTAGCTCAATGCCGTAGTTTTCCAGCACACCGCGATCGTATTTCAGGTTTTGCCCTACTTTGCGGGCATTCTCATCTTCCAGCAGCGGTTTAAGCAGTTCTAACACGCGATCGCGGTCGATTTGGTCAGGCGCATCAAGATAATCATGCGCGACCGGCACATAAGCGGCGACGCCTGGTTCAATCGCAAAGGAGAGGCCAACCAGATTAGCACTGATATTATCGAGGCTGTCCGTTTCGGTATCAAAGGCAAACAGCGGCGCGCTCTTCAGTTTCGCGATCCACTGTTGCAACGTCTCTTCGTCAAGAATAGTGACGTATTGTTCCGCAGAGAGTGTGGCGGCCGGCATATCAGCTTCCGCTTCCACCACAATGGTTTCCTGCGGTTTCGCCGCAGGTTTCGCGCTTTTCGCTTGCAACCATTTACCGGCTTCGACGTCTGTTATCCAGCGTTTGAATTCATATTGCTTAAACAACCCAAGCAGTTCCTGAACCGCAGGTTGCTGCACTTCCAGTTGCTCACACGTCAGTTCCAGTTGGACATCGGTTTTGATGGTCGCCAGTTGATAAGAGAGGTACGCCACCTCTTTATTCTGCTCCAGCTTCGCGGCCATGTTTTTTGCACCACGGAAGGTCAGTCCGGCAATTTTATCTGATTCAGCATACAGCGTATCCAGACCACCCAGCCCTTGTAGCAGCGCCTGCGCGGTTTTCTCACCCACGCCAGGAACGCCCGGAATGTTATCGGAGGAGTCGCCCATCAGCGCCAGGAAATCGATGATCAGTTCAGGCGGTACACCGTATTTAGTGACAACCTCATCCGGGCCGAGAATGGTGTTGGTCATAGTATTGATCAACGTGATACCCGGCGTTACCAGTTGCGCCATATCCTTATCACCGGTACTGATCAGCACCGGGCGTCCCATTTTCTCGGCTTCTCGCGCCAGCGTGCCGATCACATCATCCGCTTCCACGCCAGAAACCGCCAATAACGGCAGGCCCATCGCTTTAACCATGGCGTGCAGCGGTTCTATTTGCGCACGCAGATCGTCTGGCATCGGAGGACGATGAGATTTGTAATGCTCAAACAGCTCATCACGGAAGGTTTTTCCTTTCGCATCAAACACCACGGCGGCATGGGTCGGCTGATATTGCAGGATCAGGCTACGCAGCATATTCAGCACGCCGTACATGGCACCGGTGGGTTCTCCGGCGCTGTTGGTTAGCGGCGGGAACGCATGATATGCGCGATAGAGGTAAGATGAACCGTCAACAAGGATAAGGGGATTTTCTGGGATCTGAACCATGATGTCCGTGCCTGTTTATCAATTTATAGCTAAAGGATGCCACAGACAGGGAGAAAACATGAGTTTTTCACGGTATTTGCCGGAAAAGATTTCGCGATCGTCGGGATCGCTCGCACAATAAACCTGTGGATAAGTTTGTGAATAATTTCTGTCCGGCTGGATTTTTGTGCCCTTCTGGCGATCGTAAAAAAACACAATCACTTTATATTTAATTAGTTACGCAAAGATAAAAGATCATTATTGCCTTTTGATGGCAATTTACTCTATGTGGATATAAGAAAAGTCAATCGGCATTCTCTATTCCAGAGGCACCGGGTATTACCAGCAAGGTTTAAGCATTCCTGCACTGGGTTTTCTGCTAAAATCAGCGCCTTACTCTTCTTTATTATGTGCCTTTAGTAGCTAACTTTCTGAATACTTTAACTATGTCGAGATTGCTTGCAGTATTTACTCTGTTTATGAGTGTCCTGCTTACCATACTGGTTACTATTTTTTGCTCCGTGCCAATTATTGTCGCGGGCTTACTCAAGCTGCTGCTTCCAGTGCCTGTCTTGTGGAGAGCAATCTCAGCCTTCTGTAATTTCATGATGTATTGCTGGTGTGCAGGCCTCTCATGGCTGCTGCATCTCAACCCGCATTTAAAATGGGATGTTGAAGGGCTGGAAGGACTGAATAAAAAGAACTGGTATTTGCTGATCTGCAATCACCATAGCTGGGCAGATATCGTGGTGTTATGCGTGCTGTTTCGCAAACATATCCCGATGAATAAATATTTCCTTAAGCAACAACTCGCCTGGGTACCCTTTATCGGGCTCGCCTGCTGGGCGCTGGATATGCCATTTATGCGCCGCTACTCCAGAAGCTATCTGCTCCGTCACCCGGAGCGCCGCGGCAAAGATGTGGAAACCACACGGCGCTCGTGTGAGAAGTTTCGCCATCATCCCACAACGATTGTGAATTTCGTGGAAGGCTCGCGCTTTACCGAGGAAAAGCGTCGGCAGACACGTTCCCCCTTCAAAAATCTATTGCCACCAAAAGCGGCCGGTATTGCCATGGCGCTGAATGTGCTGGGAGAACAGTTTGATAAGCTACTGGATGTTACTTTGTGCTACCCGGAAAATGATAAGACGCCTTTCTTTGATATGCTCAGCGGCAAGCTGACACGCATTGTCGTACGTATTAATTTGCTGCCGGTGAATGAAGAACTGCATGGCGATTACGTCAACGACAAGAATTTTAAACGCGGTTTTCAGCAATGGCTGAATAAATTATGGTCCGGCAAAGATGAACATATCGACGCGATAAAAGCGCAATATAAAAACGCCGGTCATTGACCGGCGTTATTTTTTTACTTCTTCTCTACCAGATATTTTACTGTATCTGCGTAGTCTTTCACGAAAGCATCCAGGCTACTGCCGTCCATACCCTGCTGGTTAACCTGGTATTTACCGTTAACGAACATGGCAGGAACGCCCTGCAATTGAAGGTCAGCAGCCGCTTTTTCCTGCTGTGCAACCAGTGATTTCACCACGAAGCTGTTCCACGCCGCATCATACTCTTCGCCTTTTACGCCAGCGCTGATGAAGACATCGCGGATATCGGCAACGGACTGGACAGTCTGAGTTTTTTGCACCGCTTCAAACATGGGGGAAGTAATTTTATCTTCCACGCCAAGCGCCATTGCAACCGCCCAGGCCTGGGTCATTTCTTTACCCAGCGGCCCCAGAAATTCAACATGGTACTTGGTCATTTTGGTGCCCTGTGGCAGCTTTTCTTTCACAGCGCTGGCAACGTGCCATACCTGTTCAAAGTCATAGCAATGCGGGCAATAGAACGAAAAGAACTCAAGGACCTGCGGCTCCCCTGCCACTGGCTTATCAAGCGTAATAAACTGCTTACCATCAGTGGGTTGAGCAGCTGCGGCGCTAAAAGCCAGAATCATTCCTGCCAGCGCCAAAAAGATCTTCTTCATGGTTAATTCTCTCCATTTAATACATTGGTGTTAATGCTAAAGGTGGTTCTTGCAGAACATTCACCTGATCCAGAAAAATCGAAGTCTGGCTGCGCCAGTAATCTTCACTGCGCAGCCATGGGAAGTTTTTCGGAAACGCCGGATCGTCCCAGCGACGAATAAGCCACGCCAGATAGTAGACCTGACGCATGGCGCGAAGAGGCTCTATCAGGCCAAGTTCGGCACGATTAAATTCACAAAACTCTTCATACGCTTCGACGATCATCTCCAGTTGCATGCGCTGCTCGGCTTTATCGCCATGCAGCAGCATCCATAGATCCTGTACCGCAGGACCATTACGTGCATCGTCTAAGTCAACAAACATCGGCCCGTCACGCCAGAGAATATTGCCAGCATGACAGTCGCCGTGCAGACGCAGGAGATTGAAACGGCTGTGCCACTGCTCCATAACAGCATCAATAAGCTTATCAACAGCGCTCAAAAATGCCTCTTTCAATGACGCAGGAATAAGCGTAGTGGTTTCAAATAACTGGCGGGGTTCAATTAAATACTCTTTAACGCCAATATCCGGGCGATGAGTAAAACGTTTTTTGCTGCCGGTTTGATGCAATCGCCCAAGATAGCGACCAACCCATTCCATTTGATCCAGGTTGTCGGCTTCGAATTGCCGTCCGCCAACGCTTGGGAAGACAGCAAAATAGAAATCCTGATGAGTGAGTAAGGTCTGGTGATTAAAGGCAAGCGGTGCGGCAACCGGTACATCATCGTGCTGAAGATCCAGGGCAAACTCGTGCTCTTCAAGGATCTGCGCAACCGACCAGCGCTCAGGACGATAAAATTTCACTACATACCGACGGCGATCTTCGTCCTGAAATTGATAAACGCGGTTTTCGTAGCTATTTAGCGGAGTAAGGCCAGAATCCACACGGATCCCCTGCGCAAATAGCGCATCCATGATGGTGTCGGGGTGTAGTGTCTGGAAAGTAAAAGCGTTACAGGTCATCCTGGCATCCGAAAATTCGACGAATTAATTCAGGATACCATTTCGCGGCGCGTTCAGTGGCGCCGCTTACAAGCTTTTACTCTTTAATTACGCCGCGAGCGCGCAGCAGAGCGGTTTTAAAATCTTCTTCATAATCCTTCTGAATACCAGGGATGACGGCATCTTTCGCTGAGTCACGCATTTTCAGATGATAAATCAGGATGTCATCACTTAAATCGGCCAGTTCGCCCTCATAACCTGACTCTTGCGCCAGTTTCTGCAAGAATTGCATTAAGTTTAATTCGGGTTCTTTTTGCCACGCTGGCTGGAGAAGTTCGATAACTTCGTTCAGGCGTTTACATTTCATGTTCGTGCTCCTTACTCTTGGTACAGACACGTTAGCAGGGTCAAACCCACAATAAAAGAGGCGATACTGGTGGCAGTAAGTGATGCGGTAACTGGCGTAATACTGGCGGGGGGGAAAGCCTCACGCATGGGAGGAAATGATAAGGGATTATTGCAACTTAATGGCCAGCCACTTTGGCAGCATGTAGCGCAGAAACTGAAGCCACAGGTGACCGATATGGTAATTAGCGCTAATCGAAACCTCGATATCTATCGTGCCAGTGGCCTGCCAGTGCTGACGGATACGCTACGTAATTATCCCGGGCCACTGGCAGGAATGCTATCGGTAATGCAGCAACATTCAGGATCATGGTTCCTTTTCTGTCCCTGCGATACCCCACATATACCGGCAGATCTTGCTATACGGCTACAGAGAAACCGTCAGAAGGCCTTGGCTGTCTGGGTCCACGATGGCGAGCGGGATCATCCAACTATCGCGTTGATTCATCGCGATATCATGCCCTCTTTACAGGCATACCTGGCAAGCGGTGAACGCAGGGTAATGATATTCCTGCGCGAGGCTGGCGGCCATGCGGTAGATTTTAGCGATGTTAAAGCCGCTTTCGCTAATGTGAATACCCCGGAAGAGCTGGCTCATTGGCAGGAGTAACTATGATTCCACTACTGGCTATTGCCGCATGGAGCGGTACAGGAAAGACCACACTCCTCAAGAAATTGATTCCAGAACTTTGCGCTCATGGTATTCGTCCGGGCTTAATAAAACATACTCACCATGATATGGATGTCGATAAACCGGGTAAAGATAGCTTTGAGCTGCGCAAGGCGGGAGCAGCACAAACTCTGGTCGCCAGTTCGCAGCGTTGGGCGCTGATGACAGAAACACCGGATGAAACCAGTCTGGATCTGGCGTATCTTGCAGGTCGAATGGATGCAACGAAACTGGATTTAGTGCTGGTCGAGGGTTTTAAACATGAGCCCGTGGCTAAAATTATGCTCTGGCGACAGGACTGCGGGCATAATCTGCAAGAGCTTATACTGGATGAGCATGTTATTGCGGTAGCCAGCGATGTAGCACTGGAACTTGATGTACCGGTGCTGGATATAAATGATATTGCTCAGATTGCTGGCTTTATTCTTCATTGGTTACGCGCATAGAGCGTGTGACCTTTTATTTTATCTGAGCGCAGACGCAAAAAGGCCATCCTTGCGGATGGCCTCTTCACTGGTTTGATGCCTGGCAGTTCCCTACTCTCGCATGGGGAGACCCCACACTACCATCGGCGCTACGGCGTTTCACTTCTGAGTTCGGCATGGGGTCAGGTGGGACCACCGCGCTAGTGCCGCCAGGCAAATTCTGTTCACCGCCATGCCCCCAGGGCACACCGGTCTAATCTGTATCACGCTGAAAATTCTCTCTCACGCCAAAACATCTTCGGCGTTGTAAGGTTAAGCCTCACGGTTCATTAGTACCGGTTAGCTCAACGCATCGCTGCGCTTACACACCCGGCCTATCAACGTCGTCGTCTTCAACGTTCCTTCAGGAGACTCGAAGTCTCAGGGAGAACTCATCTCGGGGCAAGTTTCGTGCTTAGATGCTTTCAGCACTTATCTCTTCCGCATTTAGCTACCGGGCAGTGCCATTGGCATGACAACCCGAACACCAGTGATGCGTCCACTCCGGTCCTCTCGTACTAGGAGCAGCCCCCCTCAGTTCTCCAGCGCCCACGGCAGATAGGGACCGAACTGTCTCACGACGTTCTAAACCCAGCTCGCGTACCACTTTAAATGGCGAACAGCCATACCCTTGGGACCTACTTCAGCCCCAGGATGTGATGAGCCGACATCGAGGTGCCAAACACCGCCGTCGATATGAACTCTTGGGCGGTATCAGCCTGTTATCCCCGGAGTACCTTTTATCCGTTGAGCGATGGCCCTTCCATTCAGAACCACCGGATCACTATGACCTGCTTTCGCACCTGCTCGCGCCGTCACGCTCGCAGTCAAGCCAGCTTATGCCATTGCACTAACCTCCTGATGTCCGACCAGGATTAGCTGACCTTCGTGCTCCTCCGTTACGCTTTAGGAGGAGACCGCCCCAGTCAAACTACCCACCAGACACTGTCCGCAACCCGGATTACGGGTCAACGTTAGAACATCAAACATTAAAGGGTGGTATTTCAAGGCTGGCTCCACGCAGACTGGCGTCCACGCTTCAAAGCCTCCCACCTATCCTACACATCAAGGCTCAATGTTCAGTGTCAAGCTATAGTAAAGGTTCACGGGGTCTTTCCGTCTTGCCGCGGGTACACTGCATCTTCACAGCGAGTTCAATTTCACTGAGTCTCGGGTGGAGACAGCCTGGCCATCATTACGCCATTCGTGCAGGTCGGAACTTACCCGACAAGGAATTTCGCTACCTTAGGACCGTTATAGTTACGGCCGCCGTTTACCGGGGCTTCGATCAGGAGCTTCTCCTTACGGATAACCCCATCAATTAACCTTCCGGCACCGGGCAGGCGTCACACCGTATACGTCCACTTTCGTGTTTGCACAGTGCTGTGTTTTTAATAAACAGTTGCAGCCAGCTGGTATCTTCGACTGATTTCAGCTCCACGAGCAAGTCGCTTCACCTACGCATCAGCGTGCCTTCTCCCGAAGTTACGGCACCATTTTGCCTAGTTCCTTCACCCGAGTTCTCTCAAGCGCCTTGGTATTCTCTACCTGACCACCTGTGTCGGTTTGGGGTACGATTTCGTGTTACCTGGAGCTTAGAGGCTTTTCCTGGAAGCAGGGCATTTGTTGCTTCAGCACCGTGGTGCCTCGTCATCACGCCTCAGTGTTAAAGCACTCCGGATTTGCCTGGAGCACACACCTTCACGCTTAAACCGGGACAACCGTCGCCCGGCCAACATAGCCTTCTCCGTCCCCCCTTCGCAGTAACACCAAGTACAGGAATATTAACCTGTTTCCCATCGACTACGCCTTTCGGCCTCGCCTTAGGGGTCGACTCACCCTGCCCCGATTAACGTTGGACAGGAACCCTTGGTCTTCCGGCGAGCGGGCTTTTCACCCGCTTTATCGTTACTTATGTCAGCATTCGCACTTCTGATACCTCCAGCAGCCCTCACAGGCCACCTTCACAGGCTTACAGAACGCTCCCCTACCCAACAACGCATAAGCGTCGCTGCCGCAGCTTCGGTGCATGGTTTAGCCCCGTTACATCTTCCGCGCAGGCCGACTCGACCAGTGAGCTATTACGCTTTCTTTAAATGATGGCTGCTTCTAAGCCAACATCCTGGCTGTCTGGGCCTTCCCACATCGTTTCCCACTTAACCATGACTTTGGGACCTTAGCTGGCGGTCTGGGTTGTTTCCCTCTTCACGACGGACGTTAGCACCCGCCGTGTGTCTCCCGTGATAACATTCTCCGGTATTCGTAGTTTGCATCGGGTTGGTAAGCCGGGATGGCCCCCTAGCCGAAACAGTGCTCTACCCCCGGAGATGAATTCACGAGGCGCTACCTAAATAGCTTTCGGGGAGAACCAGCTATCTCCCGGTTTGATTGGCCTTTCACCCCCAGCCACAGGTCATCCGCTAATTTTTCAACATTAGTCGGTTCGGTCCTCCAGTTAGTGTTACCCAACCTTCAACCTGCCCATGGCTAGATCACCGGGTTTCGGGTCTATACCCTGCAACTTAACGCCCAGTTAAGACTCGGTTTCCCTGCGGCTCCCCTATACGGTTAACCTTGCTACAGAATATAAGTCGCTGACCCATTATACAAAAGGTACGCAGTCACACCCGAAGGTGCTCCCACTGCTTGTACGTACACGGTTTCAGGTTCTTTTTCACTCCCCTCGCCGGGGTTCTTTTCGCCTTTCCCTCACGGTACTGGTTCACTATCGGTCAGTCAGGAGTATTTAGCCTTGGAGGATGGTCCCCCCATATTCAGACAGGATACCACGTGTCCCGCCCTACTCATCGAGCTCACAGCCTGTGCGTTTTCGTGTACGGGGCTGTCACCCTGTATCGCGCGACTTTCCGGACGCTTCCACTAACACACAAGCTGATTCAGGCTCTGGGCTCCTCCCCGTTCGCTCGCCGCTACTGGGGGAATCTCGGTTGATTTCTTTTCCTCGGGGTACTTAGATGTTTCAGTTCCCCCGGTTCGCTTCACAGCACTATGGATTCATGCTGTGATGATGCACCGAAGTGCACCGGGTTTCCCCATTCGGACATCGCCGGGTCAAGGGTTCATATCACCTCGCCGGCGCTTTTCGCAGATTAGCACGTCCTTCATCGCCTCTGACTGCCAGGGCATCCACCGTGTACGCTTAGTCGCTTAACCTCACAACCCGAAGATGTTTCTTCCGATTCATCATCGCATTGCGAAAATTTGAGAGACTCACGAACAACTTGCGTTGTTCAGTGTTTCAATTTTCAGCTTGATCCAGATTTTTAAAGAGCATATATCTCAAACATGACTCGTAAGTCAGTTTTGAGATACGGATGGGCAACGCCTTTCACACATTCCCGCGCAAGTGGCGTCCCCTAGGGGATTCGAACCCCTGTTACCGCCGTGAAAGGGCGGTGTCCTGGGCCTCTAGACGAAGGGGACACATAGTCTGCTTCGCAAGACGCCTTGCTTTTTACTTTTCATCAGACAATCTGTGTGAGCACTTCAGGGATGGGTTCTTTTAAGGTAAGGAGGTGATCCAACCGCAGGTTCCCCTACGGTTACCTTGTTACGACTTCACCCCAGTCATGAATCACAAAGTGGTAAGCGCCCTCCCGAAGGTTAAGCTACCTACTTCTTTTGCAACCCACTCCCATGGTGTGACGGGCGGTGTGTACAAGGCCCGGGAACGTATTCACCGTGACATTCTGATTCACGATTACTAGCGATTCCGACTTCATGGAGTCGAGTTGCAGACTCCAATCCGGACTACGACGCACTTTATGAGGTCCGCTTGCTCTCGCGAGGTCGCTTCTCTTTGTATGCGCCATTGTAGCACGTGTGTAGCCCTGGTCGTAAGGGCCATGATGACTTGACGTCATCCCCACCTTCCTCCAGTTTATCACTGGCAGTCTCCTTTGAGTTCCCGGCCGGACCGCTGGCAACAAAGGATAAGGGTTGCGCTCGTTGCGGGACTTAACCCAACATTTCACAACACGAGCTGACGACAGCCATGCAGCACCTGTCTCACAGTTCCCGAAGGCACCCCGGCATCTCTGCCAGGTTCTGTGGATGTCAAGACCAGGTAAGGTTCTTCGCGTTGCATCGAATTAAACCACATGCTCCACCGCTTGTGCGGGCCCCCGTCAATTCATTTGAGTTTTAACCTTGCGGCCGTACTCCCCAGGCGGTCGATTTAACGCGTTAGCTCCGGAAGCCACGCCTCAAGGGCACAACCTCCAAATCGACATCGTTTACGGCGTGGACTACCAGGGTATCTAATCCTGTTTGCTCCCCACGCTTTCGCACCTGAGCGTCAGTCTTCGTCCAGGAGGCCGCCTTCGCCACCGGTATTCCTCCAGATCTCTACGCATTTCACCGCTACACCTGGAATTCTACCTCCCTCTACGAGACTCCAGCCTGCCAGTTTCGAATGCAGTTCCCAGGTTGAGCCCGGGGATTTCACATCCGACTTGACAGACCGCCTGCGTGCGCTTTACGCCCAGTAATTCCGATTAACGCTTGCACCCTCCGTATTACCGCGGCTGCTGGCACGGAGTTAGCCGGTGCTTCTTCTGCGGGTAACGTCAATCGGCACGGTTATTAACCGTACCGCCTTCCTCCCCGCTGAAAGTGCTTTACAACCCGAAGGCCTTCTTCACACACGCGGCATGGCTGCATCAGGCTTGCGCCCATTGTGCAATATTCCCCACTGCTGCCTCCCGTAGGAGTCTGGACCGTGTCTCAGTTCCAGTGTGGCTGGTCATCCTCTCAGACCAGCTAGGGATCGTCGCCTAGGTGGGCCATTACCCCGCCTACTAGCTAATCCCATCTGGGCACATCTGATGGCAAGAGGCCCGAAGGTCCCCCTCTTTGGTCTTGCGACGTTATGCGGTATTAGCTACCGTTTCCAGTAGTTATCCCCCTCCATCAGGCAGTTTCCCAGACATTACTCACCCGTCCGCCACTCGTCACCCGAGAGCAAGCTCTCTGTGCTACCGTTCGACTTGCATGTGTTAGGCCTGCCGCCAGCGTTCAATCTGAGCCATGATCAAACTCTTCAATTTAAAAGTTTGATGCTCAATGAATTAAACTTCGTAATGAATTACGTGTTCACTCGTTGAGACTTGGTATTCATTTTTGTCCGAAGACATTCAAGAATCCGCGTCACCTGAGTGCCCACACAGATTGTCTGATAAATTGTTAAAGAGCAGTGCCGCTGTGTTTTCGCTGCGGCGCGGGGTGTGCATATTACGCTTTCCCGCCGTGAAGTCAACTGATTATTTTCAGATTTCTTCGCCTGACAGGCCGGTGTGTTTGCCGTTGTGCCGTGTCAGTGGAGGCGCATTATAGGGAGTTAATTCCGGCTGACAACCCCTAATTTGAAAAAAGTTTTCAACCGTGTTTTTTTTCAACAAAACGCGGCAAAAAGAGGCATGAATAACTGATTTTGCTGTTTTTGCCACCACTGATAGATATCGAATGGCATACTAGCAAGTGATACAAAGAAAAAAGGAAGTGAGAAATGCCTTTAAACGCACAGCAGCTTGCCGCGCAGAAAAACATCTCCTGGGTGCTAGCAGAGAAACTGGCGCAACAGATCCTGAAAGGTGAATATGCTCCGGGCTCGATTTTGCCGGGTGAGATGGAACTGGGTGAGAAGTTTGGCGTGAGCCGCACCGCAGTCAGGGAAGCGGTAAAGACATTAACCGCAAAAGGGATGGTCTTGCCTCGCCCGCGTATCGGTACCCGGGTAATGCCCCGCGACAACTGGAACTTCCTTGATAAAGAATTGTTGTTCTGGTGGATGCACGAGGACAACTTCAAGGAAATTATTCAGCACTTCCTTATTATGCGCAGCAGCCTTGAGCCTCAAGCTTGCCTGCTCGCAGCAACACTCGCCAGCGCAGAACAAAAAGCGTATCTCAATACCTTAATGGAAGAGATGGTCAGCCTGAAAAAGAACTTTAACCGCGAACGCTGGATTGAAGTGGATATGGCCTGGCATGAACACATCTACGCAATGAGTGATAACCCCTTCCTTATTTCTTTCTCTTCACTCTTTCATTCGATTTACCACACCTACTTTACCTCTATAACGCAAAACGAAGTGATCAAACTCGACCTTCACCAGGCGATTGTGGACGCCATTCAGGAAAGCGACGGCGAGAGCGCATTCCGGGCGAGCCAGTTATTACTGAATACGCCTAATTAACGGGAATTGGTATGACAGAGAAGAAAGCGCGCAGTATGGCTGGCCTGCCATGGATCGCAGCAATGGCTTTTTTTATGCAGGCACTGGATGCCACCATTCTTAACACCGCATTACCCGCAATAGCACAGAGTCTTGGCCGTTCTCCGCTGGCGATGCAATCCACCATCATTAGTTACACGCTGACAGTGGCAATGTTGATCCCGATGAGCGGCTGGCTGGCAGACCGTTTTGGCACTCGTCGGGTATTTATGCTGGCGGTAAGCCTGTTTACTCTCGGCTCACTGGCGTGCGCGCTCTCCAACTCACTGCCAATGCTGGTGATATTCCGTGTCATTCAGGGGATTGGCGGTGCGATGATGATGCCGGTAGCCCGTCTGGCATTACTACGCGCGTATCCGCGCAGTGAATTACTGCCGGTCCTGAACTTCGTCACCATGCCCGGGCTTGTCGGGCCGATTCTTGGCCCGGTATTGGGCGGCGTGCTGGTCACCTGGGCAAGCTGGCACTGGATCTTTTTGATTAATATCCCGATTGGTATCGCAGGCCTCTTCTATGCGCGGAAATATATGCCGAACTTCACCACGCCACGGCGAAGTTTCGATATGGGGGGCTTTTTCCTTTTTGGTTTAAGCCTTGTGCTGTTTTCCAGCGGCATGGAGCTATTTGGAGAGAAGCTGGTCGCCAGCTGGATTGCTTTCGCAATTATCCTCAGCGGTCTCGGTTTGCTTTGGGCTTACGTCCGCCATGCGCGCCGCCATCCTGGGCCGCTGATATCACTCAATCTGTTTAACACCCGCACCTTTTCCGTCGGCATCGCCGGGAACATTGCTTCCCGCCTGGGGACGGGTTGCGTACCGTTTTTGATGCCGCTGATGTTGCAGGTCGGTTTTGGGTATCCCGCGCTGATTGCTGGTTGCATGATGGCGCCAACCGCGCTGGGCTCTATTCTGGCAAAATCCACGGTCACACAGATATTGCGCTGGTTCGGTTATCGCAAGACGCTGGTTGGTATTACGCTGTTTATTGGTTTGATGATTGCCCAGTTCGCGCTGCAAACGCCGGCGATGGCAGTATGGATGCTGGTGCTGCCGCTGTTCATCCTGGGGATGGCAATGTCCACCCAGTTTACCTCGATGAATACTATTACTCTGGCGGACTTAACCGATGAAAATGCCAGCAGCGGCAACAGCGTCCTGGCGGTTACGCAACAGTTATCGATAAGTCTGGGGGTCGCGGTCAGCGCTGCGGTGCTGCGTTTCTATGAAGGGTTCGATAGCATTAATACTGTGGAGCAGTTCCACTATACCTTTATTACCATGGGCGCTATCACGCTGCTCTCCGCGCTGGTCTTTATGCTGCTGAAAGCGAAAGATGGCCGCAACCTAATCAAAGAGCGCCACAAAAAATCAGGCTGAACCGCGCTCGATCAGAATCGGCGTGAGCTGCAACCGCTGTTGCTGTAAACCCGGTTCAGCAATACGGTGGATAAGCACGTCAATTGCCAGCTCACCCAGTTCATCTTTTGGTTGATGAATAGTGGTGAGCGGTGGAGTCATATAGCGCGCCAGTTCAATATCGTCGTAACCGACAATCGCCATATCTTGCGGGATCTTCAACCCGGCCTGATACAAAGCCTGGTATGCGCCAACAGCCATCGCATCGTTGCCGATAAAGACCGCCTGCGGGCGTTCGTTCATCGCCAGTAATGCCTGCATGGCATCAAAACCGCCACCGAATTCAAAGTCGCTCTCGATTTCATCGCCTTCACGAATGGTTAACCCGGCGCGCGTCATCGCTTCGCGATACCCCTCCAGACGCAAACGCGCAGGCGTTTTATCCAGTGGCCCGGTGATACAGGCTATACGCGTGAATCCTTTATTGATCAGATACTGCGTTGCCATATCGCCACCCAGCAAGGAGTTATCCTGAATCAGATCGCTATCACCGTTAAATGGCGCCCAGTCCATCATTACAGTCGGTATGGAAGGATAGCGCTGCATGATCTCTTGCGAAGGCTGATGGGTCTCAGTGCATAACAGCAACAACCCGTCGACGCGCTTCTGCATCAGCGTTTCCAGATTACTGTTCATCCGCTGTTCATCACCTTCGGTATTGCACAACACCAGGCTGTAACCGCGCTCAAAACAGCTACGCTCCACGCCGCGCACCAGCTCGGAATAAAAGGGATTAGTACTGGCGGTTATCAGCATGCCGATGGTGCGGGTCTGATTGATTTTCAGACTCCGCGCCAGCGCGGAAGGGGCATAGTTCAGCGTTTTGATCGCCGTTTCCACCTTCTCCCGAACAGCATCACTGACAAAGCGATCTTTGTTAATAACGTGGGATACCGTTGAGGTGGAAACGCCCGCCACGCGGGCAACATCCTTCATGGTGGCCAAGTTTCACCCCTGCTGAGAGAGAAAATCATCAATCTCTTTGCGCCACGGAACAGAAGGTTGCGCGCCTTTACGCGTGACAGCAATCGCCGCTGCTGCATGAGCAAAACGGATCGCTTCATCCAGCGTTTTCTCTTCCAGCAATGCCGTCAACAGCGCGCCGTTAAAGGTATCGCCAGCGGCAATGGTATCAATGGCTTTGACTTTAAAGCCGGGAACGCGTTTACCTTCACCATTAACACTTGCCCATACGCCACGGCTGCCAAGGGTAATAATTACCGTCTTGATACCTTTGGCATGCAGCGCCTGCGCGGCGCGCGCGGCGTCTTCATCGCTGTCAACGCGAATACCGGTCAGTTTTTCCGCTTCGGTTTCATTTGGCGTGATGATGTCCACCAGCGCCAGCAGTTCATCGGAGAGTTCCCGCGCCGGAGCCGGGTTAAGCGCTACGGTCGTATGATTCTGCTGCGCGATGCGCGCGGCAGCCAGCACGCTTTCTACCGGCGACTCCAGTTGCATCAGCAACGCCGATGCGTTCGCAATCAGCGCGTGCTGCGCTTCTACGCGTTCAATCGAAAGCGCCGCATTCGCTCCCGCATGAATACCGATGACATTCTCACCTTCGCCATTAACAAAAATCAGCGCCACGCCGGTGGATTCACCCGCAACAACGCTGACTGGCGCCACATCAATATGATCGCTTTCCAGCTGCTTACGAACGCGAGCGCCCGTGTCGTCATCGCCCGTACAAGCGATAAAAGCGATATCGGCGCCGCTACGCCCGGCAGCAACCGCCTGGTTTGCGCCTTTACCACCGAAAGCCACCTGATACTGGCTGCCGGTGACGGTTTCGCCCGGCGTCGGAAAAGATTCAAGGTTAAGAATGTGATCGGCATTGATACTACCAAGGACGACGAGTTTGCCTGCGGTTTTCATGATGAGCTAGTCCATAAAGTGCGCCACCGTTCCCGGTGGCGCGTGCCATGCTTTTCTTTATTTTTACGTTGTCCCCAGCCGGCAGGTTCAAGCCCACCGACTGAACTGCTTATTACTGCTTGATGACCAGTTTCAGGTCAACCGGGTTTTTCGCGTAGACTTTTTCGCCTTTCAGCACTTTGTCTGCGGTATCAACACCTTTCGCGCCAATCTGCTCCGGCAACTGAGCAATCGTTGCTGCCAGTTTGCCGTCATTTACGGCTTTAATACCGTCTGGCGTACCGTCAAAGCCCACCACCATCACGTCGGTTTTACCGGCAGTTTGCAGTGCACGCAGCGCGCCCAGCGCCATTTCATCGTTCTGGGCAAAGACTGCCTGAACATCCGGGTGAGCCGTCAGCAGGTTCTGCATGACGTTCAGGCCCTTAGTACGGTCGAAGTCTGCCGGCTGGCTGGCCAGCACGTTAAATTTATGAGCGGCAACGGCCTGCTGGAAACCTTCACCACGTTCACGTGCAGCAGAAGTCCCGGCGATACCCGCCAGTTCGATAACTTTCGCACCTTCACCCACTTTTTTAGCGATGTAGTCGCCAGCAATTTTGCCGCCGAGCACGTTATCAGAGGCAATGTGGCTGACCACTTCACCGCTGGTTGCTACGCGGTCAAGGGTAATTACCGGGATTTTTGCCTGGTTAGCCATTTTGATCGCGTTACCAACAGCATCGGAGTCTGTCGGGTTAATCAGCAGCAGTTTGGTACCGCGAACGGTCAGATCCTGCACGTTGGCCAGCTCTTTGGCCGGGTTGTTCTGCGAATCCAGGACAACCAGGTCATACCCCAGTTTATTCGCCTCTTTCTGTGCTCCATCCTTCAGAGAGACGAAGAACGGGTTGTTCAGCGTGGAAATCACCAGAGCAATAGAGTCTTTCGCCATCGCGTTTGCGCTAATGGTGGCGCTCAGTGCAACAGCAGAAACCAGAGTGGCCAGTTTTTTCATGTTCATATTCACGAGTCCTGTTGTGTAGGTAATTACTGCTTTTTGTTGTCTACCAGCACCGCGAGCAGAATCACCACTGCTTTAACGATCATCTGGTAATAGGAGGAAACGCTCAACAAATTCAATCCATTATTGAGGAAGCCCAGAATCAATGCGCCGATCAACGTCCCAACAATGCGACCTTTACCGCCAGCCAGACTGGTTCCGCCCAATACCACCGCAGCAATAGCATCCAGTTCATAACCGGCCCCCGCAGTAGGCTGAGCAGAAGAGAGACGCGCCACTTCAATAATGCCCGCCAGTGAAGCCAGCAGGCCGCACAGCGAGTAGACGATAATTTTCACTTTATCGACGGAGATGCCGGACAAGCGCGTCGCCGCTTCGTTACCGCCCAGAGCATAGATATAGCGGCCCAGGCGAGTTTGATGCAATAAATACCAGGCGGCGATAAAGACCACAGCCATCAACCACACTGGCGTCGGGATCCCGAGCGGGCGACCAATACCAAACCAGCCAAAAATATCTGCGTTAGCGGTAAATCCGGTATTGATTGGGCTGCCATTGGTGTAAACCAGCGTTACACCGCGCAGCAGCAACATCATTACCAGAGTCGCGATAAACGCCTGCACGCGGCCTTTCGCGACAATCACCCCGGTAACGGCACCGATCGCCGCCCCGAGCGCCAACGCACCAGCAACGGCCACCAGCGCATTCACTTCCACGCCAATCATCGATGCCGCAACCGCGCCGGTGAGCGCCAGCAGGGAACCGACGGACAGATCAATACCCGAAGTCAGGATAACCAGCGTCATCCCCACCGCCATAATGGCGTTTACCGAGGTTTGTTGCAGGATGTTCAGCAGGTTATTGACGGTAAAAAAGTTCGGACTCATGGTCGAAACAATCGCAATCAACACCAGCAAAGCAATTAACGATTTTTGTTCCATTAGCCATGCTTTGCTGAAATAACGGCGACCAGAAACAGCCTGGGTAGTCATCTTTTTTACTCCTGATTCACACGATTAAGCTTGCCCACAGCGGCAGCCATCAACACTTCCTGAGTGGCCTGCTCGCGCGTGAATTCACCGCCGAGATGCCCTTCATGCATCACCATAATGCGATCGCTCATTCCCAGCACTTCCGGCATTTCAGAGGAGACCAGGATGATGCTCAGCCCGTCAGCCTTGAACTGGTTAATAAGCTGATAAATCTCTTTTTTCGCCCCCACATCGACGCCGCGCGTCGGTTCGTCGAGGATCAGCACTTTTGGCCGCGTCATCAAACCACGGGCAATCGCCACTTTTTGCTGATTACCACCGGAGAGCAAACCAATTGCCTGCTCCATTGATGGCGTTTTCACATTGAACAGACGGATAAAATCATTCACCGCCTGCTGTTCATCTTTATGCTTCAGCGAACCACCCGCGCGGCTGAAGTAACGCAGCGCCGTCAGCGACATATTCTCTTTCACCGACATGCCGAGCACTAAGCCGTCACGCTTACGGTCTTCTGAAATATAGACGATGCCGTTCGCCAGCCCGTCCTGCGGAGAGCGGGTGATCACTTCATGACCGTCGAGTGTCACATAACCGTTGGTGCGCGGCAGTGCGCCATACAGCACTTTCATCAGTTCGGTGCGGCCAGCGCCCATCAACCCGGCGACGCCAAGGATCTCGCCTTTGCGCAGGGTGAAACTGACGTTTTCCACGCCGGGGCCACACAGATTATCGACGGTAAGACGCACTTCGCCCGGCGCTTGATCCAGCCGCGGGTATTGATCTTCCAGCTTGCGCCCAACCATCATTTCGATCAGCGTATCTTCGGTGAGCGTCGCCACTTCACGCTCGGCGATAAACTGCCCGTCACGGAAAACCGTCACGTCATCGCAAATCTCGAAGATCTCTTTCAGACGATGGGAGATATAGACAATGCCGCGCCCCTGCGATTTCAGCTCGCGGATCACGCGGAACAGCGATTCGGTTTCGGTGTCCGTCAGGGCATCGGTGGGTTCATCCATAATGATGACTTGCGATTCGTAGCTCATCACTTTGGCGATTTCGACCATTTGCTGATCGCCGATGGAGAGTTCCCCGACCAGCCGATCGCTCTTAAAGCGCAGATTCAGTTTGGCCAGCAGCTTGTCGGCTTCAGCAAACATCTTTTTCCAGTCGATTTTGCCGAAGCGATTGACGAACTCACGTCCGAGAAAAATATTCTCAGCGATGGTGAGCTGCGGGATCAGATTCAGTTCCTGGTGGATGATGCCGATACCGGCTTCCTGCGATGATTTTGGGCCGTTAAAGGTGGTCTCTTTTCCCAGCCACAGCAGCGAACCGGCGTCGCGGGTATAAATCCCCGTCAGCACTTTCATCATCGTGGATTTACCGGCGCCGTTTTCACCTACCAGCGCCATTACGCGGCCTGGATAGACATTCAGCGCCGCGCCGGAAAGAGCTTTAACGCCGGGGAAGGCTTTATCGATCCCCTTGAGTTGCAGTAACGCGTCCATGATGGCCTCAGAAAGTGACGCCAGCACAGAGAATGATATTCGCAAACGGGGAACACTCCCCGCTGCGAATCACCGCATGACTGTCCGCGGTGTGTTTTTTAAACTGCTCGTGCGTAACGTACCGCACTTCTATGGTGTTTCCCTGGTGTTGTTGCAGTTGCTCAAGAGACTTAAGCAACGTTTCGTGGAGCTGCGGATTATGTTCTTTGATTTCCAGCGCCAGGATAGCGGATTCAACCTGCATTTCGGCGGTCACCACATCCAGCACCTGCATAAAGGACGGTACGCCCTGCGTTAGCGCCATATCAATGCGTTGCGTATTACGCGGCACCGGCAACCCGGCATCACATACCACCAGCGTATCGGTATGACCAAGACGAGAGATAACTGACGAAATGTCAGCGTTCAATACACGACCTTTTTTCATTTTTTATGCTCCACTAGCGAAACGTTTCGCTGAACGCAGTGTAGTACAAAGAATAATCTTATAACTATGTCTCAGTTGTAGAAGTGTGATCGATATCGAAACGTTTCGCGTCTGAATGTGATGAAAAAATCAGCTTGATTATCTTAAATGAAATTCACAGGCATAAATAACAAAAACCCCTCATAAAGAGGGGTTTTAAACCGTTAAATTTCAACCTGCGTTCCCAACTCGATAACCCGGTTTGGTGGGATCTCAAACTGGTCCGGTGCGCGCAGCGCGTTGCGCTGTAATACCAGGTAGAGCTTGCCGCGCAGCCGCAAATACCATGGTCGTTTACCGAGGATCAACGACTCATGCGACATAAAGAAGGAAGTTTCCATCATCCGGCAATTGAGCCCTTCCAGACCGCAGCGATGGAACACCTCTTCAACGTTCGGCGTTTCGCGCCAGCCGTAACTGGCCACCACGCGCCAGAAAGTCGGCGATAACTGTTCAATCTGCACCCGACGCACATTGTGGACGTAAGGCGCATCTTCAGTACGCAGCGTCAGCAGGATCACGCGTTCATGCAGCACCTTGTTGTGCTTCAGGTTATGCATCATGGCAAACGGAATGACATTCAGCGCACGGGACATATACACCGCCGTACCCGGCACACGAACCGGCGGCGATTTCTCCAGCGACGCAATCATCGCCTCCAGAGAGTTGCCGTGTTCGTGCATGCGGCGCAGCAGGCGGAACCGTTCACTTTTCCAGGTGGTCATCACCAGGAACATCACCATGCCGAGCGTTAACGGTAACCAGCCGCCGGAAACGATTTTATCGAGGTTCGCCGAGAACAGCGGCACATCGATACTCAGTAAGAAGATCAGAATCAGCCCCACCAGCACTTTATTCCAGTGCCAGTTTTTGCGTGCCACGGTCGTGGAAAGAATGGAGGTCAGCACCATCGTCCCGGTAACGGCAATACCGTAAGCCGCCGCCAGATTGCTGGAGTGTTCAAAGCTGACAATCACCAGCACTACCGCAAAATAGAGTAGCCAGTTAATGAACGGGATATAGATTTGCCCGGATTCCATCTCCGAGGTATGGATAATACGCATCGGCGCCAGATAGCCCAGACGCACCGCCTGACGAGTTAGCGAGAAGACACCCGAAATAACCGCCTGCGACGCAATGACCGTCGCCAGCGTGGCGATA
Source organism: Kosakonia oryzae (assembly GCF_001658025.2). Classification (NCBI taxonomy): domain Bacteria; kingdom Pseudomonadati; phylum Pseudomonadota; class Gammaproteobacteria; order Enterobacterales; family Enterobacteriaceae; genus Kosakonia; species Kosakonia oryzae. The sequence continues at coordinate 5,378,591 of NZ_CP014007.2, forward strand.
ATCAACATTGGGATCAGCGCCCACTCAGGCGCCAGCAGGAAGAAGGGGTTTTTAATCGCTTCCGGCGTCTTCAACAACAATGCGCCTTGGCCAAAGTAATTCAGCACCAGCGACGGCAGCACCACAATAAACCACGCCACGCGGATCGGCAGCTTACCGAAATGCCCCATATCCGCATACAGCGCCTCGACACCGGTGATCGACAGCACCACGGCGCCAAGCGCAACAAAAGAGACAGTCTTGTATTCAAGGAAGAAATTCACCGCCCAAAGCGGATTCAGCGCCTGCAATACTTCGGGATTTTCGATAATACCGCGCGCGCCCAGCACGGCCAGAATCAAAAACCACGCCAGCATGATTGGTGCAAACAGTTTCCCCACCAATCCGGTACCGTGCTTTTGAATCATAAACAGCAGGGTTAACACGATAATCGACAGCGGCACAATCCAGCTATCGAGCGAAGGCGCGACAATCTCCAGCCCCTCTATCGCCGACATCACCGAGATCGCGGGGGTAATAACCACCTCACCATAGAAAAAGCTGCCGCCAATCAATCCCATGATCACCAGCACCGAAGTCATTCTGGCCGAAGTGTTGCGACCGGCCAGCGACATCAGCGTCAGAATACCGCCTTCACCGGCGTTATCCGCGCGCATGACGAACGTCAGATACTTAATGGAGACCACAAAAACCAGCAGCCAGAAGATCAGTGACAAAAAGCCGAAGACGGCATCACGCTCAACGCCAAAGCCAAACTGACCAGACAAACATTCACGAAGTGTATAAAGTGGGCTGGTGCCGATATCACCGTAGACAACCCCAATTGCCGCAAGAGTGACAGCGGGTAACGATTGTTTATTATCAGTGCTCATAGACTAATCTTTTGTTTGAATGACAAATGTGTGCTTAGTCCCTTGGCTCACAAAAAGCGCACAGTATGCACGATTATTTGCAAAATCGTACCCCTAAATGCGGCCACATTAATCTGGCGCAATGAAAATAAAGCCGTTCTTCAGTCTATTACAAGCCCTTTCGGAAACGTCTATACTCGCTTTTGCAAGCCGGATATCACGGCGAAAGGACGCAAATCTATTATGGCTCACTCACATTTATTAGCAGAAAGAATTTCCCGCTTAAGCAGCACGCTGGAAAAAGGACTCTTTGAGCGTAGCCACGCTATCCGGTTGTGCCTGCTGGCCGCGCTGAGCGGCGAGAGCGTATTTCTTCTTGGCCCTCCAGGCATTGCGAAAAGCCTGATCGCTCGTCGTCTGAAATTCGCCTTTAAACATGCCCGCGCCTTTGAATACCTGATGACGCGCTTCTCCACGCCGGAAGAGGTTTTTGGTCCGCTCTCCATTCAGGCGCTAAAAGATGAGGGGCGCTATGAGCGCTTAACCGACGGTTATCTTCCGGAAGCAGAAATCGTGTTTCTGGATGAGATCTGGAAAGCCGGCCCGGCGATCCTCAACACCCTGCTCACCGCCATTAACGAACGTCGATTCCGTAACGGCGCGAGCGAAGAGAAGATCCCGATGCGTTTGCTGGTGGCCGCCTCGAACGAACTGCCGGAAACCGACAGCAGCCTCGAAGCGCTGTATGATCGCATGTTAATCCGCCTGTGGCTCGACAAAGTGCAGGAGAAGGGGAATTTCCGTTCCATGCTGGTCAGCCAGCAGGACGAGAACGAAAACCCGGTGCCCGCCGAATTGCAAATCACCGACGAGGAATATCAGCGTTGGCAACTGGAGATTGGGCTGGTCAAACTGCCCGATCCGGTCTTTGAGTTGATCTATACGCTGCGCCAGCAGCTCGATGCCTTACCGAATGCGCCGTATGTTTCCGATCGCCGCTGGAAAAAAGCTATCCGTCTATTACAGGCCAGCGCCTTTTTCAGCGGGCGCGATGCGGTTGCGCCCATTGATTTGATCCTGCTGAAAGATTGTCTGTGGCACGATGCCGAAAGCCTGCGTTTGCTGCAGCAGCAACTGGACATTTTGATGACCGGGCACGCGTGGCAGCAACAATCGATGCTGACACAGCTCACCAGTATCAATCAGCGCCATATGCAGCTTCAGCAGCAACAAAGCGACAAAACCGCGCTGAAAGTTAGCCGCCAGGGCGGTATGTTCAGCCGCCGTCCGCACTATGATTTGCCCGAAGGTCTGAACGAACCGCTGTTAACGCTACTGTTACAGCAGCCGCTAAAATTGCACGATTTACAGGTGATTCACATCACCATTGAGCGCAACGCGCTGGAGCAGTGGCTGGCGAAAGGCGGTGAAATCCGCGGCAAACTTAACGGTATCGGTTTTGCGCAGCCTTTAAATCTTGAGGTTGATACCTCCCTTCATCTGGTGATCCGCGATGTCAGTTTGCAGGGATCGCGCCTTGCGCTGCCTGGCGCCACTACCGAAAACGTGCCGGAAGAGATCGCCCAACAACTGGAAGCGCTGGATAACACCTGGCACCAGCAGCACAGCCGTTTTAGCGAGCAGCAAAAATGCCTGTTCATCTCTGGCGACTGGTTGGGTCGCATTGAAGCCAGCCTGCAGGACGTTCGCGCGCAGATCCAACAGGCGCGTCAATGCTAACGCTGGAAACACTGAACCTGATGCTCACTATCAGCGAAGAGACGCTGGTGGAAGAGCTTATTGTTCTGCTGCTGGCTTCTCCGCAACTGGCACTGTTTTTTGAAAAATTCCCGCGCTTAAAACATGCGATTACGGAAGATATTCCCCGTTGGCGCGAAGTGCTAAAAAAGCATCTGAAAGAGACCGCGGTACCGCCGGAACTGGCGGAAGAAGTGCTGAGTTACCAGCAAAGCCAGCTACTCTCAACATCGCAATTTATCGTGCAGTTACCGCAGATCCTGGCATTACTGGAAAAGCTGCATTCGCCTTTTGCCGCCCAGGCCCGGCAAATGGTCACGGATAACCCGCAGTTCACACCCGCTTTGCATACCCTCTTTTTACAGCGCTGGCGTCTGAGCCTCGTCGTGCAAACCACCACCTTTAATCAGCAACTGCTGGAAGAGGAACGCGAGCAGTTGCTGAGTGAGGTGCAGGAGCGCATGACGTTGAGCGGGCAACTGGAGCCAGTGCTGGTCGAAAATGAGAACGCCGCCGGACGCTTGTGGGATATGAGCGCCGGTCAGCTTAAACGCGGCGACTACCAGCTGATCATCAAATACGGCGATTTCCTGAAAGAGCAGCCGGAGCTGCAGCAACTGGCGGAGCAGCTTGGTCGCTCGCGGGAAGCGAAATCCGTGCCGCGCAAAGATGCACCGATGGAAACGTTCCGCATGCTGGTGCGTGAACCGGCCACCGTACCGGAACAGGTCGATGGTTTGCATCAGAGCGATGATATTTTGCGCCTGTTGCCGCCGGAGCTGGCAACGCTCGGCATTACGGAACTGGAATATGAGTTTTACCGGCGGCTGGTGGAAAAGCAACTGCTCACTTACCGTCTGCACGGCGATGCCTGGCGGGAAAAGGTTACCGAACGCCCGGTAATTCATCAGGATTTTGATGAACAACCGCGCGGGCCGTTTATCGTCTGCGTTGATACTTCCGGTTCAATGGGCGGGTTTAATGAGCAGTGCGCGAAAGCATTCTGCCTGGCGCTGATGCGCGTGGCGCTGGCGGACAAACGGCGCTGCTTTATTATGCTGTTTTCCAGCGAAGTTGTGCGTTATGAACTGACCAGCGCGCAGGGGCTGGAGCAGGCGATCCGCTTTCTGAGCCAGCGCTTTCGTGGCGGAACCGATCTGGCAAGCTGTTTTCGGGCGATCATTGAACGGATGCAGGGCGGCGAATGGTTTGACGCCGACGCCGTGGTGATCTCGGATTTTATCGCCCAGCGACTGCCGGACGATATCATCAGCAAAGTGAAAGAGTTGCAGAACGTTCACCAGCACCGCTTCCACGCGGTGGCAATGTCGGTACATGGTAAACCCGGCATCATGCGTATTTTCGATCATATATGGCGCTTTGATACCGGGATGCGCAGCCGCCTGCTGCGACGCTGGCGGCGTTAGAGCAGGCCGGAAACCTGCTCACGAACCGCGGCGGGCCACACACCGCACTGCACCTGACCGATATGCGGCAGCTGCAACAGCAGCATCGTCAGACGCGACTGACCAATACCCCCGCCGATGGTTTGCGGCATCTCACCGCGCAGCAGCGCCTGGTGCCACTCCAGTTGCAACCGATCTTCATCGCCGGTGATCCGCAACTGACGTTTCAATGCCTCCGCATCTACGCGGATCCCCATCGAAGAGAGTTCCAGCGCATCTTCCAGCACCGGGTTCCATACCAGAATATCGCCGTTCAGGCCGCTAAAGCCGGTTTCAGCAGCCGTGCTCCAGTCATCATAATCCGGTGCGCGCACATCGTGGCGCTTGCCGTCGCTGAGTTTGCCGCCAATCCCCATCAGGAACACCGCACCCAGCTCTTTCACAATCGCTTTTTCCCGCCCTTTGGCATCCAGTTCCGGGAAGCGGCTAAGCAGCGTTTCGCTGCGCACAAAATGGATCTGTTCCGGCAGAAATGGTACCAGCCCAAAAGTTTCGCTAACGGCGGCTTCAGTCGCTTTGATCCCGGACCAGATCGCTTCGACGGTGGATTTCAGCGTTGAAACATGGCGTTCGCCATCGCCCAGCACCCGTTCCCAGTCCCACTGATCAACATAAACGGAGTGAATAGCTGAAAGACGGTCTTCATCCGGACGCAAAGCTTTCATATGGGTGTACAAGCCTTCTCCGGCGCTGAAATCATGCTGGCCCAGCGTCTGTCTTTTCCATTTCGCCAGTGAATGCACCACCTCAAAACGGGCATCCGGCAGCGTTTTCACATTAACCTGCACCGCTTTTTCACACCCTGACAGGTTATCCTGCGTGCCATCACCGACGCGGCTGAGGATCGGCGCCTGAACTTCAATCAGGTTTAGTTTCTCTTCCAGTTGGCGGGAAAAAAAAGATTTCACGAAGGCGATTTGGCGTTGTTTGGCGATGTAAGCGGTTTTCATTATGTTACTCCTGTCTTCTGTTGCTGATAATTAAGCAACAAAACACCGCCTCAACTCAACAATCCACAATTAAAAAGGCCATTTCAGTTTTAAACCGTTAAAATAAGCGTATAAAATAGAAAGAATCTTTATTCCTCATAAGAAAATCATATGGAAAATTATCAGATCGATAATCTGGACCGCGGCATCCTCGACGCGTTAATGGCCAATGCGCGCACCGCTTATGCGGAACTGGCCAAACAATTTGGCGTCAGCCCCGGCACCATTCATGTGCGTGTAGAAAAGATGAAGCAAGCCGGGATCATCACTGGCGCGCGTATCGATGTCAGCCCGAAGCAGCTCGGTTACGATGTCTGCTGCTTTATTGGCATCATTTTGAAGAGCGCGAAAGATTACCCTTCAGCGCTGGCGAAACTGGAAAGTCTGGAAGAAGTGACCGAAGCCTATTACACCACCGGCCACTACAGCATCTTTATAAAGGTGATGTGTCGATCCATTGATGCCCTGCAACAGGTACTTATCAACAAGATCCAAACAATTGATGAAATTCAGTCCACGGAAACATTGATCTCCCTGCAAAACCCTATCATGCGCACGATCCGCCCTTAACGGGGCGTTTTCGTCCTTCCTTAATACCCATATTGTCCACAGGTAGATCCCAGACCTTTCACAGCGTACAATACGCCTCACTTTGTCGCCGGATGGCGAATAAACGGAGCGGGGTTTTCATGGCGGATATCACTCTTATTAGCGGCAGCACCCTCGGCGGTGCGGAATATGTGGCGGAACACCTGGCTGAAAAGCTGGAAGATGCCGGTTATAGCACCGAGACGCTGCACGGCCCGCTATTAGAGGATCTTTCGCCACAGGGCATCTGGCTGGTGATCAGTTCCACCCATGGGGCTGGCGATCTGCCTGAGAACCTGCAACCGTTTTTAGACGATCTACAGGAACAGAAGCCGGATCTCGCCCAGGTGCGCTTTGGCGCGATCGGCATCGGTAGCCGCGAATATGACACCTTCTGCCAGGCAATCGAGAAGATTGAAGCCGCATTGAAGGCAAATGGCGCGAAACAGATCGGTGAAACACTGAAGATCAACATTCTTGAACACGATATTCCGGAGGATCCGGCGGAAGAATGGCTGGGATCCTGGAAAAATTTACTCAAGAACGATTAAAGATCGCGCGATCAGTTGTGGATAACTATACTCAAAAGGCCTTATTAACCGGTAGTTATCCAATGAATAACCCTTGTGTAGTTTTCAGCCTGTGTATAAACAGGCATTCTGATCCCAGCTTATACTGTTCAGGATCACCGATCATTCACAGCTAATGATCCTCTCTAATAAATTGATCTTACAGCGATGATCCGGGTTATCCACAAGACATCGCGATCCTAATAAGAGATCACAATAGAACAGATCTCTCTATATAAAAGATCTTCTTTTTAATACCCGGGATCCGGATCTTTCTCACTGGACTAAAGTTGAGTAGAATCCACGGCCCGGGCTTCAATCCAATTTCTAACCGCTTAGGCGAGGCATACCACCATGTTTTATCCGGATCCTTTTGACGTCATTATCATTGGCGGGGGTCATGCAGGTACTGAGGCCGCGATGGCCGCAGCACGTATGGGTCAACAGACTCTGCTTTTGACACACAATATCGACACGCTGGGGCAGATGAGCTGCAACCCGGCAATCGGCGGTATTGGGAAAGGACACCTGGTAAAAGAAGTGGATGCGCTCGGCGGGCTGATGGCGAAAGCGATCGATCAGGCGGGAATTCAGTTTAGGATACTAAACGCGAGCAAAGGCCCGGCGGTGCGCGCCACTCGTGCGCAGGCAGACCGCGTGCTTTACCGTCAGGCGGTACGCACCGCTCTGGAAAACCAGCCGAACCTGATGATCTTCCAGCAGGCGGTTGAAGATCTGATCGTGGAAAACGATCGCGTTGTTGGCGCAGTCACCCAGATGGGGCTGAAATTCCGCGCCAAAGCCGTGGTGCTGACGGTCGGAACATTCCTCGACGGTAAAATTCACATCGGCCTTGATAACTACAGTGGTGGCCGCGCTGGCGATCCGCCGTCTATTCCGCTCTCACGCCGCCTGCGTGAACTGCCGTTGCGCGTCAGCCGTCTGAAAACCGGGACGCCGCCGCGTATTGACGCCCGTACCATCGACTTCAGCGTTCTGGCGCAGCAGCACGGGGACAACCCGATGCCGGTATTCTCGTTTATGGGTAACGCCGCGCAGCATCCGCGTCAGGTACCATGCTATATCACGCATACCAATGAAAAAACCCATGACGTGATCCGTAATAACCTCGATCGTAGCCCGATGTACGCTGGTGTGATCGAAGGGATCGGTCCGCGTTACTGCCCATCGATCGAAGACAAAGTGATGCGCTTTGCCGATCGCAACCAACATCAGATCTTCCTGGAACCGGAAGGGCTGACCTCCAACGAAATTTATCCGAATGGTATCTCCACCAGCTTGCCGTTTGATGTGCAGATGCAAATTGTTCGTTCCATGCAGGGGATGGAAAACGCGAAGATCGTGCGCCCTGGCTATGCCATTGAGTACGATTTCTTTGACCCGCGTGATTTGAAGCCGACGCTGGAAAGCAAATATATCCATGGCCTGTTCTTTGCCGGACAGATTAACGGTACCACCGGTTACGAAGAAGCTGCTGCGCAAGGGTTATTGGCCGGTCTGAACGCCGGACGCTTCTCTGCTGAAAAAGAGGGCTGGGCGCCGCGTCGTGACCAGGCTTATCTCGGTGTGCTGGTGGACGATCTCTGCACACTCGGCACCAAAGAGCCGTACCGCATGTTCACCTCCCGCGCGGAGTATCGTCTGATGCTGCGCGAAGATAACGCTGACCTGCGTCTGACCGAGGCTGGTCGCGAGCTGGGTCTGGTGGACAATGAACGCTGGGCGCGCTTTAACGAGAAGCTGGAAACGATTGAACGTGAACGCCAGCGTCTGAAATCGCAGTGGGTTTCACCGACATCGGAACATGCTCCGGCGGTGAATGCGCATCTGACTGCGCCATTATCGCGTGAAGCCAGCGGTGAAGATCTGCTGCGTCGCCCGGAAATGACTTACGAACAACTGGTACAGTTGACACCGTTCGCGCCGGGTCTTGATGACCAGCAAGCAGCTGAACAGGTTGAAATCCAGGTGAAATACGAAGGTTACATTGCACGCCAGCAGGATGAGATCGAAAAACAACAGCGCAATGAAAACACGTTGTTGCCGGCATCGCTGGATTACCGTCAGGTGAATGGTCTGTCCAACGAAGTGATCGCCAAACTTAACGATCACAAACCTTCCTCGATCGGTCAGGCATCGCGTATTTCCGGCATCACGCCTGCGGCAATTTCCATTTTGCTGGTGTGGCTGAAAAAACAAGGTATGCTTCGCCGCAGCGCTTAACAACATTGCCCGGCAGCGCTTGCCGGGCCGACTGGACTTTTGGGACGGGAAGCATCGCGCTGCCCGCCGCTTAGTATCTCAACAGGTATTCACTGTGCTCAATAAACTCTCTCGTCTGCTGGATGAAGCAGGCATTTCGTTGTCGGTTGAACAGCAGAAACAGCTGGTGGCCTATGTCGAACTGCTGCACAAATGGAACAAGGCCTATAACCTGACCTCTGTGCGCGATCCGAACGAGATGCTCATCCGCCATATTCTCGACAGTATTGTCGTCGCGCCGTACCTGCAAGGGACGCGTTTTATCGATGTTGGCACTGGGCCGGGGTTACCGGGGATCCCGCTTTCGATCGTCCGTCCTGAATCCCATTTCACACTGCTCGACAGCCTGGGGAAACGCGTTCGTTTCTTACGCCAGGTACAGCATGAGCTGAAATTGGGCAACGTTGAGCCGGTTCAGAGCCGCGTTGAAGATTTCCCGGCCGAGCCGCCATTTGACGGTGTGATTAGCCGTGCCTTTGCCTCGCTGAATGATATGGTGAACTGGTGTCACCATTTGCCGGGCGAAGAGGGGCGTTTCTACGCGCTTAAAGGGCTGGTGCCGGAAGATGAGATCGCGCTGTTACCTGCGGAGCTAGCCGTTGAATCTATTGTTAAACTGAATGTTCCACACCTGGAAGGCGAACGTCATCTGGTGATCGTTAAGCCAAATAAAGTTTAATTTTTATCAAAAAATGTATCTTTCGTGCTGTTGCTGAGATGTTAAAAAATGCAGGGAAAAAGGGCGATACGTTCAGTTACATTTCACCGTCTTGTTACCAGGATTTTTCTGACATTTAACGTCCGGAATTTAATTCATGGAAATAATAGTCAACAGTGAAAATATCAGTCCGCTAAAAGTCGGCTGGCAGAATGAAATACGTATGTAAAATAATTATTATAAATGTCAATGAAAGGTTTTCGATGTATAGGCGGGTGTTTTAAAAAGAGTTGTGATAAATCGTCTTGAATATCATAAAGTTGAAAAGTGGTAATTTCTTTGCGTGATTAACTCTGTAGACGCATAAATGTTTAATTTGTGACCGAGCGCACGCTTTGTCGTTGGGTTTTTGGTGTTATTCGCACTTTTGCCCGACAGTTCACAGTTTCCTTAAAAGTTTAAAAATAGCGCTCGGGAAAAATATTTAAACATTTATTCACCTTTTTGCTACTTATTGTTTGAAATCACGAGGCCGCACCGTATAATTTGACCGCTTTTTGATGCTTGACTCCGGACCATAAAGAACGTTTTATACGACACGCGGCATACCTCAAAGGGAGCAGGAGTTAAGAAACGTCATGTCTGTGTCGCTTTATAGTCGAAACGTTGCTCGCAAGCTTCTGCTTATTCAGTTTCTGGCGGTAATGGCAAGTGGATTGCTGTTTAGCCTCAAAGACCCCTTCTGGGGCATTTCCGCCGTGTGCGGAGGTATGGCAGTCTTACTGCCGAATATGTTTTTTATGATTTTTGCCTGGCGTCATCAGGCGCATACACCTGCTAAAGGCCGCGTGGCCTGGACCTTCGCCTTCGGTGAAGCACTCAAGGTGTTGGTAACATTCTTGTTACTGGTGGTGGCGCTGGGGGTTTTTAAGGTGGCTTTTTTGCCGCTGATAGTCACGTGGGTTTCGGTGCTGGTTGTTCAGATACTGGCACCCGCTGTAATTAACAACAAAGGGTAAGAGGCATCATGTCTGCAGGAGAAATCTCTACACCACAGGAGTACATAGGCCACCATCTGAATAACCTTCAGATTGATCTTCGTACCTTCTCGATGGTGGATCCGCATAACCCCCCGGCCACCTTCTGGACGCTGAATATCGACTCCATGTTTTTCTCGGTGGTACTGGGTCTGTTGTTCCTGGTGATGTTCCGTAGCGTAGCGAAAAAAGCCACCAGCGGTGTCCCAGGGAAATTCCAGACGGCGATTGAGCTGGTTATTGGTTTTGTTCATGGTAGCGTTAAAGACATGTACCACGGCAAAAGCAAGCTTATCGCGCCACTGGCCCTGACGATTTTCGTCTGGGTATTCCTGATGAACCTGATGGATTTGCTGCCTATCGACCTGTTGCCGTACATCGCTGAACATGTACTGGGTCTTCCTGCGCTGCGCGTGGTGCCGTCTGCGGACGTCAACATCACCCTGTCTATGGCGTTGGGCGTGTTTATCCTGATTCTGTTCTACAGCATCAAAATGAAGGGTATTGGCGGTTTCGCTAAAGAGCTGACTCTCCAGCCGTTCAACCATCCGGTATTTATTCCGGTAAACCTTATCCTTGAGGGCGTGAGCCTGCTGTCCAAACCGGTTTCTCTCGGTCTGCGACTGTTTGGCAACATGTACGCGGGTGAGTTGATTTTCATTCTGATCGCAGGTCTTCTGCCGTGGTGGTCACAGTGGGTTCTGAATGTGCCATGGGCCATTTTCCACATCCTGATTATTACGCTGCAAGCCTTTATCTTCATGGTTCTGACGATTGTCTATCTGTCGATGGCATCAGAAGAGCATTGATTTTTAACAACACTACTACGTTTTAACTGAAACAAACTGGAGACTGTCATGGAAAACCTGAATATGGATCTGCTGTACTTGGCTGCCGCTGTGATGATGGGTCTGGCGGCAATCGGTGCTGCGATCGGTATCGGCATCCTCGGGGGTAAATTCCTGGAAGGCGCAGCGCGTCAACCGGATCTGATTCCTCTGCTGCGTACTCAGTTCTTTATCGTAATGGGTCTGGTGGATGCTATCCCAATGATCGCTGTAGGTCTGGGTCTGTACGTGATGTTTGCTGTCGCGTAGTAAGGGTTGCTTTACAAGCAATTGTTTAGAACGTTAACCAGATAAGAGGCATTGTGCTGTGAATCTAAACGCAACAATCCTCGGCCAGGCCATCGCGTTTGTCCTGTTCGTTCTGTTCTGCATGAAGTATGTATGGCCGCCGTTAATGGCTGCCATCGAAAAACGTCAGAAAGAAATTGCTGACGGTCTTGCTTCCGCAGAACGAGCTAAAAAGGATTTGGATCTTGCACAGGCCAATGCGACCGACCAGCTGAAAAAAGCGAAAGCTGAAGCTCAGGTTATCATTGAACAGGCGAACAAACGCCGTGCTCAGATCCTGGATGAAGCGAAAGCAGAAGCCGAGCAGGAACGTAACAAAATCGTCGCGCAAGCGCAGGCTGAAATTGATGCCGAGCGTAAACGTGCGCGCGAAGAGCTGCGTAAACAGGTGGCTCTGCTGGCAGTAGCCGGCGCCGAGAAGATCATCGAACGTTCCGTGGATGAAGCTGCTAACAGCGACATCGTGAATAAACTGGTCGCTGAACTGTAAGGAGGAGGGGCTGATGTCTGAATTTGTAACGGTAGCTCGCCCCTACGCCAAAGCAGCTTTTGACTTTGCCGTCGAAAACCAGAGCGTTGACCGCTGGCAGGATATGCTGGCGTTCGCTGCCGAGGTGACGAAAAATGAACACATGGCCGAGCTTCTCTCTGGTGCTTTAGCACCGGAAACGCTCGCTAAGTCGTTTATCGCAGTCTGTGGGGAGCAACTTGACGACAAAGGTCAGAACCTGATTCGGGTGATGGCTGAAAACGGTCGTATCAAGGTGCTTCCTGATGTTCTTGAGCAGTTTATTCAATTGCGTGCAGCCAGCGAGGCTATTGCAGAAGTTGATGTGACTTCTGCAACTGCACTGAGTGAAGAACAGCTTTCGAAAATCAGCGCCGCGATGGAAAAACGTCTGTCACGCAAAGTGAAGCTGAATTGCAATATCGATAAGTCTGTAATGGCAGGTGTAATCATCCGTGCGGGTGATATGGTCATTGATGGCAGCGTTCGCGGCCGTCTTGAGCGCCTTGCAGACGTCTTGCAGTCTTAAGGGGACTGGAGCATGCAACTGAATTCCACCGAAATCAGCGAACTGATCAAGCAGCGCATTGCTCAGTTCAGTGTTGTGAGTGAAGCTCACAACGAAGGTACTATTGTTTCTGTAAGCGACGGTGTTATCCGTATTCACGGCCTGGCCGATTGTATGCAGGGTGAAATGATCTCCCTGCCGGGTAACCGTTACGCTATCGCACTGAACCTGGAGCGCGACTCCGTGGGTGCAGTTGTGATGGGTCCGTATGCTGACCTCGCCGAAGGCATGAAGGTTAAGTGTACTGGCCGTATTCTTGAAGTTCCGGTTGGCCGTGGCCTGCTGGGTCGCGTGGTGAACACCCTGGGTGCGCCAATCGACGGTAAAGGTCCGGTTGATAATGACGGCTTCGCTGCCGTAGAAGCTATCGCACCGGGCGTTATCGATCGTCAATCCGTTGATCAGCCGGTACAGACCGGTTACAAATCCGTTGACGCCATGATCCCAATCGGTCGTGGTCAGCGTGAATTGATCATCGGCGACCGTCAGACCGGTAAAACTGCGCTGGCAATCGATGCCATCATCAACCAGCGTGATTCCGGCATTAAATGTATCTACGTTGCTATCGGCCAGAAAGCGTCCACCATCTCTAACGTGGTGCGTAAGCTGGAAGAGCACGGTGCGCTGTCTAACACCATCGTTGTTGTGGCAACCGCGTCTGAATCCGCTGCACTGCAATACCTGGCTCCGTATGCTGGTTGCGCAATGGGCGAATATTTCCGCGATCGCGGCGAAGATGCACTGATCATTTATGATGACCTGTCTAAACAGGCAGTTGCATACCGTCAGATCTCCCTGCTGCTCCGTCGTCCGCCTGGACGTGAAGCATTCCCGGGCGACGTATTCTACCTCCACTCCCGTCTGCTGGAACGTGCTGCGCGCGTTAACGTGGAATACGTTGAAAGCTTCACTAAAGGTGAAGTGAAAGGTAAAACCGGTTCTCTGACCGCGCTGCCGATTATCGAAACGCAAGCTGGTGACGTTTCCGCGTTCGTTCCGACTAACGTAATTTCTATTACCGATGGTCAGATCTTCCTGGAATCCAACCTGTTTAACGCCGGTATTCGTCCTGCGGTAAACCCGGGTATTTCCGTATCCCGTGTAGGTGGTGCAGCGCAGACCAAGATCATGAAAAAACTGTCCGGTGGTATTCGTACCGCTCTGGCTCAGTATCGTGAACTGGCAGCGTTCTCTCAGTTTGCTTCCGACCTTGACGATGCAACCCGTAAACAGCTCGACCACGGTCAGAAAGTGACCGAGTTGCTGAAACAGAAACAGTATGCGCCGATGTCTGTCGCGCAGCAGGCTCTGGTTCTGTTCGCGGCTGAACGCGGTTACCTGGCGGATGTTGAACTGGCGAAAATCGGTAGCTTTGAAGCCGCTCTGCTGGCTTACGTTGACCGTGACCACGCTCCGCTGATGCAAGAGATCAACCAGACCGGTGGCTATAACGACGAGATCGAAGGCAAGCTGAAAGGCATCCTCGACTCCTTTAAAGCAACCCAGTCCTGGTAACGTCTGGCGGCTTGCCTTAGGGCAGGCCGCAAGGCATTGAGGAGAAGCTCATGGCCGGCGCAAAAGAGATACGTAGTAAGATCGCAAGCGTCCAGAACACGCAAAAGATCACTAAAGCGATGGAGATGGTCGCCGCTTCCAAAATGCGTAAATCGCAGGACAGAATGGCGGCCAGCCGTCCTTATGCAGATACCATGCGCAAAGTGATTGGTCACCTTGCTCACGGTAATCTGGAATATAAGCACCCTTACCTGGAAGAACGCGACGTCAAACGCGTGGGCTACCTGGTGGTGTCGACCGACCGTGGTCTGTGTGGCGGCTTGAACATTAACCTGTTCAAAAAACTGCTGGCGGATATGAAAGCATGGTCCGATAAAGGCGTTCAGAGCGAACTCGCAATGATCGGCTCCAAGGGCGTTGCGTTCTTTAATTCCGTCGGCGCGAACGTTGTCGCGCAGGTGACAGGTATGGGGGATACCCCTTCTCTGTCCGAACTGATTGGACCGGTAAAAGTGATGTTGCAGGCCTATGACGAAGGCCGTCTGGACAAGCTTTATATTGTCAGCAACAAATTTATCAACACCATGTCTCAGGTGCCAACCATCACCCAACTGCTGCCGCTGCCGGCTTCAGAGGATGAAGGCTTGAAGCATAAAGCCTGGGATTATCTGTATGAACCAGACCCGAAAGCGCTGCTGGATACCCTGCTGCGTCGTTACGTCGAGTCTCAGGTTTATCAGGGTGTTGTGGAAAACCTGGCCAGCGAGCAGGCCGCACGTATGGTGGCGATGAAAGCCGCAACCGATAATGGTGGCAGCCTGATTAAAGAGCTGCAGTTGGTATACAACAAGGCTCGTCAGGCCAGCATTACTCAGGAACTCACCGAGATCGTCGGTGGTGCATCCGCGGTATAACCAGGTTAATTCGTAGAGGATTCAAGATGGCTACTGGAAAAATTGTCCAGGTAATCGGCGCCGTAGTTGACGTCGAATTCCCTCAGGATGCCGTACCGCGTGTGTACGATGCTCTTGAGGTGCAAAATGGTAATGATCGTCTGGTGCTGGAAGTTCAGCAGCAGCTCGGCGGCGGTATCGTACGTACCATCGCAATGGGTTCCTCCGACGGTCTGCGTCGCGGTCTGGAAGTTAAAGACCTCGAGCACCCGATCGAAGTCCCGGTAGGTAAAGCAACACTGGGTCGTATCATGAACGTACTGGGTGAACCAGTAGACATGAAAGGCGAAATCGGTGAAGAAGAGCGTTGGGCTATCCACCGCGCAGCACCGACCTATGAAGAGTTGTCAAGCTCTCAGGAACTGCTGGAAACCGGCATCAAAGTTATCGACCTGATGTGTCCGTTTGCTAAGGGCGGTAAAGTCGGTCTGTTCGGTGGTGCGGGCGTAGGTAAAACCGTAAACATGATGGAGCTGATCCGTAACATCGCGATCGAGCACTCCGGTTATTCTGTGTTTGCGGGCGTGGGTGAACGTACTCGTGAGGGTAACGACTTCTACCACGAAATGACCGACTCCAACGTTATCGACAAAGTATCCCTGGTGTATGGCCAGATGAACGAGCCGCCGGGAAACCGTCTGCGCGTTGCGCTGACCGGTCTGACCATGGCAGAGAAATTCCGTGACGAAGGTCGTGACGTTCTGCTGTTCGTCGACAACATTTATCGTTATACCCTCGCCGGTACTGAAGTATCCGCACTGCTGGGCCGTATGCCTTCAGCGGTAGGTTACCAGCCGACGCTGGCAGAAGAGATGGGCGTGTTGCAGGAGCGTATTACCTCCACCAAAACTGGCTCCATCACCTCTGTTCAGGCGGTATACGTACCTGCGGATGACTTGACTGACCCGTCTCCGGCAACCACCTTTGCGCACCTTGACGCAACCGTGGTACTGAGCCGTCAGATCGCGTCTCTGGGTATCTACCCGGCCGTTGACCCGCTGGATTCCACCAGCCGTCAGCTGGATCCGCTGGTTGTTGGCCAGGAACACTATGATGTTGCGCGTGGCGTTCAGTCTCTGCTGCAACGTTATCAGGAACTGAAAGACATCATCGCCATCCTGGGTATGGATGAACTGTCTGAAGACGACAAACTGGTGGTAGCTCGCGCACGTAAGATCCAGCGCTTCCTGTCCCAGCCGTTCTTCGTAGCGGAAGTATTCACCGGTTCTCCGGGTAAATACGTTTCCCTGAAAGACACCATCCGTGGCTTTAAAGGCATCATGGAAGGCGAATACGATCACCTGCCGGAGCAGGCGTTCTACATGGTCGGTTCCATCGACGAAGTCGTGGAAAAAGCCAAAAAACTTTAACGCCTTAATCGGAGGGTGATATGGCAATGACTTACCACCTGGACGTCGTCAGCGCAGAGTCACAAATGTTCTCTGGTCTGGTCGAAAAAATCCAGGTAACGGGTAGCGAAGGTGAACTGGGTATTTTCCCGGGTCACGCGCCGCTGCTCACCGCCATTAAGCCTGGTATGATCCGCATCGTGAAACAGCACGGTCATGAAGAGTTTATCTATCTGTCTGGCGGCATTCTTGAAGTGCAGCCTGGCACAGTGACCGTTCTGGCTGATACTGCTATTCGTGGTCAGGATCTCGACGAAGCGCGAGCCCTGGAATCGAAACGCAAAGCAGAAGAGCACATTAAATCTTCTCACGGTGACGTGGATTACGCTCAGGCGTCTGCGGAACTGGCGAAAGCTATCGCGAAACTGCGTGTTATCGAGTTGACGAAAAAAGCGATGTAACACCGGCTTGAACGTTAAAAGCCAGTCTGGTTTCCAGGCTGGCTTTTTTTATGGCTGCGTTTCAGAAAAAGCAGAACTGAAAATGCGTTTTATTATTTTGTGATGTGCATCACAAAAATGTTGATCGGTTAAAAAATGAGGCGTAGACTTATTTTTGTGACGTGAATCACAAAAAAATACTCTCACTTATCAGGACGCCATCATGAAACTGATCAACAAAATCATCGCTCTTTTCAGCAACATGAACATCTCTTTCGGTACGTTCAACCACTAATGTGCTGATATGCTGAGTGGCGCCGCGCTTACTGTTGTGTGATAAGCGAAGCGCCATCAGGCATCACTGGCTGAGTTGCGCCAGATACGGTTTACTATCCAGCTCTTTTTTCGCCAGATTTACGCTTTTACCGTCGACGATAAAGTAGTTCGTCGCATCCACATTCCCCACCACCGCATCATCATATTTCCCCGGCTTACTGCGCACAGAGATATTGCCGCTAAACACGCCCTGCGTTGATGCATCGCCATACGGGCCTGGACGAAAGATGAAATTAAAGCGTTGGTTATCGATAGCAATATTATTCTCTATCCGCAGTTTCCCTGGGTTGAAGTTATCGGTGAAACCATCCAGATGATTACCCGTCGCCTTGCTGTTACGAACCTGATGTGCGACCGGTTGCCCCTCTCCCCCCAGTTTGAAACCGTTGCTGGTATTATTGCTGGCAATAGAATCCTCGATCACCACAACGCCATTTGCGCCATCCTCGATTTTGTTAAACAGGTCAAAACCATCATCAATATTGTCGTGCGAATAGCAGCGTTTCAGGCGATTGCCTTCACCAACGCGCATCTTCACGGCAAAACCATCTGCGTTAATTTTCCCCGGATCTTCATTACCCCAGGATTCCGAATCGACAACGAGGTTGTTGCTCGCCCACAGGGCCCGGCCCACTTTTTCCGGTGATGAAATCTGAATACCCGTATCATCATTACGCCAGGCGACCACTTTTTCGATAACGTTATGGCTGCCCTGAATACGTAAACTTTTCTCGGTCACCTCTATCCCTTTGATGTGCCAGTAACTAGCGTCAACCAGCAAGCCGTGGATTACGGCTTTTCCATCCGCTTGCAGGATTTTCTGTTTATCGCGCAGCCCACTGGCGGAAAGAGGGATCTCTGTCTGCGCATAATCTCCGGCTTGCAACACAATTTTGCCGCCAGGCGGCAGTAAACGAATCGCGCTGGTCAGATCCAGCGGGGATGCCACCGTACCTTCACCTTCGCTTTTACCCTGCGGCGTGACATACAGCGTTGCAGTTGTCGGGCCGGCAATTTTCTCTACCTTAATTTGCTGGCTGACAGGCGTATTGTCGCTGATGCTGGTGGGCGTAAATGTCACTGAAAACGTGGCATTGCCACTCAGTGTGGCAGGCACGGTATACATCTCCCCCGCTTTAACCGGTTTTTCATTACCGATCACCACTTCGTCCTGGCGGGTGCTGAACAGGCCATCATAATTGGCTCGTGCCTGTAATGTGTATGTGTCGCTGGTGCTTTGCTCAGGAGAGGCAATTTGCACCACGACCGGAAGTGGTTTAGCTTGCCAGGGTTTTGTCACAGCGGTATGCGCCATTGACGTGGTCAACGAAGCATCGTTGATGGTGATTTTGGCATTACGCGAGGCAAAGAAACCGACGTAGTAGCGATCTTTATCCTGTACCGAGATCAGATCTGCGCGCGGAACACTGCGGCTAACCCATTGGTCGCTACCTTGCGGTGCCCAGGCCGTGATAAAACCGTCGTTGGTGCGCTCCAGTTTCAGGCGAAAGGTTGGCGTCTGGCGCAGATCAACCTCTTCCTGATAGCTCTGTTTCACGATTGCCGCGCCAGCATTGCCCCAGGGCTGCGTGATCCCTTCACGGGTGATCGCCTGCATCTTCACGCGAAAATTGTCTTTTTTATCCTGCGTCATGATGGCATTCATCACCATATTCGACGCCGCAGGAAACTCCTCATAACCTTCTTTAAGCGGCTGCTGACGCGGATGGCCAATCACGTCACGCACCAATAACCCGGCGCCTTCTTGCGCTGCGGGTTTCGCGCCGTTTTCCGGGCCGAACTGCTCAACGGTCACTGTGGCCTGTAAAACGAAGTTTTCACTGCCAGGTAGAGTGGTATAAAAGAACGTCAGGCCATCATGAGAGTTAGCGATTTTACCACCGCGGCTTTCGAGGGTAACGGGTCTGGAGAGATCGGCACTATCCGTTACGGAGAGTTTTTTGCCGTCGATGGTGACATCATTCACGCCAATCTTTTCCGGCAGAACATTCGATGAAAAGTTCACGTCGGTCGATTGGCCAAAAGCGATGGCTTTCCAGACTGCTGCTGAGGTCGGAAAAGCAATAAGTGAGCTGCAAACCGTTAAAGCCAGAGGTATTTTATAATTCATTTTATTCTCCTGAGTGATTATTGCCCGCCATTATCATCAAGATGAAACGCTGTTTCTTTTTTGTACGTCACAATCTTCAATGACCGAAACGGTGTTTTGTTTTTGTTTAATCTTTATTCAGGATGAAAAAAAACAGCTAACCCATTGTATGAATTAGCGGCAAACAGAAATGGAGGGATTTTTTAGCGGCAAACCTGGTGACTTTGTCGGTAAAATAGCCCGCAAAAGCGCAGTAACTGTGGATGTTGGGCGTTTCACCAGCATTCCATTTCATGCTACAAAATATGTAGAATTTTCAATATGAAAGAGGTTAACTTCTTTCTCCAATGACAGTCAGGACGCGTATGTTGAACACAAAAATGAGTGTGGTGATCCTTGCCGCAGGCAAAGGCACACGCATGTATTCCGATATTCCCAAAGTGCTGCATACCCTTGCAGGGAAAGCGATGGTTCAGCATGTCATTGATACTGCTAATCTTCTCGGCGCCGATAATGTTCATCTGGTTTATGGACACGGTGGTGATTTGCTCAAACAACATCTCGCTGAGAGCAAGCTTAACTGGGTCCTGCAGGTAGAACAGTTGGGCACCGGCCATGCGATGCAGCAGGCTGCGCCGTTCTTTGCCGATGACGAAGATATTTTGATGCTCTACGGCGATGTGCCGCTGATTTCGTTGGAGACGTTGCAGCGTCTGCGCGATGCGAAACCGCAGGGCGGCATCGGTCTGTTAACGGTGGTGCTCGACGACCCGACGGGTTACGGGCGTATCACGCGTGAAAACGGCGCGGTGACAGGCATTGTTGAACAGAAAGATGCCACTGAAGAACAGCGTAAGATCACGGAGATCAACACCGGCATTCTGATTGCTAACGGCGGCGATCTGAAACGCTGGTTGAGCAAGCTGACTAACAATAATGCGCAGGGTGAATATTACATCACGGATATCATCAGCCTTGCCTGGCATGAAGGCCGTGAGATCACCGCAGTGCATCCGCAGCGCCTGAGCGAAGTGGAAGGCGTGAATAACCGCCTTCAGCTATCCCGGCTGGAGCGTGCGTATCAGGCTGAACAGGCCGAAAAGCTGCTGCTGGCTGGTGTTATGCTGCGCGATCCTGCGCGCTTTGACCTGCGCGGTACGCTGGAGCATGGGCGGGATGTTGAGATCGATGCTAACGTCATCATTGAAGGCAACGTAAAACTGGGCGATCGCGTGAAGATTGGCGCTGGTTGCGTGTTGAAAAACAGCGACATCGGCGACGACTGCGAAATCAGCCCCTACAGCGTGGTGGAAGATGCGCGCCTCGAAGCTGATTGCACCATCGGGCCATTTGCGCGTTTGCGTCCTGGCGCAGAACTGCTTGCCGGTGCGCACGTGGGCAACTTCGTGGAAATGAAAAAAGCGCGTCTGGGTAAAGGCTCGAAAGCAGGCCATCTGACTTACCTGGGCGATGCGGAAATCGGTGACAACGTGAATGTTGGCGCGGGTGTTATCACCTGTAATTACGATGGCGCGAACAAGCATAAAACCATTATTGGCGATGATGTGTTTGTTGGTTCCGATACGCAACTGGTGGCGCCGGTTACCGTTGCCAAAGGTGCGACTATCGCCGCGGGTACCACCGTAACGCGCAATGTTGCGGAAAATGAACTGGTTATCAGCCGCGTACCGCAGATCAATAAACAAGGCTGGATACGTCCGGTTAAGAAGAAGTAGTCCGGGTAAGCGCAGCGCTATCCGGCAATGAATCCATAACGTTTTCAGGGTGAGGGGAAAGATAATTCCTCCGCCCGCCAGGCAGTACCTATAAAAATAACCCCACTCTCTACAAGGCTCGGGGCGATACAGGTTGACCGACAACAAAAGGCATAACGCCTAAATCGGAATCGAAAAATATGTGTGGAATTGTTGGCGCAGTCGCGCAGCGTGATGTTGCAGAAATCCTTCTCGAGGGATTACGTCGTCTGGAATACCGTGGCTATGACTCAGCAGGTCTGGCCGTTGTAGATGCAGAAGGGCATATGACCCGCCTGCGTCGTCTTGGTAAAGTCCAGATGCTGGCCCAGGCCGCAGAAGAGCACCCGCTGCATGGTGGAACCGGTATTGCGCATACCCGTTGGGCAACACACGGTGAACCGTCAGAAGGTAACGCGCATCCGCATGTTTCTGATCATATTGCGGTTGTACATAACGGTATTATCGAAAACTACGAGCCGCTGCGGGAAGCGTTAAAAGAGCGTGGTTATGTATTTGTTTCGGAAACGGATACCGAGGTTATCGCGCATCTTGTTCATTGGGAGCTTGAGCAGGGCGGCACGCTGCGTGAAGCGGTTATGCGCGCTATCCCGCAATTACGCGGCGCTTATGGCACGGTGATTATGGATACCCGTGACAGCGGCACTCTGCTGGCGGCACGCTCTGGCAGCCCGCTGGTCATTGGTCTTGGCATGGGTGAAAACTTTATTGCCTCTGATCAACTGGCGTTACTGCCGGTAACGCGTCGCTTTATCTTCCTTGAAGAGGGGGATATTGCGGAAGTGACTCGCCGCAGCGTGACAGTGTTTGATAAATCCGGCGCACAGGTAAAACGGCCTGATATCGAATCCAGCCTGCAATATGACGCGGGCGACAAAGGTATCTACCGTCACTACATGCAAAAAGAGATCTACGAACAGCCGAACGCGATTAAAAATACGCTGACCGGCCGTATCAACCACGGTGAAGTGGATCTGAGCGAACTGGGTCCGAATGCCAACGCGCTGTTATCGCAAGTTGAGCATATTCAGATCGTTGCCTGTGGCACCTCTTACAACTCCGGTATGGTTTCCCGTTACTGGTTTGAGGCGCTGGCCGGTGTGCCGTGCGATGTGGAAATCGCCTCTGAATTCCGCTACCGCAAATCCGCTGTGCGTCGTAACAGTCTGATGATCACCCTGTCGCAATCCGGTGAAACAGCGGATACGCTGGCGGCGCTGCGTTTGTCCAAAGAGCTGGGTTATTTGGGTTCGCTGGCGATTTGTAACGTGCCGGGCTCCTCGCTGGTGCGTGAATCCGATCTGGCAATGATGACCAAAGCCGGTACTGAAATCGGTGTTGCTTCCACGAAAGCGTTCACCACTCAGCTTACCGTTCTGCTGATGCTGGTAGCGAAATTGAGCCGCCTGAAAGGGCTGGATGCGTCCATTGAGCACGATATCGTTCACGGTTTGCAGGCGTTGCCGAGCCGTATTGAACAGATGCTGTCGCAGGATAAACGCATTGAAGCGCTGGCCGAGGATTTCTCTGACAAGCACCATGCGCTGTTCCTCGGGCGTGGCGATCAGTATCCGATCGCGCTGGAAGGCGCGCTGAAACTGAAAGAGATCTCCTACATTCACGCCGAAGCCTATGCGGCAGGCGAGCTGAAGCATGGCCCTCTGGCGCTGATTGATGCGGATATGCCGGTGATTGTCGTTGCGCCTAACAACGAACTGCTGGAAAAACTGAAATCCAACATCGAAGAAGTGCGTGCCCGTGGCGGCGTACTGTATGTGTTCGCCGATCAGGATGCGGGTTTCACCAGCAACGACAATATGCACATTATTGATATGCCGCACGTCGAAGAGGTGATTGCACCGATTTTCTATACCGTGCCGCTGCAATTGCTGGCCTATCACGTTGCGCTGATTAAAGGCACCGACGTTGACCAGCCGCGTAATCTGGCGAAATCAGTAACGGTAGAGTAAACATTTCCTGACATAAAATGCGAAAGAGGTTGCCTGTGGGCAACCTCTTTTTTTGACTTTATTTGATGAATTCTCGTTTGTTTCAACTACTTTTTCATTGTCACAAAAATAAAATATGACTGAAATCTTACCGTGATATTTTTTATTAATAGTCTGATTTTTATCTGTTTTATATCATGCGGCAACGATATTTTTCCGCTGTCATCAAACAGTAACAATGATTGCATATAACTGTCATCAAAGTGTCCTATTTTGCTCGTCGTAGCCACTAAACAACGATTTACGATCCTTGCAGGAGACATTATGAACGTTATGCGTACCTCTGTCGCAACTGTTGTCGCCGCGACCTTTTCTCTGAGTGCTTTTGCTGTTAATGCAGCAGCCAGCCTGACTGGTGCGGGCGCAACTTTTCCGGCGCCGGTGTATGCCAAGTGGGCTGATACTTACAACAAAGAAATGAATATCATGGTCAACTACCAGGGTATTGGTTCTTCTGGTGGCGTAAAACAAATTACTGCTAAAACCGTCGATTTCGGTGCATCTGATGCCCCTCTGAGTGACGATAAACTGGCTCAGGAAGGCCTGTTCCAGTTCCCGACCGTAATCGGCGGTATCGTGCTGGCTATCAACGTCCCGGGCATCAAATCCGGTGAGCTGGTGCTGGACGGTAAAACCCTGGGTGACATCTACCTGGGCAAAATCAAAAAATGGGATGACGCCGCTATCGCTAAGCTCAACCCTGGGTTGAAACTGCCTTCACAGAACATCGCCGTCGTTCGTCGCGCTGACGGTTCCGGTACCTCATTCGTCTTTACCAGCTATCTGGCGAAAGTGAACGAAGAGTGGAAATCCAAAGTGGGTTCTGGCTCTACGGTCAACTGGCCGACCGGTCTTGGCGGCAAGGGCAATGATGGCGTCGCGGCATTCGTTCAGCGTCTGCCGGGTTCAATCGGTTATGTTGAATATGCTTACGCTAAGCAGAACAACCTGACCTACACCAAGCTGCTGTCTGCGGATGGTAAGGCTGTAAGCCCGACTGAGCAGAGTTTCTCCAACGCGGCTAAAAATATCGACTGGAGCAAATCCTTCGCGCAGGACCTGACCAACCAGAAAGGTGCTGACGTATGGCCGATCACCTCCACCACTTTTATCCTGATACACAAAGTGCAGGCTAAGCCGGAGCAAGGCGCTGAAGTCCTGAAATTCTTTGACTGGGCCTACAAAAAAGGCGGCAAACAGGCTAACGACCTTGATTACGCAACCCTGCCGGATAGCGTAGTTGAACAAGTTCGTGCTGCATGGAAAACCAATGTGAAAGACAGCAGCGGTAAAGCACTGTACTAACAACGGGTTTTTTTAGAACATGGCGGATGGCGCTTACACCATCCGCCTTACAGATCCTCTGTAGGCCTGGCCGCGTAAGCATCACCGGGCAAATTCGTAAGACGTTAAACTGAAGAGTAATTTATGGCTGCAACCAAGCCGGCATTTAATCCTCCGGGTAAAAAAGGTGACATGATTTTCAGCGCGCTGGTAAGACTGGCTGCGCTGATTGTGCTATTGCTGTTGAGTGGCATCATCGTGTCGCTGATTTTCTCCTCATGGCCAAGCATTCAGAAGTTTGGTTTTTCATTCCTGTGGACCAAAGAGTGGGATGCGCCCAATGATATTTACGGTGCGCTGGTGCCCATTTACGGGACAATCGTTACCTCTGTCATCGCTCTGCTGATCGCCGTTCCGGTGAGCTTTGGTATTGCGCTGTTTCTGACAGAGTTGTCGCCGAACTGGCTGAAGCGTCCACTGGGTATCGCCATTGAATTACTGGCTGCGATTCCAAGTATCGTGTATGGCATGTGGGGGCTGTTTATTTTTGCTCCATTGTTCGCGACTTACTTTCAGGAACCGGTGGGCAACGTGCTTTCTAACATCCCGTTTGTTGGCGCGCTGTTCTCTGGCCCGGCATTTGGTATTGGGATCCTGGCGGCCGGGGTTATTCTCGCCATTATGATTATTCCTTACATTGCGGCAGTAATGCGCGATGTATTCGAACAAACGCCAGTGATGATGAAAGAGTCGGCGTATGGCATTGGCTGCACCACCTGGGAAGTTATCTGGCGCATTGTGCTGCCATTTACCAAAAACGGGGTGATTGGCGGCGTGATGTTGGGGCTGGGGCGCGCGCTGGGTGAAACCATGGCGGTGACCTTTATCATCGGTAACACCTATCAACTCGACAGCGCTTCGCTGTTTATGCCGGGTAACAGTATTACCTCTGCGCTGGCGAACGAATTTGCTGAAGCGGAGTCCGGTCTGCATGTTGCGGCCTTGATGGAGTTGGGTCTGATTCTGTTTGTGATCACCTTTATCGTACTGGCTATCTCTAAATTTATGATCATGCGCCTGGCGAAAAATGAGGGGGCACGCTGATGGCTACGCTCGAAATGCAAAGCATCGCAAAGCTGGCTGAATCGCGCCGTAAAATGCAGGCTAAGCGCCGTCTGAAAAACCGCATCGCTCTGACATTGTCGATGGCGACCATGGCGTTCGGTCTCTTCTGGCTGGTCTGGATCCTGTTGTCCACCGTAACGCGCGGCTTTGACGGTATGTCGGTGGCGATGTTTACGGAAATGACGCCGCCGCCAAATACGGCGGGTGGTGGTCTGGCAAACGCCCTGGCAGGCAGTGGCCTGTTGATCCTGTGGGCGACCGTTGTCGGTACGCCGCTCGGTATCATGGCGGGGATTTACCTGGCGGAGTATGGCCGGAAATCGCTGCTGGCCGAAGTGATCCGTTTTATCAACGACATTCTGCTTTCCGCGCCGTCAATTGTAGTTGGCCTGTTCGTCTACACCATTGTTGTCGCGCAGATGCAGCACTTTTCCGGTTGGGCGGGTGTGATTGCGCTGGCGCTGTTGCAGGTGCCAATTGTTATTCGTACCACGGAAAACATGCTGAAACTGGTGCCGGACAGCCTGCGTGAAGCGGCTTATGCGCTGGGTACACCGAAATGGAAGATGATTGCCTCTATTACGCTGAAAGCCTCTGTTTCCGGGATTATGACCGGGGTGCTGCTGGCTGTGGCGCGTATTGCAGGGGAAACGGCACCGCTGCTGTTTACCGCGCTCTCTAACCAGTTCTGGAGCACCGATATGATGCAGCCTATCGCTAACCTGCCGGTGACCATTTTCAAATTTGCCATGAGCCCGTTTGCCGAATGGCAGCAACTGGCCTGGGCCGGGGTGCTGATTATCACGCTCTGCGTACTGCTGTTGAATATTCTGGCGCGTGTCATTTTCGCGAAGAGTAAACACGGTTAATTTTTGCGACGCGGCGAAAGCGGCGTCGAGTTGAGGAAAGAGATAAATGAGTATGGTTGATACGACGCCGGGCAAAATTCAGGTTCGTGATTTGAACTTCTATTACGGCAAATTCCATGCACTGAAAAACATCAGCCTGGATATTGCCAAAAATCAGGTGACGGCGTTTATCGGGCCGTCAGGCTGCGGTAAATCCACATTGCTGCGTACTTTTAACAAAATGTTTGAGCTTTACCCTGAGCAGCGCGCCGAAGGCGAAATCCTGCTGGATGGCGACAACATTCTTACCAATACGCAGGATATCGCGCTGCTGCGCGCGAAAGTGGGGATGGTATTCCAGAAACCGACGCCGTTTCCGATGTCGATTTACGACAATATCGCTTTTGGCGTGCGCCTGTTTGAAAAGCTGTCGCGTCCGGATATGGACGAGCGTGTTCAGTGGGCTTTGACCAAGGCCGCATTATGGAACGAAACCAAGGATAAACTGCACCAGAGCGGGTACTCTCTCTCCGGTGGCCAGCAGCAGCGTCTGTGCATCGCCCGCGGTATCGCGATTCGCCCGGAAGTTCTGCTGCTTGATGAACCTTGTTCCGCTCTTGACCCGATCTCAACCGGTCGTATCGAAGAGCTGATCACGGAGCTGAAACAGGATTACACCGTGGTTATCGTGACGCACAACATGCAGCAAGCTGCGCGTTGTTCCGATCACACGGCGTTTATGTATCTCGGTGAGTTGATTGAGTTCAGCAACACAGATGATCTGTTCACGAAGCCGAAGAAGAAGCAAACGGAAGACTATATTACCGGGCGCTATGGTTGATTTGCTGCACCCTGAGGGTATAAGCGACCTTGTTACCACGTGAAATCTGTCGGGCATTTGGAGTGCACCATGGACAATCTCAACCTTAACAAACATATTTCCGGGCAGTTCAACGCTGAGCTGGAAAGTATCCGCACTCAGGTAATGACCATGGGTGGGATGGTGGAGCAGCAGCTTTCTGATGCGATCACCGCCATGCACAATCAGGACAGCGAGCTAGCCAGGCGCGTTGTTGAAGGCGACAAACAGGTCAATATGATGGAAGTCGCCATCGATGAAGCCTGCGTGCGCATCATTGCAAAACGCCAGCCAACGGCAAGCGACTTGCGTCTGGTGATGGCGATCATCAAAACAATTGCCGAGCTGGAACGTATTGGCGATGTGGCAGACAAAATCTGCCGTACCGCGCTGGAGAAGTTCTCCCAGCAGCACCAGCCGCTGCTGGTGAGCCTGGAATCGTTAGGCCGTCACACCGTGCAGATGCTGCATGATGTGCTGGACGCCTTCGCCCGTATGGATCTGGACGAAGCGGTGCGTATCTATCGCGAAGATAAAAAAGTGGATCAGGAATACGAAGGCATCGTACGTCAGCTAATGACTTACATGATGGAAGATTCCCGCACCATTCCGAGCGTCCTGACCGCCCTGTTCTGCGCCCGTTCTATCGAACGTATCGGTGACCGCTGCCAGAATATCTGCGAATACATCTTCTACTTCGTGAAGGGACAAGATTTCCGTCATGTTGGCGGCGATGAGCTGGATAAACTGCTCGCCGGAAAAGATGTTAAAGAGTGATATGACGATAACCCCCTCGCTGTGAGGGGATTTTTGTTGCAGGGTTATTTCGCCAGTAACTTTCTCGCCAGGCTATCAATATCCCCGTACTGCCACAATTTTTCCTGCCACTGCTGCGGGATCCCGTTAACGCCATAATACGCGCCAGCCAGTTGCCCGGCGATAGCGGCGGTGGTGTCTGCGTCGTCACCGAGATTGGTGGCCAGCAGGATAGTCTCTTTAAAGTTTTTACCCTGCGCAAAGCACCACAATGCCGCTTCCAGACTCTGCACGCAGTAACCCGTACCGAAGATCTCCGCACGCGTTTTCTTCAGGTAGTTCCCTTCAGCTATGCGACGTAGATTCTCCTGTTCCGGTAGCTGCGGGATAGCTGTCAGCGTTTCCCGCTTACTTTTACCGTTCAGGGCGTTCATCAGCATTTGTGCAAACAGGCGGCAGCAGGCGAGTGCTTCCGGTGCTGCATGCGTGGTTCGCGATGAGGCTTCGGCATACTCCAGCGCCAGTAACTCATCGGGGAAATACCACAGCACTACCGGCGCGAGGCGCATTAACGAACCGTTTCCTGCCGTTTTGGGATGGCTGGAACCGGCAAACGGATCGCCGTCATTCGCATATTTTTGCAATGCGCCTGCGACCGTCGTACCAATATCAAAACAGTGACCGGTGGCGCTTAAGTAACCCCATTGCCACCAGTTCATATACCGATTCATCTGATCCTTTGCGTCAAATCCCTGGCGAGCGATCAGACTTTCCGCAAGGCACAGCGCCATAGAGGTGTCGTCTGTCCATTGCCCCGCTTGCAAATGAAACGGCCCGCCTCCCACCATGTCGGTGATGGGCGGAAAGGAATCTTTGGCGCTGAATTCCACCGCCGTGCCGACGGCATCACCGGTGGCCAGACCGAGCAGACAGCCTTGATAACGTTCGAGTAATTCCGACATCTGTTGTTCCTTATTCCGTGGAACTGCTCAGGAAAAATCCGCCCATAACCGTAATTTGCCGCAGTGCAGGCAGCGAAAGAGATATCCTTGGCAGTCGCCGCCGTCGAGCAGGTATTCCGGTAATTTCTCGTAATCCATGCCGAAAGCATCGCAATCGGCTTGAATATCCGCGAACTGATCGAGTTTGTCGGCAATATCTTGCCAGCCGACGTAGCCGATAAACGCGCAGAAATCATCGCAGTGCGCCAGCCAGTACTCCTGCTGCCAGCCACAGTATCCCGGTGTTCTCTGAGTCAGTTCCTGCAAACTGGCTTCCGGCCACGGATTTTTGAAACCGGTAAATTCACCCTCGTCATCGAACAGGCTGTCCACACCTTCAATGCTGGACTTATCGTGAAAGCTGCCGCCAAATTTTTGTGCGGCGGAGCCATCCGCGATACACCACGGGCAAAGGGTATCAACATCCGCTGTGGTGTAAAACGGGTTGGTGTAATACACGTCCGTTAGCTGTTCACAGCAGGCACAAGTCACGGTTTTTCTTTGTGAAAAGACGCCTGTGTCCAGGGGCTGAGGGTGGTACTTAAATACCGGGAGAGAACGGTTTGTCTGAGCCATAAAAACATCCTGTTTAGTGGTTTAGATTAACGCGTAACATGCCACCCACGCGCACGCCAGAGTTCCGGCAGCTGCGCTAAATCAGTGAACGTCGTCACTTTAGGGTGAACAATGGGTTTATTATGCGGATCGGCGCAGAAGTAATACACTTCCATCCCTGCCGCGATTCCTGATTGTGCTCCAGCGGAAGAGTCATCCACCAGAATACAGTTTACAGGATCAACATTCAGCGCGCTGGCTGCATGGTACATTAACGCCGGATCGGGCTTCCAGCGTTGGATGTCATAACCGCTAAACAGTTTTTCAGGAAAGTGATGTAGCATGCCTAATTTGCCCAAGGAGTGTTGCATTTTGCTGACCGGGCCATTCGACACCACACACATCGGTACACTCACTGCATCCAGCAATGCGTTCGCACCGGCAATTACTTCCAGTTCGCTGTCGAACAGGCGTGCCACTTCCGCACGATAAATGGGCTCAAGCTCCTCTTTCGCCAGGCTTACACCGCGCTCCCCGGCGATGACATCAATAATTTCGTATAACTTCATGCCCTTAAAGCGTTTAAAGACCTCTTCCAGATCCAGCGTGATGCCAAAAGCCTGAAACATATGCACATAGGCGCGGGAACAAATAACTTCACTATCGACCAGGGTGCCGTCACAGTCGAAAAAGATTGCATCAATGTGGGACATGCCATTTCCTGTTATTGCGAGTTTAACGTTTACTTAACGCAGATAGCGAAACGCAATCGTTGCCGTATAAGCAAATTCAATGAAAAAAAGTGTGTGATAACCGTCAATATTGTCTCATTTTGGTATAGGATAGCGACGAATTTTCCCTCCTATTCCGGAAATTGATAATGAGCCAACAACACACTACCCAGGCTTCGGGCCAGGGGTTGCTTGACCGCGTGTTTAAATTACGCGAGCACGGCACATCGGCACGCACCGAAGTGATCGCCGGTTTCACGACGTTTTTGACGATGGTGTATATCGTTTTTGTTAACCCCCAGATTCTGGGCGTCGCCGGGATGGATACCAGCGCAGTATTTGTGACCACCTGCCTGATTGCTGCGTTCGGCAGCATCCTGATGGGACTGGTAGCTAACCTGCCGGTTGCGCTGGCACCGGCAATGGGTCTGAACGCCTTCTTTGCGTTTGTGGTGGTTGGTGCCATGGGGCTTTCCTGGCAGATCGGCATGGGCGCAATCTTCTGGGGCGCGGTAGGTCTGTTGCTGCTGACCTTGTTCCGCGTTCGTTACTGGATGATCGCCAATATTCCGGTCAGTCTGCGCGTAGGTATCACCAGCGGTATCGGGCTATTTATTGGCATGATGGGGCTGAAAAACGCTGGCGTAATCGTGCCGAACAAAGAGACGCTGGTGAGTATCGGTAACCTGACTTCCCACAGCGTTCTGCTGGGCGTTCTTGGTTTCTTTATCATCGTTATTCTGGCGTCGCGCAATATTCACGCTGCTGTGCTGGTGTCGATTGTTGTTACTACACTGCTGGGCTGGCTGCTGGGCGATGTGCAGTATCACGGTATTGTTTCTGCGCCGCCGAGCGTGACAAGCGTTGTCGGTAATGTAGATCTGGCCGGTTCCTTTAATATTGGCCTGGCGGGTGTGATCTTCTCGTTTATGCTGGTAAACCTGTTTGACTCCTCCGGTACGCTGATCGGTGTGACCGATAAAGCCGGGCTGGTGGATGAAAGTGGTAAGTTCCCGCGCATGAAGCAGGCGCTGTTTGTCGACAGCATCTCCTCGGTGACTGGCGCTTTTATCGGTACCTCTTCTGTTACCGCGTATATCGAGTCTTCTTCTGGTGTTTCTGTCGGCGGCCGTACCGGTCTGACTGCGGTAGTGGTTGGCCTGCTGTTCCTGCTGGTGATCTTCCTGTCGCCGCTAGCGGGTATGGTGCCGGGCTATGCGGCTGCGGGCGCGCTGATCTATGTGGGCGTGCTGATGACCTCCAGCCTTGCGCGTGTGAAGTGGCATGATCTGACAGAAGCCGTACCGGCGTTTATCACTGCAGTAATGATGCCGTTCAGCTTCTCAATTACTGAAGGTATTGCGCTGGGCTTTATCTCTTACTGCGTGATGAAAATCGGTACTGGTCGCCTGCGCGATCTCAGCCCGTGCGTGATTGTGGTTGCGGTGCTGTTCCTGCTGAAAATCATCTTTATCGACGCGCATTAATGCTTTTCCCCTCTCGCGCTGCGGGAGGGGTTTTCATCACGGTTTGACGCGCTGAATATACTCGCCGAAAGCCGTAAGCTGGCCAGTCAGATGGTCAAGCGTGCTTTGATCGACCACTTCTCCCGTCTGTTGATCCACCTTGCTTTGAATTACCCCGCCCATAAACTCCGGTTTGTTCATGACCATCGCATCAAGGAACACCAGGATCTGACGCAGATGATACTGACAACGCGCGCCGCCAATCGCGCCCATTGAACTGGTCTGAATCAACACCGGCTTACCCGCCAGCGGCTGCTCTGGTACGCGAGACAACCAGTCAATCGCATTCTTCAGACCACCCGGCACCGAATAGTTATATTCCGGCGTCACAATCACTACGCCGTCAGCCGCACGGATATGTTCGGCAAGCTCCTGCACACTTTCCGGGAAACCTTCTTCTTGCTGAATATCGGCATCGTACAGCGGGATATTGGCAATCGAAGGCAGCGGAGTGATGTCCATGCCCGCTGGCGCAAGCTTAGGCAATGTGCGCGCGACCATGGCATTAAAAGAGCCTTTACGCAGGCTACCGAGCAGGGTCACAACCTTGAGTTCAACCGACATGATGACTCCTCATTTTGGGATCAATTAAGGATCAGGGCTTTTTCTGCGGGCAAGCTGGTGAAACGCATTAACCGGGAGGCGGGATCGTTGGCGCGCGTTTGCACATCGGAGAGATAACGCCACCCGGTACGGCTATCGAACTCCCATATTTTCAGGCTTTCAATGGCAGGTGATACCGCGACAGACCAGATCAGCACATCTTCTGCATCACACATCACTTCAACCCGCGTTAGCGGCGTCAGACGCAGACGTCCGGAGCCCGGCAACAATTGTAGCAGCCCTTGATCGTCGTGCATTTGATGGATCAATTTCATTGCACTCTGGCGCAGCGTTACCAGTTGGGTTTGCGCTTCGTTGGGATCGTTTTGGTTATTGATCCACAGCAGCTCATTATTGCTGAAAAGCGGCTTCTGCGCGTGCGCGCTGTGAAAACTGCTCGTAGCGCGTTGCAACTCCATATCCAGACCGCATTCGCCTTCAGTTGTAATGGCGACACCCACCATATTCCCGGCATAGGCCAGCGAAAAGTGCGGCAGACTAACGTCGGCAAACTTCGGTTTGCCGCTGGATCCAATGACTATCTCTGGTAGTTCGCTGGTGCCATACAGCATAAACATCATTTCAGCGAGTAATGCACGGGAAGCAAGAAAACGTGTGCGACGATGCTCAGGAAGCTGGCGAGCCGTATCGTGACAGGACACCGGTAGTCGGGTGGAGACAAGGTGCCCTTCGGAAATTATCCCTCGTGCAAAATGGGTAGCCATTTTTCTCTCCGTGATAATGGTCTGGATGAATAGAATCGATAGTAAATATTATCGCCCATAATCCATAGGTTTTAGTGCGGAAATTGGCATCTGAAAAGTCCTAACGGGGATATTTACACTTTGTTTGTTCAATCCAGCACCTTACCTGGATTCGTCGTTATAACAGGAACGGCCATTTTTATGGACGTTCCGTACAATTATTTACCAATACAGAAGCTGGAGAAGATGCGGCCCAGCAAATCATCGGAGGTAAACTCGCCGGTGATCTCGCTCAGGTTCTGCTGCGCGAGGCGCAGCTCTTCGGCCAGCAATTCACCTGCCCAGGCACCCAGCAGTTGCGCTTTACCCTGTTGTAGATGTTCTGCGGCCGCCTCGAGCGCCTGTAAGTGCCGGCGACGCGCCAGGAAACCGCCTTCCATGCTGGTGTCAAACCCCATACTCTGCTTGAGATGTTGACGCAGCACGTCAACGCCTTCGCCGGTACGCGCGGAGAGACGCACAAGTGAGTGATTGTTCACATCGCTGATACCCAGCGGCTCGCCGGTAACATCCGCTTTATTGCGTACCACGGTGATCGGTAATCTGGCGGGCAGACGGGCAATAAAGTCCGGCCAGATTTCCGCTGGATCAACCGCATTGGTGGTGGTGCCGTCAACCATAAACAGCACGCGGTCGGCCTGCTCAATCTCCTGCCAGGCACGTTCGATACCGATACGTTCCACTTCGTCGCTGGCTTCGCGCAAACCGGCGGTATCGATAATGTGCAGCGGCATACCGTCAATATGTATGTGCTCGCGCAATACGTCGCGCGTGGTGCCTGCAATATCCGTCACAATAGCGGCTTCACGCCCGGCCAGCGCGTTCAACAGGCTCGATTTCCCGGCATTTGGGCGACCAGCAATGACCACTTTCATCCCTTCACGCAGCAGGCTCCCCTGACGCGCTTCGGCTCGCACCGCCTCCAGATCGGCGATAACGTCGTTCAGCTGGGCTTCGATTTTGCCGTCTGAAAGAAAGTCGATCTCTTCATCCGGGAAGTCGATAGCCGCTTCTACATAGATTCGCAGGTGAGTAAGTGCTTCCACAAGGTGGTTAACGCGAGCGGAGAAAGCGCCCTGCAACGAGTTCAGCGCGGAGCGCGCAGCCTGTTCGGAACTGGCATCAATTAAATCGGCAATCGCTTCAGCCTGCGCCAGATCGAGCTTATCGTTAAGGAACGCACGCTCGGAGAACTCACCCGGCCGGGCAATGCGCAGCCCTGGTAAGGTCAATATGCGTTTTAACAGCAGGTCGAGGATCACCGGGCCGCCGTGCCCCTGTAGCTCCAGTACATCTTCACCGGTAAAGGAGTTCGGGCCCGGGAACCACAGCGCAATGCCTTGATCCAGCGCGCTGCCATCGGTGTCCTGAAACGGCAGATAGTCGGCATAACGCGGTTTAGGCAGCTTGCCCAGCACCGCCTGCGCCACGTCTCGCGCTTTTACGCCCGAAATACGCAGGATGCCCACCCCACCGCGTCCCGGTGGGGTTGCCTGTGCGACGATAGTGTCGTTATGGCTCATGGTATGTTTTCCGAAATTGCAAAATAAAAAAGGCGGTCAACTGACCGCCCTTTGTTTGTTGTTCCTTTTGCCGGGTGGCGTTTTGCTTACCCGGCCTTACAGCGTATCAGGAGCTTTTCTTCTGGCGGCTATGCAGACCGCGCTTCTCCAGACCACGGTAAATCAGCTGCTGCTGAATGATGGTCACCAGGTTGCTGACGATATAGTACAGCACCAGACCTGACGGGAACCACAGGAAGAATACCGTGAAGATGACCGGCATAAAGGTCATGATCTTCTGCTGCATCGGGTCGGTCACGGTGGTCGGCGACATCTTCTGGATGAAGAACATCGTTACGCCCATCAGGATCGGCAGGATGTAGTACGGATCCTGTGCAGACAGGTCATGGATCCACAGTGCGAACGGCGCATGGCGCAGTTCAACGGAACCCATCAGCATGTAATACAGCGCCAGGAAGATAGGCATCTGAATAATCAGCGGGAAGCAGCCGCCCAGCGGGTTCACTTTCTCTGCTTTGTACAGCGCCATCATCTCCTGACTCATACGCTGTTTGTCGTCACCCAGACGTTCGCGCATGGCCTGAATCTTCGGTTGCAGCATGCGCATTTTCGCCATGGAGGTGTACTGCGCTTTGGTCAGCGGGTACATGATGCCACGAACGATAAAGGTGATTGCGATGATGGAGAAGCCCCAGTTACCCAGGAAGCTGTGGATCCACTTCAGCAGTTTGAACAGCGGCTGAGAAATAAACCACAACCAGCCGTAATCCACTGTCAGATCCAGGTGCGGCGCCGCCGCAGCCATTTTGTCCTGAATTTCCGGGCCGACCCACAGGGTGCTGTTCAGCGCGGTAGTCTGACCCGGCTGCACCAGTACCGGCTGGGATTTATAACCGATAGCGGCTACGCCATTGCCCAGATTGCTGGTATAGAAGTTATTCGCACCTTCGTTACGCGGGATCCATGCAGTAGCAAAATATTGCTGCAGCATCGCAACCCAGCCGCCATTGGAGCTGACGTTCAGGTTTTCGTTATCGGCGATGGTGTCGAATTTATATTTCTCATACTTCGCGTCAGGCGTGGAATACGCCGCACCGCGGAAGGTATGCAGCGCAAAGTTGCTGCTGCCGGTATCGCGGTGAGAAGGCAGATTGATGGATTGCTTCAACTGACCAAACGTTGCTACTTCCAACGGTTTATCACCGGCGTTCTGCACGCTGTAGCCTACGTTCACCGCATATTCGCCGCGTTTCAGCGTGAAGGTTTTGGTGAAGGTATTGCCAGCCGCGTCGGTGTAAGTCAGCGGGATCGCCAGTTCGTTCTGACCATCAGCCAGCACAAACGCATCTTTTTCTACGTTATACAGTGGGCGCGGGCCGTTAGCCGGATTATCCGGGCCGTCACGACCGGTCAGGCCGCTCTGCGCCTGATAGATAAACTGCGGCGTAGTTTCCAGTAACTGGAACGGCTCATTGGAGCCCAACTCTTTCGGGTACGTCGGAAGCAGTGCCTGTTCAACATCACCACCACGGGTGTTGATGGTCAGCTCAAGCACATCGGTTTTCACCGTGATCAGTTTCCCCTGGCCACTGGCTGGTACGCCCTGGTCGGCTGCGCTACCCGCTGCGGTGGTCGTAGTCTGCGTGGTCTGCTGCTGCGCCGGAGGAGGATTTTTATCCTTCTCCCACGTTTGCCAGATCATGAAAGACACGAACAACAAAGCGATGATAAAAAGATTGCGTTGCGAATCCATCGTTAGTGTTCTCTGGTTTTAGAAGGTCCTGGCGGGACGGGATCGTCGCCACCCGGGTGTAAAGGGTGGCATTTTAATACGCGTTTCATTGTCAACCAACTGCCTTTTAACATTCCAAACCTGCGCAATGCCTCAATTCCATATTGCGAACAGGTGGGGGTGAAACGGCAGTGCGGCCCAAGTAGCGGACTAATCAGGCGTTGATAGACCCTAATCAGGGCTATCAGGACCCGTGAGCCAGGCGACAATGGCGGCGCCATAATTTTTCCAACGCTTCCGAGAGAGCACGGTTATCGAGGTCGGCAACCCCCTTCTTCGCCACCACCACGAAAT
This sequence comes from Kosakonia oryzae, assembly GCF_001658025.2. NCBI lineage: Bacteria > Pseudomonadati > Pseudomonadota > Gammaproteobacteria > Enterobacterales > Enterobacteriaceae > Kosakonia > Kosakonia oryzae. The sequence goes on from NZ_CP014007.2 coordinate 5,415,150, forward strand.
CCATTGCTGGCAATTCATGCTGGCGTAAACGGAAGCTTTCACGCGTCAGACGTTTAATCCGATTGCGTTCATGGGCGCGTTTAACATTTTTCTTGGCGACGGTCAGACCGATACGGGGATGCCCCAGCGAATTCAGGCGGCCGAGGATGGTGATTTGCGGCGTGCCAGCCCGTTGTGGCTGCTGGAAGACGAAAGTGAAATGAGTGGGAGTTAACAAACGTAACTCCCTGGGAAAAGCGAGCTTAACCACTCAGGGGTTAGCTTTATTACTTGGAAACGGTCAGACGTGCGCGGCCTTTAGCGCGACGACGAGCCAGAACCTGGCGACCATTTTTAGTAGCCATACGAGCACGGAAGCCGTGAGAACGGTTGCGCTTCAGTACAGACGGTTGAAAAGTGCGTTTCATGGCGGTTTCTACCTAAACTTGAATAAATTCACTGACTTTTGCGTATGCCTGAACGGATATCGAACGACAGGCGCGCAAGCCATGGGTAATTAAAGAGGCCGGATTGTAATAATTGTACACTCCAGAGTCAATTCTCTTTCCTTATAGCGCGCGTATTTTCGCACATAATCGCGCAAAAAATAAGCTGCATTCGACGCCCGAAATGAGCAAGACGCGCCGGGGGCAGAATTATACGGGGCAAACGGCAAAGCGCAAGGATCCTCCAGGATCTTCATTAGATCGTTTAAGCAATAAATCATCATTACTCATTAAATTTTCCAATATGCGGACTAAAACGTGCCGCACGCCTGCGAGGATCGATTACACTTAGCCGGTTCCAAATTGCCCTGTGGATAAATCATAAAGAATCTGTGAGAAACAGAAGATCTCTGCGGCGGTTTACGCTATGATCCGCGGTCCCGATCGCGATCCAGGATCGTTCTTAGGGCACAAACCGTAGATAGCGGTTCGCACGTCACCCGGTTGGGTCTTATCGATGTGCGTCAAAAAACTTTAATGTTTCTGTCTTTTATTTATCGATTTTCGTTCGAGTGGAGTCCGCC